>NZ_CP082841.1:0-5157963 GCF_019930565.1 Kluyvera sp. CRP | reverse complement strand
GCCTCCAATATTATGATCATTATCCAGCATCTGAACCTTGTTGGGTTCACATATGATTTTGAGTAATTCAGTTGTAAATAAACGGGATCAGGGCATGGTGTCCTAGCCTTTATATATACAGGTGAATTATGAAACCATATATTACGCACAACAATATACTTGTGACAGATTCAACGCTGGATTATTTCAAGAGGATTATTTTCAGTATTCCTTATAATGGTGTGCCAAGTCTGCGGCGTCCCTTTTATCGTAATATAGCAGTATTCCTTCAGCATGTTATTTGTGTCGCTACCTGTAGTCGTAAGAACAAGAAGAAAGCAAAGATTAAGGCGAATAAAAAATGGTCTTATTCTGTGCCAGTACCATTTGAGCTGGGTAGAGAGAAATTTCCCGGAGTATTTAAGAAAAGCGGGCCGACCAATGAGCGTGCAATCGAGGCATTGGCAAGCGCGGGAATCATTAAACTAACCGGTTATTCCAATGTTCAGCACTCATGCCGGGAATATGCTGTTTCTCAACGTGTTCTGCGTAAGTTGTTTGGCAACGACCGCGAGGCATACCTTAGCCGTCAGGATCGCTACCATTATCTGACTGACATTTTCACCAAGCGTAAAAGCTACTCATTTGATGATCTGATTGGAGTTGCGATCGACCGTGGGCAGAATGCTAAACATCAGCAGTCTAAACGCGATATCCCCAACGCTGCTTTCAGGGAACGGGTTGTGAGTGTCTGGAACAACCTTGAGCCGCTTGAAATCAATCTGGATGCACTGTTGGATTTCTATAACGAGTATCCCACCAAGAAGAACAAAATATTCATTTTCAACTTCCTGTCGAGACTGGCTGAAACAGGGGGGGATTTGGTGAAGGAGTCACCGTTAACGGTTTCTTACAGACAATCTTATAAAACCGCGTACATTGGCGGGAGATCCTTTGAGGTTGGCACAGGCTTCCAGACTCTACCGTCTAAAATGAAGTGGGCGTGTCTGGCACGTGGTGTGAACTATGACATCAAGGGATGCCAGCTTGAGATACTGCGACATGAGCTGTTGAGTATTGGCATTTCGGCCACGTCGCTGGAGGTGCTGGAAACTCAATATATCTGCCGGGTATTGCGTATTGCTGAAGAACTGGTGAAACAATTCAGGTTTTCCAGCGTATTCAACGCCGGGTTCGTTACGCTATCGCTTAAATCCAGTACCCGACGCTTGTTGAATCATGAGCTAGGTAAGGTAGAAGCAAAGCGAGTACTGAAACGCTGGAAGCACCTTCTGAAACCCCTGAGGCGAGATCTGGCTTTACTGCTGGATCATTACGAAAGCACAGCATTGACCAATCGTTACGGTAAATGCGTTACCAACGCGGTAGGGCAATCTTTCAACATTACCTACAAAGATGTGGCAGCGCGTAAACGCAGGAAGTCAGATGTGATGCGCCGAAAGCTGTTGTCGCACATATTACAGGGTCTGGAAAGCCGGGCTGTCTACGATTACGTAGCCAGCCATAAGGGCGTTTGCGGACTGGAGCACGATGGGTTTGTTTCATATGAAGAGGTCACTGACTGGTCCCATCCATATCTTTTGATTGAGAAAAAGCATTGAAGCAAGTTAAACATTATCTAAATCTGAGAGCTCATAGACAGGGCTGTTGCTCGGTTAAATTATTGTATCTTTTCATTATGTTATAGTGTAGTCTCATTTAAAGTGAGCGCAACTATGTCCTGAGTTAATTGAAAATATGAAGCAAGAAACGATCGTTCAAAAAATTTGGAGTCTCTGCAACATACTAAGAGGTGATGGTATCACCTATTATCAGTATGTTTCTGAACTAAGTTATTTGCTTTTTCTGAAGATTGCTCAAGAGAATGGTTCAGAAAAGCTGATACCTCAAGGCTACCGCTGGGCTGATCTTGAATCCCATCCAGAAGCAGGATTATTAGGGTTTTATCAAGAGATGCTCACCCACTTGGGTGCGCATGTTAAAAATGAAGTCATAAGAGAGATTTACGCATTCCCTACAACCGTTTTCTCCCATTCTGAAAATTTAAAAGCTGTTGTAGATGGTATTTCGAAAATAGAGTGGCACCAAGTAGGAAAAGATGGATTTGGCGACCTCTATAGTGGTTTAATTGATAAAAGTGCTCAGGATACTCGTTCTGGAGCAGGGCAGTATTTCACTCCACGTTCTTTAGTCAATACTATAGTGAGATTAATACAGCCAGAGTGTGGCGAATTAATTCAAGACCCAGCGACTGGAAGTGGCGGCTTCTTAATTTCTGCTGACAGCTATATTCGGAATAAATATTCACGAGAAACTTACAGGTCTAATCCTCCTAAATATCAAGGAGTGGAAATAGAGAAAAATACTCGTCGAATTTGCTTAATGAATACTTTTTTACATAATTTAGACGCAAACATTATTTATGGCGATGCTCTGACTGATGACGTAACCGAGTTGGACAAAGCCGATATAATTGTAGCCAACCCTCCCTTTGGCAATAAGGCTGGGGGGCAACGTCCTTTGCGTAACGATATTCCATTCCCCAATACAAATAAGCAGCTCGCTTTTTTGCAGCATATTTATTTGGGGCTTAGAGCTGGCGGTCGGGCTGCTGTAGTGTTGCCAGATAACGTATTGTTTGAATCCGGTGTCGGTACTGATGTACGCCGCGACTTAATGAATAAGTGCAATTTGCATACAATTTTGCGCCTGCCCACCGGTATCTTTTACGCTCAAAGCGTTAAAACTAATGTCTTGTTCTTTACCAAAGGCTCCGCCAAAGACAAATCTCAGCAGGAGAACTGTACTAAAAACGTCTGGGTATACGACCTACGTACCAATATGCCCAGCTTTGGTAAACGCACACCCTTTGGTAATTCTGACATTGGCTTTGCACCAGAAGACTTTGGCACAGACCCACACCTTGGTGCATTTGAGAGAGTGTTTGGCGACAGCCCCGATGGAACCAGCAAGCGTACAGAAGGTGAATATAGCTTTGGCGCGCAAGAGATTGAAGTAGATAAAGATGCCATAGAAGAAAATAAGGATATTGATGAACAGCTCGCACATTCTCGCTGGCGCTGCTTTAACCGTGAGTGGATTGCTAGTACTAAAGGTGACTCACTGGATATCTCATGGCTGAAAGATAAAGACAGCGTCGATGCGGTTGATTTGCTAGAGCCTGGTGTATTAGCAATGGAAGCAAAAGAGGAATTGCAAGCCGCCTTGAGTGAGCTGGATGGATTATTAGCAGTATTGGAGGGAACGAATTGATGAGCGAAGTTCATTTACCACAAGGATGGTGTACTTCCAAAATCTCCGACATTTCCATAAAAGGCGAACAACGGAAGCCTTCAGGAGCAGAAGCATTTATTTATGTTGATATCGGGAGCATCAATAGAGATTTGAAATGCATCGAATCTCCCCAAAGGCTAATTGGAAAAGATGCTCCAAGCCGAGCCAGAAAAGTTATCAGTACAGGAGATGTCCTTGTATCTCTGACAAGACCTAACCTCAATGCCGTCGCACTGGTACCCAGTGAACTAGACAATCAGATATCGTCGACAGGCTTTGAAGTTATTAAACCGCTATTGGTTGATAGCCGTTATATTTTTTCATTAACTCGCTCAAAAAACTTTATTGACTCTATTAGCGGCGCTGTACAAGGTGCTTTATATCCAGCAGCAAAATCTTCGGATGTGCAGGCTTATACATTCCCGCTGCCTCCTCTTGCAGAACAGAAAGCTATCGCCGATAAACTCGACATCATGCTGACGCAGGTAGAAGCTACCAAAGTTCGTCTCAAACGAATCCCCGAAATACTAAAAGCTTTCCGCCAATCTGTGCTAGCCGCGGCTGTAAGCGGCAAGTTAACAGAGGAGTGGCGAGTCACCAATGCTAAAGTATTTGGTGAGATTAAACCTCTGGCATTTGCAGGGAAAGTAATTGCGGGACAATCACCTAGCAAATCAGAAGTTAATTCTGAAGGTAAAGGTGAGCCATATGTAACTGGCCCAGAACAGTGGGATGGTAGAAAAATATTGCATCACAAATGGACTGAGCATCCGAAGCGAATGGCTCCAGAAAGGTCAATATTTGTGACCGTTAAAGGTGCCGGAGTTGGCACTACATTTCCAGGTTGCTATGCTGCAATTGGGCGAGATGTATATGCATTCGTACCTAATGAAAATATGAACTACACCTATATTCTTTTTGCCATTCAGGCATCAGCAAAAGATGTTGTTTTAAAAGCAAAAGGGCTGATTCCTGGCTTAACTAAAAGCGATATAGTTGACCACGAAGTGTATTTGCCTTCAATCAATGAACAAACTGAAATTGTCCATCGTGTTGAAGAACTCTTCGCCTATTCCGATTCCATCGAGCAAAAAACTAATTCCGCATTGGCACGGGTGAATAACCTTACTCAATCAATTTTAGCCAAAGCTTTTCGTGGTGAGCTTACTACTGATTGGCGAGCAATTCACCCAGATTTAATCAGTGGTGAAAATAGCGCTGAAGCTTTACTTAAAAAAATAAAAATTGAACGAGAGACAATAAAAAAACAGCCGCGTTCTCGTATAGTCAAGAAAAAAAAGGAGAGTTCTACTAATATGGCGAATAAACTTATTAGTGTGCTTGAAGAAACCGGAGATTGGATAGCTGCACAAGAAGCTTTTCGTCTGTGTGGAGTGGCAGATGGAACACCGACTGAGCGAATAGAAGAACTATACTCTGAATTGCGTGATTTAGACAAAGCTGGTCGCTTGAAAATTGATCCCGTGACTGATGAGCAAGGTCGTAAGCTTTATGACCGCTTGAAATTGGTAGGAGTCTAAATATGCGTCTGGACAAACTAACAATTGGAAGTCTTAAAGATAGCCCATCGCATCAGTTTAAAAATCTGAAGAATGTTACTATCGATTTTGCTCAAGGACGTTGGGTGACAGTAGTAATTGGTTGGAATGGCACAGGCAAGTCTAATGTTCTAGAGGCTTTAGCTATTATATTTCGTGACTTAATTGCTAAGAAACGCACTCCAGAATTTGCCTTTCAACTTTCCTACTGCATGGGAGCGGGTAATGACAAGCAAAGAATACGCATTGATGCCGACCCTGACCGTAAGAAAGACGCATTTTTAATTTACGTTACTAACCTAAAAGAAAATGAATCAAATAATAATATCCTTGACGCTCAAGATCTTGACGTTGATGATACAAAACTATCTGAAAAACCGATAAAACTGACTGCGTTCCTTAACTCTGATACACAGTATCTGCCTCATTATGTATTCAGCTATTACTCTGGCGAAAGCTCACGAATGCATGAAGTATTTCGTCCTTATCTAGAAAGTTATGATAGTAAACTGCGTAACGGTGTAGACCCTGGGCTAAAACGCCTATTCTATGCGATGCCAGTACATAGCCAGTTTGTCTTACTAGCCTTTATGATCCAACAATCAGACGATGTACGTGAATTACTTGAAAAAGACATGGGCATTGATCCAGATGAGGGTATTGAATCAGTCCTCTTTGTTCTAAAGCAGCCAGGATGGAGTAAAAGAAGAGGAAATAAAAAAAATAACTCGGACGGAGATGATAGATTTTGGGGTTCAAAAGGTGTCGTTCAAACCTTTTTAGATCGTCTGCAAAATATAGCTATGGCACCGATTAAAGTAAAACGAGACAAGCAAATTACTCTTTGGAATAAGGAATCTACTGAGTTTCAATATCTTTTTATTAAGGATATACAAGCTCTCCGAAGTCTTGTTGATAATCAGTCCCCTGCACAATTTTTCCGTGACTTAGAAAGTACTTATGTTTCTGAGTTAATTGAAGAAGTTCGTATTCGTGTACGCTTAAAGAAAAATGATGGAAGTGTAACTTTTCGTGAGTTAAGTGAAGGAGAGCAACAGTTACTCACCGTATTAGGTTTGCTACGTTTCACTGCCGAAGAAGAAAGTCTTTTTTTGCTTGATGAGCCAGATACACATCTAAATCCTCGTTGGAGTGTGGATTATATCTCTTATCTAAAGAAATTTATCATAGATGGTGCTCAACAAACAGAAACCAGTCATATCCTAATGACAACGCATAATCCACTTGCCATTGCCGAATTAGAGCGCGAACAGGTACAGATTTTATGTATGTCAAAACAAGAGGATCGCCGTCAAATTGTCGCATGCTATCCAGAAATAGCACCTCGAGGAATGGGATATGCTGCGATCGTAACGAGTGACATGTTTGGTATCGCTTCTACATTAGATCAGCCAACCCAGCTTCTACTCGAAGAGCAGAGAGCTTTTGCTGCCAAAGAAACGTTAACTTTAGATGAGCAACACGAATTAGATTCAATTAATGCCAAGCTTGACAGGCTTGGATTTAGATTTTTCCATCCAGATGATGAATATTCACGTTATCTACGATTAAGAAATTCACTTTTGGTTGATCGATTTAATACTGAACTACCTCAAGAATTAGCAAAGCAAGTGGTTGAAATGCCTCGTGCAGAGCGTGAGGAATTAGCTAAGCACTTAATTGCAGAGCTCCTATCGAAACATCCAAATAAGGATGAAGGAGAAAACTCTTGAGATATGTAAGTCGGCTAAAATTATCTATGCCTACAGGTTGGTTACAGCGAGCTCAAAGAGCTACACAAGCGGTTGCCTCTGGGGCAGCCCCTAATGATTACGACCATATTTGGCGTGAATTAAAAGATGGATTAGCAGAATTACTGCACGACAAGTGTTGGTACTGTGAGTCTCCCATAACCCGTTCTGATAATGCGGTAGATCATTTTCGTCCTAAAAATTGTGTTAGTGATGCAATAAATCAACATGATGGCTATAAATGGTTAGCTTTCGATCGATTTAATTTTCGCTATGCTTGTACTTACTGTAATAGCAGGCGCTTAGGTGTTAATACAGCAGGAGGAAAAGCAGATCGTTTTCCTCTAATCGATGAAACTTCACGTGTATATAGCGAAGGTCCCACAGATCAAGAATATCCAATGCTCTTAGATCCTTGTGAACTTACAGATTGGAAATTACTGGGTTGTCATCAGGAAAATGGGCAGCCTTGTGCAACTAGTACAGATCCTATATCCAAACAGCGTGCAGAAGTTTCTATAGAAGTTTACCATTTGAACTATGAGCCTACTTGTAAGCATAGACATACTGTTGCAGTTCAACTTATGGCTGATCTTGATGAAGCTAAACGACTTTTTGAGCTGTCTACCCATGATCAGAGTAGACGAAGTGATTTCATAAGAGTAGCTGAACGTTTACGACGAGCAATAGACCGAGACGCTCCATTTAGTGGTGATATGCATTTTCTCATGCGTGGGCAACGCAGTGCTGCGCACTCATGGATACAAGATCTATTAGAGGCATAATCTGATAATTTTGGTATAATGTTTGAGTGATGTTTTCAGCCCAGATTCCGTTTTTCAGGAGTGATTATGAGCAACAACAAAAAAACGCAGGCAGCCTACGCTAAGCCGTCTCGTGCTGACATCGTTCGCTCGGTAGCAACGTCTACGGCTGTTGAAACAGGGCAGTCCTCCGCGAAGATCGAAGCTTCACTTGAAGCCACGCGCAAAAAATTTGCTCATTTGCGTCTTGCGGTTTAACCCCTTCTTAATGCCTCACTGACCCAGTGTTTCATCGGCTCGTAGTCCATTGATACACCTGCATGGATAGCCGAGATATACTGGGTTTTGTTTCGCTCCCAGCTTTGATAATCCAGCGGTTTGTATCCTCCCTGAACGGCCATCACGTCGGCTAGCAGTCGCGACAGGAGTCCGTTTCCCTCTCTGAATGGATGGATAAGTATCAGCTCGATATGGGTGATGGCGATGGCGGTGATGAGTTGTTCTTCGTCCATACCGCTACACGGCGTGTATTGAGCCAGATACTTGTTGTCGAATTCGCTCAGCAGTTTTGGTAATTGTGCTGAAGGGGCAAACATAAAGCCGCCTTTGCTGATATTGACCGCTCTTTCTTGTCCAGCCCACTCGTAGATGTTACCTAACCAGCGGCGATGCCAGCTTTTTAGCATGGCTACGCTGAGCTGTCCTTCCGGGAACTGTTCTTCAAAAACAGACTGGTAGAGTTGTTCTAACAGGACAAGTTCCGCTTCATCCATCTCATCGGAAGCAGCGATACCCAGTTTATTAGCCAAAACTTGTTCGCCAGAGTCTTTCTCATACTGGCCTTCACTGCTGGATACATGGTATCGGCTCATGGCGATGCCCTGTGTTATTAGAGGGATGGGAAAACAACGGGAGTATAACGCTGGATGAGTACAGCAAACAATATTTTTAAAATCAGATAGTTACAAAAGCGTAGGTTAAAATGTAGTTTTTATTCTATGTTGGAAAATAATCGTTAATAATCAGTATTAACACACCAATGCATCATGGGGGTGTGAGCGTCGAGATTGTCGATTTTACTCATGGGGTGTAATCCAGGTCCCTGGTTAAAAGTGGAAAGCGAACTTTTTCATTTTCGTTTTTGTCGCAGTGGGTGGCTATGATAACGGAGATAGGTATTTCAGGGAAAGCGGTGAAGACGAAAGTGGGAGAGTTGTTCCACCAGGATGTTCGAGATTCGGCGGCAGGCTGAACCGGGCAATTCAGCCTGCCGCCGGAGCGGTGTTAACCGAACCTTGGCAGCAGGTTAAAGGTGCTGCCGAACCAGCACAGAATGACCATCACGCCAAACAGAATCACCACCGCGGGAATCGCTTTGCCGCCCCAGACGGTGAACATTTTGTCCGGGAAGCGCTCGCGCGATTTTAGCGCCAGGAATGCCGGTACGATGACAGCCCAGATGGTTGCGCAGAGCCCCGCGCCGCCGATGGCGTAGATAAACCCGTTAGGGAAAATCAGGTACAGGGCAGCGGGCGGTAAAAAGGTGAGTAGCAGCGTCTTAAATCGCCCGGACGGCGAATTATCCATTTTGAACAAATCCGCCAGATAGTCGAATAGCCCCAGCGTCACGCCAAAGAAAGAGCTCGCAACCGCCAGGTTGGAGAAGATCAGCAGGAAAAATTCAATAATGCCGTGCTGATTGGTACCTAAAAATGACTTCACCAGCGAGTCGACGTTGCCGCCTGAGGCGATGATCTCTTTAAAGTTGCTGCGATGGATATTGCCCATCGTGCAGTACAGCCAGAACAGATAAATGACCAGGGCCAGCAGCGAACCAAAGACGATGCTTTTAATCAACTTATCTTTGCGTTTGCCGTAGCAGATAATCAGGCTGGGAATATTGCCATGGAAACCGAACGAGGCCAGGCAAACCGGCACGGCCATCAGAATATAGGGGAGGTAGGTTTTATTGGCTTCCGGTGCGGCGAGATCGCGCAGGATCGTGTAGTCAACCTGGAAGAAAAACGATCCAAATACCACGATAAAGGCGATGATCTTGATACCAAGAAATAAAGAGGTAATACGGCTGGCAGCCAGCGAACTGACCCACAGAATACACGCGACAAACACCGCGCTGCCGATACCGACGATTCGCGGATTAACGTGCGTTCCGGAATTGATCGCGATAGTTTCGCTGATAATGGCGCCGTTTGCCGAAATATAGGCATAGGTGAGAATATACAGTACGAATGCGACGGTGATTCCGCTTATTATATTCCACTTCGCGCCAATTAAATCTTTGGTAATGGTATTAAAACTGGAACCCACCGGATAGTTCAGATTGGCTTCCAGTAATAATAGCCCGGAGTGCAGCATGGAAAACCAGGCGATAATAAGAATAAACGCGCCCCAAAAAAACCAGGCACCGGCAAGGTCAACCGGTAAAGCAAACATCCCGCCACCGATCACGGTGCCGGCAATCACCATAATTCCCCAGAATGAGGAATGTTTTGTATTTGAATCTTCTTCCATGGCTTTCCCTTATTGATAACGGCGAATGCGTTGTTGTTGTCAGGAATATCGTAATGCCAGGCATGAATAAGCCAGTGGCTATATCCGGGATATAACCACTGGCGCTTAGGTTAATTACACTTCAGTCAGTTTGGCGGTAAAGTGGCGCAGCACTTTAGGCTCGTAGGTAAAGGTTAATCCTTTAATATTGTGGGCATTCTCTTTGACATGTTCGAAGGCCTCAATAATAAAGTCCATATGCGTTTGGGTGTAGGTCGCGCGCGGAATGGTTAAGCGCAGCAACTCTGCCGGACACGGCAGCTGCTTGCCAGTTTTCGGGTCGCGGCCCAGCAGGAATGAACCAATCTCTACCGCACGGATCCCCGCGACTTTATACAGCTCGCAGGCCAGCGCCTGAGCCGGGAACTGGTCAGCCGGAATATGCGGCAGCAGCTTACCGGCATCGACAAACGCTGCGTGTCCGCCAGCCTGCTGACAGGTCACTCCAATGGCTTCCAGCCCGTCGACCAGATACTGAATCTGGGTGATGCGGTAGGCTAACCAGTCCTGATTCATCCCGTCGTACAGGCCCACGGCCAGACGCTCCATCGCGCCGCCTTCCAGCCCGCCATAGGTTGGGAAGCCTTCCTGCACGACGCAGAGGGTACGGCATTCGGTGTACACGTCGAAGAAGCTGTCGTCCTTGATGCACAGCAGGCCGCCCATGGGCACCATGGCATCTTTTTTCGCCGACATCGCGAGCATATCCGCGTACTTATAGGTTTCGCGGGTAATTTCTTCGATACTCCAGTCCTGATAGCCCGGTTCGCGTTGCTGAATAAAGTAAGCGTTTTCCGCAAAGCGCGCCGAATCCATCACCACCGGAATATCGTATTTCTTCGCAATGGCGTACATCGCCTTCAGGTTCGCCAGCGAAACCGGTTGGCCGCCCGCCGAGTTACAGGTAATGGTTGCGACAATATACGGCACGTTATTCGGACCAACGGTTTCAATGCCGTGCTCTAAACCCTGCAGGTCGAAATCACCTTTAAAGTCGTTACGCGCGGTGGTGTCGAACGCCTCTTTAATATAAACGTTGCGCACGGTACAGCCGTTAATCTGGCTATGACCCTGGGTGGTGTCGAAGAAATAGTTGGAGAACGCCACCATTTTGCTGCGGTCGAGGCCTTTTTCCTGCTCGCGTTTTTTGATCAGCACCGGAATATAAATTTGCTCGGCGCCGCGCCCCTGGTGCGTCGGAATAGTGTGCTGATAGCCAAAAATATCTTTTACAGCATTGCACAGCGCATAGTAGCTACGGCTGCCGCTATAGGCTTCATCGCCACGCAGCATCGCCGCCTGCATATTTTGCGTGACCGCGCCGGTGCCGCTGTCGGTGAGCAGGTCAATAAACACGTCTTCGCTGTCGAGCAGGAAGGGGTTCATCCCGGCCTGAATAATGGCGTTTTCGCGGTGTTCGCGGGTGGTGCGTTTTACAGGCTCAATGACGCGAATACGGAACGGTTCTGGCAGATGTTTAAAGTTATTCATGGTGTCATCCTTAAATCTTTATTTTTAGCGCGCGGCTCCCCGCTGGTTATTCATGAAATATGAAAAACCACTTTTTGGCGCAATACGAATACCATCTCTGCTCTCGGTATATTACGGCATCAATCTACACGGCTCGTTAAAAAGGCGTGCAGCGTCGCTGTAATAAAACAGAAAGGCATAGATTTTTATTGGATATCAGAAATAGCGGTTACACCACTATTTACAATGATACAGGCGTGGAGTCGTTCGAGGAGTTAAGGACGGTGATTGACGATGACGTTGTCAATATTAAACCACTTCGAAATTTTATACGTTCTATTCAGGATGTTCATAATGTATGTTCTCCATCAGACACGCCCATACATTATGATAATTTATTTTTTTGTCTATTAACTGTGCATTCAATTGTGAATCTGGTCACGATTGATTATATCTACGCGCTAAAGCAGGGTTATGTTTCCTGAGCTTAATAAATGACAGAATAATCACCTACGCAATCATCCTGTCGCAAGGCCCCATCGCTAGGGGGCCAGATAGACCTGCGGTACCGCCGCGTCAGGGTGTTGGTTCATGCTGATATCGGCACCGTACCAGCGGTGAATCACTGACTGCTGAATCACCTCCTGTGGCGTGCCCTGGGCGACCAGCTTGCCCTGATGCAACAACAGAATAGTGTCGGCCCACAGGGCGGCGAGGTTGAGATCGTGCAGCACAATGCACACGTGCAGCTCGCCGCGGTGGGTCAGCTTCTTCAGCAGTCGCAGCAGGTGCTGTTGATAGAACAGGTCCAGCGCCGAGGTCGGTTCGTCAAGAAACAGCCAGCCCTGCGGACCATCGTCGCGCCACAGTTGCGCCAGACTGCGCGCCAGCTGCACGCGCTGCTGTTCGCCGCCGGAGAGCGACGGATAGAGACGGCCCGCCAGATGGGTACAGCCGGTTTCGGCCATCACCCGCTGGATAAGCGTCGGGTCCACTTCCGCTCCCCACGGCGCGCGCCCCATGGCGATCACCGTTTCCACCGGCCAACTGGCGTTCAGCTGCGTGCGTTGCAGCATCACCGCCCGGCGTCGGGAGAGGGCGGAGGCGGACCACTCGGCAAGCGGTTTGCCTTCAATGTTCTGCTCGCCGCTGTCGGCGTTGAGAAAGCCGGTAAGCAGCCGCAGCAGGGTCGATTTTCCCGCGCCGTTGGGGCCAATCAGCGCGGTGACTTCGCCGCGCCGCAGCTCCAGCGATATGTCATCAATCACCTGACGTTTGCCCAGACGCAGCGACAGCGCGCGGGCAGAATAGTGTTTATCCATGGGGAGATCTCTCCTGACGGAAAATAAGCCACAGGAACCACGGCGCGCCGAGCAGGCTGGTCAGCAGCCCGACGGGCATTTCGGCCGGCGCGGCAATCGTGCGGGCGAGCGTGTCGGCAATCAACAGCAGAATGGCACCCGCGAGCAGCGAGCCGGGGATCAGCCCGCGGTGATCCGGCCCGAGCCACATGCGCATCAGATGCGGGACGACCAGACCGATAAAGCCGATCACCCCACTTATCGCCACCGATGCCGCCACCAGCACCGCGCTACACAGCAATAGCACGCGCTGCAGCACCCGGACGTTCACGCCGAGATAGTGTGCCTCTTCATCGCCCAGTTGAAGCAGATTGAGACGCGCGGCCATCCACCACATCACCAGCGATGATGGGATAATCAGCGTGGCAGAGACCAGTAGCGTCGGCCACTCCGCCTGCCCCAGGCTGCCCATCCCCCACAGCGACAGCTGGCGTAGCTGCGCATCGTTGCTGATCCACGACAGCATCCCCACCAGCGCGCCACACAGGGCGTTAATCGCAATACCGACCAGCAGCAGGCGCGAGAGCGAACCGTCCCCAGCCTTACTGAGCACAAAAATTACCGCCATCACCGCCAGGCTGCCGATAAACGCCGCCAGCATCGGCGCGTACAGCGCCACCAGCACCGGTACGGAAATCGGCAGTACCAGCCAGAATGCTACTGCCAGCGCCGCGCCGCTGCTGATACCGAGCAGCCCAGGGTCGGCCAGCGGATTGCGGAACAGCCCCTGCATTACGCAGCCGGAGAGCGCCAGCGCGCTACCCACCAGCAGCGCCAGCAGCACGCGCGGTAAGCGGATAATGAGCCAGATATGGCGCAGTACCTCATCGCCCGACGGCCAGATACTCGCCAGCGGCAGGCGCATCGCGCCGAGCGTGGTGGCAAACAGCGTCAGGGCCACGAGCAGCAGCACCATCAGCCACAGCGGGCGTGAGGCGGTCGCGTTCATCAGTGCGTCTGCTCCGCTTTCTGACGCAGCGCCATCAGCGCCTGCGGCGTGCGCGGGCCAAAGCCGAGCAGCGCCATATCGTCAATCACCAACACCTGCTTATTGCGCCCGGCGGGCGTTTGCGCCAGACCTGGCAGCTTCCACAGCGAGGCTTCACCGCCCATGCCTTTCAGGCCGTCGGCGGAGATCACCACCAGATCCGGCTCACTGGCAATAACCCCTTCCTGCGACATGGTGCGATAGTGGTCAAAGCCCTGCATCGCGTTTTGCAAACCGGCGAGCCTAATCGCGCCGTCCGCCGCCGTCTGCTGTCCGGCCACCAGCGCCCCGGAGCCGCCGTGGCTGAGGATAAACAGCACGCGCTTGTTCAGCGGGCGCGCCGGGATTTTCGCCATATCGTCATGCAGCGTTTTACGCAGCGCCTCGCCCTGTGTCTGCTTGCCCAGCGCGTCGGCAATCACCTGGACTTTGTTGTCCATCGCCGCCGCATCGTAGCCGCCCGGCACATTCACCACCTTCACCTTGCTGCCTTCCACCTTTTGCAGCGCCAGCGACGGCTGCGCCTGGCTGCTGGCCAGCACCAGCGTCGGGCGCAGGGAGAGAATACCTTCCGCATTGAGCTGGCGCAGGTAGCCAACGTCCGGCAGCGATTGTGACGCCGCCGGCCAGGTGCTGGTGCTGTCGCGCGCCACCAGCTGCGACTGGGCATCCAGCGCATAGACGATTTCCGTCACGTCGCCGCCGAGGGTAATAATGCGCTCGGCGGCGTTAGCCAACAGCGGCAGCGCCGCCAGCAGAATCAGCAGCCGTTTCATACGGTCTGGCCTTCCGCCGTCAGGCTGTCGACCTGAGTGCGCCATTGTTGCTGCTCCGGATGGCCTTCGCTACGCTGCCCGTACAGCTGGGCAATCTGGGTGCCGTCTTTGGCAAATAGCTCTACGCTGGTGACGTGACCGTCAACGGTCGGCTTACGCGTCACCCACACTTCGTCGATGGTCTCTTCGCGCAGGTGCAGGGTGAAGGCGCTATTGAAAATGTTGATCCAGCCGCGCATCGGCGTCAGCTTCTCCAGCACGCCGGTGAAGATTTGCACGCAGCCGCGGTTGCCAACGAAAATCATAAATTCATTGCCGTCCTGTTGCAGGGCCTGCAGCAGGCGCGGCAGGGCATCTGTATTGATGCGACAGGCCAGGTCGTCGTTGACCAGGCGGAAAGCCTGCTGGCGCGAGAGGTTGTATTTGCGCAGCAGCGCGAAGAACTGGTGGACGTCGGTCATTGCGCGCCACTCTTTTTCCAGCGCCACGCCGTCGGCCGTGTCGGCATAGCGCGCGTTTTCCACCGGACGAAGCGCCAGCGGCGCTGGCGTTGATTGGGTCTGTTCGGTAATCAGCGCCTGCCAGGCCGCGCTGTCCGTGTTGTCAGTGGTATAGACCTTCAGCACCGCGTCGCCGTGCGGGTCAAAGAACTGAATGCTCTCGCGCCCTCCATCGTTAACGTGAAACGCGCTGGCCCACTGGCTCAGGAACAGGCGCAGGTCGAGGGCGCGCGGGTTGAGTATCAGGCCCGCGTGGCCGTCGAGGTGCTGGTGGGTGAACGCGCCAACCTGCTCATGCACCGCGTACTCATTGCGGCAGATGCATTTGGTTTCACCGACCTTTTCCAGCGAAGCGAGGATCGCGCGCGCATTATCCTGCAGTCGCACGGCGTCGTGGCCAACGCGTGTTGCGGTCAGTTCCGCTTCGCTCACCCCCATTACGGCGGCGATATCGCGAGCGTATTTGGCGGTGCCTCTGGCTTTGACGTCCTGATAGCGCTGCCACAGTTCAGTTGATGCGTTTTGCATAACTCTCTTCCTTATCATTACCCCGGCCAGCGGCCGGAGGCAGGTTTTGTTGATGTTGTTATCAGAAATCGACGTTGACGCCCAGCTGCCAGGTACGGCCCGGCATCACCGCCAGCGACTTATCGTTGGCGTCCTGATTGGTGGACGTTTCAATGTTGCGGCTGCTCAGGTAGTCCCAGTATTTACGGTCGGTCAGGTTATACACGCCGCCGTTGATACGGACGTTCTTCGCGACGCGCCAGTAGGCCGTCCAGTCGAGCATGCCGTAGCCCGGTACGCGCATGTATTCGCTGGTGGAATCGGTAATCGCGCTGCCGGTGTTGGTGTAGCTCTCACGGTTGGTGGCAGTGGCGCGTTTGCCTTTTACGAAGGTGGCGGTCAGCGCGGTACCGTACACTTTCGACGGATCGTCCCACGCCACGCCGACGATCGCTTTCATCGGCGCAACGCTATCGAGGTCGACGTATTTGTCGCCGTAGTAGCTGGATTTTGACTTCCCTTCGCTGTAGCCGTAGGCCAGCGTTGCGCTAAGGCCGTCAACCTGCTCAAACCAGGTGCCAAAGTTGAACTTCGCGCTGATCTCACCGCCGTAGATATAGGCTTTATCACGGTTTTCCGCCTGATAAATGGTGTAGATGTTCGACGGTACGTTGGCGAACTGGGTTGGGTTGTTGGAACGGGTGTAGCGGGTATAGGCGATAAAGTCTTTATAGCTGTTGTAGAACAACGCGGTACGCATGGTGATCCCTTCGGTCACTTCGCCTTTCATACCCCACTCGACGTTGTCGCTGGTTTCGGTTTTCAGATCGGTATTGCCGATCAGCGCGTACTGACCGCGGCCCGCGTAGCTGGATCCGAGGTTCCATGAGCCGTACAGCTGGCTGGTGTTCGGGAACTCCGCGCCGCGTTTGTACTGCAGGTAGGTCATCATGCGCGGCGTAATGTCGTACTGGAAGGTCAGCGATGGCAGCGCCTGGGTGTCCGAGTTTTTCCCGTACAGGGTCGACACCGAGGATTCGGTCAGTACCGTGCTGTTGGTGGTCAGGCTGGAAAGATTCTCCGGCTTCGTAGACTGATGCACCACGCGAACGCCCGGGATCACCGCAAAGTTATGCCCGTCGAGATCGAAGTTGATCTGATCCTGCAGGAAGCCGCCGATCGTGTACTCGCGGCTGTCCGCTTCCGGCTGCATGATCTCGCTGTAAACGCTTGGGATAGGCGACTGGCTGAACGGACGCTGGGTTTTGGTGGTGCTGGCGTTAAAGCCCGCGCTCAGGTCATGGCGGCCGAGGGTTTTGGCCAGCGCGGTCTGCATACCCCAGGTGTCGGTGTCATAGTTGGAGTACACCGTTTGCATCTTGCTGGTGAAGCTGTCCGGCATATAGGTCCGGTCGTGCGCTTCGGTATGCTGGTAGTAAACCCTGGTCGATGCGCTGTCGATGAAGTCGTTCATCGGCGTCCAGTCATCTTTGAGGCTCAGACCCCAGCGGCGAGTCTGGCTGGTCTGCTGCGCGTCGCCGATGGTTTTGCTACCGCTGTCGTTCCACACATCGTAGTGGGTGTGGTTGGTTTTATGGTAGTAGTCGAGGGTGCTGGTCAGTTTGTGCTGATCGTTAGGTTGCCAGATCCCAGAGGCCATAAACGCGTCGGAGTGCCAGTTCGCCGGGAACGCGTCCACGCTCGAACTGTTGGTGGTGGTCTCCTGGCCATCGCGGCGGCTGTAGACAAAAATGCCGCGCAGCGTTTCGTCGCCGCCCGCTGCCGTCAGACCATTGTGCCAGCTGCGGTCCGCGGAGTCGTAATCGCTGCGGTAGCTAAAAGCGCTGGTTTTGCCCGGATGCAGATAGTCGTCCGCCGATTTCGGCTGGAAGGAGACGTTGCCGCCGATGGAGGTATTGGCGGTCTCGGTGTCGGTCGCCCCAGATTGAATATCCACGCTGCCGTACATGTACGGGTCGATATAGTCGCGGCCAATGCCGAAGGTGTTAAGCCCGGCGCGGCTGACGTAGCTGCGGCCGGTGGCGTTCGGCTGCGCAATGCCGTCGACATCGATGCCGACGCGGTTGCTCTCAAGGCCACGAATGTTGTAGCCGGTGTAGCCGCCGCGGTCGAAGCCGCTTTTGCCGTTGCCGGATCCGCCGCTGGCACCGGTCGCACCGATCAGCGGTTCATAACGCATAATGGAACCAAAATCGTTGGCCCCTTTGTCCTGAAGCTCCTGCGCGCTTATCGCGTGCTGACTGCCCGGTTTAAGTACCGGTGCGGGGGCGGTGACGGTCATCTGTTCCGCGCTGTCGACGGCGGTTTTGTCCTGTGTTTCAGCCGCGCCCGCGGAAGTCTGATAGATTGCTGCGAGCAAAGAGGTCACCAGTAGGCTTTTCTTGCACCACGCCTCTGATTGAATGGATTTGTACATAGTTGCCATGCCTTCATCGTTATTAGTATTGGCTCACGCGTAACTTCCAGAATCTGCTTTTCCTTAAGCATTTTGACGCCCTCCAATTTTATGCAATGCGAATGTTAATGATAGGCATTATCATTTGCAATAATATTTGCAAATAAATCTGCTTGCATGCAACAATTTGATTACAATTTTGTTTTTTGACTCTCCCGAGATAGCGATGACCGAGAAAGCGGCAGTTACCATCACCTACTGTTCCCAATGCAACTGGATGCTGCGTGCCAGCTGGATGGCGCAGGAACTGCTACACACCTTCAGTACCGATATTGCCTGCGTAACGCTGATACCGGGTACCGGCGGGATTTTTACCATTACCGTCGGGGATGAACTGGTGTGGGAGCGTAAGCGTGACGACGGCTTCCCGGACGCCGCCGAGCTCAAGCGTCGGGTGCGCGACGTTTGCTTCCCGGAAAAACCGCTGGGCCATGTGGATAAGCACGAAGGATAAAGCGGCTGCGAACGCGCCATTAAACGTGTATTATTAATGCATCTTTATTGGTGAGGGACCGGGTATGGCAGGCAAACGCATCGATCGTGAAAAACGGACAATCAGCAGCATGATTGCGCTCTATCAGCGCCGTTGTCCGCAGGCGTTGCAGGATGCTGAGCATTACCAGGCACTGAACCATTATGCCGATAAGCGGCTGGATAAATGCGTGTTTGGCGAACAAAAGCCGGCCTGCAAGCAGTGCCCGGTGCACTGCTACCAACCCGCAAAGCGTGAAGAGATGAAACAGATTATGCGCTGGGCAGGACCGCGGATGCTCTGGCGTCACCCGCTGCTCACGATCCTCCATTTGATTGATGACCGCCGTCCGGTTCCCGAGCTGCCGGAGAAATATCGGCGCAAAAAATAGCCTTACAGGGTGCGGCAGTGACGACGATACTCCGACGGCGAGCGGGCAGTATGCTTGCGGAAGATGCGGCAAAAGTAGTTGCTGTCCTCAAAGCCACAGTGGTGGGCAATCTCTTTAATTTTCAGCTCATAGCCGCGCAGTAATTTCTTTGCCAACTCCAGGCGCACGGCGGTGAGGTATTCGTTAAAGCCGACGGTGCTGGACTTCTGAAACAGGTGCGACAGGTAGTTTGGCGTGATGTGAAATTTCTTCGCCACCGTCTCACGGCTGAGCGCCTCGGCGGCGTGTTCGTCGATATATTCCTGAATCGCCAGAAACAATTCTCTGCTTTTGCTGACCGTATCCGCCAGATGGGTAAGTTGATCGATACAGTGGCTGAGCAGGCCGCTGAGGACTATCTGCGTGGTGGGCATCACTGGGCGAATCGCCAGCTCATTCATCGCCAGCAGTAGATACGATCCCACCCGCGGGCCGAGCCGCGCCACGTGCTGCTTGCGGATCTCAACGAATTTTTTACCGTCGAAGCGCTGAAGGCTGAAGCCCAGTTTTTGTTTGCTGAACAAAATGCTCAGCGAAGTTGTCGGGCCGTGCCACTGCGGGGCATTCCAGCGCCCGCCGGGAATATACAGCGCCTGTAGCGGCCCAAGCGGTGCTTCCAGGCAGCCATCCGCCAGCTTGCCTTCCAGCACAATCTCAAGGCGGGGAAATGATACGCTCATCGCCAGCTCCGGCGCGGGTTGGGAGATTTGCGGAAAACGCACCACGAGCTCGTTCTGCCGGGTAAGCAGCTGTTTCAGCACGGGGACGAGGGTTGGTTCTGACATGCTCATGTCCTGTTGTTATTCTGGATTTTGAATCTCATCACACTTTATTTTGCTGTACACAAAAATCCAGCGTTGTGTAGCTATCTCATACAGAATGGCGGCCACGCCTGCAGTAACTTTTCATACATGTTGTGAAATGGTTAACAAAAGAGAGGCGATATGGACAAGCAAGCGGCATTCTGGCTGGATGCACTGGGCGCCAACGGCGAACTGTCAGCCACGATGAAACATGAGCTGGATACCCAGGGCTATACGATCGTTCACGGCGTAGCGGATGCCGACTGGCTGGCCGCGATGCGCGAGCGAATTGATTGTTTGGTGGAACGCGAAGGTGAGAATCTGGCGGTGGAACATCACCAGGAAGAGACGGCGACGCGTGTTGCCAATCTGGTGAACAAGGGCGTGGTGTGGGAGAAAGTGTGGGCGCATCCGCTGATTCTGTCAGCGTGCCGCTATATTTTTGGGGGCGCGTTTAAAGTTTCCAGCCTCAACGCCCGTGAGGCGCTCTACAACGGCGGACACCAACCGCTGCACGCCGACTGGAAAAAGCCGCGTCCGGACTTCCCGAAAGTGCATCTGGTGAACACGATCTGGGCAATTGACGATCTCTCCGCCGCGAACGGCGCACCGCGTATTATCCCCGCCACGCACCTGCGTCCTGAGCTGCCGGAGGAGGTGCTGGACGATGTGGAAGCGCCGCATCCGGATGAAGTGATTTTTGCAGCCCCGGCGGGTAGCGTGATGATTTACAACGCCCATGCCTGGCACGGCGGCACGACTAACCGCGAAGGTTCGCGTCGTCGCGTGCTACACGGCCTGTACATCGACCGGGCAGACGCCGCGCAGCAGGATCAGCGCCGTTGGCTCACCCCGGAAACCGCCAGCCGCTTGACGCCCGCGCAGAAGTGGCTGCTGGATGTGGAGTAGCGTTTCGAGTAGTTCCGTCATCCTTTGTGGGGCTGTCTCTTATACACAAATTCAAGAGACAAGACCTGATATCTGTTAGTAAGGTGCAAGGTTCCGTTCACTTTACGTTGGGTGGAATATGACGTTCTATCACCGGTGAACGGGTCAAGGGGGGCGGCCGCGCCCCCCTTGACAATCCCCGCGGCCCCGCGGGGAAATCGGTGCTTCGCACTACGCTCACCTACGAACTCCAGCCTACGGCACGGCGAAACTCGACGTCCTGTCTCGGTTCGCCTCAGTCCGCCATCCATGGCGTCCTGACCTTGTCTTCCATTCTCCGGTTCGCCGATTTCCAGCGGGGACTCATCGGTTTCAGTGGCTCTGGTTTTTGCTGTTAACTAAAAGACCGCACTGGTGTTGGTGGCGTCTAAATCGCCGAAGCGTTCCCTGAAGGCCGGGGCAGCCCACAGGGATGTAGGCTGAGGGGACCGCGAAGCGGCGACTGGCCGCCCCTTGCGCGCTCCCTGCGCCCGTACAATTTATGTGGCGAGAGCTGAAAAGGAGCGCAACGAAGTGATCAATCCAAATACATCTCCCTCCTAACTGATCACTGTCGCCGGGGAGCTGTGTATAAGAGACAATTGCGGGGGAGTGGCCGCTCGCGTCAACGCTCCGGGCCATTACGCCAAATCTTCCCCGTTGCTGGCAATCACCTTCTTATACCACCAGAACGATTTTTTACGCGTCCGCGCCAGCGTCCCGTTGCCCGAGTCATCGCGGTCGACGTATACGAATCCGTAGCGCTTGCTCATCTCTCCCGTCGATGCCGCCACCAGGTCAATACAACCCCACGTGGTGTAACCGATCAGCGGCACGCCATCTTCGATGGCATCGCCCATCGCGCGGATATGTTCGCGTAAATAGCTGATGCGGTAATCGTCGTCGATCTGTCCATCGGCGTTGACGACGTCCTTCGCGCCAAGACCGTTCTCCACCAGGAACAGCGGCTTCTGGTAGCGGTCGTACATCATGTTCATGGTGATACGCAGGCCGAGCGGGTCGATACCCCAGCCCCATTCGCTGGCCTCAATGTACGGGTTCTTCAGCGACTTCACGATGTTGGCGGCGTTGGTGTTGTTGGCATTCATGTCCGCCGATGCGCAGCGTGAGGCGTAGTAGCTGAACGACACAAAATCGACTGTATGCTTGAGCGCTTCATCGTCGCCAGCTTCTTTGGCGATGGTCACGCCTTTCTCGCGGAACACTCGAGCCGAGTAGGCCGGGTAGCGGCCGCGCGCCTGCACATCGATAAAGAACAGGTTCTCGCGATCTTTCTCCAGCGCCGCCCACACGTCTTCCGGCTTGCAGGAGTAGGGATAGAAGTTGCCGCCCGCCAGCATGCAGCCTACCTGGTTCTGCGGGTTGATCTCATGGGCGATTTTGGTGGCCAGCGCGCTGGCCACCAGCTCGTGGTGCGCGGCCTGGTACTTCACCTGATCCTGATTTTCGCCTTCTTCGAACACCAGCCCGGCCCCGGAGAACGGGCTGTGCAGCATGATGTTGATTTCATTGAAGGTCAGCCAGTATTTCACCAGCCCGTCGAATGCTTCAAAGCAGGTGCGGGCGTAGCGGGTAAAGAACTCCACCATCTTGCGGTTACGCCACGAGCCGTACTCGGTCACCAGGTGCATCGGCACGTCGAAGTGGCACAGCGTCACCAGCGGTTCGATACCGTACTTTTTACATTCGCGGAACAGATCGCGATAGAAGGCGATACCTTCCTCATTCGGCGTCAGTTCATCGCCGTTCGGGTACAGACGGCTCCAGGCGATGGAGGTGCGGAATACGCCGAAGCCCATTTCCGCCATCAGCGCGATATCTTCTTTATAGCGATGATAGAAGTCGATCGCCTGGTGGCTGGGATAGAACTCATCATCGCGCAGGGCGAAACGCTTCTCCTGGCCCAGTTTGACCGGCAGACGGTTGACGCCGTGCGGGATCATATCCACGGTGGTCAGCCCTTTACCGCCTTCAAGATACGCTCCTTCTGCCTGGTTGGCGGCAATGGCGCCGCCCCAGAGGAATCCTTGCGGAAATGTCGACATGCGTTACCTCGCTAATAAATTTATGAAATCTGTGCGGCTGCGGCGTTGACTGGCGCACTTGCCTGACGTTTGCGTGCTTCGGCGGCGGCGTCTTCTACCGGAATGTCCTCAAAGCCGAGGATCAGCGTCAGTACGAACGACAGCACCACCGCCAGCGCCATCACGCCGAACACCCAGACGATGGTCATCGGGTTAGCCGGGTCGAAGAACTGCACGCTGGTAAACAGCCCCGGCGCGGCCATGGAGTGGCTGGCCAGCCCGGCGATACCTGCGACCGCGCCACAGATAAAGCCGCTAATCAGGCTGGCGATCAGCGGACGCTTCAGGCGTACGGCGACCCCGTACAGCGCCGGTTCCGAAATGCCGGCCAGAATGGCGGACGCGGCGGCGGCCAGCGCGGTCTGGCGTAGTTCCGGGTTTTTGGTTTTCCACGCGACCGCCAGCGACGAACCGCCGAGCGACAGGTTGGCGCCGATTTCCGATGGCATCACCATGCCTTCTTTGCCGGTTTCGGCGATGGTCTGAATGATGGTTGGGGTAAAGACGCGGTGCATCCCGGTCATCACCAGCAGCGGCCACAGCGCCCCCATAATGGCGACCGACAGCCAGCCCAGATAGCCGTGAATGGTGTACACCAGCGCGGAGATGGCGCTACCGATCCAGATCCCAATCGGGCCAATCAGCAGGATCGCCAGCGGCGCGGCGATCAGCACGATCAGCATCGGCTTGAGGAAGTTTTTAGTTACCGCCGGGGTGATCCTGTCGACCCAGCGTTCAATGTACGAGAGGCACCAGGTCATCACCAGCGCCGGGATCACCGTGTAGGTGTATTTCACCGCGGTCACAGGAATCCAGGCAAACTCGACGTGCTCACCCTGCGCGGCTTTCGCCATCAGTTCAATAAAGCTCGGGTGGACCAGCACCCCGGCGATAGCAATCGCCAGCGACATGTTAGTTTTGAATTTCACTGCCGCAGAGGCGGCGACCATCAGCGGCAGGAAGAAGAATGCGCCGTCGCCGATGACGGTCAGAATAGTAAGCGTCGGCGCGCCTTTTGGCAGCACGCCGGTCATTTCGAGGATCATCGCCAGCAGCTTAACCATCGATCCGCCGATAATCGCCGGGATCAGCGGCGACATGGTGCCGATCAGCGCATCGAGGATCCCGGCGCCAATGCGACGCAGGGTCAGCTTCGGTTTCCCGACCGGAGCGGCTGGCTGCATGTCGTTCGGCAGCAAGTTGACCACTTCACGGAAGGCCTGCGAGACGGTGTTGCCAATAATCACCTGGCACTGGCTGTCGGTGCGTACCACGCCCATCACACCGCTGATGCCTTTAAGCGTGGCGCTATCGACCAACGTGTCATCTTTCAGTACGAAGCGTAGACGGGTCATGCAGTGGGTGACGGCGGAGATATTCTCCACGCCGCCAAGCGCGCTCATCACAGATTGCGCCAGAGCCGCATAATTTTTAGCCATCGGAAAATCCTGTTTTATCAGTAGGGTACTTATCGTTCATCGCCTGAATGCTTCAAAGATGAAACGTTGTATAGGAAACCGGTTCCACATAATCATCATGTGTTTATTTTGTTGCTACAAGATCTAAATTTTGTTTTTGATTGATTCGTGAAACCGATCACAGGAAATAACCCTGATGAAAGATTCACCCGTTTCACCATTGCTGAAAATCGCCAGGCGGTGCAGTACACTGCGGACAGATAATTTCTCAAAGGTATGAATATGACGACGATGCTAGAGGTGGCACGACGGGCGGGCGTATCGAAAGCCACCGTGTCCCGGGTGCTATCGGGCAACGGTTATGTCAGTCAGGAGACGAAAGACCGGGTGTTTTTGGCCATCGAAGAGAGCGGCTACCGGCCGAATCTTCTGGCGCGTAATCTGGCCACTAAAAAAACGCAGACGCTCGGCCTGGTGGTGACCAACACTCTCTACCACGGTGTGTACTTCAGCGAGCTGCTGTATCACGCGGCGAGCATGACGGAAGATCAGGGGCGTCGTCTGGTACTCGCGGACGGTAAACACAGCGCCGAAGAGGAACGTGAGGCGATTCAGTATCTGCTCGATTTGCGCTGTGATGGCATTATTATTTATCCACGTTTTTTAAGCGTCGACGAAATTGACGATATTATTCAGCAGCAGCAACAGCCGGTGATGGTCATTAATCGTCGTCTGCGCCGAAATAGCAGCCACTGCGTTTATTGCGATCAAAAATCCTCCAGCCAACAGGCGGTGGAAAAATTAATTACGCTCGGCCATCGCGATATTGCCTTTATTACCGGTTCGCTGGATTCCCCGACCGGCGTTGAGCGTCTTTCCGGCTATAAGGATGCGCTGGCGAAACACGGCATTACGCTACGTAATGAGCTGATTGTGGAAGGAAAATGGACGCCCGCCACCGGCGCGGCAGGTGTCGATATTCTGCGTGAAAGGCAGGTGACATTCAGCGCGCTGGTGGCCAGTAACGATGATATGGCGGTGGGGGCAATCAAGCGGCTTCATGCTCACGGAATAGCGGTGCCGCAGCAGGTATCGGTGATTGGCTTTGACGATATTGCGTTAGCGCCGTATATGATTCCGTCCCTCTCGAGCGTGCGTATTCCGGTTACGGAAATGATTAAAGAGACGATTCACCGTCTTATTTTTATGCTCGACGGCGGCGATTTTAAATATCAACAAACCTTCCCCGGCGAATTAATCGAGCGCGAGTCCATCGTGGCAGGGCCGCATCGCTAACGTCGTCAGCTGTCATCGTCATTAGTGACGATGACAGCCCATTCTCAAAGTCACCTCAGTAAATACCTTTACAAATCAACTAAGTAAAAGTTGGCTCGAATAATGCATTCTCCCGCGCAATCACTGTCATAGCTGGAGAAGTTGATGAACCGTTTCATCATCGCTGATGCGAGTAAATGTATTGGCTGCCGTACGTGCGAAGTCGCCTGCGTGGTTTCTCACCAGCAGGATCAGGACTGCGCCGCGCTGACGCCACAGTCTTTCCTGCCGCGTATTCACGTTATTAAGGGCGTAGATGTCTCTACGGCCACCGCCTGCCGCCAGTGCGAAGACGCGCCGTGCGCCAACGTCTGCCCGAACGGCGCGATTGTTCGCGACAAAGGGTTTATCCACGTGATGCAGGAGCGCTGCATTGGCTGCAAAACCTGCGTGGTGGCCTGCCCGTACGGCGCCATGGAAGTGGTGGTGCGTCCGGTTGTGCGCGACAGCGGCGCGGGTCTGAAGGTGCGTGCGGAAAAAGCGGAAGCCAACAAGTGCGACCTTTGCTTCCACCGTGAAGAAGGCCCTGCCTGTATGGAAGCGTGCCCGACCCACGCATTGTTCTGCGTAGACCGCAACAAGCTGGAACAGCTTAGCGCGGAAAAACGCCGTCGCGCCGCGCTGGAAAGCGCTGCGTCTATCTCTCTTTAATCATCCCTATTTCTCTTTTAACAGGTCTGTTACTGATGAAAAAAATCACGAGTGTATGCCCTTATTGCGGTGCTGGTTGCAAACTGAAGCTGGTCGTCGACCACGGTAAAATTATTCGCGCCGAGGCGGCTGACGGGCAAACGAACCAGAATGAGCTGTGCCTGAAAGGCTACTACGGTTGGGATTTTCTGAACGATACCCAACTGCTGACGCCGCGTCTGACGCAGCCGATGATCCGCTATGAAAAAGGGGGCAAATTCACCCCCGTGAGCTGGGATGAAGCCATTCGCTACACCGCGAAACGGCTGAGTGAGATCAAAGCCAAATACGGGCCGCGCGCCATTATGACTACCGGGTCATCGCGCGGTACCGGTAATGAAACCAACTATGTAATGCAGAAATTCGCCCGCGGCGTGCTGCACACCAATAACGTCGATTGCTGCGCCCGCGTGTGCCACGGCCCATCGGTTGCCGGGTTGCAGGAAGTGCTGGGTAACGGCGCGATGAGCAACAGCATCGGCGATATTGAAAACTCCCGTTGCCTGCTGGTCTTTGGCTACAACTGCGCGGATTCGCACCCGATCGTGGCGCGACGCGTGATTAAAGCCAAAGATAAAGGGGCAAAAATTATCGTCTGCGACCCGCGCAAAATTGAAACCGCGCGCATCGCCGACCAGCACCTACAAATGCGTAACGGTAGCAATATGGCGCTGGTTAATGCCTTTGCCCATGTGCTGCTGGAAGAAGAGCTGTACGACAAAGAGTATGTTGCGCGCTATACCACCGGGCTGGATGAAATGCGTGAAGTCGTTAAAGACTACGCGCCCGAAGCGGTGGAAGAACTGACCGGTATTCCTGCCGCACAGGTTCGTCAGGCGATGCGCACTTATGCGGCGGCGCCGTCGGCGACCATCATGTGGGGCATGGGCGTCACCCAGTTCGGCCAGGCCGTTGACGTGGTGAAAGGGCTGGCAAGCCTGGCGCTGCTGACCGGTAACCTCGGGCGCGAAGCCGTCGGCGTTGGCCCGGTGCGTGGGCAGAATAACGTGCAAGGCGCGTGTGACATGGGCGTGCTGCCAAATCAGTTCCCTGGCTATCAGGACGTGACGGACCCGCAGGTGCGTGAAAAATTCGCCAATGCCTGGGGGATTGATGCCAGCGTGATGGACGACAAAGTCGGCGTGCGCATTACCGAAGTGCCGCATCTGGCGATGGAAGGCAAGATCAAAGCCTACTACATCATGGGCGAAGATCCGCTGCAAACCGAGGCGGATTTAGGGCTGGTACGCAAAGGCTTCGAAGCTCTCGATTTCGTGGTGGTGCAGGATATTTTCATGACCAAAACCGCCGAACAGGCTGACGTGCTGCTGCCAGCCACTTCCTGGGGCGAGCACGGCGGCGTCTTTACCTGCGCTGACCGAGGCTTCCAGCGCTTCGATAAAGCCATCGACGCGAAGTACAACGTCAAGCGCGACTGGGAGATTATCAGCCTGATCGCCAGCGAAATGGGCTATCCGATGCACTACGACGACAACCAGCAAATCTGGGACGAAATGCGCGAGCTGTGCCCACTGTTCTACGGCGTGACCTACGAAAAAATGGGTGACATGGGCCACGTGCAGTGGCCTTGCCCAACGCTCGATCATCCCGGCACACCGTACCTGTATGAAGGTAATCAGTTTGCTACGCCGGACGGCAAAGGCCATCTGTTCGCCGCACCGTGGCGCGCGCCGGCGGAAACCCCGGATGCCGACTTCCCACTGGTGCTGTGCACCGTGCGCGAAGTGGGGCACTACTCCTGTCGCTCGATGACCGGTAACTGCGCGGCGCTGCAATCGCTCGCCGATGAACCCGGCTTTGTGCAGATGAACCCGCAGGATGCCAGACTGCTTGGTATCCATGATAAGCAGCTGGTGTGGGTTGCCTCGCGTCGCGGCAAGGTAATTAGCCGCGCCTGCGTGAGCGAACGTATCAACCGCGGCAGCGTGTATATGACTTATCAGTGGTGGATCGGTGCGTGCAACGAACTCACGCAGGATAATCTTGATCCTATCTCGAAAACACCGGAAACCAAGTACTGTGCGGTCAAGGTTGAGCCGATTGAGGATCAGAACTGGGCGGAAACCTTTGCGCTGGACAGCTATCAGTCGATGAAAACGCGGCTGAAAGCGGCAATTAACGGGTAATCAGATGAACGCAAACGGCGTGCAGATCCGCATCTGCGGAAAAGTACAGGGGGTGGGTTTCCGCCCCTTCGTCTGGCAGCTGGCGCAGCAGCGCGGCTGTCTGGGCGATGTCTGTAATGACAGCGCCGGGGTTCTGCTGCGCCTGTACGGCGATGAAGCGGACTTCATCGCCGCGCTGTACCAGTACTGCCCGCCGCTTGCACGCATCGACAGTACCCAGGTTAAGCCGTTTGACTGGCCGACCATCCCAACCGACTTTACTATCCGCCAGAGCGGAAGTGGGGCGATGAGCACGCAAATTGTTCCCGATGCGGCGACCTGCCCGGCCTGTCTGGCGGAAATGAACGACCCGCAGGAGCGGCGCTACCGCTACCCGTTTATCAACTGCACCCACTGTGGGCCACGTTTTACCATTATTCACGCTATGCCGTATGACCGGCCTTTCACCGTGATGGCGGCATTCCCACTTTGTCCCCAGTGCGAGGCGGAGTATCGCAACCCGTATGATCGACGCTTTCACGCCCAGCCGGTGGCCTGCGGCGAATGCGGCCCGTGGCTGACGTGGCTTAGCGGTAGCCAATGCGCGCAGAAAGAGGATGCGCTTCAGGCCGCCGTCGCGCTGCTGAACGCTGGCGGCATCGTCGCCGTGAAAGGGATTGGCGGTTTTCATCTGGCCTGCGACGCCAGCAACGAAAGGGCTGTTGAACGGCTGCGTGCCCGTAAGCATCGCCCGGCGAAACCGCTGGCGGTGATGTTGCCGAATAGCGACGGGCTGCCAATCGACGCAAGATCGCTGTTGAACACGCCCGCCGCGCCGATTGTGCTGGTGGATAAAGCGCGTATGACGGGGCTTTGTGACCTTATCGCGCCGGATCTGGCTGAGGTAGGCGTGATGCTGCCCGCCAACCCGCTCCAGCATTTGCTGATGCAGGCGCTGGGTCGCCCGCTGGTGATGACCTCAGGCAATCTTAGCGGTAAACCGCCCGCCCTCAGCAATGATCAGGCGCTGGCGGATCTCGCTGCCATCGCCGACGGTTTTTTGCTGCATAACCGCGATATCGTCCAGCGCATGGACGACTCGGTGGTGCGCCAGAGCGGAGAAATGCTGCGCCGTTCACGCGGTTTTGTGCCGGATGCGCTGCCGCTGCCGCCGGGCTTTCATCACGTGCCGCCCATGCTGTGTCTTGGTGCTGATATGAAAAACACCTTCTGCCTGGTCCGTGGTGATCAGGCGGTCGTCAGCCAGCATTTTGGCGATCTGACCGACGACGGTGTTGAAAGCCAGTGGCAGCAGGCGCTGGGATTAATGCAGGCGATATACGATTTTACGCCGCAGGCCGTCGTCGCCGACGCGCACCGTGGCTACCGTTCCTCACATTGGGCAGATGCGAGCGCATTGCCGCAGCAACGCGTGCTGCACCACCATGCGCATATCGCCGCCTGTCTGGCCGAGCACGACTGGCCGCTCGACGGGGGCGAGGTTATTGCGATGGCGCTGGACGGTATCGGAATGGGCGAGAACGACGCGCTGTGGGGCGGCGAGTGCCTGCGCGTGACCTACCGGGAATGCGAGCATCTGGGCGGCCTGCCGCCGGTGGCGCTGCCGGGCGGTGACCTGGCGGCGAAGCAGCCGTGGCGCAATCTGCTGGCCCACTGCCTGGCGTTCGTTCCCGACTGGCGGACCTTCGCTGAAACCCAACCGCTGCAACAACAAAACTGGCCGTTGCTGAAGCAGGCGATCGCGCGAGGGTTGAACAGCCCACAGGCCTCCTCCTGCGGCCGCTTGTTTGATGCGGTAGCCTGCGCGCTGGGCTGCGCGCCGCAGATGCTGAGCTATGAAGGCGAGGCGGCGTGTCGGCTGGAGGCGCTGGCGACCAGCTGCCCGGGCGTCGCTCATCCGGTGACGATGCCGGTGCGTGAAGGCCAGCTAGACCTCGCCACCTTTTGGCAAACGTGGCTGCGCTGGCAGGCGACGCCTGCGCAAAAAGCCTGGGCGTTTCATGATGCGCTGGCGTGCGGTGTGGCGGCCTTAATGCGTCAACATGCTGAACCAGCGGCAATTTCCACGCTGGCGTTTGGCGGCGGCGTGCTGCACAACGCGCTGCTGCGCGCGCGGTTAATGCACTATTTACACGATTTCACTTTGCTCTTTCCGAAGCGCTTACCCGCGGGTGATGGGGCGATTTCATACGGGCAGGCCGTGATTGCGGCAGCTCGTCATCAGCTTTAAAGGAGTTATTCATGTTGTGGAATGTTCTTCGTCAACAGCCGCGGGCATCGCTGCTGGTGTTGGTTCTGGTGTTAGCGAACCTACTGGCCTGGGGCTGGGCGTGGCAGTCATTTGGCCATAATGGCGCGCTGATGGCCGCCAGCCTGCTGGCGTGGGGCTACGGTCTGCGCCATGCGGTGGACGCTGACCATATCGCGGCGATTGATAACGTCACCCGCAAAATGATGCAGCAGGGCAAGCGCCCGTTTGGTGTGGGGGCCTGGTTCTCGCTCGGCCACTCTTCCATCGTGGTGCTGGCGTCGGTGGCGATTGCCGCCACGGCGACCGCCTTCCAGCATAAGATGAGCTGGTTCCACGAAACCGGCAGCATTATCGGCACCACGGTTTCTGCCGTGTTCCTGCTGGCGATGGCGCTGGTAAACCTGGTTATCTTACGTGGCGTATGGAGCAGCTTCCAGGCGCTGAAAAAAGGGGAGTCGGTTTCTGCTGACGTTCCGGTGACCGGTGGGTTGATGAATGCGCTGTTCAGCCGTACTTTCCGCCTGATCGGCAAAAGCTGGCATATGTATCTGGTTGGCTTCCTGTTCGGCCTTGGCTTTGATACGGCAACCGAAATCGGTGTGCTCGGCATCTCTGCCGCCAGCGCTTCCAGCGGCATGTCGATGTGGTCGATTATGGTCTTCCCGGCGCTGTTCACGAGCGGCATGGCGCTGGTGGATACGCTGGATAACATCCTGATGGTCGGCGCCTACGGCTGGGCCTTCAACAAGCCGCAGCGCAAACTGTATTACAACATGACCATTACCGGAGCTTCCGTGGTCGTCGCGCTGTTTATCGGTGGCCTGGAAGCGTTGGGGCTGATTATCGATAAATTTGACCTGACGGGCGGTATCTGGAGCGGCGTATCGATGCTGAGCGACAACCTCGGCAACGCGGGCTTTGTGGTGATTGGTCTGTTTGCGCTGTGCTGGCTGGTGTCGATGGTGAACTACCGCTGGCGCAATTATGACGCGCTGGTGGTGCGCTAAGCGCAGAGAAGCCTCAACCGCAAAGCAAAAAAAGCCCCGGGGCACCGGGGCAAAATCAGACTTCAGTACTTCCATGTGCTTGAGGGTTAAGTAAAACAGTGGACAGAGCGCTGACTTCTTAACTGGCGAGCGACTTCAACAAACTAAATGCTTCTTTCATTCTTTCCTCGCTGACCACGAACGCCCGTAACTGCTGGCTTTCGTCGTAGCCCTGCGCCAGCATGCCCTCGGCGCGGGTTTCAATGGTCCAGTTCAGATCCTGACGGCGGGTTTCTCCGGCCAGATGCAGCGGCAGATCCGGAGTTTTCACCTTCACCAGCATATTGGGCAGTTTCAGCTCGCCGGGCTGGCCGAGAATGTTTTTCGCCAGGCACATGGCGCTGAGCAGAATCGGTTGCAGGAACGGCATCACCGTACCGTTAATTTCCGCACAGTCGCCCAGCGCGTAGATATCCGGGTGGCTGGTGCGCAGGGTGCTATCGACCTTCACACCGCGGTTAATCTCAAGGCCAGCCATTCGCGCCAGCGCCGTTTCCGGACGCAGGCCGGTGGCTGCCACTACCGCATCAACCTCAACGTGGCGGTCGCGGTCAAAGCTGGCGCGAATGCCGGTGGCGGTCTGTTCAAGCGACTGGAGCTGCGTTTTCAGCAACAGATGGATACCCATGTCGGTCAGGCGATGCTGGAGGCGACTGCTGACTTCCGGCGGCATCAGTGAGGCCAGTACGCTGGCCGAATTGTCGACCACGGTGACGGCTTTGCCAGCGCGACAGAAGTCCATCGCCAGCTCGCTGCCGATCAGCCCGCCGCCGATAATCAGCACCCGTTGGGCATCGCGCAGCGTACTTTGTGCCGCGCCAAATTCCTGCTGGCTGTTGAGGGTTAACATCAACTCTTTGCCCGGCACCGGCGGAACGATTGCCGCCGCGCCGGTGGCAAGGACCAGTTTGTCGTACTGCCATTCATGATGCTGGCTTTTGACTACGTGCGCCTCGGCGTCGATGTGGGTGACCCAGGTTTGCGGGAACAGGTTCAGATTGTACTGTTCGGCAAACTCACCGGCGGTTTGCAGGGTGAGGTCAGCGGCGGTTTGCCCCCGGCTCACCACGTGGCTCAAGTCTGGTTTGTTGTATTCGTCAATGCTGTCGGCGGCGATGAGCGTCAGTTTGACGCTCGCATCCTGTTTACGGATGTTTTTCACCAGTTGGCGGGCCGCGAAGCCCGATCCAACGATCACAATGCCATGATTCATTTTGCCTCCGTTGCCAGTACGTCGAACACGTCTTTGCCTAATGAGCATTCCGGGCACAGGAAGTTATCCGGAACGTCGCTCCACGGGGTTCCTGGCTGGACGTCCTGGTTCGGTTCGCCTTTCGCTGGGTCGTAGATCCACTGGCATACGCTGCACTGCATGCTTGGGCCGAGGTCGGCTGCTGCCGCCGCGGCACAGGCGCACGCTGCTTTCGCTGTGGCTGACGCGGTGTTCATTTCCGGCAGCGGCGCCAGCGCCCACTGACGGGCGATTTCACGACCATGCTGACGGCACAGTTCCAGTGCATCCAGATCCGGACGCCATTTGGCTTTCAGGCTCAGGGACATTTCGAAACCGGCATCTTGTAAGCGGGTAGACAGGCGGTCAACCGCGCCGCCGCTCCAGCCGTGAGAGCCGAAGGCGCTGGCGCGTTTGTTGCGAAAGCGCAGGCCGGTCATCTCTTCCACCAGGCCGGCGATTTTCGGCATCATCACATTGTTCATGGTCGAGGTGCCGACCAGCACGCCTTTGGAACGGAAGACGTTGGTCAGGATTTCGTTTTTATCACTGCGGGCGACGTTAAAGATTTTCACCGCCACGTTCGGGTCAACTTCGTTGATACCCTGGGCAATGGCGTCCGCCATCATGCGGGTGTTGTTGGACATGGTGTCGTAGAAGATAGTGATGCGATCTTCCTGATAGTCAGCGGCCCATTTCAGGTACAGCTCAACGATCTGCGTTGGGTTGTCGCGCCATACCACGCCGTGAGAGGTGGCAATCATGTCAACCGGCAGGTTGAAGCCGAGGATTTCGGTAATTTTCGGCGTCACCAGGCGGCTGAACGGCGTCAGAATGTTAGCGTAGTAGCGCTGGCACTGTTCGAACAGTTCGGTCTGGTCGACTTCGTCGTTGAACAGGCGTTCGTCGCAGTAGTGTTGACCGAAGGCGTCGTTACTGAACAGCACCGCGTCGCCGGTCATGTAGGTCATCATGCTGTCAGGCCAGTGCAGCATCGGTGTTTCCACGAAGATCAGCTGTTTGCCGTTGCCGATGTCCAGCGAATCGCCGGTTTTCACCACGTTGAAATTCCACTCCGGGTGATGGTGGTGGCCGGTGATGGAGTCAATGGCGTTGGCAGTGCAGTAAATTGGCGTATCGGGAATCTGAGTCATCAGTTCGGTCAGCGCGCCGGCATGGTCTTCTTCCGCGTGGTTAATGATGATGTAGTCGATATCGGCAAGGTCGATTTCGCTGCGCAGGTTCTGGACGAATTCACGACTGAATTTATGGTCAACGGTATCAATCAGGACGTTTTTGCCTTCGCGAATCAGGTAGCTGTTGTAGCTGCTGCCGCGCAGGGTTTTGTATTCAGTCCCGTGGAAATCACGTACTTCCCAGTCACGTTGGCCAACCCAATGAATGTTATTTTTAACCAGAATAGACATAGCAACCTCAATTAATTCAGCGTTTTCAAAAAAGATGTATTGCTTATTGCAGGTTGCATGCCAACTTTTTAATTGATTGATTTTATTGTTTTATTTTGTTTTTACTCCTTTCTTGTTAGTCAAAATGACTATGCATAAAATTGTCAATATGACATCATGCATTGTCGAAATGACTATTTGAGGTTGCCATGAGCTTTTCTGTTGACGTACTGGCGGGCATCGCCATTGAACTCCAGCGCGGCGTCGGCCATCAGGACCGCTTCCAGCGGCTGATTTCCACGCTGCGTCAGGTGCTGGAGTGCGATGCTTCGGCGTTGCTGCGCTACGAGGCGCGGCAGTTTATTCCGCTGGCGATCGACGGCCTGGCGAAAGATGTACTGGGCCGCCGTTTTACCCTGGAAGGGCACCCGCGGCTGGAGGCTATCGCCCGCGCGGGCGACGTGGTGCGCTTCCCTGCTGACAGCGATTTGCCGGATCCCTACGATGGCCTGATCCCCGGCCAGGAGAGCCTGAAAGTGCACGCCTGCATCGGCCTGCCGCTGTTTGCCGGGCAGAACCTGATTGGCGCGCTGACTCTCGACGGCATGTCGCCGGATCAGTTCGACGTCTTCAGCGATGAAGAGCTGAGGCTGATTGCCGCACTGGCGGCAGGGGCGCTCAGTAACGCGCTGCTGATTGAACAGCTTGAAAGCCAGAATATGCTGCCCGGCTCGGCAAGCGACTTCGAGCAGGTTAAAGAGACGCAGATGATTGGCCTGTCGCCGGGCATGATGCAGCTGAAAAAAGAGATTGAAATCGTCGCGGCCTCCGATCTCAACGTGCTGATCAGCGGCGAAACCGGCACCGGTAAAGAGCTGGTGGCGAAGGCGATTCATGAAGGCTCGCCGCGCGCGGTGAGCCCGTTGGTTTACCTGAACTGCGCCGCGCTGCCGGAAAGCGTGGCCGAAAGCGAGCTGTTCGGCCACGTGAAGGGGGCGTTTACCGGGGCCATTAGTCACCGCAGCGGCAAGTTTGAGATGGCCGATAACGGCACGCTGTTTTTAGATGAAATTGGCGAACTGTCGCTGGCGCTTCAGGCCAAGCTGCTGCGCGTGCTGCAATACGGTGATATTCAGCGCGTCGGCGACGATCGCAGCCTGCGGGTCGACGTACGCGTGCTGGCAGCGACCAACCGCGACCTGCGCGAAGAGGTGCTGGCGGGCAACTTCCGCGCCGACCTGTTCCATCGTCTGAGCGTATTCCCGCTCTCGGTGCCACCGCTGCGCGAGCGGGGTGATGACGTAGTGCTACTGGCGGGCTATTTTTGCGAGCAGTGTCGGCTGCGATTAGGCCTGTCCCGCGTGGTGCTGAGCAGCGGCGCACGCGCGCACCTGCAAAGCTACGGCTGGCCAGGCAATGTGCGTGAGCTGGAACATGCGGTTCACCGCGCGGTGGTGCTGGCGCGGGCGACCCGCAGCAGCGGAGAAGTGGTGCTGGAAGCGCAGCATTTTGCCTTTCAGGAAGGGGCGCCAGCGGCGGCAGTAGAGGAGCGGTCAGTAGCGGCGGCGGTGCATAATTTACGCGACGCGACGGAAGATTTTCAGCGGCGGATGATTCGCCAGGCGCTGGATGCGAACCAGCACAACTGGGCGGCGAGCGCGCGAGCGCTGGAAACAGACGTCGCCAACCTGCATCGGCTGGCGAAACGTCTGGGCCTCAAGGATTAGAGAATCCCGGCCTGGTAGAAGTTTTGCAGGTTAATCGCGCCGACCAGACGATGATTTTCATCCACCACCGGCGCGGCGCTGATTTTCAGCTTCATCAGCTTCTCTTTGGCGTCGACGGCGCGCGCTTTGTCGTGAATCGTCACGCCGCCTTTGGTCATTGCTTCGTTGACGCTGTCGGCAAGCGAGCCGCCGCTCACCAGCCAGCGGCGCAGGTCGCCGTCGGTAAACACGCCATGCACCTGCAGCACATCGTCACAAACCGCCACCATCCCCATCCCGGTGCGGCTCAGTTCCAGCATGGCGTCCATGACGCTGGCGTGCACGTTGACCTGCGGAATATCGGCCTCTTTACGCATCAGGTGATGCACGCGGTTGAGCAGACGCGCACCGAGCGCCCCGGCCGGATGCGAACGGGCAAAATCTTCCTCATTAAAGCCACGCGCCTGCATTACGGCGATGGCCAGCGCGTCGCCCATCATCAGCGTGTTGACGGTGCTGGAGGTGGGGGCCAGGTGCATCGGGCAGGCTTCGCGTTCAACGGAGATATCCAGCACCGCGTCGGCTGCCAGCGCCAGCGGCGAATTCGCTTTGCCGGTCATCGCCAGCAGCACGACCGATTTCTCCTGCAGACGAGGGATGAGGTAATCCAGCTCTTTGGCGCTGCCGGAATAAGAGATAAACAGCATCACGTCGCGGCTTTCAACCATGCCCAGGTCGCCGTGCAGCGCTTCTGCCGGGTGGACAAAGAAGGCGGGGGTGCCGGTACTGGCAAAGGTGGCGGCCAGCTTTTTGCCGATATGACCGGACTTACCCATTCCGGATACGATCAGTTTGCCTTTGCAGTCGAGAATGGCTTTTGCGGCCTGCACAAAGGTCTCGTCAAGACGGTCGGGGAGGCGGCTGGCTTCCTGTAATTCCAGTAACAGGGCCTTACGCCCGGCGTCTAACAAAAAATCACTCATGACTTTCTCCGATAATTAGCGCGTCACACGGTCCAGTTTTGCGCGGCGATGATAAAACATTCCACCCATTGAGATCATCGATTGCATCATGATTGTTCGGAGTCGGAGATTTTTTTTCCCGCCGGACCAGAAGGCGCTTCCTTGCAGCGAGGCGGATGCTTTACCATATTTAACTCTTGCTGATATTGTTAAACGGAAGTCCCATGTTGAAGCGTCGCGTTCTGGCTTTACTCCCCCTGTGTGTCCTGCTCGCTGCCTGTAGCAGTAAGCCGAAAACGGCTGAATCGCCGGCAACCACCTCCGGCGGTTTTCTTCTTGAACCCCAGCATAATGCGTTGATCCCGACCGGTGATTTTGCCAATAACCCGGCGGCAGAACAGTTCATCGACAAGATGGTGAGCAAGCACGGATTTGACCGTCAGCAACTGCACGAAATTCTCTCCCAGGCCAAGCGTCTGGACTACGTGCTGCGCCTGATGGACAGACAGGCCCCGACCGGCCTGCCGCCAACCGGCCCGAACGGCGCGTGGCTGCGCTATCGCAAACAATTTATTACCCCGGATAACGTGCAGAACGGCGTGGCTTTCTGGAACCAGTATCAGGGGGCGCTACAGCGCGCGCAGCAGGTTTACGGCGTACCGCCGGAAATCATCGTGGGGATTATCGGTGTTGAAACCCGCTGGGGCCGCGTGATGGGGAAAACCCGCATTCTTGACGCGCTGGCAACGCTCTCCTTCAACTATCCGCGCCGCGCCGAATACTTCTCCGGCGAACTGGAAACCTTCCTGTTGATGGCGCGTGATGAAAAAGACGATCCGTTGGATCTGAAAGGCTCGTTCGCCGGCGCGATGGGCTATGGGCAGTTCATGCCATCGTCTTATCGTCAGTACGCGGTGGACTTTAACGGCGATGGTCACATCAACCTGTGGGATCCGGAAGATGCCATCGGTAGCGTGGCGAACTACTTCAAACAGCATGGCTGGGTGACGGGCGACACGGTAGCGGTGCAGGCGATGGGGCAGGCACCGGGGCTGGAAAACGGCTTCAAGACCAAGTACAGCGTGTCGCAGCTGGCGGCGGCGGGCTTAACCCCGATGCAGCCGCTGGGTAACCATCAGCAGGCCAGCCTGCTGCGCCTGGATATTGGCACCGGTTACCAGTACTGGTACGGTCTGCCGAACTTCTACACCATTACCCGTTACAACCACAGCACCCACTACGCGATGGCCGTCTGGCAACTGGGGCTGGCGGTGTCTCAGGCCCGCGGTCAGTAATTTTCCTTTCTTGCCCCTCTCCGTCCGGGGAGGGGCTTGTTACATTTTGCATCATTTCTCGCCGTTTACATCTTAGATCTCATCTTGTATTGTTATGTTATAACATAATGCGATGAGGCAAAGATGTTGACTCCTGTTTTTATGGCGTCCAGCGCGACGCGTCTGTTGTTGGCCTGCGCGCTGTTAGCCGCGCTTTGGCTGGCGGTTTGGTGGGCGGTCACGCTGCCATGATTGAACTGGACAACCTGGTCGCAGGATATGAAGGCGCGGCGATCACGCCTGCGCTGAGCGGCGTGATTCACAAAGGTAGCATGACGGCCATCGTCGGTCTGAACGGCTGCGGTAAATCCACCCTACTAAAAACGTTGGCCGGATTTATTCCGCCAGTGAGCGGCGTGGTGCGCTGGTCGCCGACGCGCCCGACGATTGGCTGGCTGGCGCAGCGTCACGCGCTGGAGTCGCAGTTTCCGCTGACGGTGCTCGATGTTGTGAGTCAGGGGGCGTGGCCGCGTATTTCGCTGCTGCGCGGCCTGCGTAACGACGTGCGGCGGCGCATCCAGGCCGCACTAGCGCGTGTGGGGCTGACTGAGATGGCGAAAACGCCGATCGAAGCACTCTCCGGCGGCCAGTTTCAACGCATGTTGTTCGCCCGTGTGCTGGTTCAGCGCGCGCCGCTGGTGATGCTCGACGAACCCTTTACCGGCATTGACGAGAACACGACCCATGATCTGATGGGGGTGATTCAGGAGATGCATCAGCAGGGGCAGACCGTGCTGGCGGTGTTGCACGATAACCAGCGGGTCGCGGACTATTTCCCGGAAACGCTGCTGTTGGCGCCGCAAAATGCCTGCTGGGGGCCAACTCATGAGGTGCTGCCCGCGTTTCGCTCCGTGAGGCACGCATGATCTGGCATACCTTTTTTCAACCGTTTATTGAGTTTGGCTTTATGCGCCGCGCGCTGGTGGTGTGCCTGGCGCTGTCGCTGAGCACCACAATTCTCGGCGTATTTCTGTTGCTGCGGCGTATGAGCTTAATGGGCGACGCATTATCGCACGCCATTCTCCCCGGTGTGGCGGTGGGTTATCTGGTCAACGGCATGTCGCTGCTGGCAATGACCGTCGGCGGCTTTATCGCCGGGATTGCGGTGGCGCTGGTGGCGGGGTGGGTGAGCCGGCGCACGCCGCTGAAGGAGGATGCCAGCTTCGCCGGATTCTATCTTGGCTCGCTGGCGCTGGGCGTCACGCTGGTGTCGCTGCGCGGCTCAAACGTCGATCTGCTGCATCTGCTGTTTGGCTCCATTCTGGCCGTTGATAACGACGCGGCGCTGTTTGTGGCGGGCGTTGCCAGCCTGACACTCATCTGCATCGCGTTGTTTTATCGCGGGCTGGTGAGTGAAGCCTTCGACAGCGCCTGGCTACAGGTCAACGCGCGCTGGCTGCCGGTTCTGCTGCACGGCCTGTTTCTGGCCTTACTGGTGCTTAACCTGGTGGCGGGTTTTCAGGTGCTCGGTACGCTGATGGCGGTGGGGGTCATGATGCTGCCTGCCGTGGCGGCACGTTGCTGGGCGAGGACCCTGCCGGGAATTTTACTGCTGGCGGCGTTGATGGGCAGCGTCTGCGCGTGGATGGGGTTGAGCCTGTCGTGGGCCGCCAATTTACCCGCCGGTCCTTCGATCGTGTTGACCGCCAGCGGCGTCTTTTTGGTCTCGGTGTTTTTTGGCAAGCGAAGCCGGCTGACCGTCAGCTGGCAAAAACTCACAAGATAGGGGAAAACATGAAACGTATTGGGGTGATTCTGGCGCTGGCATTGGGGCTCTCGGCGCAAGGGGCGATGGCGAAAACGCTGAATGTGGTCAGCAGCTTCTCGGTGCTGGGCGATATGGTGCAGCAGGTGGGCGGTGAGCACGTGCATGTCGACACGCTGGTCGGCCCGGACGGCGACCCGCATACCTTCGAGCCGTCGCCGAAAGACAGCGCGCTGCTCAGCAAGGCGGACGTGGTGGTGGTTAACGGGCTGGGGCTGGAAGGGTGGATCGACAGGCTGATTAAAGCTTCCGGTTTCAAAGGCGAGCTGGTGGTGGCCTCTACCGGCGTGAAGACGCATACGCTGGATGAGGACGGGAAAACCGTGACCGATCCCCATGCCTGGAACAGCGCAGCTAACGGTGCGCTGTATGCGAAAAATATCATGAACGGGCTGATAAAAGCCGACCCGGAGGATAGCGCAGCGCTGAAGGCTTCCGGTGAACGCTATATCGCCCAGTTAAACGATATTCATCATTGGGCGAAAAGTCAGTTCGACGGTATTGCGCAAGCGAAGCGTAAAGTCCTGACCAGCCACGATGCTTTTGGCTACTTCTCCCGCGCTTACGGTGTAACTTTCCTGGCTCCGCAGGGGCTGTCGTCGGAAAGCGAAGCTAGCGCGGCGCAGGTGGCAGCGCTGATCAAGCAGATTAAAGCTGACGGCGTGCACACCTGGTTTATGGAAAATCAGCTCGACCCGCGGTTGGTGAAGCAGATTGCTACTGCCACCGGTTCACAGCCGGGCGGCGAACTGTACCCCGAAGCGTTGTCTGCGCCCGGCGGCGTGGCGGACAGCTACGTGAAGATGCTGCGTCATAACGTGAAGCTGATTGCGGATAGCATGCGCTGAGTCTTACTCTTTTTGCCCCGGTTTAGCCGGGGCGATACATTTTCTGAAGCCCCCTCGTAAAATCGTCATCCCGTCCCCACATCTCTGTTGAAAGTGCTATCTTTGATGGCCTCTTTATCGGGCTTAAGCGGAGCGACAATGACAGATTCAGAATTACTGCTGCTAAGCGAGCAGGTAGGCCTGGCGCTGAAGGCGCGCGGCGCGACCATGACCACCGCAGAGTCCTGCACTGGCGGCTGGATTGCGAAAACTATCACCGACGTGGCGGGCAGCTCCGCGTGGTTTGAGCGCGGTTTTGTCACCTACAGCAATGAAGCGAAATCGCAGATGATCGGCGTACGTGAAGTGACGCTGGAGCAGCACGGCGCGGTCAGCGAACCGGTCGTTGTCGAAATGGCGATTGGCGCACTGCGCGCGGCGCGCGCCGACTTCGCGGTCTCGGTCAGCGGCATCGCCGGGCCGGACGGCGGCAGTGCGGAAAAGCCGGTCGGTACCGTCTGGTTTGGCGTTGCTAGCGCGAACGGGCAGGGCGTGACCCAGCGCGAATGCTTCTCTGGCGACCGTGAATCGGTGCGTCGTCAGGCGACTGCTTACGCGCTAAAACTCCTCTGGCAACAATTTCTACAAAATACTTGATACTGTATGACCATACAGTATAATTGCCTCAACAGAACAGAATTCACTATCCGGTAACACCCGGTATGACAGGAGTAATAATGGCTATCGACGAAAACAAACAGAAAGCGTTGGCGGCAGCGCTGGGCCAGATCGAAAAGCAATTCGGTAAAGGCTCCATCATGCGTCTGGGTGAAGATCGCACCATGGATGTGGAAACCATTTCTACCGGTTCGCTGTCCCTGGATATCGCGCTGGGCGCTGGCGGCCTGCCAATGGGCCGTATTGTCGAAATCTACGGGCCAGAATCCTCCGGTAAAACGACGCTGACGCTGCAGGTTATCGCCGCGGCGCAGCGCGAAGGTAAAACCTGTGCGTTCATCGATGCGGAACACGCGCTGGATCCAGTGTATGCGCGTAAGCTGGGCGTCGATATCGACAACCTGCTGTGCTCCCAGCCGGACACCGGTGAGCAGGCGCTGGAAATCTGTGACGCGCTGGCGCGTTCTGGCGCGGTAGACGTTATCGTGGTCGACTCCGTCGCGGCGCTGACGCCGAAAGCGGAAATTGAAGGTGAAATCGGCGACTCTCACATGGGCCTGGCGGCGCGTATGATGAGTCAGGCGATGCGTAAGCTGGCGGGTAACCTGAAGCAGTCCAATACGCTGCTGATCTTCATCAACCAGATCCGTATGAAAATTGGCGTGATGTTCGGTAACCCGGAAACCACCACCGGCGGTAACGCGCTGAAATTCTACGCCTCCGTTCGTCTGGATATCCGTCGTATCGGCGCGGTGAAAGAAGGCGATAATGTCGTCGGCAGCGAAACCCGCGTGAAGGTCGTGAAAAACAAAATCGCGGCGCCGTTCAAACAGGCTGAATTCCAGATCCTCTACGGTGAAGGCATCAACTTCTTTGGCGAGCTGGTCGATCTGGGCGTGAAAGAGAAGCTGATTGAGAAAGCGGGCGCCTGGTACAGCTACAACGGCGACAAAATTGGTCAGGGTAAAGCGAACGCTATCTCCTGGCTGAAAGAGAACCCGGCGGCGGCAAAAGAAATTGAGAAGAAAGTTCGTGAACTGCTGCTCAATAACCAGGACGACAAACCTGACTTCGTTGTTGATAACAACAGCGTTGAAGAAACCAACGAAGACTTCTGATAACCTCGGAATCGACACTAAGGGCTGCTTATGCAGCCCTTTTGCATTTATCACGATGGCAGGATAACGATGACCGAAAACTCACCGCGCCGTTCCGCCTACGCTCGCCTGCTGGATCGCGCTATCCGTATTCTGGCGATGCGCGACCACAGCGAACAGGAGCTGCGGCGCAAGCTTACCGCCCCGGTGATGGGGAAAAATGGTCCGGAGCCTATCGATGCGCCGCCCGAAGATGTTGAAAAGGTGGTGGCATGGTGCTTTGAAAACCGCTATCTCGATGATAGCCGCTTCGTGCAGCAGTTTATGGCCGGGCGCAGCCGCAAAGGTTATGGGCCCGCACGCATTCGTCAGGAGCTGGGCCAGAAGGGAATTGCCCGTGAGGTGATTGAACAGGCGATGCGTGAATGCGAAATCGACTGGGCTGCGCAGGCGCGCGAACAGGCCCAGCGAAAATATGGCGAACCGCTGCCAACCGTCTTCGCTGAGAAGGTCAAAATTCAACGTTTTTTGCTTTACCGCGGCTACCTGATGGAAGATATCCAGGAAATATGGCGAAATTTTGCTGATTGACCCCACTCGGGATTTTACTTCCCACTAAAGAAAACTTATCTTATTCCCACTTTTTCCGTCCGGGCGCAGGTCGTTTTATCGCGATTAGCGTCTACGACGAATATTCCTTAAATACACAAAATCATTCAAGCCGCACCAAGGCGGCAAGTGAGTGAACCCCCTGAGCGTGCATCAGTAGGTGACTGGGGTGAACGAGCGCAGCCAACGCAGAGGCGGTTTGAAGGATGAAGTGTAGCTTGATTTCAGGATAATTATGAGCAAGAGCACCGCTGAGATCCGTCAGGCGTTTCTCGACTTTTTCCATAGTAAAGGCCACCAGGTAGTTGCCAGCAGCTCCCTGGTACCGAATAACGACCCCACTCTGTTGTTTACCAACGCCGGGATGAACCAGTTCAAGGACGTGTTCCTCGGTCTCGACAAACGTAATTATTCTCGCGCGACCACCGCGCAGCGTTGCGTGCGTGCGGGCGGTAAACACAACGACCTGGAAAACGTCGGCTACACCGCGCGTCACCATACCTTCTTCGAAATGCTGGGTAACTTCAGCTTCGGCGACTACTTCAAACACGACGCTATCCAGTACGCATGGGAACTGCTGACCGGTGAAAACTGGTTCGCCCTGCCGAAAGAGCGTCTGTGGGTCACCGTGTATGAAACCGATGATGAAGCATACGAAATCTGGGAAAAAGAAGTCGGTATCCCGCGCGAGCGCATTATCCGTATCGGCGACAACAAAGGCGCGCCGTACGCATCCGATAACTTCTGGCAGATGGGTGACACCGGTCCCTGCGGCCCGTGCACCGAAATCTTCTACGACCATGGCGACCATATCTGGGGCGGCCCTCCGGGATCTCCGGAAGAAGACGGCGACCGTTACATTGAGATCTGGAACATCGTCTTCATGCAGTTCAACCGTCAGGCTGACGGCACCATGGAACCGCTGCCGAAGCCGTCCGTGGATACCGGTATGGGCCTGGAGCGTATCACCGCTGTCCTGCAGCATGTTAACTCCAACTACGAAATCGATCTGTTCCGTAAGCTGATTGATGCCGTCGCGAAAGTGACTGGCGCAACCGATCTGAGCAACAAATCGCTGCGCGTTATCGCGGACCATATTCGTTCCTGTGCTTTCCTGATCGCCGACGGCGTGATGCCGTCTAACGAAAGCCGCGGCTACGTGCTGCGTCGTATCATTCGTCGCGCAATCCGCCACGGCAATATGCTGGGCGCGAAAGACACCTTCTTCTACAAGCTGGTTGGCCCGCTGGTAGAGGTGATGGGTGCCGCAGGCGAAGAGCTGAAACGTCAGCAGGCGCAGGTTGAGCAGGTTCTGAAAACCGAAGAAGAGCAGTTTGCTCGTACCCTGGAGCGCGGTCTGGCGCTGCTCGATGAAGAGCTGGCAAAACTGACCGGCGATACGCTGGACGGCGAAACCGCTTTCCGTCTGTACGACACCTACGGCTTCCCGGTTGACCTGACGGCGGACGTTTGCCGTGAGCGCAACATCAAAGTTGACGAAGCGGGCTTCGAAGCGGCGATGGAAGAACAGCGCCGTCGCGCGCGTGAGTCCAGCGGTTTTGGCGCGGACTATAACGCAATGATCCGTGTTGACGGTGCGTCCGAATTTAAAGGCTACGACCATCTGGAACTGAACGGTAAAGTCACTGCGCTGTTTGTTGATGGTAAAGCGGTAGAGTCTATCGCTGCGGGCCAGGAAGCCGTTGTCGTTCTGGACCAGACGCCGTTCTACGCGGAGTCCGGCGGCCAGGTTGGCGATAAAGGTGAGCTGAAAGGCGCGGGCTTTAGCTTTGCGGTCAGCGATACTCAAAAATATGGTCAGGCTATCGGCCACCTCGGCAAGCTGGCAACCGGCGCGCTGAAAGTGGGTGATGGCGTGCAGGCTGATGTCGATGAAGCGCGTCGCGCTCGCATCCGTCTGAACCACTCCGCAACGCACCTGATGCATGCGGCGCTGCGCCAGGTTCTGGGCACTCACGTTGCGCAGAAAGGCTCTCTGGTTAACGATAAAGTGCTGCGTTTCGACTTCTCTCACTTCGAAGCGATGAAGCCGGAAGAGATTCGTGCTGTTGAAGATCTGGTCAACGCCCAGATTCGTCGCAACCTGCCTGTTGAAACCAACATCATGGATCTGGAAGCGGCGAAAGCGAAGGGTGCGATGGCGCTGTTTGGTGAGAAATATGACGACCACGTGCGCGTACTGAGCATGGGCGACTTCTCAACCGAGCTGTGCGGTGGTACTCACGCTTCCCGTACGGGTGATATTGGTCTGTTCCGCATTGTGTCCGAATCGGGTACTGCGGCAGGTGTACGTCGTATTGAAGCCGTAACCGGTGAAGGTGCCATTGCCTCTGTGCATGCGGAAAGCGATCGCTTAAGCGACATCGCCCAACTGCTGAAAGGCGATAGCCACAATCTGACGGAGAAGGTTCGTACCGTTATCGAGCGTACCCGCCAGTTGGAAAAAGAGCTTCAGCAGCTGAAAGAGCAGGCGGCAGCACAGGAAAGCGCGAATCTTTCCAGCAAAGCTGAGACGATTAACGGCGTTAACCTGCTGGTGAGCGAGCTCGCTGGCGTTGAGCCGAAAATGCTGCGTACCATGGTCGACGATCTGAAGAACCAGTTGGGTTCTGCGATTATCGTGCTGGCGACGGTAGCGGAAGGTAAGGTTTCTCTGATTGCCGGTGTGTCTAAGGATGTAACAGACCGTGTGAAAGCAGGGGAGCTGATTGGTATGGTCGCTCAGCAGGTGGGCGGCAAAGGGGGCGGTCGTCCGGATATGGCGCAAGCTGGCGGTACCGACGCGTCTGCACTCCCTGCTGCACTGGCCAGCGTGAAAGGCTGGGTAAGCGCTAAACTGTAATAACAATAAACGCACGCAGACGCCTTAACGTTATCTGTTACGGCGTCTTGCATATGCGGTACTGATAACGATAAAGTCAGGTTGAAGTCATGTAGATCGGCTAGACTTACATTTAACAGAATGTGATGCCGTGACTGCTTACACGTGAAGGTGTTTGTCATCGCTGACCTTTTGGCGTTATATGATGGAAAATGCCGGGATACAGAGAGACCCGACTCTTTTAATCTTTCAAGGAGCAAAGAATGCTGATTCTGACTCGTCGAGTTGGTGAGACCCTCATGATTGGAGATGAGGTCACTGTGACAGTTTTAGGGGTGAAGGGTAACCAGGTGCGCATCGGCGTAAATGCCCCGAAAGAAGTCTCTGTTCACCGTGAAGAGATCTACCAGCGTATCCAGGCTGAAAAATCCCAGCAGTCCAATTACTAAGTTCTCGCGTCTCACCCAGTGGGTGAGACGCAAATCCCACCGCTTCTCTCGTTTTATGCTCTGTATTAACCATTTTTTCTTCTGCTTATCTCTTTGATGTCATTTTCCCTGGTTACCGTTTTGCGGCCTTCATCGCGTTTTATCTGTTGATAAAACATCCGTTCTGCTTTTTTTAACACCTGATTGTCTGTGAAATGTGCAAACGAAAAAAATCTGCGGAAAATTGTTTGACTTATAAGTCCCAGAAAGTAATATGTGCGCCACACAGCGACGATGAGCAGAAACAAGTTCTTCGAAGCACTCGCAAGAGGTGTTGTTGGTGAGGTGGCCGAGAGGCTGAAGGCGCTCCCCTGCTAAGGGAGTATGCGGTCAAAAGCTGCATCCGGGGTTCGAATCCCCGCCTCACCGCCATTTGCATCCGTAGCTCAGCTGGATAGAGTACTCGGCTACGAACCGAGCGGTCGGAGGTTCGAATCCTCCCGGATGCACCATCTTCTCTGCAATAGCGCATTAGCGTTGTTACAGAAAATGATAGCGCTTTAGCGGCGATATCAAATCTGCAGTAAAGTAAGTTTCCCGATGCATCCGTAGCTCAGCTGGATAGAGTACTCGGCTACGAACCGAGCGGTCGGAGGTTCGAATCCTCCCGGATGCACCATCTCTTACTTGATATCATCTCTCATGATATCAATATCGGCAGTAAAGCAAGTTTCCCGATGCATCCGTAGCTCAGCTGGATAGAGTACTCGGCTACGAACCGAGCGGTCGGAGGTTCGAATCCTCCCGGATGCACCATTCTTTGTTTTGCACGATACTTAGCTTTTCCGATGCATCCGTAGCTCAGCTGGATAGAGTACTCGGCTACGAACCGAGCGGTCGGAGGTTCGAATCCTCCCGGATGCACCATCTCATCGAAGTCGCCTACCTTTTCTTATTTTCCTCGAATTAGTCTTTTTAACTAAAAAATCTTCTTCACACTTTTCCCATTGGCAACTCATTCTTTCCTCTATAATTTATCCTTGTATACACCCTTATTCTGGTGACATGACTGCAAGGAGAGAAATCCATGAAATGGTTCAAAGCAACGTCTGCGTTTTGCGCTGCGCTTCTGATGGCTATCTCGCTGTCCGGCTGTGCTGGCTCGTCAACGAAGGAGAGCACCGGTGGCTACATTGACGATACCGTCATTACCACCAAAGTGAAAACGGCGCTGTTTAGCGACAAAGATATCAAGTCCAGCGAGATTAACGTGCAGACCTTTAAAGGCCGCGTGCAGTTGAGCGGCTTTGTGTCGTCGTCCGCTGACGCTAAGCGTGCCGTCGAGGTAACCCGTAAGGTCCAGGGCGTGCGCGTCGTTGAAAACGATATGCAAATAAAATAATCCGTGGCATGCGAATCATGATAAGGCGCTGAAAGGCGCCTTTGTTGTCTCTGCGGCTAACAGCGACAATCATCCCCATTTACGATAAAGTAACGTCACATTATCCGATGGGTGAGAAGACGATGTACGAACGCTACGCTGGATTGATTTTTGATATGGATGGCACCATCCTTGATACGGAACCGACGCACCGTAAGGCGTGGCGTGCGGTTTTGGGTCGCTACGGTATGCGTTTCGATGAACAGGCGATGGTGGCGCTTAACGGTTCGCCCACCTGGCGTATTGCGCAGGCGATCATTGAAAGTCATCAGGCCGATCTGGATCCCCATCTTCTGGCGCGAGAAAAAACCGATGCGGTGAAATCAATGCTGCTGGACTCGGTTACGCCGCTGCCGCTGATTGACGTCGTGAAAGAATGGCATGGTCGTCGACCGATGGCCGTCGGCACCGGTAGCGAAAGCGCGGTGGCCGAGGCGCTGCTCGCTCATCTGGGCCTGCGCCACTATTTTGCGGCCGTTGTCGCCGCCGATCACGTTAAACTGCATAAACCCGCACCGGATACCTTCTTACTGTGCGCGGAGCGTATGGGCGTGGCGGCGGAACGCTGCGTGGTGTTTGAAGATGCCGATTTTGGCCTTCAGGCAGCCGCCGCTGCGGGAATGGATGCTGTCGACGTTCGACTGCTGTGAATGAACTTCTGGCGTTGGGATCGCTGTTTGCGAGCAGCTTTCTCAGCGCAACGCTGCTGCCAGGCAACTCCGAAGCCGTGCTGATTGGCCTGCTGCTAGCGGGCGCAAGTAAGCCCTGGCTTCTGGTAGTAATAGCAACAATGGGTAATAGCCTTGGCGGGGCTACAAACGTTATTCTTGGTCGTTTTTTTCCATTACGCAAAACATCGCGTTGGCAGGAAAAAGCGGTGGGCTGGTTGCGGCGCTATGGCGCGGCCACGCTTCTGCTGAGCTGGATGCCCGTTATCGGTGATTTGCTGTGCCTGCTCGCAGGCTGGATGCGCATTTCCTGGGGACCGGTACTCTTTTTTTTATGCCTGGGTAAAGCGCTGCGCTATATCGCAGTCGCGGCGCTGACGCTGCAAGGCATGACGTGGTGGCACTAATTGGATGGCTTGTGGAAGAGTCCTCATCTCCACGATGACAATTATGCTTAATAAAATGAATTCGACAGGCGGGAGGTCAATTTGATCCCGGACGTATCACAGGCGCTGTCCTGGCTGGAAAAACACCCTCAGGCTCTTGAAGGGATCCAGCGCGGTCTTGAGCGCGAAACCCTACGCGTTAATGCAGATGGTTCTCTGGCAACAACCGGTCATCCGGAGGCGCTGGGCGCCACGCTGACCCATAAATGGATCACTACCGATTTCGCCGAAGCGCTGCTGGAGTTTATTACTCCGGTCGACGGCGACATCAACCATATGCTGACGTTTCTGCGCGATGTGCACCGTCACACAGCGCGTCAGCTCGGCGACGAGCGTATGTGGCCGCTGAGCATGCCATGCTACATCGCGCCGGGTCAGGATATTGAGCTGGCGCAATACGGCACGTCGAACATTGGCCGCTTGAAAACGCTGTACCGTGAAGGGCTGAAAAACCGCTACGGCGCGCTGATGCAGACCATCTCCGGCGTTCACTACAACTTCTCTTTGCCGATGGCTTTCTGGCAGGCGAAGTGTGGTACAGAGGATAAAGAAGCGATTTCAGCCGGTTATTTCCGCCTGATTCGTAACTATTATCGCTTTGGCTGGGTGATTCCGTATCTGTTCGGCGCTTCGCCGGCGATCTGTTCTTCCTTCCTGCAGGGCAAACCGACGACGCTGCCGTTTGAGAAAACCGAATGCGGCATGTACTACCTGCCGTACGCCACCTCGCTGCGTCTGAGCGATCTGGGTTATACCAATAAATCGCAAAGCAATCTCGGAATTACGTTTAACGAATTGCACGAGTATGTGGCAGGATTGAAGCGCGCGATTAAAACGCCGTCGGAAGAGTATGCCCGCATTGGCCTGGAGAAAGATGGCAAGTATCTGCAGATCAATAGCAACATTCTTCAGATTGAAAACGAGCTATATGCGCCGATTCGCCCTAAACGTGTGACCCGCGACGGCGAAACGCCGTCCGATGCGCTGCTGCGTGGCGGTATTGAATATATCGAAGTGCGCTCGCTGGACATCAACCCGTTCTCGCCAATTGGCGTCGATGAGCAACAGATTCGCTTCCTCGATCTGTTTATGGTCTGGTGCGTATTGGCCGATGCGCCGGAGATGAGCAGCGATGAGCTGCTGTGTACCCGTACCAACTGGAACCGCGTGATTCTGGAAGGGCGTAAGCCGGGGCTGACGCTGGGCATTGGCTGCGAAACCGCGCAGTTCCCGCTGACCAAAGTGGGCAAAGATTTGTTCCACGATCTGAAACGTGTGGCGCAGACGATGGATAGCATGAATGGCGATACCGCCTACCAGACAGTTTGCGATGAACTGGTGGCCAGCTTCGATAATCCGGAGTTAACCTTCTCCGCACGCATTCTGCGTTCTATGCTTGATCAGGGGATTGGCGGAACCGGCAAGGCCCTGGCGGAACAGTATCGGACAATGCTGCGTGAAGAGCCGCTGGAGATTCTCAGCGAAGAGGATTTTGCGAAGGAGCGGGATGCTTCCAGAGCGCGTCAGCGTCAGATTGAAGAGGCGGATAACGAATCGTTTGAAGCGCTGCTGGCGAGACACGCCTGATACAAAAGAAAAAGGCCACATCACTGTGGCCAAAATATACATCTCTGAATCAGGGATGATGATAACAAATGCGCGTCTTTCATATAGTAAGACTGGCATGGGAACAAAGAGTTCAGTTTATTTTTAAAAAAATCACATTATCCTGAAGCAGAACGTGGTGGGTTGCATAAAACATAGTTTATTCAATAAGTTAAATGTTTTTATCTTAATGAAAAAAATGCAGCGCCCGGGAGCAAGAAGGTGATATCGGAGGTTACGAAATGCCGTTGTTAGATAGCTTCACAGTCGATCATACCCGTATGGAAGCCCCAGCCGTTCGCGTGGCGAAGAAAATGAACACCCCGCACGGCGACGCGATCACGGTTTTTGACCTGCGTTTTTGCGTACCGAACAAAGAAGTGATGCCGGAAAGAGGGATCCACACTCTTGAGCACCTGTTTGCGGGCTTCATGCGCGATCATCTGAACGGTAATGGCGTTGAGATTATCGACATTTCCCCGATGGGCTGCCGTACCGGCTTCTACATGAGCCTGATTGGTACACCGGACGAGCAGCGCGTAGCGGATGCCTGGAAAGCGGCGATGGCCGACGTGCTGAAAGTGCAGGATCAAAACCAGATCCCGGAACTGAACGTGTACCAGTGTGGCACCTACGAGATGCATTCTCTGAGTGAAGCGCAGGAGATTGCGCGCCATATTATTGAACGTGATGTGCGCATCAACAGCAATGATGAACTGGCGCTGCCGAAAGAGAAACTGCAGGAACTGCACATCTAGTTGATACGTGGATGTGGCGATAAATAAAACCCTGGGGCTAGCCTCGGGGTTTTTTATTTTCTTTCGCGGGTTGTAATGATTTGTTATTTGAATGAGCGAAAGTAATACATATCTTAAATAAACATTTCTGTTTTTATTTTGTGAGCTGTTAAACAAAATGATTTTGAATGCCGGCATTAATCCGTTTGTCGATCACATAAAATGAAAAACGTAATCGAATAGTCGAAAAACATAATGGAATCCCGCCCCGTAACTGTCAAAAATACCTCCAAAGAAACCGGTTTCATGACCAAAAATTAAAACGGGAGTGTATATGTCTACAGGGGATAGAATTTCTATTCGGGAGAAGATTGGCTATAGCCTTGGGGATGCCGCCAGTCATATTGTTTTTGACTCGTCAGTGGCTATTCTGGCCTATTTTTACACCGATATTTACGGCCTGCCGCCTGCGGTAATGGGCACTATGTTCCTGCTGGTCCGGCTGCTGGATGCGATAACCGATCCGATTATGGGGGCCATCGCCGATGCGACTTCTACGCGCTGGGGGCGTTTCCGTCCATGGCTGCTGGCGATTTGTGTGCCGTTTGCCGTCAGTTGCGTGCTGGTCTATTCCATCCCGTCTTTCTCGGATACTGGCAAAGTGGTTTACGCGGTCGCGGCGTATATCTTTATGACGCTGATGTACACCGCGATTAACATCCCTTACTGCTCGCTGGGCGCGGCGCTCACCTCCGACCCGCGCGAAAGCCTGTCTTTGCAGTCCTGGCGCTTTGCTATTACGCCGATTGGCGGCGCGCTGGGCACCGCGCTTATTCTTCCGCTGGCCGATTTCCTCTATCCGGGCGATCGGGCGACTGGCATCCAGGTTTCTATGGCTCTGTTTGGGGTGATTGGCTGCCTGATGTTTATCACCTGTTTCTTCACCACCAAAGAACGCGTTCAGCCGATCAAAGAAGAGAATCTCAATATTGCGCGCGACGTTAAAATTCTCTTCAAAAATGATCAGTGGCTGATTCTCTCCGTCTATAACTTCATGATGCTGGTTGCCGTGGTGCTGCGTGGCGGTGCGGTGGTGTATTACATCAATACGGTGCTGAATAAAGGCGCTGATATTATTTCTCTGTTTATGCTTGGCGGGATGTTTGCTTCCATGGCGGGGTCCGTGCTGGCAAAACCGTTTGGTACCCGTTTTTGCAAGGTGAAGCTGTCATTCTGGATTAACCTGCTCACCGCCGCATTTGGCGTTATTTGTTTCTTCGTTCCTCCGCAGGCATGGATAGCGATATTTGTCATTCACATTATTATTTCTATTATTCAGGGCGGAAACGGTGCATTGCAGTGGTCGATGATCACCGATACAAATAATTACGGCGAATGGAAAACGCAGCGTCGCATTACCGGTATGAATGTTGCGGCCAATATATTCATTATTAAGCTGGGGGTTGCCGTCGGTGGCGCCATTTTAGGTTGGGTATTGGCTTATTTCCATTACGAATCCGGCGTGGCGGTGCAGTCTGCTTCAGCGGCGCAGGGCGTCATGCTGTTATTTACGATTGTTCCGGCGGTTTTTTATATTCTCACGGCGTTTGCCATTAAGTTCTACGGCTTAAACGAAGGTCGTATGAATAACGTGGTTGCGGATCTGAAAAACGGTACGTTCGCGAATACGTCGGCTCAGTAGTTCTGGGTAAAAAAAAGCCAGCTCGCTTGAGCTGGCTTTTTAACTAGTGAGCGCCTCCGCCCCCGCTGCCTGCGCCAAATGGCGGTCTGGCGAACCATACCAGCCCCAGCAGCACCAGGAAGATCCCCGCCGAAATCCAGAAGATTTCATTGGCTGAGACAATCAGCCCCTGGTTGGTAATCTGCTGGGCTATCCAGCCGGAAGCCTGCTGCTGCGTCATACCCATGCCTTGCAGCTGATCGTACATCTGCTGGGCATTGGGGTTGAACGGCGTCACCGACTCGGTGAGCTGCGCGTGGTGCATCGCTTCACGGTTCGTCCACAGCGTGGTGGTAATCGACGTCCCGATGGAGCCTGCCAGCGTACGGGTAAAGTTCGACAGACTCGATGCGGCCGCCAGACGCTCAGGCGGTAGCCCGGAAAGCGTGATGGTGGTCAACGGCATGAAGAAGCACGCGACGGCGAAGCCCTGAATAAACTGCGGCCACGCCGAGGCGCCGAAGTCCATTCCCGGTTCGAAGGTGTAGGCGCGCCAGTAGAAGCACACGGCATACATAATAAAGCTGAAGGTCACCAGACGGCGCATATCCAGCTTATGGGCAAAGCGGCCGATAATCGGCGACAGCAGCACCGGAATGACGCCCACCGGCGCTGAAGCCAGACCGGCCCAGGTTGCGGTATAACCGTAGACCTCCTGCAATAGCTGCGGCAGCAAAACAATCGCGCCGAAGTAGAGCATATAGGCCAGGCTGATACACAGACAGCCGATGGTAAAGTTTCGCGACTTAAACAACGATAGATCGACTATCGGGTTATCGTCGGTTAACTCCCAGACTATCAGGAAGCTCAGCGACACCACCGCCACGATGGTCAGCACGATAATTTCCGTGGAGTTAAACCAGTCGAGCTCTTTCCCCTGGTCGAGCATCACCTGCAGGCTACCAATCCCCAGCACCAGCAGCGCCAGGCCAATACCGTCGATACGCCTTTGCTCGGTACGGGTCTCACGCCCGCGCAGGGTCTGGAGGCTTAACAGCACCACTATCGCGCCAATCGGCACGTTGATAAAGAAGATCCAGCCCCAGTGGTAGTTATCGCTGATGTAGCCGCCGAGGATTGGCCCGCAGATCGGGGCCACGATCACCGTCATCGACCACAGCGCCAGCGCGATTGAGCGTTTGGCGGGGGGATAGTTGCTGAGCAGCAGACTCTGCGACAGCGGGATCAACGGCCCGGCAACGATCCCCTGAATCACGCGGAAGAAGATCAGCATGCTCAGGCTGTTGGACATCCCGCACGCCCATGACGCAATGACAAAGGCGACGGTTGACCACAGGAACAGCTTCACCTCACCGACGCGCTTCGCCAGCCAGCCGGTAATCGGAATGGAGATGGCGTTCGCGACCCCAAATGAGGTGATAACCCACGTCCCCTGGCTCAGCGATGAGCCAAGGTTACCGGCGATGGTGGGGATAGCCACGTTCGCGATGGTGGAGTCCAGCACCTGCATAAAGGTGGCCAGCGACAGCGCAATGGTCATAATGACCAGCTGCGCGCCTTCCAGCGGTTTTTGCTGTTGCATTACGCGCACCCCAGCATTAGTTGGCGTTGGCCTGGACGATGTCGTTAATCAGCTTGTTCACCGGATCGAGGCTGATTTCACGCGCATTGCTCTCGTAAACCGGGCTGGTACGAATCTGGTTAGCCAGCATCTGACCGTCGCGGTTGGAGGTATCAACCTTCACCAACGTAGAGAGACCGATACGCAGCGGGTGTTTCGCCAGCTGATCGGCATCCAGTTCAATACGCACCGGCAGACGCTGCACGACTTTGATCCAGTTACCGGTGGCGTTCTGTGCCGGCAGCAGCGAGAAGGCGCTGCCGGTACCCATATCGAGACCGACTACTTTCCCGGTGTACTTGACGTCGTCGCCGTAGATATCACTGATGACCGTCACCGGCTGGCCGATACGCATGTGCGCCAGCTGCGTCTCTTTAAAGTTCGCGTCTACCCACAGGTTGCTGGCCGGTACTACGGCCATCAGCGGGGTGGTTGGGCTAATCTGCGCGCCCGGCTGGACGGAACGGCGGGAAACATAGCCGCTCATCGGGCTGACAATTTTGGTACGTTGCAGGGCAAGCCAGGCGTTACGAACGTCGGTTGCGGCCTGGCGAACCGTTGGCTGATCTTCCAGTTTGGTACCCAGAATCATCGCCTGGTTAGCGTTGTACTGCTGTACCGCCACATCGAGAGCCGCCTGAGCGCTGGTCACCGCATCTTTCGCGTGCTGCAGCTCTTCACGGCCAATCAGATTAGCGCTGCCCAGCGGAATACGACGGTTGAGGTCGGTTTGCGCCTGAGCCAGCGTGGTTTTGCGAATATCGATATTCGCCTGCAGCTGCTTGTTGTTGATCATCAACTGGCGCATCTGACGCACGCTGGAGGCCAGCTGGGTCTGCGCTTTTTCAAACGCCTGCTGAGCGTCGGTCTGGTCAAGCGTGACCAGCACGTCACCCTGCTGGATGTAGTCGGTGTTGTCGGCCCAGACTTTCGTCACGCTGCCGGACACCTGCGCCATGATTTGTACCTGGTTCCCTGCCACGTAAGCGTCATCGGTTTCTTCGAAGTGACGCAGAACCAAAAACCAGTAGGCCCCATAGGCCACGGCAATAATAACAAAGAGCAAGGTCAACAAGATGAGGGCGCGTTTACGTTTGCCTTTCTTGTTGGCGGGTTGCTGCGGGGTTTGAGTCTCCGCATTTGCGCTCATGTGATTCTCCACATTTCTTATTATTGATATCGGCAACGCCGACCTGTTTACCAGAAAGGCCAGCAGGGGTTATCTGCTGGCCTGTTTGTTTTCCTTGCGATCGCGGTAGTATCAGCGCAGGGCGTCGAGTACTGAGCCATCCTCTTCCATCTGATCCAGACGGGTAAGAAGTTTGCGGGTGATATGCTCAAGCTGATCTTTCTCAGCCGCGCTGAGAGACGACCAGAGCTGATGCAGGCAGTGATGCTGCGGAGGCAGAACCTCGTTCAGGAATTCGCGACCTTTGTCGGTGAGCTGCAGATGCAGGCAGCGGCGGTCATTGTCGCTTTCACGACGTTCAATCCAGCCGCGTTTTTCCAGTTCATCGGCGATGCGGGTGGCGTTGGTACGCGATGACCCGAGCGCGCAGCTGAGTTCGGAGGGCTGAATGCTGTGATTTTCTTGAGACTCCAGCGTGATTAGCGCCATAAACAACGTCTCGTTAATCCCTTGAGCTTTCAGCATTTTATTGCGGTTATCCAGCAGCTTACCCTGCATGTGCATGCACAGGCGAGTCAGGAGAATTTCCTGGAAAGGGAACTCTTCGCAGCGGCTGGCGCGAAATTTCAGCATTTGTTCAATGGGCGTAAACGAACTATCCATCTGGGCATTACCTCATTAGTTACAGCCGATATAGTAACGACAGTGACAAATAAAGTAAATGAATTATTGCCAGTAATTTATGTGATTGGTCTATGGCATAGGGGTGATGAATACGTATGCTCATCACCCCCTGGTCACTACTCGGCTGCCTGCCGATGGTAGCCCCACCACCAGACCAACAGGTTGGCGACGGAAATCGCCGCGCCAGCCGCACAGACACCGAGCCAGCCGGCATGCTGCCAGGCCCAGGCCGACAACAGCGACCCTGCCGCACCACCGATAAAGTAGCTGGTCATGTAGCCTGCGGTGAGTCGGTTACGGGCGTCCGGCTGCACGCGATAAATCACCGTCTGATTGGTGATATGCACGCCCTGAACCGTCAGATCGAGCACCAGAATACCGATAATCAGCGCAATGGCGGAGGTCTGGCCGTACCCAATCGCCACCCAGGAAAGCAGCAGCAACACCAGGCCCCAGGTGGTTGTCAGGTGCGCTTTGCCTTTATCCGCCAGCCCGCCGACAGGACGTGCGCCCAGCGCGCCTGCCGCGCCCGCCAGACCAAACAGGCCGATCGTGCCTTCCGAGTAGTTGAACGGTGCGCCCGAGAGCAGAAACGCCATTGAGGTCCACAGGATGCTGAAGTTGGCAAACGTCAGGCAACCGAGCAGCGCGCGGGTGCGCAGCAGCTTATCGTGCGCAAAGAGGCTAAAGATGGAGCCGAGCAGCTGTGGGTAGTTGAGGTGCGTCTCCTGCTTGAGTTTCGGTAGGCCACGCCACAGGGCGAAGGCCAGTACCAACATCAGCACGCTGGCGACCCAGTAAACGGTACGCCAACCGCCGAGGCTTGCCAGCAGTCCGGCGACGGTTCGCGCCAGCAGAATACCCAGCAGCAATCCGCTCATCACAGTTCCGACCACCTTGCCGCGCTTTTCCGGTGAGGCGAGGGTGGCCGCCATCGGCACCAGAAGCTGCGCGACGACGGAGAAGAGTCCCGTAAGGGCGGTACCGAGGATCATCATGCCCAGCGAACTGCTGCTGGCGGTGATCAACATGCCTCCCGCGGCGAGCAGCGTCATGGTGACAATCAGCGCGCGACGTTCAAACATATCGCCCAGCGGTACGAGAAACAGCAGCCCGGCGGCGTAGCCTAACTGGGCGGCGGTAACGATAAAGCCCGCCTGTCCGGCGCTCAGTGAGAAGTGACGGGCGATAGTCTCCAGCAGTGGCTGCGCATAGTAGTTACTGGCAACGGCGAGACCAGTGGCGATGGACATTAAGGCGATTAACGCTGGGCTAAGCCCGTGATCAGGTTTAGTCATGGTATTAAGAATGTGAGGAAGAATAGGGACGATAATAACGAAAGGCAGGGAGATGCGGGAACATGTCGCGTAGCGGAACGTGCTTTTTGATGGTGGGCTGGCCTTGTACAGGCCGGATAAGACAAAGCCGCCATCCGGCGAACGGTGGCGGCTTTGTCCGATACAGCTACGCTTATCAGGCCTTATTCTGCGCGGCCAGCGCTTCTTTTACCCAGCCGTCAAATAGCTGCTGGTGGGCTTTAATCCAGCCATCCACCTGGCCCTGAACGTCGGCTTCGGATGCCTTACCGGCATGCATCATGGAGTTCTGCGCGTTAATGTCAGACAGCGGCAGTTTCATAATGGCGAACAGTTTCGCGGCCGCCGGGTTTTTCTCAGCCCAGGCTTTGTTGGCAACGATATGGATAGTGCTCACCGGGAAGCCGTAGTTAGCGCCGTTAGGCAGCTTGGTGTCGGCATCTTTCGGTACGCCCGGCAGGGAAGAGAACGGCACCTGCAGCCACACCACGTCTTTACCCGGTTTCAGCACATCGCTCACCCAGTACGGCGTCCAGGTGTAGTAGAAGATTGGTTTGCCTTCTTTAAAACGAGTAATGGTGTCGGCCATCATCGCCGCGTAGTTACCCTGATTATGATCGACGGTTTTGTTCAGGTCGTAAGCATCCAGCTGGTGATTGATGGCCGCTTCACAGCCCCAGCCTGGCGTACAGCCAGTCAGGTCGGCTTTGCCGTTACCGTTGGTGTCGAACAGTTTGGCGATCTTTGGATCTTTCAGCTGCGCAATATTGGTGATGTGGTATTGATCGGCGGTTTTCTTATCGATCAAATAACCCTGTGCCGCGCCGCCAACCAGCGTCCCTTCACGATAGAACTTCTTATCCCCGCCCGCCGCGGCGTACATGTCATTATGCAGTGGGATCCAGTTGACGGCGGTGAACGTCGCATCGCCGGCGGCGATCGAGGTGTAGCCGACGTTGTAATCGACTTCGTTCGGTTTACTGACGGTGTAGCCCAGTTTTTCCAGCGCGCGGCTCACCAGCAGCGTCTGGAAGGTCTCTTCTGACAGGGTGCTCTGCACCGGCTGAACGGTAATGCCTTTCCCTGGGAGGTCGGCAGCAAACGCGCTGGTGGAGACCAGCGTGGTAAAAGCAGTGGCTAAGACAAATGAGTGTCGCATCGTTGTTCCTTTAATAGTGATAGTCGTGGAGCGTTGGCCCGGCAGCGCGGGCCAACACGATGGTTACTTAGTGAAAGGGCGAAGCAGCAGACCCAACGGACCGGTGCTGTACCAGCGGCGGTTGCCACGGCTGCGGGAATCCCGGCCTACGGCCTGCGTCAGGCGGTCGAGGATAATGGCGAGGATAACGATCCCCACGCCGCCAACCGTCGCCAGGCCCATATCGAGACGGCCAATACCGCGCAGCACCATCTGGCCCAAACCGCCCACAGCGATCATTGAGGCGATAACCACCATCGACAGGGCCAGCATCAGCGTCTGGTTCACGCCCGCCATAATGGTCGGCATGGCCAGCGGCAGCTGTACTTTGAACAGCATCTGACGCGGGCTGGCGCCGAAGGAGCGCGAAGCTTCAATCAGGTCCGCCGGTACCTGGTTAATCCCCAGAATGGTCAGACGCACAATCGGTGGCAGGGCGAAGATAATGGTTACCACCACGCCTGGCACGTTACCGATACCGAACAGCATGACGATCGGCACCAGGTAGACAAACGCTGGAGTTGTCTGCATCGCATCAAGCAGTGGGCGAATAATCTTCGCCGCTCGCGGGCTACGCGCCAGCCAGATCCCTAGCGGCAGGCCTATCACCACGCAGAACAGCAGGGCGGTGAGCACCAGCGCCAGAGTGATCATGGCCTGCGACCAGGCACCGATGGCGCCGATGGCAATCAGCGAAATAAAGGTCGCGATGCCCATCCCAACGCTGGAAATCTGCCAGGCAATCAGGGCGAACAGCACGATCGCCACCGGCGCAGGCATCCCCAGCAGCAGCTGCTGGAAGGCACTCAGGATGTAATCGACAGGAACGCGAATCCCCTGGAACAGCGGACGGAAGTGCGTGACCACCCAGTCGATGCCGTGCGTCACCCAGCTATCGAGCGGGATCAGCGTCTTATGGAACGGGTCCATAATGTCGAAGTGTTCGGGCTGTGGCGCAGGCGCGCTGTGCAGCCAGTCGGCGTTGCCGCCGGACGGTGCCGAAGCCGGTGAACCCCAGGCATCGGCGGAGTTAGCCGCGCTATCGGCGGCCGGTGCGGTATCCCACGGGTTAGATTGATCAGCCATTGTTGTTTGCCCCCTCGCGATCTAATGCCTGTAGCAGCATTCTTTTTGAAATAACGCCGACGTACTGCTGCTCTTCTCCAACAACCGGTACGGCGCAGGGGGCATGGCCCACATGAGAGAGCAATTCGCTGAGTGGCGTTTGCGCATCGACGGCCAGTGGCTCATCAAGAAGCGCCGCGTCAATTCCCTGGTTGGCTTTTAACGCCTCTTTCAGGGAATCAATGGAGACAATACCGACAAACTTATTCCCGCGTTCGATGACGTAGCCGTATTCACGGTCATCATCCTGCAGTAATTTGAGGGCTGAGCGCGGACCAAAGCCCGGAGTTTTACGGATCAGACCATCCGGATTACGGCGCGCAATATCCTTGGCGCTAAATACCTGGCTAATATCCACACCGCGGAAGAAGGTGCGGACATAATCATTTGCCGGATTATTCAGAATTTCATCCGGGGTACCGATCTGCACCACTTCGCCATTTTGCATAATGGCAATGCGATCGCCAATTCGCATAGCTTCATCAAGGTCGTGGGAAATAAATACCACGGTCCGCTGATGTTTGGCCTGTAATTTGACTAACTCATCCTGCATCTCGGTACGAATTAACGGATCGAGCGCCGAGAAGGCTTCATCCATTAACAGGATATCAGGGTTAATGGCCAGCGCGCGGGCTAAACCGACGCGTTGACGCATCCCGCCGGAGAGTTCGTCAGGATAGGCGTGCGCATAGTTTTCAAGGCCCACCTGGCGTAGCGCGTCCAACGCTTTCTCCTGGCGCTCTTTCACCGGCACACCGGCCAGATCCATGCCAAACGCGGTGTTATCCAGTACGCTCATGTGCGGCATGAGGGCGAATGACTGGAAGACCATTGCAATTTTTTTACGGCGGACATCGCGAAGCTCGGCGTCGGATATTTTGGCAATATCCACGCCGTCAATCAGCACCTGTCCACGAGTCGGTTCAATCAGACGATTGAGAAGGCGTACCATGGTGGATTTGCCGGAGCCGGATAACCCCATGATGACAAATATCTCGCCTTCTTCAATGGCCAGACTGGCATCTTTGACGCCAAGCGATAACCCTGTTTTCTCCAGAATTTGCTCTTTGCTGAAACCTTTGTCGATATATTTAAATGCTCGCTGTGGATGCTCGCCGAATATTTTATAAAGATTCTTAATTTCTAATTTAACTGCCATGCAATATGAAATTTCCTGTTTTTAGTTTATGTCGATATGCTACCTGATGAAAATAATGACCTGTATATACCCTAGCATACTGAGACGATGTGACAACCCTCAATCTGTTTTCATCCGAAATAGCCGGTAGGGTGATATCGCTCTCATTTCCCATGATATAAGGGCTGAGCGCAAATTCGCGGTGGTTGATTTTTTTATAATTTAAGTCAGGAAATTTGGTCGAGATCTAAAAAATGCACTGAATATTTTCTGAAAAAATGGCGGCGATTATTTGTATGATGATGACGTTTTTTTAGGAAATATCCGGGTGAAAAATAAGGACGTGTTTTGCTGAATTAACGCGATATATTCGAGGTAAAATAATGCCCGTGCATGGCGATGATTCACGGGCATTTCAGGACTACATCCGCATGCCAACGGCCAGGCGGTTAAAGGCATTCATCAGGCTGATGGCAAAGGTCATGTCGCTGATCTGCTCGGCGCTGAAGTAGGCCAGTAGGGGTTGATAGACGCTGTCTTCAGCGTGCGTTTCGGCGACGTACGTCAGATCTTCGGCCCAGGCCAGGGCGGCGCACTCCGCGTCGCTGAAGTGATTACTCACTCTCCATCCAGCCAGCGCATCTAATTTGGCTTGTTCAACGCCAGATTTACGCAGCGCTTTGCTGTGCATTTCCAGGCAGAACGCGCAGCCGTTGATTTGCGATACGCGTAAATACAGCAGTTCCAGCAGCGTACGCTCCAGCGAGCTTTTTTCCAGCGCGATACTGGCCTGTACCAGCCCGGCATAGACGTTGGGGCTGAGTTCACTATAGGGTTGGCGTAATGCAGTCATTGTCTTTCTCCTCGTTCAAGATGCGACAAAAATAGCACTATAATGGTCTTAGAAAGATGACCATATTAAGAGTAAAAAATAAGACCATGAAGCAGAAGAGCGAACCGCGTTACCGGCAAATAGCTCGCCAGCTGAAGACGGCGATTGAACAAGGAGAGCTGGCGGCAGGCAGGCGTCTGCCATCGAGCCGTCTCTATGCTCAGGAGCTTGGCGTTTCAAGGGTGACGGTGGAGAACGCCTACGGCGAACTGGTGGCACAAGGGTGGCTTGAGCGACGCGGACAGGCCGGTACGTATGTAAGCGATCACTTAACATTGGAGGCCGCGCCAGTCGAGCCACTTGGTTTTGGTGGCGAACAGTTTCAGCCGCAACCGTTTCAACTGGGACTACCCGCGCTGGATCTCTTTCCGCGTGGAATATGGTCCCGTGTGATGGGGCGTCGGCTGCGTACGCAAACGCGTTTTGATTTAGCGCTTGGCGACGTTTGTGGCGAAATGGCGTTACGCCAGGCGATTGTTGAATACCTGCGATTGTCCCGAAGTATTGAATGTGAAGCTGAGCAGGTGTTTATCACCTCGGGCTATGCGGCCGCGATGAGCCTGACCTTACAAGCTCTGTCGGGGCGTGGTGAGGGGATGTGGGTTGAAGACCCTGGTTTTCCGCTGATTCGCCCCATCATCGAGCAGGAAGGCGTGACGCTGCATCCTGTGCCGGTCGATGGCGAAGGGATGGACGTTGACTGGGCGCTCAAACATGCCGCCAATGCGCGTTTTGCGCTGCTGACACCCGCGCATCAAAGCCCGACGGGCGTGGCGCTATCGTTGCCGCGGCGGCGGCAACTGCTCGACTGGGCAGCGCATCACCAGGCGTGGGTGATTGAAGACGATTACGACAGCGAGTTTCGCTATCACGGCAAGCCGCTGCCGCCGCTGAAAAGCCTGGATGCACCGCAGCGGGTTATTTACATCGGTACATTCAGCAAAGCGCTATTTCCGGCGTTGCGTACCGCCTGGCTGGTGGTGCCGATGCCGCTGGTGGCGGCGTTCCGCCGCCAGGCCCAACGCGTGGCCTGCCCGGTACCGCTGCTCTGGCAGCAAACGCTGGCGGACTTCCTGCGCGAAGGCCACTTCTGGCGGCATCTGAAGAAAATGCGTCTTCACTACGCTCAGCGTCGGCGCTGGCTTGAAACAGCACTCGTGGCGCATGGTTTTCAGGTGGTGGAACAGCTGGGGGGCATCCAGTTGGTGGTATCGGTCGACGGGGATGATCGAATGATGGCTCGCCGGGCGCGAGAGGCGGGCCTGGCGGTGCAGGCGATAACCGACTGGCGCATGGCTCATCCCGGAGATGTCGGGCTGATTATGAGTTTTACTAATATAGTCTCGCCGGTGATGGCAAATGAACAGGTCGCGGCGCTGAGGCGAGCGATAAAATAAAAACCCCGGAGCATCAAAGATACTCCGGGGTAGACGCGTTTTTATTATCAACATCGTTATGGTTATATTATCGGCGCGATCCCAATAATACGCCAATAAAAATCCCCACTGCCGCGGCAGCGCTCACACTTTGCCAGGGTTTATCGCGAACATAGCTGTCTGCGGTGTCGGCAACATCGCAGGCGCTCTGTTGTAAACGGCTGCGACCATGAATACGAGCGCGGGTTTCACTCAGCAACGCTTTGGCTTTGCGTCGTGCAGTTTCCACTTCATCTTTATTCTCGCTGGCCCAGCTCTTGAGAATATCCTCCAGGCTATCGGCTAATTGGCTGACATCGTTATGAATATCCTGAGCTTCATCTTCTGCTTCATTGCGGTTAAATAATTTGGGCATAACGTCCTCCACGAAATTTGCTGGAGCGTTAAGTGTAGGTCATCCGCTATAAATTGCCGTGATTTAACGTGTTTATGGATTTATCTGAAAGCGAGGCGAATACTGATTCATGTAAGGTGGCGATGCAGTAAAAGATGACGAGGAAAAAATATGTATCTACGACCTGATGAGGTGGCGCGCGTTCTTGAAAAAGCGGGCTTTACCATGGATGCGGTAACCGCCAAAGCCTACGGCTATCGCCGGGGGGAAAATTATGTTTACGTCAACCGCGAAGCGCGGATGGGGCGTACGGCGCTAATCATTCACCCGGCGCTCAAAGACCGTAGCTTTAAATTTGCCGAACCGGCATCTGATATTAAAGCGTGCGATCACTACGAACAGTTTCCGTTGTACCTTGGCGGCGATGTTGAGCAGCATTACGGTATTCCGCACGGCTTTAGTTCACGAATGGCTTTAGAACGTTTCTTAGATGGGCTTTTTGGCGAGAATATCTAAATAAGAGACTGGCATGGCCAGTCTCTTATTACCCTGCTATCAGGCTTTCGCTTGGGTGTATTGCTCGACGCGGAACAAGCGACGGCAGAAATCGAGGAAGTAGCCGTAAGCGGCACCCATCACCAGCGATATCACCGCGTTTGAGCTAACCGCAGCGATAATCTGATGCCAATCGGCACCCACGCTCAGCAGAATTAAGACGTATACCGGCGACTGGAAGGTCACGTACGCTAGCGGATCTGCCACTCTTTTCATCCAGCCAGCCGGGCTGATTCGCGCGGCCTGGCGCATGATGAAGTCACGGTAGATACCGTATGGCCATGCAATAATAATGTTCACCGGAATCGCCACCAGTCGAGACGAAAGTGACTGCTCGAAGGTCATTCCCGAGAGAAAAATTTCAATCATCATGTTCACGACGGAACAGTAGACCACCATGGCGAAAGTGTCTGCTGCCGCATGACGCAGGCGTGACTGCGCAGAGAACATCGGTATGCTCCTCGAAAATAAACATTAAAACTGAGAGAAAACGTGCTTTTTGGCGTTTTGGGTTGGTTTGTTCAACGCATATAGGTTATCCATCTGCAATAAAACAAACAACTAGTGAAATATTTTTATTTAATGCGTTTTTATCAATAAAATACTCTGTTTTTGGTTGTTTTTTAACCTGTGCGCTATTTTTGTTTTCAATTCTGGTTTTTGTCTTAAAAATCATTTAATTACGCTTTGTTATCGAACAGTTAATTGTTTTGGAAGCGCAGGTCTTTTTTGCTGTCAGCGTGCTAATGCTGATTTTATTGTGATTACCGTCACTAATGGTGTTTTTATCTGACTGGAAGGTGTTTTTTTAGCATTAAACGCTGATGGATAGCATGGGAGGATATGCGTGATTTATGGGTAAACATTCAGTTTCGTGAGAAGAGGCGGTGAGGCTGGCTCACCGCGGGGGAGGTCTTAGCAAACGCCAAAGTCGCCTTCTTCACGATACGGGGCGACGTCATCGTTTTTCAGCGTGTATTGCTTACCGTGCTCATCGCTGGCCTGGACGGCCACGATGCTGTCTTCGTGTGCTTCAATAACCTTTAATTTCGGTCCGCCCATTTTCGGCTGAACCAGATCGCCAGGTGCAAACATCAACGTGCTCCTTTGTTATCTCTTGTCTTCATTAACGTTGCCGCAGCAGCGATAGCGCTTATCGCCTGTTCCACGGCATCACGGCTAGCAGGCGCGCCATACCGCAAAATCCGGTCATCCCGGCCAGGGTTAAGCCTGCGCCCACAAATGCACTCAGCAAGAAGAAGGCGCTGGATACGCTATAACCCAGTACGACGCCCAGTAAAATTAGCACGCCCGCGGCGATCTGTACCTGGCGCATAAGGGGTAGCGGCTGTGTTTTATCCTCGACCATCGGCAGACCCGCCTTTCGCCAGGCGTCGATCCCTCCGTCAACGATTTTGACTTCTGCTGGCGCGGCTGCGGCAACCAGTCGCGCTTCGTTGTTACGCGTGCGGTTGCCGGACTGGCAGTGAAAAATCACGACGCCACCGTCGGAAGAGGGTAGCGTTTGCCCTTTTTCGATAGCGCTGAGCGGGAAGGGGCGGGCCATGGGAATGTGTTCACGCACGTACTCATCGGCATCGCGTATGTCGATGAGGGTGGCACCCTGCTCAATGAGCGTAAGCGTGGCTTGTGGGGAAAGATATTCAACGGTCATGTTCAGGTGTTCCTCAAGGGCAGAAAAGCGTTTTTAAGGTAGCGACGATCTGCCTCACCGCGTCGTTTTTAATCGAGTAGTGGATGCGTTGGGCAGCGCGCTGGCTGTCAATCAGCCCCTCCTCGCGCATGCGAGCGAGATGTTGAGACGTGGCTGACGGGCTTAAGCCGGTGACTCGCGCGAGCTCGCCGGCACTAGTTCCGGGGGCATCGCACAGCATGCAAAGGATCAGTAGCCTGTGGGGGTTGCTCATCGCTTTCAGTAGCGTGGCGGCTTCACCGGCACGAGCCTGCAAAAAATCGATTTCGTTCATATCTTACTTTAGTGTTTTCTTAATTAAGAAAACACTAAATCAAAGTTGTTCCAATGACAAGTCCTGTTGTTCGAAGATGCTCTTAATGCTTAGCGTGATTATTATCAGAATTTAAAAAGTCCAGAGGGTGACGGTGTTCGGATTATTCTTACTTTGATTCATGTTCAGCATTTTTTGTTACGCAGATAATCTGATGTCATGCCTTGTAGTGTTAATTTCGTTAAATTTTAAAAGGTGGTGTTAATAATTGTTGGTCGTGCATTTGACACCGACACGTTGATAATCCTTTGTGGATAACATTTAGTGATAATTATCTATTTCTGCGAGTAAATAGAAGGTTCTTTTACGATATTTTTACGTAATTCTTTGTTGCAATGGTTTTTAATGTGGATATGATTAATGTCGTATTTCTAATGCACTTAATGAATTAGTGGTTAGTCTTAACTTACAAATAAAAAAATACTCTCCGTCTTTATAAAGGCGCGGAGTGCGATTACTTGTTTAATACCCTGTGGATGGAATCGAAGATTAATAATCATGGAGGGCTTTACGGCGAGGCGCGGATAAATCGTTTTTACCCGGCAACCGTCAGCATCAATGTATATCAATCAGAGATGAAGAATGAAAACACAATTTCGTATTATGGCAAGTGTCATCGGCTTAGTGGTATCGGGTGCGGTAGCCGCTGCTGGTGTGACCACTAACCCTGGTTCAACAGCGGGGACGCAAGGTACAGGCGGGCAGGTTGAATTCACCGGCTCCATTACGGATGTTTCCTGTAACGTCACCAGCAAAAGCGCCAATCAGCAGGTCGATCTTGGCAAATGGGCAAAATCCTATTTCACCGGGAGCGGCATTGAGACGACCAAAACTGCCTTCCATATTAATGTCGAAGATTGCCCAAGTTCGGTAACTCAGGTTGCCGTGCTGTTTGATGGTAATAAAGACAAAACCGACTCGTCTCTGCTTGCAATTAACACGGGTACCGGTAACGCTACGGGCATCGGCATCAAGCTGTATGAAGAAAATCAAAGTAAACAGGTGGCTTTGGGAGCGGTAACGGATAAGCATCCGGTTACTGCGGGGACATCTGGCACCGGCTCTGCCGATCTCACCTTCTACGCCGACTATAAGTCTACGGGCACTGCCGTCACTACCGGGAATGCAAACGGTGTCGCTGACTTTAACATGGTTTACAACTAATTAAAGCTCTGAGCAGAAGGTGCTTTCTGCTCAATCTCTCTGTTATTTTCTAACTCTGGTTTTCCAATGAATCGTTTTATCGCGAGCCTGGCTATTTCTTTATTCATAATCTCATCTGGCGCTCAGGCGGGGATCGTTATGGGCGGTACCCGCGTTATTTATGAAGAAGGTAAGCGTGAGGCATCTATTTCAGTGACGAATGCCGATAGCGCTACACCTTATTTGGTCCAGTCGTGGGTGGAAAATTATCTGACTACGGATAAGGGGCAGCCACCGTTTATTGTGACTCCTCCGCTCTTTCGTCTGGAGCCTGAGCAGAAAAATGTGCTGCGAATTAATTACACCGGCGCGCAATTACCTGCTGACCGTGAGTCCGTGTTCTGGTTGAACGTAAAAAGTATTGCCCCGACGCAAAAAGACGATGCCAATAAACTGCAGGTCAATATTAAATCGAAGTTTAAGATCTTTTATCGACCGAAAAATTTAGCCGGTGAGGCGGAAAGCGCCTGGCAGGCGCTAATATTCCGTTCGACCGGGAGCCGTCTGGTTGCTCATAACCCCACAGCTTATTTTGTCTCCTTCTTTTCACTGTCCGTTGGCGGGCAAGAACTGGAGTCGCCAGGCATGATTGCTCCCTTCAGCGATCAATCGTGGCCGGTTAATCGTTCAGGCGTCGTGAAGTGGCGAGCGATTAACGACTTTGGCGGTATTACCGACTACGCGCAGCAGTAACCTGACTGGCTCTCATTGTGAAAAAGTTAACCTCCGACAACGTGTTTGGTGAGGCTAGCGTTGGCCGTCATCCGCTGATGGCCTGCGTACCAGCGGCGCTGTTGCTGCTGTGCTACCAAAATACCACGCGAGCAGAGGACTATTTTGACCCTTCGGCGTTAGAGCTTTCGGACCCACAACAGAAAATGGCCGACTTGCACTATTTCGCGAAACCGGGTGGCCAGCAACCGGGGCGTTATCCGGTGGATGTGTGGGTCAATAACCAGCAGATGGGCCATGAAACCATTGAATTTGTCGATGTTAATGGCAGGCTGCAGCCACTTTTAACGCCAGCGCAGCTGGCCGAGTATGGCGTAAACGTTAGCGCCTTTTCGGCATTTGACTCGCTGCATGAACGGGAAACTTTCAGCCTGATTGGCAAGTTCATTCCCGATGCTTCCAGCACGTTTGATTTCACCGAACAGCGACTCAAACTGAGCATTCCGCAGGCGGCGATGAATCTGCAAAGCCATGGTTATGTCGACCCTTCCCGCTGGGATGATGGCATTCCCGCCGCATTTGTCGACTATAACCTGACCGGTGCGCAGACCCAGCAAAGTGGCGGTGACTTTCGCTCCAGCTATTTAAACTTGCGCAGCGGTATTAACCTGGGCGGCTGGCGGTTGCGCAATATTGCCGCCATGCAGTACGACAAGACTCGCCGCTGGCGCTCGCAAAGCACCTATCTACAACATGACGTGCGCGCTTTACAGAGTCAGCTGCGCATGGGCGACACCTATACCAGCGGTGATATTTTCGACAGCGTGCAGTTTCGTGGCATTCAACTGATGTCCAACGAAGAGATGCTTCCGGACAGCCTGCGCGGCTTTGCGCCGACAATTCGCGGCATGGCTCACAGTAACGCCAAAGTGACGGTCTCTCAGCATGGCTATGTCATTTACGAAACCTTTGTCGCGCCGGGCGCATTTGTCATTAACGATCTGTACCCGACTTCGCAGAGCGGCGATCTGGACGTGACGGTCAAAGAGAGCGATGGCTCAGAGCGTCAATTTACCCAACCGTTTTCAGCGGTGCCGTTTATGCTGCGTCAGGGGCGCATAAAATACAGCGTCAGTGCGGGACGTTTTTATTCGGCGCAGGCGCAGACACGCCGTCCGCAGTTTATGCAGTCCACTTTGTTCTACGGTCTACCTGCTGGCGTGACGCTCTACGGCGGCGCGCAGATTGCGGAGGATTACCAATCCTGGTCGGCCGGCGCGGGGCGCGGATTTGGCGTACTGGGCTCGCTGGGCGCTGATTACACCAGCGCGGTCACCCGCACTCCGTCAAAACAGCGCTATAACGGGCATTCGGCGCGGCTACAGTATCAAAAAGACTTCGTGACTACCGGCACGACATTGAGCCTGGCGAGCTACCGCTACTCTTCCAGCGGTTACTACGATTTTAGCGAGGCCAACGCCCTCGAGGGGCGCTATGGCGAAACGGACAACAAGCGGAATCGTGAAGAGATCTCGCTGTCGCAAACCTTAGGGAGCGCAGGTAGCCTGTCCGCTTCTGCTTGGACGCAAACGTACTGGCATTCCCCGCGCCACGATCAGACCGTTCATGTGGGATTCTATAGTGCATGGCACAGCGTTTCCTGGGGTGTGGGCTATTACTATACGCAGTCGTCGCAAAGCAATAAAAACGATCGTTCGCTCTCTTTCAACCTCAATATCCCGTTAGGCCCGGTGCTGCCGGATGCCTCCGTTAGCTACAGCACCACCTCCAATAACAACGGTTATGCCTCACAGCAGGCTTCGCTGTATGGCTCAGCGCTGGAGAAGAATAATCTCTATTACACCGTGCAGCAGGGCTATGGCAATAATGGTCAGGGTAGCAACAGCGGTGTATCGCTGGACTATCGCGGCGGCTATGGCGAAGCGCAGCTTGGCTACCAGCGCGATAAAACCTCCCGCCAGATTAACTGGGGAGCGTCTGGCTCCATTGTGGCGCATCCTCACGGCATTACCTTCGGCCAGTATACCGGCGACAGTTTTGCCATCGTTCGCGCTCCTGGCGCGGACAATGTGGCGATTCAAAATGGCACCGATCTGCACACCGACTGGCGCGGCTATGCCATCGTGCCGACGCTCACGGCGTATCGTAAAAACGATATTAGCCTGGATACCGAATCCATGGCGGATGACACCGAGGTTGAACTGGAAGGCCAAACGGTGATCCCCGGCGGCGGCGCGATCGTAGAGGCTGATTATCAGACGCATATTGGCCAGCGCGTCTTGTTTACGCTTCGAGGCAAAAACGGCCCGCTGCCGTTTGGTGCTAGCGCAACGCTTTCTGGCGTGGACGGCGCGGCATCGGGGATCGTGGCAGAGCAAGGCCAGGTGTATCTTAGCGGCGTTCCGGATGAAGGCATCCTGGCTGTGCGCTGGGATGTTGGCCATGTCTCGCAAAGCTGCGCGGTCCATTTCCATCTTCCCAACAACCAACAGCGTAATCCGGTTAAAACGGTGAACGCGGTCTGTTTATAAAAAGGCTTGAGTATGTACATCGGGTTACGGCGTATTTGCGTTTTTATACTGTTCATCGCGGGGCTGAATAGCTCGCAAGCCTGGGCGGAAAACTGCAGTAATACCATCGGCGATATGACTGTGAATACGCAGAACATCAAATACCTGCCTTCGCTGCCGATCAATTCGCAGATGTCCGGTTCAATGGCCGATAACAGTAGCGGTATACGCTTTACCTGCGACTTAACGGTTCCCGCCGCGGGTTGGAAGCGCCTGGTATATCAGCAGATGGATACCCAGGGGGCGGCGATCGCCGTGAATGGCGTGCATATTTTTGCCAGCAAGCTCAACGGTCTGGGTTACTCGCTTGGGTTCCAGTGCAATGGCGGTCCGGTGCATTATATTGACGGGAGCTCGTCTCCGGCGGGGAACGAGTCGACGACCATTTGCGATAGTGCCGATATGCCTACGCTGCTTGGCATGAAAGAGGTGATCATTAAGGCGTATATCACTTTCTACAAAACCGGCGAGGTGAACCTGTCCGGGGGCAATCATACCAACGTTGATGCGCAGCCGCAGGTGGGGAAGCTGTTTATGGAACTGCAGCCGGCATCGGGGCAAACCACAACCAGTACGTCGCCCACTTTCCTCGGGCTGTCGGCGCTTAACGTCGATATCGGCGCCAGCGGTAGCTGCCAGGTCACCACGTCCACGATTCACGTGGCGTTAGGCTCCGTTAATAAATCTGAATTTAAAGGCATTGGGACGACCGGTGGGCGTGCCCAGACGTTCGCTATTCCCGTTTACTGCTCGCAGCCGACGGAGGTACGGATGGGGTTCTTTGGCGTGGAGGATACGTCCGGGCAGCCGAATATTCTGGCGCTCACAAAGACCAGCGCAGCGGCCAGCGGCGTTGGTGTGGCGCTGAACTATGGTAACAACGGCGCATCAGCGCCTGCAGAAGGAACGGCGGTGAGTATTAATGAAGCCATGAACCTTCCGGTACTGAAGACGATTACGGCAAGCAACGCCGCCAGCGCCGAGCGGATAAATTTCTCTGCCCATTACGTGCAGACTGGCGCGGTAGTCAACGCCGGGACGGCGAACAGTATGGCGACGTTTACGCTGGTTTATAATTAATGGGGAAGGGCGAGATACCCCTATCGTCGTTGAATTGATCTGCCGTCTTAAAAGGGGCCTGACCGATGTAAAAAAAGCCGCTGATGCGGCTTTTTTGTATGAACGTCCGGTTACTCGCTGACTTTTTTCTCAAGTTCAGCGGCGCCGTCTTTGGTTTTATCCCAGCCTTCCTGAGCGCCTTTTTTGGTGGCGTCCCAGCCTTTCTGGCTAACTTGCTTGGTTTTATCCCAGCCTTTCTGCGCGCCTTCTTTGGTGGCATCCCACCCTTTTTCCGTTCCTTCCTTAGTTTTATGCCAGGTTTTCTGCGCACCCTCGCTGACCTGGCTGCCGACGCTATCACTTTTCCCTTCGGCGGCATGTTTCGATTTCAGCTTCAGCTCTTCACCCTGATTCTGCGCCTGATGCAGCTTTTCCTTCGCTGTGTTGGCGTTTTCCTGTGCTGCGGCTACGGTGTCGTCAGTTGCGTGAGTCGTTGCGGCAAAAACCGGTGATGCCAGCATAAGTACAGATAATGCAATCATTGTCTTTTTCATAATATCCTCATCTAACGATCTCAGTGTTATGAGCATGAACAAGGTTGGCATACCAGAGATTATGCGTCTCCAGGAATAAACTGTAAGTGAATCGTCTGGGTTTTGAATGAATGTTATGACCGTTGGGGGCAAAGGTGAGCTTCGTTCACGGCAGTTTGTATCGTAAGCGACTGGACGGTTTACGCACTAAAAGTATGGATTTTCCCTCGGTAGCGTCCTATCCTGAGAACAAATATACGAGGTTATCATTATGAAAGATGTTGTTGATAAGTGCAGTACCAAGGGATGTGCAATCGATATTGGTACAATTATTGAAAATGACGATTGTACCTTTCAAATCGAGCGAATTTTTCCAACGGAAAATGAAGCGGAGCTAGCGGTCGCTAAAATCCAGAAACTGGCTTCTGCTGCGGCATCGGATGGGAATCCAGAGGTTGAGTATCAGATTCTGAACGTCGATAACGAGGTGAAACTGGACGCTTCTGTCACATTCTCTTGTCAGGCAGAAAAGATCATTTTTGAATTATCACTACGTTCCGCATTCTGAGTGTAAGCGCGCCTGCCGGGACGTTCAGTTGATGAACGGTGGCAGGCCTGTTAAACGCCATCTTGTAGGCTCTGCCGGGAAAATGTGTTTATCCACCTCGGTTGCCATCGTGCTATATCGACCTTTCTTGTCCTTTATTATCTTGCTCGTACCTATCAGCCGGAGGCTGCATAGGTGCATTTGTTTGTCTGAAGCTGATAATAAAGCAACTGCCAGAGCTTAGTTCTACGGGACTTTATTAACAAAGTAAGCCCGTCACCGTGCGTTTAGACCTAACGAAAAAGTAGAGCTTTTCGTTGGGCCTATTAATGGGCCTAAAAGGTTCGGATTAATGAGTTCTCTTCGGACTTCTCGGGAAATTGAGGGCACAAAAAAGCCCGCAGGGCTTGCGCCGTGCGGGCTCTCAGGACTTCATCGGATGACTCTGGTAATCACCGATGGAGAATTTTGGTGGAGCTGGCGGAGTCTGAATAATTCACGTAACTATATGTTATAAAGTAATTTTAATCAATTCAACTTTCATTGGTATACCTAAGCGTATACCAATGGCGATTTGTTGCAGCGCTTCCTGTGGTTAAGTGAACCTGTTTTTGAATAGGTCACATCAAGAAAAAAACTTTTTTTTAGAAAAACTGTTCACACTGTTCACTAATGGTTTTTATTAATAATATTCATTAACTTACGTGGTGAATGGTTGGTGAACAGTGAACACTTTACTGTTCACTCTTTCCGTTTTGCAGGTAAAAAAAGACCGGCGATTGCCGGTCAGGGTAGGTTATTTCGCTACGGGGTCATCACATTTCGGCAACCAGTCGGCGTTGCTTTCCTCTCTTAGCGCGAGATTGGTTTGTATGCCCTGATTTTTTCGGCGCTTCTCATAACTCAGCCCGTACTCTTTCAGCATGGCTGGCAATCCCTTACCGAACATGGTGAGGCTGAGTGTATTCCTGTAGCCGTGGGCTTCCATATACGCCAGATAGGCATGATACAGATACAGGCGCGGCTGACGCGGAATGATGTTGGCATTGCCAATAAACATACCCTCAGGCTCCGGCAGGGCTTCCAGATAGCCGCAAAAATCAAATGTCGGATCGGCATCACGCTTGATGCTGAGCGCCTCGTCGGAGTTCTGCTGTGACTGGAGCAGTGCGCGCGCAGTCATCGGATCGCTGAACTTCTGCATTAGCTGGCGCACAATCACGGCCAGCTCACGGGCGATTTTGTTCTTGAGCTGCGGGTCGCGTTCCTCCGGGGCAATCTGCTCCGGGAAATGCAGGATCACCCGGCGACGGGAAACACCGCCGCTGCGGTCGGTAAAGCGCATCGGGTTATTGTTCACGGCCAGAATCACCGCCGGAATATGGGTGGAGTATGCATCCTTGTATTTCGGGTCGACCGATACCGCATCACCGCCGGTGATGGCCTTAAGTCCGGCACCGTCACCGCTCCATTTCTCCTGGTCAGGCAGGCGTATCAGCGAGAAGCCAATCAGCGCCGCACGTTCGCGCGGGGATTCCAGCGTCTCGATGGTAGCCGACGTGGCGTTATCTTCCCCGGCGAGCATCGTCGCAATTTCGGCCAGAATACTTTTGCCGCTGCCTCCGGGGCCGGTCACTTCGAGGAAGAGTTGCCAGTCGTAGCGGTTCGCCAACACCATAAACAGCGCGGCCAGAATCACGTCGCGTTTTTCCGGTCTGCCACCGGCGGCGCGATCGAGCCAGCGCCAGAAATCCGGGGCGTGGGTTTCCAGTGTTTCACCCTCGACCGGCGGGGTAAAATCGACATCACAGAGCGTGCGCAGCCAGTGTGATTTATGGTGAGGGTTGAATGAGCCGGTGGCGGTATCGAGTACGCCGTTGCGAAAGCCAATCAGACGGCGCGCAGGGGAATCCTGCTGCGGAATAATCAGTTTCAGGGTCTCAACTACTGAGGCAATTTTCCCCGAAGAAAACGGCGCGCGCAGGCGCTGGAACAGCCCGGCCACGTCGCGCGCAAAGTCCGACGGCGGGATGATTTTCCAGATTCCCGCCTCATAGCGGGACAGGAGCTGCCCGTTCGCATCCACGGCCAGCGCTTCGCCGTAATGTTCATGCACCCGCATGGCTTTCTCACTGGTGCTCATGGCGGTAAATTCCGCCTCGCTCATGGTAGAGAAAGGGCTTTCAGCCGGTGGCCGGATTGCGTCATACATGGCTTTACGCGTGGCATCTCCGCCGTGCTGTGTATACGCATCATTCCAGTCACCGAACACCGGCGGCAGGGCGACCACGCCCTCACAGGACTTTGCGGCCGCAGACGCTTTGGTCTGTCCGTCGCCGTTAAGGTCACGGTCGGCGGCAATGATAATCCGACAGGCCGGGAATTTGTGACGGGCAAGGCTCGCCAGAGAAAGGAGGTTCACCGACGACAGCGCCACCATGACGGTTTCCCCGGTCAGGTGATGCACGGTGAGCGCGGTCGCGTAGCCCTCCGCTATCCACAGCCGTTTTCCCGCCTCTTTTTTTCCGTCGAGAATATGACATGCCCCTTTTACCTGCCCCCCTTTCAGGGTGCGCTTGAGACCGTCAGCATTAATGAGCTGGACGTTAACCAGTGCGCCGCTATCGTCATACAGCGGGACAACCACATCCCCGGCGCGGTACGTTACGCCGCCGGTTTTATGCAGGGTGGTGAGCGTCAGACATTCCCGGCCGGGGAAGCCCTTGCGGGTGAAGTAGGCGTTGCCGGTGGCCGGGCGGGTTTTCTCCATCAGTTTTACGGCCAGCGCGGCGGCCGCTTTGCGGTCGGCCTCAGTTTCAGCGTCTGCGGCCGCAGTCACCGCCGGGGATACCAGCGGCAGGTTTCCGGTCACGGCGTTCACCTTCCCGGCCGCCTCTGACGGGGTCACGCCGAACACTTTCTCAACCAGTTTCAGACCGTCTCCCGCGCCGCACTGATTACAGAACCACGTCCCGCGCCCCTCTTTATCGTCAAAGCGAAAGCGGTCGGAGCCGCCACACACCGGACAGGCCTGATGGCGGTTTTTGATGACCGTTACCCCCAGCGCCGGGAGAATGCGCGGCCAGTGGCCACACGCCTGTTTTACGGTGTCCGTTACGTTCATTTTCATGGTGCTTTCTCCCTCAGTGCAGTGCCGGTGTGGTGATATGACGGGCGCAGAGTTCATCCATCACGACCAGCCCGAGAAAGGACAGCGACGGCGCGGCCTTGAGTGGTCCGGCTTCCATTAAATCTTCGAGCAGGGCACAGGCAATCTGGCGGCCTTTTTCCTCGCCATGCTGGCGCAGGTAGAAACCCTCCAGCTCGGTCGCAATGGCGCTTTCCAGCGTACTGAGCGTGAGCTGCGGGTAGCGGTGCTGACGTTCGCACAGGGTCAGCCAGGCACAGGCGACCGCCCGGCGATAGAGCGCGGCGCGTAAGACGGGCGTTAATGGCTTTTTCATACGTTGCCCTCCCCGGTCAGCCAGCACTGATTACAGCGGTCGACCACGCCGTCGAGCCGGGCAGTCATGAGGTAAATCACCGAGGTGAGCTGTAGCTGCTGCGCCGGATTGTGACGCAAAGAGGTGCAGTCCTGCACCTGCATCAGGTCGCCGACAAGCTGGCCGACATTGCGAAGATGTTCGAGACATTCAAGGTCTGCCCGGCTGATGGTGGGCTGGTTTATATTCTGCGGCCGTTCCGTACTGTTAACAGGCATTATTTCGTCTCCTGAGGACGTGCGTATCCCTGCGCAGATACGCACATTTTATTTTTTGGGTGTCGTTTTTAATTACAGATAATGGCGGTAGCTGTTATCAGGTTTTATTTCCGTTTCCGGACTGAAATTATTCCGCCATTTATGCGCCACCGGCGCCGGGCGTTTAACTGGGGGAATATCGTCAGGATATTTATCGATATTCCGTGCCCGGTATTGCTGTAATGCCGGGTCGGCCGCTATTTCGCGCAATACGGCGTGGCGGTTTTCAGGGTTGCGCTTAAATACGTCGGGATGCGCACAGGTAAAGTCCCGCAAAAAACGACTGAGCGGAATTTCTGCCATACGGCCACCGGCAATAATACGAATGAGGATGGTGTAGGTGCGCCGGTACGGGTTCCAGACCAGCCCCGGACAGCGGTACGGCATATCCCACGGAATCCCGTTGGCCAGCACGCCCGACACCACCACATCAGGAAATCCTGTACAGCGATATATTTCACCCGGCTGAGGGAAATCAAACATGGTGCTCACCTCCGTTTCCCGACGTCGTGGTGAGAAAGTCACGGCACAGGCCTTTGGCTTTCAGCTCTTCCAGGACGTAGCTGACGTCCTCATGGATATAACTAAAAATCTGCGGCAGGTATAGCTGGTGTAAACCGTTCAGCTCACGGCGAAGCAAATCACCGCCCACGAACTGCGAGACGGCGCTGGCGCGATTGAGTTTATGGTACGCCTCTATGCTGAGGTGTTCCTGCATGGGGTTAAGGTCATCACGACGCGCTGAGACGGTATGAGGGGTGTTTTTATTATGCATGTGACATCTCCACAACCGGCAGGCGGGCGGCAAGGGAAAGCACGTATTCCCGGACAAGAGTGCGGCGGGCGGCCAGCTCGTCACCGGCAACGGTGCGGAGCATACAGATACGGGGTTTACGGTCTGCGCGACGGACGGCGGCAAACACAAAGACAAACTGCGGGTGTGACGGGGTGAGGGTCGTAGCCATGATGGCAATCTCCTTGAAGTAGTCTGAAAAACTACCACCGGAAACGCCAATTTCACTGGTGGCAGCCCGAACGGGGTTGGCGTAACCGGCCTTCAAGGGTACCGGCCAGCCCGAAGGCTGCCCCGCCCGGACTACCATTATCTGACTGGAACCGTGGTGTACGCATAAACACCACAGCCCGAAAAATGGGTGTGCCTGAGCAACGACGTAAAAAAACACGCATGGCGCGTGTCGTGTCGCCTTGAAGTTATACGGAACGCCAATTCCGGCTGTCGATTTTGCGACAGCGACAAAACTGTACCAGGAAACACACAACGGATGCAAGCCAGAAAAAGGGGCTCTGTGAAATCGGCTCTGATTCATGCGTCGTATTTCCGGTTGCGGTGCGCGACACGTTCTTCCATCCACGCCGTGATTTCAGACTGTAGCCAGGCGACATTTTTACCCCCGAGGGAAACCTGCGCCGGGAAAGCATTGCGGGCAATTAAATCGTAGAGCGTGGAGCGGGACAGGCCGCACTGATGAATTACTTCCGGGAGACGTAAAAAACGCTCCTGAGCCGGGGCTGAAACCGGCATCGGGTGCATGGTGGTGGGGGAGGATGGTACTGATGAAACTGTGTGCATAACGCTACCTCGTTAATATCCGCAGAGATCCGGACGTGTCCGTCCGGTATCAGGTAGCGCTCTATTTTGTGAATATTTTTTCTCAATGCAACAGGGGGAAATTGTACTAAGCACGGGACAACGGGTGATGTTTTTTTACTCAAGACCATTTAAAGGCACTGGAAGGAGTTATAAGGCACTGGAGATTTCAAAAGTGAAATGCAAATTGATTTAATCACCATAAGAGCATGAATTAATAGGATATACCGCATAAAATTTACATTTGTGACGTTCAGAACAGTGAACACTAGTGAACACTCGGTGAATACTTCATTCTCAACTGTTCACTCTTTAATTTACTGTATTAATTAACTTTTTTCTTTGAGTGAACAGTAGTGAATAGTTATTAGTAAAAAAACAAACAGAGAGAGGTTTTTCCTTCGACTTTCCTCTGGCAAGCCGGGTTTTTAAGTCCTGTTTGTGCCATGACTGCTACAACCGCAATGAATCGAGTTGTTGTCTGAGGGGCGGCAGAATGGCGTCAGGTTGAAAACACACAGAGAGCCCGACGATGAAAGCAGACTTACTTACTTCAGTAATGAAAACCATTGGCAGCACACAGAATGAGACAATACGTACAGCCATCGAGATCGCACTGGATACGCTTAATGAGCAAGCCAACCAGAGCGCAGAGACCACGATAAATAACGCGCTTGATGCGTTCAGCCAGGCTAAATCCGCACACATGGAAAATATGCTGAAACTGAATGATATCGAGGCCGCCATTACCCGCAGCGAGAAAGAACGTCAGAACGCGCTGAATGAGAGTGCTGAAGCGGAACAGAACTGGCGCGCCCGTTTTCGTGAACTGCGCGGCATGATGACCCCGGAACTGAAAGCGGAACATGGTCAGCGAATGGCCGGTCGTGAACTGGCAGAGGAATTCGCCGCCCTGATTGATGAGCTCAATGATGATAAAGCCCGTACTATGCTGGCCGCCTGTACGTCAGGAAAAGAATACGTCAGCGCTCATTCAGATGCGTTTTCAGCCTATGCCCGGAATGAGTGGGCGGTGGTAATTAAAGACATTCCCCCCCCACTGGTACGCGCATTTGCTTTACGTCTGCGTGAGCTTGAGATTAAGGGGGAAGAACACCCTCACACTATTCTTATTCAGGAGCTGGGCGAGAATGTACTGACACAGAGCCAGTATTACGTATTCAACATGGAACATGAGCCGGTGATTTCACAGATTGGCCTTCATCGTCCGGCACTCACCGGCGTAGATATGAAGCTCTTTAAAAGTCCCGCCCTCAGAATGGCGCGGGCTAAAGAGCTGGCACAGAAGAAACAACCACAGGGGGTGAAGTCATGATGCGCTGTCCGTACTGCAAACAGGCGGCCCATGTTCGCACCAGTCGTTACCTGTCGGATAACGTCAAACAGAGTTATCTCCAGTGTGTGAATGTCTTCTGCTCCGCGTCCTTTCGCACCATCGAATCTATCGATGAGGTGATACGGCCACCGGCGCCGGAAAAGCCAGAACCGGCGCAGACAGCGCCAGTGACACCGCCCCGAATTCTGGATTGCGCTCGCTCATCGCTGCGCCACTGATTCAGGAGAAAAGAAATGATACGAGCACCACTGGAGCAGGCCTTTGAAACCTGTCAGAAGAATAAATCGGACTGGATGAGCAGCAAGTCAGCACTGGCACAGGCTGAAATGGCGCTGAAAGAACATGAGCTCACCAGTACCCGCTATGAGCCTGACGCTGTACAGGCGCTGCGTGATGATATTGACCTGAAAAAATGGGCAGTAAACCAGTCTGCCGGTCAGTATATCCGGTCACATGAGGCCGTGCAGCGTGTCAGCATGCGTCGCCAGCTCCACGCCTTTATGCAGGTCAGTGGCGACGCGCTGGTCGCAGCGCTGGCACCGGAATTAATGCACCTCAGAGAGCAGCCTGAAATCGTCAGAGAACGGGCTCTCGACCGGGCGGCCGCCAGCGTTCGCGAAGCGCTATCGGTTCATCTGGCCAGCGGAAGAGATATTTATTATGCAGAGGATGACCGGGATATCCTGACGACCATCGGATTCCGGCCTGACAGAGCGTCCAGAGAAGACAACCGGGCAAAATATACACCTGAACAGAGTCAGATTTTCATGTGCCGACAGGCCGCGCAGACCCGCAAAAAATCCGCATAAAAAGCCCCGAAAATCCCCGTCTTTTTTAAGAAAAATAGCCATGCATGCCTACGCTGCATGGCTTTGCATGCAAAATCCTGAATTTTCCACACCCCGCCGCACCAGCACTGGCGCTGCCTGAAGCCCTTCATGCACTTGCATTAAAAGCGCCCCCGGAAGCGGGCAGGCGTGGCGGGGAGAGCATTGCGCGCTGTTCTTGGATGTTGTTTTTCTAATTTTTACGAATCTGGTAGTGGAACCAATGAGCATTATCCGCGGGGGAAATGATATTCCCATTTTGAATAATAAATTGTATTTTTATTTCCTTTGGTTATTAGATGGTGTGCGTTAAGACATGGTTTTTCCTAAGTCTTTAATGTATATATGATTCTTTCACGAAATAAGGGAACAAAGATAAAAATGGCAAGGGCAAAAAAATTAACTTACGGGGCTGTAAATATAACCATGCACCCCCACTCGCCAGAAAAGTATGTCGAGTTATTCAGGATGGCAAGAAAAAATGCGAGCAATGTTAATTTAAGAGGAGACTCATTCGCAACTTTATCATATTTTTACCCTTATAAGAAAGGCCAGGTGATTAGTGAACCTTTTGAGGGGGAAATTCTAAAGTATACAGATATTGACGTTAATGGCGACTGGTTCGATATCGTAAAGAAAGATATAGCTTCAGATGAGGAAAAGGAAAGAATAAATATACCTGATAATTTAAAACCAAATGTAGCTAGATTCTCTTTTGTTTTTCTACCCGCAAGTCATCTTTTGGTTTACGAAATGCAGGACAAGAGCCGGCATCTTACATCAAGACAAATAGAAAACTTTCTGAATGGGATATTTTCTCATGAGAGAATTATAGAGAAGTTTGGAAAGGTTAATGTTACAATATTGACTGAGCCAGATAGTGTGGAACGTATGCTTTCTTTAAAAGGTATTACGTGTATAAATATGGTCACTCGACGTCCTAATCCGGATGATCTCGCTTCTGCAGAAAGTGTTATGCAAAAGCGCTTCAAGCGTATTGGGGTTATTGAAGAGGATAAAACATATAAGTCTGAGCGAGGTCAGGAAATTAAACCTGATGGTGAGTTAAAACAGGATGCTCTTATTGCTTCGAGAAATGGTGAAGTTAGTATACGCAGGATTAATGAGGCGGGATTAGTAGAGGTTCATGCCTCAAGTGACGTACCACTTCAAAGGGTTGAACCATATGATTCTGACGTAACATCGGTTTCTGAGCTATTGTTATTAAGGGCAAAATCATTAGCAGATGAATTTAAGAGGCTTCTGAGAAAGTAATGAGTGAAGAAAAAGAATCAACCAGTGCATTGGCTAGATACTGGAAAATCTATGGTGGCGCTGGGGCTGTGTTTAAAAGTCGCTATTTTTGGTGTGCTTTTTTAATGACAGTGATTCTTTATCCATCTTGGTCTCATCAGGGGTGGTGGAATGACATCCTGTCATTGATGCCGAACCTTCTGGGCTTTTCATTAGGTGGTTTTGCTATGTGGATAGCTATTGGTGATGAGGCCTTTAAAAAAATAATAACTGGTGATGAAAAAAGTGAAAGTGGAGAAGTAGAATATTCTCCTTATATGTCAGTCAATGCAACGTTTGTCCATTTTATATTGTTGCAATTACTAACTATTATTACGGCCTTGGTTACCAAGGCCTATAGTAGCATTCTCATAAATAATGCTTTTATGTATTATTATTTAGGTGTTTTCTATAAGTATGCGTTATTAACATTTAGTTTTTTTGCTTATTTTATATTTATTTATTCAGTGTTCTCTGCATTAGCAGCTGTTCTTGCTATATTCCGTGTTTCTAGTTGGTATAATACCTTTATGACTTATCAAAATAAACAGTATGCTGATAATTCCAAAAACAATGCAGGAAAATAAAAGCTCATAAGAATGAGCTTTTTTTTCAGTTTTTATTATAAACTTTTTCACCCCACCATTCCATCATGCCTATTCTTTGCTTTAAATAGATAGAGCGGTTATATGCTCTTCTTACCTCATTTTTATCTGTATGAGCTAATGCCGCTTCTATCACATCTGAATTAAAGCCCGCTTCATTCAATGTAGTACTTGCAATAGATCGTAAACCGTGTGCAACTAATTTTCCTCCATATCCTATACGCTTCAAAGCTGCATTAGCTGTTTGGCTATTCATGGATTGTTTTGGATCATTCCTACTGGGAAAAACATGTTCACGGTGAGCACTGATTGGTTTCATCACTTCGAGAATCTCTAATGCCTGAGTTGAGAGAGGAACTATGTGCTCACGTTTCGCCTTCATCCGTTCGGCTGGAATTGTCCAAAGCTTTGCATCGAGATCGATTTCTGCCCAACGAGCACCGGAGGCCTCAGAAGGGCGCACAAGCGTCAGGAGTTGCCATTCAATTAAACAGCGAGTCGAAACAGAGAGATTTGACATCACCAAAGAACGCATGAGTTTTGGTAACTCTTCTGGCCGAAGCGTCGGCATGTTTTGTTTTTTGGGCTTCTCAAAGGCCATCCCAACACCTGATGCTGGATTAGCATCAATCAGGCCAGTGTTTACGGCATAAATCATTATCTCGTTAATGCGCTGCACCAGTCGACGTACAGTCTCAAGCGCCCCACGAGCTTTGATTGGCTCGAGAGCTTCAATCAGTGTCCGGGCTTTGATTTGCTGAACGGGGATCTCACCAATGGCAGGGAATACATCTTTCTCCAATGAACGCCAAATGTCTTTTGCGTAATCAGGGGTAACGCTTTTGCTTTTGAGTTGGAACCAGTTAGCGGCAACCGTTGAAAAAATACTGTCCAGAGCGATTTGTTGCTCTTCCTCTGCAACTTCAGCTTGAACTTGGGGGTCGATGCCATTAGCTAACAAGGCAAGGTAATCCGCTCTTAAACCTCGGGCGTCAGCAAGTGAAAGGGCGGGGAAAGCACCGAGCCCCATCATTGTCCGCTGCTTTGTTGCCGGACGTTGATAACGAAAGCGCCAGAGCTTTTTGCCACTAGTTTTCACTATCAGGAAAAGCCCATTGCCATCATGCAGAGTTAGATCCTTCTCTAACGCTTTCGCGCGTAGAACTTCGGTGTTGGTCAGGGGGCGTGTTGTCCGTGCCACTGTGGCCGCTCCTTCATGAATTGGTATACGCTTTTAGGTATACATCCTACCGTATACCTAAACGTATACCAATAATCACCGGATTTAGCCGGATGTTCTCGGACAACGACAGACACAAAAAAGCCCGCAGGGCTTGTGCCATGCGGGCTTTCTGTACTTCACCGGACGTATCCGGATCATTGTTTGGTGGAGCTGGCGGGAGTTGAACCCGCGTCCGAAATTCCTACATCCTCGGCACTACATGCTTAGTCAGTCTTTACATTCGCCTGGCACCTGCGGACAGACACGCCACTACCAAACTAGCCTGATTAGTTTTAACGCTTCAACCCCAGGCAGGGCTTCCACGCGATCTCTTTTGGGTTTGACCTCTCTTTGATCCCCGTCTTAAGAGCGGAAGCTAGGGAGAGAGGGCTCAGAGCAGGTTATTAAGCTGCTAAAGCGTAGTTTTCGTCGTTTGCGACTATTTTTTGCGGCTTTTTACGAGGCCAACCGCCCCTCGGCATGCACCTTGGGTTTCGCAAATCCCGTCGAATCCAGAATCAGCCCCAATAGTGTTGCAGCAAGTATAACAGAGATGCGGAAGGTGTTGCCAGCAAAAAACGTGTCTCAACAAGCTGTTGGCTGTGCGTTTCTCGTGCAGTTGGCGGTGTTCAGGAGGGATAATGGGCTGATACTAAAAAATATCCCCCATAGGTTGGGGGATATTTGTTGTAGCTGGACAGGTATCTGGCTTAGCGCCCTGCATGTTTCATAATACGCGCTTTATCGAGCTGCCATTCACGATCTTTCAGGTCGGAGCGTTTGTCGTGCTGCTTTTTACCTTTGGCGACGCCGATCTTCACCTTACACCAGGCGTTTTTCCAGTACAGCGACAGCGCGACTACGGTGTAACCTTCGCGGTTGATACGCCCGTACAGAGAATCCAGTTCGCGCTGGTTGAGCAGCAGTTTACGCGTGCGGGTAGGATCGCAAACGTAATGCGTAGATGCCACGGCCATCGGGGTAAAGTTGGCGCCGAACAGGAACGCTTCACCGTCTTTCAGGATAACGTAGCTGTCGCCGATGTTGGCTTTACCTGCGCGCAGGGATTTCACTTCCCAGCCCTGGAGCGCCAGGCCCGCCTCAAACTCTTCTTCGATAAAGTATTCGTGGCGGGCGCGTTTATTCAGCGCAATCGTGGCCGATCCAGGTTTGTGTGCTTTTTTCTTTGTCATAATATCCTGAAATTATCGCTAATCTGATAAACCTAGCCTCAAGCTCCCGCGAGGCGTAATGCGTTATCTTAGCACGATATAGCCTGTGTCCGTTTTTTTTAACCGTAGATAAATGATACTATTTACGCCGTGTTCGATCATGGAAATTGCTATGCCTCAGATTAGCCGTACTGCGCTGGTTCCCTACAGCGCGGAGCAAATGTATCAACTGGTGAATGATGTGAATGCCTACCCGGATTTTCTTCCCGGTTGTACGGGCAGCCGCGTTCTGGAGTCTGGACCGACGCAAATGACGGCGGCGGTCGATGTCGCAAAAGCGGGTATCAGTAAGACCTTTACCACGCGTAATACCTTAACCGATAACCAGAGCATTTTGATGCATCTGGTCGATGGGCCGTTTAAAAAGCTGATTGGCGGCTGGAAGTTTACGCCGTTAAGCCAGGACGCTTGTAAGATTGAATTCCATCTTGATTTTGAGTTTACCAATAAGCTTATTGAACTGGCGTTTGGTCGTATCTTTAAAGAGCTGGCGCTGAATATGGTGCAGGCATTCACGATGCGTGCCAGAGAGGTTTACCGTGTCGGGTAAGATTGCCGTGGAAGTGGCTTACGCGCTGCCGCAAAAGCAGTACGTGCAGCGTGTCACCCTGGAGGAAGGGTCCACGATCGAGCAGGCGATTCAGGCAAGCGGGTTGTTGGCGCTGCGTGATGATATTGACCTGAGCAAAAATAAGGTCGGTATTTATAGCCGTCCTGCTAAATTGCAGGATGAAGTTCACGACGGCGACCGGGTTGAGATTTATCGTCCCCTGATTGCCGATCCGAAAGAGCTTCGCCGTCAGCGGGCGGAGAAGTCGGCGCAGAAAAAGGGATAGCGCCTTACCGTGATTTACAGACAATAAAAAAGCGCTCAATGAGCGCTTTTTTTGTCACCGCTGACTTATTTGGTCAGCGCTGGTTTGTTATCGATGTTGGTCAGCACACCGCTGCTGTTGAAGGTCAACGTCAGCGTTTGTTGGGTTGCTTTTTCATGCCCAGGCTGCTGGCGGAAAACATAGAACCAGGTGTTGGTGCCGAACGGATCGGTCATCATCGGGGTACCTAAGGTGTAGGCGACCTGTTGTTGGGTCATGCCTGGACGAATTTTCGCTACATCGTTAGGTGCCAGGTAGTTCCCCTGACTAATATCAGGACGGTAAACCACTCGCTCCAGAGTGGAACAGCCTGCAGTCATCATCAGAAGAACCGCTGCGGCAGCAGTCAGCGTTTTACAGCGCATAGTGATTTGATTCCTTTTCGGGCCCGAGCAGTACGCGGCTCATATGTCATGTGCCGATGATAATAGACCTGAGGTAAGTTGGAAACCTTTGATATCAGGTCTTACGGCGTTTTTATTGTGAACTCAGACTCTAAGAAATCAAAAAAGTTTATGCGGCCAGCAACTCTTTCGCATTCGCCAGCGTATTACGGGTGACTTCACTGCCCCCCAGCAGCCGCGCCAGCTCTTGCAGGCGAGCGCGTTTGTCCAGGGGTTGCATATGGGTTTCGGTCATTGCGCCGTCGGTCTCTTTGCTGACGTAGAAGTGGTGGTGCCCACAGCCTGCAACTTGCGGTAGGTGGGTCACACACATCACCTGGGTCGATTCACCCAGTTGGCGCAGCAGCTTACCGACGACTGCCGCCGTTGGGCCGCTAATCCCGACGTCCACTTCATCGAAAATCAGCGCAGGTGTTTCCATCTTGCGTGCGGTAATCACCTGAATGGCCAGCGCGATACGCGACAGTTCACCGCCTGAGGCGACCTTGGCAATCGCCTGCAGCGGCTGCCCCGGGTTAGTGGTGACGCGGAACTCAATACGATCTGCACCTTCGGCGGTCAGATGCTGTTCTTCAAAACTGACGTCAATATCAAACAGGCCGTGCGGCATCGAGAGCATATGCATGCTGTCGGTAATCAGCTGCGCCAGCTCCTGTGCGCTGGCCTGACGCTGTGCGTGCAGCTGGCGCGCGGTGTCCAGTGCCTGTTGGTGATAGCGAGAAACCGCCAGTTTGAGCGTTTCGAGTGAGTCGCTCTGGTCGTCGAGCAACTGCTGTTCGTCCAACAGCGACTGGCAGTATTCAGGCAGCGCTTCCGGCGAGATTTGATGCTTCCGCGCCAGGGAAATCTGTTTTGACAGACGCTGTTCCAGCTCGAACAGACGGTTTGGATCGAGATCCATGCGATCGCAATAATGGCGCAGCTCGTCGCTGGCCTCGCTGAGCTGAATGGCCGCTTCTTCCAGCATATCCAGCACGCCGGAGAGTTTGCTGTCCATGCTCACCAGTTCACCGGCCAACTGACGGGCTGTGTAGAGCTGGCTTTGCAGGTTTACGTCGTCGCCGTCGGCCAGGATAGCCAGCGCGTGCTGGCTCGTGGAGAGTAACTGGCCGCTATTTGCAAGGCGCTTGTACTCTTCATCGATTTGTTCATATTCACCGGGCTGCGGATTGAACTCGATCAGCTCTTTCAGCTGGTATTGCAGCAGCTCGGCTCGCGCGGCGCGTTCCTGGCTTTGCTGCTGGTGAGCCGCCAGATCGCGGCAGCTTTGGTGCCAGAGACGGTAATTTTCCGCCATTTGATGCGTGAGAGTCGATTCGCCTGCGTAGGCATCAAGCAGCGTTTTCTGGTGTTCGGATTTAACTAACTGCTGGTGTGCGTGCTGGCCGTGGATCTGAATAAGCAGCTGGCCCAGCTCTCGCAGTTGGGAAAGCGGTACGGCCGTGCCGTTAATAAAGCCACGAGAACGACCATCGCTGCTGATGACGCGGCGCAGCAGGCACTCGCGGCCATCTTCCAGCTGGTTTTCCTCAAGCCAGCGCAAGGCCGCAGGCGTGTCCTTTAGCGCAAAGCGCGCGCAGAGGTCGGCGCGTGTGGCGCCAACGCGGACCATGTCGGCTTCCGCTCGACCGCCCAGGCACAGCCCGAGGGCATCAATTGCAATAGATTTACCCGCACCGGTTTCCCCGGTGATGGCCGTCATGCCGCTGTTGAAGTCGATTTCAAGTTCACGAACGATTGCAAAATTGCTGATGGTCAGTTGTGCCAACATAGCCGCTTTCCTGTATGAAAACCCATAACTGTGTTTTCATACAGTATAGACTGGTTTTTTATCCAGTAAAGAGGCGGCGATAAAATTAGAACAATTTTTTTGACCAGCCAAGTTTTGTGCTTAATGTATTGAAATAGCTGTAGTCTTTAGGGTGAATGAGATTCAGGTGATAGTCGCTGCGGCGGATCAATACGTCTTCGCCTTCCTGGATGGGCAGGGCAATCTGGCTATCACAGCTGATTTCCAGGTCGCTGCGGCGGTGCGAAAAACGCAGGCGGATGGTGCTGTTGCTGTTAATCACCAGCGGGCGCGCGGAGAGCGTATGCGGGAACATTGGCACCAGAGTAATCGCATCTAATGATGGGGTGAGAATCGGCCCGCCGGCGGAAAGTGAGTAGGCGGTGGAGCCGGTTGGGGTGGAGATAATCAGGCCATCGGAGCGCTGGGAGAAGGCGAAGGTCTCGTCGATATACACTTCGAACTCAATCATGTGCGCCACTTTGCCCGGGTGCAGCACGACTTCGTTGATGGCGGTGCTGATCCGCTTCTGGCAGTTCTGCTGGCATACCTGAGCCTCCAGTAAGAAGCGCTTTTCAGCAATGTAATTGCCGTCCAGCACGTCGGCAAGCTGCTGATGGGCGTTGTCCGGGTCAAGGTCGGTCAGGAAGCCGAGGTTGCCGCGGTTAATGCCAATGACGCTGATGTCGTAGCGCGCGAGAGTACGCGCCGCGCCGAGCATATTGCCGTCGCCGCCAACCACCACCGCGAGATCCGCTTTTTGACCAATTTCGGCCAGCGTGCCGGTTTTCACATTATCGAGCTTCAGCTCCTGGGCTATCTGGCGCTCAACAATCACATCGAGGCCTTTGGTGCACAGCCAGCGATAGAGCATTTCATGTGTCGTCAGGGCCGTCGGGTGACGAGGGTGTCCTACAATACCGATACACTTGAAATGATTGTTCATTTTCTGAATGTCCTTGTGCCGAAGATTGGTGACAATGTGAGAGCTTCCCTTGAAACCCGAAATCTTATCCCCATAATAAGCCAAGTTAGCGAGATGATTGCGAAAAAACGCGGAGAAATTCATGAGTAGTAAAGAACAGAAAACGCCTGAGGGGCAATCCCCGGAAGAAATTATCATGGATCAGCACGAAGAAGTTGAGGCGGTTGAACCAGACGCTTCTGCTGAGCAGGTGGATCCGCGCGACGAAAAAATTGCGAACCTTGAATCGCAGTTGGCGGAAGCCGAAACTCGCGAGCGCGAAAGCGTACTGCGTGTGAAGGCCGAGATGGAAAACCTGCGTCGTCGCACTGAAATTGACGTTGAGAAGGCGCACAAGTTTGCGCTGGAAAAATTCGTCAACGAACTGCTGCCGGTGCTGGATAGCCTGGACCGCGCGCTGGAAGTGGCCAACAAAGACGGCGACGCGATGGCGGCGATGATCGAAGGTATTGAACTGACGCGTAAGTCGATGCTGGACGTGGTCGCGAAATTTGGCGTGCAGGTTGTCGCCGATATCGACGTGCCGATGGATCCGAACGTTCACCAGGCGATTGCGATGGTGGAGTCTGACGAAGTGGCCGCTGGCAACGTGCTGATGGTGATGCAGAAGGGTTACACCCTGAACGGTCGTACTATTCGCGCGGCGATGGTGTCTGTTGCGAAAGCGAAGGCATAACCTTCGCGTTACCCTCTCCCCAGCCGGGGAGAGGGGATATCTTTAATCCTTCACGCTTTCCCGTAGCGGTTTCACCGGGTTCACCTGCACCTGCTTAATCACGTTATCCTGCACCTCGAGAATATCGATATCATACTGGGCAATGCGAACGCGCGTGCCTGCCGCCGGAATCTCTTCCAGTGCTTCAACAATCATCCCGTTCATGGTGCGCGCTTCGTCTTCCGGCAGGTGCCAGTTGAAGGCTTTATTCAGTTCGCGCACGTTGGCGCCGCCGTCGATAATGACGGAGCCATCATTTTGCGGGTTAACTTCTTCGGCAAGCGATGGTGACATAGAGGTGGTGAAGTCGCCGACGATCTCTTCCAGAATGTCTTCCACCGTCACCAGCCCCTGAATATCGCCATACTCGTCAACCACCAGTCCCACTTTCTTCTTATTGCGCTGGAATTTCACCAACTGGGTGCTGAGCGGCGTTCCCTCTGGCACGAAGTAAATCTCATCGGCGGCGCGTAGCATCACCTCTTTGGTGAACTCTTTTTTCTCGGTCATCAGACGGTAGGCTTCGCGCACGCGCAGCATACTGATGGCGTCGTCGAGGCTATCGCGGTACAGCACGATGCGACCATGTGGCGAGTGGGTGAGCTGGCGGACGATAGATTTCCAGTCGTCGTTGATGTTGATACCGACGATTTCGTTGCGCGGCACCATAATGTCATCGACGCTGACCTTTTCCAGATCCAGCACCGACAGCAGCATGTCCTGATTGCGGCGTGAAATCTGCGAGCGGGATTCATTCACGATGGTGCGCAGCTCATCTTTGCTGAGCGCGCTGCTGATAGTGATGTCGGTTTTAATGCCCATCATGCGCATCAGGATGCGGGTGATGAGGTTAAGCAGCCAGACCAGCGGCATCATCAGAACTTGCAGCGGCGCGAGCAGGAAGCTGCTGGGATAGGCGACCTTTTCCGGGTAGAGCGCGGCGATGGTTTTGGGCAGCACTTCAGCGAACACCAGTACCACAAAGGTCAGCACGCCGGTAGCGATGGCGACGCCCAGATCGCCATACAGGCGCATGCCGACAATGGTACCGAGCGCGGAAGCCAGGATATTGACCAGGTTGTTGCCAATCAGCACCAGGCTGATGAGACGGTCAGGCTTTTTCAGCAGCTTTTCAACTCGCCGCGCGGATTTGTCGCCCTGCTTCGCCAGATGACGTAGTCGATAGCGATTGAGCGTCATCATGCCGGTTTCAGAACCGGAGAAATAGGCGGAGATGACCACCATGATGATCAGCGTCACGATCAGCGTGGTGGTAGAGATATGTTCCAAGAGAATTCCTTAGTACTTAGCCCACGAATTGTTGAATCACGCGGCTACCAAAGTAGGCGAGCGTCAGAATGCCAGCGCCCGCCACGTTAAACCAAACCACCCGGCGGCCGCGCCACCCTTCGTGATAGTGACCCCATAACAACACGATATAGACGAACCAGGCGATGATGGAAAGGACAGCCTTGTCGATATTTTCCATGCTAAAGAGGTTATGCATGTAAAACAGGCCGGTACAGAGGGTCAGCGTGAGCAGAACGACGCCAACCTGGGTGATGTGAAACATTTTGCGCTCAATGACCATCAGCGGCGGCATTTCGTGATTGAACGCCAGCTTCTTATTCTTGAGCTGATAGTCAATCCATGCCAGCTGTAGCGCATACAGAGCGGCGATAATCAGCGTTGCGTAGGAGAACAGCGACAGGCCGATATGCACCATCATCCCCGGCGTCGCTTCCAGATGGGTAATAAACTCATTGGGCATAAAGGTGGCGAAGGCGAGGTTGATCAGCGCGAAGGCATAGACGATGGGCAACAGCAGCCAGCCGCGGTTACGCGAAGCAACGATGGTCATCACCGTACAGATCATCAGGCTCACCAGCGAGCCAACGTTTAACAGGCTGAGATTCTGCCCGCTGTCACCGCCCGGCAGGATACGGGCTTCCAGCGCAAATGCATGGCACACCAGCGCCACGGTGGCGGAAAGAATCGCCATACGCCGCCAGCCGCTGTTTTTTTGCAGCAGTCCGGGGATGATCAGCGCCAGGCTGATGGAGTAGGCAACAAGCGCGAGCAGGGCAAACACAGGCATAAAGAGTCGGCAGTCGTCAAAGTGAAGAAAGAGAAGCAGTATATACGCAAAATCCCTCGAGTTGTATCAAGGCGCACAGGTGGTGTGAGGGGGATGGCGTCACGTTACGCGATATCAGCGCCAACCACGGCCTCACAACTCGCCCGGTGTCGTGTTATACTCCCGCAAATTTCCGTTTTTTTGTCGCGTAAGCGACTCACCGTTTCCACCCCAGGCGAGAGACAATGTTTGATAATTTAACCGATCGTTTGTCGCGCACGCTGCGCAATATCAGTGGCCGTGGACGCCTTACTGAAGACAACGTAAAAGAGACGCTGCGCGAAGTGCGCATGGCGCTGCTGGAGGCTGACGTTGCGCTGCCGGTAGTGCGTGATTTTATCAATCGCGTAAAAGAAAAAGCGGTTGGTCATGAAGTTAACAAAAGCCTGACTCCGGGTCAGGAATTCGTCAAAATCGTGCGTAGCGAACTGGTTTCGGCGATGGGCGAAGAGAACCAGACGCTGAACCTCGCCGCGCAGCCGCCGGCAGTCGTGCTGATGGCGGGCCTGCAGGGTGCGGGTAAAACCACCAGCGTCGGTAAGCTGGGTAAATTCCTGCGCGAGAAGCACAAGAAGAAAGTCTTGGTGGTTTCTGCCGACGTTTATCGCCCGGCGGCGATCAAACAGCTGGAAACCCTGGCTGAACAGGTTGGTGTGGACTTCTTCCCGTCTGACGTTGGCCAGAAGCCTATCGATATCGTTAACGCGGCGCTGAAAGAAGCGAAGCTGAAATTCTACGACGTGCTGCTGGTGGATACCGCCGGTCGTCTGCACGTTGACGAAGCGATGATGGACGAAATCAAGCAGGTTCACGCGGCCATTAAGCCGGTTGAAACCCTGTTTGTTGTCGACGCGATGACCGGTCAGGATGCGGCAAACACCGCTAAGGCCTTTAACGAAGCGCTGCCGCTGACCGGCGTAGTGCTGACCAAGGTCGACGGCGATGCGCGCGGCGGTGCGGCACTCTCTATTCGTCACATTACCGGCAAACCGATTAAATTCCTCGGTGTCGGCGAGAAAACCGAAGCGCTGGAGCCGTTCCACCCGGACCGTATCGCTTCCCGTATCCTCGGCATGGGCGACGTGCTGTCGCTGATCGAAGATATCGAAAGCAAGGTTGACCGCGCGCAGGCTGAGAAGCTGGCGACCAAGCTGAAGAAGGGCGATGGTTTCGACCTGAACGACTTCCTGGAACAGCTCAAGCAGATGAAAAACATGGGCGGCATGGCGAGCCTGATGGGCAAGCTGCCGGGCATGGGCCAGATTCCAGACAACGTTAAATCGCAGATGGATGACAAAGTGCTGGTGCGTATGGAAGCGATCATCAACTCGATGACGCTGAAAGAGCGCGCGAAGCCGGAAATCATCAAAGGTTCCCGTAAGCGTCGTATCGCCCAGGGCTGCGGCCTGCAGGTGCAGGACGTGAACCGTCTGCTCAAGCAGTTCGACGACATGCAGCGCATGATGAAAAAGATGAAGTCGAAAGGCGGCATGATGAAAATGATGCGCGGAATGAAGGGTATGATGCCCCCAGGATTCCCCGGCAGATAATACGGATTGCATTTTGCCCAAAAATGAGTAAAATTTTCGGGCTTTTAATATGACACCGGGCCCCTTCCCTCGATGGGGCCCGGTTGTTCTATTCACACAAGAGGATGTTATGGTAACTATTCGTTTAGCACGTCACGGCGCTAAAAAGCGTCCGTTCTACCAGGTTGTTGTTACTGACAGCCGTAACGCACGTAACGGTCGCTTCATCGAGCGCGTTGGTTTCTTCAACCCGATCGCTTCTGGCGCGGAAGAAGGCACCCGTCTGGATCTGGACCGTATCGCACACTGGGTTGGCCAGGGCGCAACTATCTCTGATCGCGTATCTGCGCTGATCAAAGAAGCTAAAAAAGCAGCTTAATCTGTCACGGTGGTCATGATGAGCAAGCAACACACCGCACAAGCACCTGTTGATCCGATCGTATTGGGGAAAATGGGTTCTTCCTACGGTATCCGTGGTTGGCTCAGAGTGTTTTCCTCCACCGAAGACGCCGAAAGCATTTTTGACTATCAGCCCTGGTTAATCCAGAAGGCGGGTCAGTGGCAGACCGTTGAGCTGGAAAGCTGGCGCTACCACAATCAGGATATCGTTATTAAGCTGAAAGGCGTTGACGATCGCGATGCCGCGAATCTGCTGACGAACTGCGAAATTATCGTGGATTCCTCGCAGCTGCCGGCGCTGGAAGATGGAAGCTATTACTGGAAAGACCTGATGGGCTGCCAGGTAGTGACCACGGAAGGCTACGGTCTCGGTAAAGTCATCGATATGATGGAAACCGGGTCGAATGACGTTCTCGTCATTAAGGCAAACCTGAAAGATGCATTTGGCATCAAGGAGCGGTTGGTTCCGTTCCTCGATGGGCAGGTTATCAAGAAAGTCGATCTCGCTACTCGTACTATCGAAGTAGATTGGGATCCTGGTTTTTAAACCACCGGATAAACGGTAAAAGACGGCGCTATGTGGATTGGCATAATTAGCCTGTTTCCTGAAATGTTCCGCGCAATTACCGATTACGGGGTAACTGGCCGGGCAGTAAAAAATGGCCTGCTGAGCATCCAGAGCTGGAGTCCTCGTGACTTCACGCATGACCGGCACCGTACCGTGGACGATCGTCCTTACGGCGGCGGACCGGGGATGTTAATGATGGTACAACCTTTACGGGACGCCATTCATGCAGCAAAAGCCGCGGCAGGTGAAGGCGCAAAGGTGATTTATCTGTCACCTCAGGGACGCAAGCTTGATCAAGCAGGCGTCAGCGAACTGGCCACGAATCAAAAGCTGATTCTGGTATGTGGTCGCTACGAAGGTATCGATGAGCGCGTGATTCAGACCGAGATTGACGAAGAATGGTCTATCGGCGATTACGTTCTCAGCGGTGGAGAGTTACCGGCAATGACGCTGATCGACTCCGTTTCCCGGTTTATTCCGGGTGTACTGGGTCATGAAGCATCAGCAATCGAAGATTCGTTTGCTGACGGGTTGCTGGACTGTCCGCACTATACCCGCCCTGAAGTGTTGGAAGGAATGGAAGTACCGCCGGTTCTGCTGTCGGGAAACCATGCCGAGATACGTCGCTGGCGTTTGAAGCAGTCGCTGGGCCGCTCCTGGCTTAGAAGACCTGAACTTCTGGAAAACCTGGCTCTGACTGAAGAGCAAGCAAGGTTGCTGGCGGAGTTCAAACAGGAACACGCGCAACAGCAACATAAACATGATGGGCTGGTCTGAGACCCCCAAATATCAGTTTACCCAGGATAAGAGATTAAATTATGAGCAACATTATTAAGCAACTTGAACAAGAACAGATGAAGCAGGACGTACCTTCCTTCCGTCCGGGTGATACCGTGGAAGTGAAAGTATGGGTTGTTGAAGGTTCCAAAAAACGTCTGCAGGCATTTGAGGGCGTGGTTATCGCTATTCGTAGCCGCGGTCTGCACTCTGCATTCACTGTTCGTAAAATTTCCAACGGCGAAGGCGTTGAGCGTGTCTTCCAGACTCACTCTCCGGTAGTTGACAGCATTGCTGTTAAACGTCGTGGTGCTGTACGTAAAGCTAAACTGTACTACCTGCGTGAGCGCACTGGTAAGTCTGCTCGTATCAAAGAGCGTCTTAACTAAGAGCGCTTTCACGCTGCATCCAAAGCGTGTTAGAAAACAAGGGGTTAGCGAAATGCTAACCCCTTTTTTTGTCTTCATGTCCACGGAATGTCCACGTAGAATTGTTTTGTGTCCACAGGTGTCCACTGATAGCAGATAATAAAAAACCTGCCGAAGCAGGTTCTAAAGCCAAAGCTGATGTTGTTGATGCCGGGTCGGGTGGGGCGGGGCTGGTTCAATTTCACCCGGCTTCACAATGAATCGAGCGAGAGTCTCGTGGGTCACAAAGGTGCATCCGCAGTTGATATTTTGACATTGGTGGTAACGTTCTTTCGTTTCCATACTCAGGTACCGGCTGGACCTTGCGTGAGCTGCATCCTGACATAATGGGCAGTGCATCATAATCTTTCCCCCTCTACTGGCTTGAGAGAATGATAATCCTATAACTTACATTTGCAAGTCTCGATGTGCATTTTTGCCGTTAAGGGTTTGCAACTCACAATATGCCTTGCTTTAATCGTCACCATCTTCGTCCTCATACTCCACACCAGAAAGCATCACCTCGAGCTCCACAGCCGTCGTGAAGCCATTCCCGCCGAGGTTATGGGTCACCTTACTGATTATCCACGGCTGGTCATCTATGACGCGCTTAAAGCCCGATACCCTGACCGGCATTTCGGGGTAAATATCTTCTCGGCCAGTCGCCAGCATAATCGAGAACTCAGCAACGCCACGCTGCAATTTATCCCACTTCGCCTGAGCCGCGCGCATCGCTTGCGCCTTCGTGGCGTAAATGGTCGTCAGCGCGAAAACGTTGTCAGCCTCACCGGCCATGTATTCACCCTCGCGAGCTTCCTGCTCTTTTTCTTTTTTCGCTGCAGCCTTACTGCTCACCGGTTTCGCTTTCGGGTGCTGTAACGCCCTGAGGTGCTGCACTTTGGGCTTTCGCTTCAGCCTCACCGCTTGCTTTTGCTTCGCCGGTTTCGGGTCTTTGGTATGCAACCATTTAGCGGTCACGCCGGTGTAAGCACCCCGGTCAGCAATGGCAAACTGATGCCGGTCGCCGTCACTGCGCTGGATCGTGATTTGAGGGATGGGCTTTCCGCTGGCCGTGGTGCCACTCCCCGCTTTGAGCATCAGCAATTTACCGGCTTTCACCGACACCGCGCCGCCGTTACGTTCCGCGAGACGTGTCAGGAAAACGGCGTCGGATTCCTGCGACTGGTCAATATGCGGAATCTGGATCCCCGCGAGTGATTCGGCGACGCTGGCCGTTAGTTTGTTCCGTTCTGCTATCGTGTGGACGATAGCGCCGAGCGTGGTATCGTGCCAGGACTCTTCACGGCGGGAATTGAGCGTGCCGCGAAAATCCGCACTCCGTGCGCGGATGGTCACCGTATCAGGTGCGCCCCGGTGCTCCACCTCATCGACGGTAAATCGTCCCTTACCGACCAGCGAGAATCCTTTCCACCCGAGATACAGTGACAGCACCGCGCCGCGAATCGGCAATACGACCAGCCCGTCACTATCGTCGAGCTCAATATCGAGCTGGTCGGCCTCAAATCCCCGGTTGTCCGTCATCGAGAGGTTAATCAGTCGATCGCTGATATTGCCGGTGATATCTTTGCTTTCCAGTGTCAGCATAAAGTCGGGCGTCAGTGTGGCACCCGCGCCGGTGATAATATCCAGCATGATTATGCCCCCACCATCGACAGCAGATCGCCAGCTTTCCCGACCAGACTCTCGGCCTGTTTGCCGATATCGCCATACACCACCGCGAGCGACTCATCGACACGGGTCAGTGACAGGGTAAAACTGATTTTTCGTGGCGACCCATCCTCAAAAAATACCGTGCCGGTCTCCGAGACATTGCCGATTTTAAACATCCCATAAATCCGGCCATCCCCCGAAATAAGCGGCCACGCGCGCCCCTGCTCGGCCATCGTATACAGCGCCAGCATCGAGAACTTACCGCCGGTCAGGGCAGGATATAAATCACCGCTCAGGGTGATGTTGTCTTCCCCCTCGCCGAGGTACTGAAAAGCGTCACGCTTCCCTACGCGAGAGTTAGACGCCCAGCGATAATCCGCGCTGCGCTGCATGCTCTGATAGGGCAGTGTCTGACGCATAAAAACAAACATACCGAGTGCCAGCATCATAATCAGTCTCCTTAATCGTGCATCATGCTTGCGCGAGCTTTAGCGCGTTTCTCACGCTCATATTTTTCTAATGCATCCTGCAAATCGTTACCCAACCGACCGCCCGGCATACCATTGCCCGGCACGTTGATTTGATAGGTTGGCCGACTCTGGTCAATGTAGGTTTTACCGGCGGGTGCCGTGACCGGCTGATAGCTGTTGTATGAACTGATAGCGGGGCTGTAGCCGTTCTGCGTCGCCGCATTGGCTTTCGCTGCGGTCTGGTCAAGCGAGCTGGATTCTTTGTTGATAATTCCGAGTTTTTCGAGCACCCAATCAATCCCGCTTCGCAGCTTGTTAAAGGCATTAAGCGGCATCAGCAGCGCATCGGCCAGCGCCTGACCGAACATAACCCCAACATCACGACAACTGTTGAGTGTGTCCTGAGTCGCTTTCACCGGCGCTATCAGGTCTTTAAACCACTGCCAGACACCGCGAAGTTTTTCGCCGAGACCGTCAAAGATGGGCGCCAGTGGCGCGAACATTTCCCCGACCGGTGCAAAGGCGCTCATCAGCCCCTCGATGACACCACCGAAAAAGGCGCTGACAGGCTCCCAGTATTTGCGAATCAGCAGCGCGCCAGCGACCACCGCCGCCGCAACGGCCACAACCGGCAACGTGATTGCACCGAGTGCCGTCACAATAGCGCTACCGGCCACGGTAAAGACGGTACCCAGCAGACTCGCGGCGGCGATAATGGCATTAATCCCGGCGATGACCGGCCACGCAATCAGACCGATACCGCCCAGCACGCCAATAATCGACAGCACGGCAGTCACGACGGTGAACAGCGTTTTCGTCAGTTCAGGATTCGCTTTTGTCCATGCTGCAACGGTACTTATCCAGTCGGTTGCGGTATTTGTCAGCTTGCGAAGTGCTGAATCCTGTTTCTCGAATACCTCGATTTGCAGGTCTTCCCACGCTGACTGAAGGTTTTTTAAATCCCCGTCGAGGTTGTCAGTCTGGATTTTTGCGATGAGCTCAGTCGTCCCTGCGGAGTTCTGAATCTCGCGGCGTTTGTTATCGAGCGAGCCATCACCGGCGGCGGCAACCAGCTTGATCGCGCCTTTCATCGCCTCTTCACCAAAAATAACTTTGAGGTATTCGCCCTGTTCAGCCGTCCCGAGTTTGTTTTTAGCAAAAGAGGTGTGAATGTCTTTGAGGATGCCCTCGACCGGTAACATGTTGCCTTTGCTGTCGCGGGTCTTAACGCCTAATTCAGCAATCGCGTCGACGGCTTTACCCATAGGAGCCTGTAGACGGTTAAAGATAGCACTCGCGCCCGTACCGGCCATCGAGCCTTTGATACCGTTATCGGCCAGCACACCCAGCATCGAGGTCGTGCTCTCAATACTCGCCCCTGCGGCCTCGGCGATCGGCGCGACGTATTTCATCGCCTCGCCCAGCTCAACGAGGCCGGTATTCGAGGACGTAAAGCCTTTGGTCATCACGTCAGCAACACGCTGAATCTCGGTCGTCGGCAGGTTAAAGGCCGATTGCATATTCGTGATAATGTCGGCAGCTTCAGCAATATCGACACCGGCGGCAAGACTCAGATTGACCGTTGAGCCCGTCGCGGCCAGCACGTCATCGGCCTTATAACCTGAGCGCGCCAGCGTGGTTTGTGTACGGGCAACATCACCGGGTGAAAAGGCGGTCGTTGCGCCGATATCGCGCGCTTGCTGGCGAATCGCCGCGAGCTTTGCATCCCCTTTTTCAAGACCGAGAATCGCCTGAGTACCTGACATCTGTTTATCAAAACCGATGCCCGGCGCGATAAAACGCGATTCAGCATATAACCCTGACATAGCGAGGCCGGTCCCCGCCATCCCCGCATTACGCGCACCGGCAGCGAGCTTTTGCCCGGACTCATAGCGCGATTTAACTGCGCTCAGTTTCGCCTGTTGCGTACTGACGCGCGCCAGTGCTTCACGCTGGCGGTTAAGCTGTACGGTTGTTTCACTGATGGTGGTTTTCAGGCGTTGCTCATCGCTCGACAGTTTGCGGGTATTAATCCCGGCCTGACTGAGCTCCTGACGCTGACGCTGTACGGACAACCGGAGACCGTTATATTTGAGCTGAAGGTCAGCCGCGCTTTTCTTCGCGAGTTCGAGCGCGCGAGCCTGTGCGCGAGTCGGGTTTTCGGTGTTTTTAAACTGCACGGCCAGCGCGGCGGCTTCCTGCTTTGCCTGTTTCAGTGACTGACCGGTTACGGCCAGTTGTGCGCTGGCTTTGCGAAAACTGTCGATTCTCGACGCCTGACCATTCAAATCACGCAGGGATTGCTGAGTCGTGCGGATATCACCAGACAGCGATTTACTCGCCGTCTGGATCGCTTTAAAGGGTCGGGTCGCCTGGTCGACAGCTTTCAGCAGCACTTCGAGTTTGAGGTTATCACTCATTCGTGTTTCCGCTTCGCTGTAGCGCTTTTTCACGCCAGTTGATGAGCTCGGTCAGGCTCATGGGATACAGGTCTGATGGCGACCAGTGGAAAATTACCGCTATGTCAGCCATCAGGTCATCGACCGAGAGTTTTTTCGGGAAGGTTAAGCCGCCGAATTCGGTGACAAAAAACCGACCACCTTAGCGGCAAATGACAGCATGTCGGGCAGCTCCAGCGCGGCGACTTCCTGCTCGGTCAGTGACGGCATGGTCATGCGCGGCAGCACTTTAATCAGCGCATCGACGTCGGAGTTTGCGACAGATGCCAGGCTGACGCCGCGCAGGGTTCCGGCGGTCGGTTTTAACAGGGTGACGTCGGTGATCACCTGCTCGCCGCGGGTAATTGTTTTAATCAATTTGACGATGTTTTCGTTAGTTTTTTCCATGATATTTCTCTCTAAATTCAGGTTTCAGGATGCCCGGCCAGACGTGCTGACCGGGGCAGAAATTACAGGCCGATGTTTTGTCGGTGCGCCTCAATCATGTCGACACCGTTCACTTTTTCGATGAGGCTCACCGTGTCGATTTCGACCAGTTCCGAGCCGTTCATCGTCAGCTTGAAATAGGTACACGCGAGCGAGATTTTCGACTCGGTGTCTTCTCCCTGTTTGGCTTCGCCGAGGTCGATTTCTTTCTGACGGCCACGGAGAACAACCTCAACCGGCACGGTCTCGCCGGTGTCGTCGCGCTGGTAAGACCCGGCAAAACGCAGCGGGACAGAGGCCGTGCCGGTGGCAGCGTATAGCGACCAGATGGCGTCATCAGGGAAGCCACCGAGGGAAAACTCAGTCGATAGCGCATCGTCATCAAGACCGAGGTCGACCGGTGCCGAGCCATTCATCCCGCCGCCGCGATAATTCTCGAGCTTGCGGGTTAATTTCGGCAGCGTGACGGACTGCACGACGCCGAGATAACTCACCCCGTCGATAAACAGATTCATGAGTTTGAGCTTGCGCGGTAATGCCATGGGTCAGGCTCCTTATTTGCTGTTCACTGACGAGACCAGATTCGCCAGATATTTATCAGTAATGCGCTGGCGTAACGTCATACGTTCGAGCGGTGGGACAGGCGTGTAGTCGTAATCGATAAGTAGTTGACCGGCTTTCAGTGTTTCTTTGCTGTTAGCCTCGGGGTCAAACCAGCATTTAGCATCGATGATGTAACCGCCGTTTTTCAGCTCGCGGAATTTCGCGTTGATACCGTCGATAATGTCGCGAATCAGGGTCGCGGTGATCGGCTTATCCACCGCCCACATATGACCCTCAGCCATCGTATCGGCGATGACCTGCGCGGTGCGGGTGTAGTTCTCAAACTGGAAGAGCGGATCATCGGAGCAAGTACGGTTACCCCAGAAGCGGAAACCATCTTCACGAATCAGCGTCGTGATACCGGTTTCGTTCAGCAGGTCAGCATCGGTGCCTTTTTCCTGCAAATCCCAGAAGACTGATGCGCTGATGCCGGTTACCTCATTGACCGCGACGTTTGACAGGGTTTTATGCCAGCCGGTGTCATTGTCAATTTTGGCCCGAAGCCCCAGCGCAACGGCGCTCGCAAAGCTAATGTCGGTCGCGTTCTTCGTGGTATCCCATCCGAGGAAGTCAGGCCAGATTGGCATCAACTCACGGCCACTGAGGTTTTCGCGGTAGGCGATCGCCTCGGAAACCGTTTTACAGCCCCATACGTTGGCATATGCAAAAGCGCGCAGCTTCTGAGCCACAGAGACAAGCGCGGTTGTAACCTCCTGAGTCTCGAGCCCCGGCACACCGAGAATACGAGGTTTCACGCCGGTGACCGCTTTCGCCGTTAACAGCGCTTTCAGCCCGGTGTATTTGCCGTTCTCATCCGTGGTACCGATGATGTTAGAAATGGTTTGCGCCTGAGCGGTTTCCTCATCGTCGCCAGTGCCTTCTGCGACACGCACAGCCACGATGACCGGTTTTGACTGGTTAGCGATAAGTTGTAGTGATTTTGCCAGGGTGCCTTTGGTGCCAGCTTTTGCAATAGCGCTTTGCGGGCTGGTAATCAGCACCGGCTCATTGAGCGGGAACATATCGGCGTCAGCATCACTGGCCGTGCAGACCATGCCGACAACCGCCGTTGATACCGTCGAGATTGTGCGTGTGCCGTCGTTAATTTCGACGACTTCGACGCCGTGATGATAATCACTCATCCGTTTAACTCCGTTAGTTGGGGTGAGTGATATTGTCTGGTTTACGCCTGTATGCGGCTATTTGTCAGGGTTCGGCGGTGGCTGACACAACGGAATGAGTCGCCGGGAATTTTTTATATAGCGTCGATATGCCCACATCAAAAATCAGCGCGACACGCTGACGGGATTCACCAGCGGCAATAAGCCGCCCGGCCTGAGCCCACTCGTCAGGGGTCAGCTTTGGCCGACGACCTCCGACTCTTCCCTGTGCGCGAGCTGCATCGAGCCCGGCGCGGGTGCGCTCGACAATCAGCTCGCGTTCCATTTCCGCAAGTGCGCCCATGATGTGAAAGAAAAAACGCCCCATCGGCGTTGAGGTATCGATACTGTCGGTCAGACTTCTGAAATTAACGCCGCGCTGTCGAAGCTCTTCAGTCATCGAGACAAGGTGCCGCATGCTACGACCGAGCCGGTCGAGCTTCCAGACAACCAGCGTATCACCGGCCTGAAGTCGCTTTAAAGCGCGATTGAGTCCCGGCCTGTTGGTCGATTTCCCGCTGATTTTATCCTCGAAAATTAGCTCACATCCCGACCGTTCCAGCGCGTCACGCTGTAGCGCGGTGTTTTGCTCATTTGTTGATACGCGCACATAGCCAACCTGCATCTGTTTTCCCTTATGCAAAAGCCGGAATGATGCCAGCCCGGCGGGAAAACTGCATTTTCTCAAACGTTCAATTGCGAGAATCGTTTTCTGGCGTCGTCGGGCAGTCCAGAAATGCGCGCATGAGTGTTACCAGCGCAACCCAATCAGCTACCTTTACCGCCGATGAGCTGATCGTGGAAACAAGCACCGGGAAACAATACCGCCTAAGTGAATTTGATAAGACGATTAACGTTGCCACAACTGGCGCGGGTGGGATGGATGCGGGAAATGTACCGGAGGCGGGATTTATCGCTATTTACGCGATTTTAAACCCAACAAGCGGGGCGACAGCATTGCTGGGTGTTGACGCTACGGCTATCACTGCACCGGAGAAGTACAGCGGAGAAAATATGCCCGTTGGATATACGGCATCGGCCCTTGTTAGCGTGTGGCGGGTAGCATCTGGTCAGTTTACGGTGGGCTATCAGTTGGGGCGAAATATTTATATGTCCTTACAGACTGCATATAGCACAACGGTACCTTCAACAGAGCTGCACCCAGTTTCATTCAGCCAGTTTGTGCCCTTGAATGCTGTCAGCGTTTCTGGTCATGGGCAAAGCAACGGCACTCTTGCTCCTACAAACTGCATTTGGGTTGTTGCTGGTGATAAAACAGGAATAGGGCAGATAAGCACCGGAACAAGTAATACGGGTAATCTTATTACTTACAAAGACGTTCCGCTGATAACACCACAAACAGTTTATATTTACGCATACACAGCCAATGGCGAGTTTGCATCAGCATTTTTTGGTGTAAACGGATATGTATTTTAGGAGGAAAGATGAATCGTGTTTTCGTGCTTTTTTCAGATGAATCAAAGGAAAAGGTTATCTCTGCTTTTTCCTCTCCGCAGCCAGAGCTGAAAGGTGTCGAAGAGATAGCAAAAACAGATGAGCGCTATCAGGATTTCGTAGGACGTATTGTGGACCAATTTAACCTGATGAATGATATTTGAAACAAAAGCGGCATATTATGCCGCTTTTAAATTGATAGCGTTTAAAGTAATTTTGTTCAGGATGTTTTCGGACTTATTACCCCTGATTAAAATCAATAATAATTGTCGCCATCGATTCTGTAATAAGTTTTTCACGCTGTTGTTCAGTTATTTCCTGAACGTCGGCGGGAAGGTCATAATCTGCAAAGTCTGTGTCATAAAAACCTTTTGTGCTCTCACTGTAATACAAAGCCATAATTAATATCCCTCACATTCCCAACGTAGAAGAATCTTAGATGCGGCGCTCATTCCGTTAACGACATAACCGCCAATAGTTGTTGCTTTTGATGCAGGTAACCTTGTATCGGCGGTACCGGTAAACGGAGAACCAACATCCATCACCGAAGCAAATACACCACCCCCGGTCGCCCCCATCCCCAGACTCACAGAGGCAGTTAGCATTTCATTTGGAAATGCTGTGGGTAACGCTACTGACCACGACCCGCCAACACCAGCGCCCAAAGTAGATGTAATAACGGTTCCCCACATTTTAATGTGGCCATCAGGTGATTTTCGATAGCCCGTTCCCGAACGGAGTGACGTAAATTGCTTGAGGAGTACAACATCTCCTAAACCAAGGTTTTCGAGAACCTTGTTAATCAGCCCGGCGTCGGCCATTTCTTTGAGGGCGTTCTCGATAAGCGGGTATTGTTTATGAGGGTTTGCCTTTGCTTCATGGTCTTTCATGAGCTTATCGGCGTAACCCTTCACCTCAATGACCGCATCATCGACGTATTTGCGGGTCGCCAGCACGACTGACGGGTCGATTTTTAAGGTGATCGCCGACGTGCTCGAGACAACCAGAATCATACGAATGGTCTGCGTTCGACCGCTACCCTCGGCCAGTAACGGCTTATAGGTTTCCGGGCAGTTGGCGACAGCAATCAATATGCCATCTTCATCATAAAGACCGATTTCACGAATGAAGAAACCGCCCTCATTCTCCGGGATGATTTGCTCGGCAATAATCTGACCGGCGTCGTTAGCAGCCACGCCCAGCGAATTAATCGGGGCGATGCGGGTCTGGTTAACGAGTTTTGTCTGAGCCGGGTCAGGTGTCGGCAAGGTACCGCCCCCGTCACCGACGGCCATTTGTGTGATATTCAGTTTTGTACCGAGCGCGGTCGCGTTTGCCAGTCGCGCCGCGCCCTGATTGGTCAGGATGGCAAAATATTTCGTCGTCATGCGCTTACTCGCAGGTTATCAATCAGATGAATGGCCGAAGCCGGATAAAAATCACCACCGACGACAATTTCCTCGGCGGCGTAGGGATAAACGGTTAACAGGTCGCCGTCGTAGCAGCTTGCGCCCACATAAGCGCGCCCGGTGGTGCTCAGGCTGATGGCGAGCCCGGTCAGGTGTCGGCTTGCCGGTTTTGCCCCTTCAATCAGGCGCTCGAGCTCGAGATACATTTCATCGGTGATGCCGGTCTCGAGTACGCCCACAACCAGCCGGAAAGTACCCGGCTCTTCGTTGAGCTCCCACCACTCTTTAACCTCAATCAGATAGCCCAACGGCTCCACCACGCGCCGTAATGCGGCGATGGTGCCTTTGTGGGCGTGAACGTAAAACGCCGAGGCGATGACGCTGCGTTTTGTCGCTTCCGGCCAGCTCTCATCCCACCGGTCAACTGAAAACGCCCACGCCAGATACGGCAGCAGCCGCACCGGGCAGGTACGCCAGTTCCATAACGTGCGAAGCGGTACCGGCACACGCTCGATATCTGCGGCCGCGCGAGCGGCGGCAACCTCCAGCACCGACGAGCCAACAGGCAAGAGCCGGTTATCACTCATCGGCACCCCCGTCAGCGATGCTGTATTCGGTGCAACAGGATGCCTGGTATTTACTGAGCACAATGTCAGCCAGCGGCGCGGCCAGCTCGACACGCTGCACACCTTCGACGTGCAGGGCGGCATAAATCGCCGACTGACGAATGTCGCGCCCGAGTCGCTGTTGTGCGGTGATATACGCCTTGAGCTTTTCTTCAGCGGCCTGACGGATAGGCTCGGCTTCCGGGCCCGGATAAAAATAAAGGGTCGCGTCAATCTGGTACGGCACGATTTCAGCACTCTGCACCGTCACCCGGTCGCCAACGGGGCGCACCTCTTCAGCGTTCAGCGCTTTTTCCACGACGGCCAGCAGGTCATCGGATGCGGTGCCGTCATCCTCGCGTGAAAGTACGGTGATGGTCACACAGGCCGGTGACGGGCTGACTACCGATATATCAGCGACACGCCCGTCAGCGCTGCGGCCATGATATTCATACGCACCGACAGGCCCGGCCACGCTGAGCCCCTCATACGCCTGTTGCGCGCGTAGCCGCAAATCAGCATCGGATTCCATGACCGCCGGTGTCGGCGGGATAGTGCTGTCATCGGCAGGTGTCACAGTCTGACGCTCGGTATTGTTGTTCCCGGCCATCACGTCGAGGTCGTTATTATTCGCATAGGCCAGCGTGCAGGCTTTCCCGGCATCGTTCACGCGCTGACGCCAGATGACTTCGCGGTAGGCGTTTTCCTCCAGATATTTCACCAGCGGCTCAGACTCGAGGGCGAGAGTGCGCGCAACAGCTTCCTGTTGCTCTTCAGGATAAAGCGAGACCAGCGTCGCTTTGCGTTCCGCGAGAATGGTTTCAAAATCCAGCGTTTCCACGAAGTCGGGCGCGGGGAGCTGGCTCAGGTCAATAGTTGCCATAGATTCAACTCACAGGGATGGTTATAGAAAGTGGTTTGCCGGTGGCTTTAACTTCGCCGGTCAGGTCAACAACCATCCGGCCATCAAACTGGCGCTCAACCGTCAGCGCGCTGATGCTGATGCGCGGTTCCCACTTCAGCAGCGCCATATAACAGGCACACATAATTTGCAGCTTCAGCGCGTCGGTCTGCGGCTGGTCAATCAGGGAGAACAGCAGCGACCCATAATCGCGGCGCATCACGCGAGAGCCGACCGGCGTACGCAGAATGTCGCCACAGCTCTGACGGATATGCTCAACGTCTGTGATAGCGCGCCCGGTCTCGCGACTCATGCCGATATAACGGGTCGTCATTTCGTGCCCTCCGTCCAGTCGTTACCGCGCTGAATGCCGCCGTGGTTGTGGTCATCGACCGCTATGCCGTTTGATTTGAACGTGCCGCCGGTGTGCTCGATATCGCCGCTCATCTTCCCGCCTTTGGTGACCTCGAGCGTTGCGGCCGTCAGTTTGTTGGTGCAGACCACTTCCGGGGTATCGAGGGTGATGCGGGTCTCGGCTTTCACCGTCACCAGCGGCACCGTCGCGGTGATAGAATCCGACGCCGTCACGTCTGCGGTTTTGATGCCGCTTACGGTCAGCGCGCCGGTCTCCGGCTCGTATTCGATAACCGCGCCATCAGGAAAGGTGATGTGAAATGCATCAGCCGACGCCGACGGCGCGGGATGGTCATCAGAGAAAATACCCGGCAGCACAAAGGCGGTGTCGAGCTCGCCGCCCACGGCCAGCAGTAAAACCTGCTCGCCCACAGACGGAGCCCACCAAGTGCGAGAGCGACCGGCGCGCGTCGTCAGCCACTGAAGCCAGTCGGTAACGATGCCGCCAGTCTGGACGCGACAACGCCCGTCATCGAGGTCGACTTCGACGATGACGCCAGTGCGTATCATGTTACGCAGGAGGCGCAATACATCCTGAAGAGTTGTGAGAGTATTCATACACTGGATGATGTTGCCTGGGGTACGGAACAGCAACCTAGCAGCGTTTTACCATGGACAGCACAACTTAAGTTAGGCATGCTGATACACATAAATTATGAATAGGAATGTAGGAGTCTTTATTGTGATAAAAGCAATAAGCGATACCCAAATTGATCTGGAAGCAAGTGCAGGATATAAACCCCCAACTATAGAGTCTGGTATAGCCCCATTACCATTTACTGATTTAGGCGATAGGGAGTTTGAACTACTTTCTTATTTGTTGGTGAAGCGTGAAATAGATGAGGGGAAACACCCCCTATTCACAAAAATAGTTTTAATGCAAGGTGTTGGGGAACGAGGTCGGGATTGCATTCTGTATCGTAATGACATTGTTTGCGGAGTTATTCAGTGTAAAAAGATAACCAGCCGAATTAGCAGGCCTGTAGTCATCAAGGAAGTAATAAAATTCTTGCTTTTTTACCTTCTTGATAACTCATTAATGCCTACCCCAGCAACTCATCAATACCACCTCTATGCTGCAATGGATCTATCTGAGCCCGCTGCTATTTTTCTTAATTCTCATATCAGTGAATTAGATGTAGAGGTCAATGAAGGTAGGTTTGACAATTATGTCAAACAAGTCACTGATGATTACGAGTCATTTTCTTGCTTCAGGGAAAACCCACCAGTTGACAATGTGTTGAATTTATTTAAGGGGTTGTCTTTTTCCTTTTCAAACTCTATAGACTTAACTGCTCGCGTTTATAATTATAGCAACCTAGTTTCTTTGTTTTTTAGAACGGTAAGCATAGTGGATATCGAAGGGGCTGATAGAGTATTCAGAAAAGCACTGGATGATTATGGGATTAAATATTTAACAGATGACGATCTTAAATCCGTGCAAGGAAGAATTGGTAATATAGATAAAGAGCATAGAGTTAGTCTTGGAATTGCTGACTTTTACGGTCTTAGTCGGGATTTCTTTAGCCATATGGGAGAAGAGGATTTTAAAGCTGTACTCAGTTCCATTGCAGAAGTTCAACGACTGTTTGACAGACTCATAATAAATATTTCACAAAAAAAGATGAATGAGCTTGTTTTGTCAGAGATTACCGAAAATCTTTTAAATAAAGGTCGCATTCATCCTTTCAGCGTCATTATTGCCCCGCCTTATCTTATTCGTCGAATCTTCCAAGAAACGTTAGGCAAGTCAATATCTAATGAATTTAAATCAAAAGATTTTATGAGAGCGTTGACTAAAAAAGAAACTTTAGAGTTAGTGATAACAGAAACACTCAATAGTAGCAATAGAGTAATGAATGGTGATCTTTCTCATCTTACAGGAAACGAAGATGACATTAATTTCAAAATGAGAATTTTTGAGCGAATACATCAAGGCTTTAGTACAATTACTGATGCTGAGAAACAACTAAGAAAAGATCTTGAAGTCCTACAGCCTATACTCGATGATATTGAAATGAGAGTGACCAAGTTAATTTGTCCACAAAGAACTATTATTATCAATGATACTGCATTTATTGATGACGCGGAAAAATTCAAAAAAGTCATCAATGATTTGATATCCTTTATGTAAAACCAAACATTCAATGATATTTTAATGGGAATGCCGCCAGTCATGCCTGCGGCATTTAATAACTAACGACGTGTTACACATATCTTAAATAGATAATTTGCAGATAATAATATTTTCTATACTTTGTCGGTCTTCAACGTTAAACCCGATGAGCGGTCGGGCGGCGTACTGCACCGGCGAGCTGTTTCGCCCTGGCTTATCCTTCAGACCGTACTGATGCACATTCACCATCCTTTGCACCTTGCCGGTAAATTCCACGACGGCAGCGTCATTTCCCGCCGTGGCTTTCATAAAGCGACTGGTGCGGAGCTTTGCGAACATTTCCCGCTTAACCCGGCCTTTCTTCGCTTTCACCGGCTGGTGTTTTCGTGCGGCGTATGGGGTGCCGTCGGGCGTTTTCTGCGTTTTAATCCGGCGCTGTTGTCGGGCTCTCAGGGTCTTCGCGATATCTGCGGCCATCTTGCGCCGGGCGGTCGGTGACAGCGCCGCAATCAGCCCGGCGAGCTTATCGTCGAACGGTTTAAAGTCATTCATACGAGCGGCTCAGGTGGCTGAGGTTCCGGCACGGTCTCAATATGCAGCTTATTCCCGTCTTCCCTGACGATGGTGCGCTCGGTCAGCATCAGGCTGATACTGATATCGGCGCTGTCGTTGTCGTTGATATCGGCGAAATAGGTGAAGCCTTTTTTACGCCCCTCATCGGTCGTCATGATGTCGGCCTGATGGATGCGCAGCCATGCCTGAATCGGTACGAGCAGCAGCTCGATATCGCCGGTGAAGTCGGTTACCACCACATTGAGCGTGTACTGATTCTCGAAAGACAGTGACGCCGCCAGCGTCGAGGCGAGTTTCCCGTTATCGATAAAGATGCGCATCATTTCGGGATTGCGCGCCAAATCAGGCACGGCGTCAGTTAAGGCTTTTCGCAGACTCTTTGGCTTGTACATCGATTTTGTCCTGGCAGTTTTTTACCGTTCTGACCTGAAGCGCGCAGCGCTCGAGGGCACTTTCGAGCTGGCGTATATCCGCACTCAGATCGCCATTGGTAGTCGGGTCACTTCCCGGCATCGGGCAAAGGCTGACCCTCGGGCAAGCGTTGTAAACAATCACCGGCGTCGGCACAGGCGGCGCGCTGGTGCAACCGGCGCACAGCATCAGGCAAATCAGCACTGTACCAGCGGCGAAGCTGTTCATTCTCATTGAGTAACCTCGTTATAGTCTGTTCCCGGCGTTGCGCCCGAGCCCCGGCATCGATGAGCTCACCACGCAGTAAGACCTGAGCGGTTTCGTTTTCACCACTGATGCGGTGGGCGGTTTTGAGCTGGCTTTTCAGCATGCTGATAACCGTTTTTTGCTCACCCGCGACTTTATTCGCCCGTTCAAAAGAGCGGCTCAGGTTGGTGTTTTCGTGACGCAACCACAGCAGCCCGGCCACGGCCAGCACTAACAGCACAATCAGCGTTTTCATTGCGCCCCCTTCAGGCAGTGAGTACGCTCGCGAAAGCGACGGTTTTCGAGCCCGGTACTACGGACGCCGTTCACATACACCCAGCGGGTGAGCTGGTTACAGGCTTGCCACCATTGCTGGTGCTTCAGGTGATAAACCAGCGTTGAGCGACAGGCCGCGCCGGTGCCGACGTTAAAGGCGAAGCTGACCAGCGCGTCATACACGGCGGGGGGCATTTCCATCGGCACACAGACCGCGAGTCGTTTCTCGACGTTCAGCACGTCGGCAACCAGATTCACGGCGGCTTCTTTCTCGGTGATATCCCGTTTCGGTACCACCCCGGCAGTGTGGCCGATGCCTGACGTCCACACCCCCGCGCTGCACTGGTAAGGGCGCAACCGGCAACCCTCGAGGTCGGCAATCAGCGCGAGCCCCTCCGGCGAGGTGTGAAGCAAACGAAAATCAGGCACCAGTGCCGCCAGCGCCAGCACGACGGCCACACTGCAACGTTTAACGATTGAGGCCACGAATCACCCCCTTATCGATACCCATTGAAACGAGATAGTTATACGTCTTGCGGCGATACCAGAAATTCACCAGCGCGGTGAAGATGGCACAGCCACCGCCGATAACAATCGCCAGCTTTTCGGGCGTCTGCGTACCGAAATACGCCAGCGCCACTGACAGCCAGTAGGTCAGAAAGGTCGTGATTTTTTCCATCGTCAGTCCCATAGGTTCACGGTCTCCGATACCGGCGCGGCGTCGACTTCAGGCAGACTGACCGCCGTGCCGTGCGGCAGGACGACGCCCAGCTCGGCGAGACCCGGATTAGCCAAAAGCACCGCCTCGACCACGCCCTCAGTACGCCCGTAATGGCGCTGACATAACATGTCGAGCGTGTCGCCCTGATGCGCGATGACGTTCATCAGATTTGCCCCACGATGCAGCGCGCTTTGTCCTGGATACGGGCAACCGACCAGCGCATGTCTCGCCACATTTCGTCGATGGTGTCCTCGATGCTGTCGGCCTTTTTGTCACCTTTGGCGCTGGCATCGACGCCGCGATATTTCTCGTACAGTGTCGCGGTTGTCATCGAACAAACGGCGTTGAAGTAGTGGAAGACCCGGACGCTTTCGCCGTCGATTTCATCCGTTGGCACATCCTCGAGCCGCGCATATCCGGCGGCGAGCTGAAGGTCTCGCCAGTCGGTCAGCTCGGCGTTGGTCTCGGCCATCGCGGTTTTAATTGCCCGGCGCAGACGCACCGGCGTCACGGTCTGCTCGAGGCGCATCTCATCGCGTATACGCTTCGGATCAACGTCAGGGAAAAAGGCGTTGTTTTTTATCACCGGCTCTTCAACTGGCACCGGCGGGATGACCATCTGGTCGCGCGGTTGCGTCGGGTTGTTCATCACAATCGTGCTCATGACTACCTCAGTAAATAGGTGGGCGGTGGTCGCCGGTCGCAGTTGCGGTAAATTACCGACATTGACCAGCGAGCCGCCCGGCGCGGGGCGCGTTCGGTTAACCGGCGACTTTCTTCGGGCGTCCTCGCCCTCGTTTCACCGGTGAATCTGGTTTTTTAGCGGGTGCCTTTTTCGCGGCGGTTTTCTTTTCCGCTTTTTTGGTGGCGACCGGCTTCGGGAATACCTCGCGGGTGAGCGTCTCAATGTCCTTGCGAACACCGGCGTTAGTGTCGAGCTGTAAGGCGCGTTTCAGATGTCCTAACGCCTCAGGAAGCTGACCGGCATCACGCAGGGCCAGCCCGGTAACCTTATGCAGTCGGGCGCGGACTTCGTCGGGCATGTCGGCGGCTTCAGTCATGCCGATGACCTCGAGCAACTGAGCGGCGTCGACGGGCTCACCGGCGATACGGGCGCGGGTTGCCGCGAGCGCGACCTCTTCGGCCAGCATGTAAGGCGCGGGGCGGGAATGGTTTTCCGGCATCGAGAGACCGAAGCGCAGCGCATAACGCGCAATCTCAATCGCGCCGGTGATATCCCCCGCATCAAGACGCCAGAGCATCACCGTCATCAGAATGTCATCCTGTGCGCCGGTGCCGCTTTCCAGTACGCCAGCGACCCACGGCAGGTACAGCGGGAGTAATTCGCGTTTTTTATCCGCTTTGCGTTCTTTCGAGCGGATATCTGAAAGCGTCCGGCGGTCTGCGGCCAGCTTAACGAGCATTTGCTCGTAAGCTGAGGCATGACGCAGCGGGGCGTTTTCCCGCTGCGATGCCCTGATAGCCGAGACCCGCATCGCGTGACGCTGTGCGGGGGTTGCCATCGGTTAAGCCTCCGTGCCGTCAGGGGTGTCAGCGTCAGCCGGTGCGGTACCGGTCAGGGACTGCATCGCCTTGACCATTGCCGCCGCGAAGATTTCCGCGCTGGCCGCTTCCGGAGTGTCGGTTTCTTCCGGCTCGAGGATCTCGATATTTTCAATCAGACACCCGGCCTCGTAGTCCTCGATGACGAAATCGACTTTGACCTGTTCGTAGTTTTCCACCTGGTCGAGTTTCGGGTTCTCGACGATGTGGCGGCGGTGGCCGTCCTCGTACAGATAAATCGAAATGTTATCCAGCGTGGTGATGAAAATGCTGTTCGCCGGGAAGAACGGCGCGCGCACCGCCTGAAGCTGGCCGATGGTTTTCTGGCTGATAATCAACTCACCGGCGAGCTGTTCACTGTTCGCCTGGAATTTATTAATCATCGGGAAGTATTTGTCGGTCAGGATGCGGCGACCACAGATGACAACCATTTCCGGGTTTTCGCGGTGAATTTCCGCGACCAGCGATTCAAACGCATCCATGACCAGCGCGTCGAGGTTGGCGTAATGACCGCCTTTGCCCACCTTGATGGTGTTCGAAATCACGGTACCGTCATCGTCGGTGATGCTGGACATCACACGCTCAGGCGCGTCTTCACGGTATTTCTGCAACCAGCCGACGGCCACGTCCTGAAGTAACGGGTTTTTGGTACGGTCAGAGGTCGCCGCGCGGCTCACCCCGTTAAAGCCGATGGTGATGTAGTCCAGCGCCTGACGCTTGATGATGGCGTTGCGAATGCGGATCTGGAAATCCTGAAAACGCGCCCACAGGTCGAGCTTGTTGTATTTCAGGTGATAGTCGAAGTTCACCGGGTGGCAGAAATAACGGTACGCATCCATTTTCGAGAAATCGGCGGTTTTACGCTCGACGCCGCCGTCAGTGTCGGCGGTGCTGGCAATGGAGCCGGTCACATCGATGCCGACTTTCTCTTCGGTCAGCTCGGAGACGGTCACCATGTTGATGAGCTTCAGGAAGCTGGACGACTGCTGGATTTTGTCAAACAGGGTCTGAGTGACCGACGGCTCAACGGTGAATTTCTTGTTCAGGTCGCTGACCTCAATGCCGTTCAGCTCGGCGATACGGCTCAGGTACTGATTGAATTTAAAACGGGTCTCTTTACGCATGGGTTTTGTATTCCTTCGGGTTTATCAGGGGTTAGCAGTCGGTCAGCGTGGAGCCAGCCGCATCACCGTCGCCACCGGCGCTTAATTTGCGGCGCGGCTGCGTTTTGTCTTCGGTGTGTTCCAGCGTGGTTTTGATGGTGCTGAATTGCTGCGTGGTGGCTGCGGCCTGTTCGGTCAGCGCCTTTTTGACGTCGGCGAGCTCGGTTTCAAGCTGACTGAAACGTACCTCGACACTCTCGCCGCCGGTCTGCACCTGCTCGGCGATGGCGGTCACGGCTTCGTGCACGTCACCGAATCGCGCGTCGTCACTGGCCTGTTTACGGCTGAAGATGCTTTTCACGGTGTCGCTCAGCTTGGTGATGATGGTCTCGGGCTGGTCTTCGAATTCCAGCGCGGCGAAGGTCGCCACTGAGAACAGGTCATCAGGCTGGTCTTTCTTCCCGGCTAGTGGGTTTTGGTTGGCACGGGAGCAGAATTGCAGGTATTCGGTACCGAGGCTCGCCGGGTCGTCGGTGACCGCCAGCCCGATGAGGCCGCACTTGCCGGTGTTGGCAAAATTCGGGCGAATTTCCATCGAGGTGTAAACCTTCTGACCTTTCGCCAGCAGCGCGAGCAGGTTGTCGAGGGGGGCGATTTTGCCGAACAGCGCCAGCTTGCCATTGAGCGCCGAATCGTCGTCGATCACTTCCGCTTTCAGCTCCACCACATCGCCATAACGGCAGAACGGACTGTCGGGGTAAATACCGCGAATATGCTCGAGGTTGATGCGACAGCCATAGACGCGCGGGTCAAAGCCGTCGGCCATGTCCTGAATATCGGTCGCACTGATTACGCGACCGTCGCAGGTGTCACCCTCGACGCCGATGCGAAACCATTTCGAAATTTTTTTAGCCATTTTGTCAGGTGTCCTGAGTTGGGTTATCGGGTCGGTTGTAGTTTCCCGACTCAGCCCCTCAGCAGCCACCGGTTACAGAAGTGCAACCCCTGACACAACAGGGGTTTAGCGATTCATCCCCCCTGAATCTTTAGCCTTGCCGTGTACTCATCACGGCGAGGTTTTATGACCACTACAACCGACACAACATTACTCAGCGACCCGCGACGACAGGCCGCGCTTTTGTTCTGGCAAGGGTTCTCCGTGCCGCAAATCGCGGAGCAATTGCAGGTTAAGCGCCCCACGGTGCAGAGCTGGAAGCAGCGTGATAAATGGGAAGAGACCGCCCCACTAACCCGGGTCGAGTTCACGCTCGAGGCGCGACTGATTCAGCTCTACGCAAAGCCCGACCTGACGCCGCACGACTTCAAAGTCGCGGATTTTCTGGCGCGCCAGATGGAGCGCCTCGCAAGGGTTAACCGCTACGGCCAGACCGGCAACGAGGCCGATTTAAACCCGAAGGTGGCCAACCGCAACAAGGGGGAAAAGAAGAAGCCGAAAAAGAATTTTTTCAGCGAAGAGGCTATCGAGAAACTCGAAGAGATTTTTCTCGAGCAGTCTTTCGACTATCAGCTCGAGTGGTGGCGCGCTGGACTGGCGCACCGTATCCGGCACATCCTCAAATCACGCCAGATTGGCGCGACGTTCTACTTTGCGCGTGAGGCGTTACTACAGGCGCTGAAGACCGGCCACAACCAGATATTTTTGTCAGCCAGTAAGACGCAAGCCTATGTATTCCGTAAATACATTATCGCTTTTGCCCGACAGGTGGGCGTCGAGCTCACCGGCGACCCGATTGTACTCGGCAACAATGGCGCGGAGCTGATGTTTCTCGGCACCAACGCCAACACCGCGCAAAGCCACAACGGCGACCTGTATGTCGATGAAATTTTCTGGATCCCCAACTTCCAGAAGCTGAAGCGCGTCGCCGGTGGCATGTCGTCGCAGGAGCATTTACGCACGACCTACTTTTCGACCCCGTCGTCGCTGGCACACGGTGCCTATCCGTTCTGGTCGGGCGAACAGTTCAACCGTGGACGCTCGGACAAGAGCGAGCGGGTCGATATCGATATCAGTCACGCCGCACTCGCGAAGGGTGTCGCTTGCCCTGACGGCCAGTGGCGGCAGATTGTCACCATCGAGGACGCACTCGCCAAAGGGTGCACCCTGTTTAACATCGATACGCTGAAGCGTGAGAACAGCGTCGACGAGTTCCGCAACCTGTTTATGTGCGAGTTCGTCGACGATAAAGCGTCGGTCTTCCCGTTCGAAGAGCTTCAGCGCTGCATGGTCGACAGCCTCGAAAAATGGAGCGATTACGCGCCATTTGCCGACCGGCCATTCGGTCACCGCCCGGTGTGGATTGGCTACGACCCGTCATTACGGGGCGACAGTGCCGGTTGCGTCGTCATCGCGCCGCCGGTTGTCGCCGGGGGTAAATTCCGCATCCTCGAACGTCACCAGTGGAAAGGCATGGATTTTGCCCAACAGGCCGAATCCATTCGCGAGCTCACACAGAAATACACCGTCGAATACATCGGCATCGATGCGACCGGGCTCGGTCAGGGCGTCTTCCAGTTGGTGCGCTCGTTCTACCCGGCAGCACGGGAAATTCGCTACACGCCGGAAATGAAAACCGCGATGGTGCTGAAAGCTAAAGACACCATTCGCCGCGGATGCCTCGAGTACGACGTCAGTGCGACCGACATCACGCAGTCGTTTATGTCGATTCGTAAAACCATGACCAGCAGTGGCCGCAGCTCGACCTACGAGGCCAGCCGCACCGAGGAAGCCAGTCACGCCGATCTCGCGTGGGCAACCATGCACGTATTAATCAATGAGCCGCTGACCGCCGCGACCGGCGAACAGTCATCCAGCATTATGGAGTGGAATTAATGAGCAAAAAACGCAACAAGCGCCAGCAGCAGCCGCGCACCGAAAACCACACCGCCGCACCGGCACAGAGCATGGAAGCGTTCACCTTCGGCGAGCCGACGCCGGTACTCGATCGTCGGGATATCCTCGATTACGTGGAGTGTATCGACAACGGCCAGTGGTACGAGCCGCCGGTGAGCTTCTCCGGGCTGGCGAAGAGCATGCGCGCCGCCGTTCACCACAGCTCGCCGATTTACGTGAAGCGTAACATTCTGGTGTCGACCTACATTCCGCACCCGCTGTTATCGCGTCAGGATTTCAGCCGGTACGCGCTCGATTATCTGGTCTTTGGTAACGCCTTTCTCGAAGAGCGTACCGGCATGACCGGCAAGCCGTTAAAGCTGGAAACCTCACCGGCGAAATACACCCGCCGTGGAATCGAGGATGATGTGTACTGGTACATTCAGAGCTACACGCAGCCGCACAAATTCAGGGCCGGTTCCGTCTTCCACCTGCTCGAGCCTGATATTAATCAGGAGCTTTACGGGATGCCGGAATACCTGAGCGCGCTTAATTCAGCCTGGCTGAATGAGTCGGCGACGCTTTTTCGCCGCAAGTATTATCAGAACGGCGCCCACGCCGGGTACATCATGTATGTGACTGACGCCGCGCAGAGCAGCACCGACGTCGAGGCGCTGCGAAAGGCGATGCGTGATTCGAAAGGGCTCGGGAATTTTAAAAACCTGTTTTTCTACGCGCCGCACGGCAAGCCGGACGGGATTAAAATTGTGCCGCTGAGCGAAGTCGCGACAAAGGATGACTTTTTTAATATCAAGAAAGTCAGCGCCGCTGACCTGCTCGACGCGCACCGCATACCGTTCCAGTTGATGGGCGGCAAGCCGGAGAACGTCGGCTCAGTGGGCGACGTTGAGAAGGTGGCAAAGGTCTTTGTGCGTAACGAGCTGACCCCGCTTCAGTCGCGCTTCATGGAGCTGAACGAGTGGGCGGGTGAAGAGATTATCCGCTTCGAAAAATACACGCTCGGCGACGACGAATAACCCCACCCATAGCCGCCCGTCGTGGCGGCTTTACCCCCACCGCACACAACGCCCTCAGCGCCACGACACGCCGTCGTCACACCTCAACACCTTACGACTCACCCACGACCGTTTAAACGCCACAGCGACGCGCTCAGGCGCTGATAAATAAAAATAAATACCACGCTCAGCGCGCAATGCTATCCCCGCCACGCCTGCCCGCTTTATGGGGCGGTTTTAATGCAGTTGCACAAACTCGCCGGAGGCGCGCCAGCACTGGCGGTGCTCAGGCGCGACAGGGGTGGAAAACGCATGCAATTCGATGCAATAGCGCATGCAGGGCTAAAAATTGCTGGAAATAGGGGAAAAACGCATAAAAAACCGGCATCAGTGTGCCGGTTTGATTAGTCTCTTAACTTTGCTCATCTGATTACAGCCAGTTACGAATCCATGGTTGATAATGGTCCCTGATTCTTCTCAAATAAATGTCTACATCTGTTGTAGTTAGCCCATTTTGATTCGTTAAACAAGAGTTTATTAAGTCCGTTGCAACGGTACGATCAGTCATATGAGATGATGGTGTACCGCTTGGAACAATAAGAAATGCATCTCTTTTTATAATGCGATATACATCCCTGAACTCATCACGGTTAACCCTATGTGTAACCCCCTCAATATTCACATATTTATTTCTGACGTCGTTAGGGTCTAAACAATATCCATTCCATTGAATACAGTAATCTTCATTTGATTGTAATTGATTCCTTGCCTTTATCTTTGATAAGTCCGCTATGTCGTTAAATTCGAAAGGGGGCATCTCATCAGTGATAACGATGAAGAAATTCTTATGTTCATAATGGGGGTCGTAATAAACATTGATTGAGTCTATGCTTACTTCTGTGATGAATCCACCGTAATTTATGGCAAACTCCTTGTCTTGTTTTAATTTTGCTCCGCGATAGTTTAGATCTCCACCATCCGATTTAATCATCCATAGCGCGTCACTTGTGCTTTCTGAGCTAATTGTGTTGTCAATGCATGAAAGGAATAATGCGATATCTATACTTGATGTTAATTTTTCCACTCTGTTGATGTGGGGGACAGACCTTGCTATTGCATCATCAAATGAATGCAGAAAATCCCAACTTTCAGATTCTTCTTTATGTCTGGCGTGGGCCTCTATTAGTCTTTTGTTAGATTCAAGTTTTGATTTGTAATACTCAGATATATCTTCCAATGAAGAGAACCGGTCGTTTGGATTATGCATGATACACTTTCCAATTATCTCATCCAGAATGGCAATGAATTCACTATCATTAATGTAAGATAACTTTTCTCTTCCGTTGCCCTTACTCACATCCCCAGTGCTAAAATATTGCATAATCTGACCAAGAGCGTAAATATCGCTACGAATTGTCACCTCATGATTTCCAGAAGACTGCTCAGGTGCGGAAAATTTATAGTTTGCCAGTCGTTCGCTTTTTCTGGTTTGTGATAAACGAGCAAAGAATTCATCATCGAATCTAGATATTCCAAAGTCTCCGATGACATAAGCATCAGTTCCACTATCAATAAAAATATTTTCGGGCTTAAGATCTCTATGTATAACGCCATGATTGTGAATATGCTTTAAACCATTAAATAAATCACTGAATAATTTTCGAACATCTTTTTCATATTCTTCCACAGAGTTTTTATTGGCAAAGTCATTTTTTAATGATCGACTATATCGCTTCATTATGATAATGAAATAATCAACGTCATCGATTTGTATTTTATCTAAGTGATAGTATTGGACAATGTTTTCGTTGGATGGCATTTGAGACACGCAAAAAAACTCATCTTTAAATCTATCTGTTTTACTATGGTCACTGCTAGGTTTTAAGAATTTTATTGCAAAATCATGATCTGATTTAGAAAAAAGAAATACATTGCTATTACCACCTTCACCAATTTCTTTTTTAAATTCAAATCTCCCTACATTAGTATCAATCCATTGTTTAGCCTTCAAAAGGCTTGATATGCTTTGAGCAGACATGCGAATCAAATTCCTTGTTAAAGTTTAGACCTCAACCACATGCTAACAAACATAGGGCTGAGGTTTGAACATTTTTCAGCAGCTAACGCCAGCTTTCATCTTCCCAGACTTCTTGCAGGATACTATCCAGCGCTTCACGGTCTGAGTCTTTATCGAAAATAGTGGTCGAGTTGAGTTTTTTATCCTCCTTCAAACCATGCCACAGCTAACGTCTTGCGGTGCTTACTGTTAGACCGCGCCGACGCAAAAAATTAATTCTTGCACCAACGCAGTCAATCTATTCGGCCTTGTAGAAAATTTCCTTGCTCTTTTCGTTGTCGTTTTCGCTGTGGGCAAGGTCAGCGATTATAGTCAGTGCGAGCTTTAGATCCGCTGGTTTGCAGTTCGCAATCAAAGACACCTCGGCAATGAATTGTACACATGCCCACTTTTGCTGCGTCCGGGTGATATGTTCCCCAACCATGAAACCCTCCGAATAAACACTGTATATTCATACAGTATCACGTTATGAGAAATAATTGAAAGCAAAAAATCTCTCATTCGTTTTAGGTATGTGCATGATATAGATGTAATTTAGCAATCCACACGTCTTGCGGTTGCAGACAATTCCTCAACACGTTTAAGGATTTTCTCTGTTTTTTCTCTCTGAATGCTAGTCTTTACCTGCCGGGATGGCGCAGAAGGGAAGATCTCACCACTGGCCGAACCTTTTCGCCATTTGCCATTAATGCAACTCGTGCCGCCAGCCATTAAATGCAGAGCTTCACCCCGGCTTATGGTTATTCCGGTGGTCAGGCGAATCTCATCGACAGTCTTCTCTATAGCCGTGTGTTTCTCTTCAGAACCGTGGATGTACGGCGGCTTTTTCGCTGGTTTTGGCTTCCTTAACCGCTTCGTCAGTTCACGCTTTTCATGTCGACTTAGTGGTTTCGATAAATCAAGTACTGGCGGCTCGCTTTCGCTCCCCGTACAGTTATTGACAGAACTCCGAGGGACGGCAAAGCCGTCCTGAAGGTCAACGGCCAAATCAACGACGCGCTTCGGAACAATCTTCCATTGCGTGAGTCTGGTTAAAATTGGAGTGCCGGCACCGACGAGGGAATCGTAAACACCACGGATGGCGACAGTTTCCTCGCCGTACTGATTAAACTCGGCTCGTGGCTCGTACAATGTGCGTACCTGCAAGTCATCACGGCGCACGAATGGCCCACCCTGAGCATTGACATAACCAGCCCAATCACCAGCGTCAGCCGCATCATGAACAGCAGCAAACTCAACGCTGAGGCCGTGCGCGGTCTCGGTATCAGCAAGGCGGCGCAACTCGCGGTAGACAGTCACCGGCGCACCACCGATAAACTGAAATTGACGAATGTGCCACCGTGCAGCCCATGCGGAAACCGCCGGTGCAGTCTCTTTTAACAGCTCGCCGCTTTCATCATCGGTTTCACCATCGAGTGCATAACCATCGATATTTTTCGAAATATATTTCGCGACATAGCCGGTCGCGCTGCCTTTTTCCGGGTCGATAGCTTCAGCGTGAAAGCGCGCTTTTTTGGCTTTATCACTCTTCAGTTCGTGGCGGTCTTCTTCCCACGCATAATGGCGAATGATGAGGCGAACACGTTCGACATCTTCAGGCAACATAAACATCAGCATATGCCAGTGAGGGGTTGCATCATGGTGTGGCTCAGCTACACGGATCCCGAAAATACGGATTTCTTCACGGTGCAGCTTTGCCCGGATTCTCGCCCACAGACCAGTAAGATATCTTTGCGTGTCTGACGGGCTGGAGCCGTTCCATTTACTGTTACGGTAACCCGCTTTAATCGTGGCGTGATATTTAGACGGCGCAGTCAGGGTGTAAAACTCCCCGACATAACCGAGCTCATTACAGATATTTTCAAACCCGCGAATGCGGGTCATGAGTTCACATCGGCGAATAGCAGGGTTAGCAACGGAGCCATCATATTTTTCAATCAGGCTGATGCGGTTGCCGTCTTCGTCTTCGAGCTCCAGCCCTTTGAGAAATTCACGGGTGCGGCGCTTCTGCTCGCGCCAGTCGGTGACGCAGTTTTTACTCGCATACGGGCGTTTTTTCTTGCTGACATTGCCGACGGCAATTTGCAGATGTTCGCGCCATGCAGCCGCAACGCGACGCAGACGACCGCGCCACCATGACTCAGTAAACATACGAATAACGGCGGGAGCGATGTCGTCCTGATTGAAAACTTTGCTTGTCACCCGTTCCCAATGGGGAGGGGTAACATTGAACTGGCGTGAGATATATCCGGCGCGCATATACCAGGTATAAAGCGTTTTGAGCTCGCCGAAATCACTGTCATCAATATTGGCAAGCTCACCACGAATGAAGTTCGCTATATCAGCGGCGAGTAAATCAATGTCGGCACGCGCCATATCTGGAAGGCGGTTGTATCGCGCCACCATATTGACCATACGTGATGCCAGATACTGAATTAACTGCGTATCAAACTGACCACCAAAAACATCATCAGATACATTTTGGTTAATGCCAGCACACTCATATTTTTTTGCGACCAGTTCTAGGCGCGGCAATGTCTTTTTACAGAAGCTGATTAAAAAAGCATTGGCTCGCTGACTACCCTGATTTTGCTCCAACATCGCAGCGGTGCGGTAAACGTCAAAGCGCACACTCTCGGGCTGAAGAGAAAGTGCCTTTCGCGCATGCAGCAAAGCCGCGAACATACGATCGCGGCTTTGTTGTTGGTCATAGGTCAGGTATGGGCTTGCTATTGCTGACCGTGGAGTGTTCCACGGGTAAGCGTAAGCCAACTGAATACTACTCACTACCAACCTCGAGAAGCACAGCTCGTTCGTCAGCTTCCCGGCGCTGTTGCAGCTCTATCAACCCGACCAGCAGACGAGGGTGAAAACCTTCCGCTTTTAGCCCCCAAATCAGGCGAGTCAACTCACTTGCTGTAAGCTGTTGGGTATCATCAGCCATCAGTGCAGCTCCTGAGATTCGTTTTCGTAGCGAGCGGCCTCGCGGCGCAGAAGTTCAGCTGCTTCCTTGCCACTCATATTCATCTTGGTAATGTGAACGGCCAGAGCCTCGAGACGGATGGAAACGGCTAAAGCGCGATCTTTGCGCTCTTCTTTTCTGGCCTCTTCAAACAATGTCGCCAATACGTCTTCGCCAGTACTGCTCGGCGTTGATAAGAAAATAGTTCGACTCATAAAGCCTCCTGAATTTGGGCAAAAGAATGCCCGACGGGTTTACGCCATTAATTTCTGTTGTGGGTTAATTCGGCATGGTTAGCCGTTTTGGAAATAAGCTCACCACTGCACGAAAATGATTCATCGCTGTAATAAGCGCTTTTTTCTCGTCAGTCGTCAGCTCACTTAATTCGAGCTCATGACGAGCTGTCGATATTTTTGCCAGAAAGAATATTGCGGCTAGTGCGCGGCCATTCTCTTCAAACAGTGGATCACGTTTATTACGCATGTCGCGGATAAACTGCTCGACCTCTTTCCAGCCATCACCCCAAAACCGGGCGCGTAACTCAGCGATATGATTCAAACCGGCCAGTCGTTCACCGGCGGTCAGTGGCGCAGACAGTTCAACAGCTTCGAGAGCCATGATTCCCCCTGCTTATTGGTCGACAATCCAGCTAGTAAATCAGCTTGCGAACGGCTCGGATGCCAGCGCTTACCGTTCTCACCTGCAATCCAGCCGTGGCCGTAATGCATCGATGGGCTTTGCTTAACGAGTAGTGATGCAAAAGATGGCTCTTTAGTCAGCATAACCACCTCACACCAAACCAAATGTTGCGCCGATGCCGGTCATGGTATCGACAACGCTCGACATGGCCGGGTTAGCCTGTAGGCGAGCTTGTAAAGCTAGGGCCGAAAGCGACAACATGCGAATCCCTGAATTTACACTCTCAACCATGCTGTATTTGCGGTCAGAGGTCATACGCTCTGTCGACACAGCACCAGTTGCCAGCTCACCGAGTTCGCTCATGGCACGCATGACATAAGTCTGCAGCTTGTCTTTTGCTAATTCATTCACCGGCACACAAGGCAGACAATGAATCTGCGCCAGAAAACCATCAACAAGGGTTGAGTCTTCTGTCAGGTCAGTCAGTAGCCACAATTCAGGTGGCGTAAACTGGTGAGGCTGTTCTGGGTTGAGCTTGTTACGTAACGTTTGAACATTCATCCCGGCGCGCTCTGCCAGTTTTGCCATGTTGTGCCGCTTAGCAAATGCCCGGCACGCTTCGTCATAGTGAGAATGTTTGGAAACTTGAAAATCAAACATGTGCTTTCCCTTCAAATCTTAAATAATCGAGTTTTCAAGCAGTCACATAGCGGCAGTTGAGGCCTTGCGCCAGAAGGCGAGCGCGAAAGGCAACCATATTGATACGTGCAGCACCTCCATCTTTTTTACGAGGCATGAGGAGTAAGTCACCATCGGCAACCATCTGTTTTACTGTGCGAAGGCTGTAGCCATAGCGTTCAGCAAATTCGTCATATGTCATGAGGTCCGCGCCTGACGGGATTGCAATTTGTGGAGTCATAAGTGATTATTCTCAGTTGAGTGTAAGTACAGTGCATTGGCGTGCATTTTTCAGTTTTAAGCAAAATCTAATCTTATTTATTTGAGGTGTCAAATTGGATTTTTGCGATAACTTGGATTTTTAAGATGAAATTGGACGAACTAGAAGGTGGAAAGGCAGTGTTGCAGCGCATGCTAGACGCTTATGGTTTTACTATGCAAAAGCAGCTTGGCGATATGCATGAACTATCATCTGGCACGATCAGTACATGGGTAAGGCGAGATTATTTCCCCGGCGATGTGGTGGTAGCTTGTGCTCTGGATACTGGGGTTTCGTTGCGTTGGTTGGCGACAGGGAAGGGGAGTAAGTTTGATGCCGACTACACACAAAGTAGGATGAAGACGTTAACCCGTTTTGATATTTTGGCGGGCAACTTGATTGAGAATGACAAGTGGATTGTTGATGCATCGCTACTCTCGGATGTTATAACGAGCCCTAAATACATCTGTAAGGGCCAGGATTCTTGGGTTGTCGATTTTGATAAGACTGATATTTCTAATGGTCGTTGGCTGCTCAGTATCGATGGTGATCATGATATCTATGACGTTGCTAGAATCCCAGGCAACAAAATCAAAGTAAGCAACTCGGGCACTGATTTCCAGTGTGCTGTATCAGAGGTTGAATGTATTGGTCTGGTACACCTAACCCTAAGCAGAACTTACTAAAATAATTATGGCAATAAAGAAACTAGCCTCTGGTGATTGGCTTTGTGATTTCCGTGTCGATGGGGCTGATAGCCGTCGTGTACGAAAGAAGTTCACTACTAAAGGGGAAGCTGTTGCCTTTGAGCAGTATTACCGTGAGGAGGCTCAAAATAAGCCCTGGATGGGTGAGAAGGAAGATCGTCGACGCCTGAGTGAACTGATTGAGCTCTGGCATAACCTACACGGGCAGTCACTTGTTGCCAGCAAATCGAGATTGGCAAAACTGCATATAGTTTGTCGGGGTCTTGGTGATCCAATTGCGATCCAACTTACAGCGAAAGATTTTGCACACTATCGCGATAAACGTCTCAAAGGTGAAATTAATAACGGCTATCACGCTAACCCTGAAAAGTGGATTGCCAAGCCTGTCACTGTGAACCGGGAGCAGCAGTATCTTGAGGCCGTGTTCAATGAGCTAAAACGCTTGGGTGAATGGAGTCTGCCTAATCCTCTCGAAGGCGTTCGAGTTTTCAAAGAAGCTGAAAAAGAAATGTCGTGGCTTACCCAGCCGCAGATTCGCGAAGTGCTCAACGCCTGTGAATCCTATGGGAAAATTTACTTAACTCGCATCGTCAAAATATGTCTTGCGACTGGAGCTCGCTGGAGCGAGGCAGAACGTCTTACGCGTTCACAACTTTCACCCAACAAGCTGACCTTCACGAAAACGAAGGGCAAAAAGAACCGTACGGTACCCATCCCTCAGTGGTTATATGATGAGCTTGCTCCTTTGCAGGGAAAAATGTTTCATCCTTGTTATCAGGAGTTCAAAAAAATGCTCGCGCTGACCGATATACAGTTAGCCGAAGGGCAGAAAACTCATGTTTTACGCCATACATTTGCTAGTCATTTTATGATGAATGGCGGGAATATTTTAGTCTTACAACAGATTTTAGGACATGCGAATATCCGAGAGACGATGCGATATGCACATTTTTCCCCTGATCATCTTGAAGATGCTGTAAGTCTAAACCCATTATCAAATTTAAGTTAACTATAAGGTGAAAATATGGATATCGAATCTGTCTCTGATTTTGTTAAAATTGCATTATCATGGCGAAATGAAGGAAAGAGTCCAACTTCATTTAGAGGGCAAAAATATTCAGGTTGGTCTATGCTTCCAAAATTATTTAGACCAGATGTAAGACTTTATGAGCATGAAAATTATACTGTCCGAGACATTGTATCTATTCATCCTGAAGAGTTTTCGAAAGATCAAACTATGTTCGATCGTCTCGTCAGAATGCAACACTTTGACTTACCGACTAGATTACTGGATGTGACTATTAACCCGTTAATAGCATTATGGTTTGCTACTGAAGACTTTAAAAAGGATAGACGGTTACAAGATGGATTGGTTTATGCTTATTTTGTTCCTGAAAGCAGAAAGAGATATTATGACAGTGACCGTGTCAGTTGTATGTCAAACTTAGCAAATCTCAAGATAAAAGATAAATCTGAAGTTTTTGAAATTATATCACGAGATATTGGGAAAGATGCTTTTAATAAAAATAAATCTGTTGATCAGCTTTTATATCATATAAAAATGGAGAAGTCTCATTTTCGAGATATAATAAACCCATATGATCTCGTACATCCAATATATGTTAAGCCAAAAATGTCAAATAAAAGAATAATTGCTCAATCGGGCGCGTTTTTTTTATATGGTGCAAATGGCTTCAAGGGGACTAAACCAGAGGAGTGGATAAAGCGAGAGTATGTAATCATCCAGGCAAAGCACAAGAAAAAAATAAGAAAGGAATTAGAGTCATTAGGTGTCCATGCCAGTTCACTTTTTCCTGAAATTGATAAGACTGCAAATTTTTTAATTCAAAAATATCAAAATGATAGTGCTGTTACCGAATGATCTTTTTTCTGTCTTGAAAATAATATTTTTATTGCCTCATTTTAAGAGGCAATAAAAATAACGTGCTTTAATCTAATTTCTAATTCATTTTGAATAAAAGGTGTGTGTTATTTTAATGAAGATATTAGGGTTTTAATATGCTAATGATACTTTCACCAAAATGAATGTAAAATGTATATATAATAGTTATACTTGGAGGAATGAAATTAGTCAAAGTTGTAATCCACCATTGTTTTTTGTAAGATTTAGAAATCAAATACAAACTTTTAATGTGTAAACCTGATATATCTGTTAATCTGCTTAATTCCTTTATGTCTTCATCGTTTTTTAAATTGTTTTTTTGAACTTTTAATAAGATATGGTTGTATTTTTTTTCATGAAAATCTCTTATTCTTTTTTCCTGAGGTGATGTTTTCAGTGAGGGATTGTGGTTGTTCTTTTTATCTTGGGCCTCATTAAGTTCTTGATTTAATTTTTCTCGCTGCTCATTCATTGATGAGAATGTTGATTTGGTATCATCCATCAAAGAAATATGTTTTCCAATAATATCTCTGCTTAATATTCTAAGCTTATAAGCATTTAATGCACGTTCATATCTATTGTTTTTAATATCGCCAAGAAAGCTTACTATTGCTTTTATAAAAATTGCAACAGCAGAAATAAAAATCAATTTACTCAGTTGATTCGGAACCACACCAAAACTAAAAAAATAAATACTAAGTTCTTTTAAAGTTATTATTTTTGTGTGTAATAATATATAAATTGAGTTTAGAGCGAAAAAAATCCATATTAATTTCGAAGTTTTTTCTGATATATATGATGTCGTGTAAAATCGAGATATGGGTATAATTCGCTCCAAAAATATAACATTTTCTTCTTCTTCTTTCATTTGATTACCTATTTATCAATTTTATCAATTTTATCAATTTTATCAATTTTATCAATTTTATCAATTTTATCAGTAAAATAGCTTCAGAAAAAGATGCTGTAGATTGTAATGAGAAATGACCATAATTTGCCCATGCAGCATGTTTTTGGCTGCACTTCATTGCCCTGTAGATGACTTTAATAGTATGTTTTTAAAGAAATATTTTTAAATATCAATAGCATTAGATAGAAGCGTCTTAACTAAGATTCGCGCAAGCGACATCCTGTTAGAAAAGGGCTGGCCGAAAGGCTGGCCCTTTTTTTATCCTCAAACGCACCATTCGTTAACATTTAGTTGTTAAATCATTTACAATGCCCTCATTCATTGGAGGGTAGTGTGAGCGGCAGAGCATCCAACATCACAGCACTGAAACAGTGGGCCGCCAGGCTTGCGCTGTTAGCTATGGCGCTGATTATCTTTGCTCCGCTGGTCTCTGTATCGCTACAGCAATCGCCGATGAGCGCGATGCCTGGTATGCACCATGACATGACCATGCCGATGCCCACTCATCATTCGATGCCGGACAGCATGCCCATCGACCACGGTGAGGCCTGTGGCTACTGCGTGCTGTTGGCCCATGTTCCCGGCATGATGCTGGCGCTGTGCGTACTGCTGTGCGCGCTGTTGCTGCGCGTGACGATTACCGCTTTCCCGCCTCTGGTGACCCACTGGCGCTATTTCCCCTGGCTCTTCCCCGATACCCGCGCGCCGCCGCGTTTGTCTGCTTTACCTGCTTAAAAATGATAAATGACGCCTTAGCGTCACACCTCTTTTCGCATGTATGAAGGAAGAGTATGACAACCTGCACCTCGCGGGCGGCTTGGGTGCACCTGCTGCGCCGTCTGCATTTTTTTATCGGTCTGTTTGTTGGGCCATTTATTTTCGTCGCGGCCCTGACGGGCACACTGTATGTCGCCACGCCGCCGCTAGAGAACCTGCTATATCGCGATGCGCTACACGGCACCGTTGGCGGAGAGCGGCAGCCAATAGCCGTGCAGATTGCGGCTGCGGAACGCGCATTGAATACGCCGTTGCGTCTGAGCGCCGTTCGACCTGCGTTGGAAGCGGGTGAAACCACACGCGTGATGTTTGCCGATCCGGTGCTTCAGGCCTCGGAAAATCGCGCCATCTTTGTTGATCCGGTAACGTTGGCGGTGAAAGGCGATATGACGGTCTATGGCACCAGCGGTATTTTACCGCTGCGTCAGTGGATTGATTATGCGCATCGCTCGCTGCTGCTGGGGGATATGGGGCGTTTGTACAGCGAGCTGGCCGCCTCGTGGATGTGGGTAGCGGCGTTGGGGGGAATCGCTCTGTGGGCCTTTACCCGCCCTAAGCGGCGCATTAAAAATCGTCTGCAGAATACGCGCCGCGTTCATGTCACCCTTGGCTGGTGTCTACTGGTGGGGATGCTGCTGTTCTCCGCCACCGGCTTAACCTGGTCGCAGTGGGCCGGAGGGAATGTCGATAAGCTGCGCGCTGCTTTTGGTTGGCTGACACCGCAGGTCAATACCCAACTGCACGGTGGTGAGATGATGGCGATGGATCCTCATGCGGAGCATCGCGGCCATGCTGACGAGATGATGCCGCATGCCTCGCCGATCGCCTGGGATCGGATCGATGCCGTCCTTAACGTTGCTCAGCGCGGCGGCATCGATGCAACCCATCTGGAGATCCGCCCGCCGCGCAGCGCCGATCGCGCGTGGACGGTAACTGAGATCGACCGACGCTGGCCCACGCAGGTCGATGCCGTAGCGGTTGATCCGCACTCTCTGGCGATTATCGACTACACGCAGTTTGCTGATTTCCCGCTGATGGCAAAGCTCACGCGCTGGGGTGTTGATTTCCATATGGGGATCCTGTTCGGTTTACCAAACCAGCTTTTGTTGATCGCCTTTGGGCTGGCGCTGTGCGTGGCGATTGTGATGGGCTATCGGCTCTGGTGGATTAAACGTCCTGCTCAGATATCGATCAGCCCGCTGCAAACGCTGACGCAAAGCTGGCTGGCATTGGCGCTGCCTGCGCGTACTGTAACACTCGTCGTCACCGTGGCACTTGGTCTGGCGTTGCCGGTGATGGGGGCAAGTTTGCTGCTGTTTGTTGCCATTGACTGGGTGCGCTGGCGCAGCAGGGTCGCACAGGGATTATCGCGCGTAGCTGAGTAGCGCGCTTAACTCAGGGTGAACGCATTGGCGTTCGCCCTTTTTTATACCTCTTAATTAAAAGTGTAATTATTATTGTACACTTTAATGGCGATTATTTTGCCATTAATAGGGTGGTGTAAATAATAATTTACGTATTTTGGATTGATATCTTTACTCGTTGTGATATTGTGAGTTCACCTCATTGAGGAAACAACTATCGCAAACGAGCCATAACAGGTAATGCCATCATGCAAAAAGACGCGCTGAACAACGTAAATATCGCCGATGAACAGGTTTTGATCACCCCGGATCAGCTGAAAGCTGAATTCCCGCTCACCGTTGAGCAGGAAGCGCAAATCGCCCAGTCACGTAAAACGATTTCTGACATTATCTCCGGTCGCGATCCGCGTCTGCTGGTAGTGTGTGGGCCTTGCTCCATCCACGATCCTGAAGCTGCCATCGAATATGCGCGTCGATTTAAAACACTGGCGGAAGAGGTCAGCGATAGCCTCTACCTGGTGATGCGCGTCTATTTTGAGAAGCCGCGTACCACCGTCGGCTGGAAAGGGCTTATCAACGATCCGCACATGGATGGCTCGTTTGATGTGGAAGGCGGACTGAAAATTGCCCGTCGTCTGTTGGTTGAACTGGTCAGCATGGGGCTGCCGCTGGCAACCGAAGCGCTGGATCCGAACAGCCCGCAGTACCTGGGCGATCTGTTCAGCTGGTCAGCGATTGGCGCGCGTACCACAGAATCACAAACTCACCGCGAAATGGCTTCTGGCCTGTCAATGCCGGTCGGTTTCAAAAACGGCACCGATGGCTCGCTGGCGACCGCCATCAACGCGATGCGCGCAGCGGCGATGCCGCACCGTTTCGTGGGTATCAACCAGGCCGGTCAGGTTTGCCTGCTGCGCACTCAGGGCAACCCGGATGGTCACGTAATTCTGCGCGGCGGTAAAAAGCCGAACTACGGCCCGGAAGATGTCGCGCAGTGTGAAAAAGAGATGGAACAGGCGGGACTGCGCGCATCGCTGATGGTAGATTGCAGTCATGGTAATTCCAATAAAGACTACCGTCGTCAGCCTGCGGTAGCGGAATCCGTTGTCGCGCAGATCAAGGACGGTAACCGTTCCATTATTGGTCTGATGATTGAGAGCAACATTCACGAAGGCAATCAGTCTTCCGAGCAGCCGCGCTGTGATATGAAATACGGCGTATCGGTAACCGATGCATGCATCAGCTGGGAAACGACCGATGCGCTGCTGCGTGAGCTCGACAAGGATTTACGCGGCCATCTGGCGGCTCGTCTGGCGTAAGAGGATTGTATGGTTGCTGAACTGACCGCGCTACGCGATCAAATTGATGAAGTGGATAAGGCGCTGCTGAACCTGCTGGCGAAGCGTCTGGAACTGGTGGCGGAAGTTGGCGAAGTCAAAAGCCAGTACGGCCTGCCGATTTATGTTCCGGAACGTGAGGCTTCAATGCTGGCTTCGCGTCGCAAAGAGGCTGCCGCATTAGGCGTGCCGCCGGATTTGATTGAAGACGTGCTGCGTCGGGTGATGCGCGAGTCCTACTCCAGCGAAAACGACAAAGGCTTCAAAACGCTCTGTCCGTCGCTGCGCCCGGTGGTGATTGTCGGCGGCGGCGGCCAGATGGGACGGCTGTTTGAAAAAATGCTGACCCTGTCCGGCTACCAGGTGCGGACGTTGGAAAAAGAAGACTGGGCAAACGCGCCAGAAATGGTGGCGGATGCCGGTATGGTCATCGTCAGCGTGCCAATCCATGTGACTGAACAGGTGATTGCGAAGCTGCCGCCATTACCTGCGGACTGCATTCTGGTGGATCTGGCCTCGGTGAAAGCCGGGCCGATTCAGGCGATGCTGTCGGCACATTCGGGGCCTGTTGTGGGGCTGCACCCGATGTTTGGCCCTGACAGCGGCAGCCTGGCCAAACAGGTGGTGGTCTACTGCGATGGTCGCCAGCCGGAAGCCTACCAGTGGTTCCTTGAGCAGATTCAGGTTTGGGGCGCGCGTTTGCACCGTATCAGCGCGGTTGAGCATGACCAGAATATGGCGTTTATCCAGGCGCTGCGCCACTTTGCGACTTTCGCCTATGGCCTGCATCTGGCGGAAGAGAACGTGCAGTTGGAACAACTGCTGGCGCTCTCTTCACCGATCTACCGCCTGGAACTGGCGATGGTAGGCCGTCTGTTTGCCCAGGATCCGCAGTTGTACGCCGACATTATTATGTCGTCCGGCAACAACCTGGCGCTGATTAAACGTTACTACCAGCGTTTTGGCGAGGCAATTGGCCTGCTGGAGCAGGGCGATAAGCAGGCGTTTATCGACAGCTTCCGTAAGGTGGAACACTGGTTCGGCGACTACGCGCAGCGTTTCCAGAGTGAGAGCCGCGTCCTGTTACGCCAGGCGAATGACAGTCGGCAGTAACCGAAAACTGTATATACTTGAAAGCCAGGGGAAATCCTCTGGCTTTTTTTATGGGATAAAGACGATGGCTAAAGCAAACCTGCTGTTTGATTACACCGGACATCTGCCGGAATGCCCGACCTGGAGTGACGCCGAGCAGGCGCTGTACTGGGCGGATATCATGGAGTGTGAAATTCACCGCTATGTACCTGCGACGGGCGACCACCAGATCTTACAGTTCCCGGAAGAGGTTGGCTGTTTTGCGCTGCGGGAGAAGGGGGGCTTTATCGTCGCGCTACGCAGCGCAATCTGGCTTGCCGATAGCCGCGGTCTGCTCCAGCATAAAATCTGCGATAACCCAAGCAATCCACAGCTGGCGCGCTTTAATGACGGCGGCACCGATCGCGATGGACGTTTTTATGCCGGTACCTTCTGGGGGCCGGGTGACTACAACGGTGCGCTGTTGGTGAGGGTCGATAACCAACTGAGGCCAAAGGTGATTCAGTGTGATATTCACGGCGCGAACGGTCTGGCATTCAGCGCGGATAAACGCTGGATGTACACCTCGGATACGCCGAACGGGGTGATTTATCGTACGCCGCTGGACGCCGACGGCGAGCCGGGAACTCGGGAGATTTTCCGCTTGTTTAAAGACGGTGAGGGGATCCCGGACGGCGCGGCCATCGATGAAGAAGGCTGTTACTGGAGTGCGATGTTTGACGGCTGGCGAGTGGCTCGCTTCTCACCAACGGGAGAGCAGCTTGCGGAATATCGTCTGCCGGTGCGTTGCCCGACAATGGTCTGCTTCGGTGGCGCGGATATGCGTACGCTGTTTATTACCACGACGCGTGAGAATATGTCGGCTGATGAGGTGGCGAAGTATCCACTGTCCGGCGCTATCTTCACCCTGCCAGTGGCGGTGGCAGGGATGAAGAAACGGCCTTTTATCGAACGTTAGACCGGGTCGACCGGTACGACGTTTTCGCTTGGGTAGCAACCCAGCACTTTCATCGAGCGGGTAATACCGGAAAGCTCTTTGAGCGCCTTTTGCATCGGCAGCGCGTCCAGGTTCGCCTGGACGTCGAGATAAAACATCTCTTCCCACGGATTGCCGTGAATCGGGCGCGATTCGAGCTTGGTCATGATCAGGTTGTGATTACGCAATACCAGCAGCGCTTCAACCAGCGCACCGGCCTGCTGCCCGGTGGCGATCAGCAGGGTGGTTTTCGCTGGCACCTGGTCGGAGACGTTCACCGCCTTGCGCGCCAGAACCAGAAAACGTGTGATGTTCTGCGTCTGATTTGCCTGGCAGTGTTCCAGCACCTGCAAACCATACAGCTTGCCGCCGGCTTCGCTACCCAGCGCCGCGACGGTTGGTGAGTTGGCCTGCGCCACTTTCTCCATTGCTGCCGAGGTGCTCTCGGTGTACTCAATTTTCCACTGCGGATAATGGCTCAGGAACTGGCTGCACTGCTGGAACGGTTGCGGGTGGCTATACACCGTCTCAATGGTGTCGAGTGTGGTTGTACCGTTTACCAGCACGCAGTGGTCGATAGGGACCGTCATTTCACCCACGATCGACAGGCTGGTGTGTTGCAGCAGGTCGTAGACGTCGTTAATACCGCCGGAGCTGGTGTTTTCAATCGGCACCACGGCGTAGTCAGCCTGGCCGGTCTCAACCTGGTTAAAGATATCGGCAAACTTCAGGCAGCCGCTTTCGATGAACTGCTCAAAGTGGCGGGCTGCGTACTGGCGGGCCGCCAGATGAGAGTAGGAGCCTTTCGGGCCCAGAAACGCAATACGCGCTGAATGTGGGTTAATCTTATTCAGGTGCTGCTGGAGCAGCGTTTGCTGGGTAAGCACGGAATCTTCAATGATGAGCTGGAACAGGCGGGTGATGTAGTGCGCGTCAAGCTGGTGGGTTTTGCCCAGCGTAATCAAGCGCTCCAGCAGATCACGCTCGCGGTCGATATCGCGGACCGGGCGGTGAGAGGCCAGCTTGGCTTTACCGACCTCAATGGCCAGACCACGGCGCTCGGCCAGCAGGCTCACTAATTTCTCATCAAGGGCGCTTATCTTATCGCGTATCGCCAGTAACGGGTTTTCCGAAGTCATCATGTTTGCCTTTCTTGTTATCAATAAAAAAGGCCCCCCGGTGCGGGAGGCCTTATTGTTCGTCTTCGCATTCTTTATCACACGACGAAACGCCTCCCATTCAGGGGAAGGTAAAAAAGAATGCGAAGAAAAACGGTAGAAGTTTCACTATCAGGTTAAATCCTTAGCGTGATGAGGTTTTACAGTACTCGTTCTGTTTTCGTTCTGTCAATAAAAAACGCGCCCGAAGGCGCGTTGGCGATACACATTAAAGTACAAAGTTCAGTTTACTCTTCTTCAACTTCTTCTACGAAGCTTGCGTCTTTCACCGACGTTGCGGCGCGACGGGCTTCCCCTTTGTGTTGCACCTTATTGAGCTGCCGTTCCAGCTTGTTGATCAATTCGTTAATGGCGGTATACATATCTTCATGTTTCGCACTGGCGACCAGATGCCCGTTCGGGGTGTTCATCGTGGCGTCCGCTACAAATCCCTGTGGCTCTTTGGACAGAATGATATGCGGGTTGATTAAGTGGGTTTGCCATTTTTCCAATTTTGCGAGACGGTCTGCGACATGCTGGCGAATAGCCGGAGTAATTTCCATTTGTTTACTGGTAATGTTCATTGTCATAAATTTTACCTCTTGTCTTTCCGTCTTGGTGATTCCAGCATACCTCGGATTTGCTTAAAATGTGTGATAAAGATCACATTATTTTGTCACTTTTTGTCAGCGCATTCATTTTGTGAGTCAAGACAGGAAGAAGTGATTTTTTACTTGTCGATTCGGGAAAATACAGCCATATTTGATAGGATGACCTGGCGCTAAACCGCTTCAGCAAGTCATTAAAACGAATAAAAAAACGGCAGCCATCGGGCTGCCGTTTTGCTTTCTAAAAGGTTTGAATCAGGACTGAGTGCTTTTGCCGTTGGCGGCAATGATTTTCGCGACTTTATCAGCCTGTGCCGTCATCTGCATTTCGCGGTAGGCATTTTCCATCTTCGGCAGAGCATCGCGAGTCGCCTGAGTATCCGGGAAGTTACGCATCATGTTTTCGACGCGGTTTACGACAGCAACCCACGCGCCGCGGGCGGTGTAGTAATCAACAACGGAAAGTTCATACTTCGCCAGACGGTCTTTCAGGAAGATAAGACGTTTGTTGGCGTCGGTGACGTATTGACTGTTCGGGTAGCCGCGCACCAGCTTCGAGAAGTCGTTAAATGCGTCACGGGCGTGCTGCGGATCGCGGTCGGAGCGGTCTACGCCGAAGAAGCCCTGCAGCGCGCTATCGTCCAGCGCCATGTTGGTTAAGCCGCGCATGTACATCACGTAGTCGATGTTCGGGTGCGTCGGGTTCAGACGAATGAAACGGTCAATGGCGGCCTGAGCCAGCGGCAGATCGGCATTTTTGTAGTATGCGTAGATCAGATCCAGCTGTACCTGTTGAGAATATGGCCCGAACGGATAGCGGTTATCCAACGCTTCCAGTTGCGTTATTGCCTGTTTCCAGTTACCGTCCTGCAGCTTTTGCTGAGCAGTTGCGTAGATTTCATTAGGCGGATTATCAGGAACCTCTTCCTTTGAACCAGAGCACCCCGCCAAAGCCAGGCTCAACGTGGCCGCTGCCACCAGATATTTCATGCGCGTCATGACGTTTTGACTTTCCTCAAAATGTTTATACGGGATATTCACAGTTCCTGTTCCCGATTAAGACCAGCTACAATAGCACACTATATTAAACGGCGAAGCCGTAAAAACCCAACGTTAACGAAGAAGCTGTATATGGCACAACGAGTACAACTCACCGCAACGGTGTCCGAGTCACAACTCGGTCAACGCTTAGATCAGGCTTTGGCCGAAATGTTCCCTGATTATTCGCGATCGCGCATAAAAGAGTGGATCCTCGACCAGCGCGTTCAGGTCAATGGCAAAGTTTCAGACAAGCCGAAAGAAAAAGTCATGGGTGGCGAGTCCGTCGCTATCGATGCTGAAATCGACGAAGAGATCCGCTTTGAAGCGCAGGATATCCCACTCGATATTGTATATGAAGATGATGATATCCTCGTCATCAATAAGCCGCGCGACCTGGTTGTTCACCCGGGCGCTGGTAACCCGGATGGCACGGTGCTGAATGCGCTGCTGCATTACTATCCGCCGATTGCCGATGTGCCGCGTGCGGGCATCGTCCACCGTCTGGATAAAGACACCACCGGTTTAATGGTGGTGGCCAAAACCGTTCCGGCGCAAACACGCCTGGTTGAATCACTGCAGCTGCGCGAGATTACCCGCGAGTATGAAGCGGTGGCGATTGGTCACATGACTGCGGGCGGTACCGTTGAGGAACCGATTAGCCGTCACCCGACCAAACGTACGCACATGGCGGTTCACCCGATGGGGAAACCGGCGGTAACGCACTATCGTATTATGGAACACTTCCGTGTGCACACGCGTCTGCGGCTGCGTCTGGAAACCGGGCGTACGCACCAGATCCGCGTGCACATGGCGCACATCACCCATCCGCTGGTGGGCGATCAGGTCTACGGTGGCCGTCCGCGTCCGCCAAAAGGCGCGTCGGATGAGTTCATTTCCGTACTGCGTAAGTTTGACCGCCAGGCGCTGCATGCGACTATGCTGCGTCTCTATCACCCGATCTCGGGGATTGAAATGGAATGGCATGCGCCTATCCCGCAGGATATGGTCGATTTGATCGCCGCGATGCGTGCCGACTTTGAAGAACATAAGGATGACGTAGACTGGTTATGACCAAAATCATTGTCCCGGAATGGCCGCTGCCGCAAGGCGTGGCCGCCTGTAGTTCAACGCGCGTCGGTGGCGTCAGTGAAGGCGCGTGGGATTCTCTGAATCTCGGCGCTCACTGTGGTGATAATCCCGAACACGTTGAGGAGAACCGTAAGCGTATGTTCGCGGCGGGCCAACTGCCGTCGAAACCGGTGTGGCTGGAGCAGGTGCACGGTAAAGATGTGCTGCATCTGACCGGCGAGCCCTATGCTTCGAAGCGTGCGGATGCCTCCTACAGTAATACGCCCGGGACAGTGTGCGCGGTGATGACAGCGGATTGCCTTCCGGTTCTGTTTTGCAATAAAGCAGGAACGGAAGTGGCCGCGGCACATGCGGGCTGGCGCGGTTTATGCGACGGCGTGCTGGAAGAGACCGTCGCCTGCTTCAAAGACCGTCCCGAAAATATCCTTGCCTGGTTTGGCCCGGCGATTGGTCCGCAGGCTTTTGAAGTCGGCCCGGAAGTGCGTGAAGCGTTTATGGCCAAAGACGCCAACGCGGTTAGCGCATTTCGTCCAGCAGGCGAAAAATATTATGCCGACATCTACCTTTTGGCACGTCAGCGTTTAGGGAATATTGGCGTCACCGCCGTCTTTGGCGGCGACCGCTGTACTTTCAGCGAAAAGGATGATTTTTTCTCTTATCGCCGCGACCGTATTACGGGTCGTATGGCAAGTTTCATCTGGCTGATATAACCTATAGAATCAAGACGATCCAGAAGGCAGACATTTTTTTCTCATAGACCAGGTCATTTAACCTTGAATAATTGAGGGATGACCTCATTTAATCTCCTGTAGCAAAATTGACCTATATATGGGAGGAGTCATGCGTCTGGATCGTCTTACCAATAAATTCCAGCTTGCTCTTGCCGATGCTCAGTCACTCGCACTGGGGCACGACAACCAATTTATCGAACCTCTTCATTTAATGAGCGCCTTGCTGAATCAGGAAGGGGGCTCGGTACGTCCTTTATTAACATCCGCGGGCATTAATGCCGGCCAGCTACGCACGGCTATCGATCAGGCGCTGAGCCGTTTACCTCAGGTGGAAGGCACCGGGGGAGACGTGCAGCCGTCTCAGGATCTGATGCGCGTGCTGAATCTGTGCGACAAGCTGGCGCAAAAACGCGGCGATAACTTTATTTCGTCAGAACTGTTCGTTCTGGCGGCGCTTGAGTCTCGTGGCACTCTGACCGACCTGCTAAAAACCGCGGGCGCAACTACCGCCAATATCACTCAGGCAATTGAACAGATGCGTGGAGGTGAAAGCGTGAATGACCAGGGTGCCGAGGACCAACGTCAGGCATTGAAAAAATACACTGTCGATCTGACTGAACGCGCCGAGCAAGGCAAGCTCGACCCGGTGATCGGCCGTGATGAAGAAATTCGTCGTACCATCCAGGTACTGCAACGTCGTACTAAAAATAACCCCGTCTTGATCGGTGAGCCGGGCGTCGGTAAAACCGCCATTGTTGAAGGGCTGGCGCAACGTATTATCAACGGTGAAGTGCCGGAAGGCTTGAAAGGCCGCCGCGTACTGGCGTTGGATATGGGGGCGCTGGTGGCCGGGGCGAAATACCGCGGTGAGTTTGAAGAGCGTCTGAAAGGCGTGCTGAACGATCTGGCAAAACAGGAAGGCAACGTCATCCTGTTTATCGACGAGCTGCACACCATGGTTGGCGCGGGTAAAGCCGATGGCGCCATGGATGCCGGTAATATGCTGAAACCGGCGCTGGCGCGCGGGGAACTGCACTGCGTTGGTGCGACCACGCTGGATGAATATCGTCAGTACATTGAAAAAGATGCGGCGCTGGAACGTCGCTTCCAGAAAGTGTTCGTGGCAGAGCCGTCGGTGGAAGACACCATTGCGATTTTGCGTGGTCTGAAAGAGCGTTATGAACTGCATCACCACGTGCAGATCACCGACCCGGCGATTGTCGCGGCGGCGACGCTCTCTCACCGCTATATTGCCGACCGTCAGTTGCCGGATAAAGCCATCGACCTTATCGATGAAGCAGCTTCCAGCATTCGTATGCAGATTGACTCGAAGCCGGAAGAGCTCGACCGTCTCGATCGCCGTATCATTCAGTTGAAGCTGGAACAGCAGGCGCTGATGAAAGAGTCTGACGAGGCGAGTAAGAAACGTCTCGACATGCTGAACGACGAGCTGAGCGATAAAGAGCGTCAGTACTCTGAGTTAGAAGAAGAGTGGAAAGCGGAAAAAGCGTCACTCTCTGGGACGCAAACTATCAAAGCGGAGCTGGAGCAGGCGAAAATCGCCATCGAACAGGCGCGTCGTGTCGGTGACCTGGCGCGGATGTCCGAGCTGCAGTACGGCAAAATTCCGGAACTGGAAAAACAGTTGGAAGCGGCGACGCTGTCCGAAGGCAAAACCATGCGCCTGCTGCGTAATAAGGTGACGGATGCGGAGATTGCCGAAGTACTGGCGCGTTGGACCGGTATTCCGGTGGCCCGTATGCTGGAAGGTGAGCGTGAGAAGCTGCTGCGTATGGAGCAGGATCTGCATAGCCGCGTGATTGGCCAGAACGAAGCGGTTGAAGCGGTCTCTAACGCGATTCGCCGTAGCCGTGCAGGGCTGTCTGACCCGAACCGTCCGATTGGTTCATTCCTGTTCCTGGGGCCAACCGGGGTAGGTAAAACCGAACTGTGTAAAGCGCTGGCTAACTTTATGTTCGACAGCGATGACGCGATGGTGCGTATCGACATGTCCGAGTTTATGGAGAAACACTCCGTGTCTCGTCTCGTGGGCGCGCCTCCGGGATATGTCGGTTATGAAGAGGGCGGCTATCTGACAGAGGCGGTGCGTCGTCGTCCTTACTCCGTCATCCTGCTGGATGAAGTAGAGAAAGCGCATCCGGATGTATTCAACATTCTGCTGCAGGTTCTGGACGATGGGCGTCTGACCGACGGGCAGGGGAGAACGGTCGACTTCCGTAACACGGTGGTCATCATGACCTCTAACCTCGGTTCTGACCTGATTCAGGAGCGCTTCGGTGAACTGGACTACGGGCATATGAAAGATCTGGTACTGGGCGTGGTCAGCCACAGCTTCCGTCCAGAGTTCATCAACCGTATTGATGAAGTGGTTGTTTTCCATCCGTTGGGTGAAAAACACATTGCGTCGATTGCGCAGATTCAGCTGCAGCGTTTGTACAAACGTCTGGAAGAACGTGGCTATGAAACACAGATCTCTGACGAAGCTCTGCAACTGCTGAGTAAAAATGGTTACGATCCGGTGTATGGCGCACGTCCGCTGAAACGTGCTATCCAGCAGCAGATTGAGAACCCGCTGGCACAGCAAATCTTGTCTGGCGAGCTGTTGCCGGGTAAAACCATTCGCCTGGAAGTGAAAGACGATCAGATTGTGGCAGTGCAGTAAGTCACAAAAAGAAGAAAACGAGCCCTACGGGGCTCGTTTTTGTTTAAAAACCAGGCAAAAATAAGATAATTGAATGAAAAGTGAGCGCGTGAAAACTTTTTTCTATTTTATACTTGCGGCTTCTCATTTTCTCCCTATAATGCGCCTCCACTGACACGGAACAACGGCAAACAAGCCGCCGGGTCAACGAGGTTCTCCTGAGAACGTCGGCGAAGAAAGCGAAAATAAACGCTTGACTTCGTAGCAGGGTGGCGTATTATGCACACCCTGCGCCGCTGAGAAAAAGCGAAGCGGCACTGCTCTTTAACAATTTATCAGACAATCTGTGTGGGCACTCGAAGATACGGATTCTTAACGTCGCAAGACGAAAAATGAATACCAAGTCTCTGAGTGAACACGTAATTCATTACGAAGTTTAATTCACGAGCATCAAACTTAAATTGAAGAGTTTGATCATGGCTCAGATTGAACGCTGGCGGCAGGCCTAACACATGCAAGTCGAACGGTAGCACAGAGAGCTTGCTCTTGGGTGACGAGTGGCGGACGGGTGAGTAATGTCTGGGAAACTGCCCGATGGAGGGGGATAACTACTGGAAACGGTAGCTAATACCGCATAACGTCGCAAGACCAAAGTGGGGGACCTTCGGGCCTCACACCATCGGATGTGCCCAGATGGGATTAGCTAGTAGGTGGGGTAACGGCTCACCTAGGCGACGATCCCTAGCTGGTCTGAGAGGATGACCAGCCACACTGGAACTGAGACACGGTCCAGACTCCTACGGGAGGCAGCAGTGGGGAATATTGCACAATGGGCGCAAGCCTGATGCAGCCATGCCGCGTGTATGAAGAAGGCCTTCGGGTTGTAAAGTACTTTCAGCGAGGAGGAAGGCGTTGTGGTTAATAACCTCAGCGATTGACGTTACTCGCAGAAGAAGCACCGGCTAACTCCGTGCCAGCAGCCGCGGTAATACGGAGGGTGCAAGCGTTAATCGGAATTACTGGGCGTAAAGCGCACGCAGGCGGTTTGTTAAGTCAGATGTGAAATCCCCGGGCTCAACCTGGGAACTGCATTTGAAACTGGCAAGCTTGAGTCTCGTAGAGGGGGTAGAATTCCAGGTGTAGCGGTGAAATGCGTAGAGATCTGGAGGAATACCGGTGGCGAAGGCGGCCCCCTGGACGAAGACTGACGCTCAGGTGCGAAAGCGTGGGGAGCAAACAGGATTAGATACCCTGGTAGTCCACGCCGTAAACGATGTCTATTTGGAGGTTGTGCCCTTGAGGCGTGGCTTCCGGAGCTAACGCGTTAAATAGACCGCCTGGGGAGTACGGCCGCAAGGTTAAAACTCAAATGAATTGACGGGGGCCCGCACAAGCGGTGGAGCATGTGGTTTAATTCGATGCAACGCGAAGAACCTTACCTACTCTTGACATCCAGAGAACTTAGCAGAGATGCTTTGGTGCCTTCGGGAACTCTGAGACAGGTGCTGCATGGCTGTCGTCAGCTCGTGTTGTGAAATGTTGGGTTAAGTCCCGCAACGAGCGCAACCCTTATCCTTTGTTGCCAGCGGTTCGGCCGGGAACTCAAAGGAGACTGCCAGTGATAAACTGGAGGAAGGTGGGGATGACGTCAAGTCATCATGGCCCTTACGAGTAGGGCTACACACGTGCTACAATGGCATATACAAAGAGAAGCGACCTCGCGAGAGCAAGCGGACCTCATAAAGTATGTCGTAGTCCGGATTGGAGTCTGCAACTCGACTCCATGAAGTCGGAATCGCTAGTAATCGTAGATCAGAATGCTACGGTGAATACGTTCCCGGGCCTTGTACACACCGCCCGTCACACCATGGGAGTGGGTTGCAAAAGAAGTAGGTAGCTTAACCTTCGGGAGGGCGCTTACCACTTTGTGATTCATGACTGGGGTGAAGTCGTAACAAGGTAACCGTAGGGGAACCTGCGGTTGGATCACCTCCTTACCTTAAAGAAGCGTTCTTTGAAGTGCTCACACAGATTGTCTGATGAAAAGTAAATAGCAAGGCGTCTTGCGATTGAGACTTCAGTGTCCCCTTCGTCTAGAGGCCCAGGACACCGCCCTTTCACGGCGGTAACAGGGGTTCGAATCCCCTAGGGGACGCCACTTGCTGGTTTGTGTGAGTGAAAGTCGCCGACCTTAATATCTCAAAACTCATCTTCGGGTGACGTTTGAGATATTTGCTCTTTAAAAATCTGGATCAAGCTGAAAATTGAAACGACACACTGTGTCTGTTCTCCGTAATAAGAACAGATAAAAGGTGTGTTCGAGTCTCTCAAATTTTCGCAACACGAAGTGAAACATCTTCGGGTTGTGAGGTTAAGCGACTAAGCGTACACGGTGGATGCCCTGGCAGTCAGAGGCGATGAAGGACGTGCTAATCTGCGATAAGCGTCGGTAAGGTGATATGAACCGTTATAACCGGCGATTTCCGAATGGGGAAACCCAGTGTGTTTCGACACACTATCATTACGTGAATCCATAGCGTAATGAAGCGAACCGGGGGAACTGAAACATCTAAGTACCCCGAGGAAAAGAAATCAACCGAGATTCCCCCAGTAGCGGCGAGCGAACGGGGAGCAGCCCAGAGTCTGAATCAGCTTGTGTGTTAGTGGAACGGTCTGGAAAGTCCGACGGTACAGGGTGATAGTCCCGTACACCAAAATGCACAGGTTGTGAACTCGAAGAGTAGGGCGGGACACGTGGTATCCTGTCTGAATATGGGGGGACCATCCTCCAAGGCTAAATACTCCTGACTGACCGATAGTGAACCAGTACCGTGAGGGAAAGGCGAAAAGAACCCCGGCGAGGGGAGTGAAAAAGAACCTGAAACCGTGTACGTACAAGCAGTGGGAGCACCCTTTGGGGTGTGACTGCGTACCTTTTGTATAATGGGTCAGCGACTTATATTCTGTAGCAAGGTTAACCGTATAGGGGAGCCGAAGGGAAACCGAGTCTTAACTGGGCGTTAAGTTGCAGGGTATAGACCCGAAACCCGGTGATCTAGCCATGGGCAGGTTGAAGGTTGGGTAACACTAACTGGAGGACCGAACCGACTAATGTTGAAAAATTAGCGGATGACTTGTGGCTGGGGGTGAAAGGCCAATCAAACCGGGAGATAGCTGGTTCTCCCCGAAAGCTATTTAGGTAGCGCCTCGTGAACTCATCTTCGGGGGTAGAGCACTGTTTCGGCTAGGGGGTCATCCCGACTTACCAACCCGATGCAAACTGCGAATACCGAAGAATGTTATCACGGGAGACACACGGCGGGTGCTAACGTCCGTCGTGAAGAGGGAAACAACCCAGACCGCCAGCTAAGGTCCCAAAGTCACAGTTAAGTGGGAAACGATGTGGGAAGGCTCAGACAGCCAGGATGTTGGCTTAGAAGCAGCCATCATTTAAAGAAAGCGTAATAGCTCACTGGTCGAGTCGGCCTGCGCGGAAGATGTAACGGGGCTAAACTGTGCACCGAAGCTGCGGCAGCGACACTATGTGTTGTTGGGTAGGGGAGCGTTCTGTAAGCCTGCGAAGGTGTCTCGTGAGGGATGCTGGAGGTATCAGAAGTGCGAATGCTGACATAAGTAACGATAATGCGGGTGAAAAACCCGCACGCCGGAAGACCAAGGGTTCCTGTCCAACGTTAATCGGGGCAGGGTGAGTCGACCCCTAAGGCGAGGCCGAAAGGCGTAGTCGATGGGAAACAGGTTAATATTCCTGTACTTGGTGTTACTGCGAAGGGGGGACGGAGAAGGCTATGTTAGCCGGGCGACGGTTGTCCCGGTTTAAGCATGTAGGCGGGTGTTTTAGGTAAATCCGGAACGCTACTAACGCTGAGGTGTGATGACGAGGCACTACGGTGCTGAAGTAACAAATGCCCTGCTTCCAGGAAAAGCCTCTAAGCATCAGGTAACATCAAATCGTACCCCAAACCGACACAGGTGGTCAGGTAGAGAATACCAAGGCGCTTGAGAGAACTCGGGTGAAGGAACTAGGCAAAATGGTGCCGTAACTTCGGGAGAAGGCACGCTGATACGTAGGTGAAGTCCCTTGCGGATGGAGCTGAAATCAGTCGAAGATACCAGCTGGCTGCAACTGTTTATTAAAAACACAGCACTGTGCAAACACGAAAGTGGACGTATACGGTGTGACGCCTGCCCGGTGCCGGAAGGTTAATTGATGGGGTTAGCGGCAACGCGAAGCTCTTGATCGAAGCCCCGGTAAACGGCGGCCGTAACTATAACGGTCCTAAGGTAGCGAAATTCCTTGTCGGGTAAGTTCCGACCTGCACGAATGGCGTAATGATGGCCAGGCTGTCTCCACCCGAGACTCAGTGAAATTGAACTCGCTGTGAAGATGCAGTGTACCCGCGGCAAGACGGAAAGACCCCGTGAACCTTTACTATAGCTTGACACTGAACACTGGTCCTTGATGTGTAGGATAGGTGGGAGGCTTTGAAGCGCGGACGCCAGTTCGTGTGGAGCCATCCTTGAAATACCACCCTTTAATGGCTGGTGTTCTAACGTAGACCCGTTACCCGGGTTGCGGACAGTGTCTGGTGGGTAGTTTGACTGGGGCGGTCTCCTCCTAAAGAGTAACGGAGGAGCACGAAGGTTAGCTAATCCTGGTCGGACATCAGGAGGTTAGTGCAAAGGCATAAGCTAGCTTGACTGCGAGAGTGACGGCTCGAGCAGGTGCGAAAGCAGGTCTTAGTGATCCGGTGGTTCTGAATGGAAGGGCCATCGCTCAACGGATAAAAGGTACTCCGGGGATAACAGGCTGATACCGCCCAAGAGTTCATATCGACGGCGGTGTTTGGCACCTCGATGTCGGCTCATCACATCCTGGGGCTGAAGTAGGTCCCAAGGGTATGGCTGTTCGCCATTTAAAGTGGTACGCGAGCTGGGTTTAGAACGTCGTGAGACAGTTCGGTCCCTATCTGCCGTGGGCGCTGGAGAATTGAGGGGGGCTGCTCCTAGTACGAGAGGACCGGAGTGGACGCATCACTGGTGTTCGGGTTGTCATGCCAATGGCATTGCCCGGTAGCTAAATGCGGAAAAGATAAGTGCTGAAAGCATCTAAGCACGAAACTTGCCCCGAGATGAGTTCTCCCTGACCCTTTAAGGGTCCTGAAGGAACGTTGAAGACGACGACGTTGATAGGTCGGGTGTGTAAGCGTAGCGATACGTTGAGCTAACCGATACTAATGAACCGTGAGGCTTAACCTTACAACGCCGAAGATGTTTTGGCGAAGAGACGAAGATTCAGCTTGATTACAGATGACATCGACATGCTAAGGCGTGTTGATAAACAGAATTTGCCTGGCGGCTGTAGCGCGGTGGTCCCACCTGACCCCATGCCGAACTCAGAAGTGAAACGCCGTAGCGCCGATGGTAGTGTGGGGTCTCCCCATGCGAGAGTAGGGAACTGCCAGGCATCAATTAGTGAAGAAGCCCATCCTGACGGATGGGCTTTTTTGCGTCTGTACGATCCCGTCTCACATGCCGGATGTTGGCGCTAACATCTCCTTATGTGCACGTGATGCACAATACTCCACTTTTTTTCCACTCCATTTCCCTCTATTCCTCCTGCAGCTAATCCTAAATCGTGATCCTGCTAACAGAAAATGTGACTCTCATCACTAATTTGTAAATAACAATTATATAACATTTCATTTACTAAAATATCTGCCTGCGTGACGTGTACGCCCGGTAAGGCAGGAGAGCGCTTTTGGCAGGAGTTAACAAATGGCCGTAACCAGTGTGACCCCAGAAGAATCGCTGACCAACAGCGATACTCGCCGTCGCGTGATGGCAATTGTCGGGGCATCATCAGGGAACCTTGTTGAGTGGTTTGATTTCTACGTCTACTCGTTCTGTTCCCTCTATTTTGCTCACATCTTTTTCCCGTCAGGCAATACCACTACCCAACTGCTACAAACTGCTGGCGTATTCGCCGCGGGTTTTCTGATGCGCCCAATCGGTGGTTGGCTATTTGGCCGCATCGCAGACCGCCGTGGACGTAAGGTCTCGATGCTCATTTCCGTATGCATGATGTGCTTCGGCTCGTTAGTTATTGCTTGTTTGCCGGGCTACAGCGTGATTGGCACCTGGGCTCCCGCACTGCTACTGCTGGCGCGTTTGTTCCAGGGGCTGTCCGTCGGCGGCGAGTATGGTACCAGTGCCACCTACATGAGTGAGGTAGCGGTTGAAGGTCGTAAGGGCTTCTATGCGTCCTTCCAGTATGTCACGCTGATTGGCGGTCAATTGCTGGCTGTACTGGTGGTGGTAATTCTTCAAAATGTGCTTAGCAGCGAAGATCTTCACGCCTGGGGATGGCGAATTCCATTTGCCCTGGGGGCCGTACTGGCGATTGTCGCCCTGTGGCTGCGTCGCCAACTGGATGAAACCTCACAGAAAGAGACGCGCACGCTAAAGGAGGCCGGTTCATTCAAAGGGCTGTGGCGTAACCGCAAGGCATTTGTGATGGTGCTCGGTTTCACCGCCGCAGGCTCGCTGAGCTTCTACACCTTTACGACCTATATGCAGAAATATCTCGTAAACACCGCCGGGATGAGCGCCAATCTGGCAAGCGTCATTATGACTGCCGCGCTGTTCGTCTACATGCTGGTTCAGCCGTTCTTTGGACTGCTGTCGGATAAAGTCGGCCGCCGTACCTCGATGCTCTGCTTTGGCGCGCTGGCAACCCTGTTTACCGTGCCGATTCTCTCCGCGCTGCAGAACGTCACATCACCGTACGCGGCATTTGCGTTAGTCATGTGCGCGCTGCTTATTACCAGCTTCTATACCTCTATTAGCGGGATCCTGAAAGCTGAAATGTTCCCGGCGCAGGTGCGCGCGTTGGGGGTAGGCTTGTCTTATGCGGTGGCTAACGCCTTGTTTGGCGGTTCAGCCGAATACGTGGCGTTGTCGATGAAGTCTGCGGGTATCGAAACCGCCTTCTTCTGGTATGTGACGGTAATGGCGGCGATTGCTTTCCTGGTCTCACTTAAGCTGCATCGCAAAGGAAAAGGTCTACGCCTGTAGTTTAATGTTGCGCGAGCTGCCACACTGCATAGCCGGTGGTGGCGCCGGCAACGTCCCAGGCTAAGTCTTTCCAGCTCCAGCCGCTCCCCGCCGGGCGGCTGTCCCAAAGCTCTTTTGACGCCCCCAGGCTGACGGAAAACATCAGGCCAACCGCCGCGCTGCGATCGCGGCTGAGCCCCTGGTGCTGCGCATACTCATTACCGGCGGCTGAAAGCATGGCCGAGGCAATAAAATGCTGAGCTTTATCCTGCCCGCTCCAGCTATCGTTCGCCATGTGGCTGCAACCGCTGAGCGCCAGCATTGTGCACATCAGAAGAGGACGTAGCATAAAGACTCCAGTCATAAAAAAGCCCCGATGTGCGGGGCTTCAGTTTACAGGATACGGCTAATCAGCCTGTCGATACGAATTCGACGCAGACGGCGAATCAGCTTGCGCACTTTTACCGGATAGTCCGCGATGCTTTGTAGGTCGCGGAAGTGATTAACCACCGTTGTGTGCTTACGGATAAGATCCAGCTCTTTCTGGCGCATCGACGCCAGCTGCTTTTTCGGATCGTGAATCAGCACCGCGTTTTCCAGATCAAGACGCCACGCACGAGGGTTGAGGTTATTGCCGGTCAGCAGAATCCACTCGTTGTCGACCCACATCCCTTTCAGGTGATAGCTATTATCGCCATCTTTCCACAGGCGCACCGTCAGCTGATCGGTATTGATGTAATATTGCAGGCGGCTCAGGAAGCGGCGCAGGTTAATTTCATACAGATAAGGCAGCGCGCCGATAATTTTAAACGGCTCATTTTCCGGAATATAGAAGTCATTCGCCGTTTTGTCACCGACGATAATCTCCACTTTCTTCCCTTCGCGCAGCAGACGAATGATGCTGCGGACCAGCAATGCTGGCAGGTTAAAGTAAGGGGTGCAGATAGTGAGCTTTTCTTCGGTGCACGGCATCAGGTGGAAAATCGCTTTATTCAGCTGGCTGGTTTTCCCCAGACCAACCAGCGGCGTAACCGTCAGCTCATCATCACCGGCATTACCTGTGAAATGGTAGCTGGTATCACGCAGTTCCTGGCGATACTGGCGGATATCATTTTTGATTTCCGGGCTTTTCGGACGCTCAGTGTTGTCCAGACGATTCACGCCACGGCCTTCGACCAGATTCTCCGATACCCAGTTGAACATGATATCGGCCATCTGCGGATTGCGAATACACTGGTAGCGATCATAACGATATTTATCGTGCTGATGCAGATAGACATCATTGATGCTCGCGCCGCTATACAGCACGCAGTCATCAATGATGAAGCCTTTAAAGTGCAGTACGCCGAGCGCTTCACGGGTATTTACCGGCACGCCATAAACGGGAACCTCGACACCTGGGTTCTCTTTTGCGGTGCGGCAGTACCAGTCCGCGTTGGTATTGGATGCGGCAGCACCAATGCGCCCACGCTGTGCGCGATGCCAGTCAACCAGCACGCGAACATCGAGTTCCGGGCGTTGACGTTTGGCATCGTACAGGGCTTGCAGAATCATCTTTCCGGCGTCGTCCTGCTCAAGGTACAACGCGACGATACAGATTCGGCGCGTGGCGCTGGCGATTTTTGCGAGCAACGCTTCACGAAAATCTGCTGGAGCATAAAAAAACTCAATATCATCAACAGACTGTGAAAGCTTGGGTAGTTGGGCAAGGTGTTGTTGATGTTTATTACGCTTAAATTTTGACAACATCACAGTGCGTTTCTTCTCTGGTTTAGTGAAGGGTCCTCTGTACCACGCAGACGACGTAAGCGGTCAATGATACCATCTCTGTCGGGTAAGGGCAGCATTTCCAGCAGCTTAGTCATCACTTAGCCTTAATGACAGCCCGACAATGCCATCTTCCAGCTGAATATCTACGTCAAAACCGAGCTTCCTCGCCAGGGCAATCATTCCACGATTGTTTGGCATGGTAATACCATTCAGGCGCTGTAAACCATGAGATCGGGTGTAGCCAATAAGTTTGTCCAGCAGACGCCCACCCAGCCCCAGACCTTTCAGGTCGGAGCGCACTAATACAGCAAATTCCGCATCAATGTTGTCGGGATCGGAAATCGCGCGAGTCACTCCCAGGATCTCGGTACGATCGCCTGACGAATAGACTGCCACGAAAGCCATTTCTCGATCGTAGTCGATCTGCGTCATATTGGCTAAATCGTCGTGGGTAAATTCGTTGATCTCGCTGAAATAGCGGTAATAAAGATCTTCTTTCGTCACCCGGGCGATAAACTGCTGCAGTAGCGGCTCGTCTTCCGGCAGAATTGGGCGGAACAGGCAGCGCTCGCCGTTCTTCATGGTCACCCACTCTTCAAGGTGCTGCGGGTAAGGCCGCACCGCCAGTCGACTTTCGCTTGACCCGCTAAATGGCGCAATATCCAGCGTCACGTCCAGAGCGGTAAATTCGTTGCCAGAGGCAAGCAGCGGGTGAATATCCAGCCGCTGAATCTCCGGGCAATCCACAATCAGGTTCGACACCTGTACCAGCAGTTGGCTCAACCCCGCAACATCCAGCGGCCGCAGCGCGCTACGCCCGCGGATTTTCTTGTTTTTAATCGCCTGAATGACCAGATAGCGCGCCAGCGTCATATTCAACGGCGGTAAGGCGACAGCGGCCTGATCCTCTGCGCGCCATTCCACACCGCCTTCACCCAGCATAATCAGCGGTCCGAAAACCGGATCGTGTTCGACGACGACGCGCAGCTCCTGAGCGCCAGCGCGGTTAGCCATACTTTGCACCAGCAGCCCGTGAATACGTGCCTGTGGCCAGGTCATTTTTACACGGTCAAGGATGGCGTCCGCCGCCTGCTGCACTTCGCTGGCGGTACGCAGGTAGAGCATGACGCCCTGAACTTCCGATTTATGCGGAATGTCCGGCGAACGAAGCTTAAGCGCGACCGGATAACCAATCTGCTCGGCAATGTGTACGGCCTCGGCGCTGTCTGCGGCAATCCAGGTGGGAAGCGTATTCAGGCCGTAAGCGGCTAAAATTGGCCGTACTTCGTGCGTGTCCAGTGCGCTGATGCCGTTATCAATCGCTTGCTGTAATAATTCATGCGCCTGGCCGGTATTGGCGGTCAGGCTGTGCGGTAGGGCCGGGGTTTCCCGTAGCTGCTTCTGGTTGCGCCGGTACTCCACCATATGCATAAAGGCAGTAATGGTGCCTTCCGGCGTGCGGTAGGTCGGGATCCCGGCATCGCTGAACATCCGGCGCGCTTCTATCGATGAATACTCGCCGCACCAGTTGGTCAGTACGCTGATGTAGTTGCCGCGTGGGTGTTGCTTAATCAGGTCAATCAAGGCCGCGGCGCTTTCGCTGCCTGGCGCGGTGGCGCTGGGTGAGTGGATGACCATCAGCGCATCGAGGTCCGGGCTATTCAGCAATACATTCACCGCCGCCAGATAGTGGCCAATACTGGCATCATCACGTAAATCCAGCGGGTTGTTAGCCTCGACGGTATCGGGCAATAGCTGTTGAAGCTGCTGGCGCGTCTCGTCGCTCAGCGTGGCCAGCTTGCCATTACGCGCCCAGTGTTCATCTAACGCTAGCGCCGCAGGCGCCGCGCCGTTGCTGATGATCATCAGTCGCTCGCCGCGTAGCGGCCGCATATGACTGAGCGTTTCAACGGCAGAAAACAGTTCGTGCGTGTCCTGTACGCGGAGCAAACCCGCGCGCTGGATAGCCGCATCCCAGGCCGGATCCATTCCCGAATTCACGTGCAGTAGCCGCTGTGCCGCTGGGCTACGACCACTTTTAATCACCAGAATGGGCTTATTACGCGATGCGCTACGGGCGGCAGAGACAAAGCGGCGTGCGTCGCTGAGTTGCTCGAGATACAGCAGAATAGCGCTGGTTTTACTATCGCGCGCCAGATAATCGAGCAGATCGTCGACGTCGATATCGAGGCTGTCGCCGAGCGCGATAAAATAGGAGAAGCCCATTTCGCGCTGCTGCGCCCAGTCCAGTATCGTGTTGGAGACGGCGGCGGACTGCGAGATAAAGGCCAGCTTGCCCTTGCGGATGGGCACCGGCGAGAAGCTGGCGTTCAGCCCCTGCCACGGGGCCAGTAACCCGAGGCTGTTCGGCCCCAGTAGCCGCATCTGATAACGGGCGGCGCAAGCTTTTAGCTCGCTGAACTGGTCCGGAGGGGAGGAGAGAATAATACAGGTTTTGCAGCCTTTTTCGCCCAGTGACTCCAGCAGCTCAAGATTGCGGCGCGCATGGGTACACAACACCGCGAGATCGGGGGAGAAGGGGAGGCTTTCAATCGTCGGCCAGGCCAGCACGCCCAGCACGGCTTTCCACGCGGGCGTCACCGGTAATACCGGGCCCGCGAAACCACCCGCCAGCAGGTTTTGCATCATCAGAAAACCGGCGCGCTGAGGTTTCATTGATGCGCCAATCACTGCAATCGATTTGGGTCTCAGCAGTGCTTCCAGCCCACGTTGGCTCATACCGGTCTTCCTTACGCGACAATGACGGTAAGAGTTTAACCGTTTTCCGCCTCGACTGCTGTGACGCTGCCCTGATGCTGAGATTTTCCTGCCAGATAGCGGCTGCGAAAGCGGGTGAAATGCTCACTGAGTGCCGATGCAGCATGGGTATCATTCGCTAAATCGAGCAGCGCAATCGCCACTTCAGCGGTGCAATACTGCCCTTCGGCGTGCACTTCGCGCAGGCTGTAGGCCGATACGCGCGAAAGGTCGACGGAGATCAGCGGCAAATTGTCCAGCCACGGGCTTTTGCGAAACATTTTGCGCGCTTCCGGCCAGGTTCCGTCTAACATAATAAAGAGCGGTGGTTTACCTGATGGCGGGGCGCTCAACACTTGCCTGTCGGCATCGGCGTAGGAGGAAGGAAAGACGACCATCGGCTGATAATCGGGGTTGCTGACCAAATCCAGCAGCGCCTGGGGCGGTTCGGTACGCGACCATTGGAAAGCCTCGGTCTGTGGCAAAATATCGGCGATCAGACGGCCAGTATTACTGGGTTTCATCGGCTCGGTATCAAACATCACCAGGCAGAAACGACTTTTTGCCGGCTGCGGCGTGATGGTGTCACAGAGACAATAGCGCTGTACCAGCAGGCAACGCTGGCAGCGACGAACCCGGTTACCGCGGGCAAGAAAAGGACGAGTCGCGCGGGCAAGACGCTCGGCGCGCAACCGAAGAACGGCGTTATCAATCATGGGATTCGAACGGCAAAAACGCTATTGTCGCAGAGGCGGATTCGGGGCACAAGATGTGCCCCGTGGGTATCAGGCTTGCAGGGCCTCGTTCAGCCAGCTTTCAAACGGCGCTTTGGGGACGGCGCCGTTGAGCATATCGATCACTTCGCCATTTTTGAAAATCATAATGGTCGGGATACTGCGAATACGGAAGCGGGCGCTCAGTTCACGTTCGGCTTCGGTGTTCACTTTTACGAAGCGCATCGTGCTGCTGCGCTCTTCGGCGACGTCTTCAAATATCGGCGCAAAATTGCGGCAGGGGCCGCACCATGGCGCCCAGAAATCAACCACAACCGGGAGATCGTCCTTCAGCAGTTTGTCCAGCGTGCTGTCCGTGGCGTTAATAACATCGCCATCAAACAAGTCTTCACCACAGCGTCCACATTTTGCCGCCTCGTTAATGCGTTCTTCTGGAATGCGATTAAGCGCCTGGCAGTGGGCACAAACGGTATTCATAACTCACCTCTGGGTCTCGTGTTACAGAACGGCAATGTTGCCGGATGTTTCTATAATGTTACGCATTATCGTTCAGAGCGTATTAATCGACAATGCGTTTTATCCAATGGGTACAATAGTCGTGGTCTTTTGTACGAAGTCATAGCTAAGCGCTGGCACATCAGGTAATCTGCGCGCTTCGCGCAGCGCAGGTGGAGAAAAACATGAGCGACGAACTGAAAAACAAAAACGGCAAGGTCAAAGTGATGTACGTCCGCAGTGACGATGACTCGGACAAACGCACCCAAAATCCACGTACTGGTAAAGGCGGAGGCCGTCCAGGCGCATCCCGTGCCGGTACTTCCCGTGCCGAAGGCGGTCGTCGCCCTGCCCGTGATGAGAGAAAGGGTCAAAACAGCGATCGTGGCCGTGAGCGCGGTCGCGATCGGGATGTTGAACGCGATCGCGAACGTGGTGAAGGCTCCCCATGGCGTACGGTTTCCCGTGCGCCGGGTGACGAAACCATCGTTAAGCCCGATCACGGCGGCATCAGCGGCAAAAGCTTTATCGATCCGGAAGTTCTGCGTCGTCAGCGTGCGGAAGAAACCCGCGTCTATGGTGAAAACGCCTGTCAGGCGCTGTTCCAGAGCCGTCCGGACGCGATTGTTCGCGCCTGGTTTGTGCAGAGCGTCACCCCGCGCTTTAAAGAAGCGCTGCGCTGGATGGCGGCAAACCGTAAAGCCTACCACGTGGTGGATGAAGCCGAGCTGGCGAAAGCGTCCGGCACTGAACATCATGGTGGCGTTTGCTTCCTGATTAAAAAACGTAACGGCACTTCCGTACAGCAGTGGGTCGCGAAAAGCGGCGAAGACGATTGCGTACTGGCGCTGGAAGATGCGGGTAACCCGCACAACCTCGGCGCGATGATCCGCAGCTGCGCGCACTTTGGTGTGAAAGGCGTGGTATTGCAGGATGCGGCTTTGCTGGAGTCTGGTGCCGCGATCCGTACCGCTGAAGGCGGCGCTGAGCATGTTGAGCCGATTACTGGCGACAGCTTCATTGCTGCGCTGGAACAGTTCCGCGATGCGGGCTACACCATCGTTACGACCAGCAGCAATGGCCGCGGTCTGCCGCTGTTCAAATCAGAACTGCCTAAGAAAATGGTGCTGGCGCTGGGCCAGGGCCGCGATGGCGTTTCCGAAGCGGCTGCCTCTATTGCTGACATGAGCGTGTCAATCGACGGGACGCGCGCCGTTGAAGGCCTGAACGTCTCCGTGGCGACGGGCGTGCTGCTGGCTGAATGGTGGCGTCAGCATAAAGCGTAAGAACGTGAATGAAAAAAAACCGGTAGAGGCGACTCTACCGGTTTTTTTATGCCTGCTTTAGCTAGACTTGCTCCGGCAGCACCGGCATCCAGTCAATCGGCGTCTCGCCGCGCTGTTCAAGCCACTGGTTGGCCTGCACAAAATGATTACTGCCAAAGAACCCGCGATGCGCCGACAGCGGCGACGGATGTGGCGCTTTCAGCACGCGATGACGCTGAGGGTCAATAATCGCCCCTTTCTTCTGCGCGTGCGATCCCCACAGTAAAAAGACTACGCCTTCACGATGTTCGTTAATCAGCGCAATCACCTTATCGGTAAAGGTTTCCCAGCCAAGGCTGGCGTGAGAATGCGCCTGTCCGGCACGCACGGTGAGCACGGTGTTGAGCAGCAGCACACCCTGGCGCGCCCAGCTCTCCAGATAACCGTGGTTCGGACGGGTAAAACCGGGAATGGTGCCTTCCAGCTCTTTATACATATTCAGCAGCGACGGCGGTATGGCAATGCCCGGCTGGACAGAAAACGCCAGCCCGTGTGCCTGATTGGGGCCGTGGTACGGGTCCTGGCCCAGAATCACCACTTTCACATCGCTCAGTTCGGTATAGCGAAAAGCGTTGAAAACATCTTTTTGCGGCGGATAAATGGTCACGCCCGACTGGCGCTCGCTGGCCACGGTCGCCAGCGTGTTAACAAAATAGGGCTGCTCTTTTTCGGCGGCCAGCACGTCGTGCCAGGTTAATGGGGTTGTCATCTCGCTCTCCTGCGAATTTCTCTCGCTATAGCTTAACTGCTTCTTTCTCCATCACAAAATCGGATAGTGGAAGGGGAAGTCTGTAGAATAAAAAAAGTTGAATATTTACAAATATTTTTAGTGCTTACAGGGTGCGTAACTTGATGCAAAACAAGTATTTTCCTGTATCACCACTTTTATGGTGTGGTTTTTGTTGATTTAAATCAAAGAATCAAGGGTGTTCGAGGGGTATATATACACTCAAGCAACAATGGTTTTACCAATTGGCCGGGAAGCGGCCAGTTAAAAACGAATATAAAGAGCCTAGGGAGGCATCAAATGATTACTGGTATCCAGATTACTAAAGCTGCAAACGACGACCTGCTCAACTCATTCTGGCTGCTCGACAGCGAGAAAGGTGAAGCTCGCTGCCTGTGTGCGAAAGGCGGTTTTAAAGAAGATGACGTCGTTGCCGTTAGCGTGCTGGGCGATATCGAATACCGTGAAATCCCGGTTGAAGCGAAACCAGAAGTTCGCGTAGAAGGTGGTCAGCACCTGAACGTCAACGTACTGCGTCGTGAAACTCTGCTGGACGCCGTTGAGCATCCGGAAAAATACCCGCAGCTGACCATCCGTGTTTCCGGTTATGCGGTACGTTTCAACTCTCTGACTCCGGAACAGCAGCGCGACGTTATCGCCCGTACTTTCACCGAGAGCCTGTAATTTCTCAGGGGTGGGAAATGGAGGCGTTGGGTTAATCCGGTGCTAACAGACAAATCCCCCGCAGGATACCTGCGGGGGATTTTTTTTATCTGGACTGCTCGCGCCCGACCAGAATGGTGGTTAGCGTGAAGGAGAGCACCAGCGCGATGGCCACGCCAGAGATGGCGAAAATAAAGTAAGGGCCGATGTACGCGGGTAGGCTGAAAATACTCGATAAAATATAGCCATACAGTCGTACGCCAAAGAAGGCGATAAACGCTGAAGCCAGTGAGCTGGCGATCGTGGCGGCGATAAATGCTTTCTTGTAGCGGGTCAGCACGCCGAACAGCGCCGGTTCCGTAATGCCCAGCAGCGCGGAGATCGCAGCGGAAAGCGTCACCGTGCGGTTTTCTTTGTTCAGACGCCAGATGGCAAACGTGGCTCCGGCAATCGCCATATTGGCCATAAACATCATCGGCATCAGCATGTCGTAACCGCGATCGCTGAAGTTTTGTAGCGCGATAGGCGTCATCGCGTGATGCATCCCGGTCAGAATAGCGACCGGACGAATGGCGCCCACTACCAGCCCGGCGAAGCTCGCCGAAACGCCAAACAGCCCTTCGATAAACCACGCCAGCATTTTACCCAGCCAGATACCAATCGGCCCAATCACCACCAAGGCCGCCAGCGCGCCGAGGAACAGCGTTAACGTGGGCGTAAAGACGGTTTTCAGCACGTCGGGCATGATCCTGTCGACCGCCTGGTGAATATACTTCAGCGCCAGGATGGAGAAGATCACCGGGATCACGCTGGAGGCGTAGTTGAATACCGATACCGGAATGGCGTTAAACAACCAGAGCGCGGAGGCGGCATCGGCTTGATGCGTGGCGAGCGCTTTCGCTGCGTCAATCAGCGTAGGGTACATCAAGCAGGCGGCGACGGCGGCGGCCAGGTATTCGTTGGTTTTAAAGATCTTCGCCGCCGAGACGGCAAGGAAGAACGGCAGGAAATAAAATACGCCGCTGGCGATAAGATCAATGATCATCACCGTTTCGCTTTTCGGCGATACCACTTTTAGCGCAATCAGCCCCGCAAGCAGGCCTTTGATCATCCCGGCGCCGGCGATGGCGGGGACGATCGGGCCGAATACCCCGGAGACGGTATCCATAAACAGCGAAACCAGGCTTTTGCGTTCTTTGCTTTTGCCGCTGGCAGTCGACTGGCCACTATCGCCGAGGGCTTCCTGCAGCGCTTCATACCAGCTGTTCACCTTCGGGCCGATAATAATCTGGAACTGATCGCTTTGTAGCTGTGCGCCCAACACGCCGGGCAGTTGCTTAATTTCATCCTGCGCCACTTTATTATCATCAATTAAATCAAAGCGCAGCCGGGTCATACAGTGCCAGACTTTATTGATATTCTCCTGTCCACCTACCAGACGAATAATCCTGCTGATAGCCTCTTGCGTCCCCATAATGGCTCCTGCGGTATGTTTGTTGTTTTGTTTGTCTCGCTGAATGGTAAGTAAGCTCATCTTTAAAAACAAACCAATAAAATATGATTTCAATCACAACTTACGTCTATAAGGTGGTTAAAACATGGTTTGTGTTTAAATTGGTTCGTTTTTTAAATAAAAACGAACCTGTTTTTGGACCAAAAAATATATTGAATAAAAAGGTTTACCGAACGCCGAAAATAGAGTGAAGATAATGGCAATCTTATTATTTTCCACAGGGAGCCTTCTGTGAAACCTACGCTGATTACTGCGATAGATTGTTTTATCACGCGTCCGGACCGCCACAACCTCGTGACGGTACGGGTGACGACCGACAACGGCACCATTGGTTACGGCTGCGCCACTTTCCAGCAACGCCCGCTGGCGGTAAAGACGATGGTCGATGAATATCTGCAACCGCTGCTGGTGGGGCGTGATGCCAACAATATCGAAGATCTCTGGCAAATGATGAACGTCAACGCCTACTGGCGCAACGGCCCGGTCATGAACAACGCCATCTCCGGCGTGGATATGGCGCTGTGGGATATCAAAGCAAAACTGGCCGGGATGCCGCTATATCAGCTGCTGGGAGGAAAATCGCGCGATGCGATTGCCGCATACACTCACGCCAGCGGCGAAACGCCGGAGGAACTGTTTGTCTCCGTGGATAAGCTGCTGGAGCAGGGGTATCGCCATATTCGCTGCCAGCTGGGCTTTTACGGTGGGACGCCGCGCGAAATGCAAACGCCGGAAAATCCGACGCCGGGAGCCTGGTTCGATCAGGATGAGTACGTTCGCAATACGGTAGAAATGTTCCGTCTGCTGCGCGCGCGTTACGGTCATCGTTTCCATATTCTGCATGATGTCCACGAGCGACTCTTCCCACAGCAGGCGCTCCAGATGGCAAAGCTGCTGGAGCCTTATCAGCCGTGGTTTATCGAAGATATTTTACCGCCGCAGCAGAGCGCGTGGCTGGCGCAGATTCGCCAGCAGACCTGCGTGCCGCTGGCGATGGGGGAGCTGTTTAATAATCCGGCGGAGTGGCATGACCTCATCGTCAACCGGCAGATTGATTTTATTCGCTGCCATATTTCGCAGATTGGCGGCATCACCCCGGCCCTGAAGCTGGCGGTGCTGTGCCAGGCCTTTGGCGTACGTTTGGCGTGGCATGGTCCGGGCGATATGACGCCTATTGGGGTCGCGGTGAATACGCATCTCAACATTCATCTGCACAATGCCGCGATTCAGGAGTTTATTCCGCGTTCCGCCGCCACGGATGCCGTTTTCCCCGGCGCGCCAGAGGTGAAAAACGGCTTTATCTATCCGCCGACGGCACCGGGTATTGGCGTGGGCTTTGACGAGGCGCAGGCGCTGGCGCATCCGGTCGTTTATCGCCCGCATGAGTGGACGCAGAGCCGCCTGCCGGACGGCGCGATACACACGCCGTAGGCTAACTCTGCGGCTGCTGGCGAAAAGCGAGATTGTCGCGATTATGGGGGATGACGTAGGTGCAGGAGTAGTTGATATCGACGATGTCGCTTATCTCATAAACCTGCCCGCCGTCGAGGATCCCCCGATTGTTGATGTGCATGGCCGGACTGCCTTTTTTACAGCCCAGTAGCGCAGCCTGCTCGCGGCTGACGCTAATCGCCCGATAGCTGGTGAGCAGGTGGGAGATGGGATAACCTTTTTCCAGCACGTACTGCTGAAGCGAGCGTTCAATCACCTCCTGGTTAAGGTCACTGAACATCGCCGCAGGCATCCGTGAGACTTCAATCTGGGTGGCAATATCATCGACGAAACGCAGGCGGCAGAACTGCCAGATAAAATCATCGTCGGTCAGGCCGAAAATCTGCCGGTCCTCCCGCTCGGGCCGTTTCTTGTGCAGGCTGATCATCCGGTAACGCATTTGGTCAAAGCGTTTTTCGGTAATCGAGTTATAGACCAGCGGATTGCCTCGCGTTTGCTCGTTAATCCAGATGCCAGAACCCTGCACGATGCGCACCACGCCAATGCTGGCAAGCTTTTCCAGCGCCTGGCGAATGGTGAAGCGCGAGACGCCGTACTCCTCGGCCAGCTGGCGCTCCGGCGGCAGCTTGCGCGGCCCATCGCCAGGCTGTTGGTAAATTTTGCTGAGGAGATCCTGAGTCACGAACTCTTTTTTCTTCATGGCCGCTGTCCCTTACTCTTCAATATAAAAACGCCGGGAACATGTCCCGGCGTTTGTTTTACTCTTCGGTGCTCTTTTCCGCTGCACCGGTACCGCTCGGCTTGCGGCGCTTGCCAACGTTTTTGAGATCGCGGTGACGTACCTTCACGCGCGGTTTTTCTTTGTCTTTCTCTTTTTTCTTCTCGGCACGTTTCGCCAGCACTTTCTTCGACGGTTTGCCAGTCATCTTCTCGCTTGGCGCTCGCGTAGTGGGGCGCAGCCCATCAATGACGCGCGCTTTCAGCTGTTCTTCGATATAGCGACCAATCTTCAGCAACAGCAGATGATCGTGCGTTTCAACCAGCGAAATCGCCGTGCCTTTACGGCCCGCGCGGCCGGTACGGCCAATGCGGTGCAGGTAGGTATCGGCGCCGCGCGGCATATCGAAGTTAATCACGTGGCTGACGTCAGGGATATCGATCCCGCGCGCCGCGACATCCGTCGCAACCAGCACATTCACGCGGCCATCGGTCAGACGTTTGATACCTTCGTTACGCTTAATCTGCGGCATTTCGCCTTCGAGATAGCAGTTGTTGATCCCGGCCAGACGCAGCGTTTCCGCCAGCTCATGCACGCGCTCGCGTTTGCGCACAAAGACGATGGTACGGGTGGCGTCTTCCTGCTTGAGCAGGTGCTTGAGCAGCTCAACTTTGTGCTCATAGTTGTCGGCACGGTAGTACCACTGGTGAATCTTCTTGCGCTCGCGGGTGGACGGCGTCGCGGAGACTTCCACCGGATCTTCCAGCAGACGCTCGGCGAAGTCTTTAATTGCTTCGCCTTCCAGCGTCGCGGAGAACAGCAGCGTCTGTTTGCGCCAGCGGGTTTCTCCGGCGATGTGTTCGATATCCTGGGCGAAGCCCATGTCCAGCATGCGGTCGGCTTCATCGAGGATCAGCGTCTCAACGGCGCGGCAGTCGAAGTTTTCTTCTTTGATGTACTGCAGCAGACGGCCTGTGGTGGCGACCACGATATCCTGGTTTTCACTGAACACTTCGGCGTGGTTCATATACGCCACGCCGCCAGTAATGGTGGCGATGTCCAGATGGGTGTTTTTCGCCAGTTCGCGGGCATGGTCAGCGACCTGCATTGCCAACTCACGCGTTGGCGTGAGGATCAAAATACGCGGCGGGCCGGATTTTTTACGCGGAAAGTCGAGCAGGTGCTGCAACGCAGGCAGCAAATACGCCGCTGTTTTACCGGTGCCGGTTGGCGCAGAACCGAGAACATCACGTCCATCGAGCGCAGGCGGAATGGCGGCAGCCTGAATGGCAGTCGGGCGTGTAAAGCCTTTACTCTGGAGGGCTTCCAGCAGGCTTTCGTCAAGTTCAAGTTCGGAAAAAGTCGTTACAGTCATGATTACCTCTGTGTGAGGCGCTGATTATAGACGTTACGGCTGTAATCTTCATCTGTTTGTATGGCTATCTGTTCTCGGGTATTGTTCATAGCCGAATGCTTATGTGGATTGGCCTGCAAGGTTACTTATGACGTCTGATTCTAAATCCGCGCTGCGCCGCAACGGATTTACCTTTAAAAAGTTTTTTGTTGCCCACGACCGCTGTGCGATGAAAGTGGGCACCGACGGCATTTTACTCGGCGCCTGGTCGCCGATCGCCCGGGTGAACCGAATCCTCGATATTGGCACGGGAAGCGGGCTGCTGGCGCTGATGCTGGCGCAGCGTACTGAAGATAACGTGACGATCGACGCCGTCGAGTTGGATGAAGAGGCGGCGGATCAAGCGCGGGAAAACGTAGCGGAATCGCCGTGGGCCGGGCGAATTGAGGTGCATACCGCGGATATTCAGCAGTGGGTTGCCGGGCTAACCACGCGCTACAACCTGATCGTCAGCAACCCGCCTTACTACGAGCAGGGGGTTGAATGCGCCACGCCGCAGCGAGAACAGGCGCGCTACACCACCACGCTCGACCATCAGGCGCTGTTGGCCTGTGCCGCGAATGCGGTGACCGAAGACGGCTTTTTCTGCGTGGTGCTACCGGAAAATATCGGCCAGACTTTCACCCAGCAGGCGCTGTCAATGGGCTGGCATTTACGTCTGCGAACCGACGTCGCGGAGACGGAGATGCGCCTGCCGCATCGCGTGCTGCTGGCTTTTTCACCGAAAGGCGGAGAGTGCTATAGCGACAGGCTGACGATCCGTGGGCCAGAGCAGCAGTACTCGGAAGGCTACAATGCGCTGACCCAGGCGTTCTATTTATTTATGTGAACCAGCGGCGAGAGCACCGATGGGCCGGATTCCGCGAGCAGTTCCGGGTAGTCCAGCGTGTAATGCAGCCCACGGCTCTCTTTACGCATCATCGCGCAGCGTACAATCAGCTCGGCCACCTGCACCAGGTTGCGCAGTTCCAGCAGGTTATTGGAGACGCGGAAACGTGAGTAATACTCGTCCAGCTCCTGCTGCAACATGGTGATACGGCGCAGGGCACGCTCCAGCCGCTTGGTGGTGCGCACGATACCGACGTAGTCCCACATAAACAGACGCAGCTCGTGCCAGTTATGCTGAATCACCACCAGTTCGTCAGAGTTTTCCACCCGGCTTTCGTCCCAGGCGGGTAGTTTCTCCACCTGACGGGCGTACGGCATGCGCTTATGAATATCTTCCGCCGCCGACCAACCGTAAACCAGGCACTCCAGCAGCGAGTTTGACGCCATGCGGTTCGCGCCGTGCAGGCCGGTATAGCTCACTTCGCCAATGGCGTACAGGCCATCCACGTCGGTGCGTCCATAGTCGTCGACCATCACGCCGCCGCAAGTGTAGTGCGCTGCCGGAACAATCGGCACCGGCTCTTTGGTGAGATCGATACCCAGCCCCAGCAGCTTCTCGTAAATCATCGGGAAGTGCTGGCGTACAAAGGCTTCCGGTTTGTGGCTGATGTCGAGGTACATGCAATCAACGCCGAGGCGTTTCATCTCGTGGTCAATGGCGCGCGCCACGATATCGCGTGGTGCAAGCTCGCCACGTTCATCAAAGTCCGGCATAAACCGGCTACCGTCGGGGCGCTTCAGATGTGCGCCTTCGCCGCGCAGGGCTTCGGTGAGCAGGAAATTACGCGCCTGCGGGTGATACAGCGCGGTCGGGTGGAACTGGTTAAACTCGAGGTTAGCGACGCGGCAACCCGCGCGCCAGGCCATGGCGATGCCGTCGCCGGAGGAAATATCTGGGTTGGTGGTGTACTGATACACCTTCGAGGCGCCGCCGGTAGCCAGCACTACGGACTTCGCCGAACAGGTTTCCACCTTCTCTTTATTACGGTCCCAGATCCACGCGCCAACAACCCGGCGAGTGCCCGGCAGGCCGACTTTATCCGACACGATAAGATCGACGGCGTTACAGCGTTCCAGCACGCGAATATTCGGGTGGCTCATCGCTTTACTGACCAGCGTGTTCTCGACTTCGCGTCCGGTGGCGTCCGCCGCGTGCAGGATACGGCGATGGCTATGGCCGCCTTCGCGCGTCAGATGATAACTCTCTTCCCCGTTAGCCTGGATTTGCGTATCGAACAGCACGCCTTGATCGATCAGCCACTGCACGCAGTGTCTGGCATTGCTGACAACAAACGACACCGCCTGACGGTCACAGATGCCCGCGCCGGCAATCAGCGTATCCTCAACGTGTGATTCAATGCTATCCGTCTCGTCAAAAACGGCGGCAATGCCCCCCTGTGCATAAAAGGTGGATCCTTCGCTCATCGGGCCTTTGCTGAGGACAATCACGGAACTGTGCTCCGCAAGGCGCAATGCCAGCGAAAGCCCAGCAGCGCCGCTGCCTATAATCAATACATCACAGGAAAGTTCTGGAAGTGAGTTCATCTTCTTTGTTTAATTTACTAAACACGGTAATCGAAGATTAGCACTATAAAAGCGACATGTGCAGGGTTTTTTTACGTCAGGGTTATAATGGCTAAACATGCTGGCTGAAAAGGCGGCGTGGGCGAGGGCAAAAAATCTGAATAAAGCCAGGTGTTATCACCGCTATTTATGGTGAAATCAAGGCCGGGTTACGATACTCTTCACTGGATTTGCGTTTTTATTTCGCAACTTACACATCTGTTCACATCAGCAGACTTATAATGACAGACAATGAACGGCCTGCTGCGAAACAAAAAACAAAGCGTAACGGAACTTTACGAAAACCGGACACTCTAACCTTCTGCTTGCTCATAATGCAGTGTTGGAGTGGCATTCTGATTACGCATGGGAATAGGGTTTGGGGAGACATTACCTCGGATGAGCGAGCAGTTAACGGACCAGGTCCTGGTTGAACGGGTCCAGAAAGGAGATCAGAAAGCTTTTAACCTTCTGGTAGTACGCTACCAGCATAAGGTCGCGAGCCTGGTTTCCCGCTATGTGCCATCCGGCGACGTGCCGGATGTCGTACAAGAGTCTTTTATTAAGGCCTATCGTGCGCTGGATTCTTTCCGGGGAGATAGTGCTTTCTATACGTGGCTGTACCGCATTGCGGTGAATACGGCTAAAAATTACCTGGTTGCTCAGGGGCGTCGTCCGCCGTCCAGCGATGTGGACGCGAACGAGGCCGAAAACTTTGAAAGCGGCGGCGCTTTGAAAGAAATTTCGAACCCTGAGAACTTAATGTTGTCAGAAGAACTGAGACAGATTGTTTTTCGCACCATTGAAACGCTTCCGGAAGATTTACGCATGGCAATTACCTTGCGGGAGCTCGATGGCCTAAGCTATGAAGAGATAGCGGTCATTATGGATTGTCCGGTAGGTACGGTTCGTTCACGTATCTTCCGTGCGCGAGAAGCTATCGATAATAAAGTTCAACCGCTTATCAGGCGTTGACGGAAGCGGGATACTGGAAAAGGTATTAGGCATGCAGAAAGAACAACTTTCCGCCTTAATGGATGGTGAAACGCTGGATAAAGAACTGTTAACTGAGTTAACACGTTCCACAGAGTTGCAGAAAACCTGGGAGAGCTATCACCTCATTCGTGACTCGCTGCGCGGCGAAACGAGTGAAGTCCTTCATTTTGATATCTCCTCTCGCGTGATGGCCGCCATCGAAAATGAGCCCGTTCGTATACCGACAGCGCCGCTCATTCCTGAAGCCCAGCCAGCACCTCATCAATGGCAGAAAATGCCATTCTGGAACAAGGTCCGTCCATGGGCCAGCTCGCTCACCCAAATGGGCGTGGCGGCTTGCGTATCACTGGCTGTTATTGTCGGCGTTCAGCACTATAATGGGCAACCAGATTCCTCTCAACCTGAGTCACCGGTATTCAACACGCTGCCGATGATGGGCAAAGCCAGCCCGGTTAGCCTGGGCGTTCCTTCGGACGCGTCGGCGGGTAACGGCCAGCAGCAGGTTCAGGAACAGCGTCGTCGTATTAATGCTATGCTGCAGGACTATGAATTGCAGCGTCGCTTGCATTCAGAACAGCTTCAGTTTGAGCAGGCACAAACTCAGCAGGCTGCTGTTCAGGTGCCAGGCTATCAAACTTTAGGAACGCAATCGCAGTAATGAAGCAACTTTGGTGTGCCATGTCACTTGTGGCTGGTAGCCTGTTCTTCTCCGCAAACGCCTCGGCTGATGTATCGTCCGGGGCGTTGTTGCAGGAAATGAATCTGGCCAGTCAGTCACTCAACTACGAGCTGTCGTTCGTCAGCATCAATAAATCCGGCGTGGAATCGTTACGCTATCGTCACGTGCGTCTGAACGGTCAGCCGCTGGCGGAGCTGTTGCAAATGGACGGCCCGCGTCGCGCGGTGGTCCAGCGCGGTAACGAGATCAGCTATTTTGAACCGGGTCTCGATCCCTTCACGCTGAACGGCGACTACATTGTCGACTCCTTGCCTTCGCTGGTCTATACCGATTTCAAACGTCTGGCGCCTTACTACGACTTTATCTCCGTCGGGCGTACGCGTATTGCCGATCGCATGTGCGATGTGATTCGCGTTGTGGCGCGAGACGGCACGCGCTACAGCTATATCGTCTGGGTTGATTCCGAAAGCAAACTGCCGATGCGCGTCGATCTGCTTGACCGCGATGGCGAAACGCTGGAGCAATTCCGGGTGATAGCGGTCACCACCGGCGATCAGGTCAGCGGCACGATGCAGAACCTGGCGAAGGCTAATCTGCCGCCGCAGCTCTCTGTGCCGACCAACAACAATGTTGATCTGAATTGGTCCGCTGGCTGGGTGCCGCAGGGCTTTAAAGAGATTTCCAGCAGCCGCCGCACGTTGCCGAGCGTTGATAGCCCGGTCGAGTCGCGCCTGTTCTCCGATGGGCTCTTTAGCTTCTCAATTAACATCAATCGCGCCACAGCCAACAGCAGCGATCAAATGCTGCGTACCGGACGCCGGACGGTGAGCACCACGGTGCATAACCAGGCTGAAATCACCATCGTTGGCGAACTTCCGCCGCAAACCGCGAAGCGGGTCGCAGACGGTATTCAATTCAAGGGCGCGCAATGATTAAAGAGTGGGCCACCGTTATCGCGTGGGACAACGGCCTTGCGCAGGTCAGCTGCGATGTGAAAGCCTCTTGCAACAGCTGCGCCTCGCGCGCGGGCTGCGGCAGTCGGGTGCTGAATAAGTTAGGCCCGCAAACCACCCACACCATCACTGTACCGAGTGCGGAACCGCTGGTGGCGGGGCAAAAGGTCGAGCTGGGCATTACCGAAAGCAGCCTGTTGGGTTCCGCGATGCTGGTATATATGTCTCCGCTGCTCGGTTTGTTTGTGGTCGCAGCGCTATTTCAGGTGCTGTTCGGCACTGATATCGCCGCGCTGTGTGGTGCGGTGCTGGGTGGTGTCGGTGGATTTCTTGTTGCAAAAGGGTTTTCACCACGCCTTGCCGCGCGGCAAACGTGGCAGCCGGTCATCATCAGCGTGGGGCTTCCCCCCGACCTGATTCGCACGGCATCTTCATCTGAAATGAGCCAGTGATTACACTGGCTTTATTTTTTGGAACGCTCCTCGCAGGAAGCGCTATGCTTGCGGGAAGAGCATTTCCTGGTTGCGCGGTTGTAGTGTAGAATGCGGCGTTTTCGAACGACAACAATGTCAGGCTCCGTACCGCGGCCTCAAAGTATCCGTAAGGCATAAATATTTTAATATATGAAGAATATACGTAACTTCTCCATCATTGCACATATCGACCACGGTAAATCAACGCTGTCTGACCGTATTATTCAGATTTGCGGCGGCCTTTCCGACCGCGAAATGGAAGCCCAGGTTCTGGACTCAATGGATCTGGAACGCGAGCGTGGCATTACCATCAAAGCACAGAGCGTGACGCTGGACTTTAAAGCGGCCGATGGCGAGACCTATCAGCTGAACTTTATCGACACCCCAGGCCACGTCGACTTCTCTTATGAAGTTTCCCGTTCTCTGGCGGCCTGTGAAGGCGCACTGCTGGTGGTTGACGCCGGGCAGGGCGTAGAAGCACAGACGCTGGCGAACTGCTATACCGCCATGGAAATGGATCTGGAAGTCGTGCCGGTTCTCAACAAAATCGACCTGCCTGCCGCCGATCCTGAGCGTGTTGCGGAAGAAATTGAAGATATCGTCGGCATCGATGCGACCGACGCTGTACGCTGCTCGGCGAAAACCGGCGTGGGCGTTACCGATGTACTGGAGCGTCTGGTACGCGATATTCCGCCGCCGGAAGGCGATCCGGAAGGCCCGCTGCAGGCGCTGATCATCGACTCCTGGTTCGATAACTATCTGGGCGTGGTTTCGCTGGTGCGTATTAAAAACGGCACCATGCGTAAAGGCGACAAGATTAAAGTGATGAGCACCGGTCAGGTTTACAACGCTGACCGTCTGGGCATCTTCACGCCAAAACAGGTTGATCGTACCGAGCTGAAATGCGGCGAGGTAGGTTGGCTGGTTTGTGCGATTAAAGACATCCTCGGCGCGCCGGTTGGCGATACCCTGACGCAGGCGCGTAACCCGGCGGACAAACCGCTGCCAGGCTTCAAAAAAGTGAAGCCGCAGGTTTATGCCGGCCTGTTCCCGGTCAGCTCTGACGACTACGAAAACTTCCGTGACGCGCTCGGCAAGCTGAGCCTGAACGATGCCTCCCTGTTCTACGAACCGGAAAGCTCAACCGCGTTGGGCTTCGGCTTCCGCTGTGGCTTCCTCGGCCTGTTGCACATGGAGATCATTCAGGAACGTCTGGAGCGTGAGTACGATCTGGACCTGATCACCACCGCGCCGACCGTAGTCTATGAAGTAGAAACCACGGCGAAAGAGGTTATCTACGTCGATAGCCCATCCAAGCTGCCGCCGCTGAACAACATCTACGAACTGCGCGAGCCGATCGCTGAGTGTCACATGCTGCTGCCGCAGGCTTACCTCGGTAACGTCATTACGCTGTGTATCGAGAAGCGTGGTGTGCAAACCAACATGGTTTACCACGGTAACCAGGTGGCGCTGACCTATGAAATTCCGATGGCGGAAGTGGTACTCGACTTCTTCGACCGTCTGAAGTCGACTTCCCGCGGCTATGCGTCGCTGGACTACAACTTCAAGCGTTTCCAGGCCTCTGACATGGTGCGCGTTGATGTCCTCATCAATAACGAACGTGTCGATGCGCTGGCGCTGATTACCCACCGCGACAATTCCCAGAGCCGTGGCCGTGAACTGGTTGAGAAGATGAAAGATCTGATCCCTCGCCAGCAGTTTGATATCGCGATTCAGGCGGCCATCGGCACGCATATCATCGCGCGTTCAACGGTGAAGCAGCTGCGTAAAAACGTTCTGGCGAAATGCTACGGTGGCGATATCAGCCGTAAGAAAAAGCTGCTGCAAAAACAGAAAGAGGGTAAAAAGCGCATGAAGCAGATCGGTAACGTCGAACTGCCGCAGGAAGCGTTCCTCGCCATTCTGCATGTCGGTAAAGACAATAAATAATCTCTAAGGAGTTGGCATGGCGAACATGTTTGCCCTGATTCTGGTGATTGCCACACTGGTCACGGGCATTTTGTGGTGCGTTGATAAGTTTATCTTCGCGCCCAAACGGCGGGAACGCCAGGCGGCGGCGCAGGTTGCCACCGGCGAAGCGCTGGATAAAAAGACGCTGAAAAAAGTCGGCCCGAAACCGGGTTGGCTGGAAACCGGCGCGTCGGTCTTTCCGGTGCTGGCGATCGTGCTGATCGTGCGTTCATTTATTTATGAGCCGTTCCAGATCCCCTCCGGTTCGATGATGCCAACGCTGCTGATTGGCGACTTTATCCTGGTGGAGAAATTCGCCTACGGGATTAAAGACCCGATCTACCAGAAGACGATTATTGAAACAGGCCATCCGAAACGCGGCGATATCGTGGTGTTCAAATACCCGGAAGATCCGCGTCTGGACTACATCAAACGTACCGTCGGTCTGCCGGGCGATAAGGTCACTTACGATCCGATTGCGAAACAAGTGACGATTCAACCGGGATGCAGCTCCGGCCAGGCGTGCGGTAGCGCGCTGCCGGTTACTTACTCCAACGTCGAGCCGAGTGATTTCGTTCAGACCTTCTCCCGCAGCAACGGCGGCGAGGCGACCAGCGGCTTCTTTGAAATGCCGCAGGGCGAGCGCAAAGCAGACGGCGTACGGCTGGATCAACGTCAGGAAACGCTGGGCGATGTGAACCACCGTATTCTGACCGTGCCGATTGCTCAGGATCAGGTGGGGATGTACTACCACCAGTCCGGTCTGCCGCTGGCAACCTGGATCGTCCCACCGGGGCAGTACTTCATGATGGGTGATAACCGCGATAACAGCGCGGACAGCCGTTACTGGGGCTTTGTGCCGGAAGCGAACCTGGTCGGTAAGGCAACCGCTATCTGGATGAGCTTTGAAAAACAAGAGGGCCAATGGCCTACCGGCGTGCGTTTAAGCCGCATTGGTGGGATTCATTAATCCTCCATTTGACTTCACGCGGCGGCCAGGCGTGCGCCGCGTGAATTATTTAGTTTTAATCTATTCAAACTAACGACATCCCTTGTCGTTGCGTATAGAATATCCCCCCGAAGTTTCGGATGTCTCTTATGGGAGACACGGCACACGAAACCGCGTTGGTTTCCCTCAGGTCTGTTTCGTGTGCTGCATTGTGGACGCATTTATTTATTTGGTATCGCATGAACCCCATCGTAATTAATCGGCTTCAACGGAAGCTGGGCTACACTTTTCTTCATCAGGAGCTGTTGCAACAGGCGTTAACGCACCGCAGTGCCAGCAGCAAACATAACGAACGCTTAGAGTTCCTGGGCGATTCCATATTAAGCTACGTGATTGCCAACGCGCTCTATCATCGTTTTCCACGCGTGGATGAAGGCGATATGAGCCGCATGCGTGCGACGCTGGTGCGTGGTAACACGCTGGCCGAGATCGCGCGTGAGTTCGAGCTGGGCGAATGCTTGCGTCTGGGGCCGGGCGAGCTGAAAAGCGGCGGCTTCCGTCGGGAATCTATCCTGGCGGACACGGTTGAAGCATTAATCGGCGGGGTGTTCCTCGACAGCGATATTCAAACCGTCGAGAAGCTGATCCTCTCCTGGTACCAGACGCGTCTGGACGAAATCAGCCCGGGCGATAAGCAAAAAGATCCAAAAACACGCTTGCAGGAGTATCTGCAAGGCCGCCATCTGCCGCTGCCGTCTTATCTGGTGGTTCAGGTGCGTGGGGAAGCACACGATCAGGAATTTACTATCCACTGCCAGGTTAGCGGCCTGAGTGAACCGGTGGTCGGCACAGGTTCCAGCCGTCGCAAGGCGGAACAGGCTGCCGCCGAACAGGCGCTGAAAAAGCTGGAGCTGGAATGAGCGAAGAAAAAACCTATTGCGGATTTATTGCCATCGTCGGTCGTCCGAACGTCGGCAAATCCACGTTATTGAACAAGCTGCTCGGGCAGAAGATCTCGATTACCTCCCGTAAAGCGCAGACCACGCGCCACCGCATCGTGGGCATCCATACTGAAGGTGAGTATCAGGCGATCTACGTCGATACCCCGGGCCTGCATATGGAAGAGAAGCGTGCCATCAACCGCCTGATGAACAAGGCGGCCAGCAGCTCTATCGGTGACGTTGAGCTGGTGATTTTCGTGGTCGAAGGCACCCGCTGGACGCCGGACGACGAAATGGTGCTGAACAAACTGCGCGAAGGTAAAGCGCCGGTGATTCTGGCGGTGAACAAGGTCGATAACGTGCAGGAAAAAGCGGATCTGCTGCCGCACCTGCAGTTCCTCGGTAGCCAGATGAACTTCCTCGATATCGTGCCTATCTCTGCGGAGAGCGGGCTGAACGTGGACACCGTTGCCAGTATCGTGCGTAAGCACCTGCCGGAAGCGACACACCACTTCCCGGAAGACTACATCACCGACCGTTCACAGCGCTTTATGGCCTCGGAAATCATCCGTGAAAAGCTGATGCGTTTCCTGGGGGCTGAGCTGCCATATTCGGTGACCGTTGAAATCGAGCGCTTCGTTTCTAACGAACGTGGCGGCTACGACATCAATGGCCTGATCCTGGTTGAGCGTGAAGGGCAGAAGAAGATGGTGATTGGCAACAAAGGCGCCAAGATCAAAACCATCGGTATTGAAGCCCGTAAAGATATGCAGGAGATGTTCGAAGCGCCTGTTCACCTGGAACTGTGGGTGAAAGTGAAATCAGGCTGGGCGGATGACGAGCGCGCGCTGCGCAGCCTCGGTTACGTCGACGATCTCTGAGAATAACCCCGATGGAGGGCTGGCAGCGCGCATTTGTTCTGCATAGTCGCCCCTGGAGCGAGACCAGCCTGATGCTGGACGTCTTCACGGAAGAATCGGGTCGCGTGCGCCTTGTGGCGAAAGGCGCACGTTCCAAACGTTCCAACCTTAAAGGCGCGCTTCAGCCCTTTACCCCCCTGTTAGTCCGTTTTGGCGGCCGTGGCGAAGTGAAAACGCTGCGTAGCGCTGAAGCGGTTTCGCTGGCGCTTCCTCTGAGCGGCATTACGCTGTATAGCGGTCTGTACATCAACGAACTGGTGTCGCGCGTGCTCGAGCACGAAACCCGCTTTTCTGAACTCTTTTTCGACTATCTGCACTGTATCCAGGCGTTAGCTGGCGCAACGGGCTCGCCTGAACCGGCGCTGCGCCGCTTTGAGCTGGCGTTGCTAGGGCACCTCGGCTATGGCGTCGACTTCCTGCACTGCGCCGGCAGCGGCGATGAGGTGGACGACACCATGACCTACCGCTACCGGGAAGAGAAAGGATTTATTGCCAGCGTGGTTATCGATAACAACACCTTTACCGGCCATCAACTGAAAGCGCTGGCTAACCGTGAGTTTCCGGATATTGATACGCTGCGCGCAGCGAAACGCTTTACCCGCATGGCGTTAAAGCCGTATCTTGGCGGGAAACCGTTAAAGAGCCGCGAGTTGTTTCGACAGTTTATGCCGAAGCGGTAACCCTGATTGCACCCATCCCGCTTTTCCCCTCGCCCCTTTAGGGAGAGGCCGGGATGAGGGGAAACGAAGTTAAAAATAAAAACACGAGGATTGTCATGGCTGAATTACTGTTAGGCGTCAATATTGACCACATTGCCACCCTGCGTAACGCACGCGGCACCGCTTACCCGGACCCGGTACAGGCCGCGTTTATCGCCGAGCAGGCCGGTGCGGATGGTATCACCGTGCATTTACGTGAAGATCGTCGCCATATCACCGACCGCGATGTGCGTATTCTGCGTCAGACGCTGGACACCCGCATGAACCTGGAGATGGCCGTGACCGAAGAGATGCTGGCCATCGCCTGTGAAACCAAACCGCATTTCTGCTGCCTGGTGCCGGAAAAACGTCAGGAAGTGACCACCGAAGGCGGTCTGGACGTGGCGGGTCAGTTCGACAAAATGCGTGATGCCTGCAAACGCCTTGCCGACGCGGGCATCCTGGTGTCGCTGTTTATTGACGCCGATGATGCGCAGATTAAAGCCGCCGCTGATGTGGGTGCGCCGTATATCGAAATCCACACCGGCTGCTACGCCGATGCCGTCACTGATGCGGAGCAAGCCAAAGAGCTTGAGCGTATCGCGAAAGCCGCGACCTACGCCGCAAGCCTGGGCCTGAAGGTTAACGCGGGCCACGGTCTCACTTACCACAACGTGAAAGCGATTGCCGCGCTGCCGGAAATGCACGAGCTGAATATCGGCCACGCCATTATTGGCCGGGCGGTGATGAGCGGCCTGAAAGACGCGGTGGCGGAAATGAAGCGCCTGATGCTGGAAGCGCGCGCGTAATGGCGATTCTGGGGCTTGGAACAGACATTGTCGAAATCGCCCGTATTGAAGCGGTGATTGCCCGTAGCGGCGACCGCCTTGCGCGTCGGGTACTTAGCGATAATGAGTGGGCCATCTGGGAGACGCACCAGCAGCCGGTGCGTTTTCTGGCGAAGCGTTTTGCGGTGAAAGAAGCGGCGTCGAAGGCGCTGGGCACCGGCATTCGTAACGGCCTGGCGTTTAATCAGTTTGAAGTTTTTAACGATGAACTGGGCAAGCCGAAGCTGCGTTTATGGGGAGAAGCAAAGTTACTCGCCGAGCGTATGGGCGTGGCCCATCTGCACGTGACGCTCGCTGATGAGCGCCACTACGCTTGCGCGACGGTGATTGTCGAAAGCTAGATTTTGTCCGCGTGATGCATCTGGACAAATTTATCCCACAGCTGCTCTTCACTTTCTAAATGTGCCGGGTCCTTGAGAATGGTATTCGGGATCGGGCACACTTTCTGGCAGGTCGGCGTTTCGTAATGGCCGATGCACTCGGTGCAGCGATCGTGGTCGATCTCATAGATGCTATCACCCATCGAAATGGCCTGGTTAGGGCATTCCGGTTCGCACATATCGCAGTTGATACATTTTTTGGTGATTAACAGCGCCATCAGTAAATTCTCAGTAACTCGATAAACAGGGCGCGCATTATACGCGCATTTTCCGCGCAGGCCATACCTTTTCTGTGGTCATCGCACCGCAGATCAAACCAGCTTTTTCACCAGCGCCTCGCTATGGCGAATACGCTCCGGCGCCTTTTCCAGATCCTGCTGCACCAGGCCCATAAACAGCAGATCCGTGAGCATCATCTGTGCGCTGGTGGAGGAAATCGCGGCACTGCGCGTTGCCTGCTCTTCGGCAATGGTATACAGGCAGTGGGTCGCGCGCTGCTGTAGCGCGTTGGGCGAAAAGCCGGTAATGGCGAGCACTTTGCCGCCTACCCGTAACGTTTCGTCGGCGGCGAGATTGATCTCGCGACGCGCGCCGGAATAAGAGATGGCCAACAGCAGATCGTCCTGCGCCATCGCCTGAACGGTGGCGAGCAGGGCGTGCATATCAAGCTCCGCCACAGCGTTGAAGCCAATTTTCATCAGCTTCCAGCTAAAATTGCGCGCCACCAGCCCGGAAGCGCCGATGCCGGTGAGGATGATGCGCCGCGCGCCGTGTAGCAGGTTGATGGTCTCCAGCAGTTTGTCTTCACTGTTGACGTCCAGTGAAGCATGCATTGCCGCGACGTTATCTTTAATCAGCTTCTCGCCAACCAGCCGTAGCGGATCGTCGCCGCAAATCTGATTATGCACCGGCACCGAGTGCGGGTTGACGTTACTCGCCAGCGCCTCGCTGAGCGCCAGCTTCAGCGCCGGAAAACCCTTGAAGCCGAGCTTCTGGGCGAATTTCACCACGCTGGACTGGCTAACGCCTGCCTGGCTGGCTAGCTGTTGTGAACTTAAATGACGCGCCTGATCCGGCTGCGCCAGAATAAAATCCGCCAGCTTACGATCGCTTTGCGCTAGCTGAGGATAACGCTGGCGGATACTGATTAGACAATTCATAAGAACCTCATGGGCAAGATCGCCACCTTGCGCCAGAACACCGTTCTGATCATCTGCAAGAATTATGTATTCTATTATACCGGAATATACCGAATTAAATATTCCATGCGCCGCTAAAAACGCAACTCTTTTCGCGCATCAGGTCCGTTAACTCGCCGTTTGGCGAAAGACGGTCGACAATCTGCTAGTCTGTGGGCTGGCCCGCTAAGGAATACAGGAGGCTCTTTTGACTAGCCACTCTCGCCGCGTGGTGTTTTTCGACCTTGACGGTACGCTACATCAGCAGGATCTGTTCGGGGCGTTTATCCGCTATTTATTGCGTCGTATGCCGCTTAACGCGCTATTAGTGCTGCCGCTGCTTCCCGCCATTGGCCTGACGATGCTCATTAAAGGTCGTGCGGCCCGCTGGCCGATGAGCGTATTGCTGTGGGGTTGCACTTTTGGGCGACGTGAAGCCACGCTCAAGGCGCTGGAGGCGAGCTTTATTATCTGGTTTCGCGCTACGGTGACGCCCTTTCCGGTGGTGCAGGCGCGTTTAGACAACTATCTTCAGCACCATGAGGCCGACGTCTGGCTGATCACCGGCTCGCCGCAAACCTTGGTAGAGCGTGTCTATGCCGATGCGCCCTGGATGTCGCGCGTGAACCTTATCGGCAGCCAGATGCAACGTGCGCTGGGTGGCCGGGTACTGTCGGTGCGCTGCCTTGGCCATGAAAAGGTGGTGCAACTGGAACAGCGCCTTGGCGCGCCGCTGCGCCTGTACAGCGGTTACAGCGACAGCAAGCAAGATAATCCACTACTCTTTTTCTGTGAGCATCGCTGGCGCGTAACGCCGCACGGCGAGCTGGAACAGCTGGAATAGCGGGCGCTGCGCTTTGCTGGATATTGTGTATAATGCGCCGCGTTTGAAAACCTGGAGTCCCGACGTTGTCCGACATTGAACAAAATCACGAATACTGGATGCGCCACGCGCTGGTGCTGGCTCGTCGTGCCTGGGAAGAGGGTGAGGTGCCGGTTGGCGCGGTGCTGGTACACAACAATCAGGTAATTGGCGAAGGCTGGAACCGGCCGATTGGCCGCCACGATCCCACAGCACACGCGGAAATTATGGCGCTACGTCAGGGCGGGGTGGTGCTGCAAAACTATCGGCTGATCGACACGACCCTCTACGTCACCCTGGAACCGTGCGTGATGTGCGCAGGAGCGATGGTACATGGGCGTATTGGCCAGCTGGTGTTTGGCGCGCGTGATGCTAAAACCGGCGCGGCCGGTTCGCTGATTGACGTGCTGCATCATCCTGGGATGAACCATCGCGTGGAAATCACCGAAGGGGTGCTGGCGGATGAGTGTTCGGCCATGCTGAGCGACTTCTTCCGCCATCGTCGCCAGCAGCAGAAGGCGCTGAAGCAGTCGCTGAAAAATAGCGTTTAACGGGCGAGTCTACGCCACCGTTCGTTTTTCTCTTTCCGCACTCGGCGAATGCTGAAAAAAACGACTGTAGGCCTCGGTTAAACGGGGCAATGAGCTAAATCCGCAGGCGCGGGCAATACTGGCTACCGAGCGTTCGGTGGTGCGCAGCAGTTCCTGCGCTTTCAACAGGCGGTAGCGCTGGACGAACTGATCCGGCGTAAAGCCAGTAAACTCCTTGATAAACCGGTACAACGTGCGTTTGGGAATGGCGCACTCTTCTGCCAGATGCTCCCAGATGACGGCCTGCTGCAAATTGTCCCGAATGCTGCGCAACAGCCGTCGTTTTTTATCATCATAACGACCGCCCCGCGGTAATCTGACGCTGTTCTCCATCAGCATGCCCACGATCGTCAAAAGTATGGCTTCGGTGGTGACGAAGTAAGTGCTGTCATAATCATCATCCGTTTTGCTGTGAATCTCCCCCGCCAGCTGGACCACACGCGCCAGCGTCGCTTCGTTTAATGAGGCCGGCCGCTCGCGGGTCTGCGTCTGAAGCTGCATCAGCAGCGGCAGCAGCGATTTTACGAACTGAAATTCGCCGTCGCGGCGCAGCAGGATATTAATCAGCGACAGATGTCGGGTGGATTCGTAATAGTGAATGTCGTTGGCGGAGACGAAGAAAAAATCGCCCTTAAACACCAGATTGACGCGATCGTTGATGATGTGAAACCCGCAGCCCTCTTTCACGATGACGATTTCGTGAAAATCATGGCCGTGAATATCCGCCATCTCCTGGTCGCGTGAACTGAACAGCGAAAACGCGTGGGTATCGGAGAGGAAGTAGTCCTGGGCGAGCATAATCTTCATTCTTCCTCTCCTGACATTGTTAGTTTACAGGCAGCGTTAACGCTTGCCCGGCGCTAAGTGGCCAGCTTTCGCCGCGCAGCCGCAGCACGCCGCCGCCGCGGGAGGCGCAAACCGTCAGCTGATTGTCGCGTAAGGTGAGCGTGACTTCACCCTCTTTAATCGGCAATGTGCAGTCCAGCACGCTAAAAGGTGCAAGCCACGGTTCAATGGCGAAGGTTTCATAGCCAGGCGTTAGCGGATGCAGGCCGACAAAGTAGCGCCCCAGCAGGTAGAGCGGGCTCGCTCCCCAGGCGTGGCACAGGCTCTTGCCAAACTTGTCGCCGTACATCGCGTAGTGTTCGTCGCCTTTAATATCCGGGTTGTACTCTTCCCAGAAGGTCGTGGCACCCAGCGCCAGCATACCGCCCCAGTAATCGCGCATCCGTTGCCAGACCACATCCTGTCGGCCGCACTGGCACAGCGTATCCAGCTCGAAAAAGGTGAAGTAGGGGGTGACGATGGGGGCAATGGCCTCGTTCATCAGTACTCGCTCGACGATGGTCTGTCGCCGCTCGGGGGTTACGGTATCAAACATCAGCGCGAAGATGTTGGCATGACGAGTCACGTGACGTTTGCCGCTCTCATAGCTATCGATATAGGCGCCTTGCTCTTCGTCCCAGAAGAAGAGGTCGATGCTTTCTGCCAGTTTATCGGCCCGCCGCTGCCACTCGGCAGGATCCGCGCCGACGATCTCCGCGCACAGCGCCAGCGAACGCCAGGCCTTCAGCAGCAGCATCTGTTCGGCGCACACCGCGCCGGTTTTATCGATCTCGGCCCAGTCGATAAAAATCCAGTCGCCTTCTTTACCGCGAATAAAACCGCTTTCGTCGATATCGGGCATCAGCCATTCCATCAGGCTGACCATTTTGCCGTATACCTGACGGACAAACGCCGCGTCGTTGCTCATCAGGTAGTGCTTCTCAATGTTGATCACCCACAGCAGCGAGTAGTCGACGATGGTATTGATATGCTGGCGCATCGGGTCGCGGCCGCGAAGGGCGAGCAGGGTACGGCGGTTGATATCTTCATCGAAAAACAGATATGGGTTGATCAGCGTGCACTGCCAGGCATCGCCTGACCAGATCCAACGGTCGCGTTTCACGCCGTCGATGAAAAACAGATCGCTGCACAGGGCGAAAGTCTCGCGCGAAACCTGCCAGATCTGGTTGATCAGCGGATCGTTGCTGTGGAAGCTGGCGCAACGCGGTTTGGCGATAAATTCATGCTCCGCCGCCAGGCTGACTGCGCCAGGCGCGACATCGGGAATAAAAACGTAGCGGAAGGCGCGTTTACGGATGGCGGAATCCGGCGTGACGTTGGTCTGTGAGTAGTAGCAATATTGGGTGTCCAGCGCTTCCGCCTGGGATTCGCCATAGCACAGCGTCACCGGCGGTTGCTTATCGCTGTTGAAGCTGACCGCGAGCTCCCCATTAACCACGCGCACGAAATCGAAAAGCACGCCGCCATTCATCGCGCGTTCGCTTACCGGCAGCCGTGGTTCACGCTCAAAGTTAACGGCATTGGGAGAGGTCTGCGCCGAGGTATAGAGCGCATCACAGCCCACCGGGGCGGTGTCGATATAGTCACTGGCCAACCAGCTTTCATCGCTAAAGACCCGCTCGCCTTCGACGCGCAACGCGGGAAGCCCGCTGGCATTGGCGACGTAGAAGGTGAGCGTTTGCTCGCCCACCGGGCAGGTGAGAGGGCCGTTGAGCGGCTGTTTTTTGCCGTCAATCTGCGCGTAGCCGGAACCTTCTACCTGTACGGTGAAGGTCTGCGGTTCGCTAAAACAGTAGCGGCGGGTAAAGACGACGCTTTTGCAGCAGTCCTCTACGTGCCAGTAGGCGGGCCAGTCGAAACCGCGCTCTTCGCGCTGCAGGTTTTGCAATAACGCGTGGCGGATCTCAAAGTCTCCGGCCAGCCAGATCCATTTTGCGCGAGTATTACGCCTTGTCATCATCAATTCCCCAGACCTTCTGCATTCAGTAATTTTTGTTCTGCGAGCTGCTTCTTAATCTCTTCATACTGGTTATCGAGGGTATAAAAACGCCCCATCCACAGCATCGAGACCACAATTAACCCCGCCGGGATCCACAGATAGCAGGCTTTAATCGCCATAATCGCCGCCGCCGACTGCTGCGCTTCCGCAACGTAACCGGTCGCCGAGAGCATAAAACCGCTTAATGCCCCGGCTGCTGCCATCGCCACCTTGCCGATAAAACCGTTTACCGAGGTGAGAATGCCCGCCGTGTTGATGCCGGTTTTCCACTCGCCGTAGTCCACCGGATCGGCCTGCATGGAAAAATAGATAGCATTACGTTGCCCGAAGCCCAGCGCCAGCAGCACCGCGCCGGACATCAGCCCCCAGACGTTGACGCCGGAGAGCATCATAATGACCATACCGCCGAGGTTGATGGCGCAGGCCAACTGATACACCTGAATCTTACGCAGCCGTTTGGCGAGGAACGGCACGGTCAGCGTGCCCAGCAGCGGTACAAACGAGGCGATACCTGCCGCCACGGAGGTGAGCGCGGTGTTACCCACGTAATATTTAAAGAAGTAGATAAGCGCGCCGGACTGTAAAAAGAACGCGCCCCACATAAAGAGAATATTGATGGCGAACACCTTCCACGGCGTGTTCTCTTTGAGCCCCTGCCAGGCGCGACGCAGGGTCATTTTTTCCGGCGTAATGGCGTAGCGCTCTTTCACGTTGCAAAAGCTGACAAACAGAAAGAAAGTCGACAGCACGCCGAACAGCGTGGCGGTATAGATAAACCCACGATCCTGATTACCGTTGCCCAACCAATTGACCAATGGCAGCGTGGCGACCGAGACAATCGTCGAACCAATAAAACTGAACATTATTCTCACGGAGGAAAGCACGGTACGTTCATGCGCATCGTTGCTTAAGAAAGGGAGCATCGCGTTATACGGAATATTGACTACCGTAAACATCACCGACAATAAAAAATAGGTGATAAACGCCCATATTAGTTTGCCAGTAGTGCCGAAGTCTGGAATATAAAAGGCGAGAATACATAACAGGCCAAAAGGGATGGCGCCAATCGCCAGCCACGGACGACAGCGGCCCCAACGGGTACTGGTATTATCAATGAGGATCCCCATTAATACGTCCGTGACCCCGTCGGCCAGTCGTGTGATCAAAAACATAATGCCGATATAATAGGCTGGGAGCTTCATTATATCGGTATAGAAATACATTAAATATAATGAAATTAATTGCCACACTAAATTACAGGAAATATCGGCTACGGAAAAACCAAGCCGTAATCTCCAGGGAGACGCCGTTTTTGTTTCCATACAAACCTCATTAAACTCATGGGATAGTTGGCCGTATTAGCGATCCGGCCTGAGCATAGAGGTATTAGATAACAGCGTCTTTGCCGAGTCATCGGCTTGATTTGGCACTGGCGCGGAAACGAGCGTGACGCTGTCGGCGTTTTTGAACGGTAATCTAGTGTTTCGCCGGAAAATAGAGCAGAGAGGCGTCGTTGCCGCTCTGGCTGTCCTGGCGTAAAAAGGAGAACAGCCCGAAAAGATTGCTGTCGCGGTGAAGCTCATCAAGGGTCACCACCGGGTAAGCCTCTGCGATCTCCAGCCGCTCCGTCGCCTTCTTCTCTTTCTCCTGCAAATAGCCCACCAGGCTTATCTGGTACTTACGGATGTTCTCGACGTAGGTATAGGCCTCATGGCCGCGCGCGTAGCCATAGGTCAGCTTACTGTACCATGGCTTCTGGCTGAGCAAAGGCAGGCGCTGTTTTACGTCCGCCCAGCTGTCCGGGTTGCCTTTTTGCTTCGCTGTCAGCGCGCGGGCGTCGAGCATATGCGCGTAGCCCATGTTATAGGCGGCGAGCGCAAACCAGATTTTCTCTTCCTGTGGCACGCTGTCCGGCACCTTATCCATCATGTCCTGCAGATAACGCATGCCGCCGCTGATACTCTGCTCGGCGTCGGTACGATCGCTCAGGCCTAAGCTCTGGGCGGTATTTTTGGTCAGCATCATCAGGCCGCGTACCCCGGTCGGCGAGGTTGCCAGCGGGTCCCAATGCGATTCCTGGTAGGAGATGGCCGCCAGCAGCTTCCAGTCTATTGCGCTGGCGTACTTTTCAAAGAGCGGTTGCAGGTCGGGCAGGACGTTATCGACCGCGCGCAGGAAAGAGCGCGTATCGACGTAGTCAAAGTCGTCGCCGTGCCCAAGGTACTTTTCTTCAAGGCGGGCGAGGGTGCCGTCTTCATTCATATTATTGAAAAAGTCGAGCATGGCTGCAGAAAGCGTGTTGTCGCCGTCTTTCAGGCTAAACCAGGTCACCGGCTGTTCGTCGGTGACGTCGAGCGCGACGGCCAGCTCGGGATGTACGCGCTGGAACAGTCCGATGGCGACGGAATCCGCGATCGTGTAGTTGAGTTTACCGTCGATGACCACCTGCATAAGATCGACCGAACCGCGTTTGTCATCCACCGTCCAGGCGAGGTCGGGGTATTTCTTCTCTTTTAACGTCTGGAGATCGTTGATGACCACCTGCCCCGGCGCGACGGTGAGTTGCTCTGCGGTGACATTACTCAGGCTACGCGGGCGGTTGCTGCCCACACGGTAGACCAGCTGTTGTGAGACGGAGTAGTAGGTTGGCCCCGCCTGGTAGTTCTGTACGCGTTCAGTGTTATAGACCAGCCCGGCGGCCAGTAAATCGGCATCGCCGTGGTCCAGGTCGTCAAACAGTTGGCTGATATTCTGACGCACGGTTATCTTCAGTTTGACGCCGAGGTAGTCGGCAAACTGTTGGGCCAGCTCGTAATCAAGCCCATACACTTTGCCGTTAATGGTGGCGTAGGTCAGCGGCGACTGGACGGTACTGACGCGCAGCTCCCCCCGCTCCACAATGGCGGCGATGCGATTCTCTGGTTTGCCAAACCAGGGGAGTGAGGGCCAAAGGGCCGCTGCCAGCAGCAACGTGACAACGCCGATCAGCAGATAATTAATCTTTAATTTTTTCAAACGGTTAATTCGCTGAAGTACCCGAGTGTGTCCCTGATAACATTACGGTTTGTTACAGAATGAGCGGCATTTTGCTTAAGATTACGCCAGTTGGCAACTGATTCGCGATGTGCGTCACACCTATTGGTAAAGACGAGAGATGATTTTATTTCGACGCAAACGGTTTCGTCAGGCCGCAGGATTCTCTATAATAGCCGCCGTTCTCCCCCATTGCGCACACTGAAAGCTGAGAAGACGAGAGACTTATGATGGAAATTCTGCGTGGTTCGCCTGCACTGTCTGCATTTCGTATTAACAAACTGCTGACGCGGTTTCAGGCAGCCAACCTCCCGGTAAGCAATATTTACGCCGAGTATGTCCATTTTGCCGACCTGGACGCGCCGCTGACCGAAGACGAGCGGGCCCGACTCGAGCGACTGTTGCAGTATGGCCCAAGCCTCAACAGCCATACCCCTACCGGTAAACTGCTGCTCGTCACTCCCCGTCCTGGCACTATCTCTCCCTGGTCTTCCAAAGCTACTGACATCGCCCACAACTGTGGCCTGCAGCAGGTGCTGCGTCTGGAACGCGGGGTGGCCTACTACGTTGAAGCCGCAAGCCTGACCGACGCGCAGCTGAACGCCGTGGCGGCGGAGCTGCACGACCGCATGATGGAGAGCGTGTTTGCTTCCTTACAGGATGCCGAAAAACTGTTTGCGCATCATCAGCCTGCACCGGTCTCCAGCGTCGATCTGCTCGGCCAGGGCCGTCAGGCGCTGATTGACGCCAACGTGCGTCTCGGCCTGGCATTGGCGGAGGATGAAATCGACTATCTGCAGGATGCGTTCAGCAAACTGGGGCGCAACCCGAACGACATCGAGCTGTACATGTTCGCGCAGGCCAACTCCGAACATTGTCGCCACAAGATATTTAACGCCGACTGGATTATCGACGGTAAACAGCAGCCGAAGTCGCTGTTTAAAATGATTAAAAACACCTTCGAAACCACCCCGGATCACGTGCTGTCGGCCTATAAAGACAACGCCGCGGTGATGGAAGGCTCTGAAGTTGGACGTTACTTCGCCGACCACAAAACCGGTCGCTACGATTTCCATCAGGAACCAGCCCATATCCTGATGAAGGTGGAAACTCACAACCACCCGACGGCCATCTCTCCGTGGCCGGGCGCGGCAACCGGCTCAGGCGGTGAAATTCGTGATGAAGGCGCCACCGGGCGCGGCGCGAAGCCGAAAGCCGGGCTGGTGGGCTTCTCTGTTTCCAACCTGCGTATTCCTGGCTTCGAACAGCCGTGGGAAGAAGATTTCGGCAAGCCGGAACGTATCGTTACCGCGCTGGATATCATGACCGACGGCCCGCTGGGCGGCGCGGCGTTCAACAACGAATTTGGTCGCCCGGCGCTCACCGGTTACTTCCGTACCTACGAAGAGAAGGTCAACAGCCATAACGGCGAAGAGCTGCGCGGCTACCATAAGCCGATCATGCTGGCGGGCGGGATCGGCAACATTCGCGCCGATCACGTGCAGAAAGGCGAGATCGTCGTTGGCGCGAAGCTGATCGTCCTTGGCGGCCCGGCGATGAATATCGGCCTCGGCGGCGGGGCGGCTTCTTCAATGGCCTCCGGTCAGTCTGACGCTGACCTCGACTTTGCTTCCGTACAGCGCGACAACCCGGAAATGGAGCGTCGTTGCCAGGAAGTTATCGACCGCTGCTGGCAGTTGGGCGATGCCAACCCGATTCTGTTTATTCACGACGTCGGCGCGGGCGGTCTGTCTAACGCCATGCCGGAGCTGGTGAGCGACGGTGGGCGCGGCGGTAAATTCCAGCTGCGCGACATCCTGAGCGATGAGCCGGGCATGAGCCCGCTGGAAATCTGGTGTAACGAATCCCAGGAACGCTATGTGCTGGCGGTCGCCGCCGATCAGTTGCCGCTGTTCGACGAACTGTGCAAGCGCGAGCGCGCACCGTACGCGGTGATTGGTGAAGCAACCGAAGAGCAGCATTTAACCCTGAGCGACAGCCATTTTGACAACCAGCCGATCGACATGCCGCTGGATGTGCTGCTGGGCAAAACGCCGAAGATGACGCGCGACGTACAGACGCTGAAAGCGAAGGGCGAAGCGCTGGCGCGTGAGCAGATTACGCTGGCTGACGCGGTCAACCGCGTGCTGCACCTGCCGACCGTCGCCGAGAAAACCTTCCTCGTGACCATCGGCGACCGTACCGTTACCGGTATGGTGGCGCGCGACCAGATGGTTGGCCCGTGGCAGATTCCGGTAGCCAACTGTGCGGTCACGACCGCCAGCCTCGACAGCTACTATGGTGAAGCGATGTCTATCGGCGAACGTGCGCCAGTCGCGCTGCTGGACTTCGCTGCCTCCGCTCGTCTGGCGGTAGGGGAAGCGCTGACTAACATCGCCGCCACGCAGATCGGCGATATCAAACATATTAAGCTGTCGGCAAACTGGATGTCCGCCGCCGGTCACCCGGGTGAAGACGCCGGTCTGTACGAAGCGGTGAAAGCCATCGGTGAAGAGATGTGCCCGCAGCTGGGCCTCACCATTCCGGTGGGCAAAGACTCGATGTCGATGAAAACCCGCTGGCAGGAAGGCAACGAACAGCGCGAAATGACTTCGCCGCTGTCGCTGGTGATTTCCGCCTTTGCCCGCGTGGAAGACGTTCGCCACACCATCACGCCGCAGTTGGTGACCGAAGACAACGCCCTGCTGCTGATTGATCTCGGCAAGGGCCACAACGCGCTGGGCGCAACGGCGCTGGCGCAGGTGTACCGTCAACTGGGCGACAAGCCGGCCGACGTGCGCGACGTGGCGCAGCTGAAAGGCTTCTACGACGCGATTCAGGCGCTGGTGGCGCAGCGTAAACTGCTGGCCTACCACGACCGTTCCGACGGCGGCCTGCTGGTCACCCTGGCAGAGATGGCGTTTGCCGGTCACTGCGGCGTGGAAGCCGACGTGGCGGCGATGGGCGACGATCGCCTGGCCGCGCTGTTCAACGAAGAACTGGGTGCGGTGATTCAGGTCCGCGCCGCTGACCGCGAAGCGGTGGAAGCGATTCTGGCGGCCAACGGTCTGGCCGACTGCGTGCATTACCTTGGTAAAGCCGTTGAAGGCGACCGCTTCACTCTGACCGCCAACGGTCAGCCGGTGTTCAGCGAAAGCCGCACCACGCTGCGTATGTGGTGGGCAGAGACCACCTGGCAGATGCAGCGTCTGCGCGATAACCCGGAATGTGCCGATCAGGAACATGAAGCGAAAGCGAACGATAACGATCCTGGCCTCAACGTGAAGCTCACCTTCGATATCGATGCGGATGTTGCGGCACCGTATATCGCTACCGGGGCGCGTCCAAAAGTGGCCGTACTGCGCGAGCAGGGCGTGAACTCCCACGTTGAGATGGCGGCCGCCTTCCACCGTGCGGGCTTCGACGCTATCGACGTCCACATGAGCGACCTGCTGGCAGGGCGCACCGGTCTGGCGGACTTCCAGGCGCTGGTGGCCTGCGGCGGTTTCTCCTACGGCGATGTACTGGGCGCGGGTGAAGGCTGGGCGAAATCCATCCTCTTCAACAACCGCGTGCGCGATGAGTTCGCCACCTTCTTCCATCGCCCGCAGACGCTGGCGCTGGGCGTATGTAACGGCTGCCAGATGATGTCAAACCTGCGCGAGCTGATTCCGGGTAGCGATCTGTGGCCGCGCTTTGTGCGTAACCATTCCGACCGTTTTGAAGCGCGCTTCAGCCTGGTGGAAGTGACCAGCAGCCCGTCGCTGCTGCTGGCAGGTATGGAAGGCTCCCGCATGCCGATTGCCGTTTCCCACGGTGAAGGTCATGTGGAAGTGCGTGACGGCGCACACCTCGCTGCGCTGGAAAACAAAGGTCTGGTGGCGCTGCGCTTCGTCGATAATTTCGGTAAGGTAACCGAAGCCTACCCGGCGAACCCGAACGGCTCCCCGAACGGCATTACCTCGGTCACCAACGAAAGCGGCCGCGTTACTATCATGATGCCGCACCCGGAACGTGTGTTCCGTACCGTGGCGAACTCCTGGCACCCGGAAAACTGGGGCGAGGATAGCCCGTGGATGCGTATCTTCCGCAATGCGCGTAAGCAGCTTGGCTAATCCTTCCAGCCCCTCTCCGGAGGGGCTTTTTTTATTCTGCGGTTTAGGTAGGGCGGCAACGCGATACTGAAATTTCGCAGGTGTCGGTAAATCCCGACATATCCCCCAGGTGAGTGTCTCCAAATGGAGACGTTTAATTATTTGATTTTAATGTGATTTATTTTTATTGAAAAAGAGTGTCTCTGATTGGCGACGTTGTGGGTAAATTACGTGCAATTCGTTAACTGCGCTTTTTAAATATATTCTCCATATATTTCATTGTGTTAATTTATTGTTTTGTATATTGGCACACATCGTGCATAATATTAACCAGTGGCTCATTCACCTTCTTATGTCAGCCCCTTCGGGACGTGCTACATAAACTTCGAATGACGCACAACAAGGTGCCTGCCGTCCAGCAACTGATAATAGCGCTGCTTTATCAACCATCGGGCGAAACGTTGAGTTAGGCACCGCCTTATTCCATAACAAAGCCGGGCTTTTGCCCGGCTTTGTTATTTCTGGCCTTTCCCTCGCTGATATCCTCAGTTAGCATGCCGGTACGTTGATTTACTGAGACACCTCCGTTGAAACGCCTCTCTCTTTCGCCCCGTTCGCTGCGCCAATTGGTGACGCTGGCCTTTCTGCTGATTCTGCTGCCGCTGCTGGTGCTGGCGTGGCAGGCCTGGCAGAGCCTGAATATCCTGAGCGCGCAGGCTGAACAGACTAACCGTACCACGCTTATCGATGCTCGTCGTAGCGAAGCGATGGCTAACGTCGCGCTGGATATGGAACGGAGCTACCGTCAGTATTGCGTGCTGGATGACCCGACCCTGGCAAAGGTGTATCAGAATCAACGTAAGCGCTATAGCGATATGCTGGACGCACACGCGGGCGTGCTGCCTGATGAAACCCTCTACCAGCGGCTGCGCCAGAATCTGCACGATCTGACGCAGCTTCAGTGCACCAACAGCGGCCCGGAGAAGGCGGCGCTGGCCCGGCTGGAAGCATTCTCTACCGCCAACGCCGAGATGGTGCAGGCCACTCGCACCGTGGTCTTCTCCCGTGGGCAGCAACTACAGCAGGCGATTGCCGAGCGCGGTCAGTTCTTTGGCTGGCAGGCGCTGGTGCTGTTCCTGGTGAGTCTGGCGATGGTGTTGCTGTTCACCCGCATGATTATCGGGCCGGTGAAGGGCATTGAGAGTATGATTAACCGATTAGGGGAAGGGCAATCGCTGGACGGCGAGGTTATGTTCCGCGGGCCGCGCGAGCTACGATCCGTCGGGCAGCGTATTATCTGGCTGAGCGAGCGTCTGTCGTGGCTGGAGTCCCAGCGCCATCAGTTTCTGCGTCATCTTTCCCATGAGCTAAAGACGCCGCTGGCCAGCATGCGTGAAGGTACCGAACTGCTGGCCGATCAGGTCGTAGGGCCGCTCAGCGCCGAGCAAAAAGAAGTGGTAGCCATTCTTGATAGCAGCAGCCGCAACCTGCAAACGCTGATCGAGCAGCTACTGGACTATAACCGTAAACTCAGTGAAACCGCGGTGCGGATGGAGTATGTGGCGTTGGCGCCGTTGGTTGAGATGGTGGTTTCCGCGCACAGCCTGCCAGCGCGAGCTAAAATGATGCACACGCAGGTCGACCTGCAGGCGGCTGGCTGTCTGGCGGAGCCAACGCTATTAATGAATGCGCTGGATAATCTCTACTCGAATGCGGTGCACTACGGCACTGAATCCGGTAACATTTATCTCCGAAGCCGTCGGGAAGGAGCTCGGGTTTATATTGATGTTATCAATACCGGCTCACCTATCCCGGACGCAGAAAAATTAATGATTTTTGAGCCTTTCTTCCAGGGCAGCCAACAGCGCAAAGGCGCGGTGAAAGGGAGCGGTCTGGGGTTAAGCCTTGCGCGCGATTCCGTGCGTAAAATGCACGGCGAACTGCATCTCCTTGATCCTCAGGACGGCAACGTCTGTTTTCGCATCGAGCTTCCGGCCCCTGGGCTTGAAAAAACAATCACCTGAATCGATATCGAGTGACTATGCCCCAACGATTAGCACGTACGGGTCAACGACGACGGCAGTGGCGAGACGGCCTGTTAGGCCTGGCCTGTCTGATGCTCTCCGGATGTAACGCCACGCTTCTACCGCACAATGCGGGGGCCAGCGGCGAGGTCAGCGAACCGCGCCAGCAGGTGGCGGATTACCTGTCGACCGATTGCGATGATATCTGGTCGCTAAACGGCGGTACTGCCGAAAACAATCCACTCTACTGGTTGCGCGGTATGGACTGTGCCGACCGTCTAACGGCGGCCCGCGCCCGTTCTGAAGCGAGCTCTCTGGCTGCCGACAGCTGGCAGGGCGCGTTTAAGCGCGGCATCCTGTTGGCGAATGCCAAAATTGCCCCCGCCGAGCGGCGTCAACTGGTCAACGACATTGACGCGCTGAGCCCGCAAATTCCTACCCGCATTCGTCCGCTCTACCAGGTATGGCGCGATGGTCAGGCGCTGCAATTGTCATTATCCGAAGAGCGCCTGCGCTATAGCAAACTGCAGGAAACCAGCGATGGTCAGCTCGACGCGCTGCGTCTGCAACAGCAGCAGCTCCAGGCTGAGCTGGACCTCACCACCCGCAAACTGCAAAACCTGACGGACATTGAACGCCAGCTTTCCAGCCGTAAGCCGGGCGCTGATATGTCACATCCGGCGGCATCTGATGAGGATAAACATGAGTAACCGTAAACCTGCGCACCTGCTGCTGGTGGATGATGATCCCGGCCTGCTTAAGCTGCTGGGAATGCGCCTGGTCAGCGAGGGCTACCGGGTGGATACGGCGGAAAGCGGTCAGCAGGGGCTTCGCGTACTGGCAAAAGAACGTATCGACCTGGTGATTAGCGATTTGCGGATGGACGAAATGGACGGCATGCAGCTGTTCAGCGAAATTCAAAAAGTACAGCCAGGTATGCCGGTGATTATCCTCACGGCGCATGGCTCTATTCCGGATGCGGTTTCCGCCACGCAGCAAGGCGTCTTCAGCTTCTTAACCAAGCCGGTGGATAAAGACGCGCTCTATAAGGCTATCGACGAGGCGTTAGAACGCTCTTCGCCTGCCAATGATGAGCAGTGGCGGGAAGCCATCGTTACCCGTAGCCCATTGATGCTGCGCCTGCTGGAGCAGGCGCAAATGGTGGCGCAATCGGACGTCAGCGTGCTGATTAACGGCCAGAGCGGCACCGGCAAAGAAATTCTGGCGCAGGCGATTCACAATGCCAGCCCGCGCCACGCGAAGCCGTTTGTGGCGATTAACTGCGGTGCGTTGCCGGAACAGCTACTTGAGTCCGAGCTATTTGGTCACGCTCGCGGCGCCTTTACCGGGGCGGTCAGCAATCGTGAGGGGCTGTTCCAGGCGGCTGAGGGCGGTACGCTGTTTCTTGATGAAATAGGCGATATGCCCGCGCCGCTGCAGGTGAAGCTGCTGCGCGTGCTGCAGGAGCGTAAGGTGCGCCCGCTGGGCAGCAACCGCGATCTGGACATTAACGTGCGGATTATTTCCGCCACCCATCGCGATCTGCCGAAGGCGATGGCGCGCGGCGAGTTCCGTGAGGATCTGTTCTATCGCTTGAACGTGGTGAATCTGAAGATTCCAACGCTTGCCGAACGTACCGAAGATATCCCGCTGCTGGCGAACTACCTGCTGCGCCAGGCCGCCGACCGGCACAAACCGTTTGTGCGCGCGTTTTCTACCGATGCGATGAAGCGCCTGATGGCGGCCAACTGGCCGGGTAACGTGCGTCAACTGGTGAACGTGATTGAGCAGTGTGTGGCGCTGACCTCTTCGCCGGTGATCAGCGATGCGCTGGTGGAACAGGCGCTGGAAGGGGAAAACACCGCGCTGCCGACCTTTGTTGAGGCGCGTAATCAGTTTGAGCTCAACTACCTGCGCAAGCTGCTGCAAATCACCAAAGGTAACGTTACCCACGCCGCGAGGATGGCGGGCCGCAACCGCACTGAGTTCTATAAATTACTCTCGCGCCATGAACTGGACGCCAACGATTTTAAAGAGTAGCACCGTACATACGAGTGATTTATGATACGGTAAGCAACCGGTTACGCGATAAAAACGACAGGAACACCATGAAAAAGATTGATGCGATTATTAAACCCTTCAAACTGGATGACGTCCGTGAAGCGCTGGCGGAAGTGGGCATCACCGGGATGACGGTAACGGAAGTGAAAGGCTTTGGTCGCCAGAAGGGCCACACCGAGCTGTACCGCGGCGCCGAGTACATGGTCGACTTTCTGCCGAAAGTAAAAATTGAAATCGTGGTCACCGACGATATCGTCGATACCTGTGTGGATACCATTATCCGTACCGCCCAGACCGGCAAAATCGGCGACGGTAAAATCTTCGTCTTTGATGTGGCGCGCGTGATTCGTATCCGTACCGGCGAAGAGGACGACGCGGCTATCTAAGCCCGTAGTCAGCTGCCTGCGGCGATATGCAGGCAGCTCATCACGTTATTCCGCTAATGCGGCTGCCGGGCTACCGAGCAGGCGGCGCAGCGCGACCAGCGCCACAATGAGCGCCACGCAACCCAGCGTCCATTCCCCCATCTGTGAGAAAAAGTGCCCATAGGCGTCGATCGCCGTTTCGCTGATCTGCGATTCGGTGGTTTTTTGCGCCACTACGCCCGCCAGCCAGTTAGCGACGGAGCCGGTCGCCAGCATGTAGATACCAGTCAGTACGCCAGTAACGCCGGGCAGATTCAGACGGGTAATCTGTGCCATCGCGACCGGGTCAATAAACAACTCCGCGAACCCCATTAGCGCCAGACCTACGATCATCATCCCCATCGACGCCTGTCCGTGAAGTTGGGCGCCACGCGCGTTCAGCGCCAGCAGCATAAAGCCTGCGGCCATCAACGCCAGCCCAAAGGCGAACTTCAGCCACACTCGCAGCGTTGAACTGGCACCGCCTTCCGGACGCGCAAGCCAGGCCAGCAGCACGCCAGCCGCCATGACTGCGATCGCGTTGACCGACTGGAAGAGCGCGGTCGGCACTTCGATATTCAGCCAGTGGCGGTTGACGAAGTGGTCGATAAACAGGCTGATAGAGCTGCCACCCTGCTGCGCCAGTACCCAGAACAGTGTACCGGTGAGCATCAGCAGAACGATTTGCCACAGCGCGCGGCGGTGCTGCGGAAAACGCAGCATGATTCGCGCGACGATGCCGGCGGCAATCGCACAGACCAGCGCCAGCAGATAGCCTGACCAGTCATGTTCCAGCAGCAGCGTAAAGAATACCGGCGCGATGCACAGCATCAGCACCAGCCAGCCCCAGGTCGGTAACGCGAACCTGACTGCGCGTAATGCCGGCTGGTTCACGCCCTGCGTGTGGCGGAAGTGACGGTGGCCGCTTAAGAACACCATCAGGCCGATAAACATCCCGACGCCAGCCAGCGCAAAGCCGACGTGCCAGCCATACCACTGCGCCGCCAGCCCGCAGGCGATCGGCGCGGCGATGGAGCCGATATTACCCGCGGCATACAGCAGCGAGAAACCGCCGTCGCGGCGATGGTCGTCCGGCGCGTAAAGCTCGCCGAGCAGGCAGCTGATATTGGATTTAAACAGACCGTAGCCGCAGATAATTATCGCCAGCGCCAGATACAGGCTCCAGGTCGCGTCAGATTCGACACCGAGCACCACGTGGCCGAGCGTCATCAATAACGCACCGGCAATTACCGCCGTGCGGTTGCCGAGCAGGCGGTCGGCGAGCCAGCCGCCCAGAATAGGGGTCACATAGACCAGAGAAGCGTAAGCGCTGAAAAGATTGATTGCGTGGCTGTCGTTAAAGCCGAGCTGGTGGGTGAGATAAAGGATGAGGAGGGCGCGCATGCCGTAAAAGCTGAAGTATTCCCAGATTTGAATCGCCACGATGTAGTAGATCGCGCGCGGTTGTGAGGGTGTTTTCATGTGAACTCCTTGCGGCGTGAAAAAAGGGAAGCGGCACGCCGCTTCCCTCTACTTTTTTTATTATTTGCTGTTTTCAGCTTTCAGTACTTTTACGGTGTAACGGCCGTCAGCCTGACGATAAGCGCCATGGATGTCGGTTTCGAAGCCCGGATAGTGCGCGCCGATTTCGCACAGCATTTGCAGGAACTCCAGCACCGGACGGCTCTGTTCGGTGATTTTTTCACCCGGCATCACCAGCGGAACGCCCGGAGGATACGGCAGGATCATATTGGCGTTGACGCGGCCAACCATCTCTTCCAGATATACCTCTTCGGTTTCGCCGTGCAGCTCTTTCTGGAACGCGGTATACGGCGTCATCTCCATTTCAGGCAGCACTTCAAACGCGCGGAACATCAGGTCCGGCAGGTTGTGATGCTCAACCAGTTTATGGATATTCTGCGCCAGTTCCTGAATACGCATGTTTTCATAAAACTCCGGTGCCTCGCGGTACAGCGCCGGCAGGATGTTTTTCACACGCAGGTTCAGGTCGAACGCGCGTTTGAACTCGGTCAGCGCGCGCAGCAGGCTCAGGGCCTTGGTTTTATCGATCCCGATGCTGAACAGGAACAGCAGGTTGTACGGGCCGGTTTTCTCAACGATGATGCCGCGCTCGTCGAGATACTTCGCCACCAGGCTTGCCGGAATACCGAACTCGTCCATGGTGCCGTCTTTCTTCATCCCCGGGGTCAAAATGGTGACTTTGATCGGGTCGAGGTACATGTGCTCGTTATCGATGTTTTTGAAACCGTGCCACGGGCTGTCGGAGCGCAGCGGCCAGCATTCCGGACCATCGATATGATCCGGCTGCCAGACATCAAAGAACCAGCCTTCGGATTCGCCTTTCAGACGTTTGATCTCTTTACGGAACTTGATCGCGCGTTCAATAGAGCCATTAATCAGGCGCTTACCGGCATTACCTTTCATCATCGCCGCAGCGGTTTCGGTGGAGGCCACGATACCGTAGTGCGGAGAGGTGGTGGTGTGCATCATGTAGGCTTCGTTGAAGGTCTCTTCGTTGACGTCACCCTTCACGTGAATCATCGAAGCCTGAGAGAACGCGGCCAGCAGTTTGTGCGTGGACTGGGTTTCATAGATCACTTTACCTTCCACACGGCCGCCGCTCATCCCGCATTTACCGGCATAAATCGGCGAGAAGTTGGTGTAAGGCACCCACGCGGAGTCGAAGTGAATGGATTTCACATCCAGCGTTTTCTTGATGTAGTCAGTGTTGTACAGCAGGCCGTCGTAGGTGGAGTTGGTGATAACGGCGTGTACCGGCCAGGTGGCGTTCGGCGTCTCTTTCACGCGTTTAGCAATCGTCGCGTGCTGGAATTCGCTTTGCGGAATCCCACCCAGAATGCCGTAGGCGTTACGGGTCGGGCGGAAGTAGATTGGCGTAATGTCGCTCATCATCATCAGATGGGTCAGCGATTTGTGGCAGTTACGGTCAATCAGTACGGTGCTGCCCGCCGGGGCAGAGTACATGCCGACGATTTTGTTGGCGGTGGAGGTACCGTTGGTCACCATGTAGCTACGTTCGGCGTTAAAGACGCGGGCAATATACTCTTCCGCTTCTTTGTGCGGGCCGGAGTGATCCAGCAGAGAACCCAGTTCGGAAACGGAAATCGACACGTCAGACTTCATGGTATTCGGGCCGAAGAAGTCATAGAAGATGCTGCCGACCGGGCTTTTCTGGAAGGCGGTACCGCCCATGTGGCCTGGCGTACAGAAGGTGTACTTGCCTTCGCGAACGTATTTGAACAGCGCTTTGGTCAGTGGCGGCAGAATGGTGTCGATGTACTCGTCGGTGTTCTGGCGAATTTTCGCGGCGATATCGTCGGCGGCGCCCAGCGCATACTCGAAGAAGCGAACCTGCATGCGCAGATCGTTGAGGCTCACGTCGAGGGTGGAGTAGCTGTTCGCAAAAGCGTAAACGGGCATGTACTCGTTCATCGCGCTGATCTCTTCACACAGCTCGAGATTATATTTGTCCCAGTCGAAGATCACGCCGCACAGACGGGCGTTGTTTTCGATCAGCTTCAGCAGGTCTTCGCGGTCATTCGGGTAAACAATCTGGAAGTTCAGGCCTTCCAGGGCGCGGTGAAGCTCACGGATAGGCTCTTCTTTAAAGTAGACGCCCATGTGGTTCATGATAGCAATAACGTTCATAGTCATAGTCATGTTTCCAGGTAAAGGAGGCCCTTCCCACCGCGTTAGCGGCAGGGGAGGAAGGGCCTGTAGAAATAGGGGAGTTAGCGGTTAGAGCGCTTCAGCCGGTTTGTTGTCGTGGTCGTCATGCTGACGCTGATGCATTTTGCGGCCATAGAACATCAGGATGACCAGGCTGACGATAAAGGTGCCGGACAGCTCGAAGGAGTTGGCCCCCATCAGCGCGATAAAGCAGAACGCGCAGCCCAGCACGGAGCACACCAGGCTCGCCGAGTTACGGATGTTGAAGCCTTCGAAGCGAATCAGGTCAACGCAGGAGTAGAAGTACGGCAGCATGGTCAGCAGAACCGCAATACCGGTCAGTTCACCGAACAGGTCAGAGGCTTTACCGCCGCTGGAGTTCATGATGGTGATGATAATCATCAGCGCGGTCATTTTGACGGCGGCCAGCAGCAGGCCTTTTTTCGGGATGCCGTTTTTATCGACTTCGCCGTACACTTTCGGGAAGTTACCATCGTTAGCGGCACGAACGCCTGCCTGGCCAACCAGCATCATCCAGGAGCCCAGAGAAGTCAGACACGCAAAGGCGGTAAAGGCAGACACCATTGGCGCAGCCCAGCTACCCATGATAGTCGAGGCGCTGACGGCGAACGGCGCGCCGGAAGAGGCCATCACGGAAGCCGGATACATACCGGAGATCACCTGGGTTGCGGCGATGTAAATCACGCCCGCAATCGCTGTACCGAGCATAGTGGCCAGCGGTACGGTACGTTTCGGGTTTTTCACCATACCGGTACTGACAGCGGCAGATTCCACGCCAACGAACGCCCACAGGCACAGCAGAATACTTTTGATCACCGCGTGCGGATCGGTGGTTGCCGAGGTGTTCCAGTTAGCCTGATAGGTTGCCATATCAAACCAGTGCCAGCCGATAACGGCGGTGATGACAACCGGGATAAGCACCAGCACCAGACCAATGGTCGTCAGACGGCTTACCCAGGTCCCACCGAGCATATTCACGAAGGTGAACAGCCAGACGATGGCAATACAGGCGATACCCGCTGGAATCGGGTCATTTAATACTGGGAAGAAGGTCGATAAATAAGAGACGGCGGTAATCCCGATTGCCAGGTTACCAATCCAGTTGGCATGGTAATAAAGTACGCCGGTCTGGAAACCAAATGCCGGAGATAATTCACCCGCATAGGCAATTGGGCCACCCTGCTGCGGGTTTTTGGTCGCCAGTCGGGCATAAACATATGCCAGCGACATTGCGCCAATAATAGAAATTACCCAGCCCCAAATTGCAATACCACCGATGCTGGCGAGGTTTGCAGGTAATAAGGCAATGCCGCTCCCCATCATATTCCCGGCGACAACGCCGGTGCAGGCAAATAGCCCAATCTTCTTAGCGGAACTCATGTTCGTTTCTCCTGAGCAGTATTTTTAAGTGCGGACCGCGAGGTGAGCTATGGCGAGCGACCCGACCAACTGACGGCAATATTACTGAGCAGGCTAAGAGAAGTCCTAAAGTTAAAGTGAAATAAACACAAACATCGAAAAGATGAGGTGTTTAGCTTTTTGCATTAACATGTCAGGATAAAAAGTTTATATCACGAAAAGGTAAATGTTTAATAATTACAATGGAGTAGGGTTTGTCCTTGCTGGAGGGGAGATGTTGCTGCAAGGTAACAATTAAAACCTTGCAACAACATCAATATTACATCTTGCGTGCCCTTATTTAACCATGATAATGACGGTCAACGCCCGCTAAGCGGTTTTAGGCAGGAAGGTTTGCAGATAAGGAACAATTTTTTCTATCGACGTCTGGAATATTCCGTTCTGAATCCAGTACAGCGTATTGTCGCCGGGACGTAAATTAAAGGCAGTGATATAGGCGTCAGCGGCAAGCCGATTCTCACCTTTCATTTCGTACACTTTTCCCAGCACTACATAATTAAGCCATGACATTTCCAGCTCAATGCTTTTATTAATAGCCTCGTACGCGTTATCAATACTGCCTTTGCCTAACGCATCAATTGCCCGAATACGATAGAGCACCGCACTATTTTGCAGTTCTGGCATGTTGGCCACGTGATCTAATTCGTGGCTTAACGCCACCAGTTGGCTGCTATCAAACGGTTGCTGCGAATGGCGTAATACATCCACCATCGCTTTCTGGGCATAGCCATAGGCGAAATCGGGCGACAGCTTAATAATACTGTCGAGCATGGCGCTCGCCTTAGTTAAAGACGGCGCATCGCCCTGGGAAATTAATAACAGTGCCTGATAGAACTGGGCGAGTGACATCGGCTGGGGCATATCCAGATGTGCCAGCATGGTTTGCATCTGTGCTGGCCATGGCTGCGTCAGCGCGGTAGAAAGGCTGTCAAAAAGATCGCGCTGAATAGACACCAGGTTTCCGTCGGTGACGAAATAACGCTTATCAAGCATCTTTGAACTGTCGGCGTTATCCACCAACAGTACCGACATAAAGCACTGCTGGGCGCGGTAGTGACGCTGGTTGACGAAGCTGATGGTCAGCGTTTTCCCGGAACTGCTGGGCTCATTGACGTTGTAGTTGGTTTTGTCATGCACCATAAAGGTGGAGTAGGTATTCAGCGAGGTGGTGATCAGCGTTCCCAGCCCAATGGCGTAGGCCTGCTGTGATACCCAGTTATTGCACGATGCGCCCGGCTCAAAGCGTACGTCGATGTCGCGCGGGTTCAGCAACAGATGTGAGCGGGTGATCTGCGGATGGGGACGAATGACGGTCAGTAACACCATCGCTATCAGCACGCCCAACGAAAGCAGGAAGGCAAACTGAGTCCAGACGTTGGAGTACCAGCGGCGTTTCGCTTTGAGTCGCGGGGCCGCTGACGCGTTTGCCGGCGCGGCCGTGGGGGCTAGCGAAACGACCGGCGCCTCAGGTGTTTGATTCTCTTCTGTTTCATCAAGCCAGGTGACTTCAGCCGTGAGCTGATAGCCGCGTTTGGGAACGGTAATAATATAATCAATGTGCCCATCGTCGCCGTCACGCAGCGATTTGCGCAGCTCAGAAATGCTCTGGGTGACCACATGGCTGGTCACGATGTTACGCATCCAGATGTTATCGATCAGTTCATCACGGCTCAGTACCTCCCCCGGATGCTGGGCAAAGTACATCAGCAGATCGATTAATCGCGGTTCCAGAGTGAGGTGTCGGCCTGCGCGGCTGATTTGATTAATAGAAGGCGTGATCAGCCATTCGCCAACGCGTACAACCGGTTGTTGCATATAAATGAATCGCCAAAGGATAAAAAATGGGACAGGAGATTAATCATAACACAATTCGCTGTCCGGTTTTTTGACCTTGCAGAGCGTACGATGGGGGAGGAAGACGGGCAAAATATGCCCGTCTGGAAAGAAAAGATTACAGTACTTTATGCGGACCGAAGCATTCATAGTGAATACGATCGCTGCTGACGCCTAGCGCCACTAACTGTTTGGCCGCGTGCTGCATAAAGGCAACCGGGCCGCAGAGGTAGAACTGCATCTCTGGGTTCTGTAGATTCGCGGCCAGTGGTTCCAGCGCCATCAGCCCTTCGCTATCAAAAGCGGCGGCTTGACGGTCTGCCTCGGTAGGCGCGCGATACCACAGGTGTGAAGTGAAATGCGGCAGCTCTGCGCCCAGCGCGTTGACTTCATCGGCAAAGGCGTGAACCTCGCCGTTTTCCGCGGCGTGGAACCAGTTCACCTGCGCCGGATGATGATTCTTCGCGAGCGTATCGAGCATCGCCAGCATCGGTGTCTGGCCGACGCCGCCGGAAATGAGGGTCACCGGCGTTTGTGGCGACACGTTGAGGAAGAAGTCGCCAGCCGGCGCGGCCAGATGGACAATATCACCTTCTTTTGCCTCGTTATGCAGCCAGTTTGATACCTGGCCGCCATTTTCGCGCTTCACCGCAATGCGGTAACCCTTGCCATCTGCCTTGCGGGTCAGTGAATACTGACGAATTTCCTGAAACTCAAAGCCCTCGGGCTTCAGCCATACCGCCAGATATTGGCCCGGTTGGTAATCCGCTACCGGCTGGCCGTCTACGGGTTCCATTTCAAAGCTAGTAATCAGCGCGCTGCGCGGGGTTTTCTTCACGATACGGAATGCGCGGGTGCCTTCCCAGCCACCGGTTTTGCCGGCGTTATCCTGGTAGATCTCTGCTTCACGCTTGATAAACACGCCTGCCAGTACCCCGTAGGCTTTGCCCCACGCGTCCAGCACTTCCTGGCCCGGGCTGAACATCTCATCCAGAGTCGCCAGCAGGTGTTCGCCGACAATGTTGTACTGCTCCGGCTTAATCTGGAAGCTGGTGTGCTTCTGGGCGATTTTCTCCACCGCCGGCAGCAGGGCAGGGAGGTTTTCAATATTGCTGGCGTAGGCGGCAATGGCATTGAACAGCGCTTCACGCTGATCGCCGTTGCGCTGGTTGCTCATATTAAAAATCTCTTTCAGCTCCGGGTTATGGGCAAACATCCGGTCATAAAAGTGGGCAGTAAGCTTTGGACCGGTTTCGACCAGCAGCGGAATGGTGGCTTTAACGGTGGCGATAGTATGAGCATCAAGCATGGCAGGTCTTCCTTTCGTGTTATTAATTGTTGCATGTTAAATACATCTTATAAAAATACCCCTGCTTTGTAAATGGTTCTTTGTTTTAATGGGGTCTCCTGGTTACAACATGAATAATTCGCATCACAATCCTGAAAAGAAATCCGTTTGCGCCCTGAAGCGCTTTATTGCTCAATCCCTTGTGTGGCTTGAAGGTAAACGTTTGCGTAATTTCGTTTGTCAAGACCTGTTATCACAGAACTAATCAGTTATACTGTGGGCCGTTGTCCAACAGGACTGCCTTTTTCAGGTCAAAATTTTATTGTTAGCTGAGTCAGGAGATGCGGATGTTAAAGCGTGAAATGAACATTGCCGATTATGATGCCGAACTGTGGCAGGCTATGGAGCAAGAAAAAGTACGTCAGGAAGAGCACATTGAACTGATCGCCTCCGAAAACTACACCAGCCCGCGCGTCATGCAGGCGCAGGGTTCTCAGCTGACCAACAAATACGCTGAAGGTTATCCGGGCAAGCGCTACTACGGCGGCTGCGAATACGTTGATGTCGTTGAGCAGCTGGCTATCGACCGCGCGAAAGAGCTGTTTGGCGCCGACTACGCTAACGTGCAGCCGCACTCCGGTTCTCAGGCTAACTTCGCTGTTTACACCGCGCTGCTGCAGCCGGGCGATACCGTTCTGGGTATGAACCTGGCGCAGGGTGGCCACCTGACTCACGGCTCCCCGGTCAACTTCTCCGGTAAACTGTATAACATCGTCCCTTACGGTATCGATGAGTCCGGTAAAATCGACTATGACGAAATGGCGAAGCTGGCCAAAGAGCACAAGCCGAAGATGATTATCGGTGGTTTCTCTGCTTACTCCGGCGTGGTTGATTGGGCAAAAATGCGCGAAATCGCTGACAGCATCGGCGCATACCTGTTCGTCGACATGGCGCACGTGGCTGGCCTGATTGCCGCTGACGTATACCCGAACCCGGTTCCGCACGCTCACGTTGTCACCACCACTACCCACAAAACCCTGGCGGGTCCGCGCGGCGGCCTGATCCTGGCGAAGGGCGGTGATGAAGAGCTGTACAAAAAACTGAACTCTGCTGTCTTCCCAAGCGCGCAGGGCGGCCCGCTGATGCACGTAATCGCGGGTAAAGCGGTGGCGCTGAAAGAAGCGATGGAACCGGAATTCAAAGTCTACCAGCAGCAGGTTGCGAAAAACGCGAAAGCGATGGTGGAAGTGTTCCTGAACCGCGGCTACAAAGTGGTTTCTGGCGGTACTGAGAACCACCTGTTCCTGCTGGACCTGGTGGATAAAAACCTGACCGGTAAAGAAGCTGACGCAGCCCTGGGCCGCGCTAACATCACCGTGAACAAAAACAGCGTCCCGAACGATCCAAAGAGCCCGTTCGTGACCTCCGGTATCCGTATCGGTTCCCCGGCTGTTACTCGTCGCGGTTTCAAAGAAGCGGAAGTGAAAGAGCTGGCTGGCTGGATGTGTGACGTGCTGGACAACATCAATGATGAAGCCACCATTGAACGCGTGAAAGCGAAAGTGCTGGATATCTGTGCACGCTTCCCGGTTTACGCGTAAGCGTGAATCGTGTGATGTGAAAAAGGCCGCATATGCGGCCTTTTTTACGCCTGATGGCGACGCTCCATCAGCGACGATCCAGCGAGATTTTCCCCGGCCCGACAATTGCCAGCAGCAGGAACGCCCCCGAGATACTGATATTTTTGTAGAAGTTAATCATATTTGGCATCACCGCATCGCCGGTCATGTTCCAGTAGTGGTGGCCAATCACCGCTGTCCCCAACGTATAGAACAGAAAAATCACCGCCAGCGGACGCGTAAAGAACCCCAGAATCACCAGAATAACGGCGGGAACTTCCATCACGATCGCGATGATAGCCGCCAGCGCCGGCATCGGTGTGCCGATGGAGGCCATGTACTGCACCGTGCCGTCGTAGTGGAGCATTTTGGGATAGCCGGAGAGAATAAACAGCAGCACGATAGCGATACGGGCAATCAGCAGCAGCAGATCGCGCGAAGCGCCAAAGTCGAGATAGCGAAGCGAGTTCATGGCAGTTCCTTTGGGTAAGTACGTTTGATTTAAACGTAATACACAATTTTGTGGCCTGCCACACAGGGGCGAAAAATCAGTAGATTGGATGGTACTTTGGTATGGCCCCTTCGCCGTAGCGATAAGAAGGGGCCGTCATGCGCACCTGCTATAGCGACTTTAAGGGTACGCTTTCATCACAAAGGGCGTCTTCACTGACTACGTGTCCTGACTGAATCAGCTTACGCAGCACGCGTACTTCGCGTCCGTTGTTTAGTGCTACCGCGCCTGCCAGCGCGCCTTCACGTAGCTGAAGCCAAATGGCTTTCCTGTCGCCTGGTTCACCACGACATAACCAGTTTTCTCCCTGCATTTCGCCAACAAACTGCAGGTTATCACTGTATTGATCGGTCCAGAACCAGCCCGGGGTGGCATCCGGCACGGGTAAACCGAGCATGGCAGCGGCGGCGACCTGAGCCTGGAAGTTGGCATTTTCCCAGCTTTCGATGCGCCTTAACGAGCCGTCTGGCTGACGAGTGAGCGCCACATCACCGGCGGCGAAAATGGCCGGGTCGGCGGTGGCACAGGTGCTATCGACAATAATACCGTTAGCGGTTTCCAGCCCCGCGTCGCGGGCCAGAGCATCGTTGGCCACGATCCCGATACCGTAAACCACGGCATCAGCCTGTAGCGTTTCGCCATTTTGCAGGGTAAGCGAGAGGAACTCGCCCGCTTCAGCGTGCTCAATGGCGCTGTTGAGCAGCACCCGCACGCCCGCTAACTGGTGGCGTGCAAGCAGATAATCGCGTACCGGAGTCGGGGCATTGCGGCCCATCACCGTATCCGCCAGTTCGACCACAGTCACCCGACAGCCACGCTGGGTGGCGCTGGCCGCCAGCTCCAGGCCGATGGTGCCCGCCCCGACAATCACGATGGCTTTGCCCGGCTGTAACGCTATGCGCAGGCGCTCGGCATCGCCGGCATGACGCAGGGTAAAGCAGCGCTCGCCCAGCGCATCCAGCAGCGGCAACGGCCTGGCGGCGGCCCCGGTCGCCAGCAGCAGCTGTGACCAGCGGTAGGTTTGCCCATCGGCGAGCGTTAGCGTGCGGGTAGCGCGATCGATCTCCCGTATCGTGACGCCCATATGCAACTGCACGTTGTGTTCCTGCCACCAGTTGGCGGGCAGAACTGGCTGAAGCTGTGGGTTATCGTCCAGCAGCATGGCCTTCGAGAGCGATGGGCGCTCGTAAGGCAAATGCATTTCGTTGGAGAAAAGATGCAGCGGCCCGCTAAACCCCTGCTGTCGCAGCGCGGCGGCGGCCATCGCCCCCGCCTGGCCGCCGCCGATAATGGCAATAATCTGTTCGCTCATGCTCGCTCCTTACAGATCCAGACCGGCAGCCACGTGGCGGATCCCACGGATCCCCAGCCCGGCATCGGCGTTGATCATCACGCCGCTTAGCGTACGGTTGTTGCGGCGTGAAGCCAGCATCACGTACGGGCCGGTGAAGTCAGCCGGTTCCGGGAAGAACTGCAGCGGCAGAATGGCGGCAATTTTCTCCGGCGTCAGCGACTGCATTATTGAGGTATCGTTCTGACCGAGCGCCTGCGGGCCACGCAGATCGGTGGCCATGCCGCATGGGCCGACACCGTTCACCCGCACCTTCGGCGCCAGCTCGTAGGCCAACTGGCGAATCAGCCCGGTGGCCGCGTGCTTGCTGGCGGTATACAGCGGCCCACCGCCGCCCGGATACCAGGCCGCGTTAGAGAGGGTAAAAATCATGCTGCCTTCGCTGGCGATAAGTGCGGGAGAGCAGGCTTTCGCGCCCAGCAGATAACCCAGCACGTTAACGTTAAACAGCTCGTGGAAGCCGCTCTCCAGCGCATCCGCAGGCGTATTCACCAGGGAAGCGTTGTGATCCCAGATCCCGGCGTTGCCGATAAAGCAGTCCAGTTTGCCAAAATTGCTGAGGATCTGATCTACCGCGCGCTGGTAGTCTGCATAACAGGTGACATTACCTTCTACCGCCAACACATGATCGCCAAAGCGCTGGCGCAGGCTGGCGACTTTGGCTGGCGAAAGTTCCAGCGTGGCAACCTTCGCACCTTCTTCAATAAAGCGTTCGACCAGTGCCAGCCCCAGCCCGGAACCGCCGCCGGTAATAAACACAACGTTATCGCGTAAATCGCTCATCAGGCCTCCTCGGGTAAATCAATAAACACCTCGCCGCCTTCCACATGCACCGCATAGGTGGTGAGCGGATCGGTGGCGGGCAGGCACAGCGCTTTGCCGGTTTTCAGGCAGAAGCTGGCGGCGTGCAGCGGGCATTCCACCGTCGCATCGTCTTCCAGATAGCCCTCTGACATCGAGGCGTTGCCGTGGCTACAGCGGTCGTTAATGGCATAAAACTCGCCGCCGATATGGAACAGCGCGATGACGGGCGAGGTGTCCAGGCGGAGGGCTTCCCCCTCCGGTAGCTCCGTGGCGGAGCAGGCCAAAATACGGTTCATCAGAAAAGGATGCTCAGGTTGTGGGAGGTGATCACCGCCTGATCGAGCACGATCTCTCGTGCCAGCAGACGCCACGTGTCGTCAGGCAGACGGCGGACTTTATCCACGCGTGTACCGACGTAGAACGTTTCATCACGCTCCTTTTGCGCGCGGTACAGCAGATAGTTAAGGCGCACGGCGAACACGTCCGGCTGGTCGGTTTCGCTCACCTGCAGGTTACTGATCATGTGGCGGGTGCGGGAAGGTGGCTCCTCCGCCCACGCCATGCCGGTTTCCAGCCGCGCGATGCGGCGCTCAAGCTGGTCTTTGTTGTCGTTGAAAATCCAGGTGGTCGGCGGCTGTACGCCTTTACGGCGGTCGCGCGTCTGGGCATTCACCGTGGTACGCATGGTGTAGCGAATCTCTTCATCCAGTTGCGCCAGCCAGTCGCGAAACTGCCAGTCGTCCAGCAGACGCGCTTCTTCATACAGGAACTGGCTGATGCGGTGATGCAGCTCAGGGGAGACTAACGCGCTCATTTGATCACCTCCTGCTGGTATGCGGCGGTTTTTTCCTGCACTTCCTGCCAGCTTTCGCTGCTTAATAAATCGGCCCAACGCTGATACATGCCGCGGGCGGCGGTTTCCGAGAAGATGTAGTTGGTGATCCCTGGAATGCCGTCTTCACGACGTTTTTCCTGGCCGAGCCCCATCTCCAGGCACAGGTTGGTGTTGCGTGCCCGGTGGCCTTTGAGCAATTTTTGAATTTCACACCAGTTTTCCGAATCGTCCTGCTCAAGGAACCCCGCCGGTCCGAAAGCGCGGGTGGCGCTGTTTTCAAAAGCGGCTTTGACTTCATCAGAAGCGGCTTTATCGGCGATGCAGAACGCCCATACTTCGACTTTGTCCGGCCCGCGAGGGTGCCAGACGCGCAGCGTGGCGGTGCCATTCAGCCAGGAGAGGGTGGGGAAAATGTTGTTGTGACCGGCGAGACGCAGCGCGCGTACCTTGCCCAGACGCTGCTCGGCCTCTTCATAGGTATCGCGATAGTAGCTGGAGACTTCACCGTCGACCCAGACGTTGGCGTCCGGTTTCTCGGTAAAGAAGAAGCCGCTGCCGTGTCCGTCCTGGCCGAACTGCAGCGCGTCTTTGGCGGTTTCCCACACCGGGCGGGCGGTCTGACCGTCGCCGAGGCGCTTATCGCTGCCGTCATCCTTCGCGCCCAGTACCTGCACGGCGGAAGCGTGGCTGAACAGCGCGTGATACTGGTCGCTGGCGAACTGTTCGGCGGGGAATTTCCAGTTACAGTCGATGGTCCACTTCTGCACGCCGCCGACGATTTCGGTGCCGCCTTCACGGCGATCCAGCACGCCGTCGAGATACCAGGCGATGTCGCCGAGATAATCGCGAAGATTCGGCGCGCTGGTATCCCAGTTACCGAAAATCAGCCCTTTGTAACTCTCGACGCACGGCACTTCGTTCAGCCCCCAGTGGGATTTGCACAGCCCTTGCGGGTAGGCGCGTGGCTCCAGCGGCACGTCGATCAGCTCGCCGTTAATGCCATACGACCAGCCGTGATATGGGCAGGTGAAGGCGCGGGTGTTACCGCAGTCGGCGTAACTCACGCGCATCGCGCGGTGGCGACACTGGTTGAGAAACGCCTTGATGCTGCCGTCCTTCTGGCGCACCACCACCACGGCGTCTTCGCCCATATAGGTGTTAAAGAAATCGCCCGGTTTGGGGATTTGGCTTTCGTGGGCCAGAAACAGCCAGCAGCGTCCGAAGATGCGTTCCAGCTCCAGTTGGTAAATGTCAGGGTCGGTATAAATTCGTGGGGTTACGCGACCGTGTTGGGTATCAATCAGTTGGTAGATGTCTAAATTTGAGGGTGTGGTCATATTTTTTAATCCTGAAAGCTAAGATGTATTGACCTTCTTTTTTTGTGCCCTAAGGATGTTGCTGGTTAGTTATCAATCTGTGAAATAGTAAATATCTACCAGCTGAGACGTTTTTTCGATAACAAGGAGAGGGACATGGAACTGAGGCACCTACGCTACTTCGTCGCGGTGGCGCAGGAGTTAAACTTCACCCGAGCCGCAGAGAAATTGCACACCTCGCAGCCCTCCCTGAGTAGTCAAATACGCGATCTGGAGCAGTGCGTGGGCGTCGCGTTGCTGGAACGCGACAAGCGCAAAGTGACCCTCACGGCAGCCGGTGAGTGTTTCTTGCAGGATGCGCAGGCCATTCTGGACAATGCGGAACAGGCCAAGCTGCGGGCGCGTAAAGCGGCGCTGAATAACGACCATCTGGCGATTGGCTTTGTCCCCTCCGCCGAGGTGAATCTGCTGCCAAAGGTGCTGCCGATGCTGCGTCTGCGTCAGCCTGAAACCCATATCGAGCTGGCAAGCCTGATTACCACGCAGCAAGAAGAGAAGCTGCGGAGCGGTGAACTGGACGTCGGGCTGATGCGTTATCCTGTTCACGGGCAGGATATTGAATTTATTGAGCTGTTTCATGAAACGCTGGTGGTGGTGCTGCCGGTAGGTCATCCACTATCCCGCGAGGAGAGTATTTCCGCCCAGCAGTTACACGGTGTGAACTTTGTCACCACCGACCCGGACTATTCCGGCGAACTTTCATCGGTAGTCAACGCGTGGTTTGAGAAAGAGCGCAGCCAGCCGAATATCGTACAGGTGGCGACCAATATCCTGGTGACCATGAACCTCGTTGGTATGGGACTGGGGGCCACTTTGATACCCGGTTATATGAATAATTTTAATACCGGACAGGTGGTTTTTCGGCCAATTAAAGGCGAAGCGCCGACGCTGGCGCTGCTGATGGCGTGGAAAAAGGGCGAGCTAAAGCCCGCCCTAAGGGATTTTATCGAGCTGGCGCAAAGACCGTTGGTTGAAGCTTAACGCGGGCGTGCTTCTCAGCGGCTGCCGTTTGGGCGGACAACTCTGGAGTGATAAAGAAGGAAGGTGATGCTCGTCACAATTTTCTGGTAACTACCTGCGTTAGTACTCTCCAGAATATGGAGAGAGTCATTAGACTATCGCCTCCATAACGGGAGGAACCCATGGTTTTGCACTCCACGCGCTGGCTGGCGCTCAGTTACTTCACCTACTTCTTTAGCTACGGTATTTTTCTGCCTTTCTGGAGCGTCTGGCTCAAAGGCGCGGGGCTCTCTCCCGAAACCATCGGTTTGCTGCTCGGCGCCGGGCTGGTGGCCCGTTTTCTCGGCAGCCTGCTGATTGCGCCGCGCGTGAGCGACCCCTCGAAACTGATTAGCGTTCTGCGCATTCTGGCGTTGATGACGCTGCTGTTCGCGCTGGCCTTCTGGGCGGGCAGCAACGTAGCGTGGCTGATGGTGGTGATGATCGGGTTCAACCTCTTTTTCTCACCGCTGGTGCCGCTGACCGATGCGCTGGCCAATACCTGGCAAAAACAGATAACCATGGACTATGGCCGGGTGCGCCTGTGGGGGTCGATTGCCTTTGTGATTGGCTCGGCGTTGACCGGCAAGCTGGTGAGCTTGTTTGACTATCATGTGATTCTGCTGATGCTGAGTCTGGGCGTTGCTTCGATGCTGCTGGGCATGTTGCTGAAGCCGTCGGTGATGCCGCTCGGCGAGTCCCGTCACCAGGAATCAGTGGGCTGGCCGGCCTGGCGCGCGCTGGTGGTACAAAACTGGCGTTTCCTTGCCTGCGTTAGCCTGCTGCAAGGCGCGCACGCCGCCTATTACGGTTTTAGCGCGATTTTCTGGGAAGGCGCAGGCTACTCGGCGTCGGCAATTGGCTATCTTTGGTCGTTAGGCGTGGTGGCGGAAGTGCTGACCTTTGCCCTGAGCAAAAAAGTGTTTCGTCGCTTTAGCGCGCGGGACTTACTGCTGCTCTCCGCCATTTGCGGCGTGATTCGCTGGGGGCTGATGGGCTGGACCACCAGCTTACCGTGGCTGATTTTGATTCAGATCCTCCACTGCGGCACCTTCACCGTCTGCCATCTGGCGGCTATGCGCTACATTGCCGCGCGCCAGGGCAGCGAAGTGATTCGCCTGCAGGCGGTCTACTCGGCGGTGGCAATGGGCGGCAGCATTGCGGTGATGACCATGTTTGCGGGCTTCCTCTACCAGCATCTGCACCAGGGGCTGTTCTGGGTGATGGCGCTGGTGGCCCTGCCTGCGCTGGTGCTGCGGCCAAAAGCCGTCGTCCGCTAGGTTTCGAGGATCTGGCAGATACGCTGCTGCTGATGTTCGCTGAGCGACTGCTCGGCGTGGATCAGCGGCGGCGAAAACAGCGGCAGCACAATCGCGTAAGGCGATATCACCAGCGTGCTGTCCTTTGGCGCCCCTTCTTTCTGGAAAATATGCGCCGCCAGATATTTCACGTTGAGCGGCAGCAGGGTCAGCTCCCGCAACTGCTGCTCAATCTCCTGTTCCAGCGCCGGGTTATCGCCGGTCAGTAATACCACCTGTTTCTCGTGCAGCTCGCTCTCCTGCATCAACCCCGCGCCGAAAATAACCGCAATCAGCGCCGCTTCGTCATCGCTGAAGCGCAGGGCGTAACGCGTTTCAAAATCAGCCAGCGCGCTGCGGGTGGTGCGAATTAAACGCGGATAGAGGCGATGGATCTCCTCCGGTAGATGATGATCGATGCCGATCCCGAACACACAGCGGTTGAGCGCCTGCGATAAATGAACATAAAGCTGGTTGTGCAGCGCGCGTTCGTCGGTAAAGTGACATCCGGCAAGCTGCTGGAAGCGATCGACCAGATGGGATATCGCCAGATGTAGCTGCTGCTCCTGCTGGCGGCTATCGTCGTGCGGATTGGGGATTTTCAACAGCATAAAGAGTAGGGCGAGGAAATGCTGTTCATAAGGGTCAGGCGTCTGCATAACACGGCGCTGCCAGTGGCGCACGATATCCGCCGCCATCTGGTATTCGTCGGTCGATTGGGTCCAGGCGCTTTGCAATGTTGTGAACCGGGGGCTGACACCCTGATGATGTTGCAGCAGACAATATTGTAAATACAGGCGTAAAAACTGACCGTCCCGGCACTCAAACTCGCGCTCCAGGCTACGGGCACAGCGGTTAACCAGCGCCTGGAGGTTGGTTTCATCATACAGCGTTCGGGCAATTTTCAGCTGTTTCAGCTGCGTTTTGATAGCCGGTGTAAAATGGTTGGCGACAAACTGCGGGCATAGCCGCAGCGCACGGCGCAGCCAATGCAACAGACACAGGCGCAGGTCGAGGGTGGTGCCTTCAATCCGATAGCTGCCATCCGCCTGAGTGGCGATTGCCAGACGATGGTAACGCTCAATCTCCTCGCCGGCGTCAACGATATCTTGCCGGGCGGTTGAAACATCGACATTATTCACCATGCCAATGTATTCCGCGGTAATGGTATGCCCTGGGAGATACAGCATCAGCAGCGCCTGGCAGCGGCGCTGGGGACTGGAAAGCACAGATGGCGGTTCAAGTACGGTCATCATCAGCTAGATCCAGTTTTAGGTAACCAGGATTAAGGATAGACAAAAGATAGCGGCGACCACGGCGCTTTCGCTAAGGAATGCTGGCGACGCTCACAGAATTTTTCACTGAGGAACGGATGAAGAGAGTGAAACAATGCGCGGTAATGGTGTTTCTTGCGTTTTTATCATTAAACGCCAGGGCGCATCCGCACAGTTTTATCACCATCACCAATCAATTGGTGGTGAGCGATGGCGCGCTTACCGGCATGAAAATGCGTTGGGTGATGGATGAACTCACCTCGGCCGACCTGCTGTACGACGCGGGTAATGCAAAGCCGGGGGATGAGGTATGGAAAAAACTGGCGGCGGAGGTGATGGCCAACGTGCTGGGGCAGCATTACTTCACCGAGTTCTGGCACAACGGAAAAAAGGTGAAGTTTAACAATCTGCCTGAAGACTACGGTCTGGCGCGTCAGGGGCATCAGGCGGTATTGACCTTCACGCTGCCGCTGGCCTCACCGCAACCGCTGGCGGGGCAAACCTATACTTTTTCCACCTTTGACCCGACCTATTATGTTGATATGAGCTACGAAAAAGACAGCGACGTGGCGTTTGCCGCAGATTTTAAAGGCGCGTGCAAGGTTCGTGTGCACACGCCGCAGCCCAACGAAGAGATGCTCTCCTACGCGCAGTCGCTCGATAAAGAAGACGCGCCGGAGGAGGATATGGAGCTGGGAAAACAGTTTGCCCAGAAGGTGACCGTGCAATGTCAGTGATTTCCGTTAACCGACGCCGTCCGCCGCGCCGCTGGGTCTCGCTCTGGCCGCTGGCGCTGTTTCTTGTTGCTGCCGCTGTAGGGCTGTTCTGGCTGTGGCAGGCGTGGCCGCAGGTGATGCTGAAAAGCGTTATCTGGCAGCGTGACGTCAACCAGCAGATGAGCGGTCTACTGAAAGCGGTGGCTGATAATCCCACCCAGGCGGGCGGCGCGCTGCTGCTGTTCAGCTTTGCCTACGGCGTGTTGCACGCGCTGGGGCCGGGACACGGCAAAGTGGTGATTACCACCTGGCTGGCGACCCATCCGTCAAAACTCAAGTCGAGCATCGGTCTGACGCTGGCTTCCTCATTATTACAGGGGCTGGTGGCGATTGCGTTGGTGGTTATTGTGCTCACCGTATTACGGCTTCCGGCGCGGCAGCTGCATCTCAGCAGCTTCTGGCTGGAAAAGGGGAGTTACGCGCTGGTAGGCGTACTGGGGCTACTGCTGTGCTGGCGGGCGTTGAAAAAGCTGCGCTTACTACTGCGTAAACCGAAATTCACCGCCTTTACGCCGCATCATGTTCACCATGACGGCTGTGGCTGCGGACACCAGCATTTGCCGAACCCGCAGCAGCTTGAACAGAGCGACGACTGGCGCGCGCGGCTGATGATTATTCTTTCGATGGGAATGCGCCCTTGTTCCGGCGCCATTATGGTACTGCTGTTCAGTAAAGTGATTGGCGTCTTTAGCTGGGGCGTTGCTTCGGCGCTGGCGATGGCGGCAGGGACGTCACTCACCATCTCGTCGCTGGCGCTGTTGGTTCACGGTTTCCGTACGCTGGCGGTGAAGCTGAGCGGCAATAAAACACCGGTGCTGTGGCGGCAGGTGGGCTGGACGACGCTGGCCTTAGCGGGCGGCGTTATTCTGATTGCCGCGGCGGTGGTCATGTGGCTGAGCGCGGTGCCGGTGGGCAGAGGGCTGAGACCGTTTTAGCGTTGATGTCGAGGGACATAAAACGGTCTGAGCCCGAAAACAGGGCATTGAGGGCAGTTCTTCTGTGGCATACCTCATCTGCGCCTCTTTTATCAGGGGCGCCAGAATCAGCGGTTTCGCGTTAGTTCAACGTATAATCCAGCGTAATTTCCGCTTTTAGCAGCTGTGATACCGGGCAACCGGCTTTAGCTTTCTGGATAATGCCATCGAACTGTTGCGCGTCAATACCAGGGACCGCCACCTTACTTTGCAGCGCGATTTTGGTAATGGCAAAGCCACCGTCGGTTTTATCCAGCGACACGTCCGCCGTGGTATCAATAGAATCTGCGGTATAGCCTGCTTCGCCCAGCATCAATGATAACGCCATCGAAAAACAGGCCGCGTGAGCCGCGCCAATCAGTTCTTCCGGGTTAGTTCCTTTAGCGCCTTCAAAACGGGTATTAAAGCCATAAGGCTGCTGGTTAAGAACGCCACTTTCGGTAGAAACCGTCCCTTTTCCGTGTTTGATATCACCTGACCAGTGTGCGGAACCGTGCTTGTGAATTGTCATGTTCGCTCTCCTTTTGGCTAACAAAAGGCTAAGTATAGACGACGGATTTGGCGACAACGGGAATAGAGATAATTCTGGGGAAGGGGATAAAAAAGAAGCCCGCGAACGGGCTTCTTAATGACACGCGGTATGAACTTAGCGCTTCAGCGCTTCGCTCAGTTCGTCGCGCATGTTCGCCAGCATGGCTTTCACCACACGTGGGTTACCGGCAACGATGTTACCGGTCATCATGTAGTTGTGACCGCCAACGAAATCGCAAACCAGCGCGCCCGCTTCACGTGCAATCAGTTCGCCCGCGGCGAAGTCCCACGGCTTCAGGCCGATTTCGAAGTAACCGTCAACGCGCGCAGCGGCCAGGTAGGCCAGATCCAGCGCGGCGGAACCGGAACGGCGGAAGTCCGCGCACTCGGTAAACATTTTGCCGAGGATGTTCATGTAAGCGGTCGCGTGCTGCTTGGCTTTGAACGGGAAACCGGTGGCGATAATGGTGCCATCCAGATCGCGGGCAGTGCTGCCGCGCAGACGGTAACCGTTGAGCTGTGCGCCCTGGCCGCGAGTGGCGGTGAACAGTTCGTTGCGCATCGGATCGTAAACGACAGCCACTTCAGTACGGCCTTTAATGCGTACGGCAATGGAAACTGAGAAGTGTGGCAGACGTTTGATGAAGTTGGTGGTGCCATCCAGCGGATCGATAACCCATTGTACATCCAGATCTTCGCCAACGTGTTCACCGCTTTCTTCGGTGATGATGGTGTGTTGCGGGTAAGATTTGCGAATGGTGTCGATAATTACCGCTTCGGCTGCTTTATCAACGTTGGTCACGAAATCGTTGCTGCCTTTCTGGCTCGCTTCAACAGCTTCTGGCGTTTCGTAGTTTTTGGCAATCAGGTTACCCGCCTTGCGCGCTGCGCGCACGGCGATGTTCAGCATCGGATGCATCAGGTTACTCTCACTGGATGTTAAAGAACGGGAAAACGGCGCATATCATAGCAGCGAATTCGGATTCTGTCTCAGCTTTATGGTAATATGGCCGAATAATCTTTAGACGAAGAATGACAATGCTGCAAAATATCCGAATCGTGCTGGTCGAAACCTCCCATACCGGCAACATGGGCTCCGTTGCCCGCGCTATGAAAACCATGGGTTTAACCAACCTGTGGCTGGTTAACCCGCTGGTGAAACCTGACTCCCAGGCCATCGCCCTGGCGGCAGGCGCCAGCGATGTCATTGGCAGCGCGCAGATCGTCGACACACTCGACGAAGCGCTGGCCGGTTGCAGCCTGGTGGTCGGCACCAGCGCGCGTTCCCGTACTCTGCCGTGGCCGATGCTTGACCCGCGTGAATGCGGCCTGAAAAGCGTCGCTGAAGCTGAACACGCGCCGGTCGCGCTGGTGTTTGGTCGTGAGCGTGTGGGTCTGACTAACGACGAACTGCAGAAATGTCATTATCACGTGGCGATTGCCGCTAACCCGGAATACAGCTCGCTAAACCTGGCGATGGCGGTACAGGTCATTTCTTATGAAGTGCGTATGGCCTGGCTGGCGGCGCAGGAAAGCGCTGAACCGAAGGTGGAACACGAAGAAACACCGTACCCGCTGGTGGACGATCTCGAACGTTTCTACGGTCACCTGGAGCAGACGCTGCTCTCCACGGGCTTCATTCGTGAAAACCATCCGGGGCAGGTGATGAACAAGCTGCGTCGTCTGTTCACCCGCGCGCGTCCGGAAAGTCAGGAGCTGAACATCCTGCGTGGGATTCTGGCCTCTATTGAGCAGCAGAACAAAGGCAAGTAATCGCGTAAATGCCGGATGGCGCTTCGCTTATCCGGCCTACAACTCGAGCGGCCAGTAGGCCGGATAAGCGAAGCGCCATCCGGCAGATCAATACCGCACGGAACGTCAAATACCTGACTAAATCACTCAAGTAAATAGTTGACTGATTTAGTCGGGAATGTCAGACTTGCTCCTGCTATGCAATACCCACAATATTATTAAAAACCCCGGGCAGGGGCGAGTTTGAGGTTAAGTAAGACATGAGACTGACATCTAAAGGGCGTTATGCCGTAACCGCGATGCTGGACGTTGCACTCAACTCCGAAGCGGGCCCGGTGCCGTTGGCTGATATTTCTGAACGTCAGGGAATTTCACTCTCCTATCTGGAGCAGCTGTTCTCCCGTCTGCGTAAAAATGGCTTAGTGTCCAGCGTACGTGGTCCAGGCGGCGGTTATCTGCTGGGTAAAGAAGCAAACCATATCGCCGTTGGCGAAGTGATCAGCGCAGTGGACGAGTCCGTTGACGCGACCCGCTGCCAGGGGAAAGGTGGCTGCCAGGGCGGCGATAAATGTTTGACCCACGCTCTGTGGCGCGATCTGAGCGACCGTCTGACCGGTTTCCTGAACAACATCACCCTTGGTGAACTGGTTAACAACCAGGAAGTTCTGGACGTGTCCGGCCGTCAGCACTCGCACGACACCTCCCGCACGACTCGCGTACAAGACGCAATCGACGTTAAGTTACGCGCATAATCCAACCGCTCTGCTGGGTACTGCGCAGAGCGAGTTATAGATAACAATGAGATTTCAGAGTCAGGCCGGGACACTCTCCCGTCAACGCGGTCGTACATCCAGCCGGTTGCCTGACTCCTTGCATTGAGTGATGTACGGAGTTAAAGAGCAATGAAATTACCGATTTATCTCGACTACTCCGCAACCACGCCGGTGGACCCGCGTGTTGCCGAGAAAATGATGCAGTTTCTGACCCTGGACGGGACCTTTGGTAACCCGGCTTCTCGTTCACACCGTTTCGGCTGGCAGGCTGAAGAGGCGGTAGATATCGCCCGTAACCAGATTGCCGACCTCGTGGGTGCCGACCCGCGTGAGATCGTCTTTACTTCCGGCGCGACAGAATCTGACAACCTGGCGATTAAAGGTGCAGCCAACTTTTATCAGAAAAAAGGCAAGCACATCATCACCAGTAAAACCGAACACAAAGCCGTGCTGGACACCTGTCGTCAGCTCGAGCGTGAAGGTTTCGAAATCACTTACCTGGCACCGCAGCGCAACGGCATTATCGATCTCAAAGAGCTCGAAGCGGCGATGCGTGACGACACCATCCTCGTCTCCATCATGCACGTGAACAACGAAATCGGCGTGGTGCAGGATATCGCGACTATCGGCGAAATGTGCCGTGCGCGCGGCATCATCTATCACGTTGACGCCACCCAGAGCGTGGGCAAACTGCCTATCGACCTGAGCCAGCTGAAAGTTGACCTGATGTCCTTCTCCGGTCACAAAATCTACGGCCCGAAAGGTATCGGCGCGCTGTACGTTCGTCGTAAACCGCGTATCCGTATCGAAGCGCAGATGCACGGCGGCGGTCACGAGCGCGGCATGCGTTCCGGCACCCTGCCTGTTCACCAGATCGTCGGCATGGGCGAAGCTTACCGTATCGCGAAAGAAGAGATGGAGACCGAAATGGCCCGTCTGCGCGGTCTGCGTAACCGTCTGTGGAACGGCGTGAAGGATATGGAAGAGGTTTACCTGAACGGTGACCTTGAGCAGGGCGCACCGAACATCCTCAACGTGAGCTTTAACTACGTTGAAGGCGAATCGCTGATTATGGCGCTGAAAGACCTGGCGGTTTCCTCCGGTTCTGCATGTACTTCCGCAAGCCTTGAGCCATCCTACGTGCTGCGCGCACTGGGCATGACCGATGAGCTGGCGCATAGCTCCATTCGTTTCTCTTTAGGTCGTTTCACTACCGAAGAAGAGATTGACTACACCATCAATCTGGTTCGCAACTCCATTGGCCGTCTGCGCGACCTTTCTCCGCTGTGGGAAATGTTCAAGCAGGGCGTGGATCTGAACAGCATTGAATGGTCACATCATTAATCGGTACCGATAAGGAGAATTCATCATGGCTTACAGCGAAAAAGTAATCGATCATTACGAGAACCCACGTAACGTAGGTTCCTTCGACAACAGCGACGAGAGCGTCGGCAGCGGTATGGTCGGTGCGCCGGCTTGCGGCGATGTGATGAAGTTGCAGATTAAAGTCAACAATGAAGGTATCATTGAAGACGCGCGTTTCAAGACCTACGGCTGCGGTTCCGCCATTGCTTCCAGCTCCCTCGTCACCGAGTGGGTCAAAGGGAAATCCCTGGACGAAGCACAGGCGATTAAAAATACCGATATCGCCGACGAGCTTGAGCTGCCGCCGGTGAAAATTCACTGTTCTATCCTGGCAGAAGACGCGATTAAAGCCGCTATTGCGGATTACAAAAGCAAACGTGAAGCAAAATAATTAAGAAGAGTTGAGGTTTTTATGTCGATTACCTTAAGCGACAGTGCAGCAGCGCGAGTCAATACCTTCCTGGCAAACCGCGGTAAAGGGTTTGGTCTGCGTCTGGGCGTCAGAACGTCCGGCTGTTCAGGTATGGCCTATGTACTGGAATTTGTTGACGAGCCGGCGGCAGAAGACACCGTTTTCGAAGACAAGGGCGTGAAGGTGGTCATCGACGGTAAGAGCCTGCAATTTCTTGATGGCACGCAGCTCGACTTCGTCAAAGAAGGTCTCAACGAAGGGTTTAAATTTACTAACCCGAACGTGAAAGACGAGTGTGGTTGCGGCGAAAGCTTTAACGTCTGATTTTGTGTCCTGCCAACCCCACCATAGCGCCACTGCTGTGCGTGGGGTTTGTTTTAAATAGTTAACCCTGAGAACGTCATGGATTACTTCACTCTCTTTGGATTGCCAGCCGGTTATCACGTAGACACTCAGGCCCTCGCGGCACGCTTCCAGGACCTGCAGCGTCAGAATCACCCCGACCGTTTTGCCAGCGCCAGCGAAGCTGAACAGCTCGCGGCGGTCCAGCGCTCCGCGAATATCAACCAGGCATGGCAAACGCTGCGTCAGCCGCTGACGCGCGCCGAATATCTGCTCTCCCTGCACGGCTTCGATCTGGCCTCCGAACAGCATACCGTACGCGATACCGCGTTCCTGATGGAACAGCTGGAGCTGCGTGAAGAGCTGGACGAGATTGAACAGGCGAAAGACGCTGACCGTCTGGAAGCGCTGCTTAAACGCATCAAAGCGATGTACAGCCAGCGCCAGCAGCAGATGGTGGCGGAACTTGATTCGCAGACGTGGGACGCGGCGGCGGATACCGTACGTAAACTGCGTTTTCTCGATAAACTCCAAAGCAGCGCTGAATTACTCGAAGAAAAGCTGCTCGATTTCTGATTCTGGAAGCTTAACATGGCCTTATTACAAATTAGTGAGCCGGGTCTGAGCGCCGCGCCGCACCAGCGTCGTCTGGCGGTTGGCATTGACTTAGGCACCACCAATTCCCTGGTTGCTACCGTGCGTAGCGGTCAGGCGGAAACGCTGGCCGACAATCAGGGGCGTCACCTGCTGCCTTCTGTTGTGCACTATCAGGCGCAGGGCCACGTGGTCGGCTATGATGCGCGTACCAACGCCGCGCTGGACCCGGCCAACACCATTAGCTCCGTAAAACGCATGATGGGCCGCTCGCTGGCGGATATCCAGACGCGTTACCCGCACCTGCCTTACCAGTTCCAGTCCAGTGAAAACGGCCTGCCGATGCTGGTAACCAACGCCGGTGTACTCAACCCGATCCGCGTCTCGGCTGATATTCTCAAAGCGCTGGCGGCGCGCGCCACCGAAACGCTTGATGGCGAACTCGACGGCGTGGTGATTACCGTTCCCGCTTACTTTGACGATGCACAGCGTCAGGGCACCAAAGACGCTGCGCGTCTGGCTGGCCTGCACGTGCTGCGCCTGCTGAACGAACCGACTGCCGCGGCGATTGCCTATGGCCTCGATTCCGGTCAGGAAGGGGTGATTGCCGTCTACGATCTGGGCGGCGGTACCTTCGATATCTCGATTCTGCGTCTCAGCCGCGGTGTGTTTGAAGTGCTGGCCACCGGCGGAGACTCCGCGCTGGGCGGTGACGATTTCGACCACCTGCTGGCAGATTACATTCGCGAACAGGCAGGCATTGCCGATCGCAGCGACAATCGCGTACAGCGCGAGCTGCTTGATGCCGCCATCGCCGCCAAAATCGCCCTGAGCGATGCTGACAGCGTCACCGTTGAGGTGGCTGGCTGGAAAGGCGAAGTGACCCGCGAACAGTTTAACGATCTGATTTCCGCGCTGGTGAAGCGCACCCTGCTGGCCTGCCGCCGTGCGCTGAAAGATGCGGGCGTGGAAGCCGAAGAGGTGCTGGAAGTGGTGATGGTCGGCGGTTCGACTCGCGTACCGCTGGTGCGTGAGCGCGTGGGCGAATTCTTTGGCCGCACACCGCTGACCTCTATCGACCCGGATAAAGTGGTGGCGATTGGCGCCGCTGTTCAGGCCGATATTCTGGTCGGCAACAAGCCGGACAGCGAAATGCTGCTGCTCGACGTGATCCCGCTCTCTCTGGGCCTCGAAACCATGGGCGGCCTGGTAGAGAAGGTTATCCCGCGTAACACCACCATCCCGGTGGCCCGCGCGCAGGAATTCACCACCTTTAAAGACGGCCAGACCGCGATGTCCATCCACGTGATGCAGGGCGAACGCGAACTGGTACAGGACTGCCGTTCGCTGGCGCGCTTTGCGCTGCGCGGTATTCCGGCTCTCCCGGCGGGCGGTGCGCACATTCGCGTCACCTTCCAGGTGGATGCTGACGGTCTGCTGAGCGTCACGGCGATGGAAAAATCCACCGGCGTGGAATCGTCTATCCAGGTGAAACCGTCCTACGGTCTGACCGACGGTGAAATCGCCACTATGATTCAGGATTCCATGAGCTATGCCGAGCAGGACGTGAAAGCGCGTATGCTGGCCGAGCAGAAAGTGGAAGCGGCGCGCGTGCTGGAAAGCCTGCACAGCGCGCTTGCCGCCGATGCCGCGCTGTTAAGTGCCGCAGAGCGTCAGGAAATTGACGAGGCCGCTGCGGCGTTGAGCGCGGTAGCTGAGGGCAATGACACTGACGCCATCGAACAAGCCATTAAAAACGTTGACAAACAAACCCAGGAATTTGCCGCTCGCCGCATGGACCAATCCGTTCGTGTCGCGCTGAAAGGCCAATCCGTGGACGAGGTTTAATATGCCAAAGATTGTTTTTCTGCCCCACCAGGACCTGTGCCCGGATGGCGTAGTTGTGGAAGCTGAGACCGGTGAAACCATTCTGGATGCCGCGCTGCGTAGCGGTATCGAGATTGAACACGCCTGTGAAAAATCCTGTGCCTGCACCACCTGCCACTGCATCGTGCGTGAAGGTTTCGACTCGCTGCCGGAAAGCACCGAAGACGAAGACGATATGCTGGACAAAGCCTGGGGGCTGGAACCGGATAGCCGCCTGAGCTGCCAGGCCCGCGTCACGGATGAAGACCTGGTGGTCGAAATTCCGCGTTACACAATTAACCACGCGCGCGAGCACTAAGAGGATAGTATGGGACTGAAGTGGACTGATAGCCGTGAAATCGGTGAAGCGCTTTACGATACCTTCCCGGATACCGATCCGAAAACGGTACGTTTCACCGACATGCACCAGTGGATTTGCGACCTCGAAGACTTTGATGACGATCCTCAGGCATCAAATGAAAAAATTCTTGAGGCAATTCTGCTAGTCTGGTTGGATGAAGCAGAATAATTTTTGCGTCATGATTCGCGCCGCAGGTGCGTTGGCTACGTTCGCTCACCCCAGTCACATAGTTATCTATGCTCCCGGGGATTCGCTCACTTGCCGCCTTCCTGCAACGCGAATCATTTAGCAAAAGATCTAACGGGCTGCCATTCGGCGGCCCGTTTGCTAATAAGGATAAATAAAATGACAGAAGCGATGAAAATTACCCTGTCTACCCAGCCAGCCGATGCGCGCTGGGGTGACAAAGCGGCCTATAGCATTAATGATGAAGGGATTACCCTGCACCTGACCGGCCGCGACGATGCGGGCCTTATCCAGCGCGCGGCGCGTAAAATCGACGGCATGGGCATCAAGCATGTTGCGCTAAGCGGTGAAGGCTGGAACGTTGACCTCGCCTGGGCTTTCTGGGCGGGTTACAAAGGGCCGAAAGGCACCCGTCAGGTTGCATGGCCTGAGCTTGACGATGCACAGCGCCAGGAGCTGGATAACCGTCTGACCTACATCGACTGGGTTCGCGATACCATCAACGCCCCGGCGGAAGAGTTAGGCCCGGAGCAACTGGCGCAGCGTGCGGTAGATCTGCTGTGCGGCGTGGCGTGCGACAACGTCTCTTATCGCATCACCAAAGGTGAAGATCTGCGCGAGCAGGGCTACGCTGGCCTGCATACCGTAGGCCGTGGTTCTGAACGTCCGCCGGTTCTGCTGGCGCTGGATTACAACCCAACGGGCGATAAAGACGCGCCGGTTTACGCCTGCCTGGTCGGTAAAGGTATTACCTTCGACTCTGGCGGCTACAGCATCAAACAGAGCGCATTCATGGACTCCATGAAGTCCGACATGGGCGGCGCGGCGACCGTGACCGGCGCGCTGGCGCTGGCGATCACCCGTGGTCTAAACAAGCGTGTAAAACTGTACCTGTGCTGTGCGGACAACCTGATCAGCGGCAATGCATTCAAGCTGGGCGATATCATCCACTACCGTAACGGTAAAAATGTGGAAGTGATGAACACCGATGCGGAAGGGCGTCTGGTGCTGGCCGATGGCCTGATTGACGCCAGCGCGCAGAAACCGGAGTTGATTATCGATGCGGCGACCCTGACCGGGGCGGCAAAAACCGCGCTGGGTAATGATTACCACGCGCTGTTCAGCTTTGACGATAAGCTGGCTAACCGCCTGCTGGCGAGCGCCAGTGCGGAAAATGAAGCCTTCTGGCGTCTGCCGCTGGCTGAGTTCCATCGTCACCAGCTGCCATCTAACTTTGCTGAACTGAACAACACCGGCAGCGCGGCCTACCCGGCGGGCGCGAGCACGGCGGCGGGCTTCCTGTCCCACTTCGTGGAAAATTATCATGAAGGTTGGCTGCACATCGACTGCTCCGCGACCTACCGTAAAGCTGCCGTTGAGCAGTGGTCGGCGGGCGCGACCGGGCTGGGCGTGCGGACGATTGCTAACCTGTTGACTGCCGAGTAATTTGTTCCCCTCACCCTAACCCTCTCCCCAAAGGGGAGAGGGGACTGTTCGGTTTTCTCCCTCGCCCCTTTGGGGAGAGGGCCGGGGTGAGGGGAATATACCCATACCTTCTGGAACCACTATGTCCGAAACCAAAAACGAACTCGAAACGCTGCTGGAACAAGCGGCGACGGAACCTGCTCATCGCCCGGCGTTTTTCCGCACCCTGCTGGAGTCTACCGTCTGGGTACCCGGCGCCGCCGCCGATGACCAGCAGGTTGTCGACGACAGCGCCTTAGAGCTACAGCACTGGGAAAAAGATGACGGCACCTCCGTTATCCCGTTCTTCACCTCACTGGAAGCCCTGAAACAGGCGGTAACCATCGAGCAGTCGTTCGTCGTCATGCCAGTACGCTCGCTGTTTGAAATGACCCTCGGCGAGACGCTGTTCCTCAACGCCAAACTGCCGACCGGCAAAGAGTTCACCCCGCGTGAAATCAGCCACCTGATTGGTGAAGAGGGTAACCCGCTCAGTACGCAGGAAGTACTGGAAGGCGGTAGCGCGCTGTTGCTTTCTGAAGTGGCGGAGCCACCGGCACAGATGGTGGAATCGCTCACCACGCTGTTCAAAACCCTGAAAACGGTCAAACGCGCGTTCCTGTGCTCGATTAAAGAGCATGCGGACGAGCAGCCAAACCTGCTGATTGGCATTGAAGCGGAAGGGGATATCGAAGAGATTATCCACGCCGCGGGCAGCGTCGCCACCGACACCCTGCCGGGTGATGAGCCGATTGATATCTGCCAGGTGGTGGAAGGCGAGCCGGGGATCAGCCACTTTATGCTGGCGCACATCACGCCGTTCTATGAAAAACGTTGGGGCAGCTTCCTGCGCGATTTTAAGCAGAACCGGATTATCTGACCCGAGGAAAGCCGCCCCGAAGGGCGGCATCCTGGCTTACTTGCCCTGCGCGTTGCTTATCACGCCAACAGCGCTGACGGAGTGACTCCGTTCGCTGTCGGTGCGAAGAAACAAGGCGGCAGAAACAATCAGCACGATACAGAAGTATCGTCTGTTCATTGCGCGGTCCATGCGAAGACCGCATCACAGCAGCACCGCTGGCGATAATGTTGCGATAGCAAGCGCTATGGTGTGCCTGCATTTACGGCCATGGGACATCCTTTCCCGAAGCCAGCGCCCGTTTGCGAGACGGCGGAAAGGGCCGGGATGGATTATACATCAACAGCCAAATAGTCACTCTTGTTACTACCTTGACTTTATCCGATTTTAAAGCCACTATGATGCACACTATGGTGTGCCTGCATTGCTTTAGCAATGTAGCTTGCTGGAAAGGCCGCGAACCGGACCAGCACAAAATAACCGCTGTTACAGGCGGTTTTTTTGTGGCTGAAAAACGTGAAATATCCGACGAGCGGGGAAATTTATCCCGTCGCCTCCAGCAGCAGTAAATCCATCAACAGTACCAGATTGGACTCAAATGACGTGATATCCGCCGCTTCGGCGGCAAAATGCGCGGCTTCGTCATACAGTGCAAAATGCAGATCCGCCAGTCCCGCCAGGGTATTGGCGGAGGCGCGGGTGAAGGCGACGACCGTCATGCCCACGTTGCGGGCGATACGCGCTTTATCCAGCACCTGCTCGGTTTCGCCGCTGCGCGACACCGCGATAAACACCTGGTAGCGCGCGGCGTTACTGAGAAAGATGTTCCGGCTATCGCCCGGGCCGGAAATAAAGGCCGTTTTGCCAAGCACCTGCAGCTTTTTCGTCAGGTACTCGGCAAAGAGATAAGAAAATCCTGCGCCATAGAGAAAGAAGCTCTCCTGCTCGCGCAGCAGGCGGGTAAACTGCTGCCGCTTGTCCGCCGTTGCCCACTGAAAAGACTGCTGGTAGTTGGCGATAAAGCGGTTGAACAGCTCGGGAAATTCCGCGCAGGACTCAGTGCGATGCGCCGCGATATGCGGCGTTTCCGCCAGCAGGCTTTTACAGTGCCAAATAAACTCGCTGTAGCCGCTAAAGCCCAGCTTCTGACACAGCCGCATAATGGTTGCCGTGGAGACAAATGTCGCCTGCGCCAGCTGACGGACGGTGATCTTGCCCACCAGCAGCGGATGCTCTGTCAAATGCGCCAGCACCCGATACTCCGCGCGGGTTAAGGACGCTCCGCGCGTCAGCAGCGTTGCCAGGCGATTATCCATTACTGCACAGGCTCTATCGGCAGGTCGGTGCGGGCACCCCATTCACTCCAGGACCCGTCGTACAGGGTTACGTCGTCGGCCTCAAGCGTGGCCAGCGCCAGTGCGACCACCGCCGCCGTCACACCGGAACCGCAGCTCACGATAATCGGCTGATGTAAGTCGACACCCTGACGAGCAAAGATAGCTTCGAGCTGGTCGGTGGTTCTTAGCTCACCGTCCACCACCAGATCGCCCCAGGGCACGTTGCGCGCGCCGGGAATGTGCCCACGACGCAGTCCAGGACGCGGTTCATCAACCTGGGCATTGAAGCGCGGCGCCGGACGGGCGTCGACGATTTGCGCGGAGCCTTCATGGCTGGCCAACAGCACGTCGGTCAGTCGTTTGACTGCTTCGGCATGGAATGTAGACTCAAACTCGCCCTCAGCGCTTTGTACGTCTCCCTGCTCGAGCAGCAGATCGTCGCGCTGCCAGCCGGCCAGCCCCCCGGCCAGAATAGAGACCCGCTCTGCGCCAAAGGTACGCAGCATCCACCAAGCGCGCGGTGCGGAGAACAGGTTGCCTTCGTCGTAAATCACCAGGTGTTTATCGCGGCTGACGCCCAGCTCGCGCATGGCGACGGCGAATGCCTCCGGGCGCGGCATCATATGCGGCAGCGGCGAGGTGTGGTCGGAGAGGGCTTCAATATCAAAAAAGACCGCGCCCGGCAGATGCCCGGCGCGGTATTCCGCGTGCAGATCGCGATGTTCTTGTCCCGGCGGCGCCATACGGGCGTCGATAATTTGTACTTCCGGGTCATCAACGTGCTCAGCCAGCCAGTCGGCGGCAACAAAAAACGAAGTGGTCATGGTACCCTCCATTGATGAATCATAGAGAGATTGTCGGTGTTTTTGCTCACACCGACAAGCGACCCGCGGTTTATTAGCGCGTTGCCTCACCATTTTGCCAGGCATGTTGCAGCTGCGGCCAGTAATCCCGGTTGGCGACAATCATCTCGTCAAGAATGGCGCGCGCGTGTTCCATTGTCGGCACGGTGCGGTTGAGGGTAAAGGCCTGCAACGCTTTTTCATAGCTGCCCTCAAGCGTGGCTTCAACCAACAGCTGCTCCGAGGCCAGTTGCTGCATCAACAATGTCTGGTGGAACAGCGGCACATTGCCCATCCGCACCGGCTCCGGGCCATTGGCGGTGATGTAGGCCGGGACTTCTACCATCGCATCGTCCGGCAGATTGGCGATGGCGCCCTGGTTTTCGACGATCACTAAATGGCGCTGGCGTAAATCAAAGGCCAGAGAACGGGCCACTTCAACGATAAACTCACCGTGCACGCCAACGTGAAAAGCATCCGGCAAAATACCGGTTTGCTGATACTCTACGGCTGCTGCAAACAGCTTCTTCTCTCGCCCGTCCATCACTTCGTTGGCGCGCGTGTAGTCCGGGTTCTGATGCTCGACGATTTGGTTAGGCATCAGGTAATACTGCAGATACGGGTTCGGCAGATATTCCGGGAAGCAATCCATAATTGGTTTGATATTGCGCCAGGTTTTCACCCATGACGGATCGGCATGCTGCGGGTCCGTTTGCGCGGCGTCTTCGGTCAGCAGGCCGAATTTCGCCACGTGGCGACGTAACTCAGGCAGTTTGTCTTCGCCATCGACCCGAACCTGGGTAAACCAGCCAAAGTGGTTGAGACCAAAGTAATCCACATCGAGCTTGTGGCGGTCGACGCCGAGAATCGCCCCCATATTGCGCATGGCTGCCACCGGCATATCGCAGATGTTCAACACTCGCGCCTGTGGACGCAGACGGCGAATGCCTTCGGCCACAATCGCCGCCGGGTTGGAATAGTTGACGATCCACGCTTTGGGATCGGCGTAGCGCTCAACGAGGTCAATCAGCTCTACCATCGGCAGAATGGTGCGCAGGCCGTAGGCCAGGCCGCCAGGCCCGCAGGTCTCCTGGCCGACCACGCCGTGGCGTAGCGGAATTTTTTCATCCTGCTCGCGCATTTTGTACTGGCCGACACGCATCTGGGCAAAGACGAAGTGCGCGCCGCTAAATGCCGTTTCCGGGCAGGTGGTCACGGTAAATTTGATGCTCTGGCTATGGTCGCGAATCACCTTTTCCACCACCGGGGCGATGGTGTTTTGCCGCGCTTCATCAATATCGTAGAGGCGAATTTCCGCCAGCGGGAAGTCGCTCAGGCGTACCATCAGGCTTTTGACAATGCCCGGCGTATAGGTGCTGCCACCGCCGGCGATAGCCAGAATAAATGGGGATTTCAACATGTTATAGCCTCCTTCAGAGAAACGTCTCAACGGCTTCTCGCATTTTTTTGACGTGCAGCCCGTAGACCACCTGAACGTTGTTACCTTGTTTAATAATGCCTTTCGCACCGGTTGCCTTGAGCTGTGGCTCGTTAATTCGTGCGATGTCCTTCACGGTGACGCGCAGCCGGGTGTAGCAGTTATCCACCACCTCAATGTTGTCGCGCCCGCCTAATCCTTCAATGATGCTGGTGCCCAGCCCATCGTTATTGCCCTTCGCCTGATACTCCTGCTTGCTGTAGAGCTTCGTCTGCTGGTCATCCTCTTCGCGGCCCGGCGTTTTCATGTTGAAGCGTAGGATCAGGAAGCGGAAGATGACGAAGTAGAGCGCGAACATAATCAGCCCGACCACGATGTACATCGGCCAGTTGGATTTCTCCGTCCCCAGCGGCAGGTTGTAGAGAATAAAATCGATAATGCCGTTGGCCCCGATGGCGTGGACGCCGAACAGCGAGAACAACATCATGCCGATGCCGGTCAGCACGGCGTGCACCACAAACAGCAGCGGCGCAACGAACAGGAAGGAAAACTCAATCGGCTCGGTCACGCCGACCAGCAGCGATGTCAGCGCCGCTGGAATGAGAATGGCTTTCGCCGCGGCTTTACGTTCCGGTTTCGCGGTGACGTACATCGCCAGCGCGGCGGCAGGTAAGCCGAACATTTTGCTGATGCCGCGCGCGTCCCACACCACGGTACTGCTCAACTGTTTGACGTCAGGGCAGGCCATTTCAGCGAAGTAGATGTTGCGCGCGCCCTGGTACAGGTTGCCGCAGACCTCGTGCGAACCGCCCAGTTCGGTATACAAAAATGGGGTATAGACCAGGTGGTGCAGACCGGTTGGCACCAGAATACGTTCGAGGAAACCGTAAATCGCCACCCCGAACGGGCCGGAGCCTTTAATCGCCAGCGCCAGCGCGCTGATACCGTGCTGCGCCCATGGCCAGAGTTCGCTCATCACCACGCCAAGGATAATCGCCACCGGCAGAATGATGATGGTGACAAAACAGTGACCGGAGTAGATAGCCATCGCCCCGGAGAACTGCACGCCGGAGTAACGGTTGTAGAGATAGCCAGTCAGCGCGCCGGTGAGGATCCCGGCGAAAACGCCCATCTCCAGTACCTGTACGCCCAGCACCATACTTTGCCCGGCGGTGCGCATCTGGTCAGCCGGGGCCAGTTCGCCCTGCCATTGCAGCGTGAAGTTCATCGCGTTGATAAACACAATAAACGTCACCAGCCCCAGCAGTGCGGCATAGCCTTTATCGCGAGCGGCGAGGCCGATGGGAATACCGACAGCAAAGATCATCGCCAGATTCACCAATAGCGAAACGGCGGATTTGGCGATCAGCTGCCCCAGATGCTGGACCGCAGAGTAGCCCAGAAAAGGGACGTACTCTGCAAGACTGCCGTTGCCCAGCACGTTGCCGAAGGCGATAAACAGCCCGACAATCGGCAGAATCAGGACCGGGCCGTAGAGGGATTTACCAAAATTTTGTAGGGCATTAACGGCTCTTTTCATTATTTTCTCCAACGTTGAACCGCGTAGATGAGACCTCATGACCGGCAAAAGGTAGCAGCAGAAGGGCGGGAGAATCCAGCTATCTTATTGTTTTAAAAACAAAGTACGCATAACGTTACATGTTACGTTATGAGTTGTGATCGCAGTAACATCCCAGAGAGATGGCCAGCAATGTGATCCTTAGCTACTGGCAAACGCCTCCCTGGGGCATAATACTGTGTTGATGACTCAAACAGACTTCACCAGTCAGAGGTTACAGGATGAAACCCTTTCGTTTGGCTACGCTGGCACTCGCGCTGGCAATGACGTTCACGTTGGCCGGTTGCGACAATAAAAACGACGACAAACCCGCAGCCCCTTCGACGCCAGCCGCTGCCGCACCGGTAAAACCCGAGGCCGCCCAGCTTGAAAAACTCGCCCGGCAGAGCCAGGGCAAAACGCTTACCCTGCTCGATGCCTCCGAAGTGCAGCTCGACGGCGCGGCAACGCTGGTGCTCACTTTCTCCATACCGCTTAACCCCGATCAGGATTTCAGCAAAACGGTCCACCTGGTAGACAAAAAGAACGGTAAGGTTGACGGCGCATGGGAGCTGGCGCCGAATCTCAAAGAGCTGCGGCTGCGCCATCTGGAACCGAAACGCGACTTGATTGTGACCGTCGATCCTGAGCTGGCGGCGCTGAATAAGTCGACTTTTGGCACCAGCGTCGAAAAAACGCTGACCACCCGCGATATTGCGCCGAGCGTCGGCTTTGCCAGCCGCGGATCGCTGCTGCCGGGCAAGGTGGTGGAAGGGCTACCGGTGATGGTGCTCAACGTGCCGCACGTTGACGTGAACTTCTTCCGCGTGAAGCCGGAATCGCTGGCCGCGTTCGTCAGCCAGTGGGAATACCGCAGTTCGCTGAGCAACTGGGAGTCGGATGAGCTGTTGAAGATGGCCGATCTGGTCTACACCGGGCGATTTGACCTTAATCCGGCGCGCAACACCCGGGAAAAACTGCTGCTGCCGCTGAAAGATATCGCGCCGCTACAGCAGTCTGGCGTCTACATCGCGGTGATGAACCCGGCGGGACAATACAGCTACAGTAACGCCGCGACGTTGTTTACCCTGAGCGACGTCGGCGTATCGCTGCACCGTTATCACGGCCAACTTGATGTGTTTACCCAAAGCCTGGAAAACGGCGCTGCTCAATCAGCAGTTGAATTGACGCTGTTAAACGACAAAGGTCAGACGCTGGCGCAGGCGACCAGCGACGCCAAAGGTCACGCCACGCTGCAAACCGACAAAGACGCGGCATTGCTGCTGGCGCGTAAAGACGGGCAGACGACGTTGCTGGATCTGAAACTGCCCGCGCTGGATCTGGCTGAGTTCGATGTTGCCGGCGATCCTGGTTATCGCAAGCAGTTCTTTATGTTTGGCCCGCGCGATCTCTACCGTCCCGGCGAAACGGTGATCCTTAACGGCCTGCTGCGAGACAGCGACGGCAAGCCGCTGCCCGACCAGCCGGTGAAGCTGGAAGTGGTGAAACCGGACGGCCAGGTGGTTCGCAGCGTGGTGAGCCAGCCGCAGAACGGTCTGTATCAATTGACCTACCCGCTGGATAGCGGCGCGGCGACCGGCATGTGGCATATCCGCGCCAACACCGGCGACAACCAGCTGCGCGAGTGGGATTTCCACGTCGAAGACTTTATGCCCGAGCGCATGGCGCTGAGCCTGACACCGCAGACGACGCCGCTGGCCCCCGCTGACGACGTCAAATTCGCCGTTTCCGGCTACTATCTGTACGGCGCCCCCGCCAGCGGGAACAGTCTGCAGGGGAAATTGTTCCTGCGCCCGCTGCGCGATGCGGTCGCGGCGCTGCCGGGCTTCCAGTTTGGCGATATTGCGCAAGACAATACTTCCCGTAGCCTGGATGAAATGAATCTGACGCTGGATGACAAAGGGCGGGGAGAAGTGACCACCGCCAGCCAATGGCAGGAAACGCACTCGCCGCTGCAGGTGATTCTCCAGGCCAGCCTGCTGGAGTCTGGCGGTCGCCCGGTAACCCGTCGGGTGAGCCAGGCTATCTGGCCCGCCGCCGAACTGCCGGGGATCCGCCCGCAGTTCGCCAGCAAGGCGGTCTATGACTACCGCACCGACACCACGGTGAATCAGCCGATCGTCGAAGAAAATAGCCAGGCCGCGTTTGACATTGTTTACAGCAACGCTGCCGGTGACAAAAAAGCCGTTTCCGGCCTGCAGGTTCGGCTGATCCGCGAACGCCGCGACTACTACTGGAACTGGTCGGAAAGCGACGGCTGGCAGTCTCGCTTCGATCAAAAAGATCTGGTGGAAGGCGAAGAGACGCTGGATCTCAAAGCCGATGAGACCGGCAAAGTCAGCTTCCCGGTGGAGTGGGGCGCTTACCGTCTGGAAGTGAAAGCGCCAAATGACGCGGTCAGCAGCGTGCGCTTCTGGGCAGGCTATAGCTGGCAGGATAACAGCGACGGTAGCGGCGCGGCGCGACCGGATCGCGTGACCTTAAAACTTGATAAACCGAGCTATCAGCCGGGGGATACCATCAAGCTGCACGTAGCTGCTCCGGCGGCCGGTAAGGGCTATGCGATGGTAGAATCCAGCGATGGCCCGCTGTGGTGGCAAGAAATTGACGTCCCGGCTCAGGGGTTGGATCTGTCTATTCCGGTCGATAAAAGCTGGAATCGTCACGACCTCTATCTGAGCACGCTGGTGGTTCGTCCGGGGGATAAATCACGTTCCGCGACGCCGAAACGTGCGGTTGGCGTGTTGCATCTGCCGCTGGGTGATGAACAGCGTCGGCTAAACGTGGCGCTGGAAAGCCCGCAAAAAATGCGGCCAAACCAGCCGCTGAGCGTCAAAGTGAAAGTGAATCGCAAGGAAGGCGCGGCGCCGAAACAGGTCAATGTGCTGCTGTCAGCGGTTGACAGCGGGGTGCTGAATATCACCGATTACGCCACGCCGGATCCGTGGCAGGCGTTCTTCGGCCAGAAACGTTACGGCGCGGACATCTATGATATCTACGACCAGGTCATTGAAGGTCAGGGGCGGCTTGCCAGCCTGCGCTTCGGTGGCGACGGCGATGAATTGAACCGCGGCGGCAAACCGCCGGTGAATCACGTCACGATTATCGCCCAGCAGGCGCAGCCGGTAACCCTTGATGACAACGGTGAAGGTACCGTTACGCTGCCAATCGGCGATTTTAACGGCGAGCTGCGGGTGATGGCGCAGGCGTGGACGAGCGAAGATTTCGGCAGCGCAGAACAAAAAGTGGTGGTGGCCGCGCCGGTGGTAGCCGAGCTGAACACCCCGCGCTTTATGGCCGGTGGCGATAGCGCGCGACTGACGCTGGACGTCACTAACCTTACCGATAAACCTCAAACGCTGAACGTGAAGATTGCGGCTACGGGCCTGTTGACGCTGAAAAGCGGTCAACCGTCGTCGGTGACGCTGGAGCCGGGCGTGCGCACCACGCTATTTGTGCCCGTCAGCGCCAGTGATGGCTTCGGCGATGGTGAGGTGAACGTCACCGTATCGGGGATGAATCTGCCGGGCGAAACGCTGGCCGACCTGCACAAGCAGTGGAAAATTGGCGTGCGTCCGGCCTTCCCGGCGCAAACGGTGAACAACGGCGCGGTGCTGCAACCCGGTGAAAGCTGGAGCGTGCCGGCTAACCAGAACGCGCTCTTCTCGCCGGTGACACAGCAGGGCCAGCTCCTGCTCAGTGGGAAACCCCCGCTGAACCTGGCGCGCTATATTCGAGAGCTGAAAGCCTATCCGTACGGCTGTCTGGAACAAACCGCCAGCGGCCTGTTCCCGCAGCTTTATACCAACGCCGCGCAGCTAAAAACGTTGGGCATTGCGGGTGACAGTGATGACAAACGCCGTGCGGCGGTGGACATCGGTATCTCGCGGCTGCTGCAAATGCAAAAAGAGAGCGGCGGCTTTGGGCTGTGGGATAAAGAAGGGCCGGAGGAGTACTGGCTGACCGCCTATGCTATGGACTTCCTGGTGCGCGCGGCGGAGCAAGGCTATAGCGTTCCGGCGCAGGCGATTAACAACGGCAACAACCGGCTGCTGCGCTATCTTCAGGAGCCGGGGCTGATGAGCGTTCGCTACACCGACGATAATGCCGCCAGCCGCTTCGCCATTCAGTCCTATGCCGGGCTGGTGCTGGCCCGACAGCAAAAAGCGCCGCTGGGCGCGTTACGCGAGCTATGGGAACGCCGCAAGCAGGCGCGCTCCGGTCTGCCGCTGATGCAGTTAGGTATCGCGCTGAAGGCGATGGGCGACGCGCCGCGCAGTGAACAGGCATTACAGCTGGCGCTGACCACCAAACGCTCGGACCAGACCCGTTGGTTGGCAGACTACGGTAGCGACCTGCGAGATAACGCGCTGATGCTGGCCCTGTTGGAAGAGAACAAACTGCTGCCGGACGCGCAGAATGCGCTGCTGCAAACCCTCTCCGAACAGGCATTTAGCGAACGTTGGCTGTCAACACAGGAGAATAATGCGCTGTTTCTCGCGGCGAGAAGCGTGCTGGACCTGCCGGGTAACTGGCAGGCGCAAACGACGCTGGACAGCCAGCCGTTGCAGGGCGATAAGGCGTTGACGCGCAACCTCGATGCTGAACAGCTTTCGGCGCTGAAAGTGACCAACAGCGGCCAGCAGCCGCTGTGGCTGCGCCTCGATAGCACCGGCTACACGGAACACGCTCCGGCGGCCAGCAGCAACGTGCTGCATATTGAACGCCAGTTCTATGGCACTGATGGGCAGCGTAAATCGCTCTCTTCGCTGCGCAGCGGTGAACTGGTGCTGGTGAAACTGGATATCAATGCCAGCCAAAATGTGCCGGACGCGCTGGTGGTGGATATGCTGCCTGCCGGGCTGGAACTGGAAAACCAGAATCTGGCCAACAGTAGCGCGAACCTGCAGGATAACGGCAGCGAAGTGCAGGAGTGGCTAAACCAGATGCAGCAGGCGGATATTCAACATATGGAATTCCGTGATGATCGCTTTGTGGCCGCGGTGGCAGTGAATGCCAATCAGCCGGTGACGGTGGTCTATCTGGCGCGGGCGGTGATGCCGGGGACCTATCAGGTGCCGCCAACGCAGGTGGAATCGATGTATGTGCCAGCCTGGCGTGCAGTTGGCGCGGCGGACGATATGCTGATCGTCGTACCGTAAGATGCGGATCGTCTGCTTGAAACGCTCCGTCTGGCGCTGGCTGGCCGGGGCGGTGGTACTGTTTTGCGGCGCGGTTGTGCTGGCGGATAAACAGTGGCCGCTGCCGCTGCATGAAGTGTCCCCCGCGCGGGTCGTGGTCGCCGAAGATGGCAGCCCGCTGTGGCGCTTTGCCGACGCCGAGGGGATCTGGCGCTACCCGGTCACGATTGAAGAGGTCTCGCCGCGTTACCTCGACGCTCTCATTCAGTATGAAGACCGTTGGTTCTGGGATCATCCCGGCGTCAATCCGTTTTCAATTGCCCGCGCCGCCTGGCAGGATCTCACTGCCGGGCGCGTGGTCTCTGGCGGCAGCACGCTCACCATGCAGGTGGCGCGGCTGCTGGACCCGCATCCGCGCACTTTCGGCGGTAAGTTTCGCCAGCTCTGGCGTGCTTTCCAGCTGGAGTGGCACCTCTCTAAGCGCGACATTCTTACGCTATATCTCAACCGGGCGCCGTTCGGCGGCACGTTACAGGGGATCGGCGCGGCAAGCTGGGCCTATCTCGGCAAACCGCCCGCCGAACTGAGCTACGCTGATGCCGCGCTGCTGGCAGTTTTACCGCAGGCGCCGAGTCGGCTGCGTCCGGATCGCTGGCCCGAGCGGGCGCAGGCGGCACGCAATAAAGTGCTTGATCGTCTGCTGACGCAGGGCGTCTGGCCTGCCAATGTGGTTAACGAGGCGAAAGAAGAGCCGGTCTGGCTGTTCCCGCGTCAGATGCCACAGCTGGCGCCGCTGTTTGCCCGCGCGATGCTGGCCCGCAGCCGGGAGGAGAAAATTGTCACTACGCTGGATGCCGGGCTACAGCGGCAGCTGGAAGATTTAGCGCTGAACTGGAAATCGCGGCTGCCGCCGCGCAGCTCGCTGGCGATGATCGTGGTGGATAATCGCGACATGAAGGTGCGTGGCTGGGTCGGTTCAGCGGATATTGCCGATGACAGCCGTTTTGGCCACGTGGATATGGTCACCGCAATTCGCTCGCCCGGCTCGGTGTTGAAGCCATTCTTATATGCCATGGCATTGGACAGCGCGTTGATTCATCCGGCGTCCCTGCTACAGGATGTGCCGCGGCGGATCGGCGATTATCGCCCTGGTAACTTCGATAGCGGTTTCCACGGCCCGGTGAGTATGAGCGACGCGCTGGTGCGATCCCTTAACCTGCCCGCAGTACAGGTGCTGGACGCCTATGGGCCGAAGCAGTTTGCCGCGCGTCTGCGTAATGCGGGGCTGCCGCTGATCTTACCGGCAGGGGCGGAGCCGAATTTGTCCTTGATTCTCGGCGGTGCGGGCGCCCGTCTGGCCGATATTACCGCCGCCTATAGCGCCTTCGCCCGTCACGGGAAAGTGGGTAAATTGCGGATGCTGGCAAGCGATCCGCTGGTTGAACGCCCGCTGCTGTCGCCAGGCGCGGCGTGGATTACTCGACGTATTCTGGCGGGGGAAGCGCAGCCTGTGCCGGATGCTTCGCTACCGCAGGTGCCGTCGCTGGCGTGGAAAACCGGCACCAGCTACGGCTATCGCGATGCCTGGGCGATTGGCGTCAACGCGCGTTACAGCATCGGGATCTGGACCGGCAGACCCGATGGCACACCGGTCGCCGGACAATTTGGTTTTGCCAGCGCCATCCCGCTGCTCAATCAGGTGAACAATCTCCTGGCTTCGCGCGGCGTGCGTCAGCAGGAAGGACGCGATCCGAGGCCGGCCTCAGTGAGCGCGGCGGAAATCTGTTGGCCGGGTGGTCAGCCGCTGCCAGCGGGCGACGGTAACTGTCGTCGTCGGTTATCGACCTGGGTGCTGGATAATAGCCTGCCGCCCACGCTGCTGTTGCCGGAACAGGAGGGGATGCAGGGTATCCGTTTCCCGCTGTGGCTGGACGCCGCAGGCAAGCGGGTGGCGGCGGACTGCCCGGATGCTCGCGAGGTCACCCTTAACGTTTGGCCGCTCCCGCTGGAACCGTGGCTCCCCGCCGGGGAGCGCCGCGCGGCGCGACTGCCGCCAGTTTCAGCAACCTGCCCGCCGAGACAGTTGCAAAATGTCGCACCGCTGATGCTCACCGGCGTGCGGGATGACGCGGTCATTCGCCGCCTGCCGGGCGCGCGTAGCGCGCAGGTGGTACTACAGGCCCATGGCGGAGAAGGTCGGCGCTGGTGGTTCCTTAACGGCGACCCGCAGGCGGATGCGGACGACCGTCTGGTGTTAACGCTGGAGAAAACCGGAGCCTATCAGCTGGTGGTGATGGATGATGCGGGGCAAATGTCGGTGGCTAACTTTACGCTACAGTGATGGATATTGTCGGGCGGCGTAATCGGGTAGGCACGATAAGCGTAGCGCCATCGGGCACAACGGGCGCACCATGCCGATGATGGGCTCGGTAGCAGATCTGTTGCTTAAAAGTATTTTATTTTAAAAAAATGTTACCTTCATCCATAGGCAACGGCGCAGAGGCTCATTATAATCCGCGCCAGATCATACAATGCGTATGCACGACAACAGAATAAATTTTATTAGAGGTAATCATGGCTATTGAACGTACTTTTTCCATCATCAAACCAAACGCGGTGGCAAAAAACGTTATTGGCAGCATCTTCTCTCGCTTTGAAGCAGCAGGGTTTAAGATTGTTGGCACCAAAATGCTGCACCTGACCGTTGAACAGGCTCGAGGCTTCTACGCTGAGCACGACGGTCGTCCGTTCTTCGATGGCCTGGTTGAATTTATGACTTCCGGCCCGATCGTGGTTTCCGTGCTGGAAGGCGAAAACGCCGTTCAGCGTCACCGCGACCTGCTGGGCGCAACTAACCCGGCCAACGCGCTGGCGGGTACGCTGCGCGCTGACTACGCGGACAGCTTCACTGAGAACGGTACCCACGGTTCCGACTCCGTTGAATCCGCCGCGCGTGAAATCGCCTTCTTCTTCGGCGAAGGCGAAGTGTGCCCACGTACCCGTTAAGGGGTCGTTTACACTTTATTTCGTGAATGCCGCGTGCAGACGTGGCATCCATGCGCCAGAATTTGTACAATGCAGCGCCCCCGGACGAGCAGACCGCTGTCCAGGGGCGCTTCTTTTTATCAACCCTCCAGGGGCCATAACGTGTAACAACGAGGCCGGAATAGAAAATGTCTGAACAAATTGTCACGCCTGAGAGCGCCATCCCGGCGGTTCCCAACAAAGATGGAAAAATTAACCTGCTGGATCTCAACCGTCAGCAGATGCGCGAGTTTTTTAAAGACTTAGGCGAAAAACCCTTCCGCGCCGACCAGGTGATGAAGTGGATGTACCACTACTGCTGCGACGACTTTGATGAAATGACCGACATCAACAAAGTCCTGCGCGGTAAGCTTAAAGAAGTCGCTGAAATTCGCGCGCCGGAAGTGGTTGAAGAGCAGCGTTCTTCGGACGGCACCATCAAATGGGCGATTGCCGTCGGCGATCAGCGCGTTGAAACCGTTTATATCCCGGAAGACGATCGTGCGACCCTGTGCGTCTCCTCACAGGTCGGCTGCGCGTTAGAGTGTAAATTCTGCTCTACGGCTCAGCAGGGTTTCAACCGTAACCTGCGGGTATCGGAAATTATCGGCCAGGTGTGGCGCGCGGCGAAAATCGTCGGCGCAGTCAAAACCACCGGCGTACGTCCGATCACCAACGTGGTGATGATGGGGATGGGCGAACCGCTGCTGAACCTGACCAACGTGGTCCCGGCCATGGAAATCATGCTCGATGATTTCGGTTTTGGTCTGTCTAAACGTCGCGTGACGCTGTCTACTTCTGGCGTAGTGCCTGCGCTGGATAAACTGGGCGACATGATTGACGTTGCGCTGGCTATCTCTCTGCATGCGCCGAACGACACCATTCGTGATGAAATTGTACCTATCAACAAAAAGTACAATATTGCCACCTTCCTGGAGTCCGTTCGCGGCTACATTTCGAAGTCCAACGCCAACCAGGGCCGCGTGACCATCGAATACGTCATGCTGGACCATATCAACGACGGTACCGAGCACGCGCATGAGCTGGCTGAACTGCTGAAAGACACGCCGTGCAAAATCAACCTGATTCCGTGGAACCCGTTCCCGGGCGCGCCGTATGGTCGTAGCTCCAACAGCCGCATCGATCGCTTCTGTAAGGTACTGATGGGTTATGGCTTTACCACCATCGTACGTAAGACCCGCGGTGACGATATCGATGCCGCCTGCGGCCAGTTGGCCGGTGATGTTATTGACCGTACCAAACGTACCATGCGCAAGCGTATGCAGGGTGAATCTATTGCCGTGAAAACGGTGTAATCCCGCGCCGCGTGCGTCAGAAATGGCGCACGCAAAGTTAAGTGCTTAAGGATTAGGCGAAACGTACTGATCTGGTTAATAATTACGGTGCGTTTCATCAAGTATTGAGGCAGTATGTAGCGTTACATCGACAGCGTGAATAGGGCTTTTGACGCTGTTTTGGAGTAGGGTATACCGGGCAGCTTGTCTGTCTGTTCGATAACACGACCGGATGTTTCGCGGTGCGAGAACGGCTTCGCATCAGAACCTTAAATTTCACGAATCAGCAGTTGTAGCGAATGAATACTGAAACCAACCACGACCAACAAGAAGCACAAACTACGGGTGTCCGTTTGCGTAATGCCCGTGAACAACTCGGACTCAGCCAGCAAGCCGTCGCAGAACGCTTGTGCCTGAAGGTTTCCACCGTTCGTGATATTGAAGAAGATAAGGCGCCTGCTGAACTCGCTTCAACATTCTTGCGAGGTTATATCCGCTCTTACGCTCGCCTCGTGCATATTCCTGAGGAAGAGCTGCTGCCGATGATGGAAAAGCAGGCGCCGGTTCGCGCAGCGAAAGTCGCGCCGATGCAGAGCTTCTCTCTGGGCAAACGTCGTAAAAAACGCGATGGCTGGCTGATGAGCTTTACCTGGCTGGTGCTGTTCGTGGTGGTGGGGTTAACTGTCGCCTGGTGGTGGCAGAACCACAAAGCGCAGCAGGAAGAAATCTCGACCATGGCTGACCAATCCTCCGTTGAGCTGAAGGCCAACGGCAGCGATTCACAAAATATTCCGCTGAATACGAGCGCAGATGCGACCTCGTCTCCGGCAACTACCGATACCGCGGCCGCGCCGAATTCCAGCGCCGCTACACCGGCGGATACTTCCGCGCAGGCGCCGGCAGACACCGCTGCGCCAGCCGCAACCGCCCAGAATAATGCCGTGGTGGCGCCGTCTCAGGCTAACGTTGATACCACCACCGCGCAGACCACCCCTGCACCGCAGACCGCGACCCCTGGCGCGCTGCCGACCGACCCAGCACAAACCGCCGCGCCGGTGGCTGACGCTAACGCGCTGGTCATGAACTTCTCCGCCGACTGCTGGCTAGAAGTGACCGACGCCACCGGTAAAAAACTGTTCAGCGGCCTGCAACGTAAAGGTGGCAATCTGAATCTGACCGGTCAGACGCCTTATAAACTGAAAATTGGCGCACCGGCCGCAGTGCAGATCGAATTCCAGGGTAAACCGGTCGATCTGAGTCGTTTTATCAGAACTAACCAGGTTGCGCGCCTGACCGTGAGTGCTGAACAATCACCGGCACAATAACAGACGCGTAATGCGGGAGATTTTTCATGCACAACCAGGCTCCTATTCAACGTAGAAAATCCACACGCATTTACGTTGGGAACGTGCCGATCGGCGATGGGGCACCTATCGCCGTCCAGTCAATGACCAATACGTGCACGACGGATGTCGAAGCGACGGTTAATCAAATCAGAGCGTTAGAACGCGTGGGTGCGGACATTGTCCGCGTCTCCGTGCCGACGATGGACGCCGCAGAAGCGTTCAAGCTTATCAAACAGCAGGTGAACGTTCCGCTGGTCGCCGATATCCACTTTGACTACCGTATTGCGCTGAAAGTCGCGGAGTACGGCGTCGACTGCCTGCGTATTAACCCGGGCAACATCGGCAACGAAGAGCGTATCCGCATGGTTGTTGACTGTGCGCGCGATAAAAACATCCCGATCCGTATCGGCGTTAACGCCGGATCGCTGGAAAAAGATCTTCAGGAAAAATACGGCGAGCCAACCCCGCAGGCGCTGCTGGAATCGGCGATGCGCCATGTCGATCATCTCGATCGTCTGAACTTCGATCAGTTCAAAGTCAGCGTGAAGGCTTCCGATGTGTTCCTGGCAGTGGAGTCTTATCGCCTGTTAGCTAAACAGATCGATCAGCCGCTGCACCTCGGGATCACCGAAGCGGGCGGCGCGCGCAGCGGTGCGGTCAAGTCCGCAATCGGCCTCGGGCTGCTGTTGTCCGAAGGCATCGGCGACACGCTTCGCGTTTCGCTGGCAGCCGATCCGGTTGAAGAGATCAAAGTCGGTTTCGATATTCTGAAGTCGCTGCGCATCCGCGCGCGTGGGATCAACTTCATCGCTTGCCCAACCTGTTCCCGTCAGGAATTTGACGTGATCGGTACGGTGAACGCGCTGGAGCAGCGCCTGGAAGATATCATCACCCCGATGGACGTCTCCATCATCGGCTGCGTGGTGAATGGCCCTGGCGAAGCGCTGGTGTCGACGCTGGGCGTCACCGGCGGCAATAAGAAAAGCGGCCTGTATGAAGACGGCGTGCGTAAAGACCGCCTGGACAACGATGATATGATTAGCCAGCTTGAAGCCAGAATTCGCGCGAAAGCGTCGGTGCTGGATGAAGCCCGCCGTATCGACGTTCAGCAGGTTGAAAAATAACGAGATGGGAAGCCGCTTGCTTCCCGTGTATGATTGAACCCCGCGGGCGTGTTCTGCGCCGAGGGTTCATTTTTATATATAAAGAGAATTAACGTGGCAAAAAACATTCAAGCCATTCGCGGCATGAACGATTATCTGCCTGGCGAAACCGCCATCTGGCAGCGCATTGAAGGCACACTTAAGCAGGTGCTCGGCAGCTACGGTTACAGCGAAATCCGTTTGCCGATTGTAGAGCAGACCCCGTTATTCAAGCGCGCAATCGGTGAAGTGACCGACGTGGTTGAAAAAGAGATGTACACCTTTGAAGACCGCAATGGCGATAGCCTGACGCTGCGTCCAGAAGGGACTGCGGGCTGCGTACGCGCCGGCATCGAACATGGTCTTCTGTACAATCAGGAGCAGCGTCTGTGGTACATCGGGCCGATGTTCCGCCACGAGCGTCCGCAGAAAGGCCGTTACCGCCAGTTCCATCAGCTGGGAGCGGAAGTGTTTGGTCTGCAGGGGCCGGATATTGATGCGGAGCTGATCATGCTGACCGCGCGCTGGTGGCGTGCGCTGGGTATTGCTGAACACGTTAATCTGGAACTGAACTCTATCGGTTCATTGGACGCGCGCGCCAATTACCGCGATGCATTGGTCGCCTTCCTCGAACAACACGTGGAAGTGCTGGATGAAGACTGCAAGCGCCGTATGTACAGCAACCCGCTGCGCGTGCTGGATTCTAAAAATCCGGACGTGCAGGCGCTGTTAAACGATGCGCCGAAGCTTGGCGACTACCTGGATGAAGAGTCCCGCGAGCACTTTGCTGGCCTGTGCGCGCAGCTGGATGCCGCCGGTATTGCCTATACCGTGAACCAGCGTCTGGTACGTGGTCTGGATTACTATAACCGCACCGTATTTGAGTGGGTCACCAACAGCCTGGGCTCACAGGGTACCGTCTGCGCAGGTGGCCGTTACGATGGTCTGGTTGAGCAACTGGGCGGTCGTGCGACCCCAGCCGTAGGCTTCGCTATGGGCCTGGAACGACTTGTTTTATTAGTTCAGGCAGTTAATCCGGAATTTAAAGCCGATCCTGTTGTCGATATATACCTGGTCGCCTCAGGTACCGGAACTCAGTCAGCCGCAATGCGCCTGGCCGAGCAGGTGCGTGATGCGTTACCGGACGTGAAGCTGATGACGAACCACGGCGGCGGAAACTTTAAGAAGCAGTTTGCCCGCGCGGATAAATGGGGTGCTCGTATTGCCCTGGTTTTGGGTGAGTCTGAGGTTGAGCAAGCCAATGTTGTCGTGAAGGATTTGCGCTCTGGCGAGCAGACAACCGTAACGCAGGAAGGCGTTGCCGCGCATTTGCGCACTATTCTGGGTTAATCTCCAGGACATCATTATCAGGAGAAGGGCTGCGTGGAAATTCATAACGAAAACGATCAGGTTGAAGCGATTAAAAACTTCTTTGCCGAAAATGGCAAAGCGCTGGCCGTTGGGGTAATTTTGGGGATCGGTGCGCTGGTCGGCTGGCGCTACTGGAACTCTCATCAGGTAGACTCGGCCCGGGAATCTTCCATGGCCTACGAAAATGCCGTTTCTTCTCTTAGCTCAGGGAAACCGGAAGCGCTGGCCTCGGCAGAGAAATTCGCCGCCGAAACCAAAAACACCTACGGGTCGTTTGCTTCTCTGGAACTGGCGCAGGTCTTCGTCGATAAAAACGATTTGGCACAGGCGGAAAAGCAGCTGCAGCAAGGGCTGGCTGCCGCTTCTGATGACAACCTGAAGTCGGTTATCAACCTGCGTCTGGCGCGCGTTCAGCTGCAAATGAAGCAGGCTGATGCGGCGCTGAAAACGCTGGAAGGCGTGAAGGGCGAAGGCTGGACGGCGATTGTTGCTGATTTACGCGGGGAAATCCTGCTCAGTAAAGGTGACAAGCAGGGCGCGCGTGCAGCGTGGGAAGCTGGCGCTAAGAGCGATGCATCTCCGGCGCTCAGTGAAATGATGCGCATGAAAATTAATAATTTGTCCGTCTGAGAGGGACCCGATGCAATTGCGTAAACTACTTTTGCCAGGACTGCTTTCTGTCACTCTGTTGAGTGGTTGTTCATTGTTCAGCGGCGAAGAAGACGTTGTGAAAATGTCTCCGCTGCCGACCGTAGAGAACCAGTTTACTCCGTCTACCGCCTGGGACGTTTCCGTCGGTAGCGGGATTGGCGATTTCTACTCCAACCTGCATCCGGCTTATGCGGATAGCGTGGTGTATGCCGCCGACCGTAAAGGCACCGTGAAAGCGGTCAATGCGGATGACGGTAAAGAAGTCTGGTCCGTGAATCTGGCGGAAAAAGACGGCTGGTTCTCTCGTAAACCGGCGCTGCTTTCCGGCGGTCTGACCGTTTCCGGCGGCCACGTGTACGTCGGCAGCGAAAAAGCGCAGGTTTATGCGCTGGACGCGGGCGACGGTTCTATCGTCTGGCAGACCACCGCGGCGGGTGAAGTTCTCTCTCGCCCAACGGCGAGCGATGGCCTGGTGCTGGTTCACACCAGTAACGGCCAGCTGCAGGCGCTGGATGAAAACAGTGGCGTCGTGAAGTGGACGGTGAACCTGGATATGCCAGCGCTCTCTCTGCGCGGCGAATCTGCACCGGCTGTGGCCTATGGCGCGGCGATTGTTGGCGGCGATAACGGTCGCGTGAGCGCGGTCCTGATGCAGCAAGGCCAGCTGATTTGGCAGCAGCGTATCTCCCAGGCGACCGGCACGACCGAAATCGACCGTTTGAGCGACGTGGATACCACGCCGGTTATCGTGAATGGCGTGGTTTACGCCTTAGCCTACAATGGTAACCTGACGGCGCTGGATCTGCGCAGCGGCCAGATTCTGTGGAAACGCGAGCTGGGTTCGGTGAATGATTTCATCGTTGACGGCAACCGCATCTACATCGTCGATCAGAATGACCGTATTCTGGCACTGACCACCGACGGCGGCGTGACCCTGTGGACGCAGAGCGATCTGCTGCACCGTCTGCTGACCGCACCGGCGCTGTATAACGGCAGCCTGGTTGTCGGCGATAGCGAAGGCTACATGCACTGGGTTAACCCGGAAGACGGGCGCTTTGAAGCGCAGCAGAAAGTTGACAGCTCCGGCTTCCTGACGGAACCGGTGGTCGCCGACGGTAAACTGCTGATTCAGGCAAAAGACGGCACGGTTTACGCGATTACGCGTTAATTTCGGCTGTCGTAACTCTATTGGCGGCTCCTGTTTAATCAGGGGCCGTTTGCTATTTTTAGATTTTGAGTAAATGAGGCTTTAACATGGTACCTGTGGTCGCGCTTGTCGGGCGCCCTAATGTTGGAAAATCCACGCTATTTAACCGCCTGACGCGCACTCGTGATGCGCTGGTTGCGGATTTCCCGGGTCTGACTCGTGACCGTAAGTACGGTCGTGCTGAAGTTGAAGGGCGTGAATTTATCTGTATCGATACCGGCGGTATCGACGGCACGGAAGAAGGCGTGGAAACGCGCATGGCGGAACAGTCGCTGCTGGCGATTGAAGAAGCCGACGTTGTACTGTTCATGGTTGATGCGCGCGCCGGGCTGATGCCGGCGGACCAGGCCATTGCTAACCATCTGCGCGCGCGTGAAAAGCCGACTTTCCTGGTGGCGAATAAAACCGATGGTATCGATCCGGATCAGGCCGTCGCCGATTTCTGGTCGCTGGGCCTCGGTGACATTCACCCGATCGCTGCCTCTCATGGCCGTGGCGTAACCACGTTGCTGGAGCAGGTGTTGCTGCCATTCGTGGATGACGTTAATCCGCCAGAAGAGGTGGACGAAGACGCAGAGTACTGGGCGCAGTTTGAGGCGGAAAATGGCGAAGGCGAAGAAGAGCCGGAAGACGACTTCAATCCGCAGGATCTGCCGATCAAAATCGCTATCGTTGGCCGTCCGAACGTAGGTAAGTCAACGCTAACTAACCGTATCCTCGGCGAAGACCGCGTGGTGGTCTATGACATGCCGGGCACCACCCGTGACAGCATCTATATCCCGATGGAACGCGATGAGCGTGAATACGTGCTCATTGACACCGCCGGGGTACGTAAGCGCGGTAAAGTGACGGATACGGTAGAAAAATTCTCGGTTATCAAAACATTGCAGGCCATTGAAGACGCTAACGTCTGTCTGCTGGTGATTGATGCGCGTGAAGGCATTTCCGATCAGGATCTGTCTCTGCTCGGCTTTATCCTCAATAGTGGGCGCTCACTGGTCATCGTCGTCAACAAGTGGGACGGCCTGAGCATGGAAGTCAAAGAGCAGGTGAAAGAGACCCTCGACTACCGTCTGGGCTTTATCGACTTTGCGCGCGTGCACTTCATCTCTGCGCTGCACGGCAGCGGTGTTGGTAACCTGTTTGAATCTATTCGTGAAGCTTATGACAGCTCCACCCGCCGCGTGGGGACAGCGATGCTGACCCGCATCATGACCATGGCTGCTGAAGATCACCAGCCGCCGCTGGTGCGCGGTCGTCGCGTGAAGCTGAAATACGCCCACGCTGGTGGTTATAACCCGCCGATTGTGGTGATTCACGGCAACCAGGTCAAAGACCTGCCGGATTCTTACAAGCGCTATCTGATGAACTACTTCCGCAAATCGCTGGACGTGATGGGCACCCCTATCCGCATTCAGTTCAAGGAAGGTGAGAACCCGTATGCGAATAAACGCAATACCTTGACGCCGACTCAGATGCGTAAACGTAAGCGTTTGATTAAACACATTAAGAAAAGCAAGTAAGCGTTCACGCTAAGCGCGAATTTGCCAAATATATCAAGCCCGCATAATGCGGGCTTTTTACTGCCCGTCGTTCAGATAACCGGATTCGCTCGTACAGATCCAAACTGAAGACATTGACACATTTGCATTATTGCTGAATTGTAAATGGAAATGGTGGCCGACTTTAACATCCATCGGCCTCTGCAACCCAGCATGAGTAAAGGTGAAAACGTGCAGCGAGCGCGGTGTTATCTGTTAGGAGAGAGCGCGGTGGTTCTGGAGCTGGAACCGCCGCTGACGCTGGAAAGCCAGCAACGGATTTGGGGGCTGGCGCAACGTCTGGCGGGAGTGCCCGAAGTGGTTGAAGTGATTCCGGGGATGAACAATATCACCGTGATGCTTCGTAACCCGGCGTCGTTGGCGCTGGATGCCATCGAGCGTTTACAGCGCTGGTGGGAAGAGAGCGAAGCGGTGACTCTGGACTCACGGCAGATAGAGATCCCGGTGATTTATGGCGGTGAGCACGGCCCTGATTTAGCGGATGTGGCGCGGCATACTGGCCTGAGTGAACAGCAGGTTGTTGAACGCCACGCGTCGGCGGACTACATCACCTACTTTATCGGCTTCCAGCCTGGTTTCCCCTATCTTGGCGGCCTGCCAACCGAACTGGCGACGCCGCGACGGGCGGAACCGCGCCTTGCCGTACCGGCGGGATCGGTGGGAATTGGCGGCAGTCAGACGGGAATCTATCCGCTGCCGACCCCCGGTGGCTGGCAAATCATTGGCCGTACCGATTTACGCCTGTTCGACCCGCAGCGAGAGCCTGCGACGCTACTACAGCCAGGCGATCGGGTTCGTTTTGTGCCGTCTAAGGAGGGCGTGTGTTAGAGATTATTCGCGCAGGGATGAGCACCACCTTGCAGGACGGCGGGCGACACGGTCTACGGCAGTCGGGGATTAGCCGCTGCGGGGCGATGGATTCTGCAGCATTGCGCATCGCTAATCTGCTGGTCGGTAACGCCGCCGATAGCGCCGTACTGGAAATCACGCTGGGGCAGTGTGATTTGGTTTTTCATCGCGACGGCTGGTTTGCTCTCGCGGGCGCGGACTGCGCGGCCACGCTCGACGGTCAGCCGGTGTGGTCCGGCTGGCGTTGGCCGGTGCGCGCGGGCCAGCGCCTCAAACTGGCGCTGCCAAAACGTGGGATGCGCAGCTATCTGGCGGTGGCTGGCGGTTTCGATGTGCCTTGCATGATGGGTTCTTACAGCACCGATTTAAAGGCCGGATTCGGCGGCTTTGAGGGGCGAAGCCTGCAAGAGGGCGATCGCCTGCCGCTGCGCCCGGCAACGCGTGACTTCCGTCAGCGTCGCGGCGTGCGTCAACTGCAGTGGGGCAACCGCGTGCGCGCGCTACCGGGGCCGGAGTACCATGAGTTTTCCGCCGCGGCGCACGAGTCCTTCTGGCGCGCGCCATGGAAGCTCAGCCCGCAGAGCAATCGCATGGGCTACCGTATGCAGGGCCAGGTGCTGGAGCGTACGGAATCTCGCGAGATGTTCTCCCACGGTCTGCTCCCCGGCGTGGTACAGGTGCCGCACAACGGCCAACCGATTGTACTGATGAACGACGCGCAGACCACCGGCGGTTACCCGCGCATTGCCTGCGTGATTGAGGCGGACATGTACAACCTGGCGCAAATCCGGCTCGGTGAAACGGTACACTTTGACCTCTGCACGCTGGAAGAGGCGCTGGCCGCGCGCGCTCAGCAGCAGCGTTACTTTGAACAACTGGAATGGCGATTGAACGATGAAGATTGATTTAAACGCCGATCTCGGCGAAGGCTGTGAGAACGACAGCGCGCTGATGCCGCTGATTACGTCGGCCAACATCGCCTGTGGATTCCATGCCGGGGACGCACAGACCATGCGCCAGAGCGTATTGCTGGCGCTGAAACACGGTGTGGCTATCGGCGCGCACCCAAGCTTCCCCGACCGGGAAAACTTTGGCCGTACTGCGATGCAGCTACCGCCTGACGTGGTCTATGCGCAGACGCTGTATCAGATTGGCGCGCTGGCGGCGATCGCCCGCGCCGAAGGCGGTGCGCTAACGCACGTTAAACCTCACGGCATGCTGTACAACCAGGCGGCGAAAGAGCCGCTGCTGGCGGATGCTATCGCCAGAGCGGTGCACAATGTTGAACCGTCTCTTATCCTGGTGGGGTTAGCCGGTAGCGAACTCATTCGCGCAGGCATACATCATGGGCTGACTACTCGGGAAGAGGTGTTTGCCGATCGCGGCTATCTGGCGGACGGCTCGTTGGTACCGCGTAGCGAGGCTGGCGCGCTGATTCACGATGAGGATGAGGCGGTAGCCCGTACGCTGGAAATGGTGCTGAATGGCCGGGTAATGAGCCGTGATGGCGTCTGGGCAAAGGTGAATGCCCAGACGGTGTGTCTGCACGGTGACGGCGCGCAGGCGTTGGCATTCGCTCGTCGGCTGCGCGAAGCGTTCGACGCCCGGCAGATTGCCGTACGCGCCGACTGAGTTTCCTGCGCTCGTCTTCCTTCTCCGGCGAGCGCCTTGCTACAGCGACGCCGCAGCCCGTGCGGCGGTGTCATACAGCGACGAGATGGTCCGCAGCAACTGGGCGGTCTCGCCAATCGAATGTCCCGGAATACCGCTCTCCACCTGAATCGAAATCAAACACGCTTCCCGCACGTCGCGGTATTTCATACACAGCGCTTTCCCTTCTTCCGTAGTGTAGAAATAGAGCTCCTTACCCACTTTCTCACTGGTGACGTAGCCCGCTTTGACCAGTTTTTTCAGCGCATAGGTCACCACGTGGGTGTCTTCCACGTTCAGCACAAAGCAGATATCCGCCAGCTTCTTCTTGCGATTGCGATGGTTCACGTGATGCAAAAGCGACACATCAAACGCCCCCATATCCGGCTCGCCCGCCGCGGTCATACAGCGCACCATCCATTTGTTGAAGGCGTTACTGGTCATGATCAGGGCGTACTCCAGCTCTGATAATTCCGCGCAGCGCTCGGAGATCAGATGGCGTGAGGAGACGATCCGGCTTTCGTTGATATCGTCGTTTGTGGCAGGTGTAGCTGTTTTTTTCGAGGTCATAACTGTCCTTACGCAATTGTGACTATTCGCAAAGAATGTAAATGAAACGAGATAATATAAGAACGTTTTATTGATAAATTGTTTACATGTTATCCGCGTTCAGATATAGATTTTTAGCACAGACCGATGACTCATACGTAGATTTACGCGGTCTGATGACACAACACAACATCGTTCGCCGCAATGCCGCACGCTTCACCTTATGGTGACGCGATAAAAAAGAGCCTTCGGCGTGCAACGCACACTTTGGATAGGGTAAACGTTTATGGACGGTACGACACTGATGCCGCTTATCGGGATTCCGGTGGTGGTGATTGGCTTTGCGCTGCGCTTTAACCCGCTGCTGGTGGTCGTTGTCGCCGGTCTGGCGACAGGACTGCTGGTTGGCATGGATTTCGGCATGCTGCTGGAAACCTTTGGCGAAAAGTTTGTGAATAGCCGCTCGCTGGCGACTTTCATTCTGATTCTGCCGGTGATTGGCCTGCTGGAATACTACGGTCTGAAGGAACGCGCGCAGGCGTGGGTGGCTAAAATTGCCAGCGCCACCTCAGCGCGTATTCTGATGCTCTACTTTGTGGCGCGTGAGGGGACGGCCGCGCTGGGTCTGATGTCACTGGGCGGTCATGCACAGACGGTACGCCCGCTGCTGGCGCCGATGGCGGAAGGGGCGGCGTTGAATGAATACGGCGAACTGCCGCAGCACATCCGCGATAAAATCAAAGCGCACGCCGCCGCCTGCGACAATATTGCCGTTTTTTTCGGCGAAGATATTTTTATCGCCTTCGGCGCGGTGCTGTTGATTGACGCCTTCCTCAAAGAGAACGGGATTAGCGGGATTGAACCGCTGCATATTGGCCTGTGGGCTATTCCGACGGCCATTTCCGCGCTGATTATCCACATGATTCGCCTGCTGCGTCTGGACGCCAGCATTCGCCGTGACGTGATGGCATGGCGCAACGCCCAGGGCACGAAGGCGGTGACGCCATGAGTACACTTATCACCATCAATCGCGTTTATTACCTGATCGGTTTTGTCGTGATGCTGCTGGTTATCATGACGCTGCGCGATCGCGGCAACCCGAAACGTTTTACCACCGCGCTGTTCTGGTTCCTGTTCGGCGGGATTTTCCTGTTTGGCGATCTGATGGTCCAGGAACTGGGGAAATCGCTGGCTTATCGCATTATCGGCGGGGCGGTGATTGTCATTGCGCTGCTGGCGGGCTGTGGGTTGGTTGGCAAAGGCGAATACAAAATGTCGAGCGACAGCGAACGAGTCGCCTCGTCTAACCGACTGAAAAATTGGTTATTCCTGCCTGCATTAATGATTCCAGTAGTGACAGTCATCGGCACGCTGTTCCTGAAAGGCGTATCGGTTGGCGGCGTGTACCTGCTTGACCAGAAGCAACTGACGCTGGCGGCGCTGTGCGTTGCCTGTGTGGCGGCCATTCTGACCGGCTGGTGGTTGACGCGCGGCACGCCGCTGCATGCCATTCGTCAGTCTCGCCGTCTGGTGGACACCATTGGCTGGGCGGTGATTCTGCCGCAGATGCTCGCCATGCTGGGCGGTGTATTTGTGGTCGCGGATACCGGCGAATCGGTGCAGAAGGTGGTGAGCCTGTTTGTGAACCCGGATAACCGCTTCATGCTGGTGGTGATTTACTGCGTCGGTATGGCGCTGTTTACCATGATCATGGGCAACGCCTTTGCCGCCTTCCCGGTACTCAGCGCCGGTATTGCGCTGCCGTTCCTGATTCATCTTCACCACGGCAACCCGGCGCCGCTGCTGGCGATTGGGATGTATGCCGGCTACTGCGGCACGTTGATGACGCCGATGGCCGCCAACTTCAATATTGTGCCCGCCGCGCTGCTTGAGCTGAAAGATAAGTATCAGGTGATTAAGGTTCAGATCCCCACGGCGCTGCCGCTGCTGGTGGTGAACGTCTTTTTAATGTACTTCCTCGTGTTTCGCTAAGCGCGGTGACTTTTTCAGGAGCTGTTATGGAATTAACGCAACATCAGGCTGACGCTTTCGCCCGTATGCCCTTGACCTATTTGCGCCAGGAATATCCAAACCACATCATGCATCTGCTGAATGATGATGGCGATGTGCTGCCGCCCCGTACGTTGCACCCGATTTTTTATGGCTGCTTCGACTGGCACTCGGCGGTACACGGCTACTGGCTACTGCTGCGCTGCGTGCGCCTTTACCCGGATCTGCCGTGCCGCGATGAAATCATCGCGCTGTTTGACGAGCACTTCACCGAGGAAAACGTGGCGCAGGAGCTGGCCTATTTCACCGCGCCGTTCCGCGCGTCGTTTGAGCGTCCTTACGGCTACGGCTGGCTGCTGGCGCTGGCGCAGGAGCTGAAACACGCCTCTCTGCCGCAGGCCGCGCGTTGGTTTGCGACGCTCGAACCGCTGACGCAGGATATCCGTACCCGCCTTATCGATTATCTCAGCAAGCTGACCTACCCGATTCGCGTGGGCACGCACTACAACACCGCTTTCGCGCTGGCGCTGGGGCTGGACTACGCCCGCGCGCAGGCCGATAAGACGCTGGAGGGGGCGATTCTCGACGCCGCTAACCGCTTCTATGTGGCCGACACGCAGTACCCGGCGCATTATGAACCGGGCGGTGACGAGTATATTTCCGGCGCGTTGACCGAAGCGCTGCTGATGAGCAAAGTCGCGGGGAACTTCCCGGCGTGGTTTGATGCCTTCCTGCCGGACGTGGCGTCGGTGTCGGCACTGATGAACCCGGCGGAAGTGAGCGACCGTACCGACCCGAAAATTGCCCATCTTGACGGCCTGAACCTCAGCCGCGCCTGGTGTATGAAACATATCGCCCGCGCTTTGCCGCAAGACCATGCGGCGCAGCAAGCGCTGGGCGACGCCGTGGCGCGCCATCTGGCGGCCAGCGTTGAGCACGTGGTGGGCAGCCACTACAGCGGCGGCCACTGGCTGGCGAGCTTCGCGCTGCTGGCACTGGAGTAAGCTTCTCAAGGTACTCCGGTATCGCCGGGGTACCTTTTTCCCGGCAAGGGAAATGGCAAAATGTTATTGGTCTAATGGCGATTTCTGCTTATCTCGACCATCCTTTCTTTATTCGCGTATTTGCGCGACTCACTATCCACAGCCAAAAATAAATCTCTTCGCCCAGGACATGATAATGCGTAGCGCGCTTCTTCCTGTCATTGCCGCCGTGTGCCTGTTTCTGGCCGGCGTTTTTATTTTGAATACCCAGCTTTGGTATTCCTCTCGCGCGGAAAGTCTTGGCGGCGCCCGATATGCCGCCAATAATATCAACCTTATTCTCGATGAAGCTTTCCGGGCGACCCGCGTGGCCACCGATATTGCGGATAAAGGATGCAATCTGGAGGGGCAATATCAGCTCGGTACGGAAGCGGCATTGCAGCCACATTTGCGCACGATTGTTATTGTGAAAAGTGGCGCGATCTGGTGCTCATCCCTACCGGGAAACCGTATTTTACTGTCACAAATTCCGCCGATGGAGGCGCGTAATTTGCTGTTGGTCCCCGCTCGCGAGACGTCGAATGGGCTGCCGATTCTTATTTATAGCACTCAGTTAACCGCCAGTCGCATCCTGGTCACCATTAGCGACCAGCATATTCGCGGCGCGCTGAATGTCCCTCTGAAGGGCGTGCATTTTGCCTTACGGGTAGGGGAGTCGACGATTGGCATGTCCGGCGACGTGGTGAGCGGAAACGCTCGCTATAGCGGGCAAATCAGCTCGACAAAATATCCCTTCAGTATTGTCTACAATCAGCCGCCGTTATTTAGCCTACAGCGCATGATCACCCGTGGATTAGGCATCCTGCTTTTTCTTGGCGTTATCTCAATTGTCACGGCTTATGTGCTGGGTAAATACCTGAACAAAGAGATGACGCCGGAAGAGATGCTGCGCCGGGCGATAGCCAACGGTGAAATCGTTCCTTTTTACCAGATGGTAGTGAACGGTAGGGAGGGGACGCTGCGCGGCGTTGAAGTGCTTGCCCGCTGGAAACACCCGCGCGCGGGCTATATTTCCCCGGCGTCGTTTATTCCGGTGGCGGAAAAATCGGGGCTGATTGTGCCGCTGACGCGTAGCCTGATGGCGCAGGTCGTGGACAATATGAACGCCATCGAAAGCAAACTGCCGGAGGGATTTCATGTTGGCATTAACTTTAGCGCGTCGCATATCGCCAAGCCGGACTTTGTCGAGGAGTGCCTGCGCTTTAAAGACAGTTTCCACCGCAAGGATCTCAACCTGGTGCTTGAAGTGACGGAACGCGAGCCGCTGCACGTGGATGAAGATTTGGTACAAACGTTGAATACTCTGCACGAGAACGGCTTTGTGATTGCGCTGGATGATTTCGGTACCGGCTATTCGGGATTGTCTTATCTTCATGATTTACATATTGATTATATAAAGATCGACCAAAGTTTTGTCGCACGGGTCAATGCCGAACCGGATTCGACGCGCATTCTGGACTGCGTGCTGGACCTGGCCCGCAAGCTTTCGCTGAGCATTGTGGCTGAAGGCGTCGAAACCAAAGAACAACTCGACTATCTCAACAAAAATGACATTACGTTCCAGCAGGGATACTACTTTTATAAACCGGTGAAATTCACTGAATTGATTAAAATTCTGCTGTCTAAACCGAAAGTGAAGGTGATTGTTGAGTAATTTGCCGCCCGTATGAAAACGCACGTTGACCTGATAGCGCGTAACGTAGGATAGTCACCGTTTTGCCAGTCTTTATTCCAGGAGCTGTCTATGACGCACGAAATCCCGCTGAAATTTTATGACATCGTCGATGAATACTCGACCGAAGCCGCGCAGGCGGTGAATGACGCCGAGCGTGATGCGCTGGCACACTATTTCCAGCTGCTGATTACCCGCTTAATGAACAACGAAGAGATCAGCGAAGACGCGCAAAAAGAGATGGCCGCTGAGGCGGGCATTAAAGAACAGCGCATTGATGATATTGCGGAATTCCTCAATCAATGGGGCAATGAATAGCACGATTTCTCGTCGGCAAGGCCGCTGAAAGGTACGAGGTAAATTATGGGTCATCATTCTCCATCCGATTTTAATATCAGCACGCAAATTACCCAGCTAGGCCGGGATACTTCCCGCCAGGCAGGGTTTGTGAATGCGCCGATTTATCGCGGCTCTACGGTGGTCTTTCCGACGGTTGACGATCTTGAACATAATCGCGCCGAATTTAACTACGGCACAATGGGTACGCCGACCATCGCCAGCCTCGAGAACGCCTGGAGCGTGCTGGCCGGTGCCGCCGGGACCGTACTGTCACCGTCCGGGCTGGGGGCGATTTCGCTGGCCCTGCTGACAACGCTGAAAGCGGGCGATCATCTGCTGATGCCTGATAGCGTTTACCGACCGACCCGCAATTTCTGCGCCGGCATGCTGGCCAAAATGGGCATTGAGACCACCTATTACGACCCGCTGATTGGCGCGGAGATAGCCTCGCTTTTTCGCGCGAACACCACCACGCTGTTCCTTGAGTCCCCCGGCTCGCAGAGCTTTGAGATTCAGGATGTTCCGGCGATGACCCAGGCGGCGAAAAAACAGGGGATCGCCACCATTATCGACAATACCTGGGCGACGCCGATTTTCTTTCGTGCCCACGAGCACGGTTGCGACCTCTCGCTCGAGGCGGGGACCAAATATCTCGGCGGCCATTCTGACCTGCTGATGGGGCTGGTGTCAGCTAATGACGCCTGGTGGCCGCGATTGCGTAAAACCTACGATCTGATGGCCATGCTGCCCGGCGCGGAAGACTGCTTCCTGGCCCTGCGCGGGCTGCGCACGATGCATTTGCGCCTGAAAGAGGCTGAACAGCGCGGTCTGGAGATGGCGCATTGGCTACAGGCGCGCCCGGAAGTGTTGAAGGTTCTGCACCCGGCGCTGCCGGAGTGCCCGGGGCACGAGATCTGGAAGCGTGATTTCACCGGCTCATCCGGGCTGTTTTCGCTGGTGCTGAAGCCCGAATTTACCAAAGCGGGGGTGGCGAATATGTTGGATCATATGCGCATTTTCGCCATGGGCTATTCGTGGGGCGGTTTTGAAAGCCTGATTATTCCGTTCAACTGTGCCGATTACCGCACCGCGACCAGCTGGCAGCCTGGCGGCCTGACGCTGCGCATCCAGATGGGGCTGGAAGATATGGATGATTTAAAAACCGATCTGGCGGCTGGTTTCGACCGTCTGCGCGCTGTGCGCTAAACCCAATAAGCCATCGCGGACACGTTTCTGTGATGGCGCTTCACGCATAATGCCCGCCGTATTGTTTTTCTGCATGAGTCGAATGTTATGAATATTGGTTTTATCGGCCTCGGGTCGGTGGTTGAAACCGCCTATTTACCTGCGCTAAAGGCGCTGTCGCTGCCAGTGAGCTCGATTTGCGGCTATGACAGCAATCCGCTGCGGGTGCTGCCGGGCGTAACGACCTTTAAATCCCTTGCCGCACTGCTGGCGCAGCCCATCGACACGCTGTTTATTACCACCGTTTCGCTGGCGCATTTGCCGGTACTTGAACAAGCGCTGCGTTCGCTGATTCCGCGGATTGTGGTAGAAAAGCCGATTGCCGCCACGCTAGACCAGCTTACCGAGCTGCGCCAGCTGCTTTCGGTGCCGGATAACGCTCGGCGCGTGCTGGCGCTGGATCACTGGATGGCCCGGGACGGCGTGCTGTGTCTGGCACAGGGCCGAATGGATGACCGCTGGCAACCTGAAGATGGCGCGGTAATTGACCGCCCGGTGGTCACCGCGCTGGACGAGATTGTCAGTATCGACGGTTTTCTGCTGGAGCCGAGCGGCTATAACGCCGCGGGTGAACCTATCGCGCTGAATTTTGCCACCGGGCAACCGGATACCCGCCAGCTGCGCCACCCGGACGGGGTGATTGTCGATATTGGCACTCACGTACTGGCGATGATGCGGGAGACGGTGCGCTATCTCGGCGGCAGCGATGACATTGTGCTGCGGGCTGAACGGGTTAAGGACCGCTTAGGGCAGCCCATTGCGCTGGGTGATACCGAAACGGCAGAGGGCGAGGCACATCTGATTGGCACGCTTGGCGGTATTGCGGTCAACCTATGGCTGAATAAATACGCCGGGCCGGGCGTCGAGCACAAGGGCATCCGCATTTCCTTGCGCGACGGGCGAGTGATAAGCCAGAACCGTGGCCCCGAGGGCGAGCGCGTTGAGCTGATTTGTGGCGATTCCGTACTCGGCTGGACCCGTCGCGGCGCAATTTATGCCCACTGTCTCGGCGATCAGATTCTGGGCGCGCAAAGTTTGTATTCCCGTGCGCCGCAGGAAGTGGCGAAGCTCACGGCGCGGCGTATTGGCGAGGTCGAGGCGCTGTTGCAGATTCAGCAGCGGTTACGCGGGACGCACTGAGACGTGATAAAATGGCGGCACAATACGATGTTAAGGAGTTGCCATGGAATTCATCTGCCCAACCTGTCAGGCCTCGCTGGAGGTGCAGGGCCAACAGGCGCACTGCGCGCACTGTGATAAAACCTTTACCCTCGAGCCACGCTGCCCCGAGTGCCATAAGCCGCTGGAAGTGTTAAAAGCCTGCGGCGCGGTAGATTTCTTCTGCCAGAGCGGCCACGGGATGATCTCGAAAAAGCGGGTTGAGTGGGTGCCTGCGGGGGAATAAGCGAGAGGATACCGGGCCTGTAGGCCCGGTTATGTTGAACGATTAAACGGCTTTTTTCCGTGAGCGCGTTTTTTTCACCGGCGTCACTGTTTTAATTTCACTCTCGACCCAGCCGTCTGCCAGCCGGGTCGTCAGCATTTCTCCGGCTTTTGCCTGTTTTGCCTGTTTCAATACCTTGCCATCGCTGGCGGTGGTGACGCTATAGCCGCGCGCCAGCGTCGCCAGCGGGCTGACGGCTTCCAGATGCGTGACCGCATTGCCAAAGCGTTCGCGCTGTTCGCTGAGGCGTGCGCGAATGGTTTCGGCCAGGCGATATTCCAGTTGCTGGATACGCGACTGGGCGCGATGAATACGCGGCTGCGGATTCTGCTGGTTCAGACGTTGCAGCATGCGCTGCTGGCGCTGATTGGCCTGTTTGATCTGGCTTTCCAGCGCGCTGTTCATGCGCTGACGCAGCCGTTCCAGCGAGGTTTGTTGGCGCGCCAGACGCAGCTGCGGATGCTGCTGCTGCAGGCGATGGAACATCTGAGTAAAACGACGGCTACGGTTGGCGAGGTAGTAGTCCATCGCCATGCCCAAACGCTGCTGGGCGGACTGAATCTGACGCAGCAGCTCCTGCTGGTTACGGCTGACGATCTCCGCCGCCGCCGATGGCGTGGGGGCTCGCAGGTCGCCGACAAAATCGGCGATAGTGACGTCGGTTTCGTGGCCGACGGCGCTAACCACCGGAATGCGGCTGGCAAAAATAGCGCGCGCCACGCGTTCGTCGTTAAAGCTCCACAAATCTTCCAGCGAGCCACCGCCGCGCCCGACGATTAATACGTCGCACTCGCCGCGGGCGTTGGCCAACTCAATGGCGCGAACGATTTGCCCCGGCGCATCGTCGCCCTGTACCGCGGTGGGGTAAATCACCACCGGCAGCGAGGGATCGCGACGTTTAAGAACGTGGAGAATATCGTGCAGCGCCGCGCCGGTTTTTGAGGTAATCACCCCGACGCAGTGGGCCGGGGAGGGCAGCGGCTGCTTGTATTGCTGATCGAACAACCCTTCCGCCTGCAGTTTGGCTTTTAGCTGTTCATATTTTTGCTGCAACAGCCCTTCGCCCGCAGGCTGCATGCTCTCGACGATAATCTGGTAGTCGCCGCGCGGCTCATACAGCGTGATGTTGGCGCGCACCAGCACCTGTTGTCCGTGCTGCGGGCGGAACGTCACCCGGCGGTTGCTGTTGCGGAACATCGCGCAGCGCACCTGGGCGTTATCGTCTTTTAAGGTGAAGTACCAGTGGCCGGAAGATGGCTGGGTAAAGTTGGAGATCTCGCCGCTAATCCACACCTGGCCCATCTCTTTTTCGAGCAGCAGACGCACCGACTGGTTAAGGCGGCTAACGGTAAAAATTGCGGGGCTTTGTGAGGATAACATGTGAGCGGGATCAAATTCTAAATCAGCAGGTTATTCAGTCGATAGTAACCTGCCAGAGGGCGATCGCAAGCATTTTTTGCAAAAAAGTGTGGATGCAATCGCTTACGCTCTGTATAATGCCGCGGCAATATTTAATAACCTCCCAGGTGAGATATTGCCCATGCTACGTATCGCAAAAGAAGCCCTGACGTTTGACGACGTCCTCCTCGTTCCCGCTCATTCTACCGTTCTGCCGAACACGGCTGATCTTAGCACTCAGCTGACCAAAACCATTCGTCTGAACATTCCTATGCTCTCTGCGGCAATGGACACCGTGACTGAAGCGCGCCTGGCGATTGCCCTGGCACAGGAAGGCGGCATTGGTTTTATCCACAAAAACATGTCTATCGAGCGCCAGGCGGAAGAAGTTCGCCGCGTGAAAAAACACGAATCCGGCGTGGTAACCGACCCGCAGACCGTTCTGCCAACCACCACTTTGGCAGAAGTGAAAGAGCTGACCGAGCGCAACGGCTTCGCGGGCTATCCGGTTGTGACCGAAGACAATGAACTGGTAGGTATCATTACCGGCCGTGACGTGCGTTTCGTCACCGATCTGAGCCAGCCGGTGAGCGTCTACATGACTCCGAAAGATCGTCTGGTGACCGTTCGCGAAGGCGAAGCGCGTGATGTGGTGTTCGCCAAAATGCACGAACGTCGCGTCGAAAAAGCGCTGGTGGTTGACGATAGCTTCCATCTGCTGGGCATGATCACCGTTAAAGACTTCAAAAAAGCCGAACGTAAACCGAACGCGTGTAAAGATGAGAAAGGTCGTCTGCGCGTTGGGGCCGCAGTGGGCGCGGGCGCGGGCAACGAAGAGCGTGTTGATGCGCTGGTTGCCGCGGGCGTTGACGTCCTGCTGATTGACTCCTCTCACGGCCACTCTGAAGGTGTGCTGCAGCGTATCCGTGAAACCCGGGCGAAATATCCTGACCTGCAAATCATCGGCGGTAACGTCGCGACTGGCGCTGGCGCTCGCGCACTGGCGGAAGCCGGTTGCAGCGCGGTGAAAGTGGGTATCGGCCCAGGCTCCATCTGTACGACTCGTATCGTGACCGGCGTGGGCGTTCCGCAGATCACCGCCGTTTCCGACGCGGTTGAAGCGCTGGAAGGCACCGGTATTCCGGTTATCGCTGACGGCGGTATCCGTTTCTCCGGTGATATCGCTAAAGCGATTGCCGCTGGCGCTGCAGCCGTGATGGTGGGCTCTATGCTGGCCGGTACTGAAGAATCCCCGGGCGAAATTGAACTCTACCAGGGCCGTTCTTACAAATCCTACCGTGGTATGGGTTCTCTGGGCGCGATGTCCAAAGGCTCCTCCGACCGTTACTTCCAGAGCGATAACGCCGCTGACAAACTGGTGCCGGAAGGTATCGAAGGTCGCGTAGCGTATAAAGGCCGCCTGAAAGAGATCATTCACCAGCAGATGGGCGGCCTGCGCTCCTGTATGGGTCTGACCGGTTGTGGTACCATCGACCTGCTGCGTACGAAGGCTGAATTCGTGCGTATCAGCGGTGCGGGTATCCAGGAAAGCCACGTTCACGACGTGACCATCACCAAAGAGTCCCCGAACTATCGCATGGGCTCCTGATAAGTTTCCGCGCCCGGTTTTAAACCGGGCGTTTTGTTATTGTTTCACTTGCCTCGGAATTATCGTCAAATGACAGACAATATTCATAAACATCGCATTCTCATCCTCGATTTCGGATCGCAGTATACCCAGCTGGTCGCGCGTCGCGTCCGCGAACTGGGCGTCTACTGTGAACTGTGGGCATGGGATGTTACTGAAGCACAAATCCGTGAGTTCAACCCGAGCGGCATCATCCTCTCCGGCGGCCCGGAAAGCACCACCGAAGCAAACAGCCCGCGTGCGCCTGAGTACGTATTTAACGCCGGTGTACCGGTATTCGGCGTCTGCTACGGCATGCAGACCATGGCGATGCAGTTAGGTGGTCATGTTGAAGGTTCTAACGAGCGTGAGTTCGGCTACGCCCAGGTTGAAGTGCAGACCGACAGCGCGCTGATTCGCGGTATCGAAGATTCTCTGACCGCAGAAGGCAAACCGCTGCTGGACGTGTGGATGAGTCACGGCGATAAAGTGACCGCGATCCCAGAAGGTTTCGTCACCGTTGCCAGCACCGAGACCTGCCCGTTCGCCATTATGGCGCACGAAGAAAAACGCTTCTACGGCGTGCAGTTCCACCCGGAAGTGACCCACACCCGTCAGGGCATGCGCATGCTGGAGCGCTTCGTACGCGATATCTGCCAGTGTGAAGCCCTGTGGACCCCGGCTAAAATCATCGACGACGCCGTTGCGCGTATTCGTGAACAAGTTGGCGAAGACAAAGTTATTCTGGGCCTGTCTGGCGGCGTGGACTCTTCCGTCACCGCGATGCTGCTGCACCGCGCTATCGGTAAAAACCTGACCTGCGTCTTCGTCGATAACGGTCTGCTGCGTCTCAACGAAGCCCAGCAGGTGATGGACATGTTCGGCGACCACTTCGGTCTGAACATTGTTCACGTGGAAGGCGAGCAGCGCTTCCTGGACGCGCTGAAAGGCGAGAACGATCCGGAAGCGAAACGCAAGATTATCGGCCGCGTGTTCGTGGAAGTGTTCGACGAAGAAGCGCTGAAGCTGGAAGACGTGAAATGGCTGGCGCAGGGCACTATCTACCCTGACGTGATCGAATCTGCGGCGTCTGCCACCGGTAAAGCACACGTTATCAAATCTCACCACAACGTGGGCGGCCTGCCGAAAGAGATGAAGATGGGTCTGGTTGAGCCGCTGCGTGAGCTGTTCAAAGACGAAGTGCGTAAGATCGGTCTGGAACTGGGCCTGCCGTACGACATGCTGTACCGTCACCCGTTCCCGGGCCCGGGTCTGGGCGTGCGTGTGCTGGGCGAAGTGAAGAAAGAGTACTGCGACCTGCTGCGTCGTGCGGACGCTATCTTCATTGAAGAGCTGCACAAAGCTGACCTGTACAACAAAGTGAGCCAGGCGTTCACCGTGTTCCTGCCGGTTCGCTCCGTTGGCGTAATGGGCGATGGCCGTAAGTACGACTGGGTTGTTTCCCTGCGTGCTGTGGAAACCATCGACTTTATGACCGCGCACTGGGCACACCTGCCGTACGATTTCTTAGGCCGCGTCTCTAACCGCATCATCAACGAAGTGAACGGTATTTCCCGCGTGGTGTATGACATCAGCGGTAAGCCGCCAGCCACGATCGAGTGGGAATAATTTTCTCTCTCCGTTAGCGTGCAAAACCCTCTGCCTGGCAGAGGGTTTTTTTATGCCGCTTCGTCACGTCGTCGCCGATACTGCAAACTTGGCTCCGCCCCCGGCACATCGTTAATTTCTCTGACCAGCCTCATTCCGCACTTCAGCAATACCTTCTGTGATGCCAGATGATTCTTGCGCACAATACCGACGACCTCATCAAGTTTTAACGTCGTAAACGCATACTCCACCGCCGCGAGGGCAAATTCTGTCGCCAACCCTTTGCCCCACGCCTCGGGAGCAAAGCGGTAGCCCAGGTTATTCACCGCGCCGAAAGGATATTCGACAATGCGCAGCCCGCCAAAACCGATGATCTGTTCGGGTGTCTCCCGCAGACTGAACGCCCAGTTGCCGAAGCCGTGAGTGTCGCGATGTTCAAGCCACCCCGTCAGGATGCGGTGAGAGTGTTCGATATCCGGATGTGGGCCCGCGGGATTAAAAGTATTGGTCGCCGGATCGCCATAAATACGGAAAAGCGCGTCAAGGTCTGTGATCGCCACCGGGCGGAGGATCAGGCGTTCGGTTTGCAGGTGCATGGGGGTTATCCTTGTCGTGAAGCGTGTTGATCGTTGTTTTTTGTTATGCGAGTAGTCTGGCACAGCGCAATGGTCACCGCCAGCCCAGCGGCTATGACGGCAAGGGCTGCGGATACGGTAAGGCTTCCCTTCATACCCAGCGTCTGATTGAGCCAGGCGTAGGCAAACGGCGAGGCGGCAGCCAGCAGTTGGGCGGGGATCAGCAATACGCCAGTGCGGCGGGCATAGTCTTCGGCGGCGAACAGTTGAAGTGGCAACGTGGCTTTGAATACCGTGGTCAAACCGTTGATTGCGCCGTACCCGAGGACAAATCCTCCGGCCGCCCAGCCAATATGTGTGCTGCTGATACCCAATGCAAAGCACAGCGGTATGAAAAAGACCGTGAGCAGCGTCAGTCTGATAGGGGTTAACACGGAACCGGAGGCGACTTCAAGAAAGCGCGCCCCGGTCTGCCCGACGCCCCACAGAATACCCACGGCGATGGGGAGACCGTGGGCGGCGATAAACTCCGGCAGATGCGTAGAGGTGCCATTAGAGATAAAGGTCACGATGGCAATCAGTGCGGCGTAAAGCCAGCCCATATGAACGTCGCGGGAGAAGGCTGCGCTGGGGCTGCGCGGGCTCACTGGCGGCCGTTTTTGGTTAGGCATTGGGATGAGAATCAGAGCGCTCAGAAACCCGAGCAGACTGTACACCAGCAGCGCATGTCGCCAGTCGATTAGCGTGAGTAATGCACTGCCCAGCGGCCAGAAGAATGCGGAGGCTAGCCCGCCGGCTAAGGTGACGCGGGAAATGGTCGCTCTGGCTCGCTGGCCGTAAAGGTTCACCAGCGCGGCAAACAGACCGTCGTACAGCGCCAGCCGCATGCCGACGCCGGTCAGTATCCAGGCGCAGTACCATCCCGACAAGGTGTGGATGAGAGACATCAAAAGACAGCCTATGGCAATCAGCATTGTGCCGCCGATCACCACACGCTGGCCGCCAAAATGTGCCAGCAGGCGGGCGACCCATGGCGACAGTAGCGCCATGACCAGCATGGCCAGCGTCAGGCCGAAATAGATATGCGTCGCTGCCCAGCCGGTATCTTGCATAATCGCGCGGGCGAAGGTGCCAGGCATGTAAAACGAGATTCCCCAGTTAATCAACTGGTTGCCTCCAGCGGCAAGGGTGACAGAAAGAGGGGCGGCAGGTGTTTTCATTATATTCTCGTCAGTTATGCAGTTGCTGGCAGCATAACGCTCACGCTATTGTGCTGGCAGAGCCCTCCGTTTATGACCCTGATAAGAGAAACTTTGTATGACGACCTTGAATCTGGGATATCTGGCAACCTTCCGCCTGGTGGTGCAGCGCGGCAGCTTTTCGGCAGCGGCTGACGTGCTGGGTATCTCTCAGCCGGCGGTAAGTCTTCAGGTACGTCAGCTTGAACAGTTCTTACAGGCAAGGTTGATTGAGCGTACCGGGCGCGGCGTGAAGGCGACGGCGGCAGGAATGGCGTTGCTGCTGCACGGCGAGCGGATTGAACAGGCGGTGAATGAAGCCGTGCAGTCGGTAAACGAATGCAGCGAGCAGGTGAGCGGTGAGATTACGTTGGGCACCGGGGCTACGGCGTGCATTCATCTGTTGCCGCCGATGCTGCAAGAACTGCGTGAGCGTTACCCGCTGCTGACGGTCGGGGTGACCACTGGCAATACGCCGGATATCGTGCGGGCCATAGAAGAGAATCGGCTCGATTTGGGGCTGGTCACCTTGCCCGCTAGCGGGCGTAGTCTGGAGGTCATGGCGGCTCAACGAGAAGAGTTTGTGCTGATTATTGCCGCGGCGCAACGGACGCCAACGGCAACGCCTGCCGGGTTGCGGGCGCTACCGCTTATCGCATTCGAGCAAGGAAGCGGCACGCGTAGTCTGATTGACGGCTGGTTCCAACGCGCAGGCGTAGAAGCCCGGCCGGTGATGCAGCTGGGCAGTATTGAAGCGATAAAGCGCATGGTGGCCGCCGGGCTGGGCTACAGTATTATTCCGCGTATGGCGGTTGAGGCGCCCCGCGATCGTGAAGGGCTGCACGTCAGTTCGCTGGCGCCACTTTTGCACCGCCAACTGGCGGTGGTGATGCGCCAGGATAAGATCCTCAGCAAAGGGATTGCTGAATTAGTGAAGCTGTTGCAAAGGGCACCCTCGTGCCCCCGGGATTAATCAACCAGCTGTAGCTGTGGATGCGCAGGTGCGGTCACGTTCTCAACGCGAATATCCATCTGTGGATAAGGCAGATCGATGTGATTGGCGTCCAGCGCCTCTTTGATGTTCTCCAGCAGGTCGTAGTAGGTGTTCCAGTACTCGGCATTGCGTACCCACACTCGCACATAAAAGTTCAGCGACGAGGCGCCCAGTTCGCCCAGACGGACGGTGACGCCGCGCTGGCGGTCAATTCGCGAGTCTTTTTCAATCAGCTGATTAATCACGCGCTTCACGTCGGCAATGCGGCTCTGGTAACCCACGCCAATCACCAGGTCGATACGGCGGAACGGGTGACGGGAGTAGTTGATAATGTTATCAGCGATAATCTTGCCGTTGGGGATCACCACTTCTTTGCTATCGCCGGTCAGCAGCGTGGTGGAGAAAATGTGCACCTTCTCTACCGTGCCGGTCATGGCGCCAATCTGTACCACTTCGCCGGCGCGGAAAGGGCGCAGGGAAACCAGCAGCACGCCCGCGGCAAAGTTGGAGAGCGAGCCCTGAAGCGCCAGACCTACAGCCAGCCCCGCAGCGCCGATGACGGCGATGATCGATGAGGTTTCAATCCCCACGCGGCCCAGCGCGGCCACGACAAAGAAAGCCAGCGTGATGTAGCGTACCAGCGCGGTGAAAAACTGGACAATGGTGATATCGACTTTACGTTTGAGCAGCAGCTTCTCCAGCCCGCGAGAAAGCAGGCGTGAGATGGCTTTGCCAACGAACAACAGGATAATAGCGGCAACAACATTCCAGCCAAATTGAATAACCGCATCGCTGTGGCCAGCCATCCATTCAACAGCATTTTTTATTTTTGGAAATAAGGTAAAACCGGTCATCACAAGCCCTGCTGGTTAAAAATAATGGCGAAAAAATCAAATGAAGATATTTAAAATATCTATATATTTGTTTTCATATATCCAAGGTGGATGGGTTAGCGATTATTTGCGCAGTTATTGTCTTTTTTCTGCCCATTTATCAAGACTATAAAAAAACAGCGCGAATGGTGCGGCGAAGCGAAAAGAAAATTTTGTGTATTCGTGCGGGAAACGTTTTTTTACCCAATTTACGACAGGATATGGCCTGTCATGCAGATCCCTTACCGGATGGTTAAACGAGATGCTTAGCCATTCGGTAAGGAATCTTTCGGGGGATTAACGGTCGTCGGGTTGTGCGGGGGGAGTCTGTTGCGACAGGCTGCTCTGCTGGGATTCTTTTTTGTCCTGGTGGTGATGCCACGCACCGATGGAGGAGTAGACGAAGCGTCCGAAGAAGAAGAGGAAACTGATAAGCAGTACGATCCGGGTCATTCGACTGTTAAATCGGTGTCGTTTTCGTAGGCTGGTAACCTGGCTCACAAAGGGGTCCTTTAGCAATACCCATAGACGGGCGATGTGTACATTAAGGCACAGAGTGACGCACGGGTCAATTGAGGGGAATGTAAAAATCCGTCAGATAAAACATTAATTAATGTTATATAAGATATTATACGTATTCACAAAGATAAATTAATAATTAGATAAACGGCAAAGAAAACGAAATTATTGTTTTTATGTACGCGGTTTCTTGACTCACATCAAACTTCATTCGTAGCTGATAACTAAAATTCTCGCTATACCCGCGCATTGCCTTCTTTCGCGGACGTTTAAGCCAGGTTGGATGCCTGTCTGAAAATACCCAGCAGGATTTGGGGTATCTATAGAGCATCTATGAATTTCTGTAAAATATATAAGCAATATCGCGATTGCTGGTGGGGTCTTCCGCTGATATTGCCACTCCTGATCTTGCCAATAATTAGACTTGCTAATACGTACACTTATGTTGGCGGCGGCAAGACCTACCTTTATTATCTGCCGATGCCGTTTCTGCTGTGTATGATGCTGTTTTTCGGCTGGAAAGCGTTGCCTGGGCTGATGGTTGGTATTGGCTGCTATCTCACGCGCGATCTGCATATGGTTGAAGAAATAGGCATCACGCTGCAGTTTCTGATCCCTACGCTGGTGGCATGGGGCGGCTATCAGTACTTCAACAGCGGGCGCAAAATGGTGTCGCATGGCGACACGCGACTCATGGCGCAGCGGTTGTTCTGGCAGATGTTTGTCCCGGCCACGCTGTTTATGTTGCTGCTCCAATTTACGCTGTATATCGGTATTTACCCGAGCTTCAGCGATGTACAATGGACCTCGCCGCTCACCCAGCGCAATTTGATCAACTACCAGTCGCTGCTGATGGGCTACCTGACCGGCGTGCCGTTATGTTATTTGCTGATTAGATTAATCCGCAACCCATACTATATTCGCTCCTTTATTTCGCAGGTGCGCCGGGACTTTGACCCAAAAGTGAAGTGGCCGGAAATGATAGTATGGAGCGGCTTCTTGCTGGGGATTTTCTCCTTGCTGATGAAGCCGCTGGACAGCGGCAGCACCATTTTCAGCACCAACTATACAATCTCTTTGCTGCTGCCCATTATGCTGTGGGGATCGATGCGCTTCGGCTACCGCTTTATTTCGGTGGTCTGGACGCTGCTGCTGATTGTGGCGATTCACTACCACTATCACTACGTGCCACACACCGCAGGTTACAGCGTACAGCTGGCAATTACCTCGTCCAGCTTTCTGGTGTTCTCGTTTATCATTGCTTATATGGCCATGCTCTCAAGCCGTCAGCGGGCCATTCACGAGCGGGTGCGACGGATGGCCTTTATCGATCCCGTGGTCAATCTGCCCAATATGCGCGCCTTGAATCGGGCAATCGGCAAGACTCCATGGTCGGTACTGTGTTTCCTGCGTATGCCGGACCTCGAAGTACTCACGCGGCACTACGGTATTATGCTGCGTATCAACTACAAGCAGAATCTGGCGGAGTACCTGAGCGAGGTGCTGCGTCCTGGTGAAGGGGTGTACCAGTTGACCGGTAGCGACCTCGCCGTACTGCTGCATACGGAATCCTACAAAGAGCGCATTGAAGATCTCTATGCGCGTCTGAAGATGTTCCGCTATAGCTGGAACGGCATGCCGTTACAGCCGCAGATTGGCCTCAGCTACTGCTACATTCAATCGCCAGTGTCACACCTTTCGCTGATGCTGGGCGAGCTGAATACGGTGGCCGAGCTGTCGCTGGTGACCGACCGCCCTGAAAACCTCCAGCGGCGCGGCGCGCAGCATTTACAGCAGGAGTTGAAGGACAAAATCGCCATGATGGTCCGCGTTCAGCAGGCGCTGGAGAACGACCGTTTCCGCCTGATGGCGCAGCCGATCGTCGGCATTCGCGGCGATGATTATCACGAAGTGCTGTTGCGTATGTTGGGCGATGATGATGATGAGATGATCTCGCCAACGCTGTTCCTGCCAGTCGCCCACGAATTTGGTATGGCCTCGCGTATCGACCTGTGGGTACTGGAAAATACGCTGCGCTTTATGGCCAGCCGCCGGGCGACCAACCCGGGTATGCGGCTGGCGCTGAACCTGGCGCCATCAACGGCAAGCGGGCTAGGCTTTTCCAAACAGGTCGCGCTATTGCTGGAAGAGCATGGCATCGAAGCCTGGCAGTTGGTCTTTGAAATTACGGAAAGTCATTCATTGGTCAACGTTGAGCAGGCGCGTCGCACGCTGCGAGAGCTGCAGGAACTGGGCTGTCGGGTGGCGATAGATGATTTTGGTACCGGCTATGCCAGCTACGCCAGGCTTAAGCATATCAGCGCTGATATCCTCAAAATTGACGGCAGCTTTATCCGCAATATTGCTACCAGCAGTATGGACTATCAGATTGTGGCATCGATCTGCCATCTGGCGCGGATGAAGAAAATGCGCGTGGTGGCGGAATATGTGGAGAACGAAGAGATTCGTCAGGCGGCGATTGCGTTGGGTATTGATTACTTGCAGGGTTATAGCATTGGTAGGCCAGCTCCCCTTGAGGAGCTGGCGGCAGTGGAGTGCAAAAGCAGCGAATCAGGCCGCGACAACTTCGTCGGGCGCACGCTCCTCGGTGATTTTTAACAACCAGCCGGTGACGCTCTCCCAGTATTCCTGCTCTTTTTCCAAATCGAGCAGCACCAGCGCGTTCTGAGTAAACCAGTCGTGCGGGAAGCAGAGCGTCCAGTGGTTGGCTTCGGTCGTGAGCTTCAGCGTCGGCGGCGTGGTGGTTGCCTGACGCTGGTTGTTCAGCAGCACGCCCAGGCGTAGCAGCTGGATCATCGGCAGGAACTGCTTCTTCTTGAACAGGGTAAAGCGCGGCAGTTCGTCGAGCTTGATGGCTTTACGATGGAAGCGTACCAACGTCGCCATCAGGTACTGCTGCTCCTGATTGAACCCCGGTAGATCGCTATTTTGCAGAATGTAGGCGGAGTGGCGATGCATGCCGCTGTGATTAATATTCAGCCCCACTTCGTGCAGCATCGATGCCCATTTCAGCAGCGCGTTCAGCTGTGGGTTTCCCAGCTTCGGGTTTTGCTCCAGCCACTGATCGTACATTTGCATGGTGGTTTCGAGTACGCGCTGGGCCTGCTCGCGGTCGATATTGTACTGGTTTGCCAGGCTTTGCGCGGTGCGGCTACGCACGTCCTGATGGCGGAAGCGGCCTTCCATCTCATACAGTACGCCTTCACGCAGCGCGCCGTCAGACAGACGTAGCTCTTTAATGGCCAGCGCGTCGAACACCCCACAAAGAATCGCCAGCCCCGGCACAAACACGCCTTTACGTTCTTCGGAAAGTCCCGGCAGGCTCAGACTGCTGAAGTTCTTATACTTCAGCACTTCTTCCACCAGCTTCTCCAGGCGCTCAGGGGTGATGAAACCGTCTTTTTCGCCCATCTCGAGCAGCACTTCATGCGCGGCCTTAATGGTGCCGGAAGCGCCCATCGCCACGCTCCAGCCCTGGATGCGGAACTGCCATGCCAGCGTTTCCAGCTTTTGCACTGCCGCCATACGTGCGCGCTGGAAGTTCTCGCGGTTGATGGTGCCCGCCAGGAAGAACTGCTGGCCGAAACTCACGCACCCCATACGACGGCTTTCCACCAGCTTGGGTTCGAAATCTTCGCCAATCACCAGCTCCGTTGAGCCGCCGCCGATGTCGATGACCAGCTTGCGGCCTTTCTCCGGCTGCGTGTGCTCTACGCCCATGAAAATCAAACGGGCTTCTTCATTCCCGGAGATGATTTCAATCGGGTAGGGGATCACTTTTTCCGCGCGCTTGAGAAACTCGGTCGCGTTGGCGGCCTGACGTAACGAGTGCGTGCCCACGATACAGACGCTGGAAGGGGAGAAGCCTTGTAGTCGCTCGGCAAACAGTGACAGGCAGCTTAACCCGCGTTCCATGGCCTCTTCGCTCAGCATGTTGTTCTCATCCAGACCGTCAGCCAGATGAACGCGCTGTTTCAGGCGGCCGATGATCTGCATTGCTCCGTCGACGACGCGCGCAATGACCATGTGAAAACTGTTCGAACCAAGATCAACCGCCGCAAACTCCTGCGGCCGGGGTGCTTTGCTTTTTATTGGCATAGGTTAGTCAGGTTGTTCAAGTGATTTGATGTAATCGTAAATCGCCTGCTGCGAGCGGACCTTACGGCGGTTGCCGCGCGGAACATAGCGATTACTCAGTTCTTTATCAATAAAGCGGGCTTTCACCGTGTCGCTAAACAGAATATCGATAATATCGAGGATCCGTTGTTTGAGACGCGGATCGAGCAGCGGCGTCGCCACTTCAATACGGTAATCAATATTACGGGTCATCCAGTCAGCAGAGGAGAGATAAACGCGTTTATCGCCGCCGTTCTCAAAAATATAGATCCTGTCGTGCTCAAGGAAACGATCAACGATGCTGATCACACGAATATTTTCGCTGATCCCCTCTAATTCAGGGATCAAAGAACACATGCCGCGAATCAGCAGATTGACCTGTACGCCCGAACTGGAGGCCGCATACAGGCGATCGACCAGGCCTTTATCCACCAGGTTGTTGAGCTTGAGGGTGATCCCGGCTGCGATACCGTTTTGGGCGTTGGCGATCTCGCGGTCGATCATCTCGTACAACAGGCGGCGCGAGTTCTGCGGGGATACCAGCAGATAGTCGAAGCTCACCGGACGATAGGGGTTCTCAATAAAGTTAAACACCCGGCGCACTTCGTTGGTGATACGCGCGTCGGCGGTCAGCAGCGAGTAGTCGGTGTAAATACGCGCTGTTTTCTCGTTAAAGTTACCGGTGCCGATGTGGGCGTAACGCACCACATCATCGCCTTCTTTACGCGAGATGAGGAACAGTTTGGCGTGAATTTTCAGCCCCGGCGCGGAGAAGATGACATGAACGCCCGCTTCGGTGAGTCGCTTCGCCCAGTGAATGTTGGCCTCTTCGTCGAAGCGCGCCTGTAGCTCGACCACCACCGTCACTTTCTTACCGTTGTGCGCGGCGTGAATCATCGCATCGATGATGCGCGAATCTTTCGCCACGCGATAGATGTTGATTTTGATCGCCAGCACGCTCGGGTCGAAGGAGGCCTGACGCAGCAGTTCGAGCACGTGTTCAAACGTGTGGTACGGATAATAGAGCAGCACATCGCGCTCGCGAATGGCGTCAAAGCCGTTGCGGAACTTATCGAACCACAGGTGACGCAGGCGCGGCAGCGGTTTGTTGACCAGGTTGGCCTTACCGACGTTCGGGAAGCCGATAAAGTCCTTAAAGTTGTGGTAGCGGCCGCCCGGCACGATTGAGTCGTAGCGGGAGATGGTCAGCTTTTTGCGCAGCATTTCGACCATCGCATCCGGCATGTCGCGCTGATAAACAAAGCGCACCGGTTCGGCGGTGAGGCGCTGCTTGAGGCTGGAGGACATCAGCTCCATCAGGCTCGATTCCATTTCGTGCACCAGATCGTACTCGGCGTCACGGGTCATTTTCATCGAGTAGGCGTTGAGCGCATCGTAGTCGAAGAAGCCTTTGAAGATGTCGTCAAGGCAATAGCGCAGGATGTTATCCAGCAGAATCATCGGCTTGCGGCGACGTGGTGTCTCCGGCGGCAGATTAACGAAGCGCGGAACCTTATCAGAAGGAATTTCCAGCAGCGCGTAGTTGATCTCTTCGCCACGGATAATTTCCACCGCCAGATAGGTGTAATCGTCTTTCAGGAACTGCACCAGGTCGGTTTCGCGGTTCAGCAGAATCGGCGTGATGTGCTGGCGCAGGTGCTGCTTAAAGTAGTGACGCAGCCAGCCCTGTTGGTTGACGGACAGCTGGCGTTCGTTAATCAGGAAGATCTGGTTTCGCGCCATCTCCAGCAGCAGTTCGTTGTACAGTCCATCGAACTCCTGGTCGGCTTTCAGCACCCGGGCCTGGATTTTACTCAGCAGGTGGCGGGAATGTGTGGTAACACCCTGTTCTTCGCTGATGATGATGCGACGCTTCAGTTCCGCAAAGCGGACCTTATAAAATTCGTCGAGGTTGTTGGAGTAGATCCCCAGAAAACGCATGCGCTCAATCAGCGGGTTGCTTTTATCTGCCGCTTCCTGAAGGACGCGCTCGTTGAAGGACAACCAGCTCAGTTCTTTTTCGATGTACAGTTTTTCCTGACCCATTACTACTCACACTCCGGTTAATTCACGGGACGCGGCAAAGTCGTCTCACCGTTTATATTGCTAGCTTTGCCGGGTTATGTCCAACTGTGTCATCTTAGTATGACAGTTATCCGGTTTTGCCTAAGAAATTATTCGCTATCCGTTTTGATATGTAAGCTTTTTTTAGCCATTCTTCGTACCTGTGGTACGGATAAAAAGGCATAAAAAAGAGGGCCATAAAGGCCCCCTCATTGTGCGTATCGACGTGATATCACTCTTCCGCCGCGTAGCCCGCGGGCGGCAGCTGCACGCCGTCAAGCCAGGCGTGATTATCCTGCATCTTCAGGCGGCCATCGAGGAACCAGCCCACCACCAGCGGGTAGATAGCATGTTCCTGAACCTGCACGCGTGAAGTGATTTCCGCTTCGTCATCACCGTCAAAAACCGGTACCTTGGCCTGCAATATGACCGGCCCTCCGTCCAGCTCTTCGGTCACGAAGTGCACGGAAGTGCCGTGTTCCGCATCGCCGTTATCCAGTGCCTGACGATGGGTGTTCAGGCCGGGATATTTCGGCAGCAGGGAAGGGTGGATGTTGAGCAGTTTGCCCCGATAGTGCTGTACGAATTCAGCGCTCAGGATGCGCATGTACCCCGCCAGCACCACGACATCCGGCGCGTAGGCGTCAATCTCGTGCATCAGCTCGCGGTCGAACGCCTCGCGGCTGGCGAACTGGCTGGCAGACAGGGCATGCTGAGGAATACCCGCAGAGCGTGCGCGCTCAAGGCCGAAGGCGTCGGCCTTATTGCTGAATACTGCCCGGATGGTGCCATGAATCCTTTTCTGCTCACAGGCATCAATGATGGCCTGTAAGTTGCTGCCGTTGCCGGAAATCAGCACCACGATATTTTTCATTTACTCGATGACCACACGCTGTTCGGAATCCGTGGCTTTGATATAGCCGATTTTCCACGCGTTTTCACCTTTTTCGTTCATCAGGGCGATGGCTTTATCGGCCTGATCCGCCGCCAGGGCGATCACCATGCCGACGCCGCAGTTAAAGGTGCGGTACATTTCATGACGGCTAACGTTACCGGCATCCTGCATCCAGTTGAACACCGCAGGCCACTGCCAGGAGGACTCGTCGATCACCGCCTGGGTGTTGTCCGGCAGTACGCGCGGGATGTTTTCCCAGAAGCCGCCGCCGGTCAGGTGGGCGATGGCGTGAACGTCGACGTTCGCAATCAGCTCAAGAATGGATTTCACGTAAATGCGGGTCGGCGCCAGCAGATGGTCGGCCAGAGTTTTGCCTTCCAGGATGGTGGTGTCCGGGTTGCAGCCGCTGACTTCAACAATTTTGCGCACCAGCGAGTAGCCGTTGGAGTGCGGGCCGCTGGAGCCCAGCGCGATCAGCACGTCGCCATCGGTGACTTTGCTGCCGTCGATGATTTCAGATTTTTCGACCACGCCCACGCAGAAACCCGCCACGTCGTAATCTTCGCCGTGGTACATGCCCGGCATTTCAGCGGTTTCACCGCCGACCAGCGCACAGCCGGACTGCAGGCAGCCTTCGGCGATGCCGTTGATCACGCTTGCCGCCGTGTCGACGTCCAGCTTGCCGGTGGCGTAATAGTCGAGGAAGAACAGCGGCTCGGCGCCCTGAACCACCAGGTCGTTGACGCACATGGCGACCAGGTCAATGCCGATGGTGTCATGACGTTTTAAATCCATCGCTAAACGTAACTTCGTGCCAACGCCGTCAGTGCCAGACACCAGCACCGGTTCACGATATTTTTGCGGCAGCGCACACAAGGCACCGAAACCGCCTAGTCCACCCATCACTTCCGGACGGCGCGTTTTCTTCACCACCCCTTTGATACGGTCAACCAGAGCGTTTCCTGCGTCAATATCAACACCGGCATCTTTATAGCTGAGAGAGGTTTTGTCGGTCACTGCAAGTCTCCACGCATTTGCGATAGCAAGAAAAATCGGCGCAATTCTATCAGTACAGGCAAACGTTTGCGAGCCTATTCTGCACCCAATTTTTCGCCTGCGTATTTTGCTGCGATTCCATCATTAAATTGGTCAAATATGATACTGCTCACGAAAATGAAACCGGGTACACCCTTGTCCTTGCATCCTCTCTGATGAATCCACATCATAGTAATGAAACCGGTTTCTGTTTTTGTTGCATAGCGCCCGGTAAGCGATCTGAAAATGGCCAGAAGGGATTGAATGGAATGAAAATTGCTGCCTTTGATATTGGGGGTACGGCGTTAAAAATGGGGGTGGTCGCCGACAGCGGCGAGCTGCTGGAAAAGGGAAAACAGCCTATCACTGACAGCGATGGCGAGCAGATTCTCGCGGCGATAGCAGGCTGGATCACCGCCCATCCCGAATGTGAAGGCGTCGCCATCAGCGCGCCTGGCTACGTTAACCCGCATACCGGCTATATCGAAATGGGCGGCGCGATTCGCCGCTTCGACAACTTTGCCATTAAAGACTGGCTTGAGGAGCGCACCGGGCTGCCCGTCGCTATCGAAAATGACGCCAACTGTGTGTTATTGGCCGAGCGTTGGCAGGGCAAAGGGGCCGAACTGTCCGATTTTCTGGTGCTGACCATCGGTACCGGCATCGGCGGCGCCATTTTCTGCAACAATCAGCTGGTGCACGGCGCGCGTTTTCGCGCTGGCGAATTCGGTTATATGCAAACTTCACGCCCCGGCTCTCGCGACGTACGCCGCTACTCCATGAACGAAAACTGTACCCTGCGCGTACTTCGCTATCGCTATGCGCAGCATCTTGGCAAAACGCTGGAAGAGGTCACCGGCGAGGAAATTTTCGACCGCTTCGACGCGGGCGATGTCGTCTGCCAGCGCCTGGTCGCCGAATTTTTCAACGGCCTGGGCACTGGCCTCTATAACCTGGTGAACCTGTTCGACCCGCAGACGATTCTCATCGGCGGCGGCATTGTTGAACGTCCCGGTTTCCTGGCGCTGATGCGCGAGCACCTTGCCTGGTTTGGCATTGCCGACTACATCGATACCGTCAGCCACGGCAACGACGCCGGGCTTATTGGCGCGGTTTACCATTTCAATCAGCACTATTCGCAGCGACAACTTACTGATTAACGAGGGAAAGATATGTCTGGATTTAAAGCTGGGTTTCTCTGGGGCGGCGCGGTCGCAGCACATCAACTGGAAGGCGGCTGGAAAGAGGGCGGCAAGGGGGTAAGCGTCGCGGACGTGATGACGGCGGGTGCGCACGGCGTGCCGCGTGAAATTACCGACGGCGTGCTGCCGGGGAAAAATTACCCCAACCATGAAGCCATCGACTTCTACCATCGTTATAAAGACGACCTGAAGCTATTCGCTGAGATGGGCTATAAATGCTTCCGTACTTCTATCGCCTGGACGCGTATTTTCCCGAACGGCGACGAGCTGACGCCAAACGAAGCGGGCCTGCAGTTCTATGACGATCTGTTCGATGAGTGCCTGAAGCTGGGGATTGAGCCGGTTATCACGCTGTCGCACTTTGAGATGCCGTATCACCTCGTCACGGAATACGGCGGCTGGCGCAACCGTAAGCTGATTGAATTCTTTGTCCGCTTCGCCAAAGTGGTGTTTACCCGTTACCAGCACAAAGTGAAGTACTGGATGACGTTTAATGAAATCAACAACCAGGCCAACTACCACGAAGATTTCGCACCGTTTACCAACTCTGGCCTGAAGTACCAGCCGGGTGAGGATCGCGAGCCGGTGATGTACCAGGCGGCACACTACGAGCTGGTGGCCAGCGCCCTGGCGGTGAAGGCGGCGCGTGAAATCAACCCAGCGCTGCAAATTGGCTGCATGATCGCCATGTGTCCTATCTATCCGCTGACCTGCGCGCCGAACGACATGATGATGGCAATGAACGCCATGCATCGCCGCTACTGGTTTACCGACGTGCACGTGCGCGGTAAGTATCCGCAGCACCTGCTGAACTACTTCCAGCGTCGCGGTTTTGCGCTGGATATCACCGATGAAGACCGTCAGGCGCTCACTGAGGGCTGCGTCGACTACATCGGCTTTAGCTACTATATGTCGTTTGCCACCAAGGCCACCGAAGATAACCCGCAGCTCGACTACGACGAAACCACCAGCCTGGTTTCCAACCCGTACGTGCAGAAGTCCGACTGGGGCTGGCAGATTGACCCGGTGGGCCTGCGCTACTCGCTGAACTGGTTCTACGATCACTATCAGCTGCCGCTGTTTATCGTGGAGAACGGCTTTGGCGCCATCGACGTGCTGGAGAGCGACGGTACGGTGAACGACCAGTATCGTATCGACTATCTCTCCGCGCATATCGCTGAAATGAAAAAAGCGGTCGTGGAAGATGGCGTGGATCTGATGGGCTACACGCCTTGGGGCTGTATCGACCTGGTATCCGCGGGCACCGGCGAGATGAAAAAGCGCTATGGCTTTATCTATGTCGACAAAGACAACGAAGGCAACGGTACGCTGGCGCGCAGTCGTAAAAAATCTTTTGCCTGGTATCAAAAGGTGATTGCAACCAACGGCAGCGAGCTTTAACTCGCTGAATAGATAAAATAAAACCCCGCTCGTCGGGGTTTATTTTTATCCTGTCTTATACTGACAGATGCGCCATTCGCCGTTTTGCTTGATCCTGGTCAATCATCATAGGTATGGCGCAGCCGAAAAAAAGCGGTATAATCCCGCGATTTTTTTTGTGGCTGCCCCATCTAAAGGAGAAAGAGAATGAAGATTGTGGAAGTTAAACACCCACTCGTCAAACACAAGCTGGGCCTGATGCGTGAGAACGACATTAGCACCAAACGCTTCCGTGAACTCGCCTCCGAAGTCGGTAGCCTGCTGACTTATGAAGCCACTGCCGGTCTGGAAACGGAAAAAGTGACTATCGAAGGCTGGAACGGCCCGGTAGAAATCGACCAGATCAAAGGTAAGAAAATTACCGTTGTGCCAATCCTGCGTGCAGGTTTGGGGATGATGGATGGCGTACTGGAAAACGTCCCAAGCGCGCGTATCAGCGTGGTGGGTATGTACCGTGACGAAGAGACGCTGGAGCCGGTACCGTACTTCCAGAAGCTGGTTTCCAACATTGATGAGCGTATGGCGCTGATCGTTGACCCGATGCTCGCGACCGGCGGCTCCGTTATCGCCACTATCGACCTGCTGAAAAAAGCGGGCTGCTCCAGCATCAAGGTGCTGGTGCTGGTTGCTGCGCCGGAAGGTATCGCGGCGCTGGAGAAAGCGCATCCGGACATCGAGCTGTACACCGCATCGATCGACCAGGGGCTGAATGAGCAGGGATACATCATCCCGGGCCTCGGCGATGCCGGCGATAAGATTTTTGGTACCAAGTAAACGAAAAAATAAAAAGAGCCGACTTTGATAGTCGGCTTTTTTTTGAATAAAAAACCCAGACTAATAACACAGAGGAAAACACAATGACGCGCCGCGCAATTGGGGTAAGTGAGAGACCACCGCTTTTACAGACCATCCCGCTTAGTTTGCAGCATTTATTCGCCATGTTTGGCGCAACCGTGCTGGTGCCCGTGCTGTTCCACATTAACCCAGCCACCGTGCTGCTGTTCAACGGCATCGGCACGCTGCTGTACCTCTTTATCTGTAAAGGGAAAATCCCGGCCTACCTCGGGTCGAGCTTTGCCTTTATTTCTCCGGTGCTGCTGCTGCTGCCGCTAGGTTATGAAGTGGCGTTGGGCGGCTTTATTATGTGCGGTGTGTTGTTCTGCCTGGTCTCTTTCATTGTGAAGAAAGCGGGTACCGGCTGGCTGGACGTGATGTTCCCGCCGGCGGCGATGGGCGCAATCGTTGCCGTCATCGGTCTTGAGCTGGCGGGCGTAGCGGCCAACATGGCAGGCCTGCTGCCGCCGGATGGCCAGTCAGCGGATACCAAAACCATTATTATTTCCCTGGTGACGCTCGGCGTGACCGTATTCGGCTCCGTGCTGTTCCGCGGCTTCCTGGCGATTATCCCGATTCTGATCGGCGTGCTGGTCGGTTATGCGCTGTCCTTCGTGATGGGCGTAGTGGATACCACGCCGATTGCGCAGGCGCACTGGTTCGCGCTGCCAACCTTCTATACCCCGCGCTTCGAGTGGTTCGCTATCTTCACTATTTTACCGGCGGCGCTGGTGGTGATTGCCGAGCACGTCGGTCACCTGGTGGTGACGGCGAACATCGTTAAAAAAGACCTGATTCGCGACCCGGGCCTGCATCGCTCAATGTTTGCTAACGGTCTGTCGACGGTGATTTCTGGTTTCTTCGGTTCTACCCCGAACACCACTTACGGTGAAAACATTGGCGTGATGGCGATTACCCGCGTGTACAGCACCTGGGTTATCGGCGGCGCGGCGATTATTGCGATTCTGCTCTCCTGCGTCGGCAAGCTGGCGGCGGCCATTCAGATTATCCCGCTGCCGGTGATGGGTGGCGTGTCTCTGCTGCTGTACGGGGTGATCGGCGCATCCGGTATCCGCGTGCTGATCGAATCGAAAGTGGATTACAGCAAAGCACAGAACCTGATCCTCACCTCCGTGATTCTGATCATTGGCGTCAGCGGCGCGAAAGTACACATCGGCGCGGCCGAGCTGAAAGGTATGGCGCTGGCGACGATCGTCGGTATCTGCCTGAGCCTGGTCTTTAAACTTATCAGCGTACTGCGCCCGGAAGAAGTGGTGCTGGACGCCGCGGACAGCGACGAAGCGAAGTCGTGATCCGCAAACCGGGCGGGATCGCCGCCCGGTTCTCTCATCCGTTATTTCTGTGGTAAACTCTTCACGTTTTTTCGTAAGCCCATGTTGAGGTCTCCTCTGAACGCACCGGCACAGCTCTCTTTGCCACTTTATCTTCCCGACGACGAAACCTTTGCGAGTTTCTTCCCGGGCGATAACCCTTCTTTACTTGCCGCACTGCAAAATGTGCTGCGGCAGGAACATAGCGGATACATCTATATCTGGGCGCGCGAAGGCGCCGGGCGCAGCCATTTGCTGCACGCGGCTTGTGCCGAACTCTCTCAGCGCGGCGACGCGGTTGGCTATGTTCCGCTGGATAAACGCACCTGGTTTGTACCGGAGGTGCTGGAAGGAATGGAGCAGCTCTCGCTGGTCTGTATCGATAATATCGAGTGCGTGGCGGGAGACGAACCGTGGGAGATGGCGATCTTCAACCTGTATAACCGCATTCTGGAATCCGGCAATACGCGCCTGCTGATCACCGGCGATCGTCCGCCGCGCCAGCTGAATTTGGGCCTGCCGGATCTCGCTTCGCGCCTGGATTGGGGGCAAATCTACAAGCTGCAGCCGCTCTCGGACGAAGACAAGCTCCAGGCCTTGCAGCTGCGTGCCCGTCTGCGCGGTTTTGAAATGCCGGACGATGTCTGCCGCTTTATGCTCAAGCGCCTGGACAGGGAGATGCGAACGTTATTCCAGACCTTGGATCAGCTCGATCATGCCTCCATCACCGCCCAGCGTAAGCTGACCATCCCGTTTGTAAAAGAAATTCTGAAACTCTAGGTTTCCTGCGCGCCGTAAGGGCAAAGCTGGAAAGCGCATACCGTCTGACGCGGACAGCGCCGGAGCTCCGGCATTTCATTGCCGGGGCAAAGCGTGCGTTGTTTGAAATAATCCCACAGCGAAAGGCTATACGGGAACGCGTGCAGCACCTGAATTTTCCTGACTTTCCCGTTCACAACCATGCCAAACGGCGTGCTGTCCATCACCGAACCCTGACGTAAAAAGTAGTCACCTTTACACCAGAGAATCATCTGTAGGTTTTTGGCGCTGACGGCCAGACTATACATGGTCCCGGTATCAGGGCAGACAATGAATTTCTGAATATTCCAGTTCATTTTGCTCCTTATCATCAGGTTTTTTCGTTGTGTAAACGCAGAATTGCCGATGTGAGTTGAACTGTCACCTCAGTTTAAATAGTTTTTAAAAACATGGTGTTATATATAAAAACTGAACGTTCATGACAAACGTTATCAGCGGTAGGCGCTATGTCAGTGCGGCTCGGAGAGAAAGCTGATAGTTAAGCTGAGCTTATCAGAAGGAAATGCCCGGCGTCGCGATGCTCGGCCGGGCGGGGGATTAACTGTTGAGGGACAAATCGTTAAGCAAATGCTGCATCAGCAGCGGAATTGGCCTGCCCGATGCCATGCTTTTGCCGCCTTCACGCCACAGCGCCGTCCCGCTGACGTCAAGATGTGCCCACGGAATATCCGCAGGACAGAAATGATGCAGCAGCCAGGCGGCAGAAGCGCTGATCGCCGCGTTGTTGGTCGGCGTGTTGCACAGATCGGCAATCGCGCTCTCGGTTTGCTTTTTCAACCGCGCATCGAGCGGCAGCGACCACACTTCATCACCGCTCTGTTCACCGGCCAGGGTTAACGCTGAGCGCAGTGCCTTATCCTGGGTCATCAGCCCGCTCAGCTCATAGCCCAGCGCTTTGACTACTGCGCCGGTAAGGGTGGCTAAGTCGATGATATAACGCGTTTGTGCATGGCGCTGGCTGGTCCAGGCAATGGCGTCCGAGAGCACCAGACGGCCTTCGGCATCGGTGTTGTTGATCTCCACCGTCATGCCGTTGCAGGCGTGCGCCACGCTACCCGGCTGCATGGCGTCCGGGCCGATAGCGTTTTCCGCCAGCGCCAGCACGCCCATAACCCGCACCGGTAACGCCAGCTCGGCGATGCTTAGCATCAAGCCCAGGACGTTGGCTGCGCCGCACATGTCGTATTTCATCGTATACATGCCCGCGCCGTCTTTCAGCCACAGACCGCCGGTGTCGAAGGTGATGCCTTTGCCGACGTAGCTGCGTACCGGGCCATGACTCGCTCCCTCATAGTGAATCGCCAGCAGGCGCGGCGGACGACTGGCCCCTTTGCCTACCGCGTGCAGTAGACCCAGACCTTGCTCGATAATCGCTTGCTCATCCAAAACCTCACAGCGCAGCGCAGGGAAGGCCGCGCACAGGCGCTGCGCTTCTTCCACCACAAACTGCGGTGTGCATTGCTCGGAGGGAATATCCGCCAGGCGGCGGGCGGCAACCATCCCGTTGGCGATGGCCTGCTGTTGCTTAAACAGCGGCTCAAGGCGCGCCAGTTCGTTATCTGAGCAGTAGGCATGAATATGGGTCAGACGCGTATCGTTTTGCGCCGTGGTTTTCAGCCCGAGATCCGTCAGCCGGTGCTGCTGGTTAAACAGGAAGCGCAGGGTTTTCGCCAGTACCGTGTCGTGAATTTGCGTACAATCCAGCAGTACCTCGCGGCACATCGGTGAAGCAAACAGCGGGCGCAGAAAAGTGAGCAGTGAATCGGTCAGATTGTCCTGCCAGGCGCTTTGCGGCACCAGCGTGATACGGGCGAACGGCCCGCAACCGAAACAGGTATCCGCCAGTTTTCCCTGAGCGGCGCGCGCCGTCATCTCGGCAATCAGCGGGTTATTACGTAGCGCATCCTGCTGGAGCAAGGGGCTATCGGGTCTGGTGATAAGATGACACTGTTCCTGTTCGCTGGGCAGCGCCGTGACTAAGCGGTAGTGAATCATCGTTTACTCCTCAATGGGCGCGCGAATGCGATCGGCATAGGCCTGCATCCAGGCGTCGCCCACCGGCTGATAATGGGTTTTCTCTTTGACGCGTTCGGCGCGGAACACCGTGAGCGGCTGGGTAGCGGTCGCGACCACGAAAGAGAAGGTTTTGATGTTGGTCGCGGCACCGAACTCGCCTTTGCGGTTCATACAGACCACGGAGAGATCCCCCGCGCGGCCAAAGCGCGACATCAGCTTATCTTCCAGTTCGTAAACCACGGAATCAGCCGCCTGCTGCGGCGTCATTCCCTGTTCCATACGGCGGACGATTTCATAGCTGGTGCAGCCTTTCATGAGATCTTCGCCCACGCCGGTGGCGGTAGCCGCGCCAATCTGACTGTCGCAGTAGAAGCCAGAGCCGATAATTGGCGAGTCGCCAATCCGCCCGCGTTTTTTCATAAACAGGCCGCTGGTCGAGGTGGCGACGCTCATTGACCCTTTTTTATCGAGAGCAATCACGCCGACGGTGTCGTGACCATCGTAGGGGCTTAACCCTTTATCCAGCGTTTCGCGACAGCGCTTGCGGTAGTGTTGCATCGCGCGTTCGGTGAGCATCTTTTTCTCGGCGAAACCCTGGCTCAGCGCCCATTCTCGCGCCCCCTGGCCGACCAGCAGCGAGTTATAGCGCTGGCGGCCCAGGGCTTGGGCGACTTTAACCGGGTTGGCGATGTCGACCAGATTGCCTACGGCACCAAAGGCCAGGGTGTCGCCATCCATCCAGGCCGCGTCCAGCTCAACCTCGCCGTTCTCGGTGGGCAGGCCGCCATAGCCCACCGATTTATAGAACGGAAAATCCTCTACCGCGACCACGGCATCCACGACGGACGTTGTTGCTGCGCTTCCAGCCGCCAGCGCAGAAGCTGACTCGCCTACGCCTTCCAGCGCCATGCGCCAGGTTGCAATAATTCCCCACATCCTTTGCTACTCCTGTTTTGCTAGCGTGCCGGATTCCTCAACGGCACTGATTTCCGCATTGCGGTACTGCTTGTCGACGATGCGCATAAACGGCAGGTACAGCATCGCGCCAATCAGCAGGTTAATAATTTGCATCACGCTGCCGGAAATATGCCCGGTGACGATAAATCCGCTGATGACCGGCGGCAGCGTCCACGGGATAAACACCCCGGTAGTGACCGCAACCGCACCGATTTTCATCGCCAGATACTGGATGGTCACCAGCACCAGCGGTACCAGGTTGAACGGAATCAGCATGATTGGGTTCATGATCACCGGCAGGCCAAACAGCACCGGTTCATTGATATTAAAGATGGAAGCCCCCGCGCCCAGACGCGCCACTTCGCGCATGTTTTTACTGCGGGCGAAAATCAGCATTGCGATGACCAGCGACAGCGTGGCTCCGGCGCCACCCATCCAGATCATGTCGAAGAACTGTTCGGTAATAATATGCGGCGGCGTGACGCCTGCCTGAATGGCGGCGATGTTGTCGGTCTGGTTTTCCATCCACAGCGGACGGATGATGCCGTTGACCATGGAGCCGGAGTTAATCCCCACCGACCACAGAATCGTGATGCTGAATACCGTCATCAGCGCGCCAAAGTAGGAGGTGCCGAAATGACGAACCGGGGTGGCGACGACGTCGTAAATAAATTGGTGAATGGTGTTGTAGTGGGTGTTTTCAAAGCCGATGCGGATAGCCAGCACCAGAATCATCACCACCAGCGCGGGGATCAGCGCGGCAAATGATTCCTGTACCGCGGGCGGTACCCCTTCGGGCATTTTGATCACCAGTTTTTTGCGCTTCAGCCAGCAGAACAGCTCTGTCCATAGCAGCGAGCCAATCATGGCGACGAACAGCCCTTTGGTGCCAATCCATTCTACCGGCATCACGGTAATGCCGCCGTTCTCGGCGACCTTAATAAACGGTGTCAGGATCAGGAAGCACACCAGCGCGAGGATGCCGCTGGAGATTTTGTCATCGCCGTAGTGCTCCGCCAGACGGTAGGCAACGAGGAAGCTAATAAACAGCGACATGGTGGAGAAGACCGCGTTAAACGGAATCTCGATAATGGCGCTCCAGCTGGCGCCAAAAGTGCTGGACATAAACTGCTGATAGCTCTGATTCGGGAACGACGAGATAACCAGCAGGATAGAGCCGACGATAATGAACGGCATAAAGGAAACATATGCGCCGCGGATGGCGCCGAGATGACGTTGCTGTGCGGTTTTCGCCGCAATCGGCATCAATTTCTCTTCTAAAAATCCCAGAACATTGTTCATTGTGAACTCCGTATAAGATTAACGGACATTGTGTGTGTTATGTAATAGAAAACGACGAGGGGATTATCGGAGAAAGGTGGAGGCAGAAAGGTGAATCGGGTCACAATGCATCGACTTAACCCATATAAATCTCATGTGATTGGTTACTTATTTTTTAAGGAATGCCATGGAAATTAAGCTGCACGCTAATGCGACGACGACGCCTCGTATCCGCAAATATCTCCAGGAATCGAATAAAAGTGACCGTGAACTGGCAGTTGAGCTAGGTATTTCCGTGACGACGGTTCGCCGTTGGCGTAATCGCGAGCAGACGGCAGATCGAAGTACGACGCCAAAGGTTGTGCACAAAGCGATGAGACAAGAGCAGATTGTATTGATTAACGCCCTGCGTGAAATTCTTAGCGCGCCGTTGGACGATCTGCTGTTTATCGTGGTGGAAGGTTTAGGCATTCCGCTATCACGGGCGACGCTTAGTCGTTATCTGGCGCCATCTTATTCGAAAACGGCTGAACAGGCGCTACAGGGTAAGAAGGCGCTCAAGGCGGGAATGCGGCCGCAGACGCTAACGCTGCACTACCGCGCGTTGTCGCTGCATATGGATGATGATGGCGATCATCACCTGCTGTGGGCGCAGGAGCCGGTGAGCGGTTGGTGCACGGCGCGGATCTATTCGGGGATGTCGTCGCCACTGGTGATTCACTGGCTGGATGAGGTGCTGGCGCAGTTCCCGGGTGATATCCAATCTGTTGAGATTAAAAGTGACGAGTGGCTGAATGATGCATATATCGCCACGCTGCGCCAGCATCTGGCTGAGCGAGGAATAAACGCCAGCGTCATGCCCTCGGGCGAAAAACGGCAGGCGGTCACGGTAACCTCACCACTGGCAGAGATTATTCCAGCGGCAAGCATCTACACGCCGGATGAGCTGGCGTGCAGGCTGTGTGGGTTATTTAACGGCGGGAAACAACAGAAAAAGCTGGGGAATATGACGCCGCAGGCTTTTCTGGAAGCGCTGCGGCCTTAAGGCGAATTAGCCCACAATCTCCAGCACCTGCTCCGGCGGGCGGCCAATGCGCGCCTGGCCGTTTTTGACGACGATAGGGCGCTCAATCAGCTTCGGGTTCTCAACCATCGCCTGGATAAGCTGCTCTTCGCTAAGCTGGCTATCGGCGAGGTTCAGCGTTTTATAGAGATCTTCTTTCTGCCGCATCAGCTCGCGGGCGCTGCTGAGGCCAAGCATCTTAATCAGCTTAGCCAGGGTTGCGGCGTCTGGCGGCGTGTCGAGGTAAAGCACGACGTTAGGATCAATGCCGTTATCTTTCAGCAGGCTCAAGGTCTCGCGGCTCTTTGAGCAGCGCGGGTTGTGGTAAATCGTGACCGAATCCGTCATTGTCTCTCCTGTTACATTTTCTGATAAGGGCGGAAGCGTTCCTGCAGCTCTCGCAGCTGGTCGATGCGCGCATCGTAGCGCGCCTGCTGCAGGCTGCGTAATTTCACCTGCGCGCTGGCGGCGCTCAACAGGGAAATTGCCTGGTCGAGCCGACCGACCAGCGCCATATTTTCGGCGCGTGCGGCCAGCTCCTGGTCGCGGTTGCCGAGCTTCGCTTCCGCCTGGGCCAGCAGATCCCAGCCGTTGGTATCATCTTTGTTATTAAAGGTGTAGCGGTTAAGAATGGTGGCCGCTTCGCCAGCTTGCCCGCCTTCTAACAGGGCGTTAGCCAGGTTAAGCTGGAGGACCGGGTTAGTGCGCAGTTCGCGGGCATTTTTTAGCCGGCTAATTGCCTCGTTGGTTTTGTTCTGGCCAAGGTCGATATCGGTGGCCAGATCCAGGAACCAGGCGTTTTGGCCGTCGGCGCTCAGCAGCGGCTGGAGCAGCTTGCTGGCTTCGGCGTAATTTTTGGCTTCCATGGCCAGCAGCGCGCGGCCGTACTGGGCGGCGTGCTGTTCGCGCACGTTGCCTTTCGACCAGCTGTCGAGCAGGTCGCTGCCGAGCTGGTTTTGCCCGTTGTTGTACATGCCAAGCGTACGCGCTTTAGCAAAGTAGAAGTCGGCGGAAGACTGCACCACCACCGGACGCATCTGGTTGGCGCGGTTACGCGCATCGGACAGACGGCTCTCGGGTAAGGGGTGGGTTAACAGCATTTCCGGCGGACGTGAGGAGTAGCGTGACTGATCGAGCAGCTTCTCCATAAATGCAGGCATGGCCTGCGGGTCGAAGCCGGCGCGCTGAAGTACCTGAATACCGATGCGGTCAGCTTCTTCTTCGTTCTGGCGGGTAAAGCTGATCATGCCCTGTTGGGTGCCGGCTAAGGTACCGCTCAGCGCCGCCATCCCGGCCTGCGGGCTGGCCATCGCCAACAGAATAGAACCGAGTGCGCCGACCCACGTCAGCGGAGCATTGCGTTTTTGATCTTCCATCGCGCGCGCCAGGTGGCGTTGGGTGACGTGGGAGATTTCGTGCGCCATGACCGACGCCAGTTGGCTTTCGTTATCTGAGTAGCGGAACAGCGCCGAGTGCAGCACCACATTGCCGCCGAAGAAGGCGAAGGCGTTAATGTCGTCGTTATTGATCAGATAAAAATGGAACGGGGTGCGCACGGAAAAAGCGTGCGAGACCAGCCGCATACCCAGTGAGTTAATGTACTGCACCAGCAGCGGATCGTTAATCAGCGGCGCGCTTCCGCGCAGTTGTCGAACATAGTAATCCCCCATCTGCATCTCCTGACCAATGGAGAGCGTGCTTCCTGCGGATGTACCCATATCCGGCAGATTATCCGTTGTGTCCGCGAAGGCGGGGGCAATCTGGCCGAAAGCGAGCGTCGCAATAAGGGATGCCAACAGCGTTTTTTTCAACTGCCTGAACATAACCTCTGTCCTGTAATGTGGGATGTGCCTGTTTTGACCAACAGCATAATGTTACGTTCCATTATGGGCTACTTTGGCAGTGTATCTATCTGATCACGGGTTGAAAACGATAATCACCAGATTGCAGGGATAAAAATAAAAAGCGGAGTCTTTTTTGTGACACTTAGATACAATTCATGTTCTGTATGAACGCGATAGGCTTCAGGGAATAGATTTATGCTCGAGATGTTGATGCAATGGTACCGCCGCCGGTTCAGCGACCCGGAGGCCATCGCGCTGCTGGTCATCCTGGTGGCCGGGTTTTGCATTCTGTTTTTCTTCAGTGGCCTGCTGGCGCCGCTGCTGGTTGCACTAGTGCTGGCTTACCTGCTGGAATGGCCGACGGTTCGTCTGGAGCGCCTGGGCTGGTCGCGCACCTGGGCGACCAGCGTGGTGCTGGTGCTGTTTGTCGGCATCCTGCTGCTGATGTCCTTCGTGGTGATGCCGATTGCCTGGCAGCAGGGGATATACCTCATTCGCGATATGCCAGGCATGCTCAACAAACTCTCTGATTTTGCCGCCACCCTGCCGCGTCGCTATCCGGCATTGATGGATGCCGGGATTATCGACGCCATGGCCGAAAACATGCGCACCCGCATGCTGACCATGGGCGACTCGGTGGTGAAATACTCGGTTGCCTCACTGGTGGGGCTGCTGACGCTGGCGGTCTATCTGGTGCTGGTGCCGCTGATGGTCTTCTTCCTGGTCAAAGACAAAGAGCAGATGCTCAACGCTGTGCGTCGCGTGCTGCCGCGCAACCGCGGGCTGGCGGGGCAGGTGTGGAAAGAGATGAACCAGCAGATCACCAACTACATTCGCGGCAAGGTGCTGGAGATGATCGTCGTCGGCGTCGCCACGTGGCTCGGGTTCCTGATGTTTGGCCTTAATTACTCGCTGCTGCTGGCGGTGCTGGTAGGCGTGTCGGTACTGATTCCGTATATCGGCGCATTTGTGGTGACCATTCCGGTGGTCTGCGTGGCGCTGTTCCAGTTTGGCCTCGGCACCGAGTTCTGGAGCCTGTTTGCGGTCTACCTGATTATTCAGGGGCTGGACGGTAATCTGCTGGTGCCGGTGCTGTTCTCTGAGGCGGTGAACCTGCATCCGCTGGTGATCATTCTCTCGGTGGTGATTTTTGGCGGCCTGTGGGGATTCTGGGGTGTGTTTTTCGCCATTCCGCTGGCCACGTTGATTAAAGCGGTCGTGCACGCCTGGCCGGATGGGCTGGTGGCGGATGACGACGCCGACGGTCTGAGTAACAACAAAGCCGACGAGCAGCGCTGATACGGTTACGCATGATGCCGCTGCAGGCGAACCAGCGCCAGCAGCAGCAACCCGCCGCCGATCAGATTACCCAACACCAGCGGGAAGAGATTCCCGGCCAGTAAATAGCCTGCGCTGAGCGCGTTATCGCTGCCGCTCAGCAACCCGAAACGGGCGGGAGCAGAAGACTGAACGGCGATGGCCAGCGGTAGCAGAAACAGGCTAACCATACCGTGTGCCGCGCCGCTGGCGGAAAACAGGCTCAGCGGCAGCAGCATCGCGAGAATTTTATCCGTCAACGAATGGAAAGCGTGGCTGATTGCCACGGCAAAGCATAAGAGTAAATTGCCGACCATCCCGAGCCCAAGGTTGGTGATAAACGTGTCGCCCGGATGATGCGCCGATATTTGCAGTACCCGCAACCCCCAGCGGCCGTCGCCGCCCGTGCACAGACCGGAAAACCACATGAGCGCGGCCAAAAAGAGTACGCCTCCCGTATTTCCGGCGCAGACAATCAGGCCGCTGCAGAGCGCTTCGCGTGGGCTAATATAGCCACCCGCGGCTGCGGCGGTCGTGGCGAGCATGGATGGAAACAGTTCAGCGCCGCCCAGTACGACCGGAATCAAACTCAGCGTGAAGCACAGGCCGCTGGCCAGTACGCTGACCAGCGTGTTGGGCTGCTGGCTGAGGGAAACGTAGAACGCGGCGGCGATGGCGATAAAAATACCGGCGCTGGCGGCCAGCACAAAGCGCTGCGCTGGGCTCTGTTCCACCCGTGCCATTCCGGCGCGGCTGGCGACGGTCAGTAGCGAGTGCGGGAGGTCATGACGGCGACTTTTCATGGTGGGCTTCCTGCCTGTCTATAAGACATCGCGTGGTGAGATACCTAAACGCTGCATGCGCGAGAGCAGCGTGGTGCGCTTCATCCCCAGCCTGTTCGCCGCTCCTCGCGGCCCGGCGACAATGCCGTTGCTTTCCCGTAGCGCCTGCACAATAACGCGTCGCTCTTCGTCGTCGTTTTCCGGCGGCCCGGGATGCAGCATTTGCTGTACCGGGTTGACCGCGGGCGGTTCGACGTTCTTAAACGTTGGCAACAGACGCGTTGATTGCTGAGTCAGGTGCAGGTTCAGGGTGGTGTCGCGCGTCAGTAAGACGGCGCGCTCAATCACGTTCTCCAGCTCCCGCACGTTGCCGGGCCAGTCATAGGAGACCAGCTGTTCGAGCGTCTGTGGCGAAATATTGTCGATGGTGCGGTTCATGCGCAGGGCGAGCTTGCGGGTAAAATATTTTGCCAGCAGCGGAATATCTTCCGGGCGCTCGCGCAGCGGCGGAAGCTCAAGAGGAAAGACGTTCAGACGATAGAAGAGGTCGTCGCGGAACTCGCGGTTATCGACCATCTGGCGGAGGTCGCGGTTGGTGGCGGCAATCACTCTGACGTTAACGTTGATGGTGCGGCTGCCGCCCAACCGCTCAATCTCTCGTTCCTGCAGCACCCGCAGTAGCTTAGGCTGTAGCTCCAGCGGCAAATCGCCGATTTCATCCAGAAACAGCGTCCCGCCGTCGGCGATTTCAAACCGCCCCTTGTGGGTGTTGATGGCGCCGGTAAACGCCCCTTTATCGTAGCCGAAAAGCTCGCTCTCCAGCAGGCTGGCGGGAATTGCCGCGCAGTTGATTTTGATCAGCGGTTTATCGTGACGGTTGCTGAGCTGATGTACCGCTCTGGCGATAATCTCTTTTCCCGTCCCGGTTTCGCCGCAAATCAGCACCGTACTGTCGCTTTGCGCGACGATATCGACCTGCTGCAACAGGTCGTGCATCGCCTGGCTCTGGTAAATAATATCGCCTACGCCCATGCTCGACAGCAGCTGCGCGCTCAGCTGGCTGTTCTCTTGCTTGAGGCTCTCTTTCAGCGCGGTCATGCTGCTCCAGGCATCGGCGTTATCGACTGCGATAGCGATGCGATCGGCAATCTGCTGTAGCAACGCGCCATTTTCGCGTTCAAACGGCGTCGTCGAGGCATGGGCGAGCAGCAGCACGCCCGGCGTGTGGTTGCCGAAGGTGAGTGGCAGCACCAGAATGTTGCTCAGGCCGCGGTGAGCCGCTTCGTAAAGTAACGGGTCGTTTTGCCAGCACTTGCTGTCATCCTGCTGATACAGCTGCGGTTGGTTCTGCGTCATTGCCTGAGTGAGGACCGGGCTCATCTCCTGCAAAATATAGTGCTGGCTTCTCGGCCCCTCTTCGCAGAACTCGGTATAGTGAACGCTGTGCTTTCCGGGCCTGCCGTTGTCACGCAGAATGATCCCGATGGCGCTGATGCCAAAATAGTGGTGAATCTCTCGCGCCACATCGCTCACCAGCTCCTCCATCTCCAGATGTGAGAGCACCGAGTTGGTGATATCGACCAGAATCTGGTGGTGGTCGCGCTCCTGGGCCAGCGTTTGCAGGCTGGCGCGCAGTATCTCCTGCTGCAGAAAATTTTCCAGCACCGGCCTTGCCAGCCGCGCCAGCCATGAAAAGAGTTGTGTATCCTGCGGCGTATACCGGCCGCCGTCGCTGCGAATAAAGCGCAGCTCCGCCATCAGCGCGTTGCTGAGTAAAATCATATGAATCGAGCTGTCGCTACACTCTCCCTGCCAGCCGTGGCTGCTGCAGGCCACGCTGCCATCATCAAAGCAGCGGTAATAAAAGCCGCTATCAATAAAATGCAGCTCGATAAGCTGAACCCGATTGAACGGCGGGGGCAAAGGAATAAACGCCCGCAGCAGCGAGGCTTTGTCGCTCTGCTGGCGGAGATGTTGTAGTACCGTATTCACTGATTCTTTTAATGACATACCCGGAAGCGGGGCGATATTAGCCTCGTCGAACTGAGTCATCCGCAATCCTTTTTACTGGTAGCGTGTGGCGCAAGGGGCGCGTCGCGGCTAAAAAATGAGCTTATAATAACCATGCTAACTATATTGTTATCTGTTTCACGTCTATGGCCTCGTGTCAGGCAATATGTCTGGCCAGCAGATAAATAGCGGGCTCATGGGCAATGTCGTCGAGCAGTGAAAGCATGTCTTTGCTGAATGCCTGCTGCGCGGACGAGGTATCGTCAGCCAGCGGGGCCAGCGCGTGCCGCAGCAGCGAGAGGTGGCTGGCGTCGATAATGATTTCACCGAACGTCAATACGCCCAGCATTTTGCGCTGTGCCTGTTCGTCTGCCAGCTGCTGCGCCCATTTGCGGTATTCGACCAGCGGGCAGCGTAGTGCCACCCGCAGGCAGTCAATGATGCCGACGTGATGGCCGATCGCCAGCGAGTAGTACATCACCTGACAATGCTGCTCCGGTAGCGTGGTGCTGCTGTCGATAAACTTTTGCCGTAGCGTCCAGAAGACGATTTCGCCATTTTCTTCAACCACGCTGGGCCTCCAGAATGCGTAAAAGCTGATGGACGATATCATTTAAGCGCGGATCGTCAGCCTGCTGCAGCCAGATGTCGACCAGCTCGCCGGAGGGATCTTCGCGTAGCGTATTAAACAGTCCGTTGCAGATTTCCGTTCCCTGACGATAGCCCGCCAGCCGCCGGGCTTCACGTTCGATGGCAATGCGCAGGGCGCTGGCTATCGACGGCTGGCGTAGCTGCGCGGGTTCAGCCGCGTTAACGCACTCCTCGGCGTGGATCTTCTGCTGCAACAGCCCCAGCGCGACGGCGAAACCGTGGATAGTGGCCGCCGGCGTTGGCGGGCAGCCGGGGATCCAGACATCTATGGGTACGATGGTGTCGCTGCCGCCCCACACGCAGTAGAGATCGTGAAAGATACCGCCGCTGATCCCGCACGCGCCGTAGGAAATACAGATTTTGCGATCGGGCGCAGCATGATAGGCGCGTAATGCCGGCATCCGCATCGCACGGGTCACGGCGCCGGTGAACAGCAGGATATCCGCATGACGCGGAGAGGCGACGACCTTAATCCCGAAGCGTTCAGCGTCGAACAGCGGTGTAATGGCGGAAAAAATCTCAATTTCACAGCCGTTGCAGCCGCCGCAGTCCACCCGGTAAACGTAGGCGGAGCGACGGATATCCTTGAGCAGCAGGCGCTTCATCGCCTGCGTCTGCTCGTCAATAATCAGGGGCTGGCTGGTATGATGCGGGTGTACAACCGGTGGCGTATTCATCGTTGCTCCTTATTCGAAAAGGAGAGTGTGAGCCCATCGCAGCCGGCGAGGGCCGCACGTTGCTTGCACTGGGGGCAAACCGCCGCCTGCTGACGCAGCAGCGACAGGTTGGCGGCATCTTTTTGCTGCTGTACCAGCAGCGCAACCGCCAGCGCGATGGATTTTTCCACCGTGAAAGGCCGTTGGCATACGCGACAGCGCTGTAGCGTAAAGCGTGCGCGGGTGTAGAGATCGTCTTTACGCAGCACCGTGAGTTCGAAGTTTTCCGACAGTCGGATGGCGTGCGTCGGGCAGACTTCCTCGCAGCGTCCGCAGTAAATGCAGCGTCCCAGATACAGCTGCCAGGTGCGGGTATCGCTTTGGGTGTCGGTTTCCATCGTCAGTGCATTGGCCGGGCAGGCGGTGACGCAGGCGGCGCAGGCGATACACTGCTGCGCATTCAGCTCTGGTTTCCCGCGAAAGCCGGGGCACACCTCCAGCGGGGCAAAGGGATATTTCACCGTTGCTTCGCCGGCGCCTACGATGGTTTTGAGTAATTTCAGCATCGATTCGGTCCTTACTTCAGCGGTGAGTGGCGACGTTCCCGCCCGTAGCGCTCAAGATCTTTGTACGGCACGGTTGTCTGCCTGCGCTTGTGCACATCGACCAGCGTGACGCGATCGGTGCAGGAGTAGCAGGGGTCGAGGCTGCCGATAATCAGCGGTGCGTCGGAGACCGTGTTGCCGCGCAGCATGTAACGCAGTACCGGCCAGTTGGCGTAAGTGGCGGCACGGCAGCGCCAGCGGAAGAGCTTCTGGTTATCGCCAAGCATGCTCCAGTGCACGTCTTCGCCGCGCGGCGCCTCAACGTAGCCGAGGGCAAAGGCGTGCGGTCGATAGCTGAATCCTTCGGTTAATAGCGGCGTATTGGGAAGGTTGTCGAGGGCAAACTCCAGCATCATCAGCGAATCGAAGGTCTCTTTTACCCTGACCATGACGCGGGCAAAAACATCGCCACTGTCCATGCTGAACAGGGTTTTCGGCAGGTTGCCGTAGTTGGCGTAAGGGTGATCGAAGCGCAAATCCCGCGCGAAGCCACTGCCGCGGATCAACGGCCCGACCGGGCTGTAATCGCGCGCTATCTGGCGGTCGAGGATACCGACGCCCTGGGTACGCTGCGCCATATTGGGCGTCGCCAGCAGGATCTCGACCAGATCGGACACTTCAGCACGCATTTCCCGCACCAGCTTCAGCGTTTGCAGACGCTGCTCTTTGAGAATATCCCGGCGTACGCCGCCAATCAGGTTCAGGCCGTAGGTTTTACGCGAGCCGGTGAGCAGTTCGGCCATGGTCATCGACTTTTCTCGTACGCGGAAAAACTGCATAAAGCCGGTATCAAAGCCGACAAAGTGGCAGGAGAGGCCAAGATTCAATAGATGGCTGTGCAGGCGTTCAACCTCCAGCAGCACTGAGCGGATAGCGTGCGCCCGAGGCGGCACGATAATCCCCAGCGCGTTTTCCACCGAACTGGCGTAAGCGACGCTGTGGGCGAAACCGCAGATGCCGCAGACGCGATCGGATAAAAACGTCACTTCGTTGTAGCCCATGCGCGTTTCCGCCAGCTTCTCCATGCCGCGATGGACGTAGAACAGGCGATAGTCGGCATCGACAATCCGCTCGCCGTCGACGAACAGACGGAAGTGTCCTGGTTCATCGGAGGTTATGTGCAGCGGGCCAATGGGAATAATACGCGCGTCGCGGTCGCCCTCGTTCACAAAGGGATAGCTTTCCGCATCGTCAGTGGTCTGCGGGCGCAGACGGTAGTCCATGGCGTCTTTCCGCAGCGGATGCATATCTTCCGGCCAGTCGTCCGGCAGCACCAGACGGCGTTGGTCCGGCAAGCCGACCGGGATCAGCCCGTACATATCGCGGATCTCGCGCTCGCCCCAGACGGCGGCGGGAACGCGCGGCGTGACCGAGGGAAACTCGCGGCTGGTCGCGTCCACCAGCGCTTTCACTACCACCCAGCACTTCTCTTCCCCCTCCATCGACAGGGCGTAATAGACCGCATAGTGACCGTTCAGCTCACGCTCATCGTTGCCGAACAGCACCGGCAGCCAGCCGTCGTGCTGATAGTAGAGAAAGTGGACGACCTCTGGCAGCAGGTGGGTTTTTACCGTGATGGTCAGCTGGCTGTGGGTCTGTCGCGCCGTCTCCAGCACCGCGCCGGGAAACTGCTGCTTGACTGCTGCAAGGTAAGCCTCGCCTCGCGGCGCCGAGTCATTAACGCTGTCCAGATAGATCACTTTTACTCTCCGATGCAGATGCGGTAGTTGCGGGAAAAAGGGATTGCCAGTGGCTAAGAGAAATGGGTTTGTCTGCCGACCCCGACAGGACGATGGCCGAGGCGTTCTCCAGCATGCGAGCAACCGGCTGTGGGATGCAGGTGCCCATGAGCAGCATCATGAAAAGCAGCAGCACCATTGGCGCGGTGGTCTGCCAGCCTAATTCGCCCCGGCTCACCGCCTCGGGCGGGCGAGCAAACAGCAGGCGGGCGATCATGCGAATCAGCCCGGCCAGCACCAGCGTCAGCAACAGGAGCAGCACAATGGTCAGCGCCACGTGGCCGCGAGCCAGCCCGGCGGTAACGGTCATAAATTCGCTGAGGAAAATGTTGAACGGCGGCATCCCGCCCAGCCCGAGCGCGCCGCCGGCCAGCAAGACGGCGCTGAGCGGCATAATTCTCAGCATCCCGCACACCACGTCGAGGTTGCGGGTGCCATACTTCAGCAGCACGTTACCCGAGCCGCAGAACAGCAGCGTTTTCGCCAGGCTGTGGTTGAGGGTGTGCAGCAGTGCCGCCAGCACGCCGAGCGGCCCGCCGATCCCCAGCGCCACCACGATAAGCCCCATGTTTTCCACGCTGGAATAGGCCAGCAGTCGCTTCATATCCTGCTGGACGAGGATAAACAGCGCGGCAACCGCCACCGACAGCAGGCCGAAGATCAGCAGCAGCCTGGCGGGAAGGCCGCTGTCGACCGCGTGGCTAATCAGGATGTAGTAGCGAATCAGCACCAGCAGCGCGCAGTTCAGCAGCACCGCCGACAGCAGGGCGCTGACCGGGCTTGGCGCCTCGCTGTGGGCATCCGGCAGCCAGGCGTGCATCGGGAAGAGGCCGGTTTTGGTGCCAAAACCGATCAGGATAAAGACAAAGGCCAGCAGCATCAGCGTGGGGTCGAGGCTGGCGGCATGTTTCAGCACTTCCGTCCACAGAATCGACTGTTCCGGGTCAGGCATGATGCTGACGGCGTTGGCATATACCAGCACGGTACCGAACAGGCCAAAGGCGACGCCGACGGTACAAATAATGATGTATTTCCACGCCGCCTCCAGCGATGAACGCTGGCCGTAAATGCCCACCAGAAACGCTGAACTCAGGGTGGTCGCCTCAATGGCCGCCCACATCACGATCAGGTTATTGCTGGTGACGACCAGCAGCATGGTAAACAGGAACAGGTGAAAAAAGCCGTAGTAGTGGCAGAGCGTGGCTGGCGAAATCTCGCCGTGTTCCACTTCATGACGCATATAGCCGATGGAGTACAGGCCGGTCAGAAAGCCGATAATGCCGAGGATGGCGAGAAACAGGCCGCTCAGACTATCAATATGCAGCCAGCGCAAAGGGGAGAATATCTCTCCCTCGTCGAGCGTGGTGGCGACCGTTAGCAGCGACACCGCCAGCAGCAGCGTGATGCCTGAGGTATGCAGCAGGGTGACGGCCCGATGTTGCCCGTCGCCGAGCCAGCGGCAGGCGAAGCAGAGCAGTGAAATAACCAGCGGCGCCAACAGCAGCGAGGTGAGCATGACAGAGTGACTCATTTGTTATCCCTTCAGCGCAGTCAGGTCGTTGGCGTCCAGCGTGCCGTGAGTGCGCCCTATTTTTCTTGCCAGCACCACCATCACCACGACGGCGAAAATGGCATCGGTCGCAATACCGATTTCCACCAGCTCAGGTGCGCGCCAGGCGAGCAGCGCCAGCACCAGATGCGAGCCGTTTTCCATCAGGCAGTAGCCAAAAATCTGCCGCAGGATGTTGCGCTGGCTGATGATGCACAGCAGCCCCAGCAGAAAATGCCCCAGCGCCACCGCCAGCGCCGGTTTTAGCGCGGCGGCCATTGGCAGGCGAACAGGCTGCACGACAAAAGCGCACAGTAAGACGATCAGCGCCGCCAGCAGCGCCATCGTCACCGGGCTGAAAAGCGTCTGTTCAGCGCGTACGGGTGCCATTTTTCGCAATGCATAGCCCATAATCAGCGGCACCAGCACCACCTTGGTAAGCAGGGCGCTGAAGGCCCACATCATCAACTGCTCGGCAGCGAAGGCCTGCGACAGGGTGAAAAAGAGGGTTACCAGCACCAGCGATTGCACGGCGTATAGCGCGCAGGAGAGGCGATAGGGTTTCGCGCAGATCACCAGCAGCGAGGTCAACATCATTAGTCCGGCCAGATTGTTGGTTAGCCATATTCCGGTCATTTTTAACCTCCTTATTGAAGCCAGCTGGCGGCGATGACGCTGGAAACCAGCGACATCACGATTAAGACAAGCAGCACCAGGCGCATCGACAGCGGCAGGGGCGCGGCGTGAACGACCTCTTCGCTCGCTTTGCCCGGCACCACCCGACCAAACCAGTAGATCAGCCAGCCGAAGCTGGCCACGGATTCGATCAGCACCAGCACCATGATGGGCAGCAGCAGCCAGTGCTGGCTGGAGAGGGCAAAACCGGCGGCGAAGAGCGGATATTTGCTAAAGAAACCGTTGAACGGCGGCACGCCGGTTATCGCCAGCGCCGCCACGCAGAAGCCGACGCCAACCAACGGCAGAGTGGTGAGCACCCCGTGCAGCCGAGGCAGCAGCCGTGTGCCGCAGCTATAGCTCAGCGCGCCAGCGACGAGGAAAAACAGACTCTTGGCGAAGGCGTGGTTGACGATGTAGGCGATGCCGCCGCTGAACGCGAGGGGGGAGCCGAAAACGGAGAGCGATAGCGCCAGAAAAATGTAGGCCAGCTGGGTGATCGTTGACCAGGCCAGCAGCCGCTTCATATCCTGCTGTAGTAGATACATCAGGAAGCCGTAAATCAGCGTGACCAGCGCCATAATGACGCCAACCCAGCCGATCGCCGTCGGCACGTTACCGCCGTCGAGAATGGCGCGGGCGAAAATGTAGACGCCCACTTTAACCATCGACGCGGCATGCAGATAGGCGCTGACCGGCGTCGGCGCTTCCATTGCATCCGGCAGCCACGCCTGGAGCGGCAGTTGGGCTGATTTTCCCCACGCGGCGAACAAAATACCGCCATAGACCAGATAGCGAGCATCGCCCTGTAGCTGGCTCATGGCGCTGAGCGCAAAGGTACCGGTTTGTAAAAACAGCGTGGCGGCGGCAAGGTACAGCCCCAGAGAAGCAAGATGGGTAATCAGCAGCGCCTTTAGCGCCGAACGTTGCGCCTTCTCACTTTGGTAGTAGCTAATCAACGCCCATGAGCAGCCGCCGGTGATTTCAAAAAACAGCAGCTGGCCGAGGATTGTGGCCGAGAGCACCAGCCCGGACATCGCGCCGATAAAGATCAGCAGAAAGGCGTAATAGCGATTGCCGCCATCGTGCGGATGCTCGCGGTTTTGCGCGGTGAGGTAGCCGGTGGAGTACAGCGCGACCAGCAGACCGAGGAACACGACGACGAACAGAATCAGCGTGCTGACGCGATCGATAACGAAACCGAACAGCGCGGTATCGCCAATGCTGGCGAGGGGAATTAGCGTGGCCGTTTTGCCGCTGCAATAAAACGTGGCGTTGAGCGCCAGCATCGCGAGGGTCGCTAACCCGGCAAACAGCGTGCCCAGCCTGGCTGCCTGCTTCTGCGGGGCCAACGACACGACCAGCGCGCCGATAAACGGCAGTAGCAGCGTCGTTAAAGCAAGATTTTCCATAGTGTAACGGTGCTCCTTACAGACCGGTTAGCCAGAAAACATACGACAGGGCGGCCAGGCTAAAACCGAGCCAGGTCAGATGGTGGGTCAGCAAAAAGCGGCCGCGGGCAAGGGCGTTTTCCACCACCGAGGCCAGCGCAAACAGCACCAGCACCTTCAGCAGCGTCACGACCAGCGACAGCAACAGGCTACCGACGCTGAGCGTGACGGCGCTGCCGAAGGGGAAAAAGAGGGCGATAAATAACGAGGCCATCACCACCTGTTTGAGCCCCAGCCCCCACTTCACCAGCGCCAGCCCGGCGCCGGAGTATTCTGTCAGCGGCCCTTCCTGTAGCTCCTGCTCCGCTTCCGCGACGTCAAAGGGGATTTTGCCCATTTCGATAAAGCAGGCGAACCCACAGGCCAGTAGCGCCAGCAGCGTTGCGACAGGCGAAACCCAGCCGTTTGCCAGCGCGTTGCTGATGATGGCGATATGGGTTGAGCCCGCGATCAGCGCCAGCACCAGAAGGGCAAGGATGAGCACCGGTTCGACCAGCACGCCCAGCGTTAACTCGCGGCTGGCGCCGAGCCCGGCAAACGGGCTGCCGGTGTCCAGCCCTGAGAGGGCGAAGAAAAAGCGAAATAGCGCCAGCAGGTAAATCAGGGTGATCAGGTCGCCGCTGCCGGTGAAAAGCGAGGCGCGGACAAAAAGCGGCAACGTCGTCGCCACTACCAGCATGCTGCTGAGCAGCACCCAGGGCATCAGGCGGAACATCAGCCCGGAAGAGGCGGGGGCAACCTCCTGACGTTTCAGCAGCTTGCTGATATCCCGGTAGTCCTGCCAGATGCCGGGCCCCTGGCGGGAGTGCATTCGGGCGCGAATCTGGCGCGAGACGCCGGTGAAAAAAGGCGTGAGCGCCAACAGTATCACCGCCTGAATCAGCGCCATAAGCAGCAGGCATCCGGTGGAAAGAGTGTGGGTCATCGTCATATCCTCAGACGCCAATGGTCAGTAGCAGGATCAGCAGCGCGGCGATCACATACAGGCAATAGAGTCGGAAATCGCCGCTTTGAAGATGCTGAACGATCAGCGCCAGCCGCTGCGTCAGACCAACGGTCGGGCGAATAATGCGCTCGTCCCAGAACGGCTCGGCGCGTCGTGCCGCTGACGTTGCGTGCGCCAGTCCGCGGGACATCGTCGGGGCTGGATCGCAGCGTTGACGCAGTTGATAAAGCGTGGAGAACATCACCCGCAACGGCTGGGTAACGCTGCTGGCTGAGGGCGCCATCGCGCTCTCCCAGCCGTAACCGCAGGCCCACGCATCGCCGCCGCGACGAAACGCGCCCCGGCTCGGGCGGTTTATCAGCCAGAACACGCCGGGAATGAGGGGCAGTGCGATAAGCAGCAGCAGAATGAGCGAAGGCGTCAGCAGGGTATCGTGCAAGCCGCCGGGTATCAGCGCGGCGCCCTGCGCGGCGGGCGGCGTGGCTGTCGTAATAAGTGAGGCGACAATCTGCATTATCTGGGGGGCAATCCAGACCGCGCCGACGCCGCTGAGGACGCAAAGCGCGGCCAATATCAACATGGCGGCGAGCATCGGCCACGGAACTTCGCGCGCCCGTTCCGCCGCTTCGCTACGCGCTGCGCCGCAGAAGCTGATGCCATAGACGTTGACGAAGCACATGGCCGCCAGCGCGCCGGCCAGCGCCAGCGTGACGATAGCGACAGGTCCGGCAAGGCGCAGCGCCACATCGCTGAAATGGGTCATGGCGAACAGCGATTGATAGATGTACCACTCGCTGACAAAACCGTTCAGCGGCGGCATCGCGGAGATCGCCAGGCAGCCGATGGCGAATGCTCCCGCGGTCCACGGCATGCGCTTCGCCAGTGCGCCCATCTGGTCCATATCGCGAGTGTGCATCCGCCAGATAATCGCTCCGGCGCCGAGGAACAGCAGTCCTTTAAACAGCGCGTGGTTGAGCACATGAAAGAGCGCGCTCAGCAGGCCAACGGCGGCAAGTACCGGCTGATGCAGCGCCAGGCCGATCAGACCGACGCCGACGCCGAGCAGGATAATGCCGACATTTTCCACCGTACTCCACGCCAGCAGGCGTTTTATGTCGCGCTCGGCCAGCGCGTACAGTACGCCAATAACCGCCGATATGGCGCCGACAGCCAGCACCAGTACCCCCCACCACAGCAAAATACCGCTATGGGACAGCAGGTCGATCGCCACTTTCAGCATGCCGAAAATACCGATTTTCACCATCACGCCGGACATCAATGCCGATGCGTGCGAGGGCGCTGCCGGGTGTGCGCGCGGCAGCCAGCTGTGCAGCGGCAGCATTCCTGCCTTGGCGCCGAAGCCGAGAAAGGCCAGCAAGAACACCGCGGAAGAGAGCGCCGGGGAGAGCGTCAGCGGGCGGAAGCTACTGAAATCGAGACTGCCGCTTTCTCGCCAGAGCAGGAAAAAGGCGATCATGATCAGGACGGAACCGGCGTGGGCGATAAAAAAGTAGAGCATCCCGGCGTGCAGCGATTCGTCGTTTTGCTCGGCGATGACTAAAAACCACGAGGCCAGGGACATCATTTCGAACAGCACGATAAACCAGAACGCGTTGTCCATGACCAGCAGGCCGACCATTGAAGCGATAAACAGGTTCATAAAGAACCCCATCGCCGCCGCCCCCTTTCCGAGGTATTCACGCATATAGGCCAGAGAATAGAGTGCGCAGACGCTGACCAGCAGCGAGATAACCAGCACCATAAACGCGCTGAGGCTGTCCATCCGCACGCTCAGGTCGGCGAATTCAAACGGGGTTGATACACGCCAGAAAAGGGTGGCGCCGTCATTGAGCTGACTAACGGCGCTGGCGATGCCCGCCAGGCCGCCCAGCAGGGCCGGGATGCCCGCGGCCTTGATGGCCAGCGCTTCTCGGCTGGAAAGCAGCAATGAAGCCAGGCCGCCCGCCACGTACAGCGTCAGGGAACATAACAGGAGTTGTAGGGCATCCATTAACGTTGATCCTGGAGAGGGGAAAGGGAGGGGAGCGACTCTGCCGCGAGCCGCTGCTGTTGTTTCGCCCGCTGCTGTAACGACGCTTCGGTGACGAGGTGCAGCGCCTGAGTGGCGCAGGCCTGTACGCAGGCCGGACCGGCGGGCAGGAAATAGCAAAGATCGCACTTCACGGCGACGGCTTTGATACCGACATCCCAGCGCAGCAGGGGATGAAGCTCGGGCGCGCTTTCTACCGTATTGTGCAGCGGCGTAGCAGGCTGATGCTGAAAGTGGGCTGGGGTACTTACCGGCTGGCTGCCGGAGGGCGTAATCGCGCCAAACGGGCAGACCAGCGCGCAAAGTTTGCAGCCGATGCACAGGCTCTCGTTGAGCTGCACGGCGCTATCAACGACGCTGATAGCACTCACCGGGCAGACATGCAGGCAGGGCGCGTCTTCGCAGTGGCGACAGAGAATGGGCGCGGTCTGCGTGGCGGTACGCGCCAGGGCAAGCCGCGGATGCTGTTGTAGCCCCTGCGTTTTATGCGCGTCCGCGCAGGCGGCAAGACAGGTATTGCACCCGATGCACCATTGCGGGTCGGCAATCACAAAGCGATTCATGACATTTCCTTGAGACAAAAGCGGAATCTGCATCGCCTAATGCATAAGTAATGCCAATTTTTAAAGTTGTTTTAAATCAATGTGATATGTGTTTTTCTCGCCTGAGGCCGAACAAAAGTGATGATGTCGGGAGAAAGGGGGCGGCGAAGGTTCGGCACTAGTGTCGGAAGGGAAAATGCGATGTGAGCTTGCTCACAAAAAGAAGGCGCCGGAGAACCGGCGCCGTGAGGCGGTGGCGATCAGGCGTTAGCCTGTAGCCAGCCCAGTACCACGTCATGGTGGTTGCTGGTCTTGAAATCATCGAAGACGTGTTCAATTTTACCGTCGGCGTCAATCAGGAAACTGATGCGGTGAATGCCGTCATAGGTTTTCCCCATGAAGGTTTTCTCACCCCAGATGCCAAATTGTTCACAGACCTGGTGATCTTCATCGGAAAGCAGGGTGAAGTTCAGCAGCTCTTTTTCAGAGAAGCGGGAGAGTTTTTCCGGTTTATCGGTGCTGATACCCAGAACCTCAACGCCGGCTTTTTTCAGCTCGTCCATATTATCGCGAAGGCCGCATGCCTGCACGGTGCAGCCAGGGGTCATCGCTTTCGGGTAAAAATAGACCAGAACACGTTGTCCCTGGAAGTCGGTCAAATTTACTTGCTCGCCGTCTTGATCGGGCAAACTAAATTTCGGTGCGATATCACCGGCTTTCAGTGGGTTCATTACTCAGCTCCATCCTGTTCATCATGCTGTGAATAATTAATCACGTTTATACTGCCTTGCGCTTTCAATTCTGTACATAGGGCTTTGAACGCTTGCTCAATATTTGATGCATTTTGCGTAGCCGGGCTGTGGGCGGTAATTTGAATAAACAACTGCGCCGCCCCTTCATCGGAGCCCGGTTGGGTACGCGACACCAGCTCGGCAATATTCATCTCCCAGCTGTCGAACAGGGCAGTAAAACGCTCGATAATATGCGGTGAATCAGGAACTTCCACCTGTACCCACACGGTAGCCGGCATTGCCGGACGCGGGCTGGCGGTGGTACGTTTCATGACGATCAGCAGGTCCAGCTCCGCACCTTTCAGCGGCAAGGTGGACTCAATCAGCGTAATCGCATTCCATGTTCCGGACAGCAGCATAATAAAAGTGAATTCATCTCCCAGCATCGCCAACCGACTGTCTTCGATATTACAGCCGCAGCTGCTCACGTGACGAGTGATCGTATTGACAATGCCAGGGCGATCCGCGCCCAGGGCTGTTATGACCAGATAGTGTTGTAATGAGGCTGTCAAACCTGTTCTTCCTTTAAAAAGGTGCGGTATACCCTAGGAAAGCATAAAAAAAACCGGCATACAACATTCTGAAGGGCCTCAGTCTCTTGCTTTTATTACAGTACCAAACGTACCATTGAGTTTCATGTCCGCACGTCAGCACAGAGGATGGCCCATGTTCACGGGAAGTATTGTAGCGCTTGTCACGCCGATGGATGAAAAAGGTAATGTCGACCGTTCAAGCCTGAAAAAACTGATTGATTACCATGTCGCCAACGGAACCTCGGCGATTGTGTCGGTAGGGACTACCGGCGAGTCAGCAACGCTTAGCCACGAAGAGCATGGCGATGTGGTCTTAACCACCCTGGAACTGGCCGATGGCCGTATTCCGGTTATCGCAGGAACGGGGGCAAATGCAACCGCAGAGGCGATTAGCCTGACCCAGCGTTTCAACGACAGCGGCGTCGTTGGCTGCCTGACCGTTACCCCATACTACAACCGTCCGACTCAGGAAGGTCTGTTCCAGCACTTTAAAGCGATTGCCGAGCATACTGACCTGCCGCAAATCCTGTATAATGTGCCGTCCCGTACCGGCTGCGATATGCTGCCGGAAACCGTAGGTCGCCTGGCGAAAATTAAAAATATTATCGCGATTAAGGAAGCCACGGGGAACTTAAGCCGTGTTCATCAGATCAAAGAGCTGGTTTCAGACGATTTCATCCTGCTCAGCGGTGATGATGCAACCGGTCTGGACTTCATGCAGCTCGGCGGTCAGGGCGTTATTTCGGTAACGGCGAACGTCGCGGCGCGTGATATGGCGGAAATGTGCAGACTGTCCGCAGCTGGAGAGTTCGCGCAGGCGCGCATCATCAACCAGCGTTTGATGCCGCTGCACAATAAATTATTTGTCGAACCCAATCCTATCCCGGTGAAATGGGCATGTAAGGAATTGGGGCTTGTGGCGACCGACACCATGCGCTTGCCGATGACACCGATTACCGACCACGGTCGTGACGTGGTGGCATCCGCACTGAAGCATGCCGGTTTGCTGTAAAGTTTAGGGAGATTTGATGGCTTACTCAGTACAGAAGTCGCGCCTGGCCAAGGTTGCGGGTGTATCGCTGGTTTTACTGCTTGCGGCCTGTAGTTCCGACTCGCGTTATAAGCGCCAGGTGAGCGGCGATGAGTCCTATCTGGACGCTACGCCGTTAAGTGAACTTCACGCCCCTGCGGGCATGATCCTGCCGATCGAAAATGGCGACTACAACATTCCTGTCGCCAATGGCAGCGGTGCCGTCGGTAAAGCGCTGGATATCCGTCCGCCGGCTCAGCCGTTGGCGCTGGTCGCTGGTGCGCGTACCCAGTTTACGGGCGACACCGCCACGCTGTTGGTGGAAAATAGCCGTAGCGGCTCTCTGTGGCCGCAGGTGGTCAGCATAATTCAGGGGAAAAACTACACCATCACCAAACGTGATGATGCTAGCCAAACGCTGACGACGGACTGGGTCGAGTGGAATCGCCTTGATGAAGACCAGCAGTATCGTGGTCGCTATCAAATCTCCGTGCAGCCTCAGGGCTACCAGCAGGCGGTGATGGTGAAGCTGGTTAACCTGGAACAGGCGGGCAAACCGGTGGCCGATCGCGCTTCGTTACAGCGCTATAGCGCTGAAATGTTGAACGTGATTTCCGCTGGTCTGGATAAGAACGCCAGCGACGCACAGGCTTCTCGCGGTTCCGCGGGCGCGACCTTTGATGTACAGAGCGCTTCTGATGATACCGGTCTGCCAATGCTGGTGGTGCGCGCACCGTTCAACCAGGTCTGGCAGCGTCTGCCGGGCGCGCTGGAAAAAGCGGGCATGAAAGTGACCGACAGCACCCGTTCTCAGGGCAGCATCGCCGTGACCTACAAGCCGCTGTCTGACAGCAGCTGGCAGGCGTTGGGCGCGAGCGATCCGGGTCTGGTCTCCGGTGACTACAAGCTTCAGGTCGGCGACCTCGACAACCGTAGTAGCCTGCAGTTCATCGATCCGAAAGGTCATACGTTGACGCAGTCGCAAAATGACGCCTTGGTTGCAGTATTCCAGGCGGCATTGAGTAAGTAATTTATCAGGGCTGGAGCAATCCGGCCCTTTTTTCTGTATAGTGACGCAAACGTGTGCGTCAGCAGAAAAGCACAAATTTTTATGGTTAATCATCACTGGAGTGACAAAGATGCAAAAGCTAGCTGAGTTGTATCGTGGTAAAGCGAAAACCGTATACAGCACCGAAAATCCGGATCTGTTGGTACTCGAATTCCGTAACGATACGTCAGCAGGGGATGGCGCTCGCATTGAGCAGTTCGATCGTAAAGGTATGGTGAATAACAAATTCAACCATTTCATTATGAGCAAACTGGCGGAAGCGGGTATCCCGACCCAAATGGAAGCGCTGTTGTCCGATACCGAATGTCTGGTGAAAAAGCTGGATATGGTGCCGGTGGAGTGCGTTGTCCGTAACCGCGCCGCCGGTTCGCTGGTGAAACGTTTAGGGATCGAAGAAGGTATTGAGCTGAACCCGCCGCTGTTCGACCTGTTCCTGAAAAACGATGCCATGCATGACCCGATGGTTAACGAATCCTACTGCGAAACCTTCGGCTGGGTGAGCAAAGAGAACCTGGCGCGCATGCAGGAACTGACCTTCAAAGCGAACGACGTGCTGAAAAAGCTGTTCGACGACGCGGGCCTGATCCTCGTGGACTTCAAGCTGGAGTTCGGTCTGTTCAAAGGCGAAGTGGTGCTGGGCGATGAGTTCTCGCCGGACGGCAGCCGTCTGTGGGACAAAAAGACCATGGATAAAATGGACAAAGACCGTTTCCGTCAGAGCCTTGGCGGCCTGATCGAAGCCTACGAAGAAGTGGCGCATCGTTTAGGCGTGAAGCTGGACTAAGTTATGACGTCCCCGGCCTCGCCTGCGCGTAGGCCGGATAAGGCGTTGACGCCGCCATCCGGCAATGTGTTCGTCGCTTGCCCGATGGCGCTGCGTTGACCCGCTCATCTCCCTTCCTGATGTATTTCCAGTGGTAATCCTGCCCGTAACCGCCTACGATCGTATCAGTAACAATAAAAGAAGATCGAGGTAGTTATGCGTTGGCAAGGCCGTCGTGAAAGCGACAATGTAGAAGACCGGCGGAACAGTTCTGAATCCCCACTCTCCGGGCGCGGCCCTGGTTTCCGTATTCCCAGCGGTAAGGGCGGTATCATTCTGCTGATTGTCGTGCTGGTTGCGGGCTATTACGGCGTCGACTTAACCGGCCTGATGACCGGCGAGCCCATTGGTCAGAGCCAGCAACAAAGCTCGCAGCGCGTCAGCAACCCGAACGATGATGAAGCGGCAAAGTTTACCTCGGTTATCCTTGCCACCACTGAAGACACCTGGGCGCAGCAGTTTAAAGAAATGGGGAAAACCTATCAGCCGCCGCGTCTGGTGATGTACCGTGGCGCGACCCGCACCGGGTGCGGTACCGGCCAGTCGGTGATGGGGCCATTCTACTGCCCGGCCGATAGCACGGTTTATATCGACCTCTCTTTCTATGACGATATGAAAAGCAAACTCGGCGCAGGCGGCGATTTCGCGCAGGGCTACGTGATTGCGCATGAAGTGGGGCACCACATCCAGAAACTGCTCGGCATCGAGCCGAAAGTCCGTCAGATGCAGCAGGGCGCATCGCAGGCTGAAGTGAACCGCCTGTCGGTCCGCATGGAGCTTCAGGCCGACTGTTTTGCGGGTGTCTGGGGTCATAACATGCAAAAACAGGGGATTCTGGAGGCTGGCGATCTTGAAGAAGCGCTGAACGCTGCCGAAGCGATTGGCGATGACCGCTTACAGCAGCAGAGCCAGGGCCGCGTGGTACCCGATAGCTTTACTCACGGCACATCACAGCAGCGCTACACCTGGCTGAAACGCGGCTTCGATAGCGGTGACCCGTCCCAGTGCAACACCTTCAGTAAATCGCTTTAACGGGATGTCGAAGGTCATGGATGAGCTGCTCGCGCAGGCCGCGCGAATGGCGCAGGAGGGGATTCGCCGTCTGCTGGTGGTTAGCGGCGACCCTGACTGGTGCGCAGAGCAGGCAGTAGCGTTTCGCAACGCTATCGGACACGACGTGCTGTGGGTGGGCCCGCAGACCGTCGCCCCTCCTTTTTGCCAGACTGGCAAACTTGTCACGCTGCTCGGGCGCGAGTTCCAGCACGCCATCTTTGACGCTCGCGCCGGTTTTGACGTGTCGGCGTTTGCCGCGCTGGCGGGGACCTTGCGTGCCGGTAGCTGGCTGGTGCTGCTGGTGCCGGACTTCTCACGCTGGCCTCAGCAACCCGATGCGGACTCGCTGCGCTGGAGCGATACGCCGGAGCCCATCGCCACCCCCCATTTTGTTCACCATTTTTGCCGTACTCTGGCCGCCAACCCGCAGGCGAGAATCTGGCGTCAAGGTGAGCCACTGACGCCGCTCAATGGCCCTCCGCGACCATCATGGCAGCAGGCTAACGGCCAGCCCGACATTGAACAGCAATCGATTCTGTCAGCGCTTGCCAACGCCACCGCGCAGGTTTGTGTGGTGACGGCGGAACGCGGGCGTGGTAAGTCGGCGCTGGCCGGAATGCACATCCGACAGCTTTCCGGCACGGCGCTGGTCACGGCACCTTCCCGTGCTTCGGCGGAGGTAATTGCTGCCTTTGCCGGCGAGCGCTTTCGCTTTATCGCGCCGGATGCGCTGCTGGCCTCTGATGAAACCGCCGATTGGCTGGTGGTCGATGAGGCCGCAGCCATTCCCGCCCCGCTGTTGCAAAAGCTGATGACCCGCTTTTCGCGGGTGCTGCTAACCACCACCGTTCAGGGTTATGAAGGCACCGGACGTGGCTTTGCGCTGAAATTTTGCGCCGCGTTCCCGCAGCGGCAGGCGTTTATCCTGAACCAGCCCATTCGCTGGGCTGCCGGCTGCCCGCTGGAGGCGGTTGTGAACGAGGCGCTGATTTTCGATGATCATGCCTTTACCACCCCGCCGCAGGGCGCGATAACGTTGAAACTCGTGACGCAGTCAGCCTGGCAAACGACCCCAGCGCTGCCCCGCGCGCTCTATCAGCTGCTTTCCGGCGCCCATTATCGCACCTCGCCGCTGGATCTGCGGCGTATGATGGACGCGCCGGGCCAGCATTTTCTGAGCGCTCAAAGCAGCGACGGTCCGGCAGGCGCGTTGTGGCTGGTCGACGAAGGCGGGCTTTCGGCGGAACTGAGCCGGGCAGTGTGGGCCGGTTTTCGCCGCCCGCGCGGTAACCTGGTGGCGCAATCGCTGGCGGCTCACGGCGGCAGTCCGCTGGCAGCGACGCTTATCGGGCGACGCATCAGCCGCATTGCGGTACATCCGCTACGTCAGCGCGAAGGTCTCGGTCAACGGCTGGTCGAACGGGCGTGGCAGGACGCTGAGGGGTGTGATTATCTCTCAGTGAGCTTTGGTTATACCGATGCGCTATGGCGCTTCTGGCAGCGTTGTGGCTTTACGCTGGTGCGTATTGGCACCCAGCGGGAGGCCAGCAGCGGCTGCTACGCGGCGATGGCTATTCGCCCGCTGACGGCGGCAGGGGAAGCGTTGATGTTACATGAGCATCAGCGATTGTGCCGCGAATGGCGCTGGCTACGCCGGTGGGTAGTTGAAAAAGTGCCTCTGGCGGAAGTGACAGAGACTATCCTTACTGAGGATGACTGGTGGGATTTGGCCGGTTTTGCCTTTGCTCATCGCCCGATGCTGGCGGTGCTGGCGAACCTGCACCGGTTGAGCGAGCTGACTGAGCTGGCGATACCCGCGCTGCGCGGGCGTTTGTGCGGCGAGGCTGAGTCTGAACTGTGTGCTCGTCTGGGCGTGCAGGGGCGTAAAGCGCTGCTGGCCCGGCTTCGTGCAGAAGCGGCGCAGGCGATGCGCAACGTTGACGCTGAACGCACAAACCGGCTGGCGGAACAGATCCCACAACTGCAATTTTTTTAACTGACTCATTCAGTTAAATGGCATGGTCATTATTCTGGTGCGGCGTAAACTGACCGTCAAAACCAAGGAGACAGCCATGACGCACGATCATTTTGTTGTTCAAAGCCCCGCGAAGCCCGCTCAACAGCTGCTGCTGTTGTTTCATGGCGTGGGCGATAATCCGGTCTCAATGGGGCAGATCGGCAGCTGGTTTGCGCCGCTGTTTCCGGATGCCTTGATTGTCAGCATTGGCGGCGCAGAGCCGTGCGGCCCGGCGCCGGGTCGTCAGTGGTTTTCGGTGCAGAGCGTGACCGAAGAGAACCGCCAGGCGCGTGTTGATGCCATTATGCCGACCTTTATTGAAACGGTACGCTACTGGCAAAAACAGAGCGGCGTAGGCCCGCAGGCCACCGCGCTGATCGGCTTTTCACAAGGGGCGATTATGTCGCTGGAAAGCATCAAAGCCGAGCCAGGTCTGGCTTCACGCGTGATCGCTTTTAATGGTCGTTACGCCACGTTGCCGCAGCAGGCGACCACCAGCACCACGATCCATCTGATCCACGGTGGAGAAGACCGGGTGATTGATTTAGCCTGGGCGGTGAAAGGTCAGGAAGCGCTCCTGGCCGCGGGCGGCGATGTGACGCTGGATATTGTCGACGATCTGGGGCACGCGATTGACGATCGCAGCATGCAGTTCGCGCTCGATCACCTGCGTTATACCGTGCCGAAGCACTATTTCGATGAGGCATTAAGCGGCGGAACGCCGAAAGATGACGATATTATTGAAATGCTGTAAGTCTCGCGCGTTCCCGGTTACCCGGGAACGTGTAAGCCATCAGGAAGCCTGATGTGGCGATTTATTGCTTCGGCGGGTTCTTCTTCGGCCAGTCGTCGTCATCGTCCCACTTATCATTGCAGTCACGATGCGGCGGAAGCTCAGGTTTATCGGCAAGGAATTTTTTATGATCGACGCGACTAAGATCCTTAATCACGTTGATAATCACCCCCACCAGGAAAACCAGCACCAGAATCCACCAGTATTTTGTCAGCCAATCCATGCGCATTACCTCTTTTGTTGTGCCGTCAGGCGACAAGTTGTTCCATGATACGCTGATACATCCGCGCCAGCATCTGCAGGTCTGCGGCATTTACGCATTCGTTTATCTTGTGAATGGTCGCGTTCACCGGACCCAGCTCAACAACCTGCGCGCCCATCTGGGCGATAAAGCGACCATCTGACGTCCCGCCGGTGGTCAGTAACTGCGGTTCTATTTCATTATAGTGCGCAATCGCGTTAACCACCGCGTCAACCAGCTTGCCGCGTGCGGTCAGGAACGGCTGCCCGGAGATCCACCAGTCTACCGAGTAGCGCAGTTGGTATTTTTCCAGTAGGGCGATCACACGTTCTTTGATCATCGCGTCGGTCAGCTCGGTGCTGAAGCGGAAGTTGAACTGCACGAACAGATCGCCAGGGATGACGTTGTTGCTGCCGGTACCCGCCTGGATGTTGGCAATTTGCATGCTGGTTGGCGGGAAGAATTCGTTGCCCTGGTCCCACTCGATAGACACCAGTTCGTTCATCCACGGCGCGGCGCGGTGAACCGGATTATCGGCAAGGTGCGGGTAGGCCACGTGGCCCTGCACGCCGTGAATGGTCAGGTTACAGGTCATGGATCCACGACGGCCATTTTTCACCACGTCACCCACCACTTCGGTGCTCGACGGTTCGCCCACCAGGCAGTAATCCAGACGTTCGTTGCGCGCCATCAGCGCTTCCACCACCTTCACGGTACCGTGGGTGGCGCTGGCCTCTTCATCGGAGGTGATCAGGAACGCCAGGCGGCCTTTATGGTTCGGGTGCTGGGCGACAAAACGTTCTGCAGCAACAACCATCGCAGCCAGCGAGCCTTTCATGTCCGCCGCGCCGCGGCCAAACAGCATGCCATCACGAATGGTTGGTTCAAATGGCGGGTTAATCCAGCGATCGGCATCACCAGCCGGCACCACATCGGTGTGGCCTGCAAATGCCAGGGTTTCCCCTTTACCGCGCCAGGCCCAGAAATTCTGGGTATCACCAAAATCCATGGGCTCAACGGTAAAACCGATAGCGCGCAGGCGTTCAATCATTAATGCCTGACAGCCCGCGTCATCGGGGCTGAGAGACGGGCGGCGAATAAGCTGCTGAGCCAGCTCAATGACTGGGCAAGACATAAACTAAACCTCGTTATTTTTCGTTATCTGCAAAAAGTCAAAAACGGGGCGGCGGCATTAGCGCATCTGGGCGAGCCACTGACCGTAACTGGCATCACTAAAACCCAGCAGCATAGGCTGTGCAGGCGCACAGAGCAATGGGCGTTTAATGATCGCCGGCATTTCCAACATTAGCGCAGCGGCGGCGTCGGCATTGTTGATGCCCATACGCACGCTTTCGTCCAGCTTACGCCAGGTGGTACCGCGGGTATTCAATAAGGCTTCCCAACCCAACTCGGCAATAAAGGATGCCAGTAACTCGGGGGGCAGGCCGTCAACGCGATAATCATGAAAGCGATATTCAACCTGATGGTCGTCCAGCCAGCGACGGGCTTTTTTAATTGTGTCGCAATTTTTTATTCCATAGAGGATGGTCATGTTCCACCTTTATATCAGCAGGTTTTTTAGGGTCTCGAATATACACGGAATTCCCGTGGCTGCCTGTTTTAATTTTATCCTGATAAACAGGCTGAAATTCGTACAGTTTATCATGCTGTCTACGACGAAAGTCGCAGTTTGTTCATTTTGTTGTAGGGTAAATTCTTATCATATGATTCACATTCTGATAACTATTTCAGAATGTTGCTGTTCGTCACATTAAATGTCAACATTCCAGCCCATAGTGGCCTCAAGCAGTAAACAATCGTTGGCAGCGGCAATCAAAGTAATCGGATTAACCGTATTCACAGGTCATACATTTGTACGTAATATACGCATAATAATAAGAGAGGTAGTTATGATCGAACGTGAACTGGGGAACTGGAAAGATTTTATCGAAGTGATGCTTCGTAAATAATTTTCAGACAGGTGAGTGATTAAGCGCTGTGTTCTTTCAATTACCATGATGGTGTTGTTTGCAGTACAGAGTCAATGCTCAACATAAAGATAAAAAGGCGACAGTGACTGTCGCCTTTTCTGTTTTTATTCAGGCTTTTCTTTTAACGGGAATCGACGTCGTACCAGCACAAAGAACAGCGGTACGAAGAAGATAGCCAGCACCGTCGCCGAGATCATCCCGCCAACCACGCCGGTACCCACCGCATGCTGGCCGCCGGAACCCGCGCCGGTGGTTAATGCCATGGGCAGAACCCCGAAGATAAACGCCAGCGAGGTCATCAGGATGGGACGCAGGCGCTGGCGGCAGGCTTCGAGGGTCGCCGACATCAGGTCTTCGCCTTTCTCATTCATTTCATTGGCAAATTCAACAATCAGAATGGCGTTCTTTGCCGATAGCCCGATAACCGTCAGCAGCCCCACCTGGAAGTAAACGTCGTTTTCCAGCCCGCGCATCCAGGTGGCCAGCAGCGCGCCAATCACCCCCAGCGGTACCACCAGCATCACCGAGAACGGCACCGACCAGCTTTCATACAGCGCCGCCAGGCACAGGAACACCACCAGCAGTGAAATGGCGTATAGCGCAGGAGCCTGTGCGCCGGAGAGCCGTTCCTGGTAGGACATTGCTGTCCACTCCAGACCAAAACCGGTCGGCAGCTGTTTGACCAGATTCTGCATCACGTCCATTGCGGTACCAGTACTGACGCCCGGCGCGGCTTCACCGATAATTTCGACGGCTGAATAACCGTTATAGCGCTCCAGGCGCGGCGAGCCGGTTTCCCAGCGTGAGGTGGCGAAGGCTGAGAACGGCACCATCTGACCCGCGTTGTTACGCACATACCACTGATTAATGTCATCCGGCAGCATGCGGTACTTCGCGGCGGCCTGCACGTACACTTTCTTCACGCGCCCACGGTCCATAAAGTCGTTCACATAGCTCGAACCCCACGCGGTTTGCAGCGTGTCGTTGATATCGTCGATAGAGACGCCCAGCGCCTGCGCTTTACGCTGATCGATATCGATCTGCAGCTGCGGGCTGTCATCAAGGCCGTTGTGGCGCACGCGGGTGAGCTGCGGACTCTGTCCTGCCAGCTCCAGCAGCTTATCGCGTGCGGCCATCAGCGCATCGTGCCCGGCGCCGCCGTGATCCTGCAGTTCCATATCAAAACCGGCAGAGCTGCCCAGGCCGCTGATGGCTGGCGGGCTGCTGGCGTAGACGCGCGCCTCTTTAATCTTGTTCAGCGCTTTGGTTGCGCGCTCGATAATGGCAAACGAGGTGCCAGTGGTGCTATCGCGCTCGTCCCAGTCTTTCAGGCGCACAAACATGCGCGCGACGTTCTGCCCATTACCACCCGGGCCGGAACCGATGGTGGCAAAAATGGAGGTGATATTGTCCTTCTCGTTTTTGAAGAAATAGTCTTCAACCTGTTCCACCACTTTCAGCGTTTGCTGCTGAGTGGAGCCGCTCGGAAGCTGGACCGAGGTGGTAAACATACCGCGGTCTTCCAGCGGCAGGAACGAGGAGGGCAGGCGCAGGAACAGGAACACCATGCCGCCCAGCAGCACCACATAAATCAGCATCCAGCGTACGCTGCGGTGGAGGATTTTCGCCACGCCGGACTCATAGCGGCGCGCGCTGGCATCGAAGTTACGGTTGAACCAGCCAAAGAAGCCTTTGGTGCCGTGCACTTCGCCTTTATGAATGGGTTTGAGAATGGTGGCGCACAGCGCGGGCGTCAGAATCATCGCCACCAGTACCGACAGCACCATCGCCGAAACAATGGTAATCGAGAACTGACGATAGATAGCCCCGGTGGTGCCGCCAAAGAAGGCCATCGGGATAAATACCGCCGACAGCACCATCGCGATACCCACCAGCGCGCCCTGAATCTGGCCCATCGATTTACGCGTTGCCTGCCTTGGCGTTAGCCCCTCGGTACTCATAATACGCTCGACGTTCTCGACAACCACGATGGCGTCATCCACCAGAAGCCCGATGGCGAGCACCATGGCGAACATCGTCAGGGTGTTAATACTGTATCCGCAGGCGTAGAGAATGGCGAAGGTGCCCATCAGCACCACCGGTACGGCGATGGTGGGAATCAGCGTGGCGCGGAAGTTTTGCAGGAACAGGTACATCACCAGGAACACCAGCAGGATGGCTTCCAGCAGCGTTTTCACCACGTCTTTGATCGATGCTTTGACGAAGGAAGTGGTTTCGTAGGCGACTTTATACTCCAGGCCATGCGGGAAATAGGCTTTTAGCTCGTCCAGGCGCTGAATAACGCGCTCGGCGGTCGCCATTTCGTTGGCCCCTGAGGCGAGTTTGATGCCAAGGCCAGACGCCGGGTTGCGATTATACCGGCTGAGATAGTCATATTTTTCCGCGCCCATTTCGACGGTGGCAACGTCTCCGAGCGTCACTTCTGAGCCGTCCTGGTTAACGCGCAAGGTGATGTCGCGGAACTGCTGTGGCGTTTGCAGCAGCGATTGCGCATTAATGGTGGCGTTCAGCGCCTGCTTATCAACCGACGGCGTTCCGCCAAGCTGCCCGACGGCAATCTGCGCGTTCTGCGATTTAATGGCGCTGGTGACGTCGGAAGCGGTTAACTGATAGCTGTTGAGCTTGGCCGGATCCAGCCAGATGCGCATGGAATATTGCGAACCGTAGGCGTCAATGTCGCCGACGCCGTCAACGCGACTGAGCGGGTCCTGAATGTTACTGGCGACATAGTCGGAAATATCTTGCTTATCCATGCTGCCGTCGGTGGAGACGAAGGCGATGGTCAGAATGTTGGTATCGCCTGTTTTACGTACCGTGACGCCTTGCGTCTGCACCGCCTGTGGCAGCTTGTTCATTGCCGTTTGCAGCTGGTTTTGTACCTGCTGTACCGCTTCGTCCGGGTCGGTGCCGGCGACGAAGCTCAGCGTGATTGACGCCTGGCCGGTGGCGCTGCTTTGAGAGGACATATACATCAGGTTATCGATGCCGGTCATGTTCTGTTCGATAACCTGGGTGACGGTGTTTTCCAGCGTTTGCGCGGACGCGCCCGGATAGTTGGCGGTCACGCGGACGTTCGGCGGCGCGAGGTCTGGGTACTGCTCTACCGGTAATGAAAATATCGCCAGGGTTCCGGTAAGGCACAAAAGGATTGCTAGCACCCAGGCAAAAATGGGGCGATCGATGAAGAAATTCGCCATCAGGATCCGAACCTCGTGTTGGTCATTTTTTTTACGTACTGAATTGCGTCAAACACTGTAGCCGTAAGGCTCCCGGCAATCGTGGAGAAAATAAGAAGATAATGTAAATAATCATACCGCTTTGGCGAAACGGTTTGCATATCCTTACGCAAGCCGATTTCTGCCCCCTGAAACGTAATTTCATTTAAGCTGAAATTTTTTGATCTGCCACAGCTTACTGACAAATAGTCGCCGATTCTGGGCAAATGGACATTGCCTGTACGGGGATTCCTCGGCTAATAAATAGGACTTATAAATATAAGGTTTTTTAACCATAGGCTGAGCGAGTATGAACCGTTTTATTAGGGTAGATAGCCAACAATGCATTGGATGCAGGGCGTGTGAAGTTGCCTGTGTGATGTCGCATAACGGAGAGCAACATGTGCTCGACGCGTCGCAGTTTATGCCGCGCATCACGGTCGTCAAAATGAACCATCAACGAGGGGCCGCTACCTGCCATCATTGTGAAGATGCCCCCTGTGCACGCAGCTGCCCGAACGGCGCGATTCGCCAGGTCGATGACGCCATCCAGGTCGACCAGGCGAAGTGCATCGGCTGTAAATCCTGTGCGGTTGCCTGTCCGTTTGGCACCATGCAAATTGTCCTCGCGCCGACTCAGGATGGGCGTGTAAAAGCCACGGCCCACAAATGCGATCTCTGCCACGAGCGCCCGGCAGGCCCGGCTTGTGTGGAAAACTGTCCGGCGGACGCCCTACAGCTGATGACCAGCCAGCAACTTAGCGATATTGCGCGCACCCGACGCCTGCAAACGGCCTGCCGCGAAGCGCAGCCGTGGCACAGCGAGAGTCGTGCGCCGGCTGCGAAGATTCAGCGTAGCAAGGTGCAGCAGATGGCGCAGACACCCGCTCGCGGTGAAGCGGATAAACTCAATCTTGCCGCCCGTAAAACCGGCTTCGGCGAAATTTATCTGCCGCTACGTCACGAACAGGCGCAACAGGCTTCCGCACGCTGCCTGAGCTGTGGCGAGCATAGCGTTTGCGAATGGACCTGTCCGCTGCACAACCATATTCCGCAGTGGATCGAACGGGTCAACGCCGGGGATATTGACGCGGCGGTCGAGCTGTCGCATCAGACCAACCCGCTGCCGGAAATCACGGGCCGCGTCTGCCCGCAGGATCGCCTGTGTGAAGGGGCCTGTACCCTGCGCGATGAGCACGACGCGGTCACGATTGGCAATATTGAACGCTATATCTCTGACCGTGCGCTAGCCAAAGGCTGGCGTCCGAATATTGGCAATGTCGCCAGCAGCGGTAAGCGAGTGGCGATTATCGGCGCCGGGCCTGCCGGGCTGGCATGCGCCGACATTCTGGTGCGTCAGGGCGTGCAGCCGGTCGTGTTTGACCGCCATCCGGAAATCGGCGGACTGCTGACCTTCGGCATCCCGGCATTCAAGCTGGATAAATCGCTGATGGCCCGCCGCCGTGAAATCTTTAGCGACATGGGGATTCGCTTTGAGCTGAACTGTGAAATTGGCAAAGACATCCCCCTGGACAGGTTACTGGAAGAGTATGACGCCGTGTTTGTCGGAGTGGGCACCTACCGTTCCATGAAGGCGAATTTGCCGAATGAAGATGCGCCGGGGGTGTATGACGCGCTGCCGTTCCTGATCGCGAACACGAAAAACGTGATGGGGCTAGAGGCGTTGCCTGAGGAACCGTATATCAATACCAAAGGGCTTAACGTGGTGGTGCTTGGCGGCGGCGATACGGCGATGGACTGCGTGCGTACCGCACTGCGTCACGGTGCGGAAAAGGTCACCTGTGCCTATCGTCGCGATGAAGCCAACATGCCTGGGTCGAAAAAAGAGGTCAAAAACGCGAAGGAAGAGGGAGCGGAGTTTGAGTTCAACGTTCAGCCCGTCACGCTGGAGCTGGATGCTGAGGGCCGCGTGTGCGGCGTCCGTTTCCTGCGTACTGAGCTTGGTGAGCCGGATGCTCAGGGTCGCCGCCGTCCGACGCCAATTCCCGGCAGCGAGTTTGTGATGCCTGCTGATGCGGTCATCATGGCCTTTGGTTTCCATCCGCACGGTATGCCGTGGCTGAACGCGCTGGGTGTGGAGGTTGACGACTGGGGACGCATTCGCGCCAACGTGCATTCGCGCTACCGTTATCAAACCTCGAATCCCAAAATTTTCGCCGGTGGCGATGCGGTGCGTGGTGCCGATCTGGTGGTCACCGCAATGGCCGAAGGCCGTCATGCGGCGCAGGGGATCCTCGACTGGTTAGGCGTGAAAATCACCCGCGCGCATTGACGATACCCGGGCTTCACGGCGTAATATGACGCGAAAGCGTTATCGCCGTGGAGCCTGTATGTCCCTTAATATCAACGTTATTAAAGATAAAATCCTGTCCGAAAACTACTTCGTCCTGCGCAATATTACCTACGATTTGACCCAAAAAAATGGCGAAGTGGTGCAACACAAACGCGAAGTTTACGACCGTGGCAACGGCGCGACGGTGCTGCTCTACAACCGCCAGAAGCAGAGCGTGGTGCTGGTGCGTCAGTTCCGTGTCGCCACCTGGGTGAACGGTAATGCCAACGGCATGCTGATTGAAACCTGCGCCGGGTTGCTCGACGACGACGAGCCGGAAGCGTGCATTCGCAAAGAGGCTATCGAAGAGACCGGCTATCAGGTCAACAACGTGCGTAAAGTGTTTCAGCTGTATATGTCGCCGGGCGGCGTGACCGAAATCGTCCACTTCTTTATTGCCGAATACGACGATCGTCTGCGCGATAACGCGGGCGGCGGCGTGGATGATGAAGATATTGATGTGATGGAGCTGCCGTTCACCCGTGCAATTGAGATGATTCGCACTGGTGAAATTTGCGATGGTAAGACGGTGATTTTACTCCAGTATCTGCAAGGTTCAGGCCTGATGGCGTAATTTTCTGGCCAGCTCAATCCGATAAATCCGATTGAGCGCTACCGCTTCGTCCTCCAGGATAGCCCCGGTAAGTTGATGCTTTTTTCTTCTGGGGTTGTACCGTCCATGCGTTACCGCATTCTCCTTTTTTTCTTCTGCATCGGGTGGCTCCCGACGTCGTTGACGTGGGCGGCGCCGACGCAGCAGCTTTTTTCCGACTGGTTGGTGACCTGTAATAACCAGAATTTCTGTGTGACCCGTAACGTTGGCCTGCACTATGGTCTGGTGATGACCCTCAGCCGCAGCGCCGGGGCGCACACCGATGCCCAACTGCGTATTGAGTTGGGCGGGCTGGTTAACCCGGTGGCGGCGGTCCCGGCGATCGAGCCTCGGCTGCTGCTTGATGGGAAGCCGCTAAAGCTCAGCGGCGAGCACTGGAAAATACAGCCGAAATGGCTGTCGACCGGCGATAGCGTCACCATAGACGCCTTCCTGCAACAAATTCAGGATGCTCAGGCCATTACGCTGTCGAAGGGTTTGCAGGTGATGTCGTTACAGGGGCTGAAGGCGGCGTTGCTGTTTATCGATGCCCAACAGAAACGCGTGGGTAATGAAACCGCGTGGATCCGTAAAGGCGACGAGCCGCCGCTGAGCGTGCCGCCCGCTCCGCCGCTTAAGACCGTCGCAAAAGTTAGCCCTGCGCCGACGCCGCTCGGTCGCGATGAATACAACGACCTGCTCGATTTCGCCACCTGGCGGATGAACAACGTGCAGTGTTCGCTGGATCCGCTGCGGCGTGAAGTGTGGGTGACCGCATTAAGTGACGATAAAGCGCTGATCATGACCAGCTGTGAATCCGGGGCCTACAACACTATCTATCGTGCCTGGCTGGCGTCGCGCAAAAAGCCGTTTGCCACCACGCCGATTCGCCTGCGTTTGCCGTTCCTGCCTTCCGGTAAGGAGGGGCGTGATATTGAACTGGTGAATTTGACGTTTAACGAACATACGCGTGAACTGATCACGCTTGAGAAGGGACGCGCCCTCGGCGACTGCGGTACACAGACGCGCTGGCGCTTCGATGGACAACGCTTTCGCCTGGCGCGTTACGCCACTCAACCGCAGTGTGACAACTGGCAGGGAGCAGACGCCTGGGCTACACAGTGGGTTTCCGGTTAACGTTTTCACTATTCCATTCCAGGGGCAGCCGCCCCTCCGCGTCTTTTCAATGTTGATAAAAATGTATCAACAACATGATTAATATAACGATTTTAGATGATGGCTTAACGAGGGCGGTTTCCCCAGGATGGTAGACTTGCCCCTGCATCGCCCGGATGGCGGAAGGCGATAGCCGTTTGGTTATGGCTGGCATAACAAAAAAGCATATCCGGAAATCATGATCTTACTATCGATAGTTGATAACATAAGCGACATAAATAAATAACAAAGCAAGGCGTGTTCGCAAGAGTATGGCGGCCTTCAAAGTTTACCGGGCGGTCACAGGCGATACTAGGCGCTTCCTTCGGGAGTGCATCAGGACGTAATTGCGCTTCACCCTTTTAGTTTGATACGTGAAAGGAACCCTAAATGGACGACCAATTAAGACAAAGTGCCCTCGATTTCCATGAATTCCCCGTTCCAGGCAAAATTCAGGTAGCGCCGACCAAGCCGCTCGCCACCCAACGCGATCTCGCGCTGGCCTACTCGCCGGGCGTTGCCGCGCCGTGTCTGGAGATCGAAAAAGATCCGCTGGCGGCCTACAAATATACCGCGCGCGGTAACCTGGTAGCGGTGGTGTCCAACGGTACCGCCGTACTGGGTTTAGGCAATATCGGCGCATTGGCCGGTAAACCGGTGATGGAAGGTAAGGGCGTTTTGTTCAAGAAATTCGCCGGTATCGACGTTTTCGATATCGAAGTGGATGAAACCAACCCGGACAAATTTATCGATGTCGTGGCGGCGCTGGAGCCGACCTTTGGCGGCATCAACCTCGAAGACATCAAAGCGCCGGAATGTTTCTACATTGAACAGCAGCTGCGCGAGCGCATGAACATTCCTGTGTTCCACGACGATCAGCATGGCACCGCGATTATCAGTACCGCGGCCATCCTCAACGGCCTGCGCGTGGTGGAGAAAAACATCTCTGACGTTCGCATGGTGGTCTCCGGCGCGGGCGCGGCAGCGATTGCCTGTATGAACCTGCTGGTGGCGCTGGGGATGCAGAAACACAATATTGTGGTCTGCGACTCGAAGGGCGTGATCTATGAAGGCCGCGAGCCGAATATGGCGGAAACCAAAGCCGCCTACGCGGTGAAGGATGACGGCAAGCGCACGCTGGACGACGTGATTGCCGACGCCGACATCTTCCTTGGCTGCTCCGGCCCGAAAGTGCTGACCCAGGAGATGGTGAAGAAAATGGCTCGCGCGCCGATGATCCTCGCGCTGGCGAACCCGGAGCCGGAAATTCTGCCGCCTCTGGCTAAAGAAGTACGCCCGGATGCGATTATCTGCACTGGTCGTTCCGACTACCCGAACCAGGTGAACAACGTGCTGTGCTTCCCGTTCATCTTCCGTGGTGCGCTGGACGTTGGCGCGACGGCGATTAACGAAGAGATGAAGCTGGCGGCAGTTCACGCGATCGCCGAACTGGCCCACGCCGAGCAGAGTGAAGTGGTGGCTTCCGCTTACGGTGACCAGGATCTGAGCTTTGGCCCGGACTACATTATTCCAAAACCGTTCGATCCGCGCCTGATCGTTAAGATCGCCCCGGCCGTGGCGAAAGCGGCGATGGACTCCGGCGTCGCAAAACGCCCGATTGCCGATTTTGACGCCTACATCGAGAAACTGAGCGAGTTTGTCTACAAGACGAACCTGTTTATGAAACCTATCTTCTCGCAGGCACGTAAAGAGCCGAAGCGCATCGTGCTGGCGGAAGGGGAAGACAACCGCGTTCTGCACGCCACCCAGGAGCTGATCACCCTGGGGCTGGCGAAGCCGATTCTGATTGGCCGTCCGAGCGTTATCGAGATGCGCCTGCAGAAGTTGGGCTTGCAGATTAAGCCGGGCGTCGACTTTGAAATCGTCAATAACGAATCAGACCCGCGCTTTAAAGAGTACTGGCAGGAATACTACAGCCTGATGAAGCGTCGCGGTATCACGCAGGAACAGGCGCAGCGCGAGATGCGCAGTAATACCACCGCGATTGGTTCAATCATGGTGCAGCGCGGCGAAGCGGACGGCATGATTTGCGGTACGATCGGTGATTACCATGAGCATTTCAGCGTGATCAATCCGTTATTCGGCTACCGTGACGGCGTGCATACCGCGGGCGCGATGAACGCGCTGCTGCTGCCGAGCGGTAACACCTTTATTGCCGATACCTACGTCAACAACGATCCGACGCCGGAGCAGATTGCTGAAATCACCCTGATGGCGGCGGAAAGCGTGCGTCGTTTCGGTATCGAGCCGCGCGTGGCGTTGCTGTCGCACTCTAACTTTGGCTCTTCCGACTGCCCGTCGGCCAGCAAAATGCGCGATGCGCTGGAGCTGGTGAAGGCGCGCGCGCCGGAGCTGATGATTGATGGCGAAATGCACGGCGACGCCGCATTGGTTGAAAGCATCCGTAACGACCGCATGCCGGATAGCCCGCTGAAAGGTTCGGCGAATATTCTGGTGATGCCGAATATGGAAGCTGCGCGTATCAGCTATAACCTGCTGCGCGTTTCCAGTTCCGAAGGGGTGACCGTTGGGCCGGTGCTGATGGGGGTATCGAAACCGGTACATATCCTGACGCCGATCGCCTCCGTTCGCCGCATCGTCAACATGGTGGCGCTGGCGGTGGTTGAAGCCCAGACCCAGCCGCTGTAAAACAAAAAAAGCCCCATTTTGGGGCTTTTTCGTGAGGCCTGATAGCGCTTCGTTTATCAGGCTTACGAAAGCCAGTCTTTCACTTTGATAAATTCGCTCAGCGCCGCTTCCGGGCTGTTTTCATCCGGCTGGTAGTTATACTCCCAGCGCACCAGCGGCGGCATCGACATCAGAATCGACTCAGTGCGCCCGCCGGTTTGCAGGCCAAACAGCGTGCCTCTGTCCCACACCAGATTAAATTCAACGTAGCGCCCGCGACGGTAGAGCTGGAAATCACGCTCGCGTTCGCCGTAGGCGATATCTTTACGACGCTCGACGATCGGCAGATAGGCGTCGGTAAAACCTTTCCCCACCGCCTGCATAAAGCCAAAGCAGTGATCGAAGTCTGGCGTATTCAGGTCGTCAAAGAACAGGCCGCCAATGCCGCGCTGCTCGTTACGGTGCTTAAGATAGAAGTAGTCGTCGCACCACTTTTTGTAGCGCGGGTAGACGTCGTCACCAAACGGCTGACACAGGTCGCGTGCGACGGTGTGCCAGTGCACAGCGTCTTCGTTAAAGCCGTAGTAGGGGGTTAAATCGAAACCGCCGCCGAACCACCACACCGGCTCTGCACCGGGCTTTTCAGCAATAAAAAAGCGCACATTGGCGTGGCTGGTTGGCACATACGGATTGCGCGGATGGATAACCAGCGAGACGCCCATCGCTTCGAAGCTACGTCCTGCCAGCTCCGGACGGTGCGCCGTGGCGGAAGCGGGCATGGCGTCGCCGTGTACGTGGGAGAAATTCACGCCCGCTTGCTCAAACAGTGCGCCATCGCGTAGCACCCGGCTGCGGCCACCGCCGCCGGCTGCACGCTGCCAGCTATCTTCAATAAATGCGCTGCCATCGAGCTGCTCAAGCTGCCGACAAATATCGTCCTGTAGCCCGAGCAGAAAGGCTTTGACCTGCTCTACGTTAATCTTCATCAGCGGCGCTTCGCGTGGGCTTTCTGGTTATCGAACCAGTGGAAGTAGCTGATGATGCCAGAAGCAATCGCATCGGCTATTTTCTGGCGAAACGCGGCGGTACCCAACAGTTTTTCTTCCGCCGGGTTGGTGATAAACGAGGTTTCCACCAGCACCGACGGGATCGACGGCGACTTCAGCACCACGAACGCGGCTTGTTCAGTGCTGCGGCTATGCAGCTTATGCACGGGCTTGATTTTCTTCAGCACGTGCGAGCCGAGCGTGAGGCTGTTTTTGATGGTATCGGTTTGCACCAGATCGAACAGCACCTGCTGGAGCAGATGGTCTTTATCCTTGGCCTTTTTACCCGCCAGTTCATCGGCGGCGTTTTCACGGTCTGACAGATATTTTGCCATGGCGCTACTGGCCCCGCGGTTGGAGAGGGCAAACACCGACGCGCCCGCAGCGGACGGATTGGTAAAACCATCGGCGTGGATCGACATAAACAGGTCCGCGCCGTGCTTGTGGGCAATCTCAACCCGATCGTACAGCGGAATAAAGGTGTCGCCTGAACGGGTCAGTTTGGCGTCGATACCGTTTTTCTGCAAAATGGCGCGCACGTTTTTAGCAATCGCCAGTACGACGTGCTTTTCTTTGGAACCGTTGTGGCCAATTGCGCCGGTATCAATACCGCCGTGGCCTGGGTCCAGCATGACCAGTCGGCGATTCGATGATTTTTTCGCTGGTTTGCTGTGACCATTGCTGGTTTTTAATGTTGTGTCTTTCGCGGCTGCCTGAGACGCGATTCCCGACAGCGTGAGCGCAGCCAATCCGGCTTTTAGCACCTGACGGCGCGAAGTCAGTATTTTTAAAGGTTTAAACGTGCTCATTCCGGCCTGAGTTGTAAAAACAAGAATCTGTATGTTATATCGTATCGCGATTTTGGTTACGACTGTTCGCGATGAGAATTGTTTTACTTTTCATTTCAATACGTGTCTGTACCTTATTATGCCATTTTTTTCACTGTGCCGCGTCAGATATTGGCTAAATTGGCCGTTCACGCCATAATCACTGTTTTTAAACCTGAAAAGGTGGGCAATACCATGGAGATACGCGTTTTTCGCCAGTCGGACTTTGAAGAGGTCATCACCCTGTGGGAGCGATGCGATCTGCTGCGACCATGGAACGATCCTGAGATGGACATCGAACGGAAGGTGAATCATGACGTCAGCCTGTTTCTGGTGGCGGAAGTGAACGGCGAAGTGGTTGGCACCATCATGGGCGGCTATGACGGCCATCGCGGGTCGGCCTACTATCTCGGCGTGCACCCGGAGTATCGCGGGCGCGGCATTGCCAACGCGTTGCTCAACCGTCTTGAGAAAAAACTCATTGCTCGCGGCTGTCCGAAAATCCAGATTATGGTGCGCGAAGAAAACGACGTGGTGCTGGGCATGTACGAGCGACTGGGCTATGAACACGCCGATGCCCAAAGCTTAGGAAAGCGCCTGATCGAAGATGAAGAGTACTGATTTCTCGCCCGCTGATTACGATGCGCAAGGTCGCCTGCGCTTGCCGTTTCTGTTCTGGTGCCTGCTGTTGTTGCAAGCGCGGACGTGGGTATTGTTCCTGATGGCGGGGGCCTCCCGCGATCAGGGCGATGCCTTACTGAATTTGTTCTACCCCGACCACAGTCTCTTCTGGATTGGCCTGCTGCCCGGCGTACCGGCGGTGCTGACGTTTTTGCTTAGCGGACGGCGGCATGTCTACCCGCGTTTATGGCGTTTCCTTCATCCGTCGTTAGTTGTGGCCCAGTTGATTCTCCTGTTTTGGCAGCCGTGGTCGTGGCTCAGCGGCGAAGCCGTCTCCGGCGTTGGAGTAAGCCTGCTGGTTCTCGATATTTATGCTCTGTGGTGGCTGCTGAGCAATCAACGTTTACGCGCCTGTTTTCGTGATGTCACAGATTGAACGGCACTTTTTGTGTTTACTGGACTCCAATAGGCCTGACTTGAATTTATAGGAAGTAGGAATGAAATCGCTGCGTTTACTCTTGTGTGCACTGCCGCTGGCGCTGACCGGCTGTTCAACATTGTCTTCGGTTAACTGGTCGGCGGCCTATCCGTGGAACTGGTTTGGATCTTCTGCTGGCGTGACCGAGCAGGGCGTTGGCGGCATTACCGGCACCACGGCGCTGAGCGAGCAGGCGATTAGCGACGCACTCGGCAGCGATTACCGCCTACGTAGCGGCATGAAGGCGCATGACGGCAACATCGTCCGCTATTTTGAAGCGCTGCGTGGCGACAAGGTGGCAATGGTCATCAACGGTGACAGCGGTACCGTCAGTCGTGTTGATGTGCTGGATGACGGCATTGTCGCCGCCGACGGGGCGAAGGTCGGCACGGCCTTCAATACGCTCTACGACAAAGCGTATGGTCACTGCCAGGCCGCAAGCGGAGACGAAAGTAACGTCGTGGAATGTAAAGCGAAAGACAGCCAGCACATTAGCTATCAGTTCTCCGGCACCTGGCAGGGGCCGCAGGGCCTCATGCCACCTGACGACGCGCTGAAAAACTGGACGCTGTCGAAAATCATCTGGCGACGCTAAATTTGATGTTGAATTGACCCGCTGCGGTGAAAAGCGGGTACAATATGTGAGGTTTTTCTATGCCACGACGTCGTGGCATTTTATTTTCAGGAGGAGCGATGTCTCAGGTTCAGAGCGGCATTTTGCCGGAACATTGCCGCGCGGCGATTTGGATTGAAGCCAATGTGAAAGGGGACGTTAACGCCCTGCGTGCCGGCAGCAAAATTTTTGCCGAAAAGCTGGCGGCGTTCCAGGATAAATTCCCGGAAGCGCATTTAGGCGCGGTAGTTGCGTTTGGCCACGACACCTGGCGCGAGCTGAGTGGCGGCGTGGGCGCTGAGGAACTGAAAGATTTTCCTCAGTATGGCAAGGGGCTGGCGCCTTCCACGCAGTTTGACGTACTGATCCACATCCTCTCTCTGCGTCATGACGTGAACTTCTCCGTGGCCCAGGCCGCGCTGGCCGCTTTTGGCGACTCGCTGGACGTGCAGGAAGAAGTACACGGCTTCCGTTGGGTTGAAGAACGCGACCTGAGCGGCTTTGTTGACGGCACTGAAAACCCGGCCGGTGAAGAAACCCGTCGTGAAGTGGCGGTGATCAAAGACGGCGTCGACGCGGGCGGCAGCTATGTTTTCGTGCAGCGCTGGGAGCACAACCTCAAGCAGCTTAACCGCATGAGCGTGCCGGATCAGGAAATGATGATTGGCCGTACCAAAGAAGCCAACGAAGAGATCGACGGCGACGATCGTCCGGAAACCTCGCACCTGACTCGCGTAGACCTGAAAGAAGATGGTAAAGGACTGAAGATTGTGCGTCAGAGCCTGCCGTACGGCACGGCCAGCGGTACGCACGGCCTGTACTTCTGCGCTTACTGCGCGCGTTTGCACAATATTGAACAGCAGTTGCTGAGCATGTTTGGCGATACCGACGGTAAGCGTGACGCAATGCTGCGCTTTACTAAGCCGGTGACCGGTGGGTATTACTTTGCGCCTTCGCTGGATAAGCTGGTGGCGTTGTAATTCAGAGCCGCCCCTCACCCTAACCCTCTCCCCAGGGGGAGAGGGGACCGTTTGATGCGGTTTGATGTAACGAAACTGATGGTCAGGCTCGTTTTTCACCCTCTCCCTCTCAGGGAGAGGGCCGGGGTGAGGGTAATTGCGACACCAGAGCCTCCAGAATCTGCGCCAACACAGCTTCCTCATTGTCTATTAGTTCGTTATTCCAGAATCTCAGCACTCTCCATCCTTGTCGCTCAAGCCACGCTGTTCTCCGCGCATCGTACCCGCTTCTTTCATCATGCTGCCCCCCATCCAACTCGACGGCAAGATGTGCCGCACAGCAGGCAAAATCAAGAATAAACGGCCCAACCGGATGCTGGCGGCGAAACTTAAACCGCGCAAATCGGCGATCCCGCAATTGATACCATAACCGGCGTTCCTCTGGTGTCAGCCTTTGTCTGAGCTGACGAGCAAAACCAAACGTATTCTCCATATCTGGCACTTTGCCCGCATGTTTGCGCTTTGTCAGAATGCAGTTACGATTCTGGAATTGTGCTCCAGAAAGTCGCATTCGCCGCTTATTCCCTTTTCAACTTCCAAATCACTAAACGGTATATAAAACCGTTACTCCTTTAGTACCCGTTATAAATACACTGATGCTCAGAAAGTCCTCACACTATAGGGTGCGCAATGGCGATTAAGTTACTGAAAAAAGGATACCTGACTCTGGCGGCATCTGTGCTGCTGATGGCTCAGGCGCAGGCGACGGAACTGTTGAACAGCTCCTATGACGTTTCCCGCGAGCTGTTTGCCGCCCTGAATACGCCGTTTGAGCAGCAGTGGGCGCAGGAGAATGGGGGGGACAAACTGACAATCAAGCAGTCCCATGCCGGTTCTTCCAAACAGGCGCTGGCAATTCTGCAGGGCTTAAAAGCAGACGTTGTAACTTATAACCAGGTAACCGACGTGCAGATTCTGCATGACAAGGGCAACCTGATTCCGGCGGACTGGCAGGCGCGTTTGCCGAATAACAGCTCGCCGTTCTATTCGACCATGGCGTTCCTGGTACGTAAGGGCAACCCGAAGAATATCCACAGCTGGAATGATCTGGTGCGCCCGGACGTGAAGCTGATTTTCCCGAACCCAAAAACCTCCGGTAACGCGCGCTATACCTACCTGGCGGCGTGGGGCGCGGCGGATCAAGCTGACGGTGGCGATAAAGCGAAAACCGAGCAGTTTATGACCCAGTTCCTGAAAAACGTCGAAGTGTTTGATACCGGCGGCCGTGGCGCAACCACCACTTTCGTGGAGCGTGGTCTGGGCGATGTGCTGATCACTTTCGAATCCGAAGTGAACAACATCCGCAAACAGTATGAAGCACAGGGCTTTGAAGTGGTGGTGCCAAAGGTCAATATTCTTGCGGAGTTCCCGGTGGCATGGGTGGATAAAAACGTGAAGGCCAACGGTACCGAGAAGGCGGCGAAGGCTTACCTGAACTATCTGTACAGCCCGCAGGCGCAGACCATCATCACCGATTACTACTACCGCGTGAATAACCCGCAGGTGATGGATAAGCTGAAAGATAAATTCCCGCAGACCGATCTGTTCCGCGTGGAGGACAAGTTTGGTGCCTGGCCGGAAGTGATGAAGACGCACTTCGCCAGCGGTGGCGAGTTAGACAAGCTGTTAGCGGCGGGGCGTAAGTAATGTTTGCTGTTTCCTCCAGGCGTGTGCTGCCGGGCTTTACCTTAAGCCTCGGCACCAGTCTGCTGTTTGTCTGTTTGATTCTGTTACTGCCGCTCAGCGCGCTGGTGATGCAGCTCGCTGAGATGAGCTGGTCGCAGTATTGGGAGGTGATCAGCAACCCGCAGGTGGTCGCCGCCTATAAGGTGACGCTGTTGTCGGCATTTGTCGCCTCTATCTTTAACGGCGTATTTGGTTTGCTGATGGCGTGGATTTTAACGCGCTACCGTTTTCCTGGCCGCACGTTGCTGGATGCCTTGATGGATCTGCCGTTCGCGCTGCCGACGGCTGTGGCTGGCCTGACGTTAGCATCGCTGTTCTCGGTAAACGGTTTGTACGGCGAATGGCTGGCGAAGTTTGATATCAAGGTGACCTATACCTGGATCGGCATCGCGGTGGCAATGGCGTTTACCAGTATCCCATTCGTGGTGCGTACCGTGCAGCCCGTGCTGGAGGAATTAGGCCCGGAGTATGAAGAAGCGGCAGAAACCCTGGGCGCAACGCGTTGGCAGAGCTTCCGTAAAGTGGTGCTGCCGGAGCTGTCTCCGGCGCTGTTGGCGGGTGTGGCGCTGTCCTTTACGCGTAGCCTCGGCGAGTTTGGCGCGGTGATATTCATCGCTGGCAACATCGCATGGAAGACGGAAGTGACCTCGCTGATGATCTTTATTCGCCTGCAGGAGTTTGATTATCCGGCGGCGAGTGCGATTGCTTCGGTGATCCTTGCAGCCTCTCTGCTGCTGCTGTTCACCATCAATACTTTGCAAAGTCGCTTTGGTCGGCGTGTGGTAGGTCATTAATGGCGGAAGTGACTCAATTGAAGCGTTATGACGCGCCCCGCTTTAACTGGGGCAAATGGTTTCTGATAGGTACCGGGGTACTGGTTTCGGCCCTTATCCTGTTGGTGCCGATGATTTATATCTTCATCCAGGCGTTCAGCAAAGGATTAATGCCGGTATTACAAAACCTGGCCGATCCGGACATGCTGCACGCCATCTGGCTGACGGTGATGATTGCGCTGATTACCGTGCCGGTAAACCTGGTATTCGGCGTGCTGCTCGCCTGGCTGGTGACGCGTTTTGACTTCCCGGGCCGTCAGTTGCTGCTGACGCTGCTGGACATCCCGTTTGCGGTCTCGCCGGTCGTGGCGGGTCTGGTGTATCTGCTGTTTTACGGCTCCAACGGTCCGCTTGGCGGCTGGCTGGAAGCACACAACCTGCAAATTATGTTTGCCTGGCCGGGCATGGTGCTGGTGACCATCTTTGTCACCTGTCCGTTTGTGGTTCGCGAGCTGGTCCCGGTGATGCTCAGCCAGGGTAGTCAGGAAGATGAAGCGGCGATTCTGCTTGGCGCGTCCGGCTGGCAAATGTTCAGACGCGTAACGTTACCGAATATTCGCTGGGCGCTGCTGTACGGCGTGGTGTTGACCAACGCTCGCGCTATCGGCGAGTTCGGCGCGGTATCGGTGGTTTCCGGCTCAATTCGCGGCGAGACGCTGTCGTTACCGTTACAGATTGAACTGCTTGAACAGGATTACAACGCCGTCGGTTCCTTTACCGCGGCGGCGCTGCTGACCCTGATGGCGATTCTGACGTTGTTTTTAAAGAGTGCGTTGCAGTGGCGTTTGCATAATCAAGAAAAACGCGCGCAACAGGAGGGAAATCATGAGCATTGAGATTGCCAATATTAAGAAATCTTTTGGTCGCACCCAGGTGCTGAATGATATCTCTCTGGATATCCCTTCCGGCCAGATGGTCGCGCTGTTGGGGCCCTCTGGCTCCGGGAAAACCACGCTGCTGCGTATTATCGCCGGGCTGGAGCACCAGACCAGTGGGCACATCCGTTTCCACGGCACTGACGTCAGTCGCTTGCATGCGCGCGATCGTAAGGTGGGTTTCGTGTTCCAGCACTATGCGCTGTTCCGCCATATGACGGTGTTTGACAACATTGCTTTCGGTTTGACGGTGCTGCCGCGTCGTGAACGACCCAATGCCGCCACCATTAAAGCGAAAGTGACCAAACTGCTGGAGATGGTGCAACTGGCGCACCTTGCCGATCGCTATCCGGCGCAGCTTTCCGGCGGGCAAAAGCAGCGTGTGGCGCTGGCTCGCGCGTTGGCGGTGGAGCCACAAATTTTACTGCTCGATGAACCGTTCGGCGCGCTGGATGCGCAGGTGCGTAAAGAGCTGCGTCGCTGGCTGCGTCAGCTGCATGAAGAGCTGAAATTCACCAGCGTGTTCGTCACCCACGACCAGGAAGAGGCGATGGAAGTTGCCAACCGCGTGGTGGTGATGAGCCAGGGCAATATTGAACAGGCCGACGAGCCGGATCAGGTATGGCGCGAGCCAGCTACGCGCTTCGTGCTGGAGTTTATGGGTGAAGTGAACCGTCTGCAGGGTATTGTGCGCGGCGGGCAGTTCCACGTCGGCGCACACCGCTGGCCGTTAGGCTACACGCCATCCTATCAGGGGCCCGTGGATCTGTTCCTGCGTCCGTGGGAAGTGGATGTCAGCCGCCGTACCAGCCTCGATTCGCCGCTGCCTGTGCAGGTGCTGGAAGCCAGCCCGAAAGGGCACTACACCCAATTAGTCGTGCAGCCGCTGGGGTGGTATCACGATCCGCTAACCGTGGTGATGCGCGGTGACGACGCGCCGCTGCGCGGCGAGCGTCTGTTTGTCGGCTTACAGAACGCGCGTTTGTATCATGGTGACGAGCGGATCGAATCCCATGAGACGCTTGCTCTGGCCGAAACGGCCTGATAGCTTAATCGCACGTGGTTTTGCCGGGGGGCGCTACGCTTGCCCGGCCGACGGCCCGGTACGCAAAACGCTGCCGGGTTTTTTATTGGACAGCAGAAGTGAATACATTAGAACAAACGATCGGCAACACGCCGCTGGTCAAATTGCAGCGTCTGGGGCCGGAAAACGGCAGCGAAATCTGGATCAAACTGGAAGGTAACAACCCGGCAGGGTCGGTAAAAGACCGCGCGGCGCTGTCGATGATCGTCGAGGCGGAAAAGCGTGGTGAAATCAAACCGGGTGACGTACTGATTGAAGCCACCAGCGGAAATACCGGTATTGCACTGGCGATGATTGCCGCGCTGAAAGGCTACCGCATGAAGCTGCTGATGCCGGATAACATGAGCCAGGAACGCCGTGCGGCGATGCGTGCCTACGGCGCCGAATTGATTCTGGTGACCAAAGAACAGGGGATGGAAGGCGCCCGCGATTTAGCGCTGGAGATGGCCCAACGCGGTGAAGGCAAGCTGTTGGATCAGTTCAACAATCCTGACAACCCGTACGCACACTACACCACCACCGGCCCGGAAATCTGGCAGCAAACAGAAGGGCGTATCACCCATTTTGTTTCCAGCATGGGCACCACTGGCACCATTACCGGCGTGTCGCGTTTTCTGCGCGAACAGGAGAAAGCAGTCACCATCGTTGGCCTACAGCCGGAAGAGGGCAGCAGCATTCCGGGCATTCGCCGCTGGCCTGCCGAGTATATGCCAGGGATTTTCAACGCCAGCCTGGTGGACCAGGTGCTGGATATTCACCAGAACGACGCGGAAAATACCATGCGCGCGCTGGCGGTAAAAGAAGGGGTGTTCTGCGGCGTCAGTTCCGGTGGCGCGGTTGCCGGCGCGATTCGCGTAGCGGAACAGAATCCGGGAGCTGTGGTGGTAGCGATCATCTGCGATCGCGGCGATCGCTACCTGTCTACCGGCGTGTTTGGCGAAGAGCACTTCAGCCAGGGGGCGGGGATCTAAACCGCAGGACTATCCAGCAGGTCGGTGCCGTAGGAGTTGTCTACCGTGCACAGCCAACGCCCTTCCTGCTGGCGAAACACGTAGGTCGCACGGCGCGTGACCTGTGTCGTGCCCCCTTCGGCGAGCGGGATATCTAACCGCGTTTCCATAATCACCAGCGCGTTATCGCCCCCTTCAATAATCTCCATACGACCCTGCGTTACCACCAGTCGATGCTGAAAGTAATCAGCGATGGCGATAAACGCTTTGCGGATGTTTTCCTTGCCGCTGACTACCATCCCCGGCTTGACGACCAGGGTGGCGTCGTCGGCATAGTATTCCATCAACGTGGCGTAGTTTTCCTGCGAGATGGCGCGGTCGCAGGCTTCGATAACGGCTCTTAGCGATGATGCTGGCATGTATTCTCCTTATAACCGTGTGCGATCCCGGTGGCGCTGCGCCGTAGACGAACTGGAGGGCGATTGGGTCAGCTTATCAAGAAATTCCCACAGTTTCTGGTTCATTTCACGATAATCATGGGTACGCATCTCATCTACTGAGCGAATGAATGGCTTGCCTTTGGCCTCAGCCAACTCCTGTTCAGAGTGTTGAATCAGCCCTTCAACCGCCTCGGCGGTAAATTCCATATGGCACTGGAAGCCGTACACCTTATCGCCATATTGTACGATCTGACGTGGACAGCCATCACTTTCGGCCAGAATGACCGTTCCGGCGGCTAAGCCCGGCATGTCGTTGTGCCAGTGGCCGACGGTGAGCGGTGAGCCAAAGTGGCTGAACAGCGGGTGCTGTTGGCCTGCTGCGGTGAGGATAATCGGGTAGTGACCAATCTCTTTTTCCGGGCTCTGACAAACGGCTGCGCCTAGCGCTTCACCAATCAGCTGCGAACCCAGGCAGATGCCGACGACGGTGCGCCCGGCGTCTATCGCCTGACGAATCAACCGCTGCTCGGCTTGTGAATCAAAGTAGGGGCACTCGGCAAGCGTAGTACGTGGCGACTGAGGTCCGCCGAACACCACCAGCATATCAAAGCCGTCAGCGTTGTCGGGGACACTTTCATACCGATAGACGTGAGTCCAGCTAACGTCGTGGCCGCGAGACTCGGCCCAGGGGAGGTAAGCGCCTGCGGATTCAAACGATTCGTGAAGCACAAAATGGACGCGCATGGATGTTCTCCTGTCAGAGGCTAAGCGCATGATAAATATCGGACGCCAGACGATTGATGTCGTTGTCGTTAAGGGTTGAAAGGGTGATACGCAGGCCGTGCGCGGGCGCGTTGACGCCAAACGCTTCACCTTCGCGGACCAGCCAGCCAGCTTTTGCCAGCGCAAACGCTGTACGCTGACTGGGAGTTGCAAGCGGTAGCCATAGGTTCAGGCCGTCCCCCTGAAGCACGCCGTCTACACCGTGGCGGCCCAGTGCCTCAGCCAGTTTCTGCTGTTGGCCAGCATAAAACAGGCGGGATTCGGTGAGAGTACGTTGGTAGGCTTCGTCCGCCAGGCAAGCGTAAACCAGATCCTGTAACAGATGGCTGACCCATTGGCTACCGGCGTTAAGCCGTAGTCTTAGCCTGGCTGACGTGGCCGGGTCGCTGGCGACAAAAGCCAGCCGCAGGTCCGGGCCTAACGTTTTAGACATTGATCGAACCACGGCCCAGTGCTGGGTTTGCGGCGTGAGTACCGGATGCCAGGCCGCGGACGACAGCAGCGCAAAGTGGTCATCGACAATAACCAGTACCTGCGGGTAGCGACTCAGCACCTGCTGGATAGCGGCGGCGCGAGCGGCGCTCAGGCTGTAGCCTGTGGGGTTGTGGGCGCGTGGCGTTAAAATCACCGCGCGCGCGCCTTTGGCGAGCGCCAGTTCAAGCTTTTCCGCCACCAGTCCTTCGCCATCAATCTCTACCGGGCTGGCATTAAAACCGCTGTAGCGCAGCATGCTAATGCTGCTGAGAAAGCAGGGGTCTTCCACAACCACGCTGTCGCCGGGGAGCAAGTGCGCGCAGAGCAGGCGCTCAATGGCATCCACCGCGCCGTTGGTCAGGTCGATATCGCCGGCGGCGGGCATGGCATCCTGCATCCATGCCAGCGCCCAGTCATACAGCGCTGGAGACACCGGCGCATCACCGTAAAGGCGTGGCGTGCGGCTGATGTGCGAAAGATAACGCGCCAGGTCAGGTAATCTGGTCGTCGCCGGGTTTCCGCTGGAAAGGTCGGTGAGCGGCGTATGCGGATTCCCACCTTCCAGTGCCGTTGGCGCAGGTGTCTCTTTCACAACGGTGCCGTTGCGTCCCAGGCTTAGCGCCAGTCCTGAGGTCACCAGCCGTTTGTAGGCAGACGCCACCGTATTACGGTTTACCCCCAGTCTTGCAGCCAGTTCCCTGACCGGCGGCAGCGTTTCACCCTTCGCCAGTTGGCCGCTGGTGATATGCTGACGAATACTGTCAAAGATTTCGTTGGCGCTTTTTCCGTCGATCATTATTGACCTATGACAAAATGAAATTTAGCATATGACGATAATAGTGAGGCGCTCGCCCGCTGTCCAGAGTCATGAGGAGAAGGAGATGGGGCAGGATAGTGAAATACAGTCGGTGCTCTTCAACGATACGCACCGCGCGCTGCAAACGGATATCGTTGCGGTGCAGTCTCTGGTGGTTTACGGCAGCGTCGGCAACAGCATTGCCGTTCCGGCCATAAAAGCGCATGGCCTACGGGTCACCGCGGTGCCAACGGTGCTGTTCAGCAACACGCCGCATTACGAGACGTTCTACGGTGGAATTATTCCCGGCGAATGGTTTGGCGGTTATCTCACCGCACTGAATGAACGTGACGCGTTGCGCGAGCTGAAGGCCGTGACCACCGGCTATATGGGCAGCGCTGAGCAGATTGCGCTGCTGGCGCAGTGGCTGAAAATGGTGAAGATCACGCATCCGGATATCTGCATTCTGGTCGACCCGGTGATTGGCGATGTCGACAGCGGGATGTATGTGAAGGCAGAAATTCCAGAGGCCTATCGTACGCACCTGTTGCCGCTGGCGCAGGGGCTAACGCCGAACGTATTCGAGCTGGAAATGCTGAGTGGTAAGCCCTGTGGCACGTTGAATGAGGCGATTTCGGCGGCGCAATCGCTGTTATCTGAGACGCTAAAATGGGTGGTGATCACCAGCGCGCCGGGCCAGACGACAGAAAATATTACGGTGGCGGTAGTGACCGCGGAATCTACGGCCATCATTGACCATCCACGTCTGGAAACGGACTTAAAAGGCACTGGCGATCTGTTCTGCGCCGAGCTGATTAGCGGCATTGTGCAGAAAAAAACGCTGTCCGATGCCGCCCATGATGCGGCACAGCGGGTGCTTGAGGTGATGAGCTGGACACAGAAATGCGGCTGCGATGAATTAATTCTGCCGCCGGCAGAGGAGGTGCGATGAAGAGCTACCGTCTGGTTATTCGCCATAACGGGCGTCTGGTGGGCCATTTTGATACCAGTGGGCAAAATGCGCTGGAGGATGCCTGCGTCGCGCGTGCGATGTTCGGCGTCACCGGTGGTTATCAATGTGAGCTGCAGGTGTCCGATTCCGAACGTCGGATAGTGGAAAGTGGCCCGGAGGGGATGAAAATCCTGATGCGCGAGCCATGCTTTCGCCCGGTGACCTCGCAGCTGTAATTGGTAGGCCGGATAAGGCGCTTGCGCCGCCATCCGGCAATCGTATGGCATATTGCCTGATGGCGCTGCGCTTATCAGGCCTACAGGCAAAAAAAATGGCGCCAATCGGCGCCATTTTTATATGCGGTTAAGAATTACTTCTTAATGCGAATCACCGGAGTTTCACCCACGGTAACGCTACCGGAAAGCTTAGTCAGCTCTTTGATCTCGTCCATGTTGGAGATAACAACCGGCGTCAGGGTAGACTTGGCTTTCTCTTCCAGCAGCGGCAGATCGAACTCGATAACGGTGTCGCCAACTTTCACGCGCTGGCCTTCTTCCGCGATACGTTTGAAACCTTCGCCTTTCAGTTCAACGGTGTCGATACCGAAGTGAACGAACAGCTCGATGCCGCTATCGGATTCGATAGAGAAAGCGTGGTTGGTTTCAAAGATTTTACCGATGGTGCCGTCAACCGGCGCAACCATTTTGTTGCCGGTCGGTTTGATAGCAATGCCATCACCAACGATTTTCTCAGCAAACACTACATCCGGTACGTCTTCGATGTTGACGATTTCACCAGAGAGCGGTGCAATGATCTCAATGGTTCCGGTGTCTTTTTTATCATCAGAAACCAGAGATTTCAGTTTATCGAACAAACCCATGATCTTCTCCTAAGCAGTAATTTGGGCCGCGTCTCGTGGATTAGCAGATTGTTTTTTCTTCAATGAACTTGTTAACCAACGCCAGTAATTCGTCTGTTGTTGGTTGCGCAAGTGCTTGCTCTGCTAATACCTTCGCATCTTCGAAGTTCGTGTTACGGATAATCTTCTTAATGCGCGGGATAGAAATGGCGCTCATAGAGAATTCGTCCAGACCCATCCCCAGCAACAGAAGTGTAGCACGTTCGTCGCCTGCAAGCTCACCACACATGCCAGTCCATTTGCCTTCAGCATGAGAAGCATCAATAACTTGCTTGATCAAGTTGAGGACAGACGGCGACATTGGCTGGTAAAGATGTGAAATCATATCATTACCACGGTCAACTGCCAGAGTATACTGCGTTAAATCATTGGTGCCGATACTAAAGAAATCAACTTCTTTGGCTAAATGACGCGCAATTGTCGCCGCCGCCGGTGTTTCCACCATCACGCCGATTTCGATTGACTCGTCAAATGCTTTACCTTCGTCACGCAGTTCCTGTTTGTAGATCTCGATCTCTTTCTTCAGTGCACGCACTTCTTCAACGGAGATGATCATCGGGAACATGATGCGCAGCTTACCGAAAGCGGAAGCACGCAGGATGGCGCGTACCTGGTCACGCAGGATCTCTTTACGATCCATCGCGATACGCACGGCACGCCAGCCCAGGAACGGGTTCTCTTCTTTCGGGAAGTTCATGTACGGCAGCTCTTTATCGCCGCCGATATCCATGGTACGAACAATCACCGCCTGAGAGCCACAGGCTTCAGCAACGGCTTTGTACGCAGCAAACTGTTCTTCTTCAGTTGGCAGCGCGTCGCGGTCCATGAACAGGAATTCGGTGCGGTACAGACCAACACCTTCAGCGCCGTTACGCTCAGCACCGTCGATATCACGCACGGTACCGATGTTGGCACAAACTTCAACCTGGTGGCCATCAAGGGTGATTGCCGGCAGATCTTTCAGTTTTGCCAGTTCGGCTTTCTCAGAAGCAACCTGCTCCTGAACGGCACGAAGCTTGTCAATTTCTTCGTTGGTTGGGTTGACGTAAACCACGTTGTTTACGGCATCCAGAATCAGATAGTCGCCATTTTTCACCTGAGTGGTGACGCTACCGGTACCCACGATCGCTGGCAGTTCCAGGGAACGCGCCATGATGGAAGTGTGGGAAGTACGGCCACCGACGTCAGTGATGAAACCCAGCACCTTTTTCAGGTTCAGCTGTGCGGTTTCTGACGGCGTCAGGTCAGCGGCAACCAGGATAACTTCGTCCTGAATCGCGCTCAGGTCAATAATCGCCAGACCCAGGATGTTGCGCAGCAGGCGCTTACCGATGTCACGTACGTCAGCCGCACGTTCTTTCAGGTATTCATCATCCAGTTCTTCCAGGGCAGTCGCCTGACCTTCGATAACTTCATGCGCAGCCGCGTCAGCCGTCATGTTCTTATCTTTAATCAGGGCTATGATTTCCTGCTCCAGCTCCTCATCTTCGAGCAGCATGATATGCCCTTCGAAGATGGCTTCTTTTTCTTCACCGAAAGTTTCGCCAGCTTTAGTTTTGATAGCTTCGAGCTGCGCGGACGCCTTAGCGCGACCGTTCAGAAAACGCTCAACTTCCTGCTCAACCTTATCGGCAGAAATTTTCTTCCGGTCGATGACAATTTCATCTTCTTTCAGCAGCAATGCTTTACCGAAAGCGATACCCGGGGATGCTAAAATGCCTGAAATCATAACCCTACCTTACTTGTGACTGATATTTAAAAGAACTCGTTGAACTTACTCGAGTTCAGCCATCAGTTTAACCAGATGCTCAACTGCTTTCTGCTCGTCTTCACCTTCTGCGGACAGGGTGACAACAGTACCCTGAGTCAGGCCCAGAGTTTGCAGTTTGAACAGGCTTTTCGCGCTAGCGCTTTTGCCGTTGGAAGTCACAGTGATCTCAGAAGTGAAGCCTTTCGCTTCTTTAACAAACTGAGCAGCAGGGCGGGTATGCAGACCGTTCGGAGCGGTAATGGTAACTTCTTGCTGGAACATTATATTTCCCCAACTTATAGGTTTAGTGTTGTGGAACTAAAGTCTAGCCTGGTGGCTACACTTTAGCCTGTATTACTCAATTCAAGCGACGTCCACAAAATCAGCACTACCATCGGCGACAAACCTTCCGACGCAGACGCTTCTGGCCTTTGACGTTTCGCTTATCATTAAACATTATGCCGCGAAAGCAGGATTTGAACCAAATCATAAAATCGATTCAGCACAGGAAAAGCTGTAATGAATAATTTCGCGGCTCAAAATAAATATGATGGTTAAATACCAGACCTACGGAGGTGAAGCAATGCCAGGGGGGGTAAAAGTTTGACGTGCACCACAAAAAAGCACCCAAAAGGGTGCTTTTTTACACAATTTTAACGCGCTGGCATTACTGTTGCAGTTCTTTCTCAGTGAAGAGATCTGCGAACAACGCCGTGCTCAAATAGCGTTCACCCGAAGACGGTAGGATAACCACAATATTCTTATTGGTAAAGGTTTCATCTTCCTGGAGTTTCAGCGCTGCGGCAACCGCTGCACCGGAAGAGATCCCGGCCAGAATACCTTCTTCTTCCATCAGGCGACGCGCGGTGGAGATGGCTTCTTCATTCGTAATCGCGACGACTTTATCGATCAGCTTCAGATCGAGGTTGCCCGGGATGAAACCAGCGCCGATCCCCTGGATCTTATGCGGGCCTGGCTTCAGCTCTTCACCGGCCAGCGCCTGAGCGATAACCGGGGAGTCGGTAGGTTCAACGGCGACGGAAATCAGATCCGTTTTGCCTTTTGTGCCTTTAATATAGCGAGACACGCCGGTCAGCGTACCGCCGGTGCCCACGCCTGCAATGAAAACGTCAACCTGTCCGTCGGTATCTTCCCAGATTTCCGGGCCGGTGGTTTTTTCGTGAATTTCCGGGTTAGCCGGGTTGCTGAACTGTTGCAGCAGCAGATATTTTTCCGGGTTACTGGCGACGATTTCTTCCGCTTTCTGAATCGCGCCTTTCATCCCTTTCGCGCCTTCAGTCAGCACCAGGTTCGCGCCCAGCGCTTTCAGCAGCTTACGGCGTTCGATACTCATGGTTTCCGGCATGGTCAGCGTCAGTTTGTAACCGCGAGCGGCAGCGACATAGGCCAGAGCGATACCGGTGTTACCGCTGGTCGGTTCAACCAGCTCGATACCCGGTTTCAGTACACCGCGTTTTTCGGCATCCCAAATCATATTGGCACCGATACGGCATTTGACGCTGAAGCTCGGGTTACGTGATTCAACCTTCGCCAGGATGCGCCCGTTACCGATGCGGTTCAGTCGTACCAGCGGCGTATGACCGATAGTCAGGGAGTTATCTTCAAAAATCTTACTCATGGCCTGTCCTTAACTGTATGAAATTTGGGGTACTGGACCAGCATACCTGCTTAAAGATTCTGCGGAAGTAAGGATTTCGCATATCTATATACTGAAGGGAAATAATGGCAAGCGGGATGGAATAAGACAAGGTATAAGCCCCATCCATGTGGATGAGGCATGATATGCGTTAGCCCTGAGTCGCGGAGATCGGCGCTGGCGAGGTGCGGCCATAGCGTCCTTTACCCAGCACCTGAATGCCGATAAGCGTAATCACCCAGGCAATGACGCCCATCACCAGGTAGGTTTTGGCGAAGCCGTAGCGATCGTAGAGCATTCCGGCAATGGGGTTGATGAGCGCAATACCTAAGTAGTTAAAGCAGCCGAGCACCATATAAACGGTACCGGTTAAGCGCTTATCGAAGTAGAGGGAGAGGTATTTAAAGATGGATACCAGCAGCAGCGCCATTTCCAGACCGTAGAAGGGTTTAATAATGGCAATCATCCACGCGTGGGTCGCCAGTGCGGAAACAATCAGCCGCAGTCCAATCACAAAACCCGCTAACAAGAGACCGTTGCGCGCGCCGACTTTATTAATCAGCCAGGGAATAGAAAACATAAGAATGAATTCGACGGCGGATTGAACTGAACCCATATAACCGAGCATCGCGTTACCCAGTTTATGGTCGGCAAAGAAGCTGACAAAATAACGCGGGAACTGCTGTTCGGCGCTCTGCATCATCCAGATAATTCCGCCGTAAAAGAGCATCAGGATCCAGAATCCGCTTTGGGTAAAGAGCATTTTAACGTCAGTTTTATTGACCGGCGCTTTTTGCCCGGCGTTCACCGCCTGCCAGTCGATACCTTCGCCCTGCGTTTTTAGCATGCCGAGCAGCATAAGCAGCACCACGCAGGCCAGCGATGTGACGCAGAAGTTGTAGCTCGGCGACAGGTTGAACAGCTGCCCGGCAAACAGCGACGCCACTGCCCAGCCCATCGAACCCCACATCCGCACGCGGCCAAACTCAAAAGACCAGGCGCGGCTGTAGCGGTCGGCGTAGGATTCAAACACCAGCACCCCCGCCAGATACGCGAAGGAAAGATACAGCGCGCCAACCAGCATACCGGCAATCAGATTAAAACCGAGCAGCGGTTGATAGACCCAGATGAAAAAGGGAGCCGCCAGCACCGAAGCGAGGGTCACGATGACCAGCAGGTGTTTGCCGAGGCCGAGCTTATCCATGATATAGCCGCAAACGGGCTTCATCGCCAGCGCAAACAGGGCGTTGATTGACAGGACAAAGCCAATCTTTTCACTGTTCAGGCCGACGTTATCGGCCAGCCAGATTGCCAGAAAGGACCAACTGGTGGACCATGCAAAATAGAAAACAAACAGACAGAGGCTTATTCTGATATAAGCCTGCTTATTTATCGTGCTGACCATATAATTCCACTCCATCGCGAAATGATGGCGCTACGTTAGCCCGAATAAACGTCGCTGACTTTTATCTGATTGCCACCCTTCGGCCAGCCTGTCGTTTTTATCCTCAGAAGCTGTGTTGGCCCTCACAGAATGAAAATGACGCTTTTTCAATCGCTGCCTGAGGACAATAAAACTCAATTTTCAGCCGTGATTTTTAAATTATTTCCCTTTAAAAATAAGGTGTTTGACAAGCTAATCGCCGGCAGTTTAATTTCGCTACTCTGACGATAGCTCAGGAAATGGCCATGCAAACTTTGCATCAATCCCGCGTATTCAATCGCCCCGGCGATCGTGTTTGCGTGCAATATTGGTTGCCAGGCATCGCTTACCCCGAGCACGATCACGATTATCACGAAATACTCTTTTTGCTCTCCGGGACGATGACCCATATCGTCAACGGCTACCCCTGGTTTATGCGCGCGGGCTCTTTTATGGCGCTGCGCGCCGACGATCGTCACGCTTTTACTGAAATGCGGGAAACCTGCGTCATTAACCTGTTGCATGTTCCGCTGGGAGAGTTGAACTGGTTTAAAAGTCGTACTGCGCTGCTGTTTGAGGAACCAGAGCCACAGTTATGGTATATGGCGGTCCCCGAGTGGCTGAAGGTCGTGGGGGAGATTAACGCATTTGCCTGCACCGAGATGGGAGAGAGCAACGAGAGTGAGATGCTGCGTAGCGCGCAGCAGGAAACTTTCCTGCTGCGGCTGCTGAGCCAGTTGCCGGGTTATCGCCAGAAAACGAATGCGCAACTCAGCGTGGAGGAACGGTTATGCCTTGCGCTCTCATGGATAGAGTGTCACTGGCAGTCCAGAGTAGAGTGGGCGACGCTGGCGGAACGTTATTCATTGACGCTACGCACCTTTCAGCGCCGTTTTAAACAGCGAACCGGGATGACGCCGCAGCAGTATTTAATCGCCCTACGGCTGCGTCACGCCCGATTTTTAATGCAGCAAGATGTTCTCTCGCTGCGGGATATTGCCGAGTACTGTCACTTCTACGATGCCAGTCACCTGAGCAACTGCCTGAAACAGCAGGCGCTTACTTCCACATCGCGTGTTTATCGCGATAGCAGTCGACCCACATTGCCGTCGCGCCGCAGATAGCTACCGGGATGATCACCAGGTTAAGCACCGGAATTAAGGTGAACAGGCTGGTCAGCGCGCCAAACTGCATGTTGGTGACCTTACGCGTGCGCAGCGCTTCACGCATGGTTTTAAACGGCACCTTATGGTTATCGAACGGGTAGTCACAGTACTGAATCGCCAGCATCCACGCGCTGAACAGGAACCACAGCACCGGTGCGACCGTCTGACCAATGCCCGGAATGAAATAGAGCAATAGCAGCACAACGGCGCGCGGCAGATACCACGCCAGCTTCTGCCATTCACGTTTCATGATGCGCGGCAGGTCTTTCATAATACCGACAATACCGGTATCCGGCGGAGTTGCGCCGGTTAAGCGCGCTTCCAGCTGCTCGGCCAGCAGGCCATTAAACGGTGCGGCTATCCAGTTGGCGATAGTAGAAAAGAAGTAGCCGAAGACCAGCAAAATCGAAATCACGATAACCGGCCAAAGCAGATAGCTCAGCCACTGCAGCCAGTCGGGAATACGCCCCATCAGCGAGGGGATCCAGCTCTCCAGCTTGCTGAACAGCCACCAGAAGGCGCCGCCCATCAGCACAATATTGACCAACAGCGGTAAGATGACGAATCGGCGAATGCCAGGCAAGCCGATCAGTTTCCAGCCCTGAGAGAAATAGTAAACGCCGCTACGTGCGGCAGGGGTGGACGATGAAACCATGGTCAGATGAAGCTCCTTTGTCTGACTACATTAAAAGACGACACTATATTAGCGAGTTGTTGGACAATGACCAGTTAAGAAATGTTCGAAAAACAAGCAAAAAGTACGATTTAATTCATCTTTATGCGGTGAATGTCATGTGTACACTTGCACTTGACGTGATGGGCAAATACTCTTAGTGAGTAAATGTTTGCCGTGGTGGCAAGGTGTTAGAACAACAGAGAATATAATGATGCAGGATTTGCGTCTGATATTAATCATTGTTGGCGCGATCGCCATACTCGCTTTACTGGTTCATGGTTTCTGGACGAGCCGTAAAGAACGTTCCTCGATGTTCCGCGATCGCCCAATCAAGCGTATGAAGTCTCGTGATGCCGACGATGAGTCGGAAGATGACTTTGATGACAATGTTGAAGGCGTGGGTGAAGTTCGTGTCCACAAGGTTAATCACGCCCCTGGGGTTGCCGGGGAGCATGAAGCACCTCGTCACGCGCCCCAACACCAGTACCAGCCGCCTTACGAGCGTCAGGCGCCTCAGCCTGCGCGCGTGCAGGAGCCGGTACAGCAGCCGCCCGTGCAACCGCCGCATCAGCCTGCTCAGCACGCGCCGGTTCCACCGCCGCAGCCTGTGCAGCCGCAACAGCCTGTGCGCCCTCCGGTTGTTGAACAGCCGCAGCACGCGCCAGTACAGCAACCGCAGCCGGTTGCTCAGCAGCCCGTTGCGCCACAGCCCGCTCAGCCAGTAGAAGCGCCAGTGCCGCAGCCGGTACAGCAGCCTGAGCCGGTCGCTCAGCCCGCGCCGGAACCTGCTCAGCCGGTCAAGCCAGAGCGTAAAGAGACGGTGATCGTGATGAACGTATCCGCTCACCAGGGCTCGCACATTAACGGTGAGTTGTTGCTCAACAGCATTCAACAGGCCGGATTTAAGTTTGGCGACATGAACATCTTCCACCGCCATCTTAGCCCGGATGGAAGCGGCCCGGCATTGTTTAGCCTGGCAAATATGCTCAAACCCGGTACCTTTGATCCGGACAACATGAGCGATATGCAGACCCCTGGCGTGACGATTTTCATGCAGGTGCCGGGCTACGGTGACGAGCTGCAAAACTTCAAGTTGATGCTCCAGTCGGCGCAGTACATTGCCGATGAAGTGGGCGGCGTGGTGCTCGACGATCAGCGTCGTATGATGACCCCGCAAAAGCTGCGCGAGTATCAGGATCGTATTCGCGAAGTGAAAGACGCCAACGCCTGATAAGGTTCGTGCGTTTTCAATCCTTCCTGAACCCCCGCCTGTCGGGGGTTTTTTATCATTGATGGTGTGATATGCAACCAATAGAACAACGACTGAATGAACTGCGAGCGACGCTTCGCCATCATGAATACCTGTATCACGTGCTGGATGCGCCGGAACTGCCCGACGTCGAGTACGATCGCCTGATGCGCGAGCTGCGCGAGCTGGAGGCGCAGCACCCTGAGTTAGTTACCGCTGACTCACCGACTCAGCGTGTCGGTGCAGGGCCGCTGGCGGCCTTTAGTCAGATTCGCCACGAAGTGCCGATGCTGTCACTGGATAACGTTTTTGACGAAGAGAGCTTCCTGGCGTTTAACAAGCGCGTTCAGGATCGCCTGAACAGCAGCGATAAGCTGACCTGGTGCTGTGAACTGAAGCTTGATGGCCTGGCGGTGAGCATTCTCTATGAAAATGGCGTGCTGGTCAGCGCGGCGACGCGCGGCGACGGCACCACCGGGGAGGATATTACCTCTAACGTTCGTACTATCCGCGCTATTCCGCTGAAGCTGCACGGTGACAACATCCCGGCGCGTCTGGAAGTGCGCGGTGAAGTATTCCTGCCCCAGGCCGGGTTTGAAAAGATTAACGAAGAGGCGCGCCGTACCGGCAGCAAAGTGTTCGCTAACCCGCGCAACGCCGCCGCCGGTTCGCTGCGCCAGTTGGATCCGCGCATCACAGCGAAGCGACCGCTTACTTTCTTCTGCTACGGTGTGGGCGTACTGGAAGGCGGCGTGCTGCCGGATACCCATCTGGGGCGTTTGCTGCAGTTTAAAGCGTGGGGACTGCCGGTGAGCGACCGCGTGACGCTGTGCGACTCGCCGGAGGAAGTACTCGCTTACTATCATAAGGTTGAAGAAGATCGTCCGACGTTAGGTTTTGATATTGATGGCGTGGTGATTAAGGTCAACTCGCTGGCGCTGCAGGAACAGCTTGGCTTTGTCGCCCGTGCTCCGCGCTGGGCGGTGGCGTTCAAATTCCCGGCCCAGGAGCAGATGACCTTCGTGCGCGACGTCGAATTCCAGGTGGGGCGCACCGGGGCGATTACGCCAGTGGCGCGTCTGGAGCCGGTTCAGGTGGCGGGAGTGTTGGTCAGCAACGCAACGCTGCACAACGCCGATGAAATTGAGCGTCTGGGGCTGCGCATTGGCGATAAAGTGGTAATTCGTCGCGCCGGTGATGTGATCCCGCAGGTCGTCAACGTGGTGCTTTCTGAACGTCCTGACGTGACGCAGGAGATTGTTTTCCCGACCCATTGCCCGGTATGTAACTCCGACGTTGAACGCGTTGAAGGGGAAGCCGTGGCCCGCTGTACCGGCGGTTTGATCTGCGGCGCGCAGCGGAAAGAGGCGCTCAAGCATTTCGTCTCCCGACGCGCGCTCGACGTTGACGGCATGGGCGATAAAATCATCGACCAGCTGGTGGAGAAAGAGTACGTCCACACCCCAGCGGACCTGTTCACGTTGACGGCTGGTAAGCTTACCGGGCTGGATCGCATGGGGCCGAAATCGGCACAGAATGTGGTTAACGCGCTGGAAAAAGCCAAACAAACGACCTTCGCCCGTTTCCTCTATGGCTTAGGTATTCGCGAAGTGGGTGAGGCGACGGCCGCCGGGCTGGCTGGCTACTTTGGCACGCTGGAGGCGCTCGAAGCCGCATCCATTGAAGAGCTACAGAAGGTGCCGGATGTCGGTGTCGTGGTCGCTAACCACGTGTTTAACTTTTTTGCCGAAGCCAGCAACCGCGAAGTTATTCAGCAACTGTTAAAAGAAGGCGTCAACTGGCCTGCTCCGGTGGTGATCAATGCCGAAGAGATAGACAGCCCGTTCGCCGGTAAAACGGTGGTGCTGACCGGCAGCCTGAGCCAGATGTCCCGTGATGATGCCAAAGCGCGGTTGGTTGAACGCGGGGCTAAAGTCGCGGGCAGCGTATCGAAGAAAACCGACCTGGTGATTGCCGGTGAAGCGGCGGGCTCTAAGCTTGCCAAAGCGCAGGAACTGGGCATTGCGGTGATTGATGAGGCCGAAATGCTGCGGCTGCTGGGAGTCTAAGGTGGATAAAGCGCAGCTGGTTGAGATTGCTAATACCGAGATGCCATTCGGTAAGTATAAAGGCCGACGTTTAATCGACGTTCCGGAAGAGTATCTGCTGTGGTTTGCCCGCAAAGATCAGTTTCCGGCGGGCCATCTTGGTGAACTGATGCAGCTGACGCTGTTGATTAAAACCGAGGGGTTGAGCCAATTGGTGCAACCCCTCAAGCGCTAACTTTACACGCGGGCCTGTTCTTTGGCCTGCAGTTTTTCCATCTGCGCTTTATAGCGGCGCGCGAGCACCGCGCAGGTCATCAGCTGAATCTGGTGGAAGATCATCAGCGGCAGCACCATCATTCCCAGCACCGACGTCGGGAAGAGAATATTGGCCATCGGGATACCGTTGGCCAGACTCTTTTTCGAACCGCAGAAGACAATCGTGATTTCATCCGCTTTATTGAAGCCCATCCGCCGAGCGACCACGGTGTTAATCAGGATCACCAGCGCCAGCAGCACGATACTCACAATCACAATAAACAGCAGTGAACCCACGCCCACTTTATGCCAGATACCGTTGACGACCGCTTCGCTGAAAGCGGAGTAGACCACCAGCAAAATGGAGGTCTGGTCGGTTTTGGCGATCCATTTCTTATGCTTTGTCACGAAGGCGGCGGTCCACGGGCGGGACAGGTGGCCGAGAACAAACGGCAGCAGCAGTTGCAGCATAATTTTGCCGACCTGCTCAAGGCTGCCGCCCGCGCCATGGACGTTCATCACCAGGCCAACCAACAGCGGCGAGAGGAAGATCCCCAGCAGGCTGGAAGCCGAAGCCGAACATACCGCAGCGGCGACGTTACCGCCCGCCAGCGAGGTAAAGGCGATTGCCGACTGCACGGTGGCAGGCAGAATGCACAGGTACAGGAAGCCCGCGTAGAGCTGTGGGTCGACGTTAACAGGCGCCCACCAGGCAAACAGCACGCCCAGCACCGGAAAGACCACAAAGGTGCTGCACATCACCCACAGATGCAGACGCCAGTGGCTGCCGCCGGCGATAATCGACTCACGCGACAATTTGGCGCCGTGCATAAAGAACAGCAGCGCGATGGCGGCGGTGGTCAGATTTTCGAAAAACGGCACAAAATCGCCGCGCGCCGGGAAGAAGGTGGCGAGCAGGACAACGGCGATAAGGGTTAGCGTAAACGGGTCTAAAACGCGAAAAAGTTTCATAAAGACTCCTGAAGATCGATGCAGACATTTTGCTTTTTTATTTTTGAGAAATAAAATTGATTTATTGCATCCATTGATGAAAAAAACAGATGAATTACTCGCTGCGTCAGTTAAAGGTGTTTGTTACGGTTGCCCGGGCCAAAAGCTTCAGCCGAGCCGGGGAGATCATTGGCCTCAGCCAGTCGGCGGTGAGTCATAGCGTTAAGGAGCTGGAACATCAGACCGGCGTGCGTTTGCTCGACCGCACCACGCGTGAGGTGGTGCTGACCGAGGCCGGGCAGCAGCTGGCGCAGCGGCTTGAACGCCAGCTGGATGAGTTGCACAGTACGCTGCGTGAAGCCGGGCGGATTGGCCAACAGCTCAGTGGGACAGTGCGCGTAGCGGCAAGCCAGACCATATCCGCACACCTCATTCCGCAGTGTATTGCCGAGAGCAATCTGCGCTATCCCGAGATTCGCTTTGTGCTGCACGACCGCCCTCAGCAGTGGGTACTGGAAAGTATTCGTCAGGGGGACGTGGATTTTGGCATCGTTATCGATCCTGGCGTGGTCGGGGATTTGCAGTGCGAAACGGTACTGTCGGAGCCTTTTTTTCTACTTTGTCGACGCGATCATTCATTTGCGGATTTGCCGTACGTTAGCTGGCAGGCGCTGCAAGCGGCAAAGCTGGTGCTTCAGGACTACGCGTCAGGCAGCCGAATGTTGATTGATGCCGCGCTGCGCCTGCACGATATTGAGGCGGATATCGTGCAGGAGATTGGTCACCCGGCGACGTTGTTCCCGATGGTGACGGCGGGCATTGGGATTAGCATTATTCCCGCGCTGGCATTGCCGCTTCCGGAAGGCAGCCCGCTGGTGGTGAAAAGGCTGGCGCCGGGCGTTGAGCGCCAGTTAATGCTGGTACGGCGGAAAAACCGTTCGCTCTCCACCGCCGCGCAGGCGTTGTGGGATGTGGTGCGCGAACAAAGCCAGCGCCTGACGGATGAACGCCAGCAGGATCCGCTGTATCAGACGTAGATGTCGATCTGGTGCTCGTCGCTGGGCTTGTTGACATTGGCGATAGCAGTCACAGAGGCTTCTTGTTTTTCCTGCGCTTTTTCCGCTTGTTGGTTCTGCAACTGGGCCAACTGAGCTTCGAGCATGGTAATTTGCTCCTGAATCATTTCGGCCTGCTTCTGTTTTTCCTCCGCGCTGCCGCTGCCATCAGCAATTTCTTTCAGCTGTTGGGTGAGTTTGACGATCTGCTGGGTAATGCGCGCCATTTGTGAGGCTGCGTCGTTACCGCTCGGCGCGGCGGTGCTGGTGGTGGTTTTCAGGGCTGGAATAGAGGTAGAGCTGATAACGGTCATGGTATACGCCTTATACGGGTAAATATAAGGAGTATCGGCAGAATATGGCTGAACTTGAATGGCTGAGGGCGGAGGTGCGAATCGTCCAGATTGCAGATAGCAAAAAAGCGCCTTTAGGGCGCTTTTTTACATTGGTGGGTCGTGCAGGATGACTCGCTTCGCTCGCCCTTCGGGCCGTCGCCGTAAACGGCTCCGTTGTCTCACTGCGTTCGACACGAACCTGCTGCAGGTTCGAATCTTCCAGATTGCAGATAGTAAAAAAGCGCCTTTAGGGCGCTTTTTTACATTGGTGGGTCGTGCAGGATTCGAACCTGCGACCAATTGATTAAAAGTCAACTGCTCTACCAACTGAGCTAACGACCCGAAGTGGTGGGTGATGACGGGATCGAACCGCCGACCCCCTCCTTGTAAGGGAGGTGCTCTCCCAGCTGAGCTAATCACCCACTTCGGTACTTCATTTTGTTGTAAGAAATCCAGCTGTCGAGAAAGTGGTGGGTGATGACGGGATCGAACCGCCGACCCCCTCCTTGTAAGGGAGGTGCTCTCCCAGCTGAGCTAATCACCCACTTCTCAATTTCTTACTCTACACGGCGGAGACTACATAAAGTAGTTGGTGGGTGATGACGGGATCGAACCGCCGACCCCCTCCTTGTAAGGGAGGTGCTCTCCCAGCTGAGCTAATCACCCCCGCTGTGTGGAGTCGCATTATAGGGAGAGTTGAAAATGAGTCAACGCCTTTTCTAAAGAATTTGTTCGTTCGTCGTAAAAATAAACAAAGCGATCGCAAAACGCGCTATGTTGTATGAATTATATGCAAAATCAGCAAAGCATGCGCTTGCGGTGGGAACAACCGAGTGGGAGTGCTAGAATATTGCCCACTTGTATTTCCGGGATTTGCCGGTTGTCGGCATCTTTATAAACGTAAGGCCATTTCATGAAAATCAAAACTCGCTTCGCGCCTAGCCCGACAGGCTATCTGCACGTCGGCGGCGCTCGTACTGCTCTTTATTCCTGGCTTTTTGCACGTAACCACGACGGTGAGTTTGTGCTGCGTATTGAAGACACCGATCTTGAGCGCTCAACGCCAGAAGCCATTGAAGCCATCATGGATGGAATGAACTGGCTGAATCTGGAGTGGGATGAAGGTCCGTACTATCAGACCAAGCGTTTCGATCGCTACAACGCGGTGATTGATGAAATGCTGGAAGCGGGCACTGCGTATAAATGTTACTGCTCCAAAGAACGTCTGGATGCGCTGCGCGAAGAGCAGATGGCTAACGGTGAAAAACCGCGTTACGACGGCCGTTGCCGCCATGGTCACGAACATCATGCTGCCGATGAGCCATGCGTGGTGCGTTTTGCTAACCCGCAAGAAGGTTCCGTTATTTTTGACGACCAGATCCGCGGCCCGATCGAATTCAGCAACCAGGAGCTGGACGATCTGATCATCCGCCGTACCGACGGTTCCCCGACCTACAACTTCTGTGTGGTGGTCGATGACTGGGATATGGAAATCACCCACGTAATCCGCGGTGAAGATCATATCAACAACACGCCGCGCCAGATCAACATCCTGAAAGCACTGAATGCGCCGGTACCGGTTTATGCGCACGTGTCGATGATCAACGGTGACGATGGCAAAAAACTGTCCAAGCGTCACGGCGCGGTCAGCGTGATGCAGTATCGTGATGACGGCTACCTGCCGGAAGCGCTGCTGAACTACCTGGTGCGTCTGGGCTGGTCCCACGGCGATCAGGAGATCTTCACTCGTGAAGAGATGATCGAGTTCTTCTCTCTGAATGCGGTCAGCAAATCTGCCAGCGCGTTCAATACTGATAAACTGCTGTGGCTGAACCATCACTACATCAATACGCTGGCGCCGGAATACGTGGCGACGCACCTGCAGTGGCACATCGAGCAGGAAAATATCGATACCCGTGTTGGGCCGCAGCTGTGCGAGCTGGTGAAACTGCTGGGCGAGCGCTGCAAAACCCTGAAAGAGATGGCGCAAAGCTGCCGCTACTTCTACGAAGACTTTGCTGAGTTCGACGCCGATGCGGCGAAGAAACACCTGCGTCCGGTTGCGCGTCAGCCGCTGGAAGTGGTGCGCGATAAAATTGCCGCCATCACTGAGTGGACTGCGGAAAACGTTCACCACGCGATTCAGGCAACCGCCGATGAGCTGGAAGTGGGCATGGGTAAAGTGGGTATGCCGCTGCGCGTTGCGGTGACCGGGGCTGGGCAGTCGCCTGCGCTGGACGTCACCGTGCACGCAATTGGCAAATCTCGTAGTATCGAGCGCATCAACAAGGCGCTGGGTTTTATCGCTGAGCGTGAAAGCCAGCAGTAAAACGGCGTTGAGCAAGAAAAAAGCGGGGAAACCCGCTTTTTTTACGTCTCGTCCTGGCTTAGCCCTAGCCGGGAAAGAAATCCGCAAATGCCTTCACGCGCCAGCAAATGGTGCAGACGCTGCTGTTCTTGCGGCGTCATGTTCTGCAGGACGTCGGTAATTTGTCGCCACACCACCTCAGATTCATTTGTCGTGTAGCTGCGAGGCGGTTCTCCAAGCTGGCTTTGCGTGGTATGGCTACGCAGCGCTGGGGTATTGGCGAGGTAGTCCAGCACTTCAGGAGTGATAAAAATCAGGCGCGCGCGGCCGCCTTTAATGCCCGGCATGGGTTCGGTGTGCCAGCCTTGCTCGCGAATCCAACGGTTAACGGTTTGTCGGGTTATCCCTAAGCGCTCGGCGAGCTCTTCGGTCGACATTTTGGCAGGAAGTGTTTTCATCTCTTGCGTTTAACCACGGATTCCTAAACGTTGCAATAAACCGCTAATTCCTTCCCGGAGTAGCAACGAGGTCAACTGTTTCTGTTCAGTTTCGGTCATCTCATCAACCAGCGTCAGCAGCAGCGTATGGAAGGGGTTATCGGAAATGTAGGGAGCAGGGGGCTCTGAAGCGCGCTGCGCGCTGTGGATAAACTCCACGACTTCATCGTTGACGTGGACGACCCTGGCTTTACCGCCTTGAACGCCGGGACGAGGAGACGTTTTCCAGCCTTCCTTACGCACCCATTTGTTAATGGTCTGGCGGCTATAGCCTGTCAGGTGGGCGATCTCCTCCGGCGTCATTCGTTCCTTGAGCATACTATTTCCTGAGTTGCTGTGTGGGAATTACAGGTTCATGTTATAGCATCGTTTTAGTGGAAAACGTGACATGCATAACTCCTGTTTGCGAGCAGGCGCGTAAACCGGCGCGTTTGTCTGCTTTTTCAGCGATTAGATGCCGTTAGCGAATTTTGCCGTTGACACTGTGCGAGGGAATTCATATTATGCCGCCCGTCAACTCGACAGCTTTACGTTGGGGCTATAGCTCAGCTGGGAGAGCGCTTGCATGGCATGCAAGAGGTCAGCGGTTCGATCCCGCTTAGCTCCACCAAATCCTGCTCCCATCAGGTTTTGGAACGTAAAGGCACTGTGGGGCTATAGCTCAGCTGGGAGAGCGCTTGCATGGCATGCAAGAGGTCAGCGGTTCGATCCCGCTTAGCTCCACCAAAATTTGAAACCCTCGCCTGAAGGCGGGGGTTTTTTTCATCCTTGTTGTGTACAAAAATACAGCGATTTACGTTCAAAAGTCCGGTGTAGATCAGGATTTTATCGCTTAAACTTGCGCCAACAAATTCGCGACCATAATATTCAAAGAGTCAAATTACGTACGATAAAGGATATCGGCTGATACGCATGACGGTGATAAGGACTAACCCACTCAGGAAATTCTGCCTGGCTCTTATATTGAGCCTGGTGGCTATTCCATTATCCAGATATATCTCTCCTACTGCTTTTTATGATGGGCATTCTGTATATCTGGCCTGGCTACCGCTTGGCGTAATGATTGCATTGATTATGCTTTTTGGCCGTCATGCTATCGCCCCATTAGCGATTGGTTTTACCGTCACTAACTATTGGCAATTGCATTTATCGCCCTTTTATTCATTAACGTTGCTATTCTGTCAGTTGGCCGCAGTATGCATCTCCTGCGTTATTTTACGCTATATGCATGGGCGTCGATGGCGACACGGAATTCCTATAAAAAACATTGGCTTAAATGTTTTCTGGTTAGGCTTTGCTACCCCAGTTATGGGCAAGGTTTTGATGTATATTACCGGTGAGATTATTGACATTCCGGAGTTAATGTACAGTTATTTTAATATAACATCCGTTATTTATTCTATTGTTGATATTCAGGGCCTGGTTTGTGCATCACTGATATTTACTCGTCTTTTTTATTACCCCTTCAGGATGTGCTTGAACCCACGTTATGCCAGGGCATTCTGGTATCGTAATATCGCTTGTTATACCAATCTTAGAAATAAGATATTTATTACCTGTTGGTTTATTAGCCTGATAGGTATGATGATATTTTTGTGTGCGCCATTTGGCGATTATTATTTTGCGGGTTATCTGGTTCCGGCAATATTTATCTTTTTCTCTTTTGGCATCAGCCAGTTGGCGTACCCGCTTGTCGTCATGACCTGGACGGTTTCCGCCTTCCTGCTGGTGATGTACAACAAAAATTTCCTTCATGGCATACAAACCCAGTATTCGCTGGCTTTTATTCTGTCGTCGCTGATCTCCTTTACGGTGTGCCTGCTTTACTTGCTCCAGGTCTACCATCGCAGCCAGCGACTGCAGGCCAAGTGGCAGGCGCAGGCCATGCAGGACCCGATAACTGGCTTACCGAACCTGCGTGCGCTGGAGGAGTATATGATGACGCCGCGCGCTGGCGCGATCAGCCTGTGTTGTCTGCACATTGGTAACCTCGACTTCCTCAGCCGTCACTATGGCATGATGATGCGTATGCATTGCAAACGCAGCGTCACGCATATCCTACAGCCGATGCTGTTCAGTGAAGAAAAGTTGTTCCAGCTGCCGGGTAATGAACTGCTGCTGGTGCTGAACGGTCCGGATACCGAGGCCCGTCTGAAGCATCTGATTAATTTTCTGAGCAATAAAGAGATCCACTGGAACAATGCGGTTCTGAACCTGGAATACGCGATCTCCTGGGCGCCGGTGAGCCCGCGGGATAAAAATATGCACCATATGCTGGGGCAACTGAGCTGGTTAGTGGAGCAGGCCGATGAAGGAAATCAAATCCTCAAGCTGGATAACGGTCACGTTGACGCTTTCGACCAAAGCAGCGAACAGGTTGTGCTGTTGAATCGGGTTAAAAACGCGCTGGACTGGGGCGGTTTTGTGCTTTACGCCCAGTCGATCAGAAAGCCTTCCGGCGAAGGTTACTACGAGATACTGAGCCGCCTCGTTGACGCTGACGGTATGGTTACGCCGGATAAATTTATCCCGGTTCTTGCGCAGTTCAACCTTAGCAAGCGCTTTGACATGCAGGTACTGGAGTATCTGTTCAGCTCGCTGGATGAGCTTCCCGATAAGAATTTCTCGGTGAATCTGATGCCGTACACCTTGATGCAAAAGGGGAGCGCCGCCGAGATTATCGCGCTGTTCCGCCGTTATCACGTCGATGTTAAACGCATTATTATCGAGATTACCGAAGAGCAGGCTTTTTCCAACTCTGACGTCAGCGTTGCCAATATCCAGCAGTTGCGTCAGTTTGGCTGCCTGATTGCGATTGATGACTTCGGTACCGGCTACGCGAACTATGAGCGCCTGAAGCGTCTGGAAGCCGACATTATAAAGATAGATGGCTGCTTTGTACGTGATGTTTTAAACAACCCGATGGATGCGATGATTATTCGCTCTATCTGCGAGATGGCGAAGCTGCGGAATTTGTCCGTGGTGGCAGAATATGTCGAGACGGAAGAACAGCAACAGCTGCTGGAACGCCTTGGCGTGCACTATATGCAGGGCTACCTGATCGATAAACCGCGTCCGCTCTGGCAGCTTGAGAACAAAAAAAAGGACCTGTAACAACGTTACAGGTCCTGATGTTAGCGACGGTGAATTACAGAACCAGCGCGGCGATAGACGCAGACAGCACGCTCACCAGCGTAGAACCGTAAACCAGCTTCAGACCGAAGCGAGAAACCACGTTGCCCTGTTCTTCGTTCAGACCTTTAATCGCACCGGCGATGATGCCGATGGAAGAGAAGTTGGCGAAGGAGACCAGGAACACGGAGATGATGCCGACCGCGCGCGGAGAGAGCTCAGCGGCGATTTTCTGCAGATCCATCATGGCGACGAATTCATTGGAAACCAGTTTGGTTGCCATGATGCTGCCCACCTGCAGGGATTCACTTGCCGGTACACCCATGATCCATGCAACCGGATAGAAGATGTAGCCCAGAATGCCCTGGAAGGAGATGCTGTAGCCAAACCAGCCGGTTACGGTGGCGAACAGGGCGTTCAGCGCGGCGATCAGGGCGATAAAGCCGATCAGCATCGCAGCAACGATAATTGCCACTTTGAAACCTGCCAGAATGTATTCACCCAGCATTTCGAAGAAGCTTTGACCTTCGTGCAGGTTAGACATCTGAATGTTTTCTTCGCTGGCATCAACGCGGTACGGGTTGATCAGCGACAGGACGATAAAGGTGCTGAACATGTTCAGTACCAGCGCCGCGACAACGTACTTCGGCTCCAGCATGGTCATGTAGGCGCCAACGATAGACATAGACACGGTAGACATTGCCGTCGCCGCCATGGTGTACATGCGGTTACGGGACATTTTACCAAGGATGTCTTTATAGGCGATGAAGTTTTCAGACTGACCCAGAATCAGGGAGCTGACGGCGTTGAAAGACTCCAGTTTGCCCATGCCGTTGATTTTCGACAGCACGGTACCAATCGCACGAATGATGATAGGCAGTACGCGGATGTGCTGCAGGATACCGATCAGCGCAGAGATAAACACGATAGGGCACAGTACTTTCAGGAAGAAGAAGGCCAGACCTTTATCGTTCATGCTACCGAAGACAAAGTTGGTCCCTTCGTTGGCGAAACCGAGAAGTTTTTCGAACATCTCGGAGAAGCCTTTCACAAAGCCCAGACCAATATCGGAGTTCAGGAAGAACCAGGCCAACAGCACTTCAATGACCAGTAGCTGGATAACATAACGAATGCGGATCTGTTTGCGGTTAGAACTGACCAGCAAGGCCAGGATCGCCACCACAACGAGCGCGAGAATAAAATGCAAGACGCGGTCCATATTTGCTCCAAACATGAGACGGGTTAAATTTTCGTGCACATTCTATGTAACATGGTTAAATAAAACGAGATCTGTCTCTCACTATATTCAGAACCTGTGAGCAAACTCAAAATTAGTGATCAAGCATGCATTTTTGTTATGTTGAGTAAATGTATGAAAAGTTTCCACGTTGTACTACTCTCTTCTTAAGCGTATACCAAACCTTCCCAACCTCCAGTCTGGCTATTGGTTCCGGCTATCAGAATAATCATTATCACCTTGCTTAAATGAACTTGATAATCATTCTCATTCTGTTAGCCTAAAACATAGCAAAGGCTATGTTTTTGAGGCAGAGAATGACAAACAGTCGCATTGAAACTAACAGCTGTCGTACCGCACGCCGTATGCGGCTGGCGCTGATGGGGCCGGCATTTATTGCCGCGATCGGCTATATCGATCCGGGCAACTTTGCGACCAACATTCAGGCGGGCGCCAGCTTTGGCTACCAGTTGCTGTGGGTGGTAGTGTGGGCCAACCTGATGGCGATGCTGATTCAGGTGCTTTCAGCAAAGCTGGGTATCGCCACGGGGAAAAACCTCGCGGAGCAGATTCGCGACCATTACCCACGACCGGTGGTCTGGTTCTACTGGGTGCAGGCGGAAATTATCGCCATGGCGACCGATCTTGCCGAGTTTATCGGTGCGGCGATCGGCTTTAAGCTGATTCTGGGCATTTCGCTATTGCAGGGCGCGGTGCTGACCGGGATTGCCACCTTTTTGATTCTGATGCTTCAGCGCCGTGGGCAAAAACCGCTGGAAAAAGTTATCGGCGGCCTGCTGCTGTTTGTGGCTGCAGCCTATATCGTTGAGCTGGTGTTCTCTCAGCCCGCGCTGGCGCCGCTGACCAAAGGCATGCTCTTGCCATCGTTGCCAAACGGCGAGGCGGTCTACCTGGCGGCGGGCGTGCTGGGGGCAACCATTATGCCGCACGTTATTTATCTTCACTCATCGCTGACCCAGCATCTGCACGGCGGCAGCGCTAAAGAGCGCTATCAGGCCACCCGCTGGGACGTCGCTATCGCCATGACCATCGCCGGCTTCGTGAACCTGGCGATGATGGCGACCGCCGCAGCGGCTTTCCATTTCCACGGACATACCGGGATTACCGATCTCGATCAGGCCTACCTGACGCTTGAACCGCTGCTCAGCCATGCGGCGGCGACTATTTTTGGCCTCAGCCTGATCGCGGCCGGTCTCTCCTCTACGGTGGTGGGTACGCTTGCCGGCCAGGTGGTGATGCAGGGCTTTATTCGCTTTCACATTCCGCTCTGGTTCCGCCGCGCGGTCACCATGCTGCCGTCGTTTATTGTCATTCTGATGGGGCTGGATCCGACGCGTATTCTGGTGATGAGCCAGGTGCTGTTGAGCTTTGGGATTGCGCTGGCGCTGGTTCCGCTGCTGATTTTCACCAGCGACCGCAAGCTGATGGGCGAACTGGTCAACACGCGGTGGATTAAACGCCTCGGCTGGGCGATCGTTGCGGTGGTGGTGGCGCTGAACGGCTGGCTGCTGCTGGGAACCCTGCTGAATTAATTGCCCGATTGCCGTGACCCGCGACAGGTCACGGTTTTTCTGGCGTTTTTTCGTTACGCTGTGTTTTGCGTTTAACCTCAGCGAACGTTCATGAACTCTTTTGATCTCTCTTTTCTCAAATACCTTCAGGATAACAGCCCGCTCGCGGTCGATAGCGCGGTGCTGCGCTTTGGCAAAACGCTTTCCACCCTGAAGCGAACGATGAAAGAGCTTAACGAACTGCTGCCGGATGAAGCGCATCTCCATCAGGATAATGCGTTTATTACGACCGGCATCACCTACAGTGATTACATCCAGTTTTTACAGCGCGTGCGTTTTAACCGCTATCTCACGACCGGTGAAGAGCGCGTTCAGGATCTGTTTGTTGCGCTCTGTCTGCACGATGTGGTCAATAAAAATGAGTACTATAAAAAGTTCTATGTCAGCGCCGGGACGGTGAAAAACGATAATCCGCTCATGCTCAACCGGGTGCAGGAAAGTGGGTTAACGCTGCTGAGCATACCGAGAAAAGGTTCGCAACTGGTGGGCGATGAATTCAGCCTGCGTCTGGCAGCCTGTATGTCGATTCTGAAAACCGTCGAGATCGGTACCGGTCATCAGCTGATTGCGCATCAGGCCAACGAGCCTATCAATCGTTCCATTGCCGAGCAGTTTCTCCATGAGTGTGCGCAGGAGATTACCCAGGCGGCGGCCTATTATGAAAAGGTCATCAGCCCGGTGATTCACCTTGGCTACAACGGGCGGAAATATCTGCTGGTCTATCTCAGCCTGGCGCTACAGCGCATTCGTCGCGGACGGCGAATCAACGACAGCTCGGCGGCAGCATTCCTGACCACCTATCCCTATCGCGTGTTGGCGGAGAAAGATGAAAATGCCTGCCTGGATATGCTCATCGCCTCACTCACCTTTACCTGGCGTCCCTTTACGCTGTACGACGTGCGGCTGATCGGGCACGTTAAACAGGCCTGCGAGGAGATGTCCCGCGGTCTGAATGCGACGATTCACAACCACCACGCCTGGTTTGCCGAAATTTACCATTTTATCTACGCGGCGATTGTGCAGAACAAACTGCGCCTGTGGTTTGATGATAAAAAGCTACACGATGTACAGCGCCGCTACCCCGACCTTTGGCAGCACGTCCAGCGTGCCCTGCGCGAAATAGAATCGTGTTGGCAGATGTCGTTTTCCGCGATTCATCTGGCGACCCTGGTGCTGATTATCAAAAAGCACGAACTGAAAAATCGGGTAGTGGGGGATGTGAAAAAACGCGTCATCATTGTGACCAACTCCTCAGAGAGTAAAGTGGGCTACTTCAAAGAGGTGCTGCTCTCGCGTTTTCACATTGAGGTGCTGGCCTGCGTCAACATCAACGAACTGGACCGGCTCCAGCAGCAGGATTTCGACCTGCTGATTGCCTTTACCAACAAAATTGCCAGTCACCTGCGTCATGCTCAACTCAGCTATGTGAAGGTGAATTTCTATCTGACGCAGGACGATTTTCAGCTGCTGCGCGAGCACGGGCTAAGCCCGGCGCGCAAAAAAATACCCGTTGACGCGTTCGTGCAACAGGTACAGGGGATGAGTCCGCAGGCGCTAAAAGCCTTCCTTGAGCAGCAGTACGGCGACGTCTTTATTTAGCCAGCGGCTGGCACACGCCACGACACCACACCGCTTGCAGTTCTTGCTGGTCGTCGAGCACCAGAATATCGGCATCTTTGCCCGGCGTCAGGCTACCTTTGCGATCCGCCACGCCCGCGAGGATGGCGGGGTTGAGGCAGGCTATCTGCGCCGCTGACACCCAGCCGTGCTCCAGCCGGCCAACCACGTTTTTGACGGAGTCGAGAAAACTCATTTCCAGCTTGCGGACTTCGGGCCAGTCTTCGGCGCTGATGGTGCGTGTGCAGCCGTGGCAATCGGTAATTTCCAGCGACTGCTGGCGGATACGAAATGTCTCCTGGCGCAGATAATGATGAAATTCGAAGCCTTCGGGAAAATCGACGTAACCAAGGCAATCGCTCATCATTACCAGCCGACGATCCTTTTTCAGCCGGTAGAGGATGTCGAAAACTTCCGGGCGCAGGGTAATTCCGCTTTGTTTTGCCACTTCGGCGTAGGTGTCTTCATAGTACATCAGTGCACCCACCACGCCAGGCTCGCGGTGGTGCAAGCCGCGCATGGCGCTGAAGGCGTGGGTAAAATGGCTCAGACCCGCAGTAATCGCCTCGCTGATTTCGTCAAACGTGGCATCCGTATGGCCCGCCGAAACGGTGACGCCGGATTGATGCAAATGGCGTATCAATGCCAGTGCGCCGGGAAGCTCCGGGGCCAGCGTCATCAGGCGAACATGGCCGCGCGCGGCGCGTTGATAGCGTTCGAACCCGGCGATGCTGGGGGGCTGAACGCTGTCCAGACGCTGCATCCCGATAAATTTCGGGTTGATATATGGGCCTTCCATATGGATGCCTACCGCTTCAGCGCCGTCGGCGGGCGTGGCTTGCGCGATCCATTCGGCGGCGGTAGCCAGGCTTTGACACAAGAAATCCTCTGGCTGGGTGGCTGAGGTGGCAAGCCAGGCCGTCACGCCTGCATACACTAAATCTTCACTCATGGCGCGTAGCGAGCCCCGTTCACCTTTCCAGGCAAATGATCCTCGCCCCCAGCCGTGTACGTGAATATCGACAAACCCCGGCATCAGCATCGCATCGTGATAGTCGATGACGCGCCCGCGGGGTGTCTCATCGATGCCAGTAATTTTATCGCCGCAGATGTGAAGGTAGCCGGAGCGTATTCCGTCCGGCGTCACAATTCGCTGACTGGCGAGAGAGAGCAGGGCATCACTCACCATGGGCCTCCTGTACGCGTGCGGCGGTTTCCAGCGCTATCTCTGAGCACAGCCCGATGTAGTGCGAAGGGTCAATCAGCGCGTCAATTTCCGCCTCGCTGAAGTTCTGCTGAATCACCGGATCCTGGCGCAGCACCTCCCCGTAGGGAATACCTTCATGAGTGCTGCGCATGGCCAACTGGTAAACGCGCTCATGCGCAGCATCTTTGCCGAGCTTCGCCACCAGATGCATCATGATTTTTTCGCTATTGATGAGGCCGTGGGTCAATTGCACGTTTTGCTGCATCCGCTCGGGGTTGATGACCAGCGTGCGGGTCAGTTCCTCGGCGCGCATAACGATCTCGGCGATGCACTCCATGCTCTCCTGAATATTGCCATCAAAGATAAAGTAGGCCGAGCTATCTGCTTCGAAGGGGCGTGGGCTGACGTACAGGCACGAGGTATGTACGGAATAAAGCTTTTGTGCGTTAGCGATAATGCCTTTCGCCAGTTTCGGGTTGACCTTTTGCGGCATGGTGCTGCTGCCGACGGTCCCTTTGGTAAAGGCTTCGGACACTTCGCCAAACTCTTCGCTTGAGGTCTGGTAAACCTCTTCGGCAATTTTGTGCAGGGTGGTGGCAAGCAGGCACAGGTTGCTGATGTACTCGGTGCGATACACGCGCGAGTTGCGCGATGGAATGGCCATCGCGTGCATGCCTAAGGCTTTCGCTACGCTCTCCTGTACGCGTCGTCCGGTTTCTCCGGTCGCGTGAAACGCGCCGACGGCGCCCCCCATCATCACGGTGAAGACCCGTTTTTCCGCTTCTTGCATACGCTGCTGGGCGTTGAGTAACTCATCAATCCAGACGGCGGCTTTGTATCCCCAGGTGATCGGCAATGCATGTTTGCCGTGGGTGCGTCCGGCCATGAGCGTGGCGTGATGCTCGCGCGCCATGTGGGCCAGATTGCGCAGAATGTCATCCACGAACCCCTGCAGCAGGACGTTGAACTGTTTTGCCAGATACAGCTGGGCCGTTTGCTGAATATTCTGCGTGGTGACGCCATAGTGCACATACTTGCCGCTTTCGCTGTCGCAGGCTTTAACCAGCACTTTGATCATCGGTACAAAGCCATGGCCAATTTCGCGTAACAGGCGTTCCATTTCAGCCAGGTCGATATTCTCAACCCGGCAGTTGGCGGCGATATTCGCCGCCGCGCTGGCCGGAATCATTCCGTGCTCGGCCTGCGCCAGCGCCAGCGCGGCTTCAACATCCAGCCATGACTGCACTCGAGCCTGCTGACCGAGCAGTGCCTTCATGCCGCGGTCGTCAATGGTTTTACTTTTTGAATCATACAGTGCGCGCATTGCCGCCTCCTGGTTGTTTATTTCGCGCCGACAATACGGTCATCAACCGCGTTGCGAACAAATTCTACGTGTGGGCCAAAGACCACGTGCACATGGTTGCTGGAGGGAATAAAGGTTCCCAACGAGCCGGATTCTTTGAGGATATCCATGTTGATTTTCTTCTGATCCTGCAAATCGATGCGCAGACGAGAAACACAGTTTTCGACGCGTTTGATGTTATCCCGGCCGCCGAGACCTTCAATCACCATGGCGGCGACTTTGTCGTACTCTTTATTGTTCAGTAAGGTGCTATCGGCAATTTCACTTTCACGGCCCGGCGTTTTGATATCGAATTTACCGATTGCAAAACGGAACACGAAATAAAACACGACGAAGTTCACAATACCGAGAAGAATTAAATTTACCCAATGCGTATTTTCGTACATCAAGCCAAAAATGCCGAAGTCGAAAATGGTACCGCGAATATAACCGATGGAGACTTCCAGCATCTGTAGTGGGATAGTGAGTAACCCGCACAGCACCGCATAAACGATAAACAGTTTTGGCGCTATAAACAGGAAGGAGAATTCCAGCGGCTCGGTAATATTCCCCAGCATGGCCGTGAGAACGACGGTGAGAATCATCCCTTTGGCAAATTTCTTGTTTTTGAAATAAGCCATATGATACATCGCCAGGCCGATGGCGGGCACGCGGAACAGGGTCGTCAACATCTGCGAGGAGGCCAGGTAGCTGGTCAACGTAGGCATATATTCTTGCCACGCAGGATGTGAAGGGCCCAGTTCAAAGAGGATCTTATTCATGGCAGGCAAAATGCCGACGTAGGTTTGCCCATCAATAAGGTAGGTACCGCCCGCGGCGGTGAAGCGTACGGTGGAGCTCAGGACGTGATGCAAGCCGAACGGTATCAGCAGACGGTTAAGCGTCATGTAGATACCGGCACCAATGTCCGGCGCCATCATAATGGTTGAGACGGCGCGCATTCCTGCGGTGAAAAGATCCCAGATAAAGGGGATGATCAGCCCAACCGGAATCGCAAAGGCAATTGCCAGAATCGCCACTGATTTCTTGCCGCTGAAGAATGCAAAGGCCAGAGGCAACTGTAGTCGATAGAAGCGGTCGGTGATTTTGGCCGCCAGCAGGCCTGCGATAATACCGCCTAAGGCCTCGATTTTTAGCGTCTGGACGCCGAGCACCATGCCCTGGCCCACCAGTGAAAGATCCTCTTTCGCCAGGGTTCCCGCGAGCTTCAGATGAACGTGCATGGCAATCAGCAACGTTAAATAGGCGACGACCGAGGCAAATACCGCAATGCCTTTTTCTTTTTTCGACATGCCGTAGGCAACGCCCATCGCAAATAATAATGGAATATTATTAAAAACGACGCTGCTGATTAAACCCAGAGACGATAAAACAGCTTTGAAAATATCATTTCCCAGAAATGGGAGTTTATCGATCATATAGCTCTGGCCAAGCGCCGAGCTGATTCCCATTACCATCCCGACGGGAGCTAATACCGCGATAGGTAACAGTAGTGAACGACCGAATGTCTGAATTTCATTTTTAAAATTAGCATTCATGATGTTAATCCTGACGTGAAATATCTTGAGGATAAGATACTGGCAGGATTTTTTTGCTCAAGGGCAAATGCTGATAAATAAGAAGCGCAGGATTTGACCATAAAAAAAGAGCCCGTAGGCTCTTTGATTGGTTATTCAGGCATAGCGTGCTGTGCCTGAATAACCGAAATTAGTGGCGACCATGTCCGTGGCCGTGTCCATGACCGCGCCCGCGTCCACGATGGTCATCACGGTCGCCCCAACCGTCGCGATAGCCACGTTCGTAGGCTTTATTACGTTTATCCCAACCGCGGTGCCAGCCGTTGTCGTGGCGATACCAGTGTTTATGCCAGTAATCGCGGTCGCGCCAGCGGCCGCCATCCCAGTAGTTACCGTAATTATCGCGATCGCCAATTTGTAATTTTATGGATGGCAGCAGGGTGATTTCACCAGCATTAGCGAACATCGGGGCCGATGCTAACAACACTGCCGCCAGAATCAGTGACCTGAACATACTTCTCTCCTATACGATCGTGGCCAGAAAGGCCTGTTAACGCAATATTACAATTCGGTAAACACTCGAATTATTGGGTTAACTCTTAAACCGCCAGGAGAGAGCACTTTTTGCTAAAAATGCTGTTATTTTATGCTGCGCAAAATGGCATCAATTTCGGCACACTCTGAGGCGCTGAAATGACGGTTTGCCAGCATACCCACCGCATCGTCCAGCTGTGAAATTTTGCTGGCGCCAATCAGAACCGAGGTGACCGCCTGTTGACGCAGTACCCACGCCAGTGCCATCTGCGAGAGTTTTTGTCCACGCTGTTCCGCCAGTACGTTCAGTTGGCGAACGGCCTCAAGCTTGCTATCGGTGAGCTGTTCTGGCTTGAGGAAGATGCTACCGCTCGCGGCGCGAGAATCGGCGGGAATGCCGTTCAGGTAACGGTCGGTAAGCTGCCCACCGGCCAGCGGCGAGAAGGCGATACAGCCGACCCCTTCCTGCTGTAGCACATTCAACAGGCCGCTTTCCACCCCACGTTCCAGCATGGAGTACTTCGGCTGATGAATAAGGCAGGGGGTGCCCAGATCGTTGAGTATGTCAATTGCCTGCTGTGCGAGTTCCGCCGGGTAGTTGGAAAGCCCAACGTACAGCGCTTTGCCCTGACGGACGACGTGATCCAGCGCGCGCATGGTCTCCAGTAACGGCGTTTCAGGGTCCGGGCGATGGTGGTAGAAGATATCCACATACTCAAGCCCCATGCGCTTCAGACTCTGGTCAAGGCTGGAAATCAGATACTTACGTGAACCCCAGTCGCCGTAGGGACCGTCCCACATGGTGTATCCAGCCTTAGTGGAAATAATCAGTTCGTCGCGGTAAGGGCGAAAATCTTCACGCAGAATGCGGCCAAAGTTACTCTCAGCAGAGCCGGGAGGCGGTCCATAGTTATTGGCGAGATCGAAATGGGTAATACCCAGATCGAATGCGTGGCGCAGCAGCTGGCGGCTGTTCTCTACGTGGGTTTCATCGCCAAAGTTATGCCACAGCCCCAGTGAAACCACGGGAAGCTTGAGGCCGCTGTTGCCGCAGCGCTGAAACTTCATGGTCTCGTAACGCGCGCGACTTGCCTGATAAACCATTGTGTCCTCCAGAATATCCGCTTGTGTATACGCTTACACTAGCGAATGTCCATCGACTCGTACACAGCTGAAATCTGTAAAATTTGCTTTCCAGACGACTTTCTTATCAATACTGGACACGCTTAACACTTCTTCAATACTCAAAGAAATAACCGGCTGAAGGAGTGGCACCATGGCTTCGTCCTATACCGTGGCAGATTACCTGCTTGACCGTCTGGCTGACTGCGGCGTCGAGAGTCTGTTTGGCGTACCTGGAGACTACAATCTCCAGTTTCTTGACCACGTCATTGCTCACCGCACGCTTCGTTGGGTGGGCTGCGCCAACGAACTGAATGCCGCCTATGCCGCCGATGGCTACGCGCGAATGCAGGGCTGTGGTGCACTGCTCACCACCTACGGCGTGGGTGAACTGAGCGCGCTGAACGGCGTGGCCGGTAGCTTCGCCGAGCACGTTCCGGTGCTGCATATTGTCGGAGCGCCCTGTACCGGCGCACAGCAGCGTCGCGAATGTTTGCACCACACGTTAGGCGACGGCGACTTCGATCATTTCCGCCAGATGAGTGCGCCAATTTCCGTCGCCCAGGGCGTGCTGACGGCGCGCAACGCCTGCCAGGAGATCGACCGCGTGCTGCAGGCGGTGATGCACCATCGTCGACCGGGCTATCTGCTGCTCCCCGCCGATGTTGCCGCGTTGCCGACGGCGAAACCTGTAAGCGCTCTCACCGCAGCGCCCCAGGTATCGGATACGGCCCAACTTAAGGATTTTGTTAAACATGCGCGCGGCCTGCTGGAGGGATGTCTGCATGTGTCGTTGCTGGCGGACGTGCTGGCTCATCGATTTGGTCTCCAGGCGACGCTCAATCAGTGGATGCGTGCGCATCCCATTCCGCACGCCACGCTGTTGATGGGGAAAGGGCTGTTTGATGAACAACAGCCAGGGTTTGTCGGCACGTACAGCGGCGGGGCGAGCCTGCCGCAAACGCGTGAAGCGATTGAGGATGCCGAGGCGATCATCTGCGTCGGCACCTGTTTTACCGACACCATCACCGCAGGCTTTACTCACCGGATTGCGCCGGAAAAATCAATCGAGGTACAGCCGTTTTCCGCTCGCGTAGGCGCCCGTTGGTTTAGCGGTATTGACATGCAGGCGGCGGTGGATGCGCTAATAACGCTGAGTGAAGAGTTAGCCCCATGGCACACCGATGTCCGGCGGATATCCTCGCCGACGGTGCTCGACACCGGGCATCTGACCCAGCGTCACTTCTGGCAAACGCTGCAGAAATACCTGCAACCGCACGATATTGTGCTGGGCGATCAGGGGACGGCTGCCTTTGGTATCGCGGCATTAACGCTGCCCACCGGCGCCAATTTGCTGGTTCAGCCGCTGTGGGGATCGATTGGCTACACGCTACCCGCCGCATTCGGCGCACAAACGGCGTGCCCGGACCGGCGCGTGGTGCTGGTGGTGGGGGACGGTGCGGCGCAGTTAACCATTCAGGAGCTCGGCTCCATGCTGCGGGACGGGCAACGGCCGCTGATCCTGCTACTCAATAATGAGGGCTATACGGTTGAGCGTGCGATTCATGGGCCAGAGCAGCGCTATAACGAGATCAGCCTGTGGAACTGGACCCAACTGCCACAGGCACTGAACCTCGACAGCCAGGCCGAATGCTGGAAGGTGAGCAACGTCGTGCAGTTGAATGACGCGCTGGCGCGTGCTGCGCGCCGCGACAGGCTAATGCTGCTGGAGGTGATGCTCCCCAAAATGGACATCCCTCCGCTGCTTAAAGCCGTTACCGACGCGCTGGAGGCGCGAAATAGCGGCCGTTAATCCTTACGCTTACGCGGCACCATCATCGTGGGTTTCCCCGCCAGCAACAGCCAGGCGGGGAGCATCACGATACACAGTAGCGGCAACAGCGTGGTATCCGGTACGACCACCGCAGCCATAAACAGGCTGAGCCAGGCATCGCGGGTGACCACCAGCACTAATCCCATAATGGCGCAGGAAACGGTAATCGCGGCCGGCACCGCTTCAACGTGCGCATGCAGCATCAAACCCAGCGCCACGGCGACAAAAACCGCCGGGAATATGCGCCCGCCGCGGAAGCCGCAGGCGGCAGCGACGACCAGCGCCGCCAGTTTACTCAGTGCGAAAAGCATGTAGTCGCCTGCGCCGAAATTTTGCCCGGCAGTCAGCCGCTGCATTTCATCGAGCCCTTTAAACAGCGTTAACGGACCGCCAATCGTGCCGATAATCCCCAGCACAAATCCCCCAACGCCGAGAATCAGTACCGGATGTTTTAAACGGTGAACTAATCCATGCAGATGCGGCAGGCACCAGACGCCAATCATACCGATAGCGATGGCGATGATAGCCACTATCGCGCCGCTGAAAATATCGACGAGGCGCATCGTTTGATAATGCTCGATGGGCAGCGAGAACTGAGGGTGAAAGAACAGGCCGGTGGTCAACGCGCCGGCGGCGGCGGCCAACAGAGGGGCAAACAGGCGATCCCACAACGGCGCGTCGTTACTGCTGGTTAACGTCTGGGAAAAAATGAGCGCGGCGGCAACCGGTGTTCCGAACAGTGCGCCAATCGTCCCGGCGGCGGCGAGAATCGTCCAGTCAAGCGAGCTGACTCGTGGGAAGAAGCGCGCGCCCAGCGCCACGGCCAGCGCAATGTTGACCGACATAATCGGGTGTTCTGGCCCCAGGCTCACACCGCCCGCGAGCCCGAGGATCAAGGCGATCGCCAGCCCAGGCAGATGGGCGACGGGAACCGCGGCGCCGATCAGCGGCTCGCTGGCGGGATCCGGGCCGGCATGGCCTGGGCTATAGCGAATCACCAACCCGACGACAAGACCGGTCATCGTCAGCATCAGGATAATCCACAGCGACGAATTCATATCAATGCCGAGCGCATTCGGTAGGTTACTCCACAGAAGATGCTGGAGCACCGCAGCGATCTTCATCACCACGATCAAAATCAGGCTGGAGGCGACGCCAATCAATACCGCGGGGATGGAGAGCAACAACATCGTTCGGGCTCGCGGGTGGAGCATGGTGATATCCTTTTTGCTGAATACTGAGTTTACTTTGCATTTTCCTGAGCCAACGTTCAGCGCAAATGGTGCTGAAACGATACGGCTCTACAGGTTATCCCGTTCTGTACCAGTTAAAAAATACGCAAAAAATGTGACCTGGATCGATAATCCTGGGGCGCTCACGTCATCGCCATTGTTGTTGACGCGCCTTGAATTTACAGTGTGGCAAAGATTTATTCTGACTTTAGCGGAGCCGTAACGGAATGACAAAGTTTGCTTTAGTGGGTGATGTTGGGGGCACCAATGCGCGTCTGGCATTGTGCGATATTGCCAGCGGTGAGATTTCGCAGGCGAAGACCTATTCTGGCCTGGATTACCCAAGCCTGGAAGACGTGGTTCGCGTCTACCTCGACGAGCATAACGCGTCGGTGGAAGACGGCTGTATTGCCATTGCTTGCCCGATTACCGGCGACTGGGTGGCGATGACCAACCACACCTGGCAGTTCTCCATTGCGGAAATGAAAAAGAACCTTGGGTTCGCGCACCTGGAAATCATCAACGATTTCACCGCGGTCTCGATGGCGATCCCGATGCTGAAAAAAGAGCATCTGATTCAGTTTGGCGGCACCGAGCCGGTTGAAGGCAAGCCGATCGCCGTTTACGGCGCGGGAACCGGTCTTGGCGTGGCGCATCTGGTTCACGTCGACAAGCGCTGGGTTAGTCTGCCGGGCGAAGGCGGCCACGTTGACTTTGCGCCAAACAGCGAAGAAGAGGGGATTATCCTCGAAGTGCTGCGTGAAGAGATTGGCCACGTTTCCGCCGAGCGCGTGCTCTCCGGTCCTGGCCTGGTGAACTTGTACCGGGCTATCGTCAAGTCGGACAACCGGGTGCCGGAAAACTACAAGCCGAAAGACATAACCGAACGCGCGCTGGCAGACACCTGCACTGACTGTCGTCGCGCGCTGTCGCTGTTCTGCGTGATCATGGGCCGTTTCGGCGGCGATTTGGCGTTGACGCTGGGCACTTTCGGCGGCGTGTACATTGCGGGTGGCATTGTGCCGCGCTTCCTCGAGTTCTTTAAAGCCTCCGGCTTCCGCGGCGGTTTCGAAGACAAAGGTCGTTTCAAAGACTACGTACACCCGATCCCGGTGTATCTGATTATTCACGACAATCCGGGCCTGCTGGGTTCTGGCGCGCATCTGCGTCAGACGTTGGGTCAGGTGCTGTAATACACAAAGCCCGGGGCGTTCCCCGGGCTCTTTCTGCCGCCGATGTCCCGTCAGTGGCTACAAATGCATGATCTGCCGAAACTCTTTTACCTTACTGCGGCTCACCGGCACCTGAAACTCAAGGTCGCGCAGGCGCAGAATGTAGGTGTTATTAAACCACGGCTCTATCTCGCGAATTTTATTCAGGTTCACACAGAACGAACGATGGCAGCGAAAAAAGTGGCTACTCGGTAGCTTGCTGCAAAACTCGGTGATGTTCATCGGCATCACGTACGATTCGCGGCGGGTGTAGACGAAGGTCATCTTCTCGTGCGCTTCAGCGTAGTAGATATCGCTGATCGGCGTCACGATGATGCGCTCATCTTTTACCAGGTTGATGGTGTCGTTTTCCCGCGGCGCGCTGGGGCTGCTGCTGACGATGCTCGATTGCTGCTGTTGCCAGGCCGCCTCCAGTTTTTGCAGCATACTGACGATGCGTGATTCCTGGTACGGCTTCAGAATGTAGTCGAACGCTTCCAGCTCAAAGGCTTCCACCGCATGCTCTTTCCACGCGGTGATAAACACGATAAACGGCTTGTGAGCAAACTGACTGATGTTCTGCGCCAGCAGCACGCCATCCAGCGACGGAATGTTAATGTCGAGGAAGATTGCGTCCACTTTGTTGTGCTGCAAAAATTTCAGCACGTCCAGACCGTCGTCAAAGGTGCCGACAATCTCCATCTGACTGTGCTGCTGAATCAGCCAGGTTAGCTCCTGTTGCGCCAGGAATTCATCTTCGACAATGATGACTTTCATGGGGACTCCGGGTTAAGGCAATAATGTGGCAGTCGCCGGAACGGCCGTGCGCTGGTTTGGAATGTAGAACGCGATTTCGGTTCCTGGATCGAGGCGGCGGATATGCAAGCCCTCGCCGTAGAGCAGTTTAACCCGATGATGAACGTTCAGCAGGCCAATCTTATTGCCGGGCATTTCATTGGCTTCCACCCGCGCGATGACCTGAGGATCGATCCCCGGCCCGGTATCGCGCACGCCAATGCGCACGCGGTTGCCTGACTCGGCAATGCTGATGGTCACCACGCCTTTACCCTTACTGCGCTGAATACCGTGCACGATGGCATTCTCGACCAGCGGTTGGATCAGCAGGCTTGGAATCACGCAGTTCACCTCATCGTCAATATCGTAGATAACGGTCAGCTTGTCGCCAAAGCGCGCCTGCTCAATGGCGATATAGTCCTTAATCTGATACAGCTCCCGACGGATATCTATCTGCTCATCGTCTTTTAATTCAATGTTATAGCGCAGGTAGCGCGACAGATTAAAAATGAGCTGCCGCGCAGTGTCCGGATTGAGGCGAATGGATGATGAAATGGCGTTCAGCGCGTTGAACAAGAAATGGGGATTGATTTTACTCTGGAGCGCGCGCAGCTCTGCCTTATTTGCCATCTCGCGCAGCTGTTCGGCGCGGGAAACTTCCAGCTGCGTGGAGATAATCTGCGACAGCCCAATGGCCATCTCCTGCAACGACGAGGTGATCTGGTGCGCGTGGCAGTAGTAGATTTTCAGCGTACCGGTAATCACGCCTTTCTCCGACAGCGGGATCACCAGCATCGAGTGAATTTCCGGCGTGCGATAGGCTTCATCGTTGTTTTTTATGATGATTTCTCCGTTGTTAATCGCCTGACGGGTGACCGGGCTAATGGAGTCATCGTTATTGTGGTAGTTATCTTCCCCGACGCCGACATAGGCCAGCACGCGTTCGGTATTGGTGATAGCGACGGCGTCGGCGCGAATATCCTGACGAATGATGTCGCAAATCTGCCGCAGAGTGTCGCTGTTAATCTGACGAAACAGCGGCAGCGTTTTATTGGCAATATCCAGCGCCAGCTTAGCCTGACGCGCGGCGCTGGCCTCCTTCTCGCCCTCTACGCTTTGCACCAGCAGGACAATAAAACCGATGCACACGCTGCCGGCAATCATCGGAATGCCGATCTTCGACACGATATCGACGCCGAGCGCGATGGTAGGTGCCCAAACGACCACCAGAATCATGGTCAGGGTTTCGCACAGCATGCCGCCGAGGATACCAATTTTCCAGTGCAGCTCTTTCGGTACCCGACGGTTAATCAACCCCGACAGGATCCCGGCGATAATACTGGTGATAAAACACGGCACGGCGGTAACGCCGCCTGCGTCAATCAGGTAACGGTGGATCCCGGCAATGACCCCGACGATGCCGCCAACCCACGGGCCAAACAGGATCCCGCCTGACATCACCGCGATAATACGAACGTTAACCAGCGAGCCTTCCACCGGCACGCCGGACCAGGTACTGAAGATGGCGAACATCGAGAAAATGACAGTAACGGCCAGCAGCTCTTTCGCCGTATGGGCCGTTTTGTGCAACAGTTCGCGGAACAGGCGGATGCGGATCAGAAAAAAGAGGCAAATCAGCATTAATGCGGCCCGGTCGTAGACCGCGAGCAGCATATCGAATATTTCGTGCATGGGGGCGTCGAATGTTTTCAGTAAAGTCTTATGATAAGTAACCCGGGGGCAGATGACCAGCAGTACGCGGAATAGGGAAAAACCTTAATTTTAAAAGGGGATTGTAGGACAAACGTATTGAACAGGAAGAGATGGCCGCTTCAGGGAGGACTTGAACCACCTGCAATGAAAAGCAATAGATAATTTATTGTTACCATTGTGTTTTATATCCATTGAATCCTTTATTTTAATGAATGATTCTTGTTTTCATTAGTTCCTCTTTTTACCGATACAACATTTTTTCGCTTACCCTCTCGACAGCGCTATTTTTTTCAGGTTATTTTCTGTTCATGCCACATCGGTGGCAGCGTCGCTCGAACGGTTCGGGCGCTAACGTAATCCTGAGGAACCTATGGCTGATTCCAGCTCTGAACGCCGTTTTACGCGTATCGATCGCTTACCCCCGTACGTTTTTAATATTACCGCTGAACTTAAGATGGCTGCGCGTCGGCGCGGCGAGGATATTATTGATTTCAGCATGGGGAACCCAGATGGCGCCACGCCTGCGCACATTGTTGAAAAGCTCTGCACCGTGGCCCAACGCCCGGACACCCATGGATACTCTACCTCACGCGGTATTCCTCGCCTGCGCCGTGCTATTTCGCGCTGGTATCAGGACCGTTATGACGTTGAGATTGACCCGGAAAGCGAAGCGATTGTCACCATTGGTTCGAAAGAGGGGCTGGCGCACCTGATGCTGGCTACGCTCGATCACGGTGACACCGTGCTGGTGCCGAACCCAAGCTACCCCATCCATATTTACGGCGCGGTGATTGCTGGCGCGCAGGTGCGCTCCGTACCGCTGGTAGAAGGCGTCGATTTCTTTAACGAGCTGGAGCGTGCCATTCGCGAAAGCTACCCGAAACCGAAGATGATGATCCTTGGCTTCCCGTCGAACCCGACCGCCCAGTGCGTGGAGCTGGAGTTCTTCGAAAAGGTGGTCGCGCTGGCTAAACGCTATGACGTGCTGGTGGTACATGACCTGGCTTATGCGGATATCGTGTATGACGGCTGGAAAGCGCCGTCGATCATGCAGGTGCCCGGCGCGCGTGACGTCGCGGTAGAGTTCTTCACGCTCTCTAAGAGCTACAACATGGCGGGCTGGCGTATCGGCTTTATGGTCGGTAACAAGACGCTGGTTAACGCACTGGCGCGGATTAAGAGCTACCACGATTACGGTACCTTCACCCCGCTGCAGGTGGCGGCAATTGCCGCGCTGGAAGGGGATCAGCAGTGCGTACGAGATATCGCTGCGCAGTATAAGCGTCGCCGCGATGTGCTGGTGAAGGGGCTGCATGAAGCTGGCTGGATGGTTGAAATGCCGAAAGCGTCAATGTACGTGTGGGCCAAAATTCCGGAACACTACGCCGCGATGGGCTCCTTAGAGTTCGCGAAAAAGCTGCTGCAGGACGCCAAAGTGTGCGTTTCGCCGGGCATCGGTTTTGGTGACTACGGCGACACCCACGTACGTTTCGCGTTGATTGAGAACCGAGATCGCATTCGTCAGGCTGTGCGCGGGATTAAAGCCATGTTCCGCGCAGACGGCCTGCTGCCGTCAGAGCAAAAATCGGCGGGATAATTTTCCCGTCGCAGAAATGCAAACAGGAGCCAGATGGCTCCTGTTTTTTTTGCATTTTTATCGACTAGATCATCAGGGCAAACGTGCCGGCAAAAACGATGACCATAAAGGAAATGCCCATAAAGAAATATTTCACGACTCATCTCTCCGCGTATCTTTTTTCTACGCACTTATGAACGGTGGTGGTACTGCGAGCTGGTAACAACCAACGAAAAAAACGGACCTCTTTCGTGGCTGGCATCACCTCAGAATTCTGTGCTGTTGTGCTCCAGATGGCGCTAATGTACGCCTAAAAATTGGGGGATACAAGAGGGGTTTTTTTATTAATTTTTAGTTACTTACAACTGTCGTGATTCGGCGACACTTTAATTTCATACGGTAATAAATTTCATTTTGGCGACGCTTCGTTTAGCTCTGAACAGGGCTATAAACCCTATTGATTTTACGCCTATTTTTCTGGCGTTATTCCGAAAATGCTTTTCTCACTGACTGCCCGGCAGTGGTCGCAGGGGATTGAGAGGGCAAGCGCATTTTTGTTTTTTACTTTTTGTGCTGACTGTGAATACTTCAGCCACACGGATTCAATTTTCAGGAGTTTGAGATGATGAGACATCGCGTTAAGCGGATGATGCTAATGACAACGGCCTGTATTTCGCTGTTGCTGGGGAGTGCGCCGCTGTATGCGCAGGCGAACGACGTTCAGCAAAAGCTGGCGGCGCTGGAGAAAAGCAGCGGGGGGCGGTTGGGAGTGGCGCTGATTGACACCGCCGATAACGCACAGACGCTCTACCGCGCCGACGAGCGCTTTGCCATGTGCAGCACCAGTAAGGTGATGGCAGTCGCGGCGGTGCTCAAGCAAAGTGAAACGCAAAAGAACGTGTTGAGTCAAAAGGTTGAGATTAAATCCTCGGACCTGATTAACTACAATCCCATCGCTGAAAAACACGTCAACGGCACGATGACGCTGGCGGAATTGAGCGCCGCGGCGTTGCAGTACAGCGATAATACGGCCATGAACAAGCTGATTGCCCATCTTGGGGGGCCGGATAAAGTGACGGCGTTTGCCCGTGCGATTGGGGATGACACCTTCCGGCTCGATCGTACTGAGCCGACGCTCAACACCGCGATCCCCGGCGACCCGCGCGATACCACCACGCCATTAGCGATGGCGCAGACGCTTCGCCATCTGACGTTGGGCAGTGCCTTAGGTGAAACTCAGCGTGCGCAACTGGTAACGTGGCTGAAAGGCAACACCACCGGTGCTGCCAGCATTCAGGCTGGGCTACCCACATCGTGGGTTGTCGGGGATAAAACCGGCAGCGGTGATTATGGTACGACGAATGACATCGCCGTCATCTGGCCGGAAGGGCGTGCGCCGCTTATTCTGGTCACTTACTTCACCCAACCGGAGCAGAAGGCAGAAAGTCGTCGTGACGTGCTCGCGGCTGCCGCGAAAATCGTCACCGACGGTTATTAATTCTAAAAAATGTGGAGCGCTCTGTCGCTCCACTTCCAATTTATGCTCCGGTGTTGACTATTATCTTCGATGTTTTGGCTGCGACCTCTGTATGATAATTAATACTCATCTTTAATGCTGGGTGCTCGTCTTTTCAGGAAGAAAAACTTCCTGTCAAAATGATATATATTCTCGTCATGTCCATGAATTATTGATTTTAAAATAATACCACTAATAATTAATTGTACCGTCGAGTTTTTTTGTAGTAATTATCTGATTTACATTCGCAGAATTCCTGGTCCTTCCCCGGAAGTTTTTTTTCCGCTTTTCTTTTCCTTTAGTTCCAAATGGTTATTTTTTCATCCACCTTTAGAGGGATGAGAATATTCTTCACCTTCATATTTATAAAAATTTTCACTCAGAAAAGCATATTGACAATATTTAACCCCAATGAAATTATTCGATCACGGATAAGGAGGGGACAATGATGTCGCTCAATAATGATTGTGGAAGAATCAACTGTATGAGTTGCCCTTCTAACTGTGAAGTTAAGCCCAATACTTCGCTGCGGGTTTCATTTTGCCAGAACTATTGTTTTTGTACCTGGCCGGAAGCGAGTGGCTATTTTTCTCTCGGGATCATGGAAGGGATTCTTAAGCAAAGCTATAACTATCTGTACCTTGGGTGTATTTTTGTTGATTTTTCTATCAGCTATCTGCGTTGTTTTACCGATAAACGCTGGATTGATTATTTACGTGAAACAAAATTAAAAATTGTTATCGTTTGCGATAAATACCTCAAACCATTGGCAAATTATTGGTTTAAGCACTCCAAAGACATTTTTCTCATCATATATCAACAGGATAAATTAAGCATAGCCTGTGAGAAATTAAAGAAACGTTTTATCTATCAACGCGATGCTTTCTTTCGCGGAGAGGTGCTGTCGACGCTGGAGTTTTCTGTGCTGAGCGGGCTGATCGCCGGCGAAGGCTGCAATCAGTTGGCCAGCGAACTCAATGTCGACATCCGAACGGTGTACGCCGCAAAGCGTCGAGCGGAAAAAAAAATGGGCGCAGATATTAATACGCTATTTCGGTTTTCGCACACTGTGTAAATGTGACTAAATAATCTATCTCTATATTTATAGCAATCACCTTGCGGTGAGGGAGGCCTGCACCCTAAATATTAAAAATGAATAAAAAGTATCCCCAGAAAACTCTACGTTGACGCCATGGTTAACGCGTTTTTCTATTATTGAGAAAAATAACGTCTTGAAAAAATATTAAAACAGGCACTAACAGCGACATAAAAGGAAGAAGACAAGGAGTTTATTATGATGCCGATACCTTTAAAACCCAGGAAGTTAGCATTGTGTATCACTGTCGCATTGCTGGCGACGAATATCAGCATGAGTGCCGTGTATGCCAACACGCTAAATGCGAATAACACCCTCTATTACTACTCATCCGGTAATCCAAACGGCAACAACAGCGACTATACCAACTACGATGAAGTGGTTATCACGACCAATGCGATAGCGTCAACCAGCGGGCTGAAAGGCTGGGCTATTTACATGAACGGCGAAAATTACAAGTTTAACGATCTCACCGTTAACACTTCTGGGATGTTATCTGATGGTATCCATACCAAAAACGGCGGCGGTAATATCGTCATTGAAAATTACAATGCGATAACCAGTGCCTACAGTTCCGATGGTATCAACCTGGGACGAGAACTGTCGGCAAACTATTCTCGGGTGACGGTGAATAATGAAACCAATATTAAAGCGGCGGGAATGGGCGTTCGTGCTAACGCCTCGGTAAACAATGCGAATGCGGTGGCAACCATCACCCTTAATGGGCCAACAACCATTGAAACCACCTCCGCAGGCTCTACTGTTGCGGGCTATACCGTTTATGCAGGACAGGATACGGAAGCCAACTCTACGGCGGTGAAGGGGAAGGCGGAAATTTTCCTGAACGGAGATAGTACGCTTAAAACGGTGGGTAAGAACGCCCATGCGGTCTATGCTCGCGCAGCGGGTACCATTTCTCTGGGAAATGTGGATATTTCGGCGACGGGAGCAACGGCTAATGGACTGTTTGCTTCCTCGACGACGGCCGATCAGCAGGCCGCTATTTACCTGGCCAAAAATGCCACCATTAATGTTGCAACCGGTTCGGCAATCTATGCGACTGGCGCTGAAGCGCGGGTGAAATCTTACGATCTCAACACCGCGACTGATGTGGCGGGCACCTATGTCGTTAATGGGGATATTGTCGCGGATAAGGGCGGGCAGATCCAACTGCATATGGCAGAGGATAGCGCGTTTACCGGTGTGACCAACTCTAACCAACTTCCCACCTCGGCAGCCGATGCCGGGACCATCGCGCTGACAATGGATGGCTCGCGTAGCCTCTGGACGATGACCGGCGATTCAGTGTTGTCATCACTGACGTTAAACAATGGCACAGTGGCATGGTCAGGCCCGTCGGCGGGAAATATCCTGACCGTGGCCGGGAACTACCACGGTAATAATGGTCTGCTGAAGCTCAATACGGTGCTCGGTGATGACAGTTCGGTTAGCGATAAACTGGTCGTTCAGGGCGATACCTCCGGAACCACACGCGTTGCCGTGGCTAATGCGGGCGGGAGTGGCGATAAGACGATTAATGGTATTGAAGTCATTCACGTCGACGGCGCTTCTGATGGCGATTTTGTGCAGGCCGGGCGCATTGTCGCAGGCAGCTATGAATACGCATTACGTCGCGGTGAAGGGACTGAATACAGTAACTGGTTCTTGATGAACGCACCGGCAACGCCAGAGCCCCCCGATCCTGAACAACCGGATCCTGAAAAACCGATACCCGAACCTCCCGCGCCTGAACAGCCGACGCTGCGTCCGGAAAGTGGTTCGTATATTGCTAACCTGGCCGCCGCTAACACGATGTTTACGACCCGGCTGCACGATCGTCTGGGCGATACGCAGTATATAGACATGCTGACGGGAGAAGTGAAAACAACCAGCCTGTGGATGCGTAATGTTGGGGGTCACACGCGTTTTAAAGATTCCAGCGGCCAATTGAGCACGCAAAGCAATCGCTACGTTTTGCAGTTGGGCGGCGATCTGGCGCAATGGAGTACCGACGGTCTGGATCGTTGGCATCTGGGTCTGATGGCGGGCTACGGTAACAATCAGAGCAACACGCGCTCTGATGTCAGTCGCTATCACTCTCGCGGTCAGGTGACGGGGTACAGCGTCGGGTTGTATGGAACCTGGTACGCCAATGATGAGAACAAAACCGGTACTTATCTGGACAGCTGGATCTTGTATAACTGGTTCAATAACAAGGTGTACGGCCAGGGATTAGCCAGCGAGAAATACGATTCCGATGGTATCACCGCCTCCGTTGAAGGTGGCTATAGCTTCCTGATGGGAGAGCGTAGCGACGGGCGTTCTACCTACTGGCTCCAGCCGAAAGCGCAACTCACGTGGATGGGGGTGAAGGCCGATACCCACACGGAAGCCAACGGTACGCGAGTAGAAGACAAAGGCGACGGTAATCTGCAAACGCGGTTGGGGATGAAGGCATTTATCAAAGGCCATAGCGCCGTGGATGAGGGGAAAGAGCGTGAATTCCAGCCTTTTGTTGAGGCTAACTGGATCTATAACACCCGGTCCTACGGTGTCGCCATGAATGGCGTCACGAACTATCAGGCTGGAACGCGCAATATCGGCGAGCTGAAAGCCGGCGTTGAAGGCCAGATAGGCAAAAATCTGCATATCTGGGGAAATGTCGCTCAGCAGATTGGGGATAAAGGCTATAGCGATACACAGGGTATGCTGGGGATCAAATACGCATTCTGATGCATTTAACTACCGCTGATGTGCTGTGGTATCGAGAACGCTATGAATATTTACGCTGAAGAGTTGCGCATCATTATGGACGTCATCATGGATATCATCTTTTACGCACGAGAGGAGAATCGAGGTGATGCGGCATTCCGTCGGTTGTTACATGAACTGGAGGCGCGAGAGTTTCCGGAATCCGTGAAAACGCTGTGTCAGCAGGCGGCAAACACCTGGTTTTTATCCAGCAGCATCACGGAGACGGCGGACAAAACGACACTACAGCAGTCGGCTACCGTATACCTGTTAGCGGCTTTTGGTCGAATCAATGCGCTGGCGACCATGGAAGAATACCTGGAGCAAAGGAATAAAGAGTTGTTCGGCCTGCGCTAAGTGGATAACTGTTTTCCCTGAAAGATTTGCCCCGTGAGAGACCACGGGGCTTTTTTTATGGCGAGTTAGCGCCCTTTCTTGTGTCTTACAACAAGTGAAACCATAGTTAGTTAACCACTCGTTTATCTATCTTGCGGGGATGTGGGCTATGGAGATGTATCTGCAAAGAATGAAAAAGGAGTGGCTGACGCTGCTCGACCAAACGGAACCTCACATCAGACAACAGGCTGCCGATATTGCCGTTGCCCATGCACAGGCGTTGAGCGTGGAGTTTTATCGCGTGGTCCTTGCCGATCCCCATGCTGAAGAGTTTCTCAGCAATGAGCAGGTTGAGAAACAACTTAAGACCGCACTAGAGAAATGGCTTATTGATATCCTCTCCTGCAATGTAGAGGACGTTGAGGGACTGATGGCTGCTCAGCATACCGTGGCGGAAGTTCACGCTCGCATCGGTATCCCTGTCGAGTTGGTTGAAATGGGATTCCGGGTATTAAAAAAATTACTCTATCCCGTCATTATTTATGGCCCGCAACCGTCGGCAGATAAATTACAAATTTATCACTTTGCTATCAATAGTATTGATTTGGCGATGGAGGTTATGTCGCGTGCCTTTTCCTTTAGCGAAAGCAGTATGGCTAAAGAGGATGAAAATTATCGGATTTTCTCGTTGCTGGAAAACGCCGAAGAGGAAAAAGAACGACAAATCTCTTCGTTGTTGTCGTGGGAGCTGGAGATTATTTACAAGGTCGTACTGGATGCCGATATCGGTAATACCCTGCCGCTGAGCCAGTCTGATTTTGGTCTGTGGTTTAATCACAAAGGTCGGCACTATTTCAGCGGCATTGCCGAAGTCGGGCATATTTCGCGCCTGCTACAGGATTTCGACGGTATCCTTTCCGCTATTAACGACACCACTAAACCACTCAACGCGAAGACACATCGCAACAAGTTTTTGCTGCAACTCAGAAGTACCGTTTCGCAGATTACGACGCTGCTACGCGAGTTGTTTGAGGAGGTATCCCGCCACGAAGTGGGGATGGATGTGCTGACAAGACTGCTCAATCGTCGTTTTCTGCCGACTATCTTTAAGCGAGAAATCGCCCATGCCAACCGCGTGGGGACCCCGTTATCGATCCTGGTGATTGATGTCGACAGGTTCAAACACATTAACGATACGTGGGGGCACAATACCGGCGATGAAATTTTGCGTCGTGTCTCGCAGGTATTTTATGACAACGTACGCAGCAGCGATTACGTTTTTCGCTATGGTGGCGATGAATTTATTATCGTGTTGACGGAATCCACCGCCCACGATACGTTGCGTACCGCTGAACGTATCCGCAGTCGCGTAGAGAAAACCAAAATGAAGGCGCCTGACGGTGAGGAAATTTTGTTATCGCTATCCATTGGCGCGGCGATGTTTAGCGGCCATCCGGATTATGAACGATTAATTCAGCTGGCGGACGAGGCGTTGTATATCGCAAAAAAACAGGGGCGCAACCGCGTTCAGATGTGGAAGCCTGGTTGATTTTTGCACTGTTTATTTAATCAATCACGTGCCGCTGGCATTCTCTCTTCACCTGCTGCCGTTATTCTGCATTCCGGTCATTATTAAGAAAGTCTCGGCCGCCTCGCCGTTCACATCCGGTGGGTTTCTCCAAAGCACGACGATGGCGAGATTTCGTCAGTCGGCATTGCGACACGATAGCGCATCAATCATCCATCCTGTTTGCCAGAAATCACGTAGCGTTCGCGTTTTATGATTTGAACAGGGATTCACTATGCGTAAACGCGCTTGCCTCACGCTCATCCTGCTGACGGGCCTTCTTTCTGGCTGTACGACGGCTTACACCATGACCACGCGAACGGGAAAAACTATCGACACGCAGGGAAAACCGGTCGCAGATGCTACCACCGGCATGACCACATACGCGGATACCTTCGGTTATCAGCGTGTGATAGCGACCAGCGAAATTGTACAAACCACGAAGGGCAATACGACGCTGGGGTGGTGATAACACATGACGATGATGGGTTGAAGAGCTGTGTGGCGATAGAATGCATGAGGACGGGCGCTATCGCCGCTCAGTATTCATGCATTTTTATTGCGTTAACGCAGCGTATGACCAAAATAAATCAATCGGATACCATCAAGAATAATATGTTTAAGATGAACGTTTTGATTTTCAGTGGTCAACTATTATTCTTTCGCTTTAAAAACAACGACGCTTCAGGAGGCTTATCCTCACCTATTTCGATATGTGTAGACAAGGACAGTGTGTTGTGAGGACTGGCTCGGGCATAAATGCGCCTTTGTTCACCTCGTTGCTGATATCTGCCGATATTGAAAAAATTATCTCTGCGATCCTAATCTGGAGCCGAGTAACCTCCTGCCGATAGTTAGCTTAACATAATCATCAATCAGACTCGATCAGGAAATTGATTGCGTTATTCAAAAGAGCACTCTCTAACGTGAAAATTCTTATTTTGGAACTGTCCAAATTAGGAATTTTTCTTGCTTGAAATGTTAATTCACCTATTTATACTGCTCTCGGTGTTGTTTTATTTTTATATTGATTTAAATCAATTATCTTCTTTTATTGCCTAAATAAACCAGACCTTTTTTATTACCTGGGATATCTCACTGGTAACAAGGTAAATATTAATGAAAAACTCTGCTTTTTCTGAGGTGTGAACGAAGAATTCGGAGGAAAATTCCTAAAATTCAGCATTTGACAGATCTAAGATCTGTAAAGTTGATCTTGACTCGAATATTATCCTGCTGTTTCATGCAAAAGTATTACACGCGTTATGGCGATTGAGTATAACAACGAGGGTTGGTTAGATGAGCGATAGTTTCCAAAGTGAGGTGCCTAAGGCACGTATTAACTTAAAGCTGGATCTGCATACTGGTGGCGCAACGAAAAAGACGGAATTACCTCTAAAACTGCTGGTGGCGGGGGATTTCAGCAACGGTCAGGAGGATGCATCGTTGTCTGAACGGGTTAAGGTTAATATTAATAAAAACAACTTTGATGCAGTCCTTTCCGAATATTCCCCAAAAATAAATCTTACCGTTAAAAATACGCTGGCAGATGATGGCAGTGAAGAAAACATCAGCCTTGCATTCCAGAGCATGAAAGATTTCACGCCAGAACAGGTTTCCCGTCAAATACCGCAACTGAAGGCCATGCTCTCGATGCGTAATTTGCTGCGCGATTTAAAAGCCAACTTATTAGATAACCAGGCTTTCCGAAAAGAGCTGGAAAAAATCCTACTGGACCCGGCGTTAAGCGCAGAGCTTCGCGCCGAACTGTCTGCCCTGGCCCCTAAACAACCCTAACCGTCACCCGGTAATCACGGATTAACCAAGGAATGCTCATGTCTGTAAAAAATGAAAACGCCGCGGCTGGCGACAGCGTTGTGCTGGAACGTCCTGCTGCGGGCGGGGTGTACGCGTCGCTGTTTGAAAAAATCAATCTTAGCCCGGTGTCTGAACTGAGCGCGCTGGATATCTGGCAGGATGCCCAGGCGATGTCGGATGCCACCGCGGATGAACGCCTGACCGCCGGTATGCAGGTGTTCCTGGAATGCCTGACCAAATCGGGTTCACGAGTCGAAAAACTCGATAAAAACCTTATCGATCACCACATCGCTGAACTTGATTACCAGATTAGTCGTCAGTTGGATGCGGTAATGCATCATGAAGAGTTTCAAAAAACGGAAAGCGTCTGGCGCGGTCTGAAGTCACTGGTCGATAAAACGGATTTCCGCCAGAACGTCAAAATCGAACTGCTGGATATGTCGAAAGACGACCTGCGTCAGGACTTCGAAGACAGCCCGGAAATCATTCAGAGCGGCCTGTATAAGCACACCTATATTGACGAATATGACACCCCGGGCGGAGAACCCATCGCCGCGCTGATTTCGGCGTACGAGTTTGACGCTTCGGCGCAGGATGTCGCCCTGCTGCGCAATATCTCGAAAGTGTCCGCTGCCGCCCACATGCCGTTTATCGGGTCCGCCGGGCCGAAATTCTTCCTCAAAGAGTCCATGGAAGAGGTGGCCGCCATTAAAGATATCGGCAATTATTTCGACCGTGCCGAGTATATCAAGTGGAAATCTTTCCGCGAAACGGACGACTCCCGCTATATCGGCCTGGTGATGCCGCGCGTGCTGGGGCGCCTGCCGTATGGTCCGGATACCGTGCCGGTTCGCAGCTTTAACTATGTGGAAGAAGTGAAGGGGCCGGATCACAATAAATATCTGTGGACCAACGCGTCGTTCGCTTTTGCCGCCAACATGGTGCGCAGCTTCATCAACAACGGCTGGTGCGTGCAAATTCGCGGCCCGCAGGCTGGCGGCGCGGTGCAGGACCTGCCTATTCATCTGTATGATCTGGGGACCGGTAATCAGGTTAAAATTCCTTCTGAAGTGATGATCCCGGAAACCCGCGAATTTGAGTTCGCCAACCTCGGATTTATTCCACTTAGCTACTACAAAAACCGCGATTACGCCTGCTTCTTCTCAGCAAACTCGGCCCAAAAACCGGCGCTGTACGATACCGCTGACGCTACCGCGAACAGCCGCATCAATGCCCGTCTGCCGTATATCTTCCTGCTGTCGCGCATCGCGCACTACCTGAAGCTCATTCAGCGCGAAAATATCGGTACCACCAAAGACCGTCGTCTGCTGGAGCTGGAGCTCAATACCTGGGTTCGCAGTTTGGTCACCGAAATGACCGATCCGGGCGACGAACTGCAAGCTTCTCACCCGCTGCGTGACGCCAAAGTGGTGGTGGAAGATATCGAGGACAACCCAGGCTTCTTCCGCGTGAAGCTGTATGCGATCCCGCACTTCCAGGTAGAAGGGATGGACGTGAATTTGTCGCTGGTTTCCCAGATGCCGAAGGCTAAATCGTAACCGAAGGCAGGAAGCTGATGAAAACGGAACAACCGTTATGGGGCAGGGGCGTTATGGTCTCTCCCCAGCACTTCCAGCAACAGGCCGCGTATGCGGCCTGGTCTGCCGAAGGTATTGCCCGGATGGGCCTGTCTCAGCCCTGGGGCGTGATTCATGTTGCTTTCGAAACGGATACGCTAAAGCTGGGGCGCCTGCAGGCCAGCCATTTACACGTGCGTTTCCAGGACGGCACGCTGATCGACACGGACAATGCTGACGCCTTACCGCCGACGTTGACGCTCGACCACGAATCACATGAGGTGATTGTGGTTCTGGCCCTGCCGCTGTTGCGGGCGAACGGCGGTAATTGCCTGAAACCGGAAGAGGTGGCCGAGCGGCCAGTCCGTTTTCGTCAGCGCTGGCACGATGTCCGCAACACGTTTGGTGACGATACCCGCCAGATTGCGGTCATGCAGCCGGAGCTGACCCTGCGTTTTGCCCATCAAAACAACAGTGATTACCTGACATGCGCGGTTGCCCGTTTGCGGCAAGACTCGCAGGGCGGTTGGGTGATGGATGAGACGTTTCTTCCGCCTCTGCTGACGCTGCAGGGCAGCCGTTGGCTGGTATTACAGCTTGAACAACTGATGACGCAGCTGCGTGCCAGACTCAGTCGCCTGATGGCCATGCGCCGGGAAAGTAACGAACGCATGGCCGATTTCGCCGTGGCGGACGTTTCGCTGTTTTGGCTGCTTAACGCCCTGAACAGCGCGGAGCCCGTGCTCGGGCAGTTTCAGCGCAACCTGCAAAATCCCCCGGAGCGGCTATATCCGGAGCTTGCCCGCCTTGCCGGTAGTCTGCTGACTTTTTCACTGGAGCATCAGGTTAGCGCCATTCCCGCCTGGCACCATGAGCAGCTAAATCAGGTGTTCCCGCCGCTGTTTGATCTCCTGAGCGACCTGCTGGAAGCCAGCCTGCCGTCGCGTGTGGTGGCGATTGAGCTTGAATATGATGCGCGGCTTCACTTCTGGCAGGCTCGCCTGCACGACCCCCGCCTGCGCGAAGAGGCGGATTACTACCTCTCTGTGCGATCGCCGATGCCGGTGGCGCAGTTGCAGGAGCAGTTCCCGCGTCAATGCAAAGTCGGCAGCCCCGATCACGTCAGGAGCATAGTGAACTCATCGCGTGTTGGCGTGCCGCTTACGCCGCTACGTCATGTGCCTGCGGCTATTCCGCTGCGTCTGGAAAATCAGTATTTCAGTCTTGATGTGACCCATCCTTTGGCGGCCGAAATGCTGCAGAGCGGTTGCTGCATGTTTTACGTTCCGGGGATGCTCGGCGAGCCTGAACTTGAACTCTTTGCGGTATTAAGAACATGAATGAGCATAAACACGGAAAAGCCGCGCCTATTGATATCGACGGCCTTCTGCAGGACACCTGGCTGCAGGTCATTAGTTTGCGCTATGGCCCGATTTTTCAGGAAGGCGAAGGACGCTTGCTGTGGGAGCGCTGTGTCGCCGACGTGGAGCGCGTCCAGCGTGAGCTTAAAGCCAGCGGGCTGGATGAGGCAAGCTGCCAGCACATCCTGACCGCGCAGTGCGCCCTGCTTGATGAAACGGTCAAAGGCCGAGGCGTCGACGATGATGCCTGCGTGCAGTGGTATGACATTCCCCTGCAGGGGCGTTTCCTCGGCACCATGGATGCCGGTGATACGCTGTGCGAGCGGATGCGCGAGGTTCTGCATGAGCCGGCCCCCGAGACGGCGGTGGTGACCTGTTTCCAGCGGGTGATGATGCTGGGTTTTCTCGGTCATTACCGTTCGTTGAACGATCCGGAGCGGCAAAAACTGGTTGAGGCGCTCAGCGAACGCGTTGCGCCATTTAGCTATCCGCAGACGCATCCCGTGCTGGCGGAGTGCCAAAACGGGTGGAATCTGGGCGGCTGGCTGGCGTCGTGGCCTGTGCGTATTGCGTTAAGCGCTGTTGTTGTCGCCGCGCTCTGGTGGGGGCTGGATCATTGGCTTAATCAAACGCTGTTAACCCTGCTGCCGGGAGCGGTGCAATGAGTCCTGCACAACGGCGCGGGCTGGTTCTATTGGCAGCGGTGCTATGCGCCGCGGTGTGCCTGTTTTTTTTGCCGGTTAACCGGTGGATTTCCGTTCTGCTTCTGCTGGTGATTTTCGGCCTGACGGCGACGTTTTGGGTGATGACTCGCCGCCGTCATCAGGATGAACTCATGCTGCGTCTTGAGAACCTGCCGGAAGCTGCATACCGCCAGCCTGTCGTCCTGGTTTGTGGCGATCTGCCGCTCTCCTGGTCGCAGCCCTCGCAGGTGTTGACCGTAACGCAGGGCTGCTGGATTCGGGTTGAAGAGTATCAGGAGCTTGAGCAGGTCGCGCGTGAGCTGCTAAGACAGCGTCCCGACTGGGGACGCCAGCTGTCGGTCATGGTCAGCGTCTGCCCGCAAAAACATGCAGACAGCGAAGCACTGACCAGCCGCCTGTTATCGCTGCGTTGGCAAATTAGCCAGTTGCGTAAGACATTCGGCCACGATGTGCCGCTGGTGCTCAATGCTCAGGTGGGTAGCGCCATGGTGGACGATATGCTCTGGCAGGCCGCTATTCCGGATGAAGGGGTGAGGATTTGGCGTGCTGCTGCTGCCCCAAGCTCCATTGCCGCGTGGGTCAGTACCGGCGGGGCAATCGCCATGCAGCAGCAGGTCTTGATGAACAGCCTGGTGAGCTGGTTTCGTCAGTCGGTCAAATCGGTATTTATCGATGAGAATCCGGATGTTCCGGCTATCGTGCCGACGGCGGTGCTGTGGGGGATTGGCCCGATTGTTGCGGGAAGCCTGGCATCTTCTCTCTGGACTGCCTGGCTTTCTCGCCACACCGCGATGCAGCAGGTTGGAGGCTGGCAGCCCGTAGGCACCGACAGCACCGTACTCTCTCCTTTTCCTGATTTTGTTCTGCCGCTATTGCCGGAAGGCAGAGGCTTAACGCCGCGTGCCCGTACCCGGCGCTGCGCGTTGGGCATCTTCACGCTGGCTACCCTCGCGGCGCTACTCTGCAGCGGCTGGAACAACGATCGGCTATTGCACCGCGTGAGCTTTGATATCGCCCACTATGACGCGATCGCCATGGATAACTTCGGCCCGAAAGCCGATGCCCTTGCCATTCTGCAACAGGATGCCGCGCAGCTTGACGATTGGGCGCGCAATGGCGTGCCGGTCAGACTGAGCCTTGGCCTGTATCAGGGGGAGCGCCTGCGGTTGCCGGTACTGGAGGCGATTCGCACGTATGTGCCGCCGCCCCCGCCGCCCAAACCGCAGCCGAAGCGAAAGCCAATCCCGAAAATTATCCGCCTCGACAGCATGTCGCTGTTCGATTCAGGCAAGTACGACCTTAAATCGGGCTCCACCAAACTGCTGGTCAATTCGCTGGTTGGCATTAAAGCCAAACCGGGCTGGCTGATTGTGGTGGCGGGGCATACCGATAACACCGGTAATCCGCAACTGAACCAAACGCTGTCTCAGAGACGTGCCGAAGCGGTGCGCGACTGGATGCGTGATACCGGCGACGTACCGGAAAGCTGTTTTGCGGTGCAGGGCTACGGTGAAAGCCGTCCGATCGCAACGAATGATACGCCGGAGGGCCGTGCGCTCAACCGCCGTGTCGAAATCAGTCTGGTACCGCAGGCGAACGCCTGTCTGATACCAGGCCAACCCTCAGCGTCATCGCAGGATGATGACGCTTCACAACACAATGGAGAGTAATCCATGGCAATTCCTGTTTATCTTTGGCTGAAAGACGACGGCGGCGCGGACATTAAAGGTTCTGTAGACGTTCAGGATCGTGAAGGCAGTATCGAAGTGGTGGCGCAGGAGCATAACCTGTACATCCCAACCGATAACAATACCGGCAAGCTAACCGGTACGCGTATCCACACCCCGTTCCTGTTCACCAAAGAAATCGACTCTTCCAGCCCGTATTTGTACAAGGCGGTCACCACCGGTCAGACCCTCAAGTCTGCGGAATTCAAGTGGTACAAAATTAACGACGCGGGTCAGGAAGTGGAGTACTTCAACACCAAACTTGAGAACGTGAAAGTGGTGAAAGTGAATCCTGTGATGCACGACATCAAGAATCCTTCTTTCGAGAAGCACAATCACCTCGAGCAGATTGAACTGCGTTACGAAAAAATCACCTGGACCTACAAAGACGGCAACATCATTCATTCCGATTCCTGGAACGAACGCGCCACCGCGTAAGACCGATGCGGACAGTTTCGCTGTCCGCAATTTTTTGCTGAGCGCCTGTCCTGACAGGCATTGAGCAAAGAATCACACAATCTACCTGCCTGACCTGATGCGCTTTGGGTGCCTTATTAAAAGGGAAAGCGAAGGGCGGTAGCGTGCCCGGGAATCATCAAGAGAGAGAAAAATGGAAAACTCAGCCGTCCTGTTACGTCGCCTCAATCCTTACTGCGCCCGCGCGCTGGAAGGGGCCGCTTCCTTGTGTCAGACCCGCGCGCATGCTGAAATCCTGCCGGAGCACTGGCTGCTGAAACTGCTGGAGCAGGGCGAAGGTGACATCACTGTGCTGGCTCGCCGCTACGAGTGGGACATGGACGACATGTGGCAGGCGCTGCTGGGCTGGCTGGACGCGCTGCCGCGCTCGGTGCGCCAACGTCCGCAGCTCTCCGACGCACTTAACGCGCTCTTAAAACAGGCGTGGATGGCCGCTTCTTTGCAGGGCGAGGAACAAATCCGCAGTCTGCATCTGCTGATGGCGTTAATTGAAAGCCCGAAACTTGTTCACTGCGATGATTTATGGCCGCTGCTGACGCTGGGTCAGAGCCAGCTTGAGCGCCTGCGCCCGCTGCTGGACGCCCAGTCTGAAGAACGACCGCAAGCACAGCTCGAAGCCGAACTGGCGCACCCCGCGGGCGACGTAGAATTTGTTGGTCGCCCGGTTGGGGTAAACCCTCCGGAGGGCGAGCTGAACCCGGCGCTGCAAAACGCGTTGGATAAATTCACGCTCGACGTCACCGCCAAAGCCAAAGAGGGCAAAATCGACCCCGTATTTGGGCGCGATACGGAGATCCGCCAGATGGTGGATATTCTCTCCCGTCGCCGCAAGAACAATCCGATTCTGGTTGGCGAACCGGGCGTCGGCAAAACTGCGCTGGTGGAAGGACTCGCGCTACGTATTGCCGAAGGCAACGTGCCGGAGTCCCTCAAACCTGTGATTTTGCGTACGCTCGACCTCGGCCTGCTGCAGGCGGGCGCGGGGGTGAAGGGCGAATTCGAACAGCGCCTGAAAAACGTGATTGATGCGGTGCAGCAGTCTCCGGTACCCATCTTGCTGTTTATCGATGAAGCGCACACCATTATTGGCGCTGGCAACCAGGCCGGCGGCGCGGATGCCGCTAACCTGCTGAAACCTGCGCTGGCGCGCGGCGAACTGCGCACTATCGCCGCCACAACCTGGAGCGAGTACAAGCAGTACTTCGAGCGCGACGCCGCTCTGGAGCGCCGCTTCCAGATGGTGAAAGTGGACGAGCCGGATGATGATACCGCCTGCCTGATGCTCCGCGGTTTGAAATCACGCTATGCCGAACACCACAATGTGCATATTACCGACGACGCGGTTCGCGCCGCCGTCACGCTCTCCCGCCGCTACCTGACTGGCCGCCAGTTGCCGGATAAAGCCGTTGACCTGCTCGATACTGCCGCGGCCCGCGTACGCATGAGCCTGGACACGGTGCCGGAGCAGCTAACCCGCATCCGGGCGCAAATCACCGCCCTTGAAATCGAGAAACAGGCGCTGCTGGAAGATATTGCCGTTGGCAATCAATACCATGGAGAACGCCTGCCGGTGATTGAGCGCGAAGAAAACACGCTTGTTGCGGCGCTTGAAGCCCTGGAAAGTCAGTACGACCTTGAGCTTCAACTGACTGAGCAACTGCTTGAAAGCCGCCGGGATATCTCGCGCCAGAGCGAAACGCATCGCCTTCAGCAAGCGCTCAACGATATGCAGCACAGTGACCCGCTGCTGTCGGTGGATGTGGACATCCGCACCGTCGCCAATGTGATTGCCGACTGGACCGGCGTGCCGCTCTCCTCGCTGATGAAGGATGAACAGAGCGAACTGCTGAGCCTGGAAAAGGAAATCGGCAAGCGCGTGGTCGGGCAGGATGTCGCGCTGACCGCTATCGCCCAGCGGCTGCGCGCCGCTAAGACCGGCCTGACTTCGGAGAACGGTCCGCAGGGCGTATTCCTGCTGGTTGGCCCAAGCGGCGTCGGTAAAACGGAAACCGCGCTGGCGCTGGCCGATGTGATGTACGGCGGCGAGAAGTCGCTAATTACCATCAATCTGTCTGAATACCAGGAGCCGCACACCGTATCCCAACTGAAAGGATCGCCTCCCGGCTATGTGGGTTACGGTCAGGGCGGCATCCTCACCGAAGCCGTACGTAAGCGCCCCTACAGCGTGGTGCTGCTCGACGAAGTGGAAAAAGCGCATCGCGATGTGATGAACCTGTTTTATCAGGTGTTTGACCGCGGCTTTATGCGCGACGGTGAAGGGCGTGAAATCGACTTCCGTAACACGGTGATTCTGATGACCTCGAACCTCGGCAGCGACCCGCTGATGCAACTGCTGGCGGAAAGCCCGGAAGCCAGCGAAGGCGAACTGCACGAATTGCTGCGGCCAATTCTGCGTGACCACTTCCAGCCTGCGCTGCTGGCCCGCTTCCAGACGATAATTTATCGCCCGCTGGCGGAAACGGCGATGCGTACCATTGTCGAGATGAAACTGGGGCAGGTAAGCCAGCGTCTGCACCGTCATTATGGGCTGACGACGCATATCGACAGCACGCTGTTTGATGCCTTGACCGCCGCCTGCCTGCTGCCGGATACCGGCGCGCGTAACGTTGACAGCCTGCTTAACCAGCAGATCCTGCCGGTGCTGAGCCAGCAGTTGCTGGCGCATATGGCCGCCAAACAAAAACCGCAGTCGCTGACCCTGAGCTGGAGTGAAGAAGAGGGGATTGCGCTGGAATTTGCACAGCCTGAAGGAGGCCGCGTATGAGCATGAGCCTGCCGATATTGTTCAGCCACAACCACCACCTGCTGGTGGTTAAAGGCTGTGAGTCCGCCCTCGACGTGCTGGCGTTTGAAGGTGACGAAGCCCTAAGCGCGCCGTTTCGCTACCGTATCGAGTTCACCAGCCCCGACCATGCCATCAGCAAAGAGACGATGCTGATGAAAGCCGCGTCGCTGACGCTGCAGGCCCCGGTCGACCAGGGTTTTGGCATTAAAATTCAGCAGCCGGTGCGGGTGATTCAGGGAGTGGTTACCGGTTTCGAACGTCTTCGCACCTCGAAGGATGAAACCCACTACGCCCTGACGTTGCAGCCGCGTCTGGCGCTGCTCGACCGCTCGCACCAGAATGCGATTTACCAGGATATGTCGGTCCCGCAAATCGTCGAGAAAATTCTCCGCGAGCGTCACAACATGCGCGGACAGGATTTCCTGTTTTCGCTAACCAAAGAGTACCCGCGCCGTGAGCAGGTGATGCAGTACGGCGAGGACGATCTGCACTTTATCACCCGCCTGCTGGGCGAGGTGGGCGTCTGGTTTCGTTTCACCACCGACACGCGCCTGAACATTGACGTGGTGGCGTTTTATGACGGTCAGCAGGGCTATGAGAAGGGGCTGACGCTGCCGTCGATTCCACCGTCAGGGCAGCATTCGCAGGGTGTGGACGCGGTGTGGGGGATGGAGTGCCATCACCAGGTCGTACAAAAGCAGGTCAGCACCCGCGATTATAATTACCGTCAGGCCACGGAAAACATGAACACGCGAGTGGATGCCACCCGCGGCGACGATACCACTTACGGCGACGCCTATCACTACGCGGACAACTATCTGACGCCGGGCAGCGCCTATGACCGCAACCCAGCGCCGGAGTCCGGGGCGTTTTATGCCCGCATCCGCCATGAGCGCTATCTGAACGGCCAGACTCAGGCTCAGGCGCTCACCAGTTGCCCGACGCTCTCGCCGGGACAGGTGCTGAAAGTGACCGGCGGCTATGAAGTGGCGGAGGTGTTTACAGCTGGAGTGGTGGTGACGTCGATGCACTGCCATGCCCGTCGCGATACAGACTTTGGTGTGTTGTTTAATGGCATCCCGGACAGCGCCGATTTCAGCTTCCGCCCGCAGCCCGGCGCCCGCCCGGTGATGGCCGGCACGCTCCCGGCTCGCGTCACCAGCACCACGGAAAACGACACCTACGGGCATATCGATAAAGACGGCCGCTACCGCGTCAACATGCTGTTTGACCGGGACAACTGGGAAACCGGCTTTGAGAGCCTGTGGGTACGCCAGTCGCGCCCGTACGCCGGCGACACCTACGGCTTGCACCTGCCGCTGCTGGCGGGCACCGAAGTGGCGATTGGTTTTGAGGACGGCAACCCGGACAGACCGTATATCTCCGGAGTCCTGCACGACTCGGCGCACGGCGACCACGTCACCATCCGCAACTATAAACGTAACGTGCTGCGCACCCCGGCGAACAACAAAATCCGCCTCGATGACGAGCGCGGGAAAGAGCATATCAAGGTCAGCACGGAGTACGGTGGGAAGAGTCAGCTCAATCTCGGGCACCTGGTTAACAGTGAGAAGCAGAAGCGGGGCGAGGGGTTCGAGCTTCGCACGGATAGCTGGGGGGCGATACGGGCGCAGAAGGGGATTTTTATCAGTGCTGACGGGCAGAGCGCGGCGCAGGGGCAGGTGCTGGAGATGGCTTCGGCTATCAGCCTCCTGAAAGGTGCGGTGAATCAGGTCGCCGGATGGGGAAGCGTGACACAGACGCACCACAATGTCTCCCCGACAGTTGATCCTCTCAGCAAACTTGCGAGTGGAGCCAGCGAACTCAAAGACCCAACGCTGCTGATGTCGGCACCAAACGGCGTTGCCAGCGTCACCCCGGAAGCCGCGTTATTGCACAGTGGAAAAGGGCTTTATCTCCAGAGTCTGGGGGAAGTCAATATCAGTGCAGGACAGCGATACTCGGTCAATGCGGAGCAGGCGATATCCTTTTTGTCTCGTCAGGAAGGGATACGTTTGGTGTCAGGGAAAGGGCCTCTGGATGTGGAGTCGCACGGCGACGTACTTTCCGTGACGGCGCTAAAGGATGTTACCGTGCAGTCAACACAGGGGCATCTGCAGTTAACGGCAAAAAATGGCATCACGCTTGCCTGCGGAGGCGCATATATCCAGCTCACGCCAGCGGGTGAGGTGAAGGTGCACGGACCAGGTCTGCTCAGCCTGAAGGGGCAGCATAAATGGGAGGGGCCAGCGAGCCAGGATTATCCGCTGCCTGAATTACCTTCGTCAGTGTGTAAAGAGTGTTTGAAAAAAGCGCAGGAACTCGCGCAGGGTTTTGTGCCAAGGGAGGCATAATTGATGGAGAACAGCACAACCGACTGGCTAAACAAGCTTCAGCAGACATACGCCGAAATTGAAATGAACCACCTGGATTTTATTATCGATCAGTGTGGCATCGATTTTTCAGTTATTCCGGTGCTGCAGGAGTTTTCTTCTCATCTAAAATGGCAGTCTCTCTACAAGGGGCTACCGGAGGACGCTTTATCAGAAGACGCTCCTCTTCTGGTACGAATGACGCTCAACGATCCACAACAAAACCAGTGGCTTAGTGAGTTAGCTCAGAAAGTCCAGAAAACAGCGCCATTGATGGTGATCTGTTCACAGTGGCCCTTTTCGGCGTTAGCGGAATGGTTAACGGACTGCGTTGATGCTACCCACGAAGGACGTGCCGGTTTATTTCGATACTTTGATGCCCGCATTTTCCCTTTTCTGTTCTCCGACATTCTGACGCAAGAGCAGCAGGTTCAACTGCAACGACCTGCGTTGTTCTGGAGTTGGCTCGATCTTGACGGGAAGCCCGCTCTGTTGATGGGCAACGGTTCACTGCCAGGGAAAAGTGAAAAATGCCAAAAAGTCACATTCAGCGATAGCCAGTTTGAGCGGCTGATGTGCCTCTGCGATGTAAAGCTATTACTGCGCTATCAAAACATCCCGGAAGCCTGGTTCGAGTCCCTCGAAGAACGGTTTTCCGCCTGTTTCAGGGCCATGGTCGCTGCGACGGACAAAAGAATCCTACTGGATAAAGAGCGCGAAGCATGGGTTATCAAAACACTGGAATCGCGCCAGTAGAGCGGTTCCTGTTATCGGCAAATGTGGAAGGCCAACCAAAGGGATAATCAGGATGAAGATAATAACCTGCAGCGTATTACTGGGTATTTTTTTACTGGCCGGGTGTAGCCAGCCAAAGGCGGAAGCCCGGGCGCAAAGCGGTGGGGCAGGGACGATAGAAGCCATTAACCATACCAAATGGGCGATTAACCATTTCAGCGTTAACGGGCAGTCGGGTATTGATGCGATTGGACCCTTTGATGGCGGTGGTGGTGGGTGTTGTTATGGTGTACCTGCAGTCTGGAGACCGGGCATGACAGTCAGAGTTGACTGGGAAAGCGGTGAAGCGTCTACAGAGGGATTCCCGGGATTTGCTGATTATGAGAAATATAAAGCTTGGGAAAAGAAAATGAGTGCGAATAACAGACTGCATAGCAAAACCGTGCCGCTACCCGATTATACCGGACAGGAGACCTGCGGTATCACGGTGCATTTTCTGCCCTGCGATGATGTGAAAGTAACAACCAGCTGTTTTACCTACGGTAGCCCGTCTTATCCGATTAAGCTTCCTCTGGAAATGAAGGAGCCGAAAGTCTGTCCGAAGTAATCAGCGATTTGGTGTGGTATCCGCCTGAATTGTGTGAACCGGTTATTTGACGCGACAGGCAGTCATCGGGATCACGATTTATCACAATGACGAAGATGATTTAATTATGCCAGCCAGCGGCACCGTTAAATCATTTTATCGGTAAATGTGGAAGGTCAACCAAAAGGAAAATCAGGATGAAGATAATAACCTGCAGCGTATTACTGGGTATTTTTTTACTGGCTGGGTGTAGCCAGCCAAAGGCGGAAGCCCGGGCGCTAAGCGGTGGAGCAGGGACGATAGAAGCCATTAACCATACCAAATGGGCGATTAACCATTTCAGCGTTAACGGGCAGTCGGGTATTGATGCGATTGGACCTTTTGATGGCGGTGGTGGTGGGTGTTGTTATGGTGTACCTGCAGTCTGGAAACCCGGAATGACAGTTCGTGTAGATTGGCAGACTGGTGTTGGAACTTCAGAAGGTTTTCCTGGATTCGCTGATCGTGAAAAGTATAAAGCTTGGGAAAGGCAAATTACGGCGCAGAATCGTGAGCATAGTAAAACAGTACCACTACCCGATTATACCGGACAGGAGACCTGCGGTATCACGGTGCATTTTCTGCCCTGTGATGATGTGAAAGTAACAACCAGCTGTTTTACCTACGGTAGCCCGTCTTATCCGATTAAGCTTCCTCTGGAAATGAAGGAGCCGAAAGTCTGTCCGAAGTAATCAGCGATTGGGGCTGGTATCCGCCTGAATTGTGTGAACCGGTTATTTGACGCGACAGGCAGTCATCGGGATCACGATTTATCACAATGACGAAGATGATTTAATCATGCCAGCCAGAGGCATCGTGAAATCATTTTATCGGTAAATGTGGAAGGTCAACCAAAAGGATAATCAGGATGAAGATAATAACCTGCAGCGTATTACTGGGTATTTTTTTACTGGCCGGGTGTAGCCAGCCAAAGGCGGAAGCTCGGGCGCAAAGCGGTGGAGCAGGGACAATAGAAGCCATTAACCATACCAAATGGGCGATTAACCATTTCAGCGTTAACGGGCAGTCGGGTATTGATGCGATTGGACCTTTTGACGGCGGTGGTGGTGGGTGTTGTTATGGTGTACCTGCAGTCTGGAAACCCGGAATGACGGTACGTATTGATTGGGAAACAGGAAAGGCTGGCACAGATGGTTTTCCCGGGTATGAGCATTGGGAAGAATACTTAAAATGGCAAAAAAAGATGGATGCTTTTAAACGGCAGCACACCAAAACAGTGCTTTTACCCGATTATACCGGACAGGAGACCTGCGGTATCACGGTACATTTTCTGCCCTGCGATGATGTGAAAGTAACAACCAGCTGTTTTACCTACGGTAGCCCGTCTTACCCGATTAAGCTTCCTCTGGAAATGAAGGAGCCGAAAGTATGTCCGAAGTAATCAGCGATTGGGTGTGGTATCCGCCTGAATTGTGTGAACCGGTTATTTGACGCGACAGGCAGTCATCGGGATCACGATTTATCACAATGACGAAGATGATTTAATCATGCCAGCCAGCGGCACCGTTAAATCATTTTATCGGTAAATGTGGAAGGTCAACCAAAAGGATAATCAGGATGAAGATAATAACCTGCAGTGTATTACTGGGTATTTTTTTATTGACCGGGTGTAGCCAGCCAAAGGCGGAAGCCCGGGCGCAAAGCGGTGGGACTGGAACAATTAAGGCGATTAACCACACCAAATGGGCGATTAACCATTTCAGTGTTAACGGGCAGTCGGGTATCGATATTATCGGGCCTTTTGACGGCGGTGGTGGTGGGTGTTGCTATGGTGTGCCAGCAGTCTGGAAACCTGGAATGACGGTGCGTATTGATTGGGAGAGTGGTGTCGGAAACTCAGATGATTTTCCTGGATATGCGGATCAAAAGAAATTTTTGGAATGGGCAAAAAAAATAAAGGCTCAGAATCGTCAACACAGTAAAACAGTGCCACTACCAGATTATACTGGACAGGAAACCTGCGGTATTACGGTGCATTTTCTGCCCTGTGATGACGTGAGGGTAACAACCAGTTGCTGGTCCCCCGAACATGCTAATTATCCGATTAAGCTTCCTCTGGAAATGAAGGAGCCGAAAGTATGTCCGAAGTAATCAGCGATCTGGTGTGGTACCCGCCTGAATTTCCAGTCCAAGGGCGTTTGCCGTCGCAGGCGGCAATGGTGGGGAATAACTGCGGGCAGCAGGAGAGTCTTGAACGTAGTTATCGCAATACGCTGTGTCTGGTTGAAAACAAAAGGGTAGAAATGCCATGCTGTAAGACTGTACATATTAGTCTTTTTTTTGACGGTACCGGCAATAACTTGAATAACGATCTTTATCTTTCTGACCCCAAACATCCTACCAATATCGCTCGTCTGTTTCGTGCCACTATTGGTAGCGGTTATGCTGGTGGTATTGGCGATTCATCTGCTCTTTTTGACAGCAATGACGCTATTTCAGGACGATATTTCAAATATTATATTCCGGGTGTTGGCACCCCTTTTCCTGAAATTAACGACCTTGATTATACTAGCTGGGGGTTGGCTACGGCGGCGAAGGGAGAAGAGAGGATTAACTGGGGACTCCTGCGCATTCTTGAGGCACTAAAGTTTACCTTGAGTCAGAGGTGGATGAACAATGCGGAAAGTCGTGAGGCACTGGATCAGATGGCGACTTCGTGGGCCTCATTGGGTTTAACCGGTAGCCATAATCGATACGAAACATTTCAGAATCTGCTGAAAGATTTGTCGGCAGACCTGCAAAAAGCCCTGACGCCTACCGAACCAGGAAAGCCGAAGCTGCTGGGGATCAAGCTCTATATTTACGGCTTTTCGCGTGGGGCAGCGGCGGCGCGGGCCTTTGTTAACTGGCTCTGCGAGCTGCTGCCAAAACCTGAAGAGGGAAAGGAGAAGCCTGAGCAGTGTCTGGCAGTGGGGGCAGTAAAAGTGCCGATAAGCGTTGAGTTTTTGGGGCTGTTGGATACCGTGGCGTCCGTGGGGGTGGCGCATGTCGCGCCGGTGGCAGAAGGACATATGTCCTGGGCCGATGGTACTCAGGCGTTGCCTGATGAGAAAACTTACGGTGGATTAATTAAGCATTGTGTGCATCTGGTTTCTTCTCATGAGCAGCGGCTCTGTTTTCCGTTGGATTCTATTCGTCGCGCTAACGGGAAATATCCGGCAAACAGTAAGGAGGTGGTTTATCCTGGGATGCATTCGGATATTGGCGGTGGGTATCCACCAGGTGATCAGGGTAAAGCAAATGATAATTTAGATCGTTTTCTTTTATCTCAAATTTCTTTGCATGAGATTTTTGCTGCAGCGTTTCAAGCTGGAGCTCCACTCAAAGTCCCAAAATATTCATTACCTGAGGATTTAAAAAAAGATAGCTGGCGACAAATATCTCCAGACATACAGCTTGAATTTGCCATATCACCAGATCTTGTCAACCGCTTCAACGCCTGGCGAGAATTAACACTAAACCTCCCCCCTTCCACAGAAAAAATAACTGACGAACAGGCAGCAGAATATAACCCGCCCAGGGCAACCGTTAGTCTCGAAAAAGCTTTTGAAAATCAGATAGCCTGGATTACCGCGTGGCGAGTCGATCGCTATGCCAAAGGCACAATGCTGGTTACGCCATTTTACCAGCGAGCGACGGATAAAGATGGGCTGCCAGGGGCGCTGGAAATTTCACGCACAAAACGGGATCTGGAGCAAGGCGCAGTTCAGGCTCGGCGCAAGGAAAAAATTGCCAACCAGCCAGCGGAAAAGATGGATGAGCTCGTACTGGAGCCCGGCGTCAAGGATTTTGACCCGGATATTGCAAAGACGCAGCTGCAGCAGGCTGCGAAAGAGTTTGGCGAAGACTATCGGCAGCAGCTTCGTAGCCCAACCAGTTTTGGTCAACTGGTGCTAGCGGCAATCCCCCGCAATAGTATTTTCATGCTTAATATCGATGACGGGCCACGAGAGTATGCGCTGATAAAATCGTCCGCCGAGACGAAAGTCGCGACACTGTTTCCGCCTCTCGGCGAAGCCTCGAATGCGGATACGCCAGCTGGATTGGTCAGAGCGCTGTTTGACGATCAGGTACATGACTCCCGCGCGTGGTTTATGCATTACGCGCTGGGAACGCGCGAGCCTTGGGGCAGCTATTTCCTCTACCGGATGATCTACTTCGGCAAAAATTGCAATAAATCACTCTCTCCATTGACCATTGCCGGGGATGTTGTCGGCGCTGCCACGCTGGTGGGAGGCGTAATCTTCAGCTTCAAACAGAAAGGGACGGCTGCAAAACTGGCTGGTCTCGCGGGTACCGCGGGGCTGTTGTCGCTGGAATCTCAGGCGGTGGATTACCTGACTGGCATGACTATTCCGATGCTGGATAACGCTGATTCGCTAAAAGCATTCACAACCGAGCCCGGTACCGTGACGGCGCAACAGACTGAAAGCATCAATGAGAAACGGCTGACGTTGGCGAAATCGGTTATTCAGTCCGGGTGGCTTGAGCAAGCTCAATCGCTGGTAACAACCTGAGCAGGAGGCATTGAATGAAACAGGTGATTCGTGAGGGCGATAGTCTTCGGGAATATGGCGGTAAGGTGCTGGGTGGGCACTATCTTTGCTTTGGTAAGGGCATTGCCTGTAAAGGCGATGCGGTGAAATGCAACAAACACGGTATGACGGTCATCAGCGAAGGCAGTTCGCTTTCTGAAGTCGATGGACAACCGGTGGCGCTGCACGGGCATCGGTGTGCCTGTGGATGCACGCTGGTAAGTTCGTTCCCTGATTGCGGGATCGCGCAGTGAGGCCGGCTCCAGCCTATCCGCCATACCGAACCCCTCGTATCCCCGATAGTAAACGCTGGTTGTCAGCGTGCGCGTTGCTGGTACTGCTTTGTGGAGGAGGGATGGCGCTCTTGCCCTCTGCGGAGCAGGGGGCCAGTAGAATAATGGGAGGGATCCTTGGGGCCATGGCCCTGACGGGCGGTTTGTGGCTTATACGTCAGCTTTATTTTCGTTTATCTGTTCACAATGCCCAGCTTTATGAACAGTTGATTGAGCAGCAGCAACAAATCTGGTGGAAACAGCATCAGCACGCGTTTGCTCTCAGTGAATGGGCGTTACTGGGGCCAGCGGGTGCCGATATTTCACAGTGGGTGCGTTTACTTAAGCGAGAACATCGGCTTCCGGAGGTGAAAAACGAGGCGAACGGAAAGGCGCTGCGTATTTCCCGGACGCTGGTTGACCCGGCAGATAAACGCGAGGCTCAACTGGCAAAAATGTTGGTATTGCAATGGCAAGCGCAAAGAGCAGATAACGTATTGCCCCCGATTGTTCGCTGTTACTGGCAGGGCTCCTTTTCGGCCTGGCGGGTATTTCGCTCACAAATGGGGGTGACATTTCCCGATGCCGTACTGCCGGATGAAGCTAATGTCTGGCGAGGTGAAGAGACTCTTTCGGCCCTCGCCAGCGCCTCCCGTACATTATCGTCTGATGAGGCCATTTTGGTTGCAGGCTGTCATTCGGCGTTAGCCTCATTTAACGCTGTATTGCCCGCTGGGGAATCTGCCGCGCTATGGTTGGTAAGCCAGAAAGGACCAGTCAGCCTAACACGTGGGGAGTTTTACGACAGCGCCGGAGATGAAGCATTAACGGCGGTCTGTGAACGGGCACAGCAGCAAAGCGAGCTTGAAGACCCCCCCGATTATTGCCTGTTGTTCTCCCAGCCGGAATTGCCAGCACTGGCGCAATGTGGCTGGAATGTGACCCACCATATACAGGATCTCAACTGGGGCAATCCCGGTGATATGGAGATGCTGACGGTGCTTACACTGGCCGCTATTTGCGCAAGCCATCATCAAGAACCCTGCGGCTGGATAGCCAAAGACTTACAACACACTCTCGCACTTGGGATCGTTAAACCATATGGTCAAGGATAATAAACCCGCTGAATTTTCTGTATTCCCTACAGCGTTGTTGTTTATTGCCACCGTGACGCTGCTTGTTTTATCTGGCGGTCTATTTTGGTGGTACTGGAGAGAGGATCTTACCTCTGACTGGAATGTTATTCGTCAGATTCTCATGGTCAGTTTCATTCTTTGGACATTAATTCTCAGCCTGCTCGTGCTAGGGCTCATTGCTTTTCGCCTGGCGATTCGCGATAAGGTGATGCGAGAATCCGCTCCTGCTGACATAAAAAAGAAAAAAACAACGGACCTGTCATTTTGCAGTGAAATAAGCGGATATTTGCGTCGCCGTTATGGCTGGCGCTGGCCTCGCAAAATCCGCCTCCTGCTCATCACCGGCGATGAAACCGCCATCGAAGAACTGGTTCCTGGTCTGCAGTCCCTGCAGTGGCTTGAAGGAAACCGTACGGTACTTATCTATGGCGGCAGTCTGCACACCGAGCCTGATACAGCAATGTTTACCGCGCTACGCAAGCTTCGCCGGGGCCGCCCGTTGGATGGCATCGTTCGTGTGATCCCGGCTTCCGCGAGTCTGACTCCGCAGATTAGCGACAGCGATCTACGCGGGCTTGAGAAAATCAGTGAGCTTTTGCGTTATTCCGCTCCGGTTTGGCTGTGGCAACTTTGCGACAGCAACTGCTCGCAGGCGCAACGCATTGAGCAGGCGGTGGGGGCCTGTTTCCCTCCACGGGCGGGCGACGACGAGATAACTCGCCAGCTTGAAGCTTTGCTAAAGCCACTGCGAGAGCAGGGCGTGGGGCAGATGGTGGAAAATAACCGCCACGATTTTCTGCTGCGTTTGGGCCAGCATTTGCAGGCGGGGGGGATTGGTCGTTGGGTTCAGCAATTACACCCGTGGCTGCATTACGCACAACAGCGCGTTGTGCTGCGCGGGCTGATGTTCAGTTTGCCGTCATCGGCGGGGCAAACTGCGTCGGGTACTGAGTCGTTTATTCCGGAATCGCAGCGTCATTCCCTGACCTCGCCGGAGAGCTGGCAGGGTGTTGTCAGCGACAGCGCTCGCCTGCGCGGCCGTCGTGTGGGTATGCCGTGGGAGCAGACGCTCGCATGGTCATTGATGGCGGTTGTGGGGCTGTGGGGCGCGGGGCTGCTGCTCTCTTTCGCGCTGAACTATAGCCAGATCGTCTCGGTTGCGGATAAAGCTCGCACGTTGGTTGATCATCCTTCCGTATCGGATTATCAACTGACAGCATTGCACGAACTGCGTAACGACGCCGGGCGTTTACAGCATCATATTGCGCAGGGCGCGCCGTGGTATCAGCGCTTTGGGCTTGATCATAATCAGCCGCTGTTAAATGCCATGCTGCCGTGGTACGGCGTGGCAAACAACCGCCTGATTCGCGACCCGGCCAACGTCGCGCTCACGGAAAAGTTAACGGCGCTGGTCAACTCGGCGCCGGGCAGCGATCGCCGCGCACATCTGGCAAAACCCGGTTATGACCAGCTGAAAGCCTGGCTGATGATGGCGCGCCCGGATAAAGCCGACGGCGGCTTTTATGCGCAGACGATGAAAACTGTGCAGCCAAAGCGGATGGCAATCTCAACCGGCCTGTGGCAGAGCCTGTCACCGGATCTGTGGGCCTTCTACATCTCCGAACTGCCAAAGCAGCCGCAGTGGCAGATCACGCCTGATGCGGCTCTCGTCAGCGAAAGCCGTCAGGTGCTATTACAGCAAATAGGCCATCGCAACGCAGAAAGTACGCTGTATCAAAATATGCTGGCCTCCGTACGGCGTAATTTTGCCGATGTCTCGCTTGAGGATATGACCAGCGGTACCGATGCCAGCCGTCTGTTTACCACGCATGAAGTGGTACCGGGGATGTTCACCCGTCAGGCGTGGGAAGGGGGGATACAGCAAGCGATTGATAAAGCGGCCAGTTCGCGCCGTGACGAGATTGACTGGGTGCTCAGTGATAGCCGCGGGACCGTCTCTGCCGATCTGTCGCCGGAAGCGCTAAAAGCGCGTCTGACCCAGCGTTACTTCACCGATTTTGCCGGCAGCTGGCTTAATTTTCTCAATAGCCTGCGCTGGAATACGGCGAGCAGCATTGCGGACGTAACCGATCAGTTGACGCTGATGAGCGATGTGCGTCAGTCGCCGCTGATTGCACTGATGAATACCCTGGCCTGGCAGGGACAGACGGGGTTGCAGGGCGAGAAGCTTTCAGACTCGCTCATTCGCTCGGCAAAAGATCTGATCGGCAGCAAAGATAAACCCGTTATCGATCAAACTGCCGCCGGGCCTGAAGGGCCGCTGGAAGGCACATTCGGGCCTCTGTTAGCGCTGATGGGCAAAAATAACGCCAGCAATGTGATGTCCGCCGACAGTTCGCTTAGCCTGCAAACCTACCTGACCCGCATCACGCGCGTTCGGCTCCGCCTGCAACAAATCGCCAGTGCGTCCGACCCACAGGAGATGATGCAAACCCTCGCCCAAACGGTGTTTCAGGGGAAAAGCGTTGACCTGACCGACACCCAGCAATACGGCAGCCTGGTCGCCGCAAGCCTGGGCGAAGAGTGGAGCGGATTCGGCAACACGCTGTTTGTACAACCGCTGACTCAAGCGTGGGAAACGGTGCTGCAACCGTCAGCCGCCAGCCTTAACGATCGCTGGAGTCGCTCCGTGGTGGCTAACTGGCGCACGGCTTTCAATGGCCGCTTCCCGTTCGCGGCGAGCAAAAGCGATGCCTCATTGCCGATGCTGGCCGAGTTTATCCGTCAGGACAGTGGCCGCATCGATCGCTTCCTGACCACACAGCTTAACGGCGTACTGCACAAAGAAGGCAACCAATGGGTGCCTGATAACGCACATAGCCAGGGGCTGAACTTTAACCCTGATTTCCTGCGCGCGGTGAACCAGCTCAGCCAGCTTGCCGATATTTTGTTTACCGACGGCAGCCAGGGGATCAGTTTTGAGCTACAGGCTCGCCCCGCTCCACAGGTGGTGGAAACGCAGCTCACCATTGACGGGCAGCCGCTTCGCTATTTCAACCAGATGGCGGAATGGCACGCTTTTCGCTGGCCGGGGGATACGTATAAGCCCGGCGCGATGCTGACCTGGACTTCAACCAATGCAGGCACCCGTCTGTTTGGTGATTACAGCGGAACCTGGGGCTTTATTCGCTGGCTCGAGCAGAGTAAACGTCAGCAGTTGGACAGCAGCCAATGGATGATGAGTTTTACGGCGCCGGATGGCCGCACGCTGCAGTGGGTATTACGCTCGCAGTTGGGTAAAGGTCCGTTGGCGCTGTTGGATCTGCGAGGCTTCACGCTGCCAGACAGAATATTTAGCGTGGATGCCTCTGCCATCGCAGCGGCACAAACTGATGGAGCGGGAGTGGAATAATGGCGACATTACAAAGCGTGCTTCAGGCAAGCGGTGCGGATGAGAGCGCTTTACTGAGCAGCGCGCGCCTACGTAGCGCCGACTGGGAACGCTGGTTGATACCGATTAGCGACGCCCAGCCCACCGGCGAAGACCCGGGGTATGACGATGACTTCCAGCGTATTCGTGAAGAGGTGAACAAACTTTCCGGCATTGATACTGCCCTGATTTGCGAGCTGGCGGAAAAGTTACTGACTGACACCTGTAAAGATCTGCGTGTCATCACTTTCTATATCTGGGCGCGTCTGCATCAGGACGGTGAGTCAGGCCTGGCGCAGGGAATTGAGCTTTTAGCCGCCATGCTGGCGCGTTTTGGCACGGGTTTGCATCCGCATCGTGAGCGGAGCCGGACCATCGCGCTTGAATGGCTCGCCAGCAGCCGGATGACTGATAGCCTGTCGTTATACCCGGAAGTGGATACCGCCGTTATGCAGCGTATCGTCGGCGGTCTGCTGCTGGCGGAGCAGGCGCTTCGGTCGTTTGGCGATACGGCGCAACCCAATCTCGGCGGGCTGTATCAGGCGTTGGACAATCGCCTGGTGCAAAATGGTGGGGCGAACAGCCTGGTTCCGCAAACCAGCAGGGAGGAGGGGGCGTCGACGGTATCCGCGCCATCGGCCCCGGTCATGAGTGCCATCACCTCGGGGCGCGATCTGCTCGACCAGGCCAAAGTGCTGGCGAAATACCTTCGCGACCAGCCAGACGGCTGGCTTGCCGGGCACCATCTGATGAAAAGCGTTCGCTGGGATACGCTGACGTCGCTGCCGCCGCTGGATGCCAGTGGTCGCACCCGTCTGGCGCCGCCAAAGCCGGACAACAAAGCGCATCTCAAACGCTTATATCTGCAAAAGAGCTGGTCAGAGTTACTGGAACATACTGATGTTCTGTTTGCGCAGGGGGTGAATCACCTGTGGCTGGACGTGCAGTGGTACGCCTGGCAGGCGCTGATAAAACTGGATAACGACAACGTGCGGGCCGATATTCTTTGCCGCGATCTCAAAGGCCTGCTCTCCCGTTTGCCGGGGCTGGATGCGCTGGCGTTCAGCGACGGCACGCCGTTTGGTGATGAAGTGACGCTGAACTGGATCAACGACAGCGTGCACGATGATATCGCCGAGTGGAAAGAGGGGCCGGTGACTACCGCCACGTCAGGCAATGATGACGTGTTGATGCTGGAGCCGGAAGTGTTAGCTAAAGCCGATGCCGACGGCATTGAAGCGGCGCTCAACTGGCTACAAATCCAACCGGGGTATACCTCTTCTCGTGACCAATGGCTAATGCGCTTACTGATGGCAAGGGTGAGCGAACAGTACGGTAAGAGTGAATTAGCGCTGCATTTGCTCGGAGAACTGGATGATCGCGCTCGCACGCTGACCCTTGAAAAATGGACGCCGGAGCTGCTCTTCGAGGTTAAAGCCCGCCGCTTAAAGCTGCTGCGTAATAAGGCTGGCCGCAACGAGGCCGATAAAGCCCGCTTGCTGCCTGAAATGGACACGCTGCTTTCCGGCCTGATTGAGTTGGATCCCGCCCGCGCCGCCGTGCTGTGTAGTTGATAACCTGACGAAAAAATCATTATGGATGACTTAACCCTGCGTTACTACGACGCCGAAATGCGCTACCTGCTGGAAGCTGGCGAAGAGTTTGCCCGCGCTCACCCCGAGCAGGCGGCCATGCTCAATCTTGATAAAGCGGGCGCGCGCGACCCTTATGTTGAGCGCCTGTTTGAAGGTTTTGCCTTTTTGATGGGCCGTCTTCGAGAGAAGCTTGATGACGATCTGCCAGAGCTGACCGAAGGGCTGGTCAGCCTGTTATGGCCGCATTACCTGCGCACCATTCCTTCGATGTCGGTAGTGGAATTCACGCCCGACTGGCGCGAGATGAAAGAGCCGATGCACATCGTCAAAGGCTTCGAGGTGCTTTCCCGGCCAATCGGCGAGAAAGGCACACGCTGTCGCTATACCACCACCCAGGAGAGGCAGCTTCAGCCTCTTTCCCTTGAGCAGGCTCGGCTGACTACCGATGCCGAGGGCCGTTCGGTGGTCACGCTACGCTTTCATTGTAGCGACCTGGCGGACTGGAGCCGTATCGACCTTCGCCGCCTTCCGCTCTATTTTAATGCCGATGCGCCGCTGGCCTGCGCGATGCACGAAGCGTTCACCATGAACGTCGCGCGGATGTGGCTGCGAATGCCCGGCGAGGTCGACGCCAGGCCGCTGGACGCGCATTTTGCCGCGCTGGGATTCGGGGATGACGACATTCTCTGGCCGAAGGGCAACAGCAGCTTTAGTGGCTATCAGCTGCTGCTGGAATATTTCACCTTCCGCGAGAAATTTATGTTTGCCGGTCTGCGTGGGATGGAGAGCGTCACATTTCCCGCCGCGCTCCCCTGGTTTGAAATCGACGTGGTGCTGAGCGAACGCTGGGAGCATGACTTTAGCTTTACCGAAAAGCATCTGCGCCTGAACTGTGTTCCGGTGATTAACCTGTTTCCGCTGGAGTCCGACCCGCTGACGTTAAATGGTCTCCAGACCGAATATATGCTGCGCCCGATGCGCGTGCAGGATGGCCATACCGAGATCTACGGGGTGGATTCGGTGATGTCATCGAGCCAACACCGCTATGTGCCGTTTTCAAGTTTTCGCCATAAAGGGGGAATGATGCGTCATGAAGCCCCGGAATATTACTATCACACCCGCGTGCGCCGTGGCCCATCCGGGCTGCATAACACCTGGCTTATCCTTGGCGGAGAGGCGTTTGATAACCACACGGTACCGGAAGATGAAAGCCTGTCGCTGACGCTCACCGGCACCAACGGTCAGTTGCCTCGCCGGGCGCTGCAAAGCACCGTGCTTGATACGGTGATGAAAACCACTTCGGCCAGCATCGCCGTACGCAACCTGTGCGCCCCAACGCTACCTTGTTATCCCCCGGCCCAGGACCGTTTTCACTGGCGCGTGTTGAGCCATCTTGGCAGCGGTTTTTTGTCGATGATGGACAACGCGGACGTACTGCGCGGCACGCTGGCGTTGTATGAGTGGACCGACAGCGAAATGAATCGCCGTCGTCTGGAGGCCATCATCGATGTTAAGCACAGTGAAACCGAGCGTTTTGAGCAGGGCTATCTGGTGCGCGGCGTTCAGATAGAAGTCACTCTCGATAGCCATGGTTTTGCCGGGCGAGGAGACATCTGTCTGTTCGGCGAGATGCTCAGCCGCTTCTTTGCGCTCTATACCGACATCTACCTGTTTAACCGCCTGATTATTATTCTGCAACCGACCGGAGAGCGTCTGGAATGGGAAGAGAAGCACAACCGCCGCATTCCCGGCTAAACCCACGGCTGGAAGCCGACCTGTATCGCATCAACTTTTACCGTTTCTGTCAGCTACTGGAAAAACGTCAGCCGGGAAAACCCTTACTGGGTTCGACCAGCCATCCCGCCGACGACCCGGTGCGTTTTGCGCCGCATTCAGGCATGGGCTTTCCGGCCAGTGAACTGAAGGCGATTGAATATGACGAGAACGATGACAGCAGGCCGCCAGTGGTGCGCACCACTTTCATGGGGCTGTACGGTGTCGATTCGCCGCTTCCTACCGCCTACCTTGATGACATCACCCAGCGGCGGGAAGGGCACGAAGCGTTGCAGGGATTTCTCGATATTTTCAGCCACCGTATCCTGACGCAGTTTTACCGTATCTGGCGCAAATATTCCTACCCGGCCACGTTTGAACCAGGGGGGACCGACAGCATCTCGCAGTCGCTGCTGGGGCTGGTCGGGCTGGGGATCCCCGGAACGGCAAAGCAGATTGCCACGCCGGTATCACGCTTTCTGGCACTGCTGGGCGTGCTGCGCCAACCGGGTAAAACCCAGGAAGGGATACAGGCGCTGGTCAGCCTGTTGGCTCCGGATACTTGTGTCAAAGTCAGCCCATACTGCCTGCGTCCCGTGGCGGTCAGCCAGCCTTTAGGGTTTTACGATGATGAGGATTTTGTGCTGGATGGCAATACGCCGCTGGGTGATGAAGCGATGGATGCCAGCAGCCAGCTTCTGATCGCACTGGCAACCGACAATCAACAGGAAACCCAGGGCTGGAAACCCGACGGCCTGCTGTATCAGGATTTTCTCATCATGCTGAGGGTATATCTGGGCTGGCGCTTTAAAGCCAAAATCACGCTAACGACCCAGACTCGTCTGCTGACCGCGCCACCGTTGGGCGAGGGGCCTTTCTGGCTGGGGATGAATGGCGTACTGGGCGCTGATGAAGAACCTTTGTCAGACGATATTCCAAATGCGTTTACCACTGAACTGGGCTATTACACCGGCCTTCAGCCGGCAACACCACAACAAGGAAACCGACGTGTTACGTACAAGTTTGACTAAATCTACACGCTGGCTGTTACCCGTGCTGGCAATCATCCTCTCCGGCTGCGGCCTGACCCAGAGCGTCAGCGATGGCACCAAATCGGCCTTTAGCGCGGTGTTTTATAAAAAGATAAAAGTGCTGCATCTGGATTTCACCGCGCGTGAAGCCCTGAATATTGATGCGCGCGAGAATAATTCGTTGTCTGAATCGGTGGTGGTGCGAATTTATCAGCTTAAAGATATCAAGACCTTTGAGCGGAGTGTCTATCAGCAGCTGTTAAATGACGGCGAAACGACGCTGGGCGCGGATTTACTGGCCACTCGAGATGTGGTGGTGAAACCCGGCGGCGATGCGCTGCTGAATATGCCGATGGAAGAAGAAGCAAAATATGTGGCGGTGGTGGGGTTGTTCCGCCATCCGGATATGCACACAAACAGCTGGAAGCTGACAATTGACCGTGAAGCGCTCGACCCGGACAAGGCGCGGGTGATTGAAGCCGGCAATAACCAACTGATGTTATTGCCGCTTAAGGATAAATAATGCCTCAGCCCCATAAATCGCCCTCGCTGTATGAGATGCTCTCCGGTCATTTCGCCGGGGGGCTTGAGCTTCATCGGGTTAGCGAGGAAAACCAGGTCATTTTGTCCGTGCTCGATAACATGCAGCGTATTCTCAACTGTCGAGCCGGTACGCTGGCGCACCTGCCTGACTATGGCCTACCAGACATGACTAAAATCCTCCAGGGAATGCCCGGCACCGCGCATGAACTGATGGGCACGCTGTCTGCCGTCCTGCTCAAGTATGAGCCACGGCTAAAAAAAATCACCGTTGTCCTGTTGGAACAGAATGTCCCCGGAGAACTGCGTTATGCGATTGATGCTGAATTAAAAGGGGTGGGTCTGGTGCGCTATGGCACCGAATTTATGCCTGAAGGGCGGGTGCTGATCAGACATTTTAAACAGCAGCAGTATCTCGATGACACAAACAGAATCTGAGCCACCTTTAACCATCTCGCGCTGACGGCTGCAACGTCATCAAGACATGAAGCCGCAGCATTTCCTCTCTTCTCTTTTGCTAACGACGTCAAATGGACAACCGGTCATGAATGACACTCCCGCGCGTAAAATTAAAACCGGCGGCGATCCGCGGACGCTGCCGGACTATGCACTCCTTCGCGATGAACTTAACAAGCTGACCCATCCCGCCCGTCCGGACGTGAACTGGCGGTATGTCGAAAAACTCTGTCTCTCTCTGTTTGAGCAGAACGGCGTGGAGCTGCAAACGGCAGCCTGGTACACGCTTGCGCGTACCCATCTTGCCGGGCTGAGCGGTCTGAACGAAGGGCTGGGGATCCTTGAGGCGTTGATAAGCCATCAGTGGGGCGCGATTTGGCCTCAGCCGATTGCCGCCCGAGTGGATATTCTTAACAGTCTCAGCCAACGATTACAGCAGCTCATGCGGACGTGGTCGCTGAAGGGCGGCGATCTCAAGGCGCTCTATCTGGCAGAGCAGCGGCTCTCACATCTTGGTGCGGTGCTAGAGGAACGGGAGCTAAAGCATCTCAGCCAGTTGGATACTTTGCGTAACCTGATCCATAACGGTGCCGTGCGTCTGGAAAACGCCGATGGCTCGTCTCTGAAAGCGGAAGAAGTGGAGGAGAACGCGCTGCAAAGCACAGATAAGTGGGTGTATGTGGTTGAGTCACAACGCCAGCCGAATGTTGACGTCTCGGTCGCCGTGGCGGCGCCGAGGCAAAAGTGGGCATTCTTCGCCGCCGGAATGGGCACCATGCTGGTGGTTAGCCTGGCGACGGTGTATGGCTGGTACTCTCTGCACCGACCGGACCCGCAGTTGGCCCGGCTTGACGCTACCCTGGCCCCGCAGCCTCAGCCGCTGTCGGCGGCGCAGCTTCAGGCACTGAAACCGCCTGCGTCTGCGGCTCAGTCCTATATCAACGCCACTCAACGTCAGCTGGCGCATCTGGAACGGCTCTCTCCTGACTGGACGCTAACCTACAGCCGTCAGTTACTGGAACAGGCGCAGACGCTGTGGCCTGAGCAGGCAACCCCATTGCAAAGCCAGTGGCAGCGGCAGATCAAAGCCTCTGCGCTGCCGACAGAAAAATTAAACGGCTGGCATCAGGGCATGACAACGCTCCAAAAACTGAGCGATCGGCTGAATGGACTTGATGAGCAGAAGGGCAAATACATGACTGTTAGCGAGCTGAAATCAGTGGTTTTTTCCACCATGCAGTCCTTTAATCAATCCATACCGGTCGAAGAGCAACTGCGTGTTTTATCACAATATACGGCTGGCGAACCTTTACCTGAAGCAGCCCGGTCTCAACTGGAAATGCATCTGAAGCAACTGCTCGCTCGATATACGATATTGGTTCAGCCTGAAATGTATCGCATCAATGAAAATAACATTAATGAATAGTAGAGGGCGGAACGCTGTTTATCAGGGATTTTTAGTGAATTCGGCAGACGCCAGGAGAGGGGGATATGGTGTCCCCTGCAGGAATCGAACCTGCAACTAGCCCTTAGGAGGGGCTCGTTATATCCATTTAACTAAGGGGACGAAGCGGCACGAGTATAGCGTTTTTTGCTCATCCGAGTAAGAGCGGTGCCGCTTGACTGCTCAAACAGTCGCCATTCAGAGCTGTTTTTCCTCACGTTTCTGCTTTTTGGCCTCTTGTTCCGCTTTTAAACGAGCCTCTTCTTTGCGTTTATTGCTCATGTCGTTGCGAATTTGCGCGTGACTCATTAAGGCAAAGATAAACGTGCCGCCGAAAATATTGCCCGCCAGCGTGGGAAGCGCGAAGGGCCAGATAAAGTCACTCCAGTGCAGCGTGCCGTTGAAAACCAGATAGAGTATTTCTACGGAGCCCACCACAATATGGGTGGTGTCGCTAAGTGCGATCAGCCAGGTCATCAGGATGATAACCACGATTTTGGCCGCGCCGGCTGCGGGAAACATCCACACCATGGTCGCAATAAGCCAGCCAGAGATGATGGCATTGGCGAACATCTCTGTTGGGCTGTTTTTCATAACGTCGAGGCCTATCTTAATAAAGGCGTCCCGGGTCTCTTCTTTAAAGATAGGCATATACTCAAACGCCCAGGCGGCAAGACCGGTGCCGATCAGGTTGCCGAGCAGGACCACGCCCCACAGGCGCATCAGCAAACCGACGTTACCCAGCGTCAGATTTTGCATGACCGGCAGGACGGCGGTGACGGTATTTTCGGTAAACAGCTGCTGGCGCGCCATAATGACGATGATAAAACCGAAGGTGTAGCCGAGGTTTTCGAGTAAATAACCGCCCGGTACGCCGTCCAGTTCGACATGAAAAATCCCTTTGGCGACCAACGACGCGCCCATCGATAACCCTGCGGCGATTGCCGACCACAGCAGTGCCATCGCGTCGCGCTCCATCTCTTTTTCGCCTTCCTGACGAATATGTTCATGAATTGCCATGGCACGAGAGGGGAGCCGGTCCTCATCGATTTCGATTTTTTCCCCGCTAAGCTTCTCTTCGCTTTCCACCTTGATGTCATCCATCATAATGTTCCTGAATAAAGAGGCGTATTGCTAAAGCGTAGCGGCTGCTGGCTTAATGGGCGGTGGATATATTCTGAAAGTGCAAAAATGGTAATATTTGTTTTTTTCTCGCCGTTAGAATATAAGCGCCACGGCGTGCTCTTTACCAGGCTATGATCAGATCAATAAAATTGGCTATATAGACATCGTCGGCGTGCTGTTACAATCACTTACACCTAAACAGGCGGATACGATTAAGGTCCGTCATGGATGGCAATCAGTGATAGCCATAATCACCAGGGAGACATTTATGAAGCTTCGCCTGTCGGCGCTTGCGCTCGGAACAACACTGCTGGTGGGCTGTGCAAGTTCCGGAACAGAACAGCAGGGGCGTTCTGACCCGTTTGAAGGTTTTAACCGTACGATGTACAGCTTCAACTTTGACGTGCTGGATCCGTACATTGTTCGCCCGGTCGCCGTCGCGTGGCGTGACTACGTTCCGCAGCCCGCGCGTAATGGCCTTGGCAACTTTACCAGCAACCTGGAAGAGCCGGCCATTATGGTCAACTCTTTCCTGCAAGGCGACCCGTACACGGGGATGGTTCACTTCACCCGCTTCTTCCTGAACACCATTCTGGGGATGGGCGGCTTTATTGACGTCGCCGGTATGGCAAACCCGAAACTGCAGCGCGTGCAACCGCACCGTTTCGGCAGCACGCTGGGGCACTATGGCGTAGGCTATGGCCCGTATTTGCAGCTTCCGTTCTACGGCAGCTTCACGCTGCGTGACGAAGGCGGCGACATGGTCGACACCACTTATCCGGTGCTCTCCTGGCTGACATGGCCGATGTCTATCGGCAAGTGGATGGTTGAAGGCGTAGAGACGCGCGCTCAGCTTCTCGACTCCGACGGCCTGCTGCGCCAGTCTTCTGACCCGTACATTATGGTGCGTGAAGCCTACTTCCAGCAGCATGACTTTATCGCTAACGGCGGCAAGCTGAAGCCGGAAGAGAACCCGAATGCGCAGGCGATTGAGGGCGATCTGAAGGACATCGATTCAGAATAAAAAAAGGGTGAACCGCAAGGTTCACCCTTTTTGTCTTCACGTCTTAAGGATTAAAACGCGTAGTTCAGGTTCACGCCGTAGAGCCAGGCTTTACCTTCAGATTCGAAGCTGTACGGGCCTTCTTCGAACTTCACTTTCTGACCATGCATATAAGACACGCCGACGTCGACAGAGGCATCTTTATTAAACGCATAGGTTGTCCCGGCGCTCAGCCAGAAACGGTCCTGATCCGGAATTGAGATGGAGCGACGGTTTGCTGGAACCGGGCTGTCATCGAAAGCGATACCGGTACGGAAGGTCCAGTTATCGTCGTAATAATACGTGGTACCCAGCGCAATGCGGTAAGAGTCTTTAAAGCCTTCTTCTTTATAGAAGAGCGTCTCGCCGTTGCTGTTTTTCGCTTTCAGCTCCTGGAACTGGCTCCAGCTGGTGTACGCCATGCTGTAGTGAATTGCCCACTGCGGCGCAACGCGGTTGTAACCTGAAATTTCCCACATTTCCGGCAGGTTCAGATCCAGGGAGCCGTCGATGGTTCTGCCATCGGTGCCTGCTGGCAGCGGCAGGCTGGCGAACAGCGGACGGAACGCAGCTGGCAGGGATTGTGATGACGGCAGTGAGCTACGGTAGTCGCCGTCGAAATCAATTTTAACTTCAGAACGGTAAGTGAAGCCGTAGCGGTTGTCTTTGTCTACTTCATACAGCAGACCGGCGTTCCAGCCGAAGCCCCACTCATCGCCTTTCAGACGGGCAATTTGCGTATCCGGCTGGATATTATTGGCATACCCAGCCGCACCTTGCAGCGCCGGGCTCTGGGCAAAACCAGGCCTCTGACTGATCTGGCCGGCAATCAGCTGGCCCAAATCGCCCGCGTAGCGTTCGAGCTTCGCTTTGGCATATACGGCGTTAAAGCCTAAACCGAAGCTGAAGTGGTTATTCAAACGGTAGGCACCGCTTAAATTCAGGTTGATGGTTTCAAGGTCGGTTTTCCCGCCCATTGAACCTGCGGCGTAGCTGTTATTAAACTCCGTCGCCAGACCATAGTTAGAGGTAACAGAAGCCCCCCAGCCAAACTGATCGTTAATTGGAGCAACGTAGTGGAAGTTCGGTACCCAGGCGGTAGGCGCAATATTGTCCTGGCTGGCATCATTTAATGCCGATCTACCGGTAATGTTGACATCCGGGTCAACAAAAATTGCGCCCGCGGACAGTGTTGGGCGATCGAACATCATAATTAATGCCGGGTTACGGCTGGCGTTACCCGCGTCATCGGCGATAGCGCCTTCACCAGAATAGGCACGGCCCAGACCAGAGGACGAAAATTCATTAAGCTGGAAGCCCGCTGACCAGGCTTGGGTTGAAACAAGTGCCACTGCGACAGCAAGAGCGGACTTCGTGTAACGGGTTTTCTGGCTCATGACCATAACCTCATTGAGTTATTTTTATACAAACAATGTTACATGTAGTAACAGAAGCGCGAAGTGTAGGGGCTGGACTACGACAGAGAAATCAGACCAGTGACGAGAGTATAGGTCTGACCAGCTGGTATGTTGCAATATTGTTTATTAGATTTTTCTAAGATGTTGTTTGAAACGAGATCTGGTTGGCAAAAATGCGGGTTTGGTCATAGCGTCGGAATGCCGGAATTTGTTTTAGATCATTTTTAATTGTGATTTCGGTCACTTATCGCCTTGGATCACATTCTCGACTGGAGACGCACAAAGGGCGGGCGTAAAATAGGCGCATAGTTTATCTGGCACCCTGAGTGCACCAAACAGAGGAAATCTACGATGAGTAAATGTAGTGCTGATGAAACTCCGGTATGCTGCTGCATGGACGTTGGTACCATTATGGACAACTCCGACTGCACCGCATCTTACAGCCGCGTGTTCGCCAACCGCGCAGACGCGGAAGAGACGCTGGCGGCGCTGACTGAAAAGGCGCGCGGCGTAGAATCCGAACCGTGCAAAATCACCGCCGACTTTAAAGACGTTGAAGGCGGCGTGCAGCTGGATATCGACTTTGTCTTTGCCTGTGAAGCAGAAACTCTGATTTTCCAGTTGGGCCTGCGTTAATCGCCCCTGCAAACCACTTGTCTATTAACGCCCCCGTTGCTGATGCAATGGGGGCGTTTTCTTTTCTGCTCAGTGTGTTTTAGCTCGCATTTTTTCCTCTCCCTGATTGGCTAAGTGTAAAAAATTGGTTAAGAATGTTATCAGGTCAGACCACTTGGTCGATTTCCGATAACAGGGGAGAGTTATGAGTCAGGCGTTACCACTAATCACCCGCCAGGGCGATCGCATTGCCATTGTCAGTGGGTTACGAACCCCTTTTGCCCGACAGGCGACGGCTTTTCACGGTATACCTGCCGTTGATTTAGGCAAAATGGTGGTGGGTGAAATGCTGGCGCGCAGCGAAATTCCCCCCGACGTTATTGAACAGCTTGTTTTTGGCCAGGTTGTGCAGATGCCGGCTGCGCCCAATATTGCCCGAGAGATTGTTCTCGGCACTGGGATGAACGTGCATACCGACGCCTACAGCGTCAGCCGCGCCTGCGCCACCAGCTTTCAGGCGGTGGCAAACGTAGCGGAAAGTCTGATGGCGGGGACCATTCGCGCGGGTATCGCCGGTGGGGCCGATTCCTCTTCTGTCCTGCCGATTGGCGTCAGCAAAAAGTTGGCCCGTGCGCTGGTTGATGCCAACAAAGCCCGTACCCTTGGCCAGAAGCTGAAACTTTTTTCTCAGCTGCGTCTGCGCGATCTGCTGCCGGTACCGCCTGCGGTGGCAGAGTATTCCACCGGGCTGCGTATGGGGGACACCGCCGAGCAGATGGCTAAAACCTACGGCATTACCCGCGAACAGCAGGATGCGCTGGCAAACCGGTCGCACCAACTGGCCGCGCAGGCCTGGGCGGCGGGTAAACTGACTGATGAAGTGATGACCGCCTACGTGCCTCCCTACCGCAATCCGTTGGAACAGGACAACAATATTCGCGCCAACTCTACGCTGGCGGATTACGCCAAACTGCGTCCGGCGTTCGACCGCCAGCATGGCACCGTCACGGCGGCCAACAGTACGCCATTAACCGACGGCGCGGCGGCGGTGATTCTGATGACCGAATCGCGTGCGAAAGAGCTGGGGCTGACGCCGCTGGGTTATCTGCGTAGCTACGCCTTTACCGCTATTGATGTCTGGCAGGATATGCTGCTGGGGCCGGCATGGTCTACGCCGCTGGCGCTGGATCGCGCAGGGCTAACTTTCTCCGACCTGACGCTGATTGATATGCACGAAGCCTTTGCTGCGCAAACGCTGGCGAACATTCAGTGCCTGGCCAGCGAAAAATTTGCCCGCGAGGTGCTGGGGCGCAGCCAGGCAACTGGCGAAATTGAAGAGAGCAAATTTAACGTACTGGGCGGCTCCATCGCCTACGGACATCCGTTTGCGGCAACCGGCGCGCGTATGATCACCCAAACGCTCAATGAGCTGCGCCGTCGCGGTGGCGGCTTCGGGTTAGTCACTGCCTGTGCGGCTGGTGGATTAGGCGCGGCGATGGTTCTGGAGGCTGAATAATGGACGCGATGAAATCGGCATTTACCTTCACCGTGCGCCCGGACAATGTGGCGGTCGTCACGATCGACGTACCTGATGAAAAGATGAATACCCTGAAAGCGGAGTTTGGCGGTCAGGTGCGCGCCATCCTCAAACAAATTCGGGACAACAAAACGTTGCAGGGCGTGGTGTTTATCTCCGCCAAGCCTGACAACTTTATTGCCGGGGCCGACATTAATATGATTGGCCGCTGTCAAAGCGCCCAGCAAGCCGAGTCGCTGGCGCGTCAGGGGCAGCAGGTGATGGCGGAAATTCAAAGCCTGTCGATTCCGGTGGTGGCGGCGATTCACGGGGCTTGCCTTGGCGGCGGTCTCGAGCTGGCGCTGGCCTGCCATGCGCGCATCTGTTCCGACGATGGGCGGACGGTGTTGGGGCTACCGGAAGTGCAGTTGGGTCTGCTGCCGGGGTCCGGCGGCACTCAGCGGTTACCGCGTCTGATTGGCGTCAGTACCGCGCTGGATATGATTTTGACCGGCAAACAGCTTCGCGCACGTCAGGCGCTGAAAGTGGGGCTGGTGGATGAGGTTGTGCCGCGTTCGATTTTGCTCGACGCCGCTGCGGAATATGCGCGTAAAGCGCATCATGAACATCGCCGTCTGTCGGTGCGCGATCGTATTCTGGCGGGGCCGTTGGGGCGTCATCTGCTGTTCAGCATGGCGGCAAAGAAAACCGCGCAGAAAACGCAGGGCAACTATCCGGCAACGGATAAAATCCTCAAGGTGATTGAAACCGGGCTGGCGCACGGCGCCAGCAGCGGCTACGAGGCGGAAGCTCGCGCCTTTGGCGAGCTGGCGATGACGCCGCAGTCGCGTGCGCTGCGCAGTATTTTCTTTGCCAGTACGGATATCAAAAAAGATCCTGGCGCCAGCGTTGCGCCTGGCCCGCTGGGCTCGGTCGGTGTATTGGGCGGCGGCCTGATGGGCGGCGGTATTGCCTACGTTACCGCCATTAAGGGCAAGCTGCCGGTACGTATTAAGGATATCAACGCCAACGGGATCAACCATGCGTTGAAATACAGCTGGGATCAACTGGAGCAAAAAGTACGCCGTCGCCATCTGAAACCCGCCGAGCGCGACGCGCAGCTGGCGCTGATTTCCGGTAGCCTCGACTACCGTGGTTTTGCTCATCGTGACCTCGTGATTGAGGCGGTTTTTGAAGACCTCGCGCTCAAGCAGAAGATGGTGGGTGAGGTTGAACACTATTGCGCTCCTCACACTATTTTTGCTTCAAATACCTCTTCTTTGCCCATTGGTGATATTGCTGCCCAGGCACAGCGCCCTGAGCAGGTGATTGGATTACACTTTTTCAGCCCGGTAGAGAAAATGCCTCTTGTGGAGGTCATCCCGCATGCGGGGACGTCTGAACAGACGATCGCAACGACCGTTAAGCTCGCAAAGAAACAGGGTAAAACGCCGATTGTGGTCGCCGATAAAGCCGGATTCTACGTAAACCGTATTCTCGCCCCGTACATCGCCGAAGCCATGCGCATGCTTGTTGACGGTGAGCGTGTGGAAGACATTGATAATGCATTGGTTAAATTTGGTTTCCCGGTTGGGCCTATTCAGCTACTGGATGAAGTGGGTATCGATACGGGCACGAAAATTCTCCCTGTGCTGGAAGCGGCCTATGGCGAACGTTTTAGCGCCCCTGCAACGTTGATTCAGGCAATTTTGAATGACGATCGCAAAGGCAGAAAAAATGGCCGTGGTTTCTATCTTTATGGTGTAAAAGGGCGTAAAAGCAAGAAACAGGTGGATACCGCGGTCTACGCCCTCGCGGGCATGTCGGCGCGTAACGCCCGCTGCTCGGCAGAGCAGATTGCCGAACGTTGCGTGATGCTGATGCTTAATGAGGCGGCACGCTGTGTTGATGAAGGCATCATCCGTAGCGCGCGCGATGGCGACATCGGCGCGGTGTTTGGTATTGGTTTCCCACCGTTCCTCGGTGGCCCGCTCCGCTATATGGATTCGCTTGGCGCGGGTGAAGTGGTTGCCAGACTGCAACGACTGGCCGGTCTGTATGGCCCGCGTTTTGCGCCGTGCGATGCGCTTTTGCAGCGGGCGGAGCGGGGAGAGACCTTTTGGCCCAGGGATGAACAGATTCCATGAATGGCTGTCAAAGTAGGTGAACCCTGATGAATCGCAAGGTTTCTGGCTATTTTGTAAACAGATGTTGACTATACTTACGCCAGTAAGGTAAAAATCAGCGTTTCATTCAGTGAATGGATAAGGCACAATGCCCGGCTACCGCGTCACCCTCAGGGTGACGCTGGTGCTTCTGGTTAACAAAAGCGGTGCAATATGCAAGTGTTTATTATGCGTCACGGCGACGCTGCCCTCGATGCAGCCAGTGACTCGGTTCGTCCTCTGACCGGCTGTGGTTGTGATGAATCTCGTCAGATGGCAACCTGGTTGAAAAACCAAAAAGTGGATATCGGTCGCGTTCTGGTGAGCCCATATCTGCGTGCGGAACAGACGCTGGAAGTGGTAGGGGAATGTATGAACCTGCCAAAAGAGGTGGATGTTTTGCCCGAGTTGACGCCGTGCGGCGATATCGGTCTGGTCAGCGCCTATCTCGGGGCATTAGCGAATGAAGGCGTGTCATCGGTGCTGGTGATTTCTCACCTGCCGTTGGTGGGTTACCTGGTCGCTGAGCTCTGCCCTGGCGAAGTTCCGCCAATGTTCACCACCTCCGCCATTGCCAGCGTCACCCTCGACGCTAACGGTAAAGGCACCCTGAACTGGCAAATGAGTCCCTGCAATCTCAAAATGGCCAAAGCGATTTAACGCGATCGCCATCTGTGCCTTCTCTGTAGGCCGGATGGCGCTGCGCTTATCCGGCCTACGTTGACTTACGGCAGCTCCGGCGGCAGCCACTCTTCTACTTCAATCAGCACCAGCAGCGCGGCGTCGCCGCCATACTCTTTCGATGCCTGATGAAAGGCCATCACGTGCGGATGTTGGGCCAGCCACAGCGGCGTCTGCTGTTTGAGAATATGTTTACCGTGACCATGCATGACGCAGGCGCAGAACACATGTTCGCGGCGGCAGGCGGCGATCAGCGCGCCCAGTTCCTGCTTGGCCTGCATCTGCGTTAAGCCGTGTAGATCGAGGAACAGCTCGGGCGAGTAGTCGCCGCGACGCAGCTTCTTCAGCTCAAAATGGCTGACATCCTGGCGCACGTATTTTACCGGCCCGTTAGTATTGAGCAGCGGCTGGAATTCGTCGGAAAAATAGTGGCTGTTGTCCGCCTGCTCCTGCAATAAACGTTTAGGCGGCACTTCGCTGATTTTCTTACGCTGCGGGCGGTGGACAATGGTGTCCTGCTTTATTTTGCGCGTGCCCGACATCAACTGCTGGAAGAGCGCCTGATCCTCCTCGCTCAATGAGTTTTTGTTTTTCATCGATTCTTCTCAAATTCGCATTTTTATCTAGTTTACCTTTTCGCTGTCCTTCCTGCAGCGAAAACGCTTTTTTCCCCGCGCCCTACGCAAGAATGCTGATTTATCGCCGTCTTCATGGCAAACTAGCCGCCGAATTTACCCCGACGCATGCCCTGGAGGACAACGTGGATAAGATTTTTGTTGAAGAAGCAGTCAATGAGCTGCACACCATTCAGGACATGCTGCGCTGGGCGGTAAGCCGCTTTAGCGCGGCCGAAATCTGGTACGGTCACGGAACCGATAACCCGTGGGATGAAGCCGTCCAATTGGTACTGCCGACGCTGTACCTGCCGCTCGATATTCCGGAAGATATGCGCAACGCGCGCCTGACCACCAGTGAAAAACAGCTGATCGTCGAGCGCGTGATTCGTCGCGTCAACGAGCGTATCCCGGTAGCTTACCTGACCAATAAAGCCTGGTTCTGCGGCCATGAATTCTACGTTGACGATCGCGTGCTGGTGCCGCGCTCGCCGATTGGCGAGCTGATCAACAATCGCTTTGCCGGCCTGATTAACCATCGTCCTGAGCATATTCTTGATATGTGCACCGGCAGCGGCTGCATCGCGATTGCCTGCGCCTATGCCTTCCCGGAAGCGGAAGTTGACGCCATCGACGTCTCCACCGACGCGCTGGCCGTGACCGAATACAATATCGAAGAGCACGGCATGATCCACAACGTCACGCCGATCCGCTCCGATCTGTTCCGTGACGCGCCCCAGTTGCAGTACGACCTGATCGTCACTAACCCGCCGTACGTGGACGAAGAAGATATGTCCGATCTGCCGTCAGAATATCGCCACGAGCCCGAACTGGGCCTGGCCTCCGGTTCCGACGGCCTGCACCTGACCCGCCGCATCCTCGGCTGCGCGCCGGATTATCTGACCGACGACGGTATTCTGATTTGTGAAGTGGGTAACAGCATGGTACATCTGATGGACCAATATCCGGATGTTCCGTTCACCTGGCTTGAGTTTGATAACGGCGGTGACGGCGTCTTTATGCTGACCAAAGCGCAGTTGGTTGCCGCGCAGAACCACTTCGGGCAGTACAAAGACTGATTTATCCAGCACGCAACAACAGAACAACGATAACGGAGCCGTGATGGCAGGAAATACAATTGGACAACTCTTTCGCGTAACCACCTTTGGCGAGTCGCACGGCCTGGCGCTGGGCTGCATCGTTGACGGCGTGCCGCCCGGCATTCCGTTAACCGAAGCGGATCTCCAGCACGACCTGGACCGTCGTCGTCCGGGCACGTCGCGCTACACCACCCAACGTCGCGAACCGGATCAGGTGAAAATCCTCTCCGGCGTATTCGAAGGCGTGACCACCGGCACCAGTATCGGCCTGCTGATTGAAAACACCGATCAGCGCTCGCAGGACTACGGCGCCATTAAGGACGTCTTCCGTCCGGGGCACGCCGATTACACCTACGAGCAAAAATACGGCCTGCGTGACTATCGCGGCGGCGGACGTTCTTCCGCCCGTGAAACGGCGATGCGCGTGGCGGCAGGGGCGATTGCCAAGAAATTCCTCGCGGCGAAGTTTGGTATCGTCATTCGCGGCTGCCTGACCCAGATGGGCGATATTCCGCTGGCGATTAAAGACTGGGAGCAGGTTGAACAGAACCCGTTCTTCTGCCCGGATCCGGACAAAATCGACGCCCTGGATGAACTGATGCGCGGCCTCAAAAAAGAGGGCGACTCTATTGGCGCGAAGGTTACCGTCGTGGCCGACGGCGTACCGGCGGGCCTCGGAGAACCGGTATTCGATCGCCTGGATGCGGACATTGCCCATGCGCTGATGAGCATCAACGCGGTGAAAGGCGTGGAAATTGGCGACGGTTTTGAGGTGGTCAAACTGCGCGGCAGCGAAAACCGCGACGAAATTACCAAAGCCGGTTTCCAGAGCAACCATGCGGGCGGTATTCTGGGCGGTATCAGCAGCGGCCAGCAGATTGTGGCCAATATTGCGCTGAAGCCGACCTCGAGCATTACCGTTCCGGGCAAGACGATCGATCGCTTTGGCGAGGAAGTCGAGATGATCACCAAAGGTCGTCACGATCCTTGTGTGGGTATCCGCGCGGTGCCGATCGCTGAAGCGATGCTGGCAATCGTGCTGATGGATCACTTTATGCGCCAACGCGCGCAAAACGCCGATGTGACGACCTCAATTCCACGCTGGTAAACATGAGAAAAACCGTTATTGCGCTGCTGGCTCTGGTGGCCAGCAGCACCGCGCTGGCGGCAACGCCGTGGCAAAAAATCACGCAACCTATTAACGGTAGCGCCCAGTCTATCGGGGCGTTTGCTAACGGCTGTATCGTCGGTGCCGAAGCGCTGCCGTTGCAGTCGGAAACCTACCAGGTGATGCGTACCGATCAGCGCCGCTACTTTGGCCATCCCGATCTGGTGCAGTTTATCCAGCGTCTGGGCCGTAACGTGCAGCAGCACGGAATGGGGACGATGCTGATTGGCGACATGGGGATGCCAGCGGGCGGGCGCTTTAACGGCGGACACGCCAGCCACCAGAGTGGGCTGGATGTCGATATTTTCCTGCAATTACCGAAAACGCGCTGGAGCTCGTCGCAGTTGCTGAAGCCGCAGGCGCTGGATTTGGTCCGCGCCGACGGTAAAGGCGTGTCGCCTGCGCTATGGAAACCGGAGATTGGTCAACTGATCAAGCTGGCGGCGCAAGACAGCGAGGTGACGCGCATTTTCGTCAACCCGGCGATTAAACAACAGCTGTGCCTGGAAGCCGGCAGCGATCGCGACTGGCTGCGTAAAGTGCGCCCGTGGTTCCAGCACCGCGCCCACATGCACGTCCGGCTGAAATGCCCGGCCAACAGCTTCGAGTGTGAAGAGCAGGCGCCACCGCCTGCGGGCGACGGCTGCGGCGCTGAGCTGCAAAGCTGGTTCGAACCGCCAAAACCTGGCACCACCAAACCTGTGAAGAAGACGCCTCCACCGTTGCCGCCTTCCTGCCAGGCGCTACTGGATGAACACGTACTCTGATGGACAGTTTCTCCGCGTTATTTATGGTTGAGCCGCTGATGCTGGTGGCGCTTTTTTTCATCGCCATTCTGGCGGGCTTTATTGACTCTCTGGCGGGCGGCGGCGGTTTGCTGACCGTCCCGGCGCTGATGGCTGCGGGCATGCCGCCCGCGCAGGCGCTGGCGACCAATAAGCTCCAGGCCTGCGGCGGCTCGCTTTCCGCCTCGCTGTACTTCATTCGCCGCAAGGTGGTGAATCTGGCCGATCAGAAGCTCAATATTTTGATGACCTTCATTGGTTCAATGAGCGGCGCGCTGCTGGTACAGCACGTGCAGTCTGACGTTCTGCGCCAGATCCTGCCGATTCTGGTGATTGGCATTGGTCTCTATTTCCTGCTGATGCCAAAGCTTGGCGAAGCGGACCGTCAGCAGCGTCTGTACGGCCTGCCGTTTGCGCTGGTGGCCGGCGGCTGCGTGGGCTTTTACGACGGTTTCTTCGGACCCGGCGCGGGCTCATTTTACGCGCTGGCATTCGTCACGCTGATGGGCTTTAATCTTGCCAAATCTACCGCACACGCCAAAGTCCTGAACGCGACGTCAAATATCGGCGGGCTGCTGCTGTTTATTCTTGGCGGCAAGGTCATCTGGGCAACTGGCTTTGTGATGATGATTGGCCAATTTTTCGGCGCGCGCATGGGCTCGCGCTTAGTGTTAAGCAAAGGGCAGTCGCTCATTCGCCCAATGATCGTCATTGTTTCGGCGGTTATGAGCGCCAAGCTGCTCTACGACAGCCATGGACAGGAAATCCTTCAGTGGTTAGGGATGAGCTAATGACAAAGACGCATGACTACCAGCAGTTGATCGCCATCTTCGATGAATGCTTTGCCGACGAGTTTAATACTCGTCTGATTAAAGGCGACGACGAACCCATCTATCTTCCGGCAGATGACGAAGTGCCTTACAACCGTATTGTTTTCGCTCACGGTTTTTTTGCCAGCGCGCTGCACGAAATTTCTCACTGGTGTATTGCCGGCAAGGCGCGCCGCGAGCAGGTTGATTTTGGTTATTGGTACTGTCCGGACGGGCGCGATGCTAAAACCCAGGGGCAGTTTGAAGACGTTGAGGTAAAACCGCAGGCCTTTGACTGGCTGTTCTGCGTGGCGGCGGGCTTCCCGTTCAACGTTAGCTGCGACAACCTCGAAGGTGATTTTGAGCCGGATCGCATCGTCTTTCAGCGGCGCGTTCACGCGCAGGTGATGACCTATCTTGACGAGGGTATTCCGCCGCGCCCGGCCAAATTTATCCAGGCCCTACAGAATTATTACCAGACGCCGAGCCTAACGGCGGAACACTTCCCATGGCCGGAGGATCTCTAAGCCATGTTACAGAAAGAGGAAAGAAGATGATCGCGGAGTTTGAAGCACGCATTCTGGCGTTAATTGATGAAATGGTGGAACACGCCAGTGATGATGAGCTGTTTGCCAGCGGTTATCTGCGAGGTCACCTGACGCTGGCGGTTGCCGAGCTGGATGAAAGCGAAGCGCACTCGGCAGAAGCGCTGTATCGCAACGTGACCCAGAGTCTGGAAACGGCCATTGGCGCGGGCGAACTGTCGCCGCGCGACCAGGCGTTGGTCAAGGAGATGTGGGACAGCCTTTACCAGCAGGCTTCCCGCTAAGCCAATTTGCCCGGTATCGCTGCCGGGCAAATCTCCTCACTTACTTCACCGCCTTTCCCTTCAGCAGTTTTCGAACCCACAAACGATTTGGATTCAGGCCTGCCAGCGTTTGCGCGTCCAACGGCAGCGGTTCATTGCTCATCTGCGCCGCCAGCACTTCTGCAGTTAACGGCGCAGAGCATAGCCCTCGCGACCCAAGGCCGCCAAGCATAAACAGCTCGGGATAGATTGGCGCGGTACTTGCCGTCTCTGGACTTTCGTTCAGCGTGGCGTATTCGGCAAGCGTGGCGGCATAATCCGGCACGTTTCCGACCATCGGCAGATGATCGCGCGTGGCGCAGCGCACGCCGCAGCGGGCATCGTTAGCGCTGACATCAACCTCCTGCGGCCACGTCTGCTGTGGGAAACAGTCCAGCAGGCGCTGGCGGTTATGCTGCTGATCGTCCTCGTTGAAGGTCATCTCGCGCTGGCCGCGATGATAGCTGGCGCCGATACAGTGCTGCTGATTATTCGGATTCTGCGGCGTGAGATAGCCGTCGTAGCACAGCACCTGTTCAAGCTTTGAGAGGCTTTCGCTGGTCGGAATATGGCTCACCTGGCCACCAACGGCGTATACCGGTAATGCTTCGGTTTGCGCGAACTGATTGATGTTGTGGCCGTTTGCCAGCACGACGCACGGGGCGATGCTTGTCTCTCCGTCGCTGAATGCCAGCTGCCAGCCATCGTCCTGCCGGGTGAGGGTCGTCAGCGTTTTCCCCCAGTGCGCCTGTAACCCTTGCTGGCGCGCCAGTTCAAATGCGCCTGCGGTGAGCTGCGCCGGGCATAACCAACCGCCCAGCGGGTACTGAATACCCCCGCAGCCGGTCTCCAGGCCGATACTGGCTCGAGCCTCTTGCGCCGTGACCGCGCGGGCGATCTCTTCGGGCAGGCCCAGCGTCAGCATTTGGGCAATCTTCTGCGCGCTTTTTTCATCCCAGCCAAGCTGCGTTACGCCGCACCATTGATGGTCGAAGTCGATGGGCAGCGTATCGTACAGGCGACGGGCATAGAGATAGGCTGCGGGGAAGAACTGCGCCAGCGCCGCGTCGTGGGCGCTCAACAATGGATAGAGCGCCCCCTGGCGGTTGCCGGATGCGCCTAGCGCGGGTTCAGCATCGGCGCAGTAGAGCGTTACCGACCAGCCGCGGCGCAGCAGGGCGAGCGAGAGCAGGGCGCTGGCGATGCCGCCGCCGATAATCGCGGCTTCCCGTCCCTGGCTACCGCTACGCGCAAACCACGGCGTACGGGTGGCGTCGGGCTGGGGGGCCATCATTTCACCGACCAGCATTTCGCGCTTACGGCCAAAACCTTTGCTCTTGCGCATGGTGAATCCGGCTTCCTGTAGCCCACGACGCACAAAGCCCGCCGAGGTAAAGGTCGCCAGGGTGCCTCCCGGGCGGGCGGTACGAGCCATGGCGGCAAACAACGCGGGCGTCCACATATCCGGATTTTTGGCCGGGGCAAAGCCGTCGAGGAACCAGGCGTCTACCTGCTGATTGAAGGTATCGTCGAGCTTATCGGTCAGCTCATTGATATCGCCGAACCACAGGTCCAGCGTCACGCGCCCTTCATCGAGCAGCAGGCGATGACATCCCGCCAGCGGCAACGGCCACTGCGCCTGAAGCTGCTCGGCCCAGGGCGCCAGCTCCGGCCAGTGCTGGTGCGCCAGACGCAAATCGTCGGCCTTCAGCGGAAATTTTTCAAAACTGACGAAATGCAATCTTTGTAGCGTAGCGTCAGGATGCTGACGGCGGAATGCGTCAAAAGCTTGCCACAGCGTCAGGAAATTGAGACCGGTGCCAAAGCCGCTTTCTGCTACCACGAAAAGTGGATGTGGGTGCAGGGGGAAGCGTACCTCTATCTGGTTACCCCCGAGAAAAACGTAGCGGGTCTCCTCCAGACCGTTATCGTTGGAGAAATAGACGTCGTCAAAATCTCGGGAAACAGGTGTACCCTCACTGTTAAATTCGAGGTTGGCTGATTGTATGGCGTTTTGTTTCACGTAAGTTACTCGCGCGGCAAGGAGTCTGCCGATCTTAACGATGAGCGTCCGCAGGCGCAAATTTCTGCATAAATTTGCTGATCGGACTTGTTCGGCGTACAAGTGTACGCTATCTTGCGACTCGAAACTTTAAAATAGTGATGACTTACAGAGGTATTGAATGAAACGTGCAGTGATTACTGGCCTGGGCATCGTTTCCAGCATCGGTAGCAACCAGCAGGAAGTCCTGGCATCTCTGCGTGAAGGACGCTCGGGGATCACTTTCTCTCAAGAGTTCAAAGATTCTGGGATGCGTAGCCACGTCTGGGGTAACGTCAAACTGGACACCACGGGTCTGATCGACCGTAAAGTGGTCCGTTTCATGAACGATGCCTCTATCTATGCTTATCTCTCCATGCAGCAGGCGGTTGAAGACGCCGGCCTGAAAGCAGAAGACTACCAGAACAACCCGCGCGTGGGCCTGATTGCCGGTTCCGGCGGTTCCTCCCGTGCGCAGGTATTTGGCGCAGACGCGATGCGCAGCCCGCGCGGCCTGAAAGCGGTTGGCCCGTACGTGGTCACCAAAGCGATGGGTTCTGCGGTTTCCGCGTGCCTCGCAACCCCGTTCAAAATCCACGGTGTGAACTACTCTATCAGCTCAGCTTGCGCCACTTCCGCGCACTGCATCGGTAATGCGGTAGAACAGATTCAACTGGGCAAACAGGACATCGTGTTTGCTGGCGGCGGTGAAGAACTGGGCTGGGAAATGGCCTGTGAGTTCGACGCGATGGGCGCACTGTCCACCAAATACAACGAAACCCCAGAAAAAGCCTCCCGTACCTATGACGCGCATCGTGATGGTTTCATCATCGCAGGCGGCGGCGGTATGGTTGTGGTTGAAGAACTGGAACACGCGCTGGCACGTGGCGCGCATATCTATGCAGAAATCGTTGGCTACGGCGCAACCTCCGATGGCGCAGACATGGTTGCTCCATCCGGCGAAGGCGCGGTGCGCTGCATGAAGATGGCGATGCATGGCGTTGACACCCCGATCGACTACCTGAACTCTCACGGTACCTCCACCCCGGTAGGCGACGTGAAAGAACTGGGCGCTATCCGTGAAGTGTTCGGCGACAACAGCCCGGCTATCTCCGCAACGAAAGCGATGACCGGCCACTCTCTGGGCGCCGCTGGCGTACAGGAAGCCATCTACTCTCTGCTGATGCTGGAACACGGCTTTATCGCCCCGAGCATCAACATTGACGAGATGGACGAGCAGGCGGCTGGCCTGAACATCGTCACCGAACCGACCGATCGCAAACTGACCACCGTGATGTCCAACAGCTTCGGTTTTGGCGGCACCAACGCCACGCTGGTGATGCGTAAGCTGTAATTTTACGGCGGATGAGAAAAAGGAGCCTTCTGGCTCCTTTTTTTATGCGTTGACAACGGCCTGAAAGAACAGGCAAACTCGCGGCTCAACATTATCATCATGATAATGCGTAAGCGTTTAACGTCATCCGACGCACCTTAATCCTGATCGCCAGGTAGAGGGGGCGTGGCTACAGATCCTCGCCTTACTCAGCATTCGGAGTAAAGCATGACCGCAGTAACTCAAACTGAAAGTACTTCTTCATCCAACGTGTCGCTTTTTCGCATCGCGTTCGCGGTGTTTTTGACCTATTTAACCGTCGGTATTCCGCTGCCGGTCATTCCGCTATTTGTTCACCAGGAACTGGGCTACGGTAACACCATGGTGGGTATCGCCGTCGGCATCCAGTTTTTCGCCACGGTATTAACCCGTGGCTACGCCGGGCGTCTTGCCGATCAGTACGGCGGCAAGCGTTCTGCCCTACAGGGCATGTTTGCCTGTGCCTTTGCCGGGGCGGCGTGGCTTGGCGCGGCGCTGTTGCCGGTGGATACGATGGTCAAATTTGGCCTGTTGATTGTCGGGCGCTTAATTCTTGGCTTCGGTGAAAGCCAATTGCTGACCGGCACGCTCACCTGGGGGATGGGGCTGGTTGGCCCGAAGCGTTCCGGTAAAGTGATGTCGTGGAACGGGATGGCGATTTTTGGCGCGCTGGCGGCCGGTGCGCCGTTGGGGCTGTATATCAACAGCCGCTATGGCTTTGCCGTGCTGGCTGGCGTCACGATGGCGTTGCCTTTGCTGGCCTGGGCCTTTAACGGCTCGGTGCGTAAGGTGGCGGCGATGGCCGGGGAACGTCCGTCGCTGTTCAGCGTGATTGGCCTTATCTGGAAACCGGGCTTGGGGCTGGCGCTACAGGGCGTGGGCTTTGCGGTGATTGGCACTTTCGTCTCACTGTACTTTGTCAGCAAAGGCTGGTCGATGGCGGGCTTCACCCTGACGGCCTTCGGTGGCACCTTCGTGTTGGTGCGCATTTTGTTTGGCTGGATGCCTGACCGCTTTGGCGGCGTGAAGGTGGCGGTCGGCTCACTGCTGGTGGAAACCGTTGGTCTGTTGCTGCTGTGGCTGGCGCCCGACGCATGGTATGCGCTGGCCGGCGCGGCTTTGACCGGGGCCGGTTGCTCGCTGATCTTCCCGGCGCTGGGGGTGGAAGTGGTTAAGCGAGTGCCGCAGCAGGTACGTGGGACGGCGCTCGGTGGCTATGCCGCGTTCCAGGACATCGCGCTCGGCGTCTCCGGGCCGCTGGCGGGCATGCTGGCTACCTCGTTCGGCTATGCGTCCGTGTTTCTCGGCGGAGCCATTGCCGCCATACTGGGAATTGGCGTCACGCTGTGGTCGTTCCGCAAATAGCGTTTATCGGCTGGCTCTGCGCACCTGCGAGCCGGTCGTCGCTTTGCGCGGCAGAAAATATTTCACCTGGAACTCGAACATGTTGGTGTAGAGAATGGAGTAATCGATAGGGTTTTGCTGCTCATCGACGGCCTGAGTCTGCATCCTGACTATCGGATCCAGCGCACTAATGTGCAGGAGCTGCGCTACCTCTGGCGACGGTAAAATCGGCTGGATAGATTCATAACAACCCAGAATTTTCACCCCACACTCATTCTCGATATAGGCAAATTTGGAGTTCTTCATGTGGGCGATCGTCAGGTCGGGAAAACGGCTGGCGGAAAGCCAGGTTTCCTCCACCTGCATGGCGATATTGTCGATAAAGCGCAGCCGTTTGGCGTAATAAACCGGTTCGCCGTGGCTGACTCTCAGACTGGTGGCGATATCGTCCGATGCGGGCTGAAGCTCAAACTTCAGGATCTGACTCGTGGGTGTTTTACCTTCATTGCGGGCAATTTCAGTAAAGCTGTCGAGGTGCGTCAGCGACGCCTGAAAATGTTTGTTCCGCAGGTAGGTTCCCGAACCGTGCCGCCGTTCAATCATCCCTTCCTCTTCCAGCGTTTTTAACGCCTTGCGTAAGGTATTGCGCGAAACATCATAAAGCGCCGCCAGCTCTTTTTCCGAGGGGAGAAGATCGCCCACATTGTAGATTGAGCTGTTTAATCTGTTTTTCAGCAAATTTATGATGTTCTGATATACCACTTTTGAACCTCCTTAAATCCTTTTTAAACAACTGGTTATAAAATCACTTTGGCGACGACGGGCCAACACGTTCATCTATTTCCCGATTATTGAACAACTTAGGCATGGTTAACTGTGATCGAAATACGGGTTACGAAAATTAACAATAATTAAAGTGATCGTCAATTAATGACCTTTTTACCAATATTCTCGCCAGATATGAGAAATGGTGCAGTTATTAAATGAATTATGCCTAATCATTTTATTTTAAATTTAAGGGTTCACTATGGGTTTAATGAATTCATTTGAACGAGGGATGGAAAAAATCCTTGTTCCGGTTGCGATAAAATTGAATTCGCAGATACACGTTTCGGCTATTCGGGATGCTTTTATTTTGTCATTCCCGATAGTCATGGCCAGCTCGCTGATTATCCTTATCAACTTTGCCATTCTCTCGCCGGATGGTTTTATCGCCAGTATTTTACATTTAGGCACCTTATTCCCTAATCTGGCCGACGCGCAGCAAATTTTTACGCCGGTGATGAACGGTTCGGTCAATATTATGGCTGTGCTGATTACTTTCCTCGTGGCGCGCAATATGGCGATCAGCTATCAGCAGGATGACCTGCTGTGCGGCCTGACGGCGATTGGCGCGTTCTTCGTGGTGTATACTCCGTATGTGATTATCGACGGCCAGGCCTATCTCACCACCAAATATCTCGGGCCTCAGGGGCTGTTTGTGGCGGTGATTGTGGCGCTGATTTCCAGCGAAATATTCTGTCGCCTGGCCCGAAACCCGAAGGTGGCTATCACGATGCCCGACGCGGTACCGCCGGCGGTGGCGCGCTCTTTTAAGGTGCTATTACCTATCTTTTTCGTGATGATCTTCTTCTCGGTGTTGAACTACCTGCTATCAAAAATCTCGCCAAACGGGCTGAACGATCTTATCTACACCCTGATTCAGGCGCCGCTGAAGGATATGGGCACCAATATCTTTACCGTGTTGATTCTCGGGCTGGTGGCTAACTTCCTGTGGATCCTCGGTATTCATGGGCCGAATACGGTTGCCGCCATTCGCGAAACCATTTTCTCAGAAGCGAACCTGGAGAACCTGTCGTATGCCGCCTCCCACGGTTCAACCTGGGGTGCGCCGTATCCGATTACCTGGACCGGCATCAACGATGCCTTCGCCAACTGCGGCGGCTCCGGGATGACGCTGGGCTTGCTGCTGGCCATTTTTATCGCCTCTCGCCGGAAGGACTACCGCGACTTAGCGAAAATGGCCTTTGTGCCAGGCCTGTTCAACATTAACGAACCGGTGATGTTCGGCCTGCCGATCGTACTGAACCCGATTCTGGTGATCCCGTTTATTCTGGTGCCGTTCGTCAACTCACTGATTGGCTATTTCTTTATCACGCTGGAGATTATTCCGCCGATTGCCTATGCCGTACCGTGGACGACGCCGGGGCCGCTGATCGCCTTCTTCGGCACCGGCGGCAACTGGATGGCGCTATTTGTTGGCGTATTGTGTCTGGTGGTGGCGACGCTTATCTATCTGCCGTTCGTGATTGCCGCGAATAAAGTGAATATGTCAGCAGCAGAACAGAATACATAACGTCCTGGTGTAGAAATTCCTTCACTCTGCAATAGCCGCCGCGGAGTGGGGGGATCATGATTCTCTGGCTAACAATATTATTCCGATAACCCAGGGACGTGAGTCAATTCAGACGTCACGACCTGGGTTTTTAATTTTCGGAACAGGAATCTTCTTGCTGGCCACCATAAGGTGGAGAGGAGGGCGCTGAACTTACAGCACCAGCCACAGCAGCATCGCCACGACAACCAGCACCACCAGGGCCAGCCCCGGACGTGCGGATAGCGATTTCAGCGTGGTGATAACCGGCGCGAACGGCGCGTAGATTGGCTGAAGATCGCGCGCTTCCAGGGTATGGGCGTGGGCCACGCGCTCGCGCTCGATACGTTTAAGGAACAGCAGATTCAGCAACTCCTGTACCTGCACCTGGGTCAGTACCGTCTGCGGGGTGGCGTTCCAGTTTTGCTGGGCGAAATCGCGAAGCGCTTGTCCTTCCTGAGGCTCCAGCGGTTGTTTGAGCGCTGCCTGCAAAACGTTGAGCGTTGGGGCAGGATGCGTACTGAGGGTCAGGCGCGCCTGCAGTAGCGTGACCAGCGCGTTAAAGTGTTTCGCGGGTAACGGGTCGCCGGACTTCACGCCGGAAAGCTCAAGCAGCGACTGCCAGATCAGCTTGGTAGAGTCGCCAGTGGCGGCGGAAACCTTAGTCACCAGCTGATTCAGGGTATTGTGCTCGGCAGGCAGCAGGGGACGATCGGTCGCCGGGCGCTGCTGAGGCTGCGGAATAGAAAGCTGCCCTTGTTGAAGCAACTGCAGGACGTTTTTCAACTGCTGCGGCGTCAATTGGCTGAGGGCCGTTTGCCCGTACTGTTGACGGATATAGTCGCTGACGGCCTGGCGATTATTGCCCTGATTCAGCAGTTCAGTCAGTTGCGACAGCGTCTGGCGCGTGCTGAGCTTTTGTTCGGCAGTACCAATACGTTGATTCAGATTCTGCTCGGCGGCAGGAAAGTGGCGCGCCAGCAGCGGCGTGTCGTTTTTCAGCCCCAGATCGTGTTTTACGCCCGCCCAAACCTCAGCATTCTGCTGCGAGGTCATCGCTATTAAGCGCGTGATCAGTCGTTCCAGCACCGTGCGTTGCTGGGTACTAAGCGGCTGTTCTCCGGCAGGAGAGAGCGGAGTGGGGCCTGTCCCCGGAGGGCGCGCGGGCATACCTGAAATGGGTTGCGTCATGATTGATCCTTTCCAAACCGAATACTGATGCCCGGCGCAAGTATGCCTGGCGGCCAGATTATGGCACACTTCCCCGGTTTACTCTCGTTCTCAGACAGGTACTGAACCGTGAAAATCCTCGTTGATGAAAATATGCCCTACGCCCGCGAACTTTTTAGCCGTTTGGGTGAGGTTAAGGCTGTCCCCGGCCGCCCGATCCCGACCGAGGCGTTAACCGATGCCGATGCGCTGATGGTCCGCTCGGTGACAAAGGTGAATGAAGCGCTGCTGGGCGATAAGGCGATTAAGTTCGTTGGCACCGCGACGGCGGGCACCGATCACGTCGATCAGGCGTGGCTGGAACAGGCAGGGATTGGTTTCTCCGCCGCACCGGGGTGTAACGCGATTGCGGTCGTTGAGTACGTATTTTCTGCGCTGTTGATGCTGGCCGAGCGCGACGGTTTTGCGCTGGCTGACCGCACCGTGGGTATTGTTGGCGTGGGTAACGTAGGCGGACGCCTGCAAAAACGGCTGGAAGCCCTGGGCATCAAAACGCTGCTCTGCGATCCGCCACGCGCCGACAACGGCGAAGAGGGCGATTTCCGTTCGTTGGACGAGCTGGTGGCGCAGGCCGACGTGCTGACTTTCCACACGCCGCTGTATAAAGATGGCCCGTATAAGTCGCTGCATCTGGCCGACGAGGCGCTGATTGCCAGCCTGAAGCCGGGCGCTATTCTGATCAACGCTTGCCGTGGTCCGGTGGTGGATAACGCCGCGCTGCTGAAATGCCTGAACGCCGGGCAGCAGCTGAGCGTGGTGCTCGACGTCTGGGAGCCGGAGCCGGATCTCAACCTGGCGCTGCTGGATAAAGTCGACCTCGGCACTTCGCATATTGCGGGCTACACCCTGGAAGGGAAAGCGCGTGGCACCACCCAGGTGTTTGAAGCCTATAGCCAGTTTATCGGTCAGCCGCAGGAAGTGGCGCTTTCGTCGCTGCTGCCCGCGCCGGAATTCGGACGGATTAGCCTGCACGGCCCCCTCGATCAGCCTACGCTGAAAAGACTGGTGCATTTGGTGTATGATGTGCGCCGCGATGACGCGCCGCTGCGGAAAGTGGCGGGGATCCCGGGTGAATTCGACAAGCTGCGCAAAAATTACCTTGAGCGTCGCGAATGGTCATCGCTGACCGTCGAGTGCGATGACGCCGACGCGGCCGCGCTGCTGCAAAAACTCGGGTTTAACGCCGTACACGGTTAATGTCTTCTTAATGCCTCTGCCGGATACTCCGGCAGAGCCGCTTTTTTTCTGGAGTAAATCACCATGTCTGAAGGCTGGAATATTGCCATCCTGGGCGCAACCGGCGCCGTAGGCGAAGCCCTGCTTGAAACCCTTGCTGAACGTCAGTTCCCGGTGGGTGATATCTACGCGCTGGCGCGCACCGACAGCGCGGGCGAACATCTGCGTTTTAACGGTAAATCGGTAAGAGTGCAGGATGCGGCGGAGTTTGACTGGACGCAGGCGCAGCTGGCGTTCTTCGCGGCTGGCGTGGAAGCCAGCGCCACCTACGTTGAAGAGGCCACTAACGCCGGCTGTCTGGTTATCGATCTTAGCGGCCTGTTTGCGCTGGAGCCGGACGTACCGCTGGTGGTGCCGGAGGTGAACCCATTTGTGCTGGCCGATTATCGCAACCGTAATGTGATTGCGGTGGCGGACAGCCAGACCAGCCAACTGCTGGCCGCGCTGAAGCCGCTGATTGATGACGGCGGCCTGTCGCGCATCAACGTGACCAGCCTGATCTCCGCCTCGGCGCACGGTAAAAAAGCCGTCGACGCGCTGGCCGGGCAGAGCGCCAAGCTGTTGAACGGTATTCCAATCGATGAAGATGATTTCTTTGGCCGCCAGCTGGCGTTCAACATGTTGCCGATGCTGCCGGATCGTGAAGGCGCGGTGAGCGACGAGCGTCGCATTGTTGATCAGGTGCGTAAAATCATGCAGGACGACGCTCTGATGATCTCCGCCAGTTGCATTCAGTCGCCGGTGTTCTACGGTCATGCGCAGATGGTGACGTTTGAAGCCATGCGTCCGCTGTCGGCGGAAGAGGCGCGAGACGCCTTTGCGCGCGGCGAAGATATTGTGCTGTCAGAAGAGCGCGAATTCCCGACTCAGGTCGGTGATGCCACCGGTAGCGCTCATCTGTCCGTGGGCTGTGTGCGTAACGATTACGGCATGCCGGAGCAGGTTCAGTTCTGGTCGGTGGCGGATAACGTTCGCTTTGGCGGCGCGCTGATGGCGGTGAAAATCGCTGAGAAACTGGTGCAGGAGTATCTGTACTGATGTCTGAAATGGAGCAACTGCCGGTCTATCGAATTGCGCTGGGCATTGAGTACGACGGCAGCAAATACTACGGCTGGCAGCGGCAAAACGAAGTGCGCAGCGTGCAGGAGAAGCTGGAAAAGGCGCTTTCGCAGGTGGCTAACGAACCGATTAATGTCTTCTGCGCCGGTCGCACTGACGCAGGCGTACACGGGACCGGCCAGGTCGTGCACTTCGACACTCATGCCGTACGTAAAGATGCGGCGTGGACGCTCGGCGTAAATGCGAATTTACCTGGTGACATTGCGGTGCGTTGGGTGAAAGCTGTGCCCGACGATTTTCACGCGCGTTTTAGCGCGACGGCGCGCCGCTATCGCTACGTGATTTACAACCACCGGCTGCGTCCGGCGGTGCTGGGGCAGGGGGTAACGCACTATCACCAGCCGCTGGATGCCGAGCGGATGCATCGCGCGGCGCAAAGCCTGCTGGGCGAAAACGACTTTACTTCGTTTCGCGCGGTGCAGTGTCAGTCGCGCACGCCGTGGCGTAACGTTATGCACATTAATGTGACGCGTTACGGCGCTTATATTGTGGTGGACATTAAAGCAAACGCCTTTGTTCACCATATGGTAAGGAACATTGTTGGCAGCCTGATGGAAGTTGGCGCAGGAAACCAGCCGGAGAGCTGGATTGCAGAATTGCTGGCGGCAAAAGACAGGACGCTTGCCGCCGCAACGGCGAAAGCGGAAGGGTTGTATCTGGTGGCGGTGGACTACCCCGCGCACTTTGCGCTGCCTTCCGTGCCGATGGGCCCGCTATTCCTGGCGGACTAACGTAGTCATTTGGGGCTAAACAATATGGATCTTATCCGTTTTTTAATTGATTTCATTCTGCACATTGACGTGCACCTGGCGGAGCTGGTCGCGCAGTATGGCGTCTGGGTGTATGCCATTCTGTTCCTGATTCTGTTCTGTGAAACGGGGCTGGTGGTAACACCATTCCTGCCGGGCGACTCGCTGCTGTTTGTCGCCGGGGCACTCTCCGCGCTGCCGACGAACGACATCAACGTGCATGTGATGGTTGTGCTGATGGTGATTGCGGCGATTGTCGGCGATGCGGTGAACTACACCATTGGCAGGCTGTTCGGCGAGAAGCTGTTCAGCAATCCGGACTCGAAAATTTTCCGTCGCAGCTACCTGGATAAGACCCATGCCTTCTACGATAGACATGGTGGAAAAACCATTATTCTGGCGCGATTTGTCCCCATCGTCAGAACATTCGCGCCTTTTGTGGCGGGAATGGGTCACATGTCCTATCGTCATTTTGCGCTCTATAACGTCGCGGGCGCGCTGCTGTGGGTGCTGCTGTTCACCTACGCGGGCTATCTGTTCGGCGACCTGCCGGTGGTACAAGAGAACCTGAAGCTGCTGATTGTGGCGATCATCGTTCTGTCGGTGCTGCCGGGGGTAATCGAAGTGATCCGTCACCGTCGCAAGGCGGCAAAACAGGCAAAATAAACCCTGCACGCGGGGCACGATTCAGCCGTGCCCTGTTACGACATGTTTCGCGGTTCGACCACTTTTTTATGCCAAGTTTCGGGCTGTTATGTTTTAATGTGCAACATTCATGGTCTATGAAGGGGAAAAGTGGCATTATGCGCGGCCCCTTAATGGCAAAACTGGCATCGACCAGGTTCAGGCAGAAAGGTTATCAATGAGCTGGATTGAACGAATTAAAAGCAACATCACACCTACCCGCAAGGCGAGCATCCCGGAAGGGGTATGGACCAAGTGCGATAGCTGTGGTCAGGTTTTGTATCGCGCCGAGCTGGAGCGTAACCTCGAGGTTTGCCCGAAGTGCGATCACCACATGCGTATGTCAGCGCGTAATCGCCTGCATAGCCTGTTGGATGAAGGGTCCCTGGTAGAACTGGGTAGCGAACTTGAGCCGAAAGACGTGCTGAAGTTCCGTGACTCTAAAAAGTATAAAGATCGTCTGGCATCCGCTCAGAAAGAGACGGGTGAGAAAGACGCGCTGGTGGTCATGAAGGGCACCCTGCATGACATGCCGGTTGTCGCTGCGGCCTTCGAGTTCTCCTTTATGGGTGGCTCTATGGGTTCCGTGGTTGGCGCGCGCTTTGTGCGTGCCGTTGAGCAGGCGCTGGAAGACAACTGCCCGCTGATCTGCTTCTCCGCATCCGGCGGCGCGCGCATGCAGGAAGCGCTGATGTCCCTGATGCAGATGGCGAAAACCTCTGCTGCGCTGGCGAAAATGCAGGAACGCGGTTTACCGTATATTTCCGTGCTGACCGACCCAACCATGGGCGGCGTTTCCGCCAGCTTCGCGATGCTGGGCGACCTGAACGTCGCGGAACCAAAAGCGCTGATCGGCTTTGCCGGCCCGCGCGTTATCGAACAGACCGTGCGTGAGAAACTGCCGCCGGGCTTCCAGCGCAGTGAATTCCTCATCGAAAAAGGCGCGATCGACATGATCGTTCGCCGCCCGGAAATGCGTCTGAAGCTGGCCAGTATCCTGGCGAAGCTGATGAACCTCCCGGCACCGAACCCGGACGCGCCGCGCGAAAGCGTGGTGGTACCGCCGGTACCGGATCAGGAACCAGAGGCCTGATGATGTAAAGGGCAGGGCCGGTTGGCGCTGCCCTTTTTGCTATTATTCACCGTTGAAAGTTGCGGGCACCATGGACAAACATCTTATTCCTCAGGCCACGTCGCCCCTGGCTACGTGGCTTTCTTATCTGGAAAACCTCCATTCAAAAACCATCGATCTGGGGCTGGCTCGCGTCAGCCAGGTTGCGGGTTCGCTCGATGTGCTGCAGCCGGCACCGTTTGTTTTCACCGTCGCTGGCACCAATGGCAAAGGCACCACCTGCCGCACGCTGGAAACCATTCTGATGGCGGCGGGCTATAAAGTGGGCGTTTACAGTTCCCCGCATCTGGTGCGCTACACCGAACGTGTCCGCGTACAGGGAGAGGAGCTGGCGGAAAGCGCCCATACGGCTTCGTTTGCCGCGATTGAGGCGGCGCGTGGCGACACCTCGTTAACCTATTTTGAGTACGGCACGCTCTCGGCGCTGTGGTTGTTCAAACAGCAAAACGTTGACGTGGCGATTCTCGAAGTGGGCCTCGGCGGGCGGCTGGACGCCACCAACATTGTTGATGCCAACGTCGCGGTGGTGACCAGTATCGCGCTGGACCACACCGACTGGCTGGGCCCGGATCGTGAAAGCATTGGCCGCGAAAAAGCGGGCGTGTTCCGCGGCGGGCGACCGGCGGTGGTGGGGGAACCTGATATGCCGCTCACAATTGCCGACGTCGCGCAGGAGAAAGGCGCATTGCTGATGCAGCGTGACGTCGACTGGCGCTATACGGTGGGCGAGCACAGCTGGAGCTTTAGCGACGCGCAGGGTGAACTTCGCGAGCTGCCGTTGCCGAATGTCCCGCAACCGAATGCCGCCACCGCGCTGGCCGCGCTGCGCGCCAGTGGGCTTAAGGTGAGCGAAGAGGCTATTCGCGAGGGCATCGCCAGCGCGATTCTACCGGGCCGATTCCAGACCATCCAACTGCAGCCTCGCGTGATTCTCGACGTTGCGCATAACCCGCATGCCGCAGGCTACCTTGCCGGGCGTCTCAAATCATTGCCGAAAACCGGGCGAGTACTGGCGGTTATTGGTATGCTGCATGATAAAGACATTGCCGGTACGCTGGCATGTCTGGAAAGCGTCGTCGACAGCTGGTACTGTGCGCCTCTCGAAGGACCGCGCGGTGCGACAGCAGAGCAGCTGCGCGAACATCTGCGCGCGGGTGCCGTTTATGGCAGCGTGGCGCAGGCGTGGCATGCCGCAATGGCGGACGCCGCGCCGGAAGATACGGTGCTGGTGTGTGGGTCTTTCCACACCGTAGCGCATGTGATGGAAGAGTTAGACGCGGGGAGAGCCGGTGGCAAGTAAGTTTCAGAACCGTCTTGTCGGGACGATAGTGTTGGTTGCTCTGGGGGTCATTGTGCTGCCAGGGCTGCTTGACGGGCAAAAAAAGCATTATCAGGACGAGTTTGCGGCTATCCCGTTGGTCCCTAAACCAGGCGATCGCGATGAACCGGATATGTTGCCGACGGCGACTCAGGCGTTGCCTGCACAGCCGCCGGAAGGCGCAGCGGAAGAAGTTCGGGCAGGCGATGCCGCGGCGCCGTCGCTCGATTCCAGCCGCCTGGCGGTAAACGGTAATGGCGATCTGGAGCAGATCCCACCGACTGCCGAACCGATAAAGCCGAAACCCGTAGAAAAACCGAAGCCGCAGCCGAAGCCGGTGACGGAACAGGTTGCCGCCACGACGCCGCCGCCAAAAGCGGCGCCGGAAGAGAAACCCGCGCCGGTGGGCAAAGCCTACGTGGTGCAGCTTGGTGCGCTGAAGAACGCCGACAAGGTTAACGAAATCGTAGCCAGCCTGCGCGGTGCGGGCTACCACGCTTTCACGTCGCCTTCGACGCCGGTTCAGGGTAAAATCACCCGAATTCTGGTCGGCCCGGATGCTTCGAAAGATAAGCTGAAAGGTTCGCTTGGCGAGCTTAAACAGCTGTCGGGGCTGAGCGGTGTGGTGATGGGGTATACGCCGAACTAAGGCGTGGGGTCTTCCCCTCACCCCGGCCCTCTCCCCAGAGGGGCGAGGGAGAAAGTCGGCGCCAGGCTCATCGACGGCTCCCTACGGTCCCCTCTCCCCTCTGGGGAGAGGGTTAGGGTGAGGGGCCACAAACAACGCCAAAAGCGACCAGAAAAACGATGGCGTTGAATATTTTTTCAGCGCCATTTTTTATTTATGCCAGGGAAGGAAATCCCTACGCAAACGTTTTCTTTTTCTGTTAGAATGCGCCCGAACTGGATGACAGGGCGTAAAATCGTGGGACAAATATGGTCTGGATTGATTACGCCATTATCGCGGTGCTGGGCTTTTCTTGCTTAGTGAGCCTTATCCGTGGCTTCGTTCGTGAAGCGCTATCGTTGGTCACGTGGGGTTGTGCTTTTTACGTAGCCAGCCATTACTACACTGACCTGTCTGTCTGGTTTACGGGCTTTGAAGACGAACGGGTTCGAAATGGGATTGCTATTGCGGCGCTGTTTATCGCGACGCTCATCGTCGGCGCTATCGTCAACTACGTGATAGGTCAGCTGGTGGAGAAGACCGGTTTGTCGGGTACCGACAGGGTATTGGGCGTCTGCTTCGGCGCGCTGCGCGGGGTGCTGATTATCGCCGCTATCCTGTTCTTCCTCGACACTTTTACCGGCATGGCAAAAAGCGAAGACTGGCAGCAGTCGCAGTTTATCCCCTATTTTTCGCCGGTTATCAGATGGTTTTTTGAATACCTTCAAAGCTCGTCAAGTTTCTTGCCCAAAGTATAAGCTTTGGGTCGTTGCTTAACGAGGAAAAGACGTATGTGCGGTATTGTCGGTATCGCCGGTGTCATGCCGGTAAACCAGTCGATTTATGATGCGCTAACGGTGCTGCAGCACCGTGGACAGGATGCCGCTGGCATCATCACCATTGATGCCAACAACTGTTTCCGGTTGCGTAAGGCGAACGGTCTGGTGAGTGATGTCTTTGAAGCCCGCCACATGCAGCGTATGCAGGGCAATATGGGTATTGGCCACGTGCGGTACCCAACGGCGGGTAGCTCCAGCGCCTCTGAGGCTCAGCCTTTCTACGTGAACTCCCCATATGGCATTACGCTGGCGCATAACGGTAACCTGACCAATGCGCACGAGTTACGTCAGAAACTGTTCGAAGAAAAACGCCGCCACATCAACACCACCTCTGATTCAGAAATCCTGCTCAATATCTTCGCCAGCGAGCTGGATAACTTCCGTCATTACCCGCTGGAAGCCGATAACATTTTTGCCGCCATCGCGGCGACCAATCGCCAGATTCGCGGTGCGTACGCCTGTGTGGCAATGATTATCGGCCACGGCATGGTGGCTTTCCGCGACCCGAACGGCATTCGTCCGCTGGTGCTGGGCAAACGTGACGTGGGCGATGGCCGCACCGAGTATATGGTGGCCTCCGAAAGCGTGGCGCTGGATACCCTTGGCTTTGAATTCCTGCGTGATGTTGCGCCGGGCGAAGCGATTTACATCACTGAAAAAGGGCAGCTGTTTACCCGTCAGTGCGCCGATAACCCGGTCAGCAACCCGTGCCTGTTCGAGTACGTTTACTTTGCGCGTCCGGACTCCTTTATCGATAAAATCTCCGTCTACAGCGCCCGCGTGAACATGGGTACCAAGCTTGGCGAGAAGATTGCGCGCGAGTGGGAAGATTTGGATATCGACGTGGTCATTCCAATTCCGGAAACCTCCTGCGATATCGCGCTGGAAATCGCCCGTATTCTGGGTAAACCGTACCGCCAGGGGTTTGTGAAAAACCGCTATGTGGGCCGTACCTTTATCATGCCGGGCCAGCAGCTGCGTCGTAAATCCGTACGCCGCAAGCTGAACGCTAACCGCGCCGAGTTCCGTGATAAGAACGTGCTGCTGGTGGATGACTCCATCGTGCGCGGCACCACCTCTGAGCAGATTATCGAGATGGCGCGTGAAGCCGGGGCGAAGAAGGTTTACCTGGCCTCTGCGGCACCGGAAATTCGTTTCCCGAACGTTTACGGTATCGATATGCCGACCGCTAACGAGCTGATTGCTCACGGGCGTGAAGTGGATGAGATTCGCCAGATCATTGGCGCCGACGGTCTTATCTTCCAGGATCTTGACGATCTGATTGACGCGGTGCGCGCGGAGAACCCGGACATTCAACAGTTTGAATGCTCGGTATTTAACGGTGTGTACGTGACCAAAGACGTTGACCAGACCTATCTCGACTTCCTCGACTCACTGCGTAACGACGATGCGAAAGCCGTTCAGCTGCAGAATGAAGTCGAGAATTTAGAGATGCATAACGAAGGGTAAATCAGGACATGCCGGATGGCGACGCGTCGCGTCTTATCCGGCCTACGGTCCACCCTCGTTGTAGGCCGGATAAGGCGTAGCCGCCCTCCGGCTTTTTTATTGTTACGCCTCGTCCACCCAAATCCGCATTTCGCCCTCGACACGGTTGGCCCAGCTAAACCACGGAATAAAGGTTAAGGTCTGCTTTTCGACCACCGTCTGACGATTATCAAAGCTGTACAGCGGTTTCTCTTCCAGCGCCGTCGGGACACGTAGCCCCTCCGCCTGCAGTAGCACTTTACCTTTCAGTACGCCGACGCCCTGAATTTCGCGAAACGCACTTGTTTTCGGCAGCGACAGGTTGTGCAACTCTGCGCCGTTATCTGCTTCTTCCAGGCAGTAGACCAGCGGCCCGCGCTGAATCGCCACTTTACCGGCAGCGTGGCGCACCAGCGGGTTGGCGTAAACCCGGCGGATGGTCATCGGTAGTTGCAGCGTAATCACGTCGCCTTCCTGCCATTGGCGGTGCAGATGCAAATAGCCTTTGATGGTTTCGCCCTGCGCGGCTTCACCGTTCACTTTTACCTGAGGTGATTCACACCATTCCGGCAGGCGCAGCGCCAGCGTATGTTCAACCGTCTGCGGCTGGCTAAAGCGGATCGTGACCTGCTCATCCCACGGATAGTTGCCCTCAATTTTTAGCGCCAGCGTCCGATCGTTCATCGTGAACTGCGCCTCGCTACCGGCGTAGAAGTTGATAAACAGGGCGTCCTGCCGCGGAGTGAAGAGGTAGTGGCCAATGGCGACCAGCGTGCGGGCGATGTTCGGCGGGCAGCAGGCGCAACCGAACCAGCGCTGGCGAACGGGTTTGATATGGTCGTAAATGTGGTTATGCGGAATGCTTTTCGGGTGCGTTTCCAGTGGGTTAACGTAGAAGAAGTGCTTGCCGTCCAGCGCCATGCCGCCCAGCACCGTGTTGTAGAACGCGCGCTCCATGACGTCGGCGTAGTGGGCGTCGCCCTCCATCTCCAGCATGCGGCGGGCAAACATCATCAGGCCGATGGAGGCGCAGCTCTCGCCGTAGGCGGTGTCGTTCGGCAGGTCGTAATCGCTGGTGAAGGCTTCGCCGATACCCTGCGAGCCAATGCCGCCGGTGATGTACATGCGGCGCTGCACCATATTGTTCCAGATGCGCAGGCAGGTCTGGCGCTTCTCTTCATCCTTAGTCATGCGCGCGATATGCGCCAGGCCGGTCATCAGATATACCGAACGCACCGCGTGGCCGACGGCTTCGTTCTGCTCTGACAGCGGCTTATGCGCGTGGGTATAGCTTTTATCTTTAATCATTCCCGGCCATGCATCGCCCCAGCCGATCCAGTGCCGGGTACCGCCGCGTTTTTCAAACTCAATATCGTAGTAGTACGGCTGCTGGCCGCGCTCCTCGACGAAGAAACGGGCCAGCGCCTGGTATCGCGGTTCCCGGGTGACTTCGTACAGCCGCATCAGCGCCAGCTCGATTTCCGGGTGCCCCGGATAGCCGCGCAGCTGGCCGTCGTTCGGGCCAAAAACGGTGTCGATATGATCGGCAAACCGGCAGGCAATTTCCAGCAGACGGCGCTTACCGGTGGCGTTGAAGAACGCCACGGCGGCTTCGAACAGATGTCCGGCGCAGTACATTTCGTGGCACTCGGCGACGTTGGTCCAGCGCTGGCCCGGCTCTTTAACGGTGTACCAGGTGTTGAGGTAGCCATCTTCGCACTGTGCTTGCGCCAGCAGCTCAATCACTTCATCGGCGGTCTGTTCAAGCCGGGCATCCGGCTTCTGGCTCAGCGACCAGGCAACCGCTTCCAGCCATTTGGTGACGTCACTGTCCTGGAAGACCATGCCGTAAAACTCGCCCTGTTCAAGCCCGGCGGCGATGCGATAGTTCGCCAGCGCATGGCTCGGCTCGGCCTCCGGAAGATTGTCATTAAGCGCTTCCCACTGATAAGGGATCACCACATCGCGGATCAGCCGCTGATATTCGCCCAGAAATGGGTCGGTGACGGTAATACGGTTCAGATCGGCTTCAATCACATCAGACTGCATCATGTTTACCTCAAGAAATGTGTGAATGTCTTTGGTGAAGATCGGTAGAAATACGTTTCATCATCGGGCCGTTCAGACGGCACTTCAGCAGGCACAGGGCGAGGACAAAGTGGAACAGCGCTGGAACCAGGCTTTGCAGCAGGGTAATGCCATGAATAGACGCTGGCGTCTGGTTCCCCAGCCCTGGTTGGTAGGCCACCATGATCAGGATCAGGCTGATAATGCCGCCGGAAGAGGCCCAGGAGAGCTTGATGAAAAAGAGGTTAAAGGCGAAGTTCATGCCGGAGGAGCGCACGCCGGTTTTCCATTCGCCGTAGTCGTCGGCGAAGGCCATAATCGAGAAGTGCAGCGGCAGGGTGAAGCCCTGAATCACGCTGTTAACCGCAATGCAGATCAGCCAGAGTATCTGGAACTGCGGGCCGGTGGGCAGGAAGTACATACCGACGCCGAAAGCGACCAGCACCAGGTTGGTCCAGTAGTACAGACGTACCATATCCACGCGGCGGGAGAGCGGATTGACGATCACCGCGCCAGCGATCCCAGCAATCGTCAGAATGCCGAAGAACAGCGACATGTAGGCCGCACTGCCTTGCAGCACGTAGGAGATAAAATACATATAGCCGCCGCCGCGGATGCACAGAATGTTTACCAGCAGGAACGACATAATGAGCATCATCAGCAGTTGATCGTTTTTACGCAGCCCCTTCAGGTGTTCGCGGAGGGTGAAATTGCCCGCCAGCGATAAGGGGACGCGCTCTTTTACCCAGAAAAAGCACAACAGGAAGAGCACCATGCCGATGGTGCACAGCACGGTTACGCCATACTGATAACCCTTCGCCAGGTTGCCCTGACCAAAGAATTCCACCATCCACGGCAGACCCACGGAGACGAGGAAACCGGCAATGCCGCTTAACACGAAGCGCCAGGACTGACAGGACATCACCTGATCGTGGCGGTTGGTGATGGCGTTAATCAGCGCGCAGTAAGGCACGTTGTTGGCGGTATAGCCGATGGAGAGCAGGAAATAGGTGCCGAACGCCCACGCAATTTTCATGTTTGCGCTCATGTCCGGGACGGTAAACGTCAGGATACCAATCACGCCAAGCGGTACGGCTGTCCACAGCTGCCACGGACGAAAGCGCCCCCAGCGGCTGCGGGTGCGGTCGGCAATCACGCCCATTACCGGGTCGGAAATCGCGTCGAAAATTCGCAGCGTAAAGAACATCGCGCCGACGATAGCCGGGCTGAGCCCAAAGACGTCGGTATAGAAAAAAAGTAAAAAGCCGCTTATCAAATCTGAGATGCAATGCCCGCCAGCATCGCCTAATCCATAGCCTATCTTTTCGCGGGTAGAGAGCGTCTCTCCCGCATCAACGGTCTGGACATCGGTATCCAGGTTATCAGCAATGGTCATAACCAATCCTCGAACAGGGTGTGATGATTCAAAAAGTCATTACGGCGTATCTCTGACGAATTTTTAGTAAATAACTAGCGGCGTTGAGGATAGAACCTGGGCCAGATGTGGGTATATAACGTAGATTTCAAATGGTGAAATTGATCTTGTTTTTACTATAAATAAACTAAAAATAGTGATTATCATCACAATCCGTGTTGAATGGAGAGGGTTTTGCGCCGACAGGAACACATATTGGTACTGAATATTAAAATGTTTAGTAAAAATAAAACTTAAGATTGCAGGGGGGATGACCACGCGTGATACTCTTTGTCCCGTCAGGCCGTTAATGAGGTAAAGCGAAGGATGGTGAAGAAAACCCGAATCAAAGACATTGCCAGCGCGTGCGGCGTCTCGATTGCGGCAGTTTCTCGTGCGCTGAAAGGGCAGCCGGGGCTGAGCGATGAAACGCGACAGCGTATTCTGGCGATTGCCCAGGCGGAAGGGTACGACTTCAGCCGCCTGCGCAGCGGGCGCATCAAGCGGCTGCTGTTTTTGCTGCACCGCGAACACAATATCGCCAGCGCGCTGCCGTTCTACTCCACGGTGATGCTCGGCGTGGCGGACGCCTGCCGTGAAAACGACATCGCGATGAGCTTCCAGCCTATTGGCCCGGAAGACGCGGTGGCGGATCTGATTAATCTGCACCAGCCGGACGCGTTAATCTGCGCGGGATATCTTGAACCTGAGGTATTGGCAGCGTTACGCCAGTCGGCGCTGCCAGTGGCGCTGGTCGATCTGTGGGCGGCCGACTTTCCCTGCGTGAACCCGGATAACTACCACGGCGGCTTTGTGGCAACCCGCCATCTACTGGAGCAGGGGAGAACGCGCATTGCGTTTCTGGGCACGTCTCAGCGCCACTACAGTATTCGCCAGCGCGTCGAGGGCTACCAGCAAGCGTTATTCGATGCCGGTCTGGTTCTGCCCGCGGCCTACCGCATTGAGGTGCCGCCGGTGAAGGATATCGAGCAGGCGCTGGTGGAGGGGATGTCACAGCTGTTGGCGCTGGCGCAGCCGCCGGATGCGATTTTCGCCTACAACGACGTGGCGGCGCTGGTGGCAATGCGCGAATGCGCGCGCCGGGGGATTCGCGTCCCGGAAGACGTGGCGATTGTCGGTTTCGATGATATCGACGCCGCGGCCTGGGCGCATCCGCCGCTGTCGACGGTGGCCGTCGATAAACGTGAGTTGGGGCGTGATGCTTTCCAGTTGTTGCTTGGCGAGGAGAGCGAAAGAAATCTGCTGCTGCCGGTAAGGCTGGTGGCCCGCGAAAGTTCTGTGACCGACGCCAGCGCGTCACGGTTGCGTCTGGCGCCGTAATCCGGCAAAGTTGGCGCCATTACGGATACAAGGCGGTCAGCGTGAAACGACTCATCATTGGAATCTCCGGCGCCAGCGGCGCCATTTACGGCGTGCGTATGCTTGAAGTGCTGCAATCTGTACCGGATGTGGAAACGCATCTGGTGATGAGTCTGGCGGCACGACAGACGCTATCGCTGGAAACGGACCTGTCGCTGCGTGAGGTTCAGGCACTGGCCGACGTCGTACACGACGCGCGGGATATTGCCGCCAGTATCTCCTCCGGTTCGTTCAAAACGGCGGGCATGGCGATTTTACCCTGTTCCATCAAGACCCTTTCCGGCATTGTGAACAGCTACACTGACGGCCTGCTGACGCGCGCTGCCGACGTGGTGCTGAAGGAGCGTCGCCCGTTGGTGCTGTGCGTGCGTGAAACGCCGCTGCATCTGGGGCATTTGCGGCTGATGACTCAGGCGGCAGAGATAGGCGCCGTTATCATGCCGCCGGTGCCGGCGTTCTATCATCGACCACAAACGCTGGATGACGTCATCAACCAGACCGTTAACCGGGTGCTCGATCAGTTCGATATCGCGTTGCCGGACGATCTGTTTACCCGCTGGTCGGGAGCCTGACCGCGCACGAAAAAGCGCGCTTAATGTATCTTTTGCCCTGTTTCAGGGCAAATCTGCAACGCCGATCAAATCCTCGCTATTTAATCATCCCGATTGCATTTTTGTGCTCGATTTATACGCTGCGGCTGATATCTTCCCTCATGTTCACCTCTTGTTATCTTATTGTTAACATATTTAACGTTGTTTGCTGTTATGACGAAAAATATGGCACAGAAGATGCAATGTCAGGTTGGCAAGCACAACACAACATAACTATATCGCAGTTAACAACATCACGATTTAATAGGGGAACGTATGAAGAAGACGGTTCTTGCTCTCTCTTTGCTGCTGGGCCTCAGCAGCGCCGCCAGCGTTTTTGCCGCACTGCCGCAGAGCATTCGCATCGGTACCGATACCACCTACGCACCGTTCTCATCGAAAGATGCCAAAGGCGATTTCATCGGCTTTGATATCGATCTGGGCAACGAAATGTGTAAACGCGCCAGCATCAAGTGCACCTGGGTGGGGAGCGACTTTGACGCACTGATTCCTTCGCTGAAAGCGAAGAAAATCGATGCCATCATCTCTTCATTGTCCATCACGGAAAAACGTCAGCAGGAGATTGCCTTCTCCGACAAGCTGTATGCCGCTGACTCTCGACTGATAGCCGCGAAAGGCTCGGCCATTAAGCCGACGCTGGACGCCCTGAAAGGCAAGCATATTGGCGTGCTGCAGGGATCGACTCAGGAAGCCTATGCTAATGAAAACTGGCGGAGCAAAGGCGTTGACGTGGTTGCTTATCAAAATCAGGACCTGATCTACTCCGATATGGCCGCCGGGCGTCTTGACGCCGCGTTCCAGGACGAAGTGGCCGCCAGCGAAGGCTTCCTCAAACAACCCGCCGGGAAAGATTTTGACTTCGCCGGTCCGTCGGTAAAAGACAAGAAATACTTCGGCGACGGCACGGGCGTTGGGCTACGTAAAGACGACGTTGAGCTGAAAGCGGCGCTGGATAAAGCGCTGGCGGAGCTGCGTGCCGATGGTACCTACGACAAAATGGCGAAGAAATACTTCAACTTTAACGTCTACGGCGACTAAGCGGTCTGAAGTGTCATCATGGTGCATATTTTTATCGATGCACCATGATGGTGCGTTTTTTGCTCGAAAGTTGCGCATGGTTGCATAATTAAGCATTTTTAATGAGAAAAAAGCCAGCCGGAAGGGCAGAATACTTTGCCTTGATGGGCCGAAAGATGGCACGATAACTGCTCAGATAATTTCTAAAAACCCACAAGAATTTCGGTCTGTTGAGGATGATTATGAAAAAACTGGCGTTGTCTTTTTCTCTGGTCTTAGCGCTTGCTTCTGCTTCCAGCGCATTTGCAGCAATTCCGCAAAAAGTACGTATCGGCACTGACCCAACGTACGCACCGTTCGAGTCGAAAAATGCCCAGGGTGAATTAGTGGGTTTTGACATTGATCTGGCAAAAGAGCTCTGTAAGCGCATCCAGGCACAATGTACCTTCGTGGAGAACCCGCTGGACGCACTGATCCCCTCGCTGAAAGCGAAGAAAATCGATGCCATCATGTCATCGCTGTCGATCACGGAAAAACGTCAGCAGGAAATCGCCTTTACCGACAAACTTTATGCCGCCGACTCGCGTCTGGTGGTGAAAAAAGGTTCCCCGGTTACCCCGGACCTCGCCACGCTGAAAGGCAAGCGCGTGGGCGTGCTGCAGGGCACCACCCAGGAAACCTACGGTAACGAGCACTGGGCGCCGAAAGGGATTGAAATCGTCTCCTACCAGGGCCAGGACAATATCTACTCTGACCTGACTGCCGGCCGTATCGACGCGGCGTTCCAGGATGAAGTGGCGGCGAGCGAAGGTTTCCTGAAACAGCCGATCGGCAAAGACTACCAGTTCGGTGGCCCGTCCATTAAAGACGAAAAGCTGTTTGGCGTCGGTACCGGTATGGGCCTGCGTAAAGACGATACCGAACTGCTGAACGCGTTGAACAAGGCGTTTGCTGAAATGCGTGCTGACGGCACCTACGACAAGCTGGCGAAGAAGTACTTCGATTTTAACGTTTACGGCGAATAATCATCACGAGTAACCCATCGCTTCGCACGCACGGGGCGATGGGCGTAAAGACAGGACTGGCAGCATGCTGTACGGGTTTTCACAGGTAATTTTTCAGGGCGCCCTTGTCACCCTTGAGCTGGCTATCAGCTCAGTGGTTCTGGCCGTGCTTATTGGTCTGGTCGGCGCGGGAGCCAAGCTCTCCCGAAATCGCGTACTGGCGTTAATTTTTGAGGGCTACACCACGCTGATTCGTGGGGTGCCCGACCTGGTGCTGATGCTGCTGATCTTTTATGGTCTGCAGATGGTACTTAACCTTATCACCGACTCGCTCGGCATCGGGCAGTTTGATATTGACCCGATGATCGCCGGGATTATCACCCTGGGTTTCATCTACGGTGCCTATTTCACCGAAACCTTCCGCGGCGCCTTTATGGCCGTGCCGAAAGGGCATATTGAGGCCGCGACGGCCTTTGGTTTTACCGGCGGTCAAACCTTCCGTCGTATTCTTTTTCCGGCCATGATGCGTTATGCGCTGCCGGGGATTGGCAACAACTGGCAGGTGATCCTCAAAGCTACCGCGCTGGTGTCGCTGCTGGGGCTGGAAGATGTGGTCAAGGCCACCCAACTGGCCGGCAAGAGCACCTGGGAACCGTTCTATTTTGCCATCGTCTGTGGCTTGATTTATCTGCTATTTACTACCGTTTCCAATGGCGTGTTGCTGCTGCTCGAACGCCGCTACTCCGTGGGCGTGAAGAGGGCTGACCTGTGATTGAGATTATTCAGGAGTACTGGAAAGCGCTGCTGTGGACCGACGGTTACCGCTTTACCGGCGTGGCGATCACCCTGTGGCTGCTGGTGCTGTCAGTGGTGATGGGCGGCATTATGGCGCTGTTTCTCGCCATCGCCCGCGTCTCAAGCAACAAATACATTAAGTTTCCGGTGTGGCTGTTCACCTATATTTTTCGCGGCACGCCGCTGTATGTGCAACTGCTGGTGTTCTATTCCGGGATGTATACGCTGGAGATTGTCAAAGGCACCGAACTGCTGAACGCTTTTTTCCGCAGCGGCCTGAACTGTACGGTGCTGGCCTTAACGCTCAACACCTGCGCTTACACCACCGAGATTTTCGCCGGGGCGATTCGCTCGGTGCCGGCAGGGGAAATCGAAGCGGCGCGCGCCTACGGCTTCTCATCGTTTAAGCTCTACCGCTGCATTATTCTGCCGTCGGCGCTGCGCATCGCGCTGCCTGCCTACAGCAACGAGGTGATCCTGATGCTGCACTCGACGGCGTTGGCGTTCACCGCGACCGTCCCGGATCTGCTGAAAATTGCCCGCGATATCAACTCGGCGACCTATCAGCCGTTTACCGCGTTCGGGATTGCAGCGGTGCTCTATTTGATTATCTCCTATGTGCTGATTCGCCTGTTCCGCAAAGCGGAAAAGCGCTGGTTACAGCATATGAAACCGACTTCTACGCACTGAGAACATGATGGCTGATAAAAAACTAAACGTAATCGACCTGCACAAACGCTACGGTGAGCACGAGGTGCTGAAGGGCGTGTCGCTGAAAGCTAACGCTGGCGACGTGATCAGCATTATCGGTTCGTCGGGGTCGGGAAAAAGTACTTTTCTGCGCTGCATTAACTTCCTCGAAAAGCCGAGCGAAGGCACGATTATCGTCAATGGGCAGAATATTGGCCTGGTGCGCGATAATGACGGTCAACTCAAGGTGGCTGATAAAAACCAACTGCGCCTGCTACGCACGCGCCTGACAATGGTCTTCCAGCACTTCAATCTGTGGAGCCACATGACGGTGCTGGAGAATGTGATGGAAGCTCCCATTCAGGTGCTGGGCCTGAGCAAACAGGAAGCGCGCGAGCGGGCGGTGAAGTATCTGGCAAAGGTGGGCATCGACGAGCGGCAGCAGGGTAAATATCCGGTGCATCTGTCCGGTGGCCAGCAGCAGCGTGTGTCCATTGCCCGGGCGTTGGCGATGGAGCCGGAGGTCTTGCTGTTTGATGAACCGACTTCCGCGCTGGACCCTGAACTGGTGGGTGAGGTGCTGCGTATCATGCAGCAACTGGCGGAAGAGGGGAAAACCATGGTGGTGGTGACCCACGAAATGGGCTTTGCGCGCCATGTCTCTTCGCACGTCATTTTCCTCCATCAGGGGAAAATTGAGGAAGAAGGCAAACCGGAAGAGGTGTTCGGCAATCCGAAAAGCCCGCGCTTGCAGCAGTTCCTCAGCGGCGCGCTCAAATAAAATAAAGGCTGGATAATCCAGCCTTTATTATTTTCCGTTTTTCTACACATACAACATAAATTATCGTTGCTGGCTGTCATATTTCTGCATCAGGAAAATAAAATGGGAAATATATAATGGCTAGCTATGAAAATATGTTAATGAATAACGGCGCTGTGTTGGAAAGCGATTATCTTGCCTGCTCTGGAATGGACGAACCGCATGAAGCTTATTTTGGCGCAGTGGCGCCGCCAATTATACAGACCAGCCTGTTTGCGCAAAAAGATTATCAACAATATTGCGATGATATGCTGCAGGAGACGCGGCGTTATATATACAGCCGCGGTCTGAACCCAACGGTTCGCATGGCTGAAGAGAAGCTGGCGCGTCTGGAAGGCGGGGAAGAGGCGCGATGCTTTGCATCGGGAATGGGCGCGATTGGCGCGGTGATGATCGGTTACCTGAATCGCGGCGATCATATTCTTCTGGTCAATCAAGTCTATGGCCCAGCCGTTGAACTGGTTAAGTCGTTGGCGCAAAAATATGATGTGGAATACGATATTATTCCCGACGGTGATCTGCTGGATATTGCGTGTAAAATAAAACCTAATACGCGAATGATTTATACGGAATCCCCCGGTTCGATGACCATGAGAGTTGTCGATTTGCGGGCGATTGCCGAACTGGCTGCGCGGCATAATATTATTACCGCCATTGATAATACGTGGCCGACGCCGCTCTTCCAGAAACCACTCAGCCTCGGTTTTGATATTGTTATTCATTCTTGTACTAAATATCTTGCCGGGCATAGCGATATTCTGGCTGGTGTGGTGATTACCCGGTCTTCGCTGATGGGGCCGATTCGTGATTTTTCGCATCAGCTATTGGGGGCTGTGCTGGCACCGTTCAGCGCGTGGCTGTTATTGCGCGGCTTACGTACGCTGCCGGTACGAATGCAGGCACATCAGCATAATGCCATCAAGGTGATTGATTGGTTGCGGCGCCGCGACGATGTCGAAAATATTCGCCACCCCTATCTGGCGTCGACGGCGGAAAAAGAGATTATCCAACGCCAGATGAGCGGTTTCTCAGGGCTGTTCAGCTTTGAACTGAAAAATGCCGATTTTGAGAAGGTGAAAGGTTTTATTGATGCCTGCCGGGTGTTTAAAATTGGTCCTAGCTGGGGGGGCTATGAGAGTCTGATTATTTCGCCTAACCGCGGTTACAATCAGGCGGCGCTTGATGAATCGGGCGTCTCCCGGGGCCTGATTCGTCTTTCTGTCGGCCAGGAACCGGCGGAGGTGCTGATCAACGATCTTGAGGCTGCCTTCCAGGCGAGCGGTGCGGCATCGCGTTAAGCGGGTACAGGCCCGGTTAACGGGCCTGTTTTTCCAGTCGATACACCCAGTCATCATAGTACTGACCATTCAACAGATACGCCTTTTCCAGCACCTGCGTGCGGGTGAAACCCTGTTTTTCCAACAGATGCGCCGAATGCTGATTATCACCCAGCACCCAGGCATTAATCGCCCCCAACGAAAGCTGTTGAAAGCCGAAGTCGCAAATGGCCGCCAGCGCTTCGCTGGCATAGCCCTTACCCTGCGCAGTCGGCAACAGCGCGTAACCGACGTCCGCTTCATGCGGGTTTCTGCTGCTGATACGCAGACCGATATCGCCTAGTGGCGTGCCCTGCGCATCGCGGATAACGAAAATACCCGCTTCCCGGCAGCGTTGTTTAAATATCGTATGTATCGCCGCTTCATCCAGCACTTCGCCCATAAAACGCATCACCTCGCGGTTTTGTCGCAGTTGTAAAAAGAAGGGCCAGTCGTGCTCATTGAAGGGGGAAAGCTGTAGCCGTGGAGTGGTGATTGAGACCATAAAGATTGCCGTAACGAAGAGCCAAAACACATACCTTAGCATCAAAGCTGCGTTGCAAAGCAATATGTTAGTTTGGCCGGTGATAGCCGAGCGCTATCACCGGATAGACATAGGTGGCGCTAGCGCAGAATATTGGCCAGCGCTTCATCCAGATCGTACCAGCGGAAGGTAAACCCGGCCGCTTCCAGCCGTTTGGGTAGCGCGCGCTGGCCGCCGAGTACCAGCACGGACGATTCTCCCATCAGCAGGCGGATGGCGGTGGCGGGAACGCGCAGAAAAGCCGGACGGTTTAAGGCCTGACCCAACGCGTGGGAAAACTGTTCGTTACGGACCGGGTAGGGGGAGACCATATTAAACGGCCCGCGCAGATCGTTATCCAGCAGCCACAGGATGCCGTTGACCATATCGTCGATATGAATCCACGCCAGGTACTGCCTGCCGTTGCCGATGGGGCCACCGAGCCCCAGCTTAAATGGCGGCACCATTTTGCCGAGGATCCCTCCGCTGCGGGCCAGCACCACGCCGGTACGCAGCAGACAGACGCGGGTGCGGTCGCTCTGCGCGGAGCTGGCGATTTGCTCCCAGCGAGCGCACAGCTTGTGGGTAAATTCGTTATGCGGCGGCTCTTCTTCCGTGACCACGACTTCACCGAGGTCGCCATAGTAGCCGGTTGCCGAGCCGGAAATCAGCACGGCAGGCGGCGTCTCGCTCGCCTGAATGAGTTCGCTGATACGCTGGGTGATTGCCCAGCGGCTGTCACACAGTTTCTGCTTTTGCGCGTGGGTCCAGCGCTTGTCGGCAATGGGTTCACCGGCCAAGTTAACGACCGCGTCGACACCGTCAAGGGTGGACACATTCTGCAGGCCTGGCCAAATCTCGACGCGCGCGTCGAGCATCTGTCGGGCTTTTTCCGGAGAACGGGTCACGACGCACACCGTATGACCCAGCGTCAGCAAGCGCGAAACTAAATGGCGGCCTATCAGCCCAGTGCCGCCGGTAAGCAGAACTCTCATACGACCTCCCGCAGGGGGCGCTTAGCGTTGCCAGCTTAGGGTGATGGACACCGAGTCGGCATAACGCAGCGCGTGAAGTTTATCGACCTCCACTTCAGCATAAGTGACCCAGTGATGTTCGCGTGCGATATCGAGCACATCCTGAGTTAATTTTTCCAGCAAAGAGAAACGGTTACTTTCTACGTGGCGAATAATATTTTTGGTGATAGTGCGGTAGTTCAGCGCGTCGTTGATATCTTCGCTGCTGCGTGATTTCTCTGCCGGATAGCGAATTTGCAGATTGATGACGATGTCCTGACGATTCGCGATCTCCTCTTCTTTGATGCCGATAAAGGTGCGCAGGCGCAGGTTTTTGATGCGGATGACGGCGTCAGACTGAGACATTGCAGGTGTTCTCCTTATTTTTTGTTGTCCACTTCATCATACACGAAAGCGCCTGTCACGCGGCAAGCTCTGACGTAGGTCATCGCTGATTGCAAAATCCTCATGTTGAGGGCAAGTGACATCCGTATAAAGACAAGCTATGTTGGCAATCAGTTGTCATGGACGCCGGTTCGCGCCTGTATCGTTCGCATTTCGTCTGCCCACCGTTGAGGAAACTATGAGCCAGCCCACTCTTACCCTTTGGTCCGATTCTGATTTCTTTTCGCCTTATGTGATGTCCGTTTATGTTGCCCTACAGGAGAAAGGACTGCCGTTTACCCTGAAAACTGTCAATCTCGACCAGGGGGAACATCTGCAGGCTGGCTGGCGCGGCTATGCGGCGACCCGTCGCGTTCCCTTGCTCGAAGTCGATGATTTTGCACTCAGTGAATCCTCCGCGATCACGGAATACCTTGATGAGCGTTTTGCACCGCCAGAGTGGGAGCGGTTGTATCCGCACGACCAGCAAAAACGCGCGCTTACCCGACAGATTCAGGCGTGGTTGCGCAGCGACCTGATGCCTATCCGCGAAGAGCGGCCGACGTCGGTTATCTTTGCTGGTGAGAAAAAAGCGCCGCTGACGGAGGCAGGACGCAAAAGCGCGGCTAAACTGTTTGACACCGCCAGTGCGCTGCTGGCTCACGGTCGACCCAACCTGTTTGGCGAGTGGTGTCTGGCGGATACCGACCTGGCGCTGATGCTTAACCGGCTGGTATTCAACGGAGATGATGTGCCGGAACAGCTTGCAGACTATGCGGCCTTCCAATGGCAGCGCGCCTCGGTGCAACGTTATGTGGCGCTTTCGGCAAAACGCGCAGGCTGAAAAAGTCGATGTAATCCATTATGATATTGGGGTTTATCATTGTGGGGATTTGATTAATGAAGCTGATGTTTGCATCGGATATTCATGGCTCCTTACCGGCTGCCGAACGGGTGCTGGCGCTGTTTGTCGAGAGCGGCGCACGCTGGCTGGTGATTCTGGGGGATGTTCTTAACCATGGGCCGCGTAACGCACTGCCGGAAGGCTATGCCCCGGCCCAAGTGGCAGAACGCCTCAATAGCGTTGCCGAGCGTATTATCGCCGTGCGCGGCAACTGCGATAGCGAAGTTGACCAGATGCTATTGCACTTTCCCATTACCGCGCCGTGGCAGCAGGTGCTCACCGAACATCAGCGGCTGTTTTTGACCCACGGGCATCTTTATGGTCCGGCGAATCTTCCGCCATTGGCCGCGAATGATGTGTTGGTTTACGGACATACGCACCTTCCGGTGGCAGAAAAACGCGATGAGATATTCTTATTTAACCCCGGTTCAGTTAGCATTCCTAAGGGCGGTTTTGCTGCCAGCTATGGGCTGCTTGACGGGCATAAACTGCAAGTTTTAGCACTCAATGATCAACAGGTTATTGCAGAGGTTGCTATTAACCCGTAAGTTACCCATCAATCACAAAACGCGCCGTAAAGAGCGCTTTCAAGGTAAGGTTTTCGGATGGTCGAGCAGAATCATTTGGCAAGCACGGAATGGGTCGATATTGTCAGCGAAGACAATGAGGTCATCGCGCAAGCGAGCCGTGAACAGATGCGCGCGCAGTGCCTGCGTCACCGGGCAACCTATATCGTCGTGCACGACGGCATGGGCAAAATCCTGGTGCAACGCCGCACCGAAACGAAAGACTACCAGCCGGGTATGCTGGACGCCACCGCTGGGGGTGTCGTTCAGGCAGATGAGCCGCTGCTGGAGTCCGCTCGCCGCGAGGCGGAAGAGGAACTGGGCATTGCTGGCGTGCCATTCGCCGACCACGGGCAATTCTATTTTGAAGATAAGCACTGCCGTGTTTGGGGAAGCCTGTTCAGCTGCGTTTCACACGGGCCGTTTGCCTTGCAGGAAGAAGAGGTGAGCGAAGTGTGCTGGATGACGCCGGAAGAAATTACTGCCCGCTGTGATGAATTTACCGATGACTCGCTGAAGGCGCTGGCGCTGTGGATGACGCGAAACGCCAACAACGAAGTCCACGTTGAGGAAGAAGCCGAGTAATCGCTAGCAGCTATCCCTCATGCATAAACTGGAGACGATGGTTTTCCTGTCGCTCCAGTCTCCCTCGTTAAGGCGTTCCAGAAGCGCTCGTCCGGCCTCCAGACCAATTTTATGATGCGGTACAGCCATGGTTGTCAACGGTGGTTGACATACCCGGCTAACGTCGCTGTCGCCAAAGCCGACGACGGCTAAATCATCCGGCACTTTAATCCGCCGACGTTGGCATTCATAGAGCACCCCACAGGCAAGCTCATCGGAAACACAGACCAGCGCATCCAGCTCCGGCCATGCCAGAATAAACTCGGGAAGCTGAGAAGCGCCCGTGGAAAAGTTAGCGGGCAGGGCCGCGTTAATCACTCGGGTGGGCGACATATGGTGGCGCAACATCGCTTTATACCAACCATGTAAATGCTGCTGGAAAATCCACTGTTCCTGGTTGGCGCACAGTAAACCAATATTCTGATATCCGCGATGGATAAGCATTTCAGTCAGCTCGAACATGGCGGCTACGTTATCAATCCCAATATTCATATCGAGAGGATCGGCCCGCATTGCACCGATTTCCATGACCGGAATCGAGGCGTTCTTTAACCAGTGACGAACGGTGTCGCTATGTTCAACGCTAAGCAGTATGGCGGCAGCGATATTTGAGGCCAGCAGCGTTTCCAGCAACTTTTCTTCCTGCTCAAGACGGTGTTGCGATTCTGCGAGCATGATTTGATAGCCTGCAGGCTGCAATATCTGCTGAAGCCCGGCAAACATGGCGGAACAGCCCGCCTCGGCAAGATTGGGCACCACCATGGCGATGGTCTTTGAAGAGGCGGATGCCAGCGCGCTGGCGGCGAGATTGGGCATATACCCGAGTTCTGCAACCGCCGCTTCGATTTTTTCTCGTAGCTTATCGGAGACCTGTTCCGGCGTGCGAAGCGCACGGGACACGGTCATGGTGCCGACGCCAGCTAACTGAGCAACATCGGCGATCGTCACCTTGCCGGTACTCCGTCGTTTTCGGGTAAGAGACATACATATTCCTGCTAAACAGACGTTTTTTATTATCATCCATTACTTCATCTGTCAGGGAGTATACGCCCTAACCGGGAAATTTTTCTGCGTTTTCATGTGATGATTGCGAAATGATAGCGCTATCACAAATCTGTGCGTTCTTGAATGATAGCGCTATCTTTGTGAGCGCCCTCTCAGATAACTGTTGTCTGGTTGCATAAAGTTTGCCCATCTTTTGCGAAAAGACGAGGGACAAAATGCTCAATACCTGGATCTCCGATGCCACTATTACGCTGCAACAGCGTGTCGAAGACTGGTCGCAGGCGTTGGATATCTGCGCCCGGCCGCTGCTGGAAGCGGGCGTGATTGAAAAAAAATACGTGGCGGCCATCGTGGAACAGCATCGTAAGCTGGGGCCGTACTATGTGCTGGCGCCGGGTTTGGCTATGCCTCATGCGCGGCCTGAAGAAGGCGCCAACGGCTTAGGGCTGTCGCTGCTGAAATTGCAGCAGGGCGTATCATTTGGCTGTGAAGAATTCGATCCTGTGGACCTCGTTATTATGCTGGCGGCACCGGATAAGCATAGCCATATTGAAATGATCTCTGCGCTGGCGGAATTATTTTCCAGCGACGAAGATATGCATAAATTACATCAGGCAACCAGTATCGAGGAGATTAAAACTATCATCGCACGTTTCTAATTTATTTATACAATCCGACTTATAGCACATTACGCGCCTGCGTGATGGGAATGCACTCTACCCAAAAGGTGACAATAATGAAAATTATGGCAATTTGCGGTTCTGGCCTGGGCAGTAGTTTTATGGTTGAGATGAATATTAAAAAAGTGCTTAAAAAGCTCGAAATAGAGGCTGAGGTGGAGCACTCGGATCTGTCGTCGGCCACCCCAGGAGCGGCTGATTTATTCGTGATGGCCAAGGACATCGCCGCCAGCGCCAGCGTGCCGGAGAGTCAGCTGGTGGTCATTACTAACATCATCGATATTAACGAACTCGAAGCGCAGCTGCGCGCCTGGTTTGCCAAACAATAATTCTATATAGCGAGGCGGATATGTTTATCCTTGAAACGCTGAATTTTGTTGTTGATATACTCAAAGTGCCTTCGGTGTTGGTCGGGCTAATTGCGCTAATTGGCCTGGTGGCACAAAAGAAATCTTTTTCCGATGTTGTGAAGGGAACGATTAAAACTATCCTGGGGTTTATTGTCCTGGGCGGTGGGGCGACAGTATTAGTTGGCTCATTGAATCCACTGGGAGGGATGTTTGAACACGCCTTTAATATACAAGGCATTATTCCGAATAATGAGGCGATTGTTTCTATTGCGCTTGAGAAGTACGGTGCGTCAACGGCGTTAATTATGGCATTTGGTATGGTCGCGAATATTCTGGTCGCCCGTTTTACGCGCCTGAAATATATCTTCCTGACCGGCCATCATACCTTCTATATGGCCTGCATGATCGGCGTAATCCTGACCGTTGCGGGTTTCGACGGTATCGGACTGGTCTTTACCGGCTCGCTAATCCTCGGCCTGGTCATGGCATTCTTCCCGGCGCTGGCACAGCGTTATATGAAGCGTATTACCGGCACCGATGACATCGCCTTCGGCCACTTCGGTACGTTGGGCTATGTGCTTTCGGGCTGGATCGGCAGCGTCTGCGGTAAAGGGTCGCGTTCGACCGAAGAGATGAACCTGCCGAAGAACCTGAGTTTTCTGCGTGACAGCTCTATCTCCATTTCTCTGACCATGATGATTATCTACCTGATCATGGCGGTCAGCGCAGGGCGTGAATATGTTGAAAGCACCTTCAGCGGCGGTCAGAACTATCTCGTCTACGCCATCATTATGGCGATCACCTTTGCTGCCGGTGTATTCATCATCCTGCAAGGGGTGCGCCTGATTCTGGCTGAGATCGTACCGGCGTTTACCGGTTTCTCGGAAAAGCTGGTGCCGCACGCACGCCCGGCGCTGGACTGCCCGGTGGTGTATCCCTACGCCCCTAACGCGGTGTTAATTGGTTTCTTGTTCAGCTTCCTGGGTGGACTCGTTGGGCTGTTCCTGTGTGGGCAGTTTAAGTGGGTGCTGATTTTACCCGGCGTGGTGCCGCACTTCTTTACCGGCGCGACGGCCGGCGTGTTTGGCAATGCAACTGGTGGCCGACGCGGCGCGATGATTGGCGCGTTTGCTAACGGTCTGCTGATCACCTTCCTGCCTGTGCTGCTCTTGCCAGTACTAGGGGCGATTGGCTTTGCCAATACGACCTTCTCGGATGCTGATTTTGGCGTTGTCGGTATTGTGCTGGGGAACCTGGCCCGCTACCTGTCGCCGTTTGCTATTACGGGCCTGGTCGTCGCCTTGTTTGCAGCGCTGGTGGCGTACAACGTTTTTGCGAAAAAGAAATCTGTGGGCGGCAGCGCGCAGGAGAACAACGGGGCTAAATCATGAATGTGAAAGAAGTGAGCGCACTGGCGCGTGAGATTCGCGTGGAAACCCTGAAATCGCTGACCAATCTGGGGTTCGGCCATTACGGCGGCAGCATGTCGGTGGTGGAAACGCTGGCCGTGCTATACGGTGCGGTAATGAAAATTGACCCGGCAGACCCGGACTGGCCAGAACGGGACTATTTTGTGCTATCGAAAGGGCACGCCGGCCCGGCGCTTTACAGTACGCTGGCGATTAAGGGATATTTCCCGATTGAGGAGCTGAGTACGCTGAACCAAAACGGAACGCGGCTCCCGAGCCATCCGGACAGGCTCAAAACGCGCGGCGTGGATGCGACGACGGGGTCGTTGGGGCAGGGGATTTCCATCGCGGCGGGGATGGCGCTCTCGCATCAACTGGCGGGGCGCGCGAATCGTGTTTTCTGCATCGTGGGGGATGGCGAACTGAATGAGGGGCAGTGCTGGGAGGCGTTCCAGTTTATTGCCCATCATCGTCTGAATAACCTGACCGTCTTTGTCGACTGGAACAAGCTGCAGCTTGACGGCAAGCTGGATGACATTATCTGTCCTTTCAACCTTGACGAAAAATTCCGCGCCTTTGGTTTTGACGTGGTGACCGTAAAAGGCGATGACATCCCAGGGCTGCTGGCGGCGGTACAGCCGGTGCCGCCTGTTGATGCTCGCCCACGGGTGGTGATCCTCGATAGCGTCAAAGGCCAGGGGGTGCCCTATCTCGAGAATCTCGCCAATAACCACCATTTACGCCTGACGGATGAGATGAAAGAGACGATAAACGAGAGCATTCGCCAACTGGAGACTGAACATGATTAAGGTTGCCCCTGCAGGACAAAAAGACGCTCTGGAAATGCGTAAAGTATACGCCGGATTTGTTGCCCAGCAGATTGCCGAAGGCAGCCCGATCATCGCGCTGGAAGCTGACCTGATGAGCTCTATGGCGATGGATAGCGTTGCCCGCGAGTATCCGCAACATGTGATCAACTGCGGCATTATGGAAGCGAACGTGATTGGCACCGCCGCCGGGCTATCGCTCACCGGACGTAAGCCGTTTGTTCACACATTCACCGCATTTGCCAGCCGCCGCTGCTTTGACCAACTGTTTATGTCGCTGGATTATCAGCGCAATAACGTCAAGGTGATTGCCTCTGACGCGGGAGTGACCGCCTGTCATAACGGCGGTACGCATATGTCTTTTGAGGATATGGGGATTGTCCGCGGTCTGGCGCATTCGGTGGTGCTGGAAGTCACCGATGCGGTGATGTTTGAAGATATTCTGCGTCAGCTCATCAACCTCGACGGTTTTTACTGGCTGCGTACCATCCGCAAGCAGGCGCCGAGCGTGTATGCGCCAGGGTCAACCTTTACCATCGGCAAGGGCAACGTGCTGCGCGAAGGTAGTGATATTACGCTGATTGCCAACGGTATTATGGTGACAGAGGCGCTGGAAGCGGCACGCCAGCTTGAGCAGCTTGGGGTCAGCGCGGCGGTGATCGACATGTTCACCCTCAAGCCTATCGACAAAATGCTGGTAAAAAACTATGCGGAAAAAACCGGGCGTATCGTGACCTGTGAAAACCACAGCATCCATAACGGCCTGGGGTCAGCGGTGGCGGAAGTGCTTGTCGAAACGTGTCCCGTACCGATGCGGCGGGTGGGGGTGAAAGAACGCTACGGCCAGGTGGGAACACAGGACTTTTTACAGAAAGAATATGGCCTGACTGCGCATGATATTGTGTCGGCCGCGCGAGAGCTACTGTAAATAAAAAGGCGACCTGTTGGTCGCCTTTTTCATGCCATCATCAGCAAGAATTACTGCTGCTGTGAAGACTGGATCGCGGTCAGAGCGATGGTGTAGACGATATCGTCTACCAGCGCGCCACGAGACAGGTCGTTCACCGGCTTGCGCATACCCTGCAGCATCGGCCCGATGGAGATCAGGTCGGCAGAACGCTGTACCGCTTTATAGGTGGTGTTACCGGTGTTCAGATCCGGGAAGATGAACACGGTAGCGCGACCTGCAACCGGAGAGTTCGGTGCTTTGGATTTTGCTACGTCAGCCATAACAGCGGCGTCGTACTGCAGCGGGCCGTCGATCATCAGGTCAGGACGTTTTTCCTGTGCCAGACGAGTTGCTTCGCGAACTTTCTCTACGTCGCTACCTGCACCAGAGGTGCCGGTGGAGTAGGAGAGCATTGCAACGCGCGGTTCGATACCGAAAGCAATGGCGGATTCAGCGGACTGAATCGCGATTTCTGCCAGCTGTTCTGCAGTCGGATCCGGGTTGATCGCGCAGTCGCCGTAAACGTAAACCTGTTCAGGCAGCAGCATGAAGAACACGGAAGACACCAGAGAGCTACCCGGCGCAGTTTTGATCAGCTGCAGCGGCGGACGAATGGTGTTCGCAGTGGTGTGAACCGCACCGGAAACCAGGCCGTCTACGTCGTCCTGTTCCAGCATCAGGGTACCGAGAACCACGTTGTCTTCCAGCTGTTCGCGGGCAACGGTTTCGGTCATGCCTTTGTTCTTACGCAGTTCGACCAGGCGAGCCACGTAGCTTTCGCGAACCACATCCGGATCAACGATTTCAACGCCAGCGCCCAGTTCAACACCCTGAGAGGCCGCAACGCGGTTGATTTCGTCCGGGTTACCCAGCAGGACGCAGGTTGCGATGCCGCGTTCCGCACAGATAGCGGCCGCTTTAACGGTACGCGGTTCGTCGCCTTCCGGCAGAACAACGCGTTTGCCCGCTTTACGCGCCAGCTCGGTCAGCTGGTAGCGGAATGCCGGCGGAGACAGGCGACGGCTGTGTTCAGAGGTCGCAGTCAGGGAATCAATCCATTCCGGGTTGATAAAGTTGGCAACGTATTCCTGAACTTTCTCGATACGCTCGCGGTCATCAACCGGAACTTCCAGGTTGAAGCTCTGCAGGCTCAGAGAGGTCTGCCAGGTGTTGGTGTTCACCATGAATACCGGCAGGCCGGTAGCGAATGCACGCTCACACAGCTTGCTGATGCGCGGATCCATGTCGTAGCCGCCGGTCAGCAGCAGGGCACCGATTTCCACGCCGTTCATCGCGGCCAGGCAGGCTGCAACCAGCACGTCTGGACGGTCTGCGGAGGTTACCAGCAGGGAACCTGCACGGAAGTGCTCCAGCATGTGCGGGATGCTACGCGCACAGAAGGTCACGGACTTCACGCGGCGGGTGTTGATATCGCCTTCGTTGATCACGGTGGCGTTCAGGTGACGCGCCATATCGATCGCGCGAGTGGCGATCAGATCGAAGCTCCACGGTACCGCGCCCAGTACTGGCAGCGTGCTGTGGCCCTTCAGCTGTTCAGCGTCGATTTTCACGACCTGCGCTTTGGATGAGTCGTCGAAGATCTCAGACAGATCCGGGCGAGTACGGCCCTGTTCATCAACCGGTGCGTTCAGTTTGTTCACGATAACGCCGGTGATGTTGGTGTTTTTCGCGCCGCCGAAGCTGTTGCGAGTCAGTTCAATACGCTCGTTCAGCTGTTCCGGAGTGTCGGTACCCTGAGACATGACGAAGACGATTTCCGCATTCAGCGTTTTCGCGATTTCGTAGTTCAGAGACTGAGCGAACTGGTGTTTACGGGTTGGGACCAGGCCTTCAACCAGCACCACTTCTGCATCTTTGCTGTTCGCGTGGTAGTTAGCGATGATCTCTTCCATCAGCACATCTTTCTGATTGCTGGAGAGCAGCGTTTCTACATGGCTCATCTTCAGCGGTTCAGCCGCTGTCGTTGTTGATGAGTTTGCGCGAACGATAGTGGTAGTCTGGTCAGGCGCATCGCCACCGGAACGTGGTTGAGCGATAGGCTTAAAGACGCTCAGACGAACGCCTTTGCGTTCCATAGCACGGATCACGCCAAGGCTGACGCTGGTCAGGCCGACGCTGGTTCCGGTAGGGATCAGCATAATAGTACGGGACACGGTTTATCCTCTTTCGTTACCGCCAGTTTCGGGCGGGATACAAAACAGCACCGCCAGCTAGGCTGGCGGTGTGATATCAGGCAGTCAGACGGCTGGCGTCTTGTGCAATGACCAGTTCTTCGTTGGTCGGGATAACGATGGCAGGACGAGTGCCTTCTTTGTTGATGAAGCCAGACTTGCCGAAACGGGCAGCCAGGTTACGTTCGTGATCAACTTCGAAGCCCAGAACGCCCAGTTTGCCCAGGGACAGTTCACGCACCATTGCCGCGTTTTCACCAATACCGCCGGTGAAGATAACCGCGTCCAGACGACCGTCCATCAGTGCAGTGTAAGCGCCGATGTATTTCGCCAGACGGTGGCAGTAAACGTCCATTGCACGTTTAGCGTCTTCTTTATCTTTGTAGTTGTCTTCTACATAACGGCAGTCGCTGGTCACTTCGGTCAGACCCAGCAGGCCGGACTCTTTGGTCAGCAGCTTGTTGATCTGGTCGATGCTCATGCCCAGGGTGTCATGCAGATGGAAAATGATAGCCGGGTCGATATCGCCAGAGCGAGTACCCATCACCAGACCTTCCAGCGGGGTCAGACCCATGGAGGTGTCTACGCACACGCCGTTACGGATAGCGGAAACGGAACCGCCGTTGCCCAGGTGGCAGGTGATGATGTTAACTTCTTCAACCGGTTTGTTCAGAACTTTCGCGGCTTCCTGAGTCACATAGAAGTGGCTGGTGCCGTGCGCGCCGTAGCGACGGATGCCGTGTTCTTTGTACAGGCTGTACGGCAGAGCATACAGGTAAGATTCTTCCGGCATGGTCTGGTGGAACGCGGTATCGAATACAGCAACGTTCTTGTCTTTCAGCTGCGGGAAGGATTTCAGCGCTTCGGCGATACCGATCAGGTGAGCCGGGTTGTGCAGCGGAGCGAAAGAGGCAGAATCTTTGATGCCCTGGATAACGGATTCGTCGATCACAACGGAGCTGGTGTACTTCTCGCCGCCGTGTACGATACGGTGGCCGATCGCGGTCAGCTGAGCAGACAGTTCTGGTTTTTGTGCCAGAATTGTATTAACGATGAAGTTCAGCGCTTCACTGTGAGCGGCGCCTGCACCTAAAGCCGCTTCTTGTTTACCGCCGTCCATTTTCCACTTGATACGTGCTTCTGGAAGATGGAAACATTCGGCTAAACCAGAGAGGTATTCTTCACCATTAACTGCATCGATGATTGCAAATTTCAGTGAGGAGCTACCGCAGTTCAGAACCAGTACTAACTTACTCGACATGGAAGTACCTATTTATGATACGTGGCTAAAAAAACGTCAATGAGTCATTAAGCGTAGCGCAGGATGACACCGACATTTATGATTAACATCATGCCCGGAACACTTTTCAGGCATGATCTAAGAAATACATATTGATTCTAAGCCATTTTGCATAATTTTCAGCCAATGGCAGAATATGCGATAATTTGATGTGCCGGAGTGTATAGAATCAGGTTATCTCAGGCTGGCACAGGATACCCGATTGCCGGGCCTATGCCAAAATTTTTTGAACGATGTCATACCCAGTTGTTGTTTTGCAAAAATATTTTAATTTTTATACGAGAAGTTGAGGTTAGCCATGTCGACTCCCGAGCAACGCCCGGTCAGTTTTTTCAGTTTGTTTAGCCGGGGGCAGCACTATGCAAAGACGTGGCCGCTGGAAAAACGTCTTGCGCCGGTGTTTGTTGAGAATCGCGTGATTCGCGCGACGCGCCATGCGATACGCCTGATGCCGCCGCTGGCGATTTTTACGCTCTGCTGGCAAATCGCCCTGGGTGGTCAGCTTGGCCCCGCGGTGGCCACGGCGCTCTTTGCGCTGAGCCTGCCGATGCAAGGTCTGTGGTGGTTGGGTAAGCGTTCCGTCACGCCATTGCCGCCGTCAATCCTGCAGTGGTTCTATGAAGTGCGCGGCAAATTACAGGAAGCCGGGCAGGCGCTCGCGCCGGTCGAAGGAAAGCCGGATTACCAGGCGCTGGCTGACACGCTTAAGCGCGCCTTCAAACAACTGGATAAAACTTTCCTCGATGATTTGTAATTGATAGCGAAAAACGCATATAAAAGAAGACACAAACCTTGTGTCTTTTTTTTTATGCTGCAAAGCGCAACAGGAGTCGAAAAATGGAAATGACCCATGCTCAACGTCTGATTTTGTCCAATCAGTACAAAATGATGACTATGCTTGATCCCGACAACGCTGAGCGCTACCGCCGCCTGCAGACCATTATCGAACGTGGCTATGGTTTACAGATGCGCGAACTGGACCGTGAATTTGGCGAACTCAAAGAAGAGACCTGTCGTATCGTTATCGACATCATGGAGATGTACCACGCGCTGCACGTCTCCTGGACCAACCTGAAAGACGCCGACACCATTGATGAACGTCGTGTCACTTTCCTCGGCTTTGATGCGGCGACCGAAGCGCGTTTCCTGGGCTATGTCCGCTTTATGGTGAATGTGGAAGGCCGCTATACCCACTTTGATGCGGGGACTCACGGCTTCAACGCGCAGACCCCGATGTGGGACAAATACCAGCGCATGCTGAACGTCTGGCACGGGTGCCCGCGCCAGTATCATCTGAGCAGCAACGAAATTAATCAGATCATTAACGCCTGATGGAGGCCGCTGTGCAGTGCAAAGGTTTCCTGTTTGATTTAGACGGTACGCTGGTGGATTCGCTGCCGGTGGTTGAGCGTTCCTGGCAGTTTTGGGCGGAAAGCTACGGCGTTGATCCGCAAGCGGTTCTGGACTTTATTCACGGCAAACAGGCGATCACCACGCTGCGTCATTTCATGCCGGATAAATCGGAAGCGGAAATTCAGGCCGAGTTTCTGCGGCTGGAACAGATAGAAGCGAACGATCTCGACGGTATTCGTGCGCTGCCTGGCGCGGTGGCGCTGCTCCAGCATCTTGATGCGCAAAGCGTTCCATGGGCCATCGTTACCTCTGGCTCCATTCCGGTCGCCCATGCGCGTCATCGCGCGGCGGGCCTGCCGACGCCTGCGGTGTTCGTCACCGCCGAGCAAGTCAAACGCGGAAAGCCGCAACCGGACGCCTATTTACTGGGGGCCGAACTGCTGGGTCTGCCGCCGCAGGACTGTCTGGTCGTCGAAGATGCGCTGGCGGGCGTACAGTCGGGGTTAGCGGCGGGCTGCCATGTCGCCGCCGTGAACGTACCGCCGGAGACGCCCGAGCTGCTGGAGGTCGACTTTGTCCTCTCGACGCTGGCGTCGCTGCGGGTTGAAAAACAGGCTGATGGCTGGGTCAACGTCTCGCAGAATGCATGATCTTATGATTTAGCCCCACATCGTTGGGGCTTTTTTCTGTCACTATAGTCAACGGCTTTTTACTTGAACAACTTACCGCTTATTTGATGACAAGGATGTGCTGTGAACGGTGAACTGATTTGGGTGCTGTGTCTGCTTGCGATTGCGGTGGTGCTTTTCGCCACCGGCAAGGTGCGCATGGATGCGATCGCGCTGGGCATCATTGTGGCCTTTGTGCTCAGCGGCACGCTGACCCTAAGCGAAGCTTTTTCTGGCTTCAGCGACCCTAACGTGATTTTGATTGCCGCGCTGTTTATTATCGGCGACGGCCTCGTGCGCACCGGTGTGGCGACCAACATGGGTTCCTGGCTGGTACAGGTGGCGGGAAACAGCGAAACCAAAATGCTGGTATTCCTGATGTTAACCGTCGCCGGGTTGGGGGCATTTATGAGCTCGACCGGCGTCGTCGCTATCTTTATCCCGGTGGTACTTAGCGTCTCGGCGCGCATGAATATTTCCCCTTCGCGTTTAATGATGCCGCTGAGCTTTGCCGGGCTTATCAGCGGTATGATGACGCTGGTGGCTACGCCGCCTAACCTGGTTATCAACAGTGAGCTTATTCGCGAGGGGCTTGAGGGTTTCAGCTTCTTTAGCGTCACGCCAATTGGTCTGGTGGTGCTGGTCTTCGGCATCCTCTATATGCTGGTCATGCGCTTTTTACTGAAGGGCGATGATGGCAGCCAGCCGCGAGATAGCCGTAAACGCAGTACCTTCCGCGATCTGATTAAAGAATATCACCTGACCGGCCGTGCCCGTCGTCTGGCGATTCGTCCCGGCTCGCCGATGATTGGTCAGCGTCTCGACGACATGAAGCTGCGCGAGCGCTATGGCGCCAACATTATCGGGGTGGAACGCTGGCGTCGTTTTCGCCGGGTGATTGTGAACGTTAACGGGGTATCTGAGTTTCGCGCGCGCGACGTGCTGCTGATTGATATGTCCGCCGCTGAAATCGACCTGCGTCAGTTCTGTAGCGAGCAGATGCTCGAGCCGATGGTGCTGCGCGGCGAGTATTTCTCCGATCAGGCGCTGGACGTCGGGATGGCGGAGGTGTCGCTGATTCCAGAGTCCGAGCTGATTGGTAAAACCATTCGTGAAATGGGCTTCCGTACCCGTTACGGTCTGAACGTTGTAGGGATGAAACGCGATGGCGAGGCGCTGGATGGCTCGGTCGTGGATGAGTCACTGCAGTTGGGCGACATTGTGCTGGTGGTCGGCAACTGGAAGCAGATAAGCCAGCTGGCGCAGAATGGCCGCGATTTCGTGGTCCTCAATCTGCCGGTTGAAGTGAGCGATGCATCGCCGGCGCACAGCCAGGCGCCGCACGCCATCTTTTGCCTGGTGTTGATGGTCGCGCTGATGCTCACCGATGAAATTCCTAACCCCATTGCCGCGATTATCGCCTGCCTGCTGATGGGCAAATTCCGCTGTATCGATGCCCAGAGCGCCTATAAGTCTATTCACTGGCCGAGCATTATCCTGATCGTCGGGATGATGCCGTTCGCGTTAGCGCTGCAAAAAACCGGCGGTGTCGATCTGGTGGTAAAAGGGCTGATGGACGTCGGCGGCGGGCAGGGGCCTTATCTGATGCTGGGCTGTCTGTTCGTCATGTGCGCGGCGATTGGTTTGTTTATCTCTAATACGGCCACGGCGGTGCTGATGGCGCCGATTGCGCTGGCGACGGCAAAATCGATGGGAGTGTCGCCCTATCCGTTTGCGATGATCGTCGCGATGGCGGCCTCGGCGGCCTTTATGACACCGGTATCGTCACCGGTAAACACCCTGGTGCTGGGGCCCGGAAGATACAGCTTCAGCGACTTCGTCAAAATCGGCGTGCCGTTTACGGTGCTGGTGATGATCATCTGCGTGATACTGGTGCCGATTTTATTCCCGTTCTGATGAACGGGATAGGTAGGCCGGATGGCGACGTAAACGTCTTATCCGGCCTACAAACTCACTGTCGTCGGGGGGATTAAAGCGGCGAGTCCTGGCTTATTTCATCCAGTGAAAGATGGAAGCTGGGTACGAACACCGCCATAAAGTAATCCATCTCTTCGCTGCGCCGTGAGGCCAGCGTTTTCTCCAGACGACCTTTCGCCAGCAGGAATTCGTTGTTACCGGCTGATAGCTCTTCCAGGCACTTCAGGTAGGCGCACAGGGCGTCTGCCTGCTTCACAATCGCTTTCTCTTCTTCGCTGCTTTGATGTTCGTCGACAAGCGGCGCAAAAATATCGCGCAGTTCGTCCGGTACCATCTCAATGAGCTTCTGCTGGGCGATTTTTTCTATCGCCTTGTACTCCTGGGCAATCTGAGAGTTGAAATACTTGACCGGGGTCGGCAGATCGCCGGTCAGCACTTCGGAAGCGTCGTGATACATCGCCAGCAGTGCAATACGCTCGGCGTTGAGCTGGCCGTTAAACTTGCGGTTTTTAATGGCGGCGAGCGCGTGAGCGACCATCGCGACCTGAAGGCTGTGTTCAGAGACGTTCTCGGTGCGCACGTTGCGCATCAGCGGCCAGCGGTTAATTAACTTCAGGCGGGAGAGGTGGGCAAAAAAATGACTCTGATTCATAACAACCCTTACTCAGTAGCTTTAGTAAAGGCATTGTGCGCAGAGATGGCCGCCGGATGCAAATGCCGGCGGCCAATTCAGATGATGATTACAGCTGGTGATAGCCTGAGAGGAAGCGACCAAAACGGGTGATGGCCATTTCCAGATCGTCTTCACGCGGCAGGGTGACGATACGGACGTGATCCGGCCACGGCCAGTTAAAGGCAGTGCCCTGAACCAGCAGGACTTTTTCCTGTAACAGGAAGTCCAGCACCATGCGCTGATCGTCATGAATATTGAAGCGTTTCGCGTCGATTTTCGGGAACATATACAGCGCGCCCTGTGGCTTGACACAGGAAACCCCAGGGATCTCGTTAATCAGCTCCCACGCGCGGTTACGCTGTTCGTACAGACGTCCGCCCGGCGTAATAAATTCACTGATACTCTGATAGCCTCCCAGTGCGGTCTGAATCGCGTGCTGCGCCGGAACGTTGGCGCACAGGCGCATCGAGGCCAGCATTTCCAGCCCTTCAATGTAGCCTTTCGCGTGTTTCTTCGGCCCGTTGAGCACCATCCAGCCCTGACGGAAACCGGCCACACGATAGGTCTTGGATAAACCGTTGAAGGTCACGGTAAGCAGATCCGGCGCCAGGGCGGCAATCGAGTGATGCTGCGCCGCGTCATAGAGGATCTTGTCGTAGATTTCGTCGGCGAAGATGATCAGATTATGCTCGCGGGCGATCTCCACGATCTCCATCAGCAGCTCTTTTGAGTATACCGCGCCGGTAGGGTTGTTCGGGTTGATGATCACGATGCCACGCGTGCGTGGGGTAATTTTCGCGCGGATATCGTCGAGGTCCGGGAACCAGCCGGCGGACTCATCGCACAGATAGTGCACCGCATTACCGCTGGATAATGACACTGCCGCCGTCCACAGCGGATAGTCCGGAGCCGGTACCAGCATTTCGTCGCCGCTATTGAGCAGCGCCTGCATGGCCTGCACGATTAGCTCGGAAACGCCGTTGCCAATGTAAATGTCTTCTACCGTGACGTCACGCATACCGCGCGCCTGGTAGTGCTGCATAATGGCCTTACGCGCGGAATAGAGACCTTTGGAGTCGCAATAACCCTGCGCCGTCGGCAGGTTGCGGATCACGTCGACCAGAATTTCATCCGGCGCGTCAAACCCGAAAGGCGCCGGGTTGCCGATATTCAGTTTAAGAACTTTGTTGCCTTCTTCTTCAAGGCGTTTGGCCTCTTTGAGTACCGGGCCGCGAATGTCGTAACAAACGTTATCTAATTTTCTGGATTTTTCGATGGGGGACATGAACCTTTGACCTTTTTAGCTGTTATTGCCACTCCCTGCCGTGGAAGTCAGCACCGAACAATGTACTCCCCATCCCCGCTGTTTTGAAGGGTTAGCAGTAGAAGATTTTGTTCATTTTTTGTCGTTGGAACATTGTTTTTTACTGGGGAATGACGGCTGTCTTTGTTTGATGTTTTGTTAATTTATTGTTTTGCAGTTAGATATGCCATCATTAGTCGATAAAGTGGTTTTTATGTCTAAGGAAAAAGAAATGGTTTAGCTTAGGTATCGTTGGCCAGGATATACTTTAAGCCTGCTTCAACCATTTTAATTTAAAATAAAATCCCAACAAATAAGGATTAGTAATGATACCTACTTTTGTGAAGTTGATGTTAATGGCGGCATCCGATAAAGATTAATATTTTTTTATATTTTGAAAAGTAATGAATGTGATTTGTTAGATTTCTTAAATTGTTTTGATTCTGAACCTTTTTTCCCTTTGAGATACAGCTTATTTAGGCTTATAAATCTTATGGTTTTCGGTTAATATGTTATGGTTAGTAAGACCCTTAAGAGTTAGTTTCGTTGATGATTATCAATGATTGTTTTTATAACTCACTGTTATTCATCATGTTTACTGGCTTATTTTAAAACGTACAGCAATCTTCCTGGCGCATTATCGTGACGACGCTTCTTGCCACTTCCTACGCAAGGCTTCGCTCGGGGGGAGTCCGATAAATAGCTACAGGCTAAAGGATATATTGTTAAAAGGAACTGTTGCTGACTCTGGCAACAGACAATTTTAATACTGACACTCGTCAGGCAGTCATTCGTCAGCGATTGGTGAAAGATGATTAAAGGATTAGCCTGAAATTTTTGAGTGCAGCATCAATAAGGCAGGCCGGTCTCCGAACCTGTAAGTGGATTAATATGATAAATGCCAATCGTCCGATACTGAACCTCGATCTCGATCTGCTGAGAACGTTTGTTGCTGTTGCCGATCTGAGTACCTTTGCCGCCGCCGCCGCTGCGGTATGTCGAACCCAATCCGCCGTGAGCCAGCAGATGCAGCGTCTGGAGCAGCTGGTGGGAAAGGAGCTCTTCGCCCGTCATGGGCGAAATAAGCTGCTGACGGAGCATGGAATCCAGCTGTTGGGCTATGCGCGAAAAATTCTGCGATTTAATGATGAAGCATGCACGTCGCTAATGTTTAGCCCGCTTCAGGGGCAACTGACGCTGGGCTCATCTGATGAATCGGCGGACACCATTCTTCCTTTTTTACTAAACCGAATTAGCTCAGCGTATCCGAAGCTGGCTCTTGACGTGCGCGTGAAGCGTCATAGCGTTATGGGTGATATGTTGCGGAACAAAGAGGTCGACCTGGCGCTGACCACGCATCCGCTGGAAGGCTTTACCTCGACGGTGCTGCGTACCTCACCTACGCTTTGGTACTGTGCGTCCGAATTTATGCTGCGTCCTGAAGAGCCGCTGCCGCTGGTGCTGCTTGACGATCCGAGCCCGTTCCGCGATACGATTATTAAAACGCTGGATGCCGCAGGCATGCCATGGCGATTGGCCTACGTCGCCTCGACGCTCTCAGCCGTTCGCGCGGCGGTGAAGGCAGGGCTTGGCGTCACTGCGCGTCCGGTGGAAATGATGAGTCCGGATCTGCGTGCGTTGGGTAAAGGCGAGGGGATGCCGGAGCTGCCGGAAACCGAATATATGCTGAGCTATGATGCGCAGAGTGAAAACGAGCTGACGCAGATGATCTTCCAGTCTCAGGAACCGCGCCACAATCCCTGGCCCTCAGCGGGAATGTATACCCCGGAAGACGGAGAAAATACCCTCATGTTTGAAAGGGACATTGATTAACATTCCGGTTGAAAAGTGGTAACAAAATGTAAGTGCAAAAAAGAATCGTAGACGATAAAAAACGAGTTTGCGGTTCTTTTTTTGTGCTTTTGCGATACCGAAGAAAAAATGAATCTAATAATGTGATAATAATCATGTAATTAGAAATATTTCATCCATCAATTCCCCCTTCACCAAACGCGATGTCATATCACCTGCTAATGTTAAAAAAACGGATAGATTGTTGCCGTTTTACAGGGCGAATTAACAAAAGCGTGTCTTAGATCAAGAAAATACCTCTCTTTGGGGGGATGAATCATCAGAAAATCCTGTCAAAATAGAGGGGTAATTCCGGTTAATGCTACAATACGGACACGATTCAACAACAGGTAAACCGTAAGGTCTTCTGAAGCGAATCGAATCAAAGGGCACGTAATGTTAATGAAATACCTTTGATGTAAATTAATGTGAGGAAACTTTTGTTAAAGTTGACAAAAGGTTATAGAAAGGAGTAAAAAACCTCAACATTTTGCGGTCTACGTTTCCAATTGGGCTGTTTGTAGGTTTTTTAATCCTCCCCATGAATCGATGTAGCGTCCATCTGCCGGTAAGAGCAGAGCAGGTCGTGCTACTTATTTGGTAAAGCTTTGCGTATGTCAACATCCACTGAAATCATCGCTCATCACTGGGCATTCGCTATCTTTCTGATCATTGCCATTGGCCTGTGTTGCCTGATGTTAATCGGCGGCTGGTACCTTGGCGGTCGCGCGCGCGCGCGAAGCAAAAACACCCCGTTTGAATCGGGTATCGACTCCGTTGGCTCCGCACGTTTGCGCCTGTCGGCCAAGTTTTATCTGGTCGCGATGTTCTTCGTCATCTTCGACGTGGAAGCGCTCTACCTGTACGCCTGGTCAACGTCCATCCGTGAAAGCGGCTGGGTTGGCTTTATCGAAGCCGCCATTTTCATATTTGTGCTGCTCGCCGGCCTGGTTTACCTCGTTCGCATTGGCGCGCTGGATTGGACGCCAGCACGTTCTCGCCGCACGCTGGTTAACCCAGAAACCGACAGCGTCACTAACCGTAATACGCAGTAAAAGCGAGGCAATAAGATGGATTATACGCTCACCCGCATAGATCCTAACGGTGAGAACGACCGTTACCCTCTGCAAAAGCAGGAGATTGTCACCGATCCCCTGGAGCAAGAGGTGAACAAAAGCGTGTATATGGGGAAACTCGAACACGCGATGCACGATATGGTCAACTGGGGTCGTAAGAACTCAATCTGGCCATACAACTTCGGCCTTTCTTGCTGCTACGTTGAAATGGTGACGTCATTCACTGCGGTGCATGACGTTGCGCGTTTTGGTGCGGAAGTTCTGCGTGCCTCCCCGCGTCAGGCAGACCTGATGGTGGTGGCCGGAACCTGTTTCACCAAGATGGCCCCGGTAATTCAGCGCCTGTATGACCAGATGCTGGAGCCAAAATGGGTTATCTCGATGGGTGCCTGCGCCAACTCCGGCGGCATGTACGACATCTACTCCGTGGTGCAGGGCGTCGATAAGTTTATTCCTGTCGATGTGTATATCCCTGGCTGCCCACCCCGTCCGGAAGCCTACATGCAGGCGCTGATGCTGCTGCAGGAATCGATTGGTAAAGAGCGTCGCCCGCTGTCGTGGGTGGTTGGCGATCAGGGCGTTTACCGCGCCAATATGCAGTCGGAACGCGAGCGTAAACGCGGCGAACGCATTGCAGTGACCAATCTGCGCACGCCTGACGAGATTTAATTTGCGCCTGCGGGCGGTGGCATTTTGACTTCGCAAATCAACATACAACAGCGCGAAGGCCACTCCCGGCAGTCACCACGGACCTTTTGCAATGGTGAACAATATGACCGATTTAACCGCGCAAGAAGCGGCCGCATGGCAAACCCGCGATCACCTTGATGATCCGGTCATCGGCGAACTGCGCAACCGTTTTGGGCCGGATGCATTTACCGTTCAGGCCACCCGCACCGGGGTTCCTGTCGTTTGGGTTAAGCGTGAACAGCTGCTGGAAATTGTCGATTTCCTGAAGAAGTTGCCGAAACCTTACGTCATGCTGTTCGACCTGCACGGTATGGACGAACGCCTGCGTACTCACCGCGACGGTTTACCGGCCGCGGATTTTTCCGTTTTCTACCACCTGATCTCCATCGACCGCAACCGCGACATCATGCTCAAGGTGGCGCTGTCTGAAAACGATCTGAACATACCGACGCTGACCAAACTTTTCCCGAACGCCAACTGGTATGAGCGTGAAACCTGGGAAATGTTCGGCATCACCTTTAACGGCCACCCGAACCTGCGTCGCATCATGATGCCGCCGACCTGGGAAGGCCACCCGCTGCGTAAAGACTACCCGGCGCGCGCCACTGAATTCGATCCGTTTGAGCTGACTAAAGCCAAGCAGGATCTGGAAATGGAAGCGCTGACCTTCAAACCGGAAGAGTGGGGGATGAAGCGTGGGACCGAAAACGAGGACTTTATGTTCCTTAACCTCGGCCCTAACCACCCGTCTGCGCACGGTGCATTCCGTATTATTTTGCAGCTTGATGGCGAAGAGATTGTCGACTGTGTACCGGACATCGGCTACCACCACCGTGGCGCTGAGAAGATGGGCGAGCGTCAGTCCTGGCACAGCTACATTCCGTACACCGACCGTATCGAGTACCTCGGCGGCTGCGTGAACGAAATGCCGTACGTGCTGGCGGTGGAGAAACTGGCGGGGATTACCGTGCCGGATCGCGTCAACGTGATTCGTGTGATGCTCTCTGAACTGTTCCGCATCAACAGCCATCTGCTGTACATCTCAACGTTCATTCAGGACGTCGGCGCGATGACCCCGGTGTTCTTCGCCTTCACCGACCGCCAGAAAATCTATGACCTGGTGGAAGCGATTACCGGTTTCCGTATGCACCCGGCCTGGTTCCGTATTGGCGGCGTCGCGCACGACCTGCCGCGCGGCTGGGATCGCCTGCTGCGCGAATTCCTCGAGTGGATGCCGAAGCGTCTTGATTCCTACGAGAAAGCGGCGCTGCGTAACACCATTCTGAAAGGCCGCTCCGTCGGCGTTGCTGCTTATACCGCCAAAGAAGCGCTGGAGTGGGGCACTACCGGTGCCGGCCTGCGTGCAACCGGTATCGGCTTCGACGTGCGTAAATGGCGTCCGTACTCTGGTTACGAAAACTTCGACTTCGAAATCCCGACCGGCGGTGGCGTTTCTGACTGCTACACCCGCGTGATGCTGAAAGTGGAAGAGCTGCGCCAGAGCCTGCGTATTCTTCAGCAGTGCCTCGACAATATGCCGGAAGGGCCGTTTAAGGCGGATCATCCGCTGACCACGCCGCCGCCGAAAGAGCGCACGCTGCAACACATCGAAACCCTGATTACCCACTTCCTGCAGGTTTCCTGGGGCCCGGTGATGCCGGCGCAGGAATCTTTCCAGATGGTGGAAGCCACCAAGGGTATCAACAGTTACTACCTGACCAGCGACGGCAGCACCATGAGCTACCGTACCCGAATCCGTACCCCGAGCTATGCGCACCTGCAGCAGATCCCGGCGGCGATTCGCGGCAGCCTGGTATCCGACCTGATCGTCTATCTGGGTAGTATCGATTTTGTTATGTCAGACGTGGACCGCTAATTATGCACGAGAATCAACAACCACAAACCGAGGCTTTTGAGCTGAGTGCGGCAGAGCGTGAAGCTATTGAGCACGAGAAGCACCACTACGAAGACCCGCGTGCGGCGTCCATTGAAGCGCTGAAAATCGTTCAAAAGCAGCGCGGCTGGGTACCGGACGGCGCGATTTACGCTATCGCTGATGTGCTGGGTATTCCCGCAAGCGACGTAGAAGGCGTCGCGACCTTCTATAGCCAGATTTTCCGCCAGCCGGTAGGACGCCACGTTATTCGCTACTGCGACAGCGTGGTGTGCCACATTACGGGTTATCAGGGTATTCAGGCCGCCATTGAGAAGAAGCTGAACATCAAACCGGGTCAAACCACCTTTGATGGCCGTTTCACTCTGCTGCCGACCTGCTGCCTGGGCAACTGCGACAAGGGGCCGACCATGATGATTGATGAGGATACTCACAGCCATCTGACGCCGGAAGCCATTCCTGACCTACTGGAGCAGTATAAATAATGAAAAATATTATTCTGACTCCCGAAACCCATCCGCTGACCTGGCGTCTTCGTGACGACAAGCAGCCGGTGTGGCTGGAAGAGTATCAGGCGAAAAACGGTTATGCCGGCGCGCGTAAAGCGCTCGGCGGCATGGCGCCGGACGAAATCGTCAACCAGGTCAAAGACGCTGGCCTGAAAGGGCGCGGCGGCGCGGGCTTTTCTACCGGCCTGAAGTGGAGCCTGATGCCGAAAGACGAATCCATGAACATCCGTTACCTGCTGTGTAACGCCGATGAAATGGAGCCGGGCACCTATAAAGACCGCCTGCTGATGGAACAGCTGCCGCACCTGCTGGTGGAAGGCATGCTGATTTCCGCGTTCGCCCTGAAGGCGTACCGCGGCTACATCTTCCTGCGCGGCGAATATATTGAAGCGGCACAGCATCTGCGTCGCGCCATTGCCGAAGCGACCGAAGCGGGGCTGCTTGGGAAAAATATCCTTGGTACCGGTTTTGATTTTGAGCTGTTCGTGCACACCGGGGCAGGGCGCTACATCTGCGGCGAAGAAACGGCGCTGATTAACTCCCTCGAAGGCCGTCGTGCTAACCCGCGCTCCAAGCCGCCGTTCCCGGCGAGCTCCGGCGTGTGGGGTAAACCCACCTGCGTCAACAACGTGGAAACGCTGTGTAACGTCCCGGCTATCCTGGCGAACGGCGTCGAGTGGTACCAGAACATCTCGAAGAGCAAAGATGCGGGTACCAAGCTGATGGGCTTCTCTGGCCGCGTGAAAAACCCGGGCCTGTGGGAGCTGCCGTTTGGCACCACTGCGCGTGAAATCCTTGAAGACTACGCTGGCGGCATGCGTGATGGCCTGAAATTCAAGGCCTGGCAGCCGGGCGGCGCGGGCACTGACTTCCTGACCGAAGCGCACCTTGATCTGCCGATGGAATTCGAAAGCATCGGTAAAGCGGGCAGCCGTCTGGGTACGGCGCTGGCGATGGCCGTCGACCACGAGATTGGCATGGTATCGCTGGTGCGTAACCTGGAAGAGTTCTTCGCCCGCGAGTCGTGCGGCTGGTGTACGCCGTGCCGCGACGGTCTGCCGTGGAGCGTGAAAATTCTGCGCGCCCTTGAAAAAGGGGAAGGGCAGCCTGGCGATATCGAGACACTTGAGCAACTGTGTCGATTCTTAGGCCCGGGGAAAACCTTCTGCGCGCATGCGCCTGGCGCGGTTGAACCGCTGCAGAGCGCCATTAAATATTTCCGCGACGAATTCGAGGCAGGCATTAAGCAGCAGTTCAGCAACACTCATGCAATTCATGGGATTCAGCCGAACCTGCTTAAGACGCGCTGGTAATCTAAAGATTTATTTATTTTGGAAGCACGCTAATGGCTACGATTCATGTAGACGGCAAAGAATACGAGGTTAATGGAGCGGACAACCTGCTACAGGCATGTCTCTCTATGGGCCTTGATATTCCGTACTTTTGCTGGCACCCGGCGCTTGGGAGCGTCGGTGCTTGCCGCCAGTGTGCGGTGAAGCAATATCAGAACGCGGAAGACACGCGTGGTCGCCTGGTGATGTCCTGTATGACTCCGGCATCCGACGGCACCTTTATTTCTATCGACGACGCAGAAGCGAAGCAGTTCCGCGAGAGCGTGGTGGAGTGGCTCATGACCAACCACCCGCACGACTGCCCGGTCTGTGAAGAAGGCGGCAACTGCCACCTTCAGGATATGACCGTGATGACCGGCCATAGCTTCCGTCGCTATCGCTTTACTAAACGTACCCACCGTAATCAGGACCTGGGGCCGTTCATCTCTCACGAAATGAACCGCTGCATCGCCTGCTATCGCTGCGTGCGTTACTACAAAGATTACGCTGACGGCACCGACCTGGGTGTGTACGGCGCACACGATAACGTCTACTTCGGTCGTCCGGAAGACGGTACCCTGGAAAGCGAATTTTCCGGTAACCTGGTCGAAATTTGCCCGACCGGCGTGTTTACCGACAAAACGCATTCCGAGCGCTACAACCGTAAGTGGGATATGCAGTTTGCGCCAAGCATCTGCCAGCAATGTTCGCTGGGCTGTAACACCAGCCCGGGTGAACGTTACGGCGAACTGCGTCGTATCGAAAACCGTTACAACGGTACCGTAAACCACTACTTCCTCTGCGACCGTGGTCGTTTCGGCTATGGCTATGTGAACCTGAAAGACCGTCCGCGTCAGCCGGTTCAGCGCCGTGGCGATGACCTGATCGCGCTGAACGCCGAACAGGCGATGCAGGGCGCGGCAGATATTCTGCGCCAGTCTAAGAAAGTGATCGGTATCGGTTCCCCGCGCGCCAGCATCGAAAGCAACTTCGCGCTGCGCGAGCTGGTTGGGGCGGAAAACTTCTATACCGGTATCGCCGAGGGCGAGCAGGAACGTCTGCAACTGGTACTGAAAGTGCTGCGTGAAGGCGGTATTCATACCCCAGCGCTGCGCGAAATTGAATCCTATGATGCGGTGCTGGTTTTGGGTGAAGACCTGACGCAAACCGGCGCTCGCGCGGCTCTGGCGGTACGTCAGGCGGTGAAAGGCAAAGCGCGTGAAATGGCGGCGGCGCAGAAAGTGGCTGACTGGCAGATTGCGGCGATCCTCAACATCGGCCAGCGCGCGAAGCATCCGCTGTTTGTCACCAACGTCGACGATACCCGTCTTGACGACATCGCGGCGTGGACCTACCGCGCGCCGGTGGAAGATCAGGCACGCCTTGGTTTTGCTATCGCACATGCGCTGGACGATAGCGCGCCGGCCGTTGAAGGCCTGGATCGCGACCTGCAAAACAAGATCGATGTGATCGTCCAGGCGCTGGCCGGGGCGAAGAAACCGCTGATCGTTTCCGGCACCAACGCCGGTAGCGCGGAGATTATTCAGGCGGCTGCCAACGTGGCGAAAGCGCTGAAGGGCCGTGGCGCCGACGTTGGCGTAACCATGATCGCACGTGCGGTGAACAGCATTGGTCTGGGCATGATTGGCGGCGGTTCTCTGGAAGCGGCGTTAAGCGAGCTGGAATCCGGCGCGGCTGACGCGGTCGTGGTGCTGGAAAACGACCTGCATCGCCACGCTTCTGCGGCACGCGTTGACGCCGCGCTCGCCAAAGCGCCGCTGGTGATGGTGATTGACCATCAGCGCACCGCGATTATGGATAAAGCGCATCTGGTCCTCTCTGCGGCAAGCTTCGCCGAAAGCGACGGAACGGTTATCAACAACGAAGGCCGCGCACAGCGCTTCTTCCAGGTGTATGACCCGGCGTACTACGATAGCAACACCGTGATGCTCGAAAGCTGGCGCTGGCTGCACTCGCTGCACAGCACCGTGCAGAGCCGTGAAGTGGACTGGACGCAGCTTGATCACGTTATTGATGCGGCCATCGAGAAGCTGCCGCAGCTGGCGGGCATTAAAAATGCCGCGCCGGACGCCAGCTTCCGTATCCGCGGTCAGAAACTGTCGCGTGAACCGCACCGCTACAGCGGTCGTACGGCGATGCGCGCCAACATCAGCGTGCACGAGCCGCGTCAGCCGCAGGATAAAGACACCATGTTTGCCTTCTCGATGGAAGGGAACAACCAGCCGTCAGCGCCGCGTTCGCAAATCCCGTTCGCCTGGGCGCCGGGCTGGAACTCCCCGCAGGCATGGAACAAGTTCCAGGCCGAAGTGGGCGGCAAACTGCGCCACGGCGATCCGGGCGTGCGTTTGATTGAAGCATCGGAAAGCGGTCTGGAATTCTTTACCACCGTTCCGGCAAGCTTCCAGGCGCAGGAAGGCAACTGGCGTATTGCGCCGTACTACCATCTGTTCGGTAGCGACGAAATGTCCCAGCGCTCTCCGGTGTTCCAGAGCCGTATGCCGCAGCCGTACATCAAGCTGAACCCGGCAGATGCCGCGAAGCTTGGCGTCAACGCGGGCGCGAATATCGCCTTTAGCTACGACGGCCAGACCATCGTTCTCCCGCTGCTTATCTCTGAAGGGCTGGCGGCAGGGCAGGTGGGCTTACCGATGGGCTTGCCGGGCATTGCGCCGGTGCTGGCGGGTGCGCGCCTTGATAATCTGCAGGAGGCAAAAGCATGAGTTGGTTAACGCCGGATCTGATTGAGATCCTCCTCAGCATTGTTAAAGCCGTGGTTATCCTGCTGGTGGTGGTCACCTGCGGGGCGTTCATGAGCTTCGGCGAACGTCGCCTGCTGGGTCTGTTCCAGAACCGCTACGGGCCGAACCGCGTGGGCTGGGGCGGTTCGCTCCAGCTGGTTGCGGACATGATCAAGATGTTCTTTAAAGAAGACTGGGTACCGAAATTCTCGGACCGCGTCATCTTTACATTGGCACCGATGATCGCCTTCACCTCGCTGCTGCTGGCCTTCGCCATTGTGCCGGTCAGCCCAAGCTGGGTGGTCGCCGACCTCAATATTGGCGTCCTGTTCTTCCTGATGCTGGCAGGCCTCGCGGTGTACGCAGTGCTGTTCGCCGGCTGGTCGAGTAACAACAAATACTCCCTGCTGGGGGCGATGCGTGCGTCTGCGCAGACCCTGAGCTACGAGGTGTTCCTCGGTCTGTCCCTGATGGGCGTGGTGGCGCAAGCCGGTTCATTCAATATGACCGACATCGTCAATAACCAGGCTCACCTGTGGAACGTGATTCCGCAGTTCTTCGGCTTCATTACCTTTGCGATTGCGGGCGTAGCGGTGTGTCACCGTCACCCGTTTGACCAACCGGAAGCCGAGCAGGAACTGGCTGATGGTTACCACATTGAATATTCCGGCATGAAATTCGGTCTGTTCTTCGTGGGGGAATACATCGGCATCGTTACCGTATCGGCGATGATCGTGACGCTGTTCTTCGGTGGCTGGCAAGGCCCGTTCTTACCGCCGTTCATCTGGTTCGCGCTGAAAACCGCGTTCTTCATGATGATGTTCATTTTGATTCGCGCCTCATTACCGCGTCCGCGTTATGACCAGGTAATGTCCTTCGGCTGGAAAGTGTGCCTGCCGCTGACGCTGATCAACTTGCTGGTAACGGCGGCTGTCATTCTGTGGCAGGCGCAATAAGGGGCGAATAGACCATGACCTTAAAAGAATTACTCGTAGGCTTCGGCACCCAGGTACGCAGTATCTGGATGATTGGCCTGCATGCGTTCGCCAAACGCGAAACGCAAATGTACCCGGAAGAGCCGGTTTACCTGCCGCCGCGCTATCGTGGCCGTATCGTGCTGACGCGCGACCCGGACGGCGAAGAGCGCTGCGTGGCCTGTAACCTGTGCGCGGTAGCCTGCCCGGTGGGCTGTATCTCTCTGCAGAAAGCAGAGACCAAAGATGGCCGCTGGTATCCGGAGTTTTTCCGCATTAACTTCTCACGCTGCATTTTCTGCGGCCTGTGTGAAGAAGCGTGCCCGACCACGGCGATTCAGTTGACCCCGGACTTCGAACTGGGCGAATACAAACGTCAGGATCTGGTGTACGAAAAAGAGGATCTGCTGATTTCCGGTCCGGGTAAATACCCGGAATATAACTTCTACCGGATGGCGGGTATGGCAATCGACGGCAAAGATAAGGGCGAAGCAGAGAACGAAGCTAAGCCTATCGACGTCAAGAGCCTGTTACCGTAAGGAGAGGGGCAATGGAATTCGCTTTTTATATCTGTGGCCTGATTGCTGTCCTCGCGACGCTGCGAGTGATTACGCACACTAACCCGGTACATGCGCTGCTGTATCTGATTATCTCGCTGCTGGCAATTGCCGGGGTGTTCTTCTCGCTGGGCGCGTATTTCGCCGGTGCGCTGGAGATCATCGTTTACGCGGGCGCCATCATGGTGCTGTTCGTCTTCGTGGTGATGATGCTGAACCTGGGCGGCGCTGAAATCGCTCAGGAACGTGAGTGGTTGAAGCCGCAAATCTGGATTGGCCCGGCGATTTTGTCCGCCGTGCTGCTGGCGGTGATGGTTTACGCCATCATCGGCCTGAATGATCAGGGCATCGACGGAAACGCCATCAGCGCGAAAGAAGTCGGTATCGCACTGTTCGGGCCGTACGTTCTGGCGGTAGAACTGGCGTCGATGCTACTGCTGGCCGGGCTGGTGGTGGCCTTCCACATTGGCCGTGAAGACCGTCCGGGCGAAGTGCTGAGCAACCGTTCCGGCGATAGCGCGAAAAGGAAAACGGAGGAACACGCATGATTCCTTTACAACATGGGCTGATCCTCGCCGCGATTTTATTCGTGCTGGGTTTAACCGGCCTGGTTATCCGCCGTAACCTGCTGTTTATGCTGATTGGGCTGGAAATCATGATTAACGCCGCCGCGCTGGCCTTTGTGGTCGCCGGCAGCTACTGGGGCCAGACCGACGGTCAGGTGATGTATATCCTCGCCATTACCCTTGCGGCTGCGGAAGCGAGTATTGGCCTGGCGCTGCTGCTGCAGCTCCATCGTCGCCGCCAGAACCTGAACATCGATTCAGTAAGTGAGTTGCGCGGATGAACATGCTTGCCTTAACCATTATTTTCCCGTTAATTGGCTTTGTCCTGCTGGCTTTCTCCCGCGGGCGCTGGTCAGAAAACCTGTCCGCCACCGTGGGGATTGGCTCGATTGGTCTGTCCGCGCTGGTCACGGCGTACGTCGGCATCGACTTCTTCGCTAACGGCAAACAGGCGTTCAGCCAGCCGCTGTGGACGTGGATGTCCGTCGGTGATTTCAATATCGGTTTCAACCTGGTGCTGGACGGCCTGTCGCTGACCATGCTCTCGGTAGTAACCGGGGTCGGTTTCCTGATCCACATGTTCGCCTCCTGGTACATGCGCGGTGAAGAGGGTTACTCCCGCTTCTTCGCCTACACCAACCTGTTTATCGCCAGCATGGTGGTTCTGGTCCTGGCCGATAACCTGCTGCTGATGTATCTGGGCTGGGAAGGCGTGGGCCTGTGCTCCTATCTGCTGATCGGTTTCTACTACACCGATCCGAAGAACGGCGCGGCGGCGATGAAAGCCTTCGTGGTAACTCGTGTGGGTGACGTGTTCCTCGCGTTCGCGCTGTTCATTCTCTACAACGAGCTGGGCACGCTGAACTTCCGCGAAATGGTGGAACTGGCGCCGGCGCACTTTGCCGCAGGCAATAACATGCTGATGTGGGCAACGCTGATGCTGCTGGGTGGTGCCGTGGGTAAATCCGCGCAACTGCCGTTGCAAACCTGGCTTGCGGACGCGATGGCCGGCCCGACGCCGGTCTCCGCGCTGATCCACGCCGCGACGATGGTGACCGCCGGTGTCTACCTGATTGCCCGTACCCACGGCCTGTTCCTGATGACGCCGGAAGTGCTGCATCTGGTGGGTATCGTTGGAGCGATTACGCTGGTGCTGGCAGGCTTTGCCGCGCTGGTGCAGACCGATATCAAACGTGTACTCGCGTACTCCACCATGAGCCAGATTGGCTACATGTTCCTGGCGCTGGGCGTGCAGGCGTGGGATGCGGCCATTTTCCATCTGATGACCCACGCGTTCTTCAAAGCGCTGCTGTTCCTGGCGTCCGGCTCGGTGATTCTGGCCTGTCATCACGAACAGAACATCTTCAAGATGGGCGGCCTGCGTAAGTCGATTCCGCTGGTGTATGCCTGCTTCCTGGTCGGTGGCGCCGCGCTCTCTGCGCTGCCGCTGATTACCGCGGGCTTCTTCAGTAAAGACGAAATCCTTGCCGGGGCGATGGCTAACGGTCATATCAATCTGATGGTGGCGGGTCTGGTCGGTGCGTTCATGACCTCGCTGTACACCTTCCGTATGATCTTCATCGTCTTCCACGGTAAAGAGCAGATTCATGCGCACGCAGGGAAGGGGATTACCCATCACCTGCCGCTGATTGTGCTGATGGTGCTGTCGACCTTCGTGGGCGCGCTGATTGTGCCGCCGCTGCACGGCGTACTGCCGGCGACGACCGAACTGGAACATGGCCGCGTGCTGACGCTGGAAATCACCTCAGGCATCGTGGCGATTGCCGGTATCCTGATTGCCGCATGGCTGTGGCTGGGTCAACGTACGCTGGTGACCTCTATCGCCAACAGCGCGCCGGGCCGTCTGCTGGGTACCTGGTGGTACAACGCCTGGGGCTTTGACTGGCTGTACGACAAAGTGTTCGTTAAGCCATTCCTAGGCATCGCCTGGCTGCTGAAGAGCGACCCGCTCAACGCGCTGATGAACATTCCGGCGATCCTTTCCCGCTTTGCTGGCAAAGGCCTGGTGCTGAGCGCGAACGGTTATCTGCGCTGGTATGTTGCGTCAATGAGCATTGGTGCCGTGGTGGTGCTGGCGCTGTTGATGGTATTGCGTTAATTCGTTGGGGAGGGTTTTCCTCCCCATGAAAATGTCGTGCTGTTTTCCTGTTCCGGCGAGCGATGTCGCCACCGGATAGTTGAATAAGGAAATGAATTGCCATGTTATTACCCTGGCTAATACTGATTCCCTTTATTGGCGGTTTCCTCTGCTGGCAGACCGAACGCTTTGGCGTGAAGATGCCGCGCTGGATAGCGCTGATTACCATGGGACTGACGCTGGCGCTTGGCCTGCAGCTGTGGCTGCAGGGCGGCTACTCACTCACGCAATCTGCCGGTCTGCCGCAGTGGCAGTCTGAGTTCATCCTGCCGTGGATCCCGCGTTTTGGGATCACTATCCACCTTGCTATCGACGGCCTGTCGCTGCTGATGGTGGTGTTGACCGGTCTGCTGGGTGTGCTGGCGGTGCTCTGTTCCTGGAATGAAATCCAGAAATACCAGGGCTTCTTCCACCTCAACCTGATGTGGATCCTGGGCGGCGTTATCGGCGTGTTCCTCGCCATCGACATGTTCCTGTTCTTCTTCTTCTGGGAGATGATGCTGGTGCCGATGTACTTCCTGATCGCGCTCTGGGGCCATAAAGCCTCCGACGGTAAAACGCGTATCACGGCGGCCACCAAGTTCTTCATCTATACCCAGGCAAGCGGTCTGGTGATGCTGATTGCCATCCTGGCGCTGGTGTTCGTGCACCACGATGCGACCGGCGTATGGACCTTCAACTATCAGGATCTGCTGAAGACCCCGATGTCCCACAACGTGGAATATCTGCTGATGCTCGGCTTCTTCATCGCTTTCGCGGTGAAAATGCCGGTGGTTCCGCTGCACGGCTGGCTGCCAGACGCGCACTCTCAGGCACCTACCGCCGGTTCCGTTGACCTCGCCGGTATCTTGCTGAAAACCGCGGCCTACGGTCTGCTGCGCTTTGCGCTGCCGCTGTTCCCGAATGCTTCCGCCGAGTTCGCGCCTATCGCCATGTGGCTGGGTGTCATTGGTATCTTCTACGGCGCGTGGATGGCGTTTACCCAGTACGATATCAAACGTCTGATTGCTTACACCTCCGTTTCCCACATGGGCTTCGTGCTGATTGCCATCTATACCGGCAGCCAGCTGGCGTACCAGGGCGCGGTGATTCAGATGATTGCGCACGGTCTGTCCGCGGCCGGTCTGTTCATTCTGTGTGGCCAGCTGTACGAGCGCCTGCATACCCGTGACATGCGTCAGATGGGCGGTCTGTGGAGCAAAATTAAGTGGCTGCCGGCGCTGTCAATGTTCTTTGCCGTCGCGACGTTGGGGATGCCGGGTACCGGTAACTTCGTCGGCGAATTTATGATCCTGTTCGGCAGCTACCATATCGTGCCGGTGATTACGGTGATTTCTACTTTTGGTCTGGTCTTCGCCTCTGTGTATTCACTGGCGATGCTGCACCGGGCGTACTTCGGTAAAGCGAAGAGCGAAATCGCGGCAAAAGAGCTGCCAGGGATGTCGCTGCGCGAGCTGTTCATCGTGCTGTTGCTGGTCGTGCTTCTGGTTCTGCTGGGCTTCTACCCGCAGCCGATTCTGGACACGTCACATTCTGCGATGGGCAACATCCAGCAGTGGTTTGTTAATTCTGTTTCAACTACAAGGCCGTAATTCGCCATGACAATAACTCCACAACAACTGATCGCGCTGTTACCGCTGCTGATCGTCGGCTTGACGGTGGTGGTTGTGATGCTCTCCATTGCGTGGCGACGCAATCACTTCCTCAATGCCACGCTGTCGGTCATTGGGCTTAACGCTGCGCTGGTGTCGCTCTGGTTTGTTGGCCAGGCGGGCGCGATGGACGTCACCCCGCTGATGCGCGTTGACGGTTACGCGATGCTCTACACCGGGCTGGTGCTGCTGGCGAGCCTGGCGACCTGCACTTTCGCCTATCCGTGGCTTGAGGGCTACACCGATAACCGGGAAGAGTTCTATCTGCTGGTGCTGATTGCCGCGCTGGGCGGCATTCTGCTGGCTAACGCCAACCATCTGGCGGCGCTGTTCCTTGGGATTGAGCTTATCTCGCTGCCGCTGTTCGGCCTGATTGGCTATGCCTTCCGCCAGAAACGTTCGCTGGAAGCGAGCATCAAATACACCATTCTGTCCGCTGCCGCATCGTCGTTCCTGCTGTTCGGTATCGCGCTGCTGTACGCGCAGTCTGGCGACCTGTCGTTCCTGGCGCTCGGTAAGAGCCTCAGCGACAACATGTTGCACGAACCGCTGCTGCTGGCAGGCCTTGGGATGATGATTGTTGGTCTGGGCTTCAAGCTTTCGCTGGTGCCGTTCCACCTGTGGACGCCAGACGTTTACCAGGGCGCGCCTGCGCCGGTCTCCACCTTCCTGGCGACCGCCAGCAAGATTGCCATCTTCGGGGTGGTGATGCGTCTGTTCCTGTACGCGCCGGTAGGCGACAGCGAAGCGGTACGCGTGGTGCTGGGCATTATCGCCTTCGCCTCTATCATCTTCGGTAACCTGATGGCGCTGAGCCAGACCAACATCAAACGTCTGCTCGGTTACTCCTCTATCTCCCACCTCGGCTATCTGCTGGTGGCGCTGATTGCGCTGCATAGCGGTGAGATGTCGATGGAGACCGTTGGCGTTTACCTGGCCGGTTACCTGTTCAGCAGCCTCGGCGCGTTCGGCGTCGTCAGCCTGATGTCCAGCCCGTACCGTGGCCCGGATGCAGATTCCCTGTACTCCTACCGTGGTCTGTTCTGGAACCGTCCGATTCTGGCGGCGGTGATGACGGTGATGATGCTGTCGCTGGCCGGTATCCCGATGACCCTCGGCTTTATCGGTAAGTTCTACGTGCTGGCTGTCGGCGTCCAGGCGCACCTGTGGTGGCTGGTTGGCGCGGTGGTGGTTGGCTCCGCGATTGGCCTCTACTACTACCTACGCGTTGCCGTGAGCCTGTACCTCAGCGCACCTCAGCAGCCTGGCCGCGATGCGCCGTCTAACTGGCAGTACAGCGCGGGCGGTATCGTGGTGCTGATCTCCGCGCTGCTGGTGCTGGTGCTGGGTATCTACCCGCAGCCGCTGATTAACATCGTTCAGCTGGCGATGCCGCTGATGTAATCCAGCGTGATGATGTCAATAACCGCCGATTTATCGGCGGTTTTTTTATGCGTGAAAGCGTGTAGGGTAGTCGCGTATAAATCTGAATGGAGCCGCTAATGAGAACGCAAAAAAGATGTCTGGGACACGTGGCCATTGTGGTCGACGACTACGACCGCGCGATTGAGTACTACACGGACAAACTGGGGTTCACGCTTATTGAAGATACGCCACAGCCGGGCAAACGCTGGGTGGTGGTATCACCCAACCCGGAAAGCGACTGCAATCTTCTGCTGGCGCATGCGTCCAACGAACGGCAGGAAGGTTTTATCGGTAACCAATGCGGCGGAAGAGTCTTTCTGTTCCTACAGACCGATGATTTCTGGCGCGATTACCATGCCATGAAGGCGAAAGGCGTGCATTTCTGCGAAGCGCCGCGTGAGGAGGAGTACGGTACGGTGGTGGTGTTTGAAGATCTGTATGGCAACCGCTGGGATCTTTATCAGAACGCGTAGCCCGCGTGATGACAGGCGATCCTGGCGATCGCCTGTGTGTTGTGAGGTTACTTCGCCGCCAGCTCGCGACGAATGATTTCCGCCCCCGCGCTCAGCGCGTTGAGCTTGCCCTGGGCCACGTGGCGCGGCAGCGGTGCCATGCCGCAGTTGGTTGACGGATACAGTTTGTCGGCATCCACAAACTGCAGGGCTTTGCGCAGGGTATCGGCAACTTCTTCCGCCGTCTCGACGGTATGGTTGGCGACGTCAATGGCCCCGACCATCACCTTTTTACCGCGAATCAGTTCCAGCAGGTCCATCGGCACGCGGGAGTTATGGCACTCCAGCGAGATGATATCGATATTCGACGCCTGCAGCTTCGGAAACGCTTCTTCATATTGACGCCACTCGTTGCCCAGCGTCTTTTTCCAGTCGCTATTGGCTTTAATACCGTACCCATAACAGATATGTACGACCGTTTCGCATTTCAGCCCCTCAATCGCGCGCTCCAGCGTGGCGATGCCCCAGTCGTTAACTTCATCGAAGAAGACGTTAAAGGCCGGCTCGTCAAACTGGATAATGTCCACGCCCGCCGCTTCCAGCTCGCGCGCTTCCTGGTTGAGGATTTTGGCAAATTCCCAGGCCAGCTTTTCGCGGCTTTTATAGTGGGCATCGTACAGGGTATCGATCATGGTCATCGGCCCCGGCAGCGCCCATTTTATCGGCTGTTTGGTGAGCTGACGTAAATAACGCGCGTCATCGACAAATACCGGTTTTTTACGCTCGACGGCACCGACCACGGTTGGCACGCTGGCATCGTAGCGATTACGAATTTTCACCACTTCGCGTTTTTCAAAATCGACGCCGCTGAGGTGCTCAATAAAGGTGGTGACAAAATGCTGACGGGTTTGCTCACCGTCGCTGACAATATCAATTCCGGCCCGGAGCTGATCGTCCAGTGACAAACGCAGCGCATCCTGTTTGCCCAGAATTAACTCTTCATTCTGCAATTTCCACGGCGACCACAGCGTTTCCGGCTGCGCGAGCCAGGACGGTTTCGGTAAGCTGCCAGCCGTTGATGTTGGGAGCAATGTTTTCATAATAGATAACCTTTCAATGTGAATTCATTAAAGCGCGTAGTCGGCTGACCATTGCTCAAGAATATGTTTGTACGGTTTGATAAAGTGTTCTTCGGTGAATTTGCCTTGCTCAATGGCGAGCCGGCTGCGTTCTTCCCGGTCGTAAACAATTTTGGTTAATGAATGATCCTGCTGACTCAGATTCGGCTGATAGTGCAAACCTGCCGCGGAGTTAGCGTTATAAATTTCCGGACGATAAATTTTCTGGAAGGTCTCCATCGTGCTGATGGTGCCGATCAGTTCCAGGTCGCTGTAGTCGCTCAGCAAATCGCCGGTAAAGAAGAAGGCCAGCGGCGCGACGCTGTTTTTCGGCATGAAATAGCGCACCTTCAGGCCCATCTTGCTGAAATAATGTTCGGTTAACGAGGTGCCGTGCTGCTGGTATTCAATCCCCAGAACCGGATGCTGATTGCCCGTCTGCTGATAGGCGTTCTTATTGGATACGCTAAGACAGATGACCGGCGGTTTTTTAAACTGTGCATTGTATTCTGCTGAATTAACGAAATGCTTAAAGATGTTGCCATGCAAATCGCCAAAGTTTTCCGGGATCGTAAATTCAGTACCATGCTTATTATGCTCCAATAGCAGGACGCTAAAGTCATAATCGCGAACGTAAGATGAGAAGTTATTGCCAACAATCCCTTCAATTCTTTCGTTGGTTTTTTTATCAATAATATTGGTTTTCAGAATTTCAATGGCCGGAAAGGCGGTGCCCGCAATATTCATTTCAACGGAAATAATATCCAGCTCAACGGAATAACGATCGCCTTGCGGATTATCCCAGTACGCTAAGTTATTGAAGCGATTATCAATCATCTTGAGCGTATTACGTAAGTTCTGCTGACGGTTTTCACCGCGTGCAAGATTGGCAAAATTAGTCGTGATACGGGTATTCTCAGAAGGATTATAATTTTCGTCGAAAAGGCTGTGCTTAATAGTAAAAGTAAAATCGTTATTCATGGCAGTCTTGCCTCCTGAGTCGGGAAATGAAAACCGAGCCTGTTGATGATTCAGCGTGTTTTGCTTCACGCATCCGGCGGCTTCATGTTGCCAATAAGTTAATAATGTGTATTTTATGCCAGAGCCTCTGGAGGAGTGAAAGCGACTTAATTTCATTGCAACATGAGACATCTTCATGATGCGCTAGCGCTACGGCGGTTTTTCTCAACATCACCCGGCGCCACTCGACGAGGCGCATAACGCCCTGACCTGGTAAATCCCGCCAAACGCACCTATAGTCGTGACAGATTTCCCGCAACAGGACTCAGCAATGCGCTTTAACGGACTGACCAAAGGTTTCTTTATTTTCATTCTCGCCCTCGTCACCTGGGCATTTTTCGACGTTCTTTCTCCCTATTTTTCCGCCATTCTGTGGGCGGCTATTCTCACCGTGGTGTTCAACCCGGTGAAAAATAAGCTGCGTAGCGCGTTGGGCGAGCGCAACGAGCTGGCATCGCTCATCACGATTGTCATTATTTGCCTGATTGTGTTTATTCCGCTGATGGCGATCCTGTCATCGCTGGCGCTTGAGCTGAATGTGATTTACACCAAGCTGCAGGAGAACAACACGCGTTTTCCGCAGGTCATTGCCAGCATTTTTTCGCATCTGCCGCACTGGGCACGCGGTTTTCTGATAGAGCACGACCTGGATAACGTCGCGCAAATTCAGAAAAAACTCTCTGATGTCGCGCTGGCGGGGGGGCAGTACCTGGCCGGCAGCGCGTTCCTGATAGGTAAGGGCACTTTCGGTTTCGCCATTAGCTTCGGCATCATGCTGTATCTGCTGTTCTTCCTGCTAAAAGATGGCCCGTATCTGGTGAATCAGATTCTGGACTCGCTGCCGCTGACCGATTTTGTGAAACAGCATCTGTTTGCCAAATTTGTCGGCGTCACCCGGGCGACGGTCAAAGGCACGGCGGTGGTGGCGGTGGTTCAGGGGACGCTGGGCGGCATTGCGTTTGCCATTGTCGGTATCGACGGGAGCGTGCTGTGGGGGGCGCTGATGGCGTTTCTGTCGCTGGTACCCGCCGTGGGTTCGGCGATTATCTGGGTACCGGCGGCGATATTTCTCTTCGCCACCGACCAGTTGTGGCAAGGGCTCTTTATCGTCGGTTTCTTTATCGTGATTGTCGGGCTGGTGGACAACATTCTGCGCCCGCTGCTGGTGGGGAAAGACACCAAAATGCCTGACTACCTGATCCTGATTACCACCATTGGCGGTATGGAAATTTACGGCATCAACGGCTTTGTCATCGGTCCGCTGATTGCGGCGCTGTTCCTCGCCTGCTGGAACCTGTTCTCCGGGCGTGACCACGCGGGGAACGTGGAAGGGTTGGACGAAGAGTTTATGGCGGAAGGAAAAAATCCTCCAGATGCGTAATGCCATGACGATAACAAAAGGCGGCTACGGCCGCTTTTTTTATTGTCACGCGGAAATGGGCATTTCCTATAATTTCCATGATGCTTATTGAATATTCGTCGCAGAAGGAAGCCATCGGTGAGAATAGCGACCATAACAAACTGGGCCTACGGCGCGACGGTCTGTCTGACTATCGCCTCCGGTATCGTCATGTTGATGGCCTCCAGCGCGGACAATACTGAACGTCAGGCGGTGGCGCAGCGACAGGTGTTCGACCAGCTCACGGAGGAGATCGACAACGATGCCTGGGCGCTATCCGATCTGGCGCGCTTGTACGTCGTCGGCAAAGACCCGGATGTGCTGAAGGAATACCGGCAGAAAGAAACCGCGCTGAAATCGATTGAACACCGATTATCAAAACTGAACGACGCCGGGGCGACGGGCGAGGAGCTGGCGCTGTTGCACGAGGGCGTGCAGATTGTCGATGCGCTGCAGGACGAGCAGCAAGCGGCGCTGGCCAATATGGCGCGCGGTGAAACCGCACAGGCGATGGCGCTGCTTTACGGCAAAATTTATGAGCAGGAGTTGGACCGCGCGCAGGAACGACTCGATCACTTCCGCCAGCTTCTGGATAACCGCGCGCGCGATGCCATTGACGATGCGACGCGGGCGTCCCGCACGCTGCGCACGCTGTCGGAAGTGATGGTGGGGCTGACGGCGCTGCTGTTTTTATTCGTGCTGGGCTTTATTTTACAACACCGCGTACTGCGCCCGGTCGTGCGTTTGAGCGACGTGGTTCACCGGCTGGCATCGCAGGATTATGCCGTGGAGACGCCCGACTTCAAGCAGATTGATGAAATTGGCGATATGGCGCAGGCGGTGCGTATTTTCCGCGAAAACGGCCTGGCGCGGCAGCAGCTGGAGAAAGAGCGCGATGCCAACTGGGCGATACGCGAACTGCTGGCGCGGATGACTCAGCGCCTGCAAGGCTGTGAGAATTTTGACGACGTCATTAACGTCGCGGAGCTGTTCGCGCCGAACATTGCGCCCGGCGTGGCCGGACGGCTGTTTGTTCTCGACCGCGATCCCTGGCAGATGCGCTGTGTTGCCGAGTGGCTATCGCCGGAGGGGAAAGCGAGTCCTTTCCACCCGGATGAATGTTGGGCGGTACGTCGCGGCCAAAGCCATCCGCCGGTGCACGGCGAGCCGGATATCGGCTGCTACCATCTGCCGGAGACGTGCCACAGCCATTCCCTGTGCGTACCGCTGATTGCCCAGGGCGAGGCGATTGGGCTGCTCTCATTCCAGAATCTCAATGAGCAAACCGCCTCGACACGCGCCTATCTGGAGCTGATGGCGGAGGCGCTGGGTCTGGCCCTGGCCAACCAGCGGCTGCGCGACGCGCTGCTGGAAAAAGCGCTGTACGACCCGCTGACCGGGCTGCGTAATCGCCACCACCTCGAAGATATGCTGGGCACTCAGTTGAACCTGGCCATGCGCAGCAAAGAACCGCTCAGTTGCCTGATGATCGATATCGATCACTTTAAACACATTAACGACCGGTTTGGCCACGAGGCGGGGGATGGGGTGATTAAAAGCGTCGCCGCGATTATTCAGCGCGTGGTGCGCGATCAGGGCACGGCTTTCCGCTACGGCGGTGAAGAGTTCCTGGTGCTGCTTAACGGCATGGATGAAGAGGCCGCCAGCCGCGTTGCCACCGATATTTATAACGGCGTGCGCGAGATGGCGCTGCGTTTTGCCGGGACGGATATTGGCCACGTGGACGTCTCGATCGGCGTCGCCAGCTACCCGGAACATGTCCAAAGTGACAACCTGCTGCGCGCTGCCGACGTGGCGCTCTATCGCGCGAAAGAGCTGGGGCGGGCGCGAATTGTCAGCTTTGGCATGCTGGAGGCCGGATGACCGGCATTGCGCTGGACCGCCGCTTTCCAGTACTGTGATTAAATGTAAACAGAAAGTGAAGCGGGCCTATGCATCTCGATTTTCGCCAACTGCGCAACTTTGTCGCGCTGGTTGAATATGGCAGTTTTAATCGCGCGGCGGAGGCGGTCTGCCTGTCGCAATCGGCGTTCAGCCGCAGCATTCAGGCGCTGGAGCAGAGCGTCGGCCATCCGCTTTTTGACCGACAGAGCAAGCTCCCGACCCTGACGCTGCATGGGCAAACCTTGCTGCCCTACGCGCGTCGCTTTCAGGAGCTGAACGTCGAGTTAAGCAGCCATCTGCGCGAAGCGGACGATGCGCAAAACGGCGAAGTGGCGTTCGGTTGCGGCCCGGCGCCCGGCGCGCGGTTGATTCCGGCGGCGGTCGGTGAATTTCATCGTCGTCTGCCGCAGGCGAGGGTGCGTTTTCATATCGACAACTGGTATGCCTTGCACCATGCGCTGACCTCGCAGCAATACCCGTTTGTGGTGGCCGACAGCTGGCAGGCCGAGCTGGATCCACAGCTGCGGGTGCAGCCGCTCAGCCCGCAGCGCTGTTTCTTCGTCTGCCATGCCAGCCATCCGTTGGCAACGCAGGGGCCCGTTTCCATCCAGCAGATGTTGCGCTATCCGTTTGCCGCCCCCTATTTACCGCCGGGTGTGCGTAAAGTGTTGGCGACGCTGAGCCAGCGGCAGGACTTTACCCCGGCGATCCAGTGCGACCATATCTATGCGCTGTGGTCGACGCTGGCGCATACCGAGGCGATAAGCTTCGCCAGTGAAGATGGTTTTGCGCTGTGCCAGCACAGTCATCAGTTGGTTAAGCTGGAGTTGAGCGACCTGCCGGACGAGTGGCGGCTGATGCAGACCCGGTTTGCGATTATCTCCCCGGTTCATGCGGCTCAGCCGCCGCTTGCAGAAAAGCTGATGGAGATTATCCTGCATGCCGACCGTCAGCTTCAGCCGTTGACGCAGGGAGTGAGCGTTTAACCGGCGTTGAGCGGCTGGCCCTGAGGATTGTACTGCGGCCAGTGTTTCTCCAGCTTCTGGCTTTTCAACGCCTGTTCAACAAACTGGCCGTCTACCCATTGCTTCGCGTCAAATGCGCTGCGAATCAGTCGACCATTTTTGGCCTGTTCGACGCTGCTGCTGAAGCTCTCGGTCAGGAACGGGTCGATACGCGGCGAGGTGCTAAAGTTCAGCTCCTGCGGCTGGAGCTCTTCGAGGAATAGCGCTTGCGGAATCTGGCTCTGTCTGGCCATTTCCGCTGACCAGGCTTCGCGATTGGCCTCGTTGCTGATTTCCGCCGCATTTTTTACCAGCACGTCGATAATCTGCTGGGTGGCCTGCGGCCAGGCTTCGATAAAGCTCTGGGTGCCCAGGAAGCCCGCCTGGGTGGTGTTCTGACGGCCGGAATCACCGCTTTTCACCACCACGTCTATCTTATCGCCGCGCAGCGCCAGCAGCGAGACGCCGCCCCACACCGCATCGACGCGTCCGGCGGCCAGCGCCGCTTTGCCCGCGTTCCAGTCGAGATTGATCACCTGCAGTTGACGCTCGGTCAAACCTGCGCTTTGTAACGCGCGGTCAAAGGCCAACTGGTCAGCCGTGCCACGATAGACCGCCACGCGCTTACCCTTCAGGTCGGCCAGCGTTTTGATGCCCGAGGCTTTGGTGGCGGCCAGGTACGATTCTGAACCGCGGCTGCCTAACAGCAGGCGCGTCGGCAGACCGTTGGCCTTGCCAATAATGGCGGCCAGGTCGCCAAGGTAAACGAAATCAAGCTGTCGGTTGGCCAGCGCTTCATTCACCGCCGGGCCCGCGCCTTTAAAGAACTGCCATTGAACCTCGACGCCCTGCGGCTTGAACACGTCTTCAAGCTGATGGCGAATATACGCCATCCCCACCGGCCCCTCGATAAACGGCTGACTACCCGCGCTTTGGTCCGGTACGCCGATACGGATGGTACGCAGCTCTTCGGCGTGAAGGCTGGTCATCAGACCGACCGTTGCCGTTAGCGCCAGTAAGGTGCGGCGAAAAAGTGCTTTCATCATAACGTCTTGCTCCCCTGAGTTTTTTTCTCACCCTAAAGAGCCGCCCACCCCGCTGTTAAATACTTTTATTGGCAAAGCAAAGGCAAAAAAAAGCTAAAGCAAAGGCCGCGTACCCGGCAGGCTGAAATGCATTTGTTGCATTGGGATTATTCACGTAACGCAATGGCGGCGTGAGAAAAGTCACGTTTTTATAGCGGCATAACTTCACGAAAAGTGGACCGCTATGTCGCAGATACTCATCAGAACCCGCCTTCCCGGAAGGCCCATATTCCGGTTGAACGGCTGGCCGTGGCTGTTGCCCGCGCTGCTGTTTGTCCTGTGGTTCATCGCCGCTCGCGAAGGCTGGATGCCGGAGCAGATCCTGCCGCCACCGTCGGTGGTTGCCGATACCGCACTGTCGTTATTCGGCGGCGACCTGCTGGCGCAGTGGGGATTCAGCCTCCAGCATCTGGCGCTGGGTCTGCTGTTAGGCACCCTGGCCGGAACGCTGCTTGGCGCGCTGTTTGGTTTAGTCCCTACGGCGGCGCAGCGGGTGGAGCCGCTGTTTTACGCGCTGGCGCAGATTCCCACGCTGGGCTGGATCCCGCTGTTTATGGTGCTGTTCGGCATTGATAACGGTCTGAAGCTGGCGGTGATTGTGAAAACCACCGTCGTGCCGATGACGCTGAATACCCAGCAGGCGGTGACCAGCGTGCCGCTGACGCTGAGTGAAGCGGGCAGGGTGATGAATTTTTCCCGCTGGCAGCGCCTGCGCTGGCTGGTGATCCCGGCGAGCCTGCCGGGTTGGTTTACCGGCCTGCGGCTGGCGCTTTCACAGGCCTGGGTGTCGCTGATTGTTGTCGAACTGCTGGCTTCTTCGGAAGGCATTGGCTACCTGATGGTCTGGGGACGTCAGCTGTTTCAACTGGATATCGTCTTCGTCACCATCGCCGTGGTGGGGATTAGCGGCATGCTGATGGAGTGGGCGGCGAATCGCGCCTACTCGCGGCTGGTGTTCTGGCCGCAGCCCGCGACAGGTCGCCTGGTCTGGAAACCGCAGGCCAGCTGGCGCGCGTTGCAGCTGCCGGCGGTGCTGCTGGTGTTGTGGCAACTGGCGAGCCAGTGGGGCTGGATCGACGGCGCGTTGTTCTCCTCGCCGCTGGCGGTGGCCGATCGCTTTGTGTTGGGGATGGTGAACGGTGAGCTAACCGCGGCGATGCTGGCAAGCCTTGGGCGCGCACTGATCGGCGGCGCGCTGGGGATCGCGAGCGGCCTGCTTTGCGGGCTGCTGTTAGCGCTACGACCGCGCGCGGGGCACATCTTCACGCCAACGCTCAACGTTCTACGCCATATTGCGCTGTTTGCCTGGCTGCCGCTGCTGACCGCATGGGTAGGTAACGATAACGGCGGCAAAATTGTCTTTATCGCCCTGGCCTCCTTCTTCCCGATGTTCTTCAGTACCTTACAGGCTGTCACCCAGCGCAGCCCGCAGCTGGACGAGGTCGCTGACGTCCTGCGTTTAAGTGGCTTCGCACGTTTGCGCTCTCTGATTCTCCCCGGCGCGGCGCCGGGTATCTTCGCCGGTCTGCGATTGGCGCTGATTTATGCCTGGCTTGGCAATATCGGCGCGGAGTATTTCATGTCCTCCGGCGTGGGTATCGGCAGTCTGATGATCAACGCCCAGCAGTTGCTGGATATGCCGACCATTCTGTGCGGCATGGTGCTGGTCGGTGTTACCGGCGCGGCGCTGGATAAAGCCGGGCGTTTACTGGAAATTCGCGCCACCCGCTGGCGCCAACAGGAGCAACTATGACCTCTTCGACGCTGGTCTCTTTTCAGCATGTGCGTAAATCCTGGCAACAGGTGACGGCCCTACAGAACTTTAGCCTGGATATTGCCGCCGGCGAGCTGGTGGCGCTGGTGGGCAGCAGCGGCTGCGGGAAATCGACGCTGCTGCGAATGCTGGTGGGTCTGGAGCCGACCACACAGGGCGAGATTCGGATCAACGGCGAGCGGGTGACCGGCGTGGGTAAAGAGCGCGGCATCGTCTTTCAGGAACCCCGCCTGTTCCCGTGGCTAAGCGTGATCGACAACGTGATGCTTGGCCTCGCGGATGAAAAACTTAGCCGGGCCGAGAAGCGCCAGCGGGCGCAGGCGATGCTGGCGCGCGTGCAGTTGACTGAGTTCGCCAGCGCACTGCCCGCACAGCTTTCCGGCGGTATGGCGCAGCGTGTAGCGATTGCTCGCGGCCTGGTTGCCCGTCCACAGATTCTGATGTTGGATGAACCGTTCGGCGCGCTGGATGCCCTGACGCGCCACACGCTCCAGCAGGAACTGTTACAGATTCACCAAAGCACCGGCACCACCACGCTGCTGGTGACGCACGATGTGGAAGAGGCGGTGGCGCTTGCCGACCGGGTGGTGGTGCTTTCACCGCGCCCGGGACGGATTCGCGAAGTGGTGAGCCTCGCGCTGCCGCACCCGCGTCTACGCGACGACGCGTCGTTTACCGCCGCCTGCCGGCACATTCGCCAATTGATTACTTCAGCCTGATTCTTTTCTTTAAGGAGCAAATATATGGGACATCCTTCCGTCTACCCAACCGGCGCCACCCTCTACGATCCACTGCGGGCGTGGAGCGGTTACACCCTTTTCCAGGCCACCGAACACGGTGCGGTGCTGGTGGATATGAACGGCCAGGTGGTGCGTGAATGGCCTGAATTGCACGGGTTTCCCAATAAAATCCTGCCCGGCGGCGCGATTCTCGGTCACAGCGGCGAGCGCGACCCGCGCTACGGCATGCAGGATATGCTCGACCTGATTCAGGTAGACTGGGAAGGTAACGTTACCTGGAAATTCGACCGCTACGAACAGGTGAGCGATCCCGGTAATGAAACCCGCTGGATGGCGCGCGCGCACCATGATTATCAGCGAGCGGGTAACCCGGTAGGCTACTATGCGCCGGGGCTGGAGCCGCAGGTGGAAGGGGGCAACACGCTGATTCTGGCCCATACCAACCTGGTGAATGAGGCTATTTCCGACAAGCTGCTGCTGGACGACACCATTATTGAGGTCGACTGGCAGGGCAACGTGGTATGGGAATGGCGCTGCAGCGACCATTTTGAGGAGCTTGGGTTTGACGACGCGGCGCGTACGGCGCTGTATAACAATCCGAACATGCGCGCCAGCGGCGGCGGCATGGGCGACTGGATGCATATCAACTCTATGTCGGCGCTGGGGCCGAACAAATGGTATGACGCGGGCGATCAACGCTTCCATCCGGACAATATTATCTGGGATGCCCGCGAATCGAATATTATCGCCATTATCGATAAACAGAGCGGCAAGATTGTCTGGCAGCTTGGGCCTGATTACAGCAAGCCGGAGCTGAAGCATATCGGCTGGATTATCGGCCAGCACCACGCGCATATGATTCCGCAGGGGCTACCGGGAGCGGGCAATATCCTGATTTTCGATAACGGCGGCTGGGCCGGATATGGCGCACCGAACCCCGCGTCGGCGGACGGCGTGAAAAACGCCTGGCGCGATCATTCGCGGATCCTCGAGATTAACCCGATTACCCTTGATATCGAGTGGCGCTACTCGCCGTATGAGGCGGACCTGCCGCAGCCGACCGATTCTTACCGTTTCTACAGCCCGTATATCAGCAATATGCAGCGTCTGGAAAACGGCAACACCTTGATTAACGAAGGCTCAAACGGGCGTATTTTCGAGGTCACCCGTGACCATGAAATCGTCTGGGAATACATTTCGCCGTTCTGGGGTAAGACGCTGAATAACAATATGGTTTACCGCGCTTACCGTATACCGTATGGCTGGATCCCACAGCTGGCGCAGCCGCAGGAGACGCCGATTGCCGCCGTCGATGTTCGCACCTTGCGCCAGCCCGGCGCGGCAGCGGCAGGCCCCGCGCAGAGCGTGGTGCGGGTGGCGGGCGTGCAGCCCTACAGCAAAAGCGCCGACGCGCTGTGCGTGGCGACGGATAATGACACGCTGCGCCGCAGTCCGAAGCTGTTCCGCGTCGCGGAAAGCGCCTTCAGACCCATCGCGACGGCAAGCGAGCTGGAGAGTGAACGACCGATTCTGCTGTTCGTGGGCGCGGAGCGCTGCGTACATTGCCGCAAACTCTGGCAGCTGCTGGCGCATGAAAAACTCAGCCAGCGGGTTGCCGCGCTCGACAGCCGCTATCTTGATGCGGACCAGCATCAGCAACTCGCCGCGGCCCTCGGCGTACGCGGTTTGCCGACGTTACTGGTGCTGAAACAGGGCCAGCCCACGGCGCGTGGGCCTGCGCAGCTCTCTCTGGAAGGGCTGCTGGCATGGCTGGATGAGAACGCGGCGTGAGTTGAATAAGGGCAGGGAAGCCCGTTTTTCCGCTGAGTGGTTTTTATCTCAGCAGGGCGACGTAAATGACGTTCTGATAGCCATCAACAACAGGCGCGCACATCCTGAAAGCCTTACCCTAAATTTCGCACTTCCTTCAACCCGCCGTGATTCGTAGTATATTGAGTGTATTGTTGGTTATCAGGTGCGCTTTATGTCCTACTCCATTGGTGAATTTTCCCGGCTTTGCGGCATTAATGCCACGACGCTTCGCGCCTGGCAGCGTCGCTACGGCCTGCTCAAGCCAGAGCGCACCGATGGCGGGCACCGTCAGTACAGCGATGATGATATCCAGCAGGCGCTCAAAATTCTCGACTGGGTGAAAAAGGGCGTGCCGGTCAGCCAGGTGAAACCGTTGCTGTCCCGCCCGGGGGCACGGCAAACCAATAACTGGCTCACCTTGCAGGAGAGCATGCTGCAACGCCTGAAAGAAGGCAAAATTGAGTCCCTGCGCCAGCTGATTTACGACGCCGGTCGCGAATATCCCCGTCCTGAACTGGTGACGGAAGTGCTGCGCCCGCTGCGCAGTAAAGTCTCGGCCAACGTCGCGGCAATGATGACGCTGCGGGAAATTCTCGACGGCATCATCATCTCCTACACCTCGTTTTGTCTGGAAGGGGATAAACGCGCGCCGGGTGATAATTACCTGATTACCGGCTGGCACCTTAGCGACCCTTGCGAAATCTGGCTTGAAGCGCTGAAACGTACCGGGCAGGGGCATCGCATTGATGTACTTCCCGCGGCGCCCGCCGCGCTGGCCCCGGAGATTTTCCCGCAGCGCAAATGGCTGCTGGTCACTTCCGGCAAACTCACCGTCGCGCGAAAAAAACAGATAGACCTCTGGCAGCAGCAGGTCGATTCTCTTGATGTGATCCCGCTGTAACACCTCCCTCTCAGCCATCCCGACGTTTTTTCCTTGCCGCTGTTCAGGTGGCAGGGCTGATTTTTGTCATTTTAAACCCATCACAGAATGCTTTTTATCAAATTGAATTTAAAAGGATTAAAAATTTATTTCATCCAAAACTTGGACAAATTTTATTAATTGTGTAAGTTTTAAGTATGCCATCACACGATGTTGTTGCACGACAAGGTAGGATCTATGAGCGCATTGCCATCCGTCATCGACAGGTTTGTTGATTACTACTCCGGGCTGGACAGCCAGCCCGCTTCGGCGCTTGCCGCGATCTATGATGCGGATGCCACGCTTGTCGATCCTTTCGGCACCCATCGCGGGTTGCTGACGATCCAGCGTTATTTCACGCACCTGCTGGCTAACGTCAACGCCTGCCGCTTTGCCATTGAGACGCCGCTGTATGACGCGCCGCGTTGTGCCGTGGCGTGGACCATGCACTGGTCGCATCCCCGCATTGCCGCAGGCGCATCGCTGGCCCTGAAAGGGTGCTCGATGGTTAAGATTCAGGATGACCGGATCGTTCACCAGCGCGATTACTACGATGCCGGCGAGATGCTCTACGAACACCTGCCGGTGCTGGGCTGGGCGGTGCGTGGCGTCAAACGGAGGGTGCGCTCATGATGACTGTCCTCATCACCGGCGCAACCTCCGGTATTGGCGCAGGGCTGGCAAAATCGTGGGCCGATGACGGTTATCACGTCATTGCCTGCGGCCGCGATGCCCTGCGCCTGGAAACGCTGCGCCTGTACAGCCCCAACATCACCGCGCTGCAGTTCGACATGACCGACCTGGATGCCTGTCGCCAGGCGCTTCAGGGGTGCTACGCCGATCTGGTCATTCTGTGTGCCGGAACCTGCGAGTATCTCGAACGCGGCGTCATCGACGCTGAGCGGGTCGCGCGGGTGATGACCACCAACTTCATGGGGCCGGTCAATTGTCTGGAAGCCTTGCAGTCGCAGCTGATTAGCGGCAGCCGCGTGGTGCTGGTGAGTTCAATGGCGCACTGGCTGCACTTCCCTCGGGCGGAAGCCTATGGCGCGTCGAAAGCGGCGTTAAGCTGGTTTGCCGACTGTCTGCGTCTGGACTGGGAGCCGAAAGGCGTTGCCGTGACCGTGGTTTCTCCGGGGTTTGTCGATACGCCGCTAACCCGCAAAAATGATTTCCCCATGCCCGCTCAGGTGAGCGTGGAATATGCGGTGAAAGCCATTCGCCGCGGGATTGCGAAAGGGAAAAATCATATCGCCTTCCCGACCGCTTTTGGCATCGCGCTACGCGCGTTAGCCGGGCTTCCCGCATGTCTGCAACGCGTATTGTTACGCAGGATGGTGCGCTCATGAAGATCGCGATTATTGGCAGCGGCATCGCCGGGCTGACCTGCGCCTGGCGGCTCGCCGGCCATCATCAGGTCACCGTTTTTGAAGCGGAAGCGACGCCGGGCGGCCATACCGCGACGGTTGATGTCGCTACGCCGCAGGGACACTACGCCATTGATACCGGCTTTATCGTCTACAACGACCGCACCTATCCGCGTTTTATGGGGCTGCTGAGCGAACTGGGTATCCACGGCCAGAAAACGCAGATGAGTTTCTCGGTGCATAACCCGCAAAGCGGCCTTGAATATAACGGCCACACGCTCACCTCGCTGTTCGCCCAGCGACGTAACCTCGTGAACCCGGCATTCTGGGGGCTGCTGAAGGAGATTGTCCGTTTTAATCGTCTGGCCAAACAGGCGTTAAACGATGCCGACCCGTGCGCCACTTTGCAGATGTTCCTCGAAGAGCACCGTTTTGACGCCTTTTTTGCCCGTCATTACATCCTGCCGATGGGCGCGGCAATCTGGTCATCATCGCTACACGAAATGCGCCGTTTTCCGCTGCCGCTGTTTTTACGCTTCTTTGAGCATCACGGCCTGCTGGATATCCGCGACCGTCCACAGTGGTATGTGGTACCCGGCGGCTCGCGGGAGTATATCCGCGCGATGCTGGAACAGTCAGGCGCTCGCCTGACGCTGCGCCTCAACGCGCCGGTACAGCAGGTGATTCGCTACGAGGGCGGGGTGAAAATCCAGCTTGAAGACGCCGTCCACGGCTTCGATCAGGTGATTTTCGCCTGCCACTCCCGACAGGCGCTGGCGATGCTGGAGGAACCCACGCCTGCCGAGCGAGACGTTCTGGGCGCTATCGGCTGGCAGCGCAATGAAGTGGTGTTACACGGCGACCGCCGCTGGCTGCCGGTGCGTGAACGCGCCTGGGCAAGCTGGAACTATCGGCTGAGCGAACAGGAGCGGGACAGCGCCTGTGTCACCTACAACATGAATATTCTGCAGGGGTTGCCCGCAGGCAGCCCGCTGTTCTGCGTCACGCTCAATCCCGACGCCCCGATTGACGACCGCTACATCTGGCGACGCTTTGTTTACGAGCACCCGTTGTTTAACCCGGAAAGCTGGCGCGCGCAGGCGCGTCGCAGCGAGATCAACGGGTTACATCGCAGCTGGTTCTGCGGCGCTTACTGGTATAACGGTTTTCACGAGGACGGGGTTCGCAGCGCGCTGGATGTCGTGCACGGAATAGGGGCGCTCAAATGAACAGCTGCCTTTACCAGGGCGTGTTACGCCATCGCCGTTTTCAGCCCAAGGCGCACCAGTTTTGCTACCACGTGTTTATGGCCTGGCTCGATCTGGATGAACTGCCACAGCTTCCCGGCGTGGGGGTGAAGCGCAATCGCTTCGCGGCGGCGGCGTTCTATGATGCAGATTATCCGCTGGGAACGCCGTTAAAAGAGCGTGCGCTGGAGCAGCTTGCCCTGCTGACCGGCGAGCAGCCTGATGGCCGCGTTATGCTGCTGACGCAGTTGCGCTACCTCGGCTTCCATTTTAATCCGGTCAATTTTTACTACTGCTATGACCGTTCAGACAGCCTGCGGTGGGTGCTGGCCGAAGTCCGTAATACGCCGTGGAATGAGCGCCACTACTATGCCGTCGACGCCCAGGCGCTGCGGCCGGTGGAAAAAGCCTTCCATGTCTCGCCGTTTAACCCGATGGACATGATCTATCACTGGCGCTTTAACCCGCCAGGCAAAACGCTGCATATGCACATCGAAAATCATCAGACGGCGAAGATATTTGATGCCACCTTGACGCTGAAACGCGAGCCGCTGACGCGAACAAACCTGCGTTCACTGCTGCTGCGCATCCCGTTGATGACGCTGAAAACCGTACTCGCTATTTACTGGCAGGCGCTGAAGCTGTGGCTCAAGCGCGTGCCGCTATACACCCATCCGTGAGCAGGAGTAAACGATCATGACCGATCCCGTCTTTGCGCTTGAACCCGATATTCCGCGCAACGTCCGCATCGCGCGCTGGTTGCTTTTCCGGCTGCTGAGCGGCATTCGCCACGGCTCGCTGACGGTGCGGGAAGGGGCGCAAGCCTTTCAGTTTGGCGACGCGTCTGCCGCATTGCGCGCCGAAGTGCATATTCTCTCCCCCCGGGTGTACTGGCGGGCGCTGACCGGAGGAAGCCTGGCGGCGGCGGAAGCCTGGATTGACGGCGAGTGGCAAACGCATGACTTAACGTCATTGCTGGAGATCTTTGCGCTCAACGGCAGCACGCTAGGAAAGCTGGAGAACGGCTTTCGTCTGCTGGGCAGGCCCATCGAACGCCTGCGCCACTGGACGCGTCGCAACCATCGCCAGCAGGCGCGAGAAAATATCGCCGCGCATTACGACCTCGGTAATGAATTTTATGCGCACTTTCTCGATGAAGAGCTGCTCTATTCCAGCGCGCTGTTTACTGACGATGAGCAGGCGTTGACGCAGGCTCAGCAGGCCAAAATGGCGCGTCTTTGCGAGCAGCTGGCGCTGACCGCCAGCGATCATCTGCTGGAGATTGGTACGGGGTGGGGCGCGATGGCGGAATACGCCGCGCGACATTATGGCTGCCGCGTCACCACCACCACGCTTTCGCAGGAGCAGTTCCTGTGGGCGAAAGCGCGCATTGCCCGCGCCGGGCTTGAGGATCGGGTGCAGGTGTTGCTGTGTGACTATCGCGATCTCACCGGGGAGTTCGACAAACTGGTCTCGGTGGAGATGATTGAGGCCGTCGGCCAGCGCTATCTTCCCACCTTCTTCCGCACCTGCCAGGCGCGCCTGCGTCCGGGGGGAAAAATGGCGATTCAGGCGATCACCATTCAGGATCAGCGCTATCGCGACTACAGCAAAAGCGTTGATTTTATTCAGCGTTATATCTTCCCCGGCGGTTTTTTGCCCAGCATCACGGTGATGAGCGAACTGATGACGCGGCATACCGATTTCGTGGTGCGCAACCTGTTTGATATGGGGCCGGACTATGCCCGCACGCTGGCGCACTGGCGGCAGCGTTTTACCCACGCCTGGCAGGATATCGAGAAACTGGGCTTCGACGAACGCTTTCGCCGGATGTGGCTGTACTACTTCGGCTACTGCGAGGCCGGTTTCAACGCCCGCACGATAAGCGTGGTGCAACTGACGGCAGAGCGCGTATGAAACGCTATCTGCAGATTTTTCTGTTAGCCGTCGGCTTCGACCTTTACTGGTTTCTGGTGGTGTTCTTTCGGGAGCAAGGACTGGTGTTGTGGCTCGGGATAGCCATTCTGGCCCTGATGCTGCTGCCCACCGCGCGCCGTTTATACGCGTTACTGCTGGCGGTGGCGGGCAGCTGTCTGGATGCGCTCTGGGCGCTGACGGGGCTGATTGATTTTCATGGCGAAGGCGTACTGCCGCTCTGGATGATTGCGCTATGGCTGATGTTCGCGACGGTCTGGACGCAGCTCGCCAGTTCAACCACGCTGCCGGGATGGATACTGGCGCTGATGGCGGTTTGCGGCGGACCGATCGCCTACTGGCTGGGACAACGTCTGGGCGCCATCACCTTTTTGCAACCGACGATTGTCGTCGTCGGCGCGCTGACGACAGGCTGGCTGGTGTTAATGCTGTTATTTCACATTCTGTTGGGGAGGCGGCAATGAAATCTGCGCTACTGATGCTGTTGTGCCTGGCGGTCGCTGCGCCATCGGCCGTTGCTGCGGACTGGTTAAGCTGGCGGAAAGTCGGCGACGCGACGCTGACCTGGGGGCCGTTCACGGTCTATACCTCCCAGCTCCGCGCGCCGGACGGGCAATATCATGGTTTAACCCAGGATCAGGCGCTGATCATCACCTACGCGCGGCATATTGAGCGGGAGGATCTGGTTAACGCCACCCGCGAGCAGTGGCAGGCGCAGGGGATTCTGGCGCGTGAGGCGCAGAGTCAGGCCTGGCTGCGCATGCTGGCGGAATTATGGCCGGACGTCGAACCGGGTACGCAGCTGGCCTTTGTGCTGAACGATAAACAGGGGCAATTCTGGTACCGCGCCTCGGCGGCGCAAACGCGCTTTATGCCGCTGGGGCCCCGACAGTCGGCGGATTTCAGCCAAAACTTTCTCGCCATCTGGCTCGATCCGCGTACGCAATACCCGGAGCTGCGTCAACAGCTCACTGGAGGTCAAAAATGAAACGTTTACTGGCTTTAACTCTGCCCTTGATGATGCAACTGACCGGCTGTAGCGCCGACATCGCCGACTACCGCCAGCAGCAACCTCGGCTGGATATTTTCCAGTATTTCCAGGGGGAAACCCAGGCCTGGGGGATGGTTCAGGATCGCAGCGGCAAACAGCTGCGACGTTTCCACGTGGCTATCAATGGTGACGTGGTGGGCAATACCTTAACCCTGAATGAACGGTTTGTTTATGACGATGGCGAGAAGCAGCAGCGGGTGTGGCACATCAGACGGCTTGGCGACGATCGTTATGAGGGAACCGCCGGAGACATCGAAGGGGTCGCCAAAGGGCAGGCGGCGGGAAACGCGTTCAACTGGCATTACAGCATGAATGTGAAAGCCAACGGCAAAACCTGGCTACTGCATTTTGACGACTGGATGTATCTGCAGGATGGCAACCATCTGTTTAACAAAACCGAGATGAAGAAATTCGGTTTCACCGTCGGTACGGTGACGCTGTTCTTCTCCCGTAAAGCGCCATAACGAGGAGGACGCCATGAAAACGCAACCGGTGATTGGAATCAGCAGCTGTTTAACCGGCGCGCCCGTGCGCTTCGACGGCGGCCATAAACGCACGGACTTTGTGATGGACCGGCTGGCGCAGTGGGTATCATTCCGGCCAATTTGCCCGGAGATGGCGATTGGCCTGCCGACCCCCCGCCCGGCGCTGCGGCTGGTGCAAACCACCGCAGGCGATATCCGCATGCGGTTCAGCCATGCGCCTCACGAAGACGTCAGTGAAAAAATGGCCGACTTTAGCGCCGGGTATCTGGCCGGATTAGGCGAGCTCTCCGGTTTTATCGTCTGCGCCAAATCACCCAGCTGCGGGATGGAGCGGGTGCGGCTGTATGACGAGAAGGGCAATCGCGGACGTAAAGAGGGGACGGGTCTGTTTACCGCTGCGCTGATGGCGAAGTACCCGTGGCTGCCGGTTGAGGAAGACGGGCGGCTGCACGATCCGCTGCTGCGAGAAAACTTCGTTGAGCGGGTCTTTGCGCTGCATGAGCTACAGCAACTGCGTAAAAATGGCCTGACGCGGCGGGCGCTGCTTGATTTTCATAGTCGCTATAAACTGCAGCTGCTGGCGCATCACCAGGCCGGATATCGGGAGATTGGGCCGTTTGTCGCCTCACTGCATACGTGGGAGGATCTGGACGCATTCTTTGAGGCGTATCGCGATAAGCTGATGGCCATCCTCAAGAAACCGGCGTCGCGTAAAAACCATACCAACGTGTTGATGCATATTCAGGGCTACTTCCGTAATCAGTTGAACACGCGGCAGCGTACGGAGCTGCGGGATGTGATTCTTCATTATCGTGCGGGGGTGCTGCCCATTCTTGCGCCGATGACGCTACTGAAACACTATCTTGCGGAATACCCGGATGGCTATCTGTTAACGCAGAATTATTTCGACCCGTATCCGCAAGACCTGGCGCTGCGTCTGGCGGTGAATTAGCGTTGGGAGAGTCGGCGTCGGTATCTTCCCGCCGCCGACACTGCGTATAATGCGGCGTTAAAATCTTTTAAACAGGACTGCCGTTAATTCTATGAATCTCAACCGCTGGTGTTATTTGCTGCTGGCCATCGCGGCGATCGCGAGCCTGTTTACCGCGCATCCTGTGATGATGTGGCTGCTGTTGGCGAACCTGCTGACGCTGGTGATTTACGGGGTCGATAAGATGGCGGCTCGCAAGGACTGGCGAAGAGTGCCGGAAGCGACGCTGCTGTTCTTTGGCGTGGTAGGGGGATGGGTTGGCGCGATGGTCGGGCAGCAGGTTTTTCGCCATAAAACCCAAAAGCAGCCCTTTAAAACCTACTTTATGATCAGCGTCATCGTCAGTATCTCAGCCACCATCGCCATCTATTATTTCTCGCCGTTTCGCGCTTTCTAACCCTCAACGCATTCTGCCCGCGGTCATGCTAACCCGCGGGCGTTATCTCTCATTGACACCCTAAATGGGTCATTGTATAAAACTCCGCCTCAGTAATGAGTTTCATTTACATTAAAAAAGACCACCCGGTTTCCGATAACCCTTTTGATGAAGGATAGCGTTTAAATGAAAAAGACCCTCTGCGCGTTGGGCCTGGTGTTGGCGTCGGTCAGCTCTGCTATGGCAACGACCTATCCTCTGACCATTGAAAACTGCGGCTATCAAGAGACATTCAGCAAACCGCCGGAGCGCGTTGTGGCGCTGGGACAAAATACGGTTGAGATTTTGCTGCTGCTCGGCCTGCAAAATAACGTGGTCGCCAGCGCCTTTTGGCCAACGAAGGTGCTGCCACAGCTGGCGAAGCAGAATGAAAAAATCAAACTGCTGACGGTGGAGATTCCTACGCTTGAATCTATTCTGGCGCAAAACCCTGATTTTGTTCCGTCACAAAACCCCCTCTTATTAGGCCCGGAAAGTAAAGTGGCTAAACGAGAAGACTTCGCGACCCTCGGCGTAAACAGCTATGTTTCACCCGGCATGTGCGCCACCAAAAAAGGCACGGGCGATATGTACGGCAGCCGCCAGCAGCTCTGGGATATGACCTGGCTATATAAAGAGATTGAAGACTTCGCCACCATTTTTAATGTGCAGGACCGGGGCACCGCGCTGGTGGCGGATTTCAAAAAGCGTGAAAATGCGCTGCGCGCGGAGTTCAGCAAGAATAAAAAAGATCTCTCCTTCGTCTTCTGGTTCTCCAGCGCATCGCCTTCAGCCGATGCCTACGTTGGGGGGAAAAATAGCGCCTCTGGCTTTATCGCCAACGTGCTGGGCGGCCATAACGCCATTACGTCTGAAACCGAATGGCCGACGGTAAGCTGGGAAAGCATTATCGCGGCGAACCCGGATGTGATTGTGGTCTCCAGCCTCGACCGCAACCGCTGGGCGCTGGATAACGCAGAAGAAAAAATCAAATTCCTGAAAACCGATCCGGCGGTCAGCCAGCTGGATGCGGTGAAAAAAGGCCATATCGTGGTGATGGACGGGCAGGCGATGAACCCGACCATCCGCACCCTCTACGGCGCTGAACAGGTGGGCGAACAGCTCAGAAAACTGGGGCTCAACTGATGACGGCTGCCGCTATTGCGTCGCGACAGGGGCTGTTTCTGACCACCTCGTGCCTGCTATCTATCATCTTGTTATTGCTGGTGATTGCGGTTGGCGTCAGCGTGGGAGAGCTTGCCATCCCGCTGCAAAACGTCTTTTACGCCATCGGTAATAAGATGGGGCTGACCGACGTTCCGCTTAATCGTATCTATGAAAGCGTGATTTGGGACTTTCGCCTGAGCCGCGCGCTGGTAGCGGCTTGCTGTGGCGCGGGGCTGGCTATCTGCGGCGCGGTGTTACAGAGCCTGCTGAAGAATGCGCTGGCGGAACCCTATGTCCTCGGCGTTTCTGCCGGGGCGTCGACGGGGGCGGTTTCCGTGGTCGTGCTGGGTATCGGCACCGGCGCGGTATCGCTGTCCGCCGGGGCGTTTGCCGGGGCCTTTGCCGCCTTTGCCTTCGTGGCTTTTCTGACCAACGGCGCCCGTGGGGGGAACGAACGCACTATTCTGGCGGGCGTTGCCGCTTCTCAGCTGTTCAACGCCATTACCGCCTACACCATCAGCACCTCCGCCAGCGCGCAGCAGGCGCGTGACGTGATGTTCTGGCTGCTGGGCAGTTTTAGCGGCGTGCGCTGGCCGGAATTCCAGCTGGTGCTGGTGGTGGTGGTGATTGGCCTGGCCGTTTGTTTGTATTATTCCCGGGCGCTGGATGCATTCACCTTTGGCGACGATGCCGCCGCCTCGCTGGGGATCGCGGTCCCCTGGGTGCGCCTCATCCTCTTTACCACCACCGCGCTTATCACCGCGACCATCGTCAGCATGGCCGGCTCGATTGGTTTCGTTGGGCTGGTGGTGCCCCACGTGATGCGCTTCTTCTTTGGCCCGCTACACCGCACGTTGCTGATTGCCTGTGCGCTGGCCGGGGCGATTTTAATGGTGCTGGCGGATATCGCCTCTCGCCTGCTGATCGCGCCGCAAAGCCTGCCGGTAGGCGTGGTGACGGCGCTGGTCGGCGTGCCATTCTTTGCCATCATTATCTACCGTTCAAGGAATAAGTGATGAGTATCTGCGCTGAACATATTACCTGGAAGGTCGGTAAAAAGGTCATCGTCAACGACGTTTCGCTACAGGTTGCGCGCGGTGAAACCGTGGGGCTGCTTGGCCCTAACGGCTGCGGCAAATCGTCGCTGCTGCGCATTCTTGCAGGCCTGCGTCGCCCGGATGCGGGCTGCGTGACGCTCGATGATAAAGACATTGCGAAGATGGCGAAAAAGCAGCTTGCTCGCCGGGTGGCGTTTGTTGAGCAGCACGGTATGACCGAAGCCAATATGCGCGTTCGCGACGTGGTCAAACTGGGGCGGATTCCGCATCATACGCCGTTTTCTAACTGGAGCACGCACGATGACGAAACCGTCACCGCGGCGCTGCAACGCGTCGATATGCTGGATAAAAGCGAGCAGGGGTGGCTGAGTTTGTCCGGCGGGGAGCGTCAGCGGGTGCATATCGCCCGTGCTTTGGCGCAGACGCCGACGGAGATTTTGCTTGATGAACCGACCAACCATCTCGATATTCATCACCAGATGCAGTTAATGCAGCTGATTAGCGAACTGCCGGTGACCAGCATTGTGGCTATTCACGATCTGAACCATGCCGCCATGTTCTGCGATTCGCTGATTGTGATGCAAAAAGGGCAAATTATCGCCAGCGGAACGCCGCAGGATATTCTTAGTGAGGAACTGCTGTGGGATGTTTTTCGCGTGAAGACCAAAATTGAGATTTCCCGCTTCCATGGTAAAAAACATATCCACTTTATTGTTTAAGGCCGGATAATTGCATGCTGCGTTTTCCCCTGCGCCCCGCCACGACGCTCTGGCCGCCGGTATTACTGGGTAGCCAGTTTGTCTTTAATATCGGCTTCTATGCGGTAGTGCCGTTTCTGGCGATATTTCTGCGCGACGACATGCTGCTTTCCGGTGGGCTGATTGGCCTGATTCTGGGGCTGCGTACTTTCTCACAGCAGGGGATGTTTATTATCGGTGGAGCGCTCTCCGACCGGTTTGGCGCGCGTGCGATTATCCTGATTGGCTGTGTTATCCGGGTTGTGGGATATCTGCTGTTGGCGCTGGGCCAATCGCTGTGGCCGATTATTCTGGGAGCCTGCCTGACGGGGATCGGCGGGGCGCTGTTTTCACCCTCCATTGAAGCATTGCTGGCCAAAGCGGGAACACAAAGTGAGGCGAGCGGCAAACGCAGCCGCGCGGAGTGGTTCGCGCTGTTTGCGGTCTGCGGTGAGCTTGGTGCCGTGCTGGGGCCCGCGTTGGGCGCGCTGCTGACGGGCTTTGGTTTTCGTCAGGTTGCGCTGGCGGGGGCAGGGGTTTTTATCGTTGCGCTGATCCTGCTCTCCTTCGCTTTGCCCGCCGCGCCGCGACGCACGCAGAAGATCAACATCCTGCCGTGGTGGACGACATTTCGTCAGCCGCGTTTTGTGGCGTTTATTATCGCCTACAGTTCGTGGCTGCTAAGCTATAACCAACTCTATCTGGCGCTGCCCGTTGAGATCCAGCGCGCGGGCGGCAGTGAAAAAGATCTCGGGCCGCTGTTTATGCTCGCCTCGCTGCTGATTGTGGCGTTGCAGCTGCCGCTGGCGCGTGTTGCTCATCGCGTGGGGGCCGTCCGGATCCTGCCGGTGGGCTTTTTGCTGCTCTCCACCGCTTTCGCCAGCGTGGCGCTGTTCGCCTCGACGCCGCCGGCAGAAGGCTGGCAGCGATTGATTCCGTCGATATGTTTTGTGACGCTGCTGACCTTAGGGCAAATGCTGCTGGTGCCGTCGGCTAAGGATCTGATCCCCCGTTTTGCTGAGGAGTCGACGCTTGGCGCGCACTATGGCGCGCTCGCTACTGCCGGCGGCGTCGCGGTGCTGGCGGGGAATTTAGCGTTTGGCGGGCTGCTTGACGAGGCGCTGACCCCCTCAACGCAGGCCATCTATCCCTGGCTTTTGCTGGCGCTGTTTCCCCTGTGTAGCGCCGTGGCGATGGTGCTGATTTGCCGCCCGTTGCTCACCAAAACCCGATTTGGTTAAGGAAGCTGCCCAGGCCTTCGCAGGTGTATTGCTGTTAACCGGCTGCGTGGTGGGAAATCGGAATTGCTTCGATGACGACAATGTTTTGCCATAAGGATCCCGATATGAATCGTTTTTATCAACTCACCGCGACGAGTCTGGATGGTCAGCTTATCCCGATGGCCGACTACGCCGGTAAGCTGGTTCTGGTAGTCAATACTGCCAGCCATTGTGGCTTCACGCCGCAATACGCAGGTCTTGAAGCGCTCTACAAGAAGTATGCCGACCAGGGGCTGGTGGTGCTGGGTTTTCCCTGCAACCAGTTTGGTCAGCAGGAACCCGGAAATGCAGATGACATCGCGCAGACCTGCCACATCAACTATGGTGTGAGCTTCCCGATGTTCGAGAAAGTGGAAGTCAACGGTGCGGCGGCGCACCCGGTGTTTTGTTATCTGAAGGATGCGTTGCCCGGCGTGCTGGGTGGGCGAATCAAGTGGAACTTCACCAAGTTTCTGATTGGCCGCGACGGCAAACCGCTTAAACGTTTTGCGCCGTTGACGACCCCGGAGAAAATGGAAGCTGCAATTAAGGCCGCGCTTGATATCTGAGTTTCCTGTTATTTAATTTTATTTCAGGATGCTCGGGCGGAGCTTAAAAAAACAAACAGGACTGATGCTGTCGATATCGCGATCTTTAAAATTGATGCTCATCACATTGACGCGTTCTTAAATGAATTTAACTTAAATCTCTTTCTATACTCTTTATTTGTTCATCTTTTCCGAGGAATAAATAATGTTCGATCATGTGAAATTCGGCGTAAGTGATTACGAAAAAAGTAAAACGTTCTTCCTCAACGCGCTTCAGCCGCTTGGCGTGAAGCTTATCGATGAAGGCACACCGGATTACGGTGTTGAAATGAGTTCCGACAATGTTTCACTTTGCCTGTTCCACACGAATGACAAACCGGCTCCTCTGCATCTGGCGTTTGTCGCCAAAACCCGGCAGCAAGTTGATGAGTTTTACAATGCCGCTTTGCGTGCGGGCGCCCAGGATAACGGAGCGCCAGGCTTACGTTCCTACGGTGAAAACTACTATGCGGCATTTGTCATTGCCCCTGATGGTCATAATATTGAGGCGGTCTGCCATGCGCCGGGATGATTAAAGGCCAGCTATCCGAGGGATTGGGACGGGGAGGGGCATTTTTTGACTGTGATAAATGTTGGGTAAACGTCGTCTGGCTGTTTACCTCATACCGGCAGGTAAAGAAACTGTGCATCCGGGAAACGGCGGATGCTACGGGATACCATGCTTCGCAGTTTGCGCCAGGAGCGAACAATGCAAACCTTGCGAGGGCGTTAATTTACAACGGGAACGTCGTCGAGGTGTTTAACAAAACGCTTCCTCACTTCCTGATAACCATTATCTTCATAAAACTTGTGTGCTCTGACTCTTCTTTCACTGCTTGAAAGCTCAATTTGAGAACATCCTTTCTCCAGGGCGATTTGCTCAGCGGCGATGAGGAGCTTCCGCCCGATCCCTGCCCCTCGCAATGATTCATCTATGACCAGAGCTGAAATTAATGCCCATAAGCTATTTTCATGCAGAGGCGTGATAAAATTCATCACAATAACCCCGCAAAGTTCTTTTTCTGATTCGGCAACCAATATGCTAAGACCGGTATGCTCCTGCGCAATGTGCTTTTCTAAGCGTTCTCCCTCTGTTTGATATCCCAGTTGCAGAAACAACTTACTTAGAGAGGGTATATCTTTTAACTTTGGCGTCCTGATTAAGACCATGCCATAACCTCCTTCATAATCGTTTAGTGAAAAGTTGGTGGTTCTTTTGTAGGGATACTTACAGTAGTAGGTGAAATGGTCAGTTCCAGTATTCATATTTCGCCGTCATTACGGCGTTATGTTTGTCGACATATTGTTTACCTGTCCGATCGGTTGGGGTGATCGTAATATCCATATTGGCATGAGTGCACTCTCCATGTGTGTTCCACTCCTCGCAGGTGGTCAGATTTTTTTCGATGGTGAAATAGGTTTGGGTCTTGCTCAGGGTCAACTCGCGGCCCTGGTTATCATAGCCATACTCTTCTATGGTTGAGGGTGACTGGGTTTTGATCAGGCGATGATGGTCATCATAACTGTATACAATCGTATTATTATCTATCGCCATACTTCCTTTGCTTGTTGCGCTTGCCAGTAATCCTGACGAATTGAAGGCGTAGTCGATTGTGCTCACTGTGGTTTTGTCTTTATCTTCCGGTTTTGTGGCCGCGATAATTGATCGATTAATCGCGCGGCTGATAATTCCTTTATTGTTAAGCTGGTACATTCCCTCAAGAGTCTGCTGATATACCTGTGTGGTTTTCTGGCTTTTCTTATCGGTTATGACCCCGTTTGAGTCTCCCTGGATGCTCCAGCCAAATTCTGTTTTATTCAACTGAATTTCAGAGGTTGCCGTGAAAACGGTTTCCTGGCCTGTTGAGGTTTTGACCTCTTTCATATGGCCGCCAATTAGCTCACCGCATTGACTGAAGTTGCTTTGAACCGATGTGCGGAGATACCCATCAGGACTATCAATAGTCATTGATACAGATTTGGGAATTTCAGTTCTTGTCTGCTGGCTCAGAAGGATGAAGTTGTTCAGTTTGTTTTTAGCGAAGGTTTCCCCAGTGCATTGTGCTGCATAAGCCTGAAATGTGCAGAGGGATAAGAAAGTAATAAACAGGTTTTTATTATTAAATGACACTATTTGTTGTCCTCGTGAACCGATCAGTTATTCAGATTTGGTTACGTTAGCGCAGTTTTGTTTCCTTGGATGCTCGTCAGATTTGACTCACTTGTCAATCAGTGAATTCACCGTAATCTGGCTACATGCTTTGTACAATCAGGTCTGCTCCTCGCTCATAGGAACCTTCAGTTCTGTTAGCTTGTCTGCTCAGTGCCAAAAGCGAACCGTTTTGTTTTGGAGCATCATGTTTATTGACTGATTGCCGATAATGATGCGTACAGATGATTTTTGTGGGAAGAATTTATTGTTAATTTTATGTTAATGTTTTAGTCTGATTGCAATTTATATTAAAAAAAACAGCCAATGTAACCTGACTATTCAAGGAGATATGATGATTTTGCAGCAGGCTCCTCAGCTAGAGACTGAGCGCTTAATTCTAAAACATTTCGCGTTGGAAGATTTTTCTGCTCTTCAGGCATGCTGGGCTGATCCAGAAATGGTTAAGATAAATGGCGGGGAAGTTCCCACGTCAGAAGCAGTATGGGCCCGCTTGTTACGTTATATAGGCCACTGGCAAGCGTTAGGCTATGGTTACTGGGCCGTTTTTGAGAAAGCGACCCATCTTTATATTGGCGCATTTGGGTTTCAGGATGCGCATCGTAATATTGAGCCAGCATTAACCTATCCAGAAGCCGGATGGACAATTATCGCAGAAATGCGCGGAAAGGGTTACGCCAATGAGGCATTGGCAGCGATCTTAGGCTGGGCCGACCAGACATTTACCTCCCCGGTATGCTGTATTATTGCGGAAGAAAACCAGCGTTCAAATTATTTGGCTGAGCGATTTGGTTTTCAATACCAGAATCATGTTAAATACCATAATAGAAATGTACGCCTGTTAATCCGTCCACTGTCCTCTGTTTAGTTTCAATTAAGTGTCAACTTTGCCATTGTCAAAAAAATGAAAATCAGTAGTGTTCATATGATTCAAATGGATCACCGGTTATGGAGAAACAGCAATCCTGTGATTCCTGACAGAATGTCCACTCCTCGCTGACACCCCTATCACAACTTTCCTGACACGTAATTCAGACGGAAAAAGTTACCTGTTCAGTGGTGTAATGGGGGCTAGCTCGCTGCATGTCGGTACGCTTTCCCGCGGAGATGTCATTAATACGCCAGAGCTTGCCCGAAAAGATCTGCGCGTTTTGCAGAAACTAAGTAAAGAGCTGCCAGAATGGGTATTTATTTACCGGGCAGCAGAGCAAGAATACGGGTTACCAGCACTCATTATGAATAAGGGGGTAACATACTTTTACATCAGATAGTCAGTACAAAGGTTATCTGGTTAAAGCCGCCGACAACTGGCCGGGCAAAAATTCGAATGCTGAATCAGTTAGGACAGACGCTATAAATTATTCATAATAAGAATAATTCCCCGCGAGCCTGACATAAGGAACTGCATCACCATCATGCTAATAAAATGGACTAAACGCTTTGTTTTGCTGGTGGTTTTCGTACTGCTTGGCGTGCTGGGTACGCGTGTTTACGACATCCAGAGCCAGCCTGCATTGCAGCGCTGGCATACCTTTGTGCCGCACGAGATGCGCGCGAAAGAGATAGATAAAGCCAGCTGGCAGGATTACATCAATGCGGAAAATCGCCTTTTTGAGGACGTTCGCGTCAATGTCACCGACAAGTTAGCCCCTGATGAGCAGATCCCCTTCAATCGCTATTACGCCAAAAGCGCGAATTATCCTGGCCATTTTGCCGTCGACTGGAATCGCTCCTTTATCCTGAAACCGCAGGGCCAGCCGAAAGGGGCGGTGGTGTTACTGCATGGGCTCACCGACTCGCCCTACAGCATGCGGCACATCGCGATAAACTATCAGCAGCACGGCTACGTGGCGATTGGCATTCGTTTACCCGCGCACGGCACGGTACCCGGAGCTCTCACGGATGTGGACTGGCAAGACTGGGCTGCTGCCACCCGGCTGGCGGTACGAGAGGCAAAAGCGCTGACGGCAAAACAGCTGCCATTGCATCTGGTGGGATATTCAAACGGTGGGGCGCTGGCGTTGAAATACGCGTTGGATGCGCTGGATGACCCCATGCTGGCGAAACCGCAGCAGGTGATTCTGATCTCACCGATGATCGGTATTACCGCTTTTGCCCGTTTTGCCGGGGTTGCGGGCTGGCCGGCGGTGTTTCCGGCATTTGCTAAAGCCGCGTGGCTTGGCATTGTCCCCGAATATAATCCTTTTAAATACAACTCGTTCCCGGTCAATGCCGCGCGTCAGTCTTACGGGCTAACCCAGGCGCTGCAAACGCAGCTGCTTGCCGCTTCCCGACAACACACGCTGAATGCGCTGCCGCCGATACTGACCTTCCAGTCGGTAGTGGATTCGACGGTCAGCAGCGCCGCCGTTATCTCCGGCTTATACGAAAGGCTGCCGGCAAACGGCAGTGAAGTGGTGCTGTTTGACCTGAATCCGGCGGCGAGCGTGACGCCATTGCTGCGGGCCTCGTCGACGACGGCGCTCTCCCGGTTGCTGCCCTCGCCACCGCGAAAATACGGCGTCACCATCGTGTCGACCGCCTCGACAACCTCCACCGATAGCGAAGCGCGCATTCTTCCTGCGGGTGAGGTGAATGACATGGTTGAACCGTTGGGCATTGAGTATCCGCGCGATATTTATTCGCTGTCCCACATTGCGCTACCGTTCCCGATGAGTGATTCCCTCTATGGACGTTACCCCGAACCGCGAAATGAATTTGGGATTAGCCTGGGCACCTTCGCCGCACGCGGTGAGCGTTCGACGCTGGTCGTGGAACTGGATTTCTTGATGCGAATGTCCTCCAACCCATTCTTCCCCTATATGATTAATCGTGTTGACCACACCATGGCCCCTTAGAGCATCGCGTATGAATATTTTTCTTGTCAGTGAACAGGGCAAGCTGGTTTTGCAAAAGGGCAGCCAGCTGATTGTTGAATTTGCAAACGGCATGCGGCTTGAGCTCTCTGAAAGCCCCACACCTTTACCGCCGACCATTCCTCACGGTCTGTCTATTCGCAGTGATTGTCAGCCTCCGGTGCCATTGAACATCACGCCCGTGGCGGCAAACGGCATTGTCGTGGCCCTGGATCAGGAAAATAGCGTTGGCATAACGATGCATATTGCCGATGCGGCGCGCTGTCTGCAGACAGTCAAAGGCAACAAGGTATTGATCAGGCTGAATAATGGCAAAACCCTCGAAGTGATGGAGGATTACGCCCGCCGTGGCCTGCTTATCTGGGGAGGGCGTGAGCCCATTCCCGGTCTGCCTATGGACGAAGTGAAAGCCAGAACCGAGAGCCTGGGCCTGTACCCGCTGGCCAGTAACCTGATTCACCTCTTTCCCTGGCGGCTGGAATAGGGGGACGCGATGCGTTTGTTGCTGATATGATGCTTTTATGTGAACAACAGGGGCTGTGCATGAACGCCGACTCGACAGCAACACGCTTCAAATTCCCACGCTGGATTGACGTCGTCGAAAGATGTGTTAACCGTGTTTCTCCGCGATCATTATCAAAACAGAGGGCGCGCAGCGATGGCCGTCAATTTTGATCTTAACGATCTCTATGCGTTTCGCGCGCTGGTGGAATACAGCAACTTTCGTCTTGCCGCGGAATCAATTTGCCTTTCGCAGTCGGCATTAAGTCGCCGGATTGAAAAGCTGGAGTCGGCGCTGGGGGTTAAGCTGTTCGACAGAACCACCCGCCACGTGACGTTGACGCTCTACGGGCAGACTTTTGCAGAACGTTCCGGTCAGCTGCTGATGAACGTCGAGTCGGTGCTGGCCGACGTCAATAAAGCGAGCCAGGATCGCGTTGGGTTAGTGACGGTAGCGACGGTGCCCTCTGCGGCATATTACTTTATGCCGGATGTGATCCGCCGCTTCCAGCTGCGTTATCCTCGCGTTCGGGTTAAGATAATCGATAGCAGCGCGGGAAACGTCATTGCCGCGGTCGCCAGCGGACAGGCCGACTTCGGTATCTGCTTTGCGTGCAATTTACAGCCGGATATCGAGTTTTTGCCGTTGGTGGCGGACGTCTACGTGGCGGCCTGTCGACGCGATCACCCCATCGCCCGTCAAAAAAGCCTGACGTGGCAGGCATTTTATCAATACGACTATATCAGCCTCGATAAAACTTCCGGCAACCGTAATTTGCTCGATCAAATGCTGGGGGACGTGACGCCAGAGCGGCCCAGCATCTGTGAAACGCGGCATGTGACGACGATGCTGGGGATGGTTGAAGCGGGGATTGGCATCGCTGCGGTGCCCGCCATGTCGATGCCCGCCGCAGAACACTCGGTCTTAACCCACCGTCCGCTGACTCACCCGGAGGTGAAACGGACGGTGGGGCTTATCAGACGTAACGGGCGGATGCAGTCCTATGTCGCCGCCGAGTTAGAAAAGCTCATCACCGAACAGTATCATGTTGGACACCGCCACGGAGCTTAACGCGCTGGCGGCTTCAATGACTGGTTTGTAGCGAGAGCGCCCGGCGGCGATACAGATACAGCGTCGCTAACAATGCGCAGACGGCGGCAAAGCTCATCCAGTAGCCCGGTGACGCTTTATCGCCGGTATATTCAATTAATGCGGTTGATATCACCGGCGTGAATCCGCCAAACACCGCGGTCGCCAGGCTATACGCCAGTGAAAACCCCGCCACCCGTACTTCTACCGGCATAATCTCCGTTAACGCGGGGATCATTGCGCCGTTATACAAGCCGTAGATAAAAGAAAGCCACAGCAGCACTGTCAGCATCATGCTGAAGCTCGGGGCGTGAGCCAGCATGCTGAGTGCGGGGTAGGCGGTGATGAGCGCCAGCAGCGCCATCGTCACCAGCACCGTTTTGCGGCCAAAACGATCCGACAACGCGCCGCCAATCGGCAGCCAGATAAAGTTAGAGATGGCGACCAGCAAGGTGACCAGAAGACTGTCGGATGCACTGAGCATCAGCACTTTTTTACCGAAAGTCGGGGCATAGACGGTAATCAGATAGAAGGCGGTTGTCGTCATAGCGACCATCAGCATGCCCGCTACAACAACCTGCCAGTTGGCCAGCAGGGTTTTGAAAACATCCCGCATCGCCAGATGATGGCGACGGGTCTGGAACTCCTGCGTCTCTTCCAGCTTGCGGCGCAGCAAAAAGATGAACGGTACGATCAGGCAGCCGAACAGGAACGGAATTCGCCAGGCCCAGTCGTGGATCGTACTCTCTTCCAGCGCCATATTCAGCGCGAAGCCCATCGCCGCGGCCACCATAATCGCCACCTGCTGGCTACCTGACTGCCAACTGGTATAAAAGCCTTTATTGCCCGGCGTGGCAATCTCTGCCAGATACACCGATACACCGCCCAGTTCCGCGCCCGCGGAGAATCCTTGCAACAGACGGCCACAAAGTACCAGCAGCGGCGCCCACAGGCCGATGGCCTGATAAGAGGGGATTAGGACGATCAGAAACGTGCCGGCAGCCATGATAGAGAGCGTGACAATCAGCCCTTTACGGCGTCCCACTTTATCGATGTAAGCGCCCAGCACAATCGCGCCGATTGGCCGCATCAGAAAACCGGCGCCAAAGACGGCAAAAGTCATCATCAGCGAGGCGAATTCGCTGCTGGCGGGGAAAAAGGTATGCGCGATGTAGGTGGCGTAAAAACCGAACAGGAAAAAATCGAACTGCTCCAGAAAGTTACCTGAAGTGACGCGCAAAATTGCGCCAGCCCTTGCCTGAATGGTCATTGTTGTAGCAGGTAGATGCATTTTTATCTCCAGTCTGTTCGTGACGCTTATAGCGCGCCTGTTTCAGCAGACTGGATCAGGATAATGAAGGAGATAAGCGCATTAAAATCATCGACTGATGCGTATTACGCATTAATCAGCGTTAACAATCTTATGCAGTCAGTTGCAACATGGCTTTAACAAGTATCTGTTGTGCGAAGGGGATTGATCGCATGCCAAAAATGATGACTGCGTTTTGTGACCGGGATCATTTCGGCAGATAGCCCGGTGAGGGCTGGCTACGCGACAGAGCGCGTAGCCACAGGGAGGATCACCTTACTGAATGCAGCGCAGCGTCGCTCTTATTGCCATATTTATTGAGCACTTGCTCGATCACCGAGGCCAGCTCGTTAATCTCAAACTTGGCGACGTAGCCATCGGCGTTAACCTTGCGGATGTGATCTTCGTTAGCGTTGCCCGATAGCGAAGAGTGGATCACCACCGGGATATTTCGCAGACGCGGGTCAGTTTTGATCTTGCGGGTGAGGGTAAAACCGTCCATCTCCGGCATCTCGAGGTCGGTTAGCACCAGGGCGATTTTGTCGCTCACCGGTACCCCTTCCTGCGCCGCCTGCTGGGCAATCAGCTCAATTTTCTCCCACGCTTCTTTGCCGGTGACGTGCAGCTGCGCGGGAATATCCATGGCCTTGAGCCCTTTTTCCAGCATCGCGCGCGCCACTTTCGAGTCTTCAGCGACTATGGCCGTTGCCCCCGGCTTAATGTTGAACTTACGCGGATTGAGCGCTTTGGCGTGCAGATCGTGGTTTGACGGGGTGATGTCATACAGAATTTGCTCCACGTCGATAACCATGGACAGGTTGTTGCTCTCCTGATGGTCGTCGAGGCAGGCGATGCTGGTGATGTACTTACCATTGACCGCTTTCTCGGCGGTGTGGATTTGCGTCCAGTCGAGGCGGGTGATGTTCTCAACCGATTCCACGGCGAACGCCTGCACGCTGCGGGCGTATTCGGTAATCAGCAGAATATTCAGACCGTTGCTCGGGGTGCACCCCGTGACGGCGGCGAGATCGATAACCGGGATGATCTGATCGCGAATATTCACCATCCCCATCAGCGGCGGCTTAATACCCGCGGGGCGGGTGAAGCTAGGCATCGGGACAATTTCGCGCAGCTTAAAGACGTTGATGCCGTACAGCTCTGAAGCCTCGCTCTGCGAGGCTTTGCCCAGACGGAACAGCAGCAGCTCAAAACGGTTGGACAGGGTCAGGTTAGCCCTGTCGTCGATCTCTTTCTGGAAGTTATCCATGGTGCCCTCAGCATGATACAGCGTGAACTTATTAGCTGAGTTATCGGCACGCTGAGGCAAAACGTTATTCTGGGGTGAAGGTGGCGAAATCCTCCGCCAGCTCGCAGTTCGCAAAGTGGCTCTGGCACTCGGCCAGCAGACGGCGACAGCCTTCGGCATCGTAGCGCGAACTCACGTGAGTGATAATCAGCCGCCTGGCGTTGGCCGCCAGCGCCAGTTTAGCGGTCTGCTCGCTTGAGGAGTGACCGCGGCTATTGGCTTTCTCCGCCATCGCCGCTTCAAGCGTAGCCTCGTGGACCATCAGATCAACGTCATGGGCCAGCGCCAACGCCGCTTCGCAGGGGGCGGTATCGCCAAAAATGGCGATTTTTTTGCCGGGGGTCGCCGGAGCGAGATAGTCAGCGCCGTCGATGATACGCCCATCCGCCAGCGTAATGCGCTCGCCTGCTTTGAGCTTCTGGAACAGCGGGCCGAAGGGGACGCCGTCGGCAATCAGCCGTTTTGCGTCCAGCGCACCGGGTTTGTCGTGTTCTTCAACGCGAAAACCATAGCACTCTACCGGATGATTTAGCGAGTAGGCGGTCACTTTGCGCAGCCCGTCATCAAGGATCTCGCCGGCGCTGATCTCCACTATCGTCAGCGGGAAGTCGGTCCATGAACCACTCAGGCGCAGCGTCGTTTCAACAAACGCTTTCAGCCCCGTTGGGCCGTACAGCGTCAGCGGCTGAGCGCTACCGGCCATCGAGCGGCTGCAAATCAGCCCCGGCAGGCCAAACAGATGGTCGCCGTGCAGGTGGCTGATAAAAATACGCTCAATCTTGCCTGGGTTAAACGGCGTATGCAGCAACTGGTGCTGAGTGCCTTCACCGCAGTCAAAAAGCCACAGCCCGGGTTGGGTCGGATGTTGCAGGTTCAGCAGCATTGCTGTTACGTTGCGGGTACGGGTTGGCACGCCCGCGGATGTGCCTAAAAAAGTCAATTGCATAGTGCCGCGCCCCTGGCGGTAAAAATAAGGTCTAAGGAGCCTACCATGATTCGCTGGCAAGATTTGCACCATTCTGAACTCACCGTCCCGGCGCTGTACGCGCTGCTGAAATTGCGCTGCGAAGTGTTTGTGGTGGAGCAAACCTGTCCGTACCTCGATGTGGATGGTGACGATCTGCTGGGCGAGAACCGTCATCTGCTGGGCTGGAAGGATGACCGGTTGGTGGCCTATGCACGAATTCTGGTGAGCGAGGAAGAGATTGAGCCGGTGGTGATTGGCCGGGTCATCGTCAGCGCCGATGTGCGCGGCGAACGTTTAGGCCATCAGCTTATGACGCGGGCCGTCGACGCGTGCCAGCAGCGCTGGCCGCAGCGGGCGCTCTACCTCGGCGCACAGGCGCATCTGCGCGATTTTTACGCCCAGTATGGCTTTATTACCGTCACCGACGTTTATGACGAGGACGGCATTCCGCACGTGGGTATGGCGCGCGAAGCGGTGCGCGCATAACCGCGAATCCTGGCTATAGTAAAAGACAAAGTCCGTTGATTTTCAGTGCGATATTGCCTTCGCGCTTATTTACTCCCTAATCGTGGGTACTGCAATTTACGGGTAGTACCCCTTATACTATGTGGTTTTTATGATAGGGAGGTTGGCGTGCGTTCGATTTTAGCGGCGTTGCAGCGCCTGTCAGCGCTTCTGGCAGACGATTTTCCCGCGTTGCCCGGCATGCGAATCCTTGAAGCAGCTTTCCCTCTGAATGATGCCTTTGACCCGCTCGCCTGGCTGAACGGTCAGGCGGTCTGGCCACAATTTTACTGGCAGCAGCGCAGCGGCAAGGAAGAGATTGCCGCGCTGGACACCGTGTGCACGTTCTCCTCGTTGGCGCAGGCGAATGCCTTTCTTGCTACGCTGCCGCGTGATGACATCCGCGTGTGTGGCGTTAATGCCTTTGAACCGACACGCGGCACGCTGTTTTTGCCGCGTCTGGAATGGCGACGTGAAGCTGGCCGGGCCACCCTGCGGTTGAATCTGTGGAGCGAGACTTCGCTGGCACAGGACGCCGAGCGGGCGCGGGCCTGTCTGGCGGCGCTCAGCGCCCATCATTCCTCTGCTGAACTCTCGCTGCATCAGGAGAGCGAAACCCATCGTCCAGGCAAAGAGGGCTGGTGTCGGCTGATTCAGCAGGCGACCCAGGCGATCCGCGACGGTGAGTTCACGAAAGTGGTGCTGGCGCGCGCGACGGACCTCACTTTCAGCCATGCGCCGGACGCCGGTGCGCTGATGGCCGCCAGTCGCCGGGTCAATTTCTCTTGCTATCATTTCTACATGGCGTTTGACACTCGCCGGGCGTTTCTGGGGTCATCGCCGGAACGTTTATGGCGGCGACGTGGCGTGCAGCTGCTGACCGAGGCGCTAGCCGGTACGGTGGCAGCGCATGACGATCCGGTCATCGCGCAGCGGTTGGGCGACTGGCTGATGCACGACGATAAGAACCAGCGGGAAAACGGCCTGGTGGTTGACGATATCTGCCAGCGGTTGCAGGACGTCACGCACGCGCTGGATGTGCTGCCTGCGGAAATCGTCCGCCTGCGTAAGGTACAGCATCTGCGCCGTCGCATTCAGGCAGAGCTCACGCAACCGGACGACACGCTGTGCCTGCTCCAGCTTCAGCCGACGGCGGCGGTCGCCGGGTTACCCAGAGCGGCGGCGTTGGCGTTTATTGACCATTTTGAACCGTTCACTCGTGAAGAGTACGCGGGGTCCGCGGGTTATCTTTCGCGGCAGCAGAGTGAGTTTTGCGTCGCGCTGCGTTCAGCCAGGGTGGAGGACAAGACCGTGCGGCTGTATGCGGGGGCCGGGATTGTCGAAGGCTCCGACCCCGAGCAGGAGTGGCAGGAAATCGAAAATAAAGCGGCGGGGCTGCGCTCATTGCTATTCTCTGAATAGAACATTATCGACTCATATCAAAATCCTACGCTGTCGTAGTCTTTATACTGAGTCGCAATATTTGATACCGGACAAATTCATGTCAGTAAGCGCATTTAACCGACGCTGGGCGGCGGTGATTCTGGAAGCTTTAACCCGTCATGGCGTGCGCCACGTTTGCATTGCCCCCGGGTCGCGTTCAACGCCGCTCACTCTTGCGGCGGCGGAAAACCGCGCCTTTATTCATCATACCCATTTTGATGAACGCGGCCTTGGTCATCTGGCGCTGGGCCTGGCGAAAGTGAGCCGCCAGCCGGTGGCCGTTATCGTCACCTCCGGTACCGCGGTGGCGAATCTCTATCCTGCGCTGATTGAAGCCGGGCTGACCGGTGAAAAAATTATTCTCCTCACCGCCGACCGTCCGCCGGAGCTGATTGACTGCGGCGCGAATCAGGCGATTCGCCAGCCGGGAATGTTTGCTTCGCACCCTTCGCAGACCGTATCGCTACCGCGTCCGAGCCAGGATATTCCAGCTCGCTGGCTGGTATCGGTGGTGGATGATGCGCTGGGAGCGCTGCATTCTGGCGGCGTCCACATTAATTGCCCGTTCGCGGAACCGCTGTACGGCGATATGGATGACACCGGGCTGGCCTGGCAGCAGGCGCTGGGCGACTGGTGGCAGGGAGATAAACCCTGGCTGCGCGAAGCGCTGCATCAGGAGAGCGCGGTCCAGCGCGACTGGTTCTTCTGGCGGCAGAAACGCGGCGTAGTGGTGGCGGGGCGCATGAGCGCGGAAGAGGGCAAACGCGTCGCCGAATGGGCCAAAACGCTGGGCTGGCCGCTGATTGGCGACGTGCTGTCGCAAACCGGGCAACCGCTGCCCTGCGCCGATCTGTGGCTGGGTAATCCGGCGGCGGTCAGCGAGCTGCAACAGGCGCAGATTGTGGTGCAAATCGGCAGCAGCCTGACCGGCAAACGGGTGCTGCAATGGCAGCTTGCCTGCGAGCCGGACGAATACTGGCTGGTAGACTCGCTCCCCGGCCGTCTGGACCCGGCACACCATCGCGGGCGTCGACTGGTCAGCAATATCGAGCAGTGGCTGGAGAAGCATCCTGCTGAAAAACGCGCGCCGTGGGCCACGGTTATTCCGGCGCTCTCCGCGCAGGCCTGGCAGGCGGTGGCTGCCCAGAGCGAGCGTTTCGGCGAAGCGCAGCTGGCGCACCGTATTCGCCACTATCTGCCGGATCAAGGGCAGCTATTTGTCGGCAACAGTCTCGTGGTGCGCCTGATTGACGCTTTAGGCCAGCTGCCTGCGGGCTACCCGGTCTACAGCAATCGTGGCGCCAGCGGGATTGACGGGCTGATTTCGACGGCGGCAGGGGTGCAGCGCGGCAGCGCACGGCCAACGCTGGCAATCGTCGGCGATCTTTCGGCGCTCTACGACCTTAACGCGCTGGCGCTGCTGCGTCAGGTCTCCGCGCCGCTGGTGCTGATTGTGGTCAACAATAACGGCGGGCAGATATTTTCGCTGCTGCCGACGCCGGTAGAAGAGCGCGAGCGTTTCTACGCCATGCCGCAGAACGTGCACTTTGAACATGCGGCGAAAATGTTTGGCCTGAACTACCATCAGCCGCAGGACTGGGCGGCGCTGGAGTCCGCGCTCGGTGCCGCCTGGCGTGCGCCGGCAACCACGGTGATTGAACTGGTGGTTAACGACACCGACGGCGCGCAAACGCTGCAACAACTGCTGGCGCAGGTGAGTCATCTATGATTCTCCACGCCGTCGCCGAGCGGGGCGACCCAACGCAGCCGTGGCTGGTGTTCCTGCACGGTTTTTCCGGCGACCATCGGGAATGGCGGCCGGTGGGCGAACGCTTTACGCGCGCCAACCGGCTGTATATCGATCTCCCCGGCCATGGTAGCTCGGCGAACGTGCAGGTAGACGGCTTCGCCGACGTGGATGCGTTGCTCACGGCGACGTTGCTTAGTTACAACATACTTAATTACTGGCTGGTGGGGTACTCGCTGGGCGGCCGGGTGGCGATGCACTACGCCTGTGGCTCGCGGGCAGACGGCCTGGCAGGCGTTATCGTCGAAGGCGGTCATCCCGGCCTGATGAACGACGCCGAACGCGCGCAGCGCTGGCGCAACGACCGACAGTGGGCGCAGCGTTTTGCCCAGCAGCCGCTGGCTGAGGTCTTTGCCGACTGGTATCAGCAGCCGGTGTTCGCCAGCCTGACCGCCGAACAGCGCGATGCGCTGGTGGCGCTACGCCAGCAGAACCACGGCGTTGGGCTGGCGGCGATGCTGCTGGCCACCTCTCTCGCGGTGCAGGACGATCTGCGTCCGGCGCTGCAAGCCCGTACTTTCCCTTTCTGGTATCTCTGTGGCGAGCACGACCGCAAGTTTCAGGCGATTGCCGAAACGCTGGCGCTGCCTTGCCATATTATTCGTGATGCCGGACACAACGCGCACCGGGAAAATCCCGCAGGCGTCGTCGCGTGTCTGGCGCAGATTTTGCCTGCTAACTTATAGGAATCGCTATGATTTATCCTGATGAAGCTATGCTGTACGCCCCTGCCGAGTGGCACGACTGTTCCGAAGGCTTTACCGACATTCGTTATGAAAAATCGGCTGACGGCATCGCTAAAATCACCATCAATCGCCCGCAGGTACGCAACGCGTTTCGTCCGCTGACGGTCAAAGAAATGATCCAGGCGCTGGCGGACGCGCGCTATGACGACAATGTCGGCGTGATCATTTTAACCGGCGAAGGTGATAAAGCCTTCTGCGCCGGCGGCGACCAGAAAGTACGCGGTGACTACGGCGGCTACCAGGACGACAGCGGCGTACATCACCTGAACGTTCTCGACTTCCAGCGTCAGATTCGCACCTGCCCGAAACCGGTGGTGGCGATGGTGGCTGGCTACTCCATCGGCGGCGGCCACGTGCTGCACATGATGTGCGACCTGACCATTGCGGCGGAAAACGCCATCTTCGGCCAGACCGGCCCGAAAGTGGGCTCCTTCGACGGCGGCTGGGGCGCGTCTTACATGGCGCGCATCGTGGGTCAGAAAAAAGCGCGTGAAATCTGGTTCCTGTGCCGTCAGTACGATGCCAAAGCGGCGCTGGATATGGGCCTGGTGAACACCGTGGTTCCGCTGGCGGATCTGGAAAAAGAGACCGTGCGCTGGTGCCGCGAAATGCTGCAAAACAGCCCGATGGCGCTGCGCTGCCTGAAAGCGGCATTGAACGCTGACTGCGACGGCCAGGCCGGTCTGCAGGAGCTGGCGGGGAACGCCACCATGCTGTTCTACATGACGGAAGAAGGTCAGGAAGGCCGCAACGCCTTCAACCAGAAGCGTCAGCCAGACTTCAGCAAATTCAAACGGAACCCGTAATGCGTAGCGCGCAGGTTTATCGCTGGCAGATTCCAATGGACGCGGGTGTGGTGCTGCGCGATCGGCGGCTGAAAACCCGCGACGGGTTATTCATCTACCTGCGTGATGGCGAACGGGACGGCTGGGGAGAAATCTCCCCACTGCCGGGCTTTAGCCGCGAAACGTTGGACGAGGCGCAGTCTGCGCTGCTGGCCTGGGCCGACGCCTGGCGGCAGGGCAGTGACGCGCCGTTGCCCGACGTGCCTTCCGTGGCGTTTGGCATCAGCTGCGCGCTGGCGGAAGTCAACGATGCGCTACCGTTGGCGGCAGACTATCGCGCGGCGCCGCTGTGTACCGGCGATCCTGACGATCTGGTGCTGAAGCTTGCTGAGATGCCCGGTGAGAAAGTGGCGAAGGTGAAAGTGGGCCTGTACGAAGCGGTACGCGACGGCATGGTGGTCAACCTGCTGCTGGAAGCGGTGCCTGAGCTGACGCTGCGCCTTGACGCCAACCGCGCCTGGACGCCGTTGAAAGCCCAGCAGTTCGCCAAATACGTTAATCCGCATAACCGTTCCCGGATTGCCTTCCTCGAAGAACCCTGTAAAACCCGTGACGACTCGCGCGCCTTTGCCCGGGAAACCGGCATCGCGATTGCCTGGGACGAAAGCCTGCGGGAAGCGGATTTTCGCTTTGCGGCTGAACCGGGCGTGCGGGCGGTGGTCATTAAGCCGACGCTGACCGGCAGCCTGGCGCGGGTGAAAGAACAGGTCGACGCGGCGCATGCCCTTGGCCTGACGGCGGTCATCAGCTCTTCTCTCGAATCCAGCCTTGGGCTGACCCAACTGGCGCGCATTGCCGCCTGGCTGACGCCGCAGACCATGCCGGGCCTCGACACGCTGAATCTGATGCAGACGCAGCTGATTCGCTGTTGGCCGGAAAGCCCGCTGCCGTGCGGCGCGATTGAGGATATGGAGCCGTTACTGTGACTTTCACAACCTGGCCATGGCGACACTGGCGCGCGCGACGCGACGGGAAGATAGCGCTGCGTTTTGATAATGAAAGCCTGAACTGGCCAACGCTGTGCCAGCGTATTGATCGGCTCGCCGCGGGGTTTCAGACGCAGGGCGTCAAAGCTGAGGATGGCGTGGCGCTGTGCGCGCGTAACAGCGCGGACGCCGTGTTGGCCTGGCTGGCGCTGCTCCAGTGCGGCGCGCGGATTTTACCGCTCAACCCACGCCTGCCTGCATCGCTGGTTGGCGAGCTACTGCCGGCGCTCACCCTTAGCCACATCCTGAATTTTGATGCGCAAGCGCATTACGGTCTCCCGGCGCTCAGCCTGCAAGAGGCGGAGGAGTATCGCGAGGTGGAGTGGCAGGCGGATCGTCTGGCATCAATGACGTTGACCTCCGGTTCGACAGGGTTACCGAAGGCCGCCGTACACCGCTGTGCGGCGCACCTGGCGAGCGCGGAAGGGGTATTGAGCCTGATACCGTTCGGCGAAAATGACGGTTGGCTGCTGTCGCTGCCGCTGTTTCATGTTTCCGGGCAGGGCATCTTCTGGCGATGGCTGCTGGCGGGCGCGCAGATGGCGGTCAGCGAACGTCCATTAGCCGAGGCGCTGGCGCATTGCACCCATGCCTCGTTGGTGCCGACGCAGCTGTGGCGACTGCTGAATGACAATCAACCGCTGTCCCTGAAGGCGGTATTGTTGGGCGGTGCGGCCATTCCTGCCGAACTGACCGAACAGGCGGCAGCCCGAGGGATTCGCACCTTTTGCGGCTACGGTCTGACCGAATTTGCCTCTACCGTTTGCGCCCGCGAGGCCAACGGTGGGGACGATGTGGGCGCACCGCTGCCGGGCCGGGAGTTGCGCCTGGTGGACGGCGAAATTTGGTTGCGGGCCAGCAGCATGGCGGCAGGCTACTGGCGCGATGGGCGTTTAGCGCCGTTAGTCAACGCCGAAGGCTGGTTTGCCACCCGCGATCGCGGCGAGCTGCATGACGGTCGGCTGCGGGTGATTGGCCGCCTGGATAACCTGTTTTTCAGCGGCGGCGAAGGTATTCAGCCGGAAGAGGTCGAGCGGGTTATCGTCCAGCACCCTTTGGTGAATCAGGTGTTTGTTGTCCCGGTGGATGACGCTGAATTTGGTCAGCGCCCGGTGGCGGTGGTGGAGGGCGAACCTGCGCTGGATTTACCGCAGTTGGCCGCCTGGGCAAAAGATAAACTGGCCGGTTTCCAGCAGCCTTGCCGTTGGCTGCGCTTGCCCGAAGCGATGACAAGCGGCGGCATAAAAGTCTCACGACATCAGCTGACCCTCTGGGTTGCCACACAGTTATCCTGATCAATAATAAATTGCAGCTATTTTGTGAATAATAAACATCATTGTTGCGGATGGATGGGAAGTAATTCGTTACAATCCCGGCGATTATTGTCCGTTTCGTACATTGAATCCGCCGTGTATCGCAGTACAATTCAGCGGGTTATGGGGTTTATTTTCGCTTTGCGTGAAAGGAATAAGATGAAAAAGAGCGTGTTATTGAGTCTGGCGGGGCTGATGTTTGTCTCTGCGTCAGCGAGTGCGATCAGTTTTAACGGTCAGGCCGGTAAAGATTATACCAACCTGGGCTTTGGTCTGGGCACCGAAACGTCGGGCCTGGCATTAACCGGTAACTGGACGCACAACGACGACGACGGCGACGTCGCGGGTCTGGGCCTTGGGCTGAATATCCCGCTGGGTCCGTTCCTGGCGACCGTTGGTGGTAAAGGTATCTACACGAACCCGAACGATGGCGACGAAGGCTATGCGGCAGCGGTTGGCGGCGGCCTGCAGTGGAAAATTGGCGACAGCCTGCGTCTGTTCGGCGAGTACTACTACTCTCCGGATTCCCTGTCCAGCGGCATCGACAGCTACACTGAAGCCAATGCGGGCGCGCGTTTCACCCTTATGCGTCCAATCAGCATTGAAGCGGGCTATCGTTACCTGAACCTGGCGGGTAAAGACGGCAACCGCGACAACGCGGTGGCCGATGGCCCGTACGTTGGCGTCAGCGCATCATTCTGATTTTCTCCGGCGCAGCGTCCGCTGCGCCAGTTTTCTCTTCTTAAATCCTTCGCTTGCGTTATAGTTAATCGTCCTCTTTTTATTGGAGAAAGTGATGATAACGGTAGAGATGCTGTCCACCGGTGACGAAGTCTTATCGGGGCAGATCGTCGATACAAACGCAGCCTGGCTTGCCGATTTTTGTTTCCAGCAGGGTATTCCGTTGTCCCGCCGCAATACCGTGGGGGATAACCTGGACGATTTAGTGGCGATTCTGCGCGAGCGTAGCACGCAGGCTGACATCCTCATCGTCAATGGCGGCCTGGGGCCGACCAGCGATGACCTCAGCGCTCTGGCGGCCGCCACCGCGAAGGGTGAGTCGCTGATTCTGCACGAGGAGTGGCTGGCGTTTATGGAGCGCTTCTTCAGCGAGCGTGGCCGCGTCATGGCGCCGAGCAATCGCAAGCAGGCTGAGATTCCCGCCAGCGCCGAGTTGATTGATAATCCGGTTGGCACCGCCTGCGGTTTTGCCGTTAAGCTCAACCGTTGTCTGATGTTCTTCACACCGGGCGTGCCGTCTGAATTTAAGGTGATGGTGGAACATGAAATTTTGCCGCGCATTCGTCAGCGTTATCCGGTTGGCGAGCCGCCGGTTTGCCTGCGCTTAACCACGTTTGGCCGCTCGGAAAGCGATCTCGCCCAGAGCCTGCAGCATCTCGATCTGCCGCCGGGCGTGACCATGGGCTACCGTTCTTCCATGCCGATTATTGAACTGAAGCTGACCGGGCCGTCGGAACATCGCGAGGCGATGCTGGCGCTATGGCCAGAGGTGCAGAAAGTGGCCGGGGAAAGCCTGATTTTTGAAGGTACTGAGGGGCTGCCTGCACAGCTGGCCCGCGTGCTGAAAGAAAAACAGCTAAGCCTGACGCTAAGCGAGCAGTTTACCAGCGGGCTTATCGCGCTCCAGCTTTCTCGCGCCGGTGCGCCGCTGCTGGCGAGTGAAGTGGTGCCGCCGCAGGATGAGACGCTGGCGCAAACCGCACGTTGGGCCGCCGAGCGGCGGGTGAATCATTTTGCCGGGCTGGCCCTGGCGGTGAGCGGGCTGGAGAGCGAGCACATTAACTTTGCACTCTCGACGCCGGAAGGCACTCACGCGCTACAGGTGAAGTTCAGCAATACGCGTCATGGCCTGGCGATACGCCAGGAAGTGTGCGCCATGATGGCGCTGAACATGCTGCGTCGCTGGCTCCACGGCAAACCGGTGGCCAGCGAACATGGCTGGATTAACGTGGTTGATTCGCTGGTGCTGTAAGCGCCCGATGGCGCGTTGTTTTCCCCCTCTCCCTTTCAGGGAGAGGGCCGGGGTGAGGGTAATCATGCGTTAACCAATCCGCCCATTTCCCCTCACCCTAACCCTCTCCCCAAAGGGGCGAGGGGACCGTTGGGGCGCAGCTTATCGGGCCAACGCCCGGGCCAGCAGTGTAATCGGATGCTCGCATCGCTTGCTGGTGGACATCTCAATCTGCCATTTACAGGTCTCGCAATCGGTGATCACCAGATCCGCGCCGCTGGCCTCAATTTGGGCAAACAGCGGCGCGCCTATCGCCTGCGATGTCGGGTAGTTCTCGCTTTTGAAACCATAGGTTCCGGCAATACCGCAGCATTGCGATTCGAGCACCTGAAGCTCCAGCCCCGGAATTTGCCGCAGCAGTTCCAGCGTATACAGCGACCAGCCCATCTTCTCCATATGACACGGTGCGTGATACACCACCTTCAGCGGTAATGGTTTGAGCGGCAGCTTCGCGCCGTCGTCCAGCTTGCGCCACAGCCAGCGCGTGGCCAGCTCAATGCTGTCGCGCAGGCCGTGATTATCAACTTCCAGCAGATGCGGATACTCATCGCGTAGCGTAAACGTGCAGGTGGATGAGGTTGCCAGCACCGGCAGATGGTTTGTCTCGATGGCTTCTCGCAGCGAAGCGACGTTGGTTTGCGCCTGACGCCGCGCTTTATCAAAGAAGCCGTTAGCAATCAGCGGCACGCCGCAGCACTTCTCTTTGCTGAGCAACTGCACGCCGATGCCCATCGCGTTAAGCACGCCAATCAGATCGAACCCCAACTGCGGGTGGTTGTAGTTCACGTAACAGCCGTGAAAGAACGCCACCTGTTCAGCATATTGCGCTTGCTGCGCGGCGATCCGCTGATAGCGGCGACGGAAGCTGCCGAAGGAGTATTTTGGCAGGCTGCGGCGATGGTCGATTTTCAGCGCGATGTCCAGCAGCTGGCGTACCGGCTTCAGGCCGGTGGTGGCGTTGACGATGGGCGCAAACGGCGTGGAAAGCGTACCCATCAGGTCGGTATGGCTGAGAATCGCATCGCGCAGGCCGGGTTTTTGTTGGCTATAGTCGGCGCGCGCGCGCTGGATAATATCGCCGATTTTCACATCGGAAGGGCAGGCCACTTCGCAGCGCTTGCAGTTGATGCAGTACTTGAGCGCTTCATCGTACAGCGCGCTGTCTTTACGCCGCAGGCGTTCGCCATCTGGCCCCGCCTGTTTTGGCCCCGGATAGCGCGGGTTGACGCGGCTCACCGGGCAGACGGTGGTGCACACGGTACATTTGATGCAGTTTTCAAAACTTTGCTGGTTCATGCTTCACCTCCCGCCAGGCCGATGATCTGTTTGGCGGCATGCAGGGCGGTCGCGGCACAAACGCCGCCGCCGCAGCCTTGGGCAATCGGATCGTAGCCGCCTAATACTGAACCAATGGCGAACAGGTTCAACACGGTTTTCCCGTGCAATGCGGGGCGCAAGGCGTTATCGACGATGACACCAGACTGTTGCCATGGCTGCGGATCAAAGAAATCGTCGCGATACCAGGCCGCGCGCGGCGCGGGCTGCATAATATCCAGCCCCAGCACTGACTCGCGAATCCCATCGCGTTCGGCGGTTAAGCCGTTGCTGAAAAAGCTACCGCTGGCCAGTACGGCAAAGCGCGGGCGCAGCGGTATATCGCCGTGATTACGCGTCCAGATAGCCTGAATTTCCCCCTCGACCTGGCTGACGCGTACCACCTCGTCGCCTGCCATCCAGGTACCGCCGAGAGCGATAAACCGCCGCTGAAGCGCGGCGTGCAGACGCATACCAGGCACCGAGGGCGGCAGCGTAGGCAACAGAAATAATGCGCAGGGCAGGCTGGCGTTGAGCCAGTCAAACAGTGCGGTATCGCGCAAACCAAAGACGGCGGGCATGAGCAGCGCGTCTTGCCCAGCACACAGCGGCAGTAATGCTTCATACAGGGGATGCCAGAGCGCTTTTTCATCGAGCACGCGGGCAATACTGGCGGCGCGAAACTCGGTAGGGTTGTCGCGCAATACGTCCAGTTCCGGCAGATCGATTTCAGCGGTTTCGGCCGCCAGCCCCTGTTGTTGCAGGGATTCGGCCGCCAGATGCGGCTGGAAATCCAGAAAGCCGCTGATACCGACCACGCGAAGTGAACCTGTCGCCAGCGGCGCAACTGGCACTTCAGCCGGGCTGAGCCAGGCGGGGCGTAGCGTGCCGAGCGGCGTGACGCGCTGGTGTGGCTGCGCTGCGTGACCCTGCATTTTGATACCGCAATCGCTCAGCAGCGTCTGCGTTTGCTGCGCATAGTGCAGCACATTATCGCTGCCCAGTTTGGAATAAGGATGCTGTGGCGACTGGGCGGCCAGTAAGGCCAGCCCTGGCGTCGGCTCGTCGACCCGTTGGCCGTCGGGCAGCGCGCTGAGCAAGTCCAGCGATCCGGACGAAAAATGCAGCGCGCTCTGGCCGCGCGTGACGATTGCACAGCGAAGCCCTGCCTGCTGTAGACGTATTCCGCACAGCAGCCCGGCCAGCCCACCGCCGATAATCACGCTATCAAATTTCATGACTGGACTCCTTGTCTAAACCACACAGCCCCTGATACACCCAGCGGGTTAGCTCGCTTTCACGTAGCGCATCGCCCCAGGCGATAGGCTGCACGCCTTTCCAGCGTTCGTTGAGAAAATCGGACAGCTGCTCCAGCGACTGCGCAGCGGTGGTAACGTTATAGCGATGCAGCAAGCCGCTCGCCCGACATGCGCAGAGTTCCCCCTGGCAGGTCCCCATGCCGACCCGCGTACGACGGCGCAAATCCAGCAGATTATTGACCGCCAGATTTTCCACCGCGTACTGCACCTCACCCGCGGTCACCGCTTCGCATTCACACACCACGCTGCGGTACAGGCGGCTGTTGCCAAGCCACTCCGGGGTGCGATCGCCGTGGCGATAAACCGCCGAGCCGCGCAGCGGCGCGGGCAGCGAAATCATGCGCTGCAAGGTTTTTTCCGTAGACTCCTGCGAACCGGGCAGCGGCGTGTCGGCGGTGACGCAGGGGCGATGATGATTCAGCTTGCGGCAGACGGCATCGGTGGCCCATTCCGCCATCAGGCGATAGGTCATCAGTTTGCCGCCGGTAATAGTGATAAACCCTTCCAGACCATCGCGCTCGGCGTGGTCCAGCAGCACAATACCGCGGCTGACGTTGCGTCCGCTGGGATCGTCGTCGCTGGCAACCAGCGGGCGCACGCCGCAGTAGGCGCGCAAAATACGCGTACTGGCCATGCGCGGGGCCAGTTTTTCCCCTTCACGCAGCAGGATGTCCACCTCGTCAGGCGTGACGCGGCAGCGATCGATATCGGCATAATCAATGTGTGTCGACGTAGTGCCAATCAGCGAAATGGTATCGCCAGGCACCAGAATATCGGCGTCGGCCGGCGGGCGACAGCGGTTGATCACGTGCTGGTTCATCCGGCTTTCGAAGATCAGCAGCGATCCTTTGGCCGGGAACATGCGGATGCGTAAATCGGCATATTCCGCGATGCGCTGGCCCCAGATACCGGCGGCGTTAACCACCACCGGCGCATGCAGTTCGCACATTTCACCGCTATGGTGATTCAGCAGCGTCACGCCCTGTATGCGATCGCCGTGGCGGATAAGGCCCATCACTTCATGAGCGGTCAGAATAGTGGCGTCGTGTTCGCGCGCGTCGAGCATATTGGCGGCGGTCAGGCGGAAGGGGTCTACTGTACCGTCCGGCACGCGTACCGCGCCGACTAACGCGGGGTTGACCGACGGTTCCATTCTTCTGGCCTGAGCAGGGTCGATGGCTTCGGCCTCAATGCCTGCGGCGCGGCAGGCGTTGATAAAGGTGTGTTGGTACTGGAGGTCATCTTCCGGCAGGGTGATAAACAGGCCGCTGGTTGGCTCAATGCAGTGGCGAGCAATACGGCGCAGGATCTGGTTTTCACTGATACACTCGCGCGCCGATTCGCTGTCGGTGACCGCATAGCGCGCGCCGCTGTGCAGCAGGCCATGGTTACGCCCGGTTGCCCCCGTGGCGATATCAAAGCGTTCAACCAGCGCAGCCTTCAGGCCGCGCAGGGCGCAGTCGCGGGCGATACCGGCGCCAGTGGCGCCGCCACCGATAATAATGACGTCAAAATCACGTGCAGAGGCGCTGTCCATTATGTGTCCTCAATGTTCGTTTTAAGCACATTAAGTCACATCACCAATATAAATTGTTTGATATCGAACATATTCGAGCATTTATCGAAAGCATTACTGCGCGTTTTGCGGCATATATCGACTTTCTTAAAGGCTTCCGTCGTGGGCTAACTGGTGCAAGCATGCGAGCAGCCGTTGCAACGGACTCCCTTCGACCGGCGGTTCGCGGGCGATCAGTGAAATCTGGCGATAGAACGCGGGCTCCAGCGGCACGAAATGCAGCGGCTGCGCCAGCGTTTTGAGCGTCAGTTCCGGCAGAAGCGCGATGCCCAGCCCCTGGTGGATAAAGCTCATTGCGGTGCTGGGGTGGTTAAACTCGTATTTGATTTGCGGCGTCATATTCATGCCCGCAAACAGCGCCATGATGCTCATTTCGTAACGCCCTTTACTGACGATAAGCGGTTCGTCGCGCAGTGCGCTGAGCGAGACCTGCTTTTGCGCCGCAAAAGGGTGATTCTCGGGGACCACGACGGTAAAACGGTCTTTATATATCGGCGTGACAAACATACCTTCGACCGGAATATGCACAAAACCCGCGTCGATATCATTATTGCGAATTGCCTCAATAATTTCCGCGCTGTTGGCTTCATGAGGAACAATTTTAATATTCGGATGATGCTGTTCAAAATAGCGCACCACGGCGGGCAGCACGCTGGCGCAAATACTCGGGAAGCAGCCAATCCGTAGCAGGCGCTGCGGGGTCTTTTTTTCCTGTTCGGCAATTTCTTTCACCGCGTGAACTTCGCTCATTAAGCGGTGCAGGTGAGCGACGATACGCTCGCCCGCGGGCGTCAGGCAAATCGCTTTACGCCGCTCGCGTAGCATAATAGCGACACCTAACTCCTCTTCCAGCGCGGAGATGGCCTGGCTGACTGCCGATTGCGTCATAAACAGACGTTTACCGGCCTCGGTGAATCCGCCGCACTCCAGCACCGTCAGCAGCGCGTTGATTTGCGTGAGTGTCATTAGTTATCTCTAATTAAACTTATTAAAATGATTAATTTTACTAATTAAACAATGATGCCTATTATTTTTCAACGGACTTAATCACAAAATTACGCACGCGATTATTTTTATTTGTGATGCATTATTGAATTTATATATTCAAGGTGAATGTATTACTGCGCGCCGTAGGGACAAGGTTGCCAATCAATGAAAGAAAAATTATGGACTAAAGATTTTTGGGCCATCACGATTATTAGCTTTATTATTTTCTTCGTGTTTTATGTCCTCCTGACGTTACTCCCTATTTATATTGCCGATACCCTACACGCCACCGCCGATAAGGCCGGCCTGTTGGTCACGTGCTTCCTCGCCGCTGCGATTGTTGTGCGACCTTTTGCCGGGCAGTGGGTGGGGAAATATTCGAACAAAACGATTCTGATGCTTTCCTCTCTGGCGTTTTTGGTTGTCACCGCGCTGTATCCATTTTGCCATTCTATTGAAGCGCTGCTGTTTATTCGCGTGCTGCACGGAATAACCTTCGGGATTATTACGACGGTAAAAGGGACCATCTCCGCGCGGTTGATACCCGCCTCCCGACGTGGGGAGGGCATCAGCTTTTTCTCTTTAGCGATGGGGCTGGCGATGGTCGTGGGGCCGTGGATTGGCCTGAACATGGCGCGCCATAGCGCATTCAGCCAGGCGTTCTGGATGTGTACGGCGGTGGCGGCGATTGGTATTGTGTTGTCATTGATTGTCCGTGTACCGCCGGTGATTCGTCATGCGGACGGTTCGCAGCCGAAGCTCGGCTTCTCCGCCATGTTTGATAAAGCCGCGATGCCGTTTGCCATGGTCACCTTCTTTATGACCTTCTCCTACGCTGGCGTCTCGGCCTTCCTGGCGCTGTATGCCCGTGAGCTGGACCTGATGGCCGCCGCCAGCAACTTCCTGCTGTGTTACGCGGTGTTCCTGATGATCTGCCGCGCCTTTACCGGCAACGTTTGCGACCGCAAAGGGCCGAAGTATGTGGTCTATCCTTGCCTGTTGGCCTTCACCGTCGGCCTGGTGGTACTGGGCTATACCCACGGCAGCGTGTCGATGATTCTCGCTGGCGCGCTGATTGGCATCGGTTACGGCTCGGTAACGCCCATCTTCCAGACGCAGATTATCAGCTCGGTTGAACCGCATAAAATTGGCGTGGCGAACTCGCTGTTCTTTAACGCGATGGATGCCGGGCTGGCGATCGGCGCGTTCGTGATGGGGCTGATGGTGGAAGGGGTCGGCTACCGGGCGATTTACCTGGTCGGCGCGGTGCTGGTGGTACTGGCGGGCGCGCTGTATATCGCGCAGATGAAACGCCGTGGCGCGATGCCGTTAGTTAGCGCACACGAAGTGCACTAACCGTTACATCTCAATTTCGATATCACCTTTTGCCCTGCAGCAGCAGGGCAAAATTTCATCCGGCTGAATAAAGGCCAGCGGTTCGGTCAACCAGTCAACCTGACCGGAGACCAGCCGCGTGCGGCAGGAGCCGCAGTAGCCTTCGCGACACTGGTACTCCACCTCAACATTGTGAGACTCCAGCGCCGCCAGCAGGGACGGGTGTTCATCCTGGCACAGCAACCGTGTGCCAGTGATGCGCAGAAAAACGCGGCTCATATCAAAGCTGGAAGTTGCTGAGATCGTCAGTATCGACTTCCGAGTCAATCTGCCCAACCAGGTAAGAGCTGACTTCCACTTCCTGCGGCGCGACCTGCACGTTATCAGACACCAGCCAGGTGTTGATCCATGGAATCGGGTTGGAGCGCGTCTGGAACGGCAGATCCAGACCGACTGCCTGCATGCGGATATTGGTGATGTACTCAACGTACTGGCACAGGATGTCTTTGTTCAGGCCAATCATTGAGCCGTCGCGGAACAGATAATCCGCCCACTCTTTTTCCTGCTGGGCGGCCTGCACGAACAGGTCGTAGCACTCTTGCTTGCACTCTTCGGCAATCTCCGCCATTTCCGGGTCATCCGCGCCGCTGCGCAGCAGGTTCAGCATGTGCTGAGTGCCGGTCAGGTGCAGCGCTTCGTCGCGGGCGATCAGACGAATGATTTTGGCGTTGCCTTCCATCAGCTCGCGCTCGGCGAAGGCGAAGGAGCAGGCAAAGCTGACGTAGAAGCGAATGGCTTCCAGCGCGTTGACGCTCATCAGGCAGATATACAGCTTTTTCTTCAGCTCGCGCAGGTTCACGGTCACGGTTTTTCCGTTAACGGTGTGGGTGCCTTCGCCCAGCAGATGCCAGTAGCTGGTCATTTCGATCAGGTCGTCGTAATAGCTGGAGATGCCTTCGGCACGTTTCTGAATCTGTTCGTTGGTGACGATGTCATCAAACACAATCGCCGGATCGTTGACGATGTTGCGGATGATGTGGGTGTAGGAGCGCGAGTGGATCGTTTCGGAGAACGCCCACGTTTCCACCCAGGTTTCCAGCTCAGGAATCGAGATCAGCGGCAGCAGCGCTACGTTCGGGCTACGGCCCTGAATGGAGTCCAGCAGGGTCTGATACTTCAGGTTGCTGATGAAAATGTGCTTTTCGTGTTCCGGCAGCGCCTGATAGTCAATGCGGTCGCGGGACACGTCAACTTCTTCCGGACGCCAGAAGAAGGAGAGCTGTTTTTCAATCAGCTTTTCGAAGATGTCGTATTTCTGCTGGTCGTAGCGTGCCACGTTGACCGGCTGGCCAAAGAACATCGGCTCTTTGAGCTGATCGTTTTTCGTCTGTGAAAAAGTGGTGTATGCCATTGATGTCAATCCTGTCTGGAGAGTAATGCCGGATGGCGTTTACTTACCTGCTTACAATATCATCGCAAATAAATCCGTACACCGAAAAGGGTTTTGGTTGGTACGGAAAGCAAGGCCGGGTCAGCGTAGCGCTGCCCGGCAATCGTTATTAGATCTTACAGGCGCCGCTTTCGCAGCCATCGTCCTGAATGGACGGCACCAGATCGTCCTGCGCATCTTCCGCACCGTCGCGGGTGTTTTGATAGTACAGAGTCTTCACGCCAAATTTATAGGCGGTCAGCAGGTCTTTAAGCAGCTGCTGCATCGGTACTTTGCCTGACGGGAAGCGCGTCGGGTCGTAGTTGGTGTTGGCGGAAATCGCCTGGTCGATAAACTTCTGCATAATGCCGACCAGCTGCAGATAGCCATCGTTGTTCGGCATTTCCCACAGCAGCTCGTAGGCGTTGCCCAGGTGTTCGTAGTCCGGCACAACCTGACGCAGAATACCGTCTTTCGATGCTTTGATGCTCACGTAGCCGCGCGGCGGCTCAATGCCGTTGGTGGCGTTGGAGATCTGCGAAGAGGTCTCGGACGGCATCAGCGCGGAGAGCGTGGAGTTACGCAGGCCGTGGGTCTTGATGGACTCACGCAGCGCTTCCCAGTCCAGGTGCAGCGGCTCGTTGGTAATCGCATCCAGGTCTTTCTTGTAGGTGTCGATCGGCAGGATACCCTGGGCATAGGTGGTTTCGTTGAACCACGGGCACGCGCCTTGCTCTTTCGCCAGCTCGTTAGAGGCCTTCAGCAGGTAGTACTGAATGGCTTCGAAAGTCTGGTGGGTCAGGTTGTTGGCGCTGCCGTCGGAGTAGCGCTTACCGTTTTTGGCCAGCCAGTAGGCGAAGTTGATAACGCCGATACCCAGCGTACGACGACCCATCGCACCGCGCTGTGCGGCTTTAATCGGGTAGTCCTGGTAATCCAGCAGGGCATCGAGCGCACGCACGGCCAGCACGGCCAGCTCTTCCAGTTCAGCAAGGCTGCCGATGGCGCCCAGGTTGAACGCCGACAGCGTACACAGGGCGATTTCGCCGTTTTCGTCGTTAACGTCGTCCAGCGGTTTGGTCGGCAGGGCGATTTCCAGGCACAGGTTAGACTGGCGCACTGGCGCAACGGCCGGGTCAAACGGGCTATGGGTGTTGCAGTGGTCAACGTTCTGAATGTAGATACGGCCAGTAGAGGCACGTTCCTGCATCATCAGCGAGAACAGGTCGACCGCTTTCACGCGCTGTTTACGGATGCTGTCGTCGTTTTCGTATTTCACGTACAGACGCTCAAATTCGTCCTGGTCGGCGAAGAACGCATCGTACAGCCCCGGGACGTCGGACGGGCTGAACAGGGTGATGTCGCCGCCTTTCAGCAGACGGGTGTACATCAGCTTGTTGATCTGTACGCCGTAGTCCATGTGACGCACGCGGTTACCTTCAACGCCGCGGTTGTTTTTCAGCACCAGCAGGCTTTCCACTTCCAGATGCCACATTGGGTAGAAGAGGGTTGCCGCGCCGCCGCGCACGCCGCCCTGCGAACAGGATTTCACCGCGGTCTGGAAGTGCTTGTAGAACGGGATGCAGCCGGTGTGGAAGGCTTCACCGCCGCGAATCGGGCTACCCAGCGCACGAATGCGGCCAGCGTTGATACCGATACCGGCACGCTGGGAAACGTATTTCACAATCGCGCTGGAGGTGGCGTTGATGGAGTCCAGGCTGTCGCCGCACTCGATCAGTACGCAGGAGCTGAACTGACGGGTTGGGGTACGCACGCCGGACATAATCGGCGTCGGCAGCGAGATTTTGAACGTGGAAACCGCATCGTAGAAGCGCTTCACGTAGCTCAGACGGGTTTCACGCGGGTAGTTGGAGAACAGGCATGCCGCCACCAGAATATAGAGGAACTGCGCGCTCTCGTAGATTTCGCCGGTGACGCGGTTCTGGACCAGATATTTGCCTTCCAGCTGCTTAACGGCAGCGTAGGAGAAGGTCATGTCACGGTCGTGAACGATAAACGAGTCCATCTGCTTGAACTCTTCTTCCGTATAGTCTTCCAGCAGATGATTGTCGTATTTACCCAGGTCAACCATGTTTTTCACGTGGTCAAACAGCGCCGGCGGCTCGAACTGGCCGTAGGCTTTTTTACGCAGGTGGAACACCGCCAGACGCGCGGCCAGGTACTGGTAGTCCGGCGCTTCGCGAGAGATCAGGTCAGCAGCGGCCTTAATAATCGTTTCATGAATGTCAGACGTTTTAATTCCGTCGTAGAACTGGATGTGCGAACGCAGTTCGACCTGAGAGATCGACACGTTATGCAGCCCTTCCGCCGCCCAATCCAGCACGCGATGAATTTTGTCGAGGTTAATGCGCTCTGTGCGGCCGTCACGCTTCGTCACCAGCAGACTCTGATTCATGTGATTTTTACCTGTCCGTGAAAAGGAAAATATCCCCCGATTTATCCACAATTCCGGTAGTCGTAAAACCTGTGGATAAATACTACATGTAGGGGTTCGTTGATTAATTGAACGCTATATGGTGAGTATTCTAGTCTGGATTCTTTTGAGTACAAGGGTTGATTTTGGCGTTAAATTGAGGTTGATAAAGCGTAAAAAAGGCTAAGTCCACGGCGCATAAGGGCTGGCGGGGATGTCAATAATATGCAAAAAAAAATGAAAATTTGATCGAGTGCTGATTTCTTCGGCGAAGGGGGAAATTGCGCAAATGATGCAGCGCAATTTCGTCGTGGTGACAATACTCATGATTGGTAGGCCTGATAAGCGAAGCGCCATCAGGCATTGCTGTCGGAATCATTGCCGGATGGCGACGCTGACGCGTCTTATCCGGCCTACAGAGCGTGTTGGCTGCTTATTCGGCTTTTGCCGTGGTGTGCAGCATATAGTTAACGTCAACGCCCGGCGCCAGCTTGAAGCGGTTGGTTATCGGGTTATAGTGCAGGCCAATCATATGGCGCTCTTTCAGCACGGTCTGGTCAACCCAGCTCAGCAGTTCGGCGGGCTTGATGAATTTCTTCACATCGTGCGTCCCCTTCGGCACCATGCGCAGAATGTATTCCGCGCCGACGACCGCCATCAGCCAGGACTTGCCGTTACGGTTAAGAGTAGAGAAGAACACCTGGCCGCCGGGTTTTACCAGCTGCGCGCAGGCTTTCACCACCGACTGCGGGTCCGGCACGTGTTCGAGCATCTCCATGCAGGTCACCACATCATACTGACCGGCATGCTTTGCAGCGTGCTCTTCAACCGTCTCCTGGACGTACTCGACGGGAATGCCGGTTTCCAGTGAGTGCAGTTTCGCGACCTGCAGCGGCTCAAAGCCCATATCTAACCCGGTGACCGTCGCGCCTTCACGCGCCATGCTTTCGGCCAGAATGCCGCCGCCGCAGCCAACATCAAGCACCTTTTTACCGAACAGGCCGCCAGAACGTTCGGCGATATAGCCCAGACGCAGCGGGTTAATGCGGTGCAAAGGCTTAAATTCGCCTTCCAGATCCCACCAGCGTGACGCGACGGCCTCGAATTTGGCGATCTCTTCGTGGTCAACGTTATGCGCTACCGCAGCTTTTTCGGCATTCATGGGTGTTCCTGCTCCTTATTTCATTATTGTCTGCGAGTATATCAGCACCGACGCGCGAATAAAGCGTCTGGCAGGTGCTAATGGGTTTACCTGTCTTTACGCTAATGTGTTATAATTTGCGACCTTTGAATCCGGGAATACAGTAGAGGGATAGCGGTTAGATGAGCGACCTTGCGAGAGAAATTACACCGGTCAACATTGAGGAAGAGCTTAAGAACTCTTATCTGGATTATGCGATGTCGGTCATTGTTGGCCGTGCGCTGCCGGATGTCCGAGATGGCCTGAAGCCGGTACACCGTCGCGTACTTTACGCCATGAACGTATTGGGCAATGACTGGAACAAAGCCTACAAAAAATCAGCCCGTGTCGTTGGTGACGTGATCGGTAAATACCACCCGCACGGCGACTCCGCGGTATATGACACCATCGTTCGTATGGCCCAGCCGTTCTCGCTGCGCTACATGCTGGTGGATGGCCAGGGGAACTTCGGTTCAATCGACGGCGACTCCGCCGCGGCAATGCGTTATACGGAAATCCGTCTGGCGAAAATTGCTCACGAACTGATGGCCGATCTCGAAAAAGAGACGGTGGATTTCGTGGACAACTATGACGGCACGGAAAAAATTCCGGACGTCATGCCGACCAAAATTCCTAACCTGCTGGTTAACGGTTCGTCCGGTATCGCCGTAGGTATGGCGACCAACATTCCGCCGCACAACCTGACGGAAGTGATCAACGGCTGTCTGGCCTATGTCGATAATGAAGACATCACTATCGAAGGCCTGATGGAACACATCCCGGGTCCGGATTTCCCGACTGCCGCCATTATTAATGGCCGTCGCGGAATTGAAGAGGCCTATCGCACCGGTCGTGGCAAAGTTTACATCCGCGCGCGCGCGGAAGTGGAAGTTGACCCGAAAAACGGTCGTGAAACCATCATCGTGCACGAAATTCCGTATCAGGTGAACAAAGCGCGCCTGATCGAGAAAATCGCCGAGCTGGTAAAAGATAAACGCGTTGAAGGCATCAGCGCGCTGCGTGACGAGTCTGATAAAGACGGTATGCGCATCGTGATTGAAGTGAAGCGTGACGCGGTCGGGGAAGTGGTGCTGAACAACCTCTACTCCCAGACTCAGCTGCAGGTCTCCTTCGGTATCAACATGGTTGCGCTGCACCATGGTCAGCCGAAGATCATGAACCTGAAAGATATTATCGCCGCGTTCGTGCGTCACCGTCGTGAAGTGGTGACTCGCCGTACCATTTTCGAACTGCGTAAAGCACGCGACCGCGCGCACATCCTTGAAGCGCTGGCGGTTGCGCTGGCGAACATCGACCCGATCATTGAACTGATCCGTCGCGCGCCAACGCCGGCCGAAGCGAAAGCGGGCCTGGTGGCACAGGCGTGGGATCTGGGCAACGTTTCCGCGATGCTGGAACGTGCGGGCGACGACGCTGCGCGTCCGGAATGGCTGGAACCTGAGTTTGGCGTACGCGACGGTAAATACTACCTGACCGAACAGCAGGCACAGGCGATTCTGGATCTGCGTCTGCAGAAACTGACCGGCCTTGAGCATGAAAAACTGCTCGACGAATACAAAGAGCTGCTGGAACAGATCGCTGAACTGCTGCACATTCTGGGCAGCGCCGAGCGTCTGATGGAAGTGATCCGCGAAGAGCTGGAGCTGGTTCGCGAACAGTTCGGTGACGAACGTCGTACCGAAATCACCGCCAACAGCGCCGATATTAATATCGAAGATCTGATCAGCCAGGAAGATGTTGTCGTGACGCTGTCTCACCAGGGTTACGTCAAGTATCAGCCGCTTACCGATTACGAAGCTCAGCGTCGTGGCGGTAAAGGCAAGTCAGCAGCCCGTATTAAAGAAGAAGACTTTATCGACCGCCTGCTGGTGGCCAACACCCACGATACGATCCTCTGCTTCTCCAGCCGTGGACGTCTGTACTGGATGAAGGTCTATCAGCTGCCGGAAGCGAGCCGCGGCGCACGTGGCCGTCCGATCGTCAACCTGTTGCCGCTGGAAGCGAACGAACGTATCACCGCTATCCTGCCGGTTCGCGAGTACGAAGAGGGCGTGAACGTCTTTATGGCGACCGCCAGCGGTACCGTGAAGAAAACGGCGCTGACCGAGTTCAGCCGTCCGCGTTCTGCCGGTATTATCGCGGTGAACCTGAACGAAGGCGACGAGCTGATTGGCGTTGACCTGACTTCCGGAACCGATGAAGTCATGCTGTTCTCCGCCGCAGGTAAAGTGGTGCGCTTTAAAGAAGATGCCGTGCGTGCGATGGGTCGTACCGCGACCGGCGTACGCGGTATTAAGCTGGCGGAAAAAGACAGCGTTGTGTCGCTGATTATTCCGCGCGGCGAAGGCGCCATCCTGACCGTGACCCAGAACGGCTACGGTAAACGTACCGCTGCTGAAGAGTATCCGACCAAGTCGCGTGCGACGCAGGGCGTTATCTCTATCAAAGTGACCGAGCGTAACGGCTCCGTCGTGGGCGCGGTACAGGTTGACGACTGCGACCAGATCATGATGATTACCGATGCGGGCACCCTGGTGCGTACTCGCGTATCGGAAGTTAGCGTGGTAGGGCGTAACACCCAGGGCGTGATCCTCATCCGTACGGCGGAAGATGAAAACGTGGTGGGTCTGCAGCGCGTGGCCGAGCCGGTTGACGACGAAGAGCTGGACGCTATCGACGGTAGCGTGGCGGAAGGCGATGATGAAATCGCGCCGGAAACCGACAGCGATGACGACGTTGCGGACGACGCAGACGAGTAATCGTGATACGACGTTGCGAAAGGGCTGGTGAAAACCGGCCCTTTTTTCATTAACATTGCGGTAAAAGTCTTTTACCGCTACCTTAACCACATCCTGTTTGCCATTGACGGCGGAGTTTCGTCAACTTGAAATATCTTGTCTCCTTTCGCACAACGCTGAAAGTCTCACGCTACCTGTTCCGGGCTTTGGCGCTGCTGCTCTGGCTGCTTATCGCGCTGGTGTCGGTGTTCTATATTGTGAATGCTCTGCATCAGAAAGAGTCTGAAATTCGCCAGGAATTTAACCTCAATTCCGATCAGGCGCAGCGCTACTTCCAGCGAACCTCCGATGTGATAAAGGAGCTGAAGTACATTGCGGAAAACCGCTTAACCGCCGCCAACGGCGTGTTGCCCGCCATTTCCTCAAAAGACAGTTCTGACGTGCCGGATTTTGAGCCGCTATTCTCTGACTCCGACTGCGGCGCGCTCGATACCACCTGGCGTGGGCCGCTGGAGTCGCTGGCCTGGTTCCTGCGCTACTGGCGTGAAAATTTCTCGGCGGCTTATGACCTTAATCGTGTCTTTCTGATCGGCAGCGACAATCTCTGTATGGCCAACTTTGGCCTGCGCGAAATGCCGGTTGAGCGTACCGAAGCGCTGAAAGAGCTGCACCAGCGCATTATGGACTACCGTAATGCGCCGCAGGACGACCGCGGCGGCAATCTGTTCTGGGTCGGACAGGGGCCGCGCCATAGCGTTGGTTACTTCTACGCGTTGACGCCGGTTTATCTGGCTAACCGCCTGCAGGCACTGCTGGGCGTGGAGCAAACCATCCGCGCCGAAAACTTCTTTACTCCGGGCAGTATGCCCATGGGCGTGTCGATTCTTGATGATAATGGCAATACGCTGATCTCGCTGGCCGGGCCGGATACACGTCTGCGTATCAGCACGCGCGGGATGCAGGAACGGCTGTGGTTTGGCTACACCGCCGGATATCGTGAGCTGGTGCTGAAGAAAACGCTGGCGCCTTCGTCATTGAGCATTGTCTATTCAGTACCGCTGGACGCGGTCCTGGAGCGTATTCGTATTCTGGTGCTTAATGCACTGCTGTTGAACCTGCTCACCGGTATCGCGCTGTTTACCATGGCGCGGATGTACGAGCGGCGAATTTTCTTACCGGCTGAATCTGACGCATTACGTCTGGAAGAGCACGAGCAGTTCAACCGTAAAATCGTCGCTTCGGCGCCGGTAGGGATCTGTATTCTGCGTACCCAGGACGGAACCAATATCCTGAGTAACGAGCTGGCGCACAATTATCTCAACATGCTGACCCACGAAGACCGCCAGCGGCTGACGCAGATAATCTGCGGCCAGCAGGTTAACTTCGTCGATGTGCTGACCAGCAACAACACCAACCTGCAAATCAGCTTCGTGCATTCGCGCTATCGCAACGAAAACGTGGCGATTTGCGTGCTGGTGGACGTCAGTTCCCGCGTCAAAATGGAAGAGTCGCTACAGGAGATGGCGCAGGCGGCTGAACAGGCCAGCCAGTCGAAATCGATGTTCCTGGCCACCGTCAGCCATGAGCTGCGTACGCCGCTGTACGGGATTATCGGTAACCTGGACCTGTTACAGACCAAAGAGCTGCCGAAGGGCGTTGACCGCCTGGTGACGGCGATGAATAACTCTTCCGGGCTGCTGCTGAAAATCATCAGCGATATTCTCGACTTCTCGAAAATTGAGTCCGAGCAGCTAAAAATTGAGCCGCGCGAATTCTCACCGAAGGAGGTGATGAACCACATCACCGCCAACTATCTGCCGCTGGTGGTCAGAAAACAGCTGGGAATGTACTGCTTTATCGAGCCGGATGTGCCGACGAAGCTGATGGGCGACCCAATGCGCCTTCAGCAGGTGATTTCCAACCTGCTGAGCAACGCCATTAAGTTCACCGATATCGGCTGCATCGTGCTGCATCTCAAGCGGGAAGGGTACTATCTGAGCATCAGTATCCGCGATACCGGTGTTGGGATCCCGGCCAAAGAGGTGGTGCGGTTGTTTGACCCGTTCTTCCAGGTGGGAACGGGCGTGCAGCGTAATTTCCAGGGAACCGGGCTGGGGCTGGCAATTTGTGAAAAGCTGGTCAATATGATGGACGGCGATATTGCCGTCGATACCGAACCAGGTATGGGCAGCCAGTTTACGCTGCGTATTCCGCTGTACGGCGAGCAGGACGCCACGCCGCTGGAGATTGACGGTCTGGCGAAGATTCGCTGCTGGCTGGCGGTGCGTAACGCTTCGCTGGCTGATTTTATTCAGTCGCTGCTCGCTTTCCACGGCATGGACGTGCGGATTTATGACGGAGAAACGCCAGCGCCGGATGATGTGTTAATCACCGATGATGAGCTCTCACAGCCGTGGGCAGGCAGAGCGGCAGTAGTCTTCTGCCGTCGACATATCGGCATTCCCCAGGAGTTCGCGCCGGGACAATGGGTGCACAGCATCGTTTCGCCACATGAATTGATGAGCCTGCTGGGGCGCATTTATCGGGTTAAGGTGGCGACGGGCGGCGTGGAAGAACTGCAATCGACGCCGGAAGCTCCGGAGGACAGCAACGACGATATGATGATCCTGGTGGTCGACGATCATCCGATTAACCGTCGTCTGTTGGCCGATCAGCTGGGATCGTTAGGTTATCAGTGCAAGACCGCCAACGATGGCGTTGACGCGCTGAACGTGCTGAGTAAGAACCATATCGATATTGTGCTGAGCGACGTGAACATGCCGAATATGGACGGTTATCGTCTGACGCAGCGCATTCGCCAACTGGGGCTGACGCTACCGGTTGTCGGCGTGACGGCAAACGCGCTGGCAGAAGAGAAGCAGCGTTGCCTGGAGTCGGGTATGGATAGCTGCCTGTCGAAGCCAGTAACGTTGGACGTGTTGAAACAAACGCTGACGGTGTATGCCGCAAGAGTGCGTAAAGCGCGAGAGTAAGGGATTTTGTTGGTAGGCCGGATAAGGCAACGCCGCCATCCGGCAATTTGTGCGAGGTTGCCCGATGGCGCTGCGCTTATCGGGCCTACGGAAAGCAGGCCCGATAAGCAACAAGGTTTAGTCTTTGTCTGACGGCGACAGCGTCACGGAGGAGAGGTAGTTCAGCAGCGCGATGTCGTTTTCCACGCCCAGCTTCATCATTGCCGATTTTTTCTGGCTACTGATGGTTTTAATGCTGCGGTTCAGCTTCTTGGCAATTTCGGTCACCAGGAAACCTTCTGCGAACAGACGCAGAACTTCACTCTCTTTCGGCGACAGGCGTTTGTCGCCGTAGCCGCCAGCGCTGATTTTCTCCAGCAGACGAGAAACGCTTTCCGGGGTAAATTTCTTACCTTTCTGCAGGGCTGCCAGCGCTTTTGGCAGATCCGTCGGGGCGCCTTGCTTAAGCACAATCCCTTCGATATCCAGATCCAGCACGGCGCTCAGAATGGCCGGGTTGTTGTTCATGGTCAGTACGATAATCGCCAGTCCAGGGAAATGGCGCTTGATGTACTTAATCAGCGTAATGCCATCGCCGTACTTGTCTCCAGGCATGGAGAGGTCGGTGATCAGCACGTGGGCATCAAGTTTTGGTAAGTTGTTAATTAGCGCGGTGGAGTCTTCAAATTCGCCTACAACGTTTACCCATTCAATCTGTTCCAGGGATTTACGAATCCCGAACAGCACAATCGGATGGTCATCGGCAATAATTACGTTCATATTGTTCATGTAAAGGCTACCTTGCTACAGCAAGCTCTTGACGTAGGCGTCAATGTCGCTGATGTATTTTTCTATGCTGGATGCATCTTTCTCACGAATAAGATGTTCAAGCGTTTCACATAACTGCTTGCCAGGTACCAGATTTAGCATGGCAAACACACCCTTAAGGCGGTGAGCTGTCTGTGCCAGTGCGGCAAAGTCCTTTGCTGCGGATTCAGTATACAGCCTGCTAACATCTTCCGGAACCGTATCAACAAACAGCGCATAATAGCCGCTGGCCTGAAGCTCGGCGTTTTCATCACCACCCAATGGTGATTCCGAGACTTCTTCCTGCGCCAGCTGCTCTTCAATCAGCTGGAGCACGGCATCCTGCATAGCGTTACTCATGTTAAAGTTGACGCGCAGTTGACCAGGGCCAATTTGGCGTACTCCAGCCTCATCATCGCTTAAAAGCAAGCCGGAAGCAGTAAGATTAGACGGATTATCAGTTAAAAACAGATCAAATTCTTGACTTGTTGCGCGCTCATCCGGGCTGATGCAGGTTGCCCCCCAGCTTTCCAGCTGACGCGTGACAATATTGCGGATTTCGTTAGAGGTGATATCCACCATGGCGACCACGTCATCAAGCAGCAGTTCTTCCACCTCTGCGTCTTCTTCACGTACCGGCATTTTCACGTGCAGCGTATAGCGGGTCCCCAGCGATTCTCGCGCCTTAATATTCAAATGACCGCCAAGCTTACGCGCCAGCTGATCGCACAGCCAGAAGGTGAGGGCGTTGGCCTTACCGTAGCGATCCGACTGGGTATCGTTAAGATACGGGAAGTGCAGATTGTCGATTTCGCCATGCGATACGCCGCTACCGGTATCGAGAATGCGGAAGGTTAAGCGCTCTTCCGCCGACTCCTCAGCGCTGATCTCAAGGGTAATTTTGCCAATCTGGGTGGTGGTGACCGCATACTGAATCAGCAGCAGCAGGATCCGGCGTAGCGCGTCGCGGTCGCCGTGGCGCTGCTCTTTGGCCGGGACCTGGTTGTTGATTAACAGCTGCAGCCCTTTGCGTTTGATCGACGGCAATACCTCCGGCACCACTTCATCGATCAGCTCTTGCAGTGAGAATTGCGTGGAGGAGCCTTTCCAGCTGTCATTTTCCAGCATATTCGCCAGCTGAATTTCGTCCACCAGCCGTACCAGCAGATCGGCGTGATTAGCCAGCCGTTGGCTGTCCGGGGTATCGATGTGGCTGGCTTCGTTTGCTAATGCCTTGATCGGTTGTTTCAGCGTGTCGCTGATGTTCTGCATAAACGCGGCGCGGCCCTGCTGGTTTTTCTCGTACAGTCTTTGCGCCTGTTTGAGTTTCTTGTTCACCAGCACTTCACGGTCCTGATCGCGGATGATGAAAATCTGTGTACGCGGCGATACCTGACTGCGGAACTGGCGAATCTCATACAGTTCATTATTGATGGTGGCCTGAATCACCCCCTGATGCTGATCCGCCATGCTGGTGATGTTCTGCAGGTTGAGGTGCGGCAGCAGATGGTCGGCAATTTTATTGCTGATGACCGTGCGGTTCGATTCCTGGTCGTGTACCAGCAACCCCAGCGGTAATAAAGAGACAATTTCTTCATTAATTGCTCGGAGCACGCGCAGCTCATTATTGGTGCCGCTTGAAGACACGCTGCTGCTGGTGCTGCCGCGTGTGGGCAGATTACGGAAGGTGGAGTAGCCAAACAGCGCCAGCGCCAGCAGGCCAATGTTCAGCAGCAGCGGTAGCATGATGTTCTGGAAGGTATCCAGCAACAAGGTGCCAAACGGCACCTGCCACACCAGGCGCATACCGGTGGTGTTCAGCGCCGAGGTAATCTCAATGCGTGAGCTATTAAAGTTGATGGCAACGCTGTCGCCCGGATCTTTCTCCTGGCTGCGCTGGGCATTCTGCGCTGGATCGGGCTCGAGACGGAAGCTGTCCAGCGACATGGTCGGCGGAACCAGGTCGTTGATCGGCAAATCGAACGCCACGACGGTCGCCAGGTGCCCCGGCTGATTAAAGGTGGTACGCAGCGTAAAGTAGCGTCCGTTCTGCCAGGCCAGGCGGCGTAATGATGAGAAGGTTTCACGTTCATCCAGCGTGTTGGCTTGCTGGAGCATCTCGGCGCGACGCGAGTCAACAATGCTGCCCACCGTCGATTCTTTAAAGCCGGAAGAGAGATCTTTGAGCGGTAGCGTAGAGATAAGGATCAGGCTGTTGTCCTGACCGTTAAGGTAGTACATCGACCACGGCACATTTTCTGCGCCCCATAGGGTATCGAGATAAGTCGACATTCGCTGGGTAATGTCGAGCGTCGCGCTGTCGTGAGAACCGAAAATCAGCGCTTCGGTTTTACGCCGTGGTTTTTCCAGATAATAGACGTCCTGCTTCAGTCGTGTTTCCTGAAGGCCGTCGCCGGGAGCGGCGTTGGTACTGGAAGCGGCAATATTGTCGTAGATTTGCCAGGTGGTGTAGCGCCAGGTATCAATGCGCTTATGTACGGCATGTGTCATATCGACAATCTGGTAGCTCTTGTCTTTCAGCCATGCGTTAACCGCGCTCTGAATCATCACGCCCATCGTCACCAGCAGGACAATGATCATAAGAAGGAAGAAACGCGTGATGCTCCCAGGAAGCAGGGAGAATTTCGTCGGGCTCATCTTGTCGGACTGACTCATTGGCGTGTGTAACCCATCATAACGGCATCTGAATGAGGATATGCTCAAGCTTATAACGCGTTGAGGCATGCAAACCCTGTTTTTGTACTGCAGGCAGTATATACAAAAAATTCACCAGGATGTATCAACGAGGCAAAATCGTCGTGGGTAAGGATGCGGTGATCAGCTGGAACGAAAAGGTGTTTTATTATTTGATCGCGGGAAAATTCAGCGTTGGGGATAATCTGTACAATTCAGGCTGTATTGTACAATTATTTACCAAATCACAAGGGAAAATAGCACTAAATAACAAGACATTAATTGTTATCGGTGTGCAATGACATTTATTTGGCTGAAAAACGATTAGTTAATAGTCGTTATAATTTACGATGGGTAGCACACGTTGATTAAGTTTGCGTAAAGAAAGGTAAAAAAAACCGGATGCGAAGCATCCGGTGGAAATAGGGGTAAACAGACATTCAGAACTGAATGACGGTAATAAATAAAGTTAATGATGATAGCACTGACTATTTTAGTTATGGGTGAAGGTTTTGTTTTACCATTCAGTGCTATACCTTTTATGTTTTTTAACCTATTGATTTCGTGTATGTATTTTTTCTATTTTTGATTATTAGTGCTATTTTTATGGTCCTTTTGTGCTTATAAAAGTTCCCTCAAATTTACATTTAGAAACATCTATGTGGATAAATGAAACATTTGAATGGTTTTCGTATCATATTCCTGTTGGATTATTCCTGTTTTTACAGCACAATGGGTCTGCCGACTGATTAATGAGGGTTAATCAGTAAGCAGTGGCATATATAAAGGCATATATATATAACAGAGGGTTAATAACATGAAAGTTAAAGTACTGTCCCTCCTGGTACCGGCTCTGCTGGTAGCGGGCGCAGCAAATGCGGCTGAAATTTATAACAAAGACGGCAACAAATTAGATCTGTACGGTAAAGTCGATGGTCTGCACTACTTCTCCAGCGACAATAGCGCTGACGGCGACCAATCCTACGTTCGTCTGGGCTTCAAAGGCGAAACTCAGGTTAACGACCAGCTGACCGGTTACGGCCAGTGGGAATACAACGTTCAGGCGAACAACACTGAAGGTTCTTCTGACCAGGCATGGACTCGTGTAGGCTTCGCAGGTATCCGCGTTGCTGACGCAGGTTCTTTCGACTACGGTCGTAACTACGGCGTTGTTTACGACGTAACTTCCTGGACTGACGTTCTGCCGGAATTCGGCGGCGACACCTACGGTTCTGACAACTTCATGCAATCCCGTGCTAACGGCGTTGCGACCTACCGTAACACCGACTTCTTCGGTCTGGTTGACGGCCTGAACTTTGCTCTGCAGTACCAGGGTAAAAACGGCAGCGTATCCGGCGAAGGCGCGACTGCTAACGGTCGTCAGGCTCTGAAACAGAACGGTGACGGCTTCGGCGGCTCCCTGACCTACGATCTGGGCGCAGGCTTCAGCATCGGTGGTGCGATCTCTTCTTCTAAACGTACTACCGACCAGAACAACAGCGTTTACGTTGTTCGTGATGAAAACACCGGCGTTCCGACTGGCGCAACCAGCAAAATCTACGGTAGCGGCGACCGCGCTGAAACTTACTCTGCTGGCCTGAAATACGATGCTAACAACATCTATCTGGCAACTCAGTACACTCAGACCTACAACGCAACTCGTTTCGGTGGTTCCCCGAACGCTGGCGTTTACGGTTTTGCTGACAAAGCTCAGAACTTCGAAGTGGTTGCACAGTACCAGTTCGACTTCGGTCTGCGTCCGTCCATCGCTTACCTGCAGTCTAAAGGTAAGAACATCGACAACGGTATCGTGAACTACGGTGACCAGGACCTGCTGAAATACATCGACCTGGGCGCGACTTACTACTTCAACAAAAACATGTCTACCTACGTTGATTACAAAATCAACCTGCTGGACAAAAACGACTTCACTCAGGCCGCTGGTATCTCTACCGATAACATCGTTGCACTGGGTATGGTTTACCAGTTCTAATACTGTTAAGACCATTGCAAAAGGGGCCTTTGGCCCCTTTTTTTGTGCCGAATTTCAGTAAATTAGTGTACTCTTGCGCCGATTGCAGGAGGGTAATAACGGATGGAAATGACTTTTTTACGAATGGCGCTGTTGAGCGTCGTGATTCTGCTGACGGGCTGTGATAACGCCAGCGCGCCGGCGACTCCCAAAGCCGCGGTAACCGTGCTGGAAGGGAAGACCATGGGCACCTTCTGGCGCGTGAGCGTGGTGGGTGTGGATAAGTCCAGGGCGGAAGAGCTCCGTACCAAAGTACAAACCCAACTCGATGGCGACGATCGTCTGCTGTCGACCTGGAAGAATGACTCGGCGCTGATGCGCTTCAACCACTCGCGGAGCACCACGCCGTGGCCGGTCAATGAAGCGATGGCGGATATCGTCACCGAGTCGTTGCGCATTGGGCGTAAAACCCAGGGGGCTATGGACATAACCGTTGGCCCGCTGGTGAACCTCTGGGGCTTTGGCCCGGACAAACAGCCGGTCAGTACGCCAACTCAGGCGCAGATTGACGCTGCGAAAGCGCGTACCGGGCTGGACAAGTTAACCGTTATCAACCGCGCGGACAGGCAGTATCTGCAAAAATCGATCCCCGATCTTTACGTCGATCTTTCTACCGTTGGTGAGGGCTATGCTGCCGATCATCTGGCGCGTCTGATGACTGAAGAAGGTATCTCTCGCTATCTGGTCTCCGTAGGGGGCGCGCTGGTGAGCCGCGGAATGAACGCCGACGGCCAGCCGTGGCGGGTAGCGATTCAGAAACCGACCGACCGGGAAAACGCGGTGCAGGCGATCGTGGATATTAACGGTCATGGCATCAGCACCTCGGGCAGCTACCGCAACTACTATGAACTCGACGGTAAACGCATTTCGCACGTGATCGACCCGCAAACCGGACACCCGATAACGCACAAGCTGGTGTCGGTGACCGTCATTGCGCCGACCGCACTGGAAGCCGACGCCTGGGATACTGGCCTGATGGTTCTGGGGACCGAAAAAGCCCAGCAGGTGGTGCGCGAGCAGGGGCTGGCAGTGTATATGATAATGAAAGAAGGCGACGGTTTTACCACCTGGATGTCGCCGCAGTTTCGCGCCTTCCTGGTCAACGGGAAAAATTAAAAAGCAAGATTGCGGGTTTTTTATTTCCTCCTTTCAGGCACTGTGGCAGTTACACTAGAAGGAGGAGCCTGTTATGACGATTGATACTCTACACACCGACGAGGCGCGCTGGCAGGCGGTTCTCGATCGCGATGCGAAAGCCGACGGTCAGTTTGTCTTTGCCGTGCTGACCACCGGCATTTTTTGCCGTCCTTCGTGCCGCGCGCGTCATGCGCTGCGTCAAAACGTCCGTTTTTTCAGCGATGCCAGCGCGGCGCTGGCGGGCGGTTTTCGTCCCTGCAAACGCTGTCAGCCGGATGCGCTCTCGCCTGAGCAGCAGAAAATTGCCAAAGTGGCCCACGCCTGTCGGCTGCTGGAGCAGGATAGCCCGGTGACGCTTGACGCGTTGGCGCAGGCGGTCGCGGTCAGCCCGTATCACTTCCATCGCATGTTTAAATCAATAACTGGCGTAACGCCAAAAGCCTGGCAACAGGCCTGGCGCGCAAACCGCCTGCGGGACGCGTTGAGCGAGGGTGAACCGGTGACGCAGGCGGTGCTGGCGGCGGGCTTTCCGTCGAGCAGCAGCTACTATCGCCACGCCGACGCGCTGTTAGGGATGACCGCGCGTACCCGCCGTCGGGGCGGTGAAGCGACGGAGATTCACTATACCGTCGGTAAGTGCTCGCTAGGGCGCTGCCTGGTGGCGCTCAGTGAGCGCGGCGTGTGCGCCGTATTGCTGGGGGACGATGAGGCTAGCCTGCTTAGCGAGCTACAACAGAGTTTTCCGGCGGCCAGGCTGCTGGTTGCCGGGGCGGAAGTCCGCGAGACAACTTCCGCTGTGATGGCGAGCCTCGAGTCGCGCGCGGCGGCGATGAGCTTACCGTTAGATATCCGCGGCACCGCGTTTCAGCAGCAGGTCTGGCAGGCGCTACGCGCCATTCCATTCGGTGAAACCCGCAGCTACCAGCAGGTGGCAGAGGCTATTGGCAAGCCGAAAGCGGTGCGTGCGGTGGCCAGCGCCTGTGCGGCGAACCGGCTGGCGATACTGGTGCCCTGTCACCGGGTGGTGCGCGGCGATGGCAGCCTGTCGGGATACCGCTGGGGCGTGGCCCGTAAAGCCCGATTGCTTGCGCGTGAAAAAGAACAGGAGAGCGAATGTTAGATCTGTTTGCCGACGAGGCGCCGTGGTCGGAACCGTTGGCGCCTGGCGCGGTGATCCTACGCCGGTTCGCGCGGGCGCACAGCACCGCGCTACTGGCGGCTATCGAGCAGGTGGCGGCGGTCTCACCATTTCGTCATATGGTCACGCCGGGCGGCTATACCATGTCGGTGGCGATGACCAACTGCGGCCCGCTTGGCTGGAGTACGGACCGTCATGGCTACTGCTACGCCGCCGTTGATCCGCAGAGCGGAAAACCCTGGCCCGCGATGCCGGACTGTTTTCGCCAACTGGCGCAGGAGGCAGCAACTGGCGCGGGTTACCCCACGTTTAACCCCGATGCCTGCCTAATTAACCGTTACCAGCCGGGGGCGAAGCTGTCGCTGCATCAGGATAAAGACGAAGCCCGGTTGGACGCGCCAATCGTGTCGGTTTCGCTCGGCCTGCCTGCGGTGTTTCAGTTCGGTGGCCTGAATCGCAGCGATCCGCTGCAACGCGTGCTGCTTGAGCATGGCGATGTGGTGGTGTGGGGCGGTGAGTCGCGGCTGTTTTATCACGCGATTCTGCCGCTCAAAGAGGGGAGCCACCCGCAGGTCGGCCCGTGGCGCTATAACCTGACCTTCCGCCGTGCCGCGGAATGACAAATAAAAATAAGAATTATTCTTGATGTAGTCTGTCAGCAGTTTACACTGCTGGCTGTTTTTTCTTGCCCTGGTCATTGCTATGGAACTTCTGTTACTTGTCTGGCGTCAGTATCGCTGGCCTTTTATCGGCGTTATCGTCTTAAGCCTGTTGAGCGCCGCGCTCGGTATCGGGCTTATCGCATTTATTAACGTACGTCTGATTGAGACGGTTGATACCACGCTTGCCGTACTGCCGGAATTTCTTGGTTTGCTGCTGCTGCTGATGGCGGTCACGCTGGGTTCACAGCTGGCGCTGACCACGCTCGGCCACCATTTTGTCTATCGCCTGCGCCGGGAATTTATCAAACGGATCCTCGATACCCAGGTGGAGCGCGTCGAGAAGCTGGGCAGTGCTGCGTTGCTGGCGGGGCTGACCAGCGATATCCGTGCGATCACCATCGCTTTCGTGCGTTTGCCGGAGCTGGTGCAGGGGATCATCCTGACCGTGGGTTCCGCGGCCTATCTGGCGATGCTGTCGAGCAAAATGCTGCTGATTACCGCCCTGTGGATGGCGTTGACCATCTGGGGTGGCTTCGTGCTGGTGGCGCGAGTGTATAAACATATGGCGACACTCCGTGAAACCGAGGATCGGCTGTACGACGATTACCAGACGGTGCTGGAAGGGCGCAAAGAGCTGACCCTGAATCGCGAGCGCGCGGAGTACGTCTTCGAACAAAAATTCACGCCGAATGCGAAAGACTACCGTCATCATATCGTGCGGGCCGACACCTTCCATCTGAGCGCGGTCAACTGGTCGAATATCATGATGCTGGGGGCCATTGGGCTGGTGTTCTGGATGGCGAACAGCCTCGGCTGGGCTGACACCAACGTTGCCGCTACTTACTCGCTCACGCTGTTGTTCCTGCGCACGCCGCTGCTGTCGGCGGTGGGCGCGCTGCCCACGCTGCTGAGCGCGCAGGTGGCGTTCAATAAACTGAATAAATTCGCGCTGGCGCCGTATCAGGAAACTTTCCCGCAGCCGACGACGCACCCGAACTGGCAGACGCTGGAACTGCGCGATGTGACTTTCCACTATGAAGATAACACCTTCGCGGTAGGCCCGCTGAACCTGACGCTCAAGCGTGGCGAGTTGGTCTTTCTGATTGGCGGCAACGGCAGCGGTAAATCGACGTTGGCAATGCTGCTGACCGGGCTGTATCAACCGCTATCCGGGCAGATTCTGCTGGACGGTCAGCCGCTGGCGGCCGATAAGCCGGAAGACTACCGCAAGCTGTTCTCGGCGGTGTTTACCGATGTCTGGTTGTTTGACCAGCTATTAGGCCCGGAAGGCAAGAACGCGGACCCGGCGCTGATTGAGAAATGGCTGACTCAGCTACAGATGACGCACAAGATTAAGCTGGAAGACGGGCGCATTCTGGATCTGAAGCTGTCAAAAGGGCAGAAGAAGCGCGTGGCGCTGCTGCTGGCGCTGGCGGAAGAACGTGACATCATTATGCTTGACGAGTGGGCCGCCGATCAGGATCCGCACTTCCGCCGCGAGTTCTACCAGATATTGTTGCCGCTGATGCAACAGATGGGGAAAACCATTTTTGCTATCAGCCATGACGATCACTACTTTATTCATGCCGATCGTCTGCTGGAAATGCGCAATGGTCAGCTGAGTGAACTGGTGGGCGAGGAGCGTGAACGCGCTTCCCGCGACGCCGTCGCCCGTACCGCCTAACGTTTTTTTTGCCGCTCTGCCGATTTTTTCACCGTACGGGCGGCTTGTTTAAACTTTTTTACATCTCTCCGCGCTATGCTTAATTCGCCCGGCCATCCGGCTGGGCGACGTCTCACGAATAAGGATTATTCATGTCTCTGTTGAAAAAGAACAGCGCCCGCCTGCGCGATGAAGAGCGTCAGCGCCTGATCTGGCTGCTGACCACCGATAAAGCGGTAACTTCCGCGCTGCTGGGCAAACTCACGCTCGCCGAGCAGTATGATGAAGGAACGCTGGTTGACGACCTTGCCGAAGTCGGCAGCTTAGTGGCGCACCTGCCGCCGCCGGATCTTGCCGATACCCTGGAAGCGTTACCGTCCGAAGAGCGCCATGCGTTGTGGAACATGGTCGAAGACGATCGTCGTGGGAAGGTGTTGCTGGAAGCATCGGAGAACGTCTGGGACGACCTCATCGAAGATATGAGCGACCGGGCGTTGCTCGATGCATTGCAAACGCTGGATATCGACGAACAGATTTACCTGGTGCAGCACCTGCCGCGCGACCTGACCGGACGCCTGCTGGCGTCGATGTCGCCGGAAGAGCGCGCGCGCGTACGCCAGGTGATGAACTACGCCCACGAGCAGGTGGGGTCGATCATGGAGTTCGAGGTGATTACCATTCGCCCGGACGTCACGTTGGCCTCGGTGCAGCGCTTTTTGCGCCGTCTGGGCAAAATGCCGGAGAACACCGATAAACTGTTCGTTATCCAGCGCGATCAGACGTTGATTGGCGAGCTGGAGCTGAAAACCATTCTGCTCAATTCAGCGGACAAGTTTGTGCATGAGGTGATGGAATCCGATCCGGTCGCCTTCCATCCGGAAGAAAAATCAGAAATCGTGGCTCGTACCTTCGAACGTGACAACTTAATCAGCGCCGCGGTGATTGATTCACAGGGTAAGCTGATGGGGCGTCTGACCATCGATGAGATCGTTGACGTCGTCTATGAAGAGACCGACAGCGATCTGCGTCGTATGGGCGGTCTGAGCAGTGAAGAAGACGTGTTTGCGCCGGTGACGAAAGCGGTGAAAACCCGCTGGGCGTGGCTGGCCATCAACCTCTGTACTGCGTTTATCGCCTCGCGCGTGATTGATGGATTTGAACACACCATTTCGCAGCTGGTGGCGTTGGCCTCGTTGATGCCGATCGTCGCGGGCATTGGCGGTAATACCGGTAACCAGACGATTACTATGATCGTGCGCGCGCTGGCTTTACAGCATATTCAGCCGGGTAACTTCTCGTTCCTGATCCTGCGTGAGATGGGGGTGGCGCTGATTAACGGTATCGTCTGGGGCGGCATTATGGGCACTGTGACCTGGCTACTGTATGACGACCTGGCGCTCGGCGGTGTGATGACGCTGGCGATGATCCTGAACCTGCTGGTGGCGTCGATTATGGGCGTACTGATCCCGATGATCATGGCTAAGCTTGGGCGCGACCCAGCGGTCGGCTCGAGCGTGATGATCACCGCGATCACTGACACCGGCGGTTTCTTTATTTTTCTGGGGCTGGCGACGGTGTTTCTGCTTTAAGCTTCGCACGATGCTTCAGGCGTGCAGGCACGATCGCCATCATGATGATCCCCGCCAGTACGCCAATCGCCAGATTACCGGTACTGACTGTTGCGCCAACGGTGACCAGCATCACCAGCGTTTCCGGCCACGGCGCACGCTTGAGCGTCGCGGGCTGGAGGCTTGGCCAGCTAAAGGTCTTAACGGCCACAATCACCATAATCCCCGCCAGTACTGCCATCGGGATCTTCGCCATCACTTCGCTTAACGCGGTCACCAACAGCAGCAGTACCAACGCGGCGGCAATCGTTGAAATGCGGCTGCGGCCTTTTCCCATCTCCACGTTGACGACGGTCTGACCGATCATCGCGCAGCCGGCAATACCGCCGTAGCAACCGGCCAGCATATTGGCGATACCCAGACCTGCGCTTTCACGCGTTTTGTTGGACGGCGTGGCGGTGAGGTCGTCCACAAGTTTCGCCGTGAGCAGGGATTCCATCAGCCCGACGAAGGCGATACTCAGCGCGCAGGGCCAGATAATTTGCAGCGTTTGCAGGTTAAAAGGCACTAACCATGGAGTCAGGCCCGGCAGGCCGCCGCTCATTGAACCCGCGTCACCGACGGTGGGTAGAGTCTGCCCGCTGGTCACGGTAAACAGCGTCAGCAGCACGACGGCAACCAATGGGGAAGGGATGCTTTTCATTACGCGCGGTAGCCACAGTACGATAAGTATCGTGGCGGCAAACAGCGCGACAATAAGCGGGCTGCGGCTCCAGAAGTGCGGCACCTGGGCAAAGAAAATCAGAATACCGAGCGCGTTAACGAAACCCGTCATTACAGACTGGGGAATAAAGCGCATCAGTTTCGCCATGCCGCACAGAGCAAACAAAATTTGAATGATGCCGGCCAGCAAAACCGCAGGTAAAATGTAGGCCACGCCGTGTACGTGGACCATCGGGCCGATAACCAGCGCGACCGAACCCGCGGCTGCCGTGACCATCGCCGGGCGTCCGCCAAGGAACGACATGCTCAGGCACAGCACGACCGAGGCGATCAGGCTGACTTTAGGGTCAACGCCAGCAATCACCGAAAACGAGATCACTTCAGGGATCAGTGCCAGAGCGGTAATGACGCCAGCCAGGATTTCGCGGGTGAGCAGAGATGGCGAGCGCAGAATGCTCAATGAGGAGATGTTCGACATAGGTTATTCGCAGGTTATCGATGGCCGGTTTTCTATAAGCCACAGCTTCCGTGCGTACCATCACAAAGGGGGGAATAATACCGCTTCCCGTCACATTCTACTAGTACCAAATCTCATTTTCTGTACACATTTATTAAACATTTTAATAACAGATCTCAAAACTCAACTTAAATTTTAAACAATATTTAAATCTTCCCGTCCTGGTGGTAACGTAACCGTACGGATGTTTTTACCTGCGTGTAACAACTCGACAGTCAAGTAAGGCCCCCTACGATGAAAAAAAAGATAGCTGTACCCAACTCACAGAAATCGGGTACCGAGAAGACTTCTGTGGCGAATAAGGCGAAAGCTCGTGCAGTTCACGAGACGGATGTATTGCTGATCGGTGGCGGAATTATGAGCGCTACGCTGGGTACGTGGCTGCAGGAGCTTGAACCAGACTGGTCGATTACCATGGTTGAGCAAATGGAGAGCGTTGCGGAAGAGAGCTCAAACGGCTGGAACAATGCCGGTACCGGGCACTCGGCGCTAATGGAACTGAACTACACTCCGCAAAAAGCTGACGGCTCTGTCAGCATCGAAAAAGCCATTGATATTAACGAAGCGTTCCAGATTTCTCGTCAGTTCTGGGCGCATCAGGTCACACGCGGCGTGCTGACGCAGCCGAAAAGCTTTATCAATACCGTGCCGCACATGAGCTTTGTGTGGGGCGATGACAACGTCAACTTCCTGCGCGCCCGCTACCGTGCGTTGCAGAAGAGCCCGCTGTTTAACGGCATGCGCTATTCCGAAGACCACGAGCAGATCAAAGCGTGGGCTCCGCTGGTGATGGAAGGACGCGATCCGCAGCAGAAAATCGCCGCTACGCGTACCGAAGCCGGCACCGACGTGAACTACGGCGAGATCACTCGTCAGTTGATCAATGCGTTGAAAAAGCGTGATGGTTTTTCGCTCCAGTTGAACACCGTCGTCCGCCGTTTCCGTCGTAATGCAGATAACAGCTGGAGCGTGACGGTTTCCGACGCTAACAACAGCCATGAAAAACGCACGATTAAAGCGAAGTTTATCTTTATTGGCGCGGGCGGTGCGGCGCTGAAGTTGCTGCAACAAACCAAAATCCCACAGGCAAAAGAGTATGCGGGCTTCCCGGTTGGTGGTCAGTTCCTGGTGTGCGAGAACCCGGAAGTTGTGAATCACCACCTGGCGAAAGTCTATGGCCAGGCCTCCGTGGGCGCACCACCGATGTCGGTACCGCATATCGATACGCGTATTATCGACGGTAAACGCGTGGTGCTGTTTGGGCCGTTCGCCACTTTCTCCACGCGCTTCCTGAAAAATGGTTCGCTGTGGGACCTGCTGGCGTCTACCAATAAATCCAACATTTTGCCGATGCTTAACGTGGGCCTGGATAACTTCGATCTGGTCAAATATCTGGTTAGCCAGGTACTGCAGAAAGATAAAGATCGTCATGCTGCGCTGCGCGCCTACTACCCGATGGCGAAAAAGCAGGACTGGCGTCTGTGGCAGGCAGGCCAGCGTGTACAGATTATTAAGCGCGATGCCCGCATTGGCGGCGTGCTGCGTTTGGGTACCGAAGTGGTGAGCGACGATGAAGGTACCGTTGCCGCGCTGCTGGGTGCATCGCCAGGCGCGTCTACCGCGGCACCGATCATGCTGGAACTGATGGAGAAAGTGTTTAAGGATAAGATGCAAACCGCTGAATGGCAGAGCAAGATTCGCGCGGTGGTGCCAACTTATGGCTCAACGCTGACCGAAAACCCGCACCTGATTGAACAAACGCTGGCCTACACCAGTGAGGTACTGGGTCTGCGTCATGAAGCGCCGCGTGAAGCCGATCCGGTTCCGGCTGTTCAGACGACACCGAAAGCCGTGCCGGTGAAAGAGGTTGCTGATATCGCGCTGTAAGTGCGGGATGTCTTATCAACAAGCAGAAAAAAACCGGCATAATCGCCGGTTTTTTTGTTAACGCACTTCGGCGTTATGTACCGTTTCCTGGGCTTCCCAGATGCGGTATCTGACTTCCACATTTTCCGGGGCGTAAACCACGATCGGCAGCTTGCTGTTGTAGCGCAGCATGCCATCGTCACCCAACGAAGCGGTGATGAATTTCTTGGTTTTTTTCTGGTCAGGGCAGGCCATCATCGTTGACATCGGGCCGCTGACTTTCTCTACCACGTAGTAGTCATAACCCCAGCCTTCCAGCGTTTTGCTTTCCAGCTCGGCGCCCAGACGCTGATGGTTGCAGTCAACCTCCAGCGTTTTACCAATCAATAACTCTACCTTATAGGCCGACTCATCCTTCTGCGCCGGTAACTGAATGACCTGACGCTTCATACCTTTCTCAGCCTGCGGGTAAGGGGCAACTTTTTCCAGCGGCTGTTCTGCGGCCCAGGCGCTGCTGGATACGCAAGCGATGGCGAGTAATGAAGCGGCAAGCTTATGTGATTTTTTCACTGTTCATCCTTTTTTATCAGTTGTAACGAGGAAAGCATAGCATTCCTGAGGTGAATGGTAATCGTCTTTTACTGTATTTTGCATTAGGAATGGTTCTATATTTTGTGTTTTTGCTGTCTTATGAGTGTTTGATGCTGCTTTCTTGTGTTTTTGTCTGTTTTTATGCTTGTTTTTGAAGGAGTGTTTGTTCTTTATACTTTTCGACTAATCTTGCAAAGGCCGAGAAAAGATAAAAAAGAACAAAGGGATAAAGGAATAAGCAGAACCAGGTATCTTATTCTGAATGGCTTATCAACAGTATTAACGCATCATTTTTTAAACAAAAAATTATCTTAATTAGATACATAAATTTGTCACCATGTATATGTGACTTATAGCACTTTCGGATGAAATAAAAGGCGTATTTAAATTGATTTAAATCAATCATGGTTGAATATCATTCATTTTCATAATTAATTAATTCGCGTCGTAAAATAAAAATAGTGTATGTTTATTTCATTATGTGACTCTTTGTATTTTAATTATTGTTAATGGTGATGATTTATGTTTGTTAATAAATTATTTATAGTGGTTTCTTTATTGGGTACCACAGTGGCTTACGCTGCTGATGATATGGTTGCCGCGCAACAACAAGTTGCTCATGCTCAACGTATGCTGGATGCAGCACAAGGCGATGTTGATTCTGTAAATGCGAATTATGGTCATGGTACTGTTGTGGGCTGGGCGCAAGCGGCCAGTGAGGCGGGGGCGTTACGTTCACAGGCCCAGGCCGATTTGAAAGCGGCACAAGATAATCTTGCTAACGTGTCAGCTAACACCATGAATGTCGCGGCTTCAAGCCTTAATCCAGCAACTAAGGTCCAAACCAAAAATGGTGTTGTCGCCGCGGGATCTCTCCCCCCAACAACACAAGTTGCTATTGCCTACCACAGTGTATTTAGCAAACCAGTGCGCGGTGGAAACAGCCATTCTTCAGGCTTTGATCATGGCGAGCATGGAACCGGCAACGGTGCCAACAATGCCGCCAACTCTCACAGCGCTCATGGTTTAGGTGGTGGAGACCATATCGGTGGCGGTCGTACAGGTGGGGGTTTCCACTACTGAGGTTAAGGGTGGGTAGGATAGTTTCGATATCTCTTTAAATATTATCAGTTTGTTTTTTGCTACACCGGCTAATAAAGGGCTACAACGTAGCCCTTTATATTTATCGAGATAATAGCACTATTGGATTATTGTTGACATCTTTGTAAATTATTTTTGATATATTGTTTGGGTTGAATTTCGAGGTGAAACCAATGATGTTCATATCATATATTTCATTGATTTCATTTGATTTTATGTTCTCTTTCTTACCATTGTGATCAATGATGATTAAACGATAGTTACTTTCGCTTTTTACAAAATCAGAAGGGCTAATATCTAAAGCAATTGTTGAACCTGAATAAAGCTTATCTTTTCCAAGGTATAAGCTATTAATCCCAGAGTGGTGTATAGGATACCTGTTTCCTGTCAGAATAACAGAAAAGTCATATTTCATAATATGAGCATTAATTGGCTTTTTAGAACCGAAATATTTTGCTATGTTAGCAGGGTTATGGAATAAGTTAATAGAGTCACCGGCTCTTAAGGTTTTGGGGAAGTAATACTTAGGAACAGTGATATTTTTATCTTTTTCTAAAAGACCTTTATATACTTCATAGTTTCTTATTTTCACTTGATTGTTAACAGTGATATAAGAGTATAACATTTCTGGGAATGAGTAAATAAAGGTTATTAACGCTAATGATGATAATAGGCTAAATGTTTTTAATCCATTTTTAGGACGATTAACTAAAATATTCTTTATTGCGAAAGAGGCGGATAACATAAAGAATAGATGAGCGCCACTTAACGTTCTTGGTGGTACAGACGGTGCAACTACCATGGATAAAATACTTAAAAATCCTGCACATAAGAATGAAACAGAAAGATAGAAATCTAAGTTTTTGCGTTTACCAATATAGGGGGTTAAAAATATTACTGTGATTAATACTGGTAACCAGGTTTTACCTAGCGCGTGAGGAACACTTTCCCGGAAAAAGTGTAAAACACGCTCAAAGAATGTAGTGTTAATAAACTCTGGCGATGCAGCTGCACGAGCAAAATTACCAGGGCTGAATATTAATGTGGCAAAGCCAAGCAAAACCAGTATTGTCGAAATAAAGAGAAGCTTATTATTCTCTTTTTTATAAATATAAATGGAACTGGCAATAGAGATTAATAAAACTATCCAACAGGTATTTTCGTTACTACAACCAGCAAAGAAAGAAACTAAAAGCAGTAAGTATAAACTTTTCCTGTTAGCGAGATAGTTGAAAAGTGCATATAAAAATATAATGATAAAGAAATTGGTGACCAAATAGTTAGCTGAGCCAACTACCCAAAAAATAATTTCACCTTTAATCGGGTTAGTGATCCAAAATATAGCAAAGATAGAAATGAACTGAACGAATAAATTGGAGTTTTTTATCTTCTTATCTTTTATGTAGCTTATTTTTGTGATCAAAAAGATTATTGTTGTAAAGATAAAAGCTATGATTGTGCTTTTTAATAACGCTGATGAGGTAGATAGCAAAAGAGTGCTGAAGTAGTCAGATACAATTCTACCGCTCCAGGTTAAATAATGATGCAAATGGTTGCTTATAGAATTCCCCATTATGAAATAATTATAATCATCAGCGTGCACAGGGGTGTTGTATTCTATAATAAATATAGAGAAATATGGTATCAATAATAAAAGATACCAGACGTTTATTTTTTTAAAGTCTATCATTTTGGATCCTTGGAATAATTCTTTAATATATATTTTGGCCGTTTCTTGATTTCGGTGTAGATTCGGCCAATGTATTCACCTAATACACCAATCCCTATTAATTGTACACCACCTAAAAATAGTACGGAGACAAGTAAAGAGGGATAGCCAGGGACAGGGTTTCCCCAGATGATTTTATTTATTATCATCCAACCACCATAAATAAAAGAAACTAATGCGACAAAAAGACCAATATATGTCCAGACTCGTAATGGAAATGTGGAGAAACTGGTTATTCCTTCCAGGGCTAAATTCCACAATTTCCAACCATTAAATTTACTTTCACCGGCCGATCTTTCGGCGCGGTTATATTCAACAACCTTCGTTTCTCCTCCCACCCATGAGAGAATTCCCTTCATGAATAAATTGCGTTCTGGAAGAAGTTTAATGTTCTCGACTGTTGTACGAGACATCAATCTAAAATCCCCTACATTTTCTTCAATTGCGGGAGAGCTAATTTTATTGTGAAGTTTGTAAAACCATTCTGCCGTTTTTCTTTTCAACCAAGTATCATTGGAACGATTTTTTCTTTTGGCAAGTACGATATCAGCGCCTTCTTCCCACTTCTGAATGAGTAATGGGATTACTTGAATAGGGTCTTGCAGATCGACATCAATCGGTATAATTGCACTACCTGTTGCATGTTCAAGCCCTGCAAATAGAGCTGGTTCTTTGCCAAAGTTGCGGGTAAAACTCAACGGCTTAACTAAAGGATCTGCTAGTGCTAGCGCATTGATAATATTTTCAGTGCCGTCTTTACTTCCATCATTGACAAAAACTATTTCGACCTCAAATTTATTGAGGGCATCATACTCCCTTACGGCTTTATAAAAGATAGGGATAGCATCTTCTTCATTATAAACAGGTACGACTAATGATATTTTCACTGTTCAGCATCCTTGAATACGAAGAATCTGGAGTAAATAAATCCTAATATAAGACTAATGCCAGAAAATATAACCAGTGTTGCCAGTGGGGGCAGGGATATATAGTCAGCTATAAATCCAGTCAGATAGCTTAATAATCCCATGAAGATAACAAAAGATAGATATCTTGTGGTAGTAGCTTTTGCCTGGAAAGTAAATTTCGCATTAGCAAAAAAGGAAAAACTGACGGCGACCACGAATCCTATCAGGTTAGCTGTAGCTTGAGTGGTAAAAAAAATGATGGTTAAGATTCCAAATACAGCCCAATGTATGGCTGTATTAATAACGCCAATGGAAATATATTTTGATAGTAGTTTAATCATTTTAGGTTTTTGGCGGTAATAGTGGGCAGTTCAGTATAACAGAGTGTATTTGTCGATGCAGTAACCCATCTATGTAGAGATGTGAATTATCAAAATTTTAATGCACTAGTTATGAAAGTCATTAAAAATAAAAAAAAAACCAATCTGTTACGATTGGTTTTCTTGTAAAAGTTGGTCGGCACGAGAGGATTTGAACCTCCGACCCCCGACACCCCATGACGGTGCGCTACCAGGCTGCGCTACGTGCCGACGCATGGGGGAAATACTACCGCTTTTATCGCCGATTGCAAGCAGGTAACTCACTGATTGATTCATAATTAATCAATCAGTTAGCGATAAACCGTTTTTCCTCGGTCAGCACCTGTAGCAGCAAGCTGAGCTGGGCTTTCTGGTCACGTACGCGGTCGCCCTCGGCAGTCCAGGTTTTATAGTGGCCGTTATGATCGAGCACTACAGTGATGGCGGGCGTGGTGATCGCCAGCGTGTTGCTATCGGCCGCAGTAACCCAGTTATGGCGGCGGGTCGCGCTGAACAGATCCTGACCCTGCGAGTACTCGTTGGCAGGGGTGCTAACGTGCAGCAGGCGCTGCATCAGCGTGGTCATCACATCTTTATGGTCGGTCAGTAGGTCGATGCGCTGTGCCGGGGTACCAGGCCAGTGGATGACCAGCGGTACCTGTAGCTGGGCTCGCGACCAGTTGAAGCTATTTTTCTGCCCGCTGAGCGGCACGCCGTGACCGGCGGTAATAATCACTACCGTATTCTCAAGCTTGCCAGAATCGCGCAGAGCGTCCAGCACGCGGCCGATTTGCTCATCGACCTGCGCGGCTGCGCGGCTGTACTGACGATCGCTTGCCTGCGCGCTGCTGACGTTCGTGCCGTTAAACGACACCCATGAGAACCAGCGTGTTTCATCCTGCGCATTGTTGGTCAGCCAGTTTATCCACTGGCTTGCCGTCTGGGTATCATTCTGCGACTTGCCAGGGGGCAGGGAGAAGTCGGACAGCAGCGCCTGACGATAAATCGGGCTTTCAAAGCCGTCAGAAGAGAACAGCCCCAACTGGTATCCCTGCTGATTAAGGGCGCTGATGAGTGCCGCTGGCACACGCGCGGCAAGCACGCCGTCCATATAGCCAGGCGAGATGCCGTAGAACAGGCCGAAGATACCGCTATCGGCAGTGTTACCGGCGCTCATATGCTGGGTGAAATTAACGTTATCGTTGGCAAAGCGTGCCAGCGACGGCATCTGCTGCTCAAAGCGTGAATAGTTCAGCCCATCGACGGTAATCAGCAAGACGTTTTGACCCGCGCCCATATCGCGATAGCGTAGATCGCTCAGCGGATATTGTACGGTGACCGCTTCCGGGTCGCCTTGCTCCACCAGGCGTCGCTGGTAGTCCTGCGCGTCAAGCAGCCCGTGTTTCTCGAGGAAGCGGCGGGCCGTCATCGGGTAGGAGAGCGGCAGGTTGGCGCGCTGCATGGTGATTGGGCGATAGAAATTGGCATCCGCCCAGATATACATCACATGCGAAGCGATAAATGAGGCAAAGAAAAACCAGGCGACCGGGCGCGCGTAGTGTCGGCGGCGCGTCAGGCTGCGCAGTTTCTGCCAGCTCCAGGTGGCAAACAGCATTTCGACGAGCAGAATCACCGGCACGCTGATAAACATCAGCTGCCAGTCGCGAGCCGTCTCATTTTGATCGGGGTTGATAACCAGCTCCCACACCACCGGGTTAAGGTGCAGGTGGAAGCGGGTAAAGACCTCGCTGTCGATAATCAACAGCGTCATGCCCGCCGTCGCCAGAATGGCGGACAGGAAGCGCATCAGGCGCTGGGACATGACGATAAAGGTCAGGGGAAACAGAATCAGCAGATAGGTGGAGAACACCAGAAAGCTGAAATGCCCGACGAGGCTGATGTAGGAGAACACGCGTCCTGCCAGCGTCGTCGGCCAGTCGGCGACAAACAGATAGCGGCTACCGAGCACCATGGCCAACAGCATGTTGAACAAGGCGAACCAGTGTCCCCAGCTAACCATCTGGGAGACCTTTTCTCGGTAAGGCTGACGATGTGTCACCATAAACTGTTGCTTGTACCCTTAGTGCGCAGAATCGCTATTAATGGAAGATTGCAGCGCCTGGGCGAAAGAACGCGCGATAGCCTGGCGTTGAGCCGGAGCCACGCTGCTGTTAATCAGGTTGGTTACCATATTGCCCAACACCATCAGAGAAAGGTCGGTCGGGGCCTTATGTTGTTCCAGCACGTTAGCCAGCTCGCTCAGCAGCTGTTCTACGTGTTCATCACTATAGCGGGATTGTTGTGGCATAAATCGAAATCTGTCTGTTCATTAAAGGGCAGTATATTACCGTAGCAGCAGCATTTTTTCCGCTTTTTTTCGGCGTAACGCGTTATCCTTTGCGCATTATACTGCCGCGACCTCGGTAATATGCGAGTTGCACTGTTATATCGGGGGTGGTTGAATACACCCGATCTTAAAGGAGAGTTTAACATGAGTCTGGATATCGACCAGATTGCTTTGCATCAGCTCGTCAAACGCGATGAGCAAAATCTGGACGTGGTGCTGCGCGACACGCTGCTGGAGCCCACCGCGCCGGTTGAAGAGATGATGGCCGAGCTACATCGGGTGTATAGCGCCAAAAACAAAGCCTACGGCCTGTTTACCGAAGAGAGTGAACTGGCGCAAACGCTAAAATTACAGCGCCAGGGCGAGGAAGATTTCCTCGCGTTTAGCCGCGCGGCCACAGGGCGTCTGCGCGATGAGTTAGCGAAGTATCCGTTCGCCGACGGCGGCATTGTGCTGTTCTGCCACTACCGTTATCTGGCGGTGGAGTATCTGCTGGTGGCGGTGCTGAACAACCTCAGCAGCATGCGCGTCAACGAGCAGCTGGATATCAGCGCGACTCACTATCTGGATATCAACCATGCGGATATTGTGGCGCGAATTGATCTCACCGAGTGGGAAACTAACCCGGAATCGACCCGCTACCTGACCTTCCTCAAAGGCCGCGTTGGGCGCAAAGTCGCCGACTTCTTTATGGACTTCCTCGGTGCCAGCGAAGGGCTGAACGCCAAGGTGCAGAACCGTGGTTTGCTGCAGGCGCTGGATGATTTCGCTGCTGAAGCGGAGCTGGATAAAAACGAGCGTCAGAACGTGCGTCAGCAGGTATATACCTACTGCAACGAACAGCTGCAAGCGGGTGAAGAAATTGAACTGGAGTCGCTGTCAAAAGAGCTTTCCGGCGTGAGCGAGGTCAGCTTCAGCGAGTTTACTGCTGAAAAAGGTTACGAGCTGGCAGAGAGCTTCCCGGCGGATCGTAGCACCCTGCGTCAGTTGACCAAGTTTGCCGGCAGCGGCGGTGGGTTGACGATTAACTTCGACGCGATGTTGCTGGGTGAACGCATCTTCTGGGACCCGGCGACTGACACGCTGACGATTAAAGGCACCCCGCCGAATCTGCGCGATCAGCTACAGCGCCGGACCTCTGGCGGTAAGTAATCGCAATTTGCCTGCCCGACATCGGGCAGGCGTTATCTGCCCCTCAAACCAATGATGTTGAGTGACCCTCCTCGCACTATCTACATCTCATTCTCTCTTCCTGATTAATTATTGAGCCGAATCGCGGTTTTTTTCCTCAAATAACACTAAATAAAATGTCGTTTTGTTTTTAATGCAAAAACGTTTTGTTTTATGGATGAAATATGCCGGCTCGTTCAGGCGGCGATTAACACGGCCACCCGTCGCGGCTGGCCGTGGATAACAACGAGGAAAAATAGAATATGCTTAATACCTTCAGGCACTCACGCTGTTCGATCATAACCGCCATTGCCCTGGCGGGCATGCTGAGCGGCTGCGGTGATGAATCCAGCGACTCATCGTCAGCCACGCCGTCCGGCCTTGCCGCGCCACAAAATGTCCAGTCGCCGATCCTTTCCGCTGATGAGGATAGCGCTGTACTGGTGTGGGAAAAACCGCAAAGCGGCGCGCAGGATGTGGTGGATTACCGCATTTACCGTAACGGTGAGCTGCTGGGTAGTGCCCGGGAAAACCAGGACCGCTACTCTCCGGCGAAACCCTATATCGACAACTTCTACCAGACAATGAACAACGATGGCTGGCAGCGGAAAATCGATCTGCGCACCTTTACCGCGGCCGATCTCCAGCCGGATACCGAGTATCAATTTACCGTCCGGGCGGTGTATGCCAGCGGTGAAGAGTCGGCGGACAGCGCGCCAGTGACCCTGCGCACCGCGAAGCAGCCGCAGGTTGTAGACGTCAAAACCTTTGGTGCCGTCGATGATGGCAGCACACTCAATACCGCGGCTATCCAGCAGGCTATCGACAGTTGTACCATCGACCGCTATCCGCAAGGCTGTAAGGTCACAATTCGCGGCGGGGTGTTTAAAACCGGCGCGCTGTTTTTGCATAGCGACATGACGCTGGAAATCGCGGAAGGCGCGACGTTGCTGGGATCCGAAAATCCAGCAGACTATCCGTTGAGCAGGGGCTATTACCTCTATCCGTATACCGATAATCCGCTGCCGAAGCGCCCGCCGTCGCTGATAAACGCGCTAGAGGCGGACGATCGCGGCAGCTCGCATGCCGGTACCTTCAAAAATATCCGCATCGTGGGGAAAGGCACGCTGGACGGCAACGGCTGGACGCGGGGTGTGAAAGCGGGCGGGGCAGAGTCGATAACCGATGAGTTAGGCAACTCCCTGCCGCAGTACCGGGCGAGCAAAGCGAGTTTGGTCAGCGAAGATGGCATTCTGGCGAAATACCAGACCGAGCAGGCCATTGCCGAAGGGATGGATAGCGACAGCGCCTATAAGAATCGTCGCTCCAGCATGATGACGCTGCGCGGCGTCAGCAATCTCTATCTCGAAGGGTTAACCATCCTCAACCCGGCGTTTCACGGCGTGATGGCGCTGGAGTCGGAAAATATCACTCTTAACGCGCTGTCGCACAAAACCTTCGACGGCAATAACGCTGACGGCATTGAATTGGGCAATAGCCAGAACGGTCTGGTGTTCAACAACTTTTTTGACACCGGCGACGACTGCATGAACTTTGCGGCGGGATACGGCAAAGGCGTTGAAACCTTTGGTCAAAAAGCGCAGAGCGGGGCGTGGATTTTTAACAACTACTTCCGTAAAGGCCACGGCGCGGTGGTGACCGGCAGCCATACTGGCGCATGGATTGAGAAGATTAAAGCGGAAGACAATGTCATGTACCTCACCGACATTGGCCTGCGCATGAAGAGTCGTCCTTACTACGGCGGCGGTGCGCGTGACGTCGTATTCCGCAACAACGCGATGAAAGATTTAGCCAAAGAGCCGTTTATCTTCACCATCAAATACAGTGCCGACGTCAACGACACCACGCCAGCCGCGGAACCTGCGCAGTTCCGTGATATCACGGTCGAAAATGTGACTGTTGACGGCACGGCGGCGAAGAACAGCATTCTGGTTGATGGTATGACGGCGGATGAGATGGCGGCGGCCTATGGCATCACTTTTTCCCGCGATGCGTATCATCAGAATCTGTCGTTCAGTCACGTCAAGTTCCGTAATACAAAGGCGACAGATATTTCCTTCCTGCGTGACAGTCAGTTCAATAATGTGACGTTTGAGAATACGGCGCAGGCGTGGAATTTTGCCGAAGTCAGCGGCATTACGCTGACGGATAGCGTCAATAATGAAACTATTGCGGCGACAGGAACGGAAACGGTGATACGAGAAGCGGCAACTCAATAAACGGCAGGCATAAAAAAACGGCTCCCGATGGGAGCCGTTTTTTCGTCACGTAGACTCGCTGGCGATTAAGCGCGAACGAAGTCGATGTGAGCCAGTTTCGGCTTGAACGGGTGACGCTGCACCGCCTGAGCCTTAACTTTTTCTTCTTTACCATCAACAACGATGGTCAGAACTTCGCTGTAAAATTCAGCGTTGTTCTGCAGGTTCCACAGCTTGTCGTGATCCAGTTCAATAGCAACCGGAGCTGCTTCGCCACCATAAATGATAGCCGGGAACTTGTTAGCTGCGCGCAGGCGGCGGCTCGCACCCTTACCCTGCTCTTTACGTACTTGTGCTTCGATAGTAAACATTGAATAGCTCTCTTGATTAATCCTGCTACAGGCGACCCAGCAGCAGGCAAATGATCTGCTTCACGGATGTGAAAGCGGGCGGCATTATAGCCTCCAATCCCCGCGCGGGCAATGAAAACCTCGCTATCAAATAAGCCGTTAGCGTCAAGAACCTGCGTATCCGGTGAGATGTTCCTAATCTGTCCGTGCGGTTTCGTTTATCCTCTACACTGAAGTGATAATCACTTTCAACAGGAGAGAACATGAAGCTATGGCCCGTCGTGACAGGTGTTGCTATTTCATTGGCGCTGGTGGCCTGTAGTTCGCCGACGCCGCCAAAAGGGGTCACGCCGATAAGTGATTTTGACGCGAGCCGCTATTTGGGCAAGTGGTATGAAATCGCTCGCCTGGAAAACCGCTTTGAGCGAGGGCTTGAGCAGGTTAGCGCGACCTATGGCAAGCGTTCCGATGGCGGTATTTCAGTCGCCAACCGCGGCTTCGACCCGCAAAAGGGCGAGTGGAAGCTAAGTGAAGGCAAGGCCTACTTCACCGGTAAGCCCACGACAGCGGCGCTCAAGGTTTCCTTCTTTGGCCCCTTCTACGGCGGCTATAACGTGATTGCGCTGGATGATGATTACCGGTACGCGCTGGTGAGCGGTCCAAACCGTGACTACCTGTGGATCCTGTCGCGCACACCAACGCTACCGCCGCAGGTTCGGCAGAATTACCTCACCATCGCCCGTGGTCTGGGTTTCGCGGTTGATGACCTGGTGTGGGTAAAGCAGACGCGCGATTAACGTAGCTCGTTGGCTCGGCGGTATCGCCCTTCGTAGTCGAACACTTTTTCACGCACCTGCCAGTAAGCCCCTTTTTTGCGGGCGACAACAAAGTCGGGTGCACGCAGCAGCGGCTGTTGGGCGATAATATCAGCAGGCGTAATCCAGCGCAGCGGCACGCCGGGCGTGCGGGTATGCGGGCGGATAAATAGCTGCTCAAACGCTGTTTTTTGCGCCGGGGTGTGCAGGCGGAAACGCTCGCTAACGTCGGCGCCGTCTTCGTCGTAGTAGGTGATTTTCAGCCAGCCGCCTTTCTCGTCCATCCCGTCCTGCAACACCATGCCGCTACAGCGTAGCACCAGCGCGTCCTTGAGTTTTAGCGCCGCTTTCAGCATGTCGTCCGGGTCGACCAGCACCGTATCACACTCGCGACAACGGCGGGCGGCAATATCGTTTTCGGCGTTACACTGCGGGCAGTTTTTAAAGCGGAAGCGATAGTCGCACTGCTCGCGATGGCCGTCATCGTCCTCCAGCCAGCCCTGACAGCGGCGGCCAAAGTGTTCAATCAGCGTGCCGTCGGCGGTGGTTTTGCCCCAGAAGGTGTTGGCAAAGCCGCAGCCGGGGCAGAACACCTGAACCGGCACGTTGTCGCTTTTGCCTTTCGGTGCACCCACTTCCGGCGCGTACAGGTCGTGCGGGTTGCCGGCGTAATCAAGAATCAGACAGTCGGTTTTCCCCGGTGCCAGGCGCAGGCCGCGGCCAATAATCTGCTGATACAGACTGATCGATTCGGTCGGCCGCAGAATGGCAATCAGGTCGACGTGCGGGGCGTCAAATCCGGTAGTCAGCACCGCCACGTTGACCAGGTAGCGGAACTGCTGATTTTTAAAGGCATCAATCAACGTATCGCGCTGTGGCCCTGGGGTTTCACCGGTGATCAGCGCAGCGTCATCGGCGGGCAGCAGGCCGGTAATTTCCCTGGCGTGCTCAACGGTGGCGGCGAAAATCATCACCCCTTTGCGCGTTTGGGCGAACTCTTCAATCTGGCTGATGATGTGCGGCGTAATACGCTGCTGTTGTTTTAGCTCGCGGTTGAGATCCGCTTCGCTGAACAGGCCGTTGCTGTTGGCGTGCAGGCGGCTGAAATCATACTGCACCACCGGCATATCCAGCCGTTCCGGCGGGGTAAGGTAGCCGTGCTTAATCATATAGCGCAGCGGTAGCTCGTAGATGCAGTCGCGGAATAGCGCTTTTTCATCGCCGCGCACCATGCCGTGATAATGGAACTGATAAATCCAGCCTTTGCCGAGGCGGAAGGGGGTAGCCGTCAGCCCGAGCAGGCGAATCTGCGGGTTGACCTTTTGCAGGTGGCTGAGAATTTGCTGGTACTGGCTGTCGTCATCATCGCTGATACGATGACACTCATCGACGATCAGCAGCGAAAACTCCCCCTGAAAATGGTCAAGATTGCGGGCGACGGACTGCACGCTACCAAAAACCACCTTACCGTGGCTCTCTTTGCGCTGTAGCCCGGCGGCATAAATATCGGCCTCCAGCCCCAGCGCGCAATATTTCGCGTGGTTTTGCGCCACCAGCTCTTTGACATGGGCCAACACCAGCACGCGCCCACGCGCCAGCCGCGCCAGCTCGGCGATAACGAGGCTTTTGCCCGCGCCGGTTGGCAGAACAATAACCGCAGGCTGCGTGTGGCGGCGGAAGTAGGCCAGCGTGGCGTCAACCGCTTCCTGTTGGTAGGGGCGAAGTGTAAAAGTCATGAGCGTTGTGATTGTCCTTAACAGACAAATAGTATGCCATGAATCTTTTCACTTGAGTGGCAGGGTAAGCCCGTTATACTTACCGATTGTTATTACCCCTTTTTTCGGACGCTTCGTCCGGCGCCCGGCACTTTTTACAGGCTAAAAATACTTCATGCGACTTGATAAGTTTATCGCTCAGCAACTCGGCGTCAGCCGTGCTATTGCCGGGCGTTTGATCCGCGGCCACCATGTGACCGTTGATGATGAAGTGGTACGTGATACCGCTTTCAAACTGCAACCTGAACATAACGTGGCCTATGAAGGCAATTCGTTGACCCAGCAGAACGGTCCGCGCTATTTCATGTTGAACAAGCCTCAGGGCTACGTCTGCTCGACGGAAGACCCGGATCACCCGACGGTGCTCTATTTCCTCGATGAGCCGGTCGCACATAAGCTGCATGCCGCGGGGCGTTTAGATATCGACACCACCGGGCTGGTATTGATGACTGACGATGGTCAGTGGTCGCATCGCATCACCTCGCCGCGCCATCACTGCGAAAAAACCTATCTGGTGACGCTGGAAAACCCGGTGAGTGAGGATACCGCCGCGCAGTTCGCTAAAGGCGTACAGCTGCACAATGAAAAAGATCTGACTAAACCTGCCGTGCTGGAAGTGGTGACGCCGACCGAAGTGCGTTTAACCATCAGCGAAGGCCGTTATCACCAGGTGAAGCGCATGTTCGCCGCTGTGGGGAACCACGTGGTCGGGCTGCACCGTGAGCGTATCGGTGAAATTATCCTCGACCCTGAGCTGGAGCCTGGGGAATATCGTCCGTTAACCGCAGAAGAAATCGCCAGCGTTGGCGCGCCAATGCGCTAACCCACTGAACAGAGGTAGATTGTGACGTCCAGGCCGCGCTCGTCGTTAAAAATTGTTTTCATTCTTGGCCTTCTGGCCATGTTAATGCCGTTGTCGATCGACATGTATCTTCCGGCGCTGCCGGTGATTTCCGCACAGTTTGGCGTACCGGCCGGCAGCGCGCAGATGACCCTCAGCACCTATATTCTGGGATTTGCCCTCGGCCAGTTGCTGTATGGTCCGATGGCCGACAGTCTGGGACGTAAGCCGGTCATCCTGGGCGGCACGCTTATCTTTGCGGCGGCGGCGGTGGCCTGTGCGTTAGCGCCTTCCATCGATTATCTGATTACCACGCGTTTCTTCCACGGCCTGGCGGCCGCGGCGGCGAGCGTGGTGATCAACGCCCTGATGCGCGATATTTATCCGAAGGAAGAGTTTTCACGGATGATGTCGTTCGTCATGCTGGTTACCACCATTGCTCCGCTGGTGGCACCGATGGTCGGCGGCGCGGTGCTGGTGTGGTTTAGCTGGCACGCCATTTTCTGGATTCTGGCTATTGCGGCGTTGCTGGCTTCGGCGATGATCTACTTCTTTATTGACGAAACGTTGCCGGTCGACAAGCGCCAACCGTTCCGTCTGGGGACCACGCTCGGCAACTTCGCCTCATTATTTCGCCATAAGCGCGTGTTGTCGTACATGCTGGCGAGCGGCTTCAGCTTTGCCGCCATGTTCTCATTCCTCAGCGCCGGGCCGTTTGTCTATATCGAGCTGAACCATGTCTCGCCACAGCACTTTGGCTACTACTTCGCACTGAACATTGTCTTCCTGTTTATTACGACCACCATTAATAGCCGTTTCGTGCGTCGGGTCGGGGCGCTGCGTATGTTCCGCACCGGGCTACTGATTCAGTTCGTGATGGCTATCTGGATGGTGGTGACCGCGCTGCTGGACGTGGGGTTCTGGTCGCTGGTGCTGGGCATTGCGGCATTTATTGGCTGCGTATCAATGGTTTCGTCCAATGCGATGGCGGTGATCCTCGATGAATTCCCGCATATGGCCGGGACCGCCTCGTCGCTGGCGGGAACCTTCCGCTTTGGCATTGGCGCAATCGTCGGGGCGCTGCTGTCGATGGCGACCTTTACGACCGCCTGGCCGATGCTGATTTCCATTGCGCTTTGCGCCTCCTGCTCGATTCTTTTCTATCTCTACGCCAGCCGTCCCCGCAAAACCGCGCACTAATACACCTTTAGTAGGGGCGAAATACGCCCCTTTGTTGATACATATCAACAGAACTGCCATTGCCGCTGGGGTGTAATGTTTCTTTTATGTAACATCCATTAATGTAAAAAGTCACATTGTTGTAGATAAAAAGATTGCGTTAGATCACAGTTACGGGTACATATAGCGCGGAAATGCATCAGTACACCGAACAATGTCGTATGAAGAATGTTGAATGCAGGCGTTTTTTTGCTGGATGCAAGACGATTTGTCAACAATGTGTTAATATGGATGTGAAATAATTGTGAAGCCATGTAGCTTCCGGGGAAAAACGTAATGACATTCCAGCTTTCAATCGTACATCGACTGCCACAGGACTATCGCTGGTCTGCGGGTTTTGCAGGTTCCAAAGTTGAACCGATTCCGCAAAATGGCGTGGCGGGCGATAACGCGCTGGTCGCGCTAAAACTTCTGAGTCCGGACGGCGATAACGCCTGGCCGGTGATGCACTCGCTTAGCCAGGCGTTGACGGATATTTCCGTTGATTGTTCGGTGCTGGAGTGTGAAGGGGAGCCGTGCCTGTTCGTCAAACGTCAGGACGAGTTTGCCGCTACCTGCCGCCTGAAAAACTTCGGCGTGGCGATTGCCGAACCCTTTTCCGGCAACAACCCGTTTTGACCGTCAGCTCAGTGCAATGAGCTGACGCGTATACGCCTGCTTCGGTTCGGCAAACACGTGCCGACACTCACCCTGCTCGACAACCTCTCCCTGTCGTAACACGATAACCTGGTGGCACAGCGACCGCACAACCTGCAGATCGTGGCTGATAAAGATATAGGCCAGACGGTGCTTTTTCTGTAATGCCTTCAGCAGCGTCAGGATCTGCGCCTGAACCGTGCGATCGAGCGATGAGGTAGGTTCGTCGAGGACGATCAGCTGCGGTTTGAGGATCAGCGCCCGGGCGATAGCGATTCGCTGCCGTTGCCCGCCGGAAAACGCCGACGGATAGCGCTGGCGGGTTTCGGGATCCAGCCCGACTTCCTGCATCACGTGGATAACCTGCTGTTCACGTTCAGCGGCGCTCAGTAACGGATGGTGCACCCGCAACCCTTCTTCAATAATCTGCAGCGCCGTCAGTCGCGGGTTGAGCGATGAGTTCGGATCCTGAAACACCACCTGAATACGATGACGCAGCGGCAGCATCTGTCGCCTGTCGCGACCCTGAATGGCTTCGCCCGCAAAACGAATATCCCCCTGTGAGGCAATCAGCCTTAGCAGCGCCAGCCCGGTGGTGCTTTTCCCCGACCCGGACTCGCCAACCAGCCCCAGCGTTTCTCCGGCCCGCAGCGTAAAGCTAAGTGCCTTCACCACGCGGTTATGATCGACAACGCGGCGCAAAATACCTTTGCGAATGGGGAACGCGACGCTGAGCTGGTTCACTTCGAGCAGCGGTGCGGCATCCGGCGGCAGGGGAACAGGCTCGCCCGCCGGTTCGCTGTCGAGCAGTTTACGGGTGTAGGGATGCTGAGGTGCGGCAAACAGCGCCGTTGCCGCGTTTTGCTCCACGCAGCGGCCATGCTGCATCACCGCTACCCGGTCAGCCAGCTTGCGCACGATACTCAGGTCATGGGTGATAAACAGCAGCCCCATATTGAGCTCGACGCGCAGTTCGCGCAGTAGCTGAAGAATTTGTGCCTGCACGGAAACGTCCAGCGCGGTGGTGGGTTCATCGGCAATCAGCAACTCCGGGCGGGTCAGCAGCGCCATGGCGATCATCACCCGCTGGCGCTCGCCGCCGGAGAGTTGATGTGGATAGTCAGCCAGCCGCTTTGCCGCCTGACGGATACCCACGCGGTCAAGACAGTCGAGAATTTCACCGCGTGCCGCTTCTTTACGCATCCCGCGGTGCAACGACAGCACTTCGTAGAGCTGTTTCTCCAGGTTATGCAGCGGATTCAGCGACACCATCGGCTCCTGGAAAATCATCGCGATGCGGTTGCCGCGAACGCCGCGCAGCGTCTGTGGGCTGGCGTGAAGCAGCGACTCGCCGGCAAAACGGATATCACCCGTAGGGTAGGTCACAGGAGGTTCCGGCAGCAGACGCAAAATGGAGAGCGCCGAAACGCTTTTCCCCGAACCGGACTCGCCAACCAGCGCCAGGGTTTCTCCGGCGTTCAGCGACAGCGATAGCTGTTCGACCACCGTGGTGGTGGTGCCCTGCTGGCGGAAGGCGATGGAGAGGTTGTCGATTTCGAGAAGTGGCTGCTGCATTTTACACCGCCTTAGAAGGATCGAAGGCATCGCGTACCGCTTCGCCAATAAAAATCAGTAGCGACAACAGGATGGCGACGCAAAGAAAGCCGGCGATCCCAAGCCACGGGGCTTGCAGGTTGTTTTTACCCTGTAGGAGCAACTCGCCCAGCGACGGCGAACCAAGCGGCAAACCAAAGCCGAGAAAATCGAGCGAGGTCAGGGTGGTGATGGAGCTACAGAGAATAAACGGGATAAAGGTCAGCGTGGCCACCATCGCATTGGGCAGCATGTGGCGCAGAATAATGCTGCGATCGCCCACCCCCAGCGCCTGTGCGGCGCGAATATAGTCATAGTTGCGGGTACGCAAGAACTCAGCGCGCACCACGCCGACCAGCGACATCCAGCCAAACAGCACGGTAATAGCCAGCAGCCACCAGAAGTTGGGTTGTACCACGCTTGAGAGCAGAATAATCAGGAACAATGTTGGCATCCCCGACCACACTTCAATAAAGCGCTGGCCCCAGAGGTCGATACGCCCGCCGTAGTAGCCCTGTACGGCACCGACCACCACGCCCATCACGCTGGCGCAGAAGGTCAGAATCAGGCCGAACAGCAGCGAAATCCGCGTACCGTAGAGAATGCGGGCCATCACGTCACGGCCATTTGCGTCGGTGCCCAGCCAGTTCTGGCGGGAGGGTGGGGAAGGGAAGGGGACATTGCTCGCATAGTTGATGCTGCTGGCGCCAAAACGGATGGGCGCCCACACAACCCAGCCGTTATTCTCCAGCCGCTGCTGGAGCCACGGATCCTGATAATCGGCCGCGGTGGCAAATTCGCCACCAAAGGTTTTCTCGTCGTAGTTTTTCAGTACCGGCATGTACAGGCTGCCCTGATAGCTCACCAGCAGCGGTCGATCGTTGGCGAGAAGTTCAGCGCACAGGCTGCACACAAATATGGCCAGAAAGATCCACAGCGACCAGTAGCCACGGCGGTTATGGCGAAAGCGCGCCCAGCGCGCCTGATTCACGGAACTCAGGGTCATTATTAGCGGCCCTCAAAATCAATGCGGGGATCGACCAGCGTATAGCTAATATCGCTGACGATATTCATCAGCAGGCCAATCAGGGTGAAGATATAGAGCGTGCCGAACATCACCGGGTAGTCGCGCGAGACGGTGGCCTCATAACCCAGCAGACCCAGTCCGTTGAGGGAGAACATCACCTCAATCAACAGCGAGCCGGTAAAGAACATGCTGATGAACGTGGCGGGAAAACCGGCAATCACCAGCAGCATGGCGTTGCGAAAGACGTGTTTCCATAAGATCTGTTTTTCGCCGACGCCTTTTGCGCGGGCGGTGACGACATACTGTTTGCGGATTTCATCGAGAAACGAGTTCTTGGTCAGCATGGTCAGCGCCGCAAAGCCGCCAATCACCGTCGCCAGCACCGGCAGGGTGATATGCCAGAGATAGTCAGTGATTTTTTGATACCACGGCAGGGTGTCGAAATTGGCCGAGACCAGCCCGCGTAGCGGGAAAATGTCGTAGTAACTGCCGCCCGCGAATAACACGATCAGCACGATGGCGAACAGGAACGCCGGAATGGCGTAGCCAATGATAATGCCGGTACTGCTCCAGATATCGAAACGACTGCCGTTATAGACCGCCTTGCGGATGCCAAGCGGAATAGAGACCAGATAGATGATCAAGGTACTCCATAGCCCTAGCGTGACAGAGACGGGCAGGCTTTCTTTCATCAACTGCATCACTGAGGCGTTGCGGAACAGGCTGTTGCCAAAATCGAAGCGCAGGTAGTCGCTCAGCATCTTGAAATAGCGCTCGTGTAGCGGCTTGTCGAAGCCATAGCGTTGGGTGATTTCAGCGATCACCTCCGGGTCGAGCCCGCGCCCGCCGCGATACTGACTTTCGGCAATATTACTGACGCCCGCGCGTGCCTGGCCGCCGCCCATTCCACCGCCACCGCCGGGCAGGCTGCCCTGGTGGCCGAACTCCACCGCCGCGATGGCCTGATCGACCGGACCGCCCGGCGCAATCTGCACAATAAAGAAATTAAGCGTGATGATGGCCCATAGGGTTGGGATAATCAGCAACAGTCGACGAATCAGGTAGGTGCCCATGTTCTCTCCTTAGCGTCGTGATGCAGGCAGCGTGGCTGCCTTGTTGACGTCATACCACCAGGTGTCAAAACCGGGCGCGTCAATGCCGGATGATGAATAGAGCGGATGCACCTGTGGGTAAGAGAACTTATTCCAGTAGGCCGTACGGCTCCCGGACATGTACCACATCGGTAGCATGTAATTATTCCAGGTTAGCACCCGGTCGAGCGCACGGCCGAGTGGTACCAGCTTCTGCTTATTGCCCTGCCAGCGAATGATCTGATTGATCAGGCTATCAATCGCCGGGTTAGCGACGCCAGGCGCATTGTACGACGAGTTGATGTAGGCCGACGACCAGGAGATCTGTAAATCCGCGCTGGGCCACGGCGTCGCCCGCCATAGGCTTGGCATCATGTCATAATCGCGCTTACGCAGGCGGTTGGTGAGCTGGGAAATATCCACCTGGCGGATGTCCATTCTGACGCCAAGCCGCTGTAAATTATGCTGGAAGGGCATCACCCACTGATCGTTTCCACCGGAGGCCAGCAGCAGTTCGAAGCGCAGCGGCTGACCGGTTTTTTCATTGACCCGCTGTTGCCCCTTCAGAACCCAACCCGCTTCATCCAACAGCTGTCCTGCCTTGAGCAGATTTTCGCGGTCGAAGCCGTCGCCGTTCGACGTCGGCGGCTGATAAATCGAGGTAAACACTTCCGGCGGCAGCTGGTCTTTTAGCGGCCCCAGCAGAACCAGTTCGTCGGCGTCAGGATAGCCGCGGGCGGCGTACTCGGTGTTCTGAAAATAGCTGTTGGGGCGGCTGTAAGCGTTATAGAACAGCGCCTTGTTCATCCACTCAAAATCAAACGCCAGGCTGACCGCCTGACGCACCCGACGGTCGGCAAATACCGGTCGCTGGATGTTAAAGGCGAGCCAGCGGGTATCCTGCGCGGCATCGTTCTTTTGCTGATCTTTCACGATATAACCGCTGGTAAAGTTTTTGCCAATATAGCGGGTGGCCCAGTTTTTGGCGCTGCTCTCGGAGCGCACGTCATAGGCTCCCGCCTTAAAGGCCTCGAAGGCGACGTTATCATCCAGATAGTAGTCGTAGCGTAGCGTGTCGAAATTCCAGCGCCCACGGTTAACCGGTAAATCGGCGCCCCAGTAGTTTTTGACGCGGGAATAGACAATGTATTGCCCCATCTTCCAACTGCTGATGCGGTACGGCCCACTGGCCAGCGGCGGCGTGCTGAGCGGATCGCTGAGTTTATGATTTTTCCAGAATTTTTCCGGCAGAATTGGCAGCGTAAACAGCCCGAGCATATCTTCTTTACCGGGCTTTGCCAGCTCAATACGCACGGTAAGCGGGGCGATAGCTTTGACGGTCGATCCTTTGTAAATCAGGCGGAACTGCGGCACGCCCTCGGTCATAAATTTGTGGAAGGTAAAAGCGACATCTTCGGCGGTGATTGGGCTGCCGTCGTGAAAACGGGCGCGAGGGTTAATCGTCAGTTCCATCCACGAATAATCGTCAGCATAACGCGCGCGGTCGGCAACCAGCGGATAGTAGCTGCCTGGCTCATCGTCGGAGGTCGTGAACAGCGCGTCGTACAGCGATTCAGTGCGAACGGCGGCATTGCCGCGCAGCGCATAGCGGTTAAAGTTATCGAAGGTGCCGATAGCCGCAAGCGTGACGCTGCCGCCTTTGGGGGCCGCGGGGTTAACGTAGTCAAAGTGGTGGAAATCAACGTCGTATTTGGGCTCGCCGATCACCGCAAAAGCGAAACTCTCTTTGATCGTTTGTGCCTGCGTCGGTAAAACGCAAAGCAGCAGCAGGGCAAAACAGATACGCGCTATGATCACGACAGGGCTACCCCGCATTGAAACATCTTGATTGAACACATCTTTTATCACGAAATCTTAATCGAGCGTCATTCCGTTGTGAAATACTTTGCAGGCTTATGGTATTCCGCCGTCAGGTCTTTCAGCGTCAGTGGGCGGCTTATCAGGTAGCCCTGCAGAAAATCGACGCCATGGTCACGCAGCCAGGCCGCCTGTTCTTCTGTTTCCACGCCTTCGGCTACCGTGACAATATCCAGCCGCTGAGTCAGCGTCAGCACGGCATCCAGCACCGGAGAGGTAATCGTCTCCCGGCCAATGGCGCTGACAAAACCGCGATCGATCTTCAGATAATCGAGGGTAAAACGCTCAAGGTAAATCAATGCGCTGTGGCCGGTACCGAAGTCATCAATCGCCACCTCAATACCTTCGCCACGCAGCCAGCTGAACAGACTCATCGCCTTTTCCAGATGGAGCATGTCGCGTTCGGTGATTTCCAGCACCAGTTGGAAATAGTTGTCGGGCAGGCTTGCCGCGAGCTGACGGATATCTTTCTGGAAACTTTCCGCGTGCAGATGCCCCGGCGCGATGTTGATTCCCAGCTTCGCGCCGGGAGGCAGAATGTCTTTCAGGGTGGCGGCATCACTGGCGATCAGTTCGAACAGATGCTGGGTGAGGGGAACGATCAGATTCTGGGCTTCGGCAAAACTGATAAAGGCATCCGGCGGAATATTGCCTGCGGTCGGATGCGCCCAGCGCATGAGCGCTTCGACTCCGGCAATCTGCTGATTTTTGGCGTCTACCACCGGCTGATAAACCACATAGAACTGACGATGCTTGATGGCAGAGAGGATCTCTTTCCCCGGTCGTGAGCGAATGGTCAGGATATAGAAGCACAGCAGCCCGCCAATCAGACCGCAGGTCAGGCCTAATAGCAGCGCATAGAGCGAGTTATCGGTACCCGAGGCGTTACTATAAAGATACACCTCCAGTGGAACGCCTTTAATTTTCACATGGCGCACCGGGGTGTCGGTAATATCGCTCAGCGCGAGCGGTTTGCTGCTAAAGGTCGAGATTGCCGTTTTGCCGTTCACCACCAGCGCCACGCCGTTGTACGGCGTTTGTTTCGATGAGTAGAGGACCCACGGCATTAAATTGGCGTTAATCGACGCGAAGATACCGCGATTTTCCAGCAGCGGGCTCTTAACCCACAGTACAAAGGCGGGCGTGGTGGGCATCATCGGCGTACCGGCGACGATCCCCATGACGTGCGTTTTGTTGAGATCAAGATCCGGCACCAGATCTTTTAATGGCAGCGACATCTGTCCAGTGGCGGAAGAGCAGTAGGCAATATGATCTTTCACCAGCAGAAACGCGCGGACGTTCATGCTGAAGGCGGCGCGAGCGGTCAGCTCAGAAGACACATCGTCACACGGGTTCATGGTCAGCGGCTGGAGTGAATCCATTGTGACCAGAATCTGGCGAAAATAACCGTTGAGGTAGTTCTGCAGACTGGAAATGGTGGTATCGAACTGTACCGCGCGACGATGATGAAAGACAGAAAACTGGATCACCCCGGCAAGCAGAGCAATCATCAGGCCAGCGACAACGCTGGAAGAGATAATGTGGCGGTTAATCGACGAATAACGAGTGAACATGCAACTTCTCTATGCTACGGAACGCCAAAGAAAAGAATACTGATGAAGCATAAAAAAAGCACTGCCGAAGCAGTGCTTTTTTTATGCTTACCGTCAGCCAAGGGAAACCGACGGTAAACCTCATTACGAACGACTCAGGACACGGCGAGCTTCGTTGTAACGCTTGTTCCAGTATGGTTCATTCATGCTGGAAATAGTCACACCGCTGCTGGTGGATGCATGAACGAACTGATTGTTGCCGATATAGATACCAACATGGCGACCGGTAGAACCGGCACGGAACAGCACTAAATCACCGGTGCGCAGCTGACTGCGTTTAACGGATTTGCCCGTTTCCTGCTGCTCCCAGGTGGAGCGCGGCAGCTCTAAACCGAACTGTTCACGGAAGGTGCGTTGTACGAAGCTGGAACAATCGATACCACGTTTGGTGTCGCCGCCCAGACGGTAACGAACGCCTTTCCAGCCTGCGTATTGATCCATCAGACGAGATTTCACGTCGAGGTTACGCACCATATTTTCAAATTCATCCTGAGAGGCTTGCAGTGATGAGGCATCTTCGGTGCCCACAGCATGCGTCTCAGAATGCATGTTCTTTGCGGTATTACTGGTTGAACTACATGCAGAAAGCAGAACCGCAACTGCTACCGCTGGAATCGCTCGCAAGATATATCTCAAAATCGGCTGAGATTTGACCATTTTCGTTGTTTTCCCTTGAAGTCCTTAACGACCGTAGCCGTTATAAAAAATGCCAAACGCGTCTGAGACTAAATACACGCAATCAATGAGACAATTCTTTGAATTCAGATTTGTGGTGCAGCGCACAAACTTTAATTTATGACCACAATAATTGCTCTTTGAAACGACAAACGCGAATGAGATTACCTTAACGAAAGCGGCATTGCGAGCGCTTTTGGCCGATTTTTTATAAGAAATAGTGATACACAAAGTTAAAATTTGTGAATGGGTAAAAATTCAGCGTTAGCGGGTAAAAAATCAACAACTCATTCATTATTAGAGTGAATATTGTGACCGGAAGATGACATTGATGAGGGAAATATAAAAAATAAAAAGAGGGCGATAGCCCTCTCTTTGGAATGTCAGATGGAAAGGTTATTTAATGACCTGATTTGAGTTTAGTGAAATAGGGTAAATTTCGCTCAAATAACCCAATGACCCTATCGCTTAATGGCGTCATCAATACCCACGGCACGCCAATCAAAACGGCGGTGAGTGAGCCGATGGCGATATCGGTAAACCAATGGGCGCCAATCATGACCCTTGGGAAGGCAAAAACCACAAAAATAACCAGTGAAATAAGAAATGCGCGACGGCCAAAATAGCGCCACATAAATGCGGCAAATATCAGCAGCATCATTCCGTGATCCCCCGGGAAGCTATCCCGGGAGCCGTCTTTGGTGGAGAAGGCAATAAAATCACTGACGCGGTGCACGCCCGGCAGAGAAACCGACGGGCTGCTGCGAGTGACGGGCATCAGGTGCTGCGCTAGCTGGTTGATGATCACCGCCGCTAGCAGCATCACCAGGCCAATAATGACGATATGGCGGCGGCCACCGGCATCCTCTTTGAGCCAGAAGCTCAGCATCAGGCAGCCCATTGCCAGCAGCGAACAGCCGTCAAAGGCGCGGTTATTGATGATGGCTAAAAACCATGCGTAGCCGAGGTTATCGGCGCTCAGCCACTGATTGAAAAAATGAAATATCGCCAGATCAACGGTCGACCACAGCCCGTGGTTCGCTGGCAGGAACCACGACATAAAGAGCGCAACGCCAGCGGCGTTAAGCAATAAAATCAGGGGAAAACGTGTACGCATCGTCATATTCACCGCAGTTAGTCTCGGCGCAAACCTTAGCGGTATCACCCTAAACGAAGTTTCAACAGCGCCGATTGTAGTGCATTCCAGTCGCTTTCAGCATCGTTAATCAGTTCAATACGGCTATCGGGCGGCGCGACGTTTTGCGTTTCGATATGCAGGTCTGCCCCCTGACGGTTAATACGCACCAGGCCTTCAGGAATGCGCATCACCGCCTTTAGTCTGGCAACCGGGGCGAGTCGCGCCCACTCCAGCAGGCCGATGGTGTCAAAGGTCGTATCGGCATCAAAAATCCATCCGCAGGCATAATAACCCTGACCCTGGTTCACGCTACGACGCCAGCGCTGATGTTCCGGCAGACTTAACGCCGCCAGGCCCTTGTTCGAGGGATGTGAGTGAGAGTGGGCGGCGCTGGCTTTCAGTTCAACCCGATTGCGGCGAGGAATATCAAGCAGGGCGACGTCGATATTGCCCTGGGTCGCGTCAACGCGCAGGCGCTCGCCGCCGTTCTGCTGCCACCATTCTGCCATCGCCCGTTGGCTCTCAGCGGTGGCGCGGTCGGCTTTATTGCTGACGATAATATCGGCGGACGCCAGCTGATCGCGGAAATTTTCGTTATGCAGGACCTTTTCGTCCAGCAACTGGCGTGAGTCCATCACGCAGAGTGTGGCTCGCAGGTCGATCCATGGCTCATAGACCGGCGCGGTGAGCAAATCGAGAATTTGCTTCGGATGGCCCAGGCCGGTTGGCTCAATCAGCAGACGATCCGGTTTCCCCTGGCGCAGCAGCGTGTTTAAGCCGACCTGCATGGGCAGACCGTTGACGCAACACATGCAGCCACCGGGAATTTCCTTCAGCAGTGCGCCGCTGTCGGCCAGCAGTGCGCCATCAATGCCCACCTCGCCAAATTCGTTGACCAGGACGGCCCATTTTTCATCGGCGGGTTTATGGGCCAACAGGTGCAGAATGGAGGTAGTTTTACCGCTGCCGAGAAAGCCGGTGATCAGATTGGTTTTAGTCACGAAAACTCCGGGATGAAAGAGAACAGTGTTACCTGGATCACTTTATCCTGGCGAAAACGGGATCAAAAGAGAAGTCCTGAAGCGGGCCTGAGATTAAATGGCCCGCTTGATGGCAGGAAAAGTTAACGGTTGAGCGCCGTCAGCACCGCCTGGCGCGCGCCCTCACGGACAAGACTTTGCCAGGCTTGTTCCACGGCCTGCACAAACTGCGGGTTGGCGGGCAGGTCGCTGCCGAAGATTTCTTGCAGCGTCAGCAGGGCCGCCACGCGGTTTTCATCGTGGCTGGTTTCAACGATAGCGCGAATTTTCTCGGCCAGCGGATCGCGAATATCAATGGCATTGCCCATATCATCCACGCCGCTCACGTAGCGCATCCAGGCCGCCACGCCCAGCGCCAGCAGCGGCCAGCGGCTACCCTGTTTAAGATGAATACGAATACCGTCGAGCAGGCGCTGCGGCAGCTTCTGACTGCCGTCCATGGCGATTTGCCAGGTGCGATGCTGGAGCGCCGGGTTGCTGAAACGCTCGATCAGGCTGTCGGCATAGGCGCCCAGATCTACGCCGGAAATACGCAGGGTCGGCGCTTGTTCTGCCATCATCAGGTGACGTGCGGCGCGGCGGTAGGAAGCGTCCTGCATACAGTCGCTGATGTGCGCGTAGCCCGCCAGATAGCCGAGGTAGGCGAGGAAGGAATGGCTGCCGTTGAGCATCCGTAGCTTCATCTCTTCCCACGGCAGTACGTCGTCAACCAGTTGTGCACCCACGCTGCCCCAGTCCGGACGCCCAGCGACGAAGTTATCTTCAATGACCCACTGAATAAACGGCTCGCAGCTGATGGCGCAAGGGTCTTCCACGCCAAGCTCGTGGGTGATTTCCGCCAGCGACGCGTCGGTGGCTGCCGGAACGATACGGTCAACCATGGTGCCGGGGAAACTGACATGTTCGGCAATCCAGCTTGCCAGTTGCGGATCGCGTTTAGCGGCCATGTCCAGCACCGCGTTTTTCACCACGTGGCCGTTGTCGGGAATGTTATCGCAGGAGAGTACGGTGAATGCCGGCAGGCCGCGCTCGCGACGGCGGTGCAGCGCCTCGACAAGGATCCCCGGCGCGGAATGCGGCTCGTCAGGCGCTTGCAGATCGTGGACGATCCTCGGTTGGGTCAGATCCAGATGCCCGGTGGCCGGATCGATGCAATAGCCTTTTTCGGTAATGGTCAGAGAGACAATCGCCACCTGAGGTTCGCAGAACTTTTCGATGATCGCCGCCAATGAATCGAGCCTGGCGTTCAGGCACTCTTTTACCGCGCCAATAATAATCGGCTGGTTACCCGCCGCACTTTTCTCCATGACGGTAAACAGATGATCCTGCTGACGCAGCTGGCTCATCAGCTGGTCGCCGCTGAACAGGCTGATTTCGCAGATTCCCCAGTCGCCGCCGTGCTGATTGAGCACCCGGTTGGTCAACAGCGCCTGGTGCGCGCGGTGAAAGGCGCCAAAACCGAAATGCACAATTCGCGAACGCAGCTGTTGTCTATCATATTGAGGTAACTGCACGTTGGCGGGGAGGGTGCACGAGGCGATTGTCTTCATTGTTTATACATCCGATTAACGATTAATTAACGTCGGCAGTGTAAAGTTATATGACAGCAAATTGAATTGGTGTGCCGTATTTATCGCGTTAGTGTGAGCTGGATCAATCAATCCAGGCGGATTATTTGACGCTCCGGAATAAACATGTATGGTAGTCGTCATTAACAGCGATTTTATTGGTATAACAACTTTAGAGGTGAGGCAATGGAACAAACCTGGCGTTGGTACGGCCCGAACGATCCGGTATCTCTTGATGATGTGCGTCAGGCTGGCGCTACCGGCGTAGTCACGGCATTGCACCATATCCCGAACGGTCAGGTGTGGCCGGTAGAAGAAATCAAAGCGCGTCAGGCGCTGTTGGCGGAAAAAGGGCTGACCTGGTCCGTCGTCGAAAGTATTCCGGTGCACGAAGATATCAAAACCGGTTCTGGCCAGTACCAGACCTGGATTGCTAACTATCAGCAGAGCATCCGCAACCTGGCGGAATGCGGTATCGACACCGTATGCTACAACTTCATGCCGATCCTCGACTGGACGCGTACCGACCTTGAGTACACCCTGGAAGACGGCTCTAAAGCGCTGCGTTTTGACCAGATCGCGTTTGCGGCTTTCGAGCTGCATATCCTGAAACGCGAAGGTGCGGAAGCGGATTACTCTGCTGAAGAACAGCGTCAGGCGCTGGACTATTTCAACGCGATGAGCGAAGCGGAAGTCACTAAACTGACCCGTAACATCATTGCAGGCCTGCCGGGCGCGGAAGAGGGCTATACCCTGGACCAGTTCCGCGCGCGTCTGGCTGAGTACGATCACATCAGCAAAGATCAGCTGCGTGAAAACATGGCCGTGTTCCTGCGCGCGATTGTGCCGGTTGCAGAAGAAGTGGGCGTGCGCCTTGCCGTACACCCGGACGATCCGCCGCGCCCAATCCTCGGCCTGCCGCGTATCGTTTCCACCATTGAAGATATGCAGTGGCTGAAAGAAACTGTTAACAGCATCAACAACGGCTTCACCATGTGCACCGGTTCTTACGGCGTGCGCGCCGATAACGATCTGGTGAAAATGATTGAAACCTTCGGCGATCGTATCCACTTCACGCACCTGCGTTCTACCTGCCGTGAAGACAACCCGAAAACCTTCCACGAAGCCGCGCACCTGCAGGGCGACGTGAACATGGTTGCCGTGGTTGACGCAATCCTGACCGAAGAGCAGCGCCGTAAGAAAGCGGGCGACCTGCGTCCAATTCCGATGCGTCCTGACCACGGTCACCAGATGCTGGACGACCTGAAGAAGAAAACCAACCCGGGCTACTCCGCGATTGGTCGTCTGAAAGGTCTGGCGGAAGTGCGCGGCGTTGAGCTGGCGCTGAAAATGACCAAGTTCCGCGACCTGCTGTAAAGATGATTTCCCCGTCCTGATTCTCTCCTCAGGAGCGAGTCAACCGTCGCGGCGCCCTTGGGCCTCGAGGTGCGCATCGCGCGGTTTTTTCTCTCTGCTTTTGGGGGGAAGGGCAATACAGCAAGTAAAAAAAAGGACAGCCATTTGGCTGTCCTTTTCTTTTGCTATGTGAAAACCAGCGCTTAGTCCGCGCGGCCCATGTAGCGTTTTTCTTCGATATGGATGCGGATCTTCTCGCCGGTGGTCAGGTATTCCGGCACCTGCACAACCAAACCGGTGGTCAGGGTAGCTGGCTTGGTACGAGAGCTGGCGGATGCGCCTTTGATGCCCGGTGCGGTTTCAACGATTTCCAGATCGACCGTCTGCGGCAGTTCCAGCGCCAGCACCTGGCCGTCCCACAACAGCACCTGCATGTCCGGCATGCCGCCTTCCGGGATAAACTGCAGCTCTTCCGCAATCTGGTCGTGGGAGAAGACATACGGGGTATAGTCTTCTTTATCCATGAACACGTATTCGTTGCCGTCGATATAGGAGAAGTCAACGAAGCGGCGGTTCAGGGTCACGGTATCAACCATGTCGTCGCCTTTGAAGCGTTCTTCAACTTTCAGACCGGTGCTGACGTCAGAAAAACGCATTTTGTACAGCGTTGCTGCGCCACGGGCGCTTGGTGACTGAATATCAATGTTTTTTACAATCAGCAGTTTGCCGTTGTAATTCAGCACCATACCTTTTTTAATTTCGTTCGCTCTTGGCATTGCAATTATCCTGTGAAATAGGGGGCTAAAATATCGCGTAAAAGTACTCGCGCCGGGCGTTTCAGGCAAGCGGAATTAAAGGCTTTTGCTAACCCTCATTAAAAGGTGGTACTGTGCGCCACAACCACCTTGTCACCTTAACAGAGAACCCGCGATGGAATGTCGTCCGGACTGCGGGGCTTGCTGCACTGCACCTTCTATATCCAGCCCGATCCCCGGTATGCCCAACGGCAAGCCGGCTAACACGCCCTGTGTGCAGTTGGATGAGAATCAGCGCTGTAAAATTTTCACTTCGCCTCTGCGCCCGAAGGTGTGCGCCGGGCTTCAGCCCGCGCGCGACATGTGCGGTGCGAGCCGGGAAGAGGCGATGACCTGGCTTCTGGATCTTGAAGCGTTGACGGCGCCCTAAACGTCTTTAATGCGCATCAGACAGCCGATGGTGGCGACGCACAGCACCAGCGCAATCCAGAACACGGTGTGATAGTTCCAGATTTCCGCCACCACGCCCGCCAGTGAACCGGCGATAATCCAGCCCACGCGCGAGGTGTTGGCGTACAGTGTCGTGGCTGACCCGGCCTGGCCTGGCATGAGATCCTGGAAGTAGAGCATGCCAATCCCGCCGAGAATACCGATATAAATCGCGTTCAGCAGCTGCATCGCCAGCAGCAGCGCTGGGCTGTTGAAGGTCAGCATACCGATATAGAAGCATAGCCCCGCAACCGCCGCGACGCGCATCAGGAAGCGTTTACCCAGTCGTTTGGCAAAGTAGCCCGCAATCAGCATCGTCGGGATTTCCAGCCCGGCGGCGGTGCCCATCATCACCCCGGCCAGCTTTTCCGGCAGGTGCAGTTCGTTGATGATGTACAGCGGCATGTTGATAATGTAGAGGCTGTTGGTTCCCCACATCAGGGTACAGATGACAAACAGCAGCAACGCATCTTTGCGGTTGGTGCGCGGTGCCTGAATGGCGCCGCTAACGGCCACTTTCTCTTTGCGCATGGTCGGCAGAAACAGCCAGACCATCGCCCCGCACACCACAAATGCCACTGCCGCAGACAGATACATCACCGTGAAACCGAAACCCATCGCCAGCGCATAGGCCAGCGGCGGGCCGATCACCCATGCCAGCGACACCTGGGCGCGCATGATGGAACTGAACATCACCGCTTCACGGCCCGTTTTATCTGCATGCTCACGGGCGAGAGCAAACATCTGCGGGTTGGCGGTAGAGCCGAAGCTGCTGAGGAACACACCCACGAACAGCAGGATGAAGTAGTTGCGGTTCCAGGCAAACAATACGCAGGCCAGCACGCCAAGCAGGCAACAGAAGACGATCAGGTTTTTCCGGTCGCCGCGTTTATCCGAGTAGCCTGCCAGAAACTGGCTGACGAAAATGCCAATCACCGCGCTTCCCGTAAAGAAAAAACCGACCATTGCCGGGCGGACGTGGACCTCATTACTGAGAAACAGGCTCAGCGTCGGCGTTTGCAGCGCACCGGCGATACCGGTTAAAAACGCGACGATCAAAAAAGAGGTCGAGGTGAAATCAAGCGATCGCCGTGGGGCGGCGGCGGTACTGTTTTGCATGGTGTTGTATCGGTCACTGTAGGAGAGGCGGCGAGTTTACGCCGCGAGCCAGATTATGAACAGTCACCTAAATCAAATTTGGCACGGAAAATTAAAAACGCATTTCAAAAAACGAGCTTACATCATGCTGAAGTGGTGAAGGTGAGCGTCATCCCGCTTCAGCAAATGTGGCAATAATGCTAACGAAATGTGCTGTGGATCTAATTTATGCGATCAATTTGCCAGCAAAACTTGCAGGCTGATTAAGAAAGGCACAGAATTATTGAAACGTTTCAGCGTCGTCTTCCGCAGTAACTCAGGCAGGTACGGCGATTTTTTCTCACAAAAGCTGAATCGATTCAATTCAGCGAGCGAGGGGAACCATGTTCCAGTTAACTGTTCAGGATATCCATCCCGGCCAGCAGGCCGCAAATAAAGAAGAGGCTATTCGCCAGGTTGCCGCTGCGCTGGTTAGCGCGGGTAACGTTGCGGAAGGCTACGTCGCCGGCATGCTGGCGCGTGAGCAACAAACCTCCACATTCTTAGGTAACGGCATTGCGATTCCGCACGGTACTACCGATACCCGCGATCAGGTGCTGAAAACCGGCGTTCAGGTTTACCAGTTTCCGCAGGGCGTAACCTGGGGTGAAGGGCAGACCGCCTATGTCGCTATTGGTATTGCCGCCAGCTCCGATGAGCATCTTGGCCTGCTGCGTCAGCTGACGCACGTGCTGAGCGATGACGAGGTAGCTGAACAGCTGAAGACCGCCACCACCGCGGAAGAACTTCGCGCCTTGTTGATGGGCGAAAAACAGAGCGAAGCGCTGAAGCTGGACAACGATATGCTGTCTCTGGACGTTGCCGCCAGCGATCTGGTGACGCTGCAGGCGCTGAACGCCGCGCGGCTGAAAGAAGCCGGTGCTGCGGATGCGAACTTCGTGGCGAAAGTGATCAACGAGCAGCCGCTGAATCTGGGGCAGGGCATCTGGCTGAGCGACAGTGCGGAAGGCAACCTGCGCAGCGCTATCGCGGTAAGCCGCGCGGCCACTCCGTTTGCTGTAGGCGAGGAGACGGCTTCCGTGCTGCTCACCGTGGCGATGGCCGATACGCAGCCGACCGCGGTGCTGAACCGCCTGGTCAACCTGCTGCTCGACAACAAAGCTGAACGTCTGCTGAAAGCTGATGCCGCCACGCTGCTGGCATTGCTGACCAGCGATGATGCAGCGGCTGATGATGTGCTGAGCGAAGAGTTCGTGGTGCGTAACGAACACGGTCTGCACGCTCGACCGGGCACCATGCTGGTAAATACCATTAAACAGTTTAACAGTGACATCACCGTCACCAACCTCGACGGCAGCGGTAAACCGGCTAACGGTCGCAGCCTGATGAAGGTGGTCGCGTTGGGTGTCAAAAAAGGTCATCGTCTGCGCTTTACCGCCCAGGGTGATGATGCTCGCCAGGCGCTGGACGCCATTGGCGAAGCCATTGCTTCAGGCCTTGGGGAGGGCGCATAAATGAGCAGAAGAGTAGCCACAATTACCTTAAACCCGGCCTATGATTTGGTAGGGTTCACGCCAGAAATCGAACGCGGCGAAGTTAACCTGGTGCGTACCACCGGGCTGCACGCGGCGGGTAAAGGCATCAACGTGGCAAAAGTGCTGAAAGATCTCGGCATCGATGTGACCGTTGGCGGCTTCCTGGGGAAAGACAACCAGGACGGTTTTCAGCAGCTGTTCAGCGAGCTGGGTATTGCCAACCGTTTTCAGGTGGTGCAGGGCCGCACGCGCATTAACGTTAAGCTGACCGAAAAAGACGGCGAAGTTACTGATTTTAACTTCTCCGGTTTCGAAGTCACTCCGGCGGACTGGGAGCGTTTTGTCAACGATTCCCTGAGCTGGCTGGGCCAGTTCGACATGGTGTGCGTCAGCGGCAGCTTGCCTGCCGGCGTCAGCCCGGAAGCGTTCACCGACTGGATGACCCGTCTGCGCAGCCAGTGCCCTTGCATTATTTTCGACAGCAGCCGCGAAGCGCTGGTTGCGGGTTTGAAAGCCGCACCGTGGCTGGTGAAACCGAACCGCCGCGAGCTGGAAATCTGGGCAGGCCGTAAGCTGCCTGAAATGAAAGACGTGATCGATGCCGCCCACGCGCTGCGTGAGCAGGGTATCGCCCACGTGGTGATTTCGCTGGGCGCGGAAGGCGCGCTGTGGGTGAATGCCTCCGGCGAATGGATTGCCAAGCCGCCGTCAGTGGAAGTCGTGAGCACCGTAGGGGCAGGGGATTCGATGGTTGGCGGTCTGATTTATGGCCTGCTGATGCGCGAGTCCAGCGATCATACCCTGCGTCTTGCCACCGCCGTTGCGGCGTTAGCAGTAAGCCAGAGCAACGTCGGTATTACCGACCGTACCCAGTTGGCCGCGATGATGGCGCGTGTCGACCTGAAACCTTTTAACTAACAGCAGGGGAGAGGCGTATGAAAACGCTGCTGATTATCGATGCCAAACTCGGACAGGCTCGTGCTTATATGGCGAAGACCCTGCTGGGCGCGGCGGCGCAGAAAGCGCGCCTGGAGTTAATTGATAACCCAAACGATGCCGAACTGGCCATCGTGCTGGGTTCCACGCTGCCAGCCGATACTGCGCTGGTAGGCAAACAGGTTTATCTTGGCGATATCAATCGCGCGGTTTCTCATCCGGAACTGTTCCTGAGCGAAGCCAAATCGCACGCGCTGCCCTATGAAGCTCCGGCGCAGGCCGAGCCGACGGCAACCGGCGCGGTGAAGCGTATTGTCGCGGTGACCGCATGCCCAACCGGCGTTGCGCACACCTTTATGGCGGCGGAAGCGATTGAAACCGAGGCCAAAAAGCGCGGCCTGTGGGTGAAAGTAGAAACCCGCGGTTCCGTGGGCGCTGGCAATGCCATCACGCCGGAAGAAGTTGAACAGGCTGACCTGGTTATCGTCGCGGCGGATATCGAAGTGGATCTGGCGAAATTTGCCGGTAAGCCGATGTATCGCACCACGACCGGTCTGGCGCTGAAGAAAACCGCGCAGGAGCTGGACAAAGCGATGGTTGAGGCCAAGCCTTACCAGCCTGCTGGCCAGAGCAAATCGCCTGCCGATGCGGCGAAAAAAGAGAGTGGCGGCGGGGCGTATCGTCACCTGCTGACCGGCGTTTCCTACATGCTGCCGATGGTGGTGGCGGGCGGTCTGTGTATCGCGCTGTCCTTCGCGTTTGGTATTAAAGCCTTTGAAGTCAAAGGTACGCTGGCCGCGGCGCTGATGCAGATCGGCGGTGGTTCAGCCTTTGCCCTGATGGTACCGGTGCTGGCAGGCTTTATTGCCTTCTCCATCGCTGACCGTCCGGGTCTGACGCCGGGTCTTATCGGCGGTATGCTGGCGGTGAGCGGCGGTTCCGGCTTTATCGGCGGTATCATTGCCGGTTTCCTGGCCGGTTACGTGGCGAAACTTATCAGTACTAAGCTGAAGCTGCCGCCGAGCATGGAAGCGCTGAAGCCGATTCTGATCATCCCGCTGGTCTCCAGCCTGATTGTCGGTCTGGCCATGATCTACCTGATCGGTACGCCGGTTGCGGCGCTGCTGAACTGGCTGACCCACTGGTTGCAAACCATGGGCACCGCTAACGCAGTCCTGCTGGGCGCTATCCTTGGGGCGATGATGTGTACCGATATGGGTGGTCCGGTGAACAAAGCGGCATACGCGTTTGGCGTGGGTCTGCTGTCTACCCAAACCTATGCGCCGATGGCGGCGATTATGGCTGCCGGTATGGTGCCACCGCTGGCGATGGGTATCGCGACGCTGGTTGCGCGTAACAAGTTCGACAAAGGTCAACGTGAAGGCGGTAAAGCGGCGCTGGTGCTGGGGCTGTGCTTTATCTCTGAAGGGGCGATTCCGTTCGCTGCCCGTGACCCGATGCGCGTTCTGCCATGCTGTATCGTTGGCGGCGCGGTAACCGGCGCTATCTCGATGGCGGTAGGCGCGAAGCTGATGGCACCGCATGGTGGTCTGTTTGTTCTGCTGATTCCTGGCGCTATCACGCCGGTGCTGGGCTACCTGATTGCGATTGTCGCGGGTACGCTGGTGGCAGGCCTCTCTTACGCGGTGCTGAAGCGCCCGGAAGGTGAAGTTGCGGTAAAAGCGTAAGCGTTCAGTGAATGTGAAAAAGGGCCGATTTATTCGGCCCTTTTTTTACGCCTGATGGCGGCTACGCTTTATCATGCCTACCCGAATCAGTAGGCCCGGTAAGCGCCACCGGGCAATCAAGCCGCAGCAGACTCAGTCTGCTGCGCTTTCAGCCACGCAATTTCTTCCGCCCAGATATCCGGATTAATGGTTTCCAGCACCAGCGGGATACCGTCAAAACGCTCATCCTGCATGATAAAGCGGAACGCGTCGTGGCCGATGTTACCTTCGCCCAGACTATGGTGGCGGTCAACGCGGCTGCCGAACTCGCTTTTGGCGTCGTTCAGGTGCATACCGCGCAGGTACTGGAAGCCGACAATACGTTCAAATTCCGCGAAGGTGTCTGCACAGGCTTCTTTGGTGCGCAGGTCGTAGCCGGCGGCAAAAGCGTGGCAGGTATCAATGCATACGCCGACGCGCGACTTGTCTTCTACGCCGTCAATGATCGCTGCCAGATGCTCAAACTTAAAGCCAAGGTTGCTACCCTGACCGGCGGTATTCTCGATCACCGCCGTCACGCCTTCGGTTTGCGCCAGCGCGATGTTGATGGATTCGGCAATCCGCGCCAGACATTTGTCTTCATCAATCTGCAACAGGTGGCTGCCCGGATGGAAGTTCAGCAACGTCAGTCCCAGTTGCTGACAGCGCGTCAGCTCGTCGATAAAGGCTTCCCGGGATTTCTCCAGCGCTTCTTCAACCGGATGGCCGAGGTTAATCAGGTAGCTGTCGTGCGGCAGAATTTGCGCCGGGGTGTAGTGGTACTTTTCACAGGCGGCTTTGAAGTCGTCGATAATCTCGGTGGTCAACGGCGCGGCGCGCCACTGACGCTGATTTTTGGTGAACAGGGCGAAAGCGGTCGCTTCGATTTCTGCGGCCCGAATTGCGGCGTTGGCCAGACCGCCTGCGGCGCTGACGTGCGCTCCGATGTATTTCATAAAAAGTAAACCCGCCATACTCAAATTGGGAGAGTGAGTATAGCGGGTTCAGGGGGGTTAGTCGTTGTCGATTATGCCATCAGGTAATGAATCGCGTAGTTAATCGCACCGCCGCCAACAATCAGCCAGATGAACAGCACCAGCGCCATCATCAGCGGTTTCGCACCGGCTTTTTTCAGTGCGCTAACGTGAGTGGTCACACCCAGCGCTGCCATGGCCATCGCCAGCAGGATGGTGTCCAGCGTAATCAGCATTTGCACAACGCTGTTGGGCAGCAGATGGAACGAGTTAAAGATAGTGACCACGATGAACATGATGGCAAACCATGGGATCGTGATTTTACTTTTCTGCGACGCGCCTGCCGGAGCCAGCTGTTTTACACGCGCTGCCATAAACAGCAGGAACGGAGCCAGCATCATCACGCGCAGCATTTTGGCAATCACCGCCGCGTTTTCGGTTTCCGGCGTCACCGCATGACCGGCTGCCACTACCTGCGCGACTTCGTGCATGGTCGAACCGATGTAAATGCCGTAGGTTTCAGGGGTAAACCAGTGCGCCAGCAGCGGGTACATGGCCGGGTAGATAAAGATAGCCAGCGTCCCGAAAATCACCACCGTTGCGACCGCGACGGTCACTTTGCTGGCTTCGGCTTTAACAACAGGCTCGGTTGCCAGTACCGCCGCAGCACCACAGATGCTGCTACCGGCGCCAATCAGCCAACTGGTGTGTTTGTCCAGACCGAACACTTTCTGCCCGAGCCAGCAGCCCATCATAAAGGTACTGCACAACGTCAGGGCGTCGATAACAATTCCGCTCACGCCCACGTCAGCAATCTGGGCGAAGGTCAGACGAAAACCGTAAAGAATGATGCCCAGACGCAGTAAATGCTGTTTAGCGAACAGCACGCCGCCGTCGCACGACTGCCAGAGTTTCGGGTAAATCGTGTTACCAATCACCATCCCAAACAGGATGGCCAGCGTCAGTGCGCTCATGCCGACGCCTGCCACGGCCGGGATATTGCCGATCCAGACTGCCGCGCCGGTAATCACGGCGCTCAGTGCGAGCCCAGGGATAAAATGTTTGATACCGCGATGATGATGCGTTTCTAAGGTGACTTGTGTCATAACCTTCTCCTTTGTCTGGCTAAAAGGTTACGCTCGGCTGGCTTAAAGGTAAAATTGATTATATATTTATAATTAATCGTAATAACTGGTAAGGGCGGCTCTTGCGGGCTGAAAACATATGCATATCACGCTGCGGCAGTTAGAAGTTTTTGCGGAAGTGCTGAAAAGCGGTTCGACGACTCAGGCTTCGCAGATGTTGGCGCTGTCGCAGTCGGCGGTCAGCGCGGCGCTCACTGACCTTGAGGGGCAGCTCGGCGTTCAACTCTTCGACCGCGTCGGCAAGCGGCTGGTGGTCAATGAGCACGGACGGCTGCTGTACCCGCGCGCGCTGGCGTTGCTGGAGCAGGCGGGCGAAATTGAACAGCTGTTCCGTGAAGATAACGGCGCCATCCGCGTGTATGCGAGCAGTACTATCGGCAACTATATTTTGCCGGAGATTATCGCGCGCTATCGCAAAGATTTTCCTTCGTTGCCGCTGGAGCTGAGCGTGGGCAACAGCCAGGATGTGATTAACGCCGTGGCCGATTTCCGCGTCGATATTGGCCTGATTGAGGGGCCGTGCCATTCGGCGGATATCATTGCCGAACCGTGGCTGGAGGATGAGCTGGTGGTGTTCTCCGCGCCAGACAGCGCCTGGTTGCAGGGTGAGGTCACGCTGGAAAAGCTGGCGATGGTGCCGTGGATCCTGCGTGAGAAAGGCTCTGGAACGCGTGAAATCGTTGATTATTTACTGCTTTCACATCTGCCGCAGTTCCAGATGGGAATGGAGTTGGGTAACTCAGAGGCCATCAAACACGCCGTGCGCCATGATTTGGGCGTCAGTTGCCTGTCGCGGCGGGTGATTGCCGAGCAGCTCGAGGCCGGTACGCTGAAGGAGGTGACCATCCCGCTACCGAAGCTGAGCCGCACGCTGTGGCGCATCCATCATCGGCAAAAGCATCTTTCTAATGCTCTGAAGCGCTTTTTGCGCTACTGCGATATCTAAAACCGCCAGTGGATGCTTTACTTATAATAAGAGACCAATCATGAAGGTCTCTTATAACTGCGCATTTCTACCGTGATATAGCGGAATCGTCTGCTACAATCGCGCCTCATTTTTTGGATGGATAGCATTTTCACATGGGTTCCGAAACGAAAACCACACAAGCGCCCGCGTTACGTCGCGAACTCAAGGCGCGTCACCTGACGATGATCGCCATTGGCGGTTCTATCGGTACGGGTCTGTTTGTTGCGTCCGGCGCAACCATTTCTCAGGCGGGCCCGGGCGGCGCGCTGTTTTCCTATATTCTGATTGGCCTGATGGTCTACTTCCTGATGACCAGTCTGGGCGAGCTGGCGGCTTATATGCCGGTATCCGGCTCTTTCGCCACCTACGGTCAGAACTATGTGGAAGAGGGCTTCGGCTTCGCGCTGGGCTGGAACTACTGGTACAACTGGGCGGTGACCATCGCCGTTGACCTCGTGGCCGCACAGCTGGTGATGAGCTGGTGGTTCCCGGACACGCCGGGCTGGATCTGGAGCGCGCTGTTCTTGTGCGTTATCTTCCTGCTGAACTACATCTCTGTGAAGGGATTCGGCGAAGCGGAATACTGGTTCTCGCTGATCAAAGTGGCGACCGTGATTATCTTCATCGTCGTTGGCATTATGATGATCCTCGGTATCTTCAAGGGCGCGCAGCCGGTCGGCTGGAGCAACTGGACAACCGGTGACGCGCCGTTTGCTGGCGGCCTGTCGGCGATGATCGGCGTGGCAATGATTGTCGGTTTCTCTTTCCAGGGCACCGAGCTGATTGGTATCGCGGCGGGTGAATCTGAAGATCCGGAGAAGAATATCCCGCGCGCTGTGCGTCAGGTGTTCTGGCGTATCCTGCTGTTCTATGTGTTCGCGATCCTGATCATCAGCCTGATTATTCCGTACACCGATCCAAGCCTGCTGCGTAACGACGTGAAGGATATCTCCGTCAGCCCGTTCACTCTGGTGTTCGAGCACGCGGGTCTGCTCTCTGCGGCGGCGATTATGAACGCCGTTATCCTGACGGCGGTACTGTCGGCGGGTAACTCCGGCATGTACGCCTCTACCCGTATGCTGTACACCCTGGCCTGCGATGGCAAAGCGCCGCGCATCTTCTCGAAGCTCTCCCGTGGCGGCGTGCCGCGTAACGCGCTGTATGCTACTACCGTGATTGCCGGTCTGTGCTTCCTGACCTCAATGTTCGGCAACCAGACCGTGTACCTGTGGCTGCTGAACACCTCCGGGATGACCGGCTTTATCGCCTGGCTGGGGATTGCGATTAGCCATTATCGCTTCCGCCGTGGGTACGTTATGCAGGGTCACGATATTAACAACCTGCCGTACCGCTCCGGGTTCTTCCCGCTGGGGCCGATCTTCGCCTTCGTGCTGTGCCTGATTATCACGCTGGGCCAGAACTACGAAGCGTTCCTCGCCGATACCATCGACTGGGGCGGCGTCGCGGCGACCTATATCGGTATCCCGCTGTTCCTGGTTATCTGGTTCGGCTACAAGCTGACCCGTGGTACGCACTTCGTTCGCTATAGCGAAATGCACTTCCCGGAACGCTTTAAGAAATAACGCGTCGGGTTCCCGGTGATAACAAAAACCTCTCTTCGGAGAGGTTTTTTTATGCGCGGCATTTTTGTTACGTCTTGACATAACTTTAAATAATCTTAATTGATAATTATTATCATTACTTTTATCATCCATGCCCATACAAATGGATGAAGCCACTTCCTTATCCCGGTGAAGCTGATGCCGGAGGGACCAGCCACATCTGCATAAAAAACAGGCCGCCAGTGAGCGGTATCAAGCAGCATTTGTGAGTAAGATCCTTTTGTTTTAATTCAGTATTCACCTCATGGAGAAAGGAAATGTTTAGGTTAAACCCCATCGTTCGGGGCGGACTGTGCGCGTCCGTAATGTCCCTGGCGCTGCCCGCAGCGGCCGCAGATAATGATGAAGTGCTGGTCGTGACGGCGGCGGCTACCGAACAAAGCGTAAAGGATGCCCCCGCGAGCATCAGCGTCATTACCCAGGAAGACTTGCAGCGCAAGCCGGTGCAGAACCTGAAAGATGTGCTGAAAGAAGTGCCGGGCGTCCAGCTCACCAACGAGGGGGATAACCGTCAGGGCGTCAGCATTCGCGGTCTGGACAGCAGCTACACCCTGATTCTCATCGACGGTAAACGCGTTAACTCGCGAAACGCCGTTTTCCGCCACAACGACTTCGACCTGAACTGGATCCCGGTTGACGCCATCGAACGTATCGAAGTGGTGCGCGGCCCAATGTCTTCCCTCTACGGTTCTGATGCGCTGGGCGGCGTGGTGAATATCATCACCAAAAAAATCGGCGCGAAATGGACCGGTTCCGTCACTGCCGATACCACCATTCAGGAACATCGCGATCGCGGCGATACCTGGAACGGCCAGTTCTTCACCTCCGGCCCGCTGGTGGACGGCGTGCTGGGCATGAAGGCGTTTGGGAGCCTGTCGAAGCGCGAGAAGGATAGTCCGCAGAGTTCGACGACCAGTACCACCGGCGAATCACCGCGCATCGAGGGTTACACCAGCCGCGACGGTAACGTGGAGTTTGCCTGGACGCCGAATGAAAATAACGACATCACCGCCGGTTACGGTTTCGACCGACAGGACCGTGATTCCGATTCTCTCGACCGTAACCGTTTGGAGCGCCAGAACTACTCGCTGAGCCACAACGGACGCTGGGATTTAGGTAACAGCGAACTGAAGTATTACGGCGAAAAGGTGGTCAACAAGAATCCGGGCAATAGCAGTAATATCACTTCGCAAAGTAACACCATCGACGGCAAATACGTGCTGCCGCTGGGGGCGATTAATCAACTGGTGACCTTTGGCGGCGAATGGCGTCACGATAAGCTGAGCGATCCGGTCAACCTGACCGGCGGTTCCAGCAGCGAAACCTCCGCCAGCCAGTATGCGCTATTCCTCGAAGACGAGTGGCGCATCTTCGAACCGCTGGCGCTGACCACCGGGATCCGTATGGACGATCACCAGACCTATGGCGATCACTGGAGCCCGCGTGCGTATCTGGTGTATAGCGCCACCGATACGCTAACGGTGAAAGGGGGGTGGGCAACCGCGTTTAAAGCGCCATCGCTGCTTCAGCTTAGCCCGGACTGGAGTTCCAACTCGTGCCGCGGCGGCTGTCGTATTGTCGGTAGCCCGGACCTGAAACCGGAAACCAGCGAAAGCTTTGAAATCGGTCTTTATTACCAGGGGGAAGAGGGCTGGCTGGAAGGCGTGCAGGGCAGCGTAACCACCTTCCAGAACGATATTGACGATATGATTAACGTGAGTCGTACGCGCGATCGCAACGCCGCGCCGGGCTATCCGAACTTTGTCGGCTTTGACAATGGCGTGCCGGTATTCTCCTACTATAACGTCAATAAAGCGCGTATTCGCGGCGTGGAAACCGAGCTGAAGGTGCCGTTTGGCGATGAGTGGAAGGTGACGCTGAACTACACCTATAACGACGGTCGCGATCTGAGCAACGGCGAGGATAAACCGCTACAGGAACTGCCGTTCCATACCGCGAATGGGCGTCTGGACTGGACGCCGGTGCAGGACTGGTCGTTCTACCTGGCGGCACGCTATAACGGCAAGCAGCGCGCGGTGAGCGAAACCTCCAAAACGCCGGGCGGTTACACCACCTGGGATCTCGGCGGGGCGTGGCAGGCAACCAAGGACATCAAGCTGCGCGCGGGCGTGCTGAACCTCGGGGATAAAGATCTGTCGCGCGACGACTACAGCTATAACGAAGATGGCCGCCGCTACTTTATGGCAGTGGATTACCGCTTCTAACCAGTGATGATGGTCGTGCCGGGTTTTACCCTGCGCGACCATATTGCGCGCTCGCGTAGGCCCGATAAGCGTAGCGCCATCGGGCAACCTCTCTTACCAGTAGCTACGCCAGTTCTGTACCGCCCGCGTGATCGCTTCCATCAGGAAGTAATCCCCCCAGCTACAGCACTCGTTCACCCCAATTCCACCTTTGAAGTAGTACACCGAATGCTTCAGCAGCCCCTGGCCCGGCGTATGTTCACGATTCACATAACCGTCGATCATATTGCCGATCATGCGTAGCGCCAGCGTTTCGTAGCTCTCCTTATCCGGATGCGTGGCCGGGAGATGTTTTACTAATTCCAGCAGCGCGCAGGCGACAATGGCAGCTGCTGAACTGTCGCGTTCGCTGGTGGGGTCGGTGAGCGCCAGATCCCAATAGCAGATGAGATCGTCTGGCAGACGATTCAGGTAATAGTTCGCCAGCGTCTGGCTGAGTTCCAGCAGGCGTTCGTCGCCGGTATACAGGTAGTTCAGCAGGAAGCCATAAACGCCCCATGCCTGGCCGCGCGCCCAGCAGGAGTCGTCGGAGAAGCCCTGATGGGTGTTGCCAAAACGCGGCGCGCCGGTCTCAACGTCCATATACCAGGTGTGGAAGGTCGAACCATCTTCACGCACGATATAGCGACGCGCGCGCTCAATATGCTGCTTTGCCGCCTCGGCGTAGCGCGGGTCGCCGCTCGCGCGGCTGGCCTCGTACAGCAGCGGCAGATTCATATTACAGTCGATGATCATACGCCCTTGCTGTTCGGGGTTGTTCAGCTCGCCCCAGGCCTGGATGATCCCGGCTTTTTCGTTATAGCGTTCCATCAGCGCTTCGGCAGCGAGCAGGGCGATATAGCCTGCTTCGCGGTTGCCGGTCAGGCGCTGGCCCGCCACGCATGACAGGCTGTAGAGGAAGCCCAGATCGTGGTGGTTAGTATGATCGCGATTGATAATCCGCTGGCCGAACGAATGAATATGCTGCTCCGCCAGCGTGCGATAGCGCGCCTGCCCGGTCCATTCATAGGCCAGCCACAGCTGGCCGGTCCAGAAGCTGGTGGTCCACTCAATATTGTCGATGATGGGATAGATCCCTTTCTCGCAGGCCGCATCCGGAAAACGCTGACCAAAGTAGTCCGCGTTACTCTCAATTGCTTTCAGCAGGTCGGGCATTATCCCGCGAATTTTACGGCCAAGTGCTTCACGTTCGCCCGGCTGGAGCGGTTGGCAGGCGAGCGGTTCTTTGCTGATCGTTTCAGACGTCATGCTGTCATATTCCCGTTTTTAATTAATCGCTTCGTGTTTGATTTCCTGGCCTACAGCGTTCTTCTTGTGGCTGTAGCAGGCAGAGAGAGTGAGGGCGGATACGCCGGTAAAGACCAGGGCGATGATGCCCATAATCAGATAGGTATGTTCAAAACCAATGGTCTGATAGGCGTAACCCGCAGGCGGCGCGACCACGATAGAGCCGACGTAAATCATCGCCTGGTAGCCCAGCAGGTACATGGTGGCGTTAACGCGTTTGTCGAAATGCTCGGCGATATACTTAAACACCGACACCAGAATCAGCGCGATTTCAATGCCGTATAGCGGTTTCACCAGGCAGATAATCAGCGGGTCGCTGGTCAGGCCGGAGATAATCAAGCGCAGGCTGATCACCAACCCGGTGAGCAGCATCCCCTGCTTCGCACCGATACGATTGATAATGGCGGGCACCAGCATCATGCCGAAGAACTCGGCGGCGGACTGGGCGGTGCTCATATAACCGAACATGGCGTTACCTTCTTCTTTGGTGGCAAAGAAGGTGACGAAGTAACGGGAGAACTGCTGCTCGGCGATAAACATCATCCACGCCACGCCGGCAATATAGAGCGCAAACATCCAGAATTTGCGGTTCGCCAGCAGGTGCAGCACGTCGGTAATCACAATCTTATCTTTCGACAGGACGTTGTTTTCCTCCTGGCCGAAATGGTCGACCTTGAGCGTCAGCAGCACGGCGAACATACACAGCGCCGAGACGCTGCTGATGGCAAAGTTGATTTTAGGCGAGATGTTATAGAGGAAGCCGGAGAACGACGAGGCGGTGGCCCAGCCCAGCGCCGCCCACATGCGGATGCGGCCAAACTCCATGTTGTAGAGGCGGCTGAAGCGGTCAACATAGGATTCTTCCGCCGCGACGCCGGCATACCAGCCGAGGCTAAAGAACAGCGCGCCGACGATCATGCCGCTGATAAAGTGGCTTTGCAGCAGCGGCAGATAGATCCAAATATAGAAGGGAGCCATCAGCGCCGAGACAATACAGACAAAATAGAGCAGGTGCTTCTTCATGCCGATTTTGTCCATGATGTAGCCGTACACCGGCTTAATCACTACGGCGAATACGCCATTCACCGCAAACACGGTGCCAATATCGACAGCGTCCAGCCCGGCTTTGTCGCCAAGCCAGATGGCGTACAGGCCAAAGCTTGCCGCCCAGGTAAAGGTGAAGAGGAAAACAAAGAGACTTAACTTGATATACGCCGAACGAGTCGACTGAATTGTGGTTGTCATTACGGTCTCCGCCGTGATTCAGAGGTCAGGTTTATACCAGCGTGAGCGGGTTACCGTTCACGGTTAACTGTCGTGTAGCAGGGTCAAACTCCAGCCCCTCCGGCAGCGGTCGCGTGGTGCCCAGGTCGGCGCTAACGTAGCAGGCCAACCAGTGGGTACCGGCGCTCAGCGACGCGGACAGGCAGGGAATATCGGCTGGGGCGGCGTACAGCACATTGCTGTTTGGCGGCGTGGTGACGATGAGCGTTTGGCGGTCACCGCAAAGATTGACCACCTGGCTGTAATCATCTGCCGTTTGCACAGTGACGGCATCGGCAAGCTGTTCGAGCCGCATCTGGCGGTGGCGGTTGGCGGCAAATCCCCCTTCGACGCAGTTCAGCGCCCGCGGTGTGTTCACGCGGTGAATGCGGATGTGGCCGCTTTCCAGCGGGATGAGCCAACTGGTGACTTCGACGTCGTGCCACGGACGCCACTCGCTGCGTACCCAATGTGGGGTCACTTGCGAACGCTCGCACTCGCGGCGGCCGCGATAGTAGTCATCCCCCGTGCTGAACAGCAGCATGGAATCGACGGCGGCGTGATTCAGCCCATAACGCCCGCGCTCCAGGGTGAAGCCGAACTGGCTGGAATAGGCAAATTTGCAGTATTTTTGTTCAAAGTTGACAAAGTTGTTCTTGTCGAACTGACCGGACATCAGCATCCAGGCGTGGCGGTTTTCACTGCTGTGGACGATGATTTGCCCGGCTTCGGGAATCGGGTGGATCGTCTCCAGCGCGGGCAGCGGTTCACACTCGGCCTGCCAGAAGGCGCTCTCTTCCGGTAATGCCAGAATCAGCATTGCCTTCAGCGCCCAGTACGGTGAACCGGGGCTATTGTAGTCTTCGGCCATAATCAGGTTCGGGTAGGCATAGCCGATCGTAAATAGCCCATCTGCGTCGATAAACGGCTGCGTCTGCCAGTGCTCCAGATTGCGCAAAATCAACCCTTTGACCACGCCAGGCGTGAAGACGTCCAGCCCGGTAAAGGCCACGGCGCTCCAGAAGGCGACCTGCACAAAGCGATAGGTCAGGCTACGGCCAAACGGAATGCTCGCGCCGTCGGCGGTGAAGTAATAGCGATAATCCTGGGCAAACTGCTGGGCACGCTGGCGATAGCGCAGGCAGCGCTCCGGGTCGATATCCTGCATAAAATGGCTGTAGATCAGGCCATAGAAATGGAAGGCGCTGGAGATGTAGTAATCACGCGGTTTACCTTTACCGTCGCAGTACCAGCCGTTGCCCAGCCAGAAGGGTTCGATGGCGTCGAGATGCCGGTGGATCACCGCCATGTCATATTCACGGCCAACGCATTTCAGACCCAGTTGAATCAGCACCGGGAAAAAGTGCCAGTTATTGTCCGGCACGGCGACATCCGCGCTTTGGCTGAGCCAGCGCACGAGGTTATCCTGTTCCGCGGCGGACAGCGCCTGCCACAGTCCGTTGTTCGGTAGCGCCAGCCCGAGGCCAAATGCGGCCATCTCAACGCAGCGCTGATCGTTATCGCCGACATCCCCCCAGTAGCCGGGATGCTGCGGGTTACAGCCGTTGCGCACGCCGGTGATGAATTTATCGTGCCACTCCGGCGTTGTGCCGCCGCTAACCAGTGGAAACAGCCCCCACAGCAGACGAATAAAACCTTCCATCCCGGCCACCTCGTCCGGGTATTGTGCAGCGGTGTTTCCTGCGTGAAGGCGCGTGCAATCGGCCGACAGATGAGGAACGGCTGCCGTAATCCAACGTGTTAATTGTGCACTGTATTCTTGTTTCGTCCGCATGATGAAATCCCGTTTCATATCGTTGATGGCGGACGAATAATAGGAAGTTGCCCCGTGTGGCAAATGTGATTGCGCTCTTACTTTTACGTATCTCAGGTAATTAAAAATAATTTTATGGCGTATTTTGGCCTGAAAGTTTTACTTCGATGATGAAAGTTTAAGTTTATTAACATACGAGGCAAACGCGGTGGCCCACTCCCAGCGAACGGAAGACACGACTTATCTTGAGCAGATCCATCTCAACGATAAATCGATTTATTTCAATCGTATGCAAAATATGCCGGCCAATTACTATCACTGGCATCAGTGTGCGGAGATTCTCTCGGTGTCGCGTGGGGTCGGGATTGCGCTGATGGAACACCAGCAGTACACGGTCAAACCGGGTCGCCTGTTTATCTTCCCGCCCGGTAAGCTGCACAAGGTGTACGTCGAGCAGGATGAACGTAACCTTTATCATCGTACGACCCTGCACTTTAACCCGCTGCTGTTAGAACCGTGGTTACGGGATTTTCCCCGTCAGCAGATGCTGCTGCGCCAGCTGTGTGGCCGCGGTGAGAAGGCGCGGGTGTTTGATGTGGGCGACCTGCAGCCGGTGATTGAAACGCTGTTACAGCGCTTTGAAACGTTGACCCATGAGGAGAGCTGGAGTACCAGCGACAGCGCCTTCCTGATTATGCAACTGATTAGCCTGCTGCCGCAGCAGGAGCAGGCGACCGGGCATAATACCTTTTCATCGACCATCATTCGCTGGCTGGAAAATCACTACCACGAACGCTGTTCACTGGAGGAGATTGCGGCGGTAATGGGCTGTTCGCGCGGACACACCTCGCGGCGTTTTCATGATGAAACCGGCGGCACGATTCAGGAATATTTGATGATGCGGAGAATTCGTCAGGCTTGCGAATTATTGCTGCATTCACAGCTCTCGGTGCGGGAAATTGCTGAACGGGTCGGTTTTACCGAATACGCGTGGTTTATTACCTGTTTTCGCAAGAATATGGGCAAAACGCCGTTGCAGTATCGTAAGGCGTATCCCTACTCGCTGCCGGGCGCTGATTTGTAGGCCGGATAAGGCGTTTACGCCGCCATCCGGCAGGGTAGGGCAGATTACCGGATGGCGCTGCGCTTATCTACGCAAAGAGATGCTCCGCGTGGAACCGCAGATGGTCTTCAATAAAGGAGGCAATAAAGTAATAGCTATGGTCGTAACCCGGCTGAATACGCAGGGTGAGCGGCCAGTCTTTCTGCCGCGCGGCTTCGGCAAACACCGCAGGCTGTAGCTGGTCGGCCAGGAACTGATCGTTATCGCCCTGGTCAATGAGTAGCGGAACCGGCGCTTCAGCGCGGCTCGCCAGCAACAGCTCGGTGCTGTCCCATTCGGCCCAGCGTGCGATATCGTCACCGAGATAGGCGCTAAAGGCTTTCTTTCCCCAGGGCACACGGCTTGGGTTGACGATGGGCGCAAAGGCCGAAGCGCTGCAATATTGACCCGGATTTTTCAGCGCCAGCATTAACGCGCCGTGGCCGCCCATCGAGTGGCCGCTGATGGCACAGCGTTCACTCACGTTAAACTGTTCCTGAATCAGCGCCGGCAGTTCGTCACGCAGGTAATCGTACATGCGATAGTGGGCGGCCCACGGCGCCTGGGTGGCGTTTAAGTAGAAGCCAGCACCCTGGCCAAGATCGTAAGCGGCATCGTTAGCCACGCCTTCGCCACGTGGGCTGGTATCCGGCATGACCAGCACAATACCCAATTCTGCGGCAACACGCTGCGCGCCCGCTTTGGTGGTGAAGTTCTCGTCGTTGCAGGTCAGACCGGACAGCCAGTACAGCACTGGCGGCGGCGTTTTTTTGCCTTCCGGTGGCAAAAACAGGCTGAACGTCATCGGGCAGTTCAGCGTGGTGGAATGGTGCTGCCAGCGCTGCTGCCAGCCGCCATAACAGCGGTGCTCTTCAAGCATTTCCATGCGGGCTCCTCGCGGTTTTGGTCAGAATTAATAGTCCCATCATACAGATAATTCATCGCTGGTGAGTAACTTTCACTTCCGCATAACATTTACATGTTGCATCATAAAGATAACTTTACATTCACATTTGAGGCTTTCATGCCGGTACGAATTGCGCTCAGCGGCTTTCTGGTGCTAGTGGCAACGATGGGGATTGGGCGCTTTGCTTTTACGCCTCAGGTGCCGCTGATGATTGCGGAAGGTGAGCTGACGCTGACCAGCGCCGGGCTGGTGGCGGCGCTTAACTATCTGGGTTACCTGGTGGGTGCCTGGGATGCCATGCGGACCCATCGCGGCGTTGAGGCCCGACTGTATCTTGGCATCATCGGTGCGGTGGCGCTGACCTTTCTATCCGCGTTGGCGGATAACGCCTGGCTGCACGGTGCGCTACGTTTTGTTATCGGCTGCATGAGCGGCTGGTCGATGGTGCTGACGGCGGCATGGGTGAATGAACGGCTGGCGCACTATGCCAGGCCGGGGCTCAGTGCGGCGGTGTTTGCTGGGCCGGGGGCGGGGATCGCGATAAGCGGCCTGCTGGGCGTATTTATTCATGCGCAGGCGCTGAGCGCGGCGGCGGGCTGGCAGCTGTACGGCGTGCTGGCGCTGCTGCTGGTGGCGTTGATTGGCCGCTGGTTGCCGCGGCCCGGCGAACTGCACCGTAGCGGTGAAAAGCCGGAGCCATTAACCTTAACCCGCAACCTGAAGCGGCTGGTGTGGAGCTACAGCCTGGCGGGCTTTGGCTATATTCTGCCCGCCACCTTCTTATCGCAAATGGCCAGCCAGCGTTTCCCGGACAGCCTGTTTGCTCAGTTTATCTGGCCGGTCTTTGGCCTCGCGGGGGCAACAGGGATTGCGCTGAGTATTGCTACGCGTGGCTTGGGTCACACGCACCAGCGGTTGGCGATAGTATTGTGGCTGCAGGGCGTCGGCGTGCTGGCCGCCTGGCTGCTGCCGGGGATGAGTGGGCTGGTTGTCGGCGCGCTGCTGGTTGGCGGCGGATTCCTCGCGGCGGTACAACTCTCTCTGCTTTATGGCCGCGAGCTGGCGCCAAATCACGCCCGCTATATGGCCGGGCTGCTGACCACCGGCTATGCCGTCGGGCAACTGATAGGGCCAATGACTTCGGCGCTCTCGACCTGGCTGACCCAGCGACTGGAGCCCGCGCTGGGGATTGCTGCGGTTGCGCTGCTGATCGGTGGCGCGCTGGTCTGGCGTCCCCAGCCTGAAAGGTAAGAACGATTGCAATAATTATCGCGACGAATACTGGATTCTGTGCGTCGCCTCACGCACAATGAGTGCAAACTTTGCACCGACAAAAGCAAAGTGCACACCTGCAGGAGAAATAATAATGTCATCACTGAGTAAAGAAGCGGTCCTGGTACACGAAGCGTTGGTCGCCCGTGGTCTGGAAACCCCGCTGCGCCCACCGGTGCGCGAAATGGATAATGAAACCCGTAAGCGCCTGATTACCGGACATATGACTGAGATCATGCAGTTGCTGAATCTCGATTTAAGTGATGACAGTCTGATGGAAACGCCGCGCCGCATCGCCAAAATGTATGTGGACGAGATTTTCTCTGGTCTGGATTACGCTAATTTCCCGAAAATTACCGTCATTGAAAACAAAATGAAGGTCGACGAAATGGTGACCGTGCGCGATATCACGCTAACCAGCACCTGCGAACACCACTTTGTGACCATTGATGGTAAGGCGACCGTCGCCTATATCCCGAAAGATTCGGTGATTGGCCTGTCGAAAATTAACCGTATCGTGCAGTTTTTCGCTCAGCGCCCGCAGGTGCAGGAGCGTTTAACGCAGCAAATCCTGACTGCGCTGCAAACGCTGCTGGGGACCAACAACGTGGCGGTCTCCATTGACGCGGTGCACTACTGCGTGAAAGCGCGCGGTATTCGCGATGCCACCAGCGCGACCACGACCACGTCGCTCGGCGGTCTGTTCAAGTCCAGCCAGAACACCCGCCAGGAGTTCTTGCGCGCGGTGCGTCACCACAACTAATACGTCAGCGGAGCAGGGGACATGGAGAGAAACGTCACGCTGGATTTTATTCGTGGCGTTGCCATTCTGGGGATCCTGCTGCTGAACATCAGCGCCTTCGGCTTGCCGAAGGCCGCCTATCTGAACCCGGCCTGGTACGGCGAGGTCACCTCGCGCGATGCCTGGACGTGGGCCATTCTCGATCTCTTTGCTCAGGTCAAATTCCTGACGCTCTTCGCGCTCCTGTTTGGCGCTGGGCTCCAGCTACTGCTACCGCGCGGTTCACGTTGGATCCAAAGCCGCTTAACGCTGTTGGCGCTGCTGGGCTTTATCCATGCGTTGCTGTTTTGGGACGGTGACATTCTGCTGGCCTACGCGCTGGTAGGGCTTATCTGTTGGCGGCTGGTGCGTGACGCTGGGGAAGTCAAAGCGTTGTTTAATACCGGTGTGATGCTCTATGTCGTCGGCGTAGCCGTGCTGATCCTGCTGGGGTTGATTGCCGACAGCGGCCAGAGCCGTTCATGGGTGCCGGATGCTTCCAGTCTGCTGTATGAACACTACTGGAAGCTGAACGGCGGGCTGGAGGCGTTCAGCAATCGCACTGATATGTTATCCGCTAACCTGCTGGCGCTGGGCGCGCAGTACGGTTGGCAGCTGGCGGGCATGATGCTGATGGGGGCGGCGCTGATGCGCTGCGGCTGGTTGAAAGGGCAGTTCAGCCTCCGTCATTATCGCCGCTGTGCGGGCATTTGTATTCCGCTCGGCATGGTGATTAATCTGCCTGCGATTGCCGCGCAGTGGCATCTCGGCTGGGACTACCGCTGGTGCGCTTTCTTGTTACAGGTCCCGCGGGAAATCAGCGCACCCATTCAGACACTGGGCTATGCGGCGCTGGCCTATGGCTACTGGCCGCAAATCAGCCGTTCTAAACTTGCTGCAGCCGTTGTCTGCGTGGGCCGTATGGCGCTCACTAACTATCTGCTGCAAACGCTCATCTGCACCACGCTCTTCTATCATTTCGGTCTGTTTATGGAATTCGATCGCCTGACGTTGCTGGCTTTCGTGGTTCCTGTCTGGCTGGTCAACCTCGTCTTTTCCGTGTTGTGGCTGCATCGCTTCCGTCAGGGGCCGGTGGAATGGCTATGGCGGCAGTTGACGGCAATAGCCGCTGGTGTTTCATTCCGCAATACATTTAGATAACGATCGAGATCACAACCATTAACAAAATGGATGTAACCGTTTCCAGACGTGTGACCGCCCTCACGTAGTTGCCGCCAGCTCGCTGCCAGAATAGCGCATCTTGATGGACCCAGGAGGTGTCACGTGAACTGCAGCACTATTCAATCGGGCGGTGAGTATGGTCACCATTCGTGATGTCGCGCGCCAGGCTGGCGTTTCCGTTGCTACCGTCTCCCGGGTGCTGAACAACAGCGCACTGGTAAGCCAGGATACCCGCGAGGCAGTGATGAAAGCGGTTGCCGCGTTAGGCTATCGGCCAAACGCCAACGCGCAGGCGCTGGCCACCCAGGTCAGCGATACCATTGGTGTGGTGGTGATGGACGTCTCCGATGCGTTCTTCGGGGCGCTGGTGAAAGCGGTTGATACAGTGGCCCAGCAGTATCAAAAAAATGTACTGATTGGCAACAGCTATCATGAAGCGGACAAAGAACGTAACGCCATTGAAGTGTTGATACGTCAGCGCTGTAGCGCGCTGATCGTCCATTCAAAAGCGTTAAGCGATCGGGAGTTGAGCGAGTTTATGGCTCAGATGCCCGGCATGGTGCTGATCAATCGTATCGTCCCCGGCTATGCGCACCGCTGCGTTTGCCTCGACAACGTCAGTGGCGCGTTGATGGGCACCCGAATGCTGCTCAATCATGGCCATCAGCGTATCGGCTACCTGGCCTCCAGTCACAACATCGAAGATGACGACATGCGTCGGGAAGGGTGGGCGCGAGCCTTACTGGAACAGGGCATCGTGGCGCCAGACAGTTGGGTTGGCACCGGGACGCCAGATATGCAGGGCGGTGAGGCGGCAATGGTTGAACTGCTCGGGCGCAACGCCGGACTGACGGCGGTTTTTGCGTATAACGATAACATGGCCGCCGGGGCGCTAAGCGCGCTCAAAGATAACGGTATTGCGGTGCCGCAGCAGGTTTCGGTGATTGGTTTTGATGATATCCCGATTGCGCGCTATACCGATCCTCAACTCACCACCGTGCGCTATCCGATTGTTTCTATGGCAAAACAAGCCACTGAACTGGCGTTACTCGGTGCTGCAGGAAAGCTCGACGGTGACGCTACGCATTGTTTTATGCCGACCCTGGTTCGCCGCCACTCGGTGGCTCAGCGGCAATTTGTGCATCCCATCACGAACTAAGTTGTTAATCCGATGTAACCGTTTTCAATCTGTGAGTAAATTCACAGATTGTTAACATCGCGATGGCTATAGTGGCAGCGTTTATCAGGCTGAAACATGATGTAACGGTGATTAATCACTTTTTATAGCGTAGACCAGCTGCAAACACAGAATAAATCGTACTCTGGATCGTTACTCAACACGGAAGAACAAATTTTGATCAGTGAATTTCGTCGGGTGGTAACATTCCATTAACCATGCCCGCCGACTATTTTCACCCGTACTACCCTGCATAATAAAACCGGAGATACCATGAATAAGAAGGTGTTAACCCTGTCTGCTCTGATGGCCAGTATGTTTTTCGGTGCCGCAGCGCACGCTGCCGATACCCGTATCGGTGTGACTATCTATAAATACGACGACAACTTCATGTCCGTTGTGCGCAAGGCGATTGAGAAAGACGGCAAATCTGCCCCGGATGTTCAGCTGCTGATGAACGACTCCCAGAACGACCAGTCCAAGCAGAACGACCAGATTGACGTGCTGTTGGCAAAAGGCGTGAAAGCGCTGGCGATCAACCTGGTTGACCCGGCAGCGGCGGGCACGGTGATTGAAAAAGCGCGCGGCCAGAACGTGCCGATCGTTTTCTTCAACAAAGAACCTTCACGTAAAGCGCTGGATAGCTATGACAAAGCCTTCTATGTCGGTACCGATTCAAAAGAGTCCGGTATTATCCAGGGCGACCTGATTGCTAAGCATTGGGCGGCGAACCCGAACTGGGACCTGAACAAAGACGGTCAGATTCAGTTCGTACTGCTGAAAGGCGAACCGGGTCACCCGGATGCGGAAGCGCGTACCACCTACGTTATCAAAGAGCTGAACGACAAAGGCCTGAAAACCCAGCAGCTGCAGCTGGATACCGCAATGTGGGATACCGCCCAGGCGAAAGATAAAATGGACGCCTGGCTGTCTGGCCCGAACGCCAACAAAATTGAAGTCGTGATTGCCAACAACGACGCGATGGCGATGGGTGCGGTTGAAGCGCTGAAAGCACACAACAAATCTTCTATCCCGGTGTTTGGCGTCGATGCCCTGCCGGAAGCGCTGGCGCTGGTTAAATCGGGTGCGATGGCCGGTACCGTGCTGAACGATGCCAACAACCAGGCGAAAGCCACTTTCGACCTGGCGAAAAACCTGGCTGAAGGTAAAGGCGCCGCTGATGGCACCACCTGGAAAATTGAAAACAAAATCGTCCGCGTTCCATACGTTGGCGTAGATAAAGATAACCTTAGCCAATTCACCGGTAAGTAATCTTTAAATATATGGGGCGCACATCCGTGTGCCCCATAAATACTGACTCAGAATTATCGCGGCCAGGTATATATATGGACAACAATAATAGAGAGCCGTCAGGTGAATTCTTGTTGGAAATGAGCCAGATCAACAAGTCTTTTCCCGGCGTAAAAGCACTCGATAATGTTAACCTGAGAGTTCGTCCACACTCTATCCATGCATTAATGGGTGAGAACGGTGCGGGCAAATCAACGTTATTAAAATGCCTATTTGGGATCTATCAAAAAGATTCCGGCAGCATTCTCTTCCAGGGCAAGGAAATCGATTTTCATTCCGCTAAAGAGGCGCTGGAAAACGGTATTTCGATGGTCCACCAGGAACTGAACCTGGTATTACAACGTTCTGTGATGGATAACATGTGGCTGGGGCGTTATCCCACCAAAGGCATGTTTGTCGATCAGGACAAAATGTATCGCGATACCAAAGCCATCTTTGACGAGCTGGATATTGATATTGACCCGCGTGCGCGCGTGGGCACGTTATCTGTTTCGCAGATGCAGATGATTGAAATCGCTAAAGCCTTCTCCTATAACGCCAAAATCGTGATTATGGATGAACCGACCTCATCGCTGACGGAGAAAGAGGTGAACCATCTGTTCACCATTATCCGTAAGCTGAAAGATCGTGGCTGCGGCATCGTCTATATTTCGCACAAAATGGAAGAAATCTTCCAGCTGTGCGACGAAATCACCGTTCTGCGCGACGGGCAGTGGATTGCTACCCAGCCGCTGGAAGGGCTGGATATGGACAAGATCATCGCCATGATGGTAGGGCGCTCGCTAAACCAGCGCTTCCCGGACAGGCAGAACGTACCGGGGGAAGTGATCCTCGACGTGCAGCACCTGACATCCCTGCGCCAGCCGTCGATTCGCGACGTATCGTTCCAGTTGCGTAAAGGGGAAATCCTCGGTATCGCCGGGCTGGTGGGCGCCAAGCGTACCGATATCGTTGAAACGCTGTTTGGCGTACGTGAAAAGTCGAGCGGGACCATTACCCTGCACGGTAAGAAAATCAACAACCATAGCGCCAACGAAGCGATTAATAACGGTTTTGCGCTTGTTACCGAAGAACGCCGCTCAACCGGTATTTATGCTTACCTTGATATTGGCTTTAACTCTTTAATTTCGAATATCAAGAGTTATAAAAACAAAGTCGGCCTGCTGGATAATTCACGTATGAAGAGCGATACCCAATGGGTTATCGACTCGATGCGCGTAAAAACCCCAGGGCATCACACGCAAATTGGTTCGTTATCCGGCGGTAACCAGCAGAAGGTCATTATTGGACGCTGGCTGTTAACTCAGCCTGAAATTCTGATGCTGGATGAGCCGACTCGCGGTATCGACGTGGGTGCAAAATTTGAAATTTATCAATTAATCGCCGAGCTGGCAAAGAAAGATAAAGGGATCATTATTATTTCTTCAGAAATGCCAGAGCTGCTGGGTATTACTGACCGTATCCTTGTCATGAGTAATGGCCTGGTTGCCGGAATTGTAGAAACGAAAACCGCAACGCAAAACGAAATTCTCCGTCTTGCGTCATTGCACCTTTAATTTCAGGGGCTCGACATGAGTGCGTTAAATAAAAAAAGCTTTCTCACTTATCTGAAAGATGGCGGTATTTACGTTGTTCTTTTGGTTCTGCTGGCTATTATTATTATCCAGGACCCAACTTTCTTAAGTTTGTTGAACCTTAGTAACATCCTGACTCAGTCTTCTGTACGTATTATTATTGCCCTCGGCGTTGCCGGGCTGATTGTGACCCAGGGTACCGACCTGTCGGCGGGTCGTCAGGTCGGCCTCGCGGCGGTGATTGCCGCGACGCTGTTGCAGTCGATGGAAAACGCCAACAAGGTTTTCCCGGAAATGGCGACCATGCCAATCTTTGTAGTCATCCTGATTGTTTGCGCGATTGGCGCGGTGATCGGCCTGATTAACGGGATTATCATCGCTTACCTGAACGTGACGCCGTTCATCACCACGCTGGGTACGATGATCATCGTTTACGGCATTAACTCCCTGTACTACGACTTCGTGGGCGCGTCGCCGATTTCCGGCTTTGACAGCGGCTTCTCGACCTTCACGCAAGGGTTTGTCGCACTCGGTAGCTTCCGCCTTTCGTACATTACCTTCTACGCGTTGATTGCCGTTGGGTTTGTCTGGATCCTGTGGAACAAGACTCGCTTTGGTAAAAACATCTTCGCTATCGGCGGCAACCCGGAAGCGGCGAAAGTCTCCGGTGTGAACGTTGCGTTGAACCTGCTGGTGATTTATGCGCTGTCAGGCGTGTTCTACGCCTTCGGCGGGATGCTGGAAGCGGGTCGTATCGGCTCAGCAACCAACAACCTCGGCTTTATGTACGAACTGGATGCTATCGCGGCCTGCGTGGTGGGTGGGGTTTCATTCAGCGGTGGCGTGGGTACGGTGCTCGGCGTGGTGACCGGTGTTATCATCTTCACCGTTATCAACTACGGTCTGACCTATATCGGCGTCAACCCGTACTGGCAGTACATTATCAAAGGCGCGATTATTATCTTCGCGGTGGCGCTGGATTCACTGAAATACGCGCGTAAGAAATAACATATACATTAGGCAAAAAGCCCGGCGTTTGAACCGGGCTTTTTTACGTTTAAGCGTTGAGGTTATCAGGATTTTTTCTTCTGCAGTTCCAGCAGCTGCTCCGGCGTTACCGCCGGGTACCCCTGCGCATCATCCGGTACTTCCTGCTGGGCAGGAATCGGGATCAGCGGGCCTAAGAAGCGCGGCTCGCGCTTAAACAGGTAAAGATCGGCCAGCGCGCCAAAGCGGGCGCCAAATTCACGCAGACGAACGCTCCACATATCTTTCGGTGATGGCACCGCATAGCACTGCGCCTGAATGCCCATATGCAGGGCGATAAACAGCGCGCGTTCGCAATGGAAGCGCTGGGTAATGATGATGAAGTCGTTGGTGTCGAACACTTTACGGGTACGGACGATGGAATCGAGCGTACGGAAGCCGGCGTAATCCAGCACGATATCTTCCGGCGCCACGCCAGCTTTGATCAGATCGCGGCGCATGGTCATCGGTTCGTTATAGCTTTGCAGCGCGTTATCGCCGCTCAGCAGCAGATAGTTGACCTTGCCGCTGTTGTAGGCGTTAAGGGCACCCTGAATACGGTAACGGTAATACTGGTTGATCACGCCGGTGCGATAGTACTTCGCGGTGCCGAGCACCACACCCACCTGACGGTAGGGGAGATCTTGCAGCTCGTCATAGATGTAGGGCGCTGTTTTCCAGCTCATCCAGCGATCGAGACCCAGCACGGTCAACAGCAGCAGGCCGCACAGGACTAACAGGCTGTATAACACACGCTTTAACATGAACTTGGCTCAACCGTGGACGAGGGAGACATCAGGCTACTTTACCCGTCGGGCAAGCGCAAGAAACCATCGTTTAATTGCGGGGAAATTAGACAACGGAGGCGGATTACCGTTTGTAGGCCGGATAAGGCAAAGCCGCCATCCGGCAATCCGCGCCAGTCAGCCTGATGGCGCTGCGCTTATTGGGTTATGCCAACAGAACGCGATCGATATTGTGGCAGCCGAGCGCTTTCAGCGTTGCGGCGGTGGCATCCCACTGAATCAGCGGCGCGTCGGCGCGTTCTGCCAGAATGGCGCGCTGAATATCCGGGTAGTCGTAGCCGTTCAGGCTCAGCAGGTTCAGTGCGCCCTGCAACGGTGGCAGCGTCGGGTTAAACGCGGCGTTTTCAGCGTAGCTGCCGCTGAAAATGGTGCCATCGCGTAACTCCAGCGCGACGCCAGACGGCGATTGGCTGTACGGGGTATGGCTCTGATTCGCGGCTCGAATCGCAGCCTGTGCCAGTGCGTCGCCCTCGAGCGGATAACCGTGATCCTGTGCGTCCATCAGCAGGGTCTTGATCTCCAGATCTTTCGGGCCAAAGGCGTCCGGCAGGTAATCCTGCAACGTGTGTGGCTGACGGCCCGGCAGATTGATACGCAGCGCCAGTCCGCTGTTCAGCTCGTTCATAAACTGACGGCAGTGGCCGCACGGCGTGTAGTTGACGGTAATCGCTTGCAGCGCTTTTTCACCGCGCAGCCAGGCATGGCTGATGGCGCTTTGCTCGGCATGAACCGTTTGTTGCATGGTCGCGCCAAGGAATTCCATGTTGCCGCCGAAATACCAGGTGCCGCTGACACCGCGGGCAATCGCGCCAACGTTAAAGTGAGAGAGGTCTGCGCGGGCGCAAGCGGCCGCCAGTGGCAGGAGCGCGAAAGCGAGCGCGTCTTCGTCCAACCCCGTCGCCTGTTGCAGCGATGAGACCTGCCCGGCGCTTAACAGGGCAGGGAAGTGCGGATCGGCTAACAGCGGAGCGATAGCGGTCTGCAGGTCTGCCGCCAGTTGCGTAAAAGCAGATTGAAAACGTGGATGCATGGCGTTGTGCCTCATAACAATGTAATGGGATCGTAGTGTACGGGGCACGAACGCGACAATAAGTGATCAATATCTCATTGCTAGTGCAACGCATGCAATCTCAACCAAAAATGTGTGATTTGTCTCGTTTTATCCCACGACCGCCAGAATAATCGGGAACAGGAACGGTGCGATCAGCGAGGTAATAATCCCGCAAATGACCAAAGCCAGTGAACTAAACGCCCCTTCCTGGTAGTCCAGCTCCGCGCAGCGGGCGGTACCGAGGGCGTGCGACGCGGTGCCCATCGACAGGCCGCGTGAGGCTTTAGTGGTAATGCGCATCAGATTCAGCAGCGTATGGCCAAACACCGCGCCGAGGATCCCGACATAAATCACGCACACCGCGCTTATGGCTGGAATACCGCCGATGCTGCCGCTCACCGCCATCGCAATCGGGGTCGTGACCGATTTCGGCAGAATAGAGGCGGCAATTTGCGGCGATGCGCCCATCATCAGCGCCACGGTGGTGCCGGTAATCATCGCCACCGCGCTACCGATAAAGCAGATAGTGATGATGGATTTCCAGCGCGCGCGAATCTGGTGCAGCTGTTCGTACAGCGGGTAGGCGAGGGCGACCACCGCCGGTTGCAGAAGGTCGTTCAGTACTTCGCTGCCTTTGAAATAGTGGTCGTACGGGATGCCGGTCAGCATCAGGAACGGAATAATCACCACCATAGAAACCAGCAGCGGGTTGAGCAGCGGCATTTTGAAACGCGCGCCCAGCTTACGGGCGGCAAAAAAGACAACCAGGGTCAGCGGCAGCGACCACCATATATAATGGAGCATTATTTTTTCGCCTCTTCTTGCCCAACGACGTTACGTTCCCCGTGTACCAGATGTGAGCTCCAGCTCACCACGACCAGCACCACCAGGGTACTGATCGTGCAGGAGACTACCACCGGGCCAAACTGCGCGCTGAGCAGCGCGAAATACTGCATCACGCCAACGCCAATCGGCACAAACAGCAGCGCCATATAGCGAATAAGCACGTAGCAACCGGGGTTGACCCATTTGGCGGGCAGAATTTGCAACGCCAGCAGGACGAACAGGATAAGCATGCCGATAATGCTACCGGGGATGGTGATGGGCAGCAGCGAAGAAACAAAAATTCCGGCATAAAGGCAGGCGTAAATCAGCACGAATGCACGCAGGTATTGCCAGATAATATTCAGTGATTTGAGCATGGGATTCACCTTTGGTGGAATGCATTCATCATACAATTAAACCCTGAAATGTGCTACCGATCACAACATGAAATCTGAGCATAGCTGATATAGATAAGCGGAACATCAGCCATCTGTCCGCAGGTTAGCCCTCATGGTGTACCGGATGCGATAAAAAGTGGAGAAAACGGCTCAGCGCCAGCGACGGGAGATCCTTCTTGCGCCAGAATACGCCAACGCTGCCTTTCTGCTCAATGCGCGGCAGCGCCAGAATCGAGAGCTGTCCCTGACGTTGATAGCGTTCGGCCAGACGTAAGGAGAGAATCGAAATCATATCGCTGCTTTGCAGCAGGTTAACGCTGATGTTCATGGACGCCGATTCGATGGTATTTTCCGGCAACATCACGCCGTTTTCCACCAGCGCATTATCGATACTCTGGCGGATGGGCGTGCCGTTTGGCCAGACTATCCAGCGCCACGGGGCCAGATCGTTCCAGGTCAGGCTGGGGAGGCGCGCCAGTGGATGGTCGGTGCGCGCCACAAAGCACACCGGTTCGGTATACAGCACTTCATAGTTCAGCGGCAGTTCCAGCGCCCGGCCGCCGATACGCCCCACCACCACATCCACCACGCCGGACTGTAAATCATGCAGCAGCGGCGTCATTACCTTTTCTTCAATATTCAGATGTAGCGTCGGCATTTCGGCCAGCAGTGGGAAAATCGCCTGGGAAACGCAGTCGGTGGCCACCGGCGAGCAGCCAATTTTCAGGCTGCCAACCAGCCCGCCTTGCTTAAAGCGCTCCATCTCAAACTGTGAACGTTCGATATCGTTGATTAGCCGCTGGGCGTGCTGAAGCAGCAGCTTGCCGCCTTCCGACGGACGTAACCCTTTACTGTGTCGCTCGAACAGCGTCAGACCCAACTCTTCCTCAAACTGGGTCAGCCACTTCGACAGCGCGGGCTGCGTGATGTGCATTCTTTTCGCCACCTGGGTGAGATTTCCCTGCTCGCCGAGCGCCACCAGGATATGCAAATGATGTAGCTTCAGTTTCTGCGTCCAGTCCGCCATCAGGTATAACCTCCTGGTTATGGTTAAGCATGAAATGCCATTGTACAACTCATTTCTCTTATCACAAAATGGCAACATAAAAGCAAAAAAAGAAACATCTTACCCTGTGCCGTTCGGGCCAGACGCGCGAACGGCGAAATGGATAACCTGCATTTACCGAGGCCCTCCCTATGACGCAACGACGTGAACTTCAGGCGCTAATCGACGCCGCCCCTATCGGCGCGATGCAGTGGCGCGTCATTATTTGCTGTTTCCTGGTGGTGATGATGGACGGGTTTGATACCGCCGCCATCGGCTTTATCGCCCCGGCCATTCGTGAACACTGGCAACTGAGCGCCGCCGATCTTGCCCCGCTGTTTGGCGCCGGTTTGCTGGGCCTGACCGCAGGCGCGCTGCTGTGTGGCCCGCTCTCCGACAAGCTTGGGCGTAAACGGGTGATTGAATGGTGCGTCGCGCTGTTCGGCCTCTTCAGCCTGTTGTCAGCCTTCTCGCCCAATCTGGAAATGTTAATTGTACTGCGCTTCTTAACCGGCCTCGGCCTCGGCGGCGCGATGCCTAACACCATTACTATGACCTCGGAATATCTGCCGTCCCGCCGTCGCGGTGCGCTGGTCACCCTGATGTTCTGCGGCTTTACCCTCGGTTCGGCGCTCGGCGGTATCGTCAGCGCGCAGCTGGTGGCGGTGATTGGCTGGCACGGCATTCTGGTGCTGGGCGGCGTGCTGCCGCTGGCGCTGTTCTTCGGCCTGCTGGTCGCGCTGCCGGAGTCGCCGCGCTGGCTGGTCCGTCGTCAGCGTCCGCCAGCACAAATCAGCCGTACGCTCAGTGCCATGACCGGTGAGCGCTACGAAGACACCGAGTTCTGGCTGGATGAGCCCGCCGCCACGCAAAAGGGCAGCATCAGCCAACTGTTCGCCGGGCGTCAGCTCACCATCACGCTGATGCTGTGGGTGGTGTTCTTTATGAGTTTGCTGATCATCTACCTGCTTTCGAGCTGGATGCCGACGCTGTTGAACCATCGTGGTATCGATTTGCAACACGCCTCGTGGGTGACGGCGGCGTTCCAGGTCGGCGGTACGCTGGGCGCGCTGTTGTTGGGCGTACTGATGGATAAATTCAATCCTTTCTGGGTGCTGGCCGTCAGCTATGCGTTGGGGGCGGTATGCATTGTGATGATTGGCCTGAGCGAAAACGGTTTGTGGCTGATGGCGCTGGCGATTTTTGGCACCGGCATCGGTATCAGCGGGTCGCAGGTGGGGCTTAACGCGCTGACCGCGACGCTCTATCCCACGCAAAGCCGCGCCACCGGCGTGAGCTGGTCCAACGCCATTGGCCGCTGTGGCGCCATCGTCGGTTCGGTCTCCGGCGGCATGATGATGGCGATGAATTTCTCATTCGACACCCTGTTTTTTGTGATTGCCGTACCGGCCGCCGTTAGCGCCGTCATGCTGACATTGCTGACGCTGGTCGTACGCCAGTCATCCCGAGTACCCGAATCGCAGCCCGTTATGGGCGCGGTGAAAAGTTAAGGAGAATAATAATGACCGCGGATGTAAAACACGATCGCCAACAGTTCTACCAGCACATTTCCGGGCAAAACCTGACGCCGCTGTGGGAATCGTTGCATCACCTGGTGCCTAAAACGCCGAACGCCAACTGCGCTCCGGCCTACTGGAACTACCAGGAAATTCGCCCGCTGCTGCTGGAAAGCGGCACGCTGATTGGCGCGAAAGAGGCGGTGCGCCGCGTACTGGTGCTGGAAAACCCCGGCCTGCGCGGTCAGTCATCGATTACCTCGTCGCTGTATGCGGGCCTGCAGCTGATCATGCCGGGCGAGGTGGCGCCAAGCCATCGCCATAACCAGTCGGCGCTGCGTTTTGTGGTGGAAGGTCATGGCGCGTTTACCGCCGTGGACGGAGAGCGCACCCAGATGAGCCCCGGCGACTTTATCCTCACCCCGCAGTGGCGCTGGCACGACCACGGCAATCCGGGCGACGAACCGGTTATCTGGCTCGACGGTCTTGACCTGCCGCTGGTGAACTATCTCGGCTGCGGCTTTGCCGAAGATTACCCGGAGGAACAGCAGCCGGTGACGCGTAAAGAGGGCGATTACCTGCCGCGCTACGCCGCCAACATGCTGCCGCTGCGTCACCAGGTGGGCAACTCATCGCCGATTTTCAACTATCGCTATGACCGCAGCCGCGAGGCTCTGCATGACCTGATGCGTCTGGGCGAGGCCGACGAGTGGGATGGCTACAAGATGCGTTACGTCAACCCCGTCACCGGCGGCTACCCGATGCCGTCGATGGGCGCTTTCCTGCAACTGCTGCCGAAAGGCTTCCAGTCGCGTCAGGCGCGGACCACCGACAGCACCATCTACCACGTGGTGGAAGGCAGCGGCGAAGTGACCATCGGTGAGCAGACCTTCAGCTTTAAAGCGAAAGATATTTTTGTTGTGCCAACCTGGCACAGCGTGTCGTTCAACACGCCAGAAGAGACCGTGCTATTCAGCTTCTCGGATAGACCTGTCCAGGAAGCCCTGGGTCTGTTCCGCGAAGCACGCTATTAATCAGGAGAAGAAAAATGAGCAAATACGTATTTGAACCCCAGGCCCCGGTAGCGATTCCGGTTGTTGGCAGCGATGAGCAGTTCCCGGTACGCCGCGTTTACTGCGTAGGCCGTAACTATGCCGCTCACGCCCGTGAAATGGGCTTTGATCCAGATCGCGAACCGCCGTTCTTCTTCTGCAAACCGGCCGATGCGGTGGTCCCCGTTGCCGCGGGCGAAACCCTGAACCTGGCCTACCCGGCGCAGACCGACAACTATCACTATGAAATTGAGCTGGTGGTTGCCATTGGTAAAAAAGGCAGCGATATCCCGCTGGAAAAAGCCGAAGAGTACATCTGGGGCTACGCCACCGGTCTGGATATGACCCGCCGCGACCGTCAGATGGAGATGCGCCAGATGGGCCGTCCGTGGGAAATCGGCAAGGCGTTTGACCTCTCTGCGCCGATTGCCCCGCTGCATAAAGTCGCCGACGCGCCGTCGCTGGAAAAAGCGCCAATCTGGCTGCAGGTTGATGGCAAAGATCGCCAGCGCAGCGATATTGAACATCTGATTTGGGATGTGAAAGAGACCATCAGCTATCTGTCCGGCTTCTTCGAGCTGCAACCGGGCGACCTGATCTTCACCGGAACGCCGGAAGGCGTGGGCGCGGTGGTGAAGGGCGAAACCATCACCGGTAACGTCGAAGGGTTAACGCCCATCGCGGTGAAAATTGTTTGAGGTGACTGATGAAGCTGTACAGTTTTTTTAATAGTTCGGCCTCTTACCGCGTCCGTATTGCGATGGCGCTGAAGGGCATTGACCACCAGACGGTAGGCGTCAACATCCGCATCGGCCAGCAGAACGCGCTGGAGTACCGCCGCCTGAACCCGGTGGGGCTGGTGCCTGCGCTGATTACCGACGACGGTGAGTCGCTGGGGCAATCGCTGGCGATTATTGACTGGCTGGACAGACATTTCCCGCAGACGCCGCTGCTACCGGCGAACGATCCGCAGCGCATGCGCGTGCTGGAAGTGGTGTACGCCATCTGTTGCGACATCCACCCCATCAACAACATGCGCGTATTGCGCTACCTCAGCGATGAGCTGAAGGTCAGTGAAGAACAGAAAAAACGCTGGTATGCACACTGGATCCAGCAGGGGCTAAGCGCGGTTGAGCAACTGCTGCGTCGAAGCCAATCCGGGGCGTTTTGTTTTGGCGATGCGCCGACGCTTGCCGACTGCTGCCTGGTGCCGCAGTGGGCTAACGCCGAGCGCATGGGCTGCGATCTGAGCGGATTCCCGCGCTGTAAAGCGGTCTATGACGCCTGTACGGCGCTGCCGGCGTTTATCGCCGCCGCTCCGGAAAACCAGCAGGACAAGATCCCGGCGTAGTCAGAAAAGGAGAATTATCATGGCAAAAGTCACGCGTGCAATCATTGTCGGCGGCGGTATTGGCGGTGCGGCCACCGCGCTGTCGCTGGCGCGTCAGGGCATTCAGGTGATGCTGCTGGAGCAGGCGCATGAGATCGGCGAAATTGGCGCCGGGATCCAGCTGGGGCCGAACGCGTTTTCCGCGCTCGATAGCCTGGGTGTGGGCGACGTCGCCCGTCAGCGTGCGGTCTTTACCGATCACATCACGATGATGGATGCGGTTAACGGTGAAGAGGTGATCCATATTGAGACGGGACAGGCGTTCCGCGATCACTTCGGCGGCCCGTATGCGGTTATTCACCGTGTGGATATCCATGCCACGGTCTGGGAAGCGGCACTCCAGCATCCTGGCGTGAAATATCGCACTTCCACTCATGTAGTGGACATTCGTCAGACGGCGGATGATGTCACCGTATTTGATGATAAGGGCAATAGCTGGACGGCGGATATTCTGATCGGCTGCGACGGCGTGAAATCCGTGGTGCGTCAGAGCCTGCTCGGCGATACGCCGCGCGTCACCGGTCACGTGGTGTACCGCGCGGTGGTGGAACGCGACGATATGCCGGAAGACCTGCGCATCAACGCGCCGGTGCTGTGGGCAGGCCCACACTGTCACCTGGTGCACTATCCGCTGCGCGGCGGTAAACAGTACAACCTGGTCGTGACCTTCCACAGCCGCGAGACGGAAGAGTGGGGCGTGCGCGACGGCAGTAAAGAAGAAGTGATGTCGTACTTCAAAGGCATTCACCCGCGTCCGCGCCAGATGCTGGACAAACCGACCTCCTGGCGACGCTGGTCCACCGCCGACCGCGAGCCGGTGGAGAAGTGGGGTAACGATCGCATTACGCTGGTGGGCGATGCCGCACACCCGGTAGCCCAGTATATGGCGCAGGGTGCCTGCATGGCGCTGGAAGATGCGGTGACGCTGGGCAAAGCGCTGACGCAGTGTGACGGTGATGCCGCCCGCGCGTTTGCACTGTACGAGTCTGTGCGTATTCCGCGTACCGCACGTATCGTCTGGTCCACCCGCGAAATGGGTCGCCTGTACCATGCGGCGGGCGTTGAGCGTCAGGTGCGTAACCTGCTGTGGAAAGGGAAAACCCAGGACGAGTTTTATCGTGGGATTGAGTGGCTGTACGGCTGGAAAGAAGATAACTGTCTGGAACCGCGATAGCCGCGATGGGCTCTCTCTTTTAAGGATTGCCTCTTATACAAAAATTAGTGGGACAGGACCGAATATATATTAGTCAGGTGAAAGGTTCCGTTCACTTTACGTCAGGCAGAACATGACGTCTTTTCACCGGTGAACGGGCCAAGGGGGGCGGCCGCGCCCCCCTTGACAATCCCCGCGGCCCCGCGGGGAAATCGGTGCTTCGCACTACGCTCACCTACGAACTCCAGCCTGCGGCACGGCGAAACTCGACATCCTGTCTCGGTTCGCCTCAGTCCGCCATCCATGGCGTCCTGACCTTGTCTTCCATTCTCCGGTTCGCCGATTTCCAGCGGGGACTCATCGGTTTCAGTGGCTCTGGTTTTTGCTGTTAACTAAAAGACCGCACTGGTGTTGGCGGAGGCGACTGGCCGCCCCTTGCGCGCTCCCTGCGCCCGTGCAATTTATGTGGCGAGAACCGGATAAGGAGCGCAACGGAGTAATAAATCCGCATACATCTCCCTCATCCCTGATAACTGTCGTCGGGAATTGTGTATAAGAGACAGCTTCAGGGAGAGGAGGTCGAATGTGCCGCAAACTAACCCACCAGCGCCTTATCTTTGGCTAACATAAACGGCCGCAGATACCCCACGGCGTTAGAGAGCGGTATCACGTCATCGCTCAACGCAATATGCAATGTCTCGCGAATATACGCCCGGCGCGCTTCGATACGCGCCCACAGTTGCGGATAATCCCGCGCGATCTGCTGCTGCAACGCCGCGTCCGCCAGCGCCACGCTCTCTTCGGCGCTCACTCCGGTATACCCCGGCACCGACGGAATAATATCGATCTGCACGATCATGCCGCTTTTCAGCGTCTCGGCGGAGTCAGGATAAACCGGTGACGACATCCACTCCTCATCGGCGCTCAGGTGCCCCGGATTCAGATGCCAGCCGTACTGGGCTTTCGGCAGCACGCATTCAACTAAATCGTACAGCTCGTTGCCCGACATACCGATCTTAATATGTTCAAGCCACGTTGCTATCGCGCCGAAGTAAGGCTTTGCCACCCGGTCTAAATAATCGCGCTGGTTTTCCGGCAGCTCGCTTTCATCGGCAATGACAAACCCGGTTCGGCTGGACAGCCCGCCCTTAAACCCGGTGGTCATCGACAGCGGCTGGCCGCGCTCGACCTTTTTCCATGAAGGGTAGAGATTAGCCTTCTCAAAACGCTGCCCGGTTGCGGCGATGGTGACGACCGACGGTGCCTGCCCTTCGGCAGTAAGCAGCGCGCCCAGATCCACTTCACGAATGCCCGGTTCGACGGCGTCCAGCGCTGCCAGCATGCAGCGAGAAGCCAGGTTCGCGCCGTACTCATAATGGGCGATTTCGTTGGCGTTATTCACCACTCTCACCCCTTTGTTGCCGCCAATAAACAGATGCGCGGCGTTTATCAACTCGGCGTGAGTGCTCTGTTTTATTGCGTCGACGATAAACCACGGCAGGTCAAACAGCTTCGCGTTGTCACTCCCGGCAGCCGTAAACATCTTCCAGCCCACGAGGCCCACTTTCGACATCGCGCTCAGCCCTGTTTCGCTAAACAGTTGTGCCAGCGGTTTTTCGTTATCCATTGGCTGATTCGGCAGCGAGAACAGCGGGCAGTGCTTTAGCGTGACCGGAATACGCGAGTGAGCCGCCATCTTCAGGTTTTCATTACCGAGGATCGCGGTGGCGTGCCCGGATTTATGCAGCACCAGCAGACCTTCCTCAAAACGCGGGATAAATCCGGTCAGGTATTCAAAATTACTGCCGTGCTCTTTATCGGCGTAAATGATCAGCGCGTCAAAACGTTCTTCCTGCATCCGTTCGAGCAGCTTCGTTTTGCGCTCAAGCAGGGTGGCATCGGTCAGCGTGACCGGCGGTACGTCGCTGAAGCCGCACGGCGGCTGGATACGCTTTAGCTGGATATCCCTGGTATTCATTATTCACCTCCTGATGTGTCGACTGGCAGTGGAAAGCGGCATACTAAGACGTTACCATAGCGCCTCTTTTTTTTCCGGATAACAATATGCGTGTTTTACTGGCACCGATGGAAGGTGTGCTCGATTCCTTAGTGCGCGAGCTGCTGACCGAAGTGAATGATTACGATCTGTGCATCACCGAATTTCTGCGCGTGGTGGACCAACTGCTGCCGGTAAAATCGTTCTACAAGCTCTGTCCGGAACTGCATAACGAGAGCCGCACGCCTTCCGGCACCCGCGTGCGTATCCAACTGCTGGGGCAATATCCCGAGTGGCTGGCGGAGAACGCCGCCCGCGCGGTGGAGCTCGGTTCCTGGGGCGTGGATCTCAACTGCGGCTGCCCGTCGAAAACCGTTAACGGCAGCGGCGGCGGGGCCACGCTGCTAAAAGACCCGGAGCTTATCTACCAGGGGGCAAAAGCCATGCGCGAAGCGGTGCCGGCGCATCTGCCGGTAACGGTTAAAGTGCGTCTGGGCTGGGACAGCGGCGCGCGGCAGTTTGAAATTGCCGACGCGGTGCAGCAGGCAGGGGCCACTGAACTGGCGGTGCACGGGCGCACCAAAGAAGATGGCTATAAGGCCGAGCGCATCAACTGGCAGGCGATTGCCGATATCCGCCAGCGGCTTTCCATTCCGGTTATTGCTAACGGTGAGATCTGGGATTACGACAGCGCGCAGGCGTGCATGGCCGTGACCGGCTGCGACGCGGTGATGATTGGTCGCGGCGCGCTGAACGTGCCAAACCTCAGCCGGGTTATCAAATACAACGAGCCGCGGCTGCCGTGGCCGCAGGTGGTCGATATACTGAAAAAATATGCCTATCTGGAAAAGCAGGGCGATACCGGGTTGTACCATGTGGCGCGCATTAAGCAGTGGTTGGGCTATCTGCGCAAAGAGTACGCTGAAGCCACCGAGCTGTTTACTGCCGTACGCGCGTTGCAGGAATCGAAACTGATTGCCCGGGCGATTCACGACTGGCAGGCATAAAGTATCCGATCTGCATCACAATTTTCCCGTCGCTCCATTGAGCAAAGCGACCGTTAAATGAAATACTCGTAGCCGATTGTTACTGCTACGGCAGGCAAAACCTGATTATCTGACGTTTGTCAGGAGTCAGGTTTTTTTGTTTCTGGGGTTCATAAATGCAGATCGCCAAAGTTCTTAATAATAATGTGGTGGTGGTTCTGGATGAACACCGGCGTGAGCAGGTGGTGATGGGGCGAGGGCTAGCCTTTCAGAAACGCGTCGGGGACTTATTGGATGAGTCGAAAATCGAGAAAATTTTTGCCCTGCAAAGCGATGAGCTGGCGGGGCGTTTAGGTGAATTACTCAGTCAGATCCCGCTGGAGGTGATGACCACCTGCGACCGGATCATCGAACGGGCGCGCGAGCGGCTCGGAAAATTGCAGGAAAGCGTCTACATCACGCTGACCGATCACTGCCATTTTGCCATTGAGCGGCAGAAAAACGGCGTTGCGCTGCGCAACGTGCTGCTGTGGGAGACCAAACGGCTCTACCCGAAAGAGTTTGCCCTGGGCCAGGAGGCGCGGGCGCTGATTGCCCAGCGTCTCGGCGTTGAGCTAGCGGAAGATGAAGCCGGGTTTATCGCCCTGCATCTGGTGACCGCGCAGCTCAACAGTGAAATGCCGGAAGTGATGCACGTCACCCGGGTAATGCAGGAAATTTTGCAACTGGTGAAGTATCAGCTGCGGCTGGAGTACAACGAAGAGTCGTTAAGCTATCAACGCTTCGTGACTCACCTGAAGTTTTTCGCCCAGCGGATGCTCACGCGAACGGTGGTAGAAGACGACGACGCAGAGCTGCACAGCGCGGTGAAGGACAACTACGCCAAAGCGTGGAAGTGCGCGGAGACCGTCGCCCTGCATTTGCAAAACAGCTACCAGCGGTCGCTGACGACGGAAGAAATTATGTTTCTCGCCATTCACATTGAACGGGTGAGAAAAGAGGGGCGTTAGCCCTTCCACAACTGGATTGTTACTGCATCATGCAGGCAAAACCTGAGCGCGACGTCTTACCGGCGTCGTTCTCGGGTTTTTTTGTTTTTAATACTCGGTCAAGGAATATTGCATGGAATACAAAGCACTCGCGCAGGATATTCTCAGCCACGTTGGTGGCAAAGAGAATATTGTGAGTCTGGTTCACTGCGCCACGCGGCTGCGTTTTAAGCTTAAAGAGAGCGGTAAGGCGGATGCTGAAGCGCTGAAGGCCAACCCAGGCGTCATCATGGTGGTGGAGAGCGGCGGTCAGTTTCAGGTGGTGATTGGCAACCACGTCCACGACGTCTGGCAGGCGGTGCGCTATGAAGCGGGGATCACCGATGACAGCGAACCGGTAGCGGTGAAGGGGGAAAAAACCTCTCTCCTCGGCCAGGTGATTGACGTGGTTTCCGGTATTTTTGCCCCGTTTATCGGCGTGATGGCGGCGACGGGTCTGCTGAAGGGGCTGCTGGCGCTGGCGGTGGTGTGCGGCTGGCTTAATCCTGAGCAGGCGACTTACAAAATCTGGTTTGCCGCCAGCGACGCGCTGTTCTTCTTCTTCCCGCTTTTCCTGGGCTATACCGCCGGGAAGAAGTTCGGCGGCAATCCGTTTATCTCGATGGTGATCGGCGGCGCGTTAACGCATCCGTTGATGATTCAGGCCTTCGAAGCCGCGCAGGCACCGGGAGCGAGCGCAGAGTATTTTCTCGGGATCCCGGTGACGTTTATCAACTACAGCTCGTCGGTTATCCCGATTATTCTCGCCGCCTGGGTCAGCTGCTGGATTGAACGGCGCAGCAACGCGCTGCTGCCTTCGGCGATGAAAAACTTCTTCACCCCGGCGATTTGTCTGGCGATTGTGGTACCGCTCACCTTCCTGATTATTGGCCCGGTGGCGACCTGGCTCAGCCATATGCTGGCGAACGGCTACCAGGTGGTGTATGAAGTCGCTCCGTGGCTGGCCGGGGCCGCATTGGGCGGGTTGTGGCAGGTTTGTGTGATCTTTGGCCTGCACTGGGGGCTGGTGCCGCTGATGATCAATAACATGACCGTCCTTGGCCACGACTCCATGCTACCTATCATTCTCCCCGCGGTGCTGGCGCAGGTGGGGGCGGTGCTGGGTATTTTTCTTGCTACCCGCGATATGCGTCAGAAAGTGCTGGCGGGATCGGCGTTTTCCGCAGGACTTTTTGGTATCACCGAACCGGCGATTTATGGCCTGACGCTCCCGCTGCGTCGCCCGTTTATTTTTGGCTGCGTGGCCGGCGCGTTGGGCGGGGCGATTACCGCGTTCAGCAATAGCTACGCATTCTCGTTCGGTCTGCCGAACATCTTCTTCCCGGCGCAGATGATCCCGCCAGGCGGTATTGATGCCAGCGTGTGGGGTGGGCTTATTGGCACCGCGGTGGCCTTTATTCTCGCCTGTGCGCTGACCTTCTTTGCCGGATTACCGCGTAAAACGATTGAGCCGATGGCGGTCGTGAAAGCCGGTGAAAATGACGTGTTGTCGCCAATGACCGGCACCGTGCTGGCGCTGGATCAGGTGCCGGACAGCACGTTCGCCAGCGGGCTGCTCGGCAAGGGCGTGGCGATTATCCCGAGCGAGGGCAACGTGATCGCGCCGTTCAGCGGTGAGGTGGCGTCGATTTTTCAGACCAAGCACGCCATCGGTTTATTGAGCGACAGCGGGATTGAGCTGCTGATCCACGTGGGGATCGACACCGTTAAACTCGACGGTGCGCCGTTCACCGCCCACGTCAAAGAGGGCGACAAAATTCAGGCGGGCGATCTGCTCTTAACCTTCGACCGCCAGATGATTCTGGACGCCGGTTACGACCTGGCGACGCCGATTATTATCAGCAACAGCGATGACTATCCGGGGCTGGATATTGTTGCCGCCAGCGCGGTAAGCGCCGGTCAGCCGCTGTTAACCGTACAGCATTAATCACAGGAGAGAGAGATGAAAACATTCCCACAGACGTTCCTTTGGGGCGGCGCGACCGCGGCAAACCAGGTTGAGGGCGCATATCTGGAAGATGGCAAAGGATTGTCAACGTCCGATGTCCAGCCTCAGGGTATTTTTGGCGAGGTGGTTGAGCGCGTCACGGGCGACAGCGGTATTAAAGATATCGCCATCGATTTCTATCACCGTTATCCGCAAGATATCGCTCTGTTTGCGGAAATGGGCTTTAACTGCCTGCGCGTTTCGATTGCCTGGACGCGTATTTTCCCGAACGGCGATGACGCGCAGCCGAACGAAGCCGGGCTGGCCTTCTACGATAAGCTGTTCGACGAGATGGCCCGTCACAACATTACGCCGCTGGTGACGCTCTCGCACTACGAGATGCCGTGGGCGCTGGTGAAAAACTACGGCGGCTGGGGCAACCGCAAGGTGATTGATTTCTTTGAACGCTACGCGCGTACGGTATTTGAGCGCTATAAGGGCAAGGTCAAACTGTGGCTGACCTTCAACGAAATCAACATGTCGCTGCACGCGCCGTTGACCGGCGTAGTCCTGCCGGCGGGCAGCAGCAAGGGTGAAATCTATCAGGCGATTCATCATCAGCTGGTGGCCAGCGCGCTGGCGGTTAAAGCCTGCCACGAGATCGTGCCGGAAGGCAAAATCGGCAATATGCTGCTGGGCGGCCTGATGTACCCGCTGAGCTGCAAACCGGAAGATGTATTTAAAACGCTGCAGGAAAACCGCAGCTGGCAGTTCTTTGGCGACGTGCAGTGTCGCGGCGCTTATCCGGGCTATATGCTGCGTTATTTCTGCGATAACGGTATCGCGTTGGACATCACCGATGCCGACCGTGAGGCGCTGCGCACCACCGTCGATTTTGTCTCCTTCAGCTACTACATGACCGGCTGCGTGACCGCCGATGACGCGCTGAATAATCAGGCGCGCGGTAATATTCTCAATATGGTGCCGAACCCGCACCTGGCAAGTTCGGAATGGGGTTGGCAGATCGACCCGCTGGGCCTGCGCACGCTGTTGAACGTGCTGTGGGATCGCTATCAGAAGCCGCTATTTATTGTTGAAAACGGTTTAGGGGCGAAAGACAAAGTGGAAGCTGACGGCAGTATTAACGATGACTACCGCATTAGCTACCTGAACGATCACCTGGTGCAGGCGCGAGAGGCGATTGAAGACGGCGTTGAGCTGATGGGCTTTACCAGTTGGGGGCCGATTGACCTTGTCAGCGCGTCGAAAGCCGAGCTGTCCAAACGCTACGGTTTTATCTACGTCGATCGTCACGATGATGGCACCGGTACGCTTGCGCGCAGTAAGAAGAAAAGCTTTGACTGGTATAAAGAGGTGATTGCCACCAACGGTGCGAGTCTGAAAGCGTAAGCTTCGGTGAATTGCCGGATGGCGCCGGGCTTATCCGGCCTACAATGCTAACGATCTGTAGGCCGCATAAGGCGTAGCCGCCATCCGGCAATCCCAACTCACACCGGCTTACGCGCGCGCAGTAAAAAGATCATCGGCCGCTCTTTTTCTTCATCCAGCGCCGGATTCGCGGCAATCTGTTGCGCCGTTGGTCCCCACTCATCCAGATGTTCCACAACCAGCCCGGCGGCGACCAGCGCGTTAATCCAGCTGGCGAGCTTGCGGTGCTGTTTTTTCACGCCGTCGGCAAACCAGTTGCTGATGCGTTCACCCTCCTGCTGATAGTGACTCACCGGCCAGCTTTTTTGCCCGTTCTCGTCCAGCCGCCAGCCCTGCTGCAACGGCGCGGTGTAGATCGGATGCTCGGCGGAGAACACCAGCACGCCGCCTGGCGTCAGCGCCTGGTAAACGGTGGCCAACAGCGGGGCGATATCGGGCAGATAGTGCAACGCCAGCGAACTGTACACCAGGTCGCAACTGTTGGCGGCAAGCGTTAAGTTTTGTAGATCTTCACAGCGGTAGGTAATGCCTTCGCCATCGGTCATCTCCTGTGCGCGTGCCAGCATACGGCTGGAAAGATCGTAGCCGATAACGTCTGCGGCACCCTGATCGCGCGCCCAGCGGCAAAACCAGCCGTAGCCGCAGCCGAGGTCAACCGTGCGCAAACCGGCCAGCGGCGGCAGCATTTGCTGGATTGCTGGCCACTCTGGCGCGCCGTCCAGTCCTTTCACCGAACGGTCGAGCGTGGCGTAACCTGCGAAAAAGTTCGGGTCGTCGTAGATGTTCTGACTCATGTTCACTCCATGACGCTAAAGTGTTATTAGCTGTTTTTAAGTATGTCTATTTATGTTCCCACACGCTTTACTAAAAGGATTTGATTCATTTAAATTATTATCACTTTCCTTCTTTTGTAACCGACCTATCACATGAACTTGACTCTGAAAAAAAGCGTGCTGTCGGGCTTGCCCCTGCTCATCGCGCTAGCTGGCTGCGCGCCGTCGCACGATATTGGCAGCCCAATTAAGCAGCAGGCTCCGGCCTCCAGCGTGGCGACGGATTTACCCGCCGCAGTGAAAAATGGCTGGCCGCAGAGCAACTGGTGGCAAGACTATCACGACGCCCAGCTCAATAACTTGATTAGCCGCGCGCTGGCGAATGCGCCAGATATGCAAATTGCCGATCAACGCATTAAGCTGGCGGAAGCGCAGGTCCGGATGTCGAAGTCGTCGCTGGGCCCCGAAGTGGATTTCGGCGCGGACCTTGAGCGACAGAAAATGTCGGCAGAAGGGCTGATGGGCCCGTTTGCCACCGACTTAGACGGTAATACCGGGCCATGGTACACCAACGGGACTTTCGGCTTGACCGCCGGTTGGGATCTCGACCTGTGGGGGAAAAACCGTGCTGAAGTGAAAGCGCGCATTGGGGAAGTGAAAGCGCAGGTGGCCGAGCAGGCGCAAACTCGCGAGTTGCTCTCCAGCAGCGTGGCGCGTCTGTACTGGCAGTGGCAGACCGAAGCCGCCATCCACAGCGTTCTTGAGCAAGTGAAAAGCGAACAAAATAATATCGTTAGCGTCGACACCGCGTTGTTTGAGCACGGTATTACTAACTCCGCCGAAGGGGCCGAAAACGATATCAACGTCAGCAAAACGGATCAGCAGTTGGCCGACGTTGAAGGCAACATGAAAGAGATTGAGGCGCGGCTGATGGCGCTGACCAATAGCCAAAGCCAGTCGCTGAATCTGCGCAAGGTTGAGCTGCCCGCCGTGGCCAGCAAAATGCCGTCGCAGTTAGGCTATGATCTGCTGGCTCGCCGCCCGGATTTACAGGAAGCGCACTGGTATATCGAAGCCTCGCTCAGTGAAATTGACGCGGCGAAAGCGGCATTCTATCCGGACATCAACCTGATGGCCTTCCTGCAGCAGGACGCGCTGCACTTGAGCGATCTGTTCCGCCATTCTGCGAATCAGATGGGCGTGACCGCAGGGTTGACGCTGCCAATCTTCGACAGCGGTCGTCTGAATGCAAACCTCGATATTGCCAGCGCGCAGAATAATCTGTCGGTGGCGAAATACAACAAAGCGGTTGTTGATGCGGTGAATCAGGTGGCGAAAACCGCCAGCCAGGTCGAAACGCTGATGGCGAAAAACCAGCAGCAAGCGCAGGTTGAGAAAGACGCGCAGCGCGTGGTGAATCTGGCGCAGGCGCGGATGAATGCCGGGATTATTCCAGGGTCTAAGGTGAGTCTGGCGAAACTGCCAGCCTTACAGGAGCGAATCAGCGCTCTGCGTTTGCATGGCCAGTGGGTAGATGCCAGCATTCAGTTGACCTCCGCGCTGGGCGGCGGTTATCACATCACCGACAAGTCGTAAACGGCTGTGAATTTATTTCCCCCTGTGTTGAAATACAGGGGGAAATGAAAAACCAATATTCATATTAAATAATATTACTTGCTATTATATTTGCCAAAAATCTAATTTTTAATTTAATTAAAAATAAATTCCTTGCGTTAATTAAAATATGCTAGCGATCACGTATTTATATTTAAATAAATGACAGCGCGTTTCCCAACCACTAGTATCGCTCACCAGAAAAACAATATCTCTGGTCTTATTTTTATTATTGAAAAACATATTCATCTTTTAAATATTATAGCCAGTTCCTCCTGATTTTATTGTGACATTAATAAGCAGAGGACGATTGCGTGAAAAAATTAATAACTCTTGGGATGCTGGCGTTTGTCAGCGCATCGGCGAGCGCGGTAACGATTGACTTGCGTCATGAATATACCGACACCTCGCAGGGACAGAAAGACAGGGTGCTGATTTCGCACCGCTTCGCCAACGGTTTTGGTTTCTCCGTCGAAGCCAAAACGAAATCAGGCGGTGAACATTCGGATAAAGCGTTTAATGATGTCGTTGATAATGGTGATGAGTATGTTATTAGCTATCAGTTTAACGCGATGCCAAATATTGCTATTCAGCCGGGTTTTGCCTTAGAAACGTCATCATCGAAGGCGATATATAAACCGTATATTCGTGGGCAATATAATTTCGAAAATGGTTTTTATGTCGCCGGGCGTTACCGCTACGAATATACGCGTGATACGTCCAGCACGAAAGACGATGAACATGTGAACCGTGGTGATCTGTGGTTAGGTTATAAAACCGGGCCGTGGACGTTTGAAGGAAATTATCTGTATAAGAAAAGCGAAGATTATAATCGCTACGATAACGGTAAAGATGACTATGAGCTGGATTTCAAAGTGGCTTATAGCATCGATAAAAACTGGAAGCCTTACGCGCAGATCGGTAACGTCTCCGTCAGCAGCGACGAAGACGATCGCCAGACCCGTTATCGTGTGGGCGTGCAGTACACCTTCTGATCCTCATTACCTCTGGGCCTTACCGGGGCGCTTCGGCGCCCCGGTTATTCATCCGTCGAATGTTTTTCCCGCCGTTTGAACCACCAGCGCAGCGCGACCACTAGCGCCACCGCCAGCGCCAGCCAGATAATGTGCTTCAGATGTTTATCCAGATGATGCAGCCACGGGCCGATAGCTTCGCCGCCCAGGTAGCCGAGGGTGGTGAACAGCAACGCCCAGATCAACGCGCCGAGAATGTTCAGCGGCAGGAAAATCTTTGGCGGTAGGCCGCTGGCGCCAATTAACAGTGGGCCAATGACACGAAAGCCGTACATAAAACGCGTACCGATGACAAATAGCTTCGGACGGCTGTTAATCAGCCGCTGCGCCTTCCGAATACGCGCCTGATGGCGTGAAAACCGTTTTAGCAGACGCCCGCCGAACTTCCGGCCTAAAAGATACAGCACCTGATCGCCGATCATCCCGCCCAGCGCCACCGAAATCACAACCAGCGGAAATTTCAATAGCCCCTGATGCGCCGCCACGCCACCGAGTAGCGTAATAGTTTCGCCTTCCGCCATGCTGCCAATAATCAGTGCCGCGTAGCCATAGTGGGAAATCAGGTTATTGATATCCATACAAACACTCACTCCTTACCACATCATACTATTCATCATACACCCTCAGGGTGAGATTGCAGGGGCCGCTATTTTTTGCGTTGTACATAAAATAATCATTGGTGTGAATTATACTTACAGCAACGTGGTACGAAGCCGTGCAGAGGAGGCGTTATGAACCATGTATGGGGACTGTTCTCCCACCCTGACAAAGAAATGCATGTTATCCGCAGCGAGAACGAAACCGTTTCTCACCACTATGTGCATCATGTGCTGGTCATGGCGGCCATTCCGGTGGTCTGCGCCTTTATCGGCACCACCCAACTGGGCTGGAATTTTGGCGACGGCAACGTGGTCAGGCTGTCGCTGATGACGGGCCTGGGCATGGCGGTGCTTTTCTATGCCCTGATGCTGGCTGGTGTCGCGGTGATGGGACGGGTGATCTGGTGGATGGCGCGTAACTATCCGCAACGACCGTCGCTTAAACGCTGTATGGTGTTTGCCGGCTACGTCGCGACGCCGATTTTCCTGAGCGGTATTGTGGCGCTTTACCCGTTGGTGTGGCTGTGCGCACTGGTCGGGACGGTCGCGCTGTTTTATACCGGGTATCTGCTTTACATCGGCATCCCGACTTTCCTCAACATCGATCGGGAAGAGGGGCTGAGCTTCGCCAGTTCCACCCTGGCTATCGGCGTGTTGGTACTTGAAGTGCTGCTGGCGCTGACGGTGGTGCTGTGGGGCTATGGCTACCGATTATTCTGAGTTCTGATATGCATTGCTGATGTGAATTAAATTACGTCAGCAATGCAGCATTTATTCACCATTATTTTCTGGCAGATGCCGCGTTCTACGCGCTATGATGGGCCATTCCGCTTCGCAACCGTTTGGTGCGAAGCGGTTGTCCATCATAATGTGCATAAATAACCGCCAGAATACTCACCATGCAGAAATTTCGCGTTTCCCTGCTCAGCCTCGCTCTCGTGCTGGCTGTGCCTTTTGCGCCTCAGGCGAGTGCTAAAACCGCCGTCTCCGCCGTGGCCTCGCAGCCGGAAATTGCTTCCGGTAGCGCGATGATTGTCGACCTTGAAACGAATAAAGTGATTTATGCCAACCAGCCCGATCTGGTGCGTCCGATGGCCTCCATTACCAAGCTGATGACGGCGATGGTGGTGCTGGACGCCCATCTGCCGCTGGATGAGATGCTGACCGTGGATATCAGCCACACGCCGGAGATGAAGGGCATTTATTCCCGCGTGCGTTTGAACAGCCAGATTAGCCGTAAAAACATGCTGCTGCTGGCGCTGATGTCTTCCGAGAACCGCGCGGCTGCCAGCCTGGCGCACCATTATCCGGGCGGTTATGACGCATTTATTCGCGCCATGAATGCCAAAGCCAAATCGTTGGGGATGACTCGTACTCGCTATGTTGAGCCGACGGGGCTGTCCATTCATAACGTTTCGACTGCGCGCGATTTGACTAAACTGCTGATTGCCACCAAACAGTATCCGCTGATTGGCCAATTGAGCACGACCAAAGAAGACACGGCGACCTTCGCCCATCCGGCGTATACGCTGCCGTTCCGCAACACGAATCATCTGGTGTACCGCGATAACTGGAGCATTCAGCTGACCAAAACCGGCTTTACCAACGCGGCGGGACACTGCCTGGTGATGCGCACCGTGATGAACAAACGTCCGGTGGCGATGGTGGTCATGGATGCGTTCGGTAAATATACCCATTTCGCCGACGCCAGCCGTCTGCGTACCTGGGTTGAAACCGGAAAGGTGATGCCGGTTCCTGCCGCGGCGCTGAGCTATAAAAAGCAGAAAGAAGCCCAGGTGGAAGGCAATATTGCGAAAGCCCAGCTTAGCGGGCAAACCACCCAGGACGATTAAACGTTCTTTATTCCGGCAGCGCCCAGTCACCGTCGTTGAGTGGGCGCTGCATAATCACCGTATCCCGCCAGTCACCCATCTTGTAGCCGACGCTGCGCAACTGTCCCGCCACTTCGAAGCCGTGTTTTTTATGCAGTCGCAGCGAAGCGGTGTTGTTATTTCCGTCGCCAATTACCGCCAGCATCTGCCGCCATGGCCCTTGTTCGCATACGGCGATTAATGCCGTCAGCAGGCGGCTGCCGATACCGTGGGCGGTCATTGTGGTGTCGATATAGATAGATTCTTCCAGCGTATAGCGATAGGCCGGGCGAGGGCGATAGGGGCTGGCATAGCAGTAGCCGACGATAACCCCACGATACAGCGCCACCAGCCACGGCAATCCTTGTTGCTGAATGGTGTTCATGCGTTGCTGCATTTCATCAATGGAAGGCGGCACCTCTTCAAATGAGGCGCGGCCATTAAGTACGTGCCAGGCATACAGCGCGGCAATGGCTTGTACATCGTCAGCCTGCGCGTCACGAATTTCAATATCGGCGTCACGGGTGACATCAAGCGTAGACATGCTTGAATTCCTTATGGTTTCCATCGTTAATCTGGCTCGCAGTCGGCCGGATGGCGCTACGCTTATCCAGCCGACAACGAATTTCCCAACGTCATATCACGCGTCGGTTTTCTCGCCCCAGTATTTGAGCTTACTGGTTTTACCGATCCCCGGGTTCATGCTGTTGGTCGGGTCGTTTTCCCGGTAGTGGCGTTTGAGGTTTTCATCGGCTTCATACAGATGCCCGACATTATGTTCCGCCGGATACTGGGCTCCACGCTCGCGCAGCAGCGCTAGCATCTGCTCTTTCAACTCGTGAGCATCGACGCCTTTTTTCACGATGTAGTCCTGGTGGAAAACGTGGCACATAAAGTGGCCGTAGTAGAGCTTATGCACCAGTTTACTGTCGATTTCCGGCGGCAGATGCTCGAACCATTCGGTGTCGTTGCGGCGTAGCGCAATATCCAGCGCCAGAATATCCTCCACTTCATCCGCGTGCACCGCCTGGTAACGGATGGCTGCACCTGCCGCCGCGAAGCGGTGCAGGAACGCTTTGCTGCCTTCTTCCGGCGTACAGACAAAGAAGTCGCCTTCCGCCTGCTTGAAGTACTCCACCAGCCAGGCTTTAGCCTCGTCAATGCCGTCGCCGGACATTTTCAGCAGCAGGTGGTGCTCGTATTTATCGCGCCATGTTTTCATCCGTTCCGGCAGATGCGCCGGGAAAGCGTGGCCTAGCTTCTGCATAAAGCGGTCGGTGAAGTGCGGCTTGAACAGGGACACTTTTTCCAGCATGGCGTCGGCGCGGCCCTTCATGGTGAAGAAGAACGGCATTTTGTCAGTGCCGAGCTTGTCGATCATCAGGAAGGTGTCTTTACCGTACTGCTCGGCGATATCGTAAATATCGCGATGCATATATTCGCCTGCCACCGGCAGGTTGTTAAATTCAGCCAGAATATGGCGGCGAATTTCGGTCAGCACGTCCGGCTGATTCGTTCCGATGTAGAACACCTGTTGACGTTTTTCTGCCGGGAAGGTGTCGAGACGCGCGGCGAATACCGCCAGCTTGCCCGCGCAGCCGGAGGATTCAAACAGACGCTCCGGGTCGGCGTTGTAGCGCGCCGGGGTATCGGCGTTGACGTCGCGCACGCGGTTGACGTAGTCGTGATCGTGCGCGTGACGGCCATCGTGACGCACATCGCTGTCCTTCACCCGATCGTCATCAAGTTTGCTGAGGATCTGCTCCGGGGTTTCACCCAGATCGATGCCCAGATGGTTAACCAGCGTCAGCTTGCCGTTTTCATCAATGCGCGCAAACAGCGACATTTCGGTGTACGCCGGACCGCGCTGCACCAGCGAACCGCCGGAGTTATTGCAGATCCCGCCGATTACCGACGCACCGATGCAGGAGGAGCCAATCACCGAATGCGGTTCACGGCCCAGCGGCTTGAGCGCTTTTTCCAGTGAATAGAGCGTGGTACCTGGCCAGGCCAGCACCTGCTCGCCTTTATCCAGCAGATGCAGTTTATCGAGGCGTAGGGTGCTGATAATGACGATATCGCGGTCGTAGTCGTTGCCGCTGGGCGTTGAACCTTCGGTCAGACCGGTATTGGCGGCCTGCATCAGAATAATTTTGTCCGCATTGACGCAGGCGTTGAGCACGCGCCATAGCTCCAACAGCGAGCCTGGAAACACCACGGCCAGCGCATCGCCGTGCCCGGAACGGAAGCCTTTACGGTAGCGGGCGGTTTTGGCCGGGTCGGTGAGCAGGTGAGCGTGACCAACCAGGCGCGAGAGTTCGTTAATCAGCGCGTTATTATCATTTGTAGTTTGAGAAGCCATTCTCCACTCCTTGTGGTGGGACAAATTGTCGTTTCTAAGAATAGCGCTTTGTATGATCATTGGGGGAGTGAATGTTTCTAAAAATCAGAGAATAACCTTAGCTTTCTGTTCCGCGCTCCTTTACCTTTATGGCAAACTGCGGCTTTTCATCGACTCTCAGCCGCTCTCCCCGGCATGGATACAAGAGACTACAAAAATATGAAATGGCTATTTTCTGTTGGCGTCGCCGTGAGCCTGGCGCTGCAACCCGCTCTGGCGGAGGATTTGTTCGGTAACCATCCACTCACCCCGCAGGCGCGGGATGCGTTTGTGACCGAACTGCTGAAAAAAATGACGGTCGATGAAAAGATTGGCCAGCTGCGCCTGATTAGCGTTGGGCCGGACAACCCGAAAGAAGCCATTCGCGAGATGATCAAAGACGGTCAGGTCGGCGCGATTTTCAATACCGTGACCCGCCAGGATATCCGTGCGATGCAGGATCAGGTGATGTCCCTTAGCCGCCTGAAAATTCCGCTGTTCTTTGCCTACGACGTGGTACACGGCCAGCGTACCGTATTCCCGATTAGCCTTGGCCTTGCCTCTACCTTCAACCTCGACGCAGTGAAAACCGTGGGCCGCGTGTCAGCCTATGAAGCGGCGGATGACGGCCTGAATATGACTTGGGCGCCGATGGTTGATGTCTCGCGCGACCCGCGCTGGGGCCGCGCTTCCGAAGGGTTTGGCGAAGACACTTATTTAACCGCCGTGATGGGCGAAAACATGGTGGAAGCGATGCAGGGTAAAAGCCCGGCGGATCGCTACTCGGTGATGACCAGCGTTAAACACTTCGCCGCTTACGGCGCGGTGGAAGGCGGCAAAGAGTACAACACCGTCGATATGAGCCCGCAGCGTCTGTTCAACGACTATATGCCACCGTACAAAGCGGGGCTGGATGCGGGCAGCGGCGCGGTGATGATTGGCCTGAACTCGCTGAACGGCACGCCGGCGACGTCCGACACCTGGCTGCTGAAAGACGTGCTGCGCAACCAGTGGGGCTTCAAAGGGATCACCGTCTCCGATCATGGGGCGATTAAAGAGCTGATTAAACACGGCGTTGCCGCCGACCCGGAAGACGCCGTTCGCGTGGCGCTGAAGGCCGGTATCGATATGAGCATGAGCGATGAATACTACAGCAAGTACCTGCCGGGGCTGGTGAAATCCGGCAAGGTGACGATGGCCGAGCTGGACGACGCTACCCGCCACGTGCTGAACGTCAAGTACGATATGGGGCTGTTTAACGATCCGTACAGCCATCTGGGGCCGAAAGCGTCCGACCCGCAGGACACGAACGCCGAAAGTCGCCTGCATCGTGCCGAAGCGCGCGAGGTTGCGCGCCAGAGCCTGGTGCTGTTGAAAAACCGTCTCGAAACGCTGCCATTGAAGAAAAACGCTACCGTGGCGGTGGTGGGCCCGCTGGCGGACAGCCAGCGTGACGTGATGGGGAGCTGGTCTGCCGCTGGTGTGGCTGGACAGTCCGTAACCGTACTGACCGGGATTAAAAACGTGATGGGCGGCGAAGGCAAAGTGCTGTACGCCAAAGGCGCGAACGTGACCAGCGACAAAGGCATCATCGACTTCCTCAACCTCTATGAGGAAGCGGTGAAGGTCGACCCGCGCTCGCCGCAGGCGATGATTGACGAAGCGGTAGCCGCGGCGAAACAATCCGACGTGGTTGTGGCGGTGGTGGGCGAAGCGCAGGGCATGGCCCACGAAGCCTCCAGCCGTACCGAACTGTCAATTCCGAAAAGCCAGCAGGATCTGATTGCGGCATTGAAAGCCACCGGCAAACCGCTGGTTCTGGTGCTGATGAACGGTCGTCCGTTGACGCTGGTGAAAGAGGACCAGCAGGCCGACGCTATTCTGGAAACCTGGTTCGCCGGTACCGAAGGCGGTAACGCCATCGCCGATGTGCTGTTTGGCGACTACAACCCATCCGGGAAGCTACCGATGTCCTTCCCGCGCTCCGTGGGGCAGATTCCGCAGTACTACAGCCACCTGAACACCGGTCGTCCATACAACGCCGACAAGCCAAACAAGTACACCTCGCGCTACTTTGACGAAGCCAACGGCCCGCTGTATCCGTTCGGCTACGGTCTGAGCTACACCACTTTCTCGGTCTCCGACGTGAAAATGTCCGCACCGACCATGAAGGCTGACGGCAGCGTCACCGCCAGCGTGCAGGTGACCAACACCGGCAAACGTGAAGGGGCGACGGTAATTCAGATGTACCTGCAGGACGTGACCGCGTCGATGAGCCGCCCGGTGAAACAGCTGAAAGGCTTTGAGAAGGTGACGCTGAAACCTGGTGAAACTCAAACCGTGAGCTTCCCGATTGACGTTAACGCGCTGAAGTTCTGGAACCAGCAGATGAAATACGCCGCTGAGCCGGGCAAGTTTAACGTCTTTATCGGCGTGGATTCGGCGCGTGTGAAGCAGGGCGAATTCGAGCTGCTGTAAGGCGAGCCTTCAGTTCAGTACAAACTATCAGGCCGCACTCAACGGTCCCCTCTCCCCAGCGGGGAGAGGGTTAGGGTGAGGGGGCAACCCCTCAAACCCCACTCCCGCATCATTCTGTGATCCCCCTCGCTATTCTCCGCTTATCACCGTGCAATCTGCGCTAAACGGCCCGTTTAACGCGCTAACTAAGCTTCTTTTTGTGACGTTCCTCACTTATCACCTACCCCGACACATCGCGTTTTGTGCGCTTGCTCAAAACCCGTCTCAGGCCGCCATAACAGGCGTGACCCCATTCACTAATACGTAAAAAAGCCCGCTTCTGCCCCGCGAGAGGCGCGGCGAATCCGCGTTAAATGCAGCTATCTCAACATTCGCAGGTAGCCACATGAAGATTTCACTGCATAACACCTCTCTCGACCGCAGCGGTAAAACGCCGCTGACCGCGCAGCTGCAGCAGCTGATTGACGAAATTGACCGCGCCGGCGGCGGCACGCTGGTGGTGTCGGCGGGCGACTGGATGACCGGCACGCTGATTCTACCGTCCAACTTTACCCTGCATCTGGAGGCCGGCGCGCGTTTGCTGGCCAGCCCCAACGCGGAGGATTACCCGGCGGAGTTGACGCAAACCGTTGCTGAACTCTCCCGCATGGCGCTGATTTATGCCCGTAACGCTCATCACATTACGCTGAGCGGCGAAGGCTGTCTGGCGGGGGGCGCGAGCGCATGGTTCGCAGAGCGCGCCGATGAGCAGGGTTATCGCCAGCCGAAAACCATGCGCCCGCGCATGCTGGTGCTGGAAGGCTGCCAGCAGGTGCGCATTCGTGATATCACCATCAGCGACTCGCCGATGTGGACCGCGCATCTGGTGAGCTGTAATCAGGTATTCATTCAAAATCTGACCATTGATAACGATCTGGCGCTGTCCAACACCGATGCGCTGGATATCGACAGCTGCCAGCATGTGCATATTAGCGATAGCTACTTCAGCGCTGCCGATGATGGCATCTGTATCAAAACGACCCGCAAACCGCAGGAACTCCAACAGGCGACCCGCCACGTGGTGGTCAGCAATTGCCTGATTCGTTCGAAAAGTTGCGCTATCAAAATCGGCACCGAAACCTTCGCCGATATCAGCCATATCGCCGTGCACAACTGTTCAATCTTTGAGTCCAACCGCGGCATCGGCCTGGTCTCCCGCGATGGCGGCCGGTTCAGCCAGATGATTTTCAGCAACATTCTGTTCGACTGCCGCCACGGTCACCCGTGCCACTGGGGAAAAGCCGATCCGGTCTTTATCTCGGTGCGCCATCGCGACCCGCAGGTTCAGCCGGGCCAGGTTGAAGACATCACCTTTAGCCAGCTCTCCGGCGTGAGCGAAGGGGCCATCAACCTGCACGCGGAAACACCGGGCGATATTCATCATGTCACCTTCAACGGGCTGTCGCTGCAGCAGCTTTCCGGCCCCTCTGATGAGCAGGGCTGCTATGACGTTCGCCCACCGTGCAACCCGGAGAGCCCAACTGGCATGGGGCTCGATAACGCCTACCGCGTGAACCCGCAAACCGGCCGCGCCTGGGGTGTCGATGCCTATCCTGGCGGCCTACCGGCGTTCTACGCCAACGGTGTGCAAGAACTGACGCTCAACGATCTGCGCATTCGTCGCCCGACGCCGCTGCCGCAGGGATGGAACATCAACGCCATCGTGCAGGAAAACGCCGACGTCTGAAGCTATTTGATGACGGCGCGGCTTTCGCCTCGCCGTTCTGTACTGTTCAAGGGGATGGAAAATGATAAAAAAAGTGCGGGAGATAAAACTCCACAACTACATCTGCTATGGCCTTGCGGATGTGATCGGTTCAGGCGCGTTTACTCTGGTGAGCGCCTGGCTGCTGTTCTTCCTGACCACATTCTGCGGCCTGACGCCCATTGAGGCAGGCTCGCTGTTTGCGGTGGCGCGTATCGTCGACGTCATCATGTGCCCGTGCATGGGGTACATTTCCGATAACTTCCACAAAACGCGCCTCGGCCGCCGCTTTGGCCGCCGCCGCTTCTTTCTGCTGCTGAGCATTCCGCTGGTGGCGGTCTACAGCCTGCTGTGGGTTCAGGGTTTCAACTACTGGATCTACCTGCTGGTGTACATCCTGTTTGAAATCGTCTATTCGATGATTCTGATCCCGTACGACACCCTGTCGGCGGAGATGACCTCCGATTTTACCAAACGCTCTAAACTGACCAGCGCACGTATGTACATTGCCCAGTTCGCCGGCTTCACCGCTGCGTTCCTGCCGGGGCGTCTGCTGGCCTACTTTGGTTCCGACTCGGCTATCTCTTTCTTCTACGCCGGGGCTATCTTCACGGTCGCCTTTATGGTGGTGCTGTTCTTCGTCTACTTCGGCACCTGGGAACGTTCAATTGAAGAGATTGAGCTGAGTGAGCGCAGCGTTGAGAGCGAAGAGAAGCAGCCGCTGGGCAAACGTCTGTTCGATATCTACTACGATTTTGTGTCCACGCTGAAAATCAAAACCTTCCGCTCCCACCTCGGCATGTACCTTGGCGGCTCTGTCGCGCAGGATATCTTCAACTCCGTCTTTACCTACTTCGTGGTCTTCGCGCTGGCCACCTCGTCAGTGGTGGCCAGTAATCTGTTGAGCGTGATTAACGGTCTGCAGTTCTTCGGCGTCGGCGTGGCAACCTGGCTGACGCTGCGTTACTCCCCGTCCCGGGCGTTTGCTACCCAGGCATTGATGGCGCTGGTGGCCTTTGCGCTGTTCGCCCTGACCTATGTCTATGGCTCCACCAGCATGTCGCTGCTGTATCTGGCGGCGGGCGTGGCGGGTCTGGCGCGCGGCGGTATCTACTCCATTCCGTGGAACAACTACACCTTCGTGGCCGATGTGGATGAGATTCTGACCTGCAACCGTCGTGAAGGGATCTTCGCGGGCTTTATGAGCCTGCTGCGTAAAGCGTCTCAGGCATTCTCCATCTTCCTGGTGGGCGTCGCGCTGCAAATGTCCGGCTTTATTACCGGGCACAGCAGCCAGCCGCAGTCGGCGATCAATATGATCCTCGTCATCATGATTGTGCTGCCGGTGGTTCTCACCCTGTGGGGCATCTGGTCCGCCTTCCAGTTCAAGGTGAACAGCCGTACCCACGCGGTGCTGAATGACGAAGTGGCGCGCCTGAAGCAAGGCGGCAGCAAAGCTACGGTTACCGCCGACACCAAAGCGGTGATCGAAAGCCTGACCGGAATGCCGTATGACCAGTGCTGGGGCGATAACACCGTCGGGCACGTCAACCGCAGCCTGTTGAAAGCGAAACAGCAGCAGTTAGAACAGTTACATAACGTGTAAGTACTTTCCCGGGCGAGTATCGCGACCCCGGGAATTTTGTGGATAACAGAAATGACCGATCAAAGTTTATATATTCAACAGGGTATCTGGGCGCGTCTGGGTCTGCCGCGCGAGCTGGTGTGGGGATTTGTCGGCGTCTTCCTGTTTATTACCGGCGCCACCATTGAACAAAGCTGGCTGGCATCACTGCTACAGCAGCGCGGCCTTGATGCGGTGCATATCAGCCTGCTGTCTTCGGTCTTTGGCCTGTGCGTGGCGGCGATCTCCTGGTTCTCCGGAATTGGCGCGGGCGTGCTGGGCGTTCGTCGCCTGATGTGGCTGGCGACGATTCTCTATTTTGTCGGTTCGGTGCCGTTTATCTTTGTCGCGCTGCCTGATAGCAACTATCCGCTAATGATGGTGAGCTACGCGGTACGCGGCATGGCTTATCCGCTATTTGCCTATTCGTTCCTGGTGTGGATCAACCAGCGCTGTGAAAGCCGCATTCTGGGGCGCGCCGTTTCCTGGTTCTGGATTGCCTTCGGCGTCGGCATGACCATCGTCGGGCCATGGTTCTCGGGCTTTATGATCCCGCGCCTGGGGGAAACGACCACGCTGCTGTCCGGCTTTATTTTCGTGCTGGCGGGCTGCGGCTGCGCGCTGATCCTCAACCGCGATAAGCCTCAATGGCAGCAGGGGCAGGCGGTTGGCCAGGCGCTGGCGGAAGGCCTCATTGTGCTGGTACGTGAGCCGAAAATGCGTATCGCCGTGGTGGTGAAAAGCATCAATGATATCGGCAAATTCTCGCTGGTGATCCTGATGCCGGTGTATCTGCCGCGCTTTGGGTTCAGCATTGAAGAGTGGCTGACCATCTGGGGGCTGGTGAACGTGATTAATATCTTCGCCAACTACTTCTTCGGCTGGCTGGGCGACACCATTGGCTGGCGCAACACGGTAGTGTGGTTTGCCGGCACGCTGTGCGGGCTGGCGGCATTGGCGGTCTGCTACGCGCCGGTGTTGTTCGGCCACAGTAGCGCAGCGCTGATTGCCGCGCTGGCGATTTATGCCATCGGCCTTGGCGCGTTCGGCCCGTTAAGCGCGCTTATTCCTTCACTGCTGCCGGAAAACAAAGGCGCGGCGATCTCCTGCCTCAATCTCGGATCCGGCCTCAGCAACTTCGTCGGGCCGTTTATCGTGACGCTGTGCGTGAATCCGCTGGGCGTTGAAGGCACGCTGTGGGTAATTGCGCTGCTGTATTTTGCCGCCAGTTTGCTGACGATCCCGTTAAAAATGCCGGAACAGGGCTGAATTCTCCATTTTCGTCTACGCTTTTTGCTTAAGCGCCTGTTAATTGAGCGCAAAATAAGAGGAAAGCGTATGACGATTGCAAGGGGATGGACGCTGGCATTGCTGGCCGCGGTAAGCCTGCCGGCGCTGGCTGCCGAGCCGGTGAAAGTAGGATCAAAAATTGACACCGAAGGGGCGCTGCTCGGTAATCTGATTTTGCAGGTGCTGGAAAGCCACGGTGTCAGCACCGTCAATAAAGTTCAACTGGGCACCACGCCGGTGGTGCGCGGGGCCATCACTTCCGGCGCGCTGGATATCTACCCGGAATACACTGGTAACGGCGCTTTCTTCTTCAAAGATGAAAACGACCCGGCGTGGAAAAACGCCAAAGCGGGCTATGACAAGGTGAAAGCGCTGGACGCGCAGAAAAATCATCTGGTCTGGCTGACGCCGGCGCCTGCGAATAACACCTGGACGCTTGCCGTGCGCAAAGACGTGGCGGAAAAAAATAAGCTCACCTCGCTTGCCGATCTGAGCCGCTATCTTAAGGATGGCGGCACCTTCAAGCTGGCGGCCTCGGCGGAATTTATCGAACGCCCGGACGCGCTGCCTGCCTTCGAAAAAGCCTACGATTTTAAACTCTCCCAGGATCAACTGCTGTCGCTGGCCGGTGGCGACACGGCGGTGACCATCAAAGCCGCCGCCCAGCAAACTTCGGGGGTGAACGCGGCGATGGCCTATGGCACCGACGGCCCCGTGGCGGCGCTAGGATTGCAAACCCTCAGCGATCCGAAAGGCGTGCAGCCTATCTATGCGCCCACGCCGGTGGTACGCGAAGCGGTGCTGAAAGCCTATCCGGATATCGAAAAATGGTTACAGCCGGTGTTTGCCAGCCTGGATGAAAAAACGCTGCAAACCCTGAACGCCAAAATTGCGGTAGAAGGGCTGGATGCGAAAAGCGTGGCGGCGGGCTACCTGAAAGAAAAAGGGTGGGTGAAGTAACCGATTATCCCCATGACTCGTTGTTCTAACCGCGTGGTGGCGCTGCTGGCACTGATGCTGCTGGCCGCCAGCGCGCTACCGTTTGCCAATTTTGCCCCGAACCGGCTGGTTTCGGGCAATGGCCTGTGGCTATGGCAAATCTGGTCGTTCTCGCCGCTGGCGCTGCTGGCGGTACCGGCGGCGTTGTGGATTTTATGCTGGCTGCCCGGCCGCTTTCCCGGCCTGCTTATTCTGCTGCTGGCGCAGTCGGGCTTCACGCTATTGCTATGGGCTGCGGGGGAGGCCGCCAACCATCTTGCGGCAAGCGCCAGCCCGCTGGCGCGTACCTCGCCCGGCAGCGGGCTATGGCTGTGGTTACTGCTGATGCTGCTTATCGCCAACGATGCGATTCGTCGTCTCACGACTCGCGCGGCGTGGCGATGGCTGCTTAACGTTCAACTGTGGCTGCTGCCATGTTGGCTGCTTGCGAGCGGGGCGCTGGATGGGTTATCGCTACTCAAGGAATATGCCAACCGCCAGGATACCTTCAATGACGCGCTGTACCAGCATCTGACTCTGTTGTGGGGCACGCTGCTGCCCGCGCTGCTGATTGGCGTCCCGCTGGGGATGGCGTGCTGGCGTCATCCGCGACGGCAGTCGAGCGTCTTCACGGTGCTGAACATTATTCAAACCATTCCTTCTGTGGCGCTGTTTGGCGTGCTGATTGCGCCGCTGGCCGGGCTGGCGCAGCGTTTTCCGTGGTTGGCGACGTTTGGCGTGGCTGGCACCGGCCTGGCGCCCGCGCTGATTGCGCTGGTGCTCTACGCGCTGTTGCCGCTGGTACGTGGCGTGGTCGCCGGGATGCAGCAGGTGTCGCCGCAGGTGCTGGAAAGCGCGGCGGCGATGGGCATGGGCCGTGGTCAAATTTTTCTGCGTGTGCAACTGCCGCTGGCGCTGCCCGTGCTGCTGCGCAGCCTGCGGGTCGTGGTGGTACAGACCGTGGGGATGGCAGTGGTCGCCGCGCTGATTGGCGCAGGTGGCTTTGGCGCGCTGGTGTTTCAGGGGCTGCTCAGTAGCGCGCTGGATCTGGTGCTACTGGGGGTGATCCCGGTGATTGCGCTGGCGGTAACCCTGGATGCGCTGCTGAGTCTGGCCGCCACCTTACTTCAAGGAGAAGCCGGTGATTGAATTTTCGCAGGTCAATAAAACATTCGGCGGTCATCCGGCGGTGAAAAACCTGTCACTACGTCTTGAGGAAGGCGCGTTCTCGGTGCTGATTGGCACTTCCGGCTCGGGAAAATCGACCACCCTGAAGATGATTAATCGACTGGTGGAGCCGGACAGCGGGATGATTCGCTTCGCCGGGCAGGATATCCGCGAGCAGTCGCTGCTGGCGCTGCGCCGACGGATGGGGTACGCCATTCAATCGATTGGCCTGTTTCCGCACTGGACGGTCGCTCAGAACATCGCCACCGTACCGCAACTGCTGAAATGGCCGAAGGCCAGAATGAACGCGCGTATCGACGAACTGATGGCCCTGCTCGGGCTGGAACCCACGCTGCGCGGTCGTTACCCGCATCAGCTTTCCGGCGGCCAGCAGCAGCGCGTCGGCGTGGCGCGGGCGCTGGCGGGCGATCCCGACGTTTTGCTGATGGATGAACCTTTCGGCGCGCTGGACCCGGTTACCCGTAGCGCGTTGCAGCAGGAGATGCGCCGCATTCACCGGCTGCTGGGGCGTACCATCGTGCTGGTGACGCATGATATTGATGAAGCGCTGCGTCTGGCGGATAACCTGATTTTACTCGATGGCGGTGAAGTGGTGCAGCAGGGCTCGCCGCTGCATATGCTCAGCGCGCCGGGCAATGAGTTTGTCCGCACCTTTTTTGGTCGCAGCGAGCTGGGTGTACGCCTGCTGTCGTTACGCCAGGTGGCCGACTATGTGCGCCACGGTGAACGCGTTGCAGGAGAAGCGATAGCCGATTCGTTATCGCTGCGCGATGCGCTGTCGGGGTTTATGGCCCAGCGGCGTACGGTGTTGCCGGTGGTCAACGAGAAAGGCGTGGCATACGGGGCGCTGCATTTTGCCGACCTGCTGCGTGAGGAGCCTGCCGATGCGCGTCCTTTGTGATCCGCTGCTATGGCTGCTGGCACTGTTTATCGCGCTGCTGATTGGCCTGCCGTATAGCGAGCCGCTGTTTCACACGCTTTTTCCGGAACAACCGCGCCCGCTGTATCAGCAGGCGGGGTTTCTTGCGCTGACGCTGGCGCACGGCAAGCTGGTGGTCATCTCCAGCCTGGCGGCGATTGTGATTGGCGTTGGCGCGGGCGTGCTGGTGACGCGTCCTGCGGGGCGCGAGTTTCGTCCGCTGGTGGAAACGCTGGCGGCGATGGGGCAAACCTTTCCGCCCGTAGCGGTGCTGGCGCTGGCGGTGCCGGTGATGGGCTTTGGGGAACAGCCAGCGATTGTCGCGCTGATTCTCTACGGTATTCTGCCGGTACTGCAGGGAACGCTGGCCGGATTAGCGTCCGTACCCGTCGGGGCGCTGAGCGTGGCGGAAGGAATGGGCATGACGGGAGGACAGCGGCTGTGGAAAGTCGAGCTGCCGTTGGCGGCACCGGTGATCGTGGCGGGTATCCGCACGTCGGTTATCGTCAATATTGGCACGGCGACCATCGCCTCAACGGTGGGGGCCAATACGCTGGGCACGCCAATTATCATTGGCCTGAGTGGATTCAATACGGCCTATGTGGTGCAGGGGGCAATTCTGGTGGCGCTGGCGGCGATTATCGTCGACCGCGCCTTTGAGCGCTTAAGCCTGAGGCTCAGCCGACACCGCCGCGCACAATAAACGAGTAGCCGGCGAGCATCACGCCACCAATTCCGCTGATAGCCATCAGGGCAAAAAGGACGATCGCGGCGAATTTAGCTGACTTCATTGTGTACTCCTTTTGTTAACCAAAAGATTATACCGCGAAGCTCAGCTGTTAACGAACGATTAATTAGCAGGAAGTGCGAAGGCCACGCCGTCTTCCTGCCAGCGTGCAAGCTGCTGTAGCTGTTGGACGCCAGGGGCCGCACCGCACCAGATTAACAGCGTCTGGCCGGGGAACAGCTCTGGCTGAATCTGCGTGAGCGGGTGAGCCAGTACGTCGACGCGCCATCCCTGTTCACAGGCCACCCAACCCTCCAGCCACAGCCGGGTGATATCGGTGACGTTCCAGCCCACCACCAGCGCGTGCGGTCCGGATTTACGCCGGGCGGAAGCGAGGCTGAGCGCAATGTCGTTAATCAGTACGCCATCCAGCAGACCAAGCAGAGTCGGCAGCGCCACCTGCGCGTTTTGCAGACGCTGACGCAATGGGATGAAGAGATTATCCACCAGGGTTCGGGCGCTATGACTGCGACGCAGCTCTTTCACCCATTGTCGCAGATGGGTGAGGTTGCCGTTGCGCAGGTCGCGCAGCGCAGTCTCCTGCTGTTCCTGCCAGCCGTCATCCGGCTCACTCAGCAGGTTTTTGACTTTACTGACCTGGACACCGTTTTCTATCCAACGCTGGATTTCGCGGATGCGGTCAATATCGGCATCGTTAAACAGGCGGTGCCCGCCGTCGCTGCGCTGCGGTTTTAACAGCGCGTAGCGCCGCTGCCAGGCCCGCAGCGTTACCGGGTTGATATCACAGAGCTGAGCCACTTCGCCAATCGTGTAAAGCGCCATCTTATCCTCCGGGCATGCGATCCCCCATTTAACTTTAGACGGGGTTTGCCGTCGCGGCCTGTTGCGGTTGTTTTTTATTCGTTTCATTCCCGGACGGAATGGATAAAATGTGATCGGTAGCATTTTTTGCACTTTTTTTGCCAGGTTTCAAAGAAAGTTATGCCGACTAAGTGTATGTTACGCAGTTTTATTTCTGCTGTGGTGTTGGGGTATGTACGAGTTTAATCTGGTGTTGCTGCTGCTTCAGCAGATGTGCGTTTTTCTGGTCATCGCCTGGTTGATGAGCAAGACGCGGCTGTTTATTCCCCTGATGCAGGTCACTGTGCGTCTGCCGCACAAGCTGTTGTGTTATGTCACCTTCTCCATTTTTTGTATCCTCGGCACCTACTTTGGTCTGCATATTGAAGACTCTATCGCCAACACTCGCGCTATTGGCGCCGTGATGGGCGGCCTGCTGGGGGGCCCGGTAGTCGGCGGGCTGGTCGGCCTGACCGGCGGGCTGCACCGCTACTCAATGGGCGGGATGACCGCGCTCAGCTGTATGATCTCCACCATGGTGGAAGGGCTGCTGGGCGGGCTGGTGCACAGCATCCTGATTCGCCGTGGTCGCCCGGATAAGGTCTTCAGCCCGTGGACGGCGGGGGCGATTACCTTTGTCGCCGAGCTGGTACAGATGCTGATTATTCTGCTGATTGCGCGCCCGTTTGAAGACGCGCTGCATCTGGTGCAAAGCATCGCCGCGCCGATGATGGTGACCAACACGGTCGGCGCGGCGCTGTTTATGCGCATCCTGCTGGATAAGCGGGCGATGTTTGAGAAATATACCTCGGCGTTTTCGGCCACCGCCCTGAAGCTTGCCGCCTCGACAGAAGGGATTTTGCGCAAAGGCTTTAATGAAGAAAACAGCATGAAGGTGGCGCAGGTGCTAATTCAGGAGCTGGACATCGGCGCGGTGGCGATCACCGACCGGGAAAAATTGCTCGCCTTTACCGGCATCGGTGAAGACCACCATCTGCCGGGCAAGCCGATCTCTTCGCGTTATACGCAGAAAACCATTGAAACCGGTGAGGTGGTGTACGCCGATGGCAACGAAGTGCCGTACCGCTGCTCCATTCACCCCAACTGCAAACTGGGTTCAACGCTGGTGATCCCGCTTCGCGGCGAAAATCAGCGGGTCATCGGCACCATTAAGCTGTACGAAGCCAAAAATCGGCTGTTCAGTTCGATTAACCGCACCCTCGGCGAAGGCATCGCGCAGCTGCTGTCGGCGCAGATTCTGGCCGGGCAGTACGAGCGGCAAAAAGCGCTGCTGACGCAGTCGGAAATCAAGCTGCTGCACGCGCAGGTGAACCCCCATTTTTTGTTTAACGCGCTGAACACGCTGAAAGCGGTGATTCGCCGCGACAGCGAGCAGGCCAGCCAACTGGTGCAGTATCTGTCGACCTTTTTCCGTAAGAACCTCAAGCGCCCGTCGGAAATTGTCACCCTGGCCGATGAAATAGAACACGTGAACGCCTATCTGCAAATCGAGAAGGCGCGTTTTCAGTCGCGGCTGCAGGTGCATCTGGAGATACCCGATGCGCTGTCAAACCAGCAGCTTCCAGCATTTACCCTGCAACCTATCGTGGAGAACGCCATTAAACACGGCACCTCGCAGTTGTTGGACGTTGGCGAAATTACGCTACGCGCCAGCCGGCAGGGGCAGCATCTGCTGCTCGAGATTGAAGATAACGCCGGTCTGTATCAGCCCAACGCGCCGTCGAGTGGGCTGGGCATGAGCCTGGTGGATAAGCGTCTCAAGATGCGCTTTGGCGAAGACTGCGGCATCTCGGTTGCCTGCGAAGCGGACCGTTTCACCCGTGTTACCCTGCGGTTACCTCTGGAGGAGAGCGCATGATTAAAGTGCTGATTGTCGATGATGAACCGCTGGCGCGGGAGAACCTGCGCGTGCTGCTGCAAACCCAGGCGGACCTGGAGATTGTCGGCGAGTGTGCCAATGCGGTGGAGGCTATCGGTGCGGTGCACCGTCTGCGTCCGGACGTGCTGTTTCTGGACATTCAGATGCCGCGCATCAGCGGCCTGGAAATGGTCGGCATGCTGGATCCGGAACATCGCCCATACATCGTGTTTCTGACCGCTTTTGACGAATATGCGGTCAAAGCGTTTGAAGAGCATGCGTTTGATTATCTGCTCAAGCCCATTGAAGAGAAACGCCTGGAAAAAACGCTCGCCCGCCTGCGGCAAGAACGCGCGGCGCAGGACGTCTCGGTGCTCAGCGAGGGCCAGCAGGCGCTGAAGTTTATCCCCTGTACCGGGCACAGTCGTATTTATCTGCTGCAAATGGACGATGTCGCGTTTGTCAGCAGCCGGATGAGCGGCGTATACGTGACCAGCGGCGAGGGCAAAGAGGGGTTTACCGAACTGACGCTGCGCACGCTGGAGAGCCGCACGCCGCTGATTCGCTGTCATCGCCAGCATCTGGTGAACATGGCGCATTTGAAAGAAATTCGTCTCGAGGATAACGGCCAGGCTGAACTGCTGCTGCGTAACGGCCAGACCGTGCCGGTGAGCCGTCGCTATTTAAAGAGCCTGAAAGAGGCGCTGGGACTGTAATTCGTGTAGAATCGGTCATCGAATTTTTCATCACCACCGTCGAAGGCACTATGGTCAGTAACGATATTTTACGCAGCGTCCGCTACATCCTGAAAATGAACAACAACGATCTGGTGCGTATCTTCGCGCTGGGCGAAGCCGCCGTCACCGCTGAACAGCTGGTGCCGTGGCTGCGCAAAGAGGATGAGGAAGGCTTCGTACGTTGCCCGGACATTATGCTGTCGTGCTTCCTGAACGGCCTTATCTACGAAAAACGTGGTCGCGATGAATCCGCCCCGGCGCTGGCGGTAGAACGCCGTATTAACAACAACATCGTACTGAAAAAGCTGCGTATCGCCTTTGCGCTGAAAACCGATGATATTCTGGCGATCCTGACGCAGCAGCAGTTCCGCGTGTCGATGCCGGAAATCACCGCCATGATGCGCGCGCCGGACCACAAAAACTTCCGCGAATGCGGCGACCAGTTCCTGCGCTACTTCCTGCGCGGCCTGGCGATTCGCGAGCACGCGGCGAAATAAGCCATACCGTCGGGAATCTATTGAGCCAAACCCTACAAAAAACGCTGCCGAAGCAGCGTTTTTTTATGCAGTTTATTTCACCTGCTGGCCTGGTTTTGCCCCGTCATCCGGGCTTAACAGGAAGATATCTTTGCCGCCAGGACCTGCGGCCATCACCATCCCTTCCGAGATGCCGAAGCGCATCTTACGCGGCGCCAGGTTGGCCACCATGATGGTCAGGCGGCCGATCAGCGGCTGCGGGTCCGGGTATGCGGAACGGATGCCGGAGAAGACGTTACGTTTCTCGCCGCCCAGATCCAGCGTCAGACGCAGCAGCTTGTCGGAACCTTCCACGAACTCGGCGTTTTCAATCAGCGCCACGCGCAGGTCAACTTTGGCGAAATCGTCAAAGGTGATGGTTTCCTGAATTGGATCGTCCGCCAGCGGGCCGGTTACCGGGGCTGCGGCAGCTTTCACTTCTTCTTTTGACGCTTCCACCAGCGCTTCCACCTGTTTCATTTCAATACGGTTATACAGCGCCTTGAAGGTGTTGATCTTATGACCCACCAGCGGCGCGTTGATCGCATCCCAGCTCAGTTCAGTGTTGAGGAACGCTTCGGTACGCGCGGCCAGCTCTGGCAGAACCGGCTTCAGCCAGGTCATCAGCACGCGGAACATGTTCAGACCCATGGTGCAGATAGCCTGCAGGTCGGCGTCGCGGCCTTCCTGTTTCGCCACCACCCACGGAGCCTGTTCATCAACATAGCGGTTAGCCACATCGGCCAGCGCCATGATTTCACGGATCGCTTTACCGAATTCACGGCTGTCCCACGCTTCGCCGATGCTGGCTGCCGCGTCGGTGAAGGTTTTATACAGCTCTGGGTCAGCCAGTTCAGCAGACAGCACGCCGTCGAAACGCTTAGCAATAAAGCCAGCGTTACGGGAAGCCAGGTTGACCACTTTGTTGACGATGTCGGCGTTGACGCGCTGGATAAAGTCTTCCAGGTTCAGGTCGATATCGTCGATGCGGGATGAGAGCTTCGCCGTGTAGTAGTAGCGCAGGCTGTCGGCATCGAAATGGTTCAGCCAGGTGCTGGCTTTAATGAAGGTGCCGCGAGATTTGGACATCTTCGCGCCGTTCACCGTGACATAACCGTGGACAAACAGGTTGGTCGGTTTGCGGAAGTTGCTGCCTTCCAGCATCGCCGGCCAGAACAGGCTGTGGAAGTAGACAATGTCTTTACCGATAAAGTGATACAGCTCGGCGTCGGAGTCTTTGTTCCAGTACGCGTCGAAGCTGGTGGTGTCGCCGCGCTTATCGCACAGGTTCTTGAAGGAACCCATGTAGCCGATTGGCGCGTCCAGCCAGACGTAGAAATATTTGCCCGGCGCGTTCGGGATTTCAAAGCCGAAGTACGGCGCATCGCGGGAGATATCCCACTGCTGCAGGCCGGATTCAAACCATTCCTGCATTTTGTTGGCGACCTGCTCCTGCAGCGCGCCGCTGCGGGTCCACGCCTGCAGCATTTCGCTGAAGGACGGCAGATCAAAGAAGAAGTGCTCAGACTCACGCATCACCGGTGTGGCGCCAGACACCACGGATTTCGGCTCGATAAGCTCGGTTGGGCTATAGGTCGCGCCGCACACTTCGCAGTTATCGCCGTACTGGTCCGGTGATTTACATTTCGGGCAGGTGCCTTTAACGAAACGGTCCGGCAGGAACATGCCTTTTTCCGGATCGTACAGCTGAGAGATGGTGCGGTTTTTAATAAAACCGTTCTCTTTCAGGCGACCGTAAATCAGCTCGGACAGCTCGCGGTTCTCGTCGCTGTGCGTTGAGTGATAGTTGTCATAGCTGATGTTAAAGCCCGCAAAGTCCGTCTGATGCTCCTGACTCATCTCGGCAATCATCTGCTCTGGGGTAATGCCCAGTTGCTGTGCTTTCAGCATAATCGGCGTGCCGTGGGCATCGTCCGCGCAGATGAAGTTAACCTCGTGGCCGCGCATTCGCTGGTAACGGACCCAGACATCAGCCTGGATGTGCTCCAGCATATGGCCGAGGTGGATGGAACCGTTGGCGTACGGCAGGGCGCACGTTACCAGAATTTTCTTCGCGACTTGAGTCATAGTGAACGTTACTTCTTATGTAGTGAAAAGGGCTTTTGATGTTACCTGAAAGGCTTTCCTTTGGTAAGCCCAAAGCGTGCCTCATCACGTGCTAAATCAAGCTGGCGGGATATTCGCGCAGAAAAACGACGATTTTCCGGACTGTGTAAGAAGCAACAGCGACCTGGTAGCCATTTTTTTACCACGTCGCGGTGGGCATAAATATAAAGATCATTTTTATGAATGTTGTTTTATTTTTTATTTGTTTTAATGATCTGGATGGGTGTTTTTTGCGCTTAATTAATTTATTAAGAAATAATAATCATCATTAGATATTTGTTGTAATTATACTGCTATGTGTAATTTGTTTTTAATCAATAAAACAAAAGTATTACATTGCAGACACTTTTCGCATGTGAGAATTTTACTCCAAGGGAAACAACCCTTAACAACAATCAAATAAATACTAATAAGGATATCATTATGAAATATTCAATTCTGTCTGCTTCGGTATTAGTTGCAGTTATGATGAGCGCAGGCGCTATGGCCGCGGACGATGAAGCGGTATTACATATTAACGGTAAAGTGTTGGGCACGACTTGCCAGATTGAGGATGGCAAAAGCCAGGCTACAATTACAATGCCAGACGTCAGCGTTGATGCATTCAATACGCTGAATGCCGGCCAGGAACTGAAAGCATATTCCAGTAGCGCAGTGGGTAATATTAAGTTCAAATGCGATCCGAATGTTACGCCGCGTATTTCATTTGCTGTAGATGGTTTTAACGGAAATGGTAGTGACATTACCCGCAACACCGCGGGTGAAAATGGTGTCGGTTTTAAAGTACACATGAATAATTCAACAGAAGCCATTAGCCCGCAAAAATCAATCACGCTGGTGAAACAGGCTGACGGTATTTATACACTGGATTTCTCCGCATATTATGCCCGTACCAGCGGCACGGTAACCAGCGGAGAGGTTGATTCTAGTATTACCATGCAGGTTTTCTCTGATTAATTCTATTGTAAATAAACGGCGGCGAACGCCGCCGTTTATTCCTGGATGAATATGCAAAAAATAATAGCCTTAACCCTGGCGGTAATCAGTTTATCTGCTCAGGCTGGCGTGGTGCTGTATGGGACCCGGGTAATTTACCCAGCAGAAAAACGGGATATTGTGGTCCAGGTGATGAATCAAGGCGAGCATTCCTCGCTGGTGCAATCGTGGATTGATGATGGCGATACGTCGCGGTCGCCGGAAAACATTGACGTTCCGTTTCTGCTGACACCGCCGGTCGTCAAGGTGGCGGGAAACTCCGGCCAGCAGATAAAAATCAAAAAAATGCCCAATACGTTAGCCCAGGATAGAGAGAGCCTGTTCTTTTTAAACGTACTGAGTATTCCACCTAACGATGCGCAAAACAGCAGTAAAAATGTGATTAAGTTTGCGCTGCAAAATCGCATCAAACTTTTCTGGCGACCCACGGGAATCGCCCCGGTGAGTCGCGCGAGTTTTCGCCAGATCTCGTTAAGTTATACCGGACGGGAGATGGTTATTAAAAATGATAACGCTAACTGGATTACCCTTACCGATATAAAAGTGAATGATGTCAAAGTGAATGGTGAGACCGTCATGTTACCGCCACGAGCCTATCAGACGATAACGCTGAAAAATAATAATGCACCTCAATATTCTCTGACGATTATTGACGATCACGGCAACTATATCAGCGACAGGATTAACGTAAAATAACAGGAGCCGATTATGTTAAGGATGGCCCCTTTAGCTTCGACAGTATTATTATCATTATTCGCTGGCTGTGTTCAGGCTGAAGAGGAAACCTTCGATACCCATTTTATGATTGGTGGGATGCAGGGCGTTAAAACTGACCGTTTTCAATTATCCGGCGAACAGCCGATTGCCGGCGAATATGAACTGGATGTTTATGTTAATCAGCAATGGCGCGGGAAATATACGGTGAATATTACCGATAACACCTGCCTGACGCGTGCTCAGATCCAATTGATGGGGATTAACCTGAAAGCATTACCCGAATCATCCTGCATTTCATTAGAACAGGCAGTGCAGGGCGGAAGCTACACGTTTGATATTAGCGTTTTTCGTCTGGATCTCTCGGTGCCGCAAGCCTTTGTTGATGAAGTTGAGCAAGGATATATTGCGCCCGAAAACTGGCAGCGCGGAATAAATGCGTTTTACACTTCTTATTATGTCAGTCAATACCACAGCGATTATCATTCCGCAGGGAGCAGCAAAAATACCTACGCGCGGTTTAACAGCGGACTTAATTTGCTGGACTGGCAGCTGCACTCTGATGCCAGTTTTAACCAGGTCAATAGCGATGCTGGCGTGTGGAAAAGCAATACTCTGTATCTCGAACGAAGCCTTTCATCGATCATGGGCGTATTGCGCGCTGGGGAGATGTATACCTCTGCGGATCTCTTTGACGCAGTCCGTTTTCGCGGCGTGCGTCTGTATCGGGATCTGCAAATGCTGCCAAACTCAAAGCAGAATTTTACGCCGCTGGTGAAGGGGATTGCCCAGAGCAATGCGCTGGTGACGATAGAGCAGAACGGCTTCGTGGTGTATCAGAAGGAAGTCCCGCCCGGTCCGTTTGCGATTGCCGATCTCCAGTTGGCAGGCGGCGGGGCCGATCTTGACGTGACGGTGAAAGAGGCCGATGGCACGCTGACGCAATATCTGGTGCCCTATGGCTCAGTGCCAAATATGCTCCAGCCCGGCGTGGCAAAATATGACGCCGTGGTGGGACGCAGTCAGATTGAAGGGGCCAGCCGACAGAGCGATTTCACCCAGGTCAGTTACCAGTATGGTCTGAATAGCCTGGTGACGCTGTACGGCGGCGCGATGCTGGCGAGTAACTATAACGCTTTCACGATAGGCTCCGGCTGGAATACCCGCTGGGGCGCGTTTTCGCTGGATGCCGTACGTTCGCACAGTCGTCAGGACAACGGTACGTTCGATGGTCAAAGTTATCAGCTCGCGTACAACAAATATCTTAACCGAACTGCCACCCATTTTGGTCTTGCGGCCTATCGCTACTCGTCGCGAGATTACCGTACCTTTAACGATCATGTGTGGGCGAACAACAAAGACAGCTATACGCATGAACAGCACGATGTCTACGATATTGGCGACTATTACCAGAACGACTTCGGGCGTAAAAACAGTTTCTCCGCCAATATCAGCCAGCCGCTGGCCGCGGGATGGGGAGCCTTTTCCTTAAGTTTACTGTGGCGTGACTACTGGCAGCGCGGCGGCCACAGCGAAGATTATCAGCTTAGCTATTCAAACAGCTGGCGGCGCGTCTCCTGGACGCTCTCCGCCAGCCAGACCTACACCGACGATCGTCGTGATGACAAGCTCTTTAACATCTTCATTTCCATCCCGTTTATGTGGGGCGACGGCATGACTGGCGCGCGCCGCCAGATGGCGCTTTCCAACTCAACTACCTTTGATAACGAGGGCTTTACGGCGAACAATACCGGACTTTCCGGCACGCTCGGTGAACGAGATCAGTTTACCTACGGCGTTAACCTGAGCCATCAGCAGCAACATCAGGAGACCACGGCCGGGACCAATGTGAGCTGGAATACGCCAGTCGCGACGCTCGGCGGCAGCTATAGCCAATCTTCACAGTATCGGCAAATGAGCGGCAACATTTCTGGGGGAATGGTGCTGTGGTCGGGCGGGGTGAGCCAGGCTAATCGACTGGCGGAAACCGTCGCGATTCTTGATGCGCCCGGGCTGGAAGGGGCGTTTGTCAACGGACAGAAATACCGCACCACTAATGGTAACGGTACGGTGGTTTATGACAATTTGTCGCCATACCGCGAAAACCATCTCACGCTGGACGTCTCCGGCAGCGCCACCCAGACCGAGCTTATTGGCAATCGAAAAAGCGTGGCCCCGGTGCGGGGCGCGGTGGTGCTGGCGCACTTCGATACCGATACGCGCAAACCCTGGTTTATAAAAGCGCAGCGGCCAGACGGCACGCCGCTCACCTTTGGCAATGACGTTGAGGACAGCGGCGGCCATAACGTGGGGCTCGTCGGGCAGGGCAGCCGGTTGTTTATCCGTACTGATGTCCTGCCGCGCAGCGTATCGGTACGGCTTGATGGCCCGCAGGAGAGTCGCTGCGTGGTCACCTTCGATACGCAAATTGATGAACTGAAAACCTATATTTGTCATTGAGAAAGGAGGCGTCATGAAGGGAGCCATCATCGCCGCGTTAGTATTGTGCGGCTATGCCAGTAGCGGTTGGGCGGTGTGTAAATCGTCGGCCGTCTCATTTTCTCATGACTCGGAGGTCACCGTTGATGAACAGTTTGCGCTGACGCAGCAGTACACAACCATCGTCAGCGTGACCTTTTCCGGGATTAAGTGCGATTCGGCAAACGACACCATTAGCTATATTCCCGTGGTGAAAGACAGCGTGATCGGCCCGTTTAGCAACGGGCAGAAACTCAAGCTGACAGTCCAGACGGATAAAACCTCTGAAACGATTGGCACGACCAGCGCCACCGAGAAAACGCTGTCCTACACGGTAAAGCTTAGCCACGCTGCTTATGAGGCGACGACCAGTGGTGCAGACTCGGTATATGTTCCCGGCGTGCTGATCGCCAATACCGGCGGTAATTCGAACAGTTTGATCAATTTTATCCTCGGCGTCTGTAAAACCCTAAGCTGGACTGGCTGTGTGAACTATATAACCAACAGCCTGAAGGGCGACTCTTATGTTGAGAACCTGACCATTATTTATCGCCCGAAAAAGAGTACCTGCCTTCCTGATGACCTGGCCTTAACGTTGCCGGATGTTGCGCTGTCAGAGCTGCCGACGAGCGGCGTCGTTAGCGGGAAAAGCCGAACCAGCGCGATAAGGCTGCAATGTCGCGACCTGCAGGGGCCCAGCCTGCAAACCACGCGCGGTATGTCGGTTTACCTCTACAGCGCTGACCTGCTGAACGGCAGTCGTACGGTCTTACGGGGCAGCGAGTCTAACGGCGTGGGGTTTGTGCTGGAGAGCGGCGGCAAGACAGTGGCGCTGTCAACCGTGAAGGGCGCGAAGGACAGTGCCGATAATCTCTGGCGCGCCAGCGCAGGCCAGGCGCTTAATGCGACAACGTTGATGATTCCGCTGACGGCTAGCTACTACGTTTACGACCGCCAGAAGGTTAAGCCCGGCGCGCTGCAGGCGACGGCGCTGATTTTTGTGAACTATGAGTAGTCCGCTTTTTATCGCGAAATGCGCTTGTAGTGGGGGATCGTGTCCCTTTCAGGTAAACTACAAGAGACGCATTCATTCACAAGAACAAAGGAGTCGGGATGAACTCAGAATCCCAGGCCAAATCACCTGAACGTCTACGTGCGATGGTGGCCGGCACGCTGGCAAACTTCCAGCACCCCACGCTGAAGCACAACTTAACGACGCTGAAAGCGCTGCACCATGTCGCCTGGTTGGACGACACCGTTCACATCGAACTGCAGATGCCGTTTGTCTGGCACAGCGCCTTTGAAGAATTAAAAGAGCAAACCAGCGCTGAACTGCTGCGGGTGACCGGGGCGAAAGCCATCGACTGGAAGCTGTCGCATAGCATCGCCACGCTGAAGCGTGTGAAAAACCAGCCGGGCATCAACGGCGTGAAAAACATTATTGCCGTCAGCTCCGGCAAAGGTGGGGTCGGTAAGTCATCCACCGCCGTTAACCTGGCGCTGGCGCTGGCTGCTGAAGGGGCGAAAGTAGGCATTCTGGATGCCGACATCTACGGCCCATCGATCCCGAACATGCTGGGCGCGGAAAACCAGCGTCCGACGTCTCCGGACGGCACCCACATGGCGCCTATTATGGCGCACGGTCTGGCCACCAACTCCATTGGTTATCTGGTGACTGACGACAACGCGATGGTCTGGCGCGGCCCGATGGCCAGTAAAGCGCTGATGCAGATGCTGCAGGAGACCCTGTGGCCCGATCTCGACTATCTGGTTCTCGATATGCCGCCAGGCACCGGTGATATTCAGCTGACGCTGGCGCAGAACATTCCTGTGACCGGGGCCGTCGTGGTCACTACGCCGCAGGATATCGCGCTGATCGACGCCAAAAAAGGCATCGTGATGTTCGAGAAGGTCGAAGTGCCGGTGTTGGGCATTGTGGAAAACATGAGCATGCACATTTGCAGCAACTGTGGGCACCACGAGCCTATCTTCGGTACCGGCGGCGCGGAGAAGCTGGCGGAGAAATACCATACCCAGCTGCTGGGCCAGATGCCGCTGCACATTAATCTGCGTGAAGATCTTGATAAAGGCACTCCGACCGTGGTCGCGCGCCCGGACAGCGAGTTCACCGAGATTTATCGCCAGCTTGCGGGCCGTGTCGCCGCGCAACTCTACTGGCAGGGTGAGGTTATCCCAAGCGAGATTGCATTCCGCGCGGTGTAATTCCCCCTATGCTCGTGCGGTGCACCTTGTACCGCACGAGCTAAGATTTATTTTTCTGAATATATCCTTATTTATTATCTTATTCACATTATGCATTTATTTTTATAATAATATTGCATCCGGAAAAAGTAATTATTTGGTTGTTTTGATGTTAATCAATCATGCAATTTAATAACATTGTTTTCTCTCTCGGTGTATGAGATGTTCAATTTCATCACCCTTTTCAAAATTTGAGCGTTAATCATCTCCTGTTATTTGTGGTAATTATTATTAATGCGGCAATGGAGAGAAAAATGAATAATGAAACGTTGATGATGAAGTTGCGTGAACTGCTGGTATTGCTGATGCAGAGCCGCTCGCTGAGCGAGAAGTCCGCCGATGCGATGCGCTACTGCCGCGAACAGATGGTTGAGAAAACGTTGCCGGTCAATATTTATGGTGAATATCGGGAGATAATTGAACATCTGAGCGAACTGGCTGAAGAAAATAATCATATCGCCCCGGATGATCTGTTACGCAGCGGCGGCGATTTACTATTAAGCATCCTGTTATTATATGAGCGTCTGGCGGGTGAGGTAGCGGTTAATCAATATTTGAATCAGAACGGCGTACATTATTTCTAGCCAATAAAACGGGCCAGCGGTGAAGCGATCGCCGCTGGCGGGTGATTAACGGTGATAGAAAATTTCACCGTCGTAAATTTTGCTGATTTTGCCGTCGGTATCACCGATCTGTACATAGTTCCCGCCCATGTACGTCCAGTGGGTGCCGGCATCCGGCGCGGGCAGATTACGCTGCTGCCACTGCTTGATGTTGTACTCCGGCGTCAGGTACATCGCGGGAGCGTTATCGCCAATTTTGAATCGCGTGAAATCGGCGGTGAACTCTTTCAACTCATACTGCTTGATGCCGGTGGCCGGAGCCGCCCATGCCGCACCTGCCGTTGCCAACAGTACGCCCAGAAGCATCATTTTAGTTTTACGCATACTATCCCCACATTATCCTGGATATAAAATTGCAGCTCCGTATGATTCCTGATGCGCGGGCTGAATGGCAAGCGCTGCTTTCTTAAAAAGTGTAAGCAAACAGCGATGATGCGCGTTTTGAGGATTATTCTGTGAGGAGCCAACATGTTCAGGCTGGAAGATTTATCACTGTTCGTCCGCGCGGCGGCGCTCGGCAGTTTTAGCGAGGCCGCGCGAGAGGCTGGCATCCCGCCCGCGCAGGTTAGCTCGGCAATCAAGCGTCTGGAGACGGCGCTCAATATTCGCCTGTTTGCCCGCTCGACGCGCAGCTTACGGCTGACGGTGGAAGGAGAAACCTGGCTACCGTACGCTCTGCAAATGCTGGATGCGCTGCAAAACGGGCTACAGCAAATTAACACGCCCAATGATGAAGTCAGCGGCACGCTGCAAATTGCCGTACCGTCCGATCTCGGGCGTAATCTTCTGCTGAATGTTTTCCGTGAGTTCCGCACACGTCACCCGGCGCTGCGGCTACGGATTTTGTTTTCCGATCATCGCACCGATGTCTTTAAAGATCCGGTGGACGTGGCATTCCGCTACGGTGAAAACGACGATGCATCGTTCGTCTCGCTGCCCGTCGCGCCGGAGAATCGCCGGGTGCTGGTGGCGTCGCCAGACTGGATTGCCCGCCACGGCGAACCGCAGACGCTCGCCGACCTTGAACGCTGTAATGCACTAACCTACGTGCTGCGCGGACGTCCCTTTGACCGCTGGCCACTCAGCCTCGACGGCGTAGAACACAGCGTGCAGGTTTCTGGCAATATCACCAGCGATGACGCTGAGGTGATCCGTCGTCTGGCAGTAGCCGGTGAGGGGATTGCGTTTAAATCGGGGCTGGATGTCAGCGACGATCTGCGAGAAGGGCGGCTCAAGGTGCTGCTGCCGAACTACCTGGGCGACAGAGTGCCGCTGAATATGATCTGCCCGCACCGCAAACAACTCTCTGCCGCGGTGCGGTTACTGTATGAGGCGGTGAAGGCGGAATGTGCGGCGAAGCAGCCTTAGCCGCCGTTGCGTTGGACGACCGAATTATAGTTAAAGCGCTGATAATGATAGCGGCTGGTACAGAACTCGAACGGCTGCCCGTCGCTAAGATAGGTGACCGAGCGGGTGACGCTCACCGGCTCGTTTGGCTGTAGCTCAAGCCACTCTTGCGCTTCATCATCGCTCGGCAGTGAAGAGAACTGGGTATGGCTGCTGGCGGGGATTTTACGTAATGTGGTTTCCACATACTGATAAATCGACCCCAGCGCATTTTCACGCGTGAACTCCGGCAGAATATGTACGGGAAGCCACGTGTCTTCAATGGAGAGCGGAAGATCATCGACGTAGCGAACGCGGCGAAAATGCCAGCAGAAGCGATCGTCCTGGATCGCCAACATTTCAGCCACCTCAGCTGAAGGGTTGGCAATTTCAAACAGCAGCAGATGACTTCTGACATTATGCCCCTGCGTCTGATTAATGGTGCTCACGCCCAGGATCGGCGAAACCAGGTTGCTCTCGGCGTGGGTATAGCGCGGGGTAGCCGTTTTGACCACGGTGCCAAGACCACGCTGACGGGTAATAAACCCCTCGTTGACCAGAATCTCCAGCGCGTTATTTAGCGTTATCTTGCTACAGCTAAACTCTTCACAAAGCTGATGACCGTAAGGGATCTTCTCCCCGGTCGCATAGACATTATTGACGATCCTTTCCCTGATTATATTCGCGATTTCAATATACCTACGCAATGTCCACCTCCTGGTTTTAGCCCGTCAGGGAGTATATCGCATACCTTAAAATTTTATCCAGATCTCATTTATTTTAAAAGTAGACTACTTTTAAAATAAAGGGATTGACTTAGTTGTGGGCGAGTTTCATTCTGCAACGGCGGTGCGTAGGAGGGGATTCCGATCTCGGCGAAGCGAGCAGTCTTGTCAACGGGTGTGCTAACTCCGCGCAGGGGGTTGTTTTCATTGCAAGGGAAAAGTCATGAGTCAGACCACGATATTGACGAAAATTACTGATATATCGCAGAAAATGGCGTCGGAGGTTCATCTCCGAAGCCTACGCGATAGTTTCATTATCACCGTGCCCTTTTTGGTGTTAGCCGGGCTTTTTATTATGGTGAACTTTGTTTTTCTGGACGCAAAAGGGTTTATCGGACAGTGGGTTTCCGCCGAGACGATGGCGGCGCTGAGGAGCGTCGGCGATCGCATACTGAACGGCACCATGAATATTTTGTCGCTGATGCTGGTGGTATTAATTGCCTGGAGTATTGCCAGCAAGCGTAAGTTTGCCGCGCCGATGATCCCGGCGATGGTCTCATTAGCGGCATTTCTGGTCTTGATGCCAGGAACATTATCCGTTGTTCCTGTGAATGCTTCCGAAGCGGTGCAGGTCAGCGGCGTCATTTCTCAGGGGCTCACCAACGCCGGCGGCGTGTTTATGGCAATTATTACCGCCGTGATTGCCACCGATCTGTTTTTGTGGATAGCGAAAACCCGCTGGCTACAAATTCGCATGGGTGATGAAGTTCCGCCGATGGTGACACAGTCTTTCCAGTCAATGTTCTCGATTATGCTGGTGGTGCTGGCCTTTGCGCTGGTGGCGTCGGTGGTGAAGGCGAGTACGGGGAAAGAGGTGCATGAGATAATCCAGGCCATCATTCAGGCGCCGCTCGTGCATTTAACCACTAACCTGCCAGGCTTTCTGGTACTGACCACCTTAACCAATTTCTTGTTTTCGCTGGGTATTCATCCATCAGGCATTATTAACCCGATTCTGGAGCCGCCTCTGTTGGTGGCGATGCAGGAAAACATGGCCGCCTTTGCCAGAGGCGAAGTACCACCGCATATTATCGTGCTGCCGTTCCGCGACCTTTACGGCCATATGGGGGGAACCGGAAGTACGCTGGCGCTGCTGATTGCGGTCTTTCTGCGCAGCAAAATCTCCAGTCATCAAAAGCTCGGCAGAACCGTGCTGGCGCCGGGATTATTCAATATTAACGAGCCGGTTATTTTTGGTTTCCCGGTGCTTTACAACCCGTTAATTATGATCCCATTTATTATTTATCCGCAGATTAACTTTATTATTGCCTATTTTGCCACCGAGTTTGGCATGGTCTCACGTATTGTCGCCTACGTGCCGTGGTCGGTTCCGCCGCTGCTTTCAGGTTGGTTAGGGTCGGGAGGTGATTTCCGCAATGTGCTGCTACAGCTCCTGCTCTTAGCATTAGGGGTAATGATCTATTTGCCGTTCTTAATGGCCTATGAACGCACGATGCTGAAAAACAAAGTTGAAGCGCTGGTCAATACGCTGTCTGCAGATAATACCGCAACCACCATCGAAGATGCGCCTGAATTAAATGGCCTCGAGGTACTGAATAATAAAACCATCATCCTGACCTGTAATGAAGGTATGTCGACATCGATCATGGCCAAAAAGATGGGGCAGTATGCGAAGGAACAGGGTTACGAGTTAACGATTTACGCTGTCAATATTGGGCGTATCGAAGAGGAATATCACAAGGCTGACCTGATTTTATTAGGACCGCAGGTTGTCTATATGCAGGACAGTATTATTGAAAATATACATGCGGCCTGCCCGGTACTCCCGATTAATAAACAATATTTTAGCAAGCTGGACGGTAAATCTGCCATTGAAGAGGCGGCAAACCAACTGGCGGGCATCAACGGAATTTAACAGGAGGTTATACGATGATTCACAGTGCGTTTATTGGTTTTGGTAAAAGCGCGACGCGCTACCATTTACCTTATGTTCTGGCCCGTAAAGATAAATTTAACGTTAAGCGTATTTATGATCAGCGGCGAAATCCTGATCGGGAACAGGAAGCGGCCTACCGGGATATCGCTTTTACTTCGCAGGTTGAGGATATCCTGAATGATGCGGATATTACCCTGGTGACCGTCTGTACCCATCCGGATAGCCATTTCCATTACGCAAAACTTTGCCTTGAACACGGCAAAAACGTGCTGGTGGAAAAACCGTTCACCACCACGCCGGAAGAAGCCAGGACGCTGTTTGCGCTGGCACGAGAAAAAGGGCTTCTGGTGACGCCGTTCCAGAACCGTCGTTTTGATAGCTGTTTCTTAACCATGAAGCAGGCCATCGAAAGCGGCAAGCTGGGCGAGATTGTGGAGGTGGAGAGCCACTTTGACTACTTCCGCCCAGACGCCGAGCATCAGCCCGGCGGTAACTTCGACGGCGCATTTTATGGCCTGGGCGTGCACACGCTTGACCAGATGCTGTCGCTGTTTGGCCGCCCCCAGCAGGTCTTTTATCACCTGCGGCATCTTCGCCAGCCAGCTAACCCGGATGATACCTTCGAGGCGCAGCTATTTTACGGTGATATGAAAGCCATCATCAAAACCAGCCATCTGGTGAAGACGCCTTATCCGAAATTCCTGGTCCACGGTACGCGCGGTTCGTTTGTTCGTTATCAGATTGACCAACAGGAAACTTGCCTGAAAAACGGCGTGATGCCAAATGACAAGCACTTCGCGGAAGGTGAGGAGCTGGCATTGCTGGAGTACGTTGATCAACAGGGAGTCAGTCATATTGAACATATTGCGTCGGTAAAGGGGGATTACGGGCGCGTTTACGATGCCATTTTTGCCACGTTGACCGCTGGCGCGGCGAATTACGTCAGTGAAGAAGAGGCATTAACTAACCTGGAAATACTGCAGGGGGCATTCCGCCAGCCATCGCCTTCACTTCTGGTTTTAGACTAAGGGACGACTATGCAAAGAATACTCAACTGTCGCGCCAGCGACTTCGCCGAGCCGGTGACGGCGGCGGCGTTAAAGCAGGCCATTATGGCATCCGAGGGGCGAGTGATTATGGCGGAAGTCGCCGCAGGTGCGTCGCCGCTGTATGGCGAGGTGACTAACGGTGAACTGCTGTGCGCGTTTGGCGCCGATATGCTGCTGGTGAAAGGAATGGATTGCCAGAGTCAGCGTATTCAGGGCTGCGATGGGCTGCGTCATTTCAAACAGCTAACGGGACGTCTGGTGGGCGTGAGTCTGGAAGTGCTGGCGGAAAATACGCCGGATAACCCTCGCGGCTGGGATCCGCTTCATCTCGGACTGGTTACCGAGGCCGATTTTTATTGCCTGACGGCTTACGACAAACCGGGCGTGGATGCTGCGCGGGTAAGGGAAGCGGTAAGCCAATTGCGCGCGCTGACGGATAGACTCATTCTGGTGGCGAAGTTCTACGGCACAGGAGTGGCAGAGGCGGACGAGTACGCGGCTTATGTTGCAGCAGGTGCGGATGGGGTGATAGTTCCTGCTCCTTCCAGCTGCCGCGGCGCATCGGAAGCCCGCATTGAGCGAGTACTTTCGGCTATTCGCGCGGCGGGCGGCATGGCCATCACCACCGTTAGCAGCAGTCAGGAAGGGGCGGATGAAGCCACGGTGCGTGAGATTGCCCTCGCCAGCAAACGCTGCGGTGCCGATGTTTACAACTTTGGTGATGCCGGCGTGGCAGGGATGGCTGACCCGCAGGCCGTGTATACGCTGTCGATGGCGGTGCGCGGTAAGCGGCATACCTGGGTCAGGATGGCGGCGTCGTCATTACGTTAATCATCGTCAGATGAACCCGCACCGCCAGCCGCTTTCCGCGGCGGTGCGGGTAGCCCATATCAGACGATGTTCGTCATCATTGCGCCGTCGGTTTCAGCAAGCCACCCGTCGATTTATTATTCTCTAAATATTGATGCTGGAAAATACACATACGTATCGTGTTGCGGTATTCGCCGTTAACGAAAAACTCATGTATTAACTCGCCTTCCTGGATAAAACCAAGCTTACGATAAATATGGATGGCTTTGGCATTCTCTTTATCCACGATGAGATAGAGCTTATAGAGATTCAGGACGGTAAAACCGTAATCCATCGCCAGCTTAGCGGCGCGTGTCGCCAGGCCTTTGCCCTGATATTCCGGTGAGATGATAATCTGGAATTCCGCTCGCCGATGAATATGGTTTATTTCAACCAGCTCCACCAGACCTGCATTATTGCCATTATACGAAATGACAAAACGGCGTTCGCTCTGATCGTGGATGTGTTTATCGTAAAGATCGCTTAGTTCAACAAAGGCTTCATAAGGTTCTTCGAACCAATAGCGCATCACGCTCGCGTTATTATCGAGCTGGTGCACAAAGCGCAAATCTTCGCGTTCAAGGGGTCTTAGCTTAATGTCTGATTGTTCTGGCATAATATTTTCAGCCTCTTTGTAAACTGAAAATATATTATCTACTGATGGTGGGCGTCATCAAGATTTGAAAAAAATTACAATCAATTCAGCGTGATAATTCTGCTCCCCACCAGACGAGCGTGTTTGCCACGCTCATCTGATGGGGCCTGCAAGATTAGTGTCGTACCAGCGTCGCAAAGTAATACACCAGCGGTACTGCCAGAACCCACAGCCCGACAGGAATCTCGCGCCATTTACCGGCGATTGTCTTGATCACGATGTAAAACAGCAGGCCACCGGCAATCCCGGTACCGAAGCTGTTGGCAATCAGCGTGATCATCACCATCATCAGCACCGGCAGACCGTCGGTAAAGTTGGCCAGATCGACCTTGCGCAGGCCGCTGAACATATTCAGGCCAATCAGAATCAATGCTGGCGCGGTGGCTTCTTTCGGGATCATCAGCGCCACCGGAGTGAACAGCAGCATCAGTAGGAACATCACCGCTGCGGCCAGAGCCGTCAGGCCGGTTTTGCCTCCGGCTTCTGCCGCGGCTGAAGATTCAATCAGCGCGGTGGCCGCTGGGATCCCCAGCCATGGCCCTACCGCGGCGGCAATCGAGTCGACCATAAACGGACGATTAATATGCGGCATATTGCCTTCTTCATCCAGCAGCCCGGCTTCACCGCCGACCGCCAGGGTAGTGCCCATGGTGGAGAAGAACTCTGAAGCGAAGAAGACAAACAGGAACGGCAGGAAGGCAATATTGAGCGCTCCCAGCATATCAATCTGGCCTAACACGGGCGTCAGTGAATGCGGCACATCGATAAAGTGGTTTGGCAGACGGGTGACGCCCGCCGGAATACCGACCAGCGTGGCAAATAAAATGGCCCACAGAATGGCGCCAGGAATGCTTCGCGCCTGCAGAGCGATGGCCAGAAATAGCCCGAACAGCGCGACCAGTGCGCCAGGAGCCAGGAAATCGCCCAACATTAAGGCGTTCGTTTTGGCGTTCGCCAGCACCAGCCCGGCGTTGCGGAACCCCAGCACCGCGACAAACAGGCCAATAGAGGCGGTTAATCCGAGTTTTATCGACTGCGGTACCGAGCGGGTGACGACTTCGCGCAGGCCGAATTTGGTCAGCAGGAAAAAGAGGATCCCTGACCAGCAGGCAATACCTAAGCCAATCGGCCAGCCGATGTTTTCACTGCCCGCGAGCGTCACGCCTACCAGCACCGACCCGCCAATACCGGGGCCGACGATAAACGGCAGGTTGGCATAAAACGCCATCAGCAGCGTCCCGCCGACGAACACCAGAATGGTACCGGTGGTGGCCGCCCCTTTATCCATTCCGCCTACCGCCAGCAGGCCTGGAATGACCACTAAAAGATAGGCGGCGGCCAGAAAGCCGGTGATGCCCGCCAGACATTCGGTACGCAGCGAACTGCCGCGCGAGTAAAGCGCAAAGCGCCGTTCCAACCAGCTCCCGGAGGTGGTGGAGTTAAGGGTATTATCGGCCATGATGTGGCGCTCCCATGATTATTGTTGTGCTGTGTGTTGTGATGAAATGACCGGGTTGACAATCTGTCGCGTGGTGCCGTCGGTCAGCCCTAAATCGGTTAAATGTGGCCCGGCGTTACAAGCAAGACAGGTGCCTTCAATCGCCTTAAAGACCCGATACGGCGGCTCCCAGTCGGCAACCTTCGCGCTGAGATCGCGCAGATTGCGGAATTCCGCGGCCAGCTCGTCGGCGGGTTTGTCAGAAAGCATCCCGGCAATCGGCATCGCCACGTGGGCCAGAATGCCGCCGTTTTGCGCCAGCGCCATGCCGCCGCCCGAGGCGATCAGCTGATTGGCCGCCAGGGCCATATCTTCGGGGTGACGGCCCAGCACTACCAGGTTGTGTGAGTCGTGCGAGTAGCTGGTGGCGATAGCGCCGCGCAGTTCGCCCCAGCCTTCCAGCAGGGCAATCTGCGGCGTGGCGGCATGTCGGCCATGACGATGCTTAACCCAAATCAGGCTAAATCCGTCGGGAATCTGCACCTGGCCGTCACGGATCTCGACGTCCACTTCGCCCCATTGGGTAAAGCGCGCGCCGCGGATGTGGCGAAGCCGCGCGACGCCGTGTTGAATGCGGCCAACTCGCAACGCGAAGTCATCGGCGCTGAGTGGATCCAGGTGCAGCGTATTGCGCGGCGGCGTCACGCCAGGGGCCGGGGGAATCGCTGCCAGCAGCTTGCCGTCGCGGGCGATTTGTTTCCCGGCGACGTAGACCGCGCGGGCGGAGAGTTTATCCAGCGAATCAAAGACCACCAGATCCGCGCGGCGACCGGCGGCAATCAGCCCCAGATCGTTTCGCTGCAGACGAATGGCGGCGTTCAGCGTAGCGAAGCGCAGAACGTCGGTGGCCCTCAGTCCGTGTTCAATCAGTAAATTGAGCAGAGCGATGATGCCGCCTTTTTCCAGCAGCATATCCGGCGGCACGTCGTCGGTGCAGACCGTAATCTGCGAAGAGAGATGCGGCAGCGTTTGCAATGCTTTGACGATATCCGGCAGCAGGTAAGGGTGGGAACCCCGAATTTCGAGCGTCAGCCCGGCGCGCAGCTTTTCCAGCGCATCGTCAGCGGAGGTCAGTTCATGGTCTGAGGTGACGCCTGCGGCCAGATAGGCTTGCAAATCGGCGCCGCTCAGCCCACGAGCGTGGCCTTCGATCAGTTTGCCGCTATCCAGCCCCGCCTGCACAATCTCCTGCATGCGGCAACTGCCGTGCAGCACGCCGTGCATATCCATCACTTCCGCCACGCCGCGCACTTCCGGCCAGCCGAGCATGGTGCTCATTTCCGCGCCGGCGAATTCGGCACCCGACATTTCCAGACCCGGCGTCGACGGGACGCTGGACGGCGCGGCAACCATCACCTGCAACGGCAAATGGCGGCTCGCCTCTACGGCATAGCGCACGCCTGCCACGCCCAGCACGTTGGCCAGCTCATGGGGATCCCAGAAGACGGCGGTGGTTCCCTGCGCCAGCACAATTTCGGCATAGCGCTCCGGCGGCAGATGTGAGCTTTCCAGGTGGACGTGGGTGTCCATCAGGCCGGGAGAGAGGAATTCACCGGGCAGGGAGTGGCGTTCAAGGGCGTCGCTGCGGCTACCGCGCGGGTGGACGCTGGCAATCATGTCGCCGACGATACCTACGTCGGCTTCGCGAATTTCACCCGTCGCCATATCGACGATGTAAGCATCGGTGAGCAGCAGGTCGAACGGAACTTCACCACGAGCGGCCTGAACGGCGCGGCGGCGGTTTTCAGCATTGCTGGACATAACATCTCCGGCACAGGGATAATGTGCGCTACTTTAGGGGCAGAGCAAACGGTTGCCCAGATGAAAAAACTTATCACCTGATAACTTCGGCTTATTCTGCGTGATCGTCACGAGTGAAGCACAACATGACCGAACCCTGGCAGCGATTGCCCGCGCTCTCGCTTAAACAACTGCAGTATTTTGTCACGCTGGCCCAACTGCGTCACTTTACGGACACCGCGAATCGTCTGGCCATTAGCCAACCGGCGCTCAGCAGCGCCCTGCGGCAGACGGAAGCGGTGCTTGGCGGCAAGCTGGTGAATCGTACCGCTTCGGCGGTGACGTTAACCGAGCTGGGGGCGGCGATACTTCCCCATGCCCAGCGGGTGCTGAGCGTGGCGCAGACGGCGTTTCAGGATATGCAGCAAATCGTCGAGGCGGGCGGCGATGGAACGGTGCGCATTGGGCTGGTGCCGTCGGTCAGTTCGCTGTTATTTCCTTTGCTGCCGAAGATGCTGGCACAGGCGTTCCCGCGTCTGCGCGTTGAATTTCACGATCGCACCAACGATGCCATGGTTGGCGACCTGCAAAGCGGGCAAATTGATTTTGGCGTCGGCGCCATCGACAGTTCGCTGCCGGCTGATTTGCAGCTCTTCCCGCTGCGTGAAGATCCGCTGGTGGCGGTTTTGCACAGGGACGACCCGCTAGCCGGGCAGCCACATTTACCCTGGAAACTGCTGGCGGGGCGCGATATTGCGGTATTCTCAAAGGGGAACGTGCAGCGTCTGGTCGGGGCATTGGTTGAAAGCCAGCGGCTGACGTTGAATACGCGTTATCAGGTGGACTATATCGAAACGCTGTACGGGCTGGTGCGCTCGCAGCTGGCGGTGGCGATTTTGCCGCAGCTTTACACCACCCACCTTGAAGACCCAACGCTGCGGGTAGCGCAGCTTCAGCAACCAGCGCTGACGCGTACGGTGGCGCTAATGCGCGGGCCGCAGACGCTGCCGCCGCTAATTGAGTCCTGCTTTACGCTGCTGCTTAAAGCGCTGCGTGAGAACGCCGCCGAGTAGCGCCAACAGAATAAGGGAGGCGTCTACCTCCCTGTATCCATTTTTATTGTTTGACGGTCAGCATGCCGTTTTCACGGCCATGGGTCTTATTCCACGATGCGCTTTCAATGCCGTCTGCATTCATACTGACGGAAATAATATAGCCCGCTCCGCGAATTTCATAAAAATTGGCGTTAATACGCTTCACAACGGCTTTTTTGCCATTAATCGTCGCCGAGAAGAAACCGTTAGACAGCGTTGCTTTTAGCACATTAGAAGAGAGCGTCGCTTCACGCATGGGATCGGCGACGTGCGCCGCCTGCGCGTGTTGTTCCGCGTCGTGAGTGCGAGTCGCGTTGGCCGCGTTGGCATACGCCGCGGTCATGGCCGCGTTGTTGATCCCTTGCTGTCTGTTTTGTTCGGATAAATAGCAGGTATCTTTAGAAATACCTTGCGCCTCACATGCCGCCATTCGCTGTGCCGGGGTAGAGCAACCCGCAAGAATCGCCGAGCTTGCCACAACGGCTAACAGCATTATTTTTGCTTTCATCATTAACCTTATTTTTTATATAGACCAGAACGTCACCTGAATAAATGTTTAACGTTCTCCCCGTAATATTTTCGGGACCGTTAATTATAAATTATTTTCAGGTTTTAATTGTTATGAGTGATAACAGTCGTTCGTGATTATGGAGACTGCATTGCTATATACCACCGCCCCTAATGCCCCGGTTGCTACCAGCGCGAGGGAGACGATCACATACGCAAGAATAATTTTTATCATTGACTATCAATCACTAAGGCAAGCAGAAGTTTGCCGCTTTCTTTGTAACGCGAAGCAACTATCCAGTAAGTTGACTATATAAATATTGATTAGGATCATGATTTTTGTTGATAGATTCACGTGGTGAATGTAGTGAGGTTTAAATGTTATTTTTTAATTAATTCAAATGGTTGGATGAACTCATCCTACCATTTATCGATAAGGATTATTCCTATAGAAAACAGTTTTTATGATTGGTTCTAAAGCGAGTCTAATGATTTTCTTTGTTTTTTTATTTTTTCTTTCGTCGCGGGTTTAATTATGGCTATCTGGTTTTTCGTTTCGTATGAAAGAAAGTCATGGCTATCTTTTTTTTACCTGTCGTGAGCGTGTTAATTAAAGTTTAACGACTATTAGATATAACCTTGCTGTTTATAGCGTGATTTCTCGCGGGGGAAGAGGCTTGCTTAAGCGAGAAACTTCCCTTACGCTTGCAAAAAAGCGGCCACGCCGCTAAACGACTCGGGGTGCCCTTCCTGGTGAAGGCTGAGAAATACCCGTACCACCTGATCTGGATAATGCCAGCGTAGGGAAGTCAGAGACCGCCTGGTCATTGCTTCTTCGCGTTATGGCAGGAGCAAACCATGCACGTTAACCTGCTAAACCCCGCGCAATCCGCGCGTACTGCCCATATTCTTCACCAGCATGCCCCCCTTGTTCACTGTATGACCAACGATGTCGTGCAGACTTTCACCGCCAACGTATTGTTAGCCCTTGGCGCCTCGCCCGCGATGGTGATTGATGCCGGTGAAGCCGCGCAGTTTTCCGCCATAGCCAGTGCGGTATTGATAAACGTTGGCACTTTAACCCAGCCGCGTGCGCAGGCGATGCTTGCGGCGGTGGAAAGCGCGAATGCGGCGAAGACGCCCTGGACGCTCGATCCGGTTGCCGTTGGCGCACTGACGCTGCGCAGTGAATTCTGCCGCGGCTTACTGCCATTACAGCCTGCGGCGATTCGTGGAAATGCCTCTGAAATTTTGGCGCTGGCGGGCGAGAGCCACGGCGGGCGCGGCGTGGATACCACCGATACGGCCGCGACGGCGCTGCCAGCGGCACAGAAGCTGGCGCGAGAAAGCGGCGCGATTGTGGCGGTGACGGGAGAAGTGGATTACATCACCGATGGTCAGCAAACGCTGGCAGTGCAGGGCGGAGATCCGCTGATGACGCGGGTGGTTGGCACCGGCTGCGCGCTGTCGGCGGTGGTGGCGGCCAGCTGCGCGCTGTCGGGCAGCCGTCTGGAAAATGTGGCGGGCGCCTGCGCGCTGATGAAATTCGCCGGGCAGCAGGCCGCCGAGGGGCGCGGGCCGGGCAGCTTTATGCCTGCCTTCCTCGATGCGCTGTACGCGATGAATGCGGAGGTGGCGGCATGAAGCGCATTAACGCCTTAACCATCGCCGGTACCGACCCTAGCGGCGGCGCAGGCGTTCAGGCAGACCTGAAAACCTTCTCCGCGCTGGGTGCCTACGGTTGTTCGGTGATGACCGCGCTGGTGGCGCAAAACACCCGCGGGGTGCAATCGGTCTATCGCATTGAACCCGATTTTGTCGCCGCGCAGCTGGACTCGGTGTTCAGCGACGTGCGCATTGATACCACCAAAATCGGCATGCTGGCCGAGACCGATATTGTTGAAGCTGTGGCCGAGCGGCTGGCGCGTTATCGTATTCAGAACGTGGTGCTCGACACGGTGATGCTGGCGAAAAGCGGCGACCCGCTGCTGTGCGCATCGGCGGTGACGACGCTGCGTCAGCGTCTGCTGCCGCAGGTGTCGTTGATTACGCCAAACCTGCCGGAGGCGGCGGCGCTGCTTGACGCGCCGCATGCCCGCAGCGAACGCGAGATGCTGGAACAAGGGCGCGCGCTGCGCGCGCTGGGCTGTGAAGCGGTGCTGATGAAAGGCGGCCATCTGGACGACGCCGAAAGCCCGGACTGGCTGTTTACCGCCGACGGTGAAACGCGGTTTACCGCGCCACGGGTGGTGACGAAAAACACCCATGGCACCGGCTGTACGCTGTCGGCGGCGCTGGCGGCGTTGCGGCCACGTCACGCCAGCTGGCAGGAAACGGTGCCGGTGGCGAAAGCCTGGCTGTCGAAAGCGCTGGCGCAGGCCGATACGCTGGAAGTGGGCGAGGGGATTGGCCCAGTGCACCATTTCCACGAGTGGTGGTAACTGTCCCGTCTGCGTGCCAGCAGCTTGTGCGTTAAAACCGACAAAAGTTGGACATTCTACGCCCCCGGTACCAGGCTTATCCTGCTCAAAAAACTTGAGCAGGACATCCAGCCGACATGATGTCGGCGCTTACGGGAGCATAGCTATGACTGATATTGCGCAGTTGCTTGGCAAAGACGCCGACAGCCTTTTACAGCATCGTTGTATGACCATTCCAGCCGACCAGCTCTATCTGCCTGGCCACGACTACGTTGACCGGGTGATGGTGGATAACAACCGCCCACCTGCGGTGTTGAGAAACATGCAGACGCTCTACAATACCGGGCGTTTAGCCGGTACGGGCTACCTGTCGATTCTGCCGGTCGATCAGGGCGTTGAGCATTCGGCCGGGGCCTCGTTTGCCGCCAACCCGCTCTATTTTGATCCGAAAAACATCGTCGAACTGGCCATTGAGGCGGGCTGTAACTGCGTGGCCTCAACCTACGGCGTGCTGGCGTCGGTTTCGCGCCGCTACGCACACCGCATTCCGTTCCTCGTGAAGCTCAACCACAATGAAACGCTGAGCTATCCGAATACTTTCGATCAAACGCTGTATGCCAGCGTTGAGCAGGCTTTCAACCTTGGCGCGGTGGCTGTAGGGGCGACCATCTATTTTGGTTCAGAAGAGTCTCGCCGCCAGATTAAGGAGATCTCTGCCGCTTTCGAGCGCGCGCATGAGCTGGGGATGGTGACGGTGCTGTGGGCCTACCTGCGCAACCCTGCGTTTAAGAAAGACGGCGTTGACTATCACGTCTCCGCCGACTTGACCGGGCAGGCCAACCATCTGGCGGCGACCATCGGCGCGGATATCGTCAAACAAAAAATGGCCGAAAATAACGGCGGCTATAAAGCGGTGAACTTTGGTTATACCGACGATCGTGTATACAGCAAATTGACCACCGACAACCCGATTGACCTGGTGCGTTATCAGCTGGCGAACTGCTATATGGGCCGCGCGGGGCTTATTAACTCCGGCGGCGCGGCGGGCGGTGAGACCGACCTGTCCGACGCGGTACGGACGGCGGTTATCAACAAACGCGCTGGTGGCATGGGGCTGATTCTGGGCCGTAAAGCGTTCAAAAAATCCATGGCCGACGGCGTGCAGTTGATCAACGCCGTGCAGGACGTTTACCTCGATAGCAAGATTACCTTCGCCTAAAAGTTTGCCTCCTCGCCCGCCAGGGTGAGGAGGCCGATCCCCTTCACACTTCGTTATCCTTTTGTGAAAAACATCACGCCTCCTTGTGCGCATGCCCAAAAAACAGTCGATTGTTAGCGCTATTTGTCCGTGGAAGCGCTGTTATTTTGTGCTTAGATTAGTCATGAAACGCCTTTTCAATTCCCTAAAACCGTTTTATCGGATCAGTGTTGGACACAGGATTGTGGCGCGTTAAGCGCCATGTCGAATGTTGTACTAAGGACACATAATGAAAATTGAATCTGTAAATGTCACCGTTTTCCAGCATCCCACCCGCCGCGTCTCCGATAGCGCCGGGCACTCCCATCCGGGGCCAGAAAGCATGGCCAAAATGGCGATGCTGACGATTACCGCGGACGATGGCAGCAAGGGCTATTCGTTTGCGCCGCCGGAAATCGTGCGCCCGTTCGTGGTAAATACCTTTTTCCGTAAAGTGCTGGTTGGTCAGGATCCGTTCGACCGTGAACGCATCTGGCAGGACCTGGTGCACTGGCAGCGCGGCAGCGCGCATCAGCTGACCGAACGCGCGTTGTCTTTCGTGGAACAAGCATTGTGGGACCTGATTGGGCGTAAGCTCAATATGCCGGTCTACAAACTGCTCGGCGGCTATCGTGACAAAGTGCCGGCCTACGGCAGCACCATGTGTGGCGACGATTTAGCAGGTGGCCTGTCCACGCCGGAAGAGTACGCGGCCTTTGCCGAAACCCTGGTGGCGCGCGGCTATAAGGCTATCAAGCTGCACACCTGGATGCCGCCGGTCTCCTTCGCGCCAAACCCGAAAATGGATATCAAAGCCTGCGCCGCGGTACGCGAGGCGGTGGGGCCGGATATCGACCTGATGATCGACGGCTACCACTGGTACAGCCGTACCGAAGCGCTGTGGATAGGTAAGGAGCTGGAAAAACTCAACTTCGCGTGGTTTGAAGAACCGATGGAAGAGGACAGCATGTCGTCCTACGCGTGGCTGGCGGAAAACCTCTCTATCCCGATTATCGGGCCGGAAAGCTTTGGCGGTAAGCACCACAGCCGTGCGGATTGGGTGAAAGCGGGCGCGTGCGACATTCTGCGCGCGGGCGCTAACGGCGTGGGCGGCATTACGCCAACGATGAAGGTGGCGGCGCTGGCGGAATCCTTCGGCATGGACTGCGAAGTGCACGGCAACGGCGCGGCGAGCCTGGCGGTGGTCGGGGCGATCCGTAACTGTCGCTGGTATGAGCGCGGCCTGCTGCATCCGTTCCTCGACTACGACCAGCCGGCGGCCTACCTGAACAGCATCATCGACCCAATGGACGCGGATGGCTTTGTTCACCTGTCTCAGCGCCCTGGACTGGGCGAAGACATTAACTTTGCATATATCGAAGCCAATACCGTCAGCCACGACTGACACATAACAAAGACAAGACAGGCGCGTACGGATTCGTAGCCTGTCGTACCCTACAGGCGATAGATAGATGAAAAAATCCTCCTTACTGGGAGCGTGTTTGCTCGCGCTCACCATGACGATGGGGAGCGGGGCGGCGTTGGCGAAAACGCCGCCGGATCAGCTCATTATCGGCATGAACATGAACAACCTGCTGACCCTCGACCCGGCCGCGATGACCGGTAATGAAGTGGTGGGTATCGTGGTCAACCTCTATGATTCGCTGGTTGAACTGGACCCTGAACCGCTGACCAACGTCAAACCGGCACTGGCCAAATCCTGGGACATCAGCCCGGATGGCAAAACGCTGACCTTCCATCTGCAAAACAACGTTAAGTTTCACTCCGGTAACCCGCTGACCGCCGCCGACGTGGTGTGGTCGATGCGGCGCATTCTGCACCTTAACCTCGCGCAGGCATCGGTGTGGAAGTCTTACGGCTTCAGCAAAAAGAACGTCGACAAGCAGGTGACCGCACTGGACGACTATACGGTGCAGATTGTCCTGCCGAAACCGAACGATCCGCAGCTGGTGATTTACTCGCTAGGCGCGCTGGGTAACCTTGGCGTGCTCGACAGCAAAACCGTGCAGAGCCATGAGCAGGATAACGACTGGGGCAACAAGTGGCTGACCACGCACGAAGCCGGTTCCGGGCCGTTTATGCTGGAGACCTGGCAGGCCAAAGATGTGCTGCGCATGAAGCGTAACCCGGACTACTGGCGCGGCGAGCCGAAGATGAGCCGCGTGGTGCTGCGCCACTTTCAGGAGTCGCAGACCCTGCGCCTGATGATTGAAAAAGGCGACCTTGATATTGCCAACAACATGGCGGTATCGGACATCAACGCCCTGCGCAAAGACCCGCAGCTTACCGTCGACGCGGTGCAACGCGGCACCATGTACTACGTGGCGATGAGCATGAAAGAGGCGCATTTCGCCAATCCGAAGGTGCGTGAAGCGGTACGCTACCTGATTGATTATCAGGGGATTAATAAAGCGCTGATGCCGGGCTACGGCGTACTGCACCAGCGGCCAATCAAGGCGGGCATGCCGTCAACGCTGCCGGATCCTGGCTACAGCTTTGACTTAGCGAAGGCGAAAAAACTGCTGGCGGAAGCGGGCTATCCGGACGGTTTTGATACCACGCTGCGCGTGCTCTCGGACCAGCCGTTCCTCAATATCGCCATTGCCGTTCAGTCGACGCTGATGCAGGCGGGCATCAACGCCAAAATTATTACCGGCACCGGCAACCAGATTTACGGCGCGATGCGCGAGCGTAAGTTCGACATGCTGGTCGGCCGCGGCGGCAGCGGCATGGAGCCGCATCCGCACTCCAGCCTCCGTGCGCTGGTCTATAACCCGGACAACAGCGATGAAGCGCGACTCACCAACTTCCAGGGCTGGCGTACCGGCTTTTACGACAAGCAGCTCAACGAGATGATCGACGGTGCGCTGCTGGAACGTAACCCGCAGAAACAAATTGCCGATTACCAGGCTATTCAAACCCGCTTCGATGCGCTGATCCCGGCGATGATTCCCGTCTCGCAGATGGTTGACTCAGTGGTGGTGCGCAACGAAGTGAAAGACTACAAACCCCACCCGTCGGCGACCACCTTCTTGCGTGACGTCTACAAAGTAAGCGAAGGAGATAAAGGATGAGTACGGCAATTCTCGCGCCCGGCTCCCGGACCCGGCGCTTTTCAAAACGGTTGATGCAGGTGGCGATTACGCTGTTTGGCCTGCTGCTGCTGACCTTTTTCATTGGCCGCGTGATGCCCATCGACCCGGTGCTGGCGATTGTCGGTCCGGATGCCGACCAGAGCACCTACCAGCAGGTCTATCACCAGCTGGGCTTTGACCAGTCGCTGATGACCCAGTTTGGTATTTATTTCGTCAACCTGCTGCACGGCGACCTCGGTAACGCGCTGCTGACCGGTAAACCGGTGACCGACGATATTATTCGCGTCTTCCCGGCGACCATGGAACTGGCGACGATGGCGATTATTGTCGGCGCGGGCCTCGGCATTCCGCTGGGCGTGCTGGCGGCCGCGCGTCGTAACAGCATCTCCGATTACGTGGTGCGCATTATCAGCCTCGCCGGTTACTCCACGCCGATTTTCTGGGTGGGGATGATGGGTCTGCTGGTGTTTTACGCCTGGCTTGGCTGGGTCGGCGGCGCCGGACGCGTTGACCTGGGGCTGGACGGCATCGTGCCGCGCCGTACCGGGCTGATGACCGTGGATGCGCTGCTGGCAGGGAACAGCGAGGTGTTCTGGAATGCCATTAATCACCTGATTCTGCCTGCCGCGCTGCTGGGCTTCCACTCGCTGGCCTATATCAGCCGTATGACCCGCAGCTTTATGCTGGCGCAGCTGTCGCAGGAGTTCATCATCACTGCCCGCGTGAAAGGGTTAACCGAACGTCAGGTGATCTGGAATCACGCGTTTCGCAACATCCTCGTGCAGCTGCTGACGGTGGTGGCGCTGGCCTATGGTTCGCTGCTGGAGGGGGCGGTACTGATTGAAACCGTCTTCTCCTGGCCGGGCTTTGGCTCCTATCTCACCGGCAGCCTGCTGCTGGGCGATATGAATGCGGTGATGGGCTGCGTGCTGTTGGTTGGGGTGATCTTCGTGATGCTCAACCTGCTGTCCGACATGCTGTATCAATTCTTCGATCCGAGGACAAAATCATGACGGTTTCTCTGGATACGTCTTTGCGCGGCGGCGCTGGCGAAGGCCGCCAGCGTTTGCAACGTGCGCTGGTCCGCGCCGGTGGGTTTATCGGCAAGATGGCGCGTAACCCGTTAACGGCGATTGGCGGCGGGATTATTTTCCTGCTGCTGGTGGTGGCGATTTTCGCGCCGCTGATTGCCCCGTATAACCCGCTGGTGCAGGACTTAAGCAACGCGCTTACCGCGCCGAACGCCCAGCACTGGTTTGGCACCGACGAGTTTGGCCGCGATATCTTCAGCCGCCTGGTGTACGGCTCGCGCATCACGCTGTACATCGTGCTGCTGGTGTCGGTCACCGTCGGCCCGCTGGGGCTGCTGCTCGGCGTCTGCGCGGGCTACTTCGGCGGCAAGGTAGACATGGTGCTGATGCGCGTTACCGACATCTTTATCTCCTTCCCAAGCCTGGTGCTGGCGCTGGCGTTCGTCGCCGCCTTAGGCCCAGGGCTGGAGCACGTGGTAATCGCCATTACGCTTACCGCCTGGCCGCCGATTGCGCGTCTGGCGCGCGCCGAAACGCTGTCGCTGCGCCAGGCGGATTTTATCTCCGCCGTGCGCTTGCAGGGGGCCTCTCCGGCCCGCGTGCTGTGGCGCCATATTGTGCCACTGTGCCTGCCGTCGGTGATTATTCGTATCACCATGAACATGGCGGGGATCATTCTGACCGCCGCTGGTCTCGGCTTCCTCGGCCTCGGCGCACAGCCGCCGGAGCCAGAGTGGGGGGCGATGATCTCCAGTGGCCGTACCTACATGATGGAGTGCTGGTGGGTGGTGACGATTCCGGGGCTGGCGATTCTGATCAACAGCTTAGCGTTCAACTTCTTAGGAGATGGCCTACGTGACATCCTCGATCCTCGCAGCGAATAACGCTGCACCGCTGCTCGACGTGCGCGACCTGTGCGTCGACTTTGTCAACGGCAGCGCGGTCACCCATGCGGTGCGCGGTGTCTCCTTCCAGTTGGGGCGTGAAAAACTGGCGATTGTCGGTGAATCCGGTTCGGGAAAATCGACCGTCGGGCGCGCGCTGTTGCATCTGCACCCGAAAAAGGCGCGCATTGACGCCAGCCGGATGCATTTTGGCGATATCGATCTGCTTAACGCCAGCGAAGCGCAGATGCGCGCCATTCGCGGCAAACGGATTTCGATGATTATGCAGGACCCGAAATACTCGCTGAACCCGGTGGTGCGCGTGGGCGATCAGATTGCTGAAGCCTGGCTAACGCACCATCCGGGGCATAAGGCGGAGGCGAAAGCCAAAGCGTTGGAGATGCTCGACGTGGTGCGCATCCGCGACCCGCAGCGCGTTTATAACCTCTATCCGCATGAAATCTCCGGCGGCCAGGGGCAGCGCATCATGATTGCGATGATGCTGATTACCGACCCGGAGCTGGTGATTGCCGATGAGCCCACCTCGGCGCTGGACGTCTCCGTACGTTTGCAGGTGCTGGGGCTGCTCGACGACCTGGTGAAATCGCGCGGGCTGGGGCTGATTTTTATCAGCCACGACATCAACCTGGTGCGCAGCTTCTGCGATCGGGTGCTGGTGATGTACGCCGGGCGGGTGGTGGAGTCCATCGCCGCCTGCGATCTCGACAATGCTAAGCATCCGTACACGCAGGGCCTAATCAGCGCGCTGCCGGATATGCAGCATCGTCGCCCGGTACTGCCGGTGCTACAGCGTCAGGCCTGCTGGCTGACGGATTAAGGAGCGCATCATGATTGAAGTGAAAAATCTGAACCTGGTGTTTGGTGAAGGCGAGAAGCGCAACCAGGTGTTGTATGACGTCAATTTCCACGTCCAGCCGGGCGAGATTTACGGCCTGGTGGGGGAGTCCGGTTCCGGCAAAACCACGGTGCTGAAGTGCCTGGCCGGGCTGTTTAACCACTGGCAGGGCGAGCTGGCGATCAACGGCCAGCGGTTGGATCACAACATCAGCCGCGAACGCTGCCGTAAGGTGCAGATGGTGTTTCAGGATCCTTACGGCTCTCTGCATCCGCGCCATACCATTGGCGATATTCTGGAAGAGCCGCTGCAAATCCACGGTATCAGCGAGCGTGACCGGCGCATCAACACGCTGCTGGATCGCGTGGGGCTGAATCGCGCGTTTCGCGACCGCTATCCGCACCAGCTCTCCGGCGGCCAGCGTCAGCGCGTGGCGATTGCTCGCGCGCTGATCCTTGAGCCGCAGGTGCTGCTGCTCGATGAACCCACCTCGGCGCTGGACGTCTCGGTGCAGGCGGAGATCCTCAACCTGTTGGCGGAGCTGCAAAAAGAGTCGAACCTGACCTACCTGATGGTGACCCACGATCTGGGCGTGATTGCCCATCTCTGCCAGAAGGTGGCGGTGATGCAGTACGGCAAAATTCTCGAAACGCTTAGCGTTGACGCACTGGTGAACGGCGAGGCCAAAACGCCGTATACCCAGATGTTGGTGAACGCCAGCCGCCAGTACACGCGCGAAATGGCGCGGGAGGTGGCGGCTTACTAGCCGTTCGCCATGGGGCCGGATGGCGGCGTAAACGCCTTATCCGGCCTACCTCTACTTTTCCAATTTGCCTCCGGGAATAATCAAAAATGCCTAAAAAGTCATTCCGTATTGCTCTCCCGTTATTGCTGTCTGCCTGTACTGCCTCCGCGCTGGCCGCGGAAACCATCGACCTGCGCATGTCCTGGTGGGGTGGCAACAGTCGTCACCAGGTGACCTTGAAAGCGCTGGAAGCCTTCCATCAACAAAACCCGGATATCAACGTCAAAGCGGAATATACTGGCTGGGACGGCCATACCTCGCGCCTTACCACGCAGCTGGCGGGCGGCACAGAGCCGGATGTGATGCAAACCAACTGGAACTGGCTGACGCTGTTCTCGAAAGACGGCAACGGTTTTTACGATCTCAATAAAGTGAAAGACGAAATCGGCCTGGACCAGTTCACCGCCAAAGATCTTCAACCGGTGACGGTGAAGGGCAAGTTAAACGGTATCCCCGTTGCCATGACCGCGCGCATCTTCTACTACAACGATCAGACGTGGAAAAAAGCGGAATTAAGCTATCCGCAAAACTGGGATGAGTTGATGCAGGCCGGGAAAACCTTTGAGACTAAGCTCGGCAAACAATACTATCCGGTGGCCCCGGAAAGCCTCGGCGTGCTGGCGTTGCTCAACTCTTACATGGTGCAGAAATACAACATGCCAGCCATCGATGAGCAGAGCAAAAAGTTTACCTATAGCGATGCGCAATGGGTGGAGTTTTTCCAGCTCTATAAAACGTTGATCGATAATCACGTTATTCCCGACATGAAGTACTACGCTTCCTTCGGCAAGGGGAATATCTATGAGATGAAGCCGTGGATTGAAGGCGAGTGGGGCGGCGTGTACATGTGGAATACCGCCGTGACCAAATATTCCGATAACCTGAAACCACCGGCGAAGCTGGAGTTGGGTGGCTACCCGATGCTGCCGGGCGCCACCGACGCGGGGCTGTTTATGAAGCCGTCAATGATGCTGTCGATTGGTAAAACCACCCAACATCCGCAGGCGGCGGCAAAGCTGATTAACTTCCTGCTCAACAGCAAGGAGGGCGTGACGCTGCTCGGCCTGGAGCGCGGTGTGCCGCTCAGCAAAAGCGGCGTGGAGACGCTGACGGCATCCGGCGTGATCAATGACAAAGACCCATCGGTGGCCGGCATTAAGCTCGCGCTGTCGCTACCGGCGAAGGTCGGCGTGTCGCCGTATCTCGAAGATCCCCAGCTGGTGCAGGAGTTTGACAGTGCGTTGCAGTCCATCGACTACGGCAAGAAAACCGTCGCCGAAGCGGCGGCGGATTTCAAGCGTCAGTCGGAGCGCATCTTAAAACGCGCGATGCGTTAACGCAGCAGCGGGCAATCCGGCGGCAGGCGACAGCGCAGCGCCGCCGGTAAAATCTCCATGCGGAACGAGGTCCCGCAGAGCGGCTCGCCGTCGAGGTTAAAGGTCATCTCATGCGATGCGGTGACCTCAAACCACGGCGATACGCTGTCCACCAGGTTCTCTTTACCGTCGTCGCTGGCGAGCGTATTCAACAGCGCGGGCAGCAGCTCTTCGCCGGTGAAAATACGCAGGTGCAGCAGGCCGTCGTCAATCAACGCCTCCGGGCACAGCTGTTGCCCGCCGCCCGCCTGGCGACCGTTGCCGATGCCAATCACCAGCGCATCGCCCTGCCAACTAAAGTTCTCGCCACGAATCTCGCAGCGGTCGGGTTTCAGGGTATCCATGCGCATCAGGCCGTGAATCAAATACGAAACACCGCCCAGCGCGGACTTCAGCTTCTCCGGCGTTTCGGTGGTGATGCGCGTACCGAAGCCGCCGGTCGCCATATTGATAAAGCAGGTTTCGTTATTAACCTGGGCAATATCCACCGGCACGTCACGACCGGCAATCGCCAGCTTAAGGGCGTTAGCCATATCGGTGGGAATATTGACGCTGGTGGCGAAATCGTTCGCGGTGCCGAGCGGCACAATGCCGAGCGCCGGTACCCAGCTGCTGTCGCACTGAATCAGCGCTGTCGCCACTTCATTGATCGTGCCGTCACCGCCGCCGGCAATCACCGTCGCCACCTGCAGCGCAACGGCTTCTTCGACGTAGCGTTCGGCATCACCTTTCTCCCAGGTGACGCGCACGTGAATCACCACGCCTTCATCGCGCAGCTGCATGACCGCATCGCGCAGCTCGGGCGTACCGGCGCTTTTGCCGTTAAGTATCAGTAAACTCGCTGGAAAATCTGACATCCTTGGTACCTCTTGAGGGGGTATGCAAAGAGTGTAACAAAGGATGCGGCGATGCGCTTTAGGAGGGAAGGCCAAAAAAATAAGCCCGTGTAAGGGAGATTACACGGGCTAAGGAGGTGGTTCCTAGGTACAGCTAGCATTTATGGGTTATGTTTTTCAGCGAGGGAATAGTATCTGGAATCAATAATTCCGTCTGTGATCCATTTCTAAGAATCCTTGCTATTGAAAAACAATATAAATGTACTAGCCGTTATGCGGATTGCGAGTGGATTGTCCTGAGAAATTACGCATCAGCAGGCCATACTCCAGCGCCATATCTTCCGGTACGGGCAACCATACGGTGTGGCCGTCGCCCGGCGCGACGGGCATCACTTCGCCTTTGGCGTTTTCCATATGTTCCAGCGTGAAGTTGACGTTGCCCTGTGGGGTCATCAGCTCCAGGCTATCGCCAATCAGGAATTTGTTTTTCACTGCTACCGCGGCCAGGTTGCCTTTACGCTCGCCGGTAAATTCGCCGACAAACTGCTGACGCTCGGAAACCGAGTAGCCGTATTCGTAGTTCTGATAGTCGTCATGGGTGTGGCGACGCAGGAAGCCTTCGGTATAGCCGCGATGCGCCAGGCCTTCCAGGGTTTCCAGCAGGCTGGTGTCGAACGGTTTGCCGGCGGCGGCATCGTCGATGGCCTTGCGGTACACCTGTGCGGTACGCGCGCAGTAGTAGAAGGATTTAGTACGGCCTTCAATTTTCAGCGAGTGCACGCCCATCTGGGTCAGACGCTCAACGTGGGCAATCGCGCGCAGGTCTTTCGAGTTCATGATGTAGGTGCCGTGCTCGTCTTCAAAGGCGGTCATGTACTCGCCCGGACGTTTGGCTTCTTCAATCATAAACACCTGGTCGGTTGGCGCGCCGACGCCAAGGGTAGGCTCAACGTTTTGCACCGGAATCGGCTCATATTTGTGGACGATGTTGCCAACGTCGTCTTCTTTGCCTTCCTGCACGTTGTATTCCCAGCGGCAGGCGTTGGTGCAGGTGCCCTGGTTCGGGTCGCGCTTGTTAATGTAGCCGGAAAGCAGACAGCGGCCGGAGTAGGCCATGCACAGCGCGCCGTGAACGAAGATCTCAATCTCCATATCCGGCACCTGGCTGCGAATTTCTTCAATTTCTTCCAGCGACAGTTCGCGGGAAAGAATGACGCGGGTCAGCCCCATCTGTTTCCAGAACTTCACCGTGGCCCAGTTGACGGCGTTCGCCTGTACCGACAGGTGAATGTCCATCTCCGGGAAGTGCTCGCGCACCAGCATGATCAGGCCCGGATCGGACATAATCAGCGCGTCCGGCCCCATATCCACCACCGGCTTCAGGTCACGAATAAAGGTTTTCAGCTTGGCGTTATGCGGCGCGATGTTCACGACCACATAGAATTTTTTACCCAACGCGTGGGCTTCGTTGATGCCGAGCTGCAAGTTTTCGTGATTGAATTCGTTGTTACGTACGCGCAGGGAGTAGCGAGGTTGGCCCGCGTAAACCGCGTCAGCGCCGTAAGCGAAAGCGTAACGCATATTTTTCAGCGTTCCCGCCGGGGAAAGGAGTTCCGGTTTAAACATGATTTTCTCGTTCTGATGACAGGTCAGATTCGCCGCACCTGATGCGGCGAGTTGGGGAGTGCCCCCACATTAAGGGCGGGCATTGTAGCGCTGTGGGGAGGCGAGGTAAAGCGCCGGGTCGTCGCGGGAGACAACCCGGCGGAGGATCTGCCATCAGGTATTATCTTTGACGGTCTCGCTGGTGCCGTTGGTTTTCACCGAGGCGATGCCCTTATCACGCGACTGTTCGGTCGCGTACAGTTGACTGGTGCCAATGACCTGGTGGTTGCCCGCTTTCAGGTTAAAGTGAAATTTGCCGTTGGTGGCGGTTTTCTTTTCATAATGCGCGTCCTGCGGGCTGTTGACCCGCACCGAGGCGATGCCTTTTTCCGCGGCCGCCCGGGTGGTGTACAGCTCGCTGGTGAGAATAACCTCCCCGTTTCCCGCCTTCAGAACAAATCGAAACTGATCGTTGCTGCTTTTGCTTAATTCAAACCAACCAGCCATGGTGACTCCTTGATTAAATTAACATCGTTGAACGTATCGACTGACACTATGAGTATGGGAGAAATTGGCGAAGTTGCGAGCAGAGGAGAAGTGAGAGCGGCGAGCGCGCGCCGCTCGAAGGCATCAGGACAGGCGGCAGGCGTCGGCTTCCCAGCGATAGCCTACACCGTACACCGCGCGGATAAACGACTGATCGGCGTCAAGCGATTCCAGCTTGCGGCGCAGGTTTTTAATATGGCTGTCGATGGTACGGTCGGTCACCACGCGGTAGTCGTCGTACAGATGATTCAGCAATTGTTCGCGCGAGAACACTTTGCCAGGCTCCTGCGACAGCGTTTTCAGCAGGCGAAACTCGGCAGGGGTGAGGTCCAGCGGGCGATCGCGCCATGAGGCTTGAAAACGGCTTTCATCAACGATGAGCGGGCTTTGTTCGTCCAGCGTTTGTAGTTCGTGACGCGGCTTGCAGCGGCGTAAAATGGTTTTCACGCGCGCAACCACTTCGCGCGGGCTGTACGGCTTGCAGATGTAGTCATCGGCGCCGATCTCTAAGCCCAGCAGACGGTCGATCTCTTCAATTTTGGCGGTCACCATAACCACAGGAACGTCGGAGAAGCGACGAATTTCGCGGCAGAGGGTGAGACCGTCGGTGCCCGGCAGCATCAGATCCAGCAGGATGAGATCCGGCGGCGTCTGATGCACGTACGGCAGCACTTTGTCGCCGTGGCTAATCAGCGTCGGGGCGTAGTGCGCTGCCAGTAAATAGTCGATGAGCAACTGCCCCAGCTTGGGTTCATCTTCCACAATCAGGATGCGTGGGGCATTTTCATCAATCGGTAACTCGGTCATATTTCTCTCGGTAATACACGTTCCAGCGGTAACTCTACTTTAATGCTAACCCCACCAAAAGGCGAATGCCCAACGTTGAGGTGTCCGCCGTGGGCGGTGACGATGTTCGCGCAAATGGCCAATCCCAGCCCAGAGCCGCCGCTGGCGCGGTTGCGAGAACCTTCGGTACGGTAGAAACGCTCGCAAAGCCTCGCCAGCTGTTCATCGCTGACGCCGGGGCTGCTGTCGGCGAATTCCAGCACGATACTTTGTGGGAGCAGTTCGGTGCGAATCAGCACCTGGCCGCCGCTGTCGGTATAGCGCAGGCTGTTTTCCAGCAGGTTATTGAATAACTGCATCAAGCGGTCCGGATCGCCAAATACGGTGGCGTTTTCTGCCAGCGCCAGATTGAGCGTCAGCCCACGGCTGGCAAGACGTTCGCGGAAGGCATCGGCGGCGATTTCAATCAGGCTAATGATATCGACCGGCGCTTTCTGGTAGGCCAGCGCCCCTTCATCGGACATCGATAACTGATGCAGATCATCAACCAGCTTGGTCAGGGTGGCGACTTCGGCCTGCAAAGAGGTGACCGATTCCGGGGTGAATTTGCGTACGCCGTCCTGAATCGCCTCCAGCTCGCCGCGCAGTACCGCCAGCGGCGTGCGTAGCTCGTGGGAGATATCGGCCATCAGGTCGCGGCGCATCTGCTGGTTTTTTTCCAGCGTGCTGGCGAGCTGGTTGAAGTCCTGCGCCAGTCTGCCCAGTTCATCGCTGCTGCTCACCGGGACACGGGTGGAAAAGTCGCCCGCCGCCAGCTTGTGGGTGCCTTCCACCAGCCGCCGCACTGGGGCAATCAACCCGCGAGCCAGCGGGAAGGTCGCCAGCGCCGCCAGCAATGTCGCCAGCCCGACGATAAGCCAACTGGTGCGGCGCTGCTGTTGATCGAAGTTGATATCGGTGTTGCGGGTCAGCCGCTCGACCGGTGAAGCGATCACCGCGCCGACCTCCATACCGTTGACGATAATGCCGCGTCGGGAGCCGTCGTGCGGCACCGCTTCGCGCGGGCCGACCAGCACGCGAGCGTTTTGGTCGACTACCCAGAACTGCGTGCGCCAGCCGTGCGGCGGCATGCCGCCGCGATCCGGGCCGCGAGGCGGTTCGCCGTCCGGCCCCGGAGGGCCGGGCGGTTGGCGGTCATCACTGTTGTCATGTTCAAACGAACGGAGGATCTGGAAAATAAAACGATCGTTATTGCGTAAAAAGCGCCAGTTTCCGTGCTGGGCATACTGCTCAGCCAGCGCGTCGCTCAGCAGCTGCAACCGCTGCTCGTTGCCACGCTTGATATAGTCAATAAAGCCGCGCTCAAAGCTAATGCGCACGGCCCAATGCATGCTGATCAGCAGCACGATGCAGGTGGCTAAGATGGCGAGAAACAGTTTGCCGGAAATTCCCGGGCGCCATAATTTCACGGTCTACTCCTTCAGTTTGCGTCGGGCAATAACCACGTTTTTGCTGGTGTCGTCCGGCACGCGCGCGAAGACGAGAGCGGGAAGCGCAATAATGATGGCCATACAAATATAGGTGTACATAAAGACGTGATGCGTCGCCTCGCTACCGATGGCAATGTGCTGCTGACCGAACATGCCCAGCAGAATCCCGGCGATGGTAACGCCGATACTCATGGAGAGCTGCATGATCATCGACAGCAGGCTGTTGCCGCTGCTGGCGAATTCGTCCGGCAGGTCTTTCAGCGTCAGGGTATTCATCGAGGAGAAACGGCTGGAGTTGACCATTCCCTGAATAAACAGCACCACCGGTAGCGCGTAGTACCAGCCTGCCAGCGCGGTGAACATAAACAGCAGGCTGATTAACGATAGCCCGAGCGTGGCGAATACCAGTACGTGGCGGTAACCGAAGCGGTTGACCACCTGCACCACTATCCGCTTCATGCCCATGCTGCCCAGCACCATCGGAATCATCATCAGCCCTGCGTGGAAGGGGCTGAAGCCAAGGCCGATTTGCAGGAACACCGGCGTCATAAACGGCAACATGCCGCTGCCGATGCGCCCGGCAAAGCTGCCTGCCAGCCCCAGCGAGAAGGTGGAGGTGTTAAACAGCTTAAGGCTGAACAGCGCGCTGTCGTTGCCGCGCGCATGCCACAGATACAATCCAATCGACACCATACCGACGGCGACCAACATGCCCATCGTTAGTGATGAAATGCCAAGGCCTTTCTGGCCGTCGAGGGCTAAGGTTAACGTTGCCATGCCCAGCGCCAGCACCACGAAACCGGAAATATCAAATTTCCGCGTCTGGACGGTGTAGTTGGGCATCAACATCAAAGTGGCGATACCACCCACGATGCCAACCGGGATGTTAATCAGGAATATCCAGTGCCAGGAGGCGTATTCCACCAGAATCCCGCCCAGAGCCGGGCCAAGCAGCGGGCCAACCTGGCCGGGCAGGGTGACGAAGGTCATTGCCGCCATATACTGCTCGCGCGGAACGATTTTCATCACCGTCAGCCTGCCGACGGGCACCATCATCGCGCCACCAATCCCCTGTAGCACGCGCGCCATGACCAGCTCATTTAGCGTGCTGGAAAGTGAGCAGAACAGCGAGCCGAGAGTGAACAGGATAATGGCGGTGAAGAAAATATTACGCACGCCGACACGATCGGCGAGCCAGCCGCTGGCGGGCAGCATGACGGCGACGGTCAGCACATAGGAGACCACCACCATGTGCATATGCAGCGGGCTCTCCCCCAGGCTTAACGCCATGGAGGGGAGGGCGGTGTTGACGATGGTGGTGTCCAGCGATTGCATAAAAAAGCCGAACGCCACGATCCAGAGTTGCCAACGAACGTTAGCGGGTAGTTCAGTCATCGTTATTCAGTTACCGATTGTCGGGGTTGACGCGAAAAACGCAGACGCAGACGATCGAAGAACAGATAAACCACCGGGGTGGTATAGAGGGTTAACAGCTGGCTCATCACCAGACCCCCTACAATGGTAATCCCGAGAGGTTGACGCAGTTCGGAGCCATCGCCCCCCGAAATCACCAGCGGCAGCGCGCCAAACAGCGCCGCCAGCGTGGTCATCATTATCGGGCGAAAACGCAGCAGACAGGCCTGGAATATGGCCTGTTCCGGCGGCAGATTGCCGTTACGCTGGGCTTCAAGGGCGAAGTCGACCATCATGATGGCGTTTTTCTTCACAATGCCAATTAATAGCATGATCCCGATTAAGGCGATTAGGCTGAACGGGGCATTGAACAGCTCCAGCGCCAGCAACGCGCCAACGCCCGCCGACGGCAGCGTGGAGAGAATGGTCAGCGGGTGCACGTAGCTCTCGTACAGGATCCCCAACACGATATACACCGTGGCGATGGCGGCGATGATCAGGATAATCTGCGAATTCATTGTCTCCTGGAATACCTGCGCCGTCCCGGCGAACGAGCCGCGCACCGTGTTCGGCACGCCAAGCTGGGTCATGGCGCGGTTAATCGCGTCGCTGGCTTCCGACAGGGATTTACCGGTCGGCAGGTTGAAGGAGACGGTTGACGCCGCCGACAGCCCCTGGTGGTTGACCGACAGCGGCGCGTTGGAAGGCTGCCATTTGGCGAAATAAGAGAGCGGAATGGCTTTCCCGTCGCTGTTAATGACGAACATTTTATCCAGCGCGCTCACATCCTGGGTGTAGACCGGGTCTACCTCCATCACCACTTTGTACTGGTTCAGCGGTTGATAAATGGTGGAGATCTGCCGCTGGCCGAAGGCGTTGTTAAGCAGGCTGTTGGCCGCCTCGACGTTAATGCCCAGCCGTGACATGGTTTCACGATCGTAGACCAACGCCATTTCTGCGCCGTTGTCCTGCTGATCCGAGTTGACGTCCGCCAGCTCCGGCAGCGCCGCCAGCGCTTTGCGGATTTTGGGCTCCCACTCACGCAGCGCGCTGAGGTCATCCGACAACAGCGTGTACTGATAGCTGGCGTTCGACTGGCGGCCACCTACGCGGATGTCCTGCACCGCCATTAAGAACAGGTTGGCCCCCGGCTCTTTGGCCAGCTTTTTCCGCAATCGGTCGATAATCTGTTGCGCCGACTCCTGGCGCACGTCGCGCGACTTCAGGGTGATAAACATCATTCCGCTGTTCACCCTGGAACCGCCGGTGAAACCGGTGACGTTATCCACCGCCGGATCTTCACGAATAATCTTCATGAAATCCTGTAGCTTACCGCGCATCGCCTGGAAGGAGATGCTCTGGTCGGCCTGAATACCGCCCATCAGCACCCCGGTATCCTGCTCCGGGAAGAACGTTTTCGGGATGGAGATATACAGCCAGACGTTCAGCGCGATGGTTGCGAGGAACACCACCCCCACCAGCTTCGCATGGTTCAGCACCCAGCGCAGCGATTTACCGTAACCCTGCTGCATGGCGACCAGCAGACGCCCCAAACCTTTATTACGGGTTGGCGAATGCGGGCGGCTGGATTTCAGCATCCAGCCGCACATCATCGGCGTCAGGGTCAGCGAAACGGCCAGCGAAATACCGATCGCCACCGACAGCGTGACCGCAAATTCCCGCAGCAGCCTGCCGGGCAGACCGCCCATCAGCAGCAGCGGCAGGAACACCGCCACCAGCGAAACGCTCATCGACAGGACGGTAAAGCCCACTTCGCGGCTCCCCTGTAGCGCGGCTTGTAGCGGTTTCATGCCCGCTTCCAGGTGGCGGGAAATATTCTCCAGCACCACAATGGCGTCATCGACCACGAAACCGGTGGCGATGGTCAGCGCCATCAACGACAGGTTGTTGAGGCTGAAACCGCACAGGTACATCGCGGCGAAGGTGCCGATCAGCGAGACCGGCACCGCCACCGCCGGAATCAGCGTGGCGCGGCCGGAGCGCAGGAACAGGAACACCACCAGAATCACCAGCGCCACTGAAATCACCAGCGTTTGCTCAACTTCCTCAAGCGAAGCGCGGATCGTCGGCGAACGGTCCTGGGCAATTTGCAGGTCGATAGCCGCGGGAATGGTCTGTTGCAGCTCCGGAAGCTCGGCGCGAATACGATCGACCGTGTCGATAATATTGGCTTCTGGCAGCTTGCGGATCATCAGCAGGATGGCCGGTTTGGCGTTGGTCATCCCGGCGTTACGCACGTCCTGCACCGAGTCGCTGACCGTCGCCACGTCGCTCAAACGCACCGCCGCACCGTTGTTGTAGTGCACGATCAGCGGCTGGTACTCAGCGGCTTTTTTCAGCTCATCGTTAGTCTGCACCTGCCAGCGATGGGCGCTATCGTCGATCGCCCCCTGCGGTTTACGCACGTTGGCGTTGCTGATGGCCGTGCGCACCGCGTCCAGCGAGACGCCCTGGTTAAACAGCGCCTGCGGATTCAGGTCAACGCGCACCGCGGGCAGCGAGCTACCGCCGACGTCCACGTCGCCCACGCCGTCAATCTGCGCGATGCTTTGCGCCAGCTGGGTGGAGGCGAAATCGTACAGCTCGCCCTGCGAGTAGGTATCCGAGGTCAGCGTCAGGATCATGATCGGCGCATCGGACGGGTTGGCTTTGCGATAGGTCGGGCGGCTGGGCATCCCGCTTGGCAGCAGGTTTTGCGCGGCGTTAATCGCTGCCTGCACGTCGCGCGCCGCGCCGTTAATATCGCGATCGAAGTTAAATTCCAGAATGATACGCGTGCTGCCCAGCGAGCTGCTGGAGGTCATTTCATTGACGCCCGCAATGCGCCCTAGCGAGCGCTCCAGCGGGGTCGCCACCGACGAGGCCATGGTTTCCGGCGATGCGCCGGGCAGCGAGGCGCTGACCATAATCACCGGAAAGTCGACCTGCGGCAGCGGGGCCACCGGCAGCAGACGAAAGCCGAGCACGCCGCAGAGGGTGATGGCGACGGATATCAGGATCGTCGCCACCGGGCGGTAGATGAAGAGGGCAAAAAATTTCACTTACGCTTCCTCTTCACGGCGCGGGAAGCGGCTTTTCAGGTACAGCGACAGGCGGTCAAACAGCAGGTAAATCACCGGTGTCGTAAACAGGGTGAGTACCTGGCTGACCAGCAGGCCGCCCACCATGCCGATCCCCAGCGGGCGACGCAGCTCGGCGCCAACGCCGGTGCTCAGCATCAACGGCAGCGCGCCAAGCAGCGCAGCGAGCGTGGTCATCAGAATCGGACGGAAACGCAGCAGACAGGCCTGATAAATCGCTTCGCGCGGCGCCATTCCCTGCTCACGCTCGGCGGCCAGCGCAAAGTCGATCATCATGATCGCGTTTTTCTTAACGATACCGATCAACAGGATGATGCCGATAATGGCGATCACGTCCAGTTCGTTGCCCGCCAGCATTAATGCCAGCAGCGCGCCGACCCCCGCGGTCGGCAGGGTCGAGAGAATGGTGATCGGGTGGATAAAGCTCTCATACAGCACGCCGAGCACGATATACATCGCCACCACTGCCGCAACCACCAGCCAGATGGTGCTGCTCAGCGCCGACTGGAAGGCGAGGGTGCTGCCCTGGAACTCGGTACGGATATCCGCCGGGAAGTTCAGGGTTTTCTCACTGTCCAGAATGGCCTGTACCGCATCGCCCAGCGAGTAGTTATCCGGCACGTTGAACGAAATGGTGGTCACCGGGAACTGGTCAAGGTGGTTAATCGACAGCGGCGCAAAGCGCTGTTCAATTTTGGCGATCGCCGTCAGTGGCACGATGCCGCCATCGCTGCTGGTCAGGCGCACGTTATCCAACGCCGCCAGGCCCGGCGTGGCGCGGGTGTCGTGCTCCAGCACCACGCGGTACTGGTTGGCCTGGGTATAGATGGTTGAAATCAGACGTTGACCAAAGGCGTTGTACAGCGCGTTATCGACGTCGGCCATTGAAATACCGAGACGGCTGGCGCTATCGCGGTCGACGTTAACGTAGGCTACCAGCCCTTTGTCCTGCCAGTCGCTGCTGACATCGGAAAGCTGCGGCAGCGCCTGAAGCTGGGTCATCAGCTGCGGCACCCATTCGCTTAGCGCATCCAGCGAGTTGGCCTGCAGCGTAAACTGGTACTGCGTGCGGCTGACGGTGGTATCGATGGTCAGATCCTGCGTCGGCTGGAGATACAATTCGATGCCGGGAATGCGGTCAACCGCGTGTTGCAGCCGGCTAATGACCGTCTGTACCCGATCGTCACGCTCGTCGAGCGGTTTCAGATTGATCTGCAAACGTGCGCTGTTGAGCGCCGGGTTGGTGCCGTCGACGCCGACAAACGACGTGAGACTTTCTACCGCCGGATCTTTCAGGATGGCGTCGGCAACCGTCTGCTGGCGTTGCGCCATGCTGGCGAACGACACCGACTGTGGCGCCTGTAGCGTGCCCTGAATAATGCCGTTGTCCTGAATTGGGAAGAAGCCTTTCGGAATGGCGATCCACAGGATGACAGACAGCGCCAGCGTACCCAGCGCCACGCCGAGCGTCAGCCACGGATGGTTCAGCACGCGGGCCAGCAGATGGCCGTAGCCTGCAATCACCCGGTCGAAGAAGCGCTCGCTGGCGCGGGAGAAACGATTCTGTTTACGCAGCGATTCGTGGCTGAGCATGCGCGCGCACATCATCGGCGTCAGGGTTAACGACACGACTGCCGAGATGAGTATCGCCACCGCCAGGGTGACGGCGAATTCGCGGAACAGACGGCCCACGATATCGCCCATAAACAGCAGCGGGATCAGCACCGCGATCAGCGAGAAGGTCAACGAGATAATGGTGAAACCAATCTCACCCGCGCCTTTCAGCGCGGCGGCCATGGGTTTTTCGCCTTTTTCGATATAGCGCGAAATGTTCTCGATCACCACGATGGCGTCATCGACCACGAAGCCCGTGGCGATGGTCAGCGCCATCAGCGTCAGGTTGTTGATGGAAAAATCGAGGAACACCATCACCGCGAAGGTGCCGACCAGCGACAGCGGCACGGCGACGCCCGGAATAATGGTTGCCGGAACGTTACGCAGGAACAGATAGATGATCATCACCACCAGCGCAATCGCCAGCATCAGCTCAAACTGGGTGTCGGAAACCGAGGCGCGAATGTTGGTGGTACGGTCAGACAGGACCTCGACCTTAACGGATTTCGGCAGGCTTTCGGTTAGCTGCGGCAGCATCTGGCGGATGCTGTCCGCCGTCGAGATGATGTTTGCGCCAGGCTGGCGCTGGACGTTCATCACGATGGCCTGCTTTTTGTTCGCCCATGCGCCAAGCCAGGTGTTTTCTGCGCCTTGCTCGATGGTTGCCACGTCGCCTAAGCGAATAGCCGCACCGTTTTTATAGGCGATAATCAGCGCCCGATACTCCTGCGCCGACTGCATCTGGTCGTTGGCTGAGAGCGTTACCGCGCGTGCCGGGCCATCGAGGCTGCCCTTGGCCGAGTTGACGTTGGCGCTGGTAATGGCGGTGCGAATATCTTCGCTGGTCAGCCCCAGCGCGGCGATAGCCTGGGCGTTGAGCTTCACGCGCACGGCCGGGCGCTGGCCGCCGGCGAGCGTCACCAGACCGACGCCGGAGACCTGGGAAATTTTCTGCGCCACACGGGTTTCGACCATGTCTTCTACTTCCGTCATCGGCGTGGCGGAAGAGGTGACGGCGAGGGTCATGATCGGCGGATCCGCCGGGTTGACCTTGCTGTAGACCGGTGGGTTAGGCAGGTCGCTGGGCAGCAGGTTAGTGGCGGCGTTAATGGCAGCCTGGACTTCCTGCTCGGCGACATCCAGCGGCAGGGTAAGCTGGAACTGAAGGGTGACGACCGACGCGCCGCCGGAGCTTTGCGACGACATTTGCTTCAGGCCGGACATCTGGCCGAACTGGCGTTCGAGCGGCGCGGTTATCGCTGAGGTCACCACGTCGGGGCTGGCGCCCGGATAGAGCGTCACCACCTGAATGGTCGGATAGTCCACCTCCGGCAACGCGGAGACCGGCAGGAAGCGGTAGCCGATGATCCCGGCCAGCAAAATCGCCACCATCAACAGCGTGGTGGCGACAGGGCGCATAATAAACAGGCGGGATGGGCCGCCCGTATTGCTCGGCGGTAACACTTGCATCAGCCGCGCGCTCCTTTATGGCCTGCTGCGGCGGCCGGTTTTTCCGCGCCTGCGGTGGAGGCGTCATGAGCGGTAACCACTTCCACTTTCGCCCCTTCGGTTAAGCGGTCAATACCGTCGGTGACCACCCGGTCGCCCGCGGAGAGTCCGGCATCAATCACCACTTTCTGACTATCCTGGATACCTGGAATCACGGTGTGTTTGCTGACTTTGTTGTCGCTGTTCAGCACCCAGACGAAGTGACCGTCATTGCCCATTTGCAGCGCCGCGGTTGGGATGACCACCGCATTTTGCTGGGTATCAACCAGCATACGCGCGTTAACAAACTGGTTCGGGAACAGCGCGTCGTCCTGGTTGTTGAAACGGGCCTTCAGCTTGATGGTGCCGGTGGTGGCGTCAATTTGGTTGTCGAGGCTCAGCAGCGTGCCCTCGCTCAGCTTCTGTTTGTTGGTGCGATCCCAGGCTTCTACCGCCAGCGTTTTACCGGCCTTTTGCGCGGCCACCACGGTGGCGATGTCGTTTTCCGGCAGGGTGAAGACGAGATCGATCGGATGCGTTTGGGTCAGCACGACGATACCGGTGGTATCACCGCTGGAAATCTGGTTGCCGATATCCACCTGTTTTAATCCCACGCGACCGTCAATCGGCGCGGTGATGCGGCTCCAGTCGAGCTGCAGCTGGGCGCTGGCGACGGCGGCCTGGTCGGCTTTAATCGTGCCTTCGGTTTCGCTCACCAGCGATTGCTGGGTATCCAGCTCCTGGCGAGAGACAAGATTGGTTTTGACCAGTTGCTGATAGCGGGCTAAATCACGACGTGCATTAGCGAGCGTGGCTTTATCTTTAGCCAACTGCCCCTGCGCCTGAGCCAGCGCCACTTTAAACTGGCTGGGGTCAATTTCCGCCAGCAGATCGCCGGCTTTGACCTGCTGGCCTTCCTGGAAGTGAATGGCCATCAGTTGGCCGTCGACGCGGCTGCGCACGGTAACGGTATTGGCAGCGGTAATGGTGCCCAGCCCGCTGAGGTAGCTCGGTACCGCTTCACTGGTGGCGGTAGCGGCCTGGACCGGCGCCAGCGCGCCGCCAAAGCGTCCACCGTGTCGCCCGCCGCCAGCTGACGGCGCTCCCGCCGGTTTGGCTGCGGTAGAACCCGAGGTGTCAGAATTGCTGCTAAAGTGCCAGATGCCAGCCGCCCCCGCGACCACCACCAGCACGGCCAGCGCTACCCGCCAGCGAATTTTATGACTGCCTTTCATCGTTATAGGTGTCTCGTCCTGAATCATTTCACGAAATGATACTAGTTTAGTAACGGAACGCTCGGGAAAAATGGAGGAAATATGAAACACGGAAGGAATCGTCTGAATCGCGTCAGCTTTACGAGACTTCTCGCAATCCGCGGCGATGAAAAACCGCGCAATCGCCGCGTGTGCTACCGTCAGCGGCGTTTAACAGGGCGCTAAAACAGAAAAGCCCCTCCTGACGAAGGGGCCTTATATAAGGAAAGGGTTATGATGAGGCTAGTCATCATACTGGTAATACTTTTAGTCATTAGCTTACCGGCTTACTAAGATACCAGGGGGAGGAGCAATCCTCCCTTACCCTCATTCCTTTACGATAGGTCGAAAAAACAGCGAAGTCAACGACGATATATCAGGCAAAAACCACCTGCGCCCAGCGGGCCAGACCGGCGGTGACCGAGCCAAAATCGTCGCCACCGGCAACGGGAATGCCCGGCAGCTGTTCGGCCAGCGCTTTTTTAATCAGCGGCGAGCGCGCGCTGCCGCCGGTTAAATAAATGACGTCCGGCTTTTCGCTACTGTTTTCTAACGCCAGTTGTACCTGCTCAAGAATACGGGTCAGCGGCTGGTTCAGCGCCGCTACCAGCCCGTCCTGGCTGATGGCGGTGGCCAGCGTGTCGCTGATAAACGGCAGGTGGGTATCGATTTGTGCGCTTTCGGACAAGGCGATTTTGCTCTCTTCCGCGCTGCGCACCAGACGGTAGCTTAAACGCTGCTGCCATACCTTGTAGAGCAGAGCGACCTTTTCCGCATCGCGGGCATCGCGCGCCAGGTCACGCAGCAGGCGGCCATTGGCTGAGCTGTAGAAGTCGGTCTGCGCCGGAACATCGTTGATCGCCACCGCGTTCCACCAGGGCAGAATGGGCAGGGCGATGCCTTTTTCGGTTTCGCCGCCCATGCCGAGCAGCGGCATCAGGCTTTTAAACGCCAGCGCGATGTCCAGATCGTTACCGCCTACCCGACAGCCGCTGTGGCCGAGCAGGCTCTGTTCGCGGTCATGACGGGTCCGCCACTGCGGCCCCATCAGCAGCACCGAGCAGTCGGTGGTGCCGCCACCGATGTCGACCACCAGCACGCGTTTTTCTTCGCTGAGGCTGGCTTCGAAATCCAGACCGGCGGCAACCGGTTCGTACTGGAAAACCACGTCGCGGAAGCCGGCACGCTGCGCCGCGCGTTGCAGAATACCTACCGCCTGCGTGTTGGCTTCATCGCCACCCAGACCCTGGAAGTTAATCGGGCGACCAATTACCGCCTGCTCGATGGTTTCCTGAAGCTGTGACTGCGCCTGCTGGCGAATATGCAGCATCATCGAACAGACCAGATCTTCGAATACGGCGACCTGCTGCGGCTTGAGGCCGCTAGCACCGAGGAAGGATTTAGGCGACTTAACAAAGTACACCTCTTCCGGATCGTCGATGTACTGCTTGAGCGACGCGAGGCCGAACTGCACGCTATTGCCCAGTACCTCGATATCTTCGTCGCGGTTGTAGTTCATCGCCCGACGCAGCAGCGCCTGAGTTTCATCACCCGTTGCCGGTACCTGATGGTGGCGGTACAGCCACTCGCTGACCGCTTCGCGGGTCGGGGCCGACAGCATGGACGGCAGTAGGGAACTGCCGTTTTCCATCATCAGCATGCGCGGTGCGCCATCCTGCATCACGGCGACAGAGCAGTTCGCCGTCCCGTAGTCAAAACCAATAAACACGTCAATCATCCCCATGCCAGTGAAGAAAGGGGGGCGACTTTAGCGGAATGTGGTGATGGCGGCAACAGGAATATGAAAGCAAGGTTTTCCCATTGATTAACCGCTATGCTGTAACGCAATCTTTGCTGTCTAACGAGAAGGATAAAGGATGTTTGAACTGCCCTGGCTGCCGCCATATGACTGGCGCTGGATGTTCGGTTTTTTACAGGCGCGTGCTGTCGCAGGTATCGAATGTTTCCATGATCAAAGCTATACCCGCAGTTGGGGGCTCGGGCCACACCATGGGCTTATCACCATGACGCCTTATCCCGCCCGCCAGGTGCTGCGGGTCACGCTTTCCGCCGGGCTGCTGCCAGTCGCTGACGAAGCGCTGATGCGGGTGGCGAAATTGCTGGATCTGCACTGCGATCCACAACAAATATCGCGCGCGCTCGGAACGCTGGCGGCGGCAAAGCCGGGGTTACGACTGCCTGGCGCGCTGGACGCCTTTGAACAGGGCGTGCGGGCGATTCTCGGGCAACTGGTGAGCGTGACGATGGCCGCGAAGCTGACCGGTAAAGTGGTGGCGCTGTATGGCGAGCCGCTCGCACAGGACGCCTCTTTCTCGTTGTTCCCAACGCCAGAGCGGCTGGCGGCGGCGGACCCGGCGGCGTTGAAAGCACTGGGCATGCCGCTCAAACGGGCGGAAGCGTTAATACATTTTGCCCAGGTTGCGCTTAGCGGAGAACTGCCGCAAACGCAGCCAGACGACGTGGATCAGGCGCTAAAAGCGCTACAACAATATCCCGGCATTGGCCGTTGGACGGCAAACTACTTTGCCCTGCGCGCCTGGCAGGCGAAAGATATCTTTTTGCCGGACGACTACCTGATTAAGCAGCGCTTCCCGGGTATGACGCCCGCGCAGATTCGCCGTTATGCCGAACGTTGGCAGCCCTGGCGATCTTACGCGTTATTGCATATCTGGCACGCCGACGACTGGTCGCCAGAAGAATGTACCGGGGTATAAACCGTCACGATACCGCGACCGTTATTTTTTGAGGTGTAGCAGGCGGCATCGGCCTGAACCAGCACTTCCGCCAGTTGGGCGTTATGGTTGTGAATCAACGTCAGCCCCGCGCTGGCGCCAATACGGTGCAACCGTCCTGCCCAGAAAAATTCGTAATGTTTGATGGCATCGACAATGCGCTCGCTGGCGCTAAGCGCCTGCTCGGTAGAGCAGTGACGCAGAATAAAACCAAATTCATCACCGCCAAGTCGCGCCAGAATATCGCCCGGTCGCAGCAGCGAGCGCATTAGCCCGGCAATTTCACGCAGTAGCGCGTCACCGGCAGCGTGCCCGGCACTGTCGTTGACGGCTTTGAAGAAATCGAGGTCGAGCATCACCAGCGCATGCGACTGATGTCCTCCGGGCAATGATTTCAGCAGGCCTTTCAGCTGGCTTTCAAAGCTGGAACGATTGGGCAACCCGGTGAGCGCGTCGTGGCTGGCGCTGTAGCTGAGCTGGCGCAGCAGGCGGCGCGACTCCGTGACGTCCTGAATGACCAGCACGAAACCGATATGCTCGCCTTCCTGGGTACTGAGCGGGGTCATGCTGTGGTGAATATCAAAACTGCCGCCGTAGCGGCTATGCAGGACTTTGTTCAACTCAATATCGCTATCCAGGTTTTCATCGCTGTACAAATTCTCCAGCCGGGGGCCCTGGTCTCCCTGCGTAATATACAGCACCTCGTGCAATGATTTCCCTTGCGCCTCAGCCTGCTTCCAGCCGCTGATTTTCTCGGCAACCGGGTTCATAAAGATAATGTTTTGCTGGCTGTCGGCGCTGATCACCGCTTCACGAATGGAGTCGAGAGTGATGTGCAGGCGTTCTTTTTCCTGGAACAACGCTTCGTTGGTTTCGGTTATCTCCGCCATCAGCCGTTTGTTGGCTTCGCGGCTCTTTTTCAGATCGTTAATATCTTCAATCTGTTGGATGAAATAGAGCGGCGTTCCATCAGCGTTGCGTACCAGCGAGACGGCCAGCAGCGCCCAGACCGCCTCGCCCTGGCGGGTACGGTAGCGCTTTTCAAGCGAGTAGCTCTCAATTTCGCCACGCGCCAGACGGTCCAGCTGTTCAAGGTCTTGTGCTAAATCTTCCGGCCAGGTGACCTGCTGGAAGGTCATTTGATGCAGTTCGTCAGGGGGATAGCCAAGAAACTTGCTCAGCGCTTTATTGACCTGTAGCCACTGCCCATAGGCATCGACTATCGCCATGCCGACGGCCGAGTATTCCATGGCGTTACGAAAGCGGGTTTCACTTTCCGCAATGCGACGCCGTTCACTGTATACGGCATACATCGCGATGCTCATTACCCCTGTGGGCAATTGCACCATCAGGAACGGCAGCCCCAGCATATTGCTCAGCCGGTAGGTATGAAGGGTATTTTCGATGTTCTCCTGTACCAGCGGATGCTGCGCGGAGAGGGTCAGAACCATCATAATGATGAGTAAAAAGATCAGGAAGGCTTCAATACGCGGCAGACGTACCGCGCTCCACATCATGAGTACCATTATGAAGGTAAACGGCCAGGGCATGTACAACATGGCGATCACGCTGAGCGCGAGGGTAATGGCTGCGGTCAGAAGCGTCGAGATCAGCAGCGTGCGGTTACGATAACGCTGAAAATAGTCTGCCCGGATGAGCATTCCCAGCGGAACTAACGCCAGGGCGCCTGAGGCATCCGAAAGCATCCAGACCAGCAAGGTCTGGAAAGCATTGCCTCCGGGCGTCAAACTGGCCACCACAATACCGCTCAACAATGGCGGGATCAGCGCGGTGGCGATCGCCATTTGAGTCCAGTGGCGTAAGTTTCTTAGCGGGTTGTCGAGGTTCAGCCATCGGCGCAGCAGTAACGCGCCAACCAGCGCTTCCATAAGGTTGGTCAACGGATGCAACAGCCCATTCTGCTCGGGGGCGTAAAGCGCGGTGGCGAGGACGATCCCCAGTACGCCAGCAACGCTCATGCAGGGCCATAGCGAACGCTTAACACGGTAGAATGCGACGGTCATGATGGCCGTCGGAAACCAGACCGGCGATAGCACGTTGTGAGTGTGCATGAGTGATAATGAAAAGAGGGTGAACAAAAATGTCGCTGCCCACAAACCAAACAGTATTTGCAGTGAGTGCTGTTGTGACGCGGGTCGGAGAGGTTTAACGCTGATATTGTTCTTCATTACCACTGTTTTTCCGGAGGCGACGCTGCTCCGGCCATGCTGAAACAAGCCGTGATTATGCAACAACATTAGCGGAATTTATCAGATATGTGACGCTAATTGACAATAATCATCAGTTTGTGTCACCTGTAATATCATATTCGTTAATGTATGACGTCAGTAGAATCCGACGTATGGGCGTTTCTCCTTTTGTCATCGCCGATCGTTGTATTCGACTAGTATCGTTGCCCTGAAATCCCTATAATTGCCGCGTTTGGCGCTGATACACGTGACTATTCGGAACGTTTCCTCTTGAATAATATTGTCTATTCGTGCCGTCCTTCCTAACATCCAGGTTAATCGGGTCGCAAAATTTATGACTGATAAGTCTCATCAGTGCGTCATTGTAGGCATCGCCGGCGCATCGGCTTCAGGTAAAAGTCTTATTGCTAGTACGCTGTATCGCGAACTGCGCGAACAGGTGGGCGATGAGCACATCGGTGTCATTCCTGAAGATAGCTATTACAAAGACCAAAGTCATCTGTCGATGGAAGATCGGGTTAAAACTAACTATGACCACCCGAACGCGATGGACCACAGCCTGCTGTTCCAGCATCTGCAAACGCTGAAGCGCGGCAACCCAATTGAACTGCCGGTTTATAGCTATGTCGAACACACCCGCATGCAGGAAACGATTCATATTGAACCGAAGAAAGTGATCATCCTTGAAGGGATCCTGCTGCTGACCGACGCGCGTCTGCGCGAAGAGATGAACTTCTCTATCTTTGTCGATACGCCGCTGGACATCTGCCTGATGCGCCGCATCAAGCGTGACGTTAACGAGCGTGGTCGCTCCATGGACTCCGTGATGGCTCAATACCAGAAAACGGTGCGTCCGATGTTCCTGCAGTTTATCGAGCCGTCCAAGCAGTACGCCGACATCATCGTGCCGCGTGGGGGCAAAAACCGCATCGCTATCGATATTCTGAAAGCGAAAATTAGCCAGTTTTTTGAATAACTCACACGAATTGTGTAACGTGCAATAAACGCCCTCAACCGTGACGGAAGAGGGCCGTCGTACAAAAGGAGAGTGATATGCGTCTGTGTGACCGTGATATAGAAGCCTGGCTGGACGAAGGGCGACTGTCGATTAACCCGCGTCCGCCGATTGAGCGTATCAATGGTGCCACCGTTGACGTGCGTTTAGGCAACAAGTTTCGCACCTTCAGCGGCCACACTGCCGCCTACATTGATTTAAGCGGGCCGAAAGCGGAAGTCAGCGCGGCGCTGGATCGTGTGATGAGCGAAGAGATTGTGCTCGCGGAAGGCGACGCCTTCTATCTGCATCCGGGCGAACTGGCGCTGGCGGTGACGCTGGAATCGGTCACGCTGCCCGCGGATCTGGTCGGCTGGTTGGACGGTCGTTCCTCGCTGGCGCGTCTGGGGCTGATGGTGCACGTCACCGCGCACCGTATCGATCCGGGTTGGTCGGGTTGCATCGTGTTGGAATTCTACAACTCCGGTAAGCTGCCGCTGGCGCTGCGTCCGGGGATGCTGATCGGTGCACTGAGCTTCGAACCTCTGTCGGGCCCGGCGGCGCGTCCATACAACCGTCGTGAAGATGCCAAATACCGCGATCAGCAGGGCGCGGTTGCCAGTCGTATTGATAAAGACTGACCCATCGCAAAGCGGATGAGGGTGCCATGAGAAGAATATTGACGACACTGATGATTCTGCTGGTGGTACTGGTTGCCGGCCTGTCATCGTTGGTGCTGCTGGTCAATCCTAACGATTTCCGCAGCTATATGATCAAGCAGGTGGCTGAGCGCAGCGGATACCAGCTGGAGCTGGACGGTTCCCTGCGCTGGCACGTCTGGCCGCGGCTAAGCATTTTGTCCGGACGCATGACCTTAACCGCGCCCGGCGCCAGCGCGCCGCTGGTGCGGGCGGACAATATGCGTCTCGACGTGGCGCTGCTGCCGTTGCTGTCACATCAGCTGCAGGTTGAGCAGGTGATGCTCAAAGGCGCGGTGGTACAATTGACGCCGGAAACCGAGGCGATTCGTGACCAGCGAGCACCGGTGGCGCCAAAAGGAACCTCGCTGCCTCAGGAGTCTGGCGATCGCGGCTGGTCATTCGATATTGCCGGGCTGCAGGTCATTGACAGCGTGCTGGTATTCCAGCATGAAAGCGATGAGCAGATGACGGTCCGCGATATTCATCTGCAGATGCAGCAGGATGCCGGGCATCAGGCCACCGTCGATTTCTCAGGCCGCATGAACCGCGATCAGCGCGACTTATCCCTTCGTTTCTCCGCCGCCGTTCAGGCGGGCAACTACCCGCAGAGTCTGGATGCGCAGCTGTCGCAAATCAGCTGGCAGCTTCAGGGCGCCGATCTTCCGGCCCAGGGCATTAACGGTAACGGTAGCGTGAACGTTAGCTGGCAGGAGGACGCGAAGACGCTCAGCTTTAACGCGCTCAATCTGATGGCCAACGACAGTACGCTGACCGGTAAAGGCAGCGTGGTGCTGGGCGATAAGCCGGTGTGGTCGCTGAACCTCCAGTCCGACAAGCTCAACCTCGATAACTTGCTGGTGCGCTCGGATATCCTCCTCAGCGGTGGCGCGCAGCAGGCGCAGTCGGCGCCGAACAAACCGCGTCCGGTGATAGCCAACGGTGTTAATTTACCGCCTTATAGCGGCCTGAAAAGCTTCGATGGTTCGCTTGCGATGACCGCGAACCAGATCGTCTGGCGCGGGCTGCCGTTTACCCATGTGACCCTGCAGGCCGATAACCAGCGTGGGCTGCTGCATATCTCTCAGCTGGAAGGTTCATTGGCCGGTGGTCAACTGTCGCTGCCGGGCACGCTGGATGCACGCAGTGGGACTCCGCAGGCCGAATTTCAGCCTAAGCTCGACAACATCGAGATTGGCAGCCTGTTGAAGGCCTTCAACTATCCCATCAACATGACGGGCAAACTGTCGCTGGCCGGTGATTTTTCGGGTTCGGTGATTGATGCCAACCACTTCCGCCGCGACTGGCAGGGGCAGGCAAATCTTGAACTAAGAGACACCCGTACCGAAGGGCTGAACTTCCAGCAGTTGGTTCAGCAGGCGGTTGAGCGTAGTACCGACGTGCAGGCGCAGGAGAACTATGACAGCGCCACACGGCTGGATGAACTGACGACCGATGTTGACCTCGATCGCGGCATTCTGGCGCTCAGTAACATGAAAGGGAAATCCTCGCTGATGCAGATGACCGGCAAAGGCACTCTCGATCTGATGAAAGAGGAAGGCGATCTGCAGTTCGGTATTCAGGTTACTGATGGTTGGCAGGGGCAGGGCAAGCTGGTGGATATTCTGAAGTCTACGGCTATTCCGCTTCGCGTTTACGGTAAATGGGAAGCGCTGAACTACAGTTTGCAGGTAGACCAGATACTGCGCCGTCAGCTACAGAACGAGGCGAAGCGTCGGTTAAATGACTGGGCGGAACGCAATAAGAACACCCAGTCCGGTAAAGACGTGAAGCAGCTCCTCGATAAGCAGTAACATCCCTAAGCCCGGCGGCATGGCGCCGCCGGGAAAATACTACACTTCGTAATCCCACTCTTCCTGCTGCGGCGGGATAATCTGCACTTTCTGTACCCTGTGGCTCTCGACCTGTAAGGTTTTCAGCGTCCACGGGCCAATCTGCACCTCTTCACCGGCTGTGGGAATACGCTGCAGGTGTTCCATGAGCAACCCGGCAATGGTGTGGTACTCGCGCTTTTCATCCAGCGGCAGCGGAACGTACTGCACCAGGTCTTCCAGCGGCATGTGACCATTTGCCGTCCAGCTGCCGTCGGCATTTTTCTGGATGTCGTGGCGCGCATCAATCTCTTCAGCCTCGTTTGGCAGGTTACCGGCAATGGTCTCGGTCACGTCGCTTAACGTCACAATCCCCTCGACCGAACCAAACTCATCCACCACGAAGGCAAAGTGGGTTCGCGCGTTACGGAACTGTTCCAGCGCTGACAGCAGCGGCAGAGCCTCCGGGAAGACCAGCGGCTGGCGGATCAGTACGCGCAGATCCAGCGGCTCACCGCGCAGCGACTGCTGCAACAGATCGATGACGTGCACCACGCCGAGCAGATCTTCTTCGTCATCGCCGCCGGTTACCACCAGCCGGGTATGCTGGTTTTTCTCCAGCAGCGCGCGAATTTCGCTTTCCGGCGCGCTGAGGTCGATGTGCTCGATATCGTGACGTGAAGTCATGATACTGCTGACCGTCCGCTGGTTAAGGTTGAGCACACGCTCAATCATCCGCCGTTCCTGCGGGTCGAAGATTTGCTGATCGTCCTGGTCCACCAGCAGCGAGGCAGTACCGACATCCAGCTCGGCATCCTCTTTCTTGCCGCTCAGCAGGCGCATAACCGCCTCCGTCGTGCGGCTACGCAGCGACTGGTTAGCGGTGAGGAAGCGACGACGGTTGAAGATGGCCAGCTGGTTTAAGAACTCGATCATTACCGAGAAACCGATAGCCGCGTACAGATAACCTTTAGGAATGACGAGGCCAAAGCCTTCCGCTACCAGGCTAAAGCCAATCATCAACAGGAAGCTCAGACACAGGATAACAATGGTCGGGTGGCTGTTCACAAAGCGGGTGAGCGCTTTACTGGCCAGCAGCATCAGGCTGATGGCAATAATCACCGCCGCCATCATCACCGCCAGATGGTCGACCATGCCGACGGCAGTAATCACCGAGTCGAGCGAGAAAACGGCATCCAGCACCACAATCTGTGCCACTACGCCCCAGAAGCGCGCGCCGCGCCGCTGGGTAGGGTTATCGCTGTCTTTCCCTTCCAGCCGCTCGTTGAGCTCTACCGTGGCTTTAAAGAGCAGGAAGAAGCCGCCGACCAGCATAATGAGGTCGCGGGCGCTGAAGGTGAAATCACGGATGCTGAATAAAGGCTGGGTGAGCGTGACCAGCCACGAAATAGAGGCCAGCAGCAGAAGGCGCATCAGCATGGCCAGAATAAGCCCGGTGACGCGCGCGCGGTCGCGCTGGGTTGGCGGCAGCTTTTCCGCCAGGATGGCGATAAACACCAGATTATCAATTCCGAGAACCAGCTCAATGACGACCAGCGTCACGAGTCCCGCCCAAATAGAGGGATCGGCAATCCATTCCATACGTTGGTTAAAACCTTATGTTACAAGACAAATTGATCATGGATAAAGCCGCGGCAAAATGCAACGTCTGCCTGTGATTTATCATGACAAAATCTAAGGATATTGTGAAAATAGGGGATAATATTCCCGTGAAATATTTGATGGTGAGAAACTCACTCTGTAATCTGTCAATATAAAGAAATTCCTAAAAATACTCGATTAATTAATCTTAATATTATTCTTAAAAATATTTTTTAAGCGGCAGTTACCTTGCCTGCTATTCGCTTAACTGCAACAATTCTCCCGGTACTGAATGGAATAGCCATTTATGTGCGTCATAAAATAGTCATGCAGGGGATGTTATCCCTGCAATTATATATCCAGGAATATTCTCTATTCTTTTTATGAATGGGTGGGTTTCCTATAACAACATGATTTTTAGGTGAATTGGTAGCTGAAAGCCAAGGGCGGTAGCATGCCTGAAGGCGTGACGTAAAGCCTGAATTATTCTGTCAATAGCCTGCGGATGAATCCCAACTTTTTTAGGATATATGCCAGTTATATTCATCGGCAAATAAATGCATGGTGAGTTTACAGGTAATCAAATCGTACGGATTAATATAATTCGCACAGGATAATTTTCTGCCAAAGTGATAAATAATCAATGATGAAATCCAAACTAAAATTGATGCCATTATTGGTGTCGGTAAGCTTGATGAGTGGTTGCACCATACTTCCAGGCAGCAATATGTCTACCTATGGAAAAGATGTGATTAAGCAGCAGGATGCTGATTATGACATTGGCCGGATGGTGAATGTTTATCCGCTGACCCCGCGACTGATTGAACAATTACGCCCACGTCCCAACGTCGCGCAACCGAACATGTCGCTGGATCAGGAGTTAAGCAATTACCAGTATCGCGTCGGTTCAGGCGACGTGCTGAACGTCACGGTGTGGGATCACCCGGAGTTAACCACCCCGGCGGGGCAGTACCGTAGCTCCAGCGATACCGGTAACTGGGTCCAGCCGGACGGCACCATTTTCTATCCCTATATTGGCAAAGTGCAGGTGAAAGGGCGCACGCTGGCGGAAATTCGCCAGACCATTACCCAGCGTCTTGCCGCCTACATCACCGACCCGCAGGTCGACGTGAACGTTGCCGCCTTCCGTTCGCAAAAAGTGTATGTCTCCGGGCAGGTGAACAAATCCGGCCAGCAGGCTATCACCAACGTGCCGCTGACGGTACTGGACGCGATCAACGCGGCGGGTGGCCTGAGCGAACTGGCCGACTGGCGCAACGTGGTGCTGACTCACGATGGCAAAGAACAGCGCATTTCAGTGCAGGCGTTGATGCAAAACGGCGATCTGAGCCAGAACCGTTTGCTCTATCCGGGCGATATCCTCTTCGTACCGCGTAACGATGATCTCAAGGTCTTCGTGATGGGCGAAGTGAAAAAACAGAGCACGCTCAAAATGGACTTCAGCGGCATGACGCTGACCGAAGCGCTCGGCCAGGCGGAAGGCATCGACCTGACGACCTCCAATGCCAGCGGTATCTTCGTGATTCGTCCAACCAAAGCGGGCAACAACGGCAAGATGGCCAACATCTATCAGTTGGATATGTCCGATGCGACCTCACTGGTCATGGCAACCAACTTTATTCTCCAGCCGTATGACGTGGTTTACGTCACCACCGCACCGGTTGCTCGCTGGAACCGTCTGATCAACCAACTGTTGCCGACCATCAGTGGCGTTCGCTACATGACCGATTCGGCGAAAGACATTCATACCTGGTAACCGTCATGTTTAACAAAATTCTTGTGGTTTGCGTGGGGAACATCTGTCGTTCCCCCACGGCGGAACGGCTGCTACGCAGCCATCTGCCGTCATTGACCGTCGAATCGGCGGGGCTGGGAGCATTAGTGGGTAAAGCGGCGGATGAACGCGCCGCGAGCGTTGCCGCCGAGCACGCGATTTCGCTGGAAGGGCACTGCGCGCGACAGATCTCTGGCCGTATGTGTCGTGAGTACGATCTGATTCTGGCGATGGAAAAACGTCATGTCGCCACCCTGCATGAAATGGCGCCGGAGATGCGCGGCAAGGTCATGCTGTTTGGTCATTGGGATAACGAACGCGAGATTCCCGATCCGTATCGCAAAAGCCGGGAAGCATTTGAAGCGGTGTACCAGTTACTCGACAGGTCTGCCAGCCAGTGGGCGCAGGCACTGAAAGCACAGCAGGGATAACCATGACAGATAAAGTAAAACAGATAAGCCCATCGGTCTCGGGCAACGATGAGATCGACATTGGTCGCCTGGTGGGCACCGTGGTGGAAGCCAAATGGTGGGTCATCGGCATTACCGCCCTGTTTGCCGCGCTGGCGATTGTCTACGCGCTGTTCGCCACGCCGATTTACAGCGCCGACGCACTGGTGCGCATTGAGCAAAATCAGGGCAGCGCGCTGGTGCAGGATATCAGCAACGCGCTCACCAGCAAGCCGCCGGCCTCCGAGGCGGAAATACAGATGATCACCTCGCGAATGGTGCTCGGGAAAACCGTTGAGGATCTGGGGCTGGATATTGCCGTGAGCAAAAACACCTTTCCGATTCTGGGGGCGGGCTGGGAACGGCTGATGGGCCGCCAGAATGAGACGGTGAAGGTCAGCGCCTTTAATCGCCCGGCCTCGATGGCCGACAGCACCTTTACGCTGGAGGTTATCAACCCAACGCGTTATCGCCTGAGCAACGACGACGGCTTTAGCGCAGAAGGGAAGGTAGGGGAGACGCTGAATAAAGGCGGCGTTTCGCTGCTGGTTACCGGGATCGCCGCCCACGATGGCGCGAGTTTTACCGTCACCAAATATTCAACATTGGGGATGATCAATAACCTGCAAAATAGCCTGAGCGTCACCGAGGATGGTAAAGAGTCCGGCGTGCTGACGCTCACGATGGTGGGTGAAGACAAAGATCAGATCCGCGACATCCTCAACAGTATCGCCAACAACTACGTGGCGCAGAACGTGGCGCGCAAATCGGAAGAAGCCGCGAAAAGCCTCGAGTTCCTTGAAGTGCAGCTGCCACAGGTGCGCAGCCAGTTGGACGTGGCTGAAAACAAACTGAATACCTACCGTCAGCAGCAAGACTCCGTAGACCTGCCGCTGGAAGCGAAATCGGTGCTCGATTCGATGGTGAACATCGACGCGCAGCTGAACGAGCTGACGTTCCGCGAAGCGGAAATCTCCAAGCTGTATACCCGCATCCACCCGGCCTATCGCACGTTGCTGGAAAAACGCCGGGCGCTGGAAGAAGAGAAGGCCAAGCTGAGCAAACGCGTGACGGCGATGCCGAAAACCCAGCAGGAGATTGTACGCCTGACCCGCGACGTGGAGTCTGGTCAACAGGTTTATATGCAACTGCTGAATAAACAGCAGGAGCTGAAAATCACCCGGGCGAGCACCGTCGGCGACGTGCGGATTGTCGACCCGGCAATTACTCAGCCAGGGGTGGTGAAGCCGAAGAAAGCGTTGATCGTGCTGGGCAGCATTATTCTTGGCCTGATGTTGTCGATCGTCGGCGTGCTGCTGCGCTCGCTGTTTAACCGCGGTATCGAAAGCCCGCAGGTGCTCGAAGAGCATGGCATCAATGTTTATGCCAGCATTCCGCTCTCCGAGTGGCAAAAATCGCGCGATAGCGTGAAGAGCGTCAACGGTGTGAAGCGCTATAAGCAAAGCCAGCTGCTGGCGGTGGGTAACCCGACCGACCTGGCGATCGAAGCCATTCGCAGCCTGCGCACCAGCCTGCACTTCGCCATGATGCAGGCGCCGAACAACGTGCTGATGATGACCGGGGTTAGCCCGTCTATCGGTAAAACCTTCGTCTGCGCCAACCTGGCGGCGGTGATCAGCCAGACCCATAAGCGCGTACTGATGATCGACTGCGATATGCGTAAAGGCTACTCCCACGAACTGCTCGGCACCACCAATGATAACGGCCTGTCCGAGGTGCTGGTGGGGAAAGCGACGTTTGAAAGCAGCGCGAAACGGACGTCGGTCGCGAACTTTGACCTGATCCCGCGAGGGCAGATCCCGCCAAATCCGTCGGAGCTGTTGATGGCCGAGCGCTTTAGCGAGCTGCTGAAGTGGGGTTCAGCGAACTATGACCTGGTGCTGATCGATACGCCGCCGATCCTCGCGGTTACCGATGCCGCTATCGTCGGTCGCCATGCGGGCACCACCTTGATGGTCACGCGCTATGCGGTTAACACCCTGAAGGAAGTAGAAACCAGCCTGAGCCGCTTTGAGCAGAATGGCATTGCGGTGAAAGGGGTGATCCTCAACTCGATCTTCCGCCGCGCGACGGGATATCAGGATTACGGGTACTACGAGTACGAGTATCAGTCGGATTCGAAATAATAACATCCCCCTCACCCCGGCCCTCTCCCCAAAGGGGCGAGGGAGAAAACCGAACGGTCCCCTCTCCCCTCTGGGGAGAGGGTTAGGGTGAGGGGAACAACCGCTCAAACGCTTATTCGGGGATATACCATGACAACAGACAACCCGTTGATCTCCATTTATATGCCGACCTGGAACCGACAGCAGCTGGCCATTCGCGCCATCAAATCGGTACTGCGTCAGGACTATCCTCACTGGGAAATGATTATCGTCGATGACTGCTCCAGCAGCTACGAGCAGCTTCAGCAGTTTGTCATCGAACTCAACGATCGCCGCGTACAGTACACGCGCAACGATTTTAACTCCGGAGCATGCGCGGTACGCAATCAGGCCATTCTGCAGGCCAAAGGGCAGTTTATCACCGGTATTGATGATGACGATGAGTGGACATCCAACCGCCTTTCGCTGTTTCTCGAACATAAACAGCAATTGATGGACCACGCCTTTTTGTACGCCGATGACTACGTTTGCGAAGGGGAGGTGTACTCGCAGCCTGCCAGCCTGCCGTTGTACCCGAAATCGCCGTTCTCCCGTCAGCTGTTCTATAAGCGCAACATCATTGGCAATCAGGTGTTTAGCTGGGCGTGGCGTTTTAAAGAAAGCCTGTTTGATACCGAACTGAAGGCGGCGCAGGACTACGATATCTTCCTGCGCATGGTGGTGGCCTACGGCGAGCCGTGGAAGATTGAAGCCGCTACGCAGATTCTGCACATCAACCACGGTGAAATGCAGATCACCTCGTCACCCAAAAAATTTTCCGGCTACTTCAGTTTCTACCGCAAGCACAAAGAGAAGTTTGATCGGGCGAGTAAGAAGTATCAGCTGTTCACGCTCTATCAAATTCGTAATAAGCGCATGACCTGGAAGACGTTTCTGACGCTGCTGTCGGTGCGCAACGGCAAACGCTGGGTCGATGGACTGCGGAGTAAATGATGCTACTGGAAGATTTACGTGCCAACAGCTGGAGCCTGCGCCCTTGCTGCATGGTGATCGCCTACCGTGTGGCTCATTTTTGCTCGGTGTGGCGCAAGAAAAATGTGCTGAACAACCTGTGGGCGGCGCCGGTGCTGGTGCTGTACCGCATCATCACCGAATGTTTCTTCGGCTATGAAATCCAGGCGGCGGCGACCATTGGCCGACGCTTCACCATCCACCACGGCTATGCCGTGGTGATCAATAAAAACGTGGTGGCGGGAGACGATTTCACGATTCGTCACGGCATCACTATCGGCAATCGCGGCCCGGAGAGTCTGGCGTGCCCAAGGATTGGGGATGGCGTTGAGCTGGGGGCCAACGTGGTGATTATCGGCGGCATTACCATCGGTAACCACGTGACCATTGGCGCGGGCAGCGTGGTGCTGGACGACGTTCCGGACCATGCGCTGGTGGTGGGCGAAAAAGCGCGAGTGAAGGTAATCAAATGAATATTCTGCAATTTAACGTCCGTCTGGCCGAAGGCGGCGCGGCGGGCGTGGCGCTGGATCTGCATCAGCGCGCACTCCGTCAGGGTCTGTCGTCAAAATTTGTCTACGGCTATGGCAAAGGCGGTAAGAAGAGCGTCAGCCATGACCGTTATCCGCAGGTGCTGAAGCAGACCGGACGGTTAACCTCGATGGCGAACCTGGCGCTGTTCCGCCTGTTTAACCGCGATGTGTTTGGCAACCTCAATAACCTGTATCGCCAGGTCACCCGTACTGACGGCCCGGTGGTACTGCATTTTCACGTTATGCACAGCTACTGGCTGAATCTGGCGGATGTGGTGAGCTTCTGCGAGCGGGTGAAGGCGCATAAAAGCGATGCGACGTTTATCTGGACGCTGCACGATCACTGGAGCGTGACCGGGCGCTGCGCCTTTCTTGACGGCTGCGAAGGCTGGAAAAGCGGCTGTCAGAAGTGCCCAACGTTGAGTAACTACCCGCCGGTGAAGGTCGATCGCGCACATGCGCTGGTCGATGAAAAACGTCAACTTTTCCGCCAGATGCTGGCGCTCGGCTGCCGTTTTATTTCACCCAGTCAGCATGTTGCCGAGGCCTTTAACAGCCTCTACGGCGCAGGGCGCTGCCAGATTATCAATAACGGAATCGACGTCGCCACTGAAGCGATTCTTGCCGAGCTGACGCCGGTAAAACGCTTCTCCTCGCGGCCTAAAATCGCGGTGGTGGCACACGACCTGCGCTATGACGGGAAAACCAACCAGCAGCTGGTGCGCGATATTATCGCGCTGGGCGATAAGGTCGAGGTCCATACCTTCGGTAAGTTCTCGCCGTTTGAGGGCAGCAACGTGGTGAACCACGGTTTTCTGACCGATAAACGCCAACTGATGAGCGAACTGAACCCGCTTGACGCGCTGCTGTTTAGCTCGCGGGTAGATAATTACCCGCTGATTCTGTGCGAAGCGTTATCGATTGGCGTGCCGGTCATTGCTACCCATAGCGAGGCGGCAAAAGAGGTGCTGGCAAAATCCGGCGGCCATACTGTGGATGAGGCCGAGGTTCTCACCCTGGTACAGCAACCGAAAGCGGAGATCGCCGAGCAGATTTTTGGCACCACGCTGGAGAACTTTAGCGCGCGTAGCCGCAAAGCTTACAGCGGACAACAGATGCTGGAGGAATATGTCTCGTTCTATCAGAGTCTGTAGCTATCTGCTGCTGCCGTTAATCTACCTGTTGGTTAACGTGAAGCTGGCGCAGCTGGGGGAGAGCTTCCCCATTACCATTGTGACGTTCCTTCCGCTGTTGCTGCTGTTGTTTGTTGAACGCATTAATCTGAAAAAACTGATGATTGCCCTCGGGCTGGGCGTGGGATTGACGCTGTTCAACTATCTGTTTGGACAATCGCTGGACCCCAGCAAATACGTCACCTCGACGATGCTGTTTGTCTATATCGTGATCATTATCGGCATGGTCTGGAGCATTCGCTTCAAAACCATTTCGCCGCATAACCACCGTAAGATCCTGCGTTTTTTCTATGTGGTGATTACCCTGGTGGTGGCGCTGGCGGCGCTGGAGATGGCGCAGATTATTCTCACCGGCGGCAGCAGTTTGATAGCGACGATTTCGAAATATCTTATTTACAGTAATAGCTATGTGCTGAATTTTATCAAATTCGGTGGAAAGCGAACCACTGCGTTATATTTCGAACCGGCATTTTTTGCTCTGGCATTAATCTCAATTTGGCTTTGCATCAAACAGTTTGGTATCAAAACCCCGAAGTCTGATGCTATGATTCTGGCAGGGATAATTCTTTCTGGATCGTTTTCTGGGGTTATGACATTTATCCTGTTCTATCTGCTGGAGTGGGCTTTCCAGTACCTGAACAAAGAAGCGATCAAGAAAAAGTTACCGTTGGCGATTATCTCATTAGGCGCATTTTTTATCGGTCTGGTGTTTGCATTTCCCTATATTGCCGAGCGTATTGGTGATTTAGGAACGGAAGGATCGTCATCGTATTACCGTATAATTGGTCCGTTGGTGATGGTCGGTTATTCATTAACCAGCATTGATGGGGTCGTACGTTTTGGTTCTCTTTACGAATATGTTGCATCATTCGGAATATTTAACGGTGCGGATGTCGGTAAAACCATAGACAATGGTCTGTATCTGTTAATGATTTATTTTTCGTGGTTCGCTGTGATATTAACGGCTGGGTATCTGTACTACGTATTTAAAATGTTCATTAACGCTTTTGGGAATAATCGTAATTTCGCCGTGCAGCTGTATCTTTTCACGCCGATATCATTATTTTTTACCGGTTCGATATTTAGTCCGGAATATGCATTTTTAATTGTTTGTCCTTTTATTCTGCGTAAAGCGCTGAATATTGCTGACAGCAGATGAGGTGAAGCATGTTGTTAAGCGTGGTTACCGTCGCGTTTCGTAACGTTGATGGCGTGGTGAAAACCTGGCGTTCTCTGGCCCATCTGGCAAACGACCCCAGCCTCACTTTCGAGTGGATTGTGGTGGATGGCGGTTCTAACGATGGCACCGCAGAGTTTCTCGAAAAACGCAACGGCCAGTACCACTTACGCTACGTCAGCGAACCGGATAAAGGGCTTTACGATGCGATGAACAAAGGCATCCGCATGGCGCAGGGCAAGTTTGTGCTGTTTCTGAATTCCGGCGACAGCTTTCATCCGGATGTGTCGCAGTTCGTCCGCCAGCTGCGCGGTAAAAGCGACGATGCCATGTACCTTGGCGATGCGATGCTGGACTTTGGCGACGGCACCCAGATTCGCCGTAGCGCTAAGCAGGGTTGGTATATTTATCACAGTCTACCGGCTAGCCATCAGGCTATTTTCTTCCCGCTGCGTGGGCTGAAAAATCATCCTTATGATGTGCAGTATCGTGTCTCTTCTGATTATGCGCTGGCGGCGCGGATGTATAAGTCGGGATATGCCTTTAAACGTATTAAAGGCTTGGTGTCGGAATTTTCGATGGGCGGTGTGTCCACCACCAATAATCTGCAGTTGTGCCAGGATGCAAAAAAAGTGCAGCGTGAAATATTACGTATGCCGGGCCTGCTTGCAGAATTATCTTATTTATTACGTCTGCGCACAACGGGGAAAGCAAAAGCCTTATATCACAATGCATAAGGATACCAAATGCAGGAATTATCGGGCTTTTCGGTACCAAAAGGTTTTCGTGGTGCCGGGGGCATAAAAGTACAAATATGGTGGGCGGTTCAGGCCACATTATTTGCCTGGTCTCCGCAGATATTGTATCGCTGGCGCGCATTTTTATTACGTCTGTTTGGCGCAAAAATAGGAAAAAACGTAGTCATTCGCCCGTCGGTAAAAATCACTTACCCATGGAAATTAACCATTGGAGATTATGCCTGGGTGGGCGATGACGCAGTGTTATATACCTTGGGTGAAATAACCCTTGGGGCAAATTCGGTGGTTTCGCAGAAATGCTATTTGTGCACCGGCAGCCACGATTATCAGAGCGCGCATTTCGATATTAACGCTGCGCCGATTGTGGTTGGTGAGAAATGCTGGCTGGCGACAGATGTTTTTGTTGCCCCCGGCGTCACGATTGGCGAGGGCACCATAGTGGGTGCCCGCAGCAGCGTTTTTAAATCGCTACCGGCAAATATGATTTGCCGTGGCAATCCCGCAGTGGTTACGCGTGAGCGCGTAGAGAAAGTGACTCCCTAAACGGGACAATTTGAGGAAAATAGAATGTCAAAAGTCGCACTTATTACCGGCGTAACGGGGCAGGACGGTTCTTATCTGGCAGAACTGCTGCTGGAAAAAGGCTATGAAGTTCACGGGATTAAACGCCGTGCTTCTTCCTTTAACACCGAACGTGTCGATCACATCTATCAGGATCCGCACAGCAGCAACCCGAAGTTTCACCTGCACTACGGTGATTTGACCGACAGCTCCAACCTGACGCGCATTCTGCAGGAAGTGCAGCCGGATGAAGTGTATAACCTGGGCGCGATGAGCCACGTTGCCGTGTCGTTTGAGTCGCCGGAATATACCGCCGACGTGGATGCGATGGGCACGCTGCGTCTGCTGGAAGCCATCCGCTTCCTGGGGCTGGAGAAGAAAACGCGTTTCTATCAGGCTTCCACTTCGGAACTGTACGGCCTGGTGCAGGAAATTCCACAAAAAGAGACCACGCCGTTCTATCCGCGCTCGCCGTATGCGGTCGCCAAACTGTATGCCTACTGGATCACCGTTAACTACCGTGAATCTTACGGCATGTACGCCTGTAACGGCATCCTGTTCAACCACGAGTCTCCGCGCCGCGGCGAAACCTTTGTGACGCGTAAAATCACCCGCGCCATCGCTAATATCGCTCAGGGTCTGGAGAAGTGCCTGTACCTCGGCAACATGGATTCCCTGCGCGACTGGGGCCACGCCAAAGACTACGTGAAAATGCAGTGGATGATGCTGCAACAGGACCATCCGGAAGATTTCGTTATCGCCACCGGCGTGCAGTATTCGGTTCGCCAGTTCGTCGAAATGGCGGCGGCACAGCTGGGTATCAAACTGCGCTTTGAAGGTAAAGGCGTGGAAGAAAAGGGGATTGTCGTTTCCGTCACCGGTCACGATGCGCCGGGCGTGAAACCGGGCGATGTGATGGTGGCCGTGGATCCGCGCTACTTCCGTCCGGCAGAAGTTGAAACCCTGCTCGGCGACCCGACCAAAGCGCATGAGAAACTGGGCTGGAAACCGGAAACCACCCTGCAGGAGATGGTCTCTGAAATGGTCGCCAAAGACCTGGAAGCAGCGAAGAAACATTCCCTGCTGAAATCCCACGGTTATGAAGTGGCGATCGCGCTGGAGTCTTAAGTATGACCAGACAACGTATTTTTGTGGCGGGCCACCGGGGAATGGTGGGCTCGGCCATCGTCCGCCAGCTTGCACAACGCGGCGACGTGGATCTGGTGGTTCGCAGCCGCGATGAGCTCAACCTGCTGGATAGCCGCGAAGTGAACGACTTCTTCGCCGCTGAAAATATTGATCAGGTGTATCTGGCGGCGGCAAAGGTGGGCGGCATTGTGGCCAACAACACCTTCCCGGCGGATTTCATCTACGAGAACATGATGATTGAAAGCAACATTATTCACGCGGCGCATACGCACAACGTGAATAAGCTGCTGTTTCTCGGTTCATCGTGCATCTATCCGAAAATGGCTAACCAGCCAATGCACGAAAGCGAGCTGCTGCAGGGCACGCTGGAAGCGACTAACGAACCGTACGCGATTGCGAAAATTGCCGGTATCAAGCTGTGCGAGTCCTACAACCGCCAGCATAATCGCGACTATCGCTCGGTGATGCCGACCAACCTGTACGGGCCGAACGATAACTTCCACCCGAGCAATTCGCACGTTATTCCGGCGCTGATGCGCCGCTTCCATGAAGCGGTACAGCAAAACGCCGCGGACGTGGTGGTGTGGGGGAGCGGCACGCCGATGCGCGAGTTCCTGCATGTGGACGATATGGCGGCAGCCAGTATCCATGTGATGGAGCTGGATCGCGGCGTCTGGCTCGAAAGCACGCAGCCCATGCTGTCGCATATTAACGTTGGCACCGGCGTTGACTGCACCATTCGTGAGCTGGCGCAGACGATGGCGAAAGTGGTGGGCTTTAAAGGGCGGGTGGTGTTTGATGCCACCAAACCCGACGGCACGCCGCGCAAGCTGCTCGACGTTTCTCGCCTGCATCAACTGGGCTGGTACCACGAAATCTCGCTGGAGGCTGGTCTTGCCAGCACTTACCAGTGGTTTCTGGAAAACCAGCGCCACTTCCGGGGGTAACGCATGTTTCTGAGCCAGGAAGCGTTTGCCACCGTGGTGCAGTCTACGCCGCTGATCTCCATCGATTTGATCGTCGAGAACGCGCAGGGCGAGTTTTTGCTGGGCAAGCGCAACAATCGTCCGGCGCAGGGGTACTGGTTTGTGCCGGGTGGTCGGGTACAGAAAGATGAAACGCTGGAACAGGCGTTTGCCCGCCTGACCGAGGCCGAACTGGGGCTGAGCCTGCCGATGACGGCAGGCCGCTTTTACGGCGTCTGGCAGCATTTCTATGACGACAACTTCTCCGGCACGGATTTTTCGACCCATTACATTGTGCTTGGTTTCCGTCTGCAGGTGGACGCCGGAACCTTAACGCTGCCGGACGATCAGCATAATGAGTACCGTTGGCTGACACCGCCTGCGTTACTGGCGTCGGACAACGTTCATGAAAACAGCCGCGCCTATTTCCGGGTCGACAAATTGGCCGAGGTGCCGGGCCTATGAAGATTCTGGTGTATGGCATCAACTATTCGCCCGAACTCACCGGCATCGGCAAATACACCGGCGAAATGGTCGAGTGGATGGTGCAGCAGGGTCACGAGGTGCGGGTGATTACCGCGCCGCCGTACTACCCGGAATGGCAGGTTGGCGCGAAATACTCAAGCTGGCGCTACCGCCGGGAAAACGGCGATGCCACCGTCTGGCGCTGCCCGCTGTACGTGCCAAAGCAGCCGTCGACGCTGAAGCGTTTGATCCATCTCGGTAGCTTTGCGTTCAGCAGTTTCTTCCCGCTGATGGCCCAACGCCGCTGGAAGCCGGATCGCATTATCGGCGTGGTGCCGACGCTGTTCTGCACCCCCGGTATGCGCCTGCTGGCGAAGCTCTCCGGCGCGCGGACGCTGCTGCATATTCAGGATTATGAAGTCGACGCCATGCTCGGGCTGGGCATGGCCGGTAACGGTCGCGCCGGCAAGGTGGCAAAACTTGCCAGCGCCTTTGAGCGTAGCGGGCTGCACAACGTCGACAACGTATCGACCATCTCGCGCTCGATGATGAACAAAGCCTGTGAGAAGGGCGTTGCGCCGGATAAGGTGATTTTCTTCCCCAACTGGTCGGAAGTTTCCCGTTTTCGCGAGGTACCGGAAACGCTGGTGATGGCGCTGCGTCAGCGTCTTGGCCTGCCGGATGAACGCAAAATTATTCTCTACTCCGGCAATATCGGTGAGAAACAGGGGCTGGAGAGCGTGATTACTGCCGCCGAACAGCTCCGTGAACAGCCGTGGCTGTTTGCCATTGTCGGTCAGGGCGGCGGTAAAGCGCGGCTGGAAAAAATGGTCGCCGAACGTGGGCTGGATAACGTCAAGTTCCTGCCGCTGCAGTCGTACGAAGATTTACCCGCGCTGCTGGCGATTGGCGACTGCCATCTGGTGATTCAGAAGCGCGGCGCCGCGGATGCGGTGTTGCCTTCCAAGCTGACCAATATTCTGGCGGTGGGCGGCAACGCGGTGATTACCGCTGAACCGCAGACCGAGCTGGGCCAGCTATGTCTGGACAATCCGGGCATTGCGGTGTGCGTGACGCCTGAATCGGTTCCGTCGCTGGTCGACGGGATTGAGCAGGCGCTGAAGATGCCGAAGCGAAATGCGGTCGCCCGCGCCTGGGCCGAACGTTCGCTCGATAAAGAACACGTTCTCAACCAATTTATTGCTGATATTCGGGGTTAAACGATGAGTCAAACTACGCTTTTCCCGGTCGTGATGGCCGGTGGCTCGGGTAGCCGACTGTGGCCGCTGTCCCGAGTGCTGTACCCCAAACAGTTCCTGTGCCTGAAAGGGGACATGACCATGCTGCAGGCCACGGTGAACCGGCTGGACGGCGTGAAGTGCGCCAGCCCGGTGGTGATCTGCAATGAGCAACACCGCTTTATCGTGGCGGAACAGCTGCGTCAGCTCAACAAGCTGACCGAAAACATTATTCTGGAACCAGCAGGGCGCAACACGGCGCCAGCCATCGCCCTGGCGGCGCTGGCGGCTAAGCGTCGCGAACCGGACTGCGACCCGCTGATGCTGGTGCTGGCGGCGGACCATGTGATTCAGGACGAAGAGGCCTTCCGCGCGGCGGTTCGTCATGCCACGCCGTATGCTGAAAATGGCAAGCTGGTGACCTTCGGTATCGTGCCGAACGTGCCGGAAACCGGCTACGGCTATATTCGCCGTGGTGATGTCACGCCGGGTACAGACGACACGCTGGCCTTCGACGTCGCCCAGTTTGTCGAAAAACCCAATCTCGATACCGCACAGGCCTATGTCGCCAGCGGTGAATATTACTGGAACAGCGGCATGTTCCTGTTCCGCGCCGGGCGCTATCTGGAAGAGCTGGGCAAGTATCGCCCGGATATTCTTCGCGCCTGCGAAAAAGCGATGGACGTCACCGACCCGGATCTCGATTTTATCCGCGTCGATGAAGCGGCGTTCCTGAGCTGCCCGGACGAATCTATCGATTATGCGGTGATGGAGCAGACCGCGGATGCGGTAGTGGTGCCGATGGACGCGGGCTGGAGCGACGTTGGCTCCTGGTCATCGCTGTGGGAGATAAGCAACCACACGCCGGAAGGCAATGTGCACCATGGCGATGTTATCAGCCATAAAACCGAAAACAGCTATGTCTATGCAGAGTCTGGCCTGGTGACGACCGTCGGGGTAAAGGACCTGGTGGTGGTGCAAACCAAAGACGCGGTGCTTATCGCCGATCGCAACGCGGTGCAGGACGTGAAAAAGGTGGTCGAGAAGATTAAGGCCGACGGCCGCCACGAACACCACATCCACCGGGAAGTCTACCGCCCGTGGGGCAAGTATGACTCGATTGATTCCGGCGATCGCTATCAGGTTAAGCGCATCACCGTGAAGCCGGGGGAAGGGCTGTCGCTGCAGATGCATCACCACCGAGCGGAACACTGGATTGTGGTGGCGGGCACCGCCAAAGTCACTCTCAATGACCAGATTACGCTGCTGGGTGAGAACGAATCTATCTATATCCCCCTTGGCGTCACCCACTGCCTGGAAAACCCGGGGAAAATCCCGCTCGACCTGATTGAGGTGCGATCTGGCGCCTATCTGGAAGAGGACGACGTGGTGCGTTTCCAGGATCGTTACGGGCGCGTGTAGCGCCCGGCTGGCCGGATAAGCGCGGCGCATCCGGCAAATCACGACACCAAAATTGATGGCCATAACGGTCAGGGCGAACTGTTGCCTGAAGAAAGGTAAAAACATGACGAAATTAACCTGTTTTAAAGCCTACGACATCCGCGGCAAGCTCGGCGAAGAGCTGAATGAAGACATCGCGTGGCGCATTGGCCGCGCTTACGGTGAATATCTGAAGCCGAAAACTATCGTGCTGGGCGGCGATGTGCGCTTGACCAGCGAGGCGCTGAAACTGGCGTTAGCCAATGGCCTGCGCGACGCGGGCGTTGACGTGCTCGATATCGGGCTTTCCGGCACCGAAGAAATTTACTTCGCCACCTTCCATCTCGGCGTTGATGGCGGCATTGAAGTGACCGCCAGCCATAACCCGATGGATTACAACGGCATGAAGCTGGTGCGGGAAGGCGCGCGCCCCATCAGCGGCGATACCGGCCTGCGCGACGTACAGCGCCTGGCGGAAGCCAACGACTTCCCACCGGTCAATGAGGCCGCGCGCGGTAGCTACCAGAAAATCAACCTGCGTGACGCCTATATCGACCATCTGCTGGGCTACATCAACGTGCAAAACCTGACGCCGCTGAAGCTGGTGGTGAACTCCGGTAACGGCGCGGCAGGCCCGGTGATTGACGCGCTGGAAGCCCGCTTCAAGGCGCTGAATGTGCCGGTGAGTCTGATCAAAGTGCACAACACCCCGGACGGTACCTTCCCGCACGGTATTCCTAACCCGCTGCTGCCGGAGTGCCGCGCGGATACCCGCGATGCGGTCATCAAATACGGTGCCGATATGGGTATCGCTTTTGATGGCGACTTCGACCGCTGCTTCCTGTTCGACGAGAAAGGACAATTTATCGAGGGCTACTACATCGTCGGCCTGCTGGCGGAAGCCTTCCTCGAAAAGAACCCCGGCGCGCGCATCATTCACGACCCGCGTCTGTCGTGGAACACCGTGGACGTGGTCACAGCTGCGGGCGGCACGCCGGTGATGTCGAAAACCGGTCATGCCTTTATTAAAGAGCGCATGCGTCAGGACGACGCGGTTTACGGCGGTGAAATGAGCGCCCATCACTACTTCCGTGATTTCGCCTACTGCGACAGCGGCATGATCCCCTGGCTGCTGGTCAGCGAACTGCTGTGCCTGAAGGGCAAAACGTTGGGTGAACTGGTACGCGACCGCATGGCGGCGTTCCCGGCGAGCGGTGAAATCAACAGTCATCTGGCGGCACCGTCAGAAGCGATTGCCCGCGTGGAAGCACATTTTGCCGGCAGCGCGCTGGAGATCGACCGTACTGACGGCATCAGCCTGGCGTTTGCCGACTGGCGCTTCAACCTGCGTTCTTCCAATACCGAACCGGTGGTGCGCTTGAACGTGGAGTCTCGCGGAAATACGCCGCTGATGCAGGCGCGAACGCAGGACATTCTGGCGTTGCTTAATCAGTAATTATTGCCCCTCACCCTAACCCTCTCCCCAGAGGGGAGAGGGAACCGAACGTGCAGGCTGCGGATTGGTTTTTCTCCCTCGCCCTTTGGGGAGAGGGCCGGGGTGAGGGGAAACGACGAATAGGACCAACGATGACGACTCTAAAAAAGCGCGAACGAGCTAAAACGAATGCATCGTTAATCTCCATGGTGCAGCGTTTTTCCGACATCACCATCATGTTGGGGGGATTGTGGCTGGTGTGTCAGGCGGTTGCGTTGCCGTTTTTATATCTCCATCTGTTGATGGCGCTGGTGACGCTGGTCGTTTTCCAGATGATTGGCGGGATTACCGATTTCTACCGCTCCTGGCGCGGCGTGCGTATCACCACCGAATTGCTGCTGCTGTTGCAGAACTGGACGCTGAGCCTGGTGTTTGCCGCCGGACTGCTGGCGTTTAACGATGATTTTAATACCAACTTTACCATGTGGCTGGCGTGGTACCTGATTAGCACCATCGGCATGCTGGCGAGCCGCGCGTTCATTCGCTACGGCGCTGGCATGCTGCGCCATCGCGGCTATAACACCCGCTATGTGGCCGTCGCCGGGGATATGCCGGAAGGGCAGGCGCTGCTCGAAAGCTTCCGCAACCAGCCGTGGCTGGGCTATGAAGTGGTCGGCAGCTATTACGATGCTAAACCAGGCGGCGTTAACGCCGACTGGATGGGCAATCTTGAACAACTGCTCGACGATGCCCGCAGCGGCAAAATCCACAACGTCTACATCTCGATGGCGATGCAGGAAGAGAGCCAGATTAAAGAGGTGGTCCGTTCTCTCGCCGACACCACCTGCTCGGTGCTGCTGATCCCGGATGTTTTCACCTTCAACATCCTGCATTCACGCGTAGAGGTGGTGAACGGTATTCCGCTGGTGCCGCTGTACGACACGCCGCTCTCCGGGGTGAATCGTATTATCAAACGGCTGGAGGATATCGTGTTGGCGCTGGGCATTCTGCTGCTGATTTCGCCTGCGCTGTGCTGCATCGCGCTGGCGGTGAAGCTGAGTTCGCCGGGCCCCATCATCTTCCGCCAGACCCGCTACGGTATGGATGGTAAGCCGATCAAAGTGTGGAAATTCCGCTCGATGAAGGTCATGGAGAACGACAAGGTGGTGAAACAGGCGACGCAAAACGACCCGCGTGTGACCCGTGTCGGCAACTTCCTGCGCCGCACCTCGCTGGATGAACTGCCGCAGTTTATCAACGTGCTCACCGGCGGCATGTCTATCGTCGGCCCGCGTCCGCACGCGGTGGCGCACAACGAACAGTACCGTCAACTGATTGAAGGCTACATGCTGCGCCACAAAGTGAAGCCTGGCATTACCGGCTGGGCGCAGATCAACGGCTGGCGCGGTGAAACCGATACCCTCGAGAAGATGGAAAAACGGGTGGAGTTCGATCTCGAATACATCCGCGAGTGGAGCCTGTGGCTCGATATCAAGATCGTCTTCCTGACGGTGTTCAAAGGCTTTGTCAACAAAGCAGCCTACTGAGGAAGTGACATGGGCCTGAGAGAAAAAACCATCAATGGCGCGAAATGGTCGGCGATGGCGACGGTGGTGATTATTGGCCTGGGGCTGGCGCAGATGACCGTGTTGGCGCGGCTGTTTGACGGCCATCAGTTTGGTCTGCTCACCGTGTCGCTGGTGATTATCGCGCTGGCGGACACGCTGTCGGATTTTGGTATCGCCAACTCGATTATTCAGCGTAAAGCCATCAGCCAGATTGAGCTGACCACGCTCTATTGGCTGAACGTCGGGCTGGGGATTGCGGTGTTTGCCGCGGTGTATCTGCTGAGCGATACCATTGCGCGGTTGCTGCACAACCCGGATCTCGCGCCGTTGATCAAAACGCTGTCGCTGGCCTTCGTGGTGATCCCCCACGGTCAGCAATTTCGTGCGCTGATGCAAAAAGAGCTGGAGTTTAACAAAATCGGCTCCATTGAGACCGCAGCGGTGCTGTCGGGCTTTACCTTTACGGTGATCAGCGCCTGCTTCTGGCCGCTGGCGATGACCGCAATTTTGGGTTATCTGGTCAACAGCGCCGTACGTACGCTGCTGTTCGGCTATTTTGGCCGCAAGATTTATCGTCCAGGTCTGCATTTTTCGCTGACCACGGTCATGCCTAACCTGCGCTTTGGCGCATGGCTGACGGCGGACAGTATTGTTAACTACATCAACACTAACCTGTCGACGCTGACGCTCGCGCGCATCCTCGGCGCCAGCGTGGCCGGGGGCTATAACCTCGCCTACAACGTGGCGGTGGTGCCGCCGATGAAGCTTAACCCAATCATCACCCGCGTGCTGTTCCCGGCGTTCGCCAAGATTCAGGACGACACCGACAAGCTGCGAGTGAACTTCTACAAGCTGCTGTCGGTGGTGGGGATCATCAATTTCCCGGCGCTGCTGGGGCTGATGGTGGTGAGCAATAACTTTGTGCCGCTGGTGTTTGGCGACAAATGGCTGCACATCGTGCCAATCCTCCAGTTGCTGTGCGTGGTGGGGCTGCTGCGCTCGGTGGGCAACCCGATCGGTTCGCTGTTGATGGCCAAAGCGCGAGTGGATATCAGCTTTAAATTCAACGTCTTTAAGACCTTCCTGTTTATTCCTGCGGTGATTATCGGCGGGCAGCTCGGCGGCGCGATTGGCGTCACGCTGGGCTTCCTGCTGGTGCAAATCATCAACACCATCCTCAGCTACTTCGTGATGATTAAACCGGTGCTGGGGCCGGGCTACCGCGATTACCTGCAGAGCCTGTGGCTGCCGTTTCGTCTCTCCCTGCCGACGCTGATTTCAAGCTACGCGGTGGGGCGACTGCTGGAAGGCAGCGTTTCTCTCTCCGCGCTGCTGGCGATGCAGGTGCTGGCTGGGGTAGTCAGCTTTGCGCTGGTGATCATGCTGTCGCGCCACAGCCTGTTGCTTGAACTAAAAAAACCGCTCTGTCGGAGCGGAAAACTGAAAACGTTATTACGCGTTCCTGATTGATTTGCTTGAACCCCTTTTTGATGAGGCCATGATGAAATTACTAATTTTGGGAAACCACACCTGCGGCAACCGCGGCGACAGCGCGATTATGCGCGGCCTGCTCGATGCGATTCTTCGCCAGCAGCCGGACGTTGAAATGGACGTAATGAGCCGTTTCCCGATCAGTTCCTCCTGGTTGCAGGGGCGTGAGATTATTGCCGATCCGCTGTATCAGCTGAGCCAGAAACAGCAGGCGGCGGCAGGGGTGAGCGGGCGCGTGAAGAAAGTGCTGCGTCGCCGCTTCCAGCACAAGATCCTGCTGGCCAAGGTGACCGGCGAAGGCAAACTGCGCAACTTTGAAATTGCGCCAGAGTTTCATGAGTTTGTGCGTTTCCTTGGCAACTATGACGCGATTATTCAGGTAGGTGGGTCGAACTACGTCGATCTCTACGGCTTGACTCACTTTGAGTACCCGCTGTGCGCTTTTATGGCCAACAAGCCTATCTACATGATTGGCCACAGCGTTGGCCCGTTCCAGAACCCGGACTTCAACGAGCTGGCAAACTACGTCTTTGGCCGCACTAACGCCTTGATTCTGCGTGAAACCGTGAGCCGTGAACTGATGGCGAAAGCGCAAATTGATACCAGCAAAGTAGAGCAGGGCGTGGATACCGCCTGGCTGGTTGAGCACCGTAACGACAGTTTCGAACCCAGTTACGCGGTACAACACTGGCTGAACCTGACCGCACAGCGTAAAACCGTGGCGATCACCCTGCGCGAGCTGGAGCCGTTTGATAAACGTCTGGGCACCACCCAGCAGGCTTATGAGAAAGCGTTTGCCGAGGTGGTGAACCGTATGATTGACGACGGTTATCAGGTGCTGGCGCTTTCTACCTGTACCAGTATCGACCGCTACAACCGCGATGACCGCATGGTCGCGCTGCGCATGGCGCAGTACGTCAAAAACCGCGAGCATTTCCATATCGCCATGGACGAACTTAATGACGTGGAGATTGGCAAAATTCTTGCCTCCTGCGAACTGACTATCGGTACCCGCCTGCACTCGGCGATTATCTCGATGAACTTCGGCACGCCGGCGATTGCCATTAACTACGAGCACAAATCAGCGGGCATTATGCAGCAGCTGGGTATGCCTGAGATGGCCATCGACATTCGTCACCTGCTCGACGGCTCGATGCAAGGCGTGGTGGGCGATATTCTCAACCAGCTTCCGGCGCTGGGCGAGAAAGTCGCCGCGGCGGTGGAGGGGGAACGCCAGAAGGGCTTCACCATGATTGAATCGGTGCTGAACCGCATCCGGGAGGGCCGATGAAAGTCAGCTTCTTCCTGCTGAAATTCCCTTTATCGTCTGAGACGTTTGTCTTAAACCAGATCGTGGCGTTTATCGAGATGGGTTATGAGGTGGAGATTGTCGCCCTACAAAAGGGCGACCTGACCAACACTCATGCGGCTTATACCCAATATCAACTGGCGGACAAAGTTCGCTGGTTACAGGATGAGCCGTCAACGGCGCTGGAGAAGCTACGCTATCGCGCGTTCAGCACGTTGCGCAGTTTACACCGTCCCGCCGTCTGGCGGGCGTTAAACGCGCGGCGCTACGGGCAGGAGGCGCGCAACCTGATCCTCTCTTCTATCTGTAGCCGCACGCCCGCGCCGATTGTCGCCGATGTTTACATCGCCCACTTTGGCCCGGCAGGAGTGACCGCCGCCAAGCTGCGCGAACTGGGGGTGATCGACGGGAAGATAGCCACCGTCTTTCACGGTATTGATATCTCAAGCCGCGGAGTGTTGAACCACTACACCAGCGAATATCAGCAGCTGTTCCGCCGCGGCGACATGATGTTGCCCATCAGCCAACTGTGGGCCGACCGGCTGCAGGCGATGGGCTGCCCGACGGATAAAATTACCGTATCAAGAATGGGCGTAAACATGGACCGCTTCTCGCTGCGCCCGCTAAAAGCGCCCGATGGCTGCTTGCAGATACTCTCCGTTGCGCGTCTGACTGAGAAAAAGGGGCTACATGTAGCGATTGAGGCCTGCCGTCAGCTGAAAGAGCGTGGCGTCAACTTTCGCTATCGCATCCTCGGCATCGGGCCGTGGGAGCGCCGTCTGCGCACCCTGATTGAACAGTATCAGCTGGAAGATCACGTAGAAATGCCGGGTTTTAAGCCCAGTCATGAAGTGAAAATGCTGCTTGATGAAGCTGACGTCTTCCTGCTGCCCTCGGTAACGGGGGCCGATGGCGATATGGAAGGTATTCCGGTGGCGCTCATGGAGGCGATGGCGGTGGGGATCCCGGTGCTGTCGACGGTCCACAGCGGCATCCCGGAACTGATTGACTCCGGTCATTCTGGCTGGCTGGTGGAGGAGTACGACGCCACGGCGCTGGCGGACAAACTGCAATCACTTGGCCGGATGGATGCGCACAGCCTCCAGCCGGTGCTGGCGCGCGCACGTGAGAAAGTCGAAACCGATTTTAATCAGCAGGTGATTAACCGGCAGCTTGCCAGCCTGCTGCAGACGCTTTGCTAAGGAGGCGCTATGCACACCTTAACCCGACGTTACTTCCTTACCGCCGGGGCAACGCTTGCCGCGGCCTTACCGGTACTTTCAGCAACCGGCGCGCGTGCCGCCGAGAAGCGCTCGGCAGTGGACATACGTGACTACGTACACAATGGCGACTGGATCCGCGCGTTCAATGAGGCCTTCGCGCAGGCCGACACGGTCAACGTGCCGGCGGGGGTGGTTGTCGACAATATCAATACGGCGATTACGCTGCCGCCGGGAAAAACGCTGGCGGTTGCTGGTGCCCTGAAAGGTAACGGGCGCGGGCGCTTTATCCTGCAAAAGGGCTGCCAGGTGATCGGCAGTGGTGAAGCCAGCCTTTACAACATTACGCTGGACGTCCGTGGCAGTGATTGTACGATTGCTGGATTGACGATGAGCGGCTACGGCCCGGTGGCGCAGATTTTCATCGGCGGGAAAGACAAGCGTACGCTGCGTAACCTGACCATTACCCGCCTGACCATCACCAAAGCCAATTACGGTATTCTGCGTCAGGGCTACCATAATCAGTGGCTTGATGTGAACATCACCCACTGCCACTTCAGCTATCTGCAGGGCGACGCCATTGAGTGGAACGTGGCGATTAACGACCGCAATATCCTTATCTCCGACCACGTCATCGACCATATCGACTGCACCAACGGTAAGGTCAACTGGGGCATCGGGATCGGCCTGGCCGGCAGCACCTACGATAATGGCTACCCGGAAGAGCAGGCGGTGAAAAACTTTGTCGTCGCCAACATCACCGGCAGCAACTGCCGCCAGCTGGTGCACGTGGAAAACGGCAAACACTTTATTATACGTAATGTGAAAGCCAGCAATATCACGCCGGAATTCAGCAAGCAGGCGGGAATAGATAACGCCACGGTGGCGATCTACGGCTGTGATAATTTCGTTATTGATGGTGTCGATATGGTTAATAGCGCGGGAATGCTGATTGGCTACGGTGTTATCAAAGGCAATTATTTGTCGATACCGCAAAACTTCCGCCTGAATAATATACAGATGGACAACAGTGCTTTGGCCTATACGGTCCGCGGTATTCAAATTTCCTCAGGTAACAACCCCTCGTTTGTCTCTATCACCAACCTGTCCATGAAGCACGCTTCGCTGGAGATTCATAACAAACCGCAACACATTTTTTTGAGGAACATCAACGTGATGCAACTCTCCTCTCGTGGGCCTGCGCTGAAGCTGAACTTCGATTTACGCAAGGATGTGCGTGGGAAGTTTATGGCGAAGCAGGATACGCTGCTGTCGCTGGCGAACGTGAGGGCGGTGAATGAGAAAGGGCAGGCGGCGGTGGATATTGATCGGGTCGATCAGCATGTTGTCAACACAGAACGCCTCAACTTTGCGCTGCCGCGCCGCTGAGCACGGCAATCCACTGAATTATCGGATTACATCCAGGGATCATCCTGACTCAAATCAGTACTATGACAAAACAGAGTGGATTAAACATGTTTAATCGCTATAATTCATCAACCGATATATAGGTGGACAAGATAATGGTTAATTTGAAAGCAGTCATTCCGGTAGCGGGATTGGGTATGAACATGCTACCTGCCACGAAGGCCATCCCTAAAGAGATGCTGCCGATCGTTGACAAGCCGATGATTCAGTACATCGTCGACGAAGTGGTTGCTGCAGGGATCAAAGAAATCGTTCTGGTCACACACGCATCGAAAAACTCGGTGGAAAACCACTTCGATACCTCGTATGAACTGGAAGCACTGCTTGAGCAGCGCGTGAAGCGTCAGCTGCTGGCTGAAGTTCAATCTATCTGTCCTCCTGGCGTGACCATAATGAACGTTCGCCAGGCGCAGCCGCTGGGCCTGGGGCACTCTATCCTGTGCGCACATCCGATTGTCGGCGATAACCCGTTTGTGGTTGTGTTGCCGGACATCGTGCTGGACAACGCAAGCGCCGACCCGCTGCGCTACAACCTTGCCGCCATGGTGGCGCGTTTCAACGAAACCGGGCGTAGCCAGGTGCTGGCGAAACGTATGCCGGGCGACCTGTCTGAATACTCCGTCATCAAAACGAAAGAGCCGCTGGATGTCGAAGGTAAAGTTAGCCGTATCGTTGATTTTATCGAAAAACCTGACCAGCCGCAGACGCTGGAATCCGATCTGATGGCCGTAGGCCGCTATGTACTTTCCGCCGATATCTGGCCTGAACTGGCGAAGACCGTGCCGGGGGCATGGGGCCGAATTCAACTGACGGATGCGATCGCCGAACTGGCGAATAAGCAGTCTGTTGATGCGATGCTGATGACGGGTGAGAGCTACGACTGCGGGAAGAAGATGGGGTATATGCAGGCGTTTGTGCAGTATGGGTTGCGGAATTTGAAGGATGGTGTCGCTTTTCGTAAAAGTCTCGAGAAAATGTTGAGCTAAATAATTTTTTTGGATCTTTGAAGTAGTAAAAGCCGTCATTGATGCAAGATTTCCATGGCGGCGGTATTTTTTCTAATATTTATCGTAATAAATCATTATAAATATTTTCTATTGAACCATCTGTCTATTAGTCATTAATATTTATTTTGGGTATTTTATCGTTTTATATGACACGCATTTGCTACTAAGTGTGAAATGCTAGTCCAAAATTCAAACGAAAGTTAGTATGTTTTGTCGGGTTAACTCATACATTTATTGAGATTGGAATGAAATATATACAGCAAATCTTGAAGAATAACATAACACAAGCATTATTTATAACTGCAACAGTTATGTTTGTTTTCTTAATTGGATTTCCATCATTTTTCCATATAGATGATGCAAATAATAGCTATTTGCCGAATTTAATGCAACAGGGACGGTCATGGCTGAATGGTGAAGTTCCGATTATCATTAACAAAACACTAATCGGCGATAATATGCTTGTGGATATTGATAGGGCAATATTTTTACCAACAAATATTGTTGCTTCCATCTTCACTGCATTAGTAAAAAATATGAATTTAACATCATATTTTTTAGTTTTTGTTAATTTATTTATTATTTCTTTTGCGTCATTGTGGGCAGCAAAACAATTGAGTAATAATAACTCACTTAGTTTTATAGCTGCTGCATCTATAACTATCAATCCGATTGTTGTATATATATACGCGGCGTCTTGGTATAACGGGCTTAGTGGCCATGCTTGGTTTTTAATGAGCGTCGCGTCGACTATTTATTTTATTAGAACAAATACAGTAAGATCCGTTTTAATAAATTGTTTATCAGTAGTGTTTCTTTTCCTTTCAGGATGGCCTCATGCAATTATAGCGTATGCTGTATTCTTGATTATTTATGTCGGTTTTATGCCTGGTCTCGCGTTGAAGCAAAAAATATTATATGCAATGATTTTGTTAGGATGTGTATTTATAGTTACGCCTGCATTTTCGGAATATGTGGCTAATGGAGGCTATTTGGATAGACCAGGTGGGGTAAATAACTTTGGTAATTTTTTAAGTCCCAGTTGGGATCAGATTTTAATGGGATTTAATCCATTTTATAATGGTTATATTAATACATTTGGAGGGTATAGATATTGGCCAATAGCTATCGGCTTTATCGGTATCATTCCAGGAATTATAATATGGAATGCATTTGTAAACAAAAAAATCCCATCCACAGCGTATCCATTTTTAATTCTTGCTGGTATCTTTTTCATATTAACCCAGTTACCTCAGCAATTAGGCCCTACAAGATGGCAATTTAGATATCTCCCATTTTTCTCATATTTTTTAATATTTGCTGCATCAATTATTGGGAGTACAGGATGGAGCGTATCAAAAAAATTCATTAATATAATTACCACTGTAATTCTATTGACAGCAATTTTATCTTGGTTAAAAGGTGATCTGCCTGATAGGCGTGTTTATTTTTTACTGGTTATTTCTACAACATTGATTATGTATGTGCTGACATATAAAAAACTATGGCAGAACCCAATATGCATCGTATTGATATCGTTGATTTTACCGCTTTTAATTTTTAAAAATAACTGTACTACGTTGGCTAACGGATATTTAGCATCAAACACTATAAAAAATAGAATAGATGTACCTAACTTATCCGGAAGGATATTAGTCGCAACTGGCGTTCATGGGTACGCAGATAGCTATGAAAAAACAAGCAGTGCGAATCTACAATGGTATAACATTTCATCTGTAAATGGATATTCCCCAGTTGGAAATAAAGCTATTATTGATATTTTCCATTATTATACAGCTCATGCCATATTTGATATGGAGATGTTAGTAAACAATCTTTCAAATGATTTTGATGGTCGTTATCAGTGTATTTTGAATAAGCTCGATGTTTCATTGTTTATAATTAATAAAGGGAATGATAATCTTCGGTTACAAAATAAATTAGCTAGTTGTGGATATGTTCGTACAGAAAACAAAGGGTTTATCCATTATGAAAACGATGCTTTGACTGGTGCTGGTGTTAATTCTGAAAGGGGTTCTCGGGTTTCAGTTATTGATCGAGGAAATAATTTAGATAAATATAAAATATATGAAGGCGGGCGATATTATTTTTCTAGAGTAGGTTGGAAAGGATATAGTGTTTATATGAATGGGAAACAAATTCCATTCCAGATATATGCTGGTTTTATTCCATACGTTGATGTTAATAAAGGTGGGATCCTTGAGATTAGATATAAACCATCTTCGTGGAAATATGCTGTTCCTATATTCTTATTAGGTGTGTTATTAATTGTAGCTACAACTGTTCTCTCTAGGAAAGTAAGTTATATTCCCAAAAATAATTTATAAACCATGGGGGGAGAGTAAACGCTTATGCCATTGACAATGTTGATGGCATATTTTTTATCAATCTTAAACCACCGCCTATCGAGGGTGATCGTTCATGTGAAGCTTTGCCTGTAGAATGCCCATACTAAATACTGCTCCGTTTTGTTACCAGCAAATCAAGGAGTAAATAGCATGAGCAGATATGAATCCGCTTCCCACGTATTCTATCGTTCTATCGCTGTCAGTATCATCTCGTATGGGCCCCGAAGTACAAATACAAAATCCTCAAGGGCAACTTTGGTAAAGAGCTTTATCGTAGTATCTACATCTACTGCAGCATGAAGAAATGCACGGTGGTAGAACTAAATGTGCAAATAGATCATATACATCTGGTTGTCAGAACCCCAAGAAGTTTAAGTGTTTTCGAGTTAATGGGATTTGTGAAGGGCCGAATGGCCATCAGGCTGTTCGCGAAGTTTCTTAATCTCAGGAAGTACAAGCTTTGGGGTAGTCACTTTTTGTCAAAGAGGATATTTTGTGGATTCAGTAGGGGCAAACGAAGAAATCATCCGACGATATGTACGGTCCCAGGACAAGGTAGCCAAAGAGGAAGAAGAAAGACAAATACATCTGGGACTGGAAGGGTAGTGTTTAAGCCCTCTTTTAGGGAGAGCTTTTTCAAAGACAACTGCTATGCAGGTGGTTTTTTACAATATGAAGTTAAGGGTAAAGTATCTCTAAGCTATCCTCTATAGTGAAAATTGATGATTGATTTTTTATTGGTTGCGATATTTGTAAATAAATGACCATTAGCGCAGTCAGGATAATTTAATTATATATAAAATTAAATGTCATAATAGATACAGATAGAGTTATCGAAAAAATTAGAAGTAAGAGTTATGACTTTTGAAATAACAGCTCAGTGTCCACTATAAATATTTTTACTTAAACTTGCACAACGCAATTGCGAAGTGGTAGGCACAGCTACTAATCATGACAGCTGGAGAGTATTAGCTAGAGGAGTATATTGCTGAAATGCCAAATCTTTCACTAGCTACTCGGCATCGACATGACTGAGTTTCTAATATGGATAAAGCTTATGGAACTAAAACAAGTATTTGTTCCTTAAAGCAGCAGGTAAATCTCTTCTGGGAAAGATTATATATGTGTGCTTTATAGGTGAAAATAAACAAATCCGACAGTATGTCTGGTACCAAGATGACTAGGTATAGAGAAATTAAAATGACAGAGCCATTTTGGTCTGGAGGGAAAGCCCCTTTTCAGGGGCTATATTGAAACTAGCGCTACTACGCAGGTGGCTTATTTAGTCCTAAAAAAGAATCATATGCTTCACACATGGCAACAATGTCCGATTTAGATGTTGTCCATCCGAGAGTTTCATATGTTAATGATGTATCAAGAAGTATGTTTTTATCTGCTATTCCAAATTGTTCAGGATAAAGCAAGGTTAATCCTAATTTATCCATGGACGATAGCAAGGTTTTTAATAGCCCTGCAGGTAAAGGAAGTAAAGTAGATTTAGAATTGGCATGTTTAATTATACCTGCAAGCAATTCCTTAGTTGTAGGAGGAGCAGTTGAGCCTAAGTTAAGATTGATGTTTGGACATGCGTTTTTAACCGCAAGTTCGGCTGCTAATGCACAATCTTCAACGCTCACCATTTGATATCGATTATTACCGCTACCAATCATTGGAACAGGTAAGTTATGTTTGATTAATTTAAATAACTTACCTAAAATCCCTAGTCGACCAGGGCCTGTGATCAAACGTGGCCTGAATATTGTTGCATTAATGCAATTTTCTGCACGAATAACTTGTTCTGCCAGAATTTTACTATTCCCGTATGGCCCGAGAGGATTTTGCGCATGACTTGGAGGTACAGGACAAACGGACGGAACCCCATACGTCATATCCGTCGAAAAGAAAACCAATTTATGGCATCCTGTCTGTTTCATTATTTTAACAACAGACTCTGTACCACGAACATTTACGTCATTAAACCAACCTTCACGATCTGTTCTTGGTACAGCATCAGCAAACTGCCTGGCAGCCAAGTGATAAATGACATCGTCTTCTTTTAAATTAAGTTTCTTAAGAGTTTCATTATCGGTTACGTCACCATGAACAAAACATACATTCCTCCGCAAAGCAATAATAGGTTGTTCACGAATATCTAAATTGATGACCTCTTTACCTCTTTCAAGTAAGCGGCGTGTTAATACGCTACCTGTAAATCCACTACCACCTGTTATAATATGACGCATCATGCACTCCTTGAAATAAATACTATTCCCACGCAGATGAGTGATAATCCAATGATTCGCATTGTGTTTACATCTTCTTTGAGGAAAAAATAACCGATCGCAGCAGCGATAATGTATCCAAAGGATAATAGCGGATAAGCTAAACTCACTTCCACTTTACCTAAAACAGCCATCCATAAACCTATACTGAAAACGTAACAACTCATCCCCACAATAAACCATGGATTCATCAATAACTGTATGCCAAATCCAAAATAACCTGTTATAGTTTCTGGTAGCGCTGGAATTGTCAGCATTGTTTTTCTTAATGCAACTTGTGCAAAAGCATTGAGAGAAACGCTTGTTAGCGCCAATACTAGGACTAATAAACTCATTATTCACCATTTCTTAGCAATAGCTTGCGACTATAAAACTTAGTATAACAATCATACCTAAAAATATGCTTGTTTTGTCTTTGATAGCAAAAATTACTGGATCATCAGATAATATTTTTCGATGACTCAAGAACCATATTCTTATTACCCAGAGGAAAACACAGATTGGTTCTATGAGTAACCATTTAGGGGATGAGTAATTCAACTGTATCATCGCCTCTTGCGTCAAGAAGAGTAACATTATCAAAATAGAACATACAGCGCTACTAATACCAAAAACTAAAGTTAAAGGCCAATCGGAATAATGGTAACCGCGTCCACCAATTTTATCCGTGACACTTTGGTCTGATTTAAGTATCTCAACATGTCTTTTAGCTAATGCTAATGAGAAAAATAGCAGGGCTGAGAATGAATTTAGCCATGGCGACAAGGGTAATTCATTCAATATAGAACCCATTATAATTCGCAAAGTGAAAAGAAAACCAATCACTGCAACATCTAGCATCGGTATTCTCTTCAGTTTGAAGGAATAACCTAAAGTTAGAACAACATATAGAGCAATACAGAGCGTTAGCCCAGTGGAAATATATATTGATAGCGTGCTGCCTATTAATATTAAGAACACAGTCCCAATTAGCCCATGAAGAAGGGATATATTCCCGCTAGCAATAGGCCTATTTCTTTTTGTTTTATGTTGACGGTCCGCATCAAGATCTGCTATGTCATTGATAATATAGGTTGCGGAAGCAATGAAGCCAAATGCAATGAAAGCCAGTATAGTGCGGGTTAGTGCATGAGTATTGGTTACTTCATGAGCTAAAAATAATGGCACGAAAATGAGAATATTTTTTGCCCATTGATGAATTCTGAGTTGTTTTAACCAAACTTTTAAAATATTGACCTTTGGGTCTTCAAATAGAAGAGAAGGGATTTCCTGTTTAATTTTGGATTTAAAACGTGTACCTTCTCCAACGAGAATAGCACCAACAGAATCATTCCAAATAGGAAGGTCTACTTTATGGTCACCGCAATAAATAAAACCATGAGGAAAATGTTTTTTGAGCCAACTAAGTTTGTTAACACCTTTAAGATTAAATTCAGTATCGGAACCTTTTACACTATCAAAGAAATTGAGGTGTTTCTGTACTGAGTCAGCTATTTTTTGATTTGATGCAGTAACGAGATGGATTTTTCGTCCATGACGCTTTTCTCTTTTCAAATAATCAATAAAATTATACCTATAACAAAAAGTTTCGGCATTTTGAGTTATGGTTTTTGTTACATATTCTTTAAACGCAGTTTTCCCTTTAAAGAGAGAGAATATTAACCCGATGATTTTCTGCGGTTTTCTTAAAAAAACCGATACGATGCCTTCATGCAAAGTATCTGTTTTTGACAGTGTACCGTCTAAATCGACCACAATAGGGACATTTATGTCGATAGCATCGAAAGAATTAGAGGACATTCACATTCCTTGACTTAAGAAGAAGCTGTATAGATACCCAATAGTAAGTAACAGTAAGATTAAAAAAAGTCATTTTATACAGGGTTCTTTATGATTTAAAGAAAAATATGTCAAGTGAGTAACGATATACACTTGCATCAGTGATGGCTTACATGACGTGTTTTGCGTTAGTATACTCAAGAATTTTCAGAGTAGCGTATGTGCTAGGCAGATCACTTGACAGGAGTATAAAATGTCCAAGCAACAAATCGGCGTAGTCGGTATGGCTGTGATGGGGCGCAACCTGGCGCTCAACATCGAAAGCCGTGGTTATACCGTCTCTATCTTCAACCGCTCCCGTGAAAAAACCGAAGAAGTTGTCGCTGAGAATCCAGGCAAAAAGCTGGTTCCTCACTACACGGTCAAGGAGTTCGTCGAGTCTCTTGAGACCCCACGTCGTATCCTGTTAATGGTGAAAGCAGGCGCGGGCACCGATGCTGCCATCGATTCCCTGAAACCTTACCTTGATAAAGGTGACATCATCATTGATGGTGGTAACACCTTCTTCCAGGACACCATTCGTCGTAACCGTGAGCTGTCAGCTGAAGGCTTCAACTTCATTGGTACCGGCGTGTCCGGTGGTGAAGAGGGCGCGCTGAAAGGCCCATCCATCATGCCTGGCGGCCAGAAAGAAGCGTATGAGCTGGTTGCGCCTATCCTGACTAAAATTGCCGCTGTGGCGGAAGACGGCGAGCCTTGCGTAACCTACATCGGTGCTGACGGTGCGGGTCATTACGTGAAAATGGTCCACAATGGTATCGAATACGGCGACATGCAGTTGATTGCTGAAGCCTATTCTCTGCTGAAAGGTGGCCTGAACCTGTCTAACGAAGAGCTGGCAACCACCTTCACCGAGTGGAATGAAGGCGAGCTGAGCAGCTACCTGATCGACATCACCAAAGACATCTTCACCAAAAAAGATGAAGACGGTAAATACCTGGTTGATGTGATCCTCGACGAAGCGGCGAACAAAGGCACCGGTAAATGGACTAGCCAGAGCTCTCTGGACCTGGGCGAACCGCTGTCGCTGATCACTGAATCCGTTTTCGCGCGCTACATCTCCTCCCTGAAAGACCAGCGCGTGGCGGCATCTAAAGTGCTGACTGGCCCGCAGGCTAAACTGGCTGGCGATAAAGCAGAGTTCGTTGAGAAAGTGCGTCGCGCACTGTACCTGGGTAAAATCGTCTCCTACGCGCAGGGCTTCTCTCAGCTGCGTGCCGCGTCTGACGAGTACAACTGGGATCTGAACTACGGCGAAATCGCGAAGATCTTCCGTGCAGGCTGCATCATTCGTGCACAGTTCCTGCAGAAAATCACCGACGCCTACGCTGAAAACGCGAGCATCGCCAACCTGCTGCTGGCGCCGTACTTCAAAAATATCGCTGATGAATACCAGCAGGCGCTGCGTGACGTCGTGGCCTATGCTGTGCAGAACGGTATTCCGGTACCGACCTTCTCTGCCGCGGTGGCGTACTACGACAGTTACCGCGCTGCGGTACTGCCAGCGAACCTGATTCAGGCTCAGCGTGACTACTTCGGTGCGCATACCTATAAACGCACTGACAAAGAAGGTGTGTTCCACACCGAATGGCTGGATTAATCTGAATTAGTTCATCCGTAAAGCCAGGCCCGGAGCGCATCTCCGGGCTTTTTTATTGTCTGAAAACAGCATTCAGTCAGGTCTGATAGGCGGCGACACGGTAATTCGCGATATACTGGCCGCAAGCCGATCCGACAACGTTGGGTCCCACGGTGGTGATGCATTCACCCTCAAATGTTTAACCGGAAGAAGTTACAGAGCGAATGAAGATAACTATTTCAGGAACAGGTTACGTCGGCCTGTCGAACGGCATTCTGATCGCCCAGCACCACGAAGTGGTGGCCCTGGATATCGTTCAGGCCAAGGTCGACATGCTGAATCAGAAACAGTCGCCGATCGTAGATAAAGAGATCGAAGAGTATCTGGCGACCAAACCGCTGAATTTCCGTGCGACCACTGATAAGCGCGATGCTTATCGCGATGCAGACTATGTGATCATCGCCACCCCGACCGATTACGATCCCAAAACGAACTATTTCAATACGTCCAGCGTTGAGTCTGTTATCCGTGACGTCGTTGAAATCAACCCCAACGCGGTGATGGTTATCAAATCTACCATTCCGGTAGGCTTTACCAATTCGATTAAAGAAAAACTGGGTATCGACAATATTTTCTTCTCACCGGAATTCCTGCGCGAAGGCCGTGCGCTGTACGACAACCTGCATCCGTCGCGTATCGTTATCGGCGAACGTTCTGAGCGCGCCGAGCGTTTTGCCTCGCTGCTGCAGGAAGGGGCAGTGAAGAAGGATATCCCGACGCTGTTCACCGACTCGACCGAAGCCGAAGCTATCAAGCTATTCGCGAACACCTACCTCGCGATGCGCGTGGCTTATTTCAACGAGCTGGATAGCTATGCGGAAAGCCTGGGCCTAAACTCCCGCCAGATTATTGAAGGTGTGTGCCTGGACCCGCGCATCGGTAATCACTATAACAATCCATCTTTTGGTTATGGTGGATATTGCCTCCCGAAAGATACTAAACAACTGCTGGCAAATTATGCGTCTGTGCCAAATAACATCGTCGGTGCGATTGTTGACGCTAACCGTACCCGCAAGGATTTTATTGCCGATTCCATCCTGGCCCGCAAGCCTAAAGTGGTTGGGGTATATCGCCTCGTCATGAAGTCAGGATCCGACAATTTCCGCGCATCTTCGATTCAAGGGATTATGAAACGAATCAAAGCGAAAGGCATTCCAGTGATTGTGTATGAACCTGCGATGAAAGAAGATGAATTCTTTAATTCCCGCGTTGTACGCGATTTGGATGCATTTAAGCAAGAAGCGGATGTCATCATTTCTAACCGGATGGCGGAAGAATTGGCTGATGTGAAAGAGAAGGTGTATACCCGCGATCTGTTTGGTAATGATTGAACGTTAGTTTCTGTGACGTTTTTCGCGCCGCTTTGCTTGGGCGGTGATATGTGATAAAGCCCTCATCAAGAGGGCTTCTTTTATAATGGTTGCCAACGCTGATGAGGTCATTCCCACTATAAATTTGTGGGGCTTAAACCGAACATATCCAAATTGGAAACGGGGTATGTACGATGAAGGAGTACTGGTCGAGGCTTAAGTGGTAAAAGAGTACGGCCTATGTCATGGGCTGCTGGGGCGGCATGTACTGGAGGGGCTACGAGCCTTGATTCACCATAGCTGTAAAGGGGATTCTGCTCTGGGGTAAGCCAGAACACGAAATCGTTTTTTCATGTGCATACAATATGCTTAACACGGTTCGTTTAATACGAGCAATTTTTAAACGCAGCGCTTTTGATTCTGTTTGCTTAAGTTAGAAGTGTCCAAGGTGAACATTGTTGTAATCATTCACATTTTCATTGACGACTATGTGATAGCCGGATGGAGCAATGCGGGTGGCTATAAACTTAAAGTAAATACCTTGATTTTTCATTCTTATTTTGTTTGAGATTCTGCACTTTGACAGGCTGCTGCTCACGTTCAGACTGAAACCAGTTACTTTTAGTTCTTAAAAGCAAAAGAGTGGGATGAATGCGATGATTCTTAACGATTGAAATCAGTGAACAGTTTATGGTGCTCAAGCGTGCTGAATCCGAACTGGTATCTTGGATAACGAACATTGAGCAAAAGATGTTTGTAGGTAGTCTTTGTGAGTTTCATGCGAAACAACTTTGTTCCAGCCATTGCAGTTACGAGCAAAGAGATATTCATTGTCTGTATGTTTATTGTTCAAAAAGCTACGTTAAGCTGGATTGTGAGTAAGAAAAGTCTATAATGAACTGTCAAATTCATTGATTACTTGAGCATTTTATCATCAAACGAATGAGTGTTGTAACCAATTGATAATTTGTGATAATCGAGACTTTACAATTATTAGAAAATTTCTTGACAACATGACTTTGGTGGGGATTTTATGCTAAGTCATGTGTAAAAGTAGCTATTTACGTCATATTGACAACAATGCGAGTGCATAGAGCTATGCTATGCCAGCAACGGGACTAGTGGTGAGGTATTTGGTTTCTCTGAGCCAAGGGCGGTAGCGTACCCTTTTTTTACTAATTGAACTGGATTCATGCATTATAGCAGGCATGTCTAATGAGCATTGATGATGAAGTATAATTTAGGATATCTGTACGATTTACTTGTTGTTATAACAAACAAAGATCTTAAGGTCCGTTACAAAAGCAGTGTGTTCGGTTACTTATGGTCGATTGCAAATCCATTGCTATTTGCAATGATATATTATTTTATTTTTAAATTAGTAATGAGAGTGCAGATACCTAACTACACGGTATTTCTTATAACGGGCTTATTTCCTTGGCAATGGTTTGCAAGTTCTGCGACCAACTCACTGTTTTCATTTCTTGCAAATGCTCAAATAATTAAGAAAACAGTCTTTCCACGCTCTGTTATTCCATTAAGTAATGTAATGATGGAAGGATTGCATTTTTTATGCACGATCCCTGTGATTGCGATGTTTCTATTTATTTATGGCATGTCTCCATCTATCGTTTGGTTGTGGGGTATTCCAATTATCGCAATTGGTCAGATAATCATAACCTTCGGTTTTTCTTTGATTTTTTCAACATTGAATCTTTTCTTTAGGGATCTTGAACGTTTTGTAACATTAGGGATAATGCTACTCTTCTATTGTACTCCTATTTTGTATGGAGCTGATATGATACCGGAACAATACAAATGGATTATAGATTATAATCCTTTAGCAAATATGATCCTTGCTTGGCGTGACCTTTTCATGAATGGTCAGCTTGATTATATGAATATGGCATATTTATATGCGTCTGGTATTGTTGTGTTAGCCATTGGTATGTGGGTGTTTAATAAACTCAAATTCCGTTTTGCAGAGATATTATGATGTCAGTTGTCATCGAATTTTCCAACGTTACAAAAGAATACCCACTTTATCACCATATCGGCTCTGGTATTAAAGATCTTTTATTTCACCCTAAGAGAGCAATGAGTCTCTTAAAAGGACGTAAATACTTAGCTATTGAAGATATTTCTTTTACCGTTAACAAAGGTGAGTCGGTTGCACTGATTGGCCGTAATGGCGCAGGTAAGAGTACATCCTTAGGCTTGGTAGCTGGAGTGTTAAAACCTAGTAAAGGGGAAGTAAAGGTCAAAGGTCGTGTTGCATCCATGCTTGAACTGGGAGGCGGATTTCATCCTGAGTTAACTGGACGCGAAAATATAATATTAAATGCGACACTCTTAGGATTAAGGCGCTCTGAAGTCTATAAAAAGCTCGATAAAATTATTGAGTTTTCTGAGTTAGGTAGTTTTATCGATGAGCCTATTCGTGTCTATTCTAGCGGTATGTTAGCAAAATTAGGTTTTTCCGTAATCAGCCAAGTAGATCCAGATGTTTTAATCATTGATGAGGTCTTGGCTGTTGGTGACATTTCGTTTCAAAGAAAATGCATTAATACGATTAAAGCATTTAAAGAAAGAGGTGTGACAATTTTATTTGTCAGTCATAGCATGACTGATGTTAAAAAAGTGTGTGATAAAGTAATTTGGGTAGAGAACCACCGGCTGAAAGCCATTGGTGATGCGGACTCTATTATCGATGAATACGTCGCCTCTATGGCGTGATAGGCAAATGATGCAAAAGAATATTTTAATTGTTGGTGCGGGTTTCTCTGGGGCAGTTATTGGCCGTATTCTGGCAGAAGCTGGTCATAAAATTAGTATTATTGATGGTCGTTCCCATATCGCAGGAAACTGTTATAGTGAACGCGATAATGAAACTGGTGTCATGGTACATACTTATGGCCCACATATATTCCATACCGATAATGCTGAAGTTTGGGAATATATTTCACAATTTACAGAAATGATGCCTTATACTAATCGGGTAAAAACGACAGTAAATGGCCAAGTGTTTTCTCTGCCAATCAATTTGCACACAATTAATCAGTTTTTCAAAACAACTTGCAATCCTGAAGAAGCTCGCAAGTTGATCGAAGAGAAAAGTGATAAGAGTATTGTTGAGCCAACAACTTTCGAAGAGCAAGCATTACGCTTTGTAGGTCGTGAATTGTATGAGGCTTTCTTTAAAGGTTACACCATTAAGCAATGGGGAATGTCACCTTCAGAGCTTCCAGCATCCATTCTGAAACGCTTACCCGTCCGCTTTAATTATGATGATAACTATTTCAATCATAAATACCAAGGGATGCCAAAGGATGGATATACTGAGATCGTTGAGAAAATTCTCGACCACAGTAATATCACAACTACGTTGAATACTAACTTTGATCATGCGTCGCGTGACGAATACGATCATGTATTCTTTAGCGGCGCACTGGATGGTTTCTATAATTATGAGTTAGGTCGCTTAGGTTATCGTACGTTAGATTTTGATATGTTCCGCGCTGAAGGCGATGTGCAAGGATGTGCCGTAATGAATTACGGCGAACAAGCCGTTCCTTACACTCGAATCACTGAACATAAATATTTCGCGCCTTGGGAGCAACATGATAAATCAATTTGCTACCGTGAATTTAGTCGTAAGTGTGAACCAAATGATATCCCTTACTATCCGATTCGCCAGGTAGGCGAGATGGCACTGCTGGACAGTTACCTGGATAAAGCTGAAAAGGAAGATAACATCACCTTTATTGGTCGCTTAGGTACCTATCGCTATCTGGATATGGATGTCACTATTGCAGAGGCATTGAAAACAGCGAGAGTTTATCTGAATTCACTCGAGACCAGTACTGTGATGCCTGTGTTTACGGTACAAGTTAGATGAATATATCTTCTCTAATTGTCACCTATAATAGGTTAGATAAATTAAAGAAAACAGTTGAGGCAACCTTAGCGTTGCCTTTTAAATTTGTAGTTATTGTTGACAATGGTTCTACGGATGGAACTGCTGAATGGCTTAATAATATCATTAATGAACGATTAATAGTTTTATCCAGTACTGTCAATACAGGGGGAGCTGGCGGCTTTAAGTTAGGGGCTGAATGGATTGTCAAAAATTTGGTTACGGATTGGGTACTTTTCTACGATGATGATGCCTATCCGAATGATGATTTTTTTTCCCGAATTGAAACTGAAAAATTAAAAAATAACACAGTATATGCTTGCAATGTTATTGATACTTCAGGTGTACGCTGTAAAATGAATATTCCATGGAGGAAGCATCCTTATGGATTTAGAGAGAATATTGAATATCAACTCAACCCATATCTCTATATTCCTGATGCATCTAAGAATGAAAATGTAGTCAGCGTATCTTTTGTCGGTATGTTAATAAACTTACATACATTAACAGACTTTATTGAATGTATTCATGATGAGCTTTTCATTTATTTTGATGATGTTTATTTCGGGCATCATTTGCGATTAAAAAACGTGCCGATGGTGTTTCTTTCTAATGTAATAGTTGTTCATGATGTCAATAGTAGAGGTAGTTATATCCCACCATGGAAAGTGTATTACCTTGTGAGGAATATACTCTATTCTAAGCATCTCTTTGGTGCTCATTCGCCATTTGATTGGACGTATATAATACTAAGATTGGTAAAATATATCCTATCTGCAGTCGGACATCCAGACAGCATAAAGTATCTTGTGAAAATTATTGGTGGAGTTCGTGACGGAATATCTAAGCATAAATCGGGTAGGTGAAACATCTACTATGAAAAAAGAAGTTATGTTACTTTATCAATTCTGCATGGTATTTTGAATTACATTGGCTTGATAGAGCAAAGGCTGCGCTACGCGCAGGTTATGATATAACCCTTATTTCAAAATTTGATGATAAAGGCACATATGAACGGCTAAAATCAATGGGGTTTGAATGTTATGATAGTCAAATGAGTGAAAAGAAAACTAATCCTTTCGTTTTTATTACGGATTTCATTCGTATAGTCAAAATATTAAATGCCATAAATCCGGATGTATTACATAGCATAACAATTAAGCCGGGCGTAATTGGTTGTATTTGGTGTAAGCTTTGGAATAAGAAGCTCGTTTATAGTTTTGTTGGTTTAGGTAGGGTTTTTGAGAGTAACTCTTTCCTTTTTAAATTATTACGATTTTCTATTGTTAATTTGTATAGGAATATTTTTAAACATATTGAATGTAAGTTTGTTTTTGAGCATGATTCTGATAGAAATAAGATATTAAACTTGCTCCATTTAAATAGAAGTAAAACAGTTGTTATTGATGGTGCAGGGATTGATATTGATTTTTTTTCTTTTAGTGAGGAACCAAGTCGAGAGAAGGTAAAAGTTTTATTTGCTAGTCGTTTGCTTTGGAGTAAGGGGCTGTCTGATCTTATTGCTGTGAAACAGAAATTACATGATTCTGGAACTAGCTTCGAATTATTAGTCGCAGGTATTATTGTAGATGATGATAAAGATGCGATAAGTCTTAAACAAATAAATATCTGGAACGATAAAGGGGATATCACTTGGCTAGGAACAAGAGATGATATTAATGAGTTGATTAAGTTATCAAACGTTATTGTCCTTCCATCTATTTATGCTGAGGGAATCCCTCGTATACTCTTGGAAGCTGGTGCCGTTGGTCGTGCCGTTATTACGTACAATATAGGTGGTTGCAATAGTTTAATTAAAAATGGAATTAATGGCTTTGTAGTTGAAAAAAAGAACATAGAGCAATTGTCTGTTAAACTTGAAGAGCTAATTGCTGATAAGAATTTAAGAGCCCGTCTTGGTCGTAATGCTAGAAGGATAATTGAAGCTAAATATTCTTCTGAAATAATTATAAAAAAAACACTACGGGTGTATGGAGAGTTTAGTTAGATGTATTTTTGCTATTAATGACCTTTGGCTGAGAAATAAATTAACCAGGTTTCCCTGTATTACTGTAATTGTATATGGTTCAGTGTTTTACTAGAAACCATCAATCTTGGAAAAATCGATATGTCCCTCTTGCTTCAAAAAATAATTTTCCCAAAAATAAATGTTTGTACTGAAGAGGCCCTCTATTTTCGTGGGCAGGGTAGCAGGTATGATTATGGTGCTCAGAGTTTGAGTGTCCCTAAAAATGAGGTCGTTAGTTTTAACTCTTTTTTTAATATATTCTCAATTTTTAAATGGAAAAAATATACAACTTTATCATCTCTTTTTTTAAATGTTCAGGCTCAGGGGACTGGTAATATTACGATAAAACATGTCGAAAGAGGTGTTGTAAAAGTCCTAAGTCAGCATGAGTATATATCAACAGAACATTGTGTGAATGATATTGAAATTGATATTTCTAATATACATTTTGGATACGTTTATGTAGAGTGGCAATCAATTGAGGATTCAGTTCTAACGTCATTCCAGTTTTATACACAGGATGTTGTCGATGTGTCCTCTATGGCATTAGTTATCACCACTTTTAATCGAGAAGCTGCTGTTACAAAAACCATTAATAGAATTAATAATGAATTGTTAAATAATGACGAATTTAAAGGTCAATTCAAATTAATTGTTGTAAATAATGGTTCCGATTTCGATTCTGTCTCAGGGGATGATATTGCTATAATTAAAAATGAGAATCTTGGTGGTTCTGGTGGTTTTATGCGTGGGCTGATAGAAGCACAGGGCATGACATCAGTTAAGCATGTCATTTTCATGGATGATGATGGCTCATGCGAGATCGACTCTATTGTTAGAACACATGCTTTTTTATTATTGGCAAAAGATATTAATACAGTAATTACTGCTTGTATGATGTTTGAAGATGAACCCGCCATTATTCATGAGTCTGGAGCAGTATGGCAAAAAGATTTCTTACATTATCCAGCTAAACATAGACTGGATGTCCGTAAAGTGTCAACTTTGGAAAGTTTTGACGATGAAATTAAGATAGGTTATGGCGGATGGTGGTTCCTTGCATTTCATGTTAATTCGATAGAGCATTACTCATTCCCATTCTTTGTTCGTGGTGATGACTTGTTATTCGGCTATATGCACAAGAAGCATAACATAGTTACGCTTAATGGTGTGGCTTCCTGGCAAATGGATTTTGAGCGGAAAATATCTGTACTAAATAATTACTTGAATTTTAGAACTGTTGCGGTTCCAGCTTTAGTTAGTGACCGTAAATATTCTTCTTTATTTTTGACTTTGTTTTTTATTCGTGAATTGGCACTTGTTACTTTCGCTTGTCGCTATGAACTAGCGAAAGCAATTATTATGTCTTATAATGATTGCATGAAAGGTCAAGATTTTTGGGTGAACAATGCAGATTGTATTCAAATCAGGCAAAGAATTAATTCTATAACAAAAAATGAAAAATATTCCTCAAGTGATGTTAATATTGTTAATGGCTGCATAGATTATCCTTCCGTTACTAAGGAAAGTCGTCTTCACAAAATCTTTAGATTATTTACGTTGAATGGCCACTTGATACCATCATTCTTTTTCTACAGTAAGCCAATTGCAGTTGATTATCGTCATAGGCATCCAACGAAATATTCTTTTTTAAGAAAAACCATATATAATATTAATATTGAAAATGGCAATCTTATTGAATTAACTCATTCGAAAATTGACTTCTTCAAAATCATCTCGTTGGGTTTTTTAACTGCTATTAAAAATTTAATCAAATTTTCTTCAGTAAGAAAGGAAATGAAAAAAAGCCTGCCGTATTTAACTTCAAAAGAATTTTGGACTATGAAATTTAACAAAAAAATTAATTGGTTTTGAAGAGTCAGAATACCGTCCATTAAGGTTATAGAGCAAAATCGTGATGTAAATCACGATTTTTGTCTTGGTTATAGCCTTCTGGAATCATTGAAATTTAACCTTCTGTATTGCTAATAAGATAGAAAAGGACATCAGATAAGCATTTAAAGTTTGCTTGATTATATTTCTGTTATTCTTGATATTTGGCAGTAAGGGAAAATTAAACACAAATTATCCGAGGTTTTATTTCTTACGATTTTCGCCATAATTGTCTGTGCTGATGAGTGATAGTTGTTCGCAGAACTTGGTCATGAGCGTCTCGGATGGTTAAAGACATATGGTTATTTCGATAATAGTTTTTCGGCCGACAATACTATTGCGCATGTTGTGAGTAATATTGATTGTGTAGCGTTTGAAAAAATGTTTATTGAAAGGATGCAGGGGTGCCATGAAATAACAGATGGTTAAATTATTGCTGTAGACGGAAAGACTATAAGAGGCTCCTACAATAAAGGAACAAGAAAAGGATCCATGTGAGTTCTCGACTGAAAACGGTGTTGTGCTTGGGGGGCGGACTGAGTCCATGAGTAATGAGATTACAGCCATTCCTGATTTGCTTAACTTGTCGGATTTAAATAAATGTTTGATAACCATTGATGCTATGGGATTCAGAAGGATAATGTATCTAAAATAAAAGATAAAAAGGCAGATTATCTTCTTGCAGTCAAAAGTAATCAGGGGCATTGGTATCAGGCATTCGAAGAAAAATTTCCGATAGTGCTATCTTCACATTATAAAGGTGATTCATTTAGCACGCAGGAGATCAGTCATGGATTAAAGGAAACACGATTACACATTGTCATTGATGTCGCCACTGAGTTTTGTAATTTCTATTTTTAATAGAAAGGTTTAAAGAAACGTTGTGTGGCGCTTTCATTCAGAAAGAATAAAGATGAGACATCAGCGGTAGATGCAAGTATGTGATATTGTATTTCTTCAAAGGATCTGGATGCTAAAGAATTTTCATATGCTATCAGAACGCACTGGCTGATCGAGTATGGTCTCCATTAGGTGCTCGATTTAAAAATGAATGAAGATGCCAGCCTGATAAGAAGAGGTAATGCAGTATAATAATATCTGAAATCGTGAAGATGGCACTGAATCTATTAAGGGATAATAAGTGCTCAAAGCAGGGAGAAAGAGCAAAGAAAGAAGGCTGCGGTAGGAGGAAGTTCTCGCAGCCTGCGCAGAACGTGGATTTTGGGCTATGAAATGAATAATTTAACAGAAATTTAATTCATGCATTTGGCCTGTTTTATGCTGTTAAGAGTTAAATATCTTATGAACTAAGTTTGTTGCATCAATGTTGAATAATTATTTTATCCATTGCTAATGGAATGGATGGGGGTATTTATAAATGAAATCACCCACATAGTATAACTCATTCATTAGGTTGAGTATGTTAAGTTAATAACTGAGTAGGTATTTAAAAGAAATACCCACGATTTAAAGTATTAGTGGTTTATTTGTCCATTATTCTTTGGGATGTTTTATAAAAATCTTAAGTGAACTGGTATATAACATGAGATATATTAAGCCTTTGTTTAGGGTTATATTTAAGCCCGTCTTTATTCGATATCAAAAAATTATTGATATATTAAATCAGCTGAACTATGCTATGGAAAAAAACAAGGAAGAAATTTTAGCTATAAATAATAATTTATCTCGCCAAGAAAATATAATGGACTCTTTTTTGAGTGAAATAAGAAAATTAGACGTCATCGAAAGAAATACTACTATAATTAGCAAGAAATTGGTTAGTAAAAAAAACACTATTTTATTTCTCATTCACAATGCAAACTCATGGTATTCCATATGTGAAATTTATCATGAGTTAAAGAAGCATTCCTCTGTAGAAGTTATAACTGTTACTATCAATAAAAGATTCCCTGGGAGTGATGAGTTTTATGGCGCAAGGGAAACAGGACAACAATTAGAGCGGTTAGGCATTTCTAACATTATTATCGATTCTAATGATTCAGATGTTGTTAAAACTCTCTTAATAACACTTTCTCCTGACGTTATCATAAGACAGTCCCCATGGGATCAAGATATACCAAGTTATTTTTCTGCTAAAAACTTATCCTTTGCCAAATTATGTTATATACCATACTTCGCCACAAATGTTGTAAAAAACTTTGTACCTAATGATGAATTTGATTTTCAATCTAACCAAGAATTTCATAATCTGTGTTGGCGTATTTATACGGACAGCCTGCTTTCTTTGCATGATGCTAGGTTGAGATCATTACTTGGCGGATTTAATGTCAGGTACTTTGGTAATGCGAAATTAGAATATATTGTAAAGGCAGCAAATGCTTTTGAAGAAAAAGTGATTCAAGATAGGCTGACTATAATATGGGCTCCACATCATAGCATTGATGAAAATTGGTTAGGTTTTGCAACTTTTTCTGAAAATTATAAAGATTTTCTTTCATTCGCCAAAATCAATCATCAACATAAGTTTATTTTAAGGCCGCATCCTGCTCTTTTTTCTATAATGGAGGCAAGATATCCAAATGAAATGGCTGCTTTTGTCGCTGAATGGACAGCACTTCAAAATACGGTGATTGATAACGATTTCGACTATTTGAAAACTTTCGAAGAGTCAGACTTGATGATTACGGATGGAATATCTTTTTTAGTTGAATACCCATTAACTAATAAACCTATTATTTACATGGATAGCGGGCATCATGCTGAATTCAACGAAATTGGATTGATCGCGGTAAATTGCGCATATCATACGAAATGTTTCTCTGAAATAGAAGTTGCTATTTCAAAAGCTGCTATTGGTGAATTGAATCCTAAGATAGAAATGGTAGGTAAATTGAAGGAATCATTAATGCTTGAAATGGAACAGAGTGCGGCCAGAAAAATAGTCAATGACATGCTTGATTCCTTGTAGCATGTATTTATTGGAAGGTCGAGGAACTATCCTCTACCTTCCCTTAGAACTTCTTATATCTGTATTCAATGATTTCGGTGATACTTATAGATTAAAGACTATGCCGTTCCCGCAAATTCTCAATCACCGCCGTCAAATCCAGCTCCTGATCCTGCAATAGCACCAGCAGGTGATACATCAAATCCGACGCCTCATTCTTCAGCTCAAACTTATCGTGCACCGTGGCGGCCAGCGCGGTTTCCACGCCTTCTTCGCCTACTTTCTGCGCGATACGCTTGGTACCGCTGGCGTACAGCTTAGCGGTGTACGAGCTTGCCGGGTCGGCGCTTTTACGCTCGGCCAGCAGCTGCTCAAGCTGATACAGGAACAGCCACTGGTGGCTGGTGTCGCCGAAGCAGCTTGAGGTGCCTTTATGGCAGGTCGGGCCAATCGGGTTAACCAGCACCAGCAGAGTGTCGTTGTCGCAGTCGGGCGCGATGCTTACCACATTGAGGAAGTGGCCGGAGGTTTCTCCCTTGGTCCACAGGCGCTGTTTGGTGCGTGAGAAAAAGGTCACTTTGCCCGTTTCCTGCGTTTTGGCCAGCGCTTCCTCGTTCATATAGCCCAGCATCAGCACTTCACCGGATACCGCGTGTTGGATAATGGCGGGCATCAGTCCGTCGGTTTTTTGCCAGTCCAGTTGTTCAGTTAACATACCCGAATCTCCACGCCCTGCGTTGCCAGGTACGCTTTTAGTTCACCAATATTAATAATCTGTTTGTGGAATACCGAGGCTGCCAGCGCGCCGTCAACATCGGCATCACGGAACGCTTCGAGGAAGTGTTCCATGGTCCCCGCGCCGCCAGAGGCGATCAGCGGTACGCGGCAAACGTCGCGCACTTTTTTCAACTGCTCCAGGTCGTAGCCGTTACGCACGCCGTCCTGGTTCATCATATTGAGGACGATCTCGCCCGCGCCACGTTTCTGCACTTCCTGCACCCAGTCCAGCGTTTCCCATTGGGTCACGCGTGTGCGGCTTTCATCGCCGGTGTATTGATTGACGTGATATTTGCCGGTGTCAGCGTCATACCAGGTATCAATACCCACCACGATGCACTGCACGCCGAAGCGGTCCGCCAGACGAGTAATCAATTCCGGGTCGGCCAGCGCCGGGGAGTTGATGGAAATTTTATCGGCACCGAAGGAGAGAATGCGGGCCGCATCGTCAATGGACTTAATGCCGCCCGCTACGCAGAACGGAATATCAATCACTTCGGCAACACGGGAAACCCAGCTTTTATCAACCACCCGGCCATCGCTGGAGGCGGTGATATCGTAGAACACCAGTTCATCCGCGCCTTCGTCAGCGTAGCGTTTGGCCAGCGGGACGATATCGCCGATGATCTCGTGATTGCGGAACTGCACGCCCTTAACAACCTGACCATCACGCACATCAAGACAAGGAATTATCCGTTTTGCCAGCATTGGATGGCCTCCGTTACGTTGAATTTACCTTCCAGCAGCGCGCGGCCGACAATCACGCCGCGTACGCCGGTGCCGCGTAGGGCGGCGATATCGTTAAGATCGCCAATGCCGCCGGAGGACTGGAACGCCACCTGCTGATAGCGGGCGCAGACCTCTTCATACAGCGAAACGTTGGAGCCTGCCAGCGTGCCGTCGCGGGAAATATCGGTGCACAGCACGTGCTGAAGCCCCACGGGCAGATAGGTCTCAACCAGCTCTTCCAGCGTGACGCCGGAATTCTCCTGCCAGCCGCTCACCGCCACCTGTTTGGCGCCGTTATCATCGATGCGCACGTCCAGCGCCAGCACCAGGTGCTCAGCGCCAAAGCGCTGGAACCAGCCTTTCACCACTTCCGGCGATTTCACCGCCGTTGAGCCGACCACCACGCGCGCCACACCCGCGTCCAGCAGTGCCGCGACGTCATCTTCGGTGCGCACCCCACCGCCAACCTGTACCGGCACGTTCACGCCGGCGACCAGGGTTTTCAGTAGCGGAATCTGGCGCTGTGCCGGGTCTTTCGCGCCGGTTAAATCTACCAGGTGCAGCACTTCGGCACCCTGAGCCGCGTAGTCCTGTAAACGGGGAAGCGGATCGGTGCCGTAGTCGCGCTGCTGTCCGTAATCACCCTGATGCAGGCGGACCACGGTGCCGTTAATCAAATCTAAAGCCGGAATGATCATTACATCTCCAGGAAGTTTTTCAGCAGCTGTGCGCCCGCCGCGCCGGAGCGTTCGGGGTGAAACTGCACGCCGTAAAAGTTATCTTTCTGTACTGCGGCGGTAAACGCTTCACCGTAGTGGCATTGCGCGATGGTGTATTCATTGACCGGCATCGCGTAGCTGTGAACGAAGTAAAAATACGCGCCGTCCTCAATACCGCGGAACAGACGGTCGCCCGCCTTCGGATAGACGCGGTTCCAGCCCATGTGTGGCAGCGGCAAGCCGTGGTCGGTCATTTTCGGCACGTCCTGGTCAATAATTCCCAGCAGGTCGACGCCGTTTGTTTCTTCACTGCGGCGTCCCAGCAGCTGCATGCCGAGGCAAATGCCCAGCACCGGCTGGGTGCAGGCTTTAATCAGCTCGACCAGGTCGCGTTCGTGAATCTGATCCATCGCCGCCTGCGCGGTGCCCACGCCGGGCAGGAACAGTTTGTCAGCGCGCAGCACCACATCCGGGTCACGGCTGACCACCGGCTCGTAGCCGTGACGGGCAATCGCCGCTTTCACCGAATTGAGGTTGGCGCAGCCGGTATCAAGGACAACCACATTCATCACAGCACTCCTTTTGAGGAGGGAAGGGCATTGCCGTCCACGCGGATCGCCTGGCGCAGCGTGCGGCCAAAGACTTTAAACAGGCTCTCCACACGGTGGTGATCGTTTTTGCCTTTGGTTTTCAGGTGCAGGGTGATGCCCATGGCGTAGGAGAGCGAGCGGAAGAAGTGCTCGATCATCTCGGTGCTCAGGTCGCCTACGCGCTGATAGGTAAACTCGGCTTTGTATTCGAGGTGCGGGCGGCCGGAAATATCCAGCGCACAGCGGGCCAGGCATTCGTCCATCGGCAGCACGAAGCCGAAACGGTTAATGCCGCGCTTATCGCCCAGCGCGACTTTCAGCGCTTCGCCCAGCGCCAGGCCGGTATCTTCCACCGTGTGGTGATCGTCAATATAGAGGTCGCCTTTCACGGTAATGTTCATGCGGAAACCGCCGTGGGTGGCGATCTGGTCCAGCATGTGGTCGAAGAAACCAACGCCGGTGTTAATTTTGCTGCCGCCTTCGCGATCCAGCCACACTTCGACATCAATCTGCGTTTCGCGGGTGTTGCGCTCAATGTGGGCGTAGCGGTCGCGGCGGGTCAACTGCTCGCCAATCGCCGCCCAGTTAAGCGTTTCGCGGTTGTAGCGCAGGCCGGTGATGCCCATATTGTTGGCCAGTTCGACGTCGGTGGCGCGGTCGCCAATCACGTAGCTGTTGGCAACGTCCATCACGCCGTCCGCCAGCCAGGCGGTAACCATCTGCGTTTTCGGCTTGCGGCATTCGCAGTTGTCGGCCGGCAGGTGCGGGCAAATGAGCACATCGTCAAACACCACGCCCTGCGAGGTAAAGACCTGCATCATCAGGTTGTGCGGGCCGTCGAAATCCGCCTGCGGGAAGCTGTCGGTGCCCAGCCCGTCCTGGTTGGTGATCATCACCAGCTTAAAACCCGCTTTTTGCAGTTTCAGCAGTTCGGGAATGGCGTCCGGCTCGAAGGCCAGTTTATCGAAACGGTCTACCTGATAGTCGCTCGGCGGTTCGGAAATCAGGGTGCCATCGCGATCGATAAAGAGAAACTTCTGGGTCATACGGTCTCCGCTTTCAAAGCGTCAATCACGCGCTGACTCTCTGCACGAGTGCCGATAGTGATGCGCAAACAGCCGCTTAAAGAAGGTTGTTTATTCTGGTCACGTAAGATAATGCCTTGATCCCATAAAGATTTAAATACGCTGCTTGAGGCTTTAATACGAGCCAGTACGTAGTTGGTCTCGGAATCAAATACCTGCTCGACGCAGTCGATGGTGCGCAGCGCATCCACCAGGTACTGACGTTCATTGAGGATTTGCGCGACGCGTTCGCGCATGGCTGCGATTCCTTGCGCGCTAAGCGCCTGGGCCGCAATATCGGCAACCGGGGTCGAGAGCGGGTACGGCGCAATCACCTTCATTAATAGCGCGATCACCTCTTCATTCGCCAGCGTAAAGCCGCAGCGCAGCCCCGCTAGCGCAAAGGCTTTGGACAGCGTGCGCAGAATTACCAGATGCGGGTACTCGGCCAGCCAGCCGGCCAGCGTGGCCTGCGGGCAGAACTCAATGTAGGCTTCATCGGCGACAACCAGCGCTTTGTCACGGGTCATCTCCAGCAGCGAACGGAAATCCTGCGGGTTGATAATCTGCCCGGTTGGGTTGTTCGGGCTGCATACGTAAACCACTTTCACGTTGGCCAGACTGTCGGCAATCGCCGGCAGATCCAGCTGCCAGTCGGCTTTGGTCGGCACGGTGCGGCATTCGACGCCGATGGTCTCAGCGCTGACGCTGTACATGCCGTAGGTCGGCGGGCAGAACAGCACCGCATCGCGGCCCGGTTCGCAAAACGCGCGTACCAGCAGTTCAATGCCTTCATCCGCGCCGCGGCTAACCAGTACCTGTTCCGGTTTCACGCCCGCATAGGCAGCGTAGTTTTCAATCACCGCTTTTGGCTGGCATTCCGGGTAGCGGTTCAGCGTTTGCTGGCTGAGTTCGAACGGCACCGCCGTCGGATATTCGTTGGCGTTCAGCCAGACGTCGCCTTTACCGCCAAGGCGGCGCGCCGACTGATACGGGGTCAGGGCGCGAACGTTGTCGCGGGCTAACTGTTCAATGCTCATGCTTGCTCCTTCAGGGCGTTCACGCGCAGGGTAACGGCATTTTTGTGGGCGGTCAGCCGCTCGGCGGCGGCCAGCGTTTCAATGGTGGCGGCAATGGCCGAGAACCCGTCACGGGATAATTCCTGAACGGTCATCCGTTTCTGGAAATCCGCCAGTCCCAGGCTGGAACAGGTGGATGTGTAACCGTAGGTCGGCAGCACGTGGTTGGTGCCGGAGGCGTAGTCGCCAGCCGATTCCGGCGACCAGTCGCCAAGGAATACCGAACCGGCACTGGTGATCTCATCAACCAGTTCACGCGCGTTGCGGGTCTGAATAATCAGGTGTTCCGGGCCGTAGGCGTTGGAGATCGCCACGCACTGCGCCAGATCGTTGGCCACAATCAGGCGGCTGGCAGAGAGGGCCTGACGCGCGGTATCGGCGCGGGACAGCTCGGCAAGCTGGCGTTCAACGGCCTCGGCCACGCCTTCGGCAAGTTTCGCGTCCGGTGTCAGCAGAATCACCTGTGAGTCCGGGCCGTGCTCGGCCTGAGAGAGCAGGTCGGAGGCGACAAAGTCCGGCGTGGCGCCGCTATCGGCGATGACCAGCACTTCAGACGGGCCTGCTGGCATGTCGATGGCCGCGCCGTCGAGACGCTGGCTGACCTGGCGTTTCGCTTCTGTGACGTACGCATTGCCTGGCCCGAAGATTTTATCCACCTTCGGAATAGACTCGGTGCCCAGCGCCAGCGCGGCAATGGCCTGCGCGCCGCCGACGTTAAATACCTCTTTGACACCGCACAGTTGCGCCGCATACAGAATCTCATCGGCAATCGGCGGCGGCGAGCACAGCACCACTTTTTTACAGCCGGCGATGCGCGCCGGAGTGGCCAGCATTAATACGGTGGAGAACAGCGGCGCTGAACCACCCGGAATATAAAGCCCCACGGAGGCGATAGGGCGGGTGACCTGCTGGCAGCGTACGCCCGGTTGGGTTTCGATATCCACCGGCGGCAGAATCTGCGCGGTGTGGAAGGTATCGATGTTGCGCACCGCAGCCTGCATCGCCTGCTTCAGTTCGTCGCTCAGACGGCCTGCGGCCTGCTGAATTTCTTCCTCAGTCACGCGCAGCGCGCCAACCTCGGTTTTATCAAACTTCGCGCTGTATTCACGCAGCGCTTTATCGCCGTTGTTTTTAACGTTTTCCAGAATTTCGGCCACCGTACGGGTGATGCTGTCGGAAGCGGAAATGGCCGGGCGCATTAACAGCGCCTGCTGTTCTTCGGGGCTACAGCGGTTCCAGTCAATCAGGGTATTGAAGCTCATGGCGCTTACTCCATCATCTTCTCAATCGGCAGTACCAGAATCGAGCTGGCACCCAGGGACTTCAGTTTTTCCATGGTTTCCCAGAACAGGGTTTCGCTGCTGACCATGTGCATCGCCACACGCTGCTGGTCGCCGGCTAACGGCAGAATGGTTGGGCGCTCGGCACCTGGCAGCAGGGCGATCACTTCTTCCAGACGTTCGGTCGGCGCGTGCATCATGATGTATTTCGATTCACGAGCCTGAATCACGCCCTGAATACGGGTTAACAGGCGGTCGATCAACTGCTGTTTCGCTTCACTCATTTCGCCGTCGCGCTGAATCAGGCAGGCTTTAGAGCGGAACATCACTTCTACTTCACGCAGGCCGTTGGCTTCCAGCGTCGCGCCGGTTGATACCAGGTCACAGATGGCGTCGGCCAGACCGGCACGCGGGGCCACTTCAACAGAGCCGTTCAGCAGGCAGGATTTAAAGCTGATGCCTTTCTGGTCGAGATAACGTTTGAGCAGGTGCGGGTAAGAGGTGGCAATACGTTTGCCGTCGAGCGCAGCCGGGCCGTTCCAGGCTTCATCCGCCGGGGTCGCCAGCGACAGACGGCAGCCGCCGAAGTCCAGACGACGCAGGGTAAAGTAGCGCGGGTCTTCGCCTTGTGCGCGGCGGCTCAGCAGCTCTTCTTCCAGAACGTTTTCACCGATAATGCCGAGATCGACCACGCCATCCATAATCAGCCCCGGAATATCGTCATCGCGAACGCGCAGGATATCGATCGGCATGTTCTCCGCCATCGCGATCAGGCGCTGGGTGTGGAGATTGATTTTGATACCACAACGGGCCAGTAATTCGCGTGAATCATCGCTCAGGCGGCCTGATTTCTGAATAGCTATGCGTAAACGGCTGTTATCTAACATTCTGTATTCCTCATTACCCTGCTGAATTTGGTTCAAAAAAAAGCCCCCGGAAGATGATCTTCCGGGGGCTCTCTTGCGTTCATGCACCACTGGAAGATCTGAATGTCTCCCAGCACACATCGCCTGAAAGACTAGTCAGGATGATGGTGATGATGGTGGTGTTTAAATTGAACGCGGCTCATAAATTTCTCGTTGAATGACTATTCACTTGATGTCTTTTAACCTAAACCACTTTTGTCGTTGAGCGCAAGCGCTTTTTTCATTCATTAAATCAATTCATGTTACCACTATAAATTGTCAGTTTTCTCGCTGTGGCGTAGCCTTATGAGAGGAGTGCAGGATGAACCAGGAGATAGCGCAATGAAGAAGGTGGCAATTGTCGGTTTAGGGTGGCTGGGTATGCCGCTGGCGCTGTCGTTGATGGCGCGCGGCTGGCAGGTAACGGGTAGTAAAACGACTGAGGATGGCGTGGAAGCCGCGCGGATGTGCGGGATTGACAGCTATCCGTTGCGGCTCGATCCGCAACTGGTCTGTGAGGCTGACGACCTTGATGCTTTAATGAATGTTGACGCGCTGGTCATTACGCTCCCCGCGCACCGCAGCGGCCCGGGCGAAGATTTCTATCATCAGGCGGTGCAGGAGATTGTGGACTCCGCGCTGGCGCACCAGATTCCGCGCATTATCTTTACCAGCTCCACTTCGGTCTACGGTAAAGAAGAAGGGCTGGTAAAAGAGAGCACGCCGCGTGAACCGGTTACCGCTAGCGGCAGAGTATTAAAAGAGCTGGAAGACTGGCTTCATCAATTGCCGGGGACGTCGGTGGATATTCTGCGTCTGGCGGGGCTGGTGGGGCCGGATCGGCATCCGGGACGTTTCTTCGCAGGTAAATCCGCGCCGGATGGTCAGCACGGCGTGAATCTCGTCCATCTGGAAGATGTTGTTTCTGCTATTACGCTTTTATTACAGGCGCCGAAGGGTGGACACATTTATAACATTTGTGCGCCGTTGCATCCCGCTCGCGGTATTTTCTATCCGCAAATGGCGCGCGAGCTGGGGTTAGCGGTTCCGAGCTTTAGCGACAGCGGTAATGGAAAAGGCAAAATCATCGACGGTAATCTCATTTGCCGCGAGCTCGGCTTTGAGTATCAGTATCCTGACCCGTTACGTATGCCGATGGAATAATCGCCTTTGTTTTAGCAAATAGTGCTATTGATGAGATTTATGATTCGGGAGTTGCTGAATTATCAGTCGTTTAGACGAGAAGGCGTGCTGATTATGCTCTCAGTAGCTTGTCTTTTTGCTACCGTTTGGGGCAAAATATGTCGAATGTAAAAAATTGAGATTAACCGACGTGCTTGCCGCGTCGGTTATTTTTTTTACATCAAAACAACCATCAAATTAAAGAGGCCGGGCTTCGTACCGGATAGATACTTACTTAAAAAACGACAGTCGTTGTCGCTGAGGAAACAGAAAAAAATGGGGCAATTTTTCAATTTTGCGCCGGCCATCGCCGTAATGGAGACTGACCGTGTCGCATAACGTTACTCCAAACACCTCTCGCGTGGAATTACGTAAAACGCTTACGCTTATTCCGGTTGTTATGATGGGCCTGGCCTATATGCAGCCGATGACGCTGTTTGATACGTTCGGTATCGTATCTGGCATGACCGATGGTCACGTGCCAACAGCTTATGCCTTCGCTCTGGTGGCGATTCTGTTCACCGCGCTGAGCTACGGTAAGCTGGTGCGCCGTTATCCTTCGGCGGGCTCTGCCTACACTTATGCACAGAAATCCATCAGCCCGACCGTTGGCTTTATGGTGGGTTGGTCTTCGCTGCTCGATTATCTGTTCGCGCCGATGATCAACATTCTGCTGGCAAAAATCTATTTCGAAGCGCTGGTGCCGTCGATACCGTCATGGGTATTCGTGATTGCACTGGTTGCCTTTATGACCGCCTTTAACCTGCGCAGCATCAAATCTGTCGCCAACTTTAACACCGTGATCGTGGTGTTCCAGGTGGTACTGATTGCCGTGATCCTGGGTATGGTGATTTATGGCGTGGCGCACGGCGAAGGTGCCGGTACGCTGGCAAGCAACCGTCCGTTCTGGTCGGGTGATGCGCACGTGATCCCTATGATTACCGGGGCCACGATTCTGTGCTTCTCCTTTACTGGCTTTGACGGTATCAGCAACCTGTCCGAAGAAACCAAAGACGCTGAGCGTGTGATTCCGCGTGCTATCTTCCTGACGGCGCTGATTGGTGGCCTGATCTTTATCTTCTCCACCTATTTCCTGCAGCTCTACTTCCCGGATATCTCTCGCTTCAAAGATCCGGACGCCTCACAGCCTGAAATCATGCTGTACGTGGCGGGTAAAGCCTTCCAGGTTGGCGCGCTGATCTTCTCCACCATTACCGTGCTGGCTTCCGGTATGGCGGCGCATGCGGGTGTGGCGCGTCTGATGTACGTGATGGGCCGTGATGGCGTGTTCCCGAAAAGCTTCTTCGGCTATGTGCATCCAACCTGGCGTACCCCGGCGATGAACATCATCCTGGTTGGCGCGATTGCGCTGCTGGCGATTAACTTCGACCTGGTGATGGCAACGGCGCTGATTAACTTTGGTGCACTGGTGGCGTTCACCTTCGTGAACCTGTCCGTTATCTCTCAGTTCTGGATCCGTGAGAAGCGTAATAAGACGCTGAAAGATCACTTCCAGTACCTGTTCCTGCCAATCTGCGGCGCGCTGACCGTTGGCGCACTGTGGGTGAACCTGGAAGAGAGCTCTATGGTTCTGGGCCTGATCTGGGCCGGTATCGGTCTGATCTACCTGGCCTGTGTGACCAAAAGCTTCCGCAACCCGGTTCCGCAGTACGAAGATGTTGCATAACTGAATTTAAAAACGATGGTTGCAAAACCGGAGGTCTGGGCCTCCGGTTTTTTTTGTCTTAAGTTTGTGGGGTGATTAAAAAATCAATATTAATAACCGTCGGGAATAATATAGAGCTTTTGGTTATTGGAGCCGTCCGGCGGGGTCAGGAATAATTTTAAGACTGATAATATTGAGTTAATTGATTCTTATGTTGCACATGATAATAAGTGGCATGATTTGCGGGGCCTTACTGGGATTCGTTATGCAGCGCGGTCGTTTCTGCCTGACGGGCGGCTTTCGCGATATGTATATCACCAAAAATAACCGCATGTTTTACGCACTGCTGATTGCTATCTGTATCCAGAGTATCGGCGTGTTCGCGCTGATCCAGCTTGGCCTGGTGCAGTACGATGCAGGCGCGTTCCCGTGGCTCGGCACCGTGGTGGGTGGATTTGTTTTTGGTATCGGTATCGTTTATGCGGGAGGCTGCGCCACCGGCACCTGGTATCGTGCCGGGGAAGGGCTGATTGGCAGTTGGATTGCACTGGTCACCTATATGGTGATGAGCGCGATCATGCGTTCACCGCACGCGGCTGGGCTCAACCAATTCCTCGGTCAACACACGACAGCCCACAACGGCATTGCCGAAACCCTGAATATCTCCGTCTGGCCGATTATTGCGCTGCTGGTAGTGGTGACGCTGTGGTTTGTGCGCAAAGAGCTGCGCAAACCAAAGCTGAAGGTTGCCTCTCTGCCGCCGCGCCGCACTGGCCTGGCGCATCTGCTGTTTGAAAAGCGTTGGCACCCGTTTGTGACCGCCGTGCTGATTGGCCTTATCGCCCTGCTGGCCTGGCCGCTGAGTGAGGCCACCGGACGTATGTTTGGCCTTGGCATTACCTCGCCGACCGCTAATATCCTGCAGTTCCTGGTGGGGGGGGACAGCAAGTACCTCAACTGGGGCGTCTTCCTGGTGCTGGGGATCTTTATCGGTTCGTTTATCGCCGCGAAAGCCAGCCGTGAATTCCGCGTCCGCGCTGCCGATGCCAGCACCACGCTGCGTAGCGCGGGTGGCGGCGTGCTGATGGGCTTCGGTGCCAGCATTGCCGGCGGCTGCTCTATCGGCAACGGCCTGGTGATGACGGCGATGATGACCTGGCAGGGCTGGATTGGCCTGGTATTTATGATTCTCGGCGTGTGGTGCGCGTCGTGGATGTTGTATGTTCGCCCGCAGCGGAAAGCAAAACTGAAAACCGCAACGGCTTAAGGAGTAGAAAAAATGGTTGTGAAGAAACTGGACGTAGTCACGCAGGTTTGCCCGTTCCCGTTAATTGAAGCGAAGGCGGCGATGGCGGAACTGGCCAGCGGCGACCAGCTGGTGATTGAGTTCGACTGTACTCAGGCGACGGAAGCCATCCCGCAGTGGGCGGCGGAAGAGGGCTTTACGGTCACGGACTATCAGCAGTCTGGCGATGCGGCGTGGACCATCACCGTACAGAAATAATGCCCCAGGCATCAAGCGAAGCCGGGAAGATTTTCCGGCGTCGCTGCGTTGAGTTAAACAATCTCCTGCACGTACTGATACAGCGCCTTCAGCAACGACAGCTTCTCGTTATTCCCCTCATACTGACCGTACAACATCTCCAGTTGCTGGGCGTAGGCCTGTAAAAATTCCGGGGTGAAGATCTGCCGACGATGCTCCAGCCAGCGCTGTTGCTCGTTTTCATCCAGCGTGCCGGGGAAATTGCGCGCGCGGAAGTTAAACAGCAGCTTCTCAATACGCGGGTCGGCGAAGGTAATGTCCAGCGCCGGCAGATTGCGCGGTTCAGTCTCCAGCACGATTTTCATCGCCGCGCGGTCGGCGTCGCTAAAGAAACCGTTATAAAGCTGGGCGTCGACGTTGTCCGATGCGACAAACGGCTCGGCTTCAGCAAATATCGCCACCACCTTCTCGCGCACCTGCGGGTTATCGCGCAGCTGTTTCAGGTTATCCAGGCAGTGCTGACGGTTGATGCCCAGACGGTCGGCGTCTTCTGGGCGCAGGGTATTGGCCTGCGCCAGTACCGGGCATTTATTCAGATGCACCAGCTTAATCGGCACCGGCGAGGTGTCGCCGAGCTCGGCCTTCGGCGTATACAGACGCTCGCGCAGCGTATCGGCGTCCAGCTCGAGCAGCGGGGCAATGTCGCCCGCCAGGTCGACCATGATCACCGCATTGCGGTTATCCGGATGCCAGGCTAGCGGCGCAATCCAGCTGGTGTTTCCGCGCCAGGCGCCAAACATTCCCGAGACATGCACCAGTGGTTTCATCTGCGGGACGTCAATCAGCGTCATCAGCTTGTTTTTGCCCCGGTAGGCATACAGATAATCAAAAAGCTTCGGCTGCTGGGCCTTCACCAGCTTCGCCATGGCGATGGTGGCATAAACGTCGGCCATCGCATCATGGGCGTTACTGTGTTCAATACCGTTGGCCTTGGTGAGATGTTCCAGGCGGAAGCTCGGCAGGCCGTCGTCGTTTTCCGGCCAGTTGATGCCGTCCGGGCGCAGGGCATAGCAGGCGCGCATCACGTCAAGCAGGTCCCAGCGCGAATTGCGGTTTTGCCAGCTCCAGGCGTAAGGATCATAAAAGTTACGGTAGAAAATATTGCGCGTCACTTCATCATCGAAGCGGACGTTGTTGTAGCCCACCACGCAGGTTTCCGGCACCGTGAAAATATCGTGAATACGTTTGGCAAATGCGGCTTCGTTTTCGCCCTTAGCGCGCGCTTCCTGCGGGGTGATGCCGGTAATTAACACCGCTTCCGGTTGCGGCAGGTAGTCGTCCGCCGGTTTGCAGTAAAAGACCTCTGGCTCGCCGATAATATTGAAGTCTTTATCGGTGCGAATTGCGGCGAACTGCGCGGGTCTGTCGAGGGAAGGGCTGGTTCCGAACGTTTCATAGTCGTGAAACAGGAATCCCGGCGCGCTGGAGGTCTCTTGCATGGCGTTAACTGTGTCCGTGTATGGCATTGAATGTCCATGGTAAACGATTTAGCCTGGCATCAGAAGCGCCAGAACCGTTTCTGGAATCCGTCACGCAGGGGATTTTTTTGTGTGAAAATAGAGATATGTCATATTTTCTTGCAATTTAGCCCTGTCATGAGGCACAAACTTCCGTAAAAAGGACGGCGAATTTGTAAAAGTTGAGGATGTTCCGTTGAAAGCCCGTTTTCTTGTTGCCGTTTCTTTGCTCGCTTCGAGCGTTTCGTGTGCATTTGCCGACAATATCGCAATGCCTGCTGTCACCCCGCCCGCGATTAAAGCAGGTTCGTGGGTACTTATGGATTATACAACCGGGCAGATTTTAACCGCAGGTAATGAACATCAGCAGCGTAATCCAGCCAGTCTGACTAAGCTCATGACCGGCTACGTGGTGGATCGGGCTATTGATAGCCATCGCATCACGCCGGACGACATCGTCACCGTCGGGCGCGATGCCTGGGCGGCGGCTAACCCGGTGTTTAATGGTTCGTCGCTCATGTTCCTGAAAGCGGGCGACCGCGTTTCGGTTCGCGATCTGAGCCGTGGCCTGATAGTGGATTCCGGCAATGACGCCTGTGTGGCGCTGGCGGACTACGTGGCCGGCGGCCAACCGCAGTTTGTCAAAATGATGAATGACTACGTGCAGAAGCTGAATCTACGCGACACGCATTTTGAAACCGTCCATGGCCTTGATGCACCGGGCCAGCACAGCTCGGCTTACGATCTGGCAGTGCTTTCGCGCGCGATTATTCACGGTGAGCCAGAGTTCTATCATATGTACAGCGAGAAGAGCCTGACGTGGAACGGTATCACCCAACAGAACCGTAACGGCCTGCTGTGGGAAAAAACCATGCACATCGACGGTCTGAAAACCGGGCATACTTCCGGTGCCGGGTTTAACCTGATCGCGTCATCGGTGGATGGTCAGCGTCGTCTGATTGCCGTCGTGATGGGCGCCGACAGCCCGAAAGGTCGTGAGGACCAGGCGCGCACGCTGCTGCGCTGGGGCCAGCAAAACTTTGATACCGTGCAGGTTCTGCAAAACGGTAAAAAGGTCGGGACCGAGCGTATCTGGTATGGCGATAAAGAAAAGATTGCTCTCGGTACCGATCAGGATTTCTGGTTAGCGCTGCCGAAAGCCGAAGTGCCGAATATTAAAGCCAAATACGTGCTGGATAAAAAAGAGCTGGAAGCGCCGCTGGCTGCTCATCAGCGGGTGGGGGAAATCCAACTGCTCGACCGCGATAAAGTGGTGGCGCAGTGGCCGCTGGTGACGCTGGAGAGCGTTGTCAAAGGTGGGCTGTTCTCGCGCTTAAGCGATTACCTGCATCACAAAGCCTGATGTAAACTCTATTTAATCGATTAGCGCCCCTTTTCAGGGGCGTTTTTGCGCTCCCGGTGGTCGTTGCCTGACGGAGCAGGTACAATTTGCCCTTTCGTTTTTTGTGGAGAGTGGGTGTGCGTCCGGATAAGTCACTCAGCCCGTTTGAAATACGCTTATATCGACACTATCGTACCGTGCACGGCGCACGCATTGCGCTGGCTTTTGTCCTGACGTTTCTTATCGTCCGCCTGCTTGGCATTCCTGACGGCTCCTGGCCGTTGATCACGCTGGTGGTGGTCATGGGGCCGATTTCGTTCTGGGGCAACGTGGTTCCACGCGCCTTCCAGCGGATTGGCGGTACGGTGCTTGGCTCCGCGCTGGGCCTGGTCGCCCTCAAGCTGGAGCTTATCTCACTGCCGCTGATGATCATCTGGTGCGCGGCGGCGATGTTCCTCTGCGGCTGGCTGGCGTTGGGTAAGAAACCGTATCAGGCGCTGTTGATTGGCATCACGTTGGGGGTGGTGGTCGGCGCGCCGCCGGGGGATATGACCACCGCGCTCTGGCGAAGCGGCGACGTCATTTTCGGCTGTCTGCTGGCGATGCTGTTTACCGGTATCTGGCCGCAGCGGGCGTTTATCCACTGGCGTATCCAGATGGCGACTTTCGTCACCCAGTTTAACCGTATCTACCAGGCTGGTCTGTCGCCGAACCTGATTGAGCGGCCGAGGCTGGAAAAACACCTGCAAACGGTGCTTAACGACGTGGTGAAAATGCGCGGTCTGATCACCCCGGCCAGCAAAGAGACGCATATTCACAAAGGCATCTTTGAGGCCATTCAGACCGTGAGCCGCAATCTGGTGTGTATGCTGGAGCTGCAAATTAACGCCCACTGGGCGACCCGCCCAAGCCATCTGCTGATGCTCAACGCCCAGACGCTGCGCGAAACTCAGACCATGACGCAGCAAACGCTGCTCTCCATCGCCCATGCGCTGTACGAAGGTAATCCGCGGCCTATTAAGGCCAACAGCGAGAAGCTCAACGACATTGTCGCCGAACTACGCCAACTGGTGAATGACTACAAGGGCGATAACCTTTCGGAAACGCCGATTCATGGTTACGTCTGGCTGAGTATGGAACTGGCGCGGCAACTGGAGCTTCTCTCCAGTCTGATGTGCCGCGCATTGCGTAAATAAAAGGCAGATGCGCAGGGTTTTTCGTCTGGTTGTTTCGATTCAGCTGGATTTAGGGTTATGATGAACTCAAAGCAAAAATGATTGTTTGCCGCAACGGTGATACGCGAAGTCATACTGGTTGAAGGGGATATCAGTAATGTGTACCTTATCGTGTAGCCGTTGTTTTAACGAATCCGACTCTCAACTATCAGGGGTATAAAAATGGAAACCACGAAACCTTCGTTTCAGGACGTACTGGAGTTTGTACGTTTGTTCCGTCGTAAGAACAAACTGCAGCGCGAAATCCAGGACGTTGAGAAAAAGATCCGTGACAACCAGAAGCGTGTCCTGCTGCTGGACAACCTCAGCGACTACATCAAACCGGGCATGAGCGTTGAAGCTATTCAGGGCATCATTGCCAGCATGAAGGGCGACTACGAAGATCGCGTTGATGACTACATCATCAAAAATGCTGAACTGTCTAAAGAACGCCGCGACATCTCTAAGAAACTGAAAGTGATGGGCGAGCAGAAAGGCGAGTAACCGTCCTTCTCGGGTGGCGGCGCTGCCGTCACCTGGCCATTGTTTTTCCTTCCCCCTAATCCCACCGCCACAACCTCAGTGACATCGCGAGCAATGCGGAGTATAAAGCTCTGTGTTTGATATATTAGCCACAGTTATGTGGGAACATATTGATATCAAAGGAACTCGCTAACAATGCAGCAACATCAGGAAGCGCAATCATGATGCTGGTGACCGGCGGCGCGCGCAGCGGCAAGAGCCGCCACGCTGAATCGTTACTCAGCCAGTACTCCCGGGTTTGCTATATCGCGACCTCGCAAGTTTTCGACGCCGAGATGGCCGAGCGCATTCAACATCATCGGGACAGTCGCCCCGCGCACTGGCGCACCGAAGAACGCTGGCAACATCTTGCCGACATCATTACCCCCCACAACGATCCCAGCGAAGCCATCTTACTGGAATGCATCACGACGCTGGTGACCAACATTCTCTTTGCCTCGGGCAACCCAGACGAGATTGAGCGATGGGACTTCGTCGCGCTGGAACGCGAAGTCAACGCAGAAATCGACGCGCTGATCGCCGCCTGTCGAGCATGCCCGTCACCGGTGGTGCTGGTGACCAATGAAGTGGGGATGGGCATCGTGCCCGAGAATCGTCTGGCCCGGCATTTTCGCGATATTGCCGGGCGTGTGAACCAAAAGCTGGCGCAGGCGGCGGATGACGTCTGGCTGGTGGTATCAGGGATTGGAGTCAAAATAAAATGAGCCGACTGTTTTTCGCCACACTTTCGTTTATGAGCCGTCTGCCGGTGCCGCAGCGCTGGTCGCAGGGGCTGGATTTAGACCGCTACGTCAGCGGCGTGATCACCTTTCCGTTTATTGGCTTGCTGCTCGGGGCGCTGAGCGGCCTGGTATTTATCATCGTTCAGGCCTGGTGCGGGATCCCGCTGGCGGCGTTCTTTGCGGTACTGGCGCTGGCGTTGCTGACCGGGGGCTTCCATCTGGATGGGCTGGCGGATACCTGCGACGGTATTTTCTCTGCTCGCCGCCGTGAAAAGATGCTGGAAATTATGCGCGACAGCCGCCTGGGCACTCACGGCGGCCTGGCGCTGATCTTCGTCCTGCTGGCGAAAGTGCTGGCCGTCAGTGAACTGGCGCTACGCGATACGCCGATGCTCGCCGCCATTGCCGGCGCCTGTATTGCCGGGCGCGCGGGGTCGGTGCTGATGATGTACCGCCACCGCTATGCGCGGGAAGAGGGGTTGGGCAATCTGTTTATCGGCAAAATCAGCTTCCGCCAGACCTGGGTTACGCTGGTTATCGGCGGCGCGCTGGTTATCGCCATGCTGGGTATGCATGGCCTGCGTGCGTTGCTGGTGGCGTTTATTGGCGTCTTTATTTTAGGCCTGTTGCTGAAACGCACGCTCGGTGGACAAACCGGCGATACGCTGGGCGCGGCCATTGAGCTAGGCGAAGTGATTTTCTTGCTGGCGCTACTGTAAGCCAGCGTTTAACGGGGTAAATAATAAAATATGCAAACACTGGCTTCATTATTAGCGGCGATTCCTGACGTCGATAACGTCGCGATGGCACAAGCACAGCAACATATTGATGGGCTGCTGAAACCCACCGGTAGCCTGGGGCGTCTGGAATCTTTGGCGGTGCAGCTGGCCGGTATGCCGGGGCTGCACGGTACGCCGCAGGTGGCGAAGAAAGCCATCCTCGTAATGTGCGCCGACCACGGGGTCTGGCATGAAGGGGTCGCGGTTTCGCCGCAGATTGTCACGGCAATTCAGGCGGCAAATATGACTCGCCATAACACCGGCGTCTGTGTGATGGCCGCCCAGGCCGGTGCCGACGTGCACGTGATAGATGTCGGTATTGATGCCGATCCGATTCCCGGCCTGATTGATATGAAGGTCGCGCGCAGCAGCGGCAATATTGCGCAGGGGCCGGCGATGAGCGCAGAGCAAGCGCAGTCGGTTCTGATGGCAGCTATTCGCTATACGCGTCAACTGGCGGAGCAGGGCGTGACGCTGTTTGGCGTGGGCGAGTTGGGCATGGCAAATACTACCCCAGCGGCGGCGATGGTGAGCGTGCTCACCGACAGCGAGCCGGAAGCGGTGGTTGGCGTAGGGGCAAACCTGCCGCAGACGCAGCTGGGGCATAAAGTTGAGGTTGTTCGCCGCGCTATCGCTGTGAACCAGCCTAACGCCGAAGATGGTCTTGATGTGCTGACGAAAGTGGGCGGTTATGATCTGCTCGGGATGACTGGCGTGATGCTCGGCGCCGCGTCCTGTGGCCTGCCGGTGGTGCTGGATGGTTTCTTGTCCTATGCGTCGGCGCTGGCCGCCTGCCGGATAGCGCCGGGGGTGAAGCCGTATCTGATTCCTTCCCATTTCTCCGCAGAGAAGGGGGCGCGTATCGCGCTCGCGCATCTCGAGCTTGAGCCGTATCTGCACATGGAGATGCGCCTGGGCGAGGGCAGCGGCGCGGCGATGGCGATGCATATCGTCGAGTCGGCCTGCGCCATGTATAACCGTATGGGGACGCTGGCGGGTAGCAACATCGTCCTGCCGGTATAACGGGTTATTTGGTTATCATCTGTCGCAGCAGCCATTCCCGCAGCGCCAAAATATCCTGGCGCTGCGCGGTTTCTTCGGTTGCGACCAGATAGTAGTTCGCGCCGGGCAACGTCATGTTGAACGGTGCGGTGAGCACTCCGCGTTCCAGCAGATCCCGCGCCAGCAGTTCGCTGGCAATCACCACGCCCTGGCCCGCGACCGCGGCCTGTAACGCATGCGTTTCATCGCTAAAGGTTAATCCAGCCTGAATGTTTAATCCTTCAGGTCCATAGCGCTTTTGCCAATTTTCCCAACTCGGTTCCGCGGCTGGAACGCGGCGATTCTCTACATGGAATAAGGTCACCGCCTGCAAATCCTCGGGTTTGCATATCTTCAGCGTCGGGCTGGCGACGACGATAAAGCGATCGGTATACAGCAGCGTGCAGTGCAGCGCCGCTTCCGGCGTCTCGCGGTAGCGAATTGCCACGTCTACGGTTCGCTGGCTGAGATCGACGCGCTCGACGCTGGTGTGCAGACGCAGGTCTATGGCCGGGAATTCCGCTTTAAAGTCCGCCAACCTCGGCACCAGCCAGTGGGTTAAAAAATTGGACGTGGTGGTGACCGTCAGCGAGGGCGGCTGCTGAGCGCGAAGTACCTGTGTTGTGGCCTCTTCGAGTGCGGCAAAGGCGCGCTGAGTGCCTGCATAAAGCACTCGGCCACTTTCCGTCAGACTCATGCCCTGCGCGCTGCGCTCGCAGACCCGGCACCCAAGCACTGACTCCAGAAGTTTGATTTGATGGCTGACTGCCGTAGCGCTCACACCCAGCGTGTCGGCAGCCCGTTTAAAACTCTGGCTTTCGGCGACTGCGTGAAACGCCCGCAGCGCGCCCAGCGGCGGGAGGCGTATTTTTTTCATACCTGAGTTTTTCTCATCTATAGCTGAAAACTATGCGTTTGTTTAAGCCATTATACAGGGCGTAGGCTACCCGGCATGTAAAGCGAGAAATGAATTATTCTCATGATGATGTCGGGAGTCGAAAATGAGTACAGAGATACATAATGCTACGTTGCCGGGCGAAGCGGGTGCGTTACGCGCCATTGCGCTAGGTTCCGGGACCGCTGCGGGTGGCTTGTTGCTGAAAATGGCGACGATTGTTGGTGTGGGCATCAGCGTGATCCTGTTGACCGCTTTGGTGGCAAGTGCTGCTCTGGGCGTTGTGCAGGCGCGTCAGCGGGGGATCGCGCGTCACGGCTTTCTACTGGCCGCGATGGGCTGGCTGTTGGTATTGCTGACCACGTTGAATGCGCATCCAGGGATGGCACTGTTGCCCGGCATTCTCATCGCTGGCGTAGGGCTGGGGCTGGCCCACGGTCAGCACGCTGTCGAGAAACGGATGGGCACGATGATGAGTTGCGCCGTGGCGCTGGCGGCAGCCTTACTGATTCAGGCTTGCGCAGCACCAGGCTTGATGGGGTACGTCTTTGCGCTTGCGTTGCCTGTCGATCTCGCCTTGCTTGGCGCATTGCTGGTTCGAATTGCGGAACAGGAAAGGCGTTAAAAGCAAAAATCCCGCTTAAGTTTCCTTAAGCGGGATTTTAAAATGTGGCTCCTCTGACTGGACTCGAACCAGTGACATACGGATTAACAGTCCGCCGTTCTACCGACTGAACTACAGAGGAATCGTTGTGGAGTCGTATCTTAGCGGCGAAAAAACTTTTGTCAAACGCCAATTATCGCTTTGTGGTGCAGTTGCCTATTCCATCAACAATTTGTCGTCATTCCAGACAAAAATTAAGGAAAAATGTTTTGCAGGATCGGTGATTCTCCCTCATCATTTGAAATGGAGTTTCAACTTTCAGAACTAAGGTCCATTTTGAACGTCACCGCCGTGCTTCGCCAGGCCGTCTCGCGCACGCCCTGGTATAAAAAACGCAAAAGTTATCGAGTTCTCTTCTGGCGTGAAATCACCCCCCTTGCTGTACCCATTTTTCTGGAAAATACCTGCGTTCTGCTGATGGGCGTGCTGAGTACCTTCCTCGTCAGTTGGCTGGGAAAAGAGGCTATGGCAGGTGTCGGTCTCGCCGATAGCTTCAATATGGTGATTATGGCGTTCTTCGCCGCCATTGACCTTGGGACAACGGTGGTGGTGGCGTTTAGTCTCGGCAAGCGGGATCGCCGCAAGGCACGTGCGGCGGCGCGACAGTCGCTGGTGATCATGACCCTGTTTGCGGCGATTCTGGCGGCGGTCATTCACTATTTTGGCGCCGGGATTATTAATATCGTTGCCGGCGACGCGACGCCAGAAGTGAAGGCGCTGGCGTTGACCTATCTCGAGTTGACCGTTCTGAGCTATCCCGCCGCCGCGATTGCGCTGATTGGCAGCGGTGCGCTGCGTGGCGCCGGGAATACGAAGATTCCGCTGATGATTAACGGCGGGATGAATATCCTCAATATTATGATTAGTAGCGTGCTGATTTACGGCGCATTTGGCTGGGACGGCCTTGGCTTTGCCGGGGCGGGGCTCGGGTTGACCATTTCGCGCTACATCGGCGCGGTGATGATCATCATTGTGCTGATGGTGGGTTTCAATCCGGCCCTGCGCATTCCGCTTAAAAGCTACTTTAAACCACTGAATTTCGCGATTATCTGGGAAGTGATGGGGATTGGGATCCCGGCCAGCGTCGAATCGGTGCTGTTTAACGGCGGCAAACTGTTGACCCAGATGTTTGTCGCCGGGATGGGGACTGATGTCATTGCCGGTAATTTTATTGCCTTCTCGGTGGCGGCGCTGATAAACCTGCCTGGTAACGCGCTGGGATCGGCATCGACCATTATTACCGGTAAACGGCTTGGCACCGGTCAGCTCGCGCAGGCCGAACGGCAACTGCGTCACGTCTTCTGGATGTCGACCATTGTACTTACCGTGATTGCGTGGGGGACGGCGCCGTTTGCCGGGCTGTTTGCGTCGTTTTATACCCATGAAGAGGATGTCAAAGAGGTGGTGAAAATCCTGCTGTGGATGAACGCTGCCTTTATGCCGATTTGGGCGGCTTCCTGGGTGCTGCCTGCGGGCTTTAAAGGCGCGCGCGATGTGCGCTTCGCCATGTGGGTTTCCATGCTGAGCATGTGGGGCTGCCGTGTGGTGGTTGGTTACGTGCTGGGTATCCTGCTTGGCTGGGGAGTGGTTGGCGTCTGGATGGGGATGTTCCTCGACTGGGCAGCGCGTGCCGCGCTTTTCTATCGCCGTCTGGTGACCGGGCGTTGGGCGTGGAAATATGCACCAGCGAAAAAAGAAGACGCTGCCTGAGGGCAGGTTGCGGGTAAAATCGGCAATAAACGTCAGTTTTCAGCCTGATTGCAGATTTAATCAGCAAACGATTTATTTTCTGCAAATCAGGCTTTGACAACCACGGGGTACCCCGATAATATGCGCCTCGTTCACACGATTCCTCTGTAGTTCAGTCGGTAGAACGGCGGACTGTTAATCCGTATGTCACTGGTTCGAGTCCAGTCAGAGGAGCCAAATTTAGAAAAGCCTGCTTTCGAGCAGGCTTTTTGCTTTTCTGCGTTCAGCCACTTCCTCGACATCGCCGTGGCGAGCCGAGGAAAGGGGTTAACGGAACGGCGGTTCGTTGAAGGTGCGTAACTTACGTGAGTGCAGGCGGTCGCCTTCAGCACGCAGCAGGTCGATGGCCCGAATGCCAATTTGCAGGTGCTCGGAAATCGCTCCTTCATAGAAGCGGTTAGCCTGACCAGGCAGTTTTATCTCTCCGTGCAGCGGCTTGTCCGACACGCACAGCAGCGTGCCGTAGGGAACGCGGAAGCGATAGCCCTGCGCGGCAATGGTCGCACTTTCCATATCAATGGCTACCGCGCGGCTCAGGTTAAAGCGCAGCGCGGAAGCCGAATAACGCAGCTCCCAGTTACGGTCGTCGGTGGTGACTACCGTGCCGGTACGCAACCGCTGTTTGACTTCTTCTCCCGGCATACCGCTAACCTGCTTGGTGGCGTCGTACAGTGCACGCTGCACCTCGGCGATGCTCGGAATTGGAATATCCGGCGGCAGCACCGCGTTGAGCACGTGGTCATCGCGCAGATAGGCGTGCGCCAGCACATAGTCGCCAATCGACTGACTTTCACGCAGGCCGCCGCAGTGACCAATCATCAGCCACACATCCGGGCGTAATACCGCCAGGTGATCGCAGATATTTTTGGCATTGGATGGGCCGACGCCGATATTAATCAACGTAATTCCCTGACCATCTTTAGTGAGCAAATGCCAGGCGGGCATTTGGTGCTTCTTCCATGCCAGATCGGAAATCGCTTCTTCCGGGGCTTCAGTATCGGCGGTGATCCAGATCCCGCCCGCGCAGGAAAGCGATACGTACGGGCTGTCAGGATCGAGGATCTGGCTGCAACCCCAGCGCACGAACTCATCGACGTAGCGGGTGTAGTTGGTGAACAGCACAAACGGCTGGAAGTGCTCGACCGGTGTGCCGGTGTAGTGACGCAGGCGCGCCAGCGAGAAGTCGACGCGGCGGGCATCGAAATGCGACAGCGGATAGAACTCAGTGGCATGGGTTAAGCCATCCGCCGTTTCATCGCCAATCTGCGACAGTTCGGTCGTCGGGAAGAAACGCGTGAGATCGGCGCTCATGGAGCGATCGAGATTGAGGCCGTCTATCACATACGGATAGGGGATCTCGTGCTGTGACAGGCTAACTTCAATATGCGCATCGTAATCCTCATGCAACAGCGACAGTTGTTCCAGCAGATAGCTGCGAAATAGCGTTGGGTGGGTGATGGTGGTGGTGTAGCAGCCGGAGTGGGTAAAGCGGCCAAACGCGCGGGTTTTCTGCGCCTTGTGCGCGCAGCCGCTCCAGGAGACCGAGAGCTGTGGGTAGACAAATAATCCGTTGGCCCGCGCTTCGGCGCTGGGCAGTGAGCGATCGTCAATAAACAGACGGATGGCGTCACGTAATGCATTTACCGATTGATCGTACAGCGCCTGGAGTTGATCCAGTGCCTGTTCAGGGGTCAGACTCACGCCCGTATTACTCATCGTTCGCTCCTTGTGTCAGGTCTGCAGCTTTTCCCGATAGTATGTCAGCGGATGATGAAACAAAAGCGCTAGCCGGTTCCCATATAACAACTGATTAACCTTTAACCATATTCTTCGTACGCAACGGGAATAGCAGCGCGGTGAGTGAAAAAAGCTATAATTAACCGATATCTGCCGTGAATGAGGAAAGGGAAATGGGACCTCGTGTAAAACTCTGGTGCGCGTTAATTCTGGCGACGGCTAGCCATAGCGCCCTTGCCGTAACTTATCCGCTTCCCCCGGAGGGAAGCCGTTTAGTGGGCAGCACGCTGAATATCACGGTGCCGCAGGATAACCGGCTGCCGCTGGAGGCATTTGCGGCCCAGTATGGGCAAGGGCTGAGCAATATGCTGGAAGCGAATCCGGGCGTTGACGTGTTTCTGCCGAAATCGGGATCCTCGCTGGTGATCCCGCAGCAGCTAATTTTACCCAACACCGTGCGTCAGGGGATTGTGGTGAATGTGGCAGAAATGCGTCTTTATTATTATCCGCCGGACAGCAATACCGTTGAAGTGCTGCCGATAGGCATAGGTCAGGCCGGACGCGAAACGCCGCGTAACTGGGTGACGGCGGTGGAGCGCAAGCAGGAGGGGCCAACCTGGACGCCGACGGCGAACACCCGTCGCGAGTATGCAAAGCGCGGAGAAAGTCTGCCCGCTTTTGTGCCTGCCGGGCCGGATAACCCGATGGGGCTGTATGCCATCTATATTGGGCGGCTTTATGCCATTCATGGCACCAATGCGAATTTCGGCATTGGCCTGCGCGTCAGCCAGGGCTGTATCCGTTTGCGAAACGACGATATCAAGTACCTGTTTGATAACGTGCCTGTAGGCACGCGGGTACAGATTATCGACCAGCCGGTGAAGTACACCACCGAGCCGGACGGTAGTCGTTGGGTAGAGGTGCATGAGCCGCTGTCGCGCAACCGCACAGAATATGAATCAGATAACAAAGTTCCGTTGCCAATGACGCCCGCCCTGCGTAGTTTTACTGAAGGGCAGGGAGTTGATGTGAATTGCGTAAAATCGGTACTCGAGCGGCGCTCGGGTATGCCAGTGAATATTAGCGTCTCACATAACACCCTTTAAGCGATCAATACATATCGTCAGGCCCGCTTCGTGCGGGCTTTTTGCTGGGTATTTCCAGGGAGAATGAGATGAGCACCGTCGTGAATTGGGGCATACTGGGCTATGCCCGAATCGCCAAAAATTCGATTATTCCGGCCATTGCCCGCGCGGATAATGCGCGGCTTTACGGCGTAGCATCACGCAACCAGGCCGACCTGCCAACCGGTGAATGGGAACAGAGCTACGGCGATTATGCCGCGCTGCTTGCCGATCCTGCCATTCAGGCCGTTTATATCCCGTTGCCAAACTCGTTGCATAAGGAGTGGGTACTTCGCGCGCTCGAAGCGGGTAAGCACGTGCTGTGTGAAAAACCGATTGGCCTGACGGCCGCCGAAGCGCAGGAGATGCAGCAGGCCGCGGTACAGCATAACCGCCTGCTGATGGAGGCGTTTATGTATCAGTACACCGACCGCGTACGGGTGATCAAACAGGTACTGGAAAGCGGCGCGCTGGGTGAACTTCGACATATTAACGTCTCGTTCCGTTTCTTGCTGGATCGTCCAAATACCATCAAAATGCAGCCTGCGCTGGGCGGCGGGGCGCTGTACGACGTGGGCTGTTATCCGGTGAACTTTATCGGCATGGTGACCGGACGCTTGCCGGTACGCTGCAAAGCGCTGTGCGAAACGGACCAGGGCGTTGATACCAATCTCTCGGCATTGCTTCAGTATGAAGATGGGCTGATTGCGAATATTCACTGCGGTTTTAACGCTTATGGCCGCAATTACGCGGAAATTATCGGCACGAAAGGCATGCTGATTGTTGATAAACCGTTCCTCGACGATGCCGGCGCGCTGCACCTGCATACCGCTGAAGGCGTGCGTGAACTGCCGGTTAGCGAGTCTGACCGCTATCAGGCCGAAATTCGCCATTTCTCCAGCGCGGTGCTCAACCAGCCTTCGCGGCTGATTCCGCTGGATGAGACCGTCCGCAATATGCAAGTGCTGGATATGATTCACGCCGCGCTGTAATCCCGTTCTCGCGGCGCTGGGCGTTCCCGGCGTCGCGTTATCGCGCGAACCGCCGCGACCCGATCACACACAAAATCACGCCGAGCGTCACCATCATCATCTGCGGGCTTATCGCCTCGTGAAGCAGGATGGCCGAGAGCAGCAAACCTAAAAATGGCTGTAATAGCTGTAGCTGCCCCACGGCGGCGATCCCGCCCGCCGCCAGCCCCTTGTACCAGAAAATAAAACCAATCAGCATGCTGAATAACGAGACGTAGCCCACCGCCGCCCAGGTCGAAAGGGAAAATGCATCCAGCACGGGTGGTCGGGTGATAAAGGCGGCGAGCAACATGGCTGGCAATGATATCACCAGCGCCCAGCCGATGACCTGCCAGCCGCCCAGTTCACGCGTTAGCGTTGCGCCTTCCGCATAACCCAGGCCGCAGGCCAGAACGGCGGCAAGCATCAGCACATCACCGGTCAGAGATAGCGTTGCGCTTTGCCAGAGCGCAAACCCGGCCACCAGCAGGCTGCCGAGCAGTGAGAAGATCCAGAAGGCGATACGTGGCCGTTCGCCGCCACGCAGGACGCCGAAAATCGCTGTCGCCAGCGGAAGTAGCCCGATAAATACAATGGAATGGGCGGCGGTGACGTAGCGCAGTGCAAGCGCGGTCAGCAGCGGAAAGCCAATAATCACCCCCAGAGACACAATGAGCAACGGCAGGATTTGCCCTCGATGTGGCCTGGGCTGACGAAATACCTTCAGCAGCGTGACGGCGACCAACCCTGCGATAGAGGCGCGTAAAAAAGTCAGAAAGAACGGATCCATTTCCAGCACCGCTATTCGTGTCGCCGGTAGCGAACCGCTGAAAATAATGACCCCCAGCAACCCGTTGAGCCACCCGGAATGCGCCTGCTGTTTTGCGTCTACGATATTCATCCCTTGCTCCTAGTCGTTGAGTCATTGTCGCGGCGATGGTAGTTTCTTCTATTCGATACAATCAAATTATTGTCATGGATACATTGCATGAAGGCGCGATACAAAACGCTGGTTGACGCCTATGCTCAGGCTATTCGCAGCGGGAAACTGATGGCGGGTAGCCGTTTACCCACGCATCGGCAGCTGGCCGCCGAGCATCATATTTCGCTGGCGACGGCGACCCGGGTGTATGCCGAGCTGGAGGCGATGGGGTTAGTGAGTGGGGAGACCGGGCGCGGCACCTTTGTGCGAGAAATCGCGCTCGCCGTGGGGCACGGTATCGATCAACAGGCGATCGCCGCAGATGTGCTCGATCTTAACTTCAACTATCCTTCGTTGCCGGGGCAGGGCGATCGGTTACGTGAAGGGTTGCGGCAACTGGCTAACGTTGGCGATATTGAATCGCATCTCCGTTATCAGCCCCACGCCGGGAGGCTGGGAGACAGGGACATTATTGCCCATCACCTCAGCGCTCAGGGGCTGGCCACGCGGGCAGAGAACGTGTTGATTGTTAACGGTGCTCAGCATGGGCTGGCCGTTTCGGTCATGGGGTTGCTGCGTCCCGGTGATGTGGTGGCCGTCGATGCCTTAACTTATCCGGGCTTCAAAGCGCTAGCCGCACTGTATCAACTGGAACTGCTCGCCATTCCGGTTGGCGATGAAGGCCCCGATCTCGACGTACTTGCCCGTCTATGTCAGATACGTCACGTGCGCGCTGTCTATACCATGCCAACGTTACACAACCCTCTCGGCTGGGTGCTGAGTAGCCGTCAGCGCCGGCGGTTGGCTTCTATCGCCCGCCAGTACGACCTGCTGGTGATTGAAGACGCAGCCTACGCTTATCTGGCTGCACGTGCGCCGTCACCGGTAGCCAGTTATGCGCCGGAAAGAACGGTTTATGTGAGCGGTTTTTCAAAAGATGTCGCCACCGGAATCCGCGTGGGGATGGTGGTCTGCCCCGATGCCTGGCGTCCTGCGCTTGAACGTGCCATACGGGCCACCACGTGGAATACCCCTTCGGTGATGAGCGCGCTGGTTTGCCAGTGGATTGTGGACGGAACCGTCTCAAAGCTGGCGACGCAAAAAAGGCGTGATGCTCGTCTGCGCCAGCGTCTCGCCCGCGATATGCTGGGGCCGCTACCCTGCATCAGCCACCCGGACTCGTGGTTTCTCTGGCTGCCTCTGGCTGAGGAGAGCCGAGCCGATCGGGTGGCGAAATTACTGATGGATCGACAGATTTCTGTCTCAACCGCCGAACCCTTTTGCGTGACACCTAATGTTCCGCAGGCCATTCGTGTGGCGCTGGGTTCGGTTTCGATGGAGCAGCTTAGCGTTGCGCTGGCGGCAGTACGCGCAGCGATTGAATATGAGCAGAGCCGGTAGCGGAAAGTAGAAAAGCAAAAAGCCTGCTCGAAAGCAGGCTTTTCTAAATTTGGCTCCTCTGACTGGACTCGAACCAGTGACATACGGATTAACAGTCCGCCGTTCTACCGACTGAACTACAGAGGAATCGTGTGAACGGGGCGCATATTATCGATGTCCCTACGGCTTGTCAAAGGGTGAAAAGCGCGAATAAGTTCGTTTGCTGACAATTTCAGCAATTTGGGTTTTATTGCTCATTTTCTCCGCAGATTGCACCGTGAAAGTGCATATTTACCCCTTATGGGGCATAGGGCAATCTTCTGACCGGGGCAAAAAAGGGCGCCAGCGATAGGATTACCCGGTTTCAGCACGATTTTTAAAACTGGCAAGCATCTTGCAACTCCTCCGATTACTTAACGCCAGCGTGGCAGTGGATCTCGTACCGGAGGCAAAAATGAACTTAAGACGGCTGAAATACTTCGTGAAAATCGTCGATATCGGCAGCCTGACTCAGGCGGCTGAAGTGTTGCATATCGCGCAGCCTGCACTGAGCCAGCAGGTCGCAACGCTGGAAGGTGAACTTGACCAACAGCTGCTTATTCGCACCAAGCGCGGCGTGACGCCAACCGAGGCTGGAAAGGTTCTGTATACGCATGCCCGCACGATTCTGCGTCAGTGTGAACAGGCGCAACTGGCGGTGAACAATGTCGGTCAAACGCTCAGTGGCACCGTTTCAATCGGGCTTGCGCCGGGAACGGCGGCCTCGTCAATTACCATGCCGCTGCTGCAGGCGGTGCGTAACGAACTGCCGGACGTGCTGGTGTATCTGCATGAAAACAGCGGCACCGTGCTGAATGACAAGCTACTCAACGGCCAACTGGATATGGCGGTGCTGTACGATCGCGCGCCGCTGGCGGGGATTATGAGCCAGCCGTTGCTGAAGGAAGATCTTTATCTGGTGGGCACCCGCGATTGCCCGGGGCAGAGCGTGGATCTGACCGCCGTTGCTGAAATGAACCTGTTTTTACCCCGCGACTATAGCGCCGTCCGCGCCCGCGTTGACGAAGCTTTTTCGCTGCGCCGCTTAACGGCAAAGATTATCGGTGAAATTGAGTCAATCTCAACGCTGACCGCCGCCATCGCCAGCGGTATGGGGGTGACTGTTCTGCCGGAGTCGGCGGCTCGATCGCTATGCGCCGCGGCGAACGGTTGGATGGCGCGCATTACGACGCCATCGATGAGCCTGCCTTTATCCCTTAACGTTTCGGCGCGAGGCCAGTTATCGCCGCAGGCGCAGGCGGTGAAAGAGATTTTGATGTCGCTGGTGAGTCGGCCAATGCTGGATAACCGTGAATTGCTGCTTGTGAGCTAAGCTTATATTCCATTCAGGAATATGTTGCTGGTTTTTATTATTTGTTTGTCAGGTCGACAAACTTTAACAATAGCGTCATATCTGACTGAATCGGGGTGACGCGTGAACTTCCAGCAACTTAAAATTATTCGCGAAGCGGCACGGCAGGATTACAACCTGACCGAAGTCGCCAATATGCTCTACACATCGCAGTCTGGCGTAAGTCGGCATATTCGCGAGCTTGAGGAAGAGTTAGGGATTGAGATCTTCATTCGTCGCGGGAAGCGCTTATTAGGTATGACCGAGCCGGGCAAAGCCCTGTTGGTGATTGCCGAACGTATTCTGAATGAGGCCAGCAACGTTCGCCGTCTGGCCGACCTCTTTACCAACGATGCCTCCGGCGTACTGACCATCGCCACCACCCACACTCAGGCGCGCTATAGCCTGCCGCCGGTGATCAAAGCCTTTCGTGAGATCTTCAAAGATGTGCGCCTGGAGTTGATTCAGGGCACGCCGCAGGAAATCGACGCGTTGTTGCACAGCGGCGGCGCCGATATCGGTATCGCGAGCGAACGGCTGAGCAACGATGCCACGCTGGTGGCTTTCCCATGGTTCCGCTGGCATCACAGCCTGCTTGTCCCCACCGATCACCCGCTCACTCAGACCACGCCGCTGACGCTGGAAGCGATTGCCCGCTGGCCGCTGATTACCTATCGTCAGGGAATTACCGGGCGTTCGCGCATTGATGAAGCGTTTAACCGCAAGGGGCTGACGCCGGATATCGTGCTCAGCGCGCAGGATTCGGATGTCATCAAAACTTACGTCGAGCTGGGGCTGGGAATTGGGCTGGTGGCCGAGCAGTCGGGCGATGCGCAGGAGTCCGGTAGCCTGGTGCGGTTGGATACCCATCATTTGTTTGATGCCAATACCGTCTGGCTGGGGCTTAAACGTGGTCAGCTACAGCGGAACTACGTGTGGCGCTTTATCGAACTGTGCAATGCCGGATTGTCGCTGGAAGAGATCAAACGCCAGGCGATGGACCTGGAAGAGACGGTGCTGGATTACCAGATTTGATGGTGTGTCGTTTGTCGATATTGCGATGATGGAGTGTCGCAGAAAGCCTGCTTTTAAGCAGGCTTTCTGCCTGATGTGGCTCAGCCATTAGCTGTTTGACAGGCAATCGCAATTAAGAACTCCAGGGTATCATCGCCGCCAGATTAACCACGACAATCAGCAGTCATACTGTGAAAGATCGCTGATTCACGTTATTACCAGGAGCACCATTTGCAGGGGTTCGTATGCATCCAGTCAGAACTTAGCGGGGAGTTTATTCAAACTGATGAGGAATCCGCGATGGATTTCAATATAGCCTCCCGCTTTGAGATAGGTGAGAATGCGCATGATGCCACTCCGTGAGAGGTGTGTTTTTCCCTGAATATAATTTACCACTGTGATGGATTTCCTGTAGGTCTCATTTTCAGACATCAGCTGCAACAGGATGAACTTAATTAATTCATACGAGGTGGGAGCGCTCATTTGCTCATTGATAATATACAATTTACTGGACAACACCATCATATGCTGCGCTACAGCTTTCCATAGGTGATGTTCTTCAATGATTTCAATGGCTTTGTCCAGGGACATGATGCCAATGGTGGCAGGGGTTAACGTTTTGATATAGGTGATAATATTTTCGCTGGCGATATAGTTTAGACCAAAAAGGGTAGGCGCGGTGGCTGTCAAAACCGCAATGTCATTTTTATCACGGTGGTATGTCACATATCCTTTCAACAGAAGATAACAGTAATATTTACCCCCTGACTTTGGATAAAGACGCTTACGGGGGGATATGTTTTTTATTTCACAGTATGGTTCTAATTTTTCGATAATACACTCAGTAAAAGGAGACGGTGTCATTAATTTTGTGGCCCAAAAACTATCGCTCATGTTCCTGTCCAGAATTGTGTTGATTTGTCCTTATATTATAGCGTATGAATAAATAGTCTAACCTACAATGGGTTATTGCCAATAAATTGTTATGAATCAATATCTTGGTGGTAATTGCTTAAGTTCAATCAGTACACCTTTTTCCATAGAAAGTAATCCTGCACTTTTAAGGTCACTGATGATACGCATGATACTGCTTCTGGAAAGATAAGTTCGCTCTTTTATATAAGTAGCCGCAGTAATGTTGGTACGAAAGCTGGGTGATTCATTCATTAATTGGTTTAGCTGAAATTTCACGATGTCATAAGAAGACATTTTCGCAATCATTGTGCAATGTTCAAAAATGCGTGATGATGTGTAAATAAGTAAAGCACAGGTACTTTCCCAAAGAGCATATTTTTGCACTAACAGATTAAATCTTTCCAGCGGTAAGCGGGTTAATTCTGATTTCTCCAGGGCCCGAACGTAAAGTCGATCGCCGTAAGCAGACTGGTTGCTGACGCCCATGATAAAAGGGGACTTTTCACTGTTCAAAACCATACCGTCCCCCCTTCTGTTTAAGCTAATGCTGCCGCTCTCCAATAGATAACAGTAGCGCTTTCCATTGACCTGGTAGCGTAAAACCTCGCCTTTTACTGGCGTGATTTTTTCACCATATGGAGCAATTGAATCCATTAGGGTTTTAATGTGTTCCAGTGGTTTTTTAGCCAGCGTAGAATTTAAATAGTCCAAAGGCAGGCCTTTAATATCATTTGAAGTCAATTTCTTATCTCTGCTAAGAGTAATTGGAAAAATCTTAGTAAAACTTAGTATGAGATTGCTTTTTTATATTTAGAATATAAAAAGATGTTCTTTTTGGACTCAATGAGTAACATATTTTTAATAAATTTAATTGAGAATCATTTCTGTTGATGAAGTTCTACGAGAAGATATGATGATTGACGGAAAGGCGAGCTTATTATGTTAATTTAGTGTTAATAACAGAATCCAGGAAAAACAAATATAAGAATTGCCACATTAAAATTGTTTCTATAAATTGCCGTTTAGCAAGTGTGTTATTTTACCAGGGAAACAGTAAGACTCAGGAAAACGCGATAAAAGTATACTCATAGTAATGCTTCTACAGGTTAGTGATATTTGTATAAGAGCAGCGTACGGCCAATGTTTTATGACATGAGTCATCCCGGATGTCACTCGCTAAAATAAGCGTTGAGTTTTTTATTAAGGAATAAATAGTATGAATAATAAATTGATAGCTGTCGCTTTTACCACCGCCGCCGTATTAGGTACTGTGTCTACTACCGTAAATGCGGATAATACTATTAAGTTTCAGGGTGAGGTTGCCGATCAAACCTGTACTGTAAATGTTAATGGTAATGCGTCTTCTCCTCTGGTCTTATTGCCAACGGTTCCTGCCTCATCTTTAGCCACAGCGGGAACAACGGCAGGCACGACTAATTTCACAATTGATATTTCAGGATGTACGGCTTCAACTTCCGATACGGCGATTAAAACTATTTTTGTCGGTAATAACCTGACCAGCAATGGTCGTATGGGAAATACGGGGTCCGCGACAAATGTCTCTTTACAACTGGTCGACCCGGCGACGCCATCGACTCCGCTTGATTTGACAGGGCAGACCGGTGCACCGGGTTTAAATCTGGTCGCAAACGCCACGTCTGCCTCTCACGATTTTGCCGTGCAGTACTACTCAGAAGGCACTGCAACGGCGGGTTCTGTACTGGGTAGTGTTCAGTACGCTATTTCTTACCAGTAATGCTGTCACCCCTTCCGAACTCTCGGAAGGGGGTTTTACGAAGAGTAATTTAAAATGACTACAAGAGCATTTTGCCGACTTATTATTTTTATCCCGGTTTGCATCCTGATGCTCTGTTCACCGGTGATGGCTAGCGTGGTGATGCTGAATACCAGGGTTATTTATCCGGCAGATACTCAATCTCAAACACTCCAGTTTTCTAATAATGACAATATTCCATATGTAATGCAGGTATGGTCAGATGTGAACAATCCCGCTTCAACGCCAGATACTACCGATGCGCCCTTTATGTCGGTTCCGGCACTGTTCCGTATTGAGCCACATACCGGACAGTCTGTCAGGCTGATCTTTACGGGTAAAGATTTACCAAAGGATCGGGAGTCCTTATTTTATCTTAACTCAGTGCAGATCCCTCCAAAAAATGCGATTAGGGGAAATCAGAATCAAATGTCTGTTATTCTGCGTAATCGCTTAAAAATATTTTATCGACCTAAAGATATTGTTGGTAACCCGGATGGTGTTGCCCAACAGATCCATTTCTCTTTAAAAGAAAATAATGGGCATTGGGGACTGGTTGCAGAAAATACGTCTGGATATTATGCCTCTGTCATTAGCGCTTCTCTCATATCCGGCACGCAAATCATACCGTTTCAGACCAGCATGATCCCGCCAAAGACAACGGTAACCTGGCCAATGAACAAGAAAGGACAGTCAATATCAGCGGCTAGCAAAGTGAAGTTTATATTAATAAATGATTATGGCGGCCAGACTCACGCGCAGGCGGAACTCGGCAGATAAGATTTACCCTGATAAAAATATTGCTTAGGATTTTTATATGCAGGGGATAGGGATGAATATGATTAATAAAATACCCCCTCAGAAATTTTTTATTGAAAACAAAAATATCGTTAATTTTGGACTGCCTTTAGAGTGTAAGACCCGGCTTAAACCCTTGGTATTGCTTTTGTGGATGATGACACCACTTATGGTTTCAGCGTCGAATATGCCTGCTCCTGCGGAAACAGAACCATTTGAGTTTGATAACAGTATGTTGATCGGTGCGGCTAAAAACCAGAATATTCTTGCTCGTTTTGATAAAGCGGATTCGGTTGCGCCTGGAGAGTATCAGGTAGATATTTTCATCAACGGAAATTTTTATAATCGTCAGGCGGTATTGTTTTCTGCAGATAAACAAAACAAGGTTTCTCCCTGTTTTTCGCGCGAGCAGCTTATTGCTATTGGCATTATGCCAGGGAGCATTCAGGCCAAAGATGATCATGATACCTGCTTGCGGGTGACTGAACAGGTTCAGGGGACCAGCGCTCAATTTGATTTTTCCCAGCTGCGTCTGAATATACTTATTCCGCAGGCGCAGATGATGCATACGGCGCGCGGGGCGGTGCCTCTGGAGAGTCTTACCGCCGGTGATAGCGTATTTTTTACCAACTATGACACCAACTTTTATCGTACCCAGGCAAGCGGTAATTACAACAGCGATTCGACTTATCTTGGGCTTAATTCCGGGATAAATATGGGGTTATGGCAACTTCGCCAGCTATCAAATTATACCCGCTATTCCACGAACAATGGCCCGGACAGCAGTCATTGGAAATCGGTCAGAACCTATGTTCAGCATCCCATCCCGGCAATCAATAGTGAATTGACGTTGGGTGACAGCTACACCTCCGGCAACTTTTTCAGCAGTCTTGGCTTTCTTGGTATCCAACTGGAAACCGACGATCGCATGATTCCGGAATCTCAACGTGGCTATGCGCCGACAATTCGTGGTATTGCCTCGACAACGGCTAAGGTCACGGTTAGCCAGTCGGGCACGCAAATCTATCAGACAACTGTCGCACCTGGTGCCTTTGTCATCGACGATCTTTATCCGACCAGCTACGAAGGTGATTTGGTGGTCGAAGTTCAGGAAGCGGATGGCCGCGTGTCGTCATTTACCGTTCCCTTTGCGGCCGTACCCGGCTCAATGCGGCCTGGTCGTTCGCACATCAGTCTGTCGGCAGGTCAGGTGCGAGATATTGGCGATAGCGACGATATGTTCGCCGATGCCACCTGGCAGACCGGCCTGACTAACGCCATCACCGCTAACTCGGGGGTGCGTATTTCCGATGGCTATCAGGCTTTACTGGGCGGCGCTGTCTTTGCGAGTGAACTCGGCGCGTTTGGTGTCAACGCCGTTTATTCCCGGGCCAATATGTTTGGCAACTACCTGACAGGTTGGCGATTTGGTGCCAACTATAGCCGTACGTTTGTACCGACATCCACAACGCTGGCCCTGGCGGGTTATCGATATTCAACTGAAGGATATCGCGACTTAACCGACGTATTGGGGGTTCGTAGTGCGGCGAATAGCGACAGTACCTGGACGTCAAGCACCTACGAACAGAGAAACCAGTTCGTTGTGACATTAAGTCAGGGGCTTGGTCAGCTTGGGCAGACCTATATTTCAGGTTCAACCACTACCTACCATGGCGGGCGTGGTCGCGATACGCAGTATCAGGTGGGTTATTCCAATCATTATAACTCGCTCAGTTACAACCTTTCGTTGAGTCGGCAGCAGACAGGACGTACGCGGTATGGTGTACAAAGTACAGACGTTAATGATGGCGGTGGTGTCAGTAACAGTCGCACTGAGAATGTATACATGTTTTCTGTCTCTCTCCCGTTGGGGGCGGGATCGCGTTCGCCGATTCTGACGTCAGGATATAGCCATCAGTCAGACAATGGCGGCCACGATAGCTATCAATCGTCGCTGACGGGTACCCTTGGGGAGTCGCAAAACACCGCTTATAGCCTTAATGCCGCTTACGATAACGGCGGTAGCGGCAGCAGCGCGGGCGCCAGTCTCACTCAGCAACTGCCTTTTGCAACCATCGGAGGGAGTCTCTCGCACGGCAAAGATTACACCCAGTATGGCGCGAGCGCGCGTGGCGCGGTGGTGGCTCACGCGGGCGGCGTAACGCCGGGGCCATATTTATCCGATACCTTTGCATTAGTTGAAGCGAAGGGGGCCAGCGGTGCCCTGGTGGGGGGAGGTATGGGAGCGACGATTAACGATTCCGGTTATGCGCTTGTTCCTTCGGTGATTCCCTACACCTTTAACGATATTACCCTGGATGCCAAAGGGATCAGTAATCCCAACGCAGAACTGGTCGACAACCAGCAACGTGTAGCGCCTTATTCTGGAGCAATGGTGAAAGTGCACTTCAGAACGCTTGAAGGCTATGCCCTTTTAATCAAACTTGCGCCGGGAGGAGGGGAGCCGTTACCGCTTGGTGCAGAGGTTTACGATAGCAAAAATCGGGTTATTGGCCTTGTGGGGCAGGGTAATCAAATTTATGCGCGAGCATCCAGCCGACAAGGCACGTTAAAGATCAAATTGGGAGATGCCGCTGGCGGGCAGTGCCTTTTGAACTACGACCTTCGTGGCCAGGAAATGAATAAGTCAATGTATCACCTGACGCTGCCGTGTCGCCGGAATTAATGTGAGTAACAGCGAATGAAAAAGTATCTCTCTATACCAATACTGCTGGTCGTTGGGATTGGCTTGCCGCAGCTCTCCTGGGCAATGTGCTACCGTATTACCGGGACGAATACAAACTCGGCCTCAAACTATTATACCGAGCCGGGGAAAGGGACGGCGGCCTCCTGGGATGGGATGCCGGATGGCGCTGGCTCTATAGGGACGCTGCCTACCGTGGTGAATATCAATAACAGCGCTTTTCAGCCAGACGGCACGCTGTTAGCCACGGGGATTGTTCCGATGGTCGGGAACCAGGTCTATAACCCGGAGCAGATCCTGTTTCGCTGCCAGGCTGCTGATATTAATAATCTTTATGAATATTACGCGACCAACGGTGATTCAACTTATGCGGGTCACGTGGAGGTAGGGACGGCTGCGGGTTTACCGCAAAGCTACCAGACTTATGTCCCCGGAATGGCGCTGCGCGCAACCAATATGCTGACGGGGGAGTATTACAGCCGTTACTGGAAGGCTCGGCAGCTCACCAATCTTGATACAGATTCTCAGGGTTGGCTTTTAGTGAAAGCGAAAAATTTCAGTAATACCAAAGTGGAGCTGTTTCGCCTCAGCACCAGCGCAGGCGGGTGGGGAGCCACCAGTACCGGCATTTATCCCCAATCGCAACCGGCTACTTATATCGCTTTTAAGGGGCCGGGATTTTCTAACGGTTTGAGCGTAGGCGCTGATTCTAACTCGCAATATGATGGCTGGTATGGCTACTGGCCGGGGGGCGTTAACCTCTATAACCGTCTGTATATCCGCCGCTCTGCGACCTGTGTTGTCAATAATGTGACGCCATTAGTCCTCTTCCCGACGATTTCTGTTTCCCAACTGCAGGCGGGGGCAACAGTACGACAGCCCATTAATATTTCATTTAATTGCCAGACAGGGAGCCCGGCTAACAGCGGGGTGACATCATTCACGAGTGGTGTCGCGGTAAATCAGACCGCAATGGGTATTCTGGTTAATCCGGGTAATGCCGCGACGGCAACGTCATTAGGCCTGACAACAGGCTCTGGCGTCACTTATTTGGTTTCAGATAACTACGGTACGGATCCTTCGGTCGCTACCGGGGTAGGGATTCAGATAAGCAGAACCAACGGAACGCCGCTTAATTTACTCAGTTCGTTAAGTGGTTCGGTATTGGGTGGAAACGCGGCGGGCTGGTATCCGCTTCTGGATGATGCCGTAGGCGGGAGTGTGGTGAGCGGCGTGACGACCTATTCCAAAACGTTAAATGCGACCCTAAAAGCGTTACCTGGAAAGACGGTTACCGCAGGTAAAGTGAGCGCAACCGCGCAAGTAATTATTCAGGTGCAGTAATGAACAAAATAAGTATAACGGTTGCGGGGGTGTTGCTGCTATTGCTGAGTCAGCTGGCGTTAGCCGGCGTGATGGTGGAATCGTCTCGGGTGGTCTTTTCCGCTGCTGACCCTGAGCGTTCGCTGATGCTATTCAATAGTAATGCATACCCGGTTATCGTCCAGAGCTGGGTTGATGATGGCTCACCAGACGGTACGCCAGAAAAAGCGGTCAACTCACCGGTTATGCCGCTGCCCGGTATTTTTCGTCTCGAGCCTGGAGAGAGGAAAAGTCTACGATTACTGGCGACACAGATGCCGTTACCTACCGACCGTGAGATGTTGTACTGGCTTAATATCTATGAAATTCCGCCAGCGGATGCCCACCTGCCGAAAGAGGCGATGTTGGTAAAAGTTGCGGTACGCTTACAGTTGAAACTGTTCTGCCGTCCCGCTCATCTCGAATTGTCCGTCGATGATGTGGCGGAGAAACAGCAGTTCAGCATTATCCGACAACCCGGCTCGCTGGCGCTGAAAGTGATAAATCCTACGCCGTATTACGCTACTTTTGACCGCGCCGAGGTGACAGATGGCACCAAATCACAGCAGGTAAATATTGGTATGTTGGCGCCCTTTGCCAGTAAAACGCTGCTGCTCAATGGGAATCTGATCGCCTTGCCAAAAAGAATCCATTTTCTACTGATAAATGATGATGGGAATCGTGTAGAGAGGAATGACTCCCTATGAGAGATGCTTTTGTTGTATCGCATATCTCCAGGTTTTTTACGCGTTGTTAAAGAATCGACTGTGGCCACTCTGATTGGATACAGAGTAATCATGTCCTGATGAAGATTGAATACTCTATTGTCGTCGAATATTCATTCGACTCGGCGATATAAAAAAGACGCTCGCGGGTTGAGGATTCAACTCTGCTGAGGATGGGTTTAATTAAGTTTTGGCATAAGTAATGATTAATATTGTTATCAAAGATTCAGATGTGTTATTTCAGCGTGGGCTGACCTGGTTTTTCAGTGATTTCTTTTCCAATGAGCAGATGAAAATTGAATTCAATTATAGCCTCACGTCCGAAAGTGTTAAAGTGGCTGACATCATTGTCCTTTCCTTGTGTCCCGGAGAGTGTTTTATTTGTTTACCTGAATTACAGCTACGCAAAAAGGGGATTGTGATTGGCTTTATTGATGATGAAACACGAGTTTCAGCTCAGCGTTCCTGTTTTCAGGATATTATCTTTATTCCTCGCCGGGCGCCCGTGACGCAGGTACGCACAGCATTCAATTCGGCCTGGCGGAGAGTACAGCATGAAGGCTATCGCCAGTCATCGGTCTCATGTTTTGACTGTCGGCAGCAAACCCTAACCGCTCAGCAACTTCGTATCATGATCGGTTTATACAAGGGGATGTCGGTTATGCAAATTGCAGGCGAGTTAGTGATTAGCGATAAAACAGTATTCACGCATAAATATCGCGCTATGCGGAAATTTAATTTGCGCAGCGATTACGAGTTAATGCGACTACTTGATGAAATGGGAAACAGGAATGATTGGCAAAATATGTCCATGAATATATAAAACCATCGTATAAAGAGAGTAGTAGGTTGCCGTTGAGTTTTTCGCTTAGGGCTATAATGCGGTTGTTGTCGGGAGTATCAGTAAGCCGAGAGAGGGGATGGAGAGGCGTTGTACTTCGGATTCGGATGTCGGTAACGGCGATAGAGGGGGGCTTCTATACACTTTCCCTCCCAAATCCACACGCCAGGAAGTCGTTTTCCAGACAAACCCGCTGAATCAAAAGCAAAAAGCCTGCTGAGTTTCCTGAGCAGGCTTTTCTAAATTTGGCTCCTCTGACTGGGATCGCCTTAGCCATTAACTGGCTGACGATTAAGCTAAATCATAAATCTGGTTCTGTCAAGACCACCAAAATGACCACCTATTTTGATCATGTAAGCATTCAATTAGTTAGCTTAATAGGTTCAAAGATTCTATGTATTCTTAGCATGACAAGACTTGTTCTGGTATACAGACTGATACTATTGTAATGACTGTATAAGATACTATATTTGGGCCTTTCCTGTTTTGTCTGAATGATGTACGATATGTAAATATATTTTTAATATTGTAACACTCTCTCTGAAGAATAAACCGAAGTTTTTAAAATATATGGTTAACAAAATAATAGTTTCTTATGAGTATTGCTGTTGCTATGGGTATTTGTAGCAACAGCTTCGTTATAGTAAATATTAATGTCACTATTGAGTTAAATCGCAAATATTCCAACCTGCAAGCTCATGCTTTGAAATATGTTCAGCCGGAAACCCTGATTTATTCATTGCAATACACAATAAGTATTTAGGTCTTGTGAGTGCAACATATATTTGCTTCATAAATTTCTTTTTTCTGGCTTCTGTCGGTTGTGTTAGATTTTCTAAAAGAATGTAGTCAATTAAGGTTGTTATATCATTAGTATGATATTTTGTTTCTAGAAGTAAAGTTGCAGCATGCGTCTCCCCTTTTACAGAATGAATTGTTGCAATTTGATTCTCTATAACCCTTCCCTCAATTTCAAAAGAGATAATATTTCTAGTTGGACTATCAAGGGTTTCATTTATTAGATTACGCTCAAAAGATAAAAAGATGTGATTTCGATTAGATATATTAATACCTAAGTAAGACAATAACAAGACAACAGAATCCCCCAAGTTTCTTCAGATATTTCATTAGTCATTAAGCTCATAACTAACAAATTGAAATCAACAAAAAGTGAAGATAATTTAAGGTGCTTTTTTATGTTTGCAACTGATATATCAGATTGTGAACCATCTTGCATTGTGATCTTAACATTAGATACTCTCCCAAAATGAATAATGCCATCAAGGATTGTACGGTAAGATTCACTGTTACGATTTTGTTGGCGGGCAACATATATATATTGAATTAACTTAGTGTTTTTGAATCCTACCGTAGAATCAGTTTTTTCAAAACTCTCATAATAACTGCAAATCGTTAAAGAGTTTTCACTTCTTTTACCAATTGCACCAACAGATTTTATTGGATATTCACAGTTAATCGGAACTGCTTGCGAGCATAAATTAGCGAAACGCTCAAATACATTAGTGCGAGAACTATCATCAACAAGAAATATTGTATGTAGTGATTGATTAGGATGAGAGATTTCTGATGTTAAATTTATGCGATTATAACTTAGATTTCTAGCAATTGATGCGATAGCGCTATTAAAGCGATGACTATTCTGTACTTTTTCTAACTCTGCTTGATTATAGGTTTGGTTCTCTTCCTCATTAGTCCCATAAATAGCTTGGTCAGGATCGCCAAATCGTTGCATCTTAACTTGAATATTATCATTTCTAAATATCGTGTTTAAAAATTCATCTTGAAATTTTTGGGTGTCTTGCATTTCGTCGATAAAAACGATGGGGAAACGAGATTGAATCGCTTTTATAATATCAGAGTTATGGTAGATATACTCTTTTGATATTTCATACATTTCGTGATAAAAGAAATAACCTTCTGCCATAAGTGTATTTTTTACATTTATCAAATCTTGATAGCTGTTCGACTGTGATTCTCTACGGAAACCAGGGATGTTAAGCTCAAGACATCCATCTATAAATTTATATTGCATATCTTGAATGGATGTTATTCTATTTCTTTCAAGGTAATTTTTCGTTCCTCTATTAAGAAAACTCCAGCCCCTTGCACAACATATTTCATCATCGATATGAGTTATTTTAAATCCTTGAGAACGAAGATAAGGTATTGCAAGAAATTTATTAACGAACTCTTGAATAGTGCCGATGAAATGTGGTGAAGTTAACAACTTTCCACCATGTATACTTGTTTGGAGACGCTCTATAATTTCTTTTTTAGCTACATTAGTATGCGTTAGGACGCATACACCTTGATGTAAACTCATCCATTTTTTTGCAATGATTAACAACTTGGCTGCTACCATTGTTGTTTTTCCGCTACCAGGACAAGCTTGGACATCATTATATGATTGTATTATCTCTCGTCTGGCATCATCAAATGACAAGTTTAACTCTTGCTCTATATCGTTGATGTCCCTTTCACTAATTTCAATGTTCATTCGGCATCTCCTCGTCATCAGAGAACTCTTCGGTCACGTATTCGATGGCTTCTATAATATAAGGAGGTAGCTTAGATCTTAACTCTGAAGGTCGTCCACTATATTTCGATAAGATCTTTGCAAGAAGATAACTCACTTCGCTTTTTCCATCACCTTTATTTTCGATTTGTCCATATAATTGAACAGCCTTTATTTGTGCATTAGTACTAAGATTTTCATAGCCAATAAGGTCACCATGAAGGGCCTCATATAATTCTTCACTTAACCCATATTTGGCAAGGCAAAATTCAAATGTCCAGTCATTTGATATAAATGTTTTAACAAGCTCTCCATCAAACTCGGCTTTACTATTTTTTTTCTGGTTTATTTGTTCTGGCGTCAACTCACTCAGCCAATGTTGAAGGTTTCCCCCTCGGCCGGTGGTTTCATTAGGCTGTATTTTTTGTTTAAACCCATAACTGTTTGAGGTTGTTACCTCCGCTTCATCTGGCCATAGGTCTAAATCAGTAACACACCCAACTTTAATTGGGAGATAAGAAGGGGCCGTTGAAGCGGCGTTAGAACGATAAACTTTAGCGTACCTCTTTCTGGATAAACCATTGACATTAACCAATGACACGGCATAGTCTTCTAGGGGGCGTCCTAGTAATTCAGCTATTTTAGGTATTAACACCATCTCTGCAATACCCTCAACAATCAATATACCTCTTGCAAAAAACATATTTGCCTTAGTTGAGTCTAAGAATTTCTCAAGAAATATATAGTCATCACCACTTAGAGCGGTGCATTCCTTTCTTAAAGGAAATGCCTTTCCATCTTGCATTAAAATTAAGCTTTCCAATGGGGCTTTTGATGAAAGCACTGGACTGTGAGTGGATAGAATACATTGCAGTTTACTATTTTCAGTTCTGAGGTAATTAATGAATTTCAACTGTAGTTGGGGATGAAGATGAGCCTCTGGTTCCTCAACCAGTAAAAGTGAATACTGTTCTTCCTCCTGACGAATTAACATTAGTTCTGTAGCCATAAACAATAGACTGTTGTAACCTAATCCATGCTTAATTCCTGAAGTGTTGAGTTCAAGTGATAATTTCTCTAAAATGGATTTGAGAGCAAACGCTTTCTCCGGGGTGCTCATTTCAGTATACTCTTTACTCCCCAATAAACTTAAAAAAGGTGTAAAGGTATTGGATTTGAATGTTAAAGAGTTCAAGAGAGTTGAAATTTTCTCTTGAGTCATTTGAATAGAAGAGTCATTTTGAATTGCCTGTGTGGCGTGAATTAATAACTCAATAATCCGCTGGGTCGCCTCTTCATCTCCAGCTAAACTGACATTGCTCCCTAAAATCTGGGAGAGCCTTGAGGTTCGCCCTGCTGATAGTTCAACCTCAGCATCGCGTAGCGGTTTTAAATATGTTGTAGCAAGATATTCTCTGATATCTCTTTCTATGATAGGGCCATCATTACTCAAACCAGATCGAATATCCGTCTTGATAAATTGAGTTTTTTTGAATGGATTAATTGTTATGCTTGCTGAGAGATTTACATATAAACAGCTCTTGTTAACATCAGTTGTTACTTCTTCGTTGGTTAAATATTCTAGAAATAACCCTAACTCACGAGTTGACAGATCTTCAAATTTTAATTGAATATATAGTTCATTCTTGCCGCTAAGGAAATCAGTGCTTTTTATACTCACCCATTCTACAGACGTAGTATCAAGAACAATCCGGACTGCATCAATGACGGAACTCTTTCCTGCATTATTTTCACCAACAAGTAGATTAAGTCCTTTATTTAACTTTAAGGAAAAATCTTCGAATTGTCTGAAGTTGTTTATTTTTAGATTTGATAAATACATATTCCCCACCAATGTGTTTTAACTGTGTATAATTTAACTTGCTTTCGGAGTAATCCGTTTTTATATATTGAGATATACGAAAAGATAGCACTGAGAACTGAATCGTCGCAATGTCGAAGATTCAGTTGAGATCAGTTTATCAGCTTTAGTTCTTTGTCAGTTATTCCAGCCGCAACCTCTCCCTAAGTTCTTTCACCAGTGACACATCATCAAGCTCTGCGCTAATCTCATGACGAATAGCATTACTGAACTGTTCACTACGCTCGCAACTATCATGATAACCATGTGACAGCCAGTTCCAGCTCCCGAGAACAATGTAGCGGCCATCGATCATCAGCACCTTTTCATGAGTACCTTCGGTCAGGCGGATAACATTGTCTTTTCCCAGTTGTTCGCGGTACTCAGCAATCAGAGTTTCATCATTATCCTCTGCACGGTCCAGACGTTGATGGTAATACCCGTAATAGACTTTAACGCTGACACCACGCCGCTGTGTTGCCACCAGTTGTGCCAGTTCCGGCCTTTGATATTGTTTACCGCCCCGACGGATCCATGGAGTGATAATAACCAGCTCCTGTTCACACTGGCTCGCCAGAGCACTGAATGCGGCGATATGTTCGCAGTCGCGGTAATAACGCTGCAAACGTGGTGTCTGGCTCAGGCTGGCGAAATTTGGATGCTGACTGCCCTGTTCAAGAATGAAATCTTCAGCAACAGTGTCCGCAAGAACTTTCAGGTATCCACCTGCCTGCCGTAACCGGTGGTGGTTTCCTACTACGATAAACTGCTGTTTTGCGCGCGAAACCACGACATTCAGCATGTTTGGCGCACCGTTCTGAAAATTTGGATTATCAAGGGGATGAAAAATTACCGGGCTGTAAATGATGACCTCAAAGCCCACACCCTGGAACTGATGCACTGTACCAATGCAGTTTTTCTGCCAGTGATTCATACGCTGGGCAAGGCGCTTGATCAGTAATGATTTCTGGTTGCTATAGGGAGTGACGATGCCCACATCGGCAGTCAGATTGTAACCAGCTTCTTCCAGCTTATTCAGCAGTTGCTCAATAGCATCGACTTCATCCAGATTGGTGTTAACCATATCGCCTTTCTGGCCCTCGACGCTGTAGAACATCAAATGATGCCCACCAGACTTCTCAAAGGCGCTGGCAATGCGGTCGGAAGGGGAGGCCGTTTCCACGCTGACGCCTTGATAGCCCGCCAGCCGGATAAAGAGATCGGCAATGGGTTTCTGGCACCGACGATGCTCATCGAGAATAATACCGTTGCCGGTATCATCCACTCGTCCAGAAAGTGTACCTGCCGCGCGGTGCCAGCCTGTAACGCTTGCAGGTGAAACCCGCTCATATAACGTATTATTGTCAGCAAAATGACGTTCGCGCAGTTGTGTTTGCAGGTTTTCTGACAGGTTTCTGATGGGTTCGATTTGCAGAGGATCGCCGACGATCATCGCTTTCTCGCTACGACTCAATAGTGGCACCAGGGATTCAAGCGAAATCATGCCTGCTTCATCGCACAGTGCCAGATGCCAGGGTTTGTGCCCCTTGAGTTCATCAAGTTTACGATAACCCGCCACTTTCCACGCGGAGACCAGTGTGGTTGCCATTACCGGATACACTAGTGACAGTGCACGATAGAATTCATCCAGCTTATCCAGCCAGCGGTAGTAGCCTGCACTGCGGCGATTACTCATCAGAGCCCGCCAGTGAGTCAGCACCTCTTCCAGCTCAATTTTTCGCTTCAGTTGTTCCTGCCAGAGATAGCCGATAGCAGCTTCAAACATTTCCCGGTGCTGCCTGATGAAGCGTTTACGCAAAATGTCACACCAGTTACCTTCGGGGTAATGCTGTTGATACTGCGCTGTAACCTGTTGTGCCCGGATGACCCGCTGCCATTGTTTCCGGAGCGTTGCGATATCAGCACACAGGCTCACCAGATTGTCTTCCTGCTGCTCATCGGGTTCGTCCTGCATGAGCAGTTCCAGCAGGGCCAGATTGTCTGGCTGATGTGACAGCATCTCTCCCGCATCAGCCAGAGCCGCTAGCTGGCGATGGGGCAGGGAAGAAAGACTGAAATGCTGAAAGTCCTCCGGTGCAGCAAGATTCATTTGTTGCAGCCGTGCCGGATATTTTCCCTCGAACAGTCGGGCCAGATGACGCTTTATCCCTTTACGCGGATAGTCGCGGTAATGCAGTTCCAGAGCGGGGCGTAGTGGTGAATCCATCCAGCGCAGTATCTGCGGCAGATTATGTTGCTGTGGCCATGTCGCCTGCAATGTCTGATAAATTCTGCTGGCCTGTAGACGCTGTGCTTTTATCCCGCGAAGTTCCTGCAGGCGTTGTTCCAGCAGGCAGGTTAAGTTGTCCAGGTCGTCGGGATGATGCAGTGAAACGTCAATCCCCAACTGCTGTGCCTGAGCGGCTACCGCGGGCATTTTTGCCATAAAACGAGCCGGGAGCTCTTCTGCGTTTGTGGTGTTCAGATCACAATCCACAACAGACTGTATCGCGGTTGCCTTTTCATTCAGATACGCCCGGTAACAGGCGTTCAACTTGTCGCGATGCCTGAGCAGAACAGCTAAAAAATCGCGCTGGTGTTGTTCGTCATAGCTTTCCTGCCGCCAGCGGCTGATCAGTTGCTCAAGCCGGGTAAGCTCATGCTGAACCTGTTCGTTCGAGCCGCTATGAAACCATAACCAGTCAAGATCCTGGGTTGCAGGGTCACTTCGCAGATCGTCAATGATATTCTCCACCGCTTTTATTGCCGTGGACGTTACCAGCATGCCGAAGTTCTGATCCTTTCCATCAGCAATTGCCAGCGCTCTGGCAACCAGCTGTTGTGCAATGAGTGACTTGAACAGTGTTGTTTTACCCGTACCTGGTGCGCCCTGCACGGCAATCAGGCGCTCATCCTGATTAATGGCCTGTATTGCCGCCATCTGTCCATGACCCAGCGGGTATTGTGTTTCAAACAAGCCACCGGTTACCACTTCGTATATGTCAGGGGCATTCCCGTCATGGTGAATATGGTTGAGATACTGCTCCAGCAGAGGGAAGTCACCAGACGCGTTATTGCACAACCAAGTGAAGTCTTCCGCATCCCGCTTGAGGTTGTAATCCTCATTATGCAACGGAGCAACCAGGGCGTTAAATGCAGTTTCCAGTCCCTGATATTTACGGTTTGATTGCTGAGCAACCCATACCTGGAGAGCCTCAAACGCCTCAAGGAAGGTGTCATATTTACGCCCGGTGAGAGCACTAACGATACTCATCATATGGCGGTTCTCACCCAGTTCATCCAGCTGGATGCCAAACATTTCGCGAAAAGCGAAGGGGAATGCGCTGACCAGTTGTCCGTCTTTAACGGGAACCAACAGTGAGGTATTGCCCTGTTCAAAGAAGGATTTGGGGAGTGGAAAAGAGAACAGTGGCAGGTATTTTACGCTGGCCTTGCCACGCTCATTCTCGATACAGCGCAACACCGGAAACAGCAGATTGACAGGTTCGATATGAGTAATCTCACCCTTTTCACCATACTTAACGAAACGCCTGCGCCAGTTTTCGCGCATTTCTGGCGTAACGCGGAGCACTACGCCGCTCTGGTTTTCTTCACAGTTATCTTCACCGAGCATAAGTTGATGGTGCTCATGCACCTGGCTGGCCGGTATTTTACTCTTTTCCGCACCGCTGAATTTCAAATAATCCTGCCATGCACAGAGGATATCGTTAGAGGAATTTTTCATTATTCTGATAGTGCCTTGCTTAGCTCAACTCCCTGAAATTAATGACAACAGGATAACACAGGCTTGATGGTTTTAACCTGGGCCATATGTCCTTCTCTGTATAGAAATACGATTTTAGTTACAACATCCATGATGGTATATTTGTTCCTAACAGGTCTTTCAGCCTCCAATAGGTAAAGATGCTAAGTCAGGATGAATCAGGGGACGCCACAACATGATTTGGTTATGGTTATCTCTGACCCCAGAGAATCATTACTCGTGTTATCGGTGAACTAATCGGGTATGAAGAATAATTGAGCACCTTGATCTGAACGATGTTTTGCACTTAGCTGACAGCTCAGTGCATTGTCCATAAGGCATCTCTTTAGCAATTTCTTCTTTATCCATTTTTGAGAGTGTAAAAAAACACATAAGACCTCATTGAGTCGGGTAGGTTTTATCTTTATCATCAGTATTTCATCCTCGGCGGAATACCCATTTCTTTGCGGACAGGGTTCTCATGTTTTTTGACATTATTCATTTGCCCTGGTCCGTTATCTTTTTCGCCCATTGCATGCCCCATTTTATGGACGATAACTACACTTAATGGTGTAGGTGTCAGTTTACATACTTTACCTTTTCCTTGATATTGGCATGAGGCATGGTCAGAATCTTTTTCAATATAGAAAATATATTTGGAGGGATCATAGCACGTATGCTCCATAACCCGTTCAGGTGGGAAGGTCACGTTCGCTTCCTGCTGAAATTTCTCCGCCAGCGTGGGGCGAACTGTTTTTGTCAGCCCTATGGTTTCTATTTTGGAATAATTCATTTTGATATTTTTATTCAATAGAATCGGCCCATTTTTTTTCCCTGATACTCATTTCTATCATATGCAATGTAATAGGGCGGTAATTTGCATATATTCCATCCACTTTCTCTTTTATATTTAGAAAATGTTTTCTTGCAATAGCATTAAATTTAAAGAATAATAATGTGTTAAGCTTGTCTATGTGTTTGACATCTTGGGAATATTCAGTAGGGAAGTATTTGTCGAATTTAAAAGATGACATGTCAACATTAAATTCTCTTTGAAGAATTTCTAAAATATTTTCAGCAGTGTCGCCAAATAAATCCAAGTCATGAAATAATCTTGTGTCATATGTAAGTAGAGCGATCTCCTTTTCAGAAAATCTGGCTGTTTTTAAAAAATAGATTATTATCGGACCGAGTTGTCTTGAATGCGGATTCATAATTTGTATCTCATTCATCTCGTGCACTTAATCATCGCAATTACTAGCATCATAAAACTGATATAGAGTAATAGCAGTTCCCACATATGGTATTGCTTTAGCTACTCGTCTTCCTCCATTGCGGAGAACTCTTGTGGTCTCCTTATTGATAACTTTGTTTTTATAAGCATTATGAACCGTCTTGCTGTAAACGGATGTTTTATTTCCTGATGGCCCACCACCGGCGATACCACCACGAGGTCTATTCTCAAACCCACCAAAAGTTCCAACTGCTGCTCCACTTGCTGCATTTCCTGCTTGGCCAAACGCAGTATCTGCGTCAGGGTCTTTACAGTGTTCTTCTTTCCATTGATCTAATGCATAATCGAATACTAAACCACATGCTAATCCAACCAAAATAGGAACGAATAACCCCAATGGGTCAATATCAGTTATCGGATCTAACGGATACTGATATAAATTCCACCCGCCCAGCAATCCAATTGGGTCCTGCGTGGTATACCTACCCTGTAACGGATCATAGTAACGATGGCGGTTATAATACAGACCCGTTTCTGCATCATATTGCAGCCCCGGCAGACGAATGAGCTGTTTCAGATTGTGCGGGTTATTCTCACTGAGCATATTACCCCATGCATCATATTCTGCTGACCAGTCGATTTTTCCGTCGCTGTAATTCATCTGCCAGTCGTTGTTTTCCCCGGTTTCCATCCCGGTAATGATGCCGTGGAGATAGCGCTGTGGGGTGTTACCCTGCCAGATGGTCAGCGTGGCGTTTTTCTCGAGAAAACTGACGGCGGTGAGGCCGGACCGGTCGCTGGCAATATCAACACTGAGAAGAAAAGGCGTGGAGAGATTCTGGTAGAGGGTAAAGCTGACGACAGCTGTTGCCGTCGGCGTTAATCCGTCCACATCCAGCGTAAAACGCAGGCCTTTTTGAGACATAAATCCCCCTCTTATACGTGACAATACTGCCAGTGAATGCCAGAACAGAAATGGTAGATATATAAGTAATATGAAACATTAGAGGTTTTTTTTAACTGATTTTTTTGACGAAAGTCTCTTTTATTAAAAGGCGTTATAAATTAATTATTATTTTCCAAATAATTAATATTTACCGTGGATGACTTTGCTGGCATAAATAAAATTTACTAATGATACATCCGTTATTTTGCTGCTCTCATAGAGTGGCAATAGTCTGTTAATTTGAAAAATAGATGTTGGGATGGCTACGCTGATCACTCACAGAGGAAATATGGAGTGGTAATTCATTAAAAATGACAAAATTTTCAAAGCAAAATTCAGTTTCTTCTTTCAGTATTCGCATACAGAATGTAATTTCCTGCCTGCATTCTGTTGTCTGCGGACGACGCCCTTTGCTTCATGGCCTGAAAGAAGCACCTGAATTATTCAGGATGGCTATTCCCTTTACCGGTGCAAACCTCGTAACACGCCGGGTCACAGAAAGTGTGGCAGAGGTCATTTCTTCACTTCTGATGACCGCCCTACCAGGCGGGCTGCGGGCTGCATTGCCGTCAGGCTTTGCTGCCGCGTGGCCGTAAACCTGCACCAGACCCGTGCGTCACTTTAACCGCGCAAAGCGGGAAAGTGACGCACGCAGCCCTTTAGCTCTGGGCCAGAGAAATCCACTGCACCAGCCCATCGCGGGATTCTGACACCGCCTTTTCAGGCCATTTCACGCATTAAGGAGAACACAAACCGATATCGAGGAGGATCAGGACGATCCGGGGGATGACCCGCTCAGGCGGGCGGCTGCTCAGAGAGCACAACCGACACCCCACAACACCTCAACGGCTGCCGCCCCGGCGCTCAGGTATCGTTCGCAGCCCCGACAAAACTCAGGGGCTACTGGCCTGCGCGCCGGGGAAAGCTGTATCAGTGTTGGGTTATGGATTTGAGGCATCATTAAAAGGGGAAAATATGGGGGTTCTGGTGCAGGAAATGACGCGGCTGGCGAAACTGGCGGGCGGCAGTCACAAGACCGTTCACGACCGTATCGCGCTGGCGCAGCGTTTTTGTGAGCGTCTGGCGATGGCGCAGAATGTGCAGGTCCGTCGGGTGGAGCACCTGAAAGCGCGGCATATTGAAAGCTACGTCCGTGAACGGCTGGCGCAGGGCATTACTAAACGTTCCCTGCAAAACGAGATGGCCGCGATCCGCTGCATGTTGAAACAGGCCGGGCGTGGCAAACTGGCAGACAGTGAGCGGATAAGCAATTGCTCGCTGGGGCTGCGTTCGCAGGAAGCGGTACAGAGCGCGCAGTCGCTGAAGACATGGCGGAAGGCTCTGGAGCGCGAAGAACCCCGGTTAACGGTGGTGTTTGGCACCAAAGGCGGACGTCCGCGGGAAACCGTTATTCTGGATGTTGTGGCGGTCAGAAAGGCACTCGATAAGGCATTATCTGTCGCAGAAAACCGTCATGACAGGCTGCTCGATAAACCGGATCTCAGAAGTGCGATGAAATACTGGCACAGCCAGGCGTCACGTATTGGTTTAAGGGGCGTGTATTCCGGGTAGTTTCTGGTGCAGATAAACGATGATATTGAACTGGTGCAGCTATTGCGTTCCAGCAAGTCGGTTGCTGGTGCTGATTGTCTGACAGTTGTTGCGCAATGTAAAAGCAGATCCGGATTAAAGCAGGATCTGCTTTTTCATTTTCAACAAAATATGCAGTCTCTGGCTCAGGCCGCTTTATGCCGCCGCGCACAGATATAGGGTGCAACGTACCCCTCGCGGCTTACGTCAAGATAGTCTGACCACCACTGCATCATGTCCTTGCGTGCATCGAGATGTTCAGCACGGTGGATATATGCTGCCCGCACGCTGTTGCGTTCCTGGTGACTCATCTGCCGCTCCACTGCATCCCGCGACCAGAGTTCAGATTCCACCAGTGCGCTACAGGCCATTGCCCGGAAGCCATGTCCGCAGACGTCGGTTTTGGTATCGTAGCCCATCAGACGCAGCGCCCGGTTGATGGTATTTTCACTCATTGGTTTATACGGATTATGGTCGCCGGGGAACACCAGTTCCAGATGGCCGGAGATTTCCTTTATCTGCTTCAGAATGGCAAGCGCCTGATGAGATAGCGGGACAATATGCGGGGTACGCATTTTTGCGCCACGGCCCGAGAAACGAACTTTCTCTATCGTTTCCCTTGTGGAGGGGATGGTCCAAATTTTGTGTCTGAAATCAATCTCGCTCCAGCGGCAGGGCGGGATAGTGATTTTTAACCGGCGGTGCGGTGACGCCTTCCAGATGCTGCGCTGGGTTGCTTTCGGTCAGCCCCTGCTGCACGGCGTAGCGCATGATGGAGCAGAGCTGCTGCCGGGTACGGGATGCGACTTCCAGAAAACCTTTATCCTCGATAACTCTCAGCAGTGCCGTGAAATGCTGCGTTTTCAGCATCGTGACGGGCAGATGACCAATTGCCGGAAAGATATGATTTTTCATACTGGCAAGAATGCGTTCTGCATAGTCAGCCGACCATTTCTTGTTGGTTTTATGCCATGCCACCGCAACGGCCTCAAAGCATTTTTCCGGTGATGCGGCAGCTTTTTCAGTCATGCGTTGTTGTGCTGGATTGATATTCTGTGCCAGTAGCTTACGGATATCGTCGCGCTGCTGGCGGGCGTCGGAAAGCGAGACTTGCGGATAGGCACCTAAGGCAATGCGGGATTCTTTTCGGTTGAAGCGATATTTGAGATACCAGAGGCGTGAACCGCCCGGATTGACAAGTAGATACAGACCATGAGAATCGGTCAGTTTAAAGGGTTTATCAGAAGGCTTGATAGTGCAGTTTTTCGCGTCGGACAGGGACATATGGTGGTCACTCCATTATCGAACTGAAATGACCCCAAATCAGACCACCAATTTTGCCGGATGCTCAGGGAAAACCAGATACGCATCGGGAAATATTTTCACGCTAACTTATTGAAACCTAATTAAATAGGAACCTATAAGCACGCCTGAAAACAGGAATTTGGCTCCTCTGACTGGACTCGAACCAGTGACATACGGATTAACAGTCCGCCGTTCTACCGACTGAACTACAGAGGAATCGTGTGAACGAGGCGCATAGTACTGGGCACGAATATTTGTGTCAACACTAAATTTAACTTGCTGATTCAATTGGCTGAATTTAGCACAAGGTGTTGTTTTAGTGTACTGCCGGGGGATTTTCATCCTGCTGGCTATTATCTCGCAACCGCTGTAATGGGTCCTGTCCATAGAAACCGCAAAAACGTTGCCACAGCGCCGGGAAGCGTGGAGCGAAAAGTTCAGGCGCGCTGAAAAAGTACTCCGAAAGCACCGCAAAACATTCTGCCGGGTCGGTCGCGGCGTAGGCATCGATGCTGGCGGCGTTTTCGCCAACTAAATCAATCTCATCCTGGATATTATTCATGGCGGCATGCAGGTCGTGTTCCCAACCCGCCACTTCACGCAGCGGAATAAACGGCACGCCGCTGGCTCGGTCACCGTTGCGCGTATCGAGCTTATGCGCGACTTCATGAATAATCAGGTTAAAACCGGAGGCATCGAAGGAATCCTGAATATCGAGCCAGTTGAGTACGATAGGCCCCTGTTGCCAGCTTTGCCCGGACTGAACTATCCGCTGGTTGTGCACCAGCCCAATATCATCCTCCCATTCGTCGTCGACAATAAACGGGGCGGGGTAAATAAGAATTTCATGGAAACCGTCGAGCCACTCTAAGCCAAGCTCCATGACCGGCAGGCAGAACAGCAGCGCAATACGCGCTTCGGTGATCGGTTCAACGGTTAGCCCCTGTAAAAACACCATCCGCTTTTGCTGGAGGAAACGATCGGCAAGCTGGACCAGCTTCACCTGCTCGTCCGTAGACAGATTGGCTAACAGCGGGATCGCCAGGGCCTGCGCCCACGGCAAATCAGCTTTATCGGCAGTGTCACTCGCTTTCCAGGGCCATTTAATCATCATTCTGCTCGTAAACTCGTCACTTGAACGTAATTGAAGAGACTGGGTCTGTTAAAATGCCAAAATTCCTGGCATGATGGCAACCATCAAAACGGAGAGATGCCGGAGCGGCTGAACGGACCGGTCTCGAAAACCGGAGTAGGGGCAACTCTACCGGGGGTTCAAATCCCCCTCTCTCCGCCACTATTCAAGCACTTACATCAATTCCTTTCAACGATACGCGTCACACTTGGTATAGTGTTGGTATACTCACTTGGTATATTTTCCATGGTGATCACTATCCGAATGCTCCAGTGATGGCCTGTTGAGTGTAGGCGAAACCTTCACTTTTCTGTCGTAAACCAGTACCTGACTTTCAGTTTTATGCCCTGAAAAAAGCTGTTTTTCTTTGCTCGAACCTTCGTAATCAGAAATCCCCTTTGCCTTAAGATCATGGAAAGTACATTTCAGCTTTCTACCAAGAACAGTTCCCGCCGATTCGCGCGCAGCCTCCCATAAGTCGTTAAACCCACTTTTTGAATATTTTGTACCTTTGCTGCTGCAAATCACTGTTGTTCTGCCGCCTAACGTTTTGGCAAGCTCCACAGCGTCGTGTAAACGATCAGTCCATGCTTTTATCTGTTTTGTACCCGTTTTACCCTGTTGAATAAAAATTCCTTCATCACTCACCTGAGACCAGCGCAATGAGAGTACGTCAGATACTCGGGCAGCGCACAAATAAGCGATCTCCATCCCGGCGCGTAGAGCTGGTACCGCTTCAAGATAAATAGCCTGGTATTCCTCATCAGTAATGTATACCTCCCGAGGTTTTAACGTAAATTTACGAACCCCTTTACAGGGGTTGCCTTTCACATAACCTCTTTCAAATCCCCATCCATAAACGCGGGACATACTTGAAATTTCCTGATTAGCCTGATTTTTGCTGGTCAGCCCCCGTCGGTCCATATAAATACGCACCTGTTCAATTCGGATATCATCAGCTCTCATCTTGCCGAACACGGCCAGCAGATTTTTCTGGTGCTGCCGATAGTCAGTCTGCGTTCTGGCTGCCAGCTCTGTAAATGTAGGGCTCTCAAGGAACATTCCCCACAGTTTGGAGAATGTCATAACGTCGTGACGCTTGGCTTTTTCCTCTTCGTATCTCCGCCAAAGTGCGGACATGCTGGTTTCTCTAATCTTCCCAAGGGTTATGCTCAATTTCGTTCCCTTGGGCTTCCACACATAGCTGTACTTATTTTTGGTAACCCTGGGCGGCAGCTGCGCGTCTGATGGGTTTTTTCGTGGTCTTCCCATAAATGGCGTCGAAGTTTGGTTCCGTTGCAACATACTCATCAACCTTTGGTAATTCAGCAATATTCGGTTCCAGGTGCCTGCGCAAAACAATCGGTCTGTTTCTGCCATCAGTGGTAAAAGGAATGCCATGGCATCTTAGTTGCCGCTGTTGTTCTGTGTAGCGTCTGTATCCCGTTATTTCTTCTATTTCCGCTGGTGACAGTGTAAGGGTTTGCATGGCTATCACCTCAGTTAGCCAGCCAGTTAAAAGTAACTGGCTGGGGGGCTGTTTTCTGAAAATAAAAAATCAGTTCTTAATCAATTTCTGCCAGATAGCGGAAACGTATTTGACCTGATGACGGGCATCAGAAAGGGCATTGTGCATATCCCCTTCAAATGGAATGTCGTAACGAGGTTTTATCCCAATGGCCTCACCCATTTCTGTAATGGTTCGCACGTCACGATCATTCCTGAACTTCCACGGGCATTCGATATTTGCTCGCTCATACGATGAACGCAGGATGACATTGTCAAATGATGCGCCATTGCCCCAGACCTGTACGTCAGAGCCAGCGTCTGAATTTTCACTGATAAAATCAGAAAATAACTCCAGTGCATCCACGAGCGGCATTGCGTCATCCATTGTGATGGCAGAACGTGCTTCCGGAGACTGCTTTAACCACCACAAAATAGTTCCTGCATCTGGCAAGCCACCCAACAGCATGGCTGATTCCAGAGATACGACTGCATAAAACTCGGCGCCAGTTCTGCCGCTGGCTGGGTTAAAAAAAACTGCTCCAATCGATACTATGGGTGCGCTAGATTTGTTCCCCATAGTCTCGAGGTCTACCATAACGTGGCGGAAATCATCATTGTGATGAACGGTATCATTATTTAAGGTATCTGTTTGATCGCTATCTTCAGCATTGCCTGTAACTGGGTCAGTTGTTGTTTCGCTAACTGGCATTTCAGGTTCAACCGAGTTTTCATCATTGAGATCTTTTTCCATCTGCACATCGCTGGTTTCCTCGGTATCGACTTGAAGAATTTTTTCTTCGACTGCGCGCTGGCGCACCTGATCTACGACTGAAAGAGCAGGGGCTGGCTGACTGTCCATCAGACCATCGATGGAGAAAACGCCGTTGCCCATGTTGGCGATTTCAGGCTGTGGTTTGGTCAAGTCTTCATGCACCCACTTTGGATCCGTAGGGTCGCTGATACCCGGAACGAATTCCCCGCGTTCGGCTGCCAGTCGGTGGCTTATCTCGTTTTCCCAGCTTTTTTCTGGAACGTGACCAGCTGCAGCCAGCATTTCTTCTGATGGGTGCTGGTGGTCTGTTTCCGTCAGGTTCTTGTTGATGTAACGGCTCAACAGTTCCGGGAAATGGTGAGTGTTTTCTTCGGCTCCGCGAATAAGCGCGAAAATAGCGGCGCGGGAATAATCCAGAATGCCAGCTCGTTTGCGTAGGGCGGCGGACCACTCTTTGAACGGGCTTTCGTTTTTAGTGATGATCTCTTTTGCTCGGCGGTAAACTCCGCCTGGGATATCGTAGATATTGAAATCCATTGGCAGTGTGGCCAGCGCAATATCAACGTCCAGAGTGTCCAGCGTATGAGTCATGGTCGGGTTACGGTCTGTCTTGCCGCCGCCGGCGTTTGTCTTGACGTCGGTGCGCTGAACCTGCGCCACACGGTTCCCACTCAACCACTCTTTGACCAGCAGACCGCGATCGATGTGTTCGGTGCCTCCCCACGCTTTGACGAACTGGATCACCTGGTTCAGTTCGCATCGCTTATCCTGCGGAAATACCTTTTTCACCGCGTCGGTAAGCTTCCAGAGCGTCGGCATGTCGAATGCTTTAACTTCCGGACAGTTCTCGACGGCCAGCAGCAGGTTCTGAACGTAGGTGTTATCCGTGTCCATTTCGAGGCTGGCAAGTTGTGCGCGAGTTTCCTTGTTGATGTGCCATACGTGGCCGCCCTTGGCATTGAACTGTGCCAGCAACTGAATGCGGAATGGCATTTGCGCGATACTGTCGAGAGTATCGATGATTTTACTTTTTGCGTTGCTGCTGTTGTCATCCTGACCAGCATCAGCATCAGCATCAGCATCAGCATCAGCATCAGCATCAGCATCAGCATCAGCATCAGCAGGCTGAGTGACTTGAATCTTTTGCCAGCAGTTCTTGTCGTCGAGTTGATAGCGGTCACACCATGTGCTGTCTAAAACACTTTCTTCTGGCAGATCGTCCAGAACAGGGAAGTTTGTACGAATAGGCAGCTGGTGGTCAGCTGCGCGACCGACGGTGATCCCTTCATCTTCAAGGATGTTGAGAATTTCACGCTCAGCACGGGAATCGGACTTTGCGGAAAACCAGCAGAAAAGGCTTTTTGCTTCTGTGGCTTTTGCTTTTGCTTTTATCAGGTACGCATAGTTGTTCATTGCGTTCGGGCTCCTTCAGGTTGTAAGATACCCGGCAGCTGATGGCAGCCGCCTTGGTGGTGGTCATTGGTCAAAACTCGAAACCGGAACGCTTTGGTCGGCTTTCCGGGTACTTAACCCGCCTTGCGCGGGTTTTGTGCTTTATGGGGCTGGCGAATCGCCCCGTAACAGCTGTGAAACGCGAACGCCGTCAAGCGCTCGCAGGATAGGATAAAAGGTTTTATGGGCTGGCAGTTTAGATACAGCGGTGATCACGTCTGTAACGGTGATGTCATCGCTTCGAGGGCTATATCCGCCACCGGGGCCGCGCTGTGAAATAACCAGGTTACCCGTACGCAGCTTTTTGAAGATCTGCTCAAGGTATGAAGTCGACAGCTTTGACTCTTTGCTGATGGCCGTCAGAGAAACGGGCGAGCCGTTATAGAGCTTATTCAAAGTGGCTGCGGCCTGGACGGATGCCAGAACGCGTTTCATTCCAAATTCCATGATCACTTCTCCGGCCATAACGGCCATTGGTCAAAACTCGATTAGTAACTTTTTACAGGCTGTTGGTCGGCAGCCGGGTCGCCTTTCTGGGCGAGGAAGTAGCAGAGGCGGCGGATCCATGCCTCAATAAAATTCAACTTTACGGCCTGCTGCCGTGCTGGTTCGCGTGCAAAATCAATCATGATTTCTCCTTTGTGCCCTTAACGTCTGGCTGACGGAACGGTACTGCCTGCTGCGCGTTGATTATTGTCATCTCATCCGGTGTTTCGTATGCCGCCGGCAGCTACTTCGTGGGCTTCCTGCCTGGATGACGTGTTGCGATGGGAGTATTATTATCGAAGTAATCGATATGCGTCAAATTAAATCGATAGATAAGGGCGAAAAAAAACAGCAGGTCATGACATGACCCACGAAATGTGGAAGGAGATAGAGGGACTTATTTAGTAGGGGGAATAAGGTTTCTTTTTTGTAGATAGGCCTTTGCGAAATTATCAAGTTCCTCAAGACGCATGTCTATAAGGCTGATAATTCTCTCTTTTTCATCTTCAGTTGGTAACTGTTCAAACGCATTAAGAAGCCTTGCCTGGAGTTCAGAAGACGGCTTGATTTGAACGTTTGTCTCCCATGGGTCCCTATCTTGAGATACTTCACCATCTTCCATAAAAAACCATGAAAGCGGATAACCCGTTGCTGCCGGCAGAAGATTTAAGATTTCAGATCTAGGCAGAATATCAGAGTTACACCAGCCGCTTACCGACTGAGCCTTAACTCCCAACCTGCGGGCTAGCTCAGATTGAGATATGTCGAGATCTTTTATAGCCCTTTGCAATCTCTTTCCGAAGTTCATCTCTTCATCCAATTCATAAAGTTACCACTAATTATACAGATTTTTTCTGTAGGCCTAACTATCGAAATAATTTGACGATATCGATTTAATTTGTTTTATTGTCTTCCATCGACAACTAATGAGATCAACCGATGAAGACATCAACCCAAAAAAAGCTCTTGAACATCTGCAGCCAAGCTGAGCTCGGCCGCCGTATGAAAAGGAGAGCCCAAACAGTTAATGGGTGGTTTAAAAATAAAATACCAGGAGAGCTAGTGATCAAGGTGAGCAAAGCTGTCGACTGGAAGGTAACACCACACGAATTGCGCCCAGATCTTTATCCGAACCCTGCTGATGGACTTCCAAAGGAGTAACCATGCAAACCATCTCTTTTGAAAATCATACCCCGGTGAAAGGTATGCAGCTGAAAACAGAAAATCAGTATTCGCCACGTCGCCGGGATGGCATTCAGTGTCAAAAAATCTATGCCGCCGTGCAGGAGTGGGAATCCACCATCCCCGGAAAATCTCAGGAGGTGGTGGCTCAGCTGGTGGCCGAACAATGGGAAAAACAAAACGGTCGAGGAATCAGCGTTAACAAACAAAACCTGTACCGCTATCTGAAGAACGAAGCCGGTTCCGAAAAGTACACCAGTTATGTGATCCAGCTTTCCTCAGCAATTGCTGATGCGATGCCGATCGAAATCGCCCGTAAATATGGGTTGAAGCACGGGTTAACGGAAACTGAGCTGGTGGCCAGTGCGATCAAAGAATGCAGCGAAGCTCACCAGGCGAAGTTGTTAGGCGCTCCAGTTCAGAAGCTTGAACGCGAGATAAGGGAGGCCGCAATTGCTTTGTTTAACCTGCTACCTGCAGATCTGGCGGGACCACTACTGGCGAGCGTAGCCGCCGTAGCGCCACAGTGTTTTTAATCGAGTTTAGACCAATGACCATAAATCCTCTGCAAGTCGAGGGTAGGAGTAACCATGGCAGCACTGCCTTACATGCAACTCTACATTGCTGACTATCTGGCAGACACCATGCATTTGTCTACAGAAGAGCATGGAGCGTACCTGCTGCTGATGTTCAATTACTGGCAGACAGGCAGGCCGATCCCAAAAAACCGACTGGCGAAAATTGCACGGTTGAGCAACGACCGTTGGATTGCCGTTGAAGCTTCGTTGAAAGAGTTTTTCAACGACAACGGTACGGAATGGGTTCAGGAACGAATCGAGCGGGACCTTGAAGCCGTAAAAATGTCGATTAGTCAGAAGTCAGCAGCAGGGAAAGCCTCTGCACAGGCTAGAAAAGCCAAAAAATCAACGAAAGGCCAACAAAACGGGAACGGTCGTTCAACGGGTGTTGATTCTCCGTTTGAACAGAACTCCAACGGAAACCCAACTAATAAAGATACAGATACAGATCTAATAAATAAAACCAGAGAGAGAGAAGCGCGCGAGCCCGACGAAGAACGGGACGGGAATAACCCCGAGTACATCGCGCCTTTCGGGAAATTCTCGATCACTCCTGAATGGAAGCCGGGGCCCGACTTCGTGAAACAAGCCGCTTTGTGGGGTGTTAATCTTGGCCCCGAACCGGGCTATTCACAGGAGGAATTACAGCAGTTTCGCGATTACTGGGGGCCAGAGGGGAAGGTGAAGCACCACCAGCAGTGGGAGCAGGCGTTTGCACAAAGTCTTAGAAACTCCCGGGCACAGCCACGGAACTTCACTGGCGGTTCGAAAAAACCAGCGGGGATAAAGATTTCTCAACCTGACACAACGATCCCACCGGGATTCAGGGGCTAGCCATGAAATCAACGAGTGACCTGTTTAGCCGTTTACAAAAAATGATGCCACCGGGTGTTCAGCCTCGCTTCCAGAACGCGCAGGAGCTGATGGAGTGGCAGCGCACGGAGGGGAAGAAACGAGCTGCCGAAGTCGAGAAAGAAAACCGGAAGGTGCGCACTGAAAAGATTTTCGGGCGGTCTGGCATCTGTGATCTTCACCGCGGCTGTACGTTCGCCAGCTACCAGGTGAACAACGAAGGTCAGCGCCACGCGTTGAGCATGGCCAAGAGCTATGCCGAACATTTCGGTACTGGATTCGCCAGCTTCATTTTCAGCGGTGGCTGCGGCACCGGAAAAAATCATTTGGCGGCGGCCATCGGCAACAGCCTGATCAAGCGAGATCACAGCGTACTGGTTATCACCGTGATGGACCTGATGCTGAAAGTTCGGGAGTGCTACGACGGTGGCCAGTCCGAAGCGTCTCTGCTGGATAGCCTTTGCCGTGTTGACCTGCTGGTACTTGATGAAGTCGGAGTACAGCGCGAAACACGCGGCGAACAGGTGGTGCTTAACCAGATTATCGACCGCCGCCTGGCGGCAATGAAGCCGGTCGGGGTGTTGACCAACCTCAACCATGACGAGCTGACGAATATCTTAGGCGAGCGAGTTATGGATCGCCTGACGATGGATGGCGGTATCTGGGTGAATTTTACCTGGGGAAGTTACCGCAAAAACGTGACCCATCTACGGGTCGTTAAGTAACAAAGCGAGTTTTGACCAATGACCAAAAAGACCAAAAACCGAGTAACACAGGCGCAGCTGGTGCTCGCCATCGTGGACAGAACGCCAGATTGCGTCCTTCAGGATGTGTGCGAAGTTCTGGAACTCCCATCGAGCAGCGCCGGTAACCATCTGCGCAGCCTCCACAACGCCGGGAAACTGCGCCGGGAGCATAACGGCACGCAGTTTGTGTATTACGTTGCGGCTGGAACCGAGGTGCCTGATGTTGAACTACCGAACATGGAACCGCGGCCAGCAGTTGAGAACATGCAGGAAGTTCAGGCAGCGATAGGCCAGGCCAAAAAACTGGAAGGCAAAGGGCTGTGGCGCCGCGCTGCGACGGTTTATACGGCAGTCATGGGGATGGCCGGTACTTCAAACGAGCTGTGGAGAATCGCCAGAATGCGGTCTCGCTGCCTTCGTAATGCTCAGAGGTGCTAACGATGACCAGGAGAATGCGGAAGAAAGGTAAGGACTGGTGCCGAGCTGAATTAATCGTTGTTCATCAGTGTAGTGGGAACATGAGAGTAAAACAGATTGGTTTGCTCATTGGGCGCTCAGAATCGGCGGTAAGAACGAAAGCCCGGGAAGTTGGTATTAATTTGCGGCTCCGCGGCAGGTTCCACCAGTCGGTTAAATATCCGGAAGCGGATGTGGAGCTTGCGCGCGAACTGCACGCTGGTGGGGTGAAACTCCGGGATATAGCTGAAAAGTTAGAGCTGCCGCTGGGCATGGTGAAACGGTATGTGTATCTGGAGCGGAGAGCATGAACGAAACCACTGTGAAAGAAACCAAAAAGGCGATCGCAATTATCGCTGAATACCTCCAGCGCGCCAGCCGGAACGAGCAGCTGCAGGAAGCCAAAGTTCGGTTGGATAAGAAAATTTTTCTGCTTTCCGACGATGAGAACTGCGATCAGGGCATGCTGATGGCTGCGTTTGTACCGGCCATGACCAGCCACACCCGGGAGAAGTTTTTCGAAGAAATCGCCGTAGCACTGGAGACCGCGCAATGACTGATATCACCGCACTGGCGCAGCGTATGAGAGCGGCAGCAGAGAAAGCGAAACATGCTGGTGAAGCGCCGGTCATGAATTTCTGCTCCCGAATTGATGCCCTCAATGAATTCCAGTTAGCAGCTTGTCCAGCCAACGTCCTGGCGCTGGTAGAGGCGCTGGAGAAGGCGCAGAAGAGTAATGATTTTCTTAAAGGCCAGTTGTCTGAACTTGCCAACTTCAATCCGGATTGGGACAAGTTGGAGGCCAGTTACGAAAGCTGGCGTGAAATTGCTGCTGAATTGCTGGTAGCAAAAAACCGCATCGCCGAGCTGGAGTCCCGCATCGTCACCGTGAAGCTGCCAACAACTCGGTTTTGGGCTGGCATGATCGAGTGCTACGAAAAAGCAGACGTAATCACCGCTATTCGTGAGGCGGGCGGGGAGATTTATAATGATTAGCAGAAAGGAATTATTCGCTGAAATAAGCAACGAGGCCGTTTGTGAAGATGGTGAAGTCGTCGGCTATTTCGTCAAAAATAGCCGAATGGATTTACTGGAGCAAATGCTATGCAGTCAAGCCACCGTGAAGCTGCCAAAGCCACACGCTCACTTAATCTGGATTCAGGCTGGTCACGCACCAGATGATTACTGGGACGATGTCGCGGTATCTCACAGCGAGAAAGATCGGTGCTGCGATGGGTCTGAGCGATATCCAGTTTATGCGCAATGGGAAATCGAAGAAATGCTTGCCGCCGCTGGCATCCAGGTTATCGAAGGAGACGCATGATGAAAGCTGCAAACCTTGCGCCAGTATATTGCGCCATATACCCGGAGTTGGCAGAGATAGCCCGCAAACACGGCTACGCGATGGCAATACACGGAACGATGGCTCGTGACTTTGACCTGATTTGCATTCCATGGGTTGATAGCCCGTCAGCGCCGCAGGCGGTGGTTGATGAAATTACGTCAACTTTCGCGACTACTGACATCACCAACCCGGGGTTTAAACCTCATGGGCGGTTAGCTTACTCAGTTTGTTTTGGCTTCGGTGAGTTCTTTGCCGACCTGTCGTTTATGCCGGTTATCGAAGGAGAAGGACAATGAGCTTATTGCCAGTAACGCATGACGAGCTTTGCCTGATCGCCTGCCAGTTCCTGCAAAATAACGGCTTCAAAATCGCTTTTCATGACCGCTTCCGTGCCTGGACTCCATACGGTGAGCAAGCTGATGCAATCGGCTTTCGTAACGGGGCAAGCTGTCTGATTGAGGCTAAATGCTCTCGTTCTGACCTGTTAGCTGACCGCAAGAAGCCTTTCAGGATTGAGCCAGAAAAGGGTATGGGTGATTGGCGCTTCATGATTAGCGAACCGGGTATCGTAAATATTGAGGATTTACCGCCGGGATGGGGATTACTTCACGTAGTGAAAGGCCGGGTCAAGAAAGTTCATGGCTGGCCCGGTAACGGGTTGTGGGTTAATCGGGACAGCAAACCATTTCAGGCAAACAAACAGGCGGAGTGTGATTACATGTTTAGCGCACTACGGCGCATGGATTTACGCGGTCACCTCAAAGAGGTTTATGACGGTGTAATCGTTAACAAGCCAGAGGGGAATGCAGCATGACAACCAACTTAACAGCCCCTCAAGCACCAGTAACCGAGGAAGAACTAGATCATCTCATCTTGGGGCTTGAGCGCTACGGACTTTATCCACGCCAGCTGGCTGCCCTGAAAGAGCTGCGGGAGTGGCGGAGGGCTATGTGTGAGCCGGTTGCTTACATGACGTACAAGGGATATCTATTGCATGCTGGCGACCCAAAACTTGGTGAATACAGCGAGCCCGTACCGCTTTACGCTGCACCGCCAGAGCCGATAGTGCCTGATGAGCTAACCCGCGAAGAATATAAGCGTCGTTTCATGGCAGATGATTGCTTTGACGATACTTTCCGTGGTGGCTGGAACGCCTGCCGCGCCGCCATGCTCAATACAGAAAAACTTAATCAACATGTTAGCGAAACTGAAGCGCTGCCTTCGGGGTATCTGCAGGGCCACCAGGACGGGCTCGAATGGGCCGCTCAAATGGCTGAAGCTAACCATCCGCAAACTGGTGATTGGCTTCACGATGATCCAATAGCGTTGGCTGCGGCGATTCGCAAAGGTCCGGATATGCCATTAGCCAGTGGCAACTCCCCGGCAACTCCGGATGGTTGGATTCCAGTAAGCGAGCGGATGCCAGAAACGATGGTAAGCGTACTGGTCACAGGAGATTGGTTCCATCATGCTATTGCGTTCTGGGATGGAGGGAGCTGGTGCGATCTTGATTTCGAAGCACCAGCTACCCACTGGCGGCCACTGCCGGCAATGCCAGAGGAGGTGGGGTGATGCCTAAGTTCAGCACAATTCAGGAGCTAACAGGCGCTGATATGGAGCAGGGAGGCTCACTGATGAGACGTTACTGGAATCAGTCTTCACTGCCTGCGAAAGAGAAGCGCTTAAACATGCCGAAGTTCTGTGTATTCCGGCGTGATAGGGTGCTTCGCAGATTGATGAGTAATGAGATGGGCGCTCTCGCCAGTCGTATCGCTGACTGGAGCAATCTGAATGCCTAAATCCCCAGAAGAACGCAAATCAGCGCAGTGATGTATAATCCCCTCAATTCATCGAGGGGATTCTTATGGACGCAATATTTAGCCCGTGCGGTAAATATCGATATAGGCTTGATCGAGAGATTCATGGCGGGCACAAAACGGTAGTGTTTATTGGCGTAAATCCGTCAATAGCCAATGAAGAAAAAAATGATAACACAGTGAAAAGAATGTTGGGTTTCGCGGAGCGAGAAAGGTTTGGCAAGGTAATCGTTGCTAATGTTTTTTCAATTATATCAACAGATATCAATGGATTAAGAGCAGATATTCCACTAAGGGGAGAGGAGCACGATTTCCACTTCCGGAAGATTATTAGTGAGGCCGACATTTTAGTTCCATGCTGGGGGGATAGGACTAAGTTGAAATCGGCTAACAGACACTTTCTGGATGACTGCATGAACTTACTTCTTTCTAGTAGGAAACCAGTTTTCTGTCTTGGTAAAACAAAGGTAACAAATGACCCGTGCCACCCACTAATGCTCTCAGCAAAAACAGAGCTTATTAAGTTGATATAATATGAGTAATTTCAACATCACAGCAAAAACTAAAGACGAGCAGGACAGGGTTAATGTTGACCTGGCTGCTTCAGGTGTAGCGTACAAAGAGCGCCTGAATATGCCGGTTATCGCTGAGCAGGTAGCGCGAGAGCAACCAGAGCACCTTCGTGAATACTTCATGGAGCGCGTACGTCACTATCGCGAACTGAGCATTACGCTGCCAAAAGCATCCGATCCGCGCTACCAAAAACAAGAAGAATCAAAATAAAATGAGAATATTAATTTTTGTGTTTGCATTCACGTCACTTTCTTCTGCATTTGGAGAAACTCTGGACTACCGAAAAATGACTGAATCGGCCTGCTTCAATCCAGGGAACGAAGAGAAGCAGGAGTTGTGTATAAAGTCGGTAAAGTTGATGCTCGTGAATGCTGCGTTTTCTGGCTATGGAGAGGCTGCATGCACGGCAAAAATTGTGAAAGATAAAAAATCCTGTGAAAACAATGAGAAGGAATATCAGGAGATCGTTCGATACGGCATGAAGTAAGCCAGGAATTTTCAGCCTATGGGTGCCTGCAGCAAAGCCATAGTTTTATACCGGCCATCACTAATTGACATGCTATCAGTAAAATAATACTGTTTATATATACAGCATTATTAGTTGATGAGGTGTAAAATGGCCTTCCCATCCCCAGCAAACGACTACGTGGAAACACGTCTGACAGTGGACTCCCTTTGTCAGATGGATGCTAACTGCACAGTCATTCAAACGACAACCGGCTATGCGGTCATTAATCGGTCGCTGAGAGCAGAGCAGGGCAACATCATGCTTATCACTCATTGCGGCCGGACCCAGTTTGCAAAACTGATGGGGGCGGCGCTCATCACGGATGAGGGCGAAGCACTGGAAGGTGATGTGCTGGATGATGTGACGGTGTCCGGTGTTATGACATACGAGATCAACGTAATACGACGCGCCGAACCTGACGAATTACCCATAATTTAGGCCCGAAAACAGCCCAGAAAACACCAGAACCCGCCCCGGCGGGTTTTTTGTTGGCGTGATAAAAACTCATTAGAAACAACATAGTAACCTTCGCAAAAAATGCCTTTATAGGATTGATAAATCTGCCGTATGGGTGTACTGTTTATTTATACAGTATTTCGAGCGGGAGGAATTATGAAAGTTGAAGTGACGATCGACAAAACCAAAAAACTGCCCACTGGCGCAGAAGCCGCGCTGCAAACTGAGCTGCTTCGCCGCCTGAATCAGAGCTTTGAAGATTGCCGGTTGATTGTGCGCCGCGCGGGTTCTGATGGCCTCAGCGTTATCGGTGGCGCAGATGGCGACAAAAAGCGAGTAGAGGAAATCCTGCAGGAAACGTGGGAAAGCGCAGACGACTGGTTTTATTAATTCGACGCTGACACATTGCCGTAGCGAGGGTTTTTTAGTGGAACAAAAACAGAATATGCCTGACCGTGGGTATGTTGTAATCAGGTGTGATGACGGCGTTATAGTCGCCAGGCTGGCGTCATTCCCCGTAACTGAACGTGCTTTGATGTACCGCCGCGGCGATATGGTTTCTTTCATGCCATTACAGCCAGATGAAATTGTCGGCACTCCGTCATTATTCGCACAAATGATTGAAATGGCGAAGTCCAGACCCGGTTACCTCATTCCGTCTGGTTCTGCTAAACTCCCGTCATAGGCCTGAACAACCTATACCTGCTGCGCCACGGAGACACCATGGCGCAAAAAATACACACCACGAATTACTCCCTGATGTGCAGCCACGTCAGCGGTTTCTTTTTGTCTTTTTTCTGCCGGGGTACGGTATGAAAAGAGACTGGTTTTACCAGGACAACCTGACCGAAGAACAGGCCGAAGAGCTGGTGGCCCGTTATCGTGCGAATAACATCACCGTAGAAAAAAGCCTCGATGTTGATCCCCGCTTTTGGGTTGTATCAGCGTTCCTGCCTGTATCAAACGGCCACCAGCGTACACAGCGCTCTATGTGCTCTCGAGGGTGGAAATGAACGAGAAGGTTTTCAGCATTACCCCGCTGGGCAAACCACGAATGACCCGCGCCGATAAATGGAAGAAGCGCCCGGAGGTTCTCCGGTACCGTGCTTTCTGTGATGAGGTGAGGCTGAACAATGTCTCGCTCCCGGAAAGCGGGTATCACGTTATTTTTGTGCTGCCGATGCCGCCGAGCTGGAGCAAAAAGAAACGGTCCCTGATGGACGGGAAGCCCCACCAGCAAAAGCCCGATAAAGACAATTTAGAGAAGGCGCTGCTGGATGCCATTTTCGGCGAGGATAGCCATATCTGGGATGGCCGTGTAACCAAAATCTGGGGCGAAACCGGAAAGATGATCATCCGGGAGGGGGAACCGTGCGAGCTCTCCTGATGCCTGAGATTGCCCGTCATATGGGAATTGTTCTGCTGAAGCCAGGCAAGGAACTGATGGGCTTATTCAGCGCTGGCCGCGTCCTGATTGAACAGCAACCGGACTCCATGAAGGATTTACCGTCGGGAAAAATAGCGGATGCTCGGCAGTTGCTGGCGGAAGACCCGACATTAACCCCTTTCTTTCTGGATGCGCGTGTTGTTCGCGCTGCTGGTGGCGTTTCGGCGCTTGAAGACTGGCTGGGGCGGCATATTTCAAAATGCCAGTGGCCACACAGCAACTACCACCACCGCGAGCTGGTTATGTTCCGGCATGAACCGGGGGCGATAGTTGCCTGCTGGCATTGTGACAACGAATTACGCAACCAGAGCGACAAAGTTCTGGATGATTTGATCGCCAGAAACCTCACTGACTGGGTGATTGAATGTGTGCGGATCAAAACCGGCTGCGCGGCGGACAGAATGCTATCGCTGGCTGAGTTGTGCTGGTGGGCTGTATCTGAGGGGATAGGCGATGCCATAACCGAAAATATGGCGAGCCGCTCCCTTGGCCTCAAAGATGACCTTATCCAGTCAGTCTACAAAGAAAGCGAGATAGTTCCGTCACGTCCTGCAGCGGACATACTCGCCGAACGAATTAGTCTTGTTCCCGCTCGCCCAGCCGCGGCTGAACCAGAAACGCAACCTAAAGCCGTAAAACCAGTTGTTCAGGTTCAGGTGGACGCTGAAGCCCCGGCCACATTATTCGCGCGGCCCAAGCGTATTCGCTGGATCTCTCCGCGCTTTATTGAGTGGGTTAAAACCCAGCCGTGTGTGTGCTGCGGGCAGCGGGCCGGTGATGCCCACCACCTCATCGGATGGGGGCAGGGGGGAATGGCAACCAAAGCCCACGACATTTTCACCATACCGCTATGCCGGGTTCATCATCGGCAGTTACATGACAATCCCGCCGCCTTCGAGCGCGAGTATGCGCCGCAGCCAGTGTTAATCATTCAATTGCTGGACCGGGCCTATGCGCTCGGCGTTCTGGCGTAAAGGAGAATCTTCATGACACCACGTCAACGCCGTAATCACATTGAAGCGCTTGGGAAAGCAGCTGCAGCACCACGCAAAAGCTGGCTGGGTAAAAGTATGCTCCTGACCTGCATTCAGTCCGCATGGATCAAATCATTGCTTTCAACATGGGGGGAAGGGGTTCGGGGCGGAGCCGCCCCGCGTATGCCGCGCGAGCATGCATGCTGGAACGTAATCAGAAGGGGCCGCTGGTCAGACAAAGCTCTGGAGCGATTTACAGTTGCTCTTGACCAGGCAAGGCGCGAGGGTTTCAAAGGTGAGCAGGCTTTAAAGAGAGCGCATTGCATACTCTGGCCTCAAGCGCCACACAGTATCATTGATGAGGCAATGACTAATGATGATGTGGATTTTATAGAAGAGTCTGTACTGTCAGCCTTTGATATCAACGATCCCGTCTACATTATCGGCCTTCAGTATTACACCACGCGAAAGAAAATAGCGGATATTACCAGGGAACTACAATCGATAGCCCCATGGCTGACTGATGGAGAGGCCCGGAAGCGGGTTCGCTGGTGTCTTGAGATTTTCCGGGCAAAGGTATTTCTCTCATCCCGTAAGCTGATGGAAAAATAAACTTGTTTTAGCTATTTGTGCTCTAAATTGGATTTTCTGTTGAAAACTGACCAGAAAATCAGATAATCCATTCATGCTTGGCAGAGCTGCGCCACGATGGCAGCGACGTTAAGCGACAATTTGAATATAGCGAAAGCCCCGCCAGTCGGGGTTTTTGTTTTTCGGCGATACGACAGGGGTATTCGCGAAGGTGCATTGCATCAGTACCCCTGTCATATCGCCGGCCATCCGCACTACCTCACAATATTTCTATTTCCTGTTAAGGCTGCCATCTGGTGGCCTTTTTAATTTTCAGGCTCCGGAAATCACTCCTTAATGACCTTTTACCTAAGAGCCCGCGAGCCTGACCTTTACTCCCCTCATTAATTTTTCTGAGAGGATTCACAGCAATATCAATGGGGGGATTATGTCCGATCCTGTTTCTGGCACTGGAGTCGCTGGTGGAGTCCTGACGGGGGCCAGCGTCTATGGAATGCTAACCGGCACCGATTACGGTGTGGTGTTTGGCGCGTTTGCTGGTGCTGTGTTCTATATAGCAACGGCTTCCGACCTCAGCTCACTCCGTCGGCTGGCGTATTTTGTCGTTTCTTACATCGCTGGAATTATCTGTTCCGGGCTGGTGGGGGCGAAGCTGGCCGCCTGGACGGGGTACAGCGATAAACCGCTGGATGCTATTGGTGCCGTAATCATTTCTGCATTAGCCGTCAAAATCCTGACGTTCCTGAACAATCAGGATGTCGGCTCGCTGGTGGCGCTGATAACGCGCCGGGGAGGTTCAGGTGGTACTAAATGATCCATCAGCGACCATCAACGCGCTGCTTTGCGCCGGGGTCGTGGTAACCCTGATGTTTTATCGCCGGGGTGATTCCCGACACCGACCATGGATTTCGCGCCTGGCATGGTTGCTCACTGTTATCTACAGCGCTGTACCGTTTGCCTACCTGTGCGGGATTTACCCGCATTCATCATTGGCAACCATCGGGGCAAACATCATTTTTCTTTCTGTGCTGGTTGCCGTCAGGGGCAACGTAGCGCGCCTTGTTGATCACCTGAGGCACTAATGACTAAAGACGATATTTTCAATGCCATCCTCGGGAAAGAGGGCGGCTACGTTAATCATCCGGACGACAAAGGCGGACCGACTAACTGGGGGATCACTCAGACAACGGCGCGCGCTCATGGTTATACCGGAGATATGCGCCAACTTACCCGGCTGCGGGCATTGGAAATTTACGAGGCTGATTACTGGTATGGCCCACGATTTGACTTGGTGTCAGCTGTTTCCCCGGCCATCGCAGCCGAACTCTGCGACACCGGCGTGAACATGGGGCCATCGGTCCAGGTTAAATGGTTCCAACGCTGGCTGAACGTTTTCAATATTCAACAACAGCTATATCCCGATCTGCTGGCTGATGGTCAGATTGGTCCGCGAACGATCAGCGCCCTTAAATCGTTCCTGGTTCGCCGTGGATCTGAGGGGGAGACCGTGCTTTTGCGCGCGCTGAACTGTAGTCAGGGGCAGCGTTATCTGGAATTAGCTGAACAGCGACCGGCAAACGAATCGTTCGTGTATGGCTGGATGCGTGAGCGGGTGGGCCTATGACTCTTGAAATGTTTGTTGGTCTGGCGGTGGCTGTGATAGCTGCTATCGCTGGCGCATTTGGCTTTGGTCATATTCGCGGTACCAGCAAGGCAGAAGCAAAAGCCGAACAGCAGCGCACCGAAGAGAACGCAGCGGCGACCGTTGCGGCGGCAGAACGTAAAGCGGAAGTCACTAAAGAGGCCAGCAATGTACAGCAGAATGTTAATCATCTTCCTGATGACGATGTTGATCGCGAGCTGCGTGAATCGTGGAAGCGTCCCGGTAGTCGTTGATACGGCGTGTGACTGGGTTAAGCCAATTTATCTTACCGACCACGATATTAGCGTTATGGATAAGCAAACGAAGCGCGATGTGCTGGCGCACAACAAATCGTGGAAGGCTAACTGCCAGAGCAATAACACAACGGACTCGCAATAGCGGGGCTTTTTAACAATGAGAGAGCGAATAATGGAAAAAGAACAAAACGCCGCTGCAATCTTTCCTGTAGCAAAAGACTTTAAATTCTGCCTGGGCCAACTGGTGAACTTGCGCATTAGTGATGAGTTCGGCGAGGTGCAGGCCCGCTCTCAGCACGTAACGGGTGAGAATCAGTATTACGTTTATTACCAGGCTGCGGACAAATGCGCCACTGAGCGCTGGTATTCCGAATCGCAGTTGGTCGCGGTGGAAGATGACCGCTCACCGGGTATGCCAGTCTTTGGTTGCGTTGAGTTGCCCGAGGGCGCTGTAGTCGAAGAGTAAGGCATTACAGCAGGCATTCACTGAGTGCTTGCGATAATGCACCCAGAAGGACAATCAAATGTTTAATTTACCAATAGTCTTTTTCACCTATCCGACAGCGTTTTTTATGCTGCTGGCAATTTCAATCACCCTAAACGGTTGCATGTTATGGGCACGAGCTAAGGGAAAGTAATCGCCTAATCGAAAGGTGTTTTATGAAATTTGAGAATAAGTCTGGTGACTCAGTCACCATGAGCGAGAAGGGCGTCGTTGTTAATATGGCTGGTGGTGGTCGAATAGTCCTCGGTAATTGGGGAGACAGCGGCACCAGCGTATCAAAGCCCTTGCCACCACTTACGCCTGATGAAGAAAAATATGGGCGTGGACTCTGCCTGTTGCCTGCTGATTGGGAAGACTTAAGCGGCGGCGAGTCGTGGCAGGCACATCTGAGCGACGAGCTACGAGCTCAATGGTCTGAACTCAGCCGTGAACAAAAAATGGCTATCGCTCATACCGTCGGCGAACTGTCTGATGAGTTGATCAACACAGCGTACGAACGCGCCTGGTAACACCTATCCGCGCTTCGCACGCGCACATCAAAGAGAGTCTTTCAGTAGTGAGCCTGGGCAATCCGTTTGCTCTCGGGCGGTTTTGCTGTGCGACAGGCTCACACCTAAAGGAAACATTCCATGAGTAACAAAATCATTACGCTATCTGGCGCAGCTACTGACGTGCTCTACGCGCTTTTTTATCGTGGCGCTCTGGTTTCTGGCGATCTGCCATCTAAATCCGGTGCCGCCGAACTTCGCGAACTGGGCTTTGCTGAAACCAGACATACAGCGACGGAATACCAGAAAGAAAACCACTTCACCTTCCTGACCGCTGAAGGGCAGAAATTTGCCGTTGAACACCTTGTCGATACGCGATTTGGAAGGCAGCAATATTGCAGTTCGATATCGCTTGGCGTTGAGATTGATACCTCTGCCACACAAAAGGCACTTGAGGAACTGGATGAGTTAGTTCGCAAAAGCGACGCCTTCAAAATTCTTGGTAATGATCTGGCGTTCATTAACGACATCACTATCTTCAGTGGGGCGATCCACACAGCGGAAATAGAAACACCTCAGCCTGTGACCAATATCTACAACATCAGCCTGGGCATTCGCGGTAACGATCCGGTGCAGAACAAGGTAACCATCGGTGCCGATAAGTTCGAAGTTAAATCTGGTGTCGATAGCAACATCGATGGCATTTTGAAAAATGCACTGAAAAATGTTGCAACAGTGGCAGCAAGGCAAGCTGAAGCAACCGAAAAGACAATGGTCGAATTATCCGAAGTTGTCCGTAAAGCCATTCACAAAGAGTGCCTGCCCGGTGGCCTAATCTGGCATCAGCGCTGCCGCTGACAGGAGAGAGTATGCAGGTCACAATTGATGGAGTGGATTACTCCCCGGCCAGCAACGCCTCTTCCAGAATCGGCATAGCGATTTCAACTCATAATCGCGCAGACGTACTGAAACGCGCATTGTCACAGCACATGCAGTTTTTACCCGCTGGTGCGCTGGTGGTCGTTATCGATGATGGTTCAAAACCTGCTGCGGTAGTGCCTGACGGCGTGCAGCTGATTCGCCATGAAACATCGCTCGGTATTGTTGCCTCGAAGAACGCCAGCCTGTCAGCTCTGATGGATGCCGGCTGCGAGCATCTTTTTCTGTGGGACGATGATGCCTGGCCAATCGCTGATAACTGGCATCTGCCTTATATCGAATCACCAGAACCGCACCTGGCTTACCAGTTTCTCGATCTGGCTGGCCGCAATAAGCTGAACGACATGTCTGTGCTATATCGGGATGATAAGCACATCGCTTACACCGGACAGCGCGGCGTTATGCTGTATTACCATCGCAGCGCTATCGAAAAGGTCGGCGGTTTTGATCCGGTATACGGCCGCGGTATGTACGAGCATCCTGATCTGGCCCTTCGCATCTACAATGCAGGGCTATCAACCTGGGCATTTGCTGATGTAGCTGGTTCTGAAAAGCTGATCCATTCAATGGATGAGTACGAAGAAGGGTTGCGTTCAATTCCTCGGCCTGAACGTGAAGCGTTGGCAAAAGCCAATGCGGTTATCTATAGCGCGCGGCGTGATAGCGGACATACCGGATTTGTGCCGTTCAGGAAGCAGCGCGACGTTGTAATCACTTCATTGCTGACCAGTCAGATTGATCCACAGAGACAGACGAGAATGGTTCCAACACCGGAAACATTACAGGTCTGGGCCTCATCAATCCGCGGTGCAGATACTGTCATTCTGGCAGATGAGCTGAGCACAGCGCCGGAAGGTGCGAACCTTGTCCGCGTCCCAGCGCTTTCAATGAGTCCCTACTTTGCACGTTGGCTGCATATCTATCAGTACTTACGCGGCAACCCTGATATCAACCGTGTCTGGTGTACAGATGGTACAGACGTTGAAATGCTGCATGAGCCGTGGGATGAAATGGAGCCCGGTAAGATTTACGTGGGCTCTGAACACAATACGTATGCTGAGCCATGGATGAAGGCAAACCACCATGGACAAGCATACAGCACCTTCATTGAGTTACATCGGCACGAGCCCTTGCTAAATGCTGGCCTGTTGGGCGGCGGCCGTGACGATGTAATGGAGTTCGCTCACCGAATCATTCGACAGTACTACCTGATTGAAAGCCACCGTTTCTGGAAGATGGAGACGGCACCTACCACGCTGGTGGACATGGGTGCTTTCGGTATGGCTGCCAAATCATTCGGCGACCGAATCGTTACCGGCCCGCGTATCCATACGGTATTCAAAACGGACGGCATCGGGAAAGAGGTGGCATATTGGAAACACAAGTGAAGTACGTGGTTGTTGGTCACCATTCCCGTTATGCCTCAGCTGCATTGCTGGCTGGCGAACTTGGCGCACACCTTCTTATCGATGAAGGGAATCACGGGGCTAACTGGAATCACCGGCGCGCGCTTGAATGGGCCGCTGAGCAACCTTGCCGGGTAGTGGTGTTGGAAGATGACGCGCTACCGGTTCCTGGGTTCAAGGAAATGGTAGCGGACTGGTTGGAGCGTTTTCATTACGCGCTGGTGAGTTTTTATCTCGGTACTGGCCGACCGCCTCAATATCAGATGCAGATAGCTGAACGGCTAATTATGGCTGATAAACTCCGCAATGATTACGTCACGCTTCCGCGATTGATACATGGTGTTTGCTATAGCGTTCCGCCGGAGCGCATTGAAAAGGTACTGGCGCGCTGGGACAGTCGCAAGCCTGCTGATTATGCAGTAGGTGATGCTTATGATGACGAGGTGGTTTATCCGTGTTACTCACTGGTCGATCATTCCGATGGTGAATCGGTAGAACGCCATCCTGACTTAACACCCAGAACAGAACGCCGCCGCGCGTGGCGATTGGGTATCTTTCCAGTAATGAGGATTTGATGCCACGTACAGAACGCCGATTAGCCTGGAGGTTACATGTCTAAGCTCGCAACGCTAAAGCCACGACTGAAAGCCATTGATACGCGTCGCATAAAGCCGGTTTACGGTGAGCAGCGCCGCATAAGTGGAAGTGCAAGGGTGAGTTTAAAGCGTCGAATCTATGCGCGTGACGGTGGTCAGTGCTGTATGTGTAATCGGGTTGTTGATCTGACTGACAGCGAACTGGACCATCGCATCGCGCTTCAGTTCGGAGGCGATAACTCAGAGCGCAACCTGTGGACTCTCTGCACTGAATGTCACTCAGGTAAGTCAGCACGTGAATTAGCCTCCGGACAGCCTGACGAGCAAGCCCTGCACCATGATGTGCCTGAAGGTAATCGTGGGGCTGGTTTTGTAGGTCTCTGACGCCTGCCAACCCAGGGGGGGGTATCATCCAGAGTAAACATCGATCGCCCTGGACACCGCCCCCTCCCTCACGCGCAGAAAAAATCCCCCTCTGGAGGGTGTAAACATGTTAACAGCGCAAAAGCGGAAATTCGCCGTCGCGCTGATGTCCGGTATGTCTCAAAAAGATGCGGCAATAAAGGCGGGGTACTCTGAGAAATCCGCACGGTCAAAGGGTTCGCAGCTTGCAAAAGACCCGGAGGTCATCGCATTTATTGAACGTAAAAAAAAGGAAGTGATCGAGACAGACGACGTACCGACCTACCGCCAGAATGTTTATACCCCAGCGGTAAACAGCAATGAGAAAGATAAGGCATCGGTACCCCTGCCGGAGGCACCACCTGTTAGCGGCAGTTTCGACGACCCGCTCAAGTTTCTGATGGCAGTGATGAATGATGCCACCGAAGAAATTGACGTCAGGAAGGATGCAGCAAAAGCGATGCTTCCCTATATCCACCCCAAAAAGGGCGAGACCGGGAAAAAAGACGCGCGCAATGCCGCTGCGAGGGTGGCCGCCGGTGCCAGTAAGTTCGGCGCCATGGCACCGCCGAAGCTCGTGGTAAATAACAAGGGGTAAATCATGGCGCAGTGGACTACAGCCTGCACGGACTGGGAATCCCGCCTGGTGGCCGGTGAATCAATCATTCCGCCGCCGATTTTTCCCGACCAGGCAGAGCAGGCGCTCGGGATATTCCGCGAATTGCGGGTTTCTGACCTGCCCGGGAAGCCAACATTTGGCGAGTGCTCGGAAGAGTGGGTTTTCGACTTTGTAAAAGCAATTTTCGGCGGCTATGACGCAGAAACGGGTAACCAGCTGATTCGTGAGTACGGCCTGCTGATATCCAAGAAGAACACCAAATCAACCATCGCGGCAGGCATTATGCTGACCGCACTAATTCTCTGCTGGCGAGAGGATGAAGAACATCTGATTCTGGCGCCGACAAAGGAGGTAGCGGATAACAGCTTTAAACCTGCCGCAGGCATGATACGGGCTGACGATGAGCTGACCGATATGTTTCAGATTCAGGATCATATTCGAACAATCACCCACAGGGTGACACGCAATACTCTGAAGGTTGTGGCCGCCGATACGGATACCGTATCGGGTAAAAAGTCGGGCCGCATTCTGGTAGACGAGCTCTGGTTGTTCGGTAAGCGCGCTAATGCTGAAGCGATGTTCATGGAAGCGCTGGGCGGACAGGTATCTCGCAACGAGGGGTGGGTGATATTCCTTACCACCCAGAGCGATGAGCCGCCTGCCGGCGTATTCAAGGAGCGGCTGGATTACTGGCGCAACGTGCGGGACGGTAAAATAAGCGACCCTAAAACGCTGGGTGTTCTTTACGAGTTCCCGGAACGGATGGTGGAAAGCAAGGCCTACCTCGAGTCAGAAAATTTCTATATCACCAACCCGAATATCGGGCGGTCGGTCAGCTCAGAGTGGATAGCTGACCAGCTTCGAAAAAATCAGGCCAAAACGGACGGCACGCTGCAGCAGTTTCTGGCAAAACACCTGAATATTGAGATTGGGCTGAACCTGCGCAGCGACCGCTGGGCGGGTGTCGATTTTTGGGAGCAACAGGCAAGGCGCGTCACTTTTGAGGATATTCTTCGTCGTTCCGAGGTGGTCACCGTCGGTATTGATGGCGGTGGTCTCGATGACCTTCTCGGCCTGTCTGCCATCGGGCGCGATCGCGAAACTCGCGAGTGGTTGTGCTGGTGTCATGCCTGGGCGCATACCATCGCACTGGAAAGGCGCAAGAGTGAAATTTCAAAATTGAAAGATTTTGAGAGGGCCGGTGACCTGACGATCGTTAAGCGGGTCGGTGAGGATATTGAGCAGGTTGCAGAGTATGTCAGCCGAATTTATGAAGCAGAACTGCTGGATAAAATCGGTATTGACCCCTCTGAGGTCGGGCAAATTCTTGACGCGCTCAGCGAGGCCGGCATTCCTGATGAAGCTGTGACGGGTGTCAGCCAGGGCTGGAAGCTCGGCGGTGCTATTAAAACTACTGAACGCAAGCTCGCTGAAGGTGTTCTGCTTCACGGTGGGCAGCCTCTTATGGCCTGGTGCGTCGGTAACGCACGCGTTGAACCGAGAGGTAACGCCATACTTATCACCAAACAGGCCAGCGGTAAGGGTAAAATTGATCCCCTGATGGCGACATTCAACGCCGTAACGTTAATGGCGCTGAACCCCGAACCGGTCAAAAAAGACTACCAGGTATTTTTCGTTTAACACACACGTCAGTTAATGACCCGCGCATGCGGGTTTTTTCATTTCTGGAGGACAGCAAATGACGCTTAAACGCGCCTGCACCCTCATGACGGTGAAGTCGGTAAATGAGGATGAGCGGATTATCACCGGCATCGCCTCAACACCGTCTCCCGATCGTGACGGTGACATTATGGAGCCTGAGGGGGCGAAATTACGCAGCGACACGCCGTTCCTCTGGCAGCACGACCGCTCTCAACCTATTGGCACCTGCACGCCAAAAATGGTGAAAGAGGGGGTACAGATCACTGCGAAGCTTGTGAAACCAACCCCCGACATGCCATCCCAGCTTATTGCCCGCCTTGATGAGGCGTGGACTTCGATAAAGGCGGGGCTGGTGCGCGGCCTGTCTATTGGATTCAGGCCTATTGAGTATTCCTTCCTGGATGAAGGCGGTATTCGTTTTTTGTCCTGGGACCTGCTTGAGGTCTCGGCAGTGACCATTCCGGCCAATGCCGAATGCTCCATCCAAACCGTTAAATCTTTCGATCGCCAGTTTTTCGCCGCGTCAGGCAATGAGAAACCGGTAGTGAAAACCTCTAAAACCGCTGGCGCTACAGCAACTGAAACCAAAAAAGGAAATAATTCGATGAATATCGCAGAACAAATCAAGAGCTTTGAAGCGAAGCGTGCAGCGCTGGCCGCATCACTGGCTGAAGTGATGTCAAAGGCGGCTGAAGAGGGACGCACCCTGGACACTGAAGAAGAAGAGAGCTACGACAATACGTCCACAGAAATTAAATCCGTTGATGCGCACCTCAAGCGACTGCGCGACATGGAAAGCAATCTGGCATTGACCGCAAAACCTGTATCCAAAGCAGCAGGTGGCGAAGTCGCTACCGTGAAGGCAAACGCACCGGGGATCATTCGTGTAGAGCAGAATCTGGAAAAAGGTATTGCCTTTGCCCGTTTTGCCAAAGCACTGGCGGCAGCTAACGGCAGCCGTTCTGAGGCTCTGGAGATTGCCCGTAAGCAGTATCCGGATGATGCAAAGCTTCATCATGTGCTTAAAGCAGCGGTCGGCGCGGGTACAACGACCGATCCTAAGTGGGCTGGTGCGCTGGTGGAATATCAGGAATATGCAAATGATTTTGTTGAATTCCTCCGCCCGCAGACCATTATTGGTCGTTTCGGTCAGGGTGGTATTCCTGCCCTTCGCCAGGTCCCGTTCAACATCCGCATTCCGGCACAAACTTCCGGCGGATCTGCAAACTGGGTAGGCCAGGGTAAGGCCAAGCCGCTGACCAAATTCGACTTTGAGTCCATCACGTTCAGCTTCGCCAAAGTCTCAGCCATTGCGGTGCTGACCGATGAACTGATCCGGTTCTCCAATCCGGCAGCTGATGCACTGGTGCGTAATGCGCTGGCAGAAGCAGTCATTGCACGACTGGATACGGACTTCATTAACCCGGCGAAAGCTGAGGTTGCCAACGTCTCTCCGGCATCAATTACCAACGGTATTGCGGCTGTTCCATCCACCGGCGATCCGGATGCAGATGCTGAAGCGGCATTCGCTCAGTTTGTCTCTAATAACCTTCAGCCGACTGGCGGTGTGTGGATCATGTCCAGCACTAACGCCCTGGCGCTTTCCATGAAGAAAAACGCTCTGGGACAAAAGATGTACCCGGAAATGACTCTGCTTGGCGGTACCTTCCAGGGGCTTCCGGCTATCGTTTCTCAGTATGCTGGTACCAATCTTACGCTGCTTAACGCGCCGGATATCTACCTCGCGGATGATGGCGGTGTGGCGGTCGATATGTCCCGCGAAGCGTCTCTGGAAATGGAAAGCGATCCGACTGGCGACAGCATTACACCAACGGGAACCGAGCTGGTTTCCATGTTCCAGACTAACAGCGTGGCTATCCGTGCTGAGCGCTGGATCAACTGGAAGCGTCGCCGCACGGCAGCGGTAGCCGTGATTTCCGGTGTGAACTACAGCTCAAATCAGGGCAGCTAATCAGCTACGGAGGGCGGGGGAAACCCCGCCATATTGCATGGCAAAAATCAGATATCTACAACGTACCCATGATTCAAATCCGGAAGACGTAAAACTTGTGGACGATCGGTGCGCAAGGGTGCTGGTGCTGCTCGGCAAAGCTGAATATCACACCGAGGTGGCTACCGGAGTGAAGAAGAACAAGCGCAAAGCGGAGAACGGCTAATGTGGAACCCTTTCCGTAGAAAAGAGGAACAAACAAAAACCCTGCAGCAGCCTGTCAGCCGTGGCGGATGGACGCCGATGTTCAGTTATGTCCATGAACCTTACGCAGGAGCATGGCAACAAAATATGGAGATTAAGCCCAAAACGGTTTTCTCCTATTACGCTGTCTTTTCCTGCATATCTCTGATCGCCAGCGATATCGCCAAGATGCCTCCGCGTCTGATGAAACAGGATTCAAACGGCGTTCGAAAGGTGATTAAAACCGGGAAGATAGCTGCACTGTATTCCAGGCCAAATGCCTTTCAGAACCGCATCCAGTTCTTTGAGCACTGGCTTAATTCCAAGCTGTGCGAGGGTAATACCGTTGCGCTTAAGATCCGGAACAACCGCGGCGAAATAACTGAGCTGAGGCTGCTTGACTGGAATAAGGTTACACCGCTGGTCGCTGATGATGGTTCTGTTTTCTACCAGATCAACCCGGACAATATGTCAGGCATTGAAGCCACAGTAACAGTTCCGGCACGAGAGGTTATCCACGATCGGTTCAACTGCCTGTTCCATCCCCTTATTGGTCTTTCCCCGATTTATGCGGCTGGTCTGGCTGCTATGCAGGGTCACCATATTCAGGAAAGCTCAGCGTACTTTTTCCGCAATGGCGGGAAACCCAGCGGTGTTATCGAGGTTCCGGGCTCGATTACGGAAGAGAACGCAAGGAAGATAAAAGAAAACTGGGATACCGGGTATACCGGCGAAAACGCGGGTAAAACCGCTATTCTGAGTAATGGCGCGAAATATGTTCCACGGACGGTCTCAGCTGCTGATGCGCAGACTGTCGAACAACTCCGCATGACCGCGCAGATTGTCTGTTCCGTGTTTCACGTGCCAGCGTATAAGGTTGGCATCGGCGAGCTGCCGACACATGACAATATTGAGGCGCAGGATCAGCAGTATTACTCGCAGTGCCTTCAGTCCCTGATTGAATCCATAGAATTGCTGCTGGATGAAGCGTTTGAGCTGGATGGCGATACGGGAACTGAGTTTGACGTTAATGCGCTGCTGCGTATGGACAGTGAACGCCGTATCAAATCCCTGGGCGAGGGGGTGAAAAATACCATCCTCACACCAAACGAAGCGCGTAAAAGTGAGAACCTTCCTCCGCTGGCCGGTGGTGATTCTCTTTACCTACAGCAGCAGAATTTCAGCCTTGAGGCGCTGGCGCGCCGTGATGCTTCGGATGATCCCTTCGGTAAAAGCAGTTCGTCACAGTCGTCACCATCCGTGAATGAAGGAAAGGCTTTAACCGACGCTGAGCAATCGGCGGCTAAAGCCATGATCAGAGGATTTCTTACAAAATGAACGAACGCGAACTATCCCTGATAAAGGTGCTGGGCGAGGAATTCGGTCAGGTTCTCGCTGAAATGCGTGACAGCTTCAATAAAGGTCTTCAGGCGCAGCGAGTGGAGTATGAAGGAAAGCTATCCCTACTCGCAAAGCGGGTTGAAGAAATCTGTTCTACGCCTGCCCCCGATTTTCCGGGGATGGTAAAGGCTGCAATTGCTGAATTACCAGCGCCGGAGCTACCGGATATTGCCGCGATGGTCAGCGAGGCGGTAGCAGCCATTCCAGTGCCGCAGGACGGTAAAAGTGTCACTCCTGAGGACGTCCGGCCGATGATTCAGGAGATGGTCAGCAAGGCAGTCTCTGAGATACCTGCTCCGAAGGATGGTAAAGACGTTGAGCCCGCCACGCTTAAACAGGCAGTTGAAGAGGCTGTCAGCGAGGCGGTGGCAGCAATGCCAGCCGCAGAACCGGGCAAGGATGGTGAAGATGGCCGGGACGCCATGTCGCTTGAGATCCTACCTTTCATTGACGAAGGGAAAAGTTACCCGCGTGGTAGCTATGCAACGCATAACGGCGGTCTTTGGCGCGCTTACGAGAAAACGCACGGTATGCGAGGCTGGGAGTGTCTTGTTGATGGCGTTGCGGGTGTTGATATTCAGCGTTCAGAGCAGCGTAGCTTCACTCTGACGGTTAACCGCACCAGCGGCGCCAGAGAAACCAAAACGTTTGACGTGCCTGTGATGATTTATCAGGGCGTATTCAAATCCGGGCAGGAATATATTCCTGGCGACACGGTGACGTGGGGAGGCTCGCTCTGGCACTGCGATGAAACGACGCAGGATAAGCCCGGTGAGAATGGTTCGAAAGGCTGGACACTGGCTGCCAAGCGTGGCCGTGACGGGAGGGATAAAACGTGATTGAACTAGTGACACTGGATGAGATAAAGGATCACCTGCACATTGATCATGATGCTGATGACGGGCCGCTTGAGGAAAAAATTCAGGAAGCCAGCTCAGTGTTGCTGGCTTTTATCCAGGGTAGTCGGGATAAGGTCGTTGATGAGACGGGAAAGTTAATAGAAGGTGAAGCGTTGAGTCGGATGAAAGCCGCCACGATGCGTCTGGTTGGTATGCTGTACCGAAACCCCGATCTGGCTGAAAAAGAAGATTTACTTCATGGGGAGCTTCCTTTTTCTGTGTCGTTTTTAATTCATGATCTCCGTCTCCCGACAATTATTTGAGGGCATTCATGGCTATATCCGCTGGTAAGCTCATACAAATTATTGTGATTCAAAATCCCATACATGCACGCGACAATTCAGGCCAGCCAGTTGAAGCATGGGAAAATGGCGAAACGATCCGTGCAGATATCAGGGGCAGAAGCGGAAGAGAATTAATGTCTGCCGGTGCCGAAATAGCTCAGGCTGATGTCAGGGTATGGGTTCGTGGAAAATCGGGAGAAACAATAACGGCGGCATCCAGGCTAAAGGTTCAGAGTGGGCCATACCGAGGCAAAACACTTAACGTTATAGGCCCGCCCATCCCGGATGAAAAGGGAGGGCGCCTGGAGATATTGTGCAAGCTGGGGGCTGAAAAATGATTGAGACGAGTCTTGATTTTTCCGGTCTGAATGACATTGCAAAGGACCTGGAGGCGCTTAGCCGTGCTGAAAACAATAAGGTTCTGCGTGATGCCACTCGCGCCGGCGCCGAAGTGCTTAAGGAAGAAGTGATCGCACGCGCACCAGTGCGCACCGGGAAACTGAAAAAAAATGTGGTGGTATTGACCCAAAAAAGCCGCCGCCGCGGGGAGATTTCTTCCGGCGTCCATATTCGTGGTGTTAACCCGCGCACCGGGAACAGCGATAACACGATGAAGGCGAGCAACCCGAGAAACGCCTTTTACTGGCGATTCGTTGAAATGGGAACCGTTAACATGCCACCGCACCCTTTCATTCGTCCCGCGTTCGATGTTCGCCAGGAGCAGGCGACAGAGGTTGCGATCAGGCGTATGAACCAGGCCATTGACGAGGCATTAAGCAAATGACGGAAGACGATCTCTATCCTCTGCTGAAGTCGCTGGCCGGAGGGCAGGTTTATCCCTACGTTGCCCCGCTGGGTAGTGACGGGAATCCTTCGATTTCGCCACCCTGGGTAATTTTCTCGCTCATCTCCGATGTGTCTGCTGACGTTCTCTGTGGACAGGCGGAATCAGCCGTTTCTGTGCAGGTTGATGTTTATTCCAGAACCATCACTGAAGCGCGCACGATCAGGAATATGGCACTTGATGCTCTGCAGGTGCTGAAGCCTGAAAGCATTGTGAAAACGCCAGGCTATGAGCCTGATTTGCGCTATCACCGCGCGACGCTTGAATTTCAGGTAACCGTTTAAGCTTACTCACCATAACAGACCGCCTCGGCGGTCTTTTTTTTATCTGGAGAAACCATGACCAGTAAGTATGAAGTTACAAAGGGGATGACCTTTGCCGTCTCCGACGCACCCGTAACCGCCGAGGATTTTAACGCCTCAGGTTTCCCGGGGGCTGGCGTTACCTGGCTGGAAGCAGCCTGTGCAACGAAGGAGATCACCTTCACGGGCGGTCAGAAAGGGGATATCGACGTAACCACTCTGTGCTCAACTGAACAGGAGCAAACCAACGGCCTCGCCGCGCCTGCTGAAATGAGCATTACCCGTAACTGGGTTGGCGATGAAGCAGCACAGGAGGCACTGCAGACCGCATATGAAAACGACGAACTGCGTGCGCTGCGCGTATTGTTCCCTTCAGGAAACGGTTATTACGTGCTTGTCGAAGTGCGTCAGAGCTCATGGTCTGCGGCAACCTCTTCAGTTGTCGGTGCGACGTACTCGCTTCGTGTTCGCGGTAAGCCTAAACGCATTTTCACATCAGGTTCCTGAGCGGCTTCGGCCGCTTTTTTTATCCCTCCGATCATGTAACAAGAGAAAAATGAAATGCCGCAAAAAACATCACAGAATTCATTACGCAACGTGGCGCTTACAGCATCGAAAGCCTATCGCACCAAAGAAGGTATCACGGTCCCTGAATGGGATGGCGCAAAGGTAACGCTGCGTGAACCCTCTGGCGATGCCTGGGTGAAATTCCGGGAGATCGTTAATCCCCAGCTCGCCGAGGGCGAAGAGGCACCGGCGCTGACGGAGGCGGAAAAGTTTCTGCGCAATAAAGAGGCTGATGTGGTCCTCTTTATTGACGTTCTGCTGGATGAAAACGGCGAGCGCGTATTCAGCGACGAGGATCAGGAGTTGGTATCCAAAATTTATGGCCCAGTGCATGCACGCCTGCTGGCTCAGGCGCTTGGCCTCGGAATGAGCCAGGAAGAAGCGGGAAAGCCGTAAAGCAGCCGCTGACCTTCTTCCTGATGTCGCTGGCGCTCCGGTTGGGGCGCACTCTCCACGAACTGCGCCAGACCATGACCGCCAGCGAGCTCAAAATGTGGATCGAGTTCGACCGCATCAGTCCGATTGGTGACTGGCGCGCCGATGCACAGGCGGCGCAGATCTCCGTTGCAATGCTGAACTCTCAGGGCGGGAAATTCACTATCCCTGATGTGATGCTGAAATGGGGTGAGCAGGAAGGAGGCGCTGAAGTCTCTGAACTTGAAGAATGGATGTCCAGTCTTTGACGCCCGCGGCTGCGGGCTTTTTTATGGGTGAATTATGGCAACGCTGCGCGAGCTAATCATCAAAATTTCGGCGAACTCTTCATCTTTCCAGTCAGAGATCGCCAGAGCGTCCCGTATGGGAACGGATTACTACCGCACCATGGAACAGGGCGGGAAAAAAGCTGCAGCGGCCACGCGTGAAACTCAGCGGTCTTTGGCTGACCTGAACTCTCAGCTTGCCACCGTGCGATCTTCTGCTGTTGGACTTGCCGGGGCATGGGCCGGTGCATTTACCACGCATCAGCTGATTCAGTTTGCCGATACATGGAACCAATTGAATGGGCGCCTTCGCCTTGCGTCCTCTTCCAGTGAGGATTACGTGCAATCCCAGCGCGTGCTGATGGAGATCAGCCAGCGCACCGGAACATCACTCGAAGCAAACAGCAACCTTTACAGTCGTATTGCCCAGTCACTGCGTGATGCTGGTTACGCTTCCGCTGACGTGGCAAAAGTTACGGAAACCGTTGCAACCTCACTGAAGCTGTCTGGCGCCAGCACCGAAGAGGCGAGCTCTGTTATCACCCAACTTAGCCAGGCGCTTGGCTCAGGCGTTTTGCGAGGTGAAGAATTTAACGCCATCATGGAGAACGGCGGCCGACTGGCTAAACTGCTGGCTGATGGGCTGGGTACCACTGTTGGTGGCCTGCGAAATATGGCCAACAACGGCGAGCTGACGACCAACAAGATCGTCCCGCTGCTGACCAACGTTGAGATCCTCCGTAAAGAATTCGACACCCTTCCTGCATCCATCAGCGGATCAGCACAGAAAGTGCAAAACGCCTTCCTTGCATGGGTTGGCGGGGCGAACGATGCGGTCGGAGCATCATCAACGCTTTCCGGCGTGCTGGATGGCTTGGCGACTAACATCGATGATGTGGCAAATACAGCCGGTATTTTGGTTGGTGTTGGCCTCGCCCGTTATTTCGGCAATATGGTTGGCAGCGTCGCTCAGTCAACCCGGGCAGTGCTCGCTAATACGGCCGCCGAGGTCGCGCTGGCGCAGGCTCAGGTTCGCGGCGCTCAGGTTAGCGTTGCTGCTGGTCGCCAGGCTGTTTATCGCGCTCAACAGGCGCGCGCAGCGGCGACGAGTATTGAGGCTCAGATTGTCGCTGAGCGTAATCTTGCTGCAGCTCAGGCATCATTGAATACGGCGCTGGCTGGCAGGACCTCTGCAGTTAACAATCTCACCAATACAGCCTCGGTAATGTCACGGCTAGGTAGTGGGGTGCTGGGTATTCTCGGTGGCTGGCCTGGAGTAATTATCGGTGCCGGCGCTGCGATGTATGGCCTTTATCAGCATACCCAGCAGGTTCACCGTGAGGCGGTAGGTTTTGCCAACAACCTTGACGAGATCAACACCAAGCTCCAGCAGATGTCGGTGCTTGGCCTGCGTTCGACCGCGGCTGATGCCCGTACATCTTTACAGGCGCAGAAACAGGACCTGGCCGACCTCGACTCTCAGATCGCGAAGGTGAAAGACAGCCTTAAGGCGGTTGACCAAATCCAGCAGGACTACAACCGCCATCCGACGCTGACCCTGATTAACACCTTCATGGACCAGGCCGACATCACGGCCAAAAACATCGAGCTGACAGATAAGCTGAACCAGCTGGAGTACCAGCGCGAACAGGCAGCCTCAAAAGTCGAGCAAACGCAGAAGCTGGTAAACAATGCCAGCGATCTGGCTACGCAAAAGGCTATCGAACAGGCTGGCGCCGTCTCAATCCTGAAAGGTGCGTATGACCTGCTTAACCGCTCAATGTCAGCGACCGCTGGCGCCAAGCCGCCGCAATATGCCGGGCCCGTCGTTTCACTGGCGAACGCAACTCCTCAACAGCAAACCGCACTGGAGCGCTCACGCCGCGATAACGAGCTGGCCAGCCTCAGCGGATTAGAAAAACTCCATCAGCAGCACGTCTATGAAGCAGAAGACCTGAAGCTGACGGGGGCACTTTACACCCAGTACATCTACAACAAGGATCAGGCAGCCAAAAAGGATGCAGCAGCTGCAGAGGCAAAAAAAACCTCCACTGCTGCCTCAAATGCGCAGAGTAAAGCCGAGCGCGAAGCGGCCAGCACCGCCGAACAGTATTCCCGGAAAATGGCCGATCTGAGCGTGGCTATCGACGTGCAACGCGTCCGGGCCACGGAAGGTGAAAAAGCCTCGGAGCTTTACGCTGCATCGCACCAGGCAGGAACTAAATGGACCGACGAGCAGCGCAGGGCGATCCAGGCATCATCAGCAGAGCTGGCAAAATGGACGCAAAAAGCCGACGAGAACGTGCGTAAGCAGCGCGAACAAGCTGATGCCCTGAAGGATTTAACTGACGCGGCCCGAAAGTTCAGGGATGAGGCGACGCTGACAACCGAAACCGCAGGCATGAGCGAGCGCCAGCGCAGCCGGTTCGACGAGACGCAACAGATCGACCGTGTTTTCACTAAAGCCGGTGGAGACAAAAGCACCCAGGCGGTGATTGCTCGAAATGAGGCCCTCGATGCTCTGGATAAGAAATACAAAGCTATCGCAGCTGCTGAGGCGGATTGGATGTCCGGAGTATCACGCGGCTATGCCAACTGGTTTGATGAAATCAGTGACGTATCCGGCACGGTCTCTGACGGGGTGAAAACCACACTCGACAGCGCGTTTGGTAACGTCACATCAATGCTTGAAGGCAACAAAGTTAGCTGGAAATCGTGGGGGGTTTCTGTCCTGCAGATCATCGAAAAAGTGGCGCTGCAGATGGCGGTGGTCAGTGCGATGGGGGGGGCATCTTCTGCTTCTGGCATCTTTGGCTCACTCATCGGCAGTGTAGGCAGCTTCTTCGGGGGCGGTGCGGGAGCATCAGCCAGCACCGGTACGGCGGTTTCCAGTTACGGATCGAACTTCCAGTTTAACGACAAAGGCGGCGTTTATGACTCTCCATCTCTTAGCGCTTTCAGTAATGGGATCGTCAGAAACCCCACCATGTTCGCTTTCGCAAAAGGCGGTGCCGGAATCATGGGCGAGGCGGGGCCGGAGGCAATCATGCCGCTGACCCGCGCGCCGGATGGTTCTCTCGGCGTTCGTGCGGTCGGAGGTGGCGGAGGTCAGTCCGTATCTTCGGCGCCACAGGTTTATATCACTATCGATGGCAACGGCAACACCTCAACGCAAACCTCACCAGGGCTTGAGCAATTTGGTGCCGATGTCGGGAAATTTGTCGATCAGCGATATAAGCAGAATGTAATGCGTGATATCCGCCCCGGCGGTGATATTTGGAACGCAATGAAAGGAACCCGATAATTATGGCCATCGAAACTTTCACATGGTGCCCACGGATTAACGCTGAAGCTGATACAAATTTCCGCGTCAGAAAAGCCCAGTTTGGCGATGGATATGAGCAGGTTTCAGGGGATGGATTGAACACCAGAACTCAGCAGTGGACGCTTAACTTCACTGGCAACGAAACCTACATTTCTGCCATTAAGTCTTTCCTCGACAGGCATGAAGGAACGAAAGCCTTCCAGTGGAAGCCACCGCTAGAATCTTTGGGTTTGTATCGTTGCGAAACGTATAAACCCACCGGGCTGGGCGCGGGAAAATTCAACCTTGAAGCAACATTCATCCAGGCATTTAAACCATGAGCTTAAACGCAGATTATCAGAAGCTGGAATCCGGAAACGATGTTCGTCTGATTGAGGTGGACGGTTCTTCCTTTGGGCTAACGGACGTTCTCCGCTTTCACAATTACAGCATTCCCCACACAGAAGCGGAAATCATCGCCGCTGGTGGGGATGAGTCCAATCTTCCGGCGAAACCAATCTGGTGGCAGGGAAATGAATACGCCGCCTGGCCGTATCAGCTGGAAGGTCTGGAAAAATCAACCAGTGGGAGCAATGCAACGCCATCACTGACGGTTGCGAACATCGAAAGCTCCATTTCTGCCCTGTGTCTTGCGTATGACGATCTGCTGCAGGCGAAAGTCACTATTCACGACACAAAAGAGAAATATCTCGATGCCAAAAATTTCGCAGACGGCAACCCCACAGCAGACCCGAATCAGGAAAAGCTGCAGGTCTGGTATATCGACGGGAAAACGGGCGAGCTTGCTGGTGAAACTGTTGAGTTTGTTCTGTCCAGCCCGATGGGCCTGCAGGGGCAAATGATCCCGACGCGCCAGCTTCATTCCCTGTGTACCTGGTGCATCCGGAATAAATATCGCACCGGCGACGGCTGCGATTATGCGGGAACCAACTATTTCGACAAAAACAACAACCCGGTCAGCGATCCGTCGCTTGATGAATGCAACGGCACGCTCACGGCCTGCAAACTTCGGTTCGGTGAAAATAACGAGCTCTCGTTTGGTGGGTTCCCTGGCACGTCTTTGATCAGGAGCTGATATGCGGCAGAAAACCATTGATGCCATTATGGCGCATGCTGCAGCTGAATATCCTCGCGAGTGCTGCGGCGTGGTGGCGCAGAAAAGCCGTGTTGAACGTTATTTCCCGTGCCGCAACCTTGCCGCAGAGCCAGAGGACAATTTTGTCCTCTGCCCGGAAGATTATGCAGCTGCTGAGGACTGGGGTACGGTGATCGCCATCGCTCACAGTCACCCTGATGCCACGACACAGCCGAGCGAACTGGATAAAGCGCAATGCGACGCAACGCTTTTACCCTGGCATATTGTGAGCTGGCCGGAGGGGGATTTGCGCACCATCCAGCCGCGCGGAGAACTGCCTCTGCTGGAGCGCCCGTTTGTTCTGGGTCACTTTGACTGCTGGGGGCTGGTAATGAGTTATTTCCGGCAAACGCACGGGATCGAGCTTCACGATTACCGGGTGGATTATCCCTGGTGGGAAAACGACTATCCGGATAACTTCTATCAGGATTGCTGGTACGAGTGTGGATTTCGTGAATTCGACGGTCCACCGAAACCAGGCGATATGGTGATCATGCAGGTCCAGGCTGATAAGTGGAACCACGCGGGAATTCTGCTGGAGGGAAATATGCTGCTGCACCACCTGTACGGACATCTGAGCCAACGCGTGCCGTATGGTGGATACTGGCAGGAACGAACGATGAAGATTCTACGTTACAAATCTCTGTGCTAACCTTTTGTAAAACCAAAGGGGACAGGGATATGAAAAAAGCATTATTGGCACTTTCTTTGTTAATCATGGCTGGTTGTTCGAGTATGCAGGACCTCCGGAAGGAGCCAGCGTCAAATACTTTTCAATCGAAGAAAAAAATTGACGCAGTATCTGAATGCATACTTGTTGGCTGGCAAGAGGAAAGCCAAAAATATGGAAGCGTTTTTATTCAGCCTTATGACGGTGGTAAAACTGTTTTTACACAATCTCAACTTGAGATGGTTGATTTAATATCGGACGGCGAAATTACCAAGATTGAATTCCGTCATCAAGGTGGCCTATTTGCTTATCGAATCAACAGCCGGATTAAAGTAATAGAACGCTGTATCTAACCAAGACTTAACCCGCTTCGGCGGGTTTTTTAATGGTGAGAATATGAAAGAAGTAATGACAACAATTCAGCTAGGCGGAGTATTAGGAAAGACCTTCGGTAGAACCCATCAACGACTGATAGCGCGAACTGGTGAAGCTGCTATTGCTTTAAGTAAAACATTGCCCGGTTTCGAAAGTTTTATGATCAGCAGTAAACGACGCGGATTAACTTTCGCGGTGTTTAAAGGAAAAAGGAATATTGCTGCAGATGAGATGGGTTTTCCCTCAGAGGGCGATGTAGTAAGGATTATGCCTGTAATTATCGGTAGTAAACGCGCTGGTCTATTTCAAACCATATTAGGAGCGGTTTTGATAGCTGCGGCCGTCTTTGTTTCTGGCGGAGTTGGCGCCGCGTTCGCTGCTGGTGGATTGACGGGGTTTGCTGCAGCCACTGGCGCCTCGTTGGTCCTCGGTGGGGTTATTCAGCTTCTTTCACCGCAGCCATCAGGCATAGCCAGTAAACAAAGTGCAGATAACCGCGCATCCTACGCATTCGGTGGTGTAACTAACACCGCGGCGCAAGGCTACCCGGTACCGCTCCTTTATGGTAAGCGTCGAATCGGCGGAGCGATTATTTCTGCCGGAATTTATGTCGAAGATCAGCAGTAGATAACTAACCTTTTTTTCTGGCCACCTTCGGGTGGCTTTTTTTATGGGCGCAATATGGCTACAGATAAAGTGTTAAAGGGCCGCAAGGGCGGCAGCTCAAGTTCCCGAACTCCTACCGAACAGCCTGATGATCTGCAATCTGTAGCGAAGGCAAAAATTCTCGTTGCGCTTGGGGAAGGGGAGTTTGCAGGACAGCTAACCGGCAAAGATATCTACCTGGACGGAACGGCCCTGGAGAATGCAGACGGCTCCCAAAACTTCAGCGGCGTGACGTGGGAGTTTCGCGCTGGAACGCAGGCGCAAAAATATATTCAGGGTATTCCCGGTACCGAAAACGAAATCAGCGTGGGAACTGAGGTATCAAGCGCCACAGCCTGGACGCGCACCTTTACCAATACGCAGCTTTCAGCAGTTCGTCTGCGTCTGAAATGGCCTTCGCTTTTCAAACAGGAGGACGACGGCGATTTGGTGGGTTACTCGGTCAATTATGCGATTGACCTTCAGACGGATGGCGGCACATGGCAGACGGTACTCAATACCAGCGTGACCGGCAAAACGACGTCTGGTTATGAGCGCAGCCACCGTATCGATTTACCGCAGGCTGGCAGCACCTGGACAATCCGCCTGCGTAAGATTACCTCTGACGCCAACAGCGCGAAGATCGGCGACACAATGACGCTGCAGAGCTTCACTGAGGTGATTGACGCCAAGTTACGCTATCCCAACACAGCGCTACTCTACATCGAATTCGATTCCAGCCAGTTTAACGGCTCTATCCCGCAGATCTCCTGCGAGCCTCGCGGGCGTGTTATTCGTGTGCCAGATAACTATGACCCCGAAACAAGAACGTACAGCGGGACATGGACCGGTGCGTTTAAGTGGGCATGGACGGATAATCCGGCGTGGATTTTTTACGATCTCGTTGTTTCTGACCGGTTCGGCCTCGGTCACCGTTTGACTGCTGCGAATATCGATAAATGGACGCTGTATCAGGTTGCTCAGTATTGTGATCAGATGGTACCAGACGGCAAGGGGGGCAACGGTACCGAACCACGTTATACCTGTAACGTGTACATCCAGGACCGAAACGACGCCTACACAGTCCTGCGTGATTTTGCTGCTATCTTTCGTGGCATGACATACTGGGGAGGGGATCAGATTGTGGCCCTGGCTGACATGCCGCGCGATGTTGATTACAGCTATACGCGCGCCAACGTTGTTGGCGGTCGATTCACCTATTCGAGCAGCACCACGAAAAGCCGCTACACCACAGCGCTGGTTTCATGGTCAGACCCGGGTAACGCTTATGCCGACGCGATGGAGCCGGTATTTGAGCAGGCGCTGGTGGCGCGATACGGCTTCAATCAGCTGGAAATGACAGCCATCGGCTGCACCAGGCAGTCAGAAGCGAACCGAAAGGGGCGCTGGGGTATTCTCACCAACAACAAGGATCGCGTTGTTTCGTTTGATGTCGGGCTGGACGGCAACATTCCGCAGCCGGGCTACATCATCGCCGTGGCAGACGAGCTGCTTTCCGGAAAAGTTATGGGCGGACGTATCAGCGCCGTTAACGGTCGCGTTATCAAACTTGACCGCGTGGCAGATGCAGCAGCAGGTGATCGCCTTATTCTCAACCTGCCTTCCGGAGCGTCGCAGAGCAGGACCATTCAGGCCGTGAACGGGGAATCAGTCACAGTTACCACGGCATACAGTGAGACGCCACAGGCCGAAGCTGTTTGGGTGGTTGAATCTGACGAGCTTTACGCGCAGCAGTATCGTGTTGTCAGCGTTTCCGATAACGATGATGGCACTTTCTCGATTACCGGCGCATGGCACGACCCGGATAAATATGCCCGTATCGATACCGGAGCCATCATTGACCAGCGGCCGGTGAGCGTGATCCCGCCTGGTAACCAGTCCCCGCCAGCTAACATTGTGATCAGCTCGTTTTCCGTCGTCCAGCAGGGCATCAGCATTGAAACCATGCGAGTGAGCTGGGACCAGGCGCAAAACGCTATCGCCTATGAGGCACAATGGCGACGCAATGACGGGAATTGGGTCAACATACCGCGTAGCTCTACCACGTCTTTTGACGTACCCAATATCTATGCCGGGCGATACCTAGTCCGCGTCCGCGCAATCAACGCCGCGGAGATTTCATCCGGCTGGGGATACTCGGAAGAGGCAACGCTGACCGGGAAAGTAGGTAATCCGCCGAAGCCGGTTGGATTTGTGGCCACGGGCATTAACTGGGGCATCCGTCTGAACTGGGGATTCCCGGCGAACACCGCCGATACGCTGAAAACGGAAATTCAGTACACGCCAAACAGCGACCAGTCGGATCCGCTGCTGCTGAGCGATGTCCCCTATCCATCATCTGAATACACCCAGCTCGGCCTGAAAGCAGGGCAGGAATTCTGGTACCGCGCGCAGCTGGTCGATAAAACCGGGAACGAGTCGGGCTGGACAGACTGGGTGCGCGGCCTGTCGAACGACAACGCCGATGACTACCTGGGCGATATTGCCGACGACTTCATGAAGGCCAAAGACGGTGACGCGCTGACGAGCCAGATTGACCAGAACATCGAGGGTATCCTGCAAAATGCGCTGGCCAATAACGCAACTATCGAACACCAGTGGGCGCAGTACGGTAGCGTTCGCGCCGATATTCTGGTGGTGAAAACGACAATTGCGAAAGTCGATGAGGCGATGTCGGAGTTAAAAACGCAGGTACAGGCGCAAATCGACGATGTGACGGCCACGCTGGAAGATAAGCTCACAGCAACGGTTGATTCCACTGGCGCCACGGCGATTCATACACTCAAAGCGGGCATCAGGATTAATGGCGTGTACTACAGCGCCGGGATGAGCATTGCGGTACTGGCGGAAAACGGTAAACCGGTTGTCACCCGTATTGGATTCAATGCGAACCAGTTTGTTCTGATGAGTGGTACTGATGATGCGCAATATTCGCCGTTTGCAGTAATTAACGGTCAGGTGTTTATCAGTAGCGCATTTATTCAGGATGGCACAATTACCAATGCAAAAATTGGTAATTACATTCGCTCGAATAATTATGTTGCTGGTGCTACAGGATGGAATATTCCAAAAGACGGCTCACCTGAATTCAATAACGGTACCTTCCGTGGTGCTCTTTATGCCGCATCCGGCGCATTCAGCTTTAACGGCGTGAATAATACTGTTGTGCTGAATGGTAATGGTGTGACTGTAAACCTTTCAAATGGTGGCCGGATCGTTCTCGGCACATGGTAATGCTATGCCAAATGGATTGTTGATTGATTTAAATGACGGCCGTCCTATGGCTATTACTGCCGGACTCCGGGCCCCTGTATTCAGTACAGGGGTTGCTGGTGGGTATTATGGTGACGGTGACGAGGTTTCGTATATTGATACGCCAGGCTGGAGTGGCGGCTATGAATCGGTCTATATCCCCGTTGAAACGGTCGCGGCTTATGAAGTCGGAACAGACCTGTATCCCACGATTGCCTATCTTACCAGCGTGAATCAAGAGTCAGGGCGCTTGCGTCTGACCTCCGGTTCAACCAGCGGGCGACCGCGCAGGCGGAATCTGTGGGCCGGTCAGGTCTGGTTTATCACGCCAGCCAGCCAGTCCGGTAACTCCGGGTTACTTATTCAGGATTCCACTGATTTCACCGTTATACCCACCAACGCCAACCTTGGAAGTTGCATATGGTATGGCGACGTTAATATAAATGGTGCCTGGAATATACCCGTTGATGGAATGGTATTCGCGTCCTGGGATAATCCCAGCGCGGTGTTATCGCGGATGGGCAATACAATTTATTGCACACTCGACCAGAATATTTATGAAGAAACCAGCGGGAATATTTGGGTACGCATTGCGATATTCGGGAATGCTGCCCCTTATGCCGGAACAGGACTTAATTATTTCAACGCCGCGGGACAATGCACTTTTTCAACCACCCGCAAACCTTTTGTGATTCAGGGCTTTTTCTACCCGTCGACTAACTGGCAGGGAATTGGCGGCATGGTACCGCTCGGAACCTGTGGCTGGGCAGTACGGCCAGCCACTAACTCAACCAGCTGGAACATTGTCAGGATGAAAGGGCTGATGATGTCAGGCGGCAACGTAAAGAGCGGTTTTGGCCGTATCGTCAGACGTGTTTCACGTCAGACCTTCGATATTCAGTCAGAGGGCGTATCGGGCGTAAAACTCCCCGTCATCCCGAACTTTTATTAATCAGGAGTAGGCAATGTCTGCTGGAACTATTTCCATTCAAAATAATGCAGCGGCGGTGGCCGGCGCTGGAACGGCATTTACCACTGAATTATCCGCGGGTGATTTCATTGTTATTACCACAGGCGGGGTGACCTATACGCTGCCAGTGAAATTTATCGAGAGCGATACCGCACTGACTCTTGCCCGGAACTACAACGGCCCGGCGGTGACTGGCGCCGCATGGACGGCAATGCCGCGGGATACTCTGAACCGCATCAGCGCGCAGATTGCAGCGGACACTTCCTATGCTATCCGCCAGCGCGTTCTGGAAATCGATAACTGGTATCAGCTGCTGGAAGTCAACGGCGATGTGACAATCAAAATGGCAGACGGTTCGAGCTACACTGGCCCCTCCTGGCCCAAGCTGATTGATGCCATGAACAACCCGACCTGGGCGCTGGCCAAAAGCAAAAACCTATCCGACCTGGAAGACCGCGATGAGGCATGGATGAATGTCCGCCCGACAGGCCCGACACCGCTGGCAGCGGCTCCTGTGGGTGAGGGGGACGCGGCGACAAAGGGATATGTTGATAATAAGAAAATTGATATTGCGCACGGAGGAACCGGGGCGACGACAGAAGCGGGTGCCAGGGAAGCCTTAAAGCTATCATCAGCGGCAACAACTGAAATAGGGACCAGTGGTGCAAAACTTCCGCTTCTGAATGCAGCGAATACATGGGGCGCGACTCAAACTATAAAATCGCCAATAGTGGTCGCCGTCGATGGACCCGCCAGCCCGGCATCAGGGCAGCTTATTAATAGCCCTGTGTTGAGAATGCGTGTTAACGGACGCGGTGCTAATGGCGATGCCCTTGGTGAAATTGGCGATATATTCATCCAGGAAAAAGTAGGTACATATGTCGCTTTAACATTCAATGTTAGCGCTTTTTCTGATAACAAATTCTGGAGTATGAATGCTTCTACGGGAGAAACCTTTTCCCCTCTTGGGGCTCTTGCTGTTCAGGGGTCCGACGTTCGTATCAAATACAATTTCACACCGCCAAAATTAGGGGCATGGAAACGCGTAGAGGCAATCGGCATCTGCGAATATATGTATAACGGCAGCGCCATTCCGCAGCGTGGTTTTCTGGCACAACAGATGGGTGAAGTTGATGAGATGTATGTGTTCGAATCATCTGTCTCTACCGCGAAAGACGCGGACGGTAACGAATTCAACATTCTGAATGTCAATGACCGTGCTGTGATGGCGGATATGATTATCGTCATTCAGGCACTACAGCAGAAAGTCACAGCCCTTGAAGCGCTGGTGGGAAACAAGGTGGCATCTGAATAACCTGAGAACTGCGGTCCGTGGTATGCAAGCACGGACCGCAGTGGTAGGCCAGGGGTTCATGCCGTGGCGCTGGCGCAAGTATAGGGGAAATCGCTCAAACATGTTGGTATACTATCTGATTAAAAGTGGATAACTTATTGAATGTAATAGATATGAAAATAGATGGATATACCATTTATAAAAGATAACTCATTGATTTGTAGTGAATTGCTTCCGGTCTCGAAAACCGGAGTAGGGGCAACTCTACCGGGGGTTCAAATCCCCCTCTCTCCGCCACTATTCAAGCACTTACGTCGTTTCATTTCAGTGACTGAAATCCCACTGAGAAAATCCTTCGAGAAAACAATGCACCGGAAATGGCTTCCGGCGTGTATCTATTTTACCCCTTTTTGTTCGATGTCGGGCTGATCTCACCGTACGAGCATACACTCATAAGTGCCTTCCTGAATGGAAACAGAACATTGGGGGCGAGGTTAATACGGATTGCGTTTTAAATGAGCTAATAAAAAGCTGCCCGTAGGCAGCTTTTTACACAGCGGGGATTACGGCGTGACGATATTGAACCAGAATTCAAATTTGTCCATGTAGCCCAGCATCTCATCAAGCTTAGCACCGTTGCCGGTGACCTTAACTTCACCTTTCTCTTCAGCCTGCTTGAGCGTTTCTTCTTTCAGGATGATCTTATTTAGCGTCGCGCGGTCGAGCGCGATGGTCGCATCGGCATCTTTCGCTTCTGCGTTCGCCGTGTGGTTCAGCACGCCGTTTTCCAGCTCCAGCTTGTATTTACCGCCATCGCTGCCAAGATCAATGTTAAACACCGACTTCGCTGTGCCGGCTTTCTCGCCGTTAATATGGACCGCCAGATAGTCGAAGAACATCTCTGGTGTCATCGCGCGCACGGTATCCGGACTGGCCGTATTTGGCGTAGGTCCTTTCACCACGCCGTTACGCAATTCCTGCGCGCCGGTCAGGTAGAAGTTACGCCACGGGCCTGATTCTGCCTGATAACCCAGCTGTTCCAGCGCATCCGCTTCAAGATTACGCGCGTCCTGGTTATTCGGGTCGGCAAACACAATTTTGCTGACAACCTGAGCCACCCAACGGTAGTTGCCCTGATCGTAGTCCTCTTTGGCCTTCTTCATGATGGCGTCTGCACCGCCCATATAATCAACGAACTTCTTCGCCGCTTCTTCAGGTGGCAGTTCATCGAGGGTGGCCGGGTTGCCATCGAACCAGCCAAGGTACAGCACATAGGTCGCCTTCACGTCATGACTCACAGAGCCATAGTAACCACGGTTTGCCCAGGTGTGTGCCAGGCTATCCGGCAGCTTGAAGTTGGCGGCAATTTCATCACGGGTCAGGCCCTGGTTAGCCATGCGTAACGTCTGGTCGTTGATATAACGATAGAGGTCTCGCTGGCTCTTCAGCAGGTTAACCACATTATCGTTGCCCCAGGTCGGCCAGTGGTGTTGGGCCATAATGATTTCAGCTTTGTCGCCCCAGCGAACAATCGCTTCGTTGATGTACTTAGACCACGGCAACGGCTCACGAATTTTCGCGCCGCGCAGAGAGTAAGTGTTGTGCAGGGTGTGGGTTACGTCTTCCGCAGACTCGATGAGTTTTTTCTCTTCGATATACCACAACATTTCAGACGGAGCCTCAGAACCCGGCGCCAGCATGAAGTCGTAGGTCAGGCCATCAATCACTTCTTTCTGGCCGTCTTTGTCGATGATATTGGTGGGGGCAATCAGGGTAACCGTACCCGCTGAGGTCGTGGTACCGAGACCCGCGCCAACCTGTCCCTTCGCGTCAGGTTTCAGCAGGTTGCCGTACATGTAGCTGGCACGACGGCTCATAACGTTACCGGCCATGATATTTTCCGCCACCGCGGCTTCCATAAAGCCTGCCGGCGCATACACCTTCACTTTACCGGATTTCACATCGGCTTCATCCACCACGCCGCGTACGCCACCATAGTGGTCAACGTGGCTGTGGGTATAAATAATCGCGACAACCGGTTTTTTACCGCGATTTTTGTAGTACAGGTCCATCCCGACTTTGGCGGTTTCGGCAGAAACCAGCGGGTCAACGACCGTAACGCCTTCTTTACCTTCAATGATGGTCATATTGGAGAGGTCGAGGTTACGGATCTGGTAGACGCCGTCGGTGACTTCAAACAGGCCGCTGATGTTGATCAGCTGAGACTGGCGCCACAGACTTGGGTTGACGGTATCGGGGGCCTTTTCACCTTCTTTGATAAACGCATACTGCTGGGGATCCCAGATGACGTTACCCTGTTCGCCCTTGATAACGTCAGCAGGCAGAGCGGCAATAAATCCCTTATGCGCATTAGTAAAATCGGTATTGTCAGAGAATGGTAATTGGTTATACAGCGCGTCGTTGGCTTTTTTGGTGGTGTCGGTTGCCTCTTTGGGGGTGATATCAGCATAAGCCGGCAGAATGACCGTTGACATCAGCCCGGCAAGCGCCAGACTTTTGACAATAAGCTTCAGTTTCATTGGAACCCTCTTTGACTTGTTGGACCGGATAATACATTTACGACACTAACTTCTTAATACATCTACAGATATTTATGTTTAAACATAACCTTATTTTTACATTTGGCAATGTGAAGCCATTAAAAACTTGCCTTAACGTGATAGTAATATTGTTTTTTTGAAGTAAATAGGCGGTTTCTTTTTAAGTGATTGAAATTTATGTATTTTATTTTTAATTTTACATTATATTTGAATTTGACTAATTATGTTTTTTCTACTAGCAATGCGCGTTTATAAAGTTCGGAAATAATGAGTAAATTCCGTGAAATTAATGAGTTGTTAACAAGTTATTGGGTGTTGTGAGTGTGTCTCAAGAAAAGATGTATCGGAAACAGGCTCCATAGCGTTATTTCACAAAAGAGACTGTTAACCATGCTGTTAATTTAGTGGTGGTATTATTCTGAATCAGAAGGGATAGCTGCCGTTCGTGCTGGTGGCGCAGTCCGACATTTTTGCTCTGCTCATCGCTTTTGCCCGCTGATTTTGTTCGTGGCAGATTTTCTTTGCTAAGATTTTTGGGCTGCGGATTTTCTGATGCCGCGGTCATCGAACGAAACGTTTAAAGTAACCTATGGTCGGGTGAGCAAAGATGAAGTACATCATTCTGCTGATAATTATTATTTCCGTGCTCTATGTGCATTTCCGGGGAAAGGTGCGGTTTCGCTTCTGGCGCCAGCTTTCCGATCATTCGACGTTCACGGCACCGTTGAATGGTTTTATGTATCTTTTCTCGCGCGTCGACAATACGCCATATCTCCGCCCAGAATCATTTCCCGAGCTTGCTGTATTACAGGAAAACTGGGAAGTGATTCGTGACGAAGGGGTCCATCTGCAAAATATGGAGAAAATTAAAGCGGCCGAAAAGTACAACGACGCTGGCTTTAACTCATTTTTTAAAACCGGATGGAAACGTTTCTACCTGAAATGGTATGAGGAGGCACATCCGTCGGCCAGCACACTGTGCCCGAGAACCACCGAACTGTTGCGTAGCATTCCCTCAGTGAAGGCGGCAATGTTTGCCACGCTCCCCGACGGTAGTCGCTTACCGCGTCATCGTGACCCTTACGCAGGCTCATTGCGTTTCCACCTGGGTCTGTTGACGCCCAATGACGATCGTTGCTTTATTGAGGTCGACGGCGAACGCTATAGCTGGCGTGATGGTGAAGGGGTTCTGTTTGATGAAACCTATATACACTACGCAGAAAATACAAGCGGTGAGAATCGCCTGATTTTGTTCTGCGATATTGAGCGTCCTATGCGTTACCGCTGGGCGCAAAGGGTAAACCATTGGCTGGGACGCAATTTAATGAGTGCGGCGGTAGCGCCGAATGACGTCGGCGACCGTATCGGCGGTATTAATCGTAGTTTTCGTTATATTTATCAGATTCGTATTGTGGGAAAACGGCTGAAAAAATGGAATAAGGCGGTGTACTACATCGTTAAATGGACGCTGTTTGCGGGGATCGCGGTACTTATCTGGCGAGCATTTTGAGTCGGCGACCCTGATCGACGTTTCCATAATGATAGGCCAGGGAATTGCTTACTTTGTTTAGATTTAAACAAAGTTGCGGTTTGCCACGGGTTCGGGATATGCGTAAATGCTTAATTGTGCAATTTTTACGGACATCCTGTTGCGCTCTATAATCGTAAGGAATGGAACTAATCAGGTATTTCTATGCATATTTTACCGCCTATCCGCCCGGAACAAAGTATCCAGCGTTTGACGGCACTGCTTGAGCCGATTGCCGAAAAAATGAAGGTTGTGCCGCGAAAGCGCATGACCTGGACATACAAAAACCAGCCCCAGCTGTACCTGTTTCAGCAAGGTGAGCTGTCAATCCTCAGGGCTTCCGACGGGCTCTTGATTGTCTCCGTTTATGACCCGCATCTGTTTGGCATTGCCGAAATGATCCAGCCCGTACGGGGCCATTTGCTGCGTGCCGAAACCGAGTCCACGATCCTGCGCGTCGATGCAAACACCGCGATGGAGATGTTTCGTCAGCACGGGGTCTGGGAAGACGTTGCCGCGCTGCTGTCTTACCACACTGCCTATCTTTTTTATCGCGATGCGCTGGTGGTTCAGCAGCGGACCTACTCGGTGATTCGTAACCATTTGCTGGATATGAGCCAACTACCGGAAGAGATGCGTATGCGCGTATCGATTCTTGATTATATTCAGGAACGTACGCACCTGTCGCGCAGTAGCATATTAAACGTGCTATCAGCATTGAAGAGCGGCCACTATATAACGTTTAAACGTGGCGGCTATCTTATGGAACTGCATAATTTACCGGAACGCTTTTAAGAAGACGTTCCTCCTAAAGATTAAAGGCTACCGCCTCAGACGGTAGCCTTTAATCATACCTCGGTAAGTGGTCGAAGGACCTCATTGACTTGCTGTAATCCAGCTGCGTTCTGCTCCTTCAAATAGAGGTTGTTCATCAGTCGAATTTGATCAAGTTTTGATAGAGAGATATAAACCTGATGCGCCTGACTGTGCTCGTCAAATATTTCCGCGGTTTTCACATTCAGCAGATAGTCCGTCTTCAGATTCAGCGTTGTATTATCAAGAATCGTTTTATTCTGCTGGTAGAGTGAACTCATTGCAGCAACGTCACCTGATGGCGAGCCATTTTGTACGACAGGAATTTGGATTGCGTCAATTTTCGTCAGCATGGCGGGAGGTTGTGAAGTGCAGCCCGCTAGCCAGAATGTCAACACCATAAGCAGCAGTTTACGCATTAGTTTTCCTGAGATAAATGAATATGCTGCTCATTATCTTTTTTCGCTGCGATATCGCGAGTGTTGATTTATCCATTTTTAAATGATGCGAAGTCTTGACGTCCAAATTTAAATTTAAATGACTTATCTTTTTCTCTGTATCTCTGCCGGTGCTAGCTTAATGCCATTGTTATTTTCGTTAGATGTCACCTGCCGCCGATTATTTATATCAATATTTTCTTTCCTGTGCGGCGAAATGTAAAAACAGAGGTTTTATGAAACTGAATAAAATGGTTGGCTGGATGGCTATTGCCGGCGTGTGCTCAACATCCCTGATTTCTCTGCCTGTTATGGCACAGGAAATGGGAAACGATGCCACGGTACAGACCAAAACGAGCAATGACGCGCTGTACAAAACCCTGCCGTTCGCCGACCAGACCGACTTTATGAATGCGCATAAGGGTTTTATTGCTCCACTGCCACAGGAGTTGATTAAAGGCGCAGCCGGCAACGTGGTATGGAATCCTCAGCAGTACAACTTCATCAAAGAGGGCGAGAAAGCACCGGATACCGTCAACCCGAGCCTGTGGCGTCAGTCTCAGCTGATCAACATCGGCGGCCTGTTTGAAGTCACCGACGGTGTCTACCAGATCCGTAATCTCGACCTCTCCAATATGACCATCATGGAAGGCAAAGAGGGGATCACGGTCATTGACCCATTGGTTTCCGCCGAAACGGCGAAAGTCGGGATGGACCTGTACTACAAAAATCGCGGTAAGAAGCCCGTTGTTGCGATTATCTATACCCACAGCCATGTGGATCACTACGGCGGCGTACGTGGCGTGGTGGATGAAGCCGACGTGAAATCCGGCAAGGTAAAAGTTTACGCGCCCGCAGGCTTTATGCAGGAAGCCGTGTCGGAAAACATTATGGCCGGGAATGCCATGAGCCGTCGTGCCAGCTACATGTACGGCAACCTGCTGAAGCCAGGGGTCAAAGGTCAGGTGGGCGCAGGGCTGGGAACCACCACGTCCGCAGGGACCGTGACGTTAATTGAGCCGACTGATTACATTACCCACACCGGGCAAAAAGAGGTCATCGATGGCCTGACCTATGACTTTATGATGGCGCCAGGCTCGGAAGCACCTTCAGAAATGCTGTGGTATGTGGAAGAGAAGGGGATGATCGAAGCGGCGGAAGACGTAACCCACACCCTCCACAACACTTACTCTCTGCGCGGCGCGAAAATTCGTGATCCGCTGGCGTGGTCGAAGTATGTCAATGATGTGATTGATCGCTGGGGCGGTAAGGCGAAAATTATTATCGCTCAGCACCACTGGCCGACCTGGGGCAATGAAAACGTCGTTAAGTTGATGAAAAGTCAACGCGATATGTATCGTTATATCAACGACCAGACGTTACGTTTGGCTAACCAGGGCCTGACCCGCGATGAAATTGCCGCTAACTTCAAGCTGCCGTCGGGCCTGGCAAACTCATGGGCCAGCCGCGGCTATTATGGCTCCGTGAGTCATGACGTGAAGGCGACCTACGTGTTTTACCTCGGTTGGTTTAATGGCAACCCGGCCACCCTCGACGAGCTGGCACCGACCGATGCCGCGAAGAAATATGTCGATTATATGGGCGGTGCGGATGCCATTATGCAAAAAGCGAAAGCTGACTACGCGCAGGGGCACTATCGCTGGGTGGCGCAGGTCACCAACCAAATCGTCTTCGCTGATCCGAGTAACCAGGCGGCACGTAATCTGGAGGCAGATGCGCTGGAACAGCTGGGTTATCAAGCTGAGTCAGGCCCGTGGCGTAACTTCTACCTGACCGGCGCGCAGGAACTGCGTAACGGCGTGGTGAAAGGACCTACGCCAAATACGGCCAGCCCGGATACCGTCAAGGCGATGTCGCCGGAGATGTTCTTCGACTATCTGGCGGTGCATATTAACGGCGAAAAGGCGGCCAACGCAAAAGCGGTGTTTAATGTCGATCTCGGCGGCGAGGGGGACAAATACAAGCTGGAGCTGGAAAACGGCGTGCTGAACCATAGTGCGAACGTTCAGGCCAGCAACCCGGACGCCACCATTGTGCTCAACCGCGAAACCCTCAACAAAATTATCCTGAAGCAAGAATCGCTGCAGCAGGCGGAAGCGCAGGGCGACGTACGCGTCACCGGCAATCATGCGAAGCTGGACGAGATGCTAAGCTATATGGATAAATTCGAATTCTGGTTCAATATGGTGACGCCATAAGCGTTCAGGAGAGCCCGGACGAGGCGAGAACGCTGATGCCGGGCATTGACGATAGTCCGTTACGCGCCAGAGCTGGCGCGTACCACCAGTTCTACCGGCAGCAGAACGTTGGTTTCCATTTGCCCGGACAACAATACCGCCAGCGCTTCGCGCCCCAATCGCTGCTTATCGACCGCAATGGTGGTTAACGGCGGCTGCGACCATGCCGCAGGTTCAATATCATCAAACCCCACCAATGCAATGTCTTGTGGCACGCGTAGCCCACGTTCGGCGCACACCGCTAACACCAGCAGCGCGGTGGCATCGTTGTAGGCAAAAATCGCATCCGGCGGCTCGGCGAGATCGAAAAGCTCGTGAATGGCGCGCACCAGGGATTGCTCGGTATCAAGTTGCGGTAGCGCGATGGCCTCGTACTCCGGAGGCATCAGCAGCTGAGCCTCATACAGCGCCTGGCGATAGCCTTTTTCACGCTGACGGATACTGTAGTGTGACAGCGTGCTGGCGAGAAAAGCGATGCGCTTACGCCCCAGCGACAACAAATGACGGGTGGCAAGGTAGCCGCCCTGCATATTATCGGGGTTGATGCAGGGCAGACCCGGCGACCAGAGATCGACCAGGACCAGCGGCAGCTTTAGCTGTTCCAGCAGGGCTATTAGCTCTGGCTCAAAAAAACCGGCGCAGATTAGCGCATCAGGCTGGTGAAGCATCACCTGTTCAGCCAGCGCGTCACCGGGGCCGGTTGCCAGAAAACTCAAGGCGATACCCTGTTCACGACACTCGGCCTCAATGGCCAAAAACAGCGGCGAATAGAAGGGCAGCGCGCGGTTGATATTGTGTTGCCGATGGAGCAAAAACAGAACGCGTTTTATTTTATCGCTGCGCAGGCGCGAAAAATCGTAACCCTGCTGCTCGGCAGCGGCGATGATGCGCTGCCGAGTTTCCTCGCGCAGGCCGGGTTGACCTTTCAGTGCGCGGGATACCGCTCCTGGCGATACGCCGCACGCGGCGGCAATATCGCGAATTCTGACTGCTTTAGCCATCTCTCTCTCGATGTGTGTTATCGACGCTGCGCCCCAAGCCAGGCTGCGCCACGCACGCCGCTGCTGTCACCATGACGCGCCTGTACGACAGGGGTGCAGCATTGCTTACCAAAGACATACTGCGCAATGCGTTCCTGCAGGCCGGTATACAGCTGTGGAATATTCGACACCCCGCCGCCAAGCACGATGACATCCGGATCGAGGGTATTCACGATTCCCGCTAGCGCGCGCGCCACCTGGTCCTGATAGCGATCCCATAGCGCGGCAATCACCGTATTCCCCGCATTCAGCTGAGCAATAATTTCCGGTACCTTATCATGTTTACTAAATATCTGGAAATATTGCCTTTCCAGGCCGCTGCCGGAGATAAAACTCTCGATACAGTTGGTTTGCCCACAGTAGCAAACCTCGCTGGCACCGTCTTTCTCGGGGTGATAGTGAGGAAGCGCGTTGTGCCCCCATTCGCCAGCACAGGCATTGGGCCCGGTAATCAAACGGTTGTCGACGCACAGACCGCCACCGCACCCGGTGCCTAAGATAACGCCGAAGACGACGTCGTAGTCTTTACCTGCGCCGTCGATGGCTTCCGATAAGGTAAAGCAGTTAGCGTCATTGGTCACGGCGACGGGCATGGCAAGTTGCTGCTCGAGGTGCTGGACAAATGGCTGCTGATTTAGCACCAGAATGTTCGAATTTTTAATTAAACCGTCGCGGCCTGCGGCGCCCGGTATTCCCAGACCTATGGCGATATTGTGTTGTGTGGCGTCGCGCGCAGCATGAATGGCGCTGATGACAGCCTGCAAGAAATCCTCATAGCGCTGTTTTGGCGTAGCGTAGCGCTGCCGATAGATGATTTCCCCCCCATCATCTAATACCACTGCCTCTATCTTTGTCCCGCCGATATCCAGTCCTAATCTCATGGTTGCTGTCCTGTTGTTGGAAACGATGGCGGAAGTGTAGAACTTTTGTTTACTATACAGAATATGTAATGCGGAAAAATGTGAGATGGAGAGGTTGGAAAGGCGACAAATTAACAGGATGAAGTGAGAGTACGTATAGTGGACAAGCTGGGAGGGTATAAAAAAGGCCCTGAAGAGTCAGGGCCTGAAGAGTGATTAGAAGTGGTAACTTACGCCTGCCTGGACGCTGGCATCGTTATCCACATCGCCGGTACCGAAGTACACGCCGGTATTCAGAGAGAAATCTTTACCGATGGTGGTATTAATCCCTGCGCCGAAGATACCCATGGTGGCGTTATGACCGTTGGTGTTGTGATAGTCCGCCGCTTTGATATCGGTGTTATCGCTAAACTCGGTTTGATAGCGCGCATCCAGCCATGGATACAGCTCAACGTTTTTATTGAGATCCGCCAGTTTGGTGGTCACCCGCATACCAATGCCGGTGTTCCATTCCGATACCTGGCTGTCGCCGAAGGTGATGGCCTGGTCAGAGAAGCCGTCTTCCTGCGCTTTATCCCAGCCGAGGGTTGCATAAGGCTGGATAACGGTTTCACCTGGCAGTACGACGTTAACGCCCGCCCGCGCTTGGGTGGTGTACAGATTGCCGTCGGAAGACCCGTCCAGTGCCTGGGTCATGCCGGTCGTGGCGTTGCTAACGTTGTTGGCTGAAGTGGAATAGCGCATATCGCCATAGCTGAAGCTGCCGTCAACGAACATGCCCCACAGATTGTCATGCAGCGACTGTTGCCAGCCACCGTACACGCTGTAGTAGTTGCCATAGACGCTGTCGTTAAAGTTGTTGCTACCGCCGTTGGTGCTGCGGTCACGGCTGCGGGTCCAGCCCAGAGCGATACCGCCGGTCAGGCTGTCGCCATTGTTCAGATGCGTGGTCCAGTCCACACCGCCCTGTACGCCCTGAGTAATATCTTTATAGTCAACGTCATCGCTGTAATCGCCGTTCTGGTAGAGGAAATCACCCCAGACCTGCGCACCATCAACGCCGTGGCCGAACAGATTCTGCAAGTGTACCTGGGTCAGGCGGTTCGCCAGATCGTCGGTGATCATGCGGCCGGCTTGTTTGGCGGCATCCAGACCGGCGATCATCCCCTGCACGTCGCTGGCGAGGTCGCCGCGAGAGCTGCTGAACATGACGTTGTACACGGTATCGTTGTTGGCTTGCAGCAGGCCGTTGGACACCGTGCTCGGCTGCGCTTGCTGCGTCAGGCTGTTGTTGTAGTTGTAAGCCCCGTTGCGGCTTTCAACCTGCTGTGCACCGTTGCTGAAGGCGACGGAGACGGCATTCGATGGGTTGCTGGCGCTGGTGGTATAGGTAGCAATCGCCAGATTCTGCTGGTTTGCGGTGCTCATCGAGGTGTTGCTGACCACCAGATTGCTGTTCGCTGTCGCGCCAACGGTGCCTAAGTTCACCAGGCTGTCGGAAGACATATTGACCTGTACGTTACTACCGGTGGTGTTGGTTACAAACAGCGTAGAACCGGATTGGATATTCCAGGTGGTGTTATCTTCAATGGTATCAACGGTCAGGCTGTTATTACCTGCGGTGTTGACGGTTTCGAACTGAGCGATAGACCCATCAACTGAGCTCCCCGCATCCAGGGAAAGCGTATCGGCGCCCGTACCGCCGTCGACAGTGCCAGTCACATGTGAATTATTCGCTAATGTGATGGAATCATTACCCGTGCCGGTGGTGATATTGCCATTGACCGTCGCATTGTTCAGTGCGACAGCGGTGTTGCCTTCATTCGTCGCATCAATGTTGCCCGTTAATGTGCTGTCGCTCATTGATACGGTTGCGGCGCTGTGATCGGCGAGGATGATATCGCCAGTAACGTTGCTGTTTCCGCTCAGGTTTAGGCTTGCAGTGGAACTGCTGCCGGTGCCTACCATGGCAATATCACCGGTAACTTTACTATTGCTCAGCGCAACGCTTGAAGCCTGAGTGCCGGATACGCCCATGGCGATGGTGCTACCGTTCAGCAGATTATCAATGGTGGACGCATTGCTATTGCCAGAGATATTATCTTCAAAATATTTTAAAAGCGTTTTGTCTGTCGGTTCGCTGGCCGAGCCAACGACAGTACTATTCTCCAGAGTAATGGTATTATTGCCGCCATTACTCATAGCATAAATGGCTCCCGTTGAACCATTTGTACCGCCAATCGAGCTGTCGGACATCGAGATATTATTATCCCCGCCCGTGACAGCATACACAGAGCCCATTAGCGAGCTGCCATTTTTGATGCTGATATTATTGGTACCAGCGTTAGATCCGGAGTCGACAAAGAGTGCCGCGCCGTCCATGTAAGCTTTGTTACCCTGGGCTGGTTTGTAACCATATGCCGTGCTGTCGTCTTCGCCGTTTAAGGTCGAGTTATTAATTGCCAGGTTAACGTTTGTAGAATCACCGCTAGTATTATTACCAGCTTCAATCATATCGGTGGTGGCATTATTCAGGGTGATATTTTTGGTGCCAATATAACCACCTTGAATATATGTTCCGGACATATCGGTACCATTTACCGTTAAGGACTGCGTATCTCCGGCTGTCTGATCCCACAGGTATATCGCGTTGCTATTCTGGGCGTCACTCATAATGGCAGAGCCATTATTGTTTACAAAAATCAATGAGGTGCCGTTTGGTCCTGGGCTGGTTTTATCCTGAAAGCCACAGGTCGTTGTTGATGTACCGGTGCAGGGATCGGTTTGGTCAGCGAGCGCAGAACCTGAGATTGCCGAAAGAGACAGAAGAATGCACTGGGAAAGCAGTGTCAATCGAGCTGTATGACGCATTTTAAAAGTCCTTCATATTGTTTTGTGATAATGACGGACAGAGTATTATTTGAATTAACGATTTTATTAATTCGATAAATGTAATGTTATGTATTGAGTAGGTTGTTATTTTTAATGTTTATTCTTCAGGTGAATAGGACGTTAGCCCTAATCCTATATTTACTCAATGAATGTATTTGATCAATAAATGAGCGAAATCGCGTATTCTGGTCGAATTTCCTGAGGTTTAATTATAAATAAATCATGGTTTGCGTTTAATTGACGTTAATTGATAAATGCATTACGTTTCGTTTTTAGATGTATTGTACAGAATTGAAATATTTTCTTACCGCCATAAAAAAAGCTAGCATTGAATAAATGCTAGCTTGATATCAGAAAAAGATATTAATCAAGGCAGAGCGATAGATTATCGCTGCGCACACCCCGCGCACTGCTTGTTCTGTATCTGCTGGAAGAAATCATTCCCTTTATCATCCACCAGAATAAACGCCGGGAAGTTCTCTACCTCAATTTTCCAGATGGCCTCCATACCCAGTTCCGGGTAGGCCACGCATTCCAGGCTCTTGATGCTGGTTTGCGCTAACACGGCGGCCGGGCCGCCGATGCTGCCAAGGTAGAAACCCCCGTGCTTGTGACAAGCGTCAGTTACCTGCTGGCTGCGGTTACCTTTCGCCAGCATCACCATGCTGGCACCGTGAGACTGCAGCAGGTCAACATAGGAGTCCATACGGCCTGCGGTGGTTGGGCCTAAGGAGCCGGATGCATAACCTTCTGGCGTTTTTGCCGGGCCGGCGTAGTAAACAGGATGGTCTTTGACGTATTGCGGCAGCGGTTCACCGTTATCCAGTAGCTCTTTTAGTTTCGCGTGCGCGATGTCACGGGCCACGATAATGGTGCCGTTCAGCGACAGACGGGTAGAGACCGGGTGAGCGGACAACTGGGCCAGAATATCGCTCATCGGCTGGTTGAGGTTGATGCTGACCGCATCGCCTTCACCCTGCTGACGCAGCGCCTCGGGAATATACTGCGCGGGATTGTGCTCCAGTTTTTCAATCCAGATACCGTCACGGTTGATTTTAGCCTTAATGTTACGGTCGGCAGAGCAGGAGACGCCCATCCCAATCGGACATGATGCGCCGTGACGCGGCAGGCGGATTACGCGGATATCATGGGCGAAATATTTACCGCCAAATTGCGCGCCAAGGCCGAGGTTACGCGCTTCTTCCATAAGCTCCTGTTCCAGCTTCACGTCGCGGAACGCCTGACCGTGTTCGTTACCTTCGGTCGGCAGACCGTCGTAGTAGCGAGTGGAGGCCAGCTTGACGGTTTTCAGCGTTGATTCTGCCGACGTCCCGCCGATAACAAACGCAATGTGATACGGCGGGCAGGCTGCTGTCCCCAGCGTACGCATCTTCTCAACCAGGTAATTTTTCAGTTTTGCCGGGGTGATCAGCGCCTTGGTTTCCTGATACAGATACGTTTTGTTCGCGGAACCGCCGCCTTTGGCGATACACAGGAATTTATATTCGTCGCCATCCACGCTGTAGAGGTCAATCTGTGCCGGCAGGTTAGTGCCGGTATTCACTTCTTTATACATGTCCAGCGCGGCATTCTGCGAATAGCGCAGGTTGTCGGAGATATAGGTGTTATACACGCCCTGCGACAGCGCGGCTTCATCGCCACCCCCGGTCCATACGCGCTGGCCCTTTTTCCCCATAATGATCGCGGTGCCGGTGTCCTGGCAGGTCGGCAGCACGCCTTTCGCGGCGATGTCGGAGTTACGCAGGAACTGCAGCGCCACGTATTTATCGTTTTCACTGGCTTCCGGATCGCTGAGGATGGCAGCAACCTGCTGCTGATGAGAAGGGCGCAGCATAAAAGCCGCATCGTGGAACGCCTGCTGGGCCAACAGCGTTAACGCTTCTGGCTCAACCTTGAGAACATCCTGACCGTCAAACTGGGCAACGGAGACGTGTTCACGGCTCAGCAGATAGTATTCGGTATCGTCATGAGACAGTGGGAAGGGGTCCTGGTAGACAAACGGTTTGTTCGACATAGCTCTTCACTCCATAAAAATAAAACCGCCGGAGGTTGCCCGCCGACGGTTATGAATCAGAACATCATAGACATCCACGGGTAGCCGATGACCAGCAGGGCGACCAGGAAGATGCCGCCAAAGATGGTGCCAAGGCGCCAGTAGTCTTTGGTTGGCAGATAGCCGCTGCCGTAGTAAATCGGGCTTGGGCCGGTGCCGTATGGGGTGATGATCCCCATGATACCCAGCGAGGTCACCATCAGCAGCACGAACACTTCCATATTCATACCCGGAATGGTCGAGGCAATGGTGAGCATTGCTGGCAGTAGCGCAGTGGTGTGCGCGGTGGTGCTGGCAAACAGGTAGTGCAGCAGATAGAACGCCAGCAGCAGCACGATGGTCGCTACGCCCGGCGAGATACCGCTCATCAGCATACCGCCTTCTTTACCCAGCCAGCCGATAAAGCCGGTGGAAGAGAGGCCGTCGGCCAGGGCCACAAGGGTAGCGAACCACACGAAGGTGTTCCACGCGGCTTTGTTGCCGGTAATGTCGTTCCACTCCAGCACACCGGTCCACAGCATCAGGCCGATGATCAGCAGGGCGGCCATTGCCGGTTCAATCCACGCCGCGGCGAAGATCCACATCATCAGCGCACAGCAGACAAACACCAGCAGCAGAATTTCATTGCGAGACAGTTTACCCAGTTTCTCCAGCTCACGAGCGGCCCACAGCGGCACCTCATCGTTCACCTTCACTTCCGGTGGGTAGAACCAGTAGGCCAGCAGCGGCATGGTGAGGATAAGCAGCACGCCGAGCGGCAGGAAGGCGATAAACCAGGTACCCCAGGAAATGTTGATACCGACAATACTTTTCACCAGCGCCAGCGCCAACAGGTTAGGGGCGAGGGCTGAGAGGAACATCGAGCTGGTTATACAAGCGGCGGTGATAGCCACCCACATCAGGTATGAGCCGATTTTGCGAGCGCTCGGATCGTTCGGTTTGGAGCCATACAGCGGCGGCAGGTTGGCGATAATCGGATAGATGGTCCCGCCGCTGCGCGCGGTGTTAGAGGGAGTAAACGGCGCCAGAAGCAGGTCCGCCAGCGTGATGGCATAGCCAAGCGTCAGGCTGCGGCGGCCCAGATATTTCACCAGAATCAGCGCCAGTCGGCGGCCAAAGCGGGTCTTATCGTAGCCGGCGGCAAACATAAAGGCGCCAAAGATCAGCCACACGGTAGAGTTACCAAAACCGCTGACCGCCCATTTAAAGGACGCACCCGCCAGATGGAATTTATCGGCAGCCATCTGTTCCGGGCTAAACAGCACCCATTGGCTGCACAGCGCGATGGCGACGACGCCAGTCAGGCCAATCACGGCGCCCGGCAGCGGTTCGAAGATAAGACCCACGATCACGCCGACGAAGATAGCAAAGTAGTGCCAGGCATAAGGAGGAAGCCCGTCAGGAACCGGGACGAAAAGTAACAGCACGGCCACGATAATGGGCAGGGCCATCATCACAAGACGGTTTTTCTTGCCGTCTTTCGGTTTACTCACCGGCGTCGGCGAGTGCGATGTCGCAGATTTCTCGTTCATATTACGCTTCTATAAGTAGTTAATAATTCGATTCGCAAAAACTGCCGGCTGCTTTTTTTAGTTTTTTTACTTTATTTATGTTTCAAAAGTACTGCGGGCAATTTCGAGTATAGGTAATTAACGCTATTTTATTTAGCGCCAATCTGAAAAATTCTTATATTCATATAATGCGCTTTTAAAGGCTATTGCAATTGATCGCGATCAAAAAAAGACAACCATGGTGTTATTTTTATGCTGCGATGAATAACCCTATTAGATTATAGGTTATTAACGACTCATGAAGGCGATGAAAATTATATATCGAGTGTTTTTAATGCCTTTGTTAATTATCATGTTATTGATTTTATTGTGTTTTATTCTGTCTTATAAGTGGTTTGTCCACTGATTTTGAAGTGGTATTTAGCACGGGTTATATTAAATAATTGTGAACGAATTATATTGTAATTAGTAACACCATGGAGGTATTCCTGTTATTCGAGGGATTAAATAGTTTTATAACTAACGTAATGACTTTAGTAACTAAAATTATCGCTATATTAATATCATGATATCGGCATAACAAATAACTCAAATGCAGCCCGATCCCGAATTCTTGAATTTAAATCTTTTAAAGTTTGGAGTTTATTCTTATGAACAGTGATCATCGCGTACTTAGCTCCTTTACCTTGCCCAATGGCACAGAGCTGAAAAACCGTCTGTTTATGGCGCCTATGACGACGTGTTCGGGTTATTTCGATGGCTCAGTCAGCAGCGAACTGGTGGAGTACTACCGTGCTCGTGCCGGGCGTATCGGTACCATCATCGTCGAATGCTGTTTTGTTGATGACTTAGGCCTGGCTTTCCCAGGGGCGCTGGGTATCGACAGCGACGATAAAATTGCCGGGCTGGCGAAAATTGCCGAAGCCATTAAATCTCAGGGTTCCAAAGCGCTGCTGCAAATTTATCACGGTGGCCGTATGGTTGATCCGAAGCTGATCGGTGGGCGTACACCGGTCGGGCCAAGCGCCGTGGCCGCACCGCGCGAAGGCGCTGCGACACCGGTCGCGCTGACCACGGCAGAAGTGGAAGGCATGGTGGGTAAATTTGGTGAAGCGGTACGCCGCGCTATCCAGGCCGGTTTCGACGGTGTGGAACTGCACGGTGCTAATACCTATCTGATTCAGCAATTCTATTCCCCAAACTCCAACCAACGCGACGACGAGTGGGGCGGCAGCCGTGACAACCGCGCCAAATTCCCGCTGGCGGTGCTGGAGATCACCCACAAAATGGTGCGCCAGTATGCGGATGATGCCTTTATTATCGGCTATCGCTTCTCGCCGGAAGAGATGGAAGTCCCGGGGATCCGCTTCGACGACACAATGTATCTGCTGGAAAAACTGGCCGCACGTGGCCTGGACTACCTGCACTTCTCCGTTGGCGCGACCCTGCGCCCGTCTATCGTTGAGACCAATGACCCGACGCCGCTGATTGAAAAATATGTGGCCATGCGCTCTGAAACGCTGGCGCAGGTACCGGTCATGGGCGTTGGCGGCGTGGTAAACGACAACGACATCGAGAGCGCAATGGAACACGGTTACGACCTGGTGGCCGTCGGCCGTGCCTGCATTGCATATCCGGACTGGGCGGACCGTATTGCGGATGGCCAGACGCTGGATCTGTTTATTGACAGCACCCAGCGTGAAGCGCTGAACATTCCGGAACCGTTGTGGCGCTTCTCGCTGGTGGAAGCGATGATCCGCGATATGAGCATGACGGTGTCGAAATTTAAGCCGGGCGTGTTTGTGGAGACCGTTCAGGATGATGCCGGTGAACTGGTCATTAACGTAAGCCTGGAAACCGACCGTATTGCCGATATCGAGCTGACCGGTGGCGTCGATCAGGACGTTGAGTTCGTCACCAGCTTTGAAGAGATCCGTTCCCGTATTCTCGACGCGAATACACCACATGTTGACGCCATTTCCGGTGCAACCAGCCAGAGCGAGGCGGTGAAAAAAGCGGTCTCCAAAGCGATGGTGAAATCCAGTAAAGCGCTGGTGGCGGAAGAGGGCGGCGATGCCGCTGCGCCAAAAGCCTACGACGTGGTCGTCGTTGGCAGCGGTGGCGCCGGTCTGGCGGCGGCGATTCAGGCTCATGATGATGGCGCGAGCGTGCTGATCGTCGAAAAAATGCCGACTATCGGTGGTAACACGATTAAAGCTTCTGCCGGGATGAACGCGGCGGAAACCCGCTTCCAGCGCGTGAAAGGTATTCAGGATAGTAAAGAACTGTTCTACGCCGAAACGCTGAAGGGCGGTAAAAACAAAAACAACCCGGCGCTGTTGCACCGCTTTGTGGAAAATGCACCGCAGGCGATCGAATGGCTGGCGGATCGCGGCATCATGCTGAACGATATCACCACCACGGGGGGGATGAGTATTGACCGAACTCACCGCCCGAAAGACGGTTCTGCCGTTGGTGGTTATCTCATCAGTGGCCTTGTGCGTAACGTCACGAAACGCGGGATTGATGTCATGCTCGACACTTCGGTAGTCGATATTGTGATGGAAGGCGGCGAAGTGGCGGCGGTGCGTCTGCTGACCGACGAACAGGAAAGCGTCACCATTCCGACTCGTAGCATCATCGTGGCGACCGGCGGTTTCAGTGCTAACAGCGAGATGGTGGTGAAATACCGTCCGGATCTGGCGGGCTTCGTAACTACCAACCACAAAGGCGCAACCGGCGGCGGCATTGCATTGCTGGAGCGTATTGGTGCTGGCACGGTGGATATGGGCGAAATCCAGATTCACCCGACGGTGGAACAGAAAACCTCTTATCTGGTGTCGGAATCCATCCGCGGCGGCGGCGCAATTCTGGTGAGCCAGCAAGGCAACCGCTTCTTTAACGAAATGGAGACCCGCGATAAAGTCTCTGCGGCGATCATTGCGCTGCCGGAACATTACGCCTATATCGTCTTTGACGAACACGTCCGTAGCAAAAATAAAGCAGCGGATGAGTATATCGCCAAAGGTCTGGTGACCAGCGCCAGCACGGCGAGTGAACTGGCGGCTAAACTCGGATTAGACGAAGAGACTTTCCTGGCCACGCTTGCCCGCTATAACGATGCCGTGGCGAAACAGGACGACGAAGAGTTTGGTCGTAAAACTGCGCTGCGTGCACCGATTAATGAAGGGCCGTTCCACGCGATTCAGATTGCGCCGGGCGTACACCACACCATGGGTGGGGTAACCATTAATACCGAAACTCACGTGCTGAATGCGCAAAAACAGGTGATTCCAGGCGCTTATGCTGCCGGTGAAGTGGTCGGTGGTATTCACGGTGGCAACCGTATTGGCGGAAACGCCGTTGCTGATATTATTATCTTTGGTACGCTTGCCGGCCATCAGGCGGCGTTGCGCGCGCAGCAGGTACCCTGGGCCATGCTGGAATCAGCATAACGAACGGATGGCACAGTCCCATAGCCCGGCGTTGCCGGGCTATTTCAGCTGAAGTGAAGGGGGATTTTGATGTCAGATACCACTCGGGTATACAGTTATTCCGCGATTCTGATGGGCTCGCCCATCCTGCTAAAACTCTTCGTCCACGACGAGGCGCTCGCCTCCCGCGTGTTCCGTCTGATTAAACAGTATGAAGATCTGCTGACCGTAAACCGTGCTCAGTCGCAGGTGATGGATATCAATCATGCGGCGGGCCAACGTGCGGTGAAGGTCAGTAGCCCGGTTTACGCCCTGATCAAATGCGCAAAAGCGGCAAGCGAGCTACCACAGAGCGCTTTTAACCTGGCGATTGGGCCGTTGGTGAAGCGCTGGCGGATTGGCTTTAAGGGCGACAGCGTGCCGCCAGCGGATGAAATTACGCATCTGCTGACGCTGACCAGGCACGAGCAGGTCATCCTCAACGACGACGATGAGAGCGTTTTTCTGGCGCAGCCGGGAATGGAGATCGATCTCGGTGCGATCGCCAAAGGGTATATTGCCGACCGTGTGCGCGATTTTTTACGTCAGGAAGGCGTGGCGCAGGGGCTTATCAATCTTGGCGGTAACGTACAAACGCTGGGCATGCCGGAGGGCGGGTGGTCAATTGGCCTGAAAAAACCGTTCTCTACCGCAGGCGCGATGATTGGCACGCTCGACGTCGAAAACAAGTCGGTCGTGACCTCCGGTGTTTATGAGCGATTTTTTGAACAAGACGGCCAGCTGTATCACCATATTCTCGACCCGCGTACCGGCTACCCACTGAATAACGAACTCAATAGCGTGACGATCGTTAGCGCAAACTCCATCGATGGTGATATCTGGACCACGCTGATGTATGGCATGGGGGTCGAAAAGGGCTGTGCGGCGCTGCGCGCAAGGCCGGATATTGAGGCGATTTTTGTGACGAAAAAGAAAGAGGTGATCCTGTCATCGGCCCACCTCTATCGTTTCACGCTGTTGGATAACGAGTATCGTCTTACTGACAGTACTGTTTGAGCAGGCCGTATTGTTCCGGCTGCAGGCGATAGCGATAGACTGGACGGCCTGTCGCCCCGTAGTGAATACTGGTAAAGAGAATGTTGATTTGGGCAAGCCAGATCAGATATTTACGGCATGACACGCGGGAAATATTCACCGCCTGCGCCAGATCGTCGGTGGAAAACTCCGTTTCCGGATGCGCATCAATCCACTGGCACAGCGTGCGCAGGGTCTGTGGCGTCAACCCTTTCGGCAGCCGTTTGGTGTCTGCCAGTTCGGGCGAGCCACCGTGCAGCAGGCGGTCGACATCGGCCTGTTCATAGTAGGCGTGACTCCCCATCAACTGCTTTTTCTCGCGCCAGCTCAGCAGCGCTTCTTCAAAACGCGGGAACTGGAAAGGCTTAATCAGATAGTCCACCACGCCGTAGCGCAGCGAAGTCTGAACGGTGGCGGCATCGGAGGCGGAGGAGATCATGATAACGTCAATCGCACGCCCGGCGTTACGCACCTCAGGCAGCAGATCCAGCCCGTTGTCCTGCTGCATATAAACATCCAGCAGGATCAGGTCGATAGACAGCGCAGGATCCAGCAGCTTGTCTCGCGCCTGCTGGAGTGTTGAAGCGATACCGCAGCAGGCAAAACCGTCCACCCTCTCGATATAGCAACGATTCAGGTCGGCCACCATGGCATCATCATCGACTATTAACACATTAATCACGCGCTGTTCCTCTCGCTATCCCACGGAATATGTACAAAAAATTGCGTAAATACGCCAGGCTCTGACTCGACGGAAAGCGTTCCGCCAAGGTTCTCCGTCTGCTGACGGGCCAGGAACAGCCCGACGCCGCGGTTTTCGCCTTTGGTTGAAAATCCTTTATTGAAAATAGCGTCGATGCGCACCGGGTCGATCCCCGGGCCATCGTCGCTGACTTCGGCGCTCAGCCAGCCATTCTGGTAGTGTAGCAGCAGGCCAATTTCACCTTCGCCTTGGCCGGCCATGGCGTCCAGGGCGTTCTCAATCAGGTTGCCAAGCACGGTCACCAGAACCGCCACCTGTTCTTCGTTTGGATTATCGGGCACCAGACTCTCTTCGGCCAGCGTCAGATTCACCCCCACGTCGCCCGCGCGGTTGATTTTACCCAGCAGGAAACCGGCAATAATCGGTGATTTTATTTTATGCTGCAGCGTACCAATATCCGCCTGATAGTTCTGAGCGGTCTGCAGAATGTAGTCTTCGAGCTTGTCGTAGCGCTTCATGTGCAGTAACCCAAGAATGACGTGCAGTTTGTTCATAAATTCATGGGAATGGGCGCGCAGGGCGTCGATGTAGTTGACCAGCCCATCCATACGCTGCATCAACTGACTAACCTCGGTTTTATCGCGGAAAGTGCCGATGGCGCCAATGACGCGCTTGTTGTTGCGCAGCGGAACGATGTTACACAGCAGCAGACGGCCGTTGCAGCCCATTTCACGGTCAGTCACCGGCGAGCCGCTGGCGAGCACTTCTTTGAGGTTAGTGAGCAGCGGCGCGTGTTGCTCAGCGCCTAATGCATGGGCATCAGCAGAAAAAAGAATGTGACGCGCAGCCTGATTAATCAGGGTCACACGGCCTTTGTCGTCAACGGCTATAACGCCTTCGCGCATGGATTGCAGCATGGCCTGGCGCTGCTCGAACATCCTGGAAATCTCATGCGGCTCGAAGCCAAACAGGATATTTTTCAGCACGCGCACCAGCCCCCAGATCCCCAGCGTGCCAACGACCGCGCTAAACAAGACGAACCAGATAGCGGTCCACCGCGCTGCGCTAATTTGTTCATCCACTTTCTGAAGTGAGATACCGACGATAGCCACGCCAATTTGCTGGTGTTGGTCATTGTAGATGGGCGTGAAGACGCGTAGCGCCTCGGCCAGTACGCCGTGGTTAATGGACAGATTCTCATGGCCTTTGAGCGCAGGCTGGAGATCGGCGCCGATAAAGTGCTGGCCAATCAGATGGGTGTTGGGGTGCGAGTAGCGCACCGCATCCATGTTGGTGATAACGGCATACAGCAGGCCATTGCGCTGCTGTACCGCTGTCGCAATCGGCTGAATGATATTGTGTTCAGGCGACCCGGTGAGCCCGCGTTTGATCTCCGGTGAATCAGCCAGCGTGCGGGCGATGGCAAAGGCCTTGTCCTGCAGGCCGGTGCGAGTCGCTTTAGTGATCTGCATGAAATAGAAGGCGTAAACCACCAAAAGGACGGAAATAATCACGCTGCACACCATTAGCGTCACCAGCGTACTGAGCTTCATCGGGCGCTTAGCCTGAGGTGGCTGTTGCGGCATATTGCGCATGAAAACCTTCTATTATCAACGGCAAAAAATCATTATCGCCGATGTATCCCTTTTCTTAAAGCCATCGTGTCCTGACAAAACCAAACCTTTCTTTGTGACCGTACTCGCAGAGCTTTCCATACAAAACACTTTAGTATTGTTGAAGAACCCATAATAAGGAGTCCGTTTATGAGCATTAAGCTTGCAGGTTCAGTCATGGAAAGACGCAGTTCGACAACCGCTGAAATTGACCGACTGTCCACTCACGATATGTTAAGTCTTATTAATCAAGATGATAAGATAGTTTCAGATGCTGTCACCTCCTGTCTTGATGAACTTACACGTCTGGTCGACCGCGCGGTGGCAACCTTAAGCCACGGTGGCCGGGTGGTGATTGTCGGCGCGGGCGCTTCGGGCCGTAACGCGGTGCTGGCCGCTAATGAGTACGCGCCGGATGAAAAACATCCGCTGGTGGGGCTGATCGCGGGCGGGGCGCTGGCGATGCTGCACGACATGCGCGAGGCGGGGCAGGACTATAACCGCGGTGTGTTGGATCTGCAGGCCATCGGGTTTACACAAAAAGACATGCTGATCGGGCTCTCCGTACGCGGCAAAACACCGTGGCTATGGGGCGCCATGCGCCATGCCTGGTCACTGGGGGCGACAAGGGCGCTGATTACCCGCAACGTGCACAGCGAAGCCGCCGAGCTCGCCGATATCGTCATTGCGCCGCAAACCGGCGCGGAAGTGGTGGCGGGCTATGGTAATCCAAAGGCGATTCTCGCGCAGAAGCATGTGCTCAATATGTTGACCACTGCGTTGGCCGTCCGTACTGGCCGGGTCTACAGCAATATGCGTGTTGATATTCGCGGAAACACGACGCAGATGATGGAGCGGCAGATTGCGATTGTGATGGAGGCGGGGGGCTGCACGCGCGCGGCGGCGAAAGCGGCGCTGGAAAGTTGTGACCATAACTGTAAAACAGCGGTACTGATGGTGCTTACCGGGATGGATGCCTGGAAAGCCCATGAACTGCTGGCGCAAAATAACGGCTTTGTGCGTCTGGCGCTGCAGGAAGCGCCGTAATCTGAAATCAGTAAAAAGCCCGCAAAATAATGCGGGCTTTGCTTATCGCGTACAGCTTAGAACTGGTAGGTCATGCCTACACCAACGATATCGTCGGTAGAGATGCCGTTGGCGCTGTAGAACTGTGAATCTTCATCCAGCAGGTTAATTTTGTAATCAACATAGGTGGAGAAGTTCTTGTTGAAGTAGTAGGTTGCACCCAGGTCAACATAGTTCACCAGATCCTGGTCGGTCAGGTAAGAACCGTTGCTGTTGGTGTGAACACCAACGTCTACGCCACGGGAGTAAACCCACGCCAGAGACGGACGCAGACCGAAGTCGAACTGATACTGTGCGGTGACTTCGAAGTTTTGCGTTTTGTTGGCAATACCATCATCGCCAAACGGCGTCATGTTGCGGGTTTCCGCATACATCATTGCCAGATAAACGTTGTAGGCGTCGTATTTCGCACCAACGGTCCAGACGTCAGCTTTATCGCCGCCGGCGCTTACACTACCGTTTTTACCGTTACCATAGCGATTGTTAACACCAGCATAGGCAACCTGATCGTTGGTACGATCGGATGTTGCGTAGGCTGCGCCAATGCTTAAACCCTGTAATTCAGGGACCGCATCAGCGAAATCAAACGTTGTGGACATGCTGTAGCCATCACCGTTCTGGAAACGAACGCTGTTATGACCATTTTTAGTCCCTTCCTGGTTGTTTGAACCGCTTTCGTTAGCGCCCTGATACTGCAGCGCAAAGTTCCAGCCGTTGACCAGACCGAAGAAATCGCTGTTACGGTAGGTTGCTACGCCGTTGGTACGGCCAACCATAAAGTTGTCGGTCCAGGTGTAAGAGTCGCCGCCGAATACCGGCAGCATATCGGTCCAGCCTTCAATGTCGTATACGGTACCGTAGTTACGGCCATAATCGAAGGAACCAAAGTTGGCAAACTTCAGGCCAGCAAACGCCAGGCGGTTGAAGGATTTGTCACCAGCGCCTTCGGTGTCGTTAGCGTAGGTTTTGTATTCCCACTGGCCGTAGCCAGTCAGGTCGTTGGTAATCTGGGTTTCGCCTTTGAAACCGATTTGCACGTAGGTTTCATCGCCGTCATCGCCAGCGTTGTCGGAAAATGTGTGACGTGCGTCGACCTTACCGTACAGATCAACTTTATTGCCGTCTTTATTATACATTTCCGCCGCATTTACCGCGCCTGCCATTAATAAGGCAGGAACCAGCAGTGCCAGTGCTTTAATTTTCATTATACTTTCCTTTGCATGATAACGCATGTGAATATAGTAACGTCATCCGGCGTTACGTGTTCGAATACTATATTGAGAGTTCAATTTATTTCAGGATATAAATGAAACAAAGTTATATTAAATATTTCAAAATATTTCTTTTATAATTAAAGTAATATATATGATGTTTTTTGTATTTTAAATTACCATGAAATTCATTTGTTTATGTGTTTTGCTGATGTGTGTTGATGTAATTATTAATGTTGAGTATGTTTTTATTGAAGGGCGCTACAGGCAAAAAAAATCCCGACTGCACTGGCATACAGTCGGGAAGGTCATAAAAAACTTCTTGATGCATAAACAAAAGGCTAATAACAAGCATGATAATGGCACGATAAAAATGAAAAATAAAGTCTTAGCGTTTCTTTTTTAATATAGAAATGATGAAGTTAATTATGATTAATAAATACTATTTTGTATGAGAACAGAATAAATAGTGGCGATTAACAATAAAGATACTGAGATTGTCCCTGTGCGCCGATACGGCGATGGCGGCACAGGCAGCGCAAACTTGCCAGAGATCAAGGTGGCGGCACTTCGTGGCCCACAGGTCGATCTGGAGACTATCTCGCGGCACGCAAATTGTTATAATGTGATTTGCGTCACATCATTAATGTGACGACCGTTTGAATGAATTGCATGACGAGAGTGTTTTTATGGAAGAAAGGACGAGCCGCGGACCAGGCGGTAAGCTGGCGCTGTGGGTCTTTTACGCGTTTTGCGGCTACTTTATCTGGGCAATGGGTCATTATATTTGGGTCATCAGCGATGTGCAGAGCATTCCCGGCGCCACCCTTGAGGGGGAAATGGGCTCGACCAGCGGCAAATGGCTTGGCGCGTTGTTGGGCTTTCTGGTTCTGAGCATTGTCGGCGGGCTGCTGGGCGGCATTGCGTGGTACACGCGCCCTCGTCGCTACGGGCAGGAAGAACGCCTGTAATCTTGCTATGCTGGGGGAAAATATTCACTCAGGCGACACCCAAAATGGATTTAACCGCATGGCAGCAGGACGTTGAGTTCTGGTTTGAACAACATGAGTTTCACGGCGATGCTTCACATGATATCGCCCATTTTCGCCGGGTGTGGCATACCGCCCGGCAGATAGCGGAAGGGCGGCCGGTCGATTTGCTCGTCATTCTGCTGGCCAGTTATTTTCACGACCTGGTGAGTCTACCGAAAAATCACCCTGATCGTGCGCAATCCTCACAGCTGGCGGCGCAGCGAACTTTAGACGTTCTGCGCCGCGATTTCCCCCATTTCCCCAGCGAACGTTATAGCGCTGTCGCTCATGCGATAGCGGCGCACAGCTTCAGCGCCAGGATCCCACCGCAAACGGAAGAAGCGCGAATTGTCCAGGATGCCGACCGGCTTGAGGCGCTGGGTGCCATCGGGCTGGCTCGCGTGTTTGCTGTCTCGGGTTCGATGAATACGGCGCTGTTCGATGCTGACGATCCCTTTGCCGATCGCCGGCCGTTAGATGACAAAACCTACGCGCTGGACCATTTCCAGACCAAACTGCTGCGCCTGCCTGCGACGATGCAAACTGAGAAAGGGCGGGAATTAGCGCAAAAGAATGCTGATTTCCTGGTGCACTTTATGGCAAAACTGAGCGCCGAACTGGCGGGCGACCCGCTGTCGCTGGATGCGGATGTGCTGCGGCGATTCGCGCCACAAGAATCCAGCAAACTGTGATAATCTCGCCTTTATTTGCGCTTTCTTTTTCCTTTTCTGTATCTGGTCAAATTTATGCAACAACGAGTCTTATCAAACGAGGTAGCGTTACCCGACGAGCCGGACGCTCAGGCGCTGCTGGAGCATATCCTGGAGATTTACGATCTTAAGACCGTTGTCGCCGAGCTGGTTGCCGTAGGGGAACAGCACTGGAGCCCGGCTATTGTTAAACGTGTCGTCACGTTGGGGCGTGCCAATACCCGACTCAGCGAAAACGAGCAGGCGCATCTTGCTGGGTTGCTGCCGAAGCCGCCCGCTCATCATCCGCATTATGCATTCCGCTTTGTCGACCTTTTTGCCGGTATTGGCGGAATACGCAATGGCTTTGAGGCGATTGGCGGCCAGTGCGTGTTCACCAGCGAGTGGAACAAACATGCGGTGCGTACCTATAAGGCGAACTGGTACTGCGATCCGCATGAGCACCAGTTCAACGCCGACATTCGCGATGTCACGCTCAGTGCTCGCACCGACGTCAGCGACGCTGAGGCGCAGGCGCATATTCGCCAATGCATTCCGCAACATGATGTTCTGCTCGCAGGCTTTCCCTGCCAGCCGTTTTCGCTTGCCGGGGTATCGAAAAAAAATGCCCTGGGCCGTGCGCACGGGTTTGCCTGTGATACGCAAGGCACGCTGTTTTTTGACGTAGTACGAATTATTGACGCACGCAGGCCGCCCATCTTTGTGCTGGAAAACGTCAAGAATCTCAAGAGTCACGATGGCGGGAAAACCTTCCGCATTATCATGCAAACCCTGGACGAGCTGGGCTATGAAGTTGCCGATGCTGCGGATACGGGGGCCGATGATCCGAAGATTATCGACGGTCAGCACTTCTTGCCGCAGCACCGCGAACGTATTGTGCTGGTTGGCTTCCGCCGGGATTTAGGCCTGCATCAGGGCTTCACCCTGCGCGATATTCCCGCGCTTTACCCTGCGCGTCGTCCGACGTTTGGCGAGCTGTTAGAGCCGAATGTCGATGCCAAATTTATCCTGACGCCGGTGCTGTGGAAGTACCTCTATCGCTATGCGCGTAAGCATCAGGAAAAGGGCAACGGCTTCGGTTATGGCCTGGTTGACCCAACGCGAGCCAGCAGCGTGGCGCGTACGTTGTCGGCACGCTATTACAAAGACGGCGCGGAGATCCTTATCGATCGCGGCTGGGATCGCACGTTGGGCGAAAAACATTTTGACGATCCACAGAATCAGTTACGTCGACCGCGTCGCCTGACGCCGCGCGAGTGCGCGCGGTTGATGGGCTTTGAATCGCCGCAGGGCTACCGCTTTCGCATTCCGGTCTCGGATACCCAGGCCTATCGCCAGTTTGGTAACTCGGTGATCGTGCCGGTATTTGCCGCCGTGGCCAGGCTGCTGGAGTCGCGTATCCTGCAAGCGGTACAAAAGCGGGATGCGGAGAAGAAGAATGGCGGACGTTCACGATAAGGCCACTCGCAGCAAAAATATGCGTGCTATCGGTACGCAGAATACCGCCATTGAAAAAAGGATGGCGTCCTTGCTCGAGCAGTTGGGCCTGCGCTGGCGGGCTCAGGACACGCGTTTGCCGGGGCGGCCAGATTTTACGCTCGACGACTATCGTTGCGTCATTTTTACCCACGGCTGTTTCTGGCATCAACACGATTGCTATTTGTTTAAGGTGCCCGCCACGCGAACCGAGTTCTGGCTGGCGAAAATTGGCGCTAATGCCGCTCGCGATCGACGGGATATCGGCCTGCTGGTCGAACAGGGCTGGCGAGTGCTGGTGGTATGGGAGTGCGCGCTACGCGGACGACAGAAGCTAAGCGATAGCGCGCTGAGCGAACGGTTGGAGGAGTGGATCTGCGGCGGCGAAGGCAGCGCGCAGATCGGGATTCAGGGGATCACGAATCTAAACCTGCTTTCTTCGTTGGGCAGGGAGTAGCCGACGCTTTCGCCGGGAACAGGTATTTGCCTAAGGTCACCAGGACAACCGCCGCAATGATAATCGCCAGCGCCAGCCACTCAGTCGCAGAGAGATGCTCGCCATTAAAACCGGTGCCCAACAGCACGGCGACCACCGGGTTGACGTAAGCGTAGCTGGTGGCCACGGCGGGGGTAACATTACGAATCAGATACATATAGGCATTAATGGCGATGATAGACCCGAAAATCGCCAGGTAACCTACCGCCAGAAAACCGTGCAGATCCGGTAACGTCGTCAAGCGTTCACCGCTGAGCTGCGAGGCCAGCATCAACACAATACCGGCGGCCAGCATTTCAATTGCCCCGGCCATCATGCCGGTTGGCAGCGTGATACGTGATCCATACACCGAACCAAACGCCCAGCTCAGCGAACCAATCAGAATCAACAGCGCTCCCCACGGGTTGCCGCTAAGGTTGCCGCCGCTGTTTAACAGCACGATGCCCGCCAGACCGATGGCGATCCCCAGCCATTCCAGCTTACGGGTGGCGATGCCGAAAAAGCGGCTAAAGCACAAGGTGAACAGCGGTACGGTCGCCACCATGACGGCGGCAATCCCCGAAGGCACATGCTGATGTTCCGCCACCGTCACCATGCCGTTCCCCACGGCCAGCAGCAGTACGCCAATCAGCGCCGCGTTGAGCAGTGGCCCACGCGGCGGCAGCCGATGTCCGGTCGCCAGCAGATACATCATCAGCACCACGCCCGCCGACAGGAAGCGCACGCCCGCCATCATCAGCGGGGGCCAGCTGGCAACGCCAATGCTGATGGCAAAATAGGTCGACCCCCAGATGATATACAGCGCGAACAGCGCGCCAACCAGGGGTAACAGTTGTTTAATACGCATACTTCCTCACGGCAAAATAGCAAGCAGGCTGATAGTAAACGCGAAAACGAGTTCGCTGGCGAGTGCTTTAATTAAGGGGTTGATGTTATTTTTATGTTATAAATATGTATCTCTTACACCCCGCGCTATTTTGCTTCATACTTTACTCTCAATAACAAAAAGGAAGGATGTCGCTTGTGGCGGGAAGTAGTTTATTAACCTTATTAGATGATATCGCGACTTTACTCGACGATATCTCGATGATGGGCAAACTGGCGGCGAAAAAAACCGCCGGTGTGCTGGGCGATGATTTATCGCTGAATGCCCAGCAGGTGTCAGGCGTGCGCGCTAACCGCGAATTGCCGGTGGTGTGGAGCGTGGCCAAGGGGTCGCTGCTCAATAAGGTGATTCTGGTACCGCTGGCGCTGCTGATCAGCGCCTTTATCCCCTGGGCGGTGACGCCGTTGCTGATGATCGGCGGGGCCTATCTGTGCTTTGAAGGCGTGGAGAAGGTGCTGCATAGCCTGCATGCGCGTAAGCACAAGGGCGATGAAGCTGCCCGTCAGAAGCGTCTGGAGACGATTGCGCAGCAGGATCCGGCTATCTATGAGCGCGATAAAGTTAAAGGGGCGATTCGTACCGACTTTATTCTGTCGGCGGAAATCGTGGCAATTACGTTGGGCATTGTGGCACAAGCGCCGTTGCTCAATCAGGTACTGATTTTATCCGGCATCGCGCTGTTGGTGACCGTGGGCGTCTACGGCATTGTCGGGGTGATCGTCAAGCTGGATGATATGGGTTACTGGCTGGCCGAGAAGCGCAGCGTGCTGGCGCAAGGGCTGGGAAAAGGCCTGCTGGTGGTAGCACCGTGGCTGATGAAAACGCTCTCGGTGGTGGGAACGCTGGCGATGTTTCTGGTGGGCGGCGGCATTGTGGTTCACGGCGTAGCGCCATTGCATCATGCCATTGAAGGTTTTGCCCAGCAGCAGTCGGCGTGGTTGGCCATGGCGTTGCCAACGCTGGCAAATCTGGTACTGGGATTTATCATTGGCGCCGTGGTGTTGGCCGCGGTGAATCTCATTGCCCGTTTGCGTAAAAAGTCGGCATAAATAATCCAATTCCGCTACGCAAAGAGGGCGTGACCAGGCTAATGTAAAACTGTTTCACCCTGATACCGGAGGCAATAATGGTCTTTTTGGTCAGTGATGAAGTCCGGCCCAAAAACGGTGGGCCGCGGATGGTGGTAACCGGTTATGCCAGCGGTATGGTGGAGTGTCGTTGGTATGATGGTTTCGGCGTCAAACGGGAAGCATTCCGTGAAGATGAGCTGATTCCCGGCGCCATCCATCAGCAAGAACAGGCATCATAACCGTGTTTACGCCCGGCATTTGCCAAGCGTTTTAGACCCGATCTTATCGGGCTCTTTGTCGTAGAGCAGTGTAATGGAGCAGCATGAATTTTCAGCAACGCAGTAGTGGGATGTGGGATGGTTCTGTGAGTATCAGGAGGCCAATGTGCGTCCCTTGACCGTCACCACGGCGGCTTCGTCAGGATGGTGGGCGCGGCTCACGCGTCGGGTTAGCCCCGAACGAGTGGTGAATATCTGCTTTCTGGTGGTGCTGTTCTTCTCCACGTTGCTGACCTGGCGCGAAACCATCGTGCTGGAGGATGCGTATATCTCCAGCCAGCGCAATAACCTGAAAAACGTCGCCAACGACATGGACGCGCAGCTGCAGTTCAACACTGACCGCTTGCTGTTTTTTCGCAACGGTATGGAGTCCGCGCTTCAGGTGCCTCTGGCCTTTGAAGTGTTGCGCACCGCTGAGCAGGAGTTTGAGCGCAAGCGTGCGTTCGCCGACTGGCGGATCTCGCTAAACAACAACCGTACGTTGCCGCTGAACGGCGTCTCGGATAATTTCGTCAAACACACCAATCTCCTGTCGCGTGATAACTCGCTGCTGGGCAACGAGTTTATGGCCGCCATCGAACTGGGCTATCTGCTACGCCTTTCTGCCATTACGCGTCAGCATCTTTCCCGTTTTGAAACCCATATGCTGTACGTTTCGCGCGCCGGGTTCTACCTCAGCACCGAACAGAATCAGGGCAATGGCATCACCGAGTACTATTACAGCCTGGCGACCAGCCCGTGGTTTATCCAGCAGTCACAGCGAGATAACCCGGGGCGCGGTGTGAAATGGCACACCAGCTTCAACCGCGATAAAGTGCCGGTAGCCCAGATGGTCACCGCCTCTGTACCGCTCGATTACGATCACTACTGGTTTGGCGTGTTGGCCATTCAGCTGTCGGTTAACGAAATGACCCAGTTCCTGATGCAGTCTGTCGAAGGGGAGGAAGAGGGGGAATATCAGCTCTACGATCGCCGAATGAATCTGATTGCTTCATCCGAAGAGGAGCCGCAAAAACGCACGCAGCTTTCGCAAGAGATTCAGGCGCAGCTGGCATATGCCTACGAGCACGATAACGAGGGGAGCGTGCGCCAGCTTTCCCGCTACATCAGCTGGGAAAAACTGCGCAATTTCGACGGCGTGTTGTTGCGCATTCACAGCCTGGAAGAAGGGATCCGCGGTGACTTTGGCAGCATCAGTATCGCGCTAACCCTTTTGTGGATACTGTTCACCTCCATGCTGCTTATCTCCTGGGCCGTCATCCGCCGCATGGTACGCAATATGTCGTCGCTGCAGGATTCGCTGGAGTGGCGCGCCTGGCACGATATGTTGACCCGTCTGTATAACCGTGCCGCGCTGTTTGAGCGAGCAGGTAAAGCGCTTGCTGTCAGCCAGCAGCGAGGGGCGCCGATGTCGGTGATTCAGCTGGATCTGGACCACTTCAAGCGTATCAACGATCAATATGGTCATCAGGCCGGAGATCGGGTGCTTACCCATATTGGCCGGGTGATTATCAATAAAATTCGCAAATCGGATATTGCCGGACGCGTCGGCGGCGAAGAGTTCTGTATCGTGCTGCCGGAAACATCGCTGGAGCAGGCGGTGGTTATCGCAGAACGCATTCGTGAGAGCATCTATAGCCGTGAAATTCTCATCAGCCGCAATCAGACGCTGCGGGTGAGCGCTTCGTTGGGAGTGTGCAGTAGCGAAGAGTTACAGCGCTATGATTTCCAGCACCTTCAGTCGATCGCTGACGGTCGGCTGTATCAAGCTAAACAGGGCGGGCGTAATCGGGTGTGTGCGGAAGGCTGATTACGTAGGCCATAGCAGCGAAAATCATAAATTTAGCTTATGGATAAGTATTGTAATCAGAATAATCCCAAAACATTATCAATGATTCCGGTTAGAGGAAGTTGCCATCTGATTGATTTATATCGATGTTCTTAAAAGAAGAAACAATGTGTGACGGAGAGGTCATATATATTCATTAGGTGAATAATTCTTGTCATTCAACATAAACAACGATAATGTTTCACCACGTCAGGTTTCCTGATGTAACGAATATTTCAATGCTTCTTGCTTCGGCAAGGTTGATCCCGACGCAGACGTGTCGGGATTTTTTTGCCTTCAACGCGTCACTTCTGTCACGCTGAAGTCGTGAACATCCAGCTCGAAAGCTTCCGCCAGTTCTCGCCAGGTATGGTATTCACGACCGTCGACGCTCACGTGGTGTGGATCGTTCGACGAACGGTGGATTTCGCTTTCGCTGATTTCGTTGATAGCTGCCAGTAGCGCATCAACGTTGATGTCACGAGGATCGATCGCTGATTTCATCACAGATACCCTTTTTACCGCGCCCTGTATAATTATACATGCGTCGTATAATGCTGCTCACTTTTTGCTCAATTTTTGTTATTGGTGGATATTTAGCCAGTTGGTTGTCAAGGCCGCTGTCAGCATGACAATTTTGTTCTACACTGGGAAAAACCAATCAGGAGAGGCGTTTATGCAAGTTAACGATCGTGTGACGGTCAAAACCGATGGGGGGCCGCGTCGCTCCGGAGTGGTGCTGGCCATTGAACAGTTCAATGAAGGGACGATGTATCTGGTCGCGCTGGAAGACTATCCGCTGGGGATCTGGTTTTTCAACGAAGTGGGCCATCCTGATGGAATTTTTGTTGAGAAAAGCGAATCGTAATCGATCATCTGGCGGTAGCCCTACCGCCAGTTTCCCTGCCTGGATATCCTAGCGCATATTGACGAAAATGCCCGAGGTGACATTTTCCGCCAGGCGCACAACATGATAAATAACCTGTTTGTTATGCGTTTTTATTTTCTTCTTAATATTACCCTTATGTGACGATACGGTTTTTGCTTTAATATTCATCTGATCGGAAATCTGAATCGTTCCCTGTCCCGACATCCACATTTTCAGCATGCTTGATTCTGTCCTGCTTAATGACAGAGTAGACATATTAGTTTGCTTTACGTCTGATTTTTCTTTTTTCAGATAATTCCCCAGAATGCTATCCAGGGTTTCCGGTTTTATCGATTTGGAACTTATTAGCAGATTACTCCGCACCATCAGGTATTCGTCAAAATGAATATTGGCAATAGCCATAAAAACAATGAACAAAGTCCTGGGATGTTGATTAATGATCTGCTTGATATGCAAGCTACTCTGCACATCGTGGATGAAGCAGTCCTCATTAATGAACACGACAGATGGATGACGAGTCGCGCAAACTTCTGTAAGTGCTTCTACGCTCTCAACATTGTCAATATCTCGTTTCTTCACTCCACGACTGGCCAGGTATCCGGTTAACCCTAGCCGCGTATAACTGCATAGATCCATAATAATCGTTGACATGGCATACCCTCACTCAATGCGTAACGATAATTAACCCATTACCCTCGAACTTCATCGTCGCAGCGAACCTAATGAAAATAGAAAATTGAGAATGAAGACGATCAGGCGGCATCAACTATCCCGTAAAGTTACGTATAATTTGCCAGGAATCATCTCAAAGTAAAGTAAATGTTAGGTTATGTGAAAGACGTAAAAACAAATAACCCGCGCCAGCGATATGCTGGTAGATGTTTTTGCAAATTTACTTTAGGAATTTCCTCATAATAACCTGGAGGGTACTATGGAGAATTTATACGTGGTAACTCACTGATAATATCAGCTAATAGATCAAATATTTCGCTAAATAAGTGTTCACAGAAGGGGGCCACTAATGGCATTAACGCCGCCATCAGCATAATGCCGACGGTCAGGGTGATGGGGAAGCCGATAACAAACACCGACAGCTGCGGGGTCATGCGGTTCAGCATCCCGAGCGCCAGGTTAACGGTCAGCAGTAGGGTAATGATCGGCAGCGCAAGCATGAGACCGTTGAGGAAAATCATGCCGCCCGCCCGGGCGAGCGCGAGAAACGCATTGCTGTTAATGGGCTCACCGCCGATAGGCAACGTGTGGAAGGTATCGACCAGCAGTGAAATCAGCCACAGATGGCCGTTGAAGACCAGGAACAGCAGCATGGCCAGCATATCGAGAATGCGCGCCAGTACCGGCATGTTGAGATTGCTGCCCGGATCGACAAAGGTCGCGAACGAGAGACCCATTTGCAGGCCCACAATCTCGCCGCAGGTTCGTACGGCGGCAAAGGCAAACTGCATCGTAAAGCCCAGCGCGATACCGATGAGAATTTGTTGTAACGCCAGCCAGAGCGCGTTGGCGGAAAAAATCGGCACATCCACCGGCGGCAGCGAAGGGGCAATGACGAAGGTGATAATAATCCCCAAACCGACTTTCACCCGTTTAGGCACAGAGCGTTCACTGAGTATCGGCGCGGTGGTGATCAGCGCCAGCACGCGCAGCAACGGCCAGAAGTAGAGGCCGAGCCATGAAACCCACTGGTCGCTGGTCATGTGAAGCATAATGCTTAACCGATGATGTAGGGCAGGTTGCTAAACAACGTGCGTACATAGTCAAGCAGCAGATTCAGCATCCACGGCCCGGCGACGATGATCGCGATAAACACGGCGATAATTTTGGGGATAAACGACAGCGTCATTTCGTTGATCTGTGTGGCCGCTTGCAGAATACTGATAATCAGACCGGTGACCAGCGAGACCAAAAGCAGCGGTGCCGCCAGCGCCAGCGCCACTTTCATCGCCTCGGTGCCCATCATCATGACGGATTCAGGGGTCATGGGTACTCCTTAACTGTAAAAACTCTGCGCCAACGAACCGACCAATAACTGCCAGCCATCGACCAACACAAACAGCATCAGCTTGAAGGGCAGGGCAATGGTCGCGGGCGGTACCATCATCATCCCCAGCGCCATCAGCACACTGGCAATGACCAGGTCGATAATCAGAAACGGTATAAAAATAGTGAAGCCAATCTGGAAAGCGGTTTTCAGCTCGCTGGTGACGTAGGCGGGCAGCAGAATGCGCATCGGCACGGCTTCCGGGCCTTGAATCGGTGCGCTGTTGGCCAGCCGGGCAAACAGTGCCAGGTCGGCTTCGCGTGTCTGGCGCAGCATAAATTCACGCAGCGGTTGCGCGCCTTTATCTAACGCCTCCTGCATGGTGATTTTATCTTCGCTAAACGGCTGATACGCGTCGGTATAAACTTTATCAATCACCGGCGACATAATAAAAAAAGTGAGAAACAGCGCCAGCCCCAGCAGCACCTGATTAGGCGGTGCGGACGGCGTACCCAGCGCGCTGCGGAGCAGGCCGAAGACGATGATGATGCGCGTAAAGCTGGTCATCATGAGCAAAATGGCCGGGATAAAGGTCAGTGAGGTGATAAACACCAGCGTTTGGATCGGCAACGACCAGCTCTGCCCGCCGTTGGCCAGCGGCTGGCTGATTAAACCCGGAAGCTGAGCAAAGGCGGAAGGCGAGAGCAATAGCAGCCCGCCCAGCGCGAGGGAATAAATACGGCGCATCAGGATCTCCCGGGACGCTTAAGCATGTTTTTCATCAGTGAAGCAAATTCCGGCGCGTTAGCCTGCGGCGGCGGGTTTTCCGGCGGCGCTGGCGGCAGGGTATGCAGCAGCGTTACCTGCTGGGCGGTGACGCCCAGCACCAGCCGCGCATCCTCGACGTTCACAATCACCACCCGCTCACGCGCCCCTAACGATGCGCTGGCGCTCACCTTCAGGCCGCTGCTGCTTCGGCCCTGCACCGTACCGGGCAGAACGCGTTTAATGACCCACGCGGCGGCCAGAATCAGCACGATAATGCCCAGTAGTGCGCCGCTCACCTGAATCAGCGGCGAAGTCGTCGGTTCATTGGCGTGCGCCACCGTCACCGGCGTGGTGCTGTGGCTCGCCGGCGCAGCGTGCGATGGTGTTACGACAGGCGCGGAGTGGGTTGCGCTCATATCAGCGGCTCAGACGGCGCATGCGTTCTGACGGCGTGATGATGTCGGTAATGCGAACGCCGTATTTATCGGCAACCACCACCACTTCACCTTGCGCTATCAAATAGCCGTTAATCAGAATATCCAGCGGTTCACCGGCCAGACCGTCCAGCGCCACCACCGAACCTTGCGTCAGACGCAGCAGCTCTTTGATGGTCATGCGCGTGCGGCCTAACTCCACGGTCAGCTTGACCGGGATATCCATAATCAGGTCGATATCCTGCAACGTACCGCTGACATCACCGCCGCCCAACTGTTGGAAGACCGCGTCGGCGGCGCTTTTACCGGAGGTGGATTTTTGCTCGTTCAGCGCTTCAGCCCACAGATCGTCCACGGATCCGCTGTTGTCATCGGGTGGAGTATTCATATCACTCATTTGGGCTGTTCCTCGTTCAGCGAATTCAAAATCGGGTTGATCAAATGTTCTACGCGCAGCGCATACTGGCCGTTCACGGTGCCGTACTGGCTGGTTAACACCGGTACGCCGTCGACGTGAGCAATAATGCGGTCTGGCTTGTCAATCGGCAGAACGTCACCGGGTTTAAGTTTGAGTATCTGTGACAAACGCAGCGAGATATCGGCGAAATTCGCCACCAGTTCCAGCTCGGAATGCTGCACCTGGCGTACCAGGTTCTCGCGCCAGTTTTGGTCCTCGTGGCGTGAGTTTTCCAGCGGCGGGTTGACCAGCAGTTCGCGCAGCGGTTCAATCATGCTGAACGGCAGGCAAATGTTAAATTCACCGGTCAGGTTGCCGATTTCCACGTGGAATGGCGTGTTCACCACGATATCGTTCGGTGAGGTGGTAATGTTGGTGAACTTCACCTGCATCTCCGAACGGACGTACTCCACCTCCAGCGGGTTAATCGCTTTCCAGGCATCGCTATAGCCTTCCAGCGCCAGCTTGAGCATGCGGTTAATCACCCGCTGCTCGGTATGGGTGAATTCACGTCCCTCAACCTTGGTCGGGAAGCGACCGTCGCCGCCGAACAGGTTGTCCACCGCGATAAACACCAGGCTTGGCGAGAACACCACCAGGCCGGTACCGCGCAGCGGCTTAAGGTGAATCAGGTTGAGGTTGGTCGGCACCGGCAGGTTACGGGCAAACTCGTGGTAGGGCTGAATGCGGATCGCCCCCACGGTAATGTCCGGGCTACGACGCAGCAGGTTGAATAACCCCATACGGAAGTGGCGGGCGAAACGCTCGTTAATAATCTCCAGCGCCTGCAGTCGCTCACGGACCACGCGGCGCTGGGTATTGGGGTCGTAGGGGCGAATGTCATCTTCGCCCGTCGCGCCCGCCAGCGGTTCACTTGATTTGTCGCTGTCGCCGTTTAACAGCGCATCGATTTCGGCCTGAGAAAGAATACTGTCGCCCATGGCTCTACCGCAGAATAAAGGCAGTGTACAGAACGTCGGTAACGTTCTGTTTCGGCTGACCGGCAATTAACGGCGCGCTCAGCGTCTCTTTAATATCGTTTGCGAGCTGTTTTTTGCCATCGTCTGTTGCCAGTTTAGTCGCATCCTGACGCGACAACAGCAGCAGCATGCGGCTGCGCACTTCCGGCAGATAGTCGTTCAGACGGGCGCGGTCAGCTTCGGACTTCATGCGCAGCGTGATGCCCACGTACAGCACGCGATCGGCATCGCCCAGGTTGACGGTGAAGGTATCCAGCGGGAAAAAGACCGGTGCGGCCGGCGGCGGCGCTTCTTTTGGCGCGGCCGGGGCGTTCTGATGCTCAATGCGCCAGTAGCTGTAACCTGCTGTGGCGCAGGCGGCGAGCGTTACCAGCACCAAAAGTGGGATCCAGAGCGAGCGTTTGCTCTTTTTATTGATAGCGGAGTCAGTCATCTGATGCGGTCTTCCTTTTTACTACTGCTTATCCAATGATTATCCCGCCTCCCGCGCCGGTCAAAGCGTGGAAAAGACGGGAATAATCGTGTTACCTCTGGCGTTTAAGCGAAGATATCTACCGCGTTATCGCCGCGAGAGGCGGCGTGCAGGGCGGCAGGGACGGCCAGCATCTCAGCGTCATCCTGAGCATCGCTGGCGTTGGCGTCAGCGCGCGAGGCGAACGATTGCTGGGAAGAGGGCTGATGTTGCTGGCCCGCAAAGCCGTCGCTGCTGATATTGCTCTGGCCCAGTTGGATTCCGTTGTCTTCCAGTTGGCTGCGCAGCACTGGCAGAGCGGCTTCCAACGCCGCGCGTACGTGGCTGTGCGGCGAGGCCATTTGGATCTGCGCGAGGTTATCTTCCACCTTCAGCGTAATGTGTACCTGGCCTAACGACTCGGGGTGCAGGCGCAGTTCGGCGGTTTGCTGGCCCTGACGGGTAAACAGCGTGATGTGCTGGCTGACGTTCTGCTGCCAGTCCGGAGTACCAAGCTGGGCATGGACGTTGGCGCTGGCGGCCATCGGGGCGGCCAGTGAACTGCTGCTCTGTGGCGAAATCGGCGACACCGTCGCCGTTGGCGCGGTTGGGCTTGGCGTGCTTTCCGCTTCTGCTTTCTGCGCCGGGATCACAAAGGCGGCGTCGGCGGATAGCGCACGGGCATCGGTTTGCGGTTGCGAGGCCGGAGTGCTTTTCACATCGATAAAACCGTCGGCTTTTGCTGAGTCACGTTTGAGTGGCGCGTTTAACGCATTCAGCGTATCGCTGGTGGCGCTGGCGATCGAGTTCACCGCCGTCTGCGGGGCTTGCGGCGGCGTGGGCAGCATCGCCATCAACGCATTCAGGCTGCCCTGTTCGTCGTCGCTGAGTTTGTCCTCGTCGCTCTCTTTATCGCTGAGCTTATCCTTACCTGACGCTATTTCGCCTTTAAGGTGTGCCGCCAGCGAACTGAGCAGCGTTTGCGCATCGCTTTGTTCGCTGATATCCGTCGCTTCACCAATCTCAGCGGTGGCGCGTGTCGCTTCCTGCTGTACCAGCCATTCGGTGATGGATTGACCTTTCGCTTTGACATCGCGCAGCGCCGCCGCGTCCTCGCCGGACAGTTGGGCGATTTTGCCCGCGTTTGTTGCATCGCCGGCTTGCGTTAATGCACCCGCCAGCAGGGCCAGAAAATCCTCGGCGCCGCCTGCGGTTTTGGCTGCGGTATCGGCCCCTGCGAGGCTTGCATCGCTGATGGTCAGGTTAGGCAGAGTGATCATTCTGGTTTCCTCATGGTTGCTCGTTGGGCAAATTCATCCATCTTTTTCTGATCCAGCCGGTTTTCCGCCAGCAGCTCCGCAGAGGCCTGCCGGTCCTGTAGCGTTTGCCATGCCTGCAAACGCTGTTTTTTCTCGCGCCAGAAGTTCAGCGCCTGTTCGACTTTGTTGTTCCACTGAATAAGCTGCTGACGATGCTGGTCAATGGCTTTTTCCAGTGTCTGAATAAACTGCTGGTAGTTTTGCCAGCGCAGGCTCGCGATCCCCTGCGTCATGTCGTTATTCAGGCTGTTCTGGTATTCAAGCTGGTAGTCCATCAACATTTTGAGTTGTTCTTCCGCCTGCTGGCAGCCGCGTCGCATCTCGCCCAACACCAGGGCGGCGTTGTCGACATCGGTTTCTGCCAGTTCTTTAAGCGTTGCTAATGCACCGTGCTGCGCCATATTGGTGATCCTCTTGCTTCACTATGACGTTGGGAAAATCAATTCCAGCGCCTGGATTGATGATTCCCAGTCTGCTTTTTCAAGAATGCCTTGCTGTAAAAATGCTTCCAGGTGCGGCCAGAGCGTGATGGCTTTGTCCAGCATCGGATCGCTGCCTTTGGCGTACGCGCCGACGCTAATCAGGTCGCGGTTACGCTGAAAACTGGAAAGCAGCTGTTTAAAATTGCGCACTCGCGCGTAGTGTTGCTCGCTAATCAGCGCGGTCATGGCACGGCTGATAGAGGCTTCAATATCAATTGCCGGGTAATGACCGGCCTCGGCCAGCCGTCGCGACAGCACGATATGGCCGTCGAGAATGGCGCGGGCGGAGTCGGCGATCGGATCCTGCTGATCGTCGCCTTCGGTTAACACGGTATAAAACGCGGTGATCGAACCGCCGCCGCTGATGCCGTTCCCGGCGCGTTCAACCAGCGCGGGCAGCTTGGCAAAGACCGAAGGCGGGTAGCCTTTGGTGGCCGGCGGTTCGCCGATCGCCAACGCAATTTCACGCTGCGCCATTGCGTAACGGGTCAGTGAATCCATGATCAACAGCACATGCTGTCCGCGATCGCGGAAATCTTCCGCCACGCGGGTGGCGTAAGCGGCACCCTGCATACGCAGCAGAGGAGAAACATCGGCGGGCGCGGCAATCACCACGGAACGTGCGCGGCCTTCGGTGCCGAGAATATTCTCGATGAAATCTTTCACCTCGCGACCACGCTCGCCAATAAGACCGACGACGATGACGTCAGCGCGGGTATAGCGCGCCATCATGCCGAGCAGTACGCTCTTACCGACGCCCGAGCCGGCAAACAGCCCCATACGCTGGCCGCGACCGACGGTGAGCAGGGCATTGATTGGCCGCACGCCGGTATCCAGCACGTGCTCAATCGGCGTACGCTGGAGTGGGTTGAACGGCGGCGTGATCAGCGCGCCGGTTTCCGTGGTATCCGGCGCGGGCAGGCCGTCGAGCGGTTTGCCGCTGCCGTCGAGCACGCGGCCAAGCAGCGCCGGGCCGAGCGGAAGCTGTTTACCGCTTTGCAGTCCGTCGCCGACGGCGCTACGGGCATAAACCCGTGCGCCGGGTAAAATGCCTTCAACTTCTTCAAGCGGCATTAAAAACAGGCGATGACCGTTGAAGCCGACCACTTCGGCTTCCACTTCCTGCATCTCTGTACCCTGTTGACGCTCAATAATGCAGGTTGCGCCAAGCGGCAACTGCAGCCCGGTGGCTTCCAGCACCAGCCCGGTGGCCCGGGTCAGGCGGCCGTAACGGCGCACGGCGGGAAGCTGGGCAATGCGGGCCTCAAAGTTGTCGAGCGTGTTCAGCCAGCGGGTCAGGCGCACGGTCATCAGCAGGCTCCCGGTGCCGCCAGGCGGCACAGTTCCTGCCAGCGCGTGGCCACGCTGGCGTCGAGATCGCCCTCATCGGCGGAGACCTTACAGCCGCCGGGGTGCAGCGTTGGGTCGCCGCGCAGCCGCCAGCCGTGAAGATTCAGCGTGGCGCCCAGCATCTCCTCGACGCGCGGTAAATCTTCCGGGCTGACCCGCAGCTGCGGCTTGCCGCTGAACAGCGGCTCTTGCTGCAGCAGCGATTGAATCTGTTTGATCAGCGCGGTGTTATCGACCACCGGCATCTGGCCGACAATCTGTCGCGCGGCTTCCAGCGCCATCTGCATCAGACGTGAGGCGATCACGCTGTCGAGCGTATCCAGGGTGTGCTGAAATTCGCTCGCCAGCTGCTGCATGCGGGCATGAATAGGGGCCTGATCCTGTTTGGCTTGTGCCAGGCCCTGTTCGAGCCCCTGCGCCAGACCTTCCTGATAGCCCTGTTGTTGACCGGCGGCGTGGCCTTCACGCAGCCCGGCCTGATAGCCCTGTTCATGAGCCTGGATCTGTAGCTGAGCCAACTGCTGTTGCTGCAACTGCTCGGCAGAAATTTCTTCCTGCACGGCGTCCGGTTCGTCGAGGGTGAGGGGAGTAAACTCCACCTCCACCGGCGGCGAGAGATCGTCAGGCTGCCAGACTTTCCACGGCGTGGTATCAGACATAGGTGTCGTCTCCGCTGCCAATCACCATCTCGCCGGTTTCGGCCAGACGACGCACAATAAGCAGAATGGCTTTCTGTTCGTTCTCGACCTGCGACAGACGTACCGGGCCACGGTTGGCGAGGTCGTCGCGCAGAATGTCGGCAGCACGCTGGGACATATTGCGCAGGAACTTCTCGCGTAGCGGCGGCTCGGAACCTTTGAGCGCGATAAGCAACGATTCGGAATCCACTTCCTGCAGCAGGCGCTGGATACTGCGATCGTCGACCTCGACCAGGTTCTCGAACAAGAACATTTCGTCGATAATTTTTTGCGCCAGCTCGCCGTCGAATTCGCGTACCGCGGTAATAACCGCTTCTTCTTGCTGCGTTTTCATCAGGTTGATAATTTCTGCCGCCGTTCTCACGCCGCCCATTTTGCTGCGCTTGAGGTTCTGGCCGTCGAGCAGACCGTTCAACACCTCTGTCAGTTCCGCCAGCGCGGCCGGCTGCACGCCGCCGAAGGTGGCGATACGCAGCATCACGTCGTGACGCAGACGTTCATCGAACAGCGCCAGAATATCGGCCGCCTGACCACGCTTGAGATGGACCAGAATGGTGGCGATGATCTGCGGATGCTCGTCGCGAATAATATCGGCGGCGCTCTGCGGTTCCATAAAGTTGAGCGTCTCGATCCCGCTGGTGGTTTCGCGGGTTTCGAGAATGTCCTCCAGCAGGCTGGAGGCGCGCTCTTCGCCCAGTGCTTTAACCAGCACCGAGCGCAGATATTCATTGGCGTTAACGCTCAGCGCCGCGAACTGCTCGGCCTCTTGCTCAAACTCGGCCAGCACGTCGGTCAGCTGTTTATTCGAGATCTGCTTGATGCCCGCCATGGCGGTACTGAGCTGCTGTACTTCGCGGGTGCTGAGGTGCTTAAACACCTCGGCGGCGCGATCTTCGCCAATCGTCATCAGCAAAATGACGCTTTTGTCGATTCCGGTAAGATTACTCATGGTCGTTATTCATCCATTGGCGAATGACCAGCGCCACCACGCGCGGATCGTTATCAGACATTTCGCGAATACGCTGGCTCATCACCTCGGCGCTCAGGCGCTGGTTGGCACGGCGTTGCTGGGTCTGTTCATCTTTGCTGAGGCGAACCTCAACGGCTTCCTGAATTTCCTGCTGCGCTTTGGCTTTTTCCACCTCGGCCTGGGCGGCCTGTTCACGGCGCACAAGCTGCGGTTTAATCGCTTTACGCCACAGCAGCCAGGCAACAATCAGCACCAGCAGCCAGCGACCGGCGGACATCAGCTGATCGATAAACGACTGCTGCTTCCAGAACGGCAGTTCACCACCGCTGTCATCGCTGCTGTTAAACGGCGAGTTGACCACGTTCAGGGTATCGCCGCGCTGGCTGGAGAAGCCCATCGCCTCGCGGGTTAAATCTTCAATCTGTTTCATCTGATCGCTGGTCAGCGGCAGCGGCTTACCGTCTGGCAGATTGCGATAGTTGACCACCACGGCGACCGACAGGCGCTGAACATCGCCAACGTTCTTTTTGGTGTGCGAAATGGTGCGGTCGAGTTCAAAGTTGCTGGTTTCGCTACGCTGGGTATTGCGCGGACCGGTGGTGGTGGCTGTGCGGGTATTGGCATTCTGCGCGTTGGCCTGATTCGCCGGTGGGTTAGCAATCGGTGCTGACGGCGCTGGGGCAGGGGTGTTTGACAGCGCGCCCGGAACGCCGCCCGGATACGGGCTACCGACCTGGTCGTTTTCGCTGACCTGACGCGAACGAATGGCGGCCTGGTTAGGATCGCCATTCGGACGATATTGTTCGTCAGTCTGCTCTTTATTATCGAAGTTCACCTGCGCCGTGACCTGCGCGTGCACATTACCGTTGCCGACGATCGGCCCAAGAATCGCTTCAATACGGCGCTGAACGCGGCCTTCAACGTCGGCGGTATATTTCAGCTGCGCGTCATTCAGGTCGCGTGCGCTGGTATTGGACTGGGTCAGCAGATGGCCGCCTTGATCGACCACGGTGACGTTACCCGGCGGTAAGCCCGCGACGGCGCTGGAGACCAGATGGACAACCGCGGAGATTTGCCCTTCATCAAGCGCGCGGCCCGGTTCGAGGTTGACGGTAATGGAGGCAGAAGGGGATTTCTGCTCGCGTACGAACAGCGAAGGTTTTGGCATCGCTAAGTGCACGCGGGCGCTTTTGACCGGACCGAGGGTTTCGATGGTACGTGACAGTTCACCTTCCAGCGCGCGTTGGTAGTTCACCTGCTCGCTGAACTGGCTGATGCCGAATTTTTCCTGATCGAGCAGTTCAAAACCTACCGCGCCGCCTTTCGGCAGGCCGAGCTGGGCCAAACGTAGGCGCAGTTCATGCACTTTGTCAGCGGGCACTTCCAGCGCGCCGCCGTTATCGGCGAAACGATAGGGGACGTTCATCTGGGTCAGCTGGGTCACGATGGCCCCCCCGTCCTGATCGGACAGGTTGCTGAACAGCGTGCGATAGTCCGGGGATTTGGCCCACAGTACCATTGCCACGAGAATAGCCACCGCGGCGGCACCGGCCACCATCAGTGGGATTTTTGGATTAGCGCGCAGGCGATTGACCCATTCTACAGTTTTATTTTGTGGCGTAGCCGTAGCACTCGCGCTCATTGCGCACCTCGTCGATCCTGATCAATGGCGTTAAACGTAAACGAAAACAAAGCAGACTCCCTGGCGCAAAACACATAAAAACAGCTATGCCATTATTTGATGCTTCGGGAAATTTGATGGGCCAAATAACCCGTTTTTATAGCGCTATTTAGCGCCTTTATCTTATTGACAAACTGATAAGCTCGTTCTCAGGTTAAACACAATCTGGGAGTCAACATGGCGATTCAGGGTATTGAGGGCGTGCTGTCGCAGATGCAGGCAACGGCATCAATGGCTCGCAGTCAAAGCGTGGATACACAGCCAACCATCAGCTTTGCCGGGCAGCTGCACGCGGCGCTCGACCGCATCAGCGATACACAAAATAGCGCCAAAGCGCAGGCGGAGAAGTTCTCATTAGGTGAACCGGGAATCGCGTTGAACGATGTGATGACCGATCTGCAAAAAGCATCTGTTTCATTGCAGATGGGGATTCAGGTGCGTAATAAACTGGTGAGCGCCTATCAGGAAGTGATGGGGATGCAAGTCTAGCTTCTGTCACTCTCTCAATGGAGTTCAATGTTGGGAGAGTCCTGCCTCCGTTCGTCCGGATTACCCTCTACGCACCGTCTTTTCCGTGAAACCCCCGCAGGTTTAACGCTATAATGTTCCTGTTTTTTTCTCCCGGAACAGGATGAATAATGAAAAAGTTAGCCATTGTGGCAGCGCTGATGGTGCTGGCGGGCTGTGCGCAGATCGAAGACTACTCAACCGTGGTGAAATCGCCTGCTCCGGCGGGGATGGCGGGCTACTGGCAGACCATGGGGCCGCAGCGCGCGCTGGTCAGCCCGGAGGCGATAGCCAGCCTGATTGTCACTCGCGACGGCGACACGCTGGACTGCCGTCAGTGGCAGCGGGTGATTGCGCTGCCGGGTAAACTCACCCTGCGTGATAGCGATGTCTACAACGTGACCAATAAGCTGGATGTTTATGCGGTGGAACGCGATGGTAATTCGCTGAAATACGATGGAATGACGTTGCAGCGGGTTGAGCGACCGACGGTAGAATGTGCCAACGCATTAACTAAAGCGCCGCTGCCGTCGGTGCTGCCGTAAGATTTTGTCGCTCCGGCATAGCTGATGCCGGAGCACTATTCATCAATGATTCAGGTCAACCTTATCCTGCGGAACCAGCACGTGGCCGCCCTGATTACCGTAGGTGGTCATTACCGTTTTTTGGATTGACGATTGTCCGACGAGCTTCGCCAGTTCGTCCATGCGGGCCTGCAACAGGCGCTTTACGGTGTTTTCGTTATCAAGCACTTTACGCAGCATCGGGCGAAGTTGTTCCTGAAGCGGTTCCGTTGGCTGGCTCTCTCGCGTCAGTTGAGCAATCTTTTGCACCGCATTGACGTACTCCATTTCGCTGGCGATTAATTCGTCCCACAGTCCCTCCGTGGCAAGCCGTAGCATCAGATTGCTTTTTTCAACCAGCTTTTGGTACGACAGATAAAGGTGCGGTGCATGGCTCATTAGACGGCGTCCTGAATCAAGTTAGGCGTAAGAAGAGATTCCTTCCAGGCATCAGCGATGTTGCGCATTAACGCCTCAACTTCCTCAATGGCGCTAACATCATTGTGCAGGTTGGCTTGCAGAAGGCGTCTGACCATATAGGCATACAGCGACAGCAGGTTCTGCGTCAGCTCGTCGCGGCTGTCCTCATCCAGGCCAATTTTCAGCCCGTTTTCGATAATGTTGATGGCTTTCGACAGGGAAAGACCTTTCCCTTGCTGGTTGCCGTCCTGCATAAACAGGCGGGCGCGGATCAGCGCGCTGAGCGCGCCGTCAAACAGCATGGTGACAAGCTGCTGTTGACTGGCGCTCATGACGGCGCTTTCCACTCCAATCTGTGCGTAGGCCTGCGTACCTTTTGCCCCGTACATGATGTCTCTCCCGATCAAAAGTGATTACTTGGAATTGCTGGTCGATTCAAACTGCTGCGTCAAGTAGCTGCTGGTACTGTTCAGCGAGGTCATTAACACATCCAGCTGGGTAAACTGTTCTTTGTAGCGCGCAACCTGCGCATCGATACGATCGCTGGCGGCGTTGTAGTCTTTGGTTAATTTGTTCAGCGTTTTGCTGACGCCATCGGTGGCGGCCTTGATGATGCCGGTGGTGGAAAGCCAACTGGTCAGGTTGGTGCCGATGGTGGTGGTGATGCCGGTTTTTTTGCCGTCGCCGACGATCAAAGTACCGACGCCGGTAGCGTCTTTTTTCAGCGCGGCGGTGAGTTTGTCGGCATCCAGCTCAAGCTGGCCGGTGCTCGGGTCGGTAGAAATACCGATCTGCGCCAGCGTTTTGAACTGTGAGGAGCTGGCGCTGTTGCTCAGCATGCTTTTGAGCTGAGTCTGAATCGTGCGCAGCGTCGAGTCGCCGAGCAGGGCGCCGTTGTTTGCGCTCTGGCTATCGGAACCCGGATCTACGGCGGTGTATTTTGTCAGGCTGCTAAAGGTGTCCAGCAGCGAGTTATAGGCGGTGACCCAGTCGCTGATGGCCTTTTGTGCCTTGGTGGTGTCCTGAGTGATGGTCAGCGTCTGGTTGCCGGTGGTGACATCGTTCAGGTTCAGGGTGATGTTTTCCAGCGCATCGCTGATGGTGTTGCTGCTGTTCTCAATGGCGACGTTGTTGACGGTCAACTGGGCGTTCTGCGCAATAACCGAGACATCCATCCCGTTGCTGCTGGCATTGGCGTCATAACCCATAAAGCTTTGCAGCGCGTCGTCGCCTTTGACGGTCAACGTCATGGCGTTATCGCTACCGGTGTCATTTGCGGTCACCGACAGACGATATTCGCCGTTACCGACGTTGATGATACTGGCGCTGACGCCCGCTTTCGCGTTGTTGATGGCATCGCGAATACCGCTCAGCGAGGAGTTGGCCGCGCTGATATCGATGGTGATCGGATCTTTGCCGCCGCCTTGCTGAATGGTCAGCGTGCTGTCGCTGGTGGCGATTGCGGTTTTGGTATCGCTTTTGGTGGTGCTGGTGGTCAGCGTTTGCGCCTGCGCCAGATGGCTGATGTTGATGGTGTATTTCCCGGCAATCGCATTCCCTGCCGTAGTGGCGCTAAACGCGGTGCTGCTGCTGGTGGTGGTGGTGGCGGAAAACAGGTCAGCCTTCGACAGCGCGGTGTTAGCGGTCTGGAACGTGGTCAGCGCGCTTTTCAGCGTCCCGTAGGCGCTCAGCTTTGCGGTATAAGACGTCTGCTGTTTAGAGATAGGCGTCAGCGTCGCCTTCTGGGCGGCGGTGAGGCTATCAAGAATGCTACTTAAATCCAGGCCCGACCCGACTCCCAGCGATGAAATACTTGCCATGTGATTTCCTTTTATCTGTCGACACGTAGAACGAATACCGGGGTTATCGGCCTGAATGTCACAAAGTTTACGCTTAATTCTAAATTTTTAATGGCGGGAATAAGGGCAAGAGAAAAGAGTATTTCGGCGGCTAAAAAAATGCGTGATTGCGAAAAAAAATTCTAAAGGTTGTTTAACGGCAGACGATAACAAGTTTGACGGCGATTGAGCCGACGGGTGGAAACCCATTACGTAATCAACGACTTGCAATATAGGATAACGAATCATGGCACAAGTCATTAATACCAACAGCCTCTCGCTGATCACTCAGAACAATATCAACAAGAACCAGTCTGCTCTGTCGACTTCTATTGAGCGTCTGTCGTCTGGTCTGCGTATTAACAGCGCGAAGGACGATGCTGCAGGTCAGGCGATTGCTAACCGTTTCACCTCCAACATCAAAGGTCTGACTCAGGCTGCGCGTAACGCCAACGACGGTATCTCTCTGGCGCAGACCACTGAAGGCGCGCTGTCTGAAATCAACAACAACTTACAGCGTGTGCGTGAACTGACCGTTCAGGCCACTACCGGTACTAACTCCGATTCTGACCTGGCTTCTATCCAGGACGAAATCAAATCTCGTCTGTCTGAAATTGACCGCGTATCCGGTCAGACCCAGTTCAACGGCGTGAACGTGCTGTCTAAAGATGGTTCTCTGAAAATTCAGGTTGGCGCGAACGATGGTCAGACTATCTCTATCGACCTGAAGAAAATTGACTCTGATACTCTGGGGTTGAACGGTTTTAATGTGAATGGGTCCGGTACTGTAAATAATAAAGCTGCAACCGTTAGTAATCTGACGGCTGCAGGCGCTACTGAAACAGCTCCTGGTTCTGGCCTTTATAATCTGAAGACTTTGAATGATGCAGTTACTGCTAATGATGCTTTCGCTAAGCTGCAAACTGGCGATACGGTTGATGTTACTGTCAAAGGGGCAACTAACACAACAACGACATATACCTATGATGCTGCAAAAGGGAACTTCACCTATGATGCAGCCGTAGCCAATACAGGTGTTAAAGCATTCGCTGGTGGTCTGGTGCCGTCAACGGGGACTGTGTCAGGTGTATATACCGCTACAAATGGTTCAACCGATAGCGTCGATTTTGATGTGGACACTAATGGTAATGTAACTATCGGTGGTAAAACCGCTTATCTCGACAGCGCAGGAAACCTGACGACAAACAACGCTGCTGGTGCGGCGGCCGGAGTTAAGTTCGATGATTTGATGCAAGCAGCGGCTGATAACTCTAAAGCTGGTACTCCAATCACATCCTCTCTGAGCCTGAATGGTACGACTTACAACTTTAATACTAGTGGCGCAAATGCTGGTCAGATGACTTACACCGCTACTATATCTAAAGATGAAGTAATGGCAATGGCTGCTGGTGCCGATTCAACTGGTACTCCCGCGAACGGTACAGTTATTGATGCTAAAGTTAATTATACCTCTGGTGTTATGGCTGGTAGCATCGATTTCGATGGTGCTAAGGTTGGTAAAGCAGCTGGTACTTATAAAGATGCATCAGGAAATCTGACGAGCGTTGCAAGCTTTACTACTCAATATAAAGTTGACCGCGATACTGGTGCTGTAACAGTTAATGCTAACTTGTTAGCAGATGGTGTGACTGTAGATAACAGCAGTTCTAACCCATATGCAAAAGCTGTAGGTTCTGATGTGTTCGTTACAGCTTCAGGTAAAGTTACTACTGAAGCTACTGCTGCAGGCACTGCAACCAAAGATCCTCTGGCTGCCCTGGACGCTGCTATCAGCTCCATCGACAAATTCCGTTCTTCCCTGGGTGCTATCCAGAACCGTCTGGATTCCGCGGTAACCAACCTGAACAACACCACCACCAACCTGTCTGAAGCGCAGTCCCGTATTCAGGACGCCGACTATGCGACCGAAGTGTCCAACATGTCTAAAGCGCAGATCATCCAGCAGGCCGGTAACTCCGTGCTGGCGAAAGCCAACCAGGTACCGCAGCAGGTTCTGTCTCTGCTGCAGGGCTAATCGCTCTCAACCTGACTCAACCCCGCCTCGGCGGGGTTTTTTTGTTACTTAAATTTCACTTTACTGCGCAAATAACCCCACATTTCTCCCACTGTTCCACCGATTAAAACGGCTATAGAAACGGATAATCGTGCCGATAACTCATATTAATGCAGGGCTGTTTATCGTGAATTCAATGTATACCGCTGAAGGTGTAATGGATAAACACTCGCTATGGCAACGCTATGTGCCGTTGGTGCGCCATGAAGCGCTGCGCCTCCAGGTGCGTTTGCCGGCGAGCGTGGAACTGGACGATCTGCTCCAGGCGGGCGGTATCGGCTTATTGAATGCTGTTGAACGCTATGACGCTCTGCAAGGTACGGCATTTACCACTTACGCAGTGCAACGCATCCGTGGGGCGATGCTGGACGAATTACGCAGCCGTGACTGGGTGCCGCGTAGCGTCCGGCGGAACGCGCGTGAAGTTGCGCAAACGCTGGGTCAACTGGAGCAAGAGCTGGGACGAAACGCGACAGAAACCGAAGTCGCGCAGCGATTGGGGATTGCGGTTGAGGAATACCGTCAGGTGCTGTTAGATACCAATAACAGCCAGCTTTTTTCCTACGACGAGTGGCGAGAAGAGTATGGCGACAGCATTGAACTGGTGACGGAAGAGAATCAGCACGAAAACCCTCTGCATCAACTGTTGGAAGGCGATCTTCGCCAGCGCGTGATGGAGGCGATTGAAGCCTTACCGGAACGTGAAAAGTTGGTGTTAACCCTCTATTACCAGGAAGAGCTCAATCTCAAAGAGATTGGCGCGGTGCTGGAAGTCGGGGAATCGCGCGTCAGCCAGTTGCACAGTCAGGCGATCAAGCGTCTGCGCATCAAGCTGGGTAAGCTGTAGGTTGGTATAACGTTACGTTCAACCAAAGAATGCCGCATTAATCAATGAAAACCCGGAGTTATCATGATGATGCAGGTAAAAAGACGGCCGTTAAGCCGCTATTTGAAAGACTTCAAACACAGCCAAACACACTGCGCGCACTGTCATAAACTGCTCGACCGCATCACGCTGGTCCGGCAGGGGGAGATAGTCAATAAAATCGCGATATCCCGTCTCGATACCCTGATGGACGACGCGGCCTGGCAGCAGGAACGCGATGCGTGGTCGGCGCTGTGCCGTTTCTGCGGCGATCTGCACTGCAAAGAGCAGAGCGCCTTCTTCAATATCATCGGCTTCAAACAATACCTCCTCGAACATACCGACATGAGCGCCGGTACCGTACGTGAATACGTCGTACGTTTGCGTCGCCTGGGCAACCACTTCTCCGCGCAACAGGTGCCGCGCACGCTGTTGCTGGAGCGCCAGGCTGACGTCAAGCTGGAGGCGTGGCTGCCGGATACCAGCACCAACAATTATCGTATTGCACTACGTAAATACCTGCGATTTCATCACCAGCAGGCGCTGAACAACGCACAAAACTTCGCAGACCGTGAAACCTCTGATATATATTAAATTGGAATAACATGGATCTTATGGGTGTTTGTCATTGATGATGAACGGTTTAGACTACGGAAAAATAATGTTTTTCGGGGGTATAATGAAACTGAAGTTTCTGGGTCGTCAGGCGCTGATGGGCGTAATGGCCGTTGCGCTGGTTGCGGGAGCAAGCGTGCAAGCCTTTGCTGCCGAAAATTTATTAAACCAGGTTAAAGAACGCGGCACGCTGCGCGTTGGGCTGGAAGGGACCTATCCTCCGTTTAGTTTCCAGGGTGATGACGGCAAGCTGACCGGTTTTGAAGTCGATTTCGCGAATGAACTGGCTAAACACCTTGGCGTTAAGGCCGATCTGAAACCAACCAAATGGGACGGTATGCTGGCGTCGCTGGACTCCAAACGTATCGACGTGGTGATTAACCAGGTCACCATTTCGCCGGAACGTCAGAAAAAATATGACTTCTCCACCCCGTACACCATCTCCGGTATTCAAGCGCTGGTGAAGAAGGGCAGTGAAGACTCCATCAAAACCGCGGCGGATCTGAAAGGTAAAAAAGTCGGCGTTGGTCTGGGCACCAACTATGAAGAGTGGCTGCGTCAGAACGTGCAGGGCGTGGACATCCGGACTTACGACGATGACCCGACCAAATATCAGGATCTGCGCGTTGGCCGTATCAACGCCATTCTGGTTGACCGTCTGGCGGCGCTGGATCTGGTGAAGAAAACCAACAATACGCTGGCGGTGGCTGGTGATGCGTTCTCCCGCCAGGAGTCAGGCGTTGCGTTGCGTAAAGGCAACGACGATCTGCTCAAAGCAGTGGATAGCGCTATTGACGCCATGAAGAAAGACGGTAGCCTGAAGGCGCTGTCCGAAAAATGGTTTGGAGCTGACGTTACGCAGTAATCGCTCTGAAGGAAAAAAGGCGCTGAAAGGGCGCCTTTTTTTATTTACGGCGCATAATAAAAACGAGACTAAGGAGATGCTATGTCACTGCAAAATTTAACCCGTTTTCCGCGCCTTGAGTTTATTGGCGCGCCGACGCCGTTGGAATACCTGCCGCGCTTTTCCGACTACATCGGGCGCGACATTTTTATCAAACGCGATGACGTCACGCCGCTGGCGATGGGCGGAAACAAACTGCGTAAACTGGAGTTTCTCGCTGCCGACGCGCTACGCGAAGGGGCCGACACGCTGGTGACCGCTGGCGCGATTCAATCTAACCACGTGCGCCAGACGGCGGCGGTGGCGGCAAAATTGGGGCTGCACTGCGTGGCGCTGCTGGAAAACCCGATGGGGACGAAGGCAGAAAACTATCTCAGCAACGGCAACCGTCTGCTGCTGGATCTGTTTAACACCCAGGTCGAGATCTGCGAGGCATTAACCGACCCGAACGCGCAGCTGGCTGAACTGGCGACGCGTCTCGAAGCGCAGGGCTTTCGTCCTTATGTGATTCCGGTTGGCGGTTCAAACGCGCTGGGTGCGCTGGGTTACGTGGAGAGCGCGCTGGAAATCGCGCAGCAGTGCGAAGGTGCGGTGTCGATTTCCTCCGTGGTGGTCGCTTCCGGCAGCGCAGGAACGCATGCCGGTCTGGCCGTGGGGCTCGAACAGGTGATGCCGGAAGCCGAGCTGATTGGCGTCACCGTTTCCCGCAAGGTGGCCGATCAACTGCCGAAAGTGGTCACGCTTCAGCAGGAGATTGCGCGCAGCCTTGAACTGACGGCTACTGCCGGAATCACGCTGTGGGACGACTATTTCGCCCCGGCCTACGGTATTCCGAACGACGACGGCATGGAAGCGGTGAAACTGCTCGCGCGTCTGGAAGGCATCCTGCTCGACCCGGTCTATACCGGCAAAGCGATGGCCGGGCTCATCGACGGCATCAGCCAGAAACGCTTCAAAGATGAAGGGCCCATTCTGTTCATCCATACCGGCGGTGCGCCTGCGCTGTTCGCCTATCATCCTCACATTTAAATAGAACGCGCTCATGCAAGAAAGTATTCAATTAGTGATCGACTCCGCGCCGTATCTGCTCAAAGGCGCGGTCTTTACCCTCCAGCTCAGTATTGGCGGGATGTTCTTTGGGCTGGTTCTGGGCTTTATTCTCGCATTGATGCGCCTGTCGCCCATTGCGCCGGTGCGCTGGCTGGCACGTTGCTATATCTCTATTTTTCGCGGCACGCCGCTGATTGCCCAGCTATTTATGATCTACTACGGTCTGCCGCAGTTTGGCATCGAACTGGATCCGATTCCGTCGGCGATGATCGGCTTGTCGCTGAATACCGCAGCCTATGCTGCCGAAACGCTGCGTGCGGCGATTTCGTCGATCGATAAAGGCCAGTGGGAAGCGGCGGCGAGTATCGGTATGACCCCGTGGCAGACGATGCGCCGGGCGATTCTGCCGCAGGCGGCGCGCGTGGCGCTACCGCCGTTATCGAACAGTTTTATCAGCCTGGTGAAGGATACCTCGCTGGCGGCGACGATTCAGGTGCCAGAACTGTTCCGTCAGGCGCAGCTGATCACCTCGCGTACGCTGGAAGTATTCACCATGTATCTGGCTGCATCCCTGATTTACTGGGTGATGGCGACCGTGCTGTCGGTGCTGCAAAACTATTTTGAAAATCAGCTTAACCGCCAGGAGCGAGACCCGAAATGAGTGCAATTGAAGTCAAAAACCTGGTTAAAAAATTCCACGGACAGACCGTGCTGCACGGTATTGATCTTGAGGTGAAAGAGGGCGAAGTGGTGGCGATTATCGGGCCAAGCGGTTCCGGCAAAACCACGCTGCTGCGCAGTATTAATCTGCTGGAACAGCCGGAGAGCGGCACCATACGCGTCGGCGATATCACCATTGATACCGCACGCCCCATCGGCCAGCAGAAAGGGCTGATTCGCCGTCTGCGCCAGCACGTCGGCTTCGTGTTCCAGAGCTTCAATCTGTTCCCGCACCGTACGGTGCTGGAGAATATTATTGAAGGGCCGGTGATCGTGAAGGGCGAGGATAAAGCCGGGGCGGTTGCTCGGGCTCGCGAGCTATTGGGCAAGGTGGGGCTTTCAGGTAAAGAAGAGAGCTATCCGCGCCGTCTTTCCGGCGGCCAGCAGCAGCGTGTGGCGATTGCCCGAGCGTTGGCGATGCGCCCGGATGTGATCCTGTTTGATGAACCGACGTCGGCACTGGATCCCGAGCTGGTGGGGGAGGTGCTGAACACCATCCGCGCGCTGGCGCAGGAGAAGCGTACGATGGTCATCGTGACTCATGAAATGAGCTTTGCTCGTGATGTCGCTGACCGTGCCATCTTTATGGACCAGGGGCGGATTGTGGAGCAGGGCGAAGCCAAAGCGCTGTTTGCCAACCCACAGCAGGCCCGTACCCGCCAGTTCCTCGAAAAATTCCTGATGCAGTAGTCGCTTTGAGGTACGCCAGCAATACACGCTGGCGTGCCTTCTACGGGACTTAATTCGCATAGCAAATAATGACGCCCCTGTACCATCGCCTTTTTAATGAAAAATTTTACTTAAGCATGCCCAATCAATAGGTAAATATTATTCCGTCTGAAAGGTCCATAAAGCGCCGGAAAGCCGGAATATCGTGCGCTAAGTTACAGAAATGAGGCAAGTTAAGATTATTTCAGGCAGGCGTGATATTTTATACATATAAATAAGATTTATGTGTTAGGTTTCTGTATTCATAAAAATGATTATTGATCAGGGGGTTTCTCGTTCGTTATGAGAGACGATGATTTTTTCAGTTGGCGGCGGGAAATGCTGCATCTTTTCCAGGCGGCTTCGGCAAGTGAACAGATATACGCGCTACTTCAAGCGCAAACAGAATATCTGGAATACGATTTCTTCGCCCTGTGCGTCCGACATCCGGTGCCGTTTACCCGGCCGCGTATTTCTGTGTATACCACCTATCCTGATGTCTGGATGTCGCATTATAAGTCTGCGAACTATATGGCTATCGATCCGGTGCTAAAACCTGATAATTTCTCGTTGGGTCACTTACCCTGGGACGATGAGTTGTTCAGCGACGCGCAGGAGTTGTGGCAAGCCGCGCGCGCACATGGTCTGCAAACCGGCGCCACACAATGCCTGATGTTGCCTAACCATGCGCACGGTTTCCTGTCGGTGTCGCGTACCCGTACGCCGGGATCTATTCAGGACCAGGATGAAGTCGCTTTGCGTTTACAAATTCTGCTGGAAATGAGTCTGCTGGCGCTATTACGCGTAGAAGATGAAATGGTGATGCCGCGGGAGATGAAATTCAGCAAACGGGAATTAGAAATTCTGAAATGGACGGCGGAAGGGAAAACATCTGCGGAGATCTCGATGATTTTGTCGATTTCCGAGAATACGGTGAATTTCCATCAAAAGAACATGCAGAAAAAATTTAATGCGCCGAATAAAACGCAGATTGCCTGCTATGCAGCGGCGATTGGATTGATCTGACCTGTATTCGCGTTCTGCGTGCCAGACGGCAAACCGGCTGTCAGCAGCGATGCTGACAGCCGGTTTTTTATTACTGGCGGTAAGCTTGTTTAATTTGCTTAACGGTGCTGGAAAATACGGCAGCCTGAGCTTCATCTTCTAACTGCGCAATTTGCTTTTCCATTTTTATAATCACGCGGCCAGCATCAGCCTGGCCCATCGCCTGCAGCATCAGGGTCAGAAGAGACTTCAGGCAGGAAACTTCCTGGGCCAGATTTTGATTATTTTCTGCAGTGGAAAAATCAGGTGTGCTCATTTATTGCCTCGTACAATTTCTGCGCATTATGCGCGATGCGGATTATGAAAGCGGCGCAGTATACCACAAGCCGTGAGAAAAAAAGGAGTGCCTGTTTTTTGCGCGCTGCTCAGATCTGATATTAATTATTATTTCGTCTGCGTAGACAGCAGGTTAGGCGCAAATTGTTTAAATACGGTTTTGTCATCGTTAATTGTTGTTACATATTATAAGGGCTATTTATCAAATATACGACAAAGCGCCTGTTTACGCCGTTAATCCCTGTAAGCATACTGATATCTGCCATCGGCATCTTACTGTTTTTTAGCGTTTTCCAGTCTCTGTACATGATTATTGCCAAAAACGAGATCAAAATCGGAGCCCTGGCATTTTTAGACTTTCACAGATGATATAAAACCCGGTAGTATGGGGGAATTAAGCAGTAGTAGCGTTATCCCTATTCTGGAGATTATTCCTTTGATCAACGTCCTTCTTGTTGATGACCACGAACTGGTGCGCGCAGGGATACGACGCATTCTCGAAGATATAAAAGGTATTAGAGTCACCGGCGAAGCCAACTGCGGGGAAGATGCGGTTAAGTGGTGCCGTGCCAATCCTGTCGATGTTGTATTGATGGACATGAATATGCCTGGCATCGGTGGCCTTGAAGCAACGCGTAAAATTGCGCGTTCGGCGGTTGATACCAAAGTTATCATGCTAACCGTACACACGGAAAACCCACTGCCGGCGAAAGTTATGCAGGCTGGTGCAGCAGGGTATCTGAGCAAAGGCGCCGCGCCGCAAGAGGTGGTTAACGCTATTCGCTCGGTGTTCTCCGGTCAGCGCTATATCGCGTCAGACATTGCTCAGCAAATGGCGTTAAGCCAGATTGAGCCGGAAAAGACGGAATCGCCATTCTCCAGTTTGTCTGAACGCGAATTGCAGATTATGCTGATGATCACTAAAGGTCAGAAGGTGAATGAGATTTCAGAGCAGTTGAATCTGAGTCCCAAGACGGTGAACAGTTACCGCTACCGTATGTTTAGCAAGCTGAACATACACGGTGATGTTGAGCTGACTCACCTGGCAATTCGCCATGGCCTGTGCAATGCGGAGTCGTTAGCAAGTCAGTGAGTGATGTTTTTGATTCAAAAGCCTTTCTGAAAACCGTAACCAGCCAGCCCGGTGTTTATCGTATGTATGATGCCGGCGGCACGGTTATTTATGTTGGCAAAGCCAAAGATCTCAAAAAGCGCCTTGCCAGCTATTTTCGCGCTCAGGTGTCTTCTCGCAAAACGGAAGCGCTGGTGGCGCAAATCGCCCAGATTGATGTCACCGTCACCCACACCGAAACGGAAGCGCTGCTGCTGGAGCACAACTACATCAAGCTCTATCAGCCGCGCTACAACGTGCTGCTGCGTGACGACAAGTCGTATCCCTTTATTTTCCTCAGCGCGGATGCCCATCCGCGTCTGGCGACGCATCGCGGCGCCAAGCATGCCAAAGGCGAGTACTTCGGTCCTTTCCCCAACGGTTATGCGGTGCGGGAAACGCTGGCCTTGCTGCAAAAAATCTTCCCTGTTCGCCAGTGCGAAAACAGCGTTTATCGCAACCGCTCGCGTCCTTGCCTGCAATACCAGATTGGTCGCTGTCTGGGGCCATGCGTGAAGGGGCTGGTCAGTGAGGAAGAATACGCGGAGCAGGTGGACTATGTACGTCTGTTCCTCGCGGGGAAGGACGATCAGGTGCTGACGCAGCTGATTGCGCGCATGGAGAAAGCCAGCCAGGCGATGGCATTTGAGGAAGCCGCGCGCATCCGCGATCAGATTCAGGCCGTACGGCGAGTGACGGAAAAACAGTTTGTCTCGAATAACGGGGACGATCTGGACGTTATTGGCGTGGCGTTCGAGGCGGGAATGGCCTGTGTGCACGTGCTGTTTATCCGCCAGGGCAAAGTCCTCGGTAGCCGCAGCTATTTCCCTAAGGTGCCGAGCGATACCGAACTTGGCGAAGTGGTAGAAACCTTCGTTGGCCAGTTCTATTTCCAGGGCAGCCAGATGCGCACGCTACCGGGCGAGATCCTGCTCGACTTCTCGCTCAAAGATAAAACGCTGCTCGCTGACTCTCTCTCTGAACTCGCCGGGCGACGTATTCAGGTGCAAACCAAACCGCGCGGCGACCGCGCGCGCTACTTAAAGCTGGCGCGCACCAACGCGGTGACCGCGCTGTCGACTAAACTTTCTCAACAGTCTACCGTACATCAGCGCCTTCAGGCGCTGGCTATCGAACTGAAGTTGCCGGCGATCAAGCGGATGGAATGTTTCGATATCAGCCACACTATGGGCGAGCAGACCGTGGCCTCCTGTGTGGTGTTTGATGCTAACGGCCCGCTGCGTGCCGAGTATCGTCGCTACAACATTACCGGCATTACGCCGGGCGATGACTATGCCGCGATGAATCAGGTGCTGCGCCGTCGCTACGGTAAAGCGATTGATGAAAGCAAAATTCCGGATGTCATTCTTATCGATGGTGGCAAAGGGCAGTTGGGCCAGGCGAAAGCGGTTTTTGCTGAACTCAACGTACCGTGGGATAAGCATCACCCGCTGTTGCTCGGGGTGGCGAAAGGCAGTGACCGTAAAGCCGGCCTCGAAACGCTGTTCTTTGAGCCGGAAGGTGAGGGCTTTAGTCTGCCACCGGACTCTCCGGCGCTGCATGTGATCCAGCATATCCGCGATGAATCGCACGATCACGCTATCTCCGGGCACCGCAAAAAGCGCGCTAAAGTGAAAAGCACCAGCTCGCTGGAGACCATTGAAGGCGTTGGGCCGAAGCGACGTCAGATGCTGCTTAAATATATGGGCGGGCTGCAAGGTTTACAGCAGGCCAGCATTGAGGATATCGCCAAAGTGCCGGGAATCTCGCTTGGCTTAGCAGAAAAGATCTTCTACTCGTTGAAACATTAGGGGCTCTGTAGCAACATAGGGCTAATATTTACTAACAACAGATAGTTACCACGCCATGCAATATAATATCCCTACATTGCTTACGTTGTTCCGCGTCATCCTGATTCCGTTTTTTGTGCTGGCGTTCTACCTTCCGTTCGTCTGGGCGCCGTTTGTCTGCGCGCTGATCTTCTTTGTGGCCGCCGTCACCGACTGGTTTGATGGCTATCTCGCTCGTCGCTGGAACCAGAGCACCCGCTTTGGCGCCTTCCTCGATCCTGTTGCGGATAAAGTGATGGTGGCGATTGCCATGGTGCTGGTGGCGGAGCACTACCACACCTGGTGGGTGACCTTACCGGCCGCCACGATGATCGCTCGCGAAATTATTATCTCCGCGTTACGTGAGTGGATGGCCGAACTGGGTAAACGTAGCAGCGTTGCCGTTTCGTGGATCGGTAAAGTGAAAACCACCGCGCAGATGACCGCGCTGGTGTGGATGCTGTGGCGTCCGAATATGTGGGTTGAGTGGGCGGGTATTGCGTTATTCCTCGTGGCAGCAGTGCTGACGCTGTGGTCTATGCTGCAATATCTGAACGCCGCGCGCGGCGATTTGCTTCAAGAGTGATCGTTTCGGCGTAATTTTCAGCAAACGATACAAAGTTGCGAAAAATACCGTTGACTCACCGCGTGAGATAAGTAGAATGCAACGCATCGAACGGCAGCACTGATTGCCAGACGATAGCAAAATCAAGTGGTTAATGAGTCAACTTGATAATGCGGGAATAGCTCAGTTGGTAGAGCACGACCTTGCCAAGGTCGGGGTCGCGAGTTCGAGTCTCGTTTCCCGCTCCAAATTAAGAGCATCGGCGTTTGCGGATGTTTAAGATTTAAAGGCGCGTTAGCAAAGCGGTTATGTAGCGGATTGCAAATCCGTCTAGTCCGGTTCGACTCCGGAACGCGCCTCCACTTTCTTCCCTGGCCGGATGGTGGAATCGGTAGACACAAGGGATTTAAAATCCCTCGGCGTTCGCGCTGTGTGGGTTCAAGTCCCACTCCGGCTACCATGGGAAAGACAAGAATAATCAAAGCAATAAGCAGTGTCGTGAAACCACCTACGGGTGGTTTTTTTGTTTTTGTACGCCGCTTTCATATTATCACTTCATAATAATCATTGCCCACCATTCGCCCGTTCTCCTCGAATTGGTTGCTCGAGATAATCCGCGTTCAGTGCAAAAAGTCTTCCGTTTTTTATCTCCGGGATCGTTTGGTGATTCCAAAATCAATATATATGATTTAGCATATGTGTATGTAAAGGGAAGGGAGTACAAGATGCTACAGCCTGTTCAGCTATTTAAAATCCTGTCGGATGAAACTCGCCTCGCGATTGTCATGCTACTCAGGGAGGCCGGCGAACTGTGCGTATGTGATATCTGCGCTGCGACAGCTGAATCACAGCCTAAAATTTCTCGCCATATGGCTATCCTGCGTGAGGCCGAGCTGGTACTGGATCGTCGGGAAGGGAAATGGGTTCATTATCGACTGTCCCCCCATATCCCGGCATGGGCCAGTGAGACGATAACGACGTCATGGCAGTGCTTGCGCGATGATGTGCGTGAATGGCTGGATAAATCGGCATGCACGTCTTGCTGATAGTTTTCTCACATATGTATAAACATATATAAAGAGGTCCGGGATGTTTTTGGCAGGGAGTATTTTTATACTGACGCTGGTGCTGGTTATCTGGCAGCCCAGAGGACTCAGTATTGGCTGGAGCGCAAGTATTGGTGCCGTGCTGGCGCTGGGAACAGGGGTCATCCACATTGGTGATATCCCCGTGGTCTGGAATATTGTCTGGAACGCAACAGCGGCATTTATTGCAGTGATTATCATCAGCCTGCTGCTCGATGAGTCCGGTTTCTTTGAATGGGCCGCACTGCATGTTGCCCGGTGGGGGCACGGGCGCGGTCGACTGCTGTTTACATGGATAGTATTGCTTGGCGCTGCTGTCGCTGCTCTGTTTGCTAACGACGGTGCCGCATTGATACTGACGCCTATTGTGATTGCGATGCTGCTGGCGCTGGGATTCAGCCCGAGGACGACACTGGCCTTTGTCATGGCAGCAGGATTTATCGCAGATACCGCCAGTCTGCCGCTGATTGTCTCTAACCTGGTCAATATCGTCTCAGCGGATTTCTTCGGCCTGGGATTTACTCAGTACGCCTCCGTGATGGTCCCTGTAAACCTGGCGGCCATTGCAGCCACCTTGGTTATGCTGCATCTCTTCTTCCGTCGGGATATTCCGGCCAGATATGACGTTTCACTGCTGAAGATGCCCGCCAGTGCGATTAAGGATCCGGCGACGTTCAGAGCGGGCTGGATAGTCCTGCTGTTCCTGCTGGTTGGTTTCTTTGTTCTGGAACCGTTGGGGATCCCCGTCAGCGCGATAGCCGCCGTTGGCGCCGCAGTGCTGTTCGTGGTGGCAAAACGTGGAAATACGATAAACACCGGGAAAGTGCTTCGTGGGGCACCCTGGCAGATCGTGGTTTTCTCGTTGGGTATGTATCTGGTCGTCTACGGCTTACGTAATGCCGGACTCACTGAGTATCTGTCTGCCGTACTCAATATGCTGGCTGACAACGGTCTATGGACTGCCACGTTCGGCACCGGTTTCCTGACGGCGTTTCTGTCATCGGTGATGAACAATATGCCGACGGTGTTGATTGGCGCATTATCCATTGATGGTAGTGCGGCGACCGGCATCGTCAGAGAAGCGATGATTTACGCCAATGTGATTGGTTGCGATTTAGGCCCAAAAATTACGCCAATTGGTAGCCTAGCGACTTTGCTGTGGCTGCATGTGCTTGCACAAAAGAATATGAAGATTGGCTGGGGATATTATTTCCGCACCGGAATTGCGATGACCCTGCCTGTCCTGTTTGTCACGCTGGCTGCGCTGGCGCTACGTCTCTCTTTCACTTTGTCATGAGATACTGAAAATGAGCAACATCACCATTTATCACAACCCAGCCTGTGGTACATCGCGTAATACGCTTGAGATGATCCGCAACAGTGGTACCGAACCTACGATTATTTATTATCTTGAGCATCCACCGTCACGCGATGAACTGGTAAAACTGATTGGGGACATGGGTATTACCGTACGGGCTCTGCTGCGGACAAATGTTGAGCCTTATGAAGCGTTAGGGCTCGCGGAAGATAAATTTACTGACGATCGGCTAATCGATTTTATGCTGCAATATCCGATCCTGATTAATCGCCCCATTGTGGTGACGCCGCTGGGAACGCGTCTGTGCCGGCCTTCAGAATTGGTGCTGGATATCCTCCCGGACGGGCAAAAAGGCGCATTCACCAAGGAAGATGGCGAGAAGGTCGTTAACGATGCTGGTAAAAAACTGATATAAATATCAAGGGGGCTCATGCCCCCTGGCTTCTACGATGCTCATTTTCCGTGTCAGAATCCCCGCCCTGCAAAACAGCCTTTATCAATGCCTGGTATTCATTCTCTGCCAATGTGAAAGGTTATGCGTGCTTCCGGCGTTTTGCTGAGTACATCACCTCATCGCTTTCTTTAAGCATTTCCCGCAGCGACGGGTAACGATCCGGGTCATTACGTAACATCCCATAGGAATAATTGATGTTATAGGGTTTGCCAGAGTTTTCGTTGTACTCATCCACATCGCTGCGCAAACCGTGTAAAAATGCATCCGCATCGGCGTGGTGGGCGAGGAGAACGGCAAATTCATCGCCACCGAGGCGTCCTGCAATATCTCTGGTGCCCAGGCGCTTATATAGCATCGCGGCAAATACTTTTAATACCTCATCACCTTCTGCATGCCCCCAGAGATCGTTGATAGGTTTGAACTTATCGAGATCAAAAAAGATAAGGCTGAATGTTGCATTGGTTTTAGTCAGGGAATGGAATCGCTTTTCGCCTTTACTGTAGAAACCACGACGATTCGGTATGCCCGTTAGGCTATCGGTCATGGCGATACCAATAATTTTAAATTCATCTTCGACAATAAAAGCCAAATCTCTGAGGCAAGCAATATCCTCGTCGCTGAAACCGCGGGGCGTGGAATGAATCAGACAAAGCGTACCCGCAACCGCGCCATCAGGTAGATGTACGGGATAACCCGCGTAGAATCTGATGTAAGGTTCCCCGGTCACCAGCGGGTTATCATGAAAACGTTCATCGTGCGATGCGTCGTTAACAATAAAGGGGCCATCCTCTAAAATGGCGTGGCTACAGAAAGAGATGTTGCGAGGCGTTTCGCGGGTACCCAAACCTTCGCACGCTAGCATCCACTGACGCTCACGGTCGAGCAGACTTATCAGTACCACGGGCACCTGAAAGATTTTTTTTGCCAGTCGGGTTAAACGATCGAATCGTTCTTCGGAGCCGGTATCAAGAAGGTCTGCCAGATAAAGGGATCTTAATCGTTCTTCCTCATTATCCGGGATGCCTGGGAATTTCATATCACCTCGAAGAAATAGATATGTTGATGCCAGATACATTCTGGCGTAAAGCCGGATTAAGGCTGACCAATCATTTGAATATAGTTCAAAAAAGTGCTCCGCAGCCTGAATGCCCCCGATAACCCTCACAACGGTTATCCGGTGAATCAATATGTCGCTCCCCGGCGGGAGTTTTTTTGTTATGCCCATCGCTTGCACCACCGCGCAGCATAGTTTGCACAACTTGCTACAAAAATGCGCAAAGCGTGACTATTGCAATATTTATGTACTTTATTGTTAACCAGATGTGATCCCTCCCGTAATTTCACTTCGCCGGTGCAGAGGCCCTGTAACGGCGCTCTATACTCAACATTGTCTAAATCCCTGCGCTGGTTGCGAAAAGTTGGCAACCATTTTGCTTAATGATTTGACCTGAAAAGCGTAAGGAAACCTCGCCGTTATCAGCAGGATATTGTCAGGATGTCGTATGTCCGGCGCGTGCGCCGGTGGTTCGGCTTCACACCGTTATGCATAAACCTCTTTTGCTAAGGTAGATAATAATGTCGCTGAAATTAATAAGAAGTCCGCTTTCGATTGTGTTGGCAGGGTGTCTGGTGACGGCGTTTTCCGCCCAGGCCGATATCGTGATTGGTGTCGCCGGGCCATTTACCGGGCCAAACGCCACCTATGGCGATCAATATTGGCACGGCGCGACCCAGGCCGCGGCGGATATTAACGCCGCCGGTGGGATTAACGGCGAGAAAATTAAGCTGGTGCAGGGCGATGATGCCTGCGAGCCGAAGCAGGCCGTGGCGGTGGCGAATCGTCTGGTCGATCAGGACAAAGTTCAGGCCGTCGTCGGCCATTTCTGTTCCTCTTCGACGATGCCTGCCTCCGAGGTTTATAACGACGCGGGCGTGCTGGCCATCACCCCGGGTTCAACAAACCCGCTGATCACCGAGCGCGGAATGAACGATATGTTCCGTATGTGTGGCCGCGATGACCAGCAGGGCGACGTCGCCAGCAACTTCATCATTGATAAGCTGAAGGCTAAACGGGTGGTTATCATTCACGATAAAGATACCTACGGACAGGGCCTGGCGGATGCGACCCGCGCGGCGCTGGCCAAGCGCGGCGTGAAGGATGTGATGTATGAAGGCCTGTCGCGCGGTGAAAAAGATTTCAATGCGTTGGTGACCAAAATTGGCGCCCAGAAGCCGGATGTGGTCTTTTTCGGCGGCTGTCACCCAGAAGCGGGGCCGCTGGTGCGTCAGATGCGGGAGCAGGGCGTACAGGCGAAATTCTTCTCCGGCGACTGTATCGTCAACGAAGAGATGGTTACCGCCGCCGGTGGTCCGCAGTACACCAACGGCATCTATATGACCTTTGGCAAGGATCCGCGTCTGATCCCGGACGGCAAGGCGGTGATCGAAAAATTCCGCGCCAACAAGTTTGAGCCTGAAGGTTATACCCTCTATTCCTATGCCTCTATTCAGGCCATCGCCGCGGCGTTTAAGGCGGCAGGCCCCGACTCGGCGAAAGCCAGCGAATGGCTGAAGGCCAACCCGGTCGAAACCGTCATGGGCAAGAAAGCCTGGGATAGTAAGGGCGACCTGAAAGTCTCGGACTACGTCGTTTATCAGTGGGATGATAAAGGCAAGTATAAGGAAGTTGAGTAACCGGACGGAGTCACGCTCAGCGCCGGTATGCTCGCATACCGGCGCTCTATAACATGGCCAATAACACGAGCGCGCGATGATGGAGACATTCTTTCTGCAACAGTTAGTCAATGGCTTGACGCTAGGATCGGTCTACGGGCTGATCGCCATTGGTTACACCATGGTATACGGTATTATCGGCATGATTAACTTCGCTCACGGCGAAGTGTATATGATCTCAGCCTATCTCTGCGCCATCGGTCTGGCGCTGCTGTCCTTCTTTGGCCTGCACTCTTTCCCCTTGCTGATCCTCGGCACGCTGGTCTTTACCATCGTGGTTACCGGCGTGTACGGCTGGACGATTGAGCGTATTGCCTACAAACCGCTGCGCAATTCCACCCGCCTGGCGCCGCTGATTTCCGCCATCGGCATGTCATTAATTCTGCAAAACTACGCGCAAATCAGCCAGGGGCCGCGCCAGCAGGGGGTTCCCACAATGCTGGATGGCGTGCTGCGTCTGCATATCGGCGAAGGCTTTGTACAGATCACCTACACCAAGATCTTTATCCTGCTGGCGTCGTTTGCCGGGATGCTGCTGTTAACGTGGATTATTGGTCACACCCGGCTCGGGCGGATGTGCCGGGCGGTGCAGCAGGATCGCAAAATGGCCTCGATTCTCGGGATCAATACCGATCGTATTATCTCGCTGGTGTTTGTGATCGGTGCGGCGATGGCGGGGCTGGCGGGGGTGTTGATCACCATGAACTACGGCACTTTCGACTTCTATGCCGGGTTTATTATCGGCATCAAGGCGTTCACCGCGGCGGTGCTTGGCGGTATCGGTTCCCTGCCGGGGGCGATGCTGGGTGGGCTGCTGCTTGGCGTGGCCGAAGCGCAGTTCTCCGGGATGGTCAACTCCGACTATAAAGACGTGTTCTCGTTCGGGCTGCTGGTGGTGATCCTGATTTTTCGCCCACAGGGGCTGCTTGGCCGCCCGATTGTGGCCAAAGTGTAGGAGCTGACAATGACGCATTCAACGGCTTCACACGAGGTCTTTTCCCTCAAACGCTGCATTCTTGACGCGATTTTTTCCGGCCTGGTGGCGCTGATTATCTTTGGCCCCATTGTCGGGGTAGTGCTCGACGGCTACAGCTTTAACTTTGAAGGCCAACGTCTAATCTGGATTATCGCCGCGGTAATGATAGGGCGTTTTGCGCTTAGCGCAATGGCCACCACCGCCATTGGTCGACGCTTTACCTCTCGTTTTGAAAGCGATAACGCTGGCGTCTATGTCCGCGCCCCGGACTATAAAAGCCGGATGCGCTGGATAATCCCGCTGGTCGTGGCGTTAGCGGTTTGCTTCCCGTTCGTCGCCACCAAATACGTGCTGACCGTGGCGATCCTCGGCCTGATTTACGTGCTGCTGGGGCTGGGGCTGAACATTGTGGTCGGTCTGGCCGGGCTGTTGGATCTGGGCTACGTGGCGTTTTATGCCATTGGCGCCTACGGGCTGGCGTTGGGTTATCAGTATCTGGGGTTAGGATTCTGGTCAATGCTGCCGCTGGCGGCGCTGATGGCCGCGGCGGCGGGCGCGCTGCTCGGCTTTCCGGTGCTGCGCATGCACGGCGACTATCTGGCCATTGTGACCCTCGGTTTCGGTGAAATCATCCGTCTGATTCTCAATAACTGGCTCAGTTTCACCGGCGGCCCGAACGGTATTTCTGCGCCGCCGCCGACCTTCTTCGGCCTCGAATTTGGACGACGAGCGAAAGAGGGCGGTGTGCCATTTCACGAGTTTTTCCATCTCACCTATAACCCTAACCTGAAGTTTATTTTTATCTACGCGGTTCTGGTGCTGGTGGTACTGCTGGTGCTGTATATCAAGCATCGTCTGACGCGTATGCCGATTGGCCGCGCGTGGGAGGCGCTACGTGAAGATGAAATCGCCTGCCGTTCAATGGGCCTGAATCACGTGCTGGTGAAGCTGTCGGCTTTTACGCTCGGCGCGTCGACCGCCGGGATTGCCGGCGTGTTTTTCGCCACCTATCAGGGCTTCGTCAACCCAACGTCATTTACCTTCTTTGAGTCGGCGCTGATCCTTGCCATCGTGGTGCTGGGTGGAATGGGGTCAACCATTGGCGTGGTACTGGCGGCGTTTGTGCTGACCGTCACCCCCGAACTGCTGCGCAGCTTTGCCGAGTATCGCGTACTGCTGTTTGGCGTATTGATGGTGGTGATGATGATCTGGCGTCCCCGGGGGCTGATTCGCATTAATCGCAGCGGATTTGCGGTGCGTAAAGGAGTGGCGCCATGAGCCAGGATGTGATTTTAAGCGTTGAGCATCTGATGATGCATTTTGGCGGTATTAAGGCGCTGAACGACGTTAATCTGGAGGTACAGCGTGGCTCGATTACCGCGCTGATCGGCCCAAACGGCGCGGGAAAAACCACGGTGTTCAACTGCCTGACTGGTTTCTACAAGGCCTCCGGCGGCAAAATCCTGTTCAACACGCGCGGGAAAACCACTAACGTCATCCAGATCCTTGGGCAGAAGTTTCAGCCGGGTGACTGGGTGAATCCGGCGCACCTCGGGCAGCGGATTTTTTACAAAATGTTTGGTGGAACCCACCTCGTCAACCGGGCCGGGTTGGCGCGGACGTTTCAAAATATCCGTCTTTTCCGTGAGATGTCGGTGGTGGAGAATCTGCTGGTTGCACAGCATATGCAGGTCAACCGCAACCTGGTCGCCGGGATCCTCAATACGCCAGCTTACCGTCGGGCAGAGAGCGCCGCGCTGGATCGCGCTTTTTACTGGCTTGAGGTGGTGGATCTGGTTGACTGCGCTAACCGGCTGGCGGGCGAGATGTCTTACGGCCAGCAGCGCCGTCTGGAGATTGCCCGCGCCATGTGCACCGGCCCGGAGATGATTTGCCTTGATGAACCCGCCGCCGGGCTGAACCCCGTGGAAACCCGGGCGCTGAGCAAAATTATTCGTTTCTTGCGCGAGCATCACGGCATAACCGTGCTGCTGATTGAACATGATATGGGGATGGTGATGGACATTTCGGACGATATTATCGTGCTGGACCACGGCGATGTCATTGCCCAGGGCAAGGCGGAGCAAATTCAGCACGATGAGAAAGTCATTGCCGCCTATCTCGGCACCAGCGAAGACGAGGTCAGCCTATGAGCGAACCGATGCTGGAGTTTCGTGAGGTCGATGTCTTTTACGGCGTTATCCAGGCATTAAAGCAGGTTTCGCTGCAGGTCAATAAAGGCGAAACCGTCTCGCTGATTGGCGCCAACGGCGCGGGGAAATCGACGTTGTTGATGTCCATTTTCGGCCAGCCGCGCGTGCGTAGCGGGCAAATTCTCTTCTGCGGCGACGATATCAGCCATCGCACCACCCATTATGTCGCCTCGGCGGGGATCGCTCAGGCCCCGGAGGGGCGGCGCATTTTCCCTGATATGACCGTGGAAGAAAATTTACTGATGGGCACGATACCAATTGGTAATCAGCATGCCGCTCAGGATCTGCAAAGCATGTTCGATCTGTTCCCTCGTCTCAAAGAGCGGCGCAAGCAGCGGGCGATGACCATGTCCGGCGGTGAGCAGCAGATGCTGGCGATTGCCCGCGCGCTGATGAGCCGACCGAAACTGCTGCTGCTTGATGAGCCCAGCCTCGGGCTGGCGCCGATTGTGGTGAAGCAAATTTTCCATACGCTGCGTGAACTGGCCCGCGACGGGATGACGATTTTCCTGGTGGAACAGAACGCCCACCACGCGCTGAAGCTGTCTGACCGGGGATACGTGATGGTTAACGGGCAAATTCGTCTTAGCGGCAGCGGCGAGGAACTGTTGGGCAATCAGGAGGTACGTAAGGCCTATCTGGGCGGCGCGTAGCAAAGCATTGCTGGAGTTCAATGCTAAACTCCTGCATCATTGCGCCTGAACTGAATGACCTCATCAACAACGACAGAGATTGAGTATGAAAACGGGACCTTTAACCGAAAGCGAGCTGGAATGGCTGGACGAGACCATTGCGAAGTATGCCTCTGACGCGTCAATTATCGACGTCTCCGAACTGGACGGTATGCTGACCGCCATCCTCTCCTCACCGCTGGAGATTGAACCCGCTGAGTGGATGTTTGCCGTATGGGGCGGGGCAGACCATGTGCCGCACTGGGCGACTGACCGCGAGCGTGACCGTTTTGTGAATCTCACGCTGCAACATATGAGTGATATCGCCGATCGCCTGAACGACTACCCGGACCAGTTTGAGCCGCTGTTTGGTACCCGCGAAGAAGAAGGTCAGGAGCTGACCATCGTGGAAGAGTGGTGCTATGGCTATCTGCGCGGCGCGCGCCTGACCGACTGGTCCGGTCTGCCGGCAGAGCAGCAAGCGGCGTTTGACAGCATTACGCTGCACGGCGATGAAGAGAAAAGCGCTGCATTGGAGGCTTTCACGGCTGAGCAGTACTTCGATAGCATTGATAACATTCGCCCTGCGGCGTTGAGTCTGTTTGATTATTGGATGGACAATCCTAAAGAAGCGCCAGTTAAGCAGCCGATTAAAAACGAACAGAAGGTGGGACGTAACGACCCCTGTCCGTGCGGCAGCGGAAAAAAATACAAGCAGTGCTGTTTAGCGAAATAAAAAAGGGGCCGATTGGCCCCTTTCTTCTACCACGAAACTTACCCCACCGACGGTAACAGCCCGGTCGCGATCCCTGCCTGAATGACAATCACCGCGATCCCGCAGGCGAAAACCAGCCACAGCATCGGTTTTCCTCCGGCGACGCGATAGCCGCCCTGAGGGTGATGTTTGCGGCTTTGCAGCGTCAGCAAGGAAGGAATAATCAGCGCCAGTACCGCCAGAGCCACGCCCGCATAACCCAGCGCCATAACAAAACCGCGTGGGTAGAACAGCGCGAAGGCCAGCGGTGGCAGGAAGGTGATACCGCCGGTCTGCAGACGGCCGCGGACGGTGTTTTTGCGCTGGAACAGGTCCGCCAGATAGTCGAATAGCCCCAGTGCGACGCCAAGGAAAGAGGTCGCCAGCGCCAGGTCGGCAAACAGGTGAACGGCCAGTTCAACGTGCGGCGAGGCGACCACTTCGCGAATCGCCATTAACAGGCCATTCAGGCCCGCGTGCTGAGACATGAGCGCGCTAAACACCGGTGAGTCGATGCTGCCAAGGGTCGCCAACTGCCAGAACAGATAGGCGACCAGCGGGATGGCGCTACCAATGATAAAAATACCGCGCAGTTTGCGCACGTCGCCGTTCATGTAGCTGACGATACTCGGTACGCTGCCGTGGAAGCCAAACGAAGTAAAGATAACCGGAATGGCCGACAGGGCCAGCCCCTGGGCAAGCGGTAGCGTCATCAGGTTTATTTTGTGAATATGTGGCAGCAGCAGCGCCAGCATGACGATCAGAAAGATGATTTTGGCGCTGAACAGGAAGCGGTTAAACAGATCGACCAGCGAGGTGCCCACACAGATGACCATGCCGCCAATCGCGGTAAACAGCAGAACGCCCAGCGCAGGCGGCATATCCATATTAAACCACTGACTGAGGCTTGATGCCAGTAGTTCGCCCGCGCCGCTGATATAGGCCGCCGTGAGGGCGTACATCAGGAACATCATGCTAAAGCCGGTGACCCATTGCCCACGGCGTCCCAGGTAGCGTAGCGCCAGAGAGCCCAGCCCGGTGTCGGCGGGAACGTGTTGATATACTTCCAGCAACAGCAGGGCGGTGTAGCACATTAATGCCCACAGGCCGACCAGCAGCACCAGCGTGACGCCAAAGCCGACGCCCGCCGAGGCGAGCGGCATTGCCAACATTCCTGCGCCGATGGTGGTGCCGGCGACGATTAAAATACTCCCCAGAGTACGGTTCTTCACGCTTTCCTCTACTTCACAACGTATTCACAACGAAAGATGTCGCGCAGAGTATGTGAATCCGCTGCTTTCGTCAAATCTGAATTACAGCTGCTGTATACTTATGTTTACGGTTTTAATAAGGCTACAGAAAGCTGCGCTAGCGCAAAACATGCAATACAAATGCAGTTTATGGTGGCGTTTTTTAAGGGGAGAAATAATGGATTCTATTCACGGTCACGAAGTACTGAATATGATGATTGCATCCGGCGAACAGTACAGTGTTGAAAGCCTGGAGGCGGCTATTCATGCGCGTTTCGGCGAGCAGGCGCGTTTTCATACCTGTTCAGCGGAGAATATGACGGCGGGCGAGTTGGTGGCTTTTCTACGTAATAAAGGGAAATTTATACCGCTGGAATCGGGTTTTACGACCGAGGAAAGTAAGATTTGCCAGCATTAATCGGCAGCGGCGTATTGACGCCGCTGCACGAAGATTAATTCTGGGTATCGAGCGTAGCCAGCTCTTTATCAATAAAGTACAGCCCTTCACCGCTTTTACCCGCCAGCGTCAGTTTATCGATAACGGATTTAAACAATTTCTCTTCTTCGTGCTGTTCAGCGACATACCATTGCAGGAAATTAAAGGTCGGATAATCCTGGTTGGACATGGCGGCGTGCGCCAGTTCATTAATTTTGCTGGTAATCAACTGCTCGTGTTCGTAGGTCACGCGGAACAGTTCGTCCAGTGAGGCGTACTCGGCAAAAGGTGAAGAGACGGTGTTGATGCGCGGCAGGCTGCCGGTGTCGGTCAGATAATCGAACAGGCGCTGCATATGCGTCATCTCTTCCTGCGCGTGGCGGCGTAAAAAGGCGGCGGCGCCTTCAAAGCTGTTGTAGCTGCACCAGGCGCTCATTTGTTGATACAGCAGCGAAGAATAAAGTTCGAGATTCATCTGTTCATTTAATTTCTCGATCATTGGCGCTTTCAGCATGGTGTCGCTCCTGAAAAAATACGTTAATAGTTAATTACATCGGAACTATAAATTGTTATTTATTTATTTGCAAAAGGTAAATATAAAATGATTTATATAATAATGCGAATGTGAATAAAACTCATTGGCAGAAATATAACAATAGATATCAAGAGGGAAATAATAACGCCGGAATTCACCGGCGAGTGAACTAATACCAGGCGCTGGTAGCAGGAATATTGGCGACACCCCGGCACTGGTATTGCAGGGTGATATATTCGTTGAGGCACAGTGAGCCGCTAATGGTGGAGCAGGTGGAAATGGGCTGACCATAGGAAAATGCGGTGGCGTAGCCCATTTGCTGGCAGGCCTTATTGGCCTCGGACTGGGCCAGGTAACTGTCGGTGCGGGCGTTTTGCAGTACCGCCTGCCCGTAGGTCAGGCGAACGATACCGCTGGTCGCATCAACTTCGCTGACGCTTGCCGTGCGGGGAACCGAGCACGCGGAAAGTGCCAGCAGGGCAGGGATAAGTAGGAGGCTTTTCATCAAGTCGCTCTGCGCAATCTGTCGTAATCTTATTGTAGCCGCCCCCTCGGTGGCCAATCCCTTGAATAGTCGCCAGATTCAGGGGTTAATCCGCTTGTGACTCATAAATGGCCTGAAACTGCAGATGCAACTGGCAAAACAGTTTGACCAGCGTCGGATCAAAATGGCTGCCGGAACTGCTGACGATAATTTCGTAGGCACGTTCATGGGAGAAGCTGGGCTTGTAGACTCGTTTTTGCCGCAGGGCATCGTAAACATCGGCGATTGCCAGAATGCGTGCCTCCAGCGGGATGGCTTCACCGGCTAATCCATCCGGATAGCCGCTGCCGTCCCATTTTTCATGATGATAATGGATCAGGTTTTCCGCCACAGAGCCGAGCACCAGCCCCTGGACGATACGCCAGCCTTTCACTGAGTGCTGCTGAATTTGCTTAAACTCGTCCTCGGTGAGTTTGCCCTGCTTACGCAGAATCATCTCGGGAACGGCAATTTTGCCAATATCATGCAGCGAAGCGAAATTTTCAATGTCGCGAATCTGGCGCTGGGGCAGCTTCATCGCGCGGGCCAACAGGCTGCAATAAGCTGAAACGCGACGGATATGGCAACCGGTCTCATCATCGTGGACGTGATTAATCTTTTCCATCGCCTCGACAATGCTGCGGTTAATCGCCCGGTTCTGGTTCATATGCCGCCACATCATCAGCATCATACTCAGGATAAAGATCAGCGCGGCCAGCAGCCCGGCGCTAATAATTTGTAATGTATTTTTACTTAGCGACGTGGAGGCCGCGACGCTGGTGGGAGGCGTGAGCTGGTGACGATAGCTGGAGATGAGATGAACCTGAGCCAGCAGCGCGTGCAGAGGGTGATCGATGTTCACCCAGGTCCCTATCTGATAGCTGGAATGGGTCAGCCCGGCAACTTTCAGCGCGCCGCGGAACAGATCGCTGCCGCGAAGCGCTTGCTCCAGCGAGCTTAAATCACCAAGAATAAAGTCGATTTGGTTGTTATCGATGGTATCCAGCAGTTCGTCGATGGTGGCGCGGGCGACCAACGTCACGTCGGTACCAAACCGCTGGCGCAGATAGTATGCGGCAAACGAACCGCGTATCACGCCAATCCGCTGATAGCGCACCTGTTCTTCATCAAGAATAAACGGCTGACCGACCTTATTGTAATAGGCGTTGTACCAGTTCAGCAGCGGGCCAACCAGGCCTTCCAGCTGTGCGCCGTCGCGGACATCAATAATATCGGCAAGCCGCAGTGGCCACTCTTCGTTCTTCATGCGAATCAAATAATTATCAACGAATTGAACGTCAACGTTGATATTAAGCAGATCGCGAAGATCGTTAACCATGCTGATGGCGCTGCCGTGATATCCCTGATTGTCTTTCCAGATAATGGGAGAGAAGTTCTCATTCTTCGGCAGCCACAGCGTCAGACGATTTTCCTGTAACCAGTTGCGCTCTTCGGGGGTGATGATGAGGTTATGGCGGAGAAACTCTATCTGGCTTTGCTCTTCCAGCGCCTGAAGCTTGCCGTTTTGCTGCCACTCGTTAATCAACTGATTGATGTTGTTGCGTAGTGAAATGAGTTCCGGGCTTATCCCGAATGAGGCGGTGATACGCAGTGAATCAAATGGACGAGAAATGGTGTAGTAGTACTGTGGGCTGCCGATTTCTCTGTCTTCATTGATATAGAAATCGGCACCGCCGCTGCGCAGAATTTGCAAGGCCTCTTTACTGCTGTCGACCTCGATGATCTGTTGAAATGTCAGGGAGGGATAAGCTTGCTTGACGATCGTCTGGGTCGGATCGTGCCGGCGGAAAATGACTCTTGTGTCGTTTAGGTCTTGTACGGTCTTGGCTTGTCGAGTGATGCTGGCGGTAACGATGGTGTTTTCGAGCAGGCGTAAGGAAAGGATTGTATTCTTCAGATGTTCACGGGTTTGCAGCACGCTGGCGTAGAGCCCGTAGTCATGATGGCTGAAGCGCTGTTCGAACGTGGTGCCGTCAATGGGCTGCAGGGTCAGATTATAGCCGTAGCGTGAATTGATGGCGTGCAGCAGTTCGGGATAGAACCCGCGAAACTGTCCGTGGTCGTCGCGCCAGAATTCAAAATTATCGGCATCGAGTATCCAGACAGGGACGGTGGAAGCCGTTTTGACTTTTTGTGGCGGTACGGCAAGAGCGCGAGTCGTGCAAACGAGCAACAGGGTCAGTAGAACAAGGAGACCCAGCCCGCGTCGAAGAGATCGGCAGTTCTGTGTCACAAGTCAGTTCCTTTGCGAAGACTATTTTATCCATTTAATAGCGTATATTTTGTGGGCCCATTATTGCCCTTAAGTCAGTTTAGACCACCGTGTGGCCTGGTAACAGTAAAAAAATAATGGTTTATGTAATGATTTATCTATCCGGCATAGGCCAAAAGTGTGACCGCCTCAGTAAAAAGTAAAACCATTTTTCATAAAATTTGAAAGTGCGTTTGTCTGGTAGTAAGGTTACTGTAACGTAATCGAACGACTGCGGGAAATCCCGCGTAGCTTTCAGGAGAGGAAAGAATGAAAATTGCACTGATGATGGAAAACAGCCAGGCCAGCAAGAACGCGACTATTCATCATGAGTTAAAAGCCGTTGCCGATGAAAAAGGCTTCCCGGTCTACAACGTGGGCATGAGCGATGAAAACGATCATCACCTGACCTACATTCACCTGGGTATCATGGCCAGCATCCTGTTGAACTCTAAAGCGGTAGATTTCGTCGTCACTGGCTGTGGTACCGGTCAGGGTGCGCTGATGTCCCTGAACATCCACCCGGGCGTTGTTTGTGGCTACTGCCTGGATCCAGCAGACGCCTTCCTGTTTGCCCAGATCAACAACGGTAACGCGCTGTCTCTGGCCTTCGCCAAAGGTTTTGGCTGGGGTGCGGAACTGAACGTTCGCTATATGTTTGAAAAAGCGTTCACCGGTCGTAACGGTGAAGGCTACCCGCCAGAGCGTAAAGAACCTCAGGTTCGTAACGCCGGTATCCTGAACCAGGTTAAAGCGGCGGTGGTGAAAGAGAACTATCTGGATACTCTGCGCGCTATCGACCCGGCGCTGGTGAAAACTGCCGTCTCCGGTCAGCGTTTCCAGGAATGCTTCTTTGAAAACTGCCAGAACAAAGAAATCGAAGCCTTTGTTCGCGAGATCCTGGCGTAAGTCAGACGTTCTCCTTTCTAATAAAAACCCACGCTCTGGCGTGGGTTTTTTTATGCCGTGAACTCAGGCTTTGGCTTTCTTCGACACCGCGCTGCCCGCGTCTCGCGTCAGATGCAGGGTATCTATCATCCCCACCAGGCAAATCAGCGCGATAAAGACAAAGGCCAGACGGAAGCTGATACCGGGTACCGCGCTGAGATCCAGTACGGCGCTGAGTTTCTCACCGATACGAATCCCAATCGCCCCGAGTGTGATACCCAGGCCAATCGCCAGCTGGCTGGCGGTACTGAACAGCGTGTTGGCATAGCTCATTTGCGGTGAGGGTACGTCGGCAAACGCCAGCGTGCTGACGCCGGTAAATTGAATCGAGCGGAACACGCCGCCGAGGTACAGTACCAGCATAATCACCCATACCGGCGTCTGCGGTGTCAGGAAGGCGCAGGCGACCAGCGCCAGCACGTTCAGCGCACCGTTAATCAACAGCAGGCGGCGGAAGCCCAGCCAGCGAATGAGCGGAGTGGTGGCCGGCTTAATCGTCAGGTTGCCCACGAACACCGCCAGCACCAACAGGCCGGAGTGGAACGGATCCATACCAAAACCGACCTGAAAGAGTAGGGGAAGCAGGAACGGTACGGCACTGATGGAAGCGCGGAACAATGAACCGCCGTACATCGTGACGCGGAAAGTGGGCACCTTGAGCGCATCCATTCGGATCATCGGCGCCGGGCTGCGGCGGAAATGGGACAGCGCATAGTAAAAAGTGGCGCTGCCAAGCAGCAGTAGCGTGATGATTAAGCCGCCCTGCATCTTCTCTGCGCCCAGCAGTTCCATCGCGTAGACCAGGCTCACCATTGACACCGAGGTGGCGAGAAAACCCGGTAGATCGAATGGCCGCCGCTCATCGTCGCGGATGTTGGGGATAATCCGCAACGCCAGCAGGATGGCGATAATGCCCAACGGGACATTAATGAAGAATATCCAGCGCCAGTCGGCCACTTTGGTAATAAATCCACCCAGCGGAGGCCCGATAATCGGCGCAATCAGCGCGGGCCAGGTGAGCGTGGCAATGGCGGTGATGAGCAGGTGTTTTGGCGTGGTACGAAGGACGGCTAACCGCCCGACAGGAACCATCAGCGCGCCGCCTACGCCTTGTAGAATACGCATGGCCACGAAACCGTGAGCGCTGGTGGCGAGGCCGCAAAATACGGAAGAGACGGTGAAAATGGCGAGCGCGAGGCTGAATATGGTGCGCGCGCCGAAGCGGTCCGCTATCCAGCCGCTGGCCGGTATGAGTACGGCCAGCGTGATCAGGTAGGCGCTAATGCCGATATTAAGATCGACGGCTTCCACGCCAAAGGTTTTCGCCATATCTGGCAGGGCGGTGGCAATCACCGTCCCATCGAGGAACTCCATAAAGAATGCACCGGCCACAAGCAGCGCTGCAGGGGATACCCCACGGCTCGCCTGGGCCTGGAGAGGCTCATTCATCGTTGCGTTACCCTATCAAATTAATACGTAAAATTTATAGATTTTGTAGATGCTGCAAGTGACAGATTTTCATAACAATTTCTTTGTAAATTTAACATGTATGATAATTATTATGTGATTTAACTCTCAAAATGGTTGATTTTTGTGATGGTGCTCATATTATGTACCTAAAGACAATAACACCTGCATAACAAAAACCGGAGCATCAACATGAAACAGCGCATGCGTAAAATCCTCAAAAGCATGTTCGAGAACTATTGCAAGACTTTCAAAGACGTACCGCCAGGCGCTATGTTCTGATAAAAAAACCTGCTGCGGCAGGTTTTTTTTATCTTCAGCAAAAGTAGGTTACTATTACGCTCCGCAAAACAGGAGCAAAAAATGTCTCAGAACCTCACCCCGAACGATGAACTGGTTTCCGACGTTGTCGCCTGCCAACTCGTTATCAAACAGATCCTCGACGTTATCGATGTTATCGCGCCAGTTGAAATTCGTGAAAAGATGGCTACCCAGCTGAAAGCGATTGACTTTACCACTCATCCGGCGGGGGCCGATCCGGTAACGTTGCGGGCGATTCAGAAAGCGATTGCGCTGATTGAGCTGAAGTTTACGCCACAGGATGCGACGCACTGATCCGGAATTGACGTCCTCAGGACTAAGTTCAGAAAGAACAAGGGCGGCCATGGCCGCCCTTGTTGCGTAATTAATGCTGCTGTTGGTTAACGATGTTCAGCAGATGCTGGTCCGTTTGCTGGATGCAGAGGCCCGCTTTACGCGCGCTGCGCACTTCATCCAGAATGGTCTTCAGCAAGATACCATCCTGTTCCTGCTCTTCTTCCAGTGCGTTGAGGAAACTCAGGGTGTTATCGTCATGAAGCACTTTTGCCTGTTCAGTCAACTCAGACAGCGTAGAGCTGCGCTGCGCGTGATCTTCAATGGTTTTCAGGAAAAGATCTTCGAGGGTGGCGCACTTATCTTCTTGGGTTTCAAAAGCTTTCACGACCGGATAAGCGCCAGATTTTTTCATATAATCGAACACACGCATCATTTGCGTTACGCTGGATTGTGCCCGTGAACGTAAAAACGTCGCGGTACCATTCAGTCGATGTTCTGAGCACCACTCGCTCAAACGCAAATAATGATTAGATGCATAAAATTCGAGATTCATCTGAGCATTAAGCTTTTGAACCATTCCTGGAACTGCCATACAAATATCCTTATTACTGGTAGGAACGATACGCGTGATACCGCATAGTATCTTAATAGCCGCTAACCATGCGCTATTTACGCGTTGGAGTGTAACTACATATTACTCGTAGTCTTCAACCATGAACAAAAGATATAATTCCTCTTGTGTTCAGAAAAAAGAATACTCTTAGTTTTGGTATAAGAAAACTCTCATGAGCCGCTTTTTACGTTTCGTTACAACCTATATTGCTAATATCTTAATTCGCAAAATATTATTTTCGTAACCCTATGAATTATAGAGAATGTAACTTTCCGGTATACTCTGCGTAAGGCTTTGTTAACATACGAATTCTATGTTGCATTACGTACATCAGGAAGTGTGATCTAACTCTGATTTTCAACCGGATAACGATGGCTCAGATAGGCGCGTTACGCATTATTTGCTATCAATAGTGCATCGCGAATAATAATTCTTATTTATATATCATGATATATGTCGGCTCCCCAATATTAGAATGATGGCAAATTTGTTTTAGATCATTTTTGATAATGGCCGGCAAGAGGATTATGTTCGCGTCATGACGAGTACGCCAAATCCTTCCCCATTCGTCACCAGGAGGGATTCGTTTATATTAATTTACAGGAGTTAAAATGAAACAGGTTGCTGTACTGCTGGCCCCGGGTTTTGAAGAAGGGGAAGCGATTGTCACTATCGATATCCTGCGCCGTCTGCATATTGGTGTTGAGCTGGTGTCGTGCGCTGAGTCACGCGCGGTGGTGAGTTATCACGATATCCCGATGGTGGCTGACGCCACGCTGGCAGAACGTCTTGATACCCTGTACGACGCTGTCGTCCTGCCGGGTGGCCCGCAGGGGAGCGTGAATCTGGCGGCGAACAAAGACGTGATTAATTTTGTGGCTGCCCACGATGCCGCGGGCAAACTGATCTGCCCAATCTGCTCAGCCGCTGCGCGCGTGCTGGCCGGCAATGATCTGCTGAAAGGCCGTCGCTATGTCTGCTCCGGTGATCTGTGGCAGGACGTGAAAAACGGGGAATACGTTGATGCGCCGGTGGTTGAAGACGGCAATCTGATTAGCGGTAAAGGATTCGGTCATGTCTTTGACTTTGCCTTTACCGTCGCGGCACGTCTGCTGGGCGATGAAGCGCCGGTGCGCGACCACGCCGATCATATTTATTACCGCTGGTAATTAATCGGCCACCTCAGAGAAAGATATATCTTCGCTGAGGATATAGATAAATAAGCTATTCTCTCTGCGCGAATTGTCTGACAATTCGCGTTTTTTATATGTACTTATCTGCTGAATCTATGCATCACCTTACTGTAATTCAGGGGTGTGATGGCGCTCTCTTCTGAATGGTTAATTCCTGGCTATTAATGTTTCAACATAGTTAACGCTGTTAATTGTGCAGCTAATACTTTGTTTTATGTCCGATTTAAATGGTTTGTCTGATTTTCCCTACATAAAAGAACATTAAGGCTGGAGTTAACCATGCACAAATTTACGAAAGCGCTGGCGGCCATCGGGCTGGCGGCGGTTATGTCACAATCGGCTATGGCCGAGAATTTAAAGCTTGGTTTTTTAGTAAAACAACCGGAAGAACCCTGGTTCCAGACGGAATGGAAATTTGCCGATAAAGCCGGCAAAGACCTTGGTTTTGATGTGATTAAAATTGCCGTTCCGGACGGTGAGAAAACCCTCAATGCTATTGATAGCCTGGCGGCCAGTGGGGCCAAAGGTTTTGTTATTTGTACGCCAGATCCAAAATTAGGGCCCGCTATCGTGGCGAAAGCGCGCGGCTACGACATGAAGGTTATCACCGTCGATGATCAGTTCGTCAACGCCAAAGGCAAACCGATGGATGATGTGCCGCTGGTGATGATGGCGGCGAGCGAAATTGGCGCGCGCCAGGGGCAGGAGCTGTATAAGGAGATGCAAAAACGCGGCTGGGACGTGAAAACCACCGGCGTGATGGCCATTACCGCCAACGAACTGGATACCGCGCGCCGCCGTACGTCGGGTTCTATGGACGCGCTGAAGGCAGCCGGTTTCCCGGAAAAGCAGATTTATCAGGTGCCCACCAAATCGAATGATATACCCGGCGCGTTCGATGCCGGTAACTCGCTGTTAGTACAGCATCCGGAAGTGAAGCAGTGGCTGGTTGTTGGCATGAACGACAACACCGTGCTCGGCGGCGTACGCGCAACGGAAGGTCAGGGATTCAAAGCGGCTAACGTCATCGGTATCGGCATTAACGGCGTGGATGCGGTGAACGAACTGTCAAAAGCGCAGGCTACCGGCTTCTTTGGCTCGCTGCTGCCGAGCCCGGACATTCACGGCTACAAAACCAGCGAGCTGCTCTACAACTGGGTGGAGAAAGGCGCAGAACCACCGAAATTTACTGCGGTGACGGATGTCGTGCTGATTACCCGCGACAACTTCAAAGAAGAGCTGGCGAAAAAAGGCCTCTGAGTCCTGTTGGTTCTCCTCCCGCCAGGCGGGAGGAGAAGGATCGTGTCATTGTGGAGGTTGCGATGCAACAGTCTACCCCTTATCTCTCTTTCCGCGGTATCAGCAAAACTTTCCCCGGCGTAAAGGCGCTGTCCGATATTAGCTTTGATTGCTATAGCGGCCAGGTACATGCGCTGATGGGCGAGAACGGTGCGGGCAAGTCGACGCTGCTGAAAATTCTTAGCGGTAACTATGCCCCGACGTCCGGCACGCTGGCGCTGCGCGGAGAAGAGATTTCTTTTGCTGATACCACTGCGGCGCTGAACGCGGGTATCGCGATTATTTACCAGGAACTGCATCTCGTCCCGGAAATGACCGTGGCGGAAAATATCTATCTTGGCCAATTGCCGAGTCGCGGCGGTATTGTTAACCGCAAACTGCTGAACTATGAAGCGCGTATCCAGCTTGAACATCTGGGGTTGGACATCGATCCCGATACGCCGCTGAAGTATCTATCGATTGGCCAATGGCAGATGGTCGAAATTGCCAAGGCGCTGGCGCGTAACGCCAAGGTCATCGCTTTTGATGAACCAACCAGTTCACTTTCCGCGCGCGAGATAGACAACCTGTTCCGGGTCATCCGTGAGCTGCGCAAAGAGGGGCGAGTGATCATCTATGTGTCTCACCGCATGGAAGAGATCTTCGCGCTGAGCGATGCCATCACCGTGTTTAAAGACGGCCGCTATGTCTGTACCTTTGCCGATATGATGGAGGTGAGCCACGATCGTCTGGTGCAGGCGATGGTGGGGCGTGACATTGGCGATATCTATGGCTGGCAGCCGCGTCAGTACGGTGAAGAGCGTCTGCGTCTATCGCAGGTGAAAGCGCCGGGCGTGCGCACGCCGATTTCGCTGACCGTTCGCAGCGGTGAAATCGTGGGTCTGTTCGGCCTGGTGGGTGCCGGACGTAGCGAGCTAATGAAGGGGATCTTCGGCGGGACGAAAATAACCGGCGGTGAGATTTTCATCGACGGTGAGCGAGTCACTATCGACAAACCGGCGCAGGCGATTCGCGCGGGGATGATGCTGTGCCCCGAAGATCGTAAAGCTGAGGGGATCATCCCGGTCCATTCCGTGCGTGACAATATCAATATTAGCGCCCGCCGCAAGCATATCCATGCGGGGTGTCTCATCAACAACGATTGGGAGGCCACTAACGCCGACCATCACATTCAGGCTCTTAATATCAAAACGCCGGGCGCTCAGCAATTGATCATGAACCTTTCCGGGGGAAATCAACAAAAGGCGATTCTCGGGCGTTGGCTGTCAGAAGACATGAAGGTGATTCTGCTTGATGAGCCCACCCGGGGTATCGACGTAGGGGCAAAGCATGAAATCTACAACGTGATTTATGCGCTGGCGTCGTCCGGCGTCGCGGTGCTGTTTGCCTCCAGCGACCTACCGGAAGTGCTGGGCGTTGCCGACCGTATTGTGGTGATGCGTGAAGGGGAGATCTCCGGCGAGTTGCTGCACGAGAGCGCCAATGAACAACAGGCGTTAAGCCTGGCGATGCCAAAAGTCAGTCAGGCCGTTGCCTGAGTTAGGAGGTTATGATGTCAACTGTTACTACGCCTGGCGCCCGCCGCTCGTCGCTGAGCTTTAGCCGTATCTGGGATCAGTACGGAATGCTGGTGGTCTTCGCCGCGCTGTTTATCTGCTGTGCGATCTTTGTTCCGAACTTTGCCACCTTTATCAATATGAAGGGGCTTGGGCTGGCCATTTCGATGTCGGGAATGGTGGCTTGCGGGATGCTGTTCTGCCTGGCGTCCGGTGATTTTGATCTGTCGGTTGCCTCGGTGATTGCCTGTGCGGGCGTCACTACCGCGGTGGTGATAAACGTCACTGAAAATCTATGGATTGGCGTATTTGCCGGACTATTGCTCGGGGCGGTAAGCGGGCTGGTTAACGGCTTTGTGATTGCCCGTCTTAAGATAAACGCGCTGATCACCACGCTTGCCACTATGCAGATCGTGCGCGGGCTGGCCTATATCATCTCTGATGGTAAGGCGGTAGGGATTGAGGACGAGCGTTTCTTCACCCTGGGCTACGCCAACTGGCTGGGCCTGCCGGCACCTATCTGGCTGACGGTGGGTTGCCTGATTATTTTCGGCCTGCTGCTCAACAAAACCACCTTTGGCCGTAACACGCTGGCGATTGGCGGCAACGAAGAGGCCGCTCGGCTGGCGGGGGTTCCGGTGGTACGCACCAAGATTATTATCTTTGTGCTCTCCGGCCTGGTGTCCGCTGCTGCGGGGATCATTCTGGCCTCGCGTATGACCAGCGGACAACCAATGACGTCGATTGGTTATGAGCTGATCGTTATCTCCGCCTGCGTGTTGGGCGGCGTCTCGCTGAAAGGCGGGATTGGTAAGATCTCGTACGTGGTCGCCGGGATTCTGATTTTAGGCACCGTGGAGAACGCGATGAACCTGCTCAATATCTCTCCGTTCTCGCAGTATGTGGTGCGCGGGTTGATTCTGCTGGCGGCGGTGATCTTCGACCGTTACAAACAGAAAGCTAAACGCAGCGTGTAGCGCTGTCTGCTCGCCGAAATCATTCAAAATGACCCGGGGGAATGGACGTTCTCCCGGTTTTTGGCTTTTCTCAACGGCATTGTTACAACGTCACAAGCAAAACATCCACACCGCTGTTTCCCACAATGCTTTTTGCCGAGCAGGTCGCACGGGAAAAGAAACTTTGGTTATGGTTACCGCAAATCACCAGGTCGACCGCGTATTTTTTACTGAATGCTTTGATATGTTCGCCCAGTTCACCGCAGGCGATTTGGCTTTTCCAGATGGGATAGTCGGTGGTATCAGCCAGCGTTTGCAGAAACTGTAGGGTTTCTTCTTGCATCAGGTCTCGCAGGTTTTCCATCATCGGGGCCGCGAGGTGATTGTACATTTCCGGGTCGGTCGACAGGGTGATAAGGCTGATACGCGCGTTGAGGGGCCGCGCGATGGCGACAGCTTTCCGTAGCAGGGCCTGGCTTTCCGGGGTGGGCGCGACGGCCACCAAGAGATGTGAGTAAGACATCAGACCTCCTTGCTCCAATAATACGTACTCTTTTTTTATTCTCTTACTCTTTTTGCCTCAACCCTGCAAGGGGAACACAGAATAAATCTGTCTATAACTTAACCTGATACATAAGTTTTTTTTATGCGAATAATTGCGTAATTATTGTACAGATTGCATAAGCAATGCTGAATATATCATGTAATCAATATGGCGAATAAACATTTAATTTTTGCTGAATTAATGTTAATGGAAAGTAAATAATATGCAAATGAATATACTGCAAATGATTCGATGTTTCAATTTATTGAATTTACGATGAATTTTATATATTAGATGAAACTATGATCTGTGATAATTTTTTCGCAATTGTCTCAAGTAAAGTTGCCCACCGTCGATCGTTATTGGATAGTTTCGGTGAATGAATATCCGCCAGACAGGAATAAAACAACGTTTTAAATGGTTATTTATTGTTCAAAATACAACTATGACTGATGGATACAGTGTAAAAATACGGTTTGATTTTGTGATGGAGATCACATAAATTTCAAATTAACAGTGAAGTAACATTGTATGTGTCACATCTGGCGAGTAAAGTTGCGTCGAATTAGGAAAAATCTTAGTAAATTGTAAGAAATGTTTAGATTTGTCGGGCCGTGCGTTCAAAACGTTGCCCGGCGATGGGGCATGAGATTCACCTAATCGGCTATGCATTTTGACCGATTCTTTTTTATCGGGCCTTGCCCGACGACATCACGGGGTATGCGGATTTTCCGCATAAAAGTACAAATTGGTTATTCGGGATGGGGAAAATGCATACATCCGAGTTGCTAAAGCACATCTATGACATCAACTTGTCTTACTTGCTTCTTGCACAGCGTTTGATCGGTCAGGATAAGGCTTCAGCCATGTTCCGCCTCGGTATCAACGAGGATATGGCGAAAGTCCTCGGGGAACTGACGCTCCCGCAGATGGTTAAACTGGCCGAAACCAATCAGTTGGTTTGTCAGTTCCGTTTTGATGACTCCCAAACCATCACCCGTCTGACGCAGGAGTCACGCGTTGACGATTTACAGCAAATTCACACCGGTATTCTGCTCTCCACACGACTGTTGAATCAGGCCAGTCATACAGGCGAACCTGCCCGTAAGAAAAGGGCCTGATCATGAGCGAAAAAAGCATTGTTCAGGAAGCGCGCGATATTCAGCTTGCTATGGAGCTGATTACCCTGGGCGCGCGTTTGCAAATGCTGGAAAGCGAAACACAGCTGAGCCGTGGTCGCCTGATTAAGCTCTACAAAGAACTTCGCGGCAGCCCGCCGCCGAAGGGGATGCTACCGTTCTCCACGGACTGGTTTATGACCTGGGAGCAGAATATTCACTCTTCCATGTTCTGTAATGCCTGGCAGTTCTTACTCAAAAGTGGGCAATGTTCCGGCGTTGATGCGGTGATCAAGGCTTATCGTCTTTACCTTGAGCAGTGTCCGCAGCAGGATGCCGGGCCGCTGTTGGCCCTGACGCGCGCGTGGACGTTAGTCCGTTTCGTCGAAAGCGGCATGCTTGAACTCTCCAGTTGCAACGCCTGTGGCGGTAACTTTGTGACTCACGCTCACCAGCCCGTTGGTAGCTTTGTATGCAGCTTATGCCAACCGCCATCACGAGCCGTAAAAAGACGTAAACTTTCTGAGGATCTTGCCGATAGTAATCCACAACTGCTGGATGAACAGATAGAGCAAGCTGTTTAACCCCACACGGTGTGACGAAAACACTCCAGCAGCGGCCATTATGGCCGCTGCTTTTTTTTACCTGCGTGTGGGTGAAATTGCTCATCTGTCTCCTCTCTTAGTCAACAGTGGAAGGATGATAGCGTGCTGATCTTAATAGGTTACCTGGTTGTTTTGGGGACAGTTTTCGGCGGTTATATGATGACTGGCGGACACCTTGGAGCACTGTATCAACCGGCCGAGCTGGTTATTATCGGCGGGGCGGGGGTTGGCGCTTTCATCGTGGGAAACAACGGCAAGGCGATTAAGGGCACCCTGAAAGCGTTGCCTTTACTGTTCCGGCGTTCAAAGTACACCAAAACGATGTATATGGATTTGCTGGCGCTGCTCTATCGCCTGATGGCCAAGTCACGTCAGCAGGGGATGTTTTCGCTCGAGCGCGATATCGAGAATCCGAAAGAGAGCGAAATTTTCGCCAGCTATCCGCGCATTCTCGCGGATACCGTGATGCTGGAATTTATCGTCGATTACCTGCGCCTGATCATCAGCGGCAACATGAACACCTTCGAAATTGAAGCGTTGATGGATGAAGAGATCGAAACCCACGAAAGTGAAAGCGAAGTGCCAGCCAACAGTCTGGCGCTGGTGGGCGACTCACTGCCGGCGTTTGGTATTGTTGCGGCGGTCATGGGCGTGGTGCACGCCTTAGGATCAGCCGACCGTCCGGCGGCAGAACTGGGCGCGCTGATTGCCCACGCGATGGTCGGTACGTTCCTCGGGATCCTGCTGGCCTATGGTTTCGTCTCACCGCTCGCGAGCGTGCTGCGTCAAAAGAGCGCGGAAACGACCAAGATGATGCAGTGCGTCAAAATTACGCTGCTGTCTAACCTCAACGGCTACGCGCCGCCTATCGCCGTCGAATTTGGCCGAAAAACGCTCTACACCAGCGAACGCCCGTCGTTTATCGAGCTGGAAGAGCACGTCCGCGCGGTGCGTAACCCGGCGGGGCAACAGCAAACGACCACCGAGGACGCATGAAGAACCAAGCGCATCCTATTGTCGTCGTTAAGCGGCGCAAACATAAATCTCACGGCAGCGCCCATGGCTCGTGGAAGATTGCCTATGCCGACTTTATGACGGCAATGATGGCGTTCTTCCTGGTGATGTGGCTGATCTCCATCTCCAGCCCGAAAGAGCTGATTCAGATAGCGGAGTACTTCCGTACGCCGCTGGCCACCGCGATCACCGGCGGCCAGCGGATGGCGAACAGCGAGAGTCCGATTCCCGGCGGCGGGGATGATGTCACCCAGCAGCAGGGCGAAGTACACAAGCAGCCAAATATTGACGACCTGAAAAAACGGATGGAAACCAACCGCCTGAAACGTATTCGTGGCGAACTGGACCAGCTGATTGAGGCTGACCCAAAGCTGCGCGCGCTGCGTCCGCACCTGAAGATTGACCTCGTACAGGAAGGGCTGCGCATTCAGATTATCGACAGCCAGAACCGACCGATGTTTAAAACCGGCAGCGCGGAAGTGGAACCCTACATGCGCGATATCCTGCGCGCCATTGCGCCGGTGCTGAATGAAATTCCCAATAAGGTCAGCCTGGCCGGCCACACTGACGACTACCCGTATGCCACCGGGGAGCGTGGCTACAGTAACTGGGAGCTGTCGGCGGATCGCGCCAACGCCTCGCGCCGCGAGCTGGTAGCCGGCGGGCTGGACGATGGCAAAGTTTTACGCGTAATTGGGATGTCAAACTCGATGCGCTTATCAGAGCACGGCGGCAACGATGCGATTAACCGTCGCATCAGCCTGCTGGTGCTGAATAACCAGGCTGAGCAGGCCATTCTCCATGAGAATGCCGAGAGCCAGAATGAACCTTTAAGCGTATTACCGTCGCCGACGACCTCACCGTCTGCATCAGGTACTACGGCGCCACAACCCGACTCGAGGTGATTGCGTGAGCATGGATATCAGCGATTTTTATCAAACATTTTTTGATGAGGCCGACGAGCTGTTGGCCGATATGGAACAGCATCTGCTGGATCTGGCGGTGGATGACCCTGACGCTGAACAGCTGAACGCGATCTTCCGCGCGGCACACTCGATCAAGGGCGGGGCGGGCACCTTCGGCTTCTCCGTGCTGCAGGAAACGACGCATCTGATGGAGAACCTGCTGGATGAGGCACGCCGTGGGGAGATGAAGCTCAACACCGATATTATCAACCTGTTTTTGGAAACCAAAGATATTATGCAGGAACAGCTCGACGCCTATAAAAGCTCCAGCGAACCGGATGCTGCCAGCTTCGAATATATCTGCAACGCCCTGCGGCAACTGGCGCTGGAGGCGAAAGGCGAAAGCGTCCCACCGGTGGCCGCAAGCGCCCGCCTGAGCGTGGTCGACAACAGTATGCAGACCGAGACGGTTGCGATCGATACCGCCGCCGTCGGCAAAACCCAGATCACGCTGTCGCGCCTGAAGGCCGGTGAACCCGATATGCTGGAAGAGGAGCTGGGTAATCTGGCGACGCTGAGCCAGGTCAACAAAACGGCCGATAGTCTGACCGCGGTGCTCGACGGTAGCGTGGATCAGGACGATATCGTCGCCGTGCTGTGTTTCGTGATCGAGGCCGACCAGATAGCGTTCACCACCGTTGCCGCGGCCACAGAGCCTGCGCTGGTGGAAATAGCCGAAGCCGAAGAGATCGTCGAACTGCCGGTTGTCGCCCCGGCGGCGCCGGCCGTTGCAGCAAGTCAGACTGCACCCCGCGTAGAGCGTGAAAAACCGGCAGCGCGCAGCAGTGAATCTACCAGTATCCGCGTGGCGGTTGAGAAGGTCGATCAGTTGATTAACCTGGTTGGCGAGCTGGTCATTACTCAGTCGATGCTGGCCCAGCGTTCCAACGCGCTGGACCCGGTCTCGCATGGCGATCTGATCACCAGCATGGGCCAGCTTCAGCGCAATGCGCGCGACCTGCAGGAATCGGTGATGTCCATCCGTATGATGCCGATGGAATATGTCTTTAGCCGCTTCCCGCGTCTGGTACGCGATCTGGCGGGTAAGCTTGGCAAGCAGGTGGAGCTGACGCTGATGGGCAGCTCCACTGAACTGGACAAGAGCCTGATTGAACGCATTATTGACCCGCTGACTCACCTGGTGCGCAATAGCCTGGATCATGGTATTGAGCTACCGGAAACGCGTCTGGCGGCCGGGAAATCTGCCGTGGGCAACCTGATTCTCTCTGCGGAACATCAGGGGGGCAATATCTGTATCGAAGTCACTGACGATGGCGCGGGCCTGAACCGCGAACGTATTCTGGCGAAAGCCGTGTCGCAGGGGATGGCCGTGAATGAAAGCATGACGGATGAAGAGGTCGGCATGCTGATCTTCGCGCCAGGCTTCTCCACCGCCGAGCAGGTGACCGACGTTTCCGGGCGTGGCGTGGGTATGGACGTGGTCAAACGAAATATTCAGGAGATGGGCGGCCACGTTGAAATTCAGTCGAAGCAGGGGGCCGGGACGACGATCCGCATTCTGCTGCCGCTGACGCTGGCGATTCTTGATGGCATGTCGGTGAAGGTTAGCGAAGAGGTCTTTATCCTGCCGCTCAACGCGGTGATGGAGTCTTTGCAGCCGCGTGAAGAAGATCTGCATCCGCTGGCGGGCGGCGAACGTGTACTGGAAGTACGCGGCGAATATTTGCCGCTGGTGGAGCTGTGGAAAGCTTTCGATGTACAGGGCGCGAAAACCGAGGCCACGCAGGGCATTGTGGTCATCCTGCAAAGCGCGGGTCGTCGCTATGCGCTGTTGGTCGATCAGCTGATTGGTCAGCACCAGGTGGTGGTGAAAAACCTGGAAAGCAACTATCGCAAAGTGCCGGGCATCTCGGCGGCGACCATTCTTGGCGACGGTAGCGTCGCGCTGATTGTTGACGTCTCCGCCCTGCAGGGACTGAATCGTGATAAACGTCTGGCGAACACAGCCGCCTGAAACGCAGAAAAAAGGTAGAAAACATGACCGGTATGACGAATGTAACAAAACTGGCGGGAGAACCGACAGGTCAGGAATTTCTGGTATTTACCCTGGGCAACGAAGAGTACGGTATCGATATCCTGAAGGTGCAGGAGATTCGGGGTTACGACCAGGTCACACGCATTGCCAACACGCCAGCCTTTATTAAAGGTGTCACCAATCTGCGCGGCGTGATCGTGCCGATTGTCGATCTGCGGGTGAAGTTCAGCCAGCAGGACGTTGAGTACAACGACAACACCGTGGTGATCGTACTGAACCTCGGTCAGCGTGTCGTCGGGATCGTAGTTGACGGCGTTTCCGATGTGCTGTCGCTGGCGGCGGAGCAGATTCGTCCGGCACCCGAGTTTGCCGTAACGCTGTCTACGGAATATCTCACCGGGCTTGGCGCGTTGGGCGACCGGATGCTGATTCTGGTCAATATCGAAAAGCTGCTGAATAGCGAAGAGATGGCCCTGCTGGATAGCGCAGCTAACCACGCGGCATGATGAACGCCGGCCCGGCGGCGTACGACGTCGGGCCTGTATTTCAAATAGCCGCTAACGCAAATTCTTTTTTATTAAAATAAGAAAATGAAAGAAATGTGCGATAACTGCGTGCACAGATAACATTTTTCACGTCTTTCTTTTTTCCTTTCGCATCCTCTTTTTCTGTTATTTTGAAAATTACATCACTAAAATCAATATAATTATTGGAACGATTTTTCATGCGTATATTCTAATGAGGGAAAGAGAACTTGCCTTTATTTTAAATAAAGGTTGTTAATATTTAACCTGCCAGATTATCCGATAAATTAGCCTGCTATGATAAAATCGTGTTAAAAGCAGGGTTGGTAAATGCTGTTTTTAACATTCATTAATGTTTCTTAGTTAAATCTCAATGGTTTAATTTAAACATTAAGAAACACTTTATTTCAAAAAATAAGTAAATCGCTAATAATTAGAATTAAATAATGATTGTTTTTGTTATTTTTAAAACATCTTGTGAAAGGATGAAAGAAAATAATTCTTAGTGATCGCTCTCTTATTTTTTATTTTTACGCATAGAAAATAAAATCGTTCTGTCATTAATATCTGCTCGTGGAAATAATTTGTTTTCCCGGCTTACTAAATTAAAGCAGTCAAAAAAACGAACTTAAATATTAGGTTAAGGGATTTCTATGCGCGTAAAAAAAGTAATGATTAAACCCTCTATTATCGCTCTGGCTATTACTGCGGCGGTAGGCGCTCCGGCTTGTGCTCTGGCAAGCAGCGGCGATTTTGCGTCACCGGCATATACGGCGACGCAAACGAAAGGGGAAATGGTCTATAAAAGCGATGATACCGCAGTGTCGATTATGGGTTCCGTGCGGTTAATGGCGAAAGATGATTCCGCGCATAGCGTAGAACATAATATTCAGAATAATGACTCGCGTCTGGGCGTCGCATTACGGCAGAAAATTAATGACAAAGGTTATTATGCGGTCGGTTATTACGAAACCGGTATTCACGGTCTGGATTCCGCCACTGACGATCAGGGCAATGATGTCTATACCCGTCAGGCGTACGCCGGGCTGGGCAATGATGAATATGGTGTAATCACATTTGGTAAACAGTATGCGCCAACAGACTGGGGGCTGGGTATTGATACCACTTATGCTTACGGCGGTAAGGCGAAACACGATACTGCCGGGATGTCGACGGATATTATTAACTCAGCGGCCATCTATTACTACAACACCAAAGAATTTACCGTCGGCGTAATGGGCCAGGGTAATGATGATGTAGATAAAATTGGCTTCGGTAGCGGTTATGGCGACGGCCCGGATATGCACGATGCTTACCATGACGGTTCTGCCACCGTTCACGGCGGTGCGGCGCTGGCGGCGCAGTATCGCTTTGACAATGGCTTCTCTGTTTCCGGTGCGGCAGCGTACAACAATTATACGGTTAACCAGGGGACAACGACGACCAATATGACCTATTACGACCAGAATGGTAACCCAATGGGCACCGTACCGGTCACCAACGTCACCGGCCCGTCATACGATGGTAACACCTACTCGATGGGCTTAAACGCCAAGTACACCGCCAATTTTGACGGCTTCACCTGGTATAACGCCGCGCAGGCGACTTACTACATCAACAAAGTTGATGATGTTCACGCGGCGGTCAGCGGCACCAGCAACGCCACCGACGATCAGGAAACTATCCTGGGACTGGAATATGCTTCTCAGTTCAAAATTACGCCGGAGTGGAGCGTTTACGCTAACTTTGACTGGACCGAAGGCGGCGATGCGATGGACGGACAGCATTTCCAGTCCACCACGCTGGGTACTGACTACTGGTTAGGTAAAAACGCCGTCACCTATATCGAATACGGCTATGAGAAAGCCAGCGGGAATACCGATGACTCTTATAACGTCTCCGATCACCTGGCTGCGGTAGGCCTGCGTATCTTTATCTAAATGCTGTAAACCCCCATCTTATGCCAGTGGGGTGGGGGCCGTACTTTTCATTTGCTCTTGTTACTATTGTGTTGATGTCGCTGTGGGGAGGGGGAGTGCTTCGCGGCGATAATGGCAGGTTTATTTCCTATTTAGCCAGACCCGGAGGTCTGGCTTTTCTTTTATGTCGCCCTGTCGTTTACATATTCTGCTGTACGACTTCGGGAGCTTCCTGCGCCAGCTCGCCCTCGTTCTGCGACAGCATCGCCGTCGCGACGCCGTTACCCAGAACGTTAATCGCCGAACGGCCCATATCGAGGAAGTGGTCAATGCCCATCAGCAGCAGGATACCCGCAACCGGAATATTAAAGCTCGGAATGGTCGCTGCCAGCACCACCAGCGCCGAACGCGGCACCCCGGCAATCCCTTTGGATGCCAGCATCAGCGTCAGCATCAGGACCGCAATCTCAGAGAAGCCAAGGTGGATATTGTAGGCCTGTGCAATAAACATGGATGCAAAGGAGCAGTACACCATCGAACCCACCAGATTAAAGGAGTAACCAATCGGCAACACGAAGGAGACGATGTTGCGCGAGCAGCCAAATTGGGTCAGCTGTTCAAGGGTTTTCGGATAGGCCGCTTCGGAGCTGCTGGTGGTAAACGCCACCAGCACCGGGTCTTTGAGCATGCTGAGCAGATGGAAGACTTCTTTCTTCAGCACCATATAGCCAATGGCCACCAGCACGCAGCAGGTCAACAGAATTGCCACGTAGTATCCGCCAATAAATGAAGCGTAGTTCAGCAGGATCCCCAGCCCTTCGGTGGCGATAACCGAGGAGATGGCGGCAAAAATAGCCAGCGGCGCAACGTACATCACGTAGCCGGTGACTTTCAGCATGATATGCGAGACCACATCCAGCGCGGCCACTAACGGCGCGTTGAATTTCTGTCCCAGCGAAGCCCCGCCGATGCCGAAGAACATCGAGAAGACCACAATCTGCAGAATTTCGTTATTTGCCATTGCGCCGACGATGCTTGTCGGGATGGTATGTGAAAGGAAACCCTTCAGGCTCATGCCGCTGACCGCCAGCCCGGTATCAACCGCATCTTTTGGCACGGTCAGATTCAGACCCGCCCCCGGCTGTTGTAGGGTGACGATAAACAGGCCCACCAGAATCGACAGCACCGAGGAGCTGATAAACCACACCATCGCTTTACCGCCAACGCGGCCAATAGTCGAGGTTTCACCCAGCTTCATGATCCCGACCGTTAAGGTGCTGAACACCAACGGCGCGATGACCATTTTGATTAGCCGGAGGAATATATCGGTGAGAAGAGTGATGTTACCAGACCATACTTCGATGGTGGTTGCTGATGCATAGGAATGGATCATTGCGCCGGTGAGAATCCCCGCCAGCATGAAAATCACGATAAAAATCGTGAGCTTATTTGCGTTTGCCACAAAAATACCCCGTCAGATTACGAAAAAGCCCTGCGATGAAGAAAATGATTTTTTAGTTATTAAATACCATCAATTTATTCACCACATAAATTGTATGAAAGTGAGGGGATTTACAACTTTTTTTTATATTTTATAAAAAGCGTTGTGATTCAGTGGGTCACACGCACCGTCGTTTTGCTGCCTGAGAACGCTCACGATTTTTACCCTGCGTGCACATAAAGTTTCTTTTTGGGATGCCGATAACAGCGAATAACACGTTATTGAGAAGGTGCTGTATGTTAAACCGTATCCGCGTTGTCACGCTGCTGATGTTGGTGCTGGTCGTCTTCGCACTTTTGCAGTTGGTCTCCGGGGGCTTTTTGTTCTCCTCGCTGCATCAAAACCAACAGAGTTTTGCGCAATCTAACACGCTTCGTACGCAACAAGCCGAACTCACCAAAGCGTGGGATCTGCTGCTGCAAACCCGCATCAACCTCAGCCGCTCTTCGGCGCGGATGATGATGGACACCGCTAACCAGCAAAGCAGCGCCAAAACGGAATTGCTGAAAAATGCACGCACCACGCTAACCCAGGCGGCAGAACACTTTGCGCGCTTTAGCGAACTTCCCTCGCAGCCGGCGATGAATGATGCCAGCGCCCAGGTCACGAAGACCTATCAAAACTATTCCGCGGCGTTACAGGAGCTGGTGGGGTTCCTGGAAGGCGGCAATATGGACGCCTATTTTGCCCAACCGACGCAAGGCATGCAGAACGCCATGGGCGAGGCGATGAATCAATACGCCACGCAAAGTGAAGCGCTTTATCAGCGCGCCTTTACCACCAGCAGCAGCGACTACCAGATTGCCCGCTGGCAGCTGGCGATTCTGGCGGTGGTGCTGGTGATCGTGGTGGTCGGTGCCTGGTTTGGCATCCGCGCGATTCTGCTTAAGCCGCTGGCCTCCGTGATGGCGCACATTCGCCAGATTGCCGCCGGTGATTTAACTCAACGCCTGACGCTGCGCGGGCGAAACGAAATTACCGAACTGGCCGATACGGTTACCCATATGCAAAGCGCGCTGATTGATACCGTCACTCATGTACGTGAAGGGGCAGAGGCTATCTATCACGGCACCAGCGAAATCGCCGCCGGCAATAACGACCTTTCCGCGCGTACCGAGCAGCAGTCGGCGTCGCTGGAAGAGACGGCGGCCAGCATGGAGCAACTGACTGCCACGGTGAAGCAGAATGCCGAAAACGCACGTCAGGCGTCACAGCTGGCGCAGCGCGCATCCGACACCGCGCAACATGGCGGCAGCGTGGTGAATGGCGTGGTGAATACCATGCACGAGATTGCCGCCAGCTCGCAGAAAATTTCCGATATTACCGGCGTTATTGATGGCATTGCTTTCCAGACCAACATTCTGGCGCTGAACGCCGCCGTGGAAGCCGCACGCGCCGGGGAACAGGGGCGTGGGTTCGCGGTGGTGGCCGGCGAAGTGCGTAATCTGGCAAGCCGCAGCGCTCAGGCGGCGAAAGAGATTAAAGCGCTGATTGAAGACTCCGTGGCGCGCGTTGAAACCGGCTCCGTGCAGGTTGAAACCGCGGGGGAAACGATGACCGATATCGTCAATGCCGTGACCCGCGTCACCGACATTATGGGGGAAATCGCCTCGGCTTCTGACGAACAGAGCCGCGGGATCGATCAGGTCGCCATCGCCGTTGCGGAGATGGACAGCGTCACCCAACAAAACGCCTCGCTGGTGGAAGAGTCAGCCTCTGCCGCCGCCGCGCTGGAAGAACAAGCCGAACGTCTGAACCAGGCCGTCGCGGCATTCCGATTGAACGTCGCCTCAGGAAATAGAGCGACGACATCTGTACCGGCAGCAACGCTGGCGGAACCTCGCCAGGCGCCCGCTGCTAATCGAACCTCTGATTCTAACTGGGAAACCTTCTAATTTTATCTGCGGTCCAGGGCCGCCTCCAGGAGTGTGGTGATGCTTTATCGTATTCGAATCTCTACCACGTTGTTTCTGATTTTGATTCTCTGCGGCATTTTGCAGATTGGCAGTAACGGACTCTCTTTTTGGGCGTTTCGCGACGGACAAAACAATATTTATCAGGTGGATCAGAGCAGTCAGCAGCTAAGCACGCTCACGGAATCACGAGCGGCCATGCTCCAGGCCAGCACCATGCTCAACAAAGCCGGTACTCTGGCGGCGCTGAGCTATCCGCCCAATGAAGTGCGGGCCATGGTTGACGACGTGAAGCAGAACCTTTCGCAAGGCGAGGCGCTGTTTCAGGGCTTTATGGCGCTGCAACTGATGAGGGAGAGCGATAAGGCGCTGCAAGAACAGACGGCGAAAAGTTTTACCACCTGGCACGAGATGCTGGCGCATCAGGTCGCCTGGCTGGAGAACAATCAGCTTTCTGAGTATGTCGCGGCGCCCGTGCAGAAAACGCAGGACCAGTTCGATGCCAACTATGAAAGCTGGCGCAAGAATATTGAGCACTATGTGGCGGCGGCGAAAAGCGAAAGCCAGAGCGACTATGCGCGTTCCACGATGATGTTTATCGCGATGGTGATTATCTCCGTGGCGATTACCCTCGTGGCATTGTGGTGGGTGCGCCATATGGTGGTCAAACCGCTGGCCATTATCAGCAGCCATTTCGACAGCATTGCCAAAGGCAATCTGGCGCGGCCAATTGCGGTGTACGGTAAAAATGAAATCAGCGCCATTTTCGCCGGGCTGAAGTCGATGCAGCAATCTCTGCGTAAAACGGTAGGCGAAGTGCGCCAGGGCAGTTTTGCGATGCACACCGGGATTTCGGAAATTGCCGCTGGCAACAACGACCTTTCTTCCCGTACGGAACAGCAGGCGGCGTCGCTGGCGCAAACCGCGGCGAGCATGGAACAGTTAACCGCAACCGTCAGTCAGAACGCCGACAACGCGCGTCAGGCTTCTAACCTGGCCCACGGCGCGGCGGACACCGCTAAACGTGGGGGCGAACAGGCCAACCACGTGGCGCAGACGATGCAGAATATCGCCACCAGTTCGAAGAAAATCAGCGACATTATCAGCGTCATCGACGGCATTGCCTTCCAGACCAATATTCTGGCGCTGAACGCCGCCGTGGAAGCGGCGCGTGCGGGCGAGCAGGGGCGCGGGTTTGCGGTAGTGGCCGGTGAAGTGCGTAACCTCGCCAGCCGCAGCGCCCAGGCGGCAAAAGAGATCAAAGTGCTGATCGAAGAGTCGGTGGCCCGCGTACAGGAAGGATCGGCGCTGGTCGAAACCTCCGCCAGCACCATGAGCGAGATTGTCCAGTCGGTTACCCGGGTGAACGACATCATGGGGGAAATCGCCTCCGCCTCTGATGAGCAGCGCCGGGGCATTGAACAGGTCGCGCTGGCCGTCAGCCAGATGGACCAGGTGACGCAACAGAACGCCGCGCTGGTGGAAGAAGGGGCGGCCGCCACTGAACAGTTGGCAGGCCAGGCCGATCGCTTAACCTCTGTGGTCTCTGTGTTTGAACTCGAAGAAGTGAAAGTGGCCGCCGGGCGTGAAAACGTCTCGCTGGCCGCAGTACCTGCTGTTTCCTGAATGATGTGATGTAAGAAGGCGCTATGACTGTATCTCTGCCAAATGGGCGATCGCAATTACTGAGCCAGCTGACGCAGCGCCTGACGCTCACCGACGCGCAGTTTCGTCGGATCTGCCAACTGATCTACCAGCGCGCCGGAATCGTGCTGGCAGATCACAAACGTGACATGGTTTACAACCGACTGGTTCGGCGCCTGCGGGCGCTGAATCTGGATGATTTTGGCCATTATCTCAGCCAACTGGAGGCCAACGGCGACAGCGCGGAGTGGCAGGCGTTTATCAATTCGCTGACCACCAACCTGACGGCGTTCTTCCGCGAGGCGCACCATTTTCCGACGCTGGCGGAGCATGCTGCGCGCCGGCAGGGTGAGTACCGGGTCTGGAGCGCCGCGGCGTCGACGGGGGAAGAGCCGTATTCCATCGCCATTACCCTGGCCGATACCCTGGGCACCGCGCCGGGTCGCTGGAAGGTGTTTGCCAGCGATATTGACACTGAAGTACTGGAAAAGGCGCAAAACGGCATTTATCGCATGGAAGAGTTGAAAACGCTCTCCCAGCAGCAGTTGCAGCGCTATTTCATGCGCGGAACCGGCCCGCACGAGGGGCTGGTGCGGGTGCGTAACGAGCTGGCGAACTATGTGGATTTCACCACGCTGAACCTGCTGAACGCCCACTACAACGTTCCCGGGCCATTTGACGCTATCTTTTGCCGTAACGTAATGATCTATTTCGATAAAACCACACAGCAGGAGATCCTCAAGCGCTTTGTGCCCCTGCTGAAACCCGACGGGCTGCTGTTTGCCGGGCATTCGGAAAACTTTAGCCATCTTGCCCGTGAGTTCAGCCTGCGCGGCCAGACGGTCTATGCGCTAAGTAAGGGAAGAGCATGAGTAAAATCAGAGTCTTGTCGGTAGATGATTCGGCGCTGATGCGCCAGATCATGACGGAGATTATTAATAGCCACGACGACATGGAGATGGTGGCGACTGCGCCGGATCCGCTGGTGGCTCGCGACCTGATTAAAAAATTCAATCCAGATGTGCTGACGCTGGACGTGGAAATGCCGCGCATGGACGGCCTCGATTTTCTCGAGAAGCTGATGCGCCTGCGGCCGATGCCGGTGGTGATGGTCTCCTCGCTGACCGGCAAAGGGTCGGAGGTGACGTTGCGCGCGCTGGAGCTGGGCGCGGTGGACTTTGTCACCAAGCCGCAGCTGGGCATTCGTGAAGGGATGCTGGCCTACAGCGAAACCATTGCCGATAAAGTGCGCGCCGCCTCCCGCGCGCGCATTAGCGCCCACAAGCCATTAGCCGCGCCGGTGACGCTAAAAGCCGGCCCGCTGCTCAGCTCTGAAAAGCTGATTGCTATCGGCGCCTCTACCGGCGGCACGGAGGCGATTCGCCACGTGCTGCAGCCGCTGCCGCTCTCCAGCCCCGCGCTGCTGATTACCCAGCATATGCCGCCGGGCTTTACCCGTTCGTTTGCCGAACGGCTCAACAAGCTGTGCCAGATTACGGTGAAAGAGGCGGAAGACGGCGAGCGTGTGCTGCCGGGCCATGCCTACATCGCGCCAGGCGACAAGCATATGGAGCTGGCGCGTAGCGGCGCGAACTATCAAATCAAGATTCACGACGGGCCGCCGGTTAATCGCCATCGCCCGTCGGTTGATGTGCTGTTTCATTCGGTCGCGAAGCACGCGGGGCGCAATGCCGTGGGGGTGATCCTCACCGGCATGGGCAACGACGGTGCGGCCGGGATGCACGCGATGTACCAGGCCGGTGCCTGGACCATCGCGCAGAATGAAGCCAGTTGTGTGGTGTTCGGCATGCCGCGCGAGGCCATCAATACCGGTGGCGTCAGCGAAGTGGTCGATCTTAGCCAGGTAAGCCAGCAGATGCTGGCGAAAATCAGTGCCGGACAGGCAATACGTATTTGATCAGGAGAATTATTTTATGGCGGATAAAGAGCTTAAGTTTTTGGTTGTGGATGACTTTTCCACCATGCGTCGCATCGTACGCAACCTGTTAAAGGAACTGGGATTTAACAACGTTGAAGAAGCGGAAGACGGCGTTGACGCGTTAAACAAATTGCAGGCAGGCGGGTTTGGCTTCGTGATTTCCGACTGGAACATGCCAAACATGGACGGTCTGGAACTGCTGAAAACCATCCGCGCTGACGGCGCGATGGCGGCCATGCCGGTGTTAATGGTGACTGCGGAAGCGAAGAAAGAGAACATCATTGCTGCTGCGCAGGCCGGTGCCAGCGGGTACGTGGTGAAACCGTTCACCGCCGCGACGCTGGAAGAAAAGCTGAATAAAATCTTCGAGAAACTGGGCATGTGAGGTGACAGTCATGATGCATTCTTCTATTAAGCCCGGCGATGAACACTCCGCCGCGGACATTATTAGCCGCATCGGCAATCTGACCCGCATGCTGCGCGATAGCCTGCGCGAACTGGGGTTGGATCAAGCCATTGCAGAAGCGGCGGAGGCGATTCCCGATGCGCGCGACCGTCTCGACTACGTGGTGCAAATGACCGCGCAGGCCGCTGAGCGTGCGCTCAACAGTGTTGAAGCCTCTCAGCCGCATCAGGATGAAATGGAAAAAGGCGCGAAAGCGCTGACACAACGCTGGGATGCGTGGTTTGAAAATCCGATCGAGCTGGCCGATGCCCGCGAACTGGTGAGCGATACGCGTAAATACCTTGGCGACGTGCCGGGGCATACCAGTTTCACCAATGCGCAGCTGCTTGAAATCATGATGGCGCAGGATTTCCAGGACCTCACCGGTCAGGTTATCAAGCGCATGATGGATGTGATTCAGGAGATTGAACGCCAGCTGCTGATGGTGCTTCTGGAGAATATTCCGGATCAGGGATCGCGGCCAAAACGTGAAAATGACAGCCTGCTCAACGGGCCGCAGGTCGATACCTCCAAAGCGGGCGTCGTCGCCAGCCAGGATCAGGTGGACGATCTGCTCGATAGCCTGGGCTTCTGATCCCTCTGCGCAGATTTTGCCGGGCTGCACTGCGTTTTCCCGACTAACCTCTGGCACATGGCTGTTCCCTCATGGGGCGGCCATCGCCATTCTCTCCCCGGTTAACGGTCGAATTCCTTCCTTTTCATTCCTTTATTCTGCGCATTGGCAAACGCGCGTCTCGCGATAATACTCGCGACCGTATTTGCGAGAGTGAAGCCGTGGCAGAAGAAAGCGACGACGACGACAAAACAGAAGACCCCACACCCCAACGGCTTGAAAAAGCGCGCGAAGAGGGGCAAATTCCGCGTTCCCGCGAACTGACATCGCTGCTGATGCTGCTGGTGGGCGTTTGCGTGCTCTGGCTGGGCGGGGAGTCTCTCGCCCGTCGATTGGCCAATCTTCTTTCTGGCGGGCTGCGCTTTGACCACAGCATCGTCAGCGATCCTAATCTGATCCTTGGGCAAATTATTCTGCTGCTCAAAGAGGCCATGCTGGCGCTGCTGCCGCTGATTGTCGGCGTGGTGACGGTGGCGCTGGTGGCGCCGATGATGCTCGGCGGGCTGGTATTCAGTACTAAATCGCTCGCTTTCAAGCTCGACAAACTTAACCCATTGCCCGGTATTAAACGTATGTTCTCCGCGCAAACCGCGGCAGAGCTCACCAAAGCCATTATGAAAGCGGTGCTGATGGGCTCCGTGGCGGGTTTTTTCCTGTGGATGCACTGGCCGCAGATGATGCGGCTGGTCAGCGAGTCGCCGCTGTCGGCGATGGGTAACGCGCTGAACATGGTCGGACTGTGCGCGCTGCTGGTGGCGCTGGGCATTATTCCGATGGTCGGGTTCGACGTCTTCTGGCAAATCCACAGCCATCTGAAAAAGCTGCGCATGTCGCGCCAGGACATCCGCGATGAATTCAAACAGAGCGAAGGCGACCCGCACGTGAAAGGGCGTATTCGCCAGATGCAGCGTGCGGCGGCGCGGCGTCGCATGATGGCGGACGTGCCGAAGGCCGACGTTATCGTGAATAACCCGACTCACTACTCGGTGGCGTTGCAGTATGACGAAAACAAAATGAGCGCACCGAAAGTGGTGGCAAAAGGCGCGGGCCTGGTGGCGCTGCGCATTCGCGAAATTGGCGAAGAGAACCGAATTCCGATGCTGGAAGCCCCCCCGCTGGCGCGTGCGCTGTATCGCCATGCCGATATCGGCCAGCAGATCCCCGGCCAGCTGTACGCGGCGGTCGCAGAAGTGCTGGCGTGGGTATGGCAACTGAAGCGTTGGCGACTGGCGGGCGGCGTGCCGCCGAAAAAACCGGATAACATACCGGTGCCTGAGGCACTGGATTTTTTGAACGAGAAGGACTCTGATGGCTAATCTTGTCGCAATGCTGCGTCTCCCCGGCAACCTGAAATCTACCCAGTGGCAGGTGCTTGCCGGGCCGGTGCTGATCCTGCTGATTCTGTCGATGATGGTGCTGCCGTTGCCGGCTTTCGTCCTCGATCTGCTGTTCACCTTTAATATCGCACTTTCCATCATGGTGTTGTTGGTGGCAATGTTCACCCAGCGCACGCTGGAATTTGCCGCTTTCCCAACCATTCTGCTGTTCACCACGTTACTGCGCCTGGCGTTGAACGTCGCCTCCACCCGTATCATTCTGATGGAAGGGCATACCGGCGGCGCGGCGGCGGGGAAGGTGGTAGAAGCCTTCGGCCACTTCCTCGTGGGCGGTAACTTCGCCATCGGTATCGTGGTGTTTATCATCCTCGTGATCATCAACTTTATGGTTATCACCAAAGGTGCGGGTCGTATCGCCGAAGTGGGCGCGCGCTTCGTGCTGGACGGGATGCCGGGTAAACAGATGGCGATTGACGCCGATCTCAACGCCGGAATTATCGGCGAAGACGAGGCCAAGAAGCGTCGCGCAGAAGTGACTCAGGAAGCCGACTTCTACGGTTCAATGGACGGCGCCAGTAAGTTCGTGCGCGGCGATGCGATCGCCGGGATCCTGATTATGGTGATTAACGTCATCGGCGGTCTGCTGGTGTGCGTATTGCAGCACGGGCTGGATCTCGGCAAAGCGGCGGAATCCTATACGCTGCTGACCATCGGTGATGGCCTGGTAGCCCAGATTCCGGCGCTGGTTATCTCTACCGCCGCGGGTGTCATTGTGACGCGCGTCAGCACTGAGCAGGATGTCGGCGAGCAGATGGTGGGGCAGTTGTTCAGCAACCCGCGCGTGATGCTGCTCAGCGCCGGGGTACTCGGGCTGCTGGGGCTGGTGCCGGGAATGCCGAACCTGGTGTTCCTGCTGTTTACCGCGGCGCTGCTGGGGCTGGCATGGTGGATTCGCGGACGCGAAATGAAAGCGCCGGAGCAACCACAGCCGGTGAACGTGCCGGAGAGCAGTTCACAGGCCGTTGAAGCCACCTGGAGCGACGTGCAACTGGAAGATACGTTGGGGATGGAGGTGGGTTACCGTCTGATCCCGATGGTCGATTTTCAGCAGGACGGCGAGCTGCTGGGGCGTATTCGCAGCATCCGTAAGAAGTTTGCGCAGGAGATGGGCTTCCTGCCGCCGGTGGTTCACATCCGCGACAATATGGATCTTTCGCCGGCGCTGTACCGTATTCTGCTCAAAGGCGTGGAAATTGGCAGCGGCGAAGCCTATCCGGGGCGCTGGCTGGCGATTAACCCCGGCACTGCCGCGGGAAGTTTGCCGGGTGAGGTGACAACCGATCCGGCGTTTGGCCTGGATGCTATCTGGATTGAGAGCGCGTTAAAAGAGCAGGCGCAGATCCAGGGCTTTACGGTGGTGGAAGCCAGTACGGTGGTGGCGACACACCTGAACCATTTAATTAGCCTGCATGCCTCGGAGCTGTTTGGCCGTCAGGAAGCACAGCAGCTGCTGGATCGCGTGACCCAGGAAATGCCGAAGCTGACCGAAGATTTAGTGCCGGGCGTGGTCACGCTGACGACGCTGCACAAAGTGCTACAAAATCTGCTCGATGAGAAAGTACCGATTCGCGATATGCGCACCATTCTCGAGACGCTGGCGGAGCATGCGCCGATTCAGACCGACCCGGGCGAACTGACTTCGGTGGTGCGCGTGGCGCTAGGCCGGGCTATTACCCAGCGCTGGTTCCCGGGCAACGACGAGGTGCAGGTGATTGGGCTGGATACGCCGCTGGAGCGCCTGCTGCTGCAGGCGTTGCAGGGCGGCGGCGGGCTGGAGCCAGGGCTGGCAGACAGATTGCTGGCGCAGACGCAGGAGGCGCTGGCGCGTCAGGAGATGCTGGGCGCGCCGCCGGTGCTGCTGGTCAATCATGCGCTGCGTCCTCTGCTGTCGCGCTTCCTGCGCCGTAGCCTGCCGCAGCTGGTGGTGCTGTCGAATATGGAACTCTCCGACAATCGTAATATCCGCATGACCGCGACCATTGGAGGTAAATAATGCCGCGATTTCTTCCGCTGCTTTGCCTCCTGCCGTGTCTGGCGCAGGCGGCGGGTGAGGGGGCTTGGCAGGCCAGCAATATTGGCATTACGCTTAACCATCGTGGCGTGGCGGCCTCGTCACGCCCGCTGTCACCATCGCAACCGGTGCAGGGCGCAACCACGCTGGTTGCCTGGCGCTATGAACTCAACGGGCCGATTCCTGCCGGACTGCGTACGCGTCTGTGTTCGCTTTCGCGCTGTACGGAGCTGGATGCCCTCAGCGGCACCACGATGGCGTTCAATCAGGTTTCCGCCGCTGAGCCGTTTCGTTTTATTTGGGAAATTCCTGGTGGCGGGCGATTAATTCCCGCTCTACAGGTTAAAAGCATTCAAATCATCGTTAACTACCGCTAAGCGCCACACATTCCTCCACTCGCTGCCAGATTATGGTGGCGAGCTCGCATTTCTGGCCCCTGCTTTTGATTGTAAAGAAACGTTGTTTTATAAATCAGTGATGCATATGCCACGACTCTTTGCATTTTTGCCAACCCTACGCCCGCACTGGCAGAAATAGGAAGGTATCCCTTGATGCATACTTTTACTGTAGCCGTGTCAGTACTCCTTTTGTCTCAGCCTTAGCGAGGGAAGGAGATTCATAATAAAAAGCACAGGATTGACGGCTAATGAATAGAACGCGAAAAATAGGACTGGTGAATTACTTCGCCTACGGGTCGGGAGATTTTCTCGGCGCGGGTACGACAGCGTTGACCGCTGCATGGCTTCTCTATTTCTATACCACTTTCTGCGGGTTAAGCCCCATTGAGGCGACCTTTATCTTCGCCACCGCCAGGGTTCTGGATGCGGTGGTCAGTCCGTTAATGGGCTTCCTGACCGACAACTTCGGCTCCACGTGGTTGGGTAAACGCTTCGGTCGCCGTAAGTTCTTTATTCTGTTGGGTATTCCTTGTGTGTTCAGTTATTCCTTTATGTGGATAGGGGACATGGGCTTCTGGTATTACCTCCTGACCTATCTGATTTTTGACGTGGTCTACACCATGATTCTGGTGCCGTACGAAACGCTGGTACCGGAAATGACCGACGATTTCAAACAGAAAACCAAGTTCTCCGGCGCGCGTATCGGTATGGCGCAGATGTCCGCCATTCTGGCCTCTTTCCTGCCGGGTATCCTGCTGACTCACTTTGGTAAAGACAACGCTATCTCTTTCTTCTACGCCAGCCTGGTGTTCTCCGTACTGTGCGCGCTGATGCTGACCTTCGTCTGGTTCTTCACCTGGGAACGCCCGCGTGAAGAGTGGACAGCGGCAGCTCTGAAGGCGGAAGAAGAGAAAAAGCACCTGACCTTTGGTCAGAGCATGAACCGCCTGTTTGTCGAACTGAGCTCCACGCTGCGCATTAAGATTTTCCGCCAGCATTTGGGCATGTACCTCGGCGGCTATATTGCCCAGGACGTGTTCAACGCCGTCTTTACCTACTACGTGGTGTTTGTGCTGATGCAGGAAGCTTCCGTGGCTTCTAACCTGTTGGGTACGATGGCGATTTTCCAGTTCATTGCCGTTATCGCCATGATCCCGCTGTGCATCCGCTTCGGACCGGCGCCGTCTTACCGCATGGTTGTCGTCCTGTTTGGTTTGGGGTCTTTCTCCTACGCCGCGCTGTACTATGCAGGCATGAGCGACATCTACTCGCTGCTGCTGCTGATCTCCGCTATCGCAGGTCTGGGGCGCGGGGGCATCAACTATGTACCGTGGAACACCTACACCTATATTTCTGACGTCGATGAAGTGATCACTGGTCAGCGTCGCGAAGGGATCTTCGCCGGCATCATGACCCTGACGCGCAAAGCCTCTCAGGCCGGTGCGGTCATGCTGGTGGGGATCATCATGCAGCTGTCCGGTTTTGTGTCCGGCCAGAAAACGCAGCCGCCTGAAGTCAGCCATACCATCCTGATGATCCTCAGCATGGGCACCATCATCGTTTTGGCGTTGGGCTTCCTCGTTTCCCTGCGCTTTAAGCTGAACCTGAAAACTCACAGCGTGCTGCGTGAAGAAACCGCGAAAATGCGGGCGTCTGGCCACGTGGTGCCGGAGACCGTCACGCCGCAAGCGCGCGCTACGGTCGAGATGCTGGCGGGGATGCCTTATGAATCCCTGTGGGGCAACAACAACATTGGCTACCTGAATCGTAACAAACCTGCTGCACCTTCACTGAAGCAGGCTGCAACATTGAATTCGACTTACAACAGAGGTTAAGAATATGAAAGTTTGGCCCGTCAAACATAGCCCATTATTACGACAGCCGGAGCGCTTTATCTCCCGGGAAGAGCTGAAAGCCTTGATTCAGACGGTGACGAACAATCTGGTGAATATCAAGGATGAAACCGGCCAATTTCTGCTGCGCCTGGACGATGGCCGTATCATTGATACCAAAGGATGGGCGGGCTGGGAATGGACGCATGGCGTAGGTCTGTACGGTATTTATCAGTACTACCAGCAGACCGGCGATGTGGCGATGCGCGATATTATCGACAACTGGTTTGCTGACCGTTTTGCCGAGGGCGCTACCACCAAAAACGTCAACACCATGGCGCCGTTCCTGACGCTGGCCTATCGCTATGAAGAGACGGGTAATCCGGCGTACCTGCCGTGGCTCGATAGCTGGGCGGAATGGGCAATGAACGAGATGCCGCGCACCGAACACGGCGGCATGCAGCACATTACTCTGGCGGAGGAAAACCATCAGCAGATGTGGGATGACACGCTGATGATGACCGTGCTGCCGCTGGCGAAAATCGGTAAGCTGCTGAATCGCCCGGAATACGTGGAAGAGGCGGTGTATCAGTTCCTGCTTCACGTGCAGAATCTGATGGACCGGGAAACCGGCCTGTGGTTCCACGGCTGGAGCTACGAAGGCAACCACAACTTTGCCAACGCCCGCTGGGCGCGCGGCAACAGCTGGTTGACCATCGTGATCCCAGACTTCCTTGAGCTGGTCGATCTGCCGGAAAACAACGCGACGCGTCGTTACCTGGTGCAGGTGCTGAACGCACAGATTGCCGCGCTGGCGAAATGTCAGGATGAGAGTGGCCTGTGGCACACGTTGCTGGACGATCCGAACTCCTATCTGGAAGCATCGGCGACTGCCGGTTTTGCCTACGGTATTCTGAAAGCGGTGCGCAAGCGCTACGTCAGCCAGGAGTATGCGAGCGTTGCGGAAAAAGCGATCAAAGGCATTGTGAAGCACGTATCTCCGGAAGGCGAACTGCTGCAAACTTCCTTCGGTACCGGGATGGGGTCTAACCTCGATTTCTACCGCGAAATCCCGCTGACCTCTATGCCGTACGGGCAGGCGATGGCGATCCTGTGCCTGACCGAGTATTTACGTAAGTTCTTCTAAGTTCTCATTCTTCAGCCACCCGGCAGCGTCAGTTGCCGGGTTTTTTATTACCCAGCTAATCAAAATTTTTTGAAATTTTCACTTTTGGTTATAAAAAATTTTTAAGTGGATCGCATTCCTGTGTGATGAGTAATAGCCGTAATGACATTAGTGATATAGCTCACATTTAACCCGCCGCCATAAGAATATAAAAACAGTGTTTCAAAATAATAAAACACGAGGTTTATTTTTCATGGCAAGAAATACGGCTTCAGCCCCCCACGGGCTGCAGGGAAGACCTGTCAATCTGCGCCATCAATTGGCATACGGAGGCGGAAACCTCTTAGGTAGCGGCGCGCTGGCGATCAGCGGCGCGTGGCTGTTGTACTTCTACACCACCTTCTGCGGACTGACGTTAATCGAAGCCGCGTTTATTTTCTCCGTCGCCAGCGTCATTGACGCCATCAGTAACCCGCTGATGGGTTACCTCACCGATAACTTCGGCAAAACGCGCCTCGGTAAGCGCTTTGGCCGCCGCCGCTTCTTCCTGCTGATCGGCATTCCGCTGATGATGTTCTACCCGTTGCTGTGGGTGGAAGGGCTGAGTTTCTGGTACTACCTGTGCACCTATGTGATGTTTGAGATTATTTATACCTCCGTCATGGTGCCGTATGAAACATTAGCCACCGAAATGACCGACGACTTCGCGCTGCGCTCGAAGCTGACAGGCTATAAAGCGATTTTCGGCAAACTGGCCAACTTCCTCGCCGCCTTTATTCCGGGGCAGTTCATTCTGCTGTACGGCAAAGATTCAGCGACCCCGTTCTTCCTGACTGGCTTAACCTACGGCGTTATCCTGATCGCGGCGGTGGCCTGCCTGTGGTACAACAGCTGGGAACGTCCGCGCGAAGAAGAGACGGAAGTGCAGGCGAAAACCGGTTTGCTGAATACGCTGCTGTCGCTGGCGAAAGATATGCGCTCAACCTTCTATCTGCGCGTATTCCGTAAGCATCTGGGCATGTACCTGTGCGGCTTTGGCGCCGAGTGGCTGTTTGCCTCCATTTTTACCTACTTTGTTATTTTCGTTCTCCAGCACGATCCGGCGATGGTTGCCGGGCTGAACAGCCTTAACTCTATTCTGCAGCTGATCTCCACGGCGCTGTTTATCGGCCTGTGCGTGAAAAAAGGCTTCAGCAAGCCGTACATTATTGCGTTGAGCATCGTTATCTTCGCCGTGTTGCTCTATACCTCGCTGTGGTTCTTCCATCTGCCGGTGCATCTGGCGACCATTCTGATGTTCGGCATCACGATCATTTTCGGCCTGGGGACCGGCGGCGTGTACTACATTCCGTGGACCGTTTACACCTTCCTCGCCGACGTTGATGAAGTCTATACCGGCCGTCGCCGTGAGGGCATCTATGCCGGCGCGATGACCTTCTCCGGCAAGATTCTGCGTTCGATTATCGTGTTTGTGATGGGGGCCATCCTCAGTTACTACGGCTTCCAGTCAAAAGCCCACGTACAGCCGGAAAGTGCGGTTAACGCGATTGCGGTGGTGTTCTGTGGCGGCGTAGCGTTGCTGGCGCTGATGGCGATTGTCTTCAGTAAACAGATGAAACTGGATCGCGAAACGCACAAAGTGGTGTTGCAGGAAGTCGCGCGTATTAAAGCAGGCGGCAAGCTTGAGGATATCACCCCGGAAGTCCGTGCGGTGGTGGAAGATCTGGTAGGGCACCGCTACGAAGAGTGCTGGGGCAATAGTCCGCTGTTTAAAAACGACGACGCCCCTGTTGTTGTGGAAGCGGTTTCCGCCGGGCGCTAAGGCACCCGACGTTCATGCCTCTTACCCCTGGGACGGCGGCTGCGGCTGACCGTTCTGGGGGGCAAAAAGATGGTCGAGGATTTGGCGCATTACCGGCGCCGCGACCACGCCGTCACTCCCCCCATTTTCCAGCACCAGCGCCACGGCCACCTGTGGATTTTTATACGGCGCAAAGGCGGTATAAAAAATATGGTCGCGCAGGCGCGTTGGAATCATCTTCGCGTTATAGGTCTGGTTCTCCTTCAGGCTAAATACCTGAGAGGTGCCGCTTTTAGCCGCAATACCGTACGGCGCGGTGTGGAAGAATTTGTAGCCGGTGCCGTTCGGTGCATTCGCCATGCCGAACATCGCCTGGCGTACCAGATTCCAGTAAGGTGAAGAGGCGCTGGCAATCTGCGTTTCATTTTTGGGTTCCCGATAGGGTGTCACCGTGTTGCCGGATTCCTCATCCTTTAGCAGGTGAGGGGGGATGACGCGACCATTATTGAGCAGTGCCACCATCGCTTTCACCATTTGAATTGGCGTGGCTATCCAGTAGCCTTGCCCGATGCCGACCGAGATCGTATCCCCCTGATACCACGCTTTTTTATGCACCCGCTCTTTCCAGCTGCGGCTAGGCAACAGACCGTTGTACTCTTCATCAAGATCGATGCCGGTTGGCTTGCCGTAGCCGAACTGGCTGAGCATATTATGAATGCGGTCGATACCCATCATATACGCCACCTGATAAAAGAAGGTGTCGGCAGACTCTTCAATCGCTTTGGTCACGTCGAGCATACCGTGACCGGTTTTCTTCCAGTCGCGGTAATGGCGCTGAGTCCCCGGCAGGGTCCAGGTCGGTGCGCCGAAGAAGCTGGTTTGTGGGCTAATTACGCCGTCGAGCAGCGCCGACATCGCCATATAAGGTTTGACGGTTGAGGCGGGCGGGTACAACCCTTGGGTCACGCGGTTAATCAGCGGCAGATCTTTATCCTGCAACAGCGTGTTGTAGTCCTGATAGCTGATACCTTTGACGAAGGGGTTGGGGTCATAGCTTGGGTTAGAGACCATCGCCAACACGGAACCGTCGTGCGGATCCTCCACCAGTACGGCGGCGCGTTGGCCAACCAGCAGGCTCTCAATATACTCTTGTAGATGCAGATCCAGCGTGAGGTGAATATCTTTACCCGCCACCGGCGGCACGTCTTTTAACAGACGAACGATACGCCCGTGGTTATCCACTTCCACTTCCTGATAGCCGGTTTTTCCGTGCAGCTCGTTTTCGTAATAACGCTCGATACCCTGCTTACCAATGTTGTGGTCGGCGGCATAGTTCTCGGTAATCCCTTCTTTATCCAGCGTTTTGAGATCGGTATCGTTGATTTTCGACACGTAGCCCAGCACGTGCGCTAATTCGGCACCATACGGATACTGACGGTCCTCATAACTGTCTATGGTCACGCCGCTGAAACGGAACTGATTCACGGAGAAACGGGCAATTTCGACGTCGGTCAGCGCGTTTTTCAGCACTACCGGGCGATAGCGGCTGCTTGATTTTAATGCCTTGTGGAATTGTTCGATATCATCTGGCGTCAGGTCGACAAGGGGCGTCAACTGGCGCAGCAGGGCATCCATATTACTGACTTTATAGGGTGTAACAGAAATATCGTACCAGGTAACGTTTTTGACCAGCGGAATGCCGTTGCGATCGTAGATGATGCCGCGCGTCGGCGCGACCGGCAGCATTTTGATGTCGTTGGCGTCCGAACGGGTGGTGTAGTAGTCGTGTTCATCAACCTGGAGATGATACAGGTTGAAAATCAATATGCTAAAGCAGATGACGACCAGGCCAAAGGCCACTAGCGCGCGACGCAGAAAGAGTTTTCTCTCCGCTTCATAATCTCGAAATGTCATGAACGGTACCCAGTGTATAAGCCGCCTAATGATACGGAGCGGTTACTGGCATGACAGGCAAAAAATGTACCATCCCTCCTGGAAATGTGTCATTCCTTGTGTTTTGTAACAAATTGCGCGCGAGATGGGGAATAAGGCCAAAAAAACGGTCGTTGTAGATGAATGCTTCTTTAGATATGGAGTGGGAAGGCGTGCAACATGCAAACAAAAAGCCCGTACTTTCGTACGAGCTCTCTCTCGAATATGGCGGTGAGGGGGGGGATTGACTCGCTTCGCTCGCCCCTTCGGGGCAGCCCGCTCACTGCGTTCGCGGTCTGTCCAACTGGCTGCGCCAGTTGTCGAACCCCGGTCGGGGATTCTCATCCCCCCGCAGGCGTGCAACATGCGAAAAAAAGCCCGTACTTTCGTACGAGCTCTTTCTTAAATATGGCGGTGAGGGGGGGATTCGAACCCCCGATACGTTGCCGTATACACACTTTCCAGGCGTGCTCCTTCAGCCACTCGGACACCTCACCATATTGTTTCGCTGCTCACCGTAGGTGGTCAACGGGGCGCTACTATAGGGAGTTGACCTGAAACGGTCAAGCATAATTTATGCATTCTTTTCCGTTCGGTTAAGCATTGAGCACTCCCCCGCGAAAAACAGCGGGAGAGTGGCGATTAGCGCTGGGAATCAAGCTGTTCGCTATTCTTCACCACATCCTGCGCTTTCGTGTAGCTTTCGATAAGCAGCTGATAGGCCGGGAAGACTTTGGTGTAAATCTCGGCCCATTCGGCGGCGTCCGGACGGTTCCAGGTCCGCTGCAGCTCGGAAGCGACGGCTGCGGTATCCATCGGTACGACACCGGCCTGCACTACACGGGCGAGCGTGATTTCCTGCGCCATTTTGCTGTAGGTGCCGGAGGCATCGATCACCGCAAACACTTTATAACCGTCAGCAACGGCGGCAATCGCCGGGAACGCCATGCAGACGCTGGTGATGGTGCCGGCGATAATCAACGTTTTACGGCCGGTCGCTTTCACCGCGGCGACGAACTCCGGGTTATCCCAGGCGTTGATTTCGCCTTTACGCGCGATGTATTGCGCATGCGGCGCGTTTTCATGAATTTCCGGAATCAAGGGGCCGTTTGGCCCTTGTGGTACGGAAGCGGTGGTGATCACCGGCAGCCCGGCAAGCGTGGCCATCTTCGCCAGCGCCGCGGCGCGTGCGCGCAGCTCAGGCATTGGCATATCGCCAACCGTCTGGAACAGACCGCTTTGATGGTCAATTAACAGCATTGCGGTATCATTCACATCAATAACCGGACGTGCACCGTTGAAATTAGCGGGAGTAGACATTCCTTTCACCTCTGTTGTTTATATTTGACCAAAGCGGCCGGAGTTAAAATCGCGTACAGCTTCAGCGATTTCGGTTTGACTGTTCATCACGAAAGGGCCGTAACCAACAATCGGTTCATTAATAGGTTCGCCAGCGAGTACCAGCACTTTCGCATCGCTGTTGGCGTGCAGATGCACACGTTCACCCTGATGGCTGAATACCACCAGTTGCGCTTCCTGCACGGTGCTTTCACCGTTGACCGTGACGCTGCCTTCCAGTACCACCAGCGCGGTGCTCCAGCCATCGGGCTGCGTGAAGGTGGTCTCTTTATTCTGTTTAAGCTGCATATCCCAGACGTTAAGCGCTGAGAAGGTGCGGGCCGGACCCGTGGCGTCGGCGTAACGTCCGGCGATTGCCCGCAGCGATCCGCTGTCGTCTGGCAAATCGACCACAGGAATGGCTGCAGCTTCAATGCTCTGATAGCCCGGCGCAGTCATTTTGTCTTTTGCCGGCAGGTTGACCCACAGCTGAATCATCTTCAGTTCGCCACCGCGATTGGCAAACGCCGCCGAGTGAAACTCCTGATGCAGAATTCCCGCACCTGCCGTCATCCACTGTACGTCGCCTGGGCCAATAACCCCGCCTTTACCGGTGGAGTCACGGTGTTCCACTTCGCCGGCGTAGACGATCGTGACCGTCTCAAAACCACGGTGCGGATGCTCGCCGACGCCGCGCTTTGCGCCATCTGCCGGGAAGCTGTGCGGCCCGGCGTAGTCGAGCAGTAAAAATGGGCTCAGGCTTTCGCCGTGCGACTGATACGAAAAGAGCGAACGTACCGGGAAGCCATCGCCCACCCAGTGCGGACGTGGCGCGGTATAAACACCTGTAATCTTTTTCATCTGTTTCTCCTGGGGAGTGAGCGTTGATGTGGATTAGCTTATATTCAGGATTAAATTCCCGGTAGATGGCAAAAATGGCCTACACTGTTGCAAAAATAGAACAATGGAGTGGATATGCAGGATCTCAATGATTTCGCGTGGTTTGTCCGCGTGGTCGATCACGGCGGTTTCGCGGCGGCGGGTAGGGCGCTGGATATCCCCAAATCGAAACTCAGTCGCCGTATTGCCCAGCTGGAAGAACAGCTCGGCGTACGTTTGATTCATCGCACGACCCGGCAGTTTACGGTGACCGAGGTCGGCCAGACCTTTTATCAGCACTGTAAAGCGATGCTGATTGAAGCAGAGGCGGCGCAGGAGGCAATTGCGGTGCTACGGGCTGAACCGCGCGGCAGCGTCAGGTTGACCTGTCCGGTTACACTGCTGCATGTTCACGTCGGTCCGATGCTGGCGCGCTTTATGATGCGCTATCCCGGCATACAGATTCAGCTTGAAGCCACCAATCGGCGGGTTGATCTCGTGGCGGAGGGCATCGATGTGGCGATTCGCGTTCGACCCAGGCCTTTTGACGATAGCGATCTGGTCATGCGTGTGCTGGCCGATCGCGGACACTGCCTGGTGGCTAGCCCGTCGCTGGTGGAGTCCTTGGGTAAACCCCGCTCGCCGGATGAGCTCAGCCGCTGGCCGGGGCTGAGTATGGCGGCCGGAAAGCATGTTCATAAGTGGTTACTCGGTGGGCCGGAAGGAGCAAAAGCAGAGGTCCATTTCACGCCGCGCCTGATTACTGGCGATATGCTGGCGCTGCGCGAAGCCGCTGTTGCGGGGGTTGGCGTAGTGCAACTGCCGATCCTGATGGCCCGAGAGCAGTTGGCAAATGGCACGCTGGTTCGTGTACTGGACGACTGGGAGCCGAAACGCGAGGTGATTCACGCGGTGTTTCCTTCACGCAGAGGACTATTGCCAGCCGTGCGGGCGCTGGTGGATTTCCTCAGTGAAGAGTATGCGCAGATGATTGAGGAGTAATTTACCGTCGGCAGTCTGCCACCGGTAAATCATACATGGTGAAAAATCAGGGAATAACCTTGCTCGCGCCAGTGCTGTAATAGCTCCTGTTGCCGACGGGTTGGCGTGATGCCGGTCCAGACAATCAGCTGCTGTCCGGGAAACAGCTCCGGGCGAGGAGATTCCTGGGGTTCAGCGAGCACGGCAATATGCCAGCCTTGCTGAGACAGACGCCAGGCTTCAAGCCACAGACGGGTGCGGTCTTCGGTATCCCAGCCGATAAGCAGTGCATCTTTCCCTGCTTTTTTACGCGCTTCGGCGAGGCAGGAACAGACAAACTCAATCAGAACACCGTCAAGGAGGCTACACATGATGCGCGCGGTATTTTGATCGAGGCTGATGCGCTGGCGGACGGGGATAAAAACGTGGTCGATCAGGTCGCCAGAAGCGTGTTCGCGGCTCAGGGCGCGGATTTTAGCCCGCAGTTTGGCGGGATGCGCAAAGCGAAGCGCCGCCATCATTTCTTCCTGCAGCGTCAACCAGTCGTCGTGGGCCGTGACCTTACTTTGTTCCAGCAGGGCTTTCACTTTGCCCACTGGTACGCCGTTCTTAATCCAGCGTTTTATCTCTTCGATACGCTGGATGTCCTCCTCGTCAAACTGGCGATGCCCACCTTCACTTCTTTGGGGTTTCAACAACCCATAGCGACGTTGCCAGGCTCGAAGGGTGACAGGGTTGATACCACATCGTTCGGCGACATCGCCTATGCTGTAAAATCCCATTCAGCCCTCATCTCTATGCTTGTACGTCTCGTGAAATAATTACGTATCGGTACCAATTGTACAATTTATAATTTATTGTACAGCTGGTTTTTAATCAAGCGAAGCGAGAAAAGCCCTAATATGGTCGGGATGTGAAGAGGAACAAATTATCTCGTTGATATAAAGGAGAAAATGATAGCCTTACGCCTGCCACCTGGCGGTGACAGGGGAACATATGCGGTTACAATTCAGTTTTTTTCTCAGGCCATGCCACGGCGGGGATGCCGTGAAAACAGGGGGATGCAAACAAATGGCCCTGGAATTCCGTGATGCCAGCTGACTCCAGCCACATCCACTCTTCTGCCTTTTCCACGCCCACTGCGGATACCCCAATTTCAAGCGAAGTACAGCATTTAATAATGGCATGAATAATGGCCTGACGTGGCCCGCTTTTGTGTACATCCTGAATAAGGTCGCGGTTGATCTTAATTCTGTCGGGTTGAAATTGCGCGAGCAACTGCAGGCCAGCGAATCCCGCGCCAAAGTGATCGATAGCGACACTTATCCCCGCGCCTTTCAACGCGCGTACCGCGCGGCTAAAGCCATCGAACTGGGAAATGGCTTCGCTTTCAGTGAATTCCACGATGATCTGCTCAGGAACGAGATGATTCTCGGCGATGGCCTGAAGCAATATTTCGACCGCATCCGGCACGTTGACCAGCGTCATCGGCAAAATATTGACGGACAGAGTGCAGTCGCCCAGATCCAGCGCCGCGGCCAGCGCAAAAGCCGTCTTTTTGCTATGTAAATCTGCCAGATAGATCTCATCGCTGCTCAGGCCAGCGAAATAGGCCTGCGGTGAGTCGCCAGAGGTGGTACGTAGCAGCGCTTCAAGGGAGATAACTTCACGAGCGAGAGGGTCGATGATCGGCTGAAAGGCAAAACCGCAGCTGGCCTCGGGGTTTAACTGTTGAGGAGAAAGGCGTCGAGTCCGTTCAGTCGCGATAAAATCCCAACTATCGGCAGAGGGGATTTCGAAGTAATTCTCTTTTTCGATGGCTTCCACGAAAGTCCGGAAAAACTGCAACGCACGATCGCGATAGGTCAGTTGATAGCGTGAGGTTCCCTTATCAAGAATAACTTGTAATACCTCATCCCTTCCGTGTTCGCGCAGATCGAAAAGCTCCATTCCCCTCATACCAAAGCGCCTTGAGGGGCTGTAATCGCAGAGAAGTTCAACCACATTGTAGTGACGGTTATCTGCACAGATAGCGTGATAAATCGCTTTTACGTTCTCTTCAGGGCCTTCAAGTAGCTGGAAAAAGTGGGTGCCGTTGAATAACAGGATCCCCGTTACATCTGCACGATTATTCTTGATATTGGCGTCGGCGACCATACTTTCGAGCGCTTTTACCGGGACATCATCACGAAGATGACTGCGGTAGATAATAGTGGTGAGCATGATTTTCCGGCATAGGAGGGGAATGTCCTCTAACCCTACCAGATTACGCTGCGCTTAACACATTAAATTAACATGGTTTTTACCTGTTAAGCATCTTATGTCTTTCTGGAAATAACTGAGCCCGCTGGCGTCAAACTATCCTCGTGATTTGGTGTACACATATTACGATTTATCTGATGAATTAAATGTCATTAACTATATGAAAATAAAAGATTAGCATTTTTTGTTAAATATGATTCGTTCGGTTGTACAGATTTTGTGTACAATTTTTTGTATCGTTTAATCACACACTGTTTATCTTTTACTTATCTCGTACAGGAGAAACACATGCAGCAAAATGGTTACATTTTTGATACGGCTGGTGCCATTGCACAGTATTTCAATAAGGCCAGCTTGCCAACGCAGCAGGAAACGCTGGGTCAGATTGTGGTCGAGATACTGCACGATGGTCGTCACCTTAACCGTAAAGCGCTTTGTACGAAGTTACTGAGTCGGCTGGAGAAAACCTCGTGCGAGAAGGAGAAAGGCCACTACAACGCGTTGATCGGTCTGCTTTTTGAGCGCTGAATGGCGTACTCAACCCTCGATCGCGGCTGCGAACGAGGGACAATCGAAAGAGAGAGCGTAGTAATGAAGCGAAGTGACATTGAGAAACTGACTGACGAACTTATTGGGCAGGCAGTGTTGTTATTACTCAAGCGTAAGGCGCCGGTAAACTCGATGGCTCTACTTACCGAACTGCGTTCTCTGCAGGCGATCGAAACCGACGCGAGTCGACGCCGTGTCTATACATCGGTCATTGCTGATATTGAGGCGGTACTGATGGATAAAAACCAGGAAACGAAGCAGCAAATCACGCGTGGACAGATGGAAGTGGTCCAATCGTTATCGGGTAAAAGCGCAAGCTTAAACTCAGGAAAGGGAAAAGTGCACTGAGACCTTACTTTTATTAATGGTGAAAAAATGAACGCAGCAATGACTCAACAACCCGATATTTACAGCGCGTTACGCGATCATTCTCTGTCAGACCATTTTCGTCACTCTGGTGAAGTGCTGGCGGAAGAAGCGGTTGTTTTAGGTTCCATCATTCGCCATATTCTGATGCAGGGAGAATGTATTAATAATAAAAATATCATTTTATCCCTTGTACAGCGTTTGGAGGTTACCGAAGACATTGTTCAGGCCGACGTGATTAGAAATACGCTGGAGATTGTTGTGGGTCATACCATGGATGATATTTGAATATAAGGTTCGATAATCGTTAAATATTAAACGGTTGGTCAATAATTTATTATCGACCTTTCCCTGTTTCGCCTTCACTGGATAACTTCATCATGCGTAGAGACGACTATGTACGGACAAAGCATGCCGATTTTTGGCTTTCGGATAATTATCTCAGGCAGGGGCTCGAGAGCATCTTTACCCAGTTCTCATTGGCGGATGACACAATTCGCTATGTGTTTTTAACCGAGCAGAGATACAGTGAAGTTCGCGAATATAATTATGATCTGCAAACAACGAAAATAGTGTTACTGACCGATAGCTCATTCTTTCAATTTCTGAATAACGGATCTATTTATCAATTTCCAATGCGGTCAAGCATTGAGGAATTGCAGCGGTTTGTTATTTCAATTGCTGATAAAACAGAAGAGCCGCGAATGTATAAATCGTCGGTTTCCTTAAGCCAACGTGAACGGCTGTTAATTGATTTAATTAAGCAAGGCAAACGGATCGCCGATATGAGTGAGCTGATGGATCTGCATATCAAAACGGTTTACCAGGCACGCCAGTCGCTGATGAAAAAAATAGGCTGTAGTGGGGCCGTGGATTTGATGCACAAACTGCACAGTGACATCTTCAAAAATTGGCTGGCGGAGAGTCACCGGTTGCATTGAGTTTGCTGCTGGCTGGCCGATGAATAAAAAAAGCCCGCGTACTGACGCGGGCTTTGTTTCATATCTGCATCGAATTACATACGTTCTACGGTTTCAATACCCAGGGTATCGAGGCCGAGCTTCAGCGTTTTCGCCGTCAGCAGCGCCAGCTTCAGGCGGCTATTACGCACCGCTTCGCTCTCGGCAGAGAGGATTGGGCAGTGCTCATAGAAGCCAGAGAACAGACCGGCCAGATCGTACAGGTAGGCGCACATCACGTGCGGCGTACCGTCGCGAGCGACCACGTTCAGCGTCTCTTCGAACTGCAGCAGGCGTGCGGCCAGTTGGGCCTCACGCTCTTCGGTAATGGTAACCGCAGCGTTAACGATCTCGCTTTCTTCCAGCTCCGCTTTACGGAATACGGACAGCACGCGAGTATAGGCATACTGCATATACGGCGCGGTGTTGCCTTCAAAGGCCAGCATATTGTCCCAGTCGAACACGTAGTCGGTGGTGCGGTTTTTGGAGAGATCCGCATATTTCACCGCGCCGATACCGACGGCGTTAGCCAGTTTTTCCAGCTCGTCTGCCGGCATATCCGGGTTCTTCTCTGCCACCAGACGACGCGCGCGCTCCAGCGCTTCATCCAGCAGATCTGCCAGCTTCACGGTACCGCCGGCGCGGGTTTTGAACGGCTTGCCGTCTTTACCCAGCATCATGCCGAACATGTGGTGCTCCAGCGGCACGGAATCCGGAACGTAGCCCGCTTTACGCACGATGGTCCACGCCTGCATCAGGTGCTGGTGCTGACGGGAATCGATGTAATACAATACGCGGTCGGCGTGCAGCGTTTCGTAGCGATATTTCGCACAGGCGATATCGGTGGTGGTGTACAGGTAGCCGCCATCCTTTTTCTGGATGATGACGCCCATCGGCTCGCCTTCTTTGTTCTTGAATTCGTCAAGGAACACCACGGTTGCACCTTCGCTCTCTACCGCCAGACCTTTGGCTTTGAGATCGGCTACGATACCCGGCAGCATCGGGTTGTACAGGCTTTCACCCATCACGTCGTCACGGGTTAGCGTCACGTTCAGGCGATCGTAGGTCAGCTGATTCTGGGACATGGTAATGTCGACCAGCTGACGCCACATTTTACGGAAGTATTCATCGCCGCCCTGCAGCTTCACCACGTAGCTACGCGCGCGCTCGGCGAAGGCTTCGTCTTCGTCGTAATGTTTTTTCGCATCGCGGTAGAAACCTTCAAGGTCCGCCAGCGCCATTTCACCGGCGTTGTCCTGCTGCTGCTTTTCCAGCCACGCAATCAGCATACCGAACTGGGTGCCCCAGTCGCCGACATGGTTGGCGCGGATAACCTTATGGCCCATCAGCTCAAGGGTACGTACCGCGGCGTCGCCGATGATGGTGGAGCGCAGGTGGCCCACGTGCATCTCTTTGGCGACGTTTGGCGCGGAGTAGTCGACCACGATGGTCTGCGCTTCCGGCTGCGCGATGCCCAGACGATCGCTTTTCAGCGCCTGAGTGACATGCTCGGCCAGGAAGGCGGGATCGAGGAAGATATTGATAAAGCCCGGCCCGGCGATTTCCACTTTATTGGCGATGCCATCAAGCTGGAGATGAGACAGTACCTGCTCTGCCAGTTGTCGAGGCGCCATGCCCAGCTTCTTAGCAACCGCCATCACGCCGTTAGCCTGATAGTCGCCGAACTGTACTTTTGCTGACTGACGAACCTGTGGTTCGCAATCGGCAGGTGCGCCTGCCGCAATCATGGCCTGACTGACTTTTTCTGAGAGAAGAGCCTGAATATTCACCGGAATACCTTACGTTTTAGACGCCGTCACCATGCTGGTTCAGCGCCGGGTGTGGATAAATTAAGGCGGGAGTATACTGCATTTGCCGGATGCCGTCAGCATTGGCCCAACGCCGCCTGAACAGGGATTAATCGCTTGTCCGCCTCATAGGTTGGTTCAGCGCCAACAACAGGGTAGATTAGCCTTTTCATTGATTAAGAGTAGGGCTGAAATGGCAAACTGGCAGACGATGGCACAGCTACAGGATATTTCTGCGGATCTCCCGCGCTTCACCGAGGCGCTCAGCGCGCTTGCCCGGCGACTGGGGTTGGATATTGCGCCGCTCAACGCTGACCACATTTCGTTACGCTGCCATCAGAATGCCACTGCCGAACGTTGGCGAGCCGGTTTCGAGCAGTGCGGTACGCTGCTGTCGGAAAACATTATCAATGGTCGTCCCATCTGCCTGTTCAAACTCGATGAGCCGGTCTGCGTCGCGCACTGGCGGTTTACGATCGTTGAACTGCCGTGGCCGGGGGAGAAGCGTTATCCCCATGAAGGTTGGGAGCATATTGAAATCGTCCTGCCGGGCGAGCCGACGCAACTTTACGCCCGCGCGCTGGCGTTGCTGTCCGATGACGGCCTGAGCCAGCCGGGTATTTCGGTGAAAACCAGCTCGCCGAAAGGGGAACGCGAACGCTTGCCCAACCCTACCATGGCGGTGACTGACGGCAAGGTGACGGTAAAATTTCATCCGTGGACGATTGAAGAGATCGTTGCCAGTGAGCAGGCAGTGTAACAATGTGAGCTAACGCGGGGTCTGTCGCACGGAACAGTGGCATGATCGGACGCTGGAGAAAAAGGGAGAGAGACATGGCATTGCTGGAGATCTGCTGTTACAGCACGGAATGCGCGGTTATCGCGCAGCAGAACGGGGCCGACCGCATTGAACTGTGCGCCGCGCCGTTGGAAGGTGGTCTGACGCCGTCGTACGGCGTGTTGAGAGCCACGCGCCAACGGGTGACGATACCCATCCATCCCATTATTCGCCCGCGAGGCGGTGATTTTTGTTATACCGACGGTGAGTTTGCCGCCATGCTGGAAGATGTTCGCCAGGTTCGTTCGTTGGGGTATCCCGGCGTTGTGATTGGCGTGCTCAACCCGGAAGGGCAGGTCGATATCCCACGGATGCGACAAATTATGGTAGCGGCGGGGCCGCTGGCGGTGACATTCCACCGGGCGTTTGATATGTGTGCGAATCCGCTGCAAGCTGCTGATGCACTGGCGGAATTAGGTGTCGCCCGCATACTGACTTCGGGGCAACAGCCGTCGGCGGAAAAAGGTATTTCATTAATTCGGGAACTAATCGCCCGTAACGATACTCCAACCATTATGGCGGGTGCAGGAGTAAGAGCGAGCAACCTTTCGCTCTTCCTGGAAGCAGGCGTCAAAGAAGTGCACAGTTCAGCGGGGCAATGGCTGCCCTCCGACATGCGTTATCGCAACCCCGGATTGTCAATGTCAACGGATCCTGAAGCTGATGAGTATTCGCGTTATGCCGTCGACGGCGCGGCAGTGGCCGCAATGAAAGCGATCATCACGCAGCATGAGTAGCTAACGTTTTTTACCGCGCGTCATATCGCCCAATATGATGCTTGCTTGTACCAGGCCCCTGCCCATTAAACAGGGGCCTTTTTTTCTCCGTTATATTTCAACCTGCCACTGCGTTGGCTTTCCTCGCTCGCCCCAGTCACGTACTGATGTACGCTCCAGGGGACTCGCTGCGTCGCCGCCTTGTTGCAGGCTGAAATATTTAGGAGAAAATGTGCCTGAGAACGGAAAATAGGGTTATGGCTTCCGGGCAATCAGCACCGCGCGCAGCGGGGCGGGATAGCCCTCCACCGTTTTGCTCGGGTCGTTCGGGTCAAGGAAGTCAGCCAGCGACTCGGTCACCATCCACTCGGTGCGGCGCTGCTCTTCGGTGGTGGTCACGCTCATATCAGCGATGCGTACGTCGACAAAGCCGCACTTCTCGAGCCAGTTTTTCAGCGCCAGCGCGGACGGAATAAAATAGACGTTGCGCATTTGCGCGTAGCGGTCTCCTGGCACCAGCACCGTATTCTCGTCGCCTTCCACCACCAGCGTTTCCAGTACCAGCTCACCCTCGCTGACCAGCTGATCTTTCAACTGCCAGATATGCTCCAGCGGCGAGCGGCGGTGGTACAACACCCCCATTGAAAAGACGGTATCAAACGCTTTCAGAGCCGGAAGCTGCTCGATACCCAGCGGCAGCAGGTGCGCGCGTTGATCGTTACCCAGCAATTTACGCACCGCTTCAAACTGGCACAGGAACAGTTGGGTCGGGTCGATACCGACTGCCAGATGCGCGCCTGCGCCAATCATGCGCCACAGGTGATAACCGCTGCCGCAACCGACGTCGAGAATGGTACGCCCGCTCAGGTCAGACAGATGCGGTAATACGCGCTCCCATTTCCAGTCGGAGCGCCATTCGGTGTCGATGTTAACGCCATACAGTGAAAATGGTCCTTTACGCCACGGCATCAGGTTACGCATCAAGGTATCAATGCGTTTAAGCTGGCCTTCACTCAGCGGCGTTTCACTTTCCGCGGTGACGCTGTGCAGCAGGTCAAGTTTCCAGGGCTGAATTTCTGGCAGAAATTCAACGGCATTGGCCCATTGCTTAAACAGACCATGCTGATCGCGCTGCCAGGCGCCAATCTGCGCGGGCAGCGTTTCCAGCCAGTGGGAGAGCGGGCTTTTGGCGATTAACTGATAAAAATTGCCGAATTCGATCATGCCGGGGTTCCTGCTTTCAGTGCCACCAGGGAGCCAAAGTTAAAGCACTGGAACCACAGCTCGCTGTGTTCGAAACCGGCTTCGCGCAGACGCGCTTTGTGCACTTCAACGGAGTCGGTCAGCATGACGTTTTCCAGCATGCTGCGCTTCTGGCTGATTTCCAGCTCGCTATAGCCGTTGGCACGCTTAAAGTCATGGTGCATGTTAAACAGCAATTCGCCGACGGTCGCGTCTTCGAAGCTGAACTTCTCTGACAGCACCAACGCGCCGCCAGGGTTGAGCCCCTGATAAATTTTGTTCAATAACGCCTGACGTTCAGCGGGTTCAAGGAACTGCACGGTAAAGTTCAGCACCACCATGGAGGCGTTGTGAATTTCAATATCGCGAATGTCACCTTCAATCACCTCGACCGGGGTCGGCGCTTTGTAGGCGTCGATATGGCGGCGGCAGCGTTCAATCATCGCGGGAGAGTTGTCGACGGCGATAATACGGCAGTCGTTATAGGCGATGTTACGGCGTACGGAGAGGGTGGCCGCACCCAGCGAGCATCCCAGATCGTAGACCTGCGTGCCGGGCTGCACAAAGCGCTCGGCCAGCATGCCAATCATCGAGATAATATTCGAGTAGCCCGGTACGGAACGTTGGATCATATCCGGGAAGACTTCGGCTACCCGTTCGTCGAAAGTCCAGTCGCCAAGATGGGCGATCGGGGCAGAAAATAGCGTGTCGCGGTCAGACATAAGGTGAAATCCGGAAAAATAAAAACGGCGTATTGTGCGCTAATGAAGGGAGAAAACCAACTCCCACGGCATATACCAGAGGTTCGCCAGCACCATTAGCAACAGCGAAATGTAGGTTGCGCTCATGCCGGAGCGCCGCCAACGGAAGAGGCGATGATGGAATCCATAATAGTGCATCAGCCGCCCGGCCAGCAGCAACAGGCCGCAAATGTGCACCATCCAGGTCTCAGCGCCGTTCATTTCCATAAACAGCAGCAGTACCACGCCAATGGGGATGTATTCCACCGCGTTGCCGTGAATGCGGATGGCGCTCTGCAGCTCGCTAAAGCCGCCGTCACCGTAGGCAACGCGGTACAGCATACGCAGGCGAACGACATCAAAGGAAAACTTTATCAGCAACAATGCCGCCAGCACGGCATACAACGCGCTAACCATACAAACTCCCTTTCTGTTGGCAGATGGCACTCATTATCATAGGTAGGAACGTCAGAAAAGAGAAGATTGTTGTGGTATTGCCGGCGCCTCGCCGAGGTCGGGAAGGGCGGCGCGCAGCGTATTCCACAAAGCGTCTACCAGCTCGGGCGCCTGGGCGATATCCGGCGTATGCAGGAACAAGTAGGGCGTGGCGGTTTGCTGCCATAGCGGCAATTTTTCCAGCCACGGTGTAAACATCGCCAGATTTTGCGCCATATTATCGCTGCCGATAAAGCGCACCATCGGCTGCCCGGCGGTGACCACGGCGTGCACCGGCACCTTAGGCTTTTTACGCTGTGCCTCGATGATAGCTTCATTGTGCGGGATCGCGGCATGCACCGGGCGGCTGTCGAGGATTACGCGATTCACCCCGCGTTCGTGCAGGCCACGATTAAGCTGCCGTTCTTCATCCCCTTTACTGAAAAAGCCAGGATGACGAACTTCCACGCCGTAATGGAAATCTTTTGGCAGGCCGTCGAGGAAAGCCCATAGTGCGGGGAGGTCGCGCGGCCCAAAGGTCGCGGGAAGCTGTAACCAATACTGGCCAATCCGCCCGGCGAGCGGCGATAGCCGCTGGAAAAATTCCTGCGTGAGATCGTCACACTGGCGCAGCGCTGCCTGATGCGAAATGGTCGCCGGAAACTTAAAGCAGAAACGGAAGTTATCGTCCGTCTGCGCCTGCCAGCGGGCGACGATCTCGGCTTTTGGCAGCGCGTACAGCGTCGTGTTGCCCTCTACGCAATTGAAGAAGCGAGCATACTGTTCAAGGCTGGTAATACCCAGTCGCCCCCATTTCGGGTGCGACCATTGGGGAAGCCCTAGATAAATCATAAGGCGGCCAGGATCTCCTCGGTGCTGCGAACCCGGGCGATGCGCGGGAAAATATGCGTCATGCTGCCCTGATGCTGTTCAGCGGAAGCGGCGCTGCACGCGTCTTCGGCGATGATCAGATTAAAGCCCAGTTCCCAGGCGTTACGTGCGGTCGACTCGACGCCGATGTTGGTCGAAATGCCACACAGAATAATGGTGTCAATGCCGCGACGACGCAACTGCATCTCAAGATCGGTGCCGTAGAAGGCACCCCACTGGCGTTTGGTCACTTCAATATCGCTGTCCTGTTTACCCAGTTCCGCTGGGTAGGTCCACCAGTTGTCCGGCAGCGCTTTTGCCGGGGCCTGCGCGTCAACCGGTTGTTTTAACGCTTCGGCAAAGTCGGCGGACCAGCCCACGCGAACCATCACCACCGGCGCAGAGGCGGCGCGGCATTTTTCGGCTAAACGCGCAGCGCGTGCCACGACGTCGCTCGCGGTATGCGGGCCGCCGGCGAATGGCAGAATACCTTCCTGCAAGTCAATGATGACAAGAGCGGTTTTGTTTGCGACTAAATTCAGCATGGTTTTTCCTCTGTAAGCGGGCTGTCGGGGGCATACCTTACAATCGTCGCCAGGTGATCGAATGGATAATTATTGTTAATTTTTGTGAGCGTAAGCAATAAGCGTTCAGCAAACAGGCGTATAAACCGCACTGGGCTTATCGTCAGCGAGAATTTCCAGTATAATAGCCCCCTTTTTTCATCCAGTAGTGACATTCAGCTAAAGCTGCGACAGTAACGCCTGCAGGGCAGGCGACAATCCGCCGACGGCTAAGTTAAGGGATATCTCATGCGTACAGAATATTGCGGACAGCTTCGACAGTCCCACGTTGGGCAGCAGGTGACTCTGTGTGGTTGGGTCAACCGCCGTCGTGATCTCGGTAGCCTCATTTTTATCGATATGCGCGACCGTGAAGGCATCGTACAGGTGTTCTTCGATCCGGACCGTGCGGATGCGTTGAAGTTAGCCTCTGAACTGCGTAATGAGTTCTGCATTCAGGTAACCGGCACCGTTCGTGCGCGCGACGAAAAGAACATCAACGCGGATATGGCAACCGGCGCTATCGAAGTTCTGGCTTCCGATCTGGTTATCATCAACCGTTCAGAATCACTGCCGCTGGACTCTAACCACGTCAACACCGAAGAAGCGCGTCTGAAGTACCGCTACCTCGATCTGCGTCGTCCGGAAATGGCTCAGCGCCTGAAAACTCGCGCTAAAATCACCAGCTTCGTGCGCCGCTTTATGGACGATCACGGTTTCCTCGATATCGAAACCCCGATGCTGACCAAAGCGACCCCGGAAGGCGCGCGCGATTACCTGGTACCGTCTCGCGTTCACAAAGGTAAATTCTACGCGCTGCCGCAGTCGCCTCAGCTGTTCAAACAGCTGCTGATGATGTCCGGCTTCGACCGCTATTATCAGATTGTAAAATGCTTCCGTGACGAAGATCTGCGTGCTGACCGTCAGCCAGAATTTACCCAGATCGACGTGGAAACTTCCTTCATGACAGCCCCGCAGGTGCGTGAAGTGATGGAAGCGATGGTGCGTCAGCTGTGGCTGGAAATTAAAGGCGTGGATCTGGGCGACTTCCCGATCATGACCTTCGCCGAAGCTGAACGCCGTTACGGTTCCGACAAACCGGACCTGCGTAACCCGATGGAGCTGGTGGACGTTGCTGACCTGCTGAAAGACGTGGAATTCGCCGTCTTCTCCGGCCCGGCAAACGATCCGAAAGGCCGCGTAGCTGCGCTGCGCGTACCGGGCGGTGCTGCGCTGACCCGTAAGCTGATCGACGAATACGGCAACTTTGTGAAGATCTACGGTGCGAAAGGCCTGGCATACATCAAAGTCACCGAACGCGCCAAAGGTCTGGAAGGCATCACCAGCCCGGTCGCTAAATTCCTGACCGCCGACATCATTGAAGCTATCCTTGAGCGCACTGGCGCGCAGGACGGCGACATGATCTTCTTCGGCGCGGATAACAAGAAAGTGGTTGCCGACGCGATGGGCGCGCTGCGCCTCAAGCTGGGTAAAGACCTGAATCTGACCGACGAAACGATGTGGGCGCCGCTGTGGGTTATCGACTTCCCGATGTTTGAAGACGACGGTGAAGGCGGCCTGACCGCGATGCACCACCCGTTCACCTCGCCGAAAGACATGACCGCCGAAGAACTGAAAGCGGCACCGGAAGACGCAGTCGCCAACGCCTACGATATGGTGATCAACGGCTACGAAGTGGGCGGCGGTTCTGTGCGTATTCACCGTGGCGACATGCAGCAGACCGTGTTCGGTATTCTCGGCATCAACGAACAAGAGCAGCGCGAGAAGTTTGGCTTCCTGCTGGACGCGCTGAAGTACGGTACGCCGCCGCACGCGGGTCTGGCATTCGGTCTCGACCGTCTGACCATGCTGCTGACCGGCACCGACAACATCCGTGACGTTATCGCTTTCCCGAAAACGACCGCGGCTGCCTGCCTGATGACCGAAGCGCCAAGCTTCCCCAATCCGGCCTCTCTGGGCGAGCTGGGTATCCAGGTTGTGGCAAAAGAGCCGAAAGCGTCGGCGGAGAACGAGTAACATGCTATTCAAGCAGCCCGTCTCTATTCTGGTGGTCATTTATGCCCAGGACAGTAAACGGGTGCTGATGTTGCAGCGACGCGATGACCCCGATTTCTGGCAGTCGGTTACCGGCAGCCTGGAAGCGGGGGAAACCGCGTCGCAGGCCGCCATGCGCGAAGTAAAGGAAGAGGTCACCATTGACGTTGTTTCTGAGCAACTGACCTTGATGGACTGTCAGCGCACGGTGGAGTTTGAAATTTTTCAACATTTACGACATCGCTATGCGCCGGGCGTGGTGCGCAATACGGAATCCTGGTTCTGCCTTGCGCTGCCCCACGAGCGGGAGATTGTGTTCACTGAACACCTGGCCTACCAATGGCTCGATGCGCCCGTTGCGGCGGCGCTGACCAAGTCGTGGAGTAACCGGCAGGCGATTGAAGAATTTGTCATTAACGCTGCCTGATAGGGCAAAGTTTTTTGGAGATATTTTTATGGCAGGTCATAGTAAATGGGCCAACACCAGACATCGTAAAGCGGCGCAGGATGCAAAGCGCGGCAAAATTTTCACCAAGATCATTCGTGAGCTGGTGACGGCGGCCAAACTGGGCGGCGGCGATCCGGATGCTAACCCGCGTCTGCGTGCGGCGGTGGATAAAGCACTGTCCAACAACATGACCCGTGACACCCTGAACCGTGCCATTGCGCGCGGTGTGGGCGGTGATGAAGACTCGAATATGGAGACCATCATCTATGAAGGTTACGGTCCTGGCGGCACGGCGGTGATGATTGAATGTCTGTCCGATAACCGTAACCGTACCGTTGCGGAAGTGCGTCACGCGTTCAGCAAAACCGGCGGCAACCTGGGAACTGACGGTTCGGTTGCTTACCTGTTCAGCAAAAAAGGCGTGATCTCTTTTGAGAAAGGCGACGAAGACGTCATCATGGAAGCAGCGCTGGAAGCCGGTGCAGAAGACGTGGTGACCTTCGATGACGGCGCGATTGACGTTTACACCGCGTGGGAAGAGATGGGTAAAGTGCGCGACGCGCTGGAAGCCGCAGGTCTGAAAGCTGACGCCGCTGAAGTCTCAATGATTCCGTCGACCAAAGCGGACATGGATGCGGAAACCGCGCCGAAGCTGCTGCGTCTTATCGACATGCTGGAAGACTGTGACGACGTTCAGGAAGTCTACCACAACGGTGAAATCTCTGACGAGGTTGCTGCTACCTTAGAATGAGGTGGCTGAACCCTAACATAACAGGAGATGCGTGATGGCTATTATTCTCGGCATTGACCCGGGGTCGCGCATCACCGGTTATGGCGTGATTCGCCAGGTGGGTCGTCAGTTGACCTACCTTGGCAGCGGTTGCATTCGCACCAAAGTCGAGGATCTCCCGTCGCGCCTGAAGTTGATTTACGCGGGCGTGACGGAGATTATCACCCAGTTCCAGCCGGACTATTTCGCGATAGAACAGGTCTTTATGGCGAAAAACGCCGACTCGGCGCTTAAGCTGGGGCAGGCGCGCGGGGTGGCGATTGTCGCCGCCACTAACCAGGAACTGCCGGTATTTGAGTACGCCGCCCGTCAGGTCAAACAGACCGTGGTGGGTATCGGTAGCGCGGAAAAAAGCCAGGTTCAGCATATGGTGCGCACGTTGCTCAAACTGCCCGCCAACCCACAGGCCGATGCCGCGGATGCGCTGGCTATCGCCATTACCCACTGCCACGTCAGCCAGAACGCCATGCAGGTGAGTGACGCCAGGTTGAATTTAGCTCGTGGGCGGTTACGATAATCACAAATGAGGCTGGATAAACATCCAGCCTTTTTTTATGATAGTACATTACATTTCAGCCCTTAACGCAGGAGCGTCACGTGATAGGCAGACTCAGAGGCATCATTCTCGAAAAACAACCCCCGTTGGTCCTTCTGGAAACCGGCGGCGTCGGCTATGAAGTGCATATGCCCATGACCTGTTTTTACGAGCTGCCGGAAGCCGGGCAGGAAGCGATTGTCTTTACCCACTTCGTGGTGCGTGAAGACGCGCAGTTGCTGTACGGTTTCAACAACAAACAGGAACGCACGCTGTTTAAAGAGCTGATTAAAACCAACGGCGTCGGCCCGAAGCTGGCGTTGGCTATTCTCTCCGGCATGTCGGCGCAGCAGTTTGTCAACGCGGTCGAGCGTGAAGAGCTGGGCGCGCTGGTCAAGCTGCCGGGGATTGGCAAGAAAACCGCCGAGCGTCTTATCGTCGAGATGAAAGACCGCTTCAAAGGCCTGCACGGCGACCTCTTTACGCCAGCCGCCGATTTGGTACTGACCTCACCGGCTGGTCCGGAGAGCGACGACGCCGAGCAGGAAGCGGTTGCCGCACTGGTGGCGCTGGGCTATAAACCTCAGGAAGCCAGCCGGATGGTGAGCAAAATTGCCCGTCCGGACGCCAGCAGCGAAACATTGATCCGCGAAGCGCTCCGCGCAGCGCTATGAGGTAAAGGATGATTGAAGCAGACCGCCTGATCTCAGCAGGTAGTACGATAGCCGAAGAGGTGGCCGATCGCGCCATCCGCCCCAAATTACTGGAAGAGTACATCGGCCAGCCGCAGGTGCGCTCGCAGATGGAGATCTTTATTCAGGCGGCGAAACTGCGCGGCGACGCGCTGGACCATCTGCTCATTTTCGGCCCGCCTGGATTAGGGAAAACCACGCTGGCGAATATCGTGGCCAATGAAATGGGCGTTAACCTTCGCACCACCTCAGGCCCCGTACTGGAGAAAGCGGGCGACCTGGCGGCCATGCTCACCAACCTTGAACCTCATGATGTGCTGTTTATCGATGAGATCCACCGCCTGTCTCCGGTCGTCGAGGAGGTGCTGTACCCGGCGATGGAAGACTATCAGTTGGACATTATGATTGGTGAAGGCCCGGCTGCCCGGTCGATTAAAATCGATCTGCCGCCCTTTACCCTGATTGGCGCCACTACCCGCGCGGGTTCGCTGACCTCGCCGCTGCGCGATCGCTTCGGTATCGTACAGCGGCTGGAATTTTATCAAGTGCCGGATCTCCAGCACATCGTGGGCCGCAGCGCCCGCTATATGGGGCTGGAGATGAGCGATGAAGGCGCGCTGGAAGTGGCGCGTCGCGCACGCGGTACGCCGCGTATTGCCAACCGTCTGCTCAGGCGTGTGCGCGATTATGCGGAAGTGAAGCACGACGGCACTATTTCCGCAGAGATTGCTGCGCAGGCGCTGGATATGCTGAACGTTGACGCGGAAGGCTTTGACTATATGGACCGCAAACTGCTGCTGGCGGTGATTGATAAGTTCTTTGGCGGGCCGGTCGGGTTGGATAACCTGGCGGCGGCAATTGGCGAAGAGCGAGAAACCATTGAGGACGTGCTGGAGCCCTATCTGATTCAGCAAGGGTTCTTGCAGCGCACGCCTCGTGGCCGTATGGCAACCTCGCGCGCGTGGACGCACTTCGGCATCCAGCCGCCTGAGATGCCTTAGTGCCTGATGGCGCTTCGCTTATCAGGCCTACGGAATGTGTAGGCCCGGTATGAGAAGCGACGCCGGAAAAATCAGGCAGCGGCTTTCTTTGTCATACTCAGAATAAACAGCAGCGCCGCACACAGCACCACGGAAGGGCCGGCTGGCGTATCGTAAAACGCCGAGAAGGTCAGCCCACCGGTTACCGCAATCATCCCAACACCCACCGCAATCCCCGCCATCTGCTCTGGCGTACGGGCGAAGCGACGTGCCGTCGCGGCCGGAATAATTAGCAGTGAGGTGATAATTAGCGCCCCGACGAACTTCATCGCCACGCCGATGGTCAGCGCTGTCACCAGCATCAGCAGCAGCTTAACCCGCTGTAGCTTCACGCCGTCGACAAACGCCAGATCCGGGCTGATGGTCATCGACAGCAGATTACGCCATTGCCAGAACAGAATTGCCAGCACCACAATCACGCCGAGCGCGATCGAGATAAGATCCTGCGGGGTGACCGCCAGCAGGTCGCCAAACAGGTAGGCCATCAGGTCGACGCGGATGTTCGACATCAAGCTTACCACCACCAGACCGAGCGACAGCGCGCTATGCGCCATAATGCCGAGCAGGGTATCCACCGCCAGGTGAGGGCGCTTTTCCAGCCACACCAGCCCCGCCGCCAGCAGCAGCGTCACGGCGATGACCGCATAAAACGGATTCACGTCGAGCAGTAAACCAAAAGCGACACCCAGCAGGGAAGCATGCGCCAGAGTATCGCCAAAATAGGACATACGACGCCAGACCACAAATGAGCCTAACGGGCCGGCAGCACACGCCAGCATCATTCCGGCAAGCCAACCGGGAAGTAAAATTTCAATCATGACTGCCCATTTCCCCGACGTAAAACAATACGGCCCTGTAAATCGTGGCGGTGGTTATGTTGATGACGATAAATTCCGAGCTGCTCGGCGCCGCGCGGCCCAAACATTGAGATAAATTCCGGGTGCATTGAGACCACATCCGGCGTGCCGGAACAGCAAATATGATGGTTGAGGCACAGCACTTCGTCAGTTTTCGCCATAACCAGATGCAGGTCGTGCGACACCATCAGCACCGCGCAGTCCAGCTCCTGGCGCAGCTGGTTGATCAGATCGTACAGCGCCACCTGGCCATTAACGTCAACGCCTTGAGTCGGCTCATCCAGCACCAGCAATTGCGGTTTGTTCAGCAGCGCACGAGCCAGCAGTACGCGCTGGGTTTCGCCACCGGAAAGCTTCTGCATTGGCGCATCCTGCAGGTGTCCTGCCTGCACGCGCTTGAGCGCCGGGAGAATATCTTCTTTACGTGTAGCAGGGTGCAGACGCAAAAAACGCTTGACGGTCAGCGGCAATGTCGCATCAAGGTAAACCTTCTGTGGTACATAGCCGATACGCAGCTGTTTTTCGCGCACCACGACGCCTTCGCTGGGCGCAACAAGCCCGAGCACTACGCGTACCAGCGTAGATTTACCCGCGCCGTTAGGGCCAAGCAGCGTCAGAATGCGGCCTGGCTTGAGATTCAGTGAGATGTCGGAGAGCACCCGGCGCTGGCCGAAGCTGACGGAGACATTTTCCAGCGATACAAGATTCGTCATAGCAATTAGGGGTTGCACAAGAGAGTGAATGTTATAATATCACACTTCTTTCATTCATTTCGATTATTAGACGCATTATGTTACAGAAAAATACGCTTCTTTTCGCAGCTTTATCCATGGCCCTTTGGGGTAGCGCCGCACAACGTGCCGATGCCGCCGTTGTCGCCTCACTGAAACCGTTAGGATTCATCGCTTCAGCGATTGCCGATGGCGTCACTGAGACCCAGGTTTTACTGCCTGACGGTGCGTCTGAGCATGACTATTCACTGCGCCCATCTGATGCAAAACGCTTACAGAACGCGGACTTAGTGGTCTGGATTGGTCCGGAGATGGAAGCCTTCATGGACAAGTCAACGCAAAGCATTTCCACCGCAAAAAAAGTGACGATCTCGCAGCTGGACGGCGTGAAACCGTTGCTCATGAAAGGGGCTGACGACGACGGTGACGAAGGTGCGGAAGAGGGCGATCATGACCACGCTCACGGCGAAAAAGGTGACGCACATCACCATCATGGCGAATACAACATGCATCTGTGGCTATCCCCAGAGATAGCGCGGCTTTCGGCGGTTGCAATCCATGACAAATTAGTGGAACTTATGCCCCAGAGTCGAGCCCGGCTTGACGCCAACCTGAAAGATTTTGAAGCCAATCTGGCTGCAACCGACAAGCAGGTGGCGAATGAGCTGGCGCCGGTGAAAGGAAAGGGGTATTTCGTTTTTCATGATGCCTATGGTTACTACGAAAAACACTACGGTTTGACGCCGCTTGGGCACTTCACCGTCAACCCTGAGATTCAACCCGGTGCGCAGCGTTTACATCAAATAAGAACACAGTTGGTTGAGCAAAAAGCAACCTGCGTTTTTGCTGAGCCACAATTCAGGCCCGCTGTCGTTGAATCTGTCGCGCGGGGTACCAACGTTCGCATGGGAACGCTGGACCCACTTGGCACGAATATACAGCTGAGCAAAGAAAGCTATCCGGCGTTTCTGACTCAACTGGCGACCCAGTATGCGAGCTGCCTGAAAGGAGATAAGTAAGGAAGTGAATACGTGCAGCAGATAGCCCGCTCTGTCGCTCTGGCATTTAACAATTTGCCGCGGCCCCACCGCGTTATGCTGGGGTCACTCACCGTTCTCACGTTGGCCGTCGCCGTATGGCGGCCATACGTTTACCATCCAACCTCTTCATCACCCGTTACCCGGACGATTGAGCTGGAGAAAAAAGAAATTCGTTCTCTGTTGCCGGAGGCCAGTGAACCGATTGACCAGGCCGCTCAGGAAGATGAAGCCATCCCGCAGGACGAACTGGACGACAAAGTCGATAACGAAACGGGCGTGCATGAATATGTGGTATCCACGGGCGATACCCTGAGCAGCATCCTGAATCAGTACGGTATTGATATGGGAAATATCAGCCAGCTTGCCGCTTCTGATAAAGACCTGAAAAACATGAAGGTGGGCCAGCAGCTCTCCTGGACATTGAACGATGATGGCGATCTCCAGCGTTTAACCTGGGAAATGTCGCGTCGTGAAACCCGTACCTACGATCGCGTTGCAAACGGTTTCAAAATGAGCAGCGAGATGCAGCAGGGCGACTGGGTTAACAGCCTGATTAAAGGTACCGTTGGCGGCAGCTTTGTCTCCAGCGCAACCAGCGCCGGGTTAACCAGCGCGGAAGTTAGCGCGGTAATTAAAGCGATGCAGTGGCAGATGGACTTCCGTAAGCTGAAAAAAGGCGATGAGTTCTCGGTGCTGATGTCGCGCGAAATGCTCGACGGCAAGCGTGAGCAGAGCCAACTGCTTGGCGTACGTTTACGTTCTGATGGTAAAGATTACTACGCGATCCGCGCGGAAGACGGTAAGTTCTACGACCGTAACGGCACCGGGCTGGCGAAGGGCTTTCTGCGCTTCCCAACCTCGCGTCAGTTCCGCGTATCGTCTAACTTTAATCCACGTCGCCTGAATCCGGTGACCGGGCGTGTCGCGCCGCACCGTGGCGTTGATTTCGCGATGCCGCAAGGGACGCCGGTTCTCGCGGTGGGCGACGGTGAAGTTGTTGTCGCCAAGCGTAGCGGCGCTGCCGGGTATTACGTTGCACTGCGTCATGGTCGTACCTACACCACGCGCTATATGCACCTGCGTAAGCTGTTGGTGAAACCGGGTCAGAAGGTGAAACGTGGCGATCGTATTGCGTTGTCGGGCAATACAGGGCGTTCAACCGGCCCGCACCTGCACTATGAAGTGTGGATTAACCAGCAGGCGGTGAACCCGCTGACGGCGAAACTGCCGCGTACCGAAGGGTTGACCGGTTCTGACCGCACCGATTATCTGGCGCAGGTGAAACAGGTTCTGCCGCAGCTGCGTTTTGACTAGTTTCGTCTAAGAAGTAAACGTTCAGAGCCGACGCCCACAGGGTGTCGGCTTTTTCTTTTGTGCGAAGCACCTCACCTCGCTAAACTATCTGATTATCCACACCGACCTGATGATGCGACCCTGGAACAGGCATGGAAACGAAAAAAAATAACAGTGAATACATTCCCGAGTTTGAGAAATCTTTCCGTCACCCGCAGTACTGGGGGGCATGGTTAGGCGTGCTGGCATTTGCAGGGATTGCCTACGTTCCCGCAAAATTGCGCGATCCTATCCTGGGAAAACTGGGTCGTCTGGCGGGGCGATTTGGCCGTAGCGCTCGGCGTCGCGCGCAAATCAATCTTCTGTACTGCTTCCCGGAAAAAAGTGAAGACGAGCGCGAAGCGATTATCGATGAGATGTTCGCTACCGCGCCGCAGGCGATGGTGATGATGGCCGAGCTGGCGTTGAAAGGGCCGGAAAAAATTCTGCCGCGTCTCGATTGGCAGGGGCAGGAGATTATTGACGAAATGCGCCGCAACGGTGAAAACGTTATCTTCCTGGTCCCGCACGGTTGGGGGGTCGATATCCCGGCGATGGTGATGGCTTCGCAGGGCCAGAAAATGGCTGCGATGTTCCACAACCAGGGCAACAAGGTGTTCGACTATGTGTGGAATACCGTGCGTCGTCGCTTTGGCGGCCGCCTGCATGCGCGTAATGATGGCATTAAACCTTTTATTCAATCAGTGCGTCAGGGCTATTGGGGCTACTATCTGCCCGATCAGGATCACGGCCCGGAGCACAGCGAGTTTGTCGATTTCTTTGCAACCTACAAAGCCACGCTGCCGGCGATAGGGCGACTGATGAAAGTGTGCCGTGCGCGCGTGGTGCCGTTGTTCCCGGTTTATAACGGTGAAACGCATCGTTTGACGATTCTGGTGCGCCCACCGATGGACGACCTGCTGGAAGCGGATGACAACACCATAGCCCGCCGCATGAATGAAGAAGTGGAGATCTTTGTGGGTCCGCACGCCGAGCAGTATACGTGGATTCTGAAGTTGCTGAAGACGCGCAAGCCTGGTGAGATCGAGCCGTATCAGCGAAAAGAACTCTACCCAAAGAAAAAGAAATAGCTTAAACCCTGGGCGAGCAAAGCGACGTCGGGATGACTCCAGACCGTTCACGCCCTGTTCTGAGTGCAAAAAAACCGGACATCGTCCGGTTTTTTACATCAAGAACGTGAGCGTTACTCGACGGTCAGAATGCGCGTGGTGTTGGTTGAACCCACGGTGCTCATTACGTCGCCCTGGGTGACAATCACCAGGTCACCGGACATCAGGTAGCCTTTATCACGCAGCAGGTTTACCGCATCGTGGGCTGCCGCAACGCCGTCGCAGGCGCTGTCGAAGAACACTGGCGTGACGCCACGATAAAGCGCGGTCAGGTTCAGCGTACGTTCATGGCGAGACATGGCGAAAATCGGCAGACCGGAGGTAATGCGTGAGGTCATCAGCGCGGTACGGCCGGATTCGGTCATGGTGATGATCGCGGTAATCCCTTTCAGGTGGTTGGCCGCGTACATTGCCGACATGGCGATCGCTTCTTCGACGTTGTCGAACTGCACATCCAGACGGTGTTTAGACACGTTGATGCTTGGGATCTTTTCTGCGCCCAGGCACACGCGTGCCATGGCCGCAACGGTTTCGGATGGATACTGGCCAGCCGCGGTTTCCGCAGACAGCATCACCGCATCGGTACCATCCAGTACGGCGTTCGCCACGTCCATGACTTCCGCACGGGTCGGCATCGGGTTGGTGATCATCGATTCCATCATCTGGGTTGCGGTAATGACCGCACGGTTCAGCTGACGTGCGCGACGAATCAGCGCTTTCTGAATACCGACCAGCTCCGGGTCGCCAATTTCGACACCGAGGTCGCCGCGGGCAACCATCACCACGTCGGAGGCGAGAATGATATCGTCCATCGCATCCTGGCTGCAGACGGCTTCCGCACGTTCAACTTTGGAGACGATTTTCGCATCGCAACCGGCTTCGCGGGCCAGACGGCGAGCGTAGTTCAGATCTTCGCCGCAGCGCGGGAAGGAGACGGCCAGATAGTCGACGCCGATTTTGGCGGCGGTCAGAATGTCGGCCTTGTCTTTTTCGGTCAGCGCTTCAGCGGACAGGCCGCCGCCTAATTTGTTGATGCCTTTATTGTTGGACAGTGGTCCGCCGACGGTCACTTCGGTGAACACCTTCATGCCCTGAACTTCCAGCACTTTTAACTGCACGCGGCCATCATCCAGCAGCAGGATGTCGCCCGGTACGACGTCTGCAGGCAGGCCTTTATAGTCAATGCCTACTTTCTCTTTGTCGCCTTCACCTTTACCCAGGTTGGCGTCCAGCAGGAATTTGTCGCCAATATTCAGGAAAACTTTGCCTTCTTTGAAGGTCGATACGCGGATTTTTGGTCCTTGCAGATCGCCAAGGATAGCTACATGGCGCCCCAGTTTTGCTGCAATTTCGCGTACTTTGTCGGCACGTAACTGATGATCTTCTGGCGTACCGTGAGAGAAATTCATACGTACGACGTTAGCGCCGGCGGAAATTACCTTCTCGAGGTTATTATCGCGGTCGGTTGCTGGGCCTAACGTGGTGACGATCTTGGTTCTGCGAAGCCTTCTGGACATGTAATACTCCGTTGACTAATACAACTCAGGTGTTGCGTGAACAGGAATTCGGCAATATGCCAATAACGGGTTACCGAATGCTTAAATAGGTTACACTTTTTTTATCGCTTTTAGTGATTATCGCTGTGTGTCGATAGCTCTTTATCAAAGCGCGATTCCTTCAACGCTTCTTTGACTCGCTTCAAGTTATCCCTGAATTTCGCCCCGCGGCGCAAGGTAAAGCCGGTGGCCAGGACATCGATCACGGTCAACTGCGCCAAACGTGACACCATCGGCATGTAGATATCGGTATCTTCAGGGACGTCCAGCGTGATGGCGAGCGTGGCCTCGCGGGCCAGCGGCGTACCGGCGGAGGTGATGGCGATGACCATCGCGTCATTTTCCCTCGCCACCTGGGCGACCTCGACCAGGCTTTTCGTTCGCCCGGTATGGGAAATCAGCACCACAACGTCGTCGTCGCTGCAATTCATACAGCTCATTCGTTGCAAAACGATGTCATCGGAATAGATGACAGGGACGTTAAAGCGAAAAAATTTGTTCATGGCGTCGTGCGCCACGGCGGCAGAAGACCCCAGACCAAAGAAGGCGATTTTTTTTGCCTGGGTCAGCAGATCCACCGCGCGATTCACCGCCGACATATCGAGCGATTGCCGCACGTGAGCAAGGCTCGCCATCGCCGATTCGAATATTTTGGCCGTATAGGCTTCAACGCTGTCATCTTCGTCCACATTACGATTAACATACGGTGTACCGTTAGCCAGACTTTGGGCAAGATGCAGTTTAAAATCAGGAAAGCCTCGGGTTTCCAGACTGCGGCAGAAGCGGTTAACGGTCGGTTCACTGACCTCAGCTTCAAGGGCGAGTGCGGCAATGCTTGAATGAATTGCCTGTTCAGGGGCCGCCAGAATCACTTCTGCGACTTTTCGCTCGGATTTGCTAAGGTTTTCCAGTTGGGACTGGATTCTTTCCAGCATGTTCATCGTGACAAGGCGCTCATAGATTGAAACGATTCCATTAATGGGTGAAATCTGCAGGCGTTTTAGCAAGAATATACGCTTGAAGCGGGATGAAAAGTGAATAGGAACAGCAAAATATGTTGTTTTTTTTCATTACATGATCGGTGTCGTATTTTAACTGACACCTTTCGGGCGAAAGAACGAACAAAACAGGCCAATTGCCCTGACTATACGGCGATGGTGGTTCCGAATTGTGCGATCGAAGGCGGTCAAAGCCGTTAAAGGGTTTCGGCAATTTCGTAAACACAGTACAGTGCACCGTAAGAAAATTACAACGATATCCGTCGTTTTCATAAAAACCTGAACGGCGACGGGTAGATAGCCTGGCATAGAACCGGGATTATAAACTGAGGAGAATGACATGGCGGTAACGCAAACGGCCCAGGCATGCGATCTGGTCATTTTCGGCGCGAAGGGAGACCTGGCCCGCCGAAAACTGCTGCCTTCCCTGTATCAGCTGGAAAAAGCCGGTCAGATTAATCCGGACACCCGGATTATCGGCGTAGGCCGTGCAGACTGGGATAAAGCGGCATACACCAAAGTTGTCCGCGAAGCGCTTGAAACCTTCATGAAAGAGAAGATTGATGAAGGCTTGTGGAATACCCTCAGCGCGCGTCTTGATTTCTGCAATCTTGATGTGAATGATGCGCCGGCGTTTTCGCGTCTTGGCGAGATGCTTGATCAAAAAAATCGCATCACCATTAACTATTTCGCGATGCCGCCTAGCACCTTTGGCGCCATCTGCCGCGGTCTGGGTGAAGCGAAGCTGAACGCCAAACCGGCGCGCGTCGTCATGGAAAAACCGCTGGGCACCTCGCTGGAAACCTCCCGCGAGATTAACGACCAGGTGGGTGAATACTTCGAAGAATGCCAGGTTTACCGTATCGACCACTATCTGGGTAAAGAAACGGTACTCAACCTGCTGGCGCTGCGCTTTGCCAACTCCCTGTTTGTGAATAACTGGGATAACCGCACTATCGATCACGTGGAAATCACCGTGGCCGAAGAGGTCGGTATTGAAGGCCGTTGGGGGTACTTCGACCAGGCCGGTCAAATGCGCGACATGATCCAGAACCACCTGTTACAGGTTCTGTGCATGATTGCCATGGCGCCTCCTTCAGATTTAAGTGCTGACAGCATCCGCGATGAGAAAGTGAAAGTTCTGAAGTCGTTGCGTCGCATTGACCATACCAACGTGCGTGAAAAAACCGTCCGTGGACAATACACCGCAGGTTTTGCGCAAGGGCAGAAGGTGCCGGGCTACCTTGAAGAAGAGGGCGCGAACAAATCCAGCAACACCGAAACCTTCGTTTCCATTCGTGTGGACATTGATAACTGGCGCTGGTCGGGGGTGCCGTTCTACCTGCGCACCGGTAAACGTCTGCCGACCAAATGTTCAGAAGTGGTTGTGTACTTCAAAAACCCAGAGCTGAATCTTTTCAAAGAAACCTGGCCTGAGCTGCCGCAGAACAAGCTGACTATTCGTCTGCAGCCGGATGAAGGCGTTGATATTCAGATTCTTAACAAGGTTCCGGGTCTGGAGCACAAGCATAACCTGCAGGTGACTAAGCTGGATCTGAGCTACTCCGAGACCTTCAATCAGACGCATCTGGCCGATGCCTACGAACGTCTGCTGCTGGAAACCATGCGCGGCATCCAGGCGCTGTTCGTGCGCCGCGATGAAGTGGAAGAAGCATGGAAGTGGGTCGATTCCATTACCGAAGCCTGGGCTAGCGATAAAGACGCGCCGAAACCGTATCAGGCGGGAACCTGGGGGCCGGTGGCATCCGTCGCCATGATTACTCGCGATGGCCGTTCCTGGAACGAGTTTGAGTAAGGCCTGACGGTAATCCAGAAGTGTTATTTTACCGGTAACATGATCTAACACAGCAAGTAGTGCTATTTTTGCGCATTTAAGCCCCGGGAGGATTCACCCCCGGGGCTTTTTTTATTACACTGCGAATAGACCTTTGCCTCTGAGCTGCGCTATACGGGCATTTATTGATTCGTCAGCCCTATGTAAACACCGTCGTGAGCCGCAGCCTGGACAGAAAAAATTTAAGGAGCCTTTATGAACTCTGTAATGTTACGGGTAACAAATCGCATTATTGAACGCTCTCGCGATACGCGCGCGGCTTATCTGGCACGTATCGAACAAGCCAAAACTGAAACGGTTCACCGCTCTCAGCTCGCTTGTGGCAACCTGGCGCACGGTTTTGCCGCCTGTCAGCCAGACGATAAAGCGTCGCTGAAAAGCATGTTGCGTAACAATATCGCGATCATCACCTCCTATAACGACATGCTTTCTGCCCACCAGCCTTACGAACACTACCCGGACGTGATCCGCAAAGCGCTGCACAGCGTGAATGCGGTGGGGCAGGTTGCAGGCGGCGTCCCGGCGATGTGTGACGGTGTGACGCAGGGTCAGGACGGGATGGAGCTTTCGCTGCTGAGCCGCGAAGTGATTGCCATGTCCGCTGCGGTGGGGCTGTCTCATAACATGTTTGACGGCGCGCTGTACCTTGGCGTGTGCGACAAAATCGTCCCAGGGCTGGCGATGGCTGCGCTGTCATTCGGCCACTTGCCATCTGTCTTCATTCCGTCAGGCCCCATGGCCAGCGGCCTGCCGAACAAAGAAAAAGTGCGCATTCGCCAGCTTTATGCTGAAGGAAAAGTTGACCGTAACGCGCTGCTCGAATCCGAAGCCGCGTCGTACCACGCGCCGGGCACCTGTACCTTCTACGGCACCGCCAACACCAACCAGATGGTGATTGAATTTATGGGGATGCAGCTGCCGGGTTCTTCCTTTGTTCATCCGGATGCGCCGCTGCGCGCCGAACTGACCGCCGCGGCGGCGCGTCAGGTCACCCGCATGACCGGCAACGGTAATGAATGGATGCCGCTGGGTAAAATGATTGACGAAAAAGTGGTGGTCAACGGTATCGTGGCGCTGTTGGCGACCGGCGGTTCGACTAACCACACCATGCACCTGGTGGCGATGGCGCGCGCGGCGGGCATTATCATTAACTGGGATGATTTCTCCGACTTGTCAGAAGTGGTACCGCTGATGGCGCGTCTGTATCCGAACGGCCCGGCCGATATCAACCACTTCCAGGCAGCGGGCGGCGTGCCGGTGCTGGTGCGCGAGCTGCTGAAAGGCGGGCTGCTGCACGAAGACGTGAACACCGTCGCCGGTTTTGGCCTGTCTCACTACACCATGGAACCGTGGCTGAACGAAGGCAAGCTGGACTGGCGTGAAGGCGCCACCGCGTCGCTGGATGACAACGTCATTGCTACCTTCGATAAACCGTTCTCAAAACACGGCGGCACCAAAGTGCTGAGCGGCAACCTTGGCCGTGCGGTGATGAAAACCTCCGCGGTGCCGGTTGAAAACCAGGTGATTGAAGCGCCTGCCGTAGTTTTTGAAAGCCAGCATGATGTTCTGCCAGCCTTTGAAGCGGGCCTGTTGGACAAAGATTGCGTCGTGGTTGTGCGCCATCAAGGGCCAAAAGCGAACGGGATGCCAGAATTACATAAACTTATGCCGCCACTTGGTGTATTATTGGACCGCTGTTTCAAAATTGCGTTGGTCACTGATGGACGACTGTCCGGTGCATCCGGTAAAGTACCGTCAGCGATTCACGTAACGCCTGAAGCCTATGACGGTGGCCTGCTGGCAAAAGTACGCGATGGCGACATGATCCGCGTGAACGGCCAGACCGGCGAGCTAACGCTGCTGGTTGATGACGCTGAACTGGCCGCACGCCAACCGCATATTCCCGATCTGAGCGCTTCGCGCGTGGGGACAGGCCGTGAACTGTTTGGCGCATTACGGGAAAAACTGTCCGGTGCGGAACAGGGCGCAACCTGTATTACCTTTTAAGATGACACGTTTTGTAGATCTGGCGAGAGAATATTTCTGATGAAAAACTGGAAAACAACGGCTGAAGCAATCCTGACCACTGGCCCGGTAGTCCCGGTAATCGTGGTTAACAAGCTTGAGCACGCAGTACCGATGGCAAAAGCGCTGGTTGCCGGTGGCGTTCGCGTACTGGAAGTGACGCTGCGTACCGACTGCGCGATGGACGCTATCCGCGCCATTGCGAAAGAAGTTCCGGATGCTATCGTGGGCGCGGGTACCGTGACTAACGCACAGCAGCTGAAAGAAGTGACCGACGCTGGCGCGCAGTTTGCTATCAGCCCGGGCCTGACCGACGAACTGCTGAAAGCGGCTACCGCAGGCACTATCCCGCTGATCCCGGGTATTAGCTCTGTTTCTGAACTGATGCTGGGTATGCAGCACGGCCTGAAAGAGTTCAAATTCTTCCCGGCTGAAGCGAACGGTGGCGTGAAAGCGCTGCAGGCGATTGCAGGTCCGTTCTCTCACATCCGTTTCTGCCCGACTGGCGGTATCTCTCCGGCTAACTACCGTGACTACCTGGCGCTGAAAAGCGTGCTGTGTATCGGCGGTTCCTGGCTGGTTCCGGCAGACGCGCTGGAAGCTGGCGACTACGATCGCATCACCAAGCTGGCTCGCGAAGCGGTTGAAGGCGCGAAGCTGTAAGGTGTCTGCTGTACCCGGTCTGATGATCGGGTAAGCAAAAGAAAGGCGGGTATGCGTGAGCAGCCCGCCTTTTTTCTTATTCCTGAATAACGACGGCGGCCGCAGCGATTTTGGCGCGTTCAACGGCATCTTCAACGCTATCGCCGGTGGCCAGCGCTACCCCCATGCGGCGTGAACCGGCGATATCCGGCTTACCGAACAGCCGCAGTTGCACACCCGCACCGAGCGCATTCTGCACGTTATCAAAGGTCACGTTGTTACTGGTCAGCGTTGGCAGCAGCACGGCAGAAGCGGAAGGGCCATACTGGCGAATGGCGCCAATTGGCAAGCCAAGGAAAGCACGCACATGCAGAGCGAACTCTGAAACGTCCTGCGAAATCAGCGTGACCATTCCGGTATCATGCGGACGCGGCGAAACTTCGCTAAACACCACATCGTCGCCACAGACAAACAGCTCAACGCCGAACAGGCCGTAGCCGCCGAGTGCCAGCACCACCTCGCGCGCGATTGCCTGCGCGCGCTCCAGCGCCAGCGCGCTCATCTGCTGCGGCTGCCAGGATTCACGGTAGTCGCCATCTTCCTGACGGTGGCCGACTGGCGCGCAAAAGTGCACGCCGTCTACGGCGTTAACGGTCAATAGGGTGATTTCAAAATCAAAATTGACGACCCCTTCGACGATTACGCGCCCGGCACCGGCGCGGCCGCCTTCCTGCGCGTACTGCCACGCCTGAGCGAGCTGGTCTTCACGGCGAATAAAGGTCTGGCCCTTGCCGGATGAGCTCATCACCGGTTTCACGATACACGGTAAGCCGATGTCGGCAACCGCCTGGCGAAACTGGGCTTCGCTATCGGCGAAGTGATAGGCTGAGGTTGGCAGCTTGAGGAGTTCTGCCGCCAGTCGGCGAATGCCTTCGCGGTTCATGGTCAGTTGGGTGGCGCGTGCGCAGGGCACGACGTGCTGACCCGCCTGCTCCAGTTCAATCAGCATATCGGTGGCGATAGCTTCAATCTCCGGCACGATATAGTGCGGTTTTTCCTGCTCAACCAGCGCTTTCAGCGCCGCGCCATCGAGCATGTTAATTACATAAGAACGATGCGCGACGTGCATCGCCGGGGCGTCGGCGTAGCGGTCAACGGCAATGGTTTCGATACCCAATCGCTGGCATTCGATCGCCACTTCCTTGCCTAACTCGCCGGAACCCAGAAGCATTACGCGCGTCGCAGCCGGACGCAGAGCTGTGCCTAATAACGTCATTTTACCTATTCCACCGTCTCACTAAAATTTGCCGCATTATAAACGAAAACGTTTGCGCGTGTCTCGTTGTCGGCAATCGGGCCGCGCTATCGCTGGATATTTGCGCATCTTTATGTGGAACAGACATATCCTGACATCAGCTCGCTTAGGCTGAGCATCTCACATATTTATACTGGAGGTCGTATGTCAGGCTGGCTTAATCAACTGCAGTCTCTGCTGGGGCAAAAATCGGGTAGCGGTAAAAGCGATCTCAGCCAAATGCTGGTGCCCGGCGCGTTAGGCGGCCTTGCTGGGCTACTATTGGCCAGTAAGTCGTCCCGAAAAATGCTGGCGAAGTACGGCACCGGCGCGTTGCTGGTGGGAGGCGGCGCAGTCGCTGGCAGCGTGCTGTGGAACAAGTATAAAGATAAATTACGCGCAGACCCACAAACCGCCAGCCAGTACGGTGAAGCGCCAGCGCCGCTGGATGTGCGTACCGAACGCTTGATTCTGGCGTTGGTCTTTGCGGCGAAGAGCGATGGACATATTGATGCCAAAGAACAGCAGGCCATTGAACAACAGCTGCGTGAAGCCGGCATTGAAGAGCAGGGGCGTGCGATGATTGCGCGGGCGATGGAACAACCTCTCGACCCTCAGCGTCTGGCAAGAGATGTGCATAATGAAGAAGAGGCGCTGGAACTGTACTTCATCAGCTGTGCGGCGATAGATATCGATCATTTTATGGAACGCAGCTATCTGAACGCGCTGGGCGAAGCGTTGAAACTGCCTCTGGAGGTCCGTGAGGGGATAGAACGCGATTTACAGCAGCAAAAACAGCAACTTTAATGCGTTTTATCACCGCTTTTGCTTGCATCATTGTGTAATTTGTCCACCCTTATAGGGTGTGACTAAAACAGAAGAATAACGAGATGCCGCCAAAAGCAAAACGGATCCCTCACGCCATGACCTTGCATGGCGATACGCGCATTGATAACTACTACTGGCTGCGCGATGACACGCGCGCCAGGCCCGCGGTTATCGACTATTTACAGCAGGAAAACGCCTATGGCCGCCAGGTGATGTCATCCCAGCAAAGCCTACAGGATCGCGTGCTGAAAGAGATTGTTGACCGAATCCCGCCGCGAGAGGTTTCCGCCCCTTACATTAAAAATGGCTATCGCTATCGCCAGGTCTTTGAGCCGGGGCGTGAATATGCCCTTTATCAACGCCAGGCGCTGGGAGAAGAGTCGTGGTCGCTGCTGATTGATGAAAACAAGCGCGCGGCACACAGCGAATTTTATACCCTTGGAGGGCTAAACGTTGCTCCCGACAATAATCTGCTGGCGGTAACCGAGGATTTCCTCTCGCGCCGCCAGTACGGCCTGCGGATTCGTCATCTGGAAAATGAGACCTGGTTACCGGAGGTGATTGAAAATGTTTCGCCGGGCGTGGTGTGGGCCAATGATTCTCGCTCGCTCTATTACGTACGCCAGCACCCGACGACGCTACTGCCGTGGCAGGTGTGGCGTCATCAGATAGGGGAACCCGGTACCCAGGACGAGCTTATCTATGAAGAGCAGGATGACACGTTCTACGTCAGCCTGCATAAGACATCGTCACGCCAGTTCGTGGTGATTGCCTTGTCCAGCGCGACAACCAGCGAAATGCTGCTGGTGGATGCCGATATCCCGGATGCGAAACCACAGACATTTTTAGCTCGCCGTAAAGATCATGAATACAGTCTTGATCACTACCAGGGACATTTTTATATTCGCTCAAACCGCGAAGGTAAAAACTTTGGCCTCTACCGGGGCGTAAACGGGGAAGAGGGCGAGTGGCAGACGATAATCGCCGCGCGCGATACGGTGATGCTGGAAGATTTCACGTTATTCCGCGACTGGCTGGTTGTAGAAGAGCGTCAGCGCGGATTAACCAGCCTGCGGCAGATTCACCGGCAAACTCATCAGGAGACGGCCATCGCCTTTGACGATCCGGCCTATGTCACCTGGATTGCCTATAATCCGGAACCGGAAACGGCCTGTTTGCGCTACGGCTACTCGTCGATGACCACGCCGGATACCTTGTTTGAGCTTGATATGGACAGCGGCGAGCGTCGCGTGCTCAAGCAGCAGGAGGTGAAAGGCTTCGACGCCAGTCGTTATCGCAGCGAACGCTTGTGGGTAACTGCGCGTGATGGCGCTGAGGTGCCGGTTTCGCTGGTCTATCGCCATGAGCATTTTCGTCGGGGTAAAAATCCGTTGCTGGTCTACGGCTATGGCTCTTACGGCGCCAGCATGGACGCCGATTTCAGCAGCAGTCGTCTGAGCCTGCTCGATCGCGGTTTCGTCTTTGCTATCGCTCACATTCGCGGTGGCGGCGAACTGGGGCAGCAGTGGTATGAAGACGGCAAATTCCTCAAAAAGCACAACACCTTTAACGACTATCTGGATGTCTGCGATGCGCTGCTGGCGAAGGGCTATGGCGCGCCGAATTTGTGCTATGGCATGGGCGGTAGCGCTGGCGGCATGCTGATGGGCACCGTTATCAACCAGCGACCCGAACTGTTCCACGGCGTCGTCGCGCAGGTACCGTTTGTGGATGTGCTGACCACGATGCTGGATGAGTCGATTCCGCTCACTACCGGCGAGTTTGAAGAGTGGGGCAATCCGCAGGATGAAACCTACTATCGCTATATGAAATCCTACAGCCCCTATGACAACGTACAGCCGCAGGTTTACCCGCACCTGCTGGTCACCAGCGGGTTGCATGACTCGCAGGTACAGTATTGGGAACCGGCAAAATGGGTGGCCAAACTACGCGAACTTAAGGTCGACGATAACCTGTTGCTACTGTGTACTAAGATGGATGCCGGGCACGGCGGTAAGTCCGGGCGCTATAAGAGCTATGAAGGGGTCGCGCTGGAGTATGCCTTCCTGATTGCCCTGGCGCAGGGAACCCTGCCAGGACAATCAGAGCGTTAGCTATTGGCCGAGGTAGTGCTTCAACGTTAAACGCAGTTCCGGGCTCATGCGGTCAAGGTTGTTAAACAGCCAGCGCAGGTAGCCCGGATCGTTTTTTGCCACTTCCGCCACTTCCTGTCCGCGGTATTTACCGAAGGTAAAGGTACGCAACAGCGCGGGGCGCCCGGTGACGTCAACCATCTGTTCCGGCGTCCAGCCAGAGGTTTGTATGATATCGATCAGCAGCGCGGCGGTGATGTAGCAGTCATACAGCGCGCGGTGGTGATGTAGCCCCGGCGGTGTGGCTACGTTCAGCTTGCGGGATTTGTATAACGCCATATTGCTGTACTTAATTCCCGGCCACAGGCGACGCGCCAGTTTCATGGTGCAAATCCACTCGCCATCCATCTCCGGCAACACGCGGCGGTCAAAGCTGGCGTTATGGGCGACATACCAGGGGCTTCCCTGGTAGAACGGCACGACGTCTTCAATCCACGGTTTATCGGCGACCATTTCTTCGGTAATCCGGTGGATCGCCATCGCCTGCGCGCTGATGGGGCGGTCGGGTCGAACCAGGTGACTCATCGGGTTGACGATTTGCCCGTCAATAACATCGACGGAGGCAATCTCCACGACGCCTCCTTGCAGGTCACAGGTTTCGGTATCAATAACGCGCAGCATGGCGAACTCCCGGCCAAAAGGACTAGCGTAATGGAATGATCTCGCCTTGCCAACCCTGAGCGCTTTTTCTGCCGGTGAGCAGCAATTCTCCGCTGTCGGCCCGAACGATCAGCTGGCCATTCTCATCCCACAGCGCGCTGCCTCCGGAAAAGGTTCCGCTGGCGTAATTCGACTTCAATACCGCGATGGCGTACTTATGCGCAAACCGCTGCAGACGTTGGGTGATACGCTGCTGCTGTGGTTCCGCCATGCAGCTGACGGTCGCCAGCAGCGAGGCCTGAGGGGAAAGCTCACAACCTTCGTGGTTTAGCTCAAAGACGCTGACCTGATCCGATTCTGGCGCCAGGCAAGTACCGTGCCCCTGCTGTTGCTTAATCGGCGCGTCGGCATCGGGCGCGAAAATCACGATTCCCTTAATACGTTTGCCCGCGTTCTCCACTGGCAGCCCGGCAATGATGGTCATCCGGTGGCGCTGCGCGGCATCGCGCAGCGGTTGCAGCTGGCTATCACATGGCGGCGCGGGGAGCGTGTGCTCGTCGTTGGGGCCGGTAAGGGAGAGTTCAGGAAAGATGAGCACTTTACACGCCTGTTCGGCTGCGGCGTCAATAAAGCGCAAATGGTGAGTGATGTTGTCTGCGATATCTCCCCTTCGGGGCGCATATTGCGCTGCAGCAATAGTCCATGTCAGCATCGTTGCGTCCTTCAACACGTTGTCAGCGAGTTTTATTCCGGACAATAGTAACAAGTCTGATGTAAGGAATTGTAACTAACAGTAATAATTATTTCTGTTTCGGCTCATACGGCAGACGGGAAAGGTTTACCGATGCTAAACGATGCGCAATGAGCCGCTCGCGAAACCAGTCGCGCAGGTGCGCTGGCTGTTCACGCTCGACGACTTCGGCTACAACCGGCATGTTATATCGCTCTTTGAAGGCAACGCCCGCCGCGGCAAGATCGACGTTAACTTTATCCATTTCCTGCTGAGGCAGGGCAGCCAGATTGGTTTGCATGGTTTTCTCCTTGGGAATACGCGCAAAAGTTACTAAGAGTCTCGCAAAATGGCAAGTCCGGAGGGCGCTCATCTCGACGTGAACATTATACAGCGTTATTCTTTGACTTATATTGATAACAAAAGGGAATGATGGAAATGAAATTCACCGCGCCTCGCACGCTCTGCGCCACACTGCTTCTTCTGAGTGCCTTCGGCTCCTCGCCCGTATGGGCTCACGCTCACCTGCAACAACAAACACCTGCCGCCAATGCTGAAATCACGTCGACGCCGCAAACGCTGACGCTTAATTTTTCTGAAGGTATTGAGGCTAACTTTAGCGGCGTTAAGCTGATCGGCCCGGAGCAACAGGTTGTTGACACAGGCAAGGCGACGCGCAGCGAAAATGACAAAACGCAGCTGATTGTTCCGTTATCCCAAACGCTGACGCCTGGTCTGTATACCGTTGAGTGGCACGTGGTGTCGGTTGACGGGCACAAAACGAAAGGTCAGTACCAGTTTAGCGTGAAGTAACCATGCTAGCGGCACTCTATATTGGTCTGCGATTTATTCATTTTGCCTCGCTGATGGTGGCCTTCGGCTGCACGCTTTACGCGGGCTGGTGGGCGCCATCTGAACTACGCCGACTGTTGATACAGCGTTTTTCCCAGCTGTTGCGTAGCTCGTTAGGGCTGAGTGTGCTGTCGGCTATGCTGATGCTGGTGGCGCAAGGTGGGTTAATGGGGGAGGGCTGGTCAGACACCTGGCGCCCGGAGGTCTGGCAGGCGGTACTGCATACGCAGTTTGGCAGCGTATGGCTGTGGGAAATCGTGCTGGCGTGGGTGGCGCTGGGTATAGCGTGTGTACAGCCACGGCAGATGATGCGGCGACTTTTGCTTCTGTGCGTCGCGCAGTTTATTCTGCTGGCTGGCGTTGGCCATGCGGCGATGTATGAAGGCGCAGTCGGGGTGGCACAGCGCATTAATCACGCCGCGCATCTACTTTGCGCTGCGGCGTGGGCCGGCGGGCTGGTCCCCTTTTTGTACTGTTTGCGGTTGGCAAAAGGCCGCTGGCGCAAGCTCGCCATTACGACGATGATGCGTTACTCCCGTTATGGGCATCTTGCCGTGGCAGGTGCGGTAGCAACGGGGCTGGTCAATACCTGGATGATTCAGGGTGGTTTCACCGCCTCGACCCCGTACGGCGTTGCGCTGTGGGGGAAAGTGGGATTGGTCGCACTGATGATTATCATGGCGCTGTTTAACCGCTATTTACTGGTGCCGAAGATGACGGCGGCGAATGGATGGGCGCAGCGCGTCTTTTTACGTACCACGCAGGTGGAAATTGTTTTGGCGGCGCTGGTGCTGGCGTGCGTCAGCCTTTTTGCCACCTGGGAACCTTTTTAATTGAACTGGCGAATTATGAAAAAGATTATTCTCTCTTTGTTGTTGTTAACCACTGCCAGCAGCGCGCTGGCAGCGCAGGTCATTACCGTCAGCCGCTTCGAGGTGGGAAAAGAGAAGTGGGCATTTAATCGCGAAGAGGTCATGCTGACTTGCCGTGCGGATAATGCGCTGTATGTGATTAACCCGAGCACACTGGTGCAGTATCCGCTGAACGATGTGGCAGAGCAGCAGGTAAAGGCCGGTAAGACTCAGGCGCAGCCGTTGAGCGTAATTCAGATTGACGATCCGAATCAGCCTGGGGTGAAAATGAGCCTTGCGCCATTTATCGAGCGCGCAGAGAAACTTTGCTGATACATAGCAAATCTCTTTAATATTCAATAAAAAACCGCAACTATTCTCGCTGAATGGTTGCGGTTTTTTTTATGCTATGCCGTTTATTCGACGAAAATTTTCCACTCACCAGGCCTGTGGACTGGAAAAGCTGTCACGGTCATCTATTCTTATAAAGCAAGGCGACTTAGCCTGCATTAATGCCAACTTTTAGCGCACGGCTCTCTCCCAAGAGCCATTTCCCTGGACCGAATACAGGAATCGTATTCGGTCTCTTTTTATCTGTATCATTCTATTGGTTATTTACATCGGGGGTTTTCCCCACCCGATGAAAATCTCCTGCAATCTCCATATGCTCTCTAAACCATATCATACTCAGCACCACGCCCGTCCAGATCTTTTTGCGTTATTGTTAAATTTTTGTGTTCTGCCAGTCGGGGGGTAATGTCATCATCACGTGCCTTTGTATAAGAGTCAGTTTGATAAGCTGCGAAAGTGCGATGAACGGTAGAAGATCAGGATAGGTAGATGTTCGCAGCCGTCGGTCCTTTCAGGCCGTTGATACGACAAAACTCAACGCGGACGCCAGGTATCAGGGATTCAGATTCACTGCTATACACTGCGGAGATATGAAGTAAAACGTCTTTTCGACCATCTGATGGGGTGATAAAACCTTTGCCGCTAAGGGCATCAAAACTTTTGACAATTCCTGTCATTTTACGAGACAAATAGATTCCTTTTAAAAAAACTCGGGCAAACTATACGCTTAAAAAAATAAAAAGCGAATTTTATCGCCATATTTCAATAAAGACTGCTGGACGGCTAAAATAAAATTTGCTAATCATCGCGGAACATGCATTAATGGTAATGGCAGTTATGCAATGCATACAACGTAAAACATTCTACTGAGTAGTCCTCATCGTCTGGCGCTATCGCTGATATCTTCTCTCTTTGAATTCAACGTACAATATCTGCGTTTCAGGGAAATGATTTAAATACCCTATTTGAAGGGCGCAATGTTGAGTTTGCCATTCAGCAAGGTCTGGCGTCAGAATTTTCTGTGTCAGATATTTCCTGGTTCAAAGGGCTGACAGCCTACACATTTATTCAGAGCATCGCTGGTGTTTTATTGCATAAAGTTAAAATTTCAATGAATGCAATGTTGTTGAAACACAAAGTGAAGTTTCTCCCCTTAAGAGGTATATCTTATGAATTTAAATATTCATTTTCGGTGCCCATGTTGTCATGGCTCCCAATATCGAACATCAGTATTTGATGTTTCAGAGAAAAATCCATTTGGCGCAAAATGTATTTTTTGCAAAACCAATATGGTGTTTAATGAAACTGCAACCGTCAGGGGCAGGGATAGAGCACCGAGCGTTGCCGTCTAGTCTGATGTGCTAAAGAGTAAAAACAGCTGTTTTTGTGTGCTGAAGAAATCATAACAAAAAGTTGAATTTTCTTTGTCAAAAACATGTTTAAGCTTGACCTGTGTCTTTAATCACAGGAAGAAAAAATGAACAAAATAATGAGTCTGATGTTGCTGTCTACCGTGGTCTTCGCACCGGCTGCGTTTAGTGCGCCAGCAGGAACCCTTAGCGTTCATATTCTCAACCAGCAAACAGGAATCCCTTCAAAAGACGTTGATGTCACTCTGGAAAAACAACAGTCGACAGGTTGGGATATGCTTGCGCAAGGGAAAACAGATAGCGATGGCCGTATTAAGTCCTTGTACCCTGAAGACAAGGATATGCAGCCAGGGGTGTACAGAGTGACGTTCAAAACAGGCGATTATTTTAAGCGCGAAAAGCTGACCTCATTCTTCCCTGAGGTGCCGGTGTTGTTCACCGTGACGAAGACAAACGAAAAGCTTCATATTCCTCTCTTGCTAAGTCAGTACGGATACTCGACTTACAAAGGGAGTTGATACTGGTCACAGCACCACGCATCTTAGCCACTCAGCCAGCCTAACCGCTGGCTTTTTGTTTTCTATTATGGCGATGTACAGTATGCAAATCCTGATAGGGTGCTTAGCCTATTTTTCGGCAGAGGAATTTGTCTTTAATGACCCCATCAAAAAAGCGTCCTTTTGACTTCACGCTGAGAAATGTTTCATACGTTTTTGAGGTGACGCCGACATACTGGTAAATGCCTGAACTGAAGAACTCTATTTCCAGTGTTTTTTGCTTTGCATCATAACCAATTGATTTAATTCTTGATGATGAGACGTTCTGACGCTGCATTATGTTCTGATTACTCCCTTCATCTTTTGAGTTGCAGGTGGGCCAACTCGATTGAGCCCTTATCTTAACGCTTACTGAAGATTCATCCGCGAAAATTTGATCGCAAAGAAGAATTTTCTTATCTCTCATATGCGCAGGGAAGGTGAGGGTAGCCAGGAATCTTACCCGATTTCTTTAAGTTCTGTTCCAAACATAACCGAGAGTCAAAACATCACGCGTTGTCGCACTGATAAAAAGAAAAATGATTAAAATCATCACGTTAAAAGTTTCATAACCCGCTAATAATATGAAAAGTTAGCATTAAAAAAATAATTTTGTAATGTGAATTAAATTCTCTATTTTTTTGCAGCAAAAAGGCGCATGCTTGCGGCGAGTTGAGCCACAGCCTGCCACCCCCGCCTCATGCCTCTGATACCAGCCGTTTGTAAATAAACGTCCGGGAAGTGAATTTGTCGAATGCAGCAGGGTCCAACATATACACAAACGCATAAAGATGAATGAACGGAATCGATTCTCCTTAAGTGTTACCCTTGCATTTCGTTGCTGGAAAGAATGATGTTTAAAAATTTTGATACCGCTTTACTTCACCCGCGCAACGGGCTGAAGTGGTTCGCTCTGGCCGCCTTATGGCTGGTTGTACAGTTACCTTACCCCGTTTTACATCTCCTTGGCACGTCGCTGGGTAAAGCATCCCGACGCTTTCTAAAACGCCGGGAGCAGATTGCGGCACGTAATATTGAACTTTGTTTCCCGCATATGGATGCCGCGGACCGTGAGACGCTGATCGAGCAAAACTTTATGTCTCTGGGCATGGGGCTGATTGAAACCGGGATGGCCTGGTTCTGGAGCGATGCCCGCGTCAAAAAATGGTTTGATGTGGAAGGGTACGCCAACCTGATGAACGCGTTGAAAGAGCAGCGCGGCGTTATGGTGGTTGGCGTTCACTTCATGTCTCTGGAGCTGGGTGGCCGTGCGATGGGGCTGTGTCGTCCGATGATGGCGACCTATCGTCCGCACAACGATCCGCTAATGGAATGGGTGCAGACTACCGGGCGTCTGCGTTCGAATAAAGCGATGATTGACCGTCGTAACTTGCGGGGTCTGGTGCAGGCGCTGAAGGCCGGTGAAGCGGTATGGTTCGCGCCCGATCAGGACTACGGCCCGAAAGGCAGCGTTTTTGCGCCGTTTTTCTCTGTCAACGAGGCGGCAACCACCAATGGAACAAACGTACTGTCACGTCTTTCCGGCGCGGCCATGCTGACGGTGACCATGGTGCGTAAACCTTGCCAGAAAGGTTATACCCTGCATATCAGCGAAGCGATGACAGACTATCCGAGTGGGGATGAGATCCCCGCTGCCAGCTATATGAATAAAATTATCGAGCGTGAGATTTTACGGGCACCGGAGCAATATCTGTGGGTGCATCGCCGCTTTAAAACCCGACCTCATGGTCAAGCATCATTGTACACTGTGGTGCCGCACGCCAAATAAATAACCCGCCTGTGGGCGGGTTCCTTTTGGGTTAGACAAGCCGCATAACCCAGGCATCGGACGGTTGATCGTAGTGCTTGCGATAAAGAACGGAACGTTCGCCATCAAGAAGGGCCGGGATGCTGGTGTCGGCGTCCCAGGCATCCAACTGCATACATAAATCGGGATCGGACTTACAAGGGATACTTAACGTTCGCTCGCCGTGTTGATCGGCATGCAGCACGGCGTCATCAATTTCGAATGCGCCAATGCGTACGCTGGTTTTACTCATCATGCTCTCCGTTAATCTGCTGACCGTTGTGGTACGACCAGTTAAGCCGTACCTTTTCAGCGTAGTCAACGTCGAGAATTACGCCAGTTAAAAAGTGCGCTTTTTTGTCCGCTACTCCGACCTGCTGGCGAACAGTTTCCCATCTCGTACCAATTCGCGGGGATAACTGTTTTTCAATCGTGAACCAATGCGCTTTGCCAGCCCCAGCGGGAATCCCTGGAAGGTGACAATCACGTCGTCGTGAGCGGGCGGCTGTTGCGGATAGACGTCGCGGCCACGATACCATTCCTGCGCTTCTTCCAGCGTCAGCTCATGCCCCAGCTTTTGCGTATTAGCCAGCGCAACGACCGCTTCGTGCTGCCAGCGAAAACCTTTGTTGTGCGTTTCGGCAAGTTTCAGCCCAATACGGGAAAAACGAACTTTACCCAGCAGCGGCGCGATTTCGGTAGGGAACAGCCAAACCTCTTTGTCGCGCTGCCAGAGCGTTTGCGCCTCATCCCATTCAATGCCCACGCTGCGCGCTGCACTCTCAACGGCAGCGGATTCGCGCGTTTTCATCGGGGTGAACGGGAATTTACCCACCTTGTAGCCCGGCGCTGGCAGCGCTTCAATCGCCGCGGTCTTACGCAGTCGAGCGACGAAGAATCCTTCACAGTCATAAATTTGTGGGAACACGTGCAGGAAGCCTTCAGGCGTCAATGCCTGGTCAGCGCTAGCGAAGAGTTCACCCAAAGGCATAATCTCGACTTCCTGCGGATAACGCGCGAGCAGCCAGGCGACGACCGACTCGTTCTCGTCGCGGTTCAGCGTACAGGTCGAGTAGACCAGTGTGCCGCCCGGACGCAGCGCGTGGAAAGCGCTGTCGATCAGCTCGCGTTGGGTTTCGGCGATCGCCTGGTTACTCGCCAGCGACCAGTTCTTCAACGCATCGGGATCTTTACGCACCACGCCTTCGCCGGAACAGGGGGCATCGAGCAGGATGGCATCAAAGCACTCGGGTAAGGCGGCGCCGAACACGCGGCCGTCAAAGTGTGTGAGCGCGGTATTGCTGATGCCGCAACGGCTGATATTGGCGTGCAGCACTTTGACCCGGCTGGCGGAGAATTCGTTGGCCAGCAGCATACCGCGGTTGCCCATTCTGGCGGCAATCTGCGTGGTCTTCGAGCCCGGGGCCGCGGCAACGTCCATTACCCGAACCGGCTGCAGTCCGTCGGCAAACAGTGCCGCTACCGGCAGCATGGAACTGGCTTCCTGAATATAAAATAGCCCGCTCAGATGTTCAGCGGTACTGCCCAGCGGCAGTGCGTCCTCGTCATCACGCTCAATCCAGAAGCCTTCCGCACACCAGGGGACCGGGGTCAGTTGCCAGCCATAAGGGGCGACCAGAGTGAGGAAATCATCAACCGTGATTTTCAGCGTATTCACGCGAATACTGCGACGCAGCGGGCGCTGGCAGGCGGCAAGGAATGCGTCAAACGAGAGATGAGCCGGCATGGCCTCACGCATCTGCGCGAGGAATTCATCAGGAAAATAGACAGAGTTTTGAGCCACTGGCGAATACCACAAGGAGATAAAGAGCGCGCAGTCTATCATAAAACGCGCCGGTGACGGGACACCGGCGCGTGAGGGAGGGCGTTAACGCGGAAGCGCGGTACCCCATTCGCGCCACTCTTTCGGCTCGGACTCGAGCAGCAGGAAGTGTTTGCCTTCCTGCGCCTTCGGTGCCAGAGGCGTTCCTGGCGGCGTGGCGAAAGCGATACCGCCACGAATGAACTGATTGAAGGTGCCGGTCTTCACCACACCTCCAATCAGGCCAAAGTCGAGACTGTAGCCGGAAGCCAGCCAGAAGACCGAGTTGTTACGCACCAGATGCTGATAGCGCTGGCCGATGCGCATTTCAATCATCACCCGGTCAGAGAGGCTACCGAGATGCAGGCCGGTAACGGTACCGACTTCGATTCCCCGGAACAGCACCGGTGTACCGATACTCAACGAACCGGATTCCGGCGCTTCCACGACCACGTTCAGGCCGTTGAGGTAGCGTGAATCGGAAATGGTCGCCTCCTGAAGTTCAAAATCGCGACGCAGCTCACCGTGACCCGGCTCAACGTTGACGTACGGCTGGAGCAGGGTATCCAGGTGTTCAACGCCGGCCGCTGAGATTTGCGGTGTGATCACGGAGAAACGGGTACCGCGGCGGGCGAAGGTATTCACATACTCAGGGTAAAGAACCGCGCTGGCCTGCACTTCATTGCGCGAGGCATTGAGATCCAGACTTTGTACCTGCCCAATATCGATACCGAGATAACGAATCGGCATGCCCGCTGATAGTTTATCCGCATCAAAGGCATGCAGGGTGATCTGCCCGCCAACGGCGCGCGCGGCGGTTTCTGAAGGGAACAGGACGCGCTTGTCGCCCTTGCGGGTTCCATTATTCGCTTCACTGATGTTATCAAAGCTGACTGCGCCTTTTAACGCCCGTGAAAGCGGGGAAGCCTGCACTGTCAGCCCGCTGCCGTTCAACTGCACTTTCGCGCCGCCTTCGGCCCAGAACACGCTGTTCGGGGTCAGCAGCGAACGGTATTCCGGCTTAATATGCACCGCGATATCAAACGCGTTGGCGCGCGGTTGTACGGAGGTGATTTCACCCACCTCAAACTTACGGTATAGCACGACGGAACCGGTCTGAATATCCGGAAGCGTGTCGGCGGTGAGCATCAACGTGGTTGTCGGGAAATCGCTAAGATTATTTTCCTGTGCTTTTTCCAGATTGGCGAACAGCGGGTAGCTGGCTTTCATCGCTCCCTTTTCTCCGGGTAAAATGCGAATGCCGCCGCTCAGCCATTCATTGGCGCTGGCCCCGAGGAACTCTACACCGTCGATACCGACTTTGACGTCCATTTTGCTGTTCACGACAAACTTGCTGTCGCCGTGCAGCAGGTCACGGTATTGCGGATCGATGGCGATGGCGAAACTGATACCTTTGGCGTTCAGCGTACGCTCCATGACCTGGCCGATGCGCACGCCATGTAGCATGATAGGCTGCCCGGCGTCGATGCCATAGCTCTCAGGCGCGGTCAGCGTTAGCGTCAACACGCCGGGCTGCTGCAACAATGTTTTATCCGCAGCGAGTACGGTAAAGCGATCCTTTGGCGCGCCTTCACCCGGCACCAACTCAAAGGTACTGCCAGTGAGCAACTGACTTAGATTGGTGTTTTCCAGCGACAGCTTCGGTTGACGGAGTTCAATGCGCGTATTTTCGCGCAGCAGCGATACCACGCTCGGGTCGACGGTCATTTCGCCGGTGACCGAACTGTCCGGATTGAGCGTCATTTTTGTCAGTTGACCGACTTCCAGCCCCTGATACAGCATCGGCGTCGATCCCGCTTTCAGCCCATCGCCGTTCGGCAACTGCAGCTGAATAAGCACGCCGCGCTGGCTGTGGGCCAGATCTTCATAGAGGCCAAACTCATCGTTCTGCCCGGCGGCCTGGGAATCGGATGGCGAGTCGAAAGCAATCGCACCGTTAACCAGCGCGGCCAGACTCTCCAACTGCACCTTCGCGCCGCTAAGGCCAACGTCGGCTTTCACGCCGGAGACATTCCAGAAGCGGCTGCCTTTTTTCACCAGATTGGTGAACCGGCGCTCGATCAGCACGTCAATGGTGACGCCCTGATTATTCGGATTGATCGTGTAGTCGTAGACGCGGCCAACCGGAATTTTGCGGAAGTAAACCAACGACCCGGTATTGAGCGAACCGAGGTCCGGCGCGTGCAGGTGGATCATCAGCTCGCCGTTGTTCAGGCGGTATTTCGGCTGTGTGTCGAGGGCGGTGAAATGGTCACGCGGTTCGCCTTTACCGGGCATCATGCCGATATAGTTACCGCCGACCAGCGCATCCAGCCCGGAAACACCTGCGAGAGAGGCTTTCGGCGTGACCAGCCAGAATTGGGTATCTGCCCGCAGTGCGTCTTCCATATCGCTTTTGATGCTGGCGCGGACCTCAATTTTGCTGCGGTCACGGGCCAGGCGGATATCCTGAACCGTTCCCACCTCAACGCCCTGGAAGCGTACCGGCGTGCGGCCGGGAACAATACCATCCGCCGACATAAAGTCGATGGTGATGGTCGCTCCCCGGTCTTCGTAGCTGTTCCAGATAAGCCAGCCGGCAATCATCAGCGCGATGACCGGTAATAGCCAGAACGGTGAAATGCGACGTTTTGTTTTAATTCGCGCCTCAGTCTGTGAAGCGGGCGTTTCCTGACTCATGTGCGTCCCAAAGTAAGCGGCTGTCCAGCCATTCAACAGCAAGAATAGTTAATATTACCGCAGCGCCAAAATAAAACGCAGCGGGACCCATCGTAAAGGCGAGAAGTTGATCGCGATTGATGAGCGACATGGTTAACGAAATAACAAACAGATCGAGCATTGACCAGCGGCCAATCCAGGTGACGAAACGCAGCAGCAGGATGCGCGTCCGCAGCCCTTGTTCGCACTTAAAGTGGATGCTGATAAGCAACGTCAGCATCACGATAATTTTGGTAAAGGGGACCAGGATACTGGCAAAAAAGACTACCGCCGCCACCGCCACGTTGCTATTGGCCAGCGACAGGATCCCGGAAAGAATCGTATCGTCCTGGCGGCCGCCATTGACATAGATAATGGAAATAGGCAGCAGGTTGGCGGGGAGCAGAAAAACAATCGAGCTGATCAGCGCCGCCCAGCTTTTTTGCAGACTGTGTTTGCCGCGGTGATAAAGCGGTGTATGACAGCGGCGGCAGCGACCGCGCATATCCGGGAAACCGGTATAATGGCAACTGCGGCACACCTGGAGCGCGCCGTCAGGCCGCGTGGCGGGGCGCTGGGGATAGAAGCGTTCCCAAAGCTGTTCGACGTTTAGATGAATCAGCGTCAGGATACTGAGCACTACCAGCGAGATATAAGCCAGCAGACCCAGGCCAGGTTGCAGGAACGCGTAGTCCTGCACCTTAATCGAGGCCACGGCGATACCGACCAGGTAGATGTCGAGCATCACCCACTCTTTCAATTTATCGAGCATCAGCAGGACAGGACGAAGATTCATCCCTAAAATGTTACCGAGCCACAAATAGGCGATGGACGTCACCAGCACCGCGGGAGCGGCGACGGTGCAGAAAAACACCATCGCGGCGGTGATGGGGTGTCCGCTATCGGTCATCAGCCAGATCCCATGCAGCAGATTGGCGTCAATGCGGACGCCGAGCAGATACAGCCGCAGCAGCGGTTCGCTCCAGGCGAAGGGCATCAGCAGCAGCATGGCAATCGCCATGGCGCCCAGACGGGTTAACGACCAGTCTCGGCCGTCGCGCACTTTGGCGTTACAGCGTGGGCAATAGGCGCTTTGCGATGATTTTACGACCGGTAACCGAAAAAGCATATCGCACTGCGGGCAACGTTGGTAATGTGCCCACGGCAAAGGTTCTCTGACCGTGTGAATTCGTATTTTTTTCGTCGGCGTTATACGTGATGTTTTCAGTGCCATTTATTACATTGATAAATGAATGTATAACTCTATCTTAACCTAAGTATGGATTCATCTTGAGCCCGAACGCACTTAATGCGTATTTTATAAGGGCCCAGGCAAGGTAACGAATCAGTAACATCGTAAACAATAGTGATTGAATAATGAGCAAAACAGAATTTTACGCGGATCTTAACCGCGATTTTCAGGCATTAATGGCAGGTGAAACAAGTTTCTTAGCGGTAATCTCCAATACCAGCGCGCTGCTGTACGAGCGTCTGTCCGACGTTAACTGGGCCGGTTTTTACCTGCTGGAAGGCGATACGCTGGTTCTCGGGCCGTTTCAGGGCAAAATTGCCTGCGTGCGTATCCCGGTGGGCCGCGGTGTTTGCGGTACCGCGGTAGCGGAAAATCGCGTTCAGCGCGTAGAAGATGTTCATGCTTTTGATGGGCACATTGCCTGTGATGCTGCCAGTAACGCCGAAATCGTGCTGCCGCTGGTGGTCAATAACCAGGTTATTGGCGTGTTGGATATCGATAGCACCGTGTTCTCGCGCTTTGGCGAAGAGGATGAACAGGGGTTGCGTGAACTGGTTGGCCACCTGCAAAAAGTGCTTGAAGCCACCGATTACCAAAAATTCTTTGCACCCGTCGCAGGATAATCAACGGATAACGTAGCATTTACGGATGACGTCATTATAATGTCGCCTGTTCATGCCTGCGGCTTGTTGGCTACGTCCGTTGTAATCAGGAAATTTCATGGAAAATCAACCTAAGTTGAATAGCAGTAAAGAAGTTATCGCATTTTTAGCCGAACGTTTTCCGCAGTGCTTCAGCGCGGAAGGTGAAGCTCGTCCTCTGAAAGTCGGTATTTTTCAGGATCTCGTCGAGCGTGTTGAAGGGGAGATGAACCTCAGCAAAACCCAACTGCGTTCCGCACTCCGTCTTTATACTTCAAGCTGGCGCTACCTGTACGGTATCAAAGCCGGTGCAGTTCGCGTCGACCTCGACGGCAACCCTTGCGGTGAGCTGGACGAGCAGCACGTCGCGCACGCACGTCAGCAGCTTGAAGAAGCCAAAGCTCGCGTTCAGGCGCAGCGCGCTGAACAGCAGGCGAAAAAACGCGAAGCCGCCGCTGCTGCTGGTGAGCAAGGCGATGCGCCGCGTCGTGAGCGTAAACCACGTCCTCCGGTACGCCGTAAAGAAGGGGCTGAGCGTAAGCCGCGCGCTGCTACTGCAAAACCAGCCGCTAAACCGGCTCGCGAAGTGCGCGAAGAAAAACTGACGCCGGTTTCCGATCTGTCCGCACTGACGGTCGGCCAATCCCTGAAAGTTAAAGCGGGCAATAACGCTATGGATGCCACAATCCTGGAAATCACCAAGGACGGCGTTCGCGTTCAGCTTACTTCTGGTATGTCAATGATTGTACGCGCAGAACACCTGGTGTTCTGAAACGGAGGCCGGGCCAGGCATGAACAAACTTTTTAGGCTCTCCGCGCTTGCTGGCCTGTTATTAATAACAGGCCAGGCCTTAGCGGTGGAAGATATTACCCGTGTTGAGCAACTTCCTGTGCTTAAGGAAGAGACTCAGCACGCCACGGTAAGCGAGCGCGTCACCTCGCGCTTTACCCGTTCTCACTACCGCCAGTTCGATCTCGACCAGGCCTTTTCGGCCAAAATTTTTGACCGCTATCTGAACCTCCTGGACTACAGCCACAACGTGCTGCTGGCCAGCGACGTTGCGCAGTTTGCGGCGAAGAAAGGGCAGATTGGCGACGAGCTTCGTTCCGGCAAACTGGATGTCTTTTACGATCTCTACAATCTGGCGCAAAAACGTCGCTTTGAGCGCTATGAGTATGCGTTGAAGGTGCTTGAGCGTCCGATGGATTTCACCGGTAATGACACCTTCAACCTGGATCGCAGCAAAGCGCCATGGCCGAAGGATCAAGCCGAGCTGAATGCGCTGTGGGACGGCAAAGTCAAATATGACCAGCTGAGCCTCAAGCTCGCCGGTAAAGACGATAAAGAAATTCACGATACCCTGGCGCGTCGTTATAAGTTCGCGATCCGTCGCCTGGCGCAAACCAACAGCGAAGACGTGTTCTCGCTGGCGATGACTTCCTTCGCCCGTGAAATCGACCCGCATACCAACTACCTTTCACCGCGTAATACCGAACAGTTCAATACCGAGATGAGCCTGTCTCTGGAAGGGATTGGCGCTGTGCTGCAAATGGATGATGACTACACCGTGATCAACTCCATGGTGGCAGGCGGCCCGGCGGCGAAGAGCAAGGCGATTAGCGTGGGCGATCGTATCGTCGGCGTAGGCCAGGCCGGTAAAGGCATGGTTGACGTGATCGGCTGGCGTCTTGATGATGTTGTTGCGCTGATCAAAGGGCCGAAGGGCAGCAAGGTACGCCTTGAAATTCTTCCTGCCGGGAAAGGCTCAAAAACCCGTATTGTTACCCTGACCCGTGAGCGTATCCGCCTGGAAGATCGCGCGGTGAAAATGTCGGTGAAAGGTACGGGCAACAATAAGGTTGGCGTACTCGATATTCCGGGCTTCTACGTTGGTCTGACTGAAGACGTGAAGGTTCAGCTGCAGAAGCTGGAAAAACAGAACGTCAGCAGCGTTATTATTGACCTGCGCAGCAACGGCGGCGGCGCGCTGACCGAAGCGGTCTCGCTTTCCGGTCTGTTTATTCCGTCCGGCCCTGTGGTGCAGGTACGTGATAACAACGGTAAGGTGCGCGAAGACAGCGACAATGACGGCGTGGTTTACTACAAAGGGCCGCTGGTGGTGCTGGTTGACCGCTTCAGCGCCTCGGCGTCGGAAATCTTTGCTGCGGCAATGCAGGACTATGGTCGTGCGCTGATCGTGGGTGAGCCAACCTTCGGTAAAGGCACCGTACAGCAGTATCGCTCGCTGAACCGTATCTACGATCAAATGCTGCGCCCTGAATGGCCGGCGCTGGGCTCCGTTCAGTACACCATTCAGAAGTTCTACCGCATTAACGGCGGCAGTACGCAGCGTAAAGGCGTTACGCCGGACATCATGATGCCGACCGGTAACGAAGAGACCGAAACCGGTGAGAAGTTCGAAGACAACGCGCTGCCGTGGGATAGCATCAATGCGGCGACCTACGTGAAGTCTGGCGACATGGCGCCGTTTGAGCCTCAGTTGCTGAAGCTGCATGCCGATCGTATTGCGAAGGATCCTGAGTTCCAGTACATCGCTAAAGATATTGCGCACTTCAACGCGCTGAAAGATAAGCGCAGTATCGTGTCTCTCAATTACGCCCAGCGTGAAAAAGAGAACGAAGAGGATGATGCGACTCGTCTGGCACGCGTGAACGATCGCTACAAGCGTGAAGGCAAGCCGCCGATTAAGAAGCTGGACGATTTACCGAAAGACTATAAAGAGCCAGATCCGTATCTGGACGAGACGGTGAATATCGCCGTTGACCTTTCGAAGCTGGAGAAATCCGCGCCCGCTGAACAACCGGCGGCAAGCAAGTAACCCCAACAGGCACAAGCAATTGTGCCTGTTTTTTTATCTCCCTCAAGTTCTTGTCAACAATGATGCTACAAAATGTAAAGTTGTGTCTTTCTCGTGACTTAGCCTCACGTGATCGTTGAAAATCGGCGGATTACCCCTACGATAGGGATAATCGCATAGTGCGTTTTGTTAAGAAGAGGTTAAAAGTAAATTATGATGCGAATCGCGCTTTTCCTGATGACCAACCTGGCCGTGATGGTTGTGTTTGGGCTGGTGCTAAGCCTGACAGGAATTCAGTCGAGCAGCATGACCGGTCTGCTGATTATGGCGCTGCTATTTGGTTTCGGCGGTTCCATTGTTTCATTGATGATGTCGAAATGGATGGCGCTGAAATCGGTAGGCGGCGAGGTCATTGAGCAACCGCGTAACGAGCAGGAACGCTGGCTGTTGGAAACCGTCGCTCGTCAGGCGCAGCAGGTAGGGATTGCCATGCCACAGGTTGCGCTGTACCACGCGCCGGATATCAACGCCTTTGCTACCGGCGCACGCCGTGATGCATCGCTGGTTGCCGTGAGTACTGGCCTGTTGCAGAACATGAGCCGTGACGAAGCTGAAGCGGTCATCGCCCATGAAATCAGCCACATTGCCAACGGTGATATGGTGACCATGACGCTGATCCAGGGCATTGTGAACACCTTCGTTATCTTTATCTCACGCGTCATTGCGCAGATTGCGGCGGGCTTCCTCGGCGGCAACCGTGACGACGGAGAAGAGAGCAGCAACGGCAACCCGCTGATTTACTTCGCGGTGGCGACGGTGCTGGAGCTGGTGTTTGGTATTCTGGCGAGCATTATCACCATGTGGTTCTCGCGCTATCGCGAATTCCACGCTGATGCCGGTTCGGCGAAGCTGGTGGGCCGCGAGAAGATGATTGCGGCGCTGCAGCGTTTGAAAACCAGCTATGAACCGCAGGAAGCCAGCAGTATGATGGCGTTCTGCATCAACGGTAAATCCAAATCGTTGAGTGAGCTGTTTATGACTCACCCGCCGTTGGATAAGCGTATTGAAGCGCTGCGCAGCGGTGAATACCTGAAGTAATCGTTGTTGCCGAAAAGAATGCCAGCCCGTTTACCGCAGGCTGGCTTTTTTTTAGCCGCGATGATGAGACGCGGTTTTTAAATCGATAATACGACCAATATTGTCGTGATAGACCGTCAGCAGATTGTACTGGCTCATCTCCGAAATAATCTGCGGCGCAATGTTAAAACTGCGGGCAAGTTCGTCCCTCTGCAGCGACGCCAGGCGGGCATGGCGTCGGGAATGTGTTCGCCGACGGTTGTATTGATACCAGAGAATCAACAGCCAGCCGTTGATCGCGGCAATCATCAGGTACACCAGCAGAGTATTAAACGCCTCGACCATCGTATCCCAGCGTTGTCCGCCGTCTTCGGTCAGCTTCATTAGCAGATTGGCGTAGAGAAAAAACAGAAAACCGCACCAGGCGAGCAGCGTTAACGCCGCGTCAAAGCAGCGGGGCATCAGGCGGTGTTCGGTTAAAATTATGCTATTTTCGTTCATCACATTCTTCCTTTACCACGATCGGGACTCACCCAACGCGCGCGTGCGCGCTGGCGTTTCAGCATAACTTTCGGGAAGGCGACGATGGTTGTGAACATGCCTATCATCCAGTACACCATCGGGAACCAAATCACCCAGAACAGCGAAAAGGCGACCTTCTTTTCATAGCGGCGTTCAATAAACAGGCTGACGGCGAACTGTAGCAAACACATCACCCCCAGCAGCAGGCCGGTAAACTCCGGGGGAAACAGGCTTCTGACGGCCAGATTTTCCGGCAGCGGCAAAAGAGAGCTGAGCAGAAACAGCAGTACCGTCACCGCATAGGCAAAAGCCCACAGCGTGGAGAGTGCATATTCCGCAAACAGGGGCCACATTCGGTGATGTTCCCAGCTAAACAGTTTGCGCAGATTAACCAGGAAAACTTCCGCCCCGCCTTGTGCCCAGCGTAGACGCTGCTTCCACAGTCCCTTAAGCGTCTCAGGCATCAGGATCCAGCACAGCGCACGTGGTTCAAAAAAGATGTCCCAGTGGTGCAGCTGTAACTTCCAGCTGATGTCGATGTCCTCGGTAATCATATCGGGGCTCCAGTAACCCACGTCGGCCAGTGCCTGTCGACGGAAGGCGGCAATCACTCCGGAGACGGTAAATACCCGGCCATAAATGCGCTGCGTGCGTTTGATGAGCCCGATAATCGAGGAAAATTCACCGACCTGAATACGGCCAATCAGCGTGGATCGCCCGTCACTGCCCCCACATGCGGGTACTGAATCAGCGGCGCGACCAGATAGGCCGCCGTATCGCTATCGAGCAGGGCATCGCCGTCGATACACACCAGCAGGTCGCCCCTTGCCGCAGCGGCTCCCGCTTTTAACGCCACGGCTTTGCCCTGATTTTCCGCCAGATGAATCACCCTCAGGCGTGGCTGCTCGCGCGCAAGCTGTTCAAGTACCTCGGCGGTATCATCTGCTGAGCCGTCGTTGATGGCGATCACCTCAATATGCGGATAACGCTGTGCCAGTGCCGCGCAGAGGGTTTCTCGCGCATTCTTCCCTTCGTTAAAACAGGGGATTAGGATCGATATCAGCGGCTCGCCGGGCAGAACGGGAGGCGGCATTTTGGGAGCCCACGGCCAGCGGCGTTCAAGCTGAAACCAAAAATAAAGTCCGCCGGTGACCCACAGTACCGACATAAATAGTGGCCAGAAGAACACGAAATCGAGAATCAACTCACCGGTAAAAATGGCTGCGACGCCCAGCGGCAGCCCGAACACCAGTCCTAAAATACAAAATGCGATAAGGCGATCAGTCATTTTTGGGGTACCAGTACGAAGAGAATGCGGGCCGAATACGAGCCATGTTGGGCTGGTTTTCGATGAAATCGTCGGGATAGTAGCCGTAGTTTTTCACACCGTTGAGCTGGAGCACCTGCATCCACTCCACCAACTGAGCGTCGGGGACAGCATTTTGCGCCCGGTGATTCCAGTCTTTGGCCTGAAGCTCGAAAATCGTTTTGCTTAACGCGCCCGGACGAGCCGCCACCGCGCTTACCAGCTGAGCCAGCCAGTCATCGGCTTGCGCAGGGGTAACGGATTCCATCAACGGCATGGCCATTGGTACCGTCCAGTCATAGGCGGCCAGAAAATCGTCGAGATTCTGCGCAAACCAGGCCTCGCTCTCCGGCTCCAGCAGCGGGAGGGCGAAAATATTGCGTGCGGTTTTGACCTGGGGGCCACGAATACGCTGGGCAGCGTGGCTTAATTGACGAGTGAACGTCACGAGTGTCTGGCTCTTGAAACGCGTCCAAGCCCGACGCTCGGTAGGGTGGCGGGCCATGTCGGCGATGCTGTAGGGGGAACCGGACTGTTGCCACGCGCTAATGGCCGCCGGGCCCGCATCCTCAAAATCGCTAAGCACGGCATCATCGTGAAATAAAATGCCGTTGAATGGGGCATAACGGGCGAGATCTTCATAGAGATCCGTTATCTGACGACGCGCCTGCGGGCTCCACGGTGACAGTCTGATGTAGGGCTCGGTGGCGGTCAGCGTACGCCCGGTTTGCGGATCCCAGCGTTGTACGCGGGGAAGGGTGGGGGCGAGGTCGAATGCCAGCACTGGCATCCAGGCATAAACCTTAACTCTGGCGCGGGTCTGCAGCTGCCAGGAGACGAAGTTAAACAGATCGGCGCGTACGGGGAGCCAGCGATTGGGGAAATAGAGCGCTTTAATGTTGCCGTCGCCCTGTGGGTCGGAAAACGCCTGTAGAAAGACATGGCTGATCTTCATGTCGTAGACCCGCTGCACCAGCTTGTCGATATTACGGGTCTGCTGGGCGACATCCGGGTCGTAGAGATAGTCGAGATCAACATGCATCACACGCACGACTTCCGGTTCCTGCACCTGCGTCACCATGCTGGCGAAGGCTTTTAGCGAAGGGTTTCCAGAAATGAGCAGGCGAGGGATATTTTCAATGTCGCTGGCATCGCCCAGACCATCGGCCAGCGTAAAGGCTAATTGATAACCGTGCTTTTTGGCGATGGCAAGCGTCGCACCGTTGGCTTCTCCATAGGGCCAAACCCAGGCGCGTGGCGGTTTCCCCGTTACTTCACCGATTTTCGCGGTCACTTTACGCACGTCTTCACTAATGCGCTGGGTGAACTGCTGGTCCGTTTCATAACGGCCGCTTTGCCGATCGTAGAACCGATTGGCGACCGCCGGTTCGAGGCTACCCTGTGGGTTAGCCGGAATGCCATAGTGTGAGGCCCAGGTATGGGCTCCCACTTCCACCAACGGCGAACGGCTGACCTCTCTCACCATCTGCCAGGTGGCAAAACGTTCACGTGGCGTCATCAAGCCGCCAAAATTGACGGTCTGTCCGGCGGGCGTATCGACCCAACTGCCGACCGGCGCCCACAGCGCGGGGACATTCCAGGCTTTCAGCAGCGGCCAGACACGGGTATAAAAGCTGCTGTAGCCATCGTCGAAACTTAGCAAAAATGCCTTTGGCGGCAGCGTCTTACGCGATTGATGCGCATCAATAATATCCTGTACGCTGATGGCGTGATAGCCGTTGTGCAGTAGCCAGCTAATCTGTTCGTTGAGCGCGCTGGTGCGTACGGTCAGGTAGCGCTGGTCGGCGATATCATCTTCAACGTCGTGATAACCCAGCACCAGAAAGTGGTTTTTTGGCCACGGTTGGCTGGCAACTAGCGGCGCGCGATCCTGCGGGGCAATAAAGGGCATTGCTTTGGCATAAGCGACTGCGCTCATGCACAGCCAGCCTATCGTAACCAGGCTGATACGGAGACGTGTGTTCAGCATAATCATCCTTAAAACCGTAAAGTGGCATCAAAGGTGACGGCGAGATTGCTTTCGCGTTTGCCGTCGTAGGGGCGCTTATCCCAATTAAGCATCAGCCCGGTATCAAGGACGTTGTTCCACTGAACGCGTTGCCCGTAACCTAAGAGGGTGATAGCGCCTGGGGACCGTTGTTTCTGCCAGTAGACGCCGCCACCGGCGACGATCTGTTGGCTCCAGAGCGTGTCGTAGTGTCGGTACATCTGGTGGTCGACGGCCAATGAAGCCGCCGCGGAGAGATCCCGCGCCGGGTTGTAATACTGGGTGTCGGCGAGGCTGTTGGCGCTTGCGGAGATTTCCGGGCCAAGGGTGAGCGTCATTGATGGTCTCTGCCACAGACGTTCCTGGCCGGTTACGCTGTATTCCTGCCGACGGTTGCCGTCAGAAAAATCGCTGGCTGCGGCACTGAGGCGGTAGTCGCGCCGTTCATTCTGATACCAATGCACTGAAGCCTCTGCGCGGTTGGCGCTGATCCCATTACGCAGCGCCCGTAAGGGCGTGGTGCGGGAGATTCGCTCTATTTCGCCGCCAAACTGCCAGCTGTCAACTGGTCGATATTTTGCAGCGATGCGTGCGCCCGGCTTGCTGGTGCCGTGATAGTGATTGCTGGACAGTTCGGCCTCGCCCCAAAAATCACGCGGTCGCCACTCCAGACCGCCAAAGAGATGACGCGCGGAGCCTTTGCCCTCATCAAATTGGCCCTGTGCAAAGCGGGTACCGGCAAATACGCGCCAGTTGTCCGCCAGCGGGGGAGAGTAGAGCGTGGCATCCCAGGAGAGATCGTGCGTGCCGCTGATGGGGTTGTCGGAATACAGTCCCTTACCAGCGTTAATGCGTAACTCTGAAAAATGCTGAATGTCGCGCAGCCTGGCCAGCTTCTGCGCGCTGCGATCCTTAGGCCTGCGAGCGATGATATCGTCAGTCAGTACATCCAACTGATGCCATTCATGAAGATCCATGGCGACGTAGGCCTGCTGGCTTTCCAGTTCGATATTTGCAGGTTCCAGCGCCTCTGCCATTTTGAGCTTACGTTCCGCCGCTCTGGGCTGGCCGCGAGCCTGCAGCACCGTGGCGTAATCGATTTGTAGCCCTTGATTGCCCGGCGCGGAGTCAGCCAACTGGCGGGAAAGTGCCTGCGCCTGTGGTAACGCGTTACTCTGCGCGAGGTACTGCACGTAGAGCGATTGTCCGGTCAGCCAGCGATCGTTAGGCAGGGCGATGGGATCGCCATAATCGTACCGGGCCCAGGGCGTATTCTGCATTACCCGGGCAACGTATTGCCTGGCGGCCTGGTACTGACCGGTATCCAGCAGGGCGAAAAATAATGCGTTCTGGTCATCATCAGCGTCCGGGATATAGCCCGGATGCTCGGCGAGGAGCGTCTGGGCGGCGGAAACGTTTTCTTGTTCCAGATAGGCTGAAATAACCCAGCCGATAGCCCAGTCGGGCACGGTTTGCTTTGCGGCGAGTAGCGTCTGGTATTCATGAGTCACCGACGAATAGTCGGCGTTGGCATAGAAGGCGCCAAGTCTGTCGAGACGGGCGCGTATCACATCCTGCTGCGCAGCGGGATCGTCTTTCCAGCGCGTTAACATCACGTCGTAGCGGCTGAGCGCCAGCTGCGCCAGAAAGAAGCGTTCTTGTTCGGTGCGGGTCGGTAGGACTGCAAGGCGCACGATTTCTGCCGTCGCATTGAGATCCAACTGCCGACGCTGCTCGGGCGTGAGTGTCGCCGACGACGCGTGTGCTTGCGCTGGCGTAGCAACTCGGCTATCGCTCAGGGCCGCAACCCACTCGCTGAGCATCGCGCTATCGTGTGGGTCATGGACGAGTGCGAGGGTATCGTTTAATAACCGATCCCAGTCTTTCCCTTGCTGTTGATACACATAGGCCAGCGTTTGCAGATGGGCAGGGGTATGTCGTTCGGTGAGCAAGCGCTGCGCCTCTTTCAACGCCGCAGAGTCCTGACGCGCGTCGGCCAGGGTTTTAATGTAGCCGATACGATAGTCATCATTATCGGGCGCCAGCATAAGGGCCTGTTGCCAAAGCGATAGCGCTGTTTGCCACTGTTGAAGATTTCGCGCGGACTGAGCGGCTGCGGCGACCCCTCGTGGCGGAATCGGCATATATACCTGATAGCGTTGCCAAATCTGAATAACGTCACGATCGCGCCCGGCCCACGATGCCACCTGTAGCCAGTCCGCGACCTGCCCGGCATTTAAGGCATTATGCTGCTGATAGCGTTCAACATAGATAAGAAACGCGGAGTAATTACCGCTCCGCGCTTGCTCAATCTGTTGTTCATATATGGATTGAGCGCCCTGCACCAGGCCCGGAATCAGTAATATCAGGCTAAATGAAAGCGATAATTTGGAGTTGCGATAATAGCGTGTTTTATTGTGATGAGACGAGCTATCCATATCTATTTACCATAACTGTATCCAGAGTTCGTGACAAAACATGGCCGCCTTTCAATCCTGAATCAGGGAAAGGTAATAATTGCGCGAAGCAGATTGTTCTTTTGGTCTGTCTAACTTACTTTTAGGTAATAAAGCATTTCCTCAAACGGAGTTGTATGATCGCTAATATACACCGGATGTGATTGTCGATAAATATACCGAAAATGGCCTCTATGTTTTAGGATTTATCTGTAGATAAATGAAAAAATAGGGTTTTCTGATTGTTTGGTTTTGATTTTAAATTATTGATAATGATCTATTTTGTTGTATTTCATGTGGTTATGAATTAAGGGCGAGGCTCAATAGGTTGTGGCATGAAATGGCTTGTGAACAGGCAATATTTAGGACGTTTTATGACAAAAAATCTTAATCTCTTAAACTGCATCTTTTCTGTGGTTGTTTTTTAATTATAATCACGATGAGTCATTATCATGCCGCCTGTTGTGATGGCGTGATATGGCGGGCAGAGAGGTAATCAAATCAACATAGTTTGTCACCATTATAATAAGCCATGCAATGGAGGTTGTCTTTTCTCCTGAAAGGATGTTCCTGCTTTAAATGTATAAGGGATGATTTGTGGCAACATCTATACTTTTAGTAACGCAAGACAGCTACCTCGTCAGAGGCATTGAACTGTTATTCCCGGATATTATTCAGTTAGATTCGATTGATCGTAAGGTGTTTGATGGCAGCGCCGACGAATATTCTGTATTGATTGATAGTCGCTCACCGCTTCATTGTTATGACTATCTGATACTGGATGCGTCGCGATCGAAAAAACCGGTCTCCTGTATCATGCTGGATATGCGCTATCGTGAAGCTGAAATGCTGAATATGAAGTTGTTTTTACGCAACCTGCTTGAGCCGACGGATATTACGGCATTATTTACGCTGCTGTTGAACATGAAAAGTCGTCGCTTAACGTCGGTCTGGCTGGAAAACCTTGTTCTCAGTGACGCTGAGCGGCTGATGCTACATCTGCTGATGACGGGTATGACCATGGAAGAGGCGGCCGACATGTTGAATATGTCAGTGAGGGGGCTTTATCGACAGCGAACCGAACTGGCCGAACGTCTTGGCGTGGACAATTTTAATGAGGCTTGCTTGTTTATTTTCAAAAATAATCTGCTGGAGTTGCCCGGCGATACCCGCGGGTTAGGCAACCGGCGGGTATCGTCAGAGGAGGGGGCTTAACTTTGCGCGCGCGGCTGCGTTACCCGCAGGCCGCTAAAGAGCGTGGCGACGACGGCGAGCGTACCTGCCAACAGTAGGGACACGTGCGTGCCGCCATTGCCAAAGAGATTAAACATCAGCGCAACCAGCGCCGCGCCGGTGCTCTGCCCAAGAAGGCGCGCCGTGCCGAGCATGCCGCTGGCACCGCCGCTGCGGTTACGCGGGGCGGAGGCAATAATTGTGTGGTTGTTGGGCGACTGGAACAGCCCAAAACCGGCGCCGCACAGCAACATGCGCCAGATAATATCCAGGTCGCTCGGTGAGGTGGGCAGCATCGCCATAGCAAACAGTCCGCAGGCCATAATCCCCATGCCCAGCGCGCCGAGTAGACCGGCGTGAACCCGTTCAATCAAATAGCCAGCCAGTGGCGCCATCACCATGGTTGCCAGCGGCCATGGCGTCAGCAATAGGCCGGTCTCAACTTCGCTACGGCCAACCATCGTTTGCAAGAAGAAGGGCAGTGAAACCATGGCCAGCATTTGCGCGCAGAATGAGCAGATGGAAGTGCAAATGGACAACGAAAACAGCGGGATACGCAGTAGATCAACCGGCAGCAGCGGCACCGGCAAATGAAGCTGCCGGCGGACGAAGAAGAAACCAATGACCAGTAGCGCGGCGACTTCAGCCAGCACCAGCTCAATAGACTGTCCTTGGGCAAAGCTGCTCAGTGCCGTGATAAGCAGGCCGAAGGTCAGGGCATTCATCACTGCGCTTGGCAGATCGAAGCGCGTCGACTGGCTGCGCGTACCGTTCGACGGCAGGAAACGTACGGCCAGCAGCCAGGCTATAACGCCCAGCGGTACGTTGATAAAAAAGAGCCACTGCCAGGTGGCCAGCGAAAGAATGGCCGCGGCGATAGTCGGGCCGGCCGCTGAGGAGACGGCCACCACAAAGGAGTTGATGCCCATACCGCGTCCGAGCTGGCGTTGCGGGTAAATGAGGCGGATCAGCGCCGTATTCACGCTCATCAATGCCGCTCCGCCGAAGCCTTGCAGAATACGCGCCAGGGTCAGCATCTCCAGCGAGTTTGAGAAGGCGCAGAACAGCGAAGCGAGAGTGAAGACCACCAGACCTGCTTTATAGATGCGGTGATAGCCAATCATGTCGCCGAGGAAAGAGAGAGACAGCAGGGAGATGACAATCGCAATCTGGTAAGCATTAACGATCCAAATAGATGCCGCCGGTGATGCGTGCAAATCGCTGGCGATGGTCGGCAGCGCAACGTTGGCGATCGCGCCGTCGAGAACGGCCATGGTAATGCCGATCACAATCGTCAAAATGGCCCCGTACCGCTGTGGCAGTGGCAGGCCATCAATCATGTTTCTAGTCATGTGGGAAGTTGTTTTTGAGGAAATTATTAACCAGAGAATGATTCTAGCATTGATTAATCAATTGAATGTCTAAGATTTGTAACCAGGTAACAGAAGTTTCATTGCTACGGAGGCTTTGCGAAATTATAATAACAACCGGTTCTAATATTTATAAAACAGTTGCGATGAGGTGATAAATGTCAGCAGCAGATTTGGACAAGCAGCCAGATTCTGTCTCTTCGGTACTAAAGGTATTTGGTATCCTGCAGGCGCTTGGCGAAGAACGCGAAATTGGCATTACTGAACTTTCGCAGCGCGTCATGATGTCGAAAAGCACCGTTTATCGCTTTTTGCAAACCATGAAGTCTTTGGGTTATGTTGCCCAGGAAGGGGAATCTGAAAAGTATTCGCTGACCCTGAAGCTTTTTGAACTGGGTGCGCGGGCGTTGCAAAACGTTGACCTGATCCGCAGCGCGGACATCCAGATGCGTGAGCTCTCTCGTCTGACGAAAGAGACCATTCACCTGGGTGCACTGGATGAAGACAGCATTGTTTACATCCATAAAATTGACTCCATGTATAACCTGCGTATGTATTCCCGCGTAGGGCGTCGTAACCCGCTGTACAGTACGGCTATTGGTAAGGTTCTGCTGGCCTGGCGTGATACCGCCGAAGTTCGCCAGATCCTTGAAGGCGTTGAGTATAAGTGCAGTACCGAGCGCACGATTGCCAACACCGATGAGCTGATCACCGTTCTGGAACAGGTGCGCAAGCAGGGCTACGGCGAAGATAACGAAGAGCAGGAAGAAGGGCTGCGCTGTATCGGCGTCCCGGTGTTTGACCGTTTCGGCGTGGTGATCGCCGGTTTGAGTATCTCTTTCCCCACGCTGCGTTTCTCTGAAGAGCGCTTGCATGAGTATGTGGAGATGCTGCATACCGCAGCGCGTAAAATTTCGGAACAGATGGGCTATAACGACTACCCGTTCTGATCGCGAAATAAAAAAGCCCGGTATAGTACCGGGCTTTTTTTTGTCTGCCGTTAACCTTCGTCGACGACGCTGGCCGTTTTACGCAGCAGCGGGCAACTGGGTCGCCCGACCACGCCGTTATCGCCGTGTAGGTAAAATGCGGTGCTAAATCCCTGGGCCGTCAGATACTTACATTGTAGCCCAAGGCCTCCAGCGGTCTTCTGGCTACCCGCCAGTACACCATAGCCGCTCAGCAGCACACCTATCGCAATGATGACCAGGCAAACGATGATCCTGATTAACAGGCGCATAATAAATCCTCTTCTATTATTTCTCTCATGAATACTACCGTAACGTGATTACGGATTGACACAAGTCTATGATTCCTAAAAGCACAAGATGCCGTTACAGTTAGCCGCGGTTTAAGGTTAGCATGCTAACCTGGTTGTATCTGAATAAGAATTCATGCGGAGAGTGGAGTGAAAAAGTTTCGGTGGGTATTACTGATAATCGTGATTGCTGCCTGCCTGCTGCTCTGGACACAAATGATCAACGTGATGTGCGATCAGGATGTTCAGTTTTTCAGCGGGGTTTGCAGTATTAACCGGTTTATACCCTGGTAAAACATTTTTGCCGGCAGCATTTCCTTCCGTGATGTGAGTGGTAGAATAGATCGTTCCTTTTGAGGTGGTAAAATGAGTGATCTTGTAAGTTCTGGGGCATTAAATCTGGCATCTCTGGCGTTATCCTTCCTGCTGCTGTTAGTCGGTCTGGTTCTGTGGTTCTTTGTGAACCGCGCCAGTTCTCGCGCTAACGAGCAAATCGAACTCCTTGAATCGCTGCTCGATCAGCAAAAGCGTCAAAATGCGCTGCTGCGTCGTTTATGTGAAGCCAATGAGCCAGAGAAAAAGGAAGAAGAGGCGCCGCAGGCAGAAAACGGAAAAGAAGACGACAAAGACGATTTTATTCGCCTGGTTGCCGAACGATAATAACTTTATGTGATGACTCCGTGCAGCCTGCGTCAGGCTGCCGGACTGAATGCTGATGCACTGCCCTGGTGCATATCCGTGTCTTCCCTGCCAGTCTCTTATCTTTGCGTGCGTTGGTTGCGGTGTTGCGCAAACATCAGTCAGCGTTAGCGTCGATCTTCCATCCCGGTCGATAACATAACAGTATGTTATTGTTATTCATGACTCATTGACGGGTATTATTTCTAGTCGAAATATTATCGCTCGTAATAATGTTGTAGCGGTGCTTAATATTCATGCGAATCCGCTTTGCATAATCCACACCATAATAGCGAAACGTTTTTATTGCGTTGTTATGAGGCAATGTCACAAAACGATCATTATTTTGGTGCAAAATAACGCGAGCTATTAACCGAACCTCTTCGAAGCGCTTCATGTGGTACGAATGGACTTATAACCGGCCATCAAAATGACAGCTGAAAAAGTTATAGTGAAATTAATCTAAAGATATAAATTTTTTGCTCATAGTAACGACATTCTGGACGCGGAAAAAAAGTTGGTCTATGTTAAAAATGTCTTACGTTACCGTAAGCTAGGTCACGTTTGCGGCATGCTGCTAGCCGCCCGTCAGCGTTTGCTCTTAGGCGTAAAAGCGCCCATGAGCAAATGATTTGTTGGGATTTGTGCGGCCGATCGAGTCACGTTTAAAAATGGCTTGCCATTATTTACGTTGTATGTGATAACACGTTTTGGGTTAAACGAGGTACAGTTCTGTTTATGTATGGCATTATCAGTAAAGAAGTTCTGAGTAAACACGTTGACGTTGAATACCGCTTCTCTGCCGAACCTTATATTAGTGCCTCATGCAGTCATGTCTCAGTTTTATCTATGAAAACGCCTGCGGGCGCAGAAAACACTCTAAGGAATTTTGCAAATGGCAAAGATTAAAGGTCAAGTTAAGTGGTTCAACGAGTCTAAAGGTTTTGGCTTCATTACTCCGGCTGACGGCAGCAAAGATGTATTCGTACATTTCTCTGCAATCCAGGGTAACGGCTTCAAAACTCTGGCTGAAGGTCAGAACGTTGAGTTCGAAATTCAGGACGGCCAGAAAGGCCCAGCGGCTGTTAACGTAACCGCTATCTGATTCGACACCCACTGATCTTGCGGCGCGCAAGCGCAACATTATCAGACATAAAGCCTCGCGTTTGCGGGGCTTTATCATTTCAGCACCATCTGCTTTAAACCCTCACGTCGCCTTCCGTCCGTGCCAGAATAGCGGTACACTTTCGCCCTTTGTTATCCAGCCGGAGTTGTTATGTCCTACAGTTGTCCGCTCTGCCACGCGCCGCTTACGCGCAGCGGCAATAGTTACCTTTGCCCACAGCGTCATCAGTTTGATCGGGCGAAAGAGGGCTACGTTAACCTCCTGCCGGTGCAGCACAAACGTTCTCGCGATCCGGGCGATAGCGCCGAGATGATGCAGGCGCGCCGCGCCTTTCTCGATGCCGGACACTATCAGCCGCTGCGCGATGCCGTGAGCGAAAAGCTGCGAGCCATTAACCCGCAACAGTTGCTGGATATTGGCTGCGGGGAAGGTTATTACACCCACGCGTTTGCCGCGCTGGCGCAGGAAACGTGGGGGCTGGACGTGTCAAAAACGGCGGTCCGATTTGGCGCTAAGCGCTATCCGCAGGTGAATTTTTGCGTCGCATCCAGCCAGCGTCTGCCTTTTGCTGACAGCAGTATGGATGTGGTGATTCGTATTTATGCTCCCTGCAATCCCTCCGAGCTTAAACGAGTGGTGAAACCTGGCGGGTGGGTCATCACAGTGACGCCGGGGCCACGTCATCTCGTAGAGCTAAAGGGGCTTATCTACAACGAAGTGCAGTTGCATGCGCCACACTCAGAAGTGATTGAGGGATTTACGCTCGAGAGCCACGACGCGCTGGCGTACCCGATGCAGTTGACCGGCAATGAAGCGGTGACGCTATTGCAGATGACGCCGTTTGCGTGGCGAGCGAAGCCGGAAGTGTGGGAAACGTTGCAGCAGCAGACGCAGTTTGGTTGCCAGACGGATTTTGCCATTCACGCCTGGCGTCGCGAGGAAGACTAGCCCATATAGTGCGCGTAGAGGATCTGCGCGCCGATGGCGATAAGCACCACCCCGCCCAGAATTTCGGCCCGTTTGCCAAGCAGCGGGCCAATAAAGCGGCCAACCATCATACCCAGCGTCGACATCATAAATGTGGCGCAGCCGATGGCAAACGCGGTGGTCAGAATATTGACCTTCAGGAATGCCAGCCCAACGCCGACAGCCATCGCATCAAGGCTGGTGGCAATTGCCGTCGTGACCAGCAGCCAGAAGCCGTGACGACGTGGCGCTTCTTTTTCTTCGGCGTCGTCGTCATTACCGCGAATACCCTCGATAATCATACGCCCGCCGAGGAACACCAGCAGAACAAACGCCACCCAGTGACTCCATTCCATCACAAACTGGCTGGCCAGCATGCCCAGCCCCCAGCCAATCAGTGGGGTGAGCATTTCGATGACGCCAAAGATCAGACCGGTACGCAACGCTTCAGAGAATTTGGGTTTATGCAGGGTGGCGCCTTTACCAATCGATGCAGCGAATGCATCCATCGACATACCTAAGGCAAGGAGGATAGTGGCGGTTAAATTCATGAGCGTGTCCAGACCGGGAAGTTTCCATACGACACATTCCTGCCCCCAGTAATCAGCAGTAATGCGTCTATGGTCTCGCTTGACTACTGATGTAATCCGTACGCACCACGTTTTGCAACGAGTATGTTGACACGTACATTTCCAGCTAGTGGAAATCAGCTACTCCCCAACGACGGGCGCAACCTTAACATATTTTTAGAATATAAAACAACTCTTGCTATTGTATATTTCGCCTTTTGATGATAACGATTTTCATTTAGATTTATTGCGTAATCAAGAGGTTAATAAATAGGGCAGGGTTTGTGGGAATAAACATAGCCAACGCTATAACTCTGCTGTGTGAAAATAATGCAGTTATAGCGATGGCTATATTTTAACTTATTGATTATTGATGAGAAGGTTGTAGATCTTTTCGAGGTCATCAATATTTTTGACCCGGACAAGAAGACGGCGCTGTTCTAATTGCATCACCAGCACACCATCCTCGGATAAATTCATTTTTTGGATTCGGCTGTATTTAATCCACGCATTGGCGAAGAAAAAGCCTTCCGTTTTGAAAATAATCTTCGGGCTACGGATCCAGAAGAGATAAAAGCCCATCAATGCCAGCGTGCATAATAACCACGTGGTGATTATTTCCCCGTGATGAGTGACGTTGTTATAAACCAGAATGACAATCAGCACGACGAAGATAACGCTGTCCACGCGTCCAGGGCGCAGCAGGGGAACCGAGAGCAGGGTAACGCCATGACGGCGGGGCATAATGAACTGGTCGTAAATGGCGAATGCCAGTAGCGCGAGGATGAAAAGAACCAGTATCAGATCCGTTATTGTCATTAAGCCTCCAGATAAAAAAAACCGGGGGCAGAGGCCCCCGGCATACAGCAGATATTACAGACCCAGCAGGCCGATTGCGTAGCCCACGATACCGATGACGAAGAAGCCAACGATAATCCACAGGGCGTTCACTTTCTTACGCAGCAGCCACATACAAGCGAAGGTCAACAGCAGCGGTACCAGGCCCGGCATCAGCTGGTCGAGGATAGTCTGCACGGTGGTGACGCGAGTCTGGCCATCCTGACCGGTGATGGTTGATACCACCAGCGGGATGTTCACGTGCGTCCACTTGTTCACCAACGCCCCCATGACAAACAGGCCGAGGATGGATGCCCCCTCAGTCAGTTTCTGCAGGAAGCCGCCGCCCATATCTTTAACGATATCGATACCTTTACGGTAACCGTAGGCGACGCCGTAGTAACGGGTCAGCAGACGGACTGCGTTAAACAGAATAAAGAACAGCAAAGGACCCAGCAGGCTGCCGCTCATCGCGATACCTGCACCCAGTGCAGCAAATACCGGGCGAACGGTACCCCAGAAGATCGGGTCACCCACGCCTGCCAGCGGACCCATCAGACCAACTTTGATACCGTTGATGGCACCATCGTCAATCTCTGCGCCGTTTGCACGCTGTTCTTCCATCGCCAGCGTAACGCCCAGTACTGGAGCGGCTACGTACGGATGGGTGTTGAAGAATTCCAGGTGACGCTTAATAGCCTGTTTACGCGCATCGTTGTTCTCTGGGTACAGGCGTTTGATCGCCGGAACCATGGAGAAGCAGAAGCCCAGCGCCTGCATACGTTCGAAGTTCCATGAACCCTGAAACAGGTTAGAACGAATGAACACGCCACGAATGTCACTCGGAGTGAGTTTTTTCTCGGTGGTAGTTTTAGTCATATCAACCATTTCGCTCACCTGTTAGTCCAGTTCGTTGTCGAGATCGTTATTGCCAGCTGCCTGAGCTGGGGCACCGGCTACGCGGTTGTATTTCGGGCTCAGCTGGATGTAGAGGATTGCCATTACTGCGCCAATCACACCCAGAGCAACCAGGTTGAAGTTAGTAAATGCCGCGGTGACGAAACCGAGGTAGAAGAACGGCATCAGGTAGCCTGCGCGCATCATGTTGATAACCATCGCATAACCGACTACGACGATCATACCACCGGCGATGTTCAGACCGCTGGTTACCACTTCCGGAATCGCGTTCAGCATGCCCTGAACTTCGCTGGTGCCGACAGAAACAGCGACGATAACCGCCGGAATAGCGATACGCATTGCCTGCAGGAACAGGGAAGAGACGTGCAGCCAGGAGAGCGCCGTCAGGTTACCGTTTTCCGCCGCTTTATCCGCCGCGTGCTGGAATGCCACGGTGATAGTACGAACGATGATGGTCAGAACCTGGCCTGCAGCGGCCAGAGGAATCGCCAGCGCGATACCCGCACCAATGCTTTGGTGACCGGCGATAACCAGAACGGTAGAGATAATTGAGGCCAGGGCCGCATCCGGTGCAACTGCCGCACCGATGTTCATCCAACCCAGTGCGATCATTTCAAGGGTACCACCGATGATAATACCGGTTTTCATGTCCCCGAGAACGGCACCGATCAGCGTACAGGCCACCAGCGGACGGTGGAACTGAAATTCATCAAGTACCGACTCCATACCCGCGATACATGCGACGATGAACACCAGCACAATCTGAAGAGTGGTAATCTCCATTGTACTTCTCCTATTGCTTATACAGACTTAAGTGTGAAAGCTAAAAAACGGGCCAGAACGGTTATTTTTCCGCTTTGGCAATCAGATCCATCATTTTCAGTTTCTGATCGGTGGAGACCTTACGGGCTTCCAGCTCGATACCGCGCGCGTTCAGTTTCTTAAACGCTTCGATATCTTTCTCATCAACGGAAATGGCGTTATTCACCTGAGTTTTACCTTGACGGAAAGCCATCCCGCCGATGTTGACGCTGGTGATTTTCACACCGCCTTCCACAACACGTTCCACTTCTGTCGGGTTAGTGAACAGCAGCATAACGCGTTCGCCCGCATATTTCGGGTTGTTGTAGACGCGGATCATTTTAGCGACATCGACAACGTGTGCCGTTACGCCTGGAGGAGCAACCTGAGTCAGCAGCGTTTTACGCACGGTATCAGCAGCGACTTCATCGCTGACGACAATAATGCGGGTCACGTTCGTCTCTTTGGTCCAACGGGTCGCAACCTGGCCGTGAATCAGACGGTCATCGATACGCGCCAGACCGATCACCATGTAATCGTTCGGGCCCATTGGTTTCGCTGGTGCAGCGGCTTTCGGCGCAACAGGTGCTGCGACCGGAGCGGCTTTTTCAACCGGTTTTGCTTTCAGCGCTTTTACGCCTTCGCTACCGGTTTCAACGGCCAGAGCGACCAGTTCGTCGAAGCTCGGGTTGTCATCACGGGCCATGAAGGTTTCGACCAGCATCGGGACGTTGACGCCAGCAATCACTTCATAGTTTTCTTTATCGACAACAATACGGCTTGCCGCATTGAACGGGCTACCGCCCCAGGTGTCGACCAGGAACAACACGCCTTTGCTGGTATCAAGCTTGGCCAACTGCGCGTTGTATTTTTCGATTAACGTTTCTGCATTCTCGCCAGGCACGAAATCGATCCAGCCAACATTCTCCTGCTCACCCAACAGCATCTCTGCTGTTTTCAGCAGTTGTTCTGCTGCCCAACCATGTGTGCCTATAACAATAGCAATCGTCACTTGCTACCTCCTTTTATTATCGTGTGCATCAGTAGGTCTGATACATTTTGAGCCGATGTCGTTACCGAATCGATTCAGACAAGGGTTAGAGAGATAAACCAATAATTACCGAGAATTATTTTAGACAGTGAAAGAATAATTAATGTGATGAAGATCCGTAATTTAGTTAAAGGTCGGCAATTATTTCAGGCTGCAAAAAATTACCTTACATTTTGCAAAGACTCGTAAATCTCTGCCAAAAAGTCATTTATTTTTGCTATGTTGTATATCCGTTTAATCACACAGGAGTATAGGGCATCAGCCCGTAGTATGGATCGTCACCGACGCCTTTTCGCAATCAACCGCTCTTGCGGCACACTTCCTGGCCTTGCGCGCCACGCTTTTCTATCATCCGGTATCGTCTCGCTTAAACATGACATAGCGATGACTCGTCACGTCTCTTGTTGGAGTGGTTTATGGAACTGTTAATGGACCCGTCAATTTGGGCCGGATTGTTGACGCTTGTCGTTCTGGAAATCGTTCTCGGTATTGATAACCTGGTCTTTATCGCGATCCTTGCCGATAAACTACCGCCTAAACAACGAGATAAAGCCCGTCTTATCGGTCTGTCGCTGGCGCTGATCATGCGTCTGGGACTGCTTTCCGTCATTTCGTGGATGGTGACGCTGACCGCGCCGCTGTTCAGCGTATGGGGGCAGACCTTCTCCGGACGAGACCTGATCATGCTGGTGGGTGGTCTGTTCCTGCTGTTTAAAGCGACCACGGAACTGCACGAGCGTCTGGAAAACCGTCAGCACGATTCGGGCCACGGCAAAGGCTATTCCAGCTTCTGGGTCGTGGTTTTGCAGATTGTGGTGCTTGACGCGGTCTTCTCGCTGGATGCGGTGATTACGGCGGTCGGGATGGTGAACCATCTGCCGGTCATGATGGCCGCCGTGGTGATTGCTATGGGCGTGATGTTACTGGCGTCGAAACCGCTGACGAACTTCGTCAACCAGCATCCGACGGTGGTGGTGCTCTGTCTGAGTTTCCTGCTGATGATTGGCCTGAGCCTGGTCGCAGAAGGTTTTGGTTTCCATATTCCGAAAGGCTACCTGTACGCGGCGATTGGTTTCTCGATCATCATTGAGCTGTTTAACCAGATTGCGCGTCGTAACTTTATCCGTCATCAATCGACGCTGCCGCTGCGTGCGCGTACTGCCGACGCCATTCTGCGCCTGATGGGTAACCGCAAGCCGGTGAGCGCGGCCCAGGAAGAAGGACACCAGCCGAACGTGCCGGTGCCGGAAGGGGCGTTTGTCGAAGAGGAACGCTATATGATTAACGGCGTGCTGACTCTGGCCTCGCGCTCGCTGCGCAGCATCATGACGCCGCGCGGTGAAATCAGCTGGGTTGACGCCGATCTGAGCGTGGACGAAATTCGCGAACAGCTGCTGTCATCACCGCATAGTCTCTTCCCGGTATGCCGCGGTGAGCTGGATGAAATTGTCGGTATTGTTCGTGCTAAAGAGCTGCTGGTGGCGCTGGAAGCGGGTGAAGACGTGCTGGCGATTGCCGCGGCGACGCCGGCGATTATCGTGCCGGATACCCTCGACCCGATTAACCTGCTGGGCGTACTGCGCAGGGCGCGCGGGAGTTTCGTTATTGTGACTAACGAGTTTGGCGTGGTTCAGGGACTGGTGACGCCGCTGGACGTGCTGGAAGCCATTGCCGGTGAGTTCCCGGATGCGGATGAAACACCGGAAATTGTGGCCGATGGTGAAGGTTGGTTAGTGAAAGGCACCACGGACCTGCACGCGTTACAGCAGACGCTGGACCTCGATAATTTGGTCGATGAAGATAACGACTACGCGACCGTCGCGGGTCTGGTGATTGCGGTAAACGGTCAGATTCCGGCGGTGGGCGAGACGGTTGAACTGCCGTCGCTGCAAATCACCGTGACCGAAGCGAACAGCTATCGCGTCGATCAGGTGCGCGTCGTGAAGCTGGTTTCCGCACACGACGAAGAAGAGTAATACCCGGTAGCCCGGCGTCAAAGTTGACGCCGGGCTAGTTTTTTCGGCTTTCCTGCTCAGCCAGCCACTGCGGAAAATCCGCCAGCGGCATCGGCGGCGAAAACAGATATCCCTGCAATAAGTGGACGCCGTGACGCTGCAAATACTGCGCCTGCTCGCGTGTCTCCACGCCCTCCGCAATCAGTTCGATATTCAGCCGTTGCCCCAGCGCGATAATAATGTCCGTGACCGTTGAGTTCACCGCATCGGTGCCGATGGCGCTGGTGAACGATTTATCAATCTTCAGTACATCGGGATGCAGCATCTCAAGCCAGGACAGGGAACTGTTTCCGGTGCCAAAGTCATCGATCGCCAGCTTGATCTGGTGATTCCCCAGGTCACTGCGCACTTCGTAGTTCACGTCATGCAGGGCATCGCGCTCGGTCAGTTCGACCGTTAGCTGCTGAATGGGGTGACAGCTAAACCAGTGTTGATGTAAGTCCTTCAGCAAGCGGCCGTTCTTGAAGTGCGGTGCGGCAACGTTAATGCCAATCTGGAAGTCACTGTCTTTGGGGAAAAGATGCAGTTTTTGCGCCGTTTCGCTAATCACATAGCGAGTGAGCGGAATAATCAGGTTTTGCGTTTCGGCAATGGGAATAAATACGTCCGGCTCTACCCAGCCGACCCTGGGATTGTGCCACCTCAGCAGGATCTCGACGCCGACACAACGCTGCATCCGGGCATCCATCTGCGGCTGGCAGTACAGGCTAAACTCCTTGCCCGCGATCCCCATATTAATTTCCCGCGAGAAGCTGAGCCGCCCGGCGGTGGCCAGCCAGGCAATCCAGGTAAACAGCACGCTCATGATGATAGCCAGCGGCAGCTCGGAGACCAGATTGCGCAACGCCAACTGCTCGGCGCCGGGGCTGTGGGCGGTGACGCTAAAGGGAAAGGCCGTGGAGGCTCGGGTATAGACGTTGTCACCGTCGTTGACCAGCGCATCGGTAATGCCGGCCTCATGCTGAAAATGATGTTCACCCACGTTCAGACTGACGTGGCTAATCAGCGGAGGGGACGGTTCAAGGATAATATTGCTGATGAGATCAATGTTGATAGACACCAGTACGCCATCCTGGCCGTCGGCAGAGGCCGGATACCATTGAATCAGTATCGGCGTTCCCTTCAGCAGGGAATGGTCGGTGGTTAGCTCAAGCAGCGGCTGGCTGGTCGGCAACTGCGGTTGCAGGGAATGGACGGCAACATCGCGCGCGCCCAGCGCGCTGGAACAGTACAGCTGACCCGATTTTATGAGTGCGATTGAGCGTACCGTTTGCAGGGTAACCGCCAACTTGCGCAACGGAAGATGGATGGCCATACAGGGTTGGCCAACCAGCGCCAGCATCGCCTGTCGCTGGGTTTCCACCGGCTGTAATATTTTATTCAGGCGTTCGACGGAATGGAACGTCAGCGCATCGATCTGTTGCTGATTTACGCTACGCTGCGAAATAAATCGCGTCCCCAGGGTAAGCGCAAAGGCACCCACCGCGATAATCACACAAACAGCGATTCGCTTACGGAGATACTTCCTGATAATCCATTGTGCTGTTTGCATGTCCGATGCTCAGTGCGAATAGAGTGATATTGAAAATACCAGTGCTGCAAAGGCAAGTGTAGTGGCAAGCGAACATTGTGAGGGAAAAGAAGGGAATAATTCACCCACCCGTATTAGGGGTGGGTAAAAAGTGTGATTAGTCACACTGTACTTTAATCGCCAGGCCGCCGCGGGAGGTTTCGCGGTATTTGGCGTTCATATCTTTACCGGTTTCGTACATCGTCTCGATAACCTTATCGAGCGACACGCGCGGTTCACTGGTACGGCGCATGGCCATGCGTGCGGCGTTGATCGCTTTCACCGAGGCGATAGCGTTACGCTCGATACACGGTACCTGCACCTGGCCGGCAACCGGGTCACAGGTCAGACCCAGATTGTGCTCCATACCAATTTCCGCCGCCACGCAAACCTGCTCCGGGCTGGCGCCCAGCAACTCGGCAAGACCCGCCGCCGCCATCGAGCAGGCGACACCCACTTCACCCTGACAGCCCACTTCCGCACCGGAAATCGAGGCGTTCATTTTATACAGCGCGCCAATCGCCCCGGAAGCCAGGAAGTAGCGGATGTAGATATCCGGGGTGACCGGCTCGATAAAGTGATCGTAATAGGCCAGAACCGCCGGGACGATCCCGCAGGCGCCATTGGTCGGCGCGGTCACCACGCGGCCCCCGGCGGCGTTTTCTTCGTTGACCGCCAGCGCGAACATGTTCACCCAGTCCACGACGTTCATCGGATCGTGGGAGAGTTTGTCGCTGGATACCAGCATACGGCGCAGGGCGGACGCACGACGCGGAACACGCAGTGGCCCAGGCAGAATGCCTTCGGTATTCATGCCGCGGTCGATACAGGCGCGCATGGTCTGCCAGACGTTGGCAAAGTAATCTTCAATTTCTTGTTTGCTGTGCAGCGCCAGTTCGTTCTGCATCACCATGCCGGACAGCGACAGGCCGGTTTCTTTGCAGTAGCCGAGCATTTCGGTGGCGGAGGCAAACGGATAGGGGACGGTTACCGCGTTGCTGGCTTCTTTGCCGAAGTGTTCTTCATCGACGATAAAGCCGCCGCCGATAGAGTAATAGGTTTTGCTGTATACCAGCGTATCGCCGGCCCAGGCGTGAATCTGCATGGCGTTCTCATGCAACGACAGGTTCTCGCTGCGAAAACGCATGCCGTCGTCCGCCGGGAAATCGACCTCTACGCGGCCATTGGCCAGCAGCAGACGTCCACGGGTTTCTACATCGCGGATAAACGCGGGTATCGCATCGATATCCACGGTATCTGGCTGGTTGCCCGCCAGACCCATAATAATCGCGATATCGGTATGGTGGCCCTTACCGGTGAGGGAAAGGGAACCGTAGACGTCGACGGCTACGCGCGTCACGTCATCAATCAGTCCCTTTTCGACCAGGTCATCGACGAACTGTTTGCCAGCCTTCATCGGCCCTACAGTATGGGAAGATGAGGGGCCAATCCCCACCTTGAACATGTCGAATATACTAATCACTTTAACACTCCTGACAGGGTTGCCGCGCCGTTGCGGCAACGATGTAATTACTGCGCATAGTGTATGAGGGAACCCGGCGTTCAGCTTAACTATTCACATGAATTTAACTAATGAATAGCCGTGATTTTACTAATACTGAAAACCGGTGGATATGATCAGTATAGTCAGGGCTTGAGGCCCACTTGTAGCGCCAGCTCACGAATGATGCCAGCGGTCATGCCCCAGACAAAATAGTGCTGATACCAGGAGAGCCAGACGCGATGCGAATTACCGCGGCGGTGGATGTCGAGAGGATGATAGCGCCCCAGACGCAGCGCTTCGGCCAGCGGCATTTCAAACACCGACGCCACTTCATCTTCGCTGGCGTGATAATGCAGATTCGGCGGAATAACGCCGACGACAGGCGTGACCTGAAAACCGGTGACGCTATCGACCGGCGGCAGTACACCGATGATATCCACGCATTCGGGTGGGATCGCCACTTCTTCCTGCGCTTCACGCAGGGCGGCGGCAATCAGCGAGGCGTCGCTGCTGTCCACCGCGCCGCCGGGAAAGGCCACCTGTCCTGGGTGTTTGCGCAAACGAGCGGAGCGCTGCGTGAGCAACAGTCCGGGTTCCGGGCGACGGACGATGGGGATCAGAACCGCCGCCTGGCGGGCGTTGAGCGCCGAGCGGGTTGGCTGTGGGCGAAGTAGTTGAAAGCGGGAGAGAAAATCGTCCAGATCCAACGAACGGTCTGCCATGCTCAGGACTCCAGTTGATGTAAGATACGATTAACTTTATCAAATGTTTCCTGATATTCCGCATCTTCATTGCTATCGGCCACCAGCCCCCCGCCCGCCGAGCAGTACAGCGTGCCGTTGGTCGCCGTAACGGTGCGAATGGTGATACTGGTATCCATATTGCCACAGGCGCTGAGGTAGCCGATGCTGCCGCACCAGGCGTTGCGTCGATGCGGTTCCAGTTCGTCGATAATCTCCATGGCGCGTACTTTCGGCGCGCCGGTGATAGAGCCGCCAGGAAAAGCGGCGCGCAGCAGATCGCTGGCGTGCAGCGAGTCGGGTAGTTCCGCGGTAATGGTGCTCACCAGGTGATGCACAGCTGGGAATGGCTCCACCACGAACAGTTCCGGCACCCGCACGCTGCCGGGCGTCGCCACACGGCCAATGTCGTTGCGCATCAGATCGACAATCATCAGGTTTTCTGCACGATCTTTCGGCGAGTTGGCCAGTTTCGACGCCTGAGCAGCATCTGCCTGCGGATCGTCCAGGCGAGGCAGCGTGCCTTTGATTGGCCGAGTCTGGATCTGTCGCTGATGAAGCTGAATAAAACGCTCTGGAGACAGGCTCAAAATCGCGGCGTCGGCAAGGCGCAGAAAGGCGCTGAACGGTGCGCGGTTGGCGCGGTTCAGCCGGACAAACGCCGACCATTCGTCGCCCTGATAGGTGGCCTGAAAGCGCTGGGCCAGATTCACCTGATAGCAGTCGCCGCTACGCAGATATGCCTGCACCTGACGGAATTTCTCGCCGTACTGCTGGCGGCTCATATTGGACTGCCACGCCGAGGTGAGAGCGAAGGGGGGAGACTGCGGCGCAACCTGCTGCTGCAGCCACGCCAGACGAGCTTCCACATCGTCATAGCTCAGTAAGGTGACAACCTGACGCTGATGGTCGACAATCAGCGCCCAGTCATAGATCCCGACCGCCATGTCCGGCAGGGCGATATCGTGCTGCGCCCGCGTCGGCAGCTTCTCAAAACGTCGTCCCAAATCATAGCCAAACAGCCCCACGGCGCCGCCGGTAAACGGTAAGTCAGCCAGCGGCTGGCGGGAGAATTTGCTGTCATCGAGCGAGCGTTGTAGCAGAGCCAACGGATCGTCCGTCGATGAAATTGCGCCGCTCTGACCACTTACCGTGGTGGTATCACCGCAGGTGAGCAGCGTGGTACGCGGTTCGGCGACGACGATGTCGTAGCGGCTGTGCGGATGTTCGGCGTAACCGGAGTGCAGCAGCATCGCCCACGGTGAGGCGCTGAGCGGGGCAAAGTAGTATTCTGCGGCGTCCTGTCGCCAGGGAAGCGTTAGGGTTGAAGGGTGTAACATTGTTATTCAGTCCAGCCAGGTCTGCGCTGCCTATGGCTAATAATCGGGCAGCATGAAATAATAAGCGCACACAATGTAGCAGGAGTAAATGATGTTTGCAGGATTACCTTCACTGAGCCATGAGCAGCAGCAGAAAGCCGTCGAGCGTATTCAGGAACTGATGGCGCAGGGGATGGCGAGCGGCCAGGCCATTGCGCTGGTGGCCGAAGAGCTGCGCGCGACCCATACCGGCGAACGTATTGTCGCCCGCTTTGAGGATGAAGACGAGTAAACGATGACCTTTCGGATGATACCCCTGTTGCTGGCGATAGCGCCGCTGGCGGCAGTCGCGCAGGATGCGTGCCAACTCACAGACCCCCAGCTCACGCTGCAAAGTTACACCGTCGATGCCCAGCATGAACGCATTGCCATGTACTGGCGCCAACCTAACGGCAAAGCCTACGACTCGCTACGCGGGCTGTTGAACGCCATAAACGACGAGGGTCGGGTGCAGATGGCGATGAACGGCGGCATTTACGATAAAGCCCATGTGCCGCTGGGGCTGTATATCGAAAAAGGCCAGCAGAAGGTAGCCGTGAACCGCGCCTCCGGCGGCGGGAATTTTTTTATTAAGCCCGGCGGCGTGTTTTATCTACGCGGGCAGCAGGCGGGGATCGTCAGCCTCAATGAGCTGAAATCCACCAAAGGAATGGACTATGCGGTCCAGTCCGGACCGATGCTGATCGAAAACGGCGTGATTAACTGGCGGCTGAAGCCATCGGCCAGTTCACGTAAGCTGCGCAACGGCGTCGGTATCACTGCGGAGGGAAAGGTGGTATTCATGCTGAGCGAGCGGGAAACCAATTTCTACGATTTTGCCTGTTATGCGCAATCGCGCCTCAACGTACGACAAATGCTCTACCTCGACGGCACCATCTCTAAAATGTATCAACAGGGCGGCTCGATTCCCTGGCAGTACTATCCTTTCGTCAGCATGATAACCGTCGAGAAGCGGTAAACGCGCCTTCCGTTGCCGGAAGGCGGCGGGTCAGAGAAGAATATCTGGTGGCAACGCCGGGTCATCGTAGAGGGTGACGTGGGCGACACGTTCACCGCGCCAGAATGAGAGCTGTGTACCGATAGCCGTGTGGTGCACGCTGACCTCGGTAAGCGGCGATTTCGTCGCCAGATCCCACAGACAGACAAATCGCGCCTGCGGCAGATGATTGCGCATCACCAGGTAGCTGAGGTCGCTAACCGCCGGGTTATCCGGAGCCAGCCCCTGCCACAGTTCGCCGTCGCCGGCCAGCCATAGCGCCACGGTATCGCCTTCACGGGCAAAATGGCGCGGCTGACAGCCATGCAACGGCGTCATGGTCGACTCCGTCATATGCCGCAGCGGACCACTGAGCGAGAAGGGCATTGGCGTACCGCTTTGATCGAGCGCCTGTGCGGCCAGATGCAGCGTCCAGTCAAGCTGCTGGCGGTGCGGGTTATCGACCATGGAGAGGTCGATCAGCACGTCGTCCAGCCACAGCAAGCGACGGCGAAAACGCACTTCGCGCCAGGCCTCTTCATCCCACTCTACGCGGGTATGGCTGTTAAGCTGCGGCGGGGGTTGCCCCCAATCCACTTCCGTATCCAGCCACAGATAATCATCGCCCATATGCCAACCCAGCACCGCCGCATTGGCGGGAGGCTGATTGGTCTGATTAACCGTCAAGGTGTTATGGGTGGCGCTGTTCTTGTAATAGTCGTAATGCATTTTGGCGCCGTAGCCGGTCGTGCCGAGATCCGGCAGTAGCCAACCGTCGCGCTGCCACAACATCAGGCTCAGCCTGTCATAATGGTCATGCTCGCCGCCCCACGGACTGTGTTTGATCAGCACCGCCTGCTGTTGCTGCGGCCGACGCCAGAGCGTCAGACCCGCGCCTGGCGCAAACAGCGACTGCTGAGGGATCAAGTCCGGCGTGGTTTCCGGTAGCGGACTATCACGCCATAGCAGGGTTTCCCTTTCGTCCGGCTGCGCCTCGGTGAAGTGCAAAACGGCCGCGTACTGCGGATCGCGCCAGATAAACCAGGCGAATTCGTAGAGATCCCGGTGGTGCAGTTTCTCCTGGCCCGCGATGCAGTCGTTGAGCCGCGGGAAGGTGCCATCCGGCAGCAGCAGCGAGAGCGGGAAGCTGAGCATTTGCGGGTACCACGGGCCGTCGAGCAGGCTCCAGCGGGTGCCCCGCGCCAGTTTCTCAAAGGCGAAAAAGCCCTGCAACGCGTAGTAGTGATAGTGTACTGAACCTTCGAACCACAGCCCTTCCGCCAGCAGGCCGTGCTCGAGCTGCCAGCGCAGCCCGTAGGGGGCGTTGACGGCGAACTCCAGCAGATCTTCATCTTCCAGCACAAAACCCAGCACGCCCAACGCAGCGCTGATTTTCACTTCGTGGTTATGAATTTGCGGGCTGCGATGCGCCTGCAAAAACGTCGCCGCACAGCGCAGCAGGTTGCGGCTGATATGTTGCCGCTCGTCGTCGGTCAGGCTGTGCTGAATAAAATCGTAACCCAGCGCCATATCCAGAATGCAGTTGGCTTCACACAGAGTCTGGGCGTTCATCTTGCCTGGACCGTTGTGAGGAATCCCGCCGTGTATCTCATAGCCGGGATAGACGTCGGCGTAGCCCATCAGCAGGGTACGCACTTTATCGCGATAAGCCTTCTCTCCGGTGAGCTGCCACAGCAGCCCGAGCTGCTGACAAGCGCTGGCGTTACGGCCATTCATCTCTCGCCACCACGCGCCGTCCCACGGCTCGCCGCGGAAGGCTTCACCGTCGACCGGGCAACAATGGCGGTGCGGTGAGTCCGGCTGCCAGATAAGCCGCACCCCATGATGCGGACAAAAATAGTACAGATTCCAGGTGGCAATTCCGCTTTGCGGAATACGCACCTCGGCGTTCAGCGCCGGTTGTGCATCCTTGATGAGCCGTTCAATCAGGCCGCTATTGCCGGCTGCACGTCTGGCAATATCGGACCATAGCCCAGAAAATTGTTTCATTATTGGTTATCCCTGACCTCTGTTGGCACATTAAGAGGGGCGATGAGCGTCGTGATGTCATCAGGATATTTTGCCCGCAGCCACTGGGCTTTCTCGCGGAACAACGCATCTTCCGGCCAGGCATGTGCGGCGGTTGCCATGTTACGCAGCGCTTTTTTATCGTCCATTTTGTCGAGATCTTTCCACGGCCATGGGGTATCGCTATTGATAAATCCGGCGATGTATTGATAACCCTTGCGCAGGCTGTGATCGTCGAGGGTAAAGTTCCAGATATCGACGCCGGCCTTCTCACCCAAGCGGCCAAGACGGCTGTAGGCATCGAGATTGAAGTTGCTGTAGTGCCACGGGCGGGTGCGCTCCAGCTCGGCCATCTGGCGGCCTTCCACGTCAAACTGCCCGGCAATACGCCGCAGCTGAGTCACATAGAGGCGTTTTTTAGCTTCCTCGGTTTTGCCGCTGAACAGGGCGAAAGTGGCGGCCTGCATATCAAAGTAGGTGCCGTGGTTGTTATGCCAGTTTTCTTCTTCGAAGCCATTCTGGCTGGTGGTCATCCAGTGATAAAAATCGCCGAACCACTGCTTCAACTCGCCAGTGTCCTTTTCGCTGAGCGCACCAGAAGATTGCAGAATGGCAATCGCGTCAACCACATCAACCAGCGCCCGGCTATCGATAATCCCGATGCCGCGACCGGTGTTGATTCCGGGTATCGCCTGGGCATGCTGAAGATTAGGCGTCATGCGGGTTTTCGGGTCGAGGAACCAGGTTTTAATCTGCTGCGCCGCTTTTTGCGCGTAGCGTTCGTCCTGCGAGAAGTACCAGGCCAGCGCCAGCGTTGAGACATCGTTACTCATCTTCACCAGACGGTTTTTATCGGTGGCATCACTGTTGGCGTCGGGGTTGGTTTGCCCATCTTTACGGATGTATGGCAGGCCGTCTTTGGTGTCTGGATTCGGCCACCAGTAAGGCGGGAAGCTGTAATAATCGTGCTTGTTGCCGCTGGCGGCGACGAGCGTTTTATCCATCACCGAAAATAGCGGGTGCTTCAGCGCAAGGTCGGCCTTTTTTAACAACGCGCTTTCGGCCTGCATAAAGAGCGGGTCTTTTGCCGCTATCTGCTGACGGCTGAAGGTCAGATCTTTCGCATCCAGCGTATACGGTTCGGCAGCGTACAGCGAAGCGCTGAGTCCGGAACAGAGTAAGGCAATGCCTAATATTCCTCGGCGTGATATTGAACTCATAGTGATAACCCTTCTGCAAATATGAGAAAAGATAACAAGAGAACTACCCCATTGCGTATTTAACGGCACGCAAAAGGCAGGCTTTTTAATTAACAAAAATAAATGTGTAAATAGGATGGCGTGCAGTGTAAAAGACAAAGTGAATTTTTTTGTGATATTCATCATGCTTATTGCGATGGATAAAAAATGACGCATTTAATGCAATGACGATCACGATTTTGGCTGGTTTTCTACTTTTTTTGATTTAATCAATAATAAGTGTAAAATCATATCTTATTGATATTAATAATTAAATTATTTTTGTCACTTATTCTGTCACTTCTGTGTGTGATCTGATTCACCTTTTGCGTTTTTGAAATAGGATTTCTTTTTTGTCCCGTTGTATTGGAAAATATCTTTCTATTTAATATTCGAAAATAAATTTTTACCTATGTTGTATTAATGCCGACTGCCTCTCAAAACAGTCGGTGCGAATTTATTTACCGTTGTGCCCTACAATAAAGGATATGCCATCATGTCTGCGAATAAATTACGTTCATTATTACTTCTCTCCGCTTTGGGACTTGGCATCGGTCAAAGCTATGCCGCCACCACCCTTAACGTCTGGATCCGCGCAAGTAACGACTCGAAGAATATCTACAAACAGGAGGCCGAGACGTTCGAGCAAAAAACGGGTATTAAAATCGAGTATTTCAACGCGACGACCGACTTCGAGCAGCGCCTGGCACGCGCCGCTGCCGGTAACGCCTTGCCTGACCTGATTTTCAACGATGCCGCCTCGTTGGGGCAATTTATCCAGTTGGGTATCGCTGAAGAGATTGACCCGAAAGCCATCAACGGCGGCGATCAGCTGTATCCCACCGCGTGGAACAGCACCCGCTATATCGACGGTAAATACTACGGCGTCCCGACCTCGGCGCAAACCTTCGCGCTGTTTGTCCGTAAGGACTGGCGCGAAAAGCTGGGCCTGCCGCAGCCAAAAAGCTGGGATGATATTCAAACCCTGGCCAAAGCCTTTACCACTCAGGATCCGGACGGCAACGGTAAAAACGATACCTACGGCTTTATCGTTCCGGCCTCCACAACCCGCGGCTACGCCAGCTGGTTTATGAGCAGCTTTATCTGGCAGGCGGGCGGTGATTTCGTCAAGGAACATAACGGTACCTTCAGCGCCTCGCTGAATACGCCGGAGGTGGCGCAGGCCATGACCTTCATGCGCACCATGATGTGCGAAAAGGTCACGCAACCGGGGGCGATTAACGCCACCACCGCCGACGTCATTCCTTCTTTCCGTTCCGGTCAGAGCGGTATGTTCTTCAGCGGCCCGTACCACATTGCGCTGTTTGATAAAGATCCGGGCAAAGACAAATTCGAAGTCGTGCCGGTGGTGGGGCCGAAAGGCGAAGCAACCCTCGCCGAAGGGACCACCGTCTTTATGATGAAGAGCAGCCAGCAGAAAGAGGCCGCGCGCAAATTCATCGAATTTATGATCTCGCCGGAAGGTCAGGAGATCGGCATGGGTAAAGGCAGCCAGCATATTCCTGTCGTGCGTCTGCCGGTGAACAAAAACGTGGATGTGAAGGCCGTCTACCAGGACGAACGCTGGGAAACCTTTGCCAAATTGTACAACGAGCAAGGGCGCTACGTGCCGCAAATTCCGAACTGGACGCCGGTGCGTCAGGTGGCCGCTGACGGCTTCAACCGCATCTTTGCCGATTGCAATAGCGATATCAGCGCCGAGCTGAAGACGATTGACGGCAAAGTGAACGCCGAGCTGGCAAAACAAAACGTGCTGGCTAAGTAAAGGAGTATGTGATGACGCTGCATGAGACGAAGTCCGCGCCGCTAAAGCAAGCCGCGTCGCCTGACGCCACTGGATGGCTGACGGCAAAACGTAAGCGAGCGCTGATTCCGTGGCTGTTCCTCGCCCCGGCGCTGGTGATCTTCAGTTGGTTTAAGTTCATCCCAATGATTCAGGGTCTGGTGATGAGCTTTTACAAGGTCAATTTTAACCAACCGGACGAATGGGTGGGGTTCGCCAACTTTACCCGCGCGTTTGCCGACGTTGAGCTGCACGCAGCGGTGGTTAACACCCTGCTGTACGTGCTGGTGACCATGTTTGCCGCGGCGATACTGGCCTTTTTCCTGGCCATGTTACTGGAAGGCCCGGCGCGCCACCTGCGCTTTATTCGAACCGCCATTTTCCTGCCGGCGGTCACCAGTGCGGCAATCGTCGCCGAAATGTGGCGCATTCTGTTCAACCCAACGCCGAACGGGGTGGTGAACCATATTCTCAGCTGGTTCGGCGTTGCCGATCAGGGCTTCCTCGCCAGCTCGGATCAGGCGCTGGGCGTCATCATGTTGCTGCATATCTGGAAAGCGGTGCCGTACAACATGGTCATTTTCATCGCCGGCCTGGCCGGTATCAGCCGCGACCTGTATGACGCCTCGAACGTGGATGGCGCTAACTGGTGGAACCGACTGCGCTACGTCACGCTGCCGGGGATGATTCCGGCGCTGTCGGTGGTGCTGATGCTCTCCTTTATTCGTGGTTTCCGCGTGTTTGCCGAAGTGTATGCCACGACCGGCGGCGGGCCGTCTAACGCCACGGAGATGATTATGACCCACATCTATAAGCTGGGCTTCGAACAGTTCGACTACGGCTACGCTTCGGCGGTGTCGTTCCTGCTGTTCGCCTTCACGGTGGTGTTAACCATCTGCCATCTGACGCTGAAAAAACGTATCGCACGTTACTAAGGAGCCATGATGTTAAGTAAACGTTGGGATACCGCAGGACGCTGGTGCATCTACGCACTGCTGCTGATTGTCTTCGTCGGGCCGTTCTGGGGTATCGTGGCCACTGCGTTCAGCGGCGCGCCGGTTAAACCGGGTGAGCTGCTGGCGTGGCCGAACCAGTTCTCGCTGGAGAACTTTATCTTCGCCTGGCAGGACATCGGCGTCTGGCAGTACCTGCTCAACTCTATCCTGGTGGTGTTCTTCGGCACCATTTTGCAGGTGTCGGTGAGCGCGCTGGCGGCCTACGCGCTGGCTCGTAAGAAGTTTCGCGGCGTCGCGCTGGTCAGCCTGGTGATTCTCTCGACCATGATGCTGCCGGAAGAGGTGATCGCCATTCCGCTGTACATGATCATCAACTGGCGGCTGCCGTTTATCGATGCTTCGCTCTACAACAGCTATCTGGGCATGATTCTGCCGGTAGTGGGCTGGGCCTTCTCCATCTTCGTGCTGACCGAGTTTATGTCGGCTATCCCGAAAGAGCTGGAAGAAGCGGCGCGCATTGACGGCGCTAACGAATGGCAGATTTTCTTCCACGTGATTCTGCCGCTGGTGAAGCCGGCGCTGGGAACGGTGGTGACATTCGGTTTCATTATGATTTGGGATCAGTACCTGCTGCCGTTGATTGTGGTCAACCAGGACAGTCTGAACACGATTCCGGTAATCCTCGGCACGCTGCGTACCGACGAGAGCATCACGCCGAACATTTTCATTGCGATTACGCTACTGGCGATGCTGCCAAGCATCATTGTTTATCTGGGTCTGCAAAAACATTTCAACCGCGGGATCATGTCCGGCGCGGTCAAAGGATAAGGAGCTACCAATGGGATCCGTTGTACTGAACAGCGTGCGTAAATCTTATGGCGATGCGCACGTGATTAAAGATGTGTCGCTGACTATCCCTGACGGTGAGTTCTGCGTGCTGGTGGGGCCGAGCGGCTGCGGTAAATCCACGCTGCTGCGCATGATTGCCGGGCTGGAGGAGATTTCCGGCGGCGAAGTGCATATTAATGAGCGTAACGTCACCGAGGTGGAACCGAAGCTGCGTGATATCGCGATGGTGTTCCAGAGCTATGCGCTTTATCCGCAGATGACGGTACGCGAAAATATGGGCTTTGCGCTAAAAATGGCGCGTCTGCCGAAGACGGAAATTAAGCAAAAAGTGGATGAAGCCGCGGCGCTGCTGGGGCTGGAGCCGCTGCTGGAGCGCCTGCCGAAGGATCTCTCCGGCGGCCAGCGTCAGCGCGTGGCGATGGGGCGCGCGATTGTGCGTAAGCCACAGGTATTCCTGTTTGATGAACCGCTTTCCAACCTGGATGCCAAGCTGCGTACCCAGGTGCGCGGCGAGATTCGCGAACTGCATCGTCGCCTGAAAACCACCTCGGTATACGTCACCCACGACCAAATCGAGGCGATGACCATGGGGCAGATGATCGTTGTGCTGCGCGATGGGCGTATTGAGCAGGCCGGGACGCCGCTTGAGTTGTATGACCAACCGGCTAACCTGTTCGTGGCAGGCTTTATCGGTTCGCCGGAAATTAACCAACTGCCGGGCGAAGTGGTGATCAACGGCCCGACTACCAGCCTGCGCCTGAAGGATGGCTCGCTGCTGGCGTTGCCTGCGGGTTTACAGGTGAAAAATGGTCAGCAGGTGGTGTACGCTATCCGCCCCGAACAGGTCAACGTGGTGAATGAAGCGCGGGATGATGCGCTGGCCGCGAAGGTTACGGCGGTGGAGAATACCGGGTCGGATATGCAGCTGTTTTGCGATACCGGCGGCGGGGCCTTTACGTCGGTCTTTAAGCAGCGCCTGGCGGTGAAAGAGGGCGACAACATCTGGCTGCAGCCGAAGCTCTCCGGTGTGCATCTGTTTGATGCGCAAAGCGGCCAGCGCATAGCGTGCCTGGAGGGCCAATAAGGTGGCAATGAAGCTGTACACCCTGGATGAAAATTGCCTGGAAAATGCGCGCGCGGGCCTCAAGCAACCGTTCTCACCGTTGCAACTCGCGCTGAGCAAACTGGTGGCGGAGGCCGATCAGCTGCGGCGCGAGCCGCCAGAAAGCGTGGTGCATAAAAAACTGCGTCCGGCGAGCGGCGACGCCCACGATTACTACAGTCTCGGCACCTACTGGTGGCCGAATCCGCGGCGGCCCAATGGGCTGCCCTATATTCGTCGCGACGGGCATATCAACCCGCAGTGCGAAAACAACGACACCGATACCTCGCGCATTATCCGTATGTGCGAGCGCTGCCTGACGCTGGGACTGGCGTGGTACTTCACCGGCCAGCGTCAGTATGCGCAGGCCGCCGCGCAACAGATTCGCTGCTGGTTCCTTGATGGCGATACGCGGATGAACCCGCATCTCAACTACGGCCAGGCGATTCCGGGGATTGTCTCCGGGCGCGGCACCGGGCTGATTGATACCCGTCTGCTGTGGATGGTGGTTGATACCATCGGGCTGATTAACGGCGCCAGCGTGCTGGATACTGACGATATTATCGGCCTGCACCAGTGGTTCCGCGACTTTAACCACTGGATGTACTACAGCGAAATTGGCCATTCTGAATATGTCTGGCACAACAACCACGGCACCTGGTACGACGCGCAGCGCACGGTGAACGCGCTGTTCTACGGCGATAAGGGGCTGGCGGCGCGCATTATTGAGCAGGGGATTACTCAGCGTATGGCGGCGCAAATTGACCAGGACGGCAAGCAGACGATGGAACTGGAGCGTACCATTCCGTTCCACTATTCGTTGTTTAACCTTGAGGCGCATCTGTTGCTCAACCGCTACGCCGAACACGTGGAGTTCGACCGTTGGAATACCATCCGTGACGGACGCGGGGTGAAGCAGGGAATAGACTATCTGGTGCCGTTTATCCGTGAACCGGAGCTGTGGCCGTACAGTGACTTACAGGGCATCGTCTGGGACAGCGCACTACGGGTATTGCTGCAATCGATACGGGGTTATCCGAAGCAGGCGGCGAGCTACCGTGAAGCGCTGAAGTGCGTGCCGCAGGAGACGCTGCAACTGAAAGAACAGCTGATGTGGTGTCCGGGGCAAGCGTAGTGCCATCAGGCAGTTTGGCGGGCGTTGCCGGATAGCGGCGTACCGCCATCCGGCCAGGGGGATCGTCGCTTATACCGCGGCGATAATCTTAATCTCAACTTTATATTTCGGGTTCATCAGCTTCGCCTGCACCGTGCAGCGCACCGGGGCATGGCCGGCGACGACCCATGCATCCCACGCTTTGTTCATCGCCGCGAAATCATCCCCGTCGGCGAGAAAAATGGTGGCGTCGAGGATGCGTGACTTGTCGCTGCCTTGCTTTTCCAGCACCGCGTCAATCTGTGCCAGCGTGTTAGCCGTCTGCTCAAACGCGTCGGCATCCAGGTTTGCCGGCACGCCGGTGTAGTACAGCGTCTGGTTATGAATTACCACATCAGACCAGCGCGCTTCGGCATCAATACGGACAATCGTCATTTTCCTTTCCTTTTTAACATCACGTCGATGCGCTAAGACTGCCACATTGTCGCCGCGACGTCACGGCTTAGGCTGGCATAACCTGGACTGGCCTGACATAATCACTGGGAATTTTTCCAGGGGGTAACGTGACGGACGATTTTGCAGCAGATGGCCAGCTTGCGCAGGCGATAACCGGCTTTAAACCGCGTGAACCGCAGCGCCAGATGGCGCACGCCGTCGCTCAGGCGATTGATGAAGGCCAGCCGCTGGTGGTTGAGGCCGGCACGGGTACCGGTAAAACGTACGCCTATCTGGCCCCTGCGCTGCGTTCGGGGAAAAAGGTGATCATCTCCACCGGGTCGAAGGCACTACAGGATCAGCTTTACAGCCGTGACTTACCCACCGTTTCGAAAGCGCTGGACTACACCGGCAAGCTGGCGTTGCTAAAGGGGCGTTCAAACTATCTGTGTCTGGAGCGTCTGGAACAGCAAGCGCTGGCGGGCGGCGATCTACCGGTGAATACCCTGAGCGACGTCATTCTGCTGCGCAGCTGGGCGAACCAGACGGTTGATGGCGACATCAGCACCTGCGTCAGCGTCGCCGAGGATTCTCAGGCGTGGCCACTGGTCACCAGCACCAACGATAACTGCCTTGGCAGCGACTGCCCGCAGTATCAGGAGTGTTTCGTGGTGAAGGCGCGTAAAAAGGCGATGGACGCCGACGTCGTGGTGGTCAACCATCACCTGTTCCTCGCCGATATGGTGGTCAAAGAGAGCGGTTTTGGCGAGCTTATTCCCGAGGCCGATGTGATGATCTTCGATGAAGCCCATCAGCTACCGGACATCGCCAGCCAATATTTTGGCCAGTCGCTCTCCAGCCGTCAGCTGCTGGATCTGGCGAAAGACGTGGTCATCGCCTATCGTACCGAACTGAAAGATACTCAGCAGTTGCAAAAGTGCGCCGATCGCCTGGCGCAGGCGACGCAGGATTTTCGCCTGCAGGTCGGCGACCCGGGCTATCGTGGCAACCTGCGTGACCTGCTGGCGGATAGCGCCGTGCAGCGTGCATTGCTGCTGCTCGATGACGCGCTGGAGCTGTGCTACGACGTGGCGAAACTTTCGCTGGGACGTTCTGCGCTGCTCGATGCCGCCTTCGAGCGCGCAACGCTCTACCGCGCGCGCCTGAAACGCCTGAAAGAGATCAACAAACCCGGCTACAGCTACTGGTACGAATGTAACTCGCGCCACTTTACACTGGCGCTAACGCCGCTGACCGTGGCGGACAAATTTAAAGAGGTGATGGCGGCCAAACCGGGCAGTTGGGTTTTCACCTCGGCGACGCTGTCGGTGAATGACGATCTGCACCATTTCACCGAGCGTCTGGGTATTGAAGCGGCGCACTCGCTGCTGTTACCCAGCCCCTTCGACTATGCCAGCCAGGCGCTTTTATGCGTGCCGCGCAATCTGCCGTTGCCGAATCAACCGGGGGCGGCGCGCCAGCTGGCGGCGATGCTCAAACCGCTGATTGAGGCCAACGATGGCCGCTGCTTTATGCTCTGTACTTCGCACGCCATGATGCGCGATCTCGCCGAACAGTTCCGCGCGACGATGACGTTGCCGGTCTTGTTGCAGGGGGAAACTAGCAAGGGGCAGCTTCTGCAACAGTTTGTCAGCGCCGGTAACGCGCTGCTGGTCGCGACCAGCAGCTTTTGGGAAGGGGTAGACGTGCGCGGCGACGCGCTCTCGCTGGTGATCATCGACAAACTGCCGTTTACCTCCCCGGACGATCCGCTGCTCAAAGCACGGATGGAAGATTGTCGCCTGCGCGGCGGCGATCCGTTCGAAGAGGTCCAGCTTCCGGACGCGGTGATTACCCTTAAGCAGGGCGTTGGGCGCCTGATTCGTGATGTGGACGATCGCGGCGTGCTGGTGATTTGCGATAACCGTCTGGTGATGCGCCCCTATGGCGCGACGTTCCTCGCCAGCCTGCCGCCCGCGCCGCGCACTCGCGACATTCGACGGGCAGTGCGTTTCCTGGCGCTGTCATCGACGCGGTAATGCGGTGCAAAGTGTGGTAAGATGCGCGCCATTTTGTTGATCCGTAACTGCGAGAGCGCGACTAACCATGCGAATTCTGGCTATTGATACCGCCACGGAAGCCTGCTCGGCTGCCTTGTGGAATGAAGGTAGCACCAGTGCTCATTTCGAGCTTTGTCCTCGGGAACACACCCAACGAATCCTGCCAATCGTGCAGGATATTCTTACTGAAAGTGGCGTAAGCCTCACCGAACTCGACGCGCTGGCGTTTGGCCGTGGGCCGGGCAGCTTTACCGGCGTGCGTATCGGTATTGGTATTGCGCAGGGGCTGGCGCTGGGCGCTGAGCTGCCGATGATCGGCGTGTCAACGCTGGCAACCATGGCGCAGGGGGCCTGGCGTAAGCAGGGCGCAACTCGCGTGCTGGCCGCCATCGACGCGCGCATGGGCGAGGTCTACTGGGCTGAGTATCAGCGTGATGAACAGGGCGTGTGGCACGGTGAAGAAACCGAAGCGGTGCTGAAGCCGGAAGCGGTACAGCAGCGTTTAGCCGAATTGAGCGGCGAATGGGCGACCGTTGGCACCGGCTGGGCGGCCTGGCCGGAGATGGCGCAGGGCGCGAACGTGCCCCTGAACGACGGCGGCGTGACCTTGCCTGAGGCAGAAGACATGCTGCCAATTGCCTGCCAGCTGCTCGCGCAGGGTAAAACGGTGGCGGTCGAGAAAGCGGAGCCGGTTTATTTGCGTAATGAAGTGGCGTGGAAGAAACTTCCCGGTCGCGAATGACTCTAAGCAGATAAATAGTGAGTCCAGGAGCAGCATCATGGCAGGTCAAAAATACGTCGTTCGTGGCGCAATTGCAGGGCTTATCGCATTAGCGTTAAGCGGCTGCGTCAGCGTGCCGGATGCCATTCAGGGCAGTAGCCCAACGCCGCAGCAGGATCTGGTTCGGGTGATGGCGGCACCGCAGCTGTATGTCGGCCAGGAATCGCGCTTTGGCGGCACGGTTGTGGGTATTGAAAATCAGCAGGGTCGCACCCGTCTGGAAATCGCCACCGTTCCGCTCGACAGCGGCGCGCGTCCGATTCTCGGCGAAGCCTCCCGTGGGCGTATCTATGCCGATGTTAACGGTTTCCTTGACCCGGTAGATTTCCGTGGCCAGCTGGTGACGGTGGTCGGCCCGATCGTCGGCACCGTGGAAGGGAAAGTGGGCACCACGAAGTACAATTTCCTGCACGTTCAGGCCACTGGCTATAAACGCTGGCGCGTTACCCAGCAGGTGGTGATGCCGCCGCAGCCTATCGATCCGTGGGTCTTTGGCCCGCACCCCTGGAATTACGGTTACGGCGGCTGGGGATGGTATAACCCCGGCCCAGCGGAAGTTCGGAACGTCGTAACTGAATAAGATCTGTGCAAAAGCAGACAAAAAAGAAACAGCGGCTAGTCCGCTGTTTCTTCGTTGTAATGGATATAAAAAAAATAAAGAGTGACGCGCTTCGCAACCTTAATTCTGATTAATTCTTAAACTGGTACGCTGAGTTAATATAATGTTAACGAAAGTTTATCATTTGGGGTTGCGATGACGACGAATACGTATTTTAGAGGTGATGCTTTGAAAAAGGTTTGGCTCAACCGTTATCCTGCTGATGTTCCGGCAGAGATCAATCCTGACCGTTATCAATCCCTGGTGGAACTGTTTGAACACGCGGCAACACGCTTTGCCGATCAGCCCGGCTTCGTCAATATGGGCGAAGTGATGACCTTCCGTAAGCTCGAAGAGCGCAGCCGCGCCTTTGCCGCTTATCTCCAGCAGGGGCTGGGGCTGAAGCAGGGCGATCGCGTCGCGCTGATGATGCCTAACCTGCTGCAATATCCGGTTGCTCTGTTCGGCATCCTGCGTGCCGGGATGATCGTGGTCAACGTCAACCCGCTGTACACCCCGCGTGAGCTGGAGCATCAGTTGAACGACAGCGGCGCGCAGGCGATCGTGATTGTCTCCAACTTTGCCCACACGCTGGAAAAAGTGGTTGATAAAACTCAGGTTAAGCACGTGATTCTGACCCGCATGGGCGATCAGCTTTCAACCGCCAAAGGGACGCTGGTCAACTTTGTCGTCAAATACATCAAACGACTGGTGCCGAAATACCATTTGCCGGATGCGATCTCCTTCCGTCGCGCGCTGCATAGCGGCTACCGCTTACAGTATGTGAAACCGGTGGTGAAGGCGGATGATGTGGCCTTCCTGCAATATACCGGCGGTACCACCGGCGTGGCGAAAGGCGCGATGCTGACCCATCGCAATATGCTCGCCAACCTCGAGCAGGTGAAAGCGACCTACGGGCCTCTGCTGCACGAAGGGAAAGAGGTGGTGATCACCGCGCTGCCGCTGTATCACATCTTTGCGCTGACCATGAACTGCCTGCTGTTTATCGAACTGGGCGGGCAGAATATCCTGATCACCAACCCGCGTGATATTCCGGGTCTGGTGAAGGAGCTGGCAAAATATCCGTTCACCGCCATGACCGGCGTGAATACGCTATTCAATGCGCTGCTGAACAATAAAGAGTTCCAGCAGCTCGATTTCTCCACGCTGCATCTGTCGGCGGGCGGGGGAATGCCGGTGAACCATTCGGTGGCTGAACGCTGGGTGAAGCTGACCGGGCAGTATCTGCTGGAGGGCTATGGCCTGACCGAATGTGCGCCGCTGGTGAGCGTCAACCCGCATGATATCGACTATCACAGTGGCAGTATTGGTCTGCCGGTGCCCTCAACTGAGGTGAAACTGGTGGACGATGACGACAACGAAGTGGCCGTCGGCCAGCCGGGCGAACTGTGCGTGAAGGGGCCGCAGGTGATGGAAGGCTACTGGCAGCGCCCGGAAGCCACCGCGGAAATTATCAAAGACGGCTGGTTGCATACCGGCGATATCGCGGTAATGGATGAGGAAGGCTTCCTGCGCATCGTTGACCGCAAAAAAGATATGATTCTGGTGTCAGGTTTTAACGTCTACCCGAATGAAATTGAAGACGTGGTGATGCAGCATTCCGGCGTACTGGAAGTGGCCGCCGTCGGTGTCCCTTCCGGCAATAGCGGTGAAGCGGTGAAGATCTTCGTGGTCAAAAAAGACCAAAGCCTGACCGAAGAGGCGCTGATTACCTTCTGCCGCCGTCAGCTAACCGGATACAAAGTGCCGAAACTGGTTGAATTCCGTCAGGAATTACCGAAGTCCAACGTCGGGAAAATTTTAAGACGAGAATTACGTGACGAAGCCCGCGCCAAAGTGGACAATAAGGGATAAGTCACGAGTCATGATGCCTAACGCCAGCTCTGCTGGCGTTTTTTTTGGCACAAAATAAGAGAGTATGATTTGAACTATCAGATGATCACCACCAACGATGCGCTGCACACTCTGTGCGACGCCGTTCGTCAGACAACCGCCGTCGCGCTGGACACCGAGTTTGTCCGCACCCGCACCTACTATCCGCAGCTGGGCCTGATTCAGCTTTTCGATGGAGAGCGTACGGCGCTGATCGATCCTCTGGATATCACCGACTGGTCGCCGCTGCAGGCGATTCTGCAGGACCGCAACATCACCAAGTTCCTGCACGCGGGCAGTGAAGATTTAGAAGTCTTTATGAACGTTTTCGGCGCCATGCCGCAGCCGCTGATCGACACGCAGGTGCTGGCCGCTTTCTGTGGTCGCCCGATGTCCTGGGGCTTTGCCGCGATGGTCGCTGAATACTCCGGCGTTGAGCTGGATAAGAGCGAGTCGCGTACCGACTGGCTGGCACGCCCGCTGACCTCGCGTCAGTGCGACTACGCGGCGGCGGACGTCTGGTATCTGTTGCCGATAGCCCACAAGCTGATGGCGGAAACCGAGCAGAAAGGGCGCCTTGATTGGGCGCTGAATGAATGCCAGTTGATGCAACAACGCCGTCAGGAAGTGACTGACCCACGCGAGGCGTGGCGTGATATTACCAACGCCTGGCAACTGCGCACCCGCCAGCTGGCCTGTTTGCAACTGCTGGCCGACTGGCGTCTGCGCAAGGCGCGCGAGCGCGACCTGGCGGTGAATTTCGTGGTACGTGAAGAGCACCTGTGGAGCGTGGCGCGCTATATGCCGGGCAGCCTCGGTGAGCTGGATAGTCTCGGGCTGTCGGGCAGCGAAATTCGCTTCCACGGTAAAACGCTGATTAGCCTGGTTGAGAAAGCGCAGGCGTTGCCTGATGACGCGCTGCCGGAGCCGCTGCAGAACCTGATGGACATGCCGGGTTACCGCAAAGCGTTTAAAGAGATTAAGGCGCTGGTGCAGGAAGTGGGGCAGGCGAACGACGTCAGCGCCGAGATGCTCGCCTCGCGTCGCCAGATTAACCAGCTGCTGAACTGGCACTGGCAGCTGAAGCCACGTCATACCGCGCCGGAAATGATTTCCGGCTGGCGCGGTGAGCTGCTGTCCGGCGCGCTGGATAAGTTGCTGGCAGAGTATCCGCGTTAAATCCTGACTGTAGGCCGGATAAGGCAACGCCGCCATCCGGCAATACAATCGTTGGGCGAGGAGCTGCCTGATGGCGCTTTGCTTATCAGGCCTACTCGCAGTTTCCGGACACAAAAAAAGCGCTATCACTAGCGCCTTTTTTTACACCACCGAAAGTCAGGATTTTGACTCTTCCGCTTCCGGTAGCGTGACGTTGAGTTCCAGAATCGAAATATCCCCGTCTTTTTGCTCTAACTGCACCGTGACCATTTCTGGGTCAATCTGCACGTACTTGCAAATCACTTCCAGAATATCCTTCCTTAACTGCGGCAGATAGTGCGGTTCTGCGTCACTGCGGCGACGTTCCGCGACAATGATTTGCAGGCGTTCTTTAGCAATGTTGGCGGTATTCTTTTTCCGTGAGAGAAAAAAGTCGAGTAATGCCATAATTTATCCTCCGAACAGGCGTTTGAGGAAACCTTTCTTCTCTTCTTCAATGAAGCGGAAAGGACGTTCTTCTCCCAACAGACGATCTACGGTATCAGCGTAGGCTTTGCCTGCGTCAGACACCGTATCCAGAATAACCGGTTCACCCTGGTTTGAGGCGCGCAGGACGGACTGATCTTCCGGGATAACGCCAACCAGTTTGATGCGCAGGATTTCCAGCACATCTTCCATGCTCAGCATGTCGCCTTTGCTCACGCGACCTGGATTGTAGCGCGTCAGCAGCAGGTGCTCTTTAATCGGCTCTTCACCATTTTCCGCACGACGGGATTTGGAGGCCAGGATGCCCAGGATACGGTCTGAGTCGCGTACCGAGGAGACTTCCGGGTTGGTGGTGATGATGGCTTCGTCGGCGAAGTACAGCGCCATCAGTGCGCCGGTTTCGATACCCGCAGGGGAGTCGCAGACCACGAAGTCGAATTCCATCTTTTTCAGCTCGTCGAGGACTTTCTCGACGCCTTCGCGAGTCAGCGCATCTTTATCGCGCGTCTGCGAAGCCGGCAGAATGTAGAGATTCTCGGTACGTTTATCTTTGATTAATGCTTGGTTCAGCGTGGCATCGCCCTGAATAACGTTAACAAAATCATACACTACGCGACGTTCGCAGCCCATGATGAGGTCAAGGTTACGCAGACCGATATCAAAATCGATAACGACCGTTTTCTTTCCCTTCTGCGCCAAACCAGTCGCGATGGCCGCGCTGGAGGTGGTCTTACCCACGCCCCCTTTACCTGAAGTCACAACAATAATGCGTGCCATAGAAATTCCTTGTTAAAAAGGGATTAATTTAACGGTTGAATAGTCAAAGCGCTGTCGTCTAACCGCAGACGCGCCGCTTTGCCATAAAATTCGGCTGGGATCTGGTCGCTCAGCCAATATTCCCCGGCGATGGAGACCAGCTCCGCAGCCAGGTGGGTACAAAATACTTGTGCTTCCCGGTCTCCGCCGGCGCCCGCCAGAACGCGTCCACGCATCATGCCATACACGTGAATATTACCGTCGGCAATCAGCTCAGCACCTGCACTGACGTGGCTTGTCACAATCAGATCACAGTTTGGTGCATAAATGCGCTGACCGGAACGTACTGGCGTATCAATCATTCGCGTTTTTGTGATCGGACTAACAATTGGCTCGGGTTCAGTGGGTTTGGGCTGCTCAACGGGCGCGGCACGAACAACTTTTTCTTTACCTTCAGTCAGTAAAGGAAGGCCCGATTGGTCAATGGCCGCTTTGAACTGCGGATTTTTACAGCCGCTGACGCCCACGATACGCAGACCGGCAGCCATAATCGCCTGCTGAATCGCGCGCCACTGGGTAAACTCTTCAAGGTTGCTGACGTTGACCACAACCGGGGCATGACGGAAAAAAGCCGGAGCCTGGGCGACCTTGTCTTCTAACGCCTGACGAATAACCTCGGGTCTTGCATCATGCAAATGGACCACCGATAAGGTGAAGCTACTGCCTTTAAGTTCGATTGGCGTGTTTGACATCCTGGCCTTACTCAATTTGCTATTTATCGCAGCTTCGCGCGCGGCGATATTCCGAAGACTATCAGTCATGTTATAGTCACTAATATATTCAAGCAAGTAACCACAGTCCTAATTCCGAGTATAAAGTATGTTTTGTGTGATTTATCGTAGTTCTAAACGTGATCAAACCTATTTGTATGTCGAAAAAAAAGACGATTTCTCTCGCGTCCCGGAAGAACTGATGCAGGGCTTCGGCCAGCCGCAGCTGGCGATGCTGTTGCCGCTGGACGGACGCAAGAAGCTTATCAATGCCGATCTGGAAAAGGTAAAACAGGCGTTAAAAGATCAGGGCTATTATTTACAGATGCCACCGCCGCCTGAAAATCTGTTGAAACAGCATCTGGCCGACGTCAAAAATAAGGGCGAATAGTTTTCGCTTCCGGCTAATGTCTGTTCCTGGTTACACAACAAATAAGGGAAAAGTATGTATCAACATCATAACTGGCAGGGTGCGCTGCTGGATTACCCGGTAAGCAAAGTTGTCTGTGTTGGCAGTAATTATGCAAAGCATATCCAGGAGATGGGCAGCGCGACGCCGGAAGAGCCCGTGCTGTTTATTAAGCCAGAAACCGCACTCTGCGACTTGCGCCAGCCGCTGATTCTGCCGCAGGGCCTGGGCTCTGTGCACCATGAAGTAGAGCTGGCGGTGCTGATTGGCGCGACGCTGCGTCAGGCGACGGAAGATCACGTCATGCAGGCTATTGCGGGTTATGGTGTCGCGCTGGACCTCACGCTGCGCGACGTGCAGAGCAAAATGAAAAAGGCCGGGCAACCGTGGGAAAAAGCGAAAGGCTTTGATAATTCCTGCCCGATCTCCGGTTTTATCCCGGCGGCTGCCTTCGAGGGCGACCCGCAAAATACCACGCTGGGCCTGAAGGTGAACGGCGAGGTGCGTCAGCAGGGCTCGACGGCGGATATGATCCACAAAATCGTGCCGCTGATTGCCTACATGAGCCGCTTCTTCACCCTCAAGCCGGGCGACGTGGTGCTGACCGGTACGCCGGAAGGCGTCGGCCCGCTCCACGGTGGTGATGAACTGGACGTGCTGTTTAACGGCTATTCTCTGACAACCCGCGTGCTGTAATCCCTGCTTGCCGCCCCAATCGGGCGGCAAAACTTGCATCCCTGTGCCAGACTGGTTATAAGAAGCACCCTGATTTTTGATGTGGACATCCCGATGAGCGAATTACCTTTCTGGCAGAGCAAGACCCTTGACGACATGACCGATGCCGAATGGGAGTCGCTGTGCGACGGCTGCGGCCAGTGCTGCCTGCACAAGCTGATGGATGAAGACACCGACGAAATTTACTTCACCAACGTTGCCTGCAAACAGCTGAACATCAAGACCTGCCAATGCCGTAACTACGAACGCCGTTTCGACTATGAGCCGGACTGTATCAAGCTGACCCGCGATAACCTGCCTACCTTCGAGTGGCTGCCGCATACCTGCGCGTATCGTCTGCTGGCGGAAGGTCAACCGCTGCCGCAGTGGCATCCGCTGATAACCGGTTCGAAAGCCGCGATGCATGGCGAGCGCATTTCGGTGCGTCATATTGCGGTGAAGGAGTCAGAAGTGCGTGACTGGCAAGACCATATTTTGAATAAACCAGAATGGGCTGACTAACGCCTGATTTCGTGCTTCACTCCCGCTTTTAACTCTTTCGTTAATAAAATCACTCCTTAATTCCTGCACTCTGCCGATAGAGATATTATCGGCATCGGTGTGGGGATGGACATGCGTAGTTCAATAAAGCTGTTAGTACTTGCGGTTATGATCAATCTGGGTGGTTGGGGGTTACTGCTGGTCGCCGGTTATGGCATCGGGACATTGGCGGGGATTTGGTAGGAGAGGGGCCAGCAGCGATAGCATCGCCACTGGCTCAAACGACAATTAACGGCCAAACAGGTCGCGGCGTTTCGGTTTAAACGGCTGGGCAATCAGCACCAGCAGCGCCACGATCAGGTAGGCGGCAAAAATACCCACCAGCCACTGCGGCATCTCCAGCGATAAGAATTCCCACTGGCGCACAGAGCAATCGCCGGAAGCGACGAACACCTGAGGCAGCCACTTATCAAGCGGCAGCCAGCTCGGGAAACGGGCCATAAAATCACAGGTCATAAACGGCGACGGATGCAGTTGAATCATCGTGTGCTCCCAGGCCAGCTGCAGCCCGCGGAAGGCGCTATAAAGCCAAATCAGCAGCGCCACATAGCGCAGCGGGCTTTTCGGTGCGATAGCGCCGACAATCCCGGCGCCCATCACGCCAAACAGCGCGCAGCGCTCGTAAATACACAGGACGCACGGCTTTAACAGCATTACATGCTGGAACCATAATGCCACTAACTCAAGCGCAAAAGCGGTTAACGCCAGTAATAACCAGGCACTGCGGCCACGTGAGCTCTGGTTTAAATATCGCAACATAATCATTTCCCTGGAACGTGCTTTGAAAACGCAGTGTAAACGAAAACAATAGCCCTGCCATCTGGCTATACGCAATAATTCGTAAATGATGATGCAATGCCCGCGATAAAACCGACGGGCATCGATAAACGCCGCTATATTAGTGGGTTATTGTGGCAAGTACTAATACTCCCTTATTCATCATCCAGTCAATCATCGGCTGCAGGGTAAACTCAACGCACAGCAGGCCGACCAGCGTCAGCACAATCGTATACGGCAGCGCCATCCACACCATACGGCCATAGGAAAGGCGGATGAGCGGCGCAAGCGCGGAGGTGAGCAGGAACAGGAATGCCGCCTGACCGTTTGGCGTGGCGACCGACGGCAGGTTAGTACCGGTGTTGATAGCGACGGCCAGCAGCTCGAACTGACGCAGATCGATCGCACCGTTATCGAGTGCAGTTTTGGCCTCGTTGATATATACGGTACCCACGAAGACGTTATCCGAAATCGACGACAGCAGACCGTTAAACAGATAAAACAGAGAGCGTTGGGCGTGCGGTGAAGCTTGCAGCACGAAGTCGATAATCGGCGCAAACAGGTGTTGATCGATAATCACCGCTACGACCGCGAAGAACACCGTCAGCAGTGCGGTAAACGGCAGCGCTTCGGTAAACGCCTTACCAATCGCGTGCTCGTCGGTAATGCCGGTAAATGAGGTCGCGAAGATAATCACCGACAGGCCAATCAGCCCCACTTCCGCCAGATGTAACGCCAGCGCCAGCACCAGCCAGACGCCGATAATCCCCTGAACGATGAGGCGCATGCTCTCCTGGCGTGAGCGCTGCTTGCGGCTACGCTCGTCGAAATCATGAAGAATTTGACGAACGGGTTCGGGCAGTTCGGCGCCATAGCCAAAGGCTTTAAACTTTTCCAAAAGCAGACAGGTGATCAGGCCGCAGACAAAGACCGGAACGGTGACAGGGGACATGCGCAGGAAAAACTCACCAAAATGCCAGCCCGCCACCTTAGCGATAATCAGGTTCTGTGGCTCGCCGACCATCGTCATGACGCCGCCCAACGCGGTCCCCACACCGGCGTGCATCATCAGGCTGCGCAGGAACGCGCGGAACTGCTCCAGCACCACGCGCGAGTGTTTATCAATATGGCTGTCGTCCAGCAGGTCGTCATCATCCGGTCGCGCGGAAACCACCCGATGATAGATGCTGTAGAAGCCGACCGCGACGCTGATGATCACGGCGACCACCGTCAAGGCATCGAGGAATGCCGACAGAAACGCGGCGGCGAGACAGAAGGCCAGCGACAGCAGCCGTTTACTACGAATGGTCAGCAGCAAACGGGTAAAGATGAACAGCAGCAGCTGTTTCATAAAGTAGATGCCGGCGACCATAAAGATCAGCAGCAGCAGGACTTCCAGATTAGCCGCCACCTCGTTGCGCACGTGTTCAGCGGACGTCATGCCGATAAATACGGCCTCAATAGCCAGCAGCCCGCCGGGAATCAGTGGGTAACACTTCAACGCCATGGCCAGGGTGAAGATAAACTCCACCACCAGTAGCCATCCGGCGACAAACGGATTGATCAAAAACACCAGTGGATTGATCACTAAGAAAATAAGCAGCAGTAATTTGTACCAATCCGGTGACTGACCAAGAAAGTTGCGCCACAGGGCGCGACCGTAAGAGATTTCCATGACAATCGTCTTCCTCCTGAAAAGATGACATTTTTTACCATTAAAACAGATATACCGCCAGAATTCCCCCCGGCGTGCACCTTTTCCGTCCGGCCACGAAATATGAAAAATGAAACGGCGATCCCTTTTTAATTCCGTTGCCCTGCTATCTGCTCAATGTTGGCTCTGGTATGATGAGTCCAATTGCAACGCTGTGTAATGGAATTTTTACTATGGTCATTAAGGCGCAAAGCCCGGCGGGTTTCGCGGAAGAGTATATTGTCGAAAGCATCTGGAATAACCGTTTTCCACCTGGGTCGATTCTTCCGGCAGAACGCGAACTCTCTGAATTAATTGGGGTTACCCGTACTACCTTACGTGAAGTGTTGCAACGCCTGGCGCGAGATGGCTGGTTGACGATTCAGCACGGTAAGCCAACGAAGGTCAACAATTTTTGGGAGACATCCGGGCTTAATATCCTGGAAACGCTGGCGCGTCTCGATCATGACAGCGTGCCGCAGCTGATTGATAATCTGCTGTCAGTGCGCACCAATATCGCCACCATCTATATTCGTACCGCATTCCGTCAGCATCCGGAAAAAGCGCTGGAAGTGCTGGCGACAACGCGTGAAGTTGCCGACCATGCCGACGCTTTTGCTGAACTGGATTACAGCGTGTTTCGTGGTCTGGCGTTTGCCTCCGGTAATCCGATCTATGGCCTGATCCTCAACGGGATGAAAGGGCTCTATACGCGTTTGGGACGCCACTATTTCTCCAGCCCGGAAGCGCGTGCGCTGGGCCTGGGCTTCTATCATAAGCTGATTGAGCTGTGTGAGAAGGGCGAGTACGAGAAGGTCTATGAGACGGTGCGCCGCTACGGGCACGAAAGTGGCGAGATCTGGCATCGTATGCAGAAGTCGCTGCCGGGGGATTTATCCCTGCATGGACGTTAACAATAAACGGGTCATACGCAACACTGATTGAGTCAGTAAAATAATCGGTTGAACGTTCCGGATGGTTGTCGCCAATAGCCTCATCACTTCTCTGATGGGGCTTTTTTGCTGTGAGTCTGATTTTACTATATCCAGTGCGCGTAGCCCGTACGCATGATTTTCTCGGGCGCTTGATGTCAGTGATACAGCTAAGACACATAAACGTAATATTCCCTGGCTGTTGATTGTAGGGCTGCCTACCAGTTCAAGTGATGGGTCGAATATGTAATGTTGGTAGGTAAGTTAAAAGCGGTAGATACAAATCTACCGCTTTTAAAAATTACCAGTTAACCCGAACGCCTAGATTACCGGCAAAACCATGCATATTCCCTTCAAAGTCATGCTGATATTTCATATCAGCATATAACGATGCGTTTTTGGTGATATCACCGGTAAAACCACCGCCTAGTTCATACCATTGATCAGAGTAATTTTGGTTCATTCTCACTGAGCTCACAGTGACGTCTGGCGAACGACCAATATTGGTGAGAACGTTTGCCGTCAAATATGGATGCGCTTTGGAGGTTTTAACACTATCATAACCGAGTCGTCCGCCTATGCGAGCGAGGCCTGAGTTATCTGATGTTGATTTAACATAGGCAATACCATCATTTGTCGCATCTAAATGAAGGTATTGATACATTAGCTGAACTTGAGGTTCCAGATACAAACCGTTGGTATATTTGAACGGCTTACCCGCTTCCACAGATAAAGTTATACCATCACCATTCTGGGTAGCATCACTACCGTAAATACTATTATAATCATTACGATAATGAGTATATTGAGCCACAGTATCTAAATACACATCATTTGAAAAATATGATGTGTAATAAGCGCCAAAACCGTAGCCTTTAGAGTTGATCTTACCTGTTGTGGTCGATCTATTTTTATATATTCCGCGAGCAGAATCCTTAGCAGAAGTACTCACTTGTCCGAATGTGGCAAATACACCACTATGTACTCTGGTGCCGTCCTCGGCAAATTTGTTATAAAGATCGCCACCAAGCTGGGCAAACCAGGTATCGGCATCATAGTTAAAACGATCTGCGCTGGATTTTGTCTCACCTCCGCCAATACGACCCCAGGCTCCCTGAGGCATATTGCTTTCTTTTTTAATGTTTTCCTGTTCACCAACCCTTTCATGCAAAGTACCAATGGTCTGATAACCATACATGCGGTTTAAGTATGGGGCGATAACGTAGCCAGGCACTGATGGGTTATATGATGGCTTCGATGTTGGGGTCGGATTCGAATTTGGGTTTGGGTTCGTCTCTGGAGCCGGTTCTAAAATCGAACGCAAATACCATCCATTGCCAGATTGGCCACCGTTATACGCAAGATATTCATATGCACCAGCTACAACAGGTTTTGATAGCGCTATGGAAGTAGAGTCCTGACCACTGATGGACGCAAGTTTAATTCCATCGTTTACCGTCAGTGCGCCATTTCCACCAATCTGATTGATATTGATCTTATAGCTACCCGTGGCATCGCCGTTAACTATAATTTTATCTGTAACTGAGTTAGAGTCACCTTCATTAAGTACAGTATTAAAGTGTATTGTTCAATTATTCCAGGATAAAGAATTAGTCGTAATGTTCTTAACATCATTAACACTACTACTTTGGAAGTTAACCAAGGCGTTATTTAATGTAATGGTTTCAGCGTTTGAGTCTCCAGTCACATTCCATTGACTACTATTGGAAATGTTAAGACTTGTCATATCAACAGATTTACCTGTCCAGACAGCGCTATTATTCAGTGAAAGTGAAGCCGTAGATGACGATGTGTTAAGCGCATCTCCCATAATTACAGAGTTATTATCAGCGGTGACATCTAACTCTGCTGCGCCAGTATTATTAATAAATACCCCATTGTTAACGGTTGCATTAATCCCATTTAACTCGATTGTGCCGTCGCCTTCTATAGCATAAATAGACTCACCAGCAAGTGAAGATAATTCACCACCAGTCATTGAAAGCGTAGATACACCACGATTTTGCAGAATCGCTGGACTTTGTATGCTATTTTCAGTTTTAACTGTTGTATTATTAAGAACTACATTACCACCTTCAAGAGAAACACCAGGAGAATAGTTGCCTTTGGTCTCAAATGCACTATTCGTCGCATTGATCGTGCCACCAGAAACAGCCCGTACGGCGGCTGAAATATGATTTTCGGTAAGTATATTTGAATTGCTAATATTGGCTACTGCACCATCCCTTGTCATGAGACCGGCAGCAGATGAATTTTTTGTGTTTATATAGCTATCAGTAACATTGGTGGTGGCTCCTTGGTTTATGGCATATACGCCAAGAGCGCCAAATCCTGAAGTTGAAATGTTCGTTTTTGAGAGCGATACAACTGTTGGGTTGTTCACATCACCATTGCCATCTACATAAACACCATGAATGTTCGCACCTGTTGTGTTGACATTTATGGAATCAGTACCCTGAAGCGAAATATGACTTCCGGTGGCAGCATAAATCGCAGAGGTTGTGAATATGGACGATGATGAATTCTTTTCTACAACACCATTCCCTGACAATGTGATTGTGCTGCTATCTGTAGCAGATATAGCCGACGCATCATCACCTGTACTTACAATGTTGAATTGATCGCGAATTTCGATGTTACTATTATCTTGAGCAACAATCGCCGCTGAACCACTCCCAGTTGAGTTGATACTTAAGAGACCTTGCGAGCTCACTTTTCCTGAATTACTGGCGTATATGCCAGAAGAGTCATCACCAGTAGTGTTGATTGATACGCTATTGAGTTCTGACACTCCACCTGCTATAGCAGAAATACCATCGGCACTCGCACCGCTGGTAGTGATAGATGAATCTTGTATCGCGCCATGGCTATTGCTGCCCAGCAATTTAATACCGTCTGCATCTGCCCCGGATGTATTTACGGTTGAGTCGCTAAGCGAAAAATCATCACCAACAAATACGCCATTAGCATTTGTGCCAGATGTGGAGATTGCTAAATGACTGCCATGCACGGTAGTACCCACACCATTTGCGTCCATTGAGATACCATGCGCGGTATCCCCAACTGTTTTGATATTTAATTTAGACGATGATGTGCCATTAAGTACGATGCTTGCCCCGTTTGATGCAGAAACTGCAGACGAGTTTACCCCGCCTCCGGAGGGGAGAAGAGATGAGGTCTGAATCAGTCCTCCAGCATTGATAACTACCGCTGTTCCGCTTCCGTTAGCTTCAATTGCGCTATATGGGCCGTTAACTGATGCATCATTGTTAGCCGTTACGTTTAATGTTCCGCCAGAAACGTCAACTTTACCGCCGTTCAATGCATATATGCCATATGAGCTTCCATTCGCTGTAATACTGAGGTCCCCCTGACTAGTTACAGAGGAATCGGTACCATCCACTTTAATCCCGGATGAATCATTGCCCGATGTCGTGATAATTGAGTTGCCATTGAGATTGACTGTTCCCCCCGATTGGGCAAGCACCCCCTCGGAGTTACCTCCTGTGGTAGAAATATTCAATGTACCTGATGACAGAATAGATCCTGCATTCAGAGCATGTAGCTCAGGAGTATTAGAAGTATTGCTTACCGATGAATGGTTCACTGGTAAGTTAACTGACGTGTTGTCGGCTATCGTTTGGGCCTTAGCAATTTCAGTTGATGTTGACAGAAGAATACCAATCATTATTGATATTTTAGATAACTTAGTATTTAAGCAAGACATTGATGCTCCTTGATTTCCATATGTCTCTAAAACCTCACGACGAATGCAGTGAAGTTCATTTTTATCTGAATAATATGTAATTGCCTGAGCAATATTAGAAAATACCAATAGCTCGTGACATGACTTAGTTATGTATAGTTCCACGCAGGAGAAACATCAAGTTACATAATTTTACACCACAAGTATACTATGGTTATTAACGCTATCAATTTCCAAAAGACATGAAAATTCCTAAACTGCTTGCCAGAGAAAATCGCTTTTGAATTCCGTATGTTATTGATTTTTATATATTGTTATTTCTGGTTATTTGTCTTGCGCGATCTGTTTTAGTTTTACCTTCCCCCGACTAACATATCAATTTATTAAAAAAATTCCGGTGGTTGATTGACGAGGATTATCGTAACTGATTGATGTTCAGGTGCTATTTTTCCTGGTGGTTGAGTTTTGTTTATTCCCATTATTGATGTAGAGAAGATGGAATTGGTCAATAAACTTGAGGTGTAAGATGCTGCGAGCAAAATGGAGAATCGAGGTGCAACGCCTGATTTAATAACGGAATCAATTATTTCTCGTTTAATGAATCGCCAGGCATTTTGGCCTTTACTGTAAATTTATGTAAAGAGAGTATTCAAATGACACTGCCATGTACATGAGCATCAAGAACCATCTAGTCATAAACTTCATAAAATAAAAATAATGCATGGTGTTTATCATGCGCAATTATTAAAAGTCGGAATTAAATATTGCCAATATCACTACAGGCAAATGCTTGAACCACAAAGGGGTTGTATATTACCTAATAATTTCATTTAATTTCATTAGGTTACCATTTCGATATGAAATTAATTAATTCCCCATCTTGCAAGCAAAGTATTTGCCATGTGAATATACTTACATCGGGCAAGCTAATTGAACATAGATGTCAAAACTCCACTTTCTATAACGAGAATTTTGCATATGATGAAACCGAATGATGAAATGAAGTTAATTATCTCTAAATGGTTATCATCAGGAGCTGCGCGCATCATAATAAAAAGTGAAATTGGAATTGAGCGCACGTTAGGGGTAAAACCAAACAATACTGACTTCGTCTTTCTTACAGAAGGCGCTATGGATATCAGAAGAACGATGGATGACCTGGTATTCTGTACGGCACTTGCTCCTTACATAATGAGTGGTACCGATCACCCTGAAAGTGAAGCGTACTTTTATGGTGAGATAAGAGCACATTCAGTAGCTTATAGGATAAAAAAAGAAACCGCATTAAGCATAGTGGAGAAATTCAATTTATTCAGAGAGTTATGGATAGTTGAAAAGTATAAATCTCAAGCTATATGGCGTCGGGATGCGAATCTTAATGGGGCATCAGTTAAACAAGCAATAGGAGAACTCATTACTGTACTGAGCATGCTTCCGCCAGAGTTCAGAAAATCAATATCTGTTTATAAATTTCTTCAGGAAAGAACAAAATATTCAAAGAGTACGATAATGCGCGTTGTGAATCATTACAGAGATAATGGTCAACTAGATATTAAAAATGGAATGATTAACGAATGGAGTCCTAAAGAGAAAGGATAAGTGCTATGGAATTTTATGTACATACTTACTGTTCTTACACCAGGCAGGGAGTTTTGGGGCTCATCGATGATTTTTTTGAAAATTCAGATTCTACTGAGGTTATCCATATTTTTGATCTCATAGAGAATCCGCACCCTATATTGTTGTTGAGTAAAATCAAGAAATATATGCGTGTGACGTCAGATGAGCCGCAAAAAATACTTGCTGTTTGCAATAAGCAGACGGCTGATTTTTTGAGAAAATTCAATATTTTATGTATTACACCTACAGAGTCGGTGTTAAATTGGGTAGAAATTTTAAAAAAGGCCAAAGGCTATACTAAGTGGTCTGTTGCCAGCATTCCAGAGTTAGAACATCATTATTCGTCAAAGTCATTGACAAGTAGGGATTTTTTTATCCTGGAGCATTTGTGTAAAGGGTATTCGTTTGCTCAAATATCTGAACTCAGTGGTCTGGATGCAAAGATTGTTTACGCCAGACTTAGTAAGATAAAGCATGAGTTTGACTTAAAAAGGAACAACCTTCATCTTGCTTACGATTTCGTTTCAGAATCGATGGGGAATTTCCATGGTTATTATAAACAGTCAGGCTCGGCCTTTTAAAGTACAGGTTTCTCCTAATCATTTACGCCAGGTATTCTGAAACTGCCCGAAGCGGAAAGATAAAAATAAAGAACATTATTACATGGTTTCAACGCGTAGGCAGTGTGTCGGCGATAGTTATATTTATCCTTACTTAGCATAAGCCTCATGAGGGTGATGAGGTGATTTGTGACGTTCTCGTCTGGTACTCACAGGCAAAGTGAGGGGCAACCTCGACGAAATCGAAATTGAAGAAAATGTGGGAGAAGGCGAAGCAATTCATCCAGCCAGAAAAAGAGAACGGCCCAAAAGCAGGGCCGTTCTAATCTCAAAATCCCGTGTTCCGTTCATTCAAGGTCAATTAAGTATATGGCGTGATAACCATATGCTTCTTTGTCGATATCGCCGCTCAGGCACTACAACGCATTTGGCCTTGGTGGGCAGCGTTCCAGCAGCTCAATGCTACCGTCAGCGTTCTGCTGCTCCAGATGTACATCAAACCCCCACAGGCGATGGACATGTTTCAGCACCTCTTTGCGGCCTTTATCCAGCGGTGCGCGGTTATGTGGCACGTAGCGCAAGGTCAACGAACGGTCGCCGCGCAGATCGACATTCCACACCTGAATATTCGGCTCAAGATTACTGAGGTTGTACTGAGAGGAGAGCTGTGAGCGGATTTCCCGATAGCCCTCTTCGTTGTGGATAGCCGAAATCTCCAGATAATTATTACGGTCGTCGTCCAGAACGGTAAACAGCCGGAAATCACGCATGATTTTCGGCGACAGGAACTGGCTGATAAAGCTCTCGTCCTTAAAATCACGCATTGCGAAGTGCAGGGTGGACAGCCAGTCGGAACCGGCGATATCCGGGAACCAGTATTTGTCCTCTTCTGTCGGGTTCTGACAAATGCGCTTAATGTCCTGGAACATGGCAAAGCCCAGCGCGTACGGGTTGATACCGCTATACCACGGGCTATTGTAGGGTGGCTGGAACACCACGTTGGTGTGACTGTGCAGAAACTCCAGCATAAAGCGCTCGGTCACTTTGCCTTCATCGTACAGATGGTTAAGGATGGTATAGTGCCAGAAGGTCGCCCAACCTTCGTTCATCACCTGCGTCTGTTTCTGCGGGTAGAAATACTGGCTAACCTTACGCACGATACGCAGAATCTCGCGCTGCCACGGCTCCAGTAGCGGCGCGTTCTTTTCCATAAAGTACAGCAGGTTCTCCTGCGGCTCGGACGGGTAGCGGCGCGCGGACTCGACGGCTTTCTCTTCATCGCGCTTCGGTAGGGTGCGCCACAGCGTATTCACCTGGCTTTGCAGATACTCTTCACGGCTTTTTTGCCGCGCTTTTTCTTCCTGCATCGAGATTTTTGACGGTCGTTTATAGCGGTCAACGCCGTAGTTCATCAGCGCGTGGCACGAGTCGAGCAGACGTTCCACTTCATCCACGCCGTAGCGCTCTTCACATTCGGTAATGTATTTACGGGCGAACAGCAGATAGTCGACGATCGAGCTGGCATCGGTCCAACTGCGGAACAGGTAGTTGTTTTTAAAGAATGAGTTGTGTCCGTAGCAGGCGTGCGCCATCACCAGCGCCTGCATGGTGATGGTGTTCTCTTCCATCAGATAGGCAATACAGGGGTTGGAGTTAATGACAATTTCATAGGCCAGCCCTTGCTGCCCGTGCTTATACTGGCGCTCGGTCTCAATAAACTTTTTACCAAACGACCAGTGGGGGTAGTTAATCGGCATCCCGACGCTGGAGTAAGCATCCATCATCTGCTCGGAGGTAATGACTTCAATCTGATGCGGGTAGGTATCCAGTCGGTATAGCTTCGCCACCCGGTCGATTTCCGCCAGGTAGGTTTCCAGCAGCGAAAACGTCCAGTCGGGTCCATCGCTCAGACGAGTTGCATCCTTATTCATCGAGTCAATCGTAGCCATTAGCGCGCCCTCATTGTTGGCGACTCTCTCTGTCTGGAGAGCCTCTCTTCAAGAATAGAACACCGCAGAAATTCTGTAACAACCGCCTTTTCTAAACTTCATGATTTATTCATTTTAGTGGCGATATTTTTGCCTGTTCTCAGCATTTTATGCTGACAAAAAATAGCGTGCAGCAGGAGATATCAACTTCGTCGTCACCCCGCAGCATGCGCGCTGTGTGAAGTAAGTCACCATAAAAAAAGCGTATGTTGAATAATATTTTCATCTGGGTTATCAATTTGTAATTAGAAGATTGTTCTTTTACTCATTCTGGACTGGAGTGGCTATGCACATTGTCATACTGGGAAGTGGCGTGGTGGGCGTGACCAGCGCCTGGTATTTAAGTCAGGCGGGGCATCAGGTGACGGTTATCGACCGGGAGGCCGGCCCGGCGCTGGAGACCAGCGCCGCCAACGCCGGGCAAATCTCCCCGGGCTACGCTGCGCCGTGGGCGGCACCGGGCGTGCCGCTAAAGGCGATTAAATGGATGTTCCAGCGCCATGCGCCGCTGGCGATTCGCCTGGATGGCACCGGTTTCCAGCTGAAGTGGATGTGGCAAATGCTGCGCAACTGCGACACTCGCCACTATATGGAAAACAAAGGGCGCATGGTGCGTTTGGCTGAGTACAGTCGCGACTGTCTGAAAACCCTGCGTGAAACCACCGGCATTAGCTATGAAGGTCGTCAGGGCGGTACCTTGCAACTGTTCCGCACCGCTCAACAGTATGAGAACGCGACCCGCGATATCGCCGTGCTGGAAGATGCGGGGGTGCCGTATCAACTGCTGGAAGCTTCGCGTCTCGCCGAGGTTGAGCCAGCGCTGGCGGAGGTTGCCCATAAGCTGACTGGCGGTCTGCGCTTACCCAACGATGAAACCGGTGACTGCCAGTTGTTCACCCAGCGGTTGGCGAAAATGGCCGAACAGGCGGGCGTGCAGTTCCGTTTCAATACGCCGGTAGACAGCCTGATTAAAGAGGGCGAACGCATTGTCGGCGTGAAGTGCGGCGACGAAGTGGTCAAAGCCGATGCTTACGTGATGGCTTTTGGCTCTTACTCAACCGCCATGCTCAAAGGGCTGGTGGATATCCCGGTTTATCCGCTGAAGGGCTACTCGCTGACCATTCCGATCGTCGAAGAGAGCGGGGCGCCGGTGTCCACGATCCTTGATGAAACGTATAAAATCGCGATTACCCGTTTTGATAACCGTATCCGCGTTGGCGGTATGGCGGAGATTGTCGGCTTTAATACCGAGCTGCTTCAGCCGCGTCGCGAGACGCTGGAGATGGTTGTGCGCGATCTGTTCCCGCGCGGCGGCCACGTGGAAGAGGCCACGTTCTGGACCGGGCTGCGTCCGATGACCCCGGACGGCACGCCGGTGGTGGGCAAAACGGCGTTCAAAAATTTGTGGCTGAATACCGGCCACGGCACGCTGGGCTGGACCATGTCCTGCGGTTCCGGCCAGCTGCTAAGCGATTTGATGTCTGGCAGAATGCCGGCTATCCCCTATGATGATCTCAGTGTCGCACGCTATTCACCGGGCTTCACACCCACTCGCGTGCAGCATTTGCATGGCGCGCACCACTAAGGAGAACGCATGTCACGTCCTGTGCTCGCCAGCATCGATCTGCAGGCGCTGAAAAACAATCTGGCTATTGTCCGACGCGCTGCGAATGGGGCCCGCGTCTGGTCGGTGGTGAAAGCGAATGCCTACGGCCATGGCCTTGATCGGGTATGGAATGCCCTGAAGGAAACCGACGGTTTTGCGATGCTCAACCTCGAAGAGGCGATTCTGCTGCGTGAACGCGGCTGGAAAGGGCCGATTCTGTTACTGGAAGGTTTTTTCCATGCCGACGAACTGGAACTGTTTGATAAATATCGGCTGACTACCAGCGTGCACAGCAACTGGCAGATTAAAGCGCTACAGAATGCCCGTCTGCACGCGCCGATTGATATCTACCTGAAGGTAAACAGCGGCATGAACCGTCTCGGTTTTGCACCGGAGCGAGTGCAGACGGTCTGGCAACAGCTGCGCGGTATGAAAAACGTCGGTGCGATGACGCTCATGTCGCACTTTGCGCAATCGGAAAACACCGACGGCGTAACTGAACCGATGCGCCTGATCGAGCAGGCGGCTGAAGGACTGGACTGCCCACGTTCATTAGCCAACTCGGCTGCGACGATGTGGCATCCGGAAACCCATTTTGACTGGGTGCGGCCCGGTATTGTGCTCTACGGCGCTTCACCCTCTGGCCAATGGCAGGACATCGCGAATACCGGCCTCAAGCCGGTGATGACGCTGAGCAGCCAGATTATCGGCGTGCAGAACCTCAAACCCGGCGATGCGGTGGGCTATGGCAGCCGCTATCGCGCAAAAGAGGAACAGCGCATTGGTATTGTCGCCTGCGGTTACGCCGACGGCTACCCGCGCATTGCCGCCAATGGCACTCCGGTGCTGGTGGATGGGATCCGTACCGGTACGGTTGGCGCTATCTCGATGGATATGCTGGCGGTGGATTTAACGCCGTGCCCGCAGGCCGGAATTGGTACCGCCGTTGAGCTGTGGGGGCAGGAAATTAAGATTGATGAAGTGGCGGCCAGCGCGGGCACCGTCGGCTATGAGCTGATGTGCGCGCTGGCGCCGCGAGTCCCTGTCGTGACAGTGTAACGTTTATGCGTTTGCCCGGTGGCGCTGCGCTTACCGGGCCTACAGCCGTTTGCTACTCTCGCAAGCCAGCGCCATCGGGCAACAACCAGGCTACTCCGATTCTTCCTCGGCCACCCGCACGCCGACTTTCAACACCTGATTCTCTTCTTTTTCCGCGACCGTCCATATCATCCCAGCAAACTCCACCTGGTCGCCCACCACCGGCGCTGCGCCAAGCAGATGCTCGACGATATCGCCCAGAGACTGCTGGTTATCGCGGAACTCTTCCCCGCCGTCGAGGCCGTAAATCAGCGCCACGTCGGCAAACTTGGCGCCAGCTTCCAGAATAAAATCACCAAAGAAGCGCTGATCCAGCGATATCGGCGGCGACTGGCTAAACAGCTTGCCCAGCAGAGGCAGGTCGCGCTCGCGGCCAATCACGCACAGAATGTCATTTTCCCGCAGGCGGGTGCTTCCGGTAGGGTGCAGCAGCGCATTATCGCGAAACAGGGCGGCAATACGCGTTTCCGGCGGCATATGCAGGTCGCGCAGCGCCGCGCCCACGCACCATTTTTCGGCGCTAAGCTGATAGATAAACTGCTCCCACGGGTTCTCTGGGTGAATATCCAGCCCCACGCGGGAGATAGGCCAGCCGACAGGCGGTACCACCACTTTGGCTTTCTTCGCCGCCCACGACAGCGAGGTGCCCTGTAGCAGCAGTGAAATCAGGACCACGAAGAAGGCGACATTAAAGAACAGCCGCGCATTCTCGAGGCCTGCCATCATCGGAAACACCGCGAGGATGATCGGTACCGCGCCGCGCAGGCCAACCCAACTGATAAAGGTGCGCTCGCGCAGGTTAAAGCCGCGGAACGGCAGCAACCCGGCGAAAACGGAAAGCGGACGGGCAATGAAGATCATCCAGATAGAAAGCAGCAGCGCCGGAATGGCTATCGGCAACAGATCGGACGGCGTGACCAGCAGCCCCAGCACGAGGAACATCGCAATCTGCGCCAGCCAGGCCAAGCCATCGAAGTTTTGCAGAATACCAAAGCGGTTGCGGATTGGCCGGTTACCCAACAGGAAACCGCACAGGTACACCGCCAGGATACCGCTGCCGTCAAGCGTGGTGGTGACGGCAAAAATCATGATCCCGCCGCTCAGCGCCAGCAGCGGATACAGCCCGGCGGGCAGCGCGATACGGTTGATCATTTGCAGCAGCAGATAGCCGCCGCCAAGACCAATCACGATCCCCAAACCGAACTGCTGAATAATGTGTACAAGGAACATCCAGCTCAGGCCCGTTTCATGCTGCTGGATCATCTCAATCAGCGTGATGGTCAGAAACACCGCCATCGGGTCGTTACTGCCGGATTCAATCTCCAGGGTGGAGCCCACGCGTTCGTTTAGCCCTTTGCCGCCAAGCAGCGAGAACACCGCCGCCGCATCCGTGGAGCCGACAATCGCGCCAATCAGCAAACCTTCCATCATATCCAGCTTAAACAGCCAGGCCGCCATCATCCCGGTGAGCCCGGAGGTGATGAGTACGCCGAGCGTCGCCAGCGAAAGCGCCGGGCCGAGCGCCACGCGAAAGGAACTGGCCTGAGTACGCATCCCGCCATCCAGCAGGATCACCGCCAGCGCCAGGTTACTGACCATATACGCGAAAGGGTAGTTGTCGAACGGAATGCCGCCAATGCCATCAACGCCTGCGAGCATGCCAATGGCTAAAAAGATAACCAGTATCGGGATGCCGAGGCGGGAAGAAAATGAGCTTAAGAGAATACTGCAGGTTACTAAGACCGAACCCAAAATAAAGAGACTAATGACTGCCGTGGCGTCCAATGTTCACGCACTCCCCTAATCGCGCTTGCTGGTAACAAAACGTTACCATAATTAGGGCGCGAACATTGGACTAATAAGCGGTATTTATTGTTTTTTATTCACTTAATACGGGATGACCGCTCAGCGTGAGCATTGAATGACCGGATGCGTGGGTTAACTGTGCCTGTGCGCCCAGCGCCAGGGTCACCGTGCGCTGCTCATGGCCGAAATCGAGCCCGGTGATCAACGGGATTGGCAAACGTGAACGCAGGTAATCATACATGGCGTTCAGATCGTAGCCTGCGTCGTAATCATTCGGCGCCGCGCCGGTAAAACTCCCCAACACAATGGCTCGCTGACGCGACAAAATGCCCGCGTGCAGCAGCTGTAGCAGCATGCGTTCGACGCGGAACGGATGTTCGTTGATGTCCTCGAGCACCAGAATGCCATCGCGGATCTCCGGGAGCCACGGTGTGCCAATCAGCGAAACGATCATCGCCAGGTTGCCGCCCCACAGCGTCCCCTCAGCTTCACAAGCCGGGCCGTTGCCCTGCCACTCCACGGAATAGGTCGGATTTTTCAACGCCAGCCAGAAGTGCCGTTCGGTGAAGTCGTTCAGCGTTTCGGCGCCAAAGTTACCGGCCAGCATCGGCCCGCTAAAGGTGACGACATTGCCCAGGGCCAGCAGCCCCATCTGGATAACGGTGAAATCGCTGTGGCCGCAAATAAGCAGCGGATCGCGCTGCTGGCGAGCAATCAGCCCCTGCCAGTCGATACGCTCAAGTAAACGACTTGCGCCGTAGCCGCCGCGTACCGGCATGACAATCTGATTTTTCCCAGCCAGCGTCACAAGACTGTTAAGATCGCTCAACCGTTCGCTTTCTGTGCCGGCGAAACGACAGTCGCGACGGGCGATAACCTGTTGATGAGCGACCTGATGTCCGGCCTCTTCTAATCGCGATACCCCGCGCAGCGCGGCGGATTGGTTAATGCAGTAGCCGGAAGGGGCGATAAGATGAAACTGGGACATGGCATTTCCTTGCTGAGTACGAAACGAGTATCATGCCGCCTGAGCCAGTGGTTGTCATTAACGGCAGCAAAGTTCAGCTAAAAGGATAGATGCGTGAAATTAAGATGGTTTGCTTTTTTAATTGTATTACTCGCCGGGTGTAGCTCTAAATCGGATTACCGAAATCCCCCCTGGAACCCTGAGGTGCCGGTAAAGCGAGCGATGCAGTGGATGCCTATTAGCGAAAAAGCCGGTGCGGCATGGGGCGTCAGCCCACGCCTGATCACCGCGATTATTGCCGTGGAGTCCGGCGGGAACCCGACGCTGGTCAGCAAATCAAACGCGGTTGGCCTGATGCAACTGAAGGCCTCCACCTCCGGGCTGGACGTCTACCGTTACATGGGCTGGAGCGGCCAGCCGTCGACCAGCGAGCTGAAAAACCCGGAGCGGAATATCTCAATGGGAGCGGCCTATCTGAGCATTCTGGAGCACGGTTCACTGGCGGGCATTAGCGACCCGGAAGTGATGCAGTATGCGCTGGTGGTGTCCTATGCGAACGGTGCTGGTGCGCTGCTGCGCACCTTCTCATCCGATCGTAAAAAGGCGATTGCGGAAATCAACGAACTGGATAAGGACGAGTTCTTCGAGCATGTGGTGAAGAACCATCCAGCGCCGCAGGCGCCACGCTATATCTGGAAAGTACAGAAAGCGATGGACGCCATGTAGTTAGCGGACGTTATTGGCCCGTTCGCGGGCCTCTCGCTCCAGTGAAAAGATAATGCGCTGGAGCGAGCGTTCAAGTACCGGCGTCATATGCAGAAAACGAAAGCTCAGGCGTGGGGTGACAATCGTTTCGTTCTTGCTATCAACCACCTTACGTTCGCTGATCGCCAGCAGTTGCGCATCAAAGCGAAAACGTCCCCATTGTCCCATATCCAGCTCAATCTCTTTCAGCTCCATTCCGGGAACCAGTATTTCTGGCGTGGGTCCATCCAGTAGCGCGCCCATTCCTCCCAGCGAGAGATCAAACAGTCGAAAACGGAGCGGGGTTTTATTCGGCAGCGTGGCGACACCATAGTAGGGCGGATGCAGCGGCGCGGGCATGCGGAAATATTCGCGACGTTGAATAAACCATACTGCTGGCGGCGTCGGCATCACAAAGGCCGGTAACCCCTGATAATCTTCAACCTGCATTTCGGCAACGGTAAATTCTATTTTTGCGCCATTGGTTTCCGCCACGATGCTGATATTTTTTGCCGTTCGAGCGGCGTCGTTATCTGCTTCCCGGCTGCCAAAATCAATAACTAAACGTTGCTGGCTGGCGTCGAGAATGCGGCTAATAAATTGACGTGAAGACCAGCTCACGCGCAGCGCGGCGTTAGCCTGCTGAAGATCGCGGAGAATATTTAATACGGCTAACGGATTTTGCTTAAGAAACTGTGCGTTATGCTCACTCACCTGAAATGGCTCCTGAATGGCAGGTTCTCTATGAGATATCGGCGTCCAGAAACAGAACTTCAGCGTCTAAATAAAAATATTTAACATTACGCCAGATCTGCGCTGTGCAACGGACTTAAGGCAGTGCCTACATCAATATTCGTATTTATCCGTATAAAATATCATCGCCATACCAGGTTTTTTAAGAACAATTACCTATACTTGAAACATTAGCGGCGCAGAATGTCGGCGCTTTTATTGCTGTTAATGGAACAGGAGAGGTGGGAAAAATGGGTATTATTACCTGGATTATTTTTGGTCTGATTGCCGGTGTTATTGCCAAATTCATTATGCCGGGACGCGATGGGGGTGGTTTTATCCTCACCTGTATCCTGGGGATAGTGGGTGCGGTAGTGGGTGGTTGGCTCGCGACCACGTTCGGCATCGGTGGCAGCGTCACCGGTTTTAACCTGCACAGCTTCCTGGTAGCCGTGGTTGGCGCCATCGTTGTGCTGGCGGTATTCCGCCTGATTCGCCGCGAATAATGTCTTCCTACGGCCCCGTCAGGGGCCGTTTCTTACTTCGACAAAAATCCGATCTAGATCACATTTCTATATCCCTTCGTATTTTGTTGTTGAATAGCAAATGCGGATGATAATAATTATCGTTCTTTGTTCTTTTTGAGCTTAACGATAATGAATAACGCCGTTTTCCGCCTTTGTGCACTCTCCGGGATGATAACACTCGCGCTTGCGTCGCAGGCCTATGCCGATAATAACGAATCCACCATGGTCGTGAACGCCTCTGGCGAGGAGAGCGAACTGGCCGCCTGGACCAACAGCGCCACCAAATCCGCGGTGGCGGAGAGTAAAACGCCGCAGGTTATCAACACTATCGGTCAGCATGAAATCACCCTGCGCCACGCTGCCTCGGTGAATGAGATTCTGCGCTATGCGCCTGGGGTAACGACCGAGTCGCGCGGTAGCACGACCTACATGAGCGAATACAAGATTCGCGGCTTTAACGTCGACAACGAATTCTATAACGGCCTCCAGTTGCCCTATAACGTGACCGGCAATACCAAAGCGCGGATCGACCCGCTGCTGGTTGAGAGCGTCGATATCCTCAAAGGGCCGTCCTCGGTGCTCTACGGCAGCGGTTCGCCGGGCGGGTTGGTGAATATTCAGGGGAAGAAACCACAGAACACGCCGCGCACGGAAGTCGGCTTCAATACTGGCACCCGTAACCTGAAAGAGGGTTACCTGGACTCGACCGGGCGGGTTGCCGACAGCGACTGGAGCTATCGCCTGCTGGGTAAAGCGACCGAAGGCGACGATCAGCCGCATACGACCCGCTATGAAGATTATCTCGTGGCCCCCAGCGTGACGTGGCAGCCAAGCGATAAAACCCGCCTGACGCTGGATGCGCTGGCGCAAAATACCCCAAGCCTGACGCCGTCTAACCCGCTGCCGCTTTCTTATTTGCGCTCCAGCTACGCCAATAAACGCGATTATGCCGGTGACGACTGGAACGGCTTCAAGCAGCGCCAGTGGATGGTAGGCTACAGTTTTGAACACCAATTTGATAACGGCTGGGGAATTGCGCAGAAAGCGCGTTACTTTGATATCGACAGCCATCAGCGGAGCGTCTATTCCACCGGCAACGCGGGGAACCCGGTTTATGAACTGAACCGCTTTGCCTATACCACGAACGAAGATCTGCATAGCTTCAATATCGACAATCAGATCACGCGGACGCTGACGGTGGGCGACTGGCAGCACCACCTGCTGGCAGGGTTCGACTATCAGAAGCTGAATTCGCACTACCATTATCGCTATGCGTCGACGACCCCAGGTATCGACATGCGCAACCCGGACTTTACGCAGGTGAATGAAGGGGCGCTGGGACTGTACACTGCGCAGAAAAATCGCCTGTCTTACAACCAGAAAGGCTACTACCTGCAGGATCAGATGGCCTGGGGAGGCCTGAATATTCTCGCCAGCCTACGCTACGACGAATACCAGTCCGCGACAACCGACTACCTTAACCACGACGAGAAAACGTGGATCTCTCAGGATCGCGTGACCAAACGCCTTGGCGTGCTGTACGCCTTTGACAATGGGCTATCGCCGTTTATCAGCTACTCGGAAGGGTTTAAACCGGTATCACCGGCTAACGGCCTGACGGCGGAACAGGTGAAACCTACCACCAGTAAGCAGGTGGAAGGCGGCGTGAAGTACCTGCTGGCGGACTATGCGACCACCTTCACCGCCTCAGTCTTCAACATCCGACAGAAAAACGTGCTGAGCGCGGATCCGAGCTGGGTGTACCGCCAGACCGGGGAAATTGAGTCCAAAGGGGCAGAACTGTCGGCTATCAGCCGCCCAACCGACAATATTAACCTGATCGCCAACTACGCCTATACCCACGCCATCAACACCGAAGATGAGAGCTACCAGGGCAAGCGCCCGACGCAGATACCCGAAAATGCCTTCAACCTGTGGGGCGACTATACCTTCGACCAGAGCCTGGTGCGCGGGCTGACGATCGGCGCGGGGGCACGCTACACCGGTCCGATGGAAATCTCCCCGGATAACAAGGCGGGTAAACTGGGGGGCACAACGCAGTACGATATGTCGCTGTCTTACGATATGTCCGCCGTGGACAGCAGCCTTGCTGGGCTCATGCTGAAAGCCAGCGCGCAGAACCTGACCAACAAAGAGACGTTGACCTGTTATGACAGCACCAACTGCTGGATTGGCCGCGATCGAACCGTGCAGGTGGGGGCGAGCTATACCTTCTGATGGTAGGCCGGATGGCGGCGAAACGCCTTATCCGGCCTACGTGATAATTCCGGGTCGCCTGGACGTGGGGTTTACGCCGACTCCGGGGCTGCGCCAGATACCGCATTCTGGCGTTGCGCGGCTTTCATCGGAATAAACGCGACGATAACGGCACCCAGAATCAGGAAACCGGCCACCATGTAGATCCCAGCGTTAAAGCTGCCGGTGACGTCTTTCATCAGCCCCATCAGCAAAGGTCCCAGCGCCGCGCCGGTCATGCCGGTGCCGTTGATTACCGCGATGCCCAGCGCACGGGCGCGCAGGGAGAGTGCGCGATCCGGCGTGGTCCAGAAGATAACCATCGCCGCAAAGGCGCCCATCGACGCCATCACGATCCCGGTAAATTGCAGATGCGGGTTCGGGCTGGCGGCGGTGAGGATCCAGCCTGCCGCGGCGAACAGATAGGGCAGCAGGGTGTGCAACTTACGCTCGTTGTAGCGGTCGGAACGTTTGCTCCACCAGATCATGCCGATGATCGTACAGACCTGCGGAATCGCGCTCAGCAGACCGATAGTGACGTTGCTGCTCTCGGCGTTAAAGCTACGCAGAATCAGCGGCGTCCAAACGCTCAGGGCGCTCAGCGTATTGGTCAGGCAGAAGTAGGCCAGGGTGTAGAGAATAATCGCCGGGGTGAGTAGCTCGCGCAGCATACTTTTTTGCCCAACCGAGGCGGCCTGAATGGCGCTTTGGGTTTGCAATGCGTTGATTCGGTCGGCTTCCAGCATCTCGTTGAGGCAGGCTTTATCATCGTCGGTCAGCCATTTGGCCTTCGCCGGACTGTCGTCAAGCCAGAACCAGACCACCAGACCGAGCAGCACAGACGGGAAGCCTTCCAGCAGGAACAGCCACTGCCAGCCTTTCAGATTGAGCAGACCATCCATGTTGAGAATGTAGCCAGACGCCAGGGACCCCAACGCCATGGTCACCGGCATGGCGATCATAAACAGCGCGTTGGCGCGAGCGCGATAATGTGCGGGGAACCAATAGGTTAAGTAATACAGCAGGCCGGGAAGAAAACCGGCTTCGGCAATACCCACCAGCATGCGCAGGGCGTACAGGCTGTTGGGTCCGGTGGCGAACAGCGTGGCGGTAGAGGCAATACCCCAGACGATCATGAGAATGGCTATCCAGCGTCGCGCGCCAACGATGGTCAGCATCACGTTACTGGGAATACCGCAGACCACGTACATCACATAAAACAGCGTGGTGGCAAGGCCAAACATAGTGCTGGTTAACCCGAGATCTTTTCCCATGGTTAGCCCGGCGAAGCCAATGTTGATGCGGTCGAGATAGGAAAACACAAACAGTACGAATAAAAACACGATCAATCGGCGAAACAGCTTGTTGATCACCGCCTGCTGCCGCGCGTTGAGCGGCGCTGGACCGGAGGTCGACGTTGGTTCCAGAGAAGGGCTATCGTTCATGAAAAGCTCCACATTGTGATTATGGTTATGGTTATGGGTCGTACAGGCTGGCTAACGTATAGAGAACGTCCGCTGAAGGTGTCAATTTTATGTGTGAAAAATGATACGCAATTGTTATGTGTGTGGCATTTGTGAATCATAATGCGATCTGCGTCGCTAAAAAGCCTCAGGCGCAGATCGACCCGGCATCATCACGTCGGGACGGGGCGAAAGACACAGGGTATAATCGAAAAATCTGCGGCTTGTTTGGTAAGGAAACGCATGAGTTATCTAAAAAAATTATCGGGTGATGGTACTGAAGATGCCGTATTTCATCGTGAAGAGTTTCCGTTCTACTGGATTGTTAACGTCTACGCGCGTTACACCCAAACCGTAGAAATTGCGCTCAAGAAGATCTCTCTGGATGTCTCGCGCTTTCGCGTGTTGATGATTACCCATCAGTACGGCGAGGCGAGCATTTCGCAAATCTCCGAGTATGCGCTGGCGAAAATGCCGACCGTCACCAAAATCGTCGGTCGACTCCGCGACGATGGGCTGGTGACAACCGCCAGCAGCCCCAGCGATGCGCGGGTGACCGTCGTGATGTTAACGGAAGCGGGCCAGCAGAAAGTGGCGGAAGCGATGCCGCTGATGAGCAAAATATTCGACAAAGGTTTTAAAGGAATGACCGCCAGCCAGGTGGAGAAAATGAACCAGGCATTGGCCAACGTGCTGGATAACCTCAACGAACTTTAACCCCGTCTCTCACGCGATCGCGAAACTGTGACTCGTGTAGAAAAAATTCATAACGTCTTGTAAATAAACACTATATTACATACCGTCGTCGACAGCCCGTTCGACGACGGTACCCGCCGTATTGCCTTTTTTTGCTTTATATTTCATCTGGCTGCATAAATAACCATCAACACAGAAAGGTTAATTGATTGTTTATTTTTGGTAAATATAACGTGAAAATTTACTTGAATATTCATCTAAATGTTCCATAGTAAAAACACGTTAGTCAGGACAAAGATGCCGCATTGATGGCTCGCCTGGATATGATTCATTTTTTCTGTGTAAGGTGTTAATTATGCAGCCAGTTTGTGAGAGCAAGGGTTTTGTCGAACGCTTCACCCTCGGTGACGGTGACCTAAGTTTTGCCGTCAAAGATACGCTGGACGTGGCGGGACACCGTACACAGGCCGGCTGTCCGGCGCTGGCAGAAAGCGCAGTGGCGCAGCAGCATGCCAGCGTCGTTGCGATGTTGCTCAGCAGCGGCTGCCAACTGGCTGGCAAAACCACCTTGCATGAGTTGGCGTTTGGCGTCACCGGCATCAACCCGTGGGCGGGGACACCGCTCAATCCTTGTTACCCTGAACTGATTCCGGGCGGTTCTTCCAGCGGTTCGGCGGCGGTTGTCGCCTCGGGAGAGGTTGATTTTGCGCTCGGCACGGATACCGGCGGTTCGGTGCGGATGCCCGCCGCCTGCTGTGGGATCCTCGGGCTGAAACCCGGCTACGGCGTGCTGAGCCGTCAGGGGGTTCTCCCCGCCGAAAGTTCGCTGGACTGCGTCGGTATTTTCGCCCGTGACGCGGACGTGCTGCGCCAGGTCCTGCATCGGTTAAATGTGCCCGTGGATGCGCCGCTAACGACCTTACCGGAGATGGCCTTTATTGCAGCCGCGCAGCCGGAAATTGATGCCATGCTCCTCACGACGCTGGCCCGATGGGAGATCTATCCACAACGCGCTGAATTGTCTTTGCTTAGTGAGGCTCATCGCGCCGGTCTTACCCTGATCAACCATGAAAACTGGCAGGCGTTTGGCCCACTGTTGGCCAGTGGAAAAGTGTCCGCTGATGTCGCCAGCCGCATTCGTCGGGGGGAAACGGTCAGCGCGCAGGACGTGCATGAAGCGGAAACCGTTCGCCAGCGCTTTAGCGCGCAGATGGATGAACAACTGATGAAAACGCCGCTGCTGGCGCTGGCAACCTTACCAGAATTACCGCCAACCTTAGCCGAAGCTCACGATCCGCTGCGTGTGGTTGAGTTAACCCGGCTGGTGCGTCCCTTCAACCTCAGCGGCCATCCGGCACTGACGCTGCCCATGGGCAGCCTGAACGATCGTCCTGTTGCGCTTCAGCTCGTGGCCCGTAAAGGGAACGAAAGCCTGCTGGTGCAGGCCGCCGAATGGCTGATGCGACAACGCGTCTAGCCGCAATACCCGCTTTTTCGTTATCCCAGATGACTCAGTGAGTTCGACTCATTGCGGCTGCGTTCGCCCTGCGAACGGCTGCGTATAACCCTTCCGGAGGAAGCCATGTCTGCCGTACACGTTCGTGAAACGCTGGTACCGCTGCTGAGCGAGGTTGCGACTCGCAGCGCCGATTTTGAGCATCAACGTCATATCTCTGACGACATCATTACCCGCTTTAAACAGGTCGGCGTGTATCGCGCACTGGTCCCAAAAATCTACGGCGGCGACGAGTGTACGCCCGCGCAGTTCTGCGAATTGATTGAGCAAATCGCCACGGCGGACGGCTCTGCGGGGTGGGTGGCAAGCTTTGGCATGAGCCCGTTCTACCTTGGCGCGCTGCCGGTGGAGACGCTGGCTGAACTCTATCGCGACGGCCCGGACGTGGTCTTCGCGGGCGGCATCTTCCCGACGCAGAAAGCGCGTCAGGCCGACGGCGGCTACCGGGTGAGCGGTCGCTGGAGCTTTGCCAGCGGCAGCATGGGCGCATCGGTACTGGGCGTCGGGATTCTGCCGGACGGCGAACAACCGCTGCCGCGCATGGCGGTCCTGCCGCGCGACAGCGTGCAGATCGATCCGGTGTGGGACACCGTGGGCCTCGCCGGAACCGGCAGTCACGACCTGCTGGTGGACGACGTCTTTGTCCCCGAGGCGTGGACCTTTATTCGCGGCGGCGCGCTGAATCTGGAGGGGCCGCTGTACCGCTACCCGGTGCTATCGCTGGCCACTCAGGTGCTTTCCGTTGTCGCCCTCGGCGTGGCCCGCGCGGCGCTCAATGAAATTTACGCCATCGCCCATCGTCAGCAGTCGGTGACCGGCGCGCCACGACTGGCCGACCGCCCGCAGGCGCAAATGCAGATTGCCCGCTGTGAAGCGGATTTACGCTCGGCCCGCGCCTGGTTTTACGAGGCGATAGACGATGTCTGGCAGCGTTTGCTGCAGGGCGATGACGCCAGCTGCGAGCAGATTAACGCCCTGCGGCTGTCTTCCACGCACGTCACGCGCGTCGCCGCCGAAGTGGCGCGTCAGGCGCTGGCGCTGAACGGTATGGGCGGCGTCACCATGACCAGCCCGCTGCAGCGCTACGTTCGCGACACGATGGTGATTACTCAACACGCCTTTATGGGCGACCTCTCGTACCTCAATGCGGGCACGGTCTTTTTCGGCGGTAAACCGCTGCCGGGTTACCTGTGATTGTTAACTAAGGAGCAACAGATGAGCCAAACCAACAAACTACGCGTGCTGTTTTGCATCGGCGTAAATCAGAACTTTTTTGACGCCAGCGCGGCGGAAGCCAAACAGGTATGGGCCGCTTTCGGCGTAATGATGAAGGGCATGGAGGAGACGCCGGGGATCCGCGTCATCGGCAATATGGATGACGACCAGCTGATGGTGGGCCCGTCGACCACCGCGCCGTGGACCACCTACGTACTGGCCGATGCCGAAGCGCTGGAAAACGTCGCGGCGGTCTGCAATCTGTTCCGCACCACGCCGGTAGGCGACAGCGGCAGCAAGCTGTGGAAGTACTGCAAAATCGAAGCCCGCGTCGGGCGTGAACTGATAATTCAGGGTTAACGGAGCGCGCGATGACTTCTCAGGATGCGCTGCGCCTACAGCAGCTCGAAGATCAGCAGGCCGCGCGGGTGTGCATCAGCAACTACATGCACCTGTGTGACCGCCTTGATGATGCCGACACCGTACGCGCCATCGGCGCGCTGTTTAGCGTCGACGCCTGCTGGGAAGGCGTGGGGGAACCCTACGCCGCGCGCCTGGGGCGTCATCAGGGGCGTGCGGCCATTATCGCCATGATGGCGAGCTACGTGCGTCAACCTGCGCACTTCGCCATGAACGCGCATTTTCTCTGTTCCGAGGCGTTGAGCGTGACGGCCGACGGCGAGCTGCATGGTCGCTGGCTGATGCTGCAAACATCCGCCTTCAGCGCGGGCGGCGCGCACCTTAACGCTGCGGAACTCCATGTGACCTTTCGGCGCGAGGCGAGAGAAATGGTGATGCGCCACTTCACCACCCGCAACCTGTTTAGCCGACCCATAAGCCACTGGCACGCCGAGGATCTGCTCCCGGTGCCGGAGCAAAATCAGACCGTCGCAGACGTGCAGGAGAATGGACATGCAGTGTGACCACCTCATTAATGTAAAGAATATCGATACCACGACGACCAACGCGCCGAGCCGCGCCGAGATTGCCGCGCTGGTCCAGCAAGACCGTGTACATACCTCGCTGTACACCTCGGAAGAATTGTTCAATCTCGAGCTGGATCGCGTGTTTGGCAAAACCTGGGTCTGGGTGGCGCATGCCAGCGAAATCCCGGAGACCGGCAGCTTCAAAACCACCGAGATCGGCACCCAGCCGGTGATCGTGGTGCGCGACCGTAAAGGCACCGTTCACACGCTGCTCAACCGCTGTCGCCACCGCGCGGCCACCGTTTGCGAGCATCGCAGCGGCAAAACCAACAGCTTTGTTTGTCCGTATCACGGCTGGGGCTACGCGCTCGACGGCAGCCTGCGCGGCGTGCCGCACCCGGAAAGCTATGCCGACCAGCTGGAAAAGGGCGAGCTGGGGCTGGTGTCGCTGCGCACTGAACAGTACGCGGGGATGATCTTCGCCACCTTCAACGATCGTATTGAGCCGCTGGAAGATTTCCTCGGCGCGGCGAAGAAGTGGATGGATCTGTTTATGAAGCAGGGCGCGGGCTACCCGATTAAAACCGGCCCGGCGCACCGTTTCCGCTTCCCGGGCAACTGGAAAATTCAGCTCGAGAATACCACCGACGGCTACCACTTCCCGGTGGTGCACCGTTCGTTCTTAAGTTCGGTCGATAAGCAGACTGAAGAGATGCTCAACTTCGTTGATGGCAGCGGCTATGTGGAAGACCTCGGCAACGGCCATAGCGTGATGGTGATGATCCCGGAACTGGTGGATCTGGAAGCCAATCTGGATGCGCCGATCCCGGAGCGCTTTACCGAACTGGCCGACGCCCTGCGCGCCGATCACGACGAAGATCAGGTACGTCGCATCGTGCGTGCGGTCGGCGGCTCCGGCTTCAACCTCAATATCTTCCCGAATATTGCCTGCTCGATGGCCTTCTTCCGCGTATTGCAGCCGGTATCGGTGAACGAAACCGAAATTCACCATGCGGTGATCACCATGGACGGCGGTCCGGAAATCGCTAACCAGGCACGTCTGCGTTTGCACGAACATTTTCAGGGGCCGATGGGCTTCGGTACGCCGGACGACTCGGAAGCGTGGGAGCGCGTGCAGCGCGGGGCCACCGCCGGGGATGACCTGTGGATCATGCTCAACCGCGGACTGGCAGGGGAATACCGCACCGACGACGGTCTGCGTAGCGACGTCAGCGCCGAAACCGGCATGCGTGCGGCCTACCAGCAGTGGAAAAAACTGATGACGGAGATGGAATAAATGACGCCCGCTGAATCTGTACTGTTTAACGCCATCGCGGTTATCAACCTCGAAGGTGACCTGCTGGATCAGGGCGAGTTTGATGCCTGGCTGGATCTCTGGCAGCGCGACGGCCTGTACGTGGTGCCGATCGACCCCACCGAGACCGACTTTAAAAACACGCTCAACTACGCCTGCGACGATCACGAGATGCGCGCCAAGCGCGTGAAGCGCCTGTATAGCGGCGAGTCCATCTCCACCACGCCGCGTGCCAGAACGCTGCGCACGCTGTCGCGCTTTCGTCTGCTGGAAGCGAATGAAAACGAAGTAGTGGTACGCGGCGCGCAGTCGCTGTGGGAACACCGCAAGGGCCACAGCCGCCACTACGCCGCCGATATCACCTGGCACCTGCGCCCGCAGGAAAGCGGCTGGCGCATTACCCAGAAGGTAATTCGCCTGGTCAACAGCGACGATGTGCTGCACAGCATCGGCTACATCCTGTGAGGGGCTGTTTATGACGCAAACCGTACTAGTGACCGGCGCTGCCGCCGGTCTCGGCAACGTGATTGCCACCCATCTGCTGGCGCAGGGGTTCCAGGTGGTATTGACCGATGTGGATGCTGAACGCGCACAGGCTGCCGCCGCCGGTCTGGATAGCGATCGCGTGCTGGCATTGGCGCTGGATATTCGCCTGCCGGACGCCTTTGAGCGCGCGCTGGCGGCCACCATTGAGCGCTTCGGCGGCCTACAGGCGCTGGTCAATAACGCCGCGCTGACGCTGGCGACGCCGGTAATGGAGATAACGGCGGAAGAGTTTGACCGGGTAATGACCACCAACCTGCGCGGCACCTTTGTGGGCTGCCAGACCCTTGGGCGTTACTTCGCCCGCCGCGGCTATGGCCGCATTATCAATCTGGCGTCGCTGGCCGGGCAGAACGGCGGCACCGCCTCTGGCGCGCACTATGCGGCCTCGAAGGGCGGCATTCTGACGCTGACCAAAATTTTCGCCCGCGAGTTGGCGAAATCCGGCGTGACCGTGAACGCCATCGCTCCTGGGCCGATGGATTCACCGGCGGTTCATGCGCTGGTGCCGGAAGAGAAGATGGCGGGGTTATTACAGATGATCCCGGTTGGCAAGCTCGGCGAGGCGGAGTTTGTCGCCCAGGCCGTGGCGCTGCTGGTTTCGCCACAGGCGTCGTTTGTCACCGGGGCCACCTGGGACATCAACGGCGGGCTGTTTATGCGCTAAGGGGAAGAAGATGCTGACATTACAGATTGTCCGCCGTGAACTGCGCGGCGAGGTGGTGCTGCTGACGCTGGCTCACGCTGAGGGTATCGCGCTGCCCGCGTTCACCGCCGGGGCGCATATCGATCTGCATTTAAACAACGATCTGGTGCGCCCGTACTCGCTGTGCAGCGACCCTCAGCAACGCTTTCACTATCAGCTCGGCGTACTCAAAGATCGCCAGTCGCAGGGCGGTTCGCTGGCGGTGCACGCCCTGCGTGAAGGGGATGAGGTCCGCGTCAGCGAGCCGCGCAACCTGTTTGCACTGGATGGGCAGGCCAAACACAGCCTGTTGATCGGCGGCGGCATCGGTATTACGCCGATGCTGGCGATGGCGGCGGAATTACGCGCCGCCGGGCGTTCATTCAGCCTGCATTACTGTGCGAAATCGCGCGCTGAGGCGGCGTTCGTCGCGCATCTGGAAGCGGCGGACTACGCGCCGCAGGTTCACCTGCATCTCAGCGATGAGCAGCGTATCAACCTCGATGCGGTGTTGTGCGACGTACCACAAGGCACACACGTCTACGTTTGCGGCCCCGCACGGTTGATGGATGCGGTGAGCGAACGCGCGGCGGCGCACGGTTACACGGCGGAACAGATTCACCAGGAGTGCTTCAGCGCTGAGGTTGCCACCGATGGTCAGCCGTTTGAAGTGGTGGCCGCCGCCAGCGGTATTACCGTACAGGTGGCGGCAAACCAGACCATTGTCGAGGCGCTGGCCCTGGCCGGGCTGAAAGTGTGCGTCTCCTGTAAGCAGGGGATCTGCGGCAGTTGCCTGACCGACGTACTCGAAGGCGAGCCGGATCACCGTGACCACTACCTGACCGACGACGAGAAAGCCGACGGCGATCAGATTCTGTTGTGCTGTTCACGGGCGAAAAGCGCCCGCCTGATTATCGATCTTTGAGGCTCTGACTATGACTCTGCAAACCGAATTTCGTAACGCTATGGCGCAACTTGGCAGCGCGGTATCCGTGATCACCACCGACGGCCCGGCAGGCAAATTTGGCTTTACCGCCTCCGCCGTCTGCAGCGTGACCGACCAGCCGCCGACGCTGTTGGTGTGCATGAACCGCAACTCCTTCGCCCACGCGCACTTCAAGCAAAACGGCGCGCTGTGCGTCAACGTGCTGTCGAGCGACCACCAGGCGCTGTCGGGTATTTTTGCCAACGCCAGCCTGCGCTCCGAAGAGCGTTTCTGCCACGACAGCTGGCAGGTGATGGCCAGCGGCGCGCCGGTGCTGAGCTCAGCGGTGGCGAGCTTTGACTGCCTGATTGACGACTGCCACGAAGTGGGCAGCCACTCGGTCTTTTACTGCCGGGTGCAGGCCATTCGCATCAGCGAGCAGCCGCGCGGGCTGGTCTATTTCAACCGCCGCTACCACACGGTTGGCTGCGACGTGGAAGTCTGATAACGAAAGGGGGAATGCCGGATGAGCAATGTCGTTTCTGAAACTGCCGTCACATCAACGACCGTCCGCCATGACGCGCAGCAAATGCGCAAGCTGGTGGTCGCGTCGGTACTGGGTAATGCGTTGGAATGGTATGACTTCTTTCTCTACGGCACCGCCGCGGCGCTGGTGTTTGGCCCGCTGTTCTTCCCGGTAGGCGGCGACCCGCTGCAGGGCACGCTGCTGGCGTTTTCCGGCTTTGCGGTTGGTTTTCTGGCACGCCCGCTCGGCGGCATCCTGTTCGGCCATCTCGGCGATCGCTATAGCCGTAAAATGACGCTAATCATGACCCTGACGCTGATGGGGGCGACGACCTTTGTTATTGGCCTGCTGCCGACCTACGCGCAGATAGGCATCTGGGCGCCGCTGTCGCTCATCATCCTGCGCTTCTTACAGGGCGTAGCTTCCGGCGGCGAGTGGGGCGGCGGCGTATTGATGCTGAGCGAAAATGCGCCCGCCTCGCGGCGCGGCTTCTATACCGCGTGGAGCCAGATGGGCGTCTCCGGCGGCTTTGTGCTCTCCGCCTTTGCCTTTTACCTCGTCCAGCAGTTGCCGCAAAGCGATTTCCTGAGCTGGGGCTGGCGCGTGCCGTTCTTGCTGAGCATCGTCATCTTCCTGGTCGGCGTTTATATCCGTAAAAACATTCGCGAGAGCAAAGCTTTCACTCAGGCAAAGCCGGAAGAGAAGCATGAAAAGATCCCGCTGCTGGTGCTGGTGCGCGAACACCCGAAAGCGCTGTTGCAGGCCATTGCCCTGCGGCTGCCGGAAAACGGGGCTTCCTATATTTTCTTCACCTTCTCGGTGGTCTACGCCAAACACATTGGCATTGGCACCGGGGAGATCATCAGCGCGGTGACGCTGGCGATGCTGATTGAGTTTTTCTCGATCCTGTTCTGGGGCGCGCTGTCGGACAAGATTGGCCTGAAACCCGTTTACTACATCGGCGTGATTGGCCTGTTGGTGATGGCGTTTCCGTTCTTCTGGCTGCTCTCCACCGGCAACTATGGCGCGGTGATGCTGGCGATGTTCCTCGGTCTGCCGGTGTGCCACGGCGCGATGATCGGCACCCAGCCGTGCATCATGAGCGATCTCTTCCCGGTGCGGGTGCGCTACTCCGGGCTGGCGCTGGGCCACGAAGTGGGGTCCATCTTCTCCGGCGGCCTCGGCCCGATGCTGGCGGTGGCGCTGCTGATGGCCGTCGATTCCTCCTGGCCGGTTTCTTTACTGTTGATGGCCTACGCGCTGCTGGCATGGATTGCCCTGAGAAGCCTGCCTTCAACCCCCTTACAACACAAAAATGCAGGAGCAACGGATGTTAACGATTGAATCACTGACCTGCTGGCTGGTGGATATTCCCACCATTCGCCCGCACAAACTGTCGATGGCCACCATGGGCTGCCAGACCCTGACCCTCGTGCGCATGCAGTGCGCGCAGGGCGTGGTCGGCTGGGGCGAAGCCACCACCATCGGCGGGCTGAGCTACGGGGCGGAAAGCCCGGAGGCCATCCGCTCGGCCATTGAAACCTACCTGTCGCCGCTGCTGTGCGGCCAGACCTTCAACGGCGTGGCGGCGCTGGCAGAGAAAATGAACGCCAGCGTCAAGGGCAACACCTTTGCTAAATCGGCGCTGGAAACCGCGTTTCTCGATGCCCAGGGCAAGCTGCTGGGGCTGCCGGTCAGCGCGCTGCTCGGCGGGGCGATAACCGACCGTCTGCCGGTGCTGTGGACGCTGGCGAGCGGCGATACGGAGAAAGACATTGAAGAGGGCAAACGGCTGCTGGCGGAAGGGCGGCACGATGCCTTCAAGCTGAAAATTGGCGCCCGGGATCTCAAAACCGATATTCGCCACGCGCTGGCGATTAAAGCGGCGCTCGGTGACGAGGTCAGCGTTCGTGTTGACGTCAACCAGGCGTGGGACTTCACCTCCGCGGTGAAAGGGATGAGCCAGCTACAGGACGGCGGTATCGACCTCGTTGAACAGCCAACCCCGCTCTGGGACCGGCAGGGGCTGATTGCCCTGAGCCAGCGTTTTGAGGTGCCGATTCTCGCCGATGAAGCGGTGGCAACCAGCCACGACGGTTTTGCTCTGGCGCACGGCGGCTTTAGCGGCGCTTATGCACTGAAGATTGCCAAAGCCGGCGGTCCGGCGCAGGCGCTGAAGCTGGCGCATGTCGCGCAGGCGGCGGGCGTGGCGTTGTACGGCGGCACCATGCTGGAAGGGACGATCGGCACGGTGGCCTCGCTGCACGCCTGGTCCACCGTCAGGATGCAGTGGGGCACCGAGATGTTCGGCCCGCTGCTGCTGAAAGATGACATCGTGGTCACGCCGCTCGACTTCCGCCAGGGGCAGGTTTCGCTGCCGCAAGGGCCGGGGTTGGGCGTGGAGATTGACCTCGACAAACTGCGTTATTACGCGCGCCACTAAAAGGATATCCCGATGCTGTTCAAAGTTGAAATGACCGTCAATATCCCCTCGTCGCTGCCTAAAGCCGAAGCCGATGAGATCAAGGCAAAAGAGAAAGCCTACTCCCAGCAGCTTCAGCGCGAAGGGAAATGGCTGCATATCTGGCGCGTCGCCGGGCTGTACGCCAACGTCAGCATTTTTGACGTGGCCGATAACCAGGAACTTCACGACCTCTTAACCGCTCTGCCGCTCTATCCGTATATGGCGATCAGCGTGCAGCCGTTATGCCGACACCCGTCGGCCATTGATTAAAACAACAACCCTTACCCTACGAAGAGGAATACGCAATGTCCGTTAATCCCGCAAAACAGACCGAACTGGAATCGTTACTGGCGATCAGCAGCGGCTTAAATGCCGAACAGGGCAACGAGCGTTTTAAAGCGATTATGCATCAGGTGCTGAGCGACCTGTGTCAGACCATCAAGAAGTTTGATATCAGCGACGAAGAGTTCTGGCTGGCCGTCAACTACCTGAATGAACTGGGCGAGCGCAAAGAAGCGGCGCTGCTGGCCGCCGGACTGGGGCTGGAGCATTACCTTGATATGCGCGCCGATGAAAAAGAGGCAGCCGCCGGTCTTGATGTTGGTACGCCGCGCACCATCGAGGGGCCGCTGTATGTCGCTGGCGCGCCGCTGAGCAAACAGTTTGCGCGGATGGATGATGGTAGCGAAGCGGGAGAGCCGATGTGGCTGCACGGGCAGGTGACCGATCTTCAAGGTCAACCGGTGGCGGGCGCGATTGTCGATATCTGGCATGCCAACACTCTCGGCGGTTATTCATTCTTCGATCAATCACAGAGTGAATATCACCTGCGTCGTCGTGTGGAAACCGGGGCGGACGGACGTTATGCGGTGCGCAGTATTGTCCCTTGCGGTTACGGCTGCCCGCCGGATGGCCCGACCCAGAAGCTGTTGAATCAGCTTGGCCGTCACGGTAATCGTCCGGCGCACGTGCATTTCTTCGTCTCAGCGCCGGGCTATAAACACCTGACGACGCAAATTAACCTCAACGGCGACGCCTACCTGTGGGATGACTTCGCCTTTGCCACCCGCGAAGAACTGATTGCCGATCCGGTCAAAATTACCGACGACAAGCTGGCGCAGGAACGCGATATTCACCAGCCGCACACGGAGGTGAGCTTCAACTTTACGCTGGTGGAATCCGCGCAGGCTGAGGAAGAAAACCGCATCAAGCGCGCGCGCGTGATGGAGTAAGTAAGCCGCCCGGCCCGCGTTGGCGAGGCCGGGCGTTGACTGCTTACTGCGCTGCCAGCGCCTGCTTTATCCAGCCGTCGAACGTCTGCTGGTGGGCGTGGATCCAGCCGTCTACATGACGCTGGATATCCGCAGCGGTCGACTCCCCTTTATGCATTAGCTGATTCTGCGCATTGACGTCCGCCAGCGGCAGCTTCGCGATAGCAAACAGTTTCGCCGCGGCGGGGTTTTTCTCCGCCCAGGCTTTATTGGCGACGATGTACTCATTGTTGACCGCAAAACCGTAGTTCTTGCCGTTCGGCAGTTCGGTATTCTGATCTTTCAGCGAGCCCGGGTTAGCAGAGAAGGGGACGGTTAGCCAGGCCACATCTTTACCCGGTTTCAGTTCATCACTGACCCAATAGGGCGTCCAGGTATAATAGATCACCGGCTTGCCTGCTTTATAACGGGCGAGGGTGTCCGCAATAATCGCGGCATAATTTCCCTGATTCTGTGTAACCGTATTACTGAGCCCATAAGCTTTTATTTGCGTATCAATCACCGAGCCACAAACCCAGCCGGGATTACAGCCGGCTAAATCGGCTTTACCGTCGCCGTTGGCATCAAATAATTTCGCGAGTTCAGGATCTTTTAGCTGAGAAATATCTGTAATGTTATATTTCTCTGCAGTTTTTTTATCGATCATATAACCCTGGGCGGCGTTACTAATATAAGTACCCTGACGGTAGAATTTCCGATCGCCGCCGCTGGCGTCATACATATCCTGCTGCATCGGCAGCCAGTTGGCGGCCATGAAGGTCGCATCACCGGCCGCAATCGCCGTATAGGCGACGTTGTACTCCACCTCTTCAATCGGGGTGACATCATAGCCTAGCTGCTTCAGCGCGCGGTTGATTATCTCGGTCTGGAACGTTTCTTCCGGTAGGGTACTTTGCACAGGGTGAACGGTAATGCCTTTGCCGGGCAGGTCCGCGGCAAAAAGAGTGGGGGAGGTAAATAACGCAGCCAGCGTGAGGGTGCGCAGAGTTGTTGTTGTTTGCATAATAATAACCTTGTTATTTTCGCGTGTTAAGCCAGAGGTGGCATATTATTCCCGCTTGGATAAAAGGTGGAAATAAAGGATGGTAGGACGATTAATCTCTCCGGGTTTTGTTAGCAACAATAACTTACCCTAACATAATAAAGCATATATGCAATCCTCAATATTCCTCAGAATTCTTTTTTACCCTTATATATGGCTAAGGATATTCTTAAAATGAATTGTAATGGCTAGATATTAACGCTTATGAATACGACAAATGACGGATTCAATTCTGATGAGGACGTACGCTATAGTGATTAGCCTGATTCTCATGAAAAATGAGAGTGCCAGGAGGCAAAACGAGCTGCATCAATGAGAGTAGATGATGCGGATTCATTCTCACAGGAAGTGGGGGTAGTATGAAGAAAATAGTACCTGTAGTATGTCTGTCGCTGTTAAGCCTGGCGTTATCCGGTGTGGCGCAAGCGCAGAGTCGGTCAAACTCCGGCACCATTCATTTTATCGGGCAGGTGGTCGAAGGGGGCTGTAACGTCTCGCCATCGGGCCAGGGTTTGCAGATTGCCTGCTACCGTGACGGCGCTATTCATGAACAGCATGTCGCGATGTCGACAACGTCCAGTACGCCATTTAAGGTCATCAGCCGAATCGATCGCCGCACGCTGCCGGGGAATCCTCATCTTCAGGAAGTGACCATCAGTTATCTTTAAGTCTTTTCTCCTGGCGCTGCCTGTCTGAATGACTGGAAATGCAGGTAGCGCTTCATCTACGCAAGTGATGACTCACGAAATGAGTCAGTCATAACGGAATAAAATATAGCGTCTCTTCCCAAAGTGAAATATTCATTTTTATAAATTAAATATGCACTTTTGGGAACTTTAGGAATTATTTTGTGGGTAGAAAAAATGCACTTTCTGCACAAATAATTAGCCTTCTATGTATTCATTTCAGATTCTCCTTTATGGGTATAAAAACAAAAAATTAACATTTTTTAAAGAATTAATTTCCTTTAATAACAGTATGATATAGCAATTGTTTCGTATGAAAGCTGTTGCGCGCAAAAAATAACTGTCCACTATCGGAAAAAAACGACGTTGTAAAACATTAATCGCATTGTGGATAATCGGCGGCGTCGGATCGGGATGGTCTGAAGACAAAATATTATTTTTAGCGATGGTATTGGTAAAAATAACCTCATTTTAAATAACGCAGCGAACCGTTTAATTAATATTTAATGGGAACGTTCCCTGTTTTTGTCTTAATTATCATGGAAATATTCGTTTGGACTGTTCAAGGACAATAAGCAATGAAAAATTTTACGGTTAAAGCACTGGCGCTGGCATTAACGATGGTTGGAGGCTCCGCGATGGCGGCATCAACGGATGTCAGCGAGCTCCTGGGCCCAACCACGGTGACCGGCGGCTCGGTACACTTTACCGGGTCGGTTGTGAATGCGGCCTGTGCGGTAGCGGAAGACTCGATCAATAAAACCGTGGATATGGGACAGGTTCGCCTTGCCGCGTTTGGCGAAACCCCGGCTGCCGGTAACGTTGCCAACCAAAAAACCCCCTTCACCATCAAGCTGACGGATTGCGATACCAATGTGTCAACACAGGCGTCTGTGACCTTTAACGGCACGGCGGCGGCAGGGTATTCCAGCGTGCTGGATAACACCGCGGGCGCGGGTGGTGCGCAGGGCGTGGGTATCCAGATTTACGACACCGATGGTACCGCGCTGGATCTCGGCAAAGCCTCCAAAGCGGCGACGCTCATCGACGGCGATAACACCATGAGCTTCTCCGCTGACTATATCGCGACGAACAGCACGCTGGCAGCAGGTAACGTGGACGCAACGGCGACCTTTAACGTTACCTACCAGTAATCGCGACAGGAATTAGATGCCATGGACGGCGGTGTCGATTGGGGAGGTTGCCATGAAAGTGATGTCGTCAGGCCTTGCGCTGGCGTTTCTCGCCTGTTTGCCGTCGCTGGCGCAGGCAGGCCATCACCACGTTGTCACCGTCCCCGGTGGCGATGTTCATTTTATCGGGGCGGTAGTGAAAGCGGCCTGTGTTGTGGATACCAACAGCGATGCGCAGACCGTGGAAATGGGGCAGGTGCGGTCCAGCATTTTTAACGGTGCGGGTAGCTGGGGTCATCCACAGCCGTTCAGCATTGTGCTTAAAGATTGCGATACCAACATCAGCAAGCAGGTTGGCGTCGCGTTCAACGGCGTGACGGATGCAAGGGATCCTGCGGTTCTGGCGGTGACCAGCGGTGCGGGCAGCGCCGGCAATGTCGGTATTGGCATTTTTGATAGCGCCGGGAATCTGATGATCCCTAACACTCAGCCCCAGCGATTTTCCACGTTGAAAGATGACACTAACGTGTTGAGTTTTATCGCCAAATATAGGGCCACGGCGGCCAATGTTACGCCCGGCGAGGCGGACGCGCAAACCTGGTTCACGCTGACCTACATGTAATTTCCCGCTGCGGCGGCCGTATTTTTATAGGTAAATCATGTTCATTATTTCTCGTACCCGTGCGCTGTTGACGGCGTTAACGCTTATCTCTCTGTCACCGCTCGCGCATGCGGCGGATTATGGCGGTATTGCTCTGGGCTCCACTCGCGTTATTTATCCGCAGGGCAGCGAGCAGATATCGTTGTCGGTCAATAATACCGACAGCAAGGGCGTGTTTTTAATTCAGTCGTGGGTTGAGAATGCCGATAGCCATAAAAGCAGCGACTTTGTCGTCACGCCGCCGTTATTTGTGATTAAACCGAAGAAAGAAAATACGCTCCGGGTGATGTTTATCGGCCAGGATAACGCGCTGCCTAAAGACAGAGAAAGCCTTTACTGGATGAACGTGAAGGCGATTCCGGCGGCGAGCAAAGATTCACAGAATAAAAATACCCTGCAAATTGCGGTTCTGAATCGCATTAAGCTGTTTATTCGTCCGGCGGGGCTGGCAATGAAGTCGGCTGACGCCCCGAACCACCTGCGTTTTCATCAGTCGGGCGCGCAACTGGTCGTCAAAAACCCGACGCCTTATTACATCACGCTGGTGCAGCTGATGGACGGAGCCGCCGAGCTGCCGGCCACCATGGTGCCGCCAATGGGGCAAAGCACGGTGTCTGTCCCTCATAACGCTCACGGTCAAATTACCTTCCAGACGGTGAATGACTATGGGGCAAATACGCCAAAACAAAACGCAGTGATGGAATAATTACCGGGACAGGTCGGCAAAATAATGGCATTCCGTATTCGTATTACCCTACAAGCGTGGCTGGAATATAAACAACGCTACCTCGTTATTTTGCCGGTCGCGTTGGGCGTCATGCCGTCTATGGGCTACGCGGACAATTATTTCAACCCGGCTTTCCTTTCCGGAGACAGTTCGGCGGTGGCTGACCTGTCACGCTTTGAAAATAGCAACGGGCAGGCACCGGGTAAATATCGCGTCGATATCTCGGTGAACCAACAATTTGTCGCGAGCGAAGATGTCACTTTTCAAGCTGATAAAAAAAGCCAGGATGATACCGGGCTGACGCCCTGTTTCACCCTTACCCGGCTGGAAGCGATGGGATTGAATAAAAATGCGTTTCCGGCGTTGAAAGCGCTGCCGAAAGACAGCTGCGTACCGTTTGCCGATATTCCGGATGCCAGCACCCACTTTGATTTTGAGCACCAGAAACTTGATATCAGTATTCCGCAGGCCGGTATGAAGCAAAGCGCGCGCGGCTATATTCCGCCGGAGCAGTGGGATCAGGGGATTAACGCCCTGACGCTGAACTATGATTTCTCCGGTAGCAGCAGCGGCGGCACCAGCCATCAGGACAGCGACTATCTTAATCTGCAAAGCGGCCTGAATCTGGGCGCCTGGCGTCTGCGCGATTATTCGACGTGGAACTATAGCCATGGCGAGGGCAGCTCACAGAATTCATGGGAGCACATCAGCACCTATGTTGAACGGACGATTATCCCGCTAAAAGCCGAAATGACGCTGGGCGAGAGCTATACCCCTTCCGATGTGTTTGATTCACTGAGCTTTCGCGGCGCGCAGCTGGTCTCGGACGATAATATGCTACCCGACAGTCTGAAGGGCTTTGCACCGACGGTACGCGGCATCGCGCGCAGCAACGCCAAAGTCACCATCAAGCAGAACGGCTACGTCATTTATCAAACCTACGTCTCGCCCGGCGCCTTTGCGATTACCGATCTCTATCCCACCTCATCCAGCGGCGATCTGCTGGTGACCGTACAGGAAACCGACGGCAGCGAAAACAGCTATAGCGTGCCTTATTCGGCAGTGCCGCTGCTGCAGCGCGAGGGACGGATCAAATATGCCCTCACTGCGGGTAAATATCGCAGCAGCAACGATCAGCAGGAAGAGGTGAATTTTGCCCAGGGAACGTTAATTTGGGGGCTGCCAAAGGGCTTCACCGCCTATGGCGGCAGCCAGGCTAGCGATGATTATCGGGCGTTTGCGCTAGGACTGGGGCTGAATATGGGCGATGTCGGGGCGCTATCGGTTGATGTAACCCAGGCGAACAGTACGCTGGTCGACGGCAGCCAGCATGAAGGGCAGTCCGTCCGTTTCCTTTATGCCAAGGCGCTAAACGGCCTGGGGACTAATTTCCAGCTGCTGGGCTATCGCTATTCGACGCAGGGCTTTTATACCCTCGATGAAACCACCTATCGGCATATGGAAGGCTATACCGGCGACGATAGCTGGCAGGATGACGATCATGATGGCCAGCAGGACAAGCCGGAATGGACCGATTTTTACAATCTCTACTACACCAAAAAGGGCAAGGTTCAGCTCAACATCTCGCAGACGGTGGGGGAGCACGGCTCGTTGTTTGTTACCGGCTCTGAGCAAAGCTACTGGCACACCGACGAAACCGACAGGTTAATTCAGGTGGGCTACAACGGCACCTGGAACGATATTTCCTACGGTTTAACCTGGAACTATGACCGTTCGCCAGGCGAGAGCGAAGCCGACCAGGTTTACGCTTTTACGCTTTCTCTGCCGCTGGGCGAATGGTTATCCGGCGGCAATGCCGATATTTATCACGCCGCCAACACGCTGAATGCCTCCTATAACATGAGCACCGATCGTCACGGCAAAGCGTCACAAACCGCCGGCGTCAACGGTACGCTGCTGGCTGAAAACAACCTCAGTTATAACGTCCAGGAAAGCTACGCGAACCACGGTACCGGCGATAGCGGCAACGCCAGCCTCAACTACCAGGGCACCTACGGCAACCTGAAAGCGGGATACAACTACAGCGACGGCTATCACCAGCGCAACTACGGGATGAGCGGCGGCGTGGTGGTTCATCGTGACGGTGTCACGTTAAGTCAACCGTTGGGAGACACCAATATTCTGGTGAAAGCGCCAGGCGCGGCGGGCGTTGAGCTGGAAAATACCACTGGCATAAAAACTGATTGGCGCGGCTACGCGGTGGTGCCCTACGCCACGACCTATCGGCAGAATCGCGTTGCGCTCGATACCAACTCAATGGGGAGCAACGTGGATATTGATGATGCGGTGGTCAACGTGGTGCCGACGCAGGGCGCGTTAGTGCGCGCTGATTTTAACGCTCACGTTGGGGCCCGCGCGCTGATTACGGTACTGAAAAATCAAAAGCCGGTGCCGTTTGGCTCAACGGTCACGCTTGACGACAGCCAGCTCAGTAGCCTGGTGGGGGATGACGGGCAGGTCTATCTCTCCGGCTTGCCGTCGTCCGGGATGTTGATGGTGCAGTGGGGGGAAGATGCCGACAAACGTTGCTCCGCACATTACCAGCTTTCTTCAGACCAGATGTCGGAATTTAACCGCCTGACGGCAACCTGCCGCTAGTTTTTGGGAAACCACCATGAAATACGTTTTAAAAATAGCGTTCTGCATAATGTGTGTTGTCGCGATGAATACGGCGTACGCCGGCTCGTCCGACAGCTGTACCAACGCTTCAGGCTCAACGCAGAACGAGAACTTTGACGTCTCAACGTCACTGAATGCCGATACTAACGTGGCGGGTAAAACCACGCAGGTGGTGCGTTCCGGCGATATTCATATGAATGCCGTGTGCCCGAAGAAATTTGGTGAGACAAGCAACTACACCTACCGTTCTTATGTCTCGAATTATCCGGTGGTGGAGACATCAGGCAACTGGAAGTATCTGTCGCTGAACGACTATCTGGAAGGGGCGCTAAGGGTAACGGATGCTGTGGCGGGGGACGTCTATGCACCGACAAACTATGCGCGGATGGGGGAGGATAACTGCGTCTCCAACGGCTGTAATTTCCCGGTCTCCGATTCCAATATCACGCTGCAGATTAAAATTGCCAAACCTTTTGTTGGCAACGTCACCATCCCGCAGACGCATCTGTTCAACGTCTATGTGAACCGGACTAACAGCTCGCCGTTTGGCACGCCGGTTTACACCATCTCATTTAGCGGCTCCATCACGGTGCCGCAAAGCTGTGAGGTGAACGGTAACCAGGTTATCACCATCAACTTTGGCAATATCGCCTCGGGCAACTTTAAAACCACAGGGCAAAAACCGTCAGGCTTTACCCCGATTGCCAGGCAGGTGCCGGTTAAGTGTGCGGGCGGCATCTCCGAGATGGCCAGTCTGAGTTTTCGCTTTCAGGGGCAGGCGGACAGTAACGAACCGTCGGCCATCGCCACCGACAATAAAGATATCGCCGTGCAGTTCACCGATATTCTCGGCAACGTAATTACGCCCAACACCGGCACGATCCCTTTCCAACTGGATAACTATGCGGCGATGGTGCCCTTCACCGTGTTCCCCATCAGCGCCACCGGCAACAAACCGCAGCAGGGGGTGTTCCATGCGCAAGCGTATATCGTGGTCGATTTTAACTAAGGTGGCGTGAATGATGAGCAAACGGAGTATCGGGCTGTTGGCGGTGGGCATGATGATGTCCGTCGCCCACGCATCAGATAATGGCGTCGAGATCGATATGAGCGGCACGGTGATTGCGTCGACCTGCGACGTGGAAACCGCAGATACGCTGCAGACGGTGTATATCGGCAATTTCGCCAGCACGCTGTTTTCGTCGGTCGGTGATGTTTCTCCGTCGGCGGACCTGCTGATTCGGTTGAACAACTGCAGCAGCGGCATTAGCGGCGCAACGGTGAAGTTTAGCGGTACGGCGGATAACGATAACAGCAAGCTGCTGGCGCTTTCTGATACCGCGGGTGCGGGGGGAATGGCCGCCGGCGTGGGCGTGGAGATCCTTGATGCGAATAAAAATAGCGTGGCGATCAACACCGATAGCGCCAGCCAGCCTTTGCAAGAAGGCGATAACAATACGCTGACCTTCTTCTTGCGCTACAAGGCGACGAAGATCCCGGTGACCGCGGGTAACGCGTCGTCAGTGATGTACTTTGACCTGAGTTATCAGTAATGAAAAATCGTACTCTTCTTGTCGGTATGCTGTTGCTACTCAGCAGCTTTGCCGCGCAGGCCCATGACGGGCAGGTCTATGTCAGCGGTACGATTCAGGCGAATACCTGCATTGTCGCACCGCAATCGCAGGCGCAAAGCGTGCCGTTGGGAGATATTCCCGGCAAACAATTCTCAGCAAAGGGCAGCGGCTCTCAACCCGTCGCCTTTGTGATTGACTTGCAAAAGTGCGGTGCTGCTGCCAGCGGGGTGGATTTTACCTTTACGGGGACGGCAGACGGAACCGATCGGGAACTGCTGGCACTGGATGGCGCCGAGGCCGCCAGCGGCATTGGTATTGAGCTACAAAACGCGGATCACAGCCGATTACCGCTGAATACGGCATCGGCAACCTATCCGATTGATCCGACGCTTGCGGATAACACCTTTCTCTTTTACGCCCGCTATTTGTCGACGGCGGATAATGTGACCAGCGGCGCGGCAAATGCCACGGCCACTTTCACGCTGACCTGGCAATAAGGCAGGATGCTGATGATCAACTGGATAGTATTATGCATAGCGGCTTTCACCTGTTGTTACGCGCAAGCTGGCGTGGTCGTTGAGGGAACCCGCTTTATCTTCGATGCCGACAAATCGAGCATCACTTTTACGGTCAACAATACCTCGCAGCAGCGTTTTCTGCTGCTGTCCAAAGTGCTGGATGCGCAGGGCCAGGCTACCCGTGATGTGCCGTTTATGACCACGCCACCGCTGTTTCCCCTCGCGGCGGGGCACAGCAATATAATTCGAATTATACGTACTGGCGGAGACCTGCCGGACGATCGCGAAAGTCTGTTCTGGCTCAGTGTGGCCAGCATTCCGCAAACACAGGGTAAGCCTTCGCCAAATTCACTTCAGGTGGCGATTCGTAGTCGTATGAAACTCTTCTTTCGCCCGCTGGGACTGAAGGGACGCGAAGAGGACGCCTATCGTCAACTCACGTGGCAACGCGCCGGAACGCAGGTGCAGGTCAATAATCCGACACCGTATTACGTCACGCTTTTTCATCTTCAACTCAATGGTATTGCGGTGAATAACGTCGGGATGGTGGCACCCTTTAGCCGCGTAACGATATCCGGCTGCCCGGTTGACGGTCCCTGCAGGGTGCAATGGCAAACGATCAATGACTACGGACGAGTGATGCCCGCGCGGCAACAGGCGCTGAACTAATCGTCTGGGGAGCGAACTGATGTTGCTGACTGGAATAGCGATAGGGGGCGATGTCGATATGTTCGATAATGTTATTCAGATCAATGTATTCCTGGGCTTAACGTTCGCCGGCAAAACGTTAAAAACAGAAGCTCAAAGGATATTAACCGAAGGATTCGGTTTACTCATAATTAGAACGCGGTCGGTAATTTATCCATATAAACCAGAACGCCAGATTGCACTTCAATATAGTGACCTTTTTTTAATTCAGCGAGTACGTCCATTATTCGGCTGCGGGAGATGCGGGTTCGCCGCTGAATAAAAGAAGAGACTTTAATCTGTCGCCGAATGTCTTCCGGGTAAAGCCACAGCTCCATGAGCAGCGAGCGGATTTTACTGTAGGCATCGTTGCCGACCATTTCGCTGTCACGGGCGCTCATCACCATTACGCGCTGAGCGAGGATCCGCGCGATATCATGCCAGAGATTAAACTCATCACACTTCTCGACGAAGGTATCCAGCGGGATAATCCAGCCGGTACATTCGGTCTCGGCGCGAATATAGTGTTGCGGCCTGGCCGGCACATCGTAGTACAGACTGTAGCCATCGATAAGCCCCACCACCGTTGGCGCGAACACCGTTGCCATATGCAAATCAACCTGAGCATGGCTAACGGAAAAGCAGCCGGTGGTGACCAACACAATAAAAGCAGTTTCTCTATCATTACTGAGCAACATTTTGGCAGAGGGATTTAAAGTAAATGCGCTACCAAACGGCGCCAGAATAGAATGCAGCGCCATAATTGCCTTTAGTGGTTTCGTTTTTTGACTAAACTCAAATGCATGCAATGAACGAGATGAATCATCTGATTGCGACATGACTTATTTCTCAGTGAATAATATGCGTAAAGTATAGCATGCGTCAGAAGAATGAGTGATTGATATTTTACGATAATTCTCGTTTTCCGTGAGTCCAGGACTAATCTTTTTGTGGTCGGTGAGAATATATATTTAAAATAAAAAATGGTGCAGTCCAATTATGGACTTTAATTACATTGAAATGACATTTCATAATCGTTAGTGTTTTAATTGTAAAGTGTATTTCCAGGGGTGGGAAGAATATGAAGGTAGTCAGTTACAGTGATGACGCTTTTCTGAATTTTGGTATTCAGCAACTTCTTAACACGCCTCAAAAAGAGACGCGTGTCTGTCGAATAGGACACGTCGCTCTGGATTTCATCGTTATTCTCAACGACCTGGATATCACCTTGTCAGTTCAGCGGTTAGCCCGGGATGCACATCTTTTTTCCTGTAAAAACATCATGGTACTGACAGAGGTTGTCTCGCCTCTGATTATCGGTTACCTGCTGCGTAGCGCGAGTGGGTTGGTGGTGTATAACATTAAGAATAACCACAGCGAAATGCTGATTGATATATATTCGCCGGGAGTGAATAGCGAAGCAGAGAAGTCGCTCTATTTTTCGCTTTCCGATAATGAACTGTTTATTCTACTGGCGTTGAGCATGGGAATAAAGCCTGAACTATTGACGCGCATTACCGGTCGTTCAGAGAAAAGAATTAGCGCCATCAAACGAAATGTTATGAACAAGTTGGAAATAAGAAACGGTAAGGTTTTTTATTCGGTTATTAAGGCATTATTCATTCATGATGCAAATAATTCAAGCGACTCACGCGCGGCCATATTAACGGTAAAACACGAACAGCTATCCTCACGTGTATTATGATGGCCGGGCGTAGCAACTATACCTCTGGAGCAACCTCACTATTTTCGCGTAGTGCTCCCGGCGAATGCCCGACAACGCGTTTAAACGCCCGACTGAACGCGGCGACTGAGCCATAGCCGAGTTTGAGCGCCACGGTCTCAATCGCCTGTTGCTCCTGGCCGATATACTGTACCGCCAGCCGCATGCGCAGTTCGCCCAGGTATTTTGCCGGCGTGGTGCCGGTCGCGGAAAGGAATCGTTCAGCGAACACCGAGCGCGAAGTACCGGCTTCTTTTGCTAAGTCCGCCACACTCCAGTTGATGCCGGGCTGCTGATGCATCGCGTAGATGGCGCGGCTGAGGCGTGGATCGCGCAGCACCTGAATCCAACCGGTGGCTTTGCCGCAGCCTGCTTCCACCCAGCCACGGACAATCAGTGCTGCTACGACATCCGCGAGACGGGCAAGGATCCCGGCAAATCCGACCTGGCGGCCCTGTGCTTCACGCTCCATGGCGGAAAGCAAGGGGTGGATTTCCGGCCAGGTCGACATCAGTCGGCTCACCATCATCACTTCTGGCATTGCTTTCACCAGCGGCTGCATGCCGCCAAGATCGAAATCCATACATCCACTGAATATAACCACGTTGCCACCGTCGGGGCAGGGCTGGCAGTGAATATCGCACACTGAACTGCAAATCGGTTCGCTGGGAAAGTCGGCGAGTGGCGTCACGATAGCGTGATCATCCGACAGCAGGGCGTGAGCATCGCCGTTGGGAATAAACAGCGCATCGCCGCTCTGTAGCTCGAAGCGCGCGCCGCTCTCGGTTCTTAAGAGCGCAGGGCCCTGGCTGACAAAGTGAAGCTGCGCTTTGCCTGATGCCCGACCGAAAGCCACGCCAAAGGGCGAGCTGGCTTCAATACGGCGATATTTAACGCCGGACAGGCGCATTCCGCGCAGCAGCTCGCTGATTAAATCGGGGGCATGGTGGCTCATGGGCGCAACTCCGGACGAATTATCAATAATTGGAGATTATATGTCATAGATCGTCCAGGCGGAACTTTCTATGCTTTGCGACATATATCACATTTTCATAACGGGAGAGTAACAGATGAATTCATGCGTCGCTGAAAGCGGGTCTTTAGCCCCGGCCAAACCCGCCTGGCGTGCCGTATGGTCGCTTGGGCTGGGGGTTTTTGGTTTGATTACCGCCGAGTTTTTACCGGCCAGCTTGCTTACACCAATGGCGGCAAGCCTCGGCGTGAGCGAGGGCGTTGCCGGGCAAACGGTGACGGCGACCGCGCTGGTGGCGTTGGTGACCGGGCTGCTGATTACGTCGGCCACCAAAAGCATCGACCGTCGTTGGGTGCTGATGTTCTTTACCCTGCTGCAAATTGTCTCCAGCCTGCTGGTGGCGTTTGCGCCGTCGCTGCACGTGTTGTTATTAGGGCGACTGCTGCTGGGCGTGGCGATTGGCGGCTTCTGGGCGATGTCGACGGCGACCACGATGCGGCTGGTGCCGGCGAGCGATGTGCCAAAAGCGTTGTCGATTATCTTTGCCGGTGTGTCGATAGCCACCGTCGTCGCCGCACCGCTCGGCAGCTTTCTCGGAAGCCTGATTGGCTGGCGTAACGTTTTTATTCTTTGCGTGGTGCCCGGCGCGTTGGCGCTGCTGTGGCAGCTATGGGTGTTGCCGTCCATGCGTCCGAACAGCGGCGCGAGCCTTGGCACGTTGTTTAATGTGCTGCGTCGCCCTGGCATGGTGGGCGGGCTGCTGGCGACCATTTTCATTTTCAGCGGTCATTTTGCCTTCTTCACCTACCTGCGCCCGTTCCTTGAAACGGTTGGTCAGGCAAGCGTGGAAACCATTTCGCTGATTTTGCTGGGTTTTGGCGTGGCGAATTTTGTCGGCACGTCAATCGCTGGACATCTGCTGGCGCGGAACCTGCGCCTGACGCTGGCGTTGGTGCCGTTGGCAATGGGGATTCTGGCGTTGATGATGGTGGCCTTCGGTCATCTGGCGCTGCTGGACGGCCTGCTGGTGAGCCTGTGGGGATTTGCCTTCGGCCTGGTGCCGGTAGGTTGGTCAACCTGGCTTGCCACCACGGTACCGGATGAAGCAGAAAGCGCCGGTGGCCTGCTGGTGGCCTCCATTCAACTGGCCATTAGTGCGGGCGCGGCAGGCGGCGGGCTGGTTTTCGATCTTAACGGCGCCAGCGGCGTCTTTACCGCCAGCGGTGTGCTGCTGGTGGTGGCGATGATGGTGGTGCTGGCTGGCGTGCGGGTGAAAGCGCCTGCTGCGGAGTAACGCGACCGTAACATGGCGTTCTGTTGTCAGCAGAACGCCATGTCACATCAGGTGAGAAGGAAGCTGAGCCCGGTAAAGGCCACCATTCCGGCAATCACCGTGGCAAACAGGCTGCGGCTGAGTATGCCGACAAGCGTCGCCGCTGCCGCGGCGAGCAGCGAAATGCTCACCCCGCCGGGCGTGAGCGCCGGTTTGCCGATAAGCTCAGCGGCGATAATCGCCGACATAATGGCGGCAGGGATAAAGCTGAGCCACTGCTGTAGCGCGGGCGGCATGCGAAAGCGAGATAGTAAAAGAACCGGCACGGTCCGCATCAGCGCGGTCACCACCGCCGAAGCAATAATGGCGAGCAGAATATTGCGTTCCATTTTATTGTTCTCCCTTCGCGAACAAACGCAGTCCCAGCGTGGCAAGCGTTGCGGAAACGGACGCGGCGACAATCACCACCACGCTGGTGTCGGTATGGCCGGCCATGAACAGCGTAATCAACACCGAGACGGCGATAGCAACGGTCTCCAGCAGCCGACGACGGCTGGCGAACCACAACATCAGCACCAGGCCGATAAACATGGAGACAAGGCTAAAGCTCAATCCTTCCATCAGCGCGGGCGGCAGCGCGGAGGCCAGACCGGCGCCGACGATACAGGCGAGGATCCAGTTCAGCCAGGCGGCGACGTTAATCCCCAGCATCCAGGCAAACGGGACTTTGCTGTGCGCGCCGCCGTACTGCACCGCCACGCCAAATGTTTCGTCGGTCAGCAGTAGGCCGCTGAGGATTTTTTGGACAGTGGTGTGCTCGCGAAAGAAGACGCTCATCGCCGAACTCATCAGCAGATAGCGCAGGTTGACCAGCAGAACGCTGATCACCACCGATGCCACCTCCGCGCCCGCGGCCCACAGCGAGTAGAATAAAAATTGTGCCGACCCGGCGTACAGCAGGCTAGCCAGTAGCGCCGTTTGCAGAGTAGTGAAACCCGAAAGTGTGCCGATAGCTCCGGCGGCAAAACCAATGCTCCAGTAGCCGGGGATCGTCGGAAAGCAGGCGACTACCCCGGCGCGAAACTGTGCTCTGACCTCGTGAGGCGCTGAGGCCGTTGTTTTCATCAACATCCATTCTTCCCGTAATATAAAGCGTGATAATCATAAGCGTTTGTAGGAATACGATTATCATATGGTGAGCTTTCGCGCACGCATAAAAAAATCCACGCGTCGGCGTGGATTTTTACGCTTACGGCAGGGCTAGCGACGCGCCCAGCGCAGACTGTAGTGATAATGCGGCTGTTGCAGCAGATACTCCGCGGAAACGCTCGGGCTCCACGAGTCATCGCCGCCAACGCCCATATGGAAGCCATCAATATTCAGCCAGCTTCCGGCTTCTTCGACCAGCAGGTGCCGGTGTGAGGTGTTATGCAACTGAGACTGGCTATAGCGGCTGAGGTTGAACTGGAAATTACCGCGCCAGAGATTGGCGCCATATTCCAGACGTTGAGTACCGCAGCGCAGGCCGTTTTCGCTCGGGAAGACGTACGGCGTGTACATCTCAGCTAGCGGAAGCTGCCAGCGATCGTAGTGGGCCGACGCCTGACGATCGGGGTAGTTTTCATGCGGCCCCAGCCCCAACCAGCTGACCTGCGGCGCGACTTCCGCCAGCTGGCAGGTCAGGCCGATGCGTGCCGGAGACGGCGTGCCGCGGGCGACGTCAACATCAACGCTAATTTGTAGCTCGCCCTGATTATCAATAATGTAAGTTTTGCGGCTGATAAACAGCAACTTACCGTGCGCCAGCCAGTGATGCTCGGAGCGGAGTTGTACCGTCTGCGATTCTGTCAGCGTATCGGCGCTCAGGCTGACGGTATGGCACGCCATGGTGTAATAACCGGCCGCTTTCCAGCGCTCAACCCAGGCATTGGGATCGATACGCGTCACTTCGCTGACGCCAATGTCGTTATCCAGCGGCGCGCGGGTGAATTGATCCTGGAGCGGCGTCAGCAGAACGTTCTGGCCGTGGCTGACCCACTGCGTCAGCAGGCCGCTGGCACGATCGAACTGCCACTGCTGCTCGCCGTGGGCAATGAAATAATGAGTATCGCTTTGCGTCAGTACCGGAGTTTTGCCGCGGGTGACGACGGATTCCGCGTTAAGCAGACCCGGCAGTTGCCACTGCTCGCGGGCGCAGACGTGTCCGGCTTCACTCCAGCGGGTGGCGGCGTTCTGCCTAACTTCGACATTCAGCCATACCTCGCCGCTGCGGGCGATCGACGGCAGATCGAGGGCGATCGTCTGTTTCCCCTGTGGCGCAATAGTCAGCGGCACGCTGCCGCTGGCAAGCGATTCACCCTCGAGCTTCACCGTCCAGCACAGCTGCTCATTGTCGGTGGTACGGAACAGGTATTCGCTGGTGACTTCCAGCTGATTGTCGGCAAGCCAGCGGAACTGGAAAAACTGCTGGGCGTAACGCGCTTCATACAGCGACGGGTGCGGGGTGCGGTCGGCAAACACCAGGCCGTTCATACAGAACTGACGGTCGTTCGGCGTATCGCCAAAGTCACCGCCATAGGCGGAGAAGGTTTGACCGTTTTCATCGCGTTTGTTGAGCGACTGGTCGACCCAGTCCCAGATAAAGCCGCCCTGCAAACGGGGATACTGACGGAAAGCCTGCCAGTATTTATGGAAACCGCCAAGACTGTTGCCCATCGCATGCGCGTATTCGCAGAGGATCAGCGGACGGTTTTCATCCGTCATGCCGACCCATTTTTTGATGGACCATTTTGGCACCGCCGGGAACGGTTGATCCTGGTCGACGCGAGCATACATCGGGCAGATGATATCGGTGGCGGCGCTGTTTGCACCGCCGCCTTCATAGTGGACAGGGCGGGAGGGATCGTTGGATTTGATCCAGCGATACAACGCGTCGTGATTATCGCCATGCCCGGACTCGTTACCCAGCGACCAGATAATAATCGACGGGTGATTGCGGTCGCGCTGCACCATGCGGGTGACGCGCTCGCTCATCGCCGGCAGCCAGCGAGGGTCATCGCTGAGACGGCGCATCGGCACCATCCCGTGGGTTTCAATATTCGCTTCATCCACCACGTACAGGCCGTAGTAATCGCACAGCCGATACCATTGCGGATGATTAGGGTAGTGGGAACAGCGCACCGCGTTGAAGTTATTCTGCTTCATCAGCAGGATATCCTGACGCATGGTGTCGATGTCCATCACCTGGCCGTTATCCGGATGATGTTCATGGCGGTTAACGCCGCGAATCAGCAGCGGCTGACCGTTCACTTTCAGCAGCCCGCCGCTGATTTCAACCTTTCTGAAGCCGGTGTCGTAGGCTTCCGCCTCAACCAGCGTATCGCCGCGTTTGAGCAGCACTACGGTGCGATAAAGCGCGGGGACTTCCGCACTCCACAGCGCGGGCTGCGCCACCGGCAGGCGCAGCGTGGTACGATCGGCATAACCGCCACGCTCATCAATGATGTCGCTTCCGAGCGGCTGCTCTGCTTCGCTCACCAGACGATCGTCCTGCCACAGCTGCACGGCGACGCGCGTGTCGTGGGTGATATCGCCTTCAACGATCACGGTCGCTTCCAGCGTGCCGCGACTGAATTCGTCGTTGAGCTGGGTAACCAGTTGGACGTCGCTCAGGCGAGTCGTTGGTTTATGCAGCAGCGTAACATCGCGGAAAATACCGCTCATCCGCCACATGTCCTGATCTTCGAGATAGGTGCCGTCGCTCCAGCGTAGCACCATCACCGCCAGGCGGTTCTCGCCGTCAACCAGCAGCTCACTAAGATCAAACTCTGACGGTAAGCGGCTGTCCTGCGCGTAGCCGACCCACTGGCCGTTACACCAAAGGTGAAAGGCCGAGTTGACACCGTCGAGGATAATGCGCGTCTGCCCGTCGATCAGCCATTGTGGATTAACGTTGAATGTGAGCGAATAACATCCCGTGGGGTTATCCTGCGGTACAAACGGCGGATTGACCGGAATGGGATAGGTGACGTTGGTGTAAATGGGCGCATCGTAACCCAGCATCTGCCAGTTGGCAGGAACCGCAATGCTGTGGGCGTCCGCCAGGTCGTGCTGCAACCAGCTTTCCGGTACCAACTCCGGTTGCGTAAAGTAGCTGAACTGCCAGCAGCCATTGAGAAGTTGCCGCGACGGTGATACGGCGTCCCGGCGGGCGTCATCGGCCTCACGCCAGCTGGAAAAGGGCGGATGGGCGGCCAACGCGTTGAGCTGGGTGACAGCGGGATTTTCCCAGTCGCGGCGGGCGAGTACGGCGGCCAAAGAGAGAGGTTGAGGGCTCATAGTGGTGGTTCCTTGATGTATTTGCGATTCGCTCACAATTTTAATTACTATGTGAGGATACCCGCTGCATGTAAAGGATCATCGCGGGAGAGGGTGAAGGCAATCACAAATCATGGCCCCGAAGGCGGGGCGCTGGAGAGCGGTTATTGCAGGCGGGCAACCTGCCGGGCGAGGCGAGCCAGTTCCTCTGCAAGCTGCTGCGGGCTGAGCGAATCAGACGGCGGTTTGGCGGTGGTTTTGCGCACCACCAGGCTGACCGGCAGTAATTCGGATACCGTTTCTTCTCCGTCGATCAGCGCCAGCAGACGCTCAATGCTGACTTTCCCTAACGCCCTGAAATCCTGTTTGATGGTGGTGAGCGGCGGGGTGAAGCAGGCGCTATCTTCCGTATCATCGTAGCCGACCACCGAGACGGCCCCGGGGACCGGCAAACCGTATTCGGAAAGTGCGCGTAGGGCGCCCAGCGCCATCTGATCGTTTGCCACCAGGATGGCCGTCGGGAGGGTTCCCTCGTTAAGCAGCCGCGTAACCTGCTGGTAGCCCGATAGCGAGCTCCAGTCGCCAAACATCACCGCCACCGGCATCAACTGGTGTTCCGCCAGGCAAGACTGCCAGCCCTCCAAGCGCAGACGCGCCGAAATGGAGCTTAGCGGGCCGGACAGCAGGGCTATCTGCTGATGACCCCGTTCGAGCAGATGATCGACACCCAGCTTCGCGCCCATCTGCGGGTCAAAAACAATATGGTGCGTGGTGGTTGACGGCGAGACATCCAGAAACAGCACCGGGATAGCGCCGCACAGCCGCACGATTTCCTGGGTGTGTTCTTCTTCCATGGGAATATTGACCAGAATGCCGTCAACGCGCTGCGACAACAGCTGGCTGACGGCGGCTTTGCTGGCCTCCAGCCCTGACTGCTCGGTCATGGCGATCACCACGTTAAATTGCAGTTCGCCCGCCCGCGACTTGGCGGCGGCCACAATCTGCGACGGCGCATGCAGCGCCAGATTGCTGGTGGCAAACCCCAGCGTATGGCTCAGTTTACCTGCCAGCTGCTGCGCCATGCGGTTGGGAATATAGTTCAGCGCATCCATCGCCGCTTCCACCTTGCGGCGCGTTTTTTCGGATACGTGAGCGGCCTGATTAATCACCCGGGAGACAGTCTGATACGAGACGTTAGCGTGCTCGGCTACGTCATAGAGGGTGACAGACTTCGCTTTCATGCCGGGATTCCTCGTCATTAATCATGTTGAAGATGACTGTCAGGCAGCCAAAAATCGTTGGCATATCATAGCATTTGTTCGCGGAGGGCGCACGGTGGCGGGGTTAACCTACCGACGCGCGATTTAATATTACCCGCTGTTTTGTCGCTTAAGGATTCTATCTTATGAGGGAAAAGTGGAACCTAAAAAATGGTCAAAGTCGTGTTATCCGTTGTGGTCTGTTTGCTGCTGAGCGGCTGCGCCACCATTGTCGGCGAGTCAACGCAGAGCCTGTATCTGGAAAGCGACCCGGTGGGGGCGCAGTTTGTTATCTCGGATAATCATGGGGTGGTGAGCGCGCGCGGCGTAACTCCGCAACGAGTCACGCTGCCTAAATCGGATAACCGCTATTTTGGCAAACTCACCTATAACGTGACTTTTCTGCACGCGGGTTATTATCCGACGCTGGTACCGCTGCAAACCCGAACCACCCACTGGTATACGTTCGGCAACCTCCTGTTCCTCGGCGTCCCCGGCTGGTTCCTCATTGACCCCTTCAACGGCGGGATGTACGACATTTATCCGCAGCGCGTGAATGCGCTGATGCAGCCGTGCCCGCGCGGGCCGTGGCGCGATACGTGTGAATAGCATCAGGCATCGTGATGGCCGTTGAAATCACGGATTATTGTTGTCAGATAGAGGCTTCCGGTGCTCGCGCGTCGCTGGTAAAGTGAGCGACGCATAATACGATAATCAGAAGGGTATCAACGGTGAGCGGGCGCATTGACTACCAGATTGAGAAATACCGCTTTACGGAGGCGACGGAAAGCGAACGCCTCACGAAACAGTGGGCCGATGTGATAGCGGAATGTCAGGCGAGCGGGGCGGGAGCGGAAGAACGCCTGCGCATTGCCTTGCTGAATGTGGATTACGTCACCAGCTTCGAACTGCCTTTTCGGCTGCTGCTGACGCGCGCGCCGCAGCTGATCGCCAGCGTGCGCGATGAGCTCGCCCTGAATCAGAAAAGTGCGACCTTTAACGGAAAGCGTTTTGGCTGTGTCTATAGCCTGAAAAGCGATCTCACTGGCGTGCCGGAAGCGTTTCAATACCATCTCTCCACCCGCATTCGCCGCACAGACGAGGCGGGTAGCAGCGAAACGCCCTATCGCGAAATCGCCCAGCAGGTGAAACATCCGCGGGAACGCCTGCGGCTTGCGCTGGAAAACAGGCTGGCGGTGACGGCGCTGGATGGGTTGTTCTGGTTTGGCCTGCAACGCATTGCCGCCGATGTACAGCGGCTGCGCAAAACGGGGATGCGGATCGCCACGTCGGAAACGGACGTTTTTGATACGCTAACCGGCACGACGCGACGCGTGCCGGTTTATCAGCTTACAGCGATCTGACCTGAGCGGTATTCTCCAGCCGCCTGATTGCCGGAACCAGGCTGGCGCAGACGGTGGCGATCACCACCGCGATGCCGGCAACCAACAACACGTGGCTGTTGCCGTACTGCATTGCTAACGGCCCGGCAACCAGTTCACCGAAAGGGATGGCCACAAAAGAACCGACGGCGTCATAGGCATAAACGCGGGCGAGCTTTTCCGGCGGGATATGCGTTTGCAGTGAATGGGCCCAGGCAACGCCGAACCGGCCAAATGCGACGCCGGTGAGAAAGAACGCCGCCATCAGCCAGACGGCAGAGGCGGCCTGGCTGAGCAGCAAAATAGGGGCTGCGCAGAGCCCAACCAGCATGACGCCGATAAACAAATCACGGCGTGGCCGCCAGCGCAGGGCGATAAAGGTGCCCACGATTAACCCGACGCTTTCGGCCGCCACAATGATCCCCCAGTTCGCCCGGCCAAAGGTGGCGTCGGCTATCGCCGGACCAAGCACCATCACTATGCCGCTGAATGCCGCGTTGATAATCGTAAACTGAACCACGACTGACCACACCCAGGCACGACTGGCGAACTCTTTCCATCCCTCTTTTAAATCCTGCAGGATGTTACTTTGCGCGGCGCTGACCCTGGACGAGGCCACGCGAATCATAAAGTACAGGGGGGCTGCGGCGGCAAAGCCCATGGCATCGATTGCCAGCCCCCAGCCGGGGCCGACCGAGCTGGCGAGGATCCCGCCAAGGGACGCGCCAATCACCGTGCCGCTGTAAATACCGAGCTGCACCAGCGCGTTGGCTTCGCGAAGATTTTTGCTGGGTACCGTCTGCGGGACGAGCGCCTGTGAGGCCGGTAAGGCGATACCGGCGGAGGCCCCGTTAAGCATGCCAAGCAGGGCAAGGCTTAATACCGTCGCAGAGCCATCCAGCACCAGCCAGGCCACGATGGCCTGCGAGAGGGCGGCGACGCTGGATGAGTAAACCAGCACCCGGCTACGCGAGTAGCGGTCGGCCAGGACGCCACCGAGCAACAGAAAGGCGACGTTGAGAATGGAACGAGAGGCAACCACCATCCCCAAATCAGAAACGGTTCCGCCGATATCGAGAACCGCGAAGGCTAGCGCAATCGGCGCCATACCGTTGCCGAGGACCGTCAGCAAGCGGGCGGTGAACAGATAGCGGAATGCGGGGAAGTGATAGGCGCGAACTTTTTTATTATACGTATTCATTATGGCAATGAGTTCAGGGTTAGAAAGCGTTTAACAGACGGCCTGCGAGCGTTGAAGACGCAAGAATCAATAGGGTTACGCATAATATCATGTAATTTCGGTACGGAAGTGCTGATTTATCATCAACCTGCCGAGCACCGCCAGCAAGCCATCGGCATCGTTTTCTCTCAAATGAGCCATCATTGAACGGTAACGAGCAAATCAGCAGCAACGCCGTCTTGTTCAACGCTCACTGTTTATATCATTAATCTCTTTTGGCTTTCTTTTGTTCACTATTTATTGATCGGATTTTTCCGTATTTAAAGTATACATTTGTTTTTCTTGGTCATGGAAAATAAAAAACCTTAGTATTGCCAGGGTAGTCTCATGCCAGGCATTTTGCTGGTCAGGGTGTTTATTAAAACAATCATATTCGTTCTTAACTGCAAATATCCGTGCAAGTCGATATGCGCGCGGGTAAACGTTAATTGTTTATTTAATGTCATGGTTTTATAGGTGGAAGGATGGGGGTTATTAAAAAAGCCATGCTGGGAATATTCATTTTGATGAGTGCGCTCAGCTTGTTTCGGGAATTTCAAGACTTTGGTTTTAAGACCGGGTTGCTATTATCAGCGCTGTTCCTGTTGAGTACGGCTTTCTTGTGGCAATGGGCTTCCGGCCGCCTGCCACAGCTTGGCAAGCTGTACGCGGTGATGGTGATGATGGCTCTGACGCTGGTGTTTTTAGGGACCATTGACTACGCCATGGCAGACAGTTTCAACGTGGATCTGCTGGAAGTCATTCGCACGACCATGGTGCATAGTCCATGGTTCTATGTGGCAACGTTTACCGGCGCAGGAATCAAAGTCTTCTTCTGGCATTGGCTATTTTCCGGTGTACGGCAAAAGAATGCAGAACACACCGCCGCAGGATAAGTGAATAATAACGATCGTGAAACATAGAATGAAATATCGCAATTACAATACGCGAACGGAAGCACTCCGGCAGTTGAAAGAGTTGGGCGAATGTATTCTGTTGTTCCCCTACAATGAGGGGGCCTTTCAACAGGAATCTACCAGTATAAAAGCCGCCTCGATTCGCCAGGGAATGAAGGTTGAACTCAAGTCCGCTTTGCTGGTTGTCGAGGGGGAGTTGCCGCAGAGAGTATTGCGCGTAAAGAAGGTGGCGTAACCCATCGTGCGGGCGATGCCATAAACAGGTATCGCCGTTATTCAGCGTAATAAAAAGGCTCCGCAGGAGCCTTTTTATTATTTAACGATCTGGGCGTTACGCACCACGCCTTTATCTTCGATAATACGCAGTTCGTGGCCGGCTTTTTTCCAGTCACCGTTAGACTGCTGGCGCCAGCCTTTCTCAACCAAAAACTCCTCCGCCGCAATGCCTTTCATCCCGAGGATAGTTTCAGCTTCGCCAACAATCTGCCCGTATTGCTGGCTGACCGTCAGCTTAGGCTTCGTGGCAGCCTTTGGCGCCTGTTTGGCGTTCTGCGCTTTGGTTTTGTTAATGTCGCAGGAGACGCCGGCGGTCATTTCAGTACAGCCAGAACGTTCAAGTTGCTCGCGGTATTTGGCGTTAATGGCCTGTGCTGGCATCGCAGCCAACGCGGTCAGAGCAAGAACGGAAACCATGATTTTTTTCATTGTGATAAGCCTGTTTTATGAAAGATATTACGCGTCACTGCCCGCAATCAAAAAATCCCCCCTCACCCGGGGGGACAGTATAAGACATACTCAAAGTTAATGATTTAGACAGGTCAGTCTGATTGTCGGCGATAGCATGTCCACACTTCCCGCCGACGGTAGCGATCGTATGGCCTTAGAACTGGTAGGTCAGGCCAGCCACAACGGTGTTGTCGCCGTTATCAGCCAGATTGATCTGATAGCCGATATCCGCCACCATATTTTTGTTGAAGTAGTAATCTGAACCCAGTGCGACATACTCGGTGATATCACGATTGTTATTGTCGCGTGCGTGCACGTAGCCCACGTTCGGGCGCAGGCCAAAGTCGAACACATACGCGGCCATCGCTTCAAAGTGTTTCGCTTCGTGAGCGCCTTTCAGCAGATTGTGAGATTCGCCGCCCATGGTTGCAACGTATACGCGGTTCGCGTCATATTTCGCACCCACGCCCCAGAACTCAGCGTTGTTCCCGGTCCAGCCCGCCGTTTTCTGGTGGCCCGTGACCGCGCTGGTCGCGTAGGTGGCGATAGTCGAAATACCGGAATCAGCGATGTTGTCATAACCCAGAGAGAAGCCGTAACCTGTACCATGCTGTTTAGCGGGGTCGCTATCGGTCGCGTCTGCGCCCTGGTATTGTGCGCCGAAGCTGACGCCGTCCGCTAAGCCGAAAGCGTTGCTGGTACGTAATGTAGCAACGCCACTAGTGCGACCAGTAAGGAATGAATCAGTGCCTTCATAGGAGTCGCCGCCGAATTCGGAAAGGTTGTCAGTATAAACCCCGACATCGTAAGCGATACCGTAGTTACGGCCATAGTCAAAGCTAACGTTGTGACCATAGTCCAGGCCAGCATACGCCAGGCGGGTGGATTCGCCATTCTGAGAACCTTCTGCGTTCGCAGCGTCAAGCTGACTTTCGAACTGGCCGTAGCCCGTTAACTCCTCGTTGATTTGGGTTTCACCCTTGAAGCCCAGACGCGCATAGGTACCATCCTCGTTTTTGCCGTCCGTCCAGCTATGCGCGGCTTTAACCTTGCCGTACAGATCCAGCTTATTGCCGTCTTTATTATAGATTTCCGCTGCCTGTGCGGAAGTTACCCCTAAAGCCAATACGGCCAATGCCACTGCTGTTTTTTTCATTTCAAACTCACTTTCTAGTTGTGGTTGCTATCGTCATTACAGCTTTGTTAAGTAGATTTTCCTTCTACTTAAAAAAGCCCCCGTACCCGGGGGAAACATCTCTCTAACTACGAAAAAAGTGGCAAATACAACAATAACGATGAAGGCTGGGCTTTCGCCCTTATTGCGTGGTTCAGCGCAATAATGTTCCCCTGTGAGGGCAGGAGGAATGTGCTCTTAATAAGAAAACAGCACGCCCGCGCCTGCGCCGACGTTGTCCGCAGTATCCCAGGACAGACCGGTTTTTACGGAAACGTTGGCTGACACGCGAGCGCTGATCCCGGCAGATACGGCGTTCTGGCCATTAAAGGTTCCGACGCCCATGCCGAAGCCGACGGTGTGGCCCTGCGGCGCTTGCGGGATGGCGGTGAGGGCGAAAGCGCCAGCCAAACCTGCGCGGAACTCTTTACGATCTTTGTTCTGCTGGTCTTTCAGCGAATTGAAGTTGGTCTGGTTGTTGGCTTCCAGATCGGAAATGCGCTGTTCGTGGTTAGCCAGCGTTTTCTCGTCGTTGGCAAGGCGCTGGTTGGTGTTCGCCAGCGCCTGATGGTTTGCTTCGGCGTTGGCAAAGGCGACATCAGCGCGATTCTGAGCGGCCGCGCCGGTGGTCTGGGCCTGCTGCACGCCGGATGAGAGGGTGGAGAAGTGCTGCTGTTCGGCCTTCACTTCGGTATCGATAGCGGATTTGTTGGCGGTGATGTTAGCTTCATCGGCGGTAATCGCCTTTTTGTTCGCATCAACGTCGGCCTGGTTCGCTTTACTGCTAACGGTATTTGTTAACGCGGTAACGATTTGATCCTGGCGATCCTGGTCGGTTTTGAATTCCGGTTTAGTGACGAAATTGCCAATCTGCCCCTGCAGTTGTTGTACGTTGCCGCCGAGTACAGACAGCGCTTTCGTGTTGATATTCACATCCTGGCGCAGTTGTGCTGTTTGGCCGTTAAGAATGGTAGCTTCCTTTTCGAGGTGACCGATACGAACGGTGTTAGTGCCAGCATCTATACGATTATCTTCAACCTGTTTACCCATCTTAAGGATATCGGCATTCGCTTTATCGGCGGTCACTTTTGCGTCGGCGGCAACCTGTGCATCCTGCTGCATTTTATCGAGGTCGTAAGCCTGATTCGGCGTACCCACGATGGTGTATGAACCAAGGCCGTAGGGATCTGTCTGGTCAACGCCGACTTGTTGAGCAATCGCGCTGCAGGAAGATATCGCGGCCAACACCGCGACGGCGATAATACTTTTACTTACTGACTGCATGATGAGTTACCTGTCATTAACTGAATTTATTCACCTGTTATGGCGTTTTTATTTAGCGAGTGGCAGGGGCGTACAGCAGCCCTGAAGTGTAATAACCTCAGCCACGATGTTTTGTGATTTATTATTTTTCTGACAAAACATTATTTCACCGAAAACAGGCTGATATTGACCTGTTATCTGTGAGAGTGAATAAAAAACGGGTTATTGTTTTTTATTCACTGTTAAATATTTAGCGATCGATCAATATCGTCTCTGTTTGATGCTATCTCTTTGTTTATTCGAGTGTTTCAATTCCATTGGCCTGATGTAGCATCAGCGCCTCGGTGATAATTTGTTGTTTACTTTTACGGGTTTGAAAAGCCACCTCACGAACGTATTCGCAAAGGTCATCAGCGATGCGTGCGCTGAGCATAGTCAAACTGGCATTTTGTACTTCGCCGCGACGTCTGCGTTTCGCGGGATATGTCCTGGTGTTGTTCATGAGATTCCTCATGTAATCCGATTCATTATTTTTCTTCGTAAAATATGCAGGGGGAAAAAAGACATGTCAATATTCGGGAAACGCCGCTTATTTTGTATTAAAAACGTTAAGGTAATTGGTGATTATTATTTGTATATTCGAATGAAAGCCGAAGATGTGGGTTACGGAGAGAACATTTTTTTTGAAACGATGGACCATAAAGGGTGAGAGAGAATCGCCTGGAGGACATTGGCTAACAGAAGGCAGGAACGTAATAAATTGACATAAATATCAAGCCTGGCAGCCTATTACGATTTTGTGCGGAGTAGTGATGTACTTCACATTTTATCAGGGGGATAGTCAGGGAATTTGAGTGATTATGCGGAGGGTGGCTGAAAGTATTCTTTCATAATCCGTTTACTAGTACAAAAGTATCCGTATTTCTCGCAACAGTTTCGTAAAGAAAGGTAAGATTGTGTGTCGTGAAAAGTGTCATAAAAATATGCGTAGTTTGACTGGGATCAATTAAGCGTGAAGGTATACATTGCTTTAAATGAGAACAGGAACATGATTATCATTTGGAAATCAATCATTAGCATGAAAAGCAGTGCGAATATCGTTAAATTTATCGTATTTCCTGTTTTTATTTTGTATTGAAATTGTGTTTTTTGATTGCGTGATTGATTATTCATTTTAGATACCGTTTTTTAGCGAAGCAGAATCATATAACCACGTTATTGGGCCCTATAATTCGCGGCATAAACTAAGCGATATTGTTGGAGAACAGGCATCATGACGTTTTACGCTTCATTATCTGCCTGACTACAAATCAATACACAAATTGGCCGACCGACTGCGCGAGCAGCACAGGGCAATCTGCTGCCGGCTGGCCGATTTCTCCGCCGCCGACTGCACAGAATCACGGTGGTCGACAATGCCCTCCACAACCGGCGTCAGGCAAGCGCCGCAGATCCCCATTTCGCAGGAAAGTGGGACGGCCACGCCGTTCTCCTGGAGCACCTGAGCGATGGTTTTATTCGCGGGCACCGGCCAGCGTTCGCCCGACGAGGCCAGCGTCACGTTAAAGGTTTCACCGTCCTCCTCCGCGCTGATGGAGGGGGCTAGCGGTTGAAACGCTTCACTGTGAATTTGCGCTGACGACCAGCCTTTTTCCACGGCGACCCGACGCGCGGCCGCCATGAAACCTTCCGGCCCACAGAGATAGATTGGCTGACGGGGCTCGACCCCCTCCAGCGCTTGCGCCAGATGCTGGCGGGCGCTGTCTCCTTCCTGGGAGCAGTGAATCGCGAATTGTTCTGCGCCGAATTGCTGCTGCAGTTCACGGACAAACGCGCCCTGGGCGCGATTTTTCAGATAATAGTGCAGCCTAAACGGCACCCCCTCCGCATTCAGACGTAACGCCATCGCATACAGCGGCGTGATGCCTATCCCGGCGGCCAGCAGCGTCACCGGCTCCAGCGCCTGGAGTGGAAACAGGTTGCGCGGAGGCGAAATCAGTAGCGTCTGTCCGGGGCGTAGCTGTTGGTGGATATAACGCGAGCCGCCGCGTGACGTGTTTTCCTGTGCCACGCAAATCAGATAGCCGTCGTCGGCGCTTCCTGCGCCGGTGAGCGAATACTGGCGGATAATCCCGCAGGGCAGGTGCACGTCGATATGCGCACCGGGCTGCCAGGCGGGCAGCGGCTGGCCGTTTTCGGCCACCAGTCGGATCGCCAGATTCTGTTCTCCCTGACGCCAGAGACCCTCAACGACCACCTTTAAGACATCATTCATTCTGGTTCTCCATTTAGACGAGGAAAAAGTCACCGAAGCCCATTTTCTTCAACCCACGGCGGTAGGCGATGGAGCTACGGTCGGCGGGAATATGCGCTTCGAGGGTTAAATCCAGCGGCAGTTTCTCAGGCCGCTGGCTCTCAACCATCAGCCGGTCCTCCTCAAATACGCGCAGGTTAAAGGCGTGCACGTCTTCCACCGGTACATGCAGGTCGAAGTTACGGGCGATGGGCGCAAACATGCGGGTGACGCGCGCGGAAACCGGCGAGGCGGCATTCATAATCACCAGCCTGGCGTCACCGGGAAAATGAATCGTCAGGGTGGCGGTAAACGGCAGATGCATCTCGAAATGACGCAGCCAGCGGAAGCCTTCCGGGGCGCGAAAATCGGCGCTGGCGGGATAGTTGCCCACCGAGCTCCAGTAATCGGCGATGAAACCGAACGTCGTCTCCTGAGGGCTGTAGTCGGGCACCAGCTGATTTTCCGGATCGGCGAAGGTGTCGGTATGGATCCAGGCGAAATGCGCGACATCGAGAAAGCCTTCCACCTGGCGGCCCGCAAAGCCGTTGACCTCAAAGGCCGGGCAGTTGATCTGCTGAAATCCCTCGTCATGCCAGTGCGGCATGACCGGCAACGGCTGTGGATTTTCCGGGTCGAAGGCCAGACAGGTCCAGATCAGCCCATAGCGTTCTTCCACCGCAAAATGGGTGAGATTGAGTTTTGCCGGTACCGGTTGGTCGGGGCTGGAAGGGATGCGGTTGCAGCGGCCATCTTCACCGAAGCGCAGGCCGTGGTACGGGCAGACGATCCCTTCTTCATCATGAAAGCCCAGCGTCAACGGCACGCCGCGATGGGGGCAGGCATCGCGTGCCACCACGACCTGGCCCTTTATACGATAGATAACCAACGGCTCATCAAGCAGGGTGGCTTTCACCGGGGCCGGGCCAATGTCGCAGGCGCGGGCGACCGGGTGCCAGCATTGCGCCAGGCGCAGCCAATCCTCAGGTTCAAAGCTGCAATGGGCGGGTGGGGCGATAGACGGTTGGTGCATGGCGTTCTCCGGCTCACAAAAATAACTGTTTAATTGTTGTGAGATTATTGTTGCCATATTAGGGTGTTGACATCCATCACCATTAATTCACTTAACCGTTGCAAAAAAGAGAACAGGTAAAGGATGAGTCCATTTTCACGATTTGCACTCTATTTTGTTGAAGTGGCGCGCTGCGGCAGCCTGCGGCGCGCGGCAGAAAAACTGCATATTTCCGCCTCCGCCATTAACCGACAAATCCTGCAGGCCGAAGAGACGTTCGGTACGCCGTTGTTTGAGCGCCTGCCGGAAGGGCTGCGCATGACCACTGCTGGCGAGCTGCTGTACGATAATCTGCTGCGTTGGCAAAAGGAGTTTCATCTCACGCGACAAAAGTTTGATGAGCTACAGGGGTTAAAGCGTGGCAGCGTCAGCGTGGGAATGGTGCAGGCGCTGGCAGAGGGGAGTTTTGCCGCCGCGCTGGCGGATATCATTACCGACTGGCCGTGGCTGGAGTTAAACCTACAGGTTTCCGATAGCCACACCGTCAGCCAGAAGGTGCGTCAGGCGGATCTCGACTTTGGCCTGATTCTCGACCCGGAAGGTCAGGCCGGGCTGAGCGTGCTGGCGTTTGCCGAGCTGGCGATGGGCGTCGTGATGCGCCCGGATCATCCGCTGGCGCGCGCCGAAAACGTATCATTGGGCCAGCTCAGCGAAGAACGGCATATTGTGCCCGGTGCGCCGTTGATTGTGCATGAGCGGGTAGCGATGCTCTATCGGCAGCACGATTTATTTCCGGCCAACAGCATTGGCTGCAACGATATTCGGTTGATTAAATCGCTGGTGCTGAAAGGCAGCGGCGTGACGATCCTCAGCCGGCTTGACGTGCTGGATGAGGTCAAACAAGGTCTGCTGGCGTTTGTTCCGCTGCGCAATAAGCAACTGAGACCGCTTACGCTGGCCTTATGTACCGCCCCTTCACGCCAGCTTTCGCGTCCGGCGCAAAGGGTGATTCAGAAGCTCACTGCGGTGATGGAGGCGATGCAGACAAGCTGAAGGAGCCGCTGGCCCGGTTAGCCTAACGGGCCGCCCTGAATGGTTTCGCACAGGCCGTTAATAATGCGCTCACCGGTTTCGCTTTTTAACTCCTCATACCAGGCCTGCGTTTGCAGCATATTTTTGCCGTGAGTGACATCGCAGCGCTTACGCGCTTTCAACACCAGATCGCGCACCCGGTCGCAGCGCTGCGCTTCGTACTGACGCAGCGTGCTGACGATGTCGCGGCTGTGGCGGAACAGATCGCCTAGAACGACGGCGTCTTCCAGCGCCGCGCAGCCGCCCTGGCCGATATCCGGCGTGGTGCTGTGTCCGGCATCACCGAGCAGCGCCACTTTGCCGCGCACCAACCGGTCAAACGGTTCGATATCATGAATTTCAATGCGGTTGGTGGTCTGCGGATCCAGGGCGGCAATCAGCTTCTGCACCGGCGCTGCCCAACCGCTGAAGTAGCGGTGCAGATCGTCGCGCAGGGTACTGCGATCTTCGGCAAGCCCTGGCGGCAGCGGGACATCAAAGAAAAAGTAGAAGCGGCCAGCGGAAACCGGCATCAGCGAGACGCGTTTTCCCTCGCCAACAAAGGTGGTCCATTGATTGCCCGGCGCAATCTCCTCATCAATGTCGACCAGACCGTTCCAGTTCACATAGCCCGCGTAACGGCGTTCGGGGGTATAGCCCAGCACCCAGGGGCGCAGCGCCGAATGGCTCCCGTCAGCGGCAATCAGAAAGTCGCCTTCAGCCTGGGTGCCGTCGGTAAACCAGACGCGGACGCCGTCGTCATCTTCTTCGCAGCGGACAACGCGTTTGCCGAACTGCACGGCGTCGCGGCCCCAGACGTCGAGCATTTCACGCTGCAATTCGGCGCGGGAAACCGGGCAGGGACGGCCACCGGTGCGTGCTACCAGCGGCGCAAGGCTGAACTGGGTGAGGGTTTCACCGCGCAGATACTCCTTATAAGCCAGAAAATGCATCGGGCCGCCGTAGTTTTCAATAATCTCGCCCATCCCCAGATGCTGCATGCACTTCACGCCGTTCGGCCAGATGGAAATGGCCGCGCCGACCGGCTTAATTTCTTTTACCGCTTCAAAAACGTCGCATTCGATTCCCGCATTTTTCAGCGCGACCGCCGCGCTCAGCCCGCCAATTCCACCGCCAATGATCAATGCTTTCATTTACATCTCCTTTACCTGTGTCGTGAAGGCATTCAGCAATTTGCGTACCACAATGGCGAAGACGCGGATTTGGCGGGTTTGCGAGGGAAGTGGGCAATGGCTTGCACAGAATGGGTGCATATTGGCGTTTTTGTTGCCTTTTTGTGAATCAATAATTTCCATATTGGCTTAATGGAATCGAAAGTTTCACTGCCTTGCCCTCGCTGGCTTCGGGAAGTATGGGGATGTATTTTTTATATCTCATTGTAAATAATGAAAAAGATTAAATGTTGCGAAAGTGTAATTGGTTTTGGCCTGTTTTATGCACTAGCCACTGTACGCTTACTCGCAATGGATGAAAGATCATGTCAGATGAAAAGAACGGGGGTTTACTGTACGGCCTTGAGCAGCGCATTCCGCCGCTTCCGGCCTTTTTCAGCGCGTTGCAGCACGTGCTTGCCGGTCTGGTGGGCATTATCACGCCGCCGTTGATTATCGGCGCGACCTTAGGATTAGGGGAATGGCTACCCTATTTGATCAGTATGTCTTTGCTGGCTTCGGGGATCGGCACCTTTTTGCAATCTAACCGGGTGTGGGGGATTGGCGCCGGAATGATCTGTATGCAAGGCACCAGCTTTGCGTTTCTCGGGGTCGCCATTGCCGGCGGTATGTGGGTTAAAGGGCAGGGCGGCACGCCGCAGGACATTATGGCCATGCTGTTTGGCGTCAACTTTGTTGCTGCGCTGGTGCCTTGCATTGTCAGTCGTTTTATCGAACCGCTGAAGCGTATTTTTACGCCGGTGATTACCGGCAGCGTGATTGCGCTGATTGGCATCAGCCTGATTAAAGTCAGCATTATTAACTGGTGCGGCGGCGAGCAGGCAAAAGCGTTTGGCAGCATGAGCAATATTACGCTGGGGGCGGTAACGCTGGCGACGATTGTGCTGCTGAGCTGCCTGAAAAACCGCTGGCTGCGCCTCTCTTCCGTGGTCATCGGCATTGCCGTTGGCTGCCTGGCCGCGGCGCTGAGTGGGATGTTCCAGCTAAAAGGCGTGGGCGACGTCTGGTTCCGTCTGCCGCAGCTGTTCCCGTTCGGTTTCCAGTTCAACGGCGCGATTTTCTTGCCAATTGCGCTGGTTTCGCTGGTCTGTATTCTGGAGGCTGTTGGTGACCTGACGGCAAACTGCCTGATCTCACAGCAGTCCATTGATGATGGCGCCTTCCGTTCGCGGCTGAAGGGCGGCATTCTGGCCGATGGGATTAGCTGCATGGTGGCGGCGATGCTGTGCGCGTTCCCCAATACCACGTTTGCGCAAAACAACGGCGTGATTCAGATGACCGGCGTCGCCAGCCGCTACGTTGGGCGTTACATTGGGGTTATCTTAATTCTGCTCGGCCTGTTCCCGCCGTTTGGCGAAATCCTGCGTCAGATTCCGGCGCCGGTATTAGGCGGCGCGACGATGGTTATGTTCGGTTGCGTCGTGGCGGCGGGAATTCGCATTATCACCCAGAAGCCGCTGACCCGCCGCGATATGCTGATTGTTGGGCTGGCATTTGGTTTTGGTCTGGGGATTGAAGCGGTACCGGCGTTTCTGGCCCATTTCCCGCCGATGGTGGAGAACTTGTTTGGTTCTGCCGCTACCAGCGGTGGCCTGGTGGCGATTGTCCTCAATCTGATTATTCCTGAAGAGAAAGCCCCGCAGGAGAGCACCACAAGGAGCCGCGATGATCGCGCTGAATCACTTTAATCAATTAAGCGGCACGGAGGCCGCTTCACTGTTGGCGCCTTGCGTGGCCATTCCAGAGTGGGCCGCCACGCTGGCCGCCGGGCGACCCTGGCGCTCACGCGAAGAACTGCTCAATACCGCGCAGCGGCTGATGGCGAGCTGGGGCGAAGCCGAACTGGCGCAGGCCCTAAGCGCCCATCCGCGCATTGGCGAGAAACCCACGGGCGAACAGGCGCACGCGGCGCTGTCACGCCAGGAACAGGGGAATGTGGACGATCGCGATGCACAGCTCGCACAGGCGCTGAAAGCGGGCAACGCCCGCTACGAAGCGCGCTTTGGTCGGGTGTTTTTAATTCGCGCCAAAGGGCGCAGCGGGGAAGACATTTTAGCGGCGCTGACGCGGCGTTTGCAAAACAGCGAGCGCGATGAGGTGCAGGAAGCCTTAGCGCAGCTGCGTGAAATTACGTTATTAAGACTGGAAGGAGCGATTGGCGAATGAGTACCTTAAGCACGCATATTCTGGATGTCTCGACCGGCCAACCGGCGCAGGGCGTCAGGGTGACGCTGGCGCGGGATGGCGCCGCGATTGCCCATGGCGTGACCGATGAGCATGGACGTATTGGCGCACTCAACGACGGGCCGCTGAAGGTGGGAAACTATCGGCTGACGGCGGAAATCGGCGACTGGTTCGCCGCCCGCGGGCGTGAGACGCTGTACCTGAGTGCGCAAATCGATTTTGTTATCCGCGAGGCGGCGGACGATCACTACCATCTGCCGTTTTTAATTGCCCCAGGCGGTTGGTCCACCTATCGCGGTAGCTGATGCTGAGCCTGTTTTCCCGGCGTCGCGGATGACGCCGGGAGCGGATTATTCCTCTGCTGCATTCCCCCACACCCGTTTGCCGTTGACCCATGTTTCACTGATATTGCGTTCATCCCCCAACGTCATCAGCACAAACAGCTGTTCATAGATATCTTTGCACCGTTCGCTGCGCAGCTGCTGTAGCGGCGTCACCGCCGGATCGATGACCACGAAATCGGCCTCTTTACCGGGATGAAAATTACCAATGTAATCATCCAGACGCAGGGCGCGCGCGCCGCCAAGCGTGGCATGGTAAAACGCTTCGCTGGCGCACAGACGATAGCTCTGGAGCTGGCTGACTTTGTAGGCCTCACCCAGCGTTCGCAGCATGCTGAAGGTGGTACCTGCCCCCACATCGCTGCCGATACCCATGCGCACCTGGTGATGCCAGCAGGTTGGCAGGCGGAACAGGCCGCTGCCCAGAAACAGATTTGACGTCGGGCAAAATGCCACCGCCGAACCGGTATCGTGCAGACACTGCCACTCCGCGTCCGCGAGGTGAATCGCGTGGGCAAACACGCTGCGTGGGCCGGCTAACTGGTAGTGATGGTAGACGTCGAGGTAGTGTTCATGCTCCGGCCACAGGTTTTTGACCCAGGCGATTTCGTTGAGGTTTTCGCTCAGATGGGTGTGCAGCCAGGTGTCGGGAAACTCTTCGCGCAGTTGCTGCACCGCCGCCAGCAGCGCGGGCGTGGAGGTTGGCGCGAAGCGCGGCGTAATGGCATAGCCCAGGCGGCCACGCTGGTGCCAGCGTTGTATCAGCTCGCGGGTCTGCCGATAGCTCTGTTCCGCGCTTTCGCTGAGATACTCCGGCGAGTGACGATCCATCATCACCTTTCCGGCCAGCAGACGCATATCCAGACGCAGCGCTTCGCTAAACAGCGCATCCACCGACTCCGGATGCAGGGTACAAAATACCAGCGCGGTAGTGGTGCCGTGGCTGAGCAACTGGCTCACAAAAAAGCGCGCGATCTCTGCGGCATAGTCGGCATCGGCAAACTGACGTTCAACGGGAAAGGTATAGGTGGTCAGCCACTCAAGCAGCTGTTCGCCGAAAGCCCCGATCATTTCCGTTTGCGGATAGTGGACGTGGGCATCGACAAAGCCCGGCAGCAGCAGCTTACCGCGCAGGTCGCGATAGCCCGTTAGCGGATGCAGATATTGCTCGGCTTCCTGCCAGGGGAGCAGCGCGTGAATGCGGCCATCGCGCAGAAACAGCACGCCATCGTCCAGATAGCGGGCGTGGCTGGCGATATCGTCCGCGCTGTCGGCGACAGCGGCGATATCAAAAAAGGCGCCGCGCAGGGCGACGGAGTAGTCAATCATCATAGCTGCCTTGTGGGTGCGCGAAGGGAGAGAGAAAATCAGCAAAATTAATGCCAGTTTGCAGGAAAATACGCCGCGACAGGACGCCGCGGCGTACGCATCCATTACTCTTTCTGGGCGAGGGCGTTAAAGCCGGCCGGTGCGGCGACACGCTCGTCGCGGGCAATCCAGCGATAGGCCGCGCCGCTCAGGAAGACGCCGATAAACCAGCTAAAGTTTGCCACTTCGTGCAGTGCAGGAATAAAGCTGATGACCAGGCCGATGGCGACGGAAGGCACCAGCGCCGCAATCGCCTTCGGGTTAAAGCCGTTGCGGTACCAGTATTTGCCCTTCGGCGTATCGTCGAACAGATCGTTAACCGATACCTGGCCGCGTTTGATGAGGTAGAAGTCGACGATCAGAATGCCAAACAGTGGCCCGATAAACGCTCCCAGCACGTCGAGGGTGTAGTGAATCAGCTCCGGCGAGTTAAACAGATTCCACGGCGTCAGCAGGATGGAACCCACGGCGGCGATCATCCCGCCGGTGCGGAAGCTGATTTTCTGCGGTGAACAGTTCGAGAAATCAAACGCCGGCGAGACAAAGTTGGCCACGATGTTGATGCCGATAGTGGCCGTAATCATGGTCAGCAGGCCAATGGCCACCGCCAGGTCGTTGCCGACGCGGCTGACGGTTTCAATCGGGTCGGTGATCATGCGGCCAAACAGCGACTGGGTGCCGGAGACAATCACTACCGTCACGATAGAAAACAGCAGGAAGTTGAACGGCAGACCCCAGCGGTTGCCGCGGCGAATCTCGCCCATGCTTTTACCGTAGCGCGAGAAATCACCAAAGTTGAGCAGCGGGCCGGAGAAGTAGGAGACCACCAGCGCAGTCGCGGTAATCATCTGCCAGGTTTGCTCCCCGGCGCTTAGCGATTTGCTGGCCAGCGTAAAGGAGATACCGTCAAAACCGGTTTTGTATACAATCCAGCCGGCCAGCCCCAGCATCACCACGTAGACCGCCGGCCCCGCGATATCGATAAAGCGTTTGATGGCGTTCATCCCGTGCCAGAAGACCATCGCCTGCAGCAGCCACATGGTGGCGAAACAGAGCCAGCCCAGATGCGACAGGCCAAGGAAGCTGGCTTCGGTCAGCGCCGACAGCGACGGCCAGAACTTCAGCATCACCAGCATCAGCGCGTTGGCCGCCAGATAGGTCTGAATGCCATACCACGCGAAGGCGATAAGCCCGCGGATCACCGCCGGAATATTCGCGCCGAAAACACCGAACGCCTGGCGACAAATCACCGCATAAGGCACGCCCGCCATCTGGCTGGGTTTGGCGACCAGGTTGGCGCACAGCTGAACGATACAAATCCCCACTAACAGGCACAGCAGCACCTGCCAGCTCGCCAGCCCCAGCGTAAAGAAGCTCGCCGCGACCACGTAGCCCCCCATGCTGTGCACGTCCGACATCCAGAATGAAAAGATGTTGTACCAGCTCCAGTTCTGATCGCGCGTCGGCGCCAGATCCTCATTACAAAGCCGTGGGCTGTATCCAGCGTGGGGATCAGCGGCCTTAACCTGATGCGTATTTTGTGTATTTGGCATGAAACCTGCTCCTGTTAATCAAAACCCATTGAGATGAACTGCTGAGGCTGTTGCAGGAATTGGGCCAAAATGCTTAATCTTGTATGCAAGAAATGAAATTTATGTATACGATTCGATGTCGAAAAGTAAAAACCGGAGTGGTTAATGAACAACCCTTATCTCGCCCAGGCCGCGCCAGCTCTGCATGACAAAGACGAATCCATCTATCAGGCGCTGATGACCGCGATTGTCGAGCATCAACTGCCACCGGGCAGCAAACTGCCGGAAGAGGCGCTGGCTGAGGTGTTTGGCGTGAGTCGCACCGGGATCCGAAAAGTGCTGCAACGACTCGCCACTGTGCAAATGGTCACATTAGCGCCCAAACGTGGTGCGCAGGTGGCCAGCCCGACGGTTGAAGAGTCTCAGGAGATCTTCCGGACTCGCGCGCTGCTGGAGGTGGCTAATTTGCCGAATGTGCTGGCCCACTGCCAGCCGCCGCATCTGGCCGCGCTGGAGGCCATTACTCGTCAGGAACAACAGGCCCATGAGCGCTACGACGGCCCGGCGGCGATTCGCCATTCAGCCGAGTTCCACATTCATCTGCAGGCCATTTCCGGTAATCAGGTGCTGACCGGGATGGTGACCCATCTGAGCCAGCGCTCTTCATTAGTTATTGCCGCATGGGGATCGCCCTGGCGGCAGGGCTGCCGCTGTGACGACCATGAAAGGTTGATTGAACTGCTGCGGGATAAAGCCTTAAAGCCCTTGAGTGATGCTCTGACGCACCATTTTGAACATATCGTCGCCAGCCTCTGCTTTGAGCGTTCTGGCGTCACCTTGCCTGATTTTGCCCGGTTATTTGCCGGTTATAAGGAGTCATGATGCCCGCCGTTCGTATACAAGTGATCAACCCCAACACCAGCCTCGCGATGACCGAGACCATCGGGGCCGCCGCCCGGGCGGTTGCCGCGCCGGGAACCGAGATTCTGGCGGTCTGCCCCAGCGCGGGCGTGCCGTCCATTGAGGGGCATTTTGATGAGGCGATTGCTGCCGTTGGCGTGCTGGAACAAATCAAAGCCGGTCGTCAGCAGGGTGTGGATGGCCACGTGATTGCCTGCTTCGGCGATCCGGGGCTTCTGGCGGCGCGCGAGCTGGCGCAGGGGCCGGTGGTGGGGATAGCCGAAGCGGCATTGCATATGGCGACGCTGGTGGCGACTCGCTTTTCCATCGTTACCACGCTGCCGCGCACCTTAATTATCGCCCGCCACCTGCTGCATCAATACGGTTTTCACGATCGCTGTGCGGCGTTGCACGCCATCGATCTCCCGGTGCTGGCGCTGGAGGACGGCAGCGGTCTGGCGCAGGAGAAAGTTCGCGCGCGCTGTATTCAGGCATTAAAGGAAGACGGCTGCGGCGCCATTGTGCTCGGCTGCGGCGGCATGGCGGATCTGGCGCAGGAACTGACTCGCGAACTGCGGGTGCCGGTCATCGACGGGGTGAGCGCGGCGGTCAAAATGGTCGAATCGCTGGTGGCGCTGGGACTTTCGACCAGCAAGCACGGTGATTTAGCCTTCCCGGAAGCCAAGGCGCTGAGCGGGCAATTTCAGGCGTTAAATCCATTCTAATAAGAGGTAGCAGATGGCATTTCTGGCAGACGATTACCCGCGCGACCTGCGCGGCTACGCAGGACAACCGCCGCACGCGCGCTGGCCAAACAACGCGCGCATCGCCGTACAGTTTGTTCTCAACTATGAGGAAGGGTCGGAAAATCACGTGCTGCACGGCGATGCCGGTTCCGAACAGTTTCTCTCGGATATTATCGGCGCGGCCAGCTACCCGGACCGCCATATGTCGATGGATTCATTGTATGAATACGGTAGCCGGGCAGGGTTCTGGCGTATTCATAACGCGTTCAGCAAGCGCGGTTTACCGCTGACGGTATTCGGCGTCGCCATGGCTCTGGCGCGTCAGCCTGATGTGGTTGAGGCAATAAAAGCAGCGAATTATGACGTGGTCAGCCACGGCTGGCGCTGGATCCACTATCAGAATATGTCCATCGAGCAGGAGCGGGAGCACCTGCATAAAGCGGTGCAGGTCTTAACCGATCTCTTCGGCAAGCCGCCTACCGGCTGGTATACCGGACGCGACAGCCCCAATACGCGCCAGCTGGTGGTGGAACACGGCGGCTTTGAGTATGACAGCGATTACTATGGCGACGATTTGCCGTTCTGGCACGAAGTGGAATGCAGCGACGGCACGCGCAAGCCGCATCTGATTGTGCCGTACACCCTGGATGCGAACGATATGCGCTTCGCTACCGCCCAGGGGTTCAATACCGCCGAGCAGTTTTATACCTACCTGAAAGATAGCTTCGATGTGCTGTATGAAGAGGGGGAAAGCGCGCCGAAAATGATGTCCATCGGTATGCATTGCCGTCTGTTGGGGCGTCCGGGACGTTTTCGCGCGTTGCAGCGTTTTCTCGACTATATCCAGCAGCACGACGGCGTGTGGGTGTGTACGCGTCAGCAGATTGCTGACCACTGGCGGAAGACGCACCCGTTTAATCCATAAAGTCTCGCCCCTCTTCTTGTTGGGAAGAGGGGCCAATCGGTTAGCTCATCAGGCTGACCTGCGCGGCGACAATACGCCAGCCGTCGGCAAAACGAATCCAGGTTTGCTGCTGACGGCCAATACGATCGCTGCCTTCACGCGTGAATTCGGTGCTGCATACCGCGTAATCATTGCCAAACGTGGTGATGAGGGTATTGCGCAGCGTGCGTTGTAACCCCGCCGCGGGGCGAGCGGCGCGGAAAGCGCGGATTTCATCAATACCGTACAGGTTCTCGCCCGCCCCTAAACGGACCGTACGCGGGTCGTGCCAGAATAACGCATCCAGCACTGCCACATCGTTGCTCACCAGCGCCGCTTCGTAACGGTAAAACGCCGCGCTGACTTCGGCGTGGACCTGTGGTTGATTAATCTGTTCTGACATCATCATGCGGCTAGCTCCACGGCGCGGGACTCGGTGAGGCCCATCTCTTCCAGTACCCGCGCGACGCGCAGGCAGGCCTGTTCATTAAATGGCGCGGCAATCAGCTGCACGCCAATCGGCAGGCCGCCAGCGGTCCGCAGGGGCACGGTGACCACCGGTAGCCCGAGGAAGGAAATCGGCTGTGTCAGCATCCCCATACTGGCGCGAACAGGTAGCGCCTGGCCGTTGATTTCCATGGTTTGGTCACCAATAAGGGTTGCGCTGCACGGTGTGGCCGGGGCGATCAGCACGTCGGCATGGGCGAATAACGTCTTAAACATTTGCTGTGCGTGACGGCGGAAACGCTGCGCCTGAATATACCAGGCGGAGGGGATCATCGCCCCGGCCAGCAGACGCTCGCGGGAGTGTGGCTCAAAGCGATCCGGCTGACGACGTAGCTCCGGAAGATACTGATTTCCGCCTTCGGACGCGCTAACAATAAACGCGGCAGAACGGGCCAGCTCGGCCTGGGCAAACAGCAGTTCGTCCTGCACATCGAGCGCGTGTGCGACCTGTTCGACGGCGGCACGCGCATCGTTATCGCACCAGGTGGCAAAATAGCCGCCCAGGGTGGCGCAGCGTAAACCATCCAGCCCGCGCGACAGCAGGTTCATTGTGCGATCGCTGGCTTTGTCAGCCTGAAAACCGTCGGCCGGGTCGCGCCCCTGTAGCGCATCGTAGACCGCCGAGAGATCGCCAACGCTGCGGGCAAAGGGGCCAATATGATCGAGGCTGGCGACGAACGGGTGGCTGCCCGAGCGCGATAAACGGCCAAAGGTCGGTTTTAAACCAAAGATTCCGCACAGCGAGGCCGGAACGCGTATGGAACCGTTGGTATCGCTGCCCAGGGAGAATGAGACCAGACCCGCCGCGACCGCTGCCGCCGAGCCGCCGGACGATCCTCCGGCGATCCGCGAGAGATCGTGCGGGTTGTGCGTGGCGCCGTAATGGCTATTTTCGGTAGTGAAACCGTAGGCGTAGGCATCCATATTCAGCATCCCCGAGAGCAACGCTCCCGCGCTGTGTAGCTGGCGTACTGCCCAGCTATCGGCGGTGGCGGCAGGGCGATCGCTGAGCAATTCGGCCCCGGCAAGCGTTGTGTGTCCAGCGACATCGAACAGATTTTTTACCGCATAGGGAACCCCGGCCAACGCAGGGAGGGGTTTCGATTCTCGTCGTAAGGTGTCGATGTTGTCCGCTTCGGCGAGCATCCGTTTTTCACAGACATGGGTCCAGGCGTTAAGCTGTGGATTGCGCAGCGCAATCTTCTCCAGGGTGCTGCGGGCGATCTCCCTGGCGCTCAGTTCACCGCTTGCCAGCGCGCGTTGAATATCATGGATGGTCATCTCTGGCAGCTTCATGCTTTATACACTCCGGCAATTTCGATACGGTCATCGAGGGGGAAATCCAGCAGCGGCGAGGCCATGGCGGCAATGCGGCTAAATTGCACTCTAAGCTCCGCGCGCCGTGTGTCGTCCAGTTCCAGCGCCAGCAGCTGTTCCATTTGGCTGAGATAAGCGTCCCAATCGGGTTGTGGTGTATTCATTATCGACTCCTCGAACATCGGTGGCGGTTCTATGCGCCTTCAAATAGCCCTGTTGTCCGCTGAGCGTTGCAAAAGCTGTTCCATGTCTGAACGTAAAGTTTCATGCCTGACCGATAGCGCGCACTTTTTGCCGAACTGGCATGCATTATGAAAGCAGTTAACGGTATAGTGCGATGAAACGAAAGTTACAGAGGTCTTATGCAACAGCTTGATGAACGACTGAAAGCGCAGTACGCGTCTTTATCGCCGCAGGAACAACGGGTGGCGGATTTTATTTTCGATCATTTTGATGACCTGATTAGCTATAACAGTGCCGAGCTGGCGCAGCTCAGCGGGGCTTCGAAGGCTACCGTTAGCCGTCTGTTCAAACGCCTGGGCTATGAGAAATACAAAGATATGCGCGATGAGCTGCGCACCCTGCGCCAGAGCGGGATGCCGCTGACCGATCACCGCGATGCGGTGCAGGGCAATACGCTGCTGGCGCGCCACTACAAACAAGAGATGGCCAACCTGACGCAGTGGGTTAACGCGCTGGATCCGCAGCAGTTCGCCGAGACGCTGCAGGCGATGGTGGCTGCCCGGCGGGTGGTGATTATCGGCATGCGTAACGCCTATCCGGCGGCGCTGCACCTGCGCCAGCAGCTCCTGCAGGCGCGAGGTCAAGTGCTGGTGCTGCCGCAGCCGGGGCAAAGTCTAAGCGAAGAGCTGGTCGATTTAAGCGCTGAAGATCTGGTGGTGGTGATGGCGTTCCGCCGTCGTCCGCGTATTATTCGCCCGCTGTTGCAGCAGCTACAGCAGCGCGGTATTCCGGTACTCTTGATGTGCGAACCCCAGGCGCACGGGCTGTTTCCACTGGCGCGCTGGCAGCTTTGTGCGCCGCTGGACAGCGTCTCGGCGTACGATAGCTACGCCTCGGTCAATAGTCTGATCAACCTGCTCGCCAACGCCTTCCTGCACGAAATTCTCGATAAAGGGCGTCCGCGTATTCACGACATTGCTTCTCTTTATCAGGATCTGGACGAACTGGAGCAACGTTAATGGGGCGCCAGCGTGGTGCTTTGCATTTTTCTGGTGCAACTTCACAATAGGGAAACGCGCTGCCGTTTCCTTTCTACTACTCGCTTTTCTTGATATTCCGGTGATTAACGGCCACTTTGTGGCTGTCCTGCTGGCGAAATATACCTGGCACATTAGTTGCAAAAGTCATTCGTAAGAATCTTTTGTTTCATGCTAACGTAACGGGTAAACATCATGAAGAAACTGTTGATCGCACTGGCCGGGGCCGCTTGTCTGTTCACCAACCTGTCGGTGGCACACGCTGACCAACTGCAGGATATCGAAAAACGCGGCGTTATTCGTATTGCGGTGCCGCAGGATTTCCCGCCGTTTGGCTCCGTGGGCACCGACCTCCAGCCGCAGGGCTATGACATCGATACGGCGCGCTATCTCGCCAAAGCGATGAAGCTCAAGCTACAGCTGGTGCCGGTCACCAGCGCCAACCGCGTACCGTATCTGCAGACCGATAAGGTCGATCTGGTGATTTCCAGCCTCGGGAAAAACGCCGAGCGCGAGAAGGTGATTGATTTTAGCCGTGCCTACGCGCCGTTCTTCCTTGGCGTGTTTGGTCCGAAAGGCGCTGAGCTGAAAGACCCGGCGGCGCTGAGCGGGAAAAGCGTTGGCGTGACCCGCGGCGCGGTGGAAGACATGGTGCTGAGCAGCGTGGCGCCGAAAGAGGCGCAGATTAAGCGTTATGAAGATAACAACACCACGCTGTCAGCGTATCTTTCCGGTCAGGTGCAGTATGTGGCGACCGGTAACCTGGTGGTCGCGGCCATCACCCGGCAGAACGCCGATAAAGCGCCGGTACCCAGCTTCATGCTGAAGGATTCTCCGTGCTTTATCGGGCTGAAAAAGAACGAACCCGCGTTGAAGGCGAAAGTGGACGCGTTAATTGAAGCGGCCATGAAAGACGGCACTCTGAACGGGCTGTCTGAGAAGTGGCTGAAAGCGCCGCTGCCTGCCAACCTTGGCGCATAAGGCCGGGGCATGACGGAGCAACTTGATTTCTCTGCGCTCTGGCCGCTATGGCCGGAGCTGCTGGCGGGGCTGTGGGTGACCGTACAGCTGACGGTGCTGGCGACGACAGGTGGCCTGGCGATAGGCATCTTCGGCGCGGCCATCCGCAGCGGGCGTCCCACGTGGTACAGCCGGATATGGGGCGGGTATGTCGAACTGATTCGCAACACGCCGTTTGTGGTGCAGCTGTTTTTTATCGTCTTTGGCTTGCCGAATCTGGGGCTAAAGATGACGGCAGGCGAAGCCGCGCTGCTGGCAATGATCGTCAACCTCGGCGCTTACAGCACCGAGATCGTCCGTGCCGGCATTCAGGTAACGCCAAAAGGGCAGTGGGAGGCCGGGCGCGTGCTGGGGCTCAGTCGGCTCCAGACCTTTATGCGGGTGATTTTACCGCCCGCGTTACAGCGCATTTATCCGGCGTTGGTCAGCCAATGCATCATCGTGATGCTGGGTTCATCGGTGGTATCGCAGGTCTCTTATGAGGAGCTGACGTTTGCCGCCAACCTGATTCAGTCGCGTACCTTCTTGAGTTTTGAGGTCTATCTGGTGACGACGGGGATTTATTTGATGCTGTCGATAACGATGCGTCAGCTGCTGATGGCGGCAGGGCGGAAATGGCTGGGGGTGCAGGCATGATGAGCACCTTTACCGATTGGGACATCGTTCGCAATCTGCTGCTGGCCGCACGCTGGACGGTGCTGTTGTCGCTGGTGGCGTTTATCGGCGGCGCGCTGGTGACGCTGCCGCTCTTGTTGCTGCGTCTGACCGGTAGACGTCAGGTGAAACGGCTGATCCGCGGCTATATCGAACTTTTTCAAGGCACGCCGCTGCTGATGCAGCTGTTCCTCGCCTTTTTCGGCGTGGCGCTGTTCGGCATCGACGTCTCGGCGTGGACCGCAGCCTCGCTGGCGCTGACGTTCTACACCAGCGCGTTTCTGCTGGATATCGGCTTCGGCAGCATACGCGCCCTGCCAAAAGGCCAGTGGGAAGCGTCGCGCTGCCTGGGGTTGAGCTTTAGCCAGACGCTGTGTCGGGTGATTGCGCCACAGGCGCTGCGCATCGCCATTGCCCCGACGGTGGGTTTCGCCGTGCAGGTGATTAAGGGCACGGCGCTGGCGTCGATTATCGGTTTCGTTGAGCTGACTAAAGCGGGCACTATGCTGACCAACGTGACCTATCAGCCGTTTAAGGTCTTTGCGCTGGTGGCGCTGGGCTACTTCATTCTGTGTTACCCGCTGTCGCGCTACAGCCGTTATCTGGAGAACAAATTCAATGCCTCTCATCACCATTAACCAGATGCAGAAGTATTACGGCGATAACCACGTGCTCAAAGGCGTCGATCTGGATATCGACATGGGCGAAGTTATCTCCATTATCGGGCGCAGCGGTTCGGGCAAAAGCACGCTGCTGCGCTGTATCAACGGCCTTGAAGGCTATCAGGACGGCAGTATTAAACTCGGCGGGATGACCATCACCGACCGCGACTCGCAGGCGCGGGAGATCAGCCGCTCCATCGGCATGGTGTTCCAGAACTTCAACCTGTTCCCGCATATGACGGCGCTGGAAAACGTGATGCTGGCGCCGCGTCGGGTGTTGAAGAAAAGCGCCGCCGAATGCCGTGAACTGGCCCAGCGGATGCTGGAAAAGGTCGGCCTTGGCGACCGGCTTGATTATTATCCGGCCAATTTGTCCGGCGGCCAGCAGCAGCGAGTGGCCATTGCCCGCGCGCTGGCGATGTCGCCGAAAGTTTTACTTTGTGACGAGATTACTTCAGCGCTGGACCCGGAGCTGGTGGGCGAGGTGCTCAAGGTGCTGGAGCAACTGGCGGCAGAGGGTATGACGCTGATTCTCGTGACCCATGAAATGAATTTTGCCCGCGAAGTGGGCGACCGCGTGGTGTTTATGCATCAGGGACGCGTCTGGGAACAGGGCGACAGCAAGACGCTGTTCGCCAACCCGCAGACGACCGAATTGAAGCAGTTTATCTCCTCCGTGCGCGGCCTTAATTAACTCAAGGACTTTCCGATGGATATCACTCAGTTTGCACAAATTAACCCGCCGTCTCGTCTGCTGATGGGGCCTGGGCCAATCAACGCCGACCCGCGCGTGCTGCGCGCCATGGCGAGCCAGCTTATTGGTCAATATGACCCGGCGATGACGCACTATATGAATGAAGTGATGGCGCTGTATCGCGGCGTCTTTCGGACCGAAAACCGCTGGACGATGCTGGTAGATGGTACGTCGCGTGCCGGGATTGAGGCGATTTTACTTTCCGCGATTCGCCCTGGAGACAAAGTGCTGGTGCCGGTGTTTGGCCGCTTTGGTCATCTGCTGTGCGAAATTGCCCGCCGCTGCCGCGCAGAAGTACACACCATTGAAGTTCCATGGGGTGAAGTCTTTACCCCGGACCAGGTTGAAGACGCCATCAAGCGCGTGCGCCCGCGCATGTTGCTCACGGTGCAGGGGGATACCTCCACCACCATGCTGCAACCGCTGGCGGAGTTGGGTGAAATTTGCCGTCGTTACGACGTACTGTTTTATACCGATGCCACCGCTTCGCTGGGCGGTAACCCGCTGGAGACCGATGCCTGGCAGTTGGATGCGGTGTCGGCAGGGATGCAAAAATGCCTCGGCGGCCCGTCAGGCACCTCGCCGATTACCCTCAGTGCGCGGATGGAAGAGGTGATACGCCGCCGCAAATGCGTGGAAGCAGGTATTCGCACCGAGGCCCACCGCGACGGCGTCGATGAGATGGTCTACTCCAACTATTTCGACCTCGGCATGGTGATGGATTACTGGGGCCCGGAGCGCCTGAACCACCATACCGAAGCTACCTCGGCGCTGTTTGCCGCGCGGGAATGTGCGCGTCTGATCCTTGAGGAAGGTCTCGAGAACGGCATCGCCCGCCATAAACTGCACGGCGATGCATTGCTCAAAGGGATTCAGGCGATGGGGCTTGAGACCTTCGGCGACCTGAAACACAAGATGAACAACGTGCTGGGAGTGATGATTCCGCAGGGGGTTAACGGCGACCAGGTGCGCAAATTGATGCTCGAGGATTTCGGGATTGAAATCGGCACTTCATTCGGCCCGCTGCACGGCAAAGTGTGGCGCATCGGCACCATGGGCTACAACGCCCGTAAAGACTGCGTGATGACCACGCTGAGCGCGCTGGAGTCGGTGCTGAACTATCTCAAATTCCCGACCACCCAGGGCGCGGCGATGCAGGCCGCGTGGGATCGCTACCGCAGTGAGAGCGCGCAATGAGTCAATTGATACGCCAGCAGGCGGAGAGGCAGCAGGCTGCGGCGCGGGCGATGGCGCGCGCCGATGAACTGGCCGCCATCAGCGAAACACCGGACGCGCTGACCCGGGTCTATCTTTCACCGCAACATTTACAAGCAAATCAGCAGGTAGCGCAGTGGATGATGCAGGCGGGGATGCGCGTCTGGCAGGATAGCGTCGGCAATATTTGCGGCCGTTATGAAGGCGAGCAGGAGGGCGTTCCGGCTATATTATTAGGATCGCACCTTGATACCGTACGTAACGCCGGACGCTACGACGGTATGCTGGGCGTACTGGCGGCTATCGAGGTGGTGCATGCCTTGCATCAACAGGGGCGGCGGCTGGCGAAAGCGATTGAGATTGTTGGCTTTGGCGACGAAGAGGGGACGCGTTTTGCCATTACGCTGCTCGGCAGCCGTGGGCTCACCGGCACCTGGCCCGATAACTGGCTGGCGCAGAGCGATGCCGACGGCATCAGCGTGGCGCAGGCGATGATTGACGCCGGGCTCGATCCCGCCCAGATCCACCTTGCCGCGCGCCGAACGCAGGAGATTGCCGCCTATCTGGAGCTGCATATCGAGCAGGGGCCGTGTCTCGAACAAGCCGGGCTGGCGCTGGGGGTGGTAGAAGCAATCAACGGTGCGCGTCGTTTGAACTGCCGCTTTATGGGTGAGGCGGGGCACGCAGGCACGGTGCCGATGAGCCATCGTAAAGACGCGCTCGCCGCCGCCGCCGAGTGGATGATACAGGTTGAAACGATGACCCGTGAACAGGGCGGGAATCTTGTGGCGACGGTAGGGACGCTGCGCTGTGCTCCCGGCGCGGTGAACGTGATTCCCGGAGAGGTGACGCTCACGCTGGATATTCGTGGACCGAGCGATGAGCCGCTTGAGGCCCTACTGAACGCACTGCTGGCCCAGGCGCAGGGGATTGCTGAACGTCGTCATTTACAGTTCAGCGCTGAGACGTTTTACCGTATTGCCGCCACCGCCTGCGACCCGGGATTACAGCAGATATTGCGCGATGCGGTAAGCGAGGTACAGGGCGGTTCGCTGACGCTCCCGAGCGGCGCGGGGCATGATGCTATCGCCATCGCCGAACGCTGGCCGGTGGGCATGCTGTTTGTCCGCTGTAAAGGCGGGATTAGCCATCATCCGGCGGAGTCGGTCAACGTTGAGGATGTGGCGCTGGCGATCGACGCTTTTTCTCGCGCGGTCGTGGCGCTGGATAAAAACGCGTAAAAAGGGCTGTGTCCTGAAACACAAAATCCACGCCGGGGCGTGGATTTTGTGTTGTAAAGCTCCGCTACCACTTCATCTCGCCGGTATTGACCTTCGCGCTCAGCTCCAGCGAGCTTTCATCGGCAAGGTTCGGGTAGGCCGCCTTCATGGCGCCGATAACCGCAGCCGATCCTTTTTGCTTTTTCAGCGTCTGCTCAAACGTTTGCAGGTAGTTATGGGTGAAGGTGATAGCCGCATCTTTTTCCGGGCGCGGGCCCAGATAGTGCCCCGGAATGACCTGCTGAGGTTTGAGCGCCTGCATTTCGTTGAGTACCGTCATCCAGCCCTGACGAATCGCCGGGGTCTGCGTATCCGCCGTCCAGACATGAATGCCGGAAGCAATCCCGGTCCCACCAAGAATCGTTTTGTTGGCCGGGATCCAGACGTAGGCGGCATAGTCTCCCGTGTGTTTCAGTTCCAGCGGCTCGCCGTCTACCGTAAAGCGGGTGGCGCGGGTCGCTTGCGGCACAATGATTTTGGTTGGCGCGCCGTCTTTCATTTGCGGGCCCCAGAAGGCCAGCTTGGCGTCTTTGGTCGCCTTAATATGATCCACGACGGAGGGAGAGGCCACCACCTCGGCCTGAGGGAAAGCGGTCACCAACGGTTCCAGACCGAAATAGAAATCCGGATCGCCCGAGGTGATAACGATCGTTTTCAGCGTTTTGCCGCTCTCTTTGATCATCTGTACCAGCTTTTCCCCATCTTTCACGCTGAACTGGGCGTCAAACAACACCGCTTCTTTCGGGCCCGAAACCAGCGTGGAGGAGACCGGGAAAATGCCTTTTTCCTGCGGGTTATAGACGTCAAGATGCAGCGGGGCGGCAAAAACGGGCGCCGCGGCCAGGGTGAGGATCAGCGAAAGTGATTTCATATAAAGGGTATTCCTGAAGCGTTGAGTGATGCCACTATTTTACAGATTTGCGCTTTTGCCATAATTCCTGAAACAATACATGCTGAGTTTCATAAAACGATCAAATGGGGATGTGATGGACAGGATCATGGCGGCAATTACCTACAACCGCATTTGTGAACTCGGGAGTCTGAGTGCGGCAGCCCGTTCGCTGGGGATCTCTCGTCCCATGGTGAGCCGTTATCTCGATGAGATGGAGAAATGGGCCGGTTCGCGACTGATACACCGCTCAACCCGTCGGCTCACCATTACCCCGGCGGGTGAAAAAACGCTGGAGAAAACGCGGCAACTTGCCCTGTTATCACAGGGAATTGAAGGGGGGACCACCCGCCTTGCCCCGTCAGGAACGCTACGCGTTGCCTCCGCGCATTTTACCGCGACGCATTTGCTGGCGCCGATTGTCCCCACGTTTCTCGCCCGCTATCCGGCGTTACGTATTGAGGTGGAGATTAATAATCAGCCGGTAAGTCTGGTCGGTGAGCGCATCGATCTGGCGATTCGCATCACCAACGAGCCTGAACCGGGGGCTATTGCGCGCTATCTGGGGACGTGCCGCTCAGTGCTGTGCGCCTCGCCAGGCTATCTTGAACGGGCGGGAACGCCGGCCTCGCCAGAGGAGTTGCCACAGTATAATTGTTTACACTACAGCCGTTTCTCCGGCCAATCCTGGTCCTTCCGCGACAGTGAAAACAGGGGAACATCGGTGGCCGTGCGCGGTAATTTCAGCGCCGGGATCTCCTCACTGCTGTGTGATATGGCGGCGGCGGATGTGGGGTTGGTGATGGTGCCTGAAATTGAAGCGCGCGCGGGGCTGGAGAGCGGCCAGTTGGTTCGTGTATTGCCACAGTGGGAACCGCAGCCGCTGGGGATTTATGGACTTTATCAGTCGCGCGATCATCAGCATGCGGCGCTTAGTTTGTTGTTGGAAGCGATTAAGCGGCATCTTGCGAGGTGAAGATTAAATATCCTAAAGGATAATCAACTACCCATAGTGATGCATTTCGCGCGGTGGGTGGTTTTTCCTGATATTAAAGGTGGCTATTCAATTAACGGCGTTAAATGAAATTGGTTGAGACGTTGTAGGACATGGGATGTATTTAGCTGATGTTAATGGCACCCGTCGTGAATGAAAAAAATCCACGCGATTGCGTGGATTTTTTTCATTGCAAATTACGCCACTTGCTGGTTCTTGGGGACTGCTGTCCCCATTTAGTGGCTATTCTACGAAGACGATTCTACGTGATTTTTAATGCGAGGCATAAAGTCAATGAGCGCTTGCTTTTGCTCTTGGGAGAAATCATCCCTATCTCCTAGATCCTTCAAGGTGATGCCATCAATTTTTTCCGCCAGTAAAGTTGTGTAGGAGTCTACGTGAGGTTTGAGGGCAGGGGTAGGGTCAAGATGTTTAAGACCGCTCATATTGGTTACCACTCGACGAATTTGATCCGGTTCAACGGATTCTGTATTGACGATACCATCACAGAGCTTCAGCAGATTGCCTTTAAGATGATCGATGTTCTCACTACTTTTTAAAGAAGCCTCCATGCACATAATGTGCATCTTATTAACGGCTTCTACCGTGGCTTGATCTGTCTCCCCTGTCACGGAGGATGAATGTGTTTTCACAATGACCTTATTGTGAACAATGCCAGATGGTATAATGGTTTTGAGTCGGTTATCCAGATATTTTCTGGTATAAGCTGCCCGCTCTTTCAAATCATAGAGTTTACATGCCTTCGAAATGCTATCATTGAAAATGCTACAATTGATTGAACTATTACGTGCTTTCTTCAGATCTTTGGCAATAATTGATTCGGCTCTTCGGCAATATTTATCAGCTTTATTGAGTTCATTCTTGGTGGAATAAAATCTAGACATGTCAAGATTAGCGTTACTATTGCCGAAAAAAGCGCTAATGCGAGTAGTGATACCTGGCATTTATCTCTCCTTTATAAGTTTATTTAATTAGTAATTATCATTCATCCCTACATAACTGACTTTAAAAAAACGGGTTTTTATGTAAATTGTTATGCTGAAAATGAGCGCAATTTGGTAGTCATGAACTTGTAAATATTTTAAATTATCAGGTGTTGAATTCTTTTTTACTAGTGCTGCTAAGAAATGAAATTGATAGTCATAATCTCTGCGCTGGTAACATGTGGTGCGAGAAAAATAGAATAGAACCAATCTGGTGGTAAGGAGAACCATGGCTGAACACGTTTGTGTTCAGCCTTTTTATCAGTAAAAGCCAGGATTGCCAGACACAAAAGGAGGTCATAAATGTTCGATAATGAATGGAGAAACAAATTTTTCGCTGAATATTATTTTGGCGACTACTGTCTTAAATTCAACGAAGTTTTGTTGAAAAATGGTCGAGTAATACCTATTCCACCAAAAGAGCTGCACATATTGAGTCTTCTTGCTGCCAATGCAGGGCGCCTTCTGAGCAAAGAATTTCTCATCAAGACGGTATGGAATGGCGGTATTGTGAGTGATGAGTCATTAACCCGATGCATCTATTCCTTAAGGAAGATCTTAGAAAAAAATGGTGATTCTGGCTATATAGAAACGATATATGGAAAAGGTTATGCATTCGCATCAGAGATATCACTGACCCCTTGTGTTAAACATAATACGCAAGAGATGCTGGCGGTTTTTCCCTGTGGGAAATTTTCCGATCTGGCATTTGTCGATGTCTATGAGATGTTTTCTGAGAGCCTGCCTGTGGATGTCAATATTTACCCCTATGCTTTATTAAGCAAATGTAAAAATCCTGAAGATTTTCAGATGTTTATCAAACATCATAATCCAAAATATGTTGTCTATTATACGCTTACCGATGTTGATCATAATGAACGGATCATTAATTTTAGCATCGAAAACAGAATGGCAGATGAGGCGGTAGCCTGGCTGACGGTTGATGTCACGCAGCTAAAAGAACGCAACTATACTTATTTCAAGCATCGTATTCAGCGCTATTTGAAACCTAAATTCTCCAATGATGATGGGCAACAGGTCTTTGAACAGACCAGTTTTACAGAAAAAAATCATTTGCATCACTCTTTGGTGAATTATCTGATTGATGATTACAGCCACTCCAGCCTCACCACGACCGTCAATGTATTGCTAAAAAATGCAAACTGCATGAATCATCACGTTGATGGAGTTATAAAGCTTGCAGAGTGCTATCTGGGATTCATTTTGTCCGGGGATAGCAATGTCTATAAACTGATTTATAAAATTAAAAAGATCATCGATAGTCTGCTTCTGGTTGAACCATTAAACGCCAGGGTGCTGGCGCTGATGGGGGTGGTGAAAAGTATCGATAAAGAGGATGAGCATTCACATCATTGTTTCTCCCAGGCCAATTATTTAGCGCCGAATGATGATTTTGTGATTTATTATTATGCTTTGCATTTTTTTTTCAAAGGCCAATATGGGCTTTTTCTTGATGAAGTACAAAAACTTAGCCATTCATCTGCTTTTAATGGTCGCGTTCAGTTTCTGAAACATAAGATTCACGCTCAACAGCTTGGAGGAGACGGCGATTCGGGAAAAAAACTGTGTCAGATTTCGGCTGATAGTATGGCTATCGATGATGTTTCTGATGAAACCTATCATGTTTATGCTAAAGATAAACGTAATACTCTGCGGGGCAGGCATAAACAGTTGCTCAATGCCCGATTGAATGAACTTAAAGAAATATCTTATCACCCCCTCAGAATACGTAATAGTATCGACTGGATGTAAAGAGAGAGTTAGCAAAGAGATGAAGTTGATATTGGCAATTGTTCTTACTATGCCGTTCATTCGTCATGTTCATGCTGATTGCTGGGAGTTTACCGCTAAACGATTCAATATTGAAGTCCGGCTCCTGCAGGCCATTGCACAAGTAGAGTCAAGAATGGAACCGGCATCAATAGGTAAAAACAGAAATGGCACTCGTGATTATGGACTCATGCAAATCAATAGTATCCACCTTGACAGACTAAGAAAAAAAGGGATCAGTGAGTCAATGCTAGTGAGCGACCCCTGCATTTCATTATTGGTAGGCGCATCCATTCTGAAAGATATGGTCAATATCTATGGTTACGGTTGGGAAGCCGTCGGTGCCTATAATGCTGGGGCTGCCAAAGGGCGTTACAACCTGCGAATGAAGTATGCTCGGCAGGTATGGCAGATCTATCAACGACCCGTTGGCGAACGTCTTGATATTCCATTAGAAGAATTCCATCGTCGAATATCTTTATGACTTAATTCCGATTTAAATATAATGGAGTTGTGCGCGTTTAATGGTTTTTTTCATCATAATTTCGTCATGATTGTGGTGCGTTGAAACACTATAGTGATTATATCTTTCTTCGCAAAAGAACTTATGATGAAAATTGCTATCCGTAACAACAAATTGGCTGCTGGGGACGAGATTACCTTCGCCGGGCATTCATTGCTTTATATCGCCACTGGAAGTGATGGTTGCAATCTTAATATATTATCTCGAGCGCAGGAGTCGGTTAAATTCATCGGCGGAAACCAGCAAGGAATGCTGGTATTGAAACCATGTACTTTGGCTATTGAATCCGGACAATTAAACTACAGCAGCGTTAAATTTCCGTTCCTGGTCAAACTACAGGTTTTCATTGATCGTGCTCGTAAGCATCAGAAGACCTACGATGAATTTAGCCCTTATGGATATTTGCCGGCTGAGCTAGGGCCCCGGCCTTCATTGAGAAAAGTGGAATACTGGTTCTTAAACCAGATATTTATGCAAACTGATGGAGTCAATCAGTTCTCAAGTGTATTACAGCATAACGAATGGTATAACCTGGTTGAGTTTCTCCTTGATGAGTCTTGCGGCAATAATACCCAACACTTGCGATTATTGTGTGAGCGTTATGGTTTATCTGCCTCTCATTTCAGACGGCTAGCCAGAGTGGCTTTAGGTAAAACAGCGAAAGTTGAATTGCGCGATTGGCGACTGGTGCGAGCGCTATTTGATATGTTGGAAGGTAACCATAACCTGACGACTATTGCGATGAATCATGGCTACTCATCGCTGTCTCATTTTTCCAATGAGGTTAAAGAGGCATTTGGCGTGTCGCCAAGAAATTTAAAAAAAGTTTTATACGTGAGCTGATTAATGATGATTTTTAACAAATACCTCAATGTTTGCATTCTTATCGCAGCTTCAATGACGACAATAATTCCGAATACGGGAATTGCAAATGCACTAGCCGCGCAAGGATATGTTGCACGAGATGAGGGGGTAAAAGGCATCTTTGACGCACTATCTTCGACTATGCACAAACCTATTGTTATCAGCAAAATTGCCGCCCGTAAGAAAATAAGCGGTGAGTTCGATATGACGCGTCCTGAGCAGGTGGTTGATGCTGTGGCCAATCAACTTAGTCTTATCTGGTATAATGATAACCAGGCTATATATATTTATGACTCATCGGAAATTCGCAATGCGGTCATTGTTTTGAAAAATACCTCACTTAACGTGGTGGTCAATTTTTTGAAATCCTCCGGGCTCTATGATACTCGCTATCCAATTCGCGCAGATAATCGTAGTCAGACATTTTATGTGTCAGGTCCACCTATTTATATCGACCTGATTGGCAATGCTGCAAAATTCCTCGATCGCAAAAGCGATGGTTTTGATGGCCGAGAAAACTTAGCGGTTATCCCATTGTTCAATACTTTTGTTGACGATCGTGAATATACCTACCGTAGCGAGAAAATCACCATTCCCGGCATGGCCAGCGTAGTGAACCGAGTCATGTCCAGCGGTAAAGCGCCGGGGGGGGTGGTGCAAATGAGTCCACGTAAAGAGGATGAAGCGCTTTTGCTCAATTCATTTCCCGGCGATACCAATGAATCCGAAGCACGCGAGGTCAGAAGCCTCGACACCGAAACAAAGGTGCAGCCGACTGGCAATGGGATGAGTATTATCGCCGACCCTGGAACCAATAGTCTTTTAGTTCGCGGAAGCGCTGAGCAGGTTTCTTATATCCGCAATCTGGTTAATTCCTTAGATATCCCTAAGCGACACGTCGAACTTTCAGTATGGATAGTCGACCTGCAAAAAGATGCCTTTAATAATTTGGGGGTTGAGTGGTCAGGGAGCATTAATGTTGGCAACAGTTTTGGACTATCGCTGAACGGAGGAAGCAGCACTATAGATGGCGCGAGTTTCATGGCCGCGGCCTTAGCTCTGAGCGAGAAAAATAAAGCCAATATTGTTTCCAGACCGATGATTCTGACCCAGGAAAATATTCCGGCGATCTTTGATAACAGCAGGACGTTCTATTCAAAACTCGTCGGTGAACGTACGGCTCAGTTGGAAAATGTGACCTACGGAACGCTAGTGAGCGTATTGCCGCGTTTTACGGAAAACGGAGAGATAGAAATGATGCTCAACGTTGAGGATGGTAATCAATTCGATAACACTCGCACCGGCACCGATGATCTACCTGAAGTAGGTAGAACGAAGATCAGTACCGTGGCAAGAGTCCCGAAAGGGAAAAGTCTGCTTATCGGCGGTTATACCCGCGATGAAGAATCAAAGGTAGAAGGAAAGATCCCATTACTTGGCGATATTCCATGGTTAGGGCAGTTATTTAGCTATACGCGTGACCGTGGCTCCAATATGGTGCGTGTGTTTCTGATACAGCCACGTGAAATCGATGGTCCATTAGCCCTCGATGCCCACAGCCAGATTGCCGAGATGAAGAAGAACTTCTCACGCGATGATTTGCAGAACTGGATGACCAATTATCTGGATAGCCAAAAATGGCGATAGGAATCAATAATAATAGCCCGTCGATGCAAATATATATGCAGCGCAGGGACAAGTTGTCGACTGAAAAGCAGACGCTTTCAGATCAGAATGAAATTAAAAATGCGTTAGCCGGAGACGATGCGGCGATAGTTGAAGACGAATCTCCCGCGGCATTATTGCAGCGCTTTGCGAGCGCTACGGATGAAATGTCGGCAGCAATGTCACAATTTCGTAGCCGTCGCGATTACGATAAAAAAATGGGGGCATCGGCAGAAACCAGCTTTGACCAGGTACTTGATGAGGATGTTTTCCCAAAAGCAGACCAGCTTGTGAAAATAATGAAAGGTCAGCAAGGCGCTAATATTGAAAATATGCTGCGCCATGCACGCTCACTTTTCCCTGATGAAAGTGATTTGGTGTTGGTTTTACGTGAAACGCTTCGCCGTCGAGAACTTGATGAAGTCGTCCGTAAACGTCTGAAGAAATTATTAAGCCAGGTTGAAAAGGAAGCCGATCCTAAGCGGCTGAAAGCGGGTATTAATGTAGCATTGAAAGCGCGCCTGTTTGGCAAGACGCTGAGTATGAGCCCGGCAATAATGCGTGAAAGCTATCGCAGCTTTCTGGAGAGTGAAGATCACGAAATTGAGGTTTATCAGGATTGGGTCACGACATATGGCATTGAACGTCGCAGCATTGTCGTTAACTTTATGGAGGATGCGATTCTCTCTGATATTGACTCTGCCGACCCCAGTTGCAGCCACGTTGAGTTCAGTTATTTACTCGGGCGTGTTGGGCAAATAAAAATGATCCGCTCCTGTGATGCTCTGTTTATTAAGAACGTGCTCAGCGATCAGGCAGTGCGAGAAGTCAATCATGATGAAGGATCCTGGTTGTTTTTTATGTTTGGCATATTGCGTGGTCCACAGGATATTAATGAGCTCCTGACTTTAACGGTTGGGGATTACCTGCGTTTTGTTAAACGCGCAGAGCAAGCTAAGTTTTTACAATCAGTATATACCAACTGTAAAAAATTGCCCTGTGAGGCATTTATTTCGCTTGAAGAAAGAAACAATTTGCTGATGTATTTTGAAACACTCATTAATAAAGCACTGCACAATGAGAATATTGAACGGCGTAATGCCGCTGATGCACCAATTTCTAAAGAGCATGAATAATAATGAATAAGTTTTTACATCAGATACGACATCATCCAGAGCTATTTATCCTGGTTCTGATCGTTGTAATCATCTCCATGCTGGTGATTCCGCTGCCGACTTTTCTTGTCGATTTTTTAATTGGCTTGAATATGGTGCTGTCGATCCTTGTGTTTCTGGCATCATTTTATGTTGATCGCATTCTAAATTTCTCAACATTTCCTTCGGTGCTATTAATTACGACATTATTTCGCCTGGCTTTATCGGTCAGCACCAGCCGTTTGATACTAAATGATGCAGATGCGGGTGATATTATCGCCACCTTTGGCGAGTTCGTTATCGGCGATAACTTAGTCGTTGGTTTTGTTATCTTCGCGATCGTCACCATTGTGCAGTTTATGGTGATTACAAAAGGTGCTGAGCGCGTCGCGGAAGTGGCGGCCCGTTTCTCGCTTGATGGTATGCCTGGTAAGCAAATGAGTATTGATGCTGATTTGCGCGCGGGCTCAATTGATGCTGATGCCGCAAAAGAGCGACGCAGTGTCGTGGAGCGAGAAAGCCAGCTCTATGGCTCCTTTGACGGTGCGATGAAGTTTATTAAAGGCGATGCTATCGCGGGTATTATCGTCATCTTTATTAACTTTATTGGCGGCATCAGCGTTGGCGTTTCTCAGCACGGCATGGATATGTCCACTGCGCTGTCGACCTACACCATGCTGACCATCGGCGATGGTTTAGTTGCCCAGATTCCGGCGCTACTTATCGCGATTGGCGCGGGCTTTATTGTTACGCGCGTGAATGGCGAAGCCGATAATATGGGCCGAACTATCGTCGGCCAGCTATTTAAAAATTCAACGGTGCTGCTGATTGGCGCGATTATCGCACTGGGTATAGGGAGTCTGCCGGGCTTTCCGCTTGCTGTATTTGTCATTCTGGCTCTCTCGCTGACCGCCATGTTTTATTATCAGTACCTACAAGAGCGAAAGAGCAGCGGCGCCGCGGCTGACACAGCCCCAGTCAGCAGCTTTGATCCCGATGCTCAGCCCGATGAATCAGGCAGCTCACTGGGCATGCTCACCGATCTCGATAGTATCGCTTCGGAAACCGTGCCGCTGATTATTTTGCTTAATGATAAAGATCTCGAATTATTCGAAAAGGATAAGCTCGCACAGCGTTACCGCAGTCAGTTCTTTATTGATTATGGCATTAATTTGCCGGAATTCACCCTAAAATCGTCGGTGAATATTGAACCCGATACCGTGACGCTACTGATTAATGAAATTAAGGCAGAACAATTTCAGACAAAATTCAACCATTATCATGTGGTGAATAGCTCCCCAGAGATTGAGAAAATGGGAATCCCTTATGTTCTGATTGATAATCTGGTATGGGTCGATGAGCGTCAACGTAAGACGTTAACCCAATTAGGTTACCAGCTGAGAAATAGCATTGATGAGGTTTACCATACCCTTGCGGCTATTCTGATTCGCCACATTAATGAATATTTTGGCGTTCAGGAAACGAAAAATATGCTTGATAAACTTGAGGAGAAATATCCTGATCTGATGAAAGAAGTTATGCGTCATGCCACCGTACAGAGGATCTCAGAAGTTCTGCAAAGGCTTCTTGGGGAAAAAATATCGGTGCGTAATATGAAGCTAATTATGGAAGCTATTGCTCTGTGGGCACCCAGAGAAAAGGATGTCATCTCGCTGGTTGAGCATATTCGTGGCGCAATGTCACGCTATATTTGTCATAAATTTTCTCATTCTAATAGCCTGCAGGTAATCATGCTATCGGGTGAGTTTGAGGAGCGAATCAGGGCAGGGATTCGCAATACTTCGGCGGGTACTTTTTTAAACCTTGAGCCCGCCGTTTCGGATGAACTAATGGATAAATTCGCTCTGGCTATGGATGGCGTAACTATTTCTTGCCGTGATTTGGTGGTGCTGACTTCAGTTGATATTCGTCGTTTCTTAAAGCGGTTTATTGAAACGCGTTTTAAAGATCTGGAAGTTATGTCATTCGGCGAAATTAGTGACAGCGTATCTATAAATGTCATAAAGACGATTTAACAGGAGTTATAACAGTAATGAATATTGATATTGTTGCTTTAGTTCGCTTGGCACTCGTTGAAAGCGGCTGTGATGAATCGCTGCTGGGGGATTTTGACGCCCACTCAACGATTTCCCTCGATTTTGAAAACTCGCCAAGCCTGTTGATTAGCATGGTAGATGACAATGTCTGGATCTGGTCAAAAATATGTGAGGCCCATGAAACTATTCTGCGTAACAACGCCAGTGCAATTCTGGAAAAGATCATGGGTGGCTGCCAGTTTTCAATCACCGAACAACTGCAGTTAACGGAAAATGAGGGCTACCTTGAGCTTCGCGGAATGGTACATCCTGGCTACCTGGAGAGCAGCCAGCGCTTTGCCGATGCGCTGGACGAATTCTTTAGCCACCAGGAAGATTTTCTGAGGCTTATTCGCTAATGACTATTGGAATGCTATTACGGCAGCAGGCACATCCTCTGCGTTTGTCCGGCCCGTTGATCGAAGCACTTTTACCTGGGGTAAAAGTGGGAGAGCTTTGTGAAATTCGCCGCAGCTGGGACGAACCGGAAGTTGTGGCCAGAGCGCAGGTACTAGGATTCCACGCCGATCGAACGATTCTCAGCCTGATTGGCACCGCCCAGGGCTTGTCACGGGATGCTGTGATTAGCCCTACCGGTGCGGGACTCTCGGTCACCGTGAGTCATGAGTTGCTGGGTTGTGTGCTCGATCCGGCTGGGAATATCGTCGAGCGATTTGGCGAGCAGTGCGAAAGCTATGCCAGGCAAGTTCGCCCGGTAGATGCCTCTCCGCCTTCCTATCAGGATAGGGTCGGTATCCGTGAACCATTTTTAACGGGGGTACGTGCAATTGATGGGCTGATGACCTGTGGTATTGGCCAGCGACTGGGAATATTTGCCGCCGCTGGCTGCGGCAAGACAACATTGATGCATATGCTGATTGAACAGTCCGAGGCGGACATTTTTATTATCGCGCTAATTGGCGAGCGTGGCAGGGAGGTTACCGAATTCTCAGAAGCGTTGCGCCATTCTAAGCATCGGCATAAATGCATTCTGGTTTATGCAACATCAGATTATTCGTCATTGGATCGCTGCAATGCAGCGCTTGTTGCCACGACTGTCGCCGAGTATTTCCGTGATTCAGGCATGAATGTCGTGCTGTTTCTTGACTCGATGACCCGCTATGCCCGCGCACTGCGTGATGTTGCGCTTGCCTCGGGCGAGTCGCCGGCACGGAGGGGATATCCGGCATCGGTGTTTGACGCACTGCCGAAGCTGCTTGAGCGTCCTGGTTGTACCCGAGATGGCAGTATTACAGCCTGGTATACCATTTTATTAGAAAGCGATGATGAGCCGGATCCTATCGCCGATGAAATTCGCTCTATTCTCGACGGGCATTTGTACTTGAGCCGTAAGCTTGCCGCCAAAAATCATTATCCGGCCATTGATATCCTCAATAGCGTCAGTAGGGTTTCAAGCCAGGTGTGTGACGAGGAGCATCTACAGTTGGCTGGCGCGGTACGGCGTATTCTGGCCAAAATTGAAGAGCTGCAAATCTTTGTCGATCTTGGGGAATATCAGCCTGGTGAGAATGCGGAGAACGATCGCGCGATGGATTTGCGCGATTCGATATTAGCCTGGCTTCGACAACGTGGCGATGAGCATGCCAGCTTTAATCAGATCCTTCAGGAGATGAGACATTTTGCGTCGTAAAATACATTCACTGATTGTGCGTTCGGAATTTAAGCTACAACAGAATGATTTTCTCATCGCCAAAAATGAGAGTGAGCACAAGAGGCTTAGCAGCAAAATAGCGCATATTCATCAGGAAATGAATGCGGTGCAGTCGCTTAGCCAGAGCCTATATCCTCAGGGAGTCCTTAATAAGGAAAAGCTGCTGGCCATTCAACGTCGCCAGGGAGCATTAAAGCGAAAGCTTGCCGATATGAGAATGCAGGTTTCCCAGATTTTGTTAGACAAAGAACGTTGTGAAAAAGATAAAGAAATGCTCTGTGAAAAAAAGAAAATTTTCCTTAAGAAAATTGATAAATATGATTTTCTGAGAGTGAGGGAGCGTCGCGAAAGGCAGCTAAGGGAAGTGCGAATGGAAGAGTCAGAAATTGAAGAGAGGGTATCATGGCAACGATAAATAACGTCACTAATTATCCCAATGTTTCTCAGGATAAACATATTTCAGGTGAGTCTAAAAAACTCGATGATATCGTTCGAAAGAAGAAAGTTGAGGATACAGATGCCCCGACGGCATTACCCACTACGTTAACTGGCGGCATCGTGCAGCAGAATTCTTTGCTGCGGCTTTCGCTTGCTTTGCGTGGACACGGGGAAAAGGTTACGGAGCGGAGCCCTAAAACGGTGGCAGCCGCTCCAGTCACCCTTGCCAAAGTGGTATCTGAGCGTTTACGTGTCAGCGAAAAGCCTGCCGTGGAGCAAAGCCTAAAAACGGACGCACCTGCGGAACGAAAAGAGAACGGCGAAGTTAAAAAAGCTGTGAAAGAACCGAGTCTGGCCACAAAACCGCTTAGCGAAGTAGCCGGAACGAATTCTGATAGACATGTCCAGGCGCCAGCGACCGTGGCAGACAGCATAAAAGTCGTCCAGCAAGCGGATATCAGACCGATATCTGAACAGGATCGCAGCGATGTATCAGATAAGCCGCTCAGTCATAGAAATGATGTGACGTTTATGCCACCGCAATCGACGCCGCAGGGCGCACGACACGTCGAGATGAAAGAGAGCGCTGTGGTGAAAAGAGAAAGTCAGCAAATGCTCTCAGGCAATGCGCAGGTCGTTGATGCTGGCCGCACTGTAGCAAACGAGTCCGTTAAGGGCAGCAGTAACCTGACTTATCATTTTTCGGAATGGGGAAGCGGCCATCGAGTTAACGTGCAGCTCGCTGCACAGCAGGGCTTACCGCTGGTGCTCAGCCCATCAGATAACCTTGTTCAGGATCGCCTTGCTGACCAGGGCGGCCAGAATGACGGTGGGCAGCCGCAGTGGATATTCCAGGATGAGCAAGATCAGCAGCAATCCCGTGGCGGTAATCCGCCAAAATATGCTGAGGAACCGATGTGATCAGAGAACATTTACGCAGCTATTCCAGAGAAGAACGGGCATGGCGTCAATGTATTGCTTACTGGAATACCCAAGGCTATCAATTCGAGCAAGGCATAGAAGCGGAAGGGCCTCTGCTGCATTTTTCTACCGATCGCGGCTGGGAGGGTCTTATTGATCTTCGAGACTGGTATGCCAGTTTCATGCCGCAGCAGGCACGTATGGCCAGCGTGTCTTGCACTGTTGAACAGTTGAAGATCTTGTTTCTCAACAGCATTCAACCGCTGGTTGGACTGCCCACTGGGCTTGAATATCAGCGCGTTGAAAGCCGCGGACTGGTGGAAGACAAGAAAAGCGTTAAGGGTCTGTTTTCCTGTTTACTTCCACACGGCCGAATGTGGTTGAACGGTAAACGACCGGACGCAATTTCTCCGCCAGAACGTCAAAGCACACTGGATATCCTACGTGTTCCCGTGACGCTGTTTTTTGAAATCGGGCATAGCTTTATTAGCTATCGTTTGTTGAAAAAAGTTTGTCGTGGCGATGTGTTACTCGTTAATCATGTTGAAAACAAGATGAAAATTCACGGCGAGTCTCTCGCTAAATTTGTCCGCAATGAGGAAGGTTTTATGTTAGATGTTGAAGATGGTCATGAATTTATCGAAAACACCGACTCTGTCGCTGCCGACGAATCAACAAGTTCGATTGAAAAAAAAGCTTTACTGCCTGTAGATAAGATCAAAATTGAACTTGGTTTCGTTTTACAGAAAAGCACTGTCAGTCTCCAGGATATTGAAGGGTTTTATCAAGGGGAGATTTTGCCTTGTCACTTTGATGCGGAGAAAAATATTGAGATTACCGCTAACGGTGCTGTCGTAGCGAGAGGGGAGTTGGTATGGTTTGAAGAGCGTTTTGGCGTGGAAATTAAAGAATTATGTCATGAGGTCAATAATGATCCAAGGTAATGATATTTCGCTGATTGCCATTCTGGCTTTCTCCACGTTATTGCCGTTTATCATTGCCTGTGGCACTTGCTATATCAAATTCTCGATCGTATTTGTGATGGTCCGCAACGCCCTCGGTCTGCAACAAATCCCGTCGAATATGACGCTGAACGGCATCGCGTTAGCATTATCTTTCTTTGTAATGATGCCAGTGGTAAAGAACGGTTATGAAGAATATAAACGCTCTGATATGGATACCAGTAATCCAGAATCCGTGGCATATTTCATTGAGCATGGCATGGATAGCTACCGGGACTATCTACAAAAATATTCTGACCCTGAACTTACGCAATTCTTTGAACGCGTTCAGTTGCAAAGAGATCAAGATGCGATGGGGGCCGCCGAGGAGGAGGAAAAACCTTCTATAATATCGCTGCTGCCTTCTTATGCGCTCAGTGAAATAAAAAGTGCCTTTAAAATAGGATTCTATATCTATTTGCCTTTTGTGGTTATTGATTTATTGGTATCCAGTATTTTGCTGGCTCTGGGGATGATGATGATGAGTCCGGTGACGATATCGGTGCCAATAAAACTGGTGTTGTTTGTGGTCATGGATGGATGGACCTTATTATCCAAAGGCTTGATTTTGCAATATATCAATCTGGCTACTTCATAGGTTTTTATAACAATGAATGAAATAGCATATGCAGGTAATAAAGCGCTGTATCTGATCCTCATGCTATCGGCTCTGCCGATTATCGTGGCGACGGTTGTAGGCCTGTTGGTTGGTCTTTTTCAAACGGTTACGCAGTTGCAGGAACAAACGCTACCCTTCGGCCTGAAACTATTAAGCGTGGCATTATGTCTATTCCTGGTCACCGGTTGGTATGGCGATGTGTTGGTTGGGTTTGCTAAAGAGGTGATTCGTATGGCAATGGTAAGCTGACGATGTACACGCTACTTTTCTTTGATCTTCATCGATGGTTATATGAAATGGCAATGGTATCGGCAAGAGTGATGCCTGCCTTTATCTTATTACCTTTTTTTAACTCCAGTACCCTGAGCGGCGCAATTCGTATGCCAGTGGCCATGCTGGTTGGCGTTTCTCTTTGGCCTTATCCCGGTGCACCCATCGCCGGGTTTGACAATGCCTGGTTTCTCATTCTTATTGCTAAAGAGCTAATGCTAGGGCTGATTATCGCCTTTTTTTTATGCTTACCTTGCTGGGTACTTCATGCTACCGGCAGCTTTATCGATAATCAGCGCGGGGCAACATTAAGTAGTTCTATTGATCCCCTTTCTGGTGTTGATACCTCTGAGCTAGCCAATTTCTTTAACTTATTTGCGGCGGTGGTGATGCTGCAAAATGGCGGGCTGCTGCTGTTGCTGGAAGTTTTTGAAAGGAGCTATCTTCTTTGGGCTCCTTATCAAATGGAAATGCCGGGTTTTATGCTGGTGGTGAAGTTTATTACGCTGGTGGTCAGTCACGCGATTGTCATTGCCAGTCCGTTGATCATCATATTTTTGCTTACCGAGCTTTGCCTTGGCCTGCTAGCACGATTTGCGCCGCAGCTTAACGCCTTCGCATTAGCATTGACCGTGAAAAGCATCATCGCATTTTTTCTTCTGCTTCTGTACTTCACGCCGATCATTCCAGGGAAAATCATGTCTCTACAGTTGGTCCCGGATATTTTAAATGGATTGTCAGTTAAAACAATTTATTGAGTAACAAGTCGAGGAGTAAATGTCAGGAAGTAAAACCGAAAAGCCAACACCGAAGAAGAAAAAAGAAGCCGCCGAGAAAGGACAGTCTTTTAAAAGCAAGGACCTGATTATCTCCTGCTTAATACTCCTTGGTGTGCAATACCTTATTAATACTCATGATGCAGTAGAATTTATGACCCTGTTACGTAGAGTCATTGAAAATGGCTTTGCCAATGATATGGAGGGATATGCTAAAGCCGTTTTCTGGACCGGTATCAAAATATTCCTACCTTTTTTATTGCTTTGCATTGTGGCATCGGCTCTCCCTGCGCTCTTACAAACAGGGTTCCTGCTCGCCAGCAAAGCTCTTAAGCTTAATTTCTCCGCGCTCAACCCAGTGAATGGTTTTAAGAAATTGTTTAGCTTGAGAACCGTAAAGGACGTCATCAAATCATTACTGTTTTTGGTCAGCTTTGTGTGTGCTGCCATCATGTTCTGGAATAAGAATAAGGTTACAGTTTTCGCTCAGGTCAATACAGATACGGTCAATATGTTCCCAATATGGGCCCAGCTATTTGGCGCGTTGGTTTATCTTTGCTTGGGTTGTGCACTTATGGTGTTGATTCTTGATGCCCTTGCTGAATATTTTCTGCACATGAAAGATCTGAAAATGGATAAGCAGGAGGTTAAAAGAGAGCATAAAGAGCAGGATGGCGATCCTGAGATTAAATCAAAGCGTAAAGAACTGCATATGGAACTGCTTTCCGATCAGGTGAAATCTGATATTGAAAACTCCAAGGTTATCGTCGCTAACCCCACCCACATCGCGGTTGGTATTTACGTCAACCTTGAAGTAGTGGGGATACCGTTTATTTCTGTACTGGAGACCAACCAGCGCGCCCTGGCTGTCCGCGCTTATGCGGAGAAAGTGGGCGTGCCAGTTGTAGAAAACATCCATCTTGCCCGTCGCATCTACAAAACCCACCGCCGATATTCATTTGTTAGCCTCGAGGAACTCGATGAAGTTATTGAAGTTTTAATCTGGCTTGAACAGGTTGAGAATGCCTGGAAGAGTGAACATGTTACCCCTACTGAACGTGAATGAGCGTTCTTTGTGCGTACACCTTAAATCATTATGTTGTAATGCAGTCATCAGTCGGTGATGACGTAATCAGAGAGTAAATAAATGATGAAAAAAGATATTACCGAGCAAGAAGCATCCTTAGTTCTTACGGCCACTTTGGAACATGGTGCTACGTTAAGAGAAATCCATGGTATTCCTGATAATACAATGGAAAACATTTATGCCCATGCCTACCAATATTATAAAGAAGGGCGATTGGATGAAGCGGAGAGTTTCTTCAACTTTCTCTGCATGTACGATCTTAAGAACCCCGATTACTTCATTGGGTTAGGGGCGGTTAACCAGTTGAAGAAAAATTATATTAAAGCCTGTGATTTTTATGCACTGGCATATGTGATGGCTGATAATAATTTCACGCCGGTATTTTACTCGGGGCAATGTCAGCTATTAATGGGTAATTTTGTTAAAGCCCTACAGAGCTTCGAGATTATCTGTAATCGTTGTCCCGATGAGGCCTTGGTTAATAAGGCAAAAATATATATGGAAACCATTCGTAGTAATCGTTTTGAACAAGCCGAAGTTGAAGATACTCAGGAGGTGGAACAGTAGTTTTAAAATATCTATTTATGTGCTGAAAGCTAATAAGTTATAAGGAAATTATATGAGTTTAACTTTATCTAATAATGTTCACGCTGGGAAAGTGGTCGACACCACTGTATCCAGTGATGCCATTAGCCACAAAACGCATATTTCCAGCAGTCAAGGCTCGCGGCTTAACTTGATCGCACAGCAAAAGAGCATGGATGAAATTGCGACAGGTGTTTCTGATGAACTTGCTCGGGAGATTGAGACTGAAATTGACAGGCCCGCTATTCGGCAGTCAACGGGTAAGCTGACCAATAAATCGCAAATGTTATTGACCATGCTGCGTTATCAATCGGTCAGCAACTCAATGAGCGAGAGTATGCTGGCTAACGCGGCGGCTGTTTTTAATGCCCAGGCGAATGCCAATATTCAGAAGGCCCAGGAATTATCTGCCGAACTTGACAAGCTAAAGGAGGAGTTTGATACCCAGTCAGGCGTGATTAATGACATGCAGGATGTCTTTGACTCAGCGAAATCAGATTGGGGGAAAGCTAACAGTAAGTTAACCGATGCGCAGAACACGCTCAATAACTTACTCGACGATCCCGACGCGAAAAGCGAAGACATTAAAAAAGCGCAAACAGCCGTTGCTGAAGCTCAGCAGGGATTAACCCAGGCTTCACAGGCGCTGTCGAATGCTCAGCGTAATCTCGATAAGGCGTTGGACGTCGGGCAAAAGATACTCAATAACGTCAATGCCAAAACGGCTGAGATGAATGCCAAATATAGCAACGTTCAGTTTAACAATACTGCAGGTAAACCTGCAGAACAGCATTCAGAACAGGCGCTCACCCGCACGGCAATCATGATCCAATTGATTACCGAGTTCATCATGAAGATGGATGATATTTCTTCTGAAAAGCTAAAGAACGATCTTGAAATCAATAAGATGCAAACTCAGGCTCGTCAGGCTGAAATGAAGCGTAAATCTGATGAATATGAAGAGCAGGTACGCAAAGCTGAGGAAGCACAAAAAACGGCAGGCTGTATCGGCAAAATTTTAGGTGGCCTGGCTATCGCTTTCGGCGCGATTACCACCATTTTTGGCGGTGGCGGCGCGGCGCTGATGGCTGTTGGTATTGCCTTGATGGTTGCCGACCCCATTGTCGAAGCAATTACTGGTCAATCCCTGACCGGCATGATTATGGATCCTCTTATGGAACATGTCCTCATGCCGCTAATGAATGTTCTGGGTGATATTGTTACTAAAATCTTTGATAACACCCCGCTAGGGCTGCTATTGAATGCCATTGATAAAGCAACCGGCGCTAACATGATGGACACAATCCACTCTGTAGTAACCGCGGCGGTGGCGATTGCGGCGATTGTTGCTGTGGCCTTTGTCGCTAAAAGCGCGGCCAAATTCTTGATTGAGAAAATGTCGCAGGCGATGACTTCTGCCATTGTTCAAACGGTGAAAGCGGCGATTGCTAAAGCGATCAATAAGCTCATCCCGACGCTGGTTAAAAATTCAGCGAAGCAGGGCGCCGCTGCCGCCAGAGCGGTAGCCACACAGGTTTCGCAAAGCATTCAAAATGTTACCCAGAGTGTCACTAAAAATATTACTGGTTTTCTTCAGGGGAGTGAGTCGACGGTTCTGAATAATCTGAGCAAGATTAATATGAACCATATCATGATGGCGAACGTCGGTGTCAACACTTCCAATGGCATTATCCAGTCCGGCATGAGCATGAATATTGCCAATATTCAACTGGAAGCCCAGAAAGCATTGGCGAGTTTCCAACTCGCACAAACCGATGTGAGAATACTAAGCGATATTATCTCGAGCTATTTGACACGTTTTAAACAAGACCAGGAGCAAGTGCAGAAAATGGGGCTGACGCTCTCTGATATGCTGCAAAATCAGGCTGCGACTGGTGCTGCTGTTATTAAAAATATGAAAGCTTAATTTTATTCAGGATATATTATGACGACTATTTATAATTCCGTTGTATCACAGCGTCCAATAACTACGCTCGATAATGATAGCTATGTTAAAAAGGCCGAGTCGGCACCGTTAAAATCTCAGGAAATTACGCAAAGCACTGCCACACCTGTATTTGTTGACAGTGCAGCAAAAAATGTGGTGTCTGCGGCGTCTCTGAAAGACACCGCCCCTGATATTGTACCTAGTCCAGTGCAGGCAGACCCAGAAGCCTTCACCAAACAGGTTTCTCAGGCGTTGGGGTCCATTTCTAACTTAACCCAGTCCGAAGCCTCAAAAGCCATGGAGCAGATGAACGATTCATTGGTTGTGCTGGCTAATAAGAGCGGCTTCGATATTTCGACTATTGCCAATGGTTTTAGTGGCAAAGCAGCACAAGTTCTGCAAACGATTTGCCTGGCCGCACAATATAACCAATCTATTATGCGTGAACAGTCTAGTGCCAATAACATGATGGCGCGCAGTTTGGGGGAGATGAGCTCTAAGCAAATTGTTCAGGCTGGTATTGAAAATAAAGCGATGGTGGATAAACAGGCCGGTATTTCGTTAGCGACAACAGCTGTGTCCGGTGGTATCCAGACCAAAGCGTTAACTAAATCAAACCAGGCGATTCAAGTTCATGGTTCAAAATCTATTAACCTTAAGCGCGATTCCGATGCGCTGGGTGCCAGTGCGGTACCAGGCTCACGTTCAAGACTGGATAAGATGACGTCACAGGATGCCTCTGATATCAAGCTGCTGAAGAAAGAGTCTAATCGATTGAAGCATGATTCTTCAGCAGAAAACTTGCAGCAGCAACTGCGCGCTAACGATGCAAGCAAACTGCAAATGCAGGGGATGATGTTTGGTCAGGGGGGGCAGGCGGTTGCGAACCTGTCTTCTTCAAATGGTCATGTTGACAAAGCAAACGCTGAAGCGAACGCACAGCTTCTGAAAACTGATGAAAACGTCTTTACTTCACGTAAAGAATCTGACGAGCGCGAGCAGCAGGCCATCGGTCAGTTTAAGGCGGAATTGATGCAATTACTCAACCAGATTCTCGCCAACCGAGCGGGCACTGTCAGAGCCATGACCGCTAATCTGAAAGCCTAGTCCTCCTGTTATCATTAAGCCCAGCCTCCTGCTTAAGGAGGCTTTTGTGAGTTAAAATGCCAATTGATCATATTACGTCGAACCCCATTACTCCGGCTTGGCTATTGAACAAAACGGTGGAGAGCGAGTCGCCAGTTGATAATAACCAAAATCTGGCATCGACAGATGATATGGCCCCGGAGTCCACCGCCACACTGAAGGGTTTACTGCCAGATTCCGTTGTCCGTTTACTCTTAAAATCAACGCCATCAACCCGTGATGACGTCGCGGAACTTAGCAAGTTGGTTGAAAACGGGCAGACGTCCGAACTACAGAAAAAGCTGGAAGTCATTAAGGCTAAAAATGCCATGACAAATCTGGCTGTTGAGCAGAAGAAAGCACTTTTAGCGGGTGTCGCAGCGGGATTGTCTTCATCCGTTAGCGCCGCTGGCGTGAGTACAGGTAATGAAGTGCCGGCGGCGCTAACCCTTGCCGATCAGGAATTCCTTAACTCGGCCAGGACAGCCGCGGCGTTCACCCGTACCTCGCTACCGGTTGCAGCCGAAACGCCTGATGACGCCTCCACGGTAGATGCGGAAGAGATTCTCAGCATATTTAATGAGGTGGCTAAGGATAGCGAATTTTCCACTTCCAGTAGCAAAGAGATTTGCGATGCCGTTGCCGAGGCAATTGCCTCAATGGGCGAAAACTATCTTGATGTTTTTCAGAAAGCCGTAGAGGTGTACGCCAGCTTTTACGCCGATTTTTCTGATGTCATGGCGAACCTGAAGAAATACATCTCGGTTGATGACGAAGATATTAAATTTAATGGTAGAGGTTTTGCTGCTGAATTAAAAACTGTGATTGATAAGTACAGCGGTGATGCTGGGATCTTATATAGCGCATCCTCCCCGGAGGAGGCAAAGGCCTGGGCTAAGGAAATGGGGCTTGACCCAGATAAATGCGTTGATGGGAATAATGTTCGTATAGATTTATCATCGGTCAGGAAGCTATATACAAGTTCTTATAACGATTACAATAACAAAACACTTAACTCAGCGCAGTGGGCTGCATATCAAAGTAGTGTCGATATTGTGAAGGATTCCGTGCAAACCGGCATGCAGTCTCTGACGCAGAAATATTCAAACGCAAACTCTACATTTGATAATTTAGTCAAAATATTAAGCAGTACTATTTCTCAGCTTTTAGAGTCTGATAAGTCCTTCTTTAATATTTAATAGGGGGTTGTTATGATACCTACTTCACGCACGGCATCACCACTACCTTGTTTCTCATTGAATAACCCTGCAACTCAAGTGCGGGGACCACTTAGTACAGTTACTGGCGTTTCAAACATCAACTCACAGCTTGTGCTGAAAAGTGCCGAGCAACAGTTTATCTCTCACCATAAATCTGTTACTGAGCTCCTGACCCAGGCAGTATCGCTTGCGCAGAACGCAATAAATACCCGTGAAACGGATTCGGCGCAAAGGGCTCAAGAGCCAGCAAACGGGGCGCTTAGTCGAGATTCGGTGGATAATCACGCTGAGGTCACGCAGAATTCTCGTGTGCCCGGGGACGCCTCGCTGAACGAGAAAATTGCAAAAGCATTAGAGAAATTGCCCACTGGTGAGAAGTTCGCTGCCCAAAAAGCTGAAACCGCAAAGCAGGCGCTGTTAAATGAAATTGCCACCTTCCAATTGCCAGGTAAAACAGTAGCAGCGTTTACTGCAATTGTTGAGAATAATAGCGGTAACGCTGACCCAAGGGCCATGAAATGTGTTGAAGATTTTATGGTCATGCATCATGAGATTAAATCACGCCTGGCGCCAGATGATAGTAAGGCGATTAAAGAACTTAAAAATTTGACTAAATCATTCATCCCCAGCATTGTTAAGAACGGTGTGGGGATGGATTCTCCAGCGGCTGGGTCGAGTAAAAATCACAGCGAATTAAAAAAACACCAGGCGATCTGCAACAATCTGGTTGCGCTTGATAAGCATTCTCAGCAATCTTCAGGCTTGAGTTTCAATGTCGAAATAGCAAATCGTATTTATGAATCACTGATTAATGAGGGTCTATCTCAGGAGGAATGTGTCCAGGTGATGGACAACGTTCATAACATTTTCAGGAATTCGATTGCGGAGCAAAATTCCTCCCTGAGTATTATCAATCGGAGCCGCAATTTATCCCCTTTCGAGCAGGCCCAGACTCGACTCGCTCAGGAGTCGATAACATTTGATCTATTGAGAAATGCGCTGGCTGATATAGCGCAACCCAAAGCGGATGATGCGGCCAATCCGGGCCCTGGCCCTGAAATAGAAATGGGGCCTTCGAATCAACCGGGTATCAATATTACAATCAATGCACCTTTCACTTACACCTACCATGAAGGTAATCAGGGGAGTGAATCTCCGGGCATGGCTTCGGGAAGCCAACCGGCCTTTACGACATCTTCCGGTATAACTCAGACTGATGATCCCATTGCTCCACAATCAGTGACGACTGCAGTGGGAACTGAGGAAATGGATTCATCTACACATCCGTTACAAGACTCTCAGCGCCCTACGATGACTAATGCCGTCGAACGATCGGTTCAGCATGTACCCGATCTTTCTGAGCAGGATAGTCAGACAATATCTCCCGATGAGTCTCCGCGCCAATCTGTTAGTCGAGGTTTGGCTAGCAACAATGATGCTGCTAATGAACTGCATCACGATGTCATTGATGCGGCGACGGGGCCAGCCGTTCAACCTACGGATCAGCAAGAAGAACAGAACACCGTAAACGCCACTCGTACTGACCAGGCGAGCGGCACAGATGGCGATAGGGCATCGCTTCGGTCCCCGGTTTCGTCGTATATCGGCGGCCCGGGCTCCGCAAACGCCCGGTCGAACCCGGCAGAAGCCCGGCGTATTGTGGAGCCTGGCCCGAGGGTGCTGAACAGCCAGGGAACGCAGTTCCGGATGCCGGCCAGCAGCCTGGCGGGAAATATGCCTGGCAAGCCGGCGTCAGCAGCCACGCCGGATACGTCAGCAGGGCGTATGCCTGATGGCGGGACAACGCGGAACAAAGAGACACAAACGCCGGGGAACACGCTGTCTCAGGGCACCGGTGACGGAAAGGTACGCGACGCGACAGGTCAGCCGCCGGCCGCGGCAAAACCAGACGTGCCATATATCGGCGGCCCGGGCTCCGCAAACGCCCGGTCGAACCCGGCAGAAGCCCGGCGTATTGTGGAGCCGGGCCCGAGGGTGCTGAACAGCCAGGGGACGCTGTTCCGGATGCCGGCCAGCAGCCTGGCGGGAAATATGCCGGGCAAACCGGCATCAGCAACCACGCCGGATACGTCAGCAGGGCGTATGCCTGATGGCGGGACAACGCGGAACAAAGAGACACAAACGCCGGGGAACACGCTGTCTCAGGGCACCGGTGACGGAAAGGTACGCGACGCGGCAGGTCAGCCGCCGGCCTCTGCAAAACCAGACGCGCCGTATATCGGCGGCCCGGGCTCCGCAAACGCCCGGTCGAACCCGGCAGAAGCCCGGCGTATTGTGGAGCCGGGCCCGACGGTGCTGAACAGCCAGGGGACGCTGTACCGGATGCCGGCCAGCAGCCTGGCGGGAAATATGCCGGGCAAACCGGCATCAGCAACCACGCCGGATACGTCAGCAGGGCGTATGCCTGATGGCGGGACAACGCGGAACAAAGAGACACAAACGCCGGGGAACACGCTGTCTCAGGGCACCGGTGACGGAAAGGTGCGCGACGCGGCAGGTCAGCCGCCGGCCGCGGCAAAACCAGACGCGCCGTATATCGGCGGCCCGGGCTCCGCAAACGCCCGGTCGAACCCGGCAGAAGCCCGGCGTATTGTGGAGCCTGGCCCGAGGGTGCTGAACAGCCAGGGAACGCAGTTCCGGATGCCGGCCAGCAGCCTGGCGGGAAATATGCCTGGCAAGCCGGCGTCAGCAGCCACGCCGGATACGTCAGCAGGGCGTATGCCTGATGGCGGGACAACGCGGAACAAAGAGACACAAACGCCGGGGAACACGCTGTCTCAGGGCACCGGTGACGGAAAGGTACGCGACGCGACAGGTCAGCCGCCGGCCGCGGCAAAACCAGACGTGCCATATATCGGCGGCCCGGGCTCCGCAAACGCCCGGTCGAACCCGGCAGAAGCCCGGCGTATTGTGGAGCCGGGCCCGAGGGTGCTGAACAGCCAGGGGACGCTGTTCCGGATGCCGGCCAGCAGCCTGGCGGGAAATATGCCGGGCAAACCGGCATCAGCAACCACGCCGGATACGTCAGCAGGGCGTATGCCTGATGGCGGGACAACGCGGAACAAAGAGACACAAACGCCGGGGAACACGCTGTCTCAGGGCACCGGTGACGGAAAGGTACGCGACGCGGCAGGTCAGCCGCCGGCCTCTGCAAAACCAGACGCGCCGTATATCGGCGGCCCGGGCTCCGCAAACGCCCGGTCGAACCCGGCAGAAGCCCGGCGTATTGTGGAGCCTGGCCCGAGGGTGCTGAACAGCCAGGGGACGCTGTTCCGGATGCCGGCCAGCAGCCTGGCGGGAAATATGCCGGGCAAACCGGCATCAGCAGCCACGCCGGATACGTCAGCAGGGCGTATGCCTGATGGCGGGACAACGCGGAACAAAGAGACACAAACGCCGGGGAACACGCTGTCTCAGGGCACCGGTGACGGAAAGGTACGCGACGCGGCAGGTCAGCCGCCGGCCTCTGCAAAACCAGACGCGCCGTATATCGGCGGCCCGGGCTCCGCAAACGCCCGGTCGAACCCGGCAGAAGCCCGGCGTATTGTGGAGCCGGGCCCGACGGTGCTGAACAGCCAGGGAACGCAGTTCCGGATGCCGGCCAGCAGCCTGGCGGGAAATATGCCTGGCAAGCCGGCATCAGCAACCACGCCGGATACGTCAGCAGGGCGTATGCCTGATGGCGGGACAACGCGGAACAAAGAGACACAAACGCCGGGGAACACGCTGTCTCAGGGCACCGGTGACGGAAAGGTACGCGACGCGGCAGGTCAGCCGCCGGCCTCTGCAAAACCAGACGCGCCGTATATCGGCGGCCCGGGCTCCGCAAGCGCCCGGTCGAACCCGGCAGAAGCCCGGCGTATTGTGGAGCCTGGCCCGAGGGTGCTGAACAGCCAGGGAACGCAGTTCCGGATGCCGGCCAGCAGCCTGGCGGGAAATATGCCTGGCAAGCCGACGTCAGCAGCCACGCCGGATACGTCAGCAGGGCGTATGCCTGATGGCGGGACAATGCGGAACAAAGAGACACAAACGCCGGGGAGCACGCTGTCTCAGGGCACCGGTGACGGAAAGGTACGCGATGCGGCAGGTCAGCCGCCGGCCGCGGCAAAACCAGACGCGCCGTATATCGGCGGCCCGGGCTCCGCAAACGCCCGCGCGAACCCGGCAGAAGCCCGGCGTATTGTGGAGCCTGGCCCGACGGTGCTGAACAGCCAGGGGACGCTGTACCGGATGCCGGCCAGCAGCCTGGCGGGAAATATGCCTGGCAAGCCGGCGTCAGCAGCCACGCCGGATACGTCTCAGGGTGCCGGTGACGGAAAGGCACACGACGTGACAGCTCAGTCGCCAGCCTCCGCAACATCAGGTTCCTTAAGCGCCCGCGCGAACACGACTGAAGTACCGCGTTCCAATCAGAAGGAACCCGGCATGTTGAACCGTCAGGGTTCGCACTGGCAAGGACTTGATGGCAATCAGGCCAGCAAAGTGACTCCTGGTCAGACATACAAATCGTCATCGTTTGTAGGGAGTCGTGGTTCATCACAGGCGACGCCATATTTCAGCGGTGTTTCAAAATCCACAGCGAAAAAGTAGTTTGCTGCGAGCCATTTTGAACGAGGAAGCCATGAGAAGAATAGAACAAAATGTTGTAGGTACCGTGAATAATATTATTGCTCAAGCATTATGTTGTGATATTGAGCAGGTCACTAAAGATAAAGATATGTATTACGATCTTTTGGCCGACTCATTAGCAATGATTGATATTTTTGTTGCGCTGGAGCAAACGTATTCGATTGCTTATACAGAAGAAGATATAACAAAAATAGAACGCGTGGAGGATATATATCATTTTGTCAATGTTCACATTTAGAGAGGGACGTTTGATGAATATCAATGCCATTATCTCTGCGGAGTATCGCTACTACACTCCAGGGGGAGGGGCCTCGTATCCATATCGGCATTTTTTGTCGCAATTAGAGGGCGTAAGGGGAGGGATCCCAACGAATATGTTCAGGAAAAATGTATGTGATTATCATAATCTCATGAATTATAAAATAGATGATGATGATCTTAGTGATGAGTATGTGGTATCTCCATTACGCAAAGACAAGCCACTGCACATAATATCATTTATCCGGTTGGTTTCCGGTGTCGAAAGTCACCTCCTGGCTTATTATGTACCTTACCAGTATCGAAAGCGAACGGTCTTTAAAGTGCGACATCGTGGATACACTGTCAGAAAGTGCAAAAATATCTAGGGTCACTTTACAATTAGATTAATCAGCGTAATCAAAGGGCACTATGACTTTATTATCATAGTGCTTTTTTTATGAAAAAATGATCGTTTTTGTCGTTGTTCGATTATGTTTTCATCACAATTGAATCATGATTTTTATCGCATCTCTGAGTACTATTACGTCATGATTGATGGGCTCGATGTCTATCATTTCTCACAGGATCATAAAACTAATTATGCTGGAAAAAAAACAAAACAATAATTCTGCGCGAAAAGTTGTAATTCGTTTGATTAATGGTTCGCTACGCGGGTGTGAGTTCACGCTTACGGCCGGGAGAACCGTATTCATCGTCTGTCATGCAGATGATATTAAGCAGCAACACCAGGGAACCCTCACCCCCGATAACACGATTTACATCCCCTGTAGCGTACCGTCGCCCAATTTTGAAATATTTGTGCCAGAGGATAAAGATAAGCTTCTTGTTTTACATGTATTTGACGTCGATGGTGCGACTGAACAAGAAATTTCTGCGAACAAATTAATTGCTATCGGTGAGCAGAAGATCTGTTGGAGAGATGAAAAGGATGCCTTTTCCGACGATTTGTTAACCGATTATGTTCATCAACAGTCACATGATGATGCTGAGCAAAATGATGATGTCAGAACGACCACCGGTAAAAGCCCTTGGTGGAAATTGGCTGCGGCTTTCGTCATTATTGGCTGCGTCTCCGCTGCCGGATACTCTTATCTGAACGAAACTCAGCGTCAAATTACTTCAGTTGCTGAATTTCTGGATAATAAGGTAGGCGATTACCATATCATCTATGGTAAGGACAGTATTATCTACATCCTCTCTGAAAGCGAAAGCGCGGCGCAATGGGCCATTCAGAGTATGATTCGAACGCCTTCGCCTTACCGCACTAAGATCTTGACAACCGACAATGAAGCACAGCGAATCGGCACATGGATAGAAAGCAACTGGCCGCAGGTCAAGCTTCATCGTGTCAGACTTGATTATCCCGAGCATCCTGTTATTGAGGTTAGTGCGGAGCGAACGAAATTATCTCCAGCGGAAATGAAGAGGTTTACTGATTCGATCGCCAAAAATATTAATTATGCTACTGATATCTCAGTTAAGAGCATTTCTGACCAAAGCATTCGCCGCCTGGCTATCGATGGCCTCGAAAAATTGTCGCTCTCTTTTACAGAGGTAAAAAATAGCAACAGCGTGACGCTGGTTATTCGTGGAGCACTCGACGATGGTGAGCTTGAAAGATTAAAAACATTTATTACTCACTACTCCCAAATATGGAAAGGAGAGTATGTGCAATTTGCTATGGAGCTTAAAGATGATTGGCTGAAAGGCAAATCATACAAATATGGAGATCGCGGATATGTCAAGTTATCTCCGGGACATTGGTATTTTCCACGCAACATAAAAAAGGAACTATGAAATGAGTGATGTTAATTATGCAGCATTTGCCAACTGGGATGGTTTTTTATCTGAGATGTCTGGATCGTTCGATTCTGGTGTCACAAATCTGAACACTGAACTGGATGAAGCATTAAAATTGTTGACAGCCGATCCATCAAACCCTGAGCTTTTGGCTAAATATCAGTCACGCTTATCAGAATATACACTTTATCGTAATGCACAGTCCAACGTGGTTAAAGTATATAAGGATGTGGCTTCAGCAATTATCACCAACTTCCGTTAATATGAGATTAATGTTATGAGCTTTATTGTTAATCCTATAGAGGCATTCGCTGAGCAATCAAAAGACATCTCAATGGCAGATCCAACCTCTGTCACGTTGGAAGCTCGGATGATTCAGGCCTATGCCAAAACCTCAACATCATTTGAAGCTGAACAAAATGATGTGATCAATCGATTACAACAATCGAAAGTGACATCGGACCCTGCAGAGTTATTCAAGTTACAGCAGCGCACGTCAGATTATAACCTGCAAGTTTCTATGATCAGTACCTTAACTCGCAAAGGCGTCAGTGCGGTTGAAACTCTACTACGTTCCTGATAATGAAAAAATCATACTTATTTTTGCCATTAACAGTGTTGCTTCTTACGGGCTGTAAGGAAGAGCAATTACTCAAAGGTCTTGAGCAAAATCAAGCTAATGAGGTTATTGCTTTGTTGCAGCGGAATAACATCATGGCCGAGAAACTGAGCACGGCTAAAGAAGGTTTTGCCGTTTCTGTTAATGCCCGGGATTTTGCCGCTGCCGTTGATCTTATGGCTATGTATGGTCTACCCAGACCACCTGAGATCGAAATTGCACAGATGTTTCCTGCTGATTCTCTTGTGTCGTCTCCGCGAGCGGAAAAGGTCCGACTTTATTCTGGTATTGAACAACGCCTTGCCCAGTCGTTGTTAGCTATACGGGGAGTCGTCTCAGCCCGGGTACACGTTAGCTATGATATTGATGCAGGAGAAGGGAACAGCAGGAAAAAGCCTATCCATTTATCGTCGCTGCTCAATTACGATAATCAGATCACTGATACCTCGCTTTTGGTTGGGGATGTGAAACGTTTTTTGAAAAACAGTTTCGAGGATGTGGAATACGATAATATTTCGGTCATTTTGTCAAAAGTTGACAGCGTTCAGCGGATAGCGCCAGCTATTGCGCCTGAGCGCTCTCCATCGTTGATGACTTGGTTATTTATCGTAGCTATGTTAGCAGTGAGCTTTGTATTAATCGCTGCGATGGTATTCAAAAAGAAAGGGCATACATTAGCTTCGGCTTTAGGTAAGCATTCCATGCTCAATGGGAATAAAGGCCAGCACCAGCAAACGGGCGAGGCACAGGCTGAAATTAACCCCGAAGTTCAGAACAGCGTAGCGGTTTCCGATCAAAAATCTTCGCCGTCTGAAGGGAGGGAGAATGTACGCTGAAACACAGCGGATACTTTATGACCCTGTATCCTGGATTCATCCACATCGATTTCCGGCGATAGAGAATTTATCATCAGTCAGATGTCAATCTGTATTGAATGACATTCTTTTAGAAGGGTTTAAGTTATCGACTGATTGCGTTGATCTTAATAATAGTCGTGAGCGTTATATAATTTCGCACTGGGCACTATTGCCCGGTGCGGCATTAATGGCTGCCTGCCATCGCCATCGGGCAAAACTCGCGCGTAGCGGCCTGATTGCAAAACTGGATAAGGTGACTCAGCAATTTGCGCTGTCTTGCCTTACCGAGTCAGAAAGCCAGGGGCATGAGAGATTAACAGCTCAGGAGTTAGTACGGTTGGCCTGTCAGGAGGCAATGGCATTCAGTTGTTCACTATCGGTATCAATACGAGAAAGAGTCCCATTGCTTTTTTCCTCTTCACCGCCGATTTCACATAGTGCAGTTTATAGTGAAAATGATGAACTGCTATTAAGGATGGCTATTCAGCATGCAAAACGAGCCTCATGATATTATTTTTCGAAATATTGCCGAAGATGTTTTATTGCCTGCAAGTAAATTATCCCTGATAAAGCGATCGCATGACATTATTGCGCAGGCAAAAAAAAATGCCAGTAGGATAATTAAAGAGGCAGAAGCAGAATGCGAGCAAATTCGCCGTGAATCATATAGCGCTGGCTATGAACAGGGGTTGGTAATGTCTCTCAGTTCGGTCTGCCAATTCATTGACAACAGCGAAAAACATACTCAAGAAATGGCGGTCAAGATACGAAATGATCTGAAAAATACTTTGTCGGATATCATCAGCGAAGATGATTTTAATGTAAAGGTGGTTGAGCATTGGGCTGAAGGACTTGACAAAAGTGATGAATCTTTACCATTACATATCCTAATGCCTTATGCCAATCGAAAGCTAAAGGAAAGGTTTGCTCAGGCGATCAAAAAGAACCATTCCGGGGGCGTGATTTTTGAGTTCCACGATGAACCTAGGTTCGTATTTAAATATAATAACCGACTGGCTGAGTTTTATCCTGAAGAGTTTATCTATGCTACCGTTGATGCACTGACATCAAAATATACTTTTGCCGAGCGAAAGCGCGAAATATCTAATGAGGCCATCAGATATCTCCATGAACAGTTGAGCTTATTGTATCCACCGTTACAAGAAGAAGGCATTGCGGAGTTAACAGATGAACAATATTGATACAATCAGTAGTTACAACTCAGAAGTGGTCTTGCAAAATCATGTCGAGGAAATTAAAAGTCTCGATGAAAATATGAGTGAGTCGAAGACCGACCTGAATCTTGGCTTCTTGATGATGTATGAAGAATGGAAACAAAAGATTCTCTTATCCAATGGGATTAATGAGGATGAAAATGCTGAATGGTAAATTGTTGTATATGAAATGCAGTATTGCTATCAGTGTTATTTTGCTTGGCGGCTGTCAATCATTCCCGCCGAATAAAACGCTAATGGCAAGCCATCATCAAGAAGTTGTTGGCCCGGCATATCGTTGCGTCCCTGGAGAAGGCAAAATCAATAGTGTATTGCCGGCGACACTGTATGAGCATATGAATGCGTGCGTTGTCAGAGAATCATGGAGTGATGCGGTATATTTGTATGCTCTGGCCGGGAGTTTAACATGGTATGACGCGGTTCAGGTAGATACGCAATTTGCGCGTTCCATGCACACTCGGTTGCTAAAAGAAAGTATTGATGCTCTTGATAATAACCAGCGAAATAATTTCTGGCTGCACATTCAAGCTACTATGTCAGACCTTACTCAAAAGACAGCATTATGTGAAAATCTCATTGCCTTAGGTGCACCAACATATCAACCTGATTATATGCTGTTATCTGCTTCTGTGAACGTAGAGAGAAGGGAGCCAATAGCGATGAACTGGAAAAAAGCCGTTTATTCATATATTGGTTGTGATAGTGAAAGTTACCTTGATAACTATTCTTCATAAAAAACGAGCTATTCCTGGACATTGTGCATGTTTTTTCGTTTAAGATGTTTCAACTCCTTTCTTTTATTATATGGGTGTGTTAAAAAACAATAGGTATGATGATTTGAGCTATCCTTTTATCTGCAATAAAATGCTTGGGTAAAAAATCATTGTGTTTATCAACTCGTTTATAGAATATTTAGACTATATTGGGATTTTTATCTTCACGGTAAAAGGATTTTTTTATGGATTCTATATGTTACAAATTTGAAGGATTTAAGTTTCGATATGGACGTCTTGTCAACAGTGAAATGAATGAGATTACGCTTGCACCAAAGGAAAGTGCAGTGCTGAAACTATTGCTGGAACGTGCAAATGAGGTTGTCACTAAGGAGGATTTCGTACGGCTAGTTTGGAAAGGGGGGATTGTTTCCGATGAGTCACTGACACGCTGCATCTATGTTCTGAGACGAATTTTGGGGCACTCTCATAGCAAGCGCTTTATTGAGACAGTTTATGGTAAGGGTTATCGTTTTGTCTTTGATGTGCAGATAGCCGATGACGATGTTTCCTTAGATGATACACCTACGCCAGTACTACAACCCCCTGCATCGGGCAACCCCAGCATTGCATTATTTCCGTTTGAAATGGAGAATAATAAATTATCTATATCGCTTCACGATATGCTGGTAGAAAGATTACAACGCATAAAAATGAAAAGTTCAGTATCCATGCACGTGATTTCTTCATTTGTCACACGAGCCTATCGGGACTATAGTGATTTTTTATTAGCAATTGAAAAATCAAATGCAGACTATTACATCACTGGTGCAGAAGTCTATTCTGACGATAACTGTATTATCAGGCTGGAGTTAGTCAGAGCTTACGACCATTCTGTGCTTGGTCGTGAGGGGGTGACCCTGACGGGCGATCATCATCTTAATTTTCACGCTATTTTTAAGATGATCACCATACTGCTTTCAGGGATTGGTGTAACGATAAGAGATGTGAATATCGCTACTCCCGTGACAGAGATAGGTAGTGAAATAATCGCGGAAGAAAAGCATCAACATTACTCTACTCGCGCATTGAGAAAACATCTGGACCTTATCTGTGAACAGGAGGGACTGCGAAAACACTATGTGAATAAATTCCATGAGGCCATGGCTATCTACTTCTCAATCGTTAATCATGGAATCATTAAATATTCGTATTTACGCGATGAGATAAACCATATCTTTAAGAAGATGGCGGCCAGGGAACAAAATAAAGCGATCGCTTTAGCGTTGCAGGGCGTTCTCGATGAAGGGGATACCGCAGAGGAGAAATTCAAACTCGCACTGTTGTTGTACCCTGGTGTGGCGGAAGTCTATTACTACTACGCTTGTTACCTTGTCACTAATGGCGACTATTATAATGCACTGCGGATGAATAATATTTCTATTGATCTTAATAAGGCGTCATACTCTGCAAGGACATTATCACTGATTATTTATTATCTGATGGGAGACTATTCTAATGTCTTTGAAATCGGTGACAAGTTGTTACTCACACGGTCCTGCTTTACATCAATTGTGAAAGGCATCCTGGCTTTAATTTATGTCAGAGGAGGGGAGCTAAAAAAAGCACAACACTTCACCCATGCTTTTGAGAAAGTAAAGAGTGAGTGTGATTTTATCGCCTACTGCTATGATGAGGTGCAGTCCAAAGTGAAGGGTAATCACACAAGCCATGTCCCAAATGCAGTAGAGAGAAAGGCTCAAGAAAGTAAATACGTTGCTTGTAATCCATGATAATTATTATTTACACAAGGCTATTGTAATGTGATTTTAAAACGCGCATTTATAATTATGAATGATAATGAATGTCCTCTCCGTATAATTAGCGATAAGCATGTGTCAGCTGTTTTTTTTCTATTTGATATATGGTGTATGTCGAATTGAAAGTGTGTTTATTGAGTTAGAGGTTATTCATAATGATATTTAATGCGTTTTTAATTGGCGCTGTGAAATAGAGGAAATAGAACGTCGATTGATTTTATTGTCAATGTATAAACTCTTCCTACAACTTCAATAATGATGAGTGCAGAAAGCGCACAGATATATAGTTTTTAAAACTAGAGTCTCCTTCTGGCGACAATCGCCAGAAGGGTGTTAAGATCTTGCTCTATCGTACTAACAGCAGTGTTTCACCACGCCCTAAAACTCTTAACCTGGACAGGTTGTCTGATTATATGCGTGGAGAACAATGCTGGTATCAGCATACGCGAGTAACGCTAAAAATCAGCCGTAATTATTCTTGCAAAAAACACTTTTATCAAATGGCATATATTAACTGTGTCGTTTTTTGAAAGTCCTGATTGTATAAATTAAGTAGATTTAATCCACATAAAAATGTGGTTCACCAGCACTATGCGGATAAAGCAAGTGTTGGTGATATCTATTCACTTTTGCAGGAATGAACAAAGATGCAATTAATTAAATGGGCTTGGGCTATTGGCTTGACGACCACCGTATTCTCCGGTTATGTGCAGGCAGGAGATCAGGGCCATGGTAAGGTTACATTTACCGGAGCAATTATTGATGCCCCATGTTCAATCACTCCCGATAGTATTGAGCAAACAGTCGATCTTGGCGAAATTTCTAACAAAGCCCTGATGAATGGGGGAAAATCACGTCCACGACCATTTGATATCAAATTGGAAAGTTGCGATCTCTCCGGACTCACAGATAAAACGGTCACCATCACCTTCACCGGCTCAGAGTCCAGTGCCCAGCCGGGCTACCTGGCGCTGGTTGGCACCGCCAAAGGCGCGGCAATCGCCATTACCAATGATGAAGGTACCAATATTCCACTCGGAACACCCAGCACGGCAACGAAAACTCAGCAAGGGGATAACACCCTGACCTATGCCGCTTATTTGCAGGGCAATGGTGCCTCTTCGTCCGTTGTGCCGGGCGACTTTTCCTCGGTTGCTAATTTTACCCTGGCCTACCAGTAAGCCGAGTCTGGCCTTACGCATTTTCGGTACGGTTTTTATATGCGGGGTACCTATGAAATGTAGTGCTTCATTTGTCACGCCTTTGCGGCTGCTGTGGTTAACACTGCCATTTTTCTCCGCGAGCGTACTGGCGACCTCCGTTGGGGATCAGGGGCATGGAAAGGTCAGCATGCAGGGGGCAATCATCGATACGCCCTGTGCGATTAAGGTCGATAGCCGGGATCAGGTTATCGACCTTATCACCTTGCCGTTGGACCAAATTATCAGCACCGGTGTTGGACCGTCGAAGTCGTTCAGTATTCACCTCGAGAACTGCGCGCTGGAGCCGATGTTGCCAAACCATCCTGACTGGTCACATTTTAGCGTCACTTTCGATGGCGCTATCACCGATGGAACATTGTTTGCCCTGGGTGGTGAGGCCCGTGGAATTGGTCTCGAAATTATGGATGCGGCGGGAAACCGTATGTTACCGGGTATCGCTTCTTCTGAGGGGCAGATAATGCCTGGCGCCATGCGTCTTGATTACAGTCTACGTCTGGTGGGTAACCATCAAAAATTGCGGGCTGGTGCCTATCAGACGACGGTGCGTTTTAAACTGGATTATTTTTGATGAGGCAAGTTTTTAACTACTCAGGGATTGCGCTGCTGGTTGCGCTGGCTATACAGGGAGCGCCGAGCCTGGTATATGCGGCGGAAGCTATCCAGTTCAATACCGACGTGCTGGATGTTGGTGACCGGGCGAAAATAGATCTCAGCCAGTTTTCTCGCGCCGGTTTTATCATGCCGGGAAAGTACCATATGGTCGTGCGTCTGAATAAGACCGAGTTGCCTGAACAGCCGCTGAATTTTTTCGCGCCGGATGATGACCCAAAGGGGAGTGAGGTTTGCCTGACCCCGGATCTGGTCGCGCAGCTAGATCTTAAATCTTCCGTGAAGAACTCGCTCACATGGTGGCACCACGATACCTGCTTACAGTTGGTCAGTTTGCCTGGTGCCAGCGTCCGCGCGGATCTTGGTAGTAACACGCTATATCTGAGCATTCCCCAGGCGTATCTGGAGTATACCGCTGAGAACTGGGATCCTCCCGGAAGTTGGGATGAAGGAATCGGTGGGGCGATTTTCGATTATAACCTCAACGGACAATCCTCTCGCTATGCGGTGGGAAACCGTCGTGAGACGAAGTCATTGACCGGTAATGGGACGACCGGTTTTAACCTCGGCAGCTGGCGTGTACGCGCCGACTGGCAAGGGCGCTATAGCCATAGTGATGGAATGAACAAGGACGAACAACGTGAGTGGGCGTGGAGTCGATATTACGCATGGCGCGCTCTACCTACGCTTAAGGCGAAACTGATGTTAGGCGAAAACTATCTTAACTCAGGATTGTTTGACAGTTTCCGCTATACGGGAAGTAGCCTGGAGTCGGATGACACCATGCTGCCGCCAAATCTCCGCGGCTATGCGCCGGAGGTGGTTGGCGTCGCCAGAACTAACGCTAAAGTCACCATCAGCCAGCAGGGGCGTGTGCTCCACGAAACCACCGTCGCGGCGGGGCCGTTTCGTATTCAGGATCTGAATACGGCGGTCTCCGGCACGTTGGATGTGGCAATACAGGAACAGGATGGCAGCGTACGCAGTTTCCAGGTGGATACCGCCAATATTCCCTATCTGACACGGCCGGGAATGGTGCGTTACAAACTGGCAATGGGTAAACCGTCGGACTACCGTCACAACAGCCTGGGACCGGGATTTGTGACGGGGGAATTTTCGTGGGGTGTGAACAACGGTTGGTCACTGTACGGCGGTAGCCTGCTGGCGGGCGAATATAACGCGCTGTCAGCGGGGATCGGACGCGACCTGCTGGCTTTAGGTGCGATCTCATTCGATTTGACGGAATCTCATGCCGTACTGCCGCGCGCGGGCAGTAAAACGGGTGGATCCTGGCGTCTTAGTTACTCTAAACGCTTTGACGAATATGACAGCCAGGTCACTTTTGCGGGCTATCGATTTTCGCAGCGTAATTTTATGAATATGTCTGAGTTCCTCAACGCGCGCTATCACGGCATTGCGGGTAATAACAACAAGGAGCTTTACACCATTGCCTTCAATAAACAGTTTCGGCAGATCGGGCTAAGTGCCTACATGAACTATAGCCACCAGACCTACTGGGACCGACCAGATAACGAAACCTACAATTTCTCGGTATCACGCTTTTTTGATGTCGGGCAATTGAAAAACCTGGGTCTGAATTTCTCCGCCTACCGCACCTTTTTTAACCATACCCGTGACGATGGCGCTTACCTTAGTCTCTCGGTGCCGTGGGGAAATGGCGGAACCTTTAACGTCGATAGCCAGGCGGGAAGTTCAGGCAATGGCGCAACGGTGGGTTATTTCAACAGCATTGATCTGAACAACAGCTATCGACTTAAAGCCGGTGTTGCTCAGCAGGGACGGGGAACCAGTAGCGCGTATTTTACCCATAAAGGTGATGTCGCGGAACTCTCGGTAAATACAAGCTACGAACAGGGACACTATCGTTCATGGGGCGGTGCCATCCAGGGGGGGCTTACGGCCACAGCGCAAGGGATGGCGATGCACCGGGTAAGCAGTATGGGCGGGACGCGCATGATGGTGGATACCGCTGGCATAGCCGGGGTACCCATTCGCGGCTACGGTGCGGGAACGCAGACGAACCGTTTTGGCAAGGCAGTGGTCGCGGATATCAACAAAGGCTATCGCAGCAGCGTCAGCGTGGATGTGAACGATCTTGCCGATAATGTGGAAGCCACGCGATCGGTCGTGCAGGGAACGCTAACGGAAGGGGCTATCGGCTATCGCCGTTTTGGCATGATCGCCGGACACAAATCCATGGTGCGATTGCGTCTTACGGACGGCAGTGCGGTGCCATTTGGCGCGGTGGTGGTCAGCCATCACGAAAGCCAGGCAGGGATCGTTGACGATGATGGAATGGTGTGGCTAACGGGGATGGTGGCAGGAGAGAGCATGCGGGTGATGTGGGATGGGCAAACGCAGTGCGCAATCATGCTGCCAAAACCCTTACCGACAACTACCCGTATTCTACCGTTAACTTGCTCACCGCAAATTTAACACCTCAACTCTCCGCAGCCGTGGAGACAACATGCGGCCCGGCGTATTTATGGCGGGCCAATAACAGCGAGTATCTCTGTATGAAATATCATTTATTACCCACGATGGCTGGCGCGGCTCTGACTTGCGCACTGATAAGCCACGGTTCTCAGGCTGCCGTCACGCTCGATCGCACTCGAGCGGTGTTTAACGGTGCAAACAAGTCAATGAGTTTGAACATCACCAATCAAAACAAAGCATTGCCATATCTGGCACAGGCGTGGATTGAAGATGAATCGGGAAACAAAATCAGCGGCCCGATTGCGGCGTTACCGCCATTGCAGCGGGTAGAATCAATGGCTAAAGGGCAGGTGAAGCTGCAGCTGACTGATGATGCACAATCGCTACCGCAGGATAGAGAGTCAATTTTTTATTTTAATCTAAGGGAAATCCCGCCTAAGAGCAGCAAAGCAAATACCCTTCAGATTGCGTTGCAAACGCGAATTAAACTGTTTTATCGCCCCGCTGCGCTACAGCTCAACCGTGGCAACGCCCATGATCTTTGGCAGAAAAAACTGGTGTTAACCCGCCAGGGTGAGGGCTATCGCGTCAGTAATCCCAGTCCTTACTATGTGACGCTGGCCGCCGCTTTCAAACAGCCTGACGGTAAACCTGTTTCGGGATTCGACCCGGTAATGATTGCGCCTTTCAGCGAATCACCGCTCACAGTGAAGGCCGGTGCGCTAGGTGATAAACCGGTCTTGACCTGGATTAACGATTATGGCGGTCGGCCAAAGCTGATATTTAGCTGTCAGCACGATATTTGTCGGGTTGTGGACAGTAAGGCCGGATAAGTGCCATGACGATGATTGAAACGATGAATGGCCCTGGATGGCGGATGGTGCAGGCGAGAAAAGTTTTCGCGATGTTGCTTGTTGCCGGCACCGTCGGTCTGCCATCTGTGGCTTGCGCCGATCCGGACAACTGGAAGGTGGAAGGGGAACACGGCGAGTTGCACGTTTACGGCGAGTTTGTCGAGGGCGCCTGCCGTCTCGATATGGCCTCGCAAAATCAGGAGGTCACGTTGGGGCGGATCCCGGCGCAGGTTCTGAGCAAGGTCGGGTCCCGCAGTGAGGCGATAGCTTTCGTTTTGCGCCTGCGCGACTGCGTTCATGTTGGCGGCAATATGCTCGACCAACGTACGGGCAATCACCTTTGGGATCGTTATCAGCCTATGGTCAGCGTGACGTTTGTCGCCCCTGCGGATGCCGATACGCCTGAGCTTATTAAAGTCGAGGGCATCACCGGAATGGGGCTACGTATGACTGATAGCGCGGGTCGCAATGTTCGTCTTGGGCAACGCGGCGCGCCACAATTCGTCACCCCGGGGAACGATGCGTTGATTTACCGCGTTCAGGCGGAAAGGACGACGCAGGCGCTAATCTCGGGCGAATGGCGCGCAACGGTGGGGTTCGAGCTGAATTATGACTGAGGAACGCTTTATGAAGTCTCTGACTCACAGCGTGGCCGCGATGACGCTGCTCGTGGCTGCTAACTCGGCTGCCGGGCCGGGCTCCAGCAATGTGAATATCAGTCTGACCGGCGAGGTCATCGCGACCGCGTCCTGCAGTTTTTCTAATGGCGACCCCATTAAAGTCGAATTCGGCGATGTTTATATCAATGAGATCGTTGGAACGACCTATCGCCAGATGATCCCCTATCAGGTGAACTGTAAAGGTGATCCGGATGGTAAAACCCTGCAGATGCAGGTTGCTGGTATCTCGGCGGACGGTGATAACAGCAAGCTTAAAACGGATGCCAACGGCCTGACGATAAAGTTGCAAAATGGCAGTGTAACCTTACCGCTTAACCAATGGTTTGACTTTAATAATGCCAGCCCACCTACGTTGTATGCAGTGCTGGAAAAACAAAACGGCGCCCGGTTTCAGGATGGTCAAGCGTTTAACGCTACGGCAACCCTGAAGGTGGCTTATAACTAAGGCGAACAGGATGAACTATTCCATTATCAGCCGACAATCTCTGTGCGCTGCACTTTTTTTAGTTGCCCTTTGCGGCACCGGGCCGGTTCTCGCCGTGGCGACCGGAGACAGCCGTGATATCGCATTTCATGGCACCTTGAGAATCCACCCCTGTCATATCAACAACGATCGTGACCTGAGTATTCATTTTGACAATGTGGGTATTCATAAGGTGGACGGGCAGCGTTACAAACAGACTATTGGTTACCAACTGGTCTGCGATGATGTCGACCCGATGTGGCGTTTGACCATGATAGTGAAAGGCAACGCCACGTCGTTTGACGCCAGCGCGCTGAGCACCAATGCCACAGGGCTGGGAATCCAAATTCGTCAGAACGGCCAACCATTTGAGCTCAACAAAGCGTTGGATATCACCTATCAGAACCCGCCTACGCTCGAAGCCGTGCCGGTAAAAGATCCCAACGTTAGCGAGCTGACTGAAGGCGCGTTCAGCGCAACCGCAACCCTGCTGGCGGAATATCTATAAGGAGAGTGGCATGAATAACATCAGCAAGCGGCGCATCGTGCTCGGCATATTACTCCTGAGCGCGGCGCAGGGAGTTGTGGCTGCCGGAGGTGGAGTAAAAGAGGTCAGTAATAATCTGCACTTTGATGGCCAATTGGTTGCCGATCCTTGCGAACTCGACCCAACCTCTACTGCAATTACCCTTGATTTCGGCACGGTGATAGATACCTACCTTTATTTGCACACCCGCACACATGCGCAGCCGTTTGTCATCAAACTTAAAGAGTGTGATCTCACGCTGGGCAACCAGGTTGAAGTGACGTTTAAGGGCACCGAGAGCACGGAGCTTCCAGGTCTGTTAGCCGTAGCTTCGCCTACCGATAGCGGGTTGGCCATCGGAATGTCGCTGCCTGACGGTACGCCATTGCCTTTTAATAAAACGATACCTGCGTTTTCTCTTCATAGCGGTAATAGTGAGCTGGAGCTTAATGGCTACGTGATGGGTGAACCTGGTGCGTTGGCAAATCGCACTTTGCGTCGTGGCGTATTCAGCGCGTTGGCGACTTTTGAGCTTAATTACCCCTAGGAAAGATCAAATGAAAACAACATTGCCTTTGCTGGCATTTTTGCTGCTTCAAAGTGCGGCTGCATCGGCCTACGAGTGTGCTTCGATAGGTTGGCACGGTGGTGACGCTGATATCCATGTTAACATCAGTTCAGATGTCAGCACCGGGAAAAACAGAATTATCGATCTCGCCCCACAAATTACCTGTAAAAATACGGCAGGACAGAAAGGATGGATAGATACCATGTGGCTGGGGAGTGATGGGGTAAAACTTGATAGTACTATTTTTAAAAATCTTAAATATGGTGTGTTGATCTCAGGTGTGGATCATCCGTCGCCGGTATCAGAGACGAAAATTTTCGATCTCGACGATGGCGAATCAAGACAATTGCCCGTCGTACTCTATTTCGAATTAACCTCGCTGGGTGAGGAACTTCATATCAAGTCCGGTGATAAACTCGGTAGCATACGATTTGTGCAAACGAATAATCACGGCGAGCGTCACAACTATACCTGGACGTTCTTTGCGGCGAATGATGCAGATATTAATACCGCTACTTGTAAAGTTTTATCCGGTGCAACTTTTAATGTAGATTTGGGGCAGATAGAACGTGGCGATATTGTCTCTGGCGGCACATCATCACAAACTATAAATAAAGATTTCAACATTGTTTGTGATGCCGCACATACTGTAGATTTTGATGTCAGAATGAGCCTGGTATCTCCTGCGTGGAATAATAAGGCGATTCGAACCAGCAATGATAATCTGGGGGTGGAAATGCGCTGGAATGGCCAGACGGTCAGCGACGGTGTGAGTCAGAAGTTAAGTGTGACGAACGGTAGCGCGACTGTGCCATTAAGTTTTACGCCAGTTAAGCCGGCCTCACTGAGTTTTGATGATATTGCAACGGGGGCATTTACTGCTTCGGCTACCTTAATTTTGACGCAGTATTAATAGGCTCAATAGCGTTTTTTGATAGAGAACATTCTGTTCCCTGTGTTAGATTTTAACCATGGATTGAGTCGGAGGTAATGATAATTTATGTTATCAATACAACTCCGGGTAAAGGTAACCACTCATGTAGCATGAGGATATTGCTTTTGGGCGAACAGGGACGTTCGCAATTCCATATGATTATTTCTCTACAATACGGTGATATGGGACAGCAGAGTTTATTATTCTACTGATGTGTTTTCTGTTGCTGAGCTAGTCAAACTAAAAATAAACAAAAATGGATTAGGATGTGAAAATTCTTTCGAGGGATAATTATTTCATTTCTGGGATGACGAACATTATTAAGCGGATGCCAGTTTTCAATACTGATGATCTTATCGTTTTCGATACTGGGCAGCACTATGTTTATATCTTTCACTCCACTGAGTTACAGAAACATAAGATATCAGACCCATATCGTGCATTGCTGTACTTTTGTGATTATCGGATCATGCGTGATGCGCCAGTAAAGGAATATATTCAATGCTTGTTAACCGAAGAGACGAATAAGGCGTTAATCCCGAGTTTAAGCGGCAGAGAAGAATGGGTCATTAAGATATTGTTTGGCGAACCTGATGCAGACGAATTGAGCGAGCGGTTGTGTATTAGCAGAAAAACGTTCAGTGCGCACAAAGTTAAAGTTTTACGTAAGTTTGGGGTCAAGAATTTGAATCTGCTTCATTCGTTGCTACAGACATGGACGGAACACTGGCCCTCCATTCAATCAGAGCTTCACTGTGAAGCGACATAAACATGTCCTCAAGCCATGAGGAAAATCTATTTCTCAGTTTTCGTCTATAAAAAATCCACGCAATTGCGTGGATTTATAGCTTTATTGATGTTTATGAGATTCAGCGAAACCTCATGAGACAGCAGCTTTTATTTAGACGTTGAACAAGAAGTTCATCACATCGCCATCTTTAACGATGTAATCTTTCCCTTCTGCACGCATCTTGCCCGCTTCTTTCGCGCCTTGCTCACCTTTATAGGTGATGAAATCTTCAAACGCGATGGTCTGTGCGCGGATAAAGCCTTTTTCGAAGTCGGTATGGATTTTACCCGCCGCCTGCGGTGCGGTTGCGCCAACAGGGATGGTCCATGCGCGAACTTCTTTCACGCCCGCGGTGAAGTAGGTCTGCAGGTTCAGCAGTTCGTAACCGGCGCGGATCACGCGGTTCAGGCCCGGTTCTTCGAGACCCATTTCAGCCATGAATTCTTCACGGTCAGCATCGTCGAGTTCAGCGATATCGGCTTCGACAGCGGCGCAAACGGCAACCACGACTGAACCTTCAGCCGCGGCGATTTCGCGCACTTTATCGAGGTACGGGTTGTTTTCAAAACCGTCTTCGTTGACGTTGGCGATATACATGGTTGGCTTCAGGGTCAGGAAGCTCAGGTATTTGATGGCCGCTTTATCTTCGTCGGTCAGCGTTTTCAGCGCACGCAGCATGCCTGCGTTTTCCAGCTGCGGCAGACATTTTTCCAGCGCGGCCAGCTCGGCTTTGGCGTCTTTGTCGCCGCCTTTAGCTTTCTTCTGCACGCGGTGAATCGCGCGTTCACAGGTGTCGAGGTCGGACAGCGCCAGCTCGGTGTTGATGACGTCGATATCGTCAGCCGGATCCACTTTGTTATTCACGTGGATAATGTTGTCGTTTTCGAAGCAGCGAACAACGTGGCCAATCGCTTCGGTTTCGCGGATGTTGGTCAGGAACTGGTTACCCAGGCCTTCACCTTTAGATGCGCCTTTTACCAGGCCCGCGATGTCGACGAATTCCATGGTGGTCGGCAGGATGCGCTGCGGTTTAACGATTTCCGCCAGCTGGTCCAGACGTGGATCGGGCATCGGCACAACGCCTGTGTTCGGCTCGATAGTACAGAACGGGAAGTTCGCCGCTTCAATACCCGCTTTGGTGAGCGCGTTGAACAGGGTGGATTTGCCTACGTTTGGCAAACCAACGATACCGCATTTGAATCCCATGTTTAAATCACCTTAATCTTTTGATATTCAACCTGTCATAGAGAACAGATTGTAGAAAAGTAAATAACTCAGACCATTATACACGTCATGCGGGAAAAATACCGCAGTCGTCGGTCTATTGCGCCTTAAAAGCGTGTAATCGGTTAGTTGCTTTGGTCAGCCCGTCTTTCAGCCAGATCTCGGTGCAGCGCGCCGCTTCGTCTACCGCATCGTCGATCAACTTCTGTTCAGCCGCCTGCGGTTTACCCAGCACAAAACCCACAACTTTGTTTTTATCGCCCGGATGGCCGATTCCAATACGTAAGCGATGAAAATTAGGGTTATTGCCCAGTTTGCTGATGATGTCCTTCAGGCCGTTATGGCCGCCGTGGCCGCCGCCGAGTTTAAACTTCGCCACGCCCGGAGGAAGATCCAACTCGTCATGAGCCACCAGAATTTCATCCGGATTAATACGATAGAAGGTTGCCAGCGCCGCCACAGCTTTACCGCTGAGGTTCATAAAGGTGGTTGGCACCAACAGGCGTACATCTTCCCCGGCCAGATTAATGCGGGAGGTGTAGCCAAAAAACTTACTTTCTTCACGCAGCGGGGCGCGAAAGCGCTCTGCCAGTAAATCGACGTACCATGCGCCCGCGTTATGACGCGTTCCCGCGTACTCTGCGCCGGGATTCGCCAGGCCGACAATCAGTTTAATCGTCACGTTTTTGTTCCTGAGTGGGCAATCTTTCCGGCGGCTAGTTTACGTTGTGACGACGCGCTTGACAAAAATTAGCGCTGAAAGGGCTGAAAACTGAATAGTTGATGTACGGAATAATATTGTTTGAAAAGTATTTCAGTCACTTAAATGTAAAGTTATGTTGATGATATGTTCACGTTTGTGATCGGCCACGCACTTATCCACAGCGCTGTTGTCTATACTTTACACACAAGGAATAGGGATATATCCCTAAACCCAAAGCAATCTACGGAGGTGACACTATGAAACGCAAAAACGCTTCGTTACTCGGTAATGTGCTCATGGGGTTAGGTTTGGTCGTTATGATCGGCGGTGTAGGTTACTCCATTTTAAACCAATTGCCGCAGCTTAACCTGCCTCAGTTTTTTGCGCATGGGGCGATTTTAAGCATCTTCGTTGGCGCTATTCTTTGGCTGACCGGTGCACGTATCGGCGGGCATGAGCAGGTGAGTGATAAGTACTGGTGGGTTCGTCACTATGATAAACGTTGCCGCCGCGGTGGGGGTACCTCGCACCGTCATAGCTAAATAAAGGGTTCCTGAGAGGGGCCAGTAAACAGATAATAAAGTCCCGGTCGCAAGGCCGGGACTTTTTGTTTTTATCGCCTTATGACTCGAAAAGCTGGAGATGCAGGGCCTTGATGGCGCTATCGGCCTCGTTGGCAGGCAGCAGGAAGCACAGGTTATTACTGGATGCGCCGTGGCAGACCATGCGTACCGCGTGTTCTTCAAGCCAGGCAAAAACATCTTTAAATACGCCGGATGCCTGCGTGAGCTGATTCCCAACCAGCGTGACCAGCGCCAGCCCGGTTTCCACTTCAACTCGACAGTGGGAAGAGAGCTCGGTAAATAATGACGTGGTTAGCGTATGGTCCTCACCGGAGGTGGCGTGAGTAGAGTCCAGCGCCAGCGCGATGCTGTTTTCAGAAGTGGTGACCAGGTCGGCGGCGACAGAATGACGCGCTAACAGGGCAAACATCTGGGCTAAGAAGTGGCAGGACGGCTGCGCGTCAAGGCTGTGCAAGCGCAGCAGCGTTTGCTTACGTCGTACCGCCACCGCGCGATAACGCGGCGGGTTCTCGGTGGTGCTGCACACCAGCGTGCCACCGGCGGCGGTATTTTTACTTGAGCCGACAAACACCGGGATGTTTTTGCGCATGGCTGGCAGCAACGTTGCCGGATGGAGCACTTTCGCGCCGTAGGCGGCCATATCGCTGGCCTCAGAAAACGAGATACGATCGATACGTTTGGCGTTCGGCGCGATACGGGGGTCAGTGGTGTAGATTCCCGCCACGTCGGTCCAGATATCAACCCGACCAGCATTCAGCGCTTCGCCGAGCAGTGAGGCCGTGTAGTCGCTGCCGCCGCGACCCAGGGTCGTGGTATGGCCCTGCGCGTCACGGCCAATAAACCCCTGAGTAATCATAATGGCTTGTTCCAGGCGCGGGCGCAGATGCGTCTCGGCCAGCGTCGCCAGGGCATCAATATCGGGTGCTGCACAACCGTAGGTGTCGTCCGTGCGAATGACGCTGCGGGCGTCAAACCAGCTGGCCTCCGCTTCACGCTCACGAAGGACCTCGGTAAACAGCAGGGAAGACATCAGCTCACCGTGGCTGACCAGTTCATCACTCAGCGCGGCGGATGGCGAAGTGGCCGCCGTTTGCGCCAGGTGACCGATATTGTCGAGGAGATTATCAATTTCCTTGCTGATAACGGTCGGCTGCTTCAGGCGGGAAATAATATTGTACTGGATAGTACGTAACGTCTCGAGCTTGTCTAATTGCTGACGACTTTCCAGACCTTCAGAAAGCTCGACCAGAAGATTAGTCACGCCTGCCGAAGCAGAGAGAACGACTAAACGAACGTTGGGATCAGCAAGAACAATGCTGGCACTGCGGTTCATCGCGTCAAAGTCAGCGACGCTGGTGCCGCCAAATTTGGCAACGATGAAATGTGGATAAATGCGAGTCATAACAATCTCATATCAGGGCGCCATCATGTAATGGCTAGAAAATTTTCATTCTCGGCATAAGGGAAGCGGTCTTCGCCTTACGAAATGTCCGCCCGCGAACATTTCTAATAACAACCCAGGAATCACTCCTGTTGTCGATAACGTGTTTCGCCTGTACGCGTTACCGGGTGATGCGCATTAGTTCTTTATTTACAGAGCCTGCAAATAAGCGCGCCATAGTAAGTGATTTATTCAGAGGGATCGACTTTTTTATTATATTTCATCGCAAACAAGTGAAAAATCATGCTTTAACGACTTAATGCATACATTAATAATGGTAAATTCATGTAAAAGAATAATAAAACCATGAAAAATCGATGGCTTTCTTTACATCATTCGGATGACGGCTGTATGACGTTTTGTAAGATAAAAAGTAACAAATTCTTATAAAATGAGCATTATGATGTTGCTGTTATGCATTGATTTTAAAGGTGAAAATGACATTTTTCTGCAATGCAAAATAAATGATTGAGTCCAGTGCTAAAACAACATATATTAGCCGCGCTTTTTTACAGGTAATCCTTATAACCATTTATTCAATCAGGCGTTAATCTACACCTGGTTGTAGGAGTGATATGATGACGGATAAAGTCCGTATTGATACTTTAAGTGCTAATTCATTACCACAGAGCAATGATACCTTTTTAGCAAGACAGGCTGAGTTTGAATCTAATGTCCGCAGCTATCCGCGTAAACTGCCATTGGCTATTGCCAAAGCGCAGGGCGTCTGGATTACCGACGTAGAAAATAATCAATATCTTGATTGCCTTGCAGGTGCCGGTACCCTGGCGCTCGGTCACAATCATCCTGAAGTGCTCCAGAGCATTCAAAGTGTCATCACAAGCGGCTTACCGTTACATACGCTTGACCTTACTACGCCGTTAAAAGATGAATTTTCATCTTATTTACTTTCTTTATTGCCGGGCCAGGGCAAAGAATATTGCCTGCAGTTCACCGGGCCGTCCGGCGCCGATGCCGTTGAAGCGGCGCTGAAGCTGGCGAAGAAAGTGACCGGCCGTTCCAGCATTATCAGCTTCTCCGGCGGCTACCACGGGATGACCCATGGCGCGCTCTCCGTGACGGGCAACCTGTCGCCGAAAGAAGCCGTCAGCAACATGATGGCTGAAGTGCAGTTTATGCCGTATCCGCATCAGTACCGCTGCCCGCTGGGTATTGGCGGTGACGCTGGCGTGAAAGCATTGACCTACTACTTCGAAAACCTGATCAACGACGTTGAAAGCGGCGTGCGTAAACCGGCTGCGGTGATCCTCGAAGCAGTACAGGGCGAGGGCGGTGTAAACCCGGCTCCGGTCGAGTGGCTGCAGCGCATTCGCAAAGTCACGCAGGAACACGGCATTCTGCTGATCATCGATGAAGTTCAGGCAGGCTTCGCGCGTACCGGTAAGCTGTTCGCCTTCGAACACGCCGGTATTGAGCCAGACATCATCGTGATGTCCAAAGCGGTTGGCGGTGGTCTGCCGCTGGCGGTACTGGGCATTAAAAAGCAGTTCGATGCGTGGGCTCCGGGCCACCATACCGGTACCTTCCGCGGCAACCAGCTAGCGATGGCCACCGGTCTGACAACGCTGAAAATCCTCAAAGACGACAAGATTGCCGATAAAGTTGCCGCCCAGGGCGAGTGGCTGAAAGGCAAACTGGCCGACCTGCAGAAACGCTACCCGGTGATTGGCCAGGTACGTGGTCTGGGTCTGATGATCGGTATTGAAATTGTTAAGCCGAACGAAGCGCAGGATCACATGGGCTGCTACCCGGCCGATGGCGAGCTGTCCGCGCTGCTGCAGAAAAAATGCTTCGAAAACGGGCTGATTCTGGAGCGTGGCGGCCGTAACGGTTGCGTACTGCGCCTGCTGCCGTCTCTGCTGATCACTAACGCTGAGCTGGAAGTGTTCCTCGATAAATTCGAAAACGCCCTGCTGGGTGCTGGCGTGAAGCCGGTTTAAACGGAGTTGGAACGAATGTCAGACGTAAACCCGATTCTGTCCGGCTCGGCGCAGAGTATTGCCGCCTATCAGGACGCTATCGAGCAGAGTACGAAAGCGGTCGTTGAATGGTTGAAACAGCCTGAGATGTATCAGGGCAAAACCGTTGAACAGCTGCGCGAACGTATCAACCTGAACTTTACGTCTCAGGGCCTGGGCAACCAGGCCGCTATTGAGCGTGCGGTTGAATACTTTCTGAAAGACAGCCTGTTGGTTCACCATGCGCAGTGCGTGGCGCACCTGCACTGCCCAAGCCTGGTGATTAGCCAGGCGGCGGAAGTGCTGATCAACGCCACTAACCAGAGTATGGACTCCTGGGACCAGAGCCCATCTGCGACCATCATTGAGATCAAACTGATCGAATGGCTGCGTGAGCAGGTAGGTTATGCGGCGGGCGACGCGGGCGTGTTCACCAGCGGCGGCACCCAGAGCAATCTGATGGGCCTGATGCTGGCGCGCGACGCTTTCTTTGCGCGTCAGGGGCACTCCATTCAGCAGAATGGTCTGACCGGCGATCTGAGCAAAATCAAAGTGTTCTGCTCTGAAAGCGCGCATTTCTCCGTGCAGAAGAACATGGCGCTGATGGGGCTGGGCTACCGTTCCGTCACCCAGGTGAAGACCGATGCCTTCTCACGTATGGATCTGGCGGACCTCAAAGACAAGCTGGCCCAGGCGAAAGCCAACGGCGAGCAGGTGATGGCGATCGTCGCTACGGCCGGAACGACCGATGCGGGCGCAATTGATCCGTTAGCGGACATCGCGGCGCTGGCGGCAGAGCACCAGATCTGGATGCACGTGGATGCAGCATGGGGCGGAGCGTTACTGCTGTCTGAGAAGTATCGTCACTTCCTGAACGGCCTTGAGCTGGCGGATTCCGTTACCCTGGACTTCCATAAGCAGTTCTTCCAGACCATCAGCTGCGGCGCGTTCCTGTTAAAAGACGCGCGTCACTATGAGCTGATGCGCTATCAGGCGGCGTACCTGAACTCTGATTTCGATGAAGAACACGGCGTACCGAACCTGGTATCGAAGTCGCTGCAGACCACGCGTCGTTTCGACGCGCTTAAGCTGTGGATGGGCCTCGAAGCGCTGGGTAAAAAGCAGTATGCCGAAATCATTGATAACGGCGTGACGCTGGCGCGCGATGTGGCTGAGTTTGTCAAAACCCAGCCACATCTGGAACTGGTGATGGAGCCGCAGCTGGCAAGCGTGCTGTTCCGCTTCCGCCCGCAAAGTGACGACATGGCCTTCGTTGCGCTGCTGAACCAGCGTATTGGTGACGTGCTGCTGGCTTCCGGTAGCGCCAACGTCGGCGTGACCGAAGCCGATGGCGTCACCTGCCTGAAGCTGACGCTGCTGAATCCTACCGTGTGCCTGGAGGACGTTAAAGTTCTGCTGGCGAGCGTGAAGGCGACGGCTGAGCAACTGCTGAAAGCCTGAATTTTCAGGCTTGCTCGCGAGCCCTGACGGGCAGACGAATCCGGAAGCGTTTACGCTTCCGGATTTTTTTATCCTCGCGACCAAACGTCCTCGCGCTGGTTTTGTGGCTTAGAGCACAAAAAATAAATTATGCGCCAACGCCGGGTCGATTTCCCCGCATCATAAACGCCTGTGATGGTGATGATGGGGGATGAGATGCGTAAAACGGAACTATTGGCTTTTCTACAAAATCAGACGGATTTTTTTGACCCCGATAACCTGAGCGACGTTTTTACCGCCAGCGACCTGGCTCAACGTTTTGCCATGCAGCGCAATACCGCCAGCCATTATCTCAATCAGCTGGTTGCTCAGGATGTCCTGGTGAAGATCAACACGCGTCCGGTCTACTTCCTGCATAAAAAGGCGTTCAGCCAGCAGTTCTTTCCACTATCCCGTAACGAGTACGCCAGCATGGCGGATCTGCTCGCTGAGAGCGATCGTCGGCCGGAGCCGGTCGACCATTTTTCACTGCTGACCGGGCATGACGGTAGTCTGCGAAAGCCCATTGAACAGATGAAAACCGCGCTGTTTTATCCTGACGGCGGGCTGCCGCTGCTTATCACCGGCGACAGCGGCACCGGGAAAAGCTATATGGCGGAACTGATGCACGCATACGCTATTGCCCAGGGGCTGCTGGCCCCCGACGCTCCCTTCGTCAGCTTTAACTGCGCGCAGTATGCCAATAACCCGGAACTGCTGGCTGCCAACCTGTTTGGCTATGTCAAAGGGGCTTTTACCGGCGCGCAGGGCGATAAAGCAGGGGCCTTTGAGGCGGCGAACGGCGGGATGCTGTTTCTCGATGAAGTTCATCGTCTGAACGCGGAAGGGCAGGAAAAGCTGTTTACCTGGCTGGATCGTAAAGAGATATACCGCGTTGGAGAGAGCGCGCAGGGGCTGCCTGTTTCACTGCGGCTGGTTTTTGCTACCACCGAAGACATTCACAGCACCTTCCTGACAACTTTTATTCGCCGTATCCCGATTCTCATCAGCCTGCCGGATTTACAGCATCGCAGCCGCCACGAGAAAGAGGCGCTGATGCTGCAATTTTTCTGGCAGGAAGCACGAACGCTCAACGCACGGCTACAGCTGACGCCGAGGTTGTTGCAGGGGCTGACGCACTATGTTTATCGCGGCAACGTTGGCGAGATGAAGAATGTGATCAAATACGCGGTGGCTTCGGCCTGGGCCCGGCGGCCGGGCAGCGAAGTGCTTAATGTGACGCTGCACGATCTGCCGGAGAACATCGTGGCCGCAACGCCAGCGCTCAATGAGCCTCTCCTCCAGGAGGAGCCGCTGCTTGTTGAACCCCAGACCAGCCTGCACTGGCTACAGCGCGCGCGCGATCCGGCGCAGAGCCTGATTTACGATACCCAGTGCCGCGTGCTGGCGTTGTATGAAGCGGTGCTGAGTCAAAAAAATAGCTGGGAGGAGGCGCAAAAAAGCATGGGTGAAGAGATTGAAACGCTCTTTGACCGGCTGATTTTCGATAACCCGGACGCCCACAGTGCCCATATGCTGTTGCTGGCCACGCAGCAGGTGCGGGAAGAGTTCTATCGGCTGGAAAAACGCTTCAATATTCAGTTTAACGGCAACTGTATTTATGCCCTGAGCCACTATCTTATCCATCGCTCCCGCCAGACACTGTCCACTTTAAGCCGCGAGAAAAGCCGCCAGCTGGAGAATTTTCTCGCGCAGAAATTTCCGCTGCTGTACCGCTTTTGCGAGGCGATCCTCGCCGCGCTGGCGCTGAAGCTTGATATCGAACCACGGCGCGTGGATCTGCTCTTGCTGGTACTGTGGCTGCAAAAAACCGGTGCCGTCAGCCAGCAGCAGGTGACCCGGGCGATCGTTCTGGCCCACGGCTATGCGACCGCCAGCAGTATCGCCAACGTGGCGAATCGGCTGCTGAAAAGCCAGCTGTTCGAGTCGTTTGATATGCCGCTCGATGTGACCCCCGAGGCGATCGCCAACCAGGTTCAGAGCTACATTGAGAGTCATGCACTGGGTTCCGGGCTGATTATTCTGGTCGATATGGGCTCGCTAAAGGCGATTCACAGTCACTTTAATCGCCGCCTGTCGACGCCGGTCGCAATCGTCAACAACGTCTCGACCAGCATGGCAATGTATGTGGGAGAACGCATATTGCAGGGGGATATGCTGGAAGATATTGTGCGGGAGATTGACGGCGCGCTGGCCGTTGAGCATCAGCTTTATTACCCGCAAGCCGATAAACCCAGGGCCATTCTCACCACCTGTGCGACCGGTATGGGCGCGGCGGCTAACCTGTCGGCACTATTAAGCGCCAGCATCCCGGCTGCGCTGGCCATTGATATTGTGGCCTGCGATGTCGATACGCTGGCCTGCCCGGCACGTCGTGAGCCGCTGCTCAGTCGCTACGAGGTGCTGGCGGTGGTCGGCACTCTCGATCCTCATCTCGAGGCGCTGCCGTGGATCTCGCTGGATTCGCTGATGTCAGGCGAAGGCAGCAGGCCGCTGATGCGTATTTTCGGCGAGCTGGCGACGGCTGAGCAGGTGAGCGAAATTAATAACCTGCTGCTCAAAAACTTCTCGCTGCGCCGGGTCATTGAATCAGTAACGATCCTTGATACGGGGAAAGTGATAAACCAGGTGGAGCAGTTTTTACTGCGCTATGAGCACCTTGCCGGCTGCCAGGTGGCTAACGATCGGAAGGTGGCGCTGTATGTTCATATTAGCTGCCTGATTGAGCGGCTGATCCGTAATGCCTCGCCGACCCCTGATGCAGGGAAACAGTGTCCGGAGAGCGAACTGGTTATTCTGCGAGAAGCCTTTAGTGTCATAGAGAGCGGATATAGTGTCAAAATCCCCCGCGTTGAGCTTTGTTACATTCACGATATTCTGACGCGCGAGACAGAATATATCCAGCAAGATCAAGAGTTTTAACACACTTCATCTTTTCATTCTGAGCCTGACCGGTGCGCCACTGTTTCTGGCATGCCGGTTGCAATAAGAGAAAGCAGTGGAATGCGCTTTCGAGGTAAGGATGAAACGACACTATATTTTTGCCAGTCATGGCACTTTCGCAAACGGCCTGTTGAATTCCGTGGAGCTGATTCTCGGTAAACAGCCGGATATTCACACCCTGTGCGCCTATGTAGATGATGACGTTGACCTGACCCAACAGGTCGAATCACTGCTGGCGAACTTTCCCGCCGACGATGAACTGATTGTGATTACCGATATTTTCGCCGGTAGCGTGAACAATGAATTTGTCCGCTTTTTATCGCGCCCGCACTTTCATTTATTGTCCGGTCTGAATTTGCCGCTAATTATCGACTTACTTATTTCCACGCAGGAAAGTGATACCGATAAATTAATTTCTGAAGCGCTAGCTAGCGCTAAAGAGAGCATTCAGTACTGCAATCATACCATTGCCAGTGCGACGACTATTGATAAAGACTTCTGAACACAGGAGGCGTCATGATTAAATTTTTAAGGGTAGATCATCGTTTACTTCACGGTCAGGTGGCTTTTTCCTGGACGCAATATGTTGGCGCAGACTGTATTTTAATCGCTAACGACAATGTGCCCAACGATGAACTGCGGAAAACCACGATCAAGCTTGCTAAACCGCCTTCGGTCAAGCTGGTGATTAAAAATATCGATGACTCAATCGAGTCGATAAAAAGCGGCGTCACGGATAAGTACAAACTATTTATTGTCGTGGAATCGGTGACCGATGCCTGGCGCATAGTGAATGCCGTGGAGGGTATTAAAAGTATTAATTTGGGTGGGATTAAAGCGAAAGAGGGCAGCCAGAATATCTCGAAGGCGATTAATTTATTGCCGGAAGAAATCGTGCAGCTGCAACAGCTCATCGACAGCGGCGTTGAGGTCGAAATTCGCCAGGTCCCGAACGATCGCAAACAGCTTTTAGCGGAATGCCTTTAATTCCGGAGGACAGATTATGGTAGAGGCTCTGTTACTCGGTCTGGTGGCGTTTATCGCGCAATCAGAATACGCGATGGGAACATCGCTCATTTCGCGGCCCATCGTCACCGGCCTGCTGACCGGATTAGTACTGGGGGATGTGCAAACCGGCGTCATCATGGGGGCTACGCTGGAGCTGGCGTTTATTGGCTCTTTCTCGGTGGGCGCATCGATTCCGCCCGATGTGGTCACTGGCGGCATACTCGGCGTGGCGTTCGCGATTACCTCCGGTGCGGGCACGGAGACGGCGCTGCTACTGGGCCTGCCGATTGCCACCCTGACGCTGATTTTGAAAAACGTCTACCTGGGGATGTTTATTCCCTGGCTCAGTCAGAAGGCCGATGGTTATGCCGAAGAAGCGGATACGCGCGGTATTGAGCGTATGCACCTGATTGCCGGATTCGGGCTGTCGTTAATGTTGGCGACGGTGGTCACGGTATCGTTTCTTGTCGGCAGTAACGCGGTGAAATCGCTGCTGGACGCGATCCCGGAATTTATTAAACACGGGCTCAGCGTGGCGACCGGCATTATTCCGGCGCTCGGCTTCGCAATGCTGGCCAGATTGCTGATTAATAAGAAAGTCGCGCCGTACTTTTTCCTCGGCTTTGTGTTGATGGCCTATCTGAAAATCCCGGTGACCGGTATTGCCATTCTGGGCGCGATTGTCGCGGTAGTGATGGTTAACGTCACTGCATTGAACTCACCCCGTACGACGACAGAACAAGGAGTCAGCGATGACGACGAAGATGATTTCTGAAGAGAATCTCGCGCCTCAGGAACAGGATGACACGCGCATCACGCCGCGCGACCTACGCCGGGTATTCTGGCGCTCTTTCCAGATGGAGTTCTCGTGGAACTACGAGCGGCAGATGAATCTCGCCTTCGTTTATGCGTTGATTCCGGTGTTGAAAAAACTCTATCCACGTAAAGAGGAGCTGGCTGGGGCGCTAAAACGGCATCTGGTGTTTTTCAATACCACGCCGCATATCGTCACCCTGTTGCTGGGAATTACCACGGCGATGGAGGAGAAAAATAGCCAGCAGAACAAGATGGACGCCAGCGCGATTGATAACGTAAAAGCGTCGCTGATGGGACCGCTTGCCGGGCTGGGAGACTCTTTCTTTTGGGGAACGCTGCGGCTGATCGCCACCGGCATCGGCACCAGTCTGGCGCTGAAGGGCAACATCCTTGGGCCAATTTTATTTCTGCTGGTGTTCAACGTGCCGCACATCCTGGTGCGCTGGTTCTTCACTCGCTGGGGTTACGTACTGGGGACAGGCGTGCTGCAGCGGATCCAGAAAAGCGGAATGATGGAAAGCCTGACCTACGGGGCGTCAATTATCGGCCTGATGGTGGTAGGGGCGATGACTGCCTCGATGATTGATATCACCATTCCCATCTCTTTTGGTGCCGGGGAGGCGAAAACCCAGGTGCAGGACATTATCAACGACATTATGCCTTGTCTGCTGCCACTGGTGAGTTTTGGCATTGTCTACTGGCTGCTGGGGCGAAAGGTCAAACCGCTCACGATTATTGGCGGGATGGCGCTGGTGGGCATTGCTGGATCGTGGATTGGATTATTTTAACGGGAGATGAATATGGTACCCACAATGATGACGTATATCCGCGAGGAACCTGAATGCCTGGCGCAGATCATCCGCCACTATCGGCAAAATCTGGCGGCAATTGAAACATTTGCCCGCCAGCATCCGGTACGCCGAATTCTGCTGTTGGCTACCGGGTCGTCACTGAATGCAGCGCTGTGCGCGCGCTATTTCTTCGAGCAACGCTTCGGCCTGCTGGTGGAGATTAAAGAGCCGTATAACTTTACCCACTATGAAATGATTGACCCGCATATCGACCTGGTGGTGGCGATTTCACAGAGCGGAAAAAGCGCGTCAACGCTGGAGGCGATGCGTAAGGTACAGGCGGCGAAGCTTCCTGTATTCGCGCTCACCTCTGATCCGCAAAGCCCGATTGCGAAGGCGTGTGACGGCGTTCTGGATATCAATACCGGTATTGAGAGCGTGGGCTTCGTTACCCGAGGTTTTAGCGCGACGGTATTGAATTTGTTGCTGATGGCCCTGTTGATTGCCCGAGGTCAGGGGAAAGCCAGCGCTGATGAAGAACGGCATTATCTCGCGGAACTGCGGCGGTTGGCGGCGGCAATCCCGGCGGCGATAACCCGTACCTCGCACTTTATCGAGCGGCACAGCGCGACGCTGCGCGACGGCGAGCGTTTTGTCGCCATCGGATACGGGGCGCTGGTGGGCGTGGCCAAAGAGTGTGAAACCAAATTCACCGAGACGGTACGCGTCCCTTCCAGCGGTTTCGAGCTCGAGGCCTATATGCACGGCTCTTATCTGGAGGCTAATGTCCGCCATATCATGCTGTTTATTGAAGACCAGCCGGATGAACGCAGCCGGGCGCTGCGCGACTACATGATGCCATCTGTCGCGCAGGCTTTCACGCTGACGCTCAACGACGAGGAGGATGAGCATACGCTGGCGCTGAACTGCCCGTGTGAACATCATCTGGCGCCGCTTCTGCTGGTGGTGCCGATCCAGATGCTGGCCTGGCATATCGCCGGACTTAAAGGTATCGACCTGGGAAAACGTATTTTTAACGATTTCGATCGCGTATTAAAAAGTAAAATCTGATTATTCAGGAGAAAACTATGTTGGGTTTTAATCAGGACGAGTACCTGACCAGTGCTCGCGAGATCATTGCTGCGCGCAAACAGGCGGAAAACGTCGCCGATGATATTTATCAGAGTGGCTGTAGCGCATTATTTTTTGCCTCAGTAGGCGGTTCTTTGGCGCCTATGATGGCGATTAATGAATTTGCTAAACAATTAACCGACGTGCCGGTTTATCTTGAACAGGCAGCGGAATTGATCCATCACGGGCATAAGAAATTAACCAAAGACGCGGTGGTCGTGACCTTGTCTAAATCCGGTGATACGAAAGAATCGGTGGCGATTGCAGAATGGTGTAAAGGGCAAGGTATTCGCGTGGTCGCTATTACCCGGAATGCCGATTCACCATTAGCTGAGGCGGCGAAATGGCATATTCCGATGTGTCACAAAAACGGCGTAGAATATGAATATATGCTGCTCTACTGGTTATTTTTCCGCGTAATTTATCGTCATGGTGAGTTTGCGGATTATGAGCGCTTTGCCAGCCAGTTGGAATTATTGCCGGAAAATCTCTTACAGGCTAAACGGCAGTTTGATCCGCAGGCGGATAATATCGCTGCGCAGTATCATGACCGTGATTATATGATGTGGATCGGTGGAGCCGAGATGTGGGGGGAAGTTTACCTGTTCTCGATGTGTATCCTGGAAGAGATGCAGTGGAAGCGAACCAAATCGGTCAGCTCGGCGGAGTTTTTCCATGGCACTCTGGAACTGCTGGAGAAAGATGTTCCGCTGTTCCTGGTGAAAGGCGAGGGTAAATGCCGGGCACTGGATGAACGTGTTGAGCGCTTCGCGAAAAAGATAACCGATCATCTGGTAGTCATTGACCCACGCGACTATCCGCTAAACGGTATTGATGACGCTTTCCGTTGGATAATGGCACCGTGTGTCGTGTCAACGTTGCTGGTGGACAGACTGGCGGCCCACTTTGAACATCATACCGGGCACGACCTGAATATTCGCCGTTACTACCGGCAGTTCGATTACTAATGTGTCTGCGGCGACCAGTGCGCTGGCCGCCGCAAATGTGACTCAGCGCGGTGAGACGTCTGCCAGCGCCGCATCTTTATTCGGGAAGAAGGCCAGACGCCCTGGAATTGGCTGAATCCCAGCTCGCGCCATGGTGCGCAGCGGCTGGAACTCGAGGTTTGAAACGCGCAGTTCGCAGCCGTCAGGCAATTTTTTGACAAAGCGCTGGAAGGCATCCAGACCACCGGCATCCAGTACCGGCACTGCATCCCATTTCAGCACCACAATTCGCTTACCCGCAATCCGCGACTCCAGGTCGGTAAACAACCCTTCGGCGGCGGCAAAGAACAGCGGGCCAATCACCCGCAGCACCAGCACATCATCCGGGACGGTCACGTTGACCGCAGACAGTCGCGTCATGCGTGCAATGCGGCGCATAAACAGCAACGAAGCCAGCACGATGCCTACGCTAATGGCGATAACCATATCGAACAGCACGGTCAGCGACATACAGATAAGCATCACGATAATGTCGTCTTTCGGCGCTTTACGCAGCAGATAGACCACTTTGTGCGCTTCGCTCATGTTCCATGCCACCATCAGCAGCAGCGCAGCCATTGCTGACAGCGGCAGCCAGGAGAGCACGGGCGCGAGGATCAGCAGCGCCAGAATGACCAGAATGGCGTGGATGACGGCAGACACTGGCGAAGTGGCTCCGGCGCGAACGTTGGCCGCCGAGCGGGCAATCGCGGCGGTGGCGGTAATCCCACCGAAGAACGGCGCCACAATGTTACCCAGACCCTGGCCGATCAGTTCGCTGTTGGCTTTATGTTTGGTGCCGGTCATACCGTCGAGCACCACCGCACACAGCAGCGATTCAATCGCGCCGAGCATCGCCATGGAAAACGCGGCGGGCAGCAGCGCGTGCAGCGATTCCCAGCTCAGGGTAAAGCTGGAGCCCGGAAGATCCCACGGCAGAACAAACTGCGGCAGTAACTGCGGGATCCCGTTACCCTGGGTACCGTCGGCCAGAATATAGTGGAACTGGGAGCCAATAGTGGCAACGTGGCCGCCGAGCAGATTGACAATCAGCATCACAAGGCAGCCGGCAATCAGCGCGGGCAGGTGGCCCGGAAGACGCAGTCCAAGACGCGGCCAGAGAATCAGCGTGCCGAGAGTGACAATACCAATTGCGGCATCACCAAAGTTAATGGTCGGCAGCGCCATCACCAGCGCGCCCACCTTCTGTAAATAGTGTTCAGGGACATGCGCCATCTGCAGACCGAGAAAATCCTTAATCTGCATGGTACCGATGGTAATACCGATCCCCGAGGTAAAACCGAGGGTCACCGACAGCGGAATGTATTCAATCAGGCGACCAAAACGGGCCAGGCCAAAGAGGATTAAAAACAGTCCTGAAAGCAGGGTGGCGACCAACAGGCCAGCCAGACCAAACTGCTGAGATACCGGGTAGAGTATGACCACAAAGGCGGCGGTTGGCCCGGAAACGCTGAAGCGCGATCCGCCGGTCAGCGCGATAACGATCCCCGCGACGGCGGAGGTGTACAGGCCGTACTGCGGCGCGACGCCACTACCAATTGCCAGCGCCATCGCCAGCGGAATGGCGATAATACCGACGGTGATCCCGGCGATAAGGTCTCGCATAAAGCGGGCCGAGGTGTACTTCTCCTTCCAGCAGGCGTCAATAAGCGCGCGGAAAGGCATCACTTGGGGAGAGAGTAATTTATTCACAATACTGTTTCATCCATGAGCGCATCATCTGTCACGTGAATGGCAGTGAAGTTGGCATAAATCATACAAATAAACTATACAGACAAAAAAACCCGCCGCAGCGGGTTTTTTAACCAAATCCGATTAATGTTCGAACATGGCGGAGATGGATTCTTCGTTGCTGATACGACGAATCGCTTCGGCCAGCATCCCGGACAGGGTCAGGGTACGTACGTTTGGCAGCGCTTTGATCTCATCGCTTAACGGGATGGTATCGCAGACAACCACTTCGTCAATGACGGAGTTACGCAGGTTATTGACCGCATTGCCGGAGAAGATCGGGTGGGTTGCGTAAGCGAATACGCGTTTTGCACCGCGTTCTTTCAGCGCTTCTGCTGCTTTGCACAGCGTGCCGCCGGTATCGATCATGTCATCGACCAGCACGCAGTCACGACCGGCAACGTCGCCGATGATGTGCATAACCTGGGAAACGTTCGCACGCGGGCGACGTTTGTCGATGATAGCCATGTCGGTATCGTTCAGCAGCTTAGCGATAGCACGAGCGCGAACCACGCCGCCGATGTCCGGAGAAACCACGATCGGGTTATCCAGGTTCAGCTGCAGCATATCTTCAAGCAGGATTGGGCTACCGAATACGTTATCCACCGGAACATCGAAGAAGCCCTGGATCTGTTCAGCGTGCAGGTCTACGGTCAGTACGCGGTCAACGCCAACGCTGGACAGGAAGTCAGCCACAACTTTAGCGGTGATTGGCACACGAGCAGAGCGAACGCGACGGTCCTGGCGAGCATAACCGAAGTAAGGGATAACGGCGGTGATACGGCCTGCGGAAGCACGGCGCAGGGCATCAACCATAACGACCAATTCCATCAGGTTGTCGTTAGTAGGGGCACAAGTGGACTGGATGATGAAAATATCACCACCGCGTACGTTTTCGTTGATTTGTACGCTGACTTCGCCGTCGCTAAAGCGACCTACAGCGGCGTCGCCGAGAGAAGTGTACAGGCGGTTGGCAATACGTTGTGCTAGTTCCGGGGTGGCGTTACCAGCAAAAAGCTTCATATCAGGCACGAGAAGAACCTCAGGCATGCGTCCAGTGGTGGATGAATCGGGCCGAAAACTGTGCGGGCCAGGCCGATTTCATCCAGGCGGTGTATTAAAGAGCGCGATGCAACGTCTGGAACAGGGTGACGTTGTCACCGGAGCTCAGTTTGCCCGGCAGGGTTACTCATCACCATTCTTCTTTCGTCAGCAGAACTGACGGAAACCGAATGATTCAGAGCAGGGCTTGCTTCAACGGAGAGAGGTTGACACCTTTCGCCACAAAGCCTTGCAACCATTCCGGGGCTTGCTCAAGCACCTGGCGGGCAGCGAGTTCCGTGTCGAATTCAGCAAAGACACAGGCTCCTGTTCCAGTCAGGCGCGACGGCGCGTATTCTAACAGCCAGGAAAGCACATCATCAACCTCGCGAAAACGTTTTCTTGCGATAACCTCGCAATCATTGCCGAATTCACAATTTAATAACGTTTCTATTGACCTGACCGGGGTATTTCGTGGCAGCTCCGGATCGCGAAAAATGATCGGCGTCGGGATGCTGACGCCCGGATGGGCCACCAGGTACCATTTTTCCGCCACGTCGACCGGCGTGAGCACTTCGCCAACGCCTTCGGCAAACGCGGCGTGGCCGCGAACAAACACCGGCACGTCGGCGCCCAGCGTCAGTCCGAGCGTCGCCAGCTCATCTTCCGGGAGCCCACACTGCCAGAGATGATTCAGCGCGACCAGCACGGTGGCCGCGTTTGACGAACCGCCACCAAGGCCGCCGCCCATGGGAAGGCGCTTCTCAATGCTGATATCGGCGCCGCTGCCTGCGGGCAAACGACCCGTTTCCGCTGCGGCTTTCATCAAAAGATGTGCAGCGCGGATAATCAGGTTATCTTCATCCGGCACGCCTGCGACTGGGGTGAGCAGCCGCAGCTGCCCGTCGGTGCGTGGCGTAATCGTCAGCGTGTCGCCGTAGTCGAGAAACTGAAACAGCGTCTGCAGCGTGTGATAGCCATCAGGGCGCTGGCCGGTAATGTACAAAAACAGGTTCAGCTTTGCGGGAGAGGGCCAGGTGGTCGTCATTTGGCGATCCAGTTATCCATTTTCAGCTTGATGCGCTGGGACCCTTCGGTCAGTTCCATGTTAGACGGCAGCGCCGGCTGGGTTTTGCTGTCGTACCCGCTGTATACCACTTTCCAGGTCTTGCCGTTCTGGGTGTAGTTGAGTTCACTCAGGCGATACTGGTCGTCGAGCTTATAGTCGGTGGCGTCGCCCGGCAGGCCGAGGATCCACTGGCGCAGGCTGTTAAGCGGAATCGGCATGCCGGTCAGCTTACCAATCATCTCTTCGCCGTCGGTGGCGGTATAGTGCTGGCCTTTGTTATCGGTCAGCTGCGCGGAGCCTGGCTGACCAACCAGCTCCAGCTCGGTGCTGCCCAGCGGGTTGGTCAGCAGCAGACGATAGTTGTCCTGACCGGTTTGCTGCCAGAAGAAGCGGGCATAGACTTTTTGCTGATCGGACAGATAGGCAAACGCGCCGCGCGTCTGGTACTGGCTAAGCTGGCGCACTTCCTGCTGGTGCTGTTGCCACTGCGGCGAGGTCGGGCTTTTGCCTGGGCCTTTTGGCGCATTGACGGTACAGGCGGTAAGAACCAGTGCTGCTAAAGGCAGCAGACGAATCAGGCGAGGCAGGGCCATGATGACAATCCTTGATATGCGTTGCGATTATAACGCTTAATGCTAGCGTCGCTGGTGGGCAGCGTCTACGCTCAAGTTGTCTTAAATCATAAAATTAACCCGTAATACCTATTACTCCAAAAGGGGGCCGTCCCTTTTATTGATCTCGCGCATCCTGTATGATGCGCACAGACTAACCTTATCAACGCTGGTACTACTCCCGCACAATGACCCTTTTAGCACTTGGCATTAACCACAAGACAGCCCCGGTAGCGCTGCGAGAACGCGTCACGTTTTCGCCAGACACGCTTGACCAGGCGCTGGAGAGCCTGCTGGCTCAGCCAATGGTGCAGGGGGGAGTGGTCCTGTCGACCTGTAACCGCACCGAACTTTATCTCAGCGTCGAAGAGCAGGATAACCTGCACGATGCCATCGTCCGCTGGTTGTGCGAATACCACGGCCTGAATGAAGAAGATCTGCGCCAGAGCCTGTACTGGCACCAGGATAACGACGCCGTCAGCCACCTGATGCGCGTCGCCAGCGGCCTCGATTCGCTGGTACTGGGCGAACCGCAGATTTTAGGCCAGGTCAAAAAAGCGTTTGCTGATTCCAGCCGCGGCCATCTGCACGCCAGCGAGCTGGAACGCATGTTCCAGAAATCATTTTCGGTCGCCAAGCGCGTGCGTACAGAAACGGATATCGGCGCCAGCGCGGTGTCGGTGGCGTTCGCCGCCTGTACCCTGGCGCGTCAAATTTTCGAATCTCTCTCCACGGTGACTGTGTTACTGGTTGGCGCGGGAGAAACCATCGAGCTTGTCGCGCGCCATCTGCGCGAACACCACGTGCAAAAAATGCTGATTGCCAACCGTACCCGCGAACGCGCACAGCTGTTGGCCGATGAAGTGGGCGCGGAAGTCATTGCGCTTAGCGACGTTGACGAGCGCCTTAAAGAGGCCGATATCATTATCAGTTCAACCGCCAGCCCGCTGCCGATTATCGGTAAAGGCATGGTGGAGCGCGCGTTGAAGGCGCGTCGCAATCAACCGATGTTGCTGGTGGATATCGCCGTACCGCGCGACGTAGAGCCGGAAGTGGGGAAACTCGCTAACGCCTATCTCTACAGTGTGGACGATCTGCAAAACATTATTCAGCATAACCTCGCGCAGCGTAAGGCCGCCGCGGTGCAGGCTGAAACCATCGTTGAGCAGGAAACCAGCGAGTTTATGGCCTGGCTGCGCGCGCAAAGCGCCAGCGAAATCATCCGTGATTATCGCTCCCAGGCGGAAACGGCGCGTGAAGAACTCACCGCTAAGGCGATGGCCGCGCTCGAACAGGGCGGCGATCCGCAGGTCATCATGCAGGATCTGGCGCGGAAATTAACCAATCGCCTGATCCACGCGCCAACCAAATCTCTTCAGCAGGCTGCCCGTGACGGGGATGACGAACGCCTGCATATTCTGCGCAACAGCCTCGGGCTGGAGTAGCACAACTCTATTTATAACAAGGTGCATTTACGCCAATGAAGCCTTCTATTGTTGCTAAACTGGAAGCTCTCTACGAGCGCCATGAGGAAGTTCAGGCGCTGCTTGGAGACGCAGCAACTATTGCCGATCAGGACCGTTTCCGTGCGTTGTCCCGCGAATACGCACAGCTGGGCGATGTGGCCCGCTGCTACACCGACTGGCGTCAGGTTCAGGAAGATATCGAAACCGCGCAGATGATGCTCGACGACCCGGAAATGCGCGAAATGGCGCAGGAAGAACTGCAGGAAGCCAAAGCTAAAGAAGAACAGCTGGAACAACAGCTGCAGGTGCTGTTGCTGCCGCGTGACCCGGACGACGAACGTAATGCCTTCATCGAAGTGCGCGCCGGGACCGGCGGTGATGAAGCAGCGCTGTTTGCCGGCGACCTGTTCCGTATGTATACCCGCTATGCTGAATCACGCCGCTGGCGCGTTGAGATCATGAGCGCCAGCGAAGGCGAGCACGGTGGCTTTAAAGAAGTGATCGCCAAAATCAGCGGTGAAGGCGTGTATGGCCGTCTGAAGTTTGAATCCGGTGGTCACCGCGTGCAGCGCGTACCGGCTACCGAATCTCAGGGGCGTATCCATACCTCCGCCTGTACGGTCGCGGTATTGCCCGAAGTGCCGGAGGCCGAGCTGCCGGATATCAACCCGGCGGATCTGCGCATTGATACCTTCCGCTCCTCCGGCGCGGGCGGTCAGCACGTTAACACCACCGATTCCGCTATCCGTATTACCCACTTGCCTACGGGGATTGTGGTGGAGTGTCAGGATGAACGTTCTCAGCATAAAAACAAAGCGAAAGCGATGTCGGTGCTGGGCTCGCGTATCCGTGCGGCGGAAATTGCCCGTCGTCAGCAGGCGGAAGCCTCCGAGCGCCGTAACCTGCTGGGCAGCGGCGATCGCAGCGACCGTAACCGCACCTATAACTTCCCGCAGGGACGCGTTACCGACCACCGCATCAACCTGACGCTCTATCGTCTGGACGAGGCGATGGAAGGTAAGCTTGATATGCTGATCGAGCCTATCGTGCAGGAATATCAGGCTGACCAGCTGGCTGCGCTGTCCGAGCAGGAATGATGACCTGGAGAGAGTGGCTGCAACAGGCGATAGCGGCGCTTCAGGGGGGCGAGAGCCCTCGTCGCGACGCCGAGATCCTGTTGGGGCATGTTACCGGCAAATCGCGCACCCAGGTTCTGGCCTTTGATGAGACCGAGCTAAGCGCCGCGCAGGTGGACACGCTGGCGGCGCTGCTGTCACGGCGTCAACGCGGCGAGCCGGTCGCGCACCTGGTGGGCACGCGTGAGTTCTGGTCGCTGCCGCTGTTTGTCTCCCCGGCGACGCTGATCCCGCGCCCGGACACTGAGTGTCTGGTGGAGCAGGCGCTCGCCCGTCTGCCGCAGACGCCGTGCCGTATTCTTGATTTGGGCACCGGCACCGGCGCGGTCGCGCTGGCGTTAGCCAGTGAGCGTCCTGACTGTCAGGTGACCGCCGTCGACTTTATTGCCGATGCCGTCGCCCTGGCGCAGCGCAATGCCGTTCATCTGGCTATCAACAATATTACGATTGTGCAAAGCGACTGGTTCAGTGCGCTGGACGACCAACGTTTTGCAATGATCGTCAGCAACCCGCCGTATATCGACGAGCAGGATGAACACCTGTCTCAGGGTGACGTGCGTTTTGAGCCCAAAACCGCGCTGGTGGCGGCCGATCATGGGCTTGCCGACCTGGCCCATATTATTTCGCAAGGCCGCGCCTGGCTTGAACCCGGCGGTTATATGCTGCTGGAGCATGGCTGGAAGCAGGGCGCCGCGGTGCGTGAATTGTTTAGCGCGGCAGGCTATCGGCAGGCGCAAACCTGCTGCGACTACGGCGACAACGATCGTCTGACGCTTGCGCAGTGGCACGGATATTCGGAGGCGCAGGCGTGAATTTGTTCCAGTTCGTGCTCTATTTACATATCGCGTCGGCGATTTTCTCCGCCTCATTTTTTGCGCTGCGTTACTGGTGGATGCACCAGCGTAGCGCCTTGTTTGACGCGCGTTGGGTGCGTGTGCTGCCGCATTGCGTTGACAGCACGCTGTTGCTCAGCGGCGTGGCGCTAATGGTGATGACGCGCTATTACCCCTTCACTGAAGAGGGGGGATGGCTGACGGAGAAACTGTTTGGCGTTATCATTTACATCTTTTTAGGGTTTGTCGCGCTTGGACGTCGTCGTCCGCGCAGCCAGCAGAGCGGGTTTGTCGCGTTTTTGCTGGCGCTGATGGTGTTGTGCATCATCGTTAAACTCGCCATCACTAAAGTTCCGCTGTTGGGGTAAGGTATGAAGTCACTGGCTGATTTTGAATTTAATAAAGCGCCGCTGTGCGATGGCATGATCCTTATTTCCGAATTGATTCGTGATGATTTCCCGTCGCAGAAGGTGCGCGAGCAGCTTGATTGTCTGTTGGCGCTGGCGCGTGAAGAGATTAGCCCGTCATGGACGCTGACGCGTCAGATGGAGCGACTGATCGAACTGTTTTACCACGAATGGAATTTTGGTGATTCATCCGGCGTGTATCGTCTGTCCGATGCGCTATGGCTCGATCAGGTCCTTAAGAATCGTCAGGGCAGCGCCGTGGCGCTGGGGGCCATTGTGCTGTGGATTGCGGCTCAGCTCGACATCCCGGTCGTGCCGGTGATTTTCCCGACCCAACTGCTGCTGCGTGCTGATGTCGACAGCGAAGAGCTATGGCTGATTAACCCGTTTAATGGCGATACCCTCGATGAGCATACGCTTGAAGTCTGGCTGAAGGGGAATATCAGCCCGATGGCGGAGCTGTTTAACGAAGACCTCGATGAAGCAGATAACGCAGAGGTAGTGCGTAAACTGCTCGATACGCTGAAATCGGCATTGATGGAAGAGCGGCAGATGGAGCTGGCGCTGCGCGCCAGCGAAGCGCTGCTGCAGTTTAACCCGGAAGATCCGTATGAAATTCGCGACCGCGGGCTGATTTATGCCCAGCTGGAGTGCGAGCATATTGCACTGAACGATTTGAACTATTTCGTTGAACAATGTCCGGAAGACCCGATCAGCGAAATGATTCGTGCGCAGATTAATACCATCTCGCACAAACAAATTACTCTTCACTAAACGGTAATAACCTCGGTTATAATCGCGGAAATACCCTAACAAGGCGATCTTATGAAAGAAAAAGTGGTTAGCATTGGTGATATCAAGGTAGCAAACGATCTGCCGTTTGTTCTGTTCGGCGGCATGAACGTGCTGGAATCACGCGACCTGGCGATGCGTATTTGCGAACACTACGTGACCGTGACCCAGAAGCTGGGCATTCCTTACGTATTTAAAGCTTCATTTGATAAAGCCAACCGTTCTTCTATCCATTCCTACCGTGGTCCAGGTCTGGAAGAGGGGATGAAGATTTTCCAGGAACTGAAGCAAACTTTCGGCGTTAAGATCATCACTGACGTCCACGAAGCCAGCCAGGCGCAGCCGGTTGCCGATGTGGTTGACGTGATCCAGCTGCCGGCGTTCCTCGCACGTCAGACCGATCTGGTAGAAGCGATGGCGAAAACCGGCGCGGTTATCAACGTCAAGAAGCCGCAGTTCGTCAGCCCGGGCCAAATGGGCAACATCGTTGACAAATTCATTGAAGGCGGCAACGACAAAGTGATTCTGTGCGACCGTGGTTCCAACTTCGGTTACGACAACCTGGTTGTCGATATGCTGGGCTTTGGCGTGATGAAAAAAGCGTCCAACAACTCCCCGGTTATCTTCGACGTGACTCACTCTCTGCAATGCCGTGACCCGTTTGGCGCAGCAAGCGGTGGTCGTCGCGCACAGGTTACCGAGCTGGCCCGTGCCGGTATGGCGGTAGGGATTGCTGGTCTGTTTATTGAAGCGCATCCGGATCCGGACAACGCACGCTGTGACGGCCCGTCCGCGCTGCCGCTGGACAAACTGGAACCGTTCCTGAAGCAGATGAAAGCCATCGACGACCTGGTGAAAGGGTTCGACGAACTGGATACCAGCAAGTAAGTTTTGCTACTGCATTGAAAAGCCGGCCCGTTTATCGCGTTCCGGCTTTTTTATGGCCGCAAAAAAGGCCGCAGGCTGTTACCCCTGCGGCCCGTTTCGGGCGCACGTTGCCATTACGGCAGCCTGACGCCCTCAGTGCGTTACTTCCTGTTACGCCACCCGCTCACAATCGCTGCGGTGATGATTCCCGCAATGACCGGAGCGGCAAGATCGTGCCAGAAAGCGACGCCAAACTGCGCGAGCGTCATATAGCCGCCTCTATTGCAATAACAACGGTTCGCGGCTATTCTTGAAGGGTCAGGTTTCAAGATAGCCCCCCGTTATGCTGTCAGGTTTACGCCTCTCAACGTGCGGGGGTTTTCTCTATCCAGCAACCTATGCCGCCAGGGATCAAGCCCCCGCAACATTGCGCCTCACCGGAGCAACTCCGGCTTAGCGCAGATTCTACGTGTACATCCTGAACCACTTCACTTAGCGAATGCGCGCGATGCGTGAGGCATTCCAGCTTTTCTACGCGCGTTGCATCCTGTTAGCCACATTCTCGCGTCGGCTCGCAGTATCAGGCAAATATCGTCATCAGATAGGCGGCAAACAGTGCCAGGTGTGCCGCGCCGTTAAGTACATTGGTGCGCCCGGTGGAGAACGAGATGTGGCACAGAATTAACGACGCGACCATCACGATCATCTCCGGCATTCCCAGACCAAACATCAGGTCGTTGCCGGTCATAAAGGCGATCAGCGTGACGACCGGTACCGTCAGGGAGATGGTTGCCAATACTGAACCAAAGAACAGATTCATGGCGCGCTGAACCTGGTTGTTCAACACCGCCTTCAGTGCGCCCAGCCCTTCCGGCGAGAGAATCAGCAGCGCCACCAGGAAGCCGGTAAAGGCCACTGGCGCGTTCATGCTGGTCAGCAACGTCTCCAGCGGGTTAGCATTCATTTTGGTGACCGCAATCACCGCCACCAGATGGACAACCAGCCAGATCGCGTGCCACATGCTGCTGTGCGCCGAAGGCTTACCGTGGTGCGGGTCATCATCATCGCTGTCATCTTCGTGCTCGTAGACAAACAGGCTCTGGTGGGTTTTGGTTTGAATTAACAAGAATACGCCATACATCGCGGCGGAGATCAGCGCTACCAGCAGCGATTGGCCGATCGTGAAATTGGCGCCCGGCAGTGAGGTCGGGAATACCAGCACAATAATGGCCAGCGGAAACAGCGCAATTAAATACTGTTTAATACCGAAAAGATTCATATATTGCGTGGCAAATTTACGTCCGCCAAGCAATAACGAGAAACCGACCAGGCCGCCGGTAACAATCATGATAATGGAATAGAGCGTATCACGCATAAGCGTTGGCGCGGCGTCGCCGGTGGCCATCAGTGCGGATATCAGGCTGACTTCCAGAATAACAACGGAAAGGCTTAAAATCAGAGAGCCATAGGGCTCGCCAAGGCGGTGGGCTAATACGTCCGCGTGGCGGACTACGCTAAATGCGCTGCTAAGAATGCCGACCAGCGCTAAGGCATTGATGGCAATAACCACTGGCAATGACTGACTGCTTCCCCAGAAGAACAGGATTGCCAGCGCCACCACCGGGAAAATGAGCGACGTCTCCTTGTGGCGAGTTTTCACCGCCTCATGTGCGTGAGTCATGTGTTTCTCCATGTATGCAGGTATTTATAATTATAGAAAAATTCAGTGACGTAAATTAACAAATTTTTCGACCTGGAATGCGATCTTTTACTAAAGTTTACCTGTGAGGCCATTTTTCATTAAAGATGGCTATAATATAAATTATTGGTCAAATATCTATTAAATAACAGCATATTGATGCACGGATTTCCCTATTTTTACCATCGGTGAAATCCTCGTAATAGCCCGAACGCCCCGGGAGACAAATTGCATCCCGGGTCATAAAGCTGGATAATATTTCGTCAACGACAGCTCCGGAGGTCGCCATTCGTTCCCTTGAGGGCGCATGTGTTGCAGGGAAGAGAAGTGGTGGTGGAGGTTTAAAGTGTTAACGCGTGATTTCTTGATGAAGGCGGATTGTACAACGGCGTTTGGCGCAATAGAGGAATCGCTGCTCTGGTCCGCTGAACAGCGTGCGGCATCGCTGGCGGCGACGCTGGCCTGTCGTCCGGATAATGGTCCGGTCTGGATTTTTGGCTACGGCTCGCTGATGTGGAACCCGGCTCTCAACTACAGCGAGTCGGTCACCGGCACCCTCATCGGCTGGCATCGGGCGTTTTGTTTGCGGCTGACAGCGGGGCGCGGAAGCGCCTGCCAGCCGGGGCGGATGCTGGCGTTGAAAGAGGGCGGACGTACCACCGGCGTGGCCTATCGTCTGCCGGATGACGAAATTGAAAATGAGCTGTCGCTGCTGTGGAAGCGCGAGATGATTACCGGTTGCTATCTGCCGACCTGGTGTCGGTTGAGCCTTGACGATGGGCGTACGGTGAATGCGCTGGTGTTTATTATGGATCCCCGTCATCCGCTGTATGAGTCTGACACCAGTGTACAGGTGATTGCACCGCTGATTGCCCGTGCCAGTGGCCCGTTAGGAACCAACGCGCAGTATCTGTTCTCGCTGGAGCAGGAGCTGCAAAAGCTGGGCATGCCGGATGATGGTTTAGATGAGCTGATTAATAAAGTGCGTGTCCTGGTCAGTGGCGTGAACCCGCCGGGGCTGGCATAAGCGCAAAAAGCGGAAACCCCGGAAGTGCGTGCTTCCGGGGACATTATCAGGCTGCGACGTAGCTGATAGAGTGCTCAAGCGACTGGCTGTGGCTATCAATCAGTACATTCCAGGTGCCGCTATAGGGCACGGTGAGATACGCTTTTTCTTCGTTTTGTACGCTCAGAATATCGGCGCCATGATTGCTGGCGCTCTTTTGGGTGCTCATTAAATGAATGTGGCAACGCTCAGAGCAACGCACCACCACCGTATCCCCGCCAAATAATGTCAAACTTGCCTTTACCATCACCAAAATACCCCGCTGCCATGAGTCAACGCGTTCCCTGCGACCAAATCCTGCCTGTGATGTTGTTCACAATTCACTCATCGCATAACACCAAACACCGCGTGCCTTGATGCTGATTTTGATCAAAAAATGCCGTAACGCTTCAACAAAAATGACAAAATCCCTGAATCCTTTCAGCCTTCGTGACATTCATAGGCAAAATGTGGCAGAGGTAACATAATATCCTCCCAAAGCGGGTAAAGGCGGCAAAATCAGAAGGTCAATACTTTATCTGCGGCCAGCGTCCACTGTGCCAGCTCAACCAGGGTGCCAATCTCCACGCCGTCGATCAGCGGCAGGGTGGTCATGCCGCGCCCGTCGGTGCAGGTTTTACACAGCTTCACCGGCACGCCCTGAGCGGTGAGGATCTCCAGCATCTGCTGGATGTTGTAGCCTTCAGCCGGTTTTTGCCCGCGCAGGCCAGCGGTGACGGCGTCTGACATTAAAAACAGCTGCAGGTGAAGGTCGCTCTGTTGCTCGCGCAGCGCGATGGCAAGGCGCAGGCTGTTAAACAGCGATTCGCTGCCGTAGGCAGCTCCGTTGGCGATAATGACAATACGTTGCATCTGAACTCCTTAATCAACTTCATGAAGATAGAGATCACCCTCTACCGGGTGTGCAAATGATACACCCGACACCGCAGGGGCTTGAAACGGTGGTGAAAAAATTGTGTGGAGCTGTTTCAACACAGGCGAAAAAAGCATCGTGGAAGCCATTGAAAAACAAGGCTGCTCAGCGGTCGACGAAGGAGGGAAATGCCTGAAAAGCAGGACAAACTGCGGTTTCTGTATGCCATAACTCTCAAGTGCTGCTGGCCGGCGTAACGTGTAAAACGGTGATTTCATCGTCATTCAGTCTATTCCTGGAATGCGGCGTGAAAGCTGAAGAATGAGGGGGATGGGGGTAAACTACAGGTTTGGGTGGGTGACATCTGACCCCCATTGGTTGCTGGCTATGAGGTTGTGCTTTTGTCTTTGCGTTTTTACTCGTCATTTTTCGTTGTGCTGGTGTTGGCCAGCAACTGCGCCCGGGCGCGGCAGTCGTTTATCGAAGAGGCGGAACACCCTTTCGATAACTTGCCGGATCTCGGCATCGCGCCGGAAAATCGCGAGGGCGAAAAACAGTTTGCCGAAATGGTGAAGTCTTTTGGCGAAGCCAGCATGACCGATAACGGCCTGGACACCGGCGAACAGGCGCGACTTTTTGCGCTCACGCAGGTGCAGGAGAAGCTGAATAGCGAAGTGAACCAACAACTGGGTAGCTGGCTCTCACCCTGGGGCAATACGGATTTTCAGATGCTGGTGGATGAGAAGGGTAAGTTTACCGGTAGCCACGGCAGTTGGTTTGTGCCGTTGCAGGACAACACCCGCTATCTCACCTGGACCCAGATAGGGTTAAGCCAACAGGACGAAGGAACGGTAGGGAACCTCGGCGTCGGCCAGCGTTGGGTCGCCGGGCGATGGTTGCTGGGCTATAACACCTTTTACGATAGCCTGTTGGGTGATGATCTCAACCGTGGCGGCGTTGGCGCGGAGGCCTGGGGTGAAAATCTGCGCTTTTCAGCCAACTACTACCATCCGCTTCATGCCTGGGAAAACAGCGGCACGACGCTACAACAGCGTATGGCGCGTGGCTACGACGTCACCGCACAGGCCTGGATCCCCGCCTGGAACCACATTAATACCAGCCTGAGCGTAGAGCAGTACTTCGGCGATAGCGTCGATCTGTTCCGCAGCGGTACGGGGTACCATAACCCGGTCGCGGTTTCGCTTGGCCTCAACTATACCCCCATTCCACTTCTCACCTTTAGCGCTCAGCACAAGCAGGGAGAGAGCGGGGTGAATCAAAACAATCTTGGCATGAAGGTGAATTTCCGCTTCGGTGTGCCGCTGAAAAAACAGTTAGCGGCTGATGAAGTCGCGCAAACGCGCACCCTGCGCGGCAGCCGCTACGATGCGCCAGAGCGCAATAGTTTGCCGGTGATGGAGTATCGACAGCGTAAGAGTCTGACGGTCTATCTTGCGACGCCGCCGTGGAACCTGAGCAGCTACGAAACGGTCGAGCTTAAACTTCAGATACACGACGAGTACGGCGTGAAATCGCTGACCTGGCAAGGTGATACTACCGCGCTCAGCCTGACGCCGCCGGCGTCGAATAACAGCACCGACGGGTGGAGCATCATTATGCCCGCGTGGGATTATACGCAAGGGGCCAGCAATACCTGGCATCTGTCGGTGGTGGTGGAAGATAAGAAGGGGCAACGTGTTACCTCCAATGAGATAACGCTGGCGTTGACCGAGCCGGTCGTCAGCTTTGCGCCGATGGAAAATGGCTGGTCGGGCATGACGCCTTAATTGTGCGTGACAGGAGCTGTCACGACAATTAAGGAGCGGGCAGTCAGAAAATACGTTCCTGATGCACCCAGACCGCGGCTTCAACGCGCGATTTCAGCTTCATTTTCTTCAACATATGCTTCACGTGCACCTTGACGGTGCTTTCGGTGATGTCCAGGCGACGAGCGATCATCTTATTCGGCAGGCCTTGAGCGATCAGTTTCAGAATATCGCGTTCGCGTGGCGTCAACTGATTGATATCACGATCGGAGGTCGCACGGTTAGCGCGCAGGCTGGCTGCGAGAACCGGGGTTAACGCTTCACTCAGCACCATTTCGCCCGCTGCAGCCTGCTGCAGGGCTTTCAGCAGATCTTCCGGCTCCATATCTTTTAGCAGATAGCCGTCGGCACCGCGTTTGAGCGCAGTGACGACGTCTTCTTCATGGTTAGAAACGCTGAAAACCACCACGCGGCCAGAGAGTGATTTTTCGCGCAGCTTGTCGAGGGTTTCCAGACCGTTCATGCCGGGCATGTTGAGATCGAGCAAAATCAGATCCGGATCGAGCGCTTCTGCCAGTTCAATGCCTTGCTCGCCGTTGCTGGCTTCGCCCACAACCTGTATATCCGATGCCATACTGACCAGCTGTTTTACGCCAGTACGCAGCATGGGATGATCGTCAATTAGCAGGATGGTAGCCCGTTCCTGATTACTCATGGATTTCTCCTTGGAAAGTTGAAAGCGATTTTTCAGGGATAAACGAGACCACGACTTCAGTACCGCCGCTTTCACGGCGACGAACCTGGCAATCGCCACGCAGGCTCTGCGCGCGGTCACGCATAATAATAAGACCATAATGGTTGCTGCGTTCAGCGTGCAGCGGCACACCGCAGCCGTTATCCGCCACCACCAGTTTGACCTGATTACCCTGTTGGGTAACGGTCACCTTCACGTCGCTGGCCTGTGAATGCTTCAGCGCATTGCTGAGTGCCTCACGGGCAATTTGCAGCACGTGAATGGCCTGATGCGACGGGACGTAGCGCGGCGGTAGCTGATAGTCCAGCTGGACCGGGAAACCAAAGTGTTTGCTGTATTCCAGACAACTGCACTCCAGTGCCGGGCGCAGACCCGACTCGGTCAGCTTCAGGCGGAAAGTGGTCAGCAGCTCGCGCAGTTGCGCCCACGAGGTGTTTAGCTCGTTACGGACCTGGCCAAGCAGTTCGCGGCTTTCTGCGGACGACTGTTCGTTCTGCATCATTTGCAGACAGCTGACCTGCATTTTCATACATGAGAGCGATTGGGCGATGGAGTCATGCAGCTCGCGGGCAATGGTGGCGCGCTCTTCCATAACGATGAGCTGTTGCTGACGCTCCAGCTGTTTATCCAGCGCCAGCGTCGAGGTTAGTTGTTCGAGCAGCGTGTCGACCAATTGCTGCTGATCGTGGCTCAGCTCGCGACCATGGGGCAGGGTGGCCAGCAGAATGCCATACTGATTGCGCGGGTCGGTAAGACGCCATTTGAGCGTCGCGCCTTCGGTCGCCGACATATCAACGTCCCGTGGACACAGGTAACAGCCTTTATCGTCGCATTCCCAGCCTGAATGGCAGCTAAATTCCTGGTGGTTCTCTTCATCTTCAGTGTCGTAGACCCGCACTTCAATTTCCCGTAGCGGCGTCAGCTGTTGCAGGCCGTTCAATACCGGCGAAATACGCTCGCACAGCGGTGCGCTGCTGTGTAGCCGGCGGTTCGCCTGCCACAGGAAGGAGAGTATGGCATTCTTCTGCTCCAGACCGGCGGTTTTTTCCTGCACCCGGCGTTCCAGCGATGCATAGCTTTCGGCCAGTTCGGCAGACATGTTGTTCAGCGCCATGCCCAGCGTTGCCATTTCATTACGTCCGCCGATCTGCGCGCGATAGGTAAAATCACGATGACTGATGGCTTCCGCCATCCGCAGAAGCTGACGCCACGGATGCAGCAGGCGTGTACGTAGCCAGAAGACGGTGAAAATAAACAGCACGGCCATGAAAAAAGCCATCAGGCGGTGCATCCACACCACGTGAGAGATGCGCTCTTCGGTGGTGTGATCGAAAACGGTGACTAACTGATTAATGCGGTCGACGAAGCCCGAGACATCGGCATTCACTTCATCCTGGCTTTGTGCGCCGCGAATGTCGGGCGCCAGATGATTCAGCCAGTACTGCTGTAGCGCTTTGAGCTGTGCCACCTGGCCATCACGTTCTGCCGCCAGCTGTAGCTCCGGGCTGAAGACGGTTTTTTGCATTTCATCAAACAAGGGCTGGTCGTGCTCTTGCACGGGAATGGCCGCCAGCAGACGGTAGCTCTGCATACGCAGAGAGCCTGCCTGGTTAATGGCGTGCGCGCTGCCCTGGACGCCGTTGACCAGGCGTGCGGAAATCATCATGCTGGCCACCCCGATGAGGGTAGAGAGCAGGACGATGAGGGCCAGTTGATTCACCAACGTGAGTGGTGTAAAAAAGCGTCTAAACATTGTGCGTTACAGCTCCTGACGGAAGGCTCTCCGGCGAGTGGCGTTATTTTCGACTATCGCCTGGAGTATACCCATACCCCTAAGGAGTTACTCCTTTATTTCCATAATAGTAAAGGTGCCGGGGGGAGAGGGGTAGCAACGTAACAGCCGTGTGATAAAACAGGTTTTTTTAGACAAAAAAGACTACTCCCTAAGGATGATGCTGTTTTTTTGCCCATTCTGTAGCCCACTTTTCCTTTGATTTATATCAACTTACCTCGCGGTGTAAACCCTAAGGTGCGAGGGTTGATATTAATAATCAGAGGTGTCTATGAGTCACTCCACTGCTCCTGAAAGGGCAACCGGCGCTGTCATTACCGACTGGCGTCCGGAAGATCCGGCATTCTGGCAGGAACGCGGCCATCGCGTTGCAAGCCGGAACCTGTGGATTTCAGTACCGTGCTTGCTGCTGGCTTTCTGCGTATGGATGTTGTTCAGCGCCGTTGCGGTCAATTTACCAAAAGTGGGCTTCCAGTTTACGACCGACCAACTGTTCATGCTGACGGCGCTGCCGTCTGTGTCAGGGGCGCTGCTACGCGTGCCTTATTCCTTCATGGTGCCGATGTTTGGCGGCCGTCGCTGGACAGCGTTCAGCACCGGGATCTTAATCATTCCATGCGTATGGCTCGGTTTTGCGGTGCAGGATACCTCTACGCCGTTTAGTATCTTTATCATCATCTCTCTGCTGTGCGGCTTTGCCGGCGCAAACTTTGCGTCCAGCATGGCTAACATCAGCTTCTTCTTCCCGAAACAGAAGCAGGGCGGCGCGCTGGGCCTGAACGGTGGACTGGGTAACATGGGCGTGAGCGTCATGCAGCTGGTGGCTCCACTGGCGATTTCGCTGTCTATCTTCGCCGCCTTTGGTAGCCAGGGCGTACAGCAGCCTGACGGCTCAGAGCTGTTCCTGGCGAACGCGGCATGGATCTGGGTGCCGTTCCTGGCCATTTTCACCCTTGCGGCCTGGTTTGGTATGAACGAGCTGGCGACCTCTAAAGCATCGCTGAAAGAACAGCTGCCGGTTCTGAAGCGTGGTCACCTGTGGATCATGAGCCTGCTGTATCTGGCAACCTTCGGTTCGTTTATCGGTTTCTCCGCCGGTTTTGCCATGCTGTCGAAAACCCAGTTCCCGGACATTCAGATTCTGCACTACGCTTTCTTCGGGCCGTTTATCGGCGCGCTGGCGCGTTCTGCGGGCGGGGCTATCTCCGACCGCCTGGGCGGGACTCGCGTGACGCTGATTAACTTTATCCTGATGGCGGTATTTAGCGCGCTGCTGTTTATGACCCTGCCAACCAACGGCGTGGGCGGTAACTTCATCGCCTTCTACGTAGTCTTCCTGGCGTTGTTCCTGACGGCCGGTCTGGGCAGCGGTTCCACCTTCCAGATGATTTCCGTGATCTTCCGTAAGCTGACGATGGATCGCGTGAAAGCCGAAGGCGGTTCCGACGAGAAAGCAATGCGCGAAGCGGCGACCGATACGGCGGCAGCGCTGGGCTTTATCTCGGCGATTGGCGCTATCGGCGGCTTCTTTATTCCGAAAGCGTTCGGTACCTCGCTGGATTTAACCGGCTCACCGGCTGGCGCAATGAAGGTGTTCCTTGTGTTCTATATTGTTTGTGTGGTGGTGACTTGGGCAGTATATGGTCGCAAAGCGAAAAAATAACGCTTAACGTTATTTAAAAATAAAGGCGCGAGTTTTCGCGCCTTTATTACATTCCTGGTTAGTTACAACATACTGTTGGTGTTACGACGATTTTGGCAGCGTGCCAAAATGGGCTTAGCAGGAGGGGAAAGGGACTCTACCCCTTAATACCAGATGGCCCCTTTTTTACAGACTGAAACATTATCCATTTAATAAAAATCTTTATTTTACAATGCATTATAAAATACAAATGTATACCACCTTGGTGGTATGTGAGTTTTTGGCCGCAATTGTTAAGCCTGCCCGCCTTGATCGTTATCAATTCCCTCCATCTTTCAGCGCGTTAACTTCGCTGCAAATTCAGCAATGTCGATTTATCAGAGAGCCGTCAGGCTCCAAACAGGAGAGACCCGATGAGTAAATTCCTGGACCGGTTTCGCTACTTTAAACAAAAGGGTGAAACATTTGCCGATGGGCACGGACAGATTCTAGATACCAACCGGGATTGGGAAGATGGATACCGAAGCCGCTGGCAGCATGACAAAGTTGTGCGCTCCACGCACGGCGTAAACTGCACCGGTTCCTGCAGCTGGAAAATCTACGTTAAAAACGGTCTGGTCACCTGGGAAACCCAGCAGACCGATTACCCGCGCACCCGTCCGGATCTGCCAAACCATGAACCTCGCGGCTGTCCGCGTGGGGCGAGCTATTCCTGGTACCTTTATAGCGCCAACCGTCTGAAATACCCGCTGATGCGTAAACGCCTGATGAAAATGTGGCGTGATGCGAAGAAACTGCACAGCGATCCGGTTGATGCCTGGGCATCCATTATTGAAGATGCCGACAAAGCAAAAAGCTTCAAGCAAGCGCGTGGCCGCGGTGGCTTCGTACGCTCCTCCTGGCAGGAAGTGAACGAGCTGATTGCCGCCTCCAACGTTTACACCGTCAAAACCTACGGCCCGGACCGTGTGGCAGGTTTCTCGCCGATCCCGGCGATGTCGATGGTTTCCTATGCTTCCGGCGCCCGCTATCTCTCCCTGATCGGCGGCACCTGCCTGAGCTTCTACGACTGGTACTGTGACTTGCCGCCAGCTTCTCCGCAGACCTGGGGCGAACAGACCGACGTACCGGAATCCGCCGACTGGTACAACTCCAGCTACATTCTCGCCTGGGGTTCCAACGTTCCGCAAACGCGTACCCCGGACGCGCACTTCTTCACTGAAGTTCGCTATAAAGGCACCAAAACCGTCGCTATCACCCCAGACTATGCTGAAATCGCTAAGCTGTGCGACCTGTGGCTGGCACCGAAGCAGGGGACCGATGCGGCGATGGCGCTGGCGATGGGCCACGTGATGCTGCGTGAATTCCACCTCGACAAACCGAGCCAGTACTTCACCGATTACGTTCGCCGCTACACCGACATGCCAATGCTGGTGATGCTGGAAGAGCGTGATGGTTTCTACGCCGCGGGCCGTATGCTGCGTGCAGCGGATCTGGTGGATGGCCTGGGTCAGGAAGAGCATCCGGAATGGAAAACCGTCGCCTTTGATGAAAAAGGTGAAATGATCGCGCCAAACGGTTCAATCGGTTACCGCTGGGGCGATAAAGGTAAGTGGAACCTCGAACAGCGCGACGGTAAAACTGGCGAAGAGGTTGAATTGCGCCTCAGCCTGCTGGGCAGCCACGACGACGTGGCTCAGGTTGGCTTCCCGTACTTTGGCGGCGACGGCACCGAACACTTCGCCAGCGTTGAGCTGGAAAACATCCTGCTGCACAAACTGCCGGTGAAACGCCTGCAGCTGGCAGACGGCAGCACCGCGCTGGTAACTACCGTTTATGACCTGACCATGGCGAACTACGGCCTGGAACGCGGTCTGAACGATGAAAACTGCGCGACCAGCTACGAAGATATTAAAGCGTACACCCCGGCGTGGGCGGAGAAAATCACCGGCGTTTCCAGCGCACAGATCGTCCGTATCGCGCGTGAATTTGCTGATAACGCAGATAAGACGCATGGTCGCTCGATGATCATCGTTGGTGCCGGTCTGAACCACTGGTATCACCTCGATATGAACTATCGTGGCCTGATCAACATGCTGGTGTTCTGCGGCTGCGTCGGTCAGAGCGGCGGCGGCTGGGCACACTACGTAGGCCAGGAAAAACTGCGTCCGCAGACCGGCTGGCAGCCGCTGGCGTTTGCGCTTGACTGGCAGCGTCCGGCACGTCACATGAACAGCACTTCCTACTTCTATAACCACTCCAGCCAATGGCGCTATGAGTCGGTTACCGCGCAGGAGCTGCTGTCCCCGCTGGCGGATAAATCTCGCTACACTGGTCATCTGCTGGACTTCAACGTGCGCGCAGAACGCATGGGCTGGCTGCCGTCTGCGCCGCAGTTAGGCACCAACCCGCTGCGCATTGCCGATGAAGCGAAAAAAGCCGGCATGACCCCGGTGGATTACACCGTTAAGGCGCTGAAAGAAGGTTCTATCCGCTTTGCCGCTGAACAGCCGGAGAACGGTAAAAACCATCCGCGTAACCTGTTCATCTGGCGCTCTAACCTGCTGGGCTCTTCCGGTAAAGGTCATGAGTACATGCTGAAGTATCTGCTGGGTACCGAGCACGGAATTCAGGGGCTGGATCTCGGCAAGCAGGGCGGCGTGAAGCCGGAAGAAGTGGAATGGCAGGATAATGGCCTCGACGGCAAGCTGGATCTGGTGGTGACGCTGGACTTCCGTCTGTCGAGCACCTGTCTGTACTCCGACATCGTGCTGCCGACTGCGACATGGTATGAAAAAGACGACATGAATACCTCGGATATGCATCCGTTTATTCACCCGCTGTCTGCCGCCGTTGATCCGGCCTGGGAGTCGAAAAGCGACTGGGAAATCTACAAAGGCATCGCCAAGAAATTCTCTGAAGTCTGCGTTGGCCACCTCGGTAAAGAAACCGATGTCGTCACGCTGCCAATTCAGCACGACTCCGCTGCCGAGCTGGCGCAGCCGTTAGACGTGAAGGACTGGAAAAAAGGCGAATGCGATCTGATTCCTGGCAAGACCGCGCCGCACATTATTCCGGTTGAACGTGATTACCCGGCAACCTACGAGCGCTTTACCTCTATCGGTCCGCTGATGGAGAAAATCGGTAACGGCGGTAAAGGTATTGCCTGGAACACCCAGAGCGAAATGGATCTGCTGCGTAAGCTCAACTACACCAAGGCGGAAGGCCCGGCGAAAGGTCAGCCAATGCTGGATACCGCGATTGATGCCGCAGAGATGATCCTCACTCTGGCGCCGGAAACCAACGGTCAGGTGGCGGTGAAAGCCTGGGCGGCGCTGAGCGAGTTTACCGGTCGCGACCACACCCATCTGGCGCTGAATAAAGAAGACGAAAAAATTCGCTTCCGCGATATTCAGGCGCAGCCGCGCAAGATTATCTCCAGCCCGACCTGGTCTGGCCTGGAAGACGAACACGTTTCCTACAACGCAGGTTACACCAACGTTCATGAGCTGATCCCATGGCGTACGCTCTCGGGTCGTCAGTCCTTGTATCAGGACCACCAGTGGATGCGTGACTTCGGTGAAAGCCTGCTGGTTTACCGTCCACCTATCGACACCCGTTCGGTGAAAGAGGTGATGGGTAAGAAATCCAACGGTTACCGGGAGAAGGCGCTGAACTTCCTGACGCCGCACCAGAAATGGGGCATTCACTCCACCTACAGCGACAACCTGCTGATGCTGACCTTAGGTCGCGGCGGCCCGGTGGTATGGATGAGTGAAGAAGATGCCAAAGAGATCGGTATTGAAGATAACGACTGGATCGAAGTCTTCAACAACAACGGTGCACTGACCGCGCGTGCGGTCGTGAGCCAGCGTGTACCGGCCGGGATGACCATGATGTACCACGCGCAGGAACGTATCGTGAACCTGCCGGGTTCAGAAATTACCGGTCAGCGCGGCGGTATCCATAACTCGGTGACCCGCATTACGCCAAAACCGACCCATATGATTGGTGGCTATGCGCACCTGGCCTACGGCTTTAACTACTACGGCACCGTAGGTTCTAACCGTGATGAGTTCGTGGTGGTACGTAAGATGAAGAACATTAACTGGCTGGATGGCGAAGGCAATGACCAGGTACAGGAGAGCGTAAAATGAAAATTCGTTCACAAGTCGGCATGGTGCTGAATCTCGATAAATGCATCGGCTGTCATACCTGCTCAGTCACCTGTAAAAACGTCTGGACCAGCCGTGAAGGGACCGAGTACGCGTGGTTCAACAACGTTGAAACCAAACCGGGCACCGGTTTCCCGACCGACTGGGAAAACCAGGAGAAATACAAAGGCGGTTGGATCCGTAAAATCAACGGTAAACTGGTGCCGCGCATGGGCAACAAAGCGCTGCTGCTGGGTAAAATCTTCGCCAACCCGCATCTGCCGGGTCTGGATGATTACTACGAGCCGTTTGATTTCGACTACCAGACGCTGCACAACGCACCGGCGGATAGCAAGGCACAGCCCATTGCCCGTCCGCGCTCGCTGATTACCGGCAAGCGTATGGACAAAATCACCAAAGGCCCGAACTGGGAAGATGACCTTGGTGGTGAGTTTGAGAAGCTGTCGAAAGACAAAAACTTCGAGAACATGCAGAAGGCGATGTACGGCCAGTTCGAAAACACCTTCATGATGTACCTGCCGCGCCTGTGCGAGCACTGCCTCAATCCGGCGTGCGTGGCAACCTGCCCAAGCGGTGCCATCTACAAGCGTGAAGAAGACGGCATTGTGCTGATCGACCAGGACAAGTGCCGCGGCTGGCGTATGTGTATTACCGGTTGCCCGTACAAGAAGATCTACTTCAACTGGAAGAGCGGCAAATCTGAAAAATGCATCTTCTGCTATCCGCGTATTGAAGCGGGTCAGCCGACCGTGTGTTCAGAAACTTGCGTAGGCCGTATTCGTTACCTTGGCGTGCTGCTGTATGACGCGGATGCGATTGAAACCGCAGCCAGCACCGAAAACGAGAAAGATCTGTATCAGCGTCAGCTGGACGTGTTCCTCGACCCGAACGATCCGAAAGTGATTGAACAGGCGCAGAAAGACGGTATCCCGCTGAGCGTGATTGACGCGGCGCAGAAATCGCCGGTCTACAAAATGGCGATGGACTGGAAGCTGGCGCTGCCGCTGCACCCGGAATACCGTACGTTGCCGATGGTCTGGTACGTGCCGCCATTGTCGCCGATTCAGTCCGCCGCCGATGCGGGCGAGTTGGGCAGCAACGGTATCCTGCCGGACGTTGAAAGTCTGCGTATTCCGGTGCAATACCTGGCGAACCTGCTGACCGCAGGCGACACCGCACCGGTGCTGCTGGCGCTGAAACGTATGCTGGCGATGCGTCACTTCAAACGTACGGAAACCGTCGATGGCGTTATCGATACCCGTGCGCTGGAAGAGGTGGGGCTGACCGAAGCACAGGCGCAGGAAATGTACCGCTATCTGGCGATTGCCAACTACGAAGACCGCTTTGTGGTGCCAAGCAGTCACCGTGAACAAGCGCGCGAAGCGTTCCCGGAGAAAAACGGTTGTGGCTTTAGCTTCGGTGACGGATGCCACGGTTCGGACAGCAAGTTCAACCTGTTCAACAGCCGCCGTATCGATTCGGTGGATGTGAGCAGCAAAACGGAGCCGCACGCATGATTGAACTCGTGGTGATTTCACGTCTCCTTGAGTACCCGGATGCTGCCTTATGGCAGCATCAAGGCGAACTCTTCGACGTATTGTCTGAATCAGACAAACTGGAAAAAGCGGATGCTCAGGCGCTGGGCATCTTCCTGCGTGATTTAACCGCGCAGGATCTGCTGGACGCTCAGGCGGCCTACAGTGAACTGTTTGACCGTGGTCGCGCCACCTCGCTGCTGCTATTCGAACATGTTCACGGCGAATCCCGCGATCGCGGGCAGGCAATGGTCGATCTGCTGAATCAGTATGAGCAGCACGGTCTGGTCCTCGACAGCCGCGAGCTGCCGGATCACCTGCCGCTGTATCTGGAGTATCTGGCACAATTGCCAGAGAGTGAAGCGGTTGGTGGCCTACAGGATATCGCGCCGATTCTGGCGCTGCTCTGCGCGCGCTTGCAACAGCGTGAGAGCCGCTATGCGGTGTTGTTCGAACAGTTGTTGAAGCTCGCCAACAGCGCGGTAGATGAAGCGAAAGTGGCGGAAAAAATTGCGGACGAAGCCCGCGATGATACGCCACAGGCGCTGGATGCGGTGTGGGAAGAAGAGCAGGTGAAATTCTTTGCCGACCAGGGCTGCGGTGATTCGGAAATCGCCAATCACCAGCGTCGTTTTGCCGGAGCCGTGGCCCCGCAATATTTGAATATCTCTAACGGAGGACAGCAATAATGCACTTCCTGAATATGTTCTTCTTTGACATTTATCCGTACATCGCGGGTTCTGTCTTCCTGATTGGCAGCTGGCTGCGCTATGACTACGGCCAGTACACCTGGCGTGCCGCCTCCAGCCAGATGCTGGATCGCAAAGGGATGAACCTGGCATCGAACCTGTTCCATATCGGGATTCTGGGGGTATTTGCTGGTCACTTCCTGGGGATGCTGACCCCGCACTGGATGTACGAAGCATGGCTGCCACTGGAAGTGAAACAGAAGATGGCGATGTTTGGCGGTGGTGCGGCAGGTCTGATGTGCCTGGTCGGTGGTGTGCTGCTGCTCAAACGCCGTCTGTTTAGCCCACGGGTGCGTGCGACCACGACCGGCGCCGATATTCTGGTACTCTCCGTGCTGGTTATTCAGTGCGCGCTGGGGCTGCTGACCATTCCGTTCTCCGCCCAGCATATGGACGGGAGTGAAATGATGAAGCTGGTCGGCTGGGCGCAGTCCGTGGTGACCTTCCATGGTGGCGCCTCCGCACATCTGGACGGTGTAGCCTTTATCTTCCGTATGCACCTGGTGCTGGGCATGACGCTGTTCCTGTTGTTCCCATTCTCGCGCCTGGTACATATCTGGAGCGTGCCGGTCGAGTACCTGACCCGCAAGTATCAGATTGTTCGTGCACGCCATTAATACGGTGCTGTGACGCTCTAAACCCCGCTTCGGCGGGGTTTTTTTGTGCGGTCTGTTCCCCGGCCAAGCGCAGCGCCGCTGGGATATATATGGCAGAGAGGCAAGATAGAGCTAGAGAAATAAAAGAAATGACTGAGAGAGATTTGAATATTTAATGGAAAGAGGTGCTACCGGAGATGATGGTGGTGGGGGAAGGATTCGAACCTTCGAAGTCGATGACGGCAGATTTACAGTCTGCTCCCTTTGGCCGCTCGGGAACCCCACCAGGGGCAATTCAAATTGTAGGTAAAGCTTGAAGATGGTGGTGGGGGAAGGATTCGAACCTTCGAAGTCGATGACGGCAGATTTACAGTCTGCTCCCTTTGGCCGCTCGGGAACCCCACCACTGGGGTAATGCTTGGTTTTACTGGCCTGCTTCCTTCTCGGGAAGCGGGGCGCATCATATCAAATGACGCGCCGCTGTAAAGCATTCGTTTATCGAAAATGAACTGTTTGCCTGCTTTTTATCCGCAACGGGTTAAAGCTAATCAATTCATTTCGCTAACGATTAAAGAATAATCGTGCGATTACCGTAAACGAAAACGCGTTGCGCCAGCACCTGATACAGCGCGCGGCTCAGTACATTTTTCTCGACGTCACGACCGGCTCGCATCATGTCTTCTGCCGTATAGGTGTGATCGACGTGAATAACGTCCTGCATGATGATTGGACCTTCATCCAGGTTATCGTTCACGTAGTGTGCGGTCGCACCGACAATTTTCACGCCGCGCTCGTAGGCCTGATGGTACGGGCGGGCGCCAATAAACGCCGGCAGGAATGAATGGTGGATGTTGATAATCTTGTTCGGGAAACGGGCGACAAACTCAGGCGTCAGCACGCGCATATATTTCGCCAGCACTACGTAGTCAGGCTCGTGTGCTTCGATGGCATCGGCCATTAATTTATCGTGCTCTTCGCGTGCCAGCCCTTCATGACTGACCAGCTGGAACGGAATACCAAAACGTTCAACCAGCGTACGCAGAGTCTCGTGGTTACCGATGACGGCGGCAATTTCGACATCCAGGCCGCCGTAGTTGGCTTTCATCAACAGATCGCCAAGGCAGTGCGCCTCTTTCGTCACCAGAATAACGATGCGGCGGCGTCCCGCAGGATTCAGCTCGCGTACGGAACCTTCCGGCAGCGCGCTGTCTAAATCTGCGAGCAGGGTGGCGTCGTTGAAGATGCCTTCCAGTTCGGTACGCATAAAGAAACGTCCGGTGCGGTGGTCGACGAATTCATTGTTCTGCACGATGTTCAATTCGTGTTTGTAGCAGATGTTGGTGATGCGCGCGATCAGGCCTTTCTGGTCAGGGCAGATGGTGCGTAGTACTTTTCGTTGAATGGAGTGCATTGCCGGGTAAATCCTGTTGATGATGTTTGCGAAGCTGTTGTCAGGCGTTTATTGCCCACAGCATTTTTTAAATTTTTTCCCTGAACCGCAAGGGCAAGGGGCGTTTCTGCCAATCACTGGCCGCGTACCGTCAATATAGTACCACTGACCGTTTTCTTTTAAGAATCGCGAACGCTCAATGATGGCGCCATTTTTGTTATGTTCACGAAAACGAGCGACAAAGCTGACAAAACCTTCATCCGCGTTGCGGCCTTCGTCGGTGGCGAACACGGTCAGCCCTAGCCATTCGGTATGGGCAAAACCGTTATGAATATCATCACGAAACGCGGCAGCCTGACAGCTGGGATGCCAGGTTTTGACCAGATAATCTGCATCCTTCTTCACGAAGGCGCAATAGCGTGAGCGCATAAGGTGTGATGGGCTCGGTGCGACTTCGTTGCCGGACAGATAACGCTGGCAACATAAGCTATACTCGAGGGCGCTCCCACAGGGGCAAAGTTCAGACAAAGCGATCTCCCTGAAACGATAAATTAACGGCGACGTTACGCCTGATTGCACTATGGTAACCGAGCGATGGGGATGATACCACGCCAGAAGCAAGAGGATGTTCATCGGTCACAATGAGAAAGATTAAAATTGGCCTGGCGTTAGGTTCAGGGGCGGCGCGGGGCTGGTCGCATATTGGCGTGATTAAAGCGCTGCAGAAAATGGGTATAGAGATTGATATCGTTGCCGGGTGTTCCATCGGTTCGCTGGTGGGGGCGGCGTACGCCAGCAATCAACTTCCGGCGCTGGAGAAGTGGGTCTGTTCATTCAGCTATTGGGATGTGCTGCGCCTGATGGATTTGTCATGGCGTCGGGGCGGCCTGCTGCGCGGTGAACGCGTCTTTAATCACTATCGGCAGATTATGCCAAACGACACGATCGAACAGTGCGAACGTCGTTTTGCGGCGGTTGCGACTAACCTTAGTACCGGCCGTGAACTGTGGTTTACCGAAGGTGATTTGCATATGGCGGTTCGCGCATCGTGTAGCATACCGGGGTTGATGGCGCCGGTGCAGCATAACGGTTATTGGTTAGTGGATGGCGCGGTCGTAAACCCGGTACCGGTTTCGTTAACGCGTGCGCTGGGGGCTGACATCGTCATTGCGGTCGATTTGCAACACGACGCACACCTTATGCAGCAGGATCTCCTGTCCGTTAATATTCAGCCCGATGGAGTGATGAATGAATCGCCAGATGAGCTATCATGGCATGAGCGCCTGCGCGCCCGTTTGGGGCGCGTCGCTTCTCGCCGGTCGGTGGTTGCGCCCACAGCAATGGAAATTATGACAACGTCAATCCAGGTGCTGGAAAATCGGCTCAAACGTAACCGCATGGCGGGTGACCCGCCGGACATTCTGTTACAACCGTTTTGCCCCCAGATTTCAACTCTGGATTTTCATCGAGCTTCATCTGCAATAGCCGCGGGTCAACAAGCGGTTGAAAAAAAGACAGATGAGCTGCTGCCTTTAGTACAGAGTTCAACTTAAGGCATTTTTTTCGACTACTTCAGCAAATTCTGAAAGGCGTTTATCACAATAGCATGCCACTATTTAGATATCGTCGGGCAGGGGAGATATCATGACGCAGCCGTTGGCGGGAAAACAGATTTTGATTGTCGAAGACGAACCGGTTTTCCGCTCACTTATGGATTCATGGCTTTCGTCGCTCGGTGCACACACGCTGCTTGCTCAGGACGGCGTTGACGCGCTTTCGCAGATGGAAAGCCAAAGACCCGATCTGATGATATGTGACCTGGCAATGCCGCGAATGAACGGCTTACAGCTGGTCGAACATCTGCGCAATGCCGGCGATACGCTACCCATTCTCATCATTTCCGCGACCGAAAATATGGCTGATATTGCCAAAGCGCTGCGCCTTGGCGTTCAGGATGTGTTATTAAAGCCGGTTAAAGATTTGAACCGTCTGCGTGAAACGGTATTGGCCTGCCTTTATCCCAATATGTTTAATTCCCGGGTGGAAGAAGAAGAGCGGTTATTTGAAGACTGGGATGCGTTGGTGAACAATCCCGCGGCGGCGGCAAAGCTTTTACAAGAGCTACAGCCGCCGGTGCAGCAAAGAATATCGCACTGTCGGATAAATTATCGCCAGCTGATGGCGGTCGACGCCCCCGGTTTAGTGTTGGATATAGCGCCACTGTCTGAGCACGATTTGGCATTTTATTGCCTGGATGTTACCCGCGCGGGCGATAATGGGGTACTGGCGGCATTATTATTGCGTGTGCTCTTTAATGGTCTCTTGCAAGAACAGCTGGCACATCAAGGTCAACGCCTACCCGAATTAGGCAGTTTGTTAAAGCAGGTCAATCAGCTATTGCGTCAGGCCAATCTTCCTGGACAGTTTCCGCTACTCGTGGGTTATTATCATAGCGGGTTAAAAAATCTCATCCTGGTCTCTGCTGGTTTGAACGGCACATTAAATACCGGCGAACATCAAATACAAATAAGTAATGGCGTACCGCTGGGGACGTTAGGTAACGCTTATCTTAATCAAATAAGCCAGCGTTGTACCTCCTGGCAGTGCCAGATTTGGGGAAATGGTGGTCGTTTACGCTTAATGTTGTCTGCGGAATGAGCAAACGCATTTTTTTACAGGGATAGCTTTAACGGCTTTTCTGCCGTAGTGCTACTATCTGGCAAATTGATGTGGATATACTCGTCATACTTCAGCGTGCTGGTGCGTTGAACGGACCCGTTATCTTCGGCGGCGGTGATTAACGTTAGCACGGAGTTTATGGGCAGCGCTCTTCCTTCAGTCCGACTTTCGAGTATAAATCTTAATTCGATGTCATCGCGTCCTTTTCAGAGCAGCCTCAGTAGGTTGTGATGATATACTCGACGCGTTATTAATAAACGAGCAAGTTCAAAGTTTGAACAGTTCAGGAGATTTGAATGGCTGCCCTAAATTCGAAAGTAAGAAAGGCTGTTATCCCGGTTGCCGGATTAGGTACAAGGATGTTGCCCGCGACTAAAGCAATTCCAAAGGAAATGTTGCCTCTGGTCGATAAGCCTTTAATTCAGTATGTCGTGAACGAGTGTATCGCAGCTGGTATCACTGAAATTGTACTGGTTACCCATTCTTCCAAGAATTCTATTGAAAACCACTTCGACACCAGCTTTGAGCTTGAAGCCATGCTGGAGAAGCGCGTAAAACGTCAGCTTCTGGAAGAAGTGCAGTCTATCTGCCCACCGCACGTCACCATTATGCAAGTCCGTCAGGGGCTGGCAAAAGGTCTGGGCCACGCGGTGCTGTGCGCGCATCCTGTCGTTGGTGATGAGCCTGTCGCGGTCATCCTGCCGGACGTTATTCTTGATGAATACGAGTCCAATCTGAGCCGGGATAACCTGGCTGAAATGATCGCACGCTTTGATGAAACGGGTGTAAGCCAGATCATGGTTGAGCCGGTTGCTGACGTTACTGCTTACGGCGTGGTCGATTGCAAAGGCGCTACCCTGAACCCGGGTGATAGCGTGCCGATGGTTGGCGTGGTTGAGAAGCCGAAAGCCGACGTTGCACCGTCTAACCTCGCGGTTGTGGGACGCTACGTCCTGAGTGCAGAAATCTGGCCATTGCTGGCGAAAACCCCTCCAGGCGCCGGTGATGAGATTCAGCTGACTGATGCTATCGACATGCTGATCGAAAAAGAGACCGTGGAGGCCTATCACATGAAAGGCAAAAGCCATGACTGTGGTAACAAGCTGGGGTATATGCAGGCGTTTGTGGAATACGGCATCCGTCATAATACGCTGGGTGAGGATTTCAAAGCGTGGCTGCAAGACACGCTGGGCATCGCGAAGTAATATCGTGAGGACGAAAAAACCGGGGAAACCCGGTTTTTTTATTTTTAAATAACACGAAAGGATAAAAAATGAACGAGCTTGTGCCGATGTGTTTTCAAGCTGGCGGTAAAGGTCCAGATATAAAAAATCCCGCCGTAGCGGGATTTTTACACAGCGTGAGGATTAATCCTTGATCAGGAAATCGTCCAGAGATTTACCCTGCTCATCCATCGCTTTTTTGATTACTGCTGGGGTACGGCCCTGGCCAGTCCAGGTTTTGGTTTCGCCGTTTTCATCAACGTAGCTATATTTAGCAGGACGTGCAGCACGTTTCGCTTTGGTGCCAGTCTTGGCTGCAGCCATGCTATTCAGCAGTTCGTTCGGATCAATACCGTCAGCAATCAGCATTTCGCGGTATTGTTGCAGTTTACGGGTGCGCTCTTCGATTTCTGCCGCAGCAGCATTTTCTTCTTCACGACGTTCGTTAACAACAACTTCTAATTTTTCCAGCATTTCTTCAAGCGTTTCAAGGGTGCATTCTCTTGCCTGCGCACGAAGAGTACGGATGTTGTTCAAAATTTTAAGTGCTTCGCTCATTGTAGTAATCTCAAACTTATATTGTGGGGTGGTTTGTTGAACTAATAATAGAGCGATAAAATCAGATGTGCAATAGGGAAGAATGTAAGGAATTCAAAATAACGTGTTATTTGATGCTGTCATTAATATTTATAAGTTAAATTGTGGGCCAGGTTCCTCATCTTTCCCGTACTAATTGTCAGGAGGCGTAGCGGGATAACGAGCGGGGCGGAGAGGATGGGATGTGTATAAATATACCCCGTACGGGTAAATATCAACCTTATGTATTAGCTGGTATGCATCCATTTTGTGCATTACTTTATCGACAATGAATGATTGCGTGACTCAACCACTTCACGGCCTGTCCGGGCTTTTGCAGCGCATTCCTTAACACTATTAACCTATTTGCCTCAGAGCCTGTATGGGTAAATTGCATGGCGGTGAAAACGATTTTACCGTGCGGACAATGGCAATACCGCAGGCAGCATCAGGGTTATCGGCTTTAAGCCCATAGTTATGACGATGTTATTTCAACCTGTGACTGTTTAATTTATGGATAACAATGTCCTGCAAGTCGCTACACAAATTGGCGGCGATCACATTTTTTTAGACAGACTCATTCATCTTTTCAACTATTAACCTCGCTAGCTAATTTTACCGTGATGGTCCGCCAGCTGTATGCGGCGGCGGAGGGCAAAAGTGGTTAACTATTTCAGATTTATGATGAAGTTACCTTCGTGCCAGGGATAAATAGGTAGGGCGAAAACGACAGTGACGTAATATATCGGTTTTTCTGAATATTTCAGTTGTATCAGGCTCATAATCGAGAGGTGTCTTCATCCTGCAATGGTGAAGAGGACACAGGAAGACTGTGGGCAAAATATGCTACACTGCACGCCGTTTAAAAAACGCATCGATTAGGATTTTGCAGCCAATGGCACAACTTTATTTCTACTACTCAGCAATGAATGCCGGGAAGTCGACCGCTCTGTTGCAGTCGTCATACAACTACCAGGAGCGCGGTATGCGCACTATCGTTTATACCGCAGAAATAGACGATCGCTTTGGCGCCGGGAAAGTGAGCTCGCGAATTGGCCTCTCTTCGCCTGCGAAGCTGTTTAATCAGACCAGTAATCTGTTTGCCGAAATTAGCGCTGAGAATGCGCGTGAACGCATTAACTGCGTGCTTGTCGATGAATGCCAGTTTCTGACGCGTGAACAGGTCTACGCGCTTTCTGACGTGGTAGATAACCTGGATATTCCGGTATTGTGCTACGGGCTGAGAACGGATTTTCGCGGCGAGCTGTTTAGCGGTAGCCAATATTTACTGGCGCTCTCTGACAAACTGGTTGAGTTAAAAACGATCTGCTTCTGCGGTCGTAAAGCCAGCATGGTGCTGCGACTCGATCAGGAAGGGCGGCCGTACAATGAGGGTGAGCAGGTGGTGATTGGTGGCAACGAGCGTTATGTATCCGTTTGCCGTAAGCATTACAAGGAGGCGCTTGAAAAGGGCTCTCTGGCTGTTATTCAGGACCAGCACCGTATGACCTGCCGTTCTTGTTAAACGTCTCTACGTACGTTTGAGGCCCTGATGGATATGGGGAGCCAAACGTGCGTGGTTTTCCGTTGATGTTTACGGAATAAAAAAAAGCCCCATCATGATGATGGGGCTTTTTGCTTATGCTTTTCAGCGAGCGTTAAAGCGGATTATTTCTTCGCTTTTTTCTCAGCTTTCGCCGGAGCGGCTTCTTTCTTCTCTGCTGCCGGAGCGCCTTCAACGAATTCACGACCGTAGTAGGTATCCAGCAGAATCTGTTTCAGTTCAGAAATCAGCGGGTAACGCGGGTTAGCGCCGGTGCACTGGTCGTCAAACGCATCTTCAGACAGTTTGTCAACGTGCGCCAGGAAGTCAGCTTCCTGCACGCCAGCTTCACGGATAGACTTAGGAATACCCAGTTCAGCTTTGATTTCGTCCAGCCAGCCCAGCAGTTTTTCAATTTTCGCTGCAGTGCGGTCGCCCGGAGCAGACAGACCCAGGTGGTCAGCGATTTCCGCGTAGCGACGACGTGCTTGCGGACGGTCGTACTGGCTGAATGCAGTCTGTTTAGTCGGGTTGTCGTTCGCGTTATAACGAATAACGTTGCTGATCAGCAGGGCGTTCGCCAGACCGTGAGGAATGTGGAACTGAGAACCCAGCTTGTGCGCCATAGAGTGACATACACCCAGGAAGGCGTTCGCAAACGCGATACCGGCGATAGTCGCTGCACTGTGAACACGCTCACGCGCTACCGGGTTCTTAGAACCTTCGTGGTAGGACGCTGGCAGGTTTTCTTTCAGCAGTTTCAGAGCCTGAAGTGCCTGGCCGTCGGAGAACTCAGAAGCCAGTACGGAAACGTAAGCTTCCAGGGCGTGAGTTACCGCATCCAGACCACCGAACGCACACAGTGACTTCGGCATATCCATCACCAGGTTGGCATCAACAATCGCCATGTCTGGAGTCAGCGCGTAGTCAGCCAGCGGGTATTTCTGGCCGGTTGCGTCGTCGGTTACTACCGCAAACGGAGTCACTTCAGAACCGGTACCGGAAGTGGTGGTGATTGCAACCATTTTTGCTTTCACGCCCATTTTCGGGAACTTGTAGATACGTTTACGGATGTCCATAAAGCGCAGCGCCAGCTCTTCGAAGTGGGTTTCCGGGTGTTCGTACATAACCCACATGATTTTCGCTGCATCCATCGGGGAACCGCCGCCCAGCGCGATGATCACATCTGGTTTGAACGAGTTCGCCAGGTCTGCACCTTTACGGACGATGGTCAGAGTCGGGTCAGCTTCAACTTCGAAGAACACTTCGGTTTCAACGCCAGCCGCTTTCAGAACAGAAGTGATCTGGTCAGCGTAGCCGTTGTTAAACAGGAAGCGGTCGGTCACGATCAGCGCACGTTTGTGGCCATCGGTAATCACTTCATCCAGCGCGATTGGCAGAGAGCCACGGCGGAAGTAGATAGATTTCGGAAGTTTGTGCCACAACATGTTTTCAGCTCGCTTAGCAACGGTTTTCTTGTTGATCAGGTGCTTAGGACCAACGTTTTCAGAGATGGAGTTACCACCCCAGGAACCACAACCCAGAGTCAGGGAAGGTGCGAGTTTGAAGTTATACAGGTCGCCGATACCACCCTGAGAAGCCGGGGTGTTGATCAGAATACGCGCGGTTTTCATCATCTGACCGAAGTAAGCTACGCGTTCTGGCTGGTTGTCCTGGTCGGTGTACAGGCAAGAGGTATGACCGATACCGCCCATCGCAACCAGTTTTTCCGCTTTATCAACAGCGTCTTCGAAGTCTTTCGCACGGTACATGGCCAGGGTCGGAGACAGTTTTTCGTGAGCAAACGGCTCGCTCTCATCAACGACTTTTACTTCACCGATCAGAATCTTGGTGGTTTCAGGAACAGAGAAGCCTGCCAGTTCTGCAATTTTGTATGCCGGCTGACCAACGATAGCCGCGTTCAGCGCGCCATTTTTCAGGATAACGTCCTGAACAGCTTTCAGCTCTTTACCCTGCAGCAGGTAGCCGCCGTGAGTCGCGAAACGCTCACGTACTGCGTCATAAACGGAATCAACAACAACAACAGACTGTTCAGAAGCACAGATTACGCCGTTATCGAAGGTTTTAGACATCAGAACGGACGCAACGGCACGTTTCACATCAGCGGTTTCATCAATTACAACCGGAGTGTTACCAGCGCCTACGCCGATAGCAGGTTTACCGGAGCTGTATGCCGCTTTAACCATGCCTGGGCCACCGGTCGCGAGGATCAGGTTGATGTCCGGGTGGTGCATCAGCGCGTTAGACAGTTCTACAGACGGTTGGTCAATCCAGCCGATCAGATCTTTCGGTGCGCCAGCAGCGATAGCAGCCTGCAGCACGATGTCAGCCGCTTTGTTGGTTGCGTCTTTAGCACGCGGGTGCGGAGAGAAAATGATGGCGTTACGTGTCTTCAGGCTGATCAGCGATTTGAAGATAGCGGTAGAAGTCGGGTTAGTGGTCGGTACGATACCGCAGATGATGCCGATAGGTTCAGCAATAGTGATGGTACCGAAAGTGTCGTCTTCGGACAGCACGCCACAGGTTTTTTCATCTTTATAGGCGTTGTAGATATATTCTGAAGCGAAGTGGTTTTTGATCACTTTATCTTCAACAATACCCATGCCGGATTCGGCAACGGCCATTTTGGCGAGAGGGATTCGAGCATCTGCAGCGGCCAGAGCGGCGGCGCGGAAGATTTTGTCAACTTGCTCTTGAGTGAAACTGGCATATTCACGCTGGGCTTTTTTTACGCGCTCTACGAGTGCGTTAAGTTCAGCGACATTAGTAACAGCCATAATGCTCTCCTGATAATGTTAAACTTTTTTAGTGAATCATCTGCTCGACAAGTCAGTATAGACAAATCACCTGCAGCTGGCGAAAAAGTTAAGGAAACAAAGCGTTACCCACGAACTGATCCACTTGATTTACTAAAAGAGCTTCGATTTAGCCAAGGAGCTTACCGGAAAAAATACGACTTTTTTATGAGGTCGTTTCTCTTTCGGTGTAAGCAGATTACCCACTTCTGAGTACGATTTACGTGATCTAAATCAAATTTAAGCTAAGCTGACACCTTTCAGCAGGGCTGTTTTAGCAAAATGTAGAAGCTGTTAATCATTCGTGAGTATCGGTGCTGTAAACATTAGCATACTTTATACGAATTTATAACACTCTGTTTTTACCTCATTTTTCTGGACAATTCTGGTGAACATGGTCGATAAAAAAGGTATTGTCTGCGCCACTCTCGATTTACTGTTCATCAACGACAACTTTTAATGATGCTCCGGGGTTCACGTGATTCAGACGTTGTTTGATTTTCCTATTTTCTTTAAGTTCTTTATTGGACTGTTTGCACTGGTGAACCCGGTTGGTCTGATTCCGGTTTTCATCAGCCTGACGAGTTATCAAACGGCAGCGGTGCGCAACAAAACCAACCTGACGGCTAGTCTGTCGGTTGCCATTATTCTCCTGACTTCGTTATTCCTTGGCGATCTGATCCTGCAACTTTTCGGTATCTCGATTGATTCCTTCCGTATTGCTGGCGGGATCCTGGTGGTCTCGATTGCGATGTCGATGATCAGCGGCAAGCTGGGAGAAGATAAGCAGAACAAGCAGGAGAAATCAGAGACTGCCGTGCGTGAAAGTCTGGGGGTTGTGCCGCTGGCGCTGCCATTGATGGCGGGGCCGGGGGCTATTAGCTCCACGATCGTATGGGGTACACGCTATCATTCGCTAACCTATCTCCTCGGTTTTTCCTTATCTATTGCGCTATTCGCCTGGTGTTGTTGGGGCATTTTCCGTATTTCTCCGTGGCTGGTGCGTATGCTGGGGCAAACGGGGATTAACGTGGTCACCCGTATTATGGGGTTGTTACTGATGGCGTTGGGGATTGAATTCATTGTGACCGGTATCAAATCCATCTTCCCGGGTCTGGTCGGCTAATTATTCTGCGGCGACGGTAGGGCACTCAAAACTACTGTTGCCGTTAATATCAGAAAAACATATCACTCATTCCGCAAGTCGCTGTACAAATAATCAATTTGAATATTTGAATAAATATATACATATCAACAAGATATTCTTGTCCTGCCATACCATCTTTCTTCACATAAATGTTATTTCCCTCACACGATACTCTGGGGCTTGCTGTTAGATAATTGAAATGATATTAGTAATTTCAGTTTCAGGGCAGAGTTATGTGCTAAAAAATGAGCAACTGTTAAATTTTCGTACAAAAAACAGCCTCTGATACTGAGCCAGCAAACAACAGGCACCATTTTTTGTATATCTATCTGATAATAATAGATTTAAGAATATCGTGTTTTGTGCATACGCTGTCATCAACAGGCTGCTTTGCTGGCTAAAAGAGAATTGGTTAACAAATTTGCAAATTATATTGGCGGCGATAATCGGCATTTGGTACTTTCCGGCCTGAGTTATTCGCAACATAAAGCTATGTAAATGATAACTGTTTCCATATGTAAGCAGTTATGAACAGAATAAGAAAAGCGTCCCGACAGGGGGGAGGCTTTAATGAATCGACGTCAGGCTGCCATAAGAGCGGCCGTAATAAAAAAGTCGGTGATAGCAGGCAGTAAATGACCTGGCAGACGCAAAAATCTCCTGCGCTGCACAGGAACCCGAAAGGGGACTAAACAGGCTGACCACAGTCAGTAATAATAATGAACGGAGTATCAACACAATGTCCATCATCACAAAAAAAAGCCTGGTTGCGGCTGGCATTCTCACAGCGCTGATCGCAGGGAACGTAATGGCTGCAGATGTTCCTGCAGGCACCGAGTTAGCGAGCAAACAAACGCTGGTACGAAATAGCGGTGCTGAACCGCAGTCTCTCGACCCGAATAAAATTGAAGGGGTGCCAGAGGCGAATATCAGCCGCGACCTGTTCGAAGGGTTGCTGAATACCTCTCCAAAAGACGGTCACCCGATTCCGGGCGTCGCCGAAAGCTGGGACAATAAAGATTTTAAAGTCTGGACATTCCATCTGCGTAAAGATGCCAAATGGTCCAACGGCGAACCGGTTACCGCACAAGATTTCGTTTATAGCTGGCAGCGTCTGGTCGATCCGAAAACCGCATCGCCATATGCCAGCTATCCACAGTACGGCCATATTGTGAACGTTGATGAAATTATCGACGGTAAAAAAGCACCGAGCGAACTGGGCGTCAAAGCGATCGATGACCACACTCTGGAAGTGACGCTGAGTGAGCCAGTGCCTTATTTCTATAAGCTGCTGGTGAACCCGGCGATGTCTCCGGTTTACAAACCGGCGATCGAGAAATTCGGCGAGAAATGGACTCAGCCGGGCAACATCGTAACTAACGGTGCGTACACCCTGAAAGACTGGGTTGTTAACGAACGTATCGTGATGGAACGTAACCCACAGTACTGGGATAACAAGAAGACCGTTATCGATCAGGTAACCTGGCTGCCGACCTCTTCTGAAGTGACTTACGTAAACCGCTACCGCAGCGGTGAGCTGGATATGACCTATAACCAGCTGCCGATCGAACTGTTCCAGAAACTGAAAAAAGAGATTCCGAACGAAGTTCACGTCGATCCGTATCTGTGTACTTATTACTACGAAATTAACAACCAGAAAGCCCCGTTCACCGACGCTCGCGTACGTACCGCACTGAAGCTGGGTCTGGACCGCGATATCATCGCTAACAAGGTCAAAGGCCAGGGCGACCTGCCGGCTTATGGTTACACGCCGCCGTATACCGATGGCGCGAAGTTGACCGAACCAGAGTGGTTCAAGTGGTCACAGGAAAAACGTAATGAAGAAGGTAAAAAACTGCTGGCGGAAGCGGGTTATACCGCTGATAAGCCGCTGACCTTCAACCTGCTGTACAACACCTCCGATTTGCACAAAAAACTGGCTATCGCCGCGGCCTCACTGTGGCGTAAGAACCTGGGCGTTGAAGTCAAACTGGTTAACCAGGAGTGGAAGACCTTCCTCGACACTCGTCACCAGGGGACTTATGACGTTGCGCGCGCTGGCTGGTGCGCGGACTACAACGAACCAACCTCCTTCCTGAACACCATGTTGTCCGGTAGCTCAATGAACACCGCGCACTATAAGAGCGAAGCGTTCGATAAGATCATGGCTGAGTCGGTAAAAGCCGCCAACGAAGAGCAGCGTACAGCCGCGTATGCCAAGGCTGAGCAGCAGTTGGATAAAGATACCGCTATCGTACCGGTCTATTACTACGTTAACGCCCGCCTGGTGAAACCATGGGTTGGCGGCTACACCGGTAAAGACCCGATGGATAACGTCTATACCAAAGATCTGTACGTTATCAAGCATTAATGGCAATACGTGGGGCGAGCATGTGCTCTCCCCATCGTGTCTTATTTGAGAGCAGTGCAAAGGCACATGCCAGAAGGTACGGGCAATGTTGAAATTTATATTACGTCGCTGTCTGGAAGCGATTCCGACGCTATTTATCCTTATTACGATTTCCTTCTTTATGATGCGCCTTGCGCCGGGCAGCCCATTTACGGGTGAGCGTACGCTGCCGCCCGAGGTCATGGCCAACATCGAAGCAAAGTATCACTTAAACGATCCTATCCTGGTGCAGTACGGTAATTACCTGAAGCAGTTAGCCCACGGTGATTTCGGCCCATCCTTTAAATATAAAGATTATTCCGTTAACGATCTGGTCGCAGTGAGCTTCCCGGTGTCGGCAAAATTAGGCGCGGCAGCGTTTCTGCTGGCGGTTATTTTGGGCGTCACGGCTGGCGTGATTGCGGCATTAAAACAGAACACGAAATGGGACTATGCGGTCATGGGGGTAGCAATGACCGGGGTGGTTATTCCCAGCTTCGTCGTCGCGCCGCTGCTGGTGATGATATTTGCGATTACGTTGCACTGGCTGCCCGGCGGCGGCTGGAACGGTGGGGCGCTGAAATTCATGATTCTACCGATGGTTGCGCTCTCTCTGGCCTATATCGCCAGCATTGCGCGTATTACCCGTGGCTCGATGATTGAAGTTTTACACTCCAACTTTATTCGTACCGCCCGCGCAAAAGGGTTGCCGATGCGGCGGATTATTTTCCGCCACGCGTTAAAACCCGCGCTGCTGCCGGTGCTTTCTTATATGGGGCCTGCCTTCGTCGGTATTATTACCGGTTCGATGGTGATTGAAACCATCTACGGCTTGCCGGGGATTGGACAGCTGTTCGTTAACGGAGCGCTTAACCGCGATTACTCTCTGGTGCTTAGCCTGACGATTCTGGTTGGCGCATTAACGATCCTGTTTAACGCGGTGGTAGATGTGCTCTACGCCGTTATTGACCCGAAAATCCGTTATTAAGGCTGGAGCTCGCTATGATGTTAAGTAAAAAGAACAGCGAGGCGCTGGAAAGTTTCAGCGAGAAGCTGGAAGTCGAAGGGCGTAGCCTGTGGCAGGATGCGCGCCGACGCTTTATGCATAACCGCGCGGCGGTCACCAGCCTGGTCGTGCTGGTGCTGATTGCGCTCTTCGTAACGCTGGCGCCGATGTTATCGCAGTTTTCCTACTTCGATACCGACTGGGGCATGATGTCCAACGCGCCAGATATGGAGTCCGGTCACTATTTTGGCACCGACTCTTCCGGGCGCGATCTGCTGGTGCGTGTGGCAATCGGCGGACGTATCTCACTGATGGTCGGTATTGCTGCCGCGCTGGTGGCCGTCATCGTAGGGACGTTGTACGGTTCGCTCTCTGGCTATCTGGGCGGCAAAGTTGATTCGGTGATGATGCGCCTGCTGGAAATCCTCAACTCCTTCCCGTTCATGTTCTTCGTCATTTTGCTGGTGACCTTCTTCGGGCAAAACATCCTGTTGATTTTCGTCGCCATCGGGATGGTTTCCTGGCTGGATATGGCACGTATCGTGCGCGGTCAGACGCTTAGCCTGAAACGTAAAGAGTTTATTGAGGCGGCCCAGGTCGGCGGTGTCTCTACCGCGAGCATCGTTGTCCGCCATATCGTGCCGAACGTACTCGGGGTCGTGGTGGTTTACGCCTCTCTGTTGGTGCCAAGCATGATTCTGTTTGAATCCTTCCTGAGCTTCCTTGGTCTGGGGACACAAGAGCCGCTGAGCAGTTGGGGAGCGCTGTTAAGCGATGGCGCTAACTCGATGGAAGTGTCGCCGTGGCTGCTGCTGTTCCCGGCTGGATTCCTGGTCGTGACGCTGTTTTGTTTCAACTTTATCGGCGATGGCCTGCGTGATGCCCTCGACCCGAAAGACCGTTAAGGAGTGTTGCCATGAGCATAATTGAAACGGCAACGACGTCGCAGCGGTTGCTGGACGTAAAAGATCTGCGTGTGACCTTTAAGACGCCTGACGGTGATGTGACCGCCGTTAATGACCTCAACTTCAGCCTGCGTGCGGGTGAGACGTTGGGGATCGTCGGCGAGTCCGGTTCGGGTAAATCGCAAACGGCGTTTGCCCTGATGGGGCTATTGGCAAGCAACGGGCGGATCGGCGGTTCGGCACTGTTTAACGGGAAAGAGATCCTTAACCTGCCAGAGCATGCGCTGAATAAACTGCGTGCCGAGCAGATTTCAATGATTTTCCAGGACCCAATGACCTCCCTGAACCCGTACATGCGGGTAGGCGAGCAGCTGATGGAAGTGCTGATGCTGCATAAAGGCATGGGCAAGGCCGAAGCGTTTGAAGAGTCGGTCAAAATGCTGGATGCGGTCAAAATGCCGGAAGCGCGTAAGCGTATGCGAATGTATCCGCACGAGTTTTCCGGCGGTATGCGTCAGCGCGTGATGATCGCGATGGCTTTGCTGTGTCGGCCAAAACTGCTGATTGCCGATGAGCCCACCACCGCGCTGGACGTGACCGTTCAGGCGCAGATCATGACGCTGTTGAATGAACTGAAGCGTGAGTTTAACACCGCAATTATCATGATCACCCACGATCTCGGCGTCGTCGCCGGGATCTGCGATAAGGTGCTGGTGATGTACGCGGGCCGTACAATGGAATATGGCAAAGCGCGCGATGTGTTTTATCAGCCTGCGCACCCGTACTCTATTGGTCTGCTGAATGCGGTTCCACGTCTGGACGGTGAAGGTGAATCGCTGCTGACCATTCCTGGCAACCCGCCAAACCTGTTACGTCTGCCAACCGGCTGCCCGTTCCAGCCTCGCTGCCCGCACGCGATGGAGGTGTGTAGCAGCGCGCCGCCGCTGGAAGAGTTTGCGCCAGGCCGCTTACGCGCCTGCTTTAAGACCGTGGGGGAACTGGTATGAGCGCCGTGACTGACGAAAGAAAAGTACTACTCGAAATCGCGGATTTAAAGGTCCACTTCGAGATTAAAGATGGCAAACAGTGGTTCTGGCAGCCGCCGAAAACGCTGAAAGCGGTAGATGGCGTCACGCTTCGACTGTATGAGGGCGAAACGTTAGGGGTGGTCGGCGAGTCTGGCTGCGGGAAATCAACCTTTGCGCGAGCCATTATCGGTCTGGTGAAAGCCACCGATGGTAAAGTGGCCTGGCTGGGGAAAGACCTGCTCGGCATGAAGCCGGATGAGTGGCGCAATGTGCGTAGCGACATTCAGATGATTTTCCAGGATCCGCTGGCGTCATTGAACCCACGTATGACTATCGGTGAGATCATTGCCGAGCCGCTGCGCACCTACTACCCGAAAATGCCGCGTCAGGAAGTGCGCGACAAAGTGAAAACCATGATGATGAAGGTGGGGTTGCTGCCAAACCTCGTCAACCGCTATCCGCATGAGTTTTCCGGCGGCCAGTGCCAGCGTATCGGCATTGCGCGTGCGCTGATCCTTGAACCGAAACTGATTATCTGTGATGAGCCAGTTTCGGCGCTGGACGTGTCGATTCAGGCGCAGGTGGTCAACCTGCTGCAGCAACTACAGCGTGAGATGGGGCTGTCGCTGATCTTCATCGCTCACGATCTGGCGGTAGTGAAGCATATCTCCGATCGTGTACTGGTGATGTATCTGGGACATGCGGTAGAGCTGGGCACCTACGATGAGGTGTACAACAATCCGTTGCATCCTTACACCAGAGCGTTGATGTCCGCCGTGCCGGTGCCCGATCCCGACCTGGAGCAGAATAAAACCATTCAGCTTCTGGAGGGCGAACTGCCTTCGCCGATCAACCCACCGTCAGGCTGTGTATTCCGGACCCGCTGCCCACTGGCGGGGCCAGAATGTGCGCAAACGCGTCCACTTCTGGAAGGAAGTTTCCGTCACGCCGTTTCCTGTCTCAAGGTTGACCCGTTATAATCGTCAGGGCTGGCAGGTTGCCAGCCCTTATTTTTTATACGAGGGTTCATCGTGACCGGGATTAGCGCTTTGCGCCATCGTCTTTATCATTTCTTATTCGATCAACGCACGCGGACCGGGCGCCGGTTTGAAGCGCTGTGCGGTTGTTTTGCCTTATTAAGCGTTGTCACTATCTTTATTGAGTCGGGTATCGGTACAACTTACCATCTCACCTACGATGAATGGCATGCTTTTGTCTGGCTGGAAATTGCCTTTACGCTGGTGTTCACGCTGGAGTATTTCCTGCGTCTATTCTGCTGGCCCAATCCCGCACGCTACGTTTTCAGCTTCTGGGGATTTATCGACCTGGCCACCATTCTGCCGTTTTACGTGATCATGCTATGGCCTGAAATCGGCGTGGAATATTTGTTTGCCTGGCGAGCGATGCGTGTGATTCGCGTACTGCGAATTTTGAAGCTGCTCCGGCTGATGCCCGCGCTGAATAGTTTGTGGAGCGCGATCGTTAATTCCCGTCATCAGCTGATTCTATTCTACGCGTTTATCGGCATCGTAATGGTTGTTGCGGGGGCGCTTATGTACGGAATCGAAGGGCCGGTGAACGGTTTTACGACGCTGAGTACGGCGGTATATTGGGCGATTGTGACGGTCACGACGGTGGGTTATGGCGATATTACGCCACATACCGCTGCGGGCAGAATGGTGGCGTCTGTTCTGATCTTAATCGGTTACTCTGTGATCGCGATTCCGACCGGGATTATTACCGCTCAGATGACCAGCGAATTCCAGAAACGTCGTCAGGAACGGGTGTGTCCGCATTGTAAACAGCGACACCATGAGCCAACTGCGCGCTATTGCAACGGCTGTGGTACCGCGCTGCCTCGGCAACAATAATTTGCCGACAAAAAAGGGCAGCGTGGCTGCCCTTTATCTTATTACTCGCGCCAGAGAATATGGCAAAGCTTGTGATCTTTTTCGCGACACAGTAGCACGCGGGCGAAAATATCGTTGATCTCGCCGCCGTCGGTATCCGCCAGACCAATCACCACTTCAGCGAAGAAATCGGGATTCAGATCGAAATCAACGTGATCTTTCCAGTCTTCGGAAGGGTCGAACAGCTCGGCGCCGCCGCGCTCTTCAAACTGCAGGTTGAACAGAATAATGTCGGCCGGGTCAAGGTTGTCACCCGCAAGCTCAAGAAAAATGTCATAAGCCTGTTCGAGCGTTTCATCTTCGGTCAGACGATTGTTTAAATCCATATCCATGATGGCTACCTGTTGAGTGCTAATGGGCACGTTTTACAGTAATGGGCTAAAGAAGTAAAACAGTCGTTCGGCGAGACGATGCCAGAATGGTCGTTTCACCCACAGTCGTGCATCCAGCAGACGTGAACGGGAAATATAGTCGTCCTGTACGGCAGCCAGATCGCTACCGAATCCGCTGTCGTCTATCACCAACGTAATCTCGAAGTTGAGCCACAGGCTACGCATATCGAGGTTAACCGTCCCGACCAGGCTTAGTTCACCGTCGACCAGCACGCTCTTGGTATGCAGCAGGCCCCCTTCAAACTGATAGATTTTGACGCCCGCAGCCAGCAGTTCCGTAAAGAAGGCTCGACTGGCCCAGCCAACCAGCACTGAGTCATTTTTACGCGGCAAAATGATGCTCACATCAACTCCACGCTGCGCGGCGGTGCAGATAGCGTGCAACAGATCTTCGCTCGGAACAAAGTACGGAGTCGTCATGATCAGGTATTCGCGAGCGGAATACGCCGCGGTGAGCAGTGCCTGATGGATCAGGTCTTCAGGGAAACCAGGCCCGGACGCAATCGTCTGGATGGTATGCCCGCTGGCCTCTTCAAACGGCATGATGTTGAGGTCGGGCGTCGGCGGTAAAATGCGTTTGCCGGTCTCAATCTCCCAGTCGCAGGAGTAAACGATACCCATGCCGGTGGCGATAGGGCCCTCCATACGCGCCATCAGATCAATCCACTGGCCGACTCCGGAGTCTTGCTTAAAGAAACGTGGGTCGACCATGTTCATACTGCCGGTGTAGGCAATATAGTTGTCGATCATGAGCATTTTACGATGCTGGCGTAAATCCATCCGGCGCAGGAACACACGCATCAGATTAACCTTCAATGCTTCAACAACCTCGATGCCCGCATTGCGCATCATGGCGGCCCAAGGGCTACGGAAGAAGGCAACGCTGCCTGCGGAGTCCAGCATCAATCGGCAGTGCACGCCGCGACGGGCAGCGGCCATCAGCGATTCAGCAACCTGATCGGCCATGCCGCCTGGCTGCCAGATATAAAAGACCATCTCGATATTGTGGCGCGCCAGCTGAATATCGCGAATGATTGCCTGCATCACGTCGTCAGACTCAGTCAATAGCTGTAGCTGATTGCCCTTGAGACCCGCTATACCCTGACGGCGTTCACATAGCTTAAACAGAGAAGAGGCAACCTGGCTGTTGTCTTCGGCGAAGATATGTTTGCAGGCTTTTAGATTGTTCAACCACTTTGCGGTTGACGGCCACATCGCACGCGCACGTTCTGCGCGGCGTTTTCCAAGGTGTAGTTCACCGAGTGAAAGATAGGCGATGATACCGACCAACGGGAGAATATAAATAATCAGCAGCCAGGCCATGGCTGAAGGCACGGCACGTCGCTTCATCAGAATACGTAACGTTACCCCGGCGATTAACAACCAATACCCCAGAATGGCCATCCAACTTACTACGGTGTACACGGTTGTCATATTTCGAAAATCCTTTTGCTTGCCAGTTGTTAAGAGTTTACGCATCAGAAGAGATCTGGCAAATAAAAACGCAACGAGAAACCGCTGGTCAGCCATTTGCAAGGGGCTATAATGGGGCGTCTTTTTTAGCAAGAGCGTTAGAAATGAAGCGTAGTAGACCGGAAGTGGGGCGCTGGCGGATGGTGAGACAAGCCAGTCGTCGCAAAGCGCGTTGGTTAGAAGCACAATCGCGTCGTAATATGCGCATCCACTCCATCAGAAAGTGCCTGGTCGGCCGGCAGCGAAACTGCCTGTTGTTTGCCATTTACGATCTCTGATGATTAAAGGGCACCGTCAGGGTGCCCTCTGTTTTTCAGCCTGCTTAGCGCAACTCAAAAAACCTTTTTATACGGTTTTACCGAAACCTGCTGATACACCCCAGCCGCGACGTAGGGATCGTCCTGCGCCCAGGACTGAGCTGCTTCCAGCGATTCAAATTCTGCAATCACCGTTGAACCACTAAAACCTGCCGCGCCCGGATCGTTGCTGTCAACGGCTGGCATTGGCCCGGCGGTCAGTAGACGGCCTTCATCATGCAGCAACTGCAAACGAGCCAGATGAGCGGGGCGGACCGAAAGACGTTTTTCAAGAGAGTCGGCGATATCCTGAGCATAAATGACGTAAAGCACGGGCGGAGCTCCTGTTTAAATAGTTTGCGGATTACGGTAAGACAAAGCGCCAGCGACTGCAATGCAAAGTTTTGTGTGCAGAAAAACACGCGAAGCGTCGCGGTTTTTTTGACCAGGCGCAGGAGAAAATTGACCGAAGATAAGATGGCTTATTGAATATGATTGCTATTTGCATTTAAAATCGAGTTCTCATTTTTCAACTGTAACGACTATGACTGCAATGACCCTTGATTTACCCCGCCGGTTTCCGTGGCCGACGTTGCTCTCTGTTGGCATCCATGGTGCCGTCGTGGCCGGTCTGCTTTATACCTCGGTACATCAGGTTATTGAATTGCCCGCTCCCGCGCAGCCGATTAGCGTCACGATGGTTGCGCCGGCCGATCTCGAGCCTCCTCAGGCTGTCGCTCAGCCGCAGCCAGTCGTTGAGCCGGAGCCCGAGCCTGAACCCGCACCGATTCCGGAGGTGCAGCAGGCGCCGGTCGTTATTCACAAACCAAAACCGAAGCCGAAGCCAAAACCCAAGCCGGTGAAAAAAGTCGAACAGCCGAAGCCTGAAGTAAAGCCGGTTGAATCGCGTCCTCTGTCAACGGTTAACCGTGATGCGCCGCCGGCGCGTTCGGTTGCCAACAATTTGCCGGGGGCAAGCGCGCCGTCGGTTAGCGCGCCTACCGGTCCACGAGCGTTGAATCGCCCGCAGCCGGGTTACCCATCGCGCGCTCAGGCGCTGCGTATCGAAGGTAAAGTACGGGTGAAATTTGACGTGACCGCCGATGGTCGCGTGGAGAATGTGCAAATCCTCTCAGCGCAGCCATCCAATATGTTTGAGCGCGATGTTAAAACGGCAATGCGGAAATGGCGTTACGAATCCGGCAAGCCGGGGACGGGGCTGATTATGAATATTGAGTTCCGCCTGAAAGGCGTCCAGATGAACTAAGTAAAAGCCCCCGAAAGGGGGCTTTGTCATTATGCGGCCAGAACCTTATCCATTGCCTTTTGCGCGATCACCAGATGCTGTCCGCCAAATAGAATCGCCCGGTTAATCAACGTATAGAGCTGATATATCGGCTGGCGCTCAAGAAATCCGGCTGGTAGCGGTGAAATCGACTGATAGCCGTCGTATATTTGCGGTGGTTGGTCGGGATGCAGCGGCAACATCGCCAGATCACACTCGCGATCCCCCCAATAGCAAGCCGGGTCAAAAATGTACGGCCCGTTTGGCCCCAGTGCGCAGTTGTTTGACCAGAGGTCGCCGTGCAGCAGCGAAGGCTGCGGCTGATGCGAACTCAAGCGCTGCTGGATATGATCGACAATCGCGTCGATATCGCCAAACTCCATGCCTTTTTCTGCGGCCAACTCTAACTGCCAGCCAATTCGCTGCTCGGCAAAAAAATTCGACCAGCGACGTTGCCAGGCATTGGGCTGTGGGGTGGTGGAAAGGTCGTTGTCAAAATCGAGGCCAAACTGCGGTTGGTCGCTCCACTGATGCAGGTGAGCGAGCTGCTGGCCCAGCAGGAAGGCATTATGTGCGTCCAGAGGACGGGGCGGCAGATACTCCATCACCAGGAAACTGTAGTCGCGGTCTGTACCCACGACGAACACTTCCGGGACGGTCACGGTTTTACTGCGAGAGAGCAGCTCGAGCTGATCGGCCTCCGCGGTAAAAATGGGCAACAATTCACGTTCATCGCACTTCACGAAGAAATCCCGACCGGCATAACGTATATGCCATGCGGCATGAATTTCTCCGCCGGGCAGTTCAGTACGCAGATCGATTTCGCCACTTCCAAGTTGCTCGCCTAACAGGCTACTGATCGCTTGCCACATGATGTCTCTCCCCATGTTTTCTGCCGTATCATAAGGTTAGCGCATTACTGCTGGGTAAAAATTCGAGCTATACCGCACAACGGGTAAAAAGAATGTAGATCGCAGAGGCAGGATCGTACTCCCTCTGCTACAGACGTGTGATGACTGCGCTTCGTATGCACCCCATTGTTAACCATGGAGTTTGCTTAGCATAGCCGATTACGGCGATTTAGCGACCTGCGGGATGCCCCGCAGATCCGTTTTCCTGCACATTTAGTGCTGTTGCAGATAAGAATAAATTTTCTGCGTATTTTCGCGTGAACACAGGCGGGTACCTTGATTGATCGTGGCGGCACTGCCTGCCGCGACGCCATAGCGCACCATTTCCTCAAGGCTGGCGCCCTCTGCAAGTTTCAGCGTCATGGCGCCGACCATGCTGTCACCTGCGCCAACGGTGCTCTGGCTTTTGATCGGCGGCGGGACAACCTGCACGCATGAATGCGCGTCAACGGCCAATGCCCCCTGTGCGCCCAAAGAAACCACTACGCGGCGCGCTTTCCCGCTGCGAACGATCTCCTGCGCGGCGTTGCGAACATCATCCGGTTGGTTCAGGTCCCGCTGAACCAGTGCGCTAAGTTCTTTCTGATTGGGTTTAACCAGCTCGATGTCGCCGATCGCCAGCGCGGCCGCGAGGGCGTCGCCGGAGCTATCAATAATGCAGCGTAGCCCGTGCTGCTGGGCGGATTTAATCAGGCTGACAAACTGTGTGAGGGAGACCCCTGGCGGCAGACTTCCGCTAATAACCAGCAGAGAGCCAGAATCGATCTGCGATATGTTGTTTTGCAGCGCTTCCAGTTCATCATCATGCAGCGTGGCGCCTGGCATGACAAAGCGATACTGCTCGCCGCTTGCATCAACGTGGACGTGGAGATTCTGCCGCGTCCATTCACGGGATTCGACACTGTTGACGGGAACATGTTCGGCTTGTAGTAACGCCACCAGATGTTCTCCGGTCGCACCGCCCGCCGGAAAGAGAGCGGTAGCGTTGCCACCCAGAAAGGTAATCGCGCGCGCAACATTGATTCCACCTCCGCCAGGTTCAAAGACAGGAGCGCTACAACGAAGTTTACCTTCGGGATAAATTTGTGGTGTTTGCGTGGCGCTGTCGAGTGAAGGGGCGAGCGTCAGTGTGTAAATTTTAACCATAGCTATAACCTCCCTTTATGAGCAAATAGACTGCTCTGGACACAACCTGGTTTAAGTCTGGCACTTGCCTGATGAGAATGAAAGAAACAACAGCATGATTTTTATAGAAAAGTGTAAATAACTGCTGACTTTTATTATGAAATAAAATGCGCTTTAAGACGGCTCTTATTCAAAAAATGAAAGACGAATAGCATTGCTATGTTATTCGTGCCTTTTTATAATTTGTTGCCTTTCTATGGACCACCCCGACGTTGATCCTCGCGAAAGTTTCCGGGACGGAATCGTCTCCTTTTTTGTTGTACGGACTCATAATAAATGAAGCTTTTGAAGACAGTACCGGCAGCGGTTGTGCTGCTGGGGGGCGTGTTTGCGTCTGCATATGCAACCGCCAGTGATACCGTTTTTACTGTCATGGATGACCCAACCAGCGCTAAAAAACCTTTTGAAGGTAACGTGAATGCGGGCTACCTCGCACAATCTGGCAATACCAAAAGCTCATCAGCAACCGCTGATTCAACGCTGACCTGGTACGGAGATACGACGGCATGGTCCCTGTGGGGCAATGCCAGCAATACATCCGCTAACGATGAACGCTCTTCTGAAAAATATGCTGTTGGCGGCCGTGGTCGCTATAACATGACGCATGAAGACTACCTGTTTGGCCAGGCTAGCTGGTTAACCGACCGTTATAACGGCTATCACGAGCGTGATGTCTTTACCGCAGGTTATGGTCGCCAGTTCCTGACCGGGCCGATCCACAGTTTCCGTTTTGAATTTGGTCCCGGTGTTCGTTACGACGAATACACCGACGGAAACTCGGAAACACAGGCGCTGGGTTACGCGTCTGCGGCCTATGCATGGAAGATGACCGACACCACTAAATTCACTCAGGGTGTCTCTGTATTGGGGGCCGATGATACGACCGTCAACTCAGAAACCGCGCTAAATGTTGCTATCAATGAGCACTTTGGCCTGAAAGTGGCCTACAACGTGACGTGGAACTCTGAGCCACCGGAAACGGCACCGAATCACACCGATCGCCGTACTTCTTTGACGTTGGGTTATACCATGTAGTCATTTACGGGCCGGAGATAAGCCGGCCTGTATTTTCAATTTTGCGCGATGTGTTATTATTAAATACGACCGCTGTTTTATTTAATTAAAAATTCATAACCTCCATAATATCTCCACATTTGCCCCTTTCGACATAATATTCAATAAATTTGACACGAATAGCTAAATATTTTGACTAGGCAAAAGTGTGATCTGGATCTACACTTGTGTTCAAGGGCGAAATGATGCCTTGGCGTTCAAAAGTCTTAATCCAGTTAGAGAATAAACATTATGAAAAATATCAAAATCGCATCTGCAGCTATTCTGCTGTCAACACTCTCTTTCGGTGTATTTGCTGCCGAGCCTGCCACGCAGCCAGCCAGTTCCACTAAAGCCGCTACCGTTCAGCACGTTGGTATCTCCAGCGCCTATGACGTTGAAGCCGGTTCCAACATTGCCCCGGGCTCACAGAATACCGGTCGTTCTATGGATGACGCATTCAATGTTCACACCCTGGTTGCAGGTGAGTGGTACTAACTATTCTGTGCTGTAATAATTTGATTTCTTATTAATTATTAATACCGGCAGAGAAAACCGGGTAGAGTCGTACCGGTTTTTCTTGCTGCTATTGATATTTGTTAAAATAAGAAAATTCAGTATTTGTATTTAAAACGTCAGTTCAGGTATTTTTACCGCACGTATTGTTAATAAATAAACGTTAAAGGCATTTTTGTATATAAATGATCTTTAACCAGAGTTTCCCGTCACGGTTGTTTATCTATTTATTATCCCCATATCATTGCCGCCCATCTGAGTAGCAGCATGGCACCACAGATGGCGATTAACACCAGCACCATTTTCCAGTGTTTTTTCGCGAATCGATGTGTCGGCATTGGTTCACTCCCTTATATATGCTGTGTTTCACGTAGTGTACCAGAATTGTCGACAAACATAGCAACCCGCACAGGGTAGGGCAATTGCGGCTTTAATCACGCCCTGATGATGTGTAAACTAACCCACGGTATTATCAACAGCGGATCCAGGCGGAGCCCGGTACACCGTACAGGTTCCTCATTTTTCGCAGAGTGAAGCGGAAATCAATCCATAACGTGTTGATAAATTTAATCATATAGTTTTGTATGTGCTCTTTCGTGTGGGGCACCACTGCAAATAAGGACATGAAATGCCTGTAATTACTCTTCCTGATGGCAGCCAACGCCATTATGACCATGCCGTAAGCCCGATGGATGTCGCTCTGGACATCGGCCCTGGTCTGGCAAAAGCCACCATCGCTGGGCGCGTGAACGGTGAACTGGTTGATGCATCCGATATCATTGAAAACGATGCAACGCTGTCTCTCATCACTGCGAAAGATGAAGATGGCCTGGAAATCATTCGTCACTCCTGCGCTCACTTGCTTGGTCATGCCATTAAACAGCTGTGGCCAAACACTAAAATGGCGATTGGCCCGGTTATCGACAACGGCTTCTATTACGACGTTGATCTTGACCACACGCTGACCCAGGAAGACATCGACGCGCTCGAAAAACGTATGCATGAGCTCGCCGAGAAAAACTATGACGTCATCAAGAAGAAAGTGAGCTGGCATGAAGCCCGCGAAACTTTCGTGAAGCGTGGCGAAACTTATAAAGTTTCCATCCTTGATGAAAATATTGCGCATGATGACAAACCCGGTTTGTATCATCACGAAGAATACGTCGACATGTGCCGCGGTCCGCACGTGCCGAATATGCGTTTCTGTCACTACTTCAAGCTGATGAAAACCGCCGGTGCCTACTGGCGCGGCGACAGCAACAACAAGATGCTGCAGCGTATCTACGGTACGGCGTGGACGGACAAAAAAGCCCTCAATGCCTACCTGCAACGCCTGGAAGAAGCGGCGAAGCGCGATCACCGTAAAATCGGTAAGCAGCTCGACCTGTATCATATGCAGGAAGAAGCGCCGGGTATGGTCTTCTGGCATAACGACGGCTGGACTATCTTCCGCGAGCTGGAAACTTTCGTGCGCTCCAAGCTGAAAGAGTACCAGTACCAGGAAGTGAAGGGCCCGTTCATGATGGACCGTGTGCTGTGGGAAAAAACCGGCCACTGGGACAACTACAAAGATGCGATGTTCACCACCTCTTCTGAGAACCGTGAGTACTGCATCAAGCCGATGAACTGCCCGGGGCACGTTCAGATCTTCAATCAGGGTCTGAAATCTTACCGCGACCTGCCGCTGCGTATGGCGGAGTTCGGTAGCTGCCACCGTAATGAACCGTCAGGTGCGCTGCATGGCTTAATGCGCGTGCGCGGCTTCACTCAGGATGACGCCCATATCTTCTGTACGGAAGAGCAGGTGCGTGACGAAGTGAACGCGTGCATTCGTTTAGTCTATGATATGTACAGCACTTTCGGTTTCGAAAAAATCGTGGTCAAACTTTCAACGCGTCCGGAAAAACGTATCGGTAGCGATGAAATGTGGGATCGTGCAGAAGCGGATCTGGCAGTTGCGCTGGAAGAAAACAACATCCCGTTTGAATATCAGCTGGGTGAAGGCGCATTCTACGGTCCGAAAATTGAATTTACCCTGTATGACTGCCTCGATCGTGCATGGCAGTGCGGTACTGTACAGTTAGACTTCTCTCTGCCGGCTCGTCTGAGCGCCTCTTATGTTGGCGAAAACAACGAACGTCAGGTACCGGTGATGATTCACCGCGCAATTCTGGGGTCTCTGGAGCGCTTCATTGGCATCCTGACCGAAGAATTCGCTGGCTTCTTCCCAACATGGCTTGCGCCGGTGCAGGTTGTGGTGATGAATATTACCGATTCTCAGTCTGAATACGTTAACGAATTGACCCGCAAACTACAAAATGCAGGCATTCGCGTAAAAGCGGACTTGAGAAATGAGAAGATTGGCTTTAAAATCCGCGAGCACACTTTACGTCGTGTCCCTTACATGTTGGTCTGTGGCGACAAAGAGGTTGAAGCCGGCAAAGTTGCCGTGCGTACCCGTCGTGGCAAAGACTTGGGCAGCCTGGACGTAAATGAAGTTATCGAGAAGCTGCAACAAGAGATTCGCAGCCGCAGTCTTCAACAACTGGAGGAATAAGGTATTAAAGGCGGAAAACGAGTTCAAACGGCACGTCCGAATCGTATCAATGGCGAGATTCGCGCCCAGGAAGTTCGCTTAACTGGTCTGGAAGGTGAGCAGCTGGGTATTGTGAGTCTGAGAGAAGCAATCGAAAAGGCTGAAGAAGCTGGAGTAGATTTAGTTGAAATCAGCCCTAACGCCGAACCGCCAGTTTGTCGTATCATGGACTACGGCAAGTTCCTTTATGAAAAGAGTAAGTCTTCTAAGGAACAGAAGAAAAAGCAAAAAGTTATCCAGGTTAAGGAAATTAAATTCCGTCCTGGGACCGATGATGGCGATTACCAGGTAAAACTCCGCAGCCTGGTTCGCTTTCTCGAAGATGGCGATAAGGCCAAGATCACACTGCGTTTCCGCGGTCGTGAGATGGCCCACCAGCAGATCGGTATGGAAGTGCTTAATCGCGTCCGTGACGATCTGAGTGAACTGGCAGTAGTCGAATCCTTCCCTACGAAGATCGAAGGCCGCCAGATGATCATGGTGCTCGCTCCTAAGAAGAAACAGTAAGGCCTTCAAGTAACAACGTTCGTGAAGCCTTCGGGCTTCACTGATGTTGTTCGCCTATGTTTCGTTTATTAACAATGCGAAGTGGAAGTTATTAAGATGCCAAAAATTAAGACCGTACGCGGTGCTGCTAAGCGCTTCAAAAAAACCGGTGGTGGTGGATTTAAGCGTAAGCACGCAAACCTGCGTCATATTCTGACCAAAAAATCTACTAAACGTAAACGTCACCTGCGTCCAAAAGGCCTTGTTTCTAAAGGCGATCTGGGTCTGGTTATCGCGTGCCTGCCGTACGCATAAGCCGTTAACGTTTAATTTTTTACTAAGAATATAGATACAGGAGAGCTCACATGGCTCGCGTAAAACGTGGTGTAATTGCTCGTGCACGTCACAAAAAAATTCTGAAACAAGCTAAAGGCTACTACGGTGCGCGTTCTCGCGTATACCGCGTTGCCTTCCAGGCTGTTATCAAGGCTGGTCAGTACGCTTACCGTGACCGTCGTCAGCGTAAGCGTCAGTTCCGTCAACTGTGGATTGCACGTATCAATGCGGCAGCACGTCAGAACGGTATTTCTTACAGTAAATTCATCAACGGCCTGAAAAAAGCCTCTGTTGAAATCGACCGTAAGATCCTGGCTGACATCGCAGTATTCGACAAAGTAGCGTTCACCGCTCTGGTCGAAAAAGCGAAAGCAGCACTGGCATAAGCCAGTTGAAAGAGGGAGCTAGTCTCCCTCTTTTCGTTTTAATAGCATCAAAACGTTGACATTTATTTCCGTAGCCCTTTCAATAAAGGTGTTACGACTCTTACCACACAAGGTAACGCAAGCATGAATGCTGCTATTTTCCGCTTCTTCTTTTACTTTAGCACCTGAACTCAGGAGGCTTGCGCGTGAAAGAAGAAACGAAAAATCAGCGCCAATAAGCCTCCAGATGGAGGCTTTTTTTGTATCTGAATTCGAGATTAAGTCCACCAAACCGGTGTCTGCACCGACATAATGAGGAAAACCATGTCACATCTCGCAGAGCTGGTTGCCAGTGCCAAGGCAGCCATTAACCAGGCTTCAGATGTTGCCGCGTTAGACAATGTCCGCGTCGAATATCTGGGCAAGAAAGGGCATCTGACCCTTCAGATGACCACACTGCGTGACCTGCCGCCAGAAGAGCGTCCGGCTGCAGGCGCGGTCATCAACGAAGCGAAAGAGCAGGTACAGCAGGCACTGAACGCGCGTAAAGCCGATTTAGAAAACGCTGCGCTGAACGCTCGTCTGGCCGCAGAGACCATTGATATCTCCCTGCCGGGGCGTCGTATTGAAAACGGGGGCTTACACCCGGTAACGCGCACCATTGACCGTATTGAAAGTTTCTTCGGTGAGCTCGGCTTTACCGTTGCAACGGGCCCGGAAATCGAAGACGACTACCATAACTTCGATGCGCTGAATATTCCGACGCACCACCCGGCACGTGCTGACCACGACACTTTCTGGTTTGACGCTACCCGTCTTCTGCGCACTCAGACCTCTGGCGTACAGATTCGTACCATGAAGGAGCAGCAGCCGCCAATCCGTATCATCGCGCCGGGCCGCGTGTATCGTAACGATTACGATCAGACGCACACCCCAATGTTCCATCAGATGGAAGGCCTGATTGTTGATAAAAACATCAGCTTTACCAACCTGAAAGGGACGTTGCACGATTTCCTGCGCAACTTCTTTGAGGAAGACCTGCAAATTCGTTTCCGCCCGTCCTACTTCCCGTTCACCGAACCGTCCGCTGAAGTTGACGTGATGGGTAAAAACGGTAAATGGCTGGAAGTGCTGGGTTGCGGGATGGTGCACCCGAACGTTCTGCGCAACGTAGGCATCGATCCGGAAGTGTATTCCGGCTTCGCCTTCGGTATGGGCATGGAGCGTCTGACCATGCTGCGTTACGGTGTCACCGATTTACGTGCGTTCTTCGAAAACGATCTGCGTTTCCTCAAACAGTTTAAATAAGGGCAGGACAACATAATGAAATTCAGTGAACTGTGGTTACGCGAATGGGTTAACCCGGCTATCGACAGCGAAGCGCTGTCGGGGCAAATCACCATGGCGGGCCTGGAAGTCGACGGCGTTGAAGCCGTGGCTGGCAGCTTTAACGGCGTGGTGGTCGGTGAAGTCGTTGAGTGTGGTCAGCATCCGAACGCCGACAAACTGCGTGTCACGAAAGTGAACGTAGGCGGTGAACGTCTGCTGGATATCGTCTGTGGCGCGCCGAACTGCCGTCAGGGCCTGAAAGTGGCCGTGGCAACCATCGGCGCAGTGCTGCCGGGTGATTTCAAAATCAAAGCGGCAAAACTGCGTGGCGAACCGTCTGAAGGCATGCTGTGCTCCTTCTCCGAGCTGGGTATTTCCGACGACCATAGCGGCATTATCGAACTGCCGGCCGACGCGCCGTTGGGTACCGATATCCGTGAATACCTGCAGTTAGACGATAACACTATCGAAATCAGCGTCACGCCAAACCGTGCCGATTGCTTAGGCATCATCGGCGTGGCTCGCGACGTGGCGGTACTGAACAAGCTGCCGCTGAACGCGCCGGAAATCGCGCCAGTGGCGGCGACCATCGCGGACGTGCTGCCAATCGAAGTTGAAGCCGCCGACGCCTGCCCGCGCTATCTGGGCCGCGTGGTGAAGGGCATCAACGTCAAAGCGCCAACGCCGCTGTGGATGAAAGAGAAACTGCGTCGCTGCGGTATTCGCTCCATTGATGCGGTCGTTGATGTGACTAACTATGTCCTGCTGGAACTGGGTCAGCCGATGCATGCGTTCGATAAAGATCGTATTGAAGGCGGCATCAAAGTGCGGATGGCGAAAGAGGGCGAAACTCTGGTCCTGCTGGACGGTTCTGAAGCCAAACTCAGTGCAGACACCCTGGTGATTGCCGACCACAACAAAGCGCTGGCGATGGCCGGTATCTTTGGCGGCGAGCACTCTGGCGTGAATGACGAAACCCAAAACGTGCTGCTGGAATCTGCTTTCTTCAGCCCGCTGTCCATCACCGGCCGTGCGCGCCGTCATGGCCTGCACACCGATGCTTCTCACCGCTACGAGCGCGGTGTGGATCCGGCGCTGCAGTACAAAGCAATCGAGCGCGCTACCGCGCTGCTGATCGAACTGTGCGGCGGCGAAGCGGGTCCAATCATCGATGTGACTCATGAAGCCGCGCTGCCGAAGCGTGCGACCATTACGCTGCGTCGTAGTAAGCTGGATCGCCTGATTGGTCATCATATTGCTGATGATCAGGTGACCGATATTCTGACTCGCCTGGGCTGTGAAGTGACGGTCGGTGACAACCAATGGCAGGCGGTTGCGCCAAGCTGGCGTTTCGACATGGAAATCGAAGAAGACCTGGTCGAAGAAGTGGCGCGCGTTTATGGCTATAACAGCATCCCGAACGAGCCGGTACAGGCCGGTCTGGTGATGGGCAGCCATAAAGAAGCCAATCTGTCGCTCAAGCGTGTGAAAACCATGCTGAACGATAAAGGCTATCAGGAAGTGATCACCTACAGCTTCGTGGACCCGAAGGTTCAGCAGCTGGTTCACCCGGGTGAAGAAGCGCTGATTCTGCCAAGCCCAATCTCCAGCGAAATGTCCGCCATGCGTCTGTCTCTGCTGACCGGCCTGCTGTCGACGGTGGTGTACAACCAGAACCGCCAGCAGAACCGTGTCCGTATCTTCGAGACTGGTCTGCGCTTCGTTCCGGACACTCAGGCACCGCTGGGCATCCGTCAGGATGTGATGCTGGGTGGGGTCATCTGCGGCAACCGCTACGATGAGCACTGGAATCTGGCAAAAGAGACCGTTGATTTCTATGATTTGAAGGGCGATCTGGAATCTGTTCTCGATCTGACCGGTAAATTATCTGAAATTGAATTCAAGGCAGAAGCCAACCCGGCACTGCATCCGGGCCAGTCTGCCGCGATTTATCTGCGCGGTGAACGCATTGGTTTCATTGGTGTTATCCACCCTGAACTGGAGCGTAAACTGGATCTGAACGGCCGTACACTGGCGTTTGAACTGGAGTGGAACAAGCTCGCAGACCGCGTGGTTCCTCAGGCGCGCGACGTTTCTCGCTTCCCGGCAAACCGTCGTGACATCGCCGTTGTGGTCGCTGAAAATGTGCCGGCAGCGGATATTTTAAACGAGTGTAAGAAAGTTGGCGTAAATCAGGTAGTTGGCGTAAACTTATTTGACGTGTACCGTGGTAAGGGTGTTGCGGAAGGCTATAAGAGCCTTGCTATCAGCCTGATTTTACAAGATACCAGCCGTACACTCGAAGAAGAGGAGATTGCCGCTACCGTTGCCAAATGCGTAGAGGCATTAAAAGAGCGATTCCAGGCATCATTGAGGGATTGAACCTATGGCGCTTACAAAAGCTGAAATGTCAGAATATCTGTTTGATAAGCTTGGGCTTAGCAAGCGGGATGCCAAAGAACTGGTGGAACTGTTTTTTGAAGAGATCCGTCGTGCTCTGGAAAACGGTGAGCAGGTTAAACTGTCCGGTTTTGGCAACTTTGATCTGCGTGACAAAAATCAACGCCCGGGACGTAACCCAAAAACGGGTGAAGATATTCCCATTACAGCCCGGCGTGTGGTGACCTTCAGACCAGGACAGAAGTTAAAAAGCCGGGTCGAAAACGCAACACCCAAAGAAGAGTAATTCTGATCTAACTAAAAAGGCCGCTGATGCGGCCTTTTTCTTTTCTGGGCGGCGTTGTCACCGTAAAATCAAACGCTTCTCCACGGGCGACGGATAACTATGCAGGTTTATGTAGATCAACAGCAGCGGCGTAATCGTCGCTGGCTTACCGGATTGTCTCTGGCCCTATTGGCGATGCTGACCATCAGCCTGTGCGCGGGCGACCAGTGGATCCCTCCCGGCGAATGGCTCACGGCCAAAGGTCAGTTGTTTATCTGGCAGATTCGCCTGCCGCGTACCGTTGCGGTGCTGTTGGTCGGCGCGGCGCTGGCCTTGTCGGGGGCGGTGATGCAGGCGTTGTTTGAAAATCCGCTTGCCGAACCGGGATTGCTTGGCGTCTCTAACGGCGCGGGCGTCGGACTTATTGCGGCAATTATGCTCGGCCAGGGTCATCTTCCGGGCTGGGCGCCAGGGCTGGCAGCCATTGCGGGCGCATTGGTGATAACCGGAATACTAATGCGCTTTGCACGACGCCATCTCTCCACCAGCCGCCTGCTGCTGGCGGGCGTGGCGCTGGGCATTATCTGTAGCGCGTTGATGACGTGGGCGGTCTATTTTTCGACGTCGTTCGACCTTCGCCAACTGATGTACTGGATGATGGGCGGATTTGGCGGCGTGGACTGGCAGCAGACAGGGTTGATGGTGGTGCTGCTGCCGGTGATTGTCTGGGTTTGTCTGCAAGCTCAGCCGTTAAATCTGCTGGCGCTAGGGGAAACCTCTGCTCGCCAACTGGGCGTACCCATCGCCTTCTGGCGTAAGCTGCTGGTGATGGCTACCGGCTGGCTGGTGGGTGTCAGTGTGGCGCTGGCGGGTGCTATCGGTTTTATTGGACTGGTGGTTCCGCATATGTTGCGCCTGTGCGGCCTGACTGACCATCGCGTGCTGCTACCGGCCAGCGCGCTGGCGGGGGCGAGCACGCTGCTGTTTGCTGATATTATCGCACGATTGGCGCTGTCGGCCGCTGAGCTGCCAATTGGCGTTGTGACCGCGACGCTGGGGGCACCGGTGTTTATCTGGTTGTTGCTAAAGTCAGGACGCGACTAACGCAACGTCCTGATTAAAAAGCTTTGGTGTCGTGCCAGCGTATCTGGCTATTATTAAAGACCGGGCGATAAGACCCAAACACGCTGAAAAGAGGATGCTATGCAAACCACCATACTGAACACCCCTGTCACGACTATCGACGGCGAGAAAACAACCCTGGAAGGCTACAAAGGCAAGGTACTGCTGATTGTTAACGTTGCCTCTAAATGTGGCCTTACACCGCAGTACGAGCAGCTAGAAGCGCTACAGACGTCTTTACAGCACGAAGGCTTTACGGTGCTCGGCTTCCCGTGTAATCAGTTCCTGGGCCAGGAGCCGGGTAGCGAAGAAGAGATTAAAACGTTTTGCAGTACGACTTACGGCGTAACGTTCCCGCTGTTTAGCAAAATCGACGTGAACGGCGACACGCGTCATCCGCTGTATAGCCTGTTGACCCGTCTTGCGCCGAAAGCCGTAGCGCCGGAAGGCAGCGGCTTTTATGAACGTATGGCCAGCAAAGGACGCGCCCCTGCGCATCCGGGCGATATTCTGTGGAATTTCGAAAAGTTCCTGATTGGTCGTGATGGTCAAATCATTAACCGTTTCTCTCCGGATATGACGCCGGATGATCCGATCCTGACCGCGGCCATCAAGCAGGCTCTTGCTCAGCCATGATGCCGCTGATGCAGCTTCAGCATGTTGCTGAAGGCAGCCGCCTTCATGCGTTCAGTGCCAGGGTGGAGCCCGGTGAGATCATTCATCTTGTTGGGCCAAACGGGGCTGGCAAGAGTACGCTGCTGGCCAGAATGGCCGGTCTGAGTAGCGGGAAGGGCGCCATCACGTTGAATGCGCAGCCGCTGGATGAATGGCCTGCGCAGACGTTGGCGCGCCATCGCGCGTATCTTTCTCAGCACCAGACGCCACCCTTCGCCATGCCTGTCTGGCAATTTCTGATGTTGCATCAACAAGGCGAGCGGCAATCGGCGCTCGCCGTTCACGTGACTGAGATGTTGGATCTGAGTAATAAGCTCGGACGTAACGTCAGCCAGCTCTCCGGCGGCGAATGGCAGCGAGTTCGGTTGGCGGCCGTCATTCTGCAAATTCACCCTGACGATAATCCAGATGGTCAGCTTCTGCTGCTGGATGAGCCGATGAACAGTCTTGATGTCGCTCAGCAGGCGGCGCTGGATAGGTTGTTGGCTGAACTGAGGGGGGCAGGCGTCGCTATCGTGATGAGCAGCCATGACCTGAACTATACATTACGCCATGCCGGACGTGTCTGGCTATTATGTCAGGGGCGTTTGATCGCCAGCGGTGAGACCGAGAACGTTATGCAGCCCGCGCATTTATCTGCCGCGTATAATATGCGCTTTCAGCGACTGGATATTGCTGGGCACCAAATGCTCATTTATGACGATGTCGGCGAAAATTAATCCAACTCCGCTTGAAATGGCGGTGATTGCTTGCCAGGCAAACCGCAATAGATATAATTTATTAGCTGAATAAAAAACTGAGGATTCGCTGGATATGCGTTTCTGGACTCTTTTTCTCGTGGCTTTCGTTTTAGCAGGGTGTAGTAGCCATCGCGCGCCGCCGCCCAATCCCCGGCTTTCGGATTCTATTACCGTTATCGCAAGCTTAAACGATCAGTTGCAAAACTGGCACGGTACGCCTTATCGCTATGGTGGGATGAACCGCCGCGGCGTGGACTGTTCCGCTTTTGTGCTGATGACTTTCCGCGATAAATTCGAAATGCAGCTTCCTCGGGAAACACGGCAACAAGCGAAGATCGGCACCGAAATAGATAAAGATGAACTGCTGCCCGGCGACCTGGTGTTCTTTAAGACTGGCGCAGGCGAGAGCGGGTTGCACGTGGGTATTTACGATACCGACAACCAGTTTATTCATGCCTCCACCAGCCAGGGCGTCACGAGGTCATCGCTCGATAATGTCTACTGGCGAAAAAACTTCTGGCAGGCCAGGCGAATTTAATCAAAAAGAAAAGGAGGCGAAATGCCTCCTTTTCTTTTTATAGACGACAACATTTTAAATAAATAGCCGACAATATGCCGATTTTGTCAGGTGAGATCATAGAACTTAAGGTTGATTGTGTTAATCCATTACTTTCGATTACAATCATTATGATCCAGTGACGGACCACAAAAATAAAAGGAACCGATGAAAGGAATAACAGCAGTATTCATTACCGTAGGTTTTTTGCTTTGTGACGTCGGAAACCCGGACATGACTTTTAGTGAAGGGCAGTCGCAATGATTGTATCGCTGGATAATACGTATTGTTCTCAATTGTTTTTCCTTCCCGCCAGAAATAGCGACGGGCGTCTTGTCGGTCTGAAAATCGTCAGCCAATTTAGCGGTCTTGATAATCACATACGCATTCCCACTGGTCTGGTGCTGCCGCGGCTGACTCCACAACAAGAAATAACCTTATTTGAGGAAAAACTGGCGCTGTTGAATAACTGTCAGTTGTTCTTTCGTCAGCACAACCTCAAAGCGTGGATCACTGCGCCACCGGGGCTTGTTACGGCGCTGCTTGCCGACGATGAGCTCGTCGCCAGCGCGCAGCGTTTTCCGTTTCTGGAGTTGGCCGTTAGCGAAAGCTATCCTGGCCTCAATCAGGTAGATGAAAATCATCCTTTGGCCCACCTGTGTCAACACTTCCCTTTAGTGCTCAGTGACTTTGGTTCCGGTGATGCCTCCACCCGCGCGGTATTCGCCGGGCTGTTCACTCGCATTGTTCTGGATAGAAGCTTTGTCCAGCGCCAGTCAAAATCCGCGTCTTTTGAACCGTTTCTGCGTGCGATCGTGACGCAGATCCAGCCTTACTGTCAGGGTATTATGATCTCCGGTGTGGATGACGAGCACACGCGTCAGCGCGTAGCGTCCTTCGGGTTCAGTGGGATGCTTGGCAACCTGTGGCCGGTAGTGGCAGAATCTTCCTTAACAACATTAGTGCAACAATAACCCTGCACTTACCCGGGTGTTTAACGTACAGTAACCCAATACACTACGGGCAGGAGGAACCATGAACCTGTCATTTAACACCCGCTGGCGCGATGAGCTGCCAGGATTTTACAGTGCGCTACAGCCCACGCCGCTGCATAACGCCCGCGTGATCTGGTACAACGCGCCGCTGGCGCAAGCGCTCGCGATTCCCGAATCACTTTTCACGCCTGAACATGGCGCAGGCGTCTGGGGTGGCGAAACGCTGCTGCCCGGTATGTCGCCGTTAGCACAGGTATACAGTGGTCATCAGTTTGGCGCCTGGGCAGGGCAACTGGGCGACGGGCGCGGTATCTTACTGGGCGAACAGCAGTTAGAAAACGGCAAAACGGTCGACTGGCATCTTAAGGGCGCTGGACTCACGCCGTATTCACGAATGGGCGATGGGCGAGCGGTACTACGTTCGACGATTCGTGAGAGTCTGGCCTCGGAAGCCATGCATTATCTTGGCATTCCGGGCACCCGGGCGCTGGCGATAGTGACCAGTGATACGCCGGTCTACCGCGAAACGGTAGAATCTGGCGCGATGCTGATGCGCATTGCCGAAAGCCACATCCGATTTGGCCACTTCGAACATTTCTACTACCGCCGCGATATCGACAGCGTACGTAGGCTGGTGGACTTTACGATCCGTCATTACTGGCCGCAGTTGCAGCATGAGGCCGATGATTATGCGCTGTGGTTCCAGGACGTCGTGGCGCGTACGGCGCAGATGATTGCCCGCTGGCAAACGGTGGGTTTCGCACATGGCGTGATGAATACCGACAACATGTCGATACTGGGTCTGACGCTTGACTACGGTCCGTTTGGTTTCCTCGATGACTATCAACCCGCGTTTATCTGTAATCACTCGGATCATCAGGGTCGCTATCGCTTCGATAATCAGCCTGCAGTCGGTCTGTGGAACCTTCAGCGTCTGGCGCAGGCGGTGTCACCTTTGATTGAGGTGGATACGCTTAACGCTGCGCTGGAAGGCTATCAGGCGGTGCTGTTCCGTGAATATGGGCAGCGAATGCGTCAGAAACTCGGGCTGTTCAGTGAAAGAACAGGCGATAACGATCTGCTTAACGGCTTGTACGCGTTGATGGAACGAGAAGGGAGTGACTATACACGTACCTTCCGCTTGCTCAGTGAAACGGAGCAGCACAGCGCCGCGTCGCCGCTGCGTGATGAGTTTATTGACCGCGCAGCCTTTGACAGCTGGTTTACTCAGTACCGCGCGCGTTTACAGCTGGAACAAGTGGATGACGCGACGCGCCAGCAGGCAATGAAACTCGCCAACCCGGCCATGGTCCTGCGAAACTGGTTGGCGCAACGGGCGATTGAGCAAGCGGAGAAAGGCGACTATCGGGAGCTCTATCGCCTGCATGAAGCGCTGCGCGATCCGTGGCGCGATCGGAATGATGACTACAGTCGACGTCCGCCTGACTGGGGTAAGAGACTGGAAGTCAGCTGTTCAAGCTAATGTATTCAGGCTGCGCTATGACAATGGCGCAGCTATTTGGTCAATATCAGCTTTCCTGCCTGGGTTTGCCGTAGCAGATACTGCTGCTCTCCATGCTCAATGATTAAACGACCCTCATTGCCTAACAGCGTCTGGCTGTCGATCCGCCGATCCTGAGGAAGAGGATGGGGGGTATTATCCTTCTTGGTTTCCTGTTTTGCGCAGCTATCCATTTGCTAAATTTATAATGAAAATCAATATAACAATGAGAATTATTATCGATTTTTGGCGAGACAACCGCAAGCGTTATTTACCACTAGATCGGGTAGGGGCAATGGCCCACCGCTGAACGGTGGGCGGGGGAGGCTTAGAGACGAGTGGCGACTGCGGCTGCCAGCTTTTCCAGCAGCAGTTCGGTATCTTCCCAGCTCAGACACGGATCGGTAATCGACTGACCGTAGGTTAGCGGCTGGTCAGCGACGATCTTTTGCGTCCCTTCACGCAGGAAACTTTCCGCCATAATACCGGCAATAGCCGAGGAACCATTGCGGATCTGTTGGCAGATATCGTCGCACACTTCCAGCTGACGGCGATGCTGCTTCTGGCAGTTGCCGTGACTGAAGTCAACCACCAGGTGCTCGGGGAGATCAAACTGATGCAGCGTGTCGCAGGCCGCGGCGATATCGTCGGCATGGTAGTTCGGTTTTTTGCCGCCACGCATAATGATATGGCCATACGGGTTGCCGCTGGTCTGATAGATAGTCATCTGACCGTTTTTATCCGGCGACAGGAACATGTGGCTGGCGCGCGCCGCGCGAATAGCGTCAACCGCAATGCGGGTGTTGCCGTCGGTGCCGTTTTTAAAACCTACCGGGCAGGAGAGCGCAGAGGCCATTTCACGGTGGATCTGGCTTTCCGTTGTCCTGGCGCCAATGGCGCCCCAACTGATTAAATCGGCGATAAACTGACCGGTCACCATATCGAGGAATTCGGTCGCCGTCGGTACACCCAGCGTGTTGACCTGTAACAGCAGCTTACGTGCCTGCTCAATACCGTGGTTAACGCGGTAGCTGCCGTTCAGGTCGGGATCGGAGATTAATCCTTTCCAGCCCACCACGGTGCGCGGCTTTTCGAAATAGGTGCGCATGACGATTTCCAGCTCGCCCTGATGCTTTTCACGCAGCACCTGAAGGCGACGAGCATAATCCATCGCGGCATCGAGGTCATGAATGGAGCAGGGGCCCACTATCGCCAGCAGACGACGGTCTTCACCGTTGAGGATTTTTTCAATACGATGGCGTGAGGCGGTGACGTGGGCCGCAACGTCCGGTGATACAGGGTGGCGCTGAGCAAGTTCAGCAGGCGTAATCAGGCTCTCAATTCGAGCGGTACGCAATTCATCGGTCTTATTCATGGAAGTCTCAGAAATTTGTTGCTTCACCAGTCAAGATGCTGGGAAGTGATGCACATCACGATAAACCAATCTGGGTTTAATTCAAGCGTGGCAGGTAATGTGCTCTCAATCACAAAGCTATGATAACCAAATTTGCTGCATTGTACTAGTGTGTTAGTACATTCTGCGACTTAATCCCATTATATCCATGATTTTCGTGGCAATTTCTTCAACCGAGTAGTTTGTACTGTTCAGCCATGGGATCTGATGACGGCGGTAAAGCGCCTCGACCTCGGCCACTTCCATTCGGCACTGGCGCATTGACGCATAGCGGCTGTTTTCCCGCCGCTCTTCACGAATGGCCGCCAGACGCTCAGGATTGATTGTCAGTCCGAACAGCTTATGCTGCAGCGGTTTGAGCGAGGCAGGCAGCACCAGGTTGTCCATATCATCGGCAATAAAGGGGTAGTTGGCTGCGCGAATGCCGAACTGCATCGCCAGATACAGGCTGGTCGGGGTTTTGCCGCAGCGCGAAACCCCCAGCAGAATCACCTGCGCCTGATCGAGATTACGCAGCGAGATGCCGTCGTCGTGTGCCAGGGTGTAGTCAATGGCGGCGATACGTGCATCGTATTTGGTCAGGTTGCCGGGGGTTAAGCCGTGGGTACGGTGAGCAATCGGCGTTGGGTCAAGCTTCAGCTCTTCCTGCAACGGCGCGACCAGTGCCTGCACAATATCCTGACAAAAACCTTCACATTGCAGAATAATGTCACGAATTTCGGGGATCACAATCGAATAGAACACAAGAGGCCGTACGCCCGTTTGCTGGTAGATAGCATCGATCTGTTCCTTCACCGCCCGCGCGCGACTTTCACTTTCGATAAACGGCAGAGTGATGCTGTTTATCGCTACCGGGAACTGCGACATGACCGCGTGGCCGAGCACCTCCGCCGTAATCGCGGTTCCGTCAGAAATATAAAATACCTGCCTGTCGACTGCGTTATCCATATTGCTTGACTCCCGTTAATTGCCTGAAAGGGTAAATTAAATTTAAACACAAGCCAGACGTATTTGTCTTAAATTTAAAAATGAAACGGTATTTTTATTTTTAATGAAATGGTCGTTTCAATTTCCAAAAGAGGTCAATAGACCGCATGTTTTTGTGCCTTTTCAGGCTAATCAGTAGGTTATGAATAAACAGGAATCAATCCTAAAAAGTAAAAAAATAATTTGCTTACACGATTCACCGTTTTTTTCGGCCGTTTAAATATGCGAGGATATTTTAAGTAGTCAGTCGTTTCTTATCACTGCTTCTTTAAATCAAAAAAGGATTGTCTCGATGTCCAACAATGGCTCGTCACCGCTGGTGCTTTGGTACAACCAACTCGGCATGAATGATGTAGACAGAGTTGGAGGCAAAAATGCCTCCTTGGGTGAAATGATTACTAATCTGTCCGGAATGGGTGTGTCTGTGCCCAACGGATTTGCCACCACTGCCGATGCGTTTAATCAGTTTCTCGACCAGAGCGGCGTAAACCAGCAGATTTATCAACTGTTGGATAACACCGATATTGACGACGTTACCGCCCTGGCGAAAGCCGGCGCGCAGATCCGCCAGTGGATCATCGACACTCCTTTCCAGAGCGAACTGGAACAGGCAATTCACGAAGCGTATAACCAGCTGGCCGCTGATAACGCCAATGCTTCCTTTGCCGTGCGTTCTTCCGCAACAGCTGAAGATATGCCGGACGCTTCCTTCGCCGGTCAGCAGGAAACCTTCCTTAACGTCCAGGGCTATGACGCGGTGCTGGTGGCGGTGAAGCACGTGTTCGCTTCACTGTTCAACGACCGCGCTATTTCTTACCGCGTGCATCAGGGCTATGACCATCGCGGCGTCGCGCTCTCCGCGGGCGTACAGCTGATGGTGCGTTCCGATCTCGCTTCCTCTGGCGTCATGTTCTCCATCGATACCGAATCCGGCTTTGACCAGGTGGTGTTTATCACCTCCGCGTGGGGCCTGGGGGAAATGGTGGTGCAGGGCGCGGTGAACCCGGACGAGTTCTACGTTCACAAACCGACCCTCGCCGCCGGTCGCCCGGCGATTGTTCGCCGTACCATGGGCTCGAAGAAAATTCGTATGGTCTATGCGCCGACCCAGGAGCATGGCAAACAGGTGCGCATTGAAGACGTGCCGCAGCAGCAAAGCGATATCTTCTCGCTGACTAACGACGAAGTGCAGGAGTTGGCGAAGCAGGCGGTACAAATTGAAAAGCACTACGGTCGTCCGATGGACATCGAGTGGGCGAAAGACGGTCATACCGGCAAGCTGTTTATCGTTCAGGCGCGTCCTGAGACGGTACGTTCGCGCGGGCAGGTGATGGAACGTTATACGCTGCACTCGCAAGGGCGTATCGTGGCGGAAGGCCGCGCCATCGGTCACCGTATTGGCGCGGGCCCGGTTAAAGTCATTCATGACATCAGCGAAATGAATCGCATCCAGCCGGGCGATGTTCTGGTCACCGACATGACCGACCCGGATTGGGAACCGATCATGAAAAAAGCGGCGGCGATTGTCACCAACCGCGGCGGACGTACCTGCCACGCGGCGATTATTGCCCGTGAGCTGGGGATCCCGGCGGTGGTGGGCTGTGGCGATGCCACCGAGCGCATGAAGGATGACGAAAAGGTCACCGTTTCCTGTGCCGAAGGCGACACCGGCTACGTTTACGCCGACCTGCTGGACTTCAGCGTGAAAAGCTCCAGCGTGGATACCATGCCGGATCTGCCGCTGAAGATCATGATGAACGTCGGCAACCCGGACCGCGCGTTTGACTTCGCCTGCTTGCCAAACGAAGGCGTGGGTCTGGCGCGTCTGGAGTTCATCATCAACCGTATGATCGGCGTGCACCCACGTGCACTGCTCGAATTCGACGACCAGGAACCAAAACTGCAAAACGAAATCCGCGAAATGATGAAAGGGTTCGATTCGCCGAAAGAGTTCTACGTTGGCCGTCTGACGGAAGGGATCGCCACGCTGGGCGCGGCGTTCTATCCGAAACGCGTGATTGTGCGTCTGTCTGACTTTAAGTCGAACGAATACGCCAATCTGGTTGGTGGCGAACGTTATGAACCGGAAGAAGAGAACCCGATGCTCGGCTTCCGTGGTGCTGGTCGCTATGTGTCTGACAGCTTCCGTGACTGCTTTGCCCTCGAGTGTGAAGCGGTGAAACGCGTGCGTAACGACATGGGGCTGACCAACGTCGAAATCATGGTACCGTTCGTACGTACCGTGGATCAGGCGAAAGCGGTGGTGGATGAACTGGCGCGTCAGGGCCTCAAGCGCGGTGAAAACGGGCTGAAGATCATCATGATGTGTGAGATTCCGTCCAACGCCCTGCTGGCGGAGCAGTTCCTTGAACACTTTGACGGCTTCTCCATTGGCTCAAACGACATGACGCAGCTGGCGCTGGGTCTGGATCGAGACTCTGGCGTCGTTTCCGCGCTGTTTGATGAGCGTAACGAGGCGGTGAAAGCGCTGCTGTCGATGGCGATTCGCGCAGCCAAGAAGCAGGGCAAGTATGTCGGTATCTGCGGCCAGGGGCCGTCCGATCACGAAGACTTTGCTGCCTGGCTGATGGATGAAGGAATCGATAGCCTGTCGCTGAACCCGGATACCGTCGTGCAGACCTGGCTGAGTCTGGCCGAGCTGAAAAAGTGATGACCATTCTGCTGAGATCCCGGGCGTTCAGTTAATGCCTGGGTGACGGCAAAGCGGTGATATAGAAATCCGTAATCTCACAGAGATTACGGATTTTTTTATGGTGAGTCATACTGTTACGGCTATGAGCGCCAAACGTTCAATTAGCGCGATTCTCACCTGAGTTACCAATAAGGCTTCCAGCACTGACGTACGCGAATCAGAGCTTCAAGGTAAAAGTAATCTCCCCAGGAACAGCATTCATCAACGCCTTTACCGGCCGGCATATGATAAACCGAATGCATCAGCAGTCCCTCACAGCTCTCGTCATGGGTAGAAAGATAGTGCTCCGTTAATGAATGAATAATGTGCAGTGCGCACTCTTCATACTGCATCCGATGCGCATCGGTCGCAGGGAGCGCTTTCGTCAGCTCCAGCAGCCCACAGGCTGCAATAGCGGCGGCGGAACTGTCGCGCACGGCGTCTGTATCAACGAGCGCCAGATCCCAGTGGCAGACGAAGTCTTCTGGCAAACGGTTGATAAAGTAGTGGCTCAGGCTACGCGTCAGGTCGACCAGGCTGCTTTTGCCGGTATACAGGTAGCTGAGCATAAACCCGTAAATTCCCCACGCCTGTCCACGCGCCCAGCAGGAACTATCGCTATAGCCCTGGTGCGTGTTGCCATAGCGCGGTTCGCCGGTGTTCACGTCCATATAGTAGGTGTGATACGTCGAAGCATCGGGCCTGACAATATATTTTGCAGCCTGCGTGGCGTGGGACAATGCCGCCTGGGCAAAGGCAGGGTTACCCGTCTGCTCGCTAGCCCAGTAGAGCAGCGGAAGGTTCATATTGCAGTCGATAATCATCCGCCCTTGTTGCTCCGGGTCCGTCAGATCGCCCCAGGCCTGGATAATCCCCGCCGTGGGGTTGTAGCGTTGCATCATCATTTCCGCCGCATGCAGCGCGATATCGCGCGCACGGGTATTGCCGGTCAGACGCCATGCGTTTACGCAGGAGAGACTATAGAGAAAACCAAGGTCATGGGTATCCGTCTCAACCCGGTTTGCCAGCCGATGAGCAAAAGAGAGAATAAATCGCTCAGCCGCCTGACGATATTTATCGTAGCCGGTCATCTCCCAGAGTAGCCAAAGCTGGCCGGTCCAGAAACTATTGGTCCACTGATTATTTTCTGCCGGTTGCCATTTCCCTCCTTCGCAGGCTTCATTAGGAAACTTATCGCCCAGCGCAAATAGCGTGCGGTCAATCCGTGAGGTAATATGCTGAAGAGCATTATCCACTTTTATTTTTAATACCTGACGATCTATCGGTGCGTTATCGAATGGGCGCAGGGCTTCAGTAACGACGTGCGCCGTTTTATTACTAGTCATAAATTATCCTGTAATTACTACTTGGGTGTTTAAATAATTCTTGATTACGCGCTTTCAGCCCGAGCTGGTAATGTCTTTTTTCCTGCAATGCTGCTGGATAAGGTAAAAGCCGAGATGGCTGTGAATAATAACGCGCAGCAGCCCATGATTAAAAATGTGTGAGAGAAACCTATTTTATCGTATAAATAACCCGCCGGTGGTGCGACGACAACGGAACCTACATAGACCATGGCCTGATAACCTAATAAATACATGGTGGCATTGACCCGTTTGTGGAAATGCTCCGCGATGTATTTAAAAACTGATATTAAGAGCAGCGCGATTTCAACACCATAGAAAGGTTTGATAATCGAAATCATAATAGGGTCGACGGTCAAGCCAGACAGAATCAGACGGCAACCCACCACTAACCCACAGAGCAATAATCCTTTTTTGGCCCCGTAATAGTTAACTAACGCCGGAATAAACATCATCATCAGAAATTCGATACCGGCCTGTAGCGTTCCCAGGTAACCATACCAGGCATTACCTTGCTCTTTGGTGGCAAAGAAGGAGACAAAATAGCGCGGGAACTGTTGCTCCGCGACAAACATCATCCACGCAACGCCGGCGACATACAGGCTAAACATCCAGAATTTACGGCTTTGCATCAAGGCGATGACATCGGCAAAAACAATCTTGTTATCGGAGATAACGGTGTTATTGCGCAGCTGTTCGTCACCTATCTTCAAACTCAATAACACCGCCAGCATCACTAAAGAGGTCGTACTGCTCAGCAGAAAGTTAGCCGCGGGCGTATAGTTAAAAAGTACCCCAGACATCGAGGCGGCAAGCGCCCAGCCAAGCGAGCCCCACATTCTGATACGGCCAAACTCCAGACCGTAAAGGCGACTGAAGCGATCGGCATACGACTCGGCGGCTGCCACACCGGCATACCAGCCTAAGCTTAAATAAAATGCCCCTATAATAATTCCCAGCAGCGTATGGCTTAGCAGTAGAGGTTGATAAATAAAAACAAAAAAAGGTGCCATTAAAGCTGATGTGGCACAAACAAAATAGAGCAACCACTTGCTCATCCCTATTTTGTCCATGATGTAACCGTATACTGGCTTTAATACTACGGCAAAGACACCATTGACGGCGAATACAGTACCAATAGTGACGCTATCCAATCCAACTTTCTGACTTAACCATAAGGCATATAACCCAAAGCTGGAAGACCAGGTAAAAAAATAGAGAAATATAAAACTGCTCATTTTGAACTGTGCTATACGGGTCAATAACATCGTGTTCATGATGCGACTCCAGTATAAATTGGGTAATCATCAGAGTACGGAACAAGCATAACATATTCTGTCGTAATCATAATTTCCTGCCGTGTTGATAGATATTTATAGGATAAGGCCTGAAAGCACAACCCGGATGCTGACGGACGGAGATTAGCGTCTTTATTTCCCGTGCTAGCGTGAGCATGTTCACAGAATTATTGTCATTTTTAAGTTTGATTAGATTTATGTTCAAACATTAAGCAATATCTGCAATGTATAGCAGTAAAGCTTAATTTTATTGTCATGGTGAAAAATGAGTGAACCGCAAAAGCTGGAAAGAATTGCGCTAGGAAATGAGGTGGTGTCGTTTCAGAGGCCAATGGGGTCAAGCGCTCATTATTATCACTGGCATCAGTGTGTTGAGTTTCTATATATCTCAAAGGGTTATGGGATTGTTGTCGTAGACAAGCAGCACTACACGGCCAGGCCCGGCCGGCTTTTTATCTTCCCACCATTTCGCCTGCATAAGGTGCAGGTTGAGGTGGCAGAGAACAACCCTTCTTATCGCACGGCGATGCATATTGAGCACAATGAAGTGAATAGTGCCTTGCGAATGTTCCCACGTCAGCAGGCGCAATTTGCTGCACTGTCTGGCACGCACGCGCCTGCGCAAATTCACGATCTCAGCGAACATGCAGATTATGTCGCTCATATCCTCGATCGCTTCGAAGCGCTGGAGCGTAAAGGCTATAACTCCGCCAGCGATGTCGCTTTTCTGGTGATGCAGTTACTGGATTTTCTCCCTGAACAACTGCAAGGCGAGGCCCATCAGCAGCAGACGATCGCTGCCCGCATCATGCATTGGGTGGAAGAACATTATCAGCAGAAATTTTCGCTGGATGAGCTGGCATCGGACATGGGATTTTCACGCAGCTACACCTCGCGAATTTTCCGCCAACAAACGGGAGGAGGGATCCAAGAGTATATTCTGACGCGCAGAATTAAAAAAAGCTGCGATTTGTTGCGCTATTCGTCACTGAACGTGACGGAAATTGCCCATACCGTAGGTTTTACTGATATGACCTATTTTATTACCTGCTTTAAAAAAATGTTGGGCCAGTCCCCTTTGCAATACCGTAAACAATATGCCGAAGAAAACCATTGAACGCGCGGCATAGCGCTAAGAAATGCCTGTAATCATGCTACAAGAGTTGCGGGCGATCACACTCCGCAAAGAAAACCAAATATCGTAAATCTTCAGGCAATTTCAACAATTGTTCCCCATCCGTCACTTCTGAATACTGCTACCTGGACCACAAGCTTAGCGGAATATTTTCGGCTATTTATCAGCGAATCAGGAGAATGGCTATGACCCCGATTTACAAAGATCCTCAACGTCCCATTAAGGAACGCGTCGCCGACTTATTGGCGCGAATGACGCCTGAAGAGAAATACGCCCAGATGCATGCCTGGTGGCTGGTGCTGTCGGAAGACGGCAACCATCGTGAGCGTACCGACATGAGCGATGAGTTTGCGGGCGTCAGTGAGCAAACTTCCCTGAGTGAACGTTTAAAGATGGGCGTCGGGCAGATCACCCGCCCGTTGGGTACCCATATTGTCGGCGCCAAAACCGGCGTGCGCGCGGCTAACCGCCTGCAAAAAATGATGATGGAAGAAACGCGTCTGGGGATTCCTGCACTGTTCCATGAAGAATGTCTGGTGGGGCTCCTGTGCAAGGATGCAACGCTGTTTCCTTCGTCGCTAAACTATGGTTCCACCTGGGATCCTGAACTGGTGAAACGCGCGGCCCGGCAAATAGGGGAAGAGGCGCGATCCACGGGCTGTAAGCAAGGGCTGGCGCCGGTACTGGACGTTTCACGCGATGTGCGTTGGGGGCGTACGGAAGAGACATTTGGCGAGGACCCGTGGCTGGTGGGCGTGATGGCCTGCGCCTATGTTGAAGGCCTGCAGGGCGAGAAACGCGACGTGCTGGCGACGCTGAAGCACTACGTCGGTCACTCTTTCAGCGAAGGAGCGCGTAACCACGCGCCGGTGCATCTCGGCTTTCGTGAACTGAACGATACCTTCCTGCTGCCGTTTGAGATGGCGGTGAAACGTGCAAACGTCGGTTCGGTGATGCCGGCCTATCACGACATTGATAACCAACCCGGCCACAGCGACAGCTTCCTGCTGACCACCATATTGCGTGAGCGCTGGGGCTTTGACGGCATTGTGGTGGCCGATTACGGCGGCGTCAGCCTGCTGCATCAGCACCATGGCGTGGCGCAGGATGCGGCGGAATCGGCGGCGCTGGCGTTTAACGCCGGGCTGGACGTTGAGCTGCCGAAGGATGACTGTGCGCGTCACCTGGCAGAGGCGGTTGCGCGTGGGCTAATCACTCCGGAAAAAATTGACGAAATCGTCTCACGTACCTTAACGGAAAAATTCCGTCTTGGTCTGTTTGAGCATCCTTACGTTGATGAAAACGCGATCTCGCTGCAGTCCGACGCTACGCGACAGGTGGCCAGAGAGGTGGCTACCCGATCCATCACGTTGCTGGAGAATCGCAATGCGCTGCCAATCGCCGGAAATTCACGCGTTGCGGTCGTTGGCCCAACCGCGGACGACCCGCTGGCACTGCTTAGCGGCTATAGCTTCCCGGTGCATTTGATTATCAGCGATATGGTCGACAACACCTCGCAGGTCACCACGCCGCTGGCGGCGTTGCGTGACTATCTTGGCGACAGCCATGTACGTTATGCCAAAGGCTGTCACATCATCGAGCAGAGAATGGCCGGTGCGCCGGTTTTCCCCGGCGACAGCTCGGGCAAACCGATGCAGCCCTCCCCGGTGTCACAGGATCTCAGCCTGATTCCCGACGCGGTGCGTGCTGCGCAGGACAGCGATGTGATCGTCGCCTGTGTCGGCGATCTGGCGGGTCTGTTCCAGAGTGGGACGGTAGGGGAAGGGTCGGATACCGATAGCCTGAATCTGCCAGGCGTTCAGCAACAACTGCTTCAGGCGCTGGTGGATACCGGCAAGCCGGTGGTAGTGGTGATGACCGGCGGACGTCCATATAACCTGCAAGGGCTGGAGAAAAAAGTGGCGGCGCTAATGCTGGCCTGGGCACCGGGGCAGGAAGGCGGTTGGGCGATTGCTGATGTGCTCACTGGCCGCGCTGAACCTCAGGGGCGTCTGGTGGTGAGCGTACCGAAAAGCGCGGGCGCGATGCCGTTTTACTACAACCACAAGTTGAAGAGCGGCGGTACGCCGTTTGCGTTCCATTTTGGCGCGCTGTATCCATTTGGCTACGGCAAAGGCTGGGGGGATTTCCACTACGGTGAGCCGCAGTTAACGCAGTCAGAAGTGTCTATCGACGGTGACATCACGCTACGTGTGACGGTGAAAAACCACGGTGAACGCAGCGGCAGTGAAGTCGTTCAGGTCTATGTCCGCGATAAGGTCGCCTCAATGGTGCGCCCACTTCAGGAACTGAAAGCGTTCCAGCGCGTTACGCTTGCGCCGGGTGAACAGGCGACGCTCATCTTCACGCTGCCGGTCGATATGCTCAACTTCACCAGCTACGAAGGCCAACGCATTGTTGAGCCCGGCGAGTTTGAACTGCAGGTGGGGAGTTCTTCGGCGGACATTCATGGCCGCGCGACGGTGAGGGTAACCGGTGAGACCCGCGTTTTGCCTTTCAACTGGCAAATGATGAGCCGCTGCGAAGTGGGGCGTTAATCGCGAACACGGGTGTGATGCATCCGGGGGATCGCTGTGCAACAGGCAAAAAAAGGCCCATCGTGGGAGATGGGCAAAGACTACACACAGCAATTCGTTGTTTCACTCAGGGGATATATAAATCAAGGGGTTGATCTATTGCCTTGGTCCTTATAGTAGGCATGGCCGATTTTTGCGTCGATCGGATTCGTCTCAATAGTTAAATAAATGTGAATGATTTCCGCGGTATGTCGCAGAGAGAGGGCGCTACAGGGGCAAAAAAGAGGAAATAAATCAGCGGTACTTAAGTAAAAGGCGGGTTTCCCCGCCTTTTATCTATCTTATTGTTTCGGATAGTTATCTTTTTCCAGCTCGTTAAGCTCTTCCAGCACGTCGTCCGGGTCGGTCGATGGCGGTGGCACTTCGTGTAGCCAGGCATCAAACAGACGCCAGGAGACAGCCAGTAACACCGGCCCGATAAACAGGCCAATCATGCCGAAGGCGACCAGACCACCGATAACGCCGGAGAGAATCAGAATCATCGGCAGGTCAGCGCCCATACGAATCAGCATCGGGCGAATCACGTTATCCATCGTGCCCACCACGCAGCTCCACACCAGCAGCACCGTGCCCCAGGTGGTATCTCCGGTCCAGTACAGCCAAATAATGCTCGGGACTAAAACAATCAATGGCCCCAGTTGCACCAGACAGGAGAAGATCATCACCACCGTCAGCAGCGTGGCGTAGGGTACGCCGGAAATACCAAGGCCAATCCCGCCCAGTACCGCCTGGACCAGCGCGGTGACTACCACGCCGAGCGCCACGGCGCGGATGGCCTGTCCCGCCAGCAGCACTGCCGCGTCGCCGCGCTTGGCGGCAAGGCGCGTAGCAAAGTAGCGCATCCCGAAGGCGACTTTCTCCCCCTGCCAGTACAGCAGAGCGCTAAACAGTAGCATCAGCGCGCTGTGCATCAAGAAACGGCCGACGTGCGCCGCCTGGCCGACAAACCAGGTCGTCGTGGTGCCGATGTAAGGGCGAACTTTCGCCATCAGCGCGCTGCCCCCCATGTCCAGCAGACTATGCCAGCCGCTGTAGAGCTTCGCGCCAATAAACGGAATACTGTTTAACCAGGCCAGGTCCGGCAGTGTCAAATTGCCGCTGGTGATGGCATGCACCAACGGGGTACTGCCGTCAACCAGGCTGTTGACCAGCAGAGAGATGGGAATAACAAACAGTAAAAAGAGCAAAAGCGTCATCACCAGTACGGCGAGCGAACGGCGACCGAAAAGCAGGCGCTGGAACCAGAGCAGCACAGGCCAGGTGGCAATCACGATAGTCGCCGCCCAGGCGAAGCCCAGAATAAACGGCTGAACAATCCATAAACAGGCGATGATCATCAACGCTAAAAACAGCACCGATAGCAGTATTTGTGGAATATCACGAGGCCGAGGGATCGTGTTCATAAATGAGTTTTACCTTCTGTTGCTCGTCAGATCGCTGACGCAGCGTAAATCGTTCATTGATAATAATATCAATAAATTCCCGGCGCTGATTCTGCGACAAAAACTCCCGGGCGTATAAGAAAAAAATGTGATAAAACGATAACGGCACGACGCAAACGATTAATTATCTATCCACAGTGTGCCGCCTGAGCGCAAACCGGCGGACCGCTGTGCGTACAACACAACATTCAGAAAGGGTCAAACGTAATGATCCCACAGATTTCTCAGGCACCTGGCGTAGTTCAGCTGGTGTTGAATTATTTGCAGGCACTGGAGCAACAAGGCTTTACCGGCGATACCGCCACCCGCTATGCCGACAGGCTAACGATGGCGACCGATAACAGTATCTACCAGCTTCTTCCCGATGCGGTAGTGTTCCCGCGCTCCACGGCGGATGTCGCGCTGCTGGCTCGTCTGGCGGCAGAAGAACGCTTTCAATCTCTGGTGTTCACCCCGCGCGGTGGCGGCACTGGCACCAACGGCCAGGCGCTGAATCAGGGCATCATTATCGACATGTCCCGTTATATGAACCGCATCATTGAAATCAACCCTGAAGAGGGCTGGGTGCGCGTGGAAGCGGGCGTGATAAAGGATCAGCTTAACCAGTACCTGAAACCCTACGGTTATTTCTTCTCCCCGGAGCTGTCGACCAGCAACCGCGCGACGCTGGGCGGGATGATCAATACCGATGCCTCCGGACAGGGGTCGCTGGTGTACGGCAAAACCTCCGACCACGTGCTGGGCGTGCGCGCCGTGCTGCTGGGGGGCGATATTCTCGATACGCAGCCGGTGCCGGTCGCGCTGGCCGAGACGTTAGCCAAAGAGCAGTCGGCAGCGGGGCGTATTTACCGCACCGTCTTTGAACGCTGTCGCGACAACCGTCAGCTGATCCTCGACAAATTCCCGAAACTGAACCGCTTCCTCACCGGTTATGACCTGCGCCACGTTTTTAACGATGAGATGACTGAGTTTGACCTGACCCGTATTCTCACCGGTTCGGAAGGCACGCTGGCGTTCATTACCGAAGCGCGGCTGGATATTACGCCGCTGCCGAAGGTTCGTCGGTTGGTCAATATTAAGTATGACTCCTTTGACTCCGCGCTGCGCAATGCGCCCTTTATGGTGGAAGCGCGCGCCCTGTCGGTTGAAACCGTCGATTCGAAGGTCTTGAACCTGGCGCGGGAAGATATCGTCTGGCATTCGGTGAGTGAGCTGATTACCGACGTTCCCGATAAAGAGATGCTCGGGCTCAATATCGTTGAGTTCTCTGGCGACGATGAAGCGTTGATTGAAGGCCAGGTCAGCGCGCTGTGTGCACGTCTGGATGAACTGATTGCACAGAATGAAGGTGGGCTGATTGGCTGGCAGCGTTGTAACGAGCTGGACGGCATCGAGCGTATTTACGCTATGCGTAAAAAAGCGGTAGGCCTGCTGGGTAACGCCAAAGGGGCGGCTAAGCCGATCCCGTTTGCTGAAGACACCTGCGTGCCGCCGGAGCATCTTGCCGACTATATTGTGGAATTCCGTGCGCTACTCGATAGCCATGGCCTGAGCTACGGTATGTTTGGCCACGTCGACGCGGGCGTGCTGCACGTGCGTCCGGCGCTGGATATGTGCGACCCGCAGCAGGAAGTGCTGATGAAGCAGATTTCCGACGAAGTGGTGGCGCTGACGGCTAAATATGGCGGTCTGCTGTGGGGCGAGCACGGAAAAGGTTTCCGTGCGGAATACAGCCCGGCTTTCTTCGGCGAGCAGTTGTACGCTGAGCTGCGCAAAGTGAAGGCGGCCTTTGACCCTGATAACCGCCTTAACCCTGGCAAAATTTGTCCGCCGGAAGGCGTGGATGCCCCGATGATGAAGGTGGACGCGGTAAAACGCGGCACCTACGACCGACAAATCCCGGTGACCGTGCGTTCATCCTGGCGCGGCGCGATGGAGTGTAACGGCAACGGCCTGTGCTTCAGCTTCGATGCCAAAAGCCCGATGTGCCCGTCGATGAAAATCACCAATAACCGCATGCACTCGCCGAAAGGCCGCGCCACGCTGGTGCGCGAGTGGTTACGCCTGCTGGCGGATCGCGGCGTTGACCCGTTGTTACTGGAAAGAGAGCTGCCGGAGAAACGCGCCAGCCTGCGTTCGTTGGTTGAGCGCACGCGCAACAGCTGGCACGCGCGTAAGGGCGAATATGACTTCTCTCATGAGGTGAAAGAGGCGATGTCAGGCTGTCTGGCCTGTAAAGCCTGCTCAACTCAGTGTCCGATTAAAATCGACGTGCCGGAGTTCCGTTCACGTTTCCTTCAGCTTTATCACACCCGTTATCTACGCCCGGTGCGCGATCATCTGGTGGCAACGGTCGAAAGCTATGCTCCGCTGATGGCCCGCGCGCCGAAGACCTTTAACTTCTTTATGAGCCAACCGCTGGTGCGCAAGCTGTCGGAAAAACACATCGGCATGGTCGATTTACCGCTGCTTTCCGCGCCATCGTTGCAAAAACAGATGGTTACCCATCGTTCGGCCAATATGACGCTCGAACAGCTGGAAACGTTGACGCCGGAACAAAAAGCGCAAACCGTGCTGGTGGTGCAGGATCCGTTCACCAGCTACTACGACGCGCAGGTGGTGGCCGATTTTGTTCGTCTGATTGATAAACTCGGCTATCAGCCGGTGCTGCTACCGTTCTCACCGAACGGTAAGGCGCAGCATATTAAGGGCTTCGTCACTCGCTTTACCAAAACAGCGCAGAAAACGGCGGATTATCTGAACCGCGTTGCGGCGCTCGGGATGCCAATGGTGGGCGTCGACCCGGCGTTGGTGCTGTGTTATCGCGACGAGTACAAGCAGGTGCTGGGTGACCAGCGCGGCGACTTCAACGTTATGCTGGTGCACGAATGGCTGCCGCAGGCGGTTGAGCAACGCGAAAGCGTGTCGCCATCGGGTGAGTCCTGGTATCTGTTTGGTCACTGTACCGAAGTGACCGCGCTGCCGACGGCGCCGAAGCAGTGGGCGACAATCTTCGCCCGCTTTGGCGCGACGCTGGAAAACGTCAGCGTGGGCTGCTGTGGCATGGCGGGAACCTACGGCCACGAGGTGAAGAACCACGCTAATTCGCTGGGGATCTACGAATTGTCGTGGCAGCAGGCGATGCAGCGCCTTCCGCGCAATCGCTGCCTTGCAACAGGTTACTCGTGCCGCAGTCAGGTTAAGCGCGTTGAGGGTAACGGCGTGCGCCATCCATTACAGGCTTTACTGGAGATTATCGGATGATCTGGAGACGGCAAACCACGCTCGAGGCGCTTAACGCCATGGGTGAGGGGAATATGGTGGGGCTGCTGGATATTCAGTTTACGCACCTGGGGGACGATGCGCTGGAAGCGACGATGCCGGTGGATAGCCGCACGCATCAACCGTTTGGCCTGCTGCACGGCGGCGCATCTGTCGTGCTGGCCGAAACGTTGGGCTCTGTCGCCGGGTACCTTTGTACTGAAGGCGAGCAGCGGGTGGTCGGGCTGGAGGTTAACGCTAACCATATTCGTTCTGTCCGCAGCGGGCGAGTACGGGGAGTGTGTAAAGCACTGCATGCCGGGCGTCGCCATCAGGTCTGGCAAATTGAGATCTTTGACGAGCAGGGGCAGCTCTGCTGCTCCTCGCGGTTGACCACCGCCGTGGTGTAAGACGATGCACTCTCTTCTTCAGAAGAGAGTGCATATTCATCGTTAGTCAGCCTCAATCGGCGTTAAGTAATCCAGCCGTAGCGGTTCCGCCAACAAACTCTCCATCTGCCCAATAAAAGCCTGAAAGTGCGGCAACGCAATATGTTCCTCCAGCGCCGCCTCATCTCGCCAGGATTCCCGCATGTAAAACGTCTCTGGCTCATCACGCAGTTGAAAGAGCGTATAGTCGAGATTGCCTGGCTCCTGACGTGTGGGCAGCAGCAGTGCTTTCAGCGCGTCGCGCAAGGATTCCGTTTTACCCGGGCGCGCTTTCAGCACCGCTATAATGGAAATCATCTTAAAACCCCTCCAGCACAATTTTCCCGACCGCACGACCGGTTTCCAGCTGTGCGTGCGCTTTTTGCAGATTTTCGGCAGTGATCGCGCCGTAATGCTCGCCGAGCGTGGTTTTAATCACCTGGTTATCAATTAACGTCGCCACTTCAGACAGCAATTGATGCTGGGCAATCATGTCGCGGGTTTCAAACATGGAACGAGTAAACATAAACTCCCAATGCAGCGAAATGCTTTTCAGCTTCAAGGGCACCACATCAAGGCTTTGCGGATCGTCAATCAGCGCCAGTTTGCCCTGCGGGGCCAGCGCGGCGATCAGCGACAGATAATGCGCCTCAGTATTGTTCAGGCTGGCAACATGGGTCACTTCTTTTACGCCAATACGCGCCAGCTCTTCGCTTAGCGGTTTGCTGTGATCAATCACGTGATGCGCACCGGCTTCGCGAACCCACTGCTGGCTTGCCGGACGTGAGGCCGTACCGATGACGGTCATTTTGGTCAGCTTGCTGGCTAGCTGGGTCAGAATGGAACCCACACCGCCTGCCGCGCCGACGATCAGCAGCGTATCGCCTTCGTTACCGTCGCGTGTTACGCCCAGTCGGTCGAACAGCAGCTCCCATGCGGTGATGGCGGTCAGCGGTAGCGCGGCGGCAGACGCGTTATCCAGCGAGCGTGGTTTTAACGCGACAATACGTTCATCAACTAACTGGAATTCGCTGTTGCTGCCGGGGCGGCCTAACGCGCCGGCGTACCAGACTTCATCGCCAGGGGCGAAAAGGGTAACTTCATTACCCACGGCTTTTACCACGCCAACGGCGTCCCAGCCCAGCACTCGCGGCGTGTCGGCAGAGAAACCGGCACGCACTTTGGTGTCGACGGGGTTAACGGAAATCGCCTTGATTTCTACCAATAAGTCATGTCCCTGAGCCTGCGGGACGGGGAGGGTAATTTCGTTGATATACGCAATGTTGCTGCCGTTGGTGGCTGCGCGGGTAATCGCAAATGCTTTCATGATGTCTCCGGGTATGGACTGGCAATACCCGGATAGTAGAAACAACGGCTGATAAGAAAAACCCGGCTGTGGCGATAACACTTATACGTTAACTGCGAAAATCCCGCGTTTAACGGTGCTCATAAAAAATTTCTTCCTCTTCCATTCGTTCCTCAATCTGCCGGGTAACGCGCAGTAGGGCGGCCAGATGTTTTTCCGCCGCCTGTTCAATCGTCATCGCTTTGGCGATATACACCAGGTTCAGGCAGCCAATCACGCGCTCCTGGCTACGGACCGGTACGGCGATAGAGGCGATTTTCTGCTCCAGTTGCCAGCCCTGGAAGTTTGAACCGTAGCCGTTTTTGCGCGTCTTCTCGAGAATCGCGTGCAGTTTTTCCGGCTCACGGGCCAACTGGTATTCCTCTTCCGGTCTCGCTGCCAGCATCTCAATAATGGGCTGACGCTCGTGCTCCGGCGAAAAGGCCAGCCAGGTCAAGCCGGAAGCGGTCAGCAGCAACGGCAGACGGCGACCCACCATCGAACGGTGGAAGGAAAGGCGGCTAAAACGGTGGGTTGTTTCACGTACCACCATGGCGTCGACGTCCAGCGTGGTTAAATCGGTCGGCCAAATGACCTCGCGCAATAATTCTCCAAGTAACGGCGTCGCAAGTGCAGAAATCCAATGTTCGTCACGAAATCCCTCACTTAACTGCCGCACTTTCATCGTCAAACGGAAACTATCATCTGACAAACTGCGTCGCACATACCCCTCTTCCTGGAGGGTCTCCAGCAGCCTTCTGACGGTGGTACGGTGCAGGCCGCTAAACTCCGCCAACGTCGCGGTTGACGCGCCTCCGTCGAATTTATTTAACAAATTCAGCAACAATAAACCCCGCGTTAAACCCCGCACGGTTTTGTAATCGGTCGCATCGTTATTCTTCATATTTCCTGACATTTTTATATCTAAAACAACGTTGTGCACCTGGTGCACATCCTGGTCTGTTTTGATTGTAGCCTAAATCCCCGGACATATACTGCGCTCATTATAAAAATATTTTTACATCAAATTAACAAGCGCACTTGTGTTGTAACACAACAAACGCGCCTGGTCCGAGTCGTGAGGTATTGAAAATGACAACATCCAATCCGGATATCCAACCCGCCGTTCAACATCAGGTACAGGTGGCTATTGCTGGCGCCGGCCCGGTGGGGCTGATGATGGCCAATTACCTGGGGCAGATGGGCGTTGAGGTGCTGGTGGTCGAGAAGCTGGATAAATTGATCGACTACCCGCGAGCCATTGGTATTGATGATGAAGCGCTGCGCACCATGCAGTCCGTCGGGCTGGTGGATAAAGTGCTGCCGCACACCACGCCGTGGCACGCGATGCGCTTTCTGACACCGAAAGGCCGCTGCTTTGCTGACATTCAGCCGATGACCGACGAGTTTGGCTGGTCGCGCCGCAATGCCTTTATTCAACCCCAGGTGGATGAGGTGATGTACCAGGGGCTGCGCCGTTTTCCAAACGTCCGCTGTCTGTTCTCTCGCGAGCTGGAAGCGTTTAGTCAAAACGGTGACACTGTCACGATCAACCTGAAAGGGCCGGATGGCGAACGTGAAACCGTGCAGGCGAACTGGCTGGTGGCGTGCGACGGCGGCGCGAGTTTTATCCGCCGCACGTTAAACGTGCCGTTTGAAGGGAAAACCGCACCAAACCAGTGGATCGTTATCGACATCGCTAATGACCCGCTGGCGACGCCGCATATCTATCTGTGCTGCGACCCGGTCCGCCCCTATGTTTCGGCGGCGCTGCCGCACGGCGTACGTCGCTTTGAATTTATGGTGATGCCGGGCGAAACCGAAGCGCAGCTGAGCGAACCGGCAAATATGCGCCGCTTACTCAGTCAGGTGCTGCCGGACCCGGATAACGTAGAGCTTATCCGCCAGCGCGTCTACACCCACAACGCGCGCATCGCCGAACGCTTCCGTGTTGATCGCGTCCTGCTGGCCGGTGACGCAGCCCACATCATGCCGGTGTGGCAGGGGCAGGGTTACAACAGCGGCATGCGCGATGCCTTTAACCTGGCGTGGAAACTGGCGATGGTGGTGAACGGCAAAGCGGGTGATTCGCTGCTCGATAGCTATCAACAAGAGCGTCGTGACCACGCCAAAGCGATGATCGATCTCTCCGTAACCGCCGGTAACGTCCTGGCACCGGCGAAACGCTGGCATGGCACCGTGCGCGACGGTATCTCCTGGCTGCTGAACTACATTCCGCCGGTGAAACGTTACTTCCTCGAAATGCGCTTTAAGCCGATGCCACAGTACCGTAAAGGTGCGTTGTTGCTGGAAGGTGATGCGAAAGCGTCTCCGGTCGGCAAGATGTTTATCCAACCGAAAGTGACCCGCGAAAACGGCGATGTCGTGCTGCTGGATGATGTGATTGGCGCGAAGTTCGCGGTGATCGCCTGGGGCTGCAACCCATTGTGGGGGATGAGCGAGAGTCAGATTGCGCAATGGCGTGCGCTGGGAACCTGTTTTATCCAGGTGGTGCCGGACGTCCAGATTCGTACTCCGCAGGACAATTTTGACGGCGTGATTCGCCTTGGCGATACCCAGAACCGCCTGAAAACCTGGTTTGCCGCGCAGAACGCTTCGCTGGTGGTGGTGCGCCCGGACCGATTCGTCGCCGCGCTGGCTATCCCGCAAACCCTCAATAAAACTCTTGACCAGCTCGCTCATGTGATGGCGCTGACGAGCGTGGAATCGGCTCTTAATGAAGAAAAGGTGGCCTGAGATGAATACCTATCTCCACTGTCTCTCCCACACGCCGCTGGTGGGCTATGTCGACCCGGCACAGGACGTGCTGGATGAAGTGGACGGCGTGATTGCCGCCGCCAGCGCGCGTATTGCGGCGTTTGACCCCGAACTGGTGGTGTTGTTCGCCCCGGATCACTACAACGGCTTTTTCTATGACGTGATGCCCCCGTTCTGTTTAGGCGTAGGCGCCACCTCGATTGGCGATTTTTCCACCGCCGCGGGCGTGCTGCCGGTCCCGACGGAGCTGGCGGAAGCCTGTGCCCATTCGGTGATGAAAAGCGGCATCGATCTCGCCGTCTCCTACTGCATGCAGGTCGATCACGGGTTTGCTCAGCCGCTGGAGCTGCTGCTCGGCGGGCTGGACAAGGTGCCGGTGCTGCCGGTGTTTATCAACGGTGTCGCCACGCCGCTGCCAGGCTTCCAGCGCACGCGCATGCTCGGTGAAGCGATGGGCCGTTTTCTCTCAACGCTCAATAAAAGGGTGCTGATTTTAGGCTCCGGCGGCCTGTCGCATCAGCCGCCGGTCCCTGAACTGGCAAAAGTCGATGCCCATATGCGCGACCGCCTGCTGGGCAGCGGCAAGCAGCTGCCGCCGGATGAACGCGAACTGCGTCAGCGTCGGGTCATTGAAGCCGCCGAGCGCTTTGTGGAAGACCAGAAAACCCTGCATCCGCTGAACCCGATCTGGGACAACCAGTTTATGACGCTGCTGGAGCAGGGCCGCCTGGCGGAACTGGACGCCATCAGCAACGAAGAACTTTCCGCGATCGCCGGCAAATCGACGCATGAAGTGAAAACCTGGGCCGCCGCGTTCGCCACGCTTTCCGCGATGGGCAGCTACCGCACGGAAGGCCGTTACTATCGCCCGATCCCTGAATGGATCGCCGGATTTGGCTCGTTAAGCGCCACCACAACGAATTGATTAAGCAGGAGAATATGATGAGCTATCAACCTCAAACCGAAGCCGCAACCAGCCGTTTCCTCAACGTTGAAGAAGCCGGACAGACGCTGCGCATTCACTATAACGACTGCGGTCAGGGCGATGAAACGGTCGTGATGCTACACGGTTCAGGCCCGGGTGCTACGGGCTGGGCCAACTTTAGCCGCAACATCGACCCGTTAGTCGAAGCGGGCTATCGCGTGATCCTGCTGGACTGCCCTGGCTGGGGCAAAAGCGATTCGATCGTCAATACCGGCTCTCGCTCTGACCTGAATGCGCGCATTCTGAAAAGCGTGGTCGATCAGTTAGATATCCCGAAAGTTCACCTGCTGGGGAACTCAATGGGCGGTCACAGCGCTGTGGCGTTCACCCTGACCTGGCCTGAGCGTGTAGGCAAACTGGTACTGATGGGCGGCGGCACCGGCGGGATGAGTCTGTTCACCCCGATGCCGACGGAAGGTATCAAGCTGCTGAACGGGCTGTACCGCGAGCCGACTATCGAAAACCTCAAGAAAATGATGAGTATTTTCGTCTATGACACCAGCGACCTGACGGAGGCGCTGTTTGAAGTGCGCCTGAACAATATGCTGTCGCGCCGCGATCACCTGGAAAACTTTATCAAGAGCCTGGAAGCCAACCCGAAACAGTTCCCGGATTTCGGCCCGCGTCTGGGGGAAATTAAGGCCCAGACCCTGGTGGTATGGGGACGTAACGATCGTTTCGTGCCGATGGACGCGGGCCTGCGCCTGCTTTCCGGCATCAACGGTTCCGAACTGCACGTTTACCGCGACTGCGGGCACTGGGCGCAGTGGGAGCATGCGGAAGCCTTCAACCAGCTTGTGCTGAACTTCCTCGCGCGTCAATAAGGAGCCGCTATGTCTACAAATTCTCTGGCCTCGCTGGCCGCAGCATTGCGTGAAGCCGAGCAGACGGGTGTGGCTGTTGAGCCGCTGCGTGAGGTGATTGGTATTGATAACGCGGAAGCGGCGTATGCCATTCAGCGTCTTAACGTCGAGCACGCGGTGGCGCAAGGGCGTCGTATCGTCGGGCGTAAGGTGGGGTTAACCCATCCGAAAGTACAGCAGCAGTTGGGCGTTGACCAGCCGGACTTCGGCACGCTGTTTGCCGATATGTGTTACGGCGATAACGAAAGCATTCCCTTTGGTCGCGTTCTACAGCCAAAAATTGAAGCGGAAATCGCGCTGGTGTTAAAGCGCGATCTGCCGCATGCCGACACCACGTTTGATGAGTTGTACAACGCCATCGAGTGGGTCGTTCCGGCCCTGGAAGTGGTGGGCAGCCGCGTGCGCGACTGGTCTATCAAATTCGTGGATACCGTGGCGGATAACGCTTCCTGCGGCGTGTATGTGGTTGGCGGCCCGGCGCAGCGTCCGGCAGCGCTGGATCTCAAAAACTGCGCGATGACCATGACGCGTAATAATGAACAAGTTTCCAGCGGTCGCGGCAGTGAATGCCTGGGCCATCCGCTCAACGCCGCCGTCTGGCTGGCGCGCAAAATGGCCAGCCTGGGCGAGCCGCTACGTGCGGGTGACATCGTGCTCACCGGCGCGCTGGGGCCGATGGTGGCGATAAAGCCGGGCGATCGTTTCGAGGCGGTAATCGAGGGCATTGGCTCGGTATCCGCGACGTTTTCAGAGCAAGAAGGAAGTCAGTCATGAGCAAATGTAAAGTCGCCATCATCGGTTCCGGCAATATCGGCACCGACCTGATGATCAAAATCCTGCGCCACGGCAAGCATCTGGAAATGTCGGTGATGGTTGGGATCGACCCGAACTCCGATGGTCTGGCCCGAGCCGCGCGTATGGGCGTCGCCACGACCCACGAAGGGGTGAGCGGCTTAATGGCGATGGATGAATTTGCCGACATCGACATCGTCTTCGACGCCACCAGCGCCGGCGCGCATGTCAAAAACGACGCTGCGTTGCGCAAGGCGAAACCGGGGATTCGCCTGATTGACCTGACGCCAGCAGCCATCGGACCTTACTGCGTGCCGGTGGTCAACCTCGATAAAAATCTGTCGCAGGGCAACGTCAACATGGTGACCTGCGGCGGACAGGCGACCATCCCGATGGTGGCCGCCGTTTCACGCGTGGCGAAGGTGCACTACGCGGAAATTATCGCCTCGATCTCCAGTAAGTCGGCCGGGCCGGGAACGCGCGCTAACATCGACGAATTCACCGAAACGACCTCGCAGGCGATTGAGGTGGTCGGCGGCGCGGCGAAAGGCAAAGCCATCATCATTCTCAACCCGGCTGAGCCGCCGGTCATGATGCGCGACACCGTCTATGTGCTGAGCGAAGCGGCGTCACAGGCGGAGATTGAAGCATCTATTGAAGAAATGGCGGCGGCGGTACAGGCCTATGTGCCGGGCTATCGACTGAAACAAAAAGTCCAGTTTGAAGTGATTCCACAGGATAAACCGGTCAACATTCCGGGCGTGGGGCAGTTCTCCGGGCTGAAAACCGCTGTCTATCTGGAAGTCGAAGGGGCGGCGCACTATCTGCCGGCCTACGCCGGTAACCTCGACATTATGACCTCTGCGGCAATGTCGACCGCAGAAAAAATGGCCGAAACGCTGGTGAAAGTGGCAGGAGAAGTCGCATGAACGGTAAAAAACTCTATATCTCGGATGTGACCTTACGCGACGGCATGCACGCGATTCGTCATCAGTATTCGCTCGATAACGTGCGCCAGATTGCTAAAGCGCTGGACGACGCGCGCGTTGACTCGATTGAAGTGGCCCACGGCGATGGTCTGCAAGGCTCAAGCTTTAACTATGGCTTCGGTGCGCACAGCGACATCGAGTGGATTGCCGCCGCCGCAGAAGTGGTGCAGCACGCCAAAATCGCCACGCTGCTGATTCCGGGTATTGGTACGTTGCACGATCTGAAAAATGCGTATCATGCCGGGGCGCGTGTCGTGCGTGTGGCGACCCACTGTACAGAAGCGGACGTTTCCGCACAGCACATTGCGTACGCCCGTGAGCTGGGTATGGACACCGTGGGTTTCCTGATGATGAGCCATATGACAACGCCGGAAAACCTGGCAAAACAGGCGAAGCTGATGGAAAGCTACGGCGCGACCTGCATCTACGTGGTGGATTCCGGCGGCGCGATGAACATGAACGACATCCGCGATCGCTTCCGCGCGCTGAAAGAGGTGTTGAAGCCGGAAACCCAGACCGGTATGCACGCGCATCACAACCTGAGCCTCGGCGTCGCTAACTCGCTGGTGGCGGTAGAAGAGGGCTGTGACCGCATCGACGCCAGCCTGGCGGGGATGGGCGCGGGGGCCGGTAACGCACCGCTGGAGGTATTTATCGCCGCTGCCGATAAGCAGGGCTGGCAGCACGGTACCGACCTGTATGCATTGATGGCCGCGGCGGACGATCTGGTGCGTCCATTGCAAGACCGTCCGGTGCGCGTTGATCGCGAGACGTTAGCGCTGGGTTATGCCGGTGTTTACTCCAGCTTCCTGCGTCACAGCGAAGTGGCTGCCGCACGTTACGGCCTGAGCGCGGTAGATATTCTGGTCGAACTGGGCAAACGCCGGATGGTGGGCGGTCAGGAAGATATGATCGTCGACGTGGCGCTGGATCTGAAAGCGAAAGCGCAAGCCTGATAACGATCCGGTCGGCAATGTATCGACCGGACGCATGGCAAAGAAAAAAACGCGGCTGGCAATGTACCAGCCGTCTTTACACCTGCACTCTACAGAAGGTAGCACTATGTCGAATATTACCCATGTCTCCTCACCGCCGAACACCGCTCGCCTGATGCAAACCGTCGGGCTTTGCTTTTTGGTCGCCCTGATGGAAGGGCTGGATTTACAGGCCGCGGGCATTGCCGCTGTGGGCATCGCTCAGGCGTTTTCACTCGATAAAATGCAAATGGGCTGGATCTTCAGCGCCGGGATCCTCGGCCTCCTGCCGGGCGCATTGTTCGGCGGCATGCTCGCCGACAGGCATGGGCGCAAGAAGGTGCTGTTGGGGTCCGTTGTGCTGTTTGGTCTGTTTTCCATCGTCACCGCGCTGGCGTGGGATTTTCACTCGCTGGTCTTTGCCCGCTTTATGACCGGGGCCGGTTTAGGCGCCGCGCTGCCTAACCTTATCGCGCTTACTTCGGAAGCCGCAGGCCCGCGTTTTCGCGGCACGGCGGTGAGCCTGATGTACTGCGGCGTGCCGATTGGTGCGGCGTTAGCGGCGGCGATGGGCTTTAGCGGCCTGACGCAGGCGTGGCAAACGATCTTCTGGGTCGGCGGCGTGGTGCCGCTGTTACTGGTTCCGCTGCTGATGCTCCGTCTGCCGGAGTCACAGGCGTTCAGCAGCCAGCAGCAGGAGGCGCCCGCACCGCTGCGGGCAATTTTCGCTTCCGGAACCGCTTCTTCGACGCTGCTGTTGTGGTTGTGCTACTTCTTCACGCTGCTGGTGGTTTACATGCTGATCAACTGGCTGCCGATGCTGCTGGTCGATCAGGGTTTTAGCCGTTCTCAGGCGGCCGGAGTCATGTTCGCCCTGCAAATCGGCGCGGCGCTCGGTACGCTGATGCTGGGGGCGTTGATGGATAAACTCAGCCCCATCAAAATGTCGCTGCTGATCTACTGCGGCATGCTGGCATCGCTGATTTCTCTTGGTGCGGCCAGCTCGTTCGGCATGATGCTGGCCGCAGGCTTCGTGGCCGGGATGTTCGCCACCGGCGGGCAGAGCGTGCTTTATGCGCTGGCACCGCTGTTCTACCGCACCGAAATCCGCGCCACCGGCGTTGGCACCGCGGTGGCAGTAGGGCGCTTGGGGGCGATGAGCGGCCCGCTGCTGGCGGGAAAAATGCTGGCGCTGGGCACCGGGACCGTCGGCGTGATGGCAGCTTCGGCGCCTGGAATTGTGCTGGCGGGCGTAGCGGTGTTCTGGCTGATGAATCGTCACCAGCGTAGTGTGGCAGGACAATAAGCTTTTTTTGTCGTTATGGCATAAAAAGCACAGTTACTAACGGGAAAGCGTTTCTATACTGTCTGTCACTTTCATGATGCTACAGGCAGGACGTTATGACTCAGTACGGTACGTTTTCCCTTGGTTCTCAATTTGTTAATCGCCTTGGCTACGGGGCGATGCAGCTTGCCGGTCCCGGCGTTTTTGGCCCACCGAAAGACCGTCATGCGGCCATTTCCGTGCTGCGCGAAGCCCTCGAACTGGGCGTCAATCACATCGATACCAGCGATTTCTACGGCCCACACGTCACTAACCAGATCATTCGCGAAGCGCTGCATCCCTATGCTGACGACCTGACGATTGTCACCAAAATCGGTGCCCGCCGCGGCGATGACGCCTCCTGGCTACCGGCATTTTCCCCCGAAGAGCTCAAGCAGGCGGTCCATGACAACCTGCGTAATCTCGGGCTGGACGTGTTGGATGTGGTCAATATGCGCGTGATGATTGGCGATGGTCATGGGCCGGGCGAAGGCTCGATTGAAGCCAGCGTCAGCGTGCTGGCTGGGCTCCAGCAGCAGGGGCTGGTGAAGCATATCGGGCTGAGCAACGTGACGCCGACGCAGGTGGCGGAAGCGCGCAAGATTGCGCCGATTGTCTGCGTCCAGAACGAATACAACATTGCCCATCGCGGCGATGACGCGCTGATTGATGCGCTGGCGCGTGACGGTATTGCCTATGTGCCGTTCTTCCCTTTGGGCGGGTTTTCTCCGCTGCAATCCTCCACGTTGAATGAGGTTGCCCATTCGCTTGGCGCGACGCCTATGCAGGTTGCACTGGCCTGGTTGTTGCACCGTTCGCCGAATATTCTGCTGATCCCCGGCACTTCGTCGGTGGCGCACTTGCGGGAAAATATGGCGGCTGCGGAGTTGACCTTGTCCGCTGAGACGCTGGCGACCCTTGACGGTATTGCCGCGAAAGGCTGACGGGAGGCGCGATGACTAACAAACTTTCCGCCCAGTGTCACTGTGGCGCGGTGGCGTTTACCGTTGAATTGAGCGATGGCTTCAACACTGTGCGTCGCTGTAACTGCTCGTACTGCCGGATGCGTGGGGCGGTTGCCGTTTCTGCGCCGCTGGCGGGAATCGAGATCCTACGAGGGAAGGATAAACTCACCGAGTATCGTTTTAATACTGGTGAGGCGGCGCACTTTTTCTGCTCGGTGTGCGGCATTTATACCTTCCATCAGCGGCGTTCGAATCCGCAGCAGTATGGCGTAAATGTGGCCTGTATTGAGGGTGTATCACCGTTTGATTTCGCCTGTGTGGAGGTTCATGACGGCGTTCACCACCCGAAAGATGGCGGCGGCGGTATTGCAGGCTACCTGCGTTACGAGAAAAAGTAACCGTAGCACGCTGCCGGGAAGGCAAAAAAAAGCCCTGCGCTTGTGCAGGGCTTTTGACTGTCAGACGGCGATTACGCCACGAGGCTGTCGATCGCTGCTTTGGCTTCAGCAGTCGCTTTGGTCGCCATTTCCGGGCCGTAAGCGATGCCTTCAGCGAAGACGACGTTCACGTCGGTGATGCCGATGAAGCCCAGGAACACGTTCAGGTACGGGGTGATCAGGTCGGTCGGGGTATCTTTATGGATGCCGCCGCGGCTGGTCAGAATGATCGCGCGTTTACCGGTCACCAGGCCTTCCGGGCCTTTTTCGGTGTAGCGGAAGGTGACGCCAGCGCGGGCAATCAGGTCGAAATAGTTTTTCAGCTGAGTCGGGATGTTAAAGTTGTACATCGGCGCGGCGATAACAATCACATCGTGGGCTTTCAGCTCGGCAATCAGTTCGTCAGAAAGATTCAGCGCTTCCTGCTGGCGCGGAGTCAGCGGGGAATCGCTCGGACGCAGCGCGCCGACCAGTTCACCATCCAGTACCGGAATCGGGTTGGCGGCCAGGTCACGTACGGTGATTTCATCTGCAGAGTGCTTTTCACGCCACTGTTCAACAAAATAGTCGGACAGCTGACCAGATTGAGAGTAGCCTGCCAGGATGCTGGATTTCAGAACTAATACTTTGCTCATTACGTGATTCCTTATATTTGATTGACGGGCTTTGCCCTGTTGCTTAGTGACACTCTATTCACAATCCTGCCACAGGGATAGCGCAATATATCGAATTCTATATTCAGTTTTTTTGAACAAAGCTCAGAATGCCCGAATGTGGTATGATAGAGCGATACTTGATAAGCGATTTTCCAGGCACTGTACTGCCCAATAAGACTATGACAGAACAACAAAAAATAACTTTCGCTATGCTTAGTCAGCGCCTTGATGCGCTAACCTTGCGGGATAAACAGCGGTTTGCCCGTCGACTGCACGGCGTTAAGAAAGTTAAAAATCCTGATGCTCAACAGGCCATTTACCAGGAGATGGCGCAGGAAATTGAACAGGCTGCCGGTAAGGTTGTGCTGCGTGAAGCGTCACGCCCGGTCATTGACTACCCGGAAAATCTGCCTGTCAGCCAGAAAAAACAGGACATCCTCAACGCGGTCCGCGATAACCAGGTGGTGATTGTTGCCGGTGAGACAGGTTCGGGTAAAACCACTCAGCTACCGAAAATCTGTATGGAGCTTGGGCGCGGCATTAAAGGCCTGATTGGCCATACTCAGCCGCGTCGTCTGGCGGCGCGAACCGTCGCCAACCGTATTGCTGAAGAGCTGAAAACCGAACCCGGTGGCTGCATTGGTTATAAGGTGCGATTCAGCGATCACGTCAGCGATAACACGATGGTCAAACTGATGACCGACGGTATTCTGCTGGCTGAAATTCAGCAGGACCGCCTGCTGATGCAGTACGACACCATCATCATCGATGAAGCGCACGAACGCAGTCTGAACATCGATTTCCTGCTCGGTTATCTGAAAGAACTGCTGCCGCGTCGCCCTGACCTGAAAGTGATCATCACCTCGGCAACCATCGACCCGGAACGCTTCTCCCGGCACTTTAACAACGCGCCAATTATTGAAGTTTCTGGCCGCACTTATCCGGTCGAAGTGCGTTATCGCCCGATCGTGGAAGAGGCGGACGATACTGAACGTGATCAGCTACAGGCGATTTTTGACGCCGTGGATGAACTGGGGCAGGAGAGCCCGGGTGATATTCTGATCTTTATGAGCGGTGAGCGTGAAATCCGCGATACCGCCGATGCGCTGAGCAAACGCGATCTGCGGCATACCGAAATTTTGCCGCTGTACGCGCGGTTGTCGAACAGCGAACAGAACCGCGTATTCCAGCCGCATAGCGGGCGACGTATCGTGCTGGCTACCAACGTGGCGGAAACCTCGCTGACCGTACCGGGTATCAAATACGTGATAGACCCCGGTACTGCGCGTATCAGTCGCTATAGCTACCGTACGAAGGTACAACGGCTGCCGATTGAGCCAGTGTCGCAGGCTTCCGCTAACCAACGTAAAGGCCGCTGCGGGCGCGTCTCTGAAGGGATCTGTATTCGTCTCTATTCAGAAGACGACTTCTTGTCCCGCCCTGAGTTTACCGACCCGGAAATTCTGCGTACCAACCTGGCGTCCGTTATTTTGCAGATGACCGCGTTGGGCCTGGGCGATATCGCAGCGTTCCCGTTTGTTGAAGCGCCGGATAAACGCAATATTCAGGACGGCGTGCGTCTGCTGGAAGAGCTGAGCGCGATCACCACCGACGAGCAGCAAACCGCTTATAAGTTGACGCCGTTAGGCCGCCAGTTAAGCCAGCTGCCGGTCGATCCGCGTCTGGCGCGGATGGTGCTGGAAGCGCAGAAACACGGCTGCGTGCGTGAGGCGATGATCATCACCTCGGCGCTATCCATTCAGGATCCGCGCGAGCGCCCGATGGACAAACAGCAGGCTTCCGATGAAAAACATCGCCGCTTCCACGATAAAGAGTCTGATTTCCTGGCGTTCGTTAATCTGTGGAACTACCTCGGCGAGCAGCAGAAAGCGCTGTCGTCTAACCAGTTCCGCCGCCAGTGTAAGCTCGATTTCCTCAACTATCTGCGCGTGCGTGAGTGGCAGGATATCTACACCCAGCTGCGGCAGGTGGTGAAAGAGCTGGGCATTCCGGTCAATAGCGAGCCGGCGGCATACCGTGAAATTCACGTCGCGCTGTTAACCGGCCTGTTGTCGCACATTGGTATGAAAGACGCGGATAAACAGGAGTTTACCGGCGCGCGTAACGCGCGTTTCTCCATCTTCCCTGGCTCAGGGTTATTTAAGAAGCCGCCAAAATGGACGATGGTTGCCGAGCTGGTGGAAACCAGTCGTCTGTGGGGGCGTATCGCTGCGCGCATCGACCCGGAATGGGTTGAGCCAGTCGCCCAGCATTTGATGAAGCGCTCCTATAGTGAACCGCACTGGGAGCGGGCGCAGGGCGCGGTGATGGCCACTGAAAAGGTCACCGTCTATGGCCTGCCGATCGTTGCCGCGCGTAAGGTCAACTACAGCCAGATTGACCCGGCGCTGTGCCGCGAGCTGTTTATTCGTCACGCGCTGGTGGAAGGCGACTGGCAAACCCGTCACGCTTTCTTCCGCGATAACCTGAAGCTGCGTAGCGAAATTGAAGAGCTGGAACATAAGTCACGTCGTCGCGACATTCTGGTCGATGATGAAACGATGTTTGAATTTTACGACCAGCGTATCAGTCATGAGGTGATTTCCGCGCGCCACTTTGACAAGTGGTGGAAACAGGCCAGCCGCGAAACGCCGGATCTGCTCAACTTTGAGAAGAGCATGCTGATCAAAGAAGGGGCGGAGCAGGTCAGCAAGCTGGACTACCCGAACTTCTGGCATCAGGGCAATCTCAAGCTGCGTCTGAGCTACCAGTTTGAACCCGGGGCAGACGCCGACGGCGTGACGGTGCACATTCCGCTGCCGCTGTTAAACCAGGTGGAAGAGGCCGGGTTTGAGTGGCAAATCCCAGGGCTGCGCCGCGAGCTGATTATCGCCCTGATTAAATCGCTACCGAAGCCGGTGCGCCGCAACTTCGTGCCTGCACCCAACTATGCCGAAGCGTTTTTAGGCCGCGTCACGCCGCTGGAGTTACCGCTGCTCGATTCGCTGGAGCGTGAGTTGCGCCGAATGACCGGCGTTACCGTCGACCGCGAGGCCTGGCAGTGGGATCAGGTGCCCGATCACCTGAAAATCACGTTCCGCGTGGTGGACGATAAAAACAAAAAACTTCAGGAAGGCCGCTCTTTGCAGGAGCTGAAGGACGGACTGAAGGGCAAAGTGCAGGAGACCCTCTCGGCGGTGGCTGACGATGGTATCGAGCAGAATGGACTGCATATCTGGAGTTTTGGCGACCTGCCGGACCGCTACGAACAAAAGCGTGGCAACTATAAGGTGAAAGCCTGGCCTGCGTTGGTGGACGAACGCGACAGTGTCGCCATCAAGCTGTTTGATAACGAGCTGGAGCAGCAGCAGGCGATGTGGCGTGGTCTGCGCCGTTTACTGCTGCTGAACATCCCGTCGCCGATCAAGTATCTGCACGAGAAGTTGCCGAACAAAGCCAAGCTGGGGCTGTATTTTAACCCTTACGGCAAAGTGCTGGATCTGATTGATGACTGCATCTCCTGCGGTGTCGATAAGCTGATCGACGAGGCCGGCGGCCCGGTGTGGACCGAAGCGGGCTTTAACGCGCTGCATGAGAAAGTGCGCGCCGACCTTAACGAGACGGTGGTCGAGATTGCTAAACAGGTTGAGCAAATCCTCACGGCGGTATTTAACGTCAACAAACGACTGAAAGGCCGCGTGGACATGACCATGGCGCTGGGGCTGTCGGATATTAAGGCGCAGATGAACGGTCTGGTTTATCGCGGTTTCGTCACCGGCAACGGGTTCCGTCGCCTGGGCGATACGCTGCGTTACCTGCAGGCAATTGAAAAACGGCTGGAGAAAATGGCCGTCGACCCGCATCGCGACCGTGCGCAGATGCTGAAGGTAGAGAGCGTTCAACAGTCATGGCAACAGTGGCTGAACAAGCTGCCGCCGTCACGGCGTGAGGATGACGATGTGAAGGAGATCCGCTGGATGATTGAAGAGCTGCGCGTCAGCTTCTTCGCGCAGCAGTTAGGGACGCCGTATCCGATTTCGGATAAGCGTATTTTGCAGGCGATGGAGCAGATTACGGCGTAAGTTGACGAAAAAGGCCGCAAGGTTTACCCCTGCGGCCTGGTTCGGGCGCATGTTGCCATTGTGGCGGATCATAACGCCCATCAGAATGCGTTACTTCCGGTTACGCCACCTGCTCACAATCACACTAACGAGAACGCCAGCGATGACAGGAGCGGCAAGATCGTGCCAGAAAATAACGCTAAACTGCATTAGCGTCATACAGCCGCCTGTGGTTGCAATGGCAACGGTTCGCGGCTATCCTTGAATTGTTGAGAGACAAGATTAGCCCCCGTGATGTTGCCGGTTTACACCGAACAATGTGCGGGGGTTTTCTCTTTCCAGCAACAACGCCACCGGGGATCAAGCCCCCGCAACACTGCGCCTCACCGGATAATTCCGGCTTGCGGCGAATTCTACGTCGATGCGCGACGCAAATCATCCTGCCGTTCGTCAATCTGCGTAGCATCTCGAATGCCTTTGCAAAGCCGCTTTACTGTTTCAATGCCCCATAGATCTGATCGACAATCCAGCCATAGGTGGCGATGGGCAGTTGCCCGCTGACGAACTGATTGGGGTTCGCTTTCGGGTTAGCCACCGGCGAGTGTGGGCGATTGCCGAGGATTACTATCGCCATATGATTAACCGGGTCGATCGCCGTCAGCGTCCCGGTCCAGCCGGTATGGCCGTAAACCTGTTGGTTGCTTAAGCTGCCGAAAGTGGTGGTCATCGACGAATTGCCGTTTACCCGCCAGCCAAGGCCGAAGGTAGCATCCGCTTTTGAACTGCGGGTGAAATCGCCTACCGTTTTTGCGTCAAATAGCTTCACCTTTCCGTAACCGCCGCCGTTGAGCATCACCTGCATCAACACTGCCATATCATGGGTATTCGAAAATAATCCTGCGTGGCCGGAGACGCCGCCCATCGCATACCAGGCCTTCTCATCATGCACTTCCCCCCAGATTGTCTGAGTGCGGATATGCGGAAAATGGATAACGCCGTCACGGGTGTTGCCGTTGAGTTCTGTGGCCGCTATCTGGCTACGGCTGAAGCCTTTTTGCAACGGATTGAACACCGTATGGGTTAACCCTAATGGACGGTAGAGAGTCTTCTCAACGTAGCTGTCCAGCGGCATACCCGTTACTGATTCGATGATAAAACCGAGGATCATATAATCAACGTCGCTATAGACATGCTTTGTGCCCGGCGCATACTGCAACGGCGTGCGCTTAATCATCTCCAGCGTAGTGACTTTATCCTGGGAGTAGAGTTTTCCGGCAACCTGTGGATTAGGGTATTGCGGGTCGGCGGGAAATCCTGCGGTGTGGTGCAGAATATCGCTGATGCGCAGCGTGTCCTTACCTTTAATCTTATCCTCTGGCCGGTCGGCAAAGCCGGGCAGGTAGGTGGCAACGCGGTCATCGATGCGGATTTTGCCTTCATAGACCAGTTTCTGCAGCGCAAAATTGGTGGCATACATTTTGGTATTCGAGGCGAGATCGTACAGCGTGGCGGTGGTGGCTCGAAGCGGTAAGGACATTAACGTGGAACCGTCATACTTCTTCGCATCGCCAAATGCTTTTTGATAAACAATATGGTTGTCTTTAACGATCAGCAGATTGAGGCTGGGGTAACCCTGATTAATTTGATCCTGAATCCAGCTATCCAGCTTATCAAGCCGGGCGCGATCAAAGCCCACCGACTCCGGCGCAGCTTGGGTTAAAACGGGGTAATCGGCGGCAAAGCTGCTGGCGGAAAAGGCCAGCAGTGAAACCAGTAAAAAACGTCGTGTCATCATGCGTCCCTCATCATCGTTTGCCCGATGGTGCAACTCGCGACGCGCAAATACCAGTGCGAATCAGGAGGAATGCAGGAGGGATCGCATTGTCTGTCACCGCGTTACGCGTTCACCCATGCCAGCGTAAAACCATCCCAGCCTTTGATGCCGACGGTTTGTAGTGCCGTCGCCGTCAGGCGCGGGTCGTTACGCATCATCTCAATAAACCGGCGGACGCCCTGTACGCGCTCATCATCGCTGTCTGGATGGGTGACTTCGCCGTCGCGTACTACGTTATCACCGATAATCAGCGTACCGGGCCGTGAGTATTTCAGCGCCCATTGCAGGTAGTAGGGGTTATTCGGTTTATCGGCATCAATGAAAATCAGGTCGAACGGCGCGGCGTCCTCCAGCGTCGCTAATGTATCCAGCGCCGGGCCTTCACGCAGCGTAATGCGATCCTCCAGACCCGCCAGCGCGATATTTTCCCGCGCCACCCGCGCATGCAGCGGATCGGCCTCCAGAGTGATTAAACGCCCGCCAGGCGGCAGCTCGCGAGCCATCCAGATGGTGCTGTAAGCCCCAAGCGTGCCAATCTCAAGAATGGATTTCGCCCCCACCATACGGACAAACAGCGCCAGCAGCTGCCCCTGATTAGCGGCGACATCATGCGCGGGGAGACCCGCACGATGATTGTTTTCCAGCACTTGCGCCAATACGGCATCGGTGGGGACTAAATTTTCGATCAGATACTTATCAACCTCAGACCACTGCTTTTGCATTGTGACACCTTTAAGGTTCTGTCAGCCTGACACTGAAGACCAGCCGCCTCCAAGCGACCGGTAAAGATCGATTTGCGCCAGCAGCAGGTTGTTCTTTACCTGCACCGCGCTTAATTGCGTTGAAAACAGCGTGCGCTGGGCATCCAGCACATCAAGATACGAAGAGTAACCGTTGCGATAGCGGTTCTGCGCAATGCGCAGGGTTTCCTGGGCCACGCTTTCTTGCCCCTGTAGCTCTGCCAACTGCTCGCCGTAGCGAGTGATAGCGTCAAGACTATCATTCACCTCTTTAAAGGCGTTACGCACCGTTTTCTCATAGCCGTACAGCGCCTGATTGCGTTGAGCCATCGACACGTCAACCTGTGCATTCAATGCCTGACGGTTCAACAGCGGCGCCAGAATACTGCCGCCAAGGCTCCATAAGCGCAGCGGGTTATCGAGTAGGTCGGGTAGGGTGCGATCCTGGAGGGTACCGGTGGCGGTCAGGTTGATGGACGGCAGCAGCTGCGCTTTCGACGAGGCCAGTGTGGCATCAGCCGCCAGCAGCTGACGCTGTGCCTGAACGATATCCGGTCGACGCTCCAGAAGCGTCGACGGTAGCTGAGAAGGCAAGGTTAGCGGCGTGAGCTGCGCAAACTCATGGCGAGCGACAGCGCCGGGATTATTGCCCAGCAATACGCTCAGCGCGTTCTCCTGCTGCGCAATCTGATGACGTAATAACGGAACCTGAGCGCGCGTGGCCCGCAGCTCGGAGTCCGCCTGCATAAGTTCGAGCCGCGAAGTATAACCGGTCTCAAACTGCCGTTTTGCCAGATGCCAGGCATCTTCGCGCGATTTCAGCGTCTGTTCGGTGACGCGCAGCTGCTGGTCCAGTGAAAGCAGAGTGACATAGCCGGAGGCGACGGCGGTCGCTACCGTCAGGTCAGCGGCGGCGGCCGCGGCTTTTTGCTCCTCCAGACTGGCCTGTGCGGCATCAGCGGCGCTGCGGTTGGCGCCCCACAGATCGACATCGTAACTTGCCGTCAGCCCACCTTTATAGACGGTGCTGTGAATCGGCAGGCCTGTGGCGGCAGACTGTGCGCGAGCGCGGCTTCCGCTCAGGCTGGCATCCAGTGAGGGAAACAGGCTGCTGTCGGCGGCGTAAGCGCGGGCCTGATATTCGTTGACCCGCTCGCGGGCGATCAGCACGTCGCTGTTATGGCGCAGTGCCTGGTCGACGTACTGATTCAGCGCACTGTCGTGGAAGTTACGCCACCAGACGCCTTCCAGCGCGCTGGTCGGGCCGATATCGGCGCGCCAGGCGGCAGGGATTGCCAGCGTAGGCTGAGCCTGCTGGACATCCGCAGACTGGCAGCCCACCAGGGCGAGCGCTAAAGCAAGGGCCTGAGGACGGATCATTTTTCCGCCTCCGCGCGCGTATCAATGGTCACCTGTACCGACATCCCTGGGCGCAGGCGTTCAAGGTTTTTTTGCCCGTCGTCAACAGCGATACGTACCGGAATACGTTGAGCGATTTTGACGAAATTACCGGTGGCGTTGTCCGGCGAAATGGCGCTGAACTCGACGCCAGTGGCGGGCGAGATACTTTGTACGGTACCGCGGAATTTCTCGCTGTTCAGGGCGTCAACGCTAAACGTCGCTGGCTGGCCGACGCGGATGTTTGCCAACTGCGTTTCTTTCAGATTAGCAATGACCCAGTGCTGCGGGGGAACCAGCGGCGTCAGGTGCGTGCCCGCGGTGACGTATGCGCCTAAACGCACGGCAATCTGCCCGAGCTGCCCATCGGTGGGGGCGATAATGCGCGTGTTTTGCAGGTCAATTTCCGCCAGTTCCAGCGCCGCTTTGGCGCTGGCAACGTCCGCTTCCAGCGAGTCGCGGTTAACGATGGTGGACTGCAGATCCTGACGCGACATCTCCAGCGTGGCTTTCGCCTGTTCAATATCGGCAGCACCCTGCGCGGCGCTGGCGCGAGCGGAATCGCGCTCGCGAACGGACAGCGAGCCATCGGCGGTGAGTTCCTGCACGCGTTTTAAATCTGCCTGCGATTTAAGATTTTGCGCGCGCGCGTTTTGTAGCGCCGCTTCGTTGCGGACGATCACCGCTTCGGCGCTTTTCCGCTGCTGAAGATTGTTTTTTAACGCCGCCTCTTTCATGGCCAACTGAGCCTGCGCCTGATGTACGCGCTGTTTATAGATGCGATCGTCAATCTGAAACAGCACCTGACCTTTTTTCACCTGATTAAAATCCTGCACGTTAACGCCGGTGACATAACCGCTGACCTGCGGGCTGATAAAGGTGGTCAGGCCGCGTACATAGGCGTTATCGGTAAACTGGCTATGGCGGGTGAAGGGCGGCAGCTGCCAGGCGTACAGCACAACCAGTACGCCGACCAGGCCGATAGCGGCGGCGGTAAAAATAGACACCACGCGGATGTTGTTTCGGGTGTTGGCCTGTTGCTGGGCCGCGTCCTGCTGACTCATGACGACTCCGGATCTCTCTTGTTGTTACTTGCTGCCCGTCGCGCGTTTCAGCGCAATATGAGCAGTGATTTTCAGTCTGCATAATCGCCAGAACACCCACAGCAGCGTCGCGGCGGAAATCGCGGCCGTCAGCATATAGGTGTCATTGTAGGCGAGGATATTGGCCTCCAGCGTCGAGAGGGTTTGCAGGACGCTGCTGGCCTGAACGTTGAGTAGCGCGCTATCGCCGATCTGGCTTTGGTACTGCTGTGCATACTGCTGCAAACGTTCATTAATCAGTGGGTTGAGGGTGGTTATCTGGTCGGCAAGCTGGCTGGAGTGGAATTTTTCACGCCAGGTCTGAAAAGTGCCGAGAATGGCGGAACCCAGCAGGCCGCCGACGTTCTGACTCATGCCAAACAGCACCGAGAAGCTCACCAGATTGCGCTGGTCGGCCACTACGCCGCCGATGCCCGCCAGCATTGCCGGAGCGAGGAAAAAGGCGCTGCCGAAGCCGAGCAGAAACTGGCTGAACATCAGTTGGTCCGGGCGCGTCAGGCTGTTGGATTGGCTGTCGAGCAGTGAGGCAATCATGATAAGGGTCAGCGCCGTGGCGGTGGGCCAGTACAGACGGCGCGGGTTTAGCGTCAGACAGCTGGCGATAATACCGCATACGATGCCGGCGAAAATCGCCCAGGCCAGATCGGTCATCTGCTCATTTTGCAGGCCGACATACTGCAGCCAGCCGATCACGCCGGTGTTTTGTTCCGCCAGAACAATACGGATTAACACCATAATCAACCCCAAACGCAGAATACTGCCGCTGGAAAGCCAACGGGTATTGAGCAGCGGGTTGCGACGGTTATGTTCAAACGTGACGGCGGCGACAATCAAGACGATCGCGGCGGCGAGTGACCAGCCAATCCACGGCGCTTCGAACCACCAGTCGAGGCGGCCCAGCGAAAGTACGGCACAGATTAGCGCCATGCCCGGCGCCAGCAACATGAAGGTGATAAAGTCTTTTTTCTCGAAGACTTTCTTGCGATCGCTTGGCGGCAACTTCAGTGCAATCACGCAGGCCAGCGAAATTAACGCCAGCCCCAGTTCGAAGAAATAAAGCCCGCGCCATTCGTCAATTTGCAGCAGTTCGGTGGAAAACAGGCGGGCGAGAGGAATGGCCAGCGACGACCCGGTAATTCCAATGGTTAGCGCCTTCAGGCGGTGTTTCGCCGGCCAGGCCTGAACCTGATAGTAGATACCGAGAGAACTGAGCGCGGCGGCCACCATGCCGTGGGCTGCGCGAACCATCAACGCGGAGCTGAGATCGTTGACGAACAGGTGAAAGAAAGTCACCAGCACGTACAGAACGAGGAAACCTTCGGTAAAGGCGCGCAGGCCATACTGTTGGCGGAACTTCACCAGCAGCAGGTTGATTGAGACGTTGGTCATCACGTATACCGCGGGCAGCCAGGCAATCTCCGTTGACCAGGCGGCGAAGGAGCCTTGTAAATTCTGCAGGTTGGCGGTGACCACCGCGTTGCCAAGCGCACCAGTCAGGCATACCAGTAGCCCAACAATACCGTAGGCGATGCGCTTTGGCGTGCTGTGGATGGGCGTTGATGGCGAGCCGAGGATGGCCGGTTTTTCGTGCGGTTCCCAATCGTGAGGGGCGTAAGGGTCGCGACGTGGCGGAGCCATTATTTTTTCTCCACTTCACGTAGCAACTTCATCAGCACCTCGTAGGTCTGTTCCTGCTCCTGAGGCGTGATGACGGTCATTATCTCTTCGCGCAAGGTGTCGGCGACGTCTTTCACCTGATGATACAGCGCGATACCTTTCTCCGTCGCGACCAGCAGACGTTTACGTTTATCGCGCTCGGTGATAACGCGTTCGACCAGCCCGAGACTGACCAACCGATTGATCAATGGCACCACGGTAGCGCCTTCTACGCCCAGTTCCTGCGCCAGTTCAGTTTGTGACAGCGGGCGTTCGTTACGCGCAATGCTGGCAACGGCAACCCAGGTCGCCTGGCTCATGCCTAACCCTTTCAGACGGCGGTCAACGGCAAGCCGCCAGTGGTGGGCGGTCAGGTAGAGAAGATGGGAGAAATTCAGCTGGCGGTTGTCCATGGCGTTTATTCAGAATCATTAGAGCTCTAATGATTCTAAGTTCGCTGTGAACCATAATTCAAGAGAATGTGAAAAATAATTGTGATTGGGTAGTGACTATTCGTGGATAACCCGGCCAGGCGCGGTGGCTCTGGCCGGGCTTCAGGTTTAGATCTGGCTGGCCTGCGCGTTAACCGAGGACGTATGACGCTTACTGCGGCTGGCGAAGAAAATGGCGGTCAGCGAGATAGCCACTGTGGCGGCCAGATACCACGCAACCGGCACCCAGTCACCGTTGTATTTTGCCAGCAGGCCGGTGGCGATCAGCGGGGCGGTGCCGCCAGCCAGCGCGGCGCCAATCTGATAGCCGAGCGTGATACCGGTGTAGCGGACGTTGGCGCTGAAAATTTCCGAACACAGCGTCCCCAGCACGGAGGTAATGGGCGACCACAGGATCCCAAAAGTGATCACCGTTGCCAGAATAATGCCCCAGGTGGTACCGGTGTTAAGCAGCATAAACCACGGAACGATAAACAGGCCCAGCAGTACGACGCTGATGGCATACATGCGTTGACGGCCAATTTTGTCAGACAGCAGGCCCATTAGCGGGATCATCACCGTCGACACCAGCGCCCCGAGCGTAACGGCTTCCAGCACCTGTGATTTTTGATAGGTCAGGGTGGTGGTGGCGTAGCTGACCACAAAGGTCGAGAAAATGTAGAACGGCGCGGTTTCCACCACCTTCAGCCCGGCCGCGATAATCACTTCACGCCAGTGATGGGTCAGGGTATCGCGCAGCGGCGCTTTTGCCACTTTGCCAGACTCTTTCACCTTTTTGAATTCCGGGGTTTCGTCGATATCTTTACGGATCCACAGGCCAATCAAGACCAGTACGGCGCTCATCAGGAACGGGATACGCCAGCCCCAGGAGAGGAACTGCTCTTCACTAAACATGGTCATCAGCGAGACGATAAACGTCGCCATCAGCATGCCGATGGTCACGCCCGCCTGCGGAATACTGCCGAAAAAGCCTTTACGTTTTTCCGGGGCGTATTCGTAGGCCAGCAGCAGCGCGCCGCCCCATTCGCCGCCGATGCCCATACCCTGGATGATACGCATCAGAATCAACAGAATGGGCGCCCAGATACCGATCTGGTCATAGGTCGGCAGCAAACCGATCATCACGGTTGCACTTCCCATCAGCGACAGGGTCAAGACCAGCGTTTTTTTACGTCCGATACGGTCGCCAATGTGGGCAAAAATGACGCCGCCAATCGGACGAATGAAGAAGGTCAGCGAGAAGGAAAGGTAGGAGAGAATCAAGCCGATGACCGGATCAACCATCGGGAAAAATATCTTGTTGAACACCAATGCAGCAGCTGTGCCGTACAGAAAATAATCAAACCATTCAATGGAACTGCCCGTCAGGCTAGCAATCAAAACCCTTTTATTCTTTTTCAGGATCGTGGTGCTGCTTTCTTGTATTGTCATGAAGAATAACTCCCGCCACATTGGGTTAAAATCTGGTGCCACCTTTTTTACAAAGGGGTGCAACCTGGATTGTGAAAAAGGTTGTGTGTTTGTTAAGCAAATTAGATATGGGCGTTATCTTTGGCAAGCGCGGTGTTGAAATTTGTGAGTTAAAATGAGAGTCATTTTCATTTTTTGTGACTTAATAACCGCTGTTTTACGGTTTTAAGTTCCAAATAACTGCATTTTTATAGTGTATTATTCAGGTGCAACCGCATTGTTTTTAGACGTTTCTGGTTATTTCATCTTTGTTACAAAATGGTTGGGCTGAGGGCGTTTTTATCCCGCAATTCACGGTTAAAGAAAGGAGCCGAGTTCACGATGAGTCTGTTACATCTGTCGGAAAACACGCTGGCTGCCGCCAATCTTCTCGGTAGTTGGCTGGCACAAAATGACTTTACTTCGTCACCGGACGCGCATGAGAGCCAACTGGTGGTGATGGCGGGGAATGCGGTAATGCCAACCATTGATGCCGGCTGTCGGCTGGTCAGTCAATATGGCGGCGTGTTGTTGATTAGCGGTGGTGTTGGTCATTCAACGTCGTTTCTTTATGAGGCGATTGCCCAACATCCTCGCTATTGCAGTATTGAAACCCAGGGGCAGCCGGAGGCCGTGCTGCTGGCGGAAATTGCCTACCGTTTCTGGCAGATTCCGCGTGAGCGGATTGTGATTGAGGACCGCTCAACCAACTGTGGGGAGAATAGTTGGTTTACGCGTCGCATGATGGAACAACAGGGCATCACCGCCCCTTACGCCACGGTGATTCAGGACCCCACGATGCAGCGCCGTACCATGGCGACTTTCGCTCGCGTCTGGCAGGATGTTGGCGATGCACCGCGCTGGTTAAGCTATCCGGGCTTTACACCGGAATTAGTGAATTCGCCGGACGGCATTGCCTGGAAGCAGCCCGTTGAAGGGTTATGGTCGGTAACGCGCTACCTGTCGCTGATCCTCGGAGAATTGCCGCGTTTGCGTGATAATGCGCAAGGGTATGGGCCGCGGGGCAAAGATTTTATTGCCCATGTAGACATTCCAGAGGCGGTCGAGGAGGCCTGGCAGCAGCTCAGCACCGATCCACAATTACAAGACGCGCTTGCCAGCCGTACCCTGGCTTGAACATCGTTTCCCGGCCAAGCGAATAGTGACGCCGGGACGACAAAGCGCTTAACGGAAACTCCACTGCATGCTCACCACGAAGATCGATGGCAGAATAATCCCGCTCTCAAGGCCAAAGTAGTCGGTAAAGTTATATTGCAGCCCATGATAAATGTACGGCGAGAACCCCACGCCGGTAATCTTCCTGGCCGTATGGTAAGCACCTTCATCCCCGCAGTGGCTGAATGCATCGAAAAAGAACTCGCCGGTGTAGGCGTATATGCCTTTGAACGTCCACCCTTTGTTATGATTACTGCCCTGCAGCCAGTCACGACGCACGCCTAGCGTCAGGCAACGATCGGCAAAGCTGTTTTTCATTGTCCCAATGAGCAGGCTGTATTTCGATTCCGCAGAGAATTTCCGTTCAACGGAAAAGAAATCGTTGTTGAATTTCTCATTATATTGGCCGTGATTACCGGTCATATGGTAGACAAACGAGCCTGTGTTCACGGAGTACAGGTTTAGCTCACTGGAATAGCTCGACGCTGCTGGAACCACTGTCGCTATAAATACCAGCGCGTTGGGCATTTTACGCATGATAAAACTCTGGAAAGCTTAAAAAAGAAAATAATGCTCTCCATCATACGTTTTACACGATAAACAAAGACTCAACCGTCGCGGAACGTCGATTCATGATAGCCGTTCCGCGTGCTCCTGGCGCCGCCTTATCCGGCTGCATTCTGGGACTTTGCCGGAATTGGGCGGCTATACGACACCCGACTTCAGCTTACGCTTTGCCTACGGGTGATCTTTTTCTCGTGTTCAAGTAACCAGGCTTTGCGCGCGATGCCGCCACCGTAGCCAGTCATTGAACCATCTTTGCCGATGACCCGATGGCAGGGAATGACGATAGCGATACGGTTCGCGCCGTTGGCAGCCGCTACCGCACGGGCGGCTGTGGGTTTGTGCAGGCTTTCCGCCAGGGCCTGATAGTGGGTTGTTTCTCCGCACGGCAACTGGCGTAGTGCAGCCCATACGCTGCGCTGGAAGTCGCTGCCGGGGCTATCCAGCGACAGCGAGAACTGCTGGCGCTGACCGGCAAAATACTCGCCAATTTCGCGCTCGGCCCGTTGAGTATGGGCATTTTGTCCAGCCATGATGCGTGCGCGTAACAGCCGTTGCAGATCGCTGAATTCGCTCTCCAGCATGCGGCGATCGACAAATTCCAGCAGGCAGACGCCGCGTTCGGTCGCGCAGACAAACATTGGGCCGAGCGGGGTGGTAAAACGGTGAATCAGCACGGTCTGCGGCTGCCCGGCGGGTGAGCGCCCGGTCAGTTTCTTGCAGGTATAGCCAAAGCCACTTAACGACTCATAGCCGTTATCGAATGCGACATCGGTCGTGCTGCGTCCTCCTTTTAACTCTTGCAGAGCAACATTCACCCGCTGCATGCGTTGAAACGCCTGAAAAGTGATGCCGTGATGCTGCAAGAACCAACGTCGAATGCGCTCGGGGCTAAGGTTATGTTCCCGTAGTTGACTGTCGCTAACGCGGGCTTTTGGCGTGAGCCGAACCAGTGCTAGCGCCTGTTCAATAAAGGGTGGGGCGCTGCAGGCGTTTTCCGTAGGACGGCAGACTTTGCAGGGACGATAACCGGCGTCCAGAGCCGATTTGAAATTGCTGTAAAACTCGACATTTTCACGCTTTGGCTTGCGTGCCCGACACACGGAGATGCAAAACACGCCGGTGGTCTTCACGCCAACGAAAAATACCCCGGTATATTCCGACGCGCGGGCCAGGAGGGCTTCGTACCAGGTATCGCACTGCGCGCTATCGGTGATTTTCATCGCAAAAAACTCCGGCAAATGACTGCTGCTGGTGGAGAGTTAACAGTAAAGTGTTTAGCGTACCTTGTATTGCACAATGTACGGCATTGCCCATCGAAATACGACGCACGCCCATTTTTCCCAGCGTAGCGAAGTCGGCAAGTCCTGGCACGCACATGACGTTGAGCGGCAACGAGGTATGTTGTACCAACGCAGCGATATCTTGTACATCGCTGACACAAGGGACAAACAGGCCGTCAGCGCCGCCAGTTTCATAACAGCTTATGCGTGACAGTGTCACGTTTAATGCATCGGGAAGATTCAATAGAAAGGCATCGGTACGCGCGTTGATAAACAGTGGGCAACCCTTGGCTGATAATCCAGAGCGTACGGCGCTGAGGCGTTGGCTGAAAACCTCTGGGTTGTCCAGGGTGCGAACGCCTTTGATGATCCGACTATCTTCCAGATTCACACCGACCACGCCGAGCGCCGCGAGCTGGCATAAATGAGCGACAATATCCTCCGGATTATCGGCGTAGCCTGCTTCCATATCGACGCTCAACGGTAATGAGGTGACCGCGCGAATGCGGCGGACGATATAGAGCAGCTCATCAAACGCCATTCCTTCGCCGTCGGCGTAGCCCAGCATATTCGCAATGGCGGCACTGGACGTGCCAAGGGCCTGGAATCCCGCCTGCTGTGCGGCAATGGCGCTTGGTGCATCCCAGACGTTGGCGATAACTAACGGTTTTTCTTGATAATACAATGCTGTGAAATCCATGATTTTTACCGGTTGTGTGTGTCTGCCGAGTGTGCCGCGACGGCAACGTGGCTCACAACCGAAAATTGGACAAGCATTTTTTGAAAGAAACGGCGGGCGCAGATGCCCGCCGAAGGCATTACATTTTGGCGAATTTTTCCAGCACGCGAATTAGTTGGGTGACAAAACCGTACTCGTTATCGTACCAGGAGACGGTTTTCACCAGTTGCAGCCCACCGGCTTCGGTGACTTCTGTCTGAGTGGCATCAAACACCGAACCGAAATGGGTGCCAATGATATCGGATGAGACAATCTCTTCCTCGGTGTAGCCAAAGGATTCGTTGTTTTCGGCGGCTTTTTTCATCACCTGGTTGACTTCATCGGCAGTGACTTTTTTACCGAGAATGGAGACCAGTTCGGTCACCGAGCCGGTTTTTGTCGGTACGCGCTGGGCGTGACCTTTCAGCTTACCGCTCAGCGCTGGAATCACCAGGCCAATCGCTTTCGCCGCGCCGGTCGTATGCGGAATGATGTTTTCAGCGGCCGCGCGTGATGCGCGCAGATCTTTACCGCGCGGACCATCGACCAGCGACTGGGTGCCGGTATAGGCGTGGATGGTGGTCATCGTCCCCACTTCAATCCCGAAAGCGTCGTTGAGCGCTTTAGCCATCGGCGCCAGGCAGTTGGTGGTGCAAGAAGCAACGGAGATGATCTTGTCACTGGCATTCAACGTATCGTCGTTGACGTTAAACACCAGCGTTTTCATCTCACCGGCCGGCGCGGAGATCAGCACTTTTTTTGCCCCGGCGTCCAGGTGGGCCTGGGATTTTTCCGTCGAGGTGTAGAAGCCGGTACACTCCACGATGAGTTCGGCGCCCTGTGCGGTCCATGGGATATTCTTTGCTTCCTTTTCAGCATAAACGGTAATGGTTTTACCGTTGACAATCAACGCATTGTCGGTGAAATCAACGCTCCACGGGAAGGGGCCATAGTTGGAGTCGTGCTTCAGGAGATAAGCCAGCACTTTTGGCGACGTGAGGTCGTTAATCGCGACCACTTCATGACTGCTGGATACTTCCAGTAAGCGGCGTAGCACCAGACGGCCGATGCGCCCAAACCCGTTAATGCCAATTTTACTCATGGTGTTCTCCTGTCAATGATGGGGTGTCAGCCCAATACGTGTACTTGAAACCGCTGATAGATAAGTGTGGATTATATGTTTCACCTGTCCAGGCTTAGCTCAGTCATCGGAGAAGGGCAATGTCATTTTGCGCGGTTAATTTGTATCGATATGAAAAAGTTAATGAATTTTTAAGAAAACGCGGCTATTTTGCTTTTTATATTACTTTTCAGAGTGTCCCGGCGATGAACGATAAATATTCCCGCTTACAAATTGCGATCCACTGGCTGGTTTTTCTGCTGGTGGTGGTGGCCTACGCGGCGATGGAACTGCGCGGACTGTTTCCGCGCAGCGACCGCCCGATGATCAATATGGTGCATGTTTCCTGCGGTATCAGCATTCTGGTGCTGATGGTGGCGCGTCTGCTGATCCGCCTGAAGCGCCCGGCGCCGCCGATTGTGCCGAAACCCAAGCCGATGATGACCGGTCTGGCGCACCTTGGGCATCTGGCTATCTATCTGCTGTTTATCGCTTTGCCGCTGATCGGCCTGGTGATGATGTACAACCGTGGTAACCCGTGGCTGGCGTTTGGTCTCACCATGCCGCACGCCGCCGAAGCCAATTTCGACCTGGTGGATACGCTCAAGCAGTACCATGTTTTCCTGGCTAATCTGGGCTACTGGCTGATTGGTCTGCACGCGCTGGCCGCACTGGCGCATCACTATCTCTGGAAGGACAACACGCTGCTGCGCATGATGCCGCGTAAGCGTTAAGAAGGCTTTAAACTCCCTGGGCTTCGCGTTACCATACGCCATCAATTTTGTTACGTATGCGTAGGGAGAACGGGGTGTTCGCAGATTTTGGCGTGCTGAATTACTGGACGTATTTACTCGGGGCCATTTTTATTATTCTGGTTCCGGGGCCAAATACCTTTTTCGTCCTGAAAACCGGCGTCGCACACGGTATCCGTAAAGGATACATGGCCGCGCTGGCAGTGTTTATCGGCGATGCCGTGCTGATGTTCCTCTCCTTTGCTGGCGTCGCCACGCTGATAAAAACGACGCCAGTGTTGTTTAACATCGTGCGTTATCTGGGCGCTATTTATCTGCTTTATCTCGGCGGCAAGATGCTTTACAGCACGCTCAAGCGCAAAACGGCGGGGCAGGATGACGAGCCTGAGCCGGGGCACGCTATCTTCAAACGCGCGTTGACCTTAAGCCTGACAAACCCGAAAGCGATTCTGTTCTATGTTTCGTTTTTTGTGCAGTTTATTGATGTGCACGCTAAAACACCGGGTCTGGCGTTCTTTATCCTCGCGCTGACGCTGGAGTTGGTTAGCTTTACCTACCTGAGCTTCCTGATTGTTTCCGGTTCGCTGGTTACCCGCTATGTCAAAACCCGTAAGAAGCTGGCAAAGATTGGCAACAGCCTGATCGGCCTGGTGTTTGTCGGTTTTGCCGCGCGTCTGGCGACCTTGCAGTCCTGAGTTATCAATGCCGGAGAAGGCGGTAACCGCCGTCCGGCAATTCCCTCCCGCTTTTCGCAAATCCTGCGCAATCATTTTACAATTTCTTAAAACAAATGATAGTATACCCCCCTATATCACCGGAGGGCCTATGCCGCATTCACCTGAAGACAAAAAACGCGCATTAACCCGGGTTCGCCGCATTAAAGGGCAGGTTGAGGCGCTGGAGCGCGCGCTGGAGTCCGGCGATTCCTGCCTGACTATCCTGCAACAGATTGCTTCTATTCGCGGGGCTGCCAACGGCCTGATGGGCGAAATGGTCGAGATGCATCTCAAAGACGAACTGGTAAGCGGAGACACCACGCCGGATCAGCGTGCAGTACGCATGACGGAAGTGGGTCATCTGCTACGATCCTATTTAAAATAATCATCACAACGGAAGAGACAGCTATGAAATCACGTGCTGCAGTTGCGTTTGGCCCAGGTCAGCCGCTGAAAATTGTTGAAATTGACGTCGCGCCGCCAAAGAAAGGCGAAGTGCTGGTCAAAATCACCCACACCGGCGTTTGCCATACCGATGCGTTCACGCTGTCTGGCGATGACCCGGAAGGCGTTTTCCCGGCGGTGCTGGGCCATGAAGGTGGCGGCGTGGTGGTTGAAGTCGGTGAAGGCGTCACCAGCCTGAAGCCGGGCGACCATGTTATTCCGCTATATACCGCCGAATGCGGTGAGTGTAAGTTCTGTAAATCCGGTAAAACCAACCTGTGCCAGGCCGTTCGTGCCACCCAGGGCAAGGGCCTGATGCCGGACGGTACCACGCGTTTCTCTTATAACGGCGAGCCGATTTACCACTACATGGGCACCAGCACCTTCAGCGAATACACCGTGGTGGCTGAAATTTCACTGGCGAAAGTGAACCCGCAGGCGCCGTTGGACAAAGTTTGCCTGCTGGGCTGCGGCGTGACCACCGGTATTGGCGCGGTGCACAACACGGCGAAGGTGAAAGAAGGTGATACCGTGGCGGTCTTTGGTCTTGGTGGCATCGGTCTGGCGGTGATCCAGGGCGCGGTACAAGCGAAGGCGGGGCGTATTCTGGCGGTTGATACAAACCCTGAGAAATTTACGCTGGCGGCAGAAATGGGTGCGACCGACTTTATCAACCCGAAAGACTACGATAAGCCTATTCAGGATGTGATCGTCGAAATGACCGACGGCGGCGTGGACTTCAGCTTTGAATGTATCGGCAACGTCAACGTGATGCGTTCCGCGCTCGAATGCTGTCATAAAGGCTGGGGTGAAAGCATCATCATCGGCGTCGCCGGTGCGGGTCAGGAAATCAAAACTCGCCCGTTCCAACTGGTGACCGGCCGTGTATGGCGCGGTTCGGCGTTTGGCGGCGTGAAGGGCCGTACTCAGCTTCCGGGCATGGTAGAGGACGCGATGGCGGGCAAAATTCAGCTTGATCCCTTCATCACCCATCGTCTGCCGCTGGAGCAGATTAACGAAGCTTTCGATTTGATGCATGAAGGCAAATCTATCCGCACCGTGATTCATTTCGGCGATAAATAACGCCCACCTCCCGGTGGGAGTTGTCCCGCCGGGAATATGAAGTGTGACCCGCCTTACGTTTTACATCTTTCCCGATAAGAAATTAGCGGCAATGGCCGATGACTCTGGTACTTACCTCAAGTACAAGAGAGTCAACTCATGGATAAAAAGGCTGCGCCGGTCCGTGCGCAAAAGATCGGTTTCTTACACCACATCCGCCTGGTACCGTTTTTTGGTTCCGTTTTTGGCGGCATCCTGCTGCTTTTTGCCCTAAGCTCGGGGCTGGCTGGCTACTTTATGTGGAAAGCCGATATTGACCAACGTGATGTCACCCATGAGTTACAGGTACGGGTGGGGATATCCGACAGCGCTAACTATCTGCGCGAAGCACGTCTGATGATGATTCATGCTGGGGCGGACAGCCGTATTGCGGAAATGGACAGCATGAAAAAAAACCTCGCGGCGGCAGCCCACTGGATTCAACGTTCGCAGGCTGGATTTAAGGTTTACACCGACAGAAACGTGAAAACACCGGCAGACCAGGCGTTGGATGGTGAAATGAATCAACGCTATACCGCCTACCTGGAAGGGATGAAACCGATGCTGAAATATGCCCAGAACGGCATGTTTGAAGCGATCATCAACTACGAAAGTGAGCAAGCCCGTGCGCTGGATGACGCCTACAACGAGGTACGATTGAAAGTTATCGATATCCGTACCGCCCGCGCCAATCAATTAGCTGAGATGGCTCACGATCGTACCCGCCTCGGCGTCATCTTTATGATTGGGGCTTTCGTACTGGCTCTCGTCATGACGCTACTGACCTTTACCACATTACGCCGCGTGGTTATTTTGCCATTGCAGCGTGCCGGCGTACGTATCGCGCAGATTGCCAGCGGCGACCTGACCATGGCGGATGAACCGGTAGGGCGCAGCGAAATCGGCCAGCTCAATGGTAACCTGCAAAAGATGCAGCATGCGCTGGTGCAGACGGTGGGCACGGTGCGTCAGGGGGCCGAAGAGATCTACCGTGGCACCAGCGAAATTTCAGTCGGTAACACCGATCTCTCTTCCCGTACTGAACAGCAGGCCGCGGCCATTGAACAGACGGCGGCCAGTATGGAACAGCTGACCGCAACGGTGAAACAAAACGCCGATAATGCGCATCATGCCAGCAAGCTGGCGGAAGACGCTTCGGGTAAAGCGTCGCGCGGCGGTCAGTTGGTGTCCGGCGTGGTGGCGACCATGGGCAGTATCTCAACCAGCTCGAAGAAAATTTCGGAAATTACGTCGGTCATCAACAGTATTGCCTTCCAGACCAATATTCTCGCCCTGAATGCCGCGGTCGAAGCGGCGCGCGCGGGCGAGCAGGGCCGCGGGTTTGCGGTGGTGGCCAGTGAAGTGCGCACGCTGGCAAGCCGCAGTGCTCAGGCGGCAAAAGAGATTGAAGGGCTAATTAGCGAGTCTGTCACCTTAATTGAACGCGGCTCAGACGAAGTCGTGCGGGCTGGCTCGACGATGACCGATATTGTGGATGCGGTAAAACGCGTGACCGATATTATGCTGGAGATTGCGGCGGCCTCCGATGAGCAAAACCGCGGTATTCAGCAGGTGAGCCAGGCGGTGACTGAGATGGATAATGTCACTCAGCAAAACGCCTCGTTGGTAGAGGAAGCCTCAGCCGCGGCGGCTTCGCTGGAAGAGCAAGCGGCACGCCTTACCGAAGCCGTCGGGGCGTTCCGTATCCAGCGTAGTGAAAATCATGGGCATGAAAAGTCCAGCGCCAAACCGGCGTTTACGCCGACACGTCCGGCGGTGGCCACAGCGGGTGCGGATAACTGGGAAACGTTCTGATAAACAGAAAAAACCCCGTAGCCAAGGGTGGCTACGGGGAAGAGGATTACTGCGAATCCGGCAGGGCGTAAGCGATGATGTAGTCACCGCGATCCGGCGACTGTCGAGCGCCTCCGGCGTTAATCACGATGTACTGCTTACCGGTTTTTGGCGAAACATAGGTCATTGGGCCAGACTGGCTGCCGACCGGCAGACGGTCTTTCCAAATCTCTTTCCCGGTTGCGGTGTCAAATGCACGCAGGTAGAAGTCCTGGGTGCCCGCGAAGAACAACAGACCCGATTGCGTTGACAGCGATGCGCCAAGTGTCGGCATGCCGATCGGAATTGGCATATGCATGCGGATACCCAGCGGACCAGTGTCTTCTACGGTGCCAACCGGTACTTGCCACACGATCTTACCGGACTTCAGATCCACTGCCGACATGGTACCAAACGGCGGTTTCTGACAGGGGATACCCAATGGCGACAAGAAGCGTTCGCGCATCGCGCCGTAGGGGGTACCTTCCATCGGCACAATTCCCATCTCGATACCACTGGCACCTTTCGCCACGTTTTCACGCGGTACCATATAGTTCGCCAGGCCCAGGCGCATATCGTTAACGAACATCAGGCTATTGTTAGGATCAACCGACACGCTGCCCCAGTTCATACCGCCCAGTGACCCCGGATATTGCAGGGAGCGATCAACGCCCGGCGGGGTGAAAATCCCCTGATGGCGCATTTCTTTAAACTGAATACGGCATAGCAGCAAGTCCACCGGGGTTGCGCCCCACATATCGGACTCTTTTAACTGCTCGTTGCCGATCATCGGCATGCCGACGGAGTAAGGCTGCGTTGGAGAATAGCGCTCGCCATGCACGTTGCCCGCCGGAACCGGGCGCTCTTCAACTTTGGCGACTGGCTCGCCGGTTTCGCGATTGAGCATGAAGATCATGCCTTGCTTGCTGGTTTGTACCAGTACCGGCGTGGTGCTGCCTTTACCGTCTGGCAGATCGTACAGCAGCGGTTGCGAAGGCAGGTCGAAGTCCCACAGGTCGTGGTGTGTGGTTTGATAGTGCCAGCGGACTTTACCGGTTGTAGCGTCAACGGCGACGATGGAGGAACTGTATTTATCGTCCAGCGCGGTACGTTCACCGGCCCAGAAATCCGGAGTGGCGTTACCGGTTGGCAGATAAATGAGGTTCAGTTTCGCGTCATAGGACATTGCAGACCAGACGTTTGGCGTACCGCGAGTGTAGGTCTGGCCTTCCGGCGGCAGGCCCGTCAGATTCGGGTTACCTGGATCCCAGGCCCAGGCCAGCTTGCCGCTACGTACGTCGTACGCGCGAACCACGCCCGGCGGTTCATCGGTAGAGAAGTTATCCGCGACTCGGCCACCCACCACCACCACATTACCCGCGACCAGCGGTGTGGAGGTTTGCTGATAGTAACCCGGTTTGACTTCGCCCATACCGACGCTCAGGTCCACAATACCGTGGTTGCCAAAGTCTTCGCACAGCTTGCCGTTATCGGCGTTGATGGCGATCAGGCGCGCATCGGTGGTTGGCAGGAACAGGCGGCGCGGACAGGCAGCTGGCTGCGCTGTGCTCTGCGGCGCGTTCAGCACCTGCGTATCTTCAAAGTAGCCCAGACCACGGCAGCGCTGCCAGTTCGGCGCGGTGGCTTTCGAATCATAGCGCCACTTCTCTTTACCGGTATCGACATCCAGCGCCAGTACTTTGCTATACGGTGTACAGACAAACAGGGTATCGCCTACCTGCAACGGCGTGTTCTGATCTTCCGCACCTGAACCATTGCTCAATGGGATATCACCGGTGTGGGCAGTCCAGGCCACCTGCAGTTTATTGATGTTCTGCTTGTTAATCTGATCCAGGGCAGCAAAACGGTCACCATGGGTGGTATTACCCCAATGTTCCCAGTTTTTCTGCTCTTCACCGGCGGCTACCGGTTTAACCGGCACCGCTTCGGTAGCAGAAACCAGCGTTTGTGGCTTGAACATACCACCAATGCTTGCCAGCAGCGCGACAGCAATGACCGCCGCAAGGGCAAACGGCAGGCCTTTTTTAGCTGGCTGGGTGGTAGACATAAACGGCCAGACCAGCGCACAGAGGAAAGCCAGCACGCCAAAGGCAAACAGACGTGAGAAAAGCGGCCAGAAATCCCAGCCTGCATCGCTGATGGACCAAACGATCGCGACGATAAAGGCCAGCGCGTACAGCACAATGCCGCCGCGGCGATGACGGGCGATCAGGATGGCGCTGACCACCATCACCAGCCCCATCAGGGCAAAGAACCAGGTGCCGCCCACGGAGGCAAGTTTTGCCCCCAGGGCACCAATCGCCAGACCGATGAGCGCCATCAGCCCGATAAGAAGCCACTGCAAGATTCGGGGGAATCCTCGCGGCACGTTGCCAGTAGCCATACTGTTCTCCTTTCGACAGCATAAAATGCACAAAATGAACCAACTGGGGTTAACTTCGTTGCATTGGTGTTTTGAATGAAATATTGGTGTGTTTCTTGTCGAGGTATTTAGTTAGGTTATGAAATTACCTGTGAACCATTTGGTTAATTTATGGCTATGATAGATCTGTTAAATTGCATTGCGCAATTGTTAATAAATGATTTCGCATTATTTGCGTATAGGGCAGGGAAAAGTTGCCCGAAGGAGGCTATCGATAGTGAAGTTCAGCAGTCGGTGCAAGCAATGACGATTTTAGATCGCGTTAAATGGCGAATGTTTCATTCGCAATGCAGCCTTGCCTAAGCTCTCCGGGGGATGTTAATAAACAAGGGAGCCAACGTGGCCTGTTTGGCCACGTCACGCAATTATCAGGCAGGCATCGACTTTCGTACGGCGCTGAGCAGCGTCTGTGCGCCGGAGGAGAGCGTCGTGTCTACGCGAGTAAGGATGCCGATGGGTTCGCCCTGGCCTTGGGTCGCGATAGGCAGCGCGGTGAGCGTACCGCGCCGCAGATCGTCCTTCACCGCACCGGAAGGCACGAACCATACGTAGTTGTAGTCAACCGTCAGTTGGCGTGATAGCGATGCCGAAAGCGTTTCAATGCAGCCCGCAGGCATCTTACACCCCTGGCTCTGAAGGAGTGTCTCGGCATTCTGACGTGGAACCGTACCTTTTGGTGAAACGACAACCGGCCAGTCCAGTACGCGGCTCAGGGTGATGTTTTCATGCAGAATAGGGTGGTCTGGCCGCACCACCAGCTTCAATGATTCGAGGAACAAGAGCTCATAGTTTAGCCCGGTCATCAGTTCCGGATCCGACATCCGTCCAATACCAAGATCGATATCTCCGGACTTCAGCGCCGCCAACAGCATGGTGTTATTCATGGTGGCAACCTGGAGGGTGACGTCCTTTTGCTGTTGATGAAATTGCCCAATCACCGCTGGCAAGACACCCAGCGCAGCGGTGGGCAGTGCGCCAATTCGCACTACATCATTGTTAACACCTTCTTTACGAACAAGCGCCTGCCCGGCGGTATTTAACGCATCCAGCACCTTGACCGCATGGGTTAAGAACTGTTCGCCGACGAGAGTTAACTGTGCGCCCAGTCGACCACGCTCAAATAGCCGCGTGCCGGTTAGCTGTTCAAGCTCATTCAGCGTCTTGGAGAGTGCAGGCTGGCTGAGATTAAGTGTTTCAGCCGCGCGCCCCAATGTTCCTTGCTGGGCGACGGCCACGAATGTGTGCAGATGGCGCAGACGAATGCGCTGACTAAAGAGAGCATTTTTTTCCATAAGCGATGTTAAAAACAGAGCGGCATGGGTGACAAGTAATGTTGTTTAATTTTGATAACTTGCTAGCAAATTATTATTAACATTTGTGCGGTTTAACAGACAAGCGTTTTGTTGCATGGATAAAACCCGGCGTCGTTGCACTCAGCCGGGTCAGGTAAAGAGGAGATGCCAGAGAATATCAGCGCTTACACGTCAAAAAAGACCGTTTCTTTTTCACCTTGTAGATAAATATCAAAGTGGTACACCGTCTCACCGTTGCGCGTTTCTTTGTGGCCAATCAGCGTCTGACGGCGAACTTCCCACTCGATCAGATTCAGTACGGGATCGATGGCGTTGGCCTCCTGCTCGTCAGAAAAGTACATGCGCGTATTCAGGCCGATGTTGATCCCACGAGCGACGATCCACAGGTTGACGTGCGGCGCCATCATGCGCCCATCGCGGCCAACCGCCTGTCCGGGCTTAATGGTGTCAAAGCGCCAGACGCCCGTATCAAAGTTAGAGCAGGCACGGCCCCAGCCACGAAAATCAGCGTCCAGTGATTTGCCTTCCTGCCGATCGGCGACGTGGTTGTAGCGTCCCTCGGCGTTGGCTTGCCAGATCTCAATCAGTACGTCGCGTACTGGCGTACCGGAACCGTCGAAAACGCGGCCTTCAATGGCAATGCGTTCACCCGGTGTATGGCTGTTAACCAGCGTTGGGCCGAAGTTTTTCTCAAAAATATGAAAACCGGCGGCGTCCGGCGCGAGGCCAATGTGGACGTAAGGCCCAGCGGTTTGCGATGCGGTTTCGGGTAAATAGTCTTTCATCGTGCAGCCCCCTGCGTACGGTTTTCAAACAGCGTGGCGCGCTGGCCGCGCAGCACCAAATCAAAACGATATGCCAGACAGTCCAGCGGTACGGCGGCATGAGTATCCAGCTCAGCAATCAACGTACGAACCGCGTCGTCGTTATTGATGGCTTGCACGATTGGGCATTGTTTAATTAACGGATCGCCTTCGAAGTACATTTGCGTAATCAGACGCTGAGCAAAGGCTTCACCAAAAATCGAGAAGTGAATATGCGATGGTCGCCAGTCGCTGACCTGGTTGCGCCACGGATAGGGGCCGGGCTTGATGGTCCGGAAGAAGTAATAGCCGTTTTCATCTGTCATCACGCGGCCACAGCCGCCAAAGTTGGGGTCGATGGGGGCCAGATACTGATCTTTTTTATGCCGGTAACGGCCACCAGCGTTGGCCTGCCACACTTCGACCAGCGTATTTTTCAGCGGACGTCCGAAGCCGTCACGCACGTAGCCGTGAACAATAATACGTTCGCCGATCGGCAGGCCATCTTTGGCGTAGTTCAGAATCAGATCGTTATCCAGCGGGCCAATATCCTGCTGGGAGAAGACCGGGCCGGTGATCTCCGATAGAGAATTCTGCAATGAGATCAGCGCATTACGCGGCGAGCGCAGCACGCTGGTTTTGTAACCCGGCGCGTAGGCCGGTGGGTGATTGTTATAATCCCGGTGAATCACTTCTTGCGGTGACCATTTTGTGCTCATAGGTGGCTCCGTGTAGGGTATTTTATTATTGCCTCACACAGTGTGTGTAAATATATTGTTAATTAATAGTGAATTTAAGGTGTATTTTAAATAACCTGTGGTTATGTAATGGCCGGGATTCACTGCAAAATCAACTCAGTCGCCGGGATCACACTTTGTAAATTCTTACCGCATAGCCTCATGTGCTTACCTACACTGCAAATATAGGCACAGGAGATGGAAAACATGGCGCACACCCTTTCAGCAGATGATATTCGGGAAGATTTTTCACAAGCAATGTCGGCAATGTACCAGCAGGAAGTCCCGCAATATGGCACGTTGTTAGCGCTTGTTGCTGATGTGAATCTGGCGGTGCTGGAAAATAATGCACGCTTGCATGAACAGCTGGCGAACGCCGATGAGTTGGCGCGTCTGAACGTTGAGCGTCATGGCGCCATACGGGTGGGAACGGCTGAAGAGCTGGCGACGCTATGTCGCATGTTTGCCATTATGGGGATGCAACCGGTCGGGTATTACGATCTTTCGGTCGCTGGCGTACCGGTTCACTCCACCGCGTTTCGCCCCGTGGATGACGCCGCGTTACAACGCAACCCATTCCGAATCTTTACCTCATTACTGCGTCTGGAGCTGATCGACGATCCCGCGCTGCGCGAAAAGGCGGCGAAGATTCTCGCCCGGCGCGATATTTTCACTCCGCGTTGTCGGGCGCTGATGAATCTTCATGATAAACAGAACGGTTTCAACGTCGAGCAGGCACAAGAGTTCGTCCACGAAGCGCTGGAAACTTTCCGTTGGCACCGGCATACCACGGTAGACAAAGAAACCTACGAGGCGCTTAACCGCCAGCATCGGCTGATTGCCGATGTGGTTTGCTTCCCTGGCTGCCATATCAACCATCTGACGCCGCGCACGCTGGATATCGATCAGGTTCAGTCGCTGATGGCCGAATACGGGATCGAACCAAAGGCCGTCATAGAAGGGCCGCCGCGCCGTGCGGTACCGCTACTGCTGCGTCAGACCAGCTTTAAGGCGCTGGAAGAGCCGGTGGCATTTGCCGGCGATGCCAGCGGCACGCATACCGCGCGTTTTGGTGAAATTGAGCAGCGTGGGGTGGCGTTGACGCCAAAAGGCCGGGCGCTATACGACCGGTTGTTGAACGAAGCGGGCGTGGGGAAAGATAACCTCAGTCATCAGCAGCATCTGCAAGAAGTGTTTAAAGCCTTTCCCGATAGCGAATTCCTTCTGCGTCAGCAGGGGTTGGCCTGGTTCCGCTATCGTCTTACGCCGAGTGGTGACGCGCACCGTCAGGCGATCCGTCCCGGTGACGACCCGCAGCCGTTTATTGAACGCGGCTGGATAACCGCCCAGCCCATCACCTATGAAGATTTTCTGCCGGTGAGCGCTGCCGGGATTTTCCAGTCGAATCTGGGCGGCGATGCGCAGACGCGCAGCCATGGCAATGCCAGCCGTAGTGCCTTTGAAGCCGCCCTGGGACGGCCAGTTCTGGATGAATTCAAGCTCTATGAAGAAGCGGAGGTGCGCAGCAAACGCCGTTGCGGTTTGCTCTGAAACGGTTAATCTGCAAAGGAATCAACAAAAAAGGATGAACACCGATGCAGAATGCCTCAACGCGCGTAGAGACCTTACAAGGGTCGTTGTCAGGACGAGTGGACGAGGATATCCATCTGTGGTGCGGCATTCCCTATGCCGCACCGCCGGTCGGCTCCCTGCGCTGGCGCGCGCCGCAGCCGGTCATGCCGTGGCAGGGTGTTCGCCCCGCCGAGACCTTTTCGGCTTCCAGTTGGCAAAACAGTGAATACTGCCAGGAACTGGGCGGCGGCGATCCGGGCCGCTTCTCTGAAGATTGTCTTTATCTCAACGTCTGGTCGCCGGCGCAACGTCATGAGTTGCTGCCGGTAATGGTCTGGCTGCACGGCGGAGGGTTTACTATCGGCGCGGGCGGGCTGCCGCCATACGACGGCAAGGCGCTGGCACGGCGCGGCGTGGTGGTGGTGACGCTTAACTATCGCCTCGGCCACCTGGGCTTCTTCGCCCATCCGGCGCTGGAGGAAGAAGACGGCGAACGGCTGTATAACTTTGGTCTGATGGACCAAATCGCTGCGCTGCGCTGGGTGCAGGATAATATCGCTGCCTTCGGCGGAAACCGCGACAATATCACGCTGTTTGGTGAATCGGCGGGCGCGCGCAGCGTGCTGTCACTGATGGCTTCGCCGAAGGCGAAAGGCCTGTTCCATAAAGCCATTATCCAGAGCGGCTATACGTTGCCGGATATGCCGCGTGAAACCGCGCTGGCCCGCGGTGAACGGTTAGCTGAACACTTCAATCTCCCCAACGCGTCTGCGCAAAGTCTGCGTGAAATCCCGGCGGATGCATTCTGGTCGTTGACTGCACCGCATAATCTGGGGCCTGCGCCGATTGTCGGCGATGCGGTACTGCCACAGCCCATGCTGGATGTTTTTTTTGCCGCAAAGCAGCACCCCATGCCGGTACTTGTTGGTTCCAACAGCGACGAAGCGAGCGTCATGGCGGTCTTTGGCGTTGATTTGGCCGGAGAAATCCAGAAGCTACGCCGCGAGCGCCGCCTGGGACTGGGGTTAATCAAACTGCTTTATCCCGGCGTGAAGGGCGATGAGGAGTTGGGGCGTCAAGTGTGCCGCGACATGGCGTTTACCACGCTCGGCTACGTGGTGATGCAGGCCCAGCAGCGGCTGAATCAACCGTGCTGGCGTTATTGGTTCGACTATGTTGCTGAAGCGGAACACGATACTTATCCTCACGGCGCGTGGCATGGCAATGAAGTCCCTTACGTTTTCGATACGCTGGGGCACATACCGCCATCTTGTGATTACGTTTCGCCGCGCGATTTAGCCTTTGCCGCCCAGGTGGCCGATTACTGGGTGAACTTCGCGCGTCATGCCAGCGCGGAGCATGCGGTTCTGACGGGCCCGGTGCGTTGGCCTGCCTCGGTACGGGGCCGTGACCGATTGCTGCGTATCGGGTTACACAAGCACGCCGGCTTCCGTGTGGAAAACCGCTTTATGCGCGCGCGTCTGGCGCTGTTTAAACGCGTGATGAAACACCATGTGAATCTGGATTAGCAGATTTTCTTGCGCTACCAATTGGATTATCAGTCAATTTTGTCTAGAGTGGGCAGCAATATCGCCGTAATTTTTTAGCAGCATTCCGACTATAAAAAGGACGCTTTGCCAGGCATGAATCGCAGACACTTTCTAAAATCTTCAATGGCTGTTGCCGCCGTGTGCGGGACTTCCGGTTTTGCATCGCTTTTCTCCCAGGCCGCGCTGGCGCAGGAGTCTGACATTGCCGACGGCCAGACGCGTCGCTTTGACTTCAGCGTGCTGCAATCAATGGCTCACGATCTCTCCCGTCAACCGTGGGGAGGCGCTCCGCGCGCGTTGCCAGAGACGCTGGCAAATCTGACGCCGCAGGCTTACAACAGCATCCAGTACGATGCGGCGCACTCCCTGTGGAATAACGTGAAAGACCGCCAGTTGGATATTCAGTTCTTCCACGTGGGCATGGGTTTCCGTCGCCGCGTACGTATGTTCTCACTCGACCCGGCGAGCCAGCAGGCGCGTGAAATTCACTTCCGCCCGGAGCTGTTCCAGTACAACGATGCTGGCGTCGACACCAAACAGCTGGAAGGGCAGACCGACCTCGGTTTCGCCGGGTTCCGCGCGTTTAAGGCACCAGAACTGGCGCGTCGCGACATCGTCTCCTTCCTGGGCGCGAGCTACTTCCGCGCGGTCGACAGCACCTATCAGTACGGCCTGTCTGCGCGCGGTCTGGCGATTGACACCTATACCGACTCACTCGAAGAGTTCCCGGACTTTACCTCTTTCTGGTTTGAAACGGCTAAACCAGGCGACACCACCTTTACGGTTTATGCGCTGCTCGACAGCGCCAGCGTGACCGGCGCTTACAAATTCGTGGTGCACTGCGAGAAGGCGCAGGTGATTATGGATGTGGAAAACCATATCTATGCGCGCAAAGATATCAAACAGTTAGGCATCGCACCGATGACCAGCATGTTCAGCTGCGGGAATAATGAGCGCCGCGTCTGCGACACCATTCACCCGCAGATCCACGACTCCGATCGTCTGGCGATGTGGCTCGGCAACGGCGAGTGGGTCTGCCGTCCGCTGAACAACCCGCAAAAACTGCAGTTCAATGCCTACCAGGATAAGAATCCGAAAGGTTTTGGTCTGCTGCAGCTGGATCGTGATTTCACCCACTATCAGGACGTGATGGGCTGGTACAACAAGCGTCCAAGCCTGTGGGTCGAGCCGCGCAATCAGTGGGGCAAAGGGGCGGTAAGCCTGATGGAGATCCCGACGACCGGCGAAACGCTGGATAACATCGTCTGCTTCTGGCAGCCGGAAAAACCGATGAAAGCGGGCGACCAGTTAAACTTTAGCTATCGCTTATACTGGAGCGCGATGCCGCCGGTCCGTTCGCCGTTAGCCCGCGTACTGGCCACCCGCACCGGGATGGGCAGCTTCCCGGAAGGCTGGGCGCCGGGCGAACATTATCCGGATAAATGGTCCCGCCGTTTTGCGATCGACTTTGTCGGCGGCGATTTGAAAGCCGCTGCGCCGAAAGGCATTGAACCGGTGATCACGCTTTCCAGCGGTGAAGCGAAGCAGATTGAAATTCTCTACGTTGAACCGTTTGACGGCTACCGTATTTTGTTCGACTGGTATCCCACGTCAGACTCCACCGACCCGGTGGATATGCGCCTGTTCCTGCGCTGTCGTGGCGACGCCATCAGCGAAACCTGGCTGTACCAGTACTTCCCGCCAGCGCCGGATAAACGTCAATATGTTGACGACCGTATTATGAAATAACCAAGCCCGGACCCGGCCGAGTCATGCGACGCCGGGTTTTCTTTTAGACTGAGAACCTACACATGACCTGTGTTGAAACGATCGTCGCTTCCGACGTCATCACCCTTGAAGCCGTTAATGAGTCGCACGTAGCCGAGCTGCATCAGATGGTGCTGCGCAATCGCGACTGGCTACAGCAAACGCTCAACTGGCCGCAGTTTGTCAAAAGCGAACAGGACACCCGCCAGAATGTGCAGGGCAATATGATGCTGCACCAGCGCGGCATTGCCAAAATGTTCCTGATTTTTGTTGAGGGGAAATTGTCGGGCGTGCTTTCCTTTAACCAGATTGAACCGTCCAACAAGACCGGTTATATCGGCTACTGGCTGGACGAGGCCGCGCAGGGGAAGGGCATTTTATCCGCCTCGCTGCAGGCGTTTATGCGCTATTACGCTGAGCGCGGAGAAATTCGCCGCTTTGTGATTAAGTGCCGGGTGGACAATCCGCGCAGTAATCAGGTGGCGCAACGTAACGGTTTTCAACTGGAAGGTTGCTTGCGCCAGGCAGAGTTTCTGAATGGCGTGTTCTATGACCAGAATATTTACGCGCGAATTATCGACAATACCCGGTCATAGGGCACCAAATAGCGGGGTGCGCGTAATTCGCTGTGCGCCGGTAATGGCTTTGCGCCCGCGCAGATGAATAGCTTCGCCAGGCAGCGCTTCAACCACCACGTTGTCGGTGATATCAATGTGATACTCGATCAGCACATCGCCTTCGATACGCGCATCGCCCTGAATCAGCACGTGATCGTCGAGCAAAATGGGCCCGCCGCGGAGCCGGGCATTGCCGCCAACCAGGACGTGGTGTTTCAGCACGCAGTTACCTTCAATCACGGCGTTCTCCGCGACCTGCGAGCTGTAGCGTAGGGTGGGGATATCATCTTCGCCATGCCCGGCAATGATACGCGCGTGGCCGTAAACTTTGGCGCAGTCGCAGACCCAAATGTTGTTTTCCTCATTACCTTCAAGGCGCGCGCTGTCGTAAATCTCCGCTCGATGTTCCACAAAGGCGTGGTTTAGCCTGGCGTCACCGTAAATTTGTGCCTGATGTACGACCCGGCAATCGCGCAACCGGACGCGGTCGTAGATTTGCAGCAGACGTTCGTTGTCGGCGGTCAGGCCTTTTGCCCCGACAATCTGGCAGCCCTCGCCGATATGGGCATCGCCAAACAGGTGGCAGTGACCGTGTACGCGCGCGTTATCGACCGTGACATTGCCGCTCAACAGCGCCCCCTGACCGATCCGGCTGGCCAGCACGCGAGCGTTGCCGCAGATAATCGCCTGATGACTCACTTCGCAGGAGTCTATCAGCCGCGCGTTTTCCTCTATCTTTGCTCCGGCGTAAACGAGGCTGTTTTCATCGTAAATCCAGCAGTTGCCGTCGTGACTCAGTGCGTTTTCATCATCAACCCAGCCGCCCAGAGTGCCGGCTGTCACGTCGGCAAAATCCCTCAGGGCAATGATTTGCCGCATCACGATGCTTTCCCGCGCGCCGGGTTCGCCAATCTGAACGCTGCGTGAAGCGTCGCTAAGACGGTATTTTTTCATGATAACCTCAGCTAAGTAGATACACTAAATGTAGCAAATCCTCTGCCGCAGCAGTGCGAACGGCTGACGTTTTCTGGACCGACTTTTGGCGCTAGCGCCGGCCAAAAGAATCATTTAAAATGCAACTTAAATAAATTTGATTAAATAAACAAAATGCATAATGAAACCGATGGGCAGCGGGTATTGAATTTACCTGCGGGCTATTTTGGGATGGTGCTGGGCACTATTGGTATGGGTTTCGCCTGGCGTTACGCCAGCACTATCTGGCCGCTGAGCCCGGCGATTGGCGAAGGGCTGGTGATACTGGCGATTGTGATGTGGGCGCTGTTGACGCTGGCCTTTATCACCCGAGCGATACGTTTTCCCTACAGTGTCTGGCTGGAGATGCGCCACCCCATCGCCAGCAGTTTTGTGAGTTTGTTTCCGGCGACCACCATGCTGGTCGCCATCGGCGTCACACCGTGGATGAGACCGCTGGCGCAGGCGCTGTTTATTATTGGCGTGGTGCTGCAATTGAGCTACGCCGCCTGGCAAACGGCGGGGCTGTGGCGCGGCGAGCATCCGGCAGATGCCACCACGCCTGGATTGTATCTGCCGACCGTCGCCAACAATTTTATCAGCGCCATGGCCTGCGGAGCGTTGGGGTTTAACGATGCCGGACTGGTCTTTCTGGGCGCTGGCGTCATTTCATGGATAACGCTGGAGCCCGCTATTGTGCAACGCCTGCGCAGCGGCGGCGCGTTGTCCGTGCCGTTACGGACCTCACTCGGCATTCAACTGGCACCGGCGCTGGTCGCCTGCAACGCGTGGTTGAGCATTAACGGCGGACACGCCGATGTGTTCGCGAAAATGCTGTTCGGCTACGGGCTATTACAGTTGCTGTTTATGTTACGCCTGATGCCCTGGTATCTGCGTCAGGCGTTTAATGCCTCGTTCTGGAGCTTCTCGTTCGGTATTTCCGCGCTGGCTTCTACCGGCCTGCATCTGGGACATGCCAGCGGAACCGGCTTCTTCCATAATCTGGCGCTGCCGCTCTTTATTTTCACGAATATCGTGATCGGCCTGCTGCTGGTAAAAACGCTGCTGTTGCTGCTTCAGGGTAAACTTTTGACGCGTGTTGCACCGTCGACACTGATGAAACCGAAGGATGAACAATGACCATTCGTGATGAAAATTACTTTACCGACAAATACGGCCTGACCCGAACCCATTCAGAAGTGGTGCATGCCGCGACTATTGTTAAGCCGGGGAAAACCCTCGATCTGGGGTGCGGTAACGGGCGCAATAGCCTTTATCTGGCGGCGAACGGCTACGACGTAATGGCGTGGGATAAGAACCCGATGAGTATTCAGAATCTGCAGTCGATTCGTGAAGCGGAAGGGCTGAAAAATCTGCAGGTGGCGGTTCACGATCTCAATACGCTTAGCTTTGACGGTGAGTACGATTTTATTCTCTCTACCGTAGTGATGATGTTCCTTGAAGCGAATACCATTCCGCGTCTTATCGACAACATGCAGCGCTGCACCAAACCGGGCGGCTACAATCTGATAGTCGCGGCGATGGACACCGATGATTTCCCCTGTACGGTTGGTTTCCCGTTTGCCTTTAAAACGGGTGAGCTGAAAAACTATTATAAAGGTTGGGATTTGCTGAAATATAACGAAGACGTCGGCGAACTGCATCGTACTGATGAAAAGGGCAATCGTATTAAATTACGCTTCGCGACGATGCTGGCGCGCAGGGAATCATAATTGTTATTTATATAACGGGCGGGAGCCCGTTATATAATGAATCATTTTTATAAATAATGAGAGCCGCCTCCATTTTTGTCGCGACAAACTCCTGATGCATTTGCTATAACTTACGGGCATCTGTGCATTTATCAGGGATTATTCTCATGCGTACTCAAGCGTTTTTCAAAGCGGCGGCCCTTGTGGGCGTTTTGGCATTAGCAGGTTGTGCATCGAAGACCACCACTCCTGAGCAGTACTCCGGCTTTTTAAAAGACTATTCCGGCCTGAAAGAAGCCACAACGGCGTCGGGGAAAACAGAATTGCGTTGGATCTCTCCGGACTATAAACCGGCCAATTATGCCAACGTGGTCTATAACCCGGTAACCTACTATCCGGTACCGAAACCGACCACTCAGGTTGGGCAGAAAGCGCTGACCGATATTCTGAACTACACCAATACCGAGCTGAAAAAAGCCATTAGCGAGCGTAAACCACTGGCGACCAAGGCGGGCCCGCATAGCCTGATCTTCCGCGGTGCGATTACTGCCGTTGACTCCAGCAAAGAAGGGTTGCAGTTCTACGAAGTGATTCCAATTGCGATGGTTGTTGCCGGCACTGAAGCCGCGACGGGACACCGTACCATGAACACCAACCTGTACTTTGAGGCAGAACTGGTCGACGCCGCCACCAATAAGCCGGTGATCAAAGTGGTGCGTAAAGGGGAAGGCAAAGATCTGTCTAACTCTAACGCCCAGCTGACGCTGGATACATTGAAACAGGTTATTGATGATATGGCCATCGATGCGGTGAAATTCGACCCGTCGCAGAAATAAGCCATTATTGCTATCGCAAATAAAAGGGGAGACGTGATGGTCTCCCTTTTATTATTCATATTAGGACGGTATTGACTATTTCCGTCATATTCTTCTTCTGTCGATATTCTTTTTTTCAGTGAATGCAGTATGGCTGTCGGTACGTATCGGAAAGCGGGCCTCAGGCGCGGCTGAGAAGCGGTAATCGCCAGATTTGTGGTTTGGCGAACATCACCAGGTTACCTAACAAAATCAGCACCAGCCCAACGATGGCATTAGCATGCCACTGATAGCCTTCATAAATTGTAGACAGCGTCAGTGCCACCAGAGGGAACAGCAGCGTGCTGTAGGCCGCGTTGCTGGCGCCGATACGCCCCACCAGAGTGAAATAGACGCCAAAGGCAATCACTGAACCGAACAGCGCGAGGTAGAACAGCGCTCCCATATAGCTCACCGTCCACTGCGGCGTAAAATCATCGCCGCGCAGCAGCGCCACAATGCCGATAACGATCGTGCCATAGAGCATCGCCCAGGCGTTAGTGGTCAATGTTTCCAGCCCCCGCCGCTGGTGGCGCCAGCTCAACATATTGCCCAGCGAAAAGCCGTAGGTACCCAGCGCGCTGAGCAAAATGCCCGCCAGTAGAGTACTGCTCATGCCCACTGCCTGCAGGTCGTGCCAGAAGAGCGTGATAATGCCAGCCAATCCGAGCAGGGCGGCAAAGTAAAAGCGCTTCGGCGGCGTCTGGCGAAAGAAAATAAAACTATTGATGGCGTTAAACAGCACTGCCATGGAGAAAATCACCGATTCCAGCCCGGTATTGATCCATTTTGCGGCGGTATAAAAACAGAGAAAGTTGAAACCAAACACGCAGCAGCCCTGCACCATGCAGAACAGGTGATCGCGCAACGCCAGCGGTCGCAGGCGGCGCAGACACAGCAAAATCGTCAGCATAGTGCCGCTGGCGATGGCGAAACGCCAGAAAATGGAGACGGCTTCAGGCACCGGCCCCTGCTGTAAAAAGATGGCAATCCAGGTGGTTCCCCAGATAACAACGACCAGCGTATAGAGCAGCGCGTTCATAGTTCCTCACAACGATAACAGCGATAGAAGGCGCAGTGTGACGCGTGCTGGCGGTCAGAGCTTGCAAGGAGTTGCGGTACACTTGCAAATTCTTGCGGTTTTTTTTATCCGCTGGGGCAGAAAGGTAGCATCCATGCGTGACAAGCCCTAGACTGGGTTTACCTATCATCGTGACTGAAATGTTAATGGCGCACACCTACGCGACGTTTGAGAGACTACAGAGCCAGAAGGCGATTCTGCGGGAGACCGTGGCGCTCAATTCAGGCATTCAGCTTGCCGCTTGGTATAACAAACGCGATACGCTGACGGTGCAAAGCGATCATCACACGCTGAGCCTGTATGTCGCCGATGGTTATGAAAGTTATCAAAAAACGCCCTACGGCTGGAAAAACGGCGGTGGGCCAAATCGCTTCTGCCTGATGCCCGAAGACAGTGAATCGACGTGGGATATTCGTGATGATCTGTCCTTTGTGCATCTTTATTGTACCGACGAGCACCTGCGTAAGGTCGGTGAGCAGGTGTGGGATCGCAGTCCGGCAACGATTACGCTGGATGAACAAATTTTTGGTGACGACCCCAAAATCACGCTGCTGTACCGCCAGTTTTTGCTTGGCTGCGACTGGCAGCAGCCGGCTAATCAGTTGACCCTCAGCAGCGCCAGCACGCTGCTGCTTACCCATTTGCTACAGAACTACGCTAATGTGCAGTGGCGTCTACCGACGGTCACGGGCGGGCTGGCTCCGGGCGTCCTGCGTAATACGCTCGATTTTATCGATGCACATCTTGGCGATCCCTTAACGCTTGCGGAACTGGCTGCGCAAGCGACACTCAGCGAATATCACTTTGCGCGCATGTTCCGTCAGTCCGTAGGTTTAGCCCCGCATCAATACGTGATGCAGCGTCGGATGGACAAGGCGCAGCAGTTGGTGCGCCACACCGCGCTGCCGCTAACCGATATTGCGTTAAGTTGCGGCTTTAGCTCCGCCAGCCACTTCAGTAATCGCTTTAAAGCGGTGACCGGCGCCACGCCGTCGCAGCTACGCGCGGGCCTGGCGCGATAGCAGGGCAAAGCTGGCACCACCGATAACCAGTCCCCAAAACGCCGACCCAACCCCCGCCAGGGTGATACCGCTCGCCGTGACCAGAAACGTGACCATCGCGGCGTCGCGTTCATGTGCGGAAGTGAGCGCCTGGAACAGGCTGCCGCTCAGCGTACCCAGCAATGCCAGCCCGGCAAGCATTTGAATCCACACCACAGGTAAGGCCGCCATCAGCGCGGTGATTGAGCCACCAAATACGCCCGCCAGTAGATAGAAAACACCGGCAGCGGCGGCGGCAAGCCAGCGTTTCTGCGGGTCCGGATGTGCGTCCGGGCTTTGGCAAATAGCGGCGGTAATGGCGGCAATACACACGGAATAGACGCCAAAGGGGGCCAGCAGCAGCCCAAAGGCGCCGCTAATCACAATCAACGGCGACACCGGCACGCGATAGCCGGAGGCCTGAAGCGTGGCGAGACCGGGGGCGTTCTGCGAAGCCATGGTGACCAGAAAGAAAGGAATACCCACGCTGATCAGTTGCGTTAGCGAGAAATTGGGGGCAATAAATTGAGGCGCGACAAACCCCAGCGTGGATGTATTTGTGACAACGTCACCTTTTAGTAAGGCGACAATAATTCCCACCGCCAGCGCGGCAACCACGGCATAGCGCGGCGCGAGGGCCTTAAACAGCAGCCAGCTAACCAGCATACTGCCGCACAGCAACAGTTGCCCCTGTAGCGTGGCAAATGCCTGAAGACCAAAACGCAGCAAGATTCCCGCCAGCATGGCAGCGGCCAGCGAATGGGGGATCAGCTTCATCAACCGGGCAAACCAACCGGTCAGCCCGCAAATGACAATCAGTGCGTTGGCGAAGATAAAGATGCCTACCGCATCATTGAGGGTGGCTCCCTGTAAACCAGCGACCAGCAGCGCGGCGCCGGGGGTTGACCAGGCGGTGAGAATCGGGACCTTGCGCCACAGCGTCAGTGCCAGCGTGCTGATCCCCATAGCCAGACCCAGCGCCGTCATCCAGCCGGAAATTTGCTGTGCGTTGGCACCTGCTGCTGCAGCGGCTTGCCAGATAATGGCGGCAGAACTGGCATAGCCGACCAGCACGGCAACAAATCCAGCCAGCAGAGTGGGAAAAGGGATAAAAGCGGCGCGCATATCGATGACCTCTTGTGCGTTATAGCGTCCATGCACTATATCATTGTGCGTTATAACGTACAATGTTGTGCTTCACGGACGTAAATAGCGCGCAGGTGAGGTATACTTTGGCGATAGAAAACATGGAGGCCGAATGAATATTGCGCAACATCTGGCGGCGACGCTTAAAAATTTGCGTCAGGAACGGGCATGGAGCCTGTCAAAGCTGGCAGAAGAAACCGGTGTATCCAAGGCGATGCTGGGGCAGATTGAACGTAATGAATCCAGCCCCACGGTGGCGACGCTGTGGAAAATCGCCACGGGCCTGAACGTCCCGTTTTCCGTTTTTATTACCCCACCGGAAGCAGACGGCGAGCAGTCGTTCGACCCTCAACAGCAAGCGATGGTGGTGACGCCGATCTTTCCCTGGGATCCTGAACTGTGCTTTGACCATTTCTCGATCACCCTGGCGCCTGGCGCACTAAGCGAATCGACTCCGCATGAAAAAGGGGTGATTGAACATGTGGTGGTGATCGGCGGCCAGTTGGATATGTGCATTCAGGGGGAATGGCGTCGCCTTGAGGCGGGAGAAGGGCTTCGGTTTGCGGGCGATCTCCCGCACGCTTATCGCAACAGCGGCGAGCAAACCGTGCATTTCCACTCTATTATTCATTATCCAAAAGAAAAAGCCGCAGGCAGGCCTGCGGCAAATCACGACAATGAACCATAACGTGGCCGTTACGAGGAAAGTCCGGAATACGGGGCTGACTCTAACCTATTGATGATGCAAGCGGAAATGACCATTTCGGCAATAGGTTGCCGAAATTCAGCTAACCGCGGCGCAGAAGCGATGGAAACTGTTTTCGTCTATCGCAGCTTCTGGCTACAATAGCCGCCATTTTGTGACCCTACTGGATAACTCCGACTGTATGCGCCAGCAAAACGCTCATCTTGAACTTCTTAGCCCGGCACGCGATACGGCAATTGCCCGCGAAGCCATTCTGCACGGCGCTGATGCCGTTTATATTGGCGGCCCCGGTTTTGGCGCACGCCATAACGCCAGCAATAGCTTGCAGGATATCGCCGAACTGGTGCCGTTTGCCCATAAATTTGGCGCCAAAATTTTTATTACGCTGAATACCATCCTGCATGATGATGAGCTCGAACCGGCGCAAAAGCTGATTACCAACCTGTATGACGCGGGCGTTGATGCGCTGATCGTGCAGGATATGGGAATTTTGCAGCTGGATATTCCCCCCATTGAGCTCCACGCCAGTACGCAATGTGATATCCGCAGCGTAGAAAAGGCTAAATTTCTCTCCGACGTCGGATTTAGTCAGATCGTGCTGGCGCGCGAACTGAATCTTCAGCAGATCAGAGCGATTCACGAGGCCACCGACGCCACCATCGAGTTCTTTATCCACGGTGCGCTGTGCGTGGCTTATTCCGGCCAGTGTAATATCTCGCATGCCCAGACCGGGCGTAGCGCCAACCGCGGCGATTGCTCTCAGGCCTGTCGACTGCCGTATACCCTGAAAGATGATCAGGGACGCGTGGTCGCCTTTGAAAAACACCTGTTGTCGATGAAAGACAACGATCAGACCGCCAACCTGGGTGCGCTGATTGATGCGGGCGTGCGCTCCTTCAAGATTGAAGGCCGCTACAAAGATATGAGCTACGTGAAGAACATCACCGCCCATTATCGCCAGATGCTTGACGCCATTATTGAAGAACGCGGTGATTTAGCTCGCGCTTCCGCGGGACGTACCGAACATTTCTTTGTTCCGTCGACCGATAAAACCTTCCATCGCGGCAGCACGGACTACTTCGTCAACCAGCGGCAGATGAACATCGGCGCCTTCGACTCACCGAAGTTTGTTGGTCTGCCAGTGGGCGAAGTGCTGAAGGTCAACAAAGAGACGTTGGATGTTGAGGTGAGCGAACCGCTGGCGAACGGCGATGGCCTGAATGTGCTGATCAAACGTGAAGTCGTCGGTTTTCGTGCCAATACGGTGGAAAAAATCGGCGAAAATCGCTATCGCGTTTGGCCGAACGAAATGCCGGCGGACCTGCATAAGGCGCGACCGCATCAGGTGCTGAACCGTAACCTCGACCATAACTGGCAGCAGGCGCTGCTGAAAACTTCCAGCGAGCGTCGTATCGCAGTGGATATCGAGCTTTCCGGTTGGCAGGAACAGCTGGTGCTGACGCTGACCAGTGAAGATGGCGTCACGGTGACCCACACGTTAGACGGCGAGTTTGCGACGGCGAACAACGCTGATAAAGCGCTCACTCAGTTGCATGACGGCGTCGCTAAACTCGGGCAAACGCTGTACTACGCGCGGAACGTTGATGTGATGCTGCCGGAAGCGTTGTTTGTCCCCAACAGCCAACTCAACCAGCTGCGCCGTGAAACCGTCGATTTGCTCGATCGGGCGCGTCTCAACGCCTATGTTCGCGGTAGCCGTAAAGCCGTCGCCAGCCCGGCACCGGTTTATCCGGAAAGCCATCTCAGCTTCCTGGCGAACGTCTACAACCATAAAGCGCGCGAGTTTTATCACCGCTATGGCGTGCAGCTGATCGATGCAGCGTATGAAGCGCATGAAGAGAAGGGCGATGTCCCGGTGATGATCACCAAGCACTGCCTACGTTTTGCGTTCAATCTGTGTCCGAAGCAGGCAAAAGGATCGATTAAAAGCTGGAAGGCGACGCCGATGCAGCTGATTAACGGTGATGAAGTGCTGACGCTGAAGTTTGATTGTCGCCCATGTGAAATGCACGTGATTGGCAAAATCAAAAATCACATTTTGAAAATGCCCCTGCCGGGGAGCGTGGTGGCGTCGGTAAGCCCGGATGATTTGCTGAAAACGTTGCCGAAGCGTAAAAGCTCACCGTTGTAGTCCGCCAGCGAGCAGCAACTCTGGTGATATGGGCCGGAAAGCCATTACGCTTTCCGGCCTTTTTTCACTCGTTATGCCGGACGTTTGCGGGTATAGAGTGACGAAAATGTGCCGGGTATTCTCTCAGGATTTAAACCCGGCAGCGGTCATCAGTAAGCGGAATAAACTCCCCACCACCGCTAGCGTCAGTACGCTGCCTCCCCACAATGCAACCAGCCAGAATATTCGCGACATCCAGCGATTTTTCATCAGTGGTACCCCTCATTTTGCGGCACTTTGCCGCGGAAAACGTAGTAACTCCAGAAGGTGTACACCAGAATTACCGGAATGATAAATATCGCGCCAATCAGCATAAATTCCTGGCTTTGCACCGGCGCGGCAGCCTGCCACAAGGTGATAGACGGTGGAATAATCGCAGGCCAGATACTGATGCCGAGCCCGCTAAAGCCGAGAAAGATGAGTGCCAGCGTCAGAATGAACGGCGGCACGTGGCTTTCCGGTTGCCCCAGATGGCGCCACAGCAGCGCGCTGACGGCGAGTACCAGCAGCGGTACGGGCAGCAAATAATAGAGATTGGGCAAGCTGAACCAGCGCGTGGCGATGGATGAATGCAGCAGCGGGGTCCACAGGCTGATGCCAGCGATCACGGCCAGCAGCGCCAGCAGCAGCCCGCGCGCGGCGCGTCGCATACTGGCTTGCAGCGCGTCTTCGCTTTTCATCACCAGCCAGCTGGCACCCAGCAGCGCGTAAGCGATAACCAGCCCAACGCCACAAAACAGCGTAAACGGCGTCAGCCAGTCGAAAGCGCCGCCGCTGTAAGCGCGGTCGGTGACCTGGAAACCGTTGATTACCGCACCCACGACGATCCCCTGGCAGAAGGTAGCCAGAATGGAACCGCCCATAAACGCCTTGTCCCAGAACGGGCGATGAGAGGGCGTGGCGTTAAAGCGAAACTCGAAGGCGACGCCACGAAATATCAGCCCCACCAGCATGAGGGAGAGCGGGATCGTTAACGCGTCGATGATCACCGCGTAGGCCAACGGAAACGCGCCGAATAATCCTGCGCCGCCGAGTACCAGCCAGGTTTCGTTGCCATCCCACACCGGGGCCACGCTGTTCACCATGACATCTCGCTCCTGGGCCGTTTTGGTGAAGGGGAACAGAATGCCGATCCCTAAGTCGAAGCCATCCATCACGATATACATCAGGGTGGCAAAAACGATAATCACAAACCAGATAATGGACAGATCGAGGCTCATGCGCGCTCCTCCTTAGATTGTTGTGGCTCAATAGCGGCAGAGAGCGGACGTGCTGGCGTACCGTGTGGTTCAGGGTTAAAAGGCTGCGGCCCTTTGCGAATCAGACGCACCATGTAGCTGTAGCCCACGCCAAAGACCGAGCTGTACACCACGAAGAAGGTCAACAGGCTGATGCTCATATGCAGGTCACCGTGTGCGGAAACCGCGTCTGCTGTGCGTTGCAAACCATAAACCACCCACGGCTGGCGGCCCACTTCCGTGGTCACCCAGCCGGCGAGGATCGCCACCAGACCGGATGGCCCCATTAGCAGCGCGAACCACAGGAACGGACGCGAGGTATAGAGGGTCTGCTTCTTGCGCAGCCACAGCGCGACAACGCCGAGCAGCAGCATCAGCATGCCCAACCCGGCCATGATGCGGAACGACCAGAAGACGATTGTCGAGTTTGGCCGGTCTTCTTTGGCAAACTCCTTCAACGCAGGAACCTGTTTGTGCAGACTATGGGTGAGGATCAGGCTGCCGAGCGCGGGGATCTCCAGTCCATAACGGGTACGTTCCTGTTCCATATCCGGCCAGCCGAACAGCAGTAGCGGCGTCGGTTCTCCCGGCGGGTTCTCCCAGTGGCCTTCAATGGCGGCAATTTTTGCCGGCTGATGTTTGAGGGTGTTAAGACCGTGCATATCGCCGACCATCGCCTGAATGGGGGCGACAATGAGCGTCATCCACAATGACATGGAAAACATGACGCGTATGGCAGGCGACGTGTTGCCGCGCAGCAGATGCCAGGCCGCCGACGCCCCAACGAACAGCGCGCTGCTCAGGAACGCGGCGATAGACATGTGCAGGAGTCGATATGGGAAGGATGGGTTAAACACCACTGCGAACCAGTCAACCGGAACAACCTGACCGTTGACGATTTCATACCCCTGCGGGGTCTGCATCCAGCTGTTGGAGGCGAGGATCCAGAAGGTAGAGATGATCGTTCCCAGGGCGACCATGCAGGTGGCAAAAAAGTGCAGGCCCGGCCCGACGCGCTTCCAGCCGAACAGCATCACGCCAAGAAAACCCGCCTCAAGGAAGAAAGCGGTTAGCACCTCGTAGGTCAGTAACGGGCCGGTAATACTGCCTGCAAACTGCGAGAAGCCGCTCCAGTTAGTGCCAAACTGATAGGCCATGACCAGGCCAGAAACGACCCCCATGCCGAAGTTAACGGCGAAGATCTTTGACCAGAACTGGTACAGCGAGCGCCAGACTGGGTTGCGGGTTTTAAGCCATAGCCCTTCCAGCACCGCCAGATAGCTTGCCAGGCCAATCGTGATGGCGGGGAAGATGATGTGAAACGAAACGGTAAAGGCAAATTGAATTCGCGCGAGGTGAAACGCATCAAGACCGAACATGCTGACTCCGGGGAAATAAATATCTCCCGGCGATTGTACGAAGCTTGTGGTTTGGGTTGCAGAAACAGTCTGGGTGTTTTAATTGATAACAGTTTACTGATGCTAATGACGTTATGTTATGTAAACACGCTGGGCGTTCACTGTTTGAAACTCATATCAGTTACATAAAAATGCATTTTTTTTAACGCTGATATAAAATGCTGGTAAGACAGAGCTAGCGGAATTGATCATGAAAAAGTACCAGCGTCTTGCTGCGCAAATGACGGAACAGATCGCCCACGGGGTATGGCAACCGGGTGATAAGCTGCCTTCGCTACGCGAGCAGGTGGTCAACAGTGGGATGAGTTTTATGACGGTCAGTCATGCTTATCAACTGCTGGAGAGCCAGGGCAGAATCGTCGCGCGCCCGCAGTCTGGTTACTATGTCGCGCCACACCCTGTTTCACCGCGTGCCGCGGCCTCTGCGCCACAGGTCATGCCTGATAACGCCGTCGACATTAACACCTATATTTTCGAGGTCCTGCAGGCCAGCCGCAACGCGGCGGTGCTGCCGTTTGCCTCCGCGTTTCCTGACCCGCGTCTTTTTCCATTGCCGCAGCTGAACCGCTCACTGGCTCAGGTAAGTAAAACCGCGACGGCCATGAGCGTGATTGAAAACCTGCCGCCGGGTAACGATGAACTGCGACATGCAATTGCACGTCGCTACGCATTACAGGGAATGACCATTTCGCCGGATGAGATTGTCATTACCGCCGGGGCGCTGGAGGCGCTAAACCTGAGCCTGCAGGCGGTCACGGAGCCCGGCGACTGGGTTATCGTGGAGAACCCGTGTTTTTACGGCGCGTTACAGGCGTTAGAGCGGCTGAAGCTAAAGGCGCTTTCGATAGCGACCGATGTGAAAGAGGGGATCGATCTCGATGCGCTGGTACAGGCGTTGCAACATTATCCGGTAAAGGCCTGCTGGCTGATGACCAACAGCCAGAATCCACTAGGCTTTACGCTGACGCCGGAGAAAAAGGCGCGATTGATTGAGATCCTCACTGCGCATAACGTCACGCTGATTGAAGATGATGTCTACAGCGAACTCTATTTTGGCCGCGAAAAGCCGTTGCCCGCAAAGGCATGGGACAAGCAGGATATGACGCTGCACTGTAGCTCGTTTTCTAAATGTCTGGTGCCGGGGTTCCGCATCGGTTGGGTTGCGGCGGGCAAGCATGCCCGCCGCATTCAACATTTACAGTTGATGAGTACGCTTTCCACCAGTTCGCCAATGCAGCTGGCGTTGGTCGATTATCTGGCGACCAAGCGTTATGACGCGCATCTGCGGCGCCTGCGTCGTCAGCTAGCGGAACGAAAACAGATGGCGTGGCAGTCGCTGATGCGTTCGCTTCCGTCTGAAGTGCGTATTCATCACAATGACAGCGGCTATTTTCTCTGGCTGGAACTGCCGGCGGGAATGGATGCTGGAACGTTAAGCACACGTGCGCTGGAACATCAGATCAGCATTGCGCCGGGCAAAATGTTTTCAACGACTGACAACTGGGCGTCATTCTTTCGTTTTAATACCGCCTGGGGCTGGGGAGAAAGAGAAGACCATGCGGTGGAAACCCTCGGTAAACTTATTCGCCAGATGCTGAATTAATCACAAACGCTTATTCCAGATTATCCCCTTAATAATATTCATGCTAATTAAGGGGATATTTCATTGCACCGGTCATAGGAAATACGCATAGCGCTCCTGGCTGGTAACTCCTTGTCTATAATCCATATTATCAGCATCAACTCATTCATTTTGCGGAATGCGCCCTTTGTCACAACCTGTGCAAATTTTTATCTGCGGCGCAGGTGAGTGGCTTAGTGACGTCTATTTTTAAACAGGGAGATATTTTTAACGGCACGGCTGCCGCTCCATTTCATTGTGACAGGAGTAAAAACTTTATGAGCAAGAAATTTGCCCACAGCAGCCTGTGCGCGTTGGTCGTGACGATCGCCACGGCCCACGCCGCCGAACCGCCGACATCGTTGGGAAAGGGGGAAGGGCGGCTGGATATTATTGCCTGGCCGGGGTATGTCGAACGTGGTCAGACCGACAAACAGTATGACTGGGTGACCGCGTTCGAAAAAGAGAGCGGCTGTCAGGTGAACGTCAAAACGGCGGCTACCTCGGACGAAATGGTCAGCCTGATGGCAAAAGGCGGCTATGACCTGGTCACCGCATCCGGTGACGCCTCGCTACGCCTGATTATGGGCAAACGCGTGCAACCGATTAATACCGCGCTTATCGAAAACTGGAAAACGCTTGACCCGAGGCTCGCCAAAGGCGCCTGGTTTAACGTTGACGGAAAAGTCTACGGTACGCCCTATCAGTGGGGGCCAAACCTGCTGATGTATAACACCAAAACGTTTCCTACGCCGCCAGACTCCTGGAGCGTGGTCTTTGTGAAGCAGGATCTACCGGATGGCAAGACGAATCAGGGGCGTGTGCAGGCTTATGATGGCCCGATTTACATTGCCGATGCGGCGCTGTTTGTCAAAGCGACGCAGCCGCAGCAGGGGATTAGCGATCCTTACCAGCTCACTGAAGAACAATATCAGGCCGTGCTTAAGGTTCTGCGCGATCAGCATGCCTTGATTCACCGCTACTGGCACGATACCACGGTGCAAATGAGCGACTTTAAAAACGAAGGCGTTGTCGCGTCCAGCGCCTGGCCGTATCAAGCTAACGGCCTGAAAGGCGAAGGTCAGCCGATTGCCACGGTGTTCCCGAAGGAGGGCGTGACCGGATGGGCGGATACCACCATGCTCCATACTGACGCTAAACATCCGGTCTGTGCCTACAAATGGATGAACTGGTCGTTAACGCCAAAAGTCCAGGGAGATGTCGCGGCCTGGTTTGGCTCGCTGCCGGTGGTGGCTGACGGATGTAAAGCCAGTACGTTGCTCGGCGACAAAGGTTGTGAAACCAATGGCTACAGCTTCTTCGACAAGATTGCCTTCTGGAAAACCCCGATTGCTGAAGGCGGCAAATATGTCCCCTATAGCCGCTGGACGCAGGACTACATTGCGATTATGGGCGGTCGTTAATCAGTCGGGAGCTCATCATGACCTATGCAGTCGAGTTTCATGACGTCTCGCGGTTTTATGGCGACGTTCGGGCGGTGGATGGCGTGAGTATTGCCATCCATGACGGCGAGTTCTTTTCTATGCTGGGGCCGTCAGGCTCCGGCAAAACCACCTGCCTGCGTCTGATTGCCGGGTTTGAACAACTGTCCGGCGGCGCGATGTCGATTTTTGGACGCCATGCCAGCGAACTTCCCCCGTGGGAGCGTGACGTCAATACCGTTTTTCAGGATTACGCGCTGTTTCCGCATATGTCAGTGCTCGATAACGTTGCCTACGGACTCATGGTTAGAGGGGTGGGCAAGAAAGAGAGGCAGACTAAAGCTGCGCAGGCGCTAGAAAAGGTGGCGCTGGGATTTGTCGCGATGCGAAAACCCTCGCAGCTTTCCGGCGGCCAGCGTCAGCGGGTGGCGATCGCCCGTGCGCTGGTGAATGAACCGCGCGTGCTGCTGCTTGATGAGCCGCTGGGCGCGCTGGATCTTAAGCTGCGTGAACAGATGCAGTTCGAACTGAAAAAGCTCCAGCAGGAGCTTGGCATCACCTTTGTCTTCGTGACCCACGATCAGGGCGAAGCGTTGTCGATGTCCGACCGGGTGGCGGTGTTTAACAGCGGGCGCATTGAACAGGTCGATACGCCGCGCGCGTTGTATCTGCGGCCACGTACGCCGTTTGTGGCCAGCTTTGTGGGGACGTCGAACGTGTTTAATCCGGCTATGGCCGAAACGTTGTGCGGCATGAGCGGAAACTGGGCACTGCGCCCTGAACATATTCGCCTGAATGAAGGTGGTGAAGTAGAGGTAAAAGGCCGGGTGCAGGCGGTGCAGTATCAAGGCGCGGCGACGCGCTATGAATTGCTGTTGGAAAGCGGCGATCGGCTGCTGGTCAGCCAGCCAAACTTCTCCGTCGGGCTAAATGCTGAAGGGCCAACGGTCGGCGGCGAAGTACTGGCTTCCTGGCCGCGAGATGCCATGGTGGCGTTGGATGGAGGGAGGTGAATGGAGATGAGCATGTCGCCTGTTCCTCCTGCCCGCAATGCCGGGAAAATATCCAGTCTGTTCTGGCGTAAGCCGACGTTAGGGTTATTCCTGTTGCTGCTCGGGCCGCTGATGTGGTTTGGCATCGTCTATTTTGGCTCACTGCTCACGCTATTGTGGCAGGGCTTCTACACTTTCGATGACTTCACCATGTCGGTCACGCCTACGCTCACGCTGGCAAACCTCTATGCGCTATTTAACTCAGCCAACTACGACATCATTCTACGAACGCTGGTTATGGCGCTGGCGGTAACCGTCGCCAGTGCGCTGCTGGCCTTTCCGATGGCGTGGTATATGGCGCGCTATACCCGCGGTAAACAGAAGGCCTTCTTTTACGTGGCGGTGATGCTGCCGATGTGGGCCAGCTATATTGTGAAAGCCTACGCGTGGACGCTACTGCTGGCGAAGGACGGCGTCGCGCAGTGGTTCCTTAGCCATCTGGGCTTGCAGCCGGTGCTGGCGGCTGTGCTGACGCTACCGGGGATCGGGGGGAATACTCTTTCGACGTCGGGGCTGGGGCGCTTTCTGGTGTTCGTTTATATCTGGCTGCCCTTTATGATCCTGCCTGTACAGGCTGCGCTCGAGCGCATTCCCGGATCGCTGCTGCAGGCTTCAGCGGACCTTGGCGCGCTGCCGCGCCAGACTTTCCGCCATGTGGTATTGCCGCTGGCGATTCCAGGGATTGCCGCGGGGTCGATTTTCACTTTCTCGCTAACCCTTGGAGACTTTATCGTCCCGCAGCTGGTGGGGCCGCCGGGGTATTTTATCGGCAATATGGTTTATTCCCAGCAGGGGGCGATCGGCAATATGCCGATGGCGGCGGCATTTACCCTTGTTCCCATCGTGCTGATTGCCCTCTATCTGGCGTTCGTGAAACGTCTGGGAGCGTTTGATGCACTCTGATCGCGCACCGTGGTTTCTCAAAATCGCCGCCTGTGGCGGTGTGATTTTTCTCCATTTTCCGTTGGTGATTATTGCGCTATACGCGTTCAACACCGAAGACGCCGCCTTCAGCTTTCCGCCGCAGGGCCTGACGCTGCGCTGGTTTAGCGAAGCGGCAGGGCGCAGCGATATCTACGAGGCCGTGACACTGTCACTTAAAGTAGCCACCCTGTCGACGGCGATTGCGCTGGTACTTGGCACGCTTGCTGCAGCAGCGCTCTGGCGGCGGGATTTCTTTGGTAAAAGCGCGATATCGCTGTTGCTGCTCCTTCCCATCGCTTTACCCGGCATTGTCACGGGGCTGGCGCTGCTGACGGCGTTTAAGACGGTGAATCTGGAGCCGGGGCTGCTCACTATCGTGATTGGTCACGCGACCTTTTGCGTGGTGGTGGTTTTTAACAACGTGATTGCCCGCTTTCGCCGTACATCATGGAGCCTGGTGGAGGCGTCAATGGATCTCGGCGCCAACGGCTGGCAAACCTTCCGCCATGTGGTGCTGCCGAACCTTGGCTCGGCGCTGCTGGCAGGAGGCATGCTGGCGTTTGCGCTGTCGTTTGATGAAATTATCGTCACCACGTTTACCGCAGGCCACGAGCGTACGTTGCCGCTGTGGTTGCTGAACCAATTGGGCCGACCACGCGATGTGCCGGTGACCAACGTGGTAGCACTGCTGGTGATGGTGCTGACGATGATACCGATTTTAGGGGCGTGGTGGCTGACGCGCGAAGACGAAACAGCCGCTGGCGGTGGGACGACATTTAACTAAAACAGGATCATGCTATGCAACATAAGTTACTGATTAACGGTGAACTGGTGGCCGGTGAAGGCGACGCGCAGCCGGTCTATAACCCGGCGACGGGCGAGATCCTGCTGACGATTACCGAGGCTTCGGCCACTCAGGTTGATGCGGCGGTGAATGCCGCCGACCGCGCATTTGTTCAGTGGGGGCAAACGACGCCGAAACAGCGGTCGGAGTGCTTGTTAAAACTGGCAGACGTTATTGAAGCGCACGCAGAAACCTTCGCCCGGCTCGAATCGCTCAACTGTGGCAAGCCGTTGCACTGCGTGGTGAACGACGAAATCCCGGCGGTGGTGGATGTGTTCCGCTTCTTCGCCGGTGCAGCGCGCTGCCTGAACGGGCTGGCTGCCGGGGAGTATCTGGAAGGCCATACCTCAATGATTCGCCGGGATCCGATTGGCGTGGTGGCGTCGATCGCGCCGTGGAACTATCCGTTAATGATGGCGGCGTGGAAGCTGGCTCCGGCGTTGGCGGCAGGTAACTGCGTGGTGCTGAAACCTTCTGAGATCACGCCGCTCACGGCGCTGACACTGGCTGAGCTGGCGAAAGATATCTTCCCGGCAGGTGTACTGAACGTGCTGTTTGGTCGCGGCCAAACCGTGGGCGATCCGCTGACCGGGCATGCAAAGGTGCGGATGGTTTCGCTGACGGGCTCGATTGCCACCGGCGAGCATATTCTGGCGCACACGGCGTCCTCGATTAAGCGCACGCATATGGAACTGGGTGGGAAAGCGCCGGTGATCGTCTTTGATGATGCCGATATTGATGCGGTTATTGAGGGGGTCAGAACCTTTGGTTTCTATAACGCCGGGCAGGATTGCACCGCCGCCTGTCGTATCTACGCGCAGCGGGGCGTTTACGACCGGCTGGTCGCCAGACTTGGCGCGGCGGTGGCGAGCCTGAAGTTGGGGGCGCCGGAAGATGAGAGCACCGAACTGGGGCCGTTGAGCTCCCAGGCACACCTCACGCGCGTTAGCGATGCCGTCGCGCGCGCCAAAGCCTTACCGCACGTCAAAGTGGTAACCGGCGGTGAAAAGGTGGCGGGGAAAGGGTTCTATTTCCAGCCAACGCTGCTGGCGGGCGCTCACCAGGAGGATGATATCGTCCAACGTGAAGTGTTTGGCCCGGTTGTCAGCGTGACCGTCTTTGACACTGAAGAGCAGGTGCTGGCATGGGCTAACGATTCGCAATATGGGCTGGCTTCATCGGTGTGGACGCAGGATGTTGGCCGCGCGCATCGCTTGAGCGCGCGCTTGCAGTACGGCTGCACCTGGGTCAACACCCACTTTATGCTGGTCAGCGAAATGCCGCATGGTGGGCAAAAACTGTCAGGCTACGGCAAGGATATGTCGATGTACGGTCTGGAGGATTATACCGTGGTGCGGCATGTGATGATTAAGCACTGATTACTCCCTTTGGGGTAGGGGACAAACCTGCCGCGCCGCGCGGCAGTTTTGACATGCCCGGAGCAACGTGCGAGGATCCGCGCCGTTGTAAAACCGGGCATAGTCAGAGAGATGAAAAAGAGTATTGTGTGCAGCGTCGTTGCCGCGGCGGCTTTAATGGGTACAGGCATTTATTATTCAGCAGGCCGCATTGCCGCCTGTGATGGCGATAACCACGTAACAGCGGCTTGCCTGGCTGAAGCCTGGGATGCCGAAAAAGTGAATTTAATTCCGCAGTACGATCCGAATCATTATGTAAGCGATCCGACCACCGACAGCATTTTTGCCGCCTCCAAACCAAAACGCTAAGTGTAAGCTGAATCACAGCATGAAAAACTAAATCGGCGTACCGTGACTTTAGTTTTAATCGTTCACGCAGTTAATTTATCTGGAGATAGATCTGCGTGGACTGAATAGCCTCACGCGAAAAGCGGCGAAAAACTTGATGTACGTCAAAAAACGTAGCATATTGCGCCGCTTTAACGATCAATGGTAAGGACTCAATTGGTGACGCTGTACCAACATATGCTCATTTTCTACGCCATCATGGCGGTTATTTGCGCCGGAATTACCTGGTTTCTCACCAAAGAAAGCACCTCAATCCGTCTGATTGCCACCTTTTTAATCGGCGCAACGTGGCCGTTCAGTTTCCCCGTTGCGCTGCTGCTGTCGCTATTCTGATGGCTATTTACTGAGATCGCTGAGCAAAATAGCGATGCTTTTACCGCCCTCGGTCTGCTCCAGCGCAATTTTCACGATAATGGTGAGCGGCACGGACAGCAGCATACCGACCGGACCCAGCAGCCAGCCCCAGAATATTAACGATAAGAACACCACCAGCGTGGAGAGCCCCAGGCCGCGTCCCATGATGCGGGGCTCGAGAATGTTGCCAAAGACGAGATTTATCACCAGATACCCCGCAAGTACGATCAGCGCATCGTAAAAGCCGCTAAAGACCAGAACCTGCAAAATAGGGGGGATCGCCGCCAGCACCGAGCCAATATTCGGAATATAGTTGAGCGCAAAGGCCAGCAGCCCCCAGATAAAGGCAAAACGGACGCCCAGTAGCTCCAGCATGCCCCATACAACCAGACCCGTTACCAGGCTAATCGCCGTTTTCAGCACCAGATAGTGCGATACGCTGTCCAGCCCTCGCTGAATCGCCGCCATTCCCTCTACCGGACGGGACATGACCTGCTGAAGTTTCGCCGGTAGCTGTGGCACTTCCAGCAGCATAAACACCACCGTCAGCAGCAGCAGAAAAATAGACGACATCGCGTTCGAGAGTTGGGTCAGTAGGCGTGAAACCAATGTCATGGCGGCATTGGGGTCAATATATTTAATCAGTTCTTCAGGGCTGACGCTGATACCAAATCGCTGCATCCACGGCTGCAGATTATAGATCGGTACCGCCAGTGACGAGCGGTACTGAGGCAGCGTGCGCGTCAGTTCGTTGAGTGATGTGCCGAGTGAGGCCAGTAATAGTACGGCCAGCAGAATAATCACGACAATCAGTAGCGAGATGCCGAGCACGCGTGGTACGCGGCAGCGTACCAACAGCTGAACAACCGGGTTGAGCACCACGGCGATAAACAGCGCCAGCACGAAGGGGACGATGATCTCCGCAGCAAAACGGATCCCCGTCAGAATGATAACCAGCATGCCGAGCATGATGACGATTTTTAATCCATTAAGCGTGATGATCGGCCTGGACATGATAGCTCCTGCTATAAACTCTGCTGATTATGATAATTGCGAATTGGCTTATAATAAATGAATGTACATCAAACAACATCCGTAAAGATTTGAAAACATTTTGAGATACTTCGACAACTGTGTTAGAAATTAGCTGTGTTTAACTACTGAGGACAATTTTAATCCGCAATGATGAGAAGCAATACCGCGGATAATTGTAATTTTATGGACAATATGTTCAGGACGTACATTTCTACTCAATTCACTGTTTTCCCTTCTTTTTCTGCCTTCTGCGGTGAGCACCACTGGCGCAACGCGCTGTAGTCCTTTTCTTCGTTTGAGCTAAATTTTAATCATTTTATTTCGGTTTGCGCCACGTCGCGAACTGCAACGGATTATATTCTCATGCAGGAGAAGGACCATGTTTTACTGGATTTTATTAGCCCTGGCTATTGTGGCCGAAATTACAGGTACGCTGTCTATGAAATGGGCAAGCGTAAGCGATGGTAATACCGGCTTTATTTTAATGCTGGTGATGATCTCACTGTCTTATATTTTTCTTTCGTTCGCGGTTAAGAAAATCGCCCTCGGTGTCGCCTACGCGCTTTGGGAAGGTATCGGTATTGTGCTGATTACGCTTTTCAGCGTCCTGGTCTTTGACGAAAGTCTGACGGTGATGAAAGCGGCGGGTCTGGCAACGCTTATCGCCGGGATTGTGTTGATCAAATCGGGTACGCGTAAAGCGCCGAAGAAAAGCGTTATGATCAATAACGAGGTGAATCATGCTTAAGTTCGAATTGATTCACGGCCTCTGGCTGGCAGGTTCCATCGTACTTGAAATTGTCGCTAATATTTTCCTGAAATTCTCTGACGGTTTCCGTAACAAACTGTACGGACTCCTCTCACTGGCCGCCGTGCTGGCCGCGTTTAGCGCCTTGTCGCAGGCGGTGAAGGGCATTGACCTGTCGGTTGCCTACGCTATCTGGGGGGGCTTCGGCGTAGCGGCCACTCTGGCGGCGGGGTGGATCCTCTTTGGTCAGCGCCTGAATAATAAGGGCTGGGTTGGACTTGGCCTGCTGTTGATCGGTATGGTGATGATTAAACTCGCTTGATGTGATAGCTGCCCGGGAAATCGGGCAGCGAAATTTATGGCCTGTATTACGCTTGTAACAAAGGGTTTCTTTGTGACTGCGAGGGTGGGGCATGTTTAATCCGTCACGCTGGCGTAATATTGCCACGGCCAGAACGCTGTTCGTGATGATCTTTTTAGCAGGCGTTGGCCTGATCTTTTCTATTATTTCACTGCTTTACCTGTCGCAGAATTTAATCAGTAGCAAAACTAACGATATTGATGCCCGCCGTTCCGCACTTTCTGTTGATGGGGCCCTTCAGACATCCATTAACCGCGTGCTCTCACTCGTTACCGACAACTCTATCTGGGACGACGCCGTCCGTCAGGTTTATGCGCCGCAGCTGGACACCACGTGGCTGTATAATACCTGGGGAGCAGGCTTCAAAATCAATAATCTCTACGATGGCACATTCGTCCTGGATGAAAACTATCGTGTTCTCTGGGGCTCGTTTCATAGCTCACCGTTTAATGAACATAATCTCGATTTCTTTGGTGAGGGGCTGGAAGCACTTATTAGTCAAAATGAGGATGCGCTGCGTCGGGGGAGCAATGTTTTTGCCGGCATAACCCAGACGCGAGCGGGGATTGCCTTTGTCGGGATCGGGCTGATTCGCCCTATGGTTGGACGTTTACAGGTGTACGACGCGACGCGGCGTTATCTGGTGATCACCCGGCATATCAATCCTGGATTACTCAACATTCTGGGAAATACGTTCCAGATTGAAAAACTGACGTTGGGTACTGCGCCGCAGAACCAATACAACATTCCGGTGCGAACCTCTGGGGGGAAGGTGGTGGGCTGGCTTGATTGGCAGCTCAGGCAGCCTGGGGCTGAGGCTGCCAGCGCCGCATCACCGCAAATTCGTGAAATTGTGCTGCTTGCGACCGGGTTAATTCTGCTGTTTATTCTGCTGAGCAGCTTAGGCTTGTGGAAGCTGGCGCGCGGGGAACGCCAGGCGCGAGAAATTGCGTTGACCGACTGGTTGAGCCATCTGCCCAACCGCCGTGCGCTGATTGAACAGCTGGAGCGCATCAGCCAGCGTGGCGATCGCGACGTGAAAACGGTGGTGTTTATCGATCTTGATGGCTTTAAAGATGTTAATGACATTCATGGCCATGATGTCGGCGATATTCTGATTATTCGTATCGCCGCCATGCTACAAACGCTGGTGCCTGACGGCGGAATACTGGCGCGCATGGGGGGCGATGAGTTTGCGATGACCGTGGGCGGTGAGCACTCAGAAGCGCGCGCGGCAGCCTTTGCGGAAAGCGTGCTGGATTACCTTAATGCGCCAATCCGTATCGATGGCCGTACGTTGCACATCAGCGCCAGCATAGGCATCGCCAGCGGAAAATTGCAGCTGAACTCCAGCTCTGAGCTTTTCCGCCAGGCAGATATCGCCATGTATCACTCGAAGATCACCGGCAAAGGGCGCATTACCCACTATGACGCTGAACTTAACAGCGCGCGCGAATACCAGGTCGCTATCGAGAATGACATTCGCCACGGGCTGGAAAACAATGAGTTTGAAGTCTGGTATCAGCCGATCGTCTGCGCGCGGACGCAGGTGATGATTGGCGTTGAAGCGCTGGTGCGCTGGCCGCGACGGAAGAAAGGCGAGCTGATGCCTGATGCGTTTATTGCTGTCGCTGAAACCAGCGGGCTTATCTATGCGCTCGGGCAGTTTGTATTGGCTCGCGCGTGTCACGATCTGCTGGCACACAACGATCTTAAGCTCTCAGTTAATATTTCGCCGGCGCAATTCCGCGACCCTGAGTTTGAAAATAAGGTTTCCAGCGTGCTGAAATCATCTGGTTTTCCGCCGTCCAGGCTACAGCTTGAGGTTACCGAGACCTACGTGCTCGAAAAACCGGAACGCGCGCGTGCGGCAATCGCGAATCTGAAAGCGCTGGGTACCGCCGTTGCGCTGGATGATTTTGGTACCGGTTACTCCAGCATTGGCTATTTGCGGCGCTTCAATTTCGACACCATTAAAATTGATAAATCGCTGGCCGGGCTGGTGGATGACGACGATCAGGCTGCTGCTCTGGTGGGGGGCACGATTCGGATTGCCAGCGCGCTAGGCATGACGGTGATTGCCGAAGGCGTCGAAACGGAGAGACAGATGAAGCTGCTGCGGTTGGCGGGTTGCGATCAGCTTCAGGGATTCTATTTCAGCGAGCCGATGCCGTTATCTTCGCTGCTGGCGTTGCGTCACCAGCAGCTTCAGAGTTAATTGTCGGCGGCGAGCGCTTCCAGCTTGTCGCGAAAACCGGTGACGGCGATGGCGCGGTTGTCGGCACGCCAGCGATCTTTGGCCGCCGGTGCTGAGCTTTGTACCGCAATCAGTTGCCAGCCGGCGTCGGTTTTCAACAGCAGCGGTGAGCCGCTATCACCCGGCAGCGTATCGCACTGATGGGAAAGCACCGACGCCTGCGCCCAGCCGGTGACGGTACAATCTTCATGACTGTACAGTGAATCCAGATGATCGACCGGGTAACCTGACTGCGTCACTTTGCGCCCAGCGGCTTTCAACGCGGCGGTCAGTTCGGCTTTGTCGCCGGTAAACAGCGGCAGTGGCGTAATACCAGAAGGGGGATAGCGAAGGACGATCAGGCCGAAATCCCATGGTGCCGCTGAAGACGGCACAATCCAACCGTCGCCGTCGGGCTTCAGTCGTTTGCCCAGCGAAGGGTCAACCCGTCCCTCAATGCCATGAATCTCATAGCGCCAGCTGCCCTTTTGCGACACAAAGCGCAGGGCTACCGCTTTATCCAGCTTGCCACCTGGCGGCTCCAGCAGACAGTGTCCGGCGGTTAAAGCCAGATGGGGAGAAATCAGCGTCGCGGTACACAGATTGCCGCTGGCGGTTTCAAGTTGCCCGATGGCGTCCCACGGTTCTTGCGCCGGATGGCTGACAAGGACGCGATCGTCCTGACCAAAAAACAGGGTTTTAATATCTTTTGCGCTAATGCCGCTATCACTGTCATCAGCATGAGTTATTAAAGGCAGAACGGATAACGATCCCAGTAAACAACACACAAAGGCTGTACGCATATCACTCTCGGATGGGGCAATTATGATTATAAAAACTAAACCCAGTGAGACTACTATAGACGGGAGACATGAAAAGTGGGAGTAAAATCAGCGAACTACATTCAGTAAAAGAAGAACTGAGTCGCGATAAGCGCGCAAACGATCAGTAATGCCAGGATGAGCTCGAAACGATAACGCCGCAACATGGTTGGCTCCCCGGGAAAAAATCGGCGCTGAAGTAGCGCCGATACGGATAATTGATCGCCTCAGACAGCAGGGCTAACACCGGCGTCGGGGGCGACGCTACGTGATGCACCTGTCTGCCTGAATCGGCGCGCAGAACGCGCCGACTGCGTAGTCATTAAGCTGCTGGTTGTGCTGCTGGTTTAGCGGCTTCGTGTTTTACTGCTTTTTTGTGTTTTTTAGCAGCCTGCGCTTTCTGCGCTACAGCCGGTTTAGTAGCTGCTTTTTTGTGTTTTTTAGCGGCCTGCGCTTTCTGCTCTACAGCCGGTTTAGTGGCTGCTTTTTTGTGTTTTTTAGCAGCCTGGGCTTTCTGTTCTACAGCCGGTTTAGCCGCTGCTTTCTTGTGTTTTTTGGCAGCCTGCGCTTTCTGTGCTGGTGCTGCTTTTTTGTGTTTCTTGTGGTGAGTGGTTTTTGCCGGAGCCGCGTGAGTGGCGGTCGCAGTAGCAGCCGGAGCCGGCGTAGCCGTCGCGTCAGCAGCGAAAGCAGCAGAAGACAGACCCATAGCAGCGGCAACAACCAGAGCTAATACTTTTTTCATTCTCATACCCTCGAATTGGTTTTTTCATTCAACCCCACTGCGGGGCCGTTGAAAGAACTATACCTACGGGCTATCGGTCTTTCCGTGAGTGATTGGTATCGGCGTGTAACGTAATGTACGAGAGGTGTTGCACAAATGTACAGAGGCGATGGGTCTTCGCCCCTCACGAGGTTAGTTCGCGCAAGGTGTGCGGCTGGCGCGTTGCATCAGGTAAACGCGCAGAATAAGCGCGAAGGCCATTGCCACGACCACGGCAGCCAGCAGGTAAATGCTGTCCAGACCCTGATAGCCTGCAATCCAGCCCGCAACAGGGCCGGTAATGCCAAGTGCCAAATCCAGGAAGGCGGAATAGGTGCCCAGCGCGGTCCCCTGGTTTTGTTCTTCCACCTGCTTGACCGCTTCGACGCCCAGCGCCGGGAAGACCAGCGAGAAACCGGAGCCGGTAAGGAAGGCGCCTAGTCCGGCGATCCAGGCATTCGGGGCAAACCAGATAATCAGCAGCCCCAGGCATTCAAAAACGTAGCAGACCAGCGATACGCGAATGCCGCCAAACCGGGTGATGGTGTTACCCAGCACCAGACGAATGCAGATAAAGCCAATACTGAACAGTGAGAGCGTGAAGGCGGCACCTTGCCAGCCGTGTGCGGAGAAGTAGAGCGTGATAAATGTCGCAATCACCCCGAAGCCTACTGTACCCAGGCCTAGCCCCAGACCGTACGGCCAGATTTTGCGCGCCACGACGTGGAAAGGCGCTCGGATGCCCGCGCTGACGCTGACGTCAGCACGAGTACGGGCAAAGAGCAGGCCAATAACGGCGATAATCACAATCAGCGCCGCGAAGCCGCTGATGCCAAACGCGCTATTGAGCATCACACCCAACGGCGCACCGGCGGCCATGGCGACATAGGTAGCGACCCCGTTCCAGGAAATGACGCGGGAAGTGTGGATCGCGCCGACGGTTTTAATCCCCCACAGCGTGGAGCCGGTAGAGGTAAAACTCTCGCCTACACCAAGGAACACGCGGCCGACCAGCAGCAGAATGACCGCCAGAATGGGGCTGGCGTGCGCGGCCGCGGCGGCGAGCGTGAACAGGCCGCTCATCATGCAGCAGATAATCCCCAGGCTGACAACCTTCTTCGGCCCCCAGATATCGGTATAGCGCCCGGCGTGGGGGCGGCTGACGAGAGTGGAAATGTATTGCAGGCTAATCACCGCGCCGGCGACCAGCGTGCTGTAGCCGAGATCGTAGTGGATAAATCCGGGGAGTACCGCCAGCGGCAGGCCGATGGAGAGGTAACAAATACAGGTGAAAACCACGATCGAAATAATGCGTAGATTAAGCTGGGTATTGCTGGTGTAGGTAGTCATAACACGGAACAGGAAAGACAAAAGTGGGCGTATTATAGAACCTGTCGGTATTCTCTTGAAGTTATTAGGATTTCATGCGCACGAATAATCACAAGGGGGACGTCTGAACGCAGCCGTGCTGGTTGCGGAAAGCCTGGCGACGATCCACACCATCTTATCGAGAATGGCTTCGGCGGTACCGGCACGAAGGGAGGCAAACCGACGGTACCGCAAATGGCGTGGATAGCGCGATTGCAAGGGGCAGGATACCGAGAGGAAGTGTGTTATGGGTTTGGTGAAGCGATAGCGGTGATTACAGATTACTTGGGGCTCTTCAATTGATGAATTGAACGATCACACAAACATTAAGATAACCTTAAGAAAATCGCATTCAATGTTAATGGATTAAATTTCTTAAAAGCTACTATCAGTAATTCATTATTAACTTGAATGATTTGTATGAAATTCGATACGCATTTACCCTTTTCCGTTGTTGTTATGGCGGTTCTGTCGTTGTTATTTCCGTTTGCCGCAGACTGGCATCTACCGTTGCTTGGCGGTGCCTTAGTGACGCAGATTGAAAACGCTCAGGCGCTATGGCTGCTGTTTGGCGCGTTGTTTACCGCTTGGTATATCAAACCGCTTTCGAGGCCTGAAGGAGAAAAACAGTTCTGGATGTGGGCCGTGCTGTGGTGGATGGTGTTGCTAGGACGAAGTACGGGTTGGGGGCGGGCTTACTTTCCGGAGGAACCTCATCTTGTGTTTAGAGTGATTTCCGTCACTCTGATCGGAGGTTTAGCGCTTTCTCTGTTATCCGGGCCATTACGTAAGGACATCGTCCGCAGGGTTAAGGAAGTGAAAATGCCGGTATGGTTGCTGGCTGTTACTATTTGTACGTTTATCATTTCCGATACCATTGAGCACCATCGTCTGTTGGCACCGTTGTTTGTTCATAATCCTCAATATGCTGACCTTATGGAAGAGTTGTATGAAATTCCATTTATGGTAGGGCTGTTGCTTGTTACGTACTATTTTATGAAAACGGATAAGTCCTCCGACCAGCTTTTCCCGCTAAATATCAGTATGGACTGTAAATAGAAAATGCCTCGGCGTTTAGGGCGCTGCGGCATTTTTTAGCCTGTTCTTAATTGAGTTTAGCGTAAGCGTTTATGCAGAGCATAGCCGGTCAGCAGTGCGCCAACCAGCAGCAGGGCAATAAATGCCCCCACGCCGTTCCAGCCGTATTTGTGCCAGAAGACGCCGCCGAGCGTCCCGGCAATACTTGAGCCGAGATAGTAGCTAAAAAGATACAGCGACGACGCCTGACCCCTGGCGCGGCGCGCACGCGGGCCAATCCAGCTGCTGGCCACCGAGTGTGCGGCAAAGAACCCTGCGGAGAACAGCAGCATGCCGGGGAAAATCACCCACAGCGGCGAGAACAGCGTGAGCAGAAGCCCCAGCAACATCACGCCGGTGAAGAAGATCATGACCGGGCCACGACCGTAGCGGGTGGTCATTACGCCGGCTTTTGGTGAGCTCCAGGTCCCGGTCAGGTAGGCGACGGATAGCAGACCCACCACCGCCTGGTTGAGCGACCAGGGCGAGAGCATCAGGCGGTAGCCGATGTAGTTAAAGAGGGTGACGAACGCGCCCATCAGCAGAAAACCCTCGACGAACAGCAGCGGTAGGCCGCGATCGCGAAAGTGCAGATGAACATTAATGAGTAATGATTTCGGCTTCAGCGAGCTGGGGCGGAAATGGCGGGATTCCGGCAGAATGCGCCAGAACATGATGGCCGAGGCCAGCGCAAAGAGGCTGATCACCGCCAGCGCCACGCGCCAGCCGAAGAAATCGGTAAACACCCCAGTGAGCAGACGTCCGCTCATCCCGCCAATCGAGTTCCCGCTGATATATAACCCCATTGAGAAGGCGACGAAACTCGGGTGAATCTCTTCACTGAGATAGGTCATGCCCACCGCTGCCACGCCGCTGAGCGACAGACCAATCAGCGCGCGCATCAGCAGAATTCCATGCCAGCTGGTCATCATTGTCGACAGGAGTGAACAGCAGGAAGCCAGCAGCAGCGCGGTGACCATCACCTGTTTACGCCCGATGGCGTCGGAAAGCGGCCCGGTAAACAGCAGGCCAATCGCCAGCATGACGGTGGAAATTGACAGCGAAATACTGCTGCCCGCCGGAGAGATGCCGAACTCATGGGAGAGCACCGGCAGAATGGGTTGCACACAGTACAGCAGGGCAAACGTTGCCAGCCCGGCGGAGAAGAGGGCGAGCGTGACGCGAATAAAGGCCGGCGTGCCGCGGCGGATAAACGTATTGTTGACAGTGGGGGTATCGTCGCGGACATCAATAACGGGCGTATGGTCTGCGGTAGTTGTGCGGCTCACGGGAAGATCCTTGGCTAAAAACAACGAGTAATGGCGACATAGGTCACATAATCAGAGTAGGAAAATGTAAATATTCTGTCTAATATATTAATAATCTCAATTGATACTTATGAAATATGAATATCGAGCTTCGTCACCTGCGCTATTTCGTGGCCGTTGCGGAAGAGCTGCATTTTGGCCGTGCCGCGGCGCGTTTGAATATTTCTCAGCCGCCGCTGAGCCAGCAGATTCAGATTCTGGAACAGCAGGTTGGCGCGCGACTGTTTGCCCGCACCAACCGCAGCGTCAGCCTGACGGAGGCCGGGAGACAGTTCCTTGCCGACAGCCGGCAGATCCTGCTGCAGGTGAACGAAGCCGCCGCGCGCGCCAGTCGTCTGCATCACGGGGAAACCGGTGAACTGCACATTGGCTTTACCTCATCTGCTCCCTTTATTAAGGCCGTTTCCGATACGTTGTCGACATTCCGTCAGCGTTACCCTGACGTGCATATTCAGACGCGTGAGACTAATACCCGCGAACAGATTTTACCGTTGACGGAAGGTGCGCTTGAGCTGGGACTGATGCGCAACACGCAGCTCCCCGATACCCTCGACTGGCAAATTATCCTGCGCGAGCCGCTGCTGGCGATGATTCACCGCGACCATCCGTTAGCCAGCCAGCCGTCGGTCAGCCTTGTCGAGCTGGCGAAAGAGCCGTTTGTCTTTTTTGATCCGCATGTGGGTACAGGCCTGTATGACGATATTCTCGGCCTGATGCGCCGCTATGGCGTGACGCCGGTGATTACCCAGGAGGTCGGGGAGGCGATGACGATTATCGGTCTGGTGGCATCGGGGTTGGGGGTGTCGATTTTACCCGCCTCATTTCGTCGCGTTCAGTTGTATGAAATGCGCTGGGTACCCATCGCAGAAGAGGACGCGGTGTCGGAAATGTGGCTGGTCTGGTCAAAACACCATGAGCTTAGCCAGGCGGCGCAGCGCTTTAAGCAGCACTTATTAAACGCGGCAAAGGTCAGCGTTTAGCCGCCAAAAGTGTGAAAAAATGTGCGTTAAATCACAAGGCTAAGTAAATATTTGACGTCGACCATTGAAGTACTTCACCATAGTCCACAGTTTATTTCGAAGCGCGAAAATAAGGGAGTTTACGGTGGTAGCGGACAGTCAGCCAGGCCATATTGATCAAATCAAGCAGACCAACGCAGGGGCGGTTTATCGTCTCATTGATCAGCTTGGCCCGGTGTCGCGTATTGACCTTTCCCGACTTGCGCAACTGGCCCCCGCCAGTATTACCAAAATTGTCCGTGAGCTGCTGGAAGCCCATCTGGTGCAGGAAACGGAAATCCAGGAGGCGGGGAGTCGCGGCCGTCCGGCGGTGGGGCTGATGGTGGAAACCGAAGCCTGGCACTACCTTGCCGTGCGCATCAGCCGCGGTGATATCCATCTTGCGCTGCGCGACCTGAGCAGCAAACTGGTGGTCGAAGAGCAGCTTGAGCTGGCGCTGGAAGATGAAACGCCTTTCCTGAACCGCGTGCTGTCGCATATCGACCAGTTCTTTATTCGCCACCAAAATCTGCTGGAACGCTTAACGGCCATTGCCATCACGCTGCCGGGTATCATCGATACCGAAAACGGCATCATTCATCGCATGCCGTTTTACGATGTCAAAGATGTCCCGCTGGGGGAAACGCTGGAGGCGCATACCGGCGTGCCGGTGTATATCCAGCACGACATCAGCGCCTGGACCATGGCCGAAGCGCTGTTCGGGGCCTCTCGCGGCGCACGCGACGTGATTCAGGTGGTGATTGACCATAACGTGGGCGCAGGGGTAATTACCGATGGTCGCTTACTGCATGCTGGCAGCAGCAGCCTGGTTGAGATTGGTCATACCCAGGTTGACCCTTACGGCAAACGCTGCTACTGCGGCAACCACGGCTGTCTGGAAACGATTGCCAGCGTGGAGAGCGTGCTGGAACTTACCCAGGTGCGGATGCAGCAGTCAATGAGCTCGATGTTACATCAAAAGCCGCTCACCGTAGACTGGCTCTGCCAGGCGGCGCAGCAAGGGGATCTGCTGGCAAAAGATATCATCAGCAGCATCGGCACCAACGTCGGGCGTATCCTCGCGATTATGGTCAATTTGTTCAATCCACAAAAAATTCTTATTGGTTCCCCGTTTAACCAGGCGGCGGATATCCTCTTTCCGGCGATTGGCGACTGTATTCGCCAGCAGTCGCTGCCCGCCTACAGTAAACATATTGCCGTAGAACAGACGCAGTTCTCCAACCGCGGCACGATGGCGGGTGCGGCACTGGTAAAAGATGCGCTTTATAACGGAACACTGCTGATCAGACTGTTACAGGGTTAACATTTTTTTGCCGTTTTGCAAAAAATTGCGCTATCTCAATCCGACCTCCTGACGCATCACGTAAACTTTCACCCCGTTGAATTATTCATTGTCTTGATATTCTATCGGCAAATTTGTGGGGCTAGTTAGTGATGCTAAATCGTTTCTTTATTACTGGAACTGATACTTCTGTCGGCAAGACGGTGGTTTCTCGTGCGCTATTGCAGGCGCTCGCCGCCAGCGGGAAACGGGTGGCAGGCTATAAGCCGGTAGCCAAGGGTAGCAAAGAGACCCCCGAGGGGTTGCGTAACAAAGACGCGTTGGTGCTACAAAGCGTGTCGTCGCTGGCGCTACCTTATGAGGCGATTAACCCTATCGCGCTGAGTGAAGAAGAGAGCAGCGTTGCACACAGCTGTCCGATTAACTACACGCTGTTGTCCGACGGACTGGCGAATCTGAGCCGCCAGGTTGATAACGTCGTCGTGGAAGGCACGGGCGGCTGGCGCAGCCTGATGAACGATTTGCGGCCGCTTTCTGAATGGGTAGTGCAGGAACAGCTGCCGGTACTCATGGTGGTTGGGATTCAGGAAGGGTGCATCAACCATGCGCTACTGACCGCACAGGCCATCGCCAATGACGGGCTGCCGCTGATTGGTTGGGTCGCCAACCGTATCAACCCAGGTTTGGCGCACTACGCGGAAATTATTGATGTGCTGAGCAAAAAACTGCCCGCACCGCTGATCGGCGAACTGCCGTATCTGCCGCGTGCGGAACAGCGCGAGCTCAGCCAGTATGTTGATTTAGCGATGCTCCGTAACGTGCTGACGGTAGATAGAATTCTGGCGTAAGGTGCGCGATAGCACTGAGGCTAACACGCAGGCAATCAGCAAGCCGGGCAGCAGCATATACTGCCCGGTCATTTCACAAATCATCAGCGTCGACATGATTGGCGCATGCGTTGTTGCCGCCAGCAGGGTGGCCATTCCGGTAATTCCCAACAATATCGCGATGCTCTCGTGACCGGGAAATCCCAGACTCCATGTATTAGCAAACAAAATCCCCACTCCCAGACCAATAAATAGCGTAGGGGTAAACACGCCACCGGGCGCGCCTGAACCGCTACTGGCGAGAATGGCGAGCAGTTTGCACAGGAAGATCCCGGCGATGAGGGTCAGGGTGGGCGGTGCCAGCAGGAAAGCTTGCACCACGCTATACCCATTGCCCCATACGGCAGGGGTTAACAGCGATAATACCCCGACGATTAACCCGCCAAGGGCCAGTTGCCATGGTGGAGACAACTTCAACGCCAGGAAACCGCGATGAGTTGTATCCATTAACCACATCAGCAGCGGACCACCGAGGCCGCACAGAAGACCGGTGGCGAGCATCAGCACATAATGCGTGGCAGTGAGCGTGGGTAAGGCCTCGACGCGATAAAGCAGCTCCGCGCCGCCGTTCATCGCCTGCGTGGTAAGCAGGGCAGCAACCGCTGAAATCACCACGGGTCCGAGCGAGGCGAGCATCAGCGTGCCAAAGAGGATCTCGGCAATAAACAGGCTGCCGGCCAACGGTGCGTGGTAGGCACTGGCCATCCCCGCGGCGGCCCCGCAGGCGATCCACAGTTTCCACTCCGCTTTTGGCGTAAAGCGTTGGGCAAAAAATGAAGCCGCCAGCGCAGCCAGTAAAATCATCGCTCCTTCCCGGCCAATCGCGCTGCCGCTGGCCACGACCAGCAGAGAAGCGGTTGATTTGACAAGGCTGGAGCCGGTGTCGAACTTGCCTTCGTCGCTTTCCAGGGCCTCCATGTAGTCTGTTGGCGCATGAGGGCGCTGACGCGTATAACGTTGCCAGCCCCACAGTAGGGTTCCCGCCGCCAGGCCTCCGAGCGCCGGGGTGATAAGGCGTCGCCACCAAATCAGCCCCTCCGCCGCGTTGACCAGACTGCCGCTGTCATTGCTTAAAAATAACCACTCCAGCAGGTACATGGCGTGACGAAACAGGGCTACCGCCAGCGCCGCGAGGACGCCAATGACAATAGCCAGCAGCAGGCGACGTAACATCGCCTGAATATCGGGATAGGAATGAAGACGCTGCATATGAGGCGAAACGCTTAGCGATACAGTTTTTTATCGGCAACGGGGATCAGTAGCTGTGACTGCCACTGGGCGAGGGTGTTCTGCGCTAATTCCGCCAGGGCCTTGAAGAAGGGGTGATTGGCTTTGGCGACAAATTCACTCAGGAAGCGCGGTGCCCATGGCAACAGGTGCCAGGCCAGCAGCTGGTCGCAGGCTTCCTGACGATCGTTTTCAACCAGCCAGGCCGCCAGCATCAGCAGGGTGCCGAAATGATCTTCCGGTTCATTTTGCGCAACGTCGAAGGCGATCTGGTTTTCGCGCATCCACTGGCGCAGCGCCAGAGTCGAATCGCCAAACAGGACATTTTCACGATCTAACCAGACGGACCCCCACGGCGGTGACGGGAGGGCCGACGGGCCAATAAACAGCCGCTGCCAGGCTTCCGCCAGCGATTCGTCGCAGGGAGCGGCAAAAGCGGCGGACAGTGCGTCGGCGTTGGCTACCGGGTATGGCCATTGTGCGGCCCATTCGCCGTCACGAAATGCGGCAACCAACGGCTCGGCAAGCGCGCTGTCCGGTGCGAAGTAAAACAGTGCTCCCAATACGCGAGCAGAAAAAGCTAAGGCGTCGTTGTGCTGAACGTCATTCATTACTGCAATTCCTTAAAGAGGCGCGGGCCAGTTCCCGCGCCGATAGATTACCCGGCAATCGCCATGCCGACGGTCATATGCAGGCCATAGAACAGCCCGCGGCCGATCAATTCTCCCACTATCATCAGAATCAGACCGATGGTCAGTCCGAGCGCCGTAGGTGGAACCCGGCGCAGCAGCGGGCAGATCCAGCAGCCTAATCCGGCAGCCAGTAGAATAAAGCGCCCAACCTGCCATGTGCCCCAGTCTGGCAGCAGCGCATTCGCCTGCTGTACGGAACTGTGGATGAAGCCCAGATCGCTGGTCTGTAAAACCACCACCGCCAGGCTTGCCAGCAAGGCCAGCACGCTTAATGCTGCGAAGAATTTGCCGTTAAACGGCACCTTCGCCAGCTTCAACAGCAGAGCGGCAAACATCGGCCCGGTGAGCAGCATAGTCAGGAAAAACGCGGCTGTCGTGTAACCATTATACCAGGTTGGTACGGTATCTATCTGATAAACACGCGTCATTGCCCAGACAAATACCAGACCCAGCAGCATGCTGACGATAAGCCAGATACGCCCCAGCGCCTGCGGCATTTTACCGAGCACTGAGAGCAGCCACCAGAATCCGCCCACGGCGAAGAAAAGGGAACCACTCGCGATTTCATTGCTCAGCGCAGAAGCGCCGACCCGGTTGAGCGAATTAAACGCCCGCAGCGGTGAGCCGAGATGCAGTACCGACGCAAAAAAGGCTATCCCCATGATGACCCACAGGAAGAACATACTCAGTACGATGCGCCGCTGGTCGGCCGCTTCTTGACGTGCCGCCAGCCAGCCCATGCCGCTAATAATGGTCGCCCCCGCCACACATTGCCCCAGTACCGTAAACAGCACCAGTGGCCATTCATGCCATCCGTTGCCCATCTCACACCTCCTTCGGATTGGCCAGGTAGCCAGTGGTATCGCCGCACGGACGTGCATTGGCGTTCGGTTTAATCACAATGCTTGGTTTGGTGAAGTGCGCCGACGGCAGCGGCGCAACAGCCGCCAGTTGGCCGTACTTCTGGCGCAGTTCTTCAATCGGCCCAAAGTCCAGCGCGCGCAGCGGGCAGGATTCCACACAGATTGGTTTTTTGCCTTCCGCCACGCGCTCATGGCAGCCATCGCACTTGGTCATGTGGCCTTTGGCCGCGTTGTATTGCGGCGCGCCGTATGGGCAGGCCATGTGGCAGTAACGGCAGCCGATGCAGACATCTTCGTTAACGACCACAAAACCGTCTTCACGTTTGTGCATCGCGCCGCTCGGGCACACTTTGGTACAGGCCGGATCTTCGCAATGGTTACAGGCAATCGACAGGTAGTAGGCAAAGACATTCTGGTTCCAGACGCCGTTGTCCTCCTGCCACTCGCCGCCCGCGTATTCGTAAATACGGCGGAAGCTGACGTCCGGGGTTAAGTCTTTGTAATCTTTACACGCCAGCTCGCAGGTTTTACAACCGGTGCAGCGTGCCGAGTCAATAAAAAATCCGTATTGAGTACTCATTAGCTAGTCCTTATACCTTCTCGATCTCAACCAGATTGGTGTGCTGCGGGTTGCCTTTCGCCAGCGGTGAAGGGCGGTGAGTGGTCAGTGTGTTGATACAGGAACCGTGGTCGATGCGGTCGCCGTCCATCTGCGCGTCGTGCCAGGCTCCCTGGCCCATCGCTGACACGCCCGGCATGATACGCGGTGTGACTTTTGCGGGTATCCGCACCTCGCCGCGGCCATTGAATACTCGCACCATATCGCCGTTCTGAATGCCGCGTTTCTGCGCGTCAATCGGGTTGAGCCACACTTCCTGGCGACAGGCGGCCTTCAGCACATCGACGTTGCCATAGCTGGAGTGCGTGCGGGCTTTATAGTGGAAGCCGAACAGCTGGAGCGGGAATTTGTCGCGCATCGGATCGTCCCAACCCTCAAAGGTCGAGGCATAGACGGGCAACGGGCTGATGGTTTCATCTTTCTCCAGCTGCCATTTTGCGGCGATGTCCGCCAGACGGCTGGAGTAAATTTCTATTTTCCCCGAGGGTGTTTTCAGCGGATGGGCTTGTGGATCGTTGCGGAAATCGCGGTAGGCGACAAAATGGCCGTTCGGATCTTTACGCTTGTAGATGCCCATTTTTTTGAGTTCGTCGTAGCTCGGCAGCGCCGGGTCTTTCGCGCGCATTTTCGCGTACAGATAGTGCAGCCACTCCGCCTGAGTGCGGCCCTCGGTAAATTTCTGATGAACGTCATCACCAAGGCGTTTGGCCACTTCGCTGAGGATCCAGTAAATAGGCTTACGCTCGAACTTCGGCGCGGTTGCGGGCTGGATAAAGATCAGATAACCCATATTACCGGCATAGTCGTTCGGAATGATGTCCTCTTGTTCGACGGTCATCAGGTCAGGCAGCAGGATATCGGCATATTTTGCCGAGGCGGTCATGAAGTTTTCAATTACCACAATCATTTCGCATTTGCTTTCGTCCTGCAAAATCTCATGGGTTTTGTTGATGTCCGAGTGCTGGTTGATGATGGTGTTACCGGCGTAGTTCCAGAAAAACTTAATCGGTACATCCAGCTTCTCTTTGCCGCGCACGCCATCGCGGGTGGCGGTCATCTCCGCGCCGTGGTCGATTGCATCCGTCCAGGTAAAGCAGGAGATGGCGGTTTTTACCGGGTTTTCCAGCACCGGGAAACGTTCAATGGTAATGGTGTAGGTCGACTCACGGGCACCGCTGTTCCCGCCGTTGATACCAACGTTGCCGGTCAGAATGGGCAGCATGGCAATCGCGCGTGCGGAAAGTTCACCGTTGGCCTGACGTTGCGGGCCCCAGCCCTGGCAGATATAGGCCGGTTTGGTGCTGCCGATTTCACGCGCAAGTTTGATAATGCGGTCAGCCGGAATGCCGGTAATGCGTGAGGCCCACTGCGGCGTTTTGGCGATGCCATCATCGCCCAAGCCCTGAATATAGGCCTTGTAGTGGCCGTTGGCGGGCGCGCCTTCCGGCAGCGTTTTTTCGTCGTAACCCACGCAGTACTTATCGAGGAACGGCTGATCAACCAGGTTTTCGTCAATCAATACCCACGCAATACCGGCGACCAGTGCGGCGTCGGTGCCCGGGCGAATCGGGATCCATTCATCTTCACGCCCGGCTGCGGTGTCGGTATAGCGTGGATCGATAACGATCATGCGCGCATTTGAGCGTTCGCGCGCCTGTTCCAGATACCAGGTAATGCCGCCGCCGCTCATACGCGTTTCAGCCGGGTTGTTGCCGAACATCACCACCAGTTTGCTGTTTTCGATATCGGAAGTGCTGTTGCCGTCATTGCTGCCGTAGGTGTAGGGCATTGCGCAGGCTATTTGCGCGGTACTGTAGGTGCCATATTGGTTGAGCGAGCCGCCGTAGCAGTTCATCAGTCGCATGACTGCCGAGCCAGAAGGGGAAGAGCGGGTAATGTTGCCACCAACAATGCCGGAAGAGTAGTTGATGTACACGGCTTCGTTGCCGTAGTCCTTCACGACGCGTTTGAGGTTATCCGCAATAGTATCCAGCGCTTCCTGCCAGCTAATACGCTCAAATTTCCCCTCGCCACGTTTACCAACACGTTTCATCGGGTAGTTCAGTCGGTCCGGGTGATTGATACGACGACGAATGGAACGGCCACGCAGGCAGGCGCGCACCTGGTGATCGCCGTAAATATCATGACCCGTATTGTCGGTCTCAACCCAATAAACTTCATTGTCTTTTACGTGCAAGCACAGCGCGCATCGGCTGCCGCAGTTAACGGAGCAGGCGCCCCAGACCACTTTATCTTCGACCTGAGCGGCCTGCTGCACCGCGGCGGCGGTTGCTCGCAGAGAGAAGGGCAAAGAGAGGCCGCCCGCGGCAAGCGCCAGGGATCCTATCGCCGACGATTTAATAAGGGTACGTCGACTTAGCCCCCCTGGTTTTTCCTGATTAGACATCGCTCACTCCATTATTATTTGATTATTTCGACCTGAAATTAAGAACCGGCTAATGGATGAAAATGATACCTCTCCGGTGGTATACAAGTATTAACCCTGGTCAATTCTGAAGAGATCCGGACGATGAGATTTTGCGGGCGGCATTTGCCAGCAAAGGGAGGGCTGTGCATAATTGTTTTACAACAAAAAAAACGCTATTTACGGTCTTCTGGCGGTATCAGCGACCGGGAATATTGGCCTCATCCTACGCTTATGGAAGAACCCTATGCAGGACATTGCTACGCAAGTTATCCCGATGCCCGAGATTGATACGGTCACGGTTCCTCATAAAGGGGTGAATTTTTTACGCCCCGAAATTTTGCTCGATTTTATTAGCGTGACCAACCAACCGGTTTTAGCGGTAACGCCGCTGGCGGTGCTTTATTCGACGGTTGGCGTGCTACAGCAGACGGAGTTGCGCAAGATTCCGGTGCTGGTTTCCGGACGAGTGGTCTATCCCATTACCTCACAGGCGCTTCCTTGCCTGCACTCAAAACTTACGATCAATACGTCGACGCAAAAGCTGCGCTTCCAGGGGGATCTGGATGCGTTATCGGACGATCGTTCGCTGAAGGATGGGGTGCTGATTGGCGTGGCGCTGGAGTTTATCGTCGAGCAAAAGCCGTAAATGCGGCCGCCTCGTTCAGAGGCGGCAGAACATTATTGAGCGCTATCGGTACGGGTGTAGAGAATTTTAAAGGTATCATTGGCGCAGTGGCCGACCACCTGCGCGCCGGGCTGATCGGCTTGATCGTTAGGGACGACATCAAGCGTAAACGCGCTTTCCGCGACGCCGTTATGGATAATTTTCTGCTGAATGTCGCTGCGAACGCGTTCACAGGAATCCGGTACGGCCGCCAGAGCGGGCATGGCGCCTGTTAGCAGGAGTGCCAGTAACCAGCGTGAAGTTCTCATGTTCGGCTCCTTTTCGTTAGAGACGTAAAAAGTATAGCAGTGCTAGTGTAAACAATTGTATTTCCTAATATGATTGAGAAAACTCCCGAAACAGGATGACGGTGTGAAGAAAGTGATTTTGCTGGTGTCAGTGATGGCTCTGCTCAGTGGTTGTGAGAAGAACGATTCCCCGGCGGCGTTCACGCCGGAAATGGCCAGCTTCTCCAACGAGTTTGATTTTGATCCGCTGCGCGGGCCGGTGAAGGATTTCAGCCAAATGTTGCTCAACCAAAAGGGCGAGGTGGCGAAGCGCGTGAGCGCACAGGTTTCGCCGGAAGGCTGCTTTGATATGCTGGAGTTTCACAATATCGAAGAAGATACCGGCGCGCTGCTGGTGCTTAACGCCAACTACTATCTTGACGGCGTGACGCACGAGAAACGCGTGCGCTTACAGGGAAAATGCCAGTTGGCTGAGTTTCCGTCGGCGGGCGTGACCTGGGAAACCGACGATAACGGTTTTGTGGTGAAGGCGCTGGGGAAAGAGAGCGAAGTTGATTACCGCTACGATGCTGAAGGGTATCCGCTGGGCAAAACGTCGACCGTCAAAGATACCACGCTGTCGATTATCTCAACGCCGTCGCAGGATGCGCGTAAGAAGCTCGATTATACCTCAGTGAGTCTGCTGAATAAGCAGCCTATTGGCAATGTGACGCAGAGCTGTGATTACGACAGCTATGATAACCCGGTGAGCTGTGATTTAGTCATTGTTGACGAAAGCGTGAAACCCGCCACCACCCAACGCTATACGATTAAAAACACGATTGAATATTACTAAAGCTTCACGCAGCTTCATGAAAAAAGGGCGCCAACGGCGCCCTCTTCAATTATGGGTTCAGCGTGCGGCCCGTTGAACGGTCAAGGCAGCGCAGGGTGTTGGGTTCCCAGTAGGCGTTGACGTTCGGGCTTTGCAGACACTTATCGCGGGCGTCGAACGCCACGTCGGCTTTGTCCCACTCTTTTTCCGCGCGCTTATTTACTTTCTGGCGCAGCTGGCGAGTGTCGTTCCACTGCTCTTTGTCCATCGCTGCGTTCTGGCGGCTCTGCGCGCTATCGCCAGATTCAATGATCAGCTTGCTGGTTTCAGCAGACGCAGACGCGGTGTACACGATGGCACCCAGCGCAAGCATTGCCGTCAGGCACAGGCGTTTGCCAAGTGTAATTTTCATTTGCGGGTTCCTTTAACGTGATAAAAACAATGGCTCCTGTTGAGCAGTCTACTACATCTCTTTGGGCTGGCATACCCGCGAAAAGAGTATGGTCGATTGAGGCTTATTTTTACGTATGATAGGCCCACCCTAAGTGAATGATGATTAACGATGATAAAGACGTCGCTGCTATTTTTTGCTACCGCGCTGTGCGAAATTATCGGCTGCTACTTGCCGTGGCTGTGGCTTAAGCGCGGTGAAACGCCGTTGTTACTGCTACCCGCCGGATTGGCGCTGGCGATGTTTGTCTGGCTGTTGACGCTGCATCCGGCCGCCAGTGGGCGTGTGTATGCGGCCTACGGCGGGGTATACATCTTTACCGCACTGCTGTGGCTGCGCGTCGTTGAAGGTGAAAAACTGACGATCTACGACTGGCTTGGCGCGGCGGTCGCGCTATGCGGCATGTTGATTATCGTCGCGGGCTGGGGCAGAGGGTAACATTTCTGCCAGCATCTCCTGTGCCTGGCCTGGTTTGGGCTAAGCACCATTTCTTTGTGATCCCTCATGCATTTGTCTGACTTAATCCCCTTAATTTTGTGATCTTTCTCGGTAATTTTTAATATTTATACTTGTATGGTAGTAGCTCAGGGCGTAAGTTTGCCTCACTAACCGATGAGATGTAAGGATTGAAGATGAAAATTGTGGGTGCTGAGGTTTTTGTAACCTGTCCTGGTCGTAACTTTGTCACGTTGAAAATTACCACCGATAGCGGATTAATCGGCTACGGCGATGCGACGCTGAATGGCCGCGAGCTGTCCGTTGCATCCTATTTAAAAGATCATCTGTGCCCGCAGTTGGTGGGGCGTGATGCGCACCGCATCGAAGATATCTGGCAGTTCTTCTATAAAGGCGCTTACTGGCGTCGCGGCCCGGTCACGATGTCGGCTATCTCCGCCGTCGATATGGCGCTGTGGGACATTAAAGCCAAAGCCGCCAACATGCCGCTGTATCAGCTGCTGGGTGGCGCGTCTCGCGAAGGCGTGATGGTTTACTGTCACACCACCGGCCATACCATTGATGATGTGCTGGAAGATTATGCGCGTCATAAAGAGATGGGCTTCAAAGCGATTCGCGTCCAGTGCGGCGTGCCGGGGATGAAAACCACCTACGGCATGTCGAAAGGAAAGGGGCTGGCCTACGAGCCTGCAACGAAAGGGCAATGGCCGGAAGAGCAACTGTGGTCCACTGAGAAATACCTCGATTTCACGCCGAAGCTGTTCGACGCGGTACGTAACCAGTTCGGCTTCGACGAACATCTGCTGCATGACATGCATCACCGCCTGACGCCGATTGAAGCGGCGCGTTTTGGTAAGAGCATTGAAGATTATCGTCTGTTCTGGATGGAAGATCCGACCCCGGCAGAAAACCAGGAATGTTTCCGTCTGATTCGTCAACACACCGTCACGCCGATCGCCGTGGGTGAAGTGTTCAACAGTATCTGGGACTGCAAACAGCTTATCGAAGAGCAGCTTATTGATTACATCCGTACCACTATCACTCATGCGGGCGGGATCAGCGGCATGCGCCGTATCGCCGACTTTGCTTCGTTGTATCAGGTACGTACGGGTTCACATGGCCCATCGGATCTCTCCCCGGTTTGCATGGCGGCAGCGCTGCACTTCGATCTGTGGGTACCTAACTTCGGCGTGCAGGAATACATGGGTTACTCCGAGCAAATGCTGGAAGTCTTCCCACACAACTGGACCTTTGATAACGGCTATATGCATCCAGGTGATAAACCGGGCTTAGGCATCGAGTTTGATGAAAAACTGGCGGCGAAGTATCCGTATGACCCGGCCTATCTGCCGGTTGCGCGTCTGGAAGATGGCACGCTGTGGAACTGGTAATGACCTTCGATTTTTAAATTAAGCTTTATTTTAACAAGAGAAATAACATGGGCTTCATTAACGATCGTTTTATGATCGATAGTGAAGTCGGTGTTCGGTTATATAAAGATGTAGCTGCACAATTACCGATCATCGACTATCACTGTCATCTTGATGCAAAAGAAATCTACGAAAATAAAAACTTTGATAATATCACTCAACTATGGCTAGCTGGCGACCATTATAAATGGCGCGCAATGCGGGCAAATGGTATTGCCGAGAAATATATCACCGGTGATGCTTCGACGGAGGAAAAATTTAAAGCGTATGCGGAAACAGTTGAGTCTGCTTTTGGCAATCCACTGTATCACTGGACGCATTTAGAACTGAGCCAATATTTTTCCTGTAATGAAATGCTGGGTAGCGATAACTGGCAGGATATTATGCGGCATTGTAATAGCATGATTTCAAGCGAGGAGTTTAAGCCCCGTAGTTTAATTACGCGCTCTAATGTTGAAGTTATTTGCACCACCGATGCGCCGCTGGATTCGCTGGAATATCATCGGTTGTTGCAGCAGGACCCGAGCTTTACCACCAAAGTGCTGCCAACTTTCCGACCGGACGATATTTTTGCCGAGGACGCCAGCGAATTTGCTCTCTTTATCGATAAACTGGCGCAGGTGACAGCGTGCGCAATTGGCAGCTTCAGCGATTTCACCACGGCAATGGCTCAGCGTATTGACGTGTTCCATGAAGTGGGGTGCCGAATCTCAGACCATGGGCCTGTTAGCGTTGAGTATCAGCCCGCTGATGCAGCACGGGTGAATGCGTTGTTTACTCAGAAACGCAATGGCACGGGGTTGAATGAAGAGGAAACCGCGCAGCTCAATAGCGCGATGTTCGTGATGTTAGGGCAGGAGTACAAAAAACGCGGCTGGGCCATGCAAATTCATTTTGGCGCTATCCGTAATAACAACAGCATCATGCGCGAGAAGCTGGGGATTAATACCGGTTTTGATTCTATTACCGACCAGAGCAATCTTGCTGCCGGATTAAATCGCCTGCTCAACGCGATGGCGCAAAATAATGGCCTACCCAAGACCATTCTTTATAATCTGAACGCCAGCTATAACGATATTGTGGCGACAACTATCGCTAATTTTCAATCTGGCGAAGACGGCGTGAAATCGCCCATGCAATTTGGCTCTGGCTGGTGGTTTAACGATACGCGGCGTGGCATGGAGAATCAGCTTAATAGTCTCGCAGATCAGGGGTTATTAATGCATTTTGTCGGCATGCTGACGGATTCACGTAGCCTGGTATCTTATCCTCGCCACGATTATTTCCGTCGTATTCTGTGTAACTTAATTGGTGGTTGGGTTGACCGTGGTGAAGTTCCTGATAATAAGAGGATCTTAACGCGGATGGTTAAAAATATTTGTCACGATAACGCAGTTAATTATTTCAGATTCTAACGTCCTTCCTTACATGAGGGTAGAACATGTCTCGTACTAATAGAAAAATAACAATCCCTGTCAGTATTGGCTATGGCTTAACAGATATTATGGGAGGCGGTGCGTTTACCGTTATTGGCGCCTGGCTCTTATTCTTTTACACGACGTTCGTCGGCTTATCGCCGGTTGAGGCAGCGTCCATCGTCGCCATTGCCCGTATTGTTGATGCCGTGGTGAGTCTGTTTATGGGCAGCTTTACCGATCACTTCTATAAAAACCCGCTGGGCAAGCGTTTTGGACGCCGTCGTTTCTTCCTGCTGGTCGGCGCGCCGCTGATGCTGGTGTATATCCTGCTATGGGTAACCGGAATGAACTTCTGGTTCTATCTGGCGGTATACCTGGCGTTCGAAATCATTGCGGCGGTTGTGCTGATCCCATGGGAAACCCTGCCGTCAGAAATGACCAAGGATTTTAACTCTCGTACCAAGCTATCAACCTGCCGTATGTTCCTTTCGGCCTCAGGCACCTTCCTGGCGACCTTTATTCCGGGTTTATTAATCAGTTATTTTGGCGAACACGATCCGCACGCCTACTTTATCAATGGCGTCGTTTTTGCCGTGTTGTTCATGGTCTGCGTGTTTATTTCCTGGAAAGTAACCTGGGAGCGCGAGTTGACGCCAGAGATGTTGGCGGAGCTGGAACGCGATCGTCGACCACGCTCTTTTGCTGAAAAAATTAGCGCCGTTGGCGGTCTGTTTAAAGAGTATTTTTCAACCTTAAAAGTACGCGCCTTCAGAAAACATCTGGCTATCTATCTGTTCTCTTTTACGGCGAAAGATGTCTATAACACGGTGTTTGTCTTCTTCTGCGTGTACTGTCTGAATGTCTCGCCATCACTGTCCGGCACGCTGTTGTCGATGAGTATCGTCGGTTTGCCGGTCACGCTGCTGGCGGGGGTGGCTATCATCAAGTTTGGCCCATCTCGTCTGTACGTTTTCGCCTATACGCTGATGATGCTGTGCCTGGTGGGACTGTTTATGGTTTACCAGTTCCCAACCGACAATAAAGTCACCATTCTGGTGGTGCTGGCCGCATTGTACCAGGTCGGACGTTGCGTACTGGAATTTACGCCGTGGAACGTATTCCCGTTTATCCCGGATATTGATGAGATGATCACTCGTCAGCGTCGCGAAGGCCTGTTTGCCGCAGTGATGACCTTCTCCCGTAAAACGACGGTGGCGATCGCAACCTTTATTGTGGGCGTGATGCTGCAGGAAGGGGGCTTTGTGAAGGGTAGCCAGGTTCAGCCTGAGAGCGCGGTGAATACCATTGCGATGCTGCTGTTCATTGGTACCGCAGGTCTGCTGCTGATTGCATTGTGGCAGGCGGTGACTTTCCGTCTCAACAAACGCACACACAAAATCTTTGTTGATGAAGTTGAGCGCCTGAAAGCGAAGGGGGCGAAACAAGATGTCACGCCGGAGACGCGTCATATTGTCGAAGATCTGACCGGGTACTCTTATGACGATCTGTGGAATGAACCGCAGCAAGTCGACAAAAAACTGAGCCGACCGGCACAGGTGAACTAACGTCCAGCCGTGACAGCATAGGTAAGAGCGCCGACTTTGCTTATGCTGTCACACAACTTAAAAATCATGTCATACCAATCGCCAATATATTAATGCAAATCAAAATCTCCTCAGATGAACTCGTTAATCTAGTATGGCAATCAACATTCTCTACAGTGAGTCAAAAAGATGCAGAATACGCTATTAACCGCTAAGGCAACTATCCCGACCTACGATCGCAGCAAACTGGTGCCACGTATTGTGCACCTGGGCTTTGGTGCATTCCACCGCGCCCATCAGGCTGTATACGCCGATATCCTCGCCTCAGAACACGGCAGCGATTGGGGTTATACCGAAGTTAACCTGATCGGCGGTGAGCAGCAGATTGCCGACCTGAATCATCAGGACAATTTATACACCGTGGCGGAGATGTCCGCGGATGCATGGACTGCCCGCGTGGTAGGCGTTGTCAAAGAAGCGCTGCATGCGCAGGTCGATGGTCTGGAAACTGTGCTGGCAAAAATGTGCGAGCCGCAGGTGGCGATTGTCTCTTTGACTATCACCGAAAAAGGCTATTGCCACTCTCCGGCAACCGGACAACTGATGCTCGATCATCCTTTCATCGTGGCCGACCTGCAAAACCCGCATCAGCCGAAATCTGCGCCGGGCGTGGTGGTGGAGGCGCTGGCGCGTCGTAAAGCGGCGGGTCTGCCGGCATTCAGCGTGATGTCCTGTGACAACATGCCGGAGAACGGTCACGTCATGCGTAACGTCGTTTGCGCCTATGCGCGCGCCGTCGACGCCGAGCTGGCCGATTGGATCGAAGCACATGTGACGTTCCCGTCCACCATGGTTGACCGTATTGTTCCGGCCGTGACTCCAGAAACACTGGACAAAATTGAACAACTGACCGGTGTTCGCGATCCGGCTGGCGTGGCGTGCGAACCGTTCCGTCAGTGGGTTATTGAAGATAACTTCGTCGCAGGCCGTCCGGCGTGGGAAAAAGCAGGCGCCGAACTGGTGAGCGACGTTATTCCGTTCGAAGAAATGAAACTGCGCATGCTGAACGGCAGCCACTCTTTCCTGGCTTATCTGGGCTACCTGGCGGGCTATCAGCACATCAACGACTGCATGGGCGACGACAACTACCGTCGTGCTGCGCACGACCTGATGCTGAAAGAGCAGGCGCCGACGCTGAAAGTACAGAACGTTGACCTGGCGCGCTATGCCGACCTGCTGATTGAACGCTATACCAACCCGGCGCTGCGCCACCGTACCTGGCAGATCGCGATGGACGGCAGTCAGAAACTGCCTCAGCGTATGCTGGATTCCGTGCGTTGGCACCTGGCGGATAACAGCAGCTTCAAGCTGCTGGCGCTGGGCGTCGCGGGCTGGATGCGCTATGTCGGCGGCGTAGATGAGCAGGGCAATGCCATCGAAGTGTGCGACCCGCTGCTGCCGGTGATTCAGGCTGCGGTACAGCAGAGCGAAGAGGGCGAGTCTCGCGTGAAAGCGCTGCTGGCTATCGAAGCGATCTTCGGTAAAGATCTGCCGCTACAAGGCCAGTTTGTTGATCAGGTGACCAATGCTTACCTGTCACTGCTGAGTAAAGGCGCGAAAGCGACCGTTGCTGAGTTTGCCGCGCTGTAATGAGTCTATTATGCCGCCAGCAATGGCGGCATCTCACTTTTCTTCCCCGCATGACACTTCTTTAAGTTAATTCAAGTCAGTTGAAATAATGGACGATTATTTTCACGCTGAAACTATCAGTTTTGTGAATTAATGCTATATCAATAGGCATAAATATGGCATGGTTATTGCGAAACAAAAAATGGATCCTCTGGAATAAGGAGCTCGGGCTATGTATAAAAAAATTCTCATGCCTGTAGATATTTTTGAAATGGATTTAAGTGATAAGGCTATTCGTCATGCGGTATATCTGGCGGGGGAGTCTGGCGAAATTACGCTGCTGAACGTACTACCAAACAGCAATCGTTCTATTTTGCGCGGTTTTGCTTCGGATATTAAAAAATTCGAAGAATTTATGCAGTCAGAATCGGCAAACAAAATGAAGAGTTTGCGGCGGCTATTTGATATGCCCGCAGAGCGCATACACACCGAAGTTCGCTTTGGTAATATTCGCGATGAAGTACTCGCGTTAAGTAAAACTGGTGAGTACGACGTGATTGTGATTGGTTCCCGTCAGCGCGGGATCACTACCCATCTACTGGGGTCGAACGCGGAATCTATTCTACGTTACGCCAACATTCCGACGATGGTTATCCGATAAAAAAAGGGCCTTCAATTTGAAGGCCCTTCTTCTTAATCTTCGCTAAACCAGTCGCGGTTTTCCTGGCGAATGAGCAATACGGATTCACTGATTTCCTGCAGATGCGCAGTCATCGCTTTTTCTACCGTATCGGCATCACGTTTTTCAAGCGCACTGAATATTTCATGATGCTGTTGCAGCAGCATTTCCGGTGAGGAGACATGATCGAGGCTCATATAACGCACCCGGTCAATTGCCGCTTTAATATTCTCGATGGTATCCCACGCAAGCTGGCAATCCGCAATATTTGACAGCAGCTGGTGAAATTCATCATCCAACAGGAAGAAGTCGTTTAGCTGTTGGCGATCAATCGCAATACGCTGCTGATGCAAATTTTGTTCTAGCTGATAGATCTGGGCATCGGTGATCATTGTTGCCGCTCGGCGTGCTACCGCGCATTCGATGGCCTGACGTACAAAACAGCCGTTGCGAACCTGCGAAAGGGAGATCTTATTGACGTAACTGCCGCGCTGAGGGCGAATCTGGATAAGTCCGTTTTCGGCCAGTTTAATAAAGGCCTCACGTACCGGCTGGCGGGAAACGTCAAAGCGAAGAGAGACTTCCTTTTCCGAAAGCGGCGTGCCCGGCGGAATAAGACAGTGAACGATATCGCGACGCAGAATGCGATAAATCTGTTGATTGACGGGCTGTGTTGGGTTCAGTTGTGTTTCGGCGGCCATTGAGTCGTTCTTATCAGCTGATTAAGCTGTTATTTTACGCTTTTTTTGCCGCCGCGCCCAGACCCGACCGAGGGTCGGGCTGGGATAAAATGTTAACTTCCGCGATGAACGCTAAGTCCTGCGTAGGTCTGGCTGACCGGCATCATCTCAACGGTATTGATGTTGACGTGTTTCGGCAGCGTCGCGACCCACCATACGGCTTCGGTAACATCTTCTGGCGTCAGCGCGTTGGCATTTTCGTAGGTTTTACCTGCTTTTGCGTCGTCACCCTTGAAACGAACGTTGGAGAACTCGGTGCCGCCGACCAGACCCGGCTCAATATCCGTTACGCGAACGGCCGTACCGTGCAGGTCGGTACGCAGGTTCAGGCTAAACTGACGTACGAAAGCTTTCGTTGCGCCGTAGACGTTGCCACCTGCATAGGGCCAACTGCCCGCGGTTGAACCGATATTGATAATGTGGCCACGATTGCGTTCTACCATACCCGGCAGCACGGCGCGGGTCATGTACACCAGCCCTTTGTTGTTGGTATCGATCATATCTTCCCAATCTTCCACGCTGGCGCGATGCGCGGGTTCCAGACCCAGCGCCAGCCCGGCGTTGTTGACCAGGATATCAATTTCGCGCCATTCGGCTGGCAGGTTGGCGATCGTTTCTTCAATAGCTGCGCGGTTGCGCACGTCCAGCTGTACGGTCAGGATGCTGTCGCCTAACTCATCTTTCAGCGCTTTCAAACGTTCGTTACGACGGCCAGTGGCAATAACTTTGTGCCCGTTGGCAATAAAACGGCGAGTGATGCTTTCGCCAAAACCTGCCGTTGCTCCGGTTACCAGTACGATCATTTCTCTGTTCCTTCAACGCTTAAGTGTTGCATTACGATAGCAGAACGAAAAGTGCATAACTATCCTGGCGGATTGATGTTTTGGAATAAATAGAAAAACAGTTTTAGATTTTTTAATGGGATATGAAATCTCGCTGTTATCTAACCTACATTTGAGGGAGGCTGCGCTTGTGGAACAAACGCGCAATTGCGATGGAGGCTCTCAGTGCCCAATCCTTTTGCCTTCTGAAGATATAATCGAGCAGCGCGGCCTCAATTTGTTTATTCTGCCAGAGTTAACCGTTTTCTTCAGGAGCATGACATGTCGGCTATGAATCCCTTTTTCGCCAGCAGCACTTTACCTTATCAGGCGCCGCCGTTTGATGTGATTAAAGACGAGCATTATCGTCCGGCCTTTGACGAAGCGCTAAAACGCAAACGCCAGGACATCGCCGACATTGCCTGCAATCCTGCCGAGGCGACTTTCGAAAACACCTTTATTGCGCTGGAAAAAAGCGGTGAAATGCTTTCGCGCGTGACGGCTGTTTTCTTTGCGATGGCCGCATCAAATAGCAATGATGAGATTCAGCGCCTTGATGAGGCGTTCTCGGCAGAGCTTGCCGGGCTGGCAAACGATATTTATCTTAATGACGCGCTATTCAAGCGGGTTCAGACGGTCTGGGAAAAGCGAGGAACGCTGGACCTGGACAGCGAGTCCTGTCGACTCATCGAGGTGATTTATCATCGCTTTATTCTTGCCGGGGCGATGCTTGGCTCACAAGAAAAGACCGAACTGAAAACGTTGAATACCGAAGCGGCGACGTTAAGCAGCCAGTTTCATCAGTGCCTGCTGGGAGCGGCAAAAAATGGCGGGCTGGTTGTTGATAATGAGGCCGACCTGGCTGGTCTGAGTGATGATGAAGTCGCGTCGGCCGCAACCGCTGCTGCGGAGCGCGGTCTGGCGGGCAGTTGGCTGATTCCGCTTGTCAACACGACACAGCAGCCTGCATTGGCCTCATTGCGTTCACGTGAAACCCGGGAAAAATTGTTTAAAGCGGCATGGCAACGTAACCAGCGTGGAGATGCCAACGATACGCGTGAGCGTATTCTCAGACTGGTGGCCATCCGCGCCAGACAGGCCGAACTCCTGGGGTATGCCGATTACGCGAGCTGGAGCATGGCCGACCAGATGGCGAAAACACCAAAAGCCGCGTTTGATTTTATGCGTGAAATTACGCCTGCGGCACGGGCCAGAGCGGAATGCGAGCTGGCGGATATCCAGGCGCTGATCGACAACGGCTCATCATCGTTCACTGCCCAGGCCTGGGACTGGCTTTATTATTCCGAACAGGTTCGTCGTGAGAAATATGCGATCGACGAAGCACAGATTAAACCCTGGTTCGCGCTGGAGCGCGTACTGGTTGACGGCGTGTTCTGGTCGGCCAGCCAGCTGTTTGGTATCCGCTTTGTTGAGCGTTTTGACCTGCCGGTTTATCACCCTGATGTACGCGTGTGGGAAATATTTGATGCCGATGGTGAAGGCATGGCGCTGTTCTACGGTGATTTCTTTGCGCGCGATAGCAAGAGCGGTGGGGCATGGATGGACAATTTTGTGCCGCAATCCACCCTGTTGGGTACCCGTCCGGTTATCTATAACGTATGCAACTACCCGAAACCGGCCGCCGGCAAAAGCGCACTAATATCCTGGGATGACGTGATCACGCTATTCCATGAGTTTGGCCATGCGCTACACGGATTATTCGCGAAACAGCGCTATGCGACGTTATCTGGCACGAATACGCCACGCGATTTTGTCGAGTTCCCATCGCAGATTAATGAACATTGGGCCAGTCATCCCGACGTATTCGCCCACTATGCGCGTCATCATGAAAGCGGTGAGCCGATGCCGGATGCGCTGCGTGAAAGTCTGTTCCTCGCGTCGAGCTTTAATAAAGGTTACGATATGACTGAACTGCTCAGCGCCGCGTTATTGGATATGAACTGGCATAGTTTATCCGCCAGTGCCTTGCCGAAGAATGTGGAAGAGTTTGAGGCCGAGACGCTCCATCGCGAAAATATCGATCTCATCGCTGTACCGCCGCGTTATCGCAGCAGCTACTTCTCACATATTTTTGGCGGCGGTTATGCTGCCGGATATTACGCCTATTTGTGGACACAAATGCTGGCTGACGACGGTTACCAGTGGTTTGTTGAACGCGGTGGTTTAAATCGTGAAAACGGGCAGCGATTCCGTGATGCGATTTTATCCCGGGGTAATAGTAGCGATTTAGAAAAATTGTACCGCGACTGGCGTGGGCACGATCCGTTAATTTCGCCGATGCTTAAAAACCGTGGCTTGAGTGACTAAACCAGGTGTTAAGGGCATGCCTGTCGTCATTTTTTACGCGTAGGGCCATGCTGAAAAATATAAAAAGAACCCGCACACAGGGCTGGCGGGTTAAGTATCACAATAAGATAGAGCATTCTGACTATCCTCCCGTTCAGGGAGGATAGTCGATGAGATTTTACGGCACCGTAGTCGTTTCGCAACCTGACATTTTCGGTAGGGTATTATTGTTTAAGGGGGTTAAGTGCGCTGGCTCACAGGCTCTTTACAAATACGTGCAGTTATTGAAGAAACTCGCCATTCAACTTGCTAATATTGCTGCGTAAATCGTTGAGTTAATGGATTTAATATCGACAATCTGCCCGGAGGCACGAATGAAAAAATCCCAGCGTAAAACGCGTCGCGAGTCCATCTGGTCCACCCGTCCTGAGCATCAGGACCTACAGGAATCACGTTCCGGCAGATTGTGGGCTGGCCGTCAGGCCGGCTGTCAGAGTAAAAAGGCGTGGAAAAATTATGGCTTAAACAATGCACTCGCCGTTTAGCTTTAGTTGAATAACTCAGTGGTAAGATTATTTTACAGCAACGGTTACCTAATCAAGGAGAGCGGGTAACCGGAGAAGTAAAAATCTATCCATGCAAGCATTTATACCGCCAGTCATTCTGGCGGTTTTTTTTATCTCTTTATCCGGGATGATTATTGTGGTGTCGGTTAGTCATTCCATTTTCCGCTTAAATAGGCGGTGAGAAAACCGGAAAGCAGAATGAGTCCCACAGCAACCAGAAACACTTGCATATTATCCAGCATGACGACCTCCTCTTTAACGATTTCACTAGCAACATCTATTAGCGTACTCTCTTAAACTTAGACTAACGCCCTCATTTGTGAATTAATTATTTGTTGCGGTAAATCTTTTTCGATAGGCCAGCGGGCTGATTGCAAAATGTTGCTGAAAGCGCAGACGGAGATTTTTGGCATTACCAAATCCGGTGATTTCCGCGACCTTTTCTACGCTCTCTCTGCCGGTAGTCAAATGGTGTTGAGCCTGCAACAAACGCTCGTCAAGCAGCCAGCGTGCAGGGGTTTTTCCGGTTGCTTCCTGGAAGCGGCGCAGGAATGTGCGTTCGCTCATGCCGACTTTGTCAGCCAGCGAACGCACGCTATGGCTCTCCGCCAGGTGCTGGTGGAGAAAGTCAAATAACATCCCTAAGCGCTGACTTTCGCGGGAGCGGGCGACGGGCCGGGTAATTTGTTGCTTTTGCGCGCCGTCGCGGTGTGGCTGGATGACCAGTCGTCGAGCAACCCGGTTGGCGGCCTCCAGCCCAAAATCAAGCCTGACAACGTGTAAGCAGAGATCGATGCCAGCGGCGCTGCCGGCAGAAGTCAGTACGTTCCCCTCGGCGATATAAAGTACGTCATCCACAACGTTGATTGCCGGGTAGCGTTGCTGGAGTAGCGTGGTATAACGCCAGTGGGTCGTGGCACGTTGACCATCAAGCAGGCCAGCCGCCGCCAGGACAAACACGCCGGAACAGATAGATAACACCCGGCATCCGCGCCGATGCGCCTGCTTTAGCGCCTGGCTCAACGCTTCCGGCACCGGGCTATCCACACCGCGCCAGCCAGGGACGATAATGGTATCGGCTTCTTCAAGCAGGCTCAGATCGCCATCGGCCATCACGCGAACGCCGCCGGTAGCGCGCAGGGCACCTTCATCGACGGCAGCAACGGCAAAGCGATACCAGCTTTCACCCATTTCAGGCCGGGGCAGGCCAAACACCTCTACCGCCACGCCAAATTCAAAGGTACAGAGCCCGTCGTAGGCTAGCGTCACCACCAGGGGGGCGCGTATTGTCATATTCTGGCTGTTTTCTGTCATTTCTGTGGGCAGTTCTCGTATCGGGAGCCTGTTTATACTCATCACATCGTTACCATAGTGGTAATACCTAACGGGAGAGTCAATGATGAGTTACGTTACCGAATTTCCGGCGGCCAGCGCGGCTGACGCCGCAGCCCATTTTCGCCAGCGTCTGGGTTTTGAAACTGACTGCGCCGACGTGCACGCCGCCCTGCAGGAGCCAGAAGTGGATTTTGTCCTGCTCCATGTGGTTGGCAGCGCCGGGACGTTTGCCCGACGCCATTTACCCGGCGCGATCCATCTTCGCCATGCTGAGATGAGCGCTGAACGCATGCAGGAATGGCCGCAAGAGACCTTATTTGTGGTCTACTGCGCCGGTCCACACTGCAATGGCGCTGACCGCGCGGCATTAAAGCTGGCGACGCTGGGCCGACCGGTGAAAATTATGCTTGGCGGTATTACCGGCTGGGAAGATGAAGGTTTTGCCTTTAGCCAGGGATCGTGAATTTTTTTCATCTATCATGAATTATTCTCGTTTGCTTGTGGCGCACACGGATGACACTATCTGGACATATAGCCATCCAGAAGGCTAAAAAGTTCAAATAATAAATTATCACTCCGGGTAACGAGTTTGCCCGAGTGAATAAGGAGAATCGCATGCCACATCAACACGCCCCGTACCGCGCCGATATTGTCGGCAGTTTTTTACGCCCGCTGGCCATCAAACAGGCGCGCCAGCAGCTGGCTGACGGTGAAATTACCGCGCAGCAGCTGCGTGCCGTTGAAGATGCTGAGATTCGTCGCGTGGTGCAGCATCAGTGCGACTGTGGCCTGCATGTGGTGACCGATGGCGAATTCCGCCGCGCCTGGTGGCACTTCGATTTCTTCGACGGTTTGCAGGGCGTGGAGCGCTATGACTCAGATAAAGGTATTCAGTTTAACGGCGTACAGACTCGCGCTCACGGCATTCGCGTGACCGGTAAACTTGGTTTCGGCGACCATCCAATGCTGGAGGATTTCCGTTTCCTGAAAAGCATCAGCGGCGACGCAACGCCAAAAATGACCATTCCAAGTCCGAGCGTGTTGCATTTTCGTGGGGGCCGTAAGGATATTGATGCGACCGTATACCCGGATCTGGCTGATTATTTCAACGATCTGGCCGACACGTGGCGTGATGCTATCCGCGCCTTCTACGATGCTGGCTGCCGTTATCTGCAGCTGGATGACACCGTTTGGGCCTATCTGTGCTCGGAGGACCAGCGTCGTCAGGTTCGTGAGCGGGGCGATGATCCGGATCAACTGGCGGCTATCTATGCCGACGTGCTGAACCGCGCGCTGGAAGGTAAACCGGACGATCTGATTATCGGTCTGCACGTGTGCCGCGGTAATTTCCGCTCCACGTGGATTTCTGAAGGCGGCTATGAGCCGGTGGCGGAAATTTTGTTTGGCCGCGTCAACGTCGATGCGTTCTTCCTTGAGTACGACAACGACCGTTCCGGCGACTTCGCGCCGCTGCGCTTTATTCGTCCTGGTCATCAGAAAGCCGTCCTGGGGTTGATTACCACCAAGAACGGCGAGCTGGAAAACCCGGAAGGCGTGAAAGCGCGCGTTCAGGAAGCGGCACACTACGTTGCGCTGGAACAGATTTGTCTCAGCCCGCAGTGCGGTTTTGCTTCGACCGAAGAGGGCAACAGCCTGAGCGAGCAGCAGCAGTGGGACAAGGTCCGCCTGGTGACGGGCGTCGCGGCCGACATTTGGTCATAACGATCTCTTCCCGGGGCCGAAGTGGCCCCGGATAACCCTACGCCGCGCTGACGGTGGTGCCCCAGGTACTGGCCTTAATTCCACGGAAAATCAACAGCCACGCCAGCACAATGGTGACCATCATGATGGGGAATAGCATGACTGGCGGGAAATGGGTCAGGATCTGCCCGGTCAGTAGTGGGTTAAGAGCAGCGCCTAACCAACCCAGCGCCTGAGCGGAAAAATAGCTGGCTTTCATACCCGGTGGAGCGATGTTATCGATCAACATGTATTCACCCGGTGCGTAGATGACTTCTCCCAGGGTGAAAACGGCTGCCGCCAGCCCCCAGAACCACAGGTTCTCGCCAGAAAACATAAACCCTGTCAGACCTATCACATAGCAAACGGTACCAAAGGTCATTAATGGTCGCAGATTATTGGCAGTGAGCTTGCGACCAATCGCGTACTGAAGTGTGACGACCACGGCGGCGTTCACCGGCAAAATCACGGCCACGACCTTTTCAGCAAAGTTACTGTCGCCAACTGCCAGCACGTACTGAGAGAGGCAGGAGGCAAAAGAACCGCCAACGAAGGACGCCAGCAGGCCCGACAGCGTGAACCATAGCAGCGCCCGGTCGCGCAGCAATACTGACGGTGACCAGGCGATGGGCGTTTCCGCGATTTCCGTTGGTCTCAGACGTTCAACGTAGCGCTGGATAAACAGCAGCGGGAAGGCCGCGCATATCGCTGCCAGCCAGAAAGGCAGGTTAATGCTTTGCATGACCAGCAGCGTTCCAATCGGCGGACCGATAGTCCAGCCAATATTCAGAAACGTGTAGTTAAGCGAAAAAACCTTCGCTTTGGTTGTCGGCGCGAGGGTATCGGAGAAATAGGCTTTCAGTACGGTGGAAAACACCGAGTACGAGCAGTTGATCAGCGAGAAGAAAAAAACCACCAGCACCACGCTATGGACCAGCGGAATGGCGACAAAACCGCAGATAAAAAAGGCGACGGCAATCAGCATGTAGCGTTTTTTATCAAATTTATCGGCCAGAATCCCGAAGCCGAGGCTGAACATGACGCCAACCACCAGCGCAATGGACATGGCATAACCGATGGTATCTACCGTCATGGCGTACTGACGCGTGAGATAAATGGTCATAAAGGGAAGTGTGGCACCGCGTCCGATAGTTAACAGTAACGACGATGCCAGTAGCGCGATCGTAGATCGTCTGGTCGTTGGTTTCATTTTCCTGCCTGATAGATGTCGTTGTATTGTTTTTTGTTATCTCTTTCACAAATATCATGCCATAAGCAGCTTGTATAGCCGTGGTCGTGTTGGGGAGTGCGATTTTGAACTGCCAAAAATAATGATCTATTCCTCGTCTGAATTTTTCGTTACTTTGGTTAGGTTTACATAAATTTAAAAAACGTTGGGGCGAGGCATGACGCGTAAAGATGGGCTACTGGCGCTGTTGGTGGTTGTGGTTTGGGGGCTGAACTTTGTGGTGATCAAAGTCGGCCTGCACGGTATGCCGCCGCTGCTGTTAGCGGGGCTACGCTTTTTATTTGTCGCTTTCCCGGCGCTATTCTTCGTTCCACGTCCGCGGGTTCCGCTACCGCTGCTGCTTGGCTACGCGCTCACCATCAGTTTTGGCCAGTTTGCCTTTCTGTTTTGTGCCATCAACTTCGGCATGCCGGCTGGGCTGGCCTCGCTGGTGCTTCAGGCACAGGCTTTCTTTACCATCATTCTTGGTGCCTTCGCCTTTGGTGAGCGACTGCAGCGTAAACAGCTGGTGGGGATTTCGCTGGCGGTGTTTGGCGTGCTGGTGCTGATTGAAACCAGTATGAGCGGGCAACACGTTAAGCTGCTGGGCTTTATGCTGACGCTGGCGGCGGCGCTGTGCTGGGCCTGCGGTAATATCTTTAATAAGAAAATCCTGCACCATGATTCGAAACCCGGGGTGATGTCGTTGGTGGTATGGAGTGCGTTGATTCCTATTCTGCCGTTTATGCTGAGCTCGTGGATTTTCGAGGGTCCGCAGTTGATGACCCAAAGCCTGATTCACATCGACCTGACGACCATACTGTCGCTGGCGTATCTCTCGTTTATTGCCAGCATTGTGGGTTATGGCATCTGGGGTTCGCTGCTTGGCCGTTATGAAACCTGGCGCGTGGCGCCACTGTCACTGTTGGTGCCGGTGGTGGGGCTCGCCAGTGCAGCGTTGTTGCTGGATGAAACGTTGTCGGCAATGCAGTTGATTGGTGCGCTGTTGATTATGGCCGGACTGTTTATTAACGTCTTTGGTCTACGTTTGCCAGGGATGCGGCGGGCGGTGAAGGGCTAAAAAAAGCCCCGCGATAGCGGGGCAATGAATGTTTAGCGATTATTTTCATTGTAATAAGGTACACCCAGCTCATCAGATTTATCGCTACCGGCACCCATATGATTGAAATCAAACGGTGACTGGCTGCTGGCGGACGGCATCAGCATGGTGTCGTGCGCGGTTCTGTGGGCCGGAAGTTGCTCCGCGTAGCTCTGAGTTGAGGCCATCGCTAGCAGGGCGAAGGCAACGGAAGCGAACAGTTTCATTATTTCCTCGATACGTCTTATTGCAGGCGATTAACAAACACAGTGATTAATAGGGTGGAGATAGCGAGACTCTCCGTGCATATTGGTGACGCGGTACTTGTGCGGCGGCACGTCGAAATAGTTTTTAAACGTTCGCGTCAACGTCTGCTGAGATTCAAAACCGTAGCGTTCGGCCAGATACAGAATCGGCTCATTACCTTCTTTTAATTTCTGGGCGATTTCCGTCAGCTTACGGGTGCGAATGTACTGACCTAATGAATGACCGGTCTCTTTTTTAAACATCCGCTGCAGGTGCCATTTGGAGTAACCAGAACGTTCTGACACTTTTTCAAGCGACAGCGGCGATTCCAGGTTCTCTTCGATCCAGTCCAAAATGCTATGAATAGTAATAGCGTCAGTGTTACGTCTGGACATCGTCTTACCTCTTCTTCTGTTTACGGCAATATTTTTTTAAGCAGAAGCTCGAGTGTTGCTACTTCATTTGCCGTTAAGTTTTTTGTTAATTCCTGGTGCAGGTTTTGCCCAACGAGCAGATGGCATTGTTCACAAATGGCTGCGCCTTCCGGCGTCAACTGAATCAATACACCCCGCTTGTCGCTTGGATTGGGTAACCGGGCTATCCAGCCCCGACATAGCAAACGGTCAAGCATGCGGGTGAGCGCGCCCAGATCCACCGACAAGGTTTTTTTCAATTCCACGGGGGTGATACTGCCTTTACAACGAATAGAGCACAGCACTCTAAACTGTGAGGCGGTAATGTCTTCTGGCGATAAATGCTCGTTGAGTAAGCGATCTTTCTTTTGGTTAACCAGGTGAATCAAATGCCCAAGTGGAATCATTTCATTGAAGAGATCGCTTGTGCTGTTCACAATGGTTGCCCTGGCAAGTACTTTAGTTGCGATGGATATTATTTCTCACGCAACCATAAGTCAACTGAATGGGTCAGGCGATGCCACGAATTGCTAAAACGCTTCAGGAAGGCCTAAATAGGATATCCTGTAAAGGAGCACCCCGTAGCAAGAGATGCTGTACAAAAGGGCGGCGACCTGGCGTACAGACCGATTTTTTCCGTAAAACAGACAGGATTTTTAAACGCTTATGAAGGAACTCTTTCAGGCAATTGGGCTGGGTCTGGTGGTGTTGCTACCGCTGGCTAACCCGCTAACCACCGTCGCGCTGTTCCTCGGCCTTTCGGGGAATATGAACAGCGCGGAGCGTAACCGGCAGTCGCTGATGGCTTCCGTTTACGTTTTCGCCATCATGATGGTGGCCTACTATGCGGGCCAGGTGGTGATGAATACATTCGGGATATCAATACCTGGCCTTCGTATCGCCGGCGGGCTGATTGTCGCTTTTATTGGTTTTCGCATGCTGTTCCCGCAGCAGAAGGCGCATGACTCACCGGAAGCGCGCAGTAAGTCCGAAGAGCTTCAGGAAGAGCCGACCGCCAATATCGCCTTTGTGCCGCTGGCGATGCCCAGCACCGCGGGCCCAGGTACCATTGCGATGATCATCAGCTCGGCTTCAACGGTGAAGCATGGCGTCAACTTCCCGGAGTGGGTGGTACTGGTCGCGCCGCCGATTATCTTCGCGCTGGTGGGGGTGATTTTATGGGGCTGCCTGCGTAGTTCAGGCGCCATTATGCGTCTGGTGGGCAAGGGCGGCATCGAGGCGATTTCCCGTCTGATGGGCTTCCTGCTGGTGTGCATGGGGGTGCAGTTTATTATTAACGGCGTGCTGGAAATTATTAAAACCTATCCCGCGTAATAGCAGTCAGGCCGGGACTCACTCTCGGCCTGATCTCGCGTGTTAATGCTGATGAGCCTGTTCTTCTAACGATGCCGTTGGCCAACGGCGGAAAATGACCACCGCCCAGATAAACGCCGCCAGCGCAGGCACGGCGCCCACATAGCCGATAGATGACATCGATAAATGGGTGCTAATCTGGCTGCCCAGCAGGGCGCCAGCCCCAATCCCGATATTGAAAATACCAGAGAATAACGACATCGCCACGTCAGTGGCATCCGGTGCCAGCGCCAGAACCTTCACCTGCATACCCAGGCCAATCACCATAATGGCGATTCCCCAGAAGATGCTTAGTACGGCCAGATGTGTCGCATCCTGTGCCGCAGGTAACAGCAGCAGCAGACATACGAGCAGCAAGCCAATCGCACTGCTGATGAGCCCGGATGCATGCAGGTTCCCCAATTTGCCAAACAGCACACTACCGATAATTCCCGCACCGCCAAGAATCAGCAGCAGCACAGTGGCAAAGTTGCCGCTCAGTCCGGCCACGGTCTGGACAAAGGGTTCAATATAGCTGTAAGCGGTGTAGTGGGCGGTGACCACCACGACGGTCAGCAGGTAGATGCTCATTAGCGCCGGACGGCGGAACAGCACCGGCAGGCTTTTCAGGGAACCGGAATGTTCGCTTGGCAACCGCGGCAGCAGCTTAATCAAGGCCAGAAGCGTTATCAGCGCCCCGACGCCGATGGCGAAGAAGGTGGTGCGCCAGCCGAAGTACTGGCCGACGATACGGCCAATCGGGATGCCGAAAACCATCGCCAGCGCCGTGCCGGTGGCAATCAGGCTCAGCGCCTGAGCGCGTTTTCCTGCGGGCGCCATACGAATAGCCAGAGAAGCGGTAATCGACCAGAACACCGCGTGGGCGAAGGCGATGCCAATGCGGCTGGCGACCAGCACCGTGAAGTTCCACGCCAGGAACGAGAGCACATGGCTGGCAATAAACAGGACAAAGAGCCCGATCAGCAGCTTGCGGCGCTCCATCTGGCTGGTGAGCAGCATAAACGGCAACGACATGACCGCCACGACCCACGCGTAGATGGTCAACATAATGCCGACCTCGGCGGTTTGCATGCCAAAGCTGTCGGCGATATCTGACAGCAGGCCAACCGGAACGAACTCAGTAGTATTGAAAATAAAGGCCGCGACAGCCAGCGTGACTACCCGAAGCCACGCGATCCGACGAGAGACGGCGTTTGTTGTCATAGATAATGCACCGGGGGCGTTAGATAAATGAAGAGACGTGGGATCTTAAAGCTATTATTGCTGCAAACACAATCATTATGTGATTCAGATCTCATTTTAAGTTTGAGTGACAGTGTCACAGATTGCAAAAAAAAGGGTCTTGTCGTTGTTAAGATTTTGTGTCAGTTTGCGATAACGTGGAGACAATGCAGAGGAATAATATGCACGAGATTGATTTTTTTATGGTTGATGCCTTTAGCGACCGAGCCTTTGGGGGCAATGCGGCGGCAGTCTGTCTGCTGGAAGCATGGCCAGCAGATGACCTGCTGCTTAAAATGGCGCAACAACATAATCAGTCGGAAACCGCGTTTATTGTCAAACAGCCAGGTGGCTTTGCGTTGCGCTGGTTTACCACGCGTCATGAAGTTAACCTTTGTGGTCACGGTACGCTGGCCAGCGCCCATGTGGTGTTCAACTATCTCGACTATCCGGATGAGCGAGTTCATTTTGAGACGCTATCTGGTCGTTTAACCGTGACCCGTCGCGGTGAATGGTTGACGCTGGATTTCCCCATCAGTGTGACCGAAGAAGCGCTGCCGCCAGAAGAGATGCTGCGTGCGCTCGGGATCGGCGAGTATCGCCACGCGCGTAAAGGCCGCGCATGGGTGATTGAACTGGAGAATCGGCAACAGGTTGAAGCACTGCAACCGGATATCGGCGCGATGATACCTGGCGAACATAAAGTGTCGGTGACGGCGAAAGGCGACGGCGAATACGATTTTGTCAGCCGATTCTTCTCGCCAGGCGAAGCGGTCTGGGAAGATCCGGTGACTGGCTCGGCGCACACGATGTTGATTCCTTACTGGGGTGAAAAGTTGGGGAAAACGCAGATGTTCGCGCGTCAGGTATCCGCCCGTGGCGGCGATGTACGCTGTGAGTGGCGGGGAGAACGGGTCTTCATGAGCGGGAAGGCGAGAACCTATTTGCAGGGTAAGGTGTTTCTGGATTAACCCGGCGTTGCTGTGCTCAGCCGGGTGGACTGACTCAGAACTAGGGTAATAGCGCAATATTCGCTTTAATCACCTCAACAGACCGGGCGAACTTTTCCTGTTCGTCCGCTTCCAGCTGAAGCTCAATCACTTGCTGAACGCCGCTTTGCGCCAGCACGGCAGGCACACCGATAGCGACGCCGTTCACGCCATATTCGCCATCAAGAATGCAGGAGATGGCCAGCGCACGATGGCTACCGGTGAAGACATTGCGACAGATCTCTGCAATGGTTCCCGCAATACCGTACTCGGTACAGCCTTTACCGGCGTAGATCTCAAAACCTAGCTTGCGCACGCTGTCGGCCATCGCCTGGCGGTCAAGTTCGCGGCCGGTACGGTGCCGATAAACCTGTTCGATTGGCGAGCCATAGACTGAAGAGTGCGACCAGACCGGAAACTGGCTGTCGCCGTGCTCGCCGAGAATAAAGGCGTCAATGCTTTGCGCACCGATATCCAGATCCTGCGCCAGCTTGCGGCGAAGACGCGTGGTATCGAGCCACACGCCGGTGCCGATGACCTGACTGCGAGGGAGGCCGGATAGCTGCCAGACTTGCCAGGTAATAATATCGCACGGGTTGGTGGCGATCAGAAAGATGCCGTTGAAGCCGCCTGCCATCATCTGCGGCACGATACTGTGGACGATTTTGGCCGTGCTTTTTAACTCATCCAGACGGGTTTGACCCGGCTTTAATGCGCCGCCGGACACCGTGATCACGGCGATATCCACATCGGCGCAGTCGCTGGCATCGCGACAGGTAATGGTCATCATGCCGGGCATATAGGCGGCGGCATCGCTAAGATCCTGAGCATGCGCTTCTGCGCGGGTCTTGTTCAGGTCGACCAGGATAAGTTCTTCGCAAATATTCTGATTCAGTAGCGCATAAGCAGCTGACGCGCCAACGTTACCGGCGCCGATGATCATGACTTTACGGGCTTTCGTGTTCATGGTTATTCCATTACATGGGCAAACGACAGGGGATAAAGCTACTCGTTAACAAGTGGTTAGCGCAATACCCGGCCGACAATATAAGTTAATGCTATGAGAAGACATGAGGGTGAATGATAGAGTGGGGTGATAAAATAAACAGGAGCCTGCCATGTACACGATCGCTATCACTTCCCCCTCCGACCCGGATGTCAGCGCGTTGATTCACGAGCTGGATAAATATCAGAGCACGCTCTATCCGGCAGAAAGTAACCACCTGATTGACCTTGCGGCGCTGCCGGAAAACCAGATTATCGTCATGCTGATTCGCCAGGGGGAAACCGCTGTCGGCTGCGGCGCCATCGTATTAGCAGACGACGGTTGCGGTGAAATGAAACGGGTATTTATCGACCCGACGCACCGAGGCCAGCGGCTCGGGGAAAAACTCCTGACAGCGCTGGAGACGGTGGCACTGCAACGCGGTTGCACCACGTTGCAGCTGGAAACCGGAATTCATCAGCATGCGGCAATTAACCTGTACACGCGCAGTGGCTATCAAATTTGCGCGGCGTTTGCGCCGTATCAACCGGATCCGCTCAGCGTATTTATGACGAAGCCGTTGGTCACGCAGGTTCATCAAGCAGCGCAATAAACGCTTCCAGTTGGCGGCTCATCGCGCCGCGCCGCCACACCAGCCAGGTCGTTAGCCAGCGCCATTTCTCGGCCAGCGGCCATGCGGAGACCTGCTGATGCCCGGGCATACTTTCCAGCATGCTACGCGGCATTAATGCCAACCCGGCGCCGGCGATCACGCAGGCCAGCATGCCGTGATAAGACTCCATTTCGTGAATACGCCCTGGCGTGGCCTGATCGCTATGAAACCAGCTCTCAAAATGACGACGATAGGAACAGTTAGCGCGAAACGCGTAAATGCTGGTGCCGTTGACCTCACTGGCGCGGGTAATCGGGGGATGGCCGTGGGCGGCGACAATCATCATCTCTTCCTGATAGACCGGCATACCGTCGAGGCCAGGATGCATCACCGGACCATCGACAAAAGCGGCGCTCAGTGTACCTTCCAGTACGCCGTCGATCATGGTACCGGATGGGCCGGTGGCCAGATCAAACTGGATCCGCGGGTAGCGGCGGTTATAGGACGCCAGCGTCTGCGGAATGCGCACGGCGGCGGTGCTTTCCAGCGCACCGAGTGCAAACAGCCCTTGAGGCTCATCGCCAGCGACAACCATTCTGGCCTCATCGACCAGCGCGAGAATTTGCTGACTGTAGCGCAGAAAGCTGTGCCCCGCTGGCGACAGGCGCAGACGCTGGTTCTCACGAATGAATAAATCAACGCCAAGGTCGGCTTCCAGCTGGCGAATGCGAGTGGTCAGATTAGACGGCACGCGGTGCACCTTCTGCGCGGCGTGAGTAATGCTGCCGGTTTGGGCGACGGCGTTAAACATCTCCAGTTGAGTTAAATCCATGGCTTTCTCATATCGTGAATGGTTCGGTTAATATTATTCAGTTTTCATAAACGGAAGAATAGGTGAGGATGTCACCATGACGCAATCAATCAGAGAGAAAAAGATGACTTCACCTGCAACCCATGCCGTCTCCGTTAACCCGGCCAACGGCGAAACACTCTCCGCGCTGCCGTGGGCGTCCTCTACTGACGTGGATCTGGCGATTAGCCTGGCCGATAACGCTTTCCGTCAGTGGCGCAAAACGTCCATTGCGCAGCGTGCCGATGCCCTGCGCGCCATTGGCCGCGTTCTGCGCGAGCGGGCTGAAGAGATGGCGCACTGCATCACCCGCGAAATGGGTAAACCCATTAATCAGGCGCGCGGTGAAGTGGCAAAATCTGCCCATCTGTGCGATTGGTATGCCGAATATGGCCCGGCGATGCTGGCAACCGAAGCAACCCAGGTGGAAAACCATCAGGCGGTTATCGAGTACCGTCCGTTGGGGCCGGTGCTGGCGGTGATGCCATGGAACTTCCCGCTGTGGCAGGTTCTGCGCGGCGCGGTGCCGATTATGCTGGCGGGGAACAGTTATCTACTGAAACACGCGCCGAACGTCATGGGCTGTGCGGCGCTGATTGGTGATATCGTTGCGCAAGCGGGCGTTCCGGCAGGCGTCTTTAATTGGGTGAATGCGACGAATGACGGTGTTTCCCAAATCATTAACGATCCGCGGATTGCCGCTGTCACTGTTACCGGCAGCGTGCGCGCGGGTAAGGCGATTGGTGCGCAGGCGGGTGCCGCGCTGAAAAAGTGCGTACTGGAACTGGGCGGTTCCGATCCGTTCATCGTACTGAACGATGCGGACATCGATACGGCGGTGCAAGCGGCGGTGATTGGCCGCTATCAGAATACCGGACAGGTCTGTGCGGCGGCTAAGCGTTTTATTCTGGAAGCGAGCATTGCCGAGCAGTTCACCGACAAGTTTGTTGCTGCCGTCGCGGCGCTGAAAATGGGCGACCCGCGGGATGAAGCAAATTATCTCGGCCCAATGGCCCGTTTCGATCTGCGTGATGAGCTGCATGGTCAGGTGATGGCGACGATTAACGAAGGGGCGACTCTCTTACTGGGCGGCGAACTGCCCAGCAGTGAAGGCAACTATTATCCGGCCACCGTGCTGGTCAATGTGGCTCCGACGATGACCGCCTTCCGTCAGGAGATGTTTGGCCCGGTGGCCGCGATCAGCGTCGCACGCGATGCCGATCACGCGCTGGCGCTGGCGAACGACAGTGAGTTTGGTCTGTCGGCAACGGTCTTTACCGCGGACCCGATACAGGCGCAGCGTTTTGCCGACGAGCTGGAGTGCGGCGGCGTGTTTATCAACGGCTACAGTGCCAGCGATGCGCGCGTGGCCTTCGGCGGCGTGAAAAAGAGCGGCTTTGGTCGTGAGTTGTCGCATTTTGGCCTGCGCGAATTCTGTAACGTTCAAACGGTATGGAAAGATCGTCGATAAGCGAAACGACGTAGCCCTTACGCTCTGCTATACTCCCTGGCCGAAAATAGCCTGTGGGCAAGGAGTGGTAAGTGGCTACGGTTATCAATAATGTCATGCTGGCGTCGATCCTCGACGACGTCAGGCCGCTGATTGGGCAGGGGAAAGTGGCGGACTATATTCCGGCATTGGCCTGCGTAAGCGGCAAAAAACTGGGGATCGCTATCAGTACCGTCGATGGGCAGCACTTTAGCGCTGGCGACGCCAACGAGCGATTCTCCATTCAATCAATTTCCAAAGTCCTCAGTCTGGTCGTGGCGATGAATCACTATCAGGCCGAGGAGATCTGGTCGCGGGTGGGTAAAGATCCTTCCGGGCAGCCGTTTAACTCTCTTTTACAGCTGGAAATTGAACAGGGTATTCCACGTAACCCGTTTATTAACGCTGGCGCGCTGGTTGTCTGCGATATGCTGCAAGGGCGACTCAGCGCACCGCGCCAGCGGATGCTGGAGATCGTACGTAAGCTGAGCGGCGTGTCGAACATCGGTTATGACGCGCAGGTCGCGCGCTCGGAGTTTGAACATTCGGCGCGGAATGCGGCGATCGCCTGGCTAATGAAATCCTTTGGTAACTTCCATCACGACGTGGCGACCGTACTGCAAAATTATTTCCATTACTGTGCGCTTGAGATGAACTGCGTAGAGTTGGCGAGGACTTTTCTGTTTCTTGCCAACCAGGGGCAGGCGCTGCATCTCGACACGCCGGTGATCACCCCCATGCAGACGCGGCAGGTTAATGCATTGATGGCGACCAGCGGTATGTACCAGAACGCCGGCGAATTTGCCTGGCGAGTAGGGCTGCCAGCGAAATCTGGCGTGGGTGGCGGCGTGGTTGCTATCGTACCGCACGAAATGGCGATAGCCGTCTGGAGCCCGGAACTGGATGACGCGGGTAACTCTCTGGCCGGCGTGGCAGCCCTGGAGGCGCTGACGCAGCAGATAGGACGTTCAGTTTACTGATGGATACTCTCGACAGTTTATTTGCGCGGCTGCAGCGTTCAACCTTCCGCAGCCGCTTTCGCCTTGGCGCAAAAGAGCGGCAGTACTGTATTGATAAAGGCCCGGAGATTATCGATAGCCATGCGGCCGATTTTATCGCCGGGCGTCTGGCGCCCGCACAGCCGAAGAACGACGGTAAGCAGACACCGATGCGTGGTCACCCGGTATTTATTGCCCAGCACGCCACCGCTACCTGCTGTCGCGGCTGCCTGGAAAAATGGCACCATATCCCGCAGGGGCAGGCGCTGAGTGCGGATCAACAGCGCTATATTGTGGGTGTTATTCACCACTGGCTGGTCATCCAGATGAACCGTAACGAACGCTAGCACGCTTAAGTTTATTCTGAAAAGCTATCTATTTTGATAGCTTGTTTCGACATGCCGCCCTCAATATGATACGGCTGGCATCGCATCGGAATAAATTGTGTTATGAAGAGTTTTGACAAACTTATTGCGAACAATGGGGGAGTGGGAACCCGGTTTGTCAGACGGATGTTTCTGATGCGGATGCTCGGCACCTTCCTCTGTTTTCTGCCTATTTTCTCCGTTCTTGCCGAACTTCATCGACCTGAATACCTGAAGATCTTACTGGCGTTGAACGCCTTTGTCTGGCCCTCCGTAGCTTATCTGCGTGCCATGCTCGCGCCAATACCCCGTGAGGTTGAACAACAGAACCTGTTATGGGATGCCGGAGTGGGTGGCTTCTGGATAGCGATGATGGCGATGAATCCGCTGCCATCAGTCGCGATTGCCACGATCCTGCTGACTGACAGGCTCTCTGCGGGGGGGGCAAATGTTGATGCGTAAAGCCGCGCTGGCCATGCTGGCGGGATTTGCGATCAGTTGGGTAGTGATCGGTATGCCATTTTATGGCGCGGTAAGTCAACGCACAATGCTGGCGACGCTGCCACTGATTTCCTTATATGTTCTGGCACTGAGTCTGCTTACCGATAGCATTGCCGTCAAGCTGCGGCTGAAGAGCCAGGAACTGGAACGTATTGCGATGCTCGACCCGCTGCTGGATATCGCCAATCGTCGTCTGCTGGAGCAGCGTATTTCATGGGAATTGATTCGATTGCAACGGGACTGCGGCCATTCGCTGCTGATGTTTATCGACGTCGACAATTTCAAAGAGATTAACGATCGCTACGGCCATAAGGTGGGCGACGTGATGCTTAAAACCGTGTCGCAAATTTTGCAGATGGCGACCCGGCCAACGGATACTCCCGCACGTCTGGGCGGCGATGAATTTGTTATCCTGCTCCCGGATACCACGCTTGAAGAAGGGCGCTCAATCGCCCAGCGAATTATGGACGCTACCGCGGTGGTGACGGAGCGTCCGGATCATCGCCAGACGCTCACGCTAAGCATTGGGATTGCCGACGCGCTGCCGGAAATGCTGGAAGTCTCCGACTGGCTACAGGCGGCGGACAGCGCGCTGTATGAGGCAAAACGTCGTGGTAAGAACCAGATTTTTGCGCATTAGCGCATCATAAGAAACTGCGATGATAAGACCTATTGTGTTATCAATAAGTTAACGCAATAGTGATAACCTCATTTTCCAGGAGGCCATCATGAACGCATCATTTACGCTGCATACCTTTTCTGAAGCGGAGATTCTCTCCCATCTTGAGCCGCTGTCTGACGTCCTGACCAACTGCGTCAATGGCGGCGCATCGGTTAGCTTTATGCTGCCTTTTCATCACGATACCGCGCTGGCATTCTGGCGGCGAACTGCCGCCAGCGTTGGGCGCGACGAACGCGTGGTTCTCGTGGCCAAAGATGTCGACCAGACGATTGTCGGTACCGTTCAGCTGATTATCGATCAGCCAGAAAACCAACCGCATCGTGCCGACGTGGCAAAACTGTTAGTACACGAACGCGCCCGTCGCGGCGGCATTGCGCGAGCGCTGATGCAGCGACTGGAAGCGGTTGCGGTTGATGCGGGGAAAAACGTGCTGGTGCTGGATACTGCCACTGGCAGCGGGGCGGAAAACTTCTATCAGCGCTGCGGATGGCAGAAAGTGGGCGAAGTGCCGCGCTATGCCCTTATGCCAGACGGTACGCTGACGGCGACCTCGATTTTTTACAAATTTTTATAGACTCACTATTTATTCTCGCAGTTTTGATCAAAACAGGGTTTCATAAGCGGAAAATCTGATAAGTTATTAGACCAATTGAGCAGGCTGTATGACTAATCCAGAAAGGAACCCATTGTGAAAACACTTAACCGCCATGATTTCCCCGGTGCCCAATACCCTGAACGTATTATCCAGTTTGGCGAAGGAAACTTCCTGCGCGCGTTTGTTGACTGGCAGATTGACCTGCTGAACGAAAAAACCGACCTGAATTCAGGCGTGGTTATCGTTCGTCCGATCGCCAGCGACTTCCCGCCTTCACTGAGTACTCAGGATGGCCTGTACACCACGATTATTCGCGGTCTGAATGAGAAGGGTGAAGCGGTGAGCGATGCGCGCCTGATCCGCTCCGTCAACCGTGAAATCAGCGCCTATAACGATTACGCAGAATTCCTCAAGCTGGCTCATAACCCGGACATGCGTTTTGTGTTTTCCAACACCACCGAAGCGGGTATTAGCTATCACGCAGGCGATAAGTTTGACGATGCACCGGCGGTTAGCTACCCGGCAAAACTGACTCGTCTGCTGTTCGAGCGCTTCAGCCATTTCAACGGTGCGGCGGATAAAGGTTGGGTGATCATTCCTTGCGAACTGATTGATTATAACGGTGAAGCCCTGCACGAGCTGGTGGTTCGTTACGCGCAGGAGTGGGCGCTGCCGGCAGAATTCATGACCTGGCTGAATGAGTCTAACGCCTTCTGCTCAACCCTCGTTGACCGTATCGTGACCGGTTATCCGCGTGATGAAGCCTCTCAACTGGAAGCGGAACTGGGTTATAAAGACGGTTTCCTCGATACCGCTGAGCACTTCTACCTGTTCGTGATTCAGGGGCCAAAATCACTAGCCAGCGAACTGCGTCTGGATAAACTGGCGCTGAACGTGCTGATTGTTGACGACATCAAGCCGTATAAAGAACGTAAAGTTGCGATTCTGAACGGTGCGCACACCGCGCTGGTGCCGGTAGCTTTCCAGGCAGGTATTGATACCGTGGGTGAAGCGATGAACGATGCGGAAATCTGCGCATTCGTTGAGAAAGCGATCCACCAGGAAATCATCCCGGTGCTGGACCTGCCGAAAGACGAGCTGGAGTCGTTTGCGAGTGCGGTAACTGGTCGTTTCCGTAACCCGTATATCAAGCACCAACTGCTGTCTATTGCGCTGAACGGTATGACGAAATTCCGTACCCGTATTCTGCCGCAGCTGCTGGCAGGGCAGAAGGCGAGCGGTAAATTGCCTGCGCGTCTCACTTTTGCGTTGGCTGCTCTGATTGCCTTCTATCGCGCAGAACGTAACGGTGAAGCCTATCCGGTGCAGGATGATGCGCACTGGATTGAACGTTACCAGCAGCTGTGGGCGCAACATCGCGACCAACAGATTAGCACCACCGATCTGGTTAGCGCGGTACTGTCTGTCAGCGAACACTGGGAACAAGATCTTACACAGGTTTCTGGATTGGTCGAACAAGTCGCTGCTGACCTCGACGCTATTCTGACTCAGGGCATGCGTAAAGCGGTACAGCCGCTTTGCTAATCACGGCCTGATCGCAGCTGTAAACCCGGCACTGGCCGGGTTTTTTGTTTGTTGTGCGACCAAACGCAAAGAGGGCGATGCATCGTTGCTAGCCTGCTTTATTAGTTACAACATACATTTTTTATTCGCTTATTATCCTCATGAAACATCGAGCAAAAGGGTCTGCCAGTAAGAAGGAGCGCCGCAAAGCATATCATTACCGCCTGATCATCGCTTGAATACATGATGAAGATCACGTTTAATACACAACTTATTAACCTGATTGATATAAAAATGATCGTTCGTCCTCACCAGCACTGGCTGGCTCGCATTTTCGTTTGGCACGGCTCGGTACTGCCAAAAATTTTCTCGCGTTTACTGCTCAACTTTCTGTTGTCGATTGTGGTGATCCTCATTTTGCCGTGGTATTCGTCGCTTGGCGTGAAATTGACCGTCGCGCCGTTCAGTATTCTCGGCGTGGCCATTGCAATCTTTCTGGGTTTTCGCAATAACGCCTGCTATTCACGCTACGTCGAGGCGAGGCAACTATGGGGCCAACTGATGATCGCCTCACGCTCTTTGCTTCGCGAGGTCAAAAATACGCTGCATGACGATCCGCATGTCAGTGAATTTGTAGGTTTGCAGATTGCCTTTGCCCATTGTCTTCGTCTGACTCTACGCCGTCAGCCGACACGTGCCGTGCTGGCAAAGTATCTTAGCGAGCCGCATCTTAACCAGGTGCTGGCCGCACAGTCTCCGGCGAACCGAATTCTGTTGATCATGGGTGAGTGGCTGGCGGAACGTCGTCGGGCGGGTGAGTTGTCGGATATTCTGTTCCACAGTCTGAATATCCGTCTTAACGATATGTCTATCGTGCTGGCGGGCTGCGAGCGTATTGCCAACACGCCGGTACCCTTCGCCTATTCGTTGATTCTTCACCGTACGGTGTATCTGTTCTGCATCATGCTGCCTTTCGCGTTGGTGGTTGATTTGCACTATATGACGCCGTTTGTCTCGGTGCTGATTTCGTATACCTTTATCTCGCTGGATACGTTAGCAGAAGAGCTTGAAGAACCCTTCGGTATGGAAAATAATGACTTACCGCTGGATGCCATCTGCAATGCCATCGAGATCGACCTGCTGCAAATGAACGATGCCACAGAGATACCTGCGCGCCTTACCGTCGATAAGTACTATCAGCTCAGCTAAGAGGTGACACGTGAACGTTGTGAATCGTCCCATTCAGGCAGAAGATAAAGCTCAGTGGTTAGCGCTGTGGAAAGGATATAACGACTTTTATGGCAGCAGCCTTGCTGATGAGATCACCGAGCATACCTGGCAGCGGATACTGAGTCCTGAATCGCCAATTTTTGGCCGGGTTGCCGTGGTGGATGGACGTGTGGCGGCATTCGCGCTCTGTGTTCTGCACGAAGGGACCTGGGTAAGTTCACCCATCTGCTATCTGGAAGACTTGTTCGTTGAGCCGGCGTACCGCGGCCAGGGAATTGCACGCCAGCTGATGCATTTCGTGCTAAATGAGGCCAAAGAGCAGGGGTGGTCACGTTTCTACTGGCATACTCGTATTCATAATCCTGCCCGTAAGCTTTATGATGAATTCATCGCTGCGGATGATTATGTACGATATTGTGTTAGGCTTTAAACCGAATACACAGAATAAATCATTAAGGTTTTCCGTGTTTAATGGTTGCAGTGACATAAGGAGAATCAAAATGGAAAGGCGTATCGAGACTGCCGTTAACATCATTCTGTTCATTTCACTGTTTGCGACTGCCTGGGACCTGTCGCTGGTTCGTTCCTTTAGCTGGTAAGCTAAAGTGAGTAGAGCGAAACCGTCCTTCCGGGCGCGATACCTGTTGCGCCCTTGTACAATGTATGAACATGCCAATAATCAACGGCTTTTAGGCTATTTACCCACAAGGTTGTGCACCGTTTCTGTGGATAACATCGGGCGCTTCATCCCTGAAACGTCTTACGCCACTCGCCGGGACTGACGCCCATTTTTTCACGAAAGGTCTGACGAAACGTGATAGATGACTGAAAGCCCGCACGTTCCGCAACCTGCTCAATGGACAGCTGGCTGCTCTCCAGCAGTCGTTGGCTTCGCCGCAGTCGCTCTGTCGTCACCCATTCCCCAATCGACATCCCCATGGCCTTCTGGAAATGGCGGGTCAAGGAGCGACGACTCATTGCCGCGCGTTCGGCCAGCAGATCAATACTGAGCGGTGTCTCGAGATTCTGCTGTAAGAAATCCAGCAGATTATTGATGCGTTTATCGTAGCTCCGTTGCGGCAGCGCTTGCTCAATGTACTGCGTCTGGCCGCCTTCCCGATGGGGCGGCGTGACCATCCGTCGGGCTATCTGGTTGGCTACTTTTGTGCCAAAACGCTGACGGATAACGTACAGACAGCAGTCCAGCGCCGCGGCGGTACCGGCGGAGGTGATAAGACCGTCATCGTCCGTATAAAGCACGTTGACGTCGAGCCGCACGTCGGGAAATAAACGCAGAAACGCGTTTTCAAACTCCCAGTGGGTCACGGCGCGATGATGGTCCAGTAACCCCGCATAAGCCAATGCGAAGGTGCCGAGGCACAGACCGACCAGCGTAGCGCCATTTTGACGCGCGGCGACCAGTGCAGCGAGCAGCGCGGGTGAGGGTTTTTCATCCACATCCCGCCAGTAGGGAACAATGACAATCTCGCATTGCGCAAGGGTAGAAAAATCAGCATCAGCGATGACCGCCGTGCCCTCCTTAGACCAGACCATTCCAGGCGTTTCTGCGCAAATATAGCGAGTGAAACGCTTTTCGCTGCTGACACTATCGCCAAACAGAATCAGCGGAACCGAAAAATGAAATGTGCTGAAGCCTTCGCTGGCGACGATAGCAACCGAGGTGGTGGTCATAGCGTTTTTCTCTTGTTAATAGGTGACAGTGTCACCATCAGCCGGGGCGCTGACAACGGTTTCAATCTGATTATCGCGCGCATAGTCCAGCAAGGCGCTGCGCGTAACAAGACAGTGATTGAGTGCCTCCATATGGGTGGCGACGATCTGCGCTTGCGGTAACAGGCTGTGGGCTTTGAGGACATCTTCCATTCCGAAGATGATGGGGCCAAAACCCAGCAGGTGTGCCCAACCGGTATTCATGATAAGCACATCGGGCTGATACTGGCGCAGGTTCTCTTCAATACCTTTGGTCCAGATTGAATCTCCGATCAGATAGAGCGTTTTTTCATCAGGATGCTGGAATACCACACCGCAGGCTTCCCCCAAACGCTGAGCCAGCTCAGGAATCGCATAGGCGGCGTCAGAACCATGTTGACCGTGGGTTTTGGTCAACATGATATCGCCATAGCGGCTGGTGTCGGAAAGCTGGCGTAATTGGGTAAACCCCTGAGCGCGGAGCATGGCCTCGTCGCTGGCATTCTGCACATAAATCAGCATAGATTTCGGAATCAAAGCCGCCGCAGCGTCGTCCCAATGGTCGGGATGGGTATGTGTCACGATGATGGCGTCCACATCCAGCAGGCGCTCGATGGGGACTGGCAATTCAACCATCGGGTTACGAAGGTGAGCGCGTGCGCTGCCTGCAAAGCCAGGATAGGCGTCTTTTGCCGCCAGCATTGGGTCAATAAGGAAACGTTTACCCGCATAAGCGATCAACTGAGTCGCATTGCGTATTTGCATGATGTCCATCGTCAAAATCCTGTGTTGGGGTCACTGAAGACAGTATGCGGCAGCGGCAAAATCTCGCCATTGGCTGAAAGCCAGTTTTCGATGAAATTGGGCCAATTTTCTACTGTCTGGTACCGCAACGATGCCATTCAGGCATGGAAAGTATGAAAAATCAGTATGTAAAAAGAGCAGGTTGTCCGTAGACAGTACGGGGAATTTGTATTTATCATACAAATGAAGTCAGCCATAGCGCATACGCGTACTGTCCATTCATTACTGGGTCTTTGATTATGTCCGCAGAAGTTAATGCACTCATTGTGCTCGCCCAACTTAACGAAACGAAAGGTTTTTACCGCCGTGCTCTACGTATCTGGCGGGAAGTCTCTACACATTTTGACGCTGATAAAACCCAGTGCCGACTGGCAGCGGAAAAAATAGATCTCTGCAGTTTACATTTGCAAATAAAATCACCTGCTGTAGCGCTCACAGGAAACGAAAAGAAGCAAAATATTGAGCGCGATAAAATAAGAATTCAGCAGTTGCTACAGCAAGGATATAGCATTAAAGAAGTCCAGCTGCTCACCGGAAGATCGAGTGCGTTTATCTATAAATATAATCCCAGAAGCAAACCTATCCATTAATAACTGGAAGGAGGAACGCCCAAAGCCTGGCGGAAAGCATAACTAAATGCAGCCGTGCTCGAATAACCCACCTCTAACGCTACGGCGGTGACATTTTTGTTTTTCTTCAGCAGCATGACCGACTCCAGAATACGCATTTTCTGTTTCCACGCGCTAAAAGGTAGACCGGTCTCTTTTTTAAAATGACGGGAAAAAGTACGGGCCGACATGCCCAGATGATCGGCCCAATATTCCATTGAATGTTCCAGTCCTGGTGATTCCTGAATCGTTCTGCATACCTTTATCAGAGCATCATCATGCGGCCACGGTAACATCAACTCCACCTCCGGAAGCTGCAAAAGAACATCCAGCAGCACGCTCACCAGTTGACCCTCTTTACCGGAAATGTCATAGCGTTCTGGCGTGTTTGTGGTGGCATAATGAATGAATTCGCGGGCAAAATCGCTGATTGCCACCATTTTACACTCGTTGATCGGCTCGGGTAAAAATGCCGGTTCAACATCCACGCTCTCCAGGTACACATCATCCAGCGCCCATACCGCATGCGTGATGTTGTGTGGGATCCAGATTCCATAATGCGCAGGAATCACCCAACATTTTCCCGCCACGTCGATGCGCATACTACCGGTACGGGCAAAATGGAATTGGGTGAAGACATGGCTGTGGTCGGCAACATGATTATTGGCTTCAAGCACATATGAGCGAAAATAAACCGACTGCGGCAGCTCTTTCATCGAATCATCCTGCGATGAAAACCACTTCTTAGGCTGTATGCTGGAAAAAGGGGGGCGCTTGTCGACCATAATGGCGTCTACTCGATAAATAATGTCCTGACATCATAATACATACCATCGTGTTATCAATGATAATCTCACGCAGAATAAAATGACTTGATGACGGATTAGGATTATGGCGACGGTTTGCTCTGACGTAATAAATGTTGAAGAATTGAATGATAATTGGTCGCGAATGGCTAAAGAACTGCTTCAGCAGGCGGATATTAAGATTAACGGTTCGCGCCCCTGGGATATTCAGGTTCATCATGCTGATTTTTTTAAGCGTGTTTTTCAGCAAGGTTCTCTCGGTTTTGGCGAAAGTTATATGGATGGTTGGTGGGATTGCGACCGACTGGATGTGTTGTTCTATAAAATTCTCAAAGGCAAACTGGATAAACAGATGCCGGGAAACCTGAAAGATATTCTGCGCATTGCCGGTGCACGATTATTTAATCTCCAGACGCGTCGACGTTCCTGGATTGTTGGCAAAGAACACTACGATATTGGCAACGATCTCTTCGCCCGCATGCTTGATCCCCACATGCAATACTCCTGCGCTTACTGGCGAGAAGCGGAGACGCTTGAGCAGGCGCAAAATGCCAAGCTGAAGATGATTTGTGAAAAATTACAGCTCAAGCCAGGTATGCGTCTGCTGGATATTGGCTGCGGCTGGGGAGGGCTGGCAGCCTACGCCGCGCAACACTATGGCGTTAGCGTTGATGGCGTGACCATCTCGCAAGAGCAGCAGAAAATGGCCCAGCAGCGCGGTGAAGGTTTAGACGTCACGATTCTGCTTCAGGATTATCGCGACCTGGATAGAACGTACGATCGCATTGTGTCTGTGGGGATGTTCGAGCACGTCGGGCCGAAAAACTATGACACCTACTTTAGCGTAGTTGACCGCTGCCTGAAGAAAGAGGGGCTGTTTTTGTTGCATACCATTGGCAGCAATGAAAGTGGTGTAAACGTCGACCCGTGGATCAACAAGTACATTTTCCCGAACGGGTGTTTGCCTTCGATTCGTCAGATCGCCAGCGTGAGCGAAAAACGGCTGATCATGGAGGACTGGCACAACTTTGGCAGTGATTACGACAAAACCTTGATGGCATGGCATCAACGTTTTAACGACGCCTGGCCCGAACTGGCCCTACGTTATACGCCGCGTTTCCGTCGGATGTTTAATTACTACCTGTGTGCCTGTGCCGGCGCATTTCGCGCCCGCGATATTGAACTCTGGCAGGTGCTGTTTAGCCGGGGAAAGGAAGGCGGGATGTACGTTTATCGTTAATGCGTGAGGGTGGCATAGGCCACTATGCCACCCTTGAGTCAGCTTGTTTTCAGAACATCCCGTAAAGCAGCGCGGATACTGTCAGAATGCCGCTGATCATCACCATGATTGAGACCACACCGCGCATCGGTTTCAGCGCAGCCCGGGTGAAGATTAACCAGGTTGGAATAATAAACAGGAAAATGGCAATTAACGGGCCACAAAGTGTTTCGATCATATTAATGACATCCGGGTTAATATAAACCACCACCGATGTGACGATAAACATTAAGACCGAAATCATTAATTTAATCTGCTTAATATGGCTGGTCCGTTTAATACCCAACAGGTCCGTTGCCAATACGTTAAATGTTTCGGCCACCGGCATTGAAATACCTAAAAATGATTTGGTCATTCCCAGAATCGCAATCAGCGGTGCCAGATAGATCATCACATTCATACCGTCATTACCGCCGATAACCGACAGCACGTTGAGGTTTTGCGCTTTGGCCATTTCAAAGGTTTCGCGCGGGGTGCTCAAAATGCAGCTCAGTACGAAGAAAATAATGCTGAAGAATATCAGACCATAGGCGCGACGAATCACGCGAACGGATTGGGTTTCCCCACCGTTGCCCGGTTCGCGATACCAGGAGGCCAACGCGGGAATCAGCGGCGCGGAGCAGAGTGAAAAGGCGATCAGCGGCAGCGTCAGCCACAAATCTTTCAGTGAATTACCAACCGAGGTGGCGTGAGTCAACTGCCAGGCGTGGGTGATGTTGCTGATATCCCATGCCGGGATTTGCGAAGCGGCCACCACAATGATGGCGATGGCGAACGGTAACGCCAGTGCGCTCATAGTACTGACGACTTTATCGCGGCCTTTACTCAGCACGAGATGCAAAATCGCAAGCACGACCAGCATCAGAGAGGCGCGGTTGAAGCCGGCGAAATGCAGACGTTCGTTAAGGAAATGGCTGAGGGCATTAATGAGCGAAACGGCGTACACCAACGTCACAGGATAGTGCGCGACGCAGAAAAACAGCTTCATTGCCTGGCGGCCTTTGGCGCCGAAGAAAGAGCCGAAGAGCGGCAGCGTGCGGTCGTTTTGCGTTTGCCCGGCATTATCGCGCATAAAAACGCGGCAAATCAGCACGTGCGGTACTAACGATAGCGGGAAACCGAGTAGAAGCAGGAGAATAAAGACGAGCGGACCGCGCGTGCCGATTTCTACCGGCAGGAAAAGCGTGCCTGCTCCGACGGTAGCGCCATACACACCCATCATCCAGATGGTGTCCTTTTTCGTCCATTGAGGACGAGATATTACGGTGTCTTTAGTCATAGTACTCATATATATCGAGAATAACGCGAACGTTAATGGGCGAATTATTGGGTATCCAAACGGGAAAGAAATGTAGAGGGATGAGGTCGTTGTTATTATTTATTCATTGTGCTTGTTTTCGATACTACGGGTACCGCCGCAGCGGCTGCAAGCTTTTTTTCTTATTATTGGTGAGATAAAAAGATATTACTGATTATAATTCACACCGATGTAACTTATCTCGATTTTTATTAAAGGAATCAGCCAGTAGTGGCTGATTCCTTGTGGTTATTATTTCCCCCAGCGGCTTCTTAAATAATCAACGGCCTGCTGCGTTTGCGGTTGTTCCAGATAAGCTTCGCGGAACAGAATCGTTCCATTGATGTTGGCGGCCGACTCATTCAGGTCAATCTGCTTTTTCAGCTCCGGCACACCGCCTTCGATGCTCCAGTCCGGCTCATTCTTCGAGGGTTCGCCCACTTTATACAGCGCGATGCCAATATAAAGGCGCGTGTTGGTCGGTTTAACCACGTCAGCCCACCATTTGGCCAGCACGTCGTAACGCGCCGCATCACGGGCAAACGGCCAGTAAATCTGCGGGGCGATATAATCGAGCAAACCCTGCTGCACCCACTGACGGGTATCGGCATAGGATTCATCGTAGGCTGCTGCACCGCGAGTCTCCGATCCCGCCGGATCGTGCGAACGGTTACGCCATACGCCGGCAGGACTCACGCCAAACTCGACATTCGGCTTCAACTGCTTAATGGTGCGGGAGACCTGGGCGATCAATTCCTGCGTATTGTGTCGACGCCAGTCCGCTTTCGAGGCAAACCCCTGACCGTAGCGGCGGAAGGTCACGGTGTCGTTCAGCGAAGAACCGGCGGTTTCGGTATAGAAATAATCATCAAACTGCACGCCATCGATGTCATAGCGCGATACCACCTCGGCAACGATGCTGGTGATCCAATCACGCGCTTCCGGAATACCGGGGTCGAGGACAAAACGGTCACTGGCCGTGCGAATCCAGTCACGATGTAACACAAACACGCTCGGAGGCGTCATCGACAGGGTGTTATTGAGCGCGGTGACGGTTGAGGGTTTGGTATTGGTCGAAACCCGATACGGGTTAAACCAGGCATGGACTTTCATGCCGCGTTTGTGCGCTTCATCGAGCATAAACTGCAGCGGATCGTAGCCAGGATATTCGCCAATATTGCCGGTCATCACATCAGACCAGGGCAGAATGTCCGATTTCCATAGCGCCGTTGCGTCCGGTTTTACCTGGAAAAAAACGGTATTGATGCCGAGACTTTTCAGCTTATCGAGTTTTGCCCGCAGCGCGGCTTGCTGTTGTTCGACGCGCAGGGTGGCGTCAGGCGCATTGATGGAGCTTATCGGCGGCCAGTCAAGACGTGACACCGTGGTTAGCCAGACGCCGCGCATCGGTTCGTTGCTCTGCTGTGAACTGCCCGGTTTCACGGTAGAGGAGGGCGTCGTCGATTGTTTCGAATCGCAGCTAACCAGTAAAAATGCGGCAACGATCAGCGCGCTGGCCTTTTTCAGGGTGGAGAGGCGGGAAAAACGAAAAGAGCTGGAAGTCATAGGTGCCGTTATTCGGGTTGTCACGAGTGGGGAACATTTTCGTACTATTTGCGGCGAAGTCAATCGCTTAGCCAGCAGGGAGCGTTACCTTTACTGACCCTTGACAGTGAATGTTCGGTTAATACGCGCTAAGCCATTATTATTTTGATAAAAACCGATTATTACTTTGATAATTCACCGACAGCACGACACGAATTCTCTGCCCACTCCTCGTTCGACAGGCCGATTTCTCCCTGTGATTGACCATTAACGCGGGCGCAATCACAAAAACGAACCCTAACAGCCACCTCGTTGATCTCTGGCATAAATCTTGGATTTGTACGTAGCGATGGGCTTTTCCCGTAACTACTTACAGGATTGATAATAAGGGGAGCGTTATGTGTGCTTTGCGTTCAGCGTCGCCAGGACGCGTGGATGGATTGGCGAAAGTCAAAGGAACCGCCCTATACGGCGATGATATTACGTTGCCGGATATGCTCTACGGCGTCTGCCGCTATGCGGATATCCCGGCGGGCAAAATCGAAGAACTGGATCTCAGCGACGCGCTGGCGGTAGAGGGTGTGGTCAGGATTGCCACCTGGCAGGATATTCCCGGCACGCCGGTGGTCGGCGTTATCGTTAAAGATTACCTGCCAATCGTCAAAGATGAGGTGGTCTTTCACGGCGACGTGATCGCCGTCGTCGCCGCAACCACCTATGAGGCGGCATGCGAAGCGGCTGACAAAATTCACGTGCGCTACACGCCGTATGCGCCGCTAACCGACGTGGAATCCGCGCTGGCGCCGGATGCACGGCGAATTCACCCGGAGCGCGACGACAATATTGCCGCGCATCACCACACGTTGAAAGGCGATATCGAAAAGGGATTTGCCGATTCCCGGCATATCCTTGAACGCGAATATGAGGTGGGCTTCCAGGAACACGCCTACATTGAGCCGGAAGTGGTACTGACCTGGCTTGATCCTACCGATGGCAGCCTGATTATTTCCGGCTCCATTCAGAACCCGCACCGCGTGCGCGGCTTTGTGGCCAAATTTATGGGCTGCCCGCAGAGCCAGATTAACGTCAAGCGCGCGGTGATGGGCGGTTCGTTTGGCGGTAAAGATGATGTGATTGATCATCTTGCCTGCCGCTCCGCGCTGCTGACACGGTTGACCGGAAAACCAATCAAGTTCGCCTATACCCGTGAACAGTCCATTATTGAAAGCTGCAAGCGCCACCCGTACAAAATGAAATACAAAGTCGGCTTTAGCGACGCCGGACGTATCCAGGCGATGAAAGTCGATATTCTCGCCGACAGCGGGGGCTATGCCGCGTCATCACCGTTTGTGACCTGGCGTTCTTCCGTACAGGCGGCAGGTCCTTACGCCATTCCTAATGTGCATATTGATGTGAAAGCGATATACACCAACAACAGTTATACCTCGGCGATGCGCGGTTTTGGTTCCCCGCAGGTGGTTTATGCGAATGAATCGTTGATGGATGAAATTGCCGAGTATCTGAATATTTCCCCGGTTGAAATACGTGAAATCAACGCATTACGTCAAGGCGATACGTCCGTCACTGGCCAGGTTTTCGATCAGCATACGGTGTCGGCACTCGAGGTGCTGAAAAAGGCCGCCGCCTCGGCGGAGTTTATGGCCAAGCGTAAGCATTACCATGTGCTGAACGAACAGGGTGGCGTATATCGCTACGGCATTGGGTTAGCGCTCAGCTACCGCGGCTGCTCCATTGGTGCGGAAGGTGTCGATACCTCAACGGCGTTGATTCAGGTGAACGAGGACGGCAGCGTCAACCTCTCCACGTCGGTGTCGGAAAACGGTCAGGGGCTACAGACCACCATGTCGCTAATCGCCGCTGAAGCTTTCGGGATCGCGATGGCCGACATTCACTTCAGTGAACCGCCCACCTCGGTGATCGGCGACGGGGGCTCAACGGCGGCCACGCGCGGGACGATGGTTGGCGGCGGGGCGATTCTGGACGCGGCAGAGAAAATTAAGCGCCGTATTCTGAGCGTCGTGGGTGAGACCATCGGCGCGACGCGACTTGAAGATACCCGCTGGCAGGACGGTTTTATCATCAATAAACAAGATGATAGCCAACGTATCGCGTTTAAAGATGCGGTTAATAAAACTAAATGGGCCAGCGTCAGCCTGACGGAATACGGTTGGTTTGTGCCGCCGCCGATCCACTGGGATGAAGAAAAAGGCTGTGGCAGCCCGTACTTCACCTGGGTATATGGTTGCCAGGTGGCGGAAGTGCGGGTGAACATCAGCACGGGTAAGACCGACCTGCTGCACGTCACCGCCGCGCATGATGTCGGTCAGGTGCTCAATCCCGTCGGTTTTGAAGGGCAGGTATGCGGCGGCGTGGCGCAGGGCTTCGGCTACGCACTACTGGAAGATTTCAATATTGAGCACGGCCAGGTGAAGTCGGAGAACTTTGATAGCTACCTGCTGCCAACGATCAAGGACATTCCCGCCATTACGGTGATCGGGGTGGAAAACCCGGATAAAGCAGGCCCGCTTGGGGCAAAAGGTATCGGCGAACCGGCGACTGAACTGGCGGCCGCCGCCATCAATAACGCCGTAAGTTTTGCGCTAGGCACGCGTTTTAATAAGCTGCCGCTGACGCTGGAACAGGTGATTCTTGGCTATAACCTGAAAAAACCGGCACGGCAAAGTGAACTGATGATTGAACAGGAGAACAAAAAGCAGGTGCTGCGGCTGACAGACGTTACGGTGACGCGCCCGAAGACGCTGGATGAAGCCCTGGCGCTGCTTGAAAGTGACGGTGTCACGGTCATCGCAGGGGGGACCGATGTGATCGTTCAGGGGCGTCTGCAAACCAAATCGGTGAAGCTGGTTGATATCTCTCGTCTCAGCGAACTGACTCAGGTGACGGAAGACCCGCAAAGCCACGAAGTGTCGATTGGCGCCGCGGTCACCTTTAACCGTATTACCGACCACCCTCTGCTGCGCGAACGTTACCCGCTGCTGGTGCAGGCCTGTCATACCGTCGGCTCACACCAGATTCGTAACCGCGCCACCATCGGCGGCAATATCGTCAACGCGGCGCCATGTGGTGACTCCATCCCGCCGTCGATTCTCTACGACGCCAGCGTTGAACTGCGTTCCCATGCTGCCACACGGCGTATGTCACTGGCCGAGTTCCTGCTCTCTGGCTACAAAACGCAACGCCAGCCAGATGAACTGCTGACGCGCGTGATCCTTCCGCCGCCGGCGCACCCAAAAGCGAAGGGGTTCTACCATCAGCTTGGACGACGTAATGCACTGAACATTACCCGCCAGAGCTTAACCGCGCTGCTGGAATTCACCGCTGACGGTACCGTGAGCTACTGCCGTCTGGTCGACGGCGCGTTATTCAGCAAACCGCAGCGTCTGCTCGATGTCGAGCGCTGCCTGGTGGGGCAGCGTATCACGCCGCAAACCGTTGATAGCGCCTGCGAGGTGCTGGACAAGCTGATTTATGCCGCGATCGGCAAACGCTGGTCTGCCGCCTATAAGCAGCCGGTTTTTGTCAGCATGTTCCGCGACATGATGACGCAGGCATCCGCTCAATAATCAATGAAAGCAGGGCGCCCGGCGCCCTGTCGAGGACAACGAGATGAGTATCATTAAAGTGAAGGTCAACGGCAAACTGGTGGAAGCTAAGGTCGAAGGCAATATGCGTCTGCTGGATTTGGTTCGCAACACCCTGAAGCTAACCGCGACAAAAGAAGGCTGCTCTATTGGTGAATGCGGTGCCTGTACGGTGATGATGGACGGCAAAGCGGTCTGTTCCTGTCTGGTGCTGGCAGAACAGTGCGATGAGGCGGAAATCACCACCCTGGAAGGGTTAAACGACAACCCCATTACGCAAAAATTGCAGAATGCTTTTGTTGAGAAAGGCGGCGTTCAGTGCGGATTCTGTACGCCGGGCGTGCTGGTCAGCACGACCGCGCTGCTGCAAGAGGTGCCGCAGCCGAGTGATGAACAACTGAAGGATGTACTGGAAGGTAATATCTGTCGCTGTACCGGCTACCAGCCGATTCTTGATTCAATTCACCACGCCTTAAAGTCATAACGCGGTGATGGCGCCCCGGGGAGGTTGAAACCTCCCCAACGCCGATTACGCATGACTCTCGCTGCATTCCCGTAGTTGTGCTTTGAGCTTCGCATACTCTTCTATGACATAGCGTTCCGCTGCCGCCTGATCGGCAATCGCCTCTACCCGCACCGCACAATACTTGTACTCCGGCGTTTTGGTGACTGGGCTAAGATTTTCCGTGACCAGCTCGTTACAGGCGCCGACCCACCACTGGTAGGTCATGTAAATCGCCCCTTTATTGGGCCTTTCGCTGACTTTGGCCCGGGTAATAATTCGCCCTTTACGTGAGTTCACCCACACCAGCGATTCATCGGCAATACCTAAACGCGCTGCGTCGGCGGTATTGATCTGCGCATAACCCGGTTCGTCGGCCAGCGTCGAGAGCGCTGAACAGTTGCCGGTCATCGAACGGCAGGAGTAGTGGCCTACCTCGCGTACCGTCGAGAGCACCATGGGAAATTCTTCCGTTAATTTATCGATTGGCGCTACCCAATCACAGGTGAAGAATTTCGCCAGCCCGTTTGCCGTGGAGAAGCGATCGGCAAACAGCCATGAGGTTCCCTTATCCGCCGGTGATTCATCCCGACATGGCCACTGTACGTACCCGAGCTCACCCATTTTCTCATAGGTGGCGCCGAAGAAATCCGGACACAAGTGCCGCAATTCATCCCAGATTTCCTGAGTGTTACGGTAGTGCATCGGATAGCCCATGCGGGTGGCGATTTCGCTAATAATTTGCCAGTCGGTTTTCAGATCCCACTGCGGCTCCACCGCTTTAAAGAAGCGCTGGAAGCCCCGGTCTGCGGCAGTATAAACCCCTTCATGCTCGCCCCACGACGTCGAGGGGAGGATGACGTCGGCCGCCGCAGCGGTTTTGGTCATGAAAATGTCCTGCACAATCACCAGCTCCAGCGTCGCAAACGCCTTACGCACCGCCGACAGCTCGGCGTCGGTTTGTAACGGATCTTCACCCATAATGTACGCAGCACGGACTTCCCCGTTCGCTGCCCGATGCGGTAGTTCGCTGATACGATAGCCAGTATGAGCCGGCAGGCTTTCGACGCCCCAGGCTTTGGCGAACTTCTCGCGGTTTTCGGCAACGTTAACGAACTGATAGCCCGGATAGGTATCCGGCAGGGCGCCCATATCACAGGCCCCCTGAACGTTATTTTGCCCGCGAACCGGGTTGACGCCGACGCTCGCTTTGCCAAGATTGCCGGTCAGAATCGCCAGGCTGGTCAGAGCGCGCACCGTTTCTACCCCCTGGTAGAACTGGGTGACGCCCATGCCCCAAAGAATCGTGGCCGTCGTGGCGCGGGCATACAGTCGGGCGCACGCGCGAATGTCCTGCGCGCTGACGCCGGTAATCTCTTCAACCGACTCCGGCGGATAGCCTTCGACGATTTTACGGTACTCTTCAAAGCCCTCAGAACGCTGGGCAACGAAAGATTTGTCGTAGAGATCCTCCGCAATAATGACGTGGCCGATAGCGTTTAACAGCGCGATATTCGAACCATTTTTTAGCGCCAGATGCATATCGGCAATCCGGGCGGTTTCTATACGCCGTGGATCACAGACAATAATTTTGGCGCCATTTCGCTTCGCATTAAGCACATGATTGGCGACGATAGGGTGAGAATCTGCCGGATTGTAGCCGAAGATAAACACCAGCTCACTGTTATCAATTTCGGTGATGGCATTGCTCATTGCGCCGTTACCGACCGATTGGTGCAGACCTGCAACCGAAGGGCCGTGTCAGACGCGCGCGCAGCAGTCAACGTTATTGGTGCCGATGACCGCGCGGGCGAACTTTTGCATCACATAGTTAGTTTCGTTGCCGGTACCCCGCGAAGAACCGGTGGTTTGAATGGCGTCGGGGCCATATTTTGCTTTGATCTCGCTAAGCCGCGCGGCGACGTAATCCAGCGCCTCGTTCCACGAAACGGCTTCCAGTTTGCCGCCACGCTGGCGACGGATCATTGGCGTTTGCAGCCGTGGCGTCAGAATGCGGGTATCGTGGACAAAATCCCAGCCGTAGTAGCCTTTCAGACACAGCGTCCCCTGGTTATTTTTGCCCATCGCCGCTTCTGCGCGCACGATCCGCCCGTCCTCAACCACCAGCTGCAGCTTGCAGCCAGCGGCACAGTAAGGGCAGACGGTGGTCACTTTCTTCATCATGACTCTCCAGATAATGGTAAAACGCTAAAACAGCAGCCCAAAATCAAAACGGCTGCTCACCCCAAAGGCAATGGCCTGCTGGACGGCGGGGATCGTCATTAACGCCAGCGCCAGCAGCGCCAGTATGAGTCGGTTGTGCATTATTCCCCCGCGCTGTGTTGTGGTTGTTGACCTTTCTGCACTTTGCGCAGCAGCAGCCACATACGGACGGTGCGCACCGCCATATTTCGCGCCGCAGCGCTCGGCGGCAGCGGATCGGGTTCCGGTACATCGTGAGAAATACGCAACGGCACGCTGCCGTTGAGCGTCAGGTTGGCAACGATGGCCGTGAGCGTCCCGATGGTGATACCACTGTGCAGGAAAAGCTGCATCATGGGGGGGAACTGGGTGAACAGGTTGGGCACCAGCACCGGCATCATGCCGAGACCGAGGGTCAGTGCGACCACCATCCCATTGTTATTGTTACGGTAGTTGACCTGTCCCAGGGTACGAATACCGGAGACGGCGACCATGCCAAACATGACGATCCCGGCACCGCCGAGGATCGGTTTGGGGATCAGCACCACCAGCGCGGCCATTTTCGAGAACACGCCCATCAAAATGAGAATCGCCCCTGAGGCCGAGACGACAAAGCGGCTGCGAACACCGGTCAGGCCGATTAACCCGACGTTCTGCGCAAAGGCAGCATAGGGGAAGAGGTTGAAGAATCCGCAGATGGTGGTGGCCAGCCCGCAGGTGTTCAGACCGTTGCGCAGCATGGTGGCATCCACTTTCTTACCGACAATATCGCCGGTGGCCATAATTGAGGACATGGTCTCCACCATCACCACCACCATTACCATAGAGAGCAGGGCGACGGGCACGATATGAAACTCCGGGCGGGCAAACTGCATCACCGACGGCAGGTGCAGCCACGGGGTAGCGTTCACGAGGTGAAAGTCGAGCGGCTTGAAGAAGCTCCAGAGAATAGTGCCAATAATCAGCCCAATGAGTACGGCGGTGTTTTTGACTACTCCGGTAGCAAAGGTATACAGATTAAGGATAATAACCAGCGTGATCGCGGCCATCAGCAGCGAAAACAGGTCGCCAAATCCTTCCATTTCACTGCTTCCGCCGCCGATCCACCCGCCGGCCACCGGCATGATCGACAGACCAATCAACGTCACGATACCGCCCATCACCACCTTGGGAAAGAAGCGAATCAGACGGCTAATCCACGGCGCGCAGCAGAGGATAAATATCCCCGAAACAATCACCGAACCGGAAATGGTGCCGATGCCGTATTCTTTGCCGATCAGCACCATCGGGATGAGCGCGGCGAAGGTACAGCCCTGAATCAGCGGCAAACGGCAGCCGAGCCAGGGGCGAATCCCCATCGACTGAACAATGGTGGCCGCGCCGCAGATAAATAGATCGGCGCTGATCAGTAAAATAATGTGCTCGGCGGGCAAGCCAACCGCGCTGCCCACCACCAGGGGAACGGCTACCGCACCTGCGTACATCACCAGCACGTGCTGCAGTCCGTAGAGAATCATTTGCATAATCGGCAAAACCTCATCGACCGGCGCGGTTGATGCCGTCGGGCGTGAGGCAGGAATGGCTGAATCTTTCATGAAGTGGTTATCTCCTGTACGACTTTCGCCCCAGCGAGAGCGGAAGTTACGATTCGAAGGCAGTTATCGCCTCCCTGAACTGATGTTGTCATCAGCATGTTGCGCGCACGGCGATATCTATGCGTAAGCTGTGCCAGAATTAACCGTTATCGGAAGCAAATAATATTTTTGTGAATGGAATCACGACTTGCCGGATATTATTCCGGGGTGACAACGCGGAATGAAAGGGCGGTAAAATACCGGCTATCACTATGAGAGTATTTATCTCTCATTTTGGTAGGGGCGAAGAGAACGACGTCTGGAATGGCTAAATGAGATTAATTATTAATGCCATGATTTTATGAGCATTATTTTATATATGACCGGTTTATTTGACCTGTATCGCAAAAAATCACCTCGACAGACGCGAAACCAAAAATGCGCCTGAATATTGCATCGCGACCCTTGATGAATATCTGAATAATAAAAGGGAAGCTAATGAACCGATTTATTGTTGCTGATGCCGCCAGCTGTATTGGTTGTCATGCCTGCGAGGTTGCCTGCGTTACCGCCCATCATCAGGATAACTGGCCGTTACATCGGCAGGATTTCATGCCGCGTATTCATGTTGTTTTCCACCGTAAAGAGAGTCGTACCGCCACCTGTCACCACTGTAACGACGCGCCCTGTGTGGCTTCCTGCCCAACCGACGCCCTTTATTTCGCCGATAACAGCATTCAACTGAAGCAGGAAAAATGCATAGGTTGTAAGAATTGCGTCATCAGTTGCCCGTTCGGGGCCATCGAAATGGTGGCCGCCAATGAAGATGCGCCACAGCTGGCGCAGAAATGCGACCTGTGTAGCAAACATCCCAGCGGGCAACCGGCCTGTGTGGCAACTTGCCCAACGCAGGCGCTGCGCTTGATGGACGAACAACAGCTTGAAAAATTACGCCGCGAGCGCCAGACGCGAACTGTGCTCGGACAGCCGGTGCAGCCCCGTCAGACAGGCCGTCGCGAAATGTTTCTGGCAAAACCGCCTCGCGTCGGCGCCGGGAAGGTGGACGCCGCGCTGCGCAAAACGCATTTCGAGGAGATTTACTACGGTTTGTCCTGCTCAGCCGCAGAATATGAGAGCGAACGCTGCCTGAGCTGCGCGCAGAAAGCGTGGTGCAACTGGACCTGTCCGCTGCATAACCACATTCCCGATTTTATTCGCCTGGTTAATGAAGGAAAAATCATTGAAGCGGCGGAGCTGTGCCACCAGAGCAGTTCGCTGCCGGAAATCTGTGGCCGCGTTTGTCCGCAGGATCGTTTATGTGAAGGGGCATGCACGCTGAAAAACGAAGGCGGCTCGGTCGCGATTGGCAATCTCGAACGCTACATCACCGACACCGCGCTGGCGATGGGCTGGCGTCCGCAGGTGGTTGGCGTGACGCCGCGTAAGGAGCGGGTCGCCATTATTGGCGCCGGGCCTGCCGGGTTGGGCTGCGCCGATATTCTGGCGCGCGCAGGTGTGCAGGTGGATGTTTTTGATAAGCATCCGGAAATTGGCGGGCTGCTGACGTTCGGCATCCCGCCATTCAAGCTGGATAAAGGGATCCTCGGTATGCGCCGGACGATCTTCAGCGAAATGGGCATTCAATTCCATCTGAACCAGGAAGTTGGGCGTGATGTCGACTTCAATGATTTAGTCGCCAATTACGACGCGGTGTTCCTTGGCGTCGGTACCTATGGCCTGATGGCGGCGGGGCTCGAAGGTGAAGACGCGCCGGGTGTGATCCAGGCGCTGCCGTTCCTGATTGCCAGCACCCGCGAGGTGATGGGGCTGGAAGAGAGTCCGGAGTACCCGCTTATCGATATCCAGGGCAAGCACGTCGTGGTGCTGGGCGGTGGCGATACTGCGATGGACTGCCTGCGTACGGCGGTGCGACGCGGGGCCGCGAGCGTGACCTGCGCTTATCGTCGAGACGAGTTGAGCATGCCGGGGTCGAAAAAAGAGGTGGTCAACGCGCGGGAGGAAGGTGTGGAATTCCAGTTCAACGTCCAGCCGCAGTATATCCAGCGCAACCGTAAGGGACAGGTCAGCGCGATCGGTATGATCCGCACCGACATGGGGGAACCCGGCCCGGACGGACGTCGTCGTCCAAGACCGATTGTTGGCTCCGGCTTTGAGCTCCAGGCGGATGTGCTGATCATGGCATTTGGCTTCCAGGCCCACGATATGCCGTGGCTACGCGGCCATGGCGTGCAGCTGGACCGTTGGGGCCAAATCCGCACCGGTGGCAGCGGTCGCGGCACCACGCAAACCAGCAATGACAAGATTTTTGCCGGCGGTGACGCGGTACATGGCGCTGACCTGGTGGTCACGGCGATGGTGGCGGGGCGTCAGGCCGCCAGTGAAATGCTGACGCTGTTTAAGAGTAAGGAGGGGGCATGACCAGCTTTATCATGGCTAATCCGGCGTCCTGTATCGGCTGTCGCACCTGCGAGATAGCCTGCGCGCTGGAACATGCCACAGAGTCTGCGGCGTTCGCGCCGCGCTTAACGGTGCTGCGTCTGGATACGCTTAGCGTGCCGGTGATGTGTCATCAATGTGAAAATGCCCCCTGCGTGGGGGCGTGCCCGGTAGGTGCATTAAGTATGGGGGACGAGCGGGTTGAAGCCGATGATTCCCGCTGTATCGGCTGTCAGAGCTGCGTGGTGGCCTGTCCGTTTGGCGTGATTAACATTGCGTCAGCTAAAAATCAGTCGGCAACGATTGTGAAGTGCGATCTCTGCCGCGGGCGCGAGCGCGGCCCGGCCTGTATTGACGTCTGTCCAACCTCTGCGTTAAGCAAAATCACCGGTGAGACGCTGGCGGAAATGCAAAAGCAGCGCAAGATAACCACCGCGTTCTGACGTGATTGCCGGGGATGAGTGGCTTCCCCGGCGACAACTGCGTCACGATCTGTATTTTGGCTTTGTGCCGTCGCCCATTGCCCCCAATACACTGTTTTATAAAATTTAGTTTGTTGACCCGGCCAGCACGCGCGACCGGGCCATTGGTTGTGGATCAGTCTAGCCCATCCATCCGTTTCCACATCTTCGCCGCCACGTTGCGCGCCTCGGCAAAAATCGGCTCGCAGTCGAAGGTAAACTCACGGTTTTCATAGACCATCACACCGTTGACCATCACGCTGTGCACGCTGCCCGATCCCATGCCAAAAGCAATATGTCCGGCGATGTTCTCCGCCACCAACGGGGTGGGCGGCAGATAGTCGCAGACGGTGAGATCCGCTTTATATCCCGCGGCAATACGACCAAACTGCGCATTGAAGTTGCGACTGAGCAGGGTATTACCGTTACTGAGCGCACGAGCAAAGCTGTCTGGCCAGAGCGGGCCACCGGCGTCGCGATGTTTAAAGAAGGCGAACTTCAGCTCTTCGAACATATCGGAGCCGATTCCGTCGGTACCCAGCGCCAGATTGCGATAGGCGACGAGCTTGCGGTTATAGCCCACGTGGTTATTCATGTTCGAACGTGCGTTATGCACCAGGAACCCGTCGCGCTCGTTGAGCAAGGCGATATCGGCGTCGGAGAGATACAGGCCGTGAGCGATCAGCGTTTTACGGTCGATCAGGTCAAATTCCGCGAGGCGAACCAGTAAATCCTTACCGTAGTGATGGTGACTATGCGAGACGTCGTAGCTGTCCTCCGCCGCGTGGATATGCAGCCCGCGCCCGGTCGCTTTCACCGCTTCGCTGAGCATGGATAAACCCGCATCGGTCACGGTGAACGGCGCGTGCGCGCCGATATGCGCCTCGACCAGATAGGGTTCTTTCCCGGCTTCCCGCGCACGGTCTATTTCGCGCGCAAAACGGATATTTTCTTCGACGCTGGCCTGCAGTTCCTGCTGGCCGCCGTTACGGTCGGTAGTTTCAAAGCAGGTCATGCCGCGCAGGCCGACCTTCAGGAAAGCGTTACGCAGTTGGCTGAGCGACCCGGCAATGTAGTTCGGCGAGGCATGATGGTCGATGACGGCCGTACAACCGCTGCGAATCGCCTCCATCGCGCAGATAAGCCCGCTGTAGTACAGCGATTCCTCGTCCAGCGCGCGGTCCAGCCGCCACCATAGGTTTTTCAGCGTGGAGATAAAGTCCGGGCTCGGGGCGATATTGGCCTGGATACCGCGCGATAATCCCGAATAGAAGTGGTTATGTGAGCAGACCATCCCCGGCATCACCAGCTTGCCGTGCATCTCTTTGATTTTTGCCTGCGGGTAGTGATGGCAAAGATCGTGCCCGACCGCGATGATGTCCGTATTTTCAATCACGATATCGACATTTTCCTGCACCATTGCCGGATAGAGTTGGGCGATGGTGGCATTTTTCAGCAGTAACTGGCTCATACTTCAACGGCCCCCAGAAGATAGTGATGATGACGATGGACATGGCTGATGATGCGGCACATGGCGTCTAACTGCGGTGGTATCTGATTGAACTCCCCATGGTCGTCGAGGGTCAGCAGCCAGGTTTGTTCATTCTGACGAATATGAACGCGATTCCCCTCGACCAGGAAGCCTGGATTGCTGCTGTTGCTGAAATCCTGCGGCAGGCTAAAGACGGTAATTTTGTCTTTGTACGGTTTGCCCTGCCATGGGCAGAACTGGGCGCAGTTACCGCATTCGTTGCAGTAGGCGTCCAGGTGCAGCGTCTGATAGCGATTTTCGAAGCCGGGGACGGCAATCGACACGTTGGCGCGGTTCGGGCAAACGTCCACGCATTTACTGCACACATAGTTGCATTCCAGGCAGCGTGCGGCTTCCTGGGCGACGAAAGCGTCGCGATCGTCTTTGCCTACGTTGGCAAGCACAATGGCGCCTTTACGCCGGTAAATTTCAGCGGGATCCACGTTGTTCCAGTGTTTGTCGCCATGGTGGCTGCGGATGTTTTCTCGCGCCAGAATGGTATCCGTTGCCCGGCGGGCGTTACCGATGGCGGAGACAATTGAAGACGGGCCGCGCTGAACGTCGCCAATCAGGAAAACGCCCGCTTTACGGGTTTCACCGTCGGCGTTCACTTCCGGCCAGCCGTTTGCGTCCAGCGGAATGCCCATCGCCGCGAGCGCGTCACCGTCCTGCTGCTCGCCGATGGCGGTAATCAGCGTGTCGACCTGTAGCGTACAGGTTTCTGCTGTCTCTACCGGTCGGCGGCGGCCTTTTTCATCCACATCACCGAGCGCCATGACGCGTACGGTCAGTGTACCGTCGGCATCGAATCGCTCCGGATTATTCAGGAAGCGGAAGGTGACGCCATCGTGTACCGCTTCTTCATACTCTTCGCGCCAGGCGGGCATCTCCTGCTGCGAACGGCGGTAGATGACGGTTGCCTGCTCTACACCCGGCACGCGCAGGGCGGCACGGGCACAGTCCATCGCGGTATTGCCCGCGCCAATGATGGCCACGTGCTTACCTAACTTCAGGTTATCGCCGCGGTTATATTCACGCAGGAAGGACAACGATTTACGCACGTTCGGGTTATCGCCCTGCAGCTTCACGCCGCTGTTTTTATCGGTACCGGTGCCGACCAGAACGTAGCGGTATCCCTGTTGCTGAAGTTTTTCCACCGTCAGGTGCGGGTCGCAGCCGTAGACGATGTTGACGCCGTGGCTCACCACAAAGTCGATATCCTGCTGGATAAGCTCGCCGGGAATACGGAACTGCGGAATGATATTTCGCACCACGCCGCCCGCGTTAGCTTCGCGTTCAAATAACGTGACACTGTAACCTGCGCGTGCGAGGAAATAACCCGCGGCCAGCCCTGCGGGACCGGCGCCAATCACTGCCACCGGGTGCTGGGTGCCGGAACCGGCGGGTTTATGCCAGCGACGCTGATATTCATCCCAGCCTTTTTCGAGGGCGATTTTCTTCAGTTCACGAATATTCAGCGCGCTATCGTAGTCGAGGCGTGTGCAGTTGTACTGGCACTGATGGTCACAGATATGACCGGTAATGGCCGGCAGCGCGTTGCGCTGATAGATAAGTTCCAGCGCGTCAACGTAGCGCTGTTCGCCCATCAGTCGAATGTACTCCGGGATATCTTGCTTGATGGCACAGGCGCTCACGCAAGGGGCAACGTAGCAGTCGGTCAGCGGCAATTTTTCGCCGACATCAATACGATCGTCCGGCTTCCAGTGCTTCTGGGTATACTCCATGCTGACCGCTTTTTCCGCTAGCGCGTTCAGGCGCTTCACGTCGACCTGAGTCATCTGCCAGCCGTCGGCCTGTTCCAGTTCGCGCATACATTCGCTTAAGCGCAGATAGCCGCCGGGCTTCAGCAGATCGGTGGCCATGGTGATCGGGCGGATGCCGGTCTCGAAAATATCGCGGATGTTCAGTTGGCTGGCGCCGCCGGAGTAGGAAATAGGCAGCTTGCCGTCAAACTCGCGCGACAGCAGGGCGGCGACGTTGATTGACAGCGGGAACAGCGCGCGTCCGGACATATACATTTCGTCGCCCGGCAGCGCGCCTTTGTTGTTTACCGTACCGAGGGTATTGGTCAGCTTCACACCGAAGCCAAGATTTTTACTTTTGGCCAGCGTCATCAAGCGCTTAAGCATTTCCAGCGCCTGGCCAATTTTCAGATCGTGGTCGAAAGAAGCTTCGTTCAGGCCAATATAGCCAAAGCCGCAGGTATCGAGAATTTCACGTACTCGCTTGAAGCCCAGCAGCGTCGGATTGAGTTTCACGAAGGTATTCAGCTGCTTTTCTTCCAGCATATAGCGACAGATGGCTTCAATTTCGCCCGGCGGGCAGCCGTGCATCGTGGAGAGCGTCACCCCCTGAACCAGTTTTGCCGGAATGCGGTTCACCAGCGCGGCGTTTTCTGGCCGATGTTGTCGCAGCCAGCGAGTTAGCGTGTCGCGATACTGGGCAAACTTGGGATGCGATCCGGCGTTCATCATGTTGTCGATAAACTGCTGCATCGGAGGCTGTTTGATACCTTCGAGGTTATAGCCGACGCTCATATTGAAGATAAACGACTTGCCGTCTTTAACCGGCGTCAGCGGCAGGATCTCCTCCAGCAGGTGCAGAATAAACCACGCCTTCAGATACTCATCCCACGCCTTAAGCAGGGTAAACTCGGTGGACCATTCGGTATTGAAACATTCATCTTCGGCGTCGATACAGGGTTTTTCCAGCTCCAGACGGTCGAGGATTTGTACCGTTTTCAGTTCGATAAACCGTCCACCGGTCAGCCAGGACGTAATAATATTTTGCGCCAGCTGGGTATGCGGCCCCGCCGCCGGGCCAATCGGCGTCGCGCAGGTTTCACCAAACACGCTCACCTTATGCGGGCTGTTTTGTGAATAAAACTGCTGTTCCGGAATACCAAAGATGGAACGATGATTCTGATATTCATCAACAATACGCGTTAAGAGTTCCTCAAACGGAACGGGACGCATGATATCGCCCATAATCCTCTCCTTAGACTTACCTGTTAAATCATAGTGGCCGGTATTGAGATAATTCCGACGGATAAGGGGAGGTCAGCAACAATCACACCAGATATTGAGGTAATAGAGAGAATTAGTCAGGAAATGTGAGAGAGATCTAAAGTTAAAACGGCGTGATGCAGCGTGATTCGATTTGTTGATGAGAATTAAAATCACTCAGGCAAAGACGCTTTGCTTATTTATCAATAATGATAGCGGGCTATCAAATTGATAATATCATTTGGGCATTGATGTATTGTGGTTCTTATTTAAGCGAGTAAAGTCTTCCGGGGTATCAATATCGAGGATAATTGCGGGATTATTGAGCGTTAGCTTACGATAGGGGCCTGTGAGTAGACATTGACGTACCGAGGTCTGGTGAGCGTCGCTTAAACACTGCTGCAAATTACCGGTAGACGTGAGAATGGGATGCCCCGGCACGCCCGCGTAATATGGCAGCAGCGTACCTTCGAAGCGCTGTTGCCAGAGTTCATCAAAAACACCATCGTCGAGGCATGGTAAATCGCCGTGGGTGATAAAACAATAATCATGGCGTAATGCCTGAATACCCGCCTTTACCGAAGAATAGAGCCCCTGGCGGAAGTCAGGATTATAAATCAGGGTCATGTTGGGCATGCCAGAATATCGTGTTATTAGCTCCTTATGGCGAAATCCGGTCACTAAAATAATATGCGAGCAGCAGCGGCGCGCATTTTTAATACTTGCATCAAGTATTGTGCCATCCTGCCAGGGTAACATCATTTTCCATTGTCCCATTCGAGAGGACAGCCCCGCGGCGGTAATAATGCAATCGACCTCCATTTTTATCTTTGCTCCTGAATATAGGGATATCGCGCAACATGGAAAATATACCGCACGTTGACGATCTATTATGTGATTTGAACGCCACTGCTAGCCCTTTACTGATTGCCGCCGTGGGGGCGGGTGGGAAAACCAGCACGTTGTTCTGGCTGGCAGAGCTGTTTCAGCAGGCAGGGCGACGCGTGCTGCTGACCACCACGACCCATATGTTTGTCCCCCACACCTTGCCGGTCACCCTGTGCCGCGATCCGCAGACACTGCCCGCCACATTCTGGCAGCAGCCGATACAGGCGTGTTTTTCTGCCTGGCTGCCGGCGTCAGGAAAGGTCAGAGGCTTTACGCCCGCCCAACTGGACGCGCTCATGGCGAGTGGCCTGGTGGACGTCGTGCTGGTAGAAGCTGACGGCGCTCACGGTTTTGCACTTAAAGCGCCGGATGAGCATGAACCTTGCATCCCTCATTCCTGTTGTTGCGTAGTTGCCATTACAGGAGCAGGGATGCTCGGAAAACCGATTGGGCCAGCCACTGTCCACCGCTGGCCACTTTTTTCCCGCATCACCGGCGCTACGGCGCATGACGCGCTCATGTGGCCGATGTTGCATCGCCTGGTTCAGCATCCGCAAGGCGCGTTTAAAGGCGCGCCAACGGGCTGCCGGCGTATCTGGCTGCTCAACCAACTTTCTCAAAATGAGAATTTGCAGCCTGGCAATTTGATAATGAGAAAGGATGTCGACGTCATCTGGGCCGGTTCGGTCCAGTCGCGTCCGGCGATTACGCGCAGACGAGTGAGAAAGTGACTCCATTCTGGGGTGATCAAGGAATATCCATTTGAGGTTGTTATGAATATTTTCTCAGAAGCGGCAAGACTCGAAGCACAAAACCGTCCGTTCGCGCTGGCGCAAATCGTCGACAGTCGCGGTTCCACCCCCCGACATTCCGCGCAGATGCTGGTCCGTGATGACGGCAGTATTGTCGGAACGATCGGCGGCGGTATGGTTGAACGCCGGGTCATTGATGAAGCCCTCGATGCCCTGCGTGAAAAAGCCTCGCGCATGTTTCATGGCCGGATGGCGCGTACCGGGGCCGATGCGGTGGGCTCGGACTGCGGCGGCGCGATGTCGGTGTACATCAGCGTTCATGGCCTGCGCCCCAGGCTGGTGTTGATTGGCGCCGGTCATGTGAATCGTGCTGTGGCTCAGAGCGCAGCATTGCTGGGTTTTGAAATCGCGGTGGCGGATATTTACCCGGAAAGCCTCAATCCTGAACGTTTCCCGCCGTTCACCCAATTGGTACAAGCACAGAGCTTCGGCGATGCCGTGGAAAAACTGGCCGTTCAGCCGGATAACTATGTGCTGATCGCCACCAATAATCAGGATCGCGAAGCGCTGGATAAGCTGGTCGTACTGCCCACCGCCTGGCTGGGCCTGCTTGCCAGCCGTCGTAAGGTGCAGGTGTTTTTACGTCAGCTGCGCGAGAATGGCGTTGCCGAGGAACATATCGCCCGGCTGCACGCGCCGGTGGGCTATAACATTGGCGCCGAGACGCCGCATGAAATCGCCATCAGCGTGCTGGCGGAGATCTTACAGGTGAAAAATCGCGCGCCGGGCGGGCTGATGATGGCCAGCGACTCGCCAACGCAACCGCTGCGGGTGGTTATTCGCGGGGCGGGCGATATCGCGACGGGCGTGGCGCTGCGATTGTGGCATGCCGGTTTTAAAGTGGTGATGCTGGAGGTGGAGAAACCGACGGTGATTCGCCGTACTGTGGCTTTTGCCCAGGCGATATTTGACGGTGAAATGACGGTAGAAGGTGTGACCGCGCGTCATGTTGCCTCTGCCCAGGACGCTATGCGGGTGGCGGAGAGCGGTACCATTCCGGTGCTGGTTGATCCGCTGTGCGAGTCGCTGCGCGAGCTGAAGCCCGACTGCGTGGTGGATGCGATCCTGGCGAAAGAGAATCTGGGGACTCACTGCGGGCTGGCCCCGTCGGTGATTGCGCTTGGGCCGGGTTTTTGCGCGGGAACCGACTGTCATGCGGTGATTGAAACCAATCGTGGTCACTGGCTGGGGCAGGTTATCTATCAAGGTCGCGCGCAGGAGAACACCGGCGTACCGGGAAATATTATGGGGCATACCGCCAAACGCGTGATCCGCGCGCCAGGCGCGGGCGTGATGCGCGCTCGCGTGAAGCTGGGCGACATCGTCAACGAGGGCGATGTGATTGCCACCGTTGGTGAGGCTGAAATTCGGGCTCCGCTCAGCGGTATGGTGCGCGGGCTGCTCAACGATGGTCTGGTGGTCGATATTGGTTTTAAAATCAGCGATATCGACCCGCGCGGTGATAAGGCTGACTATACCAGCGTATCGGACAAGGCGAGGGCGATTGGTGGTGGTGTGCTGGAAGCGTTGATGATGCTGACAAATCAACGCATTAAACAGCAGAATCGTAGCCCAATTGCCGTATAAGCCAACGCCGGGGCCGCGCTGAGCCTGGCCCCGGCGTTATTGGGTGGTTTTATCCTTCGATAATGGTGCCGGTTTTACCTTCAATACCTTCCTTCGCTTTGCTCAACACTGTGATCAATGCTTTACGCCCAGGACGGGAACGGGCAAAGGAGGCTGCAGCTTCCACCTTCGGCAACATGGAACCTTTTGCGAAATGTCCTTCAGCAATAAAACGGTCGGCGTCGCCTAAAGTGAGTTTATCCAGCCACTGCTCGTTGGGTTTACCAAAGTTGATGGCCACTTTCTCCACCGCGGTCAAAATGATAAGCATATCGGCATCAATCATGGCTGCCAGCTTCGCGCTGGCCCAATCTTTATCAATGACCGCGCTGGCACCGCGCAGATGATTCCCCTCGCGGATCACCGGGATCCCGCCGCCGCCGGCGGTGATCACCACGTGGCAGGCATCCATCAGCGCTTTTACCGTTTCTTTTTCAATAATATCAATCGGCTGCGGTGAGGCGACCACGCGGCGATATCCGCGCCCGGCGTCCTCTTTCAGGATGTATCCCTTTTGGGCCAGCTGTTCCGCCTCTTCTTTGCTGAAGAAGGAGCCGATCGGCTTGGTAGGGTTACTGAATGCTGGATCGTTGGCGTCAACCTCCACCTGGGTAATCAGCGTGGCGACCGGAATATCCATATTGCGTGACAGCAGCTCCTCGCGTAGCGCATTTTGCAGGTCATAACCGATATACCCCTGACTCAGCGCCACGCACACCGACATTGGCAGCATTGGGGTATGGGCATCGGTTTTGGCGGCGGCTTCAAACGCCAGATTGATCATCCCCACCTGCGGGCCATTGCCGTGGGTTACTACCACCTGATGGCCTTGTGCAATCAGGTCGACGATGGCCTGTGAGGTTTGTTTAACGGCCTGCATTTGCCCGGCCAGATCGTCCCCCAGTGCGTTTCCGCCCAGGGCGAGTACGATTTTTTTACTCATGAAATCCTCTCTTTAAGATGGCATGCCGCTTACAGGAAGGGCTGCGGAAGAAAAGGGGGCGCGCCGCAGGAAACGGCCCTGACCGGCGACGCCGCAGAAGGTGCCGTTACTGAAGATGACCCGGCCACGCGACAGCGTCTGGCGGATGGAGCCCTGACAGATAAAACCTTCCCACGGCGAATAGTCGGCGTTGTCGTGCAGCATTTCGTGACGAATGGTGGTCGTCCGGCGCGGATCGATAATCACCACGTCGCCGTCCGCACCTGCCGCCAGCACGCCTTTATGTGGCCACAGGCCGAACAGCTTCGCCGGATTAGCGCTGGTGAGGGCGACGAAATGTTCGGGCGTAATTCGTCCGGTCATCACACCGTGAGAGAACAGCAGTAGTAGACGGTTTTCAGCCCCCGGCAGACCGTTCGGGCAGCGGCTAAAATCGCCGTTTGACAGATGCTGACGCTGGGCCATCGAAAAGGCACAATGATCGGTGGCTATCACATCGATGGAGCCGTCGCTCACCCCGCACCACAGCGCGTCATTGTTGCTGGCATTACGCAGCGGCGGGCTGAGCAGATATTTCAGCGCATCCTCGCGTTCATAGCAGCGGTCATCGAGCAACAGATACTGCGGGCAGGTTTCCACCCACACCGGTTGATGACGCGAACGCGCCAGCTTCAGGTATTCCAGCCCCAGTCCGTTCGACAGATGCACGATATACAGCGGCGCATTACCAGCGAGTTGCGCTAGGTTAATCATGCGCGCGATAGCTTCCGCTTCGCATTCCAGTGGCCGGCTCAGGGCGTGATAGCGCGGCGCGGTTTTCCCCTGTGCCAGAAATTCAGCGCGTTTACGGGCAATGGCGGCGTCGTTTTCCGGGTGCACGGTGGTCAGTGCGCCCGCGCTGTGCAGATGGCGCATCACCTGAAGTACGTCGTCATCGCTCAGCTTGTACTGGTAGGTTAAATAGAGTTTGAAACTGCTGATCCCCGCGTCGACCATCATGGGAATTTCATCGAGGATCGCAGCGTTGATGTGCTGAATGACGCCGTGAAAGCTGTAGTCAATGACGGCTTTGTAAGCGGCGTAACCGTGATAGGTCTCCAGCTGATGGCGCAACCGACAGCCTGCCGGACCAAATCCCATATGATCGACGACAGTGGTTGTACCGCCACAGGCCGCGGCGCGGGTGCCGGTAAAGAAATCGTCGCAGCTGCGGGCCAGACCGGTATCAATGTTGAAATGGGTATGAACATCCACGCCGCCGGGCATCACGTAGCAGCCGCTGGCGTCAATCACTTCGCAGGGTTGTTCGACGGTTATCTCTTCGGCCAGTCGGCTAATCAGGCCGTTTTCAATAAGCAGGTCCTGTCTGGCCCGTCCGTCGGCGTTGACGACGGTGCCGTTTTTAATCAGTACGCGCATATAAACTCCAGACTCCCGCCGCGAACGGCGGGAGGAATAGCGGACTACAGTGACTCGGTGGCCAGCCAGCTCAGCGGAATTGCGGCATACATTGCGGCGCAGGTGACCAGGTGTGACTTCCAGGTTTTTTCGTTTGGCGCGTGGGCTTCCGGCTCTTTACCCGGACCAAAACCAATCACCGGAATGCCGTGACGGCCCATGATCGAGACGCCGTTGGTGGAGAAGGTCCACTTATCGACCACCGGGGCTTTGCCGAAGAGGCCTTCATAGGCATTGCTCAGCGCGCGCACGGTGAAGTGATTCTCTTCCACCTTCCAGGTCGGGAAGTAGCACTCGGTCGGATACACCAGCCCGGTCCAGGATGGACGGTCATAGTTGTACATAGAGACCACCGCACCGGCTTTTTGTACCGCAGGCAGGGCGCGAATTTCCTCCAGCGCGCCTTCCCAGGTTTCACCCCACGTCAGACGACGGTCGATGGAAACGGCACAGCTATCGGCGACCGCGCAGCGGCTTGGTGAGGTAAAGAAGATTTCCGAGACGGTGAGGGTGCCTTTACCGAGGAATTCATCGTTGCCCAGCTTGTGGGAAAGATCCTGCAGTTCGTTGAGAATCGGCCCCATTTTAAAGATGGCGTTGTCGCCGCGTTCTGGCGCGGAGCCGTGGCAGCTGACGCCAGAGACATCGATACGAATCTCCATGCGGCCGCGCTGACCACGGTAGATCTGGCAGTCGGTGGGTTCGGTGCTGACCACGAACTCCGGACGAATGCCGGACTGTTCGATAATATACTGCCAGCAAAGCCCATCGCAGTCCTCTTCCTGCACCGTACCGGTCACCAGCAGGGTATATTCGTCTTCCAGCCCCAGATCTTTAATAATCTTGCCGGCGTAGACCATCGACGCCATCCCGCCTTCCTGGTCAGACGCGCCGCGCCCGCCGATGAGTTCGTCGGTTTCCATGCCCTGGTAGGGGTCGAAGCTCCAGTTCTTGATATTACCGATACCCACGGTATCAATATGCGCGTCCATCGCCACCAGACGTGGGCCGTGGCCGATATAACCCAGCACGTTACCCATAGGATCGATTTCCACTTTATCGAAGCCCACTTTTTCCATCTCTTCTTTGATGCGGTGCACCACGCGCTTTTCATCGCAGCTTTCGCTTGGGATAGCAATCATATCGCGCAAAAAGCGGGTCATGTCCTGTTGGTAGTGGTTGGCTTTTTCAACAATCAGTTTAAAAGGAATATGCTTAGCCATGAGGATGTTCTCCAGTTCTGAATTTGTAGGATTTATTGCGCTGCCGGATGCTTACCTTCCCAGACGATTTCCCGATAATGCTTCACGTCGGTGTCGCCTTCGGTGCTGATGATCAGCACGACGGAGTGGCTATCCAGCTGCAGTTTGTTCATGAGCGCGTCGCGCTGTGGGTGATAGTGAACGGCGGCGAGTACGCCAAGGCCGACCGCGCCGGACTCCCCGGAAATGACGCGCGGGTCGTGGCCAGGCGGGTTACCCAGCACCCGCATACCCAGTGCGGAAACCGCGTCCTGGCAGGAGATAAACTGGCTGGCGCAGTTGCGCAGAACTTCCCAGCCGAGCGGGTTGGGTTCACCGCAGGCCAGACCCGCCATGATGGTGGCCATATCGCCGCCGACGTTGACGATTTGCCCCTTCACCCCGGAGCGGTAGAGGCAGTCGGCCAGCTCGGGCTCAACGATGACGGAACGCAGATTCTCCGCGCCGTAGACGTCTACCAGGTAGCCAAGCACGCCGCCTGCCAGCGCGCCAACGCCGCCCTGCAGGAAAACGTGCGTTGGGCGAGCGATGCCCATCGCCGACATTTGTTCAACGGCTTCATCGGCCAGCGTGGCGTAGCCCTGCATAATCCAGGTGGGGATTTTGGTGTAGCCATCCCATGCGGTATCCTGTACCACCTCCCAGCCGTTTTTCTGCGCCGTCTGCATGGTGAAGCGCACGGTATCGTCATAGTTCATGTCGGTGACGATACACTCCGCGCCCAGACGCAGAATGGCGTCCACGCGTTCCTGAGCTGAACCTTTCGGCATGTAAATCACCGCGTTTTGCCCCAACTGCTGCGCCGCCCACGCCACGCCGCGTCCGTGGTTACCATCGGTGGTGGTGGCGAAGGTCATTTTTTCTTTAATGCGCGATTTCAGGCCATCGAGTGACAGCGCGTTGATATCCAACTGGTACTTTTCACACAGTAATTGTGCAATCGCGTAAGAACCGCCCAGCATCTTGAAAGCGTTAAGGCCAAATCGCTGCGACTCGTCCTTCACCAGAATTTTGTTTACGCCAAACAGGGTGGCCAGTTCATTCAGCGCGTACAGCGGCGTGGGTTGGTAACCGGCAATTTTCTGATGGAAACGGCGCGCCTGTTGCGCAGGCTCGCGCGCAAACAGCGGCGAGGTTTCACCGGTATAAAAACGGTTATCGGCAATATCCATTTTCAGTGAGAAAGCAGACATACACTGTCCTTATTCATCATTACGGGGGAGTGATGCTGGCCCGCAGGCCAGCGAAGGTGGCTATTTGATGCGTTTCTGCGCCTCGGCCAGCAGTTGCTCCAGCAACTTGCCCGGCTTCGCGTATTTGCGGCAGAGGATCATGGCGGCGATGATGTACGGCTTCCAGCTGGCCTCTTTGTAGGTGGCAATACGGTATTTTTCGAACACCGCTTCGGTGACTTCACCTTCATTACAGGAAACGCCGGTAATATCGGCTGGCAGGCAGTGCATATACAGCGCGTCGCCGTCACGGGTTTTCGCCATCATCTCTTCGGTGCAGTGCCAGTCTTTATGCTGGGCGTTTTGCGCCAGACAGGCTTTCTCCAGCGCCTTCAGACCGTCGTGATCGTTAGCGCGCAACAGCTCGGTACGCTGCTCCATGACCTGATACGGCGCCCAGGACTTCGGATAGACGATATCGGCATCTTTAAAGGCTTCTGCCATGTCCGTCACCTGACGGAAGCTGCCGCCCGAGGCCTTGGCGTTATTTTTCGCGACCTCAATCACATCAGGAATCAGGTCGTAGCCTTCCGGGTGGGCGAGGGTGACGTCCATACCAAAACGGGTCATCAGGCCAATAATGCCCTGCGGCACAGAGAGCGGCTTGCCGTAGCTTGGAGAATAGGCCCAGGTCATGGCGATTTTCTTGCCTTTAAGATTCTCCAGCGAACCAAAGTGTTCACGTAGCCAGGCCAGATCGGCCATCGCTTGCGTCGGGTGGTCAATATCACACTGCAGGTTAATCAGCGCCGGGCGCTGCGGCAGCACGCCCTGTTTGTAGCCATCATCCAACGCTTCGCCCACTTCACGCATATAGGCATTACCCGCGCCAAGATACATATCGTCGCGAATGCCGATAGCATCGGCGCAGAACGAGATCATATTGGCGGTTTCACGTACCGTTTCGCCGTGGGCAATCTGCGATTTTCCTTCGTCGAGATCCTGCTGCGCCAGCCCGAGCAGATTCAACGCCGAGGCATAGGAGAAGCGGGTACGGGTTGAGTTATCGCGGAATACGGAAATCCCCAACCCGCTGTTAAACACTTTGGTGGCAATATTTTCCGCACGCAGCGTTTTTAACGCTTCCGCGACGTCCAGCACCTGCTTGAGTTCGTCCGGCGACTGTTCCCAGGTCAGCAGAAAATCCTTCTCATGCAGATTGGAGTTCAGCGTGTTGATATCCTTAATCAGTTCGTTAACAGTTTTCATATTTCAATCCTGGTCGTGAATGACGGGCTTATTGATTGCTGGTTACCGCTGCGGCGAATGCCAGCGCTGGTATTTCACTAACAATAAGCGTGCCAATTTCCAAGAGACCCAATTAACAACGGTCAATATGCGGAAATTATGCGATGGATATCACGAAAAGAATGCGTTGATGTTGGGTGGGAATAACATGGGGGCGCTGTGGTCAGGTGATGTGTTTATTTATACATGGTTTTTTTTTCAGGCGTTATATTACCCGTCAGCAGAGAAACGCACCATATTGATAAAATCATCATCGAAATTATCATATTGATATGAAAATGTGATACCACTTCCATATTTGATTCAAGAATTGAAAAAGAGAAAGTGCTCAGGTCAATTATTGCCAGGGGCTGCGGTAGTATCATTGTAAAGAAATAAGCGTTGACGTTCACCCCGTTAGCTTTCAGTGAGTGATATTATGATACCTTCCAGTTCATCATCTATCTTGATGCAGATTCAGCCTACAATTCAACGTTTTGCCCGCATGCTCTCCAGCGTTCTTCAGCTTGAAGTTGAAATTGTCGACAATACGCTATGCCGCGTGGCCGGGACAGGAAGTTATGGGAAATTCCTTGGCCGTAAATTAAATACAGACTCGAGACTTCTTCGTTACATAATTGAAACAAAAAAGGAGAAGGTTGTTACCCATTCTCGTTTTGATCCCCTCTGTAAAGGTTGTGAAAGTAAGGAAACCTGCAAAGAAAAGGCCTTCCTCGGAACGCCGGTGATTTATCAGGAGCAGTGCGTCGGCGTTATTAGCCTGATTGCCCTGACGCGCGACCAGCAGGAGCGAATAAATGATAATATCACCGAGTTTTCCGATTATGTTCGTCACGTCTCCTCCATATTTGTCTCCCGTTTACTGGAGGATCAGAGCGGTGGCGACAATATCCAGAAAATGTTTTTAACGATGCTTGACAATATGGACCAGGGCGTGCTCGTTGTCAGTCAGGAACAGAAAGTCAAATTTGTTAATCAGGCAGCGTTAAAAATCCTTGGGGTGTCCCAGGGGAATATGGTGGGTAAAGAGATTCATTTCCGGCCTCTGACGTTCGCGCAAAATTTTATTCGCGGACACGTTCAGCATGTCATTTCTATTGATGATAAGAAAGAGCTCATCATTGGTCAGCTGCACGCCATTCAGGATCAATGGCTGTTTCTGATGGCGTTTCATCAGTCACACTCTTCGGCGGATATTACCGCGCCGCAGGAGGGGCCGCAGATTGAACAAATGGTCGGAGAATGTCGGCCAATGCGACAGCTGAAAAAGCTGATAACTCGCGTTGCCCCCAGCCCATCAAGCGTGATGATTGCCGGAGAAAGCGGAACCGGTAAAGAGGTTGTCGCCCGTGCGGTGCACAAGCTGAGCGACCGCAAAGATAAGCCGTTTATTGCCATTAACTGCGCGGCCATTCCTGAACAACTGCTGGAAAGCGAGCTGTTTGGTTACGTGAAAGGGGCCTTTACTGGCGCATCGGCCAACGGCAAAACGGGGCTCATTCAGGCCGCTAACCACGGGACACTGTTTCTGGATGAAATTGGCGATATGCCGCTCACGCTGCAAGCCAAGCTGCTGCGCGCCATTGAATCACGTGAGATCCAGCCGGTAGGGGCCAGTCATCCTGTGCCGGTGGATATTCGAATTATTTCCGCCACCAATCAAAACCTCGATCAATTTATCGCCGAAGGTAAGTTCCGGGAGGATCTCTACTATCGTCTCAATGTGATTCCGTTACGTCTGCCGCCGTTACGTGAACGTCAGGATGACATCGAACTGCTGATTCACTATTTCCTGCATCTGCATACCCGTCGGCTGGAGCTGGTCTATCCCGGTGTCGCGCCGGAGGTGATTGCACTGCTGAAAAGCTATCGCTGGCCGGGCAATATTCGTGAGTTGAGCAACCTGATGGAATATCTGGTCAACGTGGTGCCCTCCGGCGAAGTGATTGATGTTTCGCTGCTGCCGCCAAACCTGGTGAGCAGTGGAAAAATCGGCGAACGTCCGGATGCCCGAGGGGCAACGGTGCTCAAAACCGCGAAAGAAGAGGAGGGGGTCACCGGGCTTGAAGAGATGGAACGTCAGATGATTCGCGATGCCTTGAGCCGCTATAGCAATAAAAAGCAGGCAGCAGACGAGTTAGGTATCGGGATTGCTACGTTGTATCGCAAGATCAAAAAATACGATCTGATCGTTATCTAGATCCGCCTGCGGAAACCAACGTCGCTGTCGTATCACTCTGAGAGCGACGTTTATCAAAATCGACATTATCATCTCGTTTGTATACCCGTTCATAATTTAACCGACTATAGCTGGTTTTTTTGTTCTGTTAGTCAGGTGCTGCTTGCTCGCTTCAGTCGTCATTTCTGTACGTATTTTGAGCGAATGGCACCTTTCTTGCCTTTTACCTCCTGTCTCCGACGGCGCGTTCGTCGGCCATTACACATGAAAAGGACAGGAATATGGCGCAAATGAATGAAAACATCGCCACCGCACCGGTTTCACCGCTGCGCGAGTTTTTTGCCAAACCGCGGATTATCGCCAGACCGGGTTTTAACCGCTGGCTGGTGCCGCCCGCTGCGTTGGCCGTCCATCTTTGCATCGGTATGGCCTATGGGTTTTCCGTTTACTGGCTACCGATGTCCCAGCTTATTGGTGTTAGCGAGCACTTACAATGCCCAGTTAACCTCTCCTTCTGGCAGCAGCTGGTGACCCGCGACTGCGACTGGAAGATCTCCATGCTCGGGTGGACTTATACGCTGTTTTTTGTGTTTCTCGGCTGTTCGGCAGCATTATGGGGAAGCTGGCTGGAGAAGGTAGGGCCACGGCTGGTGGGCTTTGTGGCGACGCTGTGCTGGTGCGGAGGGCTGCTGCTATCCAGCGTGGCGATCTATTTTCATCAGCTCTGGCTGCTGTGGTTGGGGGCCGGGGTGATCGGCGGGATCGGCCTGGGGCTTGGCTATATTTCCCCGGTTTCCACACTTCTGCGCTGGTTTCCTGATAAACGCGGCATGGCGGCCGGGATGGCAATTATGGGCTTTGGCGGCGGGGCGCTGGTGGGCGCACCGTTAGCTAACGCGCTGATGAATTTCTTTGCCGGGCCGGAAGGTAACGGCGTGTGGCAAAGTATCCTGGCGCTGGCGGCGATCTACGCGTTATTTATGCTCTGCGGTACCTTTGGCTACCGCTTACCGCCGATGGGCTGGCACCCATCGGGAGAAAAAGCGCAGAACACGATCCGCAATCACTCAACTATTCAGGTTCACGTGAGCGTGGCTTGCCGTACGCCGCAGTTCTGGCTGTTATGGCTGGTACTGTGGCTGAATGTTACCGCAGGTATTGGCATCCTCGGCATGGCGTCGCCGATGCTGCAGGAGATCTTTGCCGGCAAGCTGCTGTCGCTCGACCTGAACTGGTATGCGCTGAATAGCGAACAGCTGAAGCGCATTGCCACCATGGCGGCGGGATTCACCGGTTTACTGAGCCTGTTTAATATTCTGGGGCGTTTCTTCTGGGCATCGGTCTCTGATTTATGCGGACGCAAAATGACTTTTGCGATCATTTTCTGCCTGGGCGCGGTGCTGTACGGCACGCTGCCGCTGGTCAACCATGGCGGTTACGTGGCGCTCTACGTCTGCGCGCTGTGCGTTATTATCTCGATGTACGGCGGGGGTTTTGCCAGCATTCCGGCCTATCTTGCCGATGTTTTTGGTTCACAAATGGTAGGGGCGATTCATGGGCGGCTGCTGACCGCCTGGTCGGCGGCGGGGATTAGCGGCCCGGTGCTGGTGAACTATCTGCGTGAATATCAGCTGGCGCATGGTGTGACGCCCGAGCGGGTTTATGACATTACGCTGATAGTGCTGACCGGCCTGCTGATCATCGGTTTTATCTGCAACCAACTGGTGCGACCGCTGCCGGAGAAATACGCGATGACTGCCGAACAGCAGCAGCAGGCGAAGGGGTTGTATACCATCAATAAAAATGCTCAGCTGACCTGGGAGGCTCAGCCGTCGACGCTGTTAATGACGGCAAGCTGGCTGGCCGTTAGCGTGCCGCTGCTGTGGGGTATAGCAACCACGCTGCAGGAGGCGGTGAAATTCTTCCTGTAAAGACAATGACCGACGCCAGCGAGCGTCGGTCGTGGTCTGATATCACAACGGTTTATAGGGCAAACCGTTAGTACGCATCAGTGCTTAGCGCGGCTATTTGCCCACGGATCGAACGCCGGTTCTGCCGGCGTCACATCAACTTCGTCATGTAAGGCATCGAGATATAAGGCTTCAACTTCCGCACGCGCCCAAGGCGTACGGCGCAAAAATTTGAGGCTGGACTTCACGCTGGGGTCATTCTTAAAACAGTTGATTTTGATCAGTTGGCTCAACCGATCCCAGCCGTAGCGGGCGACCAGCGCGTTAACCTGCATTTCAAGGGTTACGCCGTGTAGAGGGTCTTTAGAGGTATGCGCAGTCATGAGCGTCCATCGTTGATGAAATTTAGCGGAGGAAGAGTACAAGAAAGGCGCGGATCCGGCAACGCGGATTGATCTTCTGATGGCGGAACAGGAGGTTTGCGAGTTTATTATCAGAAACCTCTGCGCATATTCATCGTAGGGTGGACTTTAATATATTTCCCCAGGCACCACCGCAGTGCACCACCTCCACAAACCCTCCCCAAAATAGTGATTCCTCGGATAACACAATCTCTAATCAACTGATAATAAAGAAAATTAAATCCTGGCATATCCCTTGCTTAGATAAACCGGAAAGGGCAGCACACACAATCTAATCAATAGCTGGCTAGGGTTCCGGTTCACTGAGTGAATGACTGGTCCAAGAGCTGGCGACCTCTGAGAGGTTACACGGCGGGACAAAAGCCCGGGAGACAGCAGCACCCATTGGTGTCGCGCTGCCCCCTAATTTTGTGCCACTCAGAGGTCAAGCATGAAGAAAACGCCATTACTCCGCTCTGTTGTACTGTCGCTGGCAATGCTGGTCAGTCTCCCCACTTTTGCTGCTGTGAAAAAAGAGTTCAACGTCTGCTGGACCATCTATGCCGGGTGGATGCCCTGGGGGACCATTAGCAGCAGCAAAATTATCGATAAATGGGCCAACAAGTACGGCATCAAAATCAACGTAGTACAGCTCAACGACTATATCGAATCCATCAACCAGTACACGGCGGGCCAGTTCGATGGCTGCACCATGACCAATATGGATGCGCTGACCATTCCGGCCGCAGGTGGCGTAGACAGCACCGCACTGATCCTCGGTAGCTACTCGGAAGGCAATGACGGCGTGGTGATGAAGGGCGAGGGCAAGACCCTTAACGATCTAAAAGGGATGAAGGTCTACCTGCCAGAATTGTCCGTTTCCCACTATTTACTAGTTCGCGGTCTGGAAAAAGCGGGACTGGCGGAAAAAGACGTTACCGTCGTGAACACCTCAGATGCGGACATTGTCTCGGCGTTTGGTACCTCCGGCGTACAGGCGGCAGTGGCCTGGAACCCGCAGCTTTCTGTTATCAAAGGCACGCCGAAAACCACCGAAGTGTTCAGCTCCTCGCAGGTACCGGGTGAGCTTATCGACATGATGGTCGTCAACAGCGAAACCCTGAAAGATAACCCTGCACTCGGCAAAGCCTTAACCGGCGCGTGGTACGAAATGATGGGGATGATGAAAGCCCAGGATACGAACGCGCTGAATGCAATGGCGGCCGCCTCCGGCACAGATTTGGCTGGATATCAGGCGCAGCTGAAGACCACCCATTTGTTCTACACCCCACAGGACAACATTGCCTTTATTAGCTCCCCGGAACTGGCGAAAACCATGCAGCGCGTGGCCGCGTTCTCCTTTGATAAAGGGCTACTGGGCGATGGAGCGCAGAGTGCCGATTTTATTGGTATGCGCTTCCCTGGCAACGTGACTCAGGGTGATGCCCATAACGTCAAACTGCGATTTGACGATAGCTTCGTGAAAATGGCCGCTGCCGGCACGCTGTGATAACGGACGGAGTTCCCATGCGACAAATTAATCGTCATCCCACTTCTGGTATGCGGCTGATACTGGTCATGATGCCTTTCCTCCTGCTGCTGGCTGCCTACTTCTTTGGCTCGGCGGTACGGCTGGAGGCTAACCCGCAGGACAAGCTGCTGCCGGGTCTCCAGCAGATGCTGGATGCGCTATCACGGATGGCGTTTACCCCGGATAAACGCAGCGGTGAATATCTGTTCTGGGTCGATACCCTGGTCAGTCTGGCGCGTCTACTGGTTGGGCTAACCATTGCCTCACTGCTGGGCCTGTGTATCGGCGTGACGTCCGGCGTGTTCCCGCTGTGGCGCGCGTCGCTGTCACCGCTGATGACGGTGTTGTCGATGATCCCGCCGCTGGCGATTTTACCGGTGCTGTTTATCGTTTTTGGCCTCGACGAACTGTCGAAAGTGATGCTGATTGTTATCGGTATCACGCCGATGCTGGCACGCGATCTGGAGCATCGCGCCTGTGAAATCCCGCCGGAGATCCTGATTAAAGCCCAGACTCTGGGCGCGAATAGCTGGACGCTGGTGCTGCGCGTGGTGCTGCCGCAACTGCTGTCGCGTCTGCTGACTTCGCTGCGTCTGCTGCTGGGTTCGGCATGGCTGTTCCTGATTTCGGCTGAAGCCATTTCATCCACCGCCGGATTGGGCTACCGCATTTTCCTCGTGCGCCGCTATATGGCCATGGACGTGATTATCCCTTACGTCCTGTGGATCACGCTGCTGGCCTGGCTGATGGATCTGGCGCTGCGCAAACTACATCAAACCTGTTTTCCCTGGGCGGAAGGAGGGAAGGCATGAGCTTTATCACTATCAACAATATCTGGCAGGAATACGGCGACCACGTCGTACTGGAACGTCTTAACCTGCAGGTGAAAGAGGGCGAGTTCTGCTCGATGGTTGGCGCGTCCGGCTGCGGAAAATCGACGTTTTTGCGCCTGCTGCTCGGTCAGGAAACGCCGAGCCGGGGTTCTATCACTCTGGATGGTCAACAGCTCCATGCCGAACCGGATAGCAGCCGGGGCGTGGTGTTCCAGCGTTATTCAGTTTTTCCACACCTGAACGTGCTGGATAACGTCGCTATTGGTCTCGAACTGCCGCAATCACCACTGTTCGGGCGACTGTTCGGCGCCAAAAAACGCGCGGTACGCGAGCGGGCGACGGAGATGCTGGAAAAAGTCGGTCTTGGCCATGCGCTGGACAAATATCCGGCGCAGCTTTCCGGCGGCATGCAGCAGCGTTTAGCCATTGCGCAGGCGTTTATTATGCAACCGCGCGTACTTCTGCTCGATGAGCCTTTTGGCGCACTCGACCCAGGCATTCGTAAAGACATGCATGCGCTGCTGCTGCAGCTGTGGGGTGAAACTCGCATGACCGTATTTATGGTCACCCACGATCTATCCGAAGGTTTCAACCTCGGCACCCGTTTACTGGTGTTCGACAAAGTGCGCATCGACCCTCAGGCGCCCAATGCCTTTGGCGCGCGCATTACCTATGACATTCCGCTCAACGAAACGCGGCTCTCTGCGCTGAGCGGTACGGCTCCCGACAACGTTTATGCCTTAAGGGGTTAATCATATGAAGACCGAAACATTCCTGCGTGAAGAGATCTTGCCGGGCGGCGGGCACCTTTCGTTTGTCCTCAAACGCGGGCAGATCCTGCGCATGACGGATATCGACGGCGGGGCAAACGTCAGCCTGCTGATGCTTAACCCGCACCACAAAAGCGAGCGTCTGAACCTCCCCGATACGCTGAAAGGTCAGCATACGGCGCGGCTCACCGCCGGGCACTGTTTTTACTCCGATATGGGCCGCGTACTGGCAGGCATTATTGCCGATACCAGCGGCTGGCACGATCCGTTTGGCGGCGTATTGAACGCGCAGGAAGTGGCGGAAAAATACGGGCAGGGGCGCTATCAGGAACGGCGGAACGGTTTCTACCGTAACGGTACCGACAACCTGCTGGTCGAGATGGGAAAGTGGGATCTTAACCTTGAAGATCTGCTGATGGTGGTCAATTTCTTCAGCAAGGTCACGGTGGATGACAACGGACAGTTCAGCTTCCACAGCGGGCATTCGCAGCCGGGGAGTTACATCGAACTGTTCGCGCCCATGGACACGCTGGTTGTGATGACCGCATTGCAGCATCCGATGGACCCATCCCGTGAGTATGCGCCACGCCCGGTGCAGCTGAGCTGGAGGCAGGCTGAGGATCAAGACGCCGCCATTAACGCATTGCGGACACGGCCGGAAAACGAACGCGCCCTTATCAACACTCAACTTTTTGCCCTGTAAGGAGCCATAAGATGACCGTAGCCAGCGAGAAACAAGCCCAGCACGCCAGCTTTCGCCACGTAATCCCGGCAGGTGAACCCTACCTGTTTGAAGTGAAGAAGGGGCAAACTTTGCGCCTGCTCGACCTCGAAGGGAATCAAGCGGTAGACACGCTGTTTTATAACGCGGATAAACCGCGCGAACGCTACGACGCCCAGCGCACGCTGCGTCGTCAGAACAACGCGTATCTGACCAGCGGCAGCGTGCTGTATTCGAACCTCGGTAACCCGCTGCTGACCATTGTCGCCGATACCTGTGGGCGCCACGATACCCTCGGCGGCGCCTGCGCACAGGAGAGCAATACCGTTCGTTATGCCCTCGACAAACGGCATATGCATAGCTGTCGGGATAATTTTCTCTGCGCCTGCCTGCATGATGGCCGGCTGCAAAAGCGCGACATCGGCGCGAACATCAACTTCTTCATGAACGTGCCGGTGACGCCGCAGGGCGGACTGACCTTTGAGGACGGCATCTCTGCGCCGGGTAAGTATGTAGAGCTACGCGCCGAGTGTAACGTCATCGTGCTCATTTCTAACTGTCCGCAGTTGAATAATCCCTGCAACGGCTGGAATCCAACGCCTGCTGAGGTGCTGATATGGAAATAACACCAAACCGCTGGCAACGCCTGCGTCGGGCGATTTACCGCCTGTTTGAAGTCCGTGCCGGACGCCTCCTGCCATGAACGCTTTTTCCCCATGGACGACCATGGGTGAGCCAATATTCGGCGGGACGACCCGCCATGATTGAGTCTGACCTATGCTGACGACACTCCTGATTGCAAACCGCGGGGCGATTGCCTGCCGCATTTTACGTACCCTGCACGCAATGAACCTGCGCGGCGTGGCGGTCTATTCTGAGGCTGACATCAGCAGCCTGCATATTCGCGAAGCCGATGAAGCCCTGAGTCTGGGCGAAGGCCCGGCGGCCAATACCTATCTGGTGACGGAAAAAATCATTGCGGCCGCGCAAGCCAGCGGCGCACAAGCCATTCATCCAGGTTATGGTTTTCTGTCTGAAAACGCCGCTTTTGCGGAAGCCTGCGAAGCCGCAGGTATTGCCTTTGTTGGCCCGACACCGGAACAGCTGCGCCTGTTTGGCCTGAAACATACGGCCCGGGCGCTGGCTAAATCCCATGGCGTACCGATGCTGGAAGGCACTGAACTTCTGGCCGATGTGACTGAAGCGCTGCAGGCCGCTGATCGCGTTGGTTACCCGGTAATGCTGAAAAGCACCGCGGGCGGCGGCGGTATCGGGATGCGCGTCTGCTATACCCCAGAAGAACTCAACGACGCGTTCGATGCCGTGGTACGCCTGGGGAAAAACAACTTCAGCGATGCGGGGGTATTTATTGAGAAATACATCGAGCGGGCGCGGCATCTTGAAGTACAGCTATTTGGCGATGGCAGAGGCGAGGTGATTTCCCTCGGCGTGCGCGACTGCTCAATACAGCGCCGTAATCAGAAAGTGCTGGAAGAAACCCCTGCGCCGAATCTGCCTGAAGGCATGGAAAATGCCTTGTGTGAGGCGGCGATCAGGCTGGGTAAAGCGGTCAACTATCGCAGCGCGGGCACCGTCGAGTTTGTCTACGACAGTCACGCTGAACGGTTTTATTTCCTGGAGGTGAATACCCGTCTGCAGGTTGAGCACGGCGTGACCGAGCAGGTGTGGGGCGTGGACCTGGTGCGCTGGATGATTGAGCTGGCAGCAGGAACCTTACCGCCGCTGGCGGCGCTGCGAGAAAACCTCAAGCCTGATGGCCATGCGATTCAGGCACGCGTTTATGCCGAAGATCCGGGTCGTCAGTTCCAGCCGTCTCCGGGGCTGCTCACCGAAGTCGTCTTCCCGGCAAATGACCGCCGGATGCTACGTATCGACAGTTGGGTGGAATCCGGCTGCGAGGTCCCCCCGTTTTTTGATCCGATGCTGGCGAAAATCATCGCCTGGCAGCCGACGCGCGAACAGGCGATTCGCACACTACATACAGCTCTCGGCGAAACGCGCCTTTATGGCGTAGAAACCAACCGTAGCTATCTGCAGCAGATTTTAACCTTTGCCCCGTTTGCGAGCGGTGAACCCTGGACTCGCTGCCTGGAAGGGCTGAAATACGAGGCGTTCACGCTGGAAGTTCTCAACGCCGGAACACAAACCACGGTGCAGGATTACCCCGGAAGAACCGGGTACTGGGCGGTAGGCGTTCCACCATCCGGCCCAATGGACAGTCGGGCGCTGCGTCTGGGTAACCGGCTGTTGGGCAATGATGCCAACGCCGCCGCGCTGGAAATTACGCTCAGTGGCCCGACGCTCAAATTTAACTGTGACGCGCAACTGGTGGTCACCGGGGCAGAGATTGCGCTCACGTTGGATGGCGAACCGCTGGAGAATAATCGTATTGTCACCGTGCAGGCGGGCATGACGCTACGAATGGGCGACATCCGCAACCAGGGCGTGCGCAGCTATCTGTGCCTGCGTGGCGGCTTCAACGTGCCGGATTATCTGGGCAGTAAAAGTACCTTCACATTGGGGCAATTTGGCGGCCATGCCGGACGAGCGCTGCGAACTGGCGACGTGCTGCATCTGGCGCCTTTATCAGAGCGCGTTCAGGAAAGCGAACTGCCGCAAGCGCTGCGGACCACGCTGGGAACGGTGCGCGAGCTGCGTGTTGTCTATGGCCCGCACGGCGCGCCGGAGTATTTCACGCCTGATTATATAGAGACTTTTTTTGCCACCGAATGGGAAGTCCATTTTAACTCCAGCCGGACGGGCGTACGCCTGATCGGGCCGAAACCGGAGTGGGTACGTGAGAGCGGCGGTGAAGCCGGTCTGCATCCGTCAAACATTCATGATAACCCGTACGCCATTGGCGCGGTGGATTTTACCGGTGACATGCCGGTGATCCTCGGCCCGGATGGCCCGAGCCTGGGCGGATTTGTTTGCCCTGTCACGATTATCGAGGCCGATTTACCGGCGGTCGGGCAGGTGAAAGCCGGTGATAAAATCCGCTTTGTTCCTGTCGATATCGCGACTGCGCGCCGTCTGGCACAGGCTCAGGAAACCGAGATTGCCAGCCTGACGCCACAGCACCCTGTCTGGCAACCCGCGACTTTGGCCTCGCCAGCGGTGCTCAGTCTTGGTGCCGCCGATAAGCGACTGGTGGCAAGGCTCTCTGGCGATACCCATCTGTTGCTGGAGATTGGCGAACCAGAGCTGGATCTGGTTCTGCGTTTTCGCGGTCATGCGTTGATGCAAGCGCTGGAGGAAAAAGCGCTGAGTGGGATCATCGACCTCACGCCGGGGATCCGCTCGTTGCAAATTCACTACCAGCCGGAAACGCTAAGTCTGGCAACGCTTCTGGAGATAGTCTCCGGAGTATGGAATGGCGTGTGCGAGCAGGATTCGCTGGCAGTGCCGTCGCGCATCGTCTGGCTGCCGCTCTCCTGGGACGATCCGGCGTGCCAGAAGGCTATCGACAAATACATGACCACCGTGCGCCGCGATGCGCCCTGGTGTCCGAGTAATCTTGAGTTTATCCGTCGCATTAACGATCTGGCGAACGTCGATGAAGTGTATAAAACGGTGTTCGACGCCAGCTATCTGGTGATGGGGCTGGGAGATGTCTATCTCGGTGCGCCGGTCGCGACACCGCTTGATCCGCGCCATCGACTGGTCACCACCAAGTACAATCCGGCGCGCACCTGGACGGCGGAAAACTCGGTGGGCATTGGCGGGGCATATCTCTGCGTTTATGGCATGGAGGGGCCGGGCGGGTATCAGTTCGTTGGCCGTACGCTGCAAATGTGGAATCGCTATCACGCGGTTGACGATTTTGGCGGTAAACCGTGGCTGCTGCGCTTCTTCGACCAGATTCGTTTCTACCCGGTTTCTGCCGACGAGTTATTGACGATCCGCCGTGATTTCCCGCTGGGGCGTTATCCGCTGCGTATTGAACATACCACGCTGAACCTGCCCGACTACCAGCAGTTCCTGGCGGATGAAGCCACGGAAATTGAGGCTTTCCGTGCCCATCAGCAGGGGGCGTTTGATGCAGAGCGCGAGCGCTGGATTGCCAACGGTCAGGCACATTTTGATAGTAGCGATACGCTGGTCGAAGAGGGCGAAGATGCACCGTTAAGGGCCGGTCAGGCAAGCATCGACAGTCCGGTATCTGGCAACCTGTGGCAGGTGAACGTTGAAATCGGCAACACCGTACGCGAAGGCGACGTTCTGGTGATCCTCGAGTCGATGAAGATGGAAATTCCGTTAGTGGCCTCGCAGGATGGTGTGGTCAGCCAGGTGCGAGTTCAACCGGGTTCATCGGTGAGAGCGGGTCAGTGCGTGGTGGTGTTGGAAACTGCGGTCTGATGTATTGCATGCTCTGACGACTGAGGAGCAGAGAGTCGGTTCAGTCGTCAGGGCTTCACGGTATTTTGTCTACTTTCCTGACATGTTGTTCGCTGCGTTAAATGTGTTCTTTAAGCAACGCTGTCAGCGCTTTCCAGTTAAACGGCTCAAGCTGCGCATAGGTAATTCCTAGCGCGGCCATACGTTCTGGCAGGTGGCGTTGGGCTATCGCCGTCGCCTGGCTCATCACGCTCTCTCCCGCGGCATCGCGAAGGGTTTTGACCACTTCTTCCATCTCTTCGCTGCGTCGGATGCCATGCTCGGCAACGCGGCTTATCAGGTAGCCGGGGAAGGCATCATTCCAGCCCAATGAGGGGAAGCTGGCGTGGAGTGATGCCAGCACCGCTTCCTCAACGCCGTACTGGTGGGCGGCGAACAGGCATTCGGCGGTAAGCGCCTCCAGTCCTTTGATCATGACGCTGCGGCACATCTTGATTGCCGAGACGCTGCCAATGCCGTTCCCGCCGTAGCGGGCATGACATCCGAGCGCAGTCAGTAATTCGGTGATGGCTTGCGCCTGTGGGCCCCCGATCAACAAAGGCGTTCTGAGTGCTGCGGGGGGAACAGGCGCCATCACCGCGACATCGACGTAAGTGCCGGGCTTAAAGCATTCGGCAGCCTGCCGCTTGGTCTGCGGGGCGACGGAGTTAAGGTCAAGAAAATACTGCTTATCCGTCATCAGCAGGGCTGCTTGTGATGCGACATCCAGCGCGGATCCTGCGGTGACGGTGGAAAAGATGAGCTCGGCGCCTGTCAACGCGTCGGCCAGAGAGATAGCTGCCCGCACGCCTCCCTGGCGCGCCTTCATTATCATCGCATCGCGTTCTGGACCATTAAACTTGCAATCCCAGACGGTGACCGGGTTCTCTTTTGCCAGTGCATCTGCAAGAATGCCTCCTGCTTCACCATAGCCTATAAATGTTATTGTCGTCATTACAGCTCCTCACGCGGCCATACACTGGCCGGAATACAAACGTCGCCGGTGAACAGCAGTCGCGCCGTGCGCAGCAGGCCGCAGCCAGTCAGTTGGCCGTTATCGGCGAGCTGAAGCGCCACGCTGAATTCACCAGTTGGGTGCTCAACGCTCAGTTCTGGCATACGCTCAAGACTCGCCAACTCTTGCGCCACTGAACCTTCAATAAGACAGGCGCTGGCGACGCTCACCGCGCCGAAAACGCCAATCGAGGTATGGCAGCGGTGCGGAATAAAGGTACGACTGCTGATGGCTCCCCCGGCACGCGGCCTGGCAATGAGCGCCATTTTGGGAACCGTACGTTGCGACACATCACCCAGATTCATGCGCGGTCCGGCCTGCAGGCGAATAGACTCCAGCCGCTGCTTCAGCTCATCGTCGGCGTCGAGCTGTTCACGGGTCTCATAACCCGTGCGCCCGAGGTCGCTGGCGCGGACAAGTATCACCGGCATACCATTATCGATACAGGTGACATCGATGTCGTCGAAGCGATCGCGAGCCCGTCCGGTCGGGAGCAGCGCCCCGCAGCTTGATCCCGCCACGTCGAGAAAATTGAGCACAATTTTACTGGCCGTACCGGGTACGCCATCAATGCGGGTGTCGCCCGCATACTCCACGCCTTCGTTGTCACAGGGCACTTCTGCAACCGCAAGCTGGCCGGTGTTCTCCATATAGATGCGCACCCGGGTCAGGGGGGCGACGCAGTCCACCAGGCCGCGTTCAATGGCAAAAGGTCCAACAGCAGCAAGAATGTTGCCGCAGTTTTGACCGTAATCGACCACGGCACGATCGACGTTGACCTGGGCAAAAAGATAATCGACATCGGCATCTGGCCGCGCCGAGCGGCGAATAATCGCCACCTTACTGGTCAACGGGTCGGCGCCGCCAATACCATCGATTTGACGTGTATCAGGGGAACCCATCGCCGCTAGCAGCACCGCGTCGCGCATTGAGGGTCCTACCGGTAAATCATCCGCGAGAAAGCAGGCCGCCTTCGAGGTGCCTCCGCGCATCAGTAGGCAGGGAATTCTGCGTTGTGCCATGTTTAACTCTCCACGTCTTCGGCGCTATCGTAATAACGCAGCCCTTTCTCGGCGAGGCGCGGGCGCATTGCGTAGATATCCAGCCCCAGTTCGCCGCTCCCCATCCGCTCTCGTTTCGCTGCTTCGTTTGCTATTCGGGTTTCGGCTTTTACCAGCACTTCGCGGGCAAGCCCGTGCGGAATGACCACCACGCCGTCGTCGTCGGCGACAATCACATCCCCCGGCGTTACCAGCTGGCCTGCACAGATAATCGGGACGTTAACCGAGCCCAGCGTCTCTTTCACCGTACCCTGGGCGTAAACCTGCCGGGACCAGACGGCAAAGCCCATCTCGCGGAGGGTATGCGAATCACGGATGCCGATATCACCCACCAGACCCACGACGCCGCGCGACTGTAACGACGTGGCCAGCAGGTCGCCAAAAAAACCATCCCCGCAGGGCGAAGTAGGGGCTACCACGAGGATATCGCCCGGCCGGCACTGCTCGACGGCAACGTGGAACATCCAGTTGTCGCCGGGCGTGACCAGCACGGTGACCGCATTTCCGGCACGGCATATGCCCTGTTGTATTGGCCTGATGTACGGGGCCATAAGCCCCTGTCGGTCATAAGCTTCGTGAAGCGTAGCTACCCCCGCCGCGCTGAACTGACGCAGGGCGGTGTTGTCGTGGCGGGGAAGGGAGCGGATGACAATGCCTTTACGGTTAAGCAGGTTCATGCAAGGTTCTCCGTCACACGAGGGAAGATGCTCTGGAAAGCTTCGGCATGCACGATGTCACGTGCCGCGGTGATGCCGATATTACGTTTAGCCTGCACGCCCCGCTGGAGCGCCACGCGAGTATAGTATTCCCACAGGTGTTCCTGGCCCTGCATGCACTGGATTGCCTGATACTTTTTGTCCCAGACGCGGGTGATATCCAGCAGAACGTCCGGCTTCCAACTGCACTGCTCAGGCTGATGCGGCTCAAAGCAATAGACTGGCGGCGCCTGTACGACAGGTTCACCAGGACGGTATCCTTCGGCCTGGGCGATAATGCGGGCTTCCTGTGCCAGGTTCGACGCCATCGGATGATCGTAGTTATAGGGATCCTGCATGGAGTGGGTCAGAACAAAGTGCGGCTGCACCCGACGATAAACATCCGCCAGGCGGAACAGTGTCTCTTTGTCGGCACGCAGCGGATAGTCACCAATATCAAAAAACTCCACGCTGGCCCCGAGAATGTTGGCAGCAGCCTGCGCTTCTTCCCGACGATGATGTTTTACCGTTTCTTCAGTCATATTGCCTTTGCGCCACAGTTTAGCGGACTCCCCGCGCTCGCCGAACGACAGGCAGACGATATGCACCTGATAGCCCTGCTCGACGTGCAGGGCTATCGCGCCGCCTGCACGCCAGACGAAATCAGCGGAGTGGGCGCTAACGACAAGGGCACTTTTTTCACGAATCGGTTGGGACATGATGACTTCCTCTGTTGTTTTTTGTCAGCTTGTCATGCTCCGTCGCAGGAAGGTAATTCGTTAACTTGTGAACGCTATGATTTTTATTTATGTTGTTATTAAGTTCATTGAGTGGCGCTGGGCCGATCATGCAGAGAAAAATACGAAGTAAATCGATAAATATTATGCAGCTACGCTTTTTCTGTCAGGTAGCGTTAAGGGGCAGTGTTTCCCGTGCCGCCGATGATTTATTCCGTACACAGTCTGCCATTACACGTGCAATACGCGACCTGGAAGCCTCACTGAACGTCATTCTTTTCGAGCGTCACTACAGCGGTATGGTGCTTACGGAGTACGGGAAATGCATATTACCGCGCGCCAGGCGGGCGGTAGAGGATTTACAGGCAGTTCCGGCCCTGATGCAAAAATTGAGGGTGCGCACCAGCGCGTCTAAGGCGCTGCCGGATGCAGGCTGGCTCTTTCATACCCGTCGACTGGAAATTTTTATTCAACTGTATCATGTCAATCATACCCAGACCGTCGCGACGCAGCTCGGGGTGACGCAGCCGGCCATCAGCGCAGCGCTTAAAATTCTGGAGAAAGGGGCCGATGCGCCGCTGTTTCGCCGTACTCCGGAAGGGGTTCGTCCGACAGCGGCGGCAGACGTACTTTATCCTCACATCAGTCGGGCGCTGAACGAACTGGATAATATCTGGAGCGATCTCGCCGCCCGGCGTGGCGTGCTGCAGGGAAGCGTGCGTATCGGTGCGCTGCCGCTTAGCCGGACACAACTGCTACCCGGCGCGATCGCCAGTTTCCTGGCGTGCCATCCCAACATCACAATAATGACCAACGAGAGCCCGTATGAGTCTCTGGTGTCGGACATGCGTGCGGGCAATATTGATTTTATTATTGGCGCCCTGCGCCAGGATGAGGATCTCCCCGACCTGGCAAGCGAGGCGCTCTTTGAAGAAGATATGCTGATTCTGGCGCGCAATGACCATCCATTGCTGCACGATCCTGATCCCCGGAGCAAGCTGGGGCAGGCGCAGTGGGTGCTGCCTCGCTCAAACGCTCCGGCGCGGCATCTGCTGGACAATGCGTTTCTCATCTCAGGGCTGCCTCTACCACAGCCCTGTGTTGAAACCGGTGATGCGGCAATGGTGCGTGGCCTGCTGCTTCACTCCGATATGTTGGCTGCGGTCTCTACAAGCCAAATGCGCTATGAAATTGACAACGGGCTGCTCACCGTTTTGCCTGTCCGCCTGCCCGATACTACACGCCGTATCGGGCTGACCTTCCGGGAAGGGAGCCTACCGTCACCCGCTACACAAGCCTTGCTCACTTTTATTCATAACCACGTGGCGAAAGGTTAACGGCTGCCAGCGACAGAATAGGTGACCTGCTGGTTTCGCGTCTTCTGAAATTCCTCCAGCGTTTGACCGCGCATGGCGGCGTAAATATGCAGATTCGATACGCCGACCACTGCGCCCATTTTCTCCAGCAGGAAAAAACTCGCGCCGTACTGGATCAAACCACGCCAGTCGCGTTCGGTCAGCAGACGTTGTTCCTCCTCGCTCAGCCCGGCCACCTCATACAGTGCCTGCGGCGCACTCAGGAAACGCTGGCGCCAGGTGGGCTGCGTCAGCTTATGCAGGAAGTTGTTCAGCCGCAGGCCGTTCAGACTGCGCTCATGCGTAAAAGGATACGTTCCCGGCAGGTTATCAACACCAGCCAGTTGCAGCGCCATATGCTGGCGGTGGCGGGCCAGGGTGTCCACCGGCGGCGTGCGGGCGTTATTTTCCAGAATCAGCGTGGCAATGCCGGTCATTGAGGGCAGGTAGTAATCACGCCAGGTCTCAGTGACATTGGCCGAAAGGGCGCCACGCATCACCAGCCACATAATAACCTCTGAGCCTTCCATACCGCCCAGCGTCGCATATTCACTGATGGTCATTTCGGTGAGTTTTTCCGGGTCGTTAACGAGCATGTCGACGAACTGCGCGTCCCAGTCGGTATTGTTGAATCCGCAGCGTTCCCCGTGAACCTGGTGCGACAGCCCGCCGGTGGCGACAATCGCCACGTCAATATCCTCCGGATAGCTTTCGATGGCACGACGTAATGCCTGGCCCAGCTTATAGCAACGTTTTGCGCTCGGCACAGGGAATTGCAGTACGCCGATTTGCAGCGGGATCACGCGGGTTGGCCATCCCTCTTCTTGCTGCCAGGGCAGAAGCGCCGACAGGGGGGAAAACAATCCGTGGTCCAGTTTTTTGTTCATAAAGAACGACATATCAAACTCGTCGGCCATCAAGCTTGCACCAATATGCCGCGAGAGTGCCGCATCGCCTTTTACCGGCGGCAGATTGCGCGGGCCGCCGCCTTCGTCCGCTACGCCATACTCTTTGTCAATTCCGAGGGTAAACGTGGAATAGTGGTCAAAGAAAAATGCGGTCACATGATCGTTAAAGATATAGACCAGCGCATCGGGCTTTTTCTCATCAAGCCAGCGCTGGAGGGGCTCGAAGCTTTGGAAAATAGGGGACCACGCCGGATCCTGCTGTTTGTGGTGATCAACCGCGAAACCAATCGTCGGTGTGTGTGAGACGGCAATACCGCCAAGTATTCGGGCCATAATGAAACTCCAGTTATCGGTTACGCAGGGTTTGCGCGAGTGCGCTTATTTCTGCCTCTGTTGCTCGAGGCTCTTTTCGGTTCATACGGTGCAACAAAATAGCAATGCCCGCCAGACATGCTGGCAAAGCGAGCACCAGGAAAATGGATGAGTGCCCCGGAACAGCCAGCATGATGACGCCGCCGAGCGTAGAGCTCAGAATCGCCCCCGTGCGGCCGATGCCGTGCATCCAGCTTACGCCCGTGGCGCGAATTTCCGTTTGGTAATAAGCGGGGGAATAAGCCTGAAGACCATTTTGCGCCCCATTAATGCACATCCCGCTGATGAAAATCAGCACCGCCAGCGCCGCTGAACCGAAATCCATCAGTCCTTGCGTTAACAGACACAGGCAACCAAGGAAATAGGTAAGGGCAATGACTTTTTTGGCGGCGGTGCGGTCCATCATATAGCCAACGATAATACCGCCGAGTGGACCACCAAGCTGGAACAAGCCGGTGATGATTGCAGCCTGCTGCAGTGAGAGCCCGCCGGAACGCAGAATAGTAGGTAGCCAGCCATTAAGCAGGTAAATGACAAACAGTCCCATAAAATAGGTCAGCCATAATGCCACTGTCCCTCTGGCGTATCCGTGACGAAACAGTTGAATCACCTTACTGCTGCGCGATATCTGCGGGGTATTCAATGTGAAGATATTATTTTTATTGAAGTTTCCACCCAGACGATTCAGCACGTTAGCAATTTTTTCTGTTGGCACTCGGCGGGCAACCATGCTCATAGCCGACTCTGGCAGCAGGGCGATCATAATGGGCAGCAGAACCAGCGGTAGCACACCTCCGAAAATCAGGGCCGAGTGCCAGCTGTAGTGTGAAAGCAGAGCAGCGGCAATAAATCCACCCAGTCCGGAGCCGACATTAAATCCACTGTACATCAGGGTGATCATTAAGCCTTTACGGCGTTCAGGCATGTACTCCGCAACGAGCGTGACGCAGTTTGGCATGACAGCCCCTAAACCTAACCCGGTGAGAAAGCGCATCAGCGCCATTTGTAGCGGACTCTGCGCGGCTGCAGCAGCCAGGCTGAAAAGGGCGAACAAAGCAACTGACCAGAGCAGGATCCGCTTGCGGCCATAACGATCCGACAACGGCCCAGCGACCAAAGCACCGATAGCGACGCCGAACATGGCAGCGCCCAGTATCGGGCCTAGCTGAGCGCGACTGATGCCCCAGTCTTCAATTAACGCAGGAGCAATAAAGCCCATAACTGCGGCGTCATAACCATCAAGCATAATGATAAGAAAGCAAAGGAGCAGGACATGCCATTGAAAACGTGATATTGGCCGGGCATCGATCCACGCCTTTACATCAACGATGTTTGTTTGATTCATAGAGTGACTTCCTTAAGCAGGCGGTATGAATGTTCTGTTTGTGTTATGTGATGAACGTTCGCATACAACTTAAGGCAGGCGACGAATTGTGTCTGGTTCGAAAAACCAGCCACAGGTATGAGTTCTATTTATAATGTGATGGATCTGGCGAAAACCAGGGGGGGTGAGGAAAAGCAGAACAGAATGCGGGGACAGGTGGTTGGCTATAGTGATGAAAAACGACTGGCTGTAGATTATCTTTGATTTAACATAATATACATTATGCGCACTAACATAAAGTCAGGCAGAATCCAGCATTTTGTGGTTATGATTATCTTGCTCACTGCGCCGCTCAAATCCTCGCCATACTGCGTTGACCATCACCAAATCTGAAGCCGCAATTGCCTCGTTACCCCCTGATGTATAAATTAACGATATGTCCGCATTGTAATGCGAATATTCATCGGCGATGTCCGTATTTAAAGTCCAAACATAGCTTATTAATATTCGACAGCGCAATGGCGTTATTTCAGCTTCACATTAAAGAAATGGAACAGTGCCTGTTCTCCGGGGCTAGTAAAACGCACCTCCCGATAACCCGGTACACGTTCAATCCAGCCATTTTGTTCGAAGGCCTTCAGCATCGCTGCCCCGGCGTTACCCCCAAGATGCATCCGTCGTTCGCTCCAGTCCAGACAGCCACAGGCTTCTTTTCGTTTGGAACGAGGCGCCAGCACCGCGCCTATCTTGGCAAATCGAGTGATTCCGGTCGCGGATAATGACTCCTTTTCGGGGATAAACCAGCCCGCTTCCGTCATAAACGCATACAGCTCGACCGCGATTTCTCCCGCCAAATGATCGTAGCATGTCCGCGCTTTACGCAGATGAACAGGAGCACTGGTTTTGACCTGCGGCGTCCTTTCCATCGACACGCCCATCAACGTTTCCAGCAGCGAGGCGATTCCTCGCCCTGCTAACCGGTAATAACGATGTCGCCCCTGAGACAGGCAACTAATTAGCTGACCGCTCAATAGCTTATTCAGATGTGCGCTGGCGGTTGATGGCGCAATATCCGCCACCGCGCTCAGCTCCGTTGCTGTCCACGCCCGCCCATCCATCAAAGCGCAAAGCATGCTAACCCGTGAGGGATCCGCGATGGCGGCTGCCACCTCCGCCATCGCATGTTGCAGAACTTCGCCATCATCGAGTTCCTGCTTTGCTTCAAGCAACTTCATGACAAATTCACACTCCAGGGTTTTGTGATACTGTCTGCCAGTTGGTTATTATCGGTCAGTAGAATCAAGTGGTTATCATGGTCGCTGTACTGTACGAGGATGTTAATACCCTGCTCAGCTAACACGCTAGCGATTTCACCTAATTCACCGGGTCGTTCTTGTTTGAGTTGACGAATCAATGGCTCGGTAACGCTAACAACCTGAATCCCGGCATCGCACAGAACCTGTTGCGCCCGTTCGCCCTCTGAGACCAGAAAATGAGCATGCGCTACCTTGCCTGCGGTAAAAACACCGCCGCCTTCCAGGCCTATACCGTTCTGCCCCAGAGTAGTACCTAATTTTGCCAGTTCTCCCGGGCAAGCACGCAAAATAACATGAATATCATACATGATGCGCGTGCCCTCGTTGATCGGATGAGTATTCCCGAATGACCTGTGCGACACGAATACGATAGTCACTGAAGAGGGTCTGCTTTCCTTCTTGTTGCGCGGCTGCATGTAATGCATTTTGCTTCCATTCCCGTACAGACTCTTCATCTTCCCACCAGGATAACGACAAAATTTTGCCTTCTGTCGATAAACTTTGAAATCGCTCGAGGGCAATAAATCCCGGGGTCTTTTCCAGTTCTGACCGCAGTTCGGCGGCCAGCGCCAGGTATCGGCTCTGGTGGGCGGCTACGGCTTGTGCTTCAAACAGTACGGCAATCATCACAACCTCCTACATATATTGAGGTGGCCACTGTAGCGTTTGAAAACGTTGAATACTTCGATAGCCAACGAAATGTGTCCGCCGTGTTGAATGCATGAATTATCTTGATAATGCACGAATGTGCCGTATATGATGGTTTTTCAACAATGGAGAAACCCCTGTGCACGAAAAAAACGCAAAAATACGCATTATCAAGACAGACACCCTCTCAGATGACTGGTATGTGCTAAAAAAATATACTTTTGAGCTACAGCGGCAGAACGGCGAATGGCAGCGGCAAAGCCGTGAAGTCTATGACCGTGGTAACGGCGCGACAATTCTGCTTTACAACCGCGAACGTCGGACGGTGATTCTCACCCGCCAGTTCCGTTTTCCAACCTACATGAACGGCTATCCAGGGTATTTAATCGAGACGGCAGCGGGATTGCTGGACAATATGGATGCGGAAAGCCGTATTAAGGCGGAAGCCGAAGAAGAAACCGGTTTTCGCCTTGCCAACGTGCAGAAGGTTTTAGAGGCCTTTATGAGCCCGGGCTCCGTGACTGAAAAGCTGCATTTTTTTATTGCGGAGTATACCGCTCGGGATAAAGTGAGCACCGGCGGCGGCCTGGCAGCGGAGGGCGAAGATATTGAAGTACTGGAGATGGCCTTTGACGAAGCATTGGCCGCCATTGATAGCGGCGCGATTGTTGATGGCAAAACGATTATGCTGCTCTATTACGTGGCGCACAAAGGCATTCTCTAAGCCATTAACGCAGGCAGCCCAGCAACCCTTCCAGCCATTGGGCAAACACCCTCACCTTATGTGATAAATGGCGATGAGGGTAAAGCAGCGACAGTTTGCGCGACGGGCACGGGAAGCCCGGCAGCACCTCCACCAATTGGCCGCTGTCGATATACGGCTGTAAGAAGAAATTCATCCCCTGAAGCAGGCCAAGCCCGGCGAGGCCTGCAGCAATATACACTTCTGAGTTATCGAGGATCAGCTTGCCCGGCAAGGTGATCTCTTCGATACCAGCGGGTGTCACAAAGTGCCAGGGAATGACTTCGCGGTCGTTGCTGATAATCCAGTTCACGGCATGATGATGCTGAAGATCGGCAAGGGTTTCTGGCGTGCCATATTGCGCGAGGTAGTGTGGGCTGGCGCAGGTCATTCTTTTCACGGTTCCCAATGGGCGAGCCACATAGTCTCCGTCGTCTAGCTCTCCTACACGTAGCACACAGTCAAGACCGTCACGCAGCATGTCACGACGCACGTCGCTACTGCTCAGGATAATCTCGAGATCCGGGTGAGCTTGATAGAACTCCTGCAGTTTAGGTACGACGACCAGGCGAGCAAAGGCAATGGGCATATCAACGCGTAGCTGACCATGTAGCGGCCGGTCCGGTGAAAAGGATTCCAGTAAATCATCGGCCTGGGACAGCAGTGGCTTACTGCGCCGATAAAACTCTTCGCCTTCCGGCGTCAGATAGATGCGGCGCGTGGTACGTTGCAGCAGCCGCACCCCGCTATGTTGTTCCAGCTGTTGTACCGCTCTGGTCACAGCGGGACGATGAATTTGCAGGTTTTCCGCGGCCTGAGTGAAACTGCCGGTATCGATGATTTCGATAAATATTTTAATATTTTCAAATAGATTCATCTGCATAGTACACGCCCCTTTTCTGTCATCGCCCCATTGTTACTAATTTCATAATAGTGATGAACATTTTTCACTATTTTTCTGAATAATAAACCACTCTACACTGCCCTTATTCCAGCGAATTCGCGCTGTAACAAGGAAATAACATCATGAAAAATAACCGTATATGTCAGATTTTAGGTATCGAAAAGCCGGTCATTCAGGGGCCTCTTTCCTGGTTGACCGATGCGCGTCTGGTCGCTGCTGTCAGTAATGCCGGGGGCCTTGGTGTGCTGGGGCCAAATGCCGGGTTGACCGCTGAGACCGCCGTCTCAACGCCGGAAGAAACCGCAGAGAAAATGCGCGAAGAGATTCGCAAAACCAAAAAACTGACCGAAAAACCGTTCGCCGTAAACCTGATCCCCTCAGCGGAGAATGATATCTGGACACCGGGAATCCTACAGGTGATCAAAGAAGAAGCGGTAAAAGCCGTGGTTTATACTGGCTACAGCGACGGTGCGATTATTCCTGAATTGTTTGATGAGCTGAAAGCGGCCGGTATCGTCATTATCTATCGCGACATTAACCCGACGCCCGCCAACAGCCGCGCAGCGGAGCATGCCGGCGCCGATATGATTGTCGCCACCGGTTTTGATGAAGGTGGCACTCTGCCAGGTACCGCGCTGGGGACGTTCTCTATTGTCCCGTTGATTGTCGATGCCGTGGAAAACGTTCCGGTTCTTGCCGCCGGCGGTATCGTTGATAAGCGTACGGCCAAAGCCGCCTATGCGCTGGGCGCTGAAGGGATATTCGCGGGTTCCGTGTTCATCAGCACCGTGGAAAACCGTGTGCCGCAGTCAGTTAAAGAGAAAATTGTCGCGGCGAACGGCCTTGATTTACGTTTGTTCCGCACCCTGCCCGACTACTATCGCTCGCTGCCTGGGAAGTTGGCAGAGAAACTGGTCGCACTCGATAAAGCAGGCGCCAGTAAAGAAGAGTTAGCCAGCGTGATGGGCGGCCTGCGTGGGTTACGCCTTGGCATGCTGGAAGGCAACACCGATGAAGGCTATATCTCACTGGGTACCGGTATTGGCGGTATCAAGCAGATTCTCAGCGTCGCTGAAGTGGTCGAACAATTATCGGCATAACATAACAAGGGCAGCCTGCGCTGCCCTTTGAGTTAGGGACAAAACATTTCACCGCGGCTAAAACTCCAGTCCTCAGCCTGGTTGAACTGGATAATTATCATCACATCATCCGGTGAGATAGCCAGTTCACGTTCAAGACGTTCGTTCAGCATGCGATAAAAACTTTGCTTTTGTTCCCGCGTTCGCGGTCGGCCTGCGGTGATCTGTATCAGGACAAATCCTTCACTACGGCCACCGCTAAGGTAGTGAGTATTGAATATGCGCTGATTGGCCGGCAATTTATCGATCAACTGAAAACAGTCTTCAACGGGAACAGCAAAGCTATCGACCAGGCTTTGATGAAGAATCGTCGACACCATTGCTATCTGTGTATCGCTATAGATATCACCCAGCGTTATGCGCGTTAAGGGCATGATCGTTCCTCCTTTTCACTGATGCAGCCCAGCGCCGTGACGGCTGCGGGCCAGCCGATATAAAAAGCCAGATGCGTAAAGGCCTCTATGATCTCTTCCTGCTGCAGACCGTTTTGACGTGCAAAGTCCAGGTGCCAGGGTATCTGTTGTGTGCGCCCCATCGCCGCTAGCGCGGACAGGGTTATCAGGCTACGGTCGCGTGGAGAGAGGTCTTCCCTCTGCCAGATATCATTGAAAAGGAGTTGGCTGCTCACTTCGGCAAGTTTTGGGGCTATTTTTGCCAGGGTATGACGATCCAGTGATGACGACATAATGGTTCTCCGTATTGACAGTCCCCTCATACTGGCGCAACAGTAGTGTCCTGAATATCGAATAGTTCAGGACCAACCGTCCTGATAAAAAGGATGAATATGCAAAAGAGGCTTCCTGCACTGGATCTGGACGCGTTACGTAGTTTTATAACCGGTATTGAGTGCGGTAGTTTCGCCCAGGCGGCCACGCAGCTTTGCCGGTCAACATCTGCAGTCAGCGCTCAGCTCAAAAAGCTCGAGCACCAGTGCGGTACCGCGCTGGTGATGAAAAAAGGTCGTCACCTCCAGCTCACTTCTCAGGGAGAAATATTGCTGGCTTACGGACGTCGCCTGTTGGCCTTGAGCGATGAAGCACAACAAGCCATCAAAGGTGCCCAGTTACAAGGCGAAATACGTATTGGCATGCAGGAGGACTTTGGCGAGTCGTTGATGCCTGGCATTCTGGGACAATTTCATTATCAACATCCTGACGTCAGGATCATGGCGAAAGTTGACCGTAATGACCCCTTACAGCAGGCTCTTGCTGAACAGGCTCTGGATATGGCCCTGTTCTGGCAGCCGGACCTCAGCGCAAGCGATGGCAAACTGTTAGACGTACGGCCGCTGGAGTGGATTGGCTCAGAAAATGGGGTTCTTGATCAATTACTTGCCGACGGAGAGCCCATTCCCCTGGTGATGTTTGAACACCCCTGCCTGATGCGCGCTCGTGCCACGGCAGCCCTGGATAACGCGGGAATTCCCTGGCGTGTGGTATTCGTTAGCCATAGTCTGGGCGGTATTTGGGCCGCGGTTCAGGCGGGCTTGGGGCTTACCGTCCGTACGCGGGTCGGCATGCCAGCGAATCTAAGAACGGTAAACGCCCGACTGCCTTCGCCGGGCGTTATGGGAATCACGTTAAAACATAATCCCGCCAGTTTATCGACACAACACCCGGCACATTTGCTACTGGAGCAACTGATTGTCCAGGCGCTAGCGGCTGCTTAACGCTAATCCTATGAAGCGCTTACGGCTGCCCTGTCCTTAACATCTCATTAAATTCGCATAGCGTTTGGTATTGTTCCAAAGTTTGCACCATCTTTCCAGAGCCCGTTTTCCGCATATTCAGAACAATATTTTCAACGCTATGTTGATTGGCTTTATCAGCTAATGCCATTGCCCCGATTAACGTACCGGTGCGGCCAACCCCGGCATTGCAATGAATCAGTGGCATTTCACTAAGATTATTATTTTCCGCGCATTTATCGCTTATTTTATTCTTGACATAACGAGTCAATTCATTTAATTCCATCACGTTAATTGAGGTTTTGTCGGGCCAATTTGTAACATGGGTAACTGAATGCGTACTTTCCTTCTGCCCATCATTAATCTTCATTTTATAATGATTTAATATTAAACTTCCAATTTGCGTGTTTACTTTCACTCTTGTATTTTTGTTAATTTTTGGCGCGATGGCAACCTGTATGCCATCATAATTCCCACTTTCACAAAAATACATAGGAAGTCCTTTATCGGCAATATCATTTGATGAGGATAACACAACGACCACTGCTGGCTTTTGCTCCAGCAACATCCGGCAATGCTCGGCCATATGATCAGCTTTGGGATACTGGCAGCGCATTGCAATTTCTTGACCGTTAATCGAAATCTTATTTGCTGGCATAGCCGTGCCGTTTGATGTTCGAATCTGTGAACATACAGCTGTACCTATATCGTTGTAACGCTGAAGATTCGGAACGGTGATATACTGAAAAGACTGCGTAAGCTCATTTATTTTATTATACTCGGCCTCCACATTATTATTTTGAGCATAATCTTTGGCGGGCAGCGCTGGAAATAAAGCATTCGTACGGGAAAGAAGATGTGCATACTTCTCTGAGCGCAGCATTTTCATACCATTATAAATAACTGGTTTATCTTTCCCCAAGTTTTCAGGGCTATTTTTCACCTCAAGTAATCTTTTGGCAAAGCAAATGTTGTTAGGGGTCTTATTCTTTTCAGCCAAACTAACTGCGGCCACAGTGCTCTTGAATAGATGAGCTTTAATGTAAAGTATGGGGGGATTCATTTTAATCATGTTATTACCATTTTTCACGCGTTGAGCTAATGCTCTGATTAAGAGGTGTGCTAGCGTTTTCCAATGCTGTAATTAACTTAGAGCCTATCTCAATCTGATGAGTCTCGATTATAGTTCTGCGTTGTGTTGCTGGCATGGTCAAACATCCTTTTCCGGGAAAAGGAATATCTTAAGTTCCCCTTCTTTGAAAAAGATATCATTTAACGATTATTCAGCCATGAGTTAATTGATTAGCGTGAGTACCTGTGCGGCAAGAGAAAAAGCAAGAAGAGAGTCTGCAACAGACATTTTCGTTCTCCGAAAGCGAGGAGACTATTTCGGAATTTACTTTTTGGCAACATTTTTGGCCCGGCGAGTACCGGGCCAATGGGTATCAGGAAAACTTGAGATACACCTTTTCTTCCTCAACCTGCACCGGGTAAATCGTCACCCCCTCGGTCAATGGGCTACACATCGCTTTTCCGGTTTTGATGCAAAAACGTCCCTGATGCAACGGGCACTCAATTTCACCGTCTTCCAGAAAACCATCGCTCAGGCGAGCATTGCCGTGTGAGCAACGGTTATCGCTGGCGAAAATGCCTTCATCGGTGCGATACAGCGCAATATCGCGGCCATTAACCTCCACGCCAATCACATCATCTTCTGGCAGTTCGGCCAGCGAGGCGGCTAAGATCCAGCTATCAGACATCGTTATCCCCTTAAATTGGATAGATCAGCGAGTTGGGCACCAGTTCGCTATCAAAAATACACAGACGGCTGGCAAATCGTAGCCCTTCCGCGGTTTGGACCACCGTGTCGAGGTAGTAGCCGACATTAAACACTTCGCTATGCCCATCTGATTTGGTGCGAAAAACCGCATAGTGAGTACGCGCGGTAATGCCCTTCTCGTCCATCGCCAGAATATGCGGCAGCCCCACGACGTGACGTTGGTAGTACGGATCGTGGAACAGCGTCTCGGCGATACCATAGATGCGATCCTTCAGCATCCCTTTGCTTTCTAGGTTGATGGTCGCTAGCGGCAGTTGGCGATCGTAATTCTCGCGTGGAATCACCTTGTAGCAACAGTCGTCGGTAAACAGTTCTGTCCATCTCGCCCATTCTGCGCGGTCGACAATGTCGCTGTACGCCGTTTGCAGCGCGACCAACTGCTGCCAGATTTCAGGGTTAATCATCATGTTAAATCTCCAGTACGCCGCGCCAGTAGTGATACATCCCACGAATTAAACTTTCCGAAACCATATGATCGGTATTTTCGTAGCCGGTGCCGTTCATTTCTGCGAGCGTGCGACGATGGTCATTGTGATGGAAGCCTTGCTGCGAGAACTCCACCACTTCGCCATCATCCGCAGACACAAAACCCGCTGGGCCGAACAGATTGGCTTGTTTAAGGCGACGTTGCGTCATTTCGTCGTCGTCATCAGCAAAGCCAAAATGGGTCCAGACGAAATCGAATTCGTTTGGCCCTCGCGGTTGGATATGGCGCACCGACATGGAGTTGACGTTCTGCTGGACCACCAGACTCGGAAACAGCGTCATCATCACCACCGTCGGGCCATTCCACCAGGGCTCCTCTACTACGTCGAGGAAACTGGCGTCGTTAAGTTGCATCTGCTCTTTAAAGCTGCTCACGCCTTGAGTGACCGCACTTTTACCGCCGTTGCCTTTACGGCTGATCATCGCCGCGTGGCGGTATTGATCATCCATAATCAACTGGGAGCGATTATCGGCGCGCCATAGTCCAAAAGTAACAAACCAGGTGTGTAGCAGGCCTGCGTGGTACGGATCTTTAATGTTCTCCTGCATCAGCTTCCAGTTACCAGGAATACGCTGACGGTTATAACCCAGTAACTTCAACTGACGACCACTGAAGACACGTTCAAAATAGGCCAGAATTTCCGGGCCCAGATACTGCTCAAGCGGCTCGACATCGTACGAAAATGAGGCGAATACCACGCCGTTATGGCAGGCGACGTTGAGTTTTTTCAGCCCGTGTTCCGCGGGGTTAAAATCTTTAGGCATCCCGCCGTTCACTTTACCATCCTGCTTGACGCCGCGGCGGAATGGCACGCCCTGCAGGTTACCGTCGAGGTCGTAATTCCATTGATGATAGGGACAGACAAAATCCGTGCGGTTACCGGATTTTTCCCGACAGAAGCGCATTCCACGGTGAGCGCAGACATTTTCCACCACGTTGATCTCGCCCTGCGGGTTGCGTACGGCAATCACCGAGCGTTCGCCCACCACGCTGCGGACAAAATCGCCCGGTTCCGGGATCTCCGCTTCCAGCGCCACGTAGCACCAGTGTTTGCCGTAGAAAATTTTCTCCAGTTCGTGCTGGTAGATATCGTCGCGGGTATAGGCCCAGTAAGGAATGCGGCTGGTGCCGTCGTCAGGCCAGAGTAAATTGCTATTGGGTGCAGAGGTGAAGCTCATCATGACTCCTTTTCGTTATCTATCCGGGAAACGACATTACGGTTGGTAATAAAACGCGTCGGCATGAATATCGTCAGCCCGCGCGCCCAGGGCGCGAGCCTGAAGGCTCATGGCTTCGACCATTGCCGGTGGTCCGGCGGGGTAAACTTTCCAGCCGGTTAAGGCGGGCAGATCCAGGGCGACAGCTGCGGGCAGTCGGCCTGTGCGGTACGCTGCGGATGGGGTTTCCTGACTCAGAACGAGGTGGTAACGGAAATTGCGATAGGTTTGGGCGAGCGACTCCAACTGATCCACACCGTAGAGATCGCTAGCCCATCGGCAGCCGTAGTAAAGATGAATGGGGTTAGCCATCCCGGCTGCCAGCGCCGCACGAATAATAGAGAGTTGCGGCGCCAGGCCAGTGCCGCCGGCGACGCACAGCATTGGGCCGTCATGTTTTTGTCGCAGCCAGCTGCCGCCCATCGGACCGTTGAGTTTGATCATCGTCCCCGGTGTCAGGCTCTCGATCAGGCCCGGTGTGACACGGCCATCAGAAACAATGCGAATATGAAACTCCAGCTCATCGTCCTGCGGGAGCCCTGCCATTGAGTAGCTGCGCTGACCGCCGCCGGGAAACGTCAGTCTGACAAACTGTCCGGCTGACCAGGTAAAGGGTTTGGCGGGCTTCAGGCGAAGCTGCCATACGTCGTGGCACAGCGGTGAAAATGCCGTCACCGTGGTTTTTAACGTTCGCGCCGGATGCACCACGATCTCATCGGCGGGCGGCAGCTCAATGGTGCACGCCGAGTGCAGCGTGGTACAACAGGCCAGCACCTCACCCGCCGCCATTTCTGGCACATCATCCGGCAGAATTTGTTCGACGTTACCGCTAACCACCTTACAGCGACAGGTCTGACAGCGCCCCGCCATGCAGCTGTATGAGATAGGAATTTGTTGCTCGCGTAAGACGTCCAGCAGATTGCTGCCGGGGGTAACGGTGACCTGGCGGTTAACCGGAGTGAAATCCACTTGCATCACAGTTCCTTACCTTTAATGTTGTTATTTTGTTAACAAAGCGTATAAAAAAACGGAGCGGTGAGATATGCCGTACGGTTTATAGCGGTTATTAATCGGATTGATAACGATATCTATGTCACGTTTAAACGAAGTGGATCTCAATCTTCTGGTGGTCTTTCGCCATATGTACAGCGAGCGTCATACCGGGCGTGTTGCGGAAATTATGGGGCTCACGCAGCCTTCGGTAAGCCATGCGCTAAAGCGCCTGCGTATTATGCTGGGCGATGAATTATTTGAAAAAGCGTCGCGCGGGATGCGCCCGACGCCCTATGCCGAGGCGATAGCGGCAGATGTCGATGAGGTATTGAGCACACTAGAAAAAACGCTGAACTACCGTAATACGTTTAATCCCTGTGACAGTCAGCGAGAATTTCGCGTGGCGATGACCGACCTTGGTGAAATTTATCTGCTGCCGCGGCTGATGAATTTGCTCAGCAAAGAAGCGCCTGGGGTACGAATTACCACCGTGCGCGACACGGCGGTACCGTTAAAAATCGAGATGGAGAATGGCGGTGTCGATTTGGCCATTGGGCTGCTGCCGCAGCTGGAGGCGGGATTTTATCAGCGCCGCCTGTTCGACCAGCGCTATGTGTGCCTGATGCGCAAAGACCATCCTTTGAGTACCGTTCCCTTTGATGAAGAGGCCTTCCGGGCAGCTCAGCACATCAAAGTGATGGCCCAGGATTCCGGGCATAAACGGATTTTTGAGCTATTTGCCAAAGCGGGCGTGACCGATCTCAGCCCGCTCTGCGTGCCGCATTTTATGGCAATCCCCTATATTCTCAGTGAGACCGACTTTATCGTCACCGTGACGGAGAAGCTGGCGCTGCAAACCGCGCAGCGCTTCGGGCTGATTATTCGTCCGTTGCCCTATGAGTTACCCCGTATTCAGATTAACCTGTTCTGGCACAGTCACGTCCATCAGGACGCCGCCAACACCTGGCTACGTCGTTGTTTTATGCGGTTATTTACCGAGTAACAGAATGCTGCGAATCACTCTCCGGGACCAGCATGATCATTTTTAACGCCCGGTTGCTTGCCAGTTGCCAACTCAGTTGCCGATAGGTGACGTCACCTTTTACCGCATGATGAAAAACGCGTTCGCCCCCTTCCCGTACAATGACCTGCTGTTGAGACCAGAACTCACGAAAATCGCGGCTGTTATCGATCATTTGCTGCACAAACGCGTTAAGCGTGCTGTCCTTCGGATAATGAATCGCATCTGAACGGAGTTCAGCGACGATACGCCGCGCCCGCGCTTCCCAGTTATCGACCAGCGTGCGCGCCAGTGGATGCTGGAACATAAAGGTCATCATATTGGGTGCAGGTTCGGTGCCCAGCCAGCCGCTAAACAGCGTCTCAGCGCCTTTATTCCACGCCAGCACCTGCCAGGTGAGATCCAGCAGATAGCAAGGTTCCGAGACGTGATGCACGGTAGACAGAATCGTCTGTTCTACCGCAGGTACCTGTTCGCTGAGTGGGTCGCTCTTATGCGCCAACAAAAAGAGATATTCACGCTCTGCGGGTTTGAGCTGCAGCGCAATGGCAATACCAGAGAGCGTTTGTGCGGAAACGGTGATATCACGCCCCTGCTCCAGCCAGGTATACCAGGTGGTACTGATACCGCTCATTTGTGCGACCTCTTCACGCCGTAGCCCCTTCGTTCTCCGGCGTGAAAGAACGGGAATGCCCAGCATTTCCGGCGAGGTGCTTTCGCGCTTCACCCGTAAAAATGTCCCTAACGCTTCTGGCCCTGTCAGCCCGGTTTTGTCCATGGTAGTAACTCGATATACCAGTATAAGTGCCAATATTGTACCCGTATTAATCCCGGCGTATAGTCCGTTGTAACAAGAACATAACAACAGAGGAAGACGGGTATGAACAACCATCATGAAGCATTGGTGAAGTCACAGTTTGGCGGTCAGGCGGCGGCCTATTTACAGAGCAATGTCCACGCCCAGGGAGCCGATTTGCGGCGCCTGAGCGAATGGTTATCCGAAGATAGCGAGGCCACGGTACTGGATGTTGGCTGTGGCGCCGGGCACGCCAGTTTTACCGCCGCGACACAGGTTGCACAGGTGACGGCATACGACCTGTCTGAAGGGATGCTGGCGGTGGTTGCCGAGGAAGCGCAAAAACGTGGGCTCAACAACATTACCTGTGCACAAGGCCCGGCAGAAATATTGCCATTTGGCGATAACAGCTTTGATATCGTTATCAGCCGCTATTCCGCCCACCACTGGCACGATATGCAGGCGGCGCTGATGGAGATTCGCCGCGTCCTGAAACCAGGTGGCCGCTTTATCATGATGGATATTGCATCACCGGGAAAAGCGATTCTGGATGTGTGGCTGCAAACCATTGAAATGCTGCGCGATCCATCGCACATTCGCAATTATTCGCAAGGCGAATGGCTGGCGATGGTCAATAACCGGGGAATGGTCGTCGATAAACTGGTTGGCGATACGCTGCACCTGGAGTTCTCCTCCTGGGTTGCGCGGATGAAAACGCCGGACAATATCATTGAGGCCATTCGTTACCTGCAAGAAAAAGTCTCTCATGAGGTACGCGAGCATTTCGCTATTGCCGCGGATGGCAGCTTCACTTCCGACACCATTATGTTCCAGGCACGCTAAAAGTGCAGGTTGTCGCCAGAATTGGCGGCAACCTCTTTTCTTACTTCAGTTTAAAAGTGACACTGTCACAATGAAAGACCATCAAACAAACCTGAAATTGCCGAGCTTTTAGGCAGTCACCCGCTTTTTTGTGCCCTTTCTATCGATTTGCCACCATCATGTTAAGCGTTGCTCTATAATCTTGCGCGCTGCACCCGCCGCTGGGTCTGGAGTGAAGATAACGGAGTTAAGTCAGATGTTACCAGGCAAGAAAAATCGTTCCCTGTATATCCCTTATGCGGGGCCGGTTCTGTTGGAATTTCCGCTGCTGAATAAAGGCAGCGCGTTCAGTATGGAAGAACGCAGCAACTTCAACCTGCTGGGGCTACTGCCCGAGGTTGTCGAGAGTATTGAAGAACAGGCCGAGCGCGCCTGGATTCAATATCAGGGTTTCAAAACTGAAATCGATAAGCATATCTACCTACGCAACATTCAGGATACCAACGAAACGCTGTTCTACCGTCTGGTTGAAAACCATCTCGATGAGATGATGCCGGTAATCTACACGCCGACTGTCGGTGCGGCCTGCGAACGTTTCTCTGAGATTTATCGTCGTGCGCGTGGCGTCTTCATTTCTTATCAGAATCGTCACAACATGGACGATATCCTGCAAAATGTGCCAAACCACAACATCAAAGTCATTGTGGTTACCGACGGAGAACGTATTCTCGGCCTGGGCGACCAGGGTATCGGCGGTATGGGGATCCCTATCGGTAAGCTTTCGCTGTACACCGCCTGCGGCGGCATCAGCCCTGCCTACACCCTTCCGGTGGTACTGGACGTCGGCACCAACAATCAACAGTTGTTGAACGACCCGCTGTATATGGGCTGTCGTAACCCGCGTATCAGCGACGAAGAGTACTACCAGTTTGTTGATGACTTTATCCAGGCCGTGAAACAGCGCTGGCCAAACGTGCTGCTGCAGTTCGAAGATTTTGCGCAGAAAAACGCGATGCCGCTGTTAAACCGCTATCGTGATGAAATCTGCTGCTTTAACGACGATATTCAGGGCACTGCGGCGGTCACCGTCGGTACGCTGATTGCGGCAAGCCGCGCGGCGGGTAGCCAGTTGAATGAGCAGAAAATTGTCTTCCTCGGGGCCGGTTCTGCGGGCTGCGGCATCGCCGAGCAGATCATTTCGCAGATGCAGCGTGAAGGTCTGAGCGAAGAACAGGCTCGCAGCCGCGTGTTTATGGTCGACCGTTTCGGTCTGCTGACCGACCAGATGCCTAACCTGCTGCCGTTCCAGAGTAAACTGGTGCAAAAACAGGAAAAAATTCACGACTGGCAGCATGACAATGAGCAGATTTCACTGCTCGATGTGGTGCGTAACGTGAAGCCGAATATCCTGATTGGCGTATCTGGTCAGACGGGGCTGTTCACGGAAGAGATTATTCGTGAAATGCACAAACACTGCCCGCGTCCGATTGTGATGCCATTGTCGAACCCGACGTCACGCGTAGAAGCCACGCCGCAGGATATCATCAGTTGGACTGATGGTCAGGCGCTGGTTGCTACCGGCAGCCCGTTCGCGCCGGTGGCCTGGAAAGATAAGGTGTACCCGATCGCCCAGTGTAATAACTCTTATATCTTCCCGGGGATTGGTCTGGGCGTAATCGCTTCCGGCGCTTCGCGTATCACCGACGAAATGCTGATGTCGGCGAGCGAAACCCTGGCGAAACACTCTCCACTTGCCAATCACGGCGAAGGACTGGTGCTTCCGGAGCTGAAGGATATTCACATCGTCTCGCGTGCCATCGCCTTTGCGGTGGGTAAGATGGCGCAGCAACAGGGGGTCGCGACGAATACCTCTGCTGACGCGCTGCAAGAAGCGATTGATGAGAACTTCTGGCTGCCGGAATATCGCAGCTATCGTCGTACCTCGATTTAACCTGTCCCATTAGCCCGGCTGAGCAAGCGTGACGCCGGGTTGTTCACTCAATCTTCTGACTGAAAATAATGGTAGGCACGATGCTGAAAGTGTCTTATTTTAAACACTTCATATGTATGTTGTAACTAATATCTTTGGTGGCAAAGACATTACACACCCGCTACACTGCATTCACCGAATCACCTGACATCATGAAAAGGAGGCTAATTATGCTGTACTGTGAAATTTTCAATGTTTCACATACATTTGGTGATCGCACCAGCTCAAGCGTTATCGGTATCGTGCTGCGATAACTTCTGCTTGAGCGAAGACACCAACCTTTAAACCCTTCCCTCGGGCTTATCAAGTTATCGTCAGCGTTGTATGACGAGGCATTCTCATGCCTGTAACACTTGAGTAAGCAAATGAGCACATTACTAACTGCACAATCTCTTCACGTTGAAACGGCATTCGGCCCTCTTTTCAACGCACTCTCCTTCACCCTGAAGAAAGGCGATCGTATCGGTCTGATTGGCTATAACGGTTGCGGGAAAAGTACATTATTACAGGTACTTGACGGAACCATTACCCCTTCGTCCGGTAGCGTGTCCATCGCAAACCATTGCCTGATGGCGCGTGTCGAACAGCATCTTCCTGATGAGCTGCTGGCGCAATCGCTTATACAGGCGGTACTGGCGCAGCTGCCTCTCACCGCGCGTGAAAGCCAGCGCTGGCAGGCTGAGCGGCTGCTGATGGAAATGGGGTTTCACGCTGATGAGCTTGAACAGGCTGCCACCACCTTAAGCGGCGGACAACATACGCGGCTACTGCTGGCGCGCGCGCTGATTCTTAATCCCGATCTGTTGCTGTTGGATGAACCGGGTAACCATCTCGATCTGCCAACGCTGCTTTGGCTTGAAACGTTCCTGAATAACTGGAATGGAAGCTTTGTGCTGGTTTCACATGATAATCCGCTACTGGATGCCGTGACCAATACCAGTTGGATACTGCGTGATAATACCCTGCACGCGTTCTCACTCCCCTGCACCGCCGCTCGTCAAGCGCTGGCAGAACAGGATGAGAGCGATGCGTTAAGGCATAAAGCGGAACAAAAGGAGATCGACCGGGTCACCGCCAGCGCCAAACGGTTGGCCACCTGGGGACAGGTCTATGACAACGAAGATCTCTCCCGCAAGGCCAAACAGATGGAGAGGCAGGTTGCCCGGTTGAAAGCAGCGCAAACCGACCTGACCGCCGGCACGCCATGGCAACTGGAACTCAATGGCGATGCCGTACGGGCCGACCGGTTACTGGAAATGGAGCACCTTGCCGTCCCCCCAGCGCCGGGTCTTGCGCCACTGTTTACCACCGGCACCGCCCGGCTGCAAAGCGGTGACCGCGTGGCCATTATGGGACGCAACGGCGGCGGCAAATCTTCGCTTCTGCGACTGCTTTGGCGACAAATGCAGCAGGAAGCACCAGACGCCGGGCTTAAGTTGCATCCGCGTCTGCATCCGGGCTATTACGATCAGACGTTACACCAGTTAGCGGATAACGCCACGCTGCTGGAGGCGCTGGAAATGTTCGAGCCGTCGGGTGAAACCCGCAAGCGCGCGCTGATTTCAGCCGGTTTCGGCTGGACGCGTCATGGGCAAAAAGTCAGTACGTTGAGCGGCGGCGAACGTTCGCGCCTGCTGTTTGTCGGCCTGTCCCTTGCCCGCTATAGCCTGCTGTTGCTGGATGAACCCACCAACCATCTGGACATCGACGGTAAAGAAGCTCTGGCAGAAACGCTCTGTCACTACCCCGGAGGCCTGCTGCTGGTCAGCCACGACCGCCAGCTCATCAACCAAAGCTGTAACCGCTTCTGGCTGATTGACGAGTTCGGGTTGAGCGAATGGCCAGACGCCGACGCGGTATATGAGCAGTTACGCCAGCGTACCCGCGCAGAAACTCCGGACGCGGCAACGGTTTCATCCCCTGTAACCACGCCGGAAGGCGATGACCTGCTTGAGCGCTTAATTACGCTTGAACAGCGGTTAGCGGAGGATCTGGCGCGCAAGCCGAAGCATCAGAAGCCACTGATGCAGCAACGTTGGCGAGAGGAGATTGCCTTAATCAATAAGCAGTTAAGCTAAACGGTACCCCGGTCGAGCATTGCGACGCCGGGGTTTCCTTTTGTTGGCCGCTTTAGCGCGACAATTTATTGCGGGTTTTTCTGCAGCCACGCATTCCACGCTTGCTTAATCTCCTGCTTGGCGGCGGCGGCATCGTTAAAACCGTTCAGCTCCACCTTTTTACGCCCTTCCGGCAGCTGTTTGTAGACGCGGAAAAACGCCTGCAACCGCTCCTGCTCGACTTTTGGCAGATCGCTGATGTTTTTAATATCGTCATAAGTTGGGTCAATTTTGCTGGCAGGAACGGCAATGATTTTGTCATCTTTCTCACCGCCGTCGATCATCTTCAGCACGCCAATCGCGCGTAACTTAATTAGCGTACCCGGAGCCATTGGCGCGCGGGTATAAAACACCACATCCAGCGGGTCGCCATCTCCCGCCAGCGACTGGGTCAGCGAACCGTAGTTAGCCGGATAAGCCACCGGCATCGACTGGAAGCGATCGGCGATCAAAAAACCGGTTTTGGCGTCGGTTTCATATTTGATAATTCCCCCTGCCGGAATCTCGGTCACCGCATAAAACTCTTCCGGGTTATTCTCGGGCTGCGGAAACTCGAGGATATTGTGCGCCTGAGCGGCAGCGGAAAGAAACAGGCTTGCGGCAAGGATAGTTTTGACCAGATGCATTGTGTGTTCACTCTATTGTTATAGGGAAAGTAAAAAGCACACCGTAGAGTTTGCGAGTGAACAAAGGATGACCGTTTGATGACAATACGGTTAACCCTTAATGCTATCAATATGAAAACCCACCAGATTCTTCTCTCTTCATGCCTTGCGTTTTACGCCCCTATGACTAATCATTAATGAGTATTATTTTCGAATACAACATAACCAGGAGTAGGATATGAAGGCTGCAGTTGTCACTCATGACCATCAGGTAAACGTCACCGATAAAAAGCTGCGTCCGTTGCAGCACGGTGAAGCGCTGCTTTCCATGGAGTGCTGTGGGGTCTGTCACACCGATCTGCACGTAAAAAACGGCGATTTCGGTGACAAGACCGGGGTGATCCTCGGCCATGAAGGGATTGGTATTGTTAAAGAGATTGGCCCAGGTGTGACCTCGCTGAAAGTGGGCGACCGCGCGAGCGTGGCATGGTTCTTCGAAGGCTGCGGGCACTGCGAATACTGTAACAGCGGTAACGAAACCCTTTGCCGCTCGGTAAAAAATGCCGGTTACAGCGTCGATGGCGGCATGGCTGAAGAGTGCATTGTTACCGCCGATTATTCGGTAAAAGTACCAGACGGCCTCGACTCCGCCGCGGCGAGCAGCATCACCTGCGCGGGAGTCACCACCTATAAAGCGGTGAAAGTGTCGCACATCAAACCTGGGCAGTGGATTGCCATTTACGGTCTTGGCGGCCTGGGTAACCTGGCGCTGCAATATGCGAAGAACGTCTTTAATGCCAAAGTGATCGCGCTGGACGTTAACGATGAACAGCTGAAGCTGGCCGCGGAAATGGGTGCGGATCTGACCATCAACTCCCGCAGCGAAGACGCGGCGAAAATCGTACAGGAAAAAACCGGTGGCGCGCATGCCGCCGTGGTCACCGCGGTGGCGAAAGCCGCATTTAACTCAGCGGTTGACGCGGTTCGCGCCGGTGGCCGCGTGGTCGCAGTCGGCCTGCCGCCGGAGTCGATGAGCCTCGATATCCCGCGTCTGGTGCTGGACGGCATTGAAGTCGTTGGTTCTCTGGTTGGCACCCGTCAGGATCTGACCGAAGCCTTCCAGTTCGCCGCCGAAGGAAAAGTAGTACCGAAAGTCGCGCTGCGTCCATTAACCGACATTAACGCGATCTTTAAAGAGATGGAACAGGGCCAGATCCGTGGCCGTATGGTGATTGATTTACGCCATTAATGTTCTCAGCCTCTCCCTGATGGGAGAGGCTTATTTCAGACAAGCGCCCTGCGCTGCTGATAACGCGCGTAAAGCAACAAAGACGACATCGCGAGAAATGACAGTGCCGCCGCCGGTAATGCGACGCTGTTCCAGCCGAAATTCAGGGTAATCATCAGCCCGCCGAAAAACGCGCCAATCGCGCTGCCCAGATTAAAAGCAATTTGCCCACCAGCCGCTCCCAGCATTTCTCCGCCCTTCGCATTTTGCAGCAGCAATATTTGCAGCGGCGCGGAAAGCGCAAACAGCCCGGCACAGCAGATAAAAGCCAGCGTCAGTGACGCAACCTTAATGCCGCCCAGCGCGAAGATCATCAGCAGTGCCACCACGATAACGAAATCGGTAGTGGCGGCAATGCGCAGCGGGCTGTAGCGCCCGGAAAGCTTGCCGCTCAGAATGTTGCCCAGCACCATACCGAGGCCCACCAGCATCATGATGAACATCATCGCGCCCTCGGAAAACCCGGAGACGTTCATCATAAACGGCTTGATATAGCTGAACCACGCAAATACCCCGGCGTTGCCAAACATTGTGGCCGCGAAAATAAGCCACGGCGCGGGGCTTTTGAGAAAATGAAACTGCTCGCGTAAACGCGCATCTGACTTATCAAATAGCGTGGGCACCCAGGCGATGATCGCCAGCAGCACCGCCACGTCAAACAGAGCAATGGCCAGAAAGGTATAGCGCCAGCTGAATTGATGTCCCAGCCATGTCCCTGCCGGCACGCCAACCAGATTCGCCACCGTCATCCCGGCAATCATCCCCGCCACCGCCGCGGTCACCCTTCCGGGTGGCGCAATTTTCGACAGAATAATGGCCCCTACGCCAAAGAAAGCCCCGTGCGGAAAACCTGACACCAGTCGCCCGAATGCCAGCATCACATAGCTGGAGGAGAAGGTAAAAATGACGTTGCCAGCAATACAGAGCGCGGCCAGCAGCAACATGATGGACTTGAGGGAAAAGCGCGTAGAGAACAACGCGATGATCGGCGCGCCAATGACTACCCCAAAAGCGTACCACGAGATCATATTCCCCGCGACCGGGATTGAGATCCCCACGTCGTGCGCCAGCTCGGGCAGTACGCCCATAATGCCAAATTCGGCCATTCCCAGGCCAAACGTGCCCAGCGCCAGCGCGAAGATTGTTTTTTTCATCCCTCTAATCACTTGTTTATGTTGAGTTTGCGGGTCGGCATTATCGACCATTCGTAGAATGCAAACCAGACAAAAACGCGTGACGGCAGGTTTATCCATAAAAACAGCGCGAATAACGCATGCTGACTGCGTGGCTCCCTTATGACCACACAAATAAAAAGAGCGGCTTAATGCCCCCGTCGAGAAACATCAAACCGCTCTTACCATGATGAGAAAGCGTTACTTCAGCCCTTCCTGACTCTCTCTTTTCGCCTCTTCGCGTTCCACTTCGCGATACCAGCGCGGATGGTGCTTCTGCGCCCAGCGACGGCTCACTTTACCTTCAATCATCCCCTTAATTGATCCTTTAACCCAGAAAGCCATATACATATGGATAAGGATCGCGTGGATCAGAATGATGGCCGACGTCGCGTGAATCAGCAGCGCGTAGCTCACAACCTGAATCGGGAAATACGGCGCAAAGTACGGACGCCAGATAATGACCCCGGTCACCAGCAGCACAAAAATCATGCTCATGATGCTCCAGAACATCATCTTCTGCCCGGCGTTGTATTTGCCAACCTTCGCGACCTTATGTTCATTGCCTTTCAGCACTTCGACAATCCCTAACACCCACGGAATATCCTGCTTATCCGGGATGTTATGGTGCACAAAGCGCACGAACATAAACATCAGCACCACGAAAATCAGCACGCCGAAGAACGGATGCAGAATGCGCCCCATCTGCGGGGTGCCGAAGGTTTCAGTCAGCCATTGCAGCGTCGGGAAGAAGAAGGAAATCCCCGAGACCGCCACCAGGAAGAAACAGATAACCACCGTCCAGTGACAGGCGCGATCGACAAACTTCGTGCGCACAATCATTTTCGACTTACTCATGGCCATCCTCCTCTTCGTCATCGTCCACTTCCTTATTCGGGCCAATACCAATGTAGTGATAGATAAGCCCGGCAAAAGTGGCAATAAAACCTGCGGCGGATAACGGTTTCAGCGCCCCTTTCCACAGATTAATGCTGGTATCAATGGCAGGTTCCTTCGGCAGCTTATGATAGAGCTCGGGCTGATCCGCATGATGCAGTACATACATCACGTGCGTTCCACCCACCCCCTCCGGGTTATAGATGCCGGCATTGGCATAGCCACGTTTCTTCAGCTTATCCACGCGTTCCTGCGCCACATCCAGCATCTCTTTCTTGGTACCGAAATGAATAGCGCCGGTCGGACAGGTTTTCACGCAGGCAGGCTCCATGCCGACGCTGACGCGATCCACACACAGGGTGCATTTATACACGCGATTATCCTCTTTATTGAGGCGCGGAATATTGAACGGACACCCGGCAATGCAGTAACCGCAACCGATACAGTTGTCCTGCTGGAAGTCGACGATGCCGTTGGCATACTGAATAATCGCCCCGGCGGACGGACACGCCTTCAGGCAGCCCGGATCTTCGCAGTGCATACAGCCGTCTTTACGAATCAGCCATTCCAGCTTACCGTTCTGCTCGGTTTCGCTAAAGCGCATCACCGTCCAGGACTTGGCGCTCAAATCCGCCGGATTATCGTAAACCCCCACGCAATGACCTACCTCGTCGCGAATATCGTTCCACTCGGAGCAGGCCACCTGGCAGGCTTTGCAGCCCACACAGGAAGAGACATCAATCAGCTTGGCAACTTCTGCCTTATAATCCCGCGCACGAGGCGCAGGAGTGATCGGGTTGGTCGCAGAGCGTTTAATAATGTCTTGTGTTTCCATCGCCATTTAAACGCTCCTTACGCTTTCTCGATGTTAACCAGAAACGCCTTATACTCCGGCGTCTGCGAGTTGGAATCGCCCACGTTCGGCGTCAGGGTGTTGGCGATGTAGCCTTTACGCGCCACGCCTTCATAACCCCAGTGCAACGGGATACCAATGGTTTCCACCTGCTGGCCGTTCACGTTCAGCGTTTGCAGACGGCGAGTGACCACCGCGACGGCGCGAATAAAACCACGCTGGCTGCTGACGGTCACACGATCGCCGTTGGCAATCCCCTTGGCTTTCGCCAGCCCTTCGCTGATTTCCACAAACTGTTCCGGTTGGGCAATAGCGTTCAGGCGCGCATGCTTGGTCCAGGTATGGAAATGCTCGGTCAAACGATAGGTGGTCCCCACGAACGGGAACTTGTCCTTCTTGCCGAGACGCACGGCATCTTCTTCGTACAGACGAACCACCGGGCTTGAGATCACGTTCGGATGCAGCGGGTTGGTACCCAGCGGCGTTTCCATCGGCTCGTAGTGCTCCGGGAACGGCCCTTCTGCCAGCTTATCGAGCGCAAACAAACGGCCCAGACCTTCAGGCTGCATGATAAATGGATTGGTTTTGCTTCCCGGCGGCGCGGTATTGAAGTCCGGAATATCGTTACCGGCCCATTTCGTGCCATTCCACTGGATCAGCATGCGTTTCGGATCCCACGGTTTGCCGTTAACATCCGCCGAGGCACGGTTATACAGTACGCGACGGTTCAGCGGCCACGCCCACGCCCAGCCCAGCGTATTGCCAAGGCCTGACGGATCGGCGTTATCGCGGTTGGCCATCTGGTTGCCCTGCTCGGTCCAGCTACCGGTATAAATCCAGCAGGAGGACGACGTCGTACCGTCATCGCGCAGCAGCGCAAAGCTATTGAGCAGTTGGCCTTTTTTCGCCACCAGCGTGCCGTTGGCATCATAGAGATCCGCCAGCGCATAGCCGTTGTTCTCTTTCGCCACTTCTTCTGATTCCGGATGGTCCGGCTGTTTGTAGTGCCAGCCCATCTTCAGCAGCGGCTCAACGCCTTTACCGCCTTCGTTGCGATACATCTCGCGCAGACGATGGTAAATACCGGCCAGAATCTCGCCATCGTTACGGGCTTCACCCGGTGCTTCCTGGCCTTTCCAGTGCCACTGCAGCCAGCGGCCGGAGTTGGCGATAGAACCGTCTTCTTCAGCGAAACAGGTGGACGGCAGGCGGAACACTTCCGTCTGGATCGTCGATGGGTCAACATCGTTCGATTCACCGTGGTTCTGCCAGAAGGTGGAGGTTTCGGTCACTAACGGATCGATAACCACCATGTACTTCAGCTTGCTTAAGCTGCGCACCACTTTGTTTTTATCCGGGAATGACGCTACCGGGTTAAAGCCCTGACAGATGTAACCGGTGACCTTGCCGTTATCCATCATGTTGAAATATTTGATAACGTCGTAGGCCTGGTCCCATTTTGGCAGCCAGTCGAATCCCCAATCGTTCTCTTTTGTCGCCGCGTCGCCGTAGAAGGCTTTCATCAGGCTGACGTAGAACTTCGGATAGTTGCCCCAGTAGTTAACCTGATCCGCCAGTGTCGCTTTCGGCGTATTGGCGGACAGATAGCTTTGCAGATCGGTCTGTTTTTCCGACGGCAGCGTCAGATAGCCTGGCAGGCTGGTCGACAGCAGACCCAAATCGGTTAAGCCCTGAATGTTGGAGTGACCGCGCAGCGCGTTCACGCCGCCGCCCGCCATCCCCATATTGCCAAGCAGCAGCTGGATCATCGCCATGGTGCGGATGTTCTGTGCGCCAACGGTGTGCTGAGTCCAGCCCAGCGCATACAGGAAGGTGGTGGTACGGTCTGCCGCGCTGGTCGAGGCCAGTACTTCACACACTTTCAGGAAGTCCGCTTTCGGCGTACCGCAGATATTTTCCACCACATCTGGCGTATAGCGGGAAACGTGCGTTTTCAGCAGGTTCCACACGCAGCGCGGGTCGGTCAGCGTTTCATCGCGTTTGGCGTAGCCGTTCTCATCAAACTGGTAGTTCCACGAGGATTTATCGTACTGGCGTTTTTCGGCATCGTAACCGCTGAACAGACCGTCTTCGAAGGTAAAGTCTTCCCGCACCAGCAGGCTGGCGTTGGTATAGTGCTTCACATATTCGGCGTTGATCTTGTTATTTTCGATCAGGTACAGCAGCACCCCCGACAGGAAGGTAATGTCGGTGCCGGAACGAATCGGCGCGTAGATATCGGCCACCGACGCGGTACGCGTAAAGCGCGGGTCGACGACGATAAGCGTCGCATCATTGTTGTTTTTGGCTTCCATCGCCCAGCGGAATCCCACCGGATGGGCTTCTGCGGCGTTACCGCCCATCACCACCACGACGTTAGCGTTTTTGATATCAACCCAGTGGTTGGTCATCGCACCGCGACCAAATGTTGGAGCAAGACTTGCTACCGTTGGTCCGTGTCAGACGCGCGCCTGGTTATCTACCGCCAGCATGCCGAGCGAGCGCACAAATTTTTGCGTCAGCATACCGGTTTCATTACTGGCCGCCGAAGCGCACAGCATCCCCGTGGACAGCCAGCGGTTGACCGTCACGCCCTGCTCGTTCTTCTCAATAAAGTTGGCGTCGCGGTCGGCCTTCATCAGTTTTGCGATGCGATCGAAGGCTTCATTCCACGAAATACGCTGCCATTTATCCGAGCCAGGCGCACGGTATTGCGGATAGCGCAGGCGGTTTTCACTGTGTACGTAGTCCAGCAGCCCTGCGCCTTTCGGGCACAGCGCGCCACGGCTCACCGGATGATCCGGGTCACCTTCAATGTGATAAATTGATTCCCGGGTATTTTTAGCCCCATCGCCCAAGCTATACATTATAAGCCCACAACCCACGGAGCAGTATGTGCAGGTATTACGAACTTCTTTGGCGCGCAGCAATTTGAAATTACGCGCCTGAGCCAGCGCCATTTTAGGAGCAAATCCTAATGCCGCTGCCGTCGTCCCGGCCATACCGCCCGCGCAGATTTTAAAAAACTTTCTGCGGCTGACGTCCATTGTTTTCCTCATTGTATGGATGTACTTCGCCGGAAAAACTAACAGCAATACTCTTGATTTATTTGCGTCAAATCAATGTCGAAAACCGATCCCCCCTTAATAGTCAAGGGCAACCAATTTTATTAATCCTTTAGGGTTAATCGTTATGGAAAAATATCCCAGTTAGCCGAAAAAAAATGCTATAAACGCAGACTTCGTTTGTAAAATCATCGGGTCAGAGATGGATAAAAAAAGAGCGACGCTCATCGGCCTCACCGCCATTGTATTATGGAGCACTATGGTGGGGTTAATTCGCGGCGTCAGCGAAGGGCTTGGCCCGGTGGGCGGTGCGGCGATGATCTATTCCCTTAGCGGCCTGCTACTCATTTTCACCGTCGGTTTCCCGCAGTTACGCCAGTTCCCACCGCGTTATTTGCTTGCCGGCAGCGTGCTGTTTGTCTGTTATGAAATCTGTCTGGCGCTCTCACTTGGCTACGCCGGCACGCGTCAACAGGCAATTGAAGTTGGCATGGTCAATTATCTCTGGCCAAGCCTGACGATTCTGTTTGCTATTCTGTTCAACGGTCAAAAAAGCAGCTGGTTGGTCATCCCGGGATTATTGCTCTCCCTGTTCGGCGTCACCTGGGTATTAGGCGGCGAACAAGGGCTGGATATCAATGAAATAACCCGCAACGTCATCTCAAGTCCACTCAGCTATATTCTGGCCTTCGTCGGCGCGTTTATCTGGGCAGCCTACTGCACCGTCACCGCCAAATATGCCAAAGGCAAAAATGGTATTACCCTGTTTGTTTTGCTGACGGCCTTAAGCCTGTGGGTGAAATTCTTGCTAAGCGATCAACCGCCGATGATCTTCAGCTGGCCGGTGATCGTTAAGCTTGTGATGTGCGCGCTGGCGTTAGGATTAGCCTATGCCGCTTGGAACGTAGGGATACTGCACGGTAACGTCAGCCTGCTGGCCGTCGCCTCTTACTTTACGCCAGTGCTCTCTTCTGCGCTGGCGGCGGTGTTGCTCAGCGCCGCGCTCTCCTGGTCGTTCTGGCAAGGCGCGGCGATGGTCTGCGTGGGCTCACTGCTCTGCTGGCAGGCCACCCGGCGATAACCGGGCTAGTCTCCGTAGAGCTTAATACTCAGGATATTGGTAATTGAACGGCCATTCCAGTGGTACTCCAGGTGCTCTGCCTGCGTCACCTTCGTGACCAGACAGGGCCGATACAGCACATAGCAGGTGTGCCCAATATGGCGCACCGAACAATAATGAATACCATCCCTGCCCTGCATCTTTTGGCCCTGCGCAAAGACTTTCGACTGGCTATAATCCGTCGCGTGATAAAGCGGCGATGAGATAAACGGCTCGTGGGTGATATCCGCTAAGGTCGCATTAAATTCGGTAAACAGCACCCGCATTTGTACTTTTTGCGCCGGCTCGTTGGTATAACCAAAGATACGTTCCTGATGGTAGACCGTTTCTTTAATCGCGGTGTCGAGCTGAGGCGCGCAGTAATAGCCGCCAAAATCGCCGGTGCTAAACCGCGCCCCTTCCGGATTAATATGGGTGAAGGCCGCCATCACGTAACTGCTGCCGTTAAGCCCAACCAGCCAGTCCGCTTTCGGCACCCGCATCAGCTCACCGGCCTGCTCCAGCAAGCGTTCATTGGTAAGCGCTTCAACGGCCCACACCGCTTCAAGCTCATCGCTGCTGGCGACATCCTCGAACAAATCAATGGTGGGATAGCGGCTGGGAATGATCCGGTACGCCGCTGCCCCTGTTACATCAATGAGTGGTGGCGTTTCAGTGCTCAAGCCATGCCCCCTCGCCAGGACTGAAGACGGGTCGCGACCTCGTAGAGATCGGCAACACGTCCACCGTTCATCACATCCATCGCTGAACGGCCCGCAAAGAAAGGATGGGAATTTGGTTTGCGCACCCAGCCATAGATGCTGTCATCAGCGGTGAACAGCAAACGCAGGCATTTATGGATATTCAGGATGTAGCTCATCCGTTCCTGAATATCCAGACTTAAACGAATGCCACCCTTCGACTCTTTGTATTTGTTCAATGTTGAACGTGAACTAATACCCAGAAGCCGAAGCTGTTCATCTGTGTTGCACTGCCATTTTTCCAGGATGCGGAACACAACCGGCAGTGCCTTGCTGGTATCAACGTTACCGTTTACATGGCTTTCTTGTACTGTAGCCATATGTCCTCCCATGCTTCATTTCGCGACACGCCAAAAAACTGGCCTGTACATTTAATAACAATTGTAGCCTAACTGTTCAATAATGTACATTGTCGGATAAAAAGCCACAAGGGTCTACCCGGATTAAACCGGGTCCGGAATCTTAGCCAGGCTACGCCAGATCCCGCCAGCCAGCAGCAGAAGCAGTACGCCTGCGGTCGCCAGCACGATGCTATGCGAATTGATAAACGCTATTTTTGCCGCCTCCATCAGGCTTTGCGCCGGAATGGCGGGCATCGACTGCGCCAGCTTGATCGCTTCGCTGATTGAGGAAGCTGCCTGCTCCGCGGCCATACCGTCGATCCCCGCGGGCAGCACGATCGACGAGGTATAGCTGCGGGTCAGGATCAGACCAAACAGCGCAATGCCCAGCCCCGCTCCCAGCTCGTAGGCCATCGTTTCGATGGCGCCTGCCGCTGACGCTTTCTCTTTAGGCGCCGCCGCCATAATCGCCGCACTGGAGGCGAGCAGCGCGCTGGCAACGCTAAAGCCCAGCAGGGTCATCATCCCCCATGCCAGCCACGGGTGGGCGCTGAAATCGGTCATAGACAGGCCAAGGAAGCTCAGCGCGCTTAACAGCATTCCGCCGGTCGCCACCTCACGCAGCCCAAGTTTCGACACCAGTATGCCGGCAATTGGCCCGCTAAAGCCGCTCGCCACCATCAGCGGCAGCATAAAGAGCCCGGCTTCAAATGGCGTTTTACTGTGTACAAACTGCAGCTCCTGCGCCATCAGCAGCTCAAAGCCCACCAGGGTAATCAGCGCCGTCATTGCCATCATCACCCCGCTTAAAATAACGCGATGGGTAAAGAGACGCATGTCCACCATTGGACGCGCAGACGAGAGCTGTTTACGCACAAACCAGTACAGCATACCGGCACCGGCGATCGCCACCATCGACACCAGCCACAGCGCAAGCTGCCCTTTCAGCGCCGACTTGGCACTAAACACCAGCATCAGAATGGCGGCAATCAACACCAGCGCCTGGAGCAGATTCAGCGGCTGTTCCCGTCGCGCGGGCTGACGCGGAACCACTCTGGCATTAATGGCAATAACCACCAGCACAATCGGCACGTTGATCAGGAATACCGAGCCCCAATAAAAGTGTTCAAGCAGCATCCCGCCCACCAGTGGGCCAAACGCCGCGCCACCAGAGCCCACGGCCGCCCACAGCCCTAGCGCCATATTACGGTGACGAGCCTGCGCAAAGGTGGTGCGGATCCCTGCAAGCGTCGCGGGGACAATCATCGCCGCGCCAATGGCCAGCAGCGCGCGGGAGGCAATCAGCGTCAGCGCGGTTGGCGAAAACGCCGCCGCCAGCGATGCCAGACCAAAGATCCCGCTACCCAGCAGCAGCAGGCGTTTAAAACCAATCTTATCGCCGAGCGCGCCCATCGGCAGCACCATCCCGGCCATCACCAGTGAATAGATATCAATGATCCATAGCAGCTCATTGCCGCTGGTACCCAGCGCGACGCTCAGCGTCGGCGCGGCCACGTGCAGCACGGTGGCATCAATCGCCACCGGGATATAGACCATCAAAATAGCCATGAGCGTTAACCATTGGCGTGACATTTTTTTGTTCCTCAAATCATTATTTATTGTTGGACATGCGTCCAGGAACGAGATCCTGCCGGATTGTTGAACGCATGTCCAATTTTTTGTTATTCTGTTCGAAACCCTACGTAAACGAAGAAAAATGAATTATTTAACCCGAGAAGAACGGCGGGAAGAGATCCTCAAAACCGCCATGAAGGTCGCGCTGAGCGGCGGCTTTAGCGCCATGACCGTTCGCCATATCGCCAGCGTCGCCGGGGTCTCCAGCGGCCAGGTGCACCACCACTTCACCTCGATTGGCGAACTAAAATCCCTCGCCTTTGTCCGGCTGATTCGTGAAATGCTCGATATGCCGCTGGTGGCCGATGATGCCAGCTGGCACGACCGCCTGTTTTCGATGCTCGGCAGCGACGATGGCCGCCTAGAACCCTATGTGCGTCTGTGCCGGGAAGCGCAACTGCTGGCGGACAGCGACAGTGATATTAAAGGCGCCTATCTACTGACGATGGATATGTGGCATAAGGAAACCGTTTCACTGATTGTGCAGGGCACAGAAGCAAATGAATTCAGACCAATAGATAGCGCGGAAAATATTGCCTGGCGATTAATTGCTCTGGTGTGTGGACTGGATGGAATTTATGCGCTAGGGATGACGGAAATAAGCGACGAGATCTTTGCTCGTTATATACAGCATTATATTACACTAGAACTCCACCCCGCATAATTTACATTTAGTAACAATTAACAACGTTTTATTCACAGCGCGTTTTCTTACAACGCGCTTTTTTTATCTATTCTTCAACGATAAAGAGATAAAACGGCCAGACGATAATAATCCTCTTCCTACCTACTTCGCTGTTTTTCCTTTGTTTCTTTTTTATGACGTGTCTATCGAGGGTATTATGCCAAGCAATGAGAAAGATAATCATTACCTTTTAAAAGAATGGAAACCGGAAAATCCTGCCTTCTGGGAAAATAAAGGTAAATCAATCGCAAGGCGAAATCTGTGGATTTCCGTTGCCTGCTTATTACTCGCGTTCTGCGTCTGGATGTTATTTAGCGCAGTGGCGGTCAATCTCAATAAAGTCGGTTTTAATTTTACAACTGACCAACTCTTTTTATTAACCGCACTGCCTTCTCTCTCTGGTGCTATTTTGCGCGTGCCCTACTCCTTTATGGTACCTATATTTGGAGGGCGCTATTGGACGGTATTAAGCACGGTTATCCTTGTTATTCCGTGTATTTGGTTAGGTATCGCCATTCAGGACACCGCTACTCCGTTCTGGGTATTTATCATCATCGCTCTGCTGTGCGGTTTTGCAGGCGCTAACTTTGCCTCGAGCATGGGTAACATCAGTTTCTTCTTCCCCAAAGCCAAACAGGGCAGCGCGCTGGGGGTCAACGGAGGTCTTGGCAACCTTGGCGTTAGCGTGATGCAGATGGTTGCCCCGGCGGTCATTTTTCTGCCCATGTTTGCGTTTATCGGCATTCACGGCGTCACGCAGGAAGACGGTTCGACGCTGGCGCTCAGCAACGCCGCGTTAATCTGGGTGCCGCTCCTCGTGATTGCCACGCTCGCCGCCTGGTTTGGTATGAACGATATTGCCAGTTCCAAAGCCTCGGTGCGCGAACAGCTGCCGGTACTCAAACGTCCACATATGTGGCTGCTGAGCCTGCTTTATCTCGCCACCTTCGGCTCGTTTATCGGTTTCTCGGCAGGGTTTGCCATGCTGGCAAAAACCCAGTTCCCCGACGTTAACATCCTCAAACTCGCCTTCTTCGGGCCGTTTATCGGCGCGCTGGCGCGTTCGTTTGGCGGGGTGATCTCCGACCGACTTGGCGGCGTCAAGGTCACGCTGGTGAACTTCATTCTGATGGCGCTGTTCTCCGGCCTGCTGTTCCTGACCTTACCGGGCAGCGGTTCCGGCAGCTTCCTTGCCTTCTACGTGGTGTTTATGGGGCTGTTCCTCACCGCCGGTCTGGGCAGCGGTTCAACTTTCCAGATGATCGCCGTCATCTTCCGTCAAATCACCATCGACAGCGTGAAAAAGCGGGGCGGCACCGACGAGCAGGCCCAACATGAAGCGGTGACCGACACCGCCGCCGCCCTGGGGTTTATCTCCGCCATTGGCGCGATCGGCGGCTTTTTCATTCCGAAAGCGTTCGGCACCTCGCTCGCCATGACCGGTTCGCCGGTTGGCGCCATGAAAGTGTTCTTTGTCTTTTACGTCGTCTGCGTACTGGTGACCTGGTTGGTCTATGGCCGCCGCAAACCGACGTCCAAATAAACATAAAAATGTGAGCAGTGTAACCACGGGGGCGCAATCCCCCGTCAGGAGAAAATGTCATGAGCAAACTACTGGATCGCTTTCGCTACTTTAAGCAGAAAGGCGAGACCTTTGCCAATGGTCACGGACAGGTCTATGACAATAACCGTGATTGGGAGGATAGCTACCGTCAGCGCTGGCAGTTCGACAAAATCGTCCGCTCGACGCACGGTGTGAACTGTACAGGCTCATGCAGTTGGAAGATTTATGTCAAAAATGGCCTGGTGACCTGGGAAACCCAGCAAACCGACTACCCGCGAACCCGCCCCGACATGCCCAACCATGAGCCCCGAGGCTGCCCCCGCGGCGCAAGCTACTCCTGGTATCTCTACAGCGCTAACCGCTTGAAATATCCGCTGGCGCGCAAGAAGTTGATTGAACTGTGGCGCGAGGCGCTGGCGCAGCAAACCGATCCGGTGCTGGCCTGGGACAGCATCATGCAAAGCCCGGAGAAAACCCGTCGCTACAAAGAGGCGCGCGGAAAAGGCGGATTTGTCCGTTCGTCGTGGAAAGAGCTGAACCAGCTGATCGCTGCCGCTAACGTCTGGACTATCAAAAACTACGGCCCCGACCGCGTGGCGGGCTTCTCGCCCATTCCGGCGATGTCGATGGTCTCTTATGCCGCGGGGACGCGCTACCTGTCGCTGATCGGCGGAACCTGCCTGAGCTTCTACGACTGGTACTGCGACCTGCCGCCGGCCTCGCCGATGACCTGGGGCGAGCAGACCGACGTGCCGGAGTCTGCCGACTGGTACAACTCCAGCTATATCATCGCCTGGGGCTCTAACGTCCCACAAACTCGCACCCCGGACGCCCACTTCTTCACCGAAGTACGCTACAAGGGAACCAAAACCATCGCCATTACCCCTGACTTCTCGGAAGTGGCCAAACTCAGCGATCAGTGGCTGGCGCCGAAACAGGGTACCGACAGCGCGCTGGCGATGGCGATGGGGCACGTGATCCTCAAAGCATTCCACCTGGATAATCCGAGCGATTATTTTATCAACTACTGCCGCCGCTATACCGACATGCCGATGCTGGTGATGCTCGATAGCCGGGAAGATGGTTCATACGTCGCGGGCCGAATGCTGCGCGCCGCCGACCTGGTCGATGGCCTTGGCGAGAGCAATAACCCGGAGTGGAAAACCGTTGCCTACAACAGCGATGGCGAACTGGTGGTACCAAACGGGTCCATCGGCTTCCGCTGGGGTGAAAAAGGGAAATGGAACCTCGAATCACAGGCATCCGGTAAAGAGACCGAGCTGACGCTTTCTCTGCTCGATAATCGCGACACGGTGGCGGGCGTGGCCTTCCCCTACTTTGGCGGCAACGAAAACCCGCACTTCCGCAGCGTGAAACAGGATCCCATCCTGGTGCGCAAACTGCCAGCAAAAGAGCTCACCCTCGCCGACGGCAGCCGTCGCCTGGTGGTCAGTGTTTATGACCTGACGCTGGCCAACTACGGGCTCGATCGCGGCCTGGACGACAATCTGGCGGCCAAAAGCTTTGACGAACTGAAAGCCTATACCCCTGCCTGGGCCGAACAGATCACCGGCGTGTCGCGGCAGAACATCGAAAAAATCGCCCTCGAATTCGCCGATACGGCGCATAAAACCCATGGCCGTTCGATGATTATTCTCGGTGCCGGGGTGAACCACTGGTACCACATGGACATGAACTACCGCGGCATGATCAACATGCTGGTGTTCTGTGGCTGTATTGGCAAAAGCGGCGGCGGCTGGGCGCACTACGTCGGCCAGGAGAAACTGCGGCCGCAAACCGGCTGGCTGCCGCTGGCCTTCGCGCTGGACTGGAACCGTCCACCGCGCCAGATGAACAGCACCTCTTATTTCTACAATCACGCCAGCCAGTGGCGCTACGAGAAGCTGACCGCGAAGGAGCTGCTCTCACCGCTGGCCGACCCGACGAAATATAGCGGTCACCTGATCGACTTTAACGTGCGCGCCGAGCGCATGGGCTGGCTGCCCTCCGCCCCGCAGCTCAATCTCAATCCGCTGTCACTGAAAGCGAAAGCCGACGCGGCCGGGATGACGCCGCAGGACTATACCATACAAGGGCTGAAGTCCGGAGAGATCCGCATGGCCTGCGAGCAGCCGGACAGCGGGAAGAACCACCCGCGCAATATGTTTATCTGGCGCTCAAACCTGCTGGGCTCCTCCGGTAAAGGTCATGAATATATGCTGAAGTACCTACTGGGGGCAGATAGCGGTATTCAGAGTGAGGAATTTGGCTCCGCAGAAGACGTGAAACCGGAAGAAGTGGAATGGCAGACCGCCGCGATTGAAGGCAAACTCGATCTGCTGGTGACCCTCGATTTCCGCATGTCCAGCACCTGTTTGTTCTCCGATATCGTCCTGCCAACCGCCACCTGGTACGAAAAAGACGATATGAACACCTCGGATATGCACCCGTTTATCCACCCGCTCTCTGCCGCCGTGGATCCGGCGTGGGAATCGAAAAGCGACTGGGAAATCTACAAAGGCATCGCCAAATCGTTCTCCGAAATCTGCCAGGGACATCTGGGTACGGAAACCGACGTAGTACTGCAACCCCTACAGCACGACTCCCCCGCCGAACTGGCGCAGCCGTTCGCGATTCAGGACTGGCGCAAAGGCGAATGCGATCTCATTCCGGGTAAGACCGCGCCAAATATTGTCGCCGTGGAGCGCGATTATCCGGCCACCTACGAACGCTTTACCTCGCTCGGCCCGTTGATGGACAAGCTAGGTAACGGCGGCAAAGGCATCGGCTGGAAAACGCAAACCGAGGTCGACTTCCTCGGCAAGCTTAACTACGTCAAGCAGCAGGGGCCGGCGAAAGGCCGCCCCTGTATCGAGACGGCAATTGACGCTTCAGAAGTGATCCTCGCCCTCGCCCCGGAAACCAACGGGCAGGTTGCGGTGAAGGCCTGGCTGGCGCTGAGTGAATTTACCGGCCGCGACCACACCCACCTGGCAACCAACAAAGAGGACGAAAAAATCCGCTTCCGCGATATTCAGGCGCAACCGCGCAAGATTATCTCCAGCCCCACCTGGTCTGGTCTGGAAGACGAGCATGTCTCTTACAATGCGGGCTATACCAACGTTCACGAACTGATCCCGTGGCGCACCGTCTCCGGGCGTCAGTCGCTGTATCAGGATCACCCGTGGATGCGCGACTTCGGTGAAAGTCTCGTGGCCTATCGACCGCCGATTGACACCCGCAGCGTGAGCCAGATGAACGCTATTCCGCCGAATGGGTTCCCGGAAAAAGCACTCAACTTCCTGACGCCACACCAGAAATGGGGCATCCACTCCACCTACAGCGAAAACCTGCTGATGCTGACGCTGTCGCGCGGCGGGCCAATCGTCTGGCTGAGTGAAACCGACGCCAAAGAGCTGGGCATTGCCGATAACGACTGGATTGAGGCGTTTAACGCCAACGGCGCGCTCACCGCCCGTGCGGTGGTCAGCCAGCGCGTGCCGCCGGGCATGACCATGATGTACCACGCCCAGGAGCGCCTGATGAATATTCCCGGCTCGGAAGTGACCGGGCGGCGCGGCGGGATCCACAACTCGGTAACCCGTATTTGCCCGAAACCCACCCATATGATCGGCGGCTATGCACAACTGGCCTGGGGCTTTAACTACTACGGAACGGTCGGTTCGAACCGTGATGAGTTCATTATGATTCGCAAAATGAAAAACATTAATTGGCTGGATGATGAAGGCAATGATCAGGTACAGGAGGCGGCAAAATGAAGATTCGCTCACAGGTTGGGATGGTGTTAAACCTCGATAAATGCATTGGCTGCCACACCTGCTCAGTGACCTGTAAGAACGTCTGGAGCAGCCGCGAAGGCATGGAGTATGCGTGGTTCAACAACGTCGAAACCAAGCCTGGCATCGGTTTCCCGAAAGACTGGGAAAACCAGGAAAAATGGCAAGGCGGCTGGGTACGCGGCATCAGCGGTAAACTGACGCCGCGCATGGGCGGACGCGTCGGCGTGCTGGCAAAAATCTTCGCTAACCCGCTGATCCCGGGCATCGACGACTACTATGAGCCGTTCACCTACGATTATCAGCATCTGCATAACGCGCCGGAAGGCAAAAACCTGCCGACCGCCCGCCCACGATCGCTGATCAGCGGCCAGCGGATGAACAAGATTGAATGGGGGCCGAACTGGGAGGAACTGCTCGGCGGCGAATTCGAAAAACGCGCCCACGACCACAACTTCCAGGAAATGCAAAAGGAGATGTACGGCCAGTTCGAAAATACCTTCATGATGTACCTGCCGCGCCTGTGCGAACACTGCCTCAACCCAAGCTGTGTCGCCACCTGCCCGAGCGGCGCTATCTACAAGCGTGAAGAAGACGGCATTGTCCTGATTGACCAGGACAAGTGCCGCGGCTGGCGCATGTGCGTCAGCGGTTGCCCGTACAAAAAAATCTACTTCAACTGGAAAAGCGGTAAATCAGAAAAATGCATCTTCTGTTATCCGCGTATTGAGTCCGGCCAGCCGACCGTGTGCTCGGAAACCTGCGTCGGCCGTATCCGCTACCTCGGTGTGCTGTTGTACGACGCAGACCGCATTGAAGAAGCGGCCAGCACCGAGAAAGAGACCGATCTTTACGAGCGCCAGTGCGACGTGTTCCTCGACCCGAATGATCCGGCCGTCATTGAGGAAGCCCTGAAACAGGGGATCACTCAGAACACGATTGATGCCGCCCAGCGTTCGCCGGTCTACAAAATGGCGATGGACTGGAAGCTGGCGCTGCCGCTGCATCCGGAGTATCGCACGCTGCCGATGGTCTGGTACGTCCCGCCGTTGTCACCGATTCAGTCGGTCGCCGACGCGGGCGGCCTGCCGAAAACCGATAGCATCCTGCCCGCGGTGGAAAGCCTGCGCATTCCGGTGCAGTACCTGGCGAATATGCTCAGCGCCGGCGATACCGGCCCGGTACTGCGCGCCCTGAAACGTATGATGGCGATGCGCCACTATAAGCGTTCGCAGACCGTAGAAGGCGTGACCGACACCCGCGCCATTGAGGAAGTGGGCCTCAGCGTGGAACAGGTCGAAGAGATGTATCGCTACCTGGCGATCGCCAACTACGAAGATCGCTTCGTGATCCCCACCAGCCACCGTGAAATGGCGGAAGACGCCTTCCCGGAACGCAACGGCTGCGGCTTCACCTTCGGCGACGGCTGCCACGGGTCAGACACCAAGTTCAACCTGTTTAACAGCCACCGTATCGACGCCATTAACATCGGGGAGAAAGACTAATGCGGATCCTGAAAATCATCGGGCTGCTGCTGGAGTACCCCGATGAACTCAGTTGGGACAACAAGGACGAGCTTTTTGCCCTGATTGACAGCGATGCCCCGGCGCTGCGCCCGTTCCTGGAGCAGCATCTGGCGGTCTCGCTGCTCGATAAGCAGGCCGAGTGGTGTGAGATTTTTGAGCGCGGGCGTGCGACCTCGCTGCTGCTGTTCGAGCATGTTCATGCCGAATCGCGTGACCGCGGCCAGGCGATGGTTGAGCTGATGGCGCAGTATGAACAGGTGGGTCTACAGCTCAACTGCCGCGAGCTGCCTGACTATCTGCCGCTCTATCTGGAGTACCTCAGCATTCTGCCGCAGGCTCAGGCACAGGAAGGCCTGCAAAACGTGGCGCCGATTCTGGCGCTGATTGGCGGTCGGCTGAAACAGCGTCAGGCGCCGTGGTATCAGCTGTTCGATACCCTGCTGACGCTGGCCAATACCTCACTATCAAGTGACAGTGTCACAAAACAGGTGGCGGGCGAAGCGCGAGACGATACCCGCCAGGCGCTGGATGCGGTCTGGGAAGAGGAACAGGTGAAGTTTATCGAAGATAACGCCACCGCCTGCGACAGTTCTCCGCTGCAGAGCTATCAACGACGCTTTAGCCAGGACGTGGCGCCACAGTATGTGGACGTCCGTATGGGAGGCCCGAAATGATACAGTACCTTAACGTCTTTTTTTACGACATCTACCCTTATCTCTGCGGCACGGTGTTCCTGCTGGGCAGTTGGCTGCGCTACGATTATGGCCAGTACACCTGGCGCGCCTCCTCCAGCCAGATGCTCGACAAACGCGGAATGGTGATTTGGTCAAACCTGTTCCATGTCGGCATCCTCGGCATCTTCTTCGGCCACTTCTTCGGCATGCTGACCCCGCACTGGGTGTATGAATCCTGGCTGCCGCTGTCGCAAAAACAGCTGATGGCGATGATTCTCGGCGGTGCCTGTGGGGTGATGACGTTGGTCGGCGGCGCTGGCTTGCTGATTCGCCGTCTGTTTAACCCACGTATTCGCGCCACCTCGTCGACCGCGGATATTCTGATCCTCAGCATTCTGCTGATCCAGTGCTGCCTCGGCCTGACCACCATTCCGTTCTCCGCGCAGCATCCGGACGGCAGCGAAATGCTGAAACTAGTCGACTGGGCGCAGGCGGTGGTCACCTTCCACGGCGGCGCCTCCGCGCACCTGGACGGCGTAGCCTGGGTCTACCGCGTGCATCTGGTACTCGGCATGACCATCTTCCTGCTGTTCCCGTTCACCCGCCTGGTGCACGTCTGGAGCGCGCCGGTGGAATATCTGACCCGTCGTTATCAGGTGGTGCGTTCACGCCGATAGCCTTTTCGAACCCTGTAACCCGGCCGAGCATCGCGACGCCGGGTTTTTTATGCCACAAATAAAATATTAAACCTATTCTCAACCACTTTATCTTTCACCGCCACAATGCGTAATAACGCGCTATATTACGCTCGTTGAATTTATCGTAGTGTCTGACAGCACGCGGGAAATATAAATTCACCCAGCATCGTAATTAATAATCTTGTTATGGCGAGGCTCCTGAATAAACATAAGTTATCGCCCTGGTGGTATCGAGAGAGACCATCACAGGGAAATACAGGCATCCATCGAATCAAGGTGTTGCCAAGATAACTTCTGACGGCTCAAGGCCGTACAGATACGTTGTTCAGTGCTAAAACCGGGACGTAGGGATTTTTCTCAGCTTTTCCTGTTTTGTTCGCCCTATATAGAATTTCTATAGGGAACATTTTAATGTCTTACATTCATGCCACTGCGCCGCACTACCCAACCGTCCCTGTAACGGGCGATATTATTGCAAGCTATATGTCGAAAACGTTTATTTCGCTGCCGGAACCACTGAGCGTAAAAGAAGCGCGCGAGATGTTCCTGCGACAATTAAATGACGACCATTTCCCCTGCTCCGTATTCGTGGTTTCCGGCGACAACCTGCGCGGAATATTATCGACACGCACGCTGCTCCAGGCGTCCGATGATAATCAGCCGGTCGCGCAGTTGATGACCACCACCCTATACCACGTCGGCCCGGACGATACCCGCGATGTGGCAGCGGAACTGATCGAAAAGCACCGTCTGACCCTGCTGCCGGTGATTAAAAACGGCAAGCTTATAGGCTGCCTGAATGAAAAAGAGATCGACCAGCTGCTAGCGGATGAAATCACCGAAGACGCGCAGCTTCAGGGGGCGACGCTGCCGCTGGAAAAACCGTATCTGGAGATAAGCCCGGTTACGCTGTGGAAAAAACGCGCCGTCTGGCTGCTGCTGCTGTTTATCGCTGAGGCTTACACCAGCACCGTTATCCAACACTTTGAAGAGGCGCTGGAATCCGCCATCGCACTGGCGTTCTTTATCCCACTGCTGATTGGCACCGGAGGCAACAGCGGCACACAGATAACGTCCACCCTGGTGCGCGCGATGGCGCTTGGCGAAGTGGGCCTTCGGGATCTGGGACGGATCCTGCGTAAAGAGATGTCGACGGCAATGCTGGTCGCCATCACCCTCGGCGCGGCAGGCTGCCTGCGGGCGTGGATAATGGGAATTGGCCCGGAAATTACCTTTATCGTCAGCCTGACGCTGGTGTGCGTCACCCTCTGGAGCGCCGTGGTTTCCTCTGTGATCCCGCTGGTCATCAAACGCGTCGGCATTGACCCGGCGGTGGTCTCCGCGCCGTTTATCGCGACGCTGATTGACGGCACCGGGCTGATTATCTACTTCAAAATCGCCCAGCACTTCTTAGGCTTAAACTAAGCGAACGCCCGGCCGAGGCATAGCCAACGCCGGGCTACAGGGCGGCGATGATTTTGTTAACGATGATTTCCGGCGAGTCCATCGCAAAAACCTGAATATCGCCCAGCGCCATGTAGTCGGCAAATCGCTGGCGAAATTTCACCGCTTCTTTTTCCCGAAACAACCCAAACCCGCGTTTGAGCTGACGTTCAACGACGCTGTAACACGCGACATCGACATCCTTTGACGGCATAAGCAAAATAGAACGCCCGGACTCCCGCACGCGCTGACGGTTGCGTTGAACGATATCCGGGCGAATATCGGTAGCGAGAAAACCGGAAGACAGCGCAAAAACCACATTATGATGGCGCAGCTCAACCGATAGCGCTTCAAACAGCGCGGAGTTTTGTTCAAGATAAGCTTCATAGCCGTCAGTCTTGAGGTAATCACGAATGTTTGCCAGACGTTCGCAAAATTGCGTATCAAGATCGACAAACGCGTAGCCCAGCTGTTCGGCCAGTCTTTCCCCGACGGTGCTTTTCCCCACCCCGCCAGGGCCAATCATAAAAAGATGCACGCTCCCCTCCATCACTCGACCAGAACAATGTCGCGAACACAGCTATTCAAACACAAACGTATCTCCGGTCGCCGGGGAGATAACCTCCGGTAACCACAGTTTTCCCCACGCGCCAGTGCAGTGGCAACCCATGATTTTATCGGGCTTTAACTGCTGGAGAAACTGCCTGCTCTGCCAAAGCGTACGCGGAGAGGCGCAGCGCAAATGAAAGCCGCCAATCAGCGCATGAACGCGGTTTATCCCGGTAATTTTCTGACAGTGCTGGACAATGTTAATGATTCCACGATGTCCGCAGCCGGTAATAATCACCAGCCCGCGTTCCGACAAGTAGATCAGTACCCCTTCATCAATCACATAATCCGTTTTACCCGCGGCCACGCCATAGGCTCGGGGGTGATCGACAGCAATCTCACCGGACCAGATAAAACGTTCGCTAATCGGCAACGGTGTGCAGGTGTACTCCATGTGATGACGGGTGTAATCAATATCCAGCGAGAGTTTTTTGATTTTATGGCTGCGCCCCGCAACGTTCACCGCGGCAAAGCGCTCCTGCCCAATTGTCGGGTGGCAGATGATGCGACTATTGTCCGGCAGCCAGGGAACGCCGCCGCAATGATCGTAATGACCATGCGAAAGCACCGTCGCCGTGAGGTTATCAAGAGAAACGCCCATCAGAGCAGCATTGTGAAGGAAACTGTCATCCGGGCCAGTGTCGAATAAAACAGAGGTGGTTTCATCCTGCAACAACAGGCTTAATCCGGCTCGGTTCCGTAACCGACTGTCGGCATCGCTGGCGAGATGATTTTCCAGTAAAACACAAAGCGTTAATGCCATGATCATTCATCCCTGAGGGTTTACCCCGGCGTCGGCTATCCCTCGGCCGGGCTACCTGTTATTTACCGGCTTCCGGATGGGTGTCGAATGCCGCCATCACCGCCGCCAGTTCGCTGACGCTAAAACCATATTTCGGATCGGTGACGCCAAGTCCAAAGCGGGTTTGTAGCGCTTCATACAGCGCGGGCACGTCCGGGAAATCCACCTTCTCGACCACGTGGTTTTTATCCCAATGGGTAAAGTGAAAGTTGGTCAACGTCATCTTGCCGCCGTCCGGCAGATGGCGGCACATCAGCAGGTGATGACGGAAATGCGACTGCGGCCAGTGCGCCGACCAGAAGTTGCCCATCACATAGTCAGAAGCGTACTGACGGCCCAAATCAAAGTGATACATCGACTGCCAGTGATCGTGATGGCTGTATTGCAGGATCCACTCCTGATTTTCATACAGTAAACGGTAATCACCGTGCGGGGTCGATTGCACAATATCCGCCAGCAGCTTGATCGGCGCGGTCAGCGTCTGGCCGCCAAAACCAACGTCGGCAATCCAGCGCTCTCCGTCGACCTCGACCAGCAGCAGGCGATGGGTACGCGGCGGCATCTGCGGCGGATGCGCCAGCACAACCCGCCCCAGCAGGCTACGCACGTGAAAGCCAATCTCCCGCAGCACGCGTTCAAACAGGCCATTCTGTTCAAAGCAGTAGCCGCCACGACGGGCGTTAACCAGCTTGTCTTCCAGCGCCTGGTCGTCAAGATGCATCTCGCGTGGCAGGAGTACGTCGAGATTCTCAAAGGGAATTGCGCTGTTGTGATGGATATGCAAACTACGCAGCGTTTCCACCGAGACGTCGGGAGTGCCCGTCCAACCCAGACGAGCAAAATAGGCGTTTAAAAAAGGGGTCATCAATGGCTCCAGCATGAGGTTTCCGTCTTTTATAGCTTATTTTGCGCTTAAGAATGATTGTTTTGTGCGATCGGTTGAGGCGGCGTGTACAACGTCAAGCGCCCCACTTTATTCTGTATATTGCTTACGCTTTTCACACCAATTAGTGTGAAAGCTGCATACCTTCATTCTCAGAGGAACCTCTATGAGCCGTTTTCGCCCCGTCGAACTTCACCACGCCAGCCGTTTACTTAACCATGGCCCAACCATTCTGATAACCAGCTATGACGATGAAACGAAGCGCCGCAACGTGATGGCCGCGGCCTGGTCTATGCCGGTTGAATTCGAACCGCCGCGTATCGCCATTGTGGTGGATAAAAATGCCTGGTCACGGGAAATTATTGAACGTAATGGCACCTTTGGCATTGTGGTGCCGAGCGTTGCCGCCGCCAACTGGACCTATGCGGTTGGCAGCATCAGCGGGCGCGAAGAGGATAAATTCAATGCCTACGGTATTCCGACAATCAACGGACCGGTGCTTGGATTGCCGGTGATAGAAGAAAAATGCCTGGCATGGATGGAGTGCCGACTGCTGCCCGCCACCGCAGCGGCATCACACTATGACACTCTGTTTGGCGAGGTGGTGTCCGCTGCTGCTGATGAACGGGCGTTCGTCGCCGGACGTTGGCAGTTCGACGATGATAAGCGCAATACGCTACATCATCTTGGCGCAGGCACCTTTGTCGCCAGCGGTAAACAGATCCGCGTGCCGCTCATTGACGCGCAATAAGGCCTTTTTTGAAGACTGCGCAAAAAATTTGTGCAGTCTCCTTAGCAGGAATGAAACACTGTTCCAACAACTCTTTGTTTTATCAACAATTCCCTCCTCTATTTCGCGCAAAAAAACCTCTGCGTAGACCAATAAAATATCGGCAATGCTCACAGAATATGAACGCAAAAATTTTTCGTATTGCGCATATGAAATGCGTAGTGATTTAATCCTTATTGCCAAATCTTCTTTACACGTAGACTGAGAATAAAAATGGAAAAGCGTTCACTGAATAAAAATATTGATTTACTCCTGCGCGGCTTTACTGAATTAAAAGATAATGGGCGTTTTAATGAACCCAATCTTGACGGGAGCGCCGGAGATTATATTTCATTCTCCAGTTGGGAATGGCCGCAGGGCGTTGGGCTATTTGGACTGGTACGTTTATGGGAAAACACAAAGTCTGATGATCTATATCAAATTATCGACCAGTGGTTTCAGGGAAATATCGAAAAAGGTCTGCCGAGCCTCAACGTAAATACCACCGCGCCGATGCTGCCCCTCTCGCTGTTCTGGTCCCATCACCGTCAGCCGCACTACCAGCAGGTGCTGGATAACTGGGCAAACCGCGTGATGACTGAGCTTCCGCGCACCCCGGAGCAAGGCTTCCAGCATGTGGTTTCCGACGGTATTAACGAAATGGAGATCTGGGACGACACGCTGTTTATGGTGGTGCTATTCCTCGCGCACTACGGTACGGTTTCCGGGCGTCAGGAGTTGGTTGATGAGGCGGTGCGTCAGTTCCTGCTGCATGCGCGCTATCTTAACGATCCGCAAACCGGTTTGTGGTACCACGGCTGGAGCTTTGTTGAGAACAGCAACTTTGCCAAAGCCCGCTGGGCGCGCGGTAACGCGTGGATTACCGTTGGTATCCTTGAGCTGCTGGAACTGGCAGACGTGGGCGCAGGCGTGCGCGAATACCTGATCGAGTGCCTGAAAAAACAGGTGAATACGTTGATTGACCTGCAGGCGGATAACGGCGCCTGGCATACCCTGCTGGATCATCCCGATTCTTACATCGAAATTTCCGCAACCGCCGGTTTTGGCTACGGCTTATTAAAAGGCGCACGCCTGGGAATTGGCGACGAACGCTGGTTAGAGGCAGGAATGAAAGCGCTGGCGATTGTTCAGGATAATATTGATGCTGAAGGAACTGTTCATAATGTTTCTTATGGCACGCGAATGGGGCGAACCCTGCAATTTTATAAAGACATTCCATTACAACCAACCGGCTATGGGCAAGCGTTGGCAATATTATGCCTGAGTGAAGGTTTGCGCCTGGCGGATAACAAATAAAATACGACTCTTCTCTTTGGGAGAAAAAAATGGCTATTGAATATAGTAATTTTAATTTAACGGCGGGAAACGCCGTGCGCTACTGGCAGCTATCTGATATTACAAGTTTGCGCTATGACACGGTGGATTCACCGATGGCAGGCGAAATGGATCCGTTTTTCTTTTTAAGCAAACATAAAAACTTTATTCCTCACACCTATCCGTGCCGCGATGATTTTCGCCAGCACTTTGCCGAGAAAAAGCCGCAGCCGTTCGCCAGTGCAAGCTACACGCGTTGGTGGTTCCCGTTTGCCTCTGACAGAGTCGATCTCTCGGGCTTTTGGTTCCGGCCAACCCGCGTTGGCGCCTGGGCCAGAACGCAGCTCGACTGCCCACAGGCGGGTGAGTATCGTTTCCGTCTGGCGACCTGCGGCGGCGCATTGCTCAAGCTGAACGGCGAAGAAGTGCTCTGGATGGCGGATTATCAGCGCAACCTGGAAAACCAGCGCGAATTCACCCTTTCGCTGAAAGCGGGGAAAAATGAGCTGGAGCTGTGGTTTGATGACTTAGCCGAACGCGATATTCGCTTCTTTTTCCAGCTCGACTACCTTGCCGGCGAACCGCTGCAGGTAGCACTGGAAACCCCGCTGGTCGACGCGCAGGTCAAGGAGATGGAGCTGCTGCTTGACGGCGCATCCTTTGAGCATCCGGTGTATAACCGCGGCACCATTCGTCTGGTATTTCCTCAGCCGGCATCGACGGACTATGACCTGCACGTCAATGTGCTGGGCGATTTTATCTCTCTCGATGAACCGGTCGCGCTGGACAGCCGTCTGCCCGCCGGCGAGTCGCTGGTCGCCATTGCGGAAAGTGAAGACATCCCGGCTGACTTCCGTAATTTCCACATTACGCTGCAACGCGAAGGTTTCAGGATAAGCCGCACCCTCGGCGTCGAAATCTGCCACGCCGACCGCCAGACGGCGATCCCGCAAACCCAGGAAGCGCGCATTGCGGAAGCGTTGAACGTCGTCGCTCAGGAAGGTGAATACAGCAGCGTTAAAGCGCTGGCGCGCCTGGCCTGCGGTCTCAACGATGAGCAAACTCAGCAGATGCTGGATGGCGTTCTGCCGTCGGTACTCGACTGCCATGATTGCGCTGACTTTACGCTGGTGCCGTTGCTGTGGTGTCGCACCGTGTGGGGCGACAAGATCGATCCCGCGGTTCGCGGGCGCATCGATGATGCCATTCTGCGCTTCCGTTACTGGATGGACGAACCGGGCAACGATGTTCAGTGGTACTTCTCTGAGAACCACGCGCTGCTGTTCCACACCGCCGCGCTGCTGGCAGGCAACCTCTTCCCGGATGCCATTTTCACCCGCTCCGGGCGCAGCGGTCGCGAACAGGCGGCGGCAGGTAAGGCTCGCGTCATCAGCTGGCTGGATCATTTCGAGCAGTGTGAAATGGCCGAATGGAACTCGGTACCTTATTTCCCGATCGACCTGAAAGGGCTCACCGCGCTGGCAGCCCTGTCGGGCGACGAGCAAATCAGCCAACGCGCCATTGCGGCGATCACCCGTTTGCTGGCACAGATTGCCCGTTCCGCTCACCAGGGATTCCTGACCGCGTCGCAGGGGCGTTCTTACGAACATACCCTTCGCGCCGGGCGCTCTCTGGAGCTGGCGGCGATATCGCGTCTGCTCTGGGGTAAAGGCAACTACGGCTGCCGTTTCCATGCCCTGCCGCAACTCGCCCTGCTGCTGCGCGATGGCCTGCTCACCCTGCCGGCAGAACTGGCGGAGGTGGCTGCATGGCAAAAAGAGAGCGCCATTGAGTGGTGCTTTGCTCAGGGGGCCAACCGGATTGCCAAACTCTATCACTACAAAAACCGCCATGCGGTGATGGGCTCAATTGCCGGCTACCGCTGGGGTGAATGGGGTTATCAGGAGACGCCTTTCCATTTGCGTCTTGGCAACCAACCCGAAGCGCAGATCTGGATTAACCACCCCGGTGAAACCCTGCACGGCGGTTTCGGTCGCCCTTCTTACTGGGGTGGATGCGGCACGCTGCCTCGCGTTCAGCAATATCGCGGGCTGGCCGTACTGACGTTCAATCTGCATGCCGATCAACCGCCGTTTACGCATGCATGGCTGCCGCAAAGCCAGTTCGATGAAGTCGCTATCAGCGGCCAGCGCGCTGCCGTACGTAGCGGCGACGGCATGGCGCTGCTGCTGGGCAATCAGGCGTTCGAAACGGTGAATACGGGCCCAACCCGCGGCTGTGAAATTCGCCTTAATGGGCAACAAACCTGCTGGCTGGTTCGCATCAACGATCGGGTCGACAGCGACCTGGAGACTTTCAGCGCGCGCTTTAACGATCTGACCATGACGCAACATGACGACGGCAGTATCGAAGTCAACGATCCGCTGTACGGCACGGTGCGTTTCCTGGCCGATGGCCGAGTGAGCGCCGAAAACCGCACGCTTGACCCACGGCAGTGGACCGTTGCAGGCAGTAGCAGTGAACTTCCTCTGTAACCAACGCCCGGCAGAGACCGGGCAAGGAAAATAATAATGGATACGCAAATAGATAAACCATCTGCGCCTGCCGGGCAGACCTCTGGTGACGTTAATCCGAATACGCTGCACAACCCCGCTCGCGAAGTGGCGAAACCGAAAAGCAACTATCGCTGGGTGGTGTGTTCCATGCTGGTATTTGCGACGACGGTTAACTACATGGACCGTCAAATTCTCGGCCTGCTGGCGCCGATGCTGCAAAAAGATATCGGCTGGACGCAGATGGAGTACAGCTGGTTGGTCAATGCGTTTACCGTCGCCTACGGCGTCGGCACGCTGGTGTGCGGGCGCATTATCGACAAACTGGGGACCAAAATCAGCTATGCGGTGGCGATGGTAGTCTGGAGCGCCGCGGCAATGGCGCACGCGGTCGTCGGTTCGGTCGCCGGTTTTGCGCTGGTTCGCGTGCTGCTGGGTCTCGGTGAATCGGCTAACTTCCCGGCCGCGATGAAGGTGATTGCCGAGTGGCATCCCAAGAAAGAACGTACGCTGGCCACCGGTATTCTCGGGGTTGCGGTCAATATCGGCGTGGTTATCTCGCCGGCGTTGATCCCGCTTATCGCGGTGCATTACGGCTGGCACGGCGCATTCTTAATTCTTGGCGCCGTCGGCTTCCTGTGGCTGATTCCGTGGTTTATCGCCTTTGGTCCGGTGAAAGCGAAAGCCAGCGCCGAAGAGCAAGCGTGGATTGCCCAGGATAAAGAAGAAACCGTCAGCGTTTCCGCGATCAAATGGACACGTCTGCTGGGCTACCGTCAACTGTGGGCCGTCGCATTAGGCAAAATGTTGACCGACCCCATCTGGTGGTTCTTCCTGTTCTGGCTGCCGAAGTGGCTCAACGAGTCACGCGGTATCAACATGGAAGGTCTGGGTCTGCCGCTGATTGTCATTTATCTGTTCGCGATCGTCGGCAGTCTGGGCGCGGGCTGGTTACCCGGTAAGTTGATGAGCAAAGGCTTTAGCACCGCCCGCGCACGTAAAATCACCATGCTGATTTGCGCCTGTCTGGTACTGCCGATTTTCGCCGCCACTCAGGTCGAAAATCTGTGGGCCGCCGTCGCGCTGGTCGGTTTAGCGGCGGCAGCACACCAGGGTTGGTCCGCCAACATTCTGACTTCGGTATCTGACCTGTTCCCAAGCGCCGCCGTCGGCTCCGTCGTCGGGATCGGCAGCACCTTCGGGATGATCGGCAGCGTTATCTTCTCTACGGTCATTGGCGCCGTGCTGGAAGCTTCTGGCAACTACTGGGCGCTGTTCGCCATCAGTTCTGTCGCTTACCTGCTGGCATGGGCAGTGATGTATCTGCTGTTAGTGCCGAAAATGGAACGGGCTAAATTCGAGTAACCCGCTCCTCTCCGGCTGGCCCGTATCAGGCGATACGGGCCACCGATTGACGCTCAACGATGGCGCACGCCAGCTCAATTCGTCGCGGTATTTCCACACTTCCTGCAATCATATCCTGCAACAGCTCCAGCGCCAGCGTGCCAATTTCCTGTACCGGCAAATGTACGGTGGTCAACGGCGGCATGGCAAACTCCGCCTGCGGCAGGTTATTCATCCCGATCACCGAAATATCTTCCGGCACGCGCAGCCCTAAGGCCCGCACGCCATTGATCGCCCCGAGCGCCAGCGAATCATTCGCACAAAGTATTGCCGTGCACTCCCGCGGATTATCGCGAAAACGCGCAATCACCGCCTGCTCCGCCAGTTCCGGCAGCCAGTCGGTGACCGTCAGAATACGTGAATCGTCGCACTGCAGTTGACGGCAGCGCATCGCGTCTCGCCAGCCGTCTTCACGCTGTTCAATCGTTCGGCGGCCCGGGTGCGTTAAAAACAGAATATCGCGATGGCCGCGATCCAGCAGGTATTCACAGGCCATGCGCGTGGCAGAACGGTTACACGGCAGCACGCTGGATAAGCGCATCAGCGGATCTTCGGTGTTCACCAACACCGCCGGTTTTTTCAGGTTCACCACCGTATTGAGAAAGCCGCTGTCATCCACCGTCAGCGCCAGTACGCCCCCGACGTCCGGTTCTTCCAGCAGGGCTTGCAGGGCGCCGTTATCATTATCGTTGAGCGGATGGGTGGTGAGATCAACGCCCAGCACTTTCGCCCGTTCCTTCAAGCCTTGCAGAACATACCAGCTGAACTGGTAGCGGTTATAATCGAGCATCGCTACCTGCGAAATGGCCAGCACAATGCGCGCGCCACCCAGCTCCTGAGCCGGTGTGTAACGCATCGCCCGCGCCACTTCCTGAATACGCGTACGCAGTTCATGGCTGACCCCTTTTTCACCGGAGAGCGCCCGTGACACCGTACTGAGCGAAGTGCGACAACGGGTCGCAATATCTTCCAGCCGGACGCGGCGATATCCCGCATCGCGCTCGGCCTGATTGTCTGATTTACTCATCTCTCATCCTTTCTGCCGCCGCTCTTCACTCGGCGTAATTCCAAAGACCTTTTTATACAGTGTGGTGAAATGATTGCTGTTAGCAAAGCCGCATAAATAGGCAATTTCGGTCACCGACATTTCCGTTTCACGTAATTTAACCCGTGCTGAAACCAACCGCAGCCGTTTTAAATAGTTATCCGGCGTTAATCCCGTCGCCTCTTTAATATGACGAAACGCGGTGCGGGTCGTTAAATGGAAGCGCTCGGCAAGCTGTTGCCAGTTATGGTCTTCAAAACAGTGTTCTTGTAGCCAGGTTAATAGCTTATGCAGTTTATATTTGGTCGAGCTGTATTCCGCCTGCGTTTGCGCGTATTGCAGCGTAGTGACCAGCTGAAAAAAACGCGCTTCGCGTAACGCCTGATTTTCCGCTTCCCGCATCTCTGGCAGAAAGATCTGTGCAATCATCTCTTTACACGCCATACGCGTCTCCGGCGACAGCCAGCCGTAACAGCTGGCCTGCTGCGCTGAAAACTGCCCCAGCAGCGTGTCAATCTGCTGCAAATATTGGAACGGCACCTGCGGATTGATCAAAATATTAATCAGCTTAAGGGTTCCCAGCTCATCGTAAAAATGAAAATCGCCAGATTTGACGTAAAAAACGTCCCCTTGTTGAATATACAACGGGCGACCATTAATAACATGCAGACCGTGGCCATGCTCCACAATCACCAGTTCATCAAACTCGTGGCTATGCTCGCAGTTATTATCCTCCGGGTCGCTGGCATACATCGCCAGCTTATCGCCGGTACTGGCGAAATAATATTCAGTAGTCAGTGTAATCATTGATGCTATCCAAACGGCTTACCGCACGACGGCACGATAAGCCATTTTTGCCCCAACGACGATTGAGAATCGCGGATTTGTGATCGTCAGTCGCACTATCCCACCATCAGTGCCACTCTCGCGCCAAATTTGGCATTAGCAGAGTGGTTGCCGTCCCTCACGCCGCCGTATCCTGCGGACAACTTATTCCGAGGACGTCGTATGTCACAAGCCATTCAGCTTAATGCCCAGCTCCCCATGGTCCGCCAGCCGCAGTTCTTGCACAAGGCAGACTCGCTCACCCCTGAGTTGCATCGTCAGCCGCGATCGCCGCTTGCCGTCATTAACGCCGTTGCCGATCCGCAGGCGCTGTTCGGCTGGCGCGCCGAGCCGCTCTGTTCGCTGGAAGCGCTGTATCAGCGCGAGTTCAGCGAAGGCGAAAGCGTGATTATCGATTTTGGCAGCCACTGCGTCGGTTATCTGCAGTTTGCCTGCCACAGCGCCGGGAGCCCGCCGGATGCCCCCGCCCATCTGCAACTCACCTTTGGCGAGACGCTCTGCGAGGTGTGCGAACCGTTTAGCGATTACCGCGGCTGGCTCAGCAGCAGTTGGCTGCAACAGCAGGATTTATGGCTGGATGTGTTGCCCGCCGAGGTTGCGCTACCGCGTCGCTACTGCTGCCGCTACGTGAAAATTGAGGTCAAAGCCGTGTCGCGCAAATTCCGCCTGCGCTTCGACAGCCTGTTGCTCAACACCGTGACTTCGGCTCCCGAGCAGTGTCCGCCATGTGAAAGCGCCGACGCCGAACTCCAGGCCATTGACCGGGTGTCGGTACTGACGCTGAAAAACTGTATGCAGGAGGTCTTTGAAGACGGTCCGAAGCGCGACCGCCGCCTGTGGCTGGGCGATCTTCGCCTGCAGGCACTGGTCAATGACGTGACCTTTGCCCGCCACGATCTGGTGCGTCGTTGCCTGTATCTGTTCGCGGGCCACACGCGTGCCGACGGCATGGTTTCCGCCAACGTCTTCGTCAAACCGCAGACGATCGCCGACGACACCTTCCTGTTCGACTACTCGCTGTTTTTTGTCGATGTTCTCTACAACTATCTGCAAAGCGCCGAAGATCTTGCCACGGCGCGCGAATTGTGGCCGGTCGCCAGACGACAGCTCGAACTGGCCTTTACCCGCCTCGACGACCGTGGGATCGTGCGCGACAGCGACGACTGGTGGGTGTTTATCGACTGGCAGGAAAGTTTAAACAAACAGGCCGCGGCCCAGGGCGTGCTGATCTACTGCCTGCAACGCGGCCTGTGGCTGGCTGAACGGTTTGAGCCGCAGCTTGTCGCCGCCTATCGCGCACAACTTCAACGCCTGAAAACCGCAGCGCAATCGCAGCTTTGGGATGACGCGCAGGGCTATTTCATCAGCGGCGAGGCGCGCCAGGTTTCCTGGGCTTCGCAAATCTGGCTGGTGCTGGCGGAAGTCGGCCACCCGGAACAGCGTCTGGCGGTTATGCAGCGGCTGCTGAGCCATCCGCCCGCGATCGCCATGAATACCCCCTATCTCCGCCACCATTTTATTGCCGCCCTGCTGCAATGCGGGCTGCGCGAGCAGGCAGTCAAGGAGATCAAAGCCTACTGGGGGGAAATGGTGCGCTATGGCGCGGACACCTTCTGGGAAGTGTTTGATCCGCAGCATCCTGAATTTTCTCCGTATGGTAGCAAGCTTATCAATAGCTACTGCCATGCATGGAGCTGTACCCCGGCCTGGTTTATCCGCCTGTACGGTCTGTAACAACTAACGCGAGTTTATTTATATGGCAGAAACAACGTTTGAACGCTGGAAACAGCGCGTGGGCTACGGTATCGCCGATCTCTCCTGCAACCTGGTGTGGCAGCTTATCTCGCTGTACCTGATGTTTTTTTACACCGACGTGATGGGCTTACCGGCTTACTACGTCGGGTTGATGTTCCTCGTCACCCGCCTGGTCGACGGCGTGGCCGATGTGCTGATGGGGCTGGTGATTGACAATACCGCGACCCGCTGGGGGCGCTGCCGCCCCTATTTGCTGTTCGGCGCGGTTCCCTTTGGTCTGCTGTGCATTCTGGCGTTCTATGTCCCGGACTTTGGCACCACCGGCAAACTGGTTTACGCCTTTATCACCTATTTGTGTCTGTCGTTCCTCTATACGCTGGTGAATATTCCGTTCTGCGCCATGCTGCCGTTCCTGACCAATGACTCCGGCGAGCGCACCACGCTCTCTACCGTGCGCATTTTGCTCGGATCCCTTGGCGCAACCATTGTAGCCGTCGCCACGCTGCCGCTGGTCAGCGTACTGGGTAAAGATAACCAGGCGCACGGTTTCTTCTACACGGCGATCGTGTTCGGCGTGATCGCTACCTTCTTTTTGCTGGTCAGCTTTCGCAACGTGAAAGAGAGTATCAGCATTACTCAGGAGCGCATGACCCTCAAGCGCGCGTGGGTGAGCCTGCGAGCCAACCGACCGTGGTTTGTTTTCGCCATCAATATCTTTCTGATGTGGGGCGCATTTTTCTTCCAGACCGGCGCGCTGGTGTACTTCTTCCACTACTACGTCGGCAACGTTGAGTTGACGGCGGTGGTCGCGGGGATTTCCACCTTCGTGCCGCTGCTCGGTACGCTAACGGTGCCGATGCTGGCCAGCCGCATGAAAAAACGTCATGTCTATCTGGTCGCCAGCACCATTAACCTGCTGGGCATGGGGGTGATGATTGCCGCCGGAGCGAATACGTGGGGGCTGATTGTTGGCGCCGTGATCCTGTCGCTCGGCGCAGGTCAACGCACGGCGATTTACTTTTCGATGCAGGCCGACCCGGTCGACTACGGGGTATGGAAAACCGGCATTAATACCGCAGGTATTCTCACCTCCATCAATGGTTTCCTCGGTAAAGTCGCTATGGCGGGAGCCGGGGCAATTATCGGCGTGCTGCTCTCCTCCAGCGGCTATGTCGCCAACGCGACGCAAAGCGCCAGCGCTATGCTGGCGATAAAAGCCTGCTATCTGTATATTCCGGCGCTGCTGATTGTCGCTTCGATGATCTGTATTGGACGCTTTTATCGTCTGGATGACGACTACGAGCAGATTCGCGCCGACCTGGATGCGGGGCGGCATGCACCACAAGAGATGACCGCGGTCGCCGCAACTAAAACCGCTTAATATCTTCGCGCAGAAGTCGCCCGGCGTGCCAGAGCAACGCCGGGCGACATCATCATCACATACTGTAACCCGGCTTTTTAATCAGCGTCTCCATCTGCGGCGCAATCTCGCTATCCCAGACCTGCTGCCAGTCGCTTTCCTGCACCTGATTCAGGGCCACGCTCACCGAGCGGTCTTTGGTATTAAGATGGCGAATCAACACTTCAGTGATGTCCGCCGCGAGCGCGGTTTTCTGTTCATCGTTCAGGTCGCGGGGGAAACATTTAATATCAACATGTGGCATGGGCAGGACTCCTTATAATGAGAACCCTAAAACTACCACAGTCAGGCCGCTTCATCCGTCATTTCGTGCGCGAGCAAGGAGTGAATTCAGCGCTTAATTGCGCGATAAACGCCTCGGTTTCCCGCTGATTGCGCAGGCGTACAAAGCGGATGTGCGCCCAGGCTGGATCGGCCATGTCTTGCAGGTAGCGCTGGCGGTTGAGACGCCAGGTTTTTAGCGTCCACAGAATGATCGAATCGCGGCTAAAAAATGAGCGACGAAAACTCTCACGGTTGTCGGTACCCGGCCACAGCTCTTGCTGACGCCATGCGCGCACTGTCGCACGCGTGACGGCCTGCCGAAAGGTGCGCCAGAAACTGTAATCAACCCACACCACCAGATCCACGTCGCGCCATTTTACCGGGCGACTGCGATTATAGTTGCCGTCCAGCACCCAGTCAGGGCCCGCGATGGCCTGCGCCAGCCCGGCGAAAAGCGTCTCATCGCTGACCCCCTGCCAACCGGAACGCCAGTAAAGCGTATCCATTTCGATATAAGGCACGGAAAATAGCGCCGCCAGACGCTTTGCCAGCGTCGATTTACCCACGCCGCTGGTGCCTACCACATTGATTTTCATTGTCATCTCACCTGATATCACCTGTTGCATATAAATCATCGGCTATTACACTGAAAAAATCATTCTGCAACGATGAGCCTGATTCATTAATGGTCGCACCTTATGTTAAAAGATAACATCAACGATCTGATCTCTTTTATGGTCGTCGCGCGCGAGCGCAGTTTTACCCGCGCGGCCGCACAGCTTGGGGTTTCACAGTCGGCGTTGAGCCATGCGATGCGAAATCTGGAAAGCCGTCTCGACGTTCGCCTGCTGACGCGCACCACCCGCAGCGTCGCCCCGACGGAAGCCGGAGAAAGACTTTATCAAAGCCTCAGCCCACATCTGCAAGAAATTGAACAGGAAATTACAGCTCTACGCGATTCTCGCGAACGACCGGCGGGCAATATTCGCCTGACGGCTGCTGAGCACTCAATGAATACCGTGCTCTGGCCACGACTCAAGACGTTTATGCAGCAATACCCGGACATCAATATTGAAGTGATTGTGGATAACGGCCTTACCGATATTGTCGGTGAACGGTTTGACGCGGGAGTACGCCTCGTTGAACAGGTGGCGCGCGATATGATTGCGGTGCGTATTGGCCCCGACATGCGCATGGCGGTTGTCGGTTCTCCCGGATATTTTGCCCACCGCGGTATCCCGCAAACACCCCACGACCTTCAGCATCATCGCTGCATCAACATGCGTTTGCCAACGCGCGGCGGGTTATATGCATGGGAGTTCGAACGAAACGGCGAGCCGCTGCGGGTTCGGGTTGAGGGACAATTAACCCTTAACTCCCTGCCCCAACGCATCGAGGCCGCCGAAGCCGGTTTGGGCCTGGCCTACGTGCCGGAAGACACCATCGTCGATGGCGTAGCCGCCGGACGTTTGCAGCATGTGCTCGCCGACTGGTGCGCGCCGTTCGCGGGTTACTCGCTTTACTATCCCAGCCGTCGCCAGCATACCGCCGCGTTTGCGCTGTTAGTGGATGCGTTACGCTACTCATAAAAACGCGTAGGCCGGATAAGGCAAAGCCGCCATCCGGCCTACATTTCCGTAAGAGGTCAGAGCTAAACTGCGGATTTAGGCTGCAGGTTCTCGTCGAACACCAGCCGCTTTCTGTCCGGTTCTTCTTCGGTTAACGGTTCAACGGCAACCAGCGTCTTCTGGCAACGGTCGACCAGCACCTGATATTCGCGAGTGCCCTGCTTTTTCCACTCAAGTTCCTGCTCGGTTAAGGTACGAATCGCCTTTGCCGGGCTGCCGATAATCAAATGATTGGCAGGCATTTCGGCACGCGCTTTCACGAATGCGCATGCGCCAACAATACTGTTTTCACCAATGGTCGCGCCGTCGATAATCACCGCGCTCATGCCAACCAGCGCATTACGGCCAATCACGCAGCCGTGCAGGATCGCCCCGTGGCCGATATGCCCGTCTTCTTCCACGACGGTGTCCTGACCGGGAAAACCGTGCATCACGCAGTTATCCTGGATGTTGGCCCCATCTTTCACCACGATACGGCCAAAATCGCCGCGCAGGCTGGCGTTCGGCCCGACGTAAACTCCTTTACCGAGGATCACATCGCCAATCAGCACGGCGGTGGGGTGAACGTAGCTTTCCGTCGGAACAACCGGGGTCATCCCGTCTATCTGGTAAATCGGCATGGCTTCTCCTGTTACGCTTCGGGCAATCCCCCAAAACGCTGGTAATAGAGCGGCCCCGGCGCAGGGAGTTCGCCTACCGAGCTTTCGCCTTTTTCACTGACGAAAGCCTGTGCCCCTGGGGCCACACGTTGATAGATGTTGATACAGAGCTGGCGCGCGGTTTGGCCCAGCCAGTGGGCAGGCAACAGCTCTTCTGGCAGCAGCGGATCCTTCAGCACCACACGGCGATAGAAGTGGATCAGCAGTAGACGGATCTGAAAACAGCGTTCCGGCGTGAGTTCATCCGGCCCCGCATCCCGCAGCAGCGGCAACAGTGGGCGGAACAGTGTGATAAACGCTTCGTACATGGCGTTCTGCTCGGTCAAATGCCAGCACTCCTCTACCCGCTCACGCAGCGCGGCGCGCGAGAGCGCCAGCGGCGAATGCGCTTCGAAGAAGATCACGTTCTCCGCCACGCCGGCTTCGTGCAGCAGCGACTGGACATCCGCCAGCTTTTGCGACGGCGAGGCTAAAAGGCTCGGCGCAAGCACGCCAAACCCCTGCCAGATCAGCTGTTTTTTGACTTCGGCCAGGGTGTTTTTTTCCAGCCCTTCAGAGAGCAGCAGCAGCCAGGTACCGTCCCATTCCGGCGCGTTGGCGCGGTAAATTTTGCTCTCGGCACGACGCGTCAGGCGCAGGCCTTTGTCGCTCAGACGATAGAAGCTACGGCGGCCAATGCGCACCACGTCCAGCCACTCTTCTTTGTTGAGGCGAAACAGCGCGGTACGCACGAAGCGTTCGCCAAAGCCTAACCCTTCAAGCAGCGCGGCCACGCTGCCAAGCCAGACTTCGCCGCCGCGCTGGGATAAACAGTCACCGTAAAGCGAGGCAATCAGCGAGGTGCCGCTGATTGGCATTGCTGTCACCGCCTGCTGAATAAAGCTATCGAGTTTTTCCATATGATTCATAGTGTTGTTGTTTTTGTCCTTTTTGAATCATAGCACAGGAATAAAGCCGCGAAACGCCAGGAGTTTGTAGGCCGGATAAGGCAACGCCGCCATCCGGCAAGCTGCGCCGAATTGCCTGATGGCGCTGCGCTTATCAGGCCTACCATTCTCAGCCGTTGGCAGCGGCCTTACGCAGGTCAAACACGCGGCACGCCTTGCCTTCTGAGCGTGGAATACTGCCGCAGTTAACGATGCTGACGTCGGTGGAAATGCCGACCATCGACTTAATGCGATGACGCAGGTGGTGGCAAATCTGGCAGCGCTGCTCATGGCTCAGCACCAGGCTACTCTCTTTGAGTTCCACGCGCACCGAAAGTGAATCAAGATGCCCACGGCGATCGACTTCCAGCTGGTAGTGCGGCGCCAGATGTTCAATCTTGAGGATCTCTTCTTCCAGCTGCGACGGGAAGACGTTCACGCCGCGAATAATCAGCATGTCGTCGCTGCGCCCACTGATACGATCCATACGGCGCATAGTGCGGGCAGTGCCCGGCAGCAGACGCGTCAGGTCGCGAGTACGGTAGCGGATCACCGGCAGTGCCTCTTTGGTGAGCGTGGTGAACAGCAGTTCGCCGTGCTCGCCATCGGCCAGCGGCGTACCATCGTCCGGGTTGACCACTTCCGGGAAGAAATGGTCTTCCCAGATGGTGGGGCCATCGCCGGTTTCAATACATTCCATCGCCACGCCCGGCCCCATGACTTCAGACAGGCCGTAGATATCCAGTGCGGTAATACCGAGGCGACGTTCAATCTCCGCCTTCATACCGGTGGTCCAGGGTTCCGCGCCAAAGACACCGGTACGCAGCGAACAGCCGCGCGCGTCGCCGCCCATCTGGCGCTCCAGTTCTTCAATCAGGTTCAGACAATAAGACGGCGTCACCATGATCATGTCGGGTTTGAAATCACGGATCAGCTGCGCCTGTTTCTCGGTCTGCCCGCCGGACATCGGGATCACCGTGGCCCCTAAGCGTTCAGCGCCGTAGTGCGCCCCCAGGCCGCCGGTAAACAGGCCATAGCCGTAGGCGACGTGAATTTTATCCTTCGCCGTGCCGCCTGCGGCGCGCAGCGAACGGGCGACGATATTCGCCCAGGTATCAATATCGTTCTGCGTATAGCCAACCACGGTTGGCTTGCCGGTGGTGCCGGACGACGCATGGATACGCACCACTTGCTCCATCGGCACCGCAAAGGTATCGAACGGATAGTTGTCGCGCAGATCCTGCTTGGTGGTGCAGGGAAACTTATTGAGATCGCTCAGCTCATGAAAATCGTCAGGATGGACGCCCGCCGCATCGAACTTACGGCGGTACATCGGCACATTTTCGTAAGCGTGTTTCAGCGTCCACTTCAGACGCTGGGTTTGCAGGGCCTGTAACTCGTCACGCGATGCAGTTTCAATCGGATCTAATGTTGTTGTAGTTGTCATTTTGTAGGGTACTCGCAGGTCAATTAGCTCACACTCTCTCGAGGATCATGGCAATGCCCTGACCCACGCCAATACACATCGTACACAGCGCATAGCGTCCATTGCGTCGTTCCAGCTCCAGCGTCGCTGCCAGCGCCAACCGCGCGCCGCTCATACCTAACGGGTGGCCTAAGGCGATGGCGCCACCGTTGGGATTCACATGCGCCGCGTCGTCCGGCAGCCCAAGCTGTCTGAGCACGCCCAGCGCCTGGGCGGCAAAGGCTTCGTTCAGCTCAATCACGTCCATATCGTGAATATTCAGCCCGGCGCGCTCCAGCACTTTACGCACCGCCGGAACCGGTCCAAGCCCCATGAATTTCGGTTCGACGCCCGCCGTCGCCATGGCGACAATACGCGCGCGCGGCGTCAGGCTCTGCGCGGCGGCCTGCTGCGAGCTGGCGATAATCAGCGCCGCGGCACCGTCGTTCACGCCGGAGGCGTTGCCCGCCGTCACCACGCCGCCCTTGCGGAACGGAGTTTTCAGCGCGGCCAATTGCTCAAGGGTGGTATCTGCACGCGGATGTTCATCTTCACGCACCGCGCTGACCGCGCCCTTCTTACCGATAATCTGCACCGGCACGATTTCCTGCGCCAGAATGCCGTCATGCTGCGCTTTAGCGGTACGCTGCTGGCTGCGGTAAGCAAAGGCATCCTGGTCGGCACGGCTTATTTTTAACAATTCCGCTACATTCTCTGCCGTTTCCGGCATGCTGTCAGTACCAAATTGTTGCTGCATGAGCGGGTTCACAAAACGCCAGCCGATGGTGGTATCAAACATCTCGGCCTGACGCTGGTAAGGCGTGGTCGCCTTGCCCATCACGAACGGCGCACGGGACATCGACTCCACGCCGCCGGCAATCATCAGATCCGCATCGCCCGCTTTAATCGCCCGCGCGGCGAAGCCAATCGCATCAAGGCCGGAGCCGCACAGGCGGTTGATGGTGGTGCCGGAAACCCCGTACGGATAGCCCGCCAGCAGCGTCGCCATATGGGCGACGTTACGGTTATCTTCCCCGGCCTGGTTGGCGCAGCCAAAAATGACATCGTCGATACAGGTTGGGTCTAACTTCGGGTTACGGCTCAACAATTCACGCAACGGAATAGCCGCCAGATCGTCGGCACGAACCCCGGCCAGCGCGCCGCCGTAGCGGCCAATCGGCGTACGAATGCCGTCACAAATAAATGCATCACGCATCAGACTTCTCCTGTTATCGTGCCGCCGATGCGGTGCGATTTGCCGCGAAACAGCGCCACGGTTTTTTGCTGCGGGTTGACGATTTCAATGTCATAGACACCGGTCAGTTTGCCCTGCTGTTTCACCCGGGCGGTGGCGGTTAATTTCTCGCCCGCAAAGGCCGGACGCAGAAAATCGATGCTGGCAGCCGATGCCACCGCCGCCAACCCCTGGCTGTTGCAGGCGTAGGCAAAGGCGGTATCCGCCAGCGTGAAAAGCTGCCCACCATGGCAGGTTTGATGTCCGTTCAACTGCGAGGACGATACGGTCATCGTCATCTGCGCGTAGCCGTCGTCCATCTCGATAATTTCGATCCCCAGCGCCTGCGCGCAGGTGTCTTTCTCATACATGGCACGGGCGTTGCGCCAGGCTTCGTTACTCATCACGCATCTCCATCAGCGCTTTCTGGCGCAGCAGCGCACTGGGGCGATAACGTTCTTCGCCGTAGTGCTGTTGTAGGTTTTCCAGCAGACGCAGCACGCGCCCCCAGCCGAGCGATTGCCCCCAGGCCAGCGGGCCACGTGGATAGTTCACCCCAAGACGCATCGCGGTATCGATATCCTCGGCACTGGCCACGCCTTTTTGCACCGCATCCAGCGCTTCGTTCGCCAGCATCGCCACCGTACGCCACACCAGAAGTCCTGGGTAGTCGGCAATACGCAGCACTTTTTTGCCCTGCTGCTGGAAGTAGTACACCGCTTTGTCGGTATCGGAATCCGTGTTGGTTGGCGCGCCGGCCAGCACAACGGTATCGCCCGCGGCATGGTCATACACCACCACCGGGCGCTGGTACTGCACACTTAAGGACAACGCGGTTTCACCGGTGGTTTCCAGCAGCAGCACATCGTCTAATTCTGTGACAACGTCACTTTCAACCCTCTTCGCGGCGCGTTCGGCAGATACGGCAGCCAGCGCCAGTTCAGGCTGATTTTCCAGAGGCCAGCGATAAACGCCGTGGCCGCTTTTTTTACCCAGACGCCCCGCCAGCGCCAGCTCCTGTTGCAGCAGCGACGGCAGAAAACGGCGGTCCTGCCAGAAGGCGTTAAACACCGAACTGGTCACGGCGAAGTTCACGTCCTGGCCGATAAGGTCAGTCAGCGCCAGCGGCCCCATCGGAAAACCGCCGCCGTCGCGCAGCGCCGCGTCAATCACTTCCGCTGATGCCACCTGCTCTTCCAGCGCGCGCCAGGCTTCGGCGTAGTACGGACGCGCCACGCGGTTAACGATAAAGCCCGGCGTGGAGCGGCAGCGTACCGGCTGCTTGCCCCAGGCGGTTACGCACTGGCAAAGCTGCTCGACCACTTCGGTAGAGGTGGCAAGCCCGCTCACCACTTCCACCAGTTTCATCACCGGTGCCGGGTTAAAGAAGTGCAGCCCGGCCACGCGTTCCGGGTGTTTCACACCCGCCGCAATCGCGGTAATGGAGATGGACGAGGTGTTGCTGGTCAGCAGTGTTGACGGCGAACAAATCTCCGCCAGCTCGCTGAACAGCGCCTTTTTAATCTCCAGACGCTCGGAAGCGGCTTCAATCACCAGCTGGGCGTCGGCAAGCTGCATTAATTCGGTTGCAGGGGTAATACGCGCCAGCAGCGCCTGCGCCTGTTCAGTGCTAATTTTGCCGCGGCTAACGCGGGCGTTCAGACGCTGGGCAATGCCGTCGATAGCGCGCGTAATCGCCTCGGCGGAAATGTCATACAGCCGCACCGCATGCCCGGCGCTCGCTGCCACTTCGACAATCCCGGCCCCCATGGTGCCGCCGCCAATCACCGCGACGGTGTGAAGAGTCTGGCTCATGGCTTATTTCCCGCTGAACTGAGGTGGACGTTTGGCGAGGAAGGCGCTGACGCCTTCGCGATAGTCGTCGCTGCGACCGGCCAAACGCTGGTAGTCGCGCTCAAGCTCAAGCTGCTGATCCAGTGAGTTGGTTTCAGAAAGTTGTAAGGCTTTCTTAATCAGCCCCAGACCATAGGTCGGCTGGGTGGCGAAATGGCGCGCCATGGTCAGCGCGGTATCTTTCAACTCGGCGTCGTCAACCACCTGCCAGATCATCCCCCACTGCGCGGCCTGTTCGGCGCTGAGGTTGTCGCCGAGCATCAGCAGGCCAACGGCACGAGCACGACCGGCAACGCGCGGCAGTACCCAGCTTCCACCGCAGTCCGGCACCAGGCCAAGCTTGCTGAAGGCCATGACAAACTTTGCTGAACGCGCGGCAATCACGATGTCGCAGCCCATCGCCAGCGTGGCGCCAGCACCGGCGGCGACGCCGTTCACCGCGCAGATAACCGGTTTTGGCAGCGCGGCTAAACGGCGCACCAGTGGGTTGTAAAAGCGTTCCACCGACATGCCCAGATCCGGCGCGGGGCCGCTGGGGTCAACGTTACGGTCGTTCAGATCCTGCCCGGCGCAAAAGCCGCGTCCGGCGCCGGTGATCAGCAGGCAGCGAATGGTGTCGTCGCGTTCGGCCTGTTTCAGGCAGTCGGCAAGCTGCTGGTGCATCACATCGTTAAAGCTATTGAGTCGGTCCGGGCGGTTCAGAGTGAGGGTCATTACACCCTGTTCCACTTCGCTGAGAATGAATGCATCCACGATTAGCGTCCTTTAAATTCCGGTGTGCGTTTTTCTAAAAAGGCGCTCACGCCTTCACGACGATCTTCGGTGCCGCTGAGCAGCGTAAACAGCTGACGTTCCTGCACCAGACCGGCCTGCAATCCCACCTCCTGGGCCAGACGCAGCGACTGCTTTGCCGCCCGCAGCGCCAGCGGTGAGTGGCGAGCGATGGTCGCCGCCAGCTTCAGCGCGTATTCATCAGAGAGGTTCGCCGGGTGAATATCGCTCACCAGCCCGGCCTGCTGCGCGCGCCCGGCATCAATACTTTCGCCACTCAGTACCATGCGGCTGGCCAGCGCTTTTCCGACGCTGCGAATAAGGCGCTGCGTACCGCCAGCGCCCGGCATGGTGCCGAGGGTAATTTCCGGCAGACCAAAGCGGGCGTTATCGCCAGCAATGACCAGATCGCACAGCAGCGCCAGCTCGCAGCCCGCGCCCAGCGCGTAGCCGTTCACCACCGCAATCAGCGGTTTGTTGAAGGCATCAATACGCGCCCACAGACGCGGGCGAATATCGTCGAAGGTGGCGGGCAGGTCTTTTTCCGCCATTTCGTTGAGATCGGCACCGGCGGCGAAATAACGCGGGTTGCCGCTAATCACGCAGACGCTGATACCTGAATCTGCCGCCGCGCTTTCCAGCGTTTCGGCAATCTGCGTCAGCAGCGCATTGTTCAGGGCGTTACGCGCCTGCGGGCGGTTCAGGGTCAGTTGCAGCACGCGGTCGTGACGGGTAATCAGCAGTTCGCTCATGCCATCCCCCGCGCGTCAAAGTCGACTACCACGTCGCCGCTGGTGGGCAGCGCCTGGCAGCTAAGAACATAGCCCGCCGCCACTTCATCGGCTTCGAGGCTGTAGTTGGCGGCCATCGCCACTTTACCGCTCACCACCTTGCATTTGCAGGTGGCGCAGACGCCGCCTTTACAGGCAAATGGCAGGTCAGCGCCCTGACGCAGCGCGGCGTCGAGAATGCTGTCATCTTCGGCGTTCAGCGAAATCAGGCGATCACGGCCGTCCTGGCGGATAGTGACCGTGCGGCCCTCCGCCTGTACGCCGGTGGCGCGTTTCACGCTGCTGCCGGGGGTGTTAAAGCGCTCAAGGTGAATCGATTTCTCCGGCACGCCCAGCTCGCGCAGCGCCACTTCGGCTTCGTCCATCATCGCCGACGGGCCGCAGATAAAAGCATCGTCAAAGCGACTGAAATCGATCAGCGTTTTGCCGAGCGCATGCAGTTTGTCGCCGTCGATGCGCCCTTGCAGCAGATCGCTGTCCATCGACTCCTGGCTGAACAGGTGCACTATCTGTAAACGCTGCGGATAGCGGTCTTTCAGGTCAGCCAGCGCCTGACGGAACATCATGCTGTGGCTGCTGCGGTTGCCGTAGATCAGGGTGAACTGACTCGCCGGTTCGGTCGCCAGTGTGGCTTCGATAATCGCCATCATCGGCGTAATGCCGGAACCGGCGGCAATGGCCAGATACTCCGCTTCGCGCCCGGCCTGCGGTTGGTAGCCAAAGTGCCCCTGCGGCACCATCACCTCAAGCGCCATGCCCTGCTGAATATCGCTCTGGGCATAGCGGGAGAAGCGGCCGCCGTCGATGGCTTTGACCGCCACGCTGATTTCAGACGGCGAGCGGCTGCGGCAGATGGAGTAGCAGCGGCGTAACTCCTCCCCGCCGAGGCGGGTTTTCAGCGTCAGATGCTGGCCCGGACGGAAGGCGTAAACGCTACGCAGCGCGTCGGGAATGGCAAAAGTGATGGTGACCGAATCACGGGTTTCCGGTTCAACCTTTGCCACGGTAAGCGAATGAAATGTTGTCATCGCAGCCTCAAATACATTTAAAGTAATCAAAGGGTTCACGGCAGCTATCGCAGCGATACAGCGCTTTGCAGGCCGTGGAACCGAATTCGCTAATCAGCGAGGTGTGGGTGCTGCCGCAGCGCGGGCAAACCACATCCTTCGGCAGCGCGTCGGCGTGGCAGGCGTGGGCCTGCGGCGGGCTGATACCGTACTGACGCAGACGTTCGCGGGCATCCGGGCTCATCCAGTCGGTGGTCCACGGCGGGTCGAGCTGCAGCACAATATGCACAGGCGTATAGCCGTGCTCCGCCATCACCGCGCGAATTTCCCCCAACAGATGTTCAGTGGCCGGGCAACCCGAGTAGGTCGGCGTAAAGCCAATCACCCAGCCGTCGCCGTGACGCTCCACGCGGCGCACCATGCCGAGGTCGGTAATGGTCAGCACCGGCACTTCCGGGTCTGGAATGGCGCTTAATAATCCCCAGACGGTACGCACTTCCGGGGGCGCGATTGCGGCGAGACGTTGCATAGCCACCTCCTGCTACCACTGCTGGCCGGGATACGACCGCTGTAAATACTGCATCTCTGCCAGCATCGGGCCGAGATGTTCGCTGTGCAGCCCCTGCTTACCGCCGCGACGGAACGCCGCTTCTTCAGGGATTTGCAGACCCGCATCGAACAGCGCGGTGTGCACCGTCGCCTGCCATTCGGCCGCTAATTCGCGCGGGTCAACGGCGATGCCCTGCTCGCTCAGGCTGATATCCAGCTCATCGGCCATAAACAGTTCACCGGTGAAGCGCCACAGGTTGTTGATTGCCTGCTGCATCAGTTGCGCGGAATAGTCGGTGCCGTTGCCCAGACGCTCCAGCCAGCCGCGGCTAAAGCGCAGGTGATAACGCACCTCTTTCAGCCCTTTGGCGGCGATGGCGGCAATCTGTGCGTCGCGGCTATTCACCAGACGGCTGAACAGCGCCACATGCCAGGCATCGATAAAAAACTGACGGGCAATGGTGTCGGCGAAATTACCGTTCGGCTGTTCCACCAGCAGCAGGTTGCTGAACTGACGTTCATCGCGGCCAAAGGCCAGCGTGTCTTCATCACCACTACCGTTCAGTTCGGCGGCGTAGCTCAGGAAGTTGCGCGCCTGACCCAGCAGGTCAAGGCCGATATTGGCCAGCGCGAGGTCAATCTCCAGCTCCGGCGCGTGGCCGCACCAGGCGCCTAAGCGCTGGGCCAGCACCAGGCCGTTATCGCCAAGACGCAGCGCATAGGTTGCAACGGGGTTTTGCGTGTTCATCGTTGCCTCACATATGTTCCATGCCGTCCGGCACGGTATAGAACGTCGGGTGACGGTAGACCTTGCTCTCGGCAGGGTCGAAAAACTCACCGCGGTCTTCCGGCTGTGAGGCGACGATTTCGCTCGCCTTCACCACCCAGATGGAGCAGCCTTCGCTGCGGCGGGTGTACGCATCGCGGGCATTTTCCAGCGCCATTTGATCGTCGGCGGCGTGCAGGCTGCCCACGTGACGGTGCGACAGACCCTGTTTGCTGCGGACAAACACTTCGTATAACGGCCAGTATGTTTTGCTCATCTTTTTCTCCTCAGGCGGCATCGCGAGCGCGTTGTTTTTCGGCATGCGCCAGCGCGGCTTCGCGCACCCATGCCCCCTCTTCCCAGGCTTTGCGCTTGGCGCCCAGACGTTCGTGGTTACAGATGCCACGCCCGTTGATGACTTCGTTGAGTTCCTGCCAGTCGATTTCGCCGTAACGGTAGTGACCGGTGGCTTCGTCAAACGCCAGATCGGCATCCGGCACCTTCATGCCAAGGATCTCGACCTGCGGGACAGTGTTGTCGACGAAGCGCTGACGCAGTTCATCGTTGGAATGCAGTTTGATCTTCCACGCCATGCTGCGGGCGCTGTTCGGCGAGTTGTCATCGCTCGGCCCGAACATCATTAATGCCGGCCACCAGAAGCGGTTGATCGCGTCCTGCAACATCTGCCGCTGTTCTTCACTCCCCGCCGCCAGCGCCATGCAAGCTTCAAAGCCCTGACGCTGGTGGAAGCTCTCTTCTTTGCAGATTTTGACCATTGCCCGGGCATACGGGCCGTAGGAGGTACGGCACAGCGCCACCTGGTTAACGATGGCCGCGCCGTCGACCAGCCAGCCAATCACGCCGATATCCGCCCAGGTCAGCGTCGGGTAGTTAAAGATGGAGGAGTATTTCATCTGCCCGTCGAGCATCTTCTGGTAGATGTCTTCGCGAGCGCAGCCGAGCGTTTCCGCCGCGCTGTAGAGATAGAGGCCATGCCCGGCTTCGTCCTGCACCTTCGCCAGCAGAATCGCTTTCCGGCGAAGCGTTGGGGCGCGGGTTATCCAGTTGCCTTCCGGCAGCATGCCGACGATTTCTGAATGCGCATGCTGACCAATCTGGCGGATCAGCGTTTTGCGGTACGCATCCGGCATCCAGTCCTGCGGTTCGATGGCTGTTTCCTGCGCGATGCGCTGGTCAAAGCGTTGTTCTTCTGTCACGTCATCACCTTATGATTCCGATAAATTCAACAAATCATTTTTTGCGAATCACTTTGTTTTATGAAAGTTACATCTTAGTTAAATAAAACCACAAATTTTGTTTACTAATTTTGTGATACATACCGCAATCACCGCTGATTTATCGCAGGTAAACCGAATGCTAATCAATGCACGTAAGGTGCCCGCGATCGCATTGTTAACAAATTATTAAAATCTGACTTGCATTTAATGATTCATGAAAGAACTATTAATGGCGAGAATTCGTAACATATCTGGAGAAACACCATGCAGCAGTTAGCCAGCTATTTGTCCGGCGTCTGGCAAACCGGCCGGGGCCGCGCCCGTACTATCCACCACGCCATCAGCGGTGAGCCGCTGTGGGAAGTGACAAGCGAAGGGCTGGATATGGCGCAGGCGCGCCGTTTTGCGATTGAGCACGGCGGCAAAGCGCTTCAGGCGATGACCTTTATTGAACGCAGCGCGATGCTGAAAGCAGTCGCCAAACATCTGATGGAATTGAAGGCCGACTTCTACGCCATCTCCGCCGAGACCGGCGCAACGCGCGGCGATAGCTGGGTGGATATCGAGGGCGGTATCGGCACCCTCTTCACCTACGCCAGTCTGGGCGGTCGCGAGCTACCGGATGACGTACTGTGGCCGGAGGATGAGCTGATCCCGTTGTCCAAACAGGGCGGCTTTGCCGCGCGCCACGTGCTGACGTCGAAATCCGGCGTGGCGGTGCATATCAATGCCTTTAACTTCCCCTGCTGGGGCATGTTAGAAAAACTGGCGCCGACCTGGCTTGCCGGGATGCCTGCCATCATCAAACCGGCGACCGCCACCGCCCAACTCACCCAGGCGATGGTCAAAGCCATTATCGACAGCGGCCTGGTACCGAACGGCGCGATTAGCCTTATCTGCGGTAGCGCGGGCGACCTGCTCGACCATCTCGACAGCCAGGACGTGGTGACCTTTACCGGTTCGGCACATACCGGGCAGCAGCTGCGCGTGCATCCGAATCTGGTGGCGAAGTCTGTCCCCTTCACCATGGAAGCGGACTCGCTGAACTGCTGTGTGCTGGGCGACGATGTCACCTCAGAGCAGCCGGAATTTGCGCTGTTTATCCGTGAAGTGGTGCGCGAGATGACCACCAAGGCCGGGCAGAAATGTACCGCCATCCGCCGCATTATCGTGCCGCAGGCGCAGGTAAGCGCAGTCAGTGAGGCGTTGATTGCCCGTCTGCAAAAAGTGGTGGTCGGCGATCCGGCGCAGGAAGGCGTGAAGATGGGCGCGCTGGTGAACAGTGAACAGCGTCAGGATGTGCAGGATAACGTCAACCGTCTGGTGGAAGCGGGATGCGAGGTGCTGCTGGGCGGCAAAGCAGATCTCAGCGCCGCCGGAGCCTTCTTCCCGCCAACCCTGCTGTTCTGCGCGCAGCCGGATGAAATCTCCGCGGTACATGCCATTGAAGCCTTTGGTCCGGTTGCCACCCTGATACCGTATCAGAATACCGAACACGCGATGACGTTGGCTCGCGCCGGTGAAGGCAGCCTGGCCGGAACGCTGGTAACCGCCAGCGGCGAACTGGCGCGTGAGTTTATCCTCGGTGCCGCCCGCGCTCACGGGCGTATTCAGGTGTTAAACGAGGAATCCTCCGCGGAATCCACCGGCCACGGTTCCCCGCTGCCGCAATTGGTACATGGCGGCCCAGGACGTGCAGGCGGTGGTGAAGAACTGGGCGGCCTGCGCGCGGTGAAACATTACATGCAGCGCACCGCTATTCAGGGCAGCCCCACCATGCTGTCTGCCGTTAGCCAGCAGTGGGTGCGCGGCGCGCAGGTGGTGGAAGATCGTATTCACCCGTTCCGTAAATACTTCGAAGAGATTCAGCCTGGCGATAGCCTGTTGACCCCGCGTCGTACCTTAACCGAAGCGGATATCGTCAACTTTGCCTGCCTCAGCGGCGACCACTTCTATGCCCATATGGACAAGATTGCGGCAGCCGATTCCATTTTCGGCGAGCGCGTGGTGCACGGCTACTTTCTGATTTCCGCGGCGGCCGGTCTGTTTGTTGACGCGGGCGTCGGCCCGGTGATTGCTAACTACGGCATGGAAAACCTGCGCTTTATTGAGCCGGTTAAGCCGGGCGATACCATCCAGGTGCGCCTCACCTGCAAGCGTAAAACGGTCAAACGCCAGCGCAACGCCGAAGAGAAAGCCACCGGCGTGGTGGAATGGGCGGTGGAGATTTTCAACCAGCATCAGCAGGCGGTGGCGCTGTATTCCATTCTGACATTGGTCGCGCGTCAGCACGGGGATTTCCCGGCGTAAGCGGTGGTGACGTCCGGCAATTCAAACATTCATGCCTCTGCGGAGGCATTTTTTGTAACTGGCAAAACTGACAAATAACCTGGCAAGCGCAAGCAAACGTCTCGTGACGATCGGCTGCTAGGGTAAGAGACTGAAGCCGAAGTAGCAGCGGCAAGGCACAACATAACGATAAGATGAGGTCACAATGTCAACAGGCTCGATTCGTTCAAACCGTAAAACAGCGCTGGCGCTGGCCGTCGCCCTGTTCTGCGCCTGGCAAGCTCCAGCCTTCGCCCACGGCGGCGAAGCGCATATGGTTCCAATGGATAAAACCCTGCAGGATTTCGGCGCTGATATGCAGTGGGATGACTACGCGCAGATGTACACCCTGATCAAAGACGGCGCATTCGTGAAGGTGAAACCGGGCGCGAAAACCGCGGTCGTCAACGGCAAACCCCTGAACCTACAGGTGCCGGTAGTGATGAAAGACGGTAAAGCATGGGTCTCCGATACCTTTATCAACGACGTTTTCCAGTCTGGCCTCGATCAAACTTTCCAGGTTGAGAAAGTGCCTCACCCGCTGAACTCCCTCTCTTCTGCTGAAATCAGCGAAGCGGTCACCATCGTGAAGGCCGCGCCAGAGTTCCAGCCGAACACCCGTTTTACCGAGATTTCCCTGCACGAGCCGGATAAAAAGGCGGTGTGGGAGTTTGCCTTAAAGGGCACTCCGGTTAACACTCCGCGCACCGCCGATGTGGTGATGCTGGACGGCAAGCACGTGATTGAAGCCGTGGTTGACCTGCAGAACAAAAAAGTCCTCTCCTGGAAGCCGATTAAAGACGCGCACGGCATGGTGCTGATTGACGACTTCGTCAGCGTGCAGAACATCATTAACGCCAGCAGCGAATTTGCTGAGGTACTGAAAAAACACGGCATCAAAGACACCACTAAAGTCATCACCACCCCGCTGACCGTCGGCTACTTCGACGGTAAAGACGGCCTGAAGCAGGACGCGCGCCTGCTGAAAGTGGTGAGCTATCTGGATACCGGTGACGGTAACTATTGGGCGCACCCGATCGAAAATCTGGTGGCGGTGGTTGACCTTGAACAGAAGAAAATCATCAAGATTGAAGAAGGCCCGGTTATTCCCGTACCGATGGAGTCTCGTCCATTTGATGGCCGGGACCGCGTAGCCAAGGCGGTGAAACCGCTGGAAATTATTGAACCTGAGGGTAAAAACTACACTATCACCGGCGATATGATCCACTGGCAGAACTGGGACTTCCACCTGCGCCTGAACTCCCGCGTGGGGCCGATTCTCTCCACCGTGACCTATAACGACAACGGCACCAAACGCCAGGTGATGTACGAAGGTTCGCTCGGCGGGATGATCGTGCCCTACGGCGACCCGGACGTAGGCTGGTACTTCAAAGCCTATCTGGATTCCGGCGACTACGGCATGGGCACCCTGACCTCGCCTATCGCGCGCGGTAAAGATGCCCCGAACAACGCCGTGCTGCTGGATGAGACCATCGCCGATTACACCGGTACGCCTACCACCATTCCTCGCGCGGTGGCGGTATTCGAGCGCTACGCCGGGCCGGAGTATAAACACCAAGAGATGGGCCAGCCGAACGTCAGCACCGAGCGTCGTGAACTGGTGGTTCGCTGGATCAGTACCGTGGGTAACTACGACTATATCTTCGACTGGGTATTCCACGAAAATGGCACCATCGGTATCGATGCCGGCGCCACCGGTATTGAAGCGGTTAAGGGCGTGAAGGCCAAGACCATGCACGATCCAAGCGCCAAAGAGGATACCCGCTACGGTACGCTGATCGATCATAATATCGTCGGCACCACCCACCAGCATATTTATAACTTCCGTCTCGACCTCGACGTGGACGGCGAAAATAACACCCTGGTGGCAATGGACCCGGAAGTGAAGCCGAACACCTCGGGCGGCCCGCGTACCAGTACGATGCAGGTCAATCAGTATACGATTGAGTCTGAGCAGAAAGCGGCGCAGAAATTCGATCCGGGTACCATTCGCCTGCTGAGCAATACCACCAAAGAGAACCGTATGGGGAACCCGATTTCGTATCAGATTATCCCTTATGCCGGTGGTACCCACCCGGCGGCGACCGGCGCGAAGTTTGCCCCGGATGAATGGATTTACCATCGTCTGAGCTTTATGGATAAACAGCTGTGGGTTACCCGCTATCACCAGGAAGAGCGCTATCCGGAAGGGAAATACCCGAACCGTTCCGTTCACGATACCGGCCTCGGGCAGTACGCGAAAGATGACGAATCGCTGAGCAACCAGGACGATGTGGTGTGGATCACGACCGGCACCACCCACGTGGCGCGCGCCGAAGAGTGGCCGATTATGCCAACCGAATGGGCCCATGCGCTGCTGAAGCCGTGGAACTTCTTTGACGAGACGCCGACGCTGGGCGAGAAGAAGAAATAATTCACAGCCTCGAATAGCCTCAGCAATGAGGCTATTCTCTCCTAAAACGCGATTAATCGCGCGCTCCCCCTGATATTAACGCCCTTTCGATTGCCCCCATTGTTCTTTCATTATTTTTACTAACCCCAGATGAAACATTCTTATTAAAGCGTTTTTTATCGTTTCACTTGATGACGATGTTTTATGAATAAGATATAAATCCCCCTCTTGATATTAACATTTTAACAACATCATTAAGGTTAAAAAATGACGCAGGTTGGCATTATTGGTTGGCGCGGGATGGTGGGTTCTGTTTTGCTGCAGAGAATGCTGGAGGAGAATGATTTCAATGGCATTTCCGCCCATTTTTTTAGCACCTCCAGTGCGGGTGGTCACGGTCCGGTTATTGATGGCATCCGCTATACGCTGAAGGATGCGCATTCTATTGAGGCGCTTGCTGAAATGGATATTATCATTACCTGTCAGGGTGGTGAATATACTAAGGCTATTTACCCCGCTCTGCTTGAATATGGCTGGAAGGGTTACTGGATTGATGCCGCTTCGGCGCTGCGTATGGACGAGAGAGCCTGTATTATTCTTGATCCCGTTAACCGTAAGAATATCGATCGCGCCGTCAACGATGGTATTAAACTTTTTGTCGGCGGCAACTGCTCTATTACATTAAGCCTGATGGGTCTTGCCGGTTTGATAAACGCAGACCTGATAGAGTGGATGAGCGTCATGACCTACCAGTCGGCTTCCGGCGCCGGCGCCAAACACGTTCGCGAACTCATCGCGCAAAGCGCTTATATCAGCCAACATTTGTCGCCCGATGAGCTGGAAAATCCAGGCTCGGTGCTGCCTTTAGTCAACAAAGTGAGCGAGTTGATTCGCAGCGATAAGATGCCCATCGACAACTTTGGCGCACCGCTAATGGGGAGCATTATCCCGTGGATCGACAGCGACTTAGGGGATGGAAACAGCCGGGAAGAGTGGAAAGGCGAAGCGGAAACGAACAAAATCCTGGGCCTTCCCGTGGGGACCATCCCGGTCAACGGTTTGTGCATCCGTGTTGGCGTGATTCGCTGCCATAGTGCGGCTATCACGCTGAAACTCAAGCGCGAAGTCAGTGAGGCCGAGTTTGAGGCATTGGTGACGCATTCCCATCCCTGGGTGAACTATGTGCCAAACAATAAGGAGGCAAGCGTGGCTCAATTGACCCCTGCCCACATCAGCGGTTCTCTTCAGGTGGGTATTGGTCGCTTTAAAAAAATGGCGCTGAACAATGACCCTATCTACTCGGTACTGACCGTGGGCGATCAGTTGCTTTGGGGGGCAGCAGAGCCGCTGCGTCGTATGCTGAATATCTTGTTGAATAGAATTTAACGATGAAAAGCAGCGCAGGATAGAGAGTGATTGAGGAATATTCTGCGGCTGTGGATTGAGCACAAAATGGCCCGGGGAAGCCTGGGCCAGCTTGTTTTTTGCGCCGTTAATTTAGCACCACTTTGGTAAGTTCGCGTTGTGCAATATGTTCCGCTTTTCGCGCGAATCAGTCTGCGGTAACGTAACGGAAAAATTTCTCCGGATTCAACAAACATGCCTTCCCTCGAAACGTTTATGACTTTCCTTCTCGCGCTGACGCTTCTGGAGATTTCTCCGGGGCCAGACATGATGCTGACTATCGCCAGAGGCGTCGGCCAGGGAAGACGTATTGCCCTTCTTACCGTTCTGGGTAATGTCTTTGTCGCAGGTTTTGTGCAAGTTTCCTTTCTTGTCCTTGGGCTGGTTACCGTCGTTCATGCGTGGCCGGTGGCGCTAGACCTCCTGAGGTGGGTGGGCGCAGCTTATCTGATGTGGCTGGGCATAAAAATGATTGCGACTTCCGGAACCGATACCCGGCTACGAAAAACGGCAAAAATTTCTGACTGGAATGCCGTTAAGGAAGGCGCCCTGAATAGCCTAACTAACCCAAAATCCCTGCTGTTTATGTTTGCTTTTCTGCCTCAATTTGTCGATCCCGCCGCGGGTCCTGTCTGGCTGCAATTGCTTGTGCTGGGCAGTATCCAAAAACTGGCAGGAATTGTTTCACTGGGCTCCGTCGCAATGGCATCAGGAACATTTGGGAACTGGCTAGGCCAGCACCCGGGGTTTATCAAATGGCAGGAACGTTTTACCGGCGTTGTGATGATAGGACTTGGTATCCGCATGCTGTTGAGCGGCTCTGGTGTAGTAACGAAAGCTGTCAGGTAATTTTACTGAAATGGTGGGCGAAATGTCCGCTTCGTGCCAGAAGCGGACATTGCTAAGTCTGCATTGCATTCACTGGAGACGTACAATGCAGACGATTAAATTACCTCTGCCAGTCACTGAAAACCTCCAAATGAGGCCCAGCCGAGGGCTGTTGACTGGCTATTTCAGCTTCTGTCTCAGATCGATGTAGACATTAGTCAGCTTTGCGACATTGGCTTCATCCATGGAGAGCGCTGAGAAGTCCACAAACCAGTTTCCAGTACTATGCTTATTGATAACAAATAGCTTTTTACCGTTCACGAAGCGATACTCAACATCGTAGTCTTTATGGGTCCACGAAAGATTATCCAGAATAGTAAATTTTGTCGGCTGCGCTGGATTTTGCGGATCCCATTTTAAAAAGTCGGTGTACATGGTTATCCAACTTTCGAGACTGTCCTTGGTGACATATCCGAAGTGACTCGACATATCCCCACCGTTGTATATAGCCATTACTGCGTATTTGCCTTTATCGTCAAGGCGAAGAATTCCATCAAAACCATCTTTGTACTGCGGTTCATTAACCAGCATCACTTCAACACCGGTTTTGTACTGTGTCCAAGTATAATAGAAAGCTGGTTTTCCTGGCGTTGAACACCCTGCCGTAAGTAACAAAAATATAAACCCTAAAATTCTAATCATCATTATTCCTTACTTAATAAAAACCATGTCTTTATCACAGTCAATATGTTATCTAACTTCAGTGCATAACATCCATGTTATATCGGCAAAAAAAAACCTTTCATGAGCGGTTATCTGAACTACATATGACGCCTCACCAGATTGTGATTCAATCAGTAGAGAACCGTCCGCTCCTCGCTCACAGCGGACCTTCACCTCAGTGACCTAGTCCGCTTCGTGCCAGAGGCAGAAGTTAACTACGGATAAAATTCAGCGCCTCACACCCAGAGCCGCTGCATAACGGCAATAAGCTACACTTGTTCATTATTTCCAAAACAGGAAAGCCTTCCACTGCTTCAAAGGTGTGTGTTTGACATCGCGCTGTTGGGGCATTTTGATCAACAACGAGCAAGGCCCGCTAACGATGAAATTGATACTTGTTCGACACGCAGAAACAGAGTGGAATTTGGAAGGAATTATTCAGGGGCACAGCGATAGCCCCTTGACCTGTCGGGGTTTTCGTGAAATATCCGTCCTACTAGCAGCGTTTAGTGCAAGTGAGTATCAAATAGAGCGTGTTTACGCTTCTCCGCTTGGACGTGCCTGGCAAATGGGGCGAAGCCTGGCTGAAAATTTTCGCTGTTCACTGACGGCTGAACCGGCCCTTAAAGAGCAGGCTTTTGGTCAGTTTGAAGGTATGCCGTTAGAACTACTCAGACAAAAACATCCGAACGATGCAAATGCGTTATTCAGGCTTGATGCAGAGTATTGTCCACCTGGGGGGGAGTCACTGGCGCATGCTTCTCAGCGAGTTATGCGTTTTTTACAAAACCTGGAAGAGACCTCATCACATCAACAAACAATATGTATTGTGTCTCACGGGCATGTCAGTCAGGGCACTCTGGCAATCCTTAAAGAAGGGACTGTCAATAATTTCCCTCGCTATGCTCACCCCAATGCAAGTTATTCTGTTATCGACCTGATCAATGGAAAATGTATCGGCCTAAAGTGGGGGATTGCTACACATTTACGTCACCTGAATTAGTGGCCACCTTGCAATCATTGAACACCCATCCTGCCAGAGCTATCATTATTTAAGCACAATTTCAGCTAGCGGACCTTCACCCCAGTAAACTCGTCCGCTCAGTGCCAGAAGCGGACGTTTATATGACCGGCAATCGCGCTTCTCCGGTCAACTCTACAACCCAAACGGTGGGTACTTCGACATCAGATATTTTATGCCCAGGCTTTTGATATTTCAGCAGAACCGGTAACAAAAGCATGTTGAGGCAGAATTTTTTCAAGTAAAAACAAATTGGTGTCATGATCTGGATCGGCACAACAATCTCTCGCAATCACCAGCCGGTAATCCAGGTCAAAAGCTTGCCCAACGGTAGACAGCACAACGCCACTTGTGGTGACGCCAGTAAGAATCAAGGTTTCTATTCCCTGCGCCCTAAGAACCAAATCGAGTTCAGTAAAGGAGAAAGCCCCCACTCTGCGTTTAACAATGACGACCTCATTCTCTTCAGGAGCGACATCTGCATGAATGGCCGTACTCTCGTTATCAACCATAAAAATGCCATTCTCTTTAATTGACGAGAAAATCGTGTTGTTGTGACTGACTTCAGGGTAACCCTTGCGGAATCCGACACTCACGTAGATAACCGTTACGCCAGCTGCGCGTGCGGTAGATATCAGCGATGCCGTGTTGCGAATAACATCCCTGGCACTCTCTTGCGGGAGGAAGTTGTTGAGGATGAGCATCTGAAAGTCCATTACCAGCAGCGCGCTATTTTTATTGATATTACTGAGTTGAGTCGTCATAAAATCTCCGGGATTTGCAGGTAAGAGGCAATGCCGTCAGTCAACGCGTTGCTAACTGACGATAAATTTTGAGGTTCCAGGCTGCTCCGAGCAGCACTATGCAACTGGTTGCCAGGAAGACGGCTCGCATACCGATATGCCCGCCGACAAAGCCGCCGATCAACGGCCCGATGAACTGACCTGCGAACTGTGCCGCTACGGAATAACCGAGGATGCTACCTACCATTCCTTCTGGTACACGATGACGTATTACCGCCGCCATACATGGCAGTAATCCACCTAGTGCCAGCCCCATAAGGAAACGCAGAGCAATAAGCTGGCAGCCTGAGGAAACAAACGCCTGAGGAATAAGCAGAAAACCGGCTGTCGCCAATGCCATTGTGATAATGCGTAAATGTCCTATCCTGTCAGCCAGTTTTCCAAGCCAGGATGCAGAAATAATGCTGCCCAGGGCTGCGGCAGCCATTACATATCCTGCCACTTTGGTTATCTGAGAAGCGTCACTGACGAGAGTTCGCACATAGACCGTAATAATGGGCTCTATCGACATGTTGGCCAGCATCAGCAGCAGACCGGTGCAAAGCATGCAAATAATTACAGTACGGGCAGGCAACTGCGACCAGCTCACTGCCGTTTTTGCCAGCGTATTCTCAGGCTTTTGCACCTCTTCGCGAATGAGAGTGAGGGTCATGATAAAGGATAGAAATATCAGCGCACCTGCACAGAAAAACGTGGTTCGAATGCCGAGCAGACCAGGTAGCCACCCGCCGGCAAGTGGACCGATAAGATTGCCCGCCATTACACCGGATGAAACAATCCCCAACGCCCAGGCTGCACGTTCTCTGGGAGCCTGGACTGCGATAAGAATTGTCGCACCGGATGAGTAGCCACCAGCCAGACCAACTAACAACCTTAGTCCGACAAGTTGCCATATATTGGTCACCAGCCCCATAAGCGAAACAGTCACCGCCATGCCAAGGCTGGCTCTCACGAGCATCGACTTGCGTCCATATCTGTCACCGAGTTTCCCCCAGACAGGGGCGATCAACCCGGCAGTGATAAACGTTGCGCTGAATGCTACGCCAGACCATTGCACGACCGCAGCATGCCCACTAACACCCAGTTCTTCGACATACAAAGGCAGAAACGGCAGCATAAGGGTCATTGCGAAGACCGTTGAGAACGAGCCAATGACGCAAACAAGCAGGTTTCGCTGCCAGAAGCTGTTATAGAATTGGGTCATAGAAACACTCTTTCTTGGTATACCAAATTGGTATACCATATCGATTGCGCATCTTACTGTCAATTTGCGGGAGAACATTGTTGTTATGAGTCAGGCATCAGAAGTTGAAAACCAATTAAGAAAACTGATACTCAGTATGGAGCTGGGGCCAGGAGAACGACTTACCGAGCGCTGGGCTGAAGCAACGTTTAACGCATCCCGAACGCCTGTGCGAGCCGCATTACAAAAACTGGAGTCAGAAGGACTGGTCCGTCGTGATGGGCTGCGCTGGTTAGTGGCACCGATCGATGTCGCAGAAGTTGAACAGCTATGTATTTACCGGGAAGTACTGGAAGTGGCGGCATTAAAACTAGCAGCCAGCCAGATGACAGAAGAACAACTCAACGGTCTGGAAAACCTGCTCAAAACGAAGACTACTGATGTGTCAGAAGAGGTGATGGAGGATGCCGGGACATTATTCCATCTACAGCTGGCCCGTCTTTGTCAGAATGCGTTTATTTTCGAAGGGGTAAGCGATGCCCTGCGCCGGCTTTCACGGGCACGATGGCTCGACAAAGCACCATCGAATCCCGCATGGGAAGATCATCAAGAGATCATAGCTGCGCTTAGGTCGCGGGAGACTGAAAAAGCGGCAGAGTTACTCGCCGTTCATCTCAGCGAAAGCCGCCTTCGCCTACTGGAAGCCATCAATTCAAGTAGACGGAGCTTGAGGGCAAGAGGTATTGCTATCTCCTGATTAAGCGGTGATTTTTTACGACAACATGACAGAGGTCCGCTCCTCGCTCACATCGGACCTTAAGCTCAGTCAGCAATGTCCGCCTTGTGCCAGGGGCGGACGTGGAAAACAAGAGTCTTAGTTGGTCAACGGAGAGCTGGTCAGCGGTTGTTGTCAATGCCAGGCTTCAACGTTTTAAATATTGCATTCACAATGGTAGGGATTCTACACATGAAAAAACAATTATTACTGCTTATATTGCTCGTCACTTCCCAATCGTGGGCAAATCAACCCTCCCCAGAGGAGCAAGCTAAACAAATGGCTGAAGCAGCATGTCTATACCAATACAATGTCATCTACTCTCGCTTTACTTTGGGTTTTTCTGAGGAAAAAGCAATTCAAGCATCGTCTCAAATACTAACTAATTATTTGGAGAGTCATAAAGAAAATGCAGGGGATTTTTTTCTCTCCTCGATTCGTAGAAGCACAATTGCACAATTACGGGAGTTAGAAGTAAATATAGCGGCAGTGCAGCAATTAAGAGATCCCCCATCAGATTTTAAAGATAATTTTTTATCCTCTTGTAATGAAATGAAAAAAGAGCAGTTGGAAGCTATGCATGTTTTTGGTTAAATCCACCATACATGCTGATGTGCTTATTTTTCGGCCATCGCATTTGTTACTTTTGAGCATCACTCATAGCATATTTCGCCACGCTTCAGGCGGTCCACTGCGTTCCAGGAGGAGACGTTGCTAACTACAGTCTTAGTTGGTCAACGGGGAGCTGGTCAGTATTTCTGCTCATCACTTTCGCAGACCCAACCGTATAAAATTATGAGGGAATAAAGGCGTAATCATTATCTTATCGTTAAAAATAAAAAGCTTAGGTGATATGGAGATGACATCGTAGATATTATCGACAATGAGTTGTAGATGGGTTCTGAACACGGGCACATCGGCATCATCCGCTATGACAAATACTGTTTCATTGCCTAAGCCGCTCCCATTAAACATATCATGAGTAAGTTCATAATCGCTGAAATCCATTTCCGACCATATGAGATTACCGCTATACCATGGATATTGATGAAAAATATCCATTACCATACTCAAATCATCCCCTTCCACAACATCAAAATCTGCCTTGAGCAACTCCTTACATCCCTCAAACAATGTCATGTCCACTCCCTTTGTGGCTGTATATTTTTATCATAACCTCCCGGGAGGATTGTCTAAAGGAATTATGAACTTCCGCTCCTCGCCCACAGCAGACCTTCTGTCCGCAAAACCTCGAGTTATTTTTCTTCCCTGTAACGGGAAAGGCGGTGCTCAAGGTTAGTCCGAACCTGCGGCCACTCATCATCAATTATGCTGTAGCGTATGGAAGTCCGTTTTCGACCATCAGGCATAATGCGTTCATTTCTGATGATGCTTTCCTGAACCGCGCCAATACGGAGAATGGCTGCCTGCGAGCGCTCATTCAATACATCAGTCGTAAACTGAACGCGAACACACTTCAGTTGCTCAAAAGCGTATTGCAGCAGTAACAGTTTACTCTCGGTATTTGCAGCTGTTTTTTGCCAGCTTTGGGAATACCAGGTGTGGCCTATTTCGAGTTTTCGGTTTTCTCGATCAATCTTCCAGAAACGTGTTGACCCAATGACGCGTTGGTCGGATGAGAGCGTTACCGCAAACGGCATGACTGTGCCTTCGGCCTGCCCCTTCAGGGCTTTCTGAATGTAGGAATCAGCGGTGTCAGCAGACGGAACCACCGTAAATGGCAGGGACCAGAGTTCCCCATCCGCCGCCGCATCAATCAATAGCTGAGCATCTGTCTCAAGCAGAGGACGGAGCGTGACTAGCGATCCTTGCAATGTAGGCGTCATATTTGTGACCTCACCGTTATTCTGTGTCGATGGATTGGACTGAATAATCCTGTTCCGAATGGCTTACTATGCCCCGTTTGCATTGAATAAGCGACTCATCAACAGGCGATTATCTGCTCACTGCTCCTGATGGTAGCTTGTACGCTCGGCGCCATTACCTGACGTTATATCCTTTTATGCTAATTCCCTTAATGTTGTATATCCCTGTTCGCTTAATTCGCTTGCCCTTTTTATCCGTAATAGTCGCTGTAATTGTGCTACAACGAATGGAATACCGTTCATCAATCACCAGCCGAATTGCTTCTGAAGGGTCTTCCACCTCCAGGAGGTCGTCAGTTTTATCCATGCCAAATGGTACAAGGTGAAAGGCGGTTTTTCCCGTTGATTTTCTGGTTATCTTCACAGGGTACAGTACATCACCACTTTTATGGATCAATTCAAGGCGTTCAGTGTAAATCATGGCAATTCTCCAGGGTTTGTCTACATGACAGTACAAATCGAAGCCAGGAGATACAACAAAAAAAGATCGGCAAAGATAAAATAGCCTAACACACATCATAATTCATTGAATTAGATACAAATAATCATAGACACTTTGAGCGGCGGTAATCTTTTACTGTTGTTTTGGTTGTAAGCCTGATGACGCAACGCTTGTCTGGCCTACAGGTTCGTTGCGATACGTGACTATCGCGCTTTTGCACCAATCAGAAATATTCCGTGTCGTGGTTTGAAACCCAGAACAGAATTGAGCCACGATATTCCTCATTTCCAGAGGATATCAGCGAGCATTTATCGGCATTGCCATCAACAGTATAAGAACAACTCTGTTTCACGCGCACAGTCGATTCCCCTCTTTTCGACACGATTTCTGAATCAACAAACTGTGCGCTTCCTGACGGATAAAAAATACGCTGGTCGGTGTTATCCTGGTAGTTTCGGATACGTACGGGTAATTGGCTATTGCCATATTCATATCGTTCTACCACTTCGCCCGTACTTTTATCGACAATAGTCTCAAGCAACCCACGTATATTGTAGTTAAGGGTATATTGCCCTGTTTCATTTTCAAGCTCAGTGATTTCGCAGCGACCGTTAATTTTTCCGGTAATGCGCTGACCATTAAAAGAGGTTAACGCCCCTTCTTTATTGACCAAATGAAAAATACGAGTGTTCTCCTTGTCAACCATATTGATATGAGTAAAACAGCCATTACGGTCATATCTTACTTCCGTCATCACCCTGAGTTTGCCGTTAACATCCCGAATCCACTGCACACTATGTTTGACGTTGCCGATGGTTGGATCATGCTCAAACAAAAGAGCAGCATTTAAGACCGCCGGTTTAAATTGCGTAATAGCTGCGGCATTAAATGATGCAGCGAAAAGAAACAGACTGCAAAGCGCCCTTACTTTCATTATTTATTCCTTTATGCAAGCCGTTTATCAAATTTGTTGCAAATAGCCATGGGTATGTTCGGTGTCAGCGGCCGCTGTTAATACGGGAGAACCACCAGGCCATTCTAGCGTCTTCCTGAAACAAGTTATATTCCGGTTTCTGGTAGGGCTTGCTCGGCTGTGGGTATTTTTAGCTGCAACACGGCCTCTGACTTGATATACTGGATATAATCACAGTGTAAGGGGCAAATCATGGCCGTTGAAATAAAATATGTTGTCGTAAGAAAAGGTGAAGAGAAAATGACATTTGCCAGTAAGAAAGAGGCTGACGCTCACGACAGACTGCTCGATATGGCAGAAGCGTTTACCGACTTCCTGTTGCAAAGCGGAATGCCGATGGATGAAACGCAGGCAGAAGATCTTGGTCTGTATCTCGCCGAGCAGAAAGTGACCGTGCAGCATATTTTACGCACCAGCAAGCTGCCGGAGATGAATACCGCAACGAAAACCGACACTCCAGCGTCTGATACGGCTGACAGTAAAAAAATTAAAGCCGTGAAGGCAGCCTGAATACCAGAACGTAACCTCACCGCTCCTGGAGCCGTAAGCAGAACACTGCTTGCGGCTTTTATTCTGCAAGGTGCCATCATCCATCCCTTGATGGACCTCATACATCAAGAATTAAGCGTATCTGGCAGGCTCTCATCGACAAATCAAAAGCAGGCTAACGTGTAAACTCATCGAAGATATCCACGTTCATACCCTATCTTCGCCAGGAGAGTCGCCGATGTTTAGCCACATGCGTATTGCCAGACCCGTCACCAATATTGAACGGTCTTTTTTGATGTACAGTCAGGGGCTGGGGCTGCAGAAAATTGCTGAATTCAACGACCATGACGGTTTCAACGGAATCATGTTAGGCCGGGAAGGCTTAGGCTGGCATATCGAATTGACTCATTGCGAATACCATCCGGTTCAACCGCTGCATACCGAAGAGGATTTACTCGTTCTTTATTATCCGGATGAAAAGGAATGGATGCATGCTTGCCAGAAAATGACCGATGCCGGTTTTATCATGACAAAATCATTCAACCCTTACTGGGACGTGAACGGGAAGACATTTGTTGACGTCGATGGATACAGAGTCGTTATCCAGAACAAAGCGTGGGGGTAGGACACGTACTCGTCAGCGCGTGTCCCCTGCTCGCCTGTATCCCGGTTAGTGCGGTGACCTCCCCGGCAATCAGTTAATCTGAATGACGATTTTGCCAAACGCGCCTTTATCGAGGTAGTTTAGCGCCTCTGGTAGTTCGTCGAAGCGGAAAGATTTGTCAATAACCGGTTTCAGGGCAATCGTGTCAACGGCCCGAACCAGATCTTCCAGCGCCCGCCGATGGCCAACGCCAATCCCCTGAACGGTTGGCGATTTGAGCAACAGTAACCCCCCTGGTGCTGAGGTGTCGTGCGTGTCCATCATCCCAATGAGTGAGATACGACCGTGCGACGCCACCGCGCGAACAGAATCGGCAAAATTACGGCCACCAACGGTATCCACAACGTGATCGATACCACGCTGATGAGTCAGCCGATAGACCGCGTCAACCCAGTCCTCTTTGTTGCGGTTAATACCATGATCAGCGCCAAGGGTCGCCGCTGCGGCCAGCTTGTCGTCACTGGATGAGGTAATAAACACTTCGGCCCCCATCGCTTTGGCAATCTGAAGGACAAAGATCGCCACGCCGCCCGTCCCCTGAACCAGTACGCTTTCACCGGCATGCAGGTGCCCACGCTCAACCAGGGCAAACCAGGCCGTCAGCCCCGCACACACCAGCGTACTGGCCTGCGCGTCGTTGAGCGTTCGTGGCGCCGCAACCAGCCACGCTTCACGCATCACGACGTATTCCGCCAGAACGCCCTGGATAGCGTACCCCAGGGTGTTGTAATGCGGATTGGCGGCATTATTTTCCAGCTTGCCATCAATCCAGTCGGCGTTAAAAGAAGAAATCACGCGATCGCCAGGGCGAAAACGGGTCACCCCAGGCCCAACGGCCTCAACCACGCCAGCCATATCGGAACCGGGGGTAAAAGGCATGGGCATGCCGTTCCCCATTCCGCCTTCAATAATGACCTTATCCCGGTAGTTAAGAGCGACCGCATTCACCCGCACCAAGACTTCATTCTGGCCGGGCTGCGGGATTTCTGCTTCGGTGAGTTTGAGATTCTGACGTCCGGTTTCGTTTAGCGTCCAACGTTTCATCGTACGGTTCATGGCGATTCCTGCAAAGTTAATCACGGATGGTATGGATGGTAACATTGCGCTTTACGCTACAGTGGAGATAGTATTTCCTCTAATTGATTCCTGAATGGCAACAATATGAAAAGTGAATTGAACAGTATTCCCGTCTTTGTCGCCGCGGCTGAATCGGTGAGCTTTTCACAGGCTGCCGCCAAACTTCACGTCACGCGTTCGGCGGTAGCCAAAACCGTCTCCCGGCTTGAGGAAAGATTAGGCGTAACCCTTTTTAGCCGTACCACCCGCAGCCAGAGTCTGACCGACGAAGGCTCGCTTTATTACGAATACTGTCGCCGGGCGCTGGCGGAAATCAAAACGGCAGAGGATATCCTGGACAGCGGCAAACTCCAGGCAAACGGCAAACTGCGGGTCTCCGTTCCTGTTCTGCTCGGCCACTTGTGTATTGCGCCGCTATTATCGGCGCTGGCAAAAGAACATCCGCAGCTGATACTGGAAATCTCGTTCAGCGATCGCCAGGTTGATTTGTCAGAAGAAGGGTTCGATCTGGCCGTCAGGATCGGCGCACTGGCCGACAGCAGTAGCCTGATTGCGCGTCAGCTGGCCGCACACCATGGTTTTCTGCGCCTCTGCGGATTATCTCCGCCGCGCCGGTGAGCCCACTTGTGCAGAAGACCTTCATCAACACGAGGCGGTGGCCTACATTCATTCCGGGCGCATTCTCAAATGGCGAGTGCAAAATGAGCGTGGGGAAGCAATCGAGATGAATCCTCCAGCCAGAATCATGATGGATGATATGCAGGCGGTAAAAGACAGTGCGTTAACGGGAGCGGGAATTGTCTGGCTGCCCTACTGGCTGGTCAAAGAGCAACTGCTTAACGGCGAACTGAAACAAATATTAAAAGCGCAGTCTTCGGGAACGTGGCCAGTTTATGCCGTATGGCTGAGAACGCCCCATCCTTCTCTTAAGGTCCGACTGGCCGTCGATAAACTGATAAGCGAGTTGCCCGCGATGATGACTGTCGCATAAATGCCGGAACTCGCTTGGTTGCCTGATGGCGCTTCGCTTATCAGGCCTACAGATTATGGCGATAGGTTTAAGTATCGCCTCAACCGTAGGCCACCCGGCATCACTCAGTAACGAACGCACACCGACTTGGTTTCACACCAGTCGTTCAGCCAGTCCGGGCCAAAATCACGCCCCGTGCCCGACTGTTTCATGCCGCCAAACGGCAAGTTAGCATCAATCAGCGTATGGCTGTTGACCCATACCGTACCGGCTTGCAGGCGGTCGGTATAGTTCAGCGCCTGGGTCAGGTCGCGGGTCCAGACGCTGGCGGTCAGGCCGAAGTCGCTGTCGTTGGCCAGGCGCAGCGCCTCTTCGCCGTCGGTGACGCGCACCAGGTTCACGACCGGGCCAAACACCTCTTCGCGGGTTAAGCGTAGGTTGGCGTCTGGGTTGATAACAAGCGTCGGCGGAATGTAGAAACCCTGCGCGTCCGGGCCAACGTTGCCGGCGATCAGTTCCGCATTCTGTTTACGTGCCTCGTCCAGATAAGCCGCCACTTTAGCGCAGTGCGCCTGAGAAACCACCGGGTTAATCTGTGTGGTCTCCAGCATACCTGGCCCCACCTGCAGCGATTTCACCGCCTGCTCGAAACCGCTCACCAGGGTGTCGAACAGCGGCGCTTCAATATAGATGCGTGAACTGGCCGCGCACACCTGCCCCTGATTGAGGAAGCTGCCGGTCATCAGCCCTTCAATCACCCACGTCGGGTCGGCGTCTTTCAGGACAATCGCCGGGTTTTTCCCGCCCAGTTCCAGCGTGACGCGGGTCAGCCTGTCGGCGGCAACGCGGGCAATCTGTTTGCCGGTGGCGGTCGAGCCGGTAAAACTCACCTTGGCCACATGTGGATGCGAGGTTAACGCCGCACCGCACTCGGCGCCGCTACCGGTGACCACGTTGAAAATACCTTCCGGCACCCCGGCCTCGATAGCCAGTTCAGCCACGCGCAGCAGCGTCAGCGGCGTAGTTTCGGATGGCTTAATCACAATAGAGCAGCCCGCCGCCAGCGCGGGCATCACCTTCCACATGCCGATCATCAGCGGGAAGTTCCACGGCACAATACCGGCAACTACCCCGACCGGCTCTTTTTTGGTCCACGCCTGATAGCGCGCGCCCGGCGGGAACGGAATGGAAACATCCAACGTGCGGCCGCTGATTTTAGTGGTTAATCCGGCGGTGTAGCGCATCCAGTTCAGCGTACAGCCCACTTCGAAAGCGCGGGAGATATTGATCGATTTGCCCTGCTCCAGCGTTTCCAGCTGGGCCAGTTCTTCGCCGTTCTGTTCAACGAGGTCAGCAAAACGCAGCAGAATATGTTCACGTTCCGCAGGCGTTCGACCTGCCCAACTGCGGGAAACAAACGCGCGCCAGGCGGACATCACCGCGCGATCAACGTCAGCCGCGTTGGCATCAGCCGTGGTGGCAATCGCTTTGCCGGTCGCCGGATCCCAGACGGTGAGACGTTTTTCGCTCTGCGCCGCCTGCTGCGCGCCATCAATAAACAGGCCATGCTGACGGTCTAAAAATTGCTGCACGCCTGGGAGCAGCGCTACCTGTGCTGAGGACATATCGTCTCCTTATTCTTCGCGGTTAGTCATTTCAGTCTACGGCGGGTCTGAAGAAGTCGCTTTTGTCTCTGTGACATTCGCTTGTGCGGCTGTGACAGACGCCGCAATTAAGCAGATTGCGTTGGCAGAAGTGTGTCGCAGGTAATAGTTCTTTCATATATTCCTGAGAACAGCCTTGTTTAAAGAAACACAAATGCAACAATAACATCACATTTTCATTGCAGAGATGACGTATGGCAGCGGTAAAAGGCGGTGAGACGTATCATGACTGGCTGGCGAAGATTAATCAGGTCTGCGGGCATTTTGCCGCACGTCCGCTGGAAGGCGACTTCCACGGCGAGATTGATACCAGCTATGCGGGCAGCCTGAAGCTCAGTACCGTCACCACCCGCAACGTCAATCTGTATCGCACGCGTCAGGAGATCCGCGGCGGCAATGACGCCTGGTTCTATACCGTTTTTCAGCTTTCCGGCGAAGCCAGCATTGAGCAGGACGATCGTCAGGTGTGCCTGCAAAGCGGCGACATGACGCTGATTGATGCTTCGCGTCCCTGTTCTATTCTCTGGCAGCAAACCTCGCGTCAGGTCTCGCTGTTGCTGCCTCGCCAACTGCTGGAAAACCAGCTGCGCGGCAGCGGAATTCGCGTCGCCACCCGTCTGGATAAATCGCTACCGATGGTGCAGCTCAGCCAACGTCTGCTGCATGAGAGTATGAGCAGCCCGCAACTTTCGGCCAGCGAAAGCGAAGCGGCGCTCGATGCGATGGTCTGCCTGCTGCGTCCGATGCTGCATCAACAGGATGTCCAGCCCTCGCGGCGAGAGAAGCAGTATCTAAAAATCATGCGCTTGATTGACGATGCTATCCAGGAAGAACATCTGCGCCCTGAATGGTTGGCCAGCGAAACCGGGATGTCGGTTCGTAGCCTGTACCGGCTATTTGCTGATAAAGGTCTGGTGGTGGCGCAATATATAAAAAATCGCCGTTTAGATTTATGCGCCCAGGCGCTGCTGAGCGCGCACGACGATGAAAAGCTGGCGGGAATTGGCTACCGCTGGGGGTTCAGCGACCACAGCCACTTCTCTACCGCCTTCAAACAGCGGTTTGGCATGTCGCCGGGAGAGTACCGTAAACGCGGCCGCTGAGGTCAGCGTAATCAGTTATCTTCGACCAGTTGCGCCACGTCACTGCTGTTAATTTCTCGCGCGTTGCCGTCCTGATCGGTATAGCTGGTCATACCGGTCTCTTTATCCAGCTGCGGCTTGCCGTGCGTCACAATCGTTTGTCCGCTTTTGGTGGTCATCACGTAGTTAGTGGTGCAACCCGCCAGCGCCAGAACCATCAGGCCCGCACACAGCGCATATAAAGATTTTTTCATGGTTTCTCCGTTCATTCTTCTACCCACCGTGGGGTTAAGTGGGTGCATTGTATGCCCGATGGCGCAAAATGAAATAAACCGGATGTAACAGAAGATAAATTAGCAGGATACGGGAGACGTCGACCGTCTCCCGTTAAAGGTTACAGCGCGATACGAATCACATCATCCGGGGCGGTCGCCTCTTTCTGACGAGTAGATTCCTGCTTCACGCTCACAAACAGCGTTTTGCCATCGGCAGACAGCGCCAGGCTGTTCGGGAAGGTCGGGGTCTGAATGGTTTTGGTCACCTTGTAATCTTTGGCGTCGATAACCGTCACGGTGCCCGCTTTGCGCTGGGTAACATAGACTTCATTACGCGTCGGGTTAAACAGCACCGCCAGCCCTTCTTTGGTATCCACCTTCGACAACACTTTGCCATCTTTCAGGTTCACCACCAGCAGTTCCGGCTGTTTCGAGTCGGTAATAAAGGCGCGCTGACCGGCGGTATCCAGGCTCAGGTTGATGTAGAAGTGCTCTTTGCCATCGTCCTGCAGTTTCTGACGATTGACGATTTTGTTGCTCGCGGTATCAATGGTCACCAGCTCGCCGTCGGCATTCGTCACGTACAGGCGCTGTTTCTCCGCATCAACCGCCAGCCCGGTGCCGAAGCTGCCGGTCCCTTCGATTGTGGTTTTCAGCGCGATTTTATCGCCATCGACAACCCATACCGCGCTGCCCTCTTTCCCAACACCGGTGATATACACGGTGTTGGTCTTCTCATTCACCGCCAGCTGACGTGGCTGCAGCGGTTTCACCGTTTCGCTACGTTGACGACCATCAAGCACCAGACGCCCTTTCACGTCACCGCTTTTCGCATCAATGGCGGTGACAGCACCGTTGATGGTGTTGCCAAACCACAGCGTCTGGGTCTGCGAGTTCAGAGTGGCACCAAACGGTTTAAGATCGTTATGGATCGTTTGGGTCACTTCCAGCGTAGTCGGGTCCAGGCGGTACACCACCCCACCTTTATCCGTTTTACGGCTTTGTGAGGTGGCTAGCCACAGCGCATTTTCCTGCTGGCTGTAGGCCATTTCATATGCCCCTTTACCGACCGCTTTACGCAGCATTTCCTCTGCGGCCTGCGCGCTAAAGCTTCCCGCCAGCAGTAAGGCACTCAACAACAGAGAACGGCGCAGGCGCGGTGCGGACAATTGACGTAATGACATGACGACTCCCTTTGATGAACTTAATTGTTACTGCTCACATGGCTTCAGCCTTCGCAGCGTCATGGCGCTACGTTTTGTAGATGCGAATAGTAATCATTAATTTATACAAAGTGGAGCTTTTCTTTCTACCGTGCGGCAAAAAGTTTCTATTTCATCACCTGAAATTAACCATTTATGCTGCTAAAGTTTTCAATATATTTACAAAAGTATTACTCTATTCAGAGTCTGTTCCATTTGGTACATTTTGCGAGTTTTTCATGAAAATCATTTCTGTGCGCTCAGCGACGCTGCCTGTGCTGCTGTTGCCGCTTGCTTTCTCCCCCTTTTCCTGGGCCGCTGACGAACAAACGTTAATTGTGACCGCCACGCCTCAAACCGTCTCTGAGCTGGATACGCCGGCCGCGGTCAGCGTGGTTGACGGCGAGGATATGCGCCACGCCACGCCGCGCGTTAACCTGTCAGAATCGCTCGGCGCCGTGCCGGGTTTACAAATTCAGAACCGGCAGAACTACGCCCAGGATCTCCAGCTGTCGATTCGCGGCTTTGGTTCACGCTCCACCTACGGTGTGCGCGGTATTCGCATGTACGTTGACGGCATCCCGGCGACCATGCCAGACGGTCAGGGGCAAACGTCAAACATCGATATTGGTAGCGTCGATCATATTGACGTGCTGCGCGGCCCCTTCTCCGCGCTATACGGCAACTCATCCGGCGGCGTAGTCAACGTCACTACCGAAAGCGGCAAACAGCCCACCACGCTGGAAGCCAGCAGCTATTACGGTAGCTATGGCACCTGGCATTACGGTATGAAAGCGACGGGCGCCGTCGGCGACGGTAGTCACGCGGGGGATGTCGATTACACCGTGTCGACGAATCGATTCATCACCCGTGGTTATCGCGATCACAGCGCGGCGCGCAAAAACCTCGCCAACGCCAAACTGGGTGTACGCATCAACGATGTCAGCAAGCTGACCCTGCTGTTTAACAGTGTCGATATTAAGGCCAACGATCCCGGCGGGCTGGACTACAACGAACTGCACCAGAATCGCGAGCAGTCGCCGCGCGGTGACCAGTACAACATGCGCAAAAGCGTAAAACAGACCCAGGCAGGCCTGCGCTACGAACGTCAGCTCAGTGAACAGGACGATTTAAGCGTCATGATGTACGCTGGTGAGCGTCAAACCACGCAGTATCAGTCGATTCCACGTGCCCCGCAGCTCAAACCCACCCATGCGGGCGGCGTGATCGACCTCGATCGTCACTATCAGGGCATCGATACCCGTTGGACGCACCGCGGCGAACTGCTGGTTCCGGTCAGCTTCACCACCGGCCTGAACTACGAGAACATGAGCGAGAAGCGTCGCGGTTACGAAAACTTCGTGATGAATGGCACCACGCCGGAATACGGTGAGAAAGGTAATCTGCGTCGCAATGAACGCAACCTGATGTGGAATGTCGATCCCTACCTGCAAACCCAGTGGCAGTTAACCGATAAACTCAGTCTTGATGCAGGCGTGCGCTACAGCTCGGTGTGGTTTGACTCCAACGACCACTACATCACCGCGACAAATGGCGACGATAGCGGCGACGCCAGCTATCACAAATGGCTACCTGCGGGATCGTTGAAGTACGCGGTCACCGATGCGTGGAACGTCTATCTCTCCGCCGGACGCGGCTTTGAGACCCCGACGATTAACGAGCTTTCCTACCGTTCGGACGATCGCGGCGGACTGAACTTTGGATTGCAACCTTCGACCAACGAAACGGTGGAAATTGGCAGCAAAACGCGTATTGGCAACGGTTTGCTGACGGCGGCGCTGTTCCAGACAGATACCGATAACGAAATTGTCGTCGACAGCAGCAGCGGCGGACGTACCAGCTACAAAAACGCCGGTAAAACACGTCGCCAGGGGGCGGAGTTGTCGCTGGATCAGCAATTCGCTGAAAACTGGCGCGCCAAAGCGGCCTGGACCTGGCTTGACGCGACCTATCGTACCAACGTTTGTGATGACGCCAATTGTAATGGCAATCGCATTCCCGGGATTGCGCGCAATATGGGCTTTGCCTCTCTGGGCTATGAACCGGAGAACGGCTGGTATGCGGGTGCCGACGTGCGCTATATGAGCGATATTATGGCCAACGATGAAAACACCGCCCGCGCGCCATCGTGGACGGTTGTCGGATTGAACACCGGCTACAAGTTCGATATCGGCAACTGGAATCTGGATGTGTTTGGCCGGGTCGATAACCTCTTCGACCGCCAATATGTCGGCTCCGTTATCGTCAACGAGTCGAATGGCCGTTATTACGAACCGGCTCCTGGGCGTAACTACGGCGTTGGCGTGAATGTCGCCTGGCGTTTTGAGTAAAGTGCGTGAACGTTTCCGGGGAAACCCGGAAACGTATTTGCAGATTAATGGCTAGGGCAATACTGGCGCTGTAAAAAATGCGCTGATTCATCAACAATCTGGCACATTGCCGTATGGCTGGCCATCGAGTCTTTTTTCTCCAGTGCCATCAGCAGGCGCTGATATAAATTGGTCTGCTGAAACGGTTCTACTGAATTTAAATATAAATAGTGGAAACTTGGCCCTACCCGAACCCATAATTGTTCGATCATAATCATTAAAGTGGGCATTTCCGCGTATTCATATATTCGAAAACGAAACTGGTAATTGCTCTGCAGCATGCGGGTGATATCACCAGAGGCTTTTGCTTCATGAAGTAACGCCAACAGATGATGGAGTTCCTGCATTTTTTGTGCGGTCATATTCACGGAGGCCGCTGCGGCCGCCATTCCTTCGAGATTTTTTCGTATCTGGGTTATTTCCTGATAGCTGGAATCGGTTAGCACCGGAACCATAAATGCCTGCGCCGGTGCGGCCTGCAATGCCCCCAAGGAGACCAGCCGCAACAGCGCCTCGCGAACGGGTGTAATGCTGATCCCTTGATTCGCGGCTATTTCACGCGTCACGAGTCGGGCGCCGGGTTTTAATGCGCCAATGATAAGTGCGTTCTTGATATTATTCTCAACCTGCTGTGTCAGGCTCATACGTTGTGCTTTAGCAAAATCCAGCATATTTATTATAACCCCACGGTTAATTGGCCCAGAGCCTATAATAATTAATAGCTGGCGTTTCCTGTTTTGTGCAAAAAACACAATATATATTTTTCACATGTTGCAGACGTGAAATTAAAAGCGATTGAGAGCGCTTCGCCAAATGACGCATTAATACGTCATTAGCGAAATAATCACGAGAGTGGAAGATTCAAACGAACAACCAGATAAACACATGTATGACCGCTATCGTTAATAAAGCGGCAGTCGTTCGGCGGCCCCAGTTCCAGACAGTCGCCAGCCTGCATACGATGCCCGGTTTCCCCTTCCATGAAGAGCAATTCCCCTTGCTGAACCCAGATCAGCTGACGCGCCATCGCGTAAGCCGAAGCCGGCATCGGGATATCGCTACCTGCGGGAAGCTCAATTTGTACCAAATCGACAGGCAATTCACCGCGCGGCGAAACATGACGCCGCAGATAGTGGCTTTGTGGATCGTGCCACACGGGCTGGTCCGCGAAACGCAGCAGTTTCCCCTCCTGAATCTCGGCGCGGGCAATCAAGGTTGACATGCTGATGCCGAACGCGCCGGAAAGCCGCGCCAACAGCGTCGCCGTGGGGCTGCTTTCACCGCGCTCAATTTTGTGAATCATCGCCCGAGATACGCCAGCGCGCTCGGCTAACTCACTCAGCGACCAGCTTCGCGATTCGCGCTCAATACGAATTCTTGCGCCGATCCGTTGATTTAAGTTGTCTTCAATAGTATTCATATCGTTATACTATAGTGAACAACACACAGGGTGCAACCATGCCTATTCGTTTTGCGACCAAAGAAGACTGCGCCGCGATAGCGGCCATCTATAATCACGCCGTGCTGCATACCGCGGCCATCTGGAACGATAAAACCGTCGATACCGACAACCGCATTGCCTGGTTTGAAGCGCGTCAGCTTGGGCACTTTCCCGTATTGGTCAGCGAAGAAAACGACGTGGTGACGGGCTATGCCTCCTACGGTGACTGGCGCGCGTTCGATGGATTCCGCCATACCGTCGAACACTCCGTTTACGTCCACCCGGACCATCAGGGTAAGGGGCTGGGCCATATTCTGCTTGCCGCGCTGATTGAAGAAGCGAAACGTCGCGGCAAGCATGTGATGGTGGCAGGCATCGAGTCGCAAAACCATGCGTCCCTGCACTTGCACGAAAAGCACGGTTTTGTCACCACCGGGCAAATGCCGCAGGTGGGCACCAAATTTGGCCGCTGGCTGGACCTCACCTTTATGCAGCTTCAGTTGGATAATCGTCGCGATCCGGACGGTAAAGCATGAATCAATCCCTCACGTTGACGTTTCTGGTTGCCGCCGGCATCGGCCTGGTTATCCAGAACACGCTGATGGTGCGGATCACCCAATCGGCCTCGACGATTCTGGTGGCGATGCTGCTCAATTCACTGGTTGGTATTGTGCTATTCGTCAGTATTCTGCTGATCAAACACGGGCTGGCGGGCGTAAACGAACTCATCTCAACCGTTAAGTGGTGGACGCTGCTTCCCGGTCTGTTGGGTTCGTTCTTCGTCTTTGCGAGCATCAGCGGCTATCAGTACGTGGGCGCGGCAACCACGATTGCCGTGCTGGTCGCCAGCCAGCTTATCGGCGGTCTGGTGATGGACGTGATGCGCAGCCATGGTGTGCCCTGGCGAGCGCTGGTGGGGCCGGTGTGCGGCGCGGTGATGTTGATTGTCGGGGCGTGGCTGGTGGCGAGGAGACAGTTCTGAATCAGCGCCGCCTCCCCGCGCTGCGCCTGGCCGGGGCTCAGCCCGGCCAGAGCGGTTTACAGGATTGTTCCACCCTGAGTGAGCTGCTCTTTACGTGACTCTTCCTGCTCGCGCAGATGCTGCCCGTGATGGGAAATCGTCACGCGCAGGCGCTGCTGCTGGGTAAAACGATCTTCACGACTCAGCTCTGCATCGTCGCTTAGCGCCACCAGCAGCTCATTCATGTGCGTAATCACGCTCTCTTCAATCGCCGCGTCAACGCGCGCGATGACCTCATCCAGATGTGACATACCTGCTCCTTAATTGATTTTCACTTTCGAGAAATCGCTGCCCATCAGGCTTACGCTGTAGCCGGTTACGTTGCTACGCGTGGCATAGAACGTTTTGCCGTTCGCCAACGCAATCCACGGCGCCTGCTGGTAGTAAATCTCTTGCGCCTGCTCGTAGAGCGCGGCACGTTTCGCCGGGTCGCTCACCACCAGCGCTTTTTTCACCAGGCCATCATACTCTTTATTACACCAGCGCGCGGCGTTAGAGCCCGTTTTAATGCTATCGCATCCGAGCAGCGTATTGGCAAAGTTATCCGGATCGCCGTTATCCGACATCCAGCCGTACAGCGCGCTGCCATGTTCGCCTTTGCGGATACCGGAGAGGTACTCCCCCCACTCATAGGTCACAATTTTGGCCTTCACGCCCACTTTGGCCCAATCGTTCTGGATCATTTCCGCGATCCGGCGCGAGTTCGGGTTATAAGGGCGCTGCACCGGCATTGACCACAGCGTCACATCAACCCCCTTCTCTAACCCGGCCTGTTTCAGCAACGCTTTCGCTTTTTCAGGATCGTAGCTGTAATCTTTCAGATCTTTATTAAAGCCCATCATGTTTGGCGGGATCGGCGATTTTGCCACCGTGCCGGAGCCCATAAACACCGCATTGACGATCGCCTGCTTGTCGGTAGCGTAGTTCAGCGCCTGGCGGACCAGCACATTATCGAACGGCTTTTTCTCGGTATTAAACGCCAGATAGCCAACGTTCAGGGCTTCGACCGCATGCAATGCCAGATCGTGATTGTTTTTAATCACATCAAACTGCACCGGCGACGGCGCAGGGATAATCTGGCATTCGTTGGTTTGCAGCTTGGCCAGACGCGTCTCGACGTTCGGGGTGATGGCGAAGATCAGGTGCTTCGTCGGCACCGCGCCGTCCCAGTAGTTCGGGTTAGCAAGGTAGCGAATCTGCGAGTCAGCCTTATATTGCTGTAACACGTACGGTCCGGTACCAATCGGCCAGTTATCCACGTTTTCCGGCGTGCCTTTTTTCATCATCGCATCGGCGTACTCCGCCGACAGAATAGACGCAAAATCCATCCCCCAGTCGGCCAGAAATGCGGCGTTCGGCTCGCTCAACACAAACTGCACGTGATAGTCATCGATTTTTTTCACCGATTTAATCAGCTTATCGAGACCCACGTCGTTGAAATATTCGTAGTTGCCTTGCGAAACCTTATGGTACGGATGATCGCTATCTTTCTGTCGTAGTACGGAGAAAATCACGTCATCAGCGTTAAAGTCGCGGGTCGGCGTAAAGAATTTATTGCTGTTGAACTTCACGCCCTGACGCAGCGTAAAGGTATAAGTCAGCCCATCCGGGGAAATCGTCCAGTCGGTAGCCAGCGAGGGAATCGGTGTATTTTTCACCGGATCAAAGTTGATCAGCCGGTTATACAGCGTTTGCGAACTGGCGACGAACGTCGGGCCTGAGCTGGCGATTTGCGGGTTAAAGGACTCCGGCGAGGCTTCGGAGCAGTAGACGAGCGTGTCGTTGTTCGCCGCCCAGGCGGCGCTTGCCGGTAACAACGCGCTGAGCGCCAGCGCGAGGAGCGTTTTCCCTGTGGTCATGGTTATAAGCCTTTCGATTTTATTATATGAACGGCTTAATAACAGCACAGCCCCGTATAACTGGCAAATAACCAATTTGTCTCAGGTTATGCTGAATAACCTTAATTTGTTGGTTTCTTCATCGGCGATTCCTCAGGTTTGACTTAAGTCCAGCGATTCAATGCCGCGAGAATTACCCGATTTACCCCTCTCTTTCGCCGTTTGTTGCATTTTGCTTTGCGTAAAGTAATGCCGTGAAGAAGTCTATGGGACAGGAACGTGGCAAAAACTCTTTTACGCAGCGGAAGTCTTGATGACTTTCAGGCCGTAGGCGGCGGCGGGCAAACCGTATTTCATTCCGCGCTTCAGGTGCGCGAAACCCTGCGTTTACGTAAGCAAAACGCGCTGGTCGACTGCCTGGCGATACCGCAGTTAAATGATGAAGGCGACCGGGTGGACTGGTATTCGCCCATTGATGGTACGGCGATGAGCTGGAAAGCAGCGGATGAAACCTCACGCACGCGGGCGCTGCACTATTTAGAAGGTTTGCAGGAGAGCGCACGCACGCTCAGCAAAAAATGCCTGCAATCCGACAAAACCGCACAACAACTGTTCGGCGCCCTGCTGGATAAATCGCTGCAATTTCCCAGTGAAAATCACCTGTTCCTCGTCGACGGTAAGCCGGTTATCAGCTTCTGGGGCTTTGTGAACCTCAACGAAGGCGCACGTGAAGACGTATTCGACTGTCTGCGCTACGTTGAACCGGAACAACCACAAGCGCCGACCATTGACGAAGTGCCTCTCGTAGAAGAACCCGAACCCACCGTGGTGACGTTTAGCGAAGCCGATGCGCCGCTGATTTCAGCGAATGAACCGTTGATTAATGCCTACACGCTGCCGGTGGAAGAGCCTGAAGAACCGCAGGCACCCGCCGAACCGATGATACCGATGACGGTCGCCAGAACGCGCCGTCCGCGCTGGCTATGGGGCCTGCCGATTGCTGCCGCTGTTGCCGCCGTAGCGATTGCGGTTCCCATGATGATCCCGACCACTCAGGCTGAGTCCGAGCCCGTCGTTCAGACTGCCGACGCGCCTGCCCTCCCGCAAACGCCCGCCATGCCGGTATTAATTACCGACCTGCCGTTGCATCAGGCCAGTGTGAAAGCGGAACCGGTGGTGAAAGAAGAAGAAAAACCGGTGGTGATTGCCGTTATTCCAAAAGATGCGCTGGTGATGGATGCCGACCAGATGCGCGCAGGCACCACGCGCTTCCTCAACGGCAACTGGCGGGCACAGATGGATATCAGCGACGCGCATACCGGTAAAGCGCCAAGCCTGCGCTACCAGATTCAGAACAATAAAGGCGCCGTGCGCCTCGTGCGAGAAGGCAATATCGTCTGTAAAGCCGCGGTCTTTTCTGGCCTGCATCAAAACGGCGAGCTGATGATCAAAAGCCGCGGCAACGCCCAGTGCAGCGACGGCGCCCGCTACCCGCTGCCGGAAATCAGCTGTAAACCCGGCAACAGCAACGTGGCTGTGTGCACCGCCCGCTTTGACGCCAGAACGGTGGTACCGCTGACCTTTAAGAAGACGGGAGCGTAACCTATGCTGGTCACTCTTTGCGATTACAAACAGAGCGTCACATTAATTGCCAACAGCGGCGTGCAGTTTCTCGACTTTGGCCTTAGCCCGCAGGAGTCGCTGCAAAACGGTCGTTTCGTGCGAAAAACCGCTAACGGCCCGCTGCTACGTCTGGACTATGACGTCGTCAATCAGCGCTACACGCTGCCCGGTGAAGCCGGACGCGCGCCCGAGGTGGTGAAACCGGAATCGACCCTGGCCCTGCACCACTCACTCACGCTGTTAGACGGCATCTGGCTGCCGCTGCCGTTCCTGCGTTTTAACCCGCCGCGCACCTTCGTTGAAGGACCGGACAACTGGGCGCGCGTGCAGATTCGTCGCCTGGCGGAACCGGACAACGCAGGCAATACGCACCGCGTGACGTTAGCGTTTGATAGCCAGATCAGCGACGATGACGCCAACGGCCTGTCGCCCGTCGCGAGCGATCTGCTCAACGGTACCCGCTTTGCGCTGGCGTGGCGCGACAATGAAATCAGCGACTTCCTCGATCAAACCTGGATTGACGGCTGGCTGCGAGAAGTATTCCAGCAGACCGTTGCCGCTCATGAATCCCGAAGCGAACGCGATGTGGCACAGGCGCTACGCAGTTTTGAATATCAGGGCCACTGGCTGAATATTCTGGCGCTGCTGGGCGAACAATTGACGGTGCCGGAAATTAAAATCGTCACCGCCACGCTGAGCACTCCGGCCATCCCGGTAGATTTGATCCTCGACGTGGGTAACACCCATACCTGTGGCGTCATTATCGAAGATCACGGCGACGCGAACGACGGTTTACGCCAGACCGCCGAACTGCAAGTGCGCTCATTAAGCGAACCGCAATATCTGAATGAACCGCTGTTCACCAGCCGCGTCGAGTTCTCGGAATCACGCTTTGGCAAGCAGCATTTCTCGGTGGAAAGCGGCCGCGAAGACGCGTTTATCTGGCCATCGCTGGTGCGTGTGGGTGATGAAGCCCGTAAGCTGGCGATGCAGCGTTTAGGTACGGAAGGCTACAGCGGAATCTCCAGCCCACGCCGCTATTTGTGGGATGAGACGCCGACCGTACAGGACTGGCGCTTTAGCCAGATGAATGGCAAGACCCAGCGCGAACCGTTGGCCACCGCCTTCCCGCTGATGAACCTGATGAACGACGAGGGCCAGCCTCTGTTTACCCTACCGCCGGACGAGCGGATGCCGGTCTTCTCGCCGCAGTACAGCCGCAGCACCCTGATGACCCATATGCTGTGCGAACTGCTGGCACAGGCGTTGGGGCAGATTAACAGCGTCGCCACCCGCCTTCGCCTGGGCTTCCCCGCGTCACCGCGCCAGCTGCGAACGCTGATCCTCACGCTACCGTCGGCCATGCCAAAGCAGGAACGCGAAATTTTCCGCCGCCGGATGTTTGAAGCTATCGCGCTGGTGTGGAAAGCGATGGGTTGGCACCCGCAGGATGATGATTTTGCCCCTGTTCGCGTGCAGGAAAAAAGCATCGTGCCCATCCCGAAAATTCATATGGAGTGGGATGAAGCCAGCTGCGGCCAGCTGGTGTGGCTTTACAACGAAGCGATTTCCCATTTCTCCGGGCAGACCGAAGCGCTGTTTGCGGCGATGGCGCGGCCGGACCGCCAGCCGGAGCCAGGCATCGCGCCGGGCCGCGCGCTGCGCATCGCCTCGCTCGATCTCGGCGGCGGCACGACAGACATGGCTATCGCCCAGTATCAACTGGACGACGGTATTGGCGGCAACGTCAAAATCACCCCACAGCTGCTGTTCCGCGAAGGATTTAAAATTGCCGGGGATGATGTCCTGCTGGATATTATTCAGCGCTGCGTGCTGCCCGCGCTGCAAACCCAGCTGCAAAAATCCGGCGTCGCTGACGCACAGGCGCTGATGGCCACGCTGTTTGGCGACTCCGGCAGGCTGGATACTCAGGCCGTGCTGCGCCAGCAAACCACGCTGCAGCTCTTTATGCCCATCGGCCACGCCATTCTGGCGGCGTGGGAACAGAGCGACCCGCAGGATCCGCTCGCTGGATTGCATGCCACCTTCGGTGAACTGCTGAACCAGGCGCCGACGCGTAACGTAATGAACTACGTCGGCCAGGCCGTAGAGCACGCCTTGCCTGCCGGTAGCGCGCCGTTCGACCTGCTGGCCGTACCGCTGGAAGTGACCTTCAGCCGATTGCAGGAAGCCATGCTCGCCGGTGAGTTTACCCTCGCCGGTCCGCTGCACGCGCTCTGCGAGGCAATCTCACATTATGCCTGCGACGTGCTGCTGATTACCGGGCGGCCCGGCTGCCTGCCGGGCATACAGGCGCTGATCCGCTACCTTCAGCCAGTGCCGGTCAACCGGATGGTCTGGCTGGATAAATATCATGTCCATGAATGGTATCCGTTCAGCCAACAGGGGCGTATCGGCAACCCGAAATCCACCGCCGCCGTGGGAGCGATGCTGTGCAGCCTGGCGCTGGATCTGCGCCTGCCGCACTTCAACTTTAAAGCCGCCGATATTGGCGCGTACTCCACCGTGCGCTATCTGGGGGTACTGGATAAAACCGTCAACACGCTGCGCGATGAAAATATCTGGTACCACGATCTCGATCTCGACAAACCTGGCGCCAGACTGGATGCCCGCCTGCACTTCCCGCTGCGCGGCAATGTAACCCTCGGCTTCCGCCAACTGGCGAACACCCGCTGGCCCGCGACGCCGTTGTATACGCTGAGCATCAACTCGCCAGAACTGGCGAAAGCCATCGCCGGAGACGGCGTGCTGCAGGTTCGCCTGAAGCTTGAAGGCGGTAGCCGACACGAAGCGCCGCTGTCGTTTGTGTTGAGCGACGCCTGGCTTCAGGACGGCACGCCGGTTTCGCCGGATGCCCTGACCCTGAAACTCAATACCCTGGCTGACCGTCGCCATAGCGGCAGCCACTACTGGATCGACAGCGGGAGCGTATTCCTCAAATGACCACGATAGCCGCAGTAATCGACTGGCTCGCTGCCGCCCGTCAGGAGCATCCGTTACTGGATGATGACGCCAACGCGCTGCTGATTCGACTGCTGGCGCTCGACGCCCAGCAGAAAGCGCGTCAGGACACTCGCGCCCAGCCCGCCAGCATCGCGCTGTTTGGCCATTCACAGGCCTCTAAAGCCCACCTGCTGCGCACCCTGTGCGGCAGCGGCGATGGCCGTCTGACGGTGCAAACCGGCAGCAAAACGCTGGACTACTTCAGCCATATCAATCCCGGTCACAGCCTCACGCAAATGGCGGTTCGCTTTAGCCGCGAGCAGCCTACGCCGGACGACGCCTTCCCGCTGCGGCTGGTGCTGATAAGTGAAGCCGAGCTGGTACAGCTGTTTATCGCCCATGCCTGGCAGCGCGGCGATATTCGCCCACCGGATAGCCACCTTATCGCCTCCCGCCTGCGCGGTTGGCAGAACCTGCGCCAGCCGCAGCCGGTGCCGGGCCTGACAGCGGCGGAAGTGGCCAGCGTGGCCCGCTTCTGCCGCGATACGCTACCGACGGCGTACCAGACGATCGATGACGATCTGTGGTACCAGTTCGCGCATCTCCTGCCGTCGCTGGATCTCACCGCGCGCGCTCGGGCGTGGTCGCTACTGTGGGGTGAACAACAGGAACTCACCCAACAATGGTTGACGCTGGCACATACCCTGCACCAGGCGGGCAACCGCCGGGAAGTAATGGCGCCGCTGAGTTTATTGGTGGATGCGTTTACCCTGCCGATGGATGCGTTCCTGACGCCGGGCGTTGAGAGCGATGACGCGGTACTGGTGCATCCGCTCACCGACGACGGTTATCAGAATGCGGTCAGCATACCGGTTGCCACCCTGGCGCTGCTGACCGTTGAACTGGTGCTGAACGCGGAACAAGGCGTGCTCGACAATGTGGACATTATTGATATTCCCGTGCCGTCGCTCACCCCTGACACCCCGCTGTGGGCCAGTAAATGTCGCTGGCTGTTGGAAAACTATCGTCAGCATCGGCAACCGGATATCCTGCTGGTCTGTAACGCTACCGCCCAGCGTGCGGCGATTCCGTCTACCGCCAGGGCGTTACTGCGTTGGGTAAAGGCCACCCAACCCACGCAGGAGAACAAGCTGCCGGGGCTGGTGTGGACCATTACGCCGGAAGACGATCGTTTCTTACATAAGCGTCACTTTGATGAGGCGATTCAACAGCTGGTTGGTAAGCCAGGCCAACATTGGGGAACGCTGCAAGCGCTGGATCACAGCAGCCTGCAACGGTTGATGGAATGGCTGTCGCAGGCCACACAGCCTGAACTGCGCCAGCGCCGTTTTGCCGCCATGGCAAACACCCTTCAACAGCAGTTGATCACCCTGTGCCAGCCGCTGCTCGCTTCGACAAGCCATGACGCCACGCAGGCGGAAACGATGATTCGTGAACTGCAAACGCACGCTTCGCGCCACGGCGAGCTGCTGGAGAGTCTACTTCCCGCTCTGCCCGCCTTCGAGGCGTTGTGCCAGGTTCAGCAGCAGCGTGAAGAAAAAGCCAGCGGGTTGTTTAATGAATCCGTCGACCTGTTCGCAGCTCCGGAAGCCGTCAGTCAGACTACGCCGACGTATCAGGATCGGGGATCGCAGGTTTATGCCCTGTGGTGTAAACATTTGCGCCAGTGGAGTCGCCAGCCGCACCCGCAGCTCACATCAGCCACTCAGCAGCAGCTGGTACTTGCGCTGATGACCGCCAGCCAACGACAAGGGCTGGCGCAACAGTTACGCCACGCAAGCGCAGAACAGCAGGCTGGCGCGGCGCAGCTGCGGGCGATCATCGCGAACTTTATTCACTGGCTAGGCTACGCTGAACAGCCCATCAGCCAGCGCCCCGCCAGCCGTATCGCCAAAGGTAGCGCGGTTTTCGCCCACGATGCGCCAACCTCCAGCGCACGCCTGACTCAGCTTGGCGAACAGCCGGTACACGCCGCCACACGCTACGTGTACGACTGGCTGGTCGCGCTGTATGCCCGCAGCACTGAATCGGGCGAGACAGTGAACCTCCTCCAACTCAGCGACAGCAGCCAGCGCGAGCTGCGGGCGCGACTCGCGTAACCCTCGGCGGCACAAGGATGTGAACCGCTTTCAAAAGCTGAAAAAAAGCGTGCGAAATCCGTATCATGGATATTCAGCACGCTTGCGCCTCTCTACACTCAGAGCGTTACCCGAGCCCAGAAGAGGTTTCCATGACCATCACCTGTACCCTGTTGATTAACGGCGAAGCGTGCGCCGCGCAAGGCAATGCGACCTTTACACGCCTGAATCCCGTCAACGACGCCGTTGCGAGTACCGCTCCAGCAGCGGGTCTCATTGATGCCACACACGCCGCAGACGCCGCTGCCGCCGCGTTTCCCGCCTGGCGTGATACCACACCCGGCGAGCGACGTCGCCTGCTGCTTGCCGCAGCAGAGAGGCTTGAACAACGCCGCGAGCAGTTTATTGCCACCATGAATGCTGAAACCGGCGCGACGGCGCACTGGGCAGAGTTTAACGTCCACCTCGGCGCGGAGATCCTGCGTGAAGCTGCAGCGCTCACCACGCAGATTGAGGGCCAGGTGATCCCGTCCAATATTGCGGGCAATCTGGCGATGGCGACACGTCAGGGGGCTGGCGTGGTGTTAGGGATGGCGCCGTGGAACGCGCCGATTATCCTGGCGGTTCGCGCCATTGCTACCCCGCTCGCCTGCGGCAATACGGTTATCCTCAAAGGTTCTGAACTTTCTCCGGCGACACAGGGGCTGATTATTGATGCGCTGGCGGCAGCCGGATTCCCCGCGGGCGTGGTGAACTATCTGACCTGCGCGCCGCAGGATGCACCGGCCTTTGTCGAAACGCTGATTGCCCATCCAGGTGTCAGACGGGTGAACTTCACCGGATCCACGCCGGTGGGAAGGATCATCGCCCAAACCTGCGCGAAGTATCTGAAACCGGTGGTGCTGGAGTTAGGCGGTAAAGCGCCCTTGCTGGTGCTGGACGATGCCGATATTACCCAGGCCGCCGCGGGCGCGACTTTCGGCGCGTTTGCTAACGCCGGGCAAATCTGCATGTCCACCGAACGTATTATCGTTGAGGACCGCATTGCCGAAGCGTTTATCAGCGCACTGGTGAAGCGTGTTAACGCGCTACCGGACGGGCTGTTAGGTTCAGTGGTCGAGATGAAAACCGTTGAGCGCTGCAATGCATTGATTGACGATGCGTTGGCCAAAGGCGCGACGCTGCTGACCGGCGGCAAGGCCCACTCTACGCAGATGTCGGCAACGCTGCTCGATGGCGTAACGCCTGCGATGCGTATCTGGCACGAAGAGTCATTTGGCCCGGTGAAAGCGGTGATCCGCGCCCGTGACGAGCAGGAGGCGGTGCGCATCGCCAATGACAGCGCCTACGGTCTGTCGTCGGCGGTGTACAGCCGCGATACCGCCCGCGCGTGGAACGTGGCGCAAAATCTGCAAACCGGGATCTGCCACATCAATGGCCCCACGGTGCACGACGAGGCGCAAATGCCCTTCGGCGGCACCAAAGACTCCGGGTATGGGCGCTTTGGCGGTCGTGCGGGAATTCATGAATTTACCGAGCTACGCTGGGTAACGATGCAGACGCAGCCGAGAACGCTGCCGTTTTAAGCCGTCCTGCCAGGAATCAGGCCGGATAAAGCGTTAACGCTATATCCGGCCCTCTTTACGCTGCTACGGGTTTTCATTTTTCCCAGCGCGTGTTCCACTCCCAAAGACGGTTCGTGTTCACATCGTTCAACTGACGTGAAGGCTCCGCGTTCCCCTTAAACGGCCTGGCGGTAGTTGCCGCCGCGCCCCAGGGCGACAGGCTGTCATAGCCGCTATCAATCGTGCTGTTCACAATCAACACCTGCCCATTCGCGGTCTTGCCCGGCAGATACCCCGTTTTCCCTGCCCCCTGATCCCATGCGCGGCCCAGCTTGGCTTTAAAGGTGCCTTTGTAGCCATCATCCGTCGTGAAACGGCTGTTTTTGACCAGGAAACCGTAAGGATTGTCGGGGAGCGTATTCGGTGCCAGCACATAGGCTTCCGGCGATTGGCGGCTCGAGACGGTATGGAAATGCACGCCGTCAAATACCACGTTGGCGCGACCGAAGACATAGTCAACGTCACCTTCAATGTAGCTATCCTGCACGTAAACCCGATTAATGCGATCGGTCAGCGCATCATTGTGCCGATTGCTGACGTTGAGATAGAGCGTATCCTGGCGCCCAAGCAGGCGAACGTTTTGCAGTTGAATGCGGTCGCCATCGGTTCGCAGAGCGACGCCCTGGTGGGTGCCGCCGTCAACCGTGTCGAGCAGGCTGTTGGCAATGGTTAAATTGACCAGTTGGAGATCGTGACTTTGCGACCAGAATACCGCGGCGCAATTGGTGCCAATCATCGCCGTGGTTTTCCCCGCACACAGCGCATACTGGTAATACGCTGGTGAGGTCGGCGGATAGTGGTCGGCGTCGACGGTCTGACGATATTTCGCCGGACTGAACTGCGAGTCCAGCGCCAGTTCAATACGTACATCCTCAGGCCCTTTTCCCGTACCAAAAAGGGTAATCGGCGGCGCATCGTCGGGGATATACACCGTGCCGCTGTAAACGCCCGGTTCAAGACGAATGTAGAGACGTTCATTGCCCTTATGATGAGCCAGAGCGGCATCCACCGCCTGCTGGACGCGGGTGTAAGGCGCGCCTTCTGGCGCGACGCGCCATGGTGTCTCAATGTGCGTCAGGGTAATTTCCGACGGCTGCCAGGGCCCCTGTGGTTGGCTGAACAGGCCACCCTGTGCGAAGTAGTTTTTGGTGGTATACGGTGCGGCTTCCTGCGCCGTCAGCAGCGGTCTTGTCGCCGTTCCTGTTGACGAAGGCGCGGCGCAGCCCTGTAGCACCAATGGCATACAGAGCAGCGTCGACATGCCCAGATAAGGTATTTTTGACATCGGTTCTCCATTAACAACGTTAAATAGAAACTGAGAACCGATAATAATGGAACGTTATTTTATTTTAACCCTGCACGATCACGCTTTACGACATCAGGAAAGCCAGATCAGCAGGCCATATAGCACCAGCATGCACACTATCGTTAACCGGACAACCCGGCACTCAACGGGCGATTTATCGTTCATCGGCTTTACAGACGGAACGTCCCCTCAATCATCAGCTTCGCTTGCCCGTACAGCGAAACACGACCATCAGCGCCCAACACACAGCGCAGCGTGCCTTTACGCGCGCCGCCCTGCTGCGCATGAAGGGTATTTTTACCGCAGCGTTTAGCCCAGAACGGCGCCAGCCAGGTATGTGCCGAACCGGTCACCGGATCTTCATTCACCCCGACCTGCGGGCCAAACCAGCGTGACACGAAATCAAACTCCGCATCATCTGGCGCCGTGACGATCACCCCGCGGGTGTTAAACGCCGACAGCAGGTTGAAATCGGGCGATAGCCCCTCAACGATCGCTTTATCCTTCACCAGCACCACAATGTCATCTGATTGCCAGAATCCTTCTACGCCATGGGTAATGCCCAGCGCGGCCAGCAGCCCCTGTGGTTCGTCAATCGGCTGGAGCGCTTTCGTCGGAAAATCCATGCACAACTCATCGCCCTGCCGCGTGACGGTCAGCAAGCCGCTACGGGTGGTGAAACGCAGCGTCTCTTGCGGATAGTTGAGTACGTTGAAAAGTACCCATGACGCAGCGAGCGTGGCATGGCCGCAGAGATCCACTTCGACCGCTGGCGTAAACCAGCGCAGATGAAATCCCTCATCAAGTGGCACAAAAAACGCGGTTTCGGACAGGTTATTTTCGGCGGCAATCGCTTGTAATACGCTGTCTTCTGGCCATTCCGTCAACGGCATCACCGCCGCCGGGTTACCGCCAAATGGCTTAGCGGTAAAAGCATCAACCTGATAAAACGCAAGCGTAGCCGGGAGATTATTGTTCATTGAGTTTATCCAGGTAGTTGTAGATTGTGTAACGCGTCACGCCGAGCGCTCTGGCGACTTCATTGACGCTGCCCTTAATTTTGAAAATGCCCATCGAATGCAGTTCGCTGACCACCCGCAGGCGAAACGCTTTTGGATTTTCCTCTGGGGAGGCCTGGAAACGAGCCAGAACCTCCGCCAGAGATTGCGCGGGTAACGAGGTGGCAGGATTTTCCGCGGGTTGTGCTGCCGACATACCGGAAACCAGATAATCCAGTTCGCGACGAAAACGCATCACCGGCTCCATGTCGACGTTGACGCAAAACGCCGCCACCGCCTTTCCGTTGGCATCGTAGTACAGCGTCGACGCGCTGCTTAACGGTTTACCGCCGCGCGCGTACGAGGTGTAACCGCTGAACAGCCGCGTTGAGGATGGCGGCTGCGTCTCGTCGATAAGCCCCAGAAAACCATCATCTTCTTCTGGCCCGCTAAGCAGTCCATCGCCTACCTGCCGCCCGCTGACGTGACCGTTAACAATACCGACTACCGAGGATTGCGGCTGAGTTAAATCGTGCAATACCACTTCGGTATTCGCCGGTAATGTCGCTTTCAACGCCGCCAGCGAGGCGCTCAAGGTGGCGATGAGGGTATCCCGTTCCGCGCTCATGGCAGCACCGCCTGAAATTCAATTTCCACGTCGAGATCGAATGCCAGTCGGCTGGTGGTGACGCTTCGGCTGGGGAAACCCTCGGGGAACCATGGACGCCAGGCCTGATTGAATTCCGCGAAGTGCGCCATATCGCTTAACCAAACCTGCGCGCGCACCACATCGCGCAATTGCGCGTCACCGCGCGCCAGCGTCTCGCTGACCGAATGCATAATGCGATTAACCTGCTCGGTAATGGTACCGTACAGCGGCTGTCCGTCCGGACTCATTGAGACCTGGCCAGAAAGAAAGAGAAACCCGTTCGCCGCAACGGCGTCGGAAAAAGGAAAAGGTTTACTCGTGGGATAACGGACAAGTGCCATCGTCAACTCCTGCGGTTAAGGAGCCATAACGATAGCACTGCCCTTTTACATATTCAACAAAATTATAAATTTCAACAAGTGTTGATGTTTATTGCGACTGTACCGCATCCATTTCATCAAAGACCTGCTGTGCCAGATGCATCGTGGCATTTGCCGCCGGCAGACCGCAATACAGCGCCGAATGCATGATCAGCTCTTTCAGCTCATCGCGGGTTACGCCGTTGTTGAAGGCCGCGCGCAGATGCATTTTCAGTTCGGCTTCGCGATTGAGCGCAATCAGCATGGCGATGGTGATCATACTGCGGGTGTGGTGGTCCAGACCTGGACGGGTCCAGGTTTCCCCCCAGGCGTAGCGGGTGATGAAATCCTGAAACTCTTCGTTCAGCGGTGTTAATTTTTGCAGCGTCCGGTCAACGTGGGCATCCCCCAGCACCTTACGGCGCACTACCATACCCTGCTGATAACGTTGATTATCTTCCATCATTCCTCCGTAAAAATGCGATCAACGCGGCGGTAAACTCTTCGCTGGCTTCGACGTTCGACAAATGCGATGCCGCCAAATCTACCTGGAAAGAACCGTCAATTTGTTGATGTAAATAATCGGCATCGGCTACGGTGGTCACCGGGTCGAACTCACCGGCAATAATCAGCATCGGCACAGTGATAGCCGCGACTTCGCCTCGTAAATCAGCCGCCGCCAGCGCTTCACAGCATTCCGCGTAACCTTCCGCCTCGGAGGTGGCGAGCTGGTGACAAAGCTGTTCAACCACCGCCGGTTGATGTTGACGGAAATGCGGTGTAAACCAACGATCCGCCGACCCTGCCGCCACCACGCCCATGCCTTCGGTACGCACAGTGCGCGCCCGCGACAGCCAGTTGGCCTGCTCGCCAATCTTCGCCGCCGTATTCGCCACCGCAACGGCAGTAAAGCGTTCCGGCGCGAAACGAGCCAGCCAGAGGCCGGTCAGGCCGCCCATTGAAATGCCGCAGAAAAAGGCCTGTGGAATATTCAGGTGATCGAGTAGCGTAATGACGTCTTCACCCAATTGTGACAACGTCACCTTTCCGCGTTTTTGCGTTTGTCCATGACCGTGCGTGTCGTAGCGCAACACGCGAAAATACTCGGTCAATGCGGGCATCTGCGCATCCCACATAGCGTGAGTCGTACCCAGCGAGTTAGAGAGCACCAACACCGGTGCCGTTTCTGGTCCTTCAAGGCGATAATGGATGTTCATTTCCCTGCTCCTGATAGCGCGCCACAACCTGGCGCACAAAGTGGTCGGTACTGCCGAGTGCGGTCGCTGGGTCCAGCAGTTGCGAGAGTTGCGCTGAAGAAAGATGCTGGCTGACCAGCGGATCGTTCTCCAGCAGTGGTTGTAACGGGCAATCCAGCGCTATCGCCCGATGACAGATTTTTTCTACCTGATGATGGGCGTCGGCTTTGCCAATAAAGGCCGCCAGCGCCTGAGTAACGGATTCGGCCATAATCAGACCGTGGGTGATATCCAGATCGGCGCGCATCTTCGCCGCATTAACCTGCATACCGCGCAGCAGATATTCACTGTTTTCCAGTACGCCGCCAGTCAACATCACTAACTCTGGCAATGTTTCCCACTCGGCCTGCCAGCCGCCCAGCGCACGCTCATGCTGTTGAATTTGTGCGCCGTACAGCGTCGCCATCAACCCGGGTATACGCTGTACGGCGGCAAGAATCGCCGCGCAGCTTACCGGGTTGCGCTTATGCGGCATCGCAGACGACCCGCCACGACCTTCGGCAATCGGTTCGCTTACTTCAGCGACTTCGGTTTGCATCAACAACGAAAAATCATTGGCAAATTTACCCAACGTGCCGCTAAGCCCCGCAAACCAACTCGCCACTTCAACAATACGATCGCGCTGGCTGTGCCAGGGGGTATCGGGCAGCGAAAGGTTGAGCGTGTCAGCCAGCCGCTTCGCGACCTCTGGCCCTTTGTCTTTCAGCGAGGCCAGCGTCCCCGCCGCGCCGCCAAACTGTAGAGTCAGTACGCGCGGGCGCAGTTCATCCAGCCGCAATTGCCAGCGCAGCAGCGCGTCAAGCGTACCGGCCAGCTTCAGACCAAAGGTGATAGGGAGCGCGTGCTGCATCCAGGTGCGGCCCGGCATCAGCGTGTGTTGATGGCGGGTAATTTGTTCGGCCAGCACTTGCGTAAGGCGGCGAAGACGGACTTGTGTCTCATCGAGCGCCTTGCGCAGCTGTAAATTCAGCCCGGTATCAATGGCGTCCTGGCTGGTTGCTCCCCAGTGGACGTAGCGTGCTGCTTCAGGGTCGTGCGCTTTCACGCGCTGCGTCAGCTGCTTAACCAGCGGTATCGCCAGATTACCGGCGTTGGCCGCCGCGCTCGCCAGTGCGGGTAAATCCAGCGACTGCGCCTGACAGGCTGCGGCGATCGGCGCAACCGCAGCGTCAGGAATCACCTGACACTGCGCCTGTGCCTTCGCGAGCGCCGCCTCAAAATCCAGCATCCCCTGCACCGTTTGCTCGGCGCTGAAAAATTCCGTCAGCGCCTGGGTACGCAATAGCGGGGTCAACAAACTCATTCCAGCTCCTTATACGCGTTCAATAATCAGCGCGATCCCCTGGCCGACGCCGATACACATCGTGCATAGCGCATACCGCCCGCCGGTACGACGCAGCTGGTAGGCCGCGGTCATCGCCAGCCGTCCACCGGAAGCGCCCAGCGGATGCCCCAGCGCAATCGCCCCGCCGTTCGGGTTCACGTGCGCGGCATCATCCGGCAGACCTAAATCGCGCAGCACGGCCAGCGCCTGGGCGGCGAAAGCTTCATTCAACTCGATAACGTCCATCTGCGCCAGCGTCAGACCCGTTTGAGCCAGGACTTTCCGTACCGCTGGCGCTGGCCCGAATCCCATAATACGTGGCGCAACACCGGCAGTTGCCACGCCGACGACGCGAGCCAGCGGCTGTAAATCATTCTGCGCCATCGCCTGCTCGCTGGCTAACAGCAGCGCACAGGCGCCATCGTTTACCCCGGACGCGTTACCCGCGGTGACGGTCGCATCAGGGCGCACCACGCCTTTCAGCTTCGCCAGCGCCTCAAGCGAGGTGCTGCGCGGATGTTCATCCTGGGCAAAACACAGGGGTTCGCCTTTGCGCTGCGGGATCCACACCGGGATCAGCTCGTCATTAAACGCGCCATTGGCCTGCGCCTGTGCGGTACGCTGCTGGCTACGTAGCGCGAAAGCATCCTGGTCGGCACGGGAAATGGTAAAATCTGTCGCCACGTTTTCTGCCGTCTCCGGCATCGAATCCACGCCGTACAGCGCTTTCATTTGCGCGTTGATAAACCGCCAACCGATGGTGGTATCTTCCATCTTCATGGCGCGGCTGAACGCGCTTTCCGCTTTGCCCATCACGAACGGCGCGCGCGACATGCTTTCTACGCCCCCCGCAATCATCAACTGGGTTTCACCACTTTTAATCGCCCGCGCCGCCACGCCAATGGCGTCCAGGCTGGAGCCGCAAAGACGGTTGATGGTGCTGCCCGGTACTGTTTCCGGCAGCCCGGCCAACAGCAGCGCCATACGCGCGACGTTACGGTTATCTTCCCCGGCCTGATTCGCGCAGCCATAAATCACATCGTCAATACGCGCCGGGTCAAGCCCGCGATGACGCTCCAGCAACGCTTTCAGCGGCAGAGCGGCCAAATCGTCGGCGCGTACGCCAGCCAGAGTACCACCAAAACGACCAAACGGTGTGCGTACCGCGTCGCAGATAAATGCTTGATTCATCATCATTCCTTAGGCGCTTTCCGCGACCGCGTCGTAAATCAGGGTAACAGGGGTAATACGCTGTAATTCATCGAAAGAGATACCGTTGAAGATTTCGCGCACCACCGGGCCATTGGAGGTGATATCAATGACGGCGAGATCGGTATAAATGCGGCTGACGCAACCGACGCCGGTCAGCGGATAGGTGCACTGTTCCACTAACTTACATTCACCGTCACGGGTCAGGTGGTCCATCATCACAAACACCTGACGTGCGCCAACGGCCAGATCCATCGCCCCGCCAACGGCAGGAATCGCGTCCGGCGCGCCGGTGCTCCAGTTGGCCAGATCGCCAGCGGCAGAAACCTGGTAGGCTCCCAGCACGCAAATATCCAGATGGCCGCCGCGCATCATGGCAAAGGAGTCGCCATGATGGAAATAACAGCCGCCCTGCAGCAGAGTCACGTACTCTTTGCCGGCGTTAATCAGTTCGGGATCTTCTTCACCGGGCGCCGGTTTTGGCCCCATGCCCAGCAGGCCGTTTTCGCTGTGTAAAAAGACTTCTTTATCAGACGGCAGATAGTTGGCAATGCGGGTCGGCAGGCCAATGCCCAGGTTCACGTAGGCGCCTTCCGGAATGTCCTGCGCCACGCGTTTTGCCATATCGTCACGAGAGATTTTTTGCATTGTCGGCTCCTTAAGCTCGCTGCGCCTGAGCGGTGAAAGATTCCTGCGCGAACACGCGTTGCACAAAAATGCCCGGCGTGACGACGTTTTCCGGGTCGAGATCGCCCAGCGCCACCATGCTGGTGACTTCCACAATGGTGGTTTTCGCCGCCGTGGCCATAATAGGCCCAAAGTTACGTGCCGCTTTGCGATAAACCAGGTTGCCCCAACGGTCAGCCTGGTGAGCTTTAATCAGCGCAAAGTCGGCGCTAATCGGGTACTCCAGCACATAGTGGCGGCCATCGATTTCACGGGTTTCTTTGCCTTCCGCTAATGGCGTGCCGTAGCCCGTCGGGGTGAAAATAGCGCCAAGGCCTGCGCCAGCGGCCTGAATGCGGGCGGCCAGGTTCCCTTGCGGAACCAGTTCCAGCTCCACTTTGCCGCGGCGATACAGGTCGTCGAAAATCTGTGAGTCGACCTGGCGTGGGAATGAGCAGATCATTTTACGTACCCGCCCGGCCTTCAACAGCGCCGCGAGGCCGATTTCACCGTTTCCGGCGTTGTTATTGATAATGGTCAGGTCGCGTGCGCCCTGTTCAATCAACGCATCGATCAGCAGCGTTGGCTGCCCGGCCGGCCCAAAGCCGCCGATCATAATGGTCGCCCCATCGTGAATACCCGCGACGGCATCCGCCAGCGTCGGCACACTTTTATCAATCATCAGGTTGCTCCTCGTTGTGCGGTTATCGCACTAATATTCGTTGTTCGCACAAAATGTGACCCGCTTAACGATGCCGGTCAAGGGCGATAATCGAAATATGGTGCGATAATCGAACATCGTGTATGTTTAGGCTGAGAATGTGATCGGCGGCATAATCGGAGAGAAAAATGGAGAAACATCCAGACGATATTTTGACGGGCGATAGCGACCCGTTTAAAGGTGACCCTAACTTTATGGCCTCGCTGGCGCGTGGGCTGGAGGTGATTCAGGCCTTCACTCCGCAGCGGCGGCTGCTGTCGATTTCGCAAATCAGCCAGAAGACGGGGATCCCCCGCGCGGCCGTCCGTCGCTGCCTGTATACCCTGGGTAAATTGGGGTTTGTCTACGCCGAGGATGGCAAAAATTTTCAACTGCGCCCGCGCATTTTATCGCTGGGGCACGCATGGCTGGCCTCTACGCCCCTGGCACGTTCCGCGCAGCCGGTGCTGAAACATTTAAGCGATATGCTTAATGAGTCTTGCTCAATCGCCACCCTCGACGGCGACGATATTCTCTACATCGCCCGAGCGTCCAGCTCGCGCATTATGACCATAGACCTGGATATCGGCAGTCGTTTGCCGGCGTGGTCAACCTCAATGGGGCGCGTGCTGTTGAGCTACCAGCCAGAAGAAAAACTCAACGATATGTTGGCCCGCATCACCATGATCCGCTATACCCCGCAGACCATTTCGTCTGTCAGTAAGCTGCGCAGCGAGCTGAAGGCGGTGCGTCAACAGGGGTATGCGTTAAACGATCAGGAGCTGGAGATGGGTCTGCGTTCACTTGCGGTGCCGCTGTTTAATTCGCAGGGCCAGGTGGAGGCGGCGCTGAACGTCGGCGTCCATGCCGGACAGGTATCCGCGGCTGAATTGCTGGATCGCGTGTTGCCCGAACTGCAAAAAGCCGCATCAGAGTTGACGCTTTTGCTGCGTTAGCGGCTACGTTTAGCGTGGCGCTCCCAGTTTTCCTGTTTCGCCGCCGCCGATTTACGCAGCGCCACATAACATGCGCCGCTACCGCCATGGTGCGGTAGCGCGCTACAGAAAGCCTGAACGTCGTCGAATTCAGTTAACCAGCGAGCAAGATAGCTGCGAATAATGTTTGCGTGCGAGCCCTCTTCCTTACCTTTACCGTGAATAATCAGGATATTGCGTAAATTGTCTTGTTCAGCCTGTAGGAGAAAGGCAAACAGGCTCTGACGGCACTGTTCAACGGTCTGCTTACGTAAATCCAGGCTGGCCTGCTGGCTGTATTTGCCCTGCCGCAGTTTATCCAGAACGCCTGTCTGTAGCCCTTCTCGCTTAAACTCCAGCGGGGTGGCGAGCGGGACAATGTCGAGAAAACCGGTGGTGAGAAAATTATCGAGCTGCAGTGTATCCACCTGCTGGCGGGTTCGGGCGTTGCGCACTGGCTGCCAATGAACGTCGCTGTGGCGCTTCAGCGGCTGGACATCCTCCATGGCGTCAAGAAACAGCGATTTGTCGTCAAGATTCATGAGAATTCCCCCCTTATTACCACAGGCGGATACTATAGCCGCGCGGCCTTGCAGGCTCAATGCTTTTCCCTTTGCGTCAAAATGATTGGCATGCAAAATAGACTGCACGATAATTAATTTGCTACACGTATGATTGAACTAAAACTTAAATGATATAAATCATTAATTAATTATCTATCCCTATTCAGAATACGTGAAATAAATCACCAAGAATTATCTGGAAAATAAGCGCAGACCCGTTATAAATAGTATTACCCGCTGTGCGGAGCAAAATGTGGGAATCGGTACGGATACACCTGTGTGGTTGCTGCGGGGTCTGGCGATGTCGACAGACCCCGATTTTTATTACGAGTCATTCATCTTAAATTTCATTGAGTTACATTCAAGCAGAACGCTTTCCCTCAGCGTTTATCTGGTTATATTTTAACCAAGCCTTCATCAAGGTATTATTCGATATAACCGAGCTTTATAGTTGATGATAAATAAGCCATATCCTTTGTGATGTTATACATCTGAGGTATAGAGCCAGCGGCCATTCACATGCTATGGTGTCAAGCAGGAATAATTTGCGTAAACATATCATATATAGAGAGTGCGCATGCTGACGTTGCTTGAAGATAAAATTGCCACACCGCTCGGGCCGCTGTGGATTCTGTGTGATGAGAACTTTCATTTGCGCGCCGTGGAATGGGAAGAACACAGCGACCGTATGGTGCAACTGCTGGATATTCACTACCGAACTGAAGGCTATACCCGCGTCACATCACGCAACCCCGGCGGGCTGAGTCAGCAGTTGGCGAACTATTTTGATGGCGACCTGGCGGTGATCGAATCCCTGCCTACCGCCACCGCCGGAACCCCCTTTCAGCGCGAAGTCTGGCAAACCCTGCGCACCATCCCCTGTGGTCAGGTGATGCACTACGGGCAGCTAGCCGAACAGCTTGGCCGTCCGGGAGCCGCTCGCGCCGTAGGCGCCGCCAATGGATCTAACCCGGTGAGTATCGTCGTGCCCTGCCATCGGGTGATCGGACGCAACGGCACCATGACCGGTTATGCTGGCGGCGTACAGCGTAAAGAGTGGCTTCTGCGACACGAAGGCTATCTGCTGCTTTGATTTTCTGTGCCCTTTATGAGCTTAACAGGCGCTTTAGCGATAAATGCGCCTGAAAATTTATATTCTATATCAATGATATATATCTCATTCCCTGCTATCCCATTTTAATCTTGGGTGAATACGCGCGCCGAGACTTACCTGCTCAACAAAAAGATGTTAAAATTGACCAATATCAATTACGGCTTGAGCAAACCTATGATCCCGGAAAAGAGAATTATACGACGCATTCAGTCTGGCGGTTGCGCGATCCATTGCCAGGATTGCAGCATCAGCCAGCTTTGCATCCCGTTCACTCTTAATGAGCATGAGCTTGATCAGCTGGATAATATTATCGAGCGCAAAAAGCCTATTCAGAAAGGGCAAACGTTATTCAAAGCCGGAGATGAACTGAAGTCTCTGTATGCCATCCGTTCCGGTACCATCAAGAGCTACACCATTACCGAGCAAGGCGATGAGCAGATCACCGGTTTCCATCTGGCAGGCGATTTAGTTGGCTTCGACGCCATCGGCACCGGCCATCACCCGAGCTTTGCTCAGGCGCTGGAAACTTCCATGGTGTGCGAAATCCCGTTTGAGACCCTTGATGACCTCTCAGGCAAAATGCCGAACCTGCGTCAGCAGATGATGCGTCTGATGAGTGGAGAGATCAAAGGCGATCAGGACATGATCCTGCTGCTGTCGAAGAAAAACGCGGAAGAGCGCCTGGCGGCCTTTATCTATAACCTGTCGCGTCGTTTCGCTCAGCGTGGTTTCTCGCCGCGTGAATTCCGTCTCACCATGACCCGTGGCGATATCGGTAACTACCTGGGTCTGACGGTAGAAACCATCAGCCGACTGCTGGGTCGTTTCCAGAAAAGCGGCATGCTGGCGGTGAAAGGTAAATACATCACCATTGAAAACAGCGATGCGCTGGCTATTCTCGCGGGTCATACTCGTAACGTCGCCTGACCGCTGTTTCATGACACCAATACAAAACCCCGGCAAGCCGGGGTTTTTTATTGTCTGCTTCAGCTCTCTAATCAAATACGCCGTTAATCACCGACGTGACAATCGCCGTACTTAAAGCAATGAGTACCAGGTTATCGCCAATCACCTGCCATTCATAACCGGGGTAATAAGGAAGCTGATTGAGCATTGATCCCGGAACCGCTTTTTTCGCAATACCCGGTGGCAGCGGTTTACCTCGCGCCAAATTTTTAGCAATGCCCGGTGGCAAAGATTTGTAGCCGGTCAGGCCATAGTTAACCGCGAGCTGCCTGGCCGTTGCGTAGCTGATATCGCGGTCAACATGGTCGGGTTTGCCGTAATTCTTACGCGATGTCGATCCGTGGTCCTTGTCCTGGCCTTTACTCCACTGCTGGCTATTCCCTTTATCGCTTTTACTATTACCGTGGCTACTGTTGCCGTGGTTGCCGTTACCGTTGCCATGCCCGTTGCCGGGGTCGGCCAACACTGGCGCTGCGCAGAGCGACAACGCAACGACGGCCGCGACCGTCTTTAAGAGTGAGGAACGCTGGGTCATCGTCATTTCCTTGTGTGCGGGGTATCTGAGAGAAATCTATCTCATTCTGTGTAAAAAAACCTACGCATTAAATCTGAATTTATCGAACTTCTCCGATGCCCACGACAAGGCTAATTTATCCTGTTTATTGATCTTGCGAAGGTTCCCCCCTGTTTCAATCCCACTATATGAGTTATCTTTTACTTACAAACTGTGGTTACAGCTGTAAGGAGACCCTGTATGGCCAGATATCAAAATATGCTCGTGGCGATCGATCCGAATCAGGACGACCAGCCTGCGCTACGACGTGCTGTGTATCTTCATCAACGGATTGGCGGCCGCATTAAAGCCTTTTTGCCGATCTATGACTTTTCCTATGAAATGACCACCCTTTTGTCTCCTGATGAGCGCACCGCAATGCGCCAGGGCGTGATTAGCCAGCGAACCGCATGGATCCGCGAACAGGCCAAATACTACCTGGAAGCCGGCGTTCCGCTGGAGATCAAAGTGGTGTGGCATAATCGCCCGTTCGAAGCCATCATCCAGGAAGTTGTCAGCGGCGGCCACGATTTGCTGCTGAAAATGGCCCACCAGCACGACAAGCTGGAGTCGGTGATCTTCACCCCAACCGACTGGCACCTGTTACGTAAATGCCCATGCCCGGTATGGATGGTGAAAGATCAGCCGTGGCCTGAAGGCGGTAAAGCACTCGTTGCCGTCAACCTTGCCAGCGAAGAAGCGTACCATAACGCGTTGAACGAGAAGCTGGTCAAAGAGACCCTTGAGCTGGCCGAACAGGTCAACCATACCGAAGTGCACCTGGTCGGCGCTTTCCCGGTCACGCCGATCAATATCGCCATTGAATTGCCTGATTTCGACCCCAGCGTTTACAACGATGCGATTCGCGGCCAGCACCTGCTGGCGATGAAATCGTTGCGCCAGAAATTTGGTATTGATGAGAAGTTTACTCACGTCGAGAAAGGGTTGCCTGAAGAGGTCATTCCGGATCTTGCCGCGCATCTTGACGCCGGCATCGTGGTACTGGGCACTATCGGACGAACCGGTATTTCGGCGGCCTTCCTCGGCAACACTGCCGAACAGGTTATTGACCACCTGCGCTGCGACCTGCTCGCGATCAAACCCAATGACTATCAGACCCCCGTCGAGATGGACGACGAAGAAGACGATTAAGTGGTGTGATGTGACAAAAAAACCGGTCAATTCAAATGGCCGGTTTTTTTTGTCTTGCGATTAGCTTCCCGGCATCATCATGCGCTGCCAGGCTAGCGGGATGCTATCAATGGAGCCCTAGTCGCCAGGCAAAGTCGATCTCTTCTTTCAGTTCAATGGCAGAAAGCGCCATCAGGTCAGCAAATTCCAGCTCAAGTTGCTTAACGCGTTTCAGGTACTGTGCAGGGGTTAAAGGTGTGGTTTCGCGACGAAGATATTCGATGGCCAATTGTGCAGGCGTTAACAAGGTATCCATAAGTTCCTCTGTTGGTTTGAACGACATAGAACATTATAACACCTTTCACTGCGCACTTTTTGACCAAAAACAATCATAAATCAAATATAAGGCCGCCATTCCTCAGAAGAATGGCGGCCTTCATTTTATACGCGGTGATTACAGCGCTTTCAGAATGGCATCCACGCTAGCTTTCGCATCGCCGAACAGCATCTGAGTATTTTCTTTAAAGAACAGCGGGTTCTGTACCCCAGCGTAACCGGTATTCATGGAGCGCTTGAAGACAATAACATTCTGCGCCTTCCACACTTCCAGAACCGGCATGCCAGCAATCGGGCTTTTCGGATCGTCCTGCGCGGCCGGGTTAACGGTATCGTTCGCGCCGATAACCAGTACGGTATCGGTGTCAGCAAAGTCATCGTTGATTTCGTCCATCTCCAGCACGATGTCGTAAGGCACCTTCGCTTCCGCCAGCAGCACGTTCATGTGGCCCGGCAGACGCCCGGCAACCGGGTGGATACCAAAGCGCACTTTGATACCGCGCGCGCGCAGTTTTTCGGTGATTTCCGCTACCGGATACTGTGCCTGCGCCACCGCCATGCCATACCCCGGGGTGATGATTACCGAGTGGGAGTTTTTCAGCATTTCAGCGGTTTCTTCGGCGTTAATTTCGCGATGCTCGCCCACTTCTTCATCACTACCGGTAGAGGAACCGTCGGTACCAAAACCACCCGCAATAACGCTGAAGAACGACCGGTTCATCGCCTTACACATGATGTAAGACAGGATGGCACCGGAAGAACCCACCAGCGCACCGGTGACGATCAGCAGGTCGTTGCTGAGCATAAAGCCCGCCGCCGCCGCCGCCCAACCGGAGTATGAGTTCAGCATCGAGACCACTACCGGCATGTCTGCCCCACCGATAGATGCCACCAGGTGCCAACCGAAAGCCAGCGCGATAATGGTCATCACCAGCAGGCACAGCACCTGAGTGCCCACGCTGTCGGTGCGCACGAAAGCCACCATCAGCAGGAAGGAAACCACCAGCGCCGCCAGGTTCAGCTTGTGACGATTTGGCAGCATCAGCGGCTTCGAAGACATCTTGCCGCACAGCTTGCCGAACGCCACGATAGAACCGGTAAAGGTGACCGCACCGATAAAGATACCGAGGAACACTTCTGTCAGGTGAATATTGACCAGAATCTGCTCCATACCGGTTTCATGCTGCAGGTAGCTGTTGAAGCCCACCAGCACCGCGGCCAGACCGACAAAGCTGTGCAGCACCGCGACCAGCTCCGGCATTTCGGTCATTTCCACTTTCTTCGCCAGGCGAATACCGATCGCGCCGCCGATAATCATCGCCAGCAGGATCCACGCCACATTGCTGGTATCCGGCCCGAAGATGGTCGCGATCAGGGCAATCGCCATACCGGCGATGCCGTAGTAGTTGCCCTGCTGCGAGGTTTCGTGTTTGGAAAGCCCGGCGAGACTGAAAATAAACAGGATTGCGGCAACAATGTATGCAGCTGTAACTAATCCTCCAGACATTTGTTACCCCTTATCCTTTGCGGAACATTTTCAGCATGCGCTGAGTGACGGTGAAACCACCAAAAATATTAATGCTGGCGATCAATACCGCGATAAAACTCAGGAAGCTTACCCAGCCACCATGGCCAATCTGCAGGAGCGCGCCAACCACGATAATGCCTGAGATAGCATTCGTGACCGACATCAACGGCGTGTGCAATGCATGCGAGACGTTCCACACCACGTAATAACCCACTACGCAGGAGAGCGCGAACACGGTGAAGTGACCGAGGAACTCTTTCGGTGCGACGCTCGCCAGCCAGCCAAACAGAATGATGGCCAGCGCGATCAGCGCATATTTACGCCACGGTGACACCGGTTTCTCCGGCTCTTTTGGCGCTGGCGCGGCTTTCTGCGCTGCCTGCGGCTGTGCCGAAACCTGAATCGGCGGTGCCGGCCAGGTGACTTCGCCTTCGCGGATGACGGTCACGCCGCGCACCACGACGTCATCAAAATCGATAGTGATGTTGCCGTCTTTCTCTTTGCACAGCAGCTTCAGCAGGTTCACCAGGTTGGTGCCATACAGCTGAGATGACTGCGTCGGCAGGCGTCCGGCCAAATCGGTATAGCCGATCACCTTCACGCCGTTTGCCGTGACGAAAATTTCATTTGGCACGGTGTATTCGCAGTTACCGCCGTTTTGCGCGGCCAGGTCGACGATGACGCTCCCCGGCGTCATGGAATCCACCATTTCGCGGGTAATCAGCTTCGGCGCCGGTTTGCCCGGAATCAACGCGGTGGTAACGATGATGTCGACCTCTTTTGCCTGCGCGGCAAACAGAGCCATTTCAGCGGCAATAAACGCCTCTGACATCACTTTGGCATAACCGTCTCCGCTGCCGGCTTCTTCTTTGAAGTCCAGCTCAAGGAATTCGGCGCCCATGCTCTGCACCTGCTCTTTCACTTCCGGGCGGGTGTCGAACGCACGCACAATCGCGCCAAGGCTGTTCGCCGCGCCGATAGCGGCAAGACCCGCTACGCCCGCGCCAATCACCATCACTTTCGCCGGTGGAACTTTCCCCGCCGCGGTGATTTGGCCGGTAAAGAAACGACCGAACTCGTGAGCCGCTTCGACGATAGCGCGATAACCCGCAATGTTCGCCATCGAACTTAACGCATCCAGCGATTGGGCACGGGAAATACGCGGCACGGAGTCCATCGCCATGACGTTAATATTCCGCTCAGCCAATTTTGCCATCAGCTCAGCATTTTGTGCCGGCCAGATAAAGCTAATCAGCGTCGTACCCGGGTTCAGCAGCGCAATTTCTTCATCCAGCGGCGCGTTAACCTTGAGGATAACGTCGGATTGCCAGATATCATCGCCTGATACAATCTCTGCACCAGCCTGCACAAATGCTTCGTCATCAAAACTGGCTAGTTTTCCTGCACCACTTTCAATGGCCACGCTAAAACCGAGCTTCAGCAGCTGCTCAACCGTTTTCGGCGTTGCTGCGACTCGCGTTTCCTGGGCCCACCTTTCTTTTGGTACACCAATACGCATAACTATTCCCTTATATCGGTTCTTATTTAATGGTTTGCCGTTTTGTCAGTTTGTTGCGGGTAACCCGTAAGTGACCTAACAGGCGAACAACCTGAATAAATAAAACAGTAACAAACTGTCTATAACCTACTGAAAATACCGATTGTGATCTAGCGCCGAAAAACACTATTTTTGCATTAAATGCCAAATAAGGAGTTCCAGCCGCTACAAACAGCGATATTTGCCCCGATTTGAGTAGCGAGCCCCATAATTCGCTTCTTCTCCGTGGGAAAACATGATTTTTCGCGGGCAAGACGGCGCGGTTAACATTCTATTAACTTAAAAAAGTCATATGGTTGACCGCTTTTTCCGGTCAAGCGCCCGTTTTTTCAACATATCAGGAAAAGTTATCCAAAACCGTCACCGGGTTCGCATCTGAAGTTAAAAATGACGCAGACAGTAGCGTCATTTCAATGCCATAATCAGACGTTTTCCCGTTAACAACATGACCCGAATTTGGTTTGCGCAAGGCGAAGGATTATTTTTATGAAGCTTAAGAACACCCTCCTCGTGTCCGCCATGCTGTCTGCCGCGGCAATGTCCGCTCATGCAGCCACCGAGCTGACCCCGGAGCAAGCGTCCGCACTGAAGCCCTATGACCGCGTGGTGATCACCGGTCGCTATACCGCCATTGGCGATGCAGTCAACGCCATGTCCCGCAAAGCGGACAAAGAAGGCGCAGCCTCTTTCTATGTTGTCGATACCTCTGATTACGGCAACAGCGGCAACTGGCGCGTCACGGCAGATCTCTATAAAGAAGACGCGCCGAAAGCCGACGCTCCGAAAAATCGCATCATCAATGGCGTGATGGAACTGCCGAAAGACCAGGCCGTTGCGCTGGTGCCTTACGACACCGTCACCGTTCAGGGCTTCTACCGCAGCCAGCCGGAAGTGAACGATGCTATTACCAAGGCCGCCAAAGCCAAAGGCGCCGCCTCCTTCTTTATCGTCCGTCAGGTTGATGCGAACGACGGCGGTAACCAGCGTATTACCGCCTACATCTATAAAGCCGATGCGGAAAAACGCGTATTGCAGAGCCCGGATGCCATTCCGGCAGATTCTGACGCCGGACGTAAACTGCTGGCAGAAGGCGGCGAAGCAGCGAAACAGGTTGAGATCCCGGGTGTAGCGACAACCGCCGCCGTCGGTGCGGGCACCGGCGTAGGCCGTTTCTTCGAAACACAGACCACCAAGGGTGGGCGTTACAGTGTCACGCTTCCTGACGGTACGAAAGTCGAAGAACTGAACAAAGTCACTGCCGCACAGATGATTCCGTTCGACAGCATCAAGTTCACCGGTAACTACGGCAACATGACCGAAGTGTCTTATCAGGTGGCAAAACGCGCCGCTAAGAAAGGCGCTAAGTATTACCACATTACCCGTGAATGGCAGGAGCGCGGCGGCAACGTCACCATCAGCGCCGACCTGTACAAGTAAGCAACAGCAAAAGGCGGCGTAAGCCGCCTTTTTTATTCATTTCTTTTTATACATTGTTGCATGTATGCATCGCTCTCCGTAAAATCGCCGCCTCAGCGCAATCCTCCATGTTTATGCGATTTCGCCAAATAAATATTCTTGTTCTTCGCCTTCCACGACAGGATTCTCATGGAAAAGAAATTAGGGCTTAGCGCCCTGACGGCTCTGGTTCTGAGCTCAATGCTCGGTGCGGGCGTATTCAGCCTGCCGCAAAACATGGCCGAGGTCGCCAGCCCCGCCGCACTGCTGATTGGCTGGGCTATCACCGGCGTGGGCATTCTGTTCCTTGCCATCGCCATGCTGGTACTGACCCGCATCCGTCCGGATCTTGACGGCGGTATCTTTACCTACGCGCGCGAAGGTTTCGGGGAACTGATCGGCTTTTGTTCCGCATGGGGTTACTGGCTGTGTGCGGTGATTGCCAACGTCTCCTATCTGGTGATTGTTTTCTCCGCCCTCAGTTTCTTTACCGATACGCCTGAACTGCGCCTGTTTGGCGACGGTAATACCTGGCAATCCATTGTCGGGGCTTCGGTGCTGCTCTGGGTGGTTCATTTTCTGGTTCTGCGCGGCGTACAGACGGCTGCCAGCATCAACCTGGCCGCGACGCTGGCCAAGCTGGTACCGCTGGGGTTGTTTATCGTGCTGGCGGCGATCGCTTTTAAAAGCGAGACCTTTACTCTGGATTTCCACGGTATCGACCTTGGCGTGCCGGTGTGGGAACAGGTGAAAAACACTATGCTGATAACGCTTTGGGTGTTTATTGGCGTGGAAGGCGCGGTGGTGGTGTCGGCGCGCGCCCGCAATAAAAAAGATGTTGGCCGCGCGACGCTGCTGGCCGTGATTTCCGCGCTGGGGGTTTATCTGCTGGTCACGCTGCTGTCAATGGGGGTGGTTGCCCGTCCTGAACTGGCAGAGATGCGCAATCCATCAATGGCGGGCCTGATGGTGCGTATGATGGGTTCCTGGGGTGAAATTGTGATTGCCGCCGGGCTGATTGTCTCCGTTTGCGGGGCCTACCTGAGCTGGACAATTATGGCAGCGGAAGTGCCGCTGCTGGCTGCCACGCATAAAGCATTCCCGCGAATCTTCGCCCGACAGAACGCGAATAACGCCCCTGCCGCCTCGCTGTGGCTCACCAACCTGAGCGTACAGGCAAGCCTGGTGCTAATCTGGCTGACCGGTTCTGACTACAACACGCTGCTGACTATCGCTTCCGAGATGATCCTCGTGCCTTACTTCCTGGTCGGCGCGTTTTTACTCAAGGTGGCGCGTCGTCCGCTGCATAAAGTGATTGGTGTCGGTGCCTGCATTTATGGCTTATGGTTATTATATGCGTCCGGCCCGATGCACCTGCTGCTATCGGTCGTACTCTATGCGCCGGGCCTGTTAGTCTTTATCTATGCGCGCCGCACGCATGAAGATAATATCCTGCTCAAGCGTCGCGAATTAGCCTTAATCGGCCTACTTCTGGTTGCCGCTGTGCCGGCAACGTGGATGTTAATGGGGTAACGCGGTCACCCCATCGCAGAATACATATGGAGATAACGATGGGAAACATGCTATCACGCCCCGTACTGATAACCGGTGGAGGCCGCCGTATCGGCCTCGCCCTTGCCCACCATTTTCTCACCCAACAGCAGCCGGTTATCCTCAGCTATCGTACGCACTATCCGGCCATTGATGTGATGCGGCGAGCGGGCGCTGTCTGTATTCAGGCAGATTTCGCCCACGATGAGGGAATTAATGCCTTTGCCGAGGCGGTGAAATCACATTGTACCAGCCTGCGCGCCATCATCCATAACGCCAGCGGCTGGCAGGCGGAAAGCCCATCTACGCCGCTCAGTCAGGTGCTCAACGCCATGCTGCAAATTCACGTGCATGCGCCCTACCTGCTCAACCATGCTCTTGAAGGCCTGCTGCGCGGACACGGCCACGCAGCCAGCGACATTATTCATTTCACGGACTATGTGGTGGAACGCGGCAGCGACAAGCATATCGCCTACGCCGCCAGCAAGGCCGCGCTAGACAACATGACTCGCTCGTTTGCCCGCAAGCTGGCACCCGAGGTGAAGGTTAATGCGATCGCCCCGGCGCTGGTGCTGTTTAACGAGGATGATGACGCCGAATATCGGCAAAAAGCGCTGAATAAATCGCTGATGAAAATCGCCGGCGGCGAGAAAGAGATAATCGACCTGGTCGATTATCTGCTCGGCAGCAGCTATGTCACGGGCCGCTCTTTCGCCGTCGATGGCGGGCGGCCTCTGGTCTAACGCTTAGTGAAAACGGCCCCACAGGAAAATTAATAGCCAGGCGCTAACGCCCCAACAGGCCACGGCGCCGGCTAACGCCAGCGGCAGGCGCATCATGCCGGTGAAATACCACAGCGACAACAGATAGAGAAAATAGGGAATAATCGACCACATTCCAAAAACGATGGTCGCCCGCAGAGCTTCGGTTCCCCGCTCGCTGGCAACGATATAGTGCGCAATCAGCGCAAAGGTGGGAAAAAGCGGAATCAGCCCAGCAATGGCGTAGTTTTTCGTTTTTGCCAGAATGCCAATCAACACCACAACCAGCGCGCCAAGCAGCGCCTTAATTAACAACCCCATCTTATTATTCACCAATAAACAACATGTTGCTCCAGCATAGCGGAAGCGGTTGTCTTTATGAATGAAAATTCAGAAGCGTGCTCGCAATTAAAGAGGATGGACAAAGCGCATTGGGCAAAAGATTGTAGAATTCGCGGCAAGCCGGACTTTCCGGTGAGGCGCAGTGTTGCGGGGGCTTGATCCCCGGCGGCGTTGTTGCTGGATAAAAGAAAACCCCCGCACATTGTTCGGCGTTAACCGGGCAACATAAGGGGGCGATTCTTGAAACCCAACAGTTCAAGGATAGCCGCGAACCGTTGCCATTGCAACAGAAGGCGGCTATATGACGCTGATGCAGTTTGCCGTTATTTTCTGGCACGATCTTGCCGCTCCCGTCATCGCTGGCGTATTGGTCAGCCTGATAGTGAGTCACTGGCGTAGTCGGAAATAATCGCGAGATGGGCGTCATTTCCGCCGCAGTGGCGGCATGCGCCCGAACGAGGCCGCAGGGGGGATCCCTGCGGCCTTTTTTGTGGCGGCAAAGCTGCGCGCGGTGTATCGTAGCCGTTTTGTCAGCCAGTGCGTAGAGTCATGAATAAGATCGTTTATGTTGAGGATGATCCGGATGTAGGGGCGCTGATCGCCGCCTATCTGGGCAAGCATGATATGGATGTGGTGGTCGAGCCGCGGGGCGATAATGCCGAAGCGACGATTGCCCGTGAAAATCCGGATCTGGTGCTGCTGGACATCATGTTACCGGGTAAAGATGGCATGACGCTTTGCCGCGATCTGCGCGGTCAATGGGCGGGCCCTATCGTACTGCTCACTTCTCTGGATAGCGACATGAATCATATTCTGTCACTGGAAATGGGCGCGAACGACTATATTCTCAAAACGACCCCGCCCGCCGTGCTGCTGGCGCGCCTGCGTCTTCACCTACGACAAAATCCGGGTAACGGGAGTCAAACGGTCGCCGCGCAACCTGCCTTGACGCCGCACAAAACCATTCGCTTCGGTACGCTGGTCATCGACCCGGTGAACCGTCAGGTCCTGCTGAGCGGTGAAAGCATCGCCCTTTCCACCGCCGATTTCGATTTGCTGTGGGAGCTCGCGACTCATGCGGGGCAAATCATGGACCGCGACGCACTGCTGAAAAATCTGCGCGGCGTCAGCTACGACGGGATGGATCGCAGCGTGGACGTGGCGATTTCCCGGCTACGCAAGAAACTACAGGACAGCGCGACCGAGCCATATCGCATTAAGACCGTGCGTAATAAAGGCTATCTGTTCGCGCCGCATGCCTGGGAGTAGTCAACAGGATTTTATGCTACCTGTAAAACTATAACCCTCGAGGACGCGCTCACCATCATCATCAAAAACAGCGCATATATGCTGCCACCTGACGCCTTTTTCGCCCAATGGCAGCATTATCTATATTTAATGGTTGCTCAGCTGAAGTTCAGCCGTATTTATCCCGCTGGCAAAGCCGTTTTCCAGCAACGCTAGCGTCACGCGATAGACCTCTTCTGCGCTAATTTCCGCATTCTCGAGCGGGAAGCTCAGCACCGCATCGCGAATCACCGTCATGGAAAGCCCAAGGTCTGCTCCCATGCGCACGGTAGAGTTAACGCAGTAACCCGCCACTGCGCCAATCACCGCGACATCGCTAATCTGCGCGCGCTGTAACCAGCCGTGAAGATCGGTAGAACTGAACGCCGACGAGGTTGTTTTTATAAAGACAGGCTCGCCCGCGTGTTCTTCAAACCCAATAACGGGCTGGAAATGGGCGCTATCGCGTTGCAGAGGCGAACCTGGCTCGAGGGTTTCATGGCGAACATGCAGGACCGGTTTTCCCGCTGCCCGAAATGCCGCAATCGTCGCGCGCATATTGTCGATACTGCTGGCGGGAAAATAGGCCATCCCTCCCGCAATGCGATCGGGAACAAAACCTTGCATATCGATAATCAGTAAAGCCTGCATAGCAACCTCATTCATACCTGTCGGAAAGAAACAAATTACGCCAGGCAACAGTTAAGGACAACCTGCTGATTTTAAGGTTGCCAGGGCCTTCTTACCAACAGCATGCTCGTCCTGGCGCAGAAACACTTTACCTGTCAGATAAGTCGTTGCCTGTCCGCCGATAAAGACGCGATCGCCCTCAAGTCGACAGCGTAGCTCTCCACCTCTCTCTCCCCCCTGATAGGCCAGCATCGGTGTCTTTTGCAGTTTATCTGCCCAATATGGAATCAGCATGCTATGTGCAGAACCGGTCACCGGATCTTCCGGTACCGCGTCACCCGGACAAAAAACGCGGCTGACAAAGTCATATTGCTTATCACCAGGCGCCGTGACGCAAATCATTTTGCCCAGCGGGATCATAGCCTGAATATCCGGTTGTAAAGCCGCAACCTGCTCTTGATTCTCTAACACGACCAGATAATCGCGCGCGACACGCACTTCCCTGTATGTCCTGATGCCCAAAGCATCCAACAGTAAAGGAGGCGGAGTTATCGGCTCTGCGTGCCATGCTGGTAAATCAAGCGTCAGCCATTCGCCGCTACGCGTCACCGTCAGCGGACCGACAAAACGGGTTTCAAAATGGATAGATGAGCCCGTGTAATCCAGATGTTCGAAGATGACGTGCGCCGCCGCGAGGGTTGCATGGCCGCACAAGTTGATTTCCCCCAGAGAGGTAAACCAGCGCAGTTCAAAGCCCTTCTCACTGACGACGAAGAATGCGGTTTCCGACTGATTATGCTGCTTCGCCATTTTCAACAGCGTCTCGTCGGGCAGCCACTCCATCAGGGGACATACTGCGGCAGCATTGCCGGAAAAAGTGGTGCTGCTGAACGCATCAACCATATAGAAATCAATTTGTTGCATAATAGAAACCTGTCATCGTTCTCGTAGCAACAAACACTGTACCATATCGCGACCGCGACAGACTTTTTCACGCATTATTCATGCTGCGGACCGTTTTTGATTTCCCCATCGATATAAGGCTGAGGTTGACGGAAGAGATATCCCTGGGCGAAATCGCTGCCCAACGCTTTAAGATTTTCCAGTTGTTCGCGGGTTTCAACCCCTTCAGCAACAACCTTCATACTGAGGGATTTTGCCATGCCCGTAATAAGCTTAATGATATTAAGGGCGTCTTCCTGTACTGATATTGAATGCACAAAAGATTTGTCGATTTTGATTTTATCGAAAGCAATGCGACTCAGACGCGAAAGTGAAGAATATCCCGTGCCAAAATCATCAATTGATATTTTCACCCCCAGAGCTCTGAGCCTGTTAAGGGTATTCATCGGCGCATGACTCTCGGAAAAGAGAGAGGATTCCGTTACTTCCAGTTCAAGACGGTCGGCCGGAAGCCCCGTTTCTTTCAGAATCGACAGGACGATGCCGGCGAAAGCTTTGCTATTGAGCTGAACAGGAGAAACATTCACTGAAATTTTCACCGGCACTACCCAGGATGCCGCTTCCCGGCATGCCATCTCAAGCACTGATTTTCCCATTTCGTTAATCATGCCGGTTTTTTCTGCCACAGGAATAAAGCTATCTGGCGACATGAGTCCCTTCAAAGGGTGGATCCACCGAATAAGCGCTTCATAGCTGTAAATTTCGCTGGTAAACGAATCGACAATAGGCTGATAGTAAACAACGAATTCGTTATTCGCTAACCCTAATGCCATATCATGCTCGAGGGTTCTGCTTTCTTGAAGCTTGTCTAACATCCACTGCCGGAAAACTTTTATCTTACTCGAACCTTCATTTTTAGCTTCATAAAGGGCGAGATCGGCATATTTATAGAGATAGTCAGAGCGGTGTTCAGTATCTGAGATAGCTATACCGACACAGGTGGTTATATTGATTATCGCATTATAGATGGTATAAGGCTGGTTAATCGCAGCGCATATTTTCTGTGCCTGGGAAACCGCTGTCATCTCCGTCAGTCCACTCGCGAGCAAGGCAAATTCATCGCCGCCTAAGCGATAAAAGGTCTCTGAAGCAAAGTTCATCGAAACCAGACGCTGGGAGATCTGTTGTAATAATATATCACCAACATCGTGTCCGTAGGTATCATTTACCTCTTTAAATCGGTCCAAATCAAACAGCATCACTGTCACAGAATCATCATTTTTTTCTGCCTGAGCAATGGTGTTATTTAATTTTTCCCAGAAGAAATGCCGGTTGTTCATCCCAGTCAGAGAATCATGGTAGGCGTCATACTCCAGTTTTACATTCTGAACTTGCAGTTTCTCTTTTGATTTTTGCAACTCGTCGGCAAGATTCTTCACCTGAAGGTGTGCCTTGAGGATATTTCTGTTCTGATAAAATATGAGAATCCCGAGGATCGCACTGACTATTATCAGCAGCACAGATGTTGCTGAATAAATAAAGTAAAGCGTCCTGATTTTGAGGTTGGCGCTATTAATCGAGTTGACATCCTTGTCTAATGCACCGGATGAAAGACGGCCAAGGGGGGTATCCAACGTATGCATGACTTTCAGATATTTTTGTAGCTCCGGGCGACTCATGCTCTCAAGATGCGCATCCAGATAATCCAGTGTTTCTTCAAGCTTTATCGCCAAATCATGGTGCGCTTTGTTGTTGTTTATATAATGACCTAAATCACCTTCTTTGACTAAATCACTCTGGCTGAGCATGATGTCGAGACGCAGACGCACATCATCAAGTGTCATCGCATCATCAATAGTGTAAAGACCGAGCCACGATTCAAAGCGATAATATTCTGATACCATCTGGGCGGCAGACCATGAATCAGTGTATTGCGTGAGTTTTTGTAGCTCTTGCTGTCTTTCATGGACAAGAAAAGAGATATATCCAGTAGATACAAAAAGGAAAAATATAATGCCAGCCAGTATTCTGTTCATGATGTTCCGCTGAACCCCTACTCTATATCCATTCTACTGACTTGCCACGCTGATCTTGAATAATAGACCTGGTTATTCAGTTCAGGGATGCTGTCATAAGGATACACCACGAATAGCGGGCCTTTATCACGGATGGGCATGTATTCTCCGTTGATTTTTAAGGCAAGGATAACATTGTATTTTTTGAAGTCACTCAGCGGAATGATGGTGGTGTAGTCATTGAGCGCGGTAACTTTAACGACCGATCCTTTCGCCCCGACATAATCCATAAGTTTCTGCAGCGGAATACCCGTAAAAGTGGTGCGGCCATTATACCAGGGAGAGGTAGTCTGGAAACTGACCACCCCCAGCTTTTCAAGACTGGCGATATCCAGAACGGCTTTCCCATCCCGGTTTGTATTTTCGATATGACCGGACAGGGTTAAAATGACTTTACCGGTAGGTTTAGCAAGATCGCCCGCCCAGATCGATGTGGAGACCATAAAGCTCAACAGCATGACAATTAAGCGCATTCTAACCTCGACTATTGACCAGATGTAAAAGAATTATAATTTAGTCATCATGTTATTAATATATGCTACCCAGCCATTATGGATTCAATTAATTGATTTATTTTTTATAATATAAAAATCAATAAGTTAGATTTATTTATTTTATTATTGTTGATTAAAAAAAGACCTCCGCGATATTTGTTGTACACTTAATAGTTTGGGTTAGCACAAAAAATAAACCATTTTTTCGCCCTGAAATAAACACACAAATACAATGGGTTATTTGAACAGGTATGAAGTATCATTTGTTCTGTTGGGTGACATTGACCTGCTCCCCGTTGATTAATACACCGAGATGTTAGTAATGTCTTCATAAGCCACATGAGGACATCCTCATGAAGAAGCGTTTTTCCGACGAACAGATCATCAGTATCCTCCACGAAGCCGAAGCCGGGGTTTCTGCCCGTGAGCTCTGCCGTAAGCACGCCATCTCCGACGCCACCTTTACACCTGGCGCAAGAAGTATGGCGGTATGGAGGAGCCCGAGGTCAAGCGCCTGAAGTCGCTTGAGGAAGAGAACGCCAGACTCAAGAAACTGCTTGCCGAAGCCATGCTTGATAAGGTGACACTTCAGGTTGCCCTGGGGCGAAAGTACTGACGACAGGCCACAAGCGGGAAGCCGTTAAGTTTATGTGTGATGCGATCGGTCTGTCGCAACGTCGTGCCTGCAGGCTTACAGGTTTGTACCTGTCGACCTACCGCTATGAGGCTCAGCGTCCAGCGGCTGATGTGCACTTATCAGGGCGCATCACTGATCTGGCACTGGAGCGCAGGCGTTTTGGCTACCGCCGCATCTGGCAGTTACCGCGCCGTGAAGGCCTTCATGTTAATCACAAGCGCGTGTATCGCCTTTATCATCTCAGCGGGCTGGGGGTAAAACGCAGACGACGTGGTAAAGGGCTGGCAACAGAACGTCTGCCGTTGCTCCGCCCGGCGGCCCCAAACCTGATCTGGTTGATGGATTTTGTCATGGACGCGCTCGCCACCGGTCGCAGGATCAAGTGCCTGACCTGTGTGGACGACTTCACGAAGGAGTGTCTGACAATTACCATCGCATTCGGGATTTCAGGCGTTCAGGTCACGCGTATTCTGGACAGCATTGCACTGTTTCGAGGCTATCCGGCGACGATAAGAACTGACCAGGGGCCGGAGCTCACCTGCCGCGCACTGGATCAATGGGCCTTTGAGCATGGTGTTGAGTTACGCTTAATCCAGCCGGGTAAGCCAACACAGAACGGATTTATTGAGAGCTTTAACGGACGATTTCGCGATGAATGTCTGAATGAGCACTGGTTCAGCAATATCGATCACGCCAGGAAAATCATTAATGACTGGCGGCAGGATTATAACGAGTGTCGTCCACATTCAGCACTGAATTATCAGACGCCATCAGAGTTTGCAGCACGGTGGCGGAATGGGAAATGTGAAGGTAAACAAACCGACATTACTAACTGATGGTTGTATCTAATACTGGGGGCAGGTCACCCAATTGCTGACAGCATCAAAATTGCAAAATAATGCCTTTGTATGTTTTCAATTAATCACCTGTGTTTTCAAATAACTAACTGTCACTGGCTCCAGATACGGATTCACCTGGCGGTTCTGAGTGAACAGACCGTTACCCCGCTTCTTTTGCACAGGGTTATCACTCGACTTATCGTAGTCAGCGCACGTGCAGCTCGGCGATTCACTCCCATCGTTACATTGCTCATAACCATCACTTCCGCATGCCGCCACACCGCCATGATGTGAGCAGCAACCGCTGCGAGCAAATGCCGAAGTCGAAAGCAGACACATCACCGAAATCAATAACACTTTCTTAATCATACTCACCATGCATCAAATTGATTTAAAGAGGTTTTAATTCTCACCTGGTTTGTATGATGAATATTTGATCTGAATTAGATGCACATCAAAAAGCCGTATTTTTATCCAACTAACGTCAGTTAGACAGCAATAGCTGTACGAATTTTGATGACCAGAAGGTGAGCAATTTGATACATGCCCTTCTACCACTCTTACCTTGACAAAAGGATCGAATCCCGGTGGTGTTCCACCGGGATTCGTCGGCTTAATGTGCAAGTAAGGGGATCACGACCTTCCCACGTTAACGGAGAAACCGCACCGGATTACGAAATGCGATTTATTTTTACCAGTGACTGAAAAGGACATAAAAAATCCATCCCTGTTACAGGCTGATGATATTGGTAAAAAGCAAGTGTCATTTTATTCAAATCACAAGGAACCCATCCATGTGAGTATAATGGTCCGAAACCGCTAGCTATTAACGTGTTTACTACTGAGTTATTCAACAGCAGTCGGGAGTGTAAAAAAACACACCTTTCTAGTGAAAAGAGCACAAGATAATCATGCCAAAATGAAACCACAGAAAAAGTAGCACTACAATCAAGACGCGGTTTAAGTATTTTTAAAAGCTGTTCTGAATAATATTTGCACGATCTCATTATTTTATCATGGTGCATTATATTTTGTGTTGACGTTCCTGCACATGTAGTCCCGCCGCCTGGAGACATAATAATAAGACCGTTATCTAAAGAAATCGGTACTGTTACATTGCTTTTTCGCAGAAGCGCTCTTTCGGATGGCGTAAATTTGTCTCCACCTAAAAGTCCACGTAACACAAAAGGCTCAATTAAGTGTGGCCAATGGTCATAACATTTCTGAATCAATGTTGGATCTGAGAAAAGATCTTCGTGTCCAGAACCATGTTTATAAATACCAATAACATAAAAATCATCATTTTCTACTTTGGCTATCAGTACATATCCTGTTCTTTCTATAAAACCTTTATTCTTACCATGACGCTGTAATTTTTCTCCAAGGTGAAAATGATGAAAGCCAAAGTCATTTAAAAATGAATCATAAAACTCAATTCTTTTCAGATGAGTGCTTTGATATGAATTCAGGTTCTTTCCTAACTCAACCTTACGTAGAAAAATTCGAACGCCATTTAGGCGTTCAATAGGAATAGTAAAATCCTTAGGCAATTGAACCTTTCTAGGTCTTAGATCAATAATTCGCTTCATAGCATTGAGGTAAAGTATTAAATAGTTACCAATCTTAGGCTCCTGAGTTATTTTGTAACCTATTTTTATCAATTTCTCCTTGCATAGATTATTTATATCTTTAGACAAGGAAAATCTAATGTCTTGCATTACTCCTCCATCAGGGTTCTGTATATCAACCATGGATCTAGTCTACCATAAAAAATAGAGGGTACTGACAAATTCAGGCATGCACATCCAATGCCGATAAACAAGGGGTTGCTGCGGGTGTGCGTACCTAAATTTCGCGAGAACAGCAAAGCGAGATGGTTCACGACGGTGCGAGAATCCCGGTGGCGGACACCGGGATGTGTCAGTTTAATGTGCAAGCTAGGAGATCACTGCCATCCCACATTAGCGAAGAAACTACTCCGAATTATGAATTATCTTATCGTATGATTTAATATAAATTATTCTCATTATATGCCCTTCGTATACTTGACGAGTCACCGTTGATTGCATTCGCCCAGATATCAAAATCAGGTTCACATATACGTTCAATATGTTGAGAAACATCATTCTCCCCAATAAATTCAAAGATAACCACCTTGCCCGCTATCTTTGGGAAGAATCCATTTGTTATATTCTCAATATCATTCAGAAAATTATGCATATCAATGACAATATCGTCTAACAATTTGATAAATGTTTCAGTGATTTTTATCGCCTTCTCGAAAACAAGCCTATTCGGTCCGTCCAAAGAAGTAAAATCGAAAACAAGAGCCCCGCTAGAATCATATGAGACAAGCTTATCAATTTCACCTACCAATTCATTTCGAACGGCAGATAAATACACTAATTTATTATACTGCCAAACCATTTTACATATGTTGTCGATATCAGCCCAACCAGAAATTATTTTATTTGGGTTTAAAAAATACATATCCTCTACATTTTTAACATCAGGAAACTGAGTGGTTATCTCCTTAATCAGGAAAATTCGAGTTGTGACATTGGAATGATTACGCATGAAATAATAATATTTTTTCTTTTCCGTCAGCAATGCTTGAAATGCATTTCTTATTTGAATAAGGAATGCATTTGTTTGTTTAAGCCTGATAGCTTCTGATAGTTTATTTTGTTGCCATTTAAAACTGAACCTTGCAATAAAATAACCGAGCAGTGCCGTTGTAACAACAGGTATAAAAGGAAATATATAACTTTTAAAAATTGAACTAGATTGATGTAGGCTATCTATAGCATCTACCAATGCTTTTGTATCTGGAGACATAGTCCCTCCTTATTAAAAGCAGAACTTATATCATGGTGGGTACGTTTTTTTTTGTGTCATTGAGGCATGCACATCCGATACCGATAAACCAGGGGTAGTTTGTTGCGGGTGTGCATGCCTGACTTTCACGAGGTTAGCAAAATGGTCGTGTATATCGCGGGGCCGATAACCAATCTCCCCGAATTCAACCGCCCGGCGTTCTTTGCCGCAGCTGCCCGGCTACGTGGCACCAGTAAGCATTTCGTTTTCATGCCGAGGAAGGCTAAAGGAGAGCAAGCGAGTCACTACTCAGTCAATTCAATCAGCTCGCTGTGGAACACAACTATACGTCTTTCAGGTGTTCGCCGGCGCCGTCCGTACCAGACTCGTCATACCTACGCCTGCTGGATGCTTTCTGCCGGGGCAAACCCGGCGTTTATTGCAAATCAGATGGGTCACGAGAATGCAGAAATGGTTTATACGGTGTACTCTGCCTGGATAAACGCGCTCGACGGTGACCAGATAGCATTCCTGAACCAGCGCATCGGCGGATACAGCAGTGTCCCCCAGGTGCCCCCGGAGGTTGACGCGCTATAGCTAACACATTGAACGTTCGGTGGTTTTAAATGAAAAAGCTGTTTGTGCAGTTCTATCTGCTGCTGTTTGTCTGCTTTCTGGTCATGACCATGCTGGTCGGGCTGGTCTATAAATTTACCGCCGAACGCGCGGGTCGTCAGTCGCTTGATGACCTGATGAAGAGCTCACTCTATTTAATGCGTAGCGAGCTGCGCGAAATTCCCCCGCGTAACTGGAGCAAAACCCTCAACGAGCTGGATCTGAACCTGTCGTTCGATCTACGTATTGAACCGCTGAGCAAATTCCAGCTGGGTGAAAGCGCCATGCAGCACCTGCGTGCAGGCGATATCGTGGCGCTGGACGATGAATACACCTTTATTCAGCGCATTCCGCGCAGCCACTACGTGCTGGCCGTCGGTCCCATCCCCTATCTCTATTTTATGCACGAGATGCGCCTGCTCGATATCGCGTTAATGGCGTTTATCGCTATTTCACTGGCCTTCCCGGTGTTTATCTGGATGCGTCCGCACTGGCAGGACATGCTGCGCCTGGAAAATGCCGCCCAACGCTTTGGTGACGGACATCTGGGAGAGCGTATTCACTTTGACAGCCTGTCGAGCTTTGAGCGTTTAGGCGTCGCCTTTAACCAGATGGCCGACAACATCAACGCGCTGATCGCCAGCAAAAAACAGCTCATCGACGGTATTGCCCACGAGTTGCGCACGCCGCTGGTGCGCTTACGTTATCGGCTGGAAATGAGTGAGAATCTCACTGAAGCCGAATCACAGGCGCTTAATCGGGACATTGGCCAGCTCGAAGCCCTGATTGAGGAACTGCTCACCTATGCCCGTCTCGATCGCCCGCAAACCGAACTGTCGCTCACCACGCCCGACCTCCCTGGCTGGATTGCCGCACACGTTGAAGACGTACAGGCGGTAAACCCGCAGCGCGAAATCACGCTGAATCAGCTGACGCAAGGCGACTACGGCGCACTCGATATGCGCCTGATGGAACGCGTGCTCGATAACCTGATTAATAACGCCATGCGCTACAGCCAGGCGAAAATTCAGGTAAGCCTCACGCTCAACGGCAGCATGGCCTGCCTGCAGGTGGACGATGATGGCCCCGGCATTGCCGCTGAAGAACGCGAACGCGTCTTCGAACCTTTTGTGCGCCTCGATCCCAGCCGCGATCGCGCCACCGGCGGCTGTGGCTTAGGTCTGGCGATTGTTCACTCCATCGCCACTGCGATGGGCGGCCACGCGAGCTGCGATAGCAGTCCGCTTGGCGGTGCGCGCTTCAGCTTACAGTGGCCGATTTACCACCACATCTCCCTGCCCGCGGCTAGCTGACCGCGGTTTGCACGGTGCCGCATCCTGGCTTATAGTGACTATACATTTAGTATGTTGTAACTAATTAATCAGGACAACTACCGTGACCCGCTACGATCTCGTTGAACGACTCACCGATACTTTTCGCCAGCTTGAGCGCAACCTTGCCGAACTGCGTAACGAACTGTCGGCATGCCGTCTGCTGACAGCGCGCATTTTTGTGCTGCCTGAGGTCCGTAAAGAGTCTGAACACGCGCCGCTCTCGCAGATTCAGGTACAACAGCATCTGGGGCAGACAGCGTTTGCCATGGCGCTCCAGCATTTTAGCCATCTGTTTATCCAGCAGCAGTCAGAAAACCGCAGCAGTAAAGCGGCAGTGCGCCTGCCGGGCGCCATCTGCCTGCAGGCCAGCAGCGAGCAACACGAGGCGATAAGCGCCCGAGTGCAACAGATTAACGGCCTGAAGGCTGAACTGGAAAAGATCATCACCGTTGATTCCGGCCTACCGCCCGTGTCGCGCTTCGAATGGGTGCATCGCTACATCCCCGGGCTGATTACGCTCAATGCCTACCGCTCGCTTGCGCTGCTCTCCGACCCGAGCACGATTCGTTTTGGCTGGGCGAATAAACATATCATCAAGAATCTGACGCGCGATGAAGTGCTGACGCAACTGGAGAAAAGCCTGAAGTCGCCGCGCGCCGTCCCGCCGTGGACCCGGGAGCAGTGGCAAGCGCGTCTGGAACGTGAGTATCAGGATATTGCCGCCCTGCCGCAGAAAGCCAGGCTGAAGATTAAGCGTCCGGTGAGGGTACAGCCGATTGCCCGCGTATGGTACGCGGGCGAACAAAAGCAAGTGCAGTACGCCTGTCCCAGCCCACTGATTGCGGTGATTTCCGGTCGCAATGGCGTCAGCGTACCTGACCTGGGCGAGCTGTTAAACTATGACGCCGATAACGTACAGTATCGCCACAAACCCGAGGCGCAGCCGCTACGGCTGATAATTCCCCGACTCCACCTCTGGCTGGCGACCGATTAAACCTTATCCGTCAGACTGCCGACCATATCCTGCGGACGTACCCAACGATCGAACTCTTCGGCGCTGAGATACCCTAACGTCAGCGCCGCATTCTTCAACGTCAGCCCCTCTTTATGCGCTTTTTTAGCAATTTCAGCCGCCTTATCGTAGCCAATATGCGTGTTAAGTGCCGTCACCAGCATCAGCGATTCGTTAAGCAACTGGTCGATACGTTCGCGGTTAGGTTCAATGCCCACCGCGCAGTGCTCGTTAAAGCTTTCCATGCCATCCGCCAGCAAACGTACCGACTGCAGGAAATTATGAATAATCATCGGTCGATAAACGTTCAGTTCAAAGTTACCCGAGGCTCCTCCCATATTGACCGCCACATCATTGCCCATCACCTGGCAACAAAGCATGGTCATCGCTTCACACTGAGTCGGATTCACTTTACCCGGCATAATGGATGACCCCGGCTCGTTTTCCGGTATCGACAGTTCACCGATACCGCAGCGAGGGCCGGAAGCCAACCAGCGTACGTCGTTGGCGATTTTCATCAGCGAGGCCGCCAGCCCTTTTAACGCGCCGTGCGCATGCACCAGCGCATCGCAGGTGGCCAACGCTTCAAACTTGTTTGGCGCGGTGACGAACGGTTGATGCGTCAATGCAGCAAGCTCCTGCGCCACCCGTACCGCGTATTCTGGATGCGTATTCAACCCGGTCCCCACCGCCGTGCCGCCCAGCGCCAGTTCGCTCAAATGTGGCAGACTCTGTTCCAGGTGGCGACGGTTATGCTCCAGCATCGCGACCCAGCCGGAGAACTCCTGGCCCAAAGTGAGCGGCGTAGCATCCTGCAGATGGGTACGGCCAATTTTAACGATATCGCGAAAACGCCCGGATTTCTCACGCAGCGTTTCCTGTAACACAGCCAGCTGCGGCAGCAGATGTTCGCGTAACGCAATCACCGCCGCCACGTGCATCGCCGTGGGGAACACATCATTAGAACTTTGGCTTTTGTTCACATCGTCATTCGGGTGCACTAATCGCGACATGCCACGCTCGCCGCCCAGCAGCTCGCTGGCACGGTTTGCCAGCACTTCATTCATGTTCATGTTGCTCTGCGTGCCCGAACCGGTCTGCCAGATAGCCAGCGGAAACTCATCCGGATGCTGGTTGTTCAACACCTCATCCGCTGCCGCAATGATAGCGCCAGCTTTGTCGGCCTTCAGCAGACCTAAATCCTGGTTCACCTTAGCCGCCGCGCGCTTGGTCAGCGCCAGGGCGTAAATCAACGAAAGCGGCATCTTCTCGGTGGAGATACGAAAATGCTCAAGGGATCGCTGGGTTTGCGCGCCCCACAGTTTGTCGGCGGGAACCTCAATCGGCCCCATAGAATCGCTTTCGCGGCGTGACGTTGTCATTACTTTCTCCTTGAATTCAAAGTGATTGTGAAGTGACACAAAAATCATATCATATTGAAACAAAACAATTTATTTCGCATCACATCCACATATTGACCACATCTAACAAAACCCCGTCCACATAGCTGGGTTTTTTAATGCCGCTTTTATTGTAGTTGATCGCACACCTGACACCCTCGACGAAAACCAGGCATTTAGTTTCCCGGCCCACCTTTTCTCTCCCCGCTGCGTGGTGCGGTGAACTTAGCCCCTTACAGGGCGAGCATCATCGGTTCAGCCCGTGTATTTATCCTTCTTCTGAGCACTTTTAAATGCGATCTCCTTTGCTAACTCCAGCGTATTCGCTGGCATTTGCCATTTTCTATCATGTGCAAATTTGTGGTTATTGTCATTATCAAATCCAGCCAGTAGCGCTTTAGCGGCAAATTTTGAACAATTATGAGTTAAGACATTAAACTTATGATCCCCAAAGTTTTTAATATGATCCTCAATATTTTCAACATTCAGGTTCGGAAGGAATATCACATTCTCATCCTGGAGCATGTCATTCCAATTCGCCATCTCATTTAAAATATTACTCGCAAGTCCATACCGACCATTTTTAATATAACGCACCTCATTATCTTCACCCGAAACATTATACATACTAAACATACCATCACTATGATGTATAACAATTGCACTATGTGCGGATTTGTCGAAGCTCAGTAACGCAACATTATTATTTTTTTCAGTCAGTTTGTTAATAATTCGGTTAACCCTCTTATAGATAATATCCTCATCAATATTAACAGCATGTTTTCCTGTTTTAAATTCAGCAAACCAACACCTAATGCCACGAAAAAGTTTATGCGGCTTTACATTTTCGAATGAGTTAGAAAATGTAGAAGGCTTACGAGCGCCAGGAAAAACCGGTTCAACTGGTGTGTTTTCAACAATTTTTATTTTGCCAATAAAACTATCAGAGTTAATTTCACTTTTATTTCCTTTTTGCACAAGGTTATATGCTCCTCTGCTCCTATGAAAAAAAAGGTTAATACCTGAATTATTCAATTTCATGCTAATTATCTTTTATAAAAGGTTCAAAAAAGTTGGATAGTGCCAAACCCATATAAATAACCATTAATATATGCGTGCACAATATTTTATAACACGCGCTATCGTTTATGCATTGCAAAAAACAACCATATTTAAAAATTGTAATCTAACAACTAAATTCATTCACATAGCACGCAGCCCCTGGATAACACATGCAGTCCCCTTAACTGGTACTTTCATTATTTAACGCAGCTGCAGCACGGCCGTAAATGGCCGTACTCGATACACGCTTCCGGCAGCAGTACGCCAGGCGATATCTAAATCGCTACACGATGGATATGAGGGGTCGGCAGTTAGAGCTAGTTAAACCTGATATGTCATTGTGAACTGACATTGCCCAAGCAGGCTAAGATGATTATGGTACAAATAGAAACCGCCCCGAAGGGCGGTTAAAAGATTACTTCACGCAGCGGGCGCACTGTGACGCCTGAATCTGTTGGAAGAAGTCGTTGCCTTTATCGTCCACGAGGATAAACGCCGGGAAGTCTTCCACTTCGATTTTCCAGATCGCTTCCATCCCCAGTTCAGGATACTCCACGCACTCCAGACTCTTGATGCTGCTTTGCGCCAGCACCGCCGCCGGTCCGCCAATGCTGCCCAGATAGAAACCGCCATGCTTATGACAGGCGTCGGTTACCTGCTGGCTACGGTTACCTTTTGCCAGCATGATCATACTGCCGCCTTCAGACTGCAGTTGGTCAACATAGGAGTCCATACGCCCTGCCGTGGTCGGGCCGAGAGAGCCAGAAGCGTAGCCTTCCGGCGTCTTTGCCGGGCCCGCGTAGTAGATCGGGTGATCTTTAATGTACTGCGGCAGACCTTCGCCTTTGTCCATACGCTCTTTCAGCTTGGCGTGCGCAATATCGCGCCCCACGATAATCGTGCCGCTGAGCGACAGGCGCGTCGAGACCGGATACTGAGAAAGCTGCTTCAGGATCTCCTTCATCGGACGGTTGAGATCTACCTTCACCGCTTCGCCTTCACCGGCTTTACGCAGCGATTCCGGAATATACTTGCCTGGGTTGTTCTCCAGTTTTTCAATCCAGATACCGTGGCGGTTAATTTTGGCTTTGATATTACGGTCAGCCGAGCAGGAGACGCCCATCCCTACCGGACAAGAAGCGCCATGACGCGGCAGACGGATCACGCGAACGTCATGGGCGAAGTATTTTCCGCCGAACTGTGCGCCGAGGCCCAGATTCTGCGCTTCTTCCAGCAACTCTTTTTCGAGCTGCACATCGCGAAACGCCTGACCGTGCTCGTTACCTTCGGTCGGCAGGCCGTCATAGTATTTGGTCGAGGCCAGCTTGACGGTTTTCAGCGTCGCTTCAGCCGACGTACCGCCAATGACAAAGGCAATGTGGTACGGCGGGCAGGCCGCGGTGCCGAGAGTGCGCATCTTCTCAACCAGATAGCTTTTCAGCTTCGCTGGGGTGATTAGCGCTTTGGTTTCCTGATAAAGATAGGTTTTGTTCGCCGAGCCGCCGCCTTTAGCGATGCACAGGAATTTATATTCATCGCCATCCACGCTGTAGAGATCGATCTGCGCCGGCAGGTTGGTGCCGGTGTTGACCTCTTTGTACATATCCAGCGGCGCGTTCTGCGAGTAGCGCAGGTTGTCTTCGATAAAGGTATCGTAAACCCCGCGCGCCAGCGCCGCCTCATCACCGCCACCGGTCCACACGCGCTGCCCCTTTTTACCCATAATGATCGCGGTGCCGGTATCCTGACAGGTTGGCAGAATGCCTTTGGCCGCGATATCGGAGTTACGCAGGAACTGCAGCGCCACGTACTTGTCGTTTTCGCTGGCTTCCGGGTCGTTCAGGATATCCGCCACCTGCTGCTGGTGCGCTGGACGGAGCATGAAGGAGGCGTCATGGAAGGCGTGTTTGGCGAGAAGCGTCAGCGCTTGCGGGGCAACTTTGAGGACTTCCTGCCCTTCAAATTCTGCGACGGAAACGTAGTCGTTACTCAACAGATAATATTCGGTCTCGTCCTTTTTTAACGGAAAAGGATCCTGATAATAAAAAGGTTTATTCGACATTGTGCTCTCACTTACAGCTTTGATGATGTGGTGAAGGGCAGTCTTTCCATTTGCCCAGGTTAAAAGCGAGTTACCCTATCGTACACAATTTTTTAACAAAAACTGAGACTAGTACGACTTTTTATTTCTTGAGGATACGAGAGCGCATTTTTTTGCTTTAATACGTCGCAAAGAATCCACATTAAAACAGGGCTTGATAATGCAAAAACTCATCAACTCAGTGCAAAACTATGCCTGGGGCAGCAAAACTGCGTTAACGGAACTCTACGGAATGGCCAATCCTGACGATCTGCCGATGGCGGAACTGTGGATGGGCGCGCATCCCAAGAGCAGCTCAAAGATAACGGATAACGAAGGAACCGTACACTCGCTGCGTGATGTCATTGATGCCGACAAAACCGCGCTACTGGGCGACAAAGTCGCCGCCCGTTTTGACGAGCTTCCTTACCTGTTTAAAGTGCTGTGCGCCGCACAGCCGCTCTCCATTCAGGTGCATCCGAGCAAAGTGGCCGCGGAAGTGGGTTTTGCCAAAGAAAACGCTGCCGGTATCCCGCTGGATGCCGCCGAGCGTAACTACAAAGATCCCAATCACAAGCCGGAGCTGGTTTTTGCCCTGACGCCGTTCCTGGCGATGAACGCCTTCCGCGAATTTGCTGACATCGCCGCCCTGCTTACGCCGGTGGCTGAAGCCAACCCGATTATCGGCCAGTTTATCGCCGAACCAACCAGCGAGCGCCTCAGCGCCCTCTTCGCCGGCCTGCTAAATATGCAGGGAGAAGAAAAAGCCCACGCCCTGCGCGTGCTGCGTACCGCGCTGGAAACGCAACAGGGCGACGCCTGGGACGCCATCCGCTTGATTGCCGAGTTCTACCCGGACGATAGCGGCCTCTTCTCCCCGCTGCTGCTGAACATCGTCAAACTGAACCCAGGCGATGCGATGTTCCTGTTTGCCGAAACGCCGCACGCCTACCTGCGTGGCACCGGCCTTGAGGTAATGGCCAACTCCGACAACGTGCTGCGCGCCGGCCTGACGCCGAAGTACATTGATATTCCGGAGCTGGTCGCCAACGTCAAATTCACCGCCAAACCGGCGAACGAACTGCTCACCCAACCGACTCAGCACGGCGCCGAGCTGGATTTCCCGATTCCGGTCGATGATTTCGCGTTCTCCCTGCACGATTTGTCCGCAGAGCAAGCCAGCCTCGCTCAGGACGGCGCGGCGATTGTCTTCTGCGTGGAAGGTGAGTCGGTACTCAGTAAAAACGGTCAGCGTCTGGTGCTGAAACCGGGTGAATCCGCCTTTGTCGCAGCCAATGAGTCTCCCGTACAGGTGAGCGGCAGCGGTCGTTTAGCGCGTGTATATAATAAGTTAAAGTAAATACTGAAGTTTGCGGACAGGCTTGCTACTCTTTGGCATAGCCTTATGACTTAACCAGGCGGCCTTCCCGCCTGGTTTCATTTTTATGGACAAATACGATGAAAAAAACGCGGGTTGCTGCAGGTGTCATTATCGCTTTAGGGGTTATCTGGACGGCGGGCTCCTGGTACACGGGTAAACAGCTTGAATCACGTATCGCCGAAATGGTCGCGCAGGCGAACGCTCAGCTGAAGCTGACCGCGCCGGAAGCGGGACTGGAGCTGAGCTATCAGGATTACCAGCGCGGCGTGTTCAGCAGTCAGTTGAAAATGGTCGTCAAACCGCAGGCTGGCGCTAAAGACTCATGGCTGAAGCCGGGTCAGAGCGTGCTGCTGGACGAAAACGTCAGCCATGGTCCCTTCCCGCTGGCTTCGCTGAAATCCTTCAACCTGGTGCCTGCCATGGCCTCAGTCAACACGGTGCTGGTTAATAACGACGTCACCAAGCCGCTGTTTGATATCGCCAAAGGGCAATCGCCGTTTGATATCAACACCCGCATCAGCTACAACGGCGATACCGCATCCGCCATCTCACTCAAACCGCTGGATTACGAAAAAGAGACCGACAAGGTGACCTTTAGCGGCGGTGAATTCACGCTTTCCGCCGACAACCAGGGCAGTCTGGTGTCATTGACCGGCGAAGCCAAAAGCGGCCAGGTGAACGCGGTTAACGAATACGGTCAGAAAGTGCAGTTCACTTTCAACAATCTGAAAACTGACGGCTCCAGCAAACTGACCACCTTTGATGAGCGCATCGGCGACCAGACGCTGAGCGTTGAACGCCTGGCGATTGGTGTGGAAGGAAAAGATCTGGCCGAACTGAACGATATGCGTATCGCCGGCAAATCTGAGCTGACCGCCGATGGCAAAAAGATCAACAGCCAACTGGACTACTCGCTCAACAGCCTGAAGCTGCAAAATAAAGATTTCGGCAGCGGACAGCTGACGCTGAAAGTCGACGGTATCGACGGCGTAGCAATGCATCAGTTCAGCCAGCAGTACCAGGCGCAGACCCAGGCGCTGATGGCGCAGCCGGATCTGGCGCAAAACCCGGAGCTGTATCAGCAGAAAGCGGTCGACGCGCTATTCAGCTCGCTGCCGATTTTGCTGAAAGGCGACCCAGTTGTGACACTGTCACCGCTTAGCTGGAAAAATGCCAAAGGTGAGAGTTCGCTGAACCTGTCACTGGCGCTGAAAGACCCGTCTCAGGCCACCGGTGAAGCACAGACGCTGGCGCAGCAGCTCGATCGTGGCGTGAAATCGCTGGATGCCAAACTCAACATCCCTACCGGGATGGCCACCGAACTGATGACCCAGGTTGCACAGCTGGAAGGCTATCAGCAGGATGAAGCGGCGAAGCTTGCCAAACAGCAGGTACAGGGGCTGGCGGCAATGGGCCAGATGTTCCGCCTGACCACCACGCAGGATGACGCTATCACCAGCAGCCTGCAGTACGCCGATGGTCAGGTGACGCTGAACGGGCAGAAAATGCCGCTGGATGATTTTGTCGGTATGTTTGGTATTCCGACGCTGGCTGACCCGGAAGAACCGGCCGCCGCACCCGCGCCGTAACCGTCTCCCCACCATGAACGAAAGCCCCTCAATGAGGGGCTTTTTATTATTTTCGCGCCACCAGCCGCGGCGGCATAATCAGATTTCTCGCCGCCCCCTGGCCGGTATCAATACGTTGTAAAATCCGCTCGGCCACGCTGTGGCCCATTTCCCTGGCGGGTGTCGTCACCCAGGTCAAGGGGACGTCATCCAGCGCCGCCTCCGGCACGTCGGCAAACGCCGCCAGCGCCACACGCTGTTCAAAGTAGCTCTCGACGCTGTCTTCGCCACTTTGTTTACCTGCTCGCATCAGACCGAACCACGCGCCCATGGCGATCACGCTGTTGTAGCAAAGCACTGCCGAGATGGTCGGATTATGGCGAAGTAGCGCGGTTATCGCTTCCGCCGCCTGTTTCTGGCTGGACTCGCACTCCAGCACCCACTCGCTGTGAAACGGCAGACCGTACTTGATGAGCGTGGCACAGTAGCCGCCCACTCGTTCCGCTCGTGTGAGCGACGAACTTTGCCCGCCAAGCCAGGCAATACGTTGATGACCGCGACGAATCAGATGTTCAGTCACCAACTGCGCGGCCTGCATATTGTCCGGACGAATAATATCGACCTCGTCGAGGTAGCTCGCGCGCGAGGCAAATACCAGCGGCGTGGCGGTTTCTGCCGCTTTGGCCCGTAGCTCTGAAGCTTGATCCACCGACCCGGCGATCACCACGCCGTCAACACCCTGCGAAACCAGGGTTTCAAAGCGTTGCAGCATCTGCTCCCCACGTTTGCCACCCTGGGTTAAAAAAACCATTTTGCCCTGTGACTCAAGCGCAGCAGTCATCCCCGCCGTCAGTTCTGCGTAAAAAGGCGATGACAGGTCGCCAACAATCAGGCCAATCACTCCCGTCTGGCCGCCGCGTAGCGAGACCGCCTGGCGATTACGCACAAACCCTAGTTGATCAATGGCCTGATAAACCCGCTCGCCGGTTGCCGACGAAATTCGCCCCTTGCCGCTCAGAACCAGCGAAACGGTACTGACAGAAACCCCTGCCGCCAGCGCAACATCGTTAATGGTGACTTTCTTTGCAATCGCCATAGCTCCTGCGCGACTCCTTCTGCTTAAGCGATAAAACGTTTTATCAATGTATGTACTTTATAAACTGTATTATCACTTGCTTTTGTGATTTGTTTCTCACTAAAAAATGATAAAACGTTTTATCTTCCTTTCCCGTTACTCAAAAGAAACCCTTTTTCAGGATAAGGAGTCGCTTCATGACGGCGAAAACCGCACCAAAAGTCACCCTCTGGGAGTTCTTCCAGCAGCTTGGCAAAACCTTTATGCTGCCGGTCGCGCTGCTCTCCTTCTGTGGGATTATGCTCGGCATCGGCAGTTCGTTAAGCAGTCATGACGTGACGACGCTGCTGCCCTGGCTCGATACGCCGTTCCTGCAAGCGGTCTTTATCTGGATGAGCAAAGTTGGCTCGTTCGCCTTTAGCTTCCTGCCGGTGATGTTCTGTATTGCCATCCCGCTGGGTCTGGCGCGCGACAACAAAGGCGTTGCCGCCTTCGCCGGTTTTGTTGGCTACGCGGTCATGAACCTCGCCGTTAACTTCTGGCTGACGGCAAAAGGCATTCTGCCCACCACCGATGCGGCGATCCTGAAAGCCAATAACATTCAGAATATTATCGGTATTCAGTCCATCGACACCGGGATCCTTGGCGCGGTCATCTGCGGGATTATCGTGTGGATGCTGCATGAACGCTTCCACACTATCCGCCTGCCGGACGCGCTGGCCTTCTTCGGCGGCACCCGCTTCGTGCCGATTATCACCACCGTCGTGCTCGGTCTGGTTGGTCTGGTGATCCCGCTGGTATGGCCAATTTTCGCTATGGGCATCAACGCGCTGGGCCACGTAATCAACAGCGCCGGTGACTTCGGCCCGATGATTTTCGGTACCGGCGAACGTCTGCTGCTGCCGTTTGGCCTGCATCATATTCTGGTCGCGTTGATTCGCTTTACTGAAGCAGGCGGTACCATGGACGTCTGCGGCCACGACGTCAGCGGCGCGCTGACTATTTTCCAGGCGCAGCTGAGCTGCCCGACAACTCACGGCTTCTCAGAAAGCGCCACTCGCTTCTTATCGCAGGGTAAAATGCCGGCCTTCCTCGGCGGTCTGCCGGGCGCTGCGCTGGCGATGTACCACTGCGCGCGTCCGGAAAATCGTCATAAAATTAAAGGCCTGCTGATTTCCGGTGTGATTGCCTGCGTGGTTGGCGGCACCACCGAGCCACTCGAATTCCTGTTCTTATTCGTGGCGCCGGTGCTGTATGTGATTCACGCGCTGCTGACCGGTCTGGGCTTCACCATGATGGCGATTCTGGGCGTAACCATCGGCAATACTGACGGCAATATCATCGACTTCGTGGTGTTCGGCATCCTGCACGGTCTGTCCACCAAGTGGTATCTGGTGCCGGTGGTGGCCGCGGTCTGGTTCGCCGTGTACTACGCGATTTTCCGCTTCGCTATCGTGCGCTTCAATATCAAAACCCCGGGCCGCGACATCGATACCGCACCAGCTGCTGAGCACACCACCAGCGGTGCAACCGGTAAATCGGGCTACAACGTCCCGGCTATCCTGGCGGCGCTGGGCGGTGCGGAGAACATCGTGTCCCTCGACAACTGCATCACCCGTCTGCGTCTGTCGGTAAGCGATATGGATAAAGTGGATGTCGATACACTGAAGGCTAACCGCGCCATTGGCGTGGTCAAACTCAACCAGCATAACCTCCAGGTCGTTATTGGGCCGCAGGTACAGTCGGTTAAGGATGAAATGTCGGTATTGATGAATACCGTACAGGCTTAAACCCCTTTGCCCCCGTTCATAACGGGGGCAAAATATCTCACCTCTTTTCTTCGTTAGGATCCTCACATGTTTGATTTCTCGACGGTGATTGACCGGCATGGTACCTGGTGTACGCAGTGGGATTATGTGGCCGACCGTTTTGGCGACGCCGATCTGCTGCCCTTTACCATTTCGGATATGGATTTTGCCACCGCGCCCTGTATCCTCGATGCCCTGAGCGCACGTTTATCCCACGGCGTATTTGGCTACAGCCGCTGGAAAAATGACGCCTTCCTGCCCGCCATTGCCCACTGGTACGCTCATCGTTTTCACAGCGCCATCAACACGGATAGCATCGTCTACGGGCCCTCTGTTATCTATATGGTGGCCGAGATGATCCGCCAGTGGTCAGCTCCCGGTGACGGTATCGTGGTGCATACGCCTGCCTATGACGCTTTCTTTAAGACCATCGAGGGCAACCAGCGTCAGGTGGTCGGCGTCGCGCTGGAGCAGCGTGAGGGTGAATGGTTCTGTGATATGGCGAAGCTGGAGGCTGCGCTGGCTAAACCGCATAACCGCGTGTTACTGCTGTGCAGCCCACAAAATCCGACCGGCAAAGTCTGGACCCGCGAAGAGCTGCAAACGATGGCCACGCTTTGCGCAAAACATAACGTGCGGGTGATCAGCGATGAAATCCATATGGACATGACCTGGAACGGTCATCAGCACATTCCGTGGTGTGATGTGGCGCAAGGGCCGTGGGCGCTGTTCACATCGGGCTCGAAAAGCTTCAATATCCCGGCCTTTACCGGTGCATACGGGCTGATTGACGACGAAAGCACTCGCAATGATTACCTCAACGCTCTGAAAAGTCGCGATGGCCTCTCCTCGCCGTCTGTACCGGCGCTGGTCGCCCATATTGCCGCCTATGAGCAGGGTGAGCCGTGGCTGGACGCGCTACGCGACTATCTGCAGGAGAATATGCGTTACATTCAGCAGACGCTGAACGCCGCCTTCCCTGAGCTACAATGGCGCATGCCGCAAGCCACCTATCTGGCGTGGATCGACCTACGTCCGCTACACATCGACGACCGTCAGCTTCAGGAAGTCCTCATCAAACAGCAAAAAGTGGCGATCATGCCCGGCTACACCTATGGCGAGGAAGGCAACGGCTTTATCCGCCTGAATGCTGGCTGCCCGCGCGTGAAACTCGAGCAAGGCGTTGAACGTCTGATTGCCGCCATTCATACCCTGCGCTAACCCTTATTGCGCAACGTCGCCCGGCGTTGCGCAGCGTTAATGCATGAGATCTCAGTTGTTAATATCAGATCTTGTTATTCACATCGCTTAGACATAGCACGATTACTCAATCTCAGAAAATTCTTAATCACTATTCTCCGCCCCCCGTAGTTTCAAGTAAGAAATATTAATAGATCTTTTTAGAGAGCCTTAAAGTGATTAACCGTCAAGCCACTGCATTAACGTTGACTGCGATTAGCATTTTATTTTCATCTGCAGCATTCGCAGATACCACGGAAACGGCAACCGCCGATATGCATGTCTCCCTTACCGTCGAAAAATCCTGCCAGATTAGCGTAGGTGATATGGATTTTGGTTCGCACCCCAGTGATACGGGGCAATTAACGGTGACAAGTCAGGCCAGCGTGACCTGTACCAATGGCACGGAATATCAGCTCAGCAGCGCCAGCGACCATACCTACGAGATGGCAAACGACAATGGCGATACCGTGGCCTACACCATCTACGGGGATACTTCCGGTAGCGATCTATCCAAAACACCTGTCGATAATATTGGCACCGGTTCCATTCAGACGATCCCTATTTATGGTCGCGTCACCGCCGATGCCCTGGCTCAGGCGCCTGCAGGCAACTATTCCGACACCGTCACATTGACTGTCGCTTACTAACCACAACCGAAGGGGAAGCCTGTGAAGCGTTTACTCTCTGGCGCGGCGATCGTTGCATCCTGCGCGCTGTTTACCTTGCCTTCAGCGGCGGCCACCCTTCAGGTTTATCCGGTCAACATCGGCTTTTGCGCGGGTGAAACCGCGCAGGCCGTTTACGTAAAGAACACAGGTAGCGCGGCAATTGGCGCGCAGATCCGCGCCTACGCCTGGCATCAGCAGAATAATAAAGAAGTCCTTAGCGACACCGGGGATCTGCTGGTCAGCCCGCCAATGACCAATATCCCTGCGGGCCGCCAGCAGTTGATTCGCGTCATTCTTCCCGCCCCGCTTAGCGGCAGTGACGAACGCGCCTACCGACTGGTGATCGACGAACTTCCTGGCGCCAACAATATGGCCCCCAAGGATGGCGTGCGCTTTTTACTGCGCTACTCCATCCCGGTATTCGTCAACTGCAAACCACAGCCACCCAACCCGCAGGACCTCGAATTTACCCTCGACCGTTCGACCCGCCCGGTCATGCTCAAGGTGCGTAATAACGGCTCGCAGCACAGTAAACTCGGCAATATTACCCTGCTCACAGGCGGCCGTAGCCAGGTGATGAGTCAAGGGTTATTGGGGTATGTATTGCCCCACAGTGAAAAGGAATGGCCTTTACCTGACGGAATCAGCAGTGCGTCATCCCTGTCACTTAATTTGAACGATAATGAGCAAAAACAGACCTTCTCGCTTACGCCTTAAAACCCTTCCACTATGGTTTATGGTCTGTTTTTACGCCCACGCCGCCGACAAGGAAACGCTCTACCTGACCGCGTTTGTTAACGGGCAAGCCATCAAAGGTTTTGTAAAGGCCAGATATATTGATAATAAGCTGTTTATTGCCGCCAGTGACGCCCGTAAGTTAGACATCAAAACCGCGTCGCTTCCAGAACAGAAAGGCTACGTCGATTTCAGTTCGCAGGACGGGCTGAACGTTACGTTCGATAATCTGAGCCAAAGCGTCAATATCGCCGCCAGCCAAAACTGGCTTGGTCGTGATAGCCTGCTGACTAACCACAACGGTTCGCATCTGCTGCACGCCGCCCAATTGTCGCCGGAAGTGCGCGGTCTGGCGCTGAACTACAACGTGTTCACCAGTCATGAGAACGGCGAGCAGGATGCTTCGCTGTTCAGCGAGTTTCGCACCTTTGGCCTTGGCCCCGGGTTCTTCTCGACGTCAATGAACACCCAGGCTTCCTCAGCGAGCGAGAGCACCAACAGCGGCACCCAACGGTTGATGAGCAGCTGGAATTACCAGAACGTCGACAAATTGTTTTCCATGACGCTCGGCGACAGCTTTACCTCAACTCAAAGCTGGACCCATAGCGTACGCTTCGGCGGGATTAGCCTGGCCCACAACTACGCCACGCAGCCTAACTTCAGCACCTCATCGCAGGACATTCTGACCGATAGCGTTACCCTGCCGTCGACCGTCGATCTGTACGTTCGCGGCATCAAAACCGCCTCGCAAAAGGTAGAACCCGGCCAGTTCACCCTCAATACCGCCCCCATTTTTACCGGCGATGAAGGGGCGCAAGTGGTGATTACCGATATCAATGGCCAGCAGAGAGTCGTCAATCTCGACCTGTATGGCGCGACGCAGTTGCTGTCGGCCGGCCTGACGACCTGGGGCGTCAGCGCGGGATGGGTCAGAAAAGATTATACGGAGCGTTCCTTCAGTTACGACAACCAGTTAGTCGGGGTCGGCGACTGGCGCTATGGCTTGAGTAACAGGGCGACGCTGGAAGCTCACGCGGAACAGAGCGCAGCGTTACACAACCAGGGACTCGGCTGGGATTACCTGTTGGCCCCCAGGCTGGGAGTAATTCACGCGAATGTGGCAAGCGGTCATTATCATCACGACGGCGGGCGTCAATGGGGCGCGGGCTGGCAGTGGAACAACCGCCGATTCAATCTGTCGCTCGACCATTCGCAGGCCGATAGCGGCTTTCGCGATATTTCATCTCTCGCAGATAACAGCCTTACCACCCGTGAAGATTCCGCGTTTGCCAGTGTCACCTTCGAGGCAATCGGTACCTTCGGTATGAGCTGGGTACAGCAAAATTACTGCGATTCCTCAGCGCAGTATCTTGGCTTATCGTGGTCGAAAAGCCTCACCCAACAGATCAGCCTCTCCTCCAGCATCACCGAAGAAGTGGGCGACGAGCGTAATACCACGGTCTATCTGAATTTCAGTATGCCGCTCAATCAGCGTAAAGATTATCTTTCACTGCAGAACAGCCACGATAACGATGGAAATGCCCTTCAAGCCAGTCTTTCACGTTCGCTGGATTCGAACCAACCGGGGTGGGGCTGGAACCTGTCGGCGCAAAACGGTAAAAACAGTGATGTGCATACCAGCCTGCAACGGCGTACTCGCTGGAGTGACATCGCGCTGGGTATGAATCAACAAACTCACGATAACGCGCTTTATGGTTCACTCTCCGGCGCGTTAGGCCTGTTTTCCGGTAATTTCTACGCCACCCGCGTTCTGGGTAGCGCATTTGCCATCGTCGACACGGCAAGCGTCCCCCACGTCCCGGTGTATCTTGAACATCGCCCGGTGGGTCATACGGATAAAAACGGCAAGCTGTTCCTGAATAATCTCAATCCCTATCAGGAAAATCGAATTGATATCGATGCACTGGGTCTGGAGGAAGATTATCGCGCGCTCTACACCGAAGAAGTGGTGATCCCACAAACCGGCCGCGGCGCCCTCGCGCGGTTCAGCATCTATAAAACGCAGGCAGTCCTGCTGACGGTGACCTTGCCCGATGGAAAAAACGTACCGTTTTCTGCCCAGGTTAACGTCGCCGATAGTCACGGCCAGAAGCCCGCGCGCGGAACCCAACAGACGATCGCCGGTTACGACGGCAAAATCTATCTTGAAGATCCTCCGGCAGGCGGCAGACTGAAGGTGCAATGGGCATCCTCTTCCTGCAGCGTGACGCTGCCGCAAAAATTCCGTCCAACTCGCTCACTGGAGACGCTCAACGCACGATGTCTATAAATCGCCTTCTCGGGCTAACCGCCCTATTATTCACGTTGATGTTAACCTTAAGCCCTGGCGCGAGGGCGGCAAACTGCTGGAACGGCAGCCCGGCGGGGTTAAGTTTTGGCACCGTCACGCCCGGACAGAGTAGCGCCACCAGCACTAAGCTCCCTTTTACCTGCAATAACTATGACGGCCACACCGAGTTTGTTCGCGCCTGCCTGAAGCTGATGGCCAACGACCCAATTCCGATGAGCCAGAATGAGCCGTCAACCACACCGCTCTATTTCTCGCTGTATTCGCTTTATGATCTCCATCATCCGCTCAGCCAGAACAGCGACGTCTATGCCCAGATTGACCTTGAGCTGGCCTCGGGGCAAGCCAACGTCGAGCACGACATCCCGTTGATTGGCAAAATCAACGCCGGGCAAAACAACGTCAGCGCGGGCAATTATTATGATTACGCCACTAGCGTGCAGATAAGCTATGCCTCGGCGTCATCTATGCAGTCTCTCCCTTCATGCAGCGGGCTCTCCGGCACCACCGTGACCGATCAAATCAGCGCTACCGCCACGGTCAAAAACGGCTGCGAGATACTGAACGTTGATGATATGGACTTCGGCAATAAAAGTCCGGTTCAGGGCAACCAGCTTCAGGCGGATGCGACGGCCAGCATAGCTATCCAGTGCCCTACCGGCACTAGCTATGCGGTGAGCATCGGCGAGGGTTTACACCCGGACGGCAGCCAGCGTCAGCTCTGCAATAACGGAGAATGTCTCCGCTACGATCTTTACCAGGACGCCGCCCATACCACGATCTGGACACCAAGCCGCCCGCAAAAGCAGTTCGCCAGCGACGGGCAGGCGCAGCAGATGGTAGTTTATGGCGAAGTACCTGCGCAGCAATGGCCCTCGGCGGGGGTTTATACCGACACGGTGGTGGTGACATTGAGTTACTAAACCGGTGATATCGCCGCTGACGCGCGGCGAAAAGTCTGCTTTCTCCTTCCCGTTTTCCGCGTAATATGGAGCTCGCTCCTCATCGAGAAAACGCCGGCCCATGAACTATTCGCCAACGCTGCAGACCTTAATTCTGAACGACGCCTTGAGAATGGAGGCGCTACTCGCCCTTCGTCATCTTCATCTCCCCGACGGCTGGATTGGGGCCGGATTTGTGCGCGACGCCGTTTGGGCATATCGGCATAAACATCCACGGTCTCCTGTGCCTGCGGACGTGGATGTGGTCTGGTTCGATGATAAGCAACTCTCTGAAGGGCAGGATCGCGCGTTTGAGACGGCCCTGAAGCGGCTTAACCCCGCCTTTAACTGGTCGGTAAAAAACCAGGCGCGAATGCACCGGCGCAACGGCGACGCCCCCTACCGCTCAACGGAGGATGCGCTACGTTTCTGGCCCGAGACTGCGACCGCGGTAGCCGTAAGGCTAACGGATGACTATCGTCTGGAGACGATAGCGCCCTATGGGCTCGAGGACCTGTTTGAACTGCGGCTACGACCAACGCCGCGCTTTGAACATGAAAAACAGGCAATATTCTGGCAGCGAGTTGCGAAGAAGCGGTGGCTGACAAGGTATCCTTTGTTACGGATTATTGAGGAGCCACCTCGCCATCAAACAAAATGAAACCCGCACAGAGCGGGTTTACATAATAATTACTCATCCCGACCGATAAACAGATTATCGCGATGCCAGGCGAGATAAGGAATGTTCTCTGCTTTGGGCTGAATACCCATCGTATCATTACATCCTAATACAATGCGGGCCGTTTCCGGTAAGCGCGGAGAGATTAATATGCCTCCATCATCCTTGAATGAAATCAGGCCTTTATCAAATAAGATGTCCAGATTAGGGACAAGAAGCAGGCCATTATACACATCCAACCGTTCCTCATTGGAGGACACGGACCAAGGTTTAATATGAGAGGCGCGCAATGCGGGAATATAGTCACAGCCCGATACACTGCATCCTTGCCATAAGTTAATTAGCCCCGTGCGAAAATCGCCCTGACCGACTCTTGCCAGAACAACCTGCTCGCGCTCTGTCTCCCCCAGTTCCCCGGCGGTCTGCACGTCATGCATAGCCATCTCTTCCAGCAGCGTGTTTAAATCAGCAAAGTCAGGCGACAACCAGTATTTTCTCTCAACACCAAACGTCCCCTTGTTCGATGGCGCAATACCATTTGCAACGCAGAACTGGCGGTAATATTTGTCCAGCAGCGCGTTAGGCGTTGGATTCTGACCAAGTATGGCGTTGATGGCCTTGTTAGTTACCCGACCATCACGCGTCGCATTCTCTTTATGGCTGACAAGCGTATTGCCAACATAGCCAATAAAGCGTGACGGTGCAAAAGCCACCCCTTTTGCTGAGCGGTACAACATAAAACAAGTTCCGCGTTGAATCAGCAGCCGGTACTCTTCTAACTTCGCGCCGGTGGATACACGCCCCCGTTCAAGCTCGGCAATGTTTAATTTAATTTGTTCAATACCGTGCACCAGCTGCATATTCTTTCGTTGCTCCATTAAGATAATAAAAACCATACAGCGATTAATATCGACTAACTTGCAGTTATTCTTAAATTAAAATGGAAGAAAGAGCGTCGAATCATCGCGCTGTTGACGCGTAGTTAAGACTGTTGCTTTGGTGATGTGCTGTGATACGGCTCGGATAACGCCCAGCGCGAAGCAAAATGCGCCTGATACTGCTGCACTATCTTTGGCGCATTTTTGATGATCAGGACATTCTCACTATTATCAACTTCCGCAGACCGGGCATAATTAAAAGACCCGGTTTCCAGCGTCGTGCCATCAATAATCATCAGCTTGTCGTGCTGAATATGATAATGACCGTCGACGCGAAGCGCGATTCCATGGTTAACCATATCGCGCATGGCGGCTTGCGAAACTCGTCCCGAATTACGGCGTCGGTCGACCACTATTTCAACCTTTACGCCTCTGTGCTGCGCTGCATCCAGCGCTGCCACAATGTCCTTAGCCTGGAAGGCGTAGGCCATCATCTTAATGGAGATATGCGCATCGGTGATGGCCTTGATGACCAGCTTACGCGCGCCGCCATCCGGCGAAAAACCCGCTTCAATGGAAGGCGCGGCATGCGCAGAACTCAGCATCACGAGGAATAAAAGAGCCCGTTTTTTTATCATCAGAGAAGCAGCCTATTGTCGCCATATCACGCTAAACGGCGTGAATTTGAATATCATATTCACGGAAAGCGTCGGCATATTGTTTACTCACGCTCTCCTCAACCACCAGAATATCAATCTGATGGCTTTCTGCGACAATATAGCGCGCGACGGCGGGAATTTTGTTGGACGTTAAACCCACGATAATCTCGCTGCACTGCGCGATAACCGCTTTTTTAAATTCACAATCAGCATAGTCAAAGCCGGTCAGGCCCGACTCTGGCGCCATGGCACAGCCGCCGATAAAGCCCTGATCGAAAAGAATATCCTTCAGTTGCGCCAGTGCCGGGGCGCCTACGCAGCCACCGGACGTGCGCTGCACGCCACCACCCAGCATAATCACTTCACACAGCGGCTTTTTAAGCAGCGCGGTGGCGATTTCCGGCGAGTTGGTGACGACCGTCAGCGTGACGGTTGACGGCAGCGCTTCAGCCATCGCCAGATTGGTTGTCCCGGAATCAATAAAGACGCAGCCGTTAGGTTTGACGAGTTGTGCACATTTCTGCGCGATTATGCTTTTTGCGTCCGTTTCCTTCGTTTTTCGCTCGACGAAATGCCCCGCATCAGGCAACGTCGCGACAGCGCCGCCATAAACCTTTTTACAGATACCCTCTTTGCTAAGCCCATGTAAATCACGGCGAATAGTATGTTCAGACACGCCTAATTGCGCGGCTAACTCCACGCAAACCACCCTACCTTTCTCGGCGAGAATCTGGCGAATCCGGGCTTGCCGTTGATCCGGGAAAACTGCATAATCGAGCAAGACAACTCCTTGACACATTAAAACGAGCAACAAGCATCATGATCGTGCAATCCTGAGACCGCTGTCAACCTCCTGTTATTGCGATTAGAGTGCCACCATGCAATCTGCCCAGGATATCAGTCACGATCGGTTCTTTCAGGGTCATAAACGATAAAGTGATTAAGGTGGGTTAATTCAACTCAATAACCGCCTTTAATAAACGAAAACGGGTCTTACTATGAACACTCACACTATTGGCGATATCATTCTCGACGAAGCGAGTATTGCGGCGGGCGTGCGTAATGTCGCCGCACAGCTCAGCCAGGATTACACTGATGCCGTGGTCATTACCGTGGTTCCGGGCGGGATTCTCTATACGGCGGATCTGACAAGACAGCTCCATTTTGACATTAACATGGATTATATCTCCTGCCCGCACACACCCGGCGAACGCAATAACAGTTCGGCTATCGTTTATCACCAGAACATTCAGATTGAGAACCGCCACGTCATTCTTATCGATGATGCAATCGAATCTGGCGGCACAATGAAGCGCCTTGTTGAATATATCCAGGACAATTTTCGTCCGGCTTCTGTTGCCGTGGCCGTCCTGTTCGTCAAACCGGGCCGCGTGACCATTCCGGCAAAATTGTACTATGCCTATGAAATGGAAAATGACGATCTGCTGGTGGGCTATGGGATGCCATGGGAAGATAAATACCGCAACCGGCCGAATGTGGCAAAACTCATCACGGAATAAAAGAGAGACAGGGCATTACCGTGCGAGCGGTTTGGCAACCATCAGGAGACACAATAAACTGCGGCAAATCTCCTGATCGTTTCGCTAATGCCCTGTTACGTGAGTTTTTTTCGATACTTTTAATCGGTTATAGCCCTATGGTATAATGATTTGCACTTTAACTAAAATAAGAGTGCTGCCATGATCGATACCAACCTGCCTTTAACTGACGTTCACCGCCACCTTGACGGTAATATTCGCGCCCAAACCATCCTCGATCTCGGCCGCCAGTTTAATCTGTCGCTGCCTGCCTCTACGCTGGAAACGCTGCTGCCGCACGTGCAGGTCACCAGCAATGAACCGGATCTCGTGAGCTTCCTCAGCAAGCTTGATTGGGGGGTTAAGGTGCTGGCTTCTTTAGAGGCCTGTCGTCGCGTTGCTTATGAAAACGTGGAAGATGCGGCGCGTAATGGCCTGCACTACGTTGAGCTGCGTTTCTCCCCACGCTATATGGCGATGACTCACCAGTTACCGGTAGACGGCGTGGTAGAAGCCGTGATTGCCGGGGTAAAAGAAGGTTGCAAGGCGTTTAATGTTGAAGCGCGTCTGATTGGCATTATGAGCCGCACATTCGGCGAGGCGGCCTGTGAAGAAGAACTGAACGCCCTGCTGGCGCACCGCGATGGCATTACCGCACTCGACCTGGCCGGGGATGAGCTCGGCTTCCCTGGCACTCTGTTCCTCGACCACTTCACGCGCGCGCGCGATGCTGGCTGGCGCATTACCGTCCATGCCGGTGAAGCTGCCGGCCCGGAAAGTATCTGGCAGGCCATTCGTGAGCTTGGCGCGGAGCGCATTGGTCACGGCGTCAAAGCGGTTGAAGATCCGGCGTTGATGGATTTCCTCGCGGAAAAACGCATCGGCATTGAATCCTGTCTGACCTCCAATATTCAGACCAGTACCGTCGCGTCGCTGGCGCAGCATCCTCTGAAAACCTTCCTCGAACATGGGGTACTGGCCAGCCTGAATACCGACGACCCGGCCGTACAAGGGATTGATATTCAACACGAATACCGTGTCGCCGCTCCCGCCGCGGGTTTAACTCCTGCGCAGATTCGTCAGGCGCAGATTAACGGCCTGGAAATGGCATTCCTGTCGGCGGGCGAAAAGCAGGCGCTCATCGCCCGCGTCCAACGCGGATAAAAAGCATCCCGGTAGCTTTCGCTACCGGGATTTTCCTGCCTCTTTATACCAGCGTCAGCGCAGCACGATGCTTCGCGGATTCAATGCCCAGCTCAATCAACTCCATGATCTGAATGGCCTGACCTGCGGGCACCGGGTTCTCACCGATGCCGTTCAGGGCATCGCGAATGGCGGCGTAATATGCGGGGTAATTACCCGGCAACGTCAGCCAGCTTTCTTCGACTCGCTCTTCACCTTCAACCGTGGTCAGAATGCCGTCGCGCATGTCATAGCCCCAATCGGCTTGCGGCAAGCGCTCACCGTTTTTCAGGCGATCTTCCTGCGGGTCAAGGCCAAATTTCACGTAGCTGGCCTGTGTGCCATGGACGATATAGCGTGCCGTTTCTGCCGCGGCCAGCAGCGTTGAGTGGAGCACGACGCGACGCTGCGGATAGGTTAGCACCGCATGGAAGTAATCCGTCGCCTGCGCCCCCGGACGCAGCTGGCCGAGATCGACATACAGGCTTTGCGGTAAGCCAAACAGATTGACCGCCTGATCGAGTAAATGCGGCCCTAAATCATACCAGATGCCGCTACCCAGCCCAGCCTGTTCACGCCAGCGGGCACGAACCTGCGGACGATAACGGTCAAAGTGTGATTCGAAATGGGTGATATCGCCTAATTTACCTTCATTAATCAGCGCCTTAACCGTCAGAAAATCGCTGTCCCAGCGACGGTTGTGGAAAACAGACAGCAGTTTGCCCTGCTGTTTTGCCAGCGTGTCCAGCTCGCGCGCCTGTGACAGTGTCACGGTAAAGGGTTTGTCGACTACCACGTTCTTCCCTGCTTCCAGCGCGGCTTTAGCTAGCGGGTAATGGGTATCGTTCGGCGTAGGAATGACAATCAGATCAATACCGGGGTCGTTAAACAGCGCCTGGGGGTCAGATACCACGCTAACCGCAGGCCAGTCGGTATGCACCTTAGCGGCGTCACTGCTGGAGACAATCGCCAGTTCCATACCTGGCGTGCCGCTAATCAGCGGCGCATGAAATGTCTTACTGGCGTAACCATAGCCCACCAGCCCTACGCGGATTGGGTCACTCATATTGCAGCCTCACTTCTGAAGTAACGGGATTCAACCAATTTTGTAATCGATTTCTTATTTGACCTCATCTTATGATGCCGTACAACAGTTTAATAACATTATGGCGCGGCAAATGGCTATCTGTTGAAATAATAAGCACTCGTGGAATCGATTCCGCTGAAAACTTGCGTTGTGGCGCGGGCGCGCTAAGATCTTGCTCTGGCGTTATTTTATCAATGGATTGTTAGATAAATTTCATGAATTCCGTATTGTCTCGTATTGTTGAACTGATTGGTTGGGTTATTCTGGGTTTTTCCGTTCTTCTGCTGTTTGTCGCGCATCACATTGACGACTACAAGTCGCCCGAACCCACGGCCACCGCATCACTGCAAAAAAAGTAATTTCGACACGTTAAAAAAGTGATTCGGATCGCATCTGTGCAACCGGTTTCTGAAACCGGTTGCACATCATGAGCCCTCACTTTACACTCCCCTTATCACACAGATAAGGAGTGTTACATGTCTGCTTTTCCCCAAAATTTTCTCTGGGGTGCCGCTACTGCAGCGTACCAGGTTGAAGGTGCATATAACGAAGACGGCAAAGGCCCGTCCATCTGGGATATTTTCTCTCATCAACCCGGGACCACCTACCAGGGCACCAACGGCGATGTCGCCGTCGATCACTACCATCGCTTCAAAGAAGACGTTGAACTGATGGCCGAAATGGGTCTGCAAAGCTACCGTTTTTCCATCTCCTGGCCCCGCCTGTTGCCGGAAGGCCGCGGCGAAATCAATGAAGCCGGAGTCAAGTTCTACAGCGATTTAATTGACGCCCTGCTGGCACATAACATTGAGCCAATGATTACCCTCTATCACTGGGACCTGCCACAGGCGCTGCAGGATGAAGGTGGCTGGGAAGCGCGTTCCACGGCGGAGGCGTTTGAAGAGTATGCCCGCCTGTGTTATTCACGCTTTGGCTCGCGGGTGAAGAAATGGGCCACCTTTAACGAAACCATCGTGTTTATTGGCCACGGCTATATCACCGGCAGCCATCCGCCGTCAGTGCGTAACCCGGCTCGCGCCATTCAGGCCTGTCACCACGTCTTTGTCGCCCACGCCATGGCCGTGAAAGCCTTCCGCGGTATGGAAATAAAAGGTGAAATTGGCTTTGTGAACGTGCTTCAGCCGCACTCGCCGCTGACCAATAGTGCGGAAGATATCGCGGCAACCGAGCTGGCGGATGCCATTCATACCCACTGGCTCTACGATCCGGTGTTGAAGGGCCGCTATCCGGATGAGCTGCTGGCGCAGACGCAGGCGTTATGGGGCGTGCCGCGCTTTGCGCCGGGTGATGACGAACTGCTACGTAACAACCGCTGCGACTTTATTGGTCTCAACTACTATCGTCGTGAGACCGTTTCCGCCCAGCCGCCTAAAGAAAAAGTCAGCGGCGAACAGGGTGTCGAGGGGCTGTTCTATTTCGTACGCAACCCGGAAAGCGTCTATACCGAATGGGGTTGGGAAATCTGGCCGCAGGGGCTGACCGATGGCATCATGATGATCAAAGAACGCTACGGCGATATTCCCGTCTATATCACTGAAAACGGCCTGGGCGCAGTTGACCCGATTATCGATGGAGAAGTGGTTGATGATCCGCGGATCGACTTCCTGAGCGTACACATTGATGCGCTGGAAAAAGCGATTGCGCTTGGTGCGGACGTCCGCGGGTATTATCCGTGGTCGTTTATCGATTTACTGAGCTGGCTCAACGGCTATAAAAAGCAATATGGCTTTGTTTACGTCGACCATAAGCAGAACCTGGCGCGCAAGCGTAAAAAAAGTTTCTTCTGGTACAAAGACGTCATTGCCAGTCGCGGCGAGAACCGCTAACTCTTCCCTTTCAGGGCGTCAGACGACGCCCTGACTGCATAAAATCGCCCTAATTTTGGGGCGAAATCAATAAGCACATTTTCTGTCATTGTAATTCATTCTTAATAGCCAAATAATTCGCGATATCCCATCGAGGTTGAGCTATAGACGCTGAACTCTCTATTAAAACGGATGTCGATAAACACATTGGCTATAAATGCCGCATTAACTGTCTCGTTTTCTCCCCATTGCCTGGTAGAAAACGGTGTACGGTGAGCTTTAACATTATAATGGATGCCCTCAAATGACCGTTCTGGATTATTTATTAAAGTTCCGCAAAGTTAGTTCGCTGGACAATCTTGAAAAACTCTACGACCACCTGAACTATTCGCTGAGCAACACTGAAGAACTTATCAATATGTATCGCGCCGCCGACCATCGCCGTGCTGAGCTGGTTTCTGGCGGTCGTTTGTACGATCTTGGACAGGTTCCCAAGAACGTTTGGCGTTTTGTGCAATAATAGTTTTTTCCTCAGCGCCAGTTGCTTATACTCCTCGACCTGTATTTTTCCTCTCATGGCTGGCGCTGATTTTCAGGAGACACAATGTCAGATAATTCTGCAGAACGTATTGGCGGATGGCTGCTTGGCCCATTAGCCTGGCTGCTCGTGCAGCTTTTAAGCATCACCATCACGCTGGTGAAATTTGGTTACGTCCTGCTCAATCCGCACACTCTGGCGCTGGTTAAAGAAATGGGCGGCAGCAATACGCTATTTCTCGGACTGTCATTCCTGTCATTTATTGCCATGTGGTATTACACGCTGTGGCTGACAATTGCTTTCTTCAAACGCCGACACAACGCGCCAAAACACTACATCATCTGGCTGATGATTGGCGTACTGCTGGCAGTCAAAGCTTTTGCGTTTTCGCCTATCTCCGATGATCTGGCCGTGCGTCAACTTCTGCTTCCCCTGCTGGCAGCCGCGCTGATTGTGCCTTATCTCAAGCGTTCTCAACGGGTTAAACGCACCTTTACCCGCGCGTAATAACCCCACAGTTAACCTGTTGTCGCTTGAGGCACTTTGTCAGATAATAGGTGGCTTTTTTTGTTACAGGTCGAATGATGACTGACTATTTATTGCTCTTTATCGGTACAGTTCTGGTAAATAACTTCGTCCTGGTGAAGTTCCTTGGGCTGTGCCCGTTTATGGGCGTTTCCAAAAAACTGGAAACCGCTATGGGAATGGGGCTGGCGACAACCTTCGTGATGACCCTGGCATCTATTTGCGCCTGGCTTATCGACACCTGGATCCTCATCCCGCTGGATTTAGTCTACCTGCGCACGCTGGCCTTTATTCTGGTCATTGCTGTGGTCGTCCAGTTCACCGAAATGGTGGTGCGTAAAACCAGCCCGGCGCTGTATCGTCTGCTGGGTATTTTCCTGCCGCTTATCACCACCAACTGCGCCGTGCTCGGCGTGGCATTGCTGAATATCAACCTCGGCCACAATTTTCTGCAATCGGCGCTGTACGGTTTCTCCGCCGCCGTGGGCTTTTCGCTGGTTATGGTGCTCTTCGCCTCCATCCGGGAACGCCTGGTGGTCTCCGACGTTCCCGCCCCTTTCCGCGGCAACGCCATTGCGTTGATTACCGCAGGTTTAATGTCGTTGGCCTTTATGGGCTTTAGTGGGTTGGTGAAGTTGTAATGATGACCTTCTGGATTGCTGTCGCTGCAATCAGCGTGTTAGGGCTGATTTTTGGCGTCATTCTCGGTTACGCCTCGCGCCGTTTTGCTGTTGAGGACGACCCGGTAGTCGAAAAAATTGATGAACTGCTGCCGCAAAGCCAGTGTGGCCAATGCGGCTACCCTGGCTGTCGCCCTTACGCCGAAGCGGTCAGTAACGGCGAAAAAATTAACTGCTGCGCACCTGGCGGTGAAGCCGTCATGCTGAAAATCGCCGAGTTACTGAACGTCGACCCGCAGCCCATTGGCGGCGACGAAGCGGTGTCGGAGCCTGTGCGTATGCTGGCGGTTATCGATGAAAATAACTGTATCGGCTGCACCAAATGCATACAGGCCTGCCCGGTGGATGCCATCATTGGAGCCACGCGTGCCATGCACACGGTGGTGAGCGATCTGTGTACCGGCTGTAATTTGTGTGTTGCCCCGTGCCCTACTCAGTGTATTGAGTTACGCCCGGTAGAAACGACCACTGAAAGCTGGAAATGGGATCTGCAAACGATCCCGGTACGAATTATTCCTGTGGAACACCATGCTTAAGCTATTCTCCGCCTTCAGAAAAGACAAAATCTGGGATTTCGACGGGGGTATTCACCCGCCAGAGATGAAAACGCAGTCTAGCGGGACGCCACTGCGCCAGATACCGCTTGCCCAGCGTTTTGTTATTCCTCTGAAGCAGCACATCGGCGCCGAAGGCGAACTGTGCGTTCAGCCGGGCGATCGCGTTCTGCGCGGCCAGCCGCTAACCCGTGGTTGGGGGCGTATGCTGCCCGTTCATGCGCCGACGTCAGGTACGGTTGTCGCCATTGAACCTCATGCGACAGCGCACCCTTCTGCGCTGCCGGAAATGAGCGTGATCATTGATGCCGACGGTGAAGACCGGTGGATAACTCGCGACGGCTGGCATGATTACAAAAATCACAGCCGTGAAGCGCTGATTGAACGTATTCATCAGTTCGGCGTGGCCGGTTTAGGCGGCGCGGGCTTCCCGACGGGCAGCAAACTGCGCGGCGGTGGCGATAAAATTGAGACGTTAATCATCAACGCCGCCGAATGTGAGCCGTACATTACCGCCGACGATCGCCTGATGCAGGACTGCGCGGCGCAGATTGTCGAAGGCATCCAGATTCTGGCACACATTCTGCAGCCACAGCAGGTGCTGATTGGCATCGAAGATAACAAGCCGCAGGCCATCTCAATGATGCGCGCCGTGCTTGCAGGCTGCCACGGCATCAGTTTACGTGTCATCCCAACCAAATACCCCTCCGGCGGCGCGAAACAGCTGACGCAAATTTTAACCGGTAAACAGGTGCCGCACGGCGGGCGTTCTTCCGACATTGGCGTCCTGATGCAAAACGTCGGTACGGCCTACGCGGTGAAACGTGCGGTGATTGACGGCGAGCCCCTCACTGAACGTGTGGTGACGCTGACCGGCGAATCAGTTTCGCTGCCGGGCAACGTCTGGGCGCGCCTCGGCACGCCGGTCAAACATCTGCTGAGCCACGCGGGATTCTGCCCGACCAGTGACCAAATGGTGATTATGGGCGGCCCGCTAATGGGCTTTACTCTGCCCTGGCTCGACGTTCCGGTGGTGAAAATCACCAACTGTCTGCTGGCCCCGTCGGCGGCGGAAATGGGCGAACCCGAAGAGGAAAAAGGTTGCATCCGCTGTAGTGCCTGCGCTGACGCCTGCCCGGCAGACCTGCTGCCGCAGCAACTTTATTGGTTCAGCAAAGGTCAGCAGCACGACAAGGCCACTGCCCATAATCTGTCTGACTGCATTGAGTGCGGCGCCTGCGCATGGGTGTGTCCAAGCAGTATTCCGCTGGTGCAGTATTTCCGTCAGGAAAAGGCGGAAATCAACGCCATCCGCCAAGAAGAACAGCGCGCCGCTGAAGCCAAAGCCCGTTTCGAAGCGCGTCAACAGCGCCTTGAACGTGAGAAAATCGCTCGCGAGGAACGTCATAAAAAAGCGGCCGTTCAGCCTACCGCTAAAGACCAGGACGCTATTCATGCCGCCCTGGCGCGGGTGCGTGAAAAACAGCAGCAGGCAACGCAGCCAATTGTGATTCAATCCGGCGCACTTCCGGATAACAGCGCCGTCGCTGCCGCGCGTGAAGCCCGTAAAGCGCAGGCTCGCGCCGCTCAGGCGGAAAAACGTCAAAGCGCGAATGATGTCATCGATCCACGCAAAGCTGCCGTAGAGGCAGCTATTGCACGTGCAAAAGCCCGTAAAGCGGAAACGCAGCCAGAAGCCGATGTGAAAGAGGCAAGCAGCGACCCACGTAAAGCGGCGGTTGAGGCAGCCATTGCCCGCGCCAAAGCACGCAAAGCGGCGCAATCGGCAGAAACTGCGCCCGTCGTCAACGAGAGCGAAACCGTTGACCCGCGTAAGGCCGCAGTTGAGGCAGCCATCGCCCGTGCCAAAGCCCGTAAAGCGGCGCAATCGGCAGAAACTGCGCCCGTCGTCAGCGAGAGCGAGACCGTTGACCCGCGTAAAGCCGCGGTTGAGGCTGCCATCGCCCGTGCCAAAGCGCGCAAAGCGGCGCAAAACGCGGTTAGCGAACCCGCCGCCAACGACGACCCACGCAAAGCCGCCGTTGCTGCTGCTATTGCCCGTGTTCAAGCCAGGAAAGCCGCTCAGGCCGTTAACGAGGATTAAATGGTTTTCAAGATCGCAAGTTCCCCATACACCCACAACCATCGCCAGACATCGCGCATTATGATGCTGGTGATCGTCGCCGCCCTGCCCGGCATTCTGGTGCAGAGCTGGTTTTTTGGCTGGGGAACCTTTATTCAGCTCATCCTGGCGATAGTAACCGCCCTGCTTGCAGAAGCGCTGGTCTTGCGTCTGCGCAAGCAAAATATTCCCCGCACCCTGGCCGATAACTCAGCGCTGCTGACCGGCTTGTTACTGGCCATCAGTATTCCGCCTTTCGCGCCGTGGTGGATGGTCGTTCTGGGCACGGTCTTTGCCGTTATTATCGCCAAACAACTGTATGGCGGACTCGGACAGAACCCATTCAACCCGGCGATGATTGGCTACGTGGTACTGCTGATCTCTTTCCCGGTTCAAATGACCTCCTGGCTGCCGCCGCACGGCGTTGCCGCCGCCACCCCGGGTTTTATGGACGCGGTGCAGATGATCTTTACCGGCCACACCGTCGCGGGTCAGGATATGAATGCCCTGAAGTTAGGTATTGATGGCATCAGCCAGGCAACACCGTTGGATACCTTTAAAACCTCCCGCCACGCCGGTCAGCCGGTAGAAAATATTCTGAACTCAGCGATTTACCATGGCGCGCTGGCCGGTGTGGGCTGGCAGTGGGTGAACATCGCCTACCTTGTGGGTGGCCTGTTCCTGTTATGGCAAAAAGCGATTCGCTGGCATATCCCGGTGAGCTTCCTGTTAAGTCTGATGGTCTGTGCGACGCTTGGCTGGCTGCTCCATCCGGACGACCTCGCCTCACCGCAGATGCATCTGCTGTCCGGCGCGACCATGTTGGGTGCTTTCTTTATTCTGACCGACCCGGTCACCGCCTCGACGACCAACCGCGGACGTCTGATTTTTGGCGCGCTGGCGGGCCTGCTGGTGTGGCTGATTCGCAGCTTCGGCGGTTACCCGGACGGCGTGGCTTTTGCCGTGCTGCTGGCTAACATCACGGTACCGCTGATTGACTATTACACGCGCCCGCGCGTTTACGGACACCGCTGAGGATAACGATGTTAAAAACCATGCGTAAACACGGTGTCACGCTGGCGCTGTTCGCCGCAGGCTCTACCGGGCTAACCGCGGCGATCAACCAGTTAACCAAGCACACCATCGACGAACAGGCAGAAAAGCAGCAAAACGCGCTTTTCCAGCAGGTCATTCCCGCTGACAGCTATAATAATTCGCTGCTCAAGAGCTGCTTTGTCGTTGACGCCCCCGAGCTGGGGAAAGGCGCGCACAAAATCTATATCGCCCGCAAGGACGATAAACCGGTGGCCGCAGTAATAGAAGTCACCGCGCCAGACGGCTATTCCGGCGCCATTCAACTGCTGGTCGGCGCCGACTTCAACGGTACTGTACTGGGCACACGCGTCACCGAGCATCATGAAACGCCGGGGCTGGGAGATAAAATCGAACTCCGCCTTTCCGACTGGATTACTTTCTTCAGCGGCAAGAAGATCGCCGGTCCTGACGACAGTCAATGGGCGGTGAAAAAAGACGGCGGGCAATTCGACCAGTTTACCGGTGCGACAATTACCCCGCGTGCGGTGGTCAACGCGGTGAAACGCGCCGGGCTGTATGCCAAAACGCTGCCGAATCAACTGTCGCAACTTCAATCCTGTGGAGAGTAAATCATGAGCGAAGTTAAAGAGGTTATTGTCCAGGGTCTCTGGAAAAATAACTCCGCGCTGGTTCAGCTGCTGGGCATGTGCCCACTCCTGGCGGTGACCTCTACCGCCACCAACGCGCTGGGTTTGGGCCTGGCAACCACGCTGGTGCTGACACTGACCAACCTAGCCATCTCCAGCCTGCGTCGCTGGACACCCGCGGAAATTCGCATTCCTATCTACGTGATGATTATCGCGTCGGTGGTGAGTGCCGTACAGATGCTGATCAACGCCTACGCCTTTGGCCTGTATCAGTCTCTCGGTATCTTTATCCCGCTGATCGTCACCAACTGTATCGTGGTGGGCCGCGCGGAAGCCTTTGCGGCCAAAAAAGGCCCGGCGCTGTCGGCGCTGGATGGTTTTGCTATTGGCATGGGAGCCACCTGCACGATGTTTGTGCTGGGGTCAATTCGCGAGCTGCTGGGTAATGGGACGCTCTTCGACGGCGCCGACGGCCTGCTGGGCAGTTGGGCGAAAGTATTGCGTATTGAAGTCTTTCATACCGATACCCCTTTCCTGCTGGCAATGCTGCCGCCGGGCGCCTTCATTGGTCTCGGTATGCTGCTGGCGATCAAATACCTGATTGACGAACGGACGAAACAACGTCGTGCACAGGCTGCTAGCGCAGAAAATGCAGGCGTTGATAGCGCAGAGAAAGCCTGATGAATAAAGCGAAACGGCTGGAAATTTTAAGTCGTCTGCGGGACAACAATCCGCACCCGACCACGGAATTGAATTTCACATCCCCTTTTGAACTGCTGATCGCGGTGCTGCTCTCGGCACAAGCTACGGACGTGAGCGTCAATAAAGCGACGGCAAAGCTTTACCCTGTTGCCAACACCCCACAGGCGATGCTGGACCTCGGCGTAGACGGTGTGAAGGAATACATTAAAACGATCGGCCTGTTTAACAGTAAAGCTGAAAACGTGATTAAGACCTGCCGTATGTTGCTTGAACTGCACGGCGGGGAGGTTCCGGAAGATCGTGCAGCGCTGGAGGCTCTGCCGGGAGTCGGCCGTAAAACGGCCAACGTGGTGCTCAACACCGCCTTCGGCTGGCCGACCATCGCCGTCGACACGCATATTTTCCGCGTCTGCAACCGCACCAACTTTGCCCCCGGTAAAAACGTTGAGCAGGTTGAAGATAAGCTGTTAAAAGTGGTTCCTGCCGAGTTTAAGGTCGACTGCCACCACTGGCTGATTCTTCATGGCCGCTACACCTGCATCGCGCGCAAACCGCGCTGTGGCTCTTGTCTCATCGAAGATCTCTGTGAATATAAAGAGAAAACCGAGCTGTAGTTCATATCTGGCTGCGTGGCAAGTCAACGCCACGCATGCTCAACCTCACTCAAGCAGCGTTTACTCCCATATAATTATTCAGTATTTGGCACTTTTAGCGCTTATATACCGCTTTGGCAGGTTAAATACGTCATCACTAGCGAAAATTTCTATACAAACGCTGACGAGAACATCCGAGCAACATAATGTTGCATTTATGTTTCTTTACGTAGCAAACGCCGCCATCATCACAATGCCCCATTTACAGAGCACAAGATGATCATCCAGCAATTTTTCAGAATCCAGCCTATATCACTACTTTTAAGCGCTATCAGCAGAAGATATGGTTATTTTACGCGTTTTGCCCTACTTTATCAGAAGAATAAACCATCAATTTTTAAACAGTGAAATTTAACGCTAAATAACATTTGCAAAGACGGTTGATTGTACCAGATTTTTTATTTGTAACAGAGTATTGCAAAAGCCTTGTCTGAAGGCGCAGGATAGTGAACATTACTTGCCGTTTCCCTCCAGAATAACTATAAGGCGGGTGCCAAAAAGAGCATCTCCGCCCAGTACACCCCCCATGAAATGGGATGTAAATAAGAGGTATATGTGTCTACTGCAAACAAAAAACCAACGGAAAGCGTTAGCTTAAACGCCTTCAAACAACCTAAAGCGTTCTATCTCATTTTCTCTATCGAGTTGTGGGAGCGTTTTGGTTTCTACGGCCTTCAGGGCATCATGGCCGTTTACCTGGTGAAACAGCTGGGTATGTCCGAAGCGGACTCCATTACTCTGTTCTCTTCCTTCAGTGCTCTGGTCTACGGTCTGGTTGCTATCGGCGGCTGGCTGGGCGATAAAGTGCTGGGGACAAAACGCGTTATCATGCTGGGCGCCGTCGTTCTCGCCATCGGCTATGCTTTAGTCGCATGGTCAGGCCACGACGCGGGTATCGTTTATATGGGTATGGCGGCAATTGCCGTGGGTAACGGCCTGTTCAAAGCCAACCCGTCTTCCCTGCTCTCTACCTGCTATGCCAAAGACGACCCGCGTCTGGACGGTGCATTCACCATGTACTACATGTCCGTCAATATCGGTTCGTTCTTCTCTATGCTGGCAACGCCTTGGCTGGCAGCCAAGTACGGCTGGAGCACCGCGTTCGCGCTGAGCGTCGTCGGTATGCTGATCACCGTTGTGAACTTCGCCTTCTGCCAGCGTTGGGTTAAACAGTACGGTTCCAAACCTGACTTCGAGCCGACTAACTACCGCAATCTGCTGCTGACCATCGTTGGTGTCGTTATCCTGATCGCTATCGCGACCTGGCTGCTGCACAACCAGGGCATCGCACGTATGGTTCTGGGCGTTATCGCACTGGGCATCATCATTATCTTCGGTAAAGAAACCTTCTCCATGACCGGTGCGCCGCGTCGTAAGATGATTGTGGCCTTTATCCTGATGCTCGAAGCGATCATCTTCTTCGTGCTGTACAGCCAGATGCCGACCTCACTGAACTTCTTCGCGATTCGTAACGTTGAACACTCTATTCTGGGTATCGCGTTCGAACCGGAACAGTATCAGGCGCTGAACCCGTTCTGGATCATCATTGGTAGCCCGATTCTGGCCGCTATCTACAACAAAATGGGCGACACCCTGCCGATGCCGACCAAATTCGCGATTGGTATGGTGCTGTGCTCCGGTGCGTTCCTGATTCTGCCGCTGGGCGCGAAGTTCGCTACCGACGCAGGTATCGTTTCCGTTAACTGGCTGATCATCAGCTACGGCCTGCAGAGCATCGGCGAACTGATGATCTCTGGTCTGGGTCTGGCAATGGTTGCACAGCTGGTTCCGCAGCGTCTGATGGGCTTCATCATGGGTAGCTGGTTCCTGACGACCGCTGGCGCAAACATCATCGGCGGCTATGTCGCTGGCATGATGGCGGTGCCGGAAAACGTAACCGACCCGGTGATGTCTCTGGAAGTGTATGGCCGCGTGTTCCTGCAGATTGGCGTTGTCACTGCCGTTATCGCCGTGCTGATGCTGCTGACGGCACCGAAACTGAACCGTATGACTCAGGACGACTCAAAGCCTGCTGCTGACGGTAAAGTCGCTTCCGCATAATGTCATCGGGAAACGAATAATTTTGGGCCGCTAACGTATGTTAGCGGCTTTTTTTTTATCTGCGCAGGCACTAACATACTTTCATATCCATTGGCCGCCCTTCTGCCAACGGACAACAAAAATAATCATAGTCTGAAGGAGTTACCCATGAAATTGTTCTACAAACCCGGCGCCTGTTCCCTCGCATCGCACATCACGCTGCGGGAAAGCGGAAAGGATTTCACGCTGATCGGCGTCGATCTGATGCACAAACGTATGGAAAACGGTGACGATTTCCTGAAGGTCAACCCGAAAGGCCAGGTTCCCGCCCTGCTATTGGACGACAATACCCTGCTGACTGAAGGCGTGGCGATCATGCAGTATCTCGCCGATAGCGTCGCGGACCGTCAACTGCTGGCGCCGATCGGCAGCATTAACCGCTACAAGACGCTGGAGTGGCTGAACTTCATCGCCACCGAGCTGCACAAAGGCTTTACTCCACTGTTCCGCCCGGATACGCCGGAAGACTACAAACCGACGGTTCGTGCGCTGCTGGACAAAAAGCTGGCCTATATTGATGAGTCGCTGGCTGGCGCACAGTGGATCAGCGGTTCTCGCTTTACCATTGCCGATGCTTACCTGTTTACCGTGCTGCGCTGGGCCTTTGCCGTGAAGATGGATATGGCGGGGTATCAGAATATTGCGGACTATATGGCTCGCGTTGCGGCGCGTCCGGCTGTTGCCGCGGCGCTGGCGGCGGAAGGGTTGAAATAATCCGTTTTTACTTCGTTCGGGCTACATCGCACGTGCAGATTACGCGAACGTAGCCCGACAAAACGCTGCATTCATTGCAGCGCTCGGTGCTAAGTTACAGTTGCGTGGCACTAAAGCAGTGCTCGGGCTTCGCGATCAGGTCCTGTGCAGCAACAACCTGCAGTTCATACTCACCCATCGTTTTGGTCGTCAGCATAATTTCATAAACTGCCGCCGTCACATGCTCAAGCGCATCGCGCAGCGTTGTCCCCTGCAGGAGCTTAACCAGCAACAGGCCGCTGGTGACATCGCCAACGCCAACCGGGTGGCGAGAACCAAAATCAATCAGCGGACGACTGATGTGCCATGCGGCATCGGCGGTGACCAGCAGCATCTCAAAACGATCGACGCTGTAGCCTGCGCGCGCCAGATGTTTCACCAGGACAATTTCCGGCCCCTGGGCGATCAGTTCGCGAGCCGCACTGACGGCTTCACTCACGCTGTTAACTTCGTGCCCTGAAAGAATCTCCAGCTCAACCAGGTTCGGCGCGATAATATCGCTCGCCGGCAGCGCATAGCGTTTGTGGAACTCCGCCACGCCCGGCGCCACAATGCAGCCTTTTTCCGGATGGCCCATCACCGGGTCACAGAAATATTTCGCCTGCGGGTTCGCCGCTTTAACCTGACGCACAATGCCGAGGATATGCTCGCCCTGCTCCGCAGAGCCAAGATAGCCGCTCAGCACCGCATCACAGCGCTTAAGCTGATCGATAGCCGCAATGCCCTGCACAATCTCCGTCAGATGCGCAGGCGGCATCACACAGCCCGTCCATTGACCATATTGGGTGTGATTGGAAAACTGCACGGTATTCAGCGGCCAGACGTTGGCGCCGAGGCGACGCATAGGAAATTCCGCGGCGCTGTTGCCGGCATGCCCGAAAACAACGTGGGATTGAATGGCGAGGATGTTGTTCATTGGTTCTACTCAGACGACATAAAAAGAAGGGGGCGTAGTTTCCCACGCCCCCCTGTTTCTGAAAATTACTTCCAGCAGATCAAACAGTAATTCTTCTTACCGCGACGTAACAAGGTGTAACGCCCGAACAGAATATCGCTGTCTTTGAAGAAATATTCCGGGTCAGCCTGTTTCTCACCATTGATGGTGACCGCATTGGAGGCAATGGTCTTACGCGCCTGCCCACGAGACGGCTGAAGCTCAGAGTCTACCAGCGCCTGCATCAGGTCGGCGCCTTTTTCCATCTCAACCATCGGTACGCCGTCCTGCGCCAGCTGCTCGAAGTCAGCTTCGCTCAACGCGCTCAGAGAGCCGCTGAACAGGCTCTCGGTGATGCGTTTTGCCGCCACCAGGCCTTCTTCGCCGTGAACCAGACGGGTGACCTGCTCGGCCAGTACATACTGGGCATGTGGGGCTTTGCCGCTGTTTTTGTCTTCTTCTTCCAGCGCATTGATCTCTTCAATGTCCATGAAGGTGAAGAACTTCAGGAAGCGGTAAACGTCAGCATCCGCGGTGTTGATCCAGAACTGATAGAATTTGTACGGGCTGGTTTTCTTCGGATCCAGCCAGACTGCGCCGCCTTCGGTTTTACCGAATTTGGTGCCATCCGCTTTGGTGATCAGCGGAACGGTAAGGCCAAATACCTGGTTCTGATGCAGACGACGGGTCAGGTCGATACCGGAGGTGATGTTGCCCCACTGGTCGGAACCGCCAATCTGCAGCGCGACGCCGTGCAGTTTGTTCAGGCAGGCAAAGTCATAGCCCTGCAGCAGGTTGTAGGAGAACTCGGTAAAGGAAATACCCTGGTCGTCACGATTCAAACGCTGCTTCACCGCTTCTTTGTTAATCATCTGGTTAACAGAGAAGTGCTTGCCGATATCACGCAGGAAGGTCAGCACGTTCATGCCGCCAAACCAATCATAGTTGTTGGCGGCAATCGCGGAGTTCTCGCCGCAGTCGAAATCGAGGAACGGTGCAACCTGTTTGCGGATTTTATCCACCCACTCCTGCACGGTGTCTTCGGTATTCAGCTTACGCTCGGCGGCTTTAAAGCTCGGGTCGCCAATCAGACCGGTAGCGCCGCCCACCAGCGCAACAGGCTTATGGCCCGCCTGCTGGAAGCGTTTCAGGCATAACAATGGAACAAGATGCCCCAAATGCAAGCTGTCAGCGGTAGGATCGAAGCCGCAATAGAGCGCGATCGGGCCTTGCGCCAGTCGCTCTGCTAACGCTACCTCGTCCGTTACCTGGGCAACTAGCCCCCGCTCTTGCAGTTGTTTAATCAAGTTACTGCTTGCCATCAAATTCTCCATGTATATACGACTGCACCTTTGCCGGTACACGACTTTTCGCCAGACGCGAAAGCTCTATAGAATAAAGCGCTGAGGGCGTCAGCGCTAGCGCTTAAAACAACAAATTTGGGGGATTACGGCGCCAGGCGGTCGATTTTCCACGCGCCATCTTCACGTTGGTATAAAAAACGGTCGTGAAGACGATGTTCACCGCCCTGCCAGAATTCCATCTGCTCAATAGAGACGCGGAAACCGCCCCAGAAACTCGGCAACGGCACTTCGCCCTGCTGGAATTTCTGCTTCAGCTCAAGGAATTTGCTTTCGAGGATCCCGCGCGCAGAAATGCGGCTGGATTGCTTGGAAACCCATGCGCCAATCTGACTGTCGCGCGGGCGGCTGTGGAAATACTTCACGACTTCAAGGGTAGACAGACGCTCCGCCTTGCCGATCACCATTACCTGACGCTCCAGCATGTGCCACGGGAACAGCAGGCTGATACGCGGATTCTTCTCCAGTTGGTGCGCTTTGCGGCTCCCCAGGTTGGTGTAAAACACCAGCCCTTTTTCGTCATAGTGCTTCAGCAGAACGATTCGCTGATACGGCTGACCATTTTCATCAACCGTCGCCACCACCATGGCCGTCGGATCGGCTAACTTTGCCTCGCAGGCCTGAGAGAGCCAGCGCTCAAAAAGCGGCAGAGGTTCTGCAGGAAGGTCGTGGCGACGCAAGCCGCCACGGGTGTACTCTCGGCGCAGATGCGCGATTTGCTGTAGTTCGTCGTTGTCAGACATGGCGTTTGGACTAGTCATCATTGGGTGACGTTATTGTGCGCCGCTCGCCTGAAAATCTCAACGCTTGGGATTTTGTAACTGACAGTTATTCAGTACGATACGGTCACGTTTGTAGACGGTTGCCTCGTTACCTTTCGACCAAAAGACATAGATACCGTCGGTATAGCGTGCGCCTGAAGCCGAGACGCCCTGCGCCAGATTGAGCTGCTGGTTGTCATAAATGAAGCTCACCTGCTGACGTGGGTTATTGAGATGCACCGTCAACGGTTTCTCATCACACTGGTATTCCAGCGTGTCAGTTTGCATCCGCTCCATAAATTGGTTGTAGGCGCTACAGCCGGAGAGCATCAAAGGGAGGGCAACAATAAGCAATTTTTTCATATTTTCTGAGCCTTTAGACATTCCTGGTCAAGGAGTGATTGTCCCACTCCCGTTTGCCTTTAGTCTATCGGCCCAGTGTAAAAGAAGATGTCAGTTAACTCTTATTCTTCTGCGGGTTGGCGGGAAAAATCGCCCCAAGAACTGTCGCTTGCGATGCGCCGGTGACCGACGGAAGGTTGCCAGGCAAGCCAGCAACCGTACGCCACGCCAGCCAGGCAAAAGCCAATGCTTCCATATCGTCACCGCTAATACCGTATTCATCGGTCGTCGCGACCTCAGTCCCAGCCAACAAACCCGCCAGACGAGCCATCACCAGCGGGTTACGGCTCCCCCCGCCACAGACCAGAAGGCGCTCACAGCCGCCGCTGAGCAGAACCTGCTCGCTGATAGTCACCGCCGTAAGTTCTGTCAGGGTAGCCTGTACGTCCTGAGCACGCAGCCCAGGATAGCGAGCCAGGAATTGCGCCAGCCATCCGTAGTTGAAGTACTCGCGCCCGGTACTTTTTGGCGCCGGGGCGGCGAAATAAGGATCGTTCAGCATGTCCTGTAACAAAGGTAAAATCACTTTGCCTTCGTTGGCCCACTCAGCATCCTTATCATAGGGTTTGCCAAGGTTGCGCCAGATCCAGGCATCGATCAGCATATTCCCCGGCCCGGTGTCAAAACCGCGCACCGGCTGGCCGGGAATTAAAAGGGAAAGATTGGCGATCCCGCCAATATTGAGAATCATACGGCGTTCACTGACATGCGCCAGCAGAGCCTGGTGGAATGCCGGTACCAGCGGCGCACCCTGCCCGCCCAGCGCCATATCGCGACGACGAAAATCGCCAACCACGCTAACACCGGTGCGTGCAGCGATGATGTTATTATCACCAATCTGCATAGTATGCGGCGCATCGCCAGTCGGCTCGTGCCACACGGTTTGACCGTGGCAACCAATCGCCACAATGTCCTGCGCTGCCAGTTTCTCTTGTGACATGAGCGCCAGAACGGCATCCGCAAAGAGATTCCCCAGCCGATTGTCCAGTTGTCCAAGCTGCGAGAGCGTCAGCGGCTGCCCCTGGCAAATGGCCAACACCGCCTCTTTCACCGCGATGGGAATGGGCCAGGAAAGACTAGCCAGCTGCGTCACGCTATTTTCATCAATGACCGCCAGCACCACATCCACGCCATCAAGGCTGGTTCCTGACATCACGCCAATATATCGCCCGGATTTCATACGCCGTCCTTAGTCAGCTATGCAAAGTTAACACTCCAGCATAAAGTGCCACGTAATGCTATTAACCAATAAAAAATTTTAACAATATGGGGCTCTTTTTTCGCAAGAATCTCAGGAGGGACGCTGTTTCCCTTGCGTTTACCGTTGGTTAAGCCAGGATGGTTTATTATGGTTAATAATGAATGCGGAATATATGACCGCCCCGATCAAATACCATATAATTGTTTAGTACGGATGCTCATGAGAGCAATTCTTAGTGAACTGGAGATTCATAATGATGTTACGTGTATTGGCTGTTTCAATGATTGGTTTATCCCTGGCCGGATGTGTCAACAACAGCGGTTTGTCAGGTGATGTTTACTCTGCATCCGAAGCGAAACAGGTCCAGAACGTGACCTACGGTACCATCGTACACGTTCGTCCGGTACAAATTCAGGGTGGCGATGACAGCAACGTGATTGGCGCTATCGGCGGTGCGGTACTGGGCGGCTTCCTGGGTAACACCGTTGGCGGCGGCACCGGTCGTTCTCTGGCAACCGCAGCGGGTGCTGTCGCAGGCGGCGTAGCCGGTCAGAGCGTTCAGGGTGCGATGAATAAAACCCAGGGCGTTGAACTGGAAATTCGTAAAGATGACGGCAACACCATCATGGTGGTGCAGAAACAGGGCGATACTCGCTTCTCTGCTGGTCAGCGCGTCGTGATGGCGAGCAATGGCCGACAGGTTACTGTGTCTCCGCGTTAATGTTCTCCGGGTACGCGCTTGCAACAAGCGCGTACCCATATCCCTGCCTTTACCCTTCCTTCATTAATATTCATACGACAAATATATAATAGTTATTCACCCTATCTATTATTTGCGCGCGGACAATATTTCTTTACGTGAAATCAATTAAACTTGAGTCTTATAGGGCCAGGATGCCTCATTGCTTGCAGTGCTTAGCGTACACAGGACTCATATATGCTTTTAAAATTCCCCCTGCAGCGTTTTTTGATTTATATCACGATTTGCTTGATTGGTATTCTATTACTCAATCACTTTTCTAATGTTTTTATTCGCCATGTCCCGGCGATTGCACCTATTTTGTTTCCTACGCTTACGATGTTTCTGATGGTTTTCCATACCATGATTGCGGTATTCATGGTCATGAAATACCTCTGCGATCGACGTCGGCTCTACCTGATGGCCATCGCCTGCGCCTTCGCGAGCTCAGCGGTGCTGATGCTCGGTACACTAAACAGCTATCCTACGTGGTTCCTGTGCGGTGCATCAGATAATATTAACTATAATGACGCCCTGATATTTTATTTCTTCCGCAATATCATAATGGCGGTTTTGTTTATTACCTCCGTGGTGCTGTACGCGATAAAATCGCGCGATATGCATAGCATGCGGAATCATATTTTTATCTTAGGCGGATTGTTCGGGTTCGCCATTGTCATGCTGGTATTATCGTGGCTCTATTCCAGCCATGATTCTTTATTGAGCGTTAAGCTCGTTGATAATAACACTTTCCAGTACAGCGAAATTTGGAACAACATTGTCAACTGGGCATTAGTTGTAATATGGTTAATCACACTATTTACGCTTATCTTTACGACACAGCTGAACAACATTTTCTGGTATAGCGGCGCATTTTTCTGCGCTTGTTATATCTTCACCCTGCTGGTCCTGATGTCCGGGCAGGATACTGCCAGCTACAGCTGGTATCAGGCACGGTTGTTCGAAACCATTTCCACCCTGTTCCTGATCTTTGTGCTGTTCTGCGACGTGTTTACCCTTTATCGTCAGTCCAATACAAAGTATCTCAACTCATACCAGAACTCGATCCGCGACCCTTTGACGCGGCTGTTTAATCGCAGCTACTTTTATGACTCATTTACCGCCCTGCAGCCGACGATCGCCAACGGCCATCCGGTGTCGGTTATCGTCAGCGACCTCGACCACTTCAAGCGCATAAATGATAAGTACGGCCATCTGCAGGGAGATAAAGTTATTCAGTTTGTCGCCAGGGTACTGCAGGACTCTGTGCGCCAGAACGACGTAGCGGCGCGTATTGGTGGCGAAGAGTTCGCGCTACTGTTGATCAATACCTCACCTGAGGTGGCGCGCACGATTGCAGAACGTATCCGCCTGGCCATCAGTCAGCATGATGCAGGCAGCAGCAATGCCCAACTGCCGGAGTCAATCACCATCAGTATGGGGGTGTTTACCGCCACGGATCTGTCCGTTTCGGTAGAAGAGTGCGTGCGGCGTGCCGATGAGGCCATGTACCGCGCGAAAGCGGCGGGACGAAACCGGGTCGTCGTCTGGGAGTAAGTGAAAAAAACCCGCGAACTTCGCGGGTTTTTCATATCAATCTCGGGATTGCAGCTCGATGATATTCTGCTCAAGCTTACGAATAAGCATGATAAGCATCTCAAGCTCCTCAGCGGAGATGCCAGCCAGAATATCGCCGCGCGTGTGGCTGATAACCGCTTCCATTTCCTCGATCAGAGGCTCAGCTTTCTCCGTTAACTTAATGCGTTTAGCACGACGGTCGTTGGCACAAGTCTGACGGGATATCAGCCCCTTCTCTTCCAGCTGATCCAGCGTTCGGACGAGAGACGGCTGCTCAATGCCAATCGCTTTAGCCAGTTGGATTTGCGACTGCTCGGGTGGAAGCTGATGAATATTATGCAGCGTGACCCAGTGCGTCTGCGTGAGTTCCAGAGGTTTGAGGCGATGGTCAATCAGAGCACGCCAAATGCGCACCAACCGTGCCAGATCAGAACCTAGTGGCGATTCCAATTTCATCTCCTTATAATTAGCTTGCTAAGTTATTATACTGATTTTAGAATAGTGTGCAGTAATTAAATTAGCAAAACAAATGTATTGCCACGTGCACGCAAACCAGATCTATGCTTTACACTGTTTCAAATCATGTGATTTTATGTCAAAACACGACACACTATCGAGCTATAACTCTTCAATTGCAAAGGATTTCTGCTTGTGAAGCTGACTCTCCACATACCGGGACTGCCTCTACAAGACCTCGTCGTCGGTGCTTCAATTTATTTTCCACCTGTATTTAAGGCTGTCCTTCTCGGCTTCCTTTTCTGGCTGATTCTGCACCGTTTGTTACGCGACTGGATGTACGCTGGCGATATCTGGCATCCGCTATTAATGGATCTCTCTTTCTTTGCGCTCTCGGTCTGCCTTGCGCTGCTACTGTTGGTCATGTGGTGATTTAATCCAATGAAAAAATTAAAATATTTCTCAACGCTGCTGATTGCTGCCCTGGCCATTATTGCCGTCTGGATGGTGTGGAATTACTACATGCAGTCACCGTGGACGCGCGATGGAAAAATCCGCGCTGAGCAGGTTGATATCACGCCGCAGGTATCGGGAAGTATTCTGAGTCTGAACATCAAGGATAACCAGTACGTCAAAGCCGGCGACGTGCTGTTTCAGATAGACCCGACGCCGTGGAAAATCGCCATCATGAATGCGGAAGCAAAAGTGGCGAAAGCTCAGTCGGACCTGCTGCGGGCAAAACATGAAGTTGAGCGCCGTCGTGGTCTGTCGCAAAACTTTATCTCTGCCGAAGATATCGATACGGTCAACATCGCGCTAAAAGTGGCGCAGGCTAATGCTGACGCCGCCAAAGCTGAACTGGAGCACGCACGTTGGCAGCTATCGCAAACCGAGGTCAAAGCCCCCGTTGACGGCTGGGTCACCAATCTCACGACGCGCGTCGGTAACTATGCCGCCGTCGGTCACCCGGTTTTCGCGCTGATTGATAGCCACTCCTTCTATGTCGTCGGGTACTTTGAAGAGACTAAGCTTCGCCATATCCGTGAAGGCGACCGCGCCGATATTGTTCTGTATAGCGATGACAAAAAGTTACAGGGTCACGTATCCAGCATTGGCCGCGCGATCCACGACCAGAGTCTGGCCACTGACGGCAAGCTGGTTGCAGATATCAAACCGACCATCCCATGGGTACGTCTGGCCCAGCGCGTACCGGTGCGCATAGATTTAGGCGCGCTGCCGGCTGACACGGTACTGGTCGCAGGCACCACCTGTACCGTCTCAATCATGAGTGACCGACAATGACCTTTCCGGCGTTGACCTGGCAGTCACTGCCCTGGTTTAAAGCGACGCCGCCGCAATGGCGTTATGCGTTGCGTAACGCTATTGCCATGTGCCTGGCGCTGAGTTTCGCCTACTGGCTGGATCTTGATGAACCCTACTGGGCAATGACCTCCGCAGCCGTGGTGAGTTTCCCGACCGTCGGCGGAGTCATCAGCAAAAGCCTCGGACGTATTGCCGGCAGTCTGCTGGGGGCTGGCGCCGCGCTGATTATCGGCGGACATACGCTGACTGACCCATGGCTGTTTCTGTTTGCAATGTCCGGCTGGCTCGCGCTCTGCACCTGGGCGTGCGCGATGTACACCAACAACGTTGCCTATGCCTTTCAGCTCGCGGGCTATACCTGCGCCATTATCGCGTTCCCGATGATTAACGTCGTCGACGCCACGAAGCTGTGGGAAATTGCCCAGGCGCGCGTCTGTGAGGTGATCGTCGGTATTTTAAGCGGCGGGCTGATGATGATGATTTTACCCAGCACCTCCGATGGCACCACGCTGCTTAGCGCGCTAAAAAATATGCACGCGCGGCTGCTGGAACACGCCAGTATGCTGTGGCAGCCCGTCACCACCGACGCCATTCGCAGCGCACACCAGAGCGTTATCGCACAGATCCTCACCATGAATCTACTGCGTATCCAGGCGTTCTGGAGCCACTATCGCCTGCGTCGGCAGAATACGTTATTAAACTATCTACTCCATCAGCAATTGCGTCTGACCAGTGTGATTTCCAGCCTGCGCCGCTTGATGCTCAACTGGCCCAACGCGCCGCAGAATTTACGTCCGGTACTGGAATCACTGTTGCAGGCGCTGGCCAGACCCGATTGCGATGCCTACACCGTCGCACGTATTATCGCCCCGCTGGCGCCCAGCGATCCGCAGGACTACCGACATCATGCATTCTGGAGCCGGCTCCGCTATTTTTGCCGTCTCTATCTGACCACCAGCCATTGGCTGTTACGGCTGCAAAATGCGACCGCGGTCAGCGAATTTAACGTTCCCGCCGCCCCCGCCTTGATGCGTCACACTGACCACGCCGAAGCGGCCTGGAGTGGCATTCGCACCTTTTTTGCCCTCGTCAGCGTGGGAGCCTTGAGCATCAGCACGCAGTGGGAGTCCGGCGCGGCAGCGCTGACGCTGGCCGCCATCTGCTGCGTGCTCTACTCTAACGTCCCCTCGCCGTTCAGTTCACTGACGCTGCTGATGCGTACGCTGATTCTGCTGTCCATCTTCAGCTTCGGCGTCAAGTTTGGCCTGATGGTGCAAATCAGCGACCTGTGGCAGTTCATGCTGTTCCTGTTCCCGCTGCTGTTGACGATGCAATTGTTAAAGCTGCAAATGCCGAAACAGGCGCGGCTATGGGGCTCGTTGATTGTTTTCATGGGATCGTTTATCGCCGTCACCAACCCACCGGTTTACAATTTTGGCGATTTTCTCAATGATAACCTGGCGAAAATTATCGGTGTGGGGTTGGCATGGTTGGCTTTCGCCGTGCTGACGCCCGCGTCAGACGCGCGCAAAAGTCGCCGCCATATTCGTGCGTTACGCCGTCACTTCGTCGACCAACTCAGTCGTCACCCTTCCAGCAGCGAGCACGAGTTCGAATCGCTGGTGTACCATCACGTCAGTCAGTTGAGTACTAGCCAGGATGAGCAGGCACGGCGCTGGCTGCTGCGTTGGGGGGTGGTACTGCTGAACTGTTCGCATGTGGTTTGGCAGCTGCGCGGCTGGGAATCACGATCGGACCCGCTCTCTCAGGTACGAGATATGTGCATTAGCTTATTGCGTGATGTCATGAGTGAGCGCGGCGTTCAGCAACGCCCGCTGGCCGCCACGCTTGAAGAACTCCAGCGCATTTGCCAAACCCTCTCCCATCACCACCAGCCAGCGGCGGCGGAGCTGGCATCGATTCTCTGGCGACTGTATTGCTCACTCTCGCAGCTTGAGACTGCGCCGGCTCCCGGCACGCTGACCGAGCAAACGGCGTAAAGAAAAAATAGCCCGGCGACGCCGGGCTATGAAGGTAATGATTACGGAACGTCGTAACCCAATGCGGCTTTACGAATGCGGAACCACTGCTGGCGCGTCATGTCGAGAGACTGCGCAACGATCGCCGAGCGCACGCGCTCAATTTTGCCGGAACCGATAATCGGCAGCGGCTGCGACGGTAGACGCATGACCCACGCATAGACCACCTGCTCGATGCTGCCCGCATTCAGTTCATTTGCCACCTTCGCCAGCTCATCGCGCAGCGGCTGGAACTCCTCGTCATTGAATAAACGACCGCCCCCCAGGCATGACCAGGCCATCGGACGGATACGCAGTTGTTGCAGCTGATCCAGCGTGCCATCCAGCAGCGTAGACTGGTGAATCGGCGAAATTTCAACCTGATTCGTCGCCAGCGTAAAGGGCAGACGCGACTGCAGCAGCGCGAACTGCGCAGGGGTAAAGTTAGAGACGCCGAAATGACGTACTTTGCCGCTCTGGTGCAGTGCGGTGAACGCCTGCGCCACTTCATCCGCATCCATTAGCGGGTCCGGACGGTGAATCAACAGCAGATCGATCACATCCGTCGCCAGGTTACGCAGCGACTGCTCAGCGCTGTGAATGATGTGGTTACGATCGGTAATGTAGTGACCCAGCGCATGCTCTGGCTTGGCGGTGGTGGCGATACCGCACTTGGTGACAATTTCCATGCGCTCGCGCAGATGCGGCGCCAGCTTCAGCGCTTCACCAAACGCCGCTTCGCACTGATAGCCACCGTAAATATCCGCGTGATCGACGGTCGTCACGCCGAGATCCAGGTGTTCCTCAATAAAGCTCACCAACTGGCGCGGGGACATGTTCCAGTCCATCAGACGCCAGTAGCCCATCACGAAACGTGAAAATTCCGGGCCCTGAGGCGCCAGGGTAATACGTTGAACCATAACCACTTCCTCAATGAAAAAATATCAATCGAGTATACGCACTTTTGCGCTTAAAACAGTGAGGGCTGCTGAGGTTCTTCCGCGTCGGGCGCTTTACCTGCGCGCAATTTGCGCAGTAGCCGCTGACGGCACAGCCGCAGCACCTCCTGTTTTTGCGCATCGCTCATATTCTGCCAGTGAAAACGCTCATCGCGGCTGCGAAAACAGCCACGGCAGAAACCGCGTTCATCCGACTGACAAATTCCCCGGCACGGACTTTGAACCGGGAAGAACTCCAGTTGCTCCGCCACCTTAGCCCCCTATTTACCTCGTCATCCCTTCATTGAAGACGTTTAATTCAGCGGGCGCAACTTTTCTCCCGTTTGATGCGCGCCAGACGGCATTTTCAAAAATTCATTTGCATTAGACCAATCGGTCTATTACAGTGCCTATCATGAGCAAATCGATTGAACATGATACCCGTGAACACATTCTGGCTACCGGCGAGCGTCTTTGCATGCACCGCGGTTTTACCGGAATGGGTCTGAGCGAACTCCTGAAAACGGCAGAAGTGCCTAAGGGCTCGTTTTATCACTATTTTCGTTCAAAAGAGGCGTTTGGCGTGGCCATGCTGGACCGGCATTTTGCCGACTATCACCAGCGGCTGGTGCAGCACTTTACGCAAGGCGCGGGAAACTACCGCGACCGCCTGCTGAACTACTACCAGCACACGCTCGAACAGTTTTGCCAGCAGGGGTTGATTAGCGGCTGTCTGACCGTGAAGCTCTCTGCTGAAGTGTGCGATCTTTCCGAAGATATGCGCGCTGAAATGAATAAAGGCGCCAGCCAGATTATGGTTTTGCTGGCGCAAGCGCTGGAAAATGGCCGCCGTGAAGGCTGCCTGACGTTCAACGGCGAAGCCGAAACCACAGCCCAGGTGCTCTACTCTCTGTGGCTGGGGGCGAACCTGCAGGCGAAAATTTCGCGCAGCTCGGCACCGCTGGAAAGCGCGCTGACGCACGTCAGGAATCTGATTGCCACGCCGGAGTGATCCCGGCGTTTTTATTTCCTATACCACTAGACGACCGGTCTACTCAGGAGTCACCATGTCGCAAGAAAAACTGTTTACCCCACTGAAAGTGGGTGCGGTTACCGCCCCGAACCGCGTGTTTATGGCCCCGCTGACGCGCCTGCGCAGCATTGTACCGGGCGACATTCCTACTCCGCTGATGGCGGAATACTATCGCCAGCGTGCAAGCTCTGGCTTGATTATCACCGAAGCCACTCAGATTTCCGCTCAGGCGAAAGGCTACCAGGGCGCTCCGGGTCTTCACAGCCCAGAGCAGATTGCCGCCTGGCAGAAAATCACCGCTGGCGTTCACGCCGAAGACGGACGTATCGCCGTTCAGCTGTGGCACACCGGTCGTATTTCGCACAACAGCCTGCAGCCAAACGGTGAAGCCCCGGTGGCACCGTCTGCGCTGAGCGCCAATACCCGTACCTCGCTGCGTGACGAAAATGGCCACGCGATTCGCGTCGATACCTCGATGCCACGCGCGCTGGAAACCGCAGAAATCCCGGGGATCGTCAACGATTTCCGTCAGGCCATTGCCAACGCGCGTGAAGCCGGTTTCGACCTGGTAGAGCTGCACTCTGCGCACGGCTACCTGTTGCACCAGTTCCTCTCTCCTTCCTCTAACCACCGTACCGATCAGTACGGCGGCAGCGTTGAAAACCGCGCCCGCCTGGTGCTGGAAGTGGTTGATGCCGGTATTAAGGAATGGGGTGCCGAGCGTATCGGTATCCGCGTCTCGCCAATCGGCACCTTCCAGAACGTCGACAACGGCCCGAACGAAGAAGCCGATGCGTTGTATCTGATTGAAGAACTGGGTAAACGCGGCATTGCTTACCTGCACATGTCCGAACCTGACTGGGCCGGCGGCGTGCCGTACAGCGACGCGTTCCGCGAAAAAGTACGTGCCCGTTTCCACGGCCCGATTATCGGTGCGGGCGCCTATACGCCAGAAAAAGCGGAAGCGCTCATTGAAAAAGGATTAATCGATGCCGTGGCCTTTGGCCGCGACTATATCGCTAACCCGGACCTGGTCGCGCGTCTGCAGCGCAAAGCCGAGCTCAACCCGCAGCGCCCGGAAAGCTTCTACGGCGGCGGTGCGGAAGGTTACACCGATTATCCTACGCTGTGATCCTGCATTGATAGCGGCGGCGTTCCGCCGCTATACTAGTGAGATTATTCATAAGTAAGGACGAGGGATATCATGCGTTTACTGCATACCATGCTGCGCGTCGGCGATCTGCAACGCTCCATTGATTTTTACACCAAAGTTCTGGGCATGAAGCTGCTGCGCACCAGCGAAAACACCGAATACAAGTACTCTCTGGCATTTGTCGGTTACGGCGAAGAGAGCGACGAAGCGGTGATCGAGCTGACCTACAACTGGGGCGTGGATAAATACGAGCTGGGTACGGCCTATGGCCATATCGCCCTCAGCGTTGATAACGCCGCGGAAGCCTGCGAACGCATTCGCCAGAACGGCGGCAACGTAACCCGTGAAGCTGGCCCGGTAAAAGGCGGCACCACGGTGATTGCGTTTGTGGAAGATCCGGACGGTTATAAAATCGAACTGATCGAAGAAAAAGATGCCGGTAAAGGTCTCGGCAACTGATTCTCCTCGGGTGCGCGAGCGCACCCGTTTTTTACCCGCCTTTCCAAGCCGCGGCAAAATTTGCCATAATGCGCGCTACTTTTTCTGAGTTAAGAGATTCTGATGTCCGACAATGCGCAACTTAATGGTCTATGCGACCGTTTTCGTGGGTTTTATCCTGTAGTCATCGATGTGGAAACTGCCGGATTCAATGCCAAAACGGATGCCCTGCTCGAAATAGCGGCAATTACGTTGAAAATGGATGAGCAAGGCTGGCTGATGCCGGACACCACGTTACACTTCCACGTTGAGCCGTTTGAAGGTGCCAACCTCGAACCGGAAGCACTGGCGTTTAACGGCATCGACCCCAATAATCCACTGCGCGGCGCGGTAAGCGAATACGATGCTCTGCATGCCATCTTCAAAATGGTGCGTAAAGGCATGAAAGACAGCGACTGCAACCGCGCGATTATGGTGGCGCACAATGCCACTTTCGATCACAGCTTTATGATGGCCGCAGCCGATCGCGCCTCGCTTAAGCGCAACCCGTTTCACCCCTTCGTCACCTTTGACACCGCCGCGCTAAGCGGGCTGGCGCTGGGGCAAACGGTGTTGTCTAAAGCCTGCATCGCTGCGGGCATGAATTTCGACAGCAGCCAGGCCCACTCTGCCCTGTACGATACCGAGCAGACGGCGATCCTGTTTTGTGAAATCGTCAACCGCTGGAAGCGCCTGGGCGGCTGGCCGTTGCCCATCGCGGCTGACGAGTAGCGGCATAAAAAAAGCGACCCATGGGTCGCTTTTTTGTTTCAGTGCCTGTTAGCCAATTACTCTGCTTTCGGCTCTTCCGCATATTTCGCTGCGGTTTCTTTGATCAGCGGCTGCAATTCACCACGCTGATACATTTCAATGATGATGTCGCAACCGCCGACCAGCTCGCCGTCAACCCACAGCTGCGGGAATGTCGGCCAGTTGGCATATTTTGGCAGCTCCGCACGAATGTCCGGGTTCTGCAGGATATCAACATAAGCAAAGCGTTCGCCACAGGCAGACAGTGCCTGAACGGCCTGCGCAGAGAAGCCACAGCTTGGCAGCTTCGGGGAACCTTTCATGTACAGCAGGATCGGGTTTTCAGCGATCTGGCGCTGAATTTTTTCAATTGTTTCGCTCATTGTCTTGCTTCCTCAAACTTCTTTTTACGGCAGTAGTCCACCATTGTAGCGTTTTGCGGCCTGAACAGAAAATAACATTTTATTCACGCCTTACTATTTTATCGTCTGATGAGAGAAGTTGCCTTATAAATATGTGTTTATCGGCAGGCGGATAAAAAACTTGTTCATTTTTTAACTGAACCTGTATCAAATGATGTTTTTTTTTGCACTTGCTAACGAAACAGCGTTTTAGAGTGAAAAACACTATTAACATTTCGTGTTTTTATGGATTAGAATCGTTGAGTTTTGTAAACCATACCCAGGCAAGGATATTTAGCCTGCATACTCAGAGGGTTGTTCAGTGGCGCAGATAAAAAAATGGTCGTTCACGCTCTGTGCATTGTTGTTTACATCATTATCCTTCACGCCGTTGGCGCATGCTACAGGGCATGCCAAAACACCCACGGCGCAAAAGTCGCTTCCCGTAAAAGGCAGCGAACGTAAGAAAAAGAATACGGTCAGCAAATCCAACACCAAGAAAAAGACCGCCACTACCGTTACGAAGAAAAAAACCACATCGGTTGTCGCTAAAAAAGCGGCCCCCACCTCTCGCAAAACCGCCAACGTGGTGACCACCTGTAAGACGACGCGTAAAGGCCATAAGAAAACCTGCACCACTAGCCCGGTAGAAACACAACCCACCACGATTGCGCAGGCACACAAGGTTCGTGTCCAGAAAGCGCAGAAAACCGCGATGAACAAACTGATGGGTCAGTTGGGTAAACCTTACCGCTGGGGGGGGAACTCACCGCGTACAGGCTTCGATTGCAGCGGCCTGGTTTACTATGCGTATAAAGACCTGGTAAATATCCGCATTCCCCGCACCGCGAACGAAATGTATCACTTACGCGATGCCCGCCCGGTGAACCGTAGTGAACTGGAAAGCGGCGATTTAGTCTTTTTCCGTACCCAAGGCCGCGGCACCGCCGATCACGTCGGCGTATATGTCGGTAACGGCAAATTCATTCAGTCGCCGCGTACCGGTCAGGATATTCAGATTACCTCGCTCAGCGAAGATTACTGGGTCCGCCATTACGTTGGCGCCCGCCGCGTGGTGACCCCGAAGACCATTCGTTAATCACTTACCCCGTTTGTTAATAAACGGGGTAAGCTTATCTTTTCTCTCACCTTTTAATTTGCTACTCTATCCATACTCAATACAGGGTTATTGAGAGTACACAATAATAAAAGGAGAGTAGCAATGTCGTTCGAATTACCTGCATTACCGTATGCCAAAGACGCTCTTGTTCCACATATTTCCGTGGAAACGCTCGAGTATCATTATGGTAAACACCACCAGACTTACGTTACCAACCTGAACAACATGATCAAAGGCACCGCGTTTGAAGGTAAAACGCTGGAAGAGATCGTGCGCACTTCTGAAGGCGGCGTGTTCAATAACGCAGCTCAGGTCTGGAACCACACTTTCTATTGGCACTGCCTGGCGCCAAATGCCGGTGGCGAACCGACCGGTGCTGTCGCAGAAGCCATTAATAAATCCTTCGGCAGCTTCGCAGAGTTCAAAGCGCAGTTCACCGATGCCGCTGTGAAAAACTTCGGCGCTGGCTGGACCTGGCTTGTGAAGAAAGCAGACGGCTCTCTGGCCATCGTGTCGACCTCTAACGCGGGCACTCCGCTGACGACCGACGCCAAGCCGCTGCTGACCGTTGACGTGTGGGAACATGCTTACTATATCGACTACCGCAATGCGCGTCCGAACTACCTCGAGCACTTCTGGGCTCTGGTTAACTGGGCATTCGTAGCTGAAAATCTGTCAGCATAAGTAGCAAAAAACCCAGCGTCGCAAAGCTTCGCCGGGTTTGATTGATTAACGCAGAGGGAAACGCCTTCTGCGTTTTTTTGTTACTGGCTGGCGAAGGCCTCTTCACCATGACGACGGCCGCTCATGAACACCACCAGCAGGGCCAGCGCGGCGACAATCGCCCCCATCACCGGCACAAAGCTGTAGCCCAGTCCACCGGAAATCACCGCCCCACCGGCCACCGCACCCAACGCGTTACCCAGATTAAACGCCCCAATATTGACCGAAGATGACAGCCCCGGCGCTTCGTGCGCCACACGCATGACACGCATCTGTAACGGCGGTACCACGGCGAAGGTTGCCGCGCCCCACACCACCATGCTGAACGCGGCACCGACCTGTGTTTGCGCAAGGAACGGTATGGCCAGCATGATAGCCATTAACAGCAGCAGGAACCCCTTCAGCGTGCCGCTGACTGAACGGTCAGCAAATTTGCCACCGAGGTAGTTACCGATAGAGAACCCAACGCCAATCAGCACCAGCATCAGCGTAATGAAGCCCGGCGTCGCATCCGTGATCGTATGCAACACCGGTGAGATATAGGTGTAAAGCGTAAACATCGCGCCAGCGCCGAGTACGGTGGTCAGCAGTGCGGAAAGCACCTGTGGGCGCACCAGCACCGACAGTTCACGTTTCACATCAGGTTTTTCACCCGCCCCCCCCTTCGGCAAGGACAACCACAGACCGATAATGGCGATAATCCCCAGTCCCGCAGTCGCCAGGAACGACATACGCCAGCCGATTGTTTCACCCAGCCAGGTTGCTGCCGGCACGCCGCCAATATTGGCGATCGTCAGACCCATAAACATCGTCGCCACCGCGCTGGCCTGCTTATGTTTCGGCACCACGCTTGCCGCTACCACTGAACCCAGGCCAAAGAACGCACCGTGGTTCAGGCTGGTAATAATGCGCGACAGCATTAAGGTGGTGTAGTCCGGCGAGATGGCCGACAGCACGTTGCCAAGGGTAAAAATGGCCATCAGAAAGATCAGCGCGTTGCGGCGGGCACGATGAGAAAGCAGCAGCGTCATCAGCGGCGCACCGACCATCACGCCAACCGCATAGGCGCTAATCAGCATACCGGCAGCCGGGATCGAGACGTCAACGCCCTTTGCGATGACCGGCAGTAACCCCATCGGCGAGAATTCGGTGGTCCCTATGCCAAAAGCCCCAATGGCCAGCGCGAGTAAGGGAAAATTGATTTTCATGCAAAAGCTCCGATTGGCCGCACGACAGACGCGGCATGGCAATATAGGGCAAAAGCATGACATTAATCACAGAAAAGCAGAAGTGTACAAAACAGCAAAAGATTATTGCTAATTTGCTAACAATCAGACATGAGGGCGCGAACGCCCCCTCATGGAAGAATCAATGCAGAACAGCGGTAAGTCCAGCGGCGACGATCAACGCCAGCACAATAACGGTCGTGGTGAGTGACATCTTAAGTTCGGTACTCATCAATTTTTCTCCTTTTTATGACCACAGCAAAACTGAGCTCACTCATTTTTGCACAGATAATCGTAAAAATCTTCACAGATTTAGCAGGATGTTGGTTTTTGCTCTTCCACTTTGCGTCCGGATACGTCAAAATTCGACGCTTATTTATAAGCGTACCGGCCATTGACCCCCTCCTGTCGTCCTGTATCGTTTTCCTGGCGAACCGCAATCCACAAAATTGCGTCAGGGTGTATAAAGGCAAACGTTTTCGTTTCGAGTTTATCAGGGGCAGGCCAGGGTCTGGAGTGAGATGGAATGGCAACAATTAAAGATGTAGCGAAGCGCGCAAACGTTTCCACTACAACCGTATCACATGTAATTAACAAAACGCGTTTTGTCGCCGAAGAGACGCGGGAAGCGGTGTGGGCAGCGATTAAAGAGCTGCACTACTCGCCAAGCGCCGTTGCCCGTAGCCTGAAGGTCAACCACACCAAATCGATTGGTTTGCTGGCGACCAGCAGCGAAGCGGCCTACTTTGCTGAAATTATCGAAGCCGTTGAGAAAAACTGCTTCCAGAAGGGCTATACCCTGATCCTTGGCAACGCGTGGAACAATCTCGAGAAACAACGCGCCTACTTGTCAATGATGGCGCAAAAACGCGTTGATGGCCTGCTGGTGATGTGTTCCGAATATCCGGAATCCCTGCTCTCAATGCTGGAAGAGTATCGCCATATTCCAATGGTGGTGATGGACTGGGGCGAAGCCAAAGCCGACTTTACCGACTCGGTCATCGACAACGCCTTCGAAGGCGGCTATATGGCGGGACGTTATCTGATCGAACGCGGCCACCGTGATATCGGCGTCATTCCTGGCCCGCTGGAACGTAACACCGGCGCAGGACGCCTGGCTGGCTTTATGAAGGCCATGGAAGAAGCGCAAATCAATGTTCCGGCAAACTGGATAGTCCAGGGTGACTTCGAGCCGGAGTCTGGCTATCGCGCTATGCAACAGATTCTCTCCCAGCACCCGCGCCCTACCGCTATCTTCTGTGGCGGCGACATCATGGCCATGGGCGCGCTTTGCGCCGCCGATGAAATGGGGCTGCGCGTGCCGCAGGATATTTCGCTGATCGGGTATGACAACGTGCGTAACTCACGTTTCTTTACCCCGGCGCTGACCACCATTCATCAGCCGAAAGACTCACTTGGTGAGACGGCCTTCAATATGCTGATGGATCGTATCGTCAGCAAGCGCGAAGAGTCGCAGTCGATTGAGGTGCATCCGCGCCTGATCGAGCGACGTTCCGTGGCCGACGGCCCGTATCGCGATTACCGTCGTTAAGGGTTAACTGTGGGCGTCCTGAACGGGCGTCCGTAGCCACTCATCGTTTAGCGTCTCGCTATCCCCCAAATATTCCAGCAGCCAGCTTAATGCCGGCGACGCTTCGCTCTGTTGCCAGGTCAGACAACAGGCTGCATCCGGGAACGGATTCTCCAGTTCCAGCGCAACCCACTCTCCGCTTTCCAGCCACGGCTGCGCCAGATGTCCCGGCACCATCGCCGCACAAAGTCCGGCAGAAATACAGGTCTCCGACGACGACCAGTCCGGCACCACCACCCTCTTCTGGTTATCAAGCAGCCAGGTCGTTCGCTTGGGTAGCGACCGTGAGGTGTCTTCCCGTACCAGCGACGGCCAGTTGCGCAGCACGTCATCGCTCAGCGGCCCATCCATCTTCGCGAGCGGATGCGTACTGGCCACCACGCAGTGCCAGTTGAGCATGCCCATGTCGCGAAAGGCAAAACGGCCACCAACCGGGATGGCCTGCGTCGCGCCAATCGCCAGCTCCACGCGCCCATCCGCCAGCGCATCCCAGACGCCGTTAAACACTTCCTGATAGACAATCAGTTCGACGTCGCTGAAGTGGCGATAAAAATCGACAATCAGCTGACGGGTGCGCTGAGGTTTCACGATGTTATCAACGGCAATCGCCAGCTGGCCGCGCCAGCCGTTGGCAATCTGCTGACACTGCTGACGGGTGATCTGCATTTTTTTGATAACAGAACGCCCTTCTTTGAGAAACCATGCTCCCGCAGGCGTTAATTCAACATCCCGATGGCGACGTTCAAACAACGGCACCGCCAGCCATTCCTCAAGCTGTCGCACCGTATAGCTTACTGCAGAGGGCACCCGGTGTAGCTCCTGCGCCGCGGCGCTAAAGCTACCGTTGCGCGCGACCGCATCAACCACTTCCAGAGAATATTCAGACCACATTTTCTGCCTGCAAAAAATTTGAATCCATGCCTCAAATATTAGCGTTTCACAACCGGGAATGCACTCTCTACACTCAGCGGCACAGTGTGAACTACGATAAAAAAGGCAATTTATGCAACCTGGGAAAGGATTTTTAGTCTGGCTCGCGGGACTGAGCGTGCTGGGCTTCCTGGCTACCGATATGTACCTACCGGCGTTCGCCGCCATTCAGCAAGACCTGCAAACGCCGGCATCCGCCGTCAGCGCGAGCCTGAGTCTGTTCCTCGCGGGTTTCGCCGTGGCGCAGCTACTGTGGGGGCCGCTGTCTGACCGCTATGGCCGTAAACCGATCCTGCTGGCCGGTTTGACCATTTTTGCCATCGGCTGCCTTGGCATGCTGTGGGTTCGCGATGGTACCACCCTACTGGTGCTGCGCTTCGTGCAGGCGGTTGGCGTTTGCGCCGCCGCGGTGACCTGGCAAGCCATGGTTACCGATTATTATCCCGCTCAGCGCACCAACCGTATTTTTGCGACCATTATGCCGCTGGTCGGCCTGTCACCTGCGCTGGCCCCGCTGCTCGGCAGTTGGCTGCTGGCCCACTTTGATTGGCAGGCCATCTTCGCAACGCTGTTTATCATTACCCTGGTATTGATGCTGCCCGCTCTGCGCCTGAAGCCTGCCCACAATAAAAACGTCGCCAGTGAAGAGAAGCTCACGTTTTTACGTCTGCTGCGCAGTAAGGACTACCGCGGCAACGTGCTGATTTACGCCGCCTGCTCCGCCAGCTTTTTCGCCTGGCTGACCGGTTCGCCATTTATTCTGCATGAAATGGGCTACAGCCCGACGGTGATTGGTCTGAGCTATGTACCGCAAACCATCGCCTTCCTGATTGGCGGCTATGGCTGTCGCGCGGCGCTGCAAAAATGGCAGGGTAGCCAAATGTTGCCGTGGCTGCTGGTGCTCTTTGCGCTTAGCGTTATCGGGACCTGGGGCGTCGGCCTCGCGGAAGGCGTCTCCCTGACCGCGCTGTTGATCCCCTTCTGCATCATGGCAACCGCCAACGGGGCGATTTATCCCATTGTCGTTGCGCAGGCGCTGAAGCCCTTCCCACAGGCAACTGGCCGAGCTGCCGCGCTACAGAACACGTTGCAGTTGGGGCTGTGCTTCCTGGCAAGCCTGGCGGTCTCAACGCTGATTGCAACACCGTTGCTGACCACCACGAGCGTGATGCTGGTCACCGTGGTTCTCGCCGGCATTGGCTACCGCATGCAGCGCTCTGCACGTCGTGCTGAACGTCAAAATGAGCACGCGAGTTCCCACGCCTAAACATCACTCATATCAATGCCATAAGAAATGATTAGGGCGCTAAGTTTTTAGTTGAATCAATACACTTAGCGTCCTATACTGGATCGGCATCACATAATTAATATACATTAAACTAATTAAGCGGGAGCAGGATAGCTTCCCGTTAAACCATGGATTGGCTTTCGGCAAGGGGTTCTTCCCTTCCTCTGTGCTACGTCGGATAGCAGGCTCACGAATTTTTCGTGACATTTCTCACAAACCAGAAAAAAGCGTCTACGCTGTTTTAAGGTTCTGATCATCAGGTCGGGATGGAGAAGCTATGAGCTCATCGTGTATAGAAGAAGTAAGTGTACCGGACGACGACTGGTATCGCATCGTTAGCGAGCTGCTAAACCGAGCAGGTATTGAAATCAACGGCAATGCCTCCTGCGATATTCAAGTCAGAAATCCGCGTCTTTTCAAACGTGTTTTACAAGAAGGTTCGTTAGGCCTTGGCGAAAGCTATATGGACGGTTGGTGGGAATGTGACCGTCTCGATATCTTCTTCGACAAGGTGCTGCGCGCCGGATTAGAAAATCAACTTCCGCACCATTTCAAAGATACGCTGCGCGTTGCCGGCGCTCGTCTGTTTAACCTCCAGAGCCGCAGACGCGCCTGGCAGGTTGGCAAAGAACACTACGACCTTGGCAACGATCTTTTCAGCCGCATGCTTGATTCATTTATGCAGTACTCCTGCGGCTACTGGAAAGAAGCCAAAACGCTGGAAGAAGCCCAACAGGCCAAGCTCGACCTCATCTGCCAGAAGTTGCAGTTGAAGCCGGGAATGCGCGTGCTGGATATCGGCTGCGGCTGGGGTGGTTTAGCCGCCTTTATGGCGAAAAACTACGGGGTTAGCGTCAAAGGGGTTACCATTTCCGCCGAACAGCAGAAAATGGCGCAGGCGCGCTGTGAAGGGCTGGATGTGGAGATCCTGCTTCAGGATTACCGCGACCTCAACGATCAGTTCGACCGTATCGTCTCCGTGGGAATGTTCGAGCACGTGGGCCCGAAAAACTACGACACCTATTTCAACGTCGTCGACCGCAATCTGAAGCCCGATGGTCTGTTCTTACTGCACACCATTGGTTCGAAGAAGACCGACAACAATGTCGATCCGTGGATCAACAAATACATCTTTCCGAATGGCTGTTTACCCTCAGTTCGCCAGATTGCCGTCGCCAGCGAGCCTCACTTTGTGATGGAAGACTGGCATAACTTCGGCGCTGATTACGATACCACGCTGATGGCCTGGTACGAGCGTTTCCTCGCCTGCTGGCCGGAAATCGCGGACAACTATTCTGAACGATTCAAGCGAATGTTTAGCTACTATCTCAACGCCTGTGCGGGCGCGTTCCGCGCGCGGGATATTCAGCTATGGCAGGTGATGTTCTCCCGAGGGGTAGAACACGGTCTGCGCGTCGCGCGCTAGTACTTCAACGCCTGCACCGTGTGGTGCAGGCGTTTTCTTTTACTCTGCAATCGCCTGGGTCACCGCGGCTTCTTTTGCCGCCATCACGCGCTCTACGGTGTCGACAACCGCCTGAGTTTGCGGATCAATCTCGATATTCACGCGATCGCCAAGGCGTTTTTTACCCAGCGTGGTACGCTCCAGCGTTTCCGGAATCAGGTGCACGCAGAAGCGAGTCGCCGTCACTTCCCCAACGGTCAGGCTAATGCCATCAATCCCGATAAAACCCTTATACAAAACATATTTCATCAGCGATGGATCCTGGATTTTAAACCAGATCTGCTTGTTGTTTTCCGAGGTCAGAATTTTTGCGACTTCCGCAGTGGTCATAATATGACCCGACATTAAGTGGCCGCCAATTTCATCGCTGAATTTCGCCGCACGCTCGACGTTAACCAGATCGCCCACCTTGACATCGCCCAGGTTGGTAATGCGCAGCGTCTCTTTCATTAAGTCGAAGCTAATCTGGTCGCCGTTAATTTCCGTGACCGTTAAGCAGCAGCCGTTGTGGGCCACTGAGGCGCCGGTCTCAAGGCCAGACAGCATATGTTCCGGCAGCGCCACGACGTGGGTGCGGAAGTTAGGTTTTTCATCAATGGACACGATTTTTGCCGTGCCCTGCACAATACCAGTGAACATATCGTTAACTCCTGTTAATCATCGTACCGGTATCGCTACCGGTTTATCTGCTACGCACAATAGCAGTTGATAAAACAGGTTGCCACCTTCCGCGGCACGCCCCCTTTTTTTTGACTAGATTAATAGCAAATCCTCGCTACAATATCGGAGCAATTCCTCTATTTATTCTTCTTGCTGCCGGTTAAGGCGGCTTATCTGTCTCCCGTGCTCACGTACGGCGAGAATAAATAACAACAATACAGGTGTTCACGTGCAGAAGTATTTTAGCGAAGCGCGTCAGTTATTAGCTCTGGCTATCCCGGTTATCCTTGCGCAGGTGGCCCAAACAGCAATGGGGTTTGTCGATACGGTCATGGCTGGCGGCTACAGCGCCACCGATATGGCCGCGGTGGCGATCGGTACCTCCATCTGGCTGCCGGCGATCCTTTTTGGTCACGGTCTGCTGCTGGCGCTGACGCCGGTTATTGCTCAACTTAATGGTTCCGGCCGCCGGGATCGCGTCGCCCTCCAGGTTCGCCAGGGTTTCTGGCTGGCCGGTTTTGTCTCAATATTAATCATGGTGGTCCTGTGGAACGCCGGGCATATCATTCGCGCGATGCATAACATTGACCCGGCTCTGGCGGATAAAGCCGTTGGTTACCTGCGCGCGCTGCTCTGGGGCGCGCCGGGCTACCTGTGCTTCCAGGTGGCGCGTAACCAGTGTGAGGGGCTGGCGAAAACCAAGCCCGGTATGGTTATGGGCTTTATCGGCCTGCTGGTGAATATTCCGGTTAACTACATCTTTATTTACGGTCATTTCGGCATGCCGGAGCTGGGCGGCGTGGGCTGCGGCGTGGCGACCGCGTCGGTTTACTGGGTGATGTTCTTCAGCATGCTCTACTACGTTCGCCATGCGGGTTCAATGCGCGATATTCGCCATAGTGAGCGTTTCAGCCGCCCGGATTTCGCCATTCTGAAGCGTCTGACCACGCTCGGGCTGCCGATTGCGCTGGCGTTGTTTTTTGAGGTCACGCTATTCGCAGTCGTTGCGCTGCTGGTTTCACCGCTGGGGATCGTTGACGTTGCCGGTCACCAGATTGCGCTCAACTTCAGCTCGCTGATGTTTGTCCTGCCGATGTCGCTGGCGGCGGCGGTAACCATCCGCGTCGGCTTCCGTCTGGGCCAGGGTTCAACGCCGGACGCACAGGTTTCCGCGCGTACCGGTTTGGGCGTCGGAATATGCATGGCAGTCTGCACCGCGGTATTCACTAGCTTGATGCGTACCCACATCGCCTTGCTGTATAACGATAACCCCGAAGTCGTCACGCTCGCTGCCCAGTTGATGCTGCTGGCTGCGCTATATCAGATTTCAGATTCAATCCAGGTTATCGGTAGCGGTATTTTGCGCGGTTATAAAGATACGCGTTCAATCTTCTTTATTACCTTTATCGCCTACTGGGTGCTGGGTCTGCCGTGCGGCTACGTACTGGCGCTGACCGATCTGGTGGTTGAGCGGATGGGCCCGGCGGGCTTCTGGTGGGGCTTTATTATTGGCCTGACGTCGGCGGCAGTGATGATGATGCTGAGAATGCGCTTCCTCCAGCGCCAACCCGCATCGGTCATTCTACAACGCGCCGCGCGTTAATGTGGCTAGCCCCCTCGCCGACTCAGGCTGAGGGGGCGCTGCGCTTAATGGTGCAGCATCTCATCCACTACCTGCTTTTTGGTCAACTGGTACGGGTAGTAAGTCGGCCAGTTGTCCATCTCTGTCAGCAAGGCTTCCTGAGATTTATTCCCCATAAAAATATGGAAGTGAGCGGATTTTCTCGGCCCAATAATATGGTCGCTGAACTGCACGTATTTCGGCGCAGCGCTGTTTGCATCCTGACACTCAAACAGATAGCGCACGCCCTTTTTACCTGATGCGTAGGTTAAGACTTTGTGCCCGGCGTAGCGGTACTGGCAAGCGCTGACCTTATCACCAACGTGAAATTCCATGACGCCATTTTCAATACCGATCATATTGACGTTGGTCGCATAGCCCGTGCGGTAATATTCTTTTATCTGCCCAAAGGTTTTACTCTTGTCTTTCGCGGCTTTTTGCTGGAAAACCGGATCCAGGTCGCCGGAGAGCAACAGCGGATTCACCGACTCCCACACCCCGTCCCAGTCTTCCAGGGGACGATCTTTTACATCGGCAACATCAAATATCCCTTCTGCCGCCTTCTGTTCTTTTTCCGTCAGCGGCTGACCGTGATCGTGGTGCCCATGTGCCAGCGCCTGGCCACTTACCAGTAACGCCCCCGCCACCAAAACCATTTTCCCCAGATGTTTCATTTGCATTTTATCCTTACCGTTTGCGCGAAAAAACAAACGTTATAACATAACATTTTCAATTTCAATCATCAGGGACAAAAAGGGTCGTTAGATGGATTGTCCGAGCAAAGTGACAACACGATAAAATCGAAGGAGATCAACGAAGTTAGATGAACCGCAGAAAAATGCAGCAGAGATGGGCAAAAGTTCTCCAGTCGGGTGAAATCACACATTTTCCGCTTGCCACAGCACGCGGCTGCCGCTAATATTCGTCCCCGTTGTCGCAAGCAACAATGCGTTCGTAGCTCAGTTGGTTAGAGCACCACCTTGACATGGTGGGGGTCGTTGGTTCGAGTCCAATCGAACGCACCATTATGCGTTTATAGCTCAGTTGGTTAGAGCACCACCTTGACATGGTGGGGGTCGTTGGTTCGAGTCCAATTAAACGCACCATTATGCGTTCGTAGCTCAGTTGGTTAGAGCACCACCTTGACATGGTGGGGGTCGTTGGTTCGAGTCCAATCGAACGCACCATATCTCCTCGATATGGCGCTTTTCTTCTCTCTCTTCTGCGAATCAATCTTACAGTTTTGTTAATCGCTGTACGTTGATGCTTTCCAGTTTTCCATCCAGAATTGCCAGAAAATCATCATGATAGGGCATCGCTACGTGCTTTTTCAGATCGGCTTCCGACTTCCAGCGCTCAATAAAAACAAACGACACACCACCTTCATTTGCCAGTTCGCGGACATCGGGAATCGCCCGGCTTTCATGCAGATCGTACTGTAAGCACCCCGCTTCCTGATGCGTGAGAGGCACCATCGCCTGCGCAGCTTTTCTGATGGTATCGATATGTTCCTGGCGGGGCGTCAGGGTAGCAACAATCTTAACTTCGCTCATGTGAGATCCTTCGTGCGTCAATAACAAAATCGGGTGGTTGCACTGGGGAACCACCCGGATACCTGAACTATTGAGGCTAGCAACGTCGTCTCGATTACGCCAATCTATCTTTTATCAACGGGAAAGCCGCTAGCCTACCGCGGGTGGAGAAAAGCGCTATTTTACCAGGGGCTGTTTTTTCTCGACATCTTTCAGGCCGCCTTCATTAACTGCATTTTTATAGCCCATTTTTTGCAGCAGCGTTTCCGCTTTGCCTGACTGATTACCGGTGTTGCAGTACAGATACAGCGTGTCATTCTTATCCTGCGTCACTTCCCCAATGCGTTCAGCCAGCTGCTTAAGCGGAATATTCACCGCGCCCTGCACGTGCGTCTCCTGATACTGATCCGCAGTACGCACATCAATCCAGTGTTCCGCAGCCCAGGAGGCAGTGGACGTCAGCAGTACCGCGCCAGCAAGCAGCATGTTTTTCAGTAATCGGGTTGGTTCAGACATGATATTTCCTCATTATTGAATGTCATGTCGAATTATAGCCCTTTGTTTTATATGGAATAGGCGAAAAACTCGGTAAAAGGTGACCTGAGTCGTGGATAGGTCTTTTTACCGACTGCTCGCCGTTATGCCGGCTAATTAAGATACTGCGCCAGCACCGCGCGAGCATTAGCCGCAATATCGGGCGCGCATTTTTCCGCTAGCACGGCGACAAAGGCGTGAAGCTGTTCCGGCGTGATACCGTTGTTGCAGCTAATCGCGTAATGGCTTTTCAACTGACTCTCCGCCCCGGGTATCGCCGCCAGAGCCGAAATGGTTGCCAGCTCGCGCGCGGACCAGCTCAGTACATCGCGCTGGAAGATATCACCAAACAGATGCGCCTTCAGGTAGACATCAATAACGGGGGCAAAATCGAATAACGGCCCGCTAACCCTCTGCCCCACCAGCCGAGTCTGATTTTCCGTCCCCGCCGCCAGGCTGTCCCAGTTTTCGGGCAGCGGTGTCGCGGTGTTTCCTTCCTGATCCACGATCCCTCTTGCCTGACGGGCTTTGACCACTGACATAAAGCAGCCCAGCGCATTCAGGCTACGCGGGAAGCCGCAGTAGGCGTATAGCTGTACCAGAACCTCTTTGATTTCATTTATCGATAAACCGGCATCCAGCCCCTCATTCAATGCCTGCGTCAGTTTGTCTATGTCGCCGCGCGCGGTGAACGCCGCAATTGGGATCATCGCCTGTTGTTGATTATTCAGTGAGTTTTGCATTGTCTTTTCTCCGTGAGGGGGCCGCGTCCCCATTAGCAGGTAAGTGCGAACAGTATAGTGAGCTCATTTGCGCATGATTAGCGCGGATAATCAGAACTGGCCTATGATTCAATTTCATAAATCCAGGTCGTTACTTGCCAGAGAACCGCAGGATTTCAGCCGGATAGCGTTCGCCCTGAATCGTAATATTGGCCCCTGCAATGCGCTGTAAATCCTGTACATCCAGCCGCACATTGAGTGCGCCAATGTTTTCTTCAAAGCGACTCAGACTACGAGTGCCAAACAGCGGGACAATCCACGGTTTTTGCGCCAACAGCCACGCCAGGGCAACCTGCGCGGGAGTGGCTTGATGACGATCGGCAATTTCGCGAATCAGCATAATCAAACGCTGGTTACTGGCACGCGCCTCCTCGGTAAAGCGAGGCGTTTTGGCACGAATATCATTGCTATCAAATACCGTTTCAGCATCTATTTTTCCGGTTAAAAAACCTTTCCCCAATGGACTGTAAGGCACCAGACCAATACCCAATTCTTGCAGCGTGGGTAGCACCTGTGCTTCAGGCTCGCGAGTCCACAAAGAGTATTCACTCTGTAACGCCGCCAGAGGTTGAACCGCATGAGCGCGGCGAATAGAAGCTTCGCTGGCCTCGGACATTCCGAACCAACGTACTTTTCCCTCCGCTATCATATCTTTTATCGTTCCTGCGACATCCTCCATCGGAACATCAGGGTCGACACGATGCTGATAGCAGAGATCGATATAGTCTGTGCCAAGACGCTTCAGACTGCCCTCCACCGAGCGGCGAATCTGTTCTGGCCGACTGTTTACGCCTCCCCGATGCTCACCGGTTCGTTGATCGATATCCCAGCCAAACTTGGTGGCAATTTTGACCTGGTGGCGCAGCGGCGCAAGCGCCTCGCCTACCATCACCTCATTGGTCCATGGGCCGTACACCTCAGCGGTGTCAAAAAAATCCATCCCGCGAGCCACCGCGCTGCGCAACAGTTCAATCATCTGCCCCCGGTCCGGCAGATCGCGTGCTTTGCCATAGCCCATTGCCCCCAGCGATAGTGCGGAAACCTCCAGTCCTTGCCCCAACTTACGTTTGATCATTTCTCGCTCCTCTGCATTATTTCTCTGCCAGTAGCGTCGCGAAACGGGCCTGAAAATCGGCGACCTTATCTTGATTACCGCTCGCCACCTCATAAAACGCCAGCGGCTTGCAATAGTGCATCCCCACGTAGCGAGCGCTGGCCCTCATCGGCGTCAGTACCTCTTCCATGGTGTTATTCAGCAGACCATCATGCGAGTAAGTAAACTCACTGGCGCCTGCAGTTGTCACTATCTGCAGCTGCTTATTTTTTAACGCCGTACCGCCCGTACCAAACGCCCAGCCGTACGTCCAGACTTCATTGAGATAGGCTTTGAGCATCGGTGTCAGATTAAACCAGTGGGTGGGATAGAGAAAAACCACCCGTTCCGCCTCACGGTAAGCCGCCTGTTCAGCGACAACATCAATGGTCGCCACTTCATCACCGTATATCGTCTCAAGGTTACGAACCGTCACGTTGTCTGCGTTTTCTGCCGTTCGTTGCAGGGCGCGGATCACCCTTGATTGGGAAAAATAGGGATGGGAAACAATCACCAATGTCTTCATAGCGTCTTCACCTTATCGCGTTCATCTTGAATGACAGGCAGTATGCCGCCGATGATTGATAACCTTAATAGCGTTTATGGTTGAATCGCCTTCAACCTAAAGTTAATAATGGTGAGCCATGAATCCCGTTCAGGAGACCACAATGGAACTCTCACAACGCGTTCGCGCGATGACATCCTTTATCGATGCTGCCGATGCCGGTAGCTTCGCCGCCGCCGCGCGTCTTCAGGGGGTAAGTACTGCAGCCATCAGCAAAAATATCGCCGGGCTTGAGCAAGCGCTAGGTGTCCGCCTGATGAACCGCACGACACGAAAGCTCAGCCTGACTGAAGAAGGCGCGGCGTTTCTCCAGCAAGCGCGTATCGCTATCGCCGCACTGGATACTGCCGTCGATACGGTAGTGGCGGGCAAAATGGAAACCCGTGGACATGTGCGTATATCCACTAGCGCCGCTTTTGGCCGCGAACAGCTCCTGCCCGCGTTGCCGGGATTACGTCAACGCTACCCCGGGTTATCCGTAGAAGTGGATTTTGACGATCGGGTGACCGATATCGTCCGCGATGGCTACGATCTGGCCATCCGCGGCGGGCGTATCATCGACTCCTCGCTGATTTCGCGCCCGGTATGTCAGCTCAACATGGTGCTGGTCGCCTCTCCGGATTATCTGGCAGAGTACGGCATACCGCAGACACCAGAGGATCTCAAAAAGCACCATCTGATCGCCCGTCGATTTCTCGGCGGACGGGTATCTCCGTGGGGATTCAGTGGCAAAGACGGTAGCCTGACCACCCTTGAGCCCGACTCGGCCGTTATCACCCTCTCCGCCCCCGAAGCTCAGCTTCAGGCGGCCCGGCTCGGGCTGGGGATTGCGCAGGTGGGGGTCCATCATGCCATCACGCACCTGCAAACCGGTCAGTTGAAAGTATTACTTTTTGGCCAGCATGATCCTGGCAGCTATGAAATGGTGATTCAGTATCCACATCGAGCGCTGATTGCCCCCCGCGTACGGGTAACGATTGAGTATCTGCTGGATACCCTGAGGCAGGATCCCTCGCTGCATTTCCCGCTTTCCAGACTGGCGGAGTTCGCGGTATAGGCAATAATGAATATATTCATCACACAAATAATGCATTTCATGCTGCCTGGGCGGCATTTCATTCCGCTTTTCAGGCCGTTAGTGCTGATTTTTCCCGAGGAGTGACAGAAAAGCATACAGTAGCGTTTATTTACGGATGTGCCCTATGCCGATTTCTCTCTTGTCACGCGAAAACCTGCTGTCCGGTTTTCAATGGTTCTTCTTTATCTTCTGCAATACCGTGGTGGTTCCCCCTACGCTGGTTTCCGCCTTCCACCTCCCACAAAGCAGCCTACTGATGTTGACGCAGTACGCGTTCCTGACCACCGCCGTTGCCTGTCTGCTACAAACGTTCTGCGGCCATCGCCGCGCCATTATGGAAGGCCCTACCGGGCTGTGGTGGGGAACGATTCTGACGATTACGCTGGCTGAAGCATCGCGCGGTACGCCGTTGAACGATATCGCCAGCAGTCTGGCGGTAGGTATTGCGATCTCGGCAGTGCTCACCATCCTCATCGGTATCAGCGGGCTGGGAAACCGGCTGGCGAAGTTGTTTACCCCAACGGTGATGGTCACCTTTATGCTTCTGCTCGGGGCACAGCTCACGGCGATTTTCTTTAAGGGCATGTTGGGGCTGCCGTTTGGTATTGCCAGGACTACCGTTAGCCTGTCACTCGCCCCGTTTCTTCTTTCGGTCGCGGTGATGCTGTTTGTGATTGGCCTGATTATTTTCCTGCCGCCGCGTATTTCGCGCTATGCGCTGCTGATAGGTACCGTGGTGGGTTGGGCGGTGTGGCGGATATGTTTTGGCGCCGCAGAGACTGCATTTGGTGAACTGCACTGGCAGTGGTTCCCGCTCGGCAGTCACGGTGCGCTGTCGCCGGGGATTATTCTGACCGCCGTAATGACCGGACTGGTTAACATCAGCAACACCTATGGCGCGATTCGCGGTACCGACGTATTTTACCCATCGGCTACGGCCAGCGGTGCGCACTATCGCCGCAGTTTTATCGTCTCCGGCATCATTACCCTCGTGACCGTGCCATTTGCCGTGATCCCCTTCTCACCCTTTGTTTCTTCCGTCGGATTGTTAACCCAAACTGGCGATAGCTCGCGACGCTCCTTCTTCTACGGTGGAATGCTGTTCCTGTTGGTCGCACTCATCACCCCACTCACCCGCTTCTTCTGCGCCATCCCGTTGGGCGTTAGCAGCGCGGTGATGCTGGTTTCCTATCTGCCGCTGCTCTACTCCAGCCTCGTTTTCAGCCAACAGGTCAAGTTTACCTCGCGGAATATCTATCGCCTCGCCCTGCCGCTGTTTGTTGGGCTATTCCTGATGAGTCTGCCACCCGTGTATCTGCAGGATGTCCCGCTCACTCTCCGCCCGCTGCTCAGCAACGGCCTGCTGGTCGGTATCCTGCTGTCGGTGTTGCTGGATAACATCATTCCGTGGGAGCGTATCAGATAAAGGTTCCAGATAGCGGTGTTATCTGGAAACAACAACGGGCACTGAAAGTGCCCGTTTGAATAAGAACGGGCCATTCGGCCCGCTAATGATTAACACATTTCCAGCGCTTGCGCTTTGGCCCTTTCAGCCTGCTTTCGGTAATGGTCATATCGCGCGCAGAACCAGATTCTCTGCTGCTCGTTCATGTTGCCGGTGATCGTGCTGATGTCGATGGGGTGGCCCACCGCGTACATATGCGCAAAGCTGCGGGCCAGAAAATCAAAATTGTTTAATGCCTGTAGTTCCTGTTTCTGCATTGCATATCCCTCCGATCTGGTACTCGTTTTTAAGGTTATATGCTTTCCTGTTTCCAGTATTCGCCTGTTATCGATATCTCTTTGAACACTGCGTGCGTATTTCAGCAGCGCTACGTCACATTTCGGCAATGAGGCCGGGACAAGAATGACGGTTCGTGCTGAATAGGCGGTCACGTCCATAAGCGGGTACATCAATCAACATTTTTGCAATATACTGTGACAAGTGTAGAACAGAGTGAGTAGATAACGAATGGAAATTGATCTGGATAACCTGGTCTTCGACGGCCTGGAAGAAGCGCAAGAGCGCAATGCGGAACGTCTGGACGATGCAGACAAAAAAGCGCAGGCGATTATTGCCGATGATGACTGCGGCGACGCCTGCAAAATCTGATAAAAAAGCCGGCACTGAGTGCCGGCTTTTTTTCGCTCACTTTTCTACTTTCATCAACGCTGCATACGCCGCATCGCGCAATGATAGGCGCCATTCCGTACCGAGCGACGCAGGACGGCCGCAATCAGATGCACGCTACCGCGAACCACACGCTGTTCCACCGGGTTCAGCCGTAAATCCAGCATCTCCTGGGCCCAGTCGGGCAGCAAATCGATACCGGCTTTCATAAAAATCCTCCCCGCAGGCTGCGTGAAACGACCAGGCAGCCGGGTGGTCATCAAAACCCTTGCCACTTCCCGGGTACGCGCATCGCAGCGCAGTTGCGGGCGCATCTGCTCAAGATAATCCGCCACCGCCTGGGGCGTTTTGGGCACATTACGCGCCCCCAGTTTTTCGGCAATGCTGGCCGATTCAATAAAGTATTGTGCCTGCCGCGCGGGCGAGACCACCGTACGCCGATAGCGCAGGTGCGAGGCCATAAACGAGCTGCATTCCGCTACGTGGACCCAGGTCAACAAATCCGGATCGCTGGCGGCGTATGGCGTACCATCAACGTCGGTACCGCTAATACGCATGTGGATGGCTTTCACTTTCGCGATCAGCCGTTCAGCATCCGGTTCCGTGGCAAAGGTGGTGGCGGAAATAAACTGGCTGGTTCGGCGCAGACGGCCAAAGATATCCTCGCGGAACGACGAATGATCCCAGACGCCTGCCAGCGCCAACGGGTGCAGCATCTGCAACAACAGCGCGCTGATGCCGCCGCACAGCATCGACGTAAAATCACCGTGCACCGGCCAGATGGCCGACTGGGGGCCAAACAGCCCCGGTTCGCCGACCGGGTGCTCGAAATCAATTTCCTTGAGCGCCATCCCCGTCAGGCCCAGCACCTGATGCTCAATTCGCTGGCGTAGCCATTCCATTTGCGCCCCCTTCGTCGTCAGGCCTGACGCGCGTTATCCAGCCACGCGTAGACCGCCGCCAGATCCTGTTCAGCCAGCCCGTTTTGCGCGGCATTTTCCCACAGTGCGGCGATATCGCTCATCATCGGCATTGTGCCCTGCGGGGCATTTGCCAATGCCAGGCGTGCGTCTTTCAGCGCATGTTGAAGCTGCATCTGCGGGGTGTAATCCTCTTTGCGGATCATCTCCAGCTTGCCCTTCACATAGGGTGCCGCCAGCGGGCCGCCTTCCAGCGTTTCCCACAGCTGGTTTGTCGTAAAGCCAAACTGTTTTGCCAGTTGCATGCTCTCTGCGACGCCCTGCATCATGGCGATAAGCCAGGCATTAATCACCAGCTTCATTTTCTGGCTGTTGCCCGCCTCGCCGTACCACTGGGTGCCGCGAGAAATGGCGTCGAATACCTGCTGTGCGGCACCGGCGCGCGTCTGGTCGCCGCTTGCCATCACCAGGATTTGCGCGTTTTCAGCCGGCGCTTTAGTGCCAGAAACCGGCGCATCGAGATACAGCATATCCGGGCGCAGCGCATGGAGCAGCGCAATCGCCTCGGCGGTTTCCTGAATACCGATGGTTCCCATCTGGCAGAACGTCGCGCCCTGCGGGCACGACGGCGCAATGGTGCGGATAATGGCTTGCGTGGCGGCACCGTCGGTGAGCATCGCAATAATGACTGACGCATCGGCTACGGCCAGCGCCGCATCGTTGCACAACTGAAGACCGTTGGGTTGGAGATCCTCCCCTCGCCCAGGCGTACGGTTCCAGCCGTACACCGTGAACCCTTTTTTGAGCAGGTTGGCGGCAAATGCGTGCCCCATTGCGCCTAAACCCAGAACCGCTACCGCAGGCTGTGCCTTCATTTCTCTCTCCTCACATATTCGGTCGTTTTTTGTAGCCTGATGATTTTCCGACCCAAAAGCAACCGGAGAATCCTGCGGCCCATCATAGTTTCCGACCGTGAGGTGTGGCATTAGCAAAGCTTGCGCGATTACCCTTTCCGCCCGCCGGATTTACCGATGGCTTTGTGCAGATCGTTAATACGTTTCATCGAACGAATCGTGCGCTGCGACGCGGTGGATGCCACCGACAAAACCAGCATTTCCAGACACACCATCACCGTACCATGTAGCGGTACCCGGCCATTTTCGCCGCGCGGCACGTGGATCACCACTTGCGACATCTCGCTAAATCGCGAGTCGGTCGCCTGGGTCAGCAAAATCGTTGGAATACCTAACCGCTCGGCCTCCCGAAGCGTGGTCAGCCCCTCACGGTGCGGTGACTTCTGGCCCATCATAATCAGCACATCGCCGCGCTGCAGCGATATCAACTGCTCGGCCAGGCTAAACCCCGTGCGATTCAGCACGTAAGACGGCAGGCCGATACGGTTGAATAACCGTGCGGTGTACTCACTTAAAATACCCGATGCGCCAATGCCAAACAGCGCCACCTGGCGAGCTTCGCTCAGTAATGCCACCGCCTGGGCAATCGCCGCGCGGTTATCCGGCGTCGCCAACATCTCACAAGCTCGCTGATGCCCTTCCAGCACGAAGTCAATGCTTGAGCTGACATCGCTGGTGAGTGCCGCGACGGTGGTGACCATCTTTTCTGCAGAACTGATGGTCGGGCCAAACCAGTGCTGCATGGTTTGCTTGAGGTCGCGCAGCCCGGCAAAGCCTAGCGCCTGGATGGCGCGGACCACCGTGGCGTCGGAGGTTTGCGTGGCGGCGGCGATTTCCATCGCCGTGTGGTCAAGCACCGCTTCGCGATTGTCATCAATCCAGTGAACGACCGCCAGCAAACGCGGCGAGAGTTGGGGGGCACGGCTGCGCAGACGTTCGCCAAACAAATCTACCCGCCGCTTTTCGTGACGAACGACCGGCGGGCTCATTTGACCTCCTGCGGAATCGGTCTTCCGGCAATATGCGACTGCACTTCCGCCACCAGCAGGCTTAAAGCGGCATACGAGTTAGAAATGACCTCTTCGCGCGGCAACAGCACATAATGTCCGCTGCGACACGCACGCATAAAGTCACACCAGCCCGGCAACACTTTCTCCATCTCATCGCGCTCATCCTGCGGTTTACCGCCGGTATCAGAGCGCCAGGTGGCAAAAACAAAATCAGCGTCAAGATCCGGCAACTGCTCGGCGCTCACATCCATACGCTCACCGTCCGGAATGCGCTCAATCAGCGCAGGGAAACGGAAGCCCGCATCACGCAGCACGCGACCAAGTGCATGGTAAGAATGATGAACCGTTACCTTGCCGTTATTGGCCTGAATCACTGAAACCGTGATTTTCTGCGTATCCACGGTCTGTTTCAGCTGTTGGATTTGCGCCTGATAGCGTCGGTCGAGTATCGCCAGACGCGCCTCAGTGCCGGTCAACTGCGCCAGCTTGCGGTAAATCCGCGGCGCGCTACCCAGCAGATGGTCAATACTCACCGTCGGCGCAATCTTCGCCAGCTGTTCAATCGGCACGTTACGGTTTGGCTCGGTGATGATCAGATCCGGTTTCGCCGCCGCCACCGCTTCAAGGTCAATGTCGGCGGTACCAATAAATTTAATGTCGCTATTATCGAAATCCACACCGGTCAACTGCGCGCTTGAACGCAGATAGTGGCTGCCGTCCGGACGCGTGCGCCCATGACTCGCTACCGGCGGTACGCCGAGCTCAATCAGCGGAATGGTAATATCAAGATCGTGCATAGAAACAATGCGCTTCGGGTGTGCCGGCACCTGCACGACACGCCCGAGATCGTCGGTGAATGCCTGCGTTTGCGCGCCGGCCACCGTGCTTATCAGCCACAAAGCGGGGAATAGCCCTCGAAAAGTCATCCTGAACCTCATAACGCGTCGCGACGACGCCACAACAGTAAAATAAAAAAGGGGCAGCCAATCAGCGAGATAATGATTCCAGCCGGAATTTGTAACGGGGCAAACGCCAGTCGACCAATCGTATCGGTCAATAACACCAGCAATGCGCCAATCAGCGCGCTGCCGGTCAGCAGCGACACCTGGCCGCCGGGAAGGAGAAAACGCGCCATATGCGGCGCCATCAGCCCTACGAATCCAAGGCTCCCCACGCATGAGACGCTCGCTGCCGTCAGCAGAACCGGCGCAAGGAAACGCAGCAGGGTCAGCCGCGCCAGGCGAACGCCGAGACTGCTGGCAACCTGATTGCCCAACATCGCCACATCCGCCGCTCGAGCGCTCAAATAGAGGATGACCACCGCCGGTAGCGCCCACGCGACGGCGACCGCCAGCAGCGGCCAGGTCGCCGCATGCAGGCTACCCGCAAGCCAGGTCATCGCCGTTTGTACATCACGAATATCCGCCGTGGTGACAAACAGCCCCATCGCCGCCGACAGCGCCCACGACACGCCGATGCCAATCAAAATAAAGCGCGGGCGCGAGAGATCGCGCGCCAGTACCATCACCAGCAGCGCGACCAGCATGCCACCGAGCATTCCCGCAAGCGGACGCCATGTCAGGCTCAGTGAAGGAAAAGCCAGAATCAATGTCAGCACCACCACGCTGGTGCCCTCTTTCACGCCAATCAGCCCTGGGTCAGCCAGACCGTTGCGAGTGATCGACTGCATCGCGGCCCCGGCCAGCCCAAGCATGCCGCCGCAGAAGACAGCCATCAGCAGGCGCGGCAGGCGAATATCGCGCACGATATACACCTGCTGAGCGCTCAGTACGTCCGGATAAAACAGCGCGCGGCCAATGGCGCTGGTGGGAATCGGCAGCGATCCGCGCGTCACGCCGTAGATAACCAACAGCCCCACCACCAACGCCAGCATGGCAGCTATCTTTACCAGTCGGGGACGCAGCAGCACACGAAATGGCCCCCACGTCAGAGGACGAAAACCCGCTTTGCTTAACGCATGCCTCATTTAAAAAACCTCACGGCAATGGCGATAAAAATCGGCGCGCCGACCAGCGCGGTCATCACGCCGGTCGCCAGCTCCTGCGGAGCCAGCAGCCAGCGGGCCAGAATATCGGCCAGCAGCAGCAATAATGCGCCGGTCGGTAGCGCCAGCAGCAGCCCGATACGGATATCCTGCCCGGCCCAGCGGCGAATGGCGTGCGGCACCACCAGCCCGATAAAACCGATTGGACCGGCGATGGACACCGATGCCCCGCACAGCAGCGCAATCGCCAGCACGCCCAGTATGCGCGTACGGGTCACCGCAACGCCCAGACCACTCGCCACGCGGTCGCCGAGCGCCAGAATATTCAACCGGGGGGCGAGGAACGCCGCCAGCAGTACGCCCAGCAGCGCCGGAAGACAGGCGACGCGCAGCGTATGCATGCTGACCCCCGACAAATCACCCGCCAGCCAGGTCCGCATGGCCTGTAGCGTCTGCTCATCGAGGATCAGAATCGAGGCGGTCACCGCCGAGGCAAACGCCGACAGCGCCACGCCGCAGAGGGTAATCTTCATCGCCGTCGCCCCTGCGCGACCGGAGGAAGCCAGCAGCATCACCAGGCCGAACAGCAGTGCTGCGCCGCCAGCCGCGGTCAGAGGGCGGCTGACGCCCCATTCGCCGAACGAGATCCCGGCTGCCGAACAGGCCACCACCGCCAGCGTCGCTCCGGCGTTCAAACCGAGAATATGCGGTTCACCCAGCGGGTTGCGGATTATCGTTTGCAGCAGCAGCCCGGCGACACCCAGCGCGGCCCCGGTCATTAGCGCCGCCAGCAGACGAGTGAGACGCAGACTCACGATGATACGGTGGTCAAAATTGTGCGGGTCATAATGCAGTAGCGCATCAATCACGACACGCGGCGCAATTGCCCGCGCGCCCAGTCCAAGATGGATCACCGCCGCAGCACATAACAGGCAGCCGAGTACCGCGAACGCGGCTGACGGATAACGATCGCCTCGACGCGTAAGTACGCTTTGTATCGACATCAGACGGTTACCGGTTGGGCGCTAAAGGGCATAAAGAGGGGCTTACCGCTTTGTGGGTTATGCAGCATCTGCACGTCAACATCGAACACCTGCTTAATCAGCGCGGGCGTGCAGTCCTGCGAGTCGTGAATTACGCCCGCAACCTGCCCCTGCTTCATAAACACCAACGTGTCGGCATAGTTCACGGCGAAATTAAGGTCGTGCAACACGGTAATGACCGTTCGTCCATGTTCGCGGGTCAGCTGTTGTAGCAGTTCAAGAATTTCCACCTGGTAGCGGAGATCAAGCCAGGTGGTGGGTTCATCCAGCAGGATAGTCGGCGTTTGCTGCGCCAGCGCCATGGCTATCCAGCAGCGTTGGCGCTGGCCGCCGGAAAGGCTGTCCACCGTCAAATGCGCGTACTCAAGCGTGCCGGTCAGACGCAGCGCTTCTTCCACCGCACATTCATCCTCCGGGGACCACTGGCGGATGAGCCCCTGCCAGGGATAGCGCCCGCGCGATACCAGTTCAAACACCGTCAGCCCTTCCGGCGTGAGCGGTGATTGCGGCAGAAGGCCCAACTGGCGCGCCACCTGCTTCGTCGGCTGCTGATGAATATCTCGCCCATCCAGACGCACGCCGCCCCCGAGCGGTTTCAGCATCCGCGCGATGGTGTTCAGCAAGGTTGATTTACCGGAACCGTTCGCTCCCGCCAGCACCGTCATTTTTCCGACGGGCAGCGTCAAACTAACGTCATTGACAATACGTTGGCCGCCATAGCCGGCGCACAGGGACGCCAGTACAATCCCGCGTTCCTGCGGGTTTTCTTGCCGCTGAGGCATATTTCTTTCTCTCCGGCCGCAACGACGTGGTATCGTTCTGCACCTTAAATAAATCTCATTCTCTTTTGATCATGCTATGCCGTCATGTAGTAGTCAATAGCGCTACATTACCGCTTTATTTCATCAGGCTTTTAGTCCCTCACTCATCTCTACGGTTAAACCACTATAAATAAAATCATTGAATTTCAATTCATTAAAAGAAAACCGCATGACGTTTTGGCCCTCAAATGTGGGCATAACCCGCATTGCATAAATTTGTCATCGACTGCATTTACTACTACATCACTGCGTGATTGAATGATTCTCAATTACATATCCGGAACATTTTTGGCGATGTGAACGGGTAGCTTTCGCAATTCAGGGCAATGATTTTTTAATTTTGGCTGCCATCTATCGGCAGTTTTTTTATGGGAAAACAGACAGATGACACACTTCTCCCCGACGTTCACGGGCACAACCGGGCGCGCGCTATTTTCACTCCTCTTTCTGGGGGCCGTCAGTTCGCCTTCGCTGATGGCGGCTGAAAAAACCACACGTAGCGACGACTCCAAAAAAGAAGAGGCGATGACGGTTATTGGCACGACCGCGCAGGCGGACCAGACCGTCACCGACGGCTATCAGCCCTTGAGCAGCGCTACCGCTACGCTAACGTCGATGCCACTGCTCGATATTCCGCAGGTCGTCAACACGGTGAGCGATAAAGTATTAGAAGATCAGCATGCCACCTCGCTGGACGAAGCGCTGTATAACGTGGCCAACGTAGTGCAAACCAACACCCTTGGCGGCACTCAGGACGCGTTTACTCGCCGCGGCTTTGGCGCCAACCGCGACGGTTCGATTATGACCAACGGTCTGCGTACCGTGCTGCCGCGCAGCTTTAACGCCGCCACATCGCGCGTGGAGGTGCTAAAAGGCCCCGCTTCCACGCTGTACGGCATCCTCGACCCCGGTGGATTAATTAACGTGGTGACCAAGCGCCCAGAGCGCACTTTCTCCGGCGATATTTCAGCCACGTCCAGCAGTTTCGGCGGCGGTAGCGGACAGATTGACGTTACCGGCCCCATTGAAGGCACCCAACTGGCCTATCGTCTGATTGGCGAATATCAGAATGAAGATTACTGGCGTAACTTCGGCAAGGAGCGCAGCAGTTTTATCGCCCCTTCCCTGACCTGGTTTGGCGACGACGCGACGGTGAACCTTTCGTGGTCGCACCGTAACTACAATACGCCGTTCGACCGCGGCACCATTTTCGATCTGAATACCGGTCAGGCGGTCAACGTACCGAGCAAGGTACGTTTCGACGAGCCGTTTAACATTACCGATGGCAATTCCGATCTGGCGCAGCTCAACGCGGAGTATCGTCTGAACAGCCAGTGGACCGCGCGTTTTGACTACAGCTTTAGCCAGGATATGTACAGTGATAACCAGGCTCGCGTGATGGCCTACGATGCCAAAACCGGCAACCTGACCCGCCGTGTAGACGCGACGCAGGGCTCGACCCAACGGATGCATGCCACGCGGGCCGATTTGCAGGGCAATGTGGTGATTGGCGGTTTCTATAATGAGTTGCTTACCGGCATCGCCTATGAAAATTATGACCTGCTGCGTACCGATATGATCCGCTGCAAAAACGTCAAGAATAGCCTCAATATCTATCACCCGGTGTACGGGACGCTGGATAAATGCACCACCGTATCGGCGGCCGATAGCGATCAGCGCATTCAGCAGGAAACCTATGCGACGTATTTGCAGGACGCGCTCTATTTGACGGATAAGTGGATTGCCGTGGCGGGCGTGCGCTATCAGTACTACACCCAGTACGCAGGAAAAGGTCGTCCGTTCAAAGAAAACACCGACAGCCGGGACGAAAAGCTGACGCCGAAGTTTGGCCTTGTGTACAAGGTGTCACCCACCGTTTCGCTGTTCGGCAACGTTGCGCAGTCGTTTATGCCGCAATCGTCCATCGCCAGCTATATTGGCGACCTGCCGCCGGAAGAGTCCACGGCTTATGAAGTGGGGGCTAAATTCGACCTGTTCGACGGCGTGACCTCTAATATCACCTTCTTTGATATTCACAAACGTAATGTGCTTTATACCGAAACCATTGGTGACGAGACCTACGCCAAAACCGCGGGCAAAGTACGCTCGCGTGGGATTGAGGTGGATGTCGCCGGTTCGCTGAGCGAAAACCTTAACGTCATTGCCAGCTACGGCTACACCGATGCTAAAGTCGAGGAAGATCCGGAATACGCCGGTAAACCGCTGCCCAACGTGCCGCGCCATACCGGATCGCTGTTCCTGACCTATGACATTAACAACGTCTATGATAGCAACACGCTTACACTCGGCGCTGGAGGGCATGCGTTGAGCCGCCGCTCCGGTACCAACGGCGCAGATTACTACCTGCCCGGCTACGCGGTCGCGGATGTCTTTGCCGCCTACAGGATGAAGCTACAGTACCCGGTTACGTTGCAGGTGAACGTGAAGAACCTGTTCGACAAGACCTACTACACCTCATCGATAGCCAGCAATAATCTGGGTAACCAGATTGGCGACCCACGCGAAGTGCAGTTTACGGTAAAAATGGCCTTCTGATTCCGCCAACGCCCAGCCCTCTCTTAGCCAGAGAGGGCCAACCTTTACATACTCTTTCAATCCCGCATCACTTCCCTACAGTCCGCTTACGCATAATAGTCGCTTTAACTTTTAGACAACATTTTTGACTTTGAGGGATTAGAGTGATGCGTCAAATTCTGCAACTTTCACGCTGGCTAGCAGGATTGCTTCTTGCCGTCAGCGTTGCGCTGCCAGCCAGCGCCAACTCCTGGCCACTGCCGCCGCCGGGCAGCCGTCTGGTGGGCGAAAACCGTTTTCACGTCGTCGACAACAGCGGTGGCTCACTGGAAGCCATCGCCAAGAAATATAACGTGGGTTTCCTGGCGCTGTTGCAGGCCAACCCTGGCGTCGATCCGTATGTGCCTCGTGCGGGCAGCGTACTCACTATCCCGCTGCAAACACTGCTACCCGACGTACCGCGTGAAGGCATCGTACTAAATCTGGCCGAGCTGCGGCTGTACTACTACCCGCCGGGCAGTAAAACCGTAACCGTCTACCCTATCGGCATCGGTCAACTTGGCGGCACCACGGTGACCCCCACCATGGTCACCACCGTTTCAGATAAGCGCGCCAACCCAACCTGGACGCCAACCGCCAATATCCGCGCGCGCTATCGCGCTCAGGGTGTTGAGCTGCCAGCGGTAATGCCTGCCGGACCGGATAACCCGATGGGGCATCACGCCATTCGTCTTGCGGCCTACGGCGGCGTGTATCTGCTACACGGCACCAACGCCGATTTTGGTATCGGCATGCGCGTCAGCTCAGGCTGTATTCGCCTGCGTGATAACGACATTAAGGCACTTTTCGATCAGGTTACGCCTGGCACGAAGGTAAACATTATCAATACGCCAATTAAAGCGTCGATTGAGCCAAACGGCGTTCATCTGGTGGAAGTTCATCAACCGCTGTCCGAGCATATTGATGACGACCCGCAGACTCTGCCAATTGTGCTTAACGCCGGGATGAAAGCCTTCAGCCAGAACCCTGCTACCGATAGCGAAGTGATGAAAAAAGTGATGGATGTGCGCTCCGGGATGCCGGTCGATGTCACCCGTCATCACGATGTTCCGCAGCAAAATATGTAGTTGAAAAGCAAAAGTAAAAGGCCCTGAGCGTATTCCGCTCAGGGCCTTTTTTATGGCAGTGGCATAAGCATTATGAGGGTTTTAACGCTTATTTGTAGATTACCGCAGTACCGTGGAGGGAGTTCGGACCGCTAACGGAAGTGATGCGGAAAGATTTCGCACCCATTTCATCGGCTTTCTGAGACAGTTCTTGTTCCAGAGACGCCAGGTTCGGGCCTGCAGATGCGGCAATGTTACCGACTTTGTGCTGATCTGCTGGAGTGGATTGCACTTCAACAGCGGCAAAGCTTGCAAATGACAGTGAGCTAAGGACTGCGGCGATAGCCAGGGTTTTTACGTTTTTCATAATTTTTACCTTGCAGATGAATTTTTGTAGGTCAGACGTTATTAACTTAACGATCGATAAATTAATAATAATGAGATCCAGGTCACACGTCAACGGATTTTTATAACGATCATTTATTTAATTAGAATTCATATATTTTTCATATGAATATGTTGAATTCTTTTTTGCGACGGAAGCGCTGGCCCCCGCCGATAATTATTTTTATAATGAGCATTCACTAAACACCGACTGAGGTAGGCGGCACGATGACAACTGACACGCAAAGTTGCGCGAAAAAAGGCCGTGGTCGACCTAAAGTATTCGACCGGGAAGCGGCGTTGGATAAAGCCATGACGCTGTTCTGGCAGTATGGCTATGAAGCAACATCGCTTTCCGATCTTGTCGAAGCCACCGGCGCCAAGGCGCCGACGCTGTACGCTGAATTTGTGAATAAAGAGGGGCTCTTCCGCGCCGTACTCGATCACTACATCAGCCGTTTTGCGTCGAAAAATGAAGCCTGTCTGTTCTGTGAAGACCAGACGCTGCTGGAGGCGCTTCGCCACTATTTCACTGCCGTCGCCACCTGCTTTACCAGCAAAGACACGCCGGCGGGCTGCTTTATGATCAACACGTCTGCCGCCCTTGCCGCCTCTTCCAAAGAAATTGCGAAGACCATTAAGTCGCGTCACGCGGTGCAGGAACAGACGTTATACAAGTTCTTACAGCTGCGTCAGGCGCGCGGGGAAATCCCGGCAGAAAAAAACGTCGCCGAGCTGGCGCAGTTTCTGAGCTGTATTTTGCAGGGAATGTCGATTAGCGCCCGTGAAGGGGCGAGCTTTGAAACGCTGATGCAGATTACCGAAACCACCCTTCGCCTCTGGCCACAGATGATTGCCGTATAAAAAAAACGCCCCTCAGTCTGGGAGACGGAGGGGCGAATCAGCACACTCACACTTTTTTAGGCTTTATTCAGTACCAGCTGACCATTGCTATCCAGCGGGATCTGGCTGCCGGGCTGTTTATCCATACGGATTTTGCCCTGCTGGTCGCCGATTTTGTAGGTCACATCATATCCGAGCGTTTTCTCAGACTTGTCGTACACTGTTTTACAACGCTGCTCCGTCGTGGTGTAGGTGTCGTTATTCTGCATCGCACCCTGCACCTGGTTACCTGCATAGCCGCCGCCTAAAGCACCGACGACGGTTGCAACATCTTTACCGCGTCCGCCACCAAACTGGTGCCCGATGACCCCACCGGCAACGGCGCCCAGCACCGATCCGGCGATGCGGTTTTCATCCTGTACCGGACGACGGTGCGTAACCGTCACGTTGCGGCACTCCTGACGCGGGTTTTTAACGGTTTCCTTGATTGGCGTAGCGGAGATCACCTGCGCATACTGCGGGCCACGATCGAATACGTTCATGCTCGCTACGGCGGCAACCCCGAGAGCAGCTGCAACGCCAATACCAATACCCGCCAACATTGATTTATTCACGGGACTTCCTCCTTTGTTGCTATTGCTAACAATTGTGCAACTTAAGTCAAACCATGACTATCAGACAAAAACTCAAAAGCAGGATTTTATGTGGGATTAGAGATGTTTGAGAGAATTCTGAAGGTAGAGACAGGTAACAATTGAAAGCGCTGATAAGCGCAGCGCTTTGGGCGGAACATTGGCGCTCATTGCCGGATGGCGCTGCGCTTATCCGGCCTACATGCATAACAACATGCAGGCCGGGAGCCTTAAAACGCGATTAGTGCAGTTTCAGTCGCGGACGGATAACGCGGTTGATACTGCCCACCAGCATCATCAGGCCGGTTTTCACGTAACCGTGCAGCGCAATCTGGTGCATACGGTATAGCGAGATATAGACCATACGCGCGATACGCCCTTCGATCATCATCGAACCACGCATCAGGTTACCCATCAGGCTGCCGACGGTTGAATAGTTGGAGAGCGATACCAGTGAACCGTGATCCTTATAGGTATACGGCTTCAGCTCTTTACCCTTCATCTGCGCCAGAATGTTGTTAAGCGCACAGGTCGCCATCTGGTGCGCAGCCTGGGCGCGCGGCGGCACAAAGCCCCCTTCCGGACGGGCGCAAGAAGCACAGTCGCCGATAGCGTAGATATCCTGATCGCGGGTGGTTTGCAGCGTCGGCTCAACCACCAGCTGATTGATGCGGTTAGTTTCCAGGCCGCCGATCTCTTTCATGAAATCTGGCGCTTTAATGCCCGCCGCCCATACCATCAGATCGGCCTGAATATATTCGCCATCTTTCGTGTGCAGACCGCCTTCATCGGCACTGGTCACCATCGTCTGGGTCAGCACGCGTACACCCATTTTAGTCAACTCGCTGTGCGCAGCGCCGGAAATGCGCGGCGGCAACGCAGGCAGAATACGTTCACCGGCTTCCACCAGCGTGACGTTCAGCGCTTCGTTATTCAGCCCTTTGTAGCCATAGCTGTGGAGCTGTTTCACCGCGTTGTGCAGTTCAGCGGACAGCTCAACACCGGTCGCCCCGCCGCCAACAATGGCGATATTCACCTTGCCGTTCGCGCCCAGGTTAGCGGAATATTTCAGGAACAGGTTCAGCATTTCCTGGTGGAAACGACGCGCCTGGTGCGGGTTATCGAGGAAGATACAGTGCTCTTTCACGCCCGGGGTGTTGAAGTCGTTTGAGGTGCTGCCCAACGCCATCACCAGCGTGTCGTACGCCAGCTTGCGCTCAGGCACCAGCAGTTCGCCCTTCTCATCGCGCAGTTCTGCCAGGGTGATGGTTTTCGCTTCGCGGTTGATATCCATCACCGAGCCCAGCTGGAACTGGAAGTGATGATTACGCGCATGTGCCAGATAGCTCAGCGCATCGACACCTTCATCCAGAGAACCGGTCGCCACCTCGTGCAACAACGGTTTCCACAGGTGGCTATGGTTGCGATCCACCAGCGTAATTTTCGCTTTTTTACTCCGGCCAAGCTTGCGACCCAGCTGAGTAGCCAGTTCCAGGCCGCCAGCGCCGCCACCTACAATTACAATTTTCTTCATTGGCGTAGTCACGAGACCCCCTTAAAATTTATTAACCAATTGTTAATTAAAAGTTATTAATTTAGCTCTTAGTTAACAACAAGTTACTCACAAGAAACCATTCAGCTGCAATGAGAATAACATGAATGGTGCATTGGTCATACCAAAATTGATGTGTATCAAGTTTTATCGCGCAGAAGTTGAGCGAACGGCATTGCGGTGAGCGAAATGGGAGTCAGCGGGGTTAAAAATTAACAAAAAAAAGCCCCGGCAACCTAAAGTTGCCGGGGCTTCTCAGACGAAAATTTAGCCTAACGTTTTGAACGCTTTAATCCGCTGCAGATGCGGCGAAATGTTTTTAAACTTATGACCCTGCTCTTCGTCCCAGATGATCTCATAGTAGTGATGCAGCACGTCTGCTGAACGCTGGCTATCAAGCGCATCGTCGTGGCGAGAGAGAATGGCCAGGCAACGGTCACGGTTCTTCTCGCGGAAGTTGTTCACACATTTGGTGGCAATATCCACGTACTCTTCCGGGCGATCGATCTTGCCGTCCATATTCTCGTTCGGGAACAGGTTCGGGTTAAACATCACCTGGCGAATATCGCACAGAAAACCAATTCGCTCCGCCCAGTAGCCGCCCAGCCCTACGCCGCAAATCAGCGGCCGCTCATCGGCATTCAACTGCAGCATTTTGTCGACTTCTTTCAGCAGATGCTGCATGTCATGCTTGGGGTGCCGCGTGCTGTAGCTAATCAACCGCACATCCGGGTCGATAAACTGCAGTTGCAGCACTTTCTCATGGTTACCAGGGCTATTGGAGTCAAAACCGTGTAAATAGATAATCATTGCGTCCTCACCACACCATTACTCCCACACCGGGAGGGTTAATGACCAGCCTTCACTTCCTGCCAGCGTTCGTGGAGTTGCTCCAACTGAGCGCTAACTGTTTTCCAGCGGGCGGAGTCCATCAGTTCCTGACGGCTAAATGAACCTTTATGATACAACTTCGTAACACGCTCTGCGTTGATCGGCGACAGGTTATCCAGCACGCTCACCGCACCTTTACGATTATTGCAGACGAGGATCATATCGCAACCTGCGTCGAGCGATGCCTGGCCGCGTTCAGCATAGCTGCCCATAATCGCCGCGCCTTCCATTGAAAGGTCGTCAGAGAAAATCACGCCCTCAAAACCCAACTCGCCGCGCAGCACGGTCTTCAGCCAGTGCGCAGAGCCGCTGGCAGGACGCGGATCAACGGCGTCGTAAATGACGTGCGCCGGCATAATGGCGTCGAGCGCATTTTCGCTAATCAGCGTTTTAAACACCGCCATGTCTTTCCCGCGGATTTCCGCTTCCGGACGCGGATCGTGCGGCGTCTCTTTGTGCGAATCGGCAGTGACCGCGCCATGGCCTGGGAAATGTTTACCCGTGGTTTTCATCCCGGCAGCGTGCATGCCGTCAATAAAATGACGCGCCATCAGCAGCGCTTTCTGCGGGTCCGCATGATAAGAACGCTCGCCAATGGCGGTACAGATGTGGCCCACGTCTAATACCGGCGCGAAGCTGATATCAATATCCATCGCGATCATCTCACTGGCCATCAGCCAGCCCGCATCGACCGCCATCCGGCCACCGTCCTCTTCCCCCAGCACCGCGGCAAACGACTGTGCGGCCGGTAAACGGGTGAACCCTTCGCGGAAACGCTGTACGCGGCCCCCTTCCTGGTCAACAGCCACCACCAGTCGGTTACGCGAGGCGCTGCGAATCTGGCGAACCAGTTCACGAAGCTGCTCGGGGTCGTGGTAATTACGGGTAAACAGAATTAAACCGCCAACCAGCGGGTGCGCCAGAATCTCACGTTCTTCGGCATCCAGCTCGTAGCCTTCCACATCCAACATTACTGGCCCCACACGGCCTCCTTTTTGTTCTTAAGCTGCTGCCAGATTTCATTGGCCAGCGTGATAAATTGTTCGTCACCGGTCTGTTGCCAGCGACACTCGAACCAGCCCGCCATCAGCATCAGCACCCACGGACGCCAGCGTAATGTCTGTTGCCACAGGGCGTCCGGGGACATATGTGCCAGCCTGGCATAGGCCTCAATCAGTTGATAGCGTTGTTGATTGTCCGGCATCCACACCGCCGCCAGCTCCAGCGCAATATCGCCGTCGCCAGCGTATTCCCAGTCGATGAGCCTTAAACCGCCTTCGGCGTGCACAATATTGCCAGCGTGGACATCCATATGCAGCGGTGCCAGGCGCAACGGTCGCGGCTCCTTCCGCTGGCGCAGCCGTTGTAAGCTGCGCAGCCAGAAAGGCGTGCGTCGTGACGGACTGCACTGCTGCCAGTACCGTTCTAACAAAGGTAAGAGCGCCAGCCGCCAGCCAAATCGGGGCTGCTGATGCAAATCATACAGGAGAGTCGCCAGCGGTTGATGCGCCGGAAGCACGCTTTTGATCTCTCCGGCTAAAAAATCAACTGCCATCCAGCCGCGCGTATAAAAAACAGGCTTTGGCGCCAGCGTGGCGGGTAGCTGACGAAGGGCGTGATATTGACGGAGGAATTCGTGTTCCGGCGCGTCGGGCGCATGATGCTGACGCAGTACCAGCCGCCGTTCACCGTGTTGAAGAATACAGCTGCTGCCGCTCAGCCCCGCGTATTCGGGGCTGGCGACGATGTGATAGTGCGGAAATTCACGTGACAGCAGTGCGTCACGCGAAAGCTTACTGTTGCGCAACCGCACCTTTACCTGACCAGACGATCTCACCGGTTTGTACCAGCATCAGCTGCATTTGCAGCGTCGGCGCGTTCACGTTGCCGGTAGCGTTAGAGTAGAGCACGTACTGAGCTCCCACATTACGGGCAATGCCCATCGCTTTACTGCGCGAACCCAGGCTGTCCTGCGGCGACAGTCCTAACTGCTGCTTAGCCACCGCCAACTGTTGGGCCGACACCAGGGTAAACTTGCCGTTACCTGCCAGCGCGTTACGCAGCGCGGTAGTCGCTTCCCCGGAGTTCAACGACCCGTTGGTACGGTTGTTAACGCTGTCGACCAGCAAAATGCTGCCCGCGGTTACGCCGCCGGTTTGCAGCATTTTGCCAACCAGCGGCTGTGCTGCGCCGTTCCAGTCATAGTGCCGTACGCGCGGCGTGGGCTGCGCAGGCGTTTCACCGCCGTGCTCAATCGGACCTGGCTGCTGCGGAATCGTCGGCACGCTCGGTACCGTTGGCACCGGCTGCTGCGGCTCAGCAGGCTGTTGTGGCTGCTGCGGATTCGCCGTATCGACTGGTGCCGGTTGTTCGCGCACCGCACACCCTGCCAGTATCAGTGCCAGCGAGGCCATCAACGCATAGCGACCCAATTTACTCATTCCAGTTTACCCCTCACAGATAAAGATAAAGTCGGGCTTTATGCGCCCCTAAACCGTTAGCGGTCCCGTACAGCGTGACCGACCCCATTGCGGGAATCGTAATGCTGCGCGGCGCTTCCAGCGGGTGCATTTCCAGCCCTCTGGCGTCATACCAATAAAAACGATAGTGAACGGTGACCGGCTGCCGCCTTTCGTTGAACAGTTTTGCGCTGGCGGTCGCCTGTATATCCGACGACGTTAGCTCAGGCTTTTCCGCGCTGATACCTGCCGCCAGAACGTTAGACTCCATCACCAGCGTCTGCTGTTCACTGACGGCGATTTCCGGGCGCGAATGACACCCGCTCAGCAGCACCGTACCTAACAAAAGACCCAGACATGCCGATTTCATAGATTAGCCTTTATGCGCCAGCATCGGCCCCAGCGGGCGGCCGCCCAGCAGGTGCATATGAATGTGGTAAACTTCCTGCCCGCCATGGCGATTGCAGTTCATGATCAGACGATAGCCGTCTTCGGCAATCCCTTCCTGTTGTGCAATTTTCGCCGCCACGGTAATCATGCGCCCCAGCGCCTGCTCATGCTCGGCGGTGACGTCGTTGGTGGTGGCAATCAAGGTATTGGGGATAATCAGAATATGCGTCGGCGCCTGCGGAGAGATATCGCGAAACGCGGTAACCAGCTCGTCCTGATACACCATATCCGACGGGATTTCACGACGAATAATTTTGCTGAAAATGGTTTCTTCTGCCATACGGAATTCCTTTATTATTCTCATATGCCGTCGGTAAAATCGTTGCCGACGAACAGGTTAGATGCCAGAGTATGAGCGAGTTACGCCACTTCTTTCAACCGTAATACGATTTTTCTTACCTCTGGTCGTTACTTACGCACCCACTGGCCGTTAATGCCCTGCACGTATTCACCCGGCAGCGCTTTATCGATCAATTTTTTGCCCGCCAGCCGAGCTACCTCCTGCTGAGAGAGATTGTTGCTCAACGCCAGCTGCTGATAGCTTTCGCTGCGGGCCTGATTAATGTTCTTCACTAGCGCCAACGTTTCGCTGTCCTTAGCCAGCGCCGCAAGATAGCCACCCTGCGTTTCCCCTACCCGGCCCTGTGTTCTCGCCTCTGACAGCGTTAACGCGAACGCCTGAACGCTAAACAGCCCCAACAGCAGAACCGCGATAATGCGCATTTTTCTCATGGTGGCGGCCCTCAGAATAAGTCGCTACGCGATTTCAGCAGATCCTCAACGTCCTTATCGGCCTTGATGCGGATCTCGTGCTCAATCTTGACGTTCATATTGATGGTAATCGGTTCTTTCGGCGCAGCCACCTCGATGCGCGGTACGCAGCCTGATAACAGTGCCGTTGCCGCGATCCCCAGGATGGCGATGGATAATTTCATTAGTGCTCCTTACATTCCGTGCCGCTGCGACACGGTACGCCGGGAAGGGTCGCGTGTTGCTCAAGCCATGACTGAAGTTTGTCGCCAAAGCGCAGGCTTCGCCACAAATCAAAAACATTCTCCTGGTGCGTGTAATTCAGACGCACCGTACTGCGTTTCTCGTCCATCACCCCGGTACCGGTCACCGTCGCCTGCAGCGTCAGCATACCCAGACTATCGAGATTGATCCGCGTCCACGAGCGGGAGATTTCCATATAGCGTAGCCAGTTGATTGCCGCGCCCGCGGCGATATTATCGTCGGCAACCGCGTCCGCGGTGTCTTTATCCAGGCGCAGCGTCATCGGGCCGGGATTATGCAACCAGCCATCCTTAATAATCCATTTGCTGTCGTTCAGCCACAGCGGTAGCGCGCCGTCAACCGGGCCGGACATGGCAAACTGTTTCGGGTTCACCGCGCTCACCAGTTCGCTGGTAGAAATATGTTGTAAGCGCAGAAGCGCGGCGTCGCGCTGCGGCATGCGCAGCTGCTGCATCGTGACCTTCCCACCCAGCACATCCACGCTGACATCGCTCAGCTGCAGCGGCGCCTCTTCACTCCACGGCCAGGTACCCTGCAGATCGGCGGTTACGTTGCGTGCAGTGACCTGGTTAATAATTTCCGCAATGCGCAGCGACACCGGTCGCCGCGTTCCCAGCTGCCAGACGCCGGCTTTTAAGCGGAACGGCAGCACAAAATCGACGCCGTTGATCTCGTTATCCGGCATCCACGCGCTACCGTTGTGTAGCACGCCGTGACCACCGGCCTCAAATCCTTGCCCGGCGGCGGCAGAGAACGCAACCTGCGCGTACAGCGAACCGTCGCGCAGCTTCATTTTCCAGTCCGGCGGCACCAGCGGCTGGAACACCTCCAGCGACTGTTTTGGCCACCACGCCTGGCCACGTAAACGCTCGCCGTCCCAGCGTCCCGTCACCCGCACCGGCCCAATTGCCTGCGCCTTCAGATCGCCTTTAAACTGGAAGAAGGTCGGATCGCGCCCTTCCACGCTAAACGTCAGCGCCGAGGCAGGCAGCATGCTGCCGCCGGTAAAGCGCGTTTCGCTGGCATCAAGCGCCAGCGCACCTTTAAAGGAAGGATGTTGTTCATCGCGGATCCAGTGAATGGGTTGTTCCAGCTTGAGACGCGGCTTATCAATGGTCATGGTGCCGTATTGCAGCTTATCGAAGCCGGTAGAGAGCGTATTCAACACAATGGCGCTGTCACGCCACTCGCCGGTCCCGGTCACATCCCAGCGCGCCTGCATCGGCGTAAAATGGCCGTCGCCCCAATAGCGCCAGCGCCAGGTGCCTTTATCGGGCATGAAATTGTCAGCCTGGCCGTCCAGGTGCAGCACAAAATCCCCGGTCTGCTGTTCATGCGCACGCAGAATGGCCTGTAGGCGTCCATCAATGCCCTGCGTTGAAATTTTCACTCCCGCCAGCGGCCAGCGCACTTCATCAATATTTAGCGCATCAATTACCCGCCCGCGCGAACGTAGCAATGCGCCCGGCTGGAACGCCAGTACTGGGGTAACCAGCGGGCCGCTCAGGTGAGCGGGCAGTTTTGCGTAAAAGATCAGATCGCCCTGTTTCGCTTCCCCCACCAGTTGCAGCGGCATGTCGCTGTTATCCATGCTCAGCACGCCCGGCCCGACGTTCAGTACCGCCACGCCTTTCCCGGCATCTCCCGCGGTCAGAACACTAAGGCGGCCGGTCACCTGCGTTTTATCTTCGCCCTGTTGCCAGTTTTCGAGCTTCACCCCCACGCGGCCGCTGAGCGGGATACCTGCCTGATACGGCCAGTTCCAGCGCCCATCGCTGATGGTGAGCAGTTGTTCCGTTAACGTCCAGGGCAGATCGACTAAGGGATCGTCCTCGCCGCGCGCCATCATCACCAGTTGCCCCTGATTGCCGTCCCAGTTGAGTTCCGCATCGACCAGCGAAGGCACCTGCGGCACCTGGAAGGTAGACTCGAGGTGCCCTTTTACCGGTAACCCGTCCGGCACCAGCGGCATCGTGAACTCACCGAGTAATTTAACCGGCGGCTCTCCGTCGATCAGGCTGGCGTGAAATTCGCTTACCGTCAGCGCCTGCCCGTGCAATCGTGCGCGCAGACCAACCTGTTCGCCCATATATTCCACATCCTGCCGCTGAGATGTCAGTGAAACCTTGAGCTTGCCCTGCCATTTTTCCCACGGCGTGACGCTGAGCGCGTCGATGGTCAGCCAGGTATTGGGCAGCATTGACTGCCATTCCGCCAGCGTGCGCGGCGCGCCGGGAACCGTATCGTTTTGCGGCAGCTTGCTAAAGCACAGAGAATTGAGGTTGGCCGATGCGGCGTGCAGTCGCCAGCGGCTTGGATGTGACAGGGTCACGTCTTTCAGGGTCGCCAGTTCGCAATCCCCCGCCAGATAGCGCAAATCGGGAATGTGCAGGGCCGAACGCGTTAGCCGAGGGCTTTCGTTAAGCGCAATACGCGTGCCTGCCGGAAGCCAGATACCCACCAGCGTAGGAACCCAGTACCCTAGCGTCATCAGCAATGTGAGCGGCAGAAGTACTAAAAGCAGGAGTAGCGCAATAATGGCTTTATATTTACCCTTCATGGGTGCAGTCATATCCTGATTGAACAAGCGGTGATGCCAGACCGCGCAGCGGGCAGTCCAAAGGCGCATATTGTGTCATGTCAGACCAGAGAGTGAAAGCCGCTGTAATGTTTTAAGAATAGCTGCTGCAAAATAAAACGTGAGGGATTTCAGTTGATTCTGATTGAGAACCGTCATTCGCGCCCCCATTTAAAGCGGGTATACTGAAGGGAGTTTCTTTACGAATCCTTAGCCTTCAAAACATTTTTATATTTTGTAAGAATTTTTGAATTATGCTAACTTGACTCTAAAATCATTGGAGAAAAGTCTCATGAAAATCGCCGTTTACAGTACTAAGCAGTACGACAAAAAGTACCTGCAAAATGTTAACCAGGCATATGGCTTTGAGCTTGAGTTTTTTGATTTCCTGTTAACGGAAAAAACCGCCAAAACCGCCCATGGCTGTGAAGCGGTCTGTATTTTCGTTAACGACGACGGTAGCCGTCCGGTGTTGGAAGAGTTGAAAAAGAACGGCGTGAAGTATATCGCGCTGCGCTGCGCGGGCTTCAACAACGTCGACCTCGACGCAGCGAAAGAGCTGGGTCTGCGCGTGGTTCGCGTGCCCGCTTACGATCCGGAAGCCGTGGCCGAGCACGCCATCGGGCTGATGATGACATTGAACCGCCGCATTCACCGCGCCTATCAGCGTACCCGTGATGCTAACTTCTCGCTGGAAGGGCTAACCGGATTCACCATGTTCGGTAAAACCGCAGGCGTGATTGGTACCGGGAAAATCGGCGTCGCCGCTCTGCGTATTCTGAAAGGTTTCGGTATGCGCCTGCTGGCGTTTGACCCGTATCCTAGCGCTGCTGCGCTGGAGCTGGGCGTTGAATATGTCGACCTGCCGACGCTGTTTGCCGAGTCTGACGTGATTTCCCTGCACTGCCCGCTCACCCCTGAGAACTATCATCTGCTGAACGCCAGCGCGTTTGAGAAGATGAAAGATGGCGTGATGATCGTCAATACCAGCCGTGGGGCGTTGATTGACTCTCAGGCCGCGATTGAAGCCCTAAAAACGCAGAAAATCGGCGCTCTGGGGATGGACGTATATGAGAACGAGCGCGATCTGTTCTTTGAAGATAAGTCTAACGATGTCATCCAGGATGATGTATTCCGCCGTCTCTCAGCCTGCCACAACGTTCTGTTCACCGGCCACCAGGCGTTTCTGACTGCTGAAGCACTGACCAGCATCTCAGAAACCACTCTGCAAAACCTGCAGCAGATCGACACAGGCACAGACTGCCCTAACGCTATCGCCTGATACACCACACTCCCCGGCTACGGTCGGGGAGCATTTTCGGATAAGCCCCACAGACACCTCCCGCAGTACAGTTATGCTTCAAACATATTCACACCGCAAATGATTAATAAGAAGTCCTGTACTATGAAGAACGTATTTTTCGTGCTGGCTGCGGCCGCCCTTCTCTCTGGTTGCGTCTACAACAGCAAAATGTCAACGAACGCTGACCAGCTTCAGCATCACCGCTTTGTTTTAGAGAGTGTGAACGGTAAAACGGTGAGCAGCAAAGGCACCCCACTCGAACTGAGCTTTGGCGAAAAGCAGCCGATTCTTGAAAAGATTTATGTGTCGGGCAACATGTGTAACGGCTTTTCCGGCACCGCGACCCTGCACAAAGGCGAGCTAAAGACGAGCGAGCTCGCCATGACGCGCAAACTTTGCAGCGACGCCCAGCTTAATGAGTTGGATGCCACGTTCAGCAACATGCTGCGTCAGGGCGCGCAGGTTGATTTAACCGAACAACAGCTGACGCTCGCCACAGCGGACCAGACGCTGGTCTATCGCCTGGCCGATCTGATGCATTAAGGCTTAGTAGCTGCCGCAGGTGCCGGTAGCAAGAGACTGTTCGCTGCAACGTTTACCGTTTGGCAGCGCGCACATACCGATACTGGAGCCGTCCAGCTGGCGCGCGGCGGAAAGTGACCCGCCAATCATCGCGCAGTTCGCTTCGCCCGAGCTGGACATTGCCGCTCGCATTCCCGGCGTCACGTGTGCCGCCGTTGCCTGCTGAACAGGTTCACTGCTGCACGCGGATAATAATAGCGCCGCACACCCGACTAAAAACGCAGCTCGCATCTCTTCTCTCCGTATCGCAAAAATAAGAACAAACCTAAGCATCATAGGCAGAGCTGGCCGCTCCGTCGAGAGACGAAGTGCGCATTTATGCGTTGTAGAAACATTTTCTCGCAATTTTGTGGCTCAAAACATTCGTATCATTGATACAGACGCGCCCCAAGGACACAAAAGCAAAAATGATTCAGCGCCGGGTTTGCTAAACTTCACTTAACATCATCCCTAAGAGCGATGTGTCAATTAAGGACAAATTCCCGGTTGATGGGTAAACCCGTGAACCTCTTTTTTGCGCAATGTAAGGTGTCATATCAATGATCACAATTGACGGTAATGGTGCAGTCGCCTCGGTTGCGTTCCGTACCAGTGAAGTCATCGCCATTTACCCGATCACGCCGAGCTCAACCATGGCTGAACAGGCTGACGCGTGGGCGGGAAACGGGCTTAAAAACGTTTGGGGCGACGTCCCACGCGTGGTAGAGATGCAGTCCGAAGCCGGGGCCATCGCTGCCGTGCACGGGGCCTTGCAGACCGGCGCACTGTCGACCTCATTTACCTCATCGCAGGGTCTCCTGCTGATGATCCCCACGCTGTATAAGCTGGCCGGGCAATTGACGCCGTTCGTGCTGCATGTGGCGGCGCGCACCGTCGCGACCCACGCGCTGTCTATTTTTGGCGACCATTCCGACGTGATGGCGGTGCGCCAGACCGGCTGCGCCATGCTGTGTGCCGGTAGCGTGCAGGAAGCGCAGGACTTTGCGCTGATTTCACATATTGCGACGCTCAAGAGCCGCGTGCCGTTTATTCACTTCTTCGACGGGTTCCGCACGTCGCATGAGATTAATAAAATCGTGCCGCTGGCCGACGATACGATCCGCGGCCTGCTGCCGCAGGAAGACATCGCCGCCCACCGCGCCCGCGCCCTGAACCCGGAGCATCCGGTTATTCGCGGCACCTCCGCAAACCCGGACACTTACTTCCAGTCTCGTGAAGCCACCAACCCGTGGTACAACGCGGTTTACGATCACGTTGAGCAGGCGATGAATGATTTTGCCGACGCCACCGGTCGAAGCTATAAACCGTTTGAATATTACGGCCATCCGCAGGCGGAACGCGTTATCGTTATTATGGGGTCGGCGATCGGCACCTGTGAAGAAGTGGTGGATGAACTGCTGACGCGCGGCGAAAAAGTGGGTGTGCTGAAAGTGCGCCTCTATCGTCCGTTCTCGGCGAAACATTTATTGCAGGCGCTGCCGGAAAGCGTACGCAGCGTCGCGGTGCTTGACCGCACCAAAGAGCCGGGCGCTCAGGCCGAGCCGCTGTATCTTGACGTGATGACCGCGTTGGCGGAAGCTTTCAACCAGGGTGAACGTGAAACGCTGCCGCGGGTGATTGGCGGCCGCTATGGCCTGTCGTCAAAAGAGTTCGGCCCGGACTGCGTGCTCTCGATTTTCCACGAGCTGTCGCAGGCGAAACCAAAATCGCGCTTCACCGTCGGTATTTATGATGATGTCACGAACCTCTCCCTGCCGCAGATGGAAAACACCCTGCCATCTCACGCGCGGCTGGAGGCCTTGTTCTACGGATTGGGCAGCGACGGCAGCGTGTCGGCGACCAAAAACAACATCAAAATTATCGGTAACTCTACGCCGTGGTTTGCTCAGGGTTACTTCGTCTACGACTCTAAAAAGGCCGGTGGCCTGACGGTCTCGCACCTGCGCGTGAGCGATAACCCGATTCGCTCTGCTTATCTCGTCGCACAGGCCGATTTTGTCGGCTGTCACCAGCTACAGTTTATTGATAAATACCAGATGGCCGAGCGCCTGAAGCCTGGCGGTATTTTCCTGCTCAATACGCCGTACAGCGCCGATGAAGTGTGGGCGCGACTACCGCAGGAAGTGCAGGCGGTGCTGAATCAAAAGCACGCGCGCTTTTATGTGATTAACGCCGCCAAAATCGCCCGTGAATGTGGCCTGGCGGCACGTATTAATACCGTGATGCAGATGGCGTTCTTCCACCTCACGCAAATTCTGCCGGGCGATAGCGCGCTGATGGAGCTGCAAAACGCCATCGCGAAAAGCTATAGCAGCAAAGGTCAGGATCTGGTTGAGCGTAACTGGCAAGCGCTGGCGCTGGCCCGAGAATCCCTGTTTGAAGTGCCGCTACAGCCGGTCAACGCCAGCAGTCCAAACCGCCCACCGGTGGTTTCTGACGCCGCGCCAGACTTCGTTAAAACCGTCACTGCCGCCATGCTTGCTGGCCTCGGCGATGCCCTGCCGGTGTCCGCGCTGCCGCCGGATGGCACCTGGCCGGTCGGTACCACGCGCTGGGAAAAACGCAATATCGCCGAAGAGATCCCTATCTGGAAAGAAGATCTCTGCACCCAGTGTAACCACTGCGTGGCCGCCTGCCCGCACTCGGCGATTCGTGCAAAAGTAGTCTCACCAGACGCGATGGAAAACGCCCCGGCGTCTCTGCATTCGCTGGACGTGAAATCGCGCGATATGCGCGGTCAGAAATATGTCCTGCAGGTTGCGCCGGAAGACTGCACCGGCTGTAACCTGTGCGTTGAGGTATGCCCGGCGAAAGACCGTCAGAACCCAGAGATCAAAGCCATCAATATGATGTCGCGTCTGGAGCATGTTGAAGAAGAGAAAGTGAACTATGACTTCTTCCTCGACCTGCCGGAAATCGATCGTACCGCACTGGAACGCATTGATATCCGTACTTCACAGTTGATCACCCCGCTGTTTGAATATTCCGGCGCCTGTTCTGGCTGCGGTGAAACACCGTATATCAAGCTGCTGACGCAGCTGTACGGCGACCGTATGCTGATTGCCAACGCCACCGGCTGTTCGTCTATCTACGGCGGTAACCTGCCCTCTACGCCATATACCACCGACGCGAACGGCCGCGGACCAGCGTGGGCTAACTCGCTGTTTGAAGATAACGCCGAGTTTGGTTTGGGCTTCCGTTTAACGGTCGATCAGCATCGCCAGCGTGTGATGCGTCTGCTGGACGGCTTTGCGGAACACATCCCTGCTGAGCTGAACGAAGCTTTGCATACGGACGCCACGCCAGAGGTGCGCCGCGAACAGGTGGCGGCGTTGCGTAGCGCATTAACCGGCGTGGAAGGTGCGGAAGAGCTGCTGACCGATGCTGACGCGCTGGTCGAGAAGTCTATCTGGCTGATTGGCGGCGACGGCTGGGCCTACGATATCGGCTTCGGCGGTCTGGATCATGTGATGAGCCTGACCGAGAACGTCAATATTCTGGTGCTCGATACCCAATGCTATTCCAACACCGGCGGCCAGGCTTCAAAAGCGACGCCACTCGGCGCGGTGACCAAGTTTGGTGAGCACGGTAAACGTAAAGCGCGGAAAGATTTGGGCGTCAGCATGATGATGTATGGTCATGTCTACGTGGCGCAAATCTCACTGGGCGCACAGCTTAACCAGACGGTGAAAGCGATTCAGGAAGCGGAGTCCTATCCGGGTCCGTCGATTATTATCGCTTACAGCCCTTGCGAAGAGCACGGTTACGATCTGGCGCTCAGCCACGATCAGATGCGCCAGCTTACCGCTACCGGCTTCTGGCCGCTGTTCCGCTTCGACCCACGTCGCGCCGACGAAGGTAAAATCCCGCTGGCGCTGGATTCCCGTCCGCCGTCAGACGCGCTGGCCGAGACGTTAATGAACGAACAGCGTTTCCGCCGTTTGAACAGCCAGCAACCAGACGTCGCCGAACAGCTATGGAAGGATGCGGCAGAGGATCTGCAAAAACGCTACGACTTCCTCGCCATGATGGCCGGCAAGGCGGAAAAACCGACGCCGCAGGAATAACCGAATTAAGGCCATTCTCAAACCATAAAAAAAGCCCGAATATCAATTCGGGCTTGTCATTTTAAGATGACGAAGAATATTAAAGACACACGGCAACATAAATACGTTGTGTGACAAAAAGGCATATAACGGCTGTAGCTTACGTCAGCGACTTTTATTTGTATAATTTTTATTTTATATATATCCGGACAAATCATTCACGATAATTATCATCATTTCAGCAGAATTATATCCTTTAGATTTTACTCATGCTGTAACAAATGTTATTTACCATATCAGATTCGTCTCTATTAGCATGACTGTGCTTTCTTAGTCAGAAAGTGCGCGTATAAAAAATACTAAAGGAATATATTCAATGAACAGAAAAGTACTGGCCCTCGTTATTCCTGCCCTGTTAGCCGCAGGCGCAGCTCATGCCGCAGAAGTTTATAATAAAGACGGCAACAAATTAGATCTCTACGGTAAAGTAGATGGTCTGCACTACTTCTCCAGCGATTCCTCTAAAGACGGTGATCAGACTTATGTCCGTATGGGTATCAAAGGCGAAACTCAGATTAATGATATGCTGACTGGTTACGGCCAGTGGGAATATAACGTTCAGGCAAACTCTACTGAAGGTGATGGCGCGAACAACTGGACCCGTCTGGCATTTGCAGGTCTGAAATTCGGCGATTACGGTTCATTCGACTACGGTCGTAACTACGGCGTGCTGTACGACGTTGAAGGCTGGACAGATATGCTGCCAGAGTTCGGTGGCGACTCCTACACTCAGACTGATAACTACATGACTAGTCGTGCTAACGGTGTTGCTACTTACCGTAACACTGATTTCTTCGGTCTGGTTGATGGTCTGAATTTTGCTCTGCAGTATCAGGGTAAAAACGAAGGCCGTAGCAATAATGATATTAACCAAGGCACTAACAACCGCGGTACTGATGAGAAAGATACTCGTTATGATAATGGCGACGGTTTTGGTGTATCAACTTCTTACGATCTGGGGATGGGCTTCAGCGCTGCTGCGGCTTATGCGACTTCCGATCGTACTAACGACCAGGAGCACGGTACTGCAAACTACGCAGGTGGCGATAAAGCCGATGCATGGACTGCTGGTCTGAAGTATGATGCTAACAACATCTACCTGGCAACTATGTACTCCGAAACTCGCAACATGACGCCTTATGGTAGTGTTGATAGTAATAATGGCGGTGGCATTGCAAACAAAACTCAGAACTTTGAAGTTACTGCGCAATACCAATTCGATTTCGGTCTGCGCCCAGCAATCTCTTATCTCCAGTCCAAAGGCAAAGATCTTTACAATGCTGACGGAAGTGCTGTAGGAGATAAAGATCTGGTTAAATACATGGACATCGGTGCGACATATTATTTCAACAAAAATATGTCTACCTATGTTGACTACAAGATCAACCTGCTTGATGGAAATGATAACTTCTACCAGCAGAACGGTATTTCAACTGACAACATTACCGCAGTCGGTATTGTTTACCAGTTCTAATACGATTAAAAAACCCGCCGTCATGGCGGGTTTTCTTTATTTACTGCACCACGCTTTCGCCGTGGATTTCCCCTTTAAATCCGGTTTTAGCAATCGCCGCTAATAACCGCTGATTATCAAAATTCTCCGGCACCACCACTTCCGCCTGACGCGTTTTCAGCGAAGCTTTCGCCTTAATGACGCCATCGGTGCTGCGCAGCGCCTGGTTAATGGAAATCACGCACAGCGGGCAGTTCATTTCGCCGACATCAATGGTGACCAATTTATCGGCCGCCCAGCCCAGTGGCGTAAACATCAGTAACGCCAGACACACGGCTTTTTTCATTCCATCCACTCCCAGATCCAGGGTAATACATAAGGATAGGTAATCAAGGCCAGCACTAACGGCACCGCCAGCCAATACAACCACACCAGCACCCGACGGCTTACGACGTTAACGCATACCGGTTTCGACGACAGATGCAGACGCCAGAATCCGCGCGCCATCAGACCAACGGCGACAATAATCATCGGGATTTGCAGCCAGGACGCCCCCGGAATACCCACCAGCCCGGCAGCGGAAACCCCAAACACCAGATACAGTAGCGGCCCAATGCAGCACAGCGTTGACGCGCCCGCGGCTACGATCGCCGCGAGCAACGTTAACACGCCGCCCTTAATGCTGTTCGACGCTGACATAGTCGTAGCTAAACGCAGCTGGGTCGTAGAAATTCAGCGGATCGCCGTCGACTTCTGCATACGGATAGCCCAGGTTATTCACGTCACCTTGCTCCGCGGCTGGCGACAGTGCGAAATCACGCGCGTGGTTGAATCCCACCCAGTTCATTTCCCAGTTACCAAACAGATAATCGTTCACCGCGGTGACCGCCGGGTCGCCATTCTCTTTTTTCTCTGTCAGACGCATTTTGGTCACGTCTGCCGGGTCTGCTGGCATCCAGCCGAAACCGGCTAACCAGAACATCGCGCGACAGTGTTGACCGCCGCTGATTTTGGCCACGCCTTTATCGTCGGCGCTGCCAAATGCTTTCGTGGAGTATTGATTAAGCTTGCGGCTCGCGCCTAAACGGATGCCAAACATTTCACGTGCCGGAATGCCGACCGCACGGCACAGTGCGACAAACACCGAGTTAATGTCGGTGCATTTGCCACCGAGCTTGCCGGTTTTCAGGATCTCCCCGACATCGCCGGTTCCGCAACCTATGACCGCGTCATCACGATGCATATGGGTGCTGACCCAGTCATGAATCAGACGCGCCTGTTTCAGCGGCGCTTTTTCGTTGCCGATAATTTTCAGCGCGGTCTCTTTCACCAGCCCATCCACCGGAATATGCGCCGTCGCCTGCAGGAAAGGTTTAATCTCATCGGGGATCACCGCCCCTTCCTCCGGCAACTGCCAGTCAGTGAGACGATTGTCTTTCAACACTTCCCAGTCGCGGGTTTCAATTTCCATCTCCACGTTAATATTCAGCGGTCCGTTTGAGGCCGGCCACGTCACGTACAGTACTTTCGCGCCATAGCGATTATTGGCATTCAGCGTGGCACTTTGATAGTTGCCGCTGAAGGAGAGATTGATCAGTTGCTGGAAGGCGGTCTCTTCCGGGATGGGGATCCACAAATTCACCTTCCCGGAAGAGCCTTCCGGTGCCTTCAGGCTATAGGTTTGGGTCATAATGAAGCGGCGGTATTTGCCGGAAGATGAGACAGCAGGCTGAGCCTGCGTTTCTGTTTTAGCAAAAACCGGGCTCACCAGACCCAGCGTTGAGAGGGCTGCAGCACCTTTCAGGAAGTTACGCCTTTGCATTGTGTATCCTTCATCACCAGAAAAAGCTGGCGCTTAACCCCGCACCTGCGGAGGTTGGCCGCTATTATGCGGCCATGTATTCATCACCACAATGAATAAGAGGCCATAAAATCCCTTATGGTTAAAATGTCTCAGGCCAGAACAGCATGATGTTATAAAAATGATAAAAACGGAGGCCTACAGATTATTCTGATTAACGCCTTTTCATAACATAAATATCCATATGATTTCTGCGGTAAATTATCTCGTTACCGGCTCATGCTTGTCGCTATTCTTCACGATTTACCCCCTGATTTGCTGAGCATACCGCGCACGAATAAGCCCGTGATAATGAAATAATATGTTAACTTAATGGCTTGTTATCAATAGCATTAGCTGTAAACTGTTTCGCGAAGTCGCCTGTAAATGGGTATTTATATTGCATTAATGCGGCCATCGATAAATCTCGGCCGGTGGGCAATTTATTATAAAAAATAAAAATTCATGTGGTTTTATGTTACAAATGAAAAGAAAATCAACAGAAAAACAAAATAAAGACTCATTTATTACGTCTCGTTACACAATAATTTGTCTGGGCATCCTTGGCTGCCTGGGGGTTTTATTGGTTAGAGTCGCCGACCTGCAATTTTTAAATCACCCTATGCTGGCAAAAGAGGCCGATCAGCGTTCACTGCGCACCGTCGTGTTGCCGACAAACCGCGGCACGCTGGTCGACCGCGATGGCGAGGCGCTCGCCATGAGCGTCCCGTCACGTGACGTTGTGGTCGATCCGGTCAAAATTGTTGAGGCCAGTCCGAATTTCCGCGATGCAAAATGGCAATATCTCGCTTCCGCGTTGAATACCACCCCCGATCAAATTGCGAACAAAATTTATCAGAATGCGCACCGTCATTTTCTATTCCTGGGACGCAAAGTTGAGCTTGGGATTGCGAAAGATATCGCCGATCTGCATATAAAAGGTATCAGCGAGGTGTATGACGACAGTCGTTTCTACCCAATGGGGGAAGCGGCAGCGCCTTTAATCGGCATTGTGGGGGCCGATAATAATGGCCTGAACGGCGTAGAACGTGGCTACGATTCTATTTTACAGGGCGAACCGGGCAAGGAAATTTATCGTAAAGACGCTAATGGCGGTATTATTAACGTCCTCGATTATGACGCGCCAAAACAGCCGCCAACCGTTCAACTCAGCATTGATAAATTTGACCAATATACGCTGTACAGCAAACTGCGCGACGGCGTGCTGCTGAATAAAGCGGACTCAGGCGCGGCGGTGCTGGTCAAAATTGATACCGGTGAGATCCTGGCTATGGCTTCTTACCCCTCGTACAACCCCAACAATTTCGATAACGCCACACAAACGCAAATGCGTGATGTGGCGATTAACGACAGTTTCGAACCCGGTTCCACGGTCAAGCCGTTGGTGATTATCGAGGGGCTGGAGAGAAACATTATTCAGCCAAATACGTTACTGGATACCACCCCTTATCGCGTCAATGGCCATCTGATTCGCGACGTGGGTCATTGGCCACAGCTTACGCCAACCGGTATTCTGCAAAAATCGAGCGATATCGGCGTTTCTCATATTGCGCTGGCGATGCCGGCACAGGCGCTGGTTGATACCTATCAGGCGTTCGGTCTCGGCAAACCCACTGGCCTGGGGCTTAGCGGGGAAAGCGTAGGCTATTTTCCGCTGCACCGTCGGCAGTGGGCCGATATTGAACGCGCGACCTTCTCCTTCGGCTACGGATTGCGCGTCACGCCGCTGCAGATAGCCCGCGAATACGCCACCCTGGGTTCGTTTGGGGTCTATCGCCCCCTGTCGATCACCAAAGTGACCCCGCCGGTAATGGGCCAGCAGGTGGCCGATCCGTCGATCGTTAAAACCGTGGTACATATGATGGAAAGCGACGTGCTTCCCGGCGGCAGCGGCGTGCGGGCGGCGGTGCCGGGGTATCGGTTGGCGACCAAAACAGGGACCGCTGAAAAACTGGGCGATAGCGGCAAGTATGACGGCGGCTATGTGAACTACACAGCAGGCGTCGCGCCGGTTAGTCACCCGGAAGTCGCACTGGTCGTGGTCGTTAACAACCCCACTGCCGGTACTCACTTCGGCGGTTCCGTCGCGGCGCCGATTTTCGGCAACATCATGGGGCCGGTATTGAAGAATATGAATATCGCGCCGGACGCGCTGATACAGTAGGCCCCCAAATTTGGCTGCGGTGTTTATCGTTCCCGCAGCCATTTTTCATACTGCTCAGGCCACGCGAGAGTTTGGGTTCCAGCCCTGCCCATCCCAAAACCATGTCCCCCGGAAGGATAACGATGCATTTCTACCGATACGCCTGCACGGAGGCAGGCCGTCTGTAAAATTAAGGTGTTGTGCGGATCGGACACCGAATCATCTTCCGCCTGAACCAGAAACATCGACGGAGTCGTTGGCGTCACGTAATGTTGTACTGACCAGGCGGCATCCTGCGCCTGCGTCGCATTCTTCCCCACCAATACCCGATGCGTTGAAGTGTGGCTGTAAGGTTTCTCCAGCGTCACGATGGGATAAATCAGCGCCGCGCCATCAGCTCGCGCCGGTAGGCTGTCCAGCGCATCAAGCGGCGTATAGCTGCGCTCTTCAGCGCGCGTTGCCGCCATTCCCAACAGATGCCCTCCGGCGGAAAATCCCAGCACGCTCACCCGCTTCTCCCGCTGACGGATGATGCGCAACGCCCGCTGGGCATCCTGTAAAGCAACGCGAGAGCCGTCGTGCCAGCCTTCTCCCGGCAGGCGGTAGCTGAGTATATAAGCGGTATAACCTCGGGCTACCAACCAGCGCGCGGCGGGCCAGCCCTCCTTCGCCATCTCAACGCGGGTATAACCACCGCCCGGTGCGACCAGCACGCCGCGCCCATTCGCCCTGAACGGCGTCAGAATCGTGAGGAAGGGAACGGCAATATGACGCTGCGCCCCATGCACACTCAGTTGCACTGACCCCGTTGGACCGCCGCCGCCGGGCGGAATTCCCGGCCATAGTGGCAGCATCTCTGTCGAGACGTCTGAAGGCGTGGATAAAGACAGCCCCGCCCTCGCCGCCAACAGCGTGGCACTCAAACCGAGAAGAAATTGACGACGCCGCATAGTGTCACTCTGACGCGAAAAGAGTTTTCAGTTAAGCAGATAAATAAGAGGGAAAAATGAAGACTGTCGGGCTAAATTCTAAAAAAAAACCTCGAGCTGTAGATTTATACAGAATCTTCATTGCCAGGGTTCTACGCACCGCTATAGGAATGCGGTAATCCCCTGCGGCTCTTTTCGTCGCTGGGTATTTTCTCATAAGCCATTCGGGGTAATCCGCCCACAGGATTTGCATTTTTCTTCGTTATATAATCAAATATACATCGATTATTTCCCTCCTTGATGAGCAATGCATGTCTACATTACAACGTTTACTCCTGAGCTTGACGCTGGCCTGTGCCAGTCTGACAGCCGCAACGCCTGCGCTGGCCGAGCGCACCGTCACCGATCAACTTGGTCGCACAGTCACCCTGCCTGATACCGTGAATCGTGTTGTGGTGCTCCAGCACCAGACGCTCAACCTGCTCGTGCAGCTCAACGCCGCCGACGATATCGTCGGCGTATTAAGCAGTTGGAAAAAACAGCTCGGCCCAGAGTTCGCGCGCTTTATGCCCGGCATTGTCAAACTGCCGATGCCCGGCGATCTGACCCAGGTGAATATGGAAAGCCTGCTGGCGCTGCATCCGCAGGTGGTGTTTATCGCCAACTACGCGCCAGCGGCGATGATTCAGCAGATAACGAACGCCGGGATCCCGGTAGTAGCCATTTCTCTGCGCCAGGACGCGGCGGGTGAGAAAAACAAAATGAATCCCTCGATGGCCAATGAGGAACAGGCTTACAACGACGGGCTCAAGCAAGGTATTCGGCTGATTGGCGAAGTGGTCAACCGCACCGCCCAGGCGGATGCATTGATAGACTACACCTTTGCCGCACGCGACCGATTTAACGCGCCGGTCGCGGATATTCCGGCGGCGGAAAAAGTGCGTGTTTATATGGCCAATCCGGACCTGAACACCTACGGTTCCGGTAAATACACCGGCCTGATGATGCAACATGCCGGAGCGATGAACGTCGCCGCCGCCACGGTAAAAGGCGCGCGTCAGGTTTCGCTGGAACAGGTATTACAGTGGAATCCACAGGTGATTTTCGTGCAGGACCGTTATCCCGAGGTGGTCAAACAGATCGTCAACGACCCGCAGTGGCAAGGCATTGACGCGGTGAAAAATCATCGCGTGTGGCTGATGCCGGAATACGCGAAAGCTTGGGGCTACCCCATGCCGGAAGCATTAGCCATAGGCGAACTGTGGATGGCGAAAAAGCTCTACCCGGAACGCTATAAAGATATTGATGTCGACGCGCAGGCCCAGGATTACTACCAACGCTTTTATCGTACCGACTGGCAGCCAAATGCGCATCAGTAGTCACGCCAAAACGATACAGGGTGGCCTGATGCTGCTCACTCTGGCTGTGGCGGTGTCTTCTCTCTGTCTGGGTCAATACAAGCTGTCAATAGGCCAGGTGCTGGCTCAGTTTGCTCAGCCGCATAATACGTTAGCGATCGCCCATCAGATTGTCTGGGACATTCGCCTACCGCGTATTTTGCTCGCCCTGCTGGCCGGCGGCGCGCTTGGCCTGTGCGGTGCCACCTTACAGGGCGTATTCCAGAACCCGCTGGTGGATCCGCACATTATCGGCGTCACCTCCGGCTCCGCGTTTGGTGGGACGTTGGCAATTCTGCTCGGGCTGAGTATGCCGCTGATGATGGCAACCACTTTCTTCTTTGGTCTACTGGCGCTGATGCTGGTGTATCTGCTGGCAGCACTTCAGGGTCGAGAGAACACGCTGGTACTGATTCTCGCGGGGATCGTGCTCAGCGGTTTCTTTGCCGCGCTGGTCAGCCTGATGCAGTACCTGTCAGATACTGAAGAAGTCCTCCCCAACATTGTCTTTTGGCTGTTGGGCAGTTTCGCGACCGCCAACTGGCACAAAGTCCTGTTGTTGACCCTTCCAGTGATCGCCGCCGCACTGGTGCTGTACCGGCTGCGTTGGCGCATCAACCTGCTGTCGCTGGACGACAAAGATGCCCGCGCGCTGGGCGTCAGCGTCACCGCGCTGCGCCGCGGCGTACTGCTCTGCTGCGCACTGCTGGTTGCCGCGCAGGTGGCGGTCAGCGGCAGTATTGCCTGGGTGGGGCTGGTGATCCCGCATCTGGCGCGGATGCTCTGCGGTGCCGATAATCGTCGTTTGCTCCCCTGTGCCTTCTGGATGGGGGCCTGTTTTATGATTGTGGTCGATGACCTCGCCCGCACGCTGACCGCCGCCGAGATTCCCATAGGGATCATTACCGCGCTGGTCGGCGCCCCCTTATTTGCCGTGATGCTGGTACGGGCCAGCCGTAAAGGGATGCTGAAATGACGCCGACGCTAACGCTATCGCAGCTGGAATATGGTCATCAGTCTGCGCTGTTTACGCCGCTGAACCTGCATTGCCAGCCCGGTGAGATATGGGCAGTCCTTGGCGCCAACGGTCGCGGTAAAAGTACCTTACTCGATACCATTACCGGCGTTTTACCGGCGCTTGCTGGCAGCGTGAAGGCCTCCGGCGGAGTGGGGATCGTGCCGCAGTCATTCCGTCCGGCCTTCGCCTGGCGGGTAAAAGAGGTGGTGCTGATGGGGCGTGCGCGACATATCGCCCTTTTCGCTCAGCCGCAGAAAGAAGATGAACGTCAGGTGCTTGATGCGCTGGCACAGCTAAATATCGCTGACCTGGCCGAGACGCTATTCAGCACCCTCTCTGGCGGCCAGCAGCAACTGGTGATGATCGCCCGCGCGCTGGTCGGCGCCAGTCAGAATATCCTGTTGGATGAACCCTGTTCAGCACTGGACCTGGGCAATCAGCAAACGGTATTACAGCTGATTAGCGATCTGTCACACAACCAGTCGCGCACGGTGATGTTTACCACGCACGATCCCACGCATGCGCTACAGGTCGCCAGCCACACGTTGCTGCTGATGCCGGGCAACCAGTGGTTGGCCGGGCCAACGCCGGAGGTGGTGCAGGAAGCGAATCTCCAGCATGCTTACGGCGTGCAGGTTCGTCGGCTCCAGCTTGAGGGTTATCCGTCTCCGGTGGTGACGCCGCTCTTTAGCATTCGTCGCCCGGCGACATAAACCCGGCGTCGCGTAAACAGCGGTGCCCCTCTTCACCGAGGATAAACCGGCAGAACGAGTGCGCGGCGTCACTTTCATCCAGCAGTGTCAGGTAGTATTCACAGCAGATGTTCCACGGCGCAGGAATCGTCACACAACGTATTTCTGCCTGATTCGCCAGTGCCGCCGCATAGTGCGCATAGCCGATAAACAGATCGGCGTGCCCTTCATCAATTAACCACCGACTGGCGATGACGCCGTTCGGTAGCCTGAGCGAATCGCGGCCGCCAACCAGCGGTATCGCGCGCTGTTTTAGCGCGTGGCCCAATCCAGGATGGCTCTGTTCAATACGCTCAAACAGCTGCCACGTATAGTCGCCGGAAGGATCGCACTGCGGTGTGGAGGTTCCCAGCCGCAGCGTTGTATCCGCCAGCAGCTCCAGCCACGTTTTCCCCGTCGTCTGCGGCGTATTTCGAACAGTCAACATCAGCGTGTTACGGGCGAACAGATGGAGACCGCGGGCGCGCCCCGCAGCACAAAGCGTTTGCGGATGCTGACGGTTCGCCGAGGCAAACAGCGAGCACCGCTCGCCATTCTCGATCCGTTCACGCAGAAGCCCCGCCGGGCCAAAAACCAGCGAAACCGGAATACCGGTCTGCACGGTAAACGCCGCCTGGAGGGGAATCAATGCGCGGCGAAGGCTTCCCGCCGCCATCAGTGTCAATGTGGAGTGCATAAGCGCAAGGTCATAGCCCGAACATAAGCGTTATATTATCCGGGCTATTACGCTATTGACCAGCACTTTAGTAGCGAATTTCAGCCAGCGCCTGCAGTTGCTCCGGCGTCGCCACCGGCAGATGGAAGAAGTCCAGGTAGGCCGGGATCATTTCAAACAGCATATCGGTACCTCGCTGCACCGGGCAGCCGCGGGCCATCGCCGCCTGTAGCAACGGTGTGTATTCCTGCTTCATCACCACCTCGCCGACAAATGTCCCTGCATCAAGACGTTCGACATTCAGCGGGAGCGGATCGCCGGGCGACATACCAAGCGGCGTTGCGTTGACCACCAGCGAATGCCCCGCCGGATCGCTCGCCATCACCGTCAGCTTCAGTTGCGGATAGTGCGCGAGCAAACGATCGGCCAGCGCCTGCGCCGCGCTTTCTCGGGCATCCACCAACGTCAATGCGCTAACGCCTGCCGATGCGAGCGAGGCGGCAATCGCTGACCCCACGCCGCCGCTGCCCACCACCAGCGCTCGCGCGCCAGTAGTGCGAAACCCCTTGCGCTGAATACCGCGCACAAAGCCGTCGCCATCAAACATATCGCCGGTCAGCGAACCGTCGGCTTCCCGGCGAATCGCGTTGCAGGCTCCGGCAATCTGCGCGGTGGGGCTCATCCGGTCGACCAGTTCGCAGGTGGCGATTTTATGCGGCATGGTCACCAGCGCCCCCGCGATGTTGGTGAGTGAAAACAGCGTGGGGATCAGCGCCGCATAGTCTTCCGGCTTCACCCCCATCGGCACCACTTTGACATCCACGCCCTGGTCGGCAAACCAGGGGTTGTAGATCATCGGCGCTTTAAAACTTTCAGTTGGATAACCCAAATGAGCAATTAACCGCGTATGCCCACTAATTTGCATGTGTCCCCTCCTGCACAGGCAGATCCAGTTCGATGCGCTTCACGTCACCGAGAATAAACACATACGCCACCACGCCGAGCAGCGCCGCGCCGCCGATGTAAACCAGGGCGTAGAAGAAATTGCCAAAGGCGGCAACGATAAAACCGATCACCAGCGGCGTGAGAATACCCGCCAGATTGGCGCAGAAGTTAAACAACCCGCCGGTCAAGCCGCCCAATCCTTTTGGCGCCATGTCGGAAATTAAGGTCCAGCCAAGGCCGACCATCCCCTGCCCGAAGAAGGCAAACGACATGACCAGGATCACCGCCGTGTCGCTCGAAAGCCAGTTGGCGCTGATAATGCTGCTCGCCATCAGCAGGCCGGCGATAATCGGCAGCTTACGGCCCAGATTGGCGCTGCCGGTCGCTTTCAGCAATTTGTCAGACACCCAACCGCCGAACATCACGCCGCCCGCCGCCGCCAGGAATGGCAGAATGGCAAAGAAGCCAACCTTCAGCCATGGCATATGACGTTCGGTAGCCAGATAGGTCGGGAACCAGGTCAGGAAAAACACCAGCACGGTATTGCCCGCAAACTGACCAATACTGGCACCAATAATCTGCCGTTTGCGCAACAGCTGGCGGACCAGCGGCCAGCTAAAGGCTTTACGCTGCTCGGCGCCGGTGGTCATGCCGCCGCCCGCGGTGATGTACTCGCGCTCCTGCTGACTCAGACGGCGGTCCTCATGCGGTTCGCGATAGTGACGCCACCAGACCAGCGCAAACAGCAGCCCGACCACGCCAACGGTAATAAACAGCGTGCGCCAGCCAAAACCATCCATGATCCAGAACAGCAGCGGCGCGAAGCAGGCCAGTCCGAGATATTCACCAACGGTATAAACGGCGGTCGCTTTTGCGCGCTCGTGTTGCGGAAACCACGCGCTGACCACCCGGCTATTGACCGGAAAGCACGGCGCTTCGCTGACGCCAAGGCCAAAACGGCACAGCAGCAGCGTTTTCAGCCCCACGGCGAAACCGTGGAACAGCGTGAACAGCGACCAGAAGCTAAGGGCCAGGAAATAGGTCACCTTATTACCAAACCGGTCGAGGAACATACCGCCCGGAATTTGCGCCAGCGCATAGGTCCAGGCAAAGGCGGAAAAGACAATCCCCATCACCGCCGCGCTGATACCCAGCTCCTGAGTGAGCTGCGGCGCAGCGATGCCCAGCACGGTGCGGTCGAGATAGTTAATCATGGTCCCCACTGCCAGCAGCGCCAGAATACCAATGCGCCGCCGGGAGCGGGGTACCGCGTTAACCGCCTCAGCGGTAGCCACGCGATTTTGGCCGAGTGAGTTCATAGTGTTTACCTGTCGTTGTCGAGTGCAGATGAAAGTTTATAGTTATGGTCTGTCCTTCGCCGTTAGCGTACCGGGTGGTACATCTTTCCGCTAACGGTACTGCATAGCCGCCAGTCGCACAGCGGCATTGACCGCGCCATATTGCGCGTAGCCGTGGCGTCTTTCGGTTAATTCAAAGAAGAAGCGTCCTTCGCTGAACGGCCAGGTGTAGCGATGTAAAAACTCGCCGCCGGCACCGTCGCGATCGTAGAGAATCTGCTGACGCTGCAAGGTTTCCACCTGGGCCGCGTCGCCGAAGCGCGCCTGTAAATCCTCGTAATAGTTGGCCGGTACCGGCAGCGACAGCGAGGCCGCCAGCGGCTGATTCTCCAGGAAAGTGGGCAGAGCGTCGCTGGCGAACGCCGCATGCTGTAAACCGGCCCCCTGATAACACGCCACCGAGCGGGCAATCTGCGTCGCGCGGCTTTGTGAAATATTCAGCGCCAGGCGCACGTTACCCTGCGGGCTTTGCACCGCCAGGCTGCGCACCAGGCCGTAAGGATCGGGCATGGTCTGCTCATGTTCCAGCGTGAACCCCAGCACCGCACGGAAGAACATCACCCAGTTATCGCGGCTGTCAGCCTCCATACCGAGCGCCAAATGGTCGATACCTAAAAGCTGTCCGTCGGTCGCCGCAGCGGTAAGATTGAAATCCTGCGCGTAGATATCTTTCTCATCATCCACCAGATAAACCAGACTGCCGTCCGGCGCGCACACCGCCGGGATGGTACTCTCATTCGGCCCGACCTCTCCCTGCCAGGTCGCATAGCCGTAAGCTCTGGCGCGGGCGACGATCGGCGCGCTGGCGCTGACGCGCAGAGCCATCGCGCACAGAGAAACGCCGTGGCGTTGATAGAAGTGATCGGCCCAACTGTACGGTTGATAGTTAATAATCACCCGCGCACCGCCGTTGCTCCACAGCGCGACCTGTTTGGAACGGTGCATCCCTGCCAATTGAAAACCCATGCCATTGAGCATGACGCCCAGCTTTTTCGCCTCAGCGGGGCTGGCGGCAAACTCAATAAATTCGATGTCTTTAAAGGTTGGGAGATCGGCTGTGTGAAAGAGTTCGGCGTCGCTTTCTCCCTGCGCGCGGCGGGTTTGCTCCTCCAGCCACAGCAGCGAGCGGTAACCATCTTTCGCCGTCGCGCCGTTCGGTGAGGCGCGGAAACCATCGTTAAAGATTTCCAGCGACCATGGCCCACGGTAGCCTAAGCGGGTCAACTCACGGGTAAATTCCACCAGCGGCAGTTCACCCTGCCCCGGGAAACAGCGGAAATGGCGGCTCCACTCTAGCACGTCCATTTTCATCAATGGTGCGTCGGCGAGCTGGAGGAAAGTGATTTTGTCCATTGGCACTTCGTGCAAGCAGCTAAGATCGTCGCCGAGCGCCAGAATATGGAAGCTGTCGAGCACAATGCCCATCGCCGGGCTATCCACCGCTTTTACCCGCTCCCATGCCTGATACCAGCGGTTTACGTGGGCCCCCCACGCCAGCGCTTCATATCCAATACGGATATTTTCCTGCTCCGCGAGCGTCGCCAGCGCCCGCAGGTCAGCCACCTGCTGTTCGAAATCGGCGGAGCTGTCAGCCTGCACGTTGCTGCACAGCAGCAGCGTGTCGCACCCCAGCTCATGCATCAGCGCAAACTTGCGCTTCGCTCGCGCCAGGTTGGCCGCGAACTGGGCGCGTGTGCCGCCCTCAAAATCGCGAAACGGTTGAAACAGCGTGATTTTGAGCCCCAGATCGTCGGCCATGTTACGGACATCCGCTGGCGTACCGGTATAATAGAGCAAATCGTTTTCGAAGATTTCAACGCCCTGATAACCCGCCGCTGCAATCGCGCTCAGTTTTTCAGGCAGGGTTCCGGAAATGGATACGGTAGCAATAGAACGCAACATAGTTTCACCTGGCTCACGCTGTAACAGTTGCATCGAATATGAATCATTTGGTTCAGTGACGCCAGAATTGGTTGCTAAATTGTGATCATTGTGTGTATTTTTTGTGCACGGTAAAAAATGAACAGGAGTTGTTATGTCAGCCATTGCTCAAGATGATGCACAGTCGCTAAAAACACGGATTTTTACCGCCGCCATTGCGGTGTTCGCCGAACATGGGCTAGCTGGCGCACGCATGGAGCAAATTGCCTCCGAGGCGCAGACCACTAAACGGATGGTGGTTTACTACTTCAAAACCAAAGAGCTGCTGTACCAGGCGGTTCTGCAATATGTTTATTCGCGCATTCGCGAAACGGAACAACAGCTCGGGCTGGAGAACCTGCCGCCGGTCGAGGCGCTGGTACAATTGGTGAAATGGAGCGTTCGCTATCATGTCGAACATGCGGACTTTATGCGGATTATCTGTATGGAGAATATGCAGCGCGGAAAATGGCTGCTGGCTTCCGGCGATTTAAAGCGCCTGAACAAAAGTGCTCTCTCCCTGCTGGAGCAAATTCTGCACCGCGGACAAGAACTCGGGATTTTTCAGCCCGCGCTCGAGGCCCGCGACGTTCATCGGCTCATCAGCAGCTTCAGCTTCTATCAGGTGTCGAACTTCTACAGCTTTAATAGCCTCTATCTTGAAGGTCCGCTTCCGGATATTGATGATGAAGCGCTCATTCGCCATCACAGCGATCTGGCGGTGAAATCGATTCTGCGCTTCGTTATCGCCTAATCAGCGAGTTACGGCTGCCCTGAAAGCGCCGTGACCACTTTTTGCATCGCTTCACGCGTCAGCTCAGCGCGCTGGACCTTATTATTCGCCAGCGCCGTGCGCAACACCCCGGCAATCACAATATGCTTAGGTTCCTGCCCTAAATCGCGCATTTCCAGCACCACTTTGCCCACTACGCGACACATTTCCTGGTATAAAACGTCGTCTTTCGCCTGATTTCCCATCGTTTACGCTCGCTAATTTCCATTAATAATCAATTTATTATTGGTTCGTTTCGCCCAGAAAGCAAATTCGCGCCTGGCAGAATGCGCGAGCAAACCGCGTGTTGCGCATCGCCAGTGTTACATTTTCACAAAAAAATCGTTTTTGTTTTGTTAATTAGCTAGTTTTGTTTTTGAAACAGTGTTTTTATTTTCTTTTTTCGCCATAACATCGTATAATCCGCCGCGTTTCTTTCTTGAATGGTTTCAGCTCATTGGACTACATCAATAAACGATTAAAACATCGCCTTTTTGACTATGCTGAACCTCTAGCACACTTTCCTCTGCACGCTTTTTTTATGTCACCTATTCTTATGGCGTGGCATAGCAACTTTCGTAATACAGGTTTGACTCCGTGGCTGTGCGCGCATGGAGCGAGAATTCAAAATCCTAATCCTTCTCAATCTCAACTTAAAGACTAAGACTGTCATGAAAAAGACCAAAATTGTTTGCACCATCGGGCCGAAAACCGAATCCGAAGAGATGTTAGGCAAAATGCTCGACGCGGGCATGAACGTTATGCGTCTGAACTTCTCCCACGGCGACTATGCTGAACACGGTCAGCGCATCCAGAACCTGCGCAACGTGATGAGCAAAACCGGTAAGAAAGCCGCTATCCTGCTGGATACCAAAGGCCCGGAAATCCGTACTATCAAGCTGGAAGGCGGTAACGACGTTTCCCTGAAAGCTGGCCAGACCTTCACCTTCACCACTGACAAATCTGTTGTCGGTAACAGCGAAATCGTTGCTGTCACCTACGAAGGTTTCACCAAAGATCTGTCCGTTGGTAACACCGTACTGGTTGACGATGGTCTGATCGGTATGGAAGTGACCGCTATCGAAGGTAACAAAGTTATCTGTAAAGTGCTGAACAACGGCGACCTGGGTGAAAACAAAGGCGTTAACCTGCCGGGCGTTTCTATCGCTCTGCCGGCACTGGCTGAGAAAGACAAGCAAGACCTGATCTTCGGTTGCGAGCAGGGCGTTGACTTCGTTGCGGCTTCCTTTATCCGTAAACGTTCTGACGTCGTTGAAATCCGCGAGCACCTGAAGGCGCACGGCGGCGAAAACATCCAGATCATCTCCAAAATCGAAAACCAGGAAGGCCTGAACAACTTCGACGAAATCCTCGAAGCTTCTGACGGCATCATGGTTGCTCGTGGCGACATGGGCGTTGAGATCCCGGTTGAAGAAGTTATCTTCGCGCAGAAGATGATCATCGAAAAATGTATCCGCGCGCGTAAAGTGGTTATCACTGCGACCCAGATGCTGGATTCCATGATCAAGAACCCGCGTCCGACCCGCGCTGAAGCTGGCGACGTGGCTAACGCCATCCTCGACGGTACCGACGCAGTGATGCTGTCCGGCGAATCCGCGAAAGGTAAATACCCGCTGGAAGCGGTCACCATCATGGCAACCATCTGCGAACGTACCGACCGCGTGATGACCAGCCGTCTGGAGTTCAACAACGACAGCCGTAAACTGCGCATCACCGAAGCCGTTTGCCGTGGCGCGGTTGAAACTGCAGAAAAACTGGACGCGCCGCTGATCGTGGTTGCTACCCAGGGCGGTAAATCTGCACGCGCTATCCGTAAATACTTCCCGGATGCCACCATCCTGGCGCTGACCACCAACGAAACCACCGCGCGTCAGCTGGTGCTGAGCAAAGGCGTTGTCGCTCAGGTTGTCAAAGAAATCAACTCTACCGATGATTTCTACCGTCTGGGTAAAGAAGTCGCTGTCGAAAGCGGCCTGGCACAGAAAGGCGACGTAGTTGTGATGGTTTCCGGCGCGCTGGTTCCGAGCGGCACCACCAACACCGCATCCGTGCACGTACTGTAATAATTCACATACTTATTATAGTTTGCCTAAAAAAGCGCCCCTCGGGCGCTTTTTTTATACATTCTGATAACGAAGCTCAATAAATAATCCAATAGGCTGTCACTATTTAAACTTCGATTATCTAAGATGAATCCGATGGAAGTCCTCTGTTTTCACACACTTTTTCCCCGTAAAACCGTAAAGTCGATGCTTCTTTGAGCGAACGATCAAAAATAAGGGAAATCGCATAAAAAAATATTCTCAATATAAAAAAGTTTGTGTAATACTTGTAACGCTACATGGAGATTAACTCAATCTAGAGGGTATTTATAATGAATCGTACTAAACTGGTACTGGGCGCGGTAATCCTGGGTTCTACTCTGCTGGCAGGTTGCTCCAGCAATGCTAAAATCGATCAGCTGTCTTCTGACGTTCAGACTCTGAACGCTAAAGTTGACCAGCTGAGCAACGACGTGAACGCAATGCGTTCCGACGTTCAGGCTGCTAAAGACGACGCAGCTCGTGCTAACCAGCGTCTGGACAACCAGGCTCACTCTTACCGTAAGTAAGAGTTCTGGTAATAAAAATGGCGCACATTGTGCGCCATTTTTTTGCCTGCGATTTACCCTTTCCTACTGCGTCACGGTTTCTGAGGCCACTGTACTATTCTGCGCCGACAGCACCGATGCCGCGCCTTTCCCCTCAGAGACAATCACCGGATACCCGGCACGACGCGACAGCGCGCTTTTCACCTGCCCTTCACTCGCCTGTTCAGCAAACTGCTTGAAGCCCGACGACAAGGTCATCTTCATGGTTTGCGTATCCTGCGCTTCGTTCTGCGACAACGGGCGGTGCACTTCCAGATAACGTGTGCCATTCGGCTCTACCGCATACTTCACTGGCTCATTAATCACCCGCACCGGCGTGCCGCTGCGCACCTGCGCGAACAGCGCCTTGATGTCCGGCGCATTCATGCGAATGCAGCCCGAGCTCACGCGCAGGCCGACGCTATCCGGCGCGTTGGTGCCATGGATGAGATATTCGCCATTACCGTATGCCAGACGCAGCGCATAAAGCCCCAGCGGGTTATTGGGCCCGGCAGGCACGACCGGCGGCAATGTAACGCCACGCTCCAGAGAACGCTTGCGGATACCCGCCGTCGGCGTCCAGGTTGGGTTTGGGATCTTCTGTCCTACCCGAGTCGTCATTTCCGGGGTTTCCAGCCCCTGCAGGCCAATACCAATCGGATAGACCTGTACCTGCTGTTCGCCCGGCGGGAAGTAGTACAGGCGCAGTTCGGCAAGGTTAACCACAATCCCTTCGCGCGGTACGTCCGGCAGCAGCATCTGCGATGGAATGGTCACCACGGTACCGGGACGAGGAACCGGCGCGATCGTATTGTTGGCTTCAAGAATGAGCATCGCCGCCGTATCAAAGCGGCGGGCGATCGCCTGTAGGTTCTTATCCCCCTCCTGAACGGTGTAGGTTTGATTGTGGCCGATTAAACGGCTATTGGCTGGGGGTAATGGGTAGTCGACTGCCCAGGCGCTGGAAATCGCGCTGAGGGCACCTAAAATGCTGAGTGTTAAGAGGGACGCGCGCTTCATATCTGGATTCCTTATTCATATTCACTGACAACATGCCAGAAAGCTGAACCACCAGCGTGGTGAGCTGCTCGCCCACCTTTCGTAACAGAATGAAAGCTGTCTATTTGATATTAGCTAAAACTCGCCGCCTGCGTGCGGATCGCACGAATCATCGCCTCCAGCCCCTGAGAACGCGATGGTGTAAGATGCTGCGCCAGCGCCATTTGTTCAAACCAGGGGCGCACATCAAAGGCCTGTACATCCGCGGCGGTCATCCCATCGTAAAGGATAAAGACGACGGCAATCAACCCCTTAACAATCGCCGCATCGCTATCCCCCTGTAGCGTGATGTGCCCTTGCGCATCGCGCCCCATTACGATCCACACCTGGCTCTGGCATCCCTGAATGATATGCTCCGGGCTATGCTGCTCGGGGCTGAGGGGGGGCAGCCGCTGGCCCAGTTCGATGATATAGAGGTACTTCTCTTCCCAGTTGGCGCAACGGTTGAAATTGCGCAACAGTTTGTCTTTGTCAGGTAAAGCCGCCATGATGACTCCCTGTTATCCTAATAAACGGCGAATGCGTTGCAGGCCCGCCACCAGGCGGTCGACCTCCTCAACGGTGTTATACATCGCCAGCGACGCCCGGCACATCGCGGGCACCTGATAAAATTCCATCAACGGCATCGCACAGTGATGACCCGTCCGTACGGCGATACCGTAATTATCAAGGAAGCTACCCACGTCATAGGCATGATGCTTGCCGAGATTAAATGCAATCACCCCCAGCCGCTCCGCAGGGCCATAGAGATGCAGGTCCGGCACGTCCGCCAGCGCATCCAGCGCGTAGCGCATCAGCGTCTGTTCATATTCGCCGATTTGTGTCAGCCCCAGTGCCGTGACGTAATCCAGCGCCGCGCCCAGGCCGATAATGCCGCCTGTATTCGGCGTACCGGCTTCAAATCGCCACGGTGCTTTTGCCCAGGTGGTGCCTTCACTGAGGCTAACAGTCGCGATCATCGAACCGCCCCCCTCCCACGGCGGCATCGCCTGCAGGATATCGGCCTTGACGTACAGCGCGCCAATCCCCGTCGGGCCGTAGAGCTTATGGCCCGAAAAAGCGTAGAAGTCGCAGTCCAACGCCTGGACGTCAACCGGGTGATGCATCACCGCCTGGGCACCATCGACCAGGACCTTCGCGCCATGACTGTGTGCCAGCGTAATCAGCTCCGCCAACGGGTTCTCGGTGCCCAGAACATTGGATACCTGCGTGACCGCCAGCAAGCGCGTGCGGGCATCAAACAGCCCTACCGCAGCCGCCATTTGTAACGTTCCGTCCGCATTGAGTGGAATCACCCGTAGCTGTGCGCCCGTGCGCGCGCAGAGCATCTGCCAGGGCACGATATTCGCGTGGTGCTCCATCGTGGTAATCACAATGTTGTCACCCGCCTGGACGTTGCTGCTCCCCCAACTGTTGGCAACCAGGTTAATCGCCTCGGTGGTGCCGCGCACAAAAACGATCTCCTCCGCGCTTGCGGCGTGAAGAAAATGCGCCACCTTCTGGCGCACCTCTTCCATGCGCTGCGTGGCTTCGGCGCTTAACGTGTGGATGCCACGGTGCACCGCAGCATAGCCGTTGCGATAAAACGCCGCCTCGGCATGGATAACCTGCTCGGGTTTCTGCGCGCTGGCGGCGGAATCGAGGTAGGCCAACGGCTGACCGTTGACTTCACGCGAGAGCACCGGAAAATCTGCGCGAACCTGTTGTACGGAAAAGGTCATTGTTTACCTCCTGCCAGACGTAGCCCAATGCGCGCCAACACATGCTGTTTCAGCGCATCAAGGGCAATGGCATCGGTCAGCCCGGCGGCAAACGCGTAGAGGATGATGTTTCTCGCCTCCTCCAGCGCAATCCCGCGCGAGCGTAGATAAAAGAGCTGCTCGTCATCGATGCGCCCGACGGTGGCACCGTGGCTGCATTTTACGTCATCGGCGTAAATCTCCAGCTGCGGCTTGGTGTCGACCTCCGCCAGACGCCCCAGCAGCAGATTATTGTTGGTCATCTGACCGTCGGTTTTAATGGCGTGCGGCGCCACGGTAATCACGCCGTTAAACACCGCGCGTCCCTTATCGTTGACGATAGTTTTATGCAGCTGGCGGCTATTACAGTAGCCCTGGTTATGTTCAAGCCAGGTACGACTGTCGCAGACTTCCGAATTGACCGGCATCGCCAGACTGTTCAACCGTAACGTGCTGTTTTCACCATTCAATTGCGCACTACTGTGGTGGCGCGTCACCGCCGCGCCCAGCAGAAAACTGTGGCTGAAAACGGCGGAATCGCGTCCTAGCCGCAGATCGTTATGGGAAAAATGGTAGCTCTGGTCGTTTTCGAACCCCAGCTTCAGATGCTGTAACCGGGCGTTATCGGCGATATCCATGGTAAGCCTTGCGCCGGTAAAATGACGCACCGTGTTCAGGCTGACGTACTGTTCAATCACCGTCGCCTGTGCCCCTTCCGCCAGCTTGAGATGGTGACGATAGTGCGCCGTATTCATCTCGTCCGTTTCCAGACCGCGCGTAATGTGCAACAGCAGCAGCGGCTTGTCGGGGCACTGGTTACGGCGCACCTGAATATGCGTGACGCTGGTGGACAGGCTTTCGGTGAGATGCAGGAAGGCTTCAGGATGCACCGCCTCCGGCAGCGACTGACGTTGATTATTCACCGTGACGTCGAATCCGCTGTTGCTGACGTCGTCGCTAAGACGGGGATCGAACTGACCGTCCACAAACACCAGCCGATACGCATCCAGCGCAACCGCGTGGCTGTCGCGCTGCTCATCCGTCAATGCGGGCAGCGCCGGGGCGACGAAAGTGCTAGCCAGCAGTTTATCCAGCGCGGTGTACTTCCAGTCTTCATCTTTACGCGTCGGTAAACCAAGCTGATGCAGCTGCTGGAGATGCTCTAACGCCTGAGGTGATGCCTGACCACCGCGCGCCTGAACCAGCGCATGCCACTGTTGCAATGCGCTATTGTTGCTCGCTAAGCCAGCCATAGCCCTGCTCCTCCAGTTGTTTCACGAGCCGGAAATCACCGGATTTTACGATACGCCCCTGGTACAGCACGTGGACGACATCAGGTTTGATGTAGTCCAGAATGCGCTGATAATGGGTGACGATAATAAAGGCGCGCTTGCCGTCGCGCAGCGCGTTAACCCCTTCGGCGACGATTTTCAGCGCGTCGATATCCAACCCGGAATCCGTTTCATCCAGAATACACAGCTCTGGCTCCAGCACTGCCATTTGCAGGATGTCATTGCGCTTTTTCTCACCACCGGAGAAACCCACGTTGACCGAGCGGGTCAGCAAATCCGCTGGCATCTTCAGTAAGTTGATCTTCTCTTCCATCAGATCCTGAAAGTCGAAGCGATCCAGCGGCTCCTGGCCACGATGAGCACGTACTGCGTTGAGTGCGGTTTGCAGGAAGAACTGGTTGCTCACGCCGGGGATCTCAACCGGATACTGGAAGGCCATAAAAATGCCTTCGCCAGCGCGTTCTTCTGGCGAGAGCGCCAGCAGATCGTGCCCCTTAAAGGTCACAGATCCTCCCGTTACGCTGTAGTCTTCTCGGCCCGCCAGCGTCGCGGAGAGCGTACTTTTCCCGGAGCCATTCGGCCCCATAATGGCGTGCACCTCGCCCGGGCGCACGTTCAGGCTCACGCCACGCAGGATCTCTTTTTCATCAACGGAGACCTGTAATTCATTGATATTCAACATATCGTTTCCCTTAATCCTTAACCGACGCTGTGTTCAAGGCTGATAGCCAGCAGTTTTTGCGCTTCCACGGCGAACTCCAGCGGCAGTTCCGAGAAAACATCCTTACAAAATCCATTGACGATCATTGAGATAGCATCATCTTCGCTAATCCCGCGCTGCAAACAGTAAAACAGCTGATCTTCGCCAATACGTGACGTGGTGGCCTCGTGCTCCAGCTGCGCGCTGTTATTACGGCACTCCACGTAGGGGAAAGTATGCGCGCCACAGTCAGGGCCAATCAGCATCGAATCGCACTGGGTGTAGTTACGGGCGTTGGTCGCCGTCGGCATGATTTTGACCAGACCGCGATAGCTGTTCTGGCTGTGCCCGGCGGAGATCCCCTTCGAAATAATGGTCGATTTGGTATTTTTGCCAATGTGAATCATCTTGGTGCCGGTATCGGCCTGCTGATGGCCGCTGGTCAGCGCCACCGAGAAGAACTCGCCGACCGAGTTATCGCCGCGCAGAATGCAGCTGGGGTATTTCCAGGTGATCGCCGAGCCCGTTTCCGACTGTGTCCAGGACATCTTGCTGTTTTCGCCTTCGCACAGCGCGCGCTTGGTCACGAAGTTCAGGATCCCGCCGCTATTGTTATCGCCGGGGAACCAGTTCTGCACGGTGGAATATTTCACTTCCGCGTCTTTATGAATGATCACCTCCACCACCGCCGCGTGCAGCTGATAGCTGTCGCGTACCGGGGCCGAGCAGCCTTCAATGTAGCTGACATAGCTGCCTTCATCGGCAATCAGAATGGTGCGTTCAAACTGGCCGGTTTTCTCCGCGTTGATGCGGAAATAGGTCGACAGTTCCATCGGGCAGCGCACGCCTTTGGGGATATAAATAAAGGTACCGTCCGACGCCACCGCGGCGTTCAGCGCGGCGAAGAAGTTGTCATTTTCCGGCACCACCGTGCCGAGATAACGTTTGACCAGCTCGGGATGTTCGTGAATCGCTTCACCGAACGAGCAAAAGATAATGCCCTGCTCCGAGAGCTTTTCCCGGTAGGTCGTCGCGACCGAGACAGAATCAAAAATCGCGTCAACCGCGACCTCTTTCCCCTCACGCACCGGCACGCCCAGTTGGTTAAACGCGGCCTCCACCTCATCGGTTAAAAAGCTGCTGGTCCCGGTCTGCTGCTGCGCGCCGGGTTCAGAGGCGCAGCTATCGTCGCAGTTCCCGCAGGACGGCGCAGAGTAATAGCTGTAATCCTGGTAATTCAGCGAATCGTATTTCGCTTTTAGCCAGTGCGGTTCTTCCATCAAAAGCCAGGCGCGGTAAGCCTTCAGGCGAAATTCCAGCATCCATTCCGGTTCGTTGCGCCTGGCAGAAATCGCCCGCACCACCTCTTCGTTGATGCCTTTCGCCAACTCATCGGTTTCCAGCTGGGTGAAGAACCCTTCTTTATAGTTCAGCGGGCCACCGGCCCAGGTCTGGACATCGTCAGTTGCGTCAGTATTACGCGTCATCATGTACCGCCTATACTCCGAAGCTTTCGCCGCAGCCACATTCGTTCTGCGCCTTCGGATTATGATATTTGAACAGCTGATTCAAACCTTCGCGCACGTAATCCACTTCCGTGCCGTCAATAAACGGCATTGCGCGTAAAGGCACCCACAGCTTCGCGCCGTCGGATTCAAACAACAGATCGTCTTTATCCGGCTCGCTTACCGCGTCCAGCACGTAGCCAAAGCCCGCGCAACCGGTCTGCTTCACCCCTAAACGCACGCCCTGAATCGTTGGCTGCTGTTTGACCAGCTCACGAATATGCGCCGCGGCCGACGGCGTCAGCGTAATGCCACGCCAGGTCACATCGTTGGGATCGAAGGTTCCTGAATGTAAATCCATAGGTCTACCTCATCAGTGGAGCCACAAAGGGTTAACGTTATGTTAGTGATAATGATTATCACTTCAACCCGCGCCGCGTGGGGATATTCCACGCGGCCCCCTTTCCTCAGGCCTTTTTATAAGCATAGACCCTGTCGTCACGCGTGAGTGGGATAGCGAATTTTTTATAATGAATTGAAAAATAATGTATTTATGATGGATGCCGGGCAAAAAATGAAGGAGCGCTAAAGATGCATAGCCAATACCTATTTATTTAATCGGTTTTGGCGTGTTCTGTGAATCAAGGGGTTAGAGGATTATCAATGAGTTATGGGGTTGTTCTCGAACTAAAATCAGGGCCAGACTTTCAGTTCTGGCACACCATGTTGCACTGGTCTGGTATGCCACTATGCAGAATTCACTCAGTTAACTTAGTACGTACAACCATTACCAGAGTAATTGGCATTAATTATTTTACTATTTACTGACTCAAAAATAATCGTACATGTATAATTTACTGTCCCACCTGCCCTGCCCCCAGTACTTGTTGTGTAGGCCGTATTACCCTGCACAACGGTGGTATAGTCAGGAGCTTTGCCTGGCCGATTTACATTGTAATTGGCTTGGTAAGAGAGAAATCTGTGACCATCAACATCATATGTTTTTTCAGGTGGGCCTAATTGCTGAACTAACTGCAAATCGCTCCAACCTATCGTACTTTTAAGCTCTGCATCTAGTTCAGCTTTCGTTGGACGTTTTCCTAATACAGACTCTGTGTATCCAGTCATAAAACTGTTCACTGCGCCCCCACATCCTGAAAGGATGGCGCTTACCAAAAATACGAATGTTAGATTCTTAATCATCTCATCACTTACTTTGTTCGGGTACATATGACAGCTGTTGAGCCGAGCACTTTATCATCCCACGGCCCCTTAGAATTCGTTTGATCTAGTTCCGTTGTCAAAAGTGAATAATAACCACCGCCCATAAATCTCAAATCTATAGTGGTTGTCAGCGAGGGATTCCCATGGTGCCCCTGCGCCTGGAGACGATCGGCGCTAAGCGCTGAAATTTCCGCATCAAAATCACCATTAATCACAACATGTTTGTTATCAACAACATGAACTGTCACTCCCGTTTGACATTCAAAATTCATAGGATGTTGTACATCAAAAGGAGCGTAATCGGCCATGACCATCATCGGAGATATCATAACAAGCCCAGCTAAAATGATTTTCATTTTTATAGAACCATCAGAAAGGAGACATAGGTTAGCATGGCTCTTTTTGTTAATAATTGCTCTATATCATCTGTTAGGCGTCATTATCTACTTGCAAAACTCAGCAGATTCGCCGGCGCTCGCGCCTTAGCAACGGTGTTGGCACTTTCAAAAAAACACCCGGCGTAGCAAGACATGAACAGAACGTAGACCCTTGTCGTAATGGCCATACTTCGAATTGACCACAGACTCCGCTTCATATTGAAGCACCGTAACCTTGCTCCAGCCGAGGTTGCTTATGTTGACTATCTCTATCTCCTCACGTTGATGCGAGAGCGGTATGCACGAAATTCAGCCTTTCGGGCAGATTTAACAACAACACATCGAGGATTTTCCGAAGCCTGAAAATGAAAAAAGCTGCCTCAGGCAGCTTCAGGGGATAAAAATAAGAAACGTTAAATAAGAAGGTTTAACCTTTATCGCTTAAAATACAGTTCCCCTTTTCGATCGGCGTTCTAACATCAGAACCTACTGTATCGTTAGTAATGCTGTAAGTTAATTTTTTAGCTTTCTTATTGAAAGTCATTGTCACCGCAGGCCCCGCTATCATCTTTGCAGCGTTCATATTGCCAAACACATAGATGTCTTCAAGCTGACCCTCATCGTTTGGAACAGAGCCGTTGAAATAGAGCTCAATACCGTAATGGTCACCCAGTCGGTCTTTCCAACTGGCATAGCGGTGCCATCCATCTTCTTTTTCTACATCCTGCCAGGTGACTATGGTGCTTTTTTTAGAATGCTCAGGGGCACATTTGAAAACGAATATCGTCGGTTGATTAGCGGCTTGTGCGGTGTTCATCAATAATAATGCAGCAAACCCAAATATAATTTTTTTCATGACATGACCTAAAGCAAAAAGGATATTGTACACATCCAGGCTGTAATGATCATTTACAGATATAAAAAAGTCCCACCGTAGCGGATTTTCCATTCACTCGTGGGTAAATCTGGGTCAGATTACAGGGGTTTTATCATTGAGATTCCGGCAGATAAAGCTCTGCTTCTATACCCCCCCCTACTGCGCCAGACATAAACAGCGTTCACAACACATCACAGAATAAAATCCATCTTGTGCCCTCGCCCTTCATATGATTTTATATGCAATGATAAGGCATAATAAATCAATAATGGGAGCGCCTGTATGTCCGTAGAATCGATCGCCCAAGCCCAGTTTGACGCATATAACGCTCATGACATTGAAGGGTTTATTTCTTGCTTTTCAGAGGAGTTTAAAGGTTACCGGATGCCTGCAGAATCGCCTTCAACAACAGGCAAAGCGTCTTTACGTGAGTTTTACCTGAATAATCGTTTTAACAATCCCGAACTAAGAGCAGAGCTTATTTCCCGAACAGTATTAGGTAATAAAGTGTTCGATCATGAGTTGATATACGGTTTGTCATCTACGCCCCTGGAGAGTGTGGCGGTTTTTGAAGTTAAAAATGAACTGATTACAACGGCATGGTTCTATTTTCCGTAACGAGAAAGTGCCCAGCTATTCTCAGTAATCATCAGATCGAAACGCATGCGACTAACCAATTGTTCCATCTTTTGATTTTGGAACCTTCTGGTCATGCTCATTTAACAACAGGAGAACACCATGCTCGAACTCCGCCCTAATTGCGAATGCTGCGGATCTGCCGCCGGAATCGCCAGAGGCGTACATTTGTTCGTTCGAATGCACCTTTTGCATTGATTGCGTTACTCAGCGGCTTGACGGTCATTGCCCCAACTGTGGTGGCGAGCTGGTGCGACGCCCAATACGTCCAGCGGCAGCCCTCTTACGACATCCCGCATCCAGCCTACGCCGCTATAAACAATAGACAGGCATATGTTCTTTTTCGTTAATTCATGGCTGCGCGCCCGACACATACAGCGCGTCAACCATGTATTCTCGTTTATGACTTATCCTTTTTTTTCAAAAGCCTGTACCAATGAGAATCAGCCTCCCGACGATAATGACGGTCTGCGCTTACCAGCTCAAAATATTGGCCAAATACTTTCTCGATGACCTGCGGTGAAAGCGGCATTCCTCGTGGCGAAATATCCATCGCCCATATCAGATGCATGCCACCTGGTTTTAGTAAGCGGTTCACTTCACGGGCGTATTTCATCTGCCCGGGCTCATCAAGGCAATGAAAACAACCAATATCATAAGAAACATCGAATGGCCCTGATATATCTTTCAGATTGGTCACATCTCCGGTGTGGAAACGGGGAGATTCATACCCTTCCCTGACACGGTTACGAGCCTTTTCGATGGCTACCGCCGAAAAGTCAACGGCCGTTATTTTTATTCCTTCTTTCGAAAAATAGTCTGCAAACAACCCCAGACCACATCCTAATTCCAGCGCATTCAGCGGAGAATTTTGTCTGATAAAGTTTTTTAGTTCTGTCGGTACATTTGAATCTGTCCACATCATGTGTCCAACATCTGAACGATATGCTTCATCAAAGTCGGTATTTTTTTCTGGTGCACTCATCTGCTATCCCTATTTTTGGTCAGTGGTATTCATGATTACCTTGTATATAGCATGCTATGTATATTATATAGCATGCTATGAAAGCGAAAAGCAACCTTCAATGGGCACCAGAAACCCAGATAACGTTCTGGATAAACCAGGCTTCACGCCTGCTTACACGCACGTTTGAACATCATCTCAGGCCGTATAACTTTGGTATGGCTTATCTCCCTGTCGCTATCGCGTTGGAAGAAAACGGAGAGATGCAGCAGAAACAACTCGCTGAATATGCAGGGGTAGAACAACCTACAATGGCGGCATTGCTGGTACGAATGGAGCGCGATGGATTGATTACCCGTAGACCTAATCCTGTCGACAAAAGGTCAAGCTACATCTCGCTCACACGACAAGCACAGCTAGCGCTGCCCAAAATAAAAGAAAAACTTTATGAAGTGGTCGAGCAGGCTTCCAGTGGCATGACTGAAGAGGAATGCGGCTTACTCCAGTCATCTTTACAACGAATGATAAAGAACCTTGAATAGCATGAATAAGCACGGCGATGAATACAGCAAGCGCATCTGATTAGCCCCTACTTTCACGAGTAGCGACTCATAGGGAGGATATGCTCGAGCTGCCGAGCATAATCTCCCCATCAGACCTGAGTTTTCCTGCGCCAGCAAGAAGTTCCATCCCCTCAATCTTGCTGCGACATGGTTTCCATCTGGCGCAGAAAATAAACCAGCCAGCGACAATGCCTCATTCACCCCGCTAACCGCGTATCAGAGTACCTCTTCTATCACCCATACGCTGACGCTGCCGCCGTTGCAGGTAAAAGTCGCACTGCCTTCTGCGTCGGTCTCCACCACTTCCTCACGGTTATTCAGAAAATCCTTCCAGCGTTTATGGGCATAATTTTCCCCCAGCGACAGCGTTTTTTCGCCCTCATCGCCGTTGGAGAGCACCACCACGCAACCGGGCATTTCATCGGTGCCGCTGCGGCTAAATGCGATGCAGTTAGGGTGATCGAACCACAGCGTTTGAACGCCATGCGCAAACCGCTGACGCGCGAGGATCAGCTCATGCAACTGTTCAATAACCGGCATATCGATAGTGTAAGTTTCGCCATCACCGCCGGTGTCCTCATAGTGCGCGCCAAACAGATCCGGATAAAAAACCGAAGGCACACCGTTTTCACGTAACAGAATGAGCGCATAGGCAAGCGGTTTAAACCACGCCTCCACCGGGGCCTCCAGCGCCTGAAGCGGCTGGGTGTCATGGTTGGCGACCAGCGTCACCGCATGGAACGGATCGGCCTCAACCAGCGTCGCGGTGAAAATCTGGCTCATGTCATAGTCGCGCCCCATGCGGGAAGCCTCGTGGAAGTTCATCTGCAACGGGGCGTCAAACAGCATCGTTTTTCCCTCAACCTGAGCGATATACTGCTGCAATTTATCCACATCGTGAGACCAGTATTCCGCCACAATGAACAAAGGTTCAGGCGCCACTTCCTGTATATGCTCAATCCATTGCTTATAGAACCAGGCGGGAATATGTTTAACCGCATCAAGACGAAAACCGTCGCAATGCGTTTGTTCGAGCATCCAGCGCGCCCAGTACTTGAGCTCTTCGGTAACGGCCTGATTACGGAAATCAACGTTCTCGCCCATCAGATAATCAAAGTTACCCATTTCGTCATCGACCTGGTCATTCCAGCCTTCACCGGTATAGTCGTTAACGATTTTGAAAATGCCGTCCTCGTCAGGATTCTCGATATGGTCGATGCCGCTAAAGCATTTGAAATCCCAGACAAACTGCGAGTACTTTCCTTCGCGAGCGGGGAATGAATAGCGGGTCCATGCCTCGCACTCGATGATCTCTTCATCAATCTGGGTTCGATCGTCGGCGTTAACACGCTGTACGCGAATATGCTCTTTCTCATCCGCCCCCATCTTATGGTTCAACACTACGTCCATCAGTACCGCAATATTATGCTGTTGCAGTGCATCAATCGCCTGGAGTAACTGGGCTTTATCCCCATATTTTGTGGCAACCGAACCTTTCTGCTCAAACTCCCCCAGGTCAAAAAGATCATAGCTGTCATAGCCAACGGAATAACCACCGGAGGCCCCTTTGCTGGCGGGCGGCAACCAGATCATATTAATGCCAATCTCATGCAAGTTCGGGGCAAGGGCCGCGACCTCTGGCCACAATTCACCGCCAGCGGGGTAATACCAGTGAAAGCATTGTAATAAGGTGGGGTTGCGCATACCTGTTCTCCGTTGAAGGCGACACAAAAACTATAAGAGGGAAATCCACAGGCTGCGAGAATCTGGCCATATGGTCTCCTTACCAGACATGACGTTCTCACTACGCATGATGCGCGCATATTTGACATATCCCATAGCGAACAAGAAGCCATTCCGGGCTTAATCCAGGCTCTATCCGCAATAAAAACTGTCAATAAACTGACAACGAGATAGTCGTTTTATCCATAAACATCATGAAAAAAAACGCGACTTTGACGAAGCGCAAAACATCGCGTTTTCGATCGCGCTATTAATTCACACCGCCAATCTATACCGTCTTGACATGTGAAAGGAGGAGACGATGAAAACCTACGATCGTAACCGTAACGCTATCACGCTCGGCACCCGTGTGATGATTGCCAATAAAGGCGCAACCGGCGTGATTACCGCTATCCATGGTGAAGGTAAAACCGCTGAGCAGCTGCGTCGCGAGAGCTGCGTAGAGGTTGAAGGCTGTGACGGGACGTTCTGCCCGGTTGATTTGATCCGCCTGGGTCTTAACTGATACGGCAACCGTTTGAGGCCACCCCGGTGGCCTTATTTGTTTTAAGCCGCCCGAGTGAAAAACAAAAAACTTATATTGATCAATCACAAAACCCGCGCAGCCAAATCAGGCAATAATCACGCTTTGTTGTAATATAAGTATTTAATCCAATGAATTTCCTGAAGTTATTTTTTATCCTCGTTATTATTCCCTGTCAAAGCTATGCGCTCAATTTCTCATCGACAATATTGAAATTAAACTGCCCGGAACGCGGGCTGGTAGAAGTCATTCTGCACGTCTATGAGCATACCCAGCAGTCCTGGAAAGGCCATTTTGAAACCGGTGCAGGCCATAAGCGCGTGGGTGACATTGAGATAATCCCCTTCGCCAACGGCGATACGCTGCTGCACCGTATCTCAACCGATGCATTCGGTTATGTTTATTACGGTGAAGAACGGGTAAGACATTGTCTCAAGCTGGATGAACGCCCGGTCTACCCTACCTTCGGCTGAGTGCCCACCAACGTTGCCTGAGCGCAGCGTTGGTCATCGGGCAACCGGCAGATCCGCGTAGCGTGTCGTATAACTGGGGGACAGCATTTCTCGCTTCATCCTCCATGTCTGTTCTATTCCTTTTCCGACAAAACCGATACTGCCCAGACCGGAGTGATTAATACTGTCAATGACCTGCATCAGCGCCTGGCTATTGGCTCGCGGAGGCAAAGCGTCAAACAGGTTGAGCTGCGCAACGCCCTGGCTGAAAAAATCACTCAGCATTATCCCGGCTTTCATATAGCGAAAGCCGTCGCGCCAGATACTCTGCAGCGAACTGACGGCAAGGCGGATAATATCCCGGGTATCACAGGTTGGAACGATGAACCTGCCGCTAGCCTGCGGGGCATAAAATGTCTCATTCTCCGCATGCGGGCTGGTGCGCATAAACAGGCTGACCACACAGCAGTACTGCCTTTCCGCACGCAGTTTTTCTGCCGCGCGTTCGGCATAGGCGCAAACGACCTGGTGCATCTCGTCATATGTCGTGATGCGATGGCTAAACGAGCGGCTAAAGATGATCTGCTGTTTGGTAGGGGCAAACTCCTCTAACGCCAGGCAGGACTCCCCGCGCAGTTCGCGTACCGTGCGCTCCAGCACCACGTTAAAATGCTGGCGAATAACCCAGGTTGAACTATCCGCAAGCTGTAACGCGCTCTCTATTCCCATCTGCTCCAGCTTCTTACGGGTACGTCTTCCAACGCCCCAGACTTCATGCGCTGGAATTAAGGAGAGCAATTTACGCTGGCGCTCCGTTGCACAGAGATCGACGACACCGTTGGTTTTTCGCCAGGTTTTGGCCGCCAGATTCGCCAGCTTCGCCAGCGTTTTGGTTGGCCCAATACCCACCCCAACCGTCAGCCCGGTATTTCTTCGTACCGCATCACGTATCTGATGACCCAACACCTCAAACGAGCCCTCATCGGGCAATTCAATAAAGGCTTCATCAATCGAATAGATCTCCACACGGGGAGCAAGATCCATCAATGTCTGCATCACCCGATGGCTGAGATCGGCATACAGTGCGTAGTTAGAACTAAAAACGGTTACCCGCTGGCGAGACAATTCATTTTTAATTTTAAAATACGGTGCCCCCATGCTAATGCCGAGCGCTTTAGCCTCCGCGGAACGAGAGATAATGCAGCCATCGTTATTGGATACCACCACCACCGGTTTACCCACCAAATCGGGGCGAAATACCGTCTCACAGGAGGCATAGAAATTGTTAACATCAACCAATGCGAACATATTTATGCGCTTTTAAACTGAACGTCACCACGCCGAAGATTTGCAACTCTTCCTCGGCATGAAAAGCAATCGGTTTGTACTGCGGGTTATGCGGCACCAGCAGGAGCGAGGGCCGGGTTCGCAACTCTTTAACCGTAAACTCCCCCGCTACTGCCGCAACGACGATATCGCCGTGATCGGCTTTTAACGAGCGATCAACAACCAGCAGATCGCCATCACCGATACCCGCGCCAATCATCGAGTCACCGCTAACACGCACAAAATAGGTGGCGCTGGGGTGCTTGACCACCAGCCGATTCAGGTCCAGGCTCTCTTCGACATAGTCCTGAGCCGGGCTGGGAAAACCGCAGGGAATCCGCTCCAGGAACAATGGCAGTTCGAGGGACTGTTCTGCTTTATATAGATAAGTGGCGAACATCTTTATACACCATAAATACTGTTTATATATACAGTATTATACAACAAGCGTAGAGATCAAGCGGCTTGTCGTCCCTCGCGGTCAACCCGTTGAAGACGCGATAGATTTAATACAGGGTTATTCATGTCAGCGGGTAAGTCGGGCCAGTCCTGCAAAACATGCTGGTATTCGTCGCCGTAATCCGTACCATACACGCCACACATTCGCTGATTCGCCGTCAGCGCGGGACAGCTCTTTTATCGTAAATCAAATGGACTGGAAGACGCTGTAGTGGCCTGGGTATCCATTTAGATTTTTGAGTAACTATTAAATGCAACAAAATCAAGAAATTAGCAAAAAAGAACAATACAATCTGAACAAATTACAGAAGCGTCTGCGTCGTAACGTGGGCGAAGCCATCGCTGACTTCAACATGATTGAAGACGGCGACCGCATTATGGTCTGCCTCTCCGGCGGTAAAGATAGCTACACCATGCTGGAAATTCTGCGCAATCTGCAACAGAGCGCGCCAATCAGCTTCAGCCTGGTGGCGGTCAACCTCGACCAGAAACAACCGGGCTTCCCCGAGCATATTCTGCCGGAATATCTGGAAAAGCTGGGCGTTGAGTACAAAATCGTCGAAGAGAACACCTACGGTATCGTCAAAGAGAAGATCCCGGAAGGGAAAACCACCTGCTCCCTCTGCTCTCGTCTGCGTCGCGGGATCCTCTACCGCACGGCCACCGAATTGGGCGCGACAAAAATCGCCCTCGGCCATCACCGTGACGACATTCTGCAAACGCTGTTCCTGAACATGTTCTACGGCGGTAAAATGAAAGGTATGCCGCCGAAGCTGATGAGCGACGACGGCAAGCACATCGTTATCCGTCCGCTGGCCTACTGCCGCGAAAAAGACATCGAGCGCTTCTCCGAAGCCAAAGCGTTCCCGATCATTCCGTGTAATCTGTGCGGTTCTCAGCCGAACCTGCAGCGTCAGGTCATTGGCGATATGCTGCGCGACTGGGATAAACGCTATCCGGGCCGTATCGAGACCATGTTTAGCGCCATGCAGAACGTGGTGCCTTCACACCTGTGTGATACCAACCTGTTTGATTTCAAAGGTTTGAACCACGACAGCGAAGTAATTGAAGGTGGCGACCTGGCATTTGACCGGGAAGAGCTGCCGCTACAGCCAGTGGGCTGGCAGCCGGAAGAAGAAGACGGTCAGTTGGATGAGCTGCGTCTGAATGTGGTTGAAGTGAAGTAAGTCATTTGGCGTCTCAGGCTGCCGCCTGAGACGCTTTTCAGGATGTTATTTCAGCAGACGTACACGGCACGCCTTGCCTTTGATCTTCCCTTTCTGCAGCAATTTCCAGGCCTGATGCGCCACGCCTTCACGTACGGCTACGTAGACATGCGCCGGGTGGACATCGATTTTACCGATATCCGCGCCAACCAGCCCCATATCGCCGGTTAACGCGCCCAGCACATCGCCCGCACGCATTTTTGCCTTTTTACCCCCGTCGATACACAGGGTCATCATTTCCGGCGCCAGCGGCGTAATACGCGTTTTAGCCGGCTCTGGCATCCAGTTCAGCTTCAGTTGCAGCATTTCGGCCAGAATATTGGCGCGCTGCGCCTCTTCCGGCGCGCAGAAGCTCACCGCCAGCCCACTGTTGCCCGCACGCGCGGTACGGCCAATACGGTGTACGTGCACCTCCGGATCCCACGCCAGCTCGTAGTTCACCACCATCGCCAGCGATTTAATATCCAGCCCGCGCGCCGCCACATCGGTCGCCACCAGAATACGCGCGCTGCCGTTGGCAAAACGTATCAGGGTCTGATCGCGGTCGCGCTGTTCGAGGTCGCCGTGCAGCGCAATGGTGCTTTGCCCCGCCGCGTTCAGCTCTTCAAACACCGCCTGACAATCTTTTTTGGTATTACAGAACACGACGCAAGAAGATGGCTGATGCTGGCTCAGCAGCTGCTGTAACAGCGCGATTTTGCCGTGACGTGGTACGTCAAAAAACTGCTGCTCAACCGAGGGGAGCGCGTCAACGCTATCAATTTCGATCGTTTCCGGCGAACGTTGCACACGGCCGCTTATGGCGGCAATCGCTTCCGGCCAGGTCGCGGAGAACAGCAGCGTCTGGCGAGACGCTGGCGCAAAGAGAATCACTTCGTCGATAGCATCGCTAAAACCCATATCCAGCATGCGGTCCGCTTCATCCATCACCAGCGTTTGCAGTGCATCCAGCGATACGGTGCCCTTTTGCAGGTGATCCAGCAGGCGGCCCGGCGTCGCGACGATAATATGCGGCGCATGCTGCAAGGAGTCGCGCTGCGCGCCAAAAGGCTGGCCGCCGCAGAGGGTCAGCACCTTAATATTCGGCAGATAACGCGCCAGGCGGCGAATCTCACCGGCGACCTGATCGGCCAGTTCGCGCGTCGGACACAGCACCAGCGACTGGGTCTGGAACAGGCTGGCATCGACATGCTGGAGCAGGCCAAGACCAAACGCTGCCGTTTTGCCGCTGCCGGTTTTCGCCTGCACGCGCACGTCCTTTCCGGCCAGAATCGCCGGCAGCGACGCGGCCTGAACCGGCGTCATAGAGAGATAGCCCAGATCGTTCAGATTATCGAGCTGGGCGGCAGGAAGGGCATTCAGGGTGGCAAAAGCGGTCACAGTATTTTCTCGCGAATAAGGGACTAAGGTTCAGCAGGCGCGTATCCTCGCAGATCTCGACGCGGGATGCGACAAATTAATCGGCGGGTACCATCAGGGTAGCGGAAAAAAGACAAAAAAAAGCCGACTATTCTAAGCCGGCGTCGTACGAATCAATTGTGCTATGCAGTAATTCAAAAAAAGGAAGTAAGACAATATGGAGCGCAACGCCCATCGCTTGACGTTGCATTCACCTGCGGGATCGATATTGCCTCGATTGGCATGCCGTTTTATTGACCCTGCTCAAATTAAGTGGCGTTATCCTCTCCAAAAGAGGTAAAAAAGGTGATTTTTTACAACCAGTTACTACGGTGTAACCACCACGTAACACCACCGATAAGCAGTACCAGCATAATACAGAAAAGGGAAAAACCCAGATGCGAGCCGCCGCCGGGGATACCGCCAAGGTTGACGCCAAATAGCCCTGTCAGGAAGGTGCTGGGTAAAAAGACCATCGCCATCAACGACATGGTATAGGTTCGCCGGGAAAGCGACTCCTGCATCATCTGCGCAATTTCATCCGTCATCACCGCCGTGCGCGCGATACAGCCGTCAATTTCATCCAGCCCACGTCCCAGACGGTCGGCAATATCCTGCATACGACGACGCTGGTCGTCGGTCATCCACGACAGACGCTCGCTGGCCAGACGGGCGTAGACATCGCGCTGCGGCGCCATATAGCGGCGCATGACGATAAGCTGCTTACGCAACAGCGCCAGAAAACCTCGCGGCGGCACCTCCTGCTCCAGCAGATTATCTTCGAGGTCAATAATTTTGTCGTGCAACTGCTCGATAAACTCGCTGGCGTGATCGGTTAGCGCATCACAAATATCCACCAGCCACGAGCCGCAATCCGTCGGGCCGCTGCCCTCCTGGAGGTCGCTCACCACATCATCCAGCGCCAGCACTTTCCGCTGCCGGGTCGAAACGATCATGCGTTCATCAATATAGAGGCGCATCGCCACCAGTTGGTCCGGGCGTTCATCGGTGCTACCGTTAATGCAACGCAGGGTGATCAGCGTCCCCTCGCCCAGGCGACTGACCCGCGGACGCAGGCTTTCACCGGCAAGCGCATCGCGCACCAGATTGGGCAACAGCGGCGTCGTCGCCAGCCACTGGGCGCTGTCGGGGTGGGTATAGTTCAGGTGTAGCCAGCACGGATTCTCTTTACTGACGCTGTCCGCGTCGGTTAATGGCTTCACGCCGCCCTGGCCATCCAGTAGCCACGCAAATACCGCGTCTGGTACGTTTAGGTCCGATCCTTTTATGGCTTCCACATCGCCTCCGCTTAGCGCTCTTTATCCTGATAGTCTAGCCATCTCCTTTTGTTAAGCAACATACGCTGGTGCCATGACGCTGAAATTGTTCACAAAAACAGCTACACGTGAATTTCAGGCATAAAAAAACCCGGTATCGCTACCGGGTTGAGGGAAAAGCAACAGGGTTAAAACGATTGCCAGAAATTCTGCTCGTTGCTGCCGGTCGCGACGACAGGCTGTAGCGGCAGGCCACCGGCAGCCTGCCGTGGCGATGCGGTATTTTGCTCGTCCCCCACGCGGAAATTTTGCGTGCGCGACTGCAGTTCAATCACCTGACGCTTAAGAATATCGGACGATCTCGCCAGCTCCTCGACAACCGTGATATTGCTTTGCGTCACCGTCTCCAGCTCATTCAACGCCAGGGTAATCTGATCGATCCCCTTTTCCTGCTCAGAGGTCGAAACAGCAATCTGCTCCATCAGACCGTTTAACTCGCCCGAACCGGCGACGATCTCCTGCATGTTTTTCTCCGCTTCGGCGACAATACTCGCGCCCTGCGTGACGTTTTCACTGGTGACGCTAATTAAGGTCTTAATATTCTTGGCCGCTTCCGCGCTACGATGAGCCAGATTACGCACTTCACCGGCGACCACCGAGAACCCTTTGCCGTGATCGCCTGCCCTCGCCGCTTCCACCGCCGCATTCAGCGCCAGAATATTCGTCTGGAAGGCAATCCCGTCAATCATGGCGATAATTTCCGTCATCTGCCGGGCACAGTCGGTAATCGACTGCATATTGGTCGCCACTTCCCCCATCAGCGCGCCGCCTTTACGGGCACACTGCGTCGCCTCACCGGCGCGTTCGCTCGCCAGACGCGTATGTTCCGCGTTATTTTTGGTGCTGGCGGCGATCTGCTCCATGCTCGCCGCGGTCTCCATCAGGGTGGCCGACTGTTGCTCGGTTTTCACCGACAGCTCGCCGCTGCGGGTTGCCAACTGATCGGATAGCGACATTGCGGTGTCCGAAGAGGCGCGAATTTCCGCCACCAGCGTCGAGATATTATTCGATAAGTTATTGATCCCCGGAATTAAGCGCCCGGCACAGTTATTGCCGAAAACAGGAATTCGCACCGACAGATTGCCATCATTAACTTCATCGATGCTGCGCTTAACCGCATTAATCGGCGTCACCAGGTATTTGGTCATGTAGAGCCACAGAAGTCCCAACGCCGCTACCCATACAATATTAATTGTTAATAGCAAGAATATATTTTTTGATAGTATTAGACAGATCACATCGGCAATAACAAAAACCGCCAAAATAAAGACCAGGATAAACGTTCGGACGCTAATGTTTTTAAACATAACCTACCCTCAACGCTGGTTGTATAATTTTGTTATATCACCAGAAGATGTATTTTCCAGACCATTTTAACTATTTTCATCACTTTAACCGTTCGCGGTGTCAGTTTGCCTTAATGCAGAATATAACAACAACTAAAGACAAATTTTCTACACCAGCCTACTTAAGCATGGCTTAACTCTATAGAAATAAAGCATAATATAATGCGCCCCACTTATTTATTAACTGGCGTTTCACGATAATTAAGCCATGCTAAATAAACCGAGCGCAGCATCTAATCTGATAAAAAAAAGATAACTCTTTCGCTATTTCACTGGTTTAAATTCGGAATTTACTGATAGATTAAATAGAACCCACTCTATGAAAAGGTATGGTTTGCATGACGCTACACGCTTCGTGGGACCCGATACTGGTCGGTATTTCATTCCTGGTGGCATTCATCGCATCTTTCGTTGCGCTTGATAGTGCTGCAAAAATTGCCGCTTCAAATAAGAAGGCGGCTATCTTCTGGCGTATTACCGGCGGCGCTACGCTGGGTATTGGTATCTGGTCGATGCATTTTATCGGCATGCTGGCCATGAAGATGCCTATGCCAATGAGTTATCACCTGGCGCTGACGGTCATTTCACTGCTGGCGGCGATTATCGCGTCTTCACTGGCGATTAATATCGCCGTCGCGGGAAATACGCTGTCGCTTAAACGCTTGTGCATTGCCACCGCCCTACTCAGCAGCGGTGTCGTCATCATGCACTATGTCGGCATGGCTGCGCTGATGTCGCATGACGATATCATCTGGAGCGTGCCGCTGATTATCGCCTCCGTGGTGATCGCCATCGTTGCCTCCTGCGTCGGCTTGTGGTTAGCCTTCAGCCTGCGCCTGAACAGTAAAGGGGTATTGCTGACGCGCGTTGGCGCGGCGTTTGCGATGGGGATTGCGATTGCCGCGATGCACTATACCGGCATGAGCGCCGCCACCTTCACCGGCAGCGGGCATATCATGGCCAATCATGCGGCCATGGTGAGCGAAGAAGGCCTTTCGATATGGGTTTCTGCCACCACGCTACTGCTGCTGGGGCTGATGCTCATGATCTCAATGGTGGACTCCCAGGTACGCACGACGCGACTCACCGAAAACCTCCAGCGCCTGAACCAGCAGCTTGAGCAGCAGGCACGCTACGACGGGCTTACCGGCCTCGCTAACCGTAGCCAGATTGACATGCGCCTGCTGGCTTGCCTGCATCAGGCTCGACTGGCGGGCAGCACTTTCGCGCTGGTGCTGATGGATCTCGACCGCTTTAAGCTGGTCAACGATGCCTGGGGCCATCACGTCGGCGATAATCTGCTGGTCTCCGTTGCTAACCGTATGAGCGCCTGCCTGATGCCGAAAATGACCCTCGCCCGCATCGGCGGCGATGAGTTTATCCTGCTGGCCCCCGACTGCACCGAGGCGGAAATCGCCGATATCTGCACGCGGATGGTCGAAAGCATCCGGCGGCCGTTTTACCATTCCGGGCAAATTCTGCAAATCTCGCTGAGCGTTGGCATCAGCCTCTACCCCGGTCACGGCGAAACGCCGCAGGATCTGAAGCTCGCCGCCGATACCGCGATGTATCACGTGAAACATAGCGGGCGAAATGGATGGGTGTTCTACAACGAGTCGATGCTCGATAGCACCTGGCAGGGCGCGCATTTCTTACAGGACCTGACCCAGGCGCTGGAGCGCAATCAGTTTGAACTGTGGTACCAGCCGAAATACCACGTCAAAGAAAAACGGATTTACGGCTTTGAAGCATTACTGCGCTGGCGGCATCCGAAAAAAGGCATTTTGCTGCCGGAAGTCTTCCTCTCTACGCTACAGAATACGGGGCTGATTGTTTCAGTGGGTAACTGGGTGCTGGAACAGGCTTGCATTCAGATGCATAAGTGGAGCCTTTCCGGGCACGATGACTGGACGCTTTCGCTGAATATTTCACCGGTCCAGTTTGAGCAGCAAAACTTCTACGAGCAGGTTTGCGACGCGCTGGTACGCCATCGTATTTCGCCGACGCGTTTAACCATCGAGCTTGCCGAAACCACGGCGTTACACGGTTTCGATCGCAGCGTGCAAATCTTTAATGATTTCTGCCGCATTGGTATCACTATTTCCATTGATAACTTTGGCGTCGGTTACTCCAATATGCTGGCGCTGCAGGATCTCCCAGCCGGTGAATTGAAGATTGATAAAAGCTTTATGAAAGATATGCGGGAGAACAGCAAACACATCAAAATCGTCTCGACGATTATCACCATCGCCCATTCCATGAATATGGATGTGGTGGCAGAGGGCGTAGAAACCCAGGAGCAGCAGCGTATCCTCACCGGGCTGGGCTGCGACGCACTACAGGGGTTCTGGTTCTCCGACCCGGTACCGGCGGAGGATATTGAAGTGATGCTGAGTAATCTGCCGCTCAGCGGCGATCCTAACGCGCCAGCCGCGCTGCGCCGCGACATTTCATCAGCCACGGGGAAAAAAAGGCAGGCGTGAAAATCGGTGATCCCCCTGGCCGGAGCATCAGCGGGAATCACCTTCCCCACGTTCGAGATAGGCGACCGTGAAGGTCTGATAGTCGCTGGCGTCCACCTGCTCTTCTACGCCATGGCATTGCAGGCGGTTGGTCGGTTCGCGTAGCGTATGACGCTCAAACTTTTCGACGAGCGTGCACTCTTCAAGCCAGCGTTTTCCCAGGGCAACCTCATCCTTCTTGATCCCCGGCATTAACACCAACACCACCAGCAGCGCAAACGCCGCCGCAGCGGAAAGCCATGTTGTAAGCAGCACGGCAATCGGCACGTTGAGCTTTGAAAACAGGTAACTTGCCAGCAGCAAAAGCAGAAAAATGCCGAGCAGCACTTTGCCAAATATCATGACATCAGACATATAAATCATCGCTGTTTGCCCGGGCATAAGAAGGTGAAAAGCGGCTTATCCGCAGAGGATATCGCACGCGTGATATCGTCCGCCAATTATAGCACTCCCGTAATCTCTGCAAGTGTCTCAGCAGAACGATACTCCATGCTGGCAGTGCCTCTGCCACGTTAACCATTGCTGATATCCGTGATGCAGCGCGCGGTTTGCGGTTCGCTATCCCTTTGTTGCCAGGCTATATCTTAGACATCTTTACTCAAAGAGGATGGGCTATGGCAGGCAAAAAGATATTGATGCTGGTTGGCGATTACGCGGAAGATTACGAAACTATGGTGCCCTTTCAGGCGCTACAGATGATTGGTCATCAGGTCGATGCCGTTTGTCCTGACAAGCCAAAGGGTGACTATATTATGACGGCAATTCATGACTTTGACGGCGCCCAGACCTATAGCGAGAAACCCGGCCACCGCTTCGTGCTCAACGCCGATTTTGCCAGCGTCAATGAAGCGGATTACGACGCGCTGCTGATCCCCGGCGGACGCGCGCCAGAATACCTGCGTCTATACGAGGCGGTCATTAAGCTGGTACAGGACTTCGATGTGGCGAACAAGCCCATTGCCGCGGTTTGCCATGGTCCGCAGCTGCTGGCCGCCGCGGGGGTTTTGCAAGGGCGGACCTGTAGCGCCTACCCGGCCTGTGCGCCGGAAGTGCGGCTGAGCGGCGGCGAATATGCCGATATTGGTATCGATGAAGCGTATGTGGACGGCAACCTCGTGACCGCGCCGGCATGGCCTGCACATCCACAATGGCTGGCTAAGTTTGCCGAGCTGTTGCGATAGGGTTCCAAAACAGGCGCTTTTTAGCGCCTGTTTTTATTGGATAAACCCGGTTCAGTCATGGATTTTAACGCCAAGACAGCCGCGAACAAATTCCGGGTTAAAATGTTTCACCGCCTCCCCCACATAGCCCGCATCCAGCGCGCTGATTTTTGCCATTTCAGCATCGGTCAGGGAAAAATCCCAGATCGCAAAGTTCTCTGCAATACGTTTTTGTTGGGTAGATTTCGGGATCACCGTGACGCCACGCTGCACGTTCCAGCGCAAGACAATCTGCGCAATGGTTTTTTGATGGGCATCGGCGATGCCTTGCAGCATTTCATCTTCATAAGGCTTATGTCTGCCACCGCCTAACGGCGCCCAGGCTTCGGGCTGAACGTTATAGCGCTTCATGGTTTCCAGCGCGTCAGGCTGCGCGAAGTAAGGATGCAATTCCACCTGATTGACCATCGGCTTGATTCTGACGGTTTCACAGAAGTTGGTTAATACATGCGCATAGAAATTCGACACGCCGATGGCTTTCAGTTTACCGGCATCATAAGCCTCTTCCAGCGCACGCCACGCGCTGAAATAATCCCCCATCGCCTGATGCAGCAAATAGAGATCAAAATAGGCTAGCCCTGACTTTTTCAGCGACGCCTCAATACCGGCTTTCGCCGCTTCGGCGCTGACCATGTCCTGAACCCACAGCTTGGAGGTAATGAATAGTTCCTCGCGGGTACACAGCCCTTCAGCGATGGCTTCACGAACGGCATCGCCGACAGCATCCTCGTTACCGTAGACGGCGGCGGTATCAATGAGGCGATAGCCCGTGCGAATAGCGCTTAACACCGACTGCTTACATTCTTCTTTATCGGTAACCTTAAAAACGCCAAACCCCATCATCGGCATTTTTAGATTGTTACTTAATACTGAATATTCCACGGTAATGCCTCTATCAGGTTAAAACATGATTTTAAGATACAACGCTCGCCACAATTAGACTGTTAAAACTGATTTGACCTATGCAATGGATTCATGAATCAGGTGTTTTAATAAGATCGGTCCCCTTCAGGGGGAAATAAGGCATAAAAAACGGGCGCGGTAAGCGGCGCCCGTTCTGAGTTTTGCAGCGATGGTTTTATCAGTGCTTAATGATATACATCGTATGCGTGTACGCCACATCTTCCGGATTGGTGATCGGGTATCCTTTCACCCACGGCTTAATTAAGCGGCCATTGGTATACTGGTAGATGGGTGCAATCGGTGCTTTTTCGGCGAGGATTTTTTCCGCGGCGTTGTAGTCGGCGTTACGCGCCTCGGCGGTGTTTTCCAGGCTCGCCTGACGGATCACTTTGTCATAGGCGGGATCGTTAAAGCGCGCAATATTGCCGCTGTTCGTCGAAGTCAGCAGCGACAGGAAAGTAGACGGTTCGTTGTAATCGCCCACCCACGAAGCGCGAATCACATCGAAGTTACCGGTATTGCGGCTATCGATGTAGGTTTTCCACTCCTGGTTTTGCAGCTTAACGTCGACGCCCAGATTTTTCTTCCACATCGACGCCACGGCGATAGCAATCTTCTGGTGTACTTCCTGGGTGTTGTACAGCAGGGTCAGCTTCAGCGGACGATTCGGGCCATAGCCTGCCGCTTGCAGCAACATTTTCGCCTGCGCGTTCAGCTCTGCCTGGCTGCTCTCTTCCAGCGCCGACGTCTGAGGTTTAAAACCTGCCGTCACGTCTGGCGTAAAGCGCCACGCGGGTTTTTCGCCGGTCCCCAACACCTTCTCCGCGATGATACGACGATCGATGCTCATGCTGAGCGCCAGACGTACACGCGCATCAGCGGTAGGCCCCTTTTGGGTGTTAAAGGCGTAGTAATAGGTGCCCAGTTGCGCAGGCGTAAAGACCTGACCCGGTAGCTCTTTTTTGAGCTTCTGATACTGGTTTTTCGCGAACGACTCCGTGATATCGATATCCCCGGCCTGATAGCGTTTGGTGGCCGCAGATTCCTGGTTAATCGGCATAAAGGTGACTTTCTGAATCACCGTTTTGGCGTTATCCCAGTAGTATTTGTTCGGCACCGCCACCAGCTTTTCATTCACCACGCGGTCGGCCAGAACATAGGCGCCGTTCCCCACCAGCTTGCCCGGACGCGTCCAGTTTTTATCGCTTTCGACAACGGTTTTATTCACCGGATAGAGCGAGAAGTTAGCCGTCAGATTCACAAACCACGGCAGCGGCTTATCGAGCTGGACCCGCAGCGTATGCGCGTCCACCGCGGTTACGCCCAGAGTTTCGGGCTTGGCTTTGCCATCAATAATATCCTGCGCATTCGTGATGCCCGCTAACGCCGCAAACCAGGCAAACGGCGAGGTGGTTTTCGGGTCAACCAGACGCTGCCAGCTGTAGACGAAATCCTGCGCCGTCACCGGCGTGCCGTCCGACCATTTAGCGTCGTTGCGAAGGGTAAACGTCCAGATTTTCTGATCGTTGGTTTGCCAGCGGGTAGCAACGCCAGGAATGATATTGCCGTGAGCATCCTGATTCACCAGACCTTCATACAGATCGCGAATGACCTGAATCTCCGGTAGCCCCACCGCCTTCGCGGGATCTAATGAAGCGGGTTCATCTTTAATGTGACGAACCAGCTCTTGCTGCTTCGCCAGCACCGTTCCGGCGGGAACGTCGGCCGCGACGGCGATAGAACTCAGACCTGAAAGCAAGACGGCGCAACAGGTCAAGGTGAACGGTAACTTCATGTCATCCCCTTTAAATAGGTAAACCCACACAACTTGATGAAAATATTATTTGTTTCACTTACGCGAATTGCAAACAGCATGTCACATAAACTTGATATATCCCCAGCAATATCCATAAGGGAAACTATTTGATTCGCGGATGATTTTGCACAACACTGCTCAATATCCCCATTGCGTATCAGGATGCAGCGTATGTCAGCCACTCGCCCTCGCGCTCAGCGCGGCGCGTTCCCACCAGGGACACAACACTATGGTCGTTCACTGTTAGGCGCACCGCTTATCTGGTTTCCCGCGCCGCTGGCCGGTCCGCAAAGCGGTTTAATCATTGCCGGTACGCACGGCGATGAAAACGCCTCGGTGGTCACCCTCTCCTGCGCGCTGCGCACGCTGGCACCGGAGCTACGGCGTCATCACGTGGTACTGGCCGTTAACCCGGACGGCTGCCAACTTGGGCTACGCGCCAACGCCAACGGCGTGGATCTCAATCGCAACTTTCCGTCAGCCAACTGGAAAACCGGTGAAACGGTCTATCGCTGGAACAGCGCGGCCGAGCAGCGTGATGTGGTATTGCTCACCGGCAGCCGCCCCGGCTCTGAACCGGAAAGCCGCGCGCTGTGTCAGTTGATTCATCAGATAAACCCGGCATGGGTGGTGTCGTTCCATGACCCACTGGCCTGTATTGAAGACGCCCGCAATAGCGAGCTGGGACAATGGCTGGCGGACGCATTCGCGCTGCCGCTGGTCAGCAGCGTGGGCTACGAAACGCCCGGCTCGTTCGGCAGCTGGTGCAACGATATCGGCCTGCACTGCATCACCGCCGAATTTCCGGCAATCTCATCGGACGAGGCCAGCGAGCGCTACCTGTCAGCGATGACAGGATTGCTGCACTGGCAGTCGGCGCATCACAAATGAAGTTCTCCACAGGTAAAGCGTAAAGCTGGCTGCGCGTCAGCGGCCAGCCACGTTGGGCCGTCGAGGTCGGCAAAGCGTACCTGCGGAGCCAACGGCAGCGCGGCGGCAATAGCGCGAGAAGTGCACAACATGCAGCCCAGCATCAGGGCAAACCCTTGCGCTTTGGCTTCCGCAGCCAGCGCAAGCGCCTCGCTAAGCCCGCCGGTTTTATCCAGCTTGATATTGACCATGTCATAGCGCCCGCGCAGCACCGGCAGGTCTTCGCGGGTATGGCAGCTCTCATCAGCACAGATCGGCAACGGATGAATAAAGTTATCCAGCGCCTCATCTTCGCCCACCGGTAACGGCTGCTCCAGCATCGCCACGTTAAGATCGGCCAACAGTTGGCAGCGCGCGGCCAGTCCGTCGCTATGCCAGGATTCGTTGGCGTCAACAATCAGCGTGGCCTCCGGCGCCGCTTCACGAATCGCCACCATCCGCTCGCAAATAAAGTGATTATCCAGTTTTACCTTTAGCAGCCGGGCACCGCTTGCAAACAGCGCCCGCGCACTGGCAGCCATCTGTTCTGGCGTGCCGATGACGACCGTTTGCGCCGTCGTGACCGTCGCTGGCAAGATAACGCCCAATTGTGTGACAACGTCACTTCCATTAAGCGCAGTTTCCAGATTCCATAACGCGCAGTCCACCGCATTACGTGCGGCCCCTGCCGGCAGCAAATGATTGAGCTGCTCGCGCGTGATGCCGTGCTCGAGCTGCTCGCCGATTGCCATAATCTGCGCCATCACCGAAGCGATGCTCTCGCCGTAGCGCGGATACGGCGTGCACTCGCCAACGCCTTTTACGCCATCTTGCTCAAGCTCGACCACCACGACCTTTGCTTCGCTGCGGCTACCGCGCGCAATGACAAACGGCGTATGCAGCGGCCAGGCCTCTTCGAACACTCGCAGCTTTCTCATTTTGGCTCCTTTCATTCAGGCACAAATAGGGTTTGCCGTGTTAACGCCTGTTGTCATACACTAGGGTCGACGTTAACTATATGTAAACAGGAAGATAATCATGTCGCAAACCGTACATTTCCAGGGCAATCCCGTTGCTGTTCAAGGTTCTATCCCACAGGCGGGCGATAAAGCTCAACCGTTTACGCTGGTGGCAAAAGATCTGTCGGACGTCACCCTCGGCCAGTTCGCTGGCAAACGTAAAGTTCTTAACATTTTCCCGAGCATCGATACCGGCGTTTGCGCGGCATCTGTGCGTAAATTCAACCAGTTAGCGGGTGAACTGTCTAACACCGTGGTGCTGTGCATATCCGCTGACCTGCCGTTCGCCCAGTCACGCTTCTGCGGCGCGGAAGGCCTGAGCAACGTCGTCACCCTGTCCACCCTGCGTGCGCCGGAATTCCTGCAGACCTATGGCGTCGGCATTGCCGATGGCGCGCTGAAAGGCCTGGCGGCACGTGCCGTGGTGGTGATTGATGAAAACGACAACGTCGTATACAGCGAGCTGGTGAACGAAATCACCAACGAGCCGGATTACGATGCTGCACTGGCGGCACTGAAAGCGTAATACCGTTGTCCTGACCACAGCGTGGTCAGGACAATTTCTTATCCCTCAGCCTCTTAGACTATATGATTTGCGGTACTGGAGGGGGGTTTTTGCCATATATTTTCGAAAACTGGTGATAAACCAGGCATACTCCGTAAATCCCGATTGCTCCCCCACTTCTCTGACCGACAGCGTGGTATGAACCAGCAGTTCGCAAGCATGGCGAATGCGCCGCATGATCAAATACTCCTGCAACGTGCCGCCCGTTTCACGGCGAAAACGACGCGATGCATGCCCTTCCGAGCAACCGGATGCTGCGGCTAGCGCCTCCAGCGAGCAGTGCCCCTGAAAGTGTCCCTCAATCCACCGGATAATACCGGCAGAAAAGGCGTTCTGATCTGAAAGCAGCGCGTTTTCCAGCTCCTGTTCCGGAAGTAAGCTAATCAGCTGCATCAGAAGCAGCGCACTGTCATTGATGGTGACCTGGTTAGCGCTGGTCAGCCGCTCAAAACGCTCGAACAGCATCTCGATCATCGGCTGAATGGCGGAAACATCGAAAATGCGAATCTTCTCGCCATAACGGCTAAGCTGGCGCAGCAGTATCTGTAGCCGGGGAAAGTCGCGGAAGAAAGGCTCCAGCAGTGTTCCGTTGAAATGCAGCGTGGTACGGTGATACTGATTACGCGCGCCCTGCTCGACATGAACTTTATGCACCCTTCCCGGCGGAAACACAAAGAGCCGCCCCGGTTTTACCGTGAACTGCTGATGTTCCGCCACGGCAATGCCCACTCCCTGGGTAATAAATAGCATCTCAGGGCATTCATGAAAATGATAATAATCTGCCGGTGTATTTCTCATGCGATTAAAATAGATTGCCGTTTCATCAATCTCGAGGGTTTCCAGCAAAGTGACATCTTTCCTATAGCCGCGTGGTGTTGCCATAGAGCCTCTGTTCAAAAAATAGTATTTATTCCGTGATACGTAGATACCCGCGATGACAGGCAAAAATATTGTCGTTGACTGCGATAAATCAAACCCTGAGATAAATCACATTCAATAAATTGAAACAGTTATCTAAAAAGTGAAGGGACAGTATTTAGCTACGGACAATACTGTCCCTTCCTGGTTAAAGGCATAAAAAATAATACAGGTATTATTTAAAGATTGAACGTCACCCCGAGCCTGACTCGAGAGTCTGGCTTACCGGTCTCACCATTATAATTACTTTGCTCATCGAGATAATCATATTCAAAATAGGGGCTAAAGTAGTTATTCCAGCGATATTTAATGGTTAGCGCATTTTCGGTTGCCCAGCGTTTACCGTTATTGTATTGCAGATCAGGATCCTGATGCATGTAGGCCGTACCTTGCCACATCAGATTCCAGTCAGGGTTAATTTTATAGCTGAGGAACAGATCGATACGGTGTTCGTTATCGTGCACCGTGTCACCCGCATTATCTTCAACATCGTAATTATGATGGTCCAGACGGTAGCGGATACCGCTCGACAGGTCATTCGTCACTTTATAATTCAGACGAATATAAGGGCGAAGCTGGGTACCGCTATTGCTCCAGTGAATAGCCCCACCCGGCACCAACGCGAAACGATCGTTAATATGCCAGGTATAGTTCGTTTCCATTTCATTATAAGACGTGGTCATATCGTCTACGGACGGCGAACCGTTATTATTATCCGTCTCCATGCTGGCCCACCAGCCATTCTGCCAACTATCGCTGACTTTAAATCGGGATTCATAGCTGTGGTTGCCAATATTATAGCCACCGCGAACATCGAACTGTACCGCATGCGCAGCAGGAGAAAGCGCCAGCAACATACATGCTGCCAGCAGCGTGTTTTTCCTTAAAAAAGACATAGACAAGACTCCAGTGAAGGATTTAATAAATAGATTTATATTAATAATGTATTTTTAATTGCCCCGGACAGGGCAATTAAATTAGCCGTAACAAACCTGCCAACTCACGGTCAATTGTGTTTGACCAGACAATTCTCTTCGCCCAACGATCTCCTGCGCCAGCGGCCCGGTCGGGCTGCATAACGTCGTACATCGCCGTTCGGTATCGGTATAGCCTTGCAGCGTTACCGGCAGATGCGCGTCGTACACGGCAGCCAGCAGCTCGACTCCCCTTGCGCGCCCCGGCGGGCAGGTGAAGGTATCCTCGCGGGTCACGCTTCCCGGTGCGATAAGGTAGCGTGTCCGGCAGGTGAAATCGGGGTCGCGCTGGGGTTCTTGCACCGAATCCCCTTCTTCGAATACGACATCCAGCGCATCGCAATCAAAGACTATCTCCCAACCTTCAGCGGTTTTCTGGTGGCGGCAATCGCGAAACCAGACCAGTGGTCGCAGTACCCGTCCATGTTGGTCATATATGCCCGGCACCCACAGCGGCGCATCGCCTTGCGCCACTCCGGTCAACAACCCGGCGCTAAAGGGGATCGGGAAATAAGGCGACGTCGCATGATAAGGCCTGTCGCCGTTTATCAGCGGCAGCGTGAAGGTGCGTTGGCCGTCATGCCACAGGTACAGCCCGCGCGTGAAGCCCTCATCACGGAATGCGGTAAAGGCGAACGCGGGCGATAGCGGACCAGCGGCACACGCTTCAAGGACGGGTAGATGGGCCCACGCTTGCTGCACATTGAGGTGCTGCACACAAAGGCTAATGTTCTCGCCCACCAACCGATGTTCAGCGCGATAAGCATCCGTCTGCCGCCCCTTAAACCACAGGTTCACGCTTTGCTCGTCATCGTCATACCAGAAGTGAAGAAAACGGTCGGTACAGGCCTGCGAAAATGCGCTGGCCACGGCCTGTTCCTGCGAATTCAGCAAACCTAAGCGTGCGCTGACTGCCAGAATTTCATTAAAGCCGCTGTCGCCATAAGCACCTATCGAGCGCCCCCACTGGAAACCACTGCCGTCAGCGTTAAGCATGGACAGCACCAACGTCACCGCCTGCCGCAATGACGCCTTGAGCCAGTCAGCCACTTCTAATCCGGTTTCGAGGTGACGTTGGCAAATTTCCGCTACCAGTAACACGCTGTAGCGATCGAAACGCCCATGACCGTTAGTTTCATCCGCACAACCGTTCTGCGCGTGAGCGCGATAATGCGCAAGCAATCGCTGTAGAATTTCCTGCGATGCCCGCTCGCTCTCCCAGCCCAATAAAAAACGCAGACGTGCCACGCTAAACGCCACGCCATAGAAGTTGGTAGGAAAACGCGGATTCAATTGCCACGTTCCCTCTTCAACCATCTCTTGCCAGTTCAGCTTGCAGCGCAGTGTCGCCAGCTGTTCAGCACTCAGCACACGTTCCAGACTTTCGTGTTGTTTTAGCTTCAGCAACGCCTGAAGAAAATAGTACTTTCCCCAGTTATCGCAAGGCGCGGCGACCAGCACCGGCCATACGCTCCGCCATTGGTCCTCGGGTTCCATCCCTCGTTCAAGTAATAAACTTAACGCCAGCGCAAATTTACCGCTAACATAAGGATCGCCCTCCAGGGTTAATGTGTGCCCAAAACTCTGCTGCTTATTCAGGGTCCTGTTGACGGTGGTGTGTATCACCTGATAAAGCTGGCTAATAATGTGTTCTCTTTTCATTGTTAACTCATGAGCGCTCGGCATTCAGTGCCAATCGGGTTGATGATTGATTGTCTTTCAATAGCACAGAAGAAATAATCGTAAACAACAGCACCGTCCCCCCCATTAATAGATAAGTATCGGCAAAACCAATTTTTTCATATAAATAACCGCTCAAAGGTGAAAGCAGTACGGTACCGATATAGTTCACACTCTGGTAGCCTAATAAATACATTGTGCCGTTTACTTTTTTATCAAAATTCATCTCGAGATATTTAAATATCGATACCAGCAGGAACGACATTTCAATTCCCCAGGAGAGCTTGATAATACCAATCGCCAGCGCGCTGGTAACCAGACCAGAACCGATAAAGCGTGCCGCCACCACAAAGCCGGTAATCAACATGCCGCATTTCGGCCCCAGTCGGTTAATAATACCCGGTGCAATCATCATAAACAGGAATTCGCAGCCAAGGCTCGCCGCCCCCAGATAGCCATACATCTGGTGCCCGGCCTCTTTGCTGGGAAAAAAGGTAATGAAGAAACGCGGATACTGCTGCTCAGCGACGAACAGCACCCATACTACGCCACAGACATAGAGGACAAACGTCCAGAATTTACGCTGTTGGAACAGCGCGGTAATATCTTTTAACGTGGTTTTTTCTTTGGCGATAATACGGTTTTTCACCTCATCGCTGACCTCAATCTTCATGGTCATGACGATAATCAGGATCACCAGTGCGCCAACGGAACTGATACCGAAGTTGATCATCGGATTAATGTTGAAAATGTAGCCCGTACTTGCCGCCGAGAAAACGGAGCCGATCGCCCCCCACATCCGGATCTGCCCGAATTCAAGGTCGAAGAGACGGCCAAAACGATCAAGATAGGATTCTGCAGCCGCACAGCCTGCATAATATCCCATGCTCAAAAATACCGCGCCCGCGACGATACCGAGATACAGGACATGCTGTAACAGTGGTTTGTAGATATAAAAGAAGAACGGAAATACGGTAATAGAAATCAGAGAGATAAAGAACAGCAAATCTTTGCGTAGCCCGAGCCTGTCAATTAAAAAGCCATACACTGGTTTAATCAACACGGCACAAAAACCGTTAACCGCAAAAACAATACCAATCGCGACGCCGTCTAAACCAATTTTTTCTGACAACCAGAATGAATAGGTATCCAGCGTGGCTTTCCATGAAAAGAAATACACTAATATAAACAGGCTCAGCGTAATATAAATTTTCCGCCTTGCTTTTACTGCCCCGTCGCACGTATTCATATACCCCCCTATTTTGGAGAGCCAACAGTATTCGCGAGACTTGTTCTAAAACGGCATTGAGATCACAAAAAAAATCATTCTGCGTAAATCAATGCGTTAATTGACGTAGAAAACGGTGAAAGTTTTGGAATTATGATGCAAATTTTTCTTTTCTGATACGCAACAATTTGTCCCGACAGCACGGCGCTGCCGGGTCAGTGTGGGAAAAGTGTTACTCTTCGCCCTTCTTATTGCTCAGGCCATATTCCCGCAATTTGTTCGCAATCGCCGTGTGCGATACGCCCAGACGCTTGGCGAGTTTACGGGTACTTGGATAGCTGCGGTAAAGCTGAGTCAGCACCGAGCGTTCAAAGCGGCGGGTAATATCGTCCAGCGAACCTTCCATCGCCTCTTCGCCGACCGCGGCGCTTGAAACGTCATGGTCCGGCAGCAGCACGTCCTGCGGACGCAGCTCGTAGCCTTCCAGTTGGGTCAGCGCACGGTAGACCGCATTCTTCAGTTGGCGAACGTTACCCGGCCAGCCGTAGCGGGTCAGCACGGTGTTAAGGTCGGTAGACAGCTTTGGCCGCGCAATCCCTTGTTCATCGGCAAAGCGCGCGACAAACAGTTCGGTCAGCGGCATGATGTCCTGCGGACGATCGCGCAGCGGCGGCAAGTTGAGGGTCAGCACGTTAAGGCGGTAGTAGAGATCTTCGCGGAACAGCCCTTTTTGCACCAGCTCCACCAGATTTTTCTGCGTCGCGCAGATAACACGCACGTCAACGTGCACTTCGTGATCCTCACCAACGCGGCGGAAAGTGCCGTCGTTAAGGAAGCGCAGCAGTTTGGTCTGCATACGCGGCGACATTTCACCAATTTCATCCAGCAGCACCGATCCGCCGTTAGCCTGTTCGAAGAACCCCTTCTTACCGTCGGCGGCGTCGCCAAACAGCTCACTTTCTACCGCATCTTCCGGAATGGAGCCGCAGTTCAGCGCCAGATACGGCTTCGCCGAACGCGGGCTGGCCAGATGGCAGGCATGCGCCAGCAGGTCTTTGCCGGTGCCGGTTTCACCGACGATCAGCAACGGCGCGGTCAGCAGCGCCAGTTTGCGCGCCTGATCCACAACCTGACGCATCCGCGGGCTTACGGCGACAATCTGACTGAACGCGCTGACGTCCTGAGTGGTCATGGTTTGCAGCTGACGGCCCATGCGTAGCGTGGAGCGTAACATCACTACCGCACCGGCCAGAATACGCGCGTCATTCTCACCGTTGAGATAGACCGGCGTGGCCTCCAGCAGGAAGTTTTGCCCGTGGATCACGACATGTTCAGCATGTGACTCCACCGTATCGCTCTCCAGCCAGCGCTGGAAGTTGAAGCCGCTAATCAGTTGCGCCACGTTATGGTTGCGCATGCGCTCCTGGCTAAGACCAAACAGCTGGCAGCTTGCCGGGTTAGCGCGTTCAATTTTGCTGCGCGTGTCCAATGAGAGCACCGGCTCTGGCATCGCTTCCAGCAGCGCGCTCAACGCCAGATGTTCACGCTCTGAGGGCATCCACGGCACGGTGCGGACGTCAGTGACGCCAGCAATACGGCGGATCTCCGCCATCAGGCTGCTGAAGCTGGCGAAATCCAGCTCCGCGAAATTCAGGTAGATTCGGCCAACAGGGTCGATATCGATACCGCGCAGGTCAATACCGCGCAGTACCAATAAATCGAGCAGTTCACGTGTCAGACCGAGACGGTCTTCACAAAAGACTTCAAGACGCATGTGGGGGTTCACCCTTATAAGCCAAAGACGTATGAATCATAAGACACTTATTCGCTGGCGTGAAGATGACTGTCAACAATTATTGACAGTATGGCGGAAAAATAGCCGTTGTGCCGTAAAGTTATGCGTTCAATTAATAAACCGTACCCAACGGTCCCCTCGCCCCTTCCTGTCTCTTATACACAAATTCGTGGGACAGGCCTAATATCTGTCAGTAAGGTGAAGGGTTCCGTTCACTTTACGTCAGGCGGAACATGAGATCTTTTCACCGGTGAACGGGCCAAGGGGGGCGGCCGCGCCCCCCTTGACAATCCCCGCGGCCCCGCGGGGACTCATCGGTTTCAGTAGCTCTGGTTTTTGCTGTTAACTAAAAGACCGCACTGGTGTTGGTGGCGTCTAAATCGCCGAAGTGTTCCCTGAAGGCCGGGGCAGCCCACAGGGATGTGGGCTGAGGGCGCGGCTTTACAGGGACGTTACCTCGCGCCCGACCCGAAAGCCGTAAGGGATAAGCTGAGGGAACCGCGTAGCGGCGATTTTGCCGCCAGAGCCCGGGGGTGCAGGGGGCGGCGGCGACTGGCCGCCCCTTGCGCGCTCCCTGTGCCCGTGCAATTTATATGGCGAGAGCAGAATAAGGAGCGCAACGGAGTGATAAATCCCAAAACATATCCCTCTGGCTGCTCACTATCATCGGGGATTTGTGTATGAGAGACAGCGCCCCTTCGGGGAGAAGGGGCCAATTGCGCCAGGGGGAAAGAGTTACCCCATCCGGTGTTCGCCGCGCTCCAGCGCCGTACGGTCAAAGAAGCGCTGAATCACCCCGCCGGCCATAAACGCCGCGCGGTCGGACATGTGTGCAATCACATCCGCATCGTGGCTCACCAGCAGATAGGTCATGCTGTGTTCCAGCTTTAGGCGATTGAGCAAATTGAGGATCTCTGCCTGCACCGACATATCCAGCGCCGACGTAGGTTCATCGAGCAGCAGAATTTTGGGCCGCAGCAGCAGCGCTCGGGCAATAGCCACGCGCTGGCGCTGGCCGCCGGAAAGCTGATGAGGATAGCGGCTGGCGGCATCTGCGGGCAAACCCACCTGCTCCAGCGCCGTCTGCACCCGTGCTGCAATATCCGTTTCGCCGTGAATTTTCAGCGGTTCGGCCAGCGTGCGCCACAGCGTATGGTTCGGGTGCAACGACGCGTACGGATCCTGGAAAACCATCTGCACGTTACGGCGTCGTTCTCCCTGGAAACGTGATCCCGGCGTAATGCGCTGACCAAACAGCGCGACGTTGCCGCGCCACTCGCGCTGAAGCCCGGCAATGACGCGTAAAATCGTCGATTTGCCGCAGCCTGACTCACCAATCAGGCTAAAGGTCTCTCCCTCATCGACGTGAAAACTGGCGGCAGACACCGCCGTTTTTTCACCAAAGGTCACCTGTAGCGCCTCAAGATTAACGATCGCCATGTGCTGCCTCCGTAAAATTCTGCGTGCGGTCCAGCGTCGGCAGCATCTGCCCGTAAGTTTGCGCGTTCGGGCGACAGGTCCATAGCGTGCGGGTATAAGGATGCGTCGCCTGTGGCAGCTCGCGGGCCGCCATCTCATCAACGCCGTTGCCCTGATACATCACCAGCACCCGATCGCAGTGCTGGGCCACCAGCGGAAGATCGTGGCTAATCAGCAACATCGCCATATGCCGCTGCTCGCACTGGGTCACCAGCAGCTCAAGGATCTGATTACGCAACCGCGCGTCCAGCGCCGAGGTCGGTTCATCGGCAATCAGTACCTGCGGGTCGTTGATCAACGCAATGGCGATCATCACCCGCTGCCCCATGCCGCCGGACAGTTCGCCCGGATAGCGGCTCAGCACGCGTGCGTCCAGCCCCATCGCCAGCACCGCGGCTTCAATTTTCTCCTGTCGTTCACGGCGGCTCAATCTCTGATGCAGCGTTAACGCTTCTTCCAGCTGTGCATAAACCGTTTTCACCGGATTCAGCGCGTAGCGAGGATCCTGCAACACCATCGCAATATCGTTACCGCGCAGCGCGCGCCAGCCTTTAGCATCCAGCGACAGCACATCGCGCCCCAACACGTTGAGACGCTTAGCACTAACGATGCCGGGTTTGCGCACCAGCCCCATCAGCGCACGTGCGGTCATGGATTTGCCGGAGCCGGATTCTCCCACCAGCGCCAGCCGCTCGTTGCCGAGGGTAAAGCGCATCTGGTTGACGACCCGTGCGCCGGGATAATCAATATTCAGCCCTTCTACGGAGAGTCGTGGCTCAGTCATGTTGCGGCTCCAGTACGTCACGTAAACCATCACCCAGCAGGTTAAACGCCAGGCTGGCGATCAGAATCGCGGCCCCTGGCGCAGCGGCAATCCACCACTGGTCAAATATCACCTGCATGCCGTCGGCTATCATCGCGCCCCACTCCGCCATCGGCGGACGCGCGCCCAGGCCGAGGAAACCGAGCCCAGCGGCGGCCAGAATGATCCCCGCCAGATCCAGCGCCAGCCGCACGATCGCCGATGGCAGACACAGCGGCAGAGTATGGCCCACCAGCAACCTCAGACCACGAATGCCCATCATCTCAGCGGCGGCCAGATAATCGCTGTGCCGCAGGCGCTGAATCTCGCTGCGTGCCTGACGCGCGTAGGCGGGCCAGGTAGTTAGCGCCAGCGCCAATGCGCCGTTGACCAGCCCGGGGCCAAGCATCGCCACAAAGGCAAAGGCCAGAATCAATCGCGGCATCGACATGACGACATCGGTAAAGCGCATCAGAATGCGCTCCAGCCAGCCGCCGTAATAGCCGGAAAGAATCCCTATCAGCAGCCCTACCGGCAGCGTAATCACCGTCACCAGCGCAACCAGCCCCAGCGCCGGACGGGTGCCGTAAATCAGCCTTGAGAGCAGGTCGCGCCCGTAGCTGTCGGTGCCCAGCCAATGCTGGGCCGAAGGCATTTGCAGGCGCATCGCGGCGTCCTGCCAGTTCGGATCCATTGGCGCGAGCCACGGCGCGAAAAGCGCAATCAGCAGCAGTAAAGCGATAACCATCAGCCCGCAGAAGGCCGCAGGGGAACGCAACAGACGGCGTAAAAATAGCGAAGCTGGCATCAGCGAACCCTCGGGTCGGTTAGCCGCACCAGAACATCGGTGAGGTTATTAATCAACACAAAACAAACGCCGATCAGCAGCGTTCCTCCCATAATCGCCGCCGTATCGCCAGCAAACAGCGCCGTCGTCAGATAGCGCCCAATGCCCGGCCAGGAGAACACCGTCTCGGTCAGCACGGCGCCTTCCAGCATCGAGGTATAGGCCAGCGCAATCACCGTCAGCAGCGTACCGCGGATGTTCGGCAGCACGTGGCGAAGCAGAATGCTCATCTCCCCGGCGCCCTTCGCGCGCGCCAGCAGAATGTACTCTTTGTTCATCTCGCTCAGGCAGGCGGAACGCGTGAGGCGCGTGATGCTCGCGAGCGAATAGTAGGCCAGCAGCAGCACCGGCAGCACCAGATGGCTGAAGGCGTTGCGGAACGCCTCTTTGTCGCCGGAAAGCCAGGTATCAATCAGCGCGAAACCGGTTTTCGGCTCGATAGTGAACTGATAAATATCGTCCAGCCGACCGGGGCCAGGGCTCCACTGCAGCTTCGCGTAAAACAGCGCCAGCATCAGCAGCCCAAGCCAGAAAATCGGCACCGAGTTGCCCAGCAGCGTCAGCGTGCGCACGGCGAAATCCCATGGTGAACCGGCATAGCGGGCGCAGAGTACCCCGGCTACCACGCCGAAAACCGCGCCGATAATCAGCGCCAGCGTCGCCAGTTCCAGCGTTGCCGGAAACGCTGCCAGCAGATCGTGCAGCACTGGCTGCCCGGTCGCGCTGGCGGTGCCGAGATCGCCATGGGCCAGATTGACAAGATAGCGCCAGAACTGTACGGGCAGTGAGCGGTCAAGACCAAGCTGGTGACGCACCTGATCGTAGGTCGATTGACTGGCGTGATCGCCAACAATTTGCAGCACCCTGTCAACAGGAGAGAGCGCGGAGAGCGCGAAAGTGACCAGCAGCAGCCCCAGCAGGGTGAGCGCCAGCGTGAGCAGGCTTTGCAATAGCGCCGACAGTAAACGCCGGGTGCGTTGCGCGGTGGGATTCGGTAAAGCGGCGGGCATGAGTATTCCGTATATCAACGATAAAACGAACGACAGCGGCCCGATGAGTTAGGTCGTCGGGCCGCTGAAGCGATGGCGTTACTTAGTGACGCGGTCGTACCAGACCATATCGGCGTTAAGCCCCTGCTGATAGCCTTTCACGTTATCGCGAACCACAATCTGGGTTTTTCCCTGATCGATAAAGACGTACGGCGATTGACGCTGGAGTTCTTCCTGCATTTTTTTGTACAGGTCGAGGCGTTTCGCGGTATCCGGCTCAGCCACCGCCGCCAGCGTCGCTTTGTTCAGTTCAGGGATTTTCCAGCTGTTCAACCCGGCCACGGTGCTGGACTTACCATCGTTATAGGCGAAGGCGCTGGCGTTAGAGTGGGCATCGAAGTAATCCGGGATCCACAGGCGAATCGCCGCCTGATGCTGTTTCGCCCGCACCCGAGCGTAAACCTGGCTGCCGGCGGCAGGCAACAGATCGACCTTCACCCCGCCCTGCGCAAAGCTCGCCTGCATCGACTGCGCGATGGTGATAAACGGCGGTTTATTTTCCACATCGAGGGTAAAGTGCGCGTCTTTGATGCCCGCTTTAGCCAGAATCTCTTTCGCTTTCGCCGGGTCAAATTTGAACGGCGTGTTATCCAGCGCGCCCGGGAAACCGACCGGCAGGAAGCTCTGATGCACGAAGTACTGGCCTTTCAGCAGATCTTTAGTGATGCCGTTATAGTCCACCAGCCAGCGGGCCGCTTCCCAGAACGCCGGGTTGGCCAGCAGCGGGTTGGCGCTGTTGCCGGTGTTGAACACCAGGTAGTTTTGCTCGGCGGAAGGAATACTCAGCACCTGCAGGCCCGGTTTGCCCTGCAGAGCGTCAATCTGGTCAGCTCCCAGATCGCGCGCCACGTCGGCGTCGCCCTGCTGAATCAGCAGACGACGGGAGGCCGGATCGGGCACGTTTTTGATGATCACGCTTTTCAGCTTCGGCGCGCCGGTCGGCGAGGTTTCGTTCGCTTCCAGCACGATCGCCTGATGCGGTTGATAGACGCGCATTTTGAAGGCACCGCTGCCCGCAGAGTGCATTTTCAGCCACTCGTTGCCGAAGTCGCTGCCTTTGACGTTGGCGGCCACCAGCTTCTCATCCACAATCGAGGCAATCGGCGTGGACAGAATATTCAGCGCCACCGCCGGGCTGACGTCGGCGGTCCAGCTGAGCTGCAGGGTATGGTCATCCACTTTCTTCAGCTGGCTGGCGATGTTGTCCGGCTGCCAGCCGAGGACGTTGAGAATGAATGCCGGTGATTTGTTCAGCGTCACGGCACGGGTGTAAGAGAAGATGACATCTTCCGGACGCAGCGGGTTGCCGGAAGCAAATTTCGCGTCGCTTTTCAGCTTGATGGTCAGCGTTTTCGCTGCCGCATCGGCCTGCCAGCTTTCCGCCAGAATCGGCGTAATTTTTGCCGGATCGTTGCGGTCTGGCTGCACCAGACGCTGATAAAGGCTCGGCACCGTCTGGATGCTGGAGAGCTCGTTGGCCTCCGCCGGGTCGAGGCTGACAATATCGTCCAGCCCCTGAGCCACTACCAGCGTGTTCGGTGGGGTGGCGGCATACGCGGAGGCTGACAGCGCGGTCAGCACAAATAACGGCAGCAGTTTTCTGGTCATCGGACTTCCTGAGAGTGATCATGCAGTTGACGGTATCCGATAAGTTAGCCCCGCATGTCACTTTCAGTAAAGTTAAGTATAGATATACCTTATGCTATTTTGGCATAAGGTTATTTATCTTCGCTTATTGATCCGGCGTCGCCGCTGTCTTGCCTTTCTGCAAAGTGGTCTTCAACTGCCCCACCAGCTCACGACGGAAATCGCCAAGACGCGGTTTGTCGTTATCGATCCACGGCAGCGGACGGCAAAGCTCCATCGCCTTGATGCCTAAACGCGCGGTCAACAGCCCGGCCCCGATGCCCTGCGCCGCACGCGTGGACAGACGCGCCGCCAGATCCTGCGACATCCAGTCCATGCCAATCTCACGCACCAGTTCGCTGGCCCCGGCAAAAGCGATATTAATCAGCACCAGACGGAACAGGCGCAGGCGGCTGTAGTAGCCCAGCTCAATGCCGTACAGGTTGGCGATGCGGTTGATCAGGCGCAGGTTGCGCCAGGCGATAAAGCCCATGTCCACCAGCGCCAGCGGGCTGACGGCAATCATCAGCGTCGATTCCGCCGCCGAACGGCTGATTTCACGACGCGCCTGAGCATCCAGCACCGGCTGCACCAGATGCGCGTAGAGGCTCACCACCTCGCGATCGCTCTGGGTTTCATGGATAGCTGCGTACCAGCGTTGAAGCGCCGGATGCGACTGATCCAATCCGGCCTGACGCGCCAGCCCTTCACAAAACGCGCGCGCCTTACCCACACCGTGGCTGTGCATCAAGGTCCGCGCTTCATCGCGTTCCTGCGCGCGCTGGCGTAGACGCCACAGCCTGCGCCATTCGGTGGCGACTGAACCGACGCCCGCACCGACGATAAGCGCACCGGCGACACAGCCGCCCAGCGCGGCCCAGTCCTGGGTTTGCCAGGCGTTGACCGTCCACTGCACGCCCTGCGCCACGACGCTGGCGCCAAACAGCGTCAACCCAGCGGTCACCATTTTGCGCCACAGGCTACGTTTTGGCCGCAGCGCCGCTTCCACAGTGGCTTCGGCCTGCCCTTCCTGCTCACCGTCGGCATCGAGCGCGACGGGAGCAAATTTTTCCGCCGCATCCCCCTCAAACGCCTGTGCGGTTTTAAACTGTTCCGGCTTGACGTCGTCGAGCGGCCCGTCAAAATCGATTCGCGGTTTAAATGAGTCGGTCATCGCAGCTTATCTCCAATTAAAAACTCCAGCGCGGCATCCAGACGGATATGCGGCAGCGGCTGGTCAACGTCCATCGTCTGCGGGCGGAAAGCCTCAAACTGGAAGCCCTGTTTATCCCAGAACGCCTGCCCCGGCAGACGCGCTGGCACTTCGCCTGGATAGACGGTCAGCGGCTGACCGTCGCTCAGCCGGTGTCCGCGCAGCGCGGGGATCTTCTCGCCGTTCACTTCAATCAACCCGCTTTGCGTCGCCTGTACCGACGCCAGCCCCAGACAGTCCATGGTGATGCCTTCAAAGGCGGCGTTCTGCCAGGCGTCCTGAATCAGCTGTTGCAGCAGCGACACCATGTTGCCGTGCTGATCGACGGTAACGTGATCCGCTTTGGTGGCGGCAAACAGCAGCTTATCAATCACCGGCGAGAACAGGCGGCGGAACAGCGTGCGCTGACCGTAGTGGAAACTGTGCATCAGTTGCGTTAGCGCCAGGCGCATGTCGTTAAATGCCTGCGGCCCGCTGTTCAGCGGCTGCAGGCAGTCCACCAGCACAATCTGGCGGTCAAAACGCAGGAAGTGATCTTTATAGAAGCCTTTCACGACCTTTTCGCAATAGTAGTTAAAGCGTTCGCGCAGCATCCCAGCGTTGCTGTGTTTATCGGCCTGCGCCAGTTTCGCCTCTCCCACGCCGTCAACGTCAGGCCACGGGAAAAATTGCAGCGCCGGCGCGCCGGCCATATCGCCGGGCAGCACAAAGCGCCCCGGCTGAATAAAATGCAGCCCTTCCTGTTTGCAACGGTGCAGATAGTCGGTCCAGGCTTGGGCGATTTCCGCCAGCCGATTTTCATCGGCCGGTGCCAGCGGATCCAGCCCGGCGCACAGCTCGCGCCATTTGGCCGACCATTCGCCACGCTGGCCATTCAGCAGCCCCGTCATCTGCCGCGACCAGGTCAGGTAATCCTGATTGAGCATCGGCAGGTCCAGCAGCCACTCGCCGGGATAATCGACAATCTCCAGGTACAGCGTGGACGTCTCTTTAAAGTGGCGCAGCAGCGAGTCATGAGATTTATAGCGCAACGCCAGGCGAATTTCGCTCACGCCGCGCGTCGGCGTTGGCCATGAGGGCGGCTGGCCGTACAGCTGAGCCAGCCCTTCATCGTAGGTAAAGCGGGGAATGCCGAGGTCACGCTGGGGTATACGTTTCACCCCCAGCAGGCGTTCTTCGCGCACCGCGCTCAACAGCGGCAGCCGCGCGCCGGTATGCACGTTCAGCAGTTGATTCACCAGGCCGGTGATAAATGCGGTCTTGCCGCTACGGCTCAGGCCGGTAACGGCAAGACGAAGATGCCGGTCAACGCCACGGTTGACCAGCGCATTGAATTCATTTTTGAGTCGCTTCATTGCTTATCAGACACTCCTGTCAACGCCGATAGCGCTATTTTGCCATGGGGAAATAGCGTTTGGCGAGGCGCGACAGCAGCGGTTCCAGCGCCACCGCCAGAAACATCTTCAGTGGTCGACGGGCGACGGACTTCACCGCCCACCCGGCAACGCCTGCCGGGCCATAGCGCAGTGCGGTCAGCAGGGCAAGCTTGCCGACGATTTTCAAACCGGGTTTCACCTTCTGCCCTGCCCGCTGCCATTTATTGCTCATTATTCACCTCTGTATCAGAGCTGACGGAAACGGCTGCGCAACGTAAAGGTATCGGACGTCACATAGCGTTCCATCTCGCGTAACCGCTGTTCACCGGCGGCTAATTCAGCATCCACCGCATCCAGCAAATCGCGGCTGGAAGGCTGATGCGGGTTGTTCATCACCCCTTCCGGCATCGGGTCGAGGGCGAAGGTTAAAATGACATAGGCGACAACGACAAAGAAAAAGAGTCCAAACAGCATCGCCAGCACGGTAATAATACGAATCAGCTTCACCGGCACGTCGAGGTACTCGGCAATACCCGCGCAGACCCCTTTCACCATGCCCCGCTGCGGGATTCGCCACAGCTTTTTGTTAAAATCCAGCGCCATTATTTGTCCCTCCAGTTCGGATGTTCGGCATCCAGAATGGCTTCCAGCGCCTGAATACGCTCGCGCATCCGCTTTGCGTCATCGGTTAACTGCATCAACCGCTGCTGCTCGCCCTGTGACAACTCGCCAGAGCGGGAGCGATTGCTGTAGTGCAGCCACAGCCAAATCGGCAATACAAACAGGACAAATAACGTCAGGGGAATGCCGAGGAAAAGCGCGCTCATAGAAACTCCTTATATATTATGAGCAGCGGCACGGTTGGTGCCGCCGGAATCATTATTGGTTGTCCTGCTTCATTTTGGCTTTCAGCGCGGCCAGCTGCTCGCTGATTTCGTCATCGGCCTTCAGTTCGGCGAACTGCTGGTCCAGCGACGGTTGTTTGCCAAAACGATGGCTTTCCGCTTCAGCTTCCATATGGTCGATGCGGCGTTCAAAAGATTCAAAGCGAGCCATCGCTTCATCCAGTTTACCGCTGTCCAGCTGACGGCGCACATCGCGGGACGAATTCGCCGCCTGATGACGCAGCGCGAGAGACTGCTGACGGGCGCGAGTTTCGCTGAGCTTATTCTCCAGCTCGCCAATCTCTTTCTTCATGCGTGCCAGGGTTTCATCCACCAGCGTGACTTCATGTTCCAGCGTATCGATAACATCGGTCAGCTTCTGTTTTTCAATCAGCGCCGCACGGGCCAGATCTTCTTTATCTTTACGCAGCGCCAGCTCGGCTTTCTCCTGCCACTCTTCCTGCTGCGCCAGCGCGCGTTCGACGCGGCGAGTCAGATCTTTCTTTTCCGCCAGCGCACGGGCGGAGGTGGAGCGCACTTCAACCAGGGTGTCTTCCATTTCCTGGATCATCAAACGGACCAGCTTCTGCGGGTCTTCCGCTTTTTCCAGCAGCGAGTTGATGTTGGCGTTCACGATGTCGGCAAAACGAGAAAAAATACCCATTGTTCAATCCTCATAGTTCTGTGTTTCGGGCTTAGCCCTGCGTAATGACTATTACAACTTCCGTGCCAACTTTTTATCTTATTGATTATAAACGATGTGATTGAATTTTGTGCCGCAAACGCCTACAGTGAAATGGCGAATTACACCAACAAGTGGCGAATTTCATCATGGCAGATTACAAAGATACCCTTCTCGGCGAGGCCAACCGTTTTATTGAGGTGCTGGAACAGGTTTCCCGCCTCGCGCCGCTCAATAAGCCGGTATTGATTATCGGCGAGCGCGGCACGGGTAAGGAGCTTATCGCCAACCGTCTGCACTACCTCTCCTCCTGCTGGCAGGGGCCGTTTATCTCGCTGAACTGCGCGGCATTGAACGAAAATCTGCTCGACTCTGAACTGTTCGGCCACGAAGCCGGGGCCTTTACCGGCGCGCAAAAGCGTCATCCGGGTCGCTTTGAACGAGCAGATGGCGGCACGCTGTTTCTTGATGAGCTGGCCACCGCGCCGATGCTGGTGCAGGAAAAGCTGCTGCGGGTGATTGAATACGGCGAGCTGGAGCGCGTCGGCGGCAGCCAGCCGCTGCAGGTTAACGTCCGCCTGGTGTGCGCCACCAATGCCGATCTGCCTCAATTAGTGGAAGAAGGCGCTTTCCGCGCCGACCTGCTCGACCGGCTGGCCTTTGATGTGGTGCTGCTACCCCCGCTGCGCGAACGCCAGAGCGACATCATGTTGATGGCCGAACATTTCGCCATTCAGATGTGCCGCGAGCTGAAGCTACCGCTGTTTCCTGGTTTTACCGACCGCGCCCGCGACACCCTGCTGCACTACCGCTGGCCGGGTAATATTCGCGAGCTGAAAAACGTGGTCGAGCGTTCGGTTTATCGCCACGGATCCATCGACGAACCGCTGGATGACATTATTATCGATCCGTTCCGCCGCCAGCCCGCCATCCCCGACGAACCCGCAACGGAAATCACCGGCCCGACGCTGCCGTTGAACCTGCGTCAGTTCCAGCTTGAACAAGAAAAAGACCTGTTGCAGCAGAGTCTGCAACAGGCCCGGTTTAACCAGAAAAACGCCGCCGAACTGCTGGGGTTAACCTATCACCAACTGCGGGCACTATTGAAAAAACATCAACTCTGACGGCGACGCGGCAGCATCAGCGCGCTAACCGCAATGGCCCCCAGGCACAACATGCAGTTAAACCACAGCGCGTATTGTGCCGCTTTTGCCATGCCGTAGGGTAAAAACAGCGCGTAAAGCGACGCCGTCATCGCCAGGCCAAACGCGCCGCCCAGCGAGCTGCCCATTTTGTAAATCCCGGAGGCGACGCCCACCTTATTTTCCGGCGCGCTGGTGACGGCGGTGTCGGTGGAGGGCGTGGCATAGCAGCCCAGCCCCAGGCCAAACAGGACGTTACTGAAAAAGACGGTCACGATATAGGTCCAGGTGTCGAGGAAAGTACAGGAGATCAGGAAAATCCCCGTCATCGCAATCGCCGGGCCGCCCATCATTGGCAGCCTTGCGCCGTAGCGTTGCAGCAGTTTCTCCCCCACCCGAATCATCAGCAGCACGGTCACCAGATAGCCAAGCGTCATCATGCCCGTCTGGAACGGGCTCAGGTGCCGCCCCTGCTGGAGCCAGATGCTGGTGATCATCATCGTGCCAATCGCGCCATTCAACATCAGGTTCGACAGCACCGCCGCACTATAAGCGCGATTTTTAAACAGCGCGAAATCGATCAGTGCCGCCTCTTTTTTACGCATTCCGCTGCGCACAAAAAAGGTCATCGCCACAATAGCGCCTGTCAGCATCGTCAGCGACAGGCCGCTGGTCCATCCCCAGTGGTGACCTTTGGAGATAAACAGATTGAACAGCACCAGCGCCGCCACGAGGCTCAACAGGCCGCTGAGATCCATTTTATGCTGCACCGCGGTGGCGCTGCGACTCTCCGGGGTGCCGCGAATCAGCCAAAATGCTGCAAACGACGCCGCGATGGAAAAGACAAAGATCCAGCGCCAACCCAGGCCAGTAGCGATCGCGCCACCCACAAACGAGCACAGGCCGCTGCCGCCCCACGAACCGATCACCCAGAAGCTGATCGCCCGCTGTCGCGCGCGCCCTTCATACCACGTTTTGATCAGCGCCAATGTCGCCGGCATGATGCAGGCAGCAGACAGTCCCTGAATTACCCGCCCGGTCAGGAACAACAGCGGCCCCTGAGATACCACCAGCAGCGCGCTACCCACCATGCTTAACGCCAGGCCAATCAGCGTCAAACGTACCCGGCCAAATTTGTCGGCCAGCCCACCGCTGGCCACCACAAAGCAGCCGCTGAAGAGTGCGCTGAGGCTCACCGCGAGGGTGAGCGTCTCCAGCGAAATATCGATACTGTTTTTCACTACCGGGACTACGTTAATCACCGACTGAGCAAACAGCCAGAAGGTCAATACGCTCAACACAATCCCCGCCAGCAGCCGGTCGGTGCCGACATACTGCGTTTCACTCAACGTCACGGTACTCATGGCTCGCCCTCATGTTGCGCGCGTCATTTATCCACGCAGGTAGTGTTCCGTCAGGCCGCACCACAGCGCCGCCCCCGTCAGCAGGATGTTGTCGTTAAAGTCGTAGCCCGGATTGTGAACCATGCAGCGGTCTGGTTCATCGCCCGCGCCGATGGTGAAATAGGCGCCGTTAGGGTTCTGCTCGAGCATAAACGCGAAGTCTTCGCTGCCCATAAACGGATTCACCGTGCCGATAGACTCCGCGCCGAACAGCGACGTCGCCACATCGCGCACCATCTGGTTTGCCTGGGGATCGTTTTTGAGGACCGGACTGCCGTTGACGTGGGTGAGCGTGGCGGTGGCGTTGAAGCTTTCCGCCTGCGCCACGGCGATGTCGTGAATACGTTGCAGTACGGTTTCGCGGACCTGTTCGTTGAGCGTACGCACCGTCAGCTTCATCAGGACTTTATCGTTGATGATATTTGGCGCATGTCCCGCCTGAATGCTGCCAACGGTCACTACCACCGGGTCAAACGGGCTGATATTGCGTGAGACGATGGTTTGCAGCGCCAGAGTGATATGGCAGGCAACAACGGTGGCATCGACGGTATGCTCCGGCACCGCGCCGTGGCCGCCCACGCCTTGCACTTCGATGTGCAACGTGTCGGAGGAGGCCATCATCGCACCGTCGCGCAGGCCAATTTTGCCCAGCTTCTGCCCCGGCATATTGTGTAAACCAAAAATGTGGTCGCAGGGGAATTTGTTAAACAGACCGTCTTCCAGCATCACCCGGCCACCGTACAACAACTCTTCCGCCGGCTGGAATATCAGGTGCAATGTGCCGTTAAACTGACGGGTGCGCGCCAGGTACTCCGCGGCATACAGCAGCGTAGTAGTGTGACCGTCGTGTCCGCAGCCGTGGAAACAGCCATCCGTTTCGCTGGCCCACGCTTTGCCGCTGCGTTCCTGCATCGGCAGCGCATCCATGTCGGCGCGCAGCCCCAGCGTTTTGCCGCCGTTACCCACTTTAAGCGTCCCCACCACACCGGTCCCCGCCAGCCCATAGTCCACTTCATAGCCCCAACTGCTTAGCAGCTTCGCCACTTCGGCGCTGGTTTTGTGCTCCTGAAAACCAATCTCCGGCTGCTGATGGAAGCGGTGGCGTAGCGCGATAAATTCGGCTTCCTGACTCTGCAATGCTTCAACGATAGGATGTGTCATTTTTGTTATCCCTTTATTGCTCCACAGTGATAACGTCGAGTTTATGACGTCGGAGCGGTCACAAAAGGCGCTTTTTTGTTTTATATTGACGGAAAATGTAATGACTATTTTTCATACGGTTTAGTTATGACAAAAAACAGACCGTTATTTTTTGTCTTCGCTGGAGGGCGGAAAGGTGGCGCAGCAAATCAGTGATTTTTCTGTGGTGGTGCAGGACATTCGTCAGCAGGCATACAACGAACAGCAGACGTTAACGCTGGTGTGGCTACTGCATGGCGAGGTCGTGCTGGAAAGTGCCGACGACACGCGTACGCTGCAAACCAACGCGCTGGCCATCATCAATCCCAACCAGCGCTGGCGTTTGCGCGGCGAACAGGCCAATGCGGTGATGACGCTGATGATAGCCAGCAGTTGGCTAACCCGGCTGGACGCGCATTTTTTTGCCTTTGATTATAAGGTTCCACACCCCACGATGGAGCACGAAGGACGGCTGCGCAGCCTGATGCGTCAGCTACTGGTTAGCCATGTGATCAACCCTGAAAACACCTCCCGGCTGGAGGCAAACCGCTGGCTCAGCGAAATTGCCCTGCTGTTAGCAACCCATTTTCAGCAGCCACGCAAAACGGGCGCATCACACAATAATGAGTCCACATGGAGCCACCGTATCCGCCAGGTGGTGACGCGGATTGAGTCACAATACAGCCAGCGCCTGTCGCTTGCTGAAATCGCCCGCGGCGAGCGGGTGTCGGAAGCCTGGCTTTCACGTTTGTTTCACAAAGAAGTCGGCGTCAGTTTTATGCAGTACATCACCGCGCTGCGTCTGGAGAAAGCCGCCGAACAGTTGTTGACAAGCACTTTACCGGTACAGCGAATTGCCCAGCAGCAGGGGTTTGCCAGCGCGCGCGTAATGAGCGATCTGTTTAAGCGCCGCCACGGCATGACGCCGCGCCAGTATCGTCAGCAGTCGACCACGGTGGCCCGTAACCGCACGCGCGAGAACCCGCCCGACCGCACGCTGCCGGTGGCCGCCGAAACACTCTATGCCCTGCTCAATCACACGGGCAAACAGGACTGGGAAAGCCCGCCACCGCTCCAGCAGCCGCTCCAGGCGCGGCGGATTGTCCTCGACACGCTGCCGTCGCGTCGCGTGCCGCTGCGTCATAGCCAGCTCATTATTACGCTGCGCGAACTTGATGATTTGTTGCGTGAAGATGTCCGCCAGTCGCTGATGACGCTCCATGCGCAGATACCTATCCACGGGATCGATATCCATGAACCTTTTCTGAGCAGCCGTTTGTTCAGCGACGGCTGGGACGATCCGCAAATGGTCGGCTACGCCTGCTGGTACCATTTACAGCAGGTTTTTACTTTCCTTGCCCGTATGGGATGGCAGGTACTGCTCCACACCAGCCTGACCACGCGTCCCGATCTACTGCGCCAGTTTTTACGCCTTGCCGCGCAGCACTTCCCTCCGTCAACGCTGGCAAGCTGGCAGTTCGTCTGGCACTGGTCGCCACAGGCGAGCGCCGAGGTCTGGGCACAGCAAAAAGCGGCGATCCGGCAATGGTCGCCGGACTCGCAGCTGGGCATCTGCCACCGCTTTACCGTTACCGATGACGATACCGTAGACGACGCAATCCTCACCTCCCCGCTGCTGAGAGAGGCCGATTTTCTCGCCTGCTCGGCCAATGCCAACGAACGGTTCCACCAGCAGCCATTCGACCGCACCCGACTGGCCGCCGCCGAAAACGACCCGGTACAGAAGGTGCGCCAGATCCAGCGCGCTCTACGCCAGCGCCAGCTCGCGTTACCCCTCTGGCTGCTGTCGTGGAACACGCTAACCGGCTCAACCCGGCGTACCAACGGCGAGTTCTTCCGCGGCGCGCTGCTGATGAATAACCTGCTGGGGCTGGCCGATCAGGTACAGCTCACCGGCTTCTGGCTTAACTCCAGCCAGCAGGGTGAGGCGCGTAGCAACGGCACCTTCGATACCTCCAGCCTGGCGCTCTTCTACCATCACGGGCTGACGCGCCCCATCTATTGGGTGCTGTGGCTATGGCGACGTTTACAGGGCGAGGTGTTGGTCAACGATAAAAACGTGCTACTGCTGCATCAGCGCGGCCGCTACCAGCTGCTGTTGCGCAACCCGGTGGTGTTTAATCCGTGGCTGTCCAGCGAAGAGGCTTTTATTCAGCGGTTTCGTCAGCAGTACCCGGTACAGCTTCAGGGGCTGAGCGGTAAGTGGAAAATCAAACGCCACCTGTTCGACCAGCACAATGGCGCGCTTTTCCCGCGGCTGGAGGCGATAGAAAGCAGCAGCGGCCCGGACGAGGAGAGCTGGACATGGCTGGCGCACACAACCCGGCCCGCGCTCAGCGTGCGCGAAGAAACGCTGGAGGAAAGCTGGCAGGTGGTTGAGGCGCTGGAGAGCAATGCGCTGGTGTTATACGAGTTAACCCCACTGAGTTGATGACTTTTAAAGCAGTTGCACGCAGACATTTGTACCTGGTAGCCGTAAGTGCGATACACTTTGCAGATCAATCGAAAAAACAATGAAACTATGCGCCTGAATTTGTCACCTTTCCTGGCAGCGTTGGGGTTAATCTGCAGCCAGGCGATGGCCGCGCCGCAGCCGCTCGCCCCACCCCATGCCGACATTCGCGACAGCGGCTTTGTCTACTGCGTCAGCGGGCAGGTCAACACGTTTAACCCGCAAAAAGCCGGTAGCGGGCTGATTGTCGATACTCTCGCCGCCCAGCTCTACGACCGCCTGCTGGACGTCGACCCGTACACCTATCGTCTGGTGCCTGAGCTGGCGGAAAGCTGGGAAGTTCTGGATAACGGCGCAACCTACCGCTTCCACCTGCGCCCTAACGTACAGTTTCAAACCACCCGCTGGTTTAAGCCGTCGCGCGCGCTGAACGCCGACGACGTGGTATTTACCTTCGAGCGCATTTTCGATCGCCAGCATCCGTGGCATAACGTCAACGGCGGCGCGTTCCCCTATTTTGACAGCCTGCAGTTCGCCGACAGCGTGAAGAGCGTGCGCAAACTTGATAGCCACACGGTAGAGTTTCGCCTCAATCGTCCGGACGCCTCGTTCCTCTGGCATCTGGCGACCCACTACGCATCGGTGATGTCGGCGGAATACGCTAATCAGCTCACTAAACAGGATCGTCAGGAACAGCTCGACCGCCAGCCGGTGGGAACCGGGCCGTTCCAGCTCGACGAGTACCGCGCGGGGCAGTATATTCGCCTGCAGCGCCATTCCGCCTTCTGGCGCGGCACGCCGCTGATGCCGCAGGTGGTGGTCGATTTGGGTTCCGGTGGCACCGGCAGGCTGTCCAAGCTGCTGACCGGCGAGTGTGACGTGCTGGCCTGGCCTGCCGCCAGCCAGCTCACCATTCTGCGCGACGACCCGCGCCTGCGCCTGACGCTGCGCCCGGGGATGAACATCGCCTATCTGGCCTTCAACACCGACAAGCCGCCGCTAAATAATCCGGAAGTGCGCCACGCGCTGTCGCTGGCGATTAATAATCAGCGTTTAATGCAGTCCATTTATTACGGCACCGCAGAAACCGCGGCCTCTATTTTACCTCGCGCCTCCTGGGCTTACGATAACGAGGCTAAAATTACCGAATACAACCCGAAAGAAGCGCGTCGACGTTTACAGGCATTGGGGCTGGATAAGTTGACGCTGCGCCTGTGGGTGCCAACCAGCTCTCAGGCGTGGAACCCAAGCCCGCTGAAAACCGCCGAGCTCATTCAGGCGGACATGGCGCAGATTGGGGTGAAGGTGATTATCGTACCGGTAGAAGGCCGCTTCCAGGAAGCACGGCTGATGGACATGAACCATGACCTGACGCTCTCCGGCTGGGCCACGGACAGTAACGATCCGGACAGCTTCTTCCGTCCGCTGCTGAGCTGCGCGGCCATTACCTCGCAGACCAACTTCGCCCACTGGTGTAACCGTGAGTTTGACAATGTGCTGCGCAAAGCGCTGGACTCGCAGCAGCTGGCCTCACGCATTGACGCCTACGATGAAGCCCAGCAAATTCTGGCGCGCGAGCTGCCGGTGCTGCCGCTGGCGTCTTCGCTACGCCTGCAGGCCTATCGTTACGATATTAAAGGGCTGGTGCTGAGTCCGTTTGGCAACACCTCATTCGCCGGCGTGTCGCGGGAAAAAGAAGAGAAGGTGCAAAAACCATGATTATTTTCACCCTTCGTCGCCTGTTATTGCTGCTGGTTACCCTCTTTTTCCTGACCTTTGTCGGCTTCAGCCTGAGCTATTTTACGCCGCACGCGCCGTTACAGGGCGCGTCGCTGTGGAACGCCTGGGCCTTCTGGTTTGACGGCGTCATGCACTGGGATTTTGGCGTATCGAGCATTAACGGCCAGCCGATTTCCGAACAGCTGCGCGAAGTGTTTCCGGCGACCATGGAGCTGTGCATTCTGGCGTTTGGCTTTGCGCTGCTGATAGGCATTCCCGTTGGCATGCTGGCGGGCATCACCCGCAATAAATGGCAGGATAAAGTGATCAGCTTCTTCGCCCTGCTCGGCTTCTCGATTCCGATTTTCTGGCTGGCGCTGTTACTGACCCTCTTCTTCTCGCTGACGCTGGGCTGGCTGCCGGTTTCCGGGCGCTTCGATCTGCTGTATGAAGTGAAAAGCGTCACCGGCTTCGCGCTGATTGATGCCTGGCTCTCCGACTCGCCGTGGCGGCATGAAATGATTATGAGCGCTGTGCGCCATATGGTGCTGCCGGTGTTAACGCTGGCCGTCGCGCCCACCACCGAAGTGGTGCGCCTGATGCGTATCAGCACCATTGCGGTCTACGATACCAACTACGTGAAGGCAGCGGCCACGCGCGGCGTTTCGCGTCTGACCATTCTGCGTCGCCATGTGCTGCACAACGCGCTGCCGCCGGTGATCCCACGTCTGGGGCTGCAGTTCTCCACCATGCTGACCCTGGCGATGATCACCGAAATGGTCTTTAGCTGGCCGGGGCTGGGACGCTGGATGATTAATGCCATTCGCCAGCAGGACTATGCGGCGATCTCCGCCGGAGTGATGGTGATTGGCGCGCTGGTGATCATTGTGAACGTGATATCCGATATTTTGGGTGCTATGGCTAACCCGTTGAAACATAAGGAATGGTATGCCTTACGATAGCGTCTACCTCGAGAAACGCCCGCCGGGTGCGCTGCGCACCGTGTGGCGCAAGTTCTATGGCGACACCACGGCGATGATCGGCCTGTACGGCTGCGCCGGGCTGGCGGTCGTGTGCATTCTGGGCGGCTGGTTTGCGCCCTACGGTATCGATCAGCAGTTCCTCGGCTATCAGCTTTTGCCGCCGTCATGGTCGCGCTACGGCGAAGTCTCTTTCTTTCTCGGTACCGACGATCTGGGGCGTGATGTGCTGAGCCGCCTGCTTAGCGGTGCCGCGCCCACTGTCGGCGGCGCGTTTGTTGTCACCCTCGCCGCCACCGCCTTCGGGCTGGTGCTGGGCGCATTTGCGGGATCAACCCGTGGGCTGCGTTCGGCGGTGCTGAACCATATTCTCGACACGCTGCTGTCAATTCCGTCGCTGCTGCTGGCGATTATCGTCGTCGCTTTTGCCGGGCCGCATCTCAGCCACGCGATGTTTGCCGTCTGGCTGGCCCTGCTGCCGCGCATGGTGCGTTCAATCTACAGCATGGTACACGACGAGCTGGAGCGTGATTATGTCATCGCCGCCCGCCTCGACGGCGCCACCACGCTCAATATTCTGTGGTTTGCCATTCTGCCGAACATTGCTGCCGGGCTGGTCACCGAAATTACCCGCGCGCTATCGATGGCGATCCTTGATATCGCCGCGCTGGGCTTCCTCGATCTTGGCGCGCAGCTACCGTCACCGGAATGGGGCGCGATGCTCGGCGATGCACTGGAGCTTATCTACGTGGCGCCGTGGACGGTAATGCTGCCGGGCGCGGCAATCATGATTAGCGTGCTGCTGGTCAACCTGCTGGGCGACGGTATTCGCCGCGCCATTAACGCGGGGGTGGAGTAATGCCGTTACTTGATATTCGCAATTTAACCATCGAATTTAAAACCAACGAAGGCTGGGTGAAAGCCGTTGACCGCGTCAGCATGACGCTGGCCGAAGGCGAAATTCGCGGCCTGGTGGGAGAATCTGGTTCAGGCAAGAGCCTGATCGCCAAAGCGATTTGCGGCGTCACCAAAGATAACTGGCGCGTCACCGCCGACCGTATGCGTTTTGACGATATCGACCTGCTGCGCCTGTCCAACCGCGAGCGGCGAAAACTGGTCGGCCACAACGTCTCCATGATTTTCCAGGAACCGCAGTCTTGTCTGGATCCTTCTGAACGCGTGGGCCTGCAGCTGATGCAAAACATCCCCGGCTGGACCTTCAAGGGCCACTGGTGGCAGCGTTTTGGCTGGCGCAAACGTCGCGCGATCGAGCTGCTGCACCGCGTCGGTATCAAGGATCACAAAGATGCGATGCGCAGCTTCCCGTATGAGCTGACGGAAGGCGAATGCCAGAAGGTCATGATTGCCATCGCGTTGGCTAACCAGCCGCGCCTGCTGATTGCCGATGAGCCAACCAACGCCATGGAACCGACCACCCAGGCGCAGATCTTCCGTTTGTTAACCGGCCTCAATCAGAATAACAACACCACCATCCTGCTGATTTCTCATGATTTGCAGATGCTGACCCACTGGGCGGATAAGATCAACGTGATGTACTGCGGGCAAACGGTAGAGACCGCGCCGAGCGAAGAGCTGGTGACCATCCCTCATCACCCGTATACCCAGGCGCTGATCCGCGCGATTCCGGACTTTGGCCGCTCAATGCCGCATAAAAGTCGCCTGAATACCCTTTCCGGCGCCATTCCCCTGCTGGAACAGCTGCCGATGGGCTGCCGTCTGGGGCCACGTTGCCCGTACGCGCAGCGCAAATGTATTGAAACCCCGCGTCTGACGGGAGCGAAGAACCACCTGTTCGCCTGTCATTTCCCGCTGAATATGGAGAAAGAGTGACATGGTCGAAACGCTGCTTGAAGTGCGCAACCTGAGCAAAACCTTCCGCTACCGCACCGGCTGGTTCCATCGCCAGACGCTACAGGCGGTGAAGCCGCTGAGCTTTACCCTGCGTGAAAAGCAAACGCTGGCGATTATCGGCGAGAACGGTTCGGGCAAGTCGACGCTGGCCAAAATGCTGGCCGGGATGGTGGAACCGACCACCGGCGAACTGCTGATTGACGATCATCCGCTGGAGTTCGGCGACTACTCATTCCGTAGCCAGCGCATTCGCATGATTTTCCAGGATCCGAGCACCTCGCTGAACCCACGTCAGCGCATTTCGCAAATCCTTGATTTCCCGCTGCGTCTGAACACCGACCTTGAACCCGAGGCGCGACGTCAGCAGATTATCGATACCCTGCGCCTGGTCGGCCTGTTGCCGGACCACGTCAGCTACTATCCGCACATGCTGGCACCGGGGCAGAAACAGCGTCTGGGCCTGGCGCGTGCGCTGATTTTGCGCCCGAAGGTCATTATCTGCGATGAAGCGTTGGCCTCGCTCGATATGTCGATGCGTTCGCAACTGGTAAACCTGATGCTCGAACTGCAGGAAAAACAGGGTATCTCGTATATTTACGTGACTCAGCATTTGGGCATGATGAAGCACATCAGCGACCAGGTGCTGGTGATGCACCAGGGGGAAGTGGTCGAGCGCGGCAGCACCGCCGACGTGCTGGCCTCCCCGCTGCACGACTTAACCAAGCGGCTGATTGCCGGTCACTTTGGCGAGGCGCTGACCGCCGATGCCTGGCGTAAAGACCGCTGATCGCCGCAATCACCATCAAGAGAAGGATGATTACGCTATGGGTTTTCTTTCCGGCAAACGTATCCTGATTACCGGTGTCGCCAGCAAACTGTCCATCGCCTACGGCATTGCCCAGGCGATGCACCGCGAAGGGGCCGAACTGGCGTTCACGTATCAGAACGACAAACTGAAAGGCCGCGTGGAAGATTTCGCCGCCTCGCTGGACTCGCACATTGTGCTGCCGTGCGACGTGGCGGAAGACGCGAGCATTGAAGCGCTGTTCAGCGAGCTGGTAAAAACATGGCCACAGTTTGACGGTTTCGTTCACTCGATTGGCTTTGCTCCCGCCGACCAGCTCGACGGCGACTACGTCAACGCGGTCACCCGTGAAGGCTTTAAAATCGCCCACGACATCAGCTCATACAGCTTCGTGGCGATGGCGAAAGCCTGCCGTGGGATGCTGAACCCCGGTTCAGCCCTGCTGACGCTTTCCTACCTCGGCGCAGAGCGCGCCATCCCCAACTACAACGTGATGGGCCTGGCGAAAGCGTCGCTGGAAGCTAACGTCCGCTATATGGCTAACGCCATGGGGCCGGAGGGGGTTCGCGTCAATGCCATCTCCGCGGGCCCGATTCGTACGCTGGCCGCCTCCGGTATAAAGGATTTCCGAAAAATGCTCGCCCATTGCGAAGCGGTTACGCCGATCCGTCGTACCGTGACCATTGAAGATGTTGGTAATTCCGCCGCCTTCCTGTGCTCAAACCTGGCCGCCGGTGTTTCCGGTGAAGTGCTGCACGTTGACGGCGGCTTCAGCATTGCGGCAATGAACGAGCTGGATCTGTAGCCCCGATTCCAGGCCAGATTAGCGCAGCGCCATCAGGCAAATTGGCGCATATTGCCGGATGGCGGCGTAAACGCCTTATCCGGCTTACAGCCCCCTCCCGCCTTTGTTATTCCAGTCAGTTATTAATTATCGCCGAACAATATTTTCTCCCTCGTCACGCATGCGCCAGGATATTTATCCATAACGATCCGGCAACATCTCCTTCGACGCTGCTGGCTCGCCACCTTCAGATCAAGGAACTCCCATGGAGCCACGCCGCGTTTCCGGCAAAAACCACTGGTATCACGAAACCCAGTCGAGAACCCAACACAGCGACGTGATGCCGCTGGTTCCTGAAGCTGCGCACGTTGACGACCGTTTTTTACTCGACCTCGTCCTGCCTGATGCGCTACTTAATGCCAATCAGCGCTGGCTGAACGCTGGCCGTAAGCTGGCTAATTTACTGTTCCCGGATACCGTTCCGGTGAATCGTCTGCGCACGTTCAGCGATTACGACCGCCTGAGTACCGCCCTGACCGTGGCGCAGGTTTCCGGCGTTCAGCGGCTGTGTAACCACTATGCCGCGCGTCTCGCCCCTCTACAGGGGCCTGACTCATCGCGAGAAAGTAACCGTAGGCTGGCGCAAATGACCGAATACGCACGTCAGCTTGCCAGCTCGCCGTCCATCATCACTCCGCGTGCGCGCCAGCAACTGGACGGCGTAGGGCTCACGCTGCACGACATCATTCTGATTAATCAGATTGTGGGCTTTGTCGGCTTCCAGGCCCGCGTCGTCGCCCTCTTCCAGGCGCATCTGGGCTTTCCGGTGCGCTGGATCCCCGGCATGCCGGTGCAGGAGGATTCAGACGCCGATCGCTTTAATAATGAAAGCGCGCAGTGGCACACCGATCTGGAGGTTATCGAAGCCCACCAGGCCAACACCCCGCAGGGTGAAGCGCTCTCCCGCTGGCAAAATCTGCCAGAACTGCACGCGCTAGCGCCGGTGCTGGCGCACGAGGAGACGCTGTTGGCCGGGTTCGGCGAACTCCTGGATGCCCTGACGTTTACGCATCCGCTGCTGCCGCTGTCGGCGCTCATTCCCGCGCGCATCAACGGCAGCGTGAGCTGTTTCAACTACAACAGCGGATTATGGCAGGGCGCCAGCGGCCTACCCGAGGCGGTACGCAACGGTGAACGGGCGATTCTGGCGTGGAGCCACCATTTCCCCTGCGAACGCGCGCTCGCTCAGGCCACACAGTTACTGACCCGCGCGCCGGACCGCTTTAGCGCCGCGCAACTGAACCCGCTTATCGAGCACGGGCTATCGACGCCTGACGCTATCACCCTGCTCACCTGGAGCGCATTGAACGGTTGGTTAAATCGCCTGCACATCGCGCTCGGAGCCGCACAACAAGTTACGTAAAAGGTGAAACAGCGCTTGCTGCGTCCTATGGATTCGCGTAAAAATGACAGCCGCTCTTTTGGCCACGAAAATAGATCAATATGCTTCAGGACAACCCGCTGCTTGCGCAGCTAAAACAGCAACTCCATTCCCAAACGCCCCGCGCGGAAGGGGTCGTCAAAGCCACGGAAAAAGGTTTCGGTTTCCTCGAAGTCGACGCACAGAAAAGCTACTTTATTCCGCCGCCGCAGATGAAAAAAGTGATGCACGGCGACCGTATTATTGCGGTGATCCACTCTGAACGCGAAAAAGAGAGTGCAGAGCCGGAAGAACTGGTCGAGCCGTTCCTGACCCGCTTTGTGGGCAAGGTACATCGTAAGGACGATCGTCTGTCTATCGTGCCTGACCATCCGCTGTTGAAAGACGCCATTCCTTGCCGCGCCGAACGCGGCGTAACGCATGATTTTAAAGAGGGTGACTGGGCCGTTGCTGAAATGCGCCGTCATCCGCTGAAAGGCGATCGCAGCTTCTACGCCGAGCTGACCCAATTCATCACCTTTGGTGACGACCACTTTGTGCCATGGTGGGTTACCCTCGCCCGTCACAACCTGGAAAAAGAAGCGCCGAACGGCGTCGCCACCGAGATGCAGGACGAAGGCCTTGAGCGCCGCGATCTCACCGCGCTGGATTTTGTCACCATCGACAGCGCCAGCACCGAAGATATGGACGATGCGCTGTACGTGGAAGAAGCCGCCGATGGCAAGCTGCTGCTGACCGTCGCCATCGCCGATCCTACCGCCTGGATCGTGGAAGGCAGCAAGCTGGACAACGCCGCGAAAATTCGCGCGTTTACCAACTATTTGCCGGGCTTCAACATTCCGATGCTGCCGCGCGAGCTGTCTGACGACCTCTGTTCGCTGCGCGCTAACGTGGTGCGCCCGGTGCTTGCCTGCCGCATGACGCTGGCCGCCGATGGCACCATCGAAGACAACATTGAGTTCTTTGCCGCCAGTATCGAGTCGAAAGCCAAACTGGTGTACGACGACGTCTCCAACTGGCTGGAGAACACCGGTAGCTGGCAGCCGCAGAGCGAAGCAATCGCACGCCAGATTACCCTGCTGCAGCGCGTATGCCAGGCACGTAGCGAATGGCGTCAAACCCACGCGCTGGTGTTTAAAGACCGCCCGGATTACCGTTTCGTACTGGGGGAGAAAGGCGAAGTGCTGGATATCGTCGCCGAGCCGCGCCGCATTGCTAACCGCATCGTTGAAGAGTCAATGATTGCTGCGAACATCTGCGCTGCTCGCGTGCTGCGCGATAAACTCGGTTTCGGCGTTTATAACGTCCACACCGGGTTCGCGCCGGATAACACTGAAGCGTTGGCGGCCCTGCTGAAAACGCATGATGTGCACGTCGATCCGCAAGAGGTGCTGACGCTGGCCGGTTTCTGCAAGCTACGCCGCGAGCTGGACGCACAGCCATCTGGCTTCCTCGACAGCCGTATCCGTCGCTTCCAGTCATTCGCTGAAATCAGCACCGAGCCGGGGCCGCACTTTGGTTTAGGTCTTGAGGCCTACGCCACCTGGACCTCACCGATTCGTAAGTATGGCGATATGATTAACCATCGTCTGCTGAAGGCGGTGATTAAAGGTGAAAGCGCCTCACGTCCGCAGGATGACATAACCGTGCAGATGGCCGAACGCCGTCGCCTGAACCGCATGGCAGAACGCGACGTCGCTGACTGGCTGTATGCGCGCTACCTGAGCCCAATGGCAGGTACAGAGACGCGCTTTGCCGCTGAGATTATCGATATCAGCCGTGGCGGTATGCGCGTGCGCCTGGTCGATAACGGCGCGGTCGCCTTTATTCCGGCGCCGTTCCTGCACGCCGTGCGTGACGAGCTGGTCTGCAGCCAGGAGAGCGGCACCGTGCAGATCAAAGGCGAAGTGGTCTATAAGGTCACCGACGTCATTGATGTCACCATCGCGGAAGTCCGCATGGAGACGCGCAGCGTGATTGCCCGCCCAGCCGCGTAATCTTCGCCAAACGGCCCCTTTCGGGGCCGTTTTTTTATCTACTGCTCACCGACTCTCTTTTTTCTCAGCGAAAAAGCCGAAAAACGTTCACACTGAATACCATGGCATCCGCACGCAGATGGACGAGAGGAAGGTATGGTCAAGTCTCTGGCACAAAATCTGCTCGACCCAAACTCCAGCGAAACCAGCCTCTACTGGCGTTTGTCGCGTGCCGAACCGACGCTGCTTTTAGGGACGGATCCCGATGCGAATGCCGACTTTGCCGTTCCGTTAAGTGACGAAAACGCCAGCCGTATTCGCGCCATGAGCGTCACCACGTCCAGCATCGCCCTGAATATTCAGCTTAACGGCTACGACGTCCCTCTGCATTTAATTGGCCGCAAGGTCAGTGGTACCGAATGGGCCGGTACCGCCTCTTCCTGGTTTGATACCTCTTCCGTCGCCCGCGATCTGTTACAAGGCCTGCTGTTTGCCGAACAGGTGGTTTCGGAAGCCAACGCCGTGATCGTCATTCTCGACAGAGAAGGCAAAATTCAGCGCTTCAACCGCTTATGCGAAGAGTATACCGGCCTCAAAGAACAGGACGTCATCGGCAAAACGGCGTTCGAATTGTTTATGTCGGCCCCGGAAGCCGCAGCGGCGCGGGAAAACGTCAGCCGTTTTTTTACCAACGGCGGGCCGTATGAAGTTGAGCGCTGGATCAAAACGCGTAAAGGCTCACGCCTGTTTTTATTTCGCAACCGCTTTGTGCACAGCGGCAGCGGCAAAAACGAGATCTTTCTCATCTGTTCCGGAACCGATATTACCGAGGAACGCAAAGCCCAGGAACGCCTGCGGGTGCTGGCCAATACTGACACCATTACTGGCCTGCCCAATCGGCACGCGATCAATGAACTGATTGGCCGCGCGATGGATAACCGTCAGGGCGACCATCAGGTGGGTCTTGTCTATTTCGACCTCGACAACTTCAAGAAGGTGAATGATGCCTACGGCCACGTCTTTGGCGACCAGCTGTTGCAGTCTGTCGCGCTGTCGATTTTAAGCTGTCTGGAAGACGGCCAGACGCTGGCGCGGCTCGGTGGCGACGAGTTTATCGTCCTGGCGGTGAATACCTCGCAATGCGCGCTGGAGGCGATGGCGTCACGGGTGCTGACCCGCCTACGCGATCCTTTTCGTATCGGCCTGATTGAGGTCTACAGCGGCTGTTCACTCGGCATTTCGCTCGCACCGCAGCACGGGGAAGACCGTGAGAGCCTGATTCGCAATGCCGACACCGCGATGTACACCGCGAAAGAAAAAGGCCGCGGACGCTTCAGCGTCTTTTCCCCCGAAATGAATCAACGAGTGTTCGAATATCTGTGGCTGGATACTAACCTGCGCAAAGCGCTGCAAAGCGATCAACTGGTCATCCATTATCAGCCCAAAGTGGCGCTAAACGGCGAAATCCAGAGTCTGGAAGCGCTGGTACGCTGGAATTCGCCGGAGCGCGGGCTAATTCCGCCGCTCGACTTTATCTCTTACGCCGAAGAATCCGGGCTGATTGTGCCGCTGGGGCGCTGGGTCATGCTTGAAGCCATTCGTCAGTTGGCTTACTGGCGAGACCGCGGTATTCATCTGCGCGTGGCCGTCAACGTTTCGGCGCGCCAGTTGGTCGATCAATCCATTTTTAGCGACCTTAAACAGGCGCTTAAGGCTCAACACTTTTCTGAATGCCCGATAGATATTGAGCTGACCGAAAGCTGCCTGATAGATAATGCTGACCAGGCTCTGGAGGTCATTCAACAGTTTCGCTCGCTCGGCGCGCAGATTCACCTCGACGATTTCGGTACCGGCTATTCGTCGCTGTCGCAGTTGGCGCGTTTCCCCATAGATACTATCAAGCTGGACCATAGTTTTGTGCATCATGTGCATAAACAGTCGGTTTCCCAGTCGCTGGCGCTGGCGATTATTGCCGTCGCCCGTGCGCTTAATTTGCGCATTATTGCCGAAGGGGTGGAGGATGCTGACGACGACGCATTCCTGGTGCAAAATGGCGTTGACGAGCGGCAAGGCTACTATTTTGCCCGCCCTATGCCCGCTGCCGAACTGGAACGCTGGCTGGAGGCGCGTCAGGGGTTATAAGGTAAGCCTTTTTTTCACTTCTCTTTTGTCTGTAAATTTTGCATCATTGATTTCAATCGAATTTATCAACAGGATCCCACCATGTCCGAGCTCGATGCGCGTCAGGTAGCCCAACGTATTGATACCGTATTGGATATTCTGGTCGGCGGTGACACCCACTCCGCCATCAACAATCTGGAAATATTAAAAGCAGAACTGCTGGCTCACGCCGCGGACGAACGCGACAACAGAACAGGTCAGCCTAAATCCCCGTGGGAAATCTGACGTCCTTTGCCCAGCGAACAGCGGTGCTCAGCCTGACAGCCGCCTTCGCGTAGAGAAATTGATCGATTTATTATGAATGCCCGACAGCAAACAATTTTACAACTGGTCATCGATAAAGGCCGCATGAGCGTTGCCGACCTGGCAAAAATGACCGGCGTTTCGGAAGTGACAATTCGTCAGGATCTGAATCTGCTGGAGAAACAGAGCTATTTGCGACGTACTCATGGTTACGCGGTCCCGCTGGATAGCGAAGACGTTGAAACGCGCATGATGAACAACTTCGCTCTCAAGCGCGAGCTGGCCGAGTTTGCCGCTTCGTTGGTGCAGCCCGGCGAAACGGTGTTTATCGAAAACGGCAGTAGCAATGCCCTGCTGGCGCGTGCGCTGGCGACGCAACCAGACATCACCATTATCACCGTCAGCAGCTATATCGCCCATCTGCTGAAAGAGACGCCGGGAGAAGTGATTCTGCTGGGCGGCATTTATCAGAAGAAAAGTGAAAGCATGGTTGGCCCGCTGACGCGTCAGTACATTCAGCAGGTACACTTCAGCAAAGCATTTATCGGTATCGACGGCTGGCAGCCGGAAACCGGGTTTACCGGCCGCGACATGATGCGCGCAGATATCGTCAACGCGGTCCTGGAGAAAGGTAGCGAAGCGATTGTCCTGAGTGACAGCTCGAAATTCGGCGCCATTCATCCGTATGCACTGGGGCCGATGAACCAGTTCAGCCGGGTGATTACTGACGATAATCTGGCAACGGAAAAGCAGCTACAGCTTGAGCAGTCCGGTTTGACTGTGAATATTGTGCCACGTCCCTGATTGACCCAACCCGGTGTGTCGCCGCATCGGGTTTCTTGTTTCCCCTTCCCGCCTCGCTATGAGAGTTTTCCGACCCCGGAATTAAGACTTTTTACCTGTCAGCGACATCACAAAATCGTAAAATTAATGTTAGCGATATAACAGGAAGTAACTATCACTTACGTGACTTTTAGCAATAAAATTTACAACCTGCGCAACAAGCTTCACAGGAGAAACCTCTGGCAATGGCTATACTTAAGGTGCTCTTCCGTGAATAGAATATTCAGGAGAAATAAAATGACTTCAATGAGCAAGAAAATGGCTGCCGCGATGGTAGCAGTAACGCTGGTCATGTCGCTGAGCGCATGTTCTAACTGGTCCAAACGCGATCGTAATACCGCGCTGGGCGCCGGTGCAGGTGCCATCGGTGGCGCTGTGTTAACCGACGGTAGCGCGCTGGGTACTCTGGGCGGTGCGGCGGTCGGTGGGATCATCGGCCACCAGGTTGGTAAATAAGCTAATTCAGAAAGATTATCAGGGCCCCGACAATGTTCGGGGCCCTTTTCATTGGTCGTTTGGCAATCTGACCTGGAGGACGCCTTAACCGCCTGCCAGCTTCACCTTCATACCTTTTGCTTCCAGCAGCGTTTTCAGCAGGTCGCGTTTGTCGCCCTGAATTTCAATCACGCCATCTTTCAGCGCGCCGCCGCAGCCGCATTTTTTCTTCAGCTCAGCCGCCAGTTTCGCCAGCGCGTCGTCATCCAGGTCAATCCCGGTAATCAGGCATACGCCCTTTCCTTTACGCCCGCTGGTTTGACGTTGAATGCGTACGATGCCATCCCCCCTGGGGCGCTCCGCAACGGCTTTAGGTTCGTCAATACGCCCAGTTTCCGTGGAATAAACCAGACGGCTGTTAGAATCGCTCATTACGCCCCCAGATTTAATGATGCATTAATGTCGCGCAGCGTCTGCGCCGGATCGGCAGACTGAGTCACCGGACGGCCAATAACCATATAGTCAACGCCCGCCGCCAGCGCCTGCTCCGGCGTCATGATACGGCGCTGATCGCCCGCCGCGCTGCCCGCCGGACGAATCCCCGGCGTCACCAGTTTGAACGCCTGCCCCAGCTCCTGCTTGAAGCAAACCGCTTCCTGTGCCGAGCAAACGACGCCATCCAGGCCGCAGTTTTTGGTCAATGCCGCCAGCTTCGCCGCGTAATCCGCCGGCGCCAGGGTAATGCCCAGATCCTGCAAATCGCTGGATTCCATGCTGGTCAGCACGGTGACCGCAATCAGCAGCGGCGCGTCGTTACCAAAGGGCACCAGCGCTTCACGCGCGGCGGTCATCATCCGCGCGCCGCCGGAGGCATGCACGTTTACCATCCACACGCCGAGATCGGCCGCTGCCGCAACCGCGTGCGCCGTTGTGTTTGGAATATCGTGGAATTTCAGGTCCAGGAAGAGATCAAAACCGCGCTGCTGTAAATCACGCACCAGCTGCGGGCCAAACAGCGTAAACATCTCTTTGCCGACTTTCAGGCGGCAATCGCGCGGGTCGATACGGTCAACGAAGGCCAACGCCTTGTCACGATTATCATAGTCGAGGGCGACAACAACGGGAGAAGATGTGGTAATACGAGAAGAAGATGAAGCAACGGACATGACTGGACCTTCTTGTTGATGGGCACGCGCGGTGCAGAAAAGGTAAACGGGCAGCATTCTACCTGCGTGACCCCGCAGGCACAATGGCAGAGGCGGCAACGGTTGGGGAAATTAAAGGATGTTGTAACTAAGTGGATAGTTTTTTATAAATTACTGACCATCAAGTCCGCGAATCGGTTTAATGGTCGACCACGCGCGGCACGACGGGCAGTGCCAGTACAGCGTATAGGCCGTAAAACCACATTTCTGACAGCGGTAGCGCGGTTTGCTGCGCACCTGTTCGCCGACCATATCGCGCAGCACCATCAGGCTCTCTTTCGCGCGCCCTTCTTCCGCTTCGTTGAGATGGTAGTCCATCAGTTTGTGGAACACGCGCATCGTGGGATGACGCTGGAGCTGGCGCGTGACGTAGGTTTGCGCCGCGTCGCCACCTTTGCTCTGCTCAACCACCTGCGCCAGCATCAATTCTGCCGTCGCACCGGTGTTTTCTTCCACACAGCGCTGAAGAAAATGTTCCCACTCCTTCTCTTTACCCAACTGTTGATAGCAGGTTTGCAGCATTTCCAGCGTTTCGCTGACCAGCTCTTTATCCTGGTCAATCACCCGTAGCAGGCTGTCCATCGCTTTGGCGTAATCACCTTTCGCCATCCACGCTCGCCCCATCATAATAGAGACGCGAGCGCTGGAAGGGTCCGCCGCCGCACCGCGTTTGAGCAGCGACATGGCTTTATCCAGCTCGTCGTTACCCATCTGCTGAAGCGCCAGTTCGCACCAGAAATGCGCGATTTCGCCACGATGCTTATCTTTACCCAGCTTCACCAGGCGTTCGGCGGTATCAATCGCCTTCTGCCAGTCGCTGGTCGCCTGATAGATTTGCAGAAGCTGCTGAAGCGCGCTGATACGAAAATCGGTTTCGTCGACCAGCTGGTTGAACATGTCTTCCGCCCGATCGTACAGCCCGGCGGCCATATAGTCGCGGCCAAGCTGTTGTACCGCCAACAGGCGCTGGTCGTAAGTGAGAGAGGCGCTTTCCATCAGCGTCTGGTGAATGCGGATAGCCCGGTCAACCTCGCCGCGCGAGCGGAACAAATTGCCCAGGGTCAGGTGCGCTTCCACGGTACCGGTGTCCTCTTTGAGCATATCGAGGAACAGGTCAACCGCTTTATCCTGCTGGTTGCTTAAAAGAAAGTTCACCCCTGCCACGTAATCACGTGACAAGCGGTTCGCTTCGTCCTGTTTGGACTGTTGCGCACTTCTGCGGCCCATATACCAACCGTAGGCGGCGGCGACGGGTAAAAGCAGAAACAACAACTCCAGCATAGATGATTATTCCTTCGCCGCCGGAACTTCCGGCGCTACCGTAGTGGCCGTCTCAGGGGCAAGTTGATGTTCCAGACGTTTGATTTTACGTTCGGCACGCAGCAGCGAAACGCGCACGCGCAGCCAGAACAGGCCGCAGACCAGCCAGCCAATGGCGAAGCCCACGGCAAACAGCACCGCCAGCAGCGTTGAAATTCGGAATTCACCCTGTGCCAACAGATAATTGAAGGTCACAAGCTGATCGTTTTGCGCACCCAGCGTCACTGAGATGACGAAAATCGCTAACACCAATAAAAAAATGAGTAGGTATTTCACATTACTTCCCGTTATGCGGCTTCTGCAGTGTCGACACAGCACCTAGCCTTATAAAATAACATCTTCACCGCGACGACGAAATGGAAAAGCGTTCCGCAAGCCTTAGATCTGTGGGTTAGCGTGCGGGAAATCAACCCTTTTCCCCTTTTCATCGTATCGCGCCCTGTTTTTATGTCTCTTTTTTCCACGGTCCACAGTACCGCACCGCCAGCCAGCTGGCGAGCGTCGCCAGCAGCCACGACATGACCGTTGCCATCATCAGGTCCAGCGGCCAGTGCATTCCCAACAGCAGGCGACTGCCCATCACCGTGACCGCCCAGGCCATCAGGAATGCCACCGCCAACGCCCGACGACGCGACCACAGCAACCCAACCGCCAGCAGTGCCCAGGTTGCGGCAAACATGGTGTGCCCGGACGGAAAGGCAAAACCGGTCTCTTTTTGCCAGTGATGACGCAAAAAACCCGGTATATCATGCTGTTGTGCCAGCTGTTCTTTCACCAGTGCCGAACGTTCGCCCCGCTTTAAAGTGTAGAACTGCTCGACCGGAATTTGCTGTGTTTTTTCCAGCCAGATAACAAACGGTCGCGGCTCTTGTACCACCCCTTTAACCAGCGATTTTGCGCCCTGCCCCAGAAGCACCGCCGCGCTGAGAATGATCGCCAGGATGATTGCCCCACGAAGGCGTGGCCTCAGCGCCCAGAGAAACAGCGCACACAGCAGTAGATGAGTGATAATTCCCCACGGCTGGGTGACCGTTTCCGTCACCGCATACAGCGCCTGCAGCCACCAGCCGCTCGGCCCCGGCAGCCACTGCCAGCCGGAGAGCCAGACCGTCAATGGCATCAGTAAAAGCAGGATGGCGCCAATAAGCGTTCGTCGGGCGATGGTCGACATTTTTCTTCCTTTTTTCAACGAGGTTACCGCGCGAAAACCTCATAAATGTTCAATTTTGTGCGCTTTACCGGCGGTCACCCGCGCACGATTAGGTGAAGTAAAGCACGTTGTGGCAAAATAAGGAAAACAGAAGGCGTCGCTGACGCTAACATAATCTGGAGAATCACATGCAGCTTAAACGTGTGGCAGAAGCCAAACTGCCAACCCCCTGGGGCGATTTCCTGATGGTGGGCTTTGAAGAACTGGCAACCGGGCACGATCACGTCGCACTGGTTTTTGGTGATATTACCGGGCAAACGCCGGTGCTGTCGCGGGTACACTCGGAATGTTTAACCGGCGACGCGCTGTTTAGCCTGCGCTGTGATTGTGGTTTCCAGCTTGAGGCAGCGCTGTCGCACATTGCGGAAGAAGGCCGTGGGATTCTGCTTTATCATCGTCAGGAAGGCCGTAACATTGGCTTGCTGAATAAAATTCGCGCCTACGCACTGCAGGATCAGGGCTACGATACCGTGGAGGCCAACCACCAGCTCGGTTTTGCCGCCGACGAACGTGACTTCACCCTGTGTGCCGATATGTTCAAACTGCTGGGCGTCGACGCGGTGCGTCTGCTGACCAACAACCCGAAAAAAGTCGAGATTCTGACCGAAGCGGGCATCAATATTGTGGAACGTGTGCCGCTGATTGTTGGGCGTAACCCGAAAAATGCCCACTATCTCGACACCAAAGCGGCGAAAATGGGGCATTTGCTGAGTAAGTAATGCCGTGGTTGCCGTTTGCTTTAAAACGGCAACCTTTTCCTGCCTTACAGCGAGATATTCTGCTCGCTCTGCGCATCAAAGATGTGACACTTCTCCATCTCAAAACGGAACCATACCTGGCTATGCAGTCCAGCGTCGAGAATGCCTTTAGCCTCGTCCGAGGGCATGCGCGCCGTCATCTCAAATTCGCCTACCTGTAGATAGAGGAAGAATTCGTGCCCCATATTTTCCGCGCGAATCAGCGTCCCGCGTCCACAGCCCTGAGCAAACGGCTGAGTGGAGACGGTAACATATTCCGGGCGAATGCCGAAAAAGACGTCTTTATCAACGTAGTTTGCCACTTTACTCTGCTGCTGGGCGCTCAGAGGCAGTGTGTCATGACCCACAGTAATGTGCAGACCGTCGTCTTTTATGACGATTTTCGCCGGTTTGATGTTCATTTCCGGCGCGCCGATAAAGCCAGCCACAAACATATTTTGCGGATAATGGTATAGGTTGTCCGGGGTATCTACCTGCATGATGTGGCCAAGCTTCATCACGCAGATACGGTCGCCCATGGTCATCGCTTCGGTCTGATCGTGGGTAACGTAAACGGTGGTTGCCGGCTTGCCGGATTTCTTCAGCTGCTTGTGCAGGTCGGAAATACGGATACGCATGGAGGCACGCAGCTTGGCGTCCAGGTTAGATAGCGGTTCATCGAACAGGAACACGTCCGGCTTTTTCACAATCGCGCGGCCTACGGCCACACGCTGTGCCTGACCACCGGAGAGCTGACGCGGCAGACGGTCCAGCAGTTCTTCCAGCTCGAGGATTTTCGCCGCTTCGTTCACCTGGGCGTCGATCTGATCTTTCGGCATTTTGCTCAGCTTCAGGCCAAACGCCAGGTTCTCACGCACGGTCATGTGCGGGTACAGCGCGTAGTTCTGGAACACCATCGCAATCCCACGCTCTTTCGGCGCGAGGTTGTTGACGATCTTCTCACCGATGCGCACTTCGCCGCCGCTGATGGTTTCCAGGCCAGCCAGCATACGCAGAGTGGTGGATTTGGCGCAGCCGGACGGACCGACGATAACCATAAACTCCCCTTCTGCGATTGAAAGGTCGATACCATGTACCGCTTTGAAGCCGTTGGAGTACACTTTTTCCAGTTTGTTAAAAATCACTTCAGCCATGATATTTCCTCTTAGCCTTTAATTCCGCTGCTGGACACACCCTGGACGAAGTAGCGCTGCGCCAGGAAGAACACAATGATGGAGGGCAGAATGGAGATGCTCGCCATTGCCAGAATTTCGTTCCACGGCGCCCCTTCGGTGACGTCGATGGACATTTTCAGTGCCAGTGCAATTGGGTACTTATCAACGCTATAGACGTAGATCAGCGGGCCGATAAAGTCGTTCATCGACCACATGAACTGGAACAGGGCGACGGAGATAATCGCCGGTTTCAGAATTGGCACCACCACGTACCACAGCACCTGCCACGAGTTGCAGCCGTCGATCTGCGCCGCCTCTTCCATATCGCGCGGTACGCCGCGCAGGAACTGAATCAGCATAAAGACGAAGAACCCTTGCGTGGCGAAAGCGGTTGGCAGGTACAGCGGCAGATAGCTGTTCAGCATGCCCATTTCGCGGAACATCAGATATTGCGGGATCAGCAGTACGGTGCTTGGTAGCAGCATGGTGGCAATCAACGTAGCAAACCAGAACTTCTTCCACGGGATCTCGAAGCGGGCAAAACCATAGGCGACGACGGTGGAGGAAATGATGGTCAGAATGACTTTCGGGATCACATACTTAAAGGTATTGATCATGTAGTGACCGAAATTGTACTCGGTACCGGTTTTCCAGCCGTTAATAAAGCCGTCCCAGGTGGCGTGCGACGGCCAAAGATTCAGCGTGGTGAAGATTTCGTGGTTCGGTTTGAACGATGCCGAGAACATCCACGCCAGCGGGTAAAGCATCATCAGCCCCACGACCAGCAAAATAACGTAACGCACGGTCCGGCTGATTTTTTCACGGCGCAGCGTACGGGCTACTTCGCGCGCAGCTTCCTCTTTGGTAGATAAAACGGATTGCAACTCAGCCATTTTTGCCTCCCTTATCGGCAGAGTAGAACACCCAGTATTTCGAAGACTTAAAGGCAATCGCCGCAAAGACGGCTACCACCAGGAACAGCACCCACGCCAGCGCTGCGCCGTAGCCCATATCAAAGTATTTGAAAGCGGTATCGTAGATGTAGAGCGAGAACAAGTAGGTGTAGTAGGTTGGGCCGCCGCCGGTGATCACATACGGGCCAGTGAACTCCTGGAAGGTCCCGCTGGTCTGCATGATAAAGTTGAAGAAAATGACGGGCGTAATTAACGGCACGGTCACCTTGAGGAACATTTGCCACTTCGTCGCGCCGTCGATCATCGCCGCTTCGTACTGCGATTGCGGTACGTTTTGCAGCGCCGCGAGGAAGATAACCATCGCCGAGCCAAACTGCCACACGCGCAGCAGCGTGACCGAAATCAGCGCCAGCGACGGTTCGCCCAGCCAGTTGATCGGATCGACTCCAATCACGCCCAGCATGCTGTTAAACAGGCCGTCGATGGCGAACAGCGCGCGCCACAGCACCGCGATAGCCACCGAACTGCCGAGAATCGACGGGATGTAGTACGCGGTGCGGAAAAAACCGATGCCCCGCAGTTTAAAATTGAGCACAAAGGCAATACCCAGCGCAAACGCTAGCTTCACCGGAATGGTCAAAAAAACGTAGACAAAGGTCACCGCCATCGATTTCCAGAACAGTGAGTCTTCCGTCAGCATATACCGATAGTTTTCGATGCCGGTAAATTGCGGAGGACTCATCAAATCATACTGGGTAAAACTTAATAAAAATGACGATATAAACGGGAAGGCGGTAAACACCAGCAACCCGATTATGTAGGGTGATATCCATGCCAGACCTAATAACTTATTCTCGTTCATAGATTCCTCTAATATAATAAAGACGTACTGTATCGCGCATCGTCGCGATGGACGAGGCAGTGATCTTTATCACATTCAATATTAGCTAATAAAAATTAGCTGTGAACTCTCGCAAATTAATGAAAAAACATTTCATTTCTTTGTAATAAAATCCTATAGTCGAGAAATAATCTCAACTTCCATGAAGGCTATTGCCATGGCACTACGTCGGCACGCAACCTATTCACCGGATAACGCGTCATTGATGATCAAGCACATCGCTGACCAGGACATCTGCCCGCTGCACGCCCATGACTTTTACGAAATGGTCTGCGTCTCCTCAGGAAGCGGCATGCACGTCATTGACGGTATCTCCTGGCCCATCAGTCGTGGTTCGGTGTTCGTGGTGGCGCCTCATGAAGAGCACTATTTTGAGAAAGTGGAAAAACTTTCCCTGCTCAATATTTTGATCCGCCCCGCCTTTCTCACTGACACGCTGCTGACGCTGCTTGCTGACTTTGCGCCTGAAAAACAGTTTATGGCCACCCACCAGACCATTGTGCACAGTACATTTTACACCAACCTATTAAATGAAGAATTAAGCCATAATTTGGCGCATCAACCACTCATGCTGGAAACATTGTTTACTCAGCTGGCGATATTTTTGCAGCGCGGCCATATTAGCCAGGCGGCTGATAATTGCGTAAAAGAAGATTCAATCATATATTTATTGAATTACTTACATCACAATTATGCAAATGACAAATTAAGCATCGATTATCTGGCACAAAAATTTAATATTCAGAAACGCATGCTGGAACGTAAAGTCCAATCGATTACCGCCCTGACGCCAAATGACTACATTACTCACGTGCGTTTGTGTCATGCGATGAATTTGTTGGTTACCTCCGAGCAATCTATTACCGATATCGCCTATCTGTGCGGTTTTAACGACAGTAACTACTTTTCCCATCGTTTTAAGCTTTTCTTCGGCATACCGCCGCGCACGGTGCGCAAATATGGTCTCTTCCCGCTGATCAGCCACCGCAGCGCGCTCCAGTCATAGACCGGAGCGCCGTTCATGGTTCAGATAAACAGGTTCTGATACTCGATCAACGCCAGCATCGCCATCGCCTGCCCATAAGGCATGGTGGTACGTTCAATATTGCGATAGTAGTCAAGATCCTTACCCATCCCTGTACCGAAAGAAACATTTGCCAGTTCACCCTGCGGGTTAATCTGCCGCATCACGCCTTCCGCTGCGGCAATCCCCGTCGCGAGAAAACGTTTATCGATATAGCGCAGACGTACCGCTTTCAGAATGCCATACGCAAAACCCGCCGAAGCCGACGACTCCAGATAAGAGTTCGGGTCATCCAGCAGCGTGTGCCATAACCCACTGTCTCTATCCTGCCGCTGCGCCAGAGCCGCTACCTGACGCGTTAGCTGGCCCAGCAAGAACTCGCGCACCGGGTCGCCTTCCGGCAGGTCGAGCATCTCGATAAAGTCCGGGATGGACACCGTCACCCAGCTGTTGCCGCGCCCCCAGAGCGCCTTAGCATAGTGATGGCGCCCCTCAAAGTTCCAGCCGTGATACCACAGCCCGGTCGGCGCATCACACAGGTACTGCGAATGCAGCAGGAACTGACGCTTAGCCTCGTCCACCCACTGTGGACGATTGAGCACCAGCCCGGCCTTCGCCAACGGCATCACGCTCATCATCAGCGTATCGTCCCATAGTTGCTGGTGATGCGCGAAATTGAAGGTCATATGCTGCAGGCCACCCAGCTCGGTACGCGGCATGTCATGCATCACCCAGTTGGCCCAGATGTCGATGTAACGCCGCCATGGCGAGTGGCCCGTCTCTTCATACAACGCGGCGAGCGTCAGCATTGGCGCCATAGTATTGACGTTTTTCGTCGGCGTGCCTTCGCGAAAACGGTCGGTAAACCACTGTTCGATGATTGCCATCCAGCGCGGGTTACGCGTCTGCAGCCAGTATTGCCACAGGCCATACAGACCGATGCCGTGAGTCCATTCCCAGCCGCCCCACCCTTTGGTATCGACCACCCGTCCATCCGCCAGCGTCATGAGAAATGCGCCGTTCTCATCACGAATATTCACCAGCGCGTCAATCAGCTTTTCCGTCATCTGCACCGTCTGTTCCGCGCTAAACTGCAGTTGCTCTCTGTCCATGAAAACCTCTTATTTCATCGGTGTATGTTTGCGCAGCGCGCGTTTGGCGGTGCGTTCGAACTCTTTGGCGGCGTCTTCAGCGCTGATTTTGCCGTAGTCAATCCGCTGGGTCAGATCCAGCCAGTACTGTTCGATCTCCGGGTTTTTAAAGTACGGCGAGACGTAGACGTTATCCGACGGCATGCTCTCCACCAGCTTAAGGCCGGTAATCACCGGATCGTTCGGCTGCGCCATATTGTTTTTCATCACGTAGTCCGCCGCCGCTTTACTCACCGGGAAGCCTCTTTCCAGCCCCATCAGCGCGACGCCTTCCGGCTGATTAAACATGTAATCCATCAGCATCGCCGCCTCTTTGGGATGCTTCGTGTTGCGGCTAATGGCGAATATCATCGACGGTTTGATAAATAACCCTGCATCCTTCGCCCCCGGCAGCAGCGGATAGGGACCCACTTCCAGTTTTGCCGGTGGCGCCAGGGTATCTTCATACTTTGCGACTGCCGAACTCATCAGGTTAGAGCCGCCGAATTCACCGTTGATCCACGGCTTCATTTCAAACGGCTGCGCTTTACCAAACGACTGAATATACTTCTGACTTGGCAGGACGTGTTCGTTCACCAGCTTCTGATAGACGTTGACAAATTCCAGCCACTGCGCCTCGTTGTAGGTAAACTCCCCTTTTTCGTTGAGCATCGGCTGGTTGTATTTCTGCACCATCCACGAATTAATGAGTTCCATTGAAGTGGTGACTATAGCCGGATAGTAATTGTCGCCAAGCTTCTCTTTAAAGATCTTTCCGGCGGCGTACAGCTCATCCCAGGTTTTCGGGTAGGCAAGCCCGACCTTTTTCCAGGTTTCGGTGTTGTAGTAGAGAATGGGCGCCACCAGCGAAACGGGCAGCCCCTGCACTTTGCCGTTCACCGTCACGGTCCCCAGCTTGCCCGCGTAGTTTTCCAGCCCGACCTCTTTGCTGAGCTGATTGAGATCGTAAAAGCCATCACCGGATCGTGAGAACACCTGTATCCAGCTCCAGTCAAGCTGCATGACATCCGGTTCATTTTTCCCTGCTATCTGGGTGGAGAGGCGTGAAACGAAACCGTCCCAGCCGGTATATTCAGCCTTCACCTTAATGTTGGGATGCGCCTGCTCAAAGGCGCGAATGGTTTTCAGGGTATTCTGGTGACGCGAGTTCGCCCCCCACCAGGAGACGCGCAGGGTTACGCTGTCGCTATCTTCCGCCATTGCCGGCGCAATGCAAAATATGCCGCCGCAGGCCAGCAGCAACGAGAGTGCTATTTTTTTCATCATAAATGTCCTGTCAGCAGTGCGGAGACATCCGCCAGGTAAACGGCAGGTAATCCCTCGCGATCGGAGGTATAAAGTACGTGGCGCAGATCCGGGCTAAACGACGGGTGTGGATGACTTGCCTGACACTGGCCGTCAATCACTCGCCATGAGGTATCGTGGCGAACAATCCGCCGCGTTTGCTTCTCGCCCGGCGCAAACAGATAGAGCCAGGGGTCTGTCAACGCCGCATAACCGCCCTCGTCGGTGAGATCCACCGGCGTTCCGCAGCCGTCGCCCACCAGCAGCGAGCCATCAAAATTGCTCATCAGATGTGAACAAGCGGGCATCGGCATTACTTTTTCGCGCTGCGTGCTGCCCGCCAACGTCTGGCAGATATGGCGCTGATGCGTCTCTTTATGCAGGGAGACGAAAATAATGCGCGAACCGTCCGGCACCCAGAACTCATGGGTAAAGGTTTCCTCTTCGTCCTGGCTCACCGGCGCGGAAAGCCCCGTCTGGCGCTGATGCAACCAGATACGGTTGCGAATCAGATCGTGCGGTCCTTCATGACAGTACATGATGGTATCGATATCGCCGGGGCGAAAGCCGGGGTGTCCTAACCAGCGCGGCTCTTCAAACAGTTGTTCGCTGCGACCGGAAGCAAGGTCGATCACTTCACAGCGGGTGGTCGGGTTCATATGATACTGTCGCTGGAAATCGCTCCAGTCGTGCAACGGCAGGTAACTTTCTGCCGACAGCGACATGCCGATCATTTTGCGGCCACTGCTGTCGGGCGCCCAGGCACTGGTGCTTACCCACTGGGCAGGCAGTCGGTACAGTACCTGTTCCTGCAAGGTATCCAGCTCTACACGCACGATTTGCCGGTTGTGGCGCATAAAGATCAGCGCGCTATCGTCATCAGTGATAAACCCGTCAAAGCTATTATCGCCAGCCCCATCGGTGAGCTGGCGCAGCGTGCTCTGCTCAAGATCGAGCAGCCAGTAGTTCCAGTTGCCCTGTTCAACGCCGCCAATCAGCAGCTGTGTTCCTCCCTGTAAAAAGCACTTTTGATAGAAATAGTTGCGATGAAAAATGCGCCCCAGTGGCGTTAAGCGCATAACGCGAACGCCGGTCACCGGATCGATTTCGGTGGTAAAAGTAAGCGGAGTGATATCACCCTTGGCCATAGTTTCCTCAATATCAGGCGTGGACGATGGGCTGACAGCTCAGAATGTCAGCGCGTCTGTGAAGCAGTCCTCCCAGACGCAGGCATCAGCATGCCAACGGCGTCAGGAAATAACCTTTGAAATAAGGACAAAATACGGCGACGAGTGACGCATTAATCAAGGTTGCAGCGTTATCATTAATAATCACAGGAATGCTCACATTCTTAACCGATTAAATCCCATTCTTTGTATTTCCGACAAAAACAGGGTTGTGGCTGGTTATTTTATAAAGGTTTTAATGACGTCATAGATGATTAACTGTTCCGACACAGCTATCCACAAGAGTGAATAATATGAGGCTAACGTCTACTGCATCTATTCTGGCGATATTGCTCTCCACGGCAATATCACCGGCATGGGCCGTTAAGTTTGAACAACAGCAAGATAAATATCTTATTGATAATGGCAAATTAAAAATCACCCTTGCAGCATCGGGAAATATCACCCGCCTGGAGATGGGCAGTAATAACCTGCTGGCACATTTATCCGGCACCCAGCGCGACCCTGACAAAATTCGCAGCGGTTACCTTGATTATCACTCAGGGCGCGTTACGCCATTTATTGCCGACAAATTCACGCTCATTGAAAATACTCCGCAGCGGCTGCACATCATGTTTCAGGGAGAAAACCCAGAAAAGCTAGCGCTGGAATACCACTATATTATTCCGCAAGGCAGTAACGGATTTTATAGCTACGTCGTGGCGGAAAATAAAACACCCAAACCGGTATTAATCAGTGAGCTTAGGGTGGTATATCGCTTTGACCCTCTGCGCCTGAATCATCTGTTTAACGGCCAGCGCGATGGTATTCCTTTGCTGTATAGCGCATTAGAAAAGTTACCCAAAATCCAGGATGAAACCTGGCGTTTACCCTCTGGTGATGTCTATAGCAAGTATGATTTCGCCGGCTATCAGCGACAGCTGCCTTTCTGGGGAGTCTATGGCGATGGGCTCGGCGCATGGCTGATTCCCGCCTCACCGGAGTACTTTTCCGGCGACAGCAACAAGCAAGAGTTGCTGGTTCATCAGGATGCCATCGTCCTCAACTACCTGACCGGCGCGCACCTTGGCTCTCCCGATATGATTGCGCCGCCGGGCTGGCAGAAGCTATACGGTCCGTGGTTTATGTACTTCAATCAGGGCGATGCCGAAACGCTGAAACAGGACGTCCAGCGTCAGGCGCTAGCCGAACAGCGCGCCTGGCCCTACACGTGGGTGAAAGACGACCGCTATAGCACCCAACGCGCTGAAGTGCTTGGCCGAGTGCTCTCACCGACAAAGGTCAATGTCACCCTCAGTTCCTCGCTCACCGAGCCGACCGATGTCCAGACCCTGGGATATGCCTGGAGCAGCACCAGCGACGCGCAGGGCCGAATCGCCTTCAACAACGTGGTAAAAGGCCAGTATCGGCTTGATGTTTATGCCAGCGAAGGCCAGCGCCCCGGGCTGCTGTACAGCACTACGGTCAACATTCAGGATGATGTCACGGTGCTGGCTGACATTACGCTGCCGCCCTTCGTCGCGCCGCTGTGGTCTATCGGCCAGTCCGACCGTTCAGCCAGCGAGTTCCGCTTCGGCAATGCTCCGCGAGGCTGGCAGTGGCAGCATCGCGTCCCCGCCAGTCTGACGTTCGATATCGGACGCAGCGACCCGCATCAGGACTGGTATTACGCGCAGACCCAGCCCGGCGATTGGTCGATTCGCTTTAGCGATACCGCCGATCGTCAGCCCCGTTATTTAAACGTCGCGTTCGCCGCCGTCAGTAACTTCGGTATGGACCACCCAACCAAACCCGTCATGCAGGTGTTGTTAAATAATAAAGTCATTAAAACGCTGGCATACGAAAACGATAAGGCTATTTACCGTGGCGCAACCCGTAGCGGTAAATACCATAACGAAAAAATAGAACTGCCTGCGGACAAGATAGTTAATGGCAATAATACCGTCACCTTCCGACTCCAGGGCGGAGCATTTATGTACGACTTTATCTCGTGGTCTAAAAAATAAGAGGAAAAATATGTTATCTCGTAAATACCTTATGGCAGGATGCGTCTTATTAGTTAGCCAGGTTGCACTGGCAGCGGAAGGTTCATCACCGATTAAAGCACTAAGCCTGGATTATCGACACGAATATCGAACGCGCGACCGGACGCATTATGATAAGTTGAACATGTCAGCGGCCCTGCCGAATAACTTTAACTTCTCAATAGAAACAAAATATAAAACAGGTGGCAAAGACACCAAAGACAAGATGTTTTCTGATCCGGTGATCAACGCGGTTGAGCTTACTCTTTCCCGCGCTTTTATATTTGACAACTTCAAGATATCACCGTTAATTCAACCAGAATTCAATAACGAACGTACCGAATGGAAATTTGGTTTCGTGCCCTGGTATACCTTTAATGAAAACTGGGCCATCGGCGGGATGTACCGTTTTGAAATGACCGATTACGCCAACGATCCCGACTGCGGCTATAACGGTGATAAATCCTGTAGCACCAACAAACACCGTACGGTCAACCGTGGCGATATCTATTTGCGCTACACCTGGGACCGATTCTCCACCACTTATAAATTTATCTATAAGCACGGCGATGAAATATTATGGGGCAATCAGCACTATGACTATGAGCAGGAGTGGCAATTCGACTACTTGCTGGGTGATAAAAAAGAGTGGAAACCGTACGTCACTTTCGGCGATATAGGGCGCTCGTCGAAGTCCACCGAACGCCAGTTCCGTCTGCGTATGGGGGTGGTCTACACCTTTAAATAATCCGTTTTCGCGATAGCGCCAGGCGGCGCTATCGCACTGCTTCCGTTCTACATGCCACGTTAGCGTTTACTTTTGCAATCGTCTGTTTTGGGGCCAACCATCGGCCCCGTTTTTTTAACTCAGCATATTACGAATTACGTAATGCAAAATACCGTCGTTCTGGTAGTAAGTGAGCTCGGTCGCCGTATCGATACGGCAGCGGCACAGCACGGTTTGCTGCTGACCATCTGCACGAGTTAGCACGACAGGGATCGTTGCCCCCGGCTTCAGCTGCTGTAGCCCGGCGATATCGATCCGTTCCTCGCCGGTGAGCTGCAGCGTTTTGCGGCTTTGGCCCTGTGGGAATTCCAGCGGCAGAATGCCCATACCGATGAGGTTGGAACGGTGGATACGTTCAAACGACTCGGCAATCACCACCCGTACGCCGAGCAGACGCGGGCCTTTCGCCGCCCAGTCGCGACTGGAACCCGAGCCATACTCTTTACCCGCAATCACCGCCAGCGGCGTTCCCTGCGCCTGATAGTGCATCGCCGCATCGTAGATGGACATCACCTCATCTCCAGGCAGCAGGCGGGTCATGCCCCCTTCCACGCCGGGCACCATCTCGTTACGGATACGAATATTGGCGAAGGTGCCGCGCATCATCACCAGATGGTTGCCGCGACGGGAACCGTAGGAGTTAAAGTCGCGGGTGGCGACGCCATTTTCCTGTAAATAGCGCCCTGCCGGGCTGTCCGCCTTGATGCTCCCTGCCGGGGAAATATGGTCGGTGGTGACTGAATCGCCAAGCATCGCCAGCACGCGCGCACCCTGGATATCTTTCACCGGTTCCGGCACAACGCCCATCTGGTCAAAAAACGGTGACTGACGAATGTAGGTGGAATCATTCTGCCAGCTGTAGGTGTCCGAGGCTGGCACGCTAATCGCCTGCCACTCAGGTGTGCCGGCAAACACTGCCGCGTACTCTTTGTGGAACATATCGGTCGATACCTGCTGCACCGCGCGCGCAATTTCATCGCTGCCCGGCCAAATATCCTTCAGGTACACCGGTCTCCCCTGACTATCTTCTCCCAGGGGATCCTGCGTCAGATCGACCGTCATATTACCCGCCAGCGCGTAGGCAACCACCAACGGCGGCGAAGCCAGCCAGTTCGTTTTAACCAGCGGATGAATACGCCCTTCAAAGTTACGGTTACCGGACAGCACCGCGCCAACGGTCAGATCGCCTTGTTTAATCGCGCTTTCAATCGGATCAGGCAGGGGTCCCGAGTTACCAATACAGGTGGTACAGCCATAACCAACCAGGTTAAAGCCCAACTGGTCAAGGTACGGCGTTAGCCCGGCATAGGCCAGGTATTCCGACACCACCTTCGACCCCGGCGCCAGCGACGCTTTCACCCATGGCTTCGGCTTCAACCCACGCGCAACGGCATTTTTTGCCAGCAGCCCGGCGGCCATCAGCACACTCGGGTTTGACGTGTTGGTACACGAGGTAATCGCAGCAATCACCACCGCCCCTTCCGGTAACGCATACTGCTCGCCGTTGAGGCTAAAGGCGACGGCCGGCTTTGCTTTACCCGCGCCATTCACTTCCAGTTCAGTGGTGGCGTTAAACGCTTTCGGCACGTTGCCCAGCGCGACGCGGTCCTGCGGGCGTTTCGGCCCGGCGAGGCTCGCCTCTACATCGCCCATGTCCAACGCCAGCGTTTGGCTGAATACCGGCTCATCGCCAGTGTGCCGCCACATGCCCTGCGCTTTGGCGTAGGCCTCCACCAGCGCGACCTGTTCATCGCTGCGTCCGCTCAGGCGCATGTAAGAGAGCGTGACGTCATCAATAGGGAAGAAACCGCAGGTTGCCCCGTATTCCGGAGCCATATTGGCGATAGTGGCGCGGTCAGCCAACGGCAGCGAATCCAGACCGTCGCCGTAGAATTCAACAAATTTCCCCACCACGCCAAGCTGGCGCAACATTTGGGTGACGGTGAGCACGAGGTCGGTGGCGGTAATCCCTTCACGCAGCTTGCCGGTCAGCTTGAAGCCAACGACATCGGGAATCAGCATGGAGACCGGCTGTCCGAGCATTGCCGCTTCCGCTTCGATACCGCCAACGCCCCACCCCAGTACGCCCAGACCGTTAATCATAGTGGTATGGGAATCGGTACCGACCAGGGTGTCCGGATAGGCCACCCATTCATTGCCCTGCAATTCGCTCCACACCGCTTGCCCCAGGTACTCAAGGTTGACCTGATGGCAAATACCGGTGCCTGGTGGTACCACCCGGAAGCGGCTGAACGCCTGCTGCCCCCAGCGTAAGAAGGTGTAACGTTCGTGGTTGCGCGACATTTCAAGGCGCACATTTTCCTCGAAGGCATCATCATCGCCAAAGCGATCTACGGTGACCGAGTGGTCAATCACCAAATCCACCGGCGACAAGGGGTTCACCTTATGGGTATCGCCGCCGAGGCGCTTCACCGCCTCGCGCATGGCAGCCAGGTCCACCACTGCCGGTACACCGGTAAAATCCTGCATCAGCACACGAGCGGGACGATAGGCTATCTCCCGGTCGGCATGGGCATTTTTCAGCCAACCGGCCAGCGCCTGGATGTCGTCGGCAGTCACCGAGTCGCCATCCTGCCAGCGCAGAAGATTTTCCAGTAAAACTTTGAGTGATTTCGGCAGGCGGTCAATATCGCCAAGGGTCTTTGCGGCCAGCGCTAAGCTGTAGTAGCGGTAGGTTTTATTGTCGACCTGTAGCGTTTCCTTGCAGGCCTCTCGTAGGGTTGACGACATAGCTCCTCCTTAAATGACGGGAATTGCAGCACTCTGACACTCCTCAGAGCCTCTATTAAAGATAACACAACGACCCGAACACGCCGGAAAAGGGCTCAGATTGATAAATGCATCAACGCTTTATTAAAAGGGAAATAAATAGCAGGAGAAGGATTTTCGGGATATATCGGTAGGGGAAGAAAGATGGACAATAACCCTGGAGTTACTGTTTCTTATTCTCATCCTGATTGAACAGTTCGATAAACTCTTTTTGCTCAGGCGTCAATTTCCACTCGTCCGGGACATTGACCTTATTATTATTCTCAACGGGTTTCTTTACCGCCGGCGCGCGGGGCTTCGCCGGTTTAACACGTTCAGACGTCAGCATGTTTAGCCCCAGAACTTCCAGATCAGCAGTGCGACAGCAATCCAGAACAGCGCGGAACCCAGGAATACGCTCAGCCATGCTTTGCGTTTCACGCCCGGTTCTTTATTTTCTGACGCCATTACATGCCTCTCGCAATCGATATTACTTATCATTTCCACACCAATTAATTGTTACAACTAATCATCATTGAGATAAATCCTAAGTAAATTTTAAGCAAAAATCCAGCGATTTTACGAATGCTGAGGGGAGATTTATTTATTCTTTTGACGGTGAAGGAATATTTGAGTAGAGAAGTTTGCTTAACGTTAAATTTATTTCTACTTTTGCTGCAATGTTGCCAATAGAAACAATTCTTAATCACGGCAATGAGCGGATGAGGGGATAAAAATCAGGGGATTGGGGTGAGTAATATAAGCCTTTTCGCCCCCGATGCCCGGGGGCGGATAATCATGGAAGATTACTTTTCCGGCAGCTTAATATCTTTGAACATGGCTTCAATGTCTTCATTAGAGCGTAGCGCTACCGCGGTGTCGACCACGTCGCGGGTCAAATGTGGGGCGAAGCGCTGAATGAAATCGTACATGTAGCTACGTAAGAAGGTGCTGCGGCGGAAGCCAATCTTCGTCGTGCTGTGGCTGAAAATACCGTCTGCGTCGAGCTTAACCAGATCCGGATCGGAGATAGGATCGACGGCCATGCTGGCAATCACCCCTACCCCAAGCCCCAGCCGCACGTAAGTTTTAATGACATCGGCATCGGTGGCGGTAAAAACAATACGCGGCGTCAGGCCTGCGCGATTAAACGCGGTGTCCAGTTCGGAGCGCCCGGTAAAGCCAAAGGTGTAGGTTACCAGCGGATACTGCGCCAACTCTTCAATCGTTACCGACGTTTTGGATGCCAGCGGATGCTCCGGCGTCACCACAATCGAGCGGTTCCAGTGGTAGCAAGGCAGCATCACCAGATCGTCATACAGGTGCAGCGCTTCAGTGGCAATGGCGAAGTCGGCGTTGCCTTTGGAGACCGCCTCGGCAATCTGGGTTGGCGAGCCCTGATGCATATGCAGCGACACCCGCGGATAACGTTCAATAAAGCCTTTAATCACGCCCGGTAAGGCGTAACGCGCCTGCGTGTGAGTCGTGGCGACGTATAGCGAGCCTTTATCCGGCCAGGTATGTTCGCCCGCCACAGATTTGATGGCGTCGACTTTCGACAGAACTTCCCGCGCAATACGGATAATTTCCTGACCTGCCGGAGTGACCTGCGTCAGATGCTTGCCGCTGCGGGCGAAAATCTGAATACCCAGCTCATCCTCCAGCATTCTGACCTGCTTACTGATGCCCGGCTGCGAGGTGTAAAGTCCTTCAGCGGTAGAGGAGACATTAAGGTTGTGATTGACCACCTCAACGATATAGCGGAGCTGCTGTAATTTCATGCGGTTGTATCCAGTCTGTACTCAGAAAGCGCTCATAAAGACGATTTAATCATAAGAAATGCATCTGCTATAACCACTATATCATTTATAGCAAGTGTGTATAGATGGAAACAAAAAATAATAACGAGGTTATAAAAAAGGGCCGCTATGCGGCCCTTTGTGAAGTTTTTGCGTGGAACGTTACTTTTTCGCTTCGACCCATTTACCGTCAACGAAGAACGCTGACCAGCCTGTCGCTTTACCGTCTTTTTCAGAGGCGACGTACTGCTGTTTGGTCTTACGGCTGAAACGTACCATCGTTTTATTACCGGCAGGATCCTGCTGCGGCGCATCGGCCAGATAACGCAGTTTCTCCGGCAGACGGTCGCGGAAGCGGTACAGCTCTTCCACCAGCGGCGCACGCGTTTCACGCGATTTCGGGAAAGTGTTAGCGGCCAGGAATACCCCGGCAGCGCCGTCACGCAGCACGAAATAAGCGTCAGACTTCTCGCACGGCAGCTCCGGCAGCGGCACCGGATCTTCCTTCGGCGGCGCGACTTCACCGTTACGCAGAATTTTACGCGTGTTCTTACACTCGTCGTTGGTGCAGGCCATATACTTGCCGAAACGTCCCATTTTCAGGTGCATTTCGGAGCCACATTTCTCACACTCAACGATCGGGCCGTCATAGCCTTTGATGCGGAACTCGCCCTCTTCAATCTCGTAGCCGTCGCAGGTCGGGTTGTTACCACAGACGTGCAGTTTGCGCTTCGGATCGATCAGGTAGCTGTCCATCGCCGTGCCGCATTTCTGGCAACGACGTTTGGCGCGCAGCGCGTTGGTTTCGGCGTCGTCGCCTTCCAGCACGTTCAGCACTTCGTTTTCCGGCACCAGGTTAATGGTGGTTTTGCAGCGTTCTTTCGGCGACAGCGCGTAGCCGGAGCAGCCAAGGAACACGCCGGTGCTGGCGGTACGGATACCCATTTTGCGTCCGCAGGTCGGGCAATCAATGCTGGTCAGCACCATCTGGTTCGGCTGCATGCCGCCCTCTTCCGGCGCTTTCTCAGCGGTTTCCAGCTGCTTGGTGAAATCACCAAAGAACAAGTCCAGAACCTGCTTCCACTCGGCTTCGTGATTCGCCACGCGGTCGAGGTGGTCTTCCATCTGCGCGGTGAAATCGTAATTCATCAGATCGCGGAAGTTCTCCTCCAGACGGTCGGTGACGATTTCGCCCATTTTTTCGGCATAGAAACGACGGTTTTCAGTGCGTACGTAGCCGCGATCCTGAATGGTCGAAATAATCGACGCATAGGTCGACGGACGGCCAATACCGCGTTTTTCCAGCTCTTTCACCAGAGACGCTTCGCTAAAGCGCGCAGGCGGCTTGGTGAAGTGCTGGGCTGGAGTCAGTTCAACCAGGCTGAGCTTGTCGCCCTGGTTGACCATCGGCAGCGTGCGGTCTTCATCGCCTTTGCGCAGCGCTGGCATCACTTTAGTCCAGCCGTCAAAGCGCAGGGTACGACCGCGCGCTTTGAGCTTGAAGTCGCCCGCTTTCACGGTCAACGTGGTGGAGTCGTACTGCGCCGGCGTCATCTGACAGGCTACGAACTGGCGCCAGATCAGCTGGTACAGCTTCTGTGCGTCCGCTTCCATATCTTTTAACGCTTCCGCCTGCACGGCAACGTCGGAAGGACGAATCGCTTCGTGCGCTTCCTGCGAGTTCTCTTTGCTGGCGTACTGATTCGGATTTTCCGGCAGGTATTTCTTGCCAAAATTATCGCTAATATAGCCGCGAACCATGTTCACCGCGTCCTGACTCAGGTTGGTGGAGTCGGTACGCATATAGGTGATGTAGCCCGCCTCATACAGACGCTGCGCCATCATCATGGTTTTCTTCACACCGAAGCCCAGACGCGTGCTGGCAGCCTGCTGCAACGTTGAAGTAATGAACGGCGCGCCCGGCTTGCTGCTGGTCGGCTTATCTTCACGCTCCAGCACGCTGTAGCTGGCTTTTTCCAACAGGCTGACCGCCGCCATGGTTTCGTCGCGGTTAACCGGACGGAACGGCTTGTCGCCCTGATGGGTGACTTCCAGCGCCAGAGCATCGCCGCCAGGCGTAGTGGTATTCGCGTCAACTTCCCAGAATTCTTCTGGAACGAAGGCTTTGATTTCACGCTCACGCTCAACCACCAGACGCACGGCAACGGACTGCACGCGACCTGCAGACAAACCGCGAGCGATTTTTTTCCACAGCAGCGGCGAAACCATGTACCCCACGACGCGGTCCATAAAGCGACGCGCCTGCTGAGCGTTAACACGATCAATATTCAGTTCGCCCGGCTTTTCAAACGCCTGGCGAATCGCATTCTTGGTAATTTCGTTAAACACCACGCGGCTATAGCGCGTTTCATCACCGCCGATCACTTCCCGCAGGTGCCATGCAATGGCCTCCCCTTCGCGGTCAAGGTCGGTTGCGAGATAGATGTGGTCGGCTTTTTCCGCCAGTTGTTTGAGTTCCGAAACTACCTTTTCTTTGCCTGGCAGCACTTCATAGTGTGCCGCCCAGTCATGCCATGGGTCGACGCCCATGCGGTTAACCAGCGCGCCTCGTTCATCCTTTTTAGGCTTTTTGGCCGTTTTGGTGGAGGTAGAGTCAGCGCTCTTTTTGGCGGCTGAGCCACTTGTCGGCAAATCGCGGATGTGACCCACGCTGGACTTAACCACGTAGTCATTACCCAGATACTTATTGATCGTTTTGGCTTTTGCCGGGGACTCAACGATAACGAGAGCTTTACCCATATTCACCTTTACCTAATTTGATTCTTCCAGGAATACATCGCACATGTTCCACGTTCCACTGGCGACAAGCCTTGTATGTTGCGGCAACGCCAATGGATATCAACCCTTTACTGACCGGCTTTTGATGTAAGCACGCAGATGGCTGAGTTCACAGACTTTTTTTCGTCAGGAGCTATAGCACGAAGAATATTCGGTCGAATGTCAAGCAAATCTGTTGCCAGATTGCCGAAAGCGTCACACTGTACCTGATAAAATTCGTTACGCAACTTTATTAGCATGCAAACACCAATCATGCCAACTCTGCGGTAAAATCGTTACCCCTGGTAAACGTCGGGAATATTTGCCCACGACGGGCGCCCGGCGTAAACTAGCGCGAGAATTTTGAGGAGTTGAATATGTCAAATAATAGCCAACCTATCGATCGCCAGACGCTGCTGATTGAAGCCAACCGCCTTATTCGCGAACACGAAGATACTTTAGCCGGCATTGAAGCTACCGGCGTTGAGCAACGCAACGGCGTGCTGGTCTTCAGCGGCGAGTACTTCCTGGATGAACAGGGCCTGCCTACGCCGAAAAGCACGGCGGTGTTTAATATGTTCAAGTATCTCGCCCACGAGCTGTCTGAAAAATATCACCTGGTTGACTGAGCTTAAGGCTGTCGCCTGAGCAAAAGAAAACGCCCGGTAAACAACGTTTACCGGGCGTGATTATTTTGAGGCCTGATGGCTTAAAGCATCGGTTTTTGCCCGCGCTGCCACCAGCGCATCATCAGACGATCCGCGCTTTCCGCGGCGCTGCCGGTAAAGCGGTCCATCATTTTCTTACGTTGCGTGTAGCGAACGTTGACCACTTCGTGATCGGCCATCAGCCCCAGCAGCAGTTCATCGCTGGTACCCACTTCATCAACCAGCCCTTTTTCCTGCGCTTGCGAGCCATACCAGTGCTCACCAGTCGCGACCTGTTCGATATCCAGCGTCGGACGCATGGTCTTCACAAAATCTTTAAACAGATGATGGGTTTCGTTCAGCTCTTCGCGGAACTTCTGTCGCCCTTCGTCGGTGTTTTCGCCCAGCAGCGTCAACGTACGCTTGTACTGACCCGCAGTGTGCAGCTCAACGTCGATATCTTTATTTTTCAGGAAACGGTTGAGGTTTGGGATCTGCGCGACCACGCCAATCGAACCGAGAATAGCGAACGGCGCCGCGACGATTTTATTCGCCACGCAGGCCATCATGTAGCCGCCGCTGGCCGCGACTTTATCGACTGCGACCGTCAGCGGGATCTGCTTATCGCGAATACGCTGGAGCTGGGAGGCCGCCAGCCCGTAACCGTGCACCACGCCGCCAGGGCTCTCAAGACGCAGCACCACCTGATCCTGCGGTGTGGCGACCGTGAGCACGGCGGTAATCTCTTCACGCAACGAGGCAACTTCGTGGGCATCCATGCTGCCTTTAAAATCCAGCACCCACGCGCGCGGTTTGCCGGAGACGGCGCTTTCGCCCTGCTTCGCTTTGGCCTTTGCCGCCTTTGCTTCTTGCTTCAGTTTTTTCTTTTGCGCTTTATGCCACAGCTTCTGCTGCGGCCCGTCGAGCAGCGCCACGGCTAAATCTTCCTGCATGTCCTTGTGCTGCTCGCTTAAGTTGGTGATCCGCAGTTCACCGCGCTGCCGCTTGCGCGACGGCAGATTGACAATCAGCACGGCAATGACGGCAATAGCGACGACAACCGTCACGATCTTCGCGAGAAATAGACCATATTGAAAAAGTAATTCCACACATCCACCTTGTACAAAAATCACATAATCTGTCGCTCAGTGTACAACACCGCGTCCGGTACGTCTCGACTGGAGTATCAGCCCTCGAGGCCGCTTCCAGATGATTTTTTTGCAAATGAAATCATTGCAAATTGTTAATTAGACGTTGTCTCTCCGGTGCGCCGATTGAAATAGCGAAGAGATTCAGGCATAAAGCCCAAAAGCGATGAAAAGTACATAAAATATGGCCGCTAAAGGCCATAGAGGAGCTACCGTGCACTATCAACCCCAGCTCGACTTGTTGCAGAATCGTATCATCCTGGTCACCGGAGCCAGCGACGGTATCGGGCGAGAAGCCGCTATCACCTACGCGCGCTATGGCGCCAGCGTCATTTTATTAGGTCGTAGTGACGAAAAATTACGTTCAGTTGCGCAAGAAATCAGCAATATCAGTGAATTACCGGTCCGTTGGTATACGCTGGATCTGTTAACCTGTACCCCACAAGCCTGCCAGCAGGTCGCACAGCAAATCAGCCTACACTACCCGCGTCTTGATGGCGTGTTGCATAACGCCGGACTGTTGGGGGACGTGGTCCCCATGAGCGAGCAGGATCCGCAGGTCTGGCAGCAGGTGATGCAGGTTAACGTCAACGGCACCTTTATGTTGACCCAGGCGCTGCTGCCATTGCTGCTGCAATCGGATGCCGGTTCGCTGGTTTTCACCTCCTCCAGCGTGGGCCGTCAGGGGCGTGCAAACTGGGGGGCCTATGCGGTGTCGAAATTTGCCACCGAAGGCATGATGCAGGTGCTGGCCGAAGAGTATCAGGGGCAGTTGCGCGTCAATTGTATTAACCCCGGCGGCACGCGAACCAAAATGCGCGCCAGCGCCTTCCCGACGGAAGATGCGCTGAAGCTCAAAACCCCTGCCGATATCATGCCGCTTTATCTGTGGCTGATGGGCGATGATAGCCGCCGGAAAACCGGTATGACTTTTGATGCCCAACCCGGGCGTAAACCAGGAATTGCCCAATGAGTGATGAACGTTACCGCGAACGCCAGCAACGCGTGAAAGAGCGCGTCGCCGCCCGTGTCGCTGCCGCCCAGGACACACGAGGGATCGTGATTGTGTTTACCGGCAACGGGAAAGGCAAAACGACCGCCGCCTTTGGTACCGCCACCCGTGCGGTCGGCCACGGCCATAACGTCGGGGTGATTCAGTTTATTAAAGGCACCTGGCCAAACGGTGAACGTAACCTGCTCGAACCGCTGGGCGTTGAGTTTCAGGTGATGGCCACCGGGTTTACCTGGGACACTCAGAACCGCGAAAGCGACACAGAAGCCTGCCTCGCCGTATGGCAGCACGCCAAACGGATGCTGGCCGACGAGACGCTGGATATGGTCGTACTCGACGAGTTGACCTACATGGTGGCCTATGACTATCTGCCGCTGGAAGAGGTATTAACGGCGCTGAAAGCGCGACCGCAGCATCAAACGGTGATCATCACTGGCCGCGGTTGCCACCGCGATATCCTCGACTACGCCGATACCGTCAGCGAACTGCGGCCCGTCAAGCATGCGTTTGAAGCCGGGATTAAGGCGCAGATTGGGATTGATTACTAAGCTGCGTTAGCCTGTCGAGCAGCGCGGCGTTGAGCGGCAGGCACAGGCAATCTTCGCCCTGTGCCAGCGTACTTTCCGCTAAATTCTGTCGCGAAATAAAGCGTTTACGGTACTCGGTTGGCGTCAGCCCACAGTACTTATTAAAGGCGGCAATCAGCGCCTTATGTTCCTGAAAACCACAGCTGTGGCTGATGTCGGTGATCGGCGTGCGGGTGTCACGTAGCAGGGTGCGGGCTTTGTTCAGCCGCACCAGCGTCAGATATTCTTTGAAATTGTGTCGACTGACCTTTTTAAACAGCCGGGAAAAGTACGAGTAACTCATGCCGCTATGCTCGGCAACATCGCTCAAGGTCAGCGGCTGGTCGAAGTGCTGATTAATGTAATCAATCCCCTCTTTAATCATCGCGTCTTCCCGCAGCGTACTTTCAGCCCGCTGAGTCGGTTGCCCGGCTGCCACCAGCGCGTCCAGCAGCAGATAGATAGCCGCAAAGCGCTGAAACGGCGCATCATTGTCGATAATCCGCGCCAGCAGCGACTGCAGCCGGGGGAAAACGGCGCTGTCGGCTGGCGTCATGGCGTGGCGATGCGTTCGCCAGTTCAGCAATGGCGCCGGGTGCAGTTCATCAAACAGTCCCGGTGAAAACTGCACGGTCACCAGTTGGCTGCCGTCTTCTTCCGCGCTGAGCGCGTGTACCTCTTCGGCATTGATATACAGCATCTCCCCCGCATGAAGCGCTACGCTTTGCTGCCCCACCGCCAGCGAAAACCGCCCGTGCAGCACGGTGATAAGCTCCGGTGCCGGGTGCCAGTGCGGCTCGCAGTAGCGAACCTCCGCCGCAAAAACGTTGAGTTTCTCCGCGTCAAAGGCTATCAGCTCGTAGCCGCTGGCCGTCTGCCGCCCGGTATGGGCGGCCGGGCGAGGATGCGTTACTGAAAAAGGAAACACGCGCCTTCTCCTGTTATTAGCGGTTAGTCTGTTCCGGCCAACACCGCGTTCAGTTCATCACGCTCGATGTCCAGCGCCAGAAACTCGGTCAGCGCAATCAGCAGACCGCAGAACAGATCGGGCGCCAGGCGAATCAGCTTTTCTCGTACCTGTTCCGCAGGCATCTGGCTTTTCCCGGCAATCAACTGCACGACCCGGGCAAAGGCTTCCGGCTGCTGAATCAGCTGTTGCAACGAGTTATCATCGCGGAGCGGCACGTAGCGCGGCGGGCAATCAACCTCAAACGTCGCGCTCAACGGCAGATCGCGGGAGGACGCCCCCACATGAAGCTGCCATTCCCCTGGCGTAATAACCCAATCGGCCAGACCCGGATGATAGCAGGCAAGCTCGGCGATCGGCAGTTGCAGGCTGACACGGCGGGTTTCCCCAGCGGCCAATGCGACTTTAGTAAAGCCCTTTAAGGCACGCACTTCACGAATCAGCTCGCCTTTTGGTGCGGAAACATACAGCTGAACGACCTCTTTACCGTCATACGCCCCTACGTTGCGTAAATCAAAGGTGACGGTAAGCGTATCATCTGCCCCGGCATGCGCCGTCGAAAGCGACAGGTTATCATAGGCGAATTGCGTATAGCTTAAGCCAAAACCGAACGGGAACAGCGGGTTCAGGCGACGTTTATCGTAGTAACGATAGCCGACAAACAATCCCTCACCATAATGGTGACGCAGGTTTTCCCCCGGATATTGTAACCAGGCCGGGGTCTCTTCCAGCGTATTGGGTACCGTCACCGTCAGCTTGCCGCTGGGGTTGCGCAGCCCGAACAAGATTTCCGCCACCGCGCGTCCCATGCCCTGCCCGGCAAAGAAGGTCTCCAGCAGCGCTTTACAGCCACCCAGCCACGGCATCACGACCGCATCGCTGTTAGCCAGTACCACCACGACATTTGGCTGCACTGAGGCCACCTCGCGAATCAGACGCTCATGGACGGCCAGAATATTGAGATCCTGACGGTCACCGTTTTCGCCATCCTCGCCCACCGCGGTACTGACGAAGATCACCGCCACGTCGGCCTCCTGCGCCACCGCTTTCGCCTGCGTCAGCGCCGCCTCGTCATCGCGCAGGTCGTCAGGCGCGCCAATCGACCAGCGCACGCTGAAATCATCGCCGGCAAGATCGAAAATTTCGTCCAACGGACGGTCAAGCAGATACGGTACCGTGGTTGCACAGCCGGAGCCCTGAATCACCGGCTCCTGCGCCGGTTTACCCAACACCGCAATACGCGGCGTTTTCTCCGGACGCAGCGGCAGTAACCCGTCGTCATTTTTCAATAATACAATGGATTCCGCCGCCAACTGCTGCGAAAGCGCATGATGCGCCGGGAAATCGGCCTGTGCATTCGGGCGGCGGTGGCGCTGCACTTTATCCAGCAGTTCCAGCATTCGCTGGCAGGCACGATCCACCACCGGCATTGGCACTTCGCTGGATTCAATCGCCGCCAGCAGCGTCTGTTTATCGCGTCGGGTTTCCGGCATCGCCAGATCGTTACCCGCCAGCAGCGATGCGGGACGATCCTTCACCCCGTACCAGTCGGACATCACCAGCCCCTGGTAGCCCCACTCGTCGCGCAGCACCTGGGTCAACAGGAACGGGTCCTGCGACGTTTGCACCCCATTCAGGCGGTTGTAGGAGGACATTACCGTCCACGGCTGCGACTTCGCGATCGCCCGCTGGAACCCTGCAAGATAGATTTCGCGCAGCGCGCGCTCTTCGATAATGGAGTCCATTTCCGTACGACGGTACTCCGAGTTGTTGGCGGCGAAGTGCTTCAGGCTGGCACCGACGCCTTCATTCTGCAGGCCGTTAATTAACGCCGCCGCGATATCGCCGCTGACGACCGGATCTTCGGCGTAGTATTCATAACCACGCCCGGCCAGCGGCGTGCGGCGAATGTTGATACCCGGCCCCAACAATATCCCAACGCCCATATGCTGGCACTCGCGCCCTAGCGCCTGACCCATTTGATAAACCAGATCGATATCCCAGCTACAGGCGAGACTCGAGCCGTTCGGGAAACAGGTGGCTGGCAGCGAGGTGCTGAACAAAGCTTCACTGCCCCCTTTCGCCGCCGACTCTTCAGCGTTAGCCTGGTCCGCGGTTTGGGTGATCACAGAGATAAAATCGTCCATGCTCCATTTTTCGCCACCGTCTATCTGCGCGCTGCTGTAACGCACGCCGTAGGTACCGTCGGTCATGACGATATCGTCAATACCGTGCTGCGGCAGGCTGGCGGTGCGCCATAGGCCACTACCGGTAAGCAGCGCCACTTTTTCTGCGGCGCTCATCGCGGCGATAAGGGTTTTAAAATCACGATTCATGTCTCGACTCCCTGAGGTTAAAGCGCGTTCTGCTTGCGCAGACTGATTTTCTGAACGATATCGCGGTAGGTTTTTTCATCGAGCGAGTAGCTGGCGACAAAAATAGCGCTTATCGCGAACATGGCGCCGGGGAACAGCGTCATCAGGATATTGATACCACTTAGCGCGCTGGCGCTAATGCTGGCGGCATCATAGTGGTAATAATCCAGCATCCACCCGGCACAACCGCCGCCAATCGCCATTGCAATTTTGGTGATAAAGTTGAAGAAGCCGTATATCGCGCCTTCGGTACGCACACCATGATGCCATTCCGCATATTCCACGGTATCCGCAATCATTGACCACATGGCGACGAATCCCATACCTAAGGTAATACTGAACAGGCACACCCCGGTCATAATTAACCAGATATTATCCCCGGCTACGAAATACTGCATCAGGACGCCCAGCACGCCAATCAATAGCGCCAGCAGGGTCATTTTCTTTTTCCCCATCATGGCGATGATTTTCTCAGAAACGACCGTCCCTAAAATATAAGCGGCCGACTGAATCATAAAGAACGAAGAGGTAAATCCTTCATTGCCAATAATATATTTAATAAAGTAAATGGCGATCGCCATCCACACGGTATAGGCAATATAAAAGAAGACGGTAAACAACGACAGGTTAATCAAAGGGCCATTGCCCATCACGGCGCGGAACATTTCTTTTAGGGTCGGCGCAGGCGAATCTTCCTCTTCTCCCACGCGCTCTTTGGTCATGCCAAAACAGGCGAGGAACAAGAAGGTCGCCAGCAACGCAAAACAGGAGACGGCAAAAACATAGCCCATCTGTTTGTCATCGAACGGTGAAATCAGGATATCCGCGGTGGTCGAAACAATCAGATAGCCGACGATAGCCAGCACAAAGCGATACACCGACAGCGACGAACGCGAAGCCTCATGCTGGGTTAAGCGGTTGGTCATCGCCGAATACGGGGTGTTTACCGCCGTGTAGGCCAGACAATAAATAGTATAAGAACACAGCGCAAACCAGAATTTCGCTTCGCCGCCCAACGGCAGGAAGCACAGTACCGTCAGCAGCCCAAGCGGAATCGAGCCGTATAATAACCACGGACGGAGTTTACCGTAACGACTGTGGGTTTTATCAATAGCAAAGCCAATCAGAATATTAAAGATGGCATCCACCACTCGAGCAATAACAAAGATCAAGCTTGCCTGGACCGCGCTAATGCCGAAGATATTGGTATAAAAAAATAATAAAAAAAGCGAAACGAAACCGAAGGATAAATTAGAGGCAAAATCGCCAAAGCCATAGCCTATCTTTTCTTTAACGCCGATAACCACATAGCTTGCCGAGAGTTTTTTCGTTGTTTCCATTTCGGGCTACCTGTTTGAGTAATCTGTGGCGTCAGTATATGGCGGGCGCTATTTTATCACTTTGCGTTCTTTGTCTGGGGAATTCCTGTTTTTTGTCTTTATACAGAAGTGTGAATAGAATCACAGGAGAAGAGAAATGCGGGAATAAAGTTCCGGCGGTGGCCCGCCGGAACACAGGTGCTTACCCTTTCGGGTTATTACGCGTGCTGGAACGGCGGTTGCCGTTATTCGCATTATTGCCGGTGGTCGTGTGACGCTTCACGGCACGACGAATCTGATTCGCCTTCATGCGACGTCTGTCTTTTTCCACCGCCACTTTTGACGAGGTCTCCGGCGGCAGCTCAACCAGCTCACGCAGGTAGTTGGTTTGCGCCAGGTCCAGCTCGGTCCAGCCGCCGCGCGGCAGGCCTTTCGGCAGCGGAATATCGCCATAGCGAACGCGGATCAGGCGGCTGACCTGCACACCCACCGCTTCCCACAGACGACGGACTTCGCGGTTACGGCCTTCAGTCAGGGTCACGTTGTACCACTGGTTGATGCCTTCGCCACCGCTGAATTTAATGGTTTTGAACGCTGCCGGGCCATCTTCCAACTGCACGCCACGAGAAAGCTGACGCACTTTGTTGTCGTCCACTTCGCCAAAGACACGCACCGCGTACTCACGCTCAACTTCACGACTTGGGTGCATCAGGCGGTTCGCCAGTTCACCGTCGGTGGTAAACAGCAGCAGACCGCAGGTATTCACGTCCAGACGGCCTACGGCAATCCAGCGCGCGCCGCGCAGTTTCGGCAGACGATCAAACACGGTCGGACGCCCTTCCGGGTCGTTGCGAGTACAGAGTTCGCCTTCCGGTTTGTAATAGGCCAGAACACGGCAAATCTGTTCGACAGATTCTTTCACGGAGATCAGATGGCCGTCGATACGAATTTTGAGGCCCGGGATCACTTCAACGCGATCGCCCAGCTTGGCAATTTTGCCATCGACGCTCACGCGGCCCGCTTCAATAATCGTTTCAATTTCACGACGGGAGCCATGGCCAGCACGAGCCAGCACTTTTTGCAGTTTTTCGCTTTTATCGCTCATAGAGCTTCCTTCAGGTGTCGCCTTCACAGGCGTCTTGAGACTTCATTAGCAACGCGGGAGTATGCACCGGGCCGCATAAGCAGGCAGGCAGCGGCGCTTTAATGGCAACGAGGCTACCCACCCAAAATGGTGACCGCACATACTACACGAATTTTAGAAGAAATGGGCAGCTTGTTCCTGGCCTTTTATTGAGGAAGGGGCAAATCGGCGCATGACATGGGAATAACCCGGCAACTGCCGGGTTCAGGACATCACAGGAACGGCTTCACGTCACCGACGCCTTCACGCAGCACAACCGGCGAGTCTTCGGTCAGGTCAATCACCGTGGTCGGTTGCTGGCCCAGATAACCACCGTGGATGATCAAATCCACCTGCTTTTCCAGACGGTCTTTAATCTCTTCCGGATCAGACTCGGTAAATTCACTGCCCGGCAGCATCAATGAGGTGGAGAGCATCGGCTCGCCTAAGGTCTCGAGCAGCGCCTGGGCTATCGGGTTAGACGGCACGCGCATGCCAATCGTTTTACGTTTCTCTTGCAGCAGGCGACGCGGCACTTCTTTGGTCCCTTTCAGGATAAAGGTGTAGTTGCCCGGCGTGTTGTTTTTCATCAGACGAAACGCCACGTTGTCGACGTAGGAGTAAGTCGACAACTCGGACAAATCGCGGCACATCAGCGTGAAGTTGTGGCCGTCCGGCAGATGACGGATGCGGCAAATCCGCTCCATCGCGCCTTTGTCTTCAATTTTGCAGCCCAGCGCGTAGCCGGAATCGGTTGGGTAGACGATGACGCCCCCCTTACGCACAATATCAACCGCCTGATTAATCAGACGCGGCTGCGGGTTATCCGGATGGATATAAAAAAACTGACTCATGCTTCCCTCTCAGTTGTATTCTGCGGCTGCTCCCAGCGCTGCCAGACTCCCTCGACGCCTGCGGGTAACCACAGTTTGCGGCCCAGCTCAATCCACGGGCAGGGTTGATGGAAATCCGACCCTTGTGACGCCAGTAAACTGTATTCGCGGGCATAGGTGGCAAGCTGAGCGCGCTCGTGCGGCGCCTGCTGGCACTGGGCAACTTCCATCGCGTCGCCGCCGTGTTCACTAAAGTGTGCCAGCAATCTTTTCAGCCACTTGGCGGACAGATTGTACCGCCCCGGGTGAGCAATAACCGCTACCCCACCCGAATGATGAATGACATCAATAGCTTCCTTTATTGTACACCACTGCGGCGGAACGTAACCGGTTTTCCCACGCGCGAGATATTTTTTGAAAACATCGCCGATATTGCTGGCTTTACCCTGCTCGACCAGGAAACGGGCAAAGTGGCCGCGGGTCACCGCGCCGCCTTCAGCCATTTTCAGCGCGGCTTCCCAGGCGCCGGGAATATGCGCTTTCTCCAGGCGCTCGGCGATCATTTGTCCGCGCTGCTGGCGGCGATCGATCTGTGCGTTTAAAAAGGCGGTGAGCGTCGGGTTGGCAATATCGATATTCAGCCCAACGATATGAATTTCATGATTTTCCCACAGCGTAGAAATTTCCACGCCGGTAATCAGCGTGAGCGGCAGCCCGGCGCGGGCAATTTCCGCCTGCGCGCGAGGGATGCCATCCACGGTGTCGTGATCGGTGATAGCGAGCGTCCCCACCCGCATCTCCCCGGCACGGTGCACCAGTTCTTCCGGTGTCAGGCGGCCATCCGAGGCGATGGTGTGGCTGTGCAGATCGTAAATCACTGCGTAATTGGTATCGCTCAAAACGGCTTCCTTAATACGACTCAGCGTTGTTAGCGGCCTATCATAGCGGGATTACGGGAAATTCTGAAATCAGGGGTTGACTTTGCCCCTTCGAACTAGTTAACTAGTACGCAAGTTCACTTAGTAAGGTATCTGCAAATGACACGTAAAATGATTGCTCTGCACGGCGGTTGGTGGCGTACTTCCCGATAGGGCGGAGTCATCACGTCTGCGTTAAGCATACAGATACCCAGCCCGCCAATGAGCGGGCTTTTTATTAAGCAAAAAAAAGACAGAACAGGCGAGAACAACGATGCAAACACAAAAACCTATGCTCGAGCTTCTGACCAGCGACGCGATTTACCGTGAAAACCCCACCGCACTGTTCCACCAGCTGTGCGGCGCGCGTCCGGCGACGCTGCTGCTTGAATCAGCCGATATTGACAGTAAAAACGACTTAAAAAGCCTGCTGCTGGTCGATAGCGCGCTGCGCATCACCGCACTGGGCGATACCGTCACGATGCAGGCGCTTTCCGATAACGGCGCCTCCCTGCTGCCGCTGCTCGATGCCGTGCTGCCTGCAGGCGTCGAGAACATTCGCCAGCCGAACAGCCGCGTGCTGCGTTTCCCGTCGGTCAGCACGCTACTGGATGAAGATGCCCGCCTGTGCTCGCTGTCGGTGTTTGACGCCTTCCGCCTGCTGCAAGAGCTGGTCGACGTTCCGCAGGACGAGCGTGAAGCGATGTTCTTCGGCGGCCTGTTCGCTTACGACCTGGTCGCCGGTTTTGAGGATTTACCGCAGCTTGAAAGCGACACGGCCTGCCCGGACTACTGCTTCTATCTGGCCGAAACGCTGCTGGTAATCGACCATCAGACTAAAAACACGCGTATTCAGGCGAGTCTGTTTACCCCGTCTGAGTCGGAAAAAGATCGTTTGCTTCAGCGTATCGCGCAGGTACGCCAGCAACTGAATGAACCGCCGACAGCTCTGCCGGTACACACCATTAAAGAGATGCGCTGCGAAACCAATCAAAGCGACGAAGAGTACGGCGACGTGGTGCGCAAAATGCAGAAAGCCATTCGCGCCGGAGAAATTTTCCAGGTGGTGCCGTCTCGCCGCTTCTCGCTGCCGTGCCCTTCCCCGCTGGCAGCCTATGATGTGCTGAAAAAGAGCAACCCAAGCCCGTACATGTTCTTTATGCAGGATAACGACTTCACCCTGTTCGGCGCGTCGCCGGAAAGTTCGCTGAAGTACGATGCCACCAACCGTCAGATTGAAATCTACCCGATTGCCGGTACCCGACCGCGCGGCCGCCGCGCCGACGGCTCGCTGGATCGCGACCTCGACAGCCGCATTGAGCTGGAGATGCGGACCGACCACAAAGAGCTGTCCGAGCATCTGATGCTGGTTGACCTCGCGCGTAACGATCTGGCCCGCATCTGTACGCCGGGCAGCCGCTACGTGGCCGATCTGACAAAAGTAGACCGTTACTCTTTCGTGATGCACCTCGTCTCGCGCGTAGTTGGCGAGCTGCGTCAGGACCTCGATGTACTGCACGCGTATCGCGCCTGCATGAATATGGGCACCCTCAGCGGCGCACCGAAAGTCCGTGCGATGCAGCTGATTGCCGCCGCCGAAGGTAAACGCCGCGGCAGCTACGGCGGCGCGGTGGGTTACTTTACCGCCCACGGTGACCTCGACACCTGCATCGTTATTCGTTCAGCGTTTGTTGAAAACGGGATCGCCACCGTACAGGCCGGAGCAGGCGTGGTGCTGGATTCTGTCCCACAGTCTGAAGCCGATGAAACCCGTAATAAAGCGCGTGCAGTTCTGCGCGCCATCGCCACCGCCCATCATGCACAGGAGATTTTCTGATGGCTGACATTCTGCTGCTCGATAATATCGACTCCTTTACGTACAACCTGGCAGATCAGCTGCGCGCAAATGGGCACAACGTGGTGATTTACCGTAACCACGTTCCGGCACAAACCTTAATCGACCGCCTCGGCACCATGGACAACCCGGTGCTGATGCTCTCTCCCGGCCCGGGAGCCCCCTCTGAAGCGGGCTGCATGCCGGAGCTGCTGACGCGCATGCGCGGCAAGCTGCCCATTATCGGCATCTGTCTTGGCCATCAGGCAATTGTTGAAGCCTACGGCGGCTATGTCGGCCAGGCTGGCGAAATTCTGCATGGTAAAGCCTCCAGCATTGAACACGACGGTCAGGCGATGTTCGACGGCTTAAGCAACCCGCTGCCGGTCGCCCGCTACCACTCGCTGGTAGGCAGCAATATTCCGGCAGGCTTAACCATCAACGCCCACTTTAACGGAATGGTGATGGCGGTCCGGCACGATGCCGATCGCGTTTGCGGTTTCCAGTTCCATCCGGAATCGATCCTCACCACTCAGGGCGCACGGCTGCTGGAACAAACCCTGGCATGGGCGCTGCAGAAGCTGGAGCAGAGCAACACACTCCAGCCAATTCTGGAAAAACTGTATCAGGCACAAACGCTGAGCCAGCAGGAAAGTCACGTGCTGTTCTCCGCCGTAGTGCGCGGTGAAGTGAAGCCAGAGCAGCTGGCCGCCGCGCTGGTGAGCATGAAAATTCGTGGCGAAAGCCCGAATGAAATCGCCGGTGCCGCCACCGCGCTGCTGGAAAACGCCGCGCCGTTCCCGCGTCCGGACTACCCGTTTGCCGATATCGTCGGCACCGGCGGCGACGGCAGCAACAGCATCAATATCTCCACTGCCAGCGCTTTTGTCGCCGCCGCATGTGGGCTAAAAGTCGCCAAGCACGGCAACCGCAGCGTCTCCAGCAAATCGGGCTCTTCCGATCTGCTGGCCGCCTTCGGCATTAATCTGGATATGAACGCCGACAAATCGCGTCAGGCGCTGGATGAACTCGGCGTGTGCTTCCTGTTCGCACCGAAATACCACACCGGTTTCCGCCATGCGATGCCGGTTCGCCAACAGCTGAAAACCCGCACCCTGTTCAACGTGCTGGGCCCGTTGATTAACCCGGCGCACCCGCCGCTGGCGCTGATTGGCGTTTACAGTCCGGAACTGGTACTGCCGATCGCCGAAACCCTGCGTGTACTGGGTTATGAACGTGCGGCAGTAGTCCACAGCGGCGGGATGGATGAAGTCTCGCTCCATGCGCCAACGGTGGTTGCCGAGCTGAATAACGGGGAAATTAAGAGCTACCAGCTTACTGCGGATGACTTCGGCCTCAAGCCTTACCATCAGGCCGAACTGGCAGGCGGCACCCCGGAAGAAAACCGTGACATTCTGACGCGCTTACTACAAGGTAAAGGTGAAGCTGCGCATGAATCTGCTGTGGCGGTAAACGTCGCCATGTTGATGCGTCTTTACGGTCATGAAGACCTGAAGGCCAACGTCAAGCAAGTGCTGGATGTGCTACACAGCGGCGCAGCCTACGACCGCGTCACCGCATTAGCGGCAAGAGGATAAAAAATGCAGACCGTATTAGCAAAAATCGTGGCCGATAAAGCGATTTGGGTAGCAGCCCGCAAACAACAACAACCGTTAGCCTCGTTCCAGAACGACGTGCAGCCAAGCCAGCGTAGTTTCTATGACGCGCTGCGCGGCACCCGCACCGCATTTATTCTGGAATGTAAAAAAGCCTCGCCGTCGAAAGGGGTGATCCGTGATGATTTCGACCCGGCGCGTATTGCCAACGTGTACAAACACTACGCTTCGGCGATTTCGGTTTTAACTGACGAGAAGTATTTCCAGGGCAGCTTCGATTTCCTGCCAATCGTCAGCCAAATCGCGCCGCAGCCGATTCTGTGCAAAGACTTTATCATCGACGCTTACCAGATCTACCTGGCGCGCTTCCATCAGGCGGATGCCTGCCTGCTGATGCTCTCGGTGCTGGACGACGAGCAGTATCGCCAGCTTGCCGCCGTAGCGCACAGTCTGAATATGGGCGTGCTGACTGAAGTGAGCAACGAGGAAGAGCTGGAACGCGCCATTGCGCTGAAGGCCAAAGTCGTCGGCATTAATAACCGCGATCTGCGTGACCTCTCTATCGACCTCAACCGTACCCGCCAGCTGGCGCCGCGTCTGGGGCACGATGTGACGGTTATCAGCGAGTCCGGGATTAACACCAACGCGCAGGTTCGCGAGCTGGCGCACTTCGCCAACGGCTTTCTGATTGGTTCGGCGATGATGTCTCATGATGACCTCAATGCCGCCGTCCGCCGCGTGCTGCTGGGGGAAAATAAAGTCTGTGGGCTGACCCGCGCTCAGGATGCCCAGGCGGCCTATGAGGCCGGCGCGATTTACGGCGGGCTGATTTTCGTTCCCGCGTCACCGCGTGCGGTCAGCGTGGAGCAGGCCCGTGAGGTGATGGCCGCCGCGCCGCTGAGCTACGTCGGCGTGTTTCGCAATACGCCGCAAGCCGAGGTGATCGCGCTTGCCACCACGCTATCGCTGAGCGCGGTGCAACTGCACGGTGATGAAGACCAGACCTATATTGACGCTCTGCGTGCGGAATTGCCGGATAGCGTGCAAATCTGGAAAGCGCTGAGCGTGGCCGACACACTGCCGCCGCGCAATCTGAATCATGTCGACAAATATCTCTTCGACAATGGTCAGGGCGGCACCGGTCAGCGTTTTGATTGGTCTCTGTTACAAGGTCAGGATCTCAGCAACGTGATGCTGGCCGGTGGGTTAAGCGCAGACAACTGCGTAGACGCAGCCAAAAGCGGCTGTGCCGGGCTGGATTTCAATTCAGGTGTCGAGTCAAAACCGGGTATTAAAGACGCCAGCAAACTGGCCTCGGTATTTCAGACGCTGCGCGCATATTAAGGAGCAATAATGAGTACTTTACTGAACCCCTATTTCGGCGAATTTGGCGGTATGTACGTTCCGCAGATTCTGATGCCGGCCCTGCGCCAGCTGGAAGAAGCGTTTGTTAGCGCGCAGAAAGATCCTGACTTCCAGGCCGAATTTACCGACCTGCTGAAAAACTATGCTGGCCGCCCAACGGCGCTCACTAAGTGCCGCAACCTGACGGCGGGCACCAAAACCACGCTGTACCTCAAGCGTGAAGACCTGCTCCACGGCGGCGCGCACAAAACCAACCAGGTGCTGGGTCAGGCGCTGCTGGCAAAACGAATGGGCAAAACCGAAATCATCGCCGAAACCGGCGCCGGTCAGCACGGCGTGGCTTCTGCGCTTGCCTGTGCCCTGCTCGGCCTGAAGTGCCGTATCTATATGGGCGCTAAAGATATCGAGCGTCAGTCACCGAACGTGTTCCGTATGCGCCTGATGGGCGCGGAGGTTATCGCGGTACACAGTGGCTCCGCGACCCTGAAAGATGCCTGTAACGAAGCGCTGCGCGACTGGTCTGGCAGCTACGAAACCGCGCACTATATGCTCGGTACCGCCGCGGGCCCACACCCATTCCCAACCATCGTGCGTGAGTTCCAGCGCATGATCGGTGAAGAGACCAAAGTGCAGGTGCGTGAAAAAGAAGGTCGTCTGCCGGATGCGGTGATTGCCTGCGTCGGCGGCGGCTCCAACGCCATCGGTATGTTCGCCGACTTTATTGACGAGACCAGCGTCGGCCTGATTGGCGTAGAACCGGCCGGTCACGGTATCGAAACCGGCGAGCACGGCGCACCGCTGAAGCATGGCCGCGTGGGCATCTACTTCGGCATGAAATCACCGATGATGCAGACTGACGAAGGCCAGATTGAAGAATCTTACTCGATCTCTGCCGGTCTCGACTTCCCGTCCGTCGGCCCGCAGCACGCCTTCCTCAACAGCATTGGTCGCGCCGAGTACGTGTCGATTACCGATAATGAAGCGCTCGATGCCTTCAAAGAGCTTAGCCGTCACGAAGGGATTATCCCGGCGCTGGAGTCATCCCACGCCCTGGCCCACGCGCTGAAAATGATGCGCGAAAACCCGGAAAAAGAGCAGCTGCTGGTAGTGAACCTGTCCGGCCGCGGCGACAAAGACATCTTTACCGTACACGATATTCTGAAAGCGCGAGGGGAAATCTGATGGAACGCTACGACAACCTGTTTGCCCAACTGAAGGCCCGCAAGGAAGGCGCCTTTGTCCCCTTCGTGACCTTAGGTGACCCGAACCCGGAGCAGTCGCTAAAAATCATTGATGCGCTGATCGAAGGCGGTGCCGACGCCCTGGAGCTGGGCATTCCGTTCTCCGATCCGCTGGCTGACGGTCCAACCATCCAGAACGCGACCCTGCGCGCATTTGCTTCGGGGGTAACCCCAACCCAGTGTTTCGAAATGCTGGCGGCGATTCGCCAGAAATACCCAGCCATCCCAATCGGCTTGCTGATGTATGCAAACCTGGTATTCAACCGTGGTATCGATGAGTTCTACGCGGAATGCGCTCGCGTCGGCGTGGATTCAGTACTGGTTGCTGATGTGCCGGTGGAAGAATCCGCACCGTTCCGTCAGGCGGCCCTGCGTCACAACGTCGCGCCAATTTTCATCTGCCCGCCAAATGCCGATGATGATTTACTGCGCCAGATTGCCGAACATGGACGTGGTTACACTTATCTGCTTTCCCGCGCAGGCGTAACGGGCACCGAAACCCGCGCCGCCCTGCCGCTGCACCATCTGGTCGCGAAGCTGGCAGAGTACAACGCCGCACCGCCGCTGCAGGGCTTTGGGATTTCTGCGCCGGATCAGGTTGCGGCATCAATTGATGCCGGAGCCGCCGGGGCCATTTCCGGTTCGGCAATTGTGAAGATAATCGAACGCAACGTCGAGAATCCGCAGGCGATGCTCAATGAACTGAAAAGCTTTGTCCAAAGCATGAAAGCAGCGACAAAAGCAGCGTAACCTCTCAGGCCGCCCGGCATCCTCTGGGCGGCCTTCCAGCTTCCCCCTTTCCATGCTGGCCGACGCCATTCTGTCTACACACAAAAAACAGGGTTGATATATTAAATGAGAAGCATTATCTTTCTCATTACCGAATAGTTGAGTTAAACACTCAGATATTCGGTACGACATTGCTCACATTGCTTCCAGTATTTTTGCCCGCATCCAATGCGGGCTTTTTTTTAGTCCGACCGCCGTGCCATACAGATATAAACGTACCTGCGACCTGAATGAATCCCCTACTAACAATTGCCTCGCGGAAAAAAACAGAATCGCATAGGATAAAAAAACATCGCCTCGCAGGAGTCCGTCATGTCAGAGTCCCATAACATTCTCGCTTTCGCGCTCGTCTCGCTTGGTATGGCGCTCACGCCAGGGCCCAATATGATCTATCTCATCTCTCGTTCCATCTCTCAGGGGCGAGCGGCCGGGCTGGTCTCTCTTGGTGGCGTGGCGCTTGGCTTTATCTTCTATATGGTCTGTGCCGCTTTCGGCCTGACCGCGCTGATGATGGCCGTTCCCTATGCCTACGACGCGCTGCGCATTGCTGGCGTGCTTTATCTGCTGTGGATGGCATGGCAGTCCGTGCGCCCCGGCGGGCGCTCGCCGTTTCAATTGAAGGAATTACCCCGACACAGCCCTCGCAAGCTGTTCCTGATGGGGTTTCTGACCAACCTGCTCAATCCTAAAATTGCCATCGTCTATCTGTCGCTGCTACCCCAGTTTATCAACCCGGCGCACGGCAGCGTACTGGGGCAATCGTTGTTGCTCGGCATGACGCAGATTGTGATCAGCGTTTCGATAAACGCCATGGTGGCAATCTCGGCAGGGACCATCGCGTTATTTCTGGTGCGCCGTCCGTCGTTTGGCATCATCCAGCGCTGGCTAATGGGGGGCGTTTTGACCGGGCTCGCGGTAAAGATTGCCTCCGAGCGCGGGCCATCATAACGCCCGGTGGAGCAGCATCACTCCACGCCCTTGCAGGGACGTTCAAGCGTTCGTAGAAATTTATTCAGGACCTCTGAGCGAATGATTCGATGACACACCAGGGTGAGTTCGCTCTCCTCCAGCCTGTCGATGATATCGACATAGACGACATTCTCCAGGCTGACCGCCCTCGCGGAAACGGGCAGCAACGCGATGCCGAAGCCGGCGGAAACCAGGCTAAGCACAGTGAGTACGTCGCTCGCATTCTGGATAACATGCGGCTGAAAACCCGCACTATGACAGGCATCATAGAGATATTGCTCCAGGCCTACCCCTTCGGGATCCCGCAAGGAAATCCACTTATCGTCTTTAACGGAAGCCAGCGTCAGCGCCGATGAGCCCGCCAGAGGATGCTGCTTGCCGATCGCCAACACCGTTTTTTCTGTCGTAAAAGCGCGGCTTTGCAGGTCTTCCGGCAGAACCGGAATCGGTGCGCGGATGATGGCCACATCCAGCTGGTTGCTCTGCACGGCGGTGTAGAGATTTTGCACATTGCCCGTCATCATTGAAATGGAGATGGCTGGCCACTGCGCGTGCAGTTGGCGCAAACAGGCTGGCAGCTTGCTATCGAGCATCACACTCGACACGCAGCCCAGATTCAGTACCCCCTGCTCGCCTCTGGCCGTCTGTCTGGCATCAACAGCGGCCTGCTCGGCCATGGCGATGGCAATTCTGGCTTTCTTGAGAAATGCGGTGCCGGCAGGCGTCAACGTCAAACGGCGGTTTGCGCGACTAAACAGCGTGACCCCTAAACGCTCCTCCAGGGTTTTAATCTGCTGACTCAGTGCCGGTTGCGCCATATTTAGCCGCTCTGCGGCTCGATGCATGTGGAGTTCTTCAGCCACCACAATGAAATTGCGCATCAGTCGAAATTGCATCACTCACACCCAAAAATTGATAATAAAATTAATATCAAAATAGCATAAATGATGCAATTGATGATCTGTCTCGTTCGAATAAAAATAGGGGTATTGATTAGCAGGAGCAAAACATGAAAAACCAGATTAACGATCTCAGAAGCGCTATCGCATTACTCCAGCGCCACGAGGGCCAGTATATTGAAACCGATCATCCCGTTGATCCCAATGCAGAACTGGCAGGTGTTTACCGTCATATCGGTGCAGGCGGTACGGTAAAACGACCGACCCGCATTGGCCCTGCCATGATGTTCAATAACATTAAAGGCTACCCAAGCTCCCGAATTCTTGTCGGTATGCATGCCAGCCGGGAAAGAGCCGCGCTACTGTTAGGCTGTGAACCCGCAAAGCTCGCGCAGCACGTCGGCCAGGCGGTCAAAGCGCCGATTGCCCCCATCGTCGTTCCGGCCTCGCAGGCACCCTGCCAGGAACAGGTGTTTTACGCAGACGATCCTGACTTCGATCTGCGTAAACTTCTCCCGGCCCCGACCAACACCCCCATTGATGCAGGCCCGTTCTTCTGTCTTGGGCTGGTGCTGGCAAGCGATCCTGAAGATGCTTCACTGACCGACGTGACCATCCATCGTCTCTGCGTACAGGAACGCGACGAGCTATCGATGTTTCTTGCTGCCGGTCGCCATATTGAAGTGTTCCGTCAAAAAGCAGAAGCAGCAGGCAAGCCGCTGCCAGTGACCATCAATATGGGTCTGGATCCGGCTATCTATATTGGCGCCTGTTTTGAAGCCCCTACCACGCCCTTTGGTTACAACGAGCTGGGCGTCGCTGGCGCATTACGCCAGCAGCCGGTGGAGCTGGTACAAGGCCTGGCGGTCCAGGAAAAGGCGATTGCCCGCGCGGAGATCATTATTGAAGGCGAGCTGCTGCCCGGCGTTCGCGTCAGAGAAGATCAGCATACCGATAGCGGACACGCTATGCCGGAGTTCCCCGGCTACTGTGGCGAAGCCAACCCCTCGTTACCCGTTATTAAAGTGAAAGCGGTCACCATGCGTCACCAGGCGATTTTACAAACGCTAGTGGGGCCGGGTGAAGAGCACACCACGCTTGCCGGGCTGCCAACGGAAGCCAGCATTCGCAACGCCGTTGAAGAGGCAATTCCCGGCTTTCTGCAAAACGTGTACGCGCATACCGCCGGTGGCGGTAAATTCCTCGGTATTTTGCAGGTGAAAAAGCGTCAACCGTCAGATGAAGGACGTCAGGGCCAGGCGGCACTCATTGCGTTAGCCACCTATTCCGAGCTTAAGAACATTATTCTCGTCGATGAAGACGTCGATATTTTCGACAGTGATGACATTCTCTGGGCCATGACTACCCGAATGCAGGGTGACGTCAGCATCACCAATCTGCCGGGACTTCGCGGTCATCAGTTGGATCCGTCTCAAGCGCCGGATTACAGTCACTCCATCCGCGCCAACGGCATCACCTGTAAGACCATATTTGACTGCACCGTTCCATGGGCGCTGAAGTCCCGGTTTGAACGCGCACCGTTTATGGATGTTGATCCCACACCCTGGGCACCTGATCTGTTCAATAAATAGCGGTGACTGCCGCGATGAAGTTTTAGCGTGAAAAAAACTGGCCATATACTGGCCAGTTTTACCAAAGAGCACACCAAGGATACTTACTGTATAACGTCGCCTGTTGATGCATCTACACATGCGTGCATCATCCTGAATAATGACCAACACAAGATACCAGGACATTTTATACAGCCTACGACCACAGCGTTTGGCAGGCAGTACCGATATCTTCTTCATACCCAGTTATTTCACTAACGTAAGCGTCCTCTCCATTCAACTTCCCCAACGCTTATGCTATTGAGCTATTTTCCCCAACCGCCCGAAACACGTAGCCCGGGTGTCTGAGTGTAAGTGTACTACTGCGAACAGTTAATGATGCCCAAATAACGGGCGACTCGTGCACTATTTTCCTTTTCCTGACTCACTCTATCGTAGAAATGTTCGATATAGTTTTATTTCCGATATGATAGCAAGCTAAGTAAAAATATCAGACCTGTAAAAACAAGGTGATTATTCGTCATACTCTATGTAAAATAATCAAAAACCATACATCCAGCATTGAAATAACCAGAGATCATGATAAAACAATTCAAGCAGTGCATATTGATAACATGCTTTCTTTTTTCTCTTTTTTTATTGTCAAAATTTACCTTAAGGGCGACGGGTGATTCTCACCCGGAAGTCTTCAACGTCATTGTTCTTCTGTTGTTAACAAGTTTTACTTTGGGATCAAAAAAATCATATTACCTCATTACCCTCCCGGCATCGATAATTGTTGCTCTGTATGCCCCTATAGGATTTACTTACGGATATCCATCATATCAGTACGTATCCTCTTTATTTGCTACTGACGGTCAGGAAAGTTTTGAGTTTCTTACATTGATACCTTACAAATCATATATATATGCAATTTCGATCCCTATTCTTTTTTATGCATTACACTTGCTATCATATAAATTTAAAATACGACCTATTAAAAACAGAACTTACGTTATGCTAGTCGCAATTATCCTGACAATCTCGTCCGGCGCACTTATTTTCATAAAAAAAGCTGAAAATTCTATTAAGAACTTTAATGCTGATCAGGCTGAACTATCTAAATATGTATACAAAAATGACTGGAATGATGTTAATCTGACAAATGAATCAAAATATGATGACTATATTCTGATTATTGGGGAAAGTGCCAGGAGAGATTATTTTCATGTATATGGCTATCCTGTAGAAAACACACCATTTCTGGACAGTGTGAATGGTGTCATCGTTAATGGCCTGACATCCGGAGATACCTACACCATAGGTTCTTTACGCATGATGCTGACTCAAGGAGACCCTTACAGCAGGCAACCACACTACAACAAGAATATCATGGGGATGGTAAACCAGGCTGGTATTGAGTCCTACTGGTTATCCAATCAGGGCCAGTTTGGTGAATGGGACTCTCCCGTATCGGCCATTGCCAAAAATGCCGGATACTCCTACTTTACTAAATTTCAGGGATACGACGAATCTAACATCCAGGATTCAGTGCTATTACGAAAGTTAACTAACATCTTATCCCGGAGTACGAATAAAAAAAGATTTATTGTGTTGCATACAATGGGTTCTCATCCTAATGTCTGTGACAGAATCAAAGACATGGATGTTCAGTACAAATCCCGCTCCAGGATAAATAATTATATTGCTTGTTATATTTCTAGCATCAGGCAAACAGACGATTTTTTAAAAGAAACTTATAATATATTGAAGAGTAATAACAAAGGCCGGTCATTTTCTATGATTTATTTTTCAGATCATGGACTGGTCCATCGTGAAATAAATGGTGAGATTAAGCTCAATAATAACTATACCAGTAAATACCATCACGACATCCCCTTGGTTAAAATATCATCTGACGATGATAAGAGAACTGTCGTTACATCGCAGAAATCAGGTCTGATGTTTGTTAATGGTCTGGCTAACTGGATGGGCATCACTGGCGATTCAATTAGCCCCTATAACTTGTTTGATGGTATATCCAGTACACAAGATTATGGTTTAAGTAAACAGGCGTACAAAGTGAATGACCCTGCGATAGACATCACGAACGATTTAAAGTCAGGGCTTAAATAATAAGCATGGTAATTATTTGACTTTCAGCAGTTATTTCACGTTTACCAATGCCTGGTTATGCCGGGCTTTGTTATGCGTAATCGTAGCTCACCGTTTTGTTGTTCTGATCACTGTCGCTGTTTGCTAACTTCCGTACGTTTCTCAATGAAACCGGGACCATCTATACAAGGTTTTGCAGCGTTAAATCGCCCCTGCTGGCCGGGATCACCAAGTGTGCGATGAATTGGTCAGGCTGTTCCGGCGGAACCTCAAGCGAAGAAATGGTGCCCTGATAAACTTCATTAATAAGCGGCATTCTGGCAGGATCCGGAAAGGTCGGCTGATCATTACCAACAACAAAATCCTGAATTATAATCCGTCAACGCGACACATTTGAAATCAGAGGACGGCGCAACCTACGGGCTGGCATGGAAAGTTCTTGCCAGGCGTTTTTTTCTAGTGTTCACGTGCTTTTTCTTCCGTCATCTGCACAATGAGCATACAGACGGATCGCATACGATGTTGTAACCCACCCAGCCATCAATCAGGTCAATTGTCTTACCAGTACGTGCCGGGCCAACAAAAACCACCACGTCGTACTCCCGGGGCGCCAGGCAGTTCATCGGCTTCTTAGGCGATCAGTTCATCCTGGTAGAACCAACCCTTTTTCATTCCTCACCTCGGTAGAAAAAAGACTAAAAGAAATCGCTGACCTGGCTACACATCATAGAGTAAATCGGGGCTTGTATGTTTTGCCCCATGGTGTCTCCGCTGCGCAGCAGGTATAGGTTGTTCAGGTCTATAACTGGAGTTTCACAGAACCCGATGGAATCAGCTGACCAGGTCAGGATTTCGCCATTTAAATCGTTTATGCGAATAACGATGGTGTACCAACAATTTCATCCGGTTGTAATGGCATGAAGGATATCATATCGCCGCTTCGGTATATAATGGCGCTGGCAAATGATGCAAGTCTGGCGACAATAACACTATTATCACACCTAATGATGACATACCCACGATCGGGCATATTATGTTCTTTTTCCACAGCTATCCCCAGCAACAGCCATAATTAGCGTCGAATTAACAAAAGCACTTAACTAAGCTTCCTTACAAAATGCCGTATAAAGACACAAATAATCTACAGGGAAAAATGATCAATTACATAAATGCATTTTTGAAGTAAAAACCCACCGAAGTGGTTTGTATCGATCTGATATTGCTTTACCAGGTACTTAACTGCTTCCTTACGGACACCCTGACCTGATTGTTGATCTTCGCAAGCACAAAACTGGGATGATACTCGTACTTAAAAAACTGAAGTACCTGAAGACGACTGCGCATATTTAGCATCTTAGCCAATCGATCGACTCGTTGATAAAACAACTTGGGACGTACACCAATTTCATTTGCTGCATCAATCATAGAGTCTTTAAGCAACAGTCCGTAAACCGTCGTTTTTTCTCGGTGTGAGAAATGCTCCATATTCCTATGCGCTAACAGAATATCCATAACCGTTTCGTAGTCAACACCAGGACAGTGGCGGATTGCTTCGTAATATCTGGACAATGGCCATTTACTTTCTATTGTGATGAGAGGCAACAATGCCCGAGAATGCACGCCGGCATCGCCAATAAACATAAATCGTGTGCTATAAACATTCCGCCTGACGCAGTGAATAATATCCTTTATAGAATAAAACGAAGTAACATCAATAATGCAGGTTCGATGAGAATATCTGTTTTGCAGATACAAAGATTCCAGGGCGAACCGCATGTAGTTATTGCTGGTCTCAATGCTATAAGTCACTATCATGCCCCACTTAAACAGGAAGATACGACCGCCTCTTCCTGTTTTCCATTCCTGACTAGAACTAACGTGAATACCCGCCACGCCCTGCACCGGCTCTTCCACATAGCTCGGCAACGTAATCCCGGGCAACAAGATACCTCCCCCTTGATGGACTCAGTATTCAGAATACTCTCTAGCCAAACAAAATTATAATCCACTGTCACGCTAATTTATTGGAAGGAATATTGCGTAAAACATGAAATATAGATTTATATACTATACAATTGAATCGGTATGACATACCTGAACAGGAAGAAAAGAAAGATCTATCATGTAAAGATGCTCAATTAAAGGAGACGAGCGATGTTGTATACCTTTGATGAAAGGGTGATCTATGATTCCGTGAACGGCACATTGCGCCATACCAATAGTAAAGCGGACGAGACGACACAACTGACGATTATCGCCAGTAAAATTCTGCACCACCTGGTGCTACACCACGGCGAATTGGTAACCCGAGATACGTTGTTTACGGAAGTGTGGGAAAAAGCAGGGATCGTATCCTCTTCCAATACTTTAAATCAGTACATCAGTCTGCTGCGAAAAACCTTAGCCGGGTATCTCGGTGAAGGGGACATTATTGTCACTGTACCGCGGGCAGGATATTATCTGAGCAAAGACATCGATGTATCGACGCAGATTCGCCATCAGCGAAACCTCCTGCCTCATATGTTAAAATACGTTATGGTTGTGATGACTCTGGTTGTTATTTTCCTGGGTTCGTTTTTATATACAGATCAACCCAAAAAAATCACGCCACGAAAAATTGGTGAGTTGAAGGGATGTCCTGTTTATGATATTTCCGGGGTAAAGAGTGATGTTACAGATGCATCCATTTTTGCTGTTGCGAAAGAAGCGCTGGAAAAAAACAATCAAATTTGCACTGCAACAACTGCTTTCTATATTTACGCCCAGGAAACGCTACACTTACATAAACCAGCAAAGATATTATTCAGTCGGTGTATTGAATGGAGCGACAGCCGAAACACTTGTCAAAATATTTACTATTTTTCCTGGATACGTTAATGAAAAAGTTTACTATTTTATTTATTTCCGTGGGCGCGTTACTGGCGATATTTTTAGTTCTCGGGTATTGGCATTTTCAGCATAACCTCAGTTTTACTTGTTCATCTTCAACTGCGTCTTTTTCAACGCACGAAGGAAATAGCCCCTTTTTAAATTTCACTCAAAATGTAACGTTCACCCTGAAGGGAGAGGCATTAGTCAACATATCGGGTGAAATCCATAACAAAAACAATATATATACGATCAATCGAACCATCATTTATAACTATGTACGCATTGGCAGTGCTGACTATAAGTTACATGCTATAAGTGTTACCCCAACCGGTACCGATGATGTTCCTGCCGAACTCACCCGGAAATATCTGGGTCAAATACAGCCTGGTTCATATCGAGTTGTAAACATTCGGCAGCTCCCCTCAGGGGACATGGTCATTTCCAATACCTCAGGGCCTTACATTGTCTGTGCTGTGCATTAGCACCTTTGGGCTATGCAGGCAGCGGTGGCCTTTGCCAGCGCTTCTGGTTTTCTGGTGCAGAACACGGCGACTATCAGGTAATTCAACTCCGGGGGATCTCAGCGCCTGCACGAACCCGGTTTTCGGGCGCAGCCATGACAGATCGTCACCACGATTCACGCGGGATAGGATGGGAAAAAAACTGGCCATATAATGGCCAGTTTTGCAGAAGAAATCAGAAGCGATAACCAGCCGAGAACATAAACACCCACGGATCCAGTCTGGTACTGACGCTCTGGTTCACGCCGTTAGCTTTAAACTTCACGTTGGTGTCGATATCCATGTACCAGACCGACATGTTAATCAGCCAATCACGGTTAATCAGATAATCCAGCCCCACCTGCCCGGCTGCGCCCCAGGAGTCGTCCAGGCTCAGATCGGAAAGTCCTGCCTCTTTGCCGGTTTTGTTGAAATCATTATCAAAGAAGGTGGTGTAGTTGATGCCCGCGCCAACGTACGGGCGAAACTTACTCTGCGCATCACCGAAATACCACTGGGCCATCAGCGTAGGGGGTAACTGGTGAACGGTCGCGATATTACCGGTTGGGCCGGTGCCGACTTTGTGGCGGAACGGCGTGGCGGCCAGCAGTTCAATACCGATGTTATCCGTCGCCATATAGGTAAAGGTTAAGCCAAGCTGCGTATTGTTGCTGACGTTAAAGCTCCCCAAACTGCCGAGAACATTATCGGAACCCTCGGTAGGCCGCACCGTTGCAGAACCGGCACGAATGAAAAACTCCCCTGCCTCATGCGCCCAGGCACCGCCGGAAACGGTACTCAACATCAATGCAACCACTGCTAACTTTTTCATATCCACTTCCTCATTATGGTTTTTCAAGCGCGGCAAATATACCCACAATGAGTTACTTTTGAACCATCACAGATCACACAAAGTCATTAGATTTAACATTTATTAATCCAGATCAATTTTCACAACCTATGTCAGACAGGAAATTATCACCCACATCAATTTCATTGGTTTTGTCGGAAAAATTTTTTGCCCCCTCTTGTCGGCATCAAAGCGGCTGGATAATTTAGAGCGTGACAATTTTGTTGATGCGTTTTTATCAGGTGTAATCATGAGTGAAATCAACCCGTGCATGACGTGCGGTGCCTGTTGTGCGTATTTTCGAGTCTCTTTTTACTGGGCTGAAGCCGATGATGCCGGTGGCCCTGTTCCCGCGCAGCTCACCGAGCCCGTTACCCCCTTGTTACGCTGTATGACCGGCACCAACCAGCGTCAGCCCCGCTGCGCGGCCCTCTCGGGGGACATCGGCGGTTCGGTCAGTTGCACCATCTATGCCAATCGCCCTTCTCCGTGCCGCGAATTCGCCATGTCCGGTGAAAATGGCGAGCCCAATGAAGCCTGCAATCGCGCCCGCGCGCGATACGGCCTGCCGCCGCTGAATCCTATTTACAAAGATATACTTAGCGGAGCCGGCGCAGAGGCTGCTACGCAGGGGAGATTTGCGGTACAATTGCCGGCTAATTAACACCTGCAATACTCAAGGAGAGTGCATGTCTATCACGGCGCAGTCTGTATACCGTGACACGGGTAATTTTTTCCGTAATCAGTTCGTGACCATTTTGCTGATTGCTTTGCTCTGTTCATTTATCACGGTGGTGCTTGGCCATGCCTTTTCCCCCAGCGATGAACAGCTCGCGACGCTGACTACCGGAGAGCATCTGGCAGGCAGCACAGGGCTGTTTGATTTGGTGCAGAACATGACGCCGGAGCAGCAGCAAATTCTGCTGCAATCCTCTGCGGCTTCCACCTTTGCCGGACTTATCGGTAATGCGATTCTGGCGGGCGGTATTCTGCTGATGATTCAGCTCATCTCCGCCGGTCAGCCGGTCAGTGCGCTGCGAGCGATTGGCGCCAGCGCGCCGGTGCTGCCGAAGCTGCTGGTGCTCATTTTTATCAGTACGTTCCTGATTCAAATGGGCGTCATGCTGATCGTGGTTCCCGGCATCCTGCTGGCCATCGTGCTGGCGTTCGCCCCGGTGATGATGGTGCAGGATAAACTGGGCGTTTTTTCCGCCATTCGTCACAGCACTCGTCTCGGCTGGGCCAATATTCGTCTGATTGCCCCCGCGGTGGTTGGCTGGATGCTGGCGAAAACGCTGCTGCTGTTGTTTGCATCAAGCTTTGCCTTCCTGACGCCATACCTTGGTGCCGTGGTGGCTAACACGCTCAGCAACCTGATTTCCGCCTTGTTGCTGATCTATTTATTCCGCGTGTATATGCTTATTCGTCAATAATCTGATGCCGCCCATAGCGGGCGGCATGAACTACGGAATCGAAGTATGAAGCAGTTTCTTGATTTCTTACCGCTGGTTGTCTTTTTCGCCTTCTATAAAATCTATGACATCTATGCGGCCACCAGCGCGCTGATTGTCGCCACTGCGGTGGTGCTGATTTATAGCTGGGTACGCTATCGTAAAGTCGAAAAAATGGCGCTGATCACCTTTATTCTGGTGGCTGTGTTTGGCGGCCTGACCATTTTCTTCCATAACGATGAGTTTATTAAGTGGAAAGTCACCGTGATCTACGCGCTGTTCGCCGGTGCGCTGCTGATTAGCCAGTGGGTGATGAAAAAGCCGCTGATTCAACGCATGCTGGGCAAAGAGATCACCCTGCCAGAGGCAGTGTGGTCGAAGCTGAACCTCGCCTGGGCGGTGTTCTTTATCCTCTGCGGGCTGGCAAACATTTATATCGCCTTTTGGTTACCGCAAAACATTTGGGTAAACTTTAAGGTGTTTGGCCTGACGGCATTGACCCTGGTATTCACCGTGCTGAGCGGCGTGTATATCTATCGTCATATGCCACAAGATGACCATAAGTAAGCACAGAGAATAATAATGACACTACAGAATGACGCTCCACAGGGAGAGCTGGTATTACGCACTTTAGCCATGCCTGCGGATACCAATGCCAACGGCGATATCTTCGGCGGTTGGCTGATGTCGCAAATGGATATTGGTGGCGCCATTATGGCGAAAGAAGTGGCCCATGGCCGCGTGGTGACCGTGCGGGTAGACGGTATGACGTTCCTGCGCCCGGTAGCGGTCGGCGACGTAGTGTGCTGCTATGCGCGCTGCGTCAAACGCGGCAATACGTCGGTGACGATTAATATTGAAGTGTGGGTAAAAAAGGTGTCATCAGAGCCGATTGGTCAGCGCTATAAAGCGACCGAAGCGCTGTTTATCTACGTCGCGGTCGACCCTCAGGGGAAACCGCGCGCTATCCCTGCTGCATAATCACAAGCCCGGCCACCGCCGGGCTTGCTGCTTTTAGAGGAAACCTAACACTTTCAGGACAAAGTAGCCGACGACAATCACAATGATCGGCAGAATATAGAGCGGGAAGAATTGCACGAAAATGGTATGACGCGGCACCTCGACGCGGGCCTCCAGCGCTTCACGACTCATCCCTTCCGCCCCTTTCGCTTTCTCCAGAATCAGCTGATCGTTCACCCCTTCACGCAAAAACTTCGCCTGACGCGCCATGCGCGCGCCGGAGTCCTGTAGCGCCAGCGCAACGAAAATCAGCGCAAAAATAACCCAGAACATAATATTCAGGCCGTTATGAAAGTCCGGTTGCGGCGAGTTGTACCAGAAGAGATTCAGGAATGGCGTATTGAAACGCATCATATCGACCATCACGTGGACAAAATCCATCATGACGGCATCGATTCCCGGCTGCTTAGCGCTGTGTTCATACATGAATTTCAGCACGGAAATCAGCGTAGAGATCAGGGCGGGAATAAAAATAACCCACCCGGCAATACGCTTGAGGATGGCAATGCGTCCAGCTTGTTGATACGTCATGGGTTCCCCTTGTTAAGACGCAGACTCTCGGGCTAAGTGCTTATTAAGTCTACCTGCTGAAGGTGACTTTCGCCCGACTTTACGCCCGATATGATATACCATTAACCGGCATTCGTTACCCTAAAGGAGAGGTAGTTATGTCCACCGAGCGTCAAATACGCGCCGCAATATTCGATATGGATGGATTACTGATCGATTCCGAGCCGCTGTGGGACCGTGCCGAGCACGAAGTGCTGAGCGAGCTGGGCGTCGATTTTACCCGTCGTCACGAGCTTCCCGATACTCGCGGTTTACGTATCGATCTGGTGGTCGACCTGTGGTACGGCCAACAGCCGTGGAGCGGCCCGGACCGTGCCGCCGTAGTTGAACGGATGATTGCCCGCGTCATTTCGCTGGTCGAGCAGACGCGCCCGCTGCTGCCAGGCGTGCGTGAAGCCGTCGCGCTATGCAAAGCACAAGGGTTAAAAGTCGGCCTGGCTTCCGCCTCTCCGCTATACATGCTGGAAAAAGTGCTGACCATGTTTGACCTGCGCGAGCAGTTCGACGCGCTGGCCTCCGCCGACACGTTGGCCTATAGCAAACCGCACCCACAGGTCTATCTGAACTGCGCGGCCGCGCTGGATGTCGATCCGCTGTGCTGCGTGGCGCTGGAAGACTCGGTGAATGGCATGATTGCCAGCAAAGCGGCGCGCATGCGCTCCATTGTTGTCCCGGCTCCGGAAAGCCAACTCGACCCGCGCTTCGCTCTGGCCGATGTGAAGCTGCCGTCTCTGGAATTCCTCACCCGCGAAAATTTGTGCGGCTAATCATGATGCGGGCACGGATTGTGCCCGCAAATGCCAACCCAATCATAAAAATGAAACGCTGTTTTATTTTTATTTGAATTTTCCGCTACGCCCTTCTATGCTTTAGCCCTGTAGGTCATCTCATAATGATAAAAACCGTATACAGGGGTCGAAATGATTCTTCATGCTTTCAATCTGCAAGGTAAAGTCGCACTCGTTACCGGCTGCGATAAAGGTCTCGGTCAGGGTATGGCGCTGGGGCTGGCGGAAGCCGGATGCGATATCGTCAGCGTCAGCCGCAGCATTCCGCAAGAAACCGCAGAAAAAGTGGCGGCGCTGGGCCGTCGGATGTTTGCGATTCAGGCCGATCTGAGCCAGCCTGACGCCATTGCTGATATCGTCCCCGCCGCCGTGGCCGCCGCGGGCCGTATCGACATTCTTGTCAACAACGCCGGGACCATTCGACGTGAAGATGCGCTGACCTTCAGCGAAAAGAACTGGGACGATGTGATGAACCTGAACCTGAAGTCGGTCTTCTTCCTCTCACAGGCGGTGGCGAAACAGTTTCTGCAACAAGGTAACGGCGGGAAAATTATCAATATTGCGTCGATGCTCTCTTTCCAGGGCGGCATTCGTGTGCCATCCTACACCGCCTCAAAAAGCGGGGTATTAGGCATCACCCGCCTGCTGGCCAACGAATGGGCTCAGCACGGCATCAACGTCAACGCCATCGCGCCGGGCTATATGGCCACCAACAACACCCAGCAGCTGCGTGACGACGCTGAACGCAGCAAGGAAATCCTCGACCGTATTCCGGCCGGACGCTGGGGGACGCCAGACGATCTCAAAGGCCCGGTGGTATTCCTCGCCTCGTCTGCCTCGGACTACATTAATGGCTATACGGTGGCCGTAGACGGCGGCTGGCTGGCACGTTAATTTTTTGACAAAGAGTTACACTGTAACCTCTTCCGCCTACTGTATAAAAACCCTATACTGTATGAATTCACAGATTAATGGGTTTCATCATGACGGCGGAAGGTCATCTCCTTTTTTCAATCGCCTGCGCGGTATTTGCTAAAAATGCCGAACTGACGCCGGTCCTGGCACAAGGAGACTGGTGGCACATCGTGCCGTCGGCGATATTGACCTGTCTGCTTCCGGACATTGACCACCCACGCTCCTTCCTGGGGCAGCGGCTAAGTTGGTTATCGAAGCCCATTGCGCGGATGTGTGGTCATCGCGGTTTTACCCATAGCCTGCTCGCCGTCTTTGCCGCGCTCACCCTTTTCTATCTGAAAGTACCGGACAGCTGGATAGTCCCCGCCGATGCCCTACAGGGGATGGTGCTGGGCTATCTGAGCCACATTCTCGCCGACATGCTCACGCCAGCGGGCGTCCCGCTGCTGTGGCCCTGCCGCTGGCGTTTTCGTCTGCCGATTCTCGCACCGCGTAAAGGGAATCAGCTGGAGCGCGTTTTGTGTATGGCGCTGTTTGCCTACGCCGTGTTCATGCCGCAATCGCTACCGGAAAACAGCGCCATACGCTGGTCATCGTCGATGATAAATTCGCTGCAAACCGACTTTAATCGCTTCATTCATCGCCGGGCTGAGCAATAATTCGGCGAAGATCGCATTTTTGGCATAATCCATTCCATTTGGATATAAGCGTACCATTTCAGTTCTGTTAACCTTCTCACATCCAGACAAATCTTTACGGGTTTGTCCTAAAAAGACACCCGCCGCGGCAACACAAAATCACCGCGAACGGCGTGAAAAAAACTTCAGGAGAACGGGGATGAACTTTCCACTAATCGCGAACGTCGTTGTGTTCGCCGTATTGCTGCTGGCGCTGGCGCAAACGCGTCACAAGCAGTGGAGCCTGGCCAAAAAAGTGCTGGTCGGCCTGGTTATCGGTGTGGTCTTTGGCCTGGCGCTGCAGCTGATCTACGGTTCTGATAGCCAGGTGCTGAAGGACTCTATCCAGTGGTTTAACGTGGTCGGTAACGGCTATGTGCAACTGCTGCAAATGATCGTCATGCCGCTGGTCTTCGCCTCAATTCTGAGCGCGGTAGCCCGTCTGCATAATGCCTCTCAGCTGGGTAAAATCAGCGTGCTGACCATCGGTACCCTGCTGTTTACCACGCTTATTGCCGCGCTGGTCGGCGTGCTGGTGACTAACCTGTTCGGCCTGACCGCTGAAGGTCTGGTTCAGGGCACCGCCGAGACTGCACGTCTGAACGCCATTCAGAGCAACTATGTCGGCAAAGTTGCTGACCTGAGCGTACCGCAGCTGCTGCTGTCGTTCGTGCCGAAAAACCCGTTTGCGGATCTCACCGGCGCTAACCCAACCTCTATCATCAGCGTCGTTATCTTCGCGGCATTCCTGGGTGTGGCTGCGCTGAAGCTGCTGAAAGATGATGAACCCAAAGGCCAGCGCGTACTGACCGCTATCGATACCCTGCAAGGCTGGGTGATGAAGCTGGTGCGCCTGGTGATGCAGCTGACGCCGTACGGCGTGCTGGCGCTGATGACCAAAGTAGTCGCCGGTTCTAACCTGCAGGACATTATCAAGCTGGGTAGCTTCGTAGTCGCGTCCTACCTTGGCCTGCTGATCATGTTTGTGGTGCACGGCATTCTGCTGGGCGTCAACGGCGTGAGCCCGCTGAAGTACTTCCGTAAAGTGTGGCCGGTGCTGACCTTTGCCTTCACCAGCCGCTCCAGCGCCGCGTCTATCCCGCTGAACGTCGAAGCACAAACCCGTCGCCTGGGCGTACCGGAATCCATTGCCAGCTTCTCTGCTTCCTTTGGTGCGACCATTGGTCAGAACGGTTGTGCAGGTCTCTACCCGGCCATGCTGGCGGTGATGGTTGCTCCAACCGTGGGCATTAACCCACTGGATCCGCTGTGGATTGCCACGCTGGTTGGTATGGTGACCGTCAGCTCCGCAGGCGTTGCCGGCGTGGGCGGCGGTGCGACCTTCGCTGCCCTGATCGTGCTGCCCGCGATGGGGCTGCCGGTCACGCTGGTTGCGCTGCTGATCTCCGTTGAGCCGCTGATCGACATGGGCCGTACCGCGCTGAACGTCAGCGGTTCCATGACTGCCGGCACCCTGACCAGCCAGTGGCTGCGCCAGACCGACAAAGACGTGTTAAACAGCGAAGAGGATGCCGAACTGGCGCATCGCTAAAACAGACCGTTATACCGATAAAAAAACCGCTGACTCAGCGGTTTTTTTATATCCAGCCAACGCGATTAAGCGTCGAGCTCCCCTTCCTGGCGCATCTGCACCGCCCAACGTTGGGCCGATTCCGGAATACTGAACGCCTGCGAACGACGAAACGCGCTGCCCATCAACACAAACGCAACGTACTTTCCACGCAGCAGCCACACATCGCGAAAGCCTTCAACCTTCACGGCGTGATCGGGGGGAGCGGGTTCGGTGCGCGGTACGTAGCTGATAATCTGCCGATTTTGTTGGCGAAGCGGTTTCATAAGCAGTTAAATTCACAATCAGTAAGACAAAGCGGTAAACCCCTATAATAGCAGCAATCGCCAGCGATCGTCATACACAAAAAAGCCCGGCAGGGTCGCTGCCGGGCAAAGGGTTGAGGGAGTAAAACGGTCGATTACACGTCGCGGTAAGTACCGAGACGATAGCCTCGTTCCGCAATGGCATATTTCAGCGAGGCGGAGGTCAGGACGTCCAGCTCCGCCAGGCGCGGGTAGCAATAGGCGCTACCCATAATAGTATTGTCGACAAACGCCGGATGACACATGACCTCCAGCGAGCCTTCCCCGCGTGCGGTTGAGTCGTCCAGCACCTTCAGGAACAGCTCATCGGAAATCGCATCGCCGTAAAATTCGCTGCTGAATCCCTCGCTGCTGCGCAACCCTTCCGGGAGGGCAAACGGGTACGGGATGGAGCGATCTATACGTAGCGCGATGCCTTTGGATTTCGCAAACTCGGCCACCAGCGGAAAGATCTGCGGGATCATATGCACATGGTGGTGGCTGTCAAAATGTGTCGGCTCAGCGTCGAACAGGTCGACAAAACGCTGATACTGACACGCCAGTTCACGCTCAATCTCGTCCAACGGCAGCGCATCTTCCTCGGCCACCTGCCAGATCCACTTACCGAGTTTGCCTTCGCGGGCCAGGCCCGGCATCGGCGTCAACGGTTCGCCCAGCGTGAGCACAAAGTGCATGCCCACCGCCAGCTCTGGCGTACGGCGGCTCAGTTGAGCCGCGTGGTCAATAGCCGCGCCGTTAACCAGCGCGGTGGTGGACGTAACCAGTCCGTTCTTACAGGCGTCGAGGATGCCGTAGTTCTGCCCTTTACTCAGGCCAAAATCGTCGGCGTTCACGATTAACAAACGTTCCATCATGCCTCCTGTCACTGTTTCAGTTTCTCCACGGTGGCAGCGAAGTTCGGCAACCATTTTTCATGGGCCAGAATCAGTTCGCGCGCCAGAATCTCTGCATCTTTATCAGAGTGGATCAGCGGGCTTAAGTTCAGTGCCAACAGCACATCGTTAAATTCACCGCTGATCGCTGCCTTACTGGCCGCGATTTCAAAGCCTTTGATGGTATGGATCAGACCCAGCACTTTCTCGTCAAAATGCGTGACGCGCGGGTGCGGTTTCGCGCCGTCGCGGCCCAGGATAGAGGTGACTTCAATCGCCCAATCCGCCGGGATGTTGTCGATATGACCGTGGTGCGGAATATTCACGTAGTGTTCAGTCTGCTTATCGTTGTAGATAGCGTTGATCACCTCACACGCCGCATCGGAGTAATAGGCCCCGCCGCGCTGTTCCAGCTCTTTCGGCTTGACGTTCAGGTCCGGATTTTTGTACAGCTCAAACAGCTGCTTCTCAACCTTCTGCACCACCTGCGCACGCGCGCCGCCTTTGTAATACTCGCCCATTTCGATAGCCAGCATCTCTTTCTGCTTGAAGTAGTACAGCAGATAAGAGCACGGCAGCAGGTTCAGAGAACGCAGCAGGCCTTCGCTAAACGGCATATCGAAAATGTTTTTCACGGTGTTCGCCGACAGTGTACCGGAGGCTACGCCGTCCAGCAGTTCAGCAAAACGAGACTCGCCGTTGACCAGCACATCGCGTACAAAAACCATGTGGTTCAGGCCGAACAGGTCGATGGAAAGATCGTCTTTCTCACTCAGGCGCAATACGTCGGTGAAGAACATCTTCATGCCGATTGGAATGTTGCACACGCCGATAAAGCGTTTGAAATTGGTGTGGCGATAGACCGCTTCGGTCACCATTCCCGCCGGGTTGGTAAAGTTAATCACCCACGCGTTCGGGCACACTTCTTCCACATCTTTAATGATGTCGAAAATCACCGGAATGGTACGCAGACCTTTAAACAGGCCGCCAGCGCCGTTGGTTTCCTGCCCCAGGTAACCATGGCTCAGCGGGATACGTTCATCTTTCTCACGGGCTTTGAGCTGACCAACGCGCAGCTGCGTAGTCACAAAGTCGGCACCTTCGAGCGCTTCGCGGCGATTCAGCGTCTTATAGACCTTCATCGGTACGCCGGCTTTTTCCACCATGCGCTGGCAAAGGGCATGAATGATATCCAGCTTCTCCTGGCCATCTTCAACGTCAACCAGCCACAGTTCGCTGACCGGCAGTTCGTGATAACGCTTGAGAAAACCTTCCAGCAATTCCGGCGTATAGCTGCTACCACCACCAATTGTGACGACTTTTAATTTCTGGCTCATCTCTTTCTCCCTCGTGATCCACAAGTAAACGTGGGTTACCCTCCACATTATACGTGGATAGTTAAAGTCTTTAATTCAGAGCTGCGGAGTGATTCCGCAGCGCGTTATTTGATAATCGTCAGCTGTTTGCGATAATTGCTCGGTGTGAATGAGGTTAGCTTCTTGAAAGTTTTAATAAACAAACTTGGGCTACTATAACCTGACTCATACGCAATATCGGTCACCGAGTAATTCGTTATTTCCAGCTGTTTCTTGGCAAAGTTGATGCGGATGTCATTAATAATCTGCATCGGCGTTTTACCATAATAGCGTTGGGTGGCTCGGGTTAAATATTCCTGGGTTTTCCCGGATAACTCGACCATATTCTCCAACGCGCCTTCACCAAACTTTAATTTATCGTGCATGGCTTCGACAGTAGATTTTAACCACTGCGGCGTCACATCCTGCGCCTGTTCTTCGCGATAATGGCGTAAGCGATTAATCACGTAGAAGGAAACCAGTTCAATAAATTCGTCAAATTCCGTTTCACGAAAGTGCAGTGACGAAATAACCGACTCAATGTAACTAAGAAACGTGCTTTTAATCGAATAGACTTGTGATGCAACCAGCGCAAACGGAACCAGCGACTGATAGTGGGTATCGAAGAAATCTTTGCTGATCCCAACGTTGAGGATTCGCGTCGCGCCAAACTCATAGAAGCTCTGGTGATGTGAACCCATTGGGATAAACACAAAGTCTCCGCGCTCCAGCATAACCCGTTTGCCGTTTATCTCCTGATAGTAGCGCCCGGTCAGTACGATAGTGAATTCGTAGTAGTCATGCTGGTGCAGCCCGCTGATGCTTTCCGTTTTGTTGTAGATGAATACATGAAAATTCTTACCGTTAAAGAGCTGTTGTTCTCGGGCGGTGTTGATTTCCATGGTGATCATCTTCGGTTGCCTCATAGGGAAAAGCCTATTGTACCTTCTCGTGAAGTTCGATCAATTCAGCAACCAGCTCACGCGCTAACATTGACGTCATAAGATGATCCTGCGCATGAACCAGCACCAGACTTACCTTCATACGGCCTTCGCCTTCATCGCTTTCAATCAGCTGCGTTTGCACACGGTGCGCTTCGCTCAGGGCAACGCGGGACTGTTCCATGGTCGCTTTCGCGCCAGCAAAATCACCCTGCTTCGCCTGCTTCAGCGCGGCGTATGCCAGGCTGCGCGCCTGTCCGGAGTTGATAATCAGGCCCATCACCACTTCTTCGAGATCGTTTTCCTGCACGTCCTCAGCAACGACATTATCCAGATCAAACATATTTATTCCTTTTGTTGAGGGCGGTATGGAGACCGGCTCCATACCGCATTGGCATTAGAATTTCAGAGCGGCAGCGATGTCTTCTTCGCTTTCTTCTTCTTCAATGGTGGCCTGCGCTTTGTTCGAGATAATCACGAACGGCATGTACACCATCGTTGCGACACAGAGGTTGAACAGTGCGACCAGCAGTGCCGCGACGCTTCCGTTACTGTTGAAGAAGGCGCCCAGGCCGGTTGGCATGGTCCACGGTGCCAGGTTGGTTACCGGAGGGATGATACCCATCGAGTAAGCAGCCAGGGTGATAGCAGCCAGAATCGGTTGTACCAGCACGAACGGGATAAACATAACCGGGTTCATGATGATTGGCAGACCAAACAGAATCGGTTCGTTAATCTGGAAGATACCCGACGGCAGAGCCAGTTTCGCAACCTGACGATGGTCAGCGCGGCGAGAGGCGATGAAGATAGCGATAATCAGGCCTAAAGTCGCACCGGAACCACCCAGCAGGATGTAGGAATCCAGCATCGGTTTCGCCCAGAAGTGGAACTGCTGACCCGCAGCGATAGCCGCATCAACAGAGCCGTACTGGTTGTACAGCGCGATGTTTTCCAGCGCCCATGGGGTCATGATGCCGTTGTCCAACGCGGTGAGCGCCAGTGAACCATGCACACCGAAGAACCACAGCAGGGAGTTGAACAGTACGTATGCCCAGCCAACCACGCCACCCATTGCCGCCAGCGGTTTGGAGATGGAGTCCATGATGATCTGGTGGAAGTTGCTGCCGTAAGAAGACAGAATCCACGAGATGATGCCGAAGATGGACAGGATCAGGAAGCCTGGAATTAACGCCGAGAAGGAACGCGACACCGAGGACGGTACGCTGTCTGGCAGAGTGATAACCCAATTGCGACGGATAACGAAGGTGAACAGTTCAGCCACCACCAGACCGATAATCATACCGGAAATGATGTTCTGACCACCCAGCCAGTTCGCGCCAACCGCATAGGCATCGCCAACGCTGTATGGGGTGACGGTCATAAATGCCGCTACCGCTAACAGGCCAGCCGCCATCGGGTCAACTTTACGCTCTTCCGCTAAGGCGGAACCGATAAAGAAAGGCGCCATCAGCGACATAATACCTAAAGTACCGTTATAAACGTTACCGCCAATAGCTTTAAAACTGTTTAACGTGTCAATGGTTGACGCGTCCAGGCGAACACCCATTGAATAAAAGAATGATCCCTCACCAAAGCTCAGAAAAACGTTGTTAATTAATACAAACATGGCCCCTGCAAGGGTCAGCGGCATTAATTTAATAAAACCGTTTTTAATCGCATTAATGTGTGGCTGTTTTCCTATTTTAACGGCAAAAGGAAGGAGTACCTTTTCAAGCGAATCGATCACTTTACTCATAGAAAAATACCCTTAAAAGGCCGCAATTAATATTGCGGCGATTGAAATATGAAATAACTCTTTGACGGGAAAATTATAAAATTATTGCGCAGCGGCTTTTTTAATTGCAGCAACCGCTGCCTTAAGCACGCCTAAACCATCTACCTTACCGTACAACGTTGAATCGATAACTTCGATCGGCTTGTTCGGTAAAATCTTTTTAATATCGTTCAGCATATAGCCGATTTGCGGGCCGAGCAGAATAACATCTGCCTGCGGGCCTTTTTCTGCGGCAAAAGCTTCTGAGAATGCTTCGATCACTACCGGTACTTCGTACTTCTCAGCCTGCGCTCGCATTTTAGATACCAACAATGAAGTGGACATCCCCGCAGAGCAAAAAAGATAGATATGTTTCTTTTCCATTCACGCTTCCTCAACTTGTGAAATCTGTCATCACCGGGCGATGTTCCATGTGCCCACTACCCTCGTATGTAACAGATGAGTTATCTTCTGTTTATGCATTGAGTATACGGCAACAATTTGCCTACTGATAATTCTTAATAGGCAAAAATTGTCTCTCATTGACCTTCGGTTTTGACTGTCTTCACACTTTGCTCAAAATAATTCGCGACAAGAAATAAGCATCAGATCTGATAAAAAAACCCGACACAGAGGTCGGGTTTTCGTAGGCATCCTATAAACACACGATTATGACTTAGCAGCAGCCGGGTCCGTATCGTACTCAGCACACGTCTGGTAGCCGGAGTTGATCACGTGGCCAGTCTCATCGAGAGCCACAAAATAGGTTTCCGCTTTACCATCTCGTTGACCCAGGATATAGGTCTGGCAGGTGCCGCGAGCGTGAATCATGGTGACTTCAGAAGACGGTTTACCGGCAATTTGCATTACCTGTGAACGGCTCATCCCTTTTTTAACATCTTTGACCACCGGCTGAGTAAACTGATCTTTAGTACGATCGTATGCAGTACAACCCGCCAGCATCGCCAGCACAGCGCCGGCGCCCAGAAGCCCTACGACTTTTTTATTCATGTTCCCTCTCCTTTCGTTCAATGTGTAATAAGCGTGGGATAAATATTGCTATTTATCAACCAATACGCCGAAATCAATCTCATCAGGACCGAAAAATCGGATTAATTTACCGCAGTCAAAACTGTGATCCTTGTCGTTTTACCGTCAAAGAGGTAGCTTTAACACTTTGTTCTGATGGGCTAACGGCAAGGCTGGCACACTACATTCCGGAGGGGTAAATGGCATTACAACAAGAAATTATTCAGGCGCTCGGCGCAAAACCGCAGATTGAGGTACAAGAAGAGATCCGTCGCAGCGTGGATTTTCTTAAGTCATACCTGAAGACCTATCCGTTTATCAAATCACTGGTGCTGGGCATCAGCGGCGGCCAGGACTCTACCCTGACCGGTAAACTGTGCCAGCAGGCTATTAATGAACTGCGGGCGGAAAGCGGCGATAGCGCGCTGCAGTTTATCGCCGTACGCCTGCCCTACGGCGTTCAGGCCGACGAACAGGACTGCCAGGACGCGATTGCTTTCATCCAGCCGGATCGCGTGCTGACCGTTAATATTAAAGGTGCTGTATTGGCCAGCGAGCAGGCGCTGCGTGAGGCGGGTATCGAGCTGAGCGACTTTGTTCGCGGTAATGAAAAAGCCCGCGAACGCATGAAAGCCCAGTACAGTATTGCAGGTATGACTCACGGTGTAGTGGTCGGGACCGATCACGCCGCGGAAGCTATCACCGGCTTCTTTACGAAGTACGGCGACGGCGGCACCGACATTAACCCGATCTTCCGTCTCAATAAACGCCAGGGCAAACAGCTGCTGGCCGCCCTCGGCTGTCCGGAGCATCTTTATAAGAAAGCCCCCACCGCCGACCTCGAAGATGACCGCCCTTCTCTGCCAGACGAAGTGGCGCTGGGCGTCACCTACGACAATATTGACGATTATCTGGAAGGCAAAACGCTGGCGCCAGAGCTGGCAAAGACCATCGAAGGCTGGTATCTGAAGACCGAGCATAAGCGCCGTCCGCCGATTACCGTGTTTGATGATTTCTGGAAGAAATAAAGAAGAAAACCGCCGGAGCTGCCCATAGCCTTTTGGCATTTATGGGCAACTCCGGCGGTCTTAAGACAGTGTGCCGAGTGGATTATTCGGCAGGCGCAGCAGGCATTTTACCTTCTGGCGCTTTGTGTTCTGTCAGACGCTTCTCAAAATTAGCATTAAACTGCTTTTTCTGTTCCGGGGTTAAGATGTTGTAAATCTTGTTCTGGGTTTCCAGACGAGACAGCATCATGGCTTTATGCTGCTCTTCCATCTTCGTAATCTGCGCTTCCGCTTTCGCTTTATCGAAGCTGTCGCTGGCAATCAGGTTATGCATCGCACGCATCTCTTCCTGCGGCGGACGTTTCATATGTTCGCGGTTGTCTTTCATGATGTCGCGAATCTGCTGTTTCTGCGCATCGGTCAGGTTCAGTCCCTGGAACATCATATCGTGACGCGGGCCCATCTTACCTTTGTGATGATGCATCATTTTACCGGCCGGCTGCGTGGCGTCGGTGGTGGTGGTAGAAGTCGTATCTGCCGCATGAGCCAGATTAGCCGCGCCCAGAGCCAGAGTAGAAGCAACAAACAGAGCAGTTAATTTTTTCATCATTAAGTCCTTACTTTCAGTTATTCTGACGGCGCATTGCCGTGTTGACGAGATTAACTTTACGGGGTTTATCGTCAATTAATCAGAGCGAGAGTAAAACAATGAAAGTGTAAAAAACAATTTTTCGCCAATTATGATGAAATTAAGGATAAAGTGTGGAGAGTTGCAACGAAAATATTCAATACGATGATTAATAAGAGATTTTTTAAAAGTATAAAGCAGCATCGATTATTAATAAAGCAATATTCCAGGAATAATCCGTAATACCATCAGAACGCCAAAATAAAAAGCCGCAACACAATGCTGTGCGGCTTTGTTCGCTATATAGCAGGCGGGCAACGTTCTAACATCAGGCCAGCACGCAACCCCAACGCCACGTCCGGGTTGGGGAACAAGACATACTCACAGGCCGATTCCACCACGTAGCGTGTATCACCGTCTTCCGCCAACAGAGTCCCCTTGGCGAAAGGCGTGAAGTTCAGCGTCTGCGCGGACATATGCAGCCGGAAGTCCGCGCTGCGGCGGGTAATCTGCTGCACCACCCGGTAGTAAAGCGGCGTTGCCGCTGCGCCACCGCCAGATTCCCCCGCCAGCAAGTTCGCCAGCTGTCGTTCAACCAGCGCGAACTGGCTAAGATCGTTTTGTCCGAAAGGTCGTGCCTTACCCAGTTCCAGCGTGCAGGACAGCGCGTCAAACGTTTCGCAGGTAAAATGGGTAAACGTTCCCCCCGGCGCCTGATGAAACACCAGCGCCTGCAGCCCCGCCGAGCCCAGCCAGCGTAAAAAATCCGCGTCCCACGGGGTCTCTCGCATCGGCAATACGCCAAAACGCGGGTGATGAGAACCACGAATGGCGGTATGCATATCAAGATGCCAGCGCGTCTCAGCCGGACAGCGCTGGTAAAACGCCGCTACGGTTTGCTCTAGGCTGGCGGCGCGTACGGTTTCATCACTCACCGGGAAATGCCGCCAGCGGGCGCCAAACATCCGGTTGAGATCGCTGTGCAGGTAGCGTTTGTTATCGCGCAGCGCTGGCGGGTTGCCCAATACCACCAGCAAATGCCAGCGCAAAGCCTGTTTGCCGCTGATTAATGCGGTCAGCAGATTATCGAGGATTTCAACCGGCGCGGTCTCATTGCCGTGGCTCCCCGCCGACAGCACCATCGCCTGCGAGCAACTGTGATGCGGCGTCAGCTGTAGCACGCCGGCTTCACGCCACTCCCAGCGAAAGTTGGCCGTTTCGCCCTCCGGCTGCGGCGGCAGCCTCCCCGCCAGCGTTAACGCCAGAAATTGTTTCATGCCGCCTCCTTAGCGCTGAAAAGGGTAGATCGATCCCAACTGTAAAATCTGGGTTAATCTGTCCAGCGCTTCGCGCCCTTCCACCAGTAACTGCGGGTCGGCGAGATCGGCCTGCGTCAGCCGATCGCGGTAATAACAGTCAACCCAGTCATTGAGCGTGGCAAATAGCGTATCGTTCATCATCACCGCCGGGTTCACCGCCCTGCGCTCATCGTCGGTCAGCACTACCCGCAGACGCAGGCACGCAGGCCCACCGCCATTGGCCATGCTTTCGCGCAGGTCGAACACCCTCAGTTCGTCAATCGGATTATCCTGCGCCAGCAGCGCGTTGAGATAACGCCAGACGCGCGGATGCTCCTGCGCTTCGCCGGGCAGCACCAGCAGCATGCTGCCGTCGGGTTTGCTGAGCAGTTGGCTGTTAAACAGATACGTTGCCACCGCTTCGGCAACCGTCACTTTCGAGGAGGGAACCTCAATCGGCATGAAGTTCGGTACTTTCAGTGCCAGCTGGCGCAGCAACGCGGGCTGATCGACAAACGCCTGCTCGTGGCAAAACAGCACCTGCCGGTTACTGACCGCGATCACATCGTTGTGGAACACGCCCTGATCAATCACCTGCGGATTTTGCTGGGCAAAAATCACCTGGTAAGGGTTAAGCTGATTGAGACGCGCCACCGCCTCACTGGCGGCTCGCGTTTGTCGCGCCGGATAACGCTGCGGCTGACTGGCGTTCAGCGAATCACGACCGTAGATAAACAGCTGCGTCCCCGGCTGCCCATAGTCACGCCCCAGCCGGTTATGGTTCGCCGCCCCTTCATCGCCCAGCGCCGCCACCGATGGCAGCGGGCCATGTACGGCAAAGTGCGCCGGATGCGCAAAAATGGCCTGCAGCACGGCCTGAGTGGTCGGCGCTTCGCTGGCGCGGTGCAGCAGGCTACTGAGGTTGGCGACCGTCAGGTGCACCTTGCCATCTAAGGCATCCGCCGAGGGGCATACCGTCGCCGCGTTCGCGACCCACATTGCCGACGCCGAACTGGCCGCGCTCAACAGTTCCGGTGCCTGTGCGGCGGCCTTCGCGACCACCTGCTCATCGCGGCCGCTAAAACCAAGCTGGCGCAGAAGCGCCACGTTCGGCCGCTCCTGCGGTGGGATCACGCCTTGCGGGAAACCGGCATCCGCCAGCGCCTTCATTTTCAGCAGCCCTTGCTTCGCCGCCCGCTGCGGGTTCGAAATTTGGTACTGGTTGCGGGTCGAGGCCTCATTACCAAACGACAGCCCGGCGTAGTGGTGCGTTAGCCCCGGCAGACCGTCAAAATTCACCTCCCAGGCGTTCATGATGGCACCTCGCGCTGGAAATCCAGCCCTGGGTTGAGCGTCGCCGGCAAGGTCGCCGTCGGCGCTTCAAGGCTGGCCATCGGCCACGCACAATAATCGGCGGCATACCAGGCGCCCGGACGATGGTTCCCGGACGCGCCGACGCCACCAAACGGCGCGGTGCTGGCCGCTCCGGTGAGCGGTTTATTCCAGTTCACGATACCGGCCCGCGCTTCCAGCAGCAGGCGCTCAAATTTGTCCCGTTCAGGTGAAATCAGCCCGCAGGAGAGCCCATAGCGCGTCGCGTTGGCAAGCGCGATAGCCTGGTCGAAATCATCATAGCGCCAGACGCCCAGTAACGGCCCGAACACCTCTTCATCGGCGATATCATGTGCTTCGCTCAGCTCAACAATACCCGGCGTCAGCAACGAGGTTCCCGGCTGCAACAAACGCGGCGCCAGCAGCGTCACACCGCCATGTTCTACCTGCATCTGCCAGGCCTGGTGCACCCGCTCTGCCGCCTGCGCCGAGATCAGTCCGCCAATAAACGGCTGCGGCTCGGCATCCCAGGCCGCGGGAATAATACGCCCGCTTACCTCCACCAGCCGCTGTAGAAAGGCATCACCCAGCGCGCCGCGCTTGACCAGCAGCCGACGCGCGCAGGTACAGCGCTGCCCGGCGGTAATAAACGCCGATTGAATGGTCAGGTGTACGGCGGCATCGATATCCGTGGGTTCATCAACGATCAGCGGGTTGTTACCGCCCATCTCCAACGCCAGCATTTTTTGCGGCTGCCCGGCAAGTTGACGATGCAGATGGAAGCCGGTTGCCGAACTGCCGGTAAACAACACGCCGTCAATACCCGGCTGGCCGCTTAGCGCTTCGCCGGTCTCACGACCGCCCTGCACAAGATTGAGTACCCCCGGCGGCAGCCCCGCCTGTTCCCAGAGCTTCACAACGGCCTGGGCGCAGTCCGGCGCCAGTTCGCTGGGCTTAAACACCAGCGTATTTCCTGCCAGCAGCGCGGGAACAATGTGGCCGTTCGGCAAATGACCGGGGAAATTATAGGGGCCGAACACCGCCAGCACGCCGTGTGGCCGGTGGCGTAGCGTCGCCGCGCCATCGACCATATCGGCATGGCTTTCGCCGGTCCGGCTGTGATAAGCCTTCACGGAAATGGCGATTTTATTGATCATCGCCGCCACTTCGGTCGCCGCTTCCCAACGCGGTTTCGCCGTCTCGCGGGCGATGGTCTCCGTTAGCGCGGCTTTGTTTGCCTCCAGCAGACTGGCAAACGTTTCAACAATTTGCTGACGTTCGCTGAACGCACGCTTCGCCCAGGCAGGAAAGGCGTGCCGGGCCGCGTCCACGGCGGATTCCACCTGCAGAGCGCTGGCATCGTGACCCTGCCATACCGTTTCACCGCTGACCGGATTGGCGCGCTGACGGCGCGGCCCCTCGCCGATCAGCCATTTTCCATTAATCCATAGGCTCATATCTTCTTCCCCTCAGGGCACAGGCGTACCAGGCGAACCGCATCGCCCGGATGACAGTTCAGGGCGTCCAGCTGCTCAGCGTTTAACGTCAGGGTTTCGCCCGCCGGGTCGGCGTGCACCAGCATGGCGCGATAGTGCTGATACTGTTCATTCGCAACCACGCACAGCGGCAGGTCGCTGCCGCCGGTTTCCCCTTCCGTCACCGTCACCAGGCGACTTTTGCGCACCGCGCGCACCCGGTCGATTTCACACTCCAGCGTCGGGCCGCCGTCAAAAATGTCGACATAATCGCGATAGCGGAAACCTTCTTTCTCCAGCACGGCTCGCGCAGGCGCGGTTTGCGGATGAACTTGCCCGATCACCGCGCGGGCTTCTTCACTGAGAAAATCGGTGTAGATCGGATGTTTCGGCATCAGCTCGGCGATAAACGCCTTCTGACCGGTACCGCACAGGTAGTCAGCGCGGGCGAACTCCATCGAGAAGAAGCGTTTTCCCAGGCTTTCCCAGAACGGCGAGTAGCCGTGTTCGTCAATCACGCCGCGCATTTCCGCCACCACCTTATGGTTGAAGCGATCGCGAAAGGCTGCCATAAATAAGAAGCGCGAGGATGACAGCAAATGACCGTTGCTCTCTTTGCGCCACGCCGGGTCAAGGAACAACGTGCACAGCTCGCTGCTGCCGGTATGATCGTTGGTCAAAAACAGCGTCGGCAGCGCGTTGTAGACGTTTAACTCTTTCGAGGCATGCACCAGCGTTCCGACCCGATAGTTGTACCAGGGGTCGTTGATCCCCACCGCCACTTCGATGGCGCACACCCCCACCACCGCGCCGCTGCGGGTATCTTCCAGCACGAAAACGTACCCCTGATCACCGCGCGGCAACGTTCCCTGCCAGGTCGCCTGCGAGCGGGCGATACGCGCCGCCAGCGTCTGTTCATCGGCGGGCAGCGAGGTCAGCCCGCCGCCCGTTTCCCCTGCGAGGGTTAAGAGGCCAGGCAGATCGCCGGCCCCAACCGGACGGATAATCATCATGATGACTCTCCCGCGACAAAACGTTCACAGGCGGCAGCGAAGCGGTTGAGACCGAGGGTCACATCCTCTTCTTTGACGATAAGCGCCGGGGCAAAACGGACCACGTTGGCCCCGGCAATCAGCACCATCAGCCCTTCTTCGGCGGCCAACAGGCTTATCTGTTTGGCCTTACCGGCATATTCATCGCGTAGTGCGCAGCCAATCAGCAAACCGACGCCGCGAATCTCTTTAAACAGCCCAAACTGCGCGTTAATGGCCTGCAAGCGCTCTTTAAACCACTGCTCGCGCTGCTTCACGCCGTTGAGCACCTGTGGGGTGTTGATAATCGACAGCACCTCGCCGGCGACCGCACAGGCTAACGGATTGCCGCCGTAGGTTGTACCGTGGGTGCCCACCGTCATCACGCTGGCAAAGGCTTCACTCGCCAACAGCGCGCCTATCGGGAATCCGCCGCCCAGCGCTTTCGCCGTGGTGAGCAGGTCCGGCGTGACGCCGTAGTGCATATAGGCATAAAGCTCGCCGGTGCGCCCTACGCCGGTCTGCACCTCGTCAAAAATCAGCGCCGCGTGGTGGCGATCGCACAACGCGCGCAGCTCTTGCAGAAACTCAAGCGCGGCCGGGATCACGCCGCCTTCACCCTGGATAGGTTCCACAATTACCGCGCAGGTATTGTCGTCAATCAGTACGCGGGCGGAGTCGATGTCGTTATAAACGCCGTGGCGAATATCCGGCGGCAGCGGCGCGAAGTCTTGTGAGTATGCGGGCTGTCCCCCGGCGGTGACGGTAAACAGCGTGCGGCCATGAAATGCGTTTTTAAACGCCACGATGCCGCTTTTGTGGCTGCCAAAGCGGTCATGAGCATATTTACGCGCCGTCTTCAGCGCCGCTTCGTTGGCCTCAGCGCCTGAGTTACAGAAAAAGATGCGATCGGCAAAGGTGGCGTCAATCAACTGTTTCGCCAGCCGCAGCGCCGGTTCGTTGGTATAACCGTTACCGGTATGCCAGAATTTCCCCGCCTGCTCGGTCAGCGCGCGGATCATCGCTGGATGGGCGTGCCCCAGCGCATTCACGGCAATCCCCCCCGCAAAATCGATATAGCCCTTACCCTGTTGATCCCACAGCCAGGCGCCCTCACCGCGTACCGGAATAAACGGTGCCGGTGCGTAAACCGGCATCATCCACTGATCAAAATCTTGACGGCTGATTGACTGAGACATAGCGACCTCGACAGGTAAATAAATGGTTTATTTTTTGTTAATTAATTGAGTGCATTTCACTGTAAATGTAGATTGCACGGTTCGTGCCAGCGAGGAGAAAAAGTGCATAAACGGAGAGCGAATACGAAATATCAATAGGTTACAAGGTCACCTTATTCATCATAATTGCATATAAAGTGAATATTAATGTCATACAGCGATGTTGCAGGGGGAAATTAAGAAATATTATGCATCAGCAAAATATCATTCTGGATTTGTGATCGACTGCGAAATTTATCGTAGATTTACGCCTCATAACGGCGCAGATTGCCTCAACCTGGTGCAAATTTTGCTCGCCCGGATGGCAGCGGCAATAAAAGAAATCGGTGATACCGCTGGGCGAAGGCAGCGGGCAACGTTAAATTCTGCTACTATCCCGTCACAATTCATTCTGCAAAGTGGCGACGACTATGAAATTTGTCTCTTTTAATATCAACGGCCTGCGCGCCCGTCCTCATCAACTGGAAGCCATCGTCGAAAAGCATCAGCCCGATGTGATTGGCCTGCAGGAGACAAAGGTTCACGACGACATGTTTCCGCTGGAAGAGGTCGCAAAGCTCGGTTACCACATTTTCTACCATGGTCAGAAGGGCCACTACGGCGTCGCAATGCTGACAAAAGCCGAGCCGGTTGCCGTTTATCGCGGCTTCCCGACCGATGATGAGGACGCCCAGCGCCGCATTATCATTGCCGAAGTGCCGTCGCCGTTTGGTAACGTCACGGTGATTAACGGCTATTTCCCGCAGGGGGAAAGCCGCGATCACGAGACCAAATTCCCGGCGAAAACCAAATTCTACCAGGATCTGCAGGACTACCTGGAAACCCGCCTAAGTAAAGAGAACCCGGTGCTGATCATGGGTGACATGAACATCAGCCCGACCGACCTCGACATCGGTATTGGCGAAGAGAACCGCAAGCGCTGGCTGCGTACCGGTAAGTGTTCGTTCCTGCCGGAAGAGCGCGAGTGGATGCAGCGCCTGATGGGCTGGGGCCTGGTGGATACCTTCCGTAACGCTAACCCGGAAACCCACGACCGCTTCTCATGGTTTGACTATCGTTCCAAAGGGTTTGATGACAACCGTGGTCTGCGTATCGATCTGCTGCTGGCAAGCACCCCGCTGGCGGCGCACTGCGTGGAAACCGGCATCGACTATGAAATTCGCGCGATGGAAAAACCGTCGGATCACGCGCCGGTGTGGGCAACCTTTAAGTAACCGTTATCCTGGGTAGTCCGCGCAGGGCTACCCAAATAATTCTGAGCAAAATCAATAAACAGGCGCTAAACTCTTGCTGGACTCTCGATTGTATAATAACGTCGCGCGCACCTTTTCTTCCCGGCAGGAGGACCCCATGCAAAAGAAGTCGGTACCGCACAGCCTCTAAGCTCCTGCTCATGGCTGTTGTTATCAGCCTGCTTTTCTCTTTGATTCACCGCTTCGGTCTCATTGACCTGATAACCCATTTGCGCCGTCTGCAGGATACCGTGCAGGCCAGCGGTACGCTCGGCTATGCGCTCTACATCGCGCTGTTTATTCTCGCCACGGTCTGTCTGCTTCCAGGGAGCGTGCTGGTCCTGGTTGGCGGTATCGTGTTTGGCCCGTGGCTCGGCACCCTCCTGTCGCTGATTGCCGCCACCGTCGCCTCGGCGCTGTCGTTTTTACTGGCGCGCTGGCTGGGACGCGCGCTGCTGCTGAAGTATGTCGGGCATACGCACACCTTTCAGGTCATTGAACGTGGGATCGCGCGATCCGGTATCGATTTTCTGATTCTCACCCGCCTGATCCCGCTGTTTCCGTACAATATTCAGAACTACGCCTACGGCTTAACCGCTATTCGCTTCTGGCCGTATACGCTGATCTCCGCGCTCACCACCCTACCGGGGATCTTTATTTATACCCTGATGGCCAGCGAGCTGGCGACGGGCGGCATCACCCTCGCCTTCATCCTCAAGCTGAGCCTTGCGGGGCTGGCGCTGTTTGCGCTGGTCCAGGCGGCGAAAGGCTATGCGCGCCATAAACGCGTGGCGCTGCCCGTTGAGGATGGCGAATGAAACCTATCTGGTACGCCCGGGCGCTGGTCGTCGCGGCTTTTATCGCCCTGCTGCTGGCCTGGTGGTGGATACCGAGCGTTAACCTCTTCATCCACAATAGCCTGGGCGCATTTCTGGCGCTGGATCAGCAAGGCATCGAGCGCTTTATTCACTCTTATGGCTCGCAGGCCGCGGTGGTGTCGTTCCTGCTGATGATTTTCCAGGCCATTGCCGCGCCGTTGCCAGCGTTTTTGATCACCTTCGCTAACGCCTCGCTGTTTGGCGCCTTCTGGGGCGGCGTGCTCTCCTGGAGCAGCGCAATGGTCGGGGCGGCGCTCTGTTTTTATATCGCCCGCCTGATGGGGCGCGGCGTGGTTGAAAAACTAACCGGGAAAACGGTACTCAAGAGCGTCGACGGGTTTTTCGATCGCTACGGCAAACACACGATCCTTATCTGCCGCCTGCTGCCGTTCGTGCCGTTCGATCCGGTGAGCTACGCCGCGGGTTTGACCTCGATCCGCTTTCGCCACTTTTTGTTGGCGACCGGCCTTGGCCAACTGCCCGCGACGATTGTCTACTCGTGGGTCGGTAGCTTACTCACCGGCGGCACGTTCTGGTTGGTGACCGGGCTGTTTATTCTGTTTGCACTGACTATCGTTATTTTTGTCGCTAAGACGTTTTATCACGAACGCCAAAAGAGGAAATCCTGATGCGTTATCACGGAGAAACCCGTCGTCGCCTGCGTTATGGCCTGCTGGGGCTGCTTTCACTCTGCTCACTCACTGCGGGTGCCGCCGACTGGCCACAGATTGAACAGGAAGCCAAAGGTCAGACCGTGTGGTTTAACGCCTGGGGCGGCGACGAAGCGGTCAACCACTACCTGGACTGGGTCAGCGGCGAAGTGAAACGTGATTACGCAATTGACCTGCGCATTGTGCACATCGCCGACGCGGCAGACACGGTAAAGCGCATTCAGACCGAATCCCGGGCCGGGCGCAAAACTAACGGTTCAGTGGATCTGTTATGGGTCAACGGCGAGAACTTCCGCACGTTGAAAGAGGCCAATTTGCTGCGTACCGGTTGGGCGGAGCAACTGCCGAACTGGCGCTATGTCGACGTGGCAAAACCCGTTCGCGAGGATTTCTCCGTGCCGGTCGAAGGCGCCGAGTCGCCGTGGGGCAGCGCACAGTTGACCTTTATCGCTCGTCAGCAGCAAACGCCGCAGCCGCCCCGCTCCGCGCAGGCACTGCTTGAGTTCGCCAAAGCGCATCCCGGTACCGTCACCTACCCACGCCCGCCGGATTTCACCGGCACCGCGCTGCTGGAGCAACTGTTGATTAACCTCACCGGCCAGCCCGATGCGCTGAAACAGCCGCCGGAGGAGAAAACGTTCGCCGCCGTCACCGCGCCGCTGTGGGCCTATCTGGACCAGCTCCACCCGCTGCTGTGGCGCAACGGCAAAGATTTCCCGCCGTCGCCCGCGCGGATGGACACCATGCTGGCCAACGGCACGCTGCGCCTGTCGCTGACCTTTAACCCGATGCACGCAAAGCAAAAGGTGGCGAAAGGCCAGTTGCCGAAAGATAGCTACAGCTTCGGCTTTAGCAACGGTATGCTCGGCAACGTCCACTTTGTCACCATCCCGGCCAACGCCTCCGCCAGCGCCGGGGCGCAGGTGGTGGCAAACTTCCTGCTGTCGCCTGCGGCGCAGCTGCGTAAAGCCGACCCGGCGGTATGGGGCGACCCCAGCGTGCTGGATCCGGCAAAGCTCGACGCCGGGCAGCAAAAAACGTTGCAGGACCTGATGCCGGAAAATACTCCGCCGGTGCTGGCTGAACCGCATGCGGCATGGGTTAACGCGCTGGAGCAGGAATGGCTGCGCCGTTACGGTACGCATTAATACTGCTGTGCTGGGGCATGATACTGGTCATCTATCTGCCCCTGCTGCCAGCTGCGGGTATCCTCCTCGCCCCCGCACTGTCGCTGACACACTGGCAATCGCTGCTGTTCGACCCGCAGCTGCCACAGGCCGTGGCGGCAACGTTGATTTCAACGCTTATCGCCGTCGGCGGCGCGCTGCTGTTGACGCTGCTGCTTATCACGACCCTTTGGCCTTCACCTGCCTGGCAGCGGCTGTCATCACGCCTGCCATGGCTGCTGGCGCTGCCGCACGTCGCTTTCGCCACCTGCGCGCTGCTGCTGTTTGCCGAGGGCGGCGCGCTGTACCGCCTGCTGCCGACGCTGACGCCAGTACAGGATCGTTACGGTATTGGGCTCGGCCTGGTGCTGGCGGTGAAAGAGAGCGGCTTTTTGCTGTGGGTGTGCTGGGCGCTGCTCGGTGAACGGCGGTTGGCGGAACAAGTGGTGATGTTTAAGAGCCTCGGCTATGGCCGCGGTCAGTGTCTGACCCGGGTGATCCTCCCTGCGCTGATGCCATCGCTGAGCGTCGCGCTGCTGGCCACCACCGCCTGGACAATCTCGGTGGTAGATGTGGCGACGATCATTGGCCCCGGAAACCCGCCGACGCTGGCGGTGCTAGCCTGGCAATGGTTGAATGACGCTGACCCGTATATTCAGGCTAAAGGGGGGCTGGCCTGTCTTTTGCTGCTGGCGATCCTCACAGCATTAGCCGCTGCGGCCAGCCTGTGCTGGCACGTCTGGCGGGGACATACGCCGCGTCTGAACGGCACTCGCCAGCCACATTTCCCGATGTTACCCGGCAGACTCGTCGGCCTGGTGTTGCCGCTGTGCGGGCTGCTGTGCGTTATGTTTTTGTTGGGGTTAGCGAACAGCACCTTGCCTGCTCCCGAAACCCTCGGCAACAGCCTGTGGCTGGCGCTGCTGTCGGCGTTCACCGGCGGCGCAGTCTGCCTGTTCTGGCTGGAATGGGGCCCCAGACGGCATCACCCCTGGCTGGATCTTCCCCTGATACTGCCGGCGCTGCCGTTGGCCGCCGGGCAGTATCAGCTAGCGCTGTACGGCTGGTTGGATGGCCAGTTCACCACCGTGCTGTGGGGACATCTGCTGTGGGTCGTGCCGTGGATGCTGTTCGTGCTGCGTCCGGCGTGGCGACAGATTGACCCGCGTCAGACATTGCTGGCGCAAACGTTGGGATGGAGCCGTCTACGCCGATTCTGCCAGCTGAAATGCCCGCTGATTATCCGTCCTTTGCTCTCTGCGCTGGCGGTGGGCTTTTCCGTCAGCATCGCCCAGTATCTGCCCACTCAGTGGCTAGGCGGCGGACGAATCCCTACGCTTACGACCGAGGCGGTCGCCTTGAGCAGCGGCGGCGCGACCGACACATTAGCCGCCCAGGCGTTGTGGCAACTGCTGCTGCCGATGATCTTTTTCCTGCTGACCGCGCTGCTGGCACGGCGCATCAGCCATTTTCGACGAGGTCTACGCTAATGTTACAGGTGCGGAATCTGACGCTCACCCTCGCCGGTCAGCCGCTGCTGCGTGCGGTTAACTTTGTCGTTCCCCCCGGCGAAATTGTGACGCTAATGGGCCCTTCCGGCTGCGGAAAATCCACGTTATTTGCCTGGATGGTGGGTGCGCTGGATGGCGCGTTTCGCGCACAAGGCGAACTGTGGCTTAACGATAAGCGTACCGACACGCTGCCAACCGAAAAACGACGTATCGGCATTTTGTTTCAGGACGCGCTGCTGTTCGACCACCTGAGCGTAGGGCAGAATTTGCGGCTCGCGCTACCGGCAAGCGTTGCCCGGGATACCCGCCAAATGCGGGTTGAGCAGGCACTGGAACATGCCGAACTGTCTGGCTTTTACGCCCGCGACCCGGCCACGCTTTCCGGTGGCCAGCGCGCGCGAGTCGCCCTGCTGCGCGCCCTGCTGGCACAACCTGATGCGCTGCTGCTGGATGAACCGTTCAGCCGCCTTGACCAACAGCTACGCGGCAGTTTTCGCCAGTGGGTGTTTAGCGAACTCCGGCAGCAGCACATTCCGGTGGTACAGGTCACCCACGACCCGGATGACGTACCGGCTGACGGCCGCTGTCTGCAGCTTGCAAACTGGCGTTGACGCGGGAAAAACTGCGTTAACGCAAGGTTTTTCTTTCACCAGAGGTTCAAAATGACACCCCTTTTATCCTCGTCGGACGATTTGATGAAACGTGTTTCTCAACTGACCGCGCTGGCCCTTGCACTCGGCCTCGCCTCCTCTGTCTTCGCCGCTGAAACGGCAAAAACTTTGACCTTCACCCATCTGCTCCAGCAAAAAGGCACCGCCATCGATACGCGTCTGAGCGCGTTCTACAACGGCTGGCCGCAGCAGGCAAACGGCCCGCAGGGGCATGAACCGGGGGCGCTAAACCTCTCCGCCAGCTGGCTTTCCGCCATGAACAATGAACAGTTGATCGCCTGGGCGCAGCAGCACCAGCTGAAAAAAGAAACTGACATTGCCCTCTACGGCGACAGCAAAGATAACGACGCGGTGGCGAAACGTCTGAAAGAAGCGGGCTACACCAACATCTCCACCCTGAGCGACGCGCTGCAACAGCCCGAGCGTCTGCAAAAGCTGCCGCACTTCGAACAGTTGGTTTATCCACAGTGGCTGCACGACCTGCAACAGGGGAAAGACGTTCCGGCGAAACCGGCGGGCGACTATAAGGTGATTGAAGCCGCCTGGGGCGCGCCGAAGCTCTATCTGGTCAGCCATATTCCGAATGCAGGCTATATCGACACCAACGAGGTGGAAAGCGAGCCGCTGTGGAATAAAGTCTCCGACGCGCAGCTGAAAGCGATGCTGGCGAAACACGGCATTCGTCATGATACAACCGTGATCCTCTATGGGCGCGACGTTTACGCCGCAGCGCGCGTGGCGCAGATTATGCTGTATGCCGGTGTGAAAGACGTTCGTCTGCTCGATGGCGGGTGGAAAACCTGGTCGGATGCTGGTCTGCCGGTCGAGCGCGGCTTAGCAAAAGAGGTGAAGCCTGAGCCAGATTTCGGCGTGACTATCCCGGCACAACCGCAGTTGATGCTGGATATAGAACAGGCGCGCGGTCTGCTGCATCGTCAGGACGCATCGCTGGTGAGTATTCGTTCGTGGCCGGAATTTATCGGCACCACCAGCGGCTATAGCTATATCAAGCCAAAAGGTGACATTGCTGGCGCACGCTGGGGCCACGCGGGGAGCGACTCCACCCATATGGAAGACTTCCATAACCCGGATGGCACAATGCGCAGCGCGGATGATATCGCGGCGATGTGGAAATCCTGGAATATCACGCCAGAGCAGCAGGTGTCCTTCTACTGCGGTACCGGCTGGCGCGCCTCGGAAACCTTCATGTACGCCCGCGCAATGGGCTGGAAAAACGTCAGCGTCTACGACGGCGGCTGGTATGAGTGGAGCGGCGATCCGAAAAACCCGGTTGCCACCGGCGATCGCGGCCCGGATAGTTCACGTTAATCCACGTTTTCATGGCGCTGAAGATTTTTCAGCGTCATGTACCCTCCCCACACGCGATTGAACGTTGTCAGCCAGCACAGCGCGCCAAAGATCCACGCCATCCACGCAAACCACGCCGGAAACAGGCAGCCCAGCACAAACAGCAGGATAGTCTCAGTCCCTTCGGTTAAGCCGCCAAGATAGTACAACGACTTATGGGCATAGCCGGGGTTATCAATCTGATGTTTCGCGGCCAGCGCGGCGAAGGCCAGAAAACTGCTACCGGTGCCCATAAAAGCGAACAGCAGCCAGCCGCCAGCCAGCGCGTTAGCCGCCGGGTCGGCGAGCATAAAACCGAACGGTACCAGCGCGTAGAATAAGAAATCCAGCGCGATATCGAGGAAACCGCCCGCGTCGGTCAGCCCGCGACGACGGGCCATCGCGCCGTCGAGGCCATCCAGCAGTCGGTTCACCACAATGGCGACCAGCGCCGCGCCATACCATCCCAGCGCCAGAAACGGCAACGCCAGTATGCCGATAGCAAAACCGACCAGCGTAATGCCATCCGCCGACACACCGGGCTTATCCAAAGTCTGCGCGGCACGGTTAAGCCAGGGTTTCAGGCGTGGGTGCAGGTGTTTATCAAGCATCGGTTTTTTCTCTCATCGAACACAGCCCTTGTGAGGGGATTTCCAGCGCGGCATTGAAGCGCGCGGATAAATTCTGAAACGCCACCAGCGCGGTCATTTCCGTAATTTGCGCATCGTTAAAGTGACAGTGTAACTCATGTTTGTGTGCCTCAGAGATCCGCGGCGGCGTGGCGGTCATCGCCTCGGCGTAATCCAGCGCGGCGCGTTCAGCCGGGGTAAACAGCGCCGAAGTACGCCACGCCTCCAGCGCCAGCACTTTATCCATCGCCCCGCAGCGCTGCGCCAGGCGCAAGCTGTTGGCATCAATGCAGAACGCGCAGTCGCACTGCTGGGATACGCGGGTCATCAGCAGCGCGCGCAGCGTCGGGTCGAGTCGCGCTTTTTTGCGCTCCAGATAGCCGACAAACAGCGCCACCAGCCAGAACAGGCGCGGCATGCGCCCCCACCAGCGCGTAGGATTGAGGACCTCGCCATAATGCTTGCGCTGCATGGCGGCAATCGGTTTTAAACTGAGCGGTAATTGGCTGAGCGGCTGCACCCAGGGTTGGCGGTTTTTCACCCGGAGACTCCTGCAAAACTTTAGCTAACGGCAAAGCAAGGATAATATGGCAACTCCTTTATCTCGTCTTTGACCGTTATGCTGAAAACCATTGATGTTGTTGCCGCTATTATCGAACAAAATGGCAAAATTCTTCTCGCCCAACGTCCACCTCATACCGATCAGGCCGGGCTGTGGGAATTTGCCGGGGGCAAAGTGGAGGCCGGAGAGAGCCAGCAGGAAGCGCTGATCCGCGAGTTGCAGGAAGAGCTGGCGATCACCGCCTGGCCCGCCTGCTATGTCGCCAGCCATCGTCGTGAAGTCTCCGGACGTATCATTCATCTGCACGCCTGGTACGTGCCGCGCTTTGAGGGCGAGCTCATCGCGCGCGAGCATAGCGCGCTGGTGTGGTGCACGCCTCAGGAAGCGCAAGGCTACGATCTGGCCCCCGCCGACGTGCCATTATTAGCGGCGTTTATGGCTTTACCCGACGCCAAACGAGCGGGTTGGTGCTAATCGCGCGTTCATCACGCTGGCACTGGAGCAACACACCCTCAACTTTCACCACCGCCCCTTCCGAGTAGTTCTGATTTTCATAAATGCAGCACTGGGTACATTGCTGCACGCGTTGGCTGCTGTTGTTGTTGCTGAACACCTCAGGGGGAACGTTAACTTCCACCTGAGGACGCGCCTGCGCGGCGCTACAAAACAGCGCTAACGCGCCAGCAATCCAGAAGCATTTCATCGTCTATCTCCTTAAAAAAGCACCTCGTATTACTATCGACCAAATGGGCGCGCAACTTAACTTTTTTACGTCATCGCTTTTGGTTATGACCCGGCATTGAGTATTAATTTTATTCTGCTTCCGGAAAATCCTTGTCATCCGTTAGCAGGGTAGTGATATAGTCGAAATAACGCACGCTATTAAACACAACCATAACAACTACATACATCCACAATCATAAGAGGTACTTATACTTATGGACAAGGTTTGCTCCCTGGATACCTTCCTGGCTCATGTTCAACAGCGCGACCCACACCAGACCGAGTTTGCTCAGGCCGTACGCGAAGTCATGACAACACTCTGGCCGTTCCTCGAACAAAACCCGCGCTATCGCCAGCTCTCCCTGCTGGAAAGATTAGTTGAACCTGAGCGAGTGATTCAGTTCCGCGTGGTGTGGGTGGACGACCGTAATCAGGTACAAGTTAACCGCGCCTGGCGCGTACAGTTCAGCTCGGCCATCGGGCCGTTCAAAGGCGGGATGCGTTTCCACCCGTCCGTAAACCTGTCTATCCTGAAATTCCTCGGCTTTGAGCAGACCTTCAAAAACGCCCTGACGACTCTGCCAATGGGCGGTGGTAAAGGCGGCTCTGACTTCGATCCGAAAGGCAAAAGTGAAGGCGAAGTGATGCGTTTCTGCCAGGCGCTGATGACCGAACTCTATCGTCATCTGGGCTCTGATACCGACGTCCCGGCGGGCGATATCGGCGTGGGTGGTCGTGAAGTCGGCTTTATGGCCGGGATGATGAAAAAACTGTCTAACGACACCTCCTGCGTCTTCACCGGTAAAGGGCTCTCCTTCGGCGGCAGCCTGATTCGCCCGGAAGCCACCGGCTATGGCCTGGTGTACTTTACCGAAGCGATGCTCAAACGTCACGGTCTGGGCTTCGAAGGTATGCGCGTGGCGGTGTCGGGTTCCGGCAACGTGGCGCAGTATGCGATTGAAAAAGCGATGGAGCTGGGCGCGCGCGTGATCACTGCCTCCGACTCCAGCGGCACCGTGGTTGATGAGTCTGGCTTCACCAAAGAGAAGCTGGCGCGTCTGTGCGAAATTAAGGCCAGCCGCGACGGTCGCGTCGCTGACTACGCGCGCGAATTCGGTCTGGTCTATCTGGAAGGCCAGCAGCCGTGGAGCGTGGCGGTGGATATCGCCCTGCCGTGCGCCACGCAGAACGAACTCGATGCCGACGCGGCGCGCGTACTGATCGCCAACGGCGTCAAGGCCGTAGCGGAAGGCGCGAACATGCCGACCACGATTGAAGCAACCGATCTGTTCCTCGAAGCGGGTGTCCTGTTCGCGCCGGGTAAAGCGGCGAACGCCGGCGGCGTGGCCACTTCTGGTCTGGAAATGGCGCAGAACGCCGCACGTATGAGCTGGAAAGCGGAGAAAGTGGACGCGCGTCTGCACCACATCATGCTGGATATTCACCATGCCTGCGTTGAGCACGGCGGCGAAGCGAAGCAAACCAACTACGTTCGCGGCGCGAACATTGCGGGCTTTGTGAAAGTAGCCGACGCGATGCTGGCGCAGGGCGTGATTTAAAACAAATAGCCCGGACGCGAAAGCGATGCCGGGCTATCGTTTTGAACCGTAGGCCTGATAAGCGCAGCGCCATCAGGCAGCCTGAGTATATTGCCGGATGGCGGCGTAAACGCCTTATCCGGCCTACAAATAGACATCCCCGACTATACGTCTGGCTCAGGGCTTGCCGCGGCTTTCTTACTCTTCGCCTTCCCTTTACTGAATGACTTCTTCGCCCCACCCGGCGCTGCCAGCCCGCGGAACTGCCGCACCGGCGTGCTCTTAGCCTGGTCAATCAGCTGGAATAAAGTTCCCACTAACGGCTGCATAAAGTCCTGATAACGGCACTGCTTTTCGCTGATTTGCGTCAACGTGGACTCCCAGTGCGCGGTCATATCCGGACGCGTCGCCATTTCGGGCAACGAGTGGAACAGCGCTTTACCGGCGTCGGTTGAGTGAATATAGCGCCCTTTTTTGGTCAGAAAACCGCGCTTAAACAGCAGCTCGATAATACCGGCTCGCGTCGCTTCGGTGCCTAAACCGTCGGTGGCGCGGAGGATTTTTTTCAGATCTTTATCCTGCACAAAGCGGGCGATACCGGTCATCGCCGACAGCAGCGTGGCGTCGGTAAAGTGGCGCGGCGGCTGGGTTTGTCGCTCAACGACTTCGCCGTTCTCGCACAGCAGTTCGTCCGCTTTCGCCACCACCGGCAGCGGCGTGCCGTCGTTCTCTTCGTCACGCTCTTTCGCCCCCAGCAGCGTACGCCAGCCCGCTTCCGCCAGGAAACGCGCTTTGGCGACAAACTTACCGTTAGCGATATCCAGATCGATCTGACATTTGCGGTAGACCGCATCCGGGCAGAACTGCATCAGATACTGACGCGCAATCAGGTTATAGACCTTTGCTTCGTTGTCGTTGAGATTAACGTGGCTGGCGCGCGCGGTTGGGATAATCGCGTGGTGGGCATCGACCTTTTTGTCGTCCCAGCAGCGGTTACGGGTGTCGGTGTTGACCACCGGCTGCGGCAACAGGTCCGAAGCGTGAACGCCAATAGCATTGATCACCGCGTGACGGCCCGCGAAATGTTCTTCCGGCAGATAGCGGCTGTCGGAACGCGGATAGGTGATCACCTTGTGGGTTTCGTACAATTTCTGACAGATATCCAGCACGTTCTGCGCGCTAAGGCCAAAACGTTTCGCCGCCTCAATCTGTAAAGCCGACAGCGAAAACGGCAGCGGCGCGGATTCCGAGTCACGCTTGTCGTTATAGGCCGTGACCAGCGCGGGCTGCCCGGTAATGCGTTTCACCACGTGTTCCGCAAGCGCGCGGTTGAGCAGGCGACCTTCTTCATCCTGATGCGGTTCACAGGCTTCACTTGGCTGCCAGACGGCGGTGAAGCGCTCGTCTTTCGGCGTGACGATGTGGGCCTTCACCTCAAAGAAGTCTTTTGAGACGAAGTTTTCAATCTCTTCATCGCGGCGCACCACCAGCCCCAAAACCGGGGTCTGCACGCGCCCCACGGAAAGCACGCCCTGATAGCCGGCGTTGCGCCCCAGAATGGTATAGGCACGGGTCATATTGATCCCGTACAACCAGTCAGCGCGTGCACGTGCCAGCGCCGAGACGCACAGCGGAATAAATTCGCTGTTGGCACGCAGACGGGTAATCGCTCGCTCCACCGCCTGCGGGTTGAGGTCGTTTATCAAACAGCGCTGCACCTGCTGGCGTTTTTCCGCTGACAGTTGCAGGTAGTCCAGCACTTCATCCACCAGCAGCTGTCCTTCGCGATCGGGGTCTCCGGCGTGAATAACTTCGCTGGCTTCATGAAGAAAACGCTTAATGACGTTCAGCTGTTTGGTGACCGATGGGCGTGGCTGGAGCTGCCATTTTTCCGGCACGATCGGCAGATCCTGGAGATTCCAGCGCGCATAGCGGCTGTCATAGACGTCCGGCTGCGCCTGCTCCAGCAGGTGACCAATACACCAGGTCACCACCTGGCCGTTGCCACATTCGATAAAGCCGTCGCCCTTGCGGTGGGGCTTCGGCAGTACATCCGCAATGGCGCGGGCCAGACTCGGTTTTTCCGCAATGAACAACCGCATGGGGTCAGCGCAGCTCGACCATCGGACGGCCACCGCGCGCGGTGACCAGTTCACCGATAGCGGTTAGCGTGATACCAAACTCGGCGGCAGCCTCCTGTACGGCGGCTTCGGCGTCAGGCGTCACCGCCAGCAGCAGGCCGCCGGAGGTTTGCGGGTCGCACAGCAGCGCACGCTGAGCTTCGCTCATCGCGCCCATCAGATGGCCGTAGCTGGCAAAGTTACGCTCGGTACCGCCCGGCACGGCGCCCTGAGCAATATACTCTTCCACGCCCGGCAGCTTCGGCACGGCGGCAAAATCAATCTGCGCCTGTACGCCAGCGCCCTGGCACATTTCGCTCAGGTGGCCCAACAGGCCAAAGCCGGTGACGTCGGTCATCGCCTTCACGCCGTCGATATTGGCAAACGCCGAGCCCACGAGGTTCATCTGGCACATCACTTCCGTCGCCAGTCCCTGATGTTCAGGCTTGAGCAACGATTTTTTCTCGGCGGTGGTCAGCACGCCAATGCCCAGCGGCTTGGTCAGGAACAGCTTGCAGCCTGCCTGCGCGGTGCTGTTTTTCTTCACGCGTTCGGTAGGCACAATCCCGGTAACCGCAAGGCCGAAAATCGGCTCCGGCGCGTCGATAGAGTGGCCGCCCGCCAGCGCGATCCCGGCTTGTTTGCAGGCAAAGCGCCCGCCTTCGGTCACTTCGCGCGCAATTTCCGGCGCCAATTTGTTGATCGGCCAGCCAAGGATGGCAATCGCCATAATCGGCTTACCGCCCATGGCGAAAATGTCGCTGATGGCGTTGGTTGCCGCAATACGGCCAAAGTCGAACGGATTGTCGACAATCGGCATAAAGAAATCGGTGGTGCTGATGACCGAGGTACCGTTACCCAGGTCGTAAACGGCAGCATCGTCGCGAGTTTCATTGCCAACAAGCAGGTTGGGGTCGATAAACTTCGTTTGCTCGCTGTGCAGGATGGTCTCCAGCACTTTGGGCGAAATTTTACAACCGCAACCCGCTCCGTGGCTGTACTGCGTTAAACGAATGGCCTGCTCGCTCATGGACAACTCCTGTCATTGCTTTGGCATTTGCATAGAAGGTGTATGTTAACGCCAGAACACAGCGGTGATAAGTACGACTGTCTGAATTCGCGGGCATTTGCCTGAAATCCAGACAATCGTGGTGATTTTTCAGAGATAACGGACGAATGGAGCCGTATCCGGTGGCGTAATGGTAGTCGAAGCCTTCAGTTGCGGAGTACCCAGATAGAGGAAGCCGACGATCTTATCCTGTTCGCCGCAGTTAAAGCCCGCACGCACTACCGGGCTATCGGTCAGCGCGCCGCTGCGCCAGATACCGTTAAAGCCCTGCGCGACCGCCGCCATTTGCATCGCCATCACCGCACAGCCCGCCGACATCTCCTGCTCCCACTTCGGCACCTTTGGGTGATCCTGACATTTGGCGATCGCCACAATAATCATCGGCGCGCGGAACGGCGCGTTACGCGCTTTCTCGATGGCCTTCTCGTCACCGTTTGCGGCTATCGCTCCCTGTTCCAGCAGCTGGCTGAAACGTTCGCGGCCTTCGCCTTCCACAATCACAAACTGCCACGGTTGCAGCGTGCCATGGTCCGGCGCACGCAGCGCGGCGCGGAGAATATTTTGTAGCGCATCCCCCGCCGGGGCCGGTTCCGTCAGGCGGGAAGCGCTGCGGCGATTCACCAATAGTTCCAGTGCGTCCATTGAATCACTCCTCTCACGTTATTTTTCATAAAATTAACATGCGCAAGGATTTTGTTACAGCGCAGAAGGCGATTCCTGCTGACAAGCGGCGACGGTCTATTTAGGATAGCCACACGTTTTACCGTTTCGGTAAACCTTTTTTCGTTTTTGCAGGGAGAATACATGCGAACTGTATGGCGCTTCATTGCCGGATTCTTTAAATGGACGTGGCGATTACTCAATTTCGTCCGTGAGCTGGTGCTGAATCTGTTCTTTATTTTGCTGGTGCTGGTCGGCGTCGGCATCTGGATGCAGCTTAGCAGCACCACGGAACACAGTACCCGCGGCGCGCTGCTGATGGACATCAGCGGCGTGGTGGTCGACAAGCCGTCACCGAGCAGCAAGCTTAGCGTGATTGGCCGCCAGTTCTTTGGCGCCAGCTCTGACCGTCTGCAGGAAAACTCCCTGTTTGATATTGTGCAAACCATTCGCCAGGCGAAAGATGACCGCAATATCACCGGTATTGTGTTGGATCTGAAAAACTTTGCCGGCGGCGATCAGCCTTCTATGCAGTATATCGGCAAAGCGCTACGCGAATTCCGCGACAGCGGTAAGCCGGTCTACGCGGTGGGCGATAGCTATAGCCAGGCGCAATACTACCTGGCCAGCTTCGCCAATAAAATCTGGCTGTCGCCGCAGGGCGTGGTCGATCTGCACGGTTTTGCCACCAACGGGCTGTACTACAAAACCCTGCTCGACAAGCTGAAGGTTTCAACCCACGTGTTCCGCGTCGGCACCTATAAGTCAGCCGTCGAACCGTTTATTCGCGACGATATGTCCCCTGCCGCGCGTGAAGCGGACAGCCGCTGGATTGGCGAACTGTGGCAGAACTATCTCAACACCGTCGCGGCAAACCGCCAGGTGACGGCGCAGCAGATCTTCCCTGGCGCGCAGGGCGTGCTCGATGGTCTGCGCAAAGTCGATGGCGACACGGCGCAGTATGCGCTGGATAACAAGCTGGTTGATAACTTAGGTTCCAGCGCGGATATCGAAAAAGCGATGACCAAAGCGTTCGGCTGGAGTAAAGCCGACAATAACTACAGCGCCATCAGCATGTATGACTATGCGGTGAAAACCCCGGCGGATACCGGTTCGAGTATCGCTGTGGTGTTTGCCAACGGCGCCATCATGGACGGTGAAGAAACCCCGGGTAACGTCGGCGGCGATACCACCGCAGCGCAGATTCGCGACGCGCGTCTGGATCCGAAGGTGAAAGCCATCGTGCTGCGCGTGAACAGCCCTGGCGGCAGCGTAAGCGCTTCTGAGGTCATTCGTGAAGAGCTGGCGGCGGCGAAAGCGGCGGGCAAACCGGTGGTGGTCTCCATGGGCGGCATGGCGGCTTCCGGCGGCTACTGGATTTCTACCCCTGCTGACTACATCGTAGCCAGCCCAAGTACGCTGACCGGCTCGATCGGTATCTTTGGCGTCATCAACACCGTGGAGAACACGCTGGATTCAATCGGCGTGCACACCGACGGCGTCGCCACCTCGCCGCTGGCGGATATGGCGATGACCAAAGCGTTGACGCCGGAAGTGCAGCAGATGATGCAGCTGAGCATCGAAAACGGCTACAAACGTTTTATTACCCTTGTGGCGCAGTCGCGTAAGAGCACGCCGGAAGCGATTGATAAAATCGCTCAGGGCCATGTCTGGACCGGCGAGGACGCCAAAGCCAATGGCCTGGTGGATAGCCTTGGCGACTTTGACGATGCGGTAGCGAAAGCCGCCGAGCTGGCGAAAGTGAAGACGTGGCACATCGACTACTATCAGAGCGAACCGACGTTCTTCGATATGGTGATGGATAACCTCTCCGGCTCGGTGCGCGCCTCTCTGCCGCAGGCGCTGCAGGCGTATCTCCCGGCTCCGCTGGCGAACGCCGCCAACGCAGTGAAGGCCGAAAGCGATAAGCTGGCGGTGTTCAACGATCCGCAAAATCGCTATGCAATTTGCCTGACCTGCGCCAATATTCGCTAATCGCAATCCCCTCCTTGCCGGAGGGGATTTTCTTTTGCTCAATCGATAGACGAACCATGCCAAAAAAATCCATTTACGTCGCCTATACCGGCGGGACCATCGGGATGCAGCGCTCTGACCACGGCTATATCCCGGTCTCCGGGCATTTGCAGCGCCAGCTGGCGCTGATGCCAGAGTTCCATCGCCCCGAGATGCCGGACTTTACTATCCACGAATACGACCCGCTGATGGACTCTTCCGACATGACGCCGGAAGACTGGCAGCACATCGCCGACGATATTAAAGCGCACTACGACGAGTACGATGGTTTTGTGATCCTGCACGGCACCGACACCATGGCGTTTACCGCCTCAGCGCTGTCGTTTATGCTGGAAAACCTCGGCAAGCCGGTTATCGTGACCGGCTCGCAGATCCCGCTGGCGGAGCTGCGCTCGGACGGGCAGATTAACCTGCTGAATTCGCTGTACGTCGCCGCTAACTACCCGATTAACGAAGTGACGCTGTTCTTCAACAACCGTCTGTATCGCGGTAACCGGACGACCAAAGCCCATGCGGATGGCTTTGACGCGTTTGCTTCGCCAAACCTCACCCCACTACTGGAAGCGGGTATCCATATTCGTAAGCTGGGTACCCCGCCCGCCCCCCACGGCGACGGTGCGCTGATCGTACATCCAATTACCCCGCAGCCGATTGGCGTAGTGACGATTTATCCGGGCATCTCCGCCGATGTGGTACGCAACTTCCTGCTTCAGCCGGTCAAAGCGCTTATCCTGCGTTCTTACGGCGTGGGTAACGCCCCGCAAAACGCTGTATTCCTGAAAGAGCTGGCAGAAGCCAGCAACCGCGGTATTGTGGTGGTTAACCTCACCCAATGTATGTCCGGCAAGGTGAATATGGGCGGCTACGCCACCGGCAACGCGCTGGCGCAGGCGGGCGTCATCGGCGGTGCCGATATGACGGTGGAAGCGACGCTGACCAAGTTACATTATCTGTTAAGTCAGGGGCTGGACGCCGACGCCATTCGCGCGGCGATGCAGCAGAACCTGCGCGGCGAACTGACGCCAGACGATTAAGGAGAGAGTGATGAGCAAACGCGCGCTGTTATTAGTCGACTTACAGAACGATTTCTGTGCGGGCGGCGCCCTTGCCGTGGCCGATGGCGACAGCACGATTGATGTCGCCAATGTGCTAATCGCTGAAGCAAAAACCCGCGGTGAACCGGTGGTCGCCAGCCAGGACTGGCATCCCGCTAACCATGGCAGCTTTGCCAGCCAGCACGGCGTGGAACCTTACAGCCAGGGAACGCTCGACGGCCTGGCGCAGACCTTCTGGCCGGATCACTGTGTGCAAAACAGCGATGGCGCGGCGTTTCATCCGCTGCTGGCGCACAACGCGGTCGACGCGGTGTTCCACAAGGGCGAGAGCGTCAACATCGACAGCTACAGCGCCTTTTTCGACAACGGTCATCGGCAGAAGACCGGGCTGGACGCCTGGCTGCGCGACCAGGCGATTGACGAACTGACCGTTCTCGGGCTGGCTACCGACTACTGCGTGAAGTTCACCGTACTGGACGCTCTCCAGCTTGGCTATGCGGTCAACGTGATTACCGACGGCTGTCGCGGCGTCAACATTCAGCCGCAGGATAGCGCTCACGCCTTTATGGAAATGGCGGCAGAGGGCGCGACGCTGTATACGCTGGATGACTGGCTGGAAATTCAGCGCTAACCCCGTAGTGCCGGATGAGCGCCATCCGGCCTACAATTCCCTCCCCCTCGTGAACCACCTCTCAGATTTGCCTCAACGGCAATGCTATGTTTAATCGGTTGTTTTTTCGCCACGCCATTTCCGTGGCGTGTTTGCTTTTTTAATGTCAAAGAGGACCGTGTATGAAACTTTTGCCTTTGCTGGCAGCATTACCCCTGCTCTGCGCCTCGGTTGTTTCCGCGAATTCCCTGATGTCCGTTGGCTACTTCAACGGCGGCGGAGACGTCACCGCCGGGCCGGGCGGCGATATCGATAAGCTGGACGTCCGACAAATTACCCACCTCAATTATTCGTTTGGCCTTATCTACAACGACGAGAAAGACGAAACCAACGACGCGTTAAAGGACCCCGCGAAGCTGCATCAAATCTGGTTATCGCCGAAGGTACAGTCCGATTTAGCCAAAATACCGACACTGCGTAAGCAAAACCCGAATCTGAAAGTGCTGCTGTCGGTCGGCGGCTGGGGCGCGCGCGGCTTCTCCGGCGCGGCGGCCACGCCGGAAGCACGGGCTGTGTTCATCCGCTCGGCGCAGGAAGTGGTCGAAAAATACGGCCTCGATGGCATCGATCTCGACTGGGAATATCCGGTCAACGGGGCGTGGGGTCTGGTGGCAAGCCAGCCGGCGGACCGCGATAACTTCACCACCCTGCTCAAAGAGCTGCGCGCGGCGTTTGGCAATAAAAAGCTGGTGACCATTGCCGTCGGCGCTAACGCCGAAAGTCCGAAAAGCTGGGTTGACGTTAAAGCCATCGCGCCATTGCTGGATTACATCAACCTGATGACCTACGACATGGCGTACGGCACCCAGTACTTTAACTCGAACCTGTACGACTCAACGCAGTGGCCAACGGTGGCGCAGGCCGATAAATACAGCGCCGATTTCGTGGTCAATAACTATCTCGCCGCCGGTTTAAAACCCAGCCAGATGAACCTGGGGATTGGCTTCTATGGCCGCGTGCCAAAACGTAGCTTGGAACCGGGTATCGACTGGAGCAAGCCGGACGCGCAGAAAAATCCGGTGACTCAGCCTTACTTCGGCGCACAGGAAGTGGCGCTGTTTAAATCACTCGGCGTCGACCTCAGCAAAGACACCTACGTGAAATACAACGACATTGTCAGCAAGCTGCTGAACGACCCGCAGAAGCGCTTTACCGAGCACTGGGATGACCAGGCGAAGGTTCCGTGGCTGTCGGTGCAATCGGCGGAGGGCAAACCGCTGTTCGCGCTCTCCTACGAGAATCCGCGTTCGGTCAGCATTAAAGCGGACTATATCAAGAGCAAAGGGCTAGCGGGCGCGATGTTCTGGGAGTACGGCGCGGACGACAATAACCAGTTGGCGAAGCAGCTGGCGGAGTCACTGGGGATTAAACACTAAGGTCAACCCGAGACGATAACCCGGCGACCTGGCCGGGTTATCGTTAATTGGCCAGCATTACACCGGCGTTAAAATCCCGCTTTGTTCATGAATACGGTACCCCGCGCCCGGGTGTGGAGCCTGAAGCCTGGCGCTACCGCCAAACAGCTTTTCACGTAACGTCCCCTGGCTGTACTCGCGCTTATAGACGCCGCGTTTTTGCAGCTCCGGAATCAACAGCTCGACCACATCGGTAAAGGTCTCGTGCGTTACCGCGTAGGCGAGATTGAAGCCATCCACGTCCGTCTCCTCCACCCACGACTGCAGCTCATCGGCGACCGTTTCGGCGCTGCCAACAATCAGCGGACCAAAACCGCCGATACCGACCCATTCGGCCATGGCTTTAACCGACCACTGTTTATCCGGGTCGGCGGTGGAGAAGGTATCGACCACCGACTGAATCGCATTGGTTTTGGCATAGGTAAACACTTCATCCGGCTGATACTGCCCGAAATCGATGCCCGTCCAGCCGGAGATCAGCGCCAATGCGCCTTCGTAGCTGGTCCAGTTTTTATACTCCTGCCACTTCGCCTGCGCGGCCTTATCCGTCTCGCCGACGATCGCCGTTTGCATATTGAAAATGAGAATACTGTGCGGATCGCGACCGGCCTCCGCCGCGCGGCGGCGAATGTCCGCCACGGTCTTTTTCAGCGCGCTTTTTGACGGCGAAGCCACAAACACGCACTCGGCATGGCTGGCGGCGAACTGTTTGCCGCGGCTGGACGCGCCCGCCTGATACAGCACCGGCGTGCGCTGCGGCGACGGTTCACACAGGTGATAGCCCGGCACATCAAAGAATTTGCCATGATGATTAATGGCGTGAATTTTACTCGGATCGCTGAAAATGCGCCGTTCACGATCGCGCAGAATCGCCCCCTCTTCCCAACTGCCTTCCAGCAGTTTGTAGATAACCTCCAGATACTCATCGGCATAGTCGTAGCGGGCATCGTGCGCCGTTTGCGCCTGTTGGCCGATATTGCGCGCGCCGCTTTCCAGATACGAGGTGACGATATTCCAGCCTACGCGGCCTTTGGTCAGGTGATCCAGCGTCGAGAGACGGCGAGCAAACGGATAGGGGTGTTCAAATGACAGCGAGGCGGTCAAGCCAAAGCCCAGATGCTCCGTCACCAGCGCCATCGGGGTGACCAGCGCCAGCGGATCGTTTACCGGCACCTGAGCCGCCTGACGAATCGCCGCGTCACCGTTGCCGTTATAGACATCGTACACGCCCAGCACGTCGGCAATAAACAGACCGTCAAACTTTCCGCGCTCCAGCAGACGCGCCAGATCGACCCAATAATCCAGATCTTTATACTGCCAGGAGCGATCGCGCGGGTGCGCCCACAGCCCCGGCGACTGGTGGCCGACACAGTTCATATCAAAAGCATTCAGACGAATTTCACGTTGTGATGACATAACAATCTCTCCTGCGCCCGGTTATTACCGGCACAATAATGCGTTTATCTCGGGGTTCAGGCCGTCACGTTCTGACGGCTCGTCAGGGTTTGCAGCACCGTTTGCGCGACCTGCCGGGCATGCTCCGCCACCTGCGGGAGTCCCATCAGTTCGCCGAATCGCCCGCGCGCCGCCGGGCCGGCAACCCATATGCGCGAAGAAGCGCCAACCGCCTGCGACTGCGCGTTAACCTCAATGCCCATGCCCAGCGAATCCGGGCGAATCTGCCCATCCTGATGCAGTGCCGCCAGAAACGGCTGGCTCGCCACTAAATCGGCATGGTCTGGCCCGGTGGTGAGCACCAGATAGTCAACCTCTTGCCACACGGTGCCCCCGCTGCGCTGCGCCAACTGAAGGCGAAATGCCTCGCCTTCAACCGTCAGCGCCTGTAGCCGCGCCGCCAGCGAGCGAAAAGTGCCGTCCGCTCGTTTTTCCGCGATGGCTTGCGCCACCTGCGGCGCAATACGGTAGCGATGCACATCCCAGAAGCGACGGAGGTGACGTAAAAACTGTCGCTTTTCAGCCTCAGTAAGCTGCTGCCAGATCGTCTGGCCCTGACTGCGTACGGCATCCAGAACGGCCTGCCAGGGCAACCCCTGCGCCGCCGCCCGCGGGATATCCGCGCGAATCTGCCGTAGGCGCTGGCGTAATGTGCCCGTCTGATAGCTGGCCTGCCACGCCGATGCGGCGAGCGGCGCGTTGGCTCGGGAGAGTAATCCATGGCGTGAGAAAGCAAGCGTTGTTCCCTGATGCCCCTGACGATGCAGCGTCGCCACGACATCTGCCATGCTCAGCGCCGTGCCCATAATGGCGACCCGCGCGTTCAGCGGAATGGCCGCCAGCGCACCAGCCCGCCAGGGGTTCGCAATCAGTCGTGGGTGCTGAGCGACGTGCTGGACCACCGTCGGCAAGCGTGGCGGCGGGTGACTCACCGCCAGCACCAGACCATCGGCGCGCAGCCGCTGCCCCTCGGCGGTGATCACGCACCCGTCATGCCAGCCCGCCGCGCGATCCCGTATATGGGTCAGGCTGCCGCGGTGCGCTTTTATCGCCTGTGCCAGATTTTCCTGGACGTAGCGACCAAATGCGCCACGCTGCGGGTAGACGCTTCCGTCCACCAGCTGTGCCTGAGGGTCCTGCGGAAAATCGCCATGTCGACGATACCAACGGTCAAATGCGCCGTCGTCGTCACCCGCCAGCTGCATGCGCGCGGCGGGAACGTTGATTCGATGCGCGGGATCGGTTGCCGAGTAGGCCACCCCAAACCCAAGCGCGGGACGCGGCTCCACCACGCTAATGCGCAGGGCGCGGCGCGACTCGCGCAACAAATGAAGGGCAACGGCCGCGCCGCTGAATCCGCCCCCGACAATCACAATATGCGGTTCGCTTTCTGGTCGTGACATCGCAAACTCCTCAGCTGGCGCTCGCCTGCGGGACAGGCCGTTTCGCCCCACCGATGGTCTCGCCAAACGGCCCGGTGTTAACTTGCCCCTTCGCGGAACGCGGCTGGGTGCTGGTCGGCAGCAGCGGCATCACCAGCTCGGCGAAGCGGTGCGCTTCTTCCAGATGCGGATAGCCGGAGAAAATAAAGTTGGTGATTCCCAGCGCCTGATATTCGCGGATACGTTCGGCAACCTGCTGAGGATTTCCCACCAGCGCGGTCCCTGCGCCGCCGCGAACCAGCCCGACGCCCGCCCACAGGTTGGGTGCAATCCGCAGCTTGTCGCGATTTCCGTTGTGCAGCGCGCTCATACGCGCCTGTCCGGTGGAGTCCATGCGGGCAAAAATCTGCTGCGCCTGAGCGATAGTGTCATCATCCAGGTGTGCAATCAGCTTATCGGCGGCGGCCCACGCCTCTTCCTCCGTCTCGCGCACAATCACATGCAGACGAATACCGTACTCCAGCTGACGCCCCTTCTCTTCCGCCCGGGCTTTCACGACCGCCAGCTTTTCCGCCACCTGCGCCGGCGGCTCCCCCCAGGTCAGATAGGCATCGATATGGTCGGCGGCAACGTCAATCGCCTCCGCCGAGGAACCGCCAAAGTACAGCGGCGGGCCATTGCGCTGTACCGTCGGGAACAGCACTTCCGCCCCCTCAACCTGAATATGCGTACCGTGATAGTCCACCTTTTCACCGGCCAGCAGGCGACGGTACACCTCCAGAAATTCATGGGTCACTTCATAGCGTTCGCTGTGGCTGAGGAAAATACCGTCGCCTTTGTTCTCCACCGGATCGCCACCGGTCACCACGTTGATCAGCAGACGCCCTTCCGAGAGGCGGTCCAGCGTGGCGGCCATCCGCGCCGCCAGCGTGGGCGGCTGAAGTCCGGGACGTACGGCCACCAGGTAGCGCAAATGACGGGTAATCGGCGCCAGCGCGGCGGCCACCAGCCAGGAGTCTTCGCAGCTTTTGCCCGTGGGGATCAGTACGCCGTAATAGCCGAGGCTATCCGCCGCCAGCGCCACCTGTTGCAGATAAGGGAGATCCACCGGACGACCGCCTTCGGTGGTGCCCAGATACCGCCCGTCGCCGTGGGTGGGTAAGAACCAGAAGACATTGATTTGTTCAGCGGCTTGTACTGTCATTATCCATTTCCTTTATAACTATATTTGGTATTTATCGAAGCGGTTATCTTCGTCAGTTATAAAGGAGTTTGCGAAATACATGCCAATTTTCAGAAGAAAAAATATCCTTAACTATCAATTAATTAACCGAAATATTGATTTTCAGAAACTGTTGCAAATGCAACACCCTAACGGCATCCGCTGCCGCAATGGCGACAACCACGCGCCTCCCCCCTCTGGAAACTTACGCCGCCAACAGATACCGTCCAGACATGAACTTGCTGGAGAATTCCGATGCTCAACGCAGAACTCACATTATCCGGGCCGGCGCTGGTCGACCCGGCCTCACAGGCCTTTCAGAAGGTGTTGGCGCGCCTCGCCCCCACCGACGCCACGGTGCTGATCGTCGGGGAAACGGGGACCGGCAAAGAGGTGGTCGCCCGTTATCTGCACCGGCATAGCCCACGGGCAAACGGGCCTTTCCTCGCCGTTAACTGCGGCGCGTTGACCGAGTCGCTGGCCGAGTCAGAGCTGTTTGGCCATGAGAAAGGCGCATTCAGCGGCGCAACGCATACTCACCAGGGTTGGTTTGAGGCCGCGGAAGGCGGAACGTTACTACTGGATGAGATTGGCGAGCTGAGTCTGTCGTTGCAGGTGAAGCTGCTGCGCGTCCTCCAGGAGCGGGAGATTACCCGCGTCGGCTCCCACAAACCCATTCGCATTAACGTGCGGGTCGTGGCGGCGACACATGTCGATTTGGCACGCGCCATTCAGGAGCGTCGTTTTCGCGAAGATCTCTTCTATCGCCTGAATATCGCCGCCGTGACCCTGCCGCCGTTACGCCAGCGCCGGCAGGATATCCCAGTTCTGGCGCACCATTTCGTGCAGCTTTACGCGCGCCGACTTGGGCGTCCGGCGCAGCGGCTTTCCGGGCAGGCGCTTGCGCTGCTGCAGGACTATCCGTGGCCGGGGAACATTCGCGAGCTGGAAAATACCCTGCACAATGCGGTACTGCTGAATCCGGATGTGGAACTGGGCCCTGAGCATCTTCGCCTCGCCTCTGCGATCTCGGCGCCCTCCTCATCGCCTGCGCAACACGATGAACTGGGAGAGTTTATGCGCCGTCAGCTATTGGCCCACAGCGGCGCGCTGTACGACCGTATGCTGCGCGCCATGATTCAGGCGGCAATGAGTCAAAGCCAAAATAATCAGAGCCAGGCCGCACAGCTGCTTGGCGTCAGCCGCCATACGTTGCGCACACAGCTGGCGCATCTGGGCGTCATTAAGCAACGGCGTAAGCCTGGAGAGTTGCCACCGACCACGCCGCGTGAGCGCGAACTGCGGATTGGCTACCAGCGGTTTGGCAATCTGGGCGTGCTGAAGGCGCGTCAGCTGCTGGAGCAGAATTTCGCTGATCTGGGGATTAACGTGATGTGGAGCGAATATCCGGCCGGCCCGCAGCTGCTACAGGCGCTCAGTCACAACGAAATTGACTTTGGCACCACCGGCGAAGCGCCCCCTATTTTCGCGCAGGCGAAGGACAACGCGCTTCTGTATGTGGCCTGGGAGCCACCGGCGCCGCGGAGTGTGGCCATGGTCGTGCCCAACGCCAGCGATATACGCTCACTCGCCCAACTACGGGGAAAGCGTATTGCGCTGAACAAGGGTTCGAACGTGCACTGGCTGCTGGTGCAGTTGCTGGAAGAAGCTGGGCTGGGTCTGGATGACGTTAAGATCGTCTACGCGCCGCCAAAATACCCGCTTACCGCCAGCGACTATCTGTCCGCCGATGCCTGGATGATGTGGGACCCGGTACTGAGCGCCGCTGAACGCAGCGGGACGCTGCGCGTGCTGGCGACCGGCGAGGGCCGCGTCAGCAACCATCAGTTCTATCTCACCCGCCGCCAGTATGCGCAGCAGAACGAGGAAATTATCGCCGGTGTGGTGGCGGCACTGGTGAAAACGGGGAAATTTATTGACCGGCATCGCCTCGAGGCGGCGCAACTGCTGGCGGGAGAACTGGGGCTGGACACCGCATCGCTGGCCTGTGCACTGGCGCGTCGCAGCCATCAGACGCGAGAAATGGATATGCAGGCCATCCGCGCACAGCAGACCATCGCCGACCGCTTTTACGCGCTGGGCCTGCTGAGCAGGCCCGTCGCGGTCAGAGAAGCGATGTGGTACGCCAGAGAACGACTTATCGAGCCGTGGGCAGCCGCTTAGTGCTGCTTAAACGTCGCAATCGGCTTCGGTGCAATACCGAAGTCTTCCTTCAACTGCTGCTTGCTCTTCATCACCATCTGGCCGTTGGTATCAATGGTCATATGCTGCGCGTCGCGGTTATTGCGCGATTGCCAGAGCATCACCAGCTGCAGGCAGTTCTCTTTTTGTTCGTCGGTCAGCGCCACGCCATCCGGCCATTTTCCCAGCTCCACCGCGGTGGCTAAACGCTGATAAATCTCCGGCGTCATGTTGTCGATCATTTGCTCAATATTCATGCTCAGCCCCCTCTCCTGTGGAATAATTTGCTGAATCGTTTCTTCAGCCTTTGGTGGAGTCACCATTTTCGTCATCCGTGAAGCTGAGCGACGCAGAGTTGACGCAAAAACGCTCACCGGTTGGCTGTGGGCCATCGGGAAAGACGTGCCCCAGATGCGCATCACAATTTCCGCAACGAATTTCAGTACGTTGCATGCCGTGGGAGTAATCATTGAGATACCGAATGGCGGTTTCGCTCACCGGCTCATAAAAACTCGGCCAGCCGCATCCGGAATCATACTTGCTTTGGGAGTGAAAAAGCGGCGCGTCGCACACCAGACAGTGGTAAATACCATCGCGCTTGTTGTGCAGTAAACGCCCGGTAAACGGCGGCTCTGTGCCATGTTTCTGCGTGACATAGAACTGCATTTCACTCAGGGTATTTTTCAGGTCATCCGGGGAAGGTTTGTTCACCATTTTGCTCACATCTCGCTATGAAAAATACATTTGCCAGGCGATTCTAACAAAACATTAACAATGAAGCGTGAACTTTTGTTCTAAACTTAATCGGCGTGAAAAGGCAGCGGGGTAATTGTGACACTCATCACATTTTTATCTCGCGTGCCCTTTAAAATTCCCGGCGCCGCCCTCATGTGGTTTCTAGCTCATAGGAAGAGTGAGACAGGTTAGTCGTGCAAAGCTTAGGCAGCAGATTGATTTGTCGCAATGATTGACACGATTCCGCTTGACGCTGCGTAAGGTTTTTGTAATTTTACAGGCAACCTTTTATTCACTAACAAATAGCTGGTGGAATATATGACTATCAAAGTAGGTATCAACGGTTTTGGCCGTATCGGTCGCATTGTTTTCCGTGCTGCTCAGGAACGTTCTGACATCGAGATCGTTGCAATCAACGATCTGTTAGACGCAGACTACATGGCTTACATGCTGAAATATGACTCCACTCACGGCCGTTTCAACGGTACCGTTGAAGTGAAAGACGGTCATCTGATCGTAAACGGTAAAAAAATCCGTGTTACCGCTGAACGTGATCCGGCTAACCTGAAATGGGACGAAGTTGGTGTTGACGTAGTTGCTGAAGCAACCGGTATCTTCCTGACCGACGAAACCGCTCGTAAGCACATCACTGCTGGCGCGAAAAAAGTGGTTCTGACTGGTCCGTCTAAAGACAACACTCCGATGTTTGTTAAAGGCGCTAACTTTGACAAATACGAAGGCCAGGACATCGTTTCCAACGCATCCTGCACCACCAACTGCCTGGCTCCGCTGGCAAAAGTTATCAACGACAACTTCGGCATCATCGAAGGTCTGATGACTACTGTTCACGCGACCACCGCAACTCAGAAAACCGTTGATGGCCCGTCTCACAAAGACTGGCGCGGCGGCCGCGGCGCAGCTCAGAACATCATCCCGTCCTCTACCGGTGCTGCTAAAGCTGTAGGTAAAGTACTGCCAGAACTGAACGGCAAACTGACCGGTATGGCGTTCCGCGTTCCTACCCCGAACGTATCCGTAGTTGACCTGACCGTTCGTCTGGAAAAAGCTGCTTCTTACGAAGAAATTAAGAAAGCAATCAAAGCTGCTTCCGAAGGCCCAATGAAAGGCGTTCTGGGTTACACCGAAGACGACGTTGTATCTACTGATTTCAACGGTGAAGTTTGCACTTCCGTATTCGATGCTAAAGCAGGTATCGCTCTGAACGACAACTTCGTGAAACTGGTTTCCTGGTACGATAACGAAACTGGTTACTCCAACAAAGTTCTGGACCTGATCGCTCACATCTCCAAATAAGTTGAGATGAGAACCTGATCCAAAAAGGCGACTTCGGTCGCCTTTTTTTATGATTACGTTTTCAACACCAAGGATTGCATTATGATTAAGACAATTTTCGCTCTCCCGGTTATCGAACAGCTTACCCCTGTGCTCTCTCGTCGCCAGCTGGATGAGCTGGACGTTATCGTTGTCAACCACCCAAAAGTGAAAGCCTCCGTGGCCTTCCAGGGCGCTCACCTGCTCTCCTGGAAACCGGAAGGTGAAGAAGAAGTGCTGTGGCTTAGCGGTAACACACCGTTCAAAAACGGCGTTGCCATTCGCGGTGGCGTACCGATCTGCTGGCCTTGGTTCGGCCCGGCGGCGCAGCAAGGTTTCCCGGCTCACGGTTTTGCCCGTAATCTGCCGTGGGAGCTGAAAGCGCACAATGAAGACGATAACGGCGTGGTGTTAACCTTCGAACTGAAAAGCAGTGATGCCACCCGCCAGTACTGGCCGCATGAGTTCAGCCTGCTGGCCCGATTCAAGCTGGGTCACACCTGCGAGATGGAGCTGGAAGCGCACGGCGAATTTGAAACCACCACGGCGCTGCACACTTACTTCAACGTCGGTGATATTCATGCAGTTAAAGTGAGCGGCCTGGGCGACCGTTACATCGATAAAGTGCAGAATGCCGAAATCGGCGAGCTGAGCGACGGCGTGCAGACCTTCCCGGACCGCACCGACCGCGTCTACCTGAATCCGGAAGCCTGCAGCGTCATCCACGACGCCTCGCTGAAGCGTGCGATCGACGTTATCCACCATCACCACGTCAACGTGGTGGGCTGGAACCCAGGCCCGGCGCTTTCCGTCAGCATGACCGACATGCCGGATGACGGTTACAAAACCTTCGTGTGCGTCGAAACCGCGTGCGCCAGCGCACCTCAGAAAGCGACCGAAGACAAACCGGCGCGTTTGTCGCAGACGATCAAAGTCGCAAAACGTTAATGACCGGAAAACCCGTCGTCGCCATGCGACGCCGGGTTTTCGTCAACACCGTCACCTCGTCCAGCAAGACCTCTCCCAGGTTTGCCCCAATTGGATGCACCATCATTGTGCACCCGGTCAGCGCCGCCCGATTTCAGTGCATAAAAAAAGCCCGCCAGAAGGCGAGCCTTTGTCGATCATCAACACTGACGATTAGAAGGTGTAGGTGATACCGGTAGACAGCAGGCCGGTCCAGCTCTTATCAATCATCGGGCTATCGGTAATTTCGTCAGACAGACGGGTATAACGCGCAGTACCGTATACGCTCCAGCTGCCGGCGAAGCGATAGTTCGCGGTCAGTTCCAGATACGGGTTCCAGCTGCTATCCGGGCTATAGCTGCGCAGGCCGCTACGCGCCGATTCACGATGGGATACACCGTAGTAGTACTCGTTCTGGTTATCGCTATTCCACTCAACGCCGATGCCCGGCGTCAGGGTCAGACCGCCGTTGGTATAGCGGTAAACCCAGCCCAGGTCCCAGACCAGACCGTTGCTTTTATCCAGCGTATCGCCCGCAAGCGTTGTGCGCAAGGAACCGTACTGCGTGTGATGGAACCATGAAACACCGGCCATCATCGTCGACTGACGGCGATCCAGTTTACGCAACTGGCTGTTGTCGCTGTCGCCAGGTTTGAAGTACATCGGCGACCAGTAAGCCGTCAGGGACAGTTGGTCGGTACCGTCATTCCACAGGTAATAACCGCCGCCTAAGCCACGGAACCAAAAGTTGTCCCCTTCGTAACTAATAACCGGAACGGGATACACATCATGGTCGTACTGCTTGTAAGGATGCTCAACGATCCCCACGCCCGCGCCCAGCGTGAACTTACTTTCAGCCTGTACCGCAGTAGCCGAAGTGGCAATCAGGACCCCTAGCGTTAGAAGTTTGATTCGATTCACAATCTGTAATTCCTTTTTATTCAACGTATCAGCGGCGAAAGTTTACCTTCCACATGGCCCTACGACAAATTTTTTACCTGTAATTACACATTATGACTTGCCATTATCTCTGCCAAAGATGGCAACCGGCTTGCAAATACGTGACAGCTATATGAAAGAAGAAAAAAGATGAAAAGATTTAATGCCCGTATTTTTTGATGAGTTATTGATATGTCATTGAAAATCGATTTTATCGCCATGCAAGTTTTGCAAATGCCATCTACGCTTATTTTTAGAAGGTGTAATTGCCGCGAGCGTCATTGCTTATTGTCCAACAACCTGGCACACAGGTTGCTGGGTCAAGGTTGAGCGTCGTTCGGCTTACCTCTTCCGGGAGCCTCCATTATTCATACCAACGGCTCTTAACCTGTGCTAAAAAACGAAAGGACGGCATGCCATGAATATATTCGATCACTATCGCCAGCGCTATGAAGCTGCCAAGGACGAAGAGTTCACACTGCAGGAGTTTCTTGCTGTATGTAAGCAGGATCGCAGTGCCTATGCTAACGCGGCAGAACGGCTATTAACGGCTATTGGCGAGCCGATAATGGTTGATACCGCCCAGGAACCGCGGCTTTCCCGTCTCTTTTCGAACCGAGTCATCGGGCGCTACCCGGCGTTCGAAGAGTTTTACGGCATGGAAGAAGCCATTGAGCAGATTGTTTCCTATCTGAAACACGCCGCCCAGGGACTGGAAGAGAAAAAACAAATCCTCTACTTATTGGGCCCGGTCGGCGGCGGTAAATCATCGCTGGCTGAACGTCTGAAATCGCTGATGCAGCGGGTGCCTATCTACGTGCTGAGCGCCAACGGCGAACGCAGCCCGGTAAACGACCATCCGCTGTGTCTGTTCAACCCGCAGGAAGACGCGCAGATTCTGGAAAAAGAGTACGGCGTGCCTACCCGCTATCTCGGCACCATCATGTCGCCGTGGGCGGCGAAACGCCTGCACGAGTTTGGTGGCGACATCACCAAATTCCGTGTGGTTAAAGTGTGGCCGTCAATTCTCGAGCAGATTGCGATTGCCAAAACCGAACCGGGCGACGAGAACAACCAGGATATCTCGGCGCTGGTCGGTAAGGTCGATATTCGTAAACTGGAACACTACGCGCAGAACGACCCGGACGCCTACGGCTACTCCGGCGCGCTGTGCCGCGCCAACCAAGGGATCATGGAATTCGTCGAGATGTTTAAAGCGCCCATTAAGGTGCTGCATCCGCTGCTGACCGCGACTCAGGAAGGTAACTATAACGGCACTGAAGGGATCTCCGCCCTGCCGTTCAACGGCATTATCCTCGCGCACTCGAACGAATCGGAGTGGGTGACCTTCCGTAACAACAAAAACAACGAGGCCTTCCTCGACCGTGTTTATATCGTCAAGGTGCCTTACTGCCTGCGGATCTCCGAAGAGATCAAGATTTACGAGAAACTGCTTAATCACAGTGAGCTGACCCATGCGCCATGCGCGCCGGGCACGCTGGAAACGCTGTCGCGCTTCTCGATTCTTTCGCGTCTGAAAGAGCCGGAAAACTCCAGCATCTACTCGAAAATGCGCGTCTATGACGGTGAAAGCCTGAAAGATACCGACCCGAAAGCCAAGTCGTATCAGGAGTATCGTGATTACGCGGGCGTGGACGAAGGGATGAACGGTCTGTCGACGCGTTTCGCCTTTAAAATCCTCTCGCGGGTGTTTAACTTCGACCACGCGGAAGTGGCGGCCAACCCGGTGCATCTGTTCTACGTGCTGGAGCAGCAGATCGAGCGCGAGCAGTTCCCGCAGGAGCAGTCGGAACGCTATCTGGAATTCCTGAAAGGCTATCTGATCCCGAAATACGCTGAGTTTATCGGCAAAGAGATCCAGACCGCGTACCTCGAATCCTATTCCGAATACGGGCAGAACATTTTTGATCGTTATGTCACCTATGCGGACTTCTGGATTCAGGATCAGGAATATCGCGACCCGGATACCGGCCAGCTGTTCGACCGCGAGTCGCTGAACGCTGAACTGGAGAAAATTGAGAAGCCTGCCGGGATCAGCAACCCGAAAGACTTCCGTAACGAAATTGTCAACTTTGTGCTGCGCGCCCGCGCCAACAACAACGGCCGCAACCCGAACTGGACGAGCTATGAGAAGCTGCGCACGGTGATTGAGAAGAAAATGTTCTCCAATACCGAAGAGCTGCTGCCGGTCATTTCTTTCAATGCGAAAACCTCAACCGATGAGCAGAAAAAACACGATGATTTTGTCGATCGGATGATGGAAAAAGGCTATACCCGCAAGCAGGTTCGCCTGCTGTGCGAGTGGTACCTGCGGGTGCGTAAGTCGTCTTAATAATCTGCCCGGTGGCGCGTGCGCTTACCGGGCCTACAACAATGTCCCGTAGGCCGGCGTTTCCGGCACTTACAGGCGCTGCAAGTTGGCACATGCAGTACGGGAGGGATATATGACCTGGTTTATTGACCGGCGTCTGAACGGCAAAAACAAGAGCGCGGTTAACCGCCAGCGCTTCTTGCGCCGTTATAAAGCGCAAATAAAACAGTCGATCTCCGAGGCCATCAACAAGCGTTCGGTGACCGACATCGATAGCGGCGAATCCGTCTCTATTCCGACGGATGATATTAGCGAACCTATGTTCCATCAGGGACGCGGAGGATTACGCCATCGGGTGCATCCCGGTAACGACCACTTTGTACAAAACGATCGCATCTAGCGCCCTCAGGGCGGCGGCGGGGGTGGCGGTAGCGGACAGGGCCAGGCCAGCGCCGACGGCGAAGGTCAGGACGAATTTGTGTTTCAGATTTCCAAAGATGAGTATCTGGATCTGCTGTTTGAGGATCTGGCGTTGCCCAATCTCAAACGGAATCAGCAGCGCCAGTTAACCGAGTTTAAAACCCACCGCGCGGGCTTCACCTCTAACGGCGTGCCCGCCAATATCAGCGTCGTGCGATCGCTGCAAAACTCCCTTGCCCGCCGTACCGCCATGACGGCCGGCAAGCGCCGCGAGCTGCACGCGCTGGAAGCCACCCTGGATGAAGTGGCGAAAAGCGAGCCAGCGCAGCTGCTGGAAGAGGAGCGGTTACGCAAAGAAATTGCTGACCTGCGGGCGAAGATCGACCGCGTGCCGTTTATCGACACCTTTGACTTACGCTACAAAAACTACGAGAAACGGCCAGAGCCTTCCAGCCAGGCCGTGATGTTCTGCCTGATGGACGTCTCCGGTTCGATGGATCAGTCCACCAAAGACATGGCGAAACGCTTTTATATCCTGCTCTATCTGTTCCTGAGCAGAACCTATAAAAACGTCGAAGTGGTCTACATTCGTCACCACACCCAGGCCAAAGAGGTGGATGAGCATGAGTTCTTCTACTCTCAGGAAACGGGCGGCACCATCGTTTCCAGCGCGCTGAAGCTGATGGATGAGGTGGTGAAAGCGCGTTACGACCCGGCGCAGTGGAATATCTACGCGGCGCAGGCGTCGGATGGCGATAACTGGGCAGATGACTCACCGCTGTGCCACGAAATTCTGGCGAAGAAAATTCTGCCGGTGGTGCGCTACTACAGCTATATCGAAATCACCCGTCGGGCCCATCAGACCCTGTGGCGTGAGTACGAGCACCTGCAGCAGACGTTTGATAACTTTGCCATTCAGCACATCCGCGATCAGGAGGATATTTACCCGGTCTTCCGCGAGCTGTTCCATAAGCAGGGCGACACCATCAAGGATTAATAAAAAAATCAGCCAGTTAACTTGTTTTCTGGCTGATTTCTTTACCTATGACGTGACGTCAAGATGGGGAGATAATTCCCCCAGGCATTCAGATTCCGCCTCCCCTAAACACTGTCGCATGCAGTCAATGAATATCTCCATCGCGGGACTCAGGGTTCTGTCGGCGTGATAGGCGCAAAGTGCCGTTATCGTCATCGGCATTGCGGAAAAAGGAAGCGTTATCAATTCACCGGATTCCAGTTCCCGCAATACGCTGAAAAGTGGCAGAAATGAGATGCCCAGATTGCTGGCCACGCAGCGTTTAATGCTCTCAATACTCCACAGCTCAATCGTGTTGTCTAACGTAATCTTTCTTTCGCGGAGCGTCGATTCGAAGAGTTGCCTGAAAACGCACTGCGGTTCATTGATAATGAAGCTGAGCGGAATATGCTGATTCTTTCTGGTGAAATCAACGCCCTGCAGCTCTGGGGATGCCACCAGTACCAATTCCTGTTGGCCAAAATATTCCTTGTGCAACGCCTCATCATGACCCACGCGGTAAAAGACGCCCAGATCCGTATTATCGTTGAGCAACGCGTCCCGAATGGCATAACAGTTTACCGACTGAAGAGAAAGACGCACTTTTGGCGCTTTAATCCTCAGCAGTTTCAGAACCTCAGGCATTTTGTAGGCGAGTAAGGTTTCCCCAACCATCACCCGAAGGTCCCCAGCGATCTCTTCCTCGCGATCGGCGATCTGCCGAATCCCCTCCAGCACACGCGTCAGTTCTCTTACCTTTGGCAGGAGCAATTTCCCCGCTGGCGTGAGAACCATTCGGCGCCCCACTTTCTCAAATACCGAATATGACAGTTCCTGTTCCAACTGTTGGATCTGAAAAGTGACGGTAGATTGCGTGCAGCATAGCTTGCGCGCGGCCTGAGCAAACGACCCTTCTTCAACAACCGTTTTAAAGGTGATGAAACGACGCAAATCCATAGATTCCTCTCACGCAAATACATCGAAAAAATGAAAGCCTGAAATTTAAAACATTCGCTTTTTTGAATGTTTTTACGCGGCTAATATGCAGCAGAAACAAGGAGAATACAATTGACCACTCTCATCATCAGCAGCTTTTTAACCTATACCCTCATTACCGCCCTGACGCCCGGGCCTAACAATATCCTCGCGTTAAGTTCGGTCAATCAGCATGGTTTACGCCGTAGTGTTCGCGTCCTCGCCGGCATGAGCGCTGGCTTTCTGGTGCTGATGCTCCTTTGCGGTCTGTTTACCTATGCGCTGATCAGCGTGATGCCATCCGTCACCCGATGGCTGGTGTGGATAGGTGCCGCGTATATACTCTGGCTGGCATGGAAAATAGCGACCAGCTCATCCACAGCAGAAGCCAATACGCAGCCTTTGGGCTTTTGGCTCAGTTTTGGCCTGCAGTTTGCCAACGTGAAGATTATTCTATATGGCATTACGGCGCTGTCTGCGTTCGTATTACCCTACACGCAGGATATGTTCTGGGTCATCGCTGTCAGCGTGCTGCTGGCAGTGATTGGCAGTCTGGGGAATCTGATCTGGGCGCTGGCTGGTCATCTATTCCAGTCATTGTTTCGCCGGCATGGTCGGAGTGTGAATATCATCCTGGCGCTGCTGCTGGTGTATTGTGCCATCAGGATGTTTTTCTGACCTCTCGTGCAAAACGTGACGAGGAATGGGGAATAAAAGGAGATAAATCAGCAGCCTCGTCACAGGTCGTCCTCATCCAATATTTGTAATACATTCTCATAGCTAATGCTTCACTAGTGATAGCGCCCCGCACATGGTAAAATTTCCCATTACACGGAAGAACATATAATTTCGCCATGAAACTGCAAAACAAAATACTCCGCTTCGTGATTTCATCCGGCGTGGTAATACTGACATCCTCATATCTGATCTATGAGTTGATCTCAAGTCATCGGGATATGACGGATTATATGCGATATATCATAGACAAAGGAGAATCGGCCTTTCTCTATGATAAATATCAGAACCAGCTGATTATCTCGCAACTCTCGCGAAAGATGGATGAAGCCCCTACCGTTGATGCGGCCACGAGAGCTTGTGACAGCGTGCAGCGCTTGGGCGATGTTGTCGGTCTGAACATTGACGGCCACAGCTACTCACCGCTCAAAGGTTCATTAACTGCGGGCAAAACGCCCTGCTCGCAGTGGGTCCAGGACCTCCCCATGCTTGAGGCGTTTGATAGCGCAATTACCAACGATATTGTCTGGAATCCCCTACTGCCTGACGATCTCAGACCGGAAAAGCGTTTTCGCTATTATATTGATTTGGTGAATCAATATATTTATTTTAATTCACCAGTCGTAATTAAAGACCCAACTTTAACCAGCTGGAATTTTCTTTATGGCGCACGTCTGGGAATTTCATCGGCCAGTCTGGAGAATTTATTTCTTGGCCGTACGGTGGTCTCCAGTATTTATGTCGACACCTTCACTCGTAAGAATATCTTAACTTTTCTGACGCCGGTTTATCGCCAGGAGCAGTTGAAAGGTATTGTCATGGTCGACCTGTCGCATCAGGATATGCGAGAAATTTTCTACACCCGCGATCGCCCGCTGGTCTGGCGTTACCTCGATATTTCGTTTACCGATTCCGACAACAACGCCAATATCGAGGTCCATCGCAGCGCGGCGCATTTGCTGAGCTACGTCAACTACTCGCGCCCGCTGGCGGAAAACATGCACGTGGTGCTGTCGCTGGACGTGATGTATTTCCTGCTCAGCTCCTGGAAGCTGTTCCTCTTCTACCTGCTAACGACAGCAGTACTGCTGCACCTGGTACGCACCCATTTCCGCCTTTATCGGATGGTCAGTAAAGAGAACATCAGCGATTCGCTCACCGGGTTGTATAACCGTAAAATCCTCTCACCGGTGCAAAGCATGCGCCTTCAGCGGCTGACCGAACAGGGCGCGAGCGTCGTGATCATCGCGCTGGATCTCGATAAACTGAAGCACATTAATGACACCTGGGGACACAACGAAGGCGACCGGGCGATTATCATGCTGGCGCAGGCCATCTCCGCGACGGTACGCAAAAGCGACTATGCCGTGCGTCTTGGCGGCGACGAGTTCTGCATTATTCTGGTGGACTACGACGAGAAGGACGCGCAGTTAATTCCACAGCGCATCAAAGAACAACTGGCGCTTATCGACGACGATAATCGCGTCAGCTTCTCGTGGGGCGCCTATAAAATGTGCGTCGGGGACAATCTCGACGGCGCGATGGAAATTGCCGACCAACGTCTGTACCAGCAAAAGAAGCAACGCCATCACGACACCTGGCAGCATTAGGGGAGAAAAACATGATTGAGCCAGTATCATCCAATATCCACCAGCGGTTGCTGGCCCTGCTCGATGAGCAGCAGGCGTGCTATCGAGTCATGGAGCATGAAGCGGTAGGAAAATGTGAAGCCGTGTCAGAAATACGCGGCACCGCGTTGGGCCAGGGGGCCAAAGCGCTGGTGTGCAAGGTGAAGGGCAACGGCGTGAACCAGCACATACTGGCGATTCTCGCCGCTGACCAGCAGGCCGATCTGTCGCGCCTCGCGCAGTATGTCGGCGGCCTGAAGGCCTCGCTGGCAAGCCCCGCCGAAGTGGACGCGCTGACCGCCTGCGTTTTTGGCGCTATCCCGCCCTTTAGCTTTCATCGCGCGCTGCGACTCATTGCCGACCCGCTGCTGTTTGAGCGCTTTAACGAGATAGCCTTTAACGCCGGTAGCCTGGAAAAATCGGTCATTCTCAACACCGCCGACTACCTGCGTATTGCCCAGCCGGAGCTGGTTGCCTTCCGCCGTCAGTCCTGACGCCCTCTCTTCAATCTGACTTAACCCTTCATTTGCCGGATATTAATCCGGTGAATGAATCGTTGCGTTCGTGTTACGCACTTTTTGTTACCGGTATCACGTAAAGCAGTTTACGTAAACGTAATACGGAATATCGCAATTGTTAACTCCCCGCTCCCATCCACACTATATGGCGTCTTTCCCCACAATCGTACTTTAACGACACCAGGTGACATGATGAATACAAAAGTTACCCGTAAAGAAAAGATCAGCTATGGATTGGGCGACATGGCCAGCCACATCGGGCTGGATAACGTCATTATCTTCTTAACCTTCTACTATACCGACGTGGTGGGCCTACCGGCCGCCTTTGTCGGCACCATGTTCTTACTGGCCCGCACCGCCGACGCCATCATCGACCCGGCAATGGGCTACATGGCCGACCGCACGCGTTCCCGCTGGGGTAAATTTCGCCCGTGGATGCTGTGGCTGGCCCTGCCGTTTGGTGTTAGCTGCCTGCTGACTTACGCCGTACCGCAGTCGCTGGATATGTCCGGCAAAATGATTTTTGCCAGCGTCAGCTACACCTTTATGATGCTGATGTATACCGCCATCAACATTCCCTACTGTTCGATGGGCGCGGTGATCACCCCGGATAACGACGAACGTATCTCGCTGCAGTCCTGGCGCTTTTTCCTGGCGACCCTCGGCGGCGCGATGTCGACGTTCTTTATGATGCCGCTGGCCGAATATCTCGGTGGCGCGGATAAACTGGCTGGCTATCGCTGGGCAATGGCGATTATGGCCAGCGCCGCGGTCATCATGTTCTGGTTCTGCTTTGCCAACACCCGCGAGCGCATTAAAGCCCCCGCCACCCACAATAACTACCTCGCGGAACTGCGCGATTTGCTGCGCAATGACCAGTGGCGCGTTGTCGCCGTGCTGGTGATGACCAACATTGGCTTCGGCGTTATCCGCCTGGGCGCGATGATGTATTTCGTCACCTACTACCTCGGTAACGCCGCCTACTTTATGTGGATGCTGGCCGCGCATATCATCGGCAAGGCCGCCGGCAGCCTGCTGGCGAAACGATTGACCCGCAACGCCAATAAGGTACAGATGTTTGGCTACTGTTCCATACTGGCGGGGCTGTTGAGCATCGGTCTGTTTTTCGCGCCGAAAGCGGTCCTGGTGCTGGTTCCGCTCACCTTTATCGTCTCCACCCTTTATCAGTCTACGACTACCCTGATGTGGGTCATGATGGCTGACGTCGCCGACTACGGCGAATGGCGTCAGGGCAAGCGCATGGACGGTATTATTTTCTCGACCTTCCTGGCCGTACTTAAGCTGGGTATGGCGCTGAGCGGGGCCATCGTCGGCTGGACGCTCGGCTTCAGCGGCTACGTCGCCAACGCGGCGGAGCAAACGCCGCTGGCGATGCACTGCATCGTCGCGCTCTTTACCGTGGTGCCGGGGCTGCTGTCGCTCGGCGCATTCATCACCCTGCGCTGGTACAAACTCGACGACCACACCATGCAGGAAATCAATCTCGCGAAAACCCAATCTCTCGTTAAAGGATGAGCCAACCATGAGCGAATTAATCCAGCACGCTAACGCTATTGAATGGCGTTTTGAACGACAGATCCTGCGCATTGAGCCGTGGGGAGAAAACAGCCTGCGCGTACGTGCCACCTGCGCTCCGTCGTTCAATCACGAACTGAACGCGCTGTTACCACAGGCCAGCGGACAGGCCGTCATTGCGCAGGATGCGGAAATGCTGACCTTAACTCACGGCAACATTCGCGCGGAGTTGAACCTCAAAGGACAACTGGCGTTTTATAACCAACGCGGCGAGCTGCTGCTGGAAGAGATGTGGCGTCAGCGTTCAACCGTTGGGATTGGCGCCAGTGAGAAGAGCCAGGACAAATACGTCAGCGCCCTGAAGCTGGACGGCCGCGAATTTAAACCGCTGCCCGGCGGCAAATACCAGCTCACGGTACGCTTTGAATCCCGCGACGGTGAGCGGCTGTACGGTATGGGCCAGTACCAGCAGCCGTGGCTGGATCTCAAAGGCTGCTCGCTGGAGCTTGCCCAGCGCAACTCTCAGGCCAGCGTGCCCTTTTTACAGTCCAGCTTCGGCTACGGCCTGCTGTGGAACAACCCGGCCATCGGGGAAGCGCGGCTTGCAAAAAACCACACCGAGTGGACGGCGCGCGTCACCGAAGAGATGGACTACTGGATCACCGCGGGCGATAGCGTCGCTCAGGTTACTCGCCAGTACGCACGCGCAACCGGCACGCCGCCGCCTGCCCCGGCATTTATCAGCGGGCTGTGGCAGTGCAAGCTGCGCTACCGCAATCAGCAGGAAGTGCTGGAGGTTGCCCGTGAATATCGTCGACGCAACCTGCCGCTGTCGGTCATGGTTATCGACTTTTTCCACTGGCCGAACCAGGGAACCTGGTGTTTTGACCCGGTTGACTGGCCGGACCCGCAGGCGATGGTCGACGAACTGGAATCGCTGGGCATCAAGCTGATGGTCTCAGTCTGGCCGACGGTTGAAGCGCGCAGTCCGCTGTTCCCACAGATGAAGGCCAAAGGCTGGCTGGTCACCAGTGACCGGGGCGTACAGGTCAATCTCGACTTTATGGGCAATACCACCTTCTTCGATGCTACCCACCCGCAGGCGCGCCAGTTTGTCTGGGAGACAGTGAAGAAAAACTACTACGATCTCGGCATTAAGCTGTTCTGGCTGGACGAAGCAGAGCCGGAATACCGCGCTTATGATTTTGACAACTACCGCTATCACGCGGGCCCGGTGCTCGAAGTTGGCAACCGTTATCCCCGCGATTTTGCCCAGGGTTTCTATGATGGCCTGCGCGAGGCGGGCGAGCGCGATATCGTCAACCTGGTGCGCTGTAGCTGGGCGGGCAGTCAACGCTACGGCGTGCTGGCGTGGTCAGGCGATGTGCACTCTTCATTCCACGCCTTCCGCAATCAGCTGGCGGCCGGGCTGAATATGGGGCTGGCGGGCATCCCCTGGTGGACTACCGATATCGGCGGTTTCCAGGGCGGCAATATTCACGATCCGGCGTTCCATGAACTGCTGATTCGCTGGTTCCAGTGGGCCGTATTTTGCCCGGTGCTGCGTATGCATGGCTATCGTGAACCGCGCGTGCAGCCGCCGGAAAGCTACCGTAACGGCATTCCGCAGTGCGACAGCGGCTCGCCAAACGAGCTGTGGAGCTACGGCGAGGAAAACTACGCCATCATGCAACGCTGGCTTGAAGTGCGGGAAAGCCTGCGTCCATACATTGATGCGCTATATGACAATGCGCACCGCCACGGCGACCCCCTGATGCGTCCGCTGTTCTGGCACTACCCGGACGAGCCGCAGAGCTGGCAGACGGAGGATCAGTATCTGTTCGGCGAAGACCTGCTGGTCGCGCCGGTGATGCACGCAGGACAGCGTCAGCGCGACGTCTGGTTACCGAGCGGCAACGCCTGGGTTGGCCTTGATGGCGAGCGCTATCAGGGGGGGCAGCGGATCGCCGTCGCGGCTGGGCTGGAGACGATTCCTCTGTTTATTCGCGAAGGCAGCCCGTTAATCACGGTATTGGTCAAATAATCAGGCAAATGCCTGAAATCCATTACTAAGATTGAAAAAGACCTGTTTACGCGCTGCTTCTTGCGTAAAGTAGATGAACGAAAATACGTAGCCCGGTTAAGCGTCGCAACGCCGTGGCTACGAAATGCTGTCTTTTTCTCTTTTTGGCAAGGATTACCGCTCTATGCTCGATACCACCCTGCTGATCCTCCTGGGTCTGGCTGCGCTCGGCTTCGTCAGCCATAACACCACCGTCGCTGTCTCTATTCTGGTTCTGATCATTATCCGCGTTACGCCACTCAGTGCCTTTTTCCCATGGGTGGAAAAACAGGGGCTGAGTATCGGTATTATCATCCTCACCATTAGCGTCATGGCGCCGATCGCCAGCGGCGCTCTGCCCGCCAGCACGCTAATCCATTCATTCGGCAACTGGAAATCATTGGTCGCTATCGCCGTCGGTATATTTGTCTCCTGGCTTGGCGGGCGCGGCGTGACGCTGATGGGCAGTCAACCGCATCTGGTGGCGGGTTTGTTGATCGGCACCGTACTTGGCGTGGCGCTGTTTCGCGGCGTGCCGGTGGGGCCGCTGATTGCTGCCGGGCTGGTGTCGCTGCTTATTGGGAAGTCGTAGTCAGCGCCGCCAGATAACGACCTGGCGTTTGCCCTAACCCTTTGCGGAACATGGTGATAAACGCCGTGGTCGAATCGTAGCCGAGCGACAGCGCGACCTGCTGGACACTAAGACCACGCACCAGCATCTGTAGCGCGAGGATTAACTGCAACTGATGCCGCCAGCGACGAAAGTTAAGCCCGGTCTCCTTTACCACCAGCCGCGCCAGGTTACGCTCGCTCATGGCAAAACGGCTGGCCCACTGCGCCAGCGTCTGCCACTGTGCCGGTTCCGCTTCCATGGTCTCGACCATCAGGCGAATTTTCGGATGCGCTGATACCGGCAGCTGTAGCTGCTGTTCCGGCTGCTGCGGCAACTCGTCAAAAAGCACCTGTATCAGACGCTGAGTTTCCGGCGTCTGACGTACGGCTTCATTGCGCTCGGCCAGTGTCAGAATCAGCTCACGCACCAATGGCGAAATTTTCAACGTACAGCTGTGGGCCGGCATTCGCGCGGCGCCAGGCTCGATAAACAAAAAGCACAGCTCCGCCTGCGGTGTGGCGCGGTTGCTGTGCGGCACTTCGCCTGGGATCCACACCGCAAACTGCGGCGGTACCATCCACATAGCGTTCTCCACCTCGCAGGTAATCGCTCCGCGCAGCGCCAGAATCAACTGTCCCTTACGGTGCTGATGAACGGGGATGTACTGCTCCCCCTCAACAACCTGTATGCCAAACGCCACCGCCGCGTCATCGTGACTGTCCGGGTGATAGCCGCCTAAACCGAGTCCGAGCATTATTTTGTCCGAATTTAGCGATAATCTGTCATTTTAGCTTGATTTCAACGCAAGCTAAACCGGGTATCGTAGTCTCTCAATTTTCTGCTTGAGAACACTATGTCTGACGCTGTTGCTTCTTCACAACGCCGCTGGCTGTTGATTGTTGGTATTTTACTGATTGCCTCAACGCTACGCGTCACCTTCACCGGCGCGGCACCGCTGCTCGACGCCATTCGCGCTGAATATGGCCTGACCACCGCGCAGACCGGGCTATTAACCACCCTTCCGCTGCTGGCCTTTGGCCTGGTGTCGCCGCTGGCGGCGGGTATTGCCCGCCGCTTTGGCATGGAACGCAGCCTGTTTATCGCCATGCTGTTGATATGCGCCGGGATCGTCGTACGCTCCCTGCCCTCTATCACGCTGATGTTTATCGGTACCGCCATTATTGGCTGCGGGATTGCGCTAGGCAACGTCCTGCTGCCAGGGCTGATTAAACGGGATTTCGCCAGTCAGGTGGCCAAAATGACCGGGGCCTATTCCGTCACCATGGGGGCCGCTGCCGCGCTGGGTTCAGCGCTGGTGGTGCCAATTGCGCTGAGCGGCTTCGGCTGGCGCGGCGCGCTGTTGATGCTCATCGCCTTCCCGTTACTGGCGCTGCTGTTCTGGCTGCCACAATGGCGAGCCTCGAAAGCGACTGCACTTTCCAGCAGCGGCGCGATGCACAACCGTGGGATCTGGCGTTCAGCATTAGCCTGGCAGGTCACTCTCTTCCTCGGGCTGAACTCGCTGGTTTACTACGTGATTATCGGCTGGCTGCCAACCATTTTAATGAGTCAGGGCTACAGCGAAGCGCAGGCCGGCTCTCTGCACGGGCTGCTCCAGTTGGCAACCGCCGCGCCCGGTTTTGCTATTCCGTTGATCCTGCATCGCCTCAAGGATCAGCGAGGGATCGCCATTACCGTCGCGCTGATGTGCGCGGTGAGCGCTCTGGGTTACTGGATATTCCCGTCGCAGGCGGCGCTGTGGACGGTGATTTTCGGTTTCGGCTCCGGTGCGACGATGATTCTGGGGCTGACCTTTATCGGGCTGCGCGCCAGCTCGGCGCACCAGGCCGCGGCGCTCTCGGGCATGGCGCAGGCCGTTGGCTATCTGCTGGCGGCTTGCGGGCCGCCGCTGATGGGGAAAATGCATGATGCTACCGGGGCATGGCACCTTTCGCTGATGGCAGTGGCAGCCATTGCGCTGGTGATGGCGGTATTCGGCGGGCTGGCCGGACGCGATAGAGAAATTAACATCGGTAGCCGCTGATAGGTAGGCCGGATAAGGCGTAGCCTCCATCCGGCCTACTGGAGTCTATTTTACTGCGCGGCGGCGTGCAGGAACGCCTGCACCAACGGTGCCGGACGCCCCGTCAGCGCGTTGCGCTCGTGCTGGAATAACGTCGCCACGAAGAACGGATGCGTCACCAGCTCCACCGCGCGAACATCACCGTTATCATCCCAGCCCGTCACTCGCAGCGGCTGCGCTTCCAGTTCGGCGGCGAAGTCGTCGGCAATCCCGTAGTTGCAGTGATACCCCTCTTCAATGCTGTCACGCCCATAGGCACGGGCAATTAACGTATTGGCGCGCAGCTCGATGGTATCGCTTTTTTCCACCAGCGAGCAGGCAAGCGGCGCAATCACCATCCGTCCTTCGCTGTCGGTTTCCGCGTGAGCCGCATCTTCCCAGCCCATCACGTTACGCGCATATTCCAGTATGGCGTGCTGAAAACCGCCGCAGGTGCCGAGGAATGGCACGCTGTTTTCACGCGCATAGCGCACGGCAGTCAACGCGCCTTCAGTATTCTCATAGGGGCTGGCAGGAACCAGCCAGATAGCGTCAAATTCGGCGAGATCGTCGGAGCTTTTCACATCACGCGTTGCCAGCCAGCGGTATTCAACGGGCAGTTCCAGCACCGCAGCGGCGTCATCAATCGCCAGCGGAATAGCCTGATGCGCGATAACATCGGCGTTATAGTCGCCAACCAGTGCAATACGAAGAGTGGGAGTTACAGCAGAGTTTTCCATGATGGGTCCTTATGGGCAGACGTGACGTACGGCATAAGGAGCCTCAGATTAGCGATGTCCGCGCGCAATAGCAATACCCGGCTAGCGTACCCAACCAAAGTTTGTGGTATGGTCAAAGAGGATAAAGGGAGGAAGGATATGATCCAGTGTAAACGCGTATATGAAGACGCCGCACCCGATGACGGCTACCGTGTTCTGGTTGATAGACTGTGGCCACGCGGCATCAAAAAGGAAGATCTCATCTACGATGAGTGGTGTAAAACCCTTGCCCCGTCTGCCGAACTGCGCAAAGCGTTTCACGGCGAGGTGATCGATTTTGCCTGCTTCTGCCAACACTACCGCGATGAACTATCCCATCATCTGGAGGATGGACGTCGCCTGGCGGACATTGCACAGAAGCAGGGAGTGACGCTGGTTTACGCCGCCGCGAACACGGCGCAAAACCATGCGCGCGTGCTCGCCGACTGGTTGAAAAACCTCTAACTCACCCCTCGCGCGGCGTCTGACGGCGTCGCGTTTATTCCACCAGCGCTTCGCGTTCGTGCGCGGGCAGCGCATCCGGCGTCAACGGCAGCAAATACTCGGAACGGACAAACGCAAAACCGTGCTGACCTTCACCGGCACTGACTTCCCCGGTCACCAGCCACAGCGCGCGCGGCGCGTCGGCGGCCAGCTCGGTCATCACCCCGTTGACCGGATTCAGGCAACGCTCACCTGGGTTAATCAGGGCAAAAAGCTCAACGCTTTTACCGATATTGGCGCGACCAGCAGTCGTACGAGCACCGATGATAATGGCGGTGGTGCCCGGTTTAAGCGAAAACATACATCTCTCGTTAATCAGAATAATCCTGGTCACGAAGTGTACTGGATATGCGCCTTGCTGTCATTGTTTCTGCGGGTGTTCGCGACGCCACAGCGCCCATTCCTCAATGGTTTCACCGTTTGGCAATTTACACAGGCTGTATTGCCCCTGTGAATTAACCTGCGGAATACTTTCTCCGCCCTTCTGCTGGCAGTAAACCGCAGCAGGATTTGCCATACCCACCTGCGGCGGTTTTGGTGCCTCAGGTTCAGCCTGCTTTGCACAGCCGGCAAGGAGCAGAGGCAGCAGTAAAAGATAGCGGGAACGCATAAATTCTCCTTAGTATTACGCTGAAGTTTAGCTTTAAACTCCATAATTTCTTCATTTTAACTACACTTTTGAGACGTAAAGTACGTCTCGTTCTCAACTGACCAGAGAACAGAACATTCCATAATCAATGAGTTACTTTGCCCCATCTCCCCCGATGGGGCTTTTTTTTACCTGTAATTAGAAGCGCATACCCTCAGTTTTGTCCGTTTTCATAACGCAGCGCTTACCTTCTGGATACATAATGTATAAAATTCAGGAGGTCCAATTTCGTTTTAGGATCACACACCATAACTGCTTTTGCCAATCCAGGGGACCCTCGTTTCCATGTCAGATATTATCCTTGCCAAAGTATCGCAAACACTTGCCACGGAACAATCGCTAGAGAACCTTGTCCGTCAACTGCTTGAGATGCTTGAGTTGGTCACCAACATGGAATCGACCTATCTGACGAAAATTGATACCCAGGCAGACCTGCAGCACATTGTCTACTCGCGCAATAGCGGTGACATGGATATCCCCGAAAATCTCTCCGTCCCGTGGGGCGATACGCTGTGCAAGCGCGCCATGGACGACAACTGTTTTTACAGTGATAACGTACCGGGCCGCTGGAGCGATTGCGACACGGCAAAAGCGCTGGGGATCACCACCTTCCTCAGTACGCCTATTCATCTGACCGATGGTTCGCTGTACGGCACGCTGTGCGCCGCCAGCAAGCAACAGAAGCCGCTCAGCTTTAACAGCGAGCACGTACTTCAGCTGTTTGCCAGCATCATTGCCCGTTATATTGAGAAAGAATCGCTGGTGTCTCAGTTGCAGGAGGCGAATGCCGCGCTGATTTATCACTCCTACACCGATGCGCTCACCGGGCTGCCAAACCGTCGCGCGGTGTTTGAAAATCTCGAGACCCTGTTTTCCCTAGCCAGGCACCTCAACCATTCGGTGATTCTGGCGTTTATTGACCTCGATCACTTCAAGAAGATCAACGATAGCTATGGCCATCAGGCGGGCGACGAGTTCTTACAGCAGGTGGCCCAGCGCCTGAAGTCAGGCATCTCGGCCGATGACCAACTTGGGCGATTGGGCGGGGATGAGTTTATGGTCGCCACCCTTGAACGCTCGACGGCGCAGCTCGCGCAGTTTACTGAGACGCTGCGGCAGCTGCTGGTGGGTGATTACCTGCTGAGCGATGTATTGATTCACTATCCCGGCGCCAGCATTGGCGTCATCAGCGTTGACCCGAGCCAAATGGACCCGGATAGCGCGCTACGGGCAGCCGATAGCGCGATGTATCGCGACAAAAAATTTCGCCATCGCCCGGAAATTAGCACCCAGCGGGTAAGCTAATTACAGTATCATACGCGCTAACTATAACAGGAATCAGGATATCACCATGAGATTGGGTATCGCCTTCCCCATCGTTATCTTTTTTATCGCCGTGATCTTTCTGGGTTGGTTTTTTATCGGCGGCTATGCGCTACCGGGAGGAGCACAATGAGAAAGACCACAATCATCATGCTAATCATCGCCATCGTGACCGTCATCGGCGTCCAGCTCGGTTGGTGGTAAGTCTTGGATAAGCCGCGCATGCGTCGGCTTATCGTCTCTCGCCCCGGCGTTTCTTCATCTGATACATCTGGGCATCTGCCTGCTGAATAGCCGCATCCAGCGAATCCAGGCACGGCGCCACGCCCCAGGATACCGAGAGCGGTACCGGGTGTCCCTGCGGACTGAACGGGTACACGGCGATGCTGGCGGCAATACGTTGTGCCACCATATGCGCGTGCGCAATATCGGTGTCACTGAGTAATACGACAAATTCATCGCCGCCGCTACGAATCACCCAGTCATCGTTGGCACGCACATCATTGAGCATACAGTCGGCAATCGCCTGCAGCGCGCGATCGCCTGCCTGATGGCCGTAACTGTCGTTAATCGCCTTAAACTTATTACAATCGAACAAAATGACCGTCATAAAGGGTAACGATCGCTGCTGAATCAGGGTGAAAATATTACGCGTGAAGCACCCGGTCAGCGGATCGCGGTAAAAACGCAGGTCGGCTTGATTAAGATGATAACGTATTAACATAAACAGCAGGATGAGCAGCACCGGCGCCAGCGCGAGCACGCCCAACGCGTTGCGGTCCTGGGAGATAAACAACCAGCTGGGTAATGCGTATTTAATCTCATAACGCCGTGAAACCGGATGAGAATGCGCATCGTCCAGCCAGCGGCAGTTATTGACGATGCACAGCACTTCGCCGCTCTGTCGACTTTCATACCCCAGAATCAGCCCTTCAGGCACCTTGCCATTAAACGCCTCACGTAGCATGTACTCCAGCTCCGGGCGTGAAAGATCGTAGGCCAGATAACCAATAATATGGTTGCTCGGCTCCCCCTCGGAGAGATCGTAGATGTAGCTCACCACGCTGTAGGCCCGGTCGCCGGTGATTTTATCGGCGTATAAGCGGGTCGAACTCAGCGACTTCTTTCGCATACCTTTTTGCAGCACGCGGTCATAGAACATTTCCGGTTCGCTGAAAAAACGCTGAGGGTCGCGCGCCATTTGCGAGGTCGAGAAACTAAAAGGTATCGAGTCGGCGGGGTTAAACCAGTAAAACCAGCGACCATCATTGGCGATGATATAACGATGAATATCGTGCAGATCCGGATTCAGCGCCTTCACTTTTGCGCGAATGTATTCCGCGGCGACATAGATACAGCGGGCACTGTACTCCGGCGTTCTGGTTACCAGAGCGCCGCGGTCAGGAACTAACGTGTCAGGGTCGGCATTAATCCCCCAGGCCGTGTCGCGAGGATGAAAAATATCAGCATCGCCGCACAATTCATGACGACTGATCTGCTGATAACGCACGCCAGCAGCCTCAGCCATCAGCTCGTTATCATTAAATATCGTCATCATCTGGTTTTGTAACGTGTTGACGCCTTCACTGACCTGCGAAAGCGCACGTTGATACAGAAAAAAGAGGGCAATACAGACCAGCAGACAAGTTATCGCGGCCGATGCCAGCAGCGACTGCTTCTTACGCAAACTATCCTGAATAATTCTCACTGCTACTCCGTACCGATGGGTTAATCCCTGAAACGCCACCCACGCAATCAACCTAAGCGTCACGGTACGTCTTCATTACGTATGTGGATCAGTATGGATGAAATCTGCCGCAAGCGTGAATTTTGATCGTGTCAGCTCCTTGCCGGAAAGACAATAAGAAAATACGCGTGCAGGCGTGATGCCCGCACGAAAGGATTAACGCTGGTTATCCGAACCTAAGAAGAAGAAGCCCAGTGGAATCGCAAACAACAACGTGAAAATGCAGCTGTAAACAAACACCATCGCCCCTTGCAGCACAAACATGCTGGTGGTCCAGTCGGCATACGGCAGATTGTATTCACGCACCACGCCGCCAAAGGTCGCACGGCCAACCACCACCGCGGCAATCACAAACACCACAAAAGCGGACAGCAGGAATTTTTTGCCGTTTGGCGTCCGCAGTTTCTCCAGAATCATCGCATCCTCCCGACGCTGTTCTCACGATATTTTGCTGTATTTGTAACATTAATGAAGCATAAATTGAATGTTTATTGTTGCGTCATTTGGATGTTGTGCCTTGCACAAAGAACAACTATTTAACACTTACTATAAGATGCATTTAAAATGCATTTTCTAATCAACAGCGGTCCAAATTTGTGTTTTAATACTCTCAACACAGAGGGGGAAAACATGCTACGTATTCCGCACACTTGTATTCATACCCGTTCCACGCCGTTCTGGAACAAAGACACCGCACCTGCCGGTATTTTTCAGCGCCATCTTGATAAAGGCACCCGCCCGGGCGTCTATCCCCGCCTGTCGGTACACCAGGGGGCCGTCCGCTATCTCGGTTTTGCCAGTGAAACGTCACCAGAGGCCGATAGCGAGCTGATCATCAACACCGGTCACTTTGGCGTGTTCCCACCGGAAAAATGGCATTACATCGAAACAATGACCGACGATACCGTCTTTCAAATCGACTTTTTTGTTGAAGCTGAAGTGCTGAAATCCCTATAGAACTCCAGGCCACTGGAGTAAGGAATCATTCATGTTACGTATTCCTGAGAACTTTGTTCATTCGCGTTCGACCCCGTTCTGGAATAAAGACACCGCGCCGAAAGCCCTGTTCACTCACCACAATACCAAAGCCCACGTCTATGGCCGCTTGTCCGTTATGCAAGGCGCCGTGCGCTACTTTGGCTTCCATGACGCCGACGCCAGCGAACCGGACGTCGACGTGGTGATTGAAGCCGGATCCTTTGGCATTTCCCCGCCGCAGAAGTGGCATCGCATCGAGCTACTGACTGACGACACCTGGTTTAATATCGACTTCTTTGCCAATCCTGAGGCGACGCTTGAAGGCACCGGTCTGGGCAAAGTGGTTAATTCGCATAAGGGGTAACAACAATGAGTAAGGCAACTTATACGGTAACCGTCACCAACAATAGCAACGGTATTTCCGTCGATTATGAAACCGAGACTCCGATGGAGCTGTTGGTCCCGGATGTTGCCGCGGATGTGGTGAAAGATCTGATCAATACCGTCCGCGCGTACGATACCGAAAACGAGCATGACGTTTGCGGCTGGTAACGCCGTGTCGATACAAAAAGGGAGCCACTTCAGGCTCCCTTTTTCGCTCTCACCCGAATGAATCAAGCGCAAGCGACGGATTCATACTTTCGTTTTAACGCCCTTTCTTCCCACTTTGCCATGGTTAAAACAGTCATAGCGGGAGGATAATGCAATGGCCTGGCGCCCTTTTCTGTTTCTGATTTCCAACCCTGCTCCGCGTCGTTCAGCGAGACGCGGAAAACTGAAGCTGGTCAGCAACGCGTAGCGCCGCATTACGCGGCGCTTATTGCCGATTACTCGAAAAAGACCTCTGGGTTATCGGCCAGCGACACGAAAGTCTTGCTGTTTTTGTCCAGCGCGCGGATTTCGCCGCTTTCAATATCATACACCCAGCCGTGCAGGCGGATCGCGTGGTCACGCAGCCCCACAGCCACCGACGGATGCGTTTTGATATTATTCAACTGAGCAATAACGTTTTCTTCGACCATGGCGTTAACTTTGTCAGTCTCGTTATCGTAGGTTTTCTTCTCGACGACCGCTTTGGCGGCATCGGAATAGCGCAGCCAGTGAGAGACAGCCGGCATCGGCTCCAGGCACTGGCAGGTGGCGATAGCTTTCATCGCGCCGCAGTTAGAGTGACCGCAGATAACAATATCCGTTACGCCCAAAGCAACGACCGCGTACTCAATAGTCGCGGATACCCCGCCCGGTTCCGGACCAAAAGAAGGCACGATATTACCGGCGTTACGGATGACAAACAGCTGCCCCGGCTCTTGTTGCGTGACCAATTCGGGAACTAAGCGGCTGTCTGAACAGGAGATGAACAGCGCTTTTGGGTTTTGGCTGGATGCCAGGCTGCGGAAGAGTTCCTTACGTTGAGGAAAAACTTCTTTCTGAAAGTTGAGGAACCCTTCGATGATATGTTGCATAGCAGTATCTCTTTTTCGTTTTTACGCAGGTCATGATTAACATCACATTTTCAGTTTACCACTTGAACGCAGAAGGAAAAGCCCCTTCTCACGCTAATGCGCATGTTAAGCACTGGTCATCACCTTGTTACGACCGCTATTTTTGGCCGCATACAGCGCCCTGTCGGCAAACGAGATGCATTCATCCGCGGTGAAGTGCTTATCTGACGAGGTAAAGACACCGATACTGATGGTCATGGGCTCCGGCGTACGGTAAGGCGCACGTTTCGCCGTCTCCTCCTCAACCTTGCTGCGAATCCGCTCAGCCACCTGCATGGCGACTTCTGATGACGCGTTGCGCATCAGCACGGCAAATTCTTCCCCACCTACGCGCGCAATAATATCGCATTCGCGGATGGAACGTTTCGCCAGGTCCACCACGGTTTTGATGACCGCATCGCCCACCGGATGCCCATAACGGTCGTTGATACGTTTGAAGTGATCAATATCCAAAATCATCAAACTGATATCTTCCCGCGATGCCAGCAGTAGCTGTAGCTCCCTATAGAAATAGGCGCGATTATAGATGCCGGTCAGCGGATCGTGGTTCGACAGCATCGTCGATTCTTTATGCATCACGAAAATATCGTAGAGCAGGACATTAATCACAAAAAAGGTACAAACCACTTCGATGCCGCGGCTGAGGTACCAGACGGGGAAATTATAATCGCTGAGATTCAGCAGAAGAAGGTTGCTAAACAGGCTTGAAACGCAGAAGACCGCGATACTCACCCATAACAGGCTTCGCAGTTGCGTAATGACGATAGCCAGCAACAGCGTGATAAACCAGGCGGCGACGATCGCGACACCATAATAGCTATTCCACGCGTTACGACCATTAAGTGATGTTGTACCAATCAGGTTGAGTGATATCTGCGGGTTATAGCTGGATAAATTATGCGCCAGAATGGCCATCAGCAGGAAGATGCCAGCCAGTACGAGTACCCATAGTTCGTCTTTACGTGAAGGCGCGATGTTCCGATTCATGCGAAACGCATAAAAGAGTGCGACCAGAATGGCCGACATCATGGTGAGCTGGCGGAACAGATAGAAAATAGCTAAATCATTGGTAATCGATTTCAAAGGGATGCATAACGCTATAAGTTGTTGGATAAGCGTTAGCGCCTCGACCCAATAAATATCGGCAACCAGAAAACCGAGCCCCAGAATGGCAACATAGAGTAGTTTTCTATTGCAGAGAAACTGGAAAAACATGAAGAAGAAGATAATTGCATCGAGTAATAACAACAGCCCGGAAAAGACCAGGTAATAAATATCAGCGATAGCTATATTAAAGGTTGTGAGATAGTCGGCAAACATAAACATCGCCGCAAGCAGTAAGCACGCGGCAATGAGACAAAAGCTCATTCTACTATTTATTCTGGAACAGCTTAGGCTCATTTCGAGTCCTCCATGACAGCTCTATATGTTATAGCCTACTGAGATCCTAAAAAATAGTACCTTTAGTCAAGCCTTGAATTTAAAAATAATTAATTATTGACTTGCCTTTTATATCCCTGCGATTCATCACAATATTATAAAATGTTCGTTGCAAGTAGACGCATTAACCATCATCCAGGACGGATGTAGATACCATAACATCAAACACAGTCTGAAATAAATACTCAAAAATATATATAACTATATATTAATAAAACTTAGCAATCGGTATTACTAAAAACCGCCCGAAGGCGGTATCGATGTATTATGCCTCAGACTCCAGCGCATCCTGGATAGCGTCAGCCAGTGTCGCCACTTCTTGAGAGACATTACGCAAGTCCATCTGTGAACGAATCCCGGAGTTGGCCGTCGTGGCGGAAACCGCGGCTTTTGCTATCTCCAGCGCCGCCTGAACGGCCAGCAAACGCTTCCTGTTTTCAACCACGTCAGCGCCTGTTGCGCCATCCAGATCAAAGTACCCTTCTAACATTGTTCTCTCCTTTTAGTTTCTGTCTTAGTGTAAGGGGATAGCCCGGTACACGCCATCAAAATCGGCGTGGCCACGCAACACCTGGTAACAATTGAAACACTACTCCATTTCATTCGTAGCCCCTAAAATGTCCGTGGTTAATTATTCGATTTCTAATTGATTAATGGTTTAAACTAACCGCCATCACAACACACACAAAATAATAAGTAACATGAATGTTATAAAAGGCATATATAGAGGACGGAAATGGAATTTAGTGAAATGCTCTGCGACTTATTTGAGCAGGTCAGATGCAAGTCAGATTTTCTGCAATTTTTAACAGAGTTAAAACAAAACAACATCTCGTATTACATTTATTTCGTCGCCACCGGCAATGTCAAAATTGTAACAACAACTGATTCCTATGTGGCCATGAAGAGTCACCGTAGCTTAATTAAGGTAAGCGCAGGTGGCAGTAGCTGTTTGACAAAAATTGCCGCCAGGCGTCATTTCACTGGCCTCACTCATTTCGATCAATACTGTCGCGAGTTAGCCAGAGCGGGCGTATTTAAATGGGTCGTCGACGTTGAAGAAGTGAGTCGTTATTACTGGTCTAAAGATAATCAGCTATTACATACTGAAAATATCATTAGCCCTACGTAATTAAGCACCAATAAAAAAGGGAGATTCACCATTAAGGCTATCTCCCTCTTTTATCGCGTAGCGCGATCAGACTTTCAACATTTTTACCGTATCTTCTATATCAATCTCATCTTCCGAGAAGATCAACGTAGTGCCCTGGAAGGTGGTGATAGCCAGCTTTTTCAACGTACGCATTTCACCCGGCTTCGCGTCGGATTTTGGCTTGATGCTGTTCATCAGCAGCCCTACCGACAACACCGCATTTTCTTTATCAATGCGGGTCTCAGCAGGAACTTCTTCGCTGTAGACCAGGAAAGACTTGATTGACGTCAGCTTGATCTTCTCGCCCGCGATATAGATGTACTTGCTATCCGGGATCACCTTCACCGCATAGGCTGACAGCCCTTTGTTATTGGTCGTGGGTTCAAAAGTTACCGCCGCATCTTTTTTAATCAGCTCAGGGTTGGCAACCTTAATCACATGAAAATAGCGATTGTCGCCATTTTCATCTTTGATAAATCCAAAACCTTTATCTTTAAACCACGTTGTGATTGTTCCATTCATCGCCGTTACCGCCTGGTTAATCGTTTATCAACTCAATTTTTGCAGCGCGCAGTGTAATGCACAATGCCCGCGCAGACTATGTCTTTGGCTTAAGTGTGGATGATAAATTTCCACCGTGCGACCTCGTCGGATTCGCCTGTTGGCGAAAAATTGGGTATCATCCGCACCCACTCTCCAGCCGTGCAGCCAGATGTCTACCATTCTCGATACCTTTATTGCCCCACCTTGCCATGAGCAAATAGAGATACTCCATCAGGACGCGCATCTGCTGATTATCAATAAGCCCAGCGGGTTGCTCAGCCTCTCGGGGAAAAATCCGCAGAACCTCGATTCCGTACACTATCGTCTGGTTCAGCAATTTCCCGACTGCACGCTGGTCCATCGCCTGGATTTCGGCACATCCGGGCTGATGGTCATCGCCCGCAATAAGGCCATCAATGCCGCCCTTTGCCAGCAGTTCAGCCAGCGTTCAGTGACAAAAACCTACAGCGCCCTACTGTGCGGGCACCTGAGCGAGGATGAAGGGGTGATTGATGCGCCAATTGCTAAAGACCCCGCGCGTTTTCCGCGGATGTCCATTTCCGCCCTTAACGGCAAACCGGCACGTTCTCGCTATCAGGTTGTGAGCCGTTTTTATCACCACCGCCTGGCACTGACTCGCGTTCAACTTGTTCCTGAAACCGGGCGCACTCATCAGCTACGCATTCACTGCGAGCAGTTGGGCTACCCGATTCTGGGTTGCGACCTGTATGGTGGCCGCGAACAGCCTGGAACCGAAGAAACGCCACGTCTTATGCTACATGCCAGCGCACTCTGTTTTGTTCATCCTGTTAGCCAGGAGAAGATCAACGCCCACAGCGCCAGCCCGTTCTAATCTGAAGTGGGTTACCACATCAAATCGTCAGGGATTTTGAAATCAGCGTACGGATCGTCTTCGTCCTGTACTTCCTGACTGAGCGCACTGTGCAGAACGATGCTGGTGGCATCACGCTGCGCAATTTTCTCCGCCACAACCGCCGGAATAATGGCGTATTCACTTTCACACGCGGCGTTAGTCGCCAGCCGCGCAATGGCCAGACGACCGTTGATCAGCTGTGTCTGCGTCGGCTTATCCACCGCCATCTTTTTGATCACGTTATTGTCGGTAAAGTTAAAGTTGATATCGCCTCGGGCAACGGTGATGCGGTTCATCTCGATCAGCTGTTTGACCTGCGCTTTGTACTCTTTCGACAGCGTCGCCTGTTTCTGCTGCTCACTCAGTTGCTTATCGCGCTCAAGCTGCGCTTTTTTGTTTTCCTCTACCGCTTCTCGCGCTTCGCGGGCCTGAACGCGCGACTTTTTCGCCGTGCGCTGGACCTTAGCCATTTTTTTACTGGTGACCAGCCCCGCTTTTAGCATCTGCTCTTGTAAGGTCAGTTTTGTCATCTTCGCTCTAAACTCATTGATAAATTTTGCAAGATTATACCCGTAATGTTCGCGTCGATTCCAGATTGCAGAACGCCTTCCCCTTTCGATGCATTTTGTACAAAAAATAAACATTGATCGCGTCCGTGACGATCGGCTACAGTCACAGCGTTTTACAGTTGATGCTAAAAACATCATCCGTAGATGCCGTTGACGATCCTGAGCATTATCCAATGAGGTATACCGTGAAAGTGATTCCGCTGATTGCCCTGCCAGTTGTCTGGGCGATGAGTTTTAACGTTTTTTCCGCTGATGCCCCGGCCAGCGCCGATGACAGTACCGCAGAAGCATTAAAGGATCTCGACCGTACTCTGCCTGAATTAACCCCGGTGACATTCACCGCCGCCGATGAAAAACACAAGGTTCTGGTGTTCATCGACAACCAATGCTCTTTCTGTTCTCAGGTCGTCAAGAACATCAAGAGTTACAACGATGCCGGGCTAACCATGTCGTTTCTGACCGTTGCTCCCCCTTCTATTCGCGATTCCGTGATTGAAGATATGGGTCGCGTCTGGTGCTCAGACGATCGTCAAAAGAGCCTGCAAGGGGCCATGGCCGGGTTTCTGCCCAATAATGACACCAGCGCCAGCTGTTCGGATGAAGTCGTCAAACAGTCTGCGCTGGCTGAACGACTGGGCATCCAGCTAACGCCTACGATGATCGTGCTGGATAACCCACCGAAGGTGATTCTGGGTAGCGCGAAGCCTGACGCCATTCTGGAAAAGATCAGCGGTAAAGCATTGTAGCCTGCCCTGGCATACTCCTCGTGATTGAAACCCCGCCTGCCGGGGTTTTTTATTGCGAAATAAAATTGACACTGCTAACGCAGACGGTTTATATACTGTTTTTATATACAGTTAACTGGAGTAAAAGCATGTTTGTGGAACTCGTCTACGACAAACGGAATTTTGAAGGTTTGCCCGGCGCGAAAGAGATAATCCTGGCAGAGTTGAGCAAAAGAGTGCACAGCGTATTTCCTGACGCGGAAGTCCGCGTCAAACCCATGATGACGCTGCCCGCCATCAACACTGATGCCAGCAAACATGAGAAAGAGCAGATAAGCAGAGTCGTCACAGAAATGTTTGATGAGGCGGAATTCTGGCTGGTCAGCGAGTAAGACGGCAGTACACGCAAAAAAGGGAACCCATCGGTTCCCTCAACTCGCCTGGTTCTTGACCGAGTGCGTTATTTCAGGTTGCTACGGAAAAAGTCGGCCAGTTTGTCGAAGGGGATCACGTCCGTGCGGTCATACAAATCGACGTGTCCCGCATCCGGAACGACATACAGCTCTTTAGGCTGACCGGCACGTTTGAAGGCGTCCTCGCTGAACTCTTTTGAATGGGCCCGTTCGCCGGTAATAAAGAGCATCGGACGCGGTGAAATGGTTTCAATATCGTTGAACGGGTAGAAGTTCATAAACTTACCGATACTGCTCAGCATTGGTTTTGTCGTCAGTTCTTCTTTCTCGCCCTGCGGAGTGTAGCCGCCGCGTTTGGTACGATAGAAATCAAAGAACTCGCGCTGAATTTCCGGCGTGGAAGCCTCCAGTTTATTCACGGTGCCCGGAATATACGCGGTATCTCCCCCTTTGAACTCAGCAAAACGCTGCTCAATGGCAGACTGGATAAACGCCTTGCGTTGTTCCAGCGTCTGGGAATGGTTAAGGCCGTTACGGAACGCGGCTCCCATGTCATACATGCTGACGGTGGCGATGGCTTTCATCCGCGGGTCTATTTTCGCGGCGCTGATAACAAAGCTTCCGCTGCCGCAGATACCCAGCACGCCGATGTTTTCTGGATCGACAAACGGCTGTGTACTGAGATAATCAACCGCCGCACTGAAGTCATCCGTGTAGATTTCCGGTGAAATCAGGTGCCCCGGTTTACCTTCGCTTTCTCCCCAGAACGAAAGATCAATCGCCAGCGTGACAAACCCCTGCTCCGCCAGCTTCTGCGCATACAGGTTTGCGCTTTGTTCCTTGACCGCGCCCATTGGATGTCCAACGACAATCGCTGGGTTTTTAGCGTTCTGATTCATCGTATTCGGGATAAACAGATTGCCGACCACGTTCATCTGATACTGGTTTTTAAAGGTCACTTTTTGCTGCGTCACCTTATCGCTTTTATAAAAGTTGTCAGCACCTCTGGACATATCTGCCGCAGAGGTGGCAAATGCACTGATGAACAGCCCCAGCGCTAACGTAAATTTATTCATGATGGTTTCCTTATCAGGATTAGTATTATGAATGGTCACGTGCAGATGCATCTGCACGTGAGGTCAGAAAAATCAGTACGGTTGCAATGATCAACATCGCGGCGCTGGCCAGGAAGGTGCTCTGGTAGCCATGATGGTCGAACAGCAGGCCCCCCACGGTAGATCCCAGCGCAATAGACAGTTGCACCATCGCCACCATCAGCCCGCCGCCCGCTTCAGCATTCTGAGGAAACGTGCGTGGAACCCATGCCCACCATCCCACGGGCGCGGCGGTTGAAATCAACCCCCACAGTCCGAGCAACGCCGTCACGATGGCCGCCTGGCTGCCAAACGCGATCAGGGCTAGCGCGACAATCGCCATCAGCACGGGAATCGCCATCAGGGTTGGGTAGAATCCACGCTTCAATACCCGGCCAATTAGCGTGGTGCCGATGAAACCGGCCATACCGATGACCAGCAGGATGAGGGTCACCGCTGAGGCATCGACCTTCGTGACCGCCTCAAGGAAAGGCCGGATGTAGGTAAAGAGCGTGAACTGCCCCATAAAGAAAATCCCAACACCCAGCATGCCCAGCGTCACCACCCGGCGGCGAAACAGCGTGAAAATATTGCTGGCCCCAGTTGGCTGGCGGGTAACCGGCATGGACGGTAGGCTGAGCAGTTGCCAGATAAACGCGAGGATGGCGACAGGTAACAGGCAGAAGAAGGCTCCCCGCCAGCCGATGACCGCTCCCAGCCAACTGCCCAAGGGGGCAGCCACGACGGTTGCCAGCGCATTACCGCTATTGAAAATAGCCAGCGCCAACGGAACACGGTGCACCGGTACCAGCCGCATTGCTGTCGCCGCCGACATCGACCAGAACCCGCCGACGACGATGCCAATCAGGGCGCGACCTGCCATATAGATCAGGTAGTTGGGCGCCATCGCGATGACAGCACCGGAAAGCGCCATCATGCTCGTCAGGCCGAGCAGCAGAATTTTTCGGTCAAGCGTGCCTGCCAGTCTGGAAATAAACAGGCTAGTCATCACCGCAAACGCGCCGGAAATGGCGATCCCCTGTCCGGCCATGCCTTCGGTAACATTCAGGGAGTGCGCCATCGGCGTCAGGAGGCTGACCGGCATAAATTCAGAGGCGATCAGGGCGAAGACGCACAGCGTCATGGCAAAAACGCCGCACCAGTGCGCCCGCTGTTTTTCACTTGCTTCGTTTTTGTTTCTGGTTTCAATTTTCTGATTACGCATTAAGCCTTTCTTTTCTGTAGATAATACGATGCCCTCCCTTTGCGCCATCGGCCTGCAAGAGACACCGATGTGACGATGTGAGGGATAGTCTGGTAATTAAAGGGAACGCGGTTTTGGGAGCGCGTGACCGCTTAGTCTACGGCCCTGATCTGCACCCTAAACGGTCCCTGGCGCTGCAGGGCGGGCAGTCCTGAATCGATTTTCCCTACCGGGATCAGAGAACGGGCGTAAGGTCTACCCTGGACAAAAATCGCCAGGTTGCCCCAGGGCGCGTAGAAAGCCATATCACCCGCTTCCGGCGTCATTCCTTCCGGAGCCTGTGCCGTGGAAAGCCTGCGCGGTAGATCGCTAATGCGTTCAATATCGGCGTAATCCTGCAGCGTCAGACTGAGGGGAAGTAATGATGCAAAATCCCGACCTGTCGGCGAGTCATAGAGGGTGGCAGTCGCGATCTCACCGTTCACGACAATCTCAACTTTCATCAGCGTCTCCTGTACAGCTACCCGTTCGTTGTCATCCGCGATCACGGACTGCGTGACGCACAGCAGCCCGATAAAGAGCAGCAGCAATAGCGACGTTTTGCCGTGAGCATTTTGCGTGTTGTTTAGCGTTGACTTATTCATCGCATTATTGTTACCAATAGGCAGCGGCAAAACTAGCTAATGAATTCTTAATAGCCTTATAAGCAAAATTTATAAATAGATCGGAAACGAACATGGCCAGACGCAACCTCAACGATTTACTCTCTTTCGTCACCGTAGCGCGGGAAGGCAGTTTTACACGTGCCGCCGCGCTGCTTGGCGTGACCCAGCCAGCGCTGAGCCAGGCGATTTCCGGGCTGGAAGAACGGATGCAAATCCGCCTGCTGACGCGGACAACCCGCAGCGTGTCCCCGACGGCCGCCGGGGAGCGCCTGCTGCAGTCAGTGGGCCATCGCATTGACGAGATTGAGGCTGAGCTGGACATGCTGACCGAACTGCGGGACAAGCCTGCGGGTACCGTCCGAATTACATGCGGGCCGAACGTGTTGAAAACGACCCTTCTGCCCAAACTGACGCCACTGCTGCGCGAGTATCCGGATATTCACATCGAGTTCGACGCAAACCACGGATTCCGGGATATCGTGGCAGATCGTTTTGATGCGGGCGTACGGCTTGGTGATACGATCGATAAGGACATGATAGCGATGCCAATCGGCCCGAAACTGCGTATGGCCGCGGCAGCCTCGCCCGATTATTTCGAACGATATCCGGTTCCCCAAACGCCCCATGATCTGACGCAGCATCAGTGTATTAATCTGCGTATGGTTCGATCCGGGGGGATTTATGTTTGGGAATTCGATCGGGAAGGAGGAGAACTGAACGTCCGGGTTAATGGACAGTTGACGTTTAATACGTCGGAACATGTTGTCGACGCTGCGCTGGCTGGGTTAGGCATCGCCTTTTTGCCCGAAGAAGAGTTCGGCTCACACATTCGCGAAGGTCGTCTCGTACACGTACTTGAGTCCTGGTGTCATCCTTTTCCAGGCTACTATCTTTATTACCCTAGCCGTAAACAGCCTTCACCGGCTTTTTCACTCGTTGTTGATGCGCTACGTATAAACAAGAAAATGTAGGGTTAAAAGCAGGTTCGGAAATGATGATATACAAGGATAAATATTTGTCTCCGTGTGTTAAAAAACCTCCTGATATCTCAGAGAAAATAGCGAACAGGAACCGCTCAAAATGATGAAATATTTATCGCTGCTGGCCGTGGTGATGCTTGTAGGATGTACAAGTGCACCAAACTTGCCGCCCACGGATACCATTGTGGCTGTAAAACCCACTGACTCCGGCATTATCGCCAGCTCAGCTAAATATGGTTACCGTTTTAACCGTAACGGTGTACCTCAGGAGTATCAGCGTTATAAGACCTTTTATGAACGCTTTCACCAACAGGCTGCCGGGGTGCGGGTTAGCTTTGAGGTAGAACAACATGAGGTGACGGCGGAATACCTGGTTGTGATGGATAAGCGCAAGCTGGATGCCGGGCAGTTGACCCAATTGCGCAATGAGTATCATGCGGTGCAAATTGATAACGATCACCTCGGTGTTTCGTTTAAAGCAGCAGGATTTTGGTCTTCATCGTACCCGCCCGATCTGGCCGCCGCCTACCAGTTAGAACACCCGATTGTGGTTTCCATCAATGATAAGACCAAGACGATTAGCGAGCTTGGCCAAGTCGCCATGATCCCTTTAGTACCTTTATTTCCGCTATACATGATGTACGGATGTGCCACTGGGCCCTGTATCTGAGGAAAATAACGTCTTCTGAAACGACCAGGCCTTCAGGTTGTGCAGGCGATTATGGCACCCTATCCTGCCCCTCCCGGTTTAACCGCAAGCCGGGAGCGCCAGGTCGACTCATCGTCTGAATAGACTCATTACCCAGCCAGCAGTTATTGAGCGGCGTATCTCAGAATTTTATCGGCACAGATTGATTACTCGGACTTCTCAGGGACAAACCGAGTCAGAATCAACGTCAGTACACAGATCATCGCGCCAGCAAAAAATGTAGAAGCTGAACCCCAGATGTCCCACAACAATCCTGCCCCCAGACTGGCTATCAGTAATCCCAGGCCACTCAACAAACTGAATAATCCGAACGCCGTTCCACGAAGGTCGGCTGGTGCGGTGTGAGCAATCATCGTGTTCAGCAACCCCTGTGTCATCCCCATATGTACACCCCACAATGCTACGCCAACAATAATCCCCACCCAGGAATGACTCAGAGCAAGTACTAAATCTGCCACGATCAGCACCACCAGCCCCATCTGGAGCAATCGCCGGTGACTGGTGATGTCTGATAAGCGTCCGAACGGATAGGCTGTAAATGAAAATACAATATTCATGGCGACCATAACGAGAGGGATCAAAGCCAGTGGAATATTGACCTCATGTGCTCTGAGAACCAGGAACGCCTCACTAAACCTGGCGAGAGTAAACACCCCGCCGAGCCCTATCACCCACCAACAATCTACGCCCAGTCTTTTCAGGTTCTCTGTTTTTATCGGGTTCGTCCTGGCGGTCACGACAGGCGTGCGTGGTTCATGCAATCCGCAGAATAACAGGGCCACGGCCAGAAAGGCTGGCACGACCGCCACCCAGTAAACGGCGCGAAAATCATTACTCCATAACAGCATCAGGCCCACTGCCAGCAGCGGTCCGAGGAACCCTCCCATCGTGTCCAGTGTCTGGCGCAGACCATAAGCCGCCCCTCTGATCTCGGGCGGAGTAACGTCAGCAACGAGCGCATCTCGGGGTGCCCCTCTTATTCCTTTTCCTACACGGTCAATCATCCTCGCGCTGAATATCATTCCAGATGTGGAGGCCAGTGCGAACAGCGGCTTGCTAAGCGCGCCAAGGCCATATCCAAGGACAGCCAGCCCTTTACGCTTGCCAATGTAATCGCTGATAACGCCCGAAAAAACTTTGACACATAATGCCGTCGCTTCAGCCACTCCTTCTATGAGTCCAATGATGACTACCGGGGCCCCTAAAGCCGTTGCCATGAAAAGTGGAAGGAGGCTGTGGATCATTTCAGATGAAATATCCATCAAAAGGCTGACGAAACCAATAATCCAGACGCCACCGGGAATGCGACGCAATGTCGAAAATCGAAGACTCATTTCACATCCTTTGAATAGGAAAAACGCTATTAAACATCACATCAGGACAAATGTTAATGAGAATCATTTTTCATGAATTAGCGATGATAGGCAGGCTGGGGGAGCTCGCTCGACTGACGCTTCTGGTCCAGAGATGAGTTATCTGAAGCGGTTTTTTTTAGCCGATGATACGGTCTTTGTTCCACAGTGGCTTGTTCATACTCAAATCTCCTGCAATGTGGGAAATTTGAGTATGGTTGCGCCTAATGAGCGAGAAATGGACCTAAAGATGTTGCTTCAAACAGGTAATGATGATTGATATTCAGCCAGGTTCCAGAAGGACTGGCGAACCAGATGGTAGATTACTTTAGCTCCAGCTTGCTTATCACACGGGCAATATCCGCGATATCATCTGCTGACAACGGCTGTAGAGGTCGAGGCAAGCAGTCCGTATTGGTAAGTCCAAGCACACCTGCGGCAGCGGCAATAACACGAAGACTTCCACCATGTTTACGGAACAGCGCCCACAAAGGTTCAAGGCGGGCTGTCAGGGCAGTAACGCGTTGATGATCCTTTACCGCCGCGGCTTCAGTGATTTGTTTCGCCATCTCAGGAAACAGACCACCGCACACGGAATACCAGACTTCACAACCGGCGTTTAATCCCAGCCCCGCATAAGCGTCACCACTGATACCGATTGTTACGCCAGGGCGCAGATGTCGACGTAAGGCCTCTACCCGTTCAGTCGCAGCAGCTGAACTATCCGGGACGCCAGGGATCTTGACCGAGCGAACACCCTCAAGTGATGAGAGACGACCGTGTAGTTCATCCGTAAAGGTAAAATGCGTAGTGCCCGGATTATCGTAGATACATACCGGTACAGACACGTGCCGGGTAACGGTCTCAAAGAGTGAGAAGACTTCTTCGTCACGGAGTGATTGATAACTGACCGCCGGGAGTAACAGGGCATTCGCGCCAGCTGCCTGCGCATCATCTGCCAGATGCAGAATGGCATCGGTACTGACCGACCCCACGCACACCATAACAGGGATATCCCCGGCATGCCGTTTTGCCAGCGTTGCTACGCGCTTGCGCTGCTCCCGGGTCAGATAGGCGTAGCTTCCGGTTGACCCCAGGATGCCCATAGAATCAACCAGGGCCTCTGTAAGACGGGAAAGAATATGGCTGAAACCTTTTTCATCCACGCCGCTGGTGGTGACTGGGGTCAATGGAAACGCCGACAAGCCGGTAAACATAACTGTTTCTCCTGAATGATATTACTGGTGTTGTTCTTCGATGAGAGCAACGTCAAACCACAGGCCGGGCATCATTTTTTCAAGGCCATCGGTCAGCATCTTCCCGGCTTCGTGAAGTCTCTCCAGCGGCATCTGTGGGAGACTCTCCAGAATGAACCACATTTCCTGAGCTTCCACACCTAAGCGGGTTCTGATCCCCTGTCGCCAGTTCCAGCGACGACAGGTCACGCCGATATCATCACACCAGACCACCTCGCCTTGCGAAGGGTATTCAACGGCAGTTTCACCCTCTTTGACGGTATCAAAAGGCTCGGTTCCTTTTGCCACAGCCAGACGTGGCGCCCCCTGATAGGCAGAAATATTCTCTCCACCAACCGGAATGGCGTAGCGGAGGCTAACGGCATTATAAAGATCAACGATGGGATCGAGCACTGGCATCGTTCCGTCACGTAATACGCGCTTACGTAACGCATCCGCTGAGCAAGGGGTGCGTTTAGGTTTAGCGCCAAATTTTTGAAAAACGTCGGCCCATGCGGCCAGATGAGTTTCCGCCCATTCAGGTTCACCGGCCAGAACGGCTTCACAGGCTTCCCGCAGCGCGGTTTCTCCAGCGTCGGGATTAAGCACTGGCGCAGCTTTTACATAGATACTGAGAGCCCGAAAACCTGGAGCAATACGATAAATTTCAGGGACAATTGACGGAGATACTGTTAACACGTGATAATCCTGTAATGACTAATTTATCCCATGATAATGACCGATGACCAAAAAAGTCAATTTAATGACCGATGCAAATTCTATCGTCAACACTGTGAATGAAGCCGTATCTCAGCGAATTAAACTGTATCGTAAGCAAAAGAAAATATCCCTCGATGAACTCTCCCGTCGGGCAGGCGTCAGCAAGGGAGCGCTGGTTGAGATTGAGGGATGCCGGGCGAATCCCAGCATTGCCCTGTTATGCCGTCTGGCTGCCGCAATGGGGGTCTCGGTGGCAGATTTTGTGGATGTCAGTTCCAAGCCGACCGTCCATCTCATTGCTGAAGATGAGATTCCAGAATTGTGGGCTGGTGAAAAAGGTGGGAGAGCAAGGTTGCTTGCTGGGTCGGGTGGCCCTGATATGACCGAGCTCTGGATGTGGGAAATGCAGCCAGGGGAAAAGTTTGCGTCACCCGGCCACACGAAAGGGACGCTTGAACTTTTTTATGTTCAGAAGGGCACGCTCACACTGGGCGTACAGGACCATCTGTATCGGGTAAAAACCGGCTGTTCGGCAACGGCCAGAACAGACGTTCCTCATTTCTATGAAAACCGGGAGGAGGACCCATTGGTATTTCTCATGACGGTACATGAGAAAGCATCCTGAATTGTTGCCCGGTATGCCATTAGGGCTTGTCTCATCAAAGCAAGTTGCAAGGAGTGGTTTAGTGGATAATCAGCATCTGAGTTTTACTAAAGGCCAGTTTACCGTCACAACCGATCCCGCCTTTTTTCAACTGGAAGCCATTCACGATTACCTCTCGCGATCGTCCTGGGCTCCTGGCATTGATGCTGAAACGGTCAGGATATCAATCCAGAACAGCCTTTGTTTTGCGCTTCTGGATGGAACAAGACAAATCGGATTCGCCCGCCTTGTCACAGACTATGCCACTTTTGGTTATTTGTGCGACGTCTACGTATTAAACGATTATCAGAAAAGTGGTCTCGGCCGCTGGCTGATCGAATGCTGTCACGCCCATCCGTTAATGTCACGCCTGCGACGGATAATGTTGGTCACTGACAGCGCGCCCTGGCTATACCAGAAACTGGGTTATAACCCATTGAACCGACCAGATTTTGTCTGGCAGATCAATCGACCAGACATTTATCGTAATGCCGGGCAAAAATAAAAATATTTTTCAGAGAGTAATGATAAATGTTAATCCGTAGGGCCAGTTCCTCTGATGCAGAAGAGCTTGCTATTTTAGCCGAGCGAACCTTCAGAAAGACTTTCCAGGATGGTAATACTCAGGAGGATATGGATCTTCACTGTCAGGCAAGCTATTCAACAGATATCCAGTTGCAAGAAATCCTCAGACAAGACTGGATTACATTAGTCTACGAATACGAGAGAAAACTGATAGGGTACGCACAACTGAGGTGGGAAGAGTTTCCTCCCTGTGTAAACAGCATTCATGCCGGAGAAATCCTGTGTCTGTATGTCGATGAACCGTATCATGGCAAAGGATTTGCAAAAGCACTTATGCGGAAGTGCTTAGCTGAATTTGAGGCAAAGGGATTGGACGTTGTCTGGTTAGGTGTCTGGGAACATAACCCAAGGGCAATCTCTTTTTACCGTAAGCTTGGGTTTACCGAGGTGGGTGAACATATCTTCCAGGTTGGGACAGATCCCCAGAGAGATATCATTATGAAACGCTCAACTTGTCTTAGCTGAACATACATTGCGACGTCCACTTTCAGCACAGAGCAGACCTTTAGCTCGTTCGCTCCGTGTCAAAAACGAATATTAACGCTATTCAATGCATCACTTCTGAGGCTGAACATAACAATGTTCATCTACACTTGTTCCTGTTTTTCGTCCAGAACAGAGAACATCCCATCATTTAACGGGATATGTTTGGTCTGTGGCATTTAAATCAATAACATACACGGACCTTTAATGATGCAAGTGATACTTGTTCGACACGCGGAAACAGAGTGGAATGTGAGAGATATTATTCAGGGACAGAGTCTGGCTAAGCACTTCAGTTCCGCTTCGTGCCAGAAGCGAAAGTTGCTAACTTCGTGTTAAGTTGATGCGCGAAAAGCAGGTCAAAAACTAAGAAGAGGTTCAAAATGTCATCACACTCTACACAATTAGTAAAAGTCATTGCCGATATCGCTATCGCACTCGAATTTACCGACGAGACTCTAATTAATCCTGATGTAGCCATTGAGATGCAGGAGAGTATTGCGGGCACTCTTCAATCCCTTGATGACGTTGACCGAGAAGATATAGCGGGTACCTTTGTGAGTATATCGACTCTTTATAATGGAGAAATTGCAGATTACGTCAGGTCTCTACCTGTTAATTATGGCATTACGTAAGGAGATAATTACTCACTTCAAGGCTTACACCATACTCAGGGCGGACATTTAGCCCAGTTAACTTATCCCCTTCGAGCCAAGAAGTGGACAAGTATTGAGCAATAACTAGCCGTTAATTATCTAATGATTTCTATCCTGCATTCATCAGGACGGCGTCACCCGTTACCGTTTTGAGTCGATATTGAACATCGAGTGACAGGACCGTTTTCATATCCCTGAATGGTGAAGTTAGGGAAATCTGTCACTGTCACCATACTGTCAGATTGATAGCTTTCAGGGGGGCTACGAAGCTGGGATTCATTTAGTTTTGCCATCTCTGCGGAATAAGGACTTGTTACGCTGATGCTATCTGGATCGATTTTATGTGTTTGACCGATTTCGTCTGTAATGACGTTCAGATGGTAGCGTTGAGTGATAACAGGAGTCGTTGTGCCAGAGGGTATGAACGTTGTAATGACCTGATAGGTTCTTTTGTTACCATGATTCGAAATCACGGTCATACTATTTTTAAAATCCAGAGTGACAGGCTTCTGGCCCACCAGAATATTAAGTGGGGCATGACAAACAACCTTACTACCTACCTTTTGTTCAGCATTTAAACGCAATATCTCTTCATGTGAGGCCGCGAAGCTGATTGTTGGGGACAGAAGTAGGAAGGCTGACGCGAAGGTTCTAAACATAGTTATATTTTCCATTCTTATCATGTCATTCCAATATACGGACCTCGACTCATCGTTGAAACAATCTTCTTCATACACTTACGGAGAATTGTGTATTTACATTTTACATTTTACATCGAGCCAATTCTCTTGCCAGAAAGGATGCACAAGAGGAGCACAATGAATCGACGAATTTAATGTCCGCTTCACGCTCACAGCAGACCTTCTGCTCAGAAGAATAGGCTCTCATAAATACATCAGGAACGTGCGCTACCCTGTGTTGGGTTTCTATCTCAGTTAACGTCTTTCACCCCGAGCTTTATTTCAAGGCTTGTCATACCCGGCCCGGTCAGAAATCATTTCCTGAACGTTTACGCCAAAGTGGAACAGGCCGAAGAACCATCATCCAGAAAAAAAGTTTAGAGGGTAATGAGATGACTTGTTTTGATAAACGGTGGATAGCCGTTCGAATCCTGATAATAAAAACGGGAACCAATCGGCTCCCGTTTCTCACAAACCCAGCAAGTGGATTACATGTTCGCGATAATCGCGTCACCAAACTCTGAACATTTCAGCAGTTTAGCGCCTTCCATCAGACGTTCGAAGTCATAGGTCACGGTCTTGTTGTTGATAGCGCCTTCCATACCTTTAACAATCAGGTCAGCCGCTTCGAACCATTCCATATGACGCAGCATTACATATACATACAGATCATAACATGCTGTTTTAAATGAAATTTATGATTTGAGGCATTGTGATTTCATGTCATTCTACACCTATGGTAATGTATTGAAATCGCTATCTTTATTTTCAGTTTTGGGGAATGTAAAATAGAATAAATACCTAACACAGAGAATCCAAATGGACGTCATAACCTTCATAAGTAAGGCCATAGACAGCTTAGCTTGGCCTCTTTTGCTTTTTTACGTAGTCCATAGGTATAGAACTGTGCTAGTCGTGTTATTAAAATCGCTTACTTCTGTAAAAATTGGTGATCACTTCAATGCTACTTTTTCAGCTCAAGCAGACAAAGTAGCAAAAGAGAGTGAAGAAGAATTACCTCAAGAAAAGAGCAATGAACAGCTGTCTTTAGAAGAGCGTCTTTTAAAACTACCACCGCGGCTCGCTATCCTTGATGCATGGAAAATGGTTGAGGATGCCATAATAAGCTCCATTAATTATAACAACCTAATACCAAACATGACCTTTAAGGAAGAAGTAATACTTAGGCATCCACTTAAAGCATCTAACTTATTAAAAACTCACGGCTATCTAAATGGAAAGCAAGCAGCCTTAATGAATGAATTGAGATTGATGAGGAACAAGGTTGTTCATGGAGAGTTAGGTATAGAACCCTCTTCTATCGATGCGGAAAACTATGTTCGCTCAGCGATATCATTCGTAAATCTTCTTAGTGAAGAGGGGTCGTCATCACCTTCATCTTAACCCTCTGTCATTGGGGACGGTGGTTCAAATCCTATCGTACCGACCAAAAATTCATACAAACCAGCCTTAAGAGGCTGGTTTTTTTATGCCTATCTTATGGATGGAGTGAAGTTGGGGAATACTGGGGAAGAATGGCATCAAATTAGCACCCATTTTCACCTAACCTGCAATAAATCGCTATACCTCGTGGTGTACCGTGGAGACAACATTTCCCTCTTCATCTGCCACTGCTGCTGAACTCCCTGCCCTGCAAAGTACAGAGTTCCTCTCCCATCTTTTGCATTGAGGTGATCCAGCACCTCCATCAATCGTTCGCTGCCAGCCCGCGGGGCGTTCTCATCGAACAGATTCAGCTGCGCTACGCCCTGGCTGAAGAAGTCGCCCAACATCACCCCTGCTTTCTGGAAGCGGTGACCGTCGCGCCAGATTTTATCTAAACAGCGAGTGGCCGCATTGATGATGTCCCTGCTGTCCTGTGTTGGCGTCAGTAATTTAACCGAGGCGCTATTGCCGTAATACTGCTCGTTAAGCGCAAATGGCGAAGTTTTCACAAAAGCAGAAATGAACCGGCAATATTGATGCTCACCACGCAATTTCTCTGCTGCGCGCGCCGCGTAGCTACAAATTGCCTGCCGCATCTGTTCGTACTCTGTGACGCGTTCACCAAACGAGCGGGAACAGACGATCTCCTGCTTTGCTGGTGCAAATTCTTCAAGTTCCAGACAAGGTTCGCCGCGGAGTTCTCGTACCGTTCGTTCCAGAACAACGTTGAAGTGCTTACGGATGATCCAGGTGTTTTGCTCTGAAAGCTCCAGGGCGTTTTTGATACCCATTGCATTGAGCTTTTTGCTGATGCGCCTGCCGACGCCCCAGACATCTTCAACGGGCACCAACGCAAGCAAGCGGCGCTGCCGCTCGATGTTCGACAAGTCAACGACTCCGCCAGTCTGTCGCTGCCACTTTTTGGCGGCGTGGTTCGCCAGCTTGGCCAACGTTTTTGTCTGAGCTATTCCGACCCCCACGGTCAGGTGCGTGCGTTGCAATACGGTCGCGCGGATCTCTTTGCCAAATTCCGTCAGATCACGACAGTTACGCACGCCGGTAATATCGCAGAATGCCTCGTCGATACTGTAAATTTCGACGCGGGGACTCATCTCCTCAAGCGTCGTCATCACCCGATGAGACATGTCAGCATAGAGCTCGTAGTTGCTGCTGAAGCAGACCACGCCAGCGCGCCGGAACAGGTCCTTTTGCTTGAAGTACGGTTCCCCCATGGTGATGCCGGCAGCCTTTGCCTCTGCTGACCTGGCGATCACACAGCCGTCGTTATTTGAAAGAACGACTACCGGCCGCCCTTTCAAATCTGGTCTGAATACCGTCTCGCAGGATGCGTAGAACGAATTCACATCACAGAGCGCGAACATATCAATTGGCCGCTTTCACGATGAAAGTCACCACCCCGAACACGTCCAGCGTCTCTTCGCTACCAATGATGATAGGAGAGTAAGCACTGTTCATCGGGTTTAGCTGTATCGTTGGCCGCATCTGCAGACGCTTAACTGTAAACTCACCATCGACAGCAGCAATCACAATATCGCCGTGTTCGGCTTTTCTTGAGCTGTCCACCACGAGCAAATCACCATCACTGATCCCTGCCTCTATCATTGAATCGCCTGACGCTTTAACGAAATAGGTAGCACTGGGATGCTGTATAAGTAATTCATTTAAATCAATGCGTTGCTCAACATAATCAGCAGCCGGGGAAGGAAAACCACAAGGCACCAGATCACTGAACAATGGCAGCGCGACTATCTCTCTAAGTTCGGTTGGTGAATAAAACTGCATAATAAACTCACTCACATTGATACTGTTTATGCATACAGTATATACTGTACTTATATCCAGTAAAGAGGAGCTAAAGCATGTTTGTGGAACTCGTTTATGACAAAAGAAATTTTGATGGTTTGCCCGGTGCGAAAGACATCATTCTGGGAGAGTTGAGCAAAAGGGTGCAGCGCATCTTCCCTGATGCTGATGTGAGGGTAAAACCTATGATGACGCTGCCGGCGATCAATACAGATGCCAGTAAGCATGAGAAAGAACAGATCAGTAAAGTGGTTCAGGAGATGTTCGAAGAGGCAGAGTTTTGGCTTGTTGCTGAATAGGTGGTTTGCCCTCAACTTGCGCCAGTGACATGGCATGAACACCTGGCCCCTGCTGCGGTCGTGCTTGCTTACCAAAGCCGCAGCTTCCTTCCAACTTCCTACTGGAAACTTCTAGAATTGCGGTGGGAAAATCTGTGAAGGCGATCGCTGCCACTTGTACCTCTTACTTTATTTTAATCTACTTCATCTAAAACATCGCTCAAACAAGTAAATTTATACAACCAACCAATACCTAAGGCTTTCCATCCGTATCTTACGAAGGCTATAATGCTCTATTAGTTATTTCATGGAAGTTAATAAATGAATAAAGAGATACAAAATCTAAGAGCTATTGCCATAGTTTATGTTATTTTTGTTCATGTGGTCGCAGTTATCCCAAGCACCTGGGTACCGGCTTACAGCAAAATAAACATGTTTTTCCATACAAATATGGGGGTAGAGCTTTTCTTCGTCATCGCTGGTTATTTTCTATCAAATTCATTAATGAGAATGAAAAAAACAGATAATAAGATGGCGGACTTCATTAATTTCATATTAAAGAAATTCAATAGGCTGTATAAACAAGCTTATTTCTGGGCAACCATAACAGTTATAATGGCCATTGTCTTTTCAAGTACAGGGCTGTGGTTTAATAAAATTTACATGCTACAGAAATATATTGCCACCATCTCATGGATGAGCAACTTTGAACACGCCAGACAAAACACAGTATTTGGCTATTATTGGGCTCTGTCATTAGAATTTCAAACTTTTATTATTTATTCATTAATTTATATTTTTACCAGTAGAAAAGTTGCAACCTCAGTTGCATTCATCATCTGTATAATCATGTTATTTTATCGTCCAGGAGGAAATGATAATTGGTGGTTCCGCTTTGACCCAATATTATATGGAGCAATCCTTCATTATGTCATTAATGACATGCTAAAAGATACATCGTTGCTTAAAAAAGCGCCAAAGCACTTTAAAGCATACACCTGGATTATTCTGACTATTTGTCTTGCTGGTCCTTGGGGATATATGACTAATTTCCCTAACCAGATATCACAAACAGGGGCAATTATATCTGTCATTATGGTTTTTCTTGCAGTGTGTCAAACTGGATGGTTCAAATTCAACATACCTATCCTAGAGTCAGTTATCAACTACATAGGTGAAAGAAGCTATTCATTGTTTTGCTGCCATGTTCCATCATGGTTTATCATTAAAACTGCATTAGCAAATACCGACATTTCACCATCAATACTCTTTTCAATAGAAATTATAGCCATGTTTGCCTTTTCAGAATTAACATACAGACTATTTGAAAGGACGTCATTAGTACCTTCCACAAAGTAATCAGTTTGCTGACAGGTACTCACTAAAGATGTGCCCGTCAGCATTCTAATTTGCCCAACAAATTTCTGACTATTACATTTTGAACGTCGGCAATGTCTGATTCCCGTCAGCGGAATTTAAATACGCGCGTAACATCTTACGATAATCAGTCCATTTCGATAACTCAAACCTCACCGCATCCTCTGACATGGCAGCATAATCAGCATCTTCTATCTGCTCATTCAGTGCGGCGATTTGTTCTGATGCGTGACCATACTCTGCTTGCGCCGTAGAAAGGTTTTCTGTGGCGATTTCTTCTGGCGTTTTCACGATAACCGGTGCCGTGAACGTTTCACCGTCATATGACCAGCCAGGGCCAACTGATGAACCATCAATGTTAATCACTAGGTAATCTGCAGAATAAAGAACGGAAGCCAGATTTTCTGACTCACATATAACTGTATTCTCAACAATACTATTTTTAACCAATGCAAATGTCATCATGAGTACTCCTCAATAACCACATACCCAGATGCGCCTCTTCCAGATGCGTAGGTATTATTGCCACCAGCACCACCGCCACCAGGAAAAGAACCATCATCTCCTTTTATAGTTGTATGAGGGGCCGCAGTAGAAGATGAAAACGATGCGCCACCTAAGCCCGCAATACCCTGTGTCAAAGTCCCCTGTGAGGGATTGGCTGTAAAATTCATAATATTCCCACCAGAGCCAACACCGCCGGCTGATGTGGGTGTGGATCCTGTTCCACCGGTTGCAACAATAATCGAACCAAATGATGAACTACCCCCGGTCCCTCCCGTGCCGTTAACACCAGCTGCAACATTAGAGCCACCGGCTCCAACTGTAACAGTTAATGTTGCTATTTCTGATGTATCTAAGTAGCCCTCCGAGTAACCACCGCCACACCCACCGCCCCCTGCTTGCCCTGCGGTGGAGGTATTAGCACCACCACCGCCAGCCCCCCAGACTCGAACACGAACATGACTAGTACCAGGTGTTTTTGTATATGTTCCAGATGTGGTAAAAGTTTTTACATTCAGCAAACGCCCTGCTCCAAACATCACCTTCAGTGCTGTCAGCACCTGGTTGCGTTTCGATTTATCCAGGGCTGCACCAGAGGCTTCAACGAGTGCGGCAAGTTCTTCTTGGATAGAATCAAAATAATCATCATCCAGATCGGTGGCTGGTGTTCCAGTTTGTGGGTTGCCGCGGGTAAAACCGTTCTTCCCCGCGCCAAATTTATCTTTCTGCGCAGTGCTTGTATCAATACGATGCATAGTGTCTCCGGTTACGGATATTTGAATAATACGTAGGTGTGGGATGGGCAAAGTTTGTTGATGACGCACTCCGCAACGGTGTCGCCCCAGTAGCGAACTGGCGTTGTGCAATCATCGGTACACGTCATCCATGTAGCATCACTGGATGCAGGCATGTTTACTTGCCAGTAATAGCGCCATTCAGATGAATAGGTGGCATCAGTGCATGGAGAAGTACATTTGAATGGCCCTTTGTTATAGCGGGTAATAGTTGCGCCAGGCTTCCCCAGTGCTTCCAGTTGCCTGAGATAAAAATCCTCGTTGATTCCGCCGATAAGGTTTACTTTTGCATCCAGTCGCTGCTGCCGTTGCCGTAGTGTTTGCGTTCCAGCAGGAATACATTCATCTGGCAGCCCACAGCACTTCTCCCAACGATTAATCAATTCAGAGGTGGTTCTGGGGTCAAGCTCCAGCATAAGATCATCAGCGCGTTGATGGACGCGAAACAAAGAAGGCGCAGCGCCTTTTATCGCAACATCATCAGATGACCATGCAGGACCTGGCGGCAAGAGTGCAGAGAGCAACTGGGCATAATCATCCTCACTTACGCCCATGTGATATTCCCCATAACAGCCAGCTCATTTTTTGCAATGAGTATATTTGCTGCAGGAGAAATCAGGGTGTGGCTGCGTTCTCCAGCTGCAATCGAGATAGCTTCGTTGATACGCGATAATTCCAGTGTTCCTTCGGGATAGCCGTCTCTCAACAGGAATGAAAGCAACTCAGCTTTCACCGCTGCGCGGGTCGATTCGTTATCCGGGTTTAAATCGATGGTGAAATCGACAACTTTTTTCGTCGCGGTGAAAAGATACAAATCCGAACCAGCTACAGGAGCAAGAGGTTCAATATGCGCCTGGGCTGCCGCAACCGTCACATCGTCAAGCGTAGGATCGATCAGGTCACTGCTGGCCACCATTACGCCGACAGTTCCGGTTCCCATCCAGTGCCTGTAGGTCCAGGCGCGGGTGATACCTGCAACCTCTTTTGCCCAGATGATATAGTCACCATCTGCCCCGCCCTGTGGGGTCCAGTAGTAACGTTCCAGAACGCGCGAACGCCATTCTTCAATGTCTTCGACATCAAACCCGCCGATTACGGTATCAGCCAGGCCGCCAGATGGCAGGCCATTCACTGGCGTAACGAGAGACAACGCAACACCATCATCAGTATTACCCGTTGAACCGGGCACACTGCATGTAACAGGGACGCGAAGAACGCCCCCGGAACTGGTTGTATCGGCCAGGGCGGTGAACTGCACTAAATCATCACGCTGAATGACGGCGCCAGATGTCACAACAAGATTATCCGCAACCCCATCCCACCGCATATAGCCTGATGCGGCCACGGCCTGTTTGCGTGGGCAGCGCTTCATCTTCGCGTGCCGATAGAGCCAGTCTTCATCGCACAGATCGGGTAACATGTTGCGCGCCAGATAATCAAGATACCCGTAGACCGTATGCAGCGCCCCCGCATACACCTTCGCCCTGACATCCTCATCCATCCGACGTAATTCATCGTTGAGATCGAGAAGAGCGTACAGGTCAGTGCGGATCATGCTGATATTTTCGGCCAGCGTAGGCCGTTGAAATTCACTGTCCGCCATTGGTGATCACACTCCATAAATCGCTAAAAGAAATGATTACGGGCCCGTCCCGCCGCCAGAGCACTACCTGATTGCTCAGTTCGTTGATGCCCGTTCGCTGAATGTCGATATCTATGCGCGAAACCACGCCGTCATCCAGCATCCACTGGAGCGCGTCCCGAAGATAGGTGCGTACGGTATTCACTAATGCGTTTGTGAGTTTGCTGCGCTGCAGGAGCCATAATTTTGAGCCGTAGCGGTCATTTGCTACTGCTGGCCAAGTGTCGCCCCACCATCCCATCGGCACATCAGCGTTATCGTCGGGGTCTGCGCGCCGGTTTGTGAAGAAAGAAATCACTACGGCTCGTGTTAGTGGGTCGAGCTGAGAACTGGCATTCACTCGCTTTCCGTTAACTGTCAGACAGAGTTCCATCACGCCTCCATTTGCTTATCGGGCATATCGGTGTTATTGCCCTGCCCGTTTTCTTTGTGCTTGTGTCCGTTGTATGAGATGCGCATTGCTGACATTGTCAGGCCGCCAGAATCGCAGAGGTCTTTGATCTGCCCCGTTGATTCAATATCCATTTCAAAGCGGGCTTTTGTGGCGTTTTTGAACGTAATGATTTTCCCGCCACCATCAACAACGATTCCAGAGCGAGTCAACGTGATGGATTGTCCCAGGTCATCGTAGAGAGCGACCTCCCCAGTTTTAAGTCCCTTCAGACGATAGCGGCGATCAGACACAGTGATAGCAATGGCATGAGAACGGTCACCATCAGGAAACAAAACAACAGCCTCAGCGCCGGATTTTGCTCGAGAGGTGAAGCCATAGGGTTCAAGGTGCTCAATACCCGCCTTTTGCTGTCCAGCCAGTAGCTCAACATCTATCATCTGGCACTTAGAAGCCGCGTTGATGCTCTTCACTACAGCGCGGCCAATGAGTCCTAAAAGCTGCCTTTGCAGGCCTTGCATCACGCCCATCAGAACGGGTCCTCTTTAACTTTGCGTTTTTTACCACGCTTCTTGCTGTCCTCTTCAGGCTCAGGAAGGTACGCATCAGGCGGCCCGACACGTAGCTCGGTTAACGTGCCGTTATTGTCTTTAGTGAATGACACTTCAGAAATGAGCAGTTCGCGGTTATTGAACCCGCAAATTGGGTCGTTAACGATCACGCGCTGGTTCGGTTGCCACAGTGAGCCGTCACCCTGCCGCCAACCCCACACCGTGTATGTAGTTTCGTCGGTACGTGCGGCGCGCTGTCGGGCTTCGAACTCAGCGCGAGCAATGCAGCTTGCTCCCGTAGCTTGCCCCGTCTGCTGTACCGCCATTGGACGGTAGCGACCGATTGAGGCATCCGTTGTTTTTGCGCGAAGCGCCGTTGTTGTGGCCGCGCCAAAGTCATCATCGTTCCCGGCGCGCTGACCAGATACCTGGTAAGTAGAAAAGCGTTCACGGATGCTTTTCTCGGTATCGCAGGAAATAACGTTTTGACCCAAGACCAGCGCAGTATCCGCCCTGCCTGAACCTACCCCACCGATCACCAACCTGCCGCGAGGATCGTCATAGGCTAGCGCCTGCTGCTGACCCAACATCTTATTCAGGACTTCAATAACCGTTTCACCGTGGTCTGGCTGCACACCTGGAATCGCACCACCTGGCGCGCCAGCATTTATCACCGAAATACCGAAAGGTCTGGCGAGCGCCGAGGCGACCTGAACGAGGGATTGTCCATTGAACTGAGTCGGCTCAGCTGCACAATCAATAAGATCGGCTGTCAGGCTGCGCCCGCTAATTCCAACACTGATTGAGTGTGCATCATAACGAACGGGGGTGGCCTCGACCCAACCGGTAACGACCAGGTCATCACCAATGAGCACCTCGACTTTGTCGCCGTTTTTAACGCGCGGCTGAAGTGACGAAACACCATCACCACCAGGCCACTGTCGGGTAATCTCTACGCTGAAATCACGCGCCAGCCGCTCAATACCTGCACCGATACGGATTGAGGTCCAGCCCCCCCACTCACGCCCGTTTACACGAAGAGTTACGTTATCGTTCATCGGACAGGCACCCTCAGTGGAGATACCGGCACAAAGCCAGGATGAGCCACAGCATTACGTCTGACAATGTCAGACTCACGTGCAGCGTTATCAAACCAGGTCGCAGCCAGAACAAGCGCTGGCGTAACCTCGTCAGGGGTTCTGATCACTGTTTTTTGAGTCTGAGTCAGACGGTTTTTTATGTCGTTATTCAGGTCTGACTTCACACGACGCAATGCCAGAAAGAGGCTGTCGTCTGTGGTTCGAGATAGTTCTTTCTCGATGGCAGTATTCAATGTGTCGCGGATATCGACCAGATCGTCCCAGGTTGGCACGTCTACAACGGTCGTTTCATCAGGCGCATTATTCAGTTCAGGATGAGTCAATGAAGGCCAGCCAGTGGATTGCTGGCTTTGCTCGCTTGTCGTGACCACTGGAGCAGGTAACGTCGTGACAGCATAAGCCGCTTCGCTTATTGCTGTTGTGCGAACGGCACTGGCAACATAATTACTTTGCTGCTTCTGGTTCTGCGTCGTCTTACTATCGGTTTTCCATACGCCGCGTGGGGCCAGTTCACTGCCCAACGTAATGCCGGAGAAGTTTTTAATCATTGTGTACAGATCGCTGGCGTTTCCAGAAAGACGGTTTCCAGAACGCCACATTGTCTGTAACTGATCGATAAAGCCTTTCCCGGATGATGGCGGTGGGAGAAGAACGGAAATATCGCCTTGCATTAGGCGTGCTGCGTCAGAAATACCGGAGTCCACCATTGCCATTTTGTCAGAGACATAACCCAGCATGCTGGTCGCATCGTCAATCACACCGTTCTGGACAAAATCAGGCATTCCGTCCATGCCAAACTGGTCGAAGTTATCACTGATGCAGTCATCAAGAGCAGAGCAAGAAGAAACCAGCGTGTTGGCCGTCGCGGCCCCTGATGTCGGGTAAGTAAGTTCACCAGCCTCAACGAAGCGCAGATCAAAGCGCACCATACGCCCTTCACTGCTCGATGAGCTCACGTTAATTTCGCCGTCGACGCAAACGCTCATCTCGCCGTATGCTGGATGAATAAGGGTTCCCGGCCCCGGCTTATTGAGAGCCTCAATCAGTCTGTCACGTTGCTCATAGCAATCATCCCCGACGACGTATGCGGAAAATTTAGGTCGGGATGTCGCTTTACCGAGGTCTTCGGTGTAGGGCTTGTCTCGGTTAACAAATTCGTGTGTTTCGACGCGCCGCCCCGCTGTTGCACTCTCGTCCTCAGTTTTGAACGGAACGCCACGAAACGATGCATCCACCAGCCGGTCTTTCCACGCCATATAAACTCCGGGCATAAAAAAACCCGCCTAAGCGGGTTTGTGTAGAAATTAATAATAATCAGGATGGTTTAACTATTTTGCAATCAATCCATTTGATACCAGACTCGCCATTTTTATTAACACCAGCCCTTGCTTTCCCATTTTTAAGAATATCAACAAAAAATTGTCCGCTTGGCATTTTAAAAATATAACTCATGCCAATAACTTCATCAGACATAAAATTATCATCTGGAGACACGGTAACAATGGATGTCATTTGGGCTGGGGTTTCATTTGAGCCTTTAAAAACAAAAGCGCCAACAGACTTATTAATATCATAGGAGGCATTTGAAACCACAATTTTTCCACTGGCTGATTTTACCGGGCAATCAATATCAATTGATGCGTTTATCTCACCATTTCCATCAGCAGCAGTTTTAGTCTCATTAACAAATGAGGAAGCAAGACCATCTTTCGCAATCGCTAAGTGTGGTAAGACCATCAGCAAGCCAACAACTAATAAATTGTATTTCATTTCCATTCCCTGTTTTGAGTGCTTACATTCACGCTAACCATCATACAAATGGCATTATTGGTCAAGCATGATCACCCGCCCATCCCAGTTCTCCCTATTCTGGTGTAACCGACATCATGGCTCACATCGATACCAGAGGACTTCGTGCCGGTAACATTCATCCCGGCGGGAGCATTCTTAAAGTCTACTGTCACAGTTGCTTCTGGCTTGCTCTGACTTTTATTTATATTGTAAGGATTGTACTCTTGGTATGGTGTACCGGAACCATACATCCCATAACCACCCGCGCCATAAGGTGAAGAATTCATACTGACACTGGCATTACTGGCACCATCAGTGAACCATTCAATGATCGGCTTTAATTTTTCCCACATATCCTGAAACCACTGCACTACTGGTCCCCAGTTGTTAATGATCATACCCATTGGAGTCCAGGCAAAAACAGTCTTAAATAACTCCCATCCAGCCTCAAAGTAGGGCTTGATGCTTCCCCACATTTCTTTAAAGAATGGACCAACAACATCCCAATTGGCTATCACCACCCCGGCAGCCAACGCAATCCCCCTGATAATTAAACCAATAGGTGAGGAGCTAGCGACAAAAGACATTATTTTTAATGCCATGCTGGCACCAGCAACGGCGACACGGAGAGCAACAAATCCGGCAGCAGCACCCAACAATGCTCTAACCATGGCTGGATTTCGTGAAACAAAGTCAGTCGCTTTCTGAATCAGCGGCATCAACCCAGCAGCGCTGGCATTAATCTGTGGCAGTAATGCATTCCCAAGCGCCACACCAGCGTGAGTAGCCTGATTTCGTAGAAGCTGTAACTGGTTTGCAGTCGTTGCTGCACGGGCCTCATACTCTTTTTGCATTGAGCCGGTATACTGCGATGCATCACCAACCATATTGAAGTTTTTCTTCAACAGATCGAGGTTGGTTAACAGAGGCGCAATTGCTCCAATGGACTCTTTACCAAAAAGAACATTCAATGCCTTGGGTTGTCTGGCCTTATCAAGCTTTGAGATGCTTTCCAGGACCTTCAACATCGTTCCCTGAGCATCCTTTTGCATATCGGCAGCAAGTTTTTTGGAATTAAACCCGAGGAACTGGAAAGCTTCCTGCTGCTGTTTAGACCCCCCTGTAATCGCCAACATAAAGTTTTTAATACCAGTTGCGGCAATTTCTTGCTCAACGCCCACTCCAGCAAGTGTCGCCCCCAACGCGGCAATCTGACCAGAAGCAATACCAGCAACCTCACCAAGAGGGCCGATGCGGGTAACAATGTCAGAAATCTGCTGGGCATTAGCCGCCCCGTTGTTCGAGAGATAGTTAATCTTATCTGCAAGCGAAACCACCTCCCCCTGAGTCATTTTGAAAGAGGTTCGCCACTTAGCCATCATTTCACCGGACTGATCCGCTGATTGGTCAAAGGCAACGCCCATTTTCAGGGCGTCTTCTGCAAATTGCTTCAGGTCTTCTCTTGCAATACCAGCCTGACCACCTGCGGCTACGAGTTTCGCAATATCATTCGCGGCCATAGGCAGACGATCCGACATTTTTAAGATGTCTTCACTCATCTCGGCAAACTGCTTTGGCGTATCGAAGTCGACAACTTTACGAACATCGGCCATCTGCGATTCAAAGTCTATTGCTGCTTTGGCTCCAGCAATAAACGGTGCTGCAAATGCCCCACCGCCGATTAAATCCCCCATGGAAAAATCAGCCAGACCGCTGGATTTAATCCCCTTTTGAAACCCTTTAATTTTCTTCTGCATGGAAGATAACGCAGGAGAAAGTTTATCAACCCCGGTAATCAGGGCTTTAAGTTCAAACTCAGCCATTTTTATTGTTCCTGGTTGATGCGGTTGGCCTGCTCGGCAAGTAAACCAAGTGATGAAAACGGTTCGCAGAGCATTTCCAGGGGGTTGATACGCCAATATTTGGCGCAATCAAAATAATGATTCAGGAGTTGTTCTGGGCTGAGTTCCCGAGGAAAAAACCGACAATATCCCAGCTGATAGTGTTCAGATCGGAAGGCTGCATTTCATCAACTGAACTCGGCGGAACACTCGCCAGCCGCGAAATATATTTCGCAATCACCCCCGCATCCATTTTTACACCAGCATCCCCGCTGGCCGTATAAGGAAAACCGAGCTCACGAACATCTTTCCCCGTCGGCTCCCGCAGTTCAAGTACGTGGATATCTTCCCCATGTGCTCGAACTGGTTTACTGAGTTTAATTTCCTTCATTACTGGTAATCCCCTTCTTCACCGTGGAATTCAAGATCAGCCGTACCTTCTTCGGCGTTATGGTTTGCTTCGCCGTGCAGCCAGGCTGAGGACAGAACATAAACCTGACCGTTTGCCAGTTCGGCGGTAATGGTCATCTGGTCCGAAGTCGTCAGTTTTCTGACCGGGAAATCTTTCGGCACCTTGAAGGTACCTTTGACATACGGCGCGCGCCACGTTTCTTTGTAATCAACATCACCAGCCATGCCGATGATGTCATCACGAACGTTTTTATTCAGCGGCACCTCAATGCCGCCAGTTAACGACAACTGCTGGCCGTCGACTTTGAAAAAACAAGTACCACCAATCTTCGGCATTATGCGGACTCCTCTTGATACTGAAGGCGGAACTGGTTAACGACCGCAAAGACGCGCAGCTGGTTAACATAGTCAGGCGGGAATAAAGTGTTGAGGCGGTTCGGGTCTGTAGCGTCACGCTCAACTATCAGGTATTGCTTGAACAGGTCATAATTTTCAACGATCCCGGCACGTTCCATTTGGCGGTAGGTCGCCAGCAGTTCACCTTTAATCACTGAGGGGGTAACAATCGCCTGGCCGGGGCCAAAGCGAGTACCGTCGTTTGCCAGTTTATGGCGACCGTATTTACTGGTGATGACTGACTTCAGCTTACGCAGCACGTATGCGCTGGTATGCAGTGTTTCGCTATCGAGATAGCTATTGTCCGCAACACCATAGGCGTTTTTCTTGTACGTCGTAACGTCGCGCTGAATGCGCAGCGTCCCGCTTTCAACGTATGACGTTGCAATACCATGCGACAACAGGGATTGCTGTTCAGTCATCGTGAAGCGTTTTCCCTTCGGCGCTGGAAGCATGTCAACAAGTTCACCGGTCTGTGTCGGGCGAGCCGGATCGTTACGGATAAAAACTGCATTACGCGCGGTACGGCTGGCCGCCAGTTCATCTGCCGGGGTCTGGGTATATTCTTCGTAACCCGCAAGAGTAACGTGCTGTTGATTAAGCTGATCGCCTGCGGCAACCAGTTCAGAAAGCGTTCCGAGTTTTGCGGTATAAACGTGGCCGTACAGCTGGCGCGCGTAGCTCCAGCGTCCACTGGTATCGTTCATTTCGCTGGCAAATGCATTAACCGAGGCCAAATCGTTGAACGGATGACCAATATAATCAAACGGCTCATCAGCCATAGCGGCAATAGCACCATTGAGTACCGGGGCCCCGGTTCCGGCAGCGCCAGCAGCAACGGCAATCGCTACGCCTGCAGGTAACACTTCTCCGCCACCGTAACCGTAATAATTCAGAACCACGGGGATTTCATTTCCGCTCAGTCCTTTGTGGCGAGCAGTCAGCGTGACCACACCAGCGGCAGATGAAGCGATAACCGGCAACGTAGGCTCAGCATTGATTGCGTCTTTAATGCTTGATGCCACAGCTTCAACGTCATCACCGCTGACAACTGCTGCCTGAATGCGAGTTCGACCAACATAAACATTTACAGTGCCGCTCGCTGTTGCTGCGCCTGTTACGGTCAGGGTGTACGTTGCCGCCGCCCCAGCCGCTGGCTCAGAGACAGCAATCACGTAAAGCTCACCAAAGGGATCGGTCTTCCGGTACGCAGCAACCATGCGCGCCAGTTGGCTGCCGGGGCCGCAAATCTGCGTCGCATAATCAGCGGAAGGCATCAGTACCAGTGAATCAGGCTCAATTGTCGCGCCTGTGTTCGCATGGCCCAGCAGCAACGACGGTGCTGACTCCTGGCTTGTGTTTGCCGCCGAATTATCCATCTCAGCATAGAACAGCGGCACCAGCGTATTCGCTGGGATAGTGCTGAAACTAACGGTCATTGGTTTCCACCTTTTTCGGTTTGATTTTGTTCACGCGCTTAATATCGCCAGCGGCTTCCCGGCGCAGCCAGTAGCTGCTTTCTTCAACATTTCGCCCGTCAACAGGCAAAAGGTCGCCTCGGGCAGGGTCATGTACTGACCGCCCTTTTTGGGGTTTTACAAACATGGGGTTCCTCAGGTAGGGAGTGTTATTTCGGTGTGATGCTCGGGCTCCCCATCGGGGCCATGTCCCGGATCGATAAAATCAACATCGATAGCCAGCGTTTTGAATTCGTCCAGATTGTTGAGGTCATCAATCTGCCGCGTATCATCACTGCCGAGTTCGTTCTGCACTGTAAAGTCGAACTGGTAGCTCAGTTCGTGACGGTTCACATCGAGTAGCGTGCCGCCAGCATAGGTTATGGGCTCACCTCGCTCTTCCGGGTTCCACCCCAGCAACGCCTTGAACAACATCTGTCGCACGTCGTGAACCACGTCATAAGAAGCAAATTGCCCACGCTCATCGCGGCCGTTACTGACAAAAACGATTACGGAAAAACCTTCGGTCAAATCTTGCCAGTAGTCCGTCTGGCTTTTCTGCTCGCCGGGTGAATCGTCACCGGGCACCACGTAGGCCGCTGGCAGCTTCATCTTTCCGACTTCGGGCAAATCTTTGAATTGAGCGGCACCAGCAACGCGATTTTCAAAAATGGGGCAACGCGCACGGAGCGCAGCAATAATCGGGGCCAGTTTCATCAGCGCCGTTTCTCCGGTTTGAGTGAGAGCCGTAATTCCCGCGCCAGGTAATAACGCGTCCAGGGGCTGTTTTTATTGAGCGTTTCAACCATAAAATTATTACGCGGAGCCAGCCTCCAGCCGCTGCCGCCGGACGCGCCACGATGGTGACTACGACGACGCTTAGCCCCACCGCGCACACCGTAGAAAAGAAAAGCCGGATAGAAATCGCCAGTGATGAGCCGGTTCCCCTGCCCGTTCCGCTGGTTTGGTGCGATTCGAGCTATAAAACCGGGTCGCTTAGCACTGGCTTTAGGCACCATGTAACCGATGGATTTAGCCAGCCGGCCAGTCTGGTAACCGGGGTTCTCACCCGGTTCAGATCGACCGCGACGCATCACCAGGCGACGAGCATCGCGCATATGGCGCTGGCCGATGGTGACAAAAGCACGCCGAACGCGAGCGCGATTAAAGCGCATGTCATTCGGCTGCTGAAAATCAACGTGAAAAAAGGGTTCCGCCATTGGAATTACCTCCAGTATTTACCGGGAACTCACCAAGTTCAGTGCATTCCAGCAGCAAATATCGCCGCTTGCTGTTCAGGTCCCGCGCCCGTTTGATCCGGTATACCAGGTCGTTAAGCACCACCTCAAAGTCAGTGGTGATCCCGCTACGCCAGCGAATGGTGATGTAATGCGTGATAACGTTGTCGGCCTGGGCTGTCTCCTGGTACGTCGTCGCGCTGGTCTGGACGACCTTCGCCCAGGCCCGAAATGAAACCGGATATTCTGGTTCGGTACCGAAATCGGCAGCCGGTACATCGACTCGTTTGCGAACGAGTACCCGTTTATCCAGTTCGCCAGGATCGGGCAACAGATAGGTCGCGCTGGTTTGCGCCTGCCTGAGTTTCATAGCGGAATGAACCGGTACGGGCCAACAAGCCAGGTATAGGATTGCGGCATTTCCGTTTTTTCAACCTCACTTACGGAAGAACGGTTTTCGTAGAAATGCGTGACAAGTAACAGCATTCCCAGCTTGATATCTTCCGACATAATCAGACCATCAGGATCATCAGCCGAAACACCCGTGGAGGAATCATAAAGCGTTCGGTTCAGATACGTTTCCGTTCTGGCCTGCGCCGCTTTACCGAGGGTTTCAAGAAGTGAGTCTTCATCCGAATAATCCTCTTCCAGACGCAACTGACGTTTAATTTCTTCCAGAGTCAGGAGCATAAAACCTCCATGCCCGCCAGATGGCGGGCATAAAAAAACCGCTTACGCGGCATCATGCAAAACAGAGTGATAATTATGGTGTAGCCGGTTTACCCACCAGCGCCTTGATGGCTGCCGTATCTTCCAGTACACAATCGAAACGGTGGAACGCCAGGAACGCCGTCTGATCGTATTCCGCGTAGCGTTCAACAAGGCGCTTCAGTGTCATATATGTAATACGACGAACAATAAAGCGGTTGAAATCACCCAGGAAAATGAATTTTTTCCCAGCTGCCACGTTATCAATCGCCTGGTCAATGACGTAAGGAATACCCAGAACGGTAGCAGGAGAACCGCCCACAATATCAGGCAACCACAGCGGACGCTTCTGATCATCTTCCATCTCTTCAATTGACTGAAGTGTGGTGTCATTGAATGCCCAGCGATATTTCGGCCCACCGCGATAAGCAGGATCGATAGCATGCTTAAGAGCGTTCATTTCCTTCCATGTGAACGCCGCCGCCGCAGCGGTGTTCACTGTACCTGTTACGGAAGTAATAAGTCCCTTTGGCTGAACAGGGGTTCCAGCGCCACTCCCCTGAACGAGGTATTTTGCCTCCCCGCGTCCGATACGCTGACCAATACGCGCGGCAAGATAGGCTTCAATATCTACACCGCTATCCTGAAGAAGCTCATTGGATACGCGGATAATTTTCGATGAAAGTTTTTTGGCTCCCATAATTGCGGTACCAAAAGTTGCATCTTCTTCCGACGCCTCTGAGTTTTCCCCGAGTAATTCACCTTCTTCCGAGGTGCCATCGGACGTTGACCAGGTAATATCCTGGCCGTTTGATGTGTTCAGGATTTGAGCCACGCTGGCGATGCCGCCGTAGGCCTTCATGGAGTCCACAATTTTATTCAGCATCTGAGTTGGTACGGTATAACCGCCCTTCGCATCAGGCGAGGTACCCTGGGCGCGCAGTTCTTTAATCGCCTGGCGTTCTTCAGAAGACAGTTCACCAAAGCCATGACGCAAAAACTTATCGAAGGCGGCGGCTCGGCGCTCATCGGGCTTTGCTGCTGGGTTAGCCGGATCATTCCCCAATTGCTGGCGCTGTTCTCCTTCATGGCCATCAATATAGGTCTGGTCCTGACGGCGTAATTCCTCTTCACGCTTAATCCGTTCATCCAGACTATCCAATTCAGATTTCGCAGCATTCCACTGCGTACGCTGCTCATCGGTCCAGGTTGCATCGCCAATTTTATCGTGCAGAGCACGCATATCAGTGGCGATAGTGTTACGTTTTTGCTTCAGTTCGTGCAATTTCATGGTTTTTCCTTACGCGTTAAGAAGAGTCAGCAGGCGCTCGCGCGCCATTCGTTGATTAATGGCTTGCGCCAGCGCGCCGCTGTCGCGCGCTTCCTGCCAGGCTTTCATGGAGCGGATGCCAGAATCAGCCTCCTGGTAGGCCGGATAGGTCACCGGACTTACGTCAAAAAGGCGCGAAAAGCGATTAATTTCGCGAATGACAATCCCTTCATCGTCCTGATACCAGTTCTCACCGTCATGGGCGATCCGGAATGCAAACGACGACTGATTGATGTCACCGCGCATCATCGGAGCCAGGACCAGATCGCGGATAGTCTGAGTATCTGGAGCCGAAATATCGTAGCGAAGACCTTTTTCATCGACGCTAACGCTCAACGTGCCGGAGGCACTGCGTCCGAGAATAAAGTTCGGGTCATGGTTAAATAACCCACGGATATCGTCGCCAAGCACGTCATCGAAAGCGCCTGGTTTGATAATTTCGCGGAATCCCCAGAGGGGTTCTGAGCGACTGTTAAACACCGAGCCGTAACCGATAATTCGCGTGGGCTGCTCGCCCTGCTGCTCGGCACGGACTTCACCGCTGTAACAGCGAGTCTCGCGATCACTCATCGGTTTTATCCTCTTCGGTTTTGGTAGTTTTGAAATCATTGGCCGGGTTAGCAGCGTTGACGCTGACCAGCATTTCATCCAGGCCGTCGACAGGGTTCATATCCTCGAAAGCGCGGGCTTCGTTGCGGCTCATCCAGCCATCGGTGATCGCAAAGTGATAGAACTGGGCGCGCTCCTGGGGAGTTCCACGCAACAGGCCAGTAAGGTTAAAGCGGACGTAATACCCGGCGGCCAGCTCGGCGCGGGTAAACAGGCGTCGATTAAGCTCCTGCTCCCAGTTCGTCACCCAGGGCATCATTGAATAGCGAACAAACTGAATAGCCTGCTGAGTAATGTTGCTGAAGGTGGCTTTTTCAAGATCGTTAATCATGTGTGCCGGTACGTTAAAAATTCCAGCAATCATGGAACGGTTGAGCTTTGACATATCGATTATTTGTGCATCGATTGGTGACACGGTCAGCGCCCTATAATCCAGATCAGCCGGCAGCAACATTGTCTTGTTTTCCTGGCTTCGCAGCGCCTGCGACGCCTTCTGCCACTGCTCTTTAATCCATCCCCAACTCTCTTTGTTTAGCGGGCTTTTAACGGACACGATCCCAGCAGGACGCGCATTACCATTGAAGAAACTTTCCGTGTACTTCTGCCCACTCATACCCATGCCGATGGTTTCAGCGTGTTGCATCACCGGGCTGAGGCCCATTTTCTGGTTATTCCCCAGAGCACGAATGTGAATCATGTCCTCAGGGCTTATGGCAAATGCTCCCTCTTCGTTATACAGACCGTAGGTGTATCGGCCGCCAGTATTAATCAGTGTGGTTTCCCAGGGCATACAACAGTCAAGCCCGATGACCTCACCACGACGGCTGCGTTTCACCCATGTATAACCATTCCCCCATCCCAAAATATGGCGCTGCTTTAGCTCACGCCATTTGTAGCTGGTCTGCCAGGTGTTCGGTTCATCATGCACCAGATAAAACGCAGGGTGATCCCGTGCTGGTTCAACCTTTCCATTATGCTTACGCATAACATGCAGCGGCATCTGGGCAAGGTTTGAAGACAATACATAGATACAGGCATATACCGCCGCCAGTTTCATCGCTGTTTCAGGGCTTACGTACACATCAGCCCTGAACAGTCCATCGGTGTCGACGGCTTCCCCTGTTATTGGTGTGGCTGGGTTCTCCAGTGATTCGCTTCTGAATAAGGCATCAAGCAGCACGCTTCCCCCTTCTGGCCATCGCCAGGGCACCCAGCAACATCAGGCCGCCCGAGAACATGAGCGCCGGGGCCAGACCAAAATGCAGGTAAACCCCGGACGTGAGCAGACCAAAACCGGCCAGCCCGATAACATCGGTAATAAGTGATTTCATAGAATTAAGAGATCGTCGTCCGGATCAAGGGATGAGAGGAAATCGCCAGGCTCTTTCAGCATTGCCCGTCCAATCGCCATGATTTCTGCTACTGCGCCATCGATTTTGTTTTCATTCTGCTCCTTGATTGGCTTCACCACATCGTCATTGCCCGGTAGATATTTACCGACGACGTTGCTGATACACCAGCTCATGATCGGGTTGCCGTCGTGATGAAAGCGGCCTGACTCAATAGCGGCCTCTAGCTCCTTCATCGGATCAGACATATTGGTGTAGTTCTGGATGATAGTGACAGGATTCAACCCCTCATCATCCAGTTCATGGGAAAGGCCAGTTGCGCCAAATGGGTCAATCGGTGATTCAGTGACTGGGTTCAGTTTGTTTGCCGCTTTTGCCTCTTCGAGGATGTATCGGTAATCGACTTCTGCCCCGTCAGTCACAGTGAGCAAGCCCATTTCAACCCACTTCTGGAAACGTTCAGCCGTGCGACGGTCTTCATTTTTTTCAACACTGAAAACCGTGTCATAAGGCACCCAGAAGCGAGGTGCAACACTGTAGTAATGTGTCTTACCGTCGATCTCCCTGGTGAACAACCGCGCCATACTGTTCATATCCAGCTTGCGCGCTAGGTCAAAAGCCAGAATGCATGGCTGGCCTTCGAATTGTTCGAGGGTAAGCGTCTTGTCTTCACAGTTCTGCCAGGAAACCAGGTTGAAGAATGCAGCCCGAGCAGCAACCCATATGTTGAGATGCTTAGTTTTGAACACGCCAGCCTGGCGAGCATTATTGATAGCACGCTGTTGCTGGCTCAACAGAAAGTCGCGGTAGACTGAGACCCCCATATTCGGATTGGCTTTCTCAAGCACCTTTGGATCAGTCCAGTCGTCACCTTCATCAACCGTATAGATCACGCCAAACAACTCGTCGTTCGGTACCGTGCCATTCAGCATTTCAATCACTTCACGTCGTTTGTCGTAGCACGGTCCTTCGATGTTGTAACCTGCTGTGGTGATCGCCCACATCAGCGGTTGTCGACGCGCCCCCATCCCCGTCAGCATAGTGGTGTAAAGCGAATCAGTAGGGTGTTCGTGATATTCGTCGACAATCGCACAATGCGGTGAAGCACCGTCGCCGGGATTGCCGATCAGCGGCTCAAAGCGGGCACCATCTTCCGGGCGGTTAAGATTTGATGCGTTTACCTCAATGCCGAACGCTTCCACCAGCATCGGCGTACGCTTGCACATCAGGCGAGCTGGGCGGAATACTTCCCACGCCTGCTTTTCCGTTGTCGCGCCAGAGTAAACCTCAGCACCGAACTCGTTATCACAGGTGAAACAGTACAGCGCCACACCAGCTGAAATCGCAGATTTGCCGTTCTTACGGGGAATCTCGGTATAGACCTCCCGAAAACGGCGAAGCTTCGTTCCCTTCTGTACCCAGCCAAAAGCACTGCACACGATAAAAAGTTGCCACGGTTCCAGGGTTATCGGCATTCTTTTGAACGCCCACTCTCCCTTTGTGTGCGGCAGCAGTTGAATAAACTTTGCGGCCTTCTCCGCTGCATCTTTATCGAAGCGGTACCTGAATTTCTTACTTTTCTCAGCGGCCATATCATCGATGTGGCGCTGGCATGCCTGAATGACGAACTGACATGCCGGAATCTTTCCCCGCACTACGTTACGGGCGTACTGATTCGCGGCATTAACGTTGGGGTACGATTTCCGGCTCATGAGCTAATCATCTTAAGGAATGGGTTAGAGGCTTGTTTCTTTCCGGCCAGGCCAACGAGCCGCTGACGGCTGCTTGGGTCAAGGCCAAGCATTGAACCGGTAGAACTCATCTCCGATTCCTGCTCTTTTTTGGCGGTGAGTTCGGGGTTTTTTATTTTACCGCCCATGGCCCCAGTGACTGAAAGACCTTCCACGGCGATATTTTTCACAGCCCTTCGCCAGAATTCATATGCGACACACCAGCGCTCCAGTACAGCTAGATCGGTGACACATAAAAGTCCCTGGCCGCATAACTCCTTTGTAGTCAGCTCCCACATGATCGTTGCCAGCGGCAGACCATCGTCTACATCGGAAAACCATTCTGGTGGCTCCACGCCTTTAATCGGCGTGAATACCGGTTCATCTTTATTCAGGGCTCGCTTGCCGGGATTTCCAGCCAGCTCCTTGCGCGCCGTTGGCTTAGGCCGACGCCCGGAACGCCCCGCCGTTCCAGCCATAAGCGACACTCCTGGTTAAATTTGATTTTTCGCGGGTAAAAAAATTCGAGGAGGCGGGCAGTCCGGAAGGCGCGCGGTTGCAGAGATTTAACCTCCCCCTCCCCTGAGTGATGATGACATTGATTCTCACTTGAGCCGCTCACGCGCGGTCTTCGCGGCGTGACACGACCAACACAGGCTTTCAAGGTTACTGTCATCATCAGTGCCGTCGTGAGCCTTCGCCTTAATGTGGTCCACACAGGAAGCCTGCTTTGCAATCCCCTGACGCAGATGGTTCTGGCACAGCCCTTTGTCACGCTTAAGTATCCGCTCCCGTATAACTTCCCATTTTGTTCCATATCCACGCTGCTGCCGTGATTGACCTGGTTTGTAGGATTTCCAACCCTCACCTTTGTGGGTTTCGCAGTAGCCTAACGGATCTGTGGTGGTAAAACGGCAGCCGCGAACACGGCAGGCTTTTGGTGTTCGTGGTGGCATATCCATTCCAATGAAAAAGCCACCAGTATTAACCGATGGCTTATATGTACTGTGGCATCCTGAGCAGATTGCTCTAGTTGCCATCCGAAGACATTCTGAATCAGATCCCCAATAATGGTCTTAAATCATTCAGTTTCTCTGCTTTTATAACTAACCCAAGGTTCATTCCAATCGAAGAACGAACAACGGCAGTTGCAGCAGTAGGAACATTTATGATTTCTATACTTCCATTCACATTAACCATTGGGCCTGCATAAAGTAACCCAAGAAAAATCAGTCGTTCCCCCATTGCCAACCCGTTTTCAGTTGCAAAAGACCCTTGATTCATAATATACACAGGGGATCCACTAGACCCGCCAAAGCATGCCATGTCGATCAAAAACTCCGGGTTCCCTTGCCAGTCATCAAAAGGCGATGACGCTGTTATGCCCTTTCTTGTAATCGGTCGATTATTAACCATATCCCACAAGCCGTTAGGGTAGCCCGTCATATAAACTTCTTCAATGGGGGTAATAAATGCAGTCGACAAGAAGTTACGATCAGTAAAGGAAAAAATGTCAGGTGCAAAACCCTGGGTTTCCAACTGGTTAAAAAAATTCGCAACCGGCAGTATACAGATATCAATGTTAGGGTCTGGATGCATAATGAAGTCACTTTCCCCATTGGGAATGACTCCATCATAAAATCGGATACTTTGGTTATCCTGGCGGCTAACATTTATCCGGATCCTAGTTTGTGTAGCCCCTTGTACAACATGCTTATTAGTCACGAGGAGGGGCACTTGCCTCTGATCGTCGACCATAAAACTGAACCAAAAGCCAGTTCCAACAGACAAACCATTACCAACATCACTCTCAATGCGTACTGTAGATTTATGCATCATTTGACTGATAGGCATAGACACGACCCTTATGTATTATGGGATAGTCGTTATATCACTATGTTCTTCTTCAAATTTTGATATTTGTTAGACTATTTCATTCACACATTGCATTTATAAGAATGAATTACTGGTATTGTCACAACCACACTCACGCAGTGGCCTCGCTCATGCCCTTGAGATCGTCACCCCAGTTCGTCTCAACTCCCCGTTAGCTCTAACCTGGGCGCGACTGGCTATCGCGCTGCGGACCGGTACGTCTTCTTCTTTATTGACCCTGACCAGCGTGTATTGCAGTTTGGACCTGCATCTGGCTCTCATTGAGACTCGGGGCCACATCATGACTGCGGCTTGTTAGTGCGGTCTGTCCGCTTTACTGCTTCATTTCAGTTCCTCCATTCAGACAGTTCGACTGCCACGCTTTGTTATGCGCCAACACATCACGCTTCGTCTGCTTATCCATCGCGGTAATTTCGTGGTCGGTAAGATAAATTGGCTTTACCCAATCGCACGCCGTATCAACGACTACCGGGACGCTTCCACGATTCCCGCAGCTCGTGATCAACATCGTCATCAGGAAGATGATTAACAGTCTGCTGTACATTGCTGGCCTCTTTGGTTACTTCAACCCGGCGTTTTGCTGCTGCGGCCGTCGCTGCGGCGTGTTCTTCAGTTCGCTGTTTCTCGGCTTTTGCTTCCGCCTTGCTGGTACCGCGAATATGGCCAATACCAAAACCGCCCGCAGCTGCAACGCAGATTGCACCAATAACACTAATGATGATTTCAACAATGCTCATACGATCACCGCTTTCGCTTTAGCGTAACGTTCACGGCGGTCATTTATTCCGTTCTGTCCGCCGTTGATGATCTGGGTGATACGAACCAAATCACCTGAGTGGCTCAGGCAGCCGCTGGAGGTGTAGAACCATGCTGCAGAACGGGCGGCGTTAATATCACTTTCCAGTTGGGAAGGATTAGCTACCAGGTCCAGTTTTAACGCAGCACCGCACTTAGTGTAATTTTCCCGCCCAGTGATCTGAATAAGCCCACGGCCACGAAACGCCCAGCCATCACCAGGCTCTTTGTTACCCATTCGACCACCGTAGACCAGATTAGCTATCTGTGGCTGATGGGCAACCTGCTGGATACCTACGCGCCCCAGCATCTCGCACTGGTACGCCGTAAGGCGGTTGCCAAACGTTGCTTTTAATCCTGCTACCGTGTAATTGAAGCTCTCAATAACACGGGTAAACCCTGCTGATTCATGCCCACATTGCGCAATAAACATCGCCTGGTCTAACGGCTTGGTGATACCACGCTCTTTCATCGCATCCTTGATAGGCTGAAACCAGCGCGCGGCTAATCCGGCGCTAATACCAGCCGCCTGTTGAAATTGTGATTGGTTCATTAGTGCCTCAGGTAATCGATCAGACGCGCAACGTTTCCACGAGCCCAGACAACAGCAGCGCAAATAAGAACGTTGACCAGCACCACAACCCAGTGGGATTCCTGATACAGGCCAAACAGATAACGGAATGGAACGCTGGCATACACCAGGACAGAAAAGTAAGCCACCAGCGATATTAACGGGCGATGTCTCGCCCCTTCGCGTTGGTAGAACATCAGGAACACAACAATCACCGCGCAAATCACAGCGTTAACCGTTGCGCTTGGGTCACTTGTTACCATTATTGGTCCCTCCTCCCCGCATGCGGGAAAGCATGCCGAACAGATTTGCCAGTTCCTGGTTGTTGATGAATGTAAGGAGCTTGATAGCCATTGCAGCAACTGCCACCGCGCCTAGTGCGTCCAGTGGTCGGTCACTATATCCCGTCCACTTGGCAAGATAGGAGCCCACCAGACCAGCACCGAGAACACCGACAATGAACGATGTCACGAAATAGCCCACCAGCTTCAGCCGGGTAATGTTTGCTGCTGTCGCTACGTAAAATACAGCACCTGCGAAAGCGCCAAACACCACGCCGTAATCAATACCGGTTGCGAAACCGAAAACGCTAGCTCCCATCAGGCCACCAGCAGCAACCGTAGTGCCAGAAACAGGATCGGACATAATCCCCCCATTGATATTGCTGTGAGTCCTCTCAGAATGAGGGGAATAAAAAAGGCCCGCCGAAGCGAGCCTTAAAAATGAGTAGTGCTTATTTGCAAATATATGCTGCTGAAACTGATGAAATCAGATCGCTTCTACAGGCGGGACACCAAGATTGAGGGATGATTCTTCCATCGTCCATCACTCTGTCGCCAAAATCTTCTAGCCGATAAAAAACGTGTGCTCCAACTCTTCCTGAACATTCAGGACAAGATTTCAGAGTCCCATCTTCATGATGCACGGTCAAAGAACGACGTAAGGGTTTAGCACATCCGCGACATACACTCATACCTTCTCCTTGCTGTGTGGAACATCATTTCTAACAGGGCAAGTAGAAGCAATCTATGAGCCGAATCACGAAAGTAAACACCTTAAGTTCGCGTTCAAGTGACCACTCTTAACAGATTACGATAGTTTTTGCGTACGCGTTAGTTTTTTCTTATGATGGTTCAACAATAATTTCCCATGGAGGTTTTATGGATTTCAAAGACATCCTTCCATTCATTACATTCTTTCTTGGTATATTTTTAACACCCTACATCGAAACCAGAAAAGAGAAAGCAAAAATAAAATCACTAAAGAAGAATATTTTGATAGAGCTCGAAGATGAACGTTTACTTCTGGAAAGGACGATAAAAATAACAAGCGACAGCATTGAAACAAGAAAAAAGCACCATAAAAAACACAAGCATATTTCCCTTGGAAAAAGATTCACCCCCATTCTTTTGAGCAAATATATTGACGATGTCTATTCAGACTTCAATCAAGACACAAGAAAAATATTAAAAAACATATTATCACTTTCCGATATAATAAAAGAAAAATATGATTTCGTGTGTGAAAACTGGAATTCTGACAACTTAGAATGTCAAGTAAAAGAGGAATCAATGCTCTACAGCATGCTAAGTGTTTATTATGCCTTAAATCAACTCAAAAATGAGGGGGATCGTTTCTGCCTTCAAGACCTTTCGAATGACGAAGTCGTTGAAAGAGCTGCTAAAGCTTTACAAATCCCCACCCCTTTTAAAGCGCCATGATATGGCGCTTAAACCAAAACTGACATTACTCCATCAATAAAACCCAATGCCGTCTGTAACTCCTTCCTGATCGTCCCATCAGAGCACCTACGCTTCTTCGCAATAGTGCGCAATGAAATTCCAACCACGAAGTGAGCAATAATTAACTCATACTCATCAGTTTTATACTTGCGTAAACGGGCCACACACCCATCAATTACGATGCCCTCATCGTCGCTGCATTGAAGCCGTGATTTCTTACCATGTGGTAAAAGTCCCTTGAACCCAGCGGCAATTGGTTGCCAGTCAACACCACTGCTATCAGCTGCCGCCCACGCGCCCCATAAATCCATTACTTCGTACATATCACGCATTAATGTTCCCCACTTAATCACTCCAGTACGCCGATTGCCAGCGCACGATCTAAAACGCGAAACAACAGCACCAGCTGGTCACCATATTTCGCTTCAAATGCCACAGGACTGGCATGCAACTCGTCGTGATGCTCTCTGCACAGAGGAATCACAAACAGGTCGTGTGCCTTGGTACCCATTCCACCTTGCCCGTGGCCTATCAGGTGGTGGGGGTCGTCTGCTGGGTTGTTACAGCACATGCACTGCTGTGACTTCACCCAGCGGGTATACTTCTCGTTCTCCCAGCGTCGACGCTTTGGCTTCAACATCAGGGATTCTGGCGTCTCGGGGTCAACCTTCACCGCGACTATCCGTTTGGCTTTTTCCTGCACCAGCTGCGTGGCCGCTTTAGCCGGAACAATGTCACATTCACGCATCACAGATTGATGGCGTTCCGGCGGCATGCGTAATGCTTTTCTCGCGATACTCTCCGGGATAACTGCAGCCAGGTCTTTTGTGACCAACCACCAGCAGAACTCCGGCAGGGTCAGTTCATGTTCCGGAGGAAAGCCAAGTTCACGACACGCAACAGAGATAACCCAGGATACCAGGTTTGCCCTCGCAATGCCTGCCTGACGTTCAGTCGCCTGGTCACGCTGCTGGTTATCACAGTGCCAGCACAAACGGATGGCGCCAGGGGAACGGCGCAACGTCGTGAAGTTGTGGTCATGGTAGTCGCTGAGTTCCCACTGACAGACAAGTTGTTGTTCCAGCCAGTCCTCAAGGCCCGGAATCCCGCCAGCGGCATTAACTACCCTCTCATCTTCAAACACACCAGCCATAAACGGATCGGCAGCCAGTGGTTGAGCGGCTGCAGGTATCGCGCCGGTTGCAAAGTTCGCGTATCCCTGCGGCTCAGTTTCCAGCAGCACGCGGCCGCGAGTAAACAGTGTCATCAGGTCAGCGCCGGGGCGAAACAGCACAATCCCCAGACGCGGGGCTACTTCCGGTGTTAACAGTGCTCTCACGCTGTATGCCCCTTAGCGACATGCTCTGCCCACAGACCGCCAATCCACTTCACCCCCTTGGGGGTGAATCGCGCCTGGCTGAAGGCGTAGTTTGATGCGTTTGTGGTCCCGGTCTTCACTTCGAACCGTCCTGCCTCAATGTGCTGGTGATACGGTGTCAGCACGTTACTCAGGCGATACATGATGTGGTTATCCAACAGGAATAACCTGAACTCCGGCTCTTTGGCGTTCAGCAACTTCGCCACCTGGCGGAACGACATTGAACCGGTAACCGTGACGTAACGATCCACAAACTCAGCCTTTGGCGCGGCGAGGGCCAGTTCTTCATGCAAGCGTTGTTTCTGCTCTTCCAGCTCAGCAGCCAGGCGCAATGCCTCGGAAAATGACTGCGGGACCTTCGGTTGAAGGCCCTGCTCCAGTTCCTGCCAGCGGTCCACCAGGCGGGCGGTAAACTCAGGGCAAAGCTGAGCGACAATCACATAGCTGTCACGTTTGTTGACTTCATAATGGTGGTAGGTCTGACCGTTCTGGGGATGGGTGTACTGCAATGCAGCATACCCCCCAATTACGCCACTTTTCATCAAGCGTTCGATGGCCACACACACATTGCCGTGCCGGGAATCCACGAGCGTGGCGATCTCACGACTGGACATCGTAATGCTCTGCCCTGACATAGCGGCGTGATGTGTCGGACAATTCACATTGATATTCATCTGGTTCATGCTCTTCTCCACTCAGGCGGCTGCACCCGCCGATTGATATCGGTTGATCGTTATCTCAACCTTTCCCTTCGGTACCACTGGTCCCCACTCCACCAGCATCCGCTTAACCTGACTGTCGTCCTCCCACACGCCAGCATGCGTCAGCGCGTCAAACAGCGCTTTGTTGTAGTTGTCGATATCCCGGCGGCGCTGATCTGGTGGATACAGGGTGATCTCTACCGCCGCGGCTTCGGATGATGGTTTTGGTAACTTGCGGAGCTGCTCAATAATGGCTGCACATGCTGCGCTCTGGAATTCGCGGCCCTTCTGGCTAATCAGATGGCGTCCCTTCAATGGGCCGCTGTGCGGTGCGCGCCAGTAGGTGTTCACGCTCGGCGGGAACGGCAGAACCAGCCTCATAATGAAGTCTCCTGTGCTTCCAGCCAGGCGATGGCAACTTCGCGAGCGTTGTCCTTACCTTCCAGCAGGTCTCTAACGATCGAAACAACATCGTGATCCACGATATCACCAGTTATCGCTATCCCGCGGGCGACACCCGGCGCGACGGTGATATAGCCCTTACGCTTCAGTGCGTTCACATGTTCTGCGGCGGCGTTTGGCGATGCGCAGCCGATCAGCCCCGCCAGTTCAATCATCGTCGGTGGGAAGCCCACTCTGGCCTTGTAATCCCTGATTGCGTTCAGAACATCACCCTGACGCGACGTTAACTCGTTCATTTTCTCACCCCATAGCGGTCATTCATGCGGCCAATGACACTGTAGAATTCATACAATTTCACACCCAGCGGAGCGACCTGCTGGTGATGTTTACGAAGGATCTGCAGGCATACTTTGTCCCATACAGGTTTCGGCTTAACCCGCATCGCGGCGCGCAGTTCCTCTGCACAACGGCGTGCTGCTGCACGAACAGCATTTTCATGCTCAGGCTTCACTCGACCACCTCCAGTACGGCTACCAGGTCCCGTGCAACTTCGCGGGTGCTGCTTTTGCAGGAAATTGATCGACGCGCCGGAATGGTGTGCAGACGGAAGCCGTGCTGTTCGTACAGATCAACGATGCGGGGCGCTATTGAGTTTGAGATAACGATGCTTGCGCCACGGCGGTGTGCAGCAACGCAGCATTCCACCAGTTCAATCTGGTTATCCCAGGTGAAGCCACCAGCGGAATATGCAGTAAAGCCACTGGTACCCGGCAGCGGTTCATACGGCGGATCGCAATACACCACATCGCTCTTCCCGGCCAGGCCGATCGTCCGACGGAAACCGGCAGTCATGAACACGCAGTTGTGCGCCATGCCTGCAAAGGCTTTGAGTTCCTTCTCTGGGAAGTACGGCGCTTTGTACTTGCCCCAGCCCACGTTGAACTGGTGAGACAGGTTGTAGCGCATCAGGCCGTTGAAGCAGTGGCGGTTCAGGTACAGGAAGGCAGCTGCACGTTCAGCAGCATCCAGAGTCTGGGCGTTGAACTCCTGGCGGATCAGCTCGTAATTTTCCGGCGTTCCCATCCGTTGGAACATCCAGCGCGCGCTGCTCTCGACGGTATCCGGCACAACCGCCAGCATCTGGTACAGGTTGATCAGGTCAGGATTCACGTCAGCCAGCAGGAAATTGGCGTGCTTATCGCTATTGAGAAACACCGAACCACCACCGACGAACGGTTCAATCAGGCGAAGTCCACTCGGGATGTGCTGGAGCAGATCGTTCAGTTGGGTAAACTTCCCGCCCGCCCACTTCAGGAATGGTTTACTCATGAGCGGAACCCCGTATTTTCAGGCAGTGAGTAATCCACACCCTGGTAGCTTGCGCGGTTAATCGCTGAACCGGGAACTGACGCACTGGAGGAAGCCGATAGCTTGAGGCTCAGTTCATCCCACTTTTCACGCAGCTTGGATGGGCTCAGGATGTTCTTGCACCAGAACGGGTCCCGGTTCACCCGACCATACAGCTCGCAGATCTGGCGATGAGTGCGACCATCCTGTGAGCACATCAGACGAACTTCGTTAGCCCAAGCAGTCCAGTTCGGGTCTTTCGGGCGAACCACTTCACCGTCAGATTCGGCAGCCTGTTCGTACAGCTTGATGATTCGTCCCCACAGCCATTCGGCACAGGTTAAATCCTCCTGACTACCCCACTGACGTTTTGCAGCGTTATGGACCACCGCTGTTGGGTAACGAGTCAGAAAATCATCTGGCTTGCCAGCGTCGTCCGGTTGCGAAGCTTCCGGACAAGAAGGGGTTTTATTCTCTGTAGTACTCTCTGTTGTAATCTCTGTAGGATCATCAGTGCAATTTGACCCGATGACAGCGGTTCGTTTTGACCTGATGGAGCGTTTCACTTTGACCTCTTCCATCGTGTCATTTTGACCTGATGGAGAAGCGCATTTTGACCTCTTCAATGCGCTCACTTTGACATCATCTAAAAGTGGACTTGCGTAGTCGATCGTGTAGTAGTTCGTCATGTCTCGCTGAGACTTATTCAGTTGCTCAACACGCAGAACGCCCAGTGTCCTCAGGCGGGTGAATGTGCGCTTCAGCGTGGACTCAGACCAGAACGGAAACTGCTCCAGCCACTGTTCGGTGGTGTTGTAGATCCACCGAACACCGTCGCGCTCCAGACCAGAGGTGGTTTCTTTCAGCCAGTAGTTCACCTGCTGCAATGCAATGGCCTCGTTCAGGCCAATACTGTATGCAAGGTCAGGATTTATCACTATCGGCCGCGTTGTCAGTAACAGGCTCATGGTCTTCGGCTATCCTTGTGAATTTTTCACGGAAACGCTCAACAGGCTGCATGCATTCAGGCGCATACCCTGCTCGCGTGAAAATGACCTGGCGTTTCTCACGCTCATAGCCAATGACATGGACTTCGATTCCCCTGTGGTCGCGGTAGCGCCGGTTAAGTTTCTCCACTCTTTGCGCCCCTTCTGGTTCATCTCAGCAAACGCCCCTACCAACACTGCACACGCCTGGTAGTTGTGACCGCCATTCTCACCACGTACTATTTCCACATAGCCGAACGGGGAGTTCTTCCCCACCAGCGGCAGGCATCTGAATTGCTTAGCTGGTCTGAATCGGTTTAAACTGTTCATGCGTTAGTTTCTCCACTTAAAGAACCGGCGCACCAGACGCCTCGAGCTGCACACTCGGGGCGTCACCTTTTCTGCCGGTTGAAACGAAAACATCCACTGCCTGATCCGAAACACCCACGCCGTACAGCGCCATGAAGCCCAGAAACCCATGAATCTGGTGGCGGAGTTTCTTACTGAATAAATCTGAAAGGGTTTTGCTCTCCGAGGTGTCGATCACCCCATCGGCTACAGCGGCCATCTTCGCGGATGCCAGTTCGCCAGCTGCCACTGTCACCTGCATCTCGATATCGAAGAGATCAACGTTGTCGATACTGTCTGCCTTCGGAACGTCCACCAGCCATTTACCGCAACGGCCAGCAAAGTATGCAGCCAGGTAAGAGCTGTTCGATAGAGACTGCATCTGCTCCAGCTCAGCTACTGTGAAAAAACGACTCCCGCACTTCTGGTACAGATGGTTGTGGAATTGGTCGATAGTCATCCCTAAATCAGAAGCCATACCTAAACGACCATGTTTATGTGCCTTACACATCAGGCGGATTGCTGTATTTATGCTGTCTACCATGTTGTTTTTCCTTTGGTAGTTATGCTCAAACACTGGACTTAGTAGACTTCTGATAAAGGCTTGTGTCGTACTTGAGTCTTCCATTAGTCCTATAAGCAGCCTCAGCTGCTCGACCTTTCGGAATCAAACGCCCAGGTCTGTTTCGCCATTGGTAAACGGCTTCACTAGTTATTCCAAAAAAATCAGCAACCTTCTCGGTACTACCGAAGTGCTTTTCAATATCATCAGTGGTCATAGGGCCTCCATTTACTAAGTTTTATTAGATATTAATTATCAATCTAAGTTTGGTCAACAAAAACTAAGATTACTTAGCTTTGTAACACTAAGGGTAAAAAATGGAATCAGTTGGCCAGAGAATTAAGGCTCTCAGACGCATAACGAAAACGACCCAGAAGGAGTTGGGCAAGTTTTGCGGCGTAAGTGATGTTGCAGTTGGCTACTGGGAGAAAGATTTAAATACTCCCAGTGGCGAAGCTTTGACAAAGCTCGCTAAATACTTCAATACCTCAACAGACTACATCCTTTATGGAACTAACTTCGAAGATAAGCTGATAACAAGCATGCGGAGAATCCCTGTAATTTCTTGGGTTCAGGCAGGTGCCTTTACTGAGAGCTCACAGACGCACAGCATCGAAGATGCTGTACGTTGGGTGGAGACCTCGTTGCGCATCAGTGACAGATCATTCGCTCTTGATGTAAAGGGGGACTCCATGACAAATCCCAATGGACTACCTACCATTCCTCAGGGAGCTACCGTCATAGTTGATCCTGATGCAGAAGTGTCGAACGGAAAAATTGTGGTCGCACGGTTAGAGGGAACCAACGAAGCTACTGTTAAAAAGCTTGTTATTGATGGCCCTCAGAAATTCTTAGTCCCCTTGAATCCACGCTATCCTAACATCCCCATCAATGGTAACTGCCTCATTATTGGCGTAGTCAAAGGCGTTCAATACGAACTTTGATTTTCATTAGATTCCAAAACATCAAGCTAAGAAAAGTTTGATGTTTTCTATTGACCATGAAACTAAGTTAAGTTAGATTTTGATTACTAACAGCGAGCAAGCAGGATGTTCACTCAGTAGAAATCTGTGACGTATGAATGACCGGGTGATTCGCAGACAACAAAAAAGCGCCAATAGGACGCTTCGCTCTTTAACATAATTGATAATTTCATGAATATTAAATTCTACGAGCTGTTCGTCTAGTCATTTGAACTGGCTCAATTGGCGGAACTTCATCCATTTTGAATTCACTTTTACATGATGGACAATAATGAATGAAATATCCTCCCATCGAATGATTTTTAGGACTTGGTTGTAACATCGACAATTGGTTATTCATAAAGCATTGAGGGCATGCATTTATTACAAACTCTTCATTACTTGCATTTTTTGAGTATACCATTGTCCCAGCAGCAGTTTTAGTTAGCACATACCCAACTGAGGACTGCTTAAAATCATCAATTTCTGCAAGTTTTGAGCGTAGTTGCGCAACCAACTCTTCTTTGCCTCGAATGACATCTCCAAGAGAAAAACAGTCTGATTGTAAACTTAGAAGCTTGCTTTGAAGTTCGACTGTCGCAGCTTTAATTTCCGCATCAGTCTTGGCGTCATTTATGGCTTTGGCGAGACTAGCAGTCTCCTTGATCGCGGCCAAAGCCGCTGAAAGTTCAGCAATCACTATGAATACTCGGCTTGTTGTTGGGGATATCCAGATTAACCGAATCCTTGTTGTTGGGAAATAGCATAAACCACCTTGCTTAATGTGGCTAAAAGCATGCATAAGTAGCGGTGCCGTACTTAGGGAATACTATCCCAAGGATCGCCATTTAGAGGGTCTAAAAGCATGATAGTTTGTCTGACAATGGCTTCGTTTTGCGGGTTATAAAATCCTGAAGATAGCTGCGTTGATAGTCGTTTAGTTTCTTCAACGAACTCTTTGGGTGATGTTCCCTCGCTTATGGCTGTAGCTATACGCCCTATCGCGTACTCAATTGCTTTAAGCCTGATGTCCAGATTGTCGTTCTCCATACCAGCTCCTTTGGATGTTTGAGACTGTCAACAATACCACCCGACCTGAGACGGGTAAAAGTCAGGAACTCAACTGAAAGCGCGTTCTGTCCATTTCGTTAAGTGTGTCAGTCGTTAAATCAGCCAACCGGAGCGCGCTTCCAGTTGAGTGGAGAAGCTAACAGGCGATTGCAGTCGCCCGTTTCACTAAGTGCCCTCCACTGGGTGCTTAGTGAAACGAAACCCAAAACTTTTAATCACCTTCTGGTGAGGGATTCGTGCAACCAAAATTCAGCGCCGTGCAGGGCGTATATAACACGGAGAAACTAACAATGGGCAACTTAGTAGTCGTTTCAGAGCAACAACCACGCATGACTAGAGAGCAGCTGATTGATGCTGCCCGTAAAGCCGCCCCGCTTCTTCCACCTGCTTCTCAGTGGCTGATGAACGAGTTGGCCAACCGATTGGATATTACCAGCGTAGCGCTGTGTGAATCGATGGAACAGCGTAAGGCTCTTGCCGAAGACGTTATCAACTGGGCGCGTGAATGTGATCGGGTCACTGAGCGACATACCAAGTCACCATGCAACCTTCACGTACTGTCAGCTCAAAGAGAACTGCGTGAGCTGGCCCCAACAACTGCCGTCGTGATTAGCGAAGGTGCTCTGTGATGGCTGCTAACTCATTCATAAAGGTGGCTATCATCCAGGTTATCGAAGGAGAAGGACAATGAGCGAAACAATCAAGCACCCAGCTATTCGTTATCACGGTGCAAAGTTCCGCCTCGCGCCGTGGATTATCAGCCAGATGCCAGAGCATGTTTGCTACGTTGAGCCGTTCGGCGGTGCCGCTGGCGTATTGATGCAAAAGGCACGCAGCTATTCAGAGGTTTATAACGATCTTGATAGCGAGGTAGTGAACCTGTTTACGGTCTTGCGCGACCCAGACATGAATCAGCGCCTACGCGATGCCTGCGCATTAACGCCTTACTCACGTGATGAATTCTGCGCAGCCAGAGAGATCGTTATGGAGCCCGTAGAGCGTGCCCGCCGCATGGTTGTACGTGCCTGCATGGGATTCGGCTCCGCGGCTGGTATCGGCGGTCAGTCTGGATTCCGTAGCGACAGTAAACGTAAATACGCTACGGCGGCGCACTTGTGGGAGCGCTACCCGGAAAACCTGTCGGCAGTCTGCTAGCGCCTGCAGGGTGTCATCATCGAAAACAAAGATGCACTGGCAGTGATGCGTGCACACGATGCCGAAACCACGTTGCATTACATTGACCCGCCGTACGTCGCAGAAACGCGGATACAGGGGAATCGCTACTACAACCACGAGATGACAATGGAAGGTCATGAGCAACTTTTGTCTGTGGCCAGAACGATGGCCGGAATGGTGATGATTAGCGGGTATGACCACGAGGTCTATAACGACCTATTAACCGGATGGAGAAAGATGGAAAAAGGCTCTCGCATCAGCGCTGGGCGTGGCACAAAAGTGCGCACTGAATGCCTATGGCTTAACCCGGCAGCGCAGCATAAACAGGAGCGTGCAGCATGACAACCAACTTAACAGCCCCTCAAGCACCAGTAACCGATGAAGAACTGGACCAGATGATATGGAAGTTAGAGCGTGACGGAGGCATGGCTCCAAAGTTGCTGTCGTTGATGCGAGAGCTGCGGGCGCTTCGAAAAGCACGCGAGGTCGTCATTCCACTAATCTGGAAACATTATACTGGCGCGCAGGTAGCGAGCATTTATGAGCTGGCTATGACAGAAGCAAATGTAAATTGGAGATTTTTAAGTGGTGCATGAACGCCTGACGAATGAAGAACTGGATGAATTACTGGCCGCGATGCTGGCCCACTACGAAATACAGAGTGAACTTGGCTCTGTAGATGTTGCTAACGAATGTCAAAAGGTGGTTATAGCCCTTAGTGAGCTTCAGGCATTCAGGGAAGCGGCATCCAAGCCGGTAGCAGATGTGGTGGCATGGACATCACCAAATGAAGAGAGGACGTGTGATGTTCGCTGGCGGCGGTTCGATGTAGAGCCAGGACCTCTATTCTCCCTACCACTACCAGAATCAACGGACGCTTTGGCAGCTGGCCGACAGCGTTAATGAACATCTAGCGATAACCGGGTGCAGCCGGTTTAAGTGGAGAACCCTATGTCACGCATGATGTCTTTAATTGACTGGGCTAAAGAAGAGTTTGGAGAGCAGGCACCTAGCGAGCGGGTCCTTAAAAAGTACGCCAAAGGAAAAATGATCGCCCCACCTGCTGTTAAGGTCGGCCGGTGCTGGATGGTGGACAGGGAGGCTCGTTACGTTGGGGTAATTGCTGAACCTGCGCTTCCTGCAAATTCAAACCCCAGACTAAAACGGATAATAGCTGATGGCTGCTAGACCTCGGACACATAAAATTTCTATACCTAACCTTTACTGCAAACTCGATAAGCGGACAGGAAAGGTCTACTGGCAATATAAGCATCCTGTTTCAGGAAGGTTTCATAGTCTTGGAACAGATGAAACTGAAGCAAAACAAGTGGCCATAGAAGCAAACACAATCATTGCCGAGCAGAGAACAAGACAAATTCTCAGCGTTAATGACCGCCTCGCCAGAATGAAGGGAAAAAGAAGTGATATCACCGTGTCTGAATGGATCGATAAATACGTCACCATCCAGGAAGAAAGGCTGAAAACTGGCGAGATCCGGAGAAATTCCTATCTACAGAAAGGCAAGCCTTTGCGGTTATTTAGAGAACATTGCGGAATGCAGCACCTAAAAGATATCTCGACGTTGGATATCGCCGAAATTACTGATGCCATAAAGGCCGAGGGGCACAACAGGATGGCTCAGGTTGTTCGGTTGGTATTGGTTGATGTATTCAAAGAGGCTCAGCATGCAGGTCACGTTCCACCAGGATACAACCCTGCGATGGCAACTAAACAACCACGACATAAAGTAACAAGGCAAAGGCTATCATTCGAGGAATGGATGAAAATCTATGAAGCCTCGCAGAATCAGCAACCGTACTTGCAAAGTGGAATGTTGCTGGCATTAGTTACCGGCCAGCGTTTGGGTGATATATGCAAAATGCAGTTTTCCGATATTTGGGATGACATGCTTCATGTACAGCAAGAAAAAACAGGATCACGGCTTGCTATACCTCTGGATTTAAAGTGTGAAGCATTGAACATGACATTGCGCGAGGTCATTTCAAAATGTCGTGATGCGGTGGTCAGTAAATACCTGGTTCATTTTCGCCATTCAACTTCACAATCTGTAAGAGGAGGAAGCGTCTCATCAAGCAGTCTTACCACCACATTCAAAAAGGCCAGGGAAAAATGCGGTATTGAATGGGAGAAAGGTACTGCACCAACATTCCACGAGCAGCGTTCCCTTTCTGAACGACTGTATAGAGAGCAAGGAATAGATACGCAGAAACTGCTTGGGCATAAATCACGGAAAATGACTGATAAGTACAATGATGACAGAGGTAAAGAGTGGGTCGTTATTGATTCAAAAACAGGGTGATTCCAGAGGGGTTTTGGGGAAACATTTTGGGGAGAGTTTTGGGGAAAGATTTTCTTCAGCAATAAAAAACGGGAACCATCAGGCTCCCGTTCGCATACAACCCAGAATCTGGATTACATGTTCGCGATAATCGCGTCACCAAACTCTGAACATTTCAGCAGCTTAGCGCCTTCCATCAGACGTTCGAAGTCATAAGTCACGGTCTTGTTGTTGATAGCGCCTTCCATACCTTTAACGATAAGGTCAGCCGCTTCGAACCATTCCATATGACGCAGCATCATTTCTGCGGACAGGATGATAGAACCTGGGTTCACTTTGTCCTGGCCTGCGTACTTCGGTGCGGTGCCGTGGGTCGCTTCGAACAGTGCGCACTCGTCACCGATGTTGGCGCCCGGTGCGATACCGATACCGCCAACTTGCGCCGCCAGGGCGTCAGAAATGTAGTCACCGTTGAGGTTCATACAGGCGATAACGTCGTATTCAGCCGGACGCAGCAGGATCTGCTGCAGGAACGCATCGGCGATCACATCTTTAATGATGATCTCTTTGCCGGTGTTCGGGTTCTTAATTTTCTGCCACGGGCCGCCGTCGATCAGTTCGCCGCCGAATTCGTCGCGAATCAGCTGGTAGCCCCAGTCTTTGAACGCGCCTTCGGTGAACTTCATGATGTTGCCTTTGTGCACCAGGGTCAGAGAGTCACGGTCGTTGGTGATCGCGTATTCGATCGCCGCACGCACCAGACGCTTGGTCCCTTCTTCGGAGCACGGCTTGATGCCGATACCGCAATGTTCCGGGAAGCGAATTTTCTTCACGCCCATCTCTTCGCGCAGGAATTTGATCACTTTCTCAGCGTCAGCAGAGTCCGCTTTCCATTCGATACCCGCATAGATGTCTTCGGAGTTTTCACGGAAGATAACCATATCGGTCAGTTCTGGGTGTTTAACCGGGCTCGGAGTACCCTGGTAGTAACGAACCGGGCGCAGACAAACGTACAGGTCGAGTTCCTGACGCAGCGCAACGTTCAGAGAACGAATGCCGCCGCCAACTGGCGTGGTCAGTGGGCCTTTGATAGCAACGCGGTAATCACGGATGAGATCCAGCGTTTCTGCTGGCAGCCATACGTCCTGGCCGTAGATCTGAGTGGATTTTTCCCCGGTGTAAATTTCCATCCAGGAAATTTTACGCTCGCCTTTGTAGGCTTTCTCAACAGCGGCATCAACCACTTTCAGCATTGCCGGAGTCACGTCAATGCCGATACCGTCGCCTTCAATAAATGGGATAATCGGATTGTGTGGCACATTCAGCTTGCCGTCTTTCAGGGTGATTTTTTGACCTTCCGCCGGAACAACTACTTTGCTTTCCATTCACCTCTCCTTCGAGCGCTACTGGTGTGCTCGTCATCCTTTACGCCACAGGTTCTTGCCGCTACTACACCCACTCCACCGAGTCTGGAGATGCACTGTCTTACCGTCTTCCTGCAACACAAAGAGTTAGAGCATTTTTGTTAATGTTTTGTAATAAGCCTGTCAATACTACCTGATTGTTTGGCGCCATGAAAGACTCTCGTTCTTAGGCTATAATGCGCGAATCTATAAAGCCTGAAAATACTATGATTAAAACTTCTTTTAGAAAACACCGGGTTGAGCGATTCAGCTCGAAACAAGGCGCTAAGCCGCGCCGGGATAACCAACCAAAACGCGTCATTCTGTTCAATAAACCCTATGATGTTTTGCCGCAGTTTACCGACGAAGCAGGCCGCAGCACGCTGAAAGATTTTATTCCCGTGCAAAATGTGTACGCTGCCGGACGTCTTGACCGCGACAGTGAAGGTCTGCTGGTGTTAACAAACGATGGCGCTTTACAGGCCAGGCTCACGCAGCCAGGTAAACGGACGGGGAAAATTTATTACGTTCAGGTCGAAGGAGAACCGACGGACGAGGCAATAGACGCATTGCGTCATGGCGTCACCCTGAACGATGGGCCAACGCTACCGGCCGGTATCGAACGCGTGGACGCACCCGAGTGGCTGTGGCCGCGTAACCCGCCGATACGTGAGCGTAAATCCATCCCGACGGCATGGCTGAAAGTGACGCTGTATGAAGGCCGCAATCGCCAGGTACGGCGGATGACCGCTCACGTAGGCTACCCGACGCTGCGATTAATTCGTTATGCAATGGGTGGCTACACGCTCGACAACCTCGGCAACGGCGAATGGCGGGATGCCAGCGGCGAGCACGAATAGTGCTCGCCAGGCCTTAGATATCAGGAAATATCGGGAACGATGATACTTTTGTATTTTTCAAGTACCGGCGAATTGATATCTGAGGCATTCTTCAGTTGCCACAGGTTGCGGCTAATCCCGTCATTGACCAGATAGATGACGCCGGTTTCAATGGCCGACATCAGGCACAGCATCACCGGTTCATTCACCGTATACCCCACTTCCCCCTCCAGCAGACGCTGGAAGTCGATATAGCGGAATACGCCGGCCTGGAACTCATAGGAGAGAATGGTTTTACTGGTATTCACGGAAGAAAGGACTTCGCCCGTGCTAACATTAACCACCCTCAGGTTAACGGCGATCTGATCGAGCTGATACTGCGTGCTGGCGCCAATGCCAAAGTATCGCGCCCCTGCCCCGCCCGATTTCACATTACTTTCGTAACCGATGATCGAGCCTTCAATCAGGATATTTGCCGCCACCAGCGATGGCAGCTGACTGCGATTATTCTCCGCGACAGTGCCATTTTCTTGAGCCGCGCGGATAATTTTGCGCTCATTGAGCAAGTTCTGTAGTCCCTGACGCTCCAGCGGAGTAAACCAGTTGGAGTCTTTCAGCGCCGAAACCAGCATGGCGGTGGCGCTCTGCGGGACCGAGGTTGAAAAGTTACTCGCCGGGTAGGGTTTGAACTGCCCGGTTTCATCCTGGATATTGTAAACTGAGACAAACAGTTTCCCCTGCGGTGGCGGCAGATGCGTTAGATCCTGGTAACTCTGCGAGCGCGGCAACAGCGTGGGTTTTGCCGCCTGTTTAGGTGGAGAGGTAATGCAGCCCGTCAACATCAAAAGGCTAATTAAAATGACCACAACGCCGGTTATATTTTTCATCTCAGCATCTCGCCACTGATTAATATGTTGAAACACTGCTCAGGCCGCTGACCTGAATAGAGGAAGTCTTTCCGGAAGAGCGATCAAGAATATTCATCATTAATTGACCATCGGTATTGGTGATATCAACAATAAAGTCTTTCGTCACCAGCCGTCCGGGTTTACCGCTAGAAAGGTTGCCCATCAGGCTGCCAAGGAGCTGTGATTGAACAGCAGAGGTGAAATTATCAAGCGATGAGCTTGATGTTGCGCTGCTCCAGTCGTAAGCATTTGGATCTTTATAGGAGTTTTGCGCGTTAGCCTCCGAAAGCAAAAAAGAACCATTATTGGGGTTGCCGCCAAAATTAGGGTTAATAAACTGGAAGGTCAGGTTCCCAGCCTGGGCGGTTGTAGATAAAAAACCAATGCCAAGAATCAGAGAAAGCACTTTCATAGTATGCTCCTAGAACTCATCTTTGGTTAAGTCGCCGGTATTTAATAACGCTTTATTAATGGCGCGTTTCTGCAAAGCCTCATACACGGAGGCTAGTGCGACATTAACTTGTTTATCAAAGTCATTGTGACCAGGAAATAAGAACGTCTGATACAATAAATCTTGATCGACTTTAATGGTTATCCAACTGCCCCATCGGGCGCTGGGCCGTTCATTAATCGTAATGGCGCCGGGGTATTCTTCCTCCCAGTGTTCGGTGAATGCTCTATAAAAATCGTGCCCCACGCGAGTGATAGTATTATCCGTCACCAGCCCCGGCACTTCTATTTCTGCTGCAGCGCTGGTGCGGATTACCAGTAGCATCATTAATGCCACCATTACCACTATCAATTTTTTCATGATTAGCGTCTAAGGTTTTCGTTGGCCCAGGTAACTGCCTGCGTTCTGTTTTTTACAGATATCTTGCGAAAAAGATTATATAAATGTGTTTTCACAGTATTCTCACTAATAAATAGCAGACGGGCAATTTCAATATTAGAAGCACCCATGCGCAGTTTATTAAGAATATCTTTCTCGCGTTGTGTCAGGCCGCTGGTATCGTCATGGTATCGATAACTGCCTGACTGATTAATAAGATAGCTGGTAAGATCGTGAGGGAAATGGCAACCACCGTTCATCACATTGCGAATGCCATTCACTAAAGTCTGTTCATCCACGGAAAGATGGAAAACGGCGCTGATTCCAAACCAGGACTCAACCTCATGAAAGTGATAGTCCTCTGGCATATTAATCAACAATACTTTGACTTTTTCTCGCAATCGCCGGAGTTCGCTTTGCCAGAGTAGCGTTCTTTTTTTATCTGACTCACTCAGATCAAACAGAACCAGAATGCGCTCGGCGTCAGGTTGCTCAAGCATTCTTTGAACATTCTGTATTTTGACATTTATTGGTAACGATGTTTTGAGTTGATGAACCAAAGCAGTTGCCTGCAATGACGGTCTTGTTATTAACAGCAAAATATCGTTATGCACCTGTTCAGTTTCTTTCGGCATTATGAAATCCCATCCCGATTGCGGCCCTGAACGCGGACTCTTTCTGCTATGCAGGTAATATGCATATGCAGAAAGAGTCGCGGTTCTGTGTAGTTGCTGAATTAATAAGTATGACAATAAAGGGTGTAAAGCACAGAAGGCGTGCTTCTTCCCAAAGTGCTGCAATACAGTTCAATCTAGACATTCGAATTTTTATCGCAAGAACTATTTGTGTTTCAAAATGTAACAAGAACATGTCATTTTATTTCAGAAAAATGCGTTATTCATTATGATTTATATAAAAAAATGCGTTTTATCCTTTCCCATAAGGACTGTATTAGTATGCGTATTTACACTCCAGACGATTCAAGATATGCCAGCTGCTGCCGAAAATGGCGCTCGCTGTAAACATTATTTTCCACGATGGGGCTTAGCGTGGAATAATTTAGCTTAGGACCTACAACAAATACGTTTACCCAGTCACCATCGCCGGGCTAATTAACATGGGCTGACTACCACACCGCGCCTGCTATCTCATCCCTGGAACCTCATACTATTGACTGACGTGTCTTTTCAAAATACGTAATCCAGGCGAAAACAGGGAATATATCTCCTGGACATACTCAATCCATAAATCAGCGCTACCGCACTCCGTCACGGATTAGGGTATCGCTGGTTTAACTCCTGACTTTAACCGTTGGTTAAATCAAGGTGCCATTATGAAACAGTGGTTATTAATAATACCCTTATTGGGCTGTTCATATCTGGCGACCGCGGGAGGCGATCTTGCTGGCTCTGAGTTTTCGGGGCTGAATCAATATCGTCAGAACCACGATATGGTAGCGATTACTGGTCAACATGGCAGTGGTAATAACGCGGCTATTAATCAGTCAGGCTCGCATATTTACGGTTCTATTTCCCAGGTTGGTGGATATAACAACGCGATATTAAACCAAAATGGTTTTAATAATCGCGCGGCAATAGCTCAATACGGTAACGGTAACAACGCGACGGTGAGTCAATCAGGGACGAATAATTCTGCTGTATTGGTCCAGGTAGGTTCGGCAAATCAGGCGGATGTTACACAAACCGGTTTTGATAACTCTGCGAAGATTGTCAGCAAAGGCGTTGGCAATATTACGCAGATTAATCAAACAGGCACAAGCCGCGGCGCGGCCGTTGTGCAAAATTCGGCAGGAATGGCAATTCGTATTACCCAAAATTAGTGTTTTAACTGATTGACCAATCTCTAAACCTATGGGGTATCTCAATGAAAACGTGGAAAATTGTTATTTTGTCATCGCTGTTAGTCTCTGGGGTCGCAGTCGCCGGGAATGAGGATAAAGGCGGTGGTAGTTGGCCTCCAGGAGGGGGTAGCTCCGGCGGCTCTGGCGTTACGCTTCCAGACATCCCGCTGATTACGGGCAAAGCACCTATCGTGCCGCAAAACGGTAAGTGGGATCAGGCCATCCATATTTACCAACCGGGCACCGGCAACTTCTCCCAGGCTAACCAGGCAAGCTCATCAGGATCCGTCATTGACGTCCATCAGTACGGCAATTATGGTAGCTCCACGGTAAACCAGACGGCGACCAAAAGCGCGGTATTCGTCAACCAGTATGGTACGGGTAACCAATCTTTGGCCACACAGAACGGTACAACCAGTTCAATCAGTGTGACTCAGAAAGGTACGAATAATACCTCTTCGGCAACACAGCAGTTGGGCGGCGCGGGTAATGCGATTGTGGTGTCACAAGACGGCATCGCCAACAGCTCCGGCGTTAAACAATCCGGTACCGGTAATTCAAGTTCGGTGCTACAGACAGGCAACCTCAATTTGTCTGATATTGTTCAGGCGGGTAAAAACAGTATTGTGGATGTGCAGCAGACTGTGGGCTCGAACAAATCTTACGTCACTCAAAGCGCTAATGATTCAGCTATCTTAGTCGCTCAGACGAATGCCGGTAACTTCAGTAACGTCAACCAGACACACAACACCGCTGTGACCTACGTTCAACAATCCGGTCTCGGCAACACCTCTTTCGTTAATCAGAACTGACCCACACAGCCGGATGAATATTCATCCGGCTTTTTTCTCTCAATGACGAGGCCGATTATGCATCTACTGCTTATTGCCGCTGCGCTCAGCAACCAGCTGTGGTTTGAAACCCAACAGCAGGACGATACGCTGGTGGTTACCCCCATGGCCACGCTGACGGATGACTGCAGCTGCCAGATGACCATTAACGTGATTCATCAGGGGCAGTCGGGGCAGAGCAACAGCAGCCAGAGCGGCAATGTGATTATAAAAGGGCAGCACCCGCAGCCGCTAGCCAGCATGATGCTGGATATCCCCCACGGCGAATGGACGCAAATCACCGTCACCTTAAGCGATAATAAAGGCATTCTTTTGCAACAGAGCTGGAGTTCACCGGCGAAGGTTTGATTTCCCCCACCTCTTCTTTATATCCTTATCGTCTCTCTCCCCCGATAAGGATGCCGCATGTTTAAACCTCACGTTACCGTCGCCTGCGTGGTCCACGCCAAAGGCAAATTTCTCGTGGTTGAAGAAACCATCAACGGTAAAGCGCTATGGAACCAGCCAGCCGGCCATCTGGAAGCCGATGAAACGCTGGTACAGGCCGCCGAACGCGAGCTATGGGAGGAGACCGGCATTCGCGCAACGCCGCAGCACTTTATCCGTCTGCACCAGTGGATTGCCCCGGACCGTACGCCGTTTCTGCGTTTCCTTTTTGCGATTGAACTTAACGATCTGTGCCCTACCCAGCCGCACGATAGTGATATCGATCGCTGCCTGTGGGTCAGCGCGGAAGAGATCCTTCAGGCGAAAAATCTGCGCTCTGCGTTGGTGGCGGAAAGCATCCGTTGCTATCAGCAGAACGAGCGCTATCCGCTGTCATTAATTGGCGCGTTTAACTGGCCGTTTACCGAGGGTGCCAAGTAACGGGCTGCGTGCTAGAATATGCCGCCTTGAAGTCCAATGTCGTGAGTATTCCAATGTCAGAAAGCCAGAAAAAAGTGATCGTCGGCATGTCCGGCGGTGTTGATTCCTCTGTTTCCGCCTACCTGTTACAACAACAGGGCTATAAGGTAGAAGGCCTGTTCATGAAGAACTGGGAGGAAGACGACGGCGAGGAATACTGTACTGCCGCCGCCGACCTTGCCGATGCGCAGGCGGTGTGCGATAAGCTCGGCATTGAGCTGCACACCGTGAACTTTGCTGCCGAATACTGGGACAACGTCTTTGAACTGTTCCTGCAGGAGTACAAAGCGGGCCGTACGCCGAACCCGGACATCCTGTGCAACAAAGAGATCAAGTTTAAAGCCTTCCTCGAATTCGCTGCAGAAGACCTCGGCGCCGACTACATCGCCACCGGCCACTACGTGCGCCGTGCTGACGTCAACGGTAAAAGCCAACTGCTGCGTGGCCTTGATGGCAACAAAGACCAGAGCTACTTCCTTTATACGCTGGGCCACGAACAGATCGCGCAAAGCCTGTTCCCGGTTGGCGAACTGGAAAAACCGCAGGTGCGTAAAATCGCCGAAGAGCTGGATCTCATCACCGCGAAGAAAAAAGACTCTACCGGTATCTGCTTTATCGGCGAGCGCAAATTCCGCGAGTTCCTTGGCCGCTACCTGCCCGCACAGCCGGGTAAAATCATCACCGTTGATGGCGATGAGATTGGCACCCATCAGGGGCTGATGTACCACACGCTGGGTCAACGTAAAGGCCTGGGCATCGGTGGCACCAAAGAAGGCAGCGAAGATCCGTGGTATGTCGTCGATAAAGACGTTGAGAACAACATTCTGGTTGTCGCTCAGGGTCACGATCACCCGCGTCTGATGTCGGTGGGTCTGATTGCCCAACAGCTGCACTGGGTGGATCGCGAACCGGTCACCGGCACCTTCCGCTGCACCGTGAAGACCCGCTACCGTCAGACGGATATCCCGTGCACCGTCACCGCACTGGATGCAGAACGTATTGAGGTTCGTTTTGATGAACCTGTTGCCGCAGTCACTCCGGGCCAGTCTGCCGTGTTCTATCGCGGTGAAGTCTGCCTGGGCGGCGGCGTGATTGAGCAGCGCCTGCCGCTGCCGGTGGAATAAAGCCCTCGTCTGAACAGGGCATAACGTAGCCTGCCTGGCGTCGCGCCGCCGGGCCAGGCGCCAACAAGGAGTTAGCGTGGCGAAGAATTACTATGACATCACCCTGGCGCTGGCGGGAATTTGCCAGTCAGCCCGTCTGGTGCAGCAGCTGGCCCATCAGGGGCACTGCGACGGCGAGGCGTTACACGTCTCGCTGAACAGCGTTATCGACCTCAACCCAGACTCCGCGCTGGGCGTGTTCGGTGGCAGCGAAGCGAATCTTCGTCTCGGCCTGGAAACCTTACTCGGCGTGCTCAATGCCAGCAGCCGTCAGGGTCTGAACGCCGAGTTAACCCGCTATACTCTTAGCCTGATGGTGCTTGAGCGCAAGCTCGCCGCCGCGAAAGGCGCTATGGAGACGCTGGGTAACCGCATCAATGGGTTACAGCGCCAGCTCGACCATTTTGATTTGCAGTCCGATACCCTGCTAAGCGCCATGGCGGGTATCTATGTTGACGTCATCAGCCCACTTGGCCCGCGTATTCAGGTCACCGGCTCCCCTGCTGTGCTGCAAAGCCCACAGGTTCAGGCCAAAGTCCGCGCCTCGTTGCTGGCTGGGATCCGCTCTGCGGTGCTGTGGCACCAGGTCGGTGGCGGACGTCTGCAGCTGATGTTTTCTCGTAATCGCCTGACCGCTCAGGCAAAACAAATTCTTGCTCATTTAACCCCGGAGTTGTGATCTATGGAATTATCCTCACTGACCGCCGTTTCCCCTGTCGATGGACGCTACGGCGATAAAGTCAGCGCGCTGCGCGGGATTTTCAGCGAATATGGTTTGCTGAAATTCCGTGTACAAGTCGAAGTACGCTGGCTGCAAAAGCTGGCCGCACACGCAGCCGTCAAGGAAGTTCCTGCTTTTGCTGCCGACGCAAACGGTTACCTTGATAGCATCGTGGCTAACTTCAGCGAAGAAGACGCCGCGCGCATTAAAACTATCGAGCGTACCACCAACCATGACGTGAAGGCAGTTGAGTATTTCCTGAAAGAAAAAGTCGCGTCAGTGCCTGAACTGCACGCCGTGTCTGAGTTTATCCACTTTGCCTGCACCTCCGAGGACATTAACAACCTGTCCCATGCGCTGATGCTGAAAACCGCCCGTGAAGACGTGGTGCTGCCGTACTGGCGTAAGATTATCGACGCCATCAAAGATCTGGCGGTGCAGTATCGCGATATCCCGCTGCTCTCCCGTACTCACGGTCAGCCTGCCACGCCGTCCACCATCGGTAAAGAGATGGCGAACGTTGCTTACCGTATGGAGCGTCAGTATCGTCAGCTCAGCCAGGTTGAAATTCTGGGCAAAATCAACGGCGCGGTGGGTAACTACAACGCCCACATTGTCGCCTATCCAGAGGTTGACTGGCATCAGTTCAGCGAAGAGTTTGTTACCTCTTTGGGCATTCAGTGGAACCCCTACACCACCCAGATCGAACCACACGACTATATCGCCGAACTGTTTGACTGCGTCGCTCGCTTTAACACGATCCTTATCGACTTCGATCGTGACGTGTGGGGCTACATTGCACTGAACCACTTCAAACAGAAAACCATCGCCGGCGAGATTGGCTCGTCCACCATGCCGCACAAGGTCAACCCGATCGACTTCGAAAACTCCGAAGGCAACCTGGGCCTGTCCAACGCCGTACTGCAACACCTGGCCAGTAAACTGCCGGTTTCCCGCTGGCAGCGTGACCTGACCGACTCTACCGTACTGCGTAACCTTGGTGTGGGTATCGGTTATGCACTGATTGCCTATCAGTCCACGCTGAAAGGGGTGAGCAAACTGGAAGTGAACCGCGATCGTCTGCTGGATGAACTGGACCATAACTGGGAAGTTCTGGCTGAGCCGATCCAGACGGTAATGCGTCGCTACGGTATCGAGAAGCCGTACGAGAAGCTGAAAGAGCTGACCCGCGGCAAACGCGTTGATGCCGAAGGCATGAAGCAATTCATCGACGGCCTTGCGCTGCCGGAAGAAGAGAAGACCCGCCTGAAGGCGATGACCCCGGCGAACTACATCGGCCGCGCCATCACCATGGTCGACGAGCTGAAATAATCGCGGCTCTCCCCTTCTTCGTTCTGGAGAAGGGGATTTTCCCTCATTTTATTGTCAGCGCTGGAAACTCGCCGCTAGCCCGTTGGGCTGATGTCCCAGGGCGTTCCTTATTGCAATAAAAAAAGCCAGCAACAATCGTCACTGGCTAATCAGCTATTTCAACGGTAATCAGAACGCGTAGCGCACCTTCAGGCTAATACTCTGGCTGGTGAATTGTGTTCGCTGATTCGCATCATACTGTACGGTGCCATCAAGTACATCTGTGAATCTGGCCGTCACACCAACACCGGCCATCGCAATCCACGGGCTTTCACTCATACCATGATAGGTAAACGGCGTGTCCGCTGCGCCAATAAATGCCGCCGTGGTTTTGCTACGATCGTTCTTTGTATCGTAACCCGCCCCGACATAACCATGTACATCAACAATCTCCGAAAGCTTGATACCCGCTTTCAATTTGCTGGAAACCACCAGGGCCTCGGTTGTGACCCCTCCCACCTTCAGGCCGACATCCTCGGCGCCAGTCTCCTGGTAACCTTTATCCTTCACGCGATAGTAATCAGTACGCAGTTCAGGAGTGAGCATGACGTCATCCATGGGGTGGAAAGTGCTTTGCAGCCCTATCCCAGCCTGGAACGTATCACTGTCGTAATCTGAGTGTGCGACGCCATTGTAGGCAGTGCTTCCATCGGTAGGGTTTTCAATATTCAAATAACGATTGCCGGTCGTATTATTTCGCCCGAAGCCAGTTTGCCAGGTTACAGCCGTGTCAGGCGTAAAATCATAGCCGCCATAAGCAAGAATATTCCAGCTATCCACACGCGCATCATGGCGGATGTCATCCGAGGTATCGTTAACGTCTGTTCGACTCATGCCCAGCGCCAGGCCAAGACGGGTTTTGTCTAATATCAGGCCATCCGCACCGATGGCGATCCCACGGGTATCGGCGTTATAACCTGCGTAATCGCCACGGTTGGACTGGTTATCCCAGCGTCCAACCGGGCGGATCCACAGGTATTTTTCAGGATTAAATTCGTTGGTATAACCCTGACCGCGAACAGACTCCTGACGGCTGTTTACGATATCGCCAAATGCGCGCAGATTATTCATTTCAATGTATGTCATGCTGCCATCCATCAACGGAGCAAGTTGAACCACATTTTTGTGAACCTGGCTGGCATTAAATGACGAGGTGATGGCACATACCGTACTCGCCAGAGCGCCGGTACAGTTCTGAGAGCCGGTATTATTGTTGTTGATAATGTTATCCACCACGGACCCAACACCAACCAATGACGTGTTCTGGCTGGTATTAGTAATGGCGTTATTGACGGTCGTCAGATTGGTCTCGGCAATTTTCAGGGAGTAGCTACTTCCGGTTTGCACCTGAATAAACTGATAACGAAGCGAGTCATCCAGTACCGCCGATGGTGAACCCGTGATATTACTCGCCGTTACGACATCAACCAGTTCATCACCATCAGCAAAACTTGTGCTACCTCGGGTGATCACCACTGTTCGTCCATTCAGTGAAGCATTCCCGGCGACATTTAACTGTCCATAGCTACTGGTGCTGTCTGCCTGCAACGCCAGCACACCATTGCTATTTTGAACGTAAGTATTAACCGTTGAGGGCTGCTGGCTGCTGAGCAACTCAAAAATACCGCTGTTACTCATCGCACTGTTCGGGGCATTAACTCGCCCAATAATAATCCCCTGGTTATTAATACCCCCGACAATTGTACTTGTGCTGGCAACCTGAATAGCATCACCCGTTAGTGAGCCAATTAACCCCTTGTTCTCGAACTGGTTCACCTTCGCAGTATCCGTTAACACCACGGCGTTGCCGCTACCACCACCAATGATAGTGCCTGTATTGACTAATGTTCCGGTCTGAGAGGTCCCCCCTAACGATACCCCTGCCAAGCCTCCATCAATAATACCGGCATTGAGAAGGGTATTTATTGCGGTATTATCAGTCACCGTAATACCCGTCCCATTCGGGGCATAAATAACACCATTTTCCAGGTTTTGCAGGGTCGTATCCGTTACGTTACTCCCGGCATTAATACCGTTGCTTCCGGCACCATTAACCGTGATATTACCGTTGTTTGCAATCAGGCTACTTTGGAAGGAGTTTGCATTAATACCATCAGCATTCGCCCCTGAAGTTGTAATATTGCCGTTATTTGTTATAGAGCTACGTAACACAGCATTTAAATAAATCCCATTAGCCCCATCTGCGGCCGTAGTCAATTTACCGGTATTTAATACTTCGCTATCTGCCACCTCAGCCACATTGATAGCATTAGTCTGGGTACCTGAAGTTGTCACGGTCCCCTTATTTTCAACTTTGGAATTATTTGTCGAGAAAAAACGAATCCCATCACCATCGGAAGTGATGTTCCCATTATTCAGCAAACTTGCTTTATGGTTGCCAAAATAGATAGCAGCATCCCCCCCAGTGGTTGTAAATTGCGTTCCCTGGGCAACAGTGACACTTTGTCCGTCAGTGCGAAAATATTGTGGCGTCGTAACACTGTTACTACAGGTTACCGTCGCACCCGATGGATCGGTACAATCCGCCAATGCCAATGGAGAAGCCAGCATGCCAGCACCTCCAAGGATGCTACTCATCACTAAACAACTGGTTTTCTTCTTCAAGGTGGTTCCTCAACATAATAATCACGATTTTAACAAATTTAGTTGCGAGATCTGATAGTTGCCATACGTTATCTTTTCACCATTATGCATTAGCACTAATTCTTCGTCTGCTTAGCAACCACAAAAATAACCATAGTCTATAAATCGTTTACCAACACCGCTTCAGAGCCGTGATACCGGGTCCGGATACCTTTAACAGTGAATAAACAAACGTCGGTTTTATCAGAAATGCTTAAGCTTACGAATGGGAGTCAGTTTATAGTTCACACACCCTGGAAAGGGCACCAGATTAAATGAGCAAAAGTGAGCCAGAGCGTTGTCAATCAATGAGATCGTCAGCAGGAACGCGAAAATGCACGTATGGTTTATGATGTGGGGCTCCGGCATAACCGTAGAGATAAAAATCATGTGATTTCAACATCATGTGGTTTGTAGCAATATTTAGCGCTAAACTATTCACGTCGTTAATTTAATGGAGAAACAGCATGCGCGTACTCGTCGTAGAGGACAACGCTCTGTTACGTCATCACCTGAAAGTTCAGCTCCAGGAAATGGGTCATCAGGTGGATGCCGCAGAAGATGCGAAGGAAGCAGACTATTTTTTAGGCGAGCATATTCCCGATATTGCCATTGTCGACCTTGGGTTGCCGGATGAAGACGGCCTGTCGCTGATTCGCCGCTGGCGCAGCCATGATATTTCACTACCGATTCTGGTGCTGACCGCGCGTGAAAGCTGGCAGGACAAAGTGGAGGTACTGAGCGCTGGTGCTGACGACTACGTCACCAAGCCGTTCCATATTGAAGAAGTTGCCGCCCGCATGCAGGCGCTGATGCGTCGTAACAGCGGCCACGCCTCGCAGGTGATCTCTTTACCCCCGTTCCAGGTGGACCTTTCACGTCGCGAACTGTCCATTAATGAAGAAGTGATCAAACTCACCGCCTTCGAATACACCATTATGGAAACGCTGATCCGCAATAATGGCAAAGTGGTCAGTAAAGATTCTTTAATGCTTCAGCTCTATCCGGACGCCGAGCTGCGCGAAAGTCACACAATCGATGTGCTGATGGGCCGCCTGCGTAAAAAAATTCAGGCTCAGTATCCGCAGGACGTCATTATTACCGTACGCGGCCAGGGCTATCTGTTCGAACTTCGCGAATGAAAAATATCCGACGGCATATTCTGCCGCTGTCGCTGCGGATGCGCTTTCTGCTGGCGACAGCCGCCGTGGTTATCGTTCTGTCGCTGGCCTACGGCATGGTGGCGCTGGTGGGCTACAGCGTCAGCTTTGATAAAACAACTTTTCGTCTGCTACGCGGCGAGAGCAACCTGTTCTATACCCTCGCCAGATGGGAAAACAATAAGCTGGACGTAGAGATCCCCGATAATCTGAATATGCAGGGCCCGACGGTGGCGCTGATTTACGGCGACAAGGGAAATTTGCTGTGGCAGCAAAAAAATCTGCCGTGGCTGACCCAAAGCATTCAACCCGAGTGGCTGAAAGGCAATGGGTTTTATGAAATCGAGGCCAATGCAACCTCCTCCAGTACGCTCCTTCACGGCAATCACGAGATTCAAAAGGAACTCAGTGAAATGCAGCAAGCCGGCGATGATTCGGAGATGACGCACTCGGTGGCCGTCAATAGCTACCCGGCGACCAGTACGATGCCCGCTCTCACCATCGTGGTGGTGGACACCGTGCCCATTGAGCTTAAACGCTCCTACATGGTCTGGAGCTGGTTCTCCTACGTGCTGGCCGCTAACCTGCTGCTGGTGATTCCGCTGCTGTGGATTGCCGCTCACTGGAGCCTGCGCCCCATCGCCGACCTTACCCGTGAAGTGCGTGAGCTAGAAGATCACCACCGTGAACACCTCAACCCGGACACCACCCGCGAGCTGACCAGCCTGGTACGCAACCTCAACCGGCTGCTGAAAAGCGAGCGCGAACGCTATGATAAGTACCGCACCACCCTCACCGACCTGACGCACAGCCTGAAAACGCCGCTGGCAGTGCTGCAAAGCTCGCTGCGTTCACTGCGCAGTGAAAAAATCACCGTCAGCGAGGCTGAGCCGGTGATGCTGGAACAAATCAGCCGGATCTCGCAGCAAATCGGCTATTACCTGCATCGCGCCAGTATGCGCACCGACAGTACGCTGGTCAGCCGTGAACTGCACCCGGTGGCGCCGCTGCTCGATAGCCTGACTTCCGCGCTCAATAAGGTCTATCAGCGCAAAGGGGTAAATATCACGCTGGATATTTCACCGGAAATCACCTTTGCCGGTGAGAAAAACGACTTTATGGAAGTCATGGGTAACCTGCTGGATAACGCCTGTAAATACTGCCTTGAATTTGTCGAGGTTTCCGCCCGCCAGACCGATGATTACCTGCATATTATCGTTGAGGATGATGGCCCAGGCATTCCGCAGAGCAAACGCGATATCGTGTTCGACCGCGGTCAGCGCGCCGATACCATGCGCCCAGGACAGGGCGTTGGCCTTGCCGTTGTCCGTGATATCGTCGAGCAGTATGACGGCCAGATTGTGACCCGCGATAGCCTCCTTGGCGGCGCGAAAATGGAAGTGATCTTCGGTCATCAGAATCTGGACGGTCACGAAGGGTAAATTCTGTTTCCGCAGCAGGGTAGTTTTGTGAATAAGATGTATAATCCGGACATACATCTGCTGCGGAAAAAGTCATATGGAATACCACTTAACGTTAAACTGGCCCGATTTTCTGGCGCGCTACTGGCAAAAACGACCGGTCGTGCTTAAACGCGGCTTCGCCAATTTTATTGACCCCATTTCACCGGATGAACTGGCAGGTCTGGCGATGGAAAATGAGGTTGATAGCCGACTGGTGAGTCATCTTGACGGTGACTGGCAGGTCAGCCACGGTCCGTTTGAAAGCTACGATCATCTGGGCGAGAGCAACTGGTCGTTGCTGGTCCAGGCCGTTGATCACTGGCACGAACCTTCCAGCGCGCTGATGCGCCCGTTCCGCGCCCTCCCCGACTGGCGTATCGACGATCTGATGATCTCCTTCTCCGTCCCCGGCGGCGGCGTTGGCCCGCACGTCGACCAGTATGACGTGTTTATTATCCAGGGCACTGGCCGTCGCCGCTGGCGCGTGGGCGAGAAAACCACGCTCAAGCAACACTGCCCGCATCCGGATCTGCTCCAGGTGCAGCCGTTTGACGCCATCATTGATGAAGAGATGGAGCCAGGCGATATCCTCTATATTCCACCGGGATTCCCGCACGAAGGCTACGCGCTGGAAAACTCGCTCAACTATTCCGTGGGCTTCCGCTCGCCAAACAGCCGCGAGCTGATTAGCGGCTTTGCCGACTATATTTTGCAACGCGATCTGGGCAACCAGCACTACAGCGACCCGGACGTTCCGGCACGCGACCACCCGGCAGATCTGCTGCCGCAAGAGGTCGATCGCCTGCGCGATATGATGCTGGGGTTGATACAACAACCTGAGCATTTCCAGCAGTGGCTGGGGGAATTTATCAGCCAGTCGCGCCACGAGCTTGACGTTGCGCCGCCGGAGCCGCCGTATCAGCCGGATGAGATTTACGACGCGCTGCAGCAGGGCGATATGTTACAGCGCCTGGGCGGGCTGCGGGTCATCCGCATTGGCGATGACTTCTTCGTTAACGGCGAGAAAGTGGACTCTCCGCACCAGCATGCACTGGATGCGATGGCGGGCAGTATTATGCTGGAGAGTCAGCACTTCGGCGAGGCGCTGGACGACCCGTCGTTCCTGGTGATGTTGACCGCGCTGGTCAACAGCGGGTACTGGTTCTTCGCAGAATAAACGACCGGACCAACGCTGATGGTAGGCCGGATAAGGCGTTTACGCCGCCATCCGGCCTACATAAAAAAACCCGGCTCAAATCTACGCCGGGTTTTCTTTGCCAGTTAGCCGCGCTGGGCCGTCAGCTCTGCGATACGCACAATCACCTTCACCGCTTTCTCCATCCCTTCCAGGGTCACGAACTCGTGCTTGCCGTGGTAGTTATAGCCGCCGGTGAAAATATTCGGGCACGGTAGTCCCATAAACGACAGCTGTGCGCCGTCGGTGCCACCGCGGATCGGCTTGAGATCGGGCTCAATATCGCAATCGCGCATCGCCTGTTGGGCGATATCGACAATGTGCGGATGTTCCGCCACCTTCTCACGCATATTGTAGTAGCTGTCTTCGATAATCAGCTCAATATAGCAGTCCGGGTGCAGCCCTTTGCCCACCTTCTTGGCGATCTCCATCATCTTGCGCTTGCGGGCTTCAAACTGCTTGCGGTCAAAATCGCGCACGATGTAGTGCATTTCCGCGCGGTCAACCGTGCCCTTAATGCTGGTGAGATGATAGAAACCTTCATAGCCTTCGGTTTTTTCCGGGCTTTCATCGGCCGGCACTTCCGCATGAATGCGCGTCGCCAGCGACAGCGCATTCACCATTACCCCTTTGGCCGTGCCCGGATGGACGTTGTTGCCGACAATTTTGATAGTGACCGACGCTGCGTTGAAGTTTTCATACTCCAGTTCCCCCACGCCGCCGCCGTCAATGGTATAGGCCCACTGAGCGTTAAACGCTTCAACGTCGAAGTGTTTCGCCCCTTTGCCCACTTCTTCATCCGGCGTAAAGGCCACACGGATATCCCCGTGCGGGATGTTCTGGCCTTTCAGCACCGCCAGCGCGGTCATGATTTCGGCGATGCCAGCTTTATCATCAGCGCCAAGCAGCGTTTTGCCGTCGGTGGTAATCAGCGTCTGGCCCAAGAGTTGATGCAACACCGGGAACATCACCGGCGAAAGCACTTCATCGCCGATGCCCAGCGCGATATCGCCACCGCGATAGTTTTCCACAATCTGCGGGTTAACGTTCTTACCACTAAAATCCGGTGCGGTATCCACATGGGAGATAAAACCAATCGCCGGAATGTCGCCGCTGACGTTCGCAGGCAGGGTCCCCATGACCGTGCCCTTCTCGCTCAGCGTAACGTTCACCAGCCCCATCGTTTCTAATTGCTCTTTGAGCAGATGTAACAGTTTCCACTGCCCTTCGGTACTCGGCACCTGACGCACGCCGGGCTTCGATTGCGTGTCCAGAGAAACGTACTGCAAAAAACGCTCAAGCAATTTATCCATGTAGCCACCCTCACTTTTTGTGACAACATTATCAATAAGCCATAAAAGACAAATATTGCGTCAGGTCACTTTTAGCCCGGCAAAGGCAACTTTTTTTCCCCGAACGGCATCTAATCGTCAGATATTCCTATAGTAAGTTTAACAAGGATTGGCGATTGAGCACGTTTGCCGTAGAATGCCAGCCCTTATTAATACGTATCAGACCTCTAAACGTCTAAAGGTGGTTAACCACAAACCCCGCATCGCCAGATTTTTTCGATGCGTTTACATGGGACAGAGTAATAAATTGAATACAAAATCGCGTTCGCTGTCACCGCTGGTGGAACTGGTGGGGATTCGCAAGGACTTCGATGGTAAAACGGTCATTTCGGATCTCGATTTGACCATCAATAACGGCGAGTTTCTCACGCTGCTTGGCCCCTCGGGCTGCGGCAAAACGACCGTCCTGCGCCTGATTGCCGGGCTGGAGAGCGTCGATGCCGGGCAGATCCACCTGGAAAACCAGGATATCACCCACGTTCCGGCTGAAGATCGCCACGTCAATACCGTATTCCAGAGCTACGCGCTCTTCCCGCACATGACCGTTTTCGACAATGTCGCGTTTGGCCTGCGCATGCAAAAAACGCCGGCCAGCGAAATTACGCCGCGAGTGCTTGACGCCCTGCGTATGGTCCAACTGGAAGAGTTCGCACAACGTAAACCGCATCAGCTTTCCGGCGGCCAGCAGCAGCGTGTCGCCATCGCCCGCGCGGTGGTCAATAAACCTAGCCTGCTGCTGCTGGATGAGTCGCTCTCCGCACTCGACTACAAGCTGCGTAAGCAGATGCAGAACGAGCTAAAGGCCCTGCAGCGTAAGCTCGGCATCACCTTTGTCTTCGTCACCCACGATCAGGAAGAAGCGCTGACCATGTCAGACCGCATCGTGGTCATGCGCGACGGTAAAATTGAGCAGGACGGCACGCCGCGTGAAATCTACGAAGAGCCGAAAAACCTGTTTGTGGCGGGCTTTATCGGCGAGATTAATCTCTTCGATGCGACCGTCATTGAGCGCCTTGACGAGCAGCGCGTGCGCGCCAACGTGGAAGGTCGCGAGTGCAATATCTACGTCAACTTCCCGGTCACCGCGGGACAAAAGCTCCACGTTCTGCTGCGCCCGGAAGATCTCCGCGTCGATGAGATCCACGATGGTACCGAGCTGGAAGGGCTTATCGGCTATATCCGTGAACGCAACTACAAGGGCATGACCCTGGAGTCGGTTGTCGAACTGGAAAACGGCAAGATGGTGATGGTCAGCGAATTCTTCAACGAAGACGATCCTGATTTCGACCACTCGCTGGACCAGAAAATGGCGATTAACTGGGTCGAAAGCTGGGAGGTCGTACTGGCTGATGAAGAGCACAAGTAAGTTCCAGAACGTGGTGATTGCCACCATCGTCGGTTGGCTTGTGCTGTTTGTGTTCCTGCCCAACCTGATGATCATCGTCACCAGCTTCCTGACGCGTGACGATGCCAACTTTGTCCAGATGGTCTTCACGCTGGACAACTACGCGCGCCTGCTCGACCCGCTGTATGCGCAGGTGCTGCTGCACTCGTTGAATATGGCGGCCATCGCCACGCTGGCGTGTCTGGTGCTGGGCTACCCCTTCGCCTGGTTCCTTGCCCGCCTGCCGCAGAAGGTGCGCCCACTGCTGCTGTTTTTGCTGATTGTCCCCTTCTGGACCAATTCGCTGATCCGCATCTATGGGCTGAAAATTTTCCTCAGTACCAAAGGTTACCTCAACGAGTTCCTGCTGTGGCTCGGCATCATTGATACCCCTATACGTATCATGTTCACCCCCAGCGCGGTGATTATCGGCCTGGTGTATATCCTGCTGCCATTTATGGTCATGCCACTGTACTCCAGCATCGAAAAGCTCGACAAACCGCTGCTGGAAGCGGCGAAAGACCTCGGCGCCAACAAGCTGCAAACCTTTATCCGTATTATTATTCCGTTGACCATGCCGGGGATTATCGCCGGTTGTCTGCTGGTGATGTTACCGGCGATGGGGCTGTTCTACGTCTCTGACCTGATGGGCGGCGCGAAGAACCTGCTGATTGGCAACGTCATTAAGAGCCAGTTCCTCAACATTCGCGACTGGCCTTTCGGCGCGGCCACCAGCATTACGTTGACGGTGGTGATGGGGCTGATGCTGCTGGTCTACTGGCGCGCCTCGCGTTTGCTGAATAAAAAGGTGGAACTGGAATGATCGGTCGACTGCTGCGCGGCGGCTTTATGACCGCCATTTATGCTTATCTCTATATTCCGATTATCATTTTGATCGTGAACTCGTTTAACAGCTCACATTTCGGGATCAACTGGCAGGGTTTTACCACCCAGTGGTACAGCCTGCTGATGAACAACGACAGCCTGCTGCAGGCGGCCCAACACTCGCTGACGATGGCGATTTTCTCCGCCACCGCTGCGACGCTTATTGGTTCGCTGACCGCTGTGGCGCTCTATCGCTACCGTTTCCGCGGTAAACCGTTTGTCAGCGGGATGCTGTTTGTGGTGATGATGTCGCCGGATATCGTCATGGCTATCTCCCTGCTGGTGCTGTTTATGCTGATAGGGATTCAGCTCGGCTTCTGGTCGCTGCTGTTCTCGCACATCACGTTCTGCCTGCCGTTCGTGGTGGTCACCGTCTTCTCGCGTCTGAAAGGCTTTGACGTACGGATGCTTGAGGCGGCGAAAGATCTGGGGGCCAGCGAGTTGACCATCCTGCGCAAAATTATTCTGCCGCTGGCTATGCCGGCGGTCGCCGCGGGCTGGCTGCTGAGCTTCACCCTGTCGATGGATGACGTGGTGGTTTCGTCGTTCGTCACTGGGCCAGGCTACGAGATTCTGCCGCTGAAGATCTACTCGATGGTGAAGGTTGGCGTATCGCCAGAAGTGAACGCACTGGCTACCATTCTGCTGGTTCTGTCGCTGGTGATGGTGATTGCCAGCCAGCTGATTGCACGTGATAAAACGAAGGGCCTGAAGGTCAGGCACTAAACTCAGGGGACGTAAAATGATGAAATGGTCACGCCACCTGCTCGCGGCAGGTGCTTTAGCGCTCGGTATGAGCGCAGCCCACGCGGACGATAGCAAAACGCTGTATTTCTATAACTGGACGGAATATGTTCCGCCAGGACTGCTGGAACAGTTCACCAAAGAGACCGGCATTAAGGTTATCTATTCGACATACGAATCGAATGAAACCATGTACGCCAAGCTCAAGACCTATAAAGACGGTGCCTATGACCTGGTGGTGCCGTCCACCTACTTTGTCGACAAAATGCGCAAAGAAGGGATGATTCAGAAGATCGATAAAACGCAGCTGAGTAACTTCAAAAATCTCGACCCGGAGATGCTCAACAAGCCGTTCGACCCGAATAACGACTACTCCATTCCGTACATCTGGGGGGCGACCGCTATTGGCGTCAACAGCGACGCGATTGACCCGAAAACCGTCACCAGCTGGGCCGATCTGTGGAAACCGGAATACAAAGGCAGCCTGCTGCTGACCGACGATGCTCGCGAAGTGTTCCAGATTGCGCTGCGCAAGCTGGGCTATTCCGGCAACACCACCGACCCGAAAGAGATTGAAGCGGCCTATAACGAGCTGAAAAAACTGATGCCAAACGTGGCCGCCTTCAACTCTGACAACCCGGCCAACCCGTATATGGAAGGCGAAGTGAATCTCGGCATGGTGTGGAACGGCTCGGCATTCGTCGCCCGTCAGGCAGGTACGCCGTTGGAAATCGTCTGGCCGAAAGAAGGCGGTATCTTCTGGATGGACAGCCTGGCGATTCCGGCCAACGCCAAAAACAAAGCGGGCGCGTTGAAGCTGATTAACTTCCTGCTGCGCCCGGACGTGGCTAAACAGGTTGCAGAAACCATCGGCTACCCGACGCCAAACCTGGCGGCGCGCAAGCTGCTGAGCCCGGAAGTGGCCAACGACAAGTCGCTCTACCCGGACGCGGAAACCGTGCAGAAAGGCGAGTGGCAGAACGATGTGGGCGCTGCCAGCACGCTGTACGAAGAGTATTATCAGAAGCTGAAGGCCGGGCGTTAATCCCGCCACCCGGTTGAGCACAGTGACACCGGGCTAGCGGCCACAAAAAAGCGGAGTCTGGGCTCCGCTTTTTCATTATCGACACCGCGAGATTACAGTTCTTTCAGCAGTTTCGCCACATACGCTGGCACCACTTCACTCGCCAACCCGTAGTGCTTTTCTTCAAACTCACTGCCGACCTGGCTGGGTTCAAGGTTGAGTTCCACGGTATGGGCGCCGTGTAGCTTAGCCTCGTGGACGAAGCCAGCAGCCGGGTAAACGTGGCCTGACGTACCAATGGCGATAAAAATGTCGGCCATCGACAGCGCGAGGTAGATATGGTCCATCTCAAACGGCATCTCGCCAAACCAGACGATATGCGGACGCAGCGGCGCCGGGAACTGGCAGCAGTGGCAGCGTTCGTCTACCGGCAAATCGCCCGGCCAGTCGAACACCTGGCCGCTTTGGGTGCAGCGCACCTTTAGCAGCTCACCGTGCATGTGCAGCACGTTTTTGTTGCCCGCGCGCTCGTGCAGATTGTCGATGTTCTGCGTGACCAGCATAAAGTTCTCGCCGAGCGCCTCTTCCAGCCGTGCCAGCGCCAGGTGCGCCGCGTTAGGCGCAATCTCCGGCTGCTGGAGCTGACGGCGACGAGCGTTGTAAAAGCTCTGAACCAGCTCAGGATTACGCGCGAAGCCTTCCGGTGTCGCCACGTCCTCAACCTTATGCTCTTCCCATAGCCCATCGGCCGCCCGGAAAGTCCGAATCCCCGACTCTGCCGAAATCCCCGCGCCGGTTAACACCAACACTCTTGGTTTATCCATCTCTTCTGGCATCACCCTGTCCGTGAAAAAAATCCGCTGGCGCAGACGCTGGCGCAGCTGACGTTTATTCCGACGAAAACGGCTCAATCGATGTAAGCGGCGCGACTGCATATCTACTCCATGTTAGTTGGTCAGATGAAGGAACGCAGCGCCGCGCATCCCTCCTGCATCACCGTGGCGTGCGCGTTCAATGCGCGGCGTGCGGGCTACAGGCAGTAAATGACGCGGTAAGCGGTGCGCAAGTCCATCGGCGATCGCTGAAAAATTTGATAACCCACCGCCGAGCACCAGCAGATCCGGGTCGACAATGGTCAGTATATTCCCCAGGCACACGGCAAGCAGATCAAGGTAAAGCTCAACGTGCTCGCGCGCCCTTTCGTCTCCCTGCTGCCAGAGGGCAACAATTTCCGGCGAGGTCAGCGGCTGCTGGTAGACATGGTTGTACAGCCACGCAAACCCACGACCGGATAAATAGTTTTCGATACAGCCGAGCTGGCCGCAGCCGCAGCGCACCAGCGGGAAATCACGCCCCACCACTTCCAGCGCGTCGACCGGCAGGCGAATATGACCAAACTCGCCGGTAATATAACTGTGACCGGTAATCGATTTACCGTTCAGCACGATACCGCCACCGACGCCGGTGCCAAGAATCAAGCCCATCACCAGCGGGTACTGGGTAAACTCGTCGTCCCAGGCCTCGGAGATGGCAAAACAGTTAGCGTCGTTATCCAGACGTACGTCGCGGTCGAGCAAACGGCTAAGATCCGCACGGAGCGGTCGACCGGTCGCCGCCGGGACGTTCGCCGCATACAGCGTGCCGTCTTCAGTTTCCGGCATACCGGGAATGCCGATACCCACGGTGCCACGGCAGTTAAAACGTGCGTCGGCTTCCGCCACCAGCCCGGTTACCGCTTCAAGGAAGCTTTCATAGCTCTCTTTCGGCGTCGGGATACGTTTTTCCCATTGAAGCTGGCGCGATGAATCAAATACGCCCAGCGCGATTTTGCTGCCGCCAATGTCAAATCCATAATGCATCATTGTTCATTCCTCTAACTGACGCACGCAGCAGCAACGCCGCGCGGTCAGGACGTCAAATTACTGGCCACTCAGCACCCTCGCAGGGTCGATACGGCTGGCGCGGCGGGCGGGATACCAGCTTGCCAGCAGACTCAGCAACAGTGCCGTGACCAGCACATAAACGACATCCAGCCAGTGCAGTTCAGACGGCAGGAAGTCGATAAAATAGATGTCACCCGATAAGAATTGATGACCAATAATCTTTTCAATCACCTTAATAATGTCGGTGAGGTACAGCGAAGCGAACACGCCGATAACCACACCACAAAGACTGCCCAACAGGCCAGCCAATAAACCATACCACACGAAAATTGCGCGAATCAGCCCGTCTTTGGCGCCCAATGTGCGCAGGACCGCAATATCGCTACTTTTATCTTTCACCGCCATCACTAACGTCGACACGATGTTAAAACAGGCCACGCCGATCACCAGCACCATCGCCAGATACATAATCGCGCGGATCATCTGAATGTCGCGATACATATAGCCGTAGGTGCCAATCCAGCTCTTGATATAGACGTAGTTATTGGTGACCTCGCCCGCGTCGCGCACCAGTTTGTTGGCGTTGAACACGTCGTTCACTTTAATGGCGATACCGGTGATGCTTTCTCCCATATCCAGATACTGCTGGGCATCCTGCATCGGAATCATGGCGAAGCTGTGGTCAAGCTGACCGCTCAACTGGAGAATACCGATGACGTGCAGGCGCACGCGTTTCGGTTGCAGCAGCTTATGCTCGGGATTCGAGTTGGGGATCATGATCGACACCCAGTCTCCGGCTTTCACCTTCAGCGCATCGGCGACGCCTTTGCCGAGGATAATTTGCTGCTCTCCGGCCTTAAAATTCGCCCAGGCATTCGCCTGAACAAAGCGCGGCAGAGCGCTCAGTTTACTCTCTTGCTGCGGATCGACGCCTTTGACCTGAATGGCGCGCAGGTTGCTACCGCTCTCCACCAGGCCGGTAAAGTTGATGTACGGCGCCGCGGCCTCAATGCCTTTCACGGCTTCAACTTTCGGCAGTACGTTTTGCCAGTGGTTCCACGGCGGGTTGACCGCTTCGATTTCGCCGTGCGGCACCACCGCAAGAATGCGGTTGTTCAGCTCGCGCTCGAAGCCGTTCATCGCGCTCAGGCCGACGATCAGCACCGCCACGCCCAGCGCAATCCCCACGGTGGAGATAACCGAAATCAGCGACACCATGCCGCTGCGCCGACGCCCGCGGCTAAAGCGCAGGCCAATCAGTAACGACAGCGAAGGAGCCATTAATGCGCTCCCATCAGGGTCAGTTGGTCGCTCAGGTGACCGTCGCGCATCTCCAGCTGACGCCCCATGCGTTTCGCCAGCTGCAGATCGTGGGTAACCACCAGGAAGGCCGTTCCCTGCGACTGGTTCAGCTCGCCGAGCAGTTTAAAAATGCTGTCGGCGTTTTTGGCATCGAGGTTACCGGTGGGCTCATCCGCCAGCACCAGACGCGGGTTATTGACCAGCGCACGGGCAATCGCCACGCGCTGGCGTTCGCCACCGGACAGCTCCGACGGACGGTGATTCGCACGGTGGGCCAGCCCGACCGCTTTCAGCATCTCCAGCGCGCGCGAGTTGATCTCAGCGGCTTTCTTTTTGCCAATCAGCAGCGGCATCGCCACGTTTTCCAGCGCGGTAAAGTCCGGCAGCAGGTGGTGGAACTGGTAGATAAACCCAAGCTTCTGATTACGCAGCTCAGCCTTCGCTGCCGAAGAGAGCTTGCTCATCGGCTGGCCGCTGAAAATGACGTCGCCGCTGGTTGGCGTATCCAGCCCGCCCAGCAGGTGCAGCAGCGTACTTTTCCCGGAACCCGAGGTACCGACGATAGCCATCATTTCACCCTCGCCCACGCTGAAGCTAACGTTGTGCAGCACGTCAGTCTGCACCGAGCCTTCCTGATAGCGTTTGCACAGGTTGTCGCATTGCAACAGGATCTTATTCATAACGTAAAGCCTCAGCGGGTTGAGTGGCGGCAGCGCGCCAGGAAGGGTACAGCGTTGACAGCAGCGCCAGGGCCATCGCCACCAGCGCAATCACGATAACCTGCAGCGGCTCGATGGCAACCGGCAACGCCGCACCGTCGAGGAACGCGCCGATAATCGGCATTAAATTATTGAGCTGGCTGGCAAGCAGCACGCCCAGCAGCGCGCCAAGCACCGCGCCGATGATGCCCGCACTGGCCCCCTGCACCATAAAGACGGTGAGGATCTGTCGCGGCGTCAGCCCCTGCGTTTGCAGAATCGCCACTTCGCCCTGCTTCTCCATCACCATCAGCCCCAGCGAGGTGATGATGTTAAACGCGGCGACCGCGACGATCAGGCTCAACAGCAGCCCCATCATGTTTTTTTCCATGCGCACGGCCTGGAATAGCTCGCCTTTACGCTCGCGCCAGTCCTGCCATTTGGTGCCTTCCGGCAGCGTTTGCTGGCTGAGGGTGTCGACCTGCAGCGGTTTATCCAGCCACAGACGCCAGCCGGTAATGTTGCCCTGCGGATAGAGCATCAGACGCGAGGCATCCTGGATATTGACCAGCATCTGATAGCCATCGACTTCGCTGTTGGCGGCGAAGGTGCCAATCACCGTGAACAAGCGCTGGCTCGGCAGACGCCCCATCGGGGTGAACTGGCTGGCAGACGGTACCATCACGCGGATTTGATCGCCGCGATTGACGCCTAACTGGCCCGCCAGTTGCTCACCAAGAATCACGTTGTATTTCCCGGCGGTGAGATCGGTTTGCTTGACGTTCACCAGATACGGCGTCAGCGGATCTTTTTGCGCCGGGTCAATACCCAGCATGACGCCCACCGAGACGCTACGCGCGCTTTGCAGCACCACATCGCCGGTGGTCAGCGGTGCAATACGGGTCACGCCCTGGAGCTTCACGCTCGCTTCCGGGATTTTTTGCGGATTCAGGGAACCCTGTTCAGCGCTCAGAATGGCCTGCGGCATCAGCCCCAGAATGTTGTTTTGCAGCTCGCGTTCAAAGCCGTTCATCACCGAAAGGACGGTGACCAGCGCCATCACGCCAAGCGTAATGCCGATTGTCGACAGCCAGGAAACAAAGCGACCGAAGCGGTCCGCTGCTCGCCCACGCATGTAGCGCAGGCCGATAAATAGTGCGACAGGTTGATACATGTAATCCGTCTGGTTGCTGATAGCAGAAGCACGAGTATATAAGCGAAAGCAGGATGGGTAAATGACTGAACCGTAAGCGCAAGGCTGACAATTCATCACAAGGGAATACGAATGTTGAAATTTTCAGCGACACGGTCAATAGTGATGTTTTCCATAACTCTTTGCGAAAGCCTGATGAACCGCACCGTTAACCCTCTGATATTGCGCACGGGGGCGCTGCTGCTAGCCCTCTTTCTGGTTTACACCGGCGTTAACGCCGCTGAAAAAGTGACCTGGCTGATGGAGGTCACGCCGGTGATTATCATCATCCCGTTGCTGCTTTTCACCGCCCACCGTTATCCACTCACCCCGCTGCTTTACGCGCTGATTTTCTGTCACGCCATTATTTTGATGGTCGGCGGTCAGTATACCTACGCGAAGGTGCCCATCGGCTTTGATGTCCAGCAATGGTTTAACCTGAGCCGCAACCCTTATGACAAGCTCGGCCACTTTTTCCAGGGCCTGGTACCTGCGCTGGCGGCACGCGAAATTCTGCTGCGCGGGAGTATCGTCAAAGGTCCTAAAATGCTGGCATTTCTGGTGTGCTGCGTGGCGCTGGCCATTAGCGCCACCTACGAGCTGATTGAATGGTGGGCCGCCCTGGCGATGGGGCAAGGCGCGGATGATTTCCTCGGCACTCAGGGGGACCCGTGGGATACGCAATCGGATATGTTCTGCGCCCTGCTGGGCGCGCTGACCACGGTGCTGCTGCTTGCGCGCTGGCATAACCGTCAGTTAAATGCGGGCAGGTGACACCAATGCCGATCCGGCCTACAGGATGGCTCCTGCAGGCCGGCTTTCTCTACCCTCGACGCAGCTTAATGACAAGAATTGGCATCGCAAACACCAGCGTCAGAAAATTCGCCATACTCACAGCCTTGTCTTCAATCATCAAACCGTAAACCAGCCACATCACCAGCCCGCAGACAAACATCACGTACATCAGACCCGAAATACCCTGGGTGTTGCGAGTGACAATAACCTTAATGGCCTGCGGCAAAAAAGAGAGCGTGGTGAGACAGGCTGCCAGATAGCCAATCCATGATGTCCATTCCATGATTACGCCTTCACATCCCGTACAACGCTCGCCAGTGGGGCTGGATTTTCCAGCGCCACGGCAGGCGATGGCGTTTTGCGATACTTATCCAACAGGTGAATCTGAATTTTACGCAAGGCATCGCCATTCAGGCGGTAATAACGGAAATACAGCACCAGCGTCATGATGAAAAACAGTGCCGGTAACGCAATCATAATGAACTGCATGCCCTGAATGGTTTGCGCCGACTGCACCACATTTGGGGTATAGCCGATGATGCCCAACACCACGGCGATAAAGAAAGCCGCAAATGCCGAACCGCCCTTCACCACCATCGTCTGCACCGAGTAAGCAATACTTTCGCAGCGAACGTTGAGCTTGTACTCGCCATAGTCGACGGTATCCGCCACCATGATGACCTGCAGAACCCAGAACAGCGCGGTTCCCACGTTAAGGAACACTCCGGCCACGATAATCAGCGGCGCGTTGTGATATCCCGCCAGCGCCATCGCAAACAGCCCGATGCAGCTGATCACCGGCAGAATTGACGCCCCGGCCCACAGTACGCGTCTCGACAGCGCGTTCACCAGCCTCGGGAAGAGAATCAGAGTGAGTAAATTCGCCGCGCCCGCGTAGGAAAGGTAGTACGGGAACAGTGCCGCATCGCCAATCACGTAGGTGAAGTAGTAAATCGCAAAGCCAGTAATGATGTTAGAGGCAATGTTGTAAGCCAGCGCCATCCCCAACAGGCAGGAGAGCTGATCGTTTTTGTAAATCAGCGCCACAATCCCTTTTAACGTCAGACGAGCACTATCGGAAGCCGCGTCGCTGTCGGAGGAGAAAACTTCGTGCACGTTGCGCAGCGTGACAACGGTCGAGACGATAAAGAAAGCAATCAGCACCAGCGTAAACATCTGGAAACCAAACCCACGATCCGCGCCGCCGACGGCCTCCACGAAAGGTAGCGTAATGCCTGCCGTGACAAATCCGGCCAGGCTGGCGAAGAAACGCGGATACGGAACCAGTTGTTCGCGTTCGCGCTTATCAAGGGTAATCGTCGGCACCAGCGACCAGAAAGGAATATCCATAATGGTGTAGGTCATTCCCCACAGGATATAGGTGACGCAGACAAACACGACCTGCGCGGTGCCTTCAAACAGATGAGCGCTGAACAGTAAAAACAGAATCAGCGAGTTCGCAAGCGTACCGATAAGGATCCACGGTTTGAATTTGCCCCATCGCGTTCGCGTGGCGTTCACTATCCATCCCATGATGGGGTCGTTAATCGCATCCCAGATACGCGCCACAAGGAACAGCGTGCCCACCAGGCCAACCGACAGCCCGACGACGTCGGTGTAGTAATACATCAGATACATATAAACAATGCCGATGGCGAAATCTTTACCAAACGCACCGAATCCGTAACTGAGTTTTGTTGTCAGAGAGATGCTCATAGGGTACCGGGTCACTGTTACCAGTGCCCGCCTTCTGTTATTAGCGAGAGGTAAAGCGCCGGATACTTTGCCCGGCGCCGTCATTTTTTTAGCGGTGCAGCCAGGCTGGCAACCAGTCGCCGTGGGCGGTAATCAGGTCATCCACCAGCGCATAGATTTCGTCGATGCCCAGTACGGCTGCGGTATGCGGATCCATCATCGCCGCGTGATAAACACGATCGCGATTTTCCGTCAGAATGGCCTCCGTCAGCAGCGTCTGCACGTTAATATTGGTCTGCATCATCGCCGCAAGGTGTGCAGGAATCGCCCCCACTTTTGTCGGCTGAATACCGTTCGCATCGACCAGGCAAGCAACCTCCACGCAGCTGCCCTGCGGCAGGTTATCAATCAGACCGTCGTTACGTACGTTGCCATAAATAACGCTCGGCTCGCCGGTCCACAGGGCGTTCATGATGGTGCTGGCGTACTCTCTCGACGGTTTAATATCAATACGTTCAGCGGTTTTGTACTCTTCCAGCTCCTTATGCCAGTTTGCCAACTGTTCAACGCAACGTTTAGGGTATTCGTCCAGCGGTACCTTGTAGCGTTCGATCAGATCTTCGCGCCCGGGCTTAATAAACCACGGCGTATATTCGGCAAAATGCTCGGACGATTCGGTGACGAAGTAGCCCAGCTTTTTGAACATTTCATAGCGCACAACGTTCTGGCAGCGCGTATTGCCATGAATATTTGGCTTCGGGGCCTCGCCTGCGGCATAGGCAGCCAGCAGTTCCGGGTAGAGATTGACGTACTCGCCGTCGGCGTTTTTGCGTTCCAGTTCAAGATAGAACGCCATGTGGTTAATACCGGCGCAGCGATAACGCAACGAAGCGGGATCAATACCGAGATCGCGAGCCAGTTCTTCCGCCGTTCCTTGTACCGAATGGCACAGCCCCACCTGTTTGATGTGCGGGTAGCGAGCGTACATTGCCCAGGTGTTCATCGCCATCGGGTTAACGTAGTTAAGCATGGTGGCATTCGGGCACAGCTCACTCATATCCTCACAAATTTGCCAGAGATGCGGGATGGTCCGCAGCGCGCGCATAATGCCGCCCGGCCCAAGCGTATCGGCGATGGTTTGTTCCAGCCCGTGGCGTTTACACACCTCGAAGTCGGTCACGGTACAGGGTTCATAGCCGCCAATCTGGAAGGCGACGACCACAAAGTCCGCGCCCTGCAATGCCGCGCGCTGGTCGGTATGACAGGTAATATGGCCAGATGCTCCGGCCGAATCCATCAGCTTGCGCACCACAATGTGCGACTCTTCCAGCCGCGTGGCATCGATATCCATCAGCGCAATATGCGCGGACTTCAATGCTTCACGATGAAAAACATCGCCGAGGATATTTTTGACAAAAATCGTCGACCCGGCGCCGATAAAAGTAATTTTGGGTGCTGTCATCATGACTCTCCAGAACAATAAGTGGACAAGAACATGGTGGCATGCGGTACTCGGGAAAACTTCCACCTTCCGCGATGAGCATTCCCATAAACTCAGATCGGCGACCGGGCAGCGAGTGATCTGAGCTTTTGGGAATAAATGAGCGCAAAAGCAGAGTATACGGCCTGAATTAGCGGTTACTATTAGACTAAGCGATGGGTTTTACAGCCGACTTCCCGGTTGTTAACTCCCCGCTCTGACGTCATTCTGATAAATCAGGAAATGGAGCCGCCATGAGCAACGAGCCAATCCCACTTCTTCCGCCCGACCCGCACATGTGCAATGGCGATGAAAAACAGACCCGTAGCCCACTCTCACTCTATTCGGAATACCAGCGTCTTGATGTTGAACTCCGTCCACCGCACGCCATGCCCGCCAGCCACTGGCACGGACAGGTCGAGGTGAACGTGCCATTTGATGGTGACGTCGAATACCTGATCAACAATGAAGTCGTGCAGATAAAACAAGGGCATATCACCCTCTTCTGGGCCTGTACGCCGCACCAGCTCACCCGTCCGGGACATTGTCAGCAGATGGCTATTTTCAGCCTCCCTATGCATTTGTTCCTCTCCTGGCCGCTGGACCGCGAACTGGTCAACTACGTCACCCATGGCATGGTGATAAAGTCGCTCGCCACTCAGCAGCTGAGCGCCTTTGAAGTGACCCGCTGGCAGCAGGAGCTTGCCAGCCCGAATGAACAGATTCGTCAGTTGGCCATCGATGAAATAGCCCTGATGCTTAAGCGTTTTAGCCTCTCCGGCTGGCAGCCTATCCTGCTGAATAAGACCTCACGCACGCACAAAAACAGCGTCTCGCGCCACGCGCAGTTTTACGTCAGCCAGATGCTTGGGTTTATTGCCGATAACTATGATCAGGCGTTAACCATCAATGACGTCGCGGAACATGTGAAGCTGAATGCCAACTACGCGATGGGCATTTTCCAGCGCGTCATGCAGCTCACCTTAAAGCAGTACATTACGGCGATGCGCATCAACCACGTCCGCGCGCTGTTGAGCGATACGGATAAAACCATCATTGACGTTGCCATGACCGCGGGTTTTCGCTCCAGCAGCCGTTTTTACAGCACCTTCAGCAAATTGGTCGGCATGTCGCCACAGCAGTACCGCAAGCTCAGCCAGCAGAAGCGGCAAATGATCTGAAACGCGCCATCCCCGCATTTTCAGCGGTTGCACTCCGGCCACCATCACGGATAATAAGTACAGCAAATTTATATTATTACCGTGGAAATACGGCCTTCTGGAGAACGTGCGCTGACTATGCCTGAACTTGCCCGTTATGCCCTACCGACAAAACCCGGCGACCAGCGCCTGCTTGGCGAACTGACCGGCGCGGCCTGCGCGACATTGGTGGCGGATATCGCCGAGCGTCATGCGGGGCCGGTGGTGTTAATCGCCCCGGATATGCAGAACGCCCTGCGCCTGCACGATGAAATTGCTCAGTTTACCGACAGCCTGGTGATGAACCTCGCCGACTGGGAGACGCTGCCCTATGACAGCTTCTCGCCGCATCAGGATATTATCTCCTCGCGCCTGTCGACGCTCTACCAGTTACCCACCATGCAGCGCGGCGTATTGATCGTGCCGGTTAGCACGCTGATGCAGCGCGTCTGCCCGCACAGTTTCCTGCACGGCCACGCGCTGGTGATGAAAAAAGGCCAGCGCCTGTCGCGCGACGCCCTGCGCAGCCAGCTCGACAGCGCGGGTTATCGTCATGTCGATCAGGTGATGGAGCACGGTGAATACGCCACCCGCGGCGCGCTGCTGGATCTCTATCCGATGGGCAGCGAGCAGCCCTATCGCCTTGACTTCTTCGACGATGAAATCGACAGCCTGCGCGTGTTTGACGTCGACAGCCAGCGTACGCTGGAAGAGGTGGAAGCCATTAACCTGCTGCCCGCGCACGAATTCCCGACCGATAAAACCGCTATCGAACTGTTCCGCAGCCAATGGCGCGATAAGTTTGAGGTCAAACGTGACGCCGAGCATATCTACCAGCAGGTCAGTAAAGGCACGCTGCCTGCCGGGATCGAATACTGGCAGCCGCTGTTCTTCAGCGAGCCGCTGCCCGCGCTGTTCAGCTATTTCCCGGCCAACACTCTGCTGGTGAATACCGGCGACGTCGAGGCCAGCGCCAACCGTTTCCAGGCTGATGCACAGGCACGTTTTGAAAACCGCGGCGTGGATCCGATGCGTCCGCTGCTGCCGCCCGCCCAGCTGTGGCTGCGTACCGAAGAGCTGAACAGCGAGCTGAAAAAATGGCCGCGTATCCAGCTTAAAACCGAGCATCTGGCAGACAAAGCGGCGAATAACAACCTCGGCTTCCAGCCGCTGCCGGACCTTTCCGTCCAGGCGCAAAATAAATCGCCGCTGGATAACCTGCGTAAGTTTATCGAGTCCTTTAGCGGGCCGGTGGTCTTCTCGGTAGAGAGCGAGGGCCGCCGCGAAGCGTTAGGCGAACTGTTGGCGCGGATCAAGCTGTCGCCAAAACGGATTCAGCGGCTCGATGAAGCAAGCGGTAAAGGTCACTATCTGATGATCGGCGCCGCCGAGCATGGCTTTATCGATACGCAACATAACCTGGCGCTGATTTGCGAAAGCGATCTGCTGGGTGAGCGCGTGGCGCGTCGTCGTCAGGATGCCCGTCGGACCATTAACCCGGACACCCTGATTCGTAACCTGGCGGAGTTGCACATCGGCCAGCCGGTGGTGCATCTCGAGCACGGCGTGGGGCGCTACGGCGGCATGACGACCCTGGAAGCAGGCGGCATCACCGCCGAGTATCTGATCCTCACCTACGCCAACGACGCCAAGCTGTACGTACCGGTCTCCTCATTGCACCTGATTAGCCGCTACGCCGGCGGCGCGGAAGAGAACGCACCGCTGCACAAACTGGGCGGCGATGCCTGGAGCCGCGCGCGACAAAAAGCGGCGGAAAAAGTGCGCGATGTGGCCGCGGAGCTGCTGGATATCTACGCCCAGCGGGCAGCGAAAGAGGGCTTTGCCTTCAAGCACGATCGTGAACAGTATCAGCTGTTCTGCGACAGCTTCCCGTTTGAAACCACGCCGGATCAGGCCCAGGCGATCAACGCGGTGCTCAGCGACATGTGCCAGCCGCTGGCTATGGATCGTCTGGTGTGCGGCGATGTTGGCTTTGGTAAAACCGAGGTCGCGATGCGCGCCGCCTTCCTCGCGGTTGAGAACCATAAGCAGGTTGCGGTGCTGGTGCCGACGACCCTGCTGGCGCAGCAGCACTATGATAACTTCCGCGACCGTTTCGCCAACTGGCCGGTGCGCATTGAGATGCTCTCCCGCTTCCGCAGCGCCAAAGAGCAGACGCAGATCCTGGCGGAAGCCGCCGAGGGCAAAATCGATATTCTGATCGGTACCCACAAGCTGCTGCAAAGCGACGTGAAGCTGCGCGATCTGGGGCTGCTGATCGTCGATGAAGAGCATCGCTTCGGCGTGCGCCACAAAGAGCGCATTAAAGCGATGCGCGCCGACGTCGACATTCTGACGCTCACCGCCACGCCTATTCCGCGAACCCTGAACATGGCGATGAGCGGTATGCGCGATCTGTCGATTATCGCTACCCCACCAGCCCGCCGTCTGGCGGTCAAAACCTTTGTGCGTGAGTACGATAGTCTGGTGGTGCGCGAAGCGATCCTGCGTGAAACGCTGCGCGGTGGCCAGGTGTACTACCTGTACAACGATGTCGAGAATATTCAGAAAGCCGCCGATAGACTGGCGGAACTGGTGCCGGAAGCGCGTATCGCCATCGGTCACGGCCAGATGCGCGAGCGCGAGCTGGAACGGGTGATGAACGATTTCCACCACCAGCGCTTCAACGTGCTGGTGTGTACCACCATTATCGAGACCGGTATCGACATTCCGACCGCCAATACCATCATCATCGAGCGCGCCGACCACTTTGGTCTGGCGCAGCTGCATCAGCTGCGCGGCCGCGTGGGGCGTTCGCACCACCAGGCCTATGCCTGGCTGCTGACGCCGCATCCTAAAGCTATGACCCCGGATGCCCAGAAACGTCTGGAAGCCATCGCCTCGCTGGAAGATTTGGGCGCAGGTTTTGCGCTGGCCACCCACGACCTCGAAATTCGCGGTGCGGGCGAACTGCTGGGCGAAGGGCAAAGCGGACAGATGGAATCCATCGGCTTCTCGCTGTACATGGAGATGCTGGAAAACGCCGTCGATGCGCTAAAAGAGGGTCGCGAACCGTCGCTGGAGGATTTAACCAGCCAGCAAACCGAAGTTGAGCTGCGTATGCCGTCGCTGTTGCCGGATGATTTTATCCCGGACGTTAACACGCGCCTCTCCTTCTACAAGCGTATTGCCAGCGCGAAGAACGAAAACGAGCTGGAAGAGATCAAAGTTGAGCTGATCGATCGCTTCGGCCTGCTACCGGATGCAGCGCGTAATCTGCTGGATATCGCCCGTCTGCGTCAGCAGGCGCAAAAGCTGGGGATCCGTAAGCTGGAAGGCAACGAGAAAGGCGGCGTGATTGAATTTGCCGAGAAGAATCACGTCAACCCAACGTGGCTGATTGGCCTGCTGCAAAAACAGCCGCAGCACTTCCGCCTCGACGGTCCGACACGGTTGAAGTTCTTCCAGGAGCTCGGCGAGCGTAAGACGCGCATGGATTGGGTTCGTCAGTTTATGCGTCAACTGGAAGAAAACGCCCTCGCCTGAACGAAATAACAGACTGATTATTTTTTTATTTTTTCATCCTTATACGGCCGCTGATGCGGCCGTATTGTTTTCTCTCCACTCCTGAAATCCCGTTTCATTCTTTCCCAATCGCATTCTTACTTTTGTTTACATTGTAATAAAAATGCGTATATTTCTCATTTGCATTCATTATGCGCATGCGCGTTGGCCTATAACACGACCGTCACCACAGAGCGGCGGACAAAAATAATGACGATTGATTAAGGGTTTATATGTCTCACACTTCCAATATCCGCTACGGCCGTCTGGCGCCGTCAATGCTGGCGATGGGCATCGCGCTCGCGTTGTCCCCAGGCTTAAGCTTTGCCGCCAGTGAAGATACGATTATCGTTGATGGCACCAGCAACACTGGCAACGATAGCGAAACGCAGGACTACAGCGTGAAAACCACCACTGCCGGCACGAAGATGCAGATGGTCCAGCGCGATATTCCGCAGTCGGTCACCATCGTCAGCGAGCAACGTATGCAGGATCAGCAGTTGCAAACGCTGGGCGACGTGATGAACAACACCATGGGCATTACCAGCAGCCAGGCCGATTCCGACCGTACCAGCTACTTCTCTCGCGGTTTTGAAATTGACAACTATATGGTCGATGGCATTCCGACCTATTTTGAATCCCGCTGGAATCTGGGCGATGCCCTTTCCGATACCGCGCTGTTTGAACGCGTGGAAGTGGTTCGCGGCGCGAACGGCCTGATGACCGGCACCGGTAACCCTTCCGCTTCGATCAACATGGTTCGCAAACACGCCATCAGCCAGACGTTTAAAGGCAATCTCTCTGCCGAATATGGTAGCTGGAATAAGCAGCGCTACGTTGCCGACCTGCAAAGCCCACTGACCGAAGACGGTAAAGTGCGTGCGCGTATCGTGGCCGGCTATCAGAACAACGACTCCTGGCTTGACCGCTACAATAACGACAAAACCTTCTTCTCCGGCATTCTCGATGCCGATCTGGGCGACACCACCGCGCTCTCCGTTGGCTATGAATATCAACGTATCAATATCAATAGCCCAACCTGGGGCGGCCTGCCGCGCTGGAATACCGACGGCAGCACCAACCATTACGATCGCGCGCACAGCACTTCACCGGATTGGGCCTACAACGATAAAGACATTAATAAGGTCTTTATGACCCTGACGCAGCGTTTCGCCGATACCTGGCAGGCAACGCTGAACGCCACCCACTCCGAGGTGAAGTTCGACAGTAAAATGATGTACATCGATGCTTACGTCAATAAAGCCGACGGTACGTTAGTCGGCCCGTACGGCAGTTACGGCCCGGGCTATGACTATGTGGGGGGAACGGGCTGGAACAGCGGCAAGCGTAAAGTAGACGCGCTGGATTTGTACGCCGACGGCAGCTATGACCTGTTCGGGCGCCAGCACAACCTGATGCTCGGCGGCAGCTATAGCAAGCAAAATAACCGCTACTACAGTTCGTGGGCCAACGTCTTCCCGGATGAGATTGGCAGCTTCTATAACTTCAACAGCGCCAGCTTCCCGCAAACCAGCTGGGATCCGCAAAGCCTGGCGCAGGACGACACCACGCGCATGAAGTCGCTGTACGCCGCGACGCGTATTTCGCTTGCCGACCCACTGCACCTGATCGTCGGCGCGCGTTACACCAACTGGAGCGTTAACACGCTGTCCTACACCATGGAGCAGAACCACACTACGCCGTATGCGGGCCTGGTGTATGACATCAACGAAAACTGGTCTACCTACGCCAGCTATACCTCTATCTTCCAGCCGCAAAACGACAAAGACAGTTCCGGTAAATACCTGAAGCCGATTACCGGCAACAACTACGAGGTGGGCCTGAAATCCGACTGGATGGACAGCCGCCTGACCACCACCCTGTCCGTGTTCCGTATTGAGCAGGATAACCTGGGGCAGTCTACCGGCGTGCCGATTGCCGGCAGCAACGGCGAAATCGCCTACACCACCGTCGACGGCACCGTCAGCAAAGGCGTAGAGTTTGAAATTAACGGCGCGCTCACCGATAACTGGCAGATGACCTTCGGGGCGACCCGCTACGTCGCAGAAGACAGTGATGGCAAGGCGGTAAACCCGAACCTGCCACGCACATCCGTGAAGCTGTTTACCCGCTATCGTCTGCCGGTGATGCCGGAGCTGACCGTCGGCGGCGGCGTGAACTGGCAGAACCGCGTGTATAAAGACACGGTAACACCGTACGGCACTTTCCGTGCCGAGCAAGGTAGCTATGCGCTGGTGGATTTGTTCACCCGCTACCAGGTGACGAAAAACTTTGCCCTACAGGGCAATATCAACAACCTGTTTGATAAAACCTACGATACCAATATCGACGGTTCTATCGTTTACGGTGAACCTCGCAACGTAAGCATTACCGCAAGCTATCAGTTCTGATTTAATGGCCAGACAAAACCAAGGGAGCCATAAGGCTCCCTTTTTTGTCTGCCTGAGCATCGCGCTCCCCGGCGCCTGAGCTACAGGTTGCAGGTAGCCCGTCCAGGCGAAGCGTCGCCGGGACCAGCCCCCATCCGTCAGATGTAAAAAAGGCAGCCATTCGGCTGCCTTAGTCTCCCCAAATTTTCGACTTCGAAATAACTTAGTTATTGCGAATATAGTCGTCCATCTCGGTTTTCAGGTTATCGGATTTGGTCCCGAAAATCGCCTGAACGCCGGAACCTGCGACAACCACACCCGCAGCGCCCAGTTTCTTCAGGCCAGCCTGATCCACTTTGGCGACGTCGGCTACGCTCACGCGCAGACGGGTGATACAAGCGTCGAGGTTGGTGATGTTTTCTTTACCGCCGAAGGCTGCAATCAGCGCCGGAGCCATTTCACTGGTTGCGCCCGCTTTGGATTCTTCAGTGGTGTCTTCACGACCCGGCGTTTTCAGATCCAGTGCTTTAATCAGCACGCGGAAGATAACGTAGTACACGATCGCATAGCAGATACCGACAATCGGGAACAGCCACAGCTTGCTGCTGTTACCGGACAGAACGATAAAGTCGATCAGACCGTGAGAGAAGGAAGTACCGTCACGCATACCCAGCAGGATACAGATCGGGAACGCCAGGCCAGCCAGAATCGCGTGGATAACGTACAGGATCGGCGCAACGAACATGAAGGAGAACTCGATCGGCTCGGTGATACCGGTCAGGAACGAGGTCAGCGCTGCGGAGATCATGATACCGCCCACTTTGGCGCGGTTTTCTGGTTTAGCAGAGTGCCAGATAGCGATAGCGGCTGCCGGCAGACCGTACATTTTGAACAGGAAGCCACCGGACAGTTTGCCCGCAGTCGGGTCGCCCGCCATGTAACGCGGGATATCGCCGTGGAAGACCTGACCTGCTGCGTTGGTGTATTCGCCAATCTGCATCTGGAAAGGAACGTTCCAGATATGGTGCAGACCGAACGGCACCAGGCAACGCTCGATGAAGCCGTAGATACCGAACGCGACAACCGGGTTCTGGTAAGCAGCCCACTGAGAGAAGGTCTGGATAGCAGTACCGATTGGCGGCCAGATGAAGGACAGGATCACGCCAGTGAAGATAGCGGCCAGACCGGAGATAATCGGTACAAAGCGCTTGCCCGCGAAGAAGCCCAGGTATTCTGGCAGCTTGATGCGGTAGAAGCGGTTGAACATGTACGCAGCGATGGCACCGGAGATGATACCGCCGAGAACACCGGTATCAGCCAGGTGTTTAGCAGCAATTTCTTCAGCCGGTAAGTGCAGTACCAGCGGCGCAACCACAGCCATGGTTTTCACCATGATGCCATAAGCGACGACTGAGGCCAGTGCGGATACGCCATCGTTATTGGTGAAGCCTAACGCCACACCGATAGCGAAGATAAGCGGCATGTTAGCAAAAACAGAACCGCCTGCTTCTGCCATAACATGAGAAACGACGGCTGGCAGCCAGCTGAAGTTTGCGGAACCGACGCCCAGCAGGATACCTGCGATAGGCAGCACGGAAACCGGCAGCATCAGCGATTTACCGACCTTCTGCAGGTTAGCAAATGCATTCTTAAACATAATAAGGAGTGCTCCTGAGTTTTTTGTACTTTTATCTACGTTTTCACGCATCGGTGAGAGGGGAGGAACTCACCAGGGACAGGACATCTAAGTGCCCTTTTTATTTATTACACAGAGTAAAATAATTCCCTGTGATTTTGTTTGACGGCTATCACGTTTCAAAGAGCTATGGCGCAAAAACTGAATAATCTTTACATAAAACATGTCCGCATGTTGCAAGATTAACATTCACCGCCACTTTTACGGCGGTGAACTGTACTCGCTTTAACCATTAATTACGAGCATTAAAATAAGCTCTGAAATCAGGCGGATTGCAGACGGGCGGGATCAATATGGAAGAGCGTCGAGAAGTTCTCGGTGGTCTGCTGCGCCAGCTGTTCAACGCTAACGCCTTTCAGTACCGCCATGTATTCAGCGACGTCACGCACCATCGCCGGCTGGTTCTCTTTACCGCGATGCGGCACCGGCGCCAGATAAGGCGAATCGGTCTCAACCAGCAGCCTGTCCAGCGGGACATAGCGTGCGGCTTCGCGCAGTTGCTCCGCGTTACGGAAGGTCACAATCCCGGAAAACGAGATATAGAAACCCATATCCAACAGCTTTCCTGCCGTCTCCACGTCTTCAGTGAAACAGTGTAGTACACCGCCGCAATCCGTCACTTTTTCTTCCCGCAGGATTGCCAGCGTATCGGCGCGGGCATCGCGGGTATGGACGATCACCGGCTTATTCAGCTCACGGCCAATTTGAATATGGTGACGGAACGACAGCTGCTGCTGCGGTTTGGTTTCTGGCGTATAGAAGTAATCAAGGCCGGTTTCGCCCATCGCCACCACGCCCTCTTCTGCCGCCAGACGGCGCAGCTCTTCAACATCGTACGGTTCATCCTGATTGAGCGGATGCACACCGCAGGAGAAGACCACTTCCGGGCGATTGCCCACCAGCTCACGCATACGATGATAGCCAGGCAGCGTCGTCGCCACCGCCAGGGCAAAACGGACGTCACGCGCGGCGGCTTTCGCCATCACGTCATCCACGTCTTTATGCAGGGATTGATAATCAAGGCCATCGAGATGGCAGTGCGAGTCGACTAAAAACATAATGTCTCTCTTAGAGGTGGGATACCGGCAGCACCGCACCAGGTTGCAGATATTGTTCCCAGCGCAGAAGGCGCTCGGTGAGAATAAGTTCGCGGTTCAGCCCCGTGACGCTTTGCAGCTGTTCACGACAGGCGCAAGCATCGGCGACAATCGCCTGCAGGCGCGCGGCGGACAGCGCTTGCGCCAGCTGGGCGACCAGCGGCAGGCTATCGGCATTGGTCAGCCGCGTAATGCGCTGCTGATATTTGAGGGCATCGAGCAGTAATGACGACAGCCAGTGTAAACGCTGCACGACTGAATCATGGTTCAGCGAGGGCAAAAACGCCAGCCAGTCGCCGCTGTTGAGCGTCACGCCCAGCGCCTGACAAAATTTTTCGCGCGTGGCCCAGGTCTCAGGCGCCAACAGCTCCAGCGCCGCGGCGGGCGCATGATCGGACAAACGCAGCGCCGTCAGCAGCGTATCGCGCGAGGCGCTGTTTTCTCGCTCCAGCCACGCCAGCGCGTACTGTTCGCTCGGCGGCGCCAGATGGAAAAAACGACAGCGGCTACGCAGCGTTGCCAGCAGCCGCGCAGGCTCCTGACAAGCAAGGAAAAACCAGGTATTTTTCGGCGGTTCTTCCAGCGTTTTCAGCAGCGCGTTGGCGGCGGCTTCGGTCAGCAGCGTGGCATCCGCTATCCACACCACCTTTGCGCCGCCCAGGCGAGAATGCTCATACAGCTTTTCGCTCACCTCGCGTACCGCGTCGATGCCTAACGTACTTTTGCCCTTCTCGGGCTGCAGCGCGTAGTAGTCAGGGTGCGTTCCCGCCTGCATCAGCTGACAGCTATGGCATTGCCCGCAGCTTTTATGGCCGTCCGGGTTCTGGCACATCAGAAAACGGGTGATGGCGTAGACCAGCGAGTCAGCCCCCATTCCGCTGCGCGCCTGAACCAGCAGCGCATGGTGACCACGTCCGGCCTGATAGCTCGTGACGAGCTGTTCAAACGGCGGGCGTAACCACGGATACCATTTCATGCCTGCTGCTCCGCTACCCACGCGGTGACCGCGGCGCGGATATCGCGCATCACTTTCTCCAGCGGTTGGGTCGCGTCAACGGTGATAATGCTGTCATCCGCCGCCGCCAGTTCAAGATAGCGCGCGCGGGTGCGGTTAAAGAAGTTCAGCGACTCTTGCTCGATGCGATCGAGATCGCCACGAGCGCGGGCGCGCTTGAGGCCCACTTCCGGCGTCACGTCGAGATAAATGGTCAGATTCGGGCGAAAATCCCCGAGCACCGCGTCGCGCAGGGTCGCCAGCATCGTGCGATCGATACCGCGGCCGCCGCCCTGGTAGGCCTGGGTGGAAAGGTCATGACGATCGCCAATCACCCACTGCCCGCTTGCCAGCGCCGGTTTGATCACCGTTTCAACCAGCTGCACGCGGGCGGCGTAGAACATCAGCACTTCCGCTTTATCGGTAATCACTTCGTCGCCGACCGATTTAATGTCCAGCACCAGGCTGCGCAGCTTTTCCGCCAGCACGGTGCCGCCCGGCTCGCGGGTAAACAGCAGGTCGTTCACGCCGAGGTCGCGCAGTGTTTCCACAACCACATCCCGCGCGGTGGTTTTGCCCGCCCCTTCCAGTCCTTCAATGACGATGTAATTACTGCGCATTTTTATCCTTTAGCACTTTCAGGTAACCCTGCACCGACCGGTTATGGTCTGCAAGATTGGTATTAAACGTATGCCCGCCTTTACCATCGGCCACAAAATACAGATATGGCGTTTTAGCCGGATGCGCGGCCGCATTCAGCGACGCTTCGCCCGGGCAGGCAATCGCCCCCGGCGGCAGACCGGAAATGGTGTAGGTATTATACGCGGTTGGGGTCTCAAGATCTTTACGCGAAATCTTGCCGTCGTAGCTCTCCCCCATCCCGTAGATGACCGTTGGGTCCGTCTGCAGGCGCATGCCGAGGCGTAATCGATTGATAAACACCGACGCCACGCGATCGCGCTCCTCTGGCACCGCCGTCTCTTTTTCAATAATCGACGCCATGGTCACCAGCTGGTTTTTATCCTGATACGGCAGGTTGTCCATGCGGCCTTCCCAGACTTTATCGACCTGGGTCACCATCTTCTGATGCGCGCGTTTGAGGATGGCCACGTCGGTGGTATTGGCGGTATACATCCAGGTATCCGGCCAGAACCAGCCTTCAATCCACTCAGGATTATCCAGCGCCAACGCTTTCGCGACGGTGGCGTAGCTGTCATCGCTGAGCGTGTGCTTGATATAAGGCGCCTCACGCAGCTGCTTCAGGTAATCGCTCAGGCGCATCCCTTCCACGAAGCGCAGCGGGAACTGGGCTTCTTTGCCGCTTGCCAGCAGTTGCAGCATCTCACGGACGGTCATCTGTGGGGTAAAGCGATAGGTACCGGCCTTAAAATGCGAGAGTTCTGGCTCCAGGCGCAGCAGCCACTGGAAAACGCGCGGACGGTTTATCACCTTGTCGGCATACAGCTGGTCGCCCAGCGCCAGGCGACCGGTCCCCGCTTTCAGCGTAAAGACAGTATCTTCTTTAATCAGCAGCGCGCTATCCGCCATCTGACGCACCTTCCACATACCGACGCCAGCGGCAATGCCGAGACCAATCAATACCAACAGAACAAAGCGTAACAGTTTCATCATGCTAATCAGACGACTCACAAATTGGGGCTAAAAATTGGTAAAGCTCGCGGGCTGACCAGTGCAAATCCGCATAGCGTTGAACGGGGACTACCGGCATCAGCGCGTTGCAAATCAGCACTTCATCCGCCTGTTCCAGCGCCGACAGCGGCGCATTCACTTCGACCACGCGATAGGCCGTCGGTGCCAGTTGGGCGATAATAAATTGCCGCATAATACCGTTCACCCCCGCCTGGTCGAGGCGCGGGGTATACACATCGCTGCCGCAGCGCCAGAACAGATTGGCGGCACAGCATTCCGTAAGCCACCCGTCGCTGTCAAGGACAAGGGCCTCATCGGCGTTTGTCTGCTCAAGATGAGAACGAATCAGCACCTGTTCAAGGCGATTGAGGTGTTTAAGCCCGGCCAGGTAAGGATTACGCCCGAGCGGAACCAGGCTCAACGCCAGCGTCGCCCCTGTCTCCTTCCAGCGGGCATAGTGGGCAGGAGCGGCAGAAATGCTGAGAATTCGTGTCGGCTGCTGGCAGTCTGCCGAGCTATAGCCGCGACCACCCGCGCCGCGGGTGAGCGTCACCTTCAGCACCCCGTCCGCATGCGGCAACGCCATGCGCCGCATCTCTTCATCAAGCATCTCCCACGCGTCGAACGGAATTGCCAGCCGAGCGCAGGCCTGCTGTAGCCGCGCGAGATGTGCGGCCAGCAAAGCGATGCGCCCTTCCCTCACCCGCGCCGTTGTAAAACAGCCATCGCCAAACTGTAGCCCACGGTCGGCGACGGGTAAGAGGTCAGAGGCTTTACCGTTGATCAAATACATTTGCGCTCCTGATTTTTAATATAAGGGTATCAGGCGGGGTGAATAATTCACAGCCCGTCCGGACCTTTACGGCACAGAACCGCTCGTTCTGCGTTCGGCGCACCCTACACACAGTCATAACAGGATTAGGTCATTGCCGAGAAATATTTCAGCCACTGATTACAAAACAAACAATTTTACAAAAAAATATTTTACTCTATTCGTTCCCTATAGACATATTCTCCCGAATGCTTCAGAATCGAATTAAATAATTTTAAATTAAAGACATGATTTCATCCATTCAATTTAATCATTAAGTTACCAACCATTCACGCCACCCTCCACATAATTAACACATCAATATAATTATCAGCATGGATTTATTAACCCTAATTTAATATACCTTTTAGATTAAATTAATTGTTGTCAATAACATATTCATTAAATATTCCCGCCGAGTTAATTCGTTTATCAACAACGATTAATCTCATTCACAATTAATACGTCAAAAATGTTATCACTCTTATTAAATATATTAAGAGTGGAAGTATGCTACCTCATGTAATAGGGAATATGTAATGAAAGGAAAATTGGCCGCAGTCGCATTTTTCACCTCTATGGGCATTGCTTCTTCAGTCATGGCTCAGGATGGTACCGTTAATTTTACCGGTAAAATCATCGAAGCCGGTTGCCAGGTTAACAGCACCGTCGCCAACCCGCAGACCGTTGAGCTGGGCGAAGTGGCGAAAACCGCTTTTGCTGCGCCAGGCGATACGGCAGCCACGACCGAATTCACCCTGGTGTTAAGCGGCTGCCCAGCTGATCTGCTGGGCAAACCGGTTTCCGTTAAATACGACGGTAAGCCAGATACCATCAATAACGACTACCTGCAGTTGACCGGCTATGGCACCGCGAGCGTTGCCAAAGGCGTCGCCATCCAGTTGCTGAACGCGGACAGCTCCGCGCTGCCGCTGGGCGCCAAATCCAATGAAGTCACCATCAAAGGAACGGCCGAGGCACCGGCTGACACCAGCCTCGACTTCTTCGCTCGCTATATTGCTACCGAAGCCACCATTAACGGTGGTGACGCGAATGGTTCCGTTAACTTTACGCTGACCTACAACTAATCCTCTGAGTACGGCATGACTCGTTATTAATAATGAATAAAGCCGGGTATTTCCGGCTTTATTTTTCGAGGTATAAGCAATGAATAAATATATTCCAATCGTTGTCGTCTCGTTGCTATCAGCATCCGTGCAGGCAGGCGTTATTGTCGGGGGGACCCGTGTCATTTATAACGGTGAAAAAAAAGAAACCTCGATTAGCGTCAAAAATCCCGACAAGTCATCCTTTTTAATTCAGTCATGGAGCGATGCCGGAGAATCCAGCGCGGATAAATCACCGTTTATGGTCACGCCACCGCTATTTCGCCTGGGCGGCGGGCAAGAAAACACCCTGCGGATTATTCGCACCGGCGGCAATCTTGCCGAAGACCGTGAATCGCTTTACTGGCTGAATATTAAATCGATCCCGGCGACTGAAAAGAAAGATAACGTCAACACCCTGCAAATAGCGGTGAAAACGCGCATCAAATTAATTTATCGCCCGCAGTCTCTGACGCAACAACCGGAAGATCTTACCGGGAAACTCAGCTGGCAGCGCAGCGGCAACAAGCTCACCGTCAGCAACCCTACAGCCTATTACATGAACTTCAGCACGTTAAAGGTCGGCGCCAGTACGGTGAAGGATGCTACCTACGTGGCGCCCATGAGCTCCGCCAGTTTTAGCATCCCCAACGGCGCCAGCGGCGATGTGAGCTGGACGCTGATTAACGACTTTGGCTCCATCGGCAGCGAGCACCGCGCGCGCCTTTAACACCAGCACCGAAAGGAAATCGGGATGAATGCAGACGCATACAAAAAAAGAATGACGCTGAGTCAGATCGCCTGCTTTATTGCCTTACAGTGCGCCTTACCGCTGTGCAGCAGCGCGCTGGCCCGCGAATACTTTAACCCGGCGCTGCTGGGGATTGACGGGCCGGGGAAAGATCTGACCGACCTCTCCGCCTTTGAAGAAGGCGTCGGCCAGATGCCCGGCACCTACCGGGTTAACGTCATGCTCAACAAAACCGCCCTCGGCGTGTATAACGTTGAGTTTGTCACGCAAAAAGACGCCGCAGGAAATACCACGCTGCAACCGTGTCTGAGCGTCGCCACGCTGAAGGAATTTGGCGTTCGCACCGACCAGTTTCCCCGCCTTGCGGGTGACTGCGCCGATCTAAGCGCCATCCCACAGGCGAGAGCGGAATTTATCTTTGAGCGTCAATTGCTGCAGCTTTCGGTGCCACAGGCCGCTGTCAGCAATCACGCTCGCGGCTACGTCGCGCCGGAACGGCTGGATGAAGGCATCAACGCTCTGCTGCTCAACTACAGCTTCAGCGGCGATAACACTGAAGCCCGCCATAGCGGCATGTCGGACTCCGACAGTTACTATTTGAGCCTGCGTCCAGGATTGAACGTGGGCCCGTGGCGTATTCGTAACTACAGCACCTGGAACCGTAGCGACAACGGCGGCAATGCGCAGGAGAGCTGGGATTCGCTCTATACCTACGCGCAGCGCAACATTATCGCGCTTAAAAGCCAATTGACGCTGGGCGACAGCACCGCGCCGTCGGATATGTTCGACAGCGTGCCGTTTCGCGGCGCGCAGTTGGCCTCCGACGACGATATGCTACCGGACAGCCTGCGCGGCTATGCCCCGGTAGTGCGCGGCATCGCCCGAACCAACGCGCAGGTGATCGTCAAACAAAACGGCTACACCATTTACCAGAGCTATGTCTCGCCTGGCGCTTTTGAAATTACCGATATGTACCCAACCGGCAGCTCCGGCGACCTCGACGTCACCATTAAAGAGGCCGACGGCAGCGAGCAGCATCAGACGGTGGCCTTCGCATCCTTGCCGGTGTTGCAGCGTGAAGGACGGTTCAAGTACAGCCTCACCAGCGGCCAGTATCGCCCCTATGACGGCGATATCGACAAAGCGATGTTTACCCAGGGCACCGCGATTTACGGCCTGCCCGCAGGTTTCACGCTCTATGGCGGCGGACAATTCTCTCAACATTATCAGGCGTTGCTCGGCGGCGTGGGGAAAAACTTCGGCGAGCTGGGCGCGGTATCGATTGACGGTACGCAAGCGTGGTCGACGCAGAAAGACCGGGATAAAGAAGGCGGTCAATCCTGGCGCGTGCGCTACAGCAAAAACATCCTTGAAACCGGGACCAACGTCTCTATCGCGGGCTATCGTTACTCCACTTCCGGCTACTACACGCTGTCGGAAGTACTGGACACCTGGCGCGAAGATGAATGGCGCACCAACGATGACCGTCGTCGCAACCGCGCCGAGTTCCAGCTCAACCAGAATATCGGCGAGCACTTTGGATCGCTGTCATTGACCGCCATGAGCGAAGACTACTGGAACAGCGACCGCCAGATGCGCTCTATCGGCGTGGGTTACAGCAATAGCTGGGCAGGCGTGACCTATAACCTGAACTACAGCTATAACCGCAATACCACCGATACCGACAGCGATAAGGTCTACGCCGAAGATCAGATCTTCTCATTAAGCATCAACGTGCCGCTCGACCGCTGGCTCAGCAACAGCTACGCCTCCTACAGCCTGAATGCCAGCAAGCGCGGCGACACCAGCCATAACGTGGGTTTAAACGGTTCGCTACTGGAAGACCGTAACCTCAACTGGAACGTGCAGCAGAGCGAAACCAACCACGGCGAAGGCAGTGGCGGCTACGCCAGCCTGGATTATCAGGGCACTTACGCGCGGCTCAACACCGCCTACAGCTATGACCACGATCAAAAGCGCGTCAACTACGGCATTGAAGGCGGCGTCGTGGCGCATGCGCACGGCGTAACGTTAAGCCAGGCGCTGGGTGAAACCGCTGCATTGGTGGAAGCGCCCGGTGCCGGCGGTGTGACCGTCAGTAACCAAACCGGGGTCAGAACCGATTTTCGCGGCTACACCGTAGTGCCGTACGTCACGCCCTATCGTGAATCAACGGTATCGCTGGACACCGCCACCCTGCCCGACGGCGCCGACGTCGAACTGACCAGCAAAATCATTACGCCAACCCGCGGTGCGATTGTGCGCGCGCATTTTGATACTCGCGTGGGCAAACGGGTGCTGATGACGTTAACGCGCAGTAACGGCGAACCCGTACCATTTGGGGCGATAGTCTCTGATAGTACCGCAGGTAGTGCCATTGTTGGCGACGGTGGGCAAGTTTATTTGACAGGGATGGCTGATAAAACGGCGCTGCAGGTGCGTTGGGGCCAGCAGGATGGTCAACATTGCATGGCTAATTTACAACTTCAGAGCACCGTTCCGGAAAGCGGAATTATTGAGCTGAATTCAGTGTGCCGATAACATAAAAATAAGGATATTAAATTTATGAGAGCACTTTTATTAAGTCTCATCATTACCCATTTAATAGTCAATAATGCAAATGCGCATTACTTTAGCAATATCAACATCCGTGACATGGGCTATGATCTTGATAACTTTACCATCCCAGCCAACGTTGGTGAAAATACTGGGGGATTTCATGATAATAGTTCCATTAGTTATAGCGTAGCAGCTAGCAGTGGCACCACGGCCTATGTTGAACTGTCGATCAACGGTACGCTGCTAAGCGACAACAAAACCTGGGCTACCAGCAATCCAGGTATCGGGATCCAGTATCGTTTCGAGGGAACGGGTGATTATGTACCATCAGTAAGCGAAACCGCACCAACTTATCGTTTGGATATGCCCCACGATCCTGGCGTTACATATTCGTACTTTCATTTGCGCTATCGGCTCGTCAGATTACTGGAAAAAATCCCCGCGGGAAAAATAACCAGCCTGCCGCAAGTCACGTTAATGGCGCATAACCCTGAGGGGGAAGGCACCAGTCTGATATCAGGGATTATCCTTTCAAAAATTACCAGTGATATCAAGGTAACTGCGTGTGGTATTGACGCCCCCACTGAAATCACGCTGCCCACGCTTTATGGTAATACGATCCAAAATGGAGCCCTTAATGTAACAGAAGCGCCTGTCGTAACGTTGACCAATTGCCCCGGTGCTGTTGACCGTATCTCTTACAATTTTTCAGCTGTGTACGGTACTCATAACGCTGCCAATGGTGTGCTCAATACGGTGAGTGGCGATGGTTATGCGCAAAATGTGTATATCCAGATACAAAACGCCGACGGCACGCCTCATAGGGTAAATGGCTCCATCCCAGTGAGCAATTACGATGGCTCCGGCGACTATCCCCTACCCAATTTTAAAGTGGCCTATTTCGTTGACGATGCCAATACCGTCAGGCCTGGCAACGTCAAATCAGCCATTGAACTCAAAGTGACCTACAACTAATAAGGACAATTTATGCACATCGTAAACGGAAACAAAATGGCGCTAAGTCTGCTGGTCTGCGCAGGGTTGTTCTCAGCGGCCAGTCAGGCAGTGAATATCGATATTACAGGTAAGGTTGTCGCTTCCCCCTGCATCGTCAACGGCAATAACGACTCTCTGGCCGTCAGCTTAGGCGAAAATATTCAGGCGGACTCGCTGGCGACTAGCGGCAGCGCCACCACGTGGGCTGACGTGACGCTCAGGCTCACCAGTTGCCCGGCCTCTACGACCTCGTTTAGCGTGGCATTCGCCGGGACCGCCGACACCGACACCAACTACTACAAAAATACCGGCACTGCCACCAATCTGAAGCTGGAACTGACGGACAGCAGCAGCAACAGCGCCTATAAGAATGGGGCAAAGCTAGAAAACGTCGCGATTCCCACCGCCACTCATGCCTATGACCTGGTGATGCGCGCCCGTGCGGTATCGAACGGCAGCGTGATGCCAGGGACCATTGTCGGTCAGGTACAAGCCACCTTTACCTATCAGTAATTCAGGAGAGACAATGGCGCACCGGATAAGCAAACTGCTGCCTGCCCTGGCCTGCCTGTGGGCGGTGAGCGGCCTTCATGCTGTACAGGCTACCGATATTAATCTGAGCGGCACCGTGGTGGCTTCCGCCTGTACGGTGGATACGGGAACCAAAGAACAGACGGTCACCTTTGAACAGGCGCGCGCCGTTGACTACCCAAACGTTGGCGATACCAGCGAATGGCAGGATTTTACGCTGACGCTCTCCGCTTGCCCGCCGTCAACCACCCAGGTCACGGCGCTGTTCAGCGGCGATGCCGATTCCGTTGACACGACCAAGTTCGCCAACGCCCAGGGCAGCGCCAGCGGCATGGCGCTGCAAATTATGACCCGCGACCACCTCAGCGAGATATCACCGGCAGGAAGACTGGTAACGCCCATCGATAGCACCAGCCGCCGGGCGGTGTTCCCGCTCTCGGCGCGCATGTATACCCCGACGGGCGCGGTCACCGCCGGTGAGTTTAAGGCCACCGTTCAGCTCACCTTTACTTACCAGTAGCCGTATTCAAGGCATAAAAAAACGGAGCGCTAAGCGCTCCGTTTTTATTGGCTTTGCGACCAACTACACGCGTTTGAAAATCAGCGAGCCGTTGGTGCCACCGAAGCCGAAGGAGTTACACAGCGTGTACTCCATGCCGCTTACCTGGCGCGCTTCGTGAGGTACGAAGTCCAGGTCGCAACCTTCATCCGGGTTATCCAGGTTGATGGTTGGCGGAACGGCCTGATCGCGCAGCGCGAGGATAGAGTAGATAGATTCTACTGCACCCGCCGCGCCCAGCAGGTGGCCGGTCATGGATTTGGTGGAGCTGACCAGTACGCGGCTGGCGGCGTCGCCGAAGACAGACTTCACGGCCTGCGCTTCTGCTTTATCGCCCGCTGGCGTAGAGGTACCGTGGGCGTTGACGTAGCCAATCTGGCCCGCTTCAATACCCGCGTCACGAATAGCGTTAACCATCGCCAACGCTGCGCCCGCGCCGTTTTCCGGCGGTGACGTCATGTGGTACGCATCGCTGCTCATACCAAAACCAACGATTTCAGCATAGATTTTCGCACCGCGTTTTTTCGCGTGCTCGTACTCTTCGAGTACCACCATGCCCGCGCCGTCACCCAGCACGAAGCCATCGCGATCTTTATCCCACGGACGGCTTGCCGCCTGCGGGTTATCGTTACGCGTAGACAGCGCACGCGCGGCACCAAAGCCACCGACACCCAGCGGGGTACTGGCTTTTTCTGCACCGCCGGCAACCATCGCATCCGCATCGCCATAAGCGATAATACGTGCTGCCTGACCGATGTTATGCACACCAGAAGTACAGGCGGTCGCGATAGAGATGCTTGGCCCACGCAGACCGAACATGATGGTCAGGTGACCCGCCACCATGTTAACAATCGTGGACGGAACGAAGAAGGGGCTGATCTTACGCGGCCCGCCGTTTACCAGCGAACTGTGGTTTTCTTCGATCAAGCCGAGGCCGCCAATACCGGAGCCGATAGCGGCGCCAATACGGTGAGCGTTCTCTTCCGTCACTTCAAGGCCAGAATCCTGCATGGCCTGAACGCCAGCGACAATTCCATATTGAATGAAGGCATCCATCTTGCGCTGTTCTTTGCGCGAGATAATGTCATCACAGTTAAAATCCTTTACTAAGCCAGCAAATTTGGTTGCATAGGCGCTAGTATCGAAATGGTCGATCAGGCTGATGCCACTCTGACCGGCAAGGAGAGCTTTCCAGGTAGACTCTACGGTATTGCCGACAGGAGACAACATGCCCAGTCCGGTCACAACTACACGACGCTTAGACACGTTTGTCCTCCAGGGAGGGATTAAATAGATACTTGTGGGACAAAAGGATAAAACTCAGGCGGTCGAATGACCGCCTGGAGATGTTCACTTACGCCTGGTGACCGTTGATGTAATCAATGGCAGCCTGAACGGTGGTGATTTTCTCAGCTTCTTCGTCCGGAATCTCAGTATCAAACTCTTCTTCCAGAGCCATTACCAGCTCAACGGTGTCAAGAGAATCTGCGCCCAGGTCTTCAACGAAGGAAGCATTGTTGGTCACTTCTTCCTGCTTAACGCCCAGCTGTTCGCCGATGATTTTCTTAACGCGTTCTTCGATAGTGCTCATACTCTTAAATTTCCTATCAAAACTCGCTTTCGCGATGGTTTTCGTAGTGTATAAAATGTTGAAAAATTTGCAACTAAATCCCGGCAGGTCATACCACGATTTTACGCTATTTTGCGGGTTTTTGCCCTCATAACGCAAATGATTTTGCACTAATCATACTCAGACATACGTAGATTGCCCGTTGTCTGAGCACTTTGTGCAAAACACGATCAGACCATGTACATCCCGCCGTTTACGTGCAACGTTTCACCAGTGATGTAACTTGCTTCGTCGGAGGCCAAAAATGCAACCGCACTGGCGATTTCATTTGGAGAGCCGAGGCGCCCCGCAGGAACTGCCGCCAGTGTACCCGCACGCTGCTCATCGGTCAGCGCACGCGTCATGTCCGTTTCAATAAAGCCCGGAGCAACAACGTTCACAGTAATTCCGCGTGACGCAACTTCACGCGCCAGTGATTTACTGAAGCCGATCAGACCTGCTTTCGCCGCAGCGTAGTTAGCCTGACCCGCATTTCCCATGGTACCAACCACAGAACCGATAGTGATGATACGCCCATGACGCTTTTTCATCATAGCGCGCATTACCGCTTTTGACAGACGGAAAACAGATGACAGGTTGGTTTCGAGGATATCGTTCCACTCGTCATCTTTCATGCGCATTAACAGGTTATCACGAGTAATCCCGGCATTATTGACCAGAATGTCGACTTCGCCAAATTCCGCGCGGATATTTCCCAGAACAGATTCAATAGATGCCGGGTCGGTCACATTCAACATCAGACCTTTACCATTGGCACCCAGATAGTCGCTGATCGCCTGCGCGCCGCTTTCGCTGGTCGCAGTGCCGATAACTTTTGCGCCGCGAGCGACGAGAGTTTCAGCGATTGCGCGGCCAATACCGCGGCTTGCACCTGTTACCAGGGCAATTTTTCCTTCAAAGCTCATGCTTTCCTCTTTTATTGCGCAAGTGCCGCTGACAGGGCAGCCGGCTCATTGATGGCCGATGCAGTCAGGGTATCTACAATACGTTTGGTCAGGCCGGTGAGAACTTTACCCGGGCCAACTTCATACAGATGCTCTACGCCCTGGGATGCCATAAACTCAACGGTTTTGGTCCACTGAACCGGGCTGTACAGCTGGCGAACCAGCGCGTCGCGAATCGCGTCGCCGTCGGTTTCGCACTTCACGTCGACGTTGTTCACTACCGGAACGGTCGGCGCGTTAAAGGTGATTTTCTGCAGCTCAACCGCCAGTTTCTCCGCGGCTGGCTTCATCAGCGCGCAGTGAGACGGCACGCTGACCGGCAGCGGCAGCGCACGCTTAGCGCCAGCGGCTTTACATGCGGCACCTGCACGTTCAACCGCTTCTTTATGACCGGCGATAACCACCTGGCCAGGCGAGTTGAAGTTAACCGGAGAAACAACCTGCCCTTCAGCTGATTCTTCACACGCTTTAGCGATAGAGGCATCGTCGAGGCCGATGATCGCCGACATGCCGCCGGTGCCTTCCGGAACCGCTTCCTGCATGAATTTGCCGCGCATCTCAACCAGACGTACCGCGTCAGCGAAAGCAATTACGCCCGCGCAGACCAGCGCGGAGTATTCGCCCAGGCTATGACCGGCCATCAGCGCCGGTGCTTTACCGCCCTGCTGCTGCCATAAACGGTACAGCGCAACGGAAGCCGTCAGCAGCGCAGGCTGAGTCTGCCAGGTTTTGTTTAGCTCTTCAGCAGGACCCTGCTGGGTCAGCGCCCACAGATCATAGCCCAGGGCTGCGGAAGCTTCATGAAAAGTTTCTTCGATAACCGGGTAGGTCGCTGCCAGTTCAGACAGCATGCCTACCGCCTGTGAACCCTGCCCCGGGAACACGAAAGCGAATTGCGTCATGTTTTTTATCCTTATACTTAGAAACGAACCAGCGCAGAGCCCCAGGTGAAACCGCCGCCGAAGGCCTCCAGCAGCACCAGTTGACCGCGCTTAATACGGCCGTCGCGGACAGCTTCGTCAAACGCGCACGGCACGGAAGCGGCCGAGGTATTACCGTGACGGTCAAGGGTCACGACGACGTTGTCCATGGACATGCCGAGCTTTTTCGCCGTCGCGCTGATAATACGTAAGTTCGCCTGGTGCGGCACCAGCCAATCCAGCTCAGAACGGTCGAGGTTGTTAGCTTCCAGCGTTTCATCAACGATGTGCGCCAGCTCGGTCACCGCGACTTTAAAGACTTCGTTACCGGCCATCGTCAGATGGATGGAGTTTTCCGGGTGGACGCGATCGGCGTTCGGCAGCGTCAGCAGCTTACCGTAGCTACCGTCTGCATGCAGATGGGTAGAGATAATCCCCGGCTCTTCGGATGCGCCCAGCACGACGGCGCCCGCGCCGTCACCGAAGATAATGATCGTGCCGCGATCGGTTGGATCGCAAGTACGCGCCAGCGTATCCGCACCGACAACCAGCGCGTATTTCACCGCACCGGACTTCACGTACTGATCGGCCACGCTCAGCGCATAGGTAAAGCCTGCGCATGCCGCAGCGATATCAAATGCCGGCGCGCCTTTCACACCCAGCATGTCCTGAATCTGGCAGGCCGCGCTCGGGAACGCATGGGTAGCGGAAGTGGTCGCAACCACAATCAGCCCCAGTTCGCTTGCCTCGATGCCCGCCATATCCAGCGCGCGTTTGGCCGCTTCGTAACCCAGCGTAGACACGTTTTCATCAGGGCCAGCAATACGGCGCTCACGGATACCTGTACGGGTGACAATCCACTCGTCAGACGTATCAACCATTTTTTCCAGATCGGCGTTAGTCCGCACTTGCTCAGGCAGATAGCTGCCGGTACCAATAATCTTCGTATACATGTACGCTCAGTCACTTTTCGCTAATATAGCCGCCCAATTTGACTCACGGCGCTGCTGGCTTGATTACCTGCCAGATTCCGCTCTGTCAAACCCTGCGGGGTATACGGATTCCAGGCGAGCGGCAATTCGCTGAGGAACTTGTCGCTGCACCGCCTGCACTGCCTGTTCAATGGCGATCGCAAAGGCACGCTGATTAGCAGCGCCGTGGCTCTTAATCACCGTGCCGCGCAATCCTAACAGACAGGCGCCATTATACTGGTCGGGGTTGAGGTGACTGAATCGCCTTGTCAGGCTTTTTTGTAACCAACGCTTTAATAAAATCAGCCACCACGACCGTTTTTTCCCCTCGCTCTGCGATTTCAGCAGCGAAAGGAACATACGCACTACCCCTTCCATCGTCTTTAAGGTGACGTTTCCTGTAAAGCCGTCGCAAACCAGAACGTCGGTTTTGCCCGTTAACAGCTCATTGGCTTCAAGATAGCCGATATAGTTCAGAGAAGAGATTGTTTTTAGCACTAATGAGGCGTCACGAATACTATCATGACCCTTAATCTCTTCTTCGCCGATGTTAAGCAAGGCCACGCGCGGGTTAGCAATCCCTAGCACTTCCTCCGCCATCACCGACCCCATGACGGCAAACTGCACCAGCATGGTACTGTCACAGTCGACGTTAGCGCCGAGATCCAGCACTACCGTCTTGCCCTTCTGCTGATGCGGTAACACCGTCACCAGCGCCGGGCGCTCAATTCCCTGAATGGGCTTGAGCAGCAACTTAGCGAGCCCCATCAGCGCGCCGGTATTTCCTGCACTGACACAGGCTTCAGCCCGCCCTTCTTTCACCATCTCCAGCGCCACACGCATTGAACTACCGCGACTGTGGCGGATAGCATGCGATGGCCGCTCATCACTGGCAATAACCGACTGGGCAGGAATAATCTGCAAACGCGAACGTTGTTCGAAGTCAGCTCTGGCAAGTAATGGCGTAATGTCGTCGGGATTACCGACTAATAGAAGTGAGAGTTGCGGATTAGAACTCAGTGCCTGCAATGCTGCAGGCACCGTCACGGAAGGGCCAAAATCGCCCCCCATGACATCTAACGCCAGGGTTAGACGTGTCAAGGTATCTTCGCCGCCTGGTTCGGTGTTTCCCCGCGTGAACGGGGAAATTCCTCACTAAGCATAATCACGCTTGCGCGTGATTACTTAGCGATTACCTTACGGCCACGGTAGTAACCGTCGGCAGTGATGTGGTGACGCAGGTGTTGTTCACCAGAAGTTTTGTCTACAGACAGGCTGGTGACTGCGGTCAGAGCGTCATGAGAACGACGCATGCCACGTTTGGAACGGGTTGGTTTATTCTGTTGTACGGCCATGGACCTTACTCCTCAATTACTTTTGCTTTAAGCTGGCTAATACGGCAAATGGGTTTGGTTTCTTCGCCTCTTCAGGCAGTTCGCCAAAGACCATGTCCGCCTCGGACACTTCACAGTGTTCAGAATCATGCACCGGAACTACCGGCAAGGAGAGGATGATTTCATCTTCAACCAACGCCAGCAGATCGATTTCACCGAATTCGTTAACCTCAATCGGCTCATACGCTTCCGGGAGTGCCTCAACCTGATCGTCATTCTTGACCGGGCTGAAACAATACTTTGTGTAAACATGATGAGTAAACGGTTTCCCGCAACGCTGACATTCCAACGATACCGTGACCTTCGCATCACCGGTAATGACCGCGAGGCGTTGGTTATCGATAGCGAAGGACATTTCGCATTCCACATCACTGTCTACACTGACTACGGACGCGGCGACGCGCTCCGCCTGATCGGGGGTATAGATACCCTGGTAATCAAGGCGTTTTTGAGCCGTACGAACCGGATCGAGAGTCAGGGGTAATTTTACCTTTTGCATAGGGCGCGCATATTAACTTTGTAACGTCATAGAGTCAAAGAAAAAGGCAGCCTCAGGTTGCCTTTTGCCAATAATTCGCACACATTGCGGCCTATAGTTTAAAATGTCGGAATCTAATTCGCTACAGTCTATTTGAAAAATTATGCCTGATTTGATTCTTGCCTCCACCTCCCCCTATCGCAAACAGCTGCTTGAGAAGCTCGGTATCACCTTCGAATGCGCCGCACCGGAGGTTGATGAACTGCCGCTGCCTGGCGAAACCCCGCGCAGCTTGGTGCTGCGGCTGGCGCAGTTAAAAGCGCAGGCGCTGGCGGAACGCTTTCCGAACCATCTCATTATTGGTTCCGATCAGGTCTGTATGCTGGAAGGCGAAATTACCGGCAAACCGCATACCGAGGAAAATGCGCGCTTACAATTAAAAAAGGCCAGCGGTAATGTGGTGACTTTTTATACCGGGTTGGCGCTGTATAATTCAGCAAATGGTCATCTCCAGACGGAATGTGAACCGTTCGATGTGCATTTTCGCCATCTGAGTGAACAAGAAATCCTCACCTATATTCGCAAAGAAAATCCGCTTAACTGCGCCGGCAGTTTTAAAAGTGAAGGACTGGGCATTGCCCTCTTTGACCGTCTTGAAGGGCGCGACCCGAATACCCTGGTCGGTTTACCGCTAATAGCCTTGTGCAAAATGTTACGGCGGGAAAATCATAATCCGCTGTTAGATTAGCGTCACATCTGGCGTCGCGACGTTCTGTCGGATTACGCGACGCCGGCCTTTCCCCCTATTGTTGCTTATTCCTTCTGCGATCACAGTTTATTTTCCCGGCACCGTTACAATCCCCACTCCATATTGAAACATTGTTTTGATTTAAGGAGTAAGGATGCGTGGCAACCGTAAGATATTATTTATTCTGGCAATGCTAACCGCAATTCAGGCCACTGCCGCTGATGACTGGCAGAAACAAGGGGTGGTTGAAGGCAACCTTCCTGCCAGCTGGCAACAAATGAAAACCCAGATGCAATATCCGGACTCATGGCTTTCCGGGCACTATTCTGATTTTAAGAGCTGGCAGCAGCACGCGCGCCAGGAATTCCGCCAGGCGTTGCTGACGCCGGATGCCACCAAACCGTTCGATGAGCAGATTATCGCCAGCGAAGACCGTGGCAGCTACACCGCTGAAAAACTCGCGCTCAACATTACCGACGATAACCGCATCTCCGCCCTGATGCTCACGCCAAAAACGCCCGGCCCACATCCGGCTATCGTCCTGCTTCATGACCATGGCTCAAAGTTTGATATCGGTAAGGAGAAGCTGATTCGTCCGTGGGGTAATGCCGAGCAGCTCGCCAGCGCCCAGGCGTGGGCCGATAAGTTCTTTACCGGACGTTTTATCGGTGACGAGCTGGCGAAGCGAGGCTACGTGGTGATCGCCATCGACAGCCCCGGCTGGGGCGACCGTGGCCCAATGGTTTACGAACAGCAGCAGGCGCTGGCCAGCAACTATTTCAATCTCGGCCGCTCACTGGCCGGTGAAGTCGCCTATGAGGATATGCGTACCGTCGACTTTGTCGCGTCGTTGAAAGGCGTTGATAGCAAACGCATCGGCGTGCTGGGCTTCTCAATGGGCGGCTTCCGCGCCTGGCAGTTAGCGGCGCTTTCCGAGAAGGTGGCCGCCACGGCGGTGATTTCCTGGTTTGGCACCTATGACGGCCTGATGACGCCGGGTAACAACGTGCTGCGCGGGCAATCGGCCTTTTATATGCTGCATCCGGGAATGCCCGCGAAAATGGATATCCCCGATATTGCCAGCATTGCCGCACCAAAACCGATGCTGATTTTCAGCGGCGGACAGGACAAGCTGTTCCCGGCGAAAGCGGTAAGCGACGCCTTTGCCAAAGTCCACAAAGTGTGGGCCTCGCAAAAAGCCGACGATATGCTGGTGACGAAGAGCTGGCCAGAGCTTGGACACGTCTTTTACCAGCAACAGCAGGAGGAAGTCTTCCCCTGGCTGGATAAATGGTTAAAACCTTAACCTTTTTCCCTCAGCTCACCGCGACGGCGGGCTGAGGGGACGTAGCTTTTTAACGTCGCCCTCAGTACTCTCTTGTCATTGATAACAATGACAACAGGAGTGCATCGTGCGCACCCCATCGCAATCCGCTTCTTCTCTATGGCTGCCGATAACGCTCGCCAGCGTGATCCTGATGATCACCATGGGCATCCGCCAGACCGTGGGTCTGTTCGTCCACCCGATCGTCATGCAAACCTCGATGAGTATTGCCGAAATCAGCATGGCTCTGGCTATCGGCCAGCTAATGTGGGGCGCTTTCCAGCCGCTGTTTGGCGCATGGGCGGATAAACGCGGCGCATTCAGCGTGCTGGTACTCGGGGCAGTGATGATTGCGCTGGGGCAGTTGGGCACGCTGTGGGCCGCCTCGTTCCTGCCGTTAACGCTAGCCCAGGGGCTTCTCAGCCCGGCAGGCGCAGCGGCAGGCAGCTTTTCCGTCCTGATTGGCGTCGTGGCCAGCCGGCTGCCCACGGATAAAGGCTCAATGGCCAGCGGACTGATTAACGCCGGCGGCTCCGTTGGCCAGTTTATCTTTGCGCCGCTGGTACAATTGATTATTGGCCTGCGTGGGATGGCCTCCGGGCTGGTCTTTCTGGCAATGGCCGCGCTGGCCACCATTTTCCCGTCATGGCTGTTGTGCCGCGGCGCAAAGCGTCAGGCGGCAGCGCCCACCGTCCATGTTGCCGCCGATGCGGGATTAAAGCAGCAGATCGCCCTCGCCTTTCGCAATCCCAGCTACTTGCTGCTGCACGCAGGCTTTCTAACCTGCGGTTTTCACGTGGCGTTTCTGACAACCCACCTGCCTACAGAAGCGGCCCTGTGCGGCCACGACGCCACGGTGCCCGCCATCAGCCTGTCGTTGATTGGACTGTGCAATATTGTCGGCAGCATCGTGGCTGGGTTTCTCGGCAAGCGCTATCGGATGAAGTACATTCTGGCGGTACTTTACGCCTCGCGCGCGGTGATGATCGCCCTCTTCCTGCTGTCGTCAAAGTCCGAGACGGCTTTTTATCTCTTTGCTTGCGCCATCGGTTTTACCTGGCTGGCCACCGTACCGCCCACCGCGGGTATCATCGGCAAGCTGTTTGGCACGCGCTACCTGGCCACGCTGTTTGGCTTTACGCTGTTTAGCCATCAGATCGGCGCCTTCTTCGGTGCGTGGCTGGGTGGCGTAGCGATGCAATATGAAGGCAGCCTGACGTGGGTGTGGTATGCAGATATCGCGCTGGCGCTGCTGGCGGCACTGGTGAATCTGCCGATTAAAGAGAAAAGCGTTGCCGTTCGCCTTCGCGAAGCGGCATAAAAAAACGGGCCGCATGGCCCGTTTTTGCTTACTTCTGGTTGCGTAGCACCTGGAGACAGCGCTTGAGCTGGTCATCCATCGGCGCTTCCACGCGCATCACTTCGCCGGTCCCCGGGTGGGTAAACTTCAGCGCCGCCGCGTGCAAAAACAGACGATTCAGCCCGGTACCCGCCAGTTGCTTATCAAACTCGCGGTCGCCGTAGCGATCGTCAAAAGCGATCGGGTGCCCCGCATGCTGGGTATGCACGCGGATCTGGTGCGTACGTCCGGTCACCGGGCTACAGCGCACCAGCGTGGCGAACGCGTAACGTTCTTCTATTTTAAAGCGGGTTTCCGATGGCTTGCCTTCCTGGCTGACGCGTACGATACGCTCACCGCTCTGCAGAATATTTTTCAGCAGCGGGGCTTGTACAGCCTTCACGTGGGACTGCCACTGCCCGCGCACCAGCGCCAGGTAGTCTTTCTGCATCCCCTTCTCGCGCAACTGCTCATGCAGCGAACGCAGCGCCGAACGCTTCTTCGCCACCAGCAGCACGCCGGAGGTATCGCGGTCAAGACGGTGGACCAGCTCCAGGAAGCGTGCTTCCGGGCGCAGGGCGCGCAGCCCTTCAATCACGCCGAAACTTAAGCCGCTACCGCCATGTACCGCCGTGCCGGAGGGCTTGTTCAGCACGAGGATGTGATCGTCTTCGTACAGGATCACGTCGCTCAGCGCAGCCACTTTTTGCAGATGCGGCGAAACCGCGTCCTCTTCACGCTCGGCGACGCGCACCGGCGGGATTCGCACCTCATCGCCGGCTTCCAGCTTGTATTCAGGCTTAATGCGCTTTTTATTTACCCGCACCTCGCCCTTACGCAAGATGCGATAAATCATACTCTTCGGTACCCCTTTTAGCTGGGTACGCAAAAAGTTGTCGATTCGTTGCCCGGCTTCGTCAGCGCTGATGGCAACCATTTTTACAGTCGGAGTCTCAGTTTTCATGGTGCGCGATTCTAAATATCCAGGCTCATTAGCGCCACTCATTTTTCTATGCTTATATTTATCATACCCCGTTTACCGCTGTTGCTTTTCCCAGCGAGCTGTTTGTTATTAGAACAATCTCAACGGACTGGTGAAGAAACTGTGAGTAACCGGGTGATAAAAGGTGAAAGTCAACTTGCTATAACCGGGTTACCAAGGAATAATGAAACTGTTTTCCGTGGTGAACCTGGAATAACAAGGATATATACACCAAATCATTCAAGCGGCATCAAGGCGGCAAGCGAGTGAGCCCGCAGGAACGTACCCGAGTACGTGACTAAGGTGAGCGAGTTCAGCCAACGCCGAGGCAGCCTGAAAGATGAAGTGTATGACGGAATGACCAGTTTTGTCTGTTCGATCATCCACGCAGCAATGGCGTAAGACGTATTGATCCCTCAGACAGTTAGCGGGCTGCGAGTTGCAGTCCTTACCGGTACATATACTGTACGAATTTTAGATGGCAGAAAAATAACGCAACGGGAAACATCCGTGCCAATCTCTACCTTCTGAAAGATGACGAGTATAAATGGAATCTTCTCTGGAGAGTTATCCCAGGCTGTTCCCCTAATAATTGCGCTGTGTTTCCGTTTGAAACACAGGCTACCGACACTCTGCGCCTCTTAAGCGAGCGACAACCGTGAGGTTGGCGACGTGAATAGTCACGAGGCCATCGGTTTACCCCGGAAAGGCAACACTCTGCTCGCAGCTTAGTCGTCAATGTAAGAATAATGAGTAAGTTACGATGAAAAGAATGTTAATCAACGCAACTCAGCAGGAAGAGTTGCGTGTCGCCCTCGTTGATGGGCAGCGTCTGTACGATCTGGATATTGAAAGCCCAGGACACGAACAGAAAAAAGCGAACATCTACAAAGGCAAAATTACCCGTATTGAACCGAGTCTCGAAGCCGCATTTGTTGATTACGGCGCCGAGCGTCATGGTTTCCTCCCCCTCAAAGAAATCGCTCGCGAATATTTCCCAGCCAACTACAGCTCTCACGGTCGTCCAAACATCAAAGATGTGCTGCGTGAAGGCCAGGAAGTCATCGTCCAGATTGATAAAGAAGAACGCGGCAATAAAGGCGCTGCGCTGACGACCTTTATCAGCCTCGCGGGTAGCTACCTGGTGCTGATGCCGAACAACCCGCGTGCGGGCGGTATCTCTCGCCGTATCGAAGGCGACGATCGCACCGAACTGAAAGAAGCGCTGGCTAGCCTCGAGCTACCGGACGGCATGGGCTTAATCGTGCGTACCGCGGGCGTCGGCAAATCAGCCGAAGCGCTGCAGTGGGACTTAAGCTTCCGTCTGAAGCACTGGGAAGCTATTCAGAAAGCCGCTGAAAGCCGCCCTGCTCCGTTCCTGATTCACCAGGAAAGCAACGTGATCGTGCGTGCCTTCCGCGACTATCTGCGCCAGGATATTGGCGAAATCCTCATCGACAACCCGAAAGTGATGGAAATGGCGCGTCAGCACATTTCTGCGCTGGGCCGTCCGGATTTCAGCAGCAAAATCAAACTGTACACCGGTGAAATCCCGCTGTTCAGCCACTACCAGATTGAATCGCAGATCGAGTCCGCGTTCCAGCGTGAAGTGCGTCTGCCTTCCGGCGGTTCTATCGTTATCGATAGCACCGAAGCGCTGACCGCTATCGACATCAACTCCGCGCGTGCAACCCGCGGCGGCGATATCGAAGAAACCGCGTTCAACACCAACCTCGAAGCGGCTGATGAAATTGCTCGCCAGCTGCGTCTGCGCGACCTTGGTGGCCTGATCGTTATCGACTTTATCGATATGACCCCGGTTCGCCACCAGCGTGCGGTAGAAAATCGTCTGCGCGAGGCCGTCCGTCAGGACCGTGCGCGTATCCAGATTAGCCACATTTCCCGCTTTGGCCTGCTGGAGATGTCTCGCCAGCGTCTGAGCCCGTCGCTGGGCGAATCCAGCCACCACGTCTGCCCGCGCTGCTCCGGCACCGGCACCGTGCGTGACAACGAATCGCTGTCGCTCTCCATTCTGCGTCTGATTGAAGAAGAAGCGCTGAAAGAGAACACCAAAGAAGTCCACGCCATTGTTCCGGTGCCGATTGCCTCTTACCTGCTGAACGAAAAACGTGCTGCGGTAAGCGCCATTGAATCCCGCCAGGGCGGCGTGCGTTGCATCATCGTCCCGAACGACGAGATGGAAACCCCGCACTACTCCGTGCTGCGCGTGCGTAAAGGCGAAGAAACCACCACGCTGAGCTACCTGCTGCCGAAGCTGCACGAAGAAGCCATGGCGCTGCCGGTTGAAGAAGAGTTTGTTGAGCGTAAGCTGCCTGAGCAGCCGGCGCTGGCGACCTTCGTGATGCCGGAAGTGCCTGAGCCTACCGCAGAGAAAGCCGCGCCAGCTGCCGCTCAGCCGAAAGCCGCTGCAGTTGCCGCGCCGGCGGCTCCAGGCCTGCTCTCTCGTTTCTTTGCTGCGCTGAAAAGCCTGTTTGCCGGTAGCCCGGAGAAAGCGGTTGAAGCACAGCCGGAGAAACAAGAAGCAAAACCTGAGCGTCAGCAGGAACGCCGCAAGCCGCGTCAGAATAACCGTCGCGACCGTAACGAGCGTAGCGATCGTCGTAATGACCGCAACGAGCGCAATGACCGTAACGAAAACGCCGAAGGCCGCGAACCGCGTGAAAGCCGTGAAGGTCGCGACGATAACCGTCGTAACCGTCGCGAGAAACCGCAGCAGTCTGAAGCACGCGAAAACCGCCAGCAGAACGTCGTGGATGACGCGGAGAAATCCCGCTCACGTGACGAACAGCAGCAGCCACGCCGTGAACGTAACCGCCGCCGTAGCGACGATAAACGTCAGCAGCCGCAGGAAGCGAAACCGCAGGTTCGTGAAGAACAGGCCGTTGCCGCACCGGAAGCCGCACAGGAAGAACGCGTACAGACTATGCCGCGCCGCAAACCGCGTCAGCTGGCACAGAAAGTCCGCATCGAAACCCCTGAGCAGACTGCCGCTCGTGAACTGATTGCGGATGAACCGCAGCAGCAGGAAGCGCCGCGTACCGCGCTGGCGAAAGTCGATCTGCCGGCGGTTGTTGATGCGCCAGTACAGGGCGAGCAGGATGAAAATACGGAAGGTCGTGATAACAACGGCATGCCGCGTCGTTCCCGCCGTTCTCCGCGTCATCTGCGCGTGAGCGGTCAGCGTCGTCGTCGTTACCGTGACGAGCGTTACCCGACCCAGTCACCGATGCCGCTGACCGTCGCCTGTGCGTCGCCAGAACTGGCTTCCGGTAAAGTATGGATTACCTATCCGATCGCTCAGGTTCAGACCGAAGCGGAAGCACCGGTAGAGCAGGAAGTAACAGAACAGCCAATCGTAGCGCAAGCTGCTGAACAGGCGGTCGTTGCCGAGCCAGCAGTTGTTGAAACCGTCGTTGAAGCGCCTGAAGTTGCCTCCCCGGCAGCCGTCGCCGAAACGGTTATCGTGGCGCAGGAAACGGCGCCAGCGCAGGAAGAAGCTCCAGCGTCGGCAGTGGAAGAAGCGCCTGCCGCAGTGGTTGAAGAAACCGTTGCACAAGAGGTGGTTGTCGATGAAGCACCGGTTGTCGCTGAAGAAGTGAAAGCCGAGGCCGAAACGCCGGTTGTTGAAACCGCGCCAGTGGTTGAGGCCGCGCCGGTGATTGACAGTGCGCCTGTGGCAGAAGAACCGGTTGTTGAAGAGGCTCCGGTCGAGGAAACGCCAGTGGTTGTCGCGCCAGTCGTTGCTGAACCGGTTGTGACCGCACCGGCACCGGCTGCGAAATCTTCCGATGCCAACCGTGCCTCAGCGCCGATGACCCGAGCGCCGGCACCGGCATACGTGCCAGAAGCACCGCGCCACAGCGACTGGGTTCGTCCGTCCTTTAACTTCGACGGTAAAGGTTCCGCTGGCGGCCATAGTGCGACGCACACGGCTACCGCTGAACCTACCCGCCCGCAGTCGGTTGAATAAACCGCCAGCGTGAAGTAAAAAATCGGCCCAAGTGGCCGATTTTTTTTACCTGACGCGATGCGTTTATCCATTCTGCTCGGGCTGCCGCATCCCGGCGATTTGCGGCATGACCTCGCGCATCAGATCGAGAAACTTACGCAGCCGGGTCGGATAATAACGCGCCCATGGATAAACCAGATGAACCGGCAGCGGCGTCGTCTGCCACTCCGGTAGCAGCTCCACTAACGTGCCATTGGCCAACTCCTCCTCCACCGTCCAGCTTGAAACCACCGCGGCCCCCACGTTCGCGAGCGCGGCATTTTTTGCCACATACAGGCTGTCGGTGCTCAGCCGCGCGGCAATACTCACGCTCTCCGTCTGGCCGAGAGTCGGATGATGTAGCACCACTTCGTGCTGATAGAAGGTACTGATTGCAATCCATGGAAGCGCCGAGAGCTGTTCAGGTGTCGTCACCTGAGGATAGCGCGCCACAACCTGCGGTGAAGCGACAATACAGCGCGGCACCTCCGCCAGAAGCACCGACACCGTCGCCGGATCCACCTCCGCGCCAACGCGAATCGCGCAATCAACGTTGTCGCTGATAAAGTCCACCGCCCTGTCGTGCAGCATCCACTCGACGGAGAGCTGCGGGTAGCGCGCGAGGAAGCCCACCAACGGCATCAGTAATTGCTGCTGGCCGAAAGCATGCGGAGCACGTACACGTAACGTGCCCACCGGCTGTTCGTCGGTCAACTGTAAGGCATCCTCCAGCGCCAGCCAGCTATCCACCACCTGACGCGCATGCTGGTAGCAGCGCTCGCCGTCGTCGGTCAGCTTCATTGCGTGCGTTGAACGCAGCAGCAGCTTGGCCCCCAGCATCTCCTCAAGGGACTGCAATCGGCGGCTAATGGTTGCCTGGGTGGTCTCAAGCTGGCGCGCGGCGGCAGACAACGAGCCTGCCTCAACGATACGGATAAACGTGCGCATCAGTTCAACGCGATCTATACGCTCTGCTCTTTTCATCAACTCATTGCCTATACGTGAAACGTATAACTGTTTTACCACCGCGACGGCTACCGCGCCACCGCGAAGACGCAGAGAATAGCGGCATACACCGTTGAGGATGAAACCATGAACACTGATAACCTTTCTTCCCGGGCCACCAGCCTGCTGATCTTTGTCCTGGCGCTCGGCGCCGGGTTCAGCGTTGCCGCCATCTATTACGCCCAGCCGCTGCTGCCGCTGATGGGTTCAACCCTGAATCTGAGCGTGGAAGGTATGGGGCTGATTCCCACCCTGACTCAGGCTGGCTATGCGCTGGGGATCCTGTTTTTACTGCCGTTAGGCGACCGTTACGACCGCCGCACGCTGATTCTGCTGAAAAGCCTGACGCTGGCGGTTTTATTACTGCTTTATAGCCTGACTCAGCAATTTCCTTCCCTGCTGGCGATCAGTTTGCTGATCGGTATGGCCGCCACCATGGCGCAGGACATCGTTCCCGCCGCCGCCATTCTTGCCCCGGCGGGGAAACAGGGGAAAATGGTTGGCACGGTGATGACCGGCCTGCTGCTGGGGATCCTGCTGTCGCGTACCGTAAGCGGCGTGGTCGGTGAACTGTTTGGCTGGCGCGTAATGTACCAGGCCGCAGCCGTCAGCATTGCGCTGATTGGCCTGCTGCTGTGGCGCGTGCTGCCGCACTTCGCCGCTCACTCCGAACTGCGTTATCCGGCACTCATGGTGTCGATGGTGCACCTCTGGCGTCGCTACCCAACGCTGCGTCGCGCCGCCATGGCTCAGGGCTTTCTCTCAATCGCCTTCAGCGCCTTCTGGTCAACGCTGGCGGTCATGCTGGCCGAGCACTATCACATGGGGAGTGCGGTGGCGGGTGGCTTTGGTATCGCTGGTGCGGCAGGTGCGCTGGCGGCGCCGCTGGCTGGCGGTCTGGCGGATAAAGTTGGTGCGGAGAAAGTAACCCAGTTGGGTGCGCTGCTGGTCAGCATCTCGTTTGCGCTGATGTTCCTGCTGCCGGTTCTGCCGCCGATGGCGCAGATGGCGCTGATTGCACTGTCCGCCGTTGGCTTCGACCTGGGTCTGCAATCAAGCCTGGTCGCGCACCAGAATCTGGTGTACAGCCTGGAACCGCAAGCCCGCGGTCGCCTCAACGCCCTGCTGTTTACCGGCGTATTTATCGGCATGGCGCTGGGTTCAGTCCTCGGGACGCAGGTTTATTCGCTGGCCGGTTGGGAAGGCGTGGTGGCGTTAGCCACAGTAGCCGGTCTGGTCGCACTGGCGATTCGCGTCAGCGAAACCTACCGCTTACGTAGCGCTGCGCTGAACGTACAGTAAGGCAATAAAAAAAGCCCGCGACGGGGTAATGACGCGGGCGATAAAAACATACCCAGTTTCTACAGATATGTTTAAAACTACATGTTGTTATTTATTCAGTTGGAACAAAGACATGCCCTGCATGTCGGTAAAGGCTTTATAGGCGGCCTGCAGGGCCGTTTGCTGCATCGTGTAGTTCGAGATGGTCGAGTTCCAGTCGACGTCCACCAGATTGCTCATCTGCTGCGTCTGCGCCAGCGCCCGGTCATCCCCCAACGAATCCAGCTTATCCAGCTCATTGAGCTGGGTGCCCAGTTCAGCACGTACGGTCAGCACGTTATTAAGCGAATTACTCAGGCTACGGTTGGTTTTATCAATCGCCGCCAGCGCCGTGTCCTGGGCCGTTTCATCACCTTCAACCGGGGTTTTCAGCGCGGCAATTGCCGAATCTAACGCCGTGAAAACGTTGGTATCGGCATCCGGTTTGGCGTTGCTGGTCGCATTATCAAAGATCAGGTTGCCTGTGTGGCCAATAACCATGGTGCGTGAAGAATCGACCTGCTGTTCCACGTTGAGCGTGCCGCCAACGTACTTGCCGGTATCATCAAAAGGCGGCGTATCCGTTTTATAACCGGCGAATATATAACGCCCGTTACCGTCGGTGCTGTTCGCCAGGTTAAGAAGCTGGTCGCGGATACCCTGCAGGTCGGTGGCCAGTGAATTGCGGTCATCGTCGCTCAGCGTGCCGTTACCGGCATAAACGATCTTCTCCTGCGCCGACTGGATCGCAGTTGTCACCTGCGACAGCGTGCTTTCTTCAATCGACACGCGCTGAGTCGCGAAGGTCCGCGCGGTGGCGTACTGGCTATTCTGCGCCTGCGCCTGAGACAGCACCACGGCCTGCGAGGCAGCAACCGGGTCGTCCGAAGCGCGGTTAACTCGCTTGCCGGTAGACATCTGTTCACCGTACTTCAACCATGCAGACTGAGAGTCGGTAATGCCTCTCATATTCTGCTGGTACATCATGATGGTACTAACGCGCATAGCTCTCCCCTTCCTTAACGGATATTAATTAATGCGTCGAAGAGCGTGCTTGCCGTCTGCAGTACCTGCGCATTAGCCAGATAGTACTGCTGAAAAAGCTGCAGGTTGCCGTACTCTTCATCAAGGTTAACCCCGGAGATAGACTGCTGCTGGTTGCTCAGCTGCGTCACCACGTTCGCCTGAGTGGTACTGCTGCTCTTCAGGGTCGCGGTTTGGGTGCCGATATTACTGACCATCGCGGCATAGGCATCGTTAAAGGTCTTTGAGCCGCCGACTACCTTGCTGTTTTGCAGATCCAGCAGCTTCTGCCCGTTACGGTTATCGCTTTCACCCACGCTCGTGCCGGTGGTGGTATCGGCGAGGCCCATCGCAATTTGTGACTCACTGGTGATCGCCACTTTCATGTTCACAATGGTGTTGCTCACCGGTTTCACGGTAAAGCTGTCGCCCGTGTTGGCCGCGCCGTTGCTGTTATCAACGCTGACCGACAGGCCATCGAACTGCAGCGAACCATCGGTAGCGGTCTGGAAGTTCACGTTGGTGTTATCGGAAAGGCGCGTTACCTGCCAGCCGCTGTCGGTTTTGGTGATGCGATAATCGGTAGCCTGCACAGCAGATGAATCGGTCATCGTTGCCGTCAGCTCGGCTTTACCGGCGTTTTTGCCGTTGGCAACGACAGAGGGATCGCCGAAGTCGAAGAAGTCGACGTTGGTATTACCATCGGCATCAATACCCCCACGATGCACCTGGTTAAAAGCATCGGCAAACGCCAGCGCCATCTGGTTCAGGCTATTGCGGGTCTGGTCAAGGTCCTGCGAACGGAAGGTCAGCAGGCCGCCCAGCGAACCGGTGGTCAGCAGCTTTTCTGGGATCTCCACATTGCCGGCAACGTTATCCACATAGGCCACGGTGGTGCGCGACGGATCGGCCTTGCTCGGCACCGCGGCCAGCTGGTTCGATTTGGTTCCCGCCACCAGGGTATACCCATTGGCCATGGTGATGTTATAGGTGCTGCCGTCCTGTACGTTGACCTCAACGCCCACCAGCTTGTTAAGCTCACTCACCAGTTGGTCGCGCTGATCCAGCAGGTCGTTTGGCGATGCGCCCGCGCCTACGCCGGTCAGGCGAGAAATCTTATCGTTGAGACTGGCAATCTGTGAGGTGTAGTTATTGATCTGATCGACGGTCGAGGTAATCGACAGGTTAACCTGCTTATCCTGATCGCGCAGATACTGATCCGCCACCTTGAACTGGTTCACCACACCCGCGGCTTTGCCGAGTACGGTCTGACGCGCCGCCGGGTCTTCGGCGTTGCTCACCAGCGTTTGCAGACTGCTGAAGAAATCCTGCACCGTGGTTGAGATATTGTTGGTTGAGCTGGAGAGCATATTGTCAATTTTCGACACCTGCTCATAGCGAGTGGTCAAGCCGCTGCTCTGGTTCTGCGCCGCGCGCAGCTGATTGGTAATGAAGGCGTTGTATTCGCGCTGTACGCCAGACACGTAAACGCCATTACCTACCCAACCGCCCGCGCCCAGCGTGCTGTTGGCAGAAGCCAGCACCGTGGTCTGACGGGTGTAGCCGGTAACGTTGTAGCTCGCGATGTTGTTACTGGTCGTATTCAGCGCCGACTGGGCTGCGCTCAACCCGCTCATCGCACTGTTAATTAAACTGGACATGAACGCTCCTTCTTAAGGCCATGGTATTACTTATCGGATGGCGGATGGCAAACTTGAGATAAATCAGAACAGATTTTCGATATCATTTCGGTATGCGTTGCTGACCTTATCGCTCATCGATTTCAGCTGTTGAATCATGCTGGTCAGCTTGCGCGCATACTGCGGATCGGTAGCGTATCCAGCATTCTGCAACGCCTGTGCGCCCTGCTCCGCCGTGGCCGCCGACGTCACCGCCGCATAGCGTGGGTTGCGGGTCAGCAGGCCGACGTAGTCCGACAGCGCCTCCAGATACGAGCCGTAGACGCGGAACTTCGCCTTCACCTTCTTCGCCTCGCCATTCTCAAATTCGGTGGTGGTGATTTCCGTCACCTTCCCCTTCCAGTCACCGGATGCTTTCACCCCAAACAGGTTAAAGCTCGGTTCGCCGTTTTCACGGCGGATCTGCCGCTGACCCCAGCCGGACTCCAGCGCCGCCTGCGCCAGAATCAGGTGGTGTGGGATACCGCTCTGTTCGCTCGCCAGCCGCGCGGGCAGCGACAGCTGGGCAAGGAAATCTTTGCTGTCGCCGGACAACGGCGTATCGCTGTTGTCCGGCGCTTTCGGCAACGCCTTACGCACCATCTGCGTCAGAGCGGCGTTCTGGTAGCTGGTCACCGTCTGCATATCAAACTTCATCGGTACCTGACCGACGTTATCCGCCGGTTCCTGCTGCTGCGCCGACAGCTGTTTGACCATCTCCTCTGCCAGGCCAAGGCCTTTCCCGGCAGTCATCTGCTGGGCGATTTGCTGGTCATACATACTGGTGTAAAGCCGCGTCTGGTCACTGCTGAACAATCCGTCCTTCGGCAGCGTTTCGCGCATGCTTTTCAGCATCATCTGCACGAACATGCCCTCCACCTGTCGGGCAACGGGACGCAGATTCGCCTGCGGATCCTGCCCCGCTTTGGTCTTCAGTTCATTCAGTGACTGCGCGTCCCACGCGGCGCTCGCCAGTAATTTGCTGTCGGTTAGCATCAGACAATCTCCACCTTAGCGCGCAGACAACCCGCGCTTTGCATCGCCTGGATAATCGACATCAGCTCCATCGGCGTCGCGCCTAAGGCGTTCAGTGCGCGTACCACGTTATTCAGATTGGCGCTGGCGCGAACGCTTTGCAGCGAGCCACCGCTCTGGCGCAGATCGATTTGGGTTTGCGGCGTCACCACGGTTTGCCCACCGGCAAACGGCGTATCCGGCTGGCTGACCTGCGCCGAACGGTTGACGGAAACGGAGAGGTTGCCCTGAGCTACCGCGCAGGTATCGAGCGTTACTTCCCGGTTCATTACCACCGAGCCGGTACGCGAGTTGATAATGATCTTCGCATCCTGCGGCGGCATGCCCACTTCCAGATTCTGGATATCCGCCAGCAGACGTACCTGCCCGCTGCCGCCAACCGGCGCGCGCACCTGCACGGTACGGGCATCCAGCGCGGTGGCGTTGCCCAGGCTGCTGCGACGGTTAATGGTGTCGGCGATCTGCTGCGCCATGGTGAAATCATCGTCGTTCAATTGCAGATTAATGGTGTTGCCCGCGCCAAACTGGCTCGGCAATTCGCGCTCAATGGTCGCGCCGCCGGTGATTCGCCCGCCGTTAAGCTGGTTCACCTGCACGCTGCTGCCGCCCGCCGACGCGCCCGCGCCGCCGACCAGAATGTTACCCTGAGCCAGGGCGTAGATCTGGCTGTCGACGCCTTTCAGCGGCGTCATCAGCAGCGTACCGCCGCGCAGGCTTTTGGCGTTCCCCATGGAAGACACCACCACATCGATGGTCTGTCCCTGACGCCCAAAAGCCGGCAGCTGCGCGGTCACCATTACCGCCGCCACGTTTTTCAACTGCATGTTGGTCCCCGCCGGAACGGTAATCCCCAGTTGGGACAGCATGTTGTTCAGGCTCTGGGTGGTGAACGGCGTCTGCGTGGTCTGGTCGCCCGTGCCATCAAGGCCCACGACCAGGCCGTAACCGATCAGCGAGTTTTCCCTGACCCCTTGCACGCTGGTCAGATCGCGGATGCGTTCGGCGTTCGCCAGCCCGGTGACCAGCACCAGCGCCAGAGTAAGCAGAGTTTTAAACATGGTTCACCTCATTACATCGGCGATAAATTAAGGAAGAAACGCTGCAGCCAGCCCATATTCTGCGCTTCATTGATATAGCCGTTGCCCACGTATTCGATACGCGCATCCGCCACCTGCGTCGACGGCACTGTGTTGCTGCCGCTGATGGTGCGCGGGTTAACGACCCCGGAGAAACGGATAAATTCGGTGCCCTGATTAATCGCGATTTGCTTCTCGCCCACCACGTGCAGGTTGCCGTTGGCCAGAACCTGATCGACGGTCACGGTCAGCGTGCCGCTAAAGGTATTGCTGGCATTAGCGCCGCCCTTGCCGTTGAAGGAGTTGCCGCCAGACGCTTCCACATCCGCGCGCTCATTACCAAACAGCCCCTGGAGGTAGCGCGGCACGGTGTCGAAGCCGAAGTTGGTTTTGCCATCACGACTCGCATTTGCCGAGGAGCTTTTGCTCGCGCTGACGTTTTCCTGCAGCACGATGGTCAGCGTATCGCCGATATTGCGCGGACGACGGTCTTCAAACAGCGGCTGATAGCCGTAGTTAATAGGCTGAGCGGTCTGGAATATCGAACCGTTCGCCACCGGCACCGGGCCGGGAATCGGTTGTGCGGTCGTCGCCCCTTCAACCAACGGTTTCGAGGGGATCCATGCGCACCCCACCACGCTGAGCGCGACGAGGGTTAAAAGCGGATAGCGAAACGCTGCAGATTTTTGCATTGCTTTCTTCTTCTGAATCTCGGGAACATCCCGGCGTCGCATCGCCTCGCCAGGCGACGCGACGCCGAGGCCTTGCCTTTACAGCTGCGTCAGTTTTTGCAGCATCTGGTCAGTCGTCGATACCGCTTTACTGTTGATCTCGTACGCGCGCTGCACCTGAATCATGTTGACCAGTTCTTCCGCCACGTTGACGTTAGAGGTTTCAACATAACCCTGGTACAGCAGACCCGCGCCGTTCAGACCCGGCGTAGTGTCGTTCGGCGCGCCTGATGCCTGGGTTTCGATGTACAGGTTTTCCCCGATACTCTCGAGACCGGTGTCATTCATAAAGGTCGACAGGTTCAGTTGTCCCACCTGAACCGGGTTTGCCTGGCCCTGCTGGGTAACACTGACAATCCCGTCACGGCCAATGGTGATGCTGATGGCGTTGGCCGGAATGGTGATGGCGGGCTGTACCTGATAGCCGCTGGCGGTCACCAGTTGGCCGTTCTGGTCAACCTGGAACGAACCGTCGCGGGTGTAGGCGGAGGAACCGTCCGGCAGCAGGATCTGGAAGAACCCGTCGCCTTTGATCGCCACGTCTTTACTGTTGTTGGTCTGCGACAGGTTGCCCTGGCTATGCAGACGCTCGGTCGCCACGGGACGTACCCCGGTACCAATCTGCAGGCCGGAAGGCAGTGTCGTTTGTTCGGATGATTGCGCACCCGGCTGGCGAACGGTTTGATAGAGCAAGTCTTCAAACACCGCGCGCTGGCGCTTAAAACCATTGGTACTGACGTTCGCCAGGTTGTTGGCGATAACGTCCATATTGGTTTGCTGCGCGTCCAGACCGGTTTTGGCGATCCATAATGAACTGATCATAATTTTCCTTAGCTCATTGACAGCAACTGGTTAGCTTTCTGCGTGTTTTCATCCACGCTGCTGATAACCTTCATCTGCATTTCAAAGCGGCGTGAACTGGCGATCATGTCCGCCATCGCCGCCACGGGTTTAACGTTACTGCCTTCCAGCACACCGGACTGCAGGCGCAGCGTTGGGTCCGCCTGGAGGGCCGGCCCACGCGTTGCCACGGTCTGCGGCGTCAGGTGAAACAGGCCGTCATCGCCACGCGCGACTTCGGTGCCATTGGCCTTCACCATCTTCAGCTTGCCGACCGGCGACACCGTGTTCGGCGGGTCGCCCGGCGTCAGCGCCGAAATGGTCCCGTCGGCGGCAATCGTTACCTGCGAGCCTTCCGGCACGTTCAGCGGACCGGCCTCGCCAATCACCGGGTTACCCTGAATGGTCAACTGCCCGGTGGCGCTCACCTGAATATTGCCGTTACGGGTATATCCTTCGGTACCGTCTGCCGAGCGCACCGCCAGCCAGCCATCCTGCTGAACCGCCACGTCCAGCGGACGCGCGGTATAGTCCAGCTGGCCAGGGGTCATATCCGCGCCCGGCGTGGTGGCGGCGACCAGCGTACGGGTCTCGACGCTCGGGCCGACCACCGGCACCGCACGCATTGCCGTCAGCTGCGCGCGAAAGCCCGGCGTAGAGGTATTGGCAAGGTTGCTCGCCGTGACCGACTGCTGCTGCATGGTCTGGCTGGCGGCGCCCATTGCCGTATATATGGCGTGATCCATAACGTCACCCTGTTACGATTAACGCAGGTTAACCAGCGTGTTGAGGATCTGATCCTGGGTCTTGATGGTCTGCGCGTTCGACTGGTAGTTACGCTGCGCGACGATCATGTTCACCAGCTCTTTGCTGAGGTCGACGTTGGAGGCTTCCAGCGCGCCGTTGGTCAGTGAACCGAAGTTACCGGTGCCCGCGGTGCCCAGCAGCGCGACGCCCGATGACTGCGTTGCCGACCAGACGTTATCGCCCTCTGACTGCAGACCTTCGTTGTTGGCGAAATTCGCCAGCACAATCTGCCCCAGCAGTTGGCTCTGCTGGTTGGAGTAGTTACCCACCACCGTACCGTCTTCGTTGATCTGGTAGCTCACCAGGTTGCCCGGCGCGAAGCCGTTCTGGGTGGTGGCGACGATATCGTTCGAGCCGGTGTTCTGCTGCATGGAGTTGAGGAAGCTCAGGGAGAAGGTGCTACCCGCGGAACCGTTCAGTCCCGCCAGGGCGACGTCAATTTGCGGCGTCGCGTTGGCCGTGCCATTCAGCGTCCAGGTGCTCGGCGTAGTGGTCGTATCTTCTGTATAGTTGGTCACACCTGTCAGCGTACCGCTTGAAGAAAACTCCATCTGAGCCGCTTTCACCGGATTGGCACCGCTGACGCTGGAGTCCAGCGTCCAGACGTCCCATTTGTTGTTATCCGTCTTCACGTAGTAGACGTTCATGTCATGGGAGTTACCCAGACTGTCGTACACGGTCACGGTACCCTTTTTGTTATAGGTATCCGGATCGGTCGGATTGAAAGGCTTCGTCGTCTGATCAATTTTGTCATCCGTGGAGTTCAGGTTCATCTGCATCGCCGCGGTGGTGGTCGTTTTCGCCGACATCAGCGTATTCGGGATCGTCAGCGCCACCGGGTTCGCCCCCTGCTGGATGGTCGCCGGGTTACCGGTTGCCGGATAGCCGGTGACGCTCAGCCCCTGCATGTTGACCAGATTGCGGTTCTCATCAAGCTTGAACTGGCCGTTACGGCTGTAGTAAACGGAACCGTTGCTGTCGACCAGACGGAAAAAACCGTTCTGGCTAATCGCCACGTCCAGCGCGCGTCCGGTACCGGTGGTGGTGCCGTCGGTAAAGTCCTGGGTAATCCCCGCAACTTTTACCCCCAGCCCCACTTTGGAACCGGCAAACATATCGGCAAACGATGCGGTCCCGGATTTAAACCCGTAGGTCGCGGAGTTGGCGATGTTGTTGCCGATAACATCGAGGTTGGTGGCAGCAGCGTTTAATCCGCTTACCGCTTGTGAAAAGGCCATAACGTCTCTCCTGAAATAGTTAGAGGCTTAAATAATCTGGCGAACCTGATCCAGCGTGGTGGTGCCATAGGTACCCAAATCCAGTTTGTTGCCATCGCTGCCCAGCGTAACGCCCTGCACCAGGGCGAACTGCAGCGGCTGAACCACCAGCTGCGTGGTGCCCTGGCTGGCGGCGAAGTTGATGTTGTAAGCGCCGTCCGGTGCCGCCGTGCCGTCATCCATCTTGCCGTCCCAGGTATAGGTATGAACGCCGGCGGTCTGCGCCCCCAGATTTAACGTCCGGACCACTTTGCCGGTCCCGTCGACGATGGTGGCGGTAACCTTCTCGGCGGACTGCGTCAGCTCAATGCCAAACGGCGTGGTATCCACGCTGGTCTCATCGCTGCTGTTTTTGCCAGCCAGAATGGTGCTGCCGGGAATCATGACGCCGTGGCCCACCAGGGCGCTGGCCTGCAGCGACTGGCCGCTATTAATCTGTCCGGAGATAGACCCCAGCGTGGTGTTGAGCTTCTCAATGCCACTGAGAGTGCTGATCTGTGCCAGTTGCGAAGTCAGTTCGTTGTTTTGTAACGGGTTAGTCGGATCCTGGTTTTTCAGCTGCGCAACCAACAGCGTCAGAAAGCTGCTCTGCAGGTCGGACGAACTGTTGGTGCCGGAGCTGCTGATCGACGATGAGGTCGAACTGCTACTGCTGGTATCATTGATATTGGCTACGACAGACATCGGTTACCTCCCTTATTGCCCAAGCGTCAGCGTTTTGAGCATCATGCTCTTCACGGTATTCAGTACCTCGACGTTTGCCTGATAGCTGCGCGACGCCGACATGGTGTTCACCATCTCGCCCACGACGTCGACGTTAGGCATGCGCACATAGCCTTTCGCATCCGCCAGCGGATTCCCCGGCTGGTAGACCAGCTTGTCCGGCTCCTGGCTTTCAACGACATCAGCGACTTTCACGCCACCGGTCGCCGCGCCCATCGGCGCATCCACCTGAAAAACAACCTGCTTAGCACGATACGGCTGGCCATCCGGCCCGGCGACGCTGTCGGCGTTGGCGAGGTTACTCGCGGCCACGTTCAATCGCTTGGACTGCGCGGTCAGCGCGGAACCTGCAACATCGAAGATATTGAGTAGTGCCATGGATTAGTTCCCCTGCAGGACACTCAGCATGCCCTTAATCTGTCCGCCCAGAACCGTGAGGCCGGTCTGGTACTGGAGGCTGTTATCGGCGAACTGCGTACGCTCCCGGTCCATATCGACGGTGTTGCCATCCATCGCGGGCTGATCGGGAATGCGGTACAGCAGATCGGTATTCGGCGCGGAAAGCGCCTGGGCAGGAATATGACGTTCGGAGGTCAGCGTCAGCGCAACGCCGCTGCCTTCCGCGCGCCCGCGTGACATCACCTTTTTCAGTTCACTGGAAAAATCCATATCGCGCGCCTGATACCCCGGGGTATCGGCGTTAGCGATATTGGCAGCGAGAATCTCCTGGCGCTCTGCGCGCAGGTTTAATGCCTCTTGCTGAAAACGTAATGCGGCGTCGAGTTTATCGAGCATGTCTCCTCCGCTAATGACAAAGTTTCAGCCAACAGCTTAATTCTCCTTATGCGCGCGTCATCGACGGAATAAGCGCAATATGCGTCGCTATTTGTTGCGTTGATGTCATCGCAAGTTGAGTAAAATGCGTGCATTCGCCATCCACAGGAGCGTTCAATGCGTCAGCTCATTGTCCCATTCACCGCTGCGATACTGGCCTTTAGCCCGCTTGCTCAGGCGGCTGATATTCAGTCGCAGCTGACCGCGTTCTTTCGCGAACGGCTGACTGGCTTTAGCGATGAGGTCAGCGTGAAGCTGCGCAATACGCAGAATCAGCAGCTTAGCTGTGACGCACCCACGTTCAGCACGCCGGGTAACTCGCGGCTATGGGGAAATCTGACGGTGGTGGCCCAGTGCGGAAATGCGAAACAGTATTTACAGGTGACCGTGCAGGCGGTAGGCGATTACGTTGTCGCCGCGGCGCCCATCGTGCGCGGATCGCCGATTGAGTCGCAGAGCGTCACGTTAATGCGTGGGCGGCTCGATCAGCTACCGCCGCGTACCATGTTGAATTTGTCGCAGGCCGAGGATGCCATCAGTCTGCGCGACGTTGCCATCGGCCAGCCGATTCAGCTATCGATGGTGCGCCAGTCGTGGCGGGTGAAAGCAGGACAGAAAGTGATGGTCGTCGCCCAGGGGGAAGGCTTTAGCATCAACAGCGAGGGGCAGGCGTTAAACAACGCCGCGGTGGCCCAGAACGCCCGCGTGAGAATGCCTTCTGGTCAGGTGGTGAGCGGTCAGGTGAGCGCTGATGGGAATATTCTGATTAATCTATAAACTTCTTAAAGAATATGTGTCGCTTGCCGATAGATAATTAACAATTAATGAGAGTCGGCGCCTGCGCCATACCAAAGCCTCCAATGAGGAAAGCATTATGAGCATCGATCGTACATCATCTCTGAAAGCGGTAACGCCGGTACAACATCGCGAAACGCCGGAGACCAGTGCACAAAAAGTACGTGCCGAGAAAACCGAAACCGCCACCAGCGCCAGCGTGACGTTAAGCAATGCGCAGACCGCACTGACCCGTTCAAGCAGCGGCGATATTAATATGGCGCGCGTCGAGGAACTGAAAACCGCCATTCGTAACGGCGAGTTAAAAATGGATACCGGTAAGATTGCCGACGCGCTGATTCAAGACACGCAAGATTATCTACAGAGTAAATAAGCGCATGAGCAGTTTGTCAGCCATTCTGGACCAAATGACCAGCATCCTTCACTCTCTTAAAGAAGTGATGGATGCTGAGCAACAACAGCTCTCTGCAGGCAGCGTTAACGGCCTGCGGCTTGCCAGCATTACTGAAGAGAAAAGCTCTCTGCTGGCGACCTTAGACTACCTGGAAAAACAGCGTCGCGTGGAACAGGACGCCCGACAAAGCACCGATAATGAAGATATCGGCAGTCGCTGGCAGACCATTACGGAAACCACGCAGCAGCTGCGTCGGTTAAATCAGCATAATGGCTGGCTGCTTGAAGGACAGATTGTCCGCAACCAGCAGGCGCTCGATGTGCTGAAGCCTTTTCAGGAGACGGGACTGTACGGAAAGGATGGGCAGGCAGCAGGCAGCAGCCTTACCCGTAGCGCGAAGAAGTTCTCTGTCTGAACACGGGCGGGGCCACAGAACGTGCCCCGCGAAGTGTATTTCGTTTACGCCGTCCGGCGTACAAACTCTTTAATTCTGAAGCCCAGAATGGCCAGCGCGGCAAAATAAGCCACCACGCCCACCACCACCACGCCCATCAGACGCAACAGACGGAAAGGCATCGTACCCTGCGACCACTCCGGCATGACGTGCATCATACCGAGCAGCGCCGCCGCCATCACCAGCACCGACACCACCAGACGCACTAAGAACATGCGCCAGCCCGGCTGCGGAGTGAAGATTTTCTGCTTACGCAGCTGCCAGTACAGCAGCGCGGCGTTCAGACAGGCCGCCAGACCAATCGACAGCGACAGCCCGGCGTGCTTCAGCGGGCCGATAAACGCCAGGTTCATCAGCTGGGTCATAATCAGCGTGACGATAGCAATTTTCACCGGTGTTTTAATGTCCTGACGCGAATAGAAGCCCGGCGCCAGAACTTTAACGACGATGAGCCCCATCAGGCCAACGGAGTAAGCCACCAGCGCGCGCTGGGTCATCGCGGCATCAAAGGCGGTAAATTTACCGTACTGGAACAGCGCCACGGTCAGCGGCTTGGCCAGAATACCCAACGCCACCGCGCTCGGCAGCGCCAGCAGGAAACACAGGCGCAGGCCCCAGTCCATCAGGCGACAGTATTCGTCGTGGTTGCCGCTGGCAAAGCTTTTCGACAGCGACGGCAGCAGGATAGTCCCCAGCGCCACGCCCAGCACGCCTGACGGGAACTCCATCAGACGATCGGCGTAATACATCCACGATACCGAACCGGAAACGAGAAACGAGGCAAAAATGGTGTTGATGATCAGCGAGATCTGGCTCACCGAGACGCCGAGAATTGCCGGCCCCATCTGTTTCACCACCCGCACCGCGCCCGCGTCTTTAAAGTTGATGCGCGGCAGCACCAGCATGCCGATTTTTTTCAGATGCGGAAGCTGATAGGCCAGTTGCAGCACGCCGCCGACGGTCACCGCCCACGCCAGCGCCAGCACCGGCGGATGGAAATGCGGCGCGGCGAACAGCGCGAAGCCAATCATGCTGATATTAAGGAAGGTTGGCGCAAAGGCTGGCACCGAGAAGCGGTTCCAGGTATTCAGGATCGCCCCGACCAGCGAGGCGAGTGAAATCAACAGAATATACGGGAAGGTAATACGCAGTAGCTGGGTGGTCAGCGTGAACTTGTCAGCGGTGTCGGCAAAGCCCGGCGCGGTAATGGTGATCACCCACGGCGCGGCCAGCATCCCCAGCACGGTAACAATCGCCAGCGCCAGCGTGAGTAACCCGGATACATAGGCAACAAATACCCGCGTGGCCTCTTCGCCTTGCTTGCTTTTGTATTCGGCCAGAATCGGCACAAACGCCTGGGAAAACGCCCCTTCGGCAAAAATTCGACGCAGCAGGTTCGGTAGCTTAAACGCCACGAAAAAGGCGTCGGTGGCCATTCCTGCCCCAAATACCCTCGCCACAATCGCGTCGCGCGCAAATCCCAGCACGCGCGAAAACATGGTCATCGAGCTGACGGCTGCCAGCGATTTTAATAGGTTCATGACTTTGTGATTCCACAACCCGCAAACAAAACGCCCGGTAGACGGGCGCGAAAAAGTGGCGTTAGTCTACCGGGTTCGGGATGAATTGCTACTGCCAGTTGTTACAGCTGGTTATTCGCGGATTGCCTCATGCCACAGCCCTTCCACGATACGCTGGGCCATAATCGCCTGCTCCCCCGCCGTTTCCGGAACCGTCTGATTTTGCACGCATTCAATAAAATGATGCGCACAGCCGACAAACCCACGCTGTTCGAGGGTCGTTTGCCAGCCGGGAATCGGCCGCGTCACGACGCCAGCGCCACGCTCTTCACGCCATTCGCGCATATCGGTGACCTCATAGAGCCCGCCGTCCGCCACCGTCTGCACCGACTCACGCTGGCTGCCTGCGCGGCGATGCATACTGGTGGTAATCTGTAGGCCTGGCTGGCTGAAGTGGTGCTCGGCATAGAACATGCAGCCTTCATCGGTGGTTTGCAGCACGCCATCGCTGAGTTTGGCCTTACCGCCCGCCAGCCACAGCGCGGTATCCACCACGTGCAGATAGTCATCCAGCAGGGTAAATCGCAGATCGTGCGGGCCGACGCTGTCGCTACGATGTTTATCCATCCGCAGCGAGGCCATTTCACCCGCCTGTTTTTTCAGCTCACGGTACAGTGGCGAAAAGCGGCGGTTGAAACCCACCATCAGGGTCAACTTTTTGCGCGCCGCCAGCGCCACCAGCCGTTCCGCATCATCAAGCTTATCGGCCAACGGTTTGTCCACGCAGACGTGCACGCCTGCGTTCAGCAACTCGCTGACCACCGCATAGTGAGACGCCGTGGAACTGTGCACAAATACCGCGTCGCACTGGGCGGCCAGCGCCGCCAGCGAATCGGCGTAAGGCATGCGGTAGGTTTCGCACACCTTCAGCGCCTTTTCTTTACCCGGCGACCAGGCGGCCTGTAGCGTCCAGTCTGTTGCCGCGCTCACCACCGGCAACCATGCCTTCTGCGCAATACCGCCCAGGCCGACCACACCAATGCGAATTTTAGCCATGCTGATTACTCCCCAAGGTGCGCCAGCAGTGAATCCAGACGCTGTTTCAGTTCCGCAACTTCGCCTTCCAGCGCTTCAACCCGGTCGCGCAGATCGCTATCAGCCGCTGGCGCACTGCTCTGAGCCGCTACCGACTGCAAATCAACTTCACCGCTAAACAGATGCATATAGCGGCTTTCCCGCTTGCCTGGTTCACGCGGCAGACGCACAACAAACGGGCCGTCTTCGCGGTTCGCCAGACGTTCCAGGGTACTCTCCACCTCGGCCATGTCGGCAAATTCATGCATGCGCTGCGCGCGACCACGCAATTCACCTGGCGTCTGCGCGCCGCGCAGCAGCAGTGTCGTCACCAGCGCGACTTCGGCAGAAGAGAGTTTCAGATCGCCAAACTCCGAGTTGCAAAAACGCTGTTCGTACTTGGTGACGCGGTTACCAAACCCACTGACCGTACGCAAATAGTGGCGCTTGACCAGGGTATCGAGCTGATCCTGAACTTCCGCTTCGCTGAGCGTCATCACCGGCTCGCGATTGGTTTTCTGATTACAGGCCGTCGCTACGGCGTTGATCGACAGCGGATACTGCTCCGGCGTCGTCACCTGCTTTTCCAGCAGGCAGCCGATCACGCGAGCTTCCAGAGGCGTTAATTGGTATTTCATGGTGATTCCTTAGCGGCCAGGCGTCCATTGTGGGGTGGTTAAGGCGGTCAGTACGTGATCGCGCCATTCACCGTCAATCAGTAAATAGTCCTTCGCATAACCCTCTTTTTCGAAGCCGAGACGCGCCAGCAGATTCCCGCTGCGCTGATTATGCGGCATATAGTTCGCCATAATACGGTGAATATGCTGCGTGCGCTGCATATAACGAATGGCGGCGGTCAGCGCTTCGTACATCATCCCCTGCCCCTGCCACTTCTGGCCGATGGAGTAGCCGAGATAACACGCATGGAACGACCCGCGCACCACGTTGGAGAAGTTGGCGACGCCGATGATCTCTTTTTCCTCAGGGTCAAGCAGCGCGAAATAAAAGGCGGTTCCCTGCTTGTGGAACTCGTTAATCATCGACAGGCGCGCCTGCCATCCTGAGGGATAGCAGTGGCTGTCATCGCGAATGGGTTCCCAGGGTTTTAAAAACTGTCGATTCTCGGCGTAATAATCCGCCAGACGCCACGCATCCCGGTCGTGAATCAACCGCACAACCAACCGATCCGTGGTCAACCGAACTTTCGGCACGTTACTGCGATAGCCAAACATCTCACTACTCCTGTACCCAAACTATACCCTGATCGTTTAACTATACCTGCCCGACGGCAGCCAATGAAAACAACACGCTGTCTTTTTGCATTGTGATAAAAAAGGACCACCGCTGGCAATACGAGAAAAGGTGAGATCGCGCGGAAAATGAAGATGTTTTGTCTTAACGGACGACAGGCGCTAAGCAGTTGAGAAATGAGATAAAACGCAGAGGTTATTTTTTATCGGTTCCAGCAGGTGAATTTATGCCATTAACAGACAAATATTTCCCCGCGTGGTTTGCGAGAATTGGTCATTATTTTCTCAATAGGTTTGTATCATGGGTGAAATTAGCGTTACCAAACTCTTAGTGGTCGTCGTGCTTTTTGTTCTGGTGTTCGGCACCAAAAAACTCGGTTCCCTCGGGGCGGACCTGGGCACGGCGTTAAAGGGCTTTAAAAAGGCGATGAACGACGTGCACGCCGACACGGATGCCGACTTTACCGCAGAGAAGAAAACGGCAGAGAATAAGCCGCACGACCAAGCCTGAAGCCCGCAAAATCAGCGAGTAGCGTTCACCATTTTGCCCCATCCGCGGCACTTTCAGTATTTTCCGCTGTCAGATTGTTACTGACAGCGTATGCTGCTTATTGTCAGGATGCATACAACGCTTTACGTTGAGGAACCCCATGAAAAAATTGTTAGTCATTGCCGCCCTGATCGTTAGCGGCCTGGTTGTTGGCTGTAATCAGCTTACGCAATATTCGGTCAGCGAGCAGGAGATTAATCAGGCGTTGCAAAAACGCAATAATTTCTCCAAAGATATCGGGGTCCCGGGCGTGGCAGACGCCCATATCGTCCTCAACAATTTGACCAGCGCCATTGGCCGTGAAGAGCCGAATAAAGTGAGCCTGAGCGGTGACGCGAAGCTGGATCTGAACTCCCTGTTCGGCAGCCAGAAAGCCAACATAGCCCTCAAGCTGAAGGCCTTACCGGTGTTTAATCAGGAGCAAGGCGCCATCTACCTGCAGGAGATGGAAGTGGTGGATGCTAAAGTCACGCCGGAGAAAATGCAGTCGGTGGTGCAAACGTTGATTCCGTATCTTAATCAGTCGCTGCGCACCTACTTCAACAAGCAGCCGGCCTACGTGCTGAAAGAAGATGCCAGCAAGGGTGAAGCGCTGGCGAAGAAATTCGCGAAAGGCATTGAAGTGAAGCCAGGCGAAATCATTATCCCGTTCACCAACTAATCCCTTGTTGTTTATGCCCGATGGTGCCATGTCATCGGGCATTATTTTTTACGGAAAAGGATGCAAAGGAAAACGTTTCCGCTTATCCTTAGTGCCCGGCAAAAATGACTGATATCCCACCAGCCGGAGCCTTACATGACCGCATTACCGCAAGTTCTGAAAATTCGCCGCCCAGACGACTGGCATATCCATCTTCGCGACGGCGAGATGTTGAAAACGGTTGTTCCGTATACCAGCGAGCTGTATGGCCGCGCGATTATTATGCCGAACCTGGTTCCGCCAATTACCACCGTCGATGCGGCTATCGCCTATCGCCAGCGCATCCTCGACGCGGTGCCTGCCGGGCACGACTTCACTCCGCTGATGACCTGCTATTTGACCGATACGCTGGATCCAAACGAACTGGAGCGCGGTTTTAACGAAGGCGTATTCACCGCCGCGAAGCTGTATCCGGCTAACGCTACCACCAACTCCAGCCACGGCGTCACCAGCACCGATGCGATTATGCCCGTGCTGGAGCGCATGGAGAAGCTGGGCATGCCGCTGCTGGTGCACGGCGAAGTGACCCATGCAGAAATCGATATTTTCGACCGCGAGGCGCGCTTTATCGACAGCGTGATGGAGCCGCTACGCCAGCGCCTTCAGGGCCTGAAAGTGGTGTTCGAACACATCACCACCAAAGATGCCGCCGAGTATGTGCGCGACGGCAATGACCTGCTGGCCGCCACCATCACGCCACAGCATCTGATGTTCAACCGCAACCATATGCTGGTCGGCGGCGTGCGTCCGCATCTGTACTGCCTGCCGATTCTGAAACGCAACGTTCACCAGCAGGCGCTGCGCGAACTGGTTGCCAACGGCTTTACCCGCGCCTTCCTCGGCACTGATTCCGCGCCGCACGCCCGTCACCGTAAAGAAGCCAGCTGCGGCTGTGCGGGTTGCTTTAATGCGCCGACCGCGCTGGGCAGCTACGCCACCGTGTTTGAAGAGATGAACGCGCTTGAGCATTTCGAAGCGTTCTGCTCGCTGAACGGCCCGCGCTTCTACGGCCTGCCGGTTAACGACAGCTACGTTGAGCTGGTGCGTGAAGAGAGTCAGGTCGCGGAAAGCATCGCCCTGAGTGATGATACCTTAGTGCCGTTCCTCGCCGGAGAAACGCTGCGCTGGACGGTGAAAAAATAAAATCGCGCCCCCTGTTGTAAACTCCTGAATATGACTGTATAAATATACAGTATATTACACAGGGGGCAATTATGCGTATTGAAGTCACTATTGCAAAAACCACCGCGCTGCCGGCAGGCGCCTTAGACGCGCTGGCAGACGAACTTTCCCGCCGTATCAACAACCAATTTCCAGACAGCGGTGGCGCCGTTAGCGTGCGCTATGCTGCCAGCAATAACCTTTCCGTGATCGGTGGCATTAAAGAAGATAAAGACCGCATCAGCGAAATCCTCCAGGAAACCTGGGAAAGCGCCGACGACTGGTTCATCACCGACTAAATATTCCCTCATTGTGTTTTTTTGCCGGGTCGCCCCGGCTTTTTTTATTCCCGCGCTTGTTTTTCTGTGATCAATCCCCACTTTTTACATTAGCGGTAAAAAATTGCGCGACATGGTTGTTTATTGCGCAAATAGCCGACTAACTCAGGAATTTGTGTTGCTTTTGATTTCAATTCTCGAGTATTTATTGAAGTGTTGTATACTGATAAAGCTTCACAAAAAATTGCATTAGACCTCGAGAGTTGTTGCCTTTTAACACGTAAATAAGGGGTTATGATGGAAAAGAATAATGAAGTCATCCAGACCCATCCCCTCGTCGGATGGGACATCAGCACCGTAGATAGCTATGATGCGCTGATGTTGCGCCTGCACTACCAAGACCCCAATCAATCGAGCAATAAAGAAGCAGAAGTTGGCCAAACGCTATGGCTGACGACCGATGTCGCACGTCAGTTTATTTCCATACTGGAAGCCGGGATTGCCAAAATTGAGTCTGGCGATTACCAGGTCAACGAGTATCGCCGGCATTAACGCCGATACTTTTCTCGTCGTAATGGCAAACAGGCACCCTCGGGTGCCTTAATTATTTTCACGCTTGTATAACAACTGCAGCTTAATTTACTCTACCAGACACAGATTTCGCGCCTCATTATCGAGTCAGGAAAGACTATGCAATACGATCTCATTATTGTTGGCAGCGGCTCCGTCGGTGCCGCAGCCGGTTATTACGCCCGTAAAGCGGGTTTAAACGTCCTGATGACCGACGCCCATATGCCGCCCCACCAGCAGGGTAGCCACCACGGCGACACGCGTCTGATGCGCCACGCCTACGGCGAGGGTGAGAAATATGTGCCGCTGGTACTGCGTGCGCAAGCGCTGTGGGACGAGCTGTCCGCCGTCAGCGGCGAAGAGCTGTTCGAACGCAGCGGCGTGGTGAATCTTGGCCCCGCCAACTCCACCTTCCTGCAGACCGTCGCCCAGAGCGCCGCGCAGTTTAACCTGCCGGTAGAGCGGCTGGACGCCAGCGCGTTGATGGCCCGCTGGCCCGAAATCACCGTGCCCGCCGACTATCAGGCCATTTTTGAACCCGGCTCCGGCGTACTGAAAAGCGAACTGGCGGTAAAAACGCTGATCGCGATGGCGAAAGACGCGGGTTGCGCCCAGCTGTTTAACTGCCCGGTCACCGCCATCCACAGCGATGCCGATGGCGTAACGATTGAAACGTCTGAAGGCCGCTGGCAAGGTAAAAAACTGCTGCTGACCGCCGGTACCTGGGTGAAACAGTTCTACCCTGAACTGCCGATTCAGCCGGTACGTAAGGTTTTTGCCTGGTTCCAGGCCGATGGCCGCTATAGCCGTAAGAATAACTTCCCGGCGTTTACCGGCGAGTTGCCTGACGGCGATCAGTTCTACGGTTTCCCGGCGGTTGAAAACGAATTGAAAATTGGCAAACACAACGGCGGGCAGCTAATCAACAGCCCGGAAGAGCGCAAAGCGTTCGGTTCGGTCGCCAGCGACGGCTCAGAAGCGTTCGGCTTCCTGCGCCAGATTTTGCCCGGCATCGGCGGCTGTCTGTACGGCGCAGCCTGTACCTACGATAACTCGCCGGATGAAGACTTTATTATCGACACCCTGCCCGGCCAGCCCGACGTGCTGTTTATCGGCGGTCTGAGCGGCCATGGCTTTAAGTTCGCTACCGTACTGGGCGAAATTGCCGCCCAATTTGCGCAGCAGCAGACGCCAGCGTTCGATTTAAGCCCCTTCGCGCTGGCCCGTTTTAACCACTAAAAATGAACGGCCCCGACAATGCGGGGCCGTTCTACAGAGAATGATATGCGTCGTCTGTTTTACTACCTGATCAACAACATTCGCGAGCACCTGATGCTTTATCTGATGCTCTGGCTGCTGCTGGCCCTCGCCGATATCGCCTATCTCTATTTCAGCTAGTTGTTTTGCCCTTCCGGGTCAGGAATGCCTAAACGCGTATTCAAACGACCGCGCGACTTATTAAATATCTTATTGCCGTTTTCGCGGCCCGCACGTCGCTGACGTTGTTCCTCTTCCGGCAGCTTGTGTTCCTGCTGGCAGGCTTCGCTGCAGCAGCCTTCAAACTTCTCGGCGCAGGCCGGGCACTGAATAAACAGCAGGTGGCAGCCGTCGTTCAGGCAGTTGGTGTGGCTGTCGCACAGCGTGCCGCATTGGTGGCAGTGGGCAATCACCTCATCGGAGATACGCTCGCCCATGCGCTCGTCGAAGACGAAGTTTTTGCCGATAAAGCGTACCGGTAAGCCTTGCTCGCGGGCGCGACGCGCGTATTCAATAATACCGCCTTCAATATGCCACACCTGCTTGAAGCCGTTGTGCTTCATCCAGGCGCTGGCTTTCTCGCAGCGAATACCACCGGTGCAGTACATGACGATTTTTTTATCTTTATGTTCCTGCATCATTTCCACGGCCTTCGGCAACTGCTCGCGGAAAGTATCTGCCGGAATTTCCAGCGCCTGCTCAAAATGGCCCACTTCATATTCGTAGTGGTTGCGCATATCGATAAATACCGCGTCCGGATCGTCCAGCATGGCGTTAACTTCTGCCGCTTTCAGGTAGTCGCCGACGTCGCTGGCATCGAAGGTAGGATCGTCAATCCCGTCCGCGACGATACGATCGCGGACCTTCATGCGCAGCACCCAGAAGGATTTACCATCGTCATCAAGGGCGATATTCAGACGCAGGTCTTTAAGCGCCGGATCAAAGCTGTACAGCCGTTCGCGCAGCTTTTCCACGAGGCTGGCCGGGACGCTGATCTGGGCGTTAATGCCCTCGTGGGCGAGATAGATACGGCCAAAGACCTTGAGCTCCGTTAGCGCAACATACAGCGCATCCCGGGTGGCCTTGGGATCGACGATGGTGAAGTATTTATAGAATGAGATAGTGGTGCGTGGCTCGGTTTCTGCCAGCATCTGCGCTTTCAGCGTCTCATTCGAAATGCGGTTATGCAACACTGGCATGGTGTTCTTATCCTGCAAAATAGAATGGATGGTCTTAATCGGGGCGCATGATATAGCAATCATCGTTAATTTACATCCCCACATTTTGCGCTACATTTTCATCACCAATAATAATACCGCGCAAAATCTCTGGCTAAATTATCGCCGGTCGTGGCCCCGGCATTTTGGTTGACGGAAAAATAGTGCGACAATAGAACCAGTTGCTCGTAAAAACAGGAAACACATGACCCAGTTACCCAAGTTCACCGCTGCGCTGCTGCATCCTCGCTACTGGCCATCATGGCTGGGCATTGGTCTGCTCTGGCTGATCGTTCAACTGCCCTATCCGGTTATCTACCGTCTCGGCAACGCGATGGGTCGACTGGCATTGCGGCTGATGAAGCGCCGCGCAAAAATTGCCTACCGTAATCTGGAGCTTTGCTTCCCGGAGATGAGCGAAGCAGAACGTCATCGGATGGTGGTGAAGAATTTTGAGTCCGTGGGCATGGGCGTGATGGAGACCGGCATCGCCTGGTTCTGGCCAACGAAGCGTATTAACCGCTGGATGGACGCCAGCGGCCTTGAGCACATTCGCGCCGTACAGGATTCTGGTCGCGGCGTTTTGCTGATCGGTATTCACTTCCTGACGCTCGAAATGGGCGCCCGGATGTTTGGTATCCACAACCCCGGCATCGGCGTCTATCGCCCAAACGACAACCCGGTTCTCGACTGGCTGCAAACCTGGGGTCGCATGCGTTCGAATAAAAGCATGCTCGATCGTAAAGACCTCAAAGGGATGGTCAGAGCGTTGAAAAACGGCGAGATCATCTGGTACGCGCCGGATCACGACTACGGCCCGCGCGCCAGCGTGTTCGCCCCGCTGTTTGCGGTGAAAGACGCAGCGACCACTTCCGGTACCTGGATGCTGGCGAAGATGTCTAAAGCCTGCGTTGTGCCGTTTGTGCCGCGCCGCAAACCGGACGGTAAAGGCTACGAGTTGATTATCCTTGAGCCGGAGTGCAATCCGCCGCTGGACGACGCGGAAACGACTGCCGCATGGATGAACACCATCGTCGAGAAATGCATCCTGATGGCGCCCGAGCAGTATATGTGGCTGCATCGGCGCTTTAAGACGCGTCCGGAAGGTGTCCCCTCCCGCTACTGATCGCAACGCGCAGCCCAGGCTGCGCGTTTTGTTTTAGCTTTAAAAGCTACCCACATTGCGGTGATATGAACACGGGCGCATAATTAGCAGGCTTATAAATACACTCTCTTTGGCGATATTGCCTGCGGAACCCTATGCTACCCTCAGATGCCCCCATAAACTGGAAGCGTAACCTCGCTGTCGTCTGGCTCGGCTGTTTTTTAACCGGCGCTGCATTCAGCCTGGTGATGCCGTTCCTTCCCCTGTACGTTGAGCAACTTGGCGTGACTGGCCACAGCGCGCTGAATATGTGGTCTGGCCTGGTCTTCAGTATCACCTTTCTGTTTTCCGCCATCGCCTCCCCGCTGTGGGGCGGTTTAGCCGACCGTAAAGGCCGCAAAATCATGCTGCTGCGTTCGGCACTGGGCATGGCCATCGTCATGCTGCTGATGGGGCTGGCGCAGAATATCTGGCAATTTTTAATCCTGCGCGCGCTGCTGGGGCTGCTGGGCGGTTTTATTCCTAACGCCAACGCGCTGATTGCCACTCAAATCCCACGCCATAAAAGCGGCTGGGCGCTGGGGACGCTCTCGACGGGCGCGGTCAGCGGCGCGCTGCTTGGGCCGCTCGCCGGTGGTTTCCTGGCCGATAACTATGGGCTGCGTCCGGTCTTCTTTATGACCGCAACGGTACTGTTTATCTGCTTCGTCCTGACCCTGTTCTTTATCCGCGAGCAGTTCACGCCGGTCTCCAAAAAGGAGATGCTGCACGTTAAAGAGGTATTCGGCTCGCTGAAAAACCGCGAGCTGGTGCTTAGCCTGTTCGTCACCACCTTAATTATTCAAGTCGCCACTGGTTCAATTGCGCCAATCCTCACGCTCTACGTGCGCGATCTGGCGGGGAATATCAGCAACATCGCCTTTATCAGCGGCATGATAGCCTCAGTCCCCGGCGTGGCGGCGCTGATTTGCGCACCGCGCCTGGGGAAACTTGGTGACCGCATCGGCCCGGAGAAAATTCTTATCGTCGCGCTGATTGTTTCGGTGCTGCTGCTGATTCCGATGTCATTTGTGCAAAACCCGCTACAGCTGGGTATTCTGCGCTTCCTGTTGGGGGCCGCCGACGGCGCGCTCCTTCCGGCGGTACAAACGCTGTTGGTCTATAACTCCAGCAACCAGATTGCCGGGCGTATTTTCAGCTACAACCAGTCGTTCCGCGATATCGGCAACGTGACCGGGCCACTGATTGGCGCCGCCGTATCGGCCAACTATGGCTTCCGCGCGGTGTTCTGCGTGACCGCCGTCGTGGTGCTGTTTAACGCCGTTTATACCGGTTTCAGCCTACGCCGTAACCCGGAACCCTCTCGCCCCTAGCCCTCTCGCCCTGCGGTTTGCGTGAAAACATCGCGCAGGGCGTGTACAACCGAAAACTTCAGCTATTATTTCCCTAAATACCACGTCAAATTGCAGGGAGAAAGAGATGACCTTATACGCCACGCTCGAAGAAGAGTTAAGCAAAATACATCCATATATATCAATCAGATATAAAAACACATCTAAAAGCACTACCAGTTAGTACCGTCATAATCAACTATCACAGACTCACAGATGACCTTCGTGCCGTTCCAATCATCCCTATAGATACTCGTATCGATACCAACGCCTGGCTGTAGCTCGTAGCCAGTGTCCTTCACAAACTTCTGGTACTTCCCTGATTCTCTCCGCTCGTAACAATGTACCCCACTGTACACAAATCCTGCGGAACTTTGGGGTACTATCCACGCCCCATAGGACGCAAAGGTACTCGCGTGATCTATCACCTTGTACTCAAATTCTGATCCCGTATAACGGCCTGTATGCCCTTCTGAGGTACTGATCTTCCCAAATGGTGGATTGCCATAGGCAACATCATAAAAACGGTCTGGTGAGTACTGTAGTGCGTCACCAGTGATCCATTCTGCCTCTGGTAATACCCTCTTCCCTATCATTACGTACTCTGGGTTAAGTTCTACACATGTGATGTGAGTGGGTTTGTTTCTTAGGTACTGGTAGTAGCTGAGTCTACCGATACCTGCACATAGTTCGAAACACTGACCAGTACAGCCAGCATCCAAAATGAAATCCCATGCCAAGTACTCTGGCGTAAAAAAGGCACCTGTGGCCCCGATACCATCACCACGATAGTTATTAAAGATAAATTCTTTCTCGTCTTGCGTTAGTTGCTTATCAGAATGTACTAACTCCATCACTTTGTTGTGGTTTGTAGATTCCTTTTTTGTAATTCTTGCCATAAAATACTCCGTACAATTTGTGTACGGATATTTATGGGAAGATTCATATGAGTTTAATTAATGTTGATTTCTCTGGGTTATCGGAACCTGCGACAAAGCTTATTGAAAAGGTGAGCGATGCTATTGGTGTCCTTTACGAACCAAGAAAAATTAAGAAGATTGCAGAGGCAAAATCAGAAGTACAAAAAATAGAACTAAAGACAAATCTAGCATTAACAGAGTTAGAAGAGAGGGCTTTTAAACGAACTATGCGTTCAGAAGCTCGTAAGCAACAGAACATAGATAGCATAACTATAAAAGCAGCAGCAGAAATTAAGGACCATGATCAAAATAACATTGAACAACTTGACGAGGATTGGATTGTTAATTTTTTCAAGCACTGTGAAGATATCAGTGATGAGCAGATGCAAACTCTATGGTCAAGAGTACTGAGTGGCGAATCAATAAAAAGCGGAAGTTTCTCCAAGAGAACTATAAACTTCCTATCTTCTCTAGATAGAAGAGATGCAGAACTCATTACAAGCTTAGGGACAACGGTTTGGAATAGAGAATACAACCCTCTACCCTTAATATTCGATTTTGATAATGAAGCACTAGAAAAAATTGGTTTGAACTATGCTGCAATAAGGCACCTAGAGTCTATTGGTGTAATTACGGTAGGCCAATTACATTTTAGTGTACAATTTGGTCAAAATGAAGGTGCTCTATTTTACTTTGGCAAACCTGTTACATTAAAAATCAACACAGCAAAAAATAAAAATAAGTTTTTACCAAAGAAAGAAAACAGCGTCGATGTAGGATTAGTACTATTAACTAACATTGGGAAAGAGTTAATACATATATGCGGCTCTCAGCCAAATGAAGATTATTTTCATTATGCATTGAATAATTTAATGAATGATCATGAAGTATACACTACCATAAGACTAATAAATTCAAATGGTTAAACAATACCAATATCACTGAAAGTGGCATATATGATACATTAAGAAATCGATGGAGTCCCTAAGCTAAATGAACGTAAAAGAACTAATAGCTAAATTTCGTTTATCACATATTATGTGTATTAGTATTGGTGTACTAATACCAATCTATAGTGATGTACTATTTCTACATGAGTTCACTAGTAGTACCGTTTCTGCAATTATGGATACTGTAGTAGCGGCCTCAGTTATATTTGCAGCCTGGAGTGTACGTAACTGGACTAAAGAAAAGATCAATGGTCAAGGCTTTCAACATGCTGAAAAAATACTTTCAAACCTACATCAGTCCTATGTGATGCTTTCAACGATTATGTTCTGCTTAGATGAGTTCCACAAAGATTATATTATCTACAAAACAATTTCTGAACACGACGAAAAGAATATGGGAAATGAATCAAAACGATTAATTGCAGAAAGCAATAAATTAAATATAAAATTAAGTGAAATTGTTGCAGATCTATATTCACTGAGATCATGGAGTATGGAATGTACTCAGGAAAGTGAATACTCAAAATATATCAATGGGGCTGAGGAAGTTAGGAATAGATGTCACTTGCTATTATCAGTTGTACACCCACGAGCCAATGATAATATGAGAGAACAATGGTATAAGACATTTAGAAATATTAGAATGGAATTTGATGAAATTAGAAGTTTATATTTAAATCTTGAAATTAGATTCCAAGAGGTATTTAAAAGCGAAAGTACACTTAAAAATTAAAAAGGATAAAAATGAAAGCAATTCTAGTAATGATACCTTTGCTTCTATCTGGTTGTGCGATGGTTCAATACAATGACGGTGATACCGTTAGCCTTCAATCAGATGGATGGTATGGGTTAGATTCACTGCAAAAAACAGCAAATGAAGCATGTAAACAGTACGGCAAAAGTCGAGCCGTCTACACGCACAGTGCAAATGCTAACCCTCACCTACCAAAAGGTACTGGGGTACAAAACACTATATGGAAATGTGAGAAATAAACTTAACAAGGGGATGAAGTGAAAAACTTTTTATTGTGGTTATGGTGTGGAGTTAAATTTATTCTCCTAGTAGCTTTTTTATTCTTTATTTTAGTCAAACTAAGAGAGTACTATTCATTATCTGTTGCATTAGGTTTAATCTCATTAGCCATGACGGTTTTACCTGGTACTACTATTGTTAAGACATATATACAAACAATTACAACACCAAGTGGTGAAACTCACGATATCTGGATGTTAGCCAGTATCAGCGTAGCCTTCTTTGCAGTTATACAAAGTCTACTGGAAAAAAGAATTAAGTGATGATGACAAAGCATACTTTTGGTTAATTGGGATACTTATCTTAACCATGATTGGCTCTGCCATATTAACAAAAATAAGCCGCAAATAGCGGCTTTAATTTATTGTTTCTTTAATTACTAAGTTATGAACCACCAACCATAATCAAAAGTACCTGTAGGAGTTGTCCTAATGGTACTTGAATAACGACGATCCCGAAATAATCCAGTACTGGTACGATTAACCAGTTATATGCAATAATAATAGTTAGAACAAATCCAAGGGCATTACGCCAATGTAGCGTATTCTTCTGGATTTCAATTTTATTGATTTCAAGCTGTCCCTCTTCTGAGGTTTCCTTTTCGATAGTTTTCGTTTTCACGAAAAATCTAAAGGCAGTTGTTACGAGTTTAATTAATGATAATAACATACGCCCCCCATTATTCATTGATAGCGACGACAACCAAATAGTAGTTATTACCCCTCACAAAAATCTTATCATTAGAAAGTACCGTAACATCCAGTACAACATCCTCTAATGTCCATGTGAGAGAATCCCCAATTTTTATTGCCTGTGGTTTTTCAAATGCAATATTCATTAAGTGCTCGGCGGGATATTGCTTCAATGTCTTTTTAATTAATTTATTCGTAAGTAGAAATTTATGGTACGGTAGACTATTCATAAATGGTGTAATATCGTTAACGCGGATATCCTGCGTTTTACCTTCATAATGATTTTCAATCATGTTTACTTCCCTATGGTATATTGTCCCTTGATTTGCGTAATGATTAAATCGATCCCCTGGTTTCCTTCTTTATACCAGTCATAGAATAAATTACGTGTTTTGTTTTCTTTTAGTGCAATTACTCGTTTGTCAGACTTCTTAACACGTGTATCAATAATTCTTTTAGTACCGTGCGATTCCACAACCTTATATCTACCGGACTTCAAATTACTTTTTAAACCTGTAATGTTACCTTGTTTTGTTAATTTGGCGGCACTGGTCGGAATGAACTTATCAATACTAGAAGGTTTAACTACAACATCGTATAAGTACCTCGCCTGTATATCTTTAACCATCAAGTTGATATTAATTCCCGTTGTGAATCGCCACGGGTTTAACAGACACCCCAGAGTCATTTAAGATGACTTAAAGAGAGGTGCCCATGAGCGGTAAGCGTTATCCTGAAGAGTTTAAAATTGAAGCAGTCAAACAGGTTGTTGATCGTGGTCATTCTGTTTCCAGCGTTGCAACTCGTCTCGATATCACCACCCACCGCCTTTACGCCTGGATAAAGAAGTACGGTCCGGATTCTTCCACTAATAATGAACAGTCAGATGCTCAGGCCGAGATCCGCCGACTCCAGAAGGAGTTAAAGCGGGTTACTGACGAACGGGATATATTAAAAAAAGCCGCGGCGTACTTCGCAAAGCTGTCCGACTGAGGTACGCCTTTATCCGTGACAACAATCGTTGCTGGCCTGTCCGCCTGCTCTGCCAGGTGCTGGATGTGCATCCGAGTGGGTTTTACGCCTGGCTTAAGCAGCCACATTCACGACGGTTTCATGCTGACCTGAAGCTGACGGGACATATTAAGCAGTTCTGGCTGGAGTCGGGCTGTGTTTATGGCTATCGCAAGATCTATCTCGATCTGCGGGATTCCGGGCAACAATGCGGTGTAAACAAAGTCTGGCGGTTGATGCAACGTGTGGGGATAAAGGCTCAGGTCGGATACCGAAGTCCACGGGCGCGTAAAGGTGAAGCCAGTATTGTGACGCCCAACAAGCTCCAGCGGCAGTTCAACCCGGAAGCACCGGATGAACGTTGGGTTACGGACATAACCTACATCCGAACCCACGAAGGCTGGTTGTATCTGGCCGTGGTGGTTGACCTGTTCTCCCGAAAAGTTATCGGCTGGTCAATGCAACCCCGAATGACAAAAGAGATTGTCCTGAACGCATTACTTATGGCGGTGTGGAAGCGTAATCCTCAAAAGCAGGTACTGGTTCACTCTGATCAGGGCAGTCAGTACACCAGCCATGAGTGGCAGTCGTTCCTGAAATCACACGGTCTGGAAGGCAGCATGAGCCGTCGCGGAAACTGCCACGACAATGCGGTTGCGGAAAGCTTTTTCCAGCTACTGAAGCGCGAACGGATTAAGAAAAAGATCTACGGAACTAGAGACGAAGCCAGAAGCGATATTTTTGATTACATCGAAATGTTTTATAACAGTAAGCGTCGGCATGGTTCGAGCGAGCAGATGCCACCAGTTGAATATGAAAACCTATATTATCAACGACTCAGAAGTGTCTAGGTTATCCGTGGCGATTCATATTGATGGGTTAGCATATCTGTCTGCTGAGTACCGGATGAATCAAAGCAGTGAAGAGTATGATTGGTTCTGCGAGCAGGGGGAACTACCTTTCTGAAGATTTCACGTACTGCTCACCCTAATAAAAATAACATACCCAACATGTGAGCAGTACGTGAAGGTATAGTTTACTTGATTGTGTTTCCGATGGTAAAGTATTTGCCCTCCTTCAATTAGTTCAGGAACTGCTCTTCATGGATTGTAGAAAATTAAATATCGCTCTTTTATCCACTGTATCAGTACTACTGGTTTTCACAATTTTAGTACTAATAAAATCACTCTTTGCTGGTTCTGAAGGTTTTGAATGGGGATCTGTCAGTGACTGGTGTGGTTCCATTGCAAATCTCTTAATGGCTGGAGCCGCTATTTATACAGCATGGAAAGCTAACAATTGGTTTACAATTAAAATAAAAGAAAACGCCTTGAATCAAGTTACGACATTCTGGACCAATTGCGATGCATTCTCCTTAGATATGCTCAACGCTTATAGCAATGTACATCGGCTTAATAATACAGAACCGGAGACAGAGTCTAAAAACTTTGCCCATTTGATTTTTACGCAAAGAGAGGATATAGATCTATTAAAGATTAAATTATCTGCTCTGGAAAATCAATTTCAGTCCCTTACTTTCTGGAATGTCTCACCCAAGGATGAAACTATTTTTAGGAACTATTTTCGTACTAACTGTACAGCTTTAGATACATTCAAAGATGCCATCAACTTTGATGTAAATGACATCTCTGAAAGATATGAATACAATATTAATTTTGGGCGGACACTTGCAAACACATACAGAAGCCTTTTAAAAACACACGAAGCATTGAAAAAAAACATGAATAATTTATTCACCCTCCCGTAATAAATCAATATTGAAAAGCGGTGACGATTATCACCGCTTAATTCTACAATTTACATTTAATTTAACGAATTTTGTATTCATAATTTTTAAAACATGCCCTATCAAGCCTAAATCAATTCAGCTTTGATCGCTGTCTTTAAACAACATTTCTTTTAATCTTTCTACACTTAAGACTTCACTACCCCGATGTACCATTGCGTGACAGTTTGGACAGAGTGGAAGCATATCAGTAATTGGGTTTACCACGTAGTCCTCGCCTACTGTATGTAGTGGCTTGATATGGTGAACATGTATAAAACCTTTCCCATGTTTACCATAAACTCTCTCAAAGTCGAAGCCACAGCATTTACAGTTTGTTCCGTGATGGTCAATACATGCCTGTCTTGCTTTGGGATCACGCTCATAGGAGTTTACCGTAACTTGTTTTTTTGCACCCTCAGCATAGTTTTCAGGTGAGGTAATTTCGTCAGGAAACGGATTAGGTAAAAAGTCCGCATACCAAACTGTTCCTTCTTTTCGGAGGTAACGCTTTTCAAGCTTTGGCGTAAAACGTTTGATAACAGCTACATCTCTATCCTCATCGTTTCGTCCCTGTTCCATATCAAACGTGAAAAGATCATAACCTTCAGCTATCAATTGGATATGTTCAATAGCTTGAATATACCCCAGATTTTTTCTTTCCCTACCATCCACTACTTTGGTTCTCCATCGCTCCCTCAGTATGACTGATCTTTCTTGCTCTTTCTGAACATCCCAAGCACCAAAAATCACCATTTTCTTGTCGTGATTCACAAATGACCAACTCCAAGTCCAGTTACTACAAGTAGCACCATGCGACTGGATGAATTGTTTTCTGTTCATATGAAACCTTTGTAAGCTAAATTATTCATATTACTTTTGCCAGCAATATATCCGCATAGTATACTACCAATTCTACATATTCAATAAGAACTATTAGCATGACCAAAATAATTAATAAACAACGTTTAACTTCAACATTGATAACAGCAGCAATCATATTTTTCGTGGTTGCAACCTTAGCACTTATAAAACTATTATTTTCTCATAGTAAGGGTTTTGAATGGGGAAGCGTTACTGATACGTTAAGTGCCGCCGGTTCTGTCGGTACATTAATAATCGCTATCATCGCATTAATGAAAGTACCGGATTGGATGGCACAAAAGCATTATGATATCGCTTACAGTATTATTGAAAATGCTATATATAAAGATCTTGCTGATGTACGCTTAAAAAGTTTACTTGCTAAAAATCTTATTTTAAATTTAACAAAAAATATCGTAGAAACTGTTAGAGTTGATGGCTATAATGACAACCCTACACTTCCTCTTGAAGAATTAATGGAAAAAGTTGAGATTGGTCTTGACGATTTCCTTCGTTCAACTAATGGCGTCTTAAATCAGGTTAAATCTATATCACGCACAGACTATGACATTAGTACCAATGCAATTGAAATAACGAATGCAATTCAACATGTAACTAAAGAATTTAATGCTATCTACAATCGAACTTTTAAAGTTTATGTTGAATACGAAACTTATTTTTTTACTGATATAAAAAACAAAGTTGATTTTGAAAAAGAATTGCATGAAATTCGCCATGATGCAATAAACAATAATAAGTACCTTTCAGACATGATTAATCAAGTTTATTATCTTAATCGACCAATAAAAGATTTCATTATTCGCAAGAAGAAATAAAGCCCCTTTGGGGCTTCTTCTTATACTACAGTTAAGATATGTTTTTTAATCATTCAATAGTGTAGACAGCATCGTTTTAATTTCATCCGTTATAGCCGGATGATTAGAGTTATAGATGATTTTGAGGGCTTCAATATTCTTACCATTTTTGAAAACTCTACGCATAGATGATGCTTTAGTTCTGGCTGTACTTTCCTTCCACTCTGGATGTTCTGTAACCATCTTCTCAACAAGCTCTACAGCATTCATACCTGATTCAACACATTGATAGTACTCAACGAATGTTTGCATTCCTATCGTCTGTACATCCCGAATAGTATTGGAATCTAACCTTTCTACTGTTTTTTCATATGTGACAGGTCTTTCTTGATAAAGAAACTCAATGATATTTTTTACTCGCGGATCAATTAGTAGGGAATTACTAATTCTGAGGGTATATCCATTTTGATGTTGGTTATAAAATCCGTACTCTTTCACTAATTCATGAGGTATAGAAATCGCATATCGAATAGAGAAATCGGTGTTATATATTACTGCAATGAGTTCATCAAATTGGTTTAGTTCATAGTTTCTGATAATACCAAGTACTAATGATTTGTTTTTAAGGTTATTTTTACGTGATTTAATCTGGATTCTTCGACCATCGAGAGTAGTAGCGTCATAACCCTTAGTACTTGGTGCTGCCAGTTCCATTTGCATTTTATCAGCAACCAACCATTCAGTGTACTCACTGACAGGGTTATTCCTGGTTCGAATGACTTCCCTTCGCTCTAACTCATCGAGGGTTAGTTGATTCAATTGCATCAATTCGACAGTACTCAACTGTGATAAATCCATCATCCCGCCCATCATGTCATTTGCACAACTCGTCTACTGGTAGTATGCCCCCATTGTCAGTACTCAAACAAGACATTAGAGGTTGTAACAGCACCATTATGAAGGGGAATTAATGGGATCGGGTATTTTGTCAGTACATAAAGGGCTTAAACAGCCCGATACCCCACCCTTTGAGCGAAGCGGTACAGCAAAATACTTTAGGCACGTAGTGTCGACCCCCTGCTATGAGGTACTTAAATGTTTATGTCCTTAATCAAATAAGTAATATCCAAGAAATGAATCTCTTTTTCTATGTACTCGCAGTATTGGGTACATTCAAGAACATGTACATTTGATACTTAGCGAGTACATAGAAAAAGAGATCGCCATCCGGCGGCCTACTTTCATATATTCCCCAGTACTTTTCTCAAGTACTTAACAACCAATTCTCTGTACTTGATTCTCACTTATCAGTATTGGTTTTCAGTACCTCCCTAATCCCTTTATCAGTACTTAATTGATAAGAGCAAAGCGAATTAAACTGTGTTGTTTTTCGAGTACTAACGAGAAAAAAACGCAGTTTTACGATCTTAAATTTTTGAGTCTGACTGAACGAAGTGAAGTTAGACTTAAGACTTTATGTAAGACATTAGTTCTTCCCTTGTACTTGATTCTCATTTGTCAGTACTTCTATCTGATCGAGCAAAGCGAGAAATCAACCCGGTGTTTGTTTCTCGTACAGCGAGAAAAAACGCAAGGTTGCGATCTAAATTGAGTTTTTTAAGAGACTAACGAGCAAAGCGAGTTAGGCTCTTAAGAGACTTAATTCAGTAAGAGAGTAGGAGATCCAATTAATATTAATATAGGGGGGACTAATTCGGGATAGTACATAAAACGAGCTAAAACATGCCTAAAAAGCCATAATTTTGTGTTTTTTCTAAGTGTTTTATCTTTAATGTACTAGTAATAACCCGAATTAGTACGATGCCCCTAAATTAGTACCCCACTATCGTACTAATTTAGGATGGGTAAATTTTTTGATAAATTCTGAGAGTTCTTTCTTGGTTGGGTTGCTCTCTAACAGACGAGTAAGTTTGTACAACTCTTCACCAGTAAGATATTCACCACCTTTCGGATCGTCAGTACGAATCGGTGTACCATTTTCGAACATCTCCCATAACTCTTTTGATACGCCTGTAAGTACTTTCTTGTAATCGTTCACCCTAGATTTTGAATAATCAGTACCTTCGAATTGTTCACTACGATCCAGTAGTAATTTAGTTTTGTCTAAACTAATATCACCCATCATTGTTAATAGAAAAAGTATGTTCTTTTTCAACATACCTTTTTTAGAACCTTTAGATACAGTCATATTATCAATATGTTTCTTGATAACGTTTTGTGCCGCACTGGTCAACTGATTTAGATTTTTAACACCTGCTAAATGACTACGCAGATCATTATTCTTATGTACCATTTCCTTTCTTCCACGTGGTTTTAGTTCATGTGGTTCTTTCTTTTTTGTCATGATAAATAACCCTGTATAAATAAATTAATCGTGACCCGTAGTGATTACAGGCCATTTAATAAGTTTGGCTTCATTGCCATTAAGTTTTGAAAAAATGCCAGTATTCCAGTACTGGCATTTTTTTTATGGTTTACGTTGAGTGGTTAGGGTTTGAATTCGTTGTCTCTGATTATTCGTGAGATATGTTGAGTACCATTTTGAATAGGTAGTACCCTTGAACATCTTACCTATATTCTGAGGACAAATATTAATACCAGTTAGATTAGAAAACCATTTTGTGATTGCATATTGAGATAGTTGTCCTTTAAGGTACTCTAAAACAATCATTAACCATTGTTTTAGCGTCAACTTCTTAGTACAAGTACCTTTATGTTTTCTATTAGAATTATTAACTTTCTGAGTTACCCAACGTAAATTTGTCACGTTATTATTCATTTTATCGCGGTCGATATGATCTACAGTGTATCGCCCTCCAATGGGTTTAGTACCATTGAATAACGAACAAACCAAAACATGCACGTATAATGACTTTCCATAAATAGAAACTTTTTTGTATCCACTAGATGGGTTTTTCGTCGCTATATACTGTTTTGTGTTATCATTATAAATATCGCCATTTTCAGATACGTAGTAATGTTTTGAATTTGGAATTAATTTCCATGTAATTTTAGGATTCATATAAACTTCCTTGTTGTTATTGCATCACATCCATGTGATGCATCGCTACTACTAGAGGCCAGTAGCATTTAGCCTATGTTCATCCGCCGATTAGGTAACTTCGATGTTACCTAATACTTCTGGATCACCAATTCGTTCATATGTGCTTCTTCATTCATTACCACCGCCATGTAAAATCATGTACTGATTAATTAAGTACTGTACACAGGCTGATAACGAATCCTTCTGTACCTTCCCACTACTAATTAACTGGTTAAGTACTTGTACTTGTTCGTTATTGAGACGTGCGGTTACTACATGATGTTTTCTCTCATTAGGTGTTATTTTTTTCATTTATATTTATCCTTATGGGTGTATTTGTATACTGTGTTTATAAATTCCAAATAAAAAGACACCTCTCGTAAGAGGCAATCTTAATTAAGGAGGGGAATATGATGTCGCTATATTATTTATAGTCAGAGTAGAGGGGAAATGCATTTTTTATGATACTATCAGTATAGCACCAAAATATTTTTCGTTTCATTTTTCTCACTACATATTTATTTATCACTGGGATCTTTAATGGGGAAAGCATTAGTACTAAAAACATAGATAAAAATATTAGTGCTATATATATTGGGAAAAGTACAACCATGTAGAAAAGTGTTGTTATTAGGTTCATAAACATTGTCGAACCTCCTGTTCTGTTTATATTATTTATGCTGAGCCACAAAAAAAGCCGCATAATGCGGCCTTTTCATATATATATATATATATATATATATAGTTCTCACGAAAATAGGGATATTTGATTATCCCTTAACCATGAACCAACTTTCTCTGCCCCTTCCACTCCATCTACATAGTTCATGAGTAGGCTGTAATCTATTAGGTTAAGCGGTTCTTCAGTAGTGATCATAGTAGGTATACTTGGATCATTAATTGTCTTTTCATGTTCTAGAACTACTGCATCATCATGTTCTACGTTGCTATCATTAACTATAAGTTTAAAACTAGGAGTCATGTAGACTGTACACTCTCCCTTTTTCCTGATAGAAATATTTGTTACCAGATTACATCTATTATCAGTTATCAATACATGTCTCAAAATATCTTTATGGTATGCAATATCAAAGATATATCTAACCTCTTCACCATAATCATAACGACCGCATTTGATAGCCTTGATAATCTTGCCAATATGAATGTTGGTTTTTCTTCTTAATGTACTATTGTCGTGATTACATATCTCTTCAACATCATAGTTATAATTAAGTGTTAAAACACTATCTTCATTTTCTAAAAGGTTGATCTTCGTTATTAATTCATCTCGTTCAGCCACACGCTTACGTTTAAAACTTAGTAGTAGGATTAAATCATCCTCATCTACTGCATTTTTCATGTTACCGTTCAATTCATCTATTTTTGCATTGACTGTTACTAGTTGATTTTGAAGTGCATCGATATTATTGTTCTCTGCATCATCCGGTTCAAAGATTAATTCTAAATTTAATCCTTGTATGTAATTTAACAGAAATCGTTCTGTTTCAACATAGCGTATAAGTTTAGATTCACATATTCCATTTTTTGACCGTTCCCGGTAACAACGCAAATATTGTCCCCCTTTTGACATAGCCTGTACAATCATCGGACTTCCGCAGTACATACACTTTGATATACCGTTAAAAAGATTTCTCTGTTTTGATGTAGTACTTTTCGGCTTACGTCCTTGTACATTCTTATCCATTAGTATTTGGACTTTTGAAAATAATTCGTCCTCAATGACAATTGGATAAATTCTAATCGCATTAATATTAGCCTCTTCCTTTGCCTTTTTATTTGATAGAACTCGCTGTTCTGTTTCAGCCGTACTTTCATTATCTTTTTTAGGTATAGTTTTGTACTTTCCTACCAAATAACCATTCAACCGTCTATCACGTAGTTTGTTGTATAGCGTTACTGTATTCCAGTTTCTGCCATTATTCTTATAACCTTCAGAATTCAGTGTTTTAACAATATCTGTCACACCTACACCAGATGCATATAAATTGAACATTCGGGTTATCAGAGTAACCTGTTCATAATCAATATTGTACGACTGTTTATCATCACTTAACGCTAACCAATCAGGTGTATTGTTATTCAATACACCTTTTTTTTCTACAGCTACACTTTTACGGTTTTGCCATGACTTTTTACTAATTCTAGATTTTCGTTTAGATTCTTGATACGCACGTTCTATGCTAGTTGAGAGCATAGATAATTTGTGCTCTAGTTTGTAGCTATAGATCTGACCAGTTTCAACCTCGATAATGTCAATATTGCGTGTTATCAGAAACATGAAATTGCCAACGGCATCATAGCCTTCTAGACGCCCAAATCTATCAACACTTTCTAACAACAGACAACCTTCCGTGATTTCACCACTAGCTACTCTCTCTTTAAATTTGCCAAGAGATCCCTTAGTCCAGTTAACACCTTTATAGCCGCTCAAACCTTTATCAGACTCTAAAACTTCATAGTTATTAGGATCTAATTGATAGCCAAGTTCATCTGGAAGTTTCGCTGAATCCAGGAAATCCATGACAGTATTGATCTGTCGATTAATCCCAAATAAATCAACCTGTTGCAGACTTGAGACTCGTGAATAAATGTACGCTTTGACAGTTTTCAACTCACCACCTATATGTTTTAGTTAAGCAGAACTACTCACGCAATCAGGGAGATAGTATGACATCACGTGATAATGTATTTTACAACACCCTTGAAGAAGCTATTGATGCGGCACGTGAAACTTTTCTCGCCGAGAATCCCGGTCTGGAGGAGAGCGAAGCGGACGTACAGCAGTTCAATATGCAAAAGTACGTTTTACAGGACGGTGACATCATGTGGCAGGCCGAGTTCTTCGCCGATGAGGATGAAGAAGGCGAATGTCTGCCAATGCTCAGCGGCGAAGCCGCGCAGAGCGTGTTTGACGGTGACTTTGACGAGATTGAGCTTCGTCAGGAGTGGGTAGAAGAGAATACGCTACACGAGTGGGATGAAGGCGAGTATCAGCTGGAGCCCTCTCTCGATACCGAAGAGGGCCAGACCGCTGCCGATGAATGGGATGAGCGCTAGTTACTCATAAGGCCCGTGGCTGGCGTCAATCGGCAGCAACAGGGTGTCGAACACCAGCGAGAACGGTAGATCGATAATGGTGACATAGCGCCAGGCGGAATCGCGCAAATCCCACTTTACGCCCGGATAATACTGGTTTCCATGGCCCTGTCCGGGAATCGTTCTACTGATAATGCTGCCGCATCCGCTCAGCACTATCGTCATGACGACAACCAGTAACATTCGTATCACGTTGTTCTTCCTCATTGTTACAGACAAAAAAATACCGGCTGGATGGCCGGTATTTCCTTACGGCAAATATCTCCCCTGACCTTCCCCGGCGGGGTTCCACCTCGACCGGGGACGCTCCGGGTTATTTGGCTTTTAACGCCTGCGGATTCAGCGTCAGCTTATCGTACTCAGCCACCCAGGAGGAATATCTCTCCGGCGCGGCCCAGACGCGGTAGTGCAGACGCGACAGGGTGACCGGGTCGCTCAGCAGCACCAGACGACGATCGCGGTTCAGCTTATCCGGCGTTTCGTTCAGCGCCTGTTCAACGTGGCGATCGCGGGCGATCTCCAGCACATGGCTCGCACGGTGACGCGCGGTTGCCATCGCCGTTGCCAGGGCGTTAAACGACGGATTAAACACCGCATGCATAAAGCCGTCGTCCAGCACGCGTGCGCGGTTCTGTTCCAGATACGCTTCGGTATCAGCCAGAACCTTCGGCGTGCTGTACTCTTCCGGAATCAGGAACAGCTTCCAGCGTTTGGTGCGCAGACCCACGGTCGAGCGGCTGGAGATCACCGACACGAACGGCGACAGAATCAGCGAGAACACAATCGGCGCCAGCCAGAACAGGAAGCGCAGATCCAGCCACGCCATGCCGACAGCCCACACCAGGCCCAGCAGCAGCTGAGAACCGTGACGCATAAAGGCTTCACTCCACGGCGTGGAGTCATCATCACGCTGCGGCGAGTTCCAGACCACTTCCCAGCCCAGGAACGCGCTGACCACGAATACGGTGTGGAACAGCATACGCACCGGTGCCAGCAGCACGGAGAACAGCACCTCCAACAGCAGGGAGACCGTCACACGTACAAAGCCGCCATACTCTTTCGAGCCTTTGCACCACACGAGAATGATACTCAGCAGTTTCGGCAGGAACAGCAGCACCATGGTCGAGGCAAACAGCGCGATCGCCAGCTCAGGACGCCACTGCGGCCAGACCGGGAACAGCTGACGCGGCTGCAGGAAGTACTGTGGCTCGGTTAGCGCATGCACTACCTGCAGCGCGGTCGACAGGGCCAGGAACATAAACCACAGCGGCGCGGAGAGATAGGACATCACACCGGTGAGGAACACCGCACGGTGAACCGGGTGCATCCCTTTTACCAGGAACAGTCGGAAGTTCATCAGGTTACCCTGACACCAGCGACGGTCACGCTTCAGTTCATCCAGCAGGTTCGGTGGCAATTCTTCATATGAGCCCGGCAGATCGTAGGCAATCCACACGCCCCACCCGGCACGACGCATCAGCGCGGCTTCAACGAAGTCGTGCGACAGAATCGACCCGGCGAAGTTACCGTCACCCGGCAGCGGCGCCAGCGCACAGTGCTCGATAAACGGCTTCACGCGGATGATGGCGTTGTGGCCCCAGTAGTGCGATTCACCTAACTGCCAGAAGTGCAGACCGGCGGTAAACAGCGGGCCGTAAACGCGGGTTGCAAACTGCTGGCAGCGGGCGTACAGCGTGTCCATACCGGAGGCGCGCGGCGAAGACTGGATGATCCCGGCATTCGGGTTCGCTTCCATCAGGCGCACCAGGTTGGTCAGGCAGTCGCCGGACATCACCGAGTCGGCATCCAGCACAACCATATAGCTGTACTGATTACCCCAGCGTCGGCAGAAGTCATCGATGTTGCCGCTTTTACGCTTCACGCGACGACGACGACGACGATAGAAGATCTGCCCTTCACCCTGCACCTCGGCAATCAGCTCCATCCAGGCTTTTTGCTCTGCTACGCAGATGTCCGGATTGTAGCTGTCGCTGAGGATGTAAACGTCAAAGTGCTTCTGCTGACCAGTGGCTTTCACTGACTCCCAGGTCGCACGCAAACCGGCGAATACGCGGGACACGTCTTCGTTACAAATAGGCATAATCAGCGCCGTCCGGTGTTCCGGATTCAGCGGCTCATCGCCCACGGTAGACGCAGAAATGCTGTACTTGTCGCGGCCAATTAGCAGTTGCAGGAAGCCCATCAATGCGGTCCAGAAACCGGCGGAGACCCAGCAGAACAGGACGGCAAAGAGGATCAGGATCCCGGTTTGCAGCAGATACGGCAGCAGCTGCATAAAGGAGACCCACAGATTCTGCCCGACCATATCGGCCGGGTTAATCAGCGCCCAGCCCTGATACGGCAGGATGGTCTTCATATACCAGGTCGCGACCACGGTCTGCGCCAGCGTCAGAATCAGCAGCGTGTAACGGCGTAAGGAACCCACCGTACGCCATTTCGCTTCACGTTCCTGCTCTTCTTTGGTCAGACGAGACAGGTAGCGCGGAGTGACATCGCGGCCACGCAGACGATCCCAGAAGCGACCAACCGGGTTGGTACGCCATGGGTCCGGGAACATAGAAGAACGCGTAGCTTTCGGCATCGCCTGCAGCTGCGTGCGCCCTTCCTCGTCTTTGATGAGCTGATCGCCGCCCAGAGAATCTGGCCAGCTCTCTTTCAGACGCGCTTTGACAGACGCCAACGGCGTGTCGTCATCGCGTGCAATTGTCTGATGCTCGTCATCCAGCGCTTCGTGCACGGCGCGCAGCGTCGTGTCCGGGAGCGCCGCTTTTTCTGCATCCGTAAGCGACAGTGCGTCGATATACTTCGTTGTCTTATTCATTTGCAGGCAGCTGATAGCTCCAGGTTTCACTCAGCGCTTGGTCCGCGTTGACCAGCGCAGCGCGCATTTCAGTGGTTTTCTTCGGATCTTTCACCTTCACGCGCAGCGTTAAACGCCAACCTTTGGTCACCGGGTTATAGCGAACGCTGTTTTCAACGATTTCACCGTTATCACCAATGCTCGTCTGCGCCGTTACCGGCGTATCCTGCGGCATTTTACGCATATCGGCACCGGTAAAGTCGACGATGAACGCCAAGGTACCGTCAGGCTGACGAATCAGGTTCGACTGTTTGACATCGCCGGTAGAACGGCGAGTCTGCATCACGTACGCGTTGTCCGTGGCATGCAGTTTGTCTTCGTCACGGGTAAAGGTGATGGTGTACTTGTAGTTCATCTCTTTACCGGCTTCCGGCAGTTTATCCGGCGTCCAGTAAGCCACGATGTTATCGTTGGTTTCGTCGTTGGTTGGGATCTCGACCAGCTCAATGGTGCCTTTGCCCCAATCGCCTTTCGGCGTGATCCAGGCGCTTGGGCGCAGATCGTAGCGGTCATCCAGATCTTCAAAACGAGAGAACTGACGGCCACGCTGCAGCAGACCAAAGCCCTGCGGATTTTCGGTCGCGAAGCTGCTGACGGCCAGATGTTTCGGGTTGTTCAGAGGACGCCAGATCCATTCGTCGTTGCCGGCGTGGATAGACAAACCGTTAGAATCGTGCAGTTCCGGGCGATAGTTGGTCGCGGCGGAAGGTTGGGTCGGCCCGAACAGGAACATACTGGTCAACGGCGCAACGCCCAGTTTACCCACTTTGTCGCGCAGATAAATTTTGCTCTGCACGTCGACGACGGTATCGCGACCCGGCATCACCACAAAGCGGTAAGCGCCAGTTGCACGCGGGGAATCCAGCAGCGCATAGATAGTCAGACGCTTATCGGTCGCTTTTGGACGCTCGATCCAGTATTCACGGAAGCGAGGGAACTCCTCACCGGACGGCAGCGCCGTGTCAATCGCCAGACCGCGGGCAGACAGGCCATACACCTGCCCCTGACCGAGCACGCGGAAGTAGCTGGCACCCAACATGCTGACGATCTCGTCGTTCTTATCTTTGCTGTTGATCGGATACAGCACTTTGAAGCCTGCAAAGCCAAGATCCTTCACGGTGTCTTTGTCATGCTTAACGTCGCCGAACGTGAAGTAGTCCGGGCTGTACTTAATTTTCCGCACGGAGGTCGCCGTGACTTCATTAATGGTCACCGGCGTGTCGAAATACATACCCTGGTGGTAGAATTCGAGCTTAAACGGGGTCTTAATGTTGCTCCAGTATGCCTTATCGTGGTTGAACTGGATTTGCTGGTAGTCCGCATATTTCATATCGCGGAAGACGGAAGGCAGGTTGCTTTTCGGCGCTTCATAGCTTTTATCCGCCAGCGACTTAGCCTGCTTTGCAACGTCATCAATAGTGAATGCCCATGCAGATGAAGTACACAGGGACAACATTACGGCTGCGCCTAACCAACGCAGTTTCATCATCTGTGGTTTCTGTTTCATATAACTAAGCACTTCCCCCTTTGTGTGCTTAAATCGATCCGATCCATTTTACTGGAAATTCAAGCAATCCGACAACATAATCCCCATATTGTTCAGCCCGGTGGCTTAGGTATTAAGCAACCGTCGACTGTGCTTTGCACTTTGCGTGCTTATCCTGGAGACAGGTAACCAGAGTTCGTGTAGGGTTGCCAACGAATGTAAACTTTCTCGTCTTAGTCTGTAAGGCGATTAGTCTGAGAATCGTACCTAACCCTATGAATAACAAACCCGCACAGCGTGAATATTTTCTCGACTCGATTCGGGCCTGGCTAATGTTGCTGGGGATCCCTTTTCACATTTCGCTCCTGTATTCTACCCACACCTGGCATATGAATAGCCCGACGCCGTCATGGTGGCTGACGCTTTTTAATGATTTTGTGCACGCATTTCGCATGCAGGTGTTCTTTGTTATCTCCGGCTACTTTTCCTACATGCTCTTTTTGCGCTATCCCATCAAAAAATGGTGGAAGGTTCGCGTTGAGCGCGTGGGTATTCCGATGCTAACCGCCATTCCGCTGCTCACGCTACCGCAATTCCTGATGCTGCAATACGTTAAGGGTAAGACGGAAACCTGGCATACGCTGTCGTTTTACGAAAAATATAATACGCTGGCCTGGGAACTGGTGTCGCACCTGTGGTTCCTGCTCGTTCTGGTGGTGCTGACGACTCTCGGCATTCTGGTCTTTCACCAGATGCGCCGCCGCCAGATGCGTCGTCGGGCCGATCTCTTCGACAACATGACCATGGGCAAACTTACGCTCATGTTCCTGCTGCTCGGGGTGGTTTACGCCGCTATCCGTCGGACGCTATTCCTTATCTACCCGCCGATACTGAGTGATGGCCTGTTTAACTTCGTAGTCATGCAGACGCTGTTTTACGTGCCCTTCTTTATTCTCGGCGCGCTGGCCTTTATTCATCCGAAGTTAAAAACGCTGTTCACCACCCCTTCACCGTGGTGCATCGTGGCAGCCCTGTTCGGGTTTATCGCCTATCGACTGAATCAGCACTACGGTTCTGGCGATGCATGGATGTATGAAACGGAATATGTGATTACGATGGTATTAGGCGTGTGGATGGTGAACGTGGTGTTCTCATTCGGCCACCGTATGCTGAACTTCCAGTCCGCACGCGTCACCTATTTCGTCAATGCTTCCTTATTTATCTATCTGGTGCACCACCCGCTGACGCTGTTCTTCGGCGCCTGGATTATGCCGAGCATTAGCTCAAATACGCTCGGCTTCCTGACCGGGTTGGTTTTTGTCGTGGGCTGTGCGTTGGTGTTGTACGAAATTCATCTGCGTATTCCCCTGCTGCGTTTCCTGTTTTCCGGCAAACCACAGCAAAAAGCACCTAAACCGCAGACGGCCGGCCACTAGGTGTTGGCGTCGTTGGCCAGCGCGGGGATCCGCGTCTGGCCAAGTATTTCCTGATATAAACGCGTGGTTTCGTCATCGAAGCAGACGAAAAAGACGATTTCCGGCAGGCTACGGCGAGTCAGAAACGCCGCCACCGTACTGATGGCAATTTCCGCGGCCTCACGATGAGGATAGCCGTAGGCCCCGGTTGAAATCGCCGGAAAGGCCAGCGTGCGATAGCCATTATCCAGCGCCAACTGCAAACTGTTGTGGTACGCCTGCTGCAAGAGCGAGGCTTCCTGTTCTCCCCCGCCCTGCCAGACCGGCCCGACAGTATGAATGACAGCTTTTACTTTCAGGTTTCCCGCGTGGGTGATCACCGCATGTCCGGTCGGACAGGTGCCCTGCTGCTGGCGAACAACGGCGCAAGCCTCCTGTAATGACGGCCCGGCGGCGCGATGGATTGCGCCATCCACGCCACCGCCCCCCATCAGTGAAGGATTGGCGGCATTGACGATAACATCCACCTCAAGGCGGGTGATATCCCCCTGCTGCACCTGAATTCGTTCGGTCATGCTCACTATCCTCTTACTAAGACGAATCGATTATCTACCATAGCCGTAGTTTTAAACCTATAAGAATCTGATTGAAATAGGTTTTCCTTAGCAACAACACTACTACTTGTGTAAAGTACCTCTTAGGAATAACTCATATAGCGAGTACCAATATCAAAGAAAGAGCCAGTGCATAAGGCACTATCTCGTTTCAGGTTCAGTTACGTAGTAAAGGCGTAGACAAGGCTTTCTCAAGATCGTTCATCGCTATAGATGCTGCTGAGCGTGAGCAAAAGTATAACGGTGCTACTACATCAAATCTGGAGGGTAAGCACTTTCATTGCAAACTTGATGAACTAATGAACAATCTTGATTTACTTATCTATCTCACGTTCTACTATAAAGGAATTGATTTACTATGCCTGTCTAACAAAAGATAGATAACCACTCTTTAACATTAGTGGCTATCTGTGAATACATTTGCAATCATGGATAGTCAACTTATAAGTAAGAAATCTATTTCCTTTCATGCTAATGAAAAGGTTTAATGTGCAGGGTTATTGCATAGATCCTGTACTACACGGTAAATTATGTTCAGAAAAAAATACAATGAAATATCCTTATTTTTATTTTTCAATATTGATGGTGGTTTAAATGAAAAAGATTGTGTTAGGTTTAACTTTATTAGCATCTGTATTTAATGTAATGGCTATAGGTCATTGTGACAAAGTAATTGTCGAAGATTCAATTCTTAACACTGGTGAAATTACCTCTCAGGGTGTTTCTAAGTATCCATTAGAATTCCTTGAAAATGGAAATTTAATGATGATTAAAATGCATGGAGTGAATTTTGATTTTCAAACTAGCCCTGTACGTAATGACAAGTGGAAGGAAGGGGATAAGATGCAAATGAGAACAGGATTGATTGAAACAAGTGAAGCCAGTAATCAATTAATCTACATCAAAGATGGTGAGACATATTCTGGAATTCAGATGGTCATAAAAGTCAGTGGTAAACAGCGTTCATTGATGGGCGTTGATTGTGTAGTGGATAGTGAATAAAATGAAAAAGATCTTTGCGATACTATGCCTATTTGCCTTGATTGGGTGTGATGATAAGCCAGAAGTAAAACCTGATGCAGAATGTTATTTCTCATCGAATAAAACAACTGCGACGCATTTCACTGATGGTAATGCTACTGATTTTGAGCTAGATTTTGATGGGAATAAAATGTCTGGATGGGGATGGGTTCAGAGGGTAACTAATTCTGTATCAGATGCTACATGCCATGAGATTAAAAAGTGACGGGATGATTTTTTGAGAAATGTATTTGTACTCGATTCACCACCTGTAGTCCGAGATGAACCCAATGATGAATAAAATAATTTGATGTTACTTCATACCCTTGCTGTAATTGCTCATATTGATGATGAGAAAATGTCAACGTTTCTTTATCGGAGTCCAAAATCATCCTTTTTACTCTCCCGTTTGAAGTAGCAAGCCATCTACATGCAATGATGAATTTAACTTACAGTGATTGTGGACAGGTTAGATGAAGAGAAAGCCAGCCCTGAGGCTGGCTTTAGTTGTTATGCTGTTATCACCCATCTCCAGCTTTCACGACATAGCTCAGTTATGTTGTGAACAGGGTTAGCTCTCTTGCTATCAACCAGATCGAAAATGAAGTGGCCAACTAAAACTGCCTACCATAAACAACACGCCCCGTCATTTCGTTTCGGGCTATTTGTACTGTACGGTGAGGATCGCTGCATTTTTATCCGTATTTAGCCAGTGCAGCGTGGCGGTGCTCTTGTCATTGACGAACTGCTGCCCCTGTAGCAGGGATTTCATTGATACTGTCTGAACATGATTCTTACCGTCCTGATAACAGTTCACGCTCATTTTGGTCGGCGAAGGTTGGTAATCACAGGGCGGCTCGACGATCTGCCCACGAAAGTGGATCACACCACTGTTTGCGGCCAGCGCGCTGAAACAGAAAAAGGCAAGCGAGGAGATGATAGCAGTGAAAAATCGCGGGAATGTTTGCATGGTAACTCTCCGATAATTTGAGATCTTCCATGAAGACGTTGCGTCCAGGATCTGCAATTCGAAGCGAGCACTCTAAATGTAAACATTTTTCTCACATTATGCTTACATTAAGACTTTTGCAACTCCGTTTTACATAGAAAATTTATATAGTTAGCTTCATTATCGGCAGTGTCAGTGCATTCTTTATAACGACTCTCAAACATAAAAAGGCCGCAGCACACCGGCTACGGCCTTCTGGAGAATAAACGTATATCGGTATCTCCCGACTAACATTTGACCTGATTAGCGGAAGTTACAGCCAATCGCCCCAGGCTGGTTGCACTTAGACGATCGAGAACTGTTGTTATCCGAGTTGTTATTACCCGCTTGTCCGCCGCGAACGGTTGTCGCGGTTATGCCTGAACCACCGCCGTTGCTACGACCACTGACGTTGTTGCTACCGCCACCGATGTTGTTGCCGCCACCGATGTTGTTGCCGCCACCGCCGTTGTTGCCGCCACCGCCGTTGTTACCGCCACCGCCGTTGTTGCCGCCACCGCCGTTGTTGCCGCCACCGCCGTTGTTACCGCCACCGCCGTTGTTACCGCCACCGCCGTGATTACCGCCACCGCCATGGTTACCGCCACCTCCGTGGTTGTCGCCACCGCCATGGTTACCGCCACCGCCGTGGTTACCGCCACCGCCATGATTTCCATGACCGCCAAACGGGTTATGGCCCTGGCCGCCTCCGTTACCATCACCCCAGCCGCCGCCGTGACCGCCACCATTACCGCCATGGTTGCCATGACCACCAAACGGGTTATGGCCCTGACCACCTCCATGACCATCACCCCAGCCGCCGCCGTGACCGCCACCATTACCGCCATGGTTGCCATGACCACCAAACGGGTTATGGCCCTGACCACCTCCATGACCATCACCCCAGCCGCCACCGTGACCGCCACCCTGGCCACCGCCGTTGCCGCCGCCCTGACCGCCGCCGTTGCCGCCTCCCTGACCGCCGCCATTGCCGCCTCCGTTGCCGCCACCCTGGCCGCCACCGTTGCCGCCGCCCTGACCGCCACCGTTGCCGCCGCCCTGACCGCCTCCATTGCCGCCGCCCTGACCGCCGCCGTTGCCGCCACCCTGACCGCCGCCGTTGCCGCCACCGTCGCCACCACCGTTACCGCCGCCATTGCTGCCGCCATTGCCGCCGCCCTGACCGCCGCCATTGCCGCCGCCGTCGCCACCACCGTTGCCGCCACCCTGGCCACCGCCGTTACCGCCACCCTGGCCGCCGCCGTTACCGCCACCCTGGCCGCCGCCGTTACCGCCTCCCTGGCCACCGCCGTTGCCGCCGCCCTGACCGCCGCCATTGCCACCGCCCTGGCCACCACCGTTGCCGCCTCCCTGACCGCCGCCGTTACCGCCTCCCTGACCGCCGCCGTTACCGCCTCCCTGACCGCCGCCGTTACCGCCTCCCTGACCGCCGCCGTTACCGCCTCCCTGGCCACCGCCTCCCTGGCCACCGCCGTTACCGCCGCCCTGACCACCGCCGCCACCCTGGCCGCCACCGTTACCGCCACCCTGACCACCGCCACCACCGTCGCCGCCGCCCTGACCGCCGCCGTTACCGCCTCCCTGGCCACCGCCACCCTGACCACCGCCGCCACCCTGGCCGCCGCCGTTACCGCCGCCGTTACCGCCGCCGTTACCACCGCCACCACCGTCGCCGCCACCCTGACCGCCGCCGTTATCACCGCCGCCGCCATTACCGTTAGCATTGCCGTTGCCGTTATTGCCGCTTCCGTTGCCGCCGCCTCCATTGCCGTTACCATTCCCGTTGTTACCATTGCCATTGCCTTGGTTATTTGCGTTTTGGCCGCTATTGCCATTTCCACCGCTATTGTCATTACCACCTGCAGCTACGGCATATATAGTCGTTGCAGGGTATAAAACGGTGAGCGCCACAATGATGGCGAGTTGCTTCATTTTCATGATTAACCCTTTCACGCGTTATAAAGTGCTGTGTGCTATTGCCGTAAAAATCGATTATTTTGTAATAAAAACAAAATAGAGCTGGTGATAATCACGACACCCGTTAATTAAATTACATAACGTTCTGGAGGTATGAGTGATAATTAAAAATAGATAATGCCATTTACTTCAATCAGTTATGGCGGATAACTGGAATATTGATATGCGGCGATATAAAATGAGTCGACAGAGATCCAGCGCAATCTATAAAGAAAATTGCGAATTGTTTTCATGGTCAAAAAATATCTTCTCTACCGGTTTCAGATAAAACCATAGTGGCTGATATTTACCATTTATCTGGATAATTCTATTTCATCATGATTTTTGAAGATTAACCGCCTTGCCGCGTCAGTGATACCGAGAGAAAGAGACGTAATGTTCACTGCACCGAAATACTGAGTGACTCGATGCTATACGGATGAGTATGCATATCAGCTTGGTATGACGATCTCAGTTCAAAGGTTGATTTATTTTTGAATAAGTCAACCTTTAGTATTAAACCCGCCATCAACACTCGCTATGAATAAGGTTTACGCAAAACAGTACGTTATAAAAAAGCCGATTCGACTAAAGTTTGAAAAGAGATAAAGGCCACATAAATTCATCATACAAATGTGTCATTGAGTTCTTATCATTACCCTCACCAACTTACCGATCATAATGATATTTAATAAGTTAATGGTAAAAAATCACATATGTATGATCATTAAGATTTCATGTTAAAAACTTAATAAAAATACTACATTTACATTTTGAAATTTATTTTTACATTATGTTTCATGATTATTTCTTGCTTTAGGATTACCAGCGTCTAAATTTTAAATTAAGCAGTGTTGATTCTTATTTTATTATTTTAAGCATACCAACCACACAGCAATCACATTTCAGCAGCACTTAAATTGATGATTTATAATACTTGCCTGCTGTGAAAACGATATTGGGGACTCATCATGGCAAAAGAGCTCACCTTTACTAACCAGACGCTTTCCTTAATCACCAGACCATCGCTGCAGTCATGCGCGTTGTCCCAGAACTTAAGGAAACTACTTAAGATGGATGTTAAAATCATCAACATTCATCTCGTTAGCATTGAGAACTTAAGCTCAGGCATTATCCTTTTCGATATGATGGAAACGGATAAACGTCTTATAAAAGCCTGGCAGGAAGAGCTGTGCAAACTCAGCAATGGCGTAAAGCTACTCCTGTTCAACACACCCGAAGAGTACTCTTACCCGGATATCGAGGTGTGGCCGCACATTAGCGGTATTTTCTATGCGCATGATGAAGAACCTTTTCTGGTGAAAGGTTTGCAGAAGGTTATGGAGGGTGAGTGTTATTTTTCGCGCAAGCTCGCCAGCTACCTGATCATGCATGCCGGCAACTATCGCTATGACAACTTAGAAAGCACTATCCTTACCTATCGGGAAAAAGAGATCCTGAATAAGTTGAGGATCGGCGCGTCCAATATTGAGATAGCCCGCGCGCTATTTATCAGCGAAAGTACGGTAAAAACGCATCTGTATCATCTGTTTAAGAAAATTGACGTCAAGAATCGCACGCAGGCCGTTTCCTGGGCCAACGACAATTTTAAACATTAGCTACGGGCACAAAAAAACGGCGGGAGGATGAATCCCCCCGCCGTTTTGTCCTCTCAACGCCATTACAGCGCCGATTCTTTTGTCTGTTTACTCTCTGCTTTACGGCTCGCCAGCCACAGGCCGCTGTTTTTCATGGCATAGCCAAACAACAGACCGACCAATAGCGAAGGGACTACCGCTCGCCAGTCCCCCTGCCCTGCAAACGTCGCACAAGCGCCGATAAAGGTGCCGGGAACGAAAGACAGCAGCAGCTGTTTTGACTGTATGCACATCAAAAAGGCCACCACCCCGGTCATCACGTAGCTGACGATCTCCAGATGCGGCGCCAGCGCGCTGCCATAGATAATCACCAGCGCCCAGATAACACCGCTCATGGTGGTACAGGCTGAAATAACCAGCCCTTTCAACCCGCCCTGCGGACAGGCGAAATAGGCCGTACAGCCAAGAAAACCGGCCCAGCTTAATAAACCCAGCGATACGGCTACCCATCCCCAGATACCGGAGAGAATGCCTGTCGTGATTGCGATAGCTAAAATAACGTTCATAGCGAGCATCTTAGCAGATGCTCGGCTTTATGATGAGATCACGAGCACGTTATTCTCATCATGTACATTTCATTTGCACTAAAGATGTGACTTAAATCACTCCTCATCTTCTTCCTGCAGTTCATCCCACATCGCCGCTATCGCTTCGCGCGTCATCGGCGCCATAGTACGCCAGAAGGCGGTCGTCGCATGGGCTTCCACTTTACCGAGAAACGTTTCAAACCACGGCAGCAGATACTCAGCAAACAGCGTTTCGAGCGCGTCGCTATCCTCTTCAACGTTATCTTCCAGCCAGGAAGCCGCCAGCAACAGCGTCCCCATCTGATCCGCCGGACCCTCGCCCAGCGGCATACCGTTGCTGGTCAGGAAGGTGCGCACTTCTGCTTCGCTCGCCCCTTCAACCCATGCGCTGCGCACTGGCGGAACGCGACACTCTTCACCCACGAACAGCGCGTTGTAGTCGGCAGCAATCTGCTGAATATCGCAGCTCTTTTGCAGACGAGCCAGCAGTTCATCCTGCTCCAGCGGCCAGTGTGCCGCCAGCTTGCCTTCCCGGATCAGGGTAAACAGCGGCACCAGCAGAGGATCCTGCGGCTGACGATAATACAGGGAACCCAGCGCGCGGCAGAGGATTGAAAACTCGTTCATTCAGTTATTCCAGTTAGTCATTAAAAATCAGCAAATTCAGGAATCGACGGCATCCCGCGCGATTCAAGGAAATTCAGGAAACGTCGTGGGGTGACGTTAAGGATCCGATCCTGTGGGAAATCAACGGCATCAAGGATCTTCTGGCATTCGGTAAACTCGCCCAGCGTAAACGCGGTGTGCGAGTCTGAGCCCAGAGCCAGCCAGCCGCCCGCATCGCGAACCGCAGCGGCTATCGCCTGGCAGTTTTGTTCGCTGCCAACGCGCGAGCTGACAAACGAGGAGTTGTTGATCTCCAACGCCACCTGATATTTCGCAGCGGCGGCGGCAATTGCCGGAATATCCACCGGGAACTTCGGATTACCAGGATGGGAGATCATGTGCACATTACCGCTCGCCATCGCGGCGATCATCGCCTGGGTATGCGTCTCTTTGTCCTGCGGAGCAAAGACCGGCTCGTGGAAACCGGCGATGATAAAGTCGAGCGAGGTTAACATCGGCCCGGTACAGTCGATTTCTCCCGCAATATTTTTGATATTGGCCTCGATACCGCGCAGGATACCGACGCCCTCTACAATTCGCGGCCAGATACGCATATTCACAAAGTGCCAGTAGTGCGGCGCATCAGCCATGTCCGGGCCATGGTCGGTAATGGCGAAGAGTTTAATCCCTTTACGTTTCGCCTCTGCAATATAGTCATGCAGCGTACTGTATGCGTGCGTGCTGGCAACGGTGTGCATATGTAAGTCAACAGGATACATCACTTTCTCCTCTCTCGTGATAAGCCAAGGATAGCAGGAAAGCCTTGCGTTTATTAGCCTGACGCATCAATAGCCACGCACCCGCTCGACCTGCCCGCTCGGCGTTTCGCCACGTTCAAGCTGGGTAATGGTCTGAGCAATATAGGCAATCGCCTCCTGTGGACGCGTCACAGCAGCCACGTGCGGCGTCATGGTGACGCGTGGATGAAGCCATAGCGGGCTCTCTTTCGGTAGCGGTTCACGGCTGAACACGTCGAGCATGGCGGCTTTGAGTTTACCGCTATCGAGAGCCGCCAGCAGGTCGTTCTCCACCACGTGGACGCCACGGGCGAGGTTCAGAACATAGCTGTTGTCTTGCAGCTGTTCCAGTAAGGAGGCATTGATAATACCCACGGTTTCCGCCGTGTTTGGCAGCAGATTAATCAGCACCCGCGTACCGCGTAAAAAATCGCCCAGTTCAGCATCTCCGGCGAAACTGGTCACCTGTGGCCAGCTTTTGCGGCTGCGGCTCCAGACGCGCACCGGGAAGCCCCACGCCAGCAGGCTCTCTGCCACTTTCGACCCCAGAACGCCTGCCCCCATGATCCCAATGGTAAATTCGTCATGGGTATAGTCGGCCAACGGTTGCCACGTAGACTCCCGCTGCAATGCCTGATAATCATCAAAGCGGCGGAACCAGTGCAGCACCTGGCTTACCGCATATTCCTGCATCTGGATACCCATGCCAGTGTCTTCCAGGCGGAACAACGGAATCGACTGGGGCAGCATTTCCGGATTGGCCTTCAGTTTGCTGAGGATGGAATCCACTCCCGCCCCCAGCGCAAACACCGCCTTCAGCGCACGGCCTTGTAACATCTCGACCGGTGGATGCCACACCAGCGCGTAATCTGCCGGCGCATTGTCCCCGCGCTCCCAGCCGCGAATACGCGCGCCGGGTAGCTTTTTGCTTAGCTCAGCAATCCAGTAAGGGGTATCAAACGTCGGGTGATAAAAGATGATCTCCATAGTGACTCCTGCTCAGAGCGCCCGTATTCGCGTCAACCAGGCGCGGTTTTCGATTATTTTTGTGGTTTCACAGAATAACAAATTTCGGATACCCGTCCGGAAAAATGCAGGGGTGATCGCAAAAAAGACGATTTATGAATGTTTAAGAAGCAATTTGCTTGAAGTTTGTCTAAACGCACGATTTTTCGAAAAAGTTTATTGACGCTGACGGCCCTTTTCCCTACATTAGCGCTCGTCCCAGCGATGCTGGGAAGACAATATGGTGAGGTGTCCGAGTGGCTGAAGGAGCACGCCTGGAAAGTGTGTATACGGCAACGTATCGGGGGTTCGAATCCCCCCCTCACCGCCATATTCGAGAAAGAGCTCGTACGCAAGTACGGGCTTTTTTTTCGCATGTTGCATGCCTACGGGAAGATGCCTCCTGTAACCAGGCTATCCCACCGCCACGCTATCCGCGACCTGGGCCGCCAGGCGCAGCGATTCCGCCTTAAGCGGAGTATCAACGCGGATGCGCAGCTGCCCGACGATCCGTCCCTGTATCGCTTCACAACTGCTGTACACCAGCTGTGAGCGACCGCCCAATACGCTCGCAATTTGCTGTAAATCCGGTTCCCGCCCATTCACGCCGTTAAAATGCAGCGTCACCAGCTGCTGCCCTGTGGTTAATAATTCGCGATTCTCCTCCCGCCCATGATGCAACGTTTGCAGCATCCCACGGGTCACCTCGTGCTGCGGGTCGCCAAAGACGCGCCATACCTCGCCTTGTTCGATTACACGCCCCTTTTCCAGCACCGCGACGCGATCGCAGAGCGTGCGAATCACATCCATTTCATGGGTGATGAGGATAATGGTCAGCCCCAGCCGCTGGTTAATCTCTTTGAGTAAACTCAGCACCGCCAGCGTGTTCTCCGGGTCAAGCGCTGAAGTCGCCTCGTCGCACAGCAGGATCTCCGGCTGAGTAACCAGCGCGCGGGCTATACCGGTGCGCTGCTTTTGCCCGCCCGACAACCGCGCGGGCCAGCTGTCACGCAGGACCTCCAGCCCGACCAGGCGCAACATATCGTCCACCCTGCGGCGACGCTCGGCGGCAGGAACCCCGGCCATTCTCAGCGGCAGCTCGACGTTCTCCGCCACCGTCTTCGTCGACATCAGATTGAAATGCTGAAAGATCATCGCCACGCGACGGCGCAGATCCCGCAGTTGTCCCCGCCCACCGCCGCTCATCGGCACCCCATGAATGGCAATCTCGCCGCAATCGGCGGTTTCCAGACGGTTAAACAAGCGCAACAGCGTCGATTTCCCCGCGCCGCTGCGTCCGATAATGCCGAACACCTCTCCGGCATGGATATCCAGATGAATATCGTCCAGCGCCTGCACGCCGTTGGCGTAGGCTTTACTGATGCCCTGCAGGCGAATATGCGGATGTTGCGTCATAGCCACTCTCCTAAAAACCGGGGGCAATTTTTCCCTGATACTTCGTCAGAATGAACTGGCGAACCGCATCGGAGTTCAGCGCTTTGGCCAGTTTCTGAATACCGGGATCGTTAATGTTATCCGGGCGCGCGACGAGGTATTCGATATACAGGCTTTTGCCCTTTTCGACGATCAGCGCTTTATCAGTATCAATACCGGCTTCCAGCGCGTAATTAGCGAAAATAAACGCCAGATCCACCTGACTCACCGCCCGGGCCAGCATAGCGCCTTCCAGCGGGCGAATCTTGAAGTGGTGCGGGTTGGCGGTGATATCCTTCTGGGTCGATTGCGGATCCTCCGGATGCTTTAACGTGATCAGCCCCGCCTCGCTCAGCAGCACCAGCGCTCGCCCGGTATTGACCGGGTCATTCGGAATGGCGATCGTCGCCCCCTCCGGCAGTTCACTCAGGCTTTTGTATTTGGTGGAATAAGCGCCAAACGGCTCGATATGCACGCCGACCACCGGGACCAGATTGGTGTGGCGGTTCTTGTTGTAATCATCGAGGAACGGGCGGTACTGGTAGTAGTTGGCATCCAGATTTTTTTCCGCCAGCTGCTGATTCGGCTGGATAAAGTCGTTAAAGACTTTCACCTGCAAATCAACGCCCTCTTTTGCCAGCGTCGGCTTCACAAACTCCAGAATTTCGGCGTGCGGCACCGGCGTCGCGCCGACCACCAGCGTTTCATTTGCGGCGGCAGAAAAGGAAAACAGCGCCAGCAGACCGGCAATCACAGTTTTTTTCATCGTTTCACCCTGTCGGTATCGTTATTTTCGGCTCATGCGGCGCACCAGACGGTCGCCGCTCATTTGTAATATCTGCACCAACGCAATCAGCAGCACGACCGTGACCGCCATGACATCTGTCTGAAAACGCTGATAGCCAAAGCGAATGGCGAGGTCACCCAGCCCGCCGCCGCCAATCACCCCCGCCATGGAGGTGTAATCCACCAGCACAATCGCCGTGACGGTCACCGCGGCAATCAAACCCGAACGTGATTCCGGCAACAGCGTGTGCCAAATGAGCTGCCAGGTATTGCCGCCCATCGCCCAGTTGGCTTCCACCAGCCCGTGATCGACCTCGCGTAGCGAGGTCTCAACCAGCCGCGCAAAGAACGGTGCGCAGCCCGCCACCAGCGGCGGTATCGTGCCCTGAACGCCCAGCGACGTGCCGGTAATCAGCGTGGTGAACGGGATCATCACAATCAGCAAAATAATGAATGGCAGCGACCGCATTATGTTCACCAGCAACGACAGCACGCGGTGCAGCAAGGGCGCATACAGCAGGCGCGGCTGTCCGGTCAGATACAGCAGGATGCCTAACGGCAAACCTATCAGAATCGTGAAGCCGAGCGCCCAGCCCAGCATGGTTAACGTATCGATTCCGGCTTCGGCCACATCCCGCCAGTCAATCTCAGCAAGAAAAGCGAGCATTCTCTCTCCTAGTTCCAGTCGTGACGCGCCGGAGCCTTGCCGTTGAGCACCCAGTTGCCAAGCAGGTGGTATTTCCAGCGCACCGGGTCGTGCAGCGTATGTACGCGACCATTACGCCAGTGGCGGTCGAAGTTGTAGCGGGGATGGGTTGAGCGCGTTCCCCCTAGCTCAAACAGCCTTGAGGCGGCCTCCAGCGCGGCTTCGGTGGTAAAGATTTTGGCGCGCGCCACGGCGAGCGAAGCCAGCGCCACCGTCTCTTCGCTCAAATGATGTTTATAGCGATCCAGTACCTTCCCGGCCTGCTCCAGCAACGCTTCCGCAGCGGCAATGCGGCTGTCGAGCACGCCAATCTGGTAAATGGTCAACGGATCGTCGCCCGCGCGTTCCACGCCGGCATCAATCCACGGACGCGCAAATTGATTCACAAAACTGACAGTGTCGTTCAGCGCCGCACGGGCAATTCCGGCGTCAATCGCCGCCGTCGTCAGCTGCGCAAACGGCCCGGCCAGGGTTGGCGTGTCGTACGACTTCCAGCTCGCAATCAGATTGAACGGCTCAACCGGCAGATTGTCGACCAGCACCGTGCCGCTCGAGGTTGTGCGTTGCCCCAGACATGCCCAGTCGTTAACCACCGTCAGCCCCGGCGTACGACGCGGCACAAACGCCAGTTGCGCTAGCCCCTCTTCGTCCAACGCCAGCACGCCCAGCCAGTGCGCATACAAAGAACCCGTGCAGTAACCTTTACGTCCGTTGATGCGCAGCCCATCTGCCGTACGGGTCAAGCGGGTCTGAATGTCCTGCACCGTCTTGCCGCCGGTTTCCGACAGCGCGTTGGCAAAGCGGTGGCCGCTGAGCGCCAGTTCAAAGAAATAGCGTCGCTGTTCGTCGCTGCCCTGTAGCCGAATATCTTCCAGCAGGCAGTAATGGTTTTGCGGGATTTGCCCCAGCGCCGGATCCGCCGCGGAGATAATAGCGATGACCGTCGCCAGCGTGGCCGCCGACACCTCCGCACCGCCATATTCACGCGGTATGGTGATGCCCCACAGCCCACTGTTGGAAAAAGTGTTTACCACCTCTGGCGGCACGACGCCGCTGAGATCGCGCTCTGCGGCGCCAGGCTGCAAATACGCGGCAATTTCATGGGCAATACTGATGGCTTCCTCATCGCTGGTAATGCGATAAGCATGAGGAGGGAGTTGAATATAGTCTGGGGTATCCTGGGTTACTGGCATAGCATCTTCTCTTCGATATTATCTGCGCGTGCCAACACAATTATCCGCTTGATATTTGTACATATCCCTTTATGGAATGAATTATTGTGTCTTTACGCTGTTAAGTTATATCTGTTGATAGCAAGCTTTGTGCCAGCCACGATGGTCATACATTTCAATGAATTAGAGAGTATGGGGTGCAATGCGCGGTGTGAAATGCAACTGGCTGGCGCCACGGCTGTCGCATTTGCAACAGCCACAAACAACAAAGCCCGGTTTCCCGGGCTTTGCAGACGTGACAACGGTTAGTAGTAGGCTTTCAGCGTACGCTGGCATAGCGCCGAACGTACGCAATCCTCTTTGGTGAATCGAACGATCCCAATCATCTCATCTTCTTCAAAACGCTCCAGCGCATCGCTAAGACCAGACTGCACGCCGCGCGGCAAGTCACACTGGGTGATATCCCCGTTGACGATAACCGTAACGTTCTCCCCGAGGCGGGTTAAAAACATCTTCATTTGTGCCGCCGTGACGTTCTGGGCCTCGTCCAGAATCACCACCGCATTTTCAAATGTTCGTCCGCGCATATAGGCGAACGGCGCGATCTCTACCTTACCAATTTCCGGGCGCAGGCAATATTGCATAAAGGAGGCACCCAGTCGTTTCACCAGCACGTCGTAGACGGGGCGGAAATACGGGGCGAATTTCTCCGAGATGTCGCCGGGCAGGAACCCCAGGTCTTCATCGGCCTGAAGAACGGGGCGCGTCACGATAATCTTCTCAACGTCCTTGTGGATGAGCGCCTCCGCGGCTTTCGCCGCGCTGATCCAGGTCTTGCCGCAGCCCGCTTCGCCGGTGGCGAAGATCAGCTGCTTACTCTCGATAGCATTCAGGTAGTGGGCCTGAGCGTCATTGCGGGCCGCAATCGGCGAGTGGTCACGGGTATCCCGCGCCATGCCTATCGCTTCCACACCACTCATCTGCACAAGCGAGGTGACCGATTCTTCTTCACGTTGTTTATGACTGCGTGAATCCCGTCTCAGCACACGTTTTGCTTCGCGACGAGCTTTGATCACTGCTTTTTGTCTTCCCATGGATAGCACCTTGAGTTGTTAGTTTACATCACACGCGCTAACAGCAGCGCGATTATGCGCACGAACGTCTGAGGTTTGGCTTCCTTGTAAGCCATAGCAACTGCCTGTCGAAATGACGCCAACGCACGGCTACGCGCACCGCGCATCGGGTCGGGAACTGCGAGTTGAATTTGATACAGGAGAAAATTTGAGGTGACGAAATCGCTGCCGGAGATGGGGCCTCCGCGCTGGATGGTGCGGGCTGTTGGTCTGTTGAGTCCAGTCAAGGACGCTACCATTCGCGATCTCCATAGTGAAACGGAAACTACCGCTTTATTTATTATTACATCTAAATCAACCAAAGATGCAACATAATATTTACACAAACTCAACGATAGATAACAGAGATAGCATCTGACACTTATATGACAGTTTTATATCAATCAGGGAAAAAATGGAAAAAAAGGACTGATTTTTGGCGATATTTTGGTACTGCAGAGAAAGAAAAGGGGCAAACGCACTGACAGCACTGTCCCCTCTCCCCTGTGGGGAGAGGGAGAACATTGTGCTAATACTGTATCTGGGGGATACCTCAGACATCAAAGCCTACAAAGCAATATCACGCACCGAGCAACGTACTCCCCAGATAGCTCTGCTCCGACGCCACGCCCGGCAGCACAAAGAAATACCCGCCGCCAATCGGCTTCACGTACTCCTCCAGCGCTTCACCGTTCAAACGCTTCTGCACCGTCAGAAAACCTTTCTCCAGATCGTGCTGATAGCAGACAAACAGCAGCCCCATATCCAGCTGACCCGAGTTCGTGACCCCCAGTGAATAGCTGTAGCCACGGCGCATCATCAGGCTCGACTGCGTCTCTTTCGTACGCGGGTTAGCGAGACGAATATGGCTGTCCAGCGCAATCACCTCACCGTTCGGATCGCGGCTATAATCCGGCACATCGTGCTCGTTACGCATCCCCAGCGGCGCGCCGCTGTGCTTGTCGCGGCCAAAGATCGTCTGCTGCTCTTTGAGCGGCGTGCGATCCCAGAACTCAACGTGGAACTGGATGATACGCACCGCCTGATACGAACCGCCCTTTGCCCACGCGGGCTCATCCTGATCGTCGGTCACCCACACCACCTCATCCATCAGCGGCTTATCGTGGCTGTCCGGGTTAGCGGTACCGTCCTTAAAGCCCAGCAGGTTCACCGGCGTCTCTTTACCCTTGCTGCGCGCGGCGTGGTCAGAGATAAACCCTTCCCGCTTCCAGCGCACGCTCAGCAGATCCGGCGTGTGCTTGATAATATCGCGCAACGCATGGATCACCGTGTCCTGCGTGTTGGCACAAATCTGCAGCAACAGATCGCCATGGCACAGCGCCGCGTCCAGCGAATCGTTGGGGAAGCGGACCATTTTTTGCAGCTTCTTCGGCGCTTTATCGGCCAGGCCAAAACGGCTATCAAACAGTGAATGTCCGACCGACACCGTCATGGTCAGGTTATCCGGGGCGATAAATGCCCCAAGAATGCCAGAATCCATCGGCGGCAGTCGCGGGTTCGGCGTATCCGGCGCGGGGCCGCCCTTCGTGAGAAAGGCAATACGGTCGGTCAGCAGACGGAACAGGCGCTCAAGATCGGCCTTATCCGCCGCCAGCACATCAAACGCCACCAGCATCATCGACGCCTGCTGTGGCGTCAGCACGCCCGCCTGATGCTCGCCGTAAAACGGCTGCGTCTCCATGCGGCTATTAGCCACCGGCGCGTCGCTGGCCTTCGCCGCATGCGCCACCGGGCAACCGCCGGAAATCGCCAGCGCGCCACCCAGCGCGCCGATCCCTTTTAATAAACGACGACGTGAAGGTTCATTCAGTTCGTCTGCGGAGTGCTTTGCCATCGTACTTAGTCCAGTCCCAGAATCCCACGCAGCTGCGCCAGATCTTCCGCCAGCGTGGTGATCGGCCCTTTCAGCGCATTACGGTCCGCATCGGTCAGCTTATCGTAGGTCTCAAAACCATCTTTGGTGCGATATTTGCCGAGGATACCGTCCACTTTCTTGAAGTTAGCGTCAACTTTTGCCAGCAGCGCACTGTTTTCTTTTTGCAGCTGCGGACGCAGCAGGTCGACAATCTTCTGCGCGCCATCGATATTGGCCTGGAAGTCCCACAGATCGGTGTGGCTGTAGCGATCTTCTTCACCGCTGATTTTGCTCGCCGCCACTTCCTCAATCAGGCCTGCCGCGCCGCCCACCACTTTTGAAGGCGGGAAGGCCAGCTCGTCGATGCGTTTTTGCAGCTCCAGCACATCGCTGTTCAGTTGGTCGGCATAGTGCTCCATCCCTTTGGTGCTGTTATCGCCAAACAGCGCTTTTTCCAGGCGGTGGAAACCGGTGAATTTCGGATCCGCCGCTTTCTGCTCGTAATCGTCTTCACGGGCATCAATGCTGCCGTCAAGGTCGGAGAACAGTTCAGCGATCGGCTCAATACGCTCGTAGTGCTGACGCGTCGGCGCATACAGGGATTTCGCTTTTTCGATATCGCCCGCTTTCACCGCATCGGTAAAGGCTTTGGTGCCCTGCACCAGCGCGGCGGTTTCCGCCGTCACATAGGTTTTATAGGCGGTGATGGCGTCGTTGAGGCTCAACAGCGCGTTGGTCTTCGCCGCGTCTTTGGTGGCTTCGCCTTTAACGATCAGCTTGCCTTTCGGGTTCGTCAGCAGGCCGCAGGTCATGTCATATTCGCCCGGCTGCAGGTTGGCGGTCATCTTCTGGGTGAAGCCCGGCGCGATATTTTCGCGCTCTTCCACCACCATCACCCCTTTGAGAATCTCCCACTCCAGCGCCTTCTGGCTGTGGTTCTGAATGATAAACTGGGTTTTACCGGCGTTCACGGTGATGGACATCGGTTCGCACTGCTTGTCATTGACGGTGACTTTAACCTGCGGAATATCCGCAGCCTGCCCCATAAAAGCGGATGAGAAAAGTGCAGCAATACCCAACTGCAACGCGCTGCGGCGGAAGTTCTTGGTCATGGTCCATCCCTTTCAAAAGTATGTTGTCACTAAGCAACCGTTATCAGCCTTATGGGGCGATACGTGATGTTGAAGTCGTTACGCGCGGCGGCCAGAAGAACAGCGCCAGCGCCGGAATCAGATACAGGAAATAGACCGCCACTTCGCTAACGCTCGGCGCTTCCTGATAACCAAAGATGCCTTCCAGCAGGGTGCCAAAAAGCGAATGCGTGGTCAGGGTGCCGCTAAGATCAAAGGCGACGTCCTGGAAGGCGTTCCACAGGCCAGCCTCGTGGAACGCGCGAATGGCTCCCGCAGCCAGCCCGGCGGCCACCAGCAGAATAAAGAGGCTGGTCCAGCGGAAGAAGACGCCAAGGTTAAGGCGAATTCCGCCCCAGTAGAGCAGAAAGCCCAGTACTATCGCTGTCGCCAGTCCCAGCATCGCGCCTAACGGCGGCCAAATGCCGAGATCCTGCTGGAAAGCCGCCAGCAGGAAGAAGACCGATTCCAGCCCTTCGCGCGCCACGGCGAAAAAGACCATCATAATCAGCGCCCAACCGTGGTTGTTGCCCTTCTGCAACGCGTTATCCACCGCTTGCTCGAGCTGCTGTTTGACGTTGCGCGACACTTTGCGCATCCAGAACACCATCCACGTCAGAATCACGACCGCCACCACGGCCACCAGCCCTTCAAACAGCTCCTGCTCTTTTTGCGGGAACTCGCCGGTGGTTTCGTTAATAAAGATGCCTAAACCTAAGCACAACGCGGCGGCCAGAATCACGCCAATCCACATAACCCCAATCCAGCGACCGCGCTGGGTACGTTTCAGATAGCTGGCAATCAGGCTGACAATCAGCGCCGCTTCCAGCCCTTCGCGCAACATGATGAGAAAAGGAACAAACATGCAAACACCCTTAAACGTGAAACGCCGTCAACTTTTGCAAAGACAGGTAAATGTGAGTGATAGTGATTATCATTAAGCAAAAAGGAAACACAAGCGAAATATGATGGAAATGATGACGAGATGTAAAAGAATAGCGGGGATATAGTTGCGTTAATTATCACTAGCGCGCTATAGCAATACGCGTAAAAAAACCCGCGGAGCCGCGGGTTTAAACAGGCCTGATAAGCGTAGCGCGATCAGGCCATTCGGTGCAGATTATCCCTACAACCTTACTCTTCCTGTAAACGCGACGGCGGCGCAGAGTGGTAATGCGCGTCCGCTTTGGCGAAGCGCTCCTGCATACTGGCCGACGGCGCTTTACCCAGCAGGCTGAACAGCACGATGCCAACGCTGCCGAAGATAAAGCCCGGGATAATTTCGTACAGGCCCAGCCAACCGAACTGTTTCCAGACGATCACGGTGACGGCGCCGATGATCATCCCCGCCAACGCGCCGTTGCGCGTCATGCGTGACCACATGACCGAGAACAGCACCACTGGCCCGAACGCCGCGCCAAAACCAGCCCATGCGTAGCTCACCAGGCCCAGTACGCGGTTTTCCGGGTTAGCCGCCAGCGCAATCGCTACCAGCGCGACAACCAGCACCATCAGACGCCCTACCCACACCAGCTCTTTCTGGCTGGCGTTTTTACGCAGGAATGCCTTGTACAGATCTTCGGTAATGGCGCTTGAACAGACCAGCAGCTGGCAGCTCAGCGTTGACATCACCGCCGCCAGAATGGCTGACAGCAGGATACCGGCAATCCACGGGTTAAACAGAATCTGCGCCAGCTCAATGAACACGCGCTCGGCGTTCTGACTGACCGGGCCCGCAACAGACGGGTTGTTCTGGAAGTAGGCAATGCCGAAGAAACCGACCGCCACCGCGCCAGCGAGGCACAGGATCATCCAGGTCATACTGATACGACGGGCATGCACGATGCTGTGGTGGGAATCCGCAGCCATAAAGCGCGCCAGAATATGCGGCTGACCAAAGTAACCCAGCCCCCAGCCCATCAGCGAAACAATCGCCACGAAATTCAGCCCTTTGAGCATATCCACGTTCTCAATGCTCTTTTGCTTAATCACTTCCAGCGAATCACCCAGCCCGCCAACGGCAAAGATCACGATAACCGGCGTCAGGATCAGGGCAAAAATCATCAGGCTCGCCTGTACGGTATCGGTCCAGCTCACCGCGAGGAAACCACCGATAAAGGTGTAGAGAATCGTCGCCGCCGCGCCGGCCCACAGTGCGGTTTCATAGCTCATCCCGAAGGTGCTCTCAAACAGGCGAGCGCCGGCCACAATCCCGGAGGCACAGTAAATGGTGAAGAACAGCAGAATCACCAGCGCGGAGATAATCCGCAGCACGCGGCTGTTATCTTCGAAGCGACCGGTGAAATAGTCCGGCAGGGTTAAGGCGTTGTTGTTGGCTTCGGTGTGCACGCGCAGACGCCCGGCCACCAGTTTCCAGTTGATCCACGCGCCTAACGTCAGGCCGATGGCGATCCAGCTCTCTGAAATCCCGGCGATAAAAATCGCCCCCGGCAGACCCATCAGCAGCCAGCCGCTCATATCAGAGGCGCCCGCCGAAAGCGCGGTCACGAAGGGACCGAGACTGCGGCCGCCGAGAATATAGTCGTCAAAGTTTTTGGTGTTGCGCCATGCAAAAAAGCCAATGAGGATCATGCCAAAAATATAGACAAGAAAGGTCACCAGCATCGGTGTGCTTATAGTCATTCAACTCTCCAGAATTATGCGTCGGCAACATTCCCATTTGCCGTTTTTATCATTGCCGGAACGGGGCAATAATTTGAAGCGACCGTATCCTGACGGAAGCCGAATTTTTTCACAAACGATTTAACACCGCATTTACATTGAATGCACCAGGGCAGCGATAGCATTTTTCTATAGGTTGCACTCCCTCACGCTTTTTCGGGTTGCACCGGGAATATCTGTTAAGTAGCGCATAAAATCACGTCTTACCGCGTATTGTTCACCGCCTTTATCATAAGTTTTGCCATTAACAATTAATTCATTTTTAAGCCTGCAACGGGCGTCACATTTAACACGGTTGCACAAAGTTGCAACATGGTGGATATTCCTGTTACGCAAAATAATATGACAACCGAGCAACAGGAGTAGATGGCATGGGCACCACCACCATGGGGGTTAAGCTGGATGACGCAACGCGTGAGCGAATTAAGAGTGCGGCGACCCGAATCGACCGTACCCCTCACTGGCTGATCAAGCAGGCAATTTTCAATTATCTGGAAAAGCTGGAAAACGATGAGGTCCTGCCGGAGCTACCTGCTCTGCTGTCCGGCGCTGCCAATGAAAGTGATGAAGCTGGCCATCCGGCGGAAGAAAACCACCAGCCGTTCCTCGAATTTGCCGAGCAAATCCTGCCCCAGTCGGTGACCCGCGCCGCGATCACCGCCGCCTGGCGTCGCAGCGAAACCGACGCCGTGCCGATGCTGCTGGAGCAAGCCCGTCTGCCGCAACCGATCGCCGAACAGGCGCATCAGCTGGCGTGGAAGCTAGCGGAAAAACTGCGCAACCAGAAAACCGCCAGCGGTCGTGCTGGCATGGTGCAAAGCCTGCTGCAAGAGTTCTCCCTCTCCTCTCAGGAAGGCGTGGCGCTGATGTGTCTGGCGGAAGCGCTGCTGCGTATTCCGGACAAAGCCACCCGCGATGCGCTGATTCGCGACAAAATCAGCAACGGCAACTGGCAGTCACACATTGGCCGCAGCCCGTCGCTGTTCGTCAACGCCGCGACCTGGGGTCTGCTGTTTACCGGCAAGCTGGTCTCCACCCATAACGAAACCAGTCTGTCGCGCTCGCTGAACCGCATTATCGGCAAGAGCGGTGAACCGCTGGTGCGCAAAGGCGTGGACATGGCGATGCGCCTGATGGGCGAGCAGTTTGTCACCGGTGAAACCATCGCCGAAGCGCTGGCTAACGCCCGCAAGCTGGAAGAGAAAGGCTTCCGTTACTCCTACGATATGCTCGGCGAAGCCGCGCTGACCGCCGCCGATGCGCAGGCCTATATGGTCTCCTATCAGCAGGCGATCCACGCCATTGGTAAAGCCTCCAACGGCCGTGGCATCTATGAAGGCCCGGGGATCTCCATCAAACTCTCCGCCCTGCACCCGCGCTACAGCCGTGCGCAGTACGACCGCGTGATGGATGAGCTCTATCCGCGCCTGAAGTCGCTGACCCTGCTGGCCCGTCAGTACGATATCGGCATTAACATCGACGCCGAAGAGGCCGATCGTTTAGAGATCTCCCTCGATCTGCTGGAAAAACTGTGCTTCGAACCGGAGCTGGCGGGCTGGAACGGCATTGGCTTCGTTATCCAGGCTTACCAGAAGCGCTGCCCGTTCGTTATTGATTATCTGATAGACCTCGCCACCCGCAGCCGTCGCCGCCTGATGATCCGTCTGGTGAAAGGCGCCTACTGGGACAGCGAAATCAAACGCGCGCAGATGGACGGCCTTGAAGGCTACCCGGTTTACACCCGCAAGGTTTACACCGACGTCTCCTATCTGGCCTGCGCCAAAAAGCTGCTCGGCGTACCGAACCTGATCTACCCGCAGTTTGCCACCCACAACGCCCACACTCTGGCGGCGATTTATCAGCTTGCCGGCAATAACTATTATCCTGGTCAGTACGAGTTCCAGTGCCTGCACGGTATGGGCGAACCGCTGTACGAACAGGTGGTGGGTAAAGTAGCTGATGGCAAGCTGAACCGTCCGTGCCGTATTTACGCGCCGGTCGGCACGCACGAAACGCTGCTGGCCTATCTGGTCCGCCGTCTGCTGGAAAACGGCGCCAATACCTCCTTCGTTAACCGCATCGCCGACCACAACCTGCCGCTGGACGAACTGGTCGCCGACCCGGTGCTGGCCGTGGAGAAAATGGCGCTGCAGGAAGGTACACCCGGTCTGCCGCATCCGAAAATCCCGCTACCGCGCGATCTCTACGGTAAAGGCCGCATTAACTCGGCCGGTCTGGATATCGCCAACGAACATCGCCTGGCGTCGCTCTCCTCCTCGCTGCTCAACAGTGCGCTGCACAAGTGGACGGCCAAACCGATGCTGGAGAACCCGGTTGCCGATGGCGATATGACGCCGGTAATTAACCCGGCGGAACCGAAAGACATTGTCGGTTACGTACGTGAAGCCAGCGAGCAGGAAGTGGAACAGGCGCTGGAAAGCGCGGTCAACAACGCGCCAATCTGGTTCGCGACGCCGCCGCAGGAGCGCGCCGCCATTCTGGAACGCGCCGCCGTGCTGATGGAAGATCAGATGCAGCCATTGATGGGCATCCTGGTGCGTGAAGCCGGAAAAACCTTCAGCAACGCCATCGCTGAAGTGCGCGAGGCCGTGGACTTCCTGCACTACTATGCCGGTCAGGTGCGTGACGATTTTGATAATGAAACCCACCGTCCGTTAGGCCCGGTAGTCTGCATCAGCCCGTGGAACTTCCCGCTGGCCATCTTTATGGGCCAGGTTGCCGCCGCGCTGGCCGCGGGTAACAGCGTGCTGGCGAAACCCGCCGAGCAAACGCCGCTGATTGCCGCGCAGGGTATCGCGCTGCTGCTGGAAGCCGGCGTGCCGGCTGGCGTCGTCCAACTGCTGCCGGGACGCGGTGAAACGGTCGGCGCGCAGCTGACCGCCGATGCCCGCGTACGCGGCGTGATGTTCACCGGCTCCACCGACGTGGCCAGCCTGCTGCAACGCAATATCGCCACCCGCCTCGACGCACAGGGCCGCCCGACGCCGCTTATCGCCGAAACGGGCGGGATGAACGCGATGATCGTCGACTCCTCCGCCCTCACCGAACAGGTGGTGGTTGACGTGGTCGCCTCGGCGTTCGACAGCGCCGGGCAGCGCTGCTCGGCGCTGCGTATTCTGTGCTTACAGGACGATGTCGCGGACCACACCCTGACCATGCTGCGCGGCGCGATGGCCGAGTGCCGGATGGGCAACCCGGGCCGTCTGACCACCGACATTGGGCCGGTTATCGACGCTGAAGCAAAAGCGGGCATCGAGCAGCACATTCAGGCCATGCGCGCGAAGGGACGTACGGTATTCCAGGCCGCCCGTGAGAACGCCGAAGACAGCCGCGAATGGCAGAGCGGAACCTTTATTCCACCGACGCTTATCGAGCTGGAAAGCTTCGACGAGCTAAAAAAAGAGGTCTTCGGCCCGGTGCTACACGTCGTGCGCTACAGCCGTAACCAGCTCGATACGCTGATCGAACAGATTAACGCTTCCGGCTATGGCCTGACGCTGGGCGTGCATACCCGTATTGATGAAACCATCGCCCAGGTGACCGGCAGCGCCAAAGTCGGCAACCTGTACGTCAACCGGAATATGGTGGGCGCAGTGGTAGGCGTGCAGCCGTTCGGCGGCGAAGGGCTCTCCGGCACCGGCCCGAAAGCGGGCGGCCCGATGTATCTGTACCGCCTGCTGGCAAGTCGTCCGGAAACGGCGCTCGCCACCACGCTGGCGCGTCAGGACGCCGGTCAGGTTGTCGATAGTCAGTTAAAAACGCTGCTGGAAAAACCGTTGCTCGCATTGCAGGAATGGATGGCGGATCGCCCGGAACTGCTGGCGCTGAGCAAGCAGTACGGCGAGCTGGCGCAGGCCGGAACCCAGCGCGTGCTGCCGGGGCCGACCGGCGAACGCAACACCTGGACGCTGGTGCCGCGCGAGCGCGTGCTGTGCGTCGCGGATAACGAATCGGATCTGCTGACCCAACTGGCGGCGGTGATGGCGGTGGGTAGTGAAGTGCTGTGGCCGGACGCGCCGTTGCAGCGCGAGCTGGCGAAAACGCTGCCGAAAGCGGTCACTGAACGTCTGCACTTTGCCAAACCGGAAACGCTGATGAACAGCTTCTTCGACGCGGCAATCTACCACGGCGACTCCGACCAGCTGCGCAAACTGTGCGAGCAGATTGCGGCGCGCGATGGCGCGATTGTTTCGGTACAGGGCTTCGCGCGTGGAGAAACCAACCTGCTGCTGGAGCGTCTGTATCATGAACGCTCGCTCAGCGTGAACACCGCGGCAGCAGGCGGTAACGCCAGCCTGATGACGATTGGTTAACCCCTCAAACCCGGCGAAAGCCGGGTTTTTTATGCCCCTTAGAACATTGACTTCGTCGTCCACACCCGGCTGTGCCAGCGACGATACATCAGCATCGCCCGCAGCCCTTCATCAATAATGTAGGCCAGCCACACCCCCACCAGCCCCATGCCAATATAAACACCCAGCAGATATGAGAACGGCAGGCTGACAATCCACATCACAATAATGCCGCAAATAAACGGGAAGCGGACATCGCCGGTGGCGTTGAGGCTGCTGATCACGATGATATTGGTCGCACGCCCAAGCTCGAGCAAAATAGACAACATAAACAGCTTTTTGGTCAGGGCGATAACCTGCGGGTTAGGCGTAAAGAGTTGCATAATCGGCTCGGCCAGCAAAAAGATAATCAGGCTGAGAGAAAAAGCCACCAGCAGCCCCAGCCGCCAACTTTTAACGCCCTGCCGGTAGGCGGATTCTATTTCCCTCGCCCCCACTGCGCGGCCAATAATAATCTGCGAGGCCTGGCCTATCGACATCGCAAACAGCGCCACGAACTGGCTGATGGTTGACGCATACACTTTGGTGGTTAGCGCCTCGGTGCCGAGAAAGGCGATAATGGCGGTCACCACCAGTTGCGACCCGGCGTAGGAGAGATTCTCCCCGGCTGACGGCAGACCAAAACGCAGAATCGCCCCCAGCATTTTGCGCGAGCACTGCCGCAGCTTCTGCCAGCGAAACACGTAGCCGATGTATTTTTTCAGCATCCACGCCGACATCAGCATACCGATGACGTTGGCAATGCATACCGCGATCCCAACGCCGGTGACGCCCAGCCCAAGAAAGCTGAGCTGGCCGTAAAGAAACAGGTAGTTAAATACCACGTTTACCACGCTGACGGTGATCGGCACCAGCATCGCCTGACGCACAAAGCCGTGGGTACGCAGAATAGGTAAGATTGACGAATATAGCGCGATAATTACCGAAATACCGCCGATGATGCGGATAAACGGCGAACCAACCACCACCAGCTCATCGCTTAGCCCGAGCATCCGCAGGAAGGCATCGCCAAACAGCACAAACACCAGGCTCATCGCGACGCCGATCAGAAACGCCACCACCAAACCGTTGGTAATCACCCGCTCAACGCGCCGAAAACGCTTCGCGCCCAATAGCTGCGCCACCACGATTTGTACACCGACGGTGAGAAAACCGTAGAAGATCACCGAAATGGCGAGGATCTGATTAGCGACCCCGGTGGCGGCGACCGCTTCATCCGAATAGTGCCCTAACATGAAGACGCTGACGTAGCCGAGCATTAATCGCAGCAGCTGTTCGACAAATATTGGCCATGCCAGAGTAAACAGCCCCAGCCGAACCTGACTTTCCATGCCCGTCATCGCTGACGCTCTCCCTTTTTCAGTCTACACACGCACCCAGCGCGGGATGATCAACCTTCTACACCCAAGGCGTCTATCCGAACATTGCGCTGGCTTTCAAAATCAGAAAAACACACGGTGGTAAGAGGAGATTCCGGGGTAAAATCGTGTTATATCCAGAGCCTGGACTCTGTAGCAATACTTTGGGGAGTTATCGAATGAAACGTGCATTATCGGCTCTCGCCCTGCTGCTCACCAGCAGTTACGCACTGGCAGACGCGTGCGACAACGCCAACACGCAGGCCGAGCTGAACAGCTGCAGCGCTGAACAATATCAGGCGGCAGATAAGAAGCTGAATCAAACCTGGCAGGACGTGCTCAAGCGCGCCGAGCCCGCGCAGCGCGATTTACTCAAGAAGGCCCAGAGCGCGTGGATTGCCCTACGCGACGCGGACTGCGCGTTTATGAGCTCCAGCAGCCACGGCGGCAGCGTGCAGCCGATGGTCAACAATCAGTGCCTGACGGATAAAACCAACGAACGTGAAGCCTTTCTCGCCTCGCTGCTGCAATGTGAAGAGGGCGACCTGAGCTGCCCGCTGCCGCCGGCCAGCTAGCGTACGCGAATGCCGTCGATGATAATCCGCTGGACGTTTTCGACGGTCTGCTGGAAGAACGCCTCGTCGCGCAGCGTTTTCCCGGTGACCGCCTCCACCTGAGTGGCAAAATCGGCATAGTGCTGGGTGGTCGCCCAAATCATAAAAATCAGATGATGCGGGTCGATGGGCGCCAATTTTCCGCTCTTCACCCACGCCGCGATAATCGCCGATTTATCGGCCACCAGCGTTTTTAAATCGCCGGTCAGTTCATCCATCACCAACGGCGCGCCCTGCAGCATCTCCAGACAGAACAGCTTCGACGCCTGCGGGTAATCACGCGATACCTCAAGTTTGAGACGAATGTATTCGCTAATGGCAACCAGCGGTGCCAGATCTTCGCGAAAAGCACGCAGCGGCGCCAGCCAGATATCGAGGATCTGCTGCATCACGGCAACGTACAGCGCTTCTTTAGACGGGAAATAGTAGAGCAGGTTGGTTTTTGACACCCCGGCCAGCTCGGCAACCTGATCGAGGCGCGTGCCATGGATCCCATACTGGGAAAAGGTGTTCAGCGCGGCGGTGAGAATAGCCTGCTTTTTGGCGCTAACCGCCTGAGAACGTTTGCCGCTTTTCTTTACTGCATTCAGAGCCATACGCCCTCTCCTTGTGATTTTCTCCTATTTTGCGGCTAGCGAGGGCCGGCTTCAACCGGAAAAAGAAACCGCCGGTAAAACCGGCGGTTAGGTGAGAAACCATTACGTCATGCGCCGTTAGGTGCCGCGATGACTACCATGGCTATTTTTCCCGCCTTTTTTGCCCGCTTCTGAGGCGCGCTGGGGATCGTTTTTAAAGTTCCCGCCGCTATGCTGGCCCCCCTTACGACCTGCTTCTGATGCTCTTTCCCGGTCTTCAGCGAAGTTACCTGAACCGCCGCGATGGTTTGCCATTACTGACCTCCAGTTGAGAGAACGACATCGTGCATTACGTAGATGAAAAGCGTAATCACCCGCGATATAACGCGGTAGTGATAAGCATAGTCGCCGTAGGGATGTGAAACGGCAGCTGGTCATATTTTGACATATCTGCCGTCAGGTTTTACCCACTGACGCCGGGGTGTTCCCCTAATCAACTCTTATCATGGGGGAAAATCGGCGACAGAAAAATGTGACATTATGCGTCAGCCGCACATCGCGAGGTTACTTCAGCACGCCCACATAGCTGCCGTCTTTCATCAGCCGGACTTTGCCGGTGCGCTTGTGAAATACCAACCGGTACGGCCCCTGAATATAGACGTCTGCATCGGCGTTATATTCCGCCTTCTCTGCCGCCGCGCCGTTCACCGTCACCCTATCGCCCTGCCGGGTGACCGTCACGCCGAAGCCTTGATAAATTTGCTGAGTGGCCATCTGCGCGTCCTGCGCGATCGCCGGGGCTGATACCAGCGAAATCGCCAGCAGGCTCGCGCCCATCATGACAGCCGCCGCTATTTGTTTCTTCATGCACCTACCGTTGTGTGTGACCCACCAGCGCATATTCTCCGGGAATGAGGCGCAAAAGTTGTTGATAACAATCAACCAAATAAATAGTTAATCGCCAATATTATTTATCATAGTTATTAATGAGTTACTGTTTTGATGCACCGCAGAGCCGGCCTTCGTCTAAAAAACAGGCAATCGCGTTGTTTAAGCGAGAATTTACTGGCGTGATGCAGCGAATCCGTCAGCACGGGCTATGCTTAATGAAGCTTGTTACGTAACCAACGAATTTGACACAGGAGAGTTAAGATGAGTGGAAAAGCAAGTGTTCTGGTGCTCTATTATTCCATGTACGGACACATTGAGACGATGGCTAAAGCCGTCGCGGAAGGCGCAAATAAAGTGGACGGCGTTGATGTCGTCGTCAAGCGCGTACCGGAAACCATGCAAGCAGAAGCGTTCGCCAAAGCGGGCGGCAAAGCGCAGGCCGTCCCGGTCGCCACGCCGCAGGAGTTAGCCGATTACGACGCCATTATTTTTGGTACGCCAACCCGATTCGGCAATATGGCCGGACAAATGCGCACCTTCCTCGATCAGACCGGCGGCCTGTGGGCCTCCGGCGCGCTGTACGGCAAACTGGCCAGCGTGTTTAGCTCAACCGGCACCGGCGGCGGTCAGGAACAAACCATCACCTCCACCTGGACTACGCTCGCCCACCACGGTATGGTGATTGTACCGATCGGTTATGCGGCGCAAGAACTGTTTGATATCTCGCAGGTTCGCGGCGGCACGCCGTATGGCGCTACGACCATTGCCGGCGGCGACGGCTCACGCCAGCCAAGCCAGGAAGAGTTGTCGATTGCCCGTTATCAGGGTGAATATGTCGCTGGCCTGGCCGTTAAACTCAAAGGCTAATTAAGGGAGAAGAGAGATGCCCACACAAGAAGGCAAAGCACATCATATTGGTGAATGGGCGAGCTTGCGTAATACCTCGCCGGAAATTGCCGAAGCGATTTTTGAACTCGCAAAGTATGACGAAAAAGTCGCAGAAAAAATCTGGGAAGAAGGCAGCGATGCCGTTCTTGAGCTGGCCTTCCGTAAAACAGACAAAGATGCACTGTTCTGGGGCGAGCAAACCATTGAACGTAAGAACGTTTAATTCGGACCTGACCAAATAACATCCCAGCCCGGCTGAGCATCACGCGACGCCGGGCTGTTTTTTTATACCGTCACTCGACGCTGCCAGCGCTTCGCCACCCTTTCCAGCCCAAAACAGAGCAGATAGTAGACCACGCCAATAAAGACAAAAATGGCCGTCGGGTAGATTTGTACGCGGTTATTCACCTGCCCGGCTACGGTCGTCAGCTCCGGGACGTTGACGATAAACGCCAGCGAGGTGTCTTTCAGCAGGCTGATGAAAATCCCCACCAGCGACGGCAGCACGTTGCGCAGCGTTTGCGGCAACAGAATTAACCGCAGACTCTGTCCGGCGCTAAATCCCTGAGTGAGTGCCGCTTCATACTGCCCCTTCGGCAACGCCTGCAGCCCTGCCAGCACCGAGTGCATCACCGACGCCGCGGTAAACCAGGCCAGCGCTAAGGTCACCGTGACCGCGCCGGGTAAATCGCTGCCGGTCAGCATTGGCAACAGGTACCACAGCCAAAAGATAACGAATATCAGCGGAATACCGCGAATAATCTCCGCCCACAGGTACAGTAAACGCCGCGTGATGCCGGGGAATCGCCATGCCGCACAGGCCAGCAACACGCCACCCGGCAGCGCTAATGCGCCCGCCCCCAGCGCCATCATCAGGGTCAGCGCGACGCCGCCCGGTTCGCCGTCCGCCAGTCGCCCCCACAGCAGATAGTCGAGGTTATCGACAATGACCGCCAGATTAGCGTTCATGCTGAATCCCTCCCTGCACATCCCTAACCTGACGTCGCCGCTTCGCCTGCCCTACTGGCTTTGGCCCCAGGCGGCTCAATAGCAGCCCCAGCACGACGCCGGTAAACAGGTACAGCACGGTGCCCACGGCAAAGGCTTCCAGCGCATGCGCGTTGTAGCTCTCTATCTGCCGCACCTGATAGGTCAGCTCGGCAAACCCAATACCGCTGGCCAGCGACGAGAGCTTCATCAGGTTAAGATACTGGCCGACCACCGGCTGCCAGGCATTCGCCAGCCCCTGCGGCAACAGGATGTGGCACAGCAACCCGGCGGTGGAAAAACCCTGCGCCAGCGCCGCTTCCCGCTGCCCGTTCGGTACGCTTTGCAGCCCCGCCGCCACCTCCTCAATCAGAAACGCCGAGGTAAAAACGCCAAGCCCCCATGCCGAGCAGAGAAATTCCGGCGTCAACCACCAGACGTCGCCGGGCAGAATCGACCAGTCATGCGGATCGTTCACAAAATCACGCATCCCCTGCGGCAGAAAGTTCCAGGCCGCGAAGTACCAGAACAGCAGCTGTACCAGCAGCGGCGTATTACGAAACAGCGACACCCAGCAGCCTGTAATGCCCTGCCCGAGCCGACCACCCGCCAGCCGCAGCAGCAAAAACAGCGTCGCCAGTACGCTTGCCAGCACAATTCCCGCAAGGGAAACCCACAGCGTGGTGAGAAAGCCCGAAATAATCCATTGCAGAGGCTGCCCGCTGAGCACCCCGAGCCAGTCGAAATTGCTCATCACGCCGTCCGCTCCTGATGCAGCGGATCCAGCACCTTCTGTAGAAAACGTACCGCACGAGGATGCTGTGGCCGGGCGAAAAACGCCGCTGGCGGCGCCACTTCCAGTACGTCGCCGCCGTCGATAAACACCACTCTGTCGGCGATTTCGCGGGCAAACTGCATTTCGTGCGTCACCACGATCATGGTGATACCGCTGTGGGCCAGCGACTGCATCACGTGCAGCACTTCGCCAATCATTTCCGGATCCAGCGCCGAAGTCGGTTCATCAAACAGAATAATCTGCGGCGACGAAGCCAGCGCCCGGGCGATCGCCACCCGCTGCTGCTGCCCGCCCGACAATTGCGAAGGCATAGCGTCCGCTTTTTCCGCCAGCCCCACCTGCTGTAATAGCGCCAGCGCCCGCTGATGCGCATCGCTGCGCGTCCAGCCGTGAACCGACTCCAGCGCCAGCATAATGTTTTGCGCCGCCGTCAGGTGGGCATAGAGATTGAACTGCTGAAAGACAAAGCCAATCCGGCTACGCAGCTGGCGCAGCGCCCGGCCGTTGAGCTGGCGGGTGGCTTTGCCGTCCACCAGAATCTCGCCGCCGCTCAGGCTTTCAAGCTGGTTGATGAGGCGAATCAGCGTCGACTTTCCCGAGCCGGAAGGCCCAAGGATCGCCACCACTTCGCCGGGATTAATCGTCAAATCGATGCCGTTCAGCACGCGATGACTGCCGTATTCCTTCACCACCTGACGGAACTCCACGCTGGCGTTCTGCAGATGTGAAAAATCCGCGGCCTTCGCCGCGGAACGAGAGAGTAAAGCCGACAACATATTATTTTGCTTCTATGGTAAAGGAACGCGGCTGCGGCGCTTTCGTGGAAGGACCAAACCAGACATCATAAATTTTGGCTGCCTCGCCGGATTTCTCCAGCGCCACCAGCTCATCGTTCACCGCCTTCAACAGCGCCGGCTCCCCTTTTTTCACGCCCACGCCGATCTCTTCTTTACTCAGCAGATCCGGCAGAATTTTGAATTTCGCTTTATCCGGCGCTTCGCCCAGCAGGCCCGCCAGAATGGTGCTGTCCTGGGTAATCGCCTGCACGTTGCCGTTGCGCAGCGCGGTCAGCGCCAACGGAATATCATCATAGGAAAGCACGCGCGCCTGCGGGAAGCGCTGGTGCAGCGTCTGCTCGCCGGTGGTGCCTTTCACCGCGCCAATACGCGATTTGCTGTAATCGTCGAGCTTATCGCCGCTGCTCGCTGGCACCAGGAACTGCTGACCGGTGACGAAGTACGGTGTGGAAAAATCAATCACCTGCGCGCGCTCCGGCGTGATGGTGATATCGGCCACGATCAGATCCGCTTTGCCAGACTGCAACAGCGGAATACGGTTGGCCGGGTTGGTCGCCACCAGCTCCAGCTTCACGCCCAGCGATTTTGCCAGCGCTTTGGCGAAATCAACGTCGTAGCCCACCAGTTCATGGGTTTTGGCATCCACCGAGCCAAACGGCGGGTTCGCGTCAAAGGTGGCGACTTTCACCACCCCTTTCGCCTTAATATCCGCCAGCTGATCCGCCTGAGCGGTAAAGGTCGTGAAGCTGGCCGCCACCAGGCCGGTCACGATCGCGAGCTGTGCTACTGTCTGTTTTGTCTTTGCCATAATCTTTCTGGATACCCCTGTTTTTGTATTGTCTTTTTACGCTCCCACACCGTCTTCATCGGCACAAATAACGATTCGCTATGGCTTATAACGAAATATCCTTTAACGAAAGTGATTGTTATATAAAGGTAAAAAATTGATTAGCATGGCTTAACTGCGACAAAAACCGCAAATGCTTAGCGATATTTCGCATTTCCACAGACACCGGGTTTGCTGCTGAAATAGCAGGGAGAGCGCGAAAGATTAAGACGGTCTTAATACGTAAAAAAGGATGATTTCACAGAGTCATTGTTTCCCATCGTTACCAACAGACACAACAATCCGCAAGCATCGTCAGCATCAGGCAACCTATTATTAGCCCGACAATAAATGGGGACTCCCCCGTCTGATGCTTCGGCGTCAATTCAAATGCTTTATGGATGACTACAATGAAAAAATTTACCCGCACGGCTTTACTGGTCGCAACGCTCGCTGGCGCAACCTTCACCGCTCAGGCCGCTGATGTCGCAGCCGCTCCGGCTCCAGCTCAGGACCCGATTGTTCAGCACCTGAAGCTGACCGATGCTCAGGTTTCTAAAATCAAAACACTGCACCAGCAGCTGGAGAAAAACGTTCAGTCTATCTCCATGAAAGATGTTAAAGACGGCATGATCATCGATATGATCCAGTCCGGTAAATGGAACGAAGCGGGCGTGAAGCAGCAGCTGGCGGCATTCAGCAAAGTTGACCAGCAGGTACGCTACTACAAAGTGAAATACTACTTCGACTTAAGCCAGGTGCTGACAGCAGAGCAGCGTAAGCAGGTACAGAACGATCTGGCCCAGGCGGCAGCGGAGTAAGTCCATGAAAAAAAATCACTCTGATGCTGGGAGCATGCGCTATGTTGATTTGCGGCGCAGCAGCGGCGGCTAACGGTCAGGCTGTCAGCAAAGCGAAAACCGCCTGCCAGGACAACCCTACGCAGTGCGATCAGGCCAAAAGCACGGCGAAAGCTAACGCACAGAAAGAGGCGAAAGCCGCAAAAGACGCCTGTGCGAAAAACCAGACCGCCTGTGACAACGCCAAAGCGAAGGCCAAAAGCGCCGCGCAGAAGTAAGTCGTTATTGTCACAAACGCTCGAACGCGGTGAGCCCCCTCACCGCGTTTTTTTTGCCAAAACGCCCCCTGGGTGATAACTGCCTGATTCATACTACGAATTGTGACCTCTCACGCATTAACCACATTCAATCTACTGACATCCCGTACGCCTTGATCGTCGTCAAAAATAATCATACCGTCTGGTCGGTATGATTCGGGCCATGAATATGGAAGCCCAACACCGCAAGAAAGATCCGGTCCGTCTGCACCAACAATTGCTGGAATCCGCGGCAATGATTGCTGGTCGGGATGGCATTGCCGCACTGTCGCTGAACGCCGTTGCCCGCGAGGCAGGTGTCAGTAAAGGCGGTCTTATCCACCATTTCCCGAACAAGCAGGCGCTGATATTCGCCCTGTTCGCGCGTCTGCTGGCGATCATGGAAGAAGCGATTACCGCGCTGATGCAACAGGATGGCGTGAGCTACGGTCGGTTTACCCGCGCCTATCTGAACTATCTGGCGGATCTCACGGACACCCATGAAAGCCGCCAGCTTATGGTTTTGTCGCTGGCGATGCCCGATGAACCGGTGCTGCGCAAATGCTGGCGCGACTGGATGCTGGAGAAACTGGCGCAGGGCGATGAGCTGGATAACAGCCCAACCGGCACGCTGGTGCGCTACGCCGCTGACGGCATCTGGCTTTCGGAGTTGACGGAAGGGATCACCATGAGCGCCGACCACCGTCGCGCGCTGGTTGACTCCCTGAATAAAATGACGCTTCCCGCGTGAAGCACAGACTGAGGCCGCGATGCGCTACAACATCAATGCCCGTTTTATCTACGACGCCACCGACGGAACCCTGACGCTGCCGCAAAGCGATGAACCGGACAGCCAGCTATCCCTCACCGCCAGCGCCCTGTTTAACTATTTTCTGCGCCATACCGAGATTGTCAGCCGGGAAGATGTTCTGAAAAAAGTCTGGGATGACAATGGATTAACCTCATCCAACAGCAATCTGAACCAGTATCTCAGCATGCTGCGGAAGACCTTTCGCCATTACGGCGTCGATAACATCATCGTCACCGTCTCGCGCGGCTATTTGCAGCTTAATCCCGAGGTCATTATCGAAGCGCTGGACGACGCGCCGCCGGTTTCACCACAACAGACGCCTGCCGAATCGCCGCCCGTTGCGACAACGCCAGACGCACCGCGCTCCGCACATGCTCGCGGGATGTGCTGGTACATGGCCGGAGCCTGCTTGCTCACCATTGCCCTGCTTCTGGTTGCCTTCAGTCTGGTCGGCATCAGTGAATCCCAGCCTATCGCGCTGACCCGCCTGAGCCATAGCCAGTGCGAACTGCTGGCCAGCGATGAAATGCGACGTTCGGTCAGCGAAGAGTCCTACGGCAAAAACTTCGATGAGGTGCGCCAGCGGCTGAATATTACCTGTAAACCCGGTGAACGTTTTCTTTTCTTCTACGGCGACCGGCTCGAAACCAACGGGCTGGGGCGCGTGTTCCTTGCCCACTGCGCCATGCATGAAGATAACCCGTTCAGCTATTGCGATAACTACTTTTACTACTCCTGGAAGCCGTAATGAGACTCGCGCCGCGTCCGTTCTTTGCCCTCTGCGTTCTGGTATTTATTGCCGCCGCCGCGTTTAGCGCCTGGCGGCTGCTGCCTGCCGACAACGCGGGTGTCATGAGCTGTTCCACTAAGGGCATCATGCGCTTTGAGAACATGGACAAAGAGAACGTTAACGGCAATATTCACTTCAATTTTGGCGCGCAGGGTAAAGGCTCGATGGTGGTCGAAGGTTACACCGACTCCGCCGCCGGCTGGCTCTACCTGCAACGCTACGTGAAGTTTACCTACAGCAGCAAACGCATCTCGGCCACCGAGCGTCATTACCGCATCAATCAGTGGGAATCGAGCGCCTCCTCGATTGATGAATCGCCGAACGTGATTTTCGACTACTTTATGCGCGAGATGTCCGACAGCCACGACGGGCTGTTTCTCAACGCTCAGAAGCTCAACGAAAAGGCTATCTTGCTCAGCTCTATCAATTCACCGCTGTGGATCTGCACGTTGAAATCCGGCAGTAAGCTGAACTAACCCGTCAATCAAAAAAGACCATCCCCTTGTAGGGGCGTTCGCGACAGGCGGCCAGCCGCTGCGCCAGATTCCCCACATGCAGCTCCAGCTTATGGCCGTCAGGGTCGAGAAAATAGTAAGACGCCCCTTCACTGCGGTTATCTTTCCATACCTCAGCCCCCGCCTGCGCCAGCAGAGCCACCACCCCGGCAAAGTCTTCTTCCGCCACGCTGAAGGCGTAGTGGGTATAGTCGCTTTCCTGAGGGGGCGTTTTACGCCGCTGCTCATCCAGCGACAAGCACAGCCACAGCGCCCCACAGGAGAGATAGGCTCCGCTATCCCAGCGGGCATGCAGACGCATTCCAGGTAACCGCTGGTAAAACGCCAGGCTTAACGCCAGATCGCTGACCGCCAGCGTCAGATGATTCAATCCCTGCAGCATGACTTTTCCTCCCGTTATCAAACCCTGTTGTAAACTGTGATCGGCGACGCATCCCCTCCAGGCCTCACCTCATCACCGGCTAAAAAGCGCATTTTTTGCGTTTAGCCTGCCATCGGAAACCTGCGCCTCGCCACACTAATCCCCGCGCTATGTTACCCCTTTTTTGAAATCATTTAGCAATCCAATAACATTTCATCCCCCCGGAAAAAGCGGGCTAAAAATCGCCTTATTGAAGACCAAATCAGCACCGACATTACAGCATAAAGACATAAATAGACGCCCTAAAAAGACTAAATCACAGAGTTATATCCTAAATAATTACATCTATCGGATTTAAGTTCCATCCAGATTCTCCCCCCCTATAGTGACATTCGAACGCCGCAGCCGTGGGTTAACGCCGTGACACGGCCGGTTTTCCTTAAATCACAACCTGTTCTGAGGAGAGAGCCATGGGTGATGCATTGGGGCTTATCGAAACCAAAGGTCTGGTGGCCTGCATTGAAGCCGCGGATGCGATGTGTAAAGCCGCGAACGTCGAGCTGATTGGCTATGAAAACGTCGGCTCCGGCCTGGTCACCGCGATGGTGAAAGGCGACGTCGGCGCGGTGAAAGCGGCGGTGGATTCCGGCGTCGAGTCCGCACAGCGCATCGGGGAAGTGGTGACGTCGCTGGTGATTGCGCGTCCGCATAACGACATCAACAAAATTGTCATTAAACACAAGGCTTAAGGCCAGGAGAACGCAAATGGGTGATGCATTAGGTCTGATTGAAACCAAAGGGCTGGTGGCCTGCATTGAAGCGGCTGATGCCATGTGTAAAGCCGCCAACGTTGAACTGATTGGCTACGAAAACGTCGGCTCCGGCCTCGTCACCGCGATGGTGAAAGGCGACGTCGGCGCGGTGAAAGCGGCGGTAGATTCCGGCGTTGAGTCCGCACAGCGCATTGGCGAAGTGGTGACTTCACTGGTTATCGCGCGTCCGCATAACGACATCAACAAGATTGTCGCTCACTACAAAATTGCCGAATAACCGGAGAGAACATGATGAAAGAAGCGCTTGGCTTAATTGAAACCAAAGGTCTGGTGGCCTGCATTGAAGCGGCAGATGCGATGTGTAAAGCCGCCAACGTTGAGCTGATTGGCTATGAAAACGTCGGCTCCGGGCTGGTCACCGCGATGGTGAAAGGCGACGTCGGCGCGGTCAACGCGGCGGTGGATTCCGGCGTGGAAGCGGCAAAACGCATCGGCGAAGTGGTCACTTCCCGCGTGATTGCGCGTCCGCATAACGATATCGAAAAAATCGCGTCGCAGCATAAAGCATGACCTGACAGGGCACGCCCCGTCTGCACTCTTTTAGTCTGATGAAGGATAGACTCATGATTGAACTGGATACCGATTTGCTCTCTCGCCAGAACGCGCGAGAACTGGTGCGCAACGCCAAAAAGGCACAAGCCGTGATGGCCACCTTTTCACAGCAGCAAATCGACGCCATCGTGAAAAACGTGGCCCAGGAAGCGGCGCACCATGCCGAAGCGCTGGCGAAAATGGCCGCGGAAGAGACCGGCTTCGGCAACTGGCAGGATAAAGTCCTGAAGAACCGTTTTGCCTCGCTGCGCGTTTACGACGCCATCAAAGATATGAAGACCGTCGGCATCATTCATGACGATCAACAGAAAAAAGTGATGGACGTGGGCGTGCCGCTCGGCGTTATCTGCGCGCTGGTGCCTTCCACCAACCCTACCTCGACGGTTATCTACAAGACGCTGATTGCCCTGAAAGCAGGTAATGCGATTATTTTCTCGCCTCATCCGGGTGCGCGTCAGTGCAGCTGGAAGGCCATCGAGATTGTCAAACGCGCGGCCGAAGCGGCGGGCGCACCGGCGGGGATCGTCGACGGCATCACTGAACTGACGCTGGAAGCCACCTCCGAGCTGATGCACAGCAAAGAGGTGTCGCTGATTCTGGCGACCGGCGGTGAAGGGATGGTGCGCGCCGCCTACGCCTCCGGCACGCCAACCATCAGCGGCGGCCCGGGTAACGGCCCGGCGTTTATCGAGCGCAGCGCCGATATCCACCACGCGGTGAAAGACATCATCACCAGCAAAACCTTCGATAACGGCGTCATTTGCGCCTCCGAACAGTCGATCATCGTCGAACGTTGCATTTACGACGAGGTTCATCGCGAGCTGGAAGCCCAGGGCGCGTACTTTATGAACGAAGGCGAAGCGGCGAAAATGGCAGCCCTGCTGCTGCGCCCGAACGGCACGATCAACCCGAAAGTGGTCGGCAAAACGGCACTCTATTTAAGCCAGATGGCGGGCTTCTGCGTCCCGGCCAGCACCCGCGTGCTGATCGCCGAGCAGACTACCGTTTCACACACCAACCCCTACTCCCGAGAAAAACTGTGTCCGGTACTCGGCCTGTACGTGGAAGAGGACTGGAAAGCGGCCTGCAACCGCGTGATGGAACTGCTGACCAACGAAGGCCTCGGCCACACGCTGGTGATCCACACCCGTAACCAGGATGTTATCCGCCAGTTCTGCCTCGAAAAACCGGTTAACCGCATTCTGATCAACACCCCCGCGGCCCTCGGCGGCATTGGCGCGACCACCAACATCTCTCCCGCGTTAACACTGGGCTGCGGTGCAGTCGGCGGCGGTTCCAGCTCCGATAACGTCGGGCCGATGAACCTGCTGAACATCCGCAAAGTGGGCTACGGCGTGCGCTCCATTGACGAGTTGCGCGCACCGGGTAGCCGCGTCGAGCCACAGCCGACGATCGTCAGCCAGTCGGTCGACCCGCGCCGCAGCATCCTCGACGACGCGCGCTTCACCTCCCCTTCCCCTGCCGCCGCTAGCGCAAGCGATAACCGCTTCGCCAGCGCGACGACAGAGCAGGAAGGCGAGATAAGCGAGCAAAACGTGGAACGCGTCATCCGCCAGGTGCTTGAGCGCTTAGGCAAATAACGCATTGATATAAGGCGATAAAAACGATGATTCTCGCAAAGGTAACCGGACATGTCGTCGCCACGCAGAAATGCGATGAGCTACGCGGCAGCAACCTGCTGCTGATAACCCAACTGGACGACGATCAGCAGCCGATGAAGAACCGCACCTGGGTTGCCGTCGACAGCGTCGGCGCAGGCATGCACGACATTGTGCTGGCGGAAGAGTACTTCGCGCTTAACAAGGACCGTTACAAGGCGATGTCGGTGGTTGCCATTGTCGAGAACGTCTTTCGGGACGCGTAAGGAGTGAATAACCCAATGAGTGAATTTTTGCTGAAACCCCGGATCCGTTTTGGTCAGGACGCGCTTGCCGCCCTGAACGACGTGCCCGCTCAGCGTGCGCTGCTGGTCACCGACCAGGCGATGGTGAAATTTGGCCTCGCCTCCCGGGTGACCGACATCCTGCGCCAGCGCGGTATCGACATGCAGGTCTGGGACGATGTGGTGGCCGACCCGGATATCGCCACCGTGGTGCGCGGGATGAAGCGCATGGACAGTTGCGCGCCGGATCTGGTCATCGCGTTGGGCGGCGGCTCCGTGATTGACGCCGCCAAGGCGGTTATTTTCGCTCTGGCGCAGACCCGTCCGGAGGCAGGACGTGAACGCCCGCAGTTTGTGGCGATCCCCACCACCAGCGGCACCGGCTCGGAAGTGACCAGTTTTTCAGTGGTCAAAGCCCATGCCGAAAAGCTGGTGCTGGTTGACCCGTCGCTGCTGCCGGATATCGCCATTCTTGACCCATCGCTGGTCGCCTCGGTACCGCCCGCCATCACCGCCGATACCGGTATGGATGTCCTGTGCCATGCGCTGGAGGCCTACGTCTCCACCGCCGCCAGCGACTTTTCCGACGCGCTGGCCGAGAAAGTGGTGCAGCAGGTGTTCCGTTATCTGCCCACCTGTTGGCGCAACGGACACGATCTGCTGGCGCGAGAAAAAATGCACAACGCCTCCTGCATGGCTGGCATCGCGTTTACCAATGCCTCGCTGGGCATCACCCACAGCCTGGCGCATGCGCTCGGCGGCGTATTCCGCGTACCGCATGGCCGCGCCAACGCCCTGCTGATGGGGAGCGTAGTGGCATGGAATGCGGACTATCAGGGTCAGTGCGACACCGCCGCCGCCCATAAATATGCCCGGCTGGCTCACCTGCTGGATCTGCCCGCAGCCACGACTCGCCAGGGGGTCAACAGCCTGCTGGTCGCTATTGCGGCGCTGAAAGAAGAAATGACGATGCCGACGGGAATACAGCAAACCGGCATTGATGCCGCCGATTTTGAGCGCCGACTGGCGGAAATGGTCGGCCAGGCGCTGCGCGATAGCTGCACCCCGACCAACCCACGCGCGCCGGACGCCCAGGCTTTAACCGAACTCTATCGCCAGGCATGGAGCGGCAGCGCCGCCCACTGCCGCTGAGAACAAGAACTGGAGAATCTTACCTATGGCACACTATAGCTTAACGCCGCGCGTCAAAGTGCTGGCTGAACGTTTACAGGCACACGCCAGCACCCTGTGCACCGAGCACGCCGCCATTCTGAGCGGCCTGGACGGCGATATTGCCGGCGTTCCCGCTGCCGTTAAACCGGCGCGCCGTTTCTATGAACTGATGCGCCAGCTGCCGCTGACCATCAGCGCCGATGAGCTGATCGTCGGCAACCAGACCCGCAAGCCGCACGGGGCGATTTTCCACGACGAAAACGCCGCGCGCCGCCCATCCGTCTTCCAGTTTCTGAATCTGAACAGCGATCTCGACTCCCCGGATTACAAGCTGGTGGTAGAGAAAGGCGTGCTGGCGATTAAACACCAGCTGGAAGAAAAGACCCGTACGCTCGGCAGCGCGGTTAGCCGCAGCGGGATGGACGAAGTTAACGGCTGTCGCGCGGCCATTTACGCCTGCGACGCGCTGATGGCGCTGGCGCAGAACCTGGCCACCAGCGCGGAACAGCTCGCCGCCGCAGAGACCAACGCCTACCGTAAGGCCGAACTGCTCGACAGCGCCGCTATTTTGCACCATGTTCCAGCCCACCCGGCGCGCAGCTTCAAAGAAGCCTGCCAGGCATTTTACCTGTTCCAGCTGGCGCTCCAGCTGGATAACGGCAGCTACGCGGTCAACCCGGAAGGCGCAGACAAAGCGCTGCTGCCGTACTACCAGCACGACATCGCCAACGGCACGCTGAATGAAGCGCAAGCCTATGAGATCGTCGAATGCCTGTGGTTTAAACTGGCAGAGCTGAGCGAAGTCCGCGCCGCCAGCGCTATCGACGGCTACCCGATGTTCGATGCCCTGCTCCACGGCGCGAGCCTTGAAAACGCGGGTATCAACGAACTTTCCGCCATGTTCCTCAGCGCGCAGCAAAACCTCAGCGCCCTGCGCCTTCCGGTGCGTCTGTTCAGCGGCGAGCAGAAAGTCGCCGCCGTGCCGTTCGCCGCCGCAAGCGAAACTCCCACCACGGAAGGCCTGACTCCGCGCATGCAGCGCCTGCGCAACCACTACCTGACCGTGCGTCCGAGCGTCTCTATCTACCGCGCGCTGGCCTTTACCGAAGTGGTGAAAGCCAATCCAGGCATGCCGACCATTCTGCTGCGCGCCAAAGCCTTCCGCCACGCCTGCGAAACCGCGCCGATTCTGATTCAGGACGACGAGCTGATCGTCGGCCATCCGTGCGGCAAGCCGCGTGCGGGCGCCTTCTCCCCGGATATCGCCTGGCGCTGGGTGCGCGACGAGCTCGATACCATGAGCACGCGCCCGCAGGATCCATTTGAGATCAGCGAAGAAGACAAGAAAACCATCCGCGAAGAGATCGTCCCGTTCTGGGAAGGCCGCTCGCTGGATGAGATCTGCGAAGCACAGTACCGTGAAGCGGGCGTCTGGGCGTTCAGCGGCGAGACCTTCGTCAGCGACCTCTCCTACCACCAGATCAACGGCGGCGGCGACACCTGTCCGGGCTATGACGTGCTGCTGTTCACCAAAGGCATGAACGGCATTAAAGCGGATGCCGAGGCACAGCTCGCCAGCCTGAGCATGGAAAACCCGGAAGATATCGATCGTATTTACTACTACAAAGCGGCGATTGAAACCTGCGAAGGGGTGATTAACTACGCCCACCGTATCGCCGCCCGCGCTCGCGAACTGGCCGCGCTGGAGCAAAATCCTCAGCGTCGCGCCGAACTGCTGACCATCGCCGAAGTGAACCAGAACGTCCCGGCCAATCCACCGAAAACCTTGCAGGAAGCGCTGCAAAGCATCTGGACGGTGGAATCGTTGTTTGAGATTGAAGAAAACCAGACCGGCCTGTCGCTGGGTCGCGTTGACCAGTACTGCTACCCGATGTTTGAAGCCGATATCCGTGAAGGCCGCCTGACCCACGAAACCGCACTGGAGCTGATGCAGGCGTTTATCATCAAGTGCGCCGAGCTGATGTGGATGTCCAGCGAGCTGGGCGCGAAATATTTCGCTGGCTACCAGCCGTTTATCAACCTGACCGTCGGCGGCCAGAAGCGTTCCGGCGGCGATGCCTGTAACGACCTGACCTACCTGATTATGGATGCCGTGCGCTTCGTGAAGGTGTACCAGCCGTCGCTGGCCTGCCGTATTCACAACCAGTCGCCGCAGAAGTACATGGAAAAAATCGTCGACGTGGTGAAAGCGGGCATGGGCTTCCCGGCCTGTCACTTCGATGACTCCCACATCAAGATGATGCTGCGTAAAGGCTTCGATTTCGAAGACGCCCGCGACTACTGCCTGATGGGCTGCGTGGAACCGCAGAAATCTGGCCGCATCTACCAGTGGACCTCCACCGGCTACACCCAGTGGCCGATTGCCATCGAGTTCGTGCTCAACCGTGGCCGTATGGTGCTGTTCGATAGCTATCAGGGGCTGGATACCGGCGACCTGCGCGACCTGCACACCTTCGAAGAATTTGACGCGGCAGTGAAAAAACAGATCGCCCATATCGTCCGCCTGTCGGCCATCGGTACGGTGATCAGCCAGCGCGTCCACCGCGACGTGGCGCCAAAACCGCTGATGTCGCTGCTGGTGGAAGGCTGCATGGAAAAAGGCAAAGACGTCTCCGCTGGCGGCGCGATGATCAACCACGGTCCGGGGCTGATTTTCTCCGGTCTGGCCACCTACGTCGACTCGATGGCCGCAATTCGCAAACTGGTGTACGAGGATAAAAAATATACCCTCGAGCAGATGCGCGATGCGATGCTGGCGAACTTTGAAGGCTTTGAAGCGCTGCGCCGCGACTGCCTGAACGCGCCGAAATACGGCAACGATGACAACTACGTTGACCAGTACGCGCTGGATATCACCGAATGGACCGAGCGCGAGTGCCGCAAGTACAAAATGCTCTACTCCACCCTGAGCCACGGCACCCTGTCTATATCCAACAACACGCCAATCGGTGAGCTAACCAACGCCACGCCGAACGGCCGTCTGGCGTGGATGCCGCTCTCTGATGGCATCAGCCCAACCCAGGGCGCGGATAAGCAAGGCCCGACGGCGATCATCAAGTCGGTGAGCAAGATGAACGTGGAAACCATGAACATCGGCATGGTGCACAACTTCAAGTTCCTCAAAGGGCTGCTGGATACTCCGGAAGGTCGCCACGGCTTGATTACGCTGCTGCGCACCGCGTCGATTCTTGGCAACGGCCAGATGCAGTTCAGCTACGTCGATAACGAGGTGTTGAAAAAGGCCCAGCAGGAGCCGGAGAAATACCGCGACCTGATCGTCCGCGTCGCGGGTTACAGCGCCTATTTCGTTGAATTATGTAAGGAAGTTCAGGACGAGATCATCAGCCGTACGGTGATTGAGAAGTTCTGATAAGACGGACCGCTGTGGACAAGGAAGTCCGATGTTTCAGGAGGCAAGCGTGATAGCAAAGACAGAATTAACCGGGCGTATTTTCAACATCCAGAAATACTCGATCTACGACGGCGACGGCATCCGCACGCTGGTGTTTTTTAAAGGCTGCAATATTCGCTGCCCGTGGTGCGCCAATCCGGAAGGGTTAAGCAGCCAGTTCCAGGTGATGTTCTCGCAGGATAAATGCATTAACTGCGGCGACTGCGTCAACGTCTGCCCGGCGGGCATTCACTACCGGGCCGAAGAAAACGGCGCGATGAAACACTTCGTCAACCGCAATAAAGACTGCATTGGCTGCCGTAAGTGTGAAGAAATCTGTACCCAGAACGCGCTGGATATTATGGGCAAAGACGTCACCGTCAGCGAGCTGATGGACATCATCATGCAGGACTATGACTTTTACGTCTCTTCCGGCGGCGGCGTCACCATCGGCGGCGGCGAAATGAGCCTGCAAACCGACTTTGCCGTGGCCCTGTTCAGTGAATGCAAGAAGATGAGGATCAACACCGCCGTCGAGACGCAGGGCACCACTCCGCTGGCCAATTACCAGAAGCTGGCGCCGGTCACCGATACCTTCTTGTTCGACATCAAACAGATCGACAGCGATCACCACAAAACGCTGTTCGGCATCGGTAACGAAGGCGTACGCCGCAACCTCGAGTGGCTGGTTGATTCCGGCGCGAACGTGATTGTGCGCATGCCGTTGGTGCGCGGCTACAACGATTCATGGGAAGCCATTACCGGGGCGATTGATTACGTCCAGAAGCTGGCGAAACGCGGCAATATTCGCCGTATCGATATGCTGCCGTACCACCAGCTGGGGCGCAAAAAGTACGAACGTCTGGAGATGCCCTACCCGATTCTTGAGGACCCGACCTACAGCGTGGAAGAGCTGAACAAGCTTGAAGCGTTTTTCGCCCAGTTTGAGTTTGATATTCGCTTAGTTCGTCATTAAAGGAGCCGATAATGAAAAGTTTAGGCGTCATTGAAACACGAGGATTAGTCGCCGCCGTTCAGGCCGTCGACGCCGCCTGTAAAGCCGCGGGCGTGGCCTGTATTGGCTATCGCAAGGTGGGTTCAGGGCTGGTGAGCGTCTGCTTTGAAGGCGAAATCAGCGCGATTCATACCGCCGTCGAGCGCGGCGTCGCGGTGGCAAAAATCAGCGATCCGCAGGTCACATCGCTGGTGATTGCGCGTCCGGAACGCTGCGTGGTGGAGGCGCTCAGCAACCTGAAGGGCCACCCGCCACGCGCCGCCGCGCCAACCACCGTGGTCACTGAACCGGCAATCGAGGCTCCCGCCGTTGAGCCGCAGCCGCTGGTGCCCGCGCCGAACGCCGATGAGAAACACGCTGCCAATAAGAAAGGGAAGAAGGCATGATTGACGCCCTGCTACAGGAAAAAATCGCCGCCCGGCTGACCGAGTCTACGCCCGTCATTCCGGTCGGCATCTCTAACCGCCACGTGCATCTGTCGCAGCAGGACGTCGAAGCGCTGTTCGGCAAGGGCTATACCTTGACGCCGTTTAAGCCGCTGCGCCAGCCGGGACAGTTTGCCGCCGAAGAGTGCGTGACCATCGTCGGCCCGAAAGGCTCGCTCAGCAACGTGCGCGTGCTCGGCCCAACCCGGCCTACCACGCAGCTGGAAGTGTCGCGCGCCGACTGTTTCGCGCTGGGCATCAAAGCGCCGGTACGCGAATCCGGCCAGCTGGAGAATGCCGGCAGCGCGCTGCTGATCGGCCCGAAAGGCCACGTTGAACTGCACTCGCAGGTGATCTGCGCCTGGCGGCACATTCATATGTCGCCGCAGGATGCCCGTCAGCTAAACGTCAGCAACGGCCAGAAGGTGAGCGTGTGCAGCCACGGCGAGCGTCGGCTAACGTTTGATGAAGTGGTGGTGCGGGTGCGCGAAGATTTCGCCCTCGAATTCCACATCGATACCGAAGAGGCCAACGCCGCCGGGCTGAAAAACGGCGAGCAGGTGGCGCTGATAGGCTAACGGAGGCCATGATGACCGAGCAACAGATCGACCGTCTGGTGATGCAAATCCTCCAGCGCCTGCAGCCTCCCGTGCTGGTGATGGTGACCGCGGCGGAGGGGTATCGCCACGAGATTTGCCAACGCCTGGCGTGCTGCGGCGAGCGGCTGCATCTGGCGTTAAGCGCCGAGCTGACGGATGCTGAGCGCTGGCAGACGCTTGGCGACGTGCAACCCGCGGAGATCTGGCACCGTGCGTTACCGCCCGCCCCCTACAAGGCGCTGCTGCTACCGTTTCTCGATTATCCGCTGGCGGCGGATCTGCTGAACGGCACGCTGCAAAGCCCGGTAGCGCAAAGGGTACACGATGCGCTACTGGCAGGCATTCCGGTGCTGGCGCTGCGTTATCTTTGCGACCCGCACAGCGAGCTAAACGCGCTACGCGGCGTCGCGCAGCCCGGCTACGCGGCGCAAATGAGCGCAACGCTGGAACGCCTGACGGCCAGTGGCATCACCCTGGGTACGCTGAACGAACTACTGGACAGGCTGACCGCGAACGCCAGGCCGCCAGCCGTCAGTGAAAGCCCACGGCGTTATCTCACTGTCACAGATATCGTCAATAATCCGGCGCTGGCCGAGTCACCCGACGCCGTGTTGACCGATGCCGCCGTCGATTTTTTAAAAGCACAGAAAAAAATAACCTTACCTCGATAACACACCCTGGAGTGTAGATATGTCTTCGAAAACAAAATGCTGGCTATGGATGCTGTTGGTTATCTTGTCGGAAACCTCGGCCACCTCAACGCTTAAAATGTTCGACTCCAGCGAAGGGATGACCAAAACCCTGCTGCTGGCGCTGATCGTGGTGCTTTACTGCATCTGCTACTACTCGCTCTCCCGCGCGGTGAAAGATATTCCGGTCGGTCTGGCCTACGCCACCTGGTCGGGAACCGGCATCCTGGTGGTCTCAACGCTGGGCATGGCCTTCTATGGTCAGCATCCGGATACCGCCGCCATCATCGGCATGGCGGTGATTGCCAGCGGCATTGTCATCATGAACCTGTTCTCGAAAATGGGTCATGAGGAGGCGGAAGAGACGCCGCCGACGCCGGTTTCCACCCTTGATAACAAAATCGCCAACTAACGCAGAAGGAATCGCTCATGTTTAATCTCGGATTTTTATGGCTGGCGCTGTCTATCGGCTCCGAAATCACCGGCACCTCGATGATCAAAAAAACCAACGGCTTTAGTAAACTGGGGCCATCAGTGCTGGTGGTTTGCGCTTACGCGCTGTGCTATTTCGCCCTGACCCGCGCCATGAGCACCATCCCCGTTGGCGTGGCCTACTCACTGTGGTGCGGTTTTGGCATCGTGGGCGTCACCATCTTCTCGATGATTCTCTATAAGCAGAAGCCCGATCTACCCGCGATTTTCGCCATGCTGTTGATCATCAGCGGCGGCGTAATCATGAACGTCTTCTCCGGAATGTAATAGACAATAGAGACCTTCCCTGGCCGGGAAGGTCTCTGCACGGCGAGCGTTTAATATTCCTCAGGATGAGAAATAATTTTTCCCCGTTATATTTACTCCTCTCACCCTTCAGCATCAGAAATCTACCGCCACCTTTCAGGAAATATTGTTTCCGCAAGGAAAGAAGATTTATTTCCTATCGCCGCGAAAAAACACCTCCCCGGAAATCATTCTCCATCAAACAAATGTAAATATCCGAAACATTATTACACAATGGCATTAACGTTCCCCAAAAAGTCATTACACATAGCCTAAGCCATCACTTACGATCATATTTTTATTAGAGTAAAAGACAACAATAGCATTGTTTTAAAAGGAAATTAATCCATATGAAATGATAACAACAGATCGTTTTCGCCAATCAATAAAGGGATATCGATCGTTGTCATCTGGCTTATTGCTAATACCCGTGACGATCGGTTTCAACGATCGATATGAATTAGTTCAATCGCCTTTGACAATGGTATTTACAGGTTGTAACATTCGCAGCCTTTAATTAAAGGCAGTAAATCGAGTGAGTGTGCGTAGCGTATTTACATCGGGAAAATAATAATTTTCAGTGGTTATTTACTACCGTCATACCCAAAAAATCGTTCTTGCGTGAATGGATTTATTGATTTTTTGCTTCTGGAGAAAGCTGTGATTCGGAACCTGAATTTCCGCCGCCCGTTAAATATCTGTTTCCTGAAAACGGCCATTATTTTCACCCTCGCCTGCATCGCAGTGCTGGCGGTGCAGTGGCACGACGTCAAAAGCAGCTATCAACGGCAAAACATGCGCGACGTGCAGAATCTGGCCGCTTACACCGCAAAGTACCTTCACGACTACGACATCATGCTTGATGAAACCATCGAGCAGTTTATCAGCATCAAACAAGATAAGAAGAATGACGACGGCGAACTCCGTCACTGGCTGTTTGAGCGCTTTAGCACCATGCCCGACGCCCGTACCTTGGTCTACGCCGACCAGCAAGGGGGCTTTATCCGTCTGCCCAACGTTGAGCTCAACGACAAAACCGAGGAAGACACCGACCCGCGCCACAAGATCTGGTATATGGCGGCCATTCGCGATGACGGAGGCAATACGCACTATACCCGCAGTCGGGATATCTTTGATGATGCCGTCAGCACCCTCACGCTCTCCAAATCGCTGATCAACAACGTAGACGGCGAAAAGCTTGGCGTGCTGGCCATCCGGCTTAACCAGGAACCCAGCATGGATATCCTGAACGCCGCCTACTCCACCCTGCCGGGGCGCAAGTGGATCATGGATAACGAAGGCCAGCAGATAACCAATGAAAGAGAGGCGGTGAATCCCCAGACGCTGGCCAACGTCGCCCCCCGACTCAATAAACAGACGCCCTTTTTCTATCTGCCTGACAGCGAAAGGTGGTATTTCTGCAGCGCGGTGGGCGACACCACGTGGTTTCTGGTCCATGAAGTGCGCAATAGCGATTTAATCTCGCAGGTCTTCACCCACAGCCTGAACGTTATCTACTGTCTGGCTTTCGGCCTGCTGGCGCTGTTTGTCTGCTGGTGGATGGTGCGCTCTTCTCTCAACGGCCTCTATATCAGCATCGCGAACGGTATTCGCAACGGCGCCATCGAACTTAAAGCTGCGGAGGAGATGCTGTATGAAGAGATCCACAATACCACCGTGCAGCAAGAAATGATTAAAAACGAAGCGCTGACCGATGGTCTCACCGAGCTCAAGAACCGCCGGGCTTTTGATAACGATATTGAATTTCTTCAACAGACCAACGATCTGTGCATCGCCATGATCGATATCGATAACTTTAAGACCATCAACGATACTTACGGCCACGCGGTTGGCGATATGGTCCTCAGGACGGTAGCGGATATCGGGCTGCGTCTGCGCGGAATGGATAACATCACCCTCTACCGCTACGGCGGCGAGGAGATTGTCGCCCTGTTTCACGGGATGATGCAGCACGACGCGTTGGCGTTTCTGGAACGCTGGCGTGAAACCTGCGAGCAGCGACACTTTCGCGAGACGAACCTGCGCGTTACCTTCAGCGGCGGCATTGCCACTAAAGACGATATGCGCGTAGAAGAGGCGCTGGTGCTGGCGGATAAACGGCTTTACGAAGCCAAGCGAAATGGTAAAAACCGCATTATCAGCGAGTCGCTGACCTTCGCTTGAGCATTCTGCGGCTCAGAGCTGATAGCATCTATAGTATGACAAATAATGTTTATTTTGTGACCTCACATGCAACTTAAAGCCATAGCGCTGGCTGTTAATGAGGTGATAGGTTTATTTTTTGCATCAAATAGTCATACTAATGAACATGACCTGGAGATGCTTGATGATCCTCGACCGCTCCCTTTTCCTCTCCCCTTCTGATATTACGGCGCTGCGGGCGTGTTTCACGCACGATACGCAGCCCGGCATCACGCTGCGCCACCAGCGCCAGCAGCTGGAAGCCTGGCTGGCTCGCCCGCAGTGGATCCCCGGCCACGGCGAAGGCGGCGGCCCGGAACATGCCCGGCATAAATACAATTATCAGATGATGGATCTCGCCGGGCTCCACTGGCTGCTGAGCGGCGACGTCCGCTACCGCGACGCCCTGCTCGCGCTGCTGCGCGGCTATGCCGACGTCTACCCGACGCTGGGCAGCGCCACCAGCCGCGACAGCAATCCGCCGGGCAGGCTATTCCACCAGACGCTCAACGAAGATATGTTTTTACTTTACGCCGCCGGAGCGTGGGCCTGCGTGAAAGGCTCGGCCAGCGAGGCAGACCGCGCGCATATTGAAGAAAACTTGCTGTGCCTGATGGTGCGTGAGGCCATTACCGTCCACCGGGACACCTTCGATATCGTCCACAACCATGGCATGTGGTCGGTGGCCGCCATCGCGCTGTGCGGCCTGGCTACCGACCATCCCGAGTGGGTGGAGATCGCCCTGCACGGTAAGCTGCGCGATGACGTCAGCGGCGGATTTTACGCCCAGCTTAACCAGCTGTTTTCTGTCGACGGCTACTATATCGAAGGGCTTTACTACCAGCGTTTCGCGCTGCGCCCCATGCTGCTACTTGCCGCGGCGCTTGACCGCTGCCAGCCGGAACGGGAAATCTGGTCCTACGGCGATCGTTTAATCCAGCGCGCCTGCGTCACGCTGTTCGATATGGCGTTCCCGGACGGCACTCTGCCAGCACTGAACGATGCCTCGAAAACCATGAATCTGCGCGACGAAGGCGCGCTGATGGCGGTCAGCCTGTGTCGCCAGCACTACGGCCCATCGCCGCAGCTTTCGGCTATCGCCCACTATCAGCAGGCATGCTGGCCGTGCCGGGGGGCGCTATTGCTCAGCGAAGATGCGCAAGCACCGGGTGAAGTCACGGTCCGCCGTTCGCAGTTGGTGCGCGACGGCGTGGCAGGCGATCGCGGCGCAGGCGGTATTCTGCGCGCTCAGCCTGACGGAGAATCGGAGAGTATGGCGCTGCTTTGGTGGGGCGGGCATGGCAATATCGCCGGTATGCACAGCGCCCTGAACCACGGCCATTTTGACGGTCTGCACCTCAGCTACTTTACCCGTGGGCACGAAATCCTTCAGGACTACGGCTTCGCCCGCTGGGTTAACGTCGAACCTAAATTCGGCGGTCGCTACGTGGCGGAAAATAACGGCTACGCCAAGAAAACCGTGGCCCACAACACCGTGGTGGTGGATGAAGGCTGCCAGAATCAGGGGGACAAAGAACGGGCGGCGGCGCGTTACGGAAATACCCATTTCTTTACCGGCAGCGGCCCATATCAGGGGATGAGCGCCTTTGCCGACGACTACTGGCCGGGGGTTAACCAACAGCGCACGGTCCTGTTGCTCACGCTGCCGCAGTGCGAGCGCCCGCTGCTGGTCGATCTGTTTGCGCTGTACAGCGATAGCCGCCATCAGTATGACTATTGCCTGCACACGTTGGGGCAAATCATCCACTGCAACCGTGAACTGAAGGCGGAACCTACCCGAGCGCCGCTCGGCACCTCGCAAGGCTATGAGCACCTTTGGCGCTGCGCCTGTGGCCCGGTGCCCGCCGCAGAGGCGGCGCAGTTGAGCTGGCTATACGGCGACAGCTTCTACACGCTGACCAGCACAATGCCACAGCCCGGCGAGCTGATAATCGCCCGGACTGGAGCCAGCGATCCGGCGTTTAACCTGCGCGAGGAGCCCGCGTGGCTGTTACGAACGCATGCGCAAAACACGCTGTTTGCCAACGTGCTGGAGTGCCACGGCGAGTTTGACGAGTCGCGGGAAGTTTCGCGCCAGGCGCGGGGGAACGTACGGGAAGTGATGATTGAGGAACACAGTGCGGCGCAGACGGTAGTGTTAATCGCTTTCCACCAGGGCGAGCCCTGCCGGATAGCGGTAGATAACCGCCGCGGACACGGCGGGTTCAGCGTGGCGTAATCAGAGGCGGTGTTTGCTGGCGTCCATCATGCCGAGGGACGCCTGGAACGCCGCCTCCGCATCGCCCGCCATAATCGCTTTATAGATGCGCTCATGGTCGTCGAGACACATGCCGCCCTCTTTTGAGGAGTGGCTGATAAACCATTTGAACACCGTGGTCAGCACGTTGCCAAACGGCTGATAGAAGCAGTTACCGGACGACATAAAAATGATGCGGTGAAAGCGCGTATCGGCATCCACCCACCGTTCAGCGTCAAAATTTTGCGCAATGCGGCACATTTCTTCCCAGGTCTGTGACAACGCGATGCACTGCTCGCGCGTGGCATTTATCGCCGCCAGACGGGTCGCGTGCGGCTCAATCACCCGCCGGAACTCAAGAAACTGCTGGTACATTTCCAGCGTGCCTTCCATGCCACTCAGCCATTCCAGCAGCTGTACGTCGAGAATATTCCAGTCGGTGCGGGCGCGAACGCGGGTACCGGTTTTCGGCCGCGACTCCAGCAAGCCTTTAGACGATACCAGCTTCAGCGCCTCGCGCAGCGCTGTGCGGCTGACTCCCAGCTGTTCACACAGCTCAACTTCGGCCGGTAATACGGTGCCAGGCTGCAGCTGACCGGAGAAAATCTTGCGGGCAATGTCGCTGGCAATCAGGCCGTCCAGGCCGCGCTGTGTCGTCGTAATCGTCGTGAAGTTCATGCTTTTGTCATACCTGAACAAGAATTATGGCTCAGTGTAACATAGCCAGGGGGATCGATTAGCGCATCCAGCGCAATTTTCTCGGCTTTTTCCGTACATTTAACCATCATTCGACAGCCTGATATCGCATTTAGTCATACTAATAAAGATCGTTTTTACGCCAAATTGTTCAATTACTCAACACAGATCACAAGTCACACTCGATAAAACGCCAAACATTGAAGTGGATCGCAAATCAGCTCACGCCAATTTTATTAGTCATACTAAATGACAAATAATACTTCATCTCCTGATACAACTCGCGAGTGTGGACATAATGGATATCAACATTATTGTGATGGTGGTGTACTTCGTGCTGATGATTGCTATCAGCTACGCGTTCAAAAAAATGGGTACCGGGTCGGCAAGCCACTACTTCCGCGGCGGCGGCAGGATGCTGTGGTGGATGGTGGGCGCGACGGCGTTCATGGCGCAGTTCAGCGCCTGGACCTTCACCGGCGCCGCCGGTCAGGCCTATCGCTACGGCTTTACGGCCATCGGCGTCTTTGCCGGTAACGTCATTGGTTACATCGTCGGCTGGTGGTGGTTCGCCACCCGTTTCCGCCAGCTGCGGGTCGATACGCCCACTCAGGCCATCAGCCAGCGTTTTGGCCCGAAAAACGAGCAGTTCTTTACCTGGATCCTGATTCCGCTCAGCATCCTTAACGCGGGCGTGTGGCTTAACAGCCTGGCGGTGTTTGCCAGCGCGGTCTTTAAGTATGACTTAACGCTGACGCTGTGGATCACCGGTCTGGTGGTGCTGCTGATCTCCCTGCTGAGCGGCTCCTGGGGCGTGGTGGCCAGCGACTTCGTACAAACGCTGATTGTGGCGATTATTTCGGTGGTGTGCGCGGCGGTGGCGCTGTTTAAAGTCGGCGGCCCGGTCAAAATGGTCAACGACTTCCCGTCCGGCTTCTTTACCGGCCCGGACACCGGCCCGCACTATATTCTGATCCTGATCGTCTGCTTCGCCTTCTTCTTTGTGAAGCAACTGCAAAGCTTCAACAACCTGCAGGATTCCTATCGCTATCTGAACGCCAAGGACAGCGCCAACGCCAAAAAAGCCGCGCTGTTTGCCCTGTTCCTGATGCTGTTCGGCACCCTGATTTGGTTTATTCCGCCGTGGGCCACCGCCATTCTCTACCCGGATATGGCGCAGTCGCACCCGGAACTGGGGAAAAACGCCACCGACGCGGCCTATCTGGTGTTCGCCGAACGCGCCATGCCGGAGGGAACCGTCGGGCTGCTGATGGCCGGCCTGTTTGCCGCCACCATGTCGTCGATGGATACCGCGCTTAACCGCAACTCGGGCATTTTCGTGCGCAGTTTCTGGACGCCGGTGGTGAATCGCAATGAACCCAAAAGCGAGCACTACCTGCTGCGCGTCGGCCAGACGGCGTGCATCGTCAACGGCGTGCTGGTGATTCTGGTCGCGCAGTATATGCAATCGCTGCAAGAGCTGAGCCTGTTTGACCTGATGATTCAGGTTGGGACCCTGGCTTCCGCGCCGATTATCGTGCCGCTGTTCTTCGGCATGTTTATCCGCAAAACACCGGACTGGTCCGCATGGGGGACGGTGGTCTTTGGGCTGATTGTTTCTTACGTCATTACCCACTGGATCACGGTGAAAGACGTGAGCGACGCGCTGGGGCTGACGCTGACCAACCGTGAACTGAAAGATCTCTCCGCCGTGTGGAATATCTTCTGCCACCTGGTGTTTACCGGCGGCTTCTTCTGCCTGTCGACGCTGTTTTACCGCGAGCCGGGTAAAGCGCGCGCCTCGGTGCTCGCTACCTTCTTCAGCAATATGGAAACACCGGTCTACGCCGACCACGAGCAGGATGGCTTCGACCGCCTGCAGCGCAGCAAAATCGGCAAGATATCGCTCGCCATGGGTCTGTGCATGCTGCTGATGATCCTGATTCCTAATCCATTGTGGGGACGCCTGCTGTTCCTGCTCAGCGCTGCCGCCATCATTTTGTTCGGCTACGTTCTTTGGCGCAGCGCCTCTTCTGATTCTTCAACACAAGGGAGCAACTATGTTTACCGACCTGAAAAATAAGCGCGTATTAATCACCGGGTCCAGCGCAGGGATGGGGCTGGCCGCCGCGCTGGCGTTTGCCCGCCAGGGAGCCAAAGTCGGCATCAACAGCCATAACGTACCGCCGGAGCTGGAGGAGTCGTTGAGTCTGCTGCGTCAATACGGCGGCGAGGTCGAATTCTTGCAGGCTGATGTCACCCGCTCGGACGAATGCGCTCACCTGGTCGCCGCGTTTGTTGAACGCTTCGGCGGCCTGGACGTGTTGATTAACAACGCCGGCGGTCTCGGAGGGCGAGCCAACCTGGAAGCCATTGACGATGAATTTTACGACCGGGTGATGGATCTCAACGCCCGCTCGGCGCTGATGATGACCCGCTTTGCCATTCCGCATTTACGCGCGGCGGCGAAAGCCCGAGGTGAAACCACCTGCGTTATCAGCACCGGTTCCATCGCCGGGCGCGAGGGCGGCGGCGTGGGTGCGGGCGTCTACGCGGCGTCGAAGGCCTGGTTGCATGATATTCACCGTAACTGGGTGAAAGAATTTACCGTCGACGGTATCCGCTTCAATATCGTCTCACCGGGCACCATCGATACCGCGTTTCATGACGGGAAAAGCGACGAACTGCGGGCCAAAATCGCCGCCAGTATTCCGATGGGCCGCTTTGGCACCGCTGAGGAGGTTGCGCCAGCGTTCTTGTTCTTCGCATCGCACGCCTGCAGCGGCTATATCACCGGGCAGATTCTGGACGTCAACGGCGGACAAATGGCACCATAATGGATAAAAAACGCCCCTTCAGTTCATCCTGAAGGGGTATTTCGCTTCGAGCCAAAATCGGTATCCAGCAGAATGATAGGCATAATCTTTATATTGTTATAGTCTGGAGCCCCCTGCCAACGATATAATCAGCAGCGAATAAATCGCTTAATAACCTCCGCTCGAGCACCAGGAATTTATGATGACCACGCAGCGTCTGGTGAGCATAATCACGGGCGTGCTGATTATCCTAATCATTCTGCCCATTACGCTCAGCCTGTGGCTGGCCCACCGCCAGGCTCACGAACTCTTTGACCAGGAGTTAAACAACTACGCCGCACGGGTCATGGCGCGTTCAGAGCGCGTCAAGCATCAAACGCGTACCGCGCTGGAAGAGGTCAGCCGCTTCCGGGGCGAGACCTGTAGCCTGGCGCATCTGCGTCAGTTGCAAAAGATGTCCTATATTCATCAATACGTGCAGAGCGTGTTTTTCCTTGAAAACGCGGTCCATCCCTGCGCCCTGTTGGGCAATAGTCTGGGCGAAAAAGTCCCTGACTCCGAATTTACCGCCCCCGGCGGTTATCAGGTGTGGCTGGTGTCGCGTCACGACCTGCAAACCGACGACAAAATGGTCGCCGTCAGCAACGGCAGGTACGTTGCCATTGTGGATCCCGATTCACTGATCGACGTCTTGCCGCACCCTCACTACCCCATTCATGCCGCGTTGATCAGTACGAAAGGGTATCAGGTGATCACCAGCAATGCGCCTGTCGACGCGGACTTCTGGCAAAAAAATCTGCATGTCTTTCAGCCGACAATCGAAAAAGACGGCATCGTTTACCACCAGCAGCTTCTGCCAACGGTGGGGGCGATTTTACTGACCTGGTCTTCCCTGCAGCCGATGGAATCCAGCTTGCGCCACCAGCTGATGATTTGGGTGCCGTTGGGCATACTCCTGAGTCTCATCACGGCATTTTTGATGCTGCGTCTTCTGCGCCGCCTGCGTTCATCCCATTACCGCATTCTCGATGCCATACGGACGAAGGAGATCAGCGTGCACTATCAGCCGGTGGTCGACCTGAAGAGCGGACGCATCGTCGGCGCCGAAGCGCTGGCCCGCTGGCAGCAGCCGGACGGCCACTGGCTACCGCCGGATATTTTCATCCCGCTGGCCGAGCAAACCGGCGTTATTAATCAACTGACCGAATATATCGTGCGTACGGTATTTGACGATCTCGGGAACTGGCTGGCCGCGCATCCACAACAGCATATTGCGATTAATTTCTCCGCCGCCGACCTCAGCTCACCTCCTCTACCGACGCTCGTTAAAAAACTGCTCGCGCAGTGGCAGGTTGCCGCCAATCAGATTGCGATTGAAATTACCGAGCGCGAACTCATCACTCCCAAAACCGCGTGCCCGGTGATTCAGGCCTACCGGGAAATGGGCCATACCATTTGTATTGATGATTTTGGCGTCGGCTATTCAAGCCTCAGCTACTTGCAGGATCTGGACATCGACACGCTGAAGATCGATAAATCCTTCGTCGACAGCCTGGAACACAATCGCGTGACCGGCCATATCATCGACATGGCAAAATCGCTCAACCTGACGATGGTGGCCGAAGGGATTGAAACTCCCGCGCAACGCGACTGGCTGCTCGCCCACGGCGTGCAGACCGGACAGGGTTGGCTATTCAGCCCGGCGCTGGCGAAAAAAGCGTTTATCCACTGGGCGAACGATAACCTACAGGCAGGCGAACGTTAATGGTGATAGGCCAGCGTCTGCGCATGGAGCGGGCTTTCGGAAAGCTTCTGGCAGCGCTGTAGTGTCCCCTTCCCCGCATAGCGATATAAAAACTCGCCGCTACGGCTGCGGTGGATAAGCCTGTCGCCATTGCTAAAGCTGACCACCTCGACGCCGTTATCCTGACGGTGGCCAGCGCCGACTTCATAATGCCCCTGCCACAGTTCCGATACATGACCATAGACATGGAGAGTAACCTCCACCAGGCCGCGCGACGGGCAATGAAGCTGCAGCGCCGTCGAGTTAAAATTCAGCGCCAGAGATGAGGGGGAAATTAAAATAAACGATAATAATAACAGCAGATTCTTCATCATTTTATAGGTAAACAGACTCAATATGAGGCGCTACCATACAGGCCTGATGAATATAACGTTTTTGTTCTGACGCAATAAAAACGAAGAAACAGAAATGGATATTACGAAATAAAATAGACTTCACATTCTCATAAGTAATAAGCGGAAATAACATTTCCGCTTATTACTCAAATAAAGAAACTTTATTTCCGCTATTTAATCTGCGCGGGATGATCGGCTGCGGGCTCGGCGCTGCCATCCGGGAATAAGCGCTGACGCAACGTGGCGGCTTCGCCAGCATTGCCCAACAGCCCCCGCTGTTTTAGCGCGGGTATCACCCAGCGAGCGAAATCTTCAAAGCAGCCCGGCGACAGCCATTGCGCCAGGTTAATGCCGTCGGTGTCGCTCTCCTCCAGCCACTGTTCCAGCTGTGCGGCCACGCTGTCGCCGCTGCCGACAAACGTTTTTTGCCGCCCCAGACCCTGTTCAGGATGAAACACTTCACGCAGCGTGCGGCTCGGTTGCCCGTCTTCGCCAGTGACCATTTTCAGCAGCGAACGGTTCGAGTTCGTCTGCTGCCAGGCGAGCGGCGCATCCAGCGAATGACCGGCGAGATCGACCCCGGTGCTGGCCCCGTAGTGAATCAGCGCCCCTTGCAAATCGTAGCGGGCGCGCCGTTCAGCATAGCGCGCCTGCGCGTCATGTTCGCTTTCCCCGGTAATCACCGTCACCGCGCTGATAAACTTAATCGCCCCCGGCGCGCGTCCCAACGCCGCCGCCCGCGCCTTAATTGCCGCCACCTGTCGGCGCACGCCGCTGGCGTCCAGCCCGGCGACAAACACCACTTCGGCATGCTTCGCGGCAAAATCAATGCCGCGCGGCGAGCCGCCGGCCTGGAAAATCACCGGCGTGCGCTGCGGGCTGGGCTCAGAAAGATGGGCATCCGGCACCGAAAACCAGCGCCCGCGATGGTTGACCGCATGGACTTTCTGCGGGTCGCTGTAGATGCCCGCCGCCTTATCGCGCTTCAGCGCCGCACGCTCCCAGGAGTGTTGCCACAATTTATAGCTCACGGTCAGAAACTCATCGGCGCGATCGTAGCGTTCGTCGTGGTCCATCTGTTTTTCCAGCCCCAGATTGCGCGCCGCGCTCTCCAGCTGTGACGTCACCACATTCCAGGCAATACGCCCGCCGGTCAGGTGATCGAGGGTGGTAAATTTGCGTGCCAGCAGATAAGGCTGTTCATAGGTGGTGGAGACCGTGATCCCAAATCCCAGCCGCTGCGTCTGCGCCGCCATGGCGGAAACCAGCAGCAGCGGGTCAATCAGCGGCGACTGAATCCCCTGCGCCAGTGATGCCGCCGGGCTGCCTTGCCAGCTATCAATCAGCCCCAGCGCATCGGCAATAAACAGGCAGTCAAAGCCGTTATCTTCCAGCAGCTTTGCCAGCGCCACCCAGTATTCAATATCGGTATAGCGATAACTTTGGTCCTGTGGGTCACGCCACATGCCGTAGTTAATGTGGGAAACCGCCGCCATCGTAAACCCACTGAGAATAATGTTATTGCGCATGTTATTTACCGAAATAAAAAGAACTGACCTTAAATAAAACAATTTTTATCGACAATGAATAAATCCGGCAAACCAAAGCCAAAAACCGCAAATAAGAAAAGCAGAAAACAAAATCACAAATGCGTATTTATTCTCTTTTTTATCCGGTGCTAGTATCGCCGTCTGACCTGATCCCAATAAAAAAATCAGGCAAATATTAAAAACACCTGCATTCGCAAATCGGACATCGTTATGAAAAACAATCAATTTTCATCCGGGATATCATTATCTCGCCGTAAGCTATTACAGCTCACCGCCATTTCCACCACATTATTTATGGGATTAGGATTACCCGGTTTGTCCTTTGCTGAAGACGGTGATGAGAAATCGCGTTATGGCAAAACGTTAATTATTGGCCAGGCGCTGGAACCGACCATTTACGATCCCAACCGCCAGTATTCTTATGAAACTTACCGGGTAGACAAACATATTTATGAGTCGCTGGTGGCCGAAGATCTCTCGGTTCCGGCGGCAAAGGGCACCCCGCCGATCGTTCCCGGCCTGGCGACCCATTGGGACGTTAACGACAACGCGACCGTCTACACCTTTCATCTGCGTGAAGGGGTTAAGTTCCACGACGGTACGCCGTTTGACGCCGAAGCGGTACGCTTCAACGTGCGCCGCTTTACCGACCCACAGTTCGAATACTTCGATGCCCGCTCACAGGCCACCATGGCCCAGGTTTATCGCGACCTGAAAGCGATTGAGGTTATCGACCCGCTTACCGTGCGTTACACCTTCAACCAGCCCTTCCCTGACTTCCTGCGTTTCCTGCCGCAGGGCAACTGGGTTTCCGGCATTTTCAGCCCGGCGGCGTTGAAAAAATGGGGCCAGGACGGTCTGGCGGAACACCCAACCGGGACCGGACCGTACCGCTTTGTGCTGCGGGTTCGCAACGACCGTACCGAACTGGTGCGCAACGACGACTGGTGGGGCAAAAAACCGTATATGGAACGGCTGATCTTCCGCCCGATTCTCGACGGCAGCACCGGCGTCAGCGCGTTGCAGTCCGGCCAGGTGGATATCCTGTCACGGACCCCGACCGACGCGGTCGATTTGCTCTCGCAGAGCGGCTACACGGTGCATGACAGCACCGAAGCTAACCAGCTGTTCCTCGGCTGGAACTTTGCCAATAAATATACCCGCCAGCTGGCCGTGCGCCAGGCGGTGATCAAAGCCATCAACCGTGAAGAGCTGGTGAAGTCACTGCTGAACGGCCACGCGGTGGCGAGCTACAGCATTCTTAACCGCTCTAACGAAGCCTTCCTCGCCGAGCAGAAAGACTATACCTACGACCCGGAAGGGGCGAAAAAACTGCTGGCCGATGCCGGATATCAGCCCGGTGAAGTGAGCTTCACCATCATCACTTACGATCAAAACCAGCCGGTGATTGAGTGGATCCAACGCGATCTGAGCAAGGTTGGCATTACCGTGAAGGTGGTGTCACAGGAGTGGATTACCTACAGCTCGCACCTGGCCAACCTCGCCGACGACACCGGGCTATTCACTATGGAATGGGGGCTGATTACCCCGCAGTGGCTGAACGTGGCATGGAAAAACTACGTAGTTTCCCGCGGCAAAGGCGAAAAGGTCATTACCGGCGTCGAGCCGCTGATCGCCGAGGCCAGCGTCACCACCGATCGGCAAAAAGCGTTGACGTTGTGGCATCAGGTTAACCAGCAGTTCCAGCAGCAGGCGGCGTTTGTCCCGCTGCTGGAGCTGAACCGCGTGTTTACCTCGTCGCCCGCCGTCCAGGGCTTTAACGTCCCGGCGCAGAATTTCTACGACCTGACCCGCGTGTGGTTGAAACCATGATTCGCATCGTACTGCTTCGCCTGGCGCAGGCCGTGCCGCTGCTGTTTCTGATCTCGCTGCTGGTGTTCCTGATTGCCAAGCTGGTGCCCGGCGACCCGATCGCCAACGCGCTGGCCGGGCAGCTCTCCAGCGAGGCCATCGAGCAAATTCGTCATGTCTACGGGCTGGATAAGCCCGCGGCGGTGCAGTACCTGCTGTGGTTGAAGAACCTGTTCAGCGGCGACTGGGGCACCTCGCTGACCCTGCGCGCACCGGTGATCGAAGTGCTGAGCAGCGCCTTCGCCAATACCGCGATTCTGACCGGCGCGGCGGTGCTGTTATGCCTGATACCCGGCGTCGCGGTAGGCGTAACGTGCGGCCTGTGGCAGGGTACCCGCCGCGACCGCCTGGTGATGCTGCTGGTCCAGCTCGGCCATAACATTCCTATCTTCTGGCTGGCGGTGTTTTTCATCTGGCTATTTGCCGTGAAGCTGCGCTGGTTCCCGGTTTCGGGGATGTACGACATGCGCGGCGACCGCGGGCTGGGCGACCTGTTGCACCATCTGTTTTTACCGGCGCTCTCCACGGCGCTGATCTCGATGCTGATTCTCGCCCGTCAGGTGCGTCACAGCGTCATCGACATCATGAATGCTGACTACATCCGTACCTACCGGGCACTGGGCTATCCCACAGCGCTGTTGCTGTGGCGACACCTGGGGCGAAACCTGCTGGCGCCGATTGTCAGCATCACCGGGCTGCAAATTGGCTACCTGCTCAGCGGCGTCATCTTTATTGAGAAGATTTTCGCCTGGCCCGGCATTGGCACTCAGCTGTATAACGCCGCTGCGGGCCAGGACTACCCCACTATCCAGACCGGGGTGATGTTGATCGCCGTCTGCTTCCTCGCCGTCAATCTGCTGAGCGACATCCTGCAGGACTGGCTGGATCCCCGCCACGAAGGAGCCCGTTAACCATGACCCCTACCCTCTTCCTGCGTCGGCTTTCACGACACGGGCTGGCGCTGCTCGGCCTGCTGATTCTGCTCTGCGCGCTGCTGGTGTCGCTGTTCGCGCCGTGGCTATCGCCCTATGACCCGCTCGCGGCCTTCGACGGCCTGCGTCTGGCGCCGCCGGGTACGCCGGGCCATCTACTGGGGCTGGATAATCAGGGGCGCGATGTCTTAAGCCGTATCATCTGGGGCGGGCGAAGCCTGCTCGCCGCCTCGGTGGTGCCGATAATCTTCGCCGCGCTGGTGAGCCTGGCCCTCGGCATGCTGGCGGGCTTTCGCGCGTCGGCCTTTTCCGAACTGATTATGCGCAGCATGGACATGCTGTTCGCCTTCCCGATGGTACTGCTCGCCATCGGCCTGTCGGCGGTGCTGGGCAGCGGTTATCCCACGCTCATCATTACCCTGATTTGCAGCGTTATTCCCTACCTCACCCGCGTGGTCTATCGCGATACCCGCGCCGAAGTGGCGAAAGAGTACGTCGAAGCGCTACGCGCTCAGGGGGCGTCGACTGCCGACATTCTGTTCCGTGAAATTATGCCCAACGTCGCCACCCCACTGCTGGTGTACACCACCTCGCTGCTCGGCGGCATGGTGGTGTTCCTCGCCGGCCTGAGTTTTCTTGGCCTGGGCGTGCAGCCACCGCAGGCCGATTGGGGGCGCATGGTCGGCGAAGGCGCACAGATGATGATCCTCGGCGCGCCGCACGTCGCTACCGCGCCTGCCGTGGCGATCGTACTGCTTTCGCTGGCGTTTAACTGGCTGGGGGATGGCTTGCGCGATCTCCTTGACCCTTACCAATAAGGAGCGGCAACCATGAGCCTGCTGCAAATTGCCCACCTTAACGTGCTTTTCCACCGCCAGAACGTCCAGGCGGTAAACGACGTCTCCCTGACCATTGCCCCCGGCGAAGTGCTGGCGCTGGCGGGGGAATCCGGTTCCGGTAAAAGCGTCACCGCCGCCGCCATTCTCGGCCTGCTGCCCGCAGACCAGGTGACGGTAAGCGGCAGCATCACCTTCGACGGCCAGCCGCTGCTGCACCAGTCGACGGCACAGCTTAACCGCCTGCGCGGCCACGATATTGCGATGGTGTTTCAGAACTCGCTCTCCACCCTCGATCCCTCGTGGCGAGTGGGCAAACAGCTTCAGCACAATCTGCGTCGCCTGCATCCGACGTTGGGGCGACGCGCCCTGCGCGAAGAGGCGATCGCCTGGCTGGTGCGCATGAAAATCCGCCAGCCTGAGCAGGTGATGGCGCTCTATCCGCACCAGCTCTCCGGCGGGATGCGCCAGCGTATTCTGATTGCGCTCGCCGCCATGTGCCGCCCGCGCCTGCTGATTGCCGATGAACCCACCACCGCCCTCGACGCGACCGTACAGCGCGAGGTCCTCCAGTTGCTCAAAGAGCTGTGCCAGCAGCAGCAAATGGCGCTGTTGATCATCACCCACGATTTCGGCGTGGTGGCGGCATTAAGCGATCGCGTTGCGGTAATGCAGCATGGGCGCATCGTTGAGCAGGCCGCCACAGCAGAACTTATTGCCGCACCACAGCATCCCTATACTCAATCGCTGCTGGCAGCGGTGCCGTGGCCGAATATCTCACCGGTCGCCGCGCGACTCGTTGACGGCGCGCCGCTGCTGCAAACCCGCGCGCTGGGTAAAGATTTCTGGCGACGAGAGCCGCAGGGGTGGTGGCCGAAAAAGGTGCCGGTGACGGCGGTAAACAACGTCAATCTGCGCGTTCAGCGCGGTGAGATTGTCGGCATTATCGGCGAGTCCGGCTCCGGAAAATCAACCCTCGCGCGGCTGCTGGCGCAGCTGATCCCCGCCGATCGCGGCGAGATCCTGTTTGCTGGCGAGCCGGTGCGAACGGCAGATCCGCAGAGCGTCGCCGCCCTGCGTCGTCAGCTGCAATGCGTGTTCCAGGACAGCCTGGCGTCGTTCAACCCGCGCCTGACGCTGGAAGAACAGCTGGTGCGCCCGCAGTTTCGTCTCGGCATCACCACACAGCGCTCGCAGGCGGTGGCCCGCGCCCAGTCGCTGTTTAGCGAAGTGGGGCTGGACGTCGGGCTGCTGCAACGCTACCCGCACCAGCTCTCCGGCGGCCAACGCCAGCGCGCCAATATCGCCCGCGCGCTGGTGGTGAATCCGCGTTTTCTGCTGCTCGACGAACCCACTTCGGCGCTGGATCTCACGGTGCAGGCGCAGGTGATGACCCTGCTCACCCGTATGCATCAACAGCACGCCCTGACCTGCCTGTTTATCAGCCACAACCTGGCGCTGGTGGCCCAGTTTTGCCAGCGCATTGTGGTGATGGCCCACGGCGAAGTCGTCGACGATTTCCCCCGCCACGCGCTGTATGCCACCGAGCGCCATCCGCTCACCCGGCAGCTGCTGGCCGCCAATTATCTGCTGCCACCGGGCGAGACAGAGACGGCCTTAAAACGATTTGCCTGACCAGTTTAATAAGGACACACCATGACAACCGCGAAAAAACAACTGTTATTCAATGGCTTTATGATGAACGTCGTCGGCCACGTCTCCGCCGGGCTGTGGCGACACCCCGACGACCGCGCCAGCGAGTACACCACGCTCGACTACTGGCTGCACATTGCGCGCCTGCTGGATGACGCCGGTTTCGATGCAATGTTTATCGCCGACGCGCTGGGGCAGATTGACGTCTACCAGGGCAAACCGGACGCCGCGCTGCGAACCGCCGCGCAGTCGCCGGTCAACGACCCGCTGCTGCTGGTCTCGGCGATGGCCGCCGCCACCCGTCAGCTCGGTTTTGGCATTACCGTCTCCACCACCTACGAACATCCCTACCTGCTGGCGCGCAAGTTCACCACACTCGATCACCTGACCAAAGGCCGGGTGGCGTGGAACATTGTGACCTCGGTGCTGGAGTCCGCCGCGCGAAACCTCGGGCTGGAAAAACAGATGGACCACGACGAACGCTACGAGCGGGCGCAGGAGTTTCTGGAGGTCACCTACAAACTGTGGGAAGGCTCATGGGAAGACGATGCGGTACGACGCGACCGCGAGGCAGGCGTGTATACCGACCCGGCCAAAGTTCACCCGATTCGCCATCAGGGACGCTGGTTTACCGTGCCGGATGCCCATCTGGCCGAGCCCAGCCCGCAGCGCACGCCGGTGCTGTTCCAGGCCGGCACCTCGGATCGCGGACGGCTGTTCGCCGCGCAGAACGCCGAAGTGGTGTTCCTTGGCGGCACCACGCCGCAGTCCATTGCGCAGAATATCGACAAAATTCGTACCCAGGCGCATGAGCAGGGCCGTGCCGCCGACGCCATTCGTTTTATCACCGCCATCAGCGTAGTGGTGGATGAAGACGACGCCAAAGCCCACGCCAAATTCCAGGACTACCTCAGCTACGCCAGCCAGGAGGCGGCGCTGGCGCTGTTTTCCGCGTGGACCGGGGTGGACTGGTCCGGCTGGTCGCTGGATGCGCCGCTCAAATATATCGAAACCAACGCCAGCCGTTCCGCGCTGGCCGGGCTGACGCGCATCGACGCCGAGCACCAGTGGACGGTGGGCGATATCAGCAACTATATCGGCATCGGCGGCATTCACCCAACGCTGGTGGGCAGCCCGCAGAGCGTCGCCGACCAACTGGAAGCCTTCGCCGACGCTTCCGGCGTGGACGGCTTCAACCTCGCCTACGCCATCAGCCCCGGCAGCTTTGAAGATTTTGTCCGCTGGGTGGTGCCGGAGCTGCAGGCGCGAGGCCGCATGCGCAGCGCCGATGGTTCATCCCTGACCCTGCGCGAACGCCTGCAGGGCAACGGGCAACGGCGGCTGCGTGACGATCACCCCGGCACGCGTTTCCGCCAGCTGAGCGAGCGCTATATCCAGGAGGCGCCATGAGCATTCATCTGCACTGGTATCTGCCGACCAACGGCGACAGCCGGGGGATCGTCGGCGCGGGCGACGACTCCCAACATATCAGCGGCATCCGCGGGCAGTTCCGCCCCGCAACGCTCGATTATCTGGTGGATATCGCCCGCAGCGCCGAACGTCTGGGCTTTGAGGGCGTGCTGACGCCGACCGGTAGCTGGTGCGAAGACGCGTGGCTCAGCACCATGGCCATCAGCCAGCACACCGAACGGCTGAAATTTATCGTCGCCTTCCGCCCGGGCTTTATTTCACCGACCTTGGCCGCCCATCAGGCCGCCAGCTTCCAGCGGCTGACCGAAGGGCGATTGATGATCAATATCGTCACCGGCGGCGATCCCGTTGAGCAACGTCGCTACGGCGACCGACTGGATCACGATCAACGCTACGCCCGCAGCGGCGAGTTTATTGCCGCGTTTAAAGGCGTCAGCCATGCCAGAAATAGCGGCCAGCCGTTCGATTTTCACGGCGAGCACTATCAGCTGGAGCAAGCCACCCTGCTGCCGTCACCGTGGCCCGTGCCGCCGGTGTTCTTTGGCGGTTCCAGCCCGGCGGCCCAGCAGGTCGCCGCCGCCCAGGCCGACACCTGGATTAGCTGGGGCGAGCCGCCGGAGCAGGTCGCACCGCAACTGGAAACCGTGCGCGCGCTAGCCGCAGCCCAGGGGCGCACGCCGAGCTTTGGCATTCGCTTTCACGTTATCAGCCGCGATACCGAGGAGGAGGCCTGGCGCGAAGCCGCACGCCTGCTCAACGGCATTACCCCGGAGCGTATTCACAGCGCCCAGTCGCTGTTGGGGCGCACCGAATCGGTCGGGCAAAAGCGCATGAGCGCGCTGCTGGAAGATATTCAGGCCGAGCAGGTCAATCCGGAAAACGTCCGTCTGCTGGAGGTCGCCCCTAATATCTGGAGCGGCTATGCGCTGGTGCGCGGCGGCGTGGGAACCGCCATCGTCGGCAGCCACCAGCAGGTGGCGGAGAAAATCCAGGCCTTCCACGCGCTGGGCATCGAGCACTTTATTTTATCCGGCCAGCCGCATCTTGAAGAGGCTTACTGGTTCGCCGAGGGCGCAGGCGCCCTGCTACGCCGCAGCGGACTGCTGCATTCATCACATCAACCATAAAAAAACATCGCACCTAAGAGAGGAACTATGAGCCACGCTCAGGACATTTATGCCGGACTTAACCACCAGGAATTCGCCCACTGGAAAGCGGTGGCGCAGGAAGTCGCGGACCGCCTGTACGCCACCTTGCTGGAGCGCGATCGTGCCAACCAGCATCCGTTTGAAGAGATCGACTGGCTGCGTCAGAGCGGCCTGCTCAAATTAGCGGTGCCGAAGTCATTGGGCGGCGGCGGCGCCAATCTGGTGCAGGCGCTGGAGATTGGCCGCATTATCTCCGCGGCGGACGGCTCCCTCGGCCAGTTGCTTACCTATCACTACTCCAACGGCGTCTGGAGCTACATTCTCGGCAACCGCGAGCAGTGGGAATTTATCGCCCGCGGCGTGGCGGAAAAAGGCTGGTTCCAGTCGAGCATCAGCAACCCGCGCGACCCGCGTCTGCAACTGGAATGGGATGGCAGCGACCTGTACGTCACCGGACGCCGTACCTTCGCCACCGGTGCCGCCGTCTCGCAGGTGATGACCATCGCCGTATGGGTGGGCGATGAACTGGTGCAGTATCAGGTCACCGCCGACCAGCCGGGCATTACCTTTAACGACGACTGGGACAACCTCGGCCAGCGCCTCACCGCCAGCGGCACGCTGGAGTTCAACCGCCTGCGCCTGCAGGAGAAAGATCGCCTCACCGGGCTGGAGGAGAAGCCGCACAGCGCGCTGCTACGCAACGCCCTGCGTAACCAGTTCAGCCAGCTGATCTTCGTTCACTTCTACCTCGGCATTGCCGAAGGCGCGCTGAAACAAGCCGCCGCCTACTTCCGCGACACCGTCCGCCCGTGGCCGGAGTCCGGGGTGGAGAGCGCGCTGCAGGATCCCTATCACCGGCTGAAGGCGGGGGAACTCTCTTCCGACCTCGCCGCCGGGATCGCACTGGCGGAAAAAACCGCCCACGCCTTCCAGGACGCTTTCCACGCGGGCGACGATCTCAGCGAAACCCAGTGGGGCGAGCTGGCGCTGTTAACCGACCAGGCCAAGGTGATTGCCAACAACGTGGCGCTGAAAATCAGCAATGAAATCTACGAGCTGACCGGCGGGCGTTCCACCAGCAATCAATACGGGCTGGACGTGTTCTGGCGCAACGTGCGCACCCATACGCTGCACGATCCGGTGGCCTACCGGACGCGCGAAGTGGGCGACTACGTGCTGAGCGGCAAGCTGCCGACGCCGCGCGTCTACGCGCCGCCGAAACGCTAAGGACGTCACGATGCCGGAGATTCGGACTCTTCATGATCCCGCCGAGCTGCTTGCCGCTGCAACGTTGTTTCGCCAGGCGATGTTCGGCCTGCCGGGAGGCGTTACGCCGGTCGATGGCTGGGCCGAGCGCTACGTGGTGCCGGGGCGCGTTTACGCCGCGTCGCTAGACGGGCAACTGGCGGGCACCAGCAACAGCTTTCCCGGCGAACTGACGCTGCCGGGCGGCCAGCGCGTGCCACATGCCGCCGTCACTCACGTTGGCGTACTGCCGCACTTCAGCCGTCGCGGCGTGCTGCGGGCGCTCTTCAGCCAACAGTTGGCGGATCTCTATCGGCAGGGCGTCGCCGTCGCCACGCTGCGCGCTTCACAGGGCACGATTTATGGGCGTTTCGGCTTCGGTATCGCCACCGCGATTCAGGATCTGCGTCTTGATAAACGTGAACTGCCGTCGCTGCCTGCGGCGGAGGGCGACATTCGTCTGCTGCCCGCCGCGAATGCCTGGGAGGCGCAGCAAGCCATCGTCGCTCGCTATCCACACCCTCACGCCGGCACGTTAACCCGCTGGCCGCAGTGGTGGGCGCTCCAGCAGCATCGTCTGGCGCACAGCAGTCTGAACCATTATGTCGCGCTGGCGCTGAAGGACGGCGAGGCGCAGGGTTTTGTCCGTTATCACGCGAAGCCCGACGACAACTGGCTCTACAGCACCGAGCGCACGCTGGTGGTTGACGATCTGCACGCCGCCGATCCACAGCTTGCCGCGCAGCTGCTCGGCTATCTGCTTCAGCTGGATATCGCGCGCTATATCGAACTGCCGCACCGCCCGGTGGATGACCCGCTCCCGCTACTGCTGGCCAACCCGCGCGCGGTTCAGCAAACGGGGCGCATCGACGAGAGCTGGCTGCGGATCATCAACGTCGAGCAGACGCTTAACGCCCGACGCTACGCGAGCGGCGAAGCGGTCACGCTGGCAATTGACGATCCGCTGCTGGCGGAAAACCACGGCGTCTGGCGGCTATCGTCGGACGGCATTCAGCGCAGCGCGAGCCGACCGGATATCACGCTGGGAATCGACGCGCTCGCCATGCTGCTGCTGGGCGAATACACCGCGCAGCAGCTCGCCGCCGCCCGCCGCCTTCAACCGCACCATTCACAGGCCGCCGCGCGTTTAACGTGCCTGCTGGCCTGTCATGAACATCCCTGGTCGGGGATCTTCTTCTAACTTTTTCGGGAGATTTTTTGATGCACAGCATTCGTTGGCCCCTGGCGGGCCAGGCACTTTTCGTCGCGCTGATCACCGGCGCGATAGTTCCGGCATTCGCCGAAGAGGCCGCCCCACAGCCGGGCGGTACCTTAAAAATCGCCTCATTGCAGCCGGACCTCGACGCCTTCGATCCGCTGACCGGCTACTCGGTTGATTCGTGGGAGATTCTGCGCGCGGTCACCCGCCAGCTGGTCACCTACCCCGGCTCGCCACAGAGCCTGAAGGACGACACCACGCTGGTGGGCGATCTGGCAAAATCATGGGACGTCAGCGCCGACGGTAAAACCTATACCTTCCACCTGCGCGACGGCATTCGCTACGCGGGGCCAACCACGCGGCCCATTGTGGCGAAGGACTTCGTCTACGCCATTAAGCGTTTCTGCGACCCCAACAAACAGGTGGCGGCGGTCAACTACTTCAACCTCGCGTTCTCCGGATTTGCCGACTATTGCCAGGCGTTCAGTAAGGTAGCAACCGGCGATCTGGCCGCCAGCAAGGCCTTTATCGACAGCCATGAGATTGCAGGCGTCAGCGCGCCGGACGATAAAACCCTGGTCCTGCGGTCTGACAGCAAGAACTATGACTTCCTCAACATTCTGTCGATGAACTTCGTCACCCCGCTGCCGGAAGAGGTGGCCTCGCGCTACTTCCCGGACTCGCAGGAGTTCCGTAAAAACTTCCCGTCCAGCGGGCCGTACGAAGTCGCCAGCTATGTGAGCGGCCAGAAGCTGCTGCTGACGAAGGTCAAAGACTACAACCACGCGGAAGACCCGGCGCGTAAAGCGTGGGTTGACGCCATCGAAGTGAGCTTTACCGGCAATAACGAAGACAGCGTGATGCAGCGTATTCAGGCCGGTGATGCCGACCTGTCGCTGTACCTCGACGTCCCGCCACAGGCTGCGGTACGCCAGTATCTGGTGCAGAAAAGCCCGTATCTGCATGCCGCCAACAGCGGCGCGGCAAACTTTATCGCCATCAACGCCCAGCCGCAGGCCAAAAGCGCGGGTGCCACCGCGCTGCGCGACCTGCGCGTCCGCCAGGCGTTAGCCTACGCGGTGAACAAGGCGCACCTGGTACAGGCGCAGGGCGGGAAAATTGCCGCCCTGCCGCTGGGGCAGATTATCACCAGCACCCTGCTCGGCCATGAACCGTTCGACCCCTATGCCACCCCTGATAGTAAAGGCGACCCGGAAAAAGCCAAAGCGCTGCTGAAAAAGGCCGGCCTGACTGATGGGCTGGCGTTGGATCTGGTTTATCGCGCCAATAACCAGTTCAGCACGCTGGCGGTGATCCTCAAAGAAGATCTGGCGCGCGCGGGCATTCGCCTGAACCTGATCCCGGTGCCGCCGCCGCAGTTTATGGCCTATCTGCAAAGCCCGGAAAACCGTTGGGATCTGGCGCTCGGCCAGACCTCGCCGGACTGGCAGGGCCCGGCGACGCGCATGCTGCTCGGCGGCTGGCTGAACTCAGACGCCTCACCGTGCGGGCGCGGCAACGTGTATGCCATCTGCTATAGCAACCCCAAACTGAACCAGCTGGCGAAACAGGCCTACAGCTCGGATAACCCCGGCCCTATCTGGCAAGAGGCCGACCGTCTGGTCTCCGCCGACCTGCCATGGATCCCGCTGTTTGAGAAACGCCGCATCGCGGTGACCTCCGAGCGCGTGACCCACTGGACGTGGTCTTCCCTCGCCACGCAGGCCGATATCACCAATATTGCCTTGAAGCCTTAAGGGGGCGTGATGCCATTACTCAATGTACGCGGCTTAACGATTAGCCTTGACCCGCACAGCACGCTGGTCAACGGCGTCAGTTTTCACGTCGAACCGGGTGAAACGCTGGCGGTAGTGGGTGAATCCGGGTCCGGGAAAAGCCTCAGCCTGCTGGCGGTGCTGGGCCTGCTGCCGACGCCGATGCGCGTGCAGGGAGAGATTGTCTTTAACGACCAGCCGCTGCACGCCTATACCCCGGAAAAGAAGCGTCAGCTGCGCGGCGCGCAAATTGGCTATGTGTCGCAGGATCCGCTAAGCAACCTGCACCCGCTGAAAAGCGTGGGGCGACAGATCGAAGAGGCGATTCTCGCTCACCACCGCGTGGGGCGTAAAGCCCTGCGCGAGCAGGTGCTGGCGCTGCTGACGGAGGTGGGCATTGCCGATGCCGCCCGCCGCTATCACGAGCGTCCGGCAAAGTTCTCCGGCGGCCAGCGCCAGCGGGTGATGATCGCCATCGCCATTGCGCTGAATCCGGCGCTGATTATCGCCGATGAGCCCACTACCGCGCTGGACGCCACCGTTCAGGCGTCGATTCTGCGCCTGTTAAAGCGGCTTCAGCAGCAGCACGGCTGCGCGCTGGTGTTTATCAGCCATAACCTGCGGGTGGTTGCCGATGTTGCCGACCGGATCGTGGTGATGCAGCACGGTCGCGTGGTTGAACAGGGGGCCACGCGCGCGCTGTTCGATACGCCGCAGCACGACTACACCCGCTCGCTGCTGCAGGCGGGCTGGCATCCACGCGCGCCCTCGCCGTTTAGCCACGGCGAGGCGACGCCGCTACTCGAGGTGCGTCAGGTTTCGCGCCGCTTCGTTAAACCCTCGCTGTTCTTGTCGGGGAAAGCCGCCGCGCCGGTGCTGAATGACGTGAACTTCCGTTTGCACGAGGGAGAGATCCTGGGGCTGGTCGGCGAGTCCGGATCGGGGAAAAGCACGCTGGGGCGCATTGTCGTCGGGCTGGACGCCCCGGACAGCGGTACGCTGACGCTGTCAGGCCAGCCGTGGCGGGAGCCGGGAAACCATCACCCGGATCGCCACGCGGTGCAGATGGTGTTTCAGGATCCCTACAGCAGCCTGAATCCACGGCGACGCATCGACGACACGCTGGCGCAACCGCTACAGCTCACCGCCCTGCGCGAACGCGGCCGGCTGCTGTCATCGACGGCGCTACGGGTGGCGATTGACGATCTGCTGGCGCAGGTGGAACTCCCCGCGGCCACCGCCTTCCGTTATCCATCGCAGCTCTCCGGCGGCCAGCGTCAACGGGTGGTGATTGCCCGCGCGCTGGCGATGAAACCGAAACTGATCGTCGCCGACGAGGCGGTGTCGGCGCTGGACATCACCACCCAGCACCGCATCATCCAGCTGTTCACCCGTCTGCGCAGCCGCTATGGGCTGTCGCTGCTGTTTATTTCCCACGATCTCGACGCGGTGGCGGCGCTGTGCGACCGCGTACTGGTGCTCCAGGCGGGGCAAATCATCGAGCAAGGCAGTACCGAACAGATCTTCCAGCGGCCGCAGCAGGCGTGGACCCGGCAGCTGCTGGCGGCCATTCCCGGCGCCGCCTACCGTTTTAGTGAGGAGGTCGGCTATGAGCCAGCCGTTGCTCTCTGAGCCATTAGCCCTCGTACCGTCGTCGTTCTGGCAACGGTTATGGCGAGAGCCGAGCGCCCGCCGCGGGCTGGTGATTGTCGCGCTGATGGTTTTAGCCGCGCTGGCCGCGCCGCTGGTTGCGGCATGGCTCGGTCACGGTGAAACCGAGCAGTTTCGCGACAGCGCGCTGTCGGATATGGGGATTCCGCTGGGGCCAACGGCGGCGTTCCCGCTGGGCGCGGACGATAATGGCCGCGATGTGCTGGTGCGCACGCTGTACGGCACCCGCATTTCGCTGCTGATCGCCGTGCCCGCCACCACGCTGGCAATGGTGATTGGTCTGTTCGTCGGGCTGATTGGCGGCTATCGCGGCGGACGCATCGACGCGCTGTGCCAGCAGTTGATCAACCTGGTACTCTCCTTCCCCTTCGTGGTAACGGCGCTGAGTCTGCTGGCGCTCAACCAGGGTGGCGAGAGCGGGCCGCGCGTCGATCCGCTGTGGGTAGTGATTTTCGTCATCACCTTCTTCTCCTGGGGCTATTTCGCGCGTCTTAGCCGGGGGCTGGTGCTGGATATTCGCCAGCAGGAGTTCGTCGCCGCCGCCACGCTGATGGGAGAAAGCCAGTGGCGCATTCTGTGGCGCGATATCATTCCCGGCGTGCTGCCGACGATGGGCATTTACTGGGCCATCCAACTGCCGACCAATATTATCGCCGAGGCCACCCTTTCGTTTCTCGGCGTCGGTATTCCGGCCCCCGCCGCCAGCCTGGGCAATATGATTGCCGACGTGCAGCGCTCGGCGATGTATCAGGTGCAGCCGTGGTTTTTAGCCGCTCCCGCGCTGGCGCTGTTTATTACCGTCCTGGGCTTTAACTGCCTGAGCAGCGGCCTGCGTAACGTCCTGGACCCTCATCTGGAGCGCCGATAGTCATGACTTTTTCTACGTTAGTGAACACGCTGTTGCGTAGCGCCCTGACGCTGCTGCTGGTGCTCATTGTCGCCTTTGCGCTGACCCGTATCGCCTATCAGGATCCGGCGGTAATGCTGGCGCCGCGCAACGCCACGCCGGAGGCCATCGACGCCATTGCCCGGGCGCTGCACCTTAACGATCCCTGGTACCAGCAGTTGCGCTATTTCCTGCTGCGCGGACCGGAGATTCAGGGAGCGCCAGTAGGCATGCTGCACTGGCCTCCCGCGCTGGGTTACTCGTTCCGTTTCCAGACGCCGGTCACCCAGCTCATTTTGCAAAAAGTGCCGGTGACGCTGTCGCTGGCGCTGGGCGCGCTGGTCATCTGGACGGCGATATCGCTGCTCACCGGCGTGCTGGCGGCGCGCTATCGCGATCGTTTTGTTGACCGTCTGCTGGCATTCTTCGCCTATATTGCGCTGTCGCTGCCCACCTTCCTGAGCGGTATGCTGATTATCTTTTTCCTGTTTTATCAGCTGTCTTTGCACAACCTTAACTGGTTTCCGGCGGGCGGCTATGTCGCTCTACGCGAGGACCCGTGGCAGTGGGCGCGTCATCTGGCGCTGCCGTGGTTGACGCTGGCGCTGGCAGAGATGGGGATTTTCCAGCGCGTGCTGCGCAGCAGTATGCTGGACGTGCTGCACCGGGACTATATTCGCACCGCGCGGGCTAAGGGTGTCAGCGAGTGGCGAGTTTACTTCGACCATGCGCTGAAGCCGGCCCTCAGCCCGGTGCTGATGCTCACCGGGCTGGAGCTGGCGGCGATTATGGGCGGGGCGATTGTCACGGAGAAGATGTTTGGTCTCGACGGCGTCGGGCGGCTGGCGATTGACGCGGCGCTGGACGGCGATTTTCCGGTAGTGATCGGCACCACCATTTTCGCCGCCTGTGTGTTCATCGTCTGTAATCTGTTAACCGATGTGCTTCACCGACTGTTTTTGCGCAGCCATTAACGAGACATCATCATGCGGTTTTCTGCGCCAGCCACACGGTATGACCACCGCATTGCGGATCTTCCGCGCGCATCTCAAGCACCGTAAAACCGTGCTCTGCCAGCAGCGCCCGATACGCCTCGGGCGCAAGGCTGGCGTGGAATAGCGGTTCGCCTTCAAACTCGCCCATCGCAATGCCGTCGCCGGGGCCGCTGGTGAACATCAGCGCGCTGCCGGGATGGCTGTGGCGGACAAAGACCGCAAACATGGCGCGCTGATCCGCCTGGGTAAGATGGAAAAAACTGTCCCAGGCAATCAGGCCGTCGAAGGTTTCGCCCAGCGCCAGACCGCGCATATCCTGCTGTAGCCAACGCTGCGCAGGAAACTGCGCGCGGGCGTAAGCCAGCATCGCCTCGCTACCGTCGACGCCGGTCACGGCATATCCCCCGGCAATAAAATAGGCCGCGATCGGATCGCCGGTACCACAGCCCATATCCAGAATGCGCCCCGGTTTGCCAACGGCGGCGAGGAATTTATCCAGCCAGCTTTTTTCAAACAGCGCGCGCGAACGCAGGCGCACGAAGGCGTCGGCGTGACGCTGATAAAGGTTGAGAATTTGCTGCGCGGCAGGATGCTCCATCATGAACCTCATGGCGATGATTGACGAACGTCGAGGTTAGCGAAATCGCATCCAAAAGTCCCGGTCTGCTTTTCGTTCGTGCCTTCTCTTTCATCGCTCCACACCAAACAATGTCAGGGCATCTGTACACAAGAAAAACGTGGAGAAAACCATGACTGAATTACACGTATCCCCGGACTGGCTGGGCCTGCGCGGCCAGGTGTTTGCCGTCACCGGCGCAGCAAGCGGCATTGGCGAAGCCATCGCCACGGCGCTGGCGCAACAAGGGGCCAACGTCGCCCTGCTCGACGCGCAGCCGCAGCGCGCCGACGCGGTGCGCCTGAAGCTTGAACATCTGCCGGGAAAACGGGTGGCGCTGGCCTGCGATGTTAGCCGAGAAGAACAGGTCAAAGAGGCGGCGCAAAGCGTGCGCGCGCTGCTCGGGCCATGCCATGGGCTGGTCAACGCGGCGGGTATTTTACGCCCGGCGGGGCTGGCGGACATCAGCCTTGAGCAGTGGCAAACGCAGCTTAACGTCAACCTGACCGGCTATCTGCTGTGCGCGCGCGAGTTCGCCCACGATATGCGCGCGGCAAAACGCGGCAGCATTGTGCATATTGGTTCAATTTCCGGACGCATTCCCCAGCCGTGGAGCGGCGCCTATAGTCCCGGCAAAGCCGCCGTTGGCCTGCTGTCGCAGCAGATTGCCGTCGAATGGGGGCAGGATGGCATTCGCAGCAATCTGGTGGCGCCGGGGATGATTGAAACCGCGCTGACCGCCGACTACTACGCCCAGCCGGGCGTGCGCGAAAGCCGCGAAGCGTTTACCGCCAGCCAGCGCATTGGCAAGCCGGAAGATATCGCCAACGCGGTGCTGTTCCTGCTGAGTGAAAAATCGAGCTATATCAACGGTGCGGAGATTGGCGTCGACGGCGGCCTGCCGACCATGCTGATGGGCAAACTGCCGCGTCCCGGCTTCACCCGCTAATGACGGGCCTGCCCGGCTACAGCGCGTGGGCAGGCTCAGCGCAGGTTTGCGTCGGTTTATCGCGAAAATCACGCGGTGAAAAGCCCGTACTGCGGCGGAAAAAACGCGAGAAATAGGTGGCGTCGCTGAAACCGAGATAATCGGAAATCTGGCTGACGGTCATGCTGGTGTACAGCAGGCTGCGCTTGGCTTCCAGCAGCAGACGCTGATGCAGTACGCTGAGGGCGCTACAGCCGTGAAACTCGCGACACAGGGTATTGAGATGCACCCCGGACATGCCGATCTGGCTGGCGTAATGCGCCAGCGGGAAGTGTTCGCGATAGTGATTTTCCACCAGCTGATTAAAACGGCGTATCGCGGCACGCTTGCGCTCCACTTTATCGCTCACCGCGACCGGCGCGGCGGCCTGGCGATTCAGCCAGACCATCAGCGCGCTGAGCAGCGAATGCAGCATCATATCGCGCGCTTCGTTCTCCGCCTGATACTCCAGCTGTAACGTTTGAAACAGGGTATGAATTTGCTCGCCCGCCTCGCCCACCGGCACGCGGAAAGCCCGGTTCAACACCTGTAACGAGCGGCCAAACTGCTGTTCGAACTGCGCCACCAGCGGCGCGGCCAGCGACAGCGAAAAACCCTGGGTTCCCGGCGAAAAGCGAAAACCGTGAACGCAGAGCGCGGGGATAATCTGCACGCAGGCGCCCGCGAACGGCTGGCGGAGGCCTTCGATTTCAATCTCGCCCTGCCCTTGTTGAACGTAGAGGATCTGCACCAGATCGGTGTGCTGATGGGCGCGAATGCTCCAGTCGTAGAGGCTGCTGCGGCTTTGGATCGATTCACAATGCAGGAGATCCGGCGTCGGCCAGTGCCAGCTTTCGCCGTACAGTTTGAAGACCGGGATGCTGTTTGCCAGGTTCATGGTGCCTCCGTGAGTGTGGTGAGCGGTTTTCCCCTCACCCTAACCCTCTCCCCAAAGGGGCGAGGGGACCGATCGGCGCGGTTTGTCACCCTGCCACCCAACATCCAGGAAAACTGAGCGGCGCGGGTTTTCTCCCTCTCCCTTCCAGGGAGAGGGCCGGGGTGAGGGTTATCGCCGCACAAAACTACCCCGCCAACGACGGCATCGCCGTGGCGCGAATCAGCCGCGTCTCCTGCGCCACAATATACGGCTCCGACGCTTTAAGGTAGGCGGCAAAATCCGGATGCGCGTCGCGTAAACGGCTACGGCGCTCGTACTCCGCCAAGCTTTCATAACCCCACAGATGCACGAACTGGTTCTGCGGCCCGACAAAGCTGGTGTAAAACCCCAGCGGATTGCCCAGCGTCTCGCGCAGGACCGGCATCGCCAGGCGGTCAAACACCTCAATAAATTCGTTCATTTTACGCAGGCGAATGGTGTAAATACGGTGATCGATAATCGGCAACGTCATCATTTGGCCTCCTGAGCACGGTGCGTTGGCCAGCCCAGCGGCCCAAAGCGGTCGTACGGTTTCGGCCACGGCGCGTTCTCGCCCAGCGCAATCGCCGCATGAATCGGCCAGTTGGGGTCATCAAGCATCCCGCGGCCAATCGCCACCAGATCGGCCCGCCCCTCGCGCACGATCGCCTCGGCCTGCGGCGCTTCGTAAATCAGCCCCACGGTAATCACCACCGCCTCCGGCAGCGCCTTTTTCACCGCTTCGGCAAACGGCACCATATAGCCCGGTTGGTCGGCATTGGGCGTCTGATGATAGATGTTATAGCCGCCGGAAACATGGAGATAATCGTAGCCCAGCGCGTGCAGTTCTCGGGCAAACTGCACCGCTTCATCCAGCGACAGCCCACCGTCAGCGAATTCACCGCCATTAAAGCGCACACCCAGCGGGCGGCTTTTCGGCCACACTTCGCGCAGCGCGCGAGCCACCTGCAACGGGAAACGCATGCGATTTTCCGGGCTACCGCCGTATTCATCCTCACGCTGGTTGCTGAGCGGCGACAAAAACTGGTTCAGCAGATAGCCGTTGGCCGCGTGCAGCTCGATAAAATCGACTCCGGCGTTTAATGCGCGCTGCGCGGCGTCGACGAAGCCCTGGGTAATACGCGCCATTCCCGCTTCATCCAGCACCTGCGGTACGCGCCAGCCGGGTTTGTAAGGCATAGCCGAAGGAGCGACAGTCGGCCAGCCGCCTTCCTCATCGCCGAGCGATGCGCCCTGATTGCGCCACGGCGCATTGGTGCCCGCTTTACGGCCCGCGTGGTTAAGCTGAACGCCGATGGGCGTGTTGCTGTAGGTGCGAATATCGGCCAGCAGTTTTTGCAGCGCCTGCTCCTGTTCGCGATTCCACAGCCCCAGACAGTGCGGCGTAATCCGCCCGTCCGCGGTCACGCCGTGGGCCTCGCAAATCACCATCCCCGCGCCAGAAATCGCCAGGCCGCCAATGTGCTGCGCGTGCCAGGGCGTGGCGATACCGTCCGCCTGCGCCGAGTATTGCGACATCGGTGGGACAACGATGCGGTTCGCCAGCGTCAGCGGGCCAACCTGTAGAGGGCTAAAAAGTGTCGACATAGTGTTCTCCTGATTTATGAAGCTTCGCGGTCGAGCTGCATTGCGGTTTCACCGCGCGCCGCCATGCTGTGGGCGGCGATATAGCCAAAGGTGGCCGCCGGGCCGAGGGTAATCCCCGCGCCGGGGTAGCTGCCGCCCATCATGCTGGCCATTTCATTACCGGCGGCGTACAGGCCCGGAATCGGCAGCCCCTGGTTATCCAGCACCCGCGCTTCGCCGTCGGTTTTCAGGCCGTGGAAGGTGCCAAGGTCGCCCATGTACAGCTTCACGGCGTAAAACGGCCCCTGCTCAATGGGGGCGACGCAAGGGTTAGGCTGATGGGTGGCGTCGCCGAGATAGCGGTTATACGCCGACTCGCCGCGGCCAAACTGCGAGTCTTTGCCAAGACGGGCATCGGCGTTGTAGCGACTCACCGTCTCTTCAAACGCCGCCGTCGGGACGCCCATTTTTTGCGCCAGCTCAGCCAGCGTTTTTCCTTCGACCAGATAGCCGTTTTTCAGGTAGAGCGAGACGGGAATCGGCGCGGGCTTGGCAAACCCCATGCCGTATTTGCGCAGCGCGCGGCGGTCGCAAATTTGCCAGGCGAAGGTTTCGCTGTCGTCACGGCAGGTTTCAATCATCGCGATACCCACGTCATGGTAGGAATCCGCTTCGTTGCAAAAGCGCACGCCGTGGCGGTTGATCATGATAAAGCCCGGCTTGTAGCGGTCGACAAGATGCGGGAAGACATACGACTGACGGCCAATCTGCACTTTTGATGCCGGGATCCACGCCGCGCCGTTGGCGTAGCTGTCGTCAAAGCGCGCGCCAATGCGCTCGGCCATGGCGATGCCGTCGCCGGTATCCACGCCGGGCGGCGTTGGCGACAGCTGAATACCACCGCGTCGAACGTGCGGGTAGAGCTGCTTCAGCCGCGATTCATCACGGGCAAAACCGCCGGATGCCAGCACCACGCCGCGTCGGGCAAACAGTCTGACCCGCTCACCGTTGAGTTCAACCTCCACACCGCGCACGACGCCGCGTTCAACGATCAGATCTTTCGCCGCGACGCCGGTATGGATCGGAATACCGAGATCCCGCGCCGAGCAGGCAAGCCGTGCCACCACCGCGTTACCGCCGTTGGCGGTGATGCCGCGCCCGTAGCGCGCCACCTCCAGCAGATGTCGACTCAGGCGCTTCACCACGTAGGCGAATGATGTCAGCGAACGGGTGGCGTTGAAAAAGTGCTTCAGATCGTTGTTTGATGAGCTGAACATCATGCCCATAAAGGTGATGGTACGCAGCGGTTTGCGCAGGCGCGGCATCGCGTCGCCCAGCTCGCGGATATCAAACGCTTCAGGCACTACCGAACGGCCGCGCATCACCCCGCCGGGGGCGTCCGGATGGTAGTCAGGGTACTGGTACAGATTGCAGCGAAAACGGGTTTTTTCTTCGAAAAAGCGCAGCATTTCCGGCCCGTTTTTCAGGAAGGCATCCACCACTTCCGGGCGGAAGTTCTCCCCGGCTTCGCTTTGCAGATAGGTGCGCGCGGCGGCCTGGCTGTCGTCGATGCCCTGCTGGCGCGCCAGATGGTTGTCGGGGATCCACAGCACGCCGCCGGAAAACGCGGTGGTGCCGCCAAAGACCCGTTCTTTTTCGATAACCTGGACGTCTAACCCATTCAGGCCCGCGGTCACCGCGGCGGATAGCCCGCCGACGCCGCTGCCAATCACCAGCACGTCGCATTCGCGAGCGGGAAGTTCTACAGCCATAGGGTACCTCGCAGATGAATAATTTTTATTGTTTTGTTTGTGTTATAAAAACGTTACATATGCATTTTTCACAGCCCGCCGGGGAAACAGAAGGCCACTTTCACACCAAAACCTGCACTTTTCGACAATTGCGAAGAACTGTGTGCCAGCGCAAATTTTTGCCTGCGCCGCTATAGAGAAGCGCCCGCGTTGCCACCCGTTCCACATCACAAGATGAAGATTCCGCACTTGCGCGATCGCGCATTTTATCGCCGAATTTAATCTCATCCCCTTATCGGAGCATTGCCACATGCGGCACATAAAAACAGGACAAAACCGGCATCATGCCCGCTAACGCCGCGCGGAAAACGCTGCCCAACTACGCGCTGTATGGCGCGCAGGCCGCCGTCGATAGCGTCCATCACGAGCGCATTCCCGCACGCGCCAGCCGTTTTGGTTTTGAGATCGAGCCGCACTTTCACGAGGCGCTGATTCAGGTGCTTTACCTGACTGACGGCGGCGGCGAAACCTCGATAGACGGCCAGCTCTGGCGCCTGGAAGCGCCGTGTCTGGTGGTGATTCCCGCCCGCTCGGTGCACGGCTTTCGTTTTCACGAAGCGGTGGACGGCCACGTCATCACCACCGCGCAGTCGGCGATCGAGTCGATCGCCATGACCGCCGCGCCCGAACTGCTGGCGTTTGTCCGCACGCCAGCGGTACTTACGGTCGACCCACAGAGTCGCCGCGGCGCGCCGCTGGAGGCGCTGTTCGATGCCATCGGTCGCGAAGCGGAGCATCCAGAACGCTGGCAGTACACCGCCGGGCTGGCGCTCACTATTGCCCTGTTTGTGCAGATTGCGCGCCAGAGCGAGCAGGCGCGGCGGGCGGGCAACCCTGCCCGCGCCGCCCTGGTGGCGCGTATTGAGCGTTTCCGGCTGCTGCTTGATGAACGCTGCCGTACCCGCCAGCCGGTGGCCAGCTATGCCGACGCAATGGGCATTTCCGCCGGTCAGCTCACCCGCATTTGCCGCGAGGCGTTTGGCATTTCGGCCATCGAAGCCATTGACCGGCGCGCCGTACACGAAGCCCGTCGGCTGCTGGTTTACTCGACGCTCAGCGTCAAGCAGATCGCCCGCGAGCTGGGGTTTCGCGACGAGGCCTACTTTGGCCGTTTTTTCCGCAAGCAAACCGGGCTGCGGCCCACGGAATACCGGCATCAGGAGCAGGGCCGCCTGTCGCACTCCGTTTAATCCACCCGCGCGGTCATCTGCACATACAGGTGTTCAGGGCCGGAGTTGGTGAGGTTATTGCCGCGTACGTACTGGATAGGCCGCGCCGGGTCGAGGCGAATATCACCCACTTTGCGGGCGATAAGCCGGGTGGCGATCAGCGTTTCGAGCTTGGCCAGCGGCTGCCCAAGGCACTTGTGAATGCCGTTGCCAAAGCCGAGATGCCCGCTGGTATCGCGATCGATATCAAACGTTTCGCCGTTGACGAACTTGCGGCTATCGCGGTTCGCCGCCGACAGCAGCAGACGTACCACCGCCCCTTTCGGGATCTCAACGCCCGCCACCGTCGTGGCCTCCGTGGTGATGCGGCTCACCCGCTGGACGGTGCCGCGATAGCGCGCCACCTCTTCCACAAAGCGATCGGCATCGTCCAGGTTGTCGTGAATACGCGCCACCAGCTGCGGCTGCTCGGCAAACATACGGAAGGCGTTGGCCACCAGAATGGTGGTGGTGTCATGCCCGGCGATAAAGACAAAGGCACACAGCTCTTTGGCCTCTTTCTCTGACAGCAGGCCCTCTTTCCACATGCGGGCAATGTGGCCGCCAATCGACTGGCTGTTGCTGAGATACAGCCGTTCCATCGCCTCTTTCAGATAGGCGAAGAAAGCCATTGCGCTCTGTTCATCGGTGCCGGTACCGGGGGCGTTACGCGCCAGACGGCCAAAATAGCTGAAGGTTTCGTCCGACCAGAACTTCATCTTCTCTTCGTCTTCGTTCGGCACGTCGATCATCGTCGAAATGGTGGCGATACTGAGCGGAATGGCAAAATCTTCCACCACATCGCCGCCGCCGTTCGCCAGCATCTGGTCAATCAGCGCCTCGGCGCGGCGTTCAATTTCCGGAATAAACGGCTCTAACGCGAGCGGCATAAACGACGGCTGCGCCACTTTGCGCAGACGAGTATGCCCCGGTGCGTCGAACAGGGTCAGGAAGGTCAGCGGCGGCGGGCTGACCACTTCGGACGAAAACAGTTTGGGGTTACGAATGGCCTGATACACGTCGTCATAACGCGACAGGAACCAGACATCGGTGGTCGCCGACTGGCAGCGCAGCACCGGCGCGTGTTCGCGCATCCAGCGGTAGTGCTCGTAGGGGTCGCCCTGCGAGCCGTCGTCCACCACCTTAAACGGCGCCAGCCCTTCCGGCCACGCCAGCTCATGTGAGTAAGGCGGCAGCGATGGCTGCAGGTCATGGAACGGACAGCGCGGCGCTTCGGGTTCCGGCACGGGCGGCGTGACGACGACAGGCGCCGTCTTCAGCGCCAGCGCCCGGCTCATGGTGGTACGGGAATGGTGCGCGTGCTGCGCCAGCACGTCGCGGGCGGCGTTGAGGTCGCCATATTCAAAGGCCGAGACTAAATCCCGGTGCTGCTGCACAATATCGCCGACGATTTCGACGCTGGCGGTCAGCGCGCGGTCAATGTAGTCACGCACCGTCAGCTGGGCGTAGAGCGCAATCAACTGCGCGTTGCGGGTGGCCTCAATCAGGAACTGATGGAAAGCGTGGTTGGCCGCCACATAGCCCGCCACGTCGAGGAAACGCCGCCCGGAGACAAACGCCGCGGTAGCGTCAGCCAGATGCCGGAAAGTGGTCAGCTGTTCGCCGGAGAGACGCCCCATGGTCAGCTGCACCGCGCCAAGCTCCAGCGCCAGGCGCAGGTCGAACGCGTCATCCACGTCCGCCGCCACCATGTGCTGCTCGCCGCTCTGCACAGGCTGCGTCGCCCCGGCAAATTTTTCATAGTAGAAGTTACGCGGCATCACCCCGGCGTTGTCCAGATAGCTGCGCACCGCGTCCACCATCGGCGGCGGGCCGCAGAGATAGACATCCACCTCGCCGGCGTTAAGCAGGCGGGCATCAATGTGCTCGGTGACATAACCTTTATGCGGGTAACGGCTTTCCGGGTCGGCAACGGTGCAGCGGTAGCTGAAGTTCGGCATACACGCGGCATAAGCGTCGAGAGTCTCCAGCGCCACCAAATCTTCGTCACGGGTCACACCAAAAATCAGATGTACCGGCTGCGTGGTCTCGCCGTCGTCCGCCAGCTTCGCCAGCATCGACAGGAACGGAGCCAGCCCGGTCCCTCCCGCCAGAAACAGCGCCGGGCGCTCGAGAGGGCGCAGGTAGAAGCTGCCCATCGGCCCGCGAAAAGTCATCGCCTCACCGACGCGGGCGTGCTCGCTCAACCAGGTCGACATCAGTCCCTGCGGCACGTTGCGGACCACGAACGACACCTCATTTTCTGAGGGGCCGGAACTGAAGGAGTAGGAGCGCGTCAGGTCGCTGCCGGGTACCTGCACATTGACATACTGCCCCGGCAGGAAGCTCAGCGCCTGACGGTCATCGAGGGCAATCGAGAAAGTCAGGGTCGACGGCGACAGCGCGCGGCTGGCGGTGAGGTGCCCGTGGAAGGTTCCCACGCCAGCGGCGTCCGACGCGGCGGCAATCTCAATCACGCAGTCGCTGGACGGACGCATCTGGCAGGTCAGCACCCTCCCCGCCTGCGCTTCTTGCGCTGAAAGCGCTTCATCAACGTAGTCGCCGTGCTGATAGTCACCGGCAGCGCAGGTGGCCTTGCAGGTACCGCAGACGCCGTCACGGCAGTCCAGCGGAATGCTGACGCGGGCGCGCAGCGCCGCATCGGCGACGGACTCACCGGCGCGACAGTCAATCATCTGCGTCGCGCCATCCTCAAAACGAAGGGTAATCTGATGGGTCATCTCTTCTCATCCTCCAGTCAGTTGCGGTCGGAAAATCCGATGCCTCATCAAATGCTGGATGCCGTTTTGAATCAACGGACAGAGATGACATTAAACAGGACAAAACCGGCATCCTGGCCGGTTAGCGCGCGCGGTCACATTTGTGAGCGGCCGGGATGTCATAAGAAATCGCGTTAAGACGGCGTGGTATGGTATTTTGACGTTCACCCAAAGGCTGGTTGACTCATAAATTGGGCGCGAATGCATGAAATTATCACTCAACATCATTGACTGGCAGGCCGCTGCGCCAGGGCTCGCCAGCGATGAGCAATGGCGAGGCTGGTCGCTGCACGCACAGGCTATCGACCCATCGGCGCCGCTGGCCAAACCCACGGCGCTGCCGATGATGACCGCGCGCCGCCTCAGTTCGGGCAGCAAGCTGGCCGTTGAGTGCGGTCTGACGCTTCTGCGCCGCCAGCCGGTCGATGCCGTGTTGTTCACCAGCCGCCACGGCGAACTGGAACGCAACTTCCGTCTCCTGCAGGCGCTGGCGACGGAACAACCGCTTTCGCCGACCGATTTCGCCCTTTCGGTGCACAACTCGTCGGTCGGCAATCTGACCATTGCCGCCCAACAGCCGCTGGTCTCTTCCTCGCTTTCGGCAGGTAGAGATACGTTTCAGCAAGGGTTATGTGAAGCCATCGCCCTGATTCACGCGGGATACCGCCGCGTTTTGCTGGTCGATTTTGATGGTGAGTTGCCCGCGTTTTATCGTCCGCATTTGCCGCCGACGATGCCGACCTGGCCCTATGCCGTCGGGCTGGTGCTGGAAGCCGGGGACACATGGCGCTGCCAGACGCAGCCGGGTACCACGCAGGATGAGCCCGCGCTGCCGCAAAGCCTGCTGTTCCTCAGGCACTACCTTCAGGATGCCCGAGCCTTTACCGTCGACGGCGAGCGTATGCAGTGGTGCTGGAGCCGGACATGAGCGGGAAAAGTGGTCGTCTGAATCGCCTCTGGCGCGCCGCGATGACCGGCGTCTGTTTCGCCCTGTTTGGCGTGGGCGGTCTGCTGCTCTCGTTGATTTGGTTTAATTTATTACTGCTGGTCGTGCGCGACAAAACGCGCCGCAAGCGGCTGGCGCGGCGCAGTATCTCGGCCAGCTTTCGCCTGTTCTTAGCGGTGGTGAAAGCCGTTGGCGTGCTGGACTACCGCATTGAAAACGCCGACGCGTTGCGTGAGGATCGCGGCTGTCTGGTGGTGGCGAACCATCCTAGTCTGATTGACTACGTCATGCTGGCCTCTATCATGCCGGAAACCGATTGTCTGGTAAAAAGCGCGCTGCTGCGAAATCCCTTCGTTAGCGGCGTGATTCGCGCAGCGGATTACCTGATTAACGACCGGGCCGATATCCTGCTGCCGGCCAGCTGCCAACGCGTGCAGCAGGGCGACACAATTTTGATTTTTCCCGAAGGAACGCGTACCGTGCCGGGCGAAAAAATGACGCTCCAGCGCGGCGCGGCGAATATTGCCGTCCGCTGCGGCTGCGACATTCGCATCGTGGTGATTCGCTGTACCGAATCTATGCTAAGTAAACAGCGTAAATGGTACGATGCGCCCCCCACCCGACCCCGGTTTACCGTTACGGTGGGTGAACGGGTCAGCGTCGAGGCGTTTTATCCAACAGAAGAACAAGAACCGGCGCTGGCTGCAAGACGATTAAATCGGCACCTTTTGCTGAAATTACAAACAAATACTGAGACTGGCATAGGAATTAATGATGCAAGCGCTTCATCTCGAAATTAAGCATCTCATCATCAACACATTAAATCTGGATGAGCTTACCGTTGAGGATATCGATAGCGAGGCGGCGCTGTTTGGCGACGGACTCGGTCTGGACTCGATTGACGCCCTTGAGCTGGGTCTGGCGGTAAAAAATCAGTACGGCGTGGTGCTCTCCGCGGAAAGCGACGAGATGCGCCAGCACTTTTTCTCGGTCGCCACCCTGGCGTCTTTCATTCAATCACAGCGCGCATAAGGAGCCAGGCTATGAACGAACAACACGCAATTTACGCCGAAGTCTCCGCGCTGCTGGAGACGCTGTTTGAGATAGATCCGCAGGATATTAAGCCGGAAGCCCGTCTGTATGAAGACCTTGAGCTGGACAGCATTGACGCTATCGATATGGTCGTGCAGCTGCAAAAAAAGGTCGGTAAAAAAATTAAGCCGGAAGAGTTCAAAGCCGTTCGTACCGTGCAGGATGTGGTCGATGCGGTGGCCGGCCTGCTGAAAGAAGCGTAACCGCCGTGTCGAGCGCGCGCTCGCTGCCGTTTGTTGCCCTGATAACGGGCGCACTCCTGCTCGCCTGGCCTCTGCTGATTGGCTACGCGCTGGCGCATCATCGCCTGCAATGGCTGTTGCCGCTCATGGCGCTGCTATTTCTCCTGCGTTTTTGCCAGACCGGTCGGCAGGCCGGGCCGCTGCGCGTGGTTACGCAGATCGTCGCCGCGGCTGGCGTTACGCTGTGCGTGGCCAGCTACCTGCTGAAAACCCATCAGCTATTGCTGCTATACCCGGTGGTGGTCAACGCCGTGATGCTGGCGGTATTTGGCGGTTCGCTGTGGTCATCTATGCCGATTATTGAACGGCTGGCGCGACTGCAAGAGCCCAATTTGCCCCCGCAGGCAGTGCGCTATACCCGGCGGGTGACGCAAATCTGGAGTGGTTTCTTTATCGTTAACGGCAGCGTGGCCCTCTTTACCGTGGTGTACGGCGACATGACGCTATGGACGCTGTGGAACGGCATGATCGCCTATCTGTTGATGGGCGGGCTCATGGCGGGAGAATGGCTGATTCGCCGTCGCCTGAGAAAGCGGGGGTCTCAGTGAAGCCGCCGCTGACGCTTGCCGAATGGCTTACCGCACCCCGCCCTTCGACGACGCCCATCGTCTGGCAGCACGATCGCCTGTGGACGCTGGCGCATTTACGCAGCGACGTTGCGCGGTTGATGGCGCGCTTGCAGCACCAACAGGGCGACCGCTGGGCGCTGTGCTGTGAAGACGGTTATCGGTTTATCATCGCCCTGCTGGCGACCCTGCTCGCGGGCAAAATCCCGGTGCTCCCCGGCCATAGCCGCCCCGCGCTGCTCAATGAACAGCGCGCGCTGTTCGACGGCGTACTGAGCGATGCCCCGCTGGAGTGGCCGGGAACGCAGCTGGTAGTGGACACCGCGTCAACGCTCAACAACGTCGTTCACTTTCCGCCCTTGCGCGACGATGCCGTGATCGAGCTGTTCACCTCCGGCTCCACCGGGCAGCCCAAGCGTATCGTCAAGCCGATTGTCTGCCTCGACCGTGAGGCCGGGCTGCTGTCCGCGCAGTTTGCCGAACGCCTTGCCGGTTGTCGTGTCGTCGCGTCCGTCACGCCGCAGCATCTTTATGGCCTGACGTTTCGCATTTTCCTGCCGATGGCGCTCGGTCTGCCGTTGCATGCCACGATGCTCGCGTTCCCCGAGCAGTTGGCTGCACTGAGCCACGCGCATCGCTACGCGTTTATCAGCAGCCCGGCCTTTCTCAAACGCCTCGATCCACAGCTGGTGCCGCCGCCGTTGGCGCTGGCCCTCTCCGCTGGCGGCGTGCTGGACTGGCAGGATGCGCAGCGCAGTGCCGCCTGGCTGAAGGTCTGGCCGGATGAAATTTACGGCAGCACCGAAACCGGCGTGATCGCCTGGCGCTACCGTGAACGGGAAAATCCCCGCTGGCAGCCTTTCCCGGGTATCCATTTCGACCGGCAAGGCGCGGCGTTTCGCGTATATTCGCCGCTGATCGCCGACGTTAACGGTTTTATGCTCGAAGATGTTTTACAGCTTTCCGCGAACGGTCATTTCCATCTGCTTGGCCGCCATGGCCGGGTGGTTAAAATTGAAGAGAAACGCGTTTCACTCAGCGAAATTGAGCAACGGCTACTGACGCTGGAGGGCATTCGCGAGGCCGTGGCGCTGCCCGTCACCCGCCACGGTCGCCAGAGCGTAGGCGTGCTGCTGGTGCTGGACGATGACGCCCGTCAGCGCTGGCAAAACGGCGGCGGGAAAGCCCAGGAGCGGGCGTGGCGACGCGCGCTGCGGCCATGGCTGGAGCCGGTGGCCGTGCCGCGCTACTGGCGCATTATCGATGAAATTCCGGTTAACAGTATGAATAAGCGTGTCTATGCGCAATTGCAGGAGTTATTGCATGAAACCCCGTGAAATTGAGCGTCATCAGGCACCGCCACAGCAGCTTGAGATTGTGCTCTCTCTCGATCCCGATCTTTGCTGGTTCCAGGGGCACTTTGCCATTCAGCCCCTGCTGCCCGGCGTGGCGCAACTAGACTGGGTGATGCATTACGCCGCCACGGAGTTAGCCCCCGGCTGGCGTTTTCACAGCCTGCAGAATGTGAAATTTCAGGCTCCGCTCCTGCCATCGATGGTGGTCACGTTGACCCTGAACTGGCAGGAAGCGCGCGGGCTGCTGACGTTCAGCTACCTGCGTCACGATGGCGACGCGCGCCACACGGCCAGCAGCGGGAAGATTCGGTTATGTCGTTGACCTTTTCCCCCTGCGTGGTCATTCCCTGCTACAACCACGGCCCGATGATGGCGAGCGTGCTCGCACGCCTGCAGCCGTTTGGCCTGCCCTGCATCGTGGTCGACGACGGCAGCGATGCCGCCACCCGCGAAGCGCTGCAACAGCTGGCCGCGCAAACCGAGAACCTGACACTGATTCGGCAGGCGGAAAACGCCGGTAAAGGCGCGGCGGTGATCCGGGGGCTACAGGCGGCGGCAGCGGCGGGCTATAGCCATGCCGTCCAGCTGGATGCCGACGGTCAGCACGCGATTGAAGATATTCCCGGACTGCTGACGCTGGCGAAAGCACACCCAACGGCGCTGATTTCCGGGCAGCCGATTTACGACGACTCAATTCCCCGTTCGCGCCTGTATGGCCGCTGGGTGACCCACGTCTGGGTATGGATTGAAACGCTGTCGCTGCAGCTGAAAGACAGCATGTGCGGTTTTCGTGTCTACCCGCTTGCCCCCACGCTCCAGCTCGCTCAACGGGTGAGGCTTGGTCAGCGGATGGATTTTGATACCGAAGTGATGGTGCGGCTCTACTGGCAGGGCAACACCAGCTATTTTGTCCCGACCCGCGTGACCTATCCGTCGGACGGTCTTTCCCATTTCGATGCCTTCAAAGACAACCTGCGCATATCATGGATGCACACACGGCTGTTCCTTGGCATGCTGCCGCGCCTCCCAACACTGCTATTTCGCCGCGCCTCGCCGCACTGGGCGCGCCAGCAGGAGGTCAGAGGCTTATGGGGGATGCGCCTGATGCTGCAAGTGTGGCGCTTACTGGGACGAAAAGCCTTCACGCTGCTGCTCTACCCGGTGGTGGGCGTCTACTGGCTGACGGCCCGCCGCGCTCGCCACGCTTCACAGCGCTGGATAACGCGCGTGCGTGAACAGCTCACCGAGCGCGGCATGCCGGTGCCGAAAAACCTCACCAGCTATCAGCACTTCCTGCGTTTTGGCAACGCGATGCTCGATAAAATCGCCAGCTGGCGCGGCGCGCTGCAACCGGGCCGCGACGTGGTCTTTGCGCCTGGCGCACAAGCGACCTTAAACGGCGGCGAGGGCCGCGGCAAGCTGCTGCTGGTCTCGCATCTGGGGGATGTTGAAGTGTGTCGCGCGCTGGCGCAGCGGGAGGGCAGCACGGTTATCAACGCGCTGGTGTTCAGCGATAACGCCCAGCGCTTTAAACAGATTATGCAGGAGATGGCCCCGCAGGCCGGGATTAACCTGCTGCCGGTGACCGATATTGGCCCGGACACCGCCATGCTGCTGCAGGAAAAACTGGACCGCGGCGAGTGGATCGCCATAGTCGGCGACCGCATTGCGGTCAGTCCGCAGCGCGGCGGCCAATGGCGCGTATGCTGGAGCCGTTTTATGGGCCAGCTCGCGCCGTTCCCGCAGGGGCCGTTTATTCTCGCCGCCCTGCTGCGCTGTCCGGTCGAACTGCTGTTCGCGCTGCGCCAGCAGGGGCAGTTGCACATTCACTGTGAACCGTTTGCCGACCCGCTGCCGCTACCGCGCGCCGACCGCCAGCAGGCGCTTCAACACGCCATCGACCGCTATGCCGAACGCCTCGAGCACTATGCGCTGCAGTCACCGCTCGACTGGTTTAACTTTTTTGATTTCTGGCAGTTGCCGGATCCGCAACACAAGGAGTAAAGGGTGCTAAACGATCCCCGTTTTACGGCTGAAGTTGAGCTGACCATTCCTTTTCACGACGTCGACATGATGGGCGTCGTATGGCACGGCAACTACTTCCGCTATTTCGAAATCGCCCGCGAAGCGCTGCTAAACCAGTTCAACTACGGCTATCGGCAGATGAAAGCCTCCGGCTTCCTGTGGCCGGTGGTCGATACCCGCGTGAAGTACCGTCACCCGCTGACCTTCGAGCAGCGCATTCGCGTCCGCGCGCGAATCAACGAGTTTGAGAACCGCCTGCGCATCAACTACGACATTTTCGATGCCGAAAGCGGCCAGCGCGCCACCAGCGGCTACACCATCCAGGTGGCGGTGGACGACGCCAGCGGCGAGATGTGCTTCGTCAGCCCGGATATTCTGTTTGAACGTATGGGGGTCACGCCATGAGATGGCTGCCGCTGCTGGCGCTATTGATAAGCCCGTTTGTCAGCGCACTGACGCTCGACACGCTGCAACAACGCTTTACCGAACAGCCGGTGATTCGCGCGCACTTCGACCAGACCCGGACCATCAAGGATCTGCCGCAGCCGCTGCGTTCTCAGGGGACGATGCTGATTGCCCGCGATCGGGGGCTGCTGTGGGATCAAACCAGCCCGTTCCCGATGCAGCTCCTGCTCGATGACAAACGTATGGTGCAGGCCATTAACGGCCAGCCGCCGCAGACCATCACCGCGGAAAACAACCCGCAGATGTTCCAGTTTAACCACCTGCTGCGCGCGCTGTTCCAGGCCGATCGCGCCGTGCTTGAGCAAAACTTCCGCGTCGATTTTAAAGACCAGGGCGCAGGCCGCTGGACGCTGAGCCTGACGCCAACCACGACGCCGCTGGATAAAATCTTCGCCACCATTGATTTGGCCGGTAAAGACTATCTGCAGCGCATTGTGCTCAACGATAAACAGGGCGATCGCACCGATATTGTCCTCTCTCAACACCAGCTGACGCCCGCCCAACTGACCGATGACGAACGCCAACGCTTTGCCGCCCAGTAAACGCCCGGCGCTGCTGTGGGCTTTCTGCTGTCTGCTGATGCTGGCGGCGCTGCTGACGCTGCTGCCGAAAGCGCGGCTGAACAGCAGCGTGCTGGCCATGCTGCCGAAACAGGCAATGGGCGCGATTCCGCCGAGCCTTAACGACGGGTTTATGCAGCGCCTCGACCGTCAGCTGGTCTGGCTGGTCAGCCCCGGCAAACAGGACGACCCGCAGGTCGCCCGCGACTGGCTGGCGCTATTGGAAAAATCGCAGGCGCTGGCGGAAGTCAAAGGCCCGATGGATGCCGACAGCCAGCAAGCCTGGGGTGATTTTTTCTGGCAGCACCGTAACGGCTTGATTGACCCGGAGACCCGCGCGCGGCTGCAAAACGGCGGCGCAGCGCAGGCGCAGTGGATCCTCTCCCAGCTCTATTCGGCCTTCTCCGGCGTGAGCGGCAAAGAGCTGCAAAACGACCCGCTGATGCTGATGCGCGGCGCGCAGCTGGCGATGGCGAAAAATGGCCAGCGGCTAAGACTGATGGACGGCTGGCTGGTGACGCAGGATGGCGACGGACGCTACTGGTATCTGCTGCACGGCGAGCTGTCCGGTTCGTCGTTCGACATGCAGCAAACGCACCGGCTGGTAACCACGCTGAGCGCGCTGGAAAGCGAGCTGAAGGCCCGTCATCCGCAGGCACAGCTGCTGTCGCGCGGGACGGTGTTTTACAGCGACTACGCCAGCCAGCAGGCGAAGCAGGATATCTCAACGCTCGGCACAGCAACGATACTCGGCGTAGTGCTGTTGATCCTTCTCACTTTCCGCTCGCTGCGCCCGCTGCTGCTGTGTCTGACCTCCATCGCCATCGGCGCGCTGGCGGGCACCGTGGTCACGCTGTTGGCGTTCGGCGAGCTGCACCTGATGACGCTGGTGATGAGCATGAGCATTATCGGTATTTCCGCCGACTACACGCTCTACTATCTGACCGAGCGCATGGTGCATGGCGCGGAAGCCTCGCCGTGGCAAAGCCTCGCCAAAGTGCGTAACGCGCTGCTGCTGGCGCTGCTGACCACCGTGGCGGCGTATCTAATCATGATGCTCGCCCCCTTCCCCGCTATTCGGCAGATGTCGGTATTTGCCGCCGTCGGCCTTTCCGCCTCCTGTCTGACGGTGATTTTCTGGCATCCGTGGCTGTGTCGTGGTTTGCCGGTGCGCCCGATTCCGGCGCGGGGGCTGATGCTGCGCTGGTTGGCCGCATGGCGACGCAACCGAAAACTGTCCGTCGGCCTGCCGGTGGCGCTGGCGATTTTCTCGCTGGCGGGCCTCGCCGCGTTGCGCGTCGATGACGATATCTCGCAGCTTCAGGCGCTGCCGCAGCACATTCTGGCGCAGGAAAAAGCGATTACCGCGCTAACCGGGCAGCGCGTCGATCAAAAATGGTTTGTGGTTTACGGCACTTCTGCACAGCAAACGCTGGAGCGGCTGGAAGGGTTTATTCCCGCGCTGGAGCAGGCGAAAGAGCGCGGCTGGATGAGCGGCTATCGCACTCTTCCACTGAATTCCCTCGCCCGGCAGCAGCAGGACCTCAAGGCGTTGCAAACCGCCGCGCCCGCCATCGCTCAGGCGCTAGGCCGTGCCGGGATCTCCATGGTGAATCCGGACCTCAAACCTATGCCGGTGACGGTCGATAGCTGGCTGAGCAGCCCGGCCAGTGAAGGCTGGCGTCTGCTGTGGCTGACGCTGCCCAACGGTGAAAGCGGCGTGCTGGTACCCGCTGAAGGGGTCAAAGAAAGCGCGGCGCTGGATGCGCTGAGTAAAAAACAGCCTGGCGTGGCGTGGGTGGATCGTAAACACACTTTCGATGCACTGTTCGCGCTCTATCGCCATATTCTGACCGGCCTGCTGGGCGTGGCGCTGGCGGTGATTGCCTGCGGCGCAATCGCCCGCCTCGGCTGGCGGAAAGGGGTCATCAGCCTGGTCCCCTCACTGCTGTCATTAGGCTGTGGGCTGGCGGTGCTGGCGTTCAGTGGACATCCGCTGAACCTGTTCTCGCTGCTGGCGCTGGTGCTGGTGTTGGGGATCGGTATTAACTACACCCTATTTTTCAGCAACCCGCGCGGCACGCCGCTGACGTCGCTGCTGGCAATTACGCTGGCGATGCTGACGACACTGCTGACGCTTGGCATGCTGGTCTTTAGCGCCACGCAGGCCATCAGCAGTTTCGGTATCGTGCTGGTGAGCGGCATTTTCACCGCCTTTCTGCTATCGCCGCTGGCGATGCCGACGAAAAGAGAGAAGAAATAACGATGATGACAGCGACCTTTTTTGCCGGATGGCGGCGTCGCCTTATCCGGCCTACAGCGTACCGCGACGCGTGTCGCCATCCGGCAATCCGCGCCCTTTTTCTGATCGGCACTCTGCTGCTGACCGCTTGCAGCCACACGCCACCGGCGCCATCCGCTCGCCCGCAGGCGTGGCTGGAGCCGGGAACCCGCGTGACCCTACCGACGCCGGGCATCTCCCCGGCGCTCAGTTCTCAGCAGTTGCTGACCGGCAGCTTCAACGGTCAGACCCAGTCGCTGCTGGTCATGCTGAACGCCGATGATAAAAAACTCACCCTCGCGGGCCTGTCGTCGGTCGGTATTCGTCTGTTTCTCGCCACCTACGACGAACACGGGCTGCACACCGAGCAGTCGATCGTTGCGCCACAGCTGCCGCCCGCCAGCCAGGTACTGGCCGACGTGATGCTCAGCCACTGGCCCATCAGCGCCTGGCAGCCGCAGTTGCCCGCCGGCTGGACGTTGACCGACAGCGGCGATAAGCGCGAGCTGCGCAACGCCCGTGGTAAGCTGGTGACCGAAATCACCTACCTCAACCGCCACGGCAAACGTGAGCCAATCAGCATTGCGCAGCACGTTTTTAAATACCACATCACCATTCAATATCTGGGTGACTGAGATGATCTATATTTCGGCAGTCGGCATGATCAATGCGCTGGGCAACACGCTCGATGAGATCGCCGCGAACCTGACGCGCGGCGTGGCCCCCGGCATGCGCCCAAGAACCGGCTGGCTTCAGGGACATCCCGAGGCAGTGCTGGGCGGCGTCGACGGCGAGCTGCCCGTCATTGCTGATACCTTTCGCGACCACCGCTCGCGCAACAACCAGCTGCTGCTGGCCGCGCTGGCGCAGATTCAGCCGCAGGTGGATGCCGCCATCACGCAGTATGGCCACGAGCGGGTTGCCGTGGTGCTCGGAACCAGCACCTCCGGACTGGATGAGGGCGACGCACACGTCAACCTGACCCTGAACGGCGAAGCCAGCACCGCGTGGCGCTATCCGCAACAGGAGCTGGGCGACCCGTCGCGCTTTCTCAGCCACTGGTTAGCGCTCGACGGCCCGGCGTTTACCCTTTCAACCGCCTGCTCCTCCAGCGCCCGCGCGATCATCAGCGGTCGTCGTCTGATTGAGGCCGGACTGGCGGACGTGGCGATCGTCGGCGGCGCGGACACCCTGAGCCGGATGCCGATTAATGGTTTCCACAGCCTGGAATCGCTCTCCACCACGCGGTGCCAGCCGTTTGCTCAGGATCGTTGCGGCATCACCATCGGTGAAGGCGCGGCGTTGATGCTGCTGACGCGTGAGCCGCAGCCTATCGCGCTGCTGGGCGTCGGCGAGTCGAGCGATGCTTACCATATTTCCGCGCCGCATCCCCAGGGCGAGGGCGCGATTCGCGCGATTCAGCAAGCGCTCAACGACGCGGAGATGGCCGCTGCCAATATCGGCTACATTAATCTCCACGGCACCGCAACGCCGCTGAACGATCGGATCGAATCTCGCGTGGTGAACGCGCTGTTTGGCGAAGCGGTGCCCTGTAGTTCCACCAAGCACCTGACCGGCCACACGTTGGGCGCGGCAGGCATCACCGAGGCGGCGCTCAGCATGTTAATATTACAACGAAATTTACCGCTTCCTGCCCAGGACTTTAGCCTGTCGCCGCGCGACCCGGCACTGGCACCCTGCGGGATTATTACGCAGCCGCAGACGCTGAAGCGCCCGGTTATCCTGTCAAATTCGTTCGCGTTTGGCGGCAACAACGCCAGCATCCTGCTCGGGAGGGTTTCATGAGCCGCTATTTATCACCCGGCGACTATCTGCCGCACGACGCCCCGATGCAGCTGCTGGAAGAGGTGGTGAGCGTGACCGAGGAAACCGCCATGTGCCGCGTCGCCGTGACTTCCGACGGCGTGCTGGGGCCGTATCTCGATCCGCAAGGAAACCTCCCCGGCTGGTTCGCGCTGGAGCTGATGGCGCAGACCGTCGGCGTGTGGTCCGGCTGGCATCGTCAGCAGAAAGGGCTGGAGGCGATGGCGCTGGGGATGGTGCTCGGCGCCCGTGAGCTGGTTTGCGCCGCGGGCGCGTTGCCAGGCGGAAAAACGCTTTCTGTCGCCATCAGCCGTCTGATGCAGGACGAACGTTTCGGCAGCTTTGAATGCACAATTCATGTCGGCGCGGAGCCGCTGGCATCGGGTCGTGTGAATACCTTCCAGCCGACGGCGGAAGAACTTCATTCTCTCTTTCAACAAGGAGCGTGCTCATGAGTCGTTCAGTTTTAGTGACCGGTGCCAGCAAGGGGATCGGGCGCGCCATCGCCCAAAAGCTGGCGACGGAAGGTTTTGTGGTCGGCGTTCATTATCACCATGACGAGGCCGGCGCGCAGGAGACATTGGAAGCGATTCACGCCCTTGGTGGCACGGGTCGTTTGCTGCAATTTGACGTCGCAAATCGTGCGCAGTGCCGCACGGTGCTGGAGCAGGATATTGCGGCGCATGGCGCATGGTACGGCGTGGTGAGCAATGCTGGCATAACGCGCGACGCCGCCTTCCCGGCGCTCGGCGATGACGACTGGGATGCAGTGATCCACACCAATCTCGACAGTTTCTACAACGTCATTCAGCCCTGTATTATGCCGATGATTAGCGCGCGCCAGGGAGGACGCATTATCACGCTCTCTTCCGTCTCTGGCGTGATGGGCAACCGGGGCCAGGTGAACTACAGCGCCGCCAAAGCGGGCATTATTGGCGCCACCAAAGCGCTGGCGATAGAGCTGGCAAAACGCAAAATCACCGTCAACTGCATTGCGCCGGGCCTTATCGATACCGGCATGCTGCAGATGGAAGAGACGGCGCTGAAAGAGGCCATGGCCGCTATCCCGATGAAACGCATGGGACAGGCGGACGAAGTGGCCGGGCTGGCCGCTTATCTGATGTCAGATATTGCCGGTTACGTGACTCGCCAGGTTATTTCCATTAATGGAGGGATGCTATGACGCGCCGCGTGGTGATTACCGGGATGGGCGGCGTCACCGCCTTTGGCGATAACTGGCAGGACGTTTCCACCCGGCTGCTGGCCTACGAAAACGCCGTACGGTATATGCCGGAATGGCAGGAATTCGACGGGCTGCAAACGCTGCTGGGCGCGCCGATAGAAGACTTCAGGCTGCCGGACCATTACACCCGTAAACGCATCCGCGCGATGGGCCGCGTGTCGCTGCTGTCGACGCGGGCCACCGAGCTGGCGCTGGAGCAGGCGGGTTTGCTCGACGATAAGGTGCTGACTAATGGTGAAACCGGGATTGCCTATGGTTCCTCAACCGGCAGCACCGGCCCGATGAGCGAATTCGCCACCATGCTGACCGAGAAGCACACCAATAACATTACCGCCACCACCTACGTGCAGATGATGCCGCACACCACCGCCGTGAATACCGGCCTGTTCTTTGGCCTGCGCGGGCGGGTTATCCCCACCTCCAGCGCCTGTACCTCGGGCAGCCAGGCGATTGGCTACGCGTGGGAAGCCATCCGCCACGGTTACCAGACCGTGATGGTCGCGGGTGGCGCAGAGGAACTGTGCCCCTCAGAAGCGGCGGTCTTTGATACGTTGTTCGCCACCAGCCAGCGCAATGACCAACCGAAAACAACTCCCTCCCCGTTCGACGAGAAACGCGACGGTCTGGTGGTGGGTGAAGGTGCCGGAACGCTCATTCTTGAAGAACTGGAGCACGCAAAAGCGCGCGGCGCGACCATCTTCGGCGAGATCGTCGGCTTTGCCACCAACTGCGATGCCGCCCATATCACCCAACCCCAGCGCGAAACCATGCAAATCTGTATGGCGCAGTCGCTGAAAGTGGCAGGCTTAAGTCCGCAGGATATCGGCTATATTTCGGCCCACGGCACCGCAACGGATCGCGGCGATCTTGCCGAAAGCCAGGCAACCGCCGCGCTGTTCGGCGACCGCGTCCCCTTTTCCTCGTTGAAAGGTTATTTTGGTCACACCCTCGGCGCCTGTGGCGCGCTGGAGGCCTGGATGAGTCTGCAGATGATGCGCGAAGGCTGGTTTGCGCCCACGCTCAACCTGCGGCATCCGGATGAAAACTGCGGTGCGCTGGACTACATCATGGCGAAGGCCCGCCGGGTGGATTGTGAGTTCCTGCAGAGTAATAACTTTGCCTTCGGCGGCATCAACACCTCGATGATTATTCAACGCTGGCCCTGAAATGTACCGGCTTTATCTGGGGAACATTCCGGCCTTAAGCGCCATTCCGCTCGCCGCAGAAATTATGGCGGCGGCACCGCCGGGCGCAAGACGCGCCGCCTGGCTGGCGGGTCGGGCGCTACTTTGCCACGTCTGCTCGCCGCTGCCGGAGATTATCTATGGCGAGCAGGGAAAACCGGCGTTTGGGGGGGAGCAGGCGCTGTGGTTCAACCTGAGCCACAGCGGCGACAACATCGCCCTGCTACTCAGCGATGAAGGGGAAGTGGGCTGCGATATTGAGGTTATCCGCCCGCGCCCGCGCTGGCCATCGCTGGTCAGCGCGTTTTACAGCGACCGCGAACAGGCGGAAATTGCCGCCGAACGCCCGGAACACCAGCTCGCCGCCTTCTGGCGCATCTGGACTCGGAAAGAGGCTATCGTGAAGCAGCGCGGCGGCGGCGTATGGCGGATGGCCGACATCGACAGTACGCAGCCTGCGACGCATTTTATTGCTCATTGCCAGCAAAATGCGCTCAGTCTGGCCGTCTGTACGCCAACACCGCTCAACATTCAGGACATAATTGTCGACATCAGCCCACAACGTTGATTTTGGTCAACTCCACGCCTACGCATAAGCTGCATTTTATGCGCACTTTATATTTACAGGGTGAATAGTTCATTGGTATTACGACTCGAACAAATGTTTGTCCGGCCCGCCAGCCTGTGGGGTTGGCTGATGTGCAACGCGCTTAACGGCATTGCTATCGTGCTCTGTTTTAGCGCCGTCAGCGCCTGTGTTGGCATCCGGGAATCGGTATGGCATATCGTCGTCACGCTGGCGATTATTGTCTCCACCTTTTACAGCGCCAACTATTTCTCCGCGCTGGAATCTCGCAACGACAAGCGGCGCTATTTTTTGTTAGCCTGGGTCATCGTGACCGTGTTACTGAATTTTATCCACGTCTGGGGCTAAATGGGCGCCGGAGGGGTCACCCCCGCCCCAGCGCGCATGTTGCTATGACTTAGGGGCGTGGGCCGAACATGTCAATCAGTTGCTTTTCATCCGGCATGCCGACCACCTGCTGCAGCTCATTTTTATCATTCATATAATAAATGGCCGGTGTCGCGCTCGCCCCCAGATCATCCATCAGCTTCTGGTGCTGCTGGAGCAAATTGAAGGTTTCACGCGGCGTGGTGCCCGTAAACGGCGGCAGTTTTTTGCCGCCAGAGAGCTCATACTCCCGCCAGGCCGCCACCGGGTCATCGGCGTTCAGAATGGCCGTGGCGTTACGCCCGCTTTGTGGGTTGAGGAACGCCACCAACAGCGTATTGAGCTGCACTTTACCCGCCGCCACCCAGGGCTGGGCCGCCGACCAGAACGTTTTGCAATACGGACAGAACGGATCGGCGAAGACCACCACCTTGCGTTCCGCCGTATCGGCCCCCTCTTTCAGCGCGTGAGCGCTGTTGAGCTTTTGCCACATCTCCCGGCCCATCGGGATATAAATTTCGCTTTTGAAATAGTCTTCACTCAGGTTTTTACCTTTATCGTCATAAAGATAACCGGACACCACGTGCTTGCCATCCGGCGTCAGAAACAGCGTCACGCCCATATCCTGATACTGACCGACCCAGCTTTTCATGCCGCCGGGGGCGTCTATCTCTTTGACTATCGTGATGTTCTGCTGCTCGCTAAAGCGTTTTACAATGTCGGGCAGCGGCGCGCTGGCAAAGGCCAGCGTCGGGATTAAGGATAACGCCATCAGCGCGATCGGTTTCATACTCGTCTCTCCTTAACGCGGGGGAGTCCCCCCGCGAGTCAATTTACTGTTTTTTCAGCGCTTCGCTGACCATTGCGTCAAATTGTTCATACGGGATCCAGCCCGACAGCAGTTCGCCGCCAATCAGCGTGGCGGGCGTGCCCTGAATCCCAAGCTGCTGCGCGACCGCCAGGCTTTTCTTCAGCGTTTCCAGGCTTTGTTCATCGGGCTTATCCACCACCACTGCGGCTTTCTTTTTCGCTTCAGCAATACTGGCATCATCGTGATAGCCCTTTCTCGCCATCAGGATATCGTTGAAGCGGAGGAACTGCTCAGGGTGCGTACGCCACACGGTCAGCGCATCGCGTGCCGAGGTGACCGAACTTTCAGCGCGGTAAGGCAGAAACTTAAACACCACCGCCACGTCGGGGTATTTCGCCACGATCTTTGCCAGATACGGGTCAAATTTCTTGCAGTAAGGGCAGTTGTAATCGGTAAACACGACCAGCGTCAACCGGGGATGCGTCGCCCCGAAGCGCGGAGAGTTCGGGTCATTGAAGAGAAAGTCCTGGTGTTGCTTAAGGACCGTCTGCAACTGCTCGCGATCGGCCTGCGCGCTCTGCTGGTCGAGCTTTTCCGCCGCCGCGGCGAGGATTTCCGGATGGTTAAGCAAGGTCTCCTGCACCAGTTCCTGGACGCGCGCTTCCTGTGCGGGCGTCAGCGGCGGCGCGGCGAAGGCGCGCAACGAAGCAAGGAGCAGTAAGCCAAAAATCAGCGTGTTTTTCATGGGTTATTCACCTTTAACAGGGTTCAGGGCGCTCAGCAGGATCTTTTTGTCCAGCAGCGGCGGGAGGATCTCGCCGGTGGTTTGCCCCGGCCTGTAGACTTCATTGAAGGGGATGGCGAAGCGGTTACGTTTTTGCAGGAAAGCAGCGATGGCATCTGAGGGTTGGCTCCAGTCACCGCGTAGGGCTACCACATCAGGCGCATTCAGCGCGGCGATAATCTCCGGCTGATTCAATACCCGTATTTCATTCACTTTGCAGGTCACGCACCAGTCTGCCGAGATATCGACAAAGACCCGCTTCCCGTCCGCGACGGCCTGTGCAATTGCCGCTTCACTCAAGGGTTGCCAGCGGATCGCCGTTTCAGCCCTGGCCGCAGGCGAAGCCTGGAGGATCCCATGCAGCTGGTAACCGCTTAAGGCCGCCAGCAAAACCAGAACCACAAAGAAACTCGCTCCCCGACGTTGGGTTACGAAGATAAAAGCGAACAGCGCCAGCAGCGTGAGCGTCAGCACCATAACCCCGCTGATTCTGTCGCCGATATGCTGGGCAAGCAGCGTCGCCAGCCAAAGGCTGGAGGCCAGCATCATCAATGCGAGCAGCGTTTTCACCCCGTTCATCCAGCGTCCTGGGCGCGGCAGCAGCAAGGCGATTTTCGGCACCATTGCCACCAGCAGCCACGGGAGGGCCATACCGATACCGAGCGCGATAAAAATAAGCCACAGCGTCGTCAGCGGTGCGCCCAGCGCAAAGGCGACAGCGGTACCGAGAAACGGTGCCGAACACGGCGTCGCCAGCAGCGTGGCAAAGACCCCTTCAAAGAAGCTGCCCAGCGTACCGTTGCCCCCTGCCGTCGCCATTCTGTCCGTCATCGTCGATGGCAACAGCACGTTGAACACGCCGAACAGATTGAGCGCAAACACAAAGGTGACGGCCACCATCAGGCCGATAAACCACGGGTTCTGGAACTGAATGCCCCAGCCGAGTGCCGCCCCCGTCAGCTTCAGCGCGGAGACCATCGCCGCCAGCAGCGCAAAGGAGAACAGGATCCCCGCGCTGGTCGCCAGAAAGCGTAGCCGGATCTTGCGCCTGTCCGTACCGGCATGCAGCACCGCGCTGAGCTTCATCCCCAGTACCGGCAGCACGCAGGGCATCAGATTGAGGATCAGACCACCGAGCAGCGCAAACAGCAGCATCTGGCTCAGGCCGGTCGCCGTGTCATCGTGCAATGCAGCGCTATCAGGGCCGACTGTGAGGGTCGTTTGCTGTGCCCGGTCATGATTGGTGAGCACAAAGGAGAGCGTTTTCCCCGCCAGCGTCGCGGGAACTTCACCCCATTCGTCGGTGACCGGTACGGTCACGGTCAACGCCTTGCCGCGCGTTTGCACCTGAGGCTCTCCGGGCAAAATGCCCCCGTCCAGCGGGTCGAAATAGATTTCCGGCGAGCGCCATTCGTCCGGCGTTGTTCCGCTAATCACCAGCTGCTTCCCTGCCAGATGTGCGCTGAGATCGGCGGAAACGCCGCTGCTGGCCGGAACCGTCCGCATCGCCTGTTCGAAGTCGTCCTGGAAGGTTTCGTCGGTAGGATGATTAAGATTAAGTTGCAGCGGGTAGTCTGTTAACAAGCAGACGTTGCTACAGGTGGACAGCGTGAGCGTTCCAGCCAGCGTATCCCCGAGGTTCCCGGTGATGATCATCGGAATCGCCACCCGCCGATGGTAGCCTTGCGTGGTGAGCCCGGAAATGTCAAAGCGCGACGGCACCGGCCAGTACCACTGCGCCTTCTCGCCGTTCTGCCAGACTATCTCGGGCGCAACGCCCCCTTCCCCCGGCGAGCGCCAGTAGGTTTTCCAGCCGGACTGAAGTTCAACGGTCAGCAGACCGTACACTCGGCCCTCGCCTCTTTCGGCCTGGAAACGAATGCGAGCGTGATCGTTTTGCGGGGAGGTTAACCACCCGCTATCCGCTGCGTGGGCAATGCCCGCGCAGCTGAGCAACAGGAGGAGGAATCCCCTGAAGATATTCAACATGTGTTTTCTCCGTAAATGAAAAATTAAATCGCTAAGACGACGATGTTTTATTCACGGAAAACGCAGTTTTTGAGGTGTATTCGTAAGGTTGGCGGTCGCCGTGGCACGTCGCGAAAGACAAACGCGCGCACTTCGACAAACAGCGGCATCAGGGCCAGGAAGAGGATAACGGCGGGGAGCGCGCCGTCAAAGAACATCGGCTGGGCGCACAGTAGCGAGCTGGCGCTCAGCTGACACGGCGACGGGCCAAGTTCCGCTTCCGGCGTCACCGGGCTGGAGAAGACCTGAACCGGGTTGCTGGCCTGCGCAAGAAAATGGTGCAGATAGACAGCCCGTTGGACCAGGCAGATAGCCATCGCCAGACAGGTCATCATCAACAGCCATTTTGCTACCAGCGGACGATTATGCATTATTCACCCAATCAATCAGGACCGACGAATCATAAACAATACTCAATGATCCGCAAGGGGGTGAGTGTAAGGTTTTGTCTGCTCCACCGCTGCGCTGAGCAAGAAATCCTGCTCTATAGTTAATCTATCTTCTCTGGTTGAGGCTGCTCGCACCATGATTGCAGCATATCCCGTCATCACCCTACTCCTGCTCGCGTCGCTGACATTCAGCCCGGATGCCGTAGCGGCGGAGGGCCAGCGGATCAAGCAGCGCGCCGACGCGGTGCTGACCTTAATGAGCTTTATGATCGTGCCAGATATCACCGCCAGCGATCTCAATATTGGCTCCGGTTCCGATGATAAAACCGAGCTCTCCATTACCCAGTTTGGCGGCGGCGCGACCATGGGGGAGTCCTTTCCATTGTATCTGGAAGGCGCATTGGGCTACAGCCGTTATGATCCGCAGTTTGTGATCAGCGACGGCGACCAGAGTCGACGTATTCCTACCAAATGGAACAGCCTGACCACCACCGGCGGTATCGGCTGGGATTTCAACCTGCACCGCGACCGCTGGGGAGGCAATCTGGTGCTGCGTCCCATCGCCAACGTCATGCTCGGCACCATGGCCAGCGATCTGCGCGTGGGCGCCTGGGCGCTGGAGCGGCATAAAAACGCCGATTACGATTTCCTCGACGGCGGCCGACTCAATGCCTACGGGCTGGGCGGTTCGTTGATGCTCGACTATGAACTTCTCTCCCCTGCGCAGGATATCGATGTGGAGTTGCGCTACACGGGAATGAATCTGCAAACCTTCGGCAGCACCTCTCGTGCCGTTGAAGGAAGCGCCACGGCGCAAAATCTGGGGCTGTATCTGCGCCGCCGTGCGCCATTGTTCGACTGGACGCTGCTGAAAAGCCCGGTGCGCTATGTGCTGGAGGGCGCGCACACCGAATACCTCGGCGAGCAGCGCGGCAAGCTCGGCTTCGATAGCCTGAGCTCGGTGGGACTGGGCATTGAAATGGACAGCAGCAAGTACCCGGTCTTTATTACCCGAACGCGGCTGGTGGCGCGCTATATGTTCGGCAACGGCACCAGCGGCTATGGCGTAGGGCTGGCAATGAGCTTTTAATGACCATCGCCACCCGCCACGTTTCAGGGATTCAGCAATGCCTTATATTGGGCTTCATACTGCGGCGCATTCCATGAACCATCGAAAATGGTGTAGGTGATATAACCTTTATTCAGCCAACCAGAATCACTGTCGTCGAGTACCGGTTTTAACGACTGCGGATTCATCGTCTGTTTCGCCGTACCGTCGGGCAGAATATCGTAGCCAATTTGGGCGACCGGGAAACGCTGATTATCGACATAGCGCACGCCTTTAATATCCGCCGACGCCAGCGCCGGATAGTTAATACTTAACCCGGTACCCACAGGTAATAACGGCTGCCCTTTCACACGCTGGCTATTCAGTTTATCCACAACGCCAACGACATAATCGACGGAGTCGGGCCAGTATTTATGTGTACTTGGCCATTTATTTTTCATCTCTTCGTCGGTAAATCGATAGCCAATACTGGCGGCAATGGCCGGGACGCCGTAGCGAACTGCGCGAGCGGCGGCGCTGACGGTTCCGGAATTCACCTGTGCCATCCCGGTATTCGGGCCGTCGTTGACGCCGGAAATCACTAAATCAGGCGCGGCCTCTTTCAGCAGGCCATGAAGTCCAAAGTCGACCGAGTCCGCTGGCGTGCCCGGGAAGCAATAGCGCTGCTCGGCGACCTTTTTCACATCAAAGATTTTTCCCGTTTTGAAGGTAATGGCCGAGCCAATACCGCTTTGATTCGTGGCCGGAGCGACCATCCAGACATCATAGCCTTTTGCCTTAAGTTTATCCTGAAGCGATGTACTGCCCGGCGATTCACAGCCATCATCGTTGACGACCAATATTTTCAGCGGTGCCGCTCCGGCCTGAGCAGAAAAAGCGCATATAGCGAACAACGGGGCAATAACTTTCAGTAAATTCATCGTAACTCCTCGGATAAGGGGAACAGGTGCTTATGACAAGCAAAAAAAAACCTAAGACACCCGCCGCCCATGCAGAGCAACAAGTGTCTTAGGTTTTGCCTTATTTCAGTAACAATCCTGAGATGGCTGTGAAAATACCGTCTAAGCCGCTCAAGATCCAGAGGGGCTATTCCTTTTCTGTGACCAGCATCATAATATCATGCCAGATGAAGCTGACATCCTCCCTGTTTTAATTTCACGCATAAGCCATTCTTTGGTTAAGCAGAGAAAAAATCACCTGACTAAATCATCCAAAAAAAAGACTTGAAGGCGATCACAAATATAAGCCCGAGATAAAATAATTACTGCCATTTAAAATTGATGGTGCTATTGTCCGGCAAAACTGGATTGTTACTGTTTGCAACAGGCAAAACCTGCGTCATTTCTCAAGCATGCTATTTTGATGATTGAGAAGGGGCGCGGGTTTTTTGTTTTTAATTAAAAATATAAAAAGGATACCCAATGAAAAAATGGCTGATTGCTTTAATGGCGCTTGCCAGCGCAGCGACCTGTTCTGCGGCAGATATTGCCCCCTCTGCCCACGATGATACCGTCACCCTCTATTTTGCCCGTCATGGTAAAACGCTGTTTAATACCTTCGATCGCGTTCAGGGCTGGGCCGATACGCCACTGACCGAAGATGGCGTCCGGGTCGCCCGTTATCTTGGCGAAGGGTTAAAAGGGATCGCATTTGACCGCTATTACTCCAGCGACGCGGGACGCCAGCGCGAAACCATGGCGGTCATTCTCAAGCAAATGGGGGTCGCAAACTACCAGCTCAATGAGCTTCCTGGCCTGCGTGAAGCCTTCTTTGGCGGTTTTGAGGGCGGCTTCAATAAAGATATGGCGGAAGCCGGCGCACATGCGCTCGGATTAGCCGATAGCGCCGCGCTGTTCCAGGCGATGAAGGCGGGAACCCTGCCCGTGAAGGATTCACAGGACGCGCTGGCGAAAGCCGACCCGAAAGGGCTGGCAGAAAACTATGCGCAGGTAAAAGCCCGCACCCAGGCCGCGCTGGCGACTATCGTCAAGCAGGCGCAGGCGAACGGCGATAAAACCGTGCTGGCTATCTCGTCGGGCACATCGATGCAAATTATGATCTCCGATCTCACCGATTCGCCAGACAAAAATAAGCCGCTGGCTAACGCCGCCGTGGTCAAAATTATCTATAAAAACGGTCACTACAGCGTGCCGGAAATTGGCACATTACACTACGTCGAAGCCGGTAAACAGCGTCTGAATAATCAAAAATAATAGCTACATTGATAATACCGCGGGGATTCTTGCCCCCGCGAATCTATTCTGGGATCACACATGAAAATAACACCATTAGCAACAGCATTGCTTATGCTGATGCAAGGCTGCGCCATCTCAGCATGGGCCGCCGACAATCAAAATGAATACGCGTATCTGGATAACGCTTTTTTTCGTGATTCGTCGATGACCCTGTCATTAAAGAATTACTGGAAATATCTGAAGGAGGAGAATGCAAACCCCACACACGTGCACAATGCCTGGGGCCAGGGCGTGGCGGTGGATTATCAATCGGGCTATTTTGCCGATTTCATTGGCGTTGATGCCGTTTATTATGGCGCGGTTAAGTTAGGCGCCAGTGATTATTTTAATTCCCGAGGCGTACTGTATAATAACGGCGAGGGTAATAAAAAAAGCAATGCTGAGGGATATTCTAAATTCGGCCAACGTAATATTAAGCTGAAATATAACGTTGCGGATACCCAGTTGAACGCCCGCTGGGGCTGGCAGGTACTGAAAAATTACGGCGTTATCTCCACCTCCAATCGCCTCTCGCCCACCACCTATTCGGGGATTAGCGGCGGCATCAGCGGTGAGCATTTGACGCTACGCGGCGCCTATATCGAGAATTCAATGGACCGTAACTCGCCGGATAAAAAACAGTTGCAGACCAATACCGGAGAGAAAATCAACCATCTGGCGAGCGGCGAACTGTTGTGGAACAGCCAGTTGTTCAGCGCGCAATATGGCTACGGTGAGAGCGAAAATTATCTGCGCCGGCATCTGTTGTTTACCCAACTGCGGCCCGTCGAGCGTTTGAATATCGGCACGCAAATCTATGCAACCGAAGCGCTGGATAACTATCTGGCGATGCCCGCCAGCAAACGCGACTTCGATCATAACGCCTGGCATTTCGCCATCGACGCCAGCTGGCAGGCCGACCGCTGGAGTACGAAATGGGGTGTGGGCTATACCAGCGCCAAAAAAGAGAATGAAGTCGGCTTCTATCCCCGCCATATGAGTAAAAACTCACGCGGCACATTTATCTCAATGGCCTATGCCGGCGATGACTATATGCGCGATGGCGAACTGGTGCTGGCAAATATTTCCGACTATAAACTGACGCCGGATCTGGCTGTCGGGCTGGCGGGAAATATCGCGCAGTTTAACTACAAGAATAACCACGTACGTACCGGCGAAATTAGCGCCTTTACCCGCTGGACGCCTTCCGCGCCGCCGCTGAAGAATTTAACGGTTTGGCTGATGTTTGGCCCCGGCTGGTCGTATAAAACCAGCGGTAAAACGCCGGTGCTCACTAACGGCCACTATACGCGCACGCAGACGCTGTCCTCTGAAGCCATTATTGAATACCGTTTTCGGATGTTCTGAGAAAAGCAGGCCTGATAGGTTCACTATCAGGCCTGCAGGAGAGATTACGGCGCGGTGCGGTGAATTTCCGCCACGCGCTTGCGAACGCCAAACCAACCGGCGACCAGCAGAATAGCAATCAGCGGCAGCGCGGCGATGGTGTAGGTACCGTTCGGGTAGTCAAACGCCATCAGCACCAGCACGCTCAGCAGGAACAACAGCGTCAGCCAGGAGGTAAACGGCGCTCCCGGCAGCTTAAAGCTGACGTCAGCGGCTTTGCCCTCTTTAATGGCTTTACGCAGACGCAGCTGGCAGACCATGATAAAGCCCCACGAAGCAATAATCCCCAGCGACGCGAAGTTCAGGACGATTTCAAACACCTGAGACGGCACCAGATAGTTGAGGAATACGCCCACCACGTAAACCACCAGCGTGGCCATAATCCCGGCATACGGCACCTGCTGACGGCTCATTTTGCTCATAAACTTCGGCGCGGATCCGCCCATCGCCATCGAGCGCAGAATACGCCCGGTGCAGTACAGGCCCGAGTTCAGGCTGGAGAGTGCGGCGGTCAGGACCACGATGTTCATAATGCTGCCGATGTACGGCACACCCAGCTTCGAGAAGAAGGTGACGAACGGGCTTTGCCCCGCCTGGTAGGCGGTCCACGGCAACAGCAGGACCAGCAGCACCACGGAGCCGACGTAGAACAGACCAATACGCCAGATCACGCTGTTGATGGCGCGCGGCACCATGGTCTGCGGATCTTTACATTCGCCGGCCGCGGTACCGACCAGTTCAATCGAGGCAAAGGCGAAAACCACGCCCTGTACCAACACCAACGCGGGCAGCAGGCCATGCGGGAAGAAACCGCCGTTGTCGGTAATCAGATGGAAACCGGTCGCATTGCCGTCCAGCGGCTTGCCGCTGCCCAGATAGACGGTACCCACCACGAGGAAGACAACAATGGCCAGCACTTTGATGAGCGCAAACCAGAACTCCATTTCGGCGAACCACTTAACGCCAATCATGTTCATGGTGCCCACCACCGCCAGCGCGCCAAGCGCGAAGACCCACTGCGGAACGTCGCCAAATGCGCCCCAGTAGTGCATATAGAGCGCCACGGCGGTGATATCAACGATGCCGGTCATCGCCCAGTTGACGAAATACATCCAGCCCGCCACGTAGGCGGCTTTTTCGCCGAGAAACTCACGGGCATAGGAGACGAAGCTGCCGCTGGAAGGACGATGCAGCACCAGTTCACCAAGGGCGCGAAGAATAAAGAATGAAAAAATACCGCATACCAGATACACCAGCGCCAACGCCGGGCCAGCCATCTGTAGGCGCGCGCCAGCCCCGAGAAACAGGCCGGTACCAATGGCCCCGCCGATCGCAATCATCTGCACCTGACGGTTTCCCATGGCCTTGTGGTACCCCTCTTCGTGGGCATTCAGCCAGCGTCGTTTCGCCGCGTGTTGCTCCGCGGCTTGAGTGTTTTGTGTTTCCATTTTCCCTGTTACCTGTCTGATTTAAGGAGATTTCAGGTCGTCGCGAACGGAACGCGAGCCACGACGATCAATGCGATTTTTCCCGTCATTCTGTGTAGAGATAAAATCGCCGCGAAGCATCCTACCTGCAATTAATAAGCGGTGCAAAACATACGCGGTCGTCAGAGCGCTCCGGGACGAACAAAGCGTCGTCATCAGCGGTCATGGCAGCGGTTTTAACTGTGCGAAAGAGAAAAACAGGAAAATATCGGGAAGGTAAACACTTCGTGCTTAACAATGAAGGGAAATATTGATTCCGCCTGCTTCCGCCTGTCGGTAAGGCGAAACGGCCTCGTCATCGAGGCCGTTGCATAAAAGAGATGAATCACATCATTGAGTTAATTTCGTGACAGGTAATTTTTACGGAAAGAAATATTCCGCATCAGGATTTGCGACGTTCAGGAAGAATATTTACCGATGCCATCAGACAGATAATATAACCAAACAGCTCGCTCCCCTCTTCCACCATATTTTTGACAATACGGACGTAGCCATCCTGCAAAATAGACAGCCAGAGTATCGACATACCGAACAAACGGGAAAAGACGAGAATCGCCAGTAGACCGGCAATCATTAATCCATATGACGGCGTCGTGGTATATTCAGCCAGCTGTGCCAGCACCCGTTGCGGCTGACGAAATGCGTAGTAGAGGGTCGCCAGGCTTACCGCCAGCGCGAACCACAGCCAGCTCCCATGCCGGATGAGGTCAAACACCGCGTCAAGCTCACGGATCAGCATGGCAAGGAAAAAACCGGCGATCAGAATATTGCACTGACGCATTGCGCTGTGTTTCCACCCGCGTACAAGGTGCACCATGATAATGATAAAGAGAATACTTTCCTGAACAATTTCAGTGAATGAGTCTTCGGTCAGACCGTTTTTGATTATATTCACATCAACATGCAGGCACAGTACGACAACGACTACCGCCAGGGCTAAAAATACAACACGAAAAAGTAAGCTAACTAAAATCATAAAAGTCACTGCATCTTACCAAAACTTTATTTTACAGTGAGGTTTATCTGACAACTTGTCCATCTGTGCCACATAGCCGCGATATTTAACAATTATTGCGCTATTGCCGGCGAACGTTTATTTCCCGACCTTGTTAAAATAATAGCCGACGCGCGGCCCGGCATTATATTGCGCTATTTTCGTACTCGTAGCGGCAGATGGTGTTAATCCCACGTTCGGGGCTTTTGACTCCCGTGTGCAGGTACAGCGCTTTTGCTTCGTGTACCCAGAAGCTGCCGCCGGCTCGCGCCTGCGCGTTAAACAGCGTTGCCTGCGGATACATCGTACGCAAATAGCCTTTACTGAAACCAAACCATTTACGGGACACGTCCCTCAGTTCGCGAGTGGTAAGCAGCCGCCCGCCCTGGCGCGCGCAGCGCTCACGAGCCTGCACAAAGTTATCATCCACCGCGCCGTCGCCCATAAGCCAGGTGGAGACCGTAAAGTCGTAGCGCTGGGAATTGCCGCTCTTACGGTTATGCAGCGTCAACGTCCCCGCCCTTTCATGCGCCAGCGGCTGTCGTACCATCCGCAGCGTAACCCGCCCTTCATGATGGGGGTCGATTTTCAGCCAACTGTGATTAAAGCTGAAGACCACGTCATTAAGATTCAACGCCTCGTGGTTGCTGCTCATGGTCACGATCGCACCGGTAAATCCGGCGCTCAGTATGCTGGCCGTGCGAAAACCTGGCGTGCTGGGGGCATGAAAGCTGATACGCTGAAAATAATCCGTCTGCGCTTCAGGCGCGGCATAACCGGCGAGCGGCGATATCAGCGAGATAAGGGCCGAAGCCCGAAACAGGGTTTTCATCTGCATTCTTACCTTTGTCACGGATGGCAGTGGCAACGTTGCAGAAAGAATAATGTGAGCAATTGATAAATAAAGAAAATTTACACATTCTGACGGTAATGCGCGGTGTTTATCGCCGGATTACTTCTGAATGCGCTCAAGTTGCACTTTATCCGCCGCCTGCGCCTTATCGGCCAGCCCCTGGAACTGAGACGGATCGTAGTAGGAGGCGGGGGCCGGAAGTTGCTGCATATCATCACCGGGGTAGATTTGCAGCGCCCCCAGACGCGACAGCTGATACCCCTCAACCACTTTCGGCATCGTTAGCTGGTACGGCGCGGTTTTCTCAGCTGGCACAGGCGTGGGTAATCGGTTGTTCTCCAGGTTGTAGTTGCGCTTCAGCACCAGGAATTTATCCGGTACCCGCCGTTTACTGTTCCACCAGTAACCATCGAGTTCACGGAATTTCTGCTCCGTTTCGCTTTGCGTCGCCACATCTAACGCCAACAGGGCGCGATGCAGCTCATCGGTCATGGCGGCGTTGAACGCCTCCACGGAATGGCCCTTGCCCTGTAATATCACCGTGATCGCCATTCGCGCGCCCAGGAGATTCGAGTAGAGATCCTCCGGCGAGAATGCCGAAATTTCTTCCGGAAACCCGGGGACAGACTCAAAACCGTACCACTGGGCGATCTCATGCCACTGTGCCAGCTCGAAGGCCAGATGAGCGGATAGCCACGCCGCCAGGGTATACCGCGAGATCATTGAGGCCGGAGGGGTGAACGCGTTCAACTGCAACCGGCGAACTCCCAGTTCGTTGCTATAAAAATAGCGCCAGCGCTGGCCCAGCTTGGGGTAGAGCTGGCTGAAGATGAAGAAAGTGTTATCCGCCGTATCGCGCACGTGGGCAATATCAATAAACCCACCGCGATGAGTATAGATAAGCCCATTTTGCTCATCGCTCAGCCCGACCAGATTTTTCACCGCCCCCAGCGCGCTGTCGTTGTAACGGTGCTCGCCCAGCGTGTCTAACGTCAGCACGTTGCCAATCTGATAAAACGGCACCGGTACACCAACGGCTCTGACGTGCAGGTCATGACCAAAAGCGCAGCACGGGCGCAGTGACTCCGGCGGCGAAAGGCTTGCGGCAACCGGAGCGATTTTCCTCGCCTGCTGGACAGGAAAAAGCATGTCATTCGCCTGCGCGCCCGTAACCGCAAGCGTAAGAAGAAGTAGCCATTTCATCATCAGAATGCCTCCGCCACCTGGAAATAAAACCCGGCGCTCTCTTTGCCAAAACCGAGATCCAGCCGAATGTTCATGGCGGGTTTCACCTCAAAACGATAGCCCACGCCCGCGGTCGGCAGCAGCGGATGGTGGCTTAAATCACCAATATCGCTGCCCAGCGCGCCAGCGCCCAGCCACACCACGTACCCGTGACGCCAGTTCAGCTTTCGTCGGTATTCTACCTGCCCGCTCACAACATCATTGTCGCGATAACGCCCCTGATAATAGCCGCGCAGTCGGCGATCATCGCCGGCCATCGACAGCATATCCCAGGGAACATTACCGCGAGTAAAGCGCCCCCAAACGTCAAATGCCAGCACCGCTTTTTCATTCAACAGGTGATAGACGTTATATTGCAGCTCGGTGGCGGTAAAGTGGCTGTCTGAGCCAACGGAAGGATCGAACCAGGTATACTCGGCTTTAAAAAACTGCCCGTGCTCCGGGCGCGTCACCACATCCCGCGAGTCGTAGTTAACGCTGACGCTCCCCCCCGAAGAGAGCGGCGAGGTTGATGCATCGTAATGAGAAAATCGGTCGCCTTCGTGCGGCGAGTCAACGCTGGCCTGCATCGAAGAAAAATCCCACCCGGCGCCAATATAGAAATTGTCGATCACTTCGCGCATCAGTACCGGACGCAAACGTACCGAATTATTGGTGTAATCCTGCGCGCTCCCCTGCGCCGCGTCGTAGCCAATGCCCCAGAACCCCGTCGGAACTTTGGTTATCGCCCCATCGACAAACAGTCGCCAGCGATCATCGGTAAAAAAGGTATAATTGTTGACCCCCATACCCAGTGCGCCGCTGGCGCTGATAAAACCGGTGAAGGAAAGCGAGGAGTTCTGCGTGCGGCTATCGTGGGGATCCACGCGGTAAAGCCCCGCGACGGCCATTCCCAGGCCCAGTTTCAGTTCAGGCGTATAAAAGGGGCCGGGTAGCACGCTCCAGTTAATGCCTTTGGCAGGATCGTATTGGTTATCCGCGCCAAGCGATGAAAGCAATTCATCCACTGATTTTTGGTCGAGCGATACCGCGCCTGCTGGCAGAGCCATCAGCATCAGCGTGCTGGTCAGCAACAGGCGGCAGCTGTTCATCAGAAGCGATATTCACCGGCAATGAAAAAACTATTGCGCTCGTTAAAGCCAATCTCGGTCAGGAGATTGAAGTGCGGCGTCATTTCATACTGCGTGCCGACCAGCATATTCCATGGCGAAGTGAGGCGCTGCTTGACGCGAAATCGTCCCTCCCCGTTCTGGTTCACCGCGTTAATCAGCGGCTGAAGCGTGGCGGGCATCTTCAGGTCTTCCAGGCTGCCTTTAAACTCCTGCTGGACATCCTGATACATGCTGCCCAACCAGAGACTCAGATGTGATGGCCCCACCGGCCCTTCGAAACTAAAGCGATAACCTACGCGCGGAGAAACCGTCAGGGCAGAGATCTTACCGTCCAGAATATCGAAATCGGTGCGCGTATAGTTGGTATCCACCAGCGCGAACCAGTTCTGGTAGCCACCGGCCAGGGTAATTCCGGTTCCCCAGGTGGTGCCTTTGAAATCGAGGGTGAAATCAATATTCTGCAACTGACCGCTCTCGTAAAGCTGATGCACAGACCCGGCGATAAGGCGATCCAGTCCGCGGTAACGCGAGGGATCCGCATTGACGGAAACGTTCGAGACCGACGAGCCGCGTGAGTGCCCCACCAGCCCATAAACGTTGAGGAATGGGAATACCCACATATCCAGACGCAGCGTTTCCGTTTTACTTTGCTCACGCGTGTGCCCGGCATCAATATCGAACATGTCGACAGGAATGGGGTGATCGCCTAACGCCAGTCCCGAAAAACTGATGCTCTGGACATCAATATTCTGCCGCATATTCATATAGTTGAGGTTGACGCCAAACGGCAACGGAATCGCATAGCCTCGCGCCCGCGCCTCGTCGCCCCAGATAGGAAAAGTTCGCTCCTCGCTTTCGGCTGCGGCGGCCAGGCCGGAGAACAAGATTAGCGGCACTACGGTGTTTATCCATCTCATCGGTCTTCTTCCCATTTGTTCAAAGGCCCCCATTTACAGACCCGAGCCCACGTTGAAATAGACGGCCTGCTCGCTATCGCTAAAGGCCACATCAATACCGGTGTGCAAACCATATTCACGCGCAATCAGATAGCGGAACCCGGTGCCCCACGCCACCTCGGCGCTGCGGTACAGGTCAGCACTGCTACTGGCGGCGCTGCCCGCGCCGATAAAACCCTGCACTATCCAGCGCGGCGTAACCCGCCAGGCAAGCTGCGTCTGTACGGTACTGACGTCATTGCCCTGATAGCGATAGCGGGAAATGCCGCGCAGCGCGATGTAGGGTCGCGCCATCGGCGGCAGGTGGTTATCCTGAGGTGAGAGTGTTTGATAGTTTCCCGCCAGAGAGAGCGTCCATTCCGGGTTAAGCGGAATAAAAAACTTGCCATCCAGAGTCAATAAGTCGTAACGATAATCGCCGCCAAGCGCGCTACCGTAAAATTGATACTCGCCGTTCAGCGAGACGCCCTCTGACGGCCAGAAGAAGTTGTCGGTGGTATCATATTCCGCGACCACGCCAAAGCTCGATGAGATACTGCTGTCACCCAACACGCGCTGCCAGGCACGATCAATCAGGGGATTATTTTTGGCGGAAATGTCCATTCTGGCCCAAAATTGCGATGCGCCGAGAAACATCGGCGTATCGCCGAGTCGAAACAGCAGTTTCTGCATACCACCGTAGCCTTGAGTGGCGGTGTTGATCGCGCGATGCGAGTCAAAACCCGCAACGTCGCCAGTATAAATATCAAGATTGATATCAGCGTACCCACCGGCAACAAGGTAGCGAATATGGTCATCCTGCCAGGTGCGTCGGTGCCCACCGCCGACAAACCAGCTGCCGTTTTGCGTTCCGCCGCCGCCAAAGGCGCTTATCGCCGGTGGCGTATAGCGGCCATTATTCACCTTGCCTTTCCCGTGTAAAAACAGGCCGAATAGTCCGCCGCCGTAGCCGACGGCCGGTTCAGTAATCACCACGGGGACCGGAAGAAAACCATAGGGGTTATCCTGCAGATAGCGGCTCATATCGAGCATGCCATCTTCGGAATCGAAAAGAGTGCTGGCTTCAGCCGGGCAAAGCGCCAAAGACAATAGCAATATTATCCATCGCCGCAATTGCGCCATAGCCATCACCCAGAAGAAATAATTATTGTTATTTTTCAGCGCAGAAGACAGCCAGAGCCCTCTGCTCTTCTGAGCTTAGACCAGACTTTGGTTAATTCAAGCAGGGCCAACAGAAGAGATGAACCCAGGGGGAATATAGCGTTCATCTTATATGTAGAAGGTTCATCGCCCGAACTGTGGACACGCTATTTTATGTTTATTATTGGATTCATAATAAAATCAAAAGGTAGCGATTACGCAGTAAGATGTTTATATTTCTATAATTCAATAAGTCCCCTTATCCAGGCAGAGAACGGAACATGACGAAAACCCTTTCAGGGGATAAGCAAAACCTCGACATCGTTAACTCGTGGGGCTATATCTGGTTTCTTACGCTGAACGTCGTGTTCTGTCTGTGGCTGCTCGCCAGCGATACGCTCAACTCTCTGTGTATGGCGACGATTTTTTTCTCCGTCATCGGGCTAGTACTCAGGCAGGTCATTCACCGCGAGCAACTGGCGACGATACTGCCGCTCCATGTGCTGACTTTAGGCCTGTTGTGGGCCGGTATGTTTTACCTGATGGTGAAGCAGAACAACACGCCGGCGCTGTCGCTCTCACTGCTGATCATCATACTGCTCCCGGCGACCATATCATTTTACATTTCTGGTAAGATACTGTTGTTATTCAGTATTCCTATCGCCACTTCCATGTTGTTGAGCGAGCTTGCGACATTTGAGAAATTCAATATGCTGCAAATTGCAGGCTCCATTATTATTTTTATCGTCGTGATCACCGCACGCTACATTCTGCTGGAATGGTATCTGCGTACCCAAAGAAGCGAGTACGCAAAAAATCTGTTAATCAAGAAGCTCACCCGCCTGGCACATCGTGACGCATTAACAGGGTTGTTTAATAAAGGCAGCCTGGCTGTTCATTTCGCCGACCACGCGAAACGGCTCTCTTTATCCGATGAGAAGCTGTTCATGATCATTATGGATATTGATTTTTTCAAACAGTACAACGATCTGTACGGCCATATTGCGGGTGATGCCTGCTTAATCAAGACGGCAAAATGCATTAGCCAGTCCTTACGTCAATCTTCAGATACCGCATTTCGTTTTGGCGGCGAGGAGTTTGTTATCCTGGCCCGTTGCCATCATGCAGACGATGCCGTCAATATTGCAGAACGTATCCGCAACGCTATTTCCGCAGCAAAAATCCCGCATAAGGGATCACAGATTTCGGCGTATCTGACCGCCAGCTTTGGTGTCGCGCAATGGTCTGCGCAGGATTCACTGGAGACGTTAACGGAACATGCCGATAAGGAACTCTACAAAGCCAAAAAGGCCGGGAGAAACCGCGTGTCGTTTGCTCGTTAAATCAGTTGATACTCCAGACGCACCAGGCAAGATAATCATGGGGAAATGCTCCCCACATCTTTTCTTATTTCAGAAGAAACTCATGCCTATTCCCAAAAGTATAAAATTACGACGTTATTTTTTTATAAACAATAAAAGACTCGAAGCCATTACGCATCAATGATAATAAATTGCGCATTGTAGCAATAAAGGTAATACGATGCGAAAACTCCACAAACTCATACTCTCCGGCGCGCTTATCCCACGAAAGAAGTCAGGCCATAGCCTGTTGCGAACGATTGATTTACTCCAGGTGCCCATCGTTCAAAATCAACCGCAAGAACTTCCGGCAAACAAAATCAGCTTTGGCTATTTACATTATGACAACAGATGTACTCTCGACGACCTTTCTTTCTATTTGAAACAAACGTTTTTACAGGATGTTAATATTCAAGATATGTTTGACAGCAGTAGCCAGACATATCGGGTTTATACTTCCCTGAGCAAACTGGATAAAATTAAACTGATTAATAACTACTACCTGGAAGAGCGCAATATTTCAGGTTTAAGACAGTTGAGAGACTCGTTAAATACCATCATCTATGAATAAAAAAAGCCTCCTCATAGCGATATGAGGAGGCTTTTGGCTGTTGTTATTAGTGCTTATCGGTTATCTCAATCACAACATGACGGTCCGGCGCCAGGCAGCTAATCAACTGCGCTCCCGACTGGCTGTCACACTGAGAACCGGTCACCGAGTCACTGGCGCCACGACCTTCCGCGCGAATGTTGGCCGCGGGCATACCTAACGCCACCAGTTCATCCGCCACCGCCTGCGCGCGCTGCGCTGACAGCTGCTGGTTATAGTCCGCTGCGCCAAGGCGATCGCTGTAGCCAATCACCACGGTAGCCTTCGCAGAGGCTGGCTGTAGGCCCGGATTTTGATACAGCTGCGCGATGGCCGCTTTCCCCTCGGGGGTTAACGCGGCGGAGTCATAGCCAAACATCACGTCAGATTTCAGATTAAAACGCTGCGGCGCGGGCTGTGGCGCCGGGGCGGCAATCGGCGCCACGGCTGGCGTATCGTCGTGCTGGCCGAAACGATAAGAGATGCCTGCGGTAACGGAACTGATGTCGCTGCTGACGCCAATCTGATTTTCGTTACCCACGTTGCTAACCCACTGATACTCCAGGCGGCCTGCCCAGTTTTTATTAAAGGCATACTCGGTGCCCACGGCGACCAGCGGACGAACGCCGGTTTCAAAGCGGTTATGACCCTGAATATCCGACTCCGCACGATAGCCCATTGCCCCAGCGCGGCCATACAGATCCCAGCTGTCGGTTAAACCGTAGCTGGCTTTCAGCGACAGCTGCAAACCCTGGCTCTTCATCTGTGAACCTGAGGCACCGTTTTTACCGTTGATCTGCATATTACCTAAATAATCGTAGCCGCCTTCAACCGCCAGCCAGGGATTAATCTGGTAGCCGGTGAATACACCGCCGCCAACGTTATCGCTGTCATAACCGACATTAGCGCGTGGCGTGGTGCTGGTGTCAAAATAATGCGACCAACCCAGTTTCCCGCCGGTATACCAGGTGCCAGCATCTGCCGCCGCAAAAGCGGTGGTGGCGGTCAGCGCATTCGCAATAATTAAAGTGATCAGCGTCTTCTTCATAATTTTCCTATTATTAGCGTCCCATCAATCGACGGGTTGGATGCAAAGTGGCGCTACAATAGGTTTTTTACTCGACGCTGATAATCGTTTTTTTGTTTATTTTTGGATAGCCATCGGCCATCGCTGTAATAGCTTACCGCTCTCGTAGTGCCTCTTTCACCTTGTTAAACGGCTTCACCAGATAATCCATAACCGTCTTCTCGCCAGTTTTAATATCAACGTTAGCAATCATCCCTGGGACAATATTGAAGCGTTTCCCGGCTTTATTTTGCAGATAATCATTCTCAGTACGGATAAACACGCGATAATAATAGACTTCAGGCTTAGCCTCATCCTGAATGGTATCGGGCGAAATACTGTCTACCACCCCTTTCAGACTGCCGTAAATGGCATAATCATAGGCCGTTATCTTCACCAGCGCCGACTGGTCCGGATGGATAAAGGCAATATCGCGGGGCGACAGGCGCGTTTCAATCAGCAGATGGTCATCGCGCGGCACAATTTCCATCAATTCGCCGTTGGGTGGGATCACGCCGCCCAAAGTATTGACCTTGATTTTTTTGACAATACCTTTCACCGGCGAGCGCACCGTCATACGCGTGACGCTGTCGGTACGGCCACGAATAATCTCGGCCAGCGAAGCCGCCTCGGCGGTGGCTTTAGCCAGTTCTTCGCGAGCCTGAACCAGGTACTGCGAACGCAGGTCGAGAATTTTGAGCTGAAGATCGGAACGCTGGCGCTCAAGACGGAGCACTTCCACGTTGCTGGCCGCACCGGTTTTCGCCAGGCGACGGGTTATCGCCAGTTCACGATCCACCGCCGACAGTGAATCAGCCACCCTTGCCTTTGAGTCGGAGAATTGGCTCCGGCGCAGGTTGTACAACCGGGTTTCGGAGGCCACCAGTTGCGGCGCATCGTTGAGCGCAGGCGGGAAAGTCAGCGGTAACTCGTTCACTTCGGCAGACAGACGCGCGCTGGCCGCGAGCGCTGCCTGATAGCGCGCCACGCTCTCACCGACGTTAGACTGTGAACGCGTTGGGTCAAGACGAGCAACCACTTCCCCCGCTTCAACTCGCTGCCCTTCGCGGACATTCAGCGCCACCAGAATGCCGCCGTCCAGCGATTGCAGCACCTGCTCGCGCGAGCTGGGGATCACTTTGCCGGTCCCTGTTGAAACCTCATCCAACGTGCTAAATGACGCCCATCCCCAGGCCACCAGTAATAGCGCGCCGCATAAGGTCACGATTCGCCCGGAACGCGCCAGGCTCTCGTTATCCAGATCGTTTTCCCCATGATCGCCGTTCCAGTTCAGCGGCTGGGCATTCGCTGGTGTCGGTATCGGAGCCTGTTCTGCAAGCGCAATATCGGTCTCAGGCTGGTCGTCTTTCATCGTTCACCTCCGCTGCCTCGGCGTTTCTGCGCGCCATCGCCTTCTCTTTCGGCATATCCATCACCAGCGCGCCGTCCTTGAGTACCAGCACGCGGTCGACCACGGAGAGCACCGCGCTGCGATGAGTGGCGATAATCAAGGTCCGGCCCGCCAGCCAGTGGCTGAGACGGTCAAGAAAGTCACGCTCGGTGTGTTCATCCAGCGAGGCGGTCGGTTCGTCCAGCAGCACGATATTGGGATCGCGTAACATCAGGCGCGCCAGCAGGATCGATTGCCGCTGGCCGCCGGACAGACCGAGCCCGCCCTCCATGACCACATGATCCAGCCCGTGGGGCAATTTGCTGACTAACACATCCGCGCCGCACATCTCCAGCGCGGCATAGATTTCGTCATCGCGTGCCTGCGGCGCGCCCAGCGTCAGGTTGTCGCGCAGCGAACCGTGAAATAGCCTGGCATTTTGCGTCATCAGCCCGGTATTACGCCGTAGATCGGCCACATCGATATGCGGCAGGCTCAGGGAGTCGAGCCGCAGCTCGCCCTGTTCCAACGGCACGCCGCCGATGAGCGCCTGTAGAAAGGTCGATTTCCCGGCACCGTTGCGTCCCAGCACAGCGATGCGTTCCCCGGCGCTAATATCTAATTTTGCGACCCGCAGCGGGACGATGGGCGAGTCCTGGCGATAGCGAAACGCAGTATCGGCAAAGTGGTAATTGCCGTGCAGCACTTCACGATGCAGCCGCTGGGAATCCCCCCCGTTTTCCACCGGCAACTGCATAATGCTGTCGATGCCGCCCTTTGCCGCTTTGGCCTGCTGCCAACGGGCCAGCACCCCGCACAATGCCGCCATTGGGGCAATCATGCGTGACGACAGCTGTGAGGCAGCAACAATCGCCCCGGTGGTAATGTCGCCATCGATGACCAGCGGCGCGCCCACGACGATTACCACCGCGTACACCAGCCCCTGGATTGTGTTACCCCAGGCCAGGAGCCCTTGCGTGAGCCGTCGGCTTTTCATCCCGGTTTGGGCGGTAATGCGGATATAGCTGTTCCACTGTTGCAGGAAGCGATTTTCAGCCTGCATCAGCTTGATATCCTCCAGCCCCTGCACGCTTTCAACCAGCACGGCATTACGCAGGGTCGACTCTTTCACGTTCTCCTGCGCCAGGTCGGCCAGTTTCTTCTGTAGCAGAATACCTGGCGCGATCATGATCAGCGCCGCCACCGGCGGGATCCATGCCAGCTGCGGCGCGATGATCGCCATGACCAGTAAAAACAGAAAAAAGAACGGCAGATCGGCGATCACCGAAACCGTGGTCGAGGTGACCATTTCACGAATCGATTCCAGCTCTCGCAGTTGGGAGATAAAGCTGCCGGTGGATCGCGGTACCACGTGCGTGCGCAGCCGCAGCGCATGGCCAAACACCCGGTCTGAGATGCGCATGTCGGCCTGTTTACCGAGAATGTCGCTCACGTGGCTGCGCATCAGCCGCATCGCCAGACCAAAAAACGCGGCAATCAGCACGCCAATAAACAGCACGTATAGCGTTGGGTAAGACTGGGCGGGAATAACCCGGTCGTAGACCTGCATCGAAAAAAGGATCCCGGCCATCGAAAGGACGTTGATAACCAGCGAAGCCAGCATCACGTGCCAGTAGGGTTTCATTTTGGTCATTGCCAGCTGACGTAACCAGCCGGGGTTAAAATCAGCCAGATACTCCTCAGTCCGGCTATCGCGCGCCATCGCCGCCGGACGAAACGCCACCACGACCTGTATCATCTCAAGCAGTTCAGGCAGCGGCTGGCTGGCTATCAGGCTGGCGTCACGGGGAAAGCTAATGCCGACGCTGGCGTTACCGTCAAAGCTGTGAATGATGCCTATTTGCCCCGTTTTAAGCTGTACCACCAGCGGCAAACGCCAGCCGGAAACATCGTCCTTTTTTTCGTGCAGCCGCCGTGCCGTCAACCCAACGTGGCGCGCCATATTATTGAGCGCCACGCTCAACGGTTTAGCCAACTGCCAACGAGCCATCGCCTGCAGCCCACCGGGTGAAAACGGCAAGCGATAGTGCGTCGCCACCTGACTGATAACGGTAATCCAGTCGTTGAGCGCGTGGGCTTCCAGCGTTTCCTGTTCGGCAATCCGGGCTTTTCCCGTCATGGTTGAATCTCCACGCCCTGAATGGACTGATTATTGAGCGTAAACTGCTGGCGGGTTCGCCCGGTGTTGTACAGACAATCAAGCTGGAGGGTACGCAGCTGGCTTTCGGTTTCCTGCTGTGTAAAGCGCGCCTGATAAACTTCCTGCTCAGCGTTCAGCACATCCAGAAACGGGCGCGATCCGAGGTCGAGGTACTGCTGCTGATACAGTTCACGGGTCTTTTGCGTCAGAATCTGCTGGCGAGCCTGGATTTGCAGCGCCTGCTGGAGGCTGACCGACGCGTTCTGCGCGGCGCTAAGCTGCTGTCGAACCTGCAACTGGGCGCTACGTACCGCCGTGGTCGCGGCATCAAGACTGTACTGCGCGGCATCGCGATTGGCGGTCAGCCCACCGCCCTGATAAATCGGCATTTTCACCCGCACATAGGCCGAATACTGGGTACGATCCAGCTGTTCGCTGTTGGCGTAGCGATCGTTAAGATAGCGGGTCACGTCTGACTCCAGCGAGATGGTCGGCTTCATCTGCGCTTCCGCCCCCGCCAGTTGGGCCGCCGCCTGGTTTACCCGCGCGCGCGCTTCCAGCACCGACGGTACGAGCTGGTCGTCCACTGTCGCCACGCCGCAGGATTTACCCAGCGTTTGCGGAAATTCGTTACTCACCACATCAATCTTATTCCAGCCCAGATAGGTCGACAGCGTGGCGCGCCAGCGTTCGAGATTGGCCTGATACTGCGCAAGCGTCGCCCGTGCGCCTTCAATACGCGCATCGGTTTGCACCACGTCAGAAAGCGAGCTGGCCCCTTCGCTGTTGCGTTCGTTGGCGAGCTTGCCTAGCTGTTGTAACGAGCGCAGCTGTTCTTCGGCGATCGCCACCAGCTCCTGATAGCCCTGCACCTGAACCAACGCCGCGGCGGTATCGTGGGCGACTTTATCAATGCTCAGCAGTACGACAGCCTGCTGAGCGGCCACCGCCGCGTTGGCTTCCCGCACCGCGCTGTCGGTCAGACCAAAGTCGTAGAGCATCTGGGACAGCGACAGCACAACCGAGGGAACGTTGCCGTGGTTGGAATAGCTGTTGGTCACGCCATTATTCAGGCCACCGCTGATTTGCGGGTAGTATTTGGCGCGGGCGACATCAATCTTTTGCGCGGTGCTGAACAGTTTGCCGGCCTCAGTACCAATATCGGGATACCACTGTACGGCGCGCTGTACCGCCTGGTTGATGGTTAAATTGGCGGGCGGCTTTGCGCTGGCGGCAAGGCCCGGGTCGCGCCCCCTGAGATTGGGCAATTCATCGTCAGCGGCAATGTTTTGCGGATTGATCTGCCTCGCGATGTCACTATCTGAACGCCCCCACGCCGCCCCGGCATCGGGCAGCAGCAGCGGCTGGATGCACACCGTTAACCAAAAAAATATCTTACCTTTACCGCTGCGTTTCCCCATACAACATCCCCAATATAATCAATATCTTGACCTAAGTGGCCGTTTATATTTTTTGATGACTATTGATGAATATCCGCCCCGCAGCGATGTCCCTTCCGTAGGGAAATAAGCGGGTCGGAGGGTACAGCTCCTGAGGTGATGCCGTCCTGATGCGAGGACCGTTAACCCGCCTGACGACGGGCTAACGGCTCGCGAGGTACTCTTTCGGGCCTGTCGCCTTGCAGAAGGCTATCCGTGGCTTGCCGATGAATCCTGATGTAACAGTTCTTCGAGCGTCGGCTGCACGCCCTCCAGAGTGATAAGTTGTGTCGATTGATACTGTGTCCCGGCACCGTCACGGTCAATGGACACCACCGTGTCTCCCGATGCCGTGTGCTCTATAGATAAATATTGGCCGAGATCTTCAGATTTACCACTCCAGTCCGTCAGTAGCTTGCTGATATCTATATGATCGCCGTCACTAACTGAGAAATCTGTCCAGTGATTGTTATGACCGTTACCGCCGGTGGCATCGTGGCTATCGAGCAGATTAAAGATCACCGTATCCCCCCCGCCGCCAAGCGTATAGGTATCGTCATATGCGCTACTTGTGGCGGCATCGTTCTTGTCGCTGCCTTCGACATGCGGATGCAGATCAATGGTCAGGCTGCCGTGACTGAGTGTGCCGTCCGGGGCCTTGAGGGTGTAGTCGAACTGCTCGCGTTGGGTCAGGTCGACCACGCTAACCCCTTCACGCAGGGTATAGCTGTAGCTGCCGTCCGCGTGCAGCGTCAGCGTACCGTACAGTCCTTCCAGGGTTTGCGACTGCGTACTGCCTGCGACTTCGCTAATCTGCTGGCCGCTCTCGTTGCTGAGGGTAATGCTGGCCCACAGCGCGCCGGACGCAATTTCGGCGATCTGCCCTTCGGCGGTAACGCCCGCGGCGGCGGCTTCCGGCGTTACGGCGACGCTGGTAAGAATCGTGCTGAATTCGCTGTTCAGGGTGTTGCCTGCGTTATCGAGCAGCACGACGTTATACGGACCGCCGGACGATACCGTGTTATCCAGTGGGATGCTGGCGGTCAGCGTCGTCGCATCGGTGGTCAGCGTGCCGCTGGCTATCAGATGTCCTTGATCGTCGAGGATCTGATAATCCGCTTTACCGCTGGCAGTCGGCAGCGCCGTAAACTCCAGCACCAAGGCCGTATGCATGAGGGTTTCGCTAGCCGTCTCCTGAACTGCTGTGCTTTGCACCGAGGCGTGCATCAGGGTTGTCTCCTGCACCACGCTTTCGTCTGCCAGTAGCGCACTGGTCAACATCATTGACTGCGCGGTCACCGCTGAACCGACCGGCGGCAGCGAAATAGTCAACGTGGCGGTACTCACCGACGTGCCATTGCGAATAGCGTAGGTAAAGGTCTCCTGCCCCAACGCGGTCGCTGGCTGACCCGTTTTCAGGGTATAGGTGTAAACGCCCTGTGCGTTGATAACCAGGTTGCCGTACTGACCGACAATCGTGGTATTGCCAGTGGCGGCAATCGTCTGACCATTCACGTTGCTGACAACCGTGCCTGCTGGCGCCACATCTACGCCGCCGCTGGTGTTGCCTGCCCCGGTAATGACGTTACCCGTGACTGACTCGACCGCCGCCTGGTAGGTGTGAGTGACATCTTTGCTGGTCTTCAGGGTGGCAACGGTTCCTGCAGCGATTAGGCCATCCGCTTTTAGCAGGAACAGGTAGTGCCCGGTCCCCAGGGTAAAGGTATCGGTGGTCGAGCCCACCAGCAGCGGGGCGCTGATCCAGTTATTGAAGAACTGGTCCTGCACGTACTGCCCGGTGGTTGTGTTGTATTTGTAGATATAGAGGTCAAACGTCGCCCCAATAGCCAGCCCGGCAGCGGTTCCGTCGAGAGTAAAGGTGCGCGTTGAGTTAGCGCCCACATCAATCTGCAACTGTTTTGTGAGGTCGAGATTAAGTCCCAGAATCGACCCTGAATCACCCAAACTGACGTTGGCCAGGATAAGCGAGGAACTCGTCACCCCCGGTGTCGTCACATCTGCCGGTATCGGATCCACTTCCAGCGTCACCACATCGTTATTCGCATGCAGGTTCGGCAGGTTGAGATCAATAGTCAGTTTCGCGCTGCTGATCGAGCCATTCGGCGCTTTAATCTGATAGTTAAAAACATCCGGCCCGGTGATACTGTATGGCGATAGCCCGGCTTTCAAGGTATAGGTGTAGTCACCCTGGGCGTTAATGGTCAGCGTGCCGTAAGTTCCGGAGATCACGGTATTACCGCTAACCGCCGTAAAGTTACTTGACGATCCAATGCTAACCCCGCTGACTACCGTGTCTTTCGGTGTACTATCTACCCCACCGCCACCAACACCGGTCATCACGTTACCGGTAGTGGTACCGCTAGCCGTATCGACAAATACGCCAGTAGTCACGTCCGATGTCACTTTAAGTTGGCTACCCGTCAACAGCGACAGACCGTCATCCGCCCGCAGCAGTAACGCGTAATCACCCGCTGGCAACGTGACATTGCGCGAGGCCGAGATACTCGCCAATGCCAGTACCCGCAAGAAGTCGTCATAACGCTGGTACATACTGTAGGTACCGTCGCCATTGGACTTGTAAATATACAGATCGAAGGTCGACAGCAGTGTCACCCCTACCGCGCTGGCCTGTAGCGAGAGCGCGCGGGACGCGCCTTCATCAACATGGAAAGTCGGCAACTGGTTGGCCTGGATCAGGTTAACTGTCAGCAGGTCACCAACGCCTAGATTCAGCACATTCAGGTTCTGCGCTGTGGTGTTAGTCGGCGTGGTGATCTGCTGGATCGAGGTGGTCAGCGACAGCCCGGCTTCATCATTCACCGCCGCCAGCACCTGGGTGCCGATAGTCGGATCGATGGTCAGGGTGAACGTTGGGGTCTTCGGCCCTTCGTTACCTGCCGCATCGCTGGCGCTGAAGGTGAAGCTATGGGTGGTGCTGGTCAGCGCGGCCGTCGGCGTCCAGGTCCACTGACCATTCGCTCCGGCGGTGACCGAGATGACAAACGTCCCACCGTCATAAATATTCACCGTGCTGTTAGCTTCCGCGACGCCGGTAAAGGTCGGTCGTGTATCGTTGGTGATGCTGCCAGAGGTCAGGTTGCCCAGATCTGGTGCCACGTCATCGGTCACCGTCAGGCCGGTAATCGCCCCGGGCGCTACGGTATCGATATTCAGGGTGAACACTGGCGAAGTCCCGCTGACGTTGCCCGCCGCATCGGTCGCGATGGCCGTAAAGGTGTGGACACCATCCGCCAGCGCAACCGTCGGCGTGAAGCTCCACGCGCCGCCAGCCACCGCCGTGGTGGTTCCCAGAACCTTCGTGCCGTCGTAAACCGTGATGGTGGCCCCGGCTTCCGAGACGCCGCTAATGGCGGGAAGGTTGTCGTTGCTGCGACCATTGTTGCCAATCGTACTGGTACCCGGGGCGACATCGTCGGTGACCGTCAGCGCCCCCATGGTTGCTGGCGCCACCGTATCCACGGTCAGTACAAAGTCCGGTGAACGCGGCCCAACGTTGCCGACCTGGTCTGTCACGGTGGTGGACAGCGTGTAGGTGCCGTCAGTCAGCTCGGTTGGGGTGAAGCTCCACGCGCCGGTCGCACCAGCCAGAGTCGTCCCGAGTACCGTGTTACCGTTATAAATAGTCACCGTACTATTCGCTTCCGCCGTTCCGTTAAGCGTTGGCATATTGTCATTGGTTGCCCCGCCGTTCGCCACCAGCCCGGTGACAGGGCCTACGTTGTCGGTAACCGTAATATTGGTCGCCGCCACCGGAGCCGTGGTGTCGATATTCAAGGTAAAGACCGGAGACGCGCCGCTGACGTTACCCGCCGCATCGCTGATCGTCGTGCTGAAGCGGTGGATACCATCACTCAGCGCCGACTGTGTGGACGGTGTGAAGGTCCACGCACCGGAACCGTTCGCCTGTACCGTCGCCAGCAGCGTGCTGCCGTCATAGATATTGACGAAGGCATTCGGCTCTACCGTACCACGCAGCGTCGGCGTGTTGTCGTCAGACAGCGCGCCGCTCACCAAATCGCCAGTGACTGCGCCTGCGTTATCGCTGACAATCGGCAGTGCCCCCACCGCTGGTGTGACCGTATCCACCGTCAGGGTGAAGGCCGACGTCGCCGCGCTGGTATTACCCGCCGCATCCGACACCAGCAGCGTCAGGCTATGCGGCCCTTCCGCCAGCGGCGCGGTCGCTGCCGGGGTAAATGACCAGCCGCCCAGGGCATTCACCTCAGTCCGGCCTATCTCGTTTGTACCGTCCATGATGATGACCGTCGCACCCGGCGTCGCGCCGGTGCCGGAAATCGTTGGTCGGTTATCGTTGGTCGCACTGCCGCTCGTGAGCGTACCAATCACCGGTGATACATCGTCGGTGACGGTAAAATTGCTAATCGGCGGCGGTGCGGTGGTATCCACCGTTACCGCGAAGACAGGCGACGGCAGGCTGACGTTACCGGCGGCATCGGTCGCCGTCACGGTAAAGCTGTGCGCCCCCTGCGTCAGTGCCGTCGAGATCTGGAATGTCCACTGTCCTGTTGTGCTATCGGAAACGATCGGCGTTGTGGTCAACAGAACGCCGTTATCGTAGACTTTCACCGTCGCGCCTGGTTCTACGGTGCCGCTCAGTTGCGGCAGAGTATCATCCGTTACGCCGTTATTGGTCAGGTTTCCGGTAATCGGGCCGACATTGTCGTTGACGGTAATCGCGCTCGGGATTGCCGGAGCGACAGTATCCACCGTGACGTTAAACGCAGGTGAGTTCGCGCTAACGTTACCCGCCGCGTCAGTCGCAGTGATCGACAGCGCGTGGGAGGTATTACCCAACGCAGTCAGTGGCGTAAAGGTCCATGAACCATTGGCCTCCGCCCGGGTAGTGCCCAGCAGAGTCGTTCCATCGTAAACCGAGACTAGCGCATTGCCCTCTACGCTCCCGGCAGCCCCCCTGAGAACCGGGCGGGTATCGTTGATGGCGCTGCCCTCAGTAACATTTCCTGTTATCGGCGCGGTGTTGTCGGTTAAGGTAAACACACCCGGTGTCGCGGGTGCTGCGGTGTCGATATTCAGAGTAAAGGCTGGAGACGGCAGGCTAACGTTGCCCGCCGCATCGGTGGCGGTTGCCGTCAGAGAATAAGTGCCATCTCCCAGCGTGGATGGTGCAAGGCTCCAGTTGCCGCTGCTGTCTGCCGTTGTTGTCCCGACCAGCGTCGTGCCGTTGTACACACTAACTGAACTGTTCGCTTCGGCTCTGCCGCTGATAATCGGTGTATTGTCATTGGTGATCGCACCGTTCGCCAGCGCCGGAGAATCCACGTTGTTCGAAACCGTCAGCGCCAGAATTGGCGTGGGTGCCACGGTATCCACCGTGAAGTTGAAGGCTGGGGAAGCCAGACTCACGTTGCCAAGCGCATCGGTCGCGGTAACCGTCAAACTATGGCGACCGTTCAGCAGAGTCGGTGTTTCGAACGTCCATGAACCGTCTGCCTGCGCGGTAGTGGAACCCAGCAGAACAGTGCCGTCATAGACCCGAATCGTGCTGCCAGCCTCCGCGCTACCCGCAGCACCGTTTAGTGTCGGCGTGGTATCGTTGGTGAAGCCATTCTGGGCGATATTGGCGATAACAGGTAGTGCGTCGTCAGATACGGTAAAGGCGGTAATCTGAGCCGGCGGCGTGGTGTCGATTGTCAGATTAAAGACGGTCACCGGGCTTTCATTCCCCGCCAAATCCACCATCTTAATAACAAAACTATGCGGACCATCGCCCAGCGGCGTGGTTGGCGTGATAGTCCATACCCCCAGCGCCCCAACCGTCGCCCGGCCAATTTCAGTAGAGCCTTCGGTGATGATAACGGTGCTACCCACTTCTTGCGGCTCTATACCACTGAAGGTCGGAGTCCTGTCATTAGTGGTATCGCCGCTGGTGATGGGCCCTACTCCCGGGGTGACATCATCGGTGACAACCACGTCGGTAATTTTGTCCGGCAATTTGGTATCGACGGTGAACTGGAACAGCGGTGTAATCCCGGTGAGTGGGAGCGGATTCCTGACAACAGCCGAAATAAGATGCACACCATCGCCTAGCGCCACGGTCGGTGTAAATGTCCAGTTTCCACCAGAATCAACGGTTGCTGTACCAATAGGCGTGACAAGATTGGTGTTATCGTAGAAGGCAATAGTGCTACCCACCGGCGCTTTACCGGTAAAGGTCGGCTGGCTATCATCAGTTACTCCACCACTAGTGATAGCCCCCTGAATTGGACCGATATTATCGCTTACCACCAGGTCGGTAATACCACCGTTCAGCAAGTGGGTATCAATGTTTAGCGTCACCCCAACGATGAGTGGGCTTTCGTTACCCGCCTGGTCAACGACTTTTGTGGTGAACTTATGTTCACCATCAGCCAGCGGCGCATCGGGTCTGAAACTCCAGGCTCCAAACGCATCAATGGTCGTGCTGCCTATCAGTTTTCCATTGTCGTAAATATTCACCGTCGAACCGACCTCATCAGTCAGAGCCACGCTGCTAAAGTACGGTCGATTATTATCACCAACAACAGGTATCAGCCCAGCAGAATCTTGCGTCACCACCAACACAGCGATACCCAGCGGCGCGGTACCGTCAATTCTCAGAACCAGGTCCTCAGAATTCACACTGACATTTCCTGCCGCATCAGTGGCTGTGACGTGGAAGGTATAAGTCCCATCAGTATCAATTGAAGGTACGGTATAGCTCCACTTGCCTGCCGCATCAGCGGATACCGTTCCAAGCACATTGCTCCCTTGATAAATCGTCACCAGCGCATTCGGTTCCACCACGCCGCTCAAAGTGGGTGTTCGGTCGTTAGTCAGTCCACTGGTGATTGTTCCTTCATACAGAGGAACGTTGTCAGAAGCGGTGATATTCCCCGGTTTATCAGGCTCTTTCGTATCGACAGTTACCGTAAACGATGCTGATGGCGAGCCGACATTGCCGGCTTTATCGGTGACGGTGGTGATAAAGTTATAGGTCGCGTCTGTCAGTACGTCGGTGGTCAGGCTCCAGGAACCATCAGCATCCGAGGCGGTAACGGTAGCCACAGGCGTTGAACCGTTATAAATCGTCACGGTGCTGCCTTTCTCTGCCGTACCGTTCAGGGTTAGCGTGTCATCATTGGTGATACCAATAGTCTTACTGCCGTTGATAGCGAGGTCGGTCACCGGCCCCGGCGCGGTGGTATCGACGGTCAGACTGAAAACTGGCGAGGCAGGTCCTTCATTGCCTGCTGCATCGGTCGCCGTCGCCTTGATAGCGTAAGTTTTTTCATCCAGCGGCGTAGTCGGAGTAAAACTCCAGCTACCATCAATCGTTGATGCAGTGGTGGTGCCCAGCGGCGTACTGCCGTCATAAACGGTAACCGTACTCCCTTTCTCCGCGGTCCCGCTAAAGGTTGGCGTGGTGTCGTTGGTAAAGCCATTAGTAATGGCTCCAGTTTGCGGAGCCACGTTGTCCGTGGCGGTTATCGTGCTGACGGCGGCTGGTGCAAGCGTGTCAATGTTCAGCGTGAACACCGGGTTATTCGTCGAGACGTTACCTGCCGCATCGGTCACAACAACCGTTAGCGTGTGCTCTCCTTCACCCGTTATGGCCTCTGATTCAATGCGCCACTCCCCGGTCGGCCCAACCAGCACTTCACCCAGTAGTGTCGCCCCTTCATAGAGGGCGACAGTGGTCCCGGCTTCCGCATGACCGCTAAAGACCGGCGTCGTATCGTTGGTGCTGGCACCGTCAGCCAGTGGCCCGGTGGCCGGAGAAGCGTTATCGCTCACCAGCAGCCCGGTTACGGCATCCGGCGCAATACTGTCGACGATAATGACGTACGGATCGGAAGCATCGCTCTGGTTGCCCGCCGCATCCTCCACGATGGTGGTGTAGCTGTGCGAGCCCTGAGTCAGAGCCGTCGTCGGCTGATAGCTCCAGTCCCCGACGCCGTTGACCTCAATGGTCGCGACCCATTTATCGTTGTCGAAAAGAATCACATTGCTGTTCGGCTCGGCGGTACCGCGGATCACCGGAAGGGTATCGTTGGTGGCGCCGCCATTACCCACATTAGTGGTCACTGGCGTCACGCTATCAGTGACCACAAAGCTGCCGATAGGCTCCGGCTTAACGGTATCAACCTTCAGTTCAAAGGCCGGAGAAATACTGGTGCTAACGTTACCCGCTTTATCGGTAACGGTGGTGGTGATGCTGTAATCGCCATTGTCCAGAGTTGGCTCAAAAATCCATACCCCGTTGCCATCGGCGACAGCAGTGCCCAACAGCTGAGTGCCGTTGTTATAGAACGTCACCGTGGTGCCTGCTTCGGCGTGCCCGCTAAAGGTTGGCGTGCTGTCGTTGGTGCTGTCGCCGCTGTTCAGTAGTGCGATGACTGGCGAAACGTTATCACTCACGGTCAGGTTAGTAATATTATCTGGTGGCACCGTGTCGATAAACAGCGTAAAGGCCGGTGATGATGCCGGGCCGACGTTACCGGCAGCATCCGTCGCCGTCGCCGTCAGATTGTATTCCCCATCTTTCAGGTCAACCGTCGGCGTAAAGCTCCAGCGACCGTCAGTCGGTGATGCCTTTGCGGTACCAAGCACCGTCGTTCCATTATAGATGGTCACGATAGCGCCAAATTCTGCGGTGCCCGTCAGGGTTGGCGTCGGATCGTTGGTGCTATCGCCGTTAAGGATCGGCTCTTGTTTCGGATCGACGTTATCCGACACGGTAAACGTCGGCGCTGCGGTCGGTGCAGCGGTATCCAGTATCAGAACAAATTCTGCCGATGCCTTGCTAACGTTACCCGCAAGGTCTGTTACCGTGGCCGTGATGCGATAAGTTCCCTGGTCGAGTGGAGCCGGGGTAAAGCTCCAGCTGCCACTCGTGTCCGCCTTAATGGTAGCCAGTATATCCGAACCGTTATACAGAATGACGGTTGCGCCCGGCTCCACTTTACCGCTAAAGGTTGGCGTGGTGTCGTTGGTGCTGCCGCCGTTCGGCACGATACCGATATCCGGTACCTCATTATCGGTCACAATCAGCGTCGTAATCGGGTCCGGCCTGGTGGTATCAACGCTAAATGTAAAGGCAGGAGACGGCGTGCTGACGTTGCCCGCGGCATCGGTCGCCGTCGCCGTCAGGCTGTAGTTACCGTCCAGCAGCGGAACGGTAGGCGCAAAGCTCCAGTAGCCGTTACCATCTGCCTGACCGAAGCCAATCAGCGTCGCGCCGTTGTACACATTAATAAAGCTATTCGGATCTGCGGTACCGCTGAGACGAGGTGACGGATCGTTAATCTCCGTGCCAGCAGTCACGGTGCCGGTTGTCGGTGTCAGGTTATCCGTGACGGTAACTCCGGTTATCTGCGCTGGAGGCACGGTATCGATCACCACCACCACTGACGTCTTCGGCCCTTCGTTGCCCGCCACATCGGTGGCCGTCGCGGTCAACGTATGCGAACCTTCGCCAAGAACAGGCAGATTAATCGACCATGTGCCGCCGCTACCGGCTACCGTCGTACCCAGCACCGTGGTGCCGTTAGTATCGTAAACAGTGATCGTCGCCCCTTCTTCACCCACGCCGCTGATCGTCGGCGTGGTGTCATTGGTACTGGCCCCTCCCGCCAGAGGCGTGCCATCGGCAGCAACCGTCAGGCCAGTGACCAATCCCGGAGCCCTGGTATCCACGGTGAAACTAAAGCCCGGCGAGGCGATGCTGGTGTTACCCGCCCGGTCAGTGGCAGTGGCGGTCAACGTATAGTCGCCATCACCCAGCGCGGTCGTCGGTTTCACGCTCCAGTTGCCGCTGGCATCCGCCTGCGTCGTCGCGACCAGCGTGGTGCCGTTGTAGATATTCACGGTGCTGTTGGCTTCGGCGCTGCCGCTCAGTGTTGGCCGATTATCGTTGATCCGATCATTAGCATTAATAATACCGGTACCCGGCAGTAGCGTATCGGTAACGGTAATTCCGGCAATTGGCGGAGGTAGCGTCAGATCGATAACCACCACCGTAGGCAGTGACGCTGGGCCGACGTTGCCAGCCGCATCGGTGGCGGTAGCGGTTATCACATGGGGACCTTCATCCGGCAGAGTAACTCCCAGAGACCAACTACCGGTTGGACCTGCCTGAATAGTGCCCAGCACCGTGGCGCCATCGGTATCGTAAACGGTGATAAGCGCATTTGGTTCACTGGAGCCACTTACCGTCAGGGTGGTGTCATTGGTGCTGGTTCCCGGTGCCAGTACACCGCTGTCTGCCGTTATTGTGACACCAGTAACCCGTTCTGGTGGTGCGATATCTACCGTCAGGTTAAAGGCCGGAGAGTGTGGACTGGTGTTACCCGCCATATCGGTTACCGTGGCGGTCAGGCTGTGCGGCCCGTCACCCAACGGCGTATCCGGCGTGAAGTTCCACTCTCCGGAACCATTCGCCTGAGTAGTTCCCAACACGGTAGTCCCGTCATAAATCGTGACCGTCGCGTTAATTTCCGCCATTCCGTTGAGAGTTGGCGTATTGTCATTGGTGACGCCACCATCGGAAATTGGCCCCACCTTAAGATCCACATTATCCGACACCACCAGCCCCGTAATTGTCGCGGGCGCGCTGGAGTCAACCTCCAGAACAAACGGCGGCGAGAGCGGGCTGGTATTGCCTGCGGCATCAACCACCGCTGTGGTTATCTGATGCGTACCATCGAGTAACGGAGAATCCGGGATAAAACCCCACAGCCCATCATCGTCTGCCTGGACAGTGCCGATAATGGTGCTGCCATCATAGATAGTTACAGTGCTGCCAGCCTCGGCAGTGCCGCTGATAATCGGCGTACTGTCGTTAGTGACTCCGCCGCTTGCCAGTTGTCCAACGCCCAGTGCTTGATCGTCAACGACAATCAGGTTAGCCACCGGGTCGGGCGCTGTCGTATCTACCGTCACCATAAACGGTTCTGACGGTGCAGATGGGCCGCTGCCGTTGTCTACGGTGAAGGTCACACTGTGCGTCCCTTCACCCAGAGCCGATGATGGCGTATAGCTCCAGTTGCCGCTGCCATCCACCGGTACAGTCGCGACTGGCGCGCCGTTATCGTAGACCGTCAGCGTACTGTTTGGGTCGGCTTTGCCGCTAAAGGTCGGTGTGTCATCATTGGTAGCAGCACCATTAGCTAGCGGGCCCTGAACAGGAGCGACATTATCGGTCACCACCAGACCGCTTATCGGCCCGGCGATTGGTGTAATGGTCAGATCAAACTGCAGCGACGACGGGCTGGCGTTGCCCGCCGCATCGGTGACCACCGTGGTGAAGTGATGCAGTCCATCGGCCAGCGGCGCGTCCGGAGTAAAGCTCCAGTGCCCGCTCGTATCCGTTGTCGCCTGGCCCAGCAAGGTCGCACCATCATAGATACTAACGGTGGTCCCCGGCGCAGCGAGGCCAGAAAAGCCCGGTGTGGTATCGTCGGTCGTGCCACCGCTGGTCAATTGACCTTGAACCGGCCCGACATTGTCGGTCACCACAATACTCAATGCGCTCAGCGGAGCAGAGGTATCAACGCTAAACACCAGCTCATCCGTTGGCTGGCTGGCGTTGCCCGCCGCATCCACTGCCACAACGGTCAGTCCGTGCGGCCCGTCACTCAGCGGAGTGGTCAGTTCCAGCCCCCAGTTTCCCTTAGTATCTGTAACCGTACGGGCAATCTCTACGCCTGCGTCGTAAATAATGATTTCGCTGCCAGGTTCCGCCTTCCCGCTAAGGATCGGCGTGCTGTCGTTAGTCACATCACCAGACACAATGGTGCCGACGTTCGGATCCACATTATCGGTGGCAATAAACGCCGTCACCGGAGCGGGCGCTGTAGTATCAACCACCAGCACAAAATCAGGCGATGCGGCGCTGGCATTGCCGGCCGCATCGGTCACGACAGTGGAAATCGCGTGCGTGCCTTCGCTGAGCGCGGGGGCCGGTGTAAAGCCCCATTGCCCGTCTGCGCCGACTAACGCGGTACCAATCAGCTTGCCACCGTCATAAATGCTGACTGTCGCTCCCGGTTCAGCGCTCCCGCTGATAACAGGCGTACCGTCGTTGGTTGAATCCCCGCTATGCAGTTGGCCAATACCAGGGTTGAGATCGTCAACGATCGTCAAGTCGCTACCCCCATCAGGGGCCTGCGTATCTACAGTCAGCACAAACGGTTCTGACAGCGTCGCGCCGCCATCGGAAGAGAACGTAAAGCGATAATGATCGTCCGCCAGCGCAGGCGGGGTAAAATGCCAAATACCCTGAGCATCAGCGGTCACCGTGCCGCTGTCGATGCCATTGATATAAACCGTTATCGTGCCAGACGCGGGGCCAGTGCCGGTGAAGGCTGGCGTTGTATCGTTGGTTGACGCGCCGTTAGCCAGCGCGCCGGTTCCAGGATTAACGTCATCATCGACCGACGTCACGGTAACGCTACTTGCCGGCGGGGCGATAGTCAGGTTGAAGGAAGGGGAATCTCCGCTGTTATTCCCTGCGGCGTCGGTGACGACGGTGTGGAAACTGTAATTACCCGCAGGCAACGGCGCATCAGGAGTAAAATGCCAGCTGCCGTCAGATGCGACGGTGGCCGTTCCCAGAAGCGTTGTTCCCTGATAGACGCTCACCGTTGTCCCGTCTTGTACACTCCCCGCCGCGCCGCTAAAGGTGGGCGTAGTGTCTGTCGTCGTCCCTTTTTCTGGCAACGTAACGACGGTCCCACCCGTATCATCACTCACCGTAAAAGCGCCCATCGTGACCGGTTTTTCGGTATCCACATCGAACACCAGCGGCGCGGTGGAGGGCCCGATGTTTCCGGCAAGATCGGTGGCATTTGCGCTCAGGCTGTGTTTGCCTTCTCCCAATACCGTGCTTAACTCAAGCCCCCAGTTGCCGTGCACGTCAGCCTGCGCACTGCCAACCAGTTTGCCAAAATCATAAATATTAACGGTGCTGCCCGGCTCGGCTTTGCCGCTGATGACCGGCGTATTATCGTTCGTCGTTTCGTTAGCCGAGATGGTACCCAGCACCGGGGTCTGATTATCGGTGGCAATGAATAGCGTGACCTCTCCCGGCGCGTGAGTATCAATCGTCACCACGTAGGCTCCACTCTTCCCGCTGCTGATATCTCCCTTGCTCACCGTAGTCGTGAAACTGTGCACCCCATCGTCTAGCGCGGCTGGGGTAAAACTCCACAGTCCTTTGGCATCTGCTGTCACGGAACCTAACCGGGTTTCGCCGTCATAAATCGTGACCGTTGAATTTGCCAGCGCCTTACCGCTTAAGGTTGGCGTATTGTCGTTCGTGAACCCGCCTTTCGCGATCGATCCAGTGTACTGTTCGACATTATCAGTGATTGTCAGCTCTGTGACGTTGTCAACCTGAGTCAGGTTATTCTCGGTGGGGAGAGTGGGAATGCCAGGAAGGGTATTGTCATCCGGGTCATTATCCTTACTGCCCTCCGGGCCGCCGTTCTGATTGTCTGCCGGGTCATCATCTGCGTTGTGGTGATGGTTACCTGAACTACCAATACTGGCAGCCGCAGCAGCCATCCCAGCGCCAATACCCAGCGCTCCCAGGATCCACGGCATGGCGCCTTCGGTGCTACTTTGGGTAATCAGCAGAGCATCAATATCGGCCAGTGGCGCAAAATGCAGACCGTCAGTCGGTTCTTCGACCCACCACAGCGCGCCATTCTGATCCTCAAGCACCAGTTCACTGCGGTGCCCTTCAGTATCGAGCACGAAATAGTTTTCGATGGTTATTTTTTCGCCATTTCTCAGCGAGATAACGAGGTCGTTGCCACTGCGCTCCAGCCCGGCAACGTCACGAGGGCTAATGTTGATTTTGACAATGCTGGGTGAAATGAGGCTTGCGGTTTCACCTGATACGGTAGAGGTGGTTGCGCCACTCCGGGCAATAATAGAGATATTAGCCATATGATTAGAACCTCGTCACAAACAATTATGAACTGGTTATTGTTAGCAATCACATAAATATATCCCGGCACACAAACACCTAAAAAAACAAAGCACGATGAAAATCTTTTGCTGAGTTTAAAAAACAGTAAAACCACCATGGTTAATATCAGCTTAAGTATTTAATGATTTACCATGGAAATTATTAACAGGATATACTTAAAAATATATTCCCTTGATGAATAGTTAATGCAATCCCAACAACCGCGCACCACAAGGGTCTCAGGCTGGTAGCACAGTAATCATTGAATGTTGCGTGAATTGTTTTTTATTTATAATTAAATAGCCTTATCAAGAAGAATATATCCTGTATTTCCTTACACCTCTTTTTTATCATTAACTACTTCCGTGATTAACATCATGTTTTACTCTCGATGATATTCACCAACCCGTCATTCATCGCTGCAATTAAATACAGAGGACGCAACGCATCGGTTAATACGAGTGTAGACACTAATACTTCCGTTGTAGTAATGGCATCAATTAATACGCCACATAAATGGCATGAAATCGACAGGTAAAAAATTAATACTTTGATTTTAATGCTAAAAAAAATAGCAAAATACAGACTATTCCTACTCCTCAACCGAAAGACTTAACTGAAATTTCTCTCCCTCCCCCTTGCGAATGACGCTCCACTCCGCGCGCATTGCGCTTCCCGACGATAAAAGACACCGCATTTATTGGTGGTAGATCGACGCCTTATTGCTCAAGGCCGATGGCGGGCACAGGAAAAACTGAAGAGAAAATCGCAGGAACGAAAAAGCCCCGAACAACAAAGTTGCTCGGGGCTAGTATTTGGCGGAAGCGTAGAGATTCGAACTCTAGAACCCTTTCGGGTCGCCGGTTTTCAAGACCGGTGCCTTCAACCGCTCGGCCACGCTTCCAATGAGGCGCACTATAAACATCCCGAACGGACCTGTAAAGCACCAAAACGTTCGTTTGCCTGAAAAACAGCCAAAAAGTTGTTATTCGTCTGAAAAAACAACAAAATGGCTAGTTTTAAAACGCTTTTCCCGCCCTCATCCTGCTTAATGTTTTTTGATAAACATATCTTTGGTGTAGTAATACCCCAGGCGGTCAGGGGTAAAACCGCCTACCCACGGTTTCACCAGATGCGTGCGCACATAGTGATAGACCGGAATGGCCGGCACATCGCGCGCCAATAGATCTTCTGCTTTCTGGTAGTCACGGGCGCGCTGGGCAGCGTCCTGTGTTTTCGCTGCATCGAGCAGCGCGGCGTCATAATCCGGGTTGCTGTACTTTGCGGTATTCTCACTGTCGCCGGTACGGAAGGTGTTCAGGAAAGTGGAAGCGTCATCGTAGTCGGCGATCCACGCGTAGCGCACAACGTCAAAGTTACCCGTATGCATCGCATCCAGCATGGTTTTCCACTCCTGGTTTTGCAGCTTAGCTTCGACGCCGAGATTTTTCTTCCACATTGAAGAAGCCGCAATCGCCACCCGCTGGTGTGATTCAGAGGTGTTGTAGAGCAAATTGAATGATAATGGATGCGCGTCGTTAAACCCGGCCTCCGCCAACAGTTTTTTCGCTTCAGCAATTCGCTTATCGCGCGGCCATGATGCGTAATCCGGGCCCTTCAGATTCACGCCGCCAATCTCCGGCTGGCTGATTACCCACGCCGGCCGCTGCCCCTGCCCCATGACCTTATCGGCGATGATGTCTTTATCCAGCGCCATGTTCAACGCACGGCGTACGCGGGCATCGTTAAACGGCGCTTTGGTGGTATTGAACTCGTAGTAATAGGTTGCCAGCTGCGGCGACACGTCCACCTCGCTGCCTAAGGTTTTTTTCAACTGGCTAAACTGGTTGATCGGCAGCGTATACACAATATCGACCTCTCCCGCCTTGTAGCGGTTAACGTCGGCCGCTTCGGAGCGGATAGGCAGATAGGTCACCTTATTAATCACCGTCTGCTTATCATTCCAGTAGCGCGGATTACGCTCGGCTACGATCCGCTCATTCACCACCCACTGAGATAAATGATACGCGCCGCTGCCAACAAAGTGTTCCGGCTTCACCCATTTATCGCCGTAGCGACCAATCAGCACTTTATCAAGCGGCACCATGGACGGGTGCGCCAGCATGGCAAGAAACGCGGAAGTGGGCTGCGTCAGCGTCACTTCCAACGTGGTGTCGTTAATCGCCTTCACGCCAAGCGTATCCGGCGTTTTCTTACCCAACGCAATATCGGCAGCGTTCATAATATGCATGTTGCCCGGATAGCTGGCGTACGGCGACGCGGTGGCTGGCGTCACCAGACGCTGCCAGCTCCAGACGACATCCTGCGCGGTGATGGGCGAACCGTCAGACCATGTAATGCCCGGGCGTAAATGGAAAGTCCAGACGGTGTTGTCCTTATTCTCCCAGGATTCCGCCAGCCGCGGCTCAATGCTGCCGTCTGGTTTCACCGCCACCAGCCCGTCGAACAGGTCGCTGATGATATTAAACTCAACGTCGCTTTCAACCTTATGCGGGTCGAGCGAAGCAGGCTCATTGCCGTTGCTGCGCACCAGCTCCTGTTTGTCAGCAAGCTGCGTTCCTTCCGGCACGGTCGCGGCCTGCGCCGCCCCTGCCAGACCCATTGCCAGTAGAACCATCGTGATGTTGTTATGTTTGTATAATTTCATTTCCATTGCCTTGTTGTTAGAACCCTGTTCACTCTTGGCACAGACGGTTGATAACGCAAGTGCTTTCAATAACCTATAAGAGATTGATCTCGCTCTTTCGTGCTTTATATTGTGTTTCTGTGACGAGCCAGAAGTCTGAGTAAAGATGGGTAAAAAGATTTGGGAATAAAAGAGAGATTTCTTATGCTGTGCCACTAATAACATCTGTCATAAGAGAGTGACTCATGGATCGCATAATTACTTCATCGCGTGACCGCTCATCGCTGCTGAGCACACATAAAGTCCTGCGTAACACCTATTTCCTGCTGAGCCTGACGCTGGCGTTTTCCGCCATCACCGCGACCGCCAGCACCGTGCTGGGGCTGCCGTCTCCGGGCTTAATTCTGACGCTGGTCGGCATGTACGGCCTGATGTTCCTGACCTATAAAACGGCGGATAAACCGGTTGGTATTCTGTCTGCCTTCGCCTTTACCGGCTTCCTGGGCTATATCCTCGGGCCGATTCTTAACGCCTACCTGTCCGCGGGTATGGGCGATGTGATTGGTATGGCGCTGGGCGGCACCGCGCTGGTGTTCTTCAGCTGTTCTGCCTATGTGCTGACCACTCGCAAAGATATGTCCTTCCTCGGCGGAATGCTGATGGCCGGTATCGTCGTGGTGCTGATTGGCATGGTGGCTAATATCTTCCTGCAACTGCCGGCGCTGCACCTGGCCATTAGCGCGGTGTTTATCCTGATCTCTTCCGGTGCCATCCTGTTTGAGACCAGCAACATCATTCGCGGCGGGGAAACCAACTATATCCGCGCGACCGTTAGCCTGTACGTCTCGCTGTACAACATCTTTGTCAGCCTGCTGAGCATCCTCGGTTTCGCCAGCCGCGACTAACCTACCTGCTCATCAACATCAGGGCCTCGCTTATGCGGGGCCTTTTTATTTGCTACACTTCCCGCCATCTGTTTGTTGTGTGAAATATTATGCTTATCTATCAGAACACCGAAATTGAGACCGATAGCGAAGGCTATCTGAAAGACACCACTCTGTGGAGCGAAGGATTGGCCGAGGCCATTGCCGCGAACGAAGGCATTGAACTCAGCCCTGAACATTGGGAAGTGGTGCGCTTTGTGCGCGAATTTTACCTGGAATTCAACACCTCGCCGGCAATCCGCATGCTGGTGAAAGCCATGGCCAACACCTTTGGCGAAGAGAAAGGCAACAGCCGCTATTTATACCGCCTGTTCCCGAAAGGCCCGGCTAAACAGGCAACGAAAATCGCCGGCCTGCCAAAACCGGTGAAGTGCATTTAATAGCGAATACTGAAGTTGCTCCACGCTTTTTCGGGTTGATGTGGTTCCGCCAGAACTTTATCAACCCGCGCGCTACGCGGCCCGCCTGCCTTGAGCCATGCCAGCAGCTTTTCGACCTGTTCATCGTTACCGCAGGCAACCACTTCGACGCTGCCATCATCAAGATTGAGCGCATAGCCGCGTAGGCCAAGGCGCTGCGCTTCCTGTTGAGTAAAGAAGCGGAAGCCGACCCCCTGCACCTTACCGTAAACCCAACAAATCACACACTTATCCATCTTTATTCCTCCTCTGTCTGTCTCAACTGTAGCGCCATTTCTCCCGACATTCTGCCCTCGCGCGTTGCAATTGTGCAGGGAAGTCGGGAAAATGCAGCCTGATTCCATCAAACAGCCAGAAAATTAACTATGAGTGTACGTTTAGTGTTAGCCAAAGGGCGCGAAAAATCATTGCTGCGCCGTCATCCCTGGGTCTTTTCCGGCGCGGTTGCCCGCATGGAAGGCAAAGCCAGCCTTGGAGAGACCATTGATATTGTCGACCATCAGGGTAAATGGTTAGCCCGCGGCGCGTATTCCCCCGCCTCGCAGATCCGCGCTCGCGTCTGGACGTTTGACGCTAATGAAAGCATCGATATCGATTTCTTCGTCCGCCGCCTTCAGCAGGCGCAAAGCTGGCGCGACTGGCTGGCGAAAAAAGATGGGCTGGATAGCTACCGTCTGATCGCCGGTGAATCTGACGGTCTGCCGGGCGTCACCATTGACCGTTTCGGCAACTTCCTGGTGCTGCAATTGCTGAGCGCCGGTGCCGAATACCAGCGCGCCGCGCTGATTAGCGCCCTGCAAACCCTCTACCCGGAATGCGCCATCTACGATCGTAGCGATGTTGCGGTGCGTAAAAAAGAAGGCATGGAGCTGACCCAAGGGCCAGTGACCGGTGAATTGCCGCCAGCGCTGCTGCCGATTGAAGAACACGGCATGAAGCTGCTGGTCGATATTCAGGGCGGCCATAAAACCGGTTATTACCTCGATCAGCGCGATAGCCGCCTGGCGACCCGCCGCTATGTTGAAGACAAACGCGTCCTGAACTGCTTCTCCTACACCGGCGGTTTTGCCGTTTCGGCGCTGATGGGCGGCTGCCGCCAGGTCACCAGCGTCGATACGTCTCAGGAAGCGCTGGACGTTGCGCGCCAGAACGTTGAGCTGAACAAACTCGACCTGAGCAAAGCGGAGTTCGTGCGCGACGACGTGTTTAAACTGCTGCGTAAATATCGCGATCAGGGCGAGAAATTCGATGTTATCGTGATGGACCCGCCGAAATTCGTCGAAAACAAAAGCCAGCTGATGGGCGCCTGCCGCGGCTATAAAGACATCAACATGCTGGCTATTCAGTTACTGAATCCGGGCGGCGTGTTGCTAACTTTCTCCTGTTCTGGCCTGATGACCGCAGATTTATTCCAGAAAATCATTGCCGACGCCGCTGTAGATGCCGGTCGTGATGTACAATTTATAGAGCAGTTCCGTCAGGCAGCCGATCACCCGGTGATTGCGACGTACCCGGAAGGACTGTACTTGAAAGGATTTGCCTGCCGCGTCATGTAACTTGAAAAGCGAAATGGTGTCTATATATATAGTAGAAGTAGAGAGAGGCCATTTCCCGGGAGGTGAGTATGATGATTACCAGCAAATTCGGTATCGGCCAGCAGGTGCGTCACTCCCTGCTGGGCTATCTGGGCGTGGTGGTAGATATCGACCCGGTTTACTCGCTTGACGATCCTGATCCCGACGATCTGGCGGCTAACGACGAACTACGCGCGTTGCCGTGGTATCACGTGGTGATGGAGGATGACGAAGGTCAGCCGGTGCATACCTATCTGGCCGAAGCCCAGTTGAGCAGTGAGCCGAGCGAGGATCATCCCGAACAACCGACGATGGATGAACTGGCGCGTACCATCCGCCGACAGCTACAGGCACCGCGGCTGCGTAACTGATTGCCGCGTTAATAAAAAACCCGCTATGCGGGTTTTTTTGTATTCTCAGCACGCGCGTTTATTTCGCGAGGCCCAGACGAGGGATCTCAATCGCCGGGCACCGATCCATCACCACCTGCATCCCCGCATTGCGCGCCAGCACAGCCGCCTGTTCGTTAATCACGCCAAGCTGCAGCCACAGCGTCTTCGCCCCGATGGCTATCGCCTCTTGCGCTACGCCCCACGCGGCTTCCGAATTGCGGAATACGTCAACCATATCGACCTTCTCTGGCACTTCGGCAAGGGTGGCATAGCCTTGCTGCCCGAGCAGCGTTTTGCCGCCAACCTTCGGCGAAACAGGGATCACGTGATAGCCCTGATCCAACAGGTATTTCATCACCCGGTAGCTTGGGCGGTCCGGCTTGTCGCTGGCGCCCACCAGCGCGATGGTTCGCGTGGTCGTCAAAATGCTGGCAATCTCGTTTTCAGTCATCATTATCCTCCTGGCCAATCACTTAAGTGTACGCTAGTCCGCTAATGTCGGGCGTCAAATTTTTGCCAATCAGGGCTTGCAGCCTGATTCGCATGCAGTAATCTGTCTGGATTCAACACTCAGGGAAAGACACATGGAACTGACAACACGCACCTTACCGGCGCGTAAACACATCGCGCTGGTCGCGCACGACCACTGCAAAGATATGCTGATGAAATGGGTACAGCGCCATCAGGCCTGCCTGGCAAACCACACGCTGTCAGCGACCGGCACCACCGGTAACCTGGTACAACGCGCAACAGGCCTGGAAGTCCAGGCGATGCTCAGCGGCCCGATGGGCGGCGACCAGCAGGTTGGCGCGCTGATCTCCGAAGGGAAAATCGACGTGCTGATCTTCTTCTGGGATCCGCTCAACGCCGTACCCCATGACCCGGACGTGAAGGCCCTGCTGCGTCTGGCAACCGTCTGGAATATTCCGGTAGCCACCAATGCCGCCACCGCCGACTTTATTATTCAGTCGCCGAACTTCAGCGAACCCGTGGATATTCTGATCCCAGACTATCAGCGCTATCTGGCAGAACGCCTGAAATAATTCCTCACGTTCCCGGAGCCGACGCGGTGTCGGCTCCGTTCTTCGATTACGGTTTTCTCGCCACCGGCACCGACAGTTGTTTTAACACCTCCACGAACGGCGACGGCTGCGCCTTATTGAACAGCAGCCAGACGCGCAGTCGTGCGCGAGTCATCGCCACGTACAACAAGCGCCGTTCTTCAGCATCGGGGAAATCTTCCGGCTCAGGCAGCAACGCCTGCTCCATAATCGACTCACGCGCAGGGGCCGGAAAACCGTCAAAACCTTCCTGTAGCCCGAGTACAATCACATAATCCGCCTGCTGGCCCTTACTGGCGTGCACGGTCATGAAATCAATATTCAGCTTCGGCCAGCGCGTGGCCGCTTTCTCGAGGGCGGCAGGCTTGAGGTGGTGATAGCGAGCCAGCACCAGTATACGCTGGTCCGGCGTCACGTAGCCGCTGAGCTTATCAAACAGCGCATCAAGCTTATCGTCCTCCAGCAGAGTGACAGCATTTTTGTCGCCCGTGGTCAGACTGTTCAGCGGTTTATTCAGCTGGTGCGGGTTTTGCTGAATAAAGCGGTTAGCAATTTCACCGATGCGGTTGTTGAAGCGATAGGTGGTATCCAGCGCGCAGTTATCCCCTTCACCAAAATAGTGGTTGAAGGCGGTGGTCAACGACAGCTGCGCGCCGCTAAAGCGGTAAATCGCCTGCCAGTCATCGCCAACGGCATACAGTGAAGTCTGCGAGTTTTGTTTACGTAACGCCGCCAGCAGCGCCGCACGCTGCGGGGAGATATCCTGAAATTCGTCGACCAGAATATGCTTCCACGGGCTGACGAAGCGCCCCTTGTCGAGGATGATAATCGCCTGGTGAATCAGACCGGAGAAATCGACGGCATTTTCGGCTTTCAGCGCGGCTTTCCACGCCTTCAACATCGGCGCCATCAGCTTAACCCGCTTGCCGAACAGATCCCGAATCTCCTCCGGCGCACCGGCAATCATCTCGGCCTGGGAACCGCCATGCATACGCATCAGGCTGACCCAGCGGTCAAGACGGCTGCCCATTCGCTTGATGATTTTTTCATCTTCCCAGAAGCTGTCTTCCTCTACATCCCAGCCCAGCTCTTCCTGTAACCACAAGCGCCAACCTTTGGCCTGCGCTTTTTTCTCCCGGCACTGCTGCTGCCAACACGTGATAAACAATTTAGCGCGAGCAGCAGCATCGTTCTCCAACTTACTGACGACCGGCACCTTCTTACTGCCTTGCTGAATGATTGACAGCGCCAGCGCATGGAAAGTACGCGCGGTGATGGCATCGGTATGCAGGCGCGTTTGCAGGCGCTCGTCCATCTCTTCAGCCGCCTTACGGCCAAAGGCCAGCAGCAAAATCTGTTCCGCCGAGGCTTCGCCGCGCTCAAGCAACCAGCCTGCACGCGCCACCAGCACCGACGTTTTACCACTACCGGCTCCCGCCAGCACCAGTAACGAACGCTCGCCGTTGACCACTGCACGCGCCTGGGACGGGTTCAGCGGTGACGATTCTATACGCGCAAAGAAGTCGCTGTACTGTTCCAGCATTGCTTCGGTGTAACGCTGATTATGTAGCGCGCGCCCGCTTTCTTTATCTGCCAACCATGCCTGACACTGCCGCCAGGCCTCGCGGCAGTTATCAAATTCTGCCAGTCGGTTTGTCGGCAGCGGCAGACCCTCCAGCGCCTTAACGATCCGCTGACGAATGTCCTGCGCCTGCTGGCGAGTCAACCAGCGATTCTCTTCGCGGCTCCCGGCAATAACCGCCAGCTGTTCATCCAACAGCCCGGCGGCGATGTCACTCATCTCCGCGCTCCACTGCTGCCACAGCCCCAACAGATGACGGTGAAAGCGCTGCGTCTCGCCCCATTCTGTCCCGTGCAGGCGCACAACTTTATTCTCGGGCAGCACGAACTCCAGCTCTCCCCACACCAGGCCACGCTTGCAGTTAATCGCCAGTAACTGATTAAAAGGAATGAGATATTCATGCTGAGGGCCGGACACCCGTACGCCCGCGTTGAGGATCTCAACCCGGTCATAAGGATGCTGCGCCATGCGCTTACCCAGCGTCGTTGCTTTTAATTCCATGTCGTGCCGAATCCTGACTTTTTCGATATCTCACAGTGTAACCGCCAGAGAATAGGTGCTCCAGCCTAAAAAAACGTTACAATCAGCAGGTCTTATTATTCACAGCGCTGCAGTGAGGATTTATGCGTACTGTTCTGAATATTTTGAATTTTGTATTAGGTGGTTTTCTGACAACTTTCGGCTGGCTGCTGGCAACGCTCGTCAGCATCGTTCTGATTATTACGCTGCCGCTGACTCGCTCATGCTGGGAGATCACTAAGCTGTCGCTGGTGCCGTACGGCAACGAAGCGGTGCACGTCGATGAACTTGAACCGGGGGCCAAAAGTAGCGTAATGAATGCGGGCGGCACCCTGCTCAATATTCTGTGGCTTGTGCTATTTGGCTGGTGGCTGTGCCTGACGCACATTATGGCCGGCATCGCCCAATGCATCAGCATTATCGGTATCCCGGTCGGGATTGCGAACTTTAAAATAGCCGCTATTGCCCTGTGGCCAGTTGGGCGTCGGGTGGTGCCCGTCGAAGTGGCGCGCGCTGCGCGCGAAGCAAATGCCCGTCGCCGTTTTCAGTAATCAGGACTCTTAACCGCTATGCTAAGCCCGCTGCTTCGCCGCTATACATGGAACAGTACCTGGCTGTACAACGCCAGAATATTTATTGCGCTCATTGGCACAACCGCCCTGCCCTGGTGGCTGGGCGATGCAAAGCTGACCATCCCGCTCACCCTTGGGGTGGTCGCCGCTGCGCTAACGGATCTCGACGACCGTCTGACCGGGCGGCTACGTAACCTGGTTATTACCCTGATTTGCTTTTTTATCGCTTCAGCATCGGTTGAAGTGCTGTTTCCCTGGCCTTGGTTGTTTGCGCTGGGGCTCACCGTGTCGACCATCGGGTTTATTCTGCTGGGCGGGCTGGGGCAGCGCTATGCCACCATCGCCTTTGGCGCGCTGCTGATTGCCATTTACACGATGCTCGGCGTATCGCTCTACGCGCACTGGTATCAGCAGCCGCTGCTGCTGATTGCAGGGGCCGTATGGTATAACGTCCTGACGCTGACCGGGCACCTGATATTTCCTATTCGCCCATTGCAGGATAACCTCGCCCGCAGCTACGAGCAGCTTGCCCGCTATCTGGAGCTGAAGTCGCGCCTGTTCGATCCCGATCTTGATGACGATAATCAGGCGCCGCTGTATGAGCTGGCGCTGGCAAACGGGCAACTGGTGTCGACGCTCAATCAGACGAAAGCGTCTTTATTAACGCGTCTGCGCGGCGACCGCGGCCAACGCAGCACCCGTCGTACGCTGCACTATTATTTTGTCGCCCAGGATATCCACGAGCGGGCCAGCTCATCGCATATACAATATCAGGCGCTACGCGACCAGTTCCGCTACAGCGATGTGATGTTCCGCTTCCAGCGCCTGCTTTCAATGCAGTCTATCGCCTGTCAGGATCTGGCTAAGGCCATTTTGCTGCGCACGCCTTATCAGCATGACGCCCGTTTTGAGCGCGCCTTTACCCATCTGGACGCCGCGCTGGATCGCGTGCGCGCCAGCGGTACCGCGCCGGAGCAGATGAAAGCGCTGGGTTTTCTGCTCAACAACCTGCGAGCCATCGACGCCCAACTCGCCACTATTGAGTCTGAACAGTCGCCGTCGCAGACGAACAGCGAAACGGAGAATGTTCTTGCCGATGATAGCCTGCACGGTTTCGACGATATTCTTTCACGCCTGAGTCGTAATATGTCGCCGGAGTCCGCGCTGTTCCGCCACGCGGTGCGCATGTCGGTGGTGCTGTGCGTTGGCTATGCCTTTATCCAGTTGACCGGATTACAGCACGGCTACTGGATTTTGCTCACCAGCCTGTTCGTCTGCCAGCCGAACTACAACGCCACTCGCCATCGCCTGGCGCTGCGTATTATCGGCACGCTAGTCGGCGTAGCGTTGGGCCTGCCGATTCTCTGGCTGGTGCCCTCGCTGGAAGGGCAACTTATACTGATTGTGGTCACAGGCGTGCTGTTCTTCGCTTTTCGCAACGTACAATACGCTCACGCGACGATGTTTATTACCCTGCTCGTGCTCCTGTGCTTTAACCTGCTGGGCGAAGGGTTCGAAGTGGCGTTGCCGCGCGTGGTGGATACGTTGATTGGCTGCGGTATTGCCTGGCTGGCGGTGAGTTTTATCTGGCCAGACTGGAAATTCCGTAACCTGCCGCGCGTTCTGGAGCGAGCCGTGGACGCTAACTGTCGCTATCTGGATGCAATTCTCGAGCAGTATCATCAGGGCCGCGATAACCGTCTGGCCTACCGTATTGCGCGCCGCGATGCGCATAATCGGGATGCTGAGCTGGCCTCGGTGGTATCCAACATGTCTACCGAACCGAAGGTCACCGCCGAAATGCGGGAAACCGCGTTCCGCTTACTGTGCCTGAACCACACGCTCACCAGCTACATCTCGGCGTTGGGTGCCCATCGCGAAAAACTGACCACCGCAGAGATTCTGGCGCTTCTGGACGACGCCGTCTGCTACGTCGACGATGCGCTGCATCATCAGCCCGCAGATGAACAACGGGTTCAGCAGGCGTTAAGTGGGCTCGCGGCGAGGATCCATCATCTCGATCCTCGTCCGGACAGCAAAGAGCCACTGGTTCTGCAACAAATCGGCCTGATGATTTCTCTGCTGCCTGAAATCTGCCGTCTGCAGAAGCAGGTGATGCGCTAATTACCTTTTCTGGGTGTAATTTTGCACCCACGTTTCCAGCTCCTGGCGCGTTTTCGCCGGGAGCGCCGCGGCGTGAACACCGATGATAGCCCCTTCCAGCGAATACAACACATTCACACTCAGCTGTTTACGTAACTGCCGAAGCCGCATCCACGCCGTTTTAGAACCCATTTGCCGCAGCGTACGGACGTCCTTAATACCTGCTTCATGCAACAGCAGTTCCATATGAAAAGAGAGATTGGGAAGATCTTTGAGCCGTAAATGCCGCCGTCGACGCTTCTCACTTTGCGCATCTTCAAGCGCGAACTGACCAAGCAAAAGCAGTTCTGCTCTATTCGACCACAGCCGTTCATCGACGCGAAAATAGTTAAGCTGCTGCGCATGCCCTCGTTTACGTACCGTTAACAGTGGCGGTGAGTGCTGGGCCTGATAGGTGGCGTTTTTTTCGCACGCCCTCAGATACAGCTCACCTTCTGCGACCATAGCAAAGACGGTATTGTCGACGGCCAGACTATAGCCGCCAAACAGTGCCCGAGACTTCACTTTCCCCAACACCGAGAAATATTCCTGGGATTGGTAAATCCGTTTATAAGAGATAATCTTCATGATTAATCCTTAATAATCATGCACATGAATACATTAAATTTATTAATCGTTCATATAACAAGCAACATAGGGAAGTTCTACCGGTACGGCAAGATGAATTTGTCATCATGAGTATTTCTTGTGCAATTTTGCGAGATGCTTTCAGAAAATGAGGTTGATCTTTAGACTTTGGGGTAGTACTGTATATTCATACAGTAACCCACAAGGTTGGATTAGCTATGTATACTTCTGGTGTCGTAAATCGTTCTTCTGTCACAGCCGCCACAACGGCTTCCCATGCTTTTACTCCGGTAAACAGCACCCCTGCCGCTTTAATTAGTGAAGTGCTCTATCGCGAAGATCAACCGATGATGGCACAGCTGTTACTGCTGCCATTGTTACAGCAGTTAGGTCAGCAGTCTCGCTGGCAGCTGTGGCTCACGCCGCAGCAGAAGTTAAGCCGCCAGTGGGTACAGGCCTCTGGTCTGCCGCTCACAAAAGTCATGCAGCTTCGCCAGATGTCACCCTGCGATATGCTCGACTCGATGGTTCGCGCATCACGTACCGGTAATTATAGTGTCGTTATTGGTTGGCTGAGCGAAGAATTGTCCGTAGAAGAACATGCTCGTTTACAAAACGCGGCGGAAGAAGGTAACGCAATGGTGTTCATTATGCGACCAGTTCAGACCGCATTACATCCAACAGGACAATTTAATGGGCTAAAAATTCACTCGAATTTGTACCATTAAGCGAAATTAAGAATTTTCCTGGGATTTTTTTTGCATTTTTTTTATCTGTCCGTTTTTATGGATGATTACAGGCAGAATGCTGGTCTGATGCGGTTTCCCGAATTTTATGTCGATTATTTTTTCGACACATTTGTTAAATATTGCGTATACAAGTCTTTTTTTTTCATAAGCCTGACGGAGTTCACACTTGTAAGTTTCCAACGACGTTGTAGACTTTACATCGCCAGGGGTGCTCAGCTTAACACCGCAGAGTTCTGCTAAGTATTTAACTAAGCCCCGCCCCCGGTGGAAGGATTTAACCGTGAGTCTATTTAGAACTTCATGGCAAATTTTGGATGATAACGAGGCGCAAAAAATGAAAAAGACAGCTATCGCGATTGCAGTGGCACTGGCAGGCTTCGCTTCCGTAGCGCAGGCCGCTCCGCAAGACAACACCTGGTATGCTGGTGGTAAACTGGGTTGGTCCCAGTTCCATGACACCGGTTGGTACCAGAGTGACCTGAACAACAACGGTTCTACCCACAACAGCCAGCTGGGCGCAGGCGCGTTCGGTGGTTACCAGGTTAACCCGTACGTTGGTTTCGAAATGGGTTACGACTGGCTGGGCCGTATGGAATACACCGGCAGCCAGACCAATGGCGCTCTGAAAGCTCAAGGCGTTCAGCTGACTGCTAAACTGGGCTACCCAGTTACTGACGATCTGGACATCTACACTCGTCTGGGTGGTATGGTTTGGCGTGCAGACTCCAACAACAACCAGATTGGTAAAAACCACGACACCGGCGTTTCCCCAGTATTCGCTGGCGGCGTTGAGTGGGCTGTCACTCGTGACATCGCTACCCGTCTGGAATACCAGTGGGTTAACAACATCGGCGACGCAAACACTGTAGGTGTACGTCCTGATAACGGCATGCTGAGCGTAGGCGTTTCCTACCGCTTCGGCCAGCAGGATGCTGCTGCTCCGGTAGTTGCACCGGCTCCGGCTCCGGCTCCAGAAGTACAGACCAAACACTTCACTCTGAAGTCTGACGTTCTGTTCAACTTCAACAAAGCAACCCTGAAACCGGAAGGTAAACAGGCTCTGGATCAGATGTACTCCCAGCTGAGCAACCTGGATCCGAAAGACGGTTCCGTAGTTGTTCTGGGCTTCACTGACCGCATCGGTTCTGACGCTTACAACCAGGGTCTGTCCGAGAAACGTGCTCAGTCCGTTGTTGATTACCTGATCTCCAAAGGTATCCCGTCTGACAAAATCTCTGCACGTGGCATGGGCGAATCCAACCCGGTTACCGGCAACACCTGTGACAACGTGAAAGCTCGCGCTGCACTGATCGACTGCCTGGCACCGGATCGTCGCGTAGAGATCGAAGTTAAAGGCGTTAAAGACGTTGTAACTCAGCCAGCGGCTTAAGTTCTCGTCTCATAAAAAAACCCCGCGCTGCGGGGTTTTTTTTCGGCCATTTTCTGCTGTCAGCAAAGAGGAGCCCGACCGCAGCCAGGGCTATTTGTCTTTCCCTAGCATGGCCTCGAGATCCTGCTTCAGGCTGGACATCTTACTCGCGTATTTCTCTTTATTTTCTGCATCTTCAATCAGCTGAACGATCGTCTCCGACAGCGTCTTACCGCGACGCTGCGCCAGCCCTGCCAGCCTCTGCCAGACGGCAAATTCCAGGTCGATAGATTTCTTACGGGTATGCTGATGCTCGGCGTTAAAATGACGCTTACGGCGCGCACGTATCGTCTGCTTCATACGGTTCACCAGTTGCGGATTAATATGCTGAGCAATCCAGCTATTAACCTGAACCGGTTCATGTTCCAGTGTCAGCAAAACATCGACGGCCTCTTGCGCGGCGCTGGCTTCAATGTAGCGGGTGACAGGCTCACCTTCCCGGTGTTTTTTCACCAGGTATTTCCACTTCCAGCCGCTTTCAAGATTTTCCAGTTGTTGATATTTCATGGCGATCTCAGTGTGACCGTGTAACTCTTTTCAGGATAACAGTTTTTTCTCAATGTGCTGAGAAGAAATCTGCAACTGTGATAGGGATAAAAGCCATCGCAGAAGATACTTCTGTATTCTCCGTGAGCTTCCCCGCGGCATCAGGTATAATCACGCACTTTACATCTGACTAAAAATAGCGACATTGACTATAAATACTCTTTCCCGGCGCTTTCTCGCCCCCGCGACTGAAGCATTCCAGGCGCTATTTGCCCAGCCTGATTTAGCCTCAGAAAACGACTCTTTATTCAGCGAGCTGCAGGCTCGTTTACATTACGCACTTGAGCAGTTTCTGCACCCTCAGGGCGTCTCCCCTTTCTTGCTGGTCAAAGCACCAGAAGAAAAAGAGTATCTGCACCTGCTGACGCAAACAACACGCTCTCTGCGCGATAGCGATGAATCGCCCCTGACGGGCGTCGATTATCAGGTTACCGGCGGCAAGGTCACGATGACGCCTGCGCGCAGCGCCGATGATACGTTTGCCAGCCAGGGGCCTGTTATCTTCGCCGACTGGGTTGAAGCTGAACAGCTCTTTGGCTGCGTACGCCAGTTTAACGGCGAAATCAGTTTACAGCCTGGCCTGGTGCATCAAGCAAACGGCGGCATCCTCGTGCTGCCGTTGCGCACGCTGATGTCGCAGCCGCTGCTGTGGATGCGTTTAAAGAATCAGGTCGTTCAGCAGCGTTTTGACTGGCTGACCTTCGATGACGCCCGTCCGCTGCCGATCAGCATTCCTTCCATGCCAATCAACCTGAAAGTCATCCTCGTGGGCGAACGAGAATCACTGGCCGACTTCCAGGAGATGGAGCCCGAATTGACTGAATCCTCGCTGTACAGCGAGTTCGAAGACAGTCTGCAGCTCGCCGACGAAGCGACCCTGCGCCAGTGGTGCCAGTGGGTGTGGCAGGTAGCGCGTGAGAAATCCCTGCCGGGCCTGGCCGCCGATGCCTGGCCGCTGCTGATGCAGGAAGGCGCACGCTATACCGGCGATCAGGAGATTATGCCGCTCTGTCCGCTGTGGATTAGCCGCCAGCTACGTGAAGCCGCGCCGTTTACCTCTGACGCCGTTATCAACGCCGAGCAGCTGAGAACCATGCTCACCCAGCGTCAGTGGCGTGAAGGTTTCCTCGCCGAGCGCATGCAGGATGAAATCCTGCTTGAACAAATTCTGATTGAAACCGAAGGCGAATGCATTGGGCAGATAAATGCCCTGTCGGTGATCGATTTCCCGGGGCACCCGCGCCCGTTTGGCGAGCCTTCACGCATTAGCTGCGTCGTGCATATTGGTGATGGCGAATTTACCGACGTTGAACGTAAGGCCGAGCTTGGCGGTAACATCCATGCCAAAGGCATGATGCTGATGCAGGCATTCCTGATGGCCGAGCTCGATCTGGATCAGCAGATCCCCTTCTCCGCTTCACTCACCTTTGAGCAGTCATACAGCGAGGTCGATGGCGATAGCGCCTCAATGGCCGAGCTGTGCGCGCTGATTAGCGCATTGGCTAACGTGCCAATCAATCAGAGCATTGCCATGACCGGTTCCGTTGACCAGTTTGGCCGCGCTCAGCCGGTCGGCGGGCTGAACGAAAAAATTGAAGGTTTCTTCGCTATCTGCGCCCAACGTGGCCTGACCGGCAAACAGGGAGTGATTATCCCTTCTGCCAACGTGCGCCATCTAAGCCTTGCCACCGAGGTGCAGGAAGCCGTCGAAGCCGGCGAGTTCTCTATCTGGGCCATTGATGACGTCACCGATGCGCTGCCGCTTCTGACGCAGCTCAACTGGGACGGCGAAGGTCAGACGCTGTTGCAAACTATTCAGGAACGCATCGCACAAGCCACGCAGCAGGAGCCTCGCTACCGCTATCCGTGGCCGTTACGCTGGTTAAACCGGTCGAATTCCAACTGATCGGACTTGTTCAGCGTACACGTGTTAGCTATCCTGCGTCCCGAACTTAAAATAAGGCTTACTGAAAACATGGTAGATAAACGCGAATCTTATACAAAAGAAGACCTTCTTGCCTCTGGTCGCGGTGAACTGTTCGGCGCGAAAGGCCCGCAGTTACCGGCTCCTAGCATGCTGATGATGGATCGTGTCGTGAAAATGACCGAAACCGGCGGCAACTTTGACAAAGGTTACGTTGAAGCCGAGCTGGATATCAACCCGGACCTGTGGTTCTTTGGTTGCCACTTTATCGGCGATCCGGTAATGCCTGGCTGCCTGGGCCTGGATGCAATGTGGCAGTTAGTCGGCTTCTACCTCGGCTGGCTGGGCGGTGAAGGCAAAGGCCGCGCCCTCGGCGTAGGCGAAGTGAAATTCACTGGTCAGGTTCTGCCGACCGCGAAAAAAGTCACCTACCGTATTCACTTCAAGCGCGTCGTTAACCGTCGTCTGATTATGGGTCTGGCGGATGGCGAAGTGCTGGTTGATGGTCGCCTGATCTACTCCGCGACCGACCTGAAAGTCGGTCTGTTCCAGGACACTTCTGCATTCTGATGCCATTTAACGCCGCGATACGCTGGCGATAAATCGGTGTTATGAATCTAAAGGCGAAACCTCCGCAGTGCGGAGGTTTCTTTTTAAAGAGACAGTGTCAGGCAATAACTGCCCTGTCCTCCATGGCTTCTCGCCAGCCTCCCAGCCAGTAAGACCTTTGGTTTATAGTCTGGTAAGGACACATTTCTTTCGGACGCCCGGTAATGCCGGCCTGATATCCACGCTGATGTGCCCGCTCCAGGCGATCTCGTTTTTGTCTCTTCATGCCTCGTTTCCCTCATATCTTGGTCTGGTGGAAAAGAAAACAGTGGCTACAAAATATGCAGGCCACGTAATACGAATACCGCTAAAAAATGGCCCCGTCAATGCGTAGAATTCACACCAATGTCATATTTGTGAGCTAATCAGAAGAACATTTGTACAAAAAATGTGAGGCGGCACAGGTAAGGCGCTGACCTCAGACATAAAAAAACCGCCATCGGTTTTGCACCGACAGCGGCCCTTAGAACAATTAATTCTACTTATGGTTAACGATTGATGGTACGCGCAATAGACGCGGCTTCCTGACTCCAGGCCTGGGCCAGAGTTTTCACCATCGCATCATAACCATCCTGCTGCTGCGCCAGTTCGATGTGGAATGGACGCTTGGTTAACTGCCCCTGATGATTGAGCAGCCATTCGCCGCTCACCACCACTTTGCCATCATAGCGGCCGTGGAATCCACTTACCGACACGTTCAACGTATCCTGGTCGCTGCCCAACGGCTGCGATGAAACCACCCAACCCGGCAGCTGATTGCTCAGGTTGGAAACCAGAGCAGTACGCAGCTGCTGATCCAGCGGGCTGGCCCACAGATTATTGCTGGCAATCACGTACTGAACGTCGCTGGTCTGGTAGACCACCCCGCTGCCCGCAAGGAAGTCAGGAATACTGACCTGCTCTATCCACAGCATGCGTTGGCTGGTGCTGGCACCGTTTTGTACCGTTCCGGTCGCTATCGGCAGCTGATAATACGTTTTATTTTCCGTGGTGCTGCAGGCCGCCAACAGGCAGGTCGCAGCCAGGACTAACCACTTTTTCATTATTTTGCCCTCTTAGGCTCTGGATCTTTTTTATCCTTCGCTTCGAACACCAGCGCGTTGCTCTTCTCATTGAGCGTCTTCAGCACTGGCTGCAGTTCACGCAATACCTGATCCAGACGCTGCATATCGGCCACCATCTTGTTATAGGCCGCGGAACCCGGCTGGAAGCCCTGCATGCTGCGATTCAGTTCACGCAACGTTTTCTGCATGTCACCCGGCAGCTGCTGCGCGGACTGGCTGGCGGTAATCTTGTTCAGATTATCCAGCGTCGTTTGCAGGCGGCGCATCGTATTCTGGCTCTCAGACAGCGTATTGGTGGCCTGTTGCACCATTGGCGTTAACGGCAGATTGTTGATCTTATCCAGCGTCTCCATCAGGCGCTGCTGGATCTGCGCCAGACCGCCGCTGACGGTTGGGATGATCCCCATACCGCTAAACTCTTTCATTTTCGCAATCGCCGGCTCTTTTGGATAGAAATCCAGATCGACGTACAGCGCGCCGGTCACGAGGTTACCGGTTTTCAGCGCCGCACGTAGCCCGCGTTCAATCAGCATCGGCAGATGGCCGCGTACGTCCGGGCTATCGCCAAACTGGGCCGCGAGACGTTCCGGCTCAATCTGGATCAACACCGGGATACGGTAATCATCGGTAATCGACTGGCGCAGGCCCGGCACAAAGTAAGGCACTTTAGCGACGGTACCGAGGCGAATCCCACGGAACTCAACCGGCGCGCCGGGTTGCAGACCACGAATAGAATCCTTAAAGAACATCAGGTAGTCGATATGCTGGGTATAGAGCGAATCCTGAATGCTTTTTTGATCGTCGTAGAGCTTAAACGCCGTCTTTTCCGCAATCGGCTGGCCCAGATCGACGCCTTCCGGCACGTCAAAGCTCACCCCGCCGCTGAACAGCGTCGCCAGCGACCCCATCTCAACGCGCATCCCGGCAGAGGTCAGATCCACCGCCACGCCGCTGTCTTTCCAGAAACGAACGTTACTGGTCACCAGGCGATCGTTCGGCGCGCTGATAAACAGCTGATAGCTGATGCTACGGGTTTGCGGATCGAAAGTACTGGTTTCCACCGACCCCACGCGATAGCCACGGAACAGGACCGGATCGCCGGGGCTTAGCTGCCCGGCCTTTTTGCTGTCGAGCAGCACGCGAATGCCCTTCGCATCTGGCGGCGCCAGCGGCGGCGAGTCCAGCAGTTGATACTGATTTAGCACCGAGCCTTTTTTGCCCGGCTGCAGCTCCACATAGGCGCCCGAGAGCAAGGTGCCAAGGCCGCTAATGCCTTCACGCCCCACCTGCGGTTTCACAACCCAGAAAACGGAGTCTTTATGCAGTAGCTTCTCCATTCCGGAATTCAGACGCGCCTTAATTTCTACGTGGGTCAGATCGTCGGTCAGCGTGGTGCTTTCTACCACGCCAACGTCCACGCTTCGGCTTTTAATGCGGGTTTTACCGCCCTCGATCCCTTCCGCGTTGGTGGTGATCAACGTCACCTCTGGCCCCTGATGGCTATAGTGATAGAACAGGATCCAGGCGCCAATCAGCGCGGTCACAATCGGGAAGATCCAAACGGGAGACCAGTTTTTCACTTTCTGCACTTTTGCCTCCCCACTCTTGGTTTCCATGCTTTTACGACTCCTCATGGCTTGATTCAGGTTCCCGATCCCACGACAGCCGAGGATCAAACGTCATTGCCGAGAACATGGTCATGATGACAACCAGCGCAAACATCAGCGCGCCAATCGCCGGATAAATATTCATTAGCCCCCCAATACGCACCAGCGCGGAGAGCACTGCAATGACGAACACATCAATCATTGACCAGCGGCCCACAAACTCAACCACTTCATAGATTAAGTGCATGCGTTCGCTGTCACGGTGACGCCGTTTCAGGCCGTTCGCGTCCAGACACAGCCAGGCAATGGCAATCATCTTCAGCGTCGGGACCATAATACTGGCGATAAAAATCACCATTGCGACCGGATATGAACCTTCGCTCCACAACAAAATCACCCCGGCAATAATCGTCGACGGCATTTTGTCACCCAGCAGATCGGTAATCATGATCGGCAGGATATTGGCGGGAAGATACAGGATAATCGACGTCACCAGCAGCGCCATGGTCCACTGTAAGCTGTTTTTACGACGAGCATGGCCTTTGCTGTGGCAACGCGGACATTCCAGTTGGTCGACCGGTAAAATGGCCGTACAGCAGGCGCAGGAACGCAACCCCTGCCGCATACCGGTGATGCCCGGCTTCAACGGCTGCGCCAGCGCAGGCATCGGGGCAATATCGTCCCACAGCCAGCGGCGGTCGACGCACTGGAAGGTACGAAGCTGGAGCAAACAGAACAGACACCAGGGCAGGAAGCTGCTGCCTACGCCAATATCACCGTAAGCCATCAATTTCACAAAACTCACCAATACCCCGGCGAGAAAGATTTCCGCCATCCCCCACGTTTTCAGCGTGAACAGAACGCGCGCCAGAAACGCTTTCAGGCGATGGGGCATTGGTACCCGATTTACCAGTAGCAGGATGGTAATCAGACAGAATGCCGGCACCAGTTGCACAAATAGCAAGAAGAACGTCCCGAGGCTGGCGTAGTCTTCCGAGAACATGACGCTGGGAATTTCCAGCAGTTCAATCTGGCTGGTCACTCCCGCGACGTTCATGCTGATAAAAGGGAAAAGGTTGGCCAGCAGCAGCATGAATAGCGCCACCAGCACGTAGGCGGTGGGACGGCGTCTCGGCTCGTCCCACACGGTTGTCAGCGTCGTGCCGCAACGCGGACAGGTCGCTTTATGTCGGTGCTCGAGGTGCGGCAACGCCACCAGCATGTCGCACTGTGAGCACAGAATATGCTGCGCAGCATGATGTTGTTCGCACATGAAAAGTCCTCAATCAGGCGCCGTTTTTCAACGCTTCCAGATATTCCCATCGTTCAAACGCTTCTTCCAGCGCCTGTTCCGCCTGCGACAGATCGGCCAGCACCTTTTGGGTGTGGTCATGCGGTTGGCTGAAGAAGTTTGCGTCAGCAACCTGCGCCTGTAACGCCTCTAATTCCGCTTCCAGCGTTTCCAGTTTCTGCGGCAGTTGCTCCAGCTCGCGCTGCAGGTTATAGCTTAGTTTGTTACTGGTGCGTTTGACAGTTTCTGCTTTAGCTTGAACCACTTCCGGCGTTTTCTTAATATTCGCCTGTTTTTGCGCCTGTGACTGCGACTGCTGCCCACGCGCATCGTGATAGCCGCCGACATACTGACCAATGCGCCCTTCACCTTCGAAGATCCAGCACTCGGTAACGGTATTGTCGACAAACTGACGATCGTGGCTCACCAGCAGCACGGTGCCCTGGTAGCCGTCGATCAGCTCTTCCAGCAGTTCAAGGGTTTCGACGTCCAGGTCGTTGGTCGGTTCATCGAGAATCAACAGGTTACTTGGCTTGAGGAACAGACGTGCCAGCAACAGACGGTTACGCTCGCCGCCGGACAGCGCGCGCACCGGCGTCATCGCCCGCTTCGGATGGAACAGGAAGTCCTGCAGGTAGCCCAGCACGTGGCGCGGCTTACCGTTCACCATCACTTCCTGTTTACCTTCCGCCAGGTTGTCCATCACCGTCCGGTCCGGATCCAGCTCAGCGCGGTGCTGATCGAAGTAGGCGACTTCCAGCTTGGTACCAACGTGAATACGCCCGCTATCGGCCTGCAGTTGACCCAGCATCAGCTTCAGCAGCGTGGTTTTACCGCAACCGTTCGCGCCAATTAGCGCAATTTTATCGCCGCGCTGGACCTGGGCGGAGAAATCTTTCACCAGCACTTTGCCGTCAACCTGATAGTTGACGTCTTCCATTTCAAAGACGATTTTGCCGGAGCGGGAAGCCTCTTCCACCTGCATCTTCGCGCTGCCCATTACTTCGCGGCGGGCGCTGCGTTCATTACGCATCGCTTTCAGGGCGCGAACGCGCCCCTCGTTACGGGTACGACGCGCCTTAATGCCCTGACGGATCCACACTTCTTCCTGCGCCAGCTTGCGATCGAACTCGGCATTTTGCAGCTCTTCAACGCGCAGCGCTTCTTCTTTTTCGATCAGATACTGATCGTAGTTACCCGGATAGGTCACCAGCTTGCCGCGATCGAGATCGACAATACGGGTCGCCATATTCCGGATAAACGAACGGTCGTGCGAAATGAAGATAATTGTGCCTTTAAAGGTTTTCAGGAAACCTTCCAGCCAGTCGATGGTTTCGATATCCAGGTGGTTCGTCGGTTCATCAAGCAGCAGCACGCGCGGCGCGCTCACCAGCGCGCGGCCCAGCGCCGCTTTACGCAGCCAGCCGCCCGACAGTGACGCCAGCTCCATATCGGGCTCCAGCCCAAGCTGCGCCAGCACTTCGTTGATGCGGTTTTCAAGCTGCCACAGGCCGTGGTGATCCAGCTGTTCCTGAACCTTTGCCAGCTCCTGCAAATTTTTATCGCTCGGATCGGTGATCACCAGGTGCGAGATATCGTGATAGCGTTTGAGGTATTCCGCTTGTTCTTCGATACCTTCGGCAACGAAATCATACACGCTACCCTGCACGTTACGCGGCGGATCCTGCTGCAGACGCGCCACGACCAGATCCTGTTCGTAGACAATACGCCCATCGTCAAGACCCTGCTCACGGTTAAGGATCTTCATCAGCGTCGATTTGCCCGCGCCGTTACGGCCAACCAGACAGACGCGCTCGTTATCCTCAATGTGCAGCTCGGCGTTGTCGAGAAGCGGCGCGTCGCTGAACGACAGCCAGGCGCCATGCATACTAATTAATGACATTCTTTATTCCTTTCAGGCTGCGGTAATCAGCCAGCAGTTGTGGATCTGACGGTTACGGGCAAAATCCTGCGACTGTGTTTTCTGGGTAATGTCTTGTGCTTTCAGTCCCAGTTCTGCCAGGCCGTCGTGGTCCATACGGAAGCCGCGTTTGTTGTTGGAGAACATGATAGTGCCGCCTTTACGCAGCAGACGTTTCAGATCCTTCATCAAACGCAGGTGATCGCGCTGGACGTCAAACGCATCTTCCATGCGCTTGGAGTTAGAGAAAGTCGGCGGATCGATAAAGATCACATCAAACTGTTCGTCGGTATCGCGCAGCCATGCCAGCACGTCCGCCTGCATCAGGCGATGCGCGCGACCGGTCAGGCCGTTCAGACGCAGGTTGCGTTCCGCCCACTCGAGGTAGGTACGCGACATATCCACGGTGGTGGTCGAGCGCGCGCCGCCAAGACCGGCGTGCACGCTGGCGCTACCGGTGTAGGAGAACAGGTTGAGGAAGTCTTTGCCTTTACTCATCTCGCCGAGCATGCGGCGAGCAATACGGTGATCAAGGAACAGGCCGGTATCCAGATAATCAGTCAGGTTGACCCACAGACGCGCGTTATATTCGCTCACCTGCATGAAGTCGCCCTTCTCGTTCATCTTCTGATACTGGTTTTTGCCTTTCTGGCGCTCACGGGTTTTCAGTACCAGCTTGTTCGGCGCGATCCCCAGCACCGCGATGGTGGCGGCGATGATATCGAACAGACGCTGACGCGCTTTGTTAGCATCTACGGTTTTCGGCGGCGCATATTCCTGCACCACTACCCAGTCGGCGTAGCGGTCAACGGCCACGTTATATTCCGGCAGGTCGGCATCGTACAGGCGATAGCATTCGATGCCCTCCTGTTTGGCCCACTTTTCAAATTTCTTCAGGTTTTTACGCAGACGGTTGGCATAGTCTTCCGCCAGCGATGCCGGTTTCTCACCCGTCGATTCGGTCAAATGATAGTTTTTCTGCACGCAGTCCAGCGGGCCGTTTTTCGCCTTAAACTGGCGTTCGGCACGCAATTGCAGGCAGCTCAGCAATTCCGGAGAGGCGCTGAACAGCGACAGGTTCCAGCCGCCAAACTGGTTTTTCATATTGCGCCCCAGCAGGCTGTGCATGGCAATCAACGCCGGTTCGCTTTCCAGGCGTTCGCCGTAAGGCGGGTTGCTGATAACAGTGCCGTACGGGCCTTTCGGCAGCGGGTTGCTCAGCTGCGCCACGTCTTTCACTTCAAAGGTGATCAGCTCGCCAATTCCGGCGCGACGGGCGTTACTGCGCGCCAGCTCCACCACGCGACTATCCACGTCAGAGCCAAAGAAACGGGATTCGTAGGCGGCGAGCCCGGCACGTGCGCGGGTCTGCGCGTCAGCCTTCACTTCTTTCCAGACGGCGTCGTCGTGCTGTGCCCAGCCGCTAAAGCCCCAGTGGCCGCGATGCAGCCCCGGCGCGCGATCGGTGGCCCACATCGCCGCTTCAATCAGCAGCGTACCGGAACCACACATTGGATCGAGCAGCGGCGTGCCCGGCACCCAGCCAGAACGCATCACGATAGCCGCCGCGAGGTTTTCTTTGATTGGCGCCATACCGGTGCGATCGCGGTAGCCGCGAAGGTGCAGACCTTCGCCGCTCAGGTCGAAAGAAATATAGGCGGTCTCTTTATTGAGGCGCACGTTAATACGCAGATCCGGATTGTCGCGATCGACGTTCGGACGCGGTAGATTTTTGCGCGTAAAGGCATCGACGATTGCATCTTTTACTTTCAACGCACCGTACTGACTGTTACGAATGCTATCGTTCAGGCCGCCGAAGCTGACCGCGAAGGTAGCATCCGGGGTGAAGATAGAGGTCCAGTCAATAGCCTGTACGCCAAGATACAGATCGAGATCGCTCCAGACGCTACATTCTCCCAGTGGCATCATGATGCGCGACGCCAGACGGCTCCACATCAGGCTTTTGTACAGAAGCTGCGTGTCGCCCTGGAAATGGACGCCGCCCTGGGCAATCTGGCACTCTTGGGCGCCCAGGCCTTCCAGTTCAGTTTTTAACAGCTCTTCCAGCCCACGGGCCGTACTGGCAAACAGAGAATTCATATCGTCACTTTTACTCGCAGAAAATTGTTGCGCATTATAGCCAATCTGCGCCCCATGTCATAAAGTTAAAGGCTTATTTTCGACTCAGGGACAGCGTTGTGGCTACATTATCGCGGCTTTTTATACATCCGGTGAAATCCATGCGGGGAATCGGGCTCACGCATGCCTTTGCCGATATTAGCGGGCTGGCATTTGACCGCATTTTTATGATCACCGAACCCGATGGCACCTTTATTACCGCCCGACAATTCCCGGCAATGGTGCGCTTTACCCCGGCGGTGCTGCACGATGGGTTACATCTTACCGCGCCCGACGGCAGCAGCGCGCTGGTGCGCTTCGCTGATTTTACCGGCCAGCCTTCGCCGACCGAAGTATGGGGCAACCATTTTACCTCGCGTATTGCGCCGGATGCCATTAATCAGTGGCTGTCGCCGTTCTTTAAACGCGACGTTCAACTGCGCTGGCTCGGCGCTGACCTCACGCGTCGCGTTAAACGCCACGATGCGGTGCCGCTCTCCTTCGCCGATGGTTTTCCGTTCCTGTTGGTTAACGAAGCTTCGCTACGCGACCTGCAACAACGCTGCAAAGCCAGCGTGCAAATGGAACAGTTCCGCCCGAACCTGGTGGTGACCGGCGTTGAAGCCTGGGCTGAAGATTGCTGGAAAACCATCCGCATTGGCGACGTCGTTTTTGACGTGGTGAAACCGTGCAGCCGCTGTATTTTTACCACCATCAGTCCGGAAAAAGGGCAGAAGCACCCCGCCGGAGAGCCGCTAAATACCTTACAGTCGTTCCGTACCGATCCAGCCACCGGCGACGTCGACTTCGGGCAGAATTTAATTGCCCGCAACAGCGGCGTGGTGCGCGTGGGGGATGAAGTGGAAATCCTCACCACCGGGCCCGCAAAAGTCTATACCGCCGGGCAAACCGACGATGCCGTCGCGCCGCAGGCTCAGCAAAATGCGTTGGTGGATATCGAGTGGGAGGGAAAAACCTTCAGCGGGAATAATCAGCAAATTTTACTGGAGCAGCTTGAACAGCAGGGTATTCGCGTGCCCTACTCCTGCCGCGCGGGCCTGTGCGGCAGCTGCCGCGTGACGCTGGTCGAAGGGGAAGTGAATCCATTGAAGAAAAGCGCGGTAGGCACCGACGGCACCATTTTGAGCTGTAGCTGTGTTCCCAAAACGGCGCTAAAACTGAGCCGTTAAACCGCCTGCTCCAGGCTGTAGCCGTCCAGCCCCGGCTGCGGTTGCAGCCTGTCGTTCATAATTTTGATCGGGTCGCCGAGTTGCATCGTGCGCCCGGCCAGTACCAGCCCAGGCTGCGCCAGCAAACAGAGCGCAGCGTTTTCACCCGGTTCAACGACCAGCAGATTAACCTGACTGTCGTCATCGCTCAGCCAGACGCTGGCCGCATCGCCGGTCACCGGCGTCCAGCCATTATCATGGGCGCGGAAGTGCCAGCTTTTCGGCATTTGGGGTTTCAGGAAACGAATCGCTACCAGGGCGTTAAGAATCAACTCGGCGCGATGTTCTTTAGACAACAGCAGATCGCGACATTTTTCTTCAAAAGAGAAATAGAGTGCGGCGTCATCGACGCAAAATCCGGTGGGTTCAAAAGCATCGGGAGTTAACATGCGGCGAGCAAAACGCGAGCGAAACAACATGCCGTTGGCTAAATCGAGCATCATGCGATCGTGCTCTTCATCATAATACCAGCGCCAGTTATCATCAGGTTTAATTCGCATTTTTCTCCCCCATCATTTTTGCATCCCGTGCAGCGTTTGTTCTTCCATTGCGTTAATTGTCGCCCTAAATAATAAAAGACCAATATGTCTAAATAAGCAACAATAAGGAAATATAAAGCAACCAGGGCTGGAAATAAAGCCCTGGATCACATTACTGGGAAAAAGACTAGATGTGGGTGACGATTTCTTTAATCAGCGGTGGGCCTTTAAAAATAAAGCCGGAATAAATCTGCACCAGTGACGCGCCAGCCGCCATCTTCTCGCGGGCCGCTATCACCGAGTCGATACCGCCAACACCAATAATAGGCAACTGACCTTTTAATTCGGCGGACAGCATACGAATAATTTCGGTGCTTTTTAATTGTAATGGACGACCGCTTAAACCACCGGTTTCATCACAATGTTTCATCCCCTGAACCAGAGAACGATCCAATGTGGTATTGGTGGCAATTACCCCATCAATATTATGGCGAACTAAACTGTCGGCCACCTGGATCAACTCTTCATGAGAAAGATCCGGCGCGATCTTCACCGCCACAGGAACATATTTATGATGTTTTTCCTGCAACTCAGATTGTTTATTTTTAATACCGGAAAGCAGATCGTCGAGCGCTTCACCATATTGCAGCGTGCGCAGGCCTGGGGTATTTGGCGATGAAATGTTAATCGCAATATAACCCGCGTAGGCATAGATTTTTTCCATACAAATCAGATAGTCATCTTTGCCGTGCTCAACAGGGGTATCTTTATTCTTACCGATATTAATACCCAGAATACCGTCGAAATGCGCTTTTTTAACGTTTTCTACCAGGTTATCTACGCCGTGGTTATTGAAGCCCATACGGTTAATCAGCCCTTCGGCGTCAACGAGGCGGAACAGACGCGGCTTATCGTTACCCGGCTGCGGACGCGGCGTCACGGTGCCGATCTCGATCGAACCAAATCCCATAGCGCCTAAGGCATCAATACATTCACCATCTTTATCCAGACCTGCCGCCAAACCCAGAGGGTTTTTGAACGTCAGCCCCATGCAGGTAACCGGCTTTTCCGGCACTTTCTGACGCACAAGCGCTTCCAGCGGCGTACCGGTGACTCGGCGTAATTGTTGAAACGTTAATTCATGAGCGCGCTCTGGATCGAGCTGAAAAAGTGCTTTACGAACGAAGGGATAGTACATGAACTCTCCTGGATTCCCGGTGTGCAAACCGGGGGCGTATTATGTGCGATCTCGCACAGAAAGGGAATTGACCTGCGGCAAAAAAAGCGCAATCGTTTTCCTTCTCTCCTTTATATATCTTCCCCGCCATATGCATTTTCCGGTAATCCTACGTCGGAAAAAGTATTTCGCGCACCTGACGACCTTTGAGACACTGAGGCAAATGTTATCAATTTTAAATTAATGTGTATTTTTAGTTATAAGGAGTGAACATGCGCGTCATTACTTTAGCCGGCAGCCCGCGTTTCCCCTCTCGTTCCAGCGCTCTGCTGGAGTATGCTCGTGAGAAACTTTCCGCGGCGGATGTGGAAGTGTTCCATTGGCATTTGCAGAATTTTGCGCCGGAGGATCTTTTCCACGCACGTTTCGACAGTCCAGCACTGCAAACGCTGACCGAACAACTGGTTCATGCCGATGGTTTAATCATCGCCACGCCGGTGTATAAGGCCTCTTTCGCCGGTGCGTTAAAAGCGCTGCTCGATTTACTGCCGGAGCGTGCGCTGGAAGGAAAAGTGGTTTTACCCCTGGCGACCGGCGGCACCGTCGCCCATATGTTGGCGGTCGATTATGCCCTTAAGCCGGTTCTCAATGCGCTGAAAGCACAGGAGATTTTGCAGGGTGTGTTTGCCGATGACAGCCAGGTCACTGATTATCAACATAAGCCGCAGTTCAGCCCAAATCTGCACACGCGTCTGGACAGCGCGCTGGAGACCTTCTGGCAGGCATTACACCGGCGAGACATCCAGGTTCCCACGTTAAGCGCAGCACGACAGACCGCGCATGTTTGATAAAAAAAACGCCGCAGGGAAAATCCCGCGGCGTTTTTGTTTACATCAAGTTAGCCCGCAACGGCGGGGAAACCACATATGCCCCGGAGTCGGCATAAACGCCTCGTCCGGGTGACGATCAGGCTAATGCTTTAGCAATCTTCTCGTACAGATCTCCGGAGAGATTCTCCAGCCCCTTCAACTGCTCCAGCGCAGAACGCATCAGCGCCTGACGTTTTGCATCATAGCGTTTCAGGCGGATCAGCGGCTCAATCAGACGCGAGGCCACTTGCGGGTTTTTGCTGTTCAGTTCGGTCAACATTTCAACCAGGAACTGGTAACCGCTGCCGTCTTCCGCATGGAACGCCGCCGGGTTGCTGCCGGCAAAGGCACCAATGAGAGAGCGAATGCGGTTCGGGTTATTCATGCTGAATGAGCGATGGTTCAACAGCTTACGCACTGTCGCCAGCACGTCATCTGCCGGGCTGGTCGCTTGCAGAATCAGCCATTTATCCATCACCAGACCATCATGATGCCACTTGTCGTCGTACTCCTGCATCAGCGCGTCACGGCACGGTAGCTCCGCCGCGACGGCTGCAGACAGTGCGGCCAGCGCATCGGTCATGTTGTCGGCGTTATGGTATTGCTCGCTCACCAGCTTGTTACCCAGCTCGCGATCGCCAAACGCCAGATAGCGCAGGCAGGTATTGCGCAGCGCGCGCTTGCCGATGTCCGCATGTTCAACGCGATAGCTGTCGAGTTTATTGGCGTTGTACACCGCCAGACACTCGTCCACCAGCTCGGTAGCCAGCGTGCGGGTCAGCGCTTCGCGCACTGCGGCAATGGCGATCGGATCAATGATCTCAAACAGTTCAGCAATTTCGCTGGCGGATGGCAGAGTCAGAATTTCCGCGGCCAGCGCCGGATCAATCTTCTCATCCAGCAGAATAGCGCGGAACGCGTCGGCCACGTGAATCGGCAGCGACAGCGGTTGACCCTGCTGATGACGAGCCACGTTCAGCTTAATGTAGGTTGCCAACAGGCTTTGCGCGGCGTCCCAACGAGAAAAATCATTACGCGCATGGCGCATCAGGAAGGTGAGTTGCTGATCGCTCCATTTATATTCCAGCTTCACCGGTGCGGAGAATTCACGCAGCAGCGACGGTACCGGCTGGAAGTAAACGTTATCGAACACAAACGTCTGCTCGGCCTGGGTCACATTCAGCACGTGATGCACCGGATGGCCATCTTTCTGCAGTGGGATCACTTTACCTTCGTTATCATACAGTTCGATATCGAACGGAATGTGCAGCGGGTATTTCTCCTCCTGCTCGGCCGTGGCTGGCGTACGCTGGCGGATGGTTAAGGTGTACTGCTCGGTTTCCGGATTGTAGTCGTCGTGCACGCTGACAATCGGCGTCCCGGCCTGGCTGTACCAGCGGCGGAAATGAGAGAGGTCGATGTTGGAAGCATCTTCCATCGCCTGAACGAAGTCGTCACAGGTGGCGGCGCTGCCATCGTGGCGCTCAAAGTACAGCTGCATCCCTTTCTGAAAGTTCTCTTCGCCCAGCAGCGTGTGCAGCATACGAATGACTTCCGCCCCTTTTTCATACACCGTCAGGGTATAGAAGTTATTCATTTCAATAACTTTGTCCGGACGGATTGGGTGCGCCATCGGACTCGCGTCTTCAGCAAACTGCAAGCCGCGCATGGTGCGCACATTGCTGATGCGGTTAACCGCGCGAGAACCCAGGTCGGAGCTGAATTCCTGATCGCGGAACACGGTCAGGCCTTCTTTCAGGCTTAACTGGAACCAGTCGCGGCAGGTCACGCGGTTGCCGGTCCAGTTATGGAAATATTCATGACCAATGACGCGTTCAATATCGAGATAATCTTTATCCGTCGCGGTATCGGTACGCGCCAGCACATATTTGGAGTTAAAGACGTTCAGCCCTTTATTCTCCATCGCCCCCATATTAAAGAAGTCGACGGCAACGATCATATAGATGTCGAGGTCGTATTCGAGGCCAAAGCGCTCTTCATCCCACTTCATGGAATTTTTCAGCGAGGTCATTGCCCACGGCGCGCGGTCGAGGTTGCCACGATCAACGAACAGTTCCAGCGCCACTTCGCGCCCAGAACGGGTTTTGAAGGTATCGCGCAACACGTCGAAATCGCCCGCCACCAGCGCAAACAGGTAGCACGGCTTCGGGAACGGATCCTGCCACTGTACCCAGTGACGCCCGTTATCCAGCTCGCCTTCGGCAATACGGTTGCCGTTGGACAGCAGGAACGGATATTTGCTCTTATCGGCGGTAATTTTAGTGGTAAAACGCGCCAGCACGTCCGGGCGGTCGAGATACCAGGTAATATGGCGGAAGCCTTCGGCCTCACATTGAGTACACAGCGCTTCACCTGATTGATACAACCCTTCCAGCGCAGTATTCGCCGCCGGGCTGATTTCATTGACAATCTTCAGCGTAAAACGCTCAGGCAGGCCAGAGATGACCAGCTGGTTATCTTCTTCTTTATAGTCGGCCCACGGCGCACCGTTAACATGAATGGAGACCAGCGTGAGGTCCTCACCGTTCAGGCGTAACGGCACATCAGACGCTGCGTGACGGGAAACCTGGCTTTCCGCGGTCACAACGGTTTTTGCGGCATCCAGGTCAAAGGCCAGGTCGATATCACTAATCAGGTAGTCCGGCGCACGGTAATCGTGGCGGTACTTGGCTTGGGGCTGTTGTGTCATAAAAAACCTTTAGCATCTTTTGTAAATGTCACCTCCAGTCTATTCCTGTTGTGTTAAACGCGCTATGCAGAATCTTCATCTTTTCCAGTCAAATAGGGAAAATAGATACATTTACGCAACATGCCGCACAAAACGCCGGAGTGGCGCTTCGTGCCATAACGTGTGATCGGGGTTCAATAAATCGTTAAACAAGGTATACTCCAGCCATTCTCCCCTGTTGTTTATTGTACTAAACGCTCCTGTGAGAGGATGCTACTGCGCACCATGACACAATTCGCTTCTCCTGTTCTGCACTCGTTGCTGGATACAGATGCCTACAAACTGCATATGCAGCAGGCCGTTTTCCACCACTACTACGACGTTAACGTCGCGGCGGAATTCCGCTGCCGTGGTGACGATCTGCTGGGCATTTATGCTGACGCCATTCGCGAACAAGTCGAAGCCATGCGTTCACTCACCCTGCGTGATGATGAATACCACTGGCTGTCCGGTCTGCCTTTCTTTAAGCAGGACTACCTGAACTGGCTGCGTGATTTCCGCTACGATCCACAACAGGTCACCGTAACAAACGATAACGGTAAGCTGAATATCCGCCTTGAAGGTCCGTGGCGTGAAGTCATCATGTGGGAAGTGCCGCTGCTGGCGGTGATCAGCGAACTGGTTCACCGTTACCGCTCACCGGAAAACGGGGTGCCGCAGGCGCTGGAAATGCTGGAACAGAAGCTGTCCGACTTTAATCAGTTGACGGCTGACCTGGATATGTCCGCTTTCAAACTGATGGACTTCGGCACCCGTCGCCGCTTTTCTCGCGAGGTTCAGGAAGCCATTGTCAGTCGTCTCCGTCAGGAGCCGTGGTTTGTTGGCACCAGCAACTACGATCTGGCGCGTCGCCTGAACCTAACGCCCATGGGCACCCAGGCACACGAGTGGTTCCAGGCGCATCAGCAAATCAGCCCGGATCTGGCGACCAGCCAGCGTGCGGCGCTGGCGGCCTGGCTGGAAGAATACCCGGACCGACTCGGCATCGCACTGACCGACTGCATCACCATGGATGCGTTCCTGCGCGACTTCGGCCCGGAATTCGCTACCCGTTATCAGGGTCTGCGCCACGACTCCGGCGACCCGTTTGAGTGGGGCGAGAAAGCGATCAAACATTATCAAAAGCTCGGTATCGACCCGCGCGAGAAAGTGCTGGTGTTTTCCGACAATCTCGATCTGCCGAAAGCCGTTGAGCTGTACCGCCACTTTTCACCGCGCATCAATCTCAGCTTTGGTATTGGCACGCGTTTAACCTGCGATATCCCACAGGTTAAACCGCTAAATATCGTGATCAAGCTGGTTGAGTGCAACGGCAAACCGGTGGCGAAACTCTCCGACAGCCCGGGGAAAACCATTTGCCACGATAAAGCATTTGTTCGCGCATTACGTAAAGCATTTGATCTCCCGCAGATCAAAAAGGCCAGTTAATCACCAGAGGGAGCCCAGGCGGCTCCCTTCTTCTTTATTTATTTCTTAAAACACCCCTTCCTTATGCGAATTCTACTTGTCTGATGGAAGATGACAGGTAACATAGATATCCCCCCGCCGTTCCGGGGAAAAACGATTTTTTTATTGGACTACGAATAGAGAGACTATTATGAGCGTTGTGCCTGTAGCCGACGTACTCCAGGGCCGCGTAGCCGTTGACAGCGAAGTCACCGTGCGCGGCTGGGTACGTACCCGCCGAGATTCAAAAGCTGGCTTTTCCTTCCTGGCCGTCTATGACGGTTCCTGCTTTGATCCTGTACAGGCCGTTATTAATAATTCTCTGCCCAATTACAATGACGAAGTCCTGCGTCTGACCACCGGCTGCTCGGTGATCGTCACCGGTAAAGTCGTGGCGTCTCAGGGTCAGGGCCAGAGCTTTGAAATCCAGGCCTCTCACGTGGAAGTCACCGGCTGGGTTGAAGATCCGGATACCTACCCGATGGCGGCAAAACGCCACAGCATCGAGTATCTGCGTGAAGTGGCGCATATGCGTCCGCGTACCAACCTGATTGGCGCGGTTGCCCGCGTTCGCCACACGCTGGCCCAGGCGCTGCACCGTTTCTTCGACGAGCAGGGCTTCTTCTGGGTTTCCACCCCGCTGATTACCGCTTCCGATACTGAAGGTGCTGGCGAAATGTTCCGCGTGTCTACGCTGGATATGGAAAACCTGCCGCGTAACGATCAAGGCAAAGTGGATTACGACAAAGATTTCTTTGGCAAAGAAGCCTTCCTGACCGTTTCCGGTCAGTTGAACGGTGAAACCTATGCCTGCGCGCTGTCGAAGATCTACACCTTTGGCCCTACCTTCCGCGCGGAAAACTCCAACACCAGCCGTCACCTGGCGGAATTCTGGATGCTGGAGCCGGAAGTGGCGTTTGCCGATCTGGAAGATAACGCCCGTCTGGCAGAAGCGATGCTGAAGTACGTCTTTAAAGCCGTTCTTGAAGAACGTGCGGACGACATGAAGTTCTTCGCCGAGCGTGTAGATAAAGATGCTATCGATCGTCTGGAACGTTTCGTTTCCGCCGACTTCGCGCAGGTTGATTACACCGACGCGGTCACCATTCTGGAAAACTGTGGCAAACAGTTTGAAAACCCGGTGTACTGGGGCGTAGACCTCTCTTCTGAACACGAACGCTATTTGGCGGAAGAGCACTTCAAAGCGCCGGTGGTGGTGAAAAACTATCCGAAAGAGATCAAAGCATTCTATATGCGTCTGAACGACGATGGCAAAACCGTTGCCGCCATGGACGTACTGGCGCCGGGCATTGGCGAGATTATCGGTGGTTCTCAGCGTGAAGAGCGTCTGGACGTGCTTGATGCGCGTATGGCCGAAATGGGTCTGAATAAAGAAGACTACTGGTGGTATCGCGACCTGCGTCGCTACGGTACCGTGCCACACTCAGGCTTCGGTCTGGGCTTTGAACGTCTAATCGCCTACGTCACTGGCGTGCAGAACGTTCGCGACGTGATTCCGTTCCCAAGAACGCCACGTAACGCTAGCTTCTAAAACCGTTTCATCCTCAAGGCCAGCCGCTCGCGCTGGCCTTTTTTTACCTGCACATGTAAAGAAATCTTTATTAATTTTAACAAACCTAAACTTCAAGCCCCCTGCCTCGCGCAGTTTGTTACATCACATTTCCCGGTAATAACCTCGAACAAAAATCATCCACATTTTTATTGCAATCAGGAAATCACTTAAGCCATAGCACATTTTTTATCCAAAACAACAGCTATCTGGACGGCTAAAAAATGTCATAACGAAATTATCATACATCCGCTCTGTGCGATAAGAAAAAGCGTTATACAAATAAAAGATAAGAAATTCATATTGATAGATAAGGCGTTGGTCAAATAACCCGCGTACATCTCAGAATTTTGAGTTAGTTCACAAAGTTCCTCAAAATTCACATTTAGTTACACATAATTTCTTTTGCTTACTTATTCTCGATGTTTGTAGCATTTTCAGGGTGGCGAAAGAATGTTTTGAATGGAAAGATGCCTCTCAGACACATAAAGACACCAAACTATCATCAATAGTTCCGTAAATTTTTATTGACGGAAGTAATTGGCGGCAGTGGCGAGTGTCTATAAAAAAAACCTAATGAGGGTAATAAATAATGATGAAGCGTAATATCCTGGCAGTGGTAATCCCTGCCCTGCTGGTAGCTGGCGCAGCAAATGCTGCAGAAATCTACAACAAAAATGCCAACAAACTGGACTTCTACGGTAAAGCAGTTGGTGAACACATTTGGACCACCAACGGCGACACCAGCAACGAAGACACCACCTATGCCCGTATCGGCTTCAAGGGTGAAACCCAGATCAACGATCAGCTGGTAGGCTACGGCCAGTGGGAATACAACATGGATGCCTCCAACTCTGAAGGCTCCCAGGGCACTAAAACCCGTCTGGCGTTCGCAGGTCTGAAATTTGGCGACGCGGGTTCTCTGGACTACGGTCGTAACTACGGCGCTATCTACGACGTCGCAGCTTACACCGATATGCTGGTTGAGTGGGGCGGCGATTCCTGGGCTGCTACCGACAACTTCATGAACGGTCGTTCTTCTGGCCTGCTGACCTACCGTAACAGCGATTTCTTCGGTCTGGTTGAAGGCCTGAGCTTCGCGCTGCAGTACCAGGGTAAAAACGATCGTAGCAACCCGGTTGCAGCGACCTACAACGACAAAACTGGCGCGCTGGAAAGCCTTGGCTACGGCGGCAACGGCGCTAAAGCGAACGGCGACGGCTTCAGCACCTCTGTACAGTATGATTTCGGCAACGGCATCGCGCTGGCAGCAGGTTATGAAGTTGCAGACCGTACCAACGACCAGGTTAACCCGGGCAGCTCTACCTTCAATGGCACCACTCACACTTGGGCGAGCGCTGGCGGCAGCAAAGCAGAAGCTTGGTCTACTGCTGCGAAATACGACGCGAACAACATCTACGCTGCGGTAATGTATGCTGAAACGCTGAACATGACCCGCGAGCCGGACAACAACTTCGCAAACAAAACTCAGAACTTCGAAGCTGTTGTTCAGTATCAGTTCGACTTCGGTCTGCGTCCGTCCCTGGGCTACGTGCAGTCCAAAGGTAAAGACCTGATCGGCCGTGGCGACTTCAAAGGCGGCGATGCTGACCTGGTTAAATACATCGAACTGGGCACCTGGTACTACTTCAACAAGAACATGAACGTCTACGCGGCGTACAAGTTCAACCTGCTGGACGACAACGCGTACTCTGCTGCCACCAAGCAGGGAACCGACGATCAGGCTGCTGTTGGTATCGTTTACCAGTTCTAATCAGCAGACCCTCACTGCTATATGCCTCAAGAGCAGGACTTCGGTCCTGCTTTTTTGCGTTCTAAAGAGGAAGATCTTAACTTTTGAAAAGCTTCGCGCTTTTAGTCTCTAACGGTTGGCATTTTGTAAATCTACCGTTAACCTGATAGCGGATTTCCCCCGAACTTATTAATGGAACCTCGTCATGTTTGAGAACATTACAGCCGCCCCTGCCGACCCAATTCTGGGCCTGGCCGATCTGTTTCGCGCCGACGAACGCCCGGGAAAAATCAATCTCGGGATAGGTGTTTATAAAGATGAAACCGGCAAGACGCCGGTGCTGACCAGCGTAAAAAAAGCTGAACAGTATCTGCTGGAGAATGAAACCACCAAAAACTATCTCGGTATTGATGGTATTCCTGAGTTTGGTCGCTGCACGCAAGAGCTGCTGTTCGGCAAAGGCAACAGCATCATTAGTGACAAACGCGCGCGCACCGCTCAGACCCCAGGCGGCACCGGCGCACTGCGCGTGGCGGCGGATTTCCTCGCGAAAAATACTGACGTGAAGCGCGTTTGGGTCAGCAACCCAAGCTGGCCGAACCACAAGAGCGTCTTTGGCGCTGCTGGCCTGGAAGTACGCGAATATGACTACTACGATGCGGAAAAGCATGCCCTTAACTTCGACGGCCTGCTGGCGAGCCTGAATGAAGCCCAGGCGGGTGACGTGGTGCTGTTCCACGGCTGCTGCCATAACCCAACCGGCATCGACCCGACGCTGGAGCAGTGGCAACAGCTGGCAAATCTGTCGATTGAAAAAGGCTGGCTGCCGCTGTTCGACTTCGCCTACCAGGGCTTTGCTCGCGGTCTGGAAGAAGATGCCGAAGGCCTGCGCGCATTTGCCGCGCTGCACAAAGAGCTGATTGTAGCGAGCTCCTACTCGAAAAACTTCGGCCTGTACAACGAACGCGTTGGTGCTTGCACCCTGGTCACCGCCGATGCCGACACCGCCGATCGCGCCTTCAGCCAGCTGAAAGCCGTGATTCGCGCGAACTACTCTAACCCGCCAGCGCACGGCGCATCCGTGGTCGCAACCATTCTCAGCAACGACGCGCTGCGCGCTATCTGGGAACAAGAGCTGACCGATATGCGTCAGCGCATTCAGCGCATGCGTCTGCTGTTCGTTAATACGTTGCAGGAGAAAGGCGCGAGCCGTGATTTCACCTTCATCACGAAGCAGAACGGGATGTTCTCGTTCAGCGGTCTGACCAAAGAGCAGGTACTGCGCCTACGTGAAGAGTTCGGTATTTATGCCGTCGCTTCCGGCCGTATCAACGTGGCGGGCATGACGCCGGACAACATGGCGCCGCTGTGCGAAGCCATCGTCGCGGTCCTGTAATCAATACGCTCCCTTCAGGGACAAAAAAGGCCGCATTCGCGGCCTTTTTATTATTCTGAGATTACCACACCGGCAATTCATCCTGCAGGAATGGATTATGCAGACGCTCATAACCCAGCGTCGACATTGGGCCATGGCCGGCAATAAACTTCACGTCATCGCCTAACGGCAGCAGTTTGCGCTTAATCGCATCGATCAACTGCGCGTGATCGCCACGCGGGAAGTCGCTGCGCCCGACGCCACCTTTAAACAGCACGTCACCCGAGATCAGCAAACGCGCCTGGTCATCGAAGAACACGACATGCCCCGGCGTATGTCCCGGACAGTGCAGCACCTGCAGCTTCACGTTGCCGACACTCACCGTATCCCCTTCGTTCAGCCAGCGGTCCGGCGTCAAAGGCTGACAGTCCTCGAGGCCAAACATCCGGCTTTGCGCAGGCAGCCCCTGCAACCAGAATTCATCTTCTTTTTCCGGGCCAATAATCGGCACCCCGTAGTGCTGCGCCAGTTCAGCCGCCGCCCCCACATGGTCAAGATGCCCATGGGTCAGCAAAATTTGCTGCAACGTCACGCCCGCTTCGGCAACCTGCTGCTTGATAGTTTCCGCATCGCCACCTGGGTCGACCAGCGCCGCCAGTTTAGTTTGCTCGCACCAGATCAATGAACAGTTTTGCGCGAACGCAGTCACCGGAATAATACGATAATTCATGTTGCTCCTGTTTGGACTCGTCACCGTTCAGACACTTCAGTGTGCCTGAACGGTTGGCGTAGAGCTACCAGTGCCGGACCGGCCCGGTATCAATATGCACAAAGTTGCTACGTGGGTAATATCCTACACCACCTGCGCGCATAGATAACGCAGCTTTGCGTATATTACTTAATGAAACGCCTTCAATATGAAAATCCATTGCCTGACCTTTCGTGTGATAACTATTTTTAGCCACCCCACGACTGTGCGCTCTCAGTTCGGTATTGGTATCAACAGAACGATACCCGGAAATCAATTGCACAGGTTTATTTGTTCCTAATAGTCCCTGAAGGCGATAAAGCTGATCGAACAAAGAAGGATCGATGCTTTTTATTTTATTCGCGCGATAGTCACGGAAAAAATGGTTTAGTTTTGCTAATTCATCCTGAATATAGCCTCGGCCGTCAAAAAACTCGGCTTTTATCAACTCACCTGTATGCAGGTTATTCAGCGTTAAAATACGCGGACGTGGGGTCGAGAGGGTGGCAAGCGCAGGCGTGGGCAAGATGGCGGCCGCGCTGAGCGCAACACCACCTAACGCCAGCAGCTTGCGGCGATTAGCGTCAAATTTGTCCATGATAATCAGGTCTACAGTCAGTAATGTGATCGAAAAATATGCACTTCTGGCGCACGTTAAGCACCTTACCGGGCATCAAAGCCAGCGTCAAGGCGGCCTGCCGCGCAGAGACACCAGCCCTGGACCTACGGGGCTGGTATCTGCGCTTTTTATTCGACAACTACATTACCTGAACTACTTCATTTATCTGATCAATTGTTCCGCTTTTGGCAAAATCTGTGCACCCGATCGCGCAGTGACATCGTAATTGTAAATATCTGTTCGATATTGTGTCTGACCGTCAGCACCGACAAAGGCGGTCAGATAATAGAGATTAACCGGAATATTCTGCCGGATATTCACGTAGCGCGTATTCCCTTCTTTAAGGGCATCAGAAATTCGGGCGTCATTCCAGCCTGCATCCTGTAACAGCATATTCGCCAGATCGGAAGCTTTATTTACCCGCACGCAGCCGGAGCTTAATGCCCGCGCATCTTTCTGGAACAGATTATGGTTAGGCGTATCATGCAGATAAATGGCATCGGAGCTTGGCATATTAAACTTATAGCGCCCCAGCGAGTTATGTTCACCCGGCGCCTGCTGGAAACGGAACGGCAAATTCGACGGTGTGATTGTCGACCAATCGACCCGCCACGGATCGATAGTCTCTTTACTGTTCCAGCCGCGTAACACGGTGTAATTATGTCGCTCCAGGTAGCCCGGATCATTACGCAGCTTCGGGAGAATATCGTTACGCGCCAGCGTCGGCGGCACGTTCCACGGTGGGTTGACCACCACATTATTCAGCGCGCTGCTCATCATCGGCGTTTTACGATCGGGGCGGCCCACGATAACCCGCGAGGCCAGCGCTTCGTTGCCGTTGAGATAGTAGACCAGCGAGTAAGCCGGAATATTCACCATAATCCCGGTAGAGACTTTCCCCGGTAACAGGCGCAGACGCTGAATGTTCAGCGCCAGCACGCCCGCACGCTGGGCGGAGGAGACGTTCAGCCAATCGCGCGTCGATGCCCCAATGACGCCGTCCGCGCCAAGCCCCTGCGCCGCCTGGAACCGTTTCACCGCATCCACCAGCTGGCGGTCATAGGCGGCGGACCCGCTTTTCGCTGCTTTTTTCGTCTTGCCGACGTTATCCCCCGGCAGCGGAATGGCCGGACTGTTGTCCAGCACGCCATTACGTTGCAGGATTTCACGTAGCGCCGGCACATCGCTGCTCCACTGCCCCGGACGCAATGCGGCCGTCGAGGTCAGTTTTGGCCACGGGCGGTTATCCCCCGTCAGCGCCAGTAGCGCCTGATGCATTGCGCTATACTGCGGATGCTGCGGCGCCAGCGCGGCGATAAACTGCGGCAGCGAGCCGTTTTCCAGCGCTAACTGCCATTGGTTAATCACCGACAGCGGCGGCGTCGCCAGCGTGTACGGTTTATCGCTATACAACCAACGATTGCCCTGAACCGGAATACCGCTGATAAAGTGCAGATAGCCCATCAGCGCGTCGGAAAGTACGACATCACGTGCCATCCCATTGACGCCGGGATCGGTCAGCAGCTCGACCCAACGGGTAAACTGCGGCTGAAAACCGGCGATCGCCACTTCCGCCAGCTGCTGCTGGAAGGCGCGTACCGCATCACGGTTTTCCCACATGGGTTTCATCTCTCGGGCGGCATACAATGTCGCCAGAGGATTCAGGTAGACAGGTTGATATCCGGCAGGTAGCGTAGCCAGAATATCGGCGCGGCTTTTCGCCGCCGCCCCTTCAGCCAGCGGCTGAGTGCCGACAAGGCTCGCCATTGCCGACGATTGCGCGCCCGAGTTCAGAAGCACTGGCGCTTGTTCTGCTGGCGTTGCGGTGCTATCAGAAGGAACCAGTTCTGGTTCATCCGCAAAGGCAGTAAACAGCGGAGCAAATGTCATCGCCAGACACAAACTCATGGCTGACAACCGACGACCATTTTCTTTTTTCAGCAACATCCCTTGCCCCCTGTTATCTATACGAAGACCCCTAACGTGGGCTTACCTTCAGTATATAAAGACAAAAACTATTTTGCCCGTTCAAATGTAAAGAAGTCTAAAGATAATAACGCGCTGGCGGCGAAAAACAGATAACAAAAAAGGCGACATTGCTGCCGCCTTAGATTCTGTATTCGGACACATGGACCGTTTCCCGGAGTCGCTGCGCGCCTCCGGACGACGGTTATGACGCGTCGGCGGTCCCTGGCAAGGTTTCCGGTAACTGTGCAGCAAAGCCGCGCAGCCCCACCACGTGTACGTGTTCGTGGTTGTGTACCACTTTACGCACCAGCTTGTAGGTTGTGCCTTTCTCCGGGCTGATGTTTTCCGGCGCCGCGATAATCAGCTGCATCTCCAGGCGTTCGCACAGCTCGAACAGCGTGGCGATAGAACGCGCATCGAGACGCGCGGCTTCATCAAGGAACAGCAGACGGCACGGTGACAAATCTTTACCGCGCAGACGTCGTGCCTCATCTTCCCAGCTCTGCACCACCATCACCAGAATCGACATCCCGGTACCGATCGCCTCACCGGTCGACAGCGCGCCGGACTCCGCGCGCAGCCAGCCGTCAGAACCACGGTTAACCTCAACTTCCATCTCCAGGTAGCTACGGTAGTCGAGCAGCTCTTCACCAATAGTCTGCGGCGTACGCTGGCCCATATCGATCTGCGGGTTCAGGCGCTGGTACAGCTTCGCCAACGCTTCCGAGAAGGTCAGACGGTTACTGTTGAACAGATCCTGATGCTGTTCGTGCTGCTCAGAGAGCACGTCCAGCAGCGTTGAGTGACTCTCACGCACGTTCACGTTCAGACGCACGCTGTTCACCTGGCCGAACGACACGCTCTGCAGCCCCTGGTTCAGCTGGCGAATACGGTTCTGCTCGCGCTGAATGGTTTTGCGAATAATATTCGCCACGCTACGAGAGCTGATCGCCAGCTTCTGCTCACGGTTGGTCAGTTCTTCAGTCAGACGGCTCAGTTCGATTTCCATCTGTTCGATGGCTTCTACCGGATCATCGGTGCGGATAATATCCTGACGGATACGTTCGCGCAGATGCTGATATACCGCCACGAAGAACTGAATCTTACGCTCAGGACGCTTCGGATCTTCCGACATACGCAGCACGTCACGCAGATGTTCGTTATCCGCAACCGCCAGACGCAGCGCGCCCAATGCTTTATCCGACATTGAACGCAGATCGTCTGCGGAGAGATAGGCCAGCTCGCGGCGGTGCAGGCGACGTTCAACGTTATTGTCTTTCACCAGACGCATTACCGCGCACCATCCCGCTTTCGCGCTGACGACTTGCTCACGCATTTCGAGATAATCACGCTCCAGCTTGCGCAGCTTACGGGTCAGGTTATCCATCTCCGCTTCGCAGAAGGTCAGCGCTTTTTCCAGCTGGTTACGGCGCGCACGGTTGTTGCTCAGCTGCGCGTGCAGCTCGTCACGGCGAATGCGCGCACGCTCTTCTGCACCCGCATCAGCACGTACGCCAATATCTTTCAGCTCTTTGTAGAGATCGTTAAGCAGCTCTTTTTTGGTGTCGTAGGAGCTCTTCAGCGACGCCAGCACCTGGCTGTACTGACTCACCTGCGCAGCGTGCGTGCGCATGGCTTCACGCGCGCGGCTACGCTCGCTTTCTGCCTGCGCCAGACGTTCGCGTAATTTTTCGTTCAGGTCGCTGTTGCCGCTCAGCATTTCCGCTGAGTCAGAGTAACCAAAGTGGGCGCGACGCTGCACGACTTCGGTCAGGGCAAACGCCTGCTGACGCGCTTCGCGCTGTACCTGCTGCGACCAGGCGTAATCTTCTTTCAGCTGTTCAAACTGCTCCGGGTCGCTCTGCAGTACAGAGACCATCGGCTCAAGTTTCGCCAACTGGTTACCGTGCTGCTGAATAAAGCGCGCCGCTTCCTGCGCTTCATCCAGACGCTCCTGAATTTCATCCACGCGATCGGCCAGCGTTTCATCGGCCAGCAGGTTCAGACGCGGCAGGAGACGGTTGAGCAGCGCAACGCCCTCTTTCGCCTGTTCGTACTGCGCCTGCTGCTGCTGGTTATCACTTTCGTGGCTGCTCAGCGCGCGTTCCAGCTCGTTGCGACGGGTATTCAGCTTGCGAATTTCCGCTTCCGGATCGTCGTCAAACGCCACCGACAGGTGACTGCCGATAAAGCGGCTGAACGCCTGATGCAAACGCTGGGTTTTCTGGACGTCGAACGACAGGGTCGCAAAACGTTCAGACAGCACTTCACGCTCGGCGTGCAGGCTCTCAATGCGGCTTTCGCGCGCGGCGCGGCCAAACAGCGGCACCGCCGGGAAGCGCGAATAACGCCACTGGCGGTCGGCGGTCTTCACCACTACCGCTTTTTCCAGCTCGTCGACGTTGAACACGCTGTCATCGAAGGATTGCGGATCCCCTTCAATGAGGTAGAGATCTTCCGGGCAATCTTCCAGCCCTTCCAGATACTCGGCGATCTGCGACAGATCCGGCACCACGATGGCATGACGCGACGGACCATACAGCGCGGAGAAGTACGGCGCGTCGTCCAGGCTGACGTCATCATAAATTTCCGACAGCAGTACGCCGCCAAAACGTTCAGCCAGCGCGTTAAGGCGCGGGTCTTCGGAACCGCCCGGCTGGCTTAAGCGCTCGATTTCATCATCGACGGCACGTTTGCGCGCGCCCACTTCGTCGCGTTCCACGATCGCTTCGCGCTCGCGCTCCAGCAGTTGCTGAAGGTATTCGGTCACATCCTGACTCGACTCGAACTGCTCGCCGCTCTGCTCGCACAGCTGGCTCAGGCTGTTCTGCGCCGCCAGCCAGACCGGCGCGCGGTGCATCAGCGCGGAGATACGCGATTGCAGCTGTTCCTGTTCCTGGCGCAGTTGCATACGCTGCTCGCGAGCGTCAGTCACGCTATCACTCAGGGCGGCGATGCGCGCTTCCAGCTCACGATGCAGGTTTTCAAGATCGTCAATGTCGTACTGTTTGCCCTGACGCTTGCAGAAATCGGCCAGCAGACGCTCGGCCTCCTGCTGTTCGCGCAGACGCTGTTCCAGCTCATTCAGACGGCTGCGCAGCGGCTGCGCCTGTTCTGCCAGGTGACGCTGGTTTACGCCGTCGCGCAACAGTTCACGCGCCACGTCCCAGGCTTCGTTACGCGCCAGCGGGCCGTTGATTGACGCCACCAGCTGATAGGCTTGCTCAAACTGGCTGTGTGCCGTCTCGGCAACGCTCATTTTCTGCTCGAGCGACAGCAGTTTTTCCGTCGCTTCCTGCTCTTTGGCCTGGAAGGTTTCCAGCCATTCCGCTGCGCTGTCAGGGGTTAAATCCGGCAGGTGGCACAGCGCTTTCGCGCGTTCCAATGCCTGTAGCGCCTGGGTGTACTGAATGGCGCGCGTTTGCTGCACGTCCAGCGCCTGCTGGTAGTCGGCGAGCTGGCTTTTCAGCTCATCCACTTCCAGCTCGGCGGCTTCGGCGCGCGCTTCGTTCTCTTCCTGCTGTTCGGCGGCTTCCGCCACCACTTCGTTCTGCTCTTCGAGGCGAATTTGCAGCTCGTCTAAATCCGCTTCATAGCGCTCAATTTTTTCCTGCTGACGCAGTGCAGTTTGCACCAGGTTCAGGTGGTCGCTGGCAGCCTGGTGATCGGCTTCGAGATCGCCTTCCGCGCCGTTGTGTTCCTGTAGCTCACGCGCCATGTCGACGTGCTTGTACTGTTCCGCCGCCAGCTGCGAGCGGGAGGTAAACAGTTCGCGACGGTACTCCAGCGCTTTATCCAGATGCACGCGGCGCTCGTTAGCGTGGCGCATATAGTCGGCGGCCACGTAGTCGGTGGCTTCGGAGATCAGATGCTTGAACAGGTCGCGGTCAGACTGGGTGACGCGAATCGCTTCCAGCGTCATCCGGTTTTCGCGCAGCGCCGCTTCCATATCCTGGAACGCTTTACGCACGCCGCTGTTTTCCGGCAGCAGGTAGTCGCGCAGCGAGCGGGTAATCGCGCTGGAAATACCGCCGTACAGCGAGGCTTCAATCAGGCGATAGAATTTACTACGGTCAGCGGCAGAGCGCAGACGACGCGCGACGATGCCCAGATCGAACATCAGCGCGTGGTAGTCGGTTATCGAGTTGAACTGCTTGAACTGTACGCCTTCGATGGTCTCAAGCTTATCTTTCAGCTCCTGCAACGTCAGCACGCGCGCCTGGCGCTCGTTCAGCGTTTCAGTCAGCAACTGGGTCGGCTGAATAGAGGTTGGCAGTCCCTGAATGGCGAATGGCTTAATGTCGACTTTACGATCGCGCCCCGCCACCTGTTGCAGACGCACGCCGACCACCACGCGCTGGTGACGCGAGTTCATCACGTCAAGCACCGAGTAGCAGACGCCCGCTTTCAGCTTACCGTGCAGACCTTTATCGCGTGAACCACTGGTGGCCCCCGCTTCGGTGGTATTGCGGAAGTGCAGCAGCGTTAAGTCGGGGATCAGCGCCGTGACGAAGGCCGCCATGGTGGTCGATTTACCGGCACCGTTACCGCCGGACAACGTGGTGACCAGCTCATCCAGATCGAAAGTACGGGCAAAGAACCCGTTCCAGTTAATCAGCGTTAGCGAACGAAATTTACCACGTTCGATCATTATTCTTCCTCCCCGCTATCCTGCTGATGGTCGTCGTTCTCGTCATTGAGCTGCAGATGGTTTTCAATCGCCATGGCTTCCCCGTCGCGAATCATGCGCAGCTGCGCTTCGCGCGCGTCATCGCCGGAACGTACGTCGGCGCCGAAGCGGAACACCGATTCGGTGATGCGGAATTTACTGCTGTCATGGCCCATAAACCACACCATGCCCAGACGGCGCAGGCGGTTGAGCGAAGAACGCACCTTTTCCTGTAACTTCTGACGGTCAAGGTCAGAACCGGTGGAACGGTTGTTAACCAGTTTCAACAGTTTGGCTTCATCGGCCAGCGCCAGCAGCTCATCGTACAGTTCCTGCTGGGTGAAGATGCCTTCATTTGCCAGACGTTCCGGGCTGAGGTAGAGGTAGCAAAGGATTTTGCCGACCATCATGTCCAGTTCGGAGAGAACCGAACGCGGAATCAGCGTGGTAGAACGCGGACGCAGATAGAAGAACCCTTCCGGCGCGCGGATCAGTTCAACGTTGTAGCGGGCGTAAAACTCTTCCAGGTACTCCTGGAAATCCATCAAGAAAGCGTGGTTGTCGAGCTCGTCCAGGCCAATATGGCGGCCAGCACGCAGCGCGCTATCCAGCGCAGGGAAAAGGGGGTTGGCCAGGGCCTGTGCCAGTTTAACCGGCATCACTTGTTCAATATTTGTCAATGACATGCGCCTGTACCTTGGCTCCGTAATCATTAATTGCCTGCCATTTGGCCGGCAGTCCGGTGAAATCTGCTTGCGCTACGCCCAAACGAACCGCCTGGTCAACCACAATACGCGCCACGTCGAAGTGACGCGCTCGCGGATACTGAGCCAGATACTCTTTCACTACCAGACCGAGGTCCAGCGGCAGCTGTTTGGTTTTATAGATAGCCAACTGTTCTTCGATCAGCGCGGCAAGCTGTTCGCGGATTTCGTTAAATTCTTCGAACTCTAAGTCCGGCGGAAGTTCGCCGGTGACCTCTTCGTCGCGCAGCGTCATCTCTTCATCACGCATGTCCAGCAAACGGTCGGCGCTGGCGTAGGTGAGCGCCCACGGCGCGTCGAAGTAGGACTGCACCGACTGGCGCAAGCGCTGAGCAAAGACGCGGTTTTTATCCATATCGATAGCGGTACGAATAAACTTATGCACGTGACGATCGTAGCCGATCCACAGGTCAATGGCCTGCTGACCCCAGCTAACGATACGGTCGAGCTTGCTTTGCAGGTCGAACACCAGCCGGTCGACAAAATGCAGATCGTTATGACTCAGCGTGGCATCCTGAATGCGCAGCAGGTTCGCCTGCAGCTTATCGCCCGCCGCGTCCAGCGTATCCTGCAATTCGCGTAACGTGCCGGAGGTTTCGGACAGCAAAAGCTCACAGCTGGAGATCGCCGCGCGCCAGTCTTTATTCAGCAGCTGCGCGATGTCATCTTTGACCGACTGTTGCTGCTCATCCATGATGCGCTGCGTCAGGTCGATGCTGTCAAAAATCTCCGCCACCGAATATTTCAGCGGCGCGTAAACATTGCGGTGCCAGTGAAACTCATCGCCGCCCTCTTCCGCCGAGTCGGCAGCTCTTTTCAGCTCGCTGGCCACAATCGACAGCTGCATTGACAGGCGCAACGTCGAAAATTCACGCTGGCGAATATAGTAGTCGGTAATGCCAATGCCCAGCGGCGTCAGACGATAGATGGCGTTTCCTTCCGTGATTTCGCTGGTAAAGCGGTTCAGCAGACGTTGGCGAACCAGATCGTTAATCGCGTTGTTGGCGCGCGTACCGATGGTTTCACTGGTTTGCTCAAACGCATCACTGACGTGACGGAACGCATCCACCAGCTCGCCTTCCGTCATTTCACCTTCCAGCCGCTCGCCGTTCAGCGTTGCGATAGCCAGCAAAAATGAGAGCCTATCGACGGGTAGCGAAATGGCGAAATCATTTTTTCTGGCCCAGGCAACCAGTTCGGGGACTGTCTGGGAAAATTCACTCATCGTTTATCCTTGTTTCTGTCTGCGGCTTAAGCGCGGTGACATGAATATAGCGCCCCAGGCTGATATAAGGTTCCTGACGGCAATAGCGCGTTTCCAGCTCCAGCAGGATGTCATAGCTATCCTGTTGCTTATGCTTATCGCGCAGATAGTCATGAAACACTCGCACGCCGGTTTTCCCGTTAATTTGCCAGCCAATCTCTTCCAGCCAGCTATAGACCTGCTGCGGGTCGCGCGGGTAGTTCGGCGACAGCGTACGCTTTTTCTTTTTCGGCATGCCAAGAGCAACATAATCAAAGTTGCCCGCCACCATGTTATGCATCAACAGGCCGTTTGCATTGTAGAACATTAATGATAATGCGCCGCCTGGACGCAGCACCGACCACAGCGTGTTTAACGCCTCCTGCGGTTCGGCCACCCACTCCAGTACAGCGTGAAACAATATCAGATCAACCGGGCTTTCCAAATGCCCGGCCACGTCCTGCGCCGCGCATTGTATGAAATGCATGTTGTGGCTCACACCTTTGTCGCTGGCAGCCTGACTTGCACGGGCGATCATCTCGGCAGAAAGATCGCACAGCGTCACATGATGACCGCGCTCCGCCATTTTGATCGCCGTCTGGCCTTCACCGCCGCCGGCGTCCAGAATGCGCAGCGGCTGCGTGCCCATGGCGGCAAGCAGCACATCAAGATCCTGCCACAGAATAGCCTGGCGCAGCTGGCCCTTGGTGGTGCCATAAATATTGCGCGAAAACTTTTCCGCAATGTCATCGAAATTGCGATCCTGCACGGGACGTCCTTCCATCACCAGCCACAAAGGGTCTATTTTGTCACACCCACGGCGAGAATGAAGCTATCTGGTGTAATATCCCTGCATTCATGCGTCAGATGGTTAAAAAAGGTACTCAATAGAATGCTTTTTATGCTGAAAAAGTTTATCGGCGGCATGATGCTGCCGCTACCTTTGCTGCTTTTATTGATCGGTTTGGGAATAGTCCTGGTGTGGTTTACCCGCTTCCAGAAAACGGGTAAATGCGCCATCACCGCTGGCTGGCTTTTTTTACTGCTGCTGAGCCTGCAACCTGTTGCCGACGGCCTGCTTAAACCCATTGAAGATAAGTACCCGACATGGCGCGGCGAGCAGCCAGCGCAGTATGTGGTTGTACTCGGCGGCGGCTATACGTGGAACCCACAGTGGGCGCCCAGCTCAAACCTGATTAGCAATAGCCTGCCGCGGCTAGCGGAAGGGATTCGCCTGTGGCAGGCCAATCCAGGGTCGAAGATGATCTTCACCGGTGCCCCGGCATTAACCAACCCGGTCAGTACCGCCGAAGCGGGTGCGCGGGTCGCGGAAAGCCTTGGCGTACCGCGCAGCGAGATTATCGTGCTGGATACACCAAAAGATACGGAAGAAGAGGCGAGCGCGGTGAAAGCCGCCATTGGTGATGCCCCATTCCTGCTGGTGACGTCGGCGTCGCATCTGCCGCGCGCGATGATTTTCTTCCAGCACGTTGGCCTGCATCCGCTGCCCGCGCCGGCCAACCAGTTGGCTATCACCTCGCCGCTGAATCCGTGGGAGCGTATTATCCCTTCCCCGGTCTGGCTGATGCACAGCGACCGGGTGGGCTATGAAACGCTGGGGCGCATCTGGCAATGGCTGAAAGGCGATTCAGGAGAGCCAGGGGAGCAGTGATTTCGAGGCCAGGTCAAAATTGGCGCGGTTAAATTTTCCCGTGTTGACCAGCTTCTCGACCTCATCCCACAAGAGATACAGCCAGCGCCGCCAGAGAAACGCTTCGGCGACCGGCGCGCGCTGGAGGTAGTGCCATAACAGCTGTTCCGCCTGCGGGCTTTCATGCAGGCGGAACAGCTCGTATTCGCGCGGCGCCCACAGAATCGGCCCTGGGCCGACCATCGCCAGCAGTTGATCGCTGCGCGAATCTTTCAGCATGCTGCGTAAAGTAAGATGACCGTGCACCAACACGCAGTTATCGCTAAAGCCCTCAAACAGCGCCTCCAGACATTCGCGGGTGCGGAACAGCAGTCGCTTATCCTGCATGGTCAGCCCAGTATTCTGATACAGGTTCAGCGTGCCCCACAGCACTTCGATCCGCTGTCGATACCATTGCGGCCAGCTGTTTTCCTGAGTGCTATCCACAAAGCCAACGCAACCCGCACTGTCTACCCGATGCCACGCCAGCAGCGCTTCGACAATCTGATCTTTTAACGCGTCCCAGCGTTGCTGATTACGGGTGGGCGCTTCAGCAGGAACTCCCCGCAGTCGCTCCAGCAGCAAGACATCCGGCCCAGGGTGCTCCTCGTGGGTCATCACGCCATACACTACCGGCATCCGCACGGTGCCGTGACGCGCCAGCGTTGAGAATTTCCATGCCAGCTGGCGAGCCAGGCCGGGGGACGTAAAGCTGCGCGCCAGCAGCGGCATGGCATTGCCTTCGGCATCATACAACGACCACAACGCGGTATCCGTTTGCTCGTTGATGCACTCTACGCGGCTGAGCGATTCACCCAAAAGATGGCTGAGTTCTACCCGTAGCTGTTCCATATCCGATTACCCCCATAAAAGCCATTGCTTTCATAATGAGCATATGAAAAGTGAATTTCACCAGACAAGATCAAAATTGAAACAGAAAGTCAGAAATACCCGGCAGGAAGCCGCCCCCTGAGAAGCAGGGGGCGGCAGGATTACTTCAGTTCGGCGCGGACGCGGGCCAAATCTTCTGGCGTATCAACGCCCGTACCCGGCACTTCTTTGGCGACGGCAACGTGAATTTTTTCGCCGTACCACAGCACTCGCAGCTGCTCGAGCATCTCAATGTGTTCCAGCGGACTTGGCGCCCAGTTAACATAGCGGCGAATAAAGCCGGCACGGTAGCCATAGATACCGATGTGGCGCAGCAGGGTGTCGCCAATTTCTTCGCGGCTTTTGGCGAAGCGGTCACGATCCCACGGAATGGTCGCACGGGAGAAATACAGCGCGTAGCCGTCTTTATCCATAACCACTTTTACCGCATTGGGGTTAAACGCTTCTTCCGCATCGTGAATCGGTACCGCGAGGGTCGCCATACCGGATTGGCTCGCGGCCAGGTTTTCCGCCACCTGGCGGATAATGACCGCCGGGATCATCGGCTCGTCGCCCTGCACGTTAACGATAACGGTGTCATCGCTGAAGGCGCATTTTTCCACCACTTCCGCCAGACGTTCGGTACCAGACTGGTGATCGGCACGGGTCATGCACACTTCACCGCCCGCCGCTTCAACGGCTTTCGCGACTTCGGCATGATCGGTCGCAACAATAATACGCTCAGCGCCAGATTCACGTGCGCGTTCCAGCACGTGCACAATCATCGGTTTACCGTTGATGTCCTGTAACGGCTTACCCGGCAGGCGCGTAGAGGCGAAACGCGCCGGAATAATCACAACGAAACTCATGGTCTGTTCTCTTCAGCGGCTAAAACGCGGGCTTCGTTTTCCAGCAATACGGGGATTCCGTCACGCAGGGGAAACGCCAGATTATCAAGTTTGCAAATCAGTTCTTGCTTGTCCTGGCTGTAATAGAGTTTGCCGTTGCAAACCGGGCAGGCAATAATTTCTAGTAGACGGTGATCCATGGTTCCTCCTGATGGGCCGTATCGAAAACCAGTGCAGCATATCATAGAGCGCTACCGGTCGGCGTCAATCTCCCAACCGTGTCGTTGATGGAGAAAGAGTTTTTCCGCCACCGCGCCGAGGGTCACGCGCGTCGCCCCCTGCCAGCGGGCAAAATCGTTGATGGCCTGCATCAGACCTTTTTCCAGATGCTGGCTGACCCGCACGCCCTCTTCCAGATACAGTGCGAAAATTTCCAGCACGCCGTCGCTACGGTGCATTTTGCTGTCCATGCGGCCAACTAACTCACCACGGTGCAGCAACGGCAGGACAAAATAGCCGTACTGCCGTTTCGGCGCGGGCGTGTAGCACTCCAGCCGATAGGTAAAATTGAAAAACTGTTCGGCGCGTTTACGATCCCAGACGACCGGATCGAAAGGTGATAACACCGCACTGTGGGTCGCATTGAGTTTACCTTCCGCCGCCCGCGCCAGCTCGGCTTGTAAGCTGTGATGTACCCACATCTCGCCAAGCTGTTCAACGTTTACCGGTACCACCTGTTCCTGCTCCTGCCACTGCGCCAGCAGCGCGCGGAGATCCGGCTGGCGCAATCGATAATAGTCCGCCAGCCACTGAGGACGAAAAATGCCCAGGCTGCGAGCGCTGTTTTCCAGCATCAGGGCTTCGGCCTGCGGTTGCGCAAGCGCGTCCCGGCGATCGTCCCACTGCGGCATGACGCGCTCCGTCAGATCGTATACGCGATGGAAGTTTCGCCGCTCGACCACCATAACTTCGCCTGCGGTAAACAGCCCCTCAAGGTGTCGCTTGTGCGGTTTCCACTCCCACCAGCCACTCTGCCCCTTACGCGGGTGTACAAAATCGGCGGAGCGCACCGGGCCATTCTCAGCAATATGCGCTTTCAGAGCCGCAATCTCGGCGGCGTGCTCATCCATCCAGCTTTGGTGATATTTCCAGCCCATGTTATGCGGCGCCAGCATACGATGGCGCACCAGCGCAAAATCGCTGCGCGGCAGGAAACACGCTTCATGCGCCCAGTACTCCATCAGCTCGCCGCGCGCGAGCGCATCATCGAGCCACGACGAAGGATAGGCGCCAAGACGGCTGAAGAGCACCAGATACGGGCTACGGGCCACCACGTTAATGGTGTCAATTTGCAGCAAAGACATTTGCTGAATGGTACGGAGAATATCCGTCGTCTGAGGCTGACGACGTGGACGGGTAAGAAGGCCCTGTGCCGCCAGATGCAGATGCCGCGCGGCGCGAAGGGTGAGTTGCAGTTCTGCCATGCCGTTCCCCTGCTTTCGCCGACGCGGTTAGCGCCGTGCGAGGGTAATCAATTCCTGTAGCAGCGTCTGCGCGCGATCGCCGGAAAGCACGGCGTCCACCGGCAGATACCACCAGTTTTTCTGCGCGAAGCGGCGACATTTCACCGCATCTTTTTCGGTCATGATCAGCATCTGTCCTGGCGCGACCAGCGCCTGCACATCCGCTTCACTCAGCGCCTGGTGATCGACCAGCGCCACCGTTCGTACCGGTTGCAGGCCGCAATCATTCAGGGTGGCAAAAAAGCGCGGCGGGTGACCAATACCGGCCATCGCCACCACGTTTTGTAGTGTGGAAACAGGCTGCCGCTCACCAGTCAGCAGATTGACGGCATCGCCGGGACGTAACGTCATCGGAATTTCGCCCGGCAGCGCTTCGCCACCGTTGACGATCCGCGCATCGACCGTATCCAGACGTGAAGCGCGTTCACGCATCGGGCCAGCCGGTAACCACCAGCCATTACCAAAGCGGCGCACACCGTCGATCACCACGATCTCTTTATCGCGTGCCAGCCGGTAGTGCTGCAAACCGTCATCGGTGACGATCATTTGAAGATCGTGAGCCGCCAGCAGCGCTTTCACCGCATCAACCCGCACCGGCGAAACCGCCACGGGCGCGCCGGTGCGCTGATAAATCAGCACCGGTTCATCTCCGGCCTGCGCGGTAGTGGTATCGGCATTCAGCAGCAGAGGATAGCTGTCCGCTTTGCCACCGTAGCCACGAGAGACCACGCCAACGCGTACTCCCTGACGCTGAAGCTGTTCCACCAGCCAGATAACCACTGGCGTTTTACCATTGCCGCCCGCCGTCAGGTTACCCACAACCACAACCGGGCATGGCGCACGCCAGGACTTCTTCAGGCCGAGTTGATAACACAGACGAATCACGCCGCTCACCAGGCCGTACAGCCAGGAGAGCGGCAGCAGCAGCCGCCACAGCGGCGATTCGCCGGACCAGATCTTCGCTATCATTCGCCAAACTGCATTTTATGCAGCTGTGCGTAGACGCCGCGCTGTTCGAGCAGATCGCGATGGCTGCCGCGCTCAACGATACGTCCGTCTTCGACCACAATGATTTCGTCAGCCTGCTCGATAGTGGACAGACGGTGCGCAATCACCAGCGAGGTGCGGTTTTTCTGCAGTTCGTCCAGCGCCGCCTGAATCGCACGTTCAGATTCGGTATCCAGCGCCGAGGTGGCTTCATCCAGAATCAGGATTGGGCTGTTACGCAGCAGCGCGCGGGCGATGGCAATACGCTGGCGCTGGCCGCCGGAAAGCAGAACGCCGTTTTCACCGATTACCGTATCGAGACCGTTATCCATTTTGTTGATGAAGTCCATCGCGTAGGCCATCCGCGCCGCCTCTTCAACCTGCTCGCGGCTGAACTCGTCGGTGCGCGCATAGGCGATGTTGTTGGCTACCGTGTCGTTAAACAGATGCACGTTCTGCGAAACCAGTGCGACCTGATTACGCAGCGATGCCAGCTTGTACTCGCGCAGGTCATGCCCGTCGAGCAGGATTTCACCTTCATCGATATCGTAGAAGCGGGTCAGCAGGCTGGCGATAGTGGATTTACCCGAACCGGAACGCCCCACCAACGCCACCGTTTTCCCTTCCGGAATCGACAGGTTGATGTTTTGCAGCGCCGGGGTTTCGCGGCCAGGATAGGTGAAGGTAACGTTACGGAATTCAACGCTGCCTTTGGCGCGTTCGATATCCAGTTTACCTTCGTCTTTTTCCTGCTCGCTATCCAGAATGGCAAACAGTGTCTGACAGGCTGCCATCCCGCGCTGGAACTGCGCGTTGACGTTAGTTAACGATTTCAGCGGACGCATCAACGCAATCATGGACGAGAAGACCACGGTAATGGTACCGGCAGTCAACGTTTCCATGACGCTTGGGAAGCTGGCGGCATACAGGACAAATGCCAGCGCCAGAGAGGCAATCAGCTGGATGATTGGGTCAGAGATAGACGACGCGGAGACCAGCTTCATCCCCTGCAGACGCATCTTGTTGCTGACCTTATCAAAACGCTTAGTTTCCACTTCCTGGCCACCGAACATCAGCACTTCTTTATGCCCTTTTAGCATCTGTTCTGCGCTGGTGGTCACCTGCCCCATGGTGTTCTGCATGTTTTTACTGATGCTACGGAAGCGTTTAGACACCACGCGGATCGCCATCGACACGATAGGCGCCAACACAATCAGAATCACCGACAGCTGCCAGCTGTAGTAAAACATCATGATGAACAGGCCGATGATGGAAGCCCCTTCACGCACCACGGTAATCAACGCGCTGGAAGAGGACGATGCCACCTGCTCAGAGTCATAGGTGATGCGCGACAGCAGCGTCCCGGTGGACTGCTTATCGAAGAAGGAGACCGGCATCCCCATCATGTGGCTGAACAGCCGACGACGCATGGTCATCACGACCTTGCCGGAAACCCAGGAAATACAGTAGCTAGAGATATAGCTCGTGATCCCACGCAGGATCATCAGGCCAATCACGACCAGCGGCATCCACAGCAGCACTGAGCGGTCTGTTTTACCAAAACCATCATCCAGTAACGGTTTAAGAAGCGATAGCATAAAGGTATCGCTGGCTGCGTTAAGGATTAACGCCACGCCCGCCACGATCAGCCCTGCTTTAAACGGCGCAATAGTTGGCCAGAGTCGGCGGAAGGTCTGCCACGTGGAGAGATCTTTGTCGTTCTGCATTCAAAAAACCAGCTTGTGTTGAAATAGCCGCATATTCTACCCGTTATCGCGAGCCTCGCCAAACCACTGATGATACCAACGAGGTAAAAGTTGATCTCGTAAGCCTTCAATCTTCCAGCCATTGGCACTAAAAGTGAGTGTAATTTGCCCCTGATGCGGTGTATCGAACCAGGCGTACTGTCGTTGAAGATAGCGCGTCCTGACCTTTGCTGAAGGCAGGTGCCATGCGTTATAGCGGGATGCGGAAGCCAGTGCGGCTGCACCGCCCACCCGTTGAATCAGCGCCATCCCCGAGGACGTCGAGCTACCGTGATGTGGGACCTGGATAATTGTAGACGCAAATGGCCGCCAGAAACGGCTAATCATGGCCATTTCTGCCGATAATTCAATATCTCCCGTCAGCAGGATACTGTTTTTGCCATCATCAACCCTCACGACACAGGAGCCGTTATTGCCCTTCGGAGCCTTCCCCGGCAGCGGCCAGAGCGCACGAAAGGTTAACCCCTGCCACTGCCAGGATTCCCCGCGCGCGCAGGGTTGATGACCGGCCCAGCCCAGAGGACTTCTGACCCACATTTCCGTCCAGGTTTGCTGTAGCGAACGCAGACCGCCGCGATGATCCAGATGATCGTGGCTCAGAATAATGCCCTGAGGCGTAAGTCCGTGCCAGCGTAACCATGGCGCAATCAGCTGTTCACCGCTGTCACCCTCCGGCCAGGCTAACCCGGTATCGTAGAGCAACGCTTTGCCCCCTCGCGAAATCACCATCGCTAACCCCTGCCCGACATCAAGCATGGTAACCTGCCACTGGTTTTCAGGCGTTTTACGCCACAGTGGGAAGGCCAGCAGTATGCTTAACGACAACCAAAGCGCCGGAAAGCGCAACCAGCCATGCAAGCGCCAGAGAATCAACGCTCCCCACGGCAGCAGGGAAAGTCCCAGCCATGCGCTGCCAATGTACCACCATCCGGTTGGCAGCAGGCGCAAGTAAGCAAACACCAGCGCCAGCACCCGGTCGGCGCCGTACCATGCCATTGTTTCCAGCGTCATTGGGCCGCACAGATGCAGGAACATCGCCAACAGAATCAGCGGAACAGCCATAAATGTCACCACCGGCACCGCAACCAGATTCGCCAACAGCGAGGTTAGGCTGATACCGTGAAACAACATGATTTGCAGCGGTGTTAACAGCAGCATCAAGCCAAGCTGAAGATGGATCAGGCTCGCGAGCGGGCGAAGCCATCGTGGATATTCCCACGCGGGCAACGGTAGCCACTGATACCAGAAAATGAGCGCGCCAACCGCAACTGCCGACAACCACAGACTATCGGACAGCACCGCCAGTGGGTCGAGAAACAGGATGGTTGCCAGACAGCAAAGCCACACTTCCCAGCCAGCCCAGCGCCTGGCGTGTAAACGGAGCAGACAGCAGACGGCGGCTGCCACCACCGTGCGCATCGCGGGCGGCTGCATTCCCGTCAGCGCCGCGTAAGCAAATCCACTCGCCAGTGACACCAGGAGCGGCAAACGCCAGTTAATCAGCCAGACGGGAAGGAAAAACTGCACGGCGCGCACCAACAGCCAGCCCAGTGAAGCGCCAAGCGCAATATGAAGCCCGGAAATCGCCATCAGGTGTGAAGTCCCGGTTTGCTGCATTAGCGATTTAATCTCCGGCGCCACCGAGAGCCTCTCCCCCATTCCAAGCGCCAGCATGACGTCACGCCAGGGATAGGCCGCGAGGGTTGTTTGCAGCGATGTCAGGTAGCGAGCGCGGAGGCTACAGGTATTGTGCAACAATTCCGCAGCGATCGCTCGCCCCGTCAAAGCACGGTGTTGTGAAAACGCGTAACGCTGGGAATCGAAGCCCCCTGAGTTTAGCTGCCCGTGAACGGCGCGCGCACGAATCGTCATTCGCCAACGCTGACCAACGCACGGCGGCTGCGGCAGATAGCTACCGTAGAGGGTAATCGCGGTGCCGGGGAACAGGCGCTGACCTTCCAGCCGGGTAATCATGCCCTGATGTGTCGTTTGTCCGTCAGTCTGCGTTATCGTCAACTCAACCTGACGATTCTTTCCCGGCAGCGTCAGTGCAGGCCACTGCACCTGCCACGCTGCCAGAACGCCCCAACAGAACATAAGCCCCACCAACGAAGCGGAGCGCCCCAACCGTCCACACGCGCTGAGAATAATCAGCGCGACAATGGCAAGCTTAATACACCAAAGCGCGGGCAGTTCTGGCAGCACACTCAGCGGTAAGATTCCAGCCAGCACATAGCCAGCCAGCTGCGGCAAACGCATTGACACCTCCTTGTTATCAGGAGTGTCGCGTAGGATAAAACGATTGTCGTGAGCGGTTTTTCAAACTTGCGTGGTGGTGTCAGATGAATATTCGTTGCGTGCAGGCATTGCGAAAAAAACGCGAGAGTGATTCCAGAGTGAGCATCTCAAAACGAAAAAAGCACCCGCAGGTGCTTTTCTCTCAACCAAGTTACCGCCGGTTAGCGGTCAAAACTCAATCGTAAATATTGGCGCGGTCGCGCAGTTCTTTACCCGGCTTGAAGTGCGGCACATATTTGCCTTCCAGTTCCACTTTGTCGCCAGTTTTCGGGTTACGCCCGGTACGTGGTGCTCGATAGTGCAGAGAGAAGCTGCCGAAACCGCGGATTTCAATGCGCTCGCCCTGGGCCAGGGTTGAGGCCATATGCTCCAGCATCTCTTTTACCGCATCTTCCACTGCTTTGGCAGGGATATGAGATTGCTGGCTGGCAAGTCTTTCAATCAATTCTGACTTGGTCATGATTCCTCCGGTTTCCTTTCAAGGAAAATTAGCTAACAGCTTATTAAACAAGGGCGGCCGTAGCCGCCCTTTGTGCTAGATTACAGGCCGAAACCTGCAATCTGTCAAGTAAACTCATCACAATTCAGGTTGTTAAACCCGAATGAGCAAGATTACTCGCCTTTAGCTGCTTTGAATGCTTCAGCCATAGCGTTGGAGAAGTTGCCGTCTTCCTGTTTGTTGTTAACAGTAGCGATTGCATCTTTCTCGTCAGCTTCGTCTTTCGCACGAACAGACAGGCTAATTGCGCGGTTTTTGCGATCAACGCCGGTGAATTTAGCTTCAACGTCGTCGCCAACGCTCAGAACCAGAGTCGCATCTTCAACGCGGTCACGGGAAGCTTCAGAAGCGCGCAGGTAACCCTCAACGCCGTCAGCCAGTTCTACGGTTGCGCCTTTAGCGTCAACTGCAGTCACTTTACCGTTTACGATTGCGCCTTTCTTGTTCAGAGCAACCCAGTTGTTGAACGGATCTTCTGCGAGCTGTTTAACGCCCAGGGAGATACGCTCACGCTCTGCGTCAACCTGCAGAACAACTGCTGCGATTTCGTCGCCTTTTTTGTATTCACGAACTGCTTCTTCGCCTGCAACGTTCCAGGAGATGTCAGACAGGTGAACCAGGCCGTCGATGCCGCCGTCCAGGCCGATGAAGATACCGAAGTCAGTGATAGACTTGATTTTACCTTCAACGCGGTCGCCCTTGTTGTGGGTTTCTGCGAACTGCTGCCATGGGTTAGATTTGCACTGCTTCAGACCCAGGGAGATACGACGACGTTCTTCGTCGATATCCAGAACCATAACTTCCACTACGTCGCCAACGTTAACAACTTTGGACGGGTGGATGTTTTTGTTGGTCCAATCCATTTCGGAAACGTGAACCAGGCCTTCAACGCCTTCTTCGATTTCAACGAAGCAGCCGTAGTCGGTCAGGTTGGTCACGCGACCGGTCAGTTTGGTACCTTCCGGATAACGCTTAGCGATAGCTACCCATGGATCTTCGCCCAGCTGTTTCAGGCCCAGAGATACACGAGTACGCTCGCGGTCGAATTTCAGCACTTTAACGTTGATTTCGTCACCAACGTTCACGATTTCGCTCGGATGCTTAACGCGTTTCCAGGCCATATCGGTGATGTGCAGCAGGCCGTCAACGCCGCCCAGATCAACGAATGCACCGTAGTCAGTGAGGTTCTTAACGATACCTTTAACTTCCATGCCTTCCTGCAGGTTTTCCAGCAGCTGATCGCGCTCTGCGCTGTTTTCGGATTCGATAACGGCACGACGAGAAACAACAACGTTATTACGCTTCTGGTCCAGCTTGATTACTTTGAACTCAAGCTCTTTGCCTTCCAGGTGCAGAGTATCGCGCACCGGACGAACGTCTACCAGGGAACCCGGCAGGAACGCACGAATACCGTTCAGCTCAACAGTGAAGCCACCTTTAACTTTGCCGTTGATAACACCAACTACAGTTTCAGCTTCTTCGTAAGCTTTTTCCAGCGTGATCCAAGCTTCGTGACGTTTAGCTTTCTCACGGGACAGCAGGGTTTCACCGAAGCCGTCTTCTACTGCATCCAGAGCAACGTCAACTTCGTCACCAACCTGGATTTCCAGTTCGCCCTGGGCGTTTTTGAACTGCTCAGCCGGAATGGCAGACTCAGATTTCAGACCGGCGTCAACCAGTACTACGTCTTTGTCGATAGCAACAACAACACCACGAACGATGGAACCCGGGCGGGTTTCGATTTCTTTTAAGGATTCTTCAAACAGTTGAGCAAAAGATTCAGTCATGTTTAATCTTCAGGTTAATATTAACGTCCACCTGACACCTTGTCGGATGGGGTTGTTTCACATACCCGCTGTCAATCCTTTGCAACGGGGGTACTGCAAATTCGGTCGCGTCTTACGCGATTGCCAATTTCTGGCGCGCATAGTCTAACGCTTTTTCAATTACTTGCTCAATGCTTAAGGTGGTGGAATCCAACACTAAAGCATCGGCGGCAGGAACCAGCGGCGCAACGGCACGATTACGATCGCGGTCGTCTCGCTCCTTTATCTCTGCCAAAAGGCGCTCAAAGTTAACACTAAAGCCCTTTTCCTGCAACTGTAGCATGCGGCGTTGCGCACGTTCTTCCGATGAGGCATCGAGGAAGATTTTGACCGGGGCGTCCGGGAACACCACGGTGCCCATGTCGCGGCCGTCGGCAATCAGGCCCGGCGCTTCGCGGAAAGCGCGCTGACGACGCAGCAGCGCTTCACGCACGCGCGGGAAGGCAGCCACCTGTGAAGCGGCGTTAGCCACTTCCTGAGTGCGAATTTCGCCGCTAACATCTTCCCCTTCGAGGATAACTTCCAGCGCCCCATCAGTAGAGACAAAACGTACGTCCAGATGCGCCGCGAGCGGGACCAGTGCATCTTCCGAGTTCACATCAACATGGTGATGCAGCGCCGCAAGCGCCAGCACGCGATAAATAGCGCCAGAGTCCAGCAAATGCCATTGCAATGCTTCTGCCATCGCTTTGCACAGCGTGCCTTTACCTGCGCCGCTCGGACCGTCAATGGTAATTACCGGGGCAATTGCCGTCATCTCACTCTCCTTAATAAAAGGCATACATAACGTAAACGCCGCGCATTATACGCATCTCTGCGCCAGACGGTTACCTTTGTCTGCGAATTCCAGAATTAGCCCTATCAATAGCAGGAGAATAGACAAGTATAGCGGGCCGACGAGAGGCCGGCCCGGAAAGTGACAGTGATTTACTTTTTGTCCGCCGCGATGCGGTCGCGAATATGCTGCGCGCGTTCGGCTGAAGGCGGGTGAGAGTCAAACAACGATTTCGAGTGACCCGCGTCAAGCGTCGCCAGCTTATCGAAGCTGCCGACCAGACCCTGGGTACTGATGCCGCGTTTCTTCATCAGGTCGTAAGAGAAGTCATCGGCTTCTGATTCTTGCGAACGGGAGAACGCAGAGTTGATCATCCCTTCCGCCACATCGCCAAGCTGCGATTTCGACAGCTGAGCCGCCGTGCCGCTGGTGGCGGAAATAGCATCGCGAGCCGCAACGGTCGCATAGGCAGTTTGCATCGCCTTACGTGAGTGACCCAACGCTACGTGCCCCAGTTCATGCCCCAGAACGCCTTCCACTTCGTTGTCGGTCATCATGTCCATTAAGCCGCTGTAAACGCGAACGCAGCCGTTGGCCATCGCCCATGCGTTGACATCGGAGGTCATGTATACCTTGTAGTTTACCGCCGTGCCGTTGATGTTATTACCCAAGGCTTTGGCAATCTTATTCAAGCGCTTGGTGTATTTGCTGGACTGACTCGCCAGCTTGTTGTCGCCATCCATTTGCTCGCAGGCATCGTTGGAAAGGGCTTTAACCTCACCGTCCGACAGCGTCGCCGCTTTGTAGGCCGTCATCCCGGATCCTACCAGCGCATTGGTGTCGACACCCTGCATATTTTTACAACCCACAAGCAGCGTCGCGGAAACCGCCAGCGCCAGCATTACCTTTGCATTCTTCATATGAATCATCCATTGATTAATTATAATTAAATATCAATTAGTTATTTCAGAAAGAAGGGTAACACTGCTCGGTGTGGGCAAAAAAGTCCGAAAAAAAACGCCGGCGTCATGCCAGCGTTTTTACGATAACAAAGGATTAGGCCGGGGTACTAATACGCGCCAACTGCTCGAAATAGTCCGGGAACGTTTTCGCCGTGCATTTCGGGTCAAGAATAGTGACGGGCGTATCCGACAGCGCCACCAGCGAGAAACACATTGCCATACGGTGATCGTTATAGGTGCCGATTTCCGCAAAATTTAGCGTCGCGGGCGGTGTCACACGAATATAGTCTTCACCTTCTTCAACTTCAGCGCCCACTTTACGCAGTTCGGTCGCCATCGCGAACAGTCGGTCAGTCTCTTTCACACGCCAGTTATAGATGTTACGCAGCGTCGTCGTGCCTTTGGCAAACAGCGCCGCGGTGGCAATCGTCATCGCCGCGTCAGGGATATGGTTCATATCCATGTCAATTGCGTTCAGCTCGCCGTGGGTGCAGGCAATGTAGTCATCGCCCCAGGTGATGGTTGCGCCCATTTTCTCCAGCACGTCAGCAAAGCGAATATCGCCCTGTACGCTGTGGCGGCCGATACCGGTCACCTTCACGGTGCCACCTTTAATCGCCCCGGCCGCAAGGAAGTAAGAAGCTGAAGAGGCGTCGCCTTCTACCAGATATTGTCCAGGAGACACATATTGCTGATTACCGCTCACGACGAAGCGCTGGTAATTCTGGTTTTCAACTTCAACACCGAAGGTTTTCATCAGGTGCAAGGTGATATCAATATACGGTTTGGAGACCAGGTCACCCTTGATACTAATGGTGGTGTCCTGCGGCGCCAGCGGTGCAGTCATCAGCAGCGCGGTCAGGAACTGGCTGGAAACGCTGCCGTCAACCTCAACGTTACCGCCGTTAAAACCGCCCTTCAGTCGCAGCGGCGGGTAGTTTTCCTGCTCCAGATACTCAATCTGTGCGCCGCCCTGACGTAGGGAATCGACCAGGTGACCAATCGGACGCTCCTTCATGCGCGGTTCGCCGGTCAGCACAATATTGTTTGCGCCGAGGCACAGCGCGGCAGCCAGCGGACGCATGGCGGTGCCGGCATTACCCAGGAACAGTTCCAGCTCGCCGGGCGCCTGCAGCGGGCCGCCGTTGCCGGTCACTTCGCAGCGGGTACGATCGGCAGACAGGGTGTAGTGAATTCCCAGCGCTTTCAACGCGTTCAGCATGTGGCGAACATCATCGCTGTCCAGCAGGTTTGTCAGGACGGTGGTGCCACGTGCCAGCGCCGCCAGCAGCAGCGCACGGTTCGACACGCTTTTAGAACCAGGCAGATTAATCGTGCCATCTACGCGCGCGATAGGTTGTAACGTCAGGGATTCCATGAAACTCAACTCTCAAAAGCAGAAGTAAAAACCCCACAGACTGGTGCTGTGGGGATGAACAAAAAATAAAATTAACCGTGGCGACGTTCGAAGTCCTGCATGAACTCAGTTAACGCCTGTACGCCAGCCAGCGGCATAGCGTTATAGATGGATGCGCGCATCCCGCCCACGACGCGGTGGCCTTTCAGCGCATGCAGGCCGGCGGCAAAGGATTCCTCGAGGAACACTTTGTCCAGCGCGCTGTCGGCTAGCTGGAACGGCACGTTCATGCGTGAACGGTTGGCGCTGGCCACGTCGTTGCGATAGAAATCGCTGCTATCAATGGTGTTATACAGAAGATCGGCCTTCTGCTGATTGATGCTGTCCATGGCCGCAACGCCGCCCTGCTCTTTCAGCCATTTGAAGACCAGACCCGCCAGATACCAGGCGAAAGTCGGCGGCGTATTGAACATGGAGTCGTTGTCGTTCAGCACGGTGTAGTCGAGGATAGACGGGCAAGCCACGTGCGCTTTGCCCAGCAGATCTTCGCGCACGATGACCAGCGTTAAGCCCGCCGGGCCAATGTTTTTCTGCGCGCCTGCGTAAATCACGCCGTAACGGCTGACGTCAATCGGGCGAGAGAGAATGGTCGATGAAAAGTCAGCGGCAACGATCACGTCTTTACCAAAGTTCGGCGTCTCTTCAATCGCGATGCCGTCGATGGTTTCGTTCGGGCAGTAGTGCAGATAGGCCGCGTTATCGGAAAGCTGCCAGTCGCGCATCGGTTTAACCGCACGCTTGCCGTCGACGGTAATTTTCGCGTCGATAACATTCGGGGTGCAGTATTTTTTGGCTTCTTTTACCGCACTTGCCGCCCAGTAACCCGCATCGACGTAGTCGGCAGTGGTTTTGTCACCCAGAATGTTCAGCGGAACGCCGGCAAACTGACCGCGTCCGCCGCCGTGGCAGAACAGTACTTTGTAGTTGGAAGGGATATTAAGCAGGTCGCGGAAATCTTTTTCTGCTTCCTCTGCCACGTGGATAAACTCTTTACCACGATGGCTGACTTCCATTACCGACGTACCTAACCCGTTCCAGTCGCAAAGTTCTTTCTGCGCCAGTTTAAGAACTTCTGCCGGAAGCATCGCCGGACCTGAACTGAAATTAAAGACCTGAGCCATAACCCTCACCACATTGCAATGTTGTCTGACCGCATGCCTCGCGCGTCATCAACGCGTGGGCATAAGTTATTCCTGTGGCTATTGGTTTTATCATTCAGTGACACGCGCCGCAATGTCTAAAACTTTCTGCCGCCGAAATGCGCCGTTCATCACACAATAGATTCTGCCGTCTTGCCGGTACAAAACCGACAAAATCGCTGTCAGGCAATGCGTTTCGCCCTGCTCACCTTCGTCCATGCCGGATTTGCGCAGCGCGGACATAATTGGCGTTCCCCCGCCTGTAGGCCGACAACATAGCTGCAACGGACGCACGCGTATTCTCCCGGCTCAGGCACCGCTTTAAATCGCTGGGTCAGGCTATCGGGTAAGATACACAGGCCAGGTTTTACCTCATCGTCGGGATAAAAAAACACGCTAATCTGGCCGTCGGTTTCCATAATCGCCAGGCGGACCTGCCCAAGTTGCTCAATGCTGTTAAGACGCAGCGCCATAAAAAAATCCAGCTCCGTCAGATTCGCTCGCCGCACGTTCTCCCAGGCCAGTTGGCCTTCTTTCACGATGACAATCGCTTTGCCTTCGAGTAGATCCTGCACTTTCTCGCTTTTCGACATCAGCCACATCGCCAGCCGATACAACAGCGCGAGAGTGACAAAAACGGCAAATACCGGTACCAGCGGGACATCATCATAAAACGCCACGTCTCCCGCCGCCGACCCCAACGTCAGGATAATCAGCACTTCAAAGAGCGACATCTGGCGAACGCCGCGGCGCCCGGTAATTTTGAGAAACAAGAAAACCAATACGAAAGTAAAGAGGCACCTTAGCGCCACTTCACCTAAAAATTCAGGGGGAGCTTTATCAAATGCCATCCGTTGAAGATCAAATGCTTTCATTTTTTTCGACGCCTTAACAGTAGGTTATCGTCAGTAAGCATAGCTGCCCCTTTTATTTTCGCCGAAGATAGCACCCGTCACGCAAAACCCGTATCATTGCGCGCTTTCCGTACGACAAAAGAGATTGCTATGACGCAAACCTATATTCCCGGCAAAGATGCCGCACTGGAAGATTCCATCGCTCGCTTCCAGCAAAAGCTGCTCGATCTGGGCTTCGATATTGAAGAAGCCTCCTGGCTGAACCCGGTTCCTAACGTCTGGTCGGTGCATATTCGTGATAAGGCATGCTCTCTGTGCTTTACCAACGGCAAAGGCGCGACCAAAAAGGCGGCGCTGGCTTCCGCGCTGGGCGAGTACTTCGAACGTCTGTCAACCAACTATTTCTTCGCCGACTTCTGGCTGGGCGACAAAATCGCCAACGATCCGTTCGTTCACTACCCGAACGAAAAATGGTTCCCACTGACCGATGATGATGAAGTACCGGAAGGCCTGCTCGACGCGCGTCTGCGTGCGTTCTACGATCCTGACGATCAACTGACCGCCAGCATGCTGGTCGATCTGCAGTCCGGCAACGACGATCGCGGCGTGTGCGGCCTGCCGTTTACCCGTCAGTCCGACGGTGAAACCATTTATATCCCGATGAACATCGTCGCGAACCTGTACGTTTCCAACGGCATGTCGGCGGGCAACACCCGTAACGAAGCCCGCGTTCAGGGTCTGTCGGAGGTGTTCGAACGCCACGTGAAAAACCGCATCATTGCGGAAAGTATCAGCCTGCCGGAGATCCCGGCCGAGGTGCTGGCGCGCTATCCGGGTGTGGTGGAATCCATCAAAACGCTGGAAGCGGAAGGTTTCCCGATCTTCGCTTACGACGGTTCATTGGGCGGTAAATATCCGGTTATCTGCGTGGTACTGTTCAACCCAGCCAACGGAACCTGCTTTGCCTCCTTCGGCGCTCATCCGGACTTTGGCGTCGCGCTGGAGCGTACGGTAACCGAGCTGCTACAGGGTCGTGGTCTGAAAGATCTCGACGTGTTCACGCCGCCCACCTTCGATGACGAAGAAGTGGCTGAGCATACCAACCTGGAAACCCACTTCATTGACTCCAGCGGTTTGATCTCCTGGGATATGTTCAAGCAGGACGCCGACTATCCGTTCGCCGACTGGAACTTCTCCGGCACAACCGAAGAAGAGTTCGCTACGCTGATGGCTATCTTCAAAGAAGAAGATAAAGAAGTGTACATCGCCGACTACGAGCACCTTGGCGTCTACGCGTGCCGCATCATCGTACCGGGCATGTCCGATATTTATCCGGCTGAAGATCTGTGGCTGGCAAACAACAATATGGGTAGCCATCTGCGCGAAACGATCCTCTCCCTGCCGGGCAGCCAGTGGGAGAAAGAAGAGTACCTGAATCTGATCGAGCAGCTCGACGATGAAGGGCTGGACGACTTTACCCGCGTGCGCGAACTGCTGGGTCTGGCGACCGGTCCAAACAACGGCTGGTACACCCTGCGTATTGGCGAACTGAAAGCCATGCTGGCACTGGCGGGCGGCGATCTTGAACAGGCGCTGATCTGGACCGAGTGGACCATGGAGTTCAACGCCTCGGTGTTCAGCGCAGAGCGCGCTAACTACTATCGCTGCCTACAAACGCTGCTGCTGCTGTCTCAGGAAGAAGAGCGCGAACCGCTGCAGTATCTGAACGCGTTTGTCCGTATGTACGGCGCCGATGCGGTGGAAGCCGCCAGCGCAGCGCTGAGCGGCGAAGAGGCATTCTATGGCCTACAGCCGGTTGACGGTTCTCTGGAGGCCTTCCCGGCCCATCAGTCGCTGTTACAGGCCTACGAGAAACTGCAGCGCGCAAAAGCCGCTTTCTGGGCGAAGTGATCGTTTCTCCATATAAATAGTAGGTTTAATCGACGACCTGGGCTATATTACGGGGCCACTTGCTGGCCCCTTTTTTATATTTCAACGTTTCGCTTCGTGATTCTGTGAAAATAAAGTTAAACATAAGTAAACACCATAATTAGTAGCTTACTTTTATTGTTAAATTTCACGATCATTACTCCATTTTAATTAACCAATAAAATGAAGGTAAAAGAAAAAATTCAACTGAATTTGTAAATCTTAAAATTTATTTTCACCTTATTATTCATATCGTTAGCAAGGGATTGTTGAAAAACCACGCGTTCTTCAGGCCTATTAGCCAGGTGAGATATGATCTACATCAAATTCTCATCTATAATGCTTTGTTAGTATCTCGTCGCCGATTAAATAAAAAGAGAGAGTTAGTGTGAAAGCTGACAACCCTTTTGATCTACTCCTTCCTGCCGCTATGGCCAAAGTTGCCGAAGAAGCAGGTGTCTATAAAGCAACCAAGCATCCGCTGAAAACCTTTTATCTGGCGATTACTGCGGGCGTCTTTATCTCGATTGCTTTTGTTTTTTACATTACCGCAACCACAGGTACAGCGGGCATGCCGTTCGGCATTGCTAAGCTGATTGGCGGTATCTGTTTCTCGCTTGGCTTAATTCTTTGCGTAATTTGTGGCGCTGACCTCTTTACATCGACCGTCCTCATCGTTGTGGCGAAAGCCAGCGGCCGAATCACCTGGGGTCAACTGGCAAAAAACTGGCTTAACGTCTATGTTGGTAACCTGATCGGCGCGCTGCTGTTCGTGTTGCTGATGTGGTTGTCCGGTGAATACATGACAGCCAACGGCGGATGGGGGCTAAACGTTCTGCAAACCGCTGACCACAAAATGCACCATACATTTATCGAAGCCGTTGCTCTCGGCATCCTGGCGAACCTGATGGTCTGCCTGGCAGTCTGGATGAGCTACTCTGGCCGCAGCCTGATGGATAAAGCCATGATTATGGTTTTACCGGTTGCCATGTTCGTCGCCAGCGGTTTTGAGCACAGTATCGCAAACATGTTTATGATCCCGATGGGTATCGTAATACGCAACTTTGCTAGCCCGGAATTCTGGACCGCTATCGGTTCGACTCCGGACAGTTTCTCTCACCTGACCGTGATGCACTTCATCACCGATAACCTGATTCCGGTAACCATCGGGAACATCATCGGCGGCGGTTTGCTGGTTGGGTTGACATACTGGGTCATTTACCTGCGTGGCGGCGACCGTCATTAATTGATGGTTGCTCCAGGCAGTAAATAAAAAGTCCACTTAAGATAGGTAGGTGTTACATGTCCGAACTTAATGAAAAGTTAGCCACAGCCTGGGAAGGTTTTGCGAAAGGTGACTGGCAGAATGAAGTAAACGTACGTGACTTCATCCAGAAAAACTACACTCCGTATGAGGGTGACGAGTCCTTCCTGGCTGGCGCAACTGACGCGACCACAGCACTGTGGGACAACGTTATGGAAGGCGTTAAACTGGAAAACCGCACTCACGCGCCAGTTGACTTTGACACCGCCGTAGCTTCCACCATCACTTCCCACGACGCTGGTTACATCAACAAAGCGCTGGAAAAAATTGTTGGTCTGCAGACTGAAGCTCCGCTGAAGCGTGCGCTTATCCCGTTCGGCGGCATCAAAATGATCGAAGGTTCCTGCAAAGCGTACAACCGCGAGCTGGATCCGACCATCAAAAAAATCTTCACCGAATACCGTAAAACCCACAACCAGGGCGTGTTCGACGTTTATACTCCGGACATCCTGCGCTGCCGTAAATCCGGTGTTCTGACCGGTCTGCCAGACGCATACGGCCGTGGCCGTATCATCGGTGACTATCGTCGTATCGCCGTTTACGGTATCGACTACCTGATGAAAGACAAATTCGCTCAGTTCTCCTCTCTCCAGTCTGATCTGGAAAACGGTGTGAACCTGGAAGCGACTATTCGTCTGCGTGAAGAAATCTCTGAACAGCACCGTGCGCTGGGTCAGATCAAAGAGATGGCTGCTAAATACGGCTACGACATCTCTGGTCCGGCTACCAACGCTCAGGAAGCTATCCAGTGGACTTACTTCGGCTACCTGGCCGCGGTTAAATCCCAGAACGGCGCTGCAATGTCCTTCGGTCGTACTTCCAGCTTCCTGGATATCTACATCGAACGTGACCTGAAAGCAGGCAAAATCACTGAACAAGAAGCTCAGGAAATGATTGACCACCTGGTCATGAAACTGCGTATGGTTCGCTTCCTGCGTACCCCTGAGTATGATGAACTGTTCTCCGGCGACCCGATTTGGGCAACTGAATCCGTCGGTGGTATGGGCGTTGACGGCCGTACCCTGGTCACCAAAAACAGCTTCCGTTTCCTGAACACCCTGTACACCATGGGTCCGTCTCCGGAACCGAACATCACCATCCTGTGGTCTGAAAAACTGCCGCTGGCGTTCAAAAAATTCGCCGCGAAAGTGTCCATCGATACCTCTTCTCTGCAGTACGAGAACGATGACCTGATGCGTCCGGACTTCAACAACGATGACTACGCTATCGCTTGCTGCGTAAGCCCGATGATCGTTGGTAAACAAATGCAGTTCTTCGGTGCGCGTGCAAACCTGGCGAAAACCATGCTGTACGCAATCAACGGCGGCGTTGATGAAAAACTGAAAATGCAGGTTGGCCCGAAATCTGAACCGATGAAAGGCGAATACCTGAACTACGATGAAGTTATCGACCGTATGGATCACTTCATGGATTGGCTGGCTAAACAGTACGTCACCGCGCTGAACGTCATCCACTACATGCACGACAAGTACAGCTACGAAGCTTCTCTGATGGCGCTGCACGACCGTGACGTTATCCGCACCATGGCTTGCGGTATCGCGGGTCTGTCCGTAGCGGCTGACTCCCTGTCTGCTATCAAATATGCGAAAGTTAAACCGATTCGTGACGAAGACGGTCTGGCTATCGACTTCGAAATCGAAGGCGAATACCCGCAGTTTGGTAACAACGACCCGCGCGTCGATGACATGGCGGTTGACCTGGTAGAACGTTTCATGAAGAAAATTCAGAAACTGACTACTTACCGTAACGCTATCCCGACTCAGTCTGTTCTGACCATCACCTCTAACGTGGTTTATGGTAAGAAAACCGGTAACACCCCAGACGGTCGTCGCGCTGGCGCGCCGTTCGGTCCAGGTGCTAACCCGATGCACGGCCGTGACCAGAAAGGTGCTGTTGCCTCTCTGACCTCCGTTGCTAAACTGCCGTTTGCTTACGCTAAAGATGGTATCTCTTACACCTTCTCTATCGTTCCGAACGCACTGGGTAAAGACGACGACGTTCGTAAAACCAACCTGGCAGGCCTGATGGATGGTTACTTCCACCACGAAGCGTCTATCGAAGGCGGTCAGCACCTGAACGTTAACGTTATGAACCGCGAAATGCTGCTCGACGCGATGGAAAACCCGGAAAAATATCCGCAGCTGACCATCCGCGTATCTGGCTACGCAGTACGTTTTAACTCCCTGACTAAAGAACAGCAGCAGGACGTTATCACCCGTACCTTCACTCAGTCCATGTAATGGATTTGACTGAAATCGCGATTTAAAAAGCGTACAATAAAGGCTCCACGTCAGTGGGGCCTTTCTTATAAGTGCTCTACGCTCTCCGAGCCTATTTTGCCTGCTAACTTCTATAATCAGGTTAACAAGCAAAATAAACTCAAGACGGCCTGAAATCATGATCGTCACCCTGCCGGACGCAGGGAAGAACTGGAGATAACACTGCAATGTCTGTAACTGGTCGCATTCACTCCTTTGAATCCTGTGGCACCGTTGATGGCCCGGGCATCCGCTTTATTACCTTCTTCCAAGGCTGCCTGATGCGCTGCCTGTACTGCCATAACCGTGATACATGGGACACGCACGGTGGCAAAGAGATCACCGTTGAAGAACTGATGAAAGAAGTGGTCACCTATCGCCACTTTATGAACGCGTCTGGCGGCGGCGTTACCGCGTCCGGCGGCGAGGCCATTCTGCAAGCCGAGTTCGTGCGCGACTGGTTCCGCGCCTGTAAGCAGGAAGGCATTCACACCTGTCTCGACACCAACGGTTTTGTGCGCCGCTACGATCCAGTGATTGATGAACTGCTGGAAGTGACCGATCTGGTGATGCTAGACCTTAAACAGATGAACGACGACATTCACCAGAACCTGGTTGGCGTATCTAACCACCGTACGCTGGAGTTCGCACAATACCTGTCAAAGAAAGACATCAATGTCTGGATCCGCTACGTGGTGGTGCCAGGCTGGTCCGATGATGACGATTCCGCGCATCGCCTGGGTGAATTTACCCGCGATATGGGCAACGTTGAGAAAATCGAACTGCTGCCGTACCACGAGCTGGGTAAACATAAATGGGTGGCGATGGGCGAAGAGTACAAGCTCGACGGCGTGAAGCCGCCGAAGAAAGAGACCATGGAGCGCGTGAAGGGCATTCTTGAGCAGTATGGTCACAAAGTGATGTACTAAACACCAATAGCTTACCCGGCGGCGCAAACGTCGCCGGGATCTCTTCCCTACGACATAAAATATTCCGACAGCTTGTTGGTCACGCTCTCAATCGAGAAAATACGCTTCTGATGCGCTTTCCGGCACTGGCTATAGCGTTCATCCTGCCCCTCCAGCGCACTTAAAATACGATCGGCGACCATCATAGCGCCCGCAATTTCGGCAAAGCCAGATTCCCCCTCGCCTTGCAGGGCGACGGCAGCCTGCAGGTTCCAGTCCGACAGTCGATTTAACGGCGCGAACGATCCCCGCGTCAGCGAGGCAATTTTAATCCCCTGTTCCTTTGCCAACGCCAGCGCCTGCATCATATCAGTCGATGTCTGCTCGGTATGGACAACGATAATTCCCGTCTTCTCGCAGTCGGCCAGCGGTGAGATGGCCGAAGGATAGGAGCGATCGATAAAGTTGGCGCTCTTCCCCATTTGCACCAGCTTCATCTGTAAAAACTGGGCGACCGGTACGGCACTCCCCACCGCATAAATGGCAATATATGTGAGCTGATTTAGCCACACCGCAATCGACTGCAATTCAATGCTATCAACGATAGCGTTGCTGTCACGGATACTGGCCATCACTGCGGAAGTTTCATCATCTGGCTCACCTTCTGAACGCGCCGCGCCGCGCTCCAGCGCCAATGCCGTTCTGAAGTCTGAGAACCCTTTAAAGCCAAAAGCCCGACAAAATCGCGTAATGCTGCCTTCGCTGGTATCAATCGAATCAGCAAGCTCAGAAATCGTGTGTCTCATCACGAAATCAGGATTTTCCGTGATAAAACGCCCTACTTTTTCCAGAATGGGACTTAACCCTGAAGCCTCATTTCTTATGTTTATCAATAAGTTGTTATCTATCTGGCTCATTTTTCGCCTTTTTTGCATGAAATGCAAATTCAGTCACATTCTTCGGTTTATTTTTCGATAATTATTTTTATCACAAAATATTAAATAAAAATAATTATTTTCACAAAACAGGAGAACGTCTCATGAAAGGTCTTATCGTCTGTCGTACCGGTATGGGCAGCTCGTTGATGCTCAAAATAAAAGCCCAGAAAATCATCGATAAAAACGGTTGGGACATCGATCTTGAACACGATGTACTGTCCGGCCTTGCTACATGGCAAGGCATTGATTTTGTTATCACAATGCGCGATCTCACCGATGAAATTGAAGCGGCCGGGTTCCGAGCTATCGGCATCACCGATTTGATGAACAGCGAAGAGATGGAATCCGCGCTCATCAGCGTCGTTCAGAACAACTAACCTCTCGGGGGAAATATGGATCTCCTAAAGTTTATTGTATTCGACATTCTGGGCGTAACCCCACTTTTAGTTGGTTTTATTGCACTCATAGGGCTGCTTATCCAACGCAAGCCTATCGAAAAAGTCCTCTCTGGAACCTTTAAAACTATCGTCGGTTTTCTGGTTTTTGCGGGCGGTGCAGGCCTCGCCGTCACCTCTCTGGGTAATTTTCAGACCTTGTTCAGCGATGGGTTCGGTTTGAAAGGCGTCATGCCTTTAGCAGAGGCGCTAACCGGGCTGGCGCAAACCAAATTCGCGATGTGCGTTTCACTCATTATGGTGGTGGGTTTTGGCTGGAACCTGTTTTTTGCCCGTATAACGCCGTTTAAGTACATCTTTCTCACCGGGCAACACAATCTGTATCTCTCCGCCCTGCTTACCGTCACGTTGAAAGCGCTAGGCTATAGCGACATGACGACAATTATCGTCGGTTCTATTTTGCTGGGGCTGGCAGCCTGCCTGTATCCGGCTATTGCCCAGCCGTGGATGCGCAAAATCACGGGCAATGATGAGATCGCTATGGGGCACTATGTCACTCTGGCTTACGCCGCGTCGGGGTGGATAGGCTCAAAGGTCGGCGATCCCAAACAATCAACGGAAAAGCTTAACCTTCCGGGATGGCTCGGGATCTTCAAGGATTACATTGTTTCAGTGTCGATCTCGGTCAGCATTTTTTACTACATTGCCGCGCTGGCTGCAGGTAAAGCCGCGGTCACCGCAGCCGCAGGCGGTATGCACTGGCTGGTTTATCCGCTGTATCAATCGCTCACCTTCACGGCATCGCTATACATTATTATCACTGGCGTCCGGCTGCTGTTGTCTGAAATTGTTCCCGCTTTTCTCGGTATCTCAGAGAAATTTATCCCTAACGCTAAACCCGCACTGGACTGCCCGGTCGTCTTTCCTTACGCGCCTACCGCCACCGTACTGGGATTTATTTCATCTTTTGTCGGCGGACTTGTGGTCATGGGGTTTCTTGCCCTGCTTGGCCAAACGGTCATTATTCCCGTCGCGATTCCCTACTTCTTTATCGGCGCCACGGCAGCGGTATTTGGGAACGCCTCAGGGGGCTGGAAAGGCGCTATTGCCGGAAGTTTTATCACCGGAATTCTGATCGGCATAGGCCCTGCACTGATCTATCCCATCATGGAATCCGTCGGACTGTCGGGCACCAGCTTCCCGGAAACCGATTTTGTCGCCCTGGGGCTGGTTGTGTACTACATCGGCAAAATGCTGCCATAAGAGGGAAATACGATGACTATTGAACAACTGAAGTCGCACGCGCTGAGCGCTCGCCGTGACATTGTAAGCATGATTTATGAATCAGGGATCGGCCACCCGGGAGGTGCCCTTTCCATCATCGATATCCTGACGTGGATCTATGATGAAGAGGTCGATTTTTCTGTTTCGCCGCGGGCCCGCGTGGTGATGAGCAAGGGCCACGCCGTTGCAGCGCAGTATGCCATGCTGTACCAGAAAGGAATTATCAATCGAAGTGAATTTAGCTCGTTCCGCCAGATTAACTCACGCCTGCAGGGTCACCCCAGCATTAAGTCGATTCCCGAGGTGGATGCCACCACCGGGCTGTTGGGTCAGGGATTATCCATCGCTTTCGGGATGGCCGCGGCCAAAAAACAGCACGGTGAGAACCAGCGCGTCTTCGCCATTATCGGTGACGGTGAAATGCATGAAGGGCAAATCTGGGAAACGCTGCAGCAGGCGGGGCATATGAAAATGGATAACCTGGTAGCCATTATCGACTACAACGGGTTTTCTTCTCACGACCCGGTTAACGAGGTGATTAACCTCGAACCACTAGCCGATAAGATCCGTCATTTTGGCTGGCACGTCCTTGAATTACAAAACGGTAATGACATGCACCAGGTCGCCGACACGCTGCTACTGTCACGCCATCTTAAAGGCAAACCAGTCGCGATCATCGCCCATACCACGAAAGGCTGCGGCGTAAGCTACATGGAAAATAACGGCGACTGGCATTCTAAAACCCCCACCACTGAACAGTACCAGCAGGCTATGGAGGAGTTGCAATGATGAAAGCACCACGCGATGAAATCGGTCAGGCGCTGATCGCCCTGAAACAAAAAGGCTACCCGATCGTCGCCATTGATAGCGATTTAGCCAGCTCGACACGGACCGACCAGTTCGCCGCCGTCTACCCGGATGCGTTTTTCGAAATGGGGATTGCGGAAGGTTCGGCGATGAGCTTCGCCATCGGTCAGGCGCTGGAAGGCAACATTCCCTTTTACGTTAACTTCGCCATGTTCATCACCGGCACGGCATGGACTCAGCTACGGCAGGCCTGCTACGCCAAAGCCAATATTAAGCTCGTCGGCAGCCACCCCGGGATGGATGATGGGCCTGATGGCGCTTCGCATCATGCCCTGGAAGACCTGGCGCTCACCCGGGTTCTACCTGGCCTGACTATCCTGACGCCCGCTGATGCCGAAGAGGTGGCGGAGGCATTTGAGCAAGCAGTAAACATCAACGGGCCGGTCTACATCCGCGTGGCGCGCGAACCGATGCCGGTCCGCGATAAATCTGTCGTTCCACGCGTCAGCGATATTGCCGCCATCGCCAACAGCGGCAGTGACTTTGCGATCGTTTTTGAAGGGACCGTGCTTGAGCAAGCGACTGAAGGCTATGAAAAGCTCCTCGCCAGCGGTAAAAAAGGCAAACTGATCCACGTCGCGACGCTGAAGCCGTTTAACCAGCAGGCATTCTTTACGCTGATTGAAGGCTGCCCGATCATTGCTTCGCTCGAGAATCACACGGTTAACGGTGGGTTGGGCGGGCAGATAGCCGAAACGCTGGCTCAGGTGGCCCACCCCGCTCGTCTTACCCGTCTTGGCACGCAGGATACATTTACCGAATCCGGTAACAGCCGGCAGCTAAAAGCCAAATACGGCATATCTGGCGACGCGCTATATCGTGCGCTTTGTTAACCAGGGAATCGGTCGCCCGGCGTATCGGGCGACCTTATCAGCAGGAGTTCGACATGGAGAATGCGCTTTTTACTGCCCATCAATTCACCGCGCAAAAAATCGATTGGCGCAGCGCCGTTAAGCTCGCCTGTCAACCGCTTGAAGCACAAGGAGATATCAGTGCTCACTACGCACAAGCCATTATCCGCGCCACCGAGCAGAACGGCCCCTGGTATATCCTTAGTCCCGAGTTTGCGCTACCTCACGCGCGTCCGGAAGAAGGCGTATTAAGCCAGCAAAGCCGCTTGTCGCTGCTCTGTTGCGCCGAATCGGTCGTTTTTCCCGACCACCCGGATGTGCGGCTGATTATCGTACTGGCCGCGGCAAACGGTGAGCAGCATATTCAAACCATTCAGCGTTTGGTCTGCTGGCTGGATGAGGAAAATCGTTTAGCGAATCTCACCGCCATCACCAGCCAGCAACAGTTCACATCGATGATCGCCAGCTCGTAATCGTAAAGGGGGCTTCCCCCCTTTGTTCGCTTTAGCGATTCTTACGCGCCAGCAGCGGGAAAATCAGCCCCAGCCCCACTAGCACAAACGGTGTCGCCACGTTCAACGATAGCTGGAAAGCCCACTCCGGCGTGAAAGCGGTCATTTTCGGGAAAATGCCGGTCAGGCAGGCAAAAGCGGTAAACAGGAAGCACCATACGCCAACGGTCATCGCCAGCGAGCGATTGCGAATAAACACGTACTCGGCGTGATATTTTTTTCCCAGCCGAATCACCGCAATAAACGCCACGAATACCCACAGATAGCGCAGCGGCATGACCACCGAGTTGAGGTTAAGCAGCCACTTGTAGAGGTTGTTCATATCGCCAATGCCCAGCGTCGGCAGCATAATCAGCAGCGCCACCAGCACCAGCGTCAACAGGTAACCATTGACCGGCGTGCCTGACGCATTGGTGCGGCACAGTTTCTGCGGGATATAGCGACTATCGGCATCGCTCAAGAGTACTTTCAGCGGCGCATCGATAGAAAACACCAGCGCGGCAACCTGCCCCAACGTGTTGGCAATGGCGTAAATGACCATCAGGCTATTGCCCATATGATAGTACTCGCCGAGGCGCTGGAAGGCGTAATACTGACCGTTGGCCATCAGGTCATCGGGAATATTGTTAGAGTCAAACATCATCCCCATCGCCAGCGAGCCGAGAATGGCGCACACCGCCACCATTACCGCGAGGAAGATCATCCCGCGCGGAAACTCTTTTCCGGGATTACGGGTATTGTTGACGTACGGCGAGATTTTCTCCGCGCCGCCAACGGCAAAGACCAGCATCGAAATGGTGGTGATATAAGTGAAGTCAAAATGCGGAATGAAAGTGCGCCAGGTAATATTGGTGGTGGCGATGGTCACTTCGGTGATGGCCGGTGCGGTCACCGCCATCACCACGTACAGCAGCGACATCACAAACATCGCGATACCGGCGATAGACCCCACCAGCTTCAGCGATTTCATTCCACGCGAAGCCACCCACATAAAGAAGACAAATAGCGCCAGCGTGCAGCCCTGGAGCGCGACAACGCCGTACTCGGTGATCAACGAGCCGTTGCCTTTAATCGCCCAACCGAGGGCAATCAGAATCGCCTGCGGCTTCTGCGCCAGATAGGGAATATGCACCACCCAGTAGGTCCAGGCCGCCAGATACGCCAGCCCCGGCCCCATGGTGTTTTTAATCCAGGTACTGACCCCACCCTTGCCGTCTTTAAAGGTGGAACCGAGCTGCCCGACGATCAGCGCATACGGCGTGAAGTAAAGGGCGAAGATAAACAGCCAGGAGAAAACAACCACCAGCCCCTGGTTGGCGTAGTTATTGACGACGTTGCCAAAACCCCACACCGTAATGAAAGACATCAGCGCGATGTTGTACCATCGCAGCTGTTTCTCTTGCTCGCTTGCCATAAAATCCGTTCCTTGAATGTTATTATTCGCAAATGCGTTATTTTTCGACGGATGATTATGCGAGCACTAAGCAGAAAAGGATAACGTAACAGTGCAAAACTCCAACATCCCGCACATTTAATAGGGTTAATGGCGTTGAAGTCAGCAGGTTATAGGCTCGCCTGAACCGCCGCGCTACGATAGCGCGACGTGAGTTCAGTATAGTGCCGATGGTGGGAAGGCGCGTTATCAGGCCGATAACGCGCCGAAAATCAGGCGTGGGCCACCGGGGTCGGATGGTGCCCGGCTTTGCGCAGCAGCATCATGAGATACACGAACGACACCCCGGCAATCATAATAAACAGCAGGTTATCGGAATAGTTTTGCATCAACATCGCGGTTAGCGTTGGGCCGACCAGGCTGCCGATGGTATAGCTCAGCAGCAGCGCCTGATTCATCGATACCAGTTGATGGTGTTCCACTTTCTCGCAGGCCCAGGCCATCGCGACCGGATAGAGCGTAAAGCCCGCAGCGCCCAGAATAAACAGCGCGGGCGCCATCATTGCCTGGCTTAACATCCCCATACAGCCGATAATGACGACAAACACCTGGACGCGCAGTACCAGCAAACGACCATAGCGGTCCGCCAGTCGGCCAATCGGCCATTGGCCCAGAATCCCGGCGCTGACCATCACCGCCATCCAGAAACCGATGCCGGAGTCGCTGACGCCGCGATGGTTAAGGTACAGCGGCATCAGCCCGTACAGCGAACCCAGCACGATACCGGAAATAATGCAGCCGTTGACGCCAAGGCGCGCCTGACGCAGCTTGAACATCGGCCAGACGCGCGCGCTGTCGTCCTGCTGTTCATCCTTCTGATTGAGAATACGGGTAAACAGCAGCGGCAGAATACCGGCCAACACCACGCCGGTCATTAGCGGCAGAATGGTCGCCATGTCCGTCGGCAGCTTGCTGACAATGAGCTGGCCGAGCACGGTGCCGATGTAGTACATCATCATGTAAGCCGCCAGCAGCCGTCCGCGGTTGCGCGAGGTGCCACTGCACATCAGCGCGCTCTCCACCACCACCCAGATCATCGCGCAGCCGACGCCGGCGATAAAGCGCCAGAACATCCAGCTCCAGAAGCCCACCATAAAGCCCAACCCCACGCAGCCCGCAGCAAAAATCAGCGACGCGATGTAATAGCTGAAGTTGAAGCCCAGACGCTTAATCAGTCGACCTGTCAGCATCGTACCGACCAGGTTGCCGGTAAAATAGGACGAACCGACCATCCCTACCTGCCAGGTTGGCAGATTTTCATGGGCGAGCCAGAGCGGGACGAGCGTGTTTAATACCGCGATCGCCAGCGTCAATAACAGTAAGCCGCAGAGCAGCAACAGCACTGGGCGAGTATAGGTGGACATGGGCTAAAAACCGTGAGGATAGAATGATTTCGAGCGCATCATGCCACCGCCAAAAACATTGTCAATCCACCTGATTTGCCCCAAAACACGCTTTCTGACGCGACGATTGATGTTTCTTATTCAGCGTGACGGTGCAAACGAATAAGCAAAATGTATTTGATTGTTTTTATTGATAAACGGAGTAAATGCGCAGGAAGGGTTCAGTCGAAAAAATTCATGAACAAAAAGTGCCAGGGCGGGATCGCCCTGGCAGATTATTAGCTTAGCTGGCCACCGCCATGCCCACGGTCATATGCAGACCGTAAAACACGCCACGCCCAATCAGCTCTCCGACCAGCACCAGCACAAATGCCAGGCTGAGGAGCGGCAGCGCCGGCTGATAGCCCTTCAACTGCGGAACTATCCAGCACACCAGCGCCAACACAATCGCAGCAACGCGCCACGCCATCAGCGAACCGTAGTCTGGCACCAGCGCAGACGCTTGCTGAATCGAGCTGTGAATCGTGGCCAGTTCAACCCCTTGCATCAGGGAAACCACCACGCTAATCACCAGCGCCGCGAGGCTCACCGCCGGCAGTAAGCGCAGTGCCCAACCTTCCACTCCTGCCCAACACAGCAGCAGGTAACCCAGCAGTGGGCCGCCGATAAACAGCGTCAGGAAGAAGCTCAGCGGTGTCCAGACGCTATACCAGGTCGGTACGGTATCGATGGTGTTATAGACGCGCACCATCATCCACACGAAGACCACGCCCAGCACCATCGTCACCACCAGCCACAGGCTACGCAGTGCGCAGGAGAGCTTGTTGGTCACGGCCAGCAGCCAGCCGATACCGCCGACGGCGAAGAAAATCGCGCCGCTGGCAATTTCGTTACTCAGTGACGACGCGCCTACGCGATTCAGCGAGTTAAAGGCACGCATCGGCGAACCGAGGTGTAGCGTCGAGGCGACAAACCCAATGCCCATCAACACCCACAGCGCAAACATACTCAGCACCACGCGCTGTTGCTGCTCGCGCGATAGCTGCCCTTTCATCAGCGCCAGCGCCAGAACGATAAAACCGCCGGCCACGCACTGCCCAAAGACCGTGAAGATCATTAGCGGCCATTCATGCCATCCACTTCCCATCTCACACCTCCTTCGGATTGGCCAGGTAGCCAGTGGTATCGCCGCACGGACGTGCATTGGCGTTCGGTTTAATCACAATGCTTGGTTTGGTGAAGTGCGCCGACGGCAGCGGCGCAACAGCCGCCAGTTGGCCGTGCTTCTGGCGCAGTTCTTCAATCGGCCCAAAGTCCAGCGCGCGCAGCGGGCAGGATTCCACGCAGATTGGTTTTTTGCCTTCCGCTACGCGCTCATGGCAGCCATCGCACTTGGTCATGTGGCCTTTGGCGGCGTTGTATTGCGGCGCGCCGTATGGGCAGGCCATGTGGCAGTAACGGCAGCCGATGCAGACATCTTCGTTAACGACCACAAAACCATCTTCACGTTTGTGCATCGCGCCGCTTGGGCACACTTTGGTACAGGCCGGATCTTCGCAATGGTTACAGGCAATCGACAGGTAGTAGGCAAAGACATTCTGGTTCCAGACGCCGTTGTCCTCCTGCCAGTCGCCGCCCGCGTATTCGTAAATACGGCGGAAGCTGACGTCCGGGGTTAAGTCTTTGTAATCTTTACACGCCAGCTCGCAGGTTTTACAACCGGTGCAGCGTGCCGAATCAATAAAAAAGCCATATTGGGTGGTCATCGGTTACTCCTTACACCTTCTCAACCTGGACAAGGTTCGTGTGCGATGGGTTGCCTTTCGCCAGCGGCGACGGGCGTTGAGTGGTCAGCACGTTAATGCAGCCCGCCTGGTCGATACGTTTTGTATCCGGGTCATACCAGGCCCCCTCACCCAGCGCAACGATGCCCGGCATCATGCGTGGAGTCACCTTCGCTTCAATATGCACTTCCCCGCGGTCGTTGAAGATACGCACGCGATCGCCATTGGCAATGCCACGTTTCTTCGCATCCAGTGGGTTGATCCACATCTCCTGACGGCAAGCCGCTTTCAGCACGTCGACGTTACCGTAGGTGGAGTGCACACGCGCCTTATAGTGGAAGCCGGTCATCTGTAGCGGGAATTTTTCCGCCAACGGATCGTTGTAGTTTTCAAACCCCGGGGTGTAGATCGGTAACGGATCGATCACATCGCCTTCCGGCAGTTCCCAGGTGGCGGCGATTTTCGCCAGCTCCTCGGAGTAGATCTCGATTTTCCCTGACGGAGTCGTCAATGGGTTGGCCTGTGGGTCTTCACGGAAGGCTTTGTACGCCACGTGGTGGCCTTCAGGGTCGCGCTGTTTAAAGATGCCCTGCTTACGGAAGGTATCGAAATCTGGCAGCTCCGGCACCGCCTGGCGAGAAAGTTCATGCAGATGACGCATCCAGCCTTCCTGCGTGCGCCCTTCGGTGAACTTCTGCTCCACGCCCATCCGTTTCGCCAGCTCGGTGGTCATGTCGTAAATCGTCTTGCACTCGAAACGCGGTTTGATGACCTGATCGGTGAAGATAACGTAGGACATGTTGCCGCAGGAGGCATCCAGCGCGAAGTCCATCTGCTCGGAAGCGGTGCAGTCCGGCAGCAGGATATCGGCATATTTCGCCGATGAAGTCATGTGGCAGTCGATCACCACAATCATTTCGCATTTCTTATCGTCCTGCAGAATTTCATGGGTGCGGTTAATTTCGGAGTGCTGGTTAATCAGACAGTTACCGGCATAGTTCCAGATCATTTTGATCGGCACATCCAGCTTGTCCTTACCGCGTACACCGTCACGCAGCGCGGTCATTTCCGGACCACGAACGATCGCATCGGTCCACATAAACATGGAGATGCTGGTTTCAACCGGGTTATCGAACGTCGGCATACGTTCGAATGGCACTTCATAGGAACCTTCACGCGCGCCGCTGTTGCCACCGTGAATACCGACGTTACCGGTCAAAATCGACAGCATGGAAATCGCGCGGGTGACGATTTCGCCGTTGGCGTGACGCTGCGGACCCCAGCCCTGGGAGATATAGGCCGGTTTAGCGCTGGCGATTTCACGCGCCAGTTTCACGATACGATCGGCTGGAATACCGGTGATCGTGGATGCCCACTCCGGCGTTTTCGCCGTGGCATCATTACCCTGCCCCAGGATATAAGCTTTGTAGTGACCGTTGGCCGGAGCACTCTTCGGCAGCGTTTTCTCGTCATAGCCGACGCAGTACTTATCGAGGAACGGCTGATCGACCAGATTTTCGGTAATCATCACCCACGCCAGCGCAGAAACCAGCGCCGCATCGGTACCCGGACGAATCGGGATCCATTCATCTTCACGGCCCGCGCCGGTATCGGTATAGCGTGGATCGACAATGATCATCCGCGCGTTCGATTTCTGCCGCGCCTGCTCCAGATAGTAAGTCACCCCGCCGCCGCTCATGCGCGTTTCGCCAGGGTTGTTACCGAACAGCACCACCAGCTTGCTGTTTTCAATATCGGACGGACTGTTACCGTCGGCCCAACCGCCGTAGGTGTAATTCAGACCGGCAGCAATCTGTGCTGAAGAGTAGTCACCATAATGGTTCAGGTAACCGCCGCAGCAGTTCATCAGACGCGCAATCAGGGTTTTTCCCGGCGGCCAGGAACGGGTTAAGGTGCCGCCGAGCGTCCCGGTACCATAGTTGAGATAAATAGATTCGTTGCCGTAATCTTTGATCAGGCGCTTCATATTATCGGCAATGGTATCAAAGGCTTCTTCCCAGCTGATACGCTCGAATTTGCCTTCACCGCGTTTACCGACGCGCTTCATCGGGTATTTGAGACGGTCCGGGTTATAGACGCGACGGCGCATCGAGCGGCCGCGCAGACAGGCACGCACCTGGTGCAAACCGTCGTAGTTATCATCACCGGTATTATCGGTTTCTACGTATTTAATCTCGCCATCGACAACATGCATGCGCAGCGGGCAGCGGCTTCCACAGTTTACCGTACACGCACTCCAGGTAACGTGCTCAGCGGCGGTAGCCGGGGCCAGCGTATCGGCCGCGTTCACGATGCGGCTAAAGGGAAGCGTAAAAGCGCTGCTGGCCATCGCCAGGCCACCTATGGCCGTGGTTTTCATTAAACCACGGCGGCTGACCTCGGCTGCCAGTAAAGCATCGGGGGTTTCAGTTTTCATGGACACTCACTTCGTTGCTTACATTGGAAACAAAGCTCGTTATATAGTTTTATATATAACGAATGGCTATTATTATAGTGTTATATGCTGTTGCTACTTCGAAGTGAGTATTAAGGGTTCTACCAGGAGAGGTATTGTTCAGTATCAATGAGGATATAAAAAAAGCGCCTTTCGGCGCTTTTTCGGATGAAACTATCAGGGAATTAACCGATATATTCCAGACCGTTCATGTAAGGACGCAGTACTTCAGGTACTTCGATACGACCATCTGCCTGCTGGTAGTTTTCCAGCACCGCAACCAGCGTACGCCCTACCGCCAGGCCAGAGCCGTTGAGGGTATGGACCAGACGGGTTTTCTTATCGGACTTACTGCGGCAGCGAGCCTGCATGCGGCGCGCCTGGAAATCCCAGACGTTCGAGCATGAGGAGATCTCACGGTAGGTGTTCTGCGCCGGAACCCACACTTCGAGGTCGTAGGTTTTGCAGGCGCCGAAGCCCATATCGCCGGTGCAGAGGATGATTTTACGGTACGGCAGGCCCAGCAGCTGCAGGACTTTTTCCGCGTGACCGGTCATCTCTTCCAGCGCCGCCATGGAGTCTTCCGGACGCACGATCTGCACCATTTCAACTTTGTCGAACTGGTGCATACGGATCAAACCACGGGTATCACGACCGTAAGAACCCGCTTCAGAGCGGAAGCACGGCGTGTGCGCGGTCATTTTGATCGGCAGATCGTCTTCGTCGATGATTTCATCGCGAACCAGGTTGGTCAGCGGCACTTCCGCAGTCGGGATCAGCGCGTAGTTGCTGCTGTCGGCTTCTTCTTCCAGCGGACGGGTATGGAACAGGTCGCCGGCAAATTTCGGCAACTGCCCGGTACCGTACAGGGTGTCCTGGTTTACCAGGTACGGCACATAGTTTTCGCTATAGCCGTGCTGTTCGGTGTGCAGGTCCAGCATGAACTGCGACAGCGCGCGGTGCATACGCGCGATCTGACCTTTCATCACAACGAAACGTGAACCGGTCAGCTTAACGGCGGCAGCAAAGTCCAGACCGCTGTGCATTTCGCCCAGTGTGACGTGATCGCGGATTTCGAAATCGAATTCGCGCGGCGTTCCCCAGCGGCTGACTTCAACGTTGTCGTTTTCGTCACGGCCAACCGGCGCGTCGTCGTGCGGAATGTTCGGGATGGTCAGCGCGATATCGCGAATCTCTGCCAGCAGAACGTCCAGTTCAGATTTCGCGGCATCAAGTTGTTCGCCAAGCTTGTTCACTTCCAGGCGTAAAGGCTCAATATCTTCCCCGCGTGCTTTCGCCTGGCCGATGGATTTCGATCGCGAGTTACGCTCTGCCTGCAGATTTTCAGTTTCTACCTGCAGCACTTTGCGACGCTCTTCAAGAGCGCGAAGTTTATCTACATCCAGCTTAAAGCCCCGGCGTGCCAGTTTTTCTGCGACTGCGTCTGGCTCTGTACGCAGCAGATTGGGATCGAGCATGCTTATCCTATGCTTATCGAATTGAAAGTGGAGTATGCGACCACAGCCCGTGGTCGCAGAGGTACGTTGACAACATTACCGCAACGACTGCACTAGCGGTAGCGTTTTGTGCGGCTATTTTGATCCTGTTCAGCGAGCCAGGCGAGCTTTTCGCCAATCTTGCCTTCAAGACCCCGATTCGTCGGGTGATAGTAGCGAGTTTGCGCCATTTCACTGGGGAAATATTCTTCGCCGGCGGCGTAAGCGTTAGGTTCGTCGTGGGCGTAGCGATACTCCTGACCATAGCCCATCTCTTTCATCAGCTTAGTCGGCGCATTACGCAGATGAACCGGCACATCGTAATCCGGACGTTCACGGGCGTCTGCCATCGCCGCTTTAAACGCGGTGTAGACAGCGTTGCTTTTCGGCGCGCAGGCAAGATAAACGATGGCCTGCGCAATCGCCCGTTCCCCTTCGGCCGGACCGACGCGCGTAAAACAGTCCCAGGCGGAGATAGCCACCTGCATGGCGCGCGGGTCGGCGTTGCCCACATCCTCTGAGGCAATCGCCAGGCAACGCCGCGCCACGTATAGCGGGTCGCCGCCGGCGCTGATGATGCGCGCATACCAGTACAGCGCGGCATCCGGCGCGCTGCCGCGTACCGATTTATGTAGCGCGGAAATCAGATCGTAAAAACGGTCGCCTTTGTTATCAAAACGCGCGCTGCGCTCGCCAGCTATTTCAGTCAGTAACTGTGGCTGTAGTACGCGCTTACCCGTGTCATCAAGCTCGGTCATATCGGCCATCATTTCCAGGGTATTGAGCGCCCGACGCGCATCACCATTCACCAGTTCGGCAATCGCGCGGCGAGTTTCGTCTGGCAGGATGATATCCTGACCGCCGTAACCTCGTTCGCTATCTTCCATCGCCTGAGTAAGCACTTGCTCAATATCTTCGGTGGTGAGCGACTTCAGCAAATAAACGCGGGCGCGGGAAAGCAGCGCCGAGTTTAATTCGAAGGATGGGTTTTCGGTGGTCGCACCGATGAAGGTAATGGTGCCGTCTTCGATATGCGGCAGGAACGCATCCTGCTGGCTTTTATTGAAGCGGTGAACTTCATCGACGAAGAGAATTGTGCGTCGCCCGGCATTACGATTCTGCCGCGCGCGCTCGATGGCCTCGCGGATCTCTTTCACCCCGGAGGTGACGGCTGAAATTCGTTCCACGTCGGCGTTGGCATAGCGAGCAATCACTTCCGCCAGCGTGGTCTTGCCGGTGCCCGGCGGCCCCCACAGAATCATCGAATGCAGATGCCCGGCCTCGATGGCGCGGGGCAGCGGTTTACCGGCCGCCAGCAGATGCTGTTGGCCGATATACTGCGCTAAGTTTTCTGGCCGCATACGCGCGGCCAGAGGTTGAAAGGTATTATCTGAAAAATCGAGCGACAGGTTGCCCACGCATGCCTCTTATTTACGCTGGTCGTCCACCGTCACGCCCTGCGGCGGTGTAAAGGTGAATTTGGACGCGTCCACCGAACCGTTCTGCTGCGATTTCAGCTGATAGCTGCTGCGCTGATCGTCCTGCTCGATGGCGCTGAACTGATGGATAGTGCCATCGCGTCCGACGTTAATGGTAAATTTCTTCAGGTTGCCGTTGCTGCCGCGCGGCGTCAGCACAAAATCATCGCCGGTTTGCTGGATATTGTACTGCTGCCAGTCGCTGGCCTGATTACGGGCAATCAGCATAAACGGCGTGTTGCCGGTGGCATCTTTCAGCCAGGTCGCGGTCGCCTGCTCAACAAACGGGTTATAGAACCACAGGGTTTTGCCGTCGGAAACCAGAATACTTTCATCCGGCTGGGTCATATGCCAGTTAAACAGATTCGGACGTTTTACCCACAGATCGCCCTGACCTTCCTGTACCGCGTTGCCGCTACCGTCCGTCACCTTCTGGGTGAAGCTGGCGTGGAAACTGCTGACTTTGTCAAGACGACTTTTCAGGTCACCGGCGGCGTCAGCCCATACGCTGCTGACAACAAAGCTGGAAAGTAATGCACACGTGATCGCTGCTTTTTTCATTGTTATTCCTTAAATAGCCTCATGCTCCCGCCAGGAGAGCTTCTGTCACTCACTCTAAGACTTCATCCTGAGCGGCGACAGAAGAAAATACTGAATTTTGACTTATTTACCCATCTTTGCAATCAGTCGAACGGTGGCGGTGCCAGCACCTCACGGTTGCCGTTATGCCCCTGTTCACTGACGATACCCTGCGCTTCCATCTGTTCGATGATACGCGCCGCACGGTTGTAGCCGATGCGGAACTGACGCTGCACGCCGGAGATAGATGCTTTACGTTTCTGGGTCACAAAATTCACCGCCTGGTCGAACAACGGATCCAGCTCTTCGCCTCCCTCGAAGCCACCGCCGCCGCCTTCGCTTTCGCTATCGGAGGTGATGCCGTCGATGTACTGCGGACGACCGCGCGCTTTCCAGTCCTGAACCACCGCATGAACTTCCTGGTCGCGTACAAACGCGCCGTGGACACGTATCGGGGTATTCGAGTTCGGGGCCGCATAAAGCATATCCCCCATCCCCAGCAGCGATTCCGCGCCGCCCTGATCGAGAATGGTACGGGAGTCAATTTTACTGGAAACCGTAAACGCAATACGGGTTGGGATGTTGGCCTTGATAAGGCCGGTAATCACATCCACCGACGGACGCTGGGTCGCCAGCACCAGGTGGATCCCCGCCGCACGCGCTTTCTGCGCCAGGCGCGCAATCAGCTCTTCGACCTTTTTACCAACGGTCATCATCAGGTCGGCGAATTCATCCACCAGCACGACGATGTAAGGCAGTTTCTCCAGCACCGGATGGGTGGCGTCCATGCTATCGCCCGGCTTCCAGTAAGGATCCGGAATCGGACGGCCCATGCGCGCGGCTTCGGCGATCTTATCGTTATAGCCCGCCAGGTTACGGACACCCAGCGCCGACATCAGCTTGTAGCGGCGTTCCATTTCGTTGACGCTCCAGCGCAAGGCGTTGGCGGCGTCTTTCATGTCGGTAACCACTTCCGTCAGCAGGTGCGGGATCCCTTCGTAAACCGACAGTTCCAGCATTTTCGGGTCGATCATGATGAATCGCACGTCTTCCGGCTGCGCTTTGTACAGCATACTGAGGATCATGGCGTTCACGCCGACAGACTTACCAGAGCCGGTGGTACCCGCAACCAGCAGGTGCGGCATCTTACCGAGATCGGCCACCACGGGCTCACCGGCGATATCTTTACCCAGCACCACGGTCAGCGGCGACGGGTTATCGCGGAATTTATCGCAGTCCAGCACTTCACGCAGGTAAACGGTCTGACGTTTCTTGTTTGGCAGTTCCAGACCCACGTACGGCTTGCCAGGGATAACTTCCACCACGCGCACCGCCACGGTCGACAGAGAACGTGCAAGGTCGCGAGAAAGGTTAGAGATTCGCGCGGCCTTAACGCCCGGCGCCAGATTCAGCTCGAAGCGAGTGATAACCGGGCCCGGTGAGTAGTTCACGACGTCAGCTTTGATACGGTAATCCGCCAGACGCGTTTCCACCAGGCGCGCCATCTGCTCCAGCGCGAAGGTATCGACCGGCTCAACTTCCGTTGGCGGCGGAGTTAACAGATCCAGCGACGGCAGCGGCGTAGTCGGTTTTTGCAACGGACGGTCGTCGCCATTACGCATCAACAGCGGGTGAATCAGGCTCTCCTGCGGCGGCGTGGCAGGCTGTTGCGGCGGCGCGTACTGCGGTTGCGGCTGCGGCTGCGCATACTGCGGCTGTTGTGGCTGCTGCTGTGGTTGAGCATACTGCGGCTGTTGTGGCTGTTGTGGCTGATGATAGCCTTGCGCATGCTGAGGCGGCTGCTGTTGATATTGCTGCGGCTGCGGTGCCTCAGGCTCCGGCATCACGCTTGGGGTAAACAGCGGCGCTTTTGGCGCATCATCAACCAGCGCTTTCATCGGCGAGAATTCGAAGTCATCAAGCGAGAAGGGATGCGCGCCTTCCGGCTGCTCGCTGGCATAACGCGTCTGCTGAGAGGCGGCAAACTGGCGTGCCAGTTCGGCCTCCGCGGCGGCATCGGCGTCGTTTTCATCCTCGGCGTAATCCTCAACGTGCGATTCACCGTAACGCTGCTGCTGAGAGGCGGCGAATTGACGCGCCAGCGCATCTTGTTCCAGCGCATCGGCTTCATCGTCGCTGAGATTAACATCGTCATCATGCTGATAACGCTCAGCTTCGCGCGCGGCACGTTCTTCGGCCATACGCTGCGACGGCAGCTTGATGCCATAGGACGCCAGTTCGCGACGCGTCGGCACGCGGACACGGTTCGGACGCGGTAATTTCGGGCCAATGCCCTCTTTCACCTGCGGACGCGGCCCTTCAGCTGGGCTAAACAGCGGCGCTGACGCTGCTGCGGCAGCGACGGTGCCAGCAGCGGTAGCTGCGTGACGAACGCTGGCCGCAACCGGATCCACAGCGGCTGAAGGTTCAGGCACCGCAACCGACGCCGATGCAGAAGGCATGGACGAAGCGCGCTGTTCAACCGGCGCTAAAGGTTCAGGGATCGGCTGATACCATGCTGCCAGCTGTTCACGCTCACGCGCGCGTTTTTCTTCCACTTCTTCGAAGTAGTAGAGCGGTGGGCGGTGGGCCGGTTTAACTTCTTCTTCAACAACTGGTTCTGGTTCAACAGTCGGCGCAGGCTCGGCCACGTATGGCTGTTCGTGAACAGGCTGTTCAGGCTGAGCATACTGCGGCTGTTCGTAAACCGGCTGCTGAGGCTGAGCATACTGCGGCTGTTCGTAAACCGGCTGCTGAGGCTGAGCATACTGCGGCTGTTCGTAAGCAGGCTGTTGAGGCTGAGCATACTGCGGCTGCTCGTAAGCCGGCTGCTGAGACTGAGCGTACTGCGGCTGTTCGTAAGCCGGTTGCTGAGGCTGAGCGTACTGCGGCTGCTCGTAAGCCGGCTGTTGAGGCTGAGCATACTGCGGCTGTTCGTAAGCCGGTTGCTGAGGCTGAGCGTACTGCGGCTGTTCGTAAGCCGGCTGCTGAGGCTGAGCATACTGCGGCTGCTCGTAAGCAGGCTGCTGAGGCTGAGCGTACTGCGGCTGCTCGTAAGCCGGTTGCTGAGGCTGAGCGTACTGCGGGTGTTCGTAAGCCGGCTGCTGAGGCTGAGCGTACTGCGGCTGTTCGTAAGCCGGTTGCTGAGGCTGAGCGTACTGCGGCTGTTCGTAAGCAGGCTGCTGCACTGGCGGCCAGCCTTCTGGCGCAGGTGCGATAGTTGGGTCAACGGCAGTTGGCGACGGCACGGACTGCCATTCCACACCCGGCGCTTCCCCTGGCGCAATTGCCTGGGTCGAATCGGCTGCCCATACTGGGGTTGAAGCAACGGCAGTTGCTGCGGCGGCTGGCGCGGTAACCGAGTGGCCATTCAGCAGCGGATCATATTCATCATACTCCGCCGCGCGCGTCGCGCTGGCACCGGAGAACAGTACATCATCTGGATCGGCCTGGGCCGCGTAGCGGGCAGTCTCTTCCGGCTCATCCATTCGGCGGCCCGAGAACAGCGCTTCGTCGGTTTTGCGGCCCATCGGGTTTGCGAATTTTTCAGCAATACGCTTACGGCGGGCCAGTGCGCCACGCAGGATGCGGGCACGACGAGATTCGCGCGTATTGCTCTGCGCCACGTCATCTTCGTACTCGTCTTCTTCTTCGTATTCGTCTTCATCGACCCAGGTATCGTCGCGACGGGTGCGATTGCTGGCAAAAGTCAGGATATTGAGGATCCAACTGCCCATTTTCTCGGCGATGCTGACCCAGGACCAGCCGGTAAACAGCGTCAGGCCCGCCGCCCAGATACACAGCAGCGCAATGGTGCCGCCGCTGCTATGCAGCATGGGCTGTAGCGCGGTGCTGAGCAGGCTGCCAATCACGCCGCCGGAAGCAAAGTACCAGATATCATCGGCGTTAATGGCGGCAAGGCCGCAGGAGGTCAGGATCAGCGCCAGCACGCCAATCAGGCGCAGCGATACGGCAAAATAGTCGATGTAGTCTTCGCTGGCACGGTGTCGCCAGGCGAACCAACAGCCGCCGATGATAATCACCGGAATGGTGTAAGCCATCACGCCGAAAATGAAGAACAGCGTATCGGCCAGCCATGCTCCGGGCGCACCGCACAAATTGTGGATAGGCTCATGCCAGGCCGTTTGCGACCAGCTGGGATCGGAAGGATTGAAGCTCAGTAGTGCTGCCATTAGCCAGACGGCAAAAATGGCGCAGAGAAGGAGTAACGCCTCAAGGAGCCGGCGTCCGCTGCTGAGTTTTGTGAGTTTGACTTCTTTGTCTTCTGTATATTCCTGGCTCAAGAAAGGCTCTCCAGGTGCCAAATGCTAAAACGGACAACAGTGCCAGATTGCGCCGACACTGTTGCTGTATGGATTAACAGGAGTGTAATCAAACTACGCTGATTTTGCACCTGTTCCGTTTTAGCGGGTCTTAATTACCAGACGATTACTCTGCTTGACCTCTTCCATCACGACGTAAGTACGGGTGTCGTTAACGCCTGGCAGGCGTAGCAGGGTCTCGCCAAGAAGCTTACGGTAAGCCGACATATCCGGTACGCGGGTTTTCAACAGATAGTCGAAATCACCGGATACCAGGTGACATTCTTGAATTTCTTCAAGTTTTTGCACAGCGGCGTTAAATTGTTCAAACACGTCCGGCGCACCGCGATTCAGAGTAATCTCAACAAATACCAGCAGCGATGCATCCAGATAATGCGGGTTTAACAGCGCGGTATAGCCCTGAATAAAACCCTGTCGTTCCAGACGACGTACGCGCTCAAGGCACGGGGTCGGAGAAAGTCCTACTCTTTTGGAAAGCTCGACGTTCGAAATACGCCCATCTTTTTGCAGCTCATTCAGGATGTTGCGGTCGATGCGGTCGAGATCTTTGCCAGGGCGTTTTTTACTATCTACCATTATTATTGTCTCTCTGTATTCCTTCCCTACTCCTGTCTTGACTCTGTGCACTTCACTGTTCAGAGCCTTCTCCCGTTTTCAACACGCCGTTGTTGCTGCAACGACGCATATCCCAGGGGTTGCGTATGAGAAGCCCCGGCGCCTCGCGGCCACCCTCCGACATCACGTATGACGTCTGTCCACACCATACGTAGATTTCAGTGATCCGGGTAAAAATGGCATTTGCGTGCATGAAAATTCACCACACGCGAAACACTGCTTTTCTTCTTCCTTGAATGTTGTCGCAAAAGCACAGGTGATTGTCAAAGCAAAACATCTTTTTTTAGTACAACATGCCAGATATTCATTATCACGCGGGCTTGATTCACATGTAATCGTCTTATAATCCAGCAGCGAACAGTAGAAATAGTTATATTTTTTGATGTTAAAATAAACAATCAATCGGCTCACTCTATTACACATATCGTTAACAAAATCGCTGTGCTCTTTTTTTACGTCTACAAATTCCCTACAATCCCGAACAATGTCTGCCAACAATTATGGGGATCTCATGGGCACGGCCAAACACAGTAAGCTGCTAATCCTTGGTTCTGGACCTGCGGGATACACCGCTGCGGTCTATGCTGCACGCGCAAACCTGCAACCGGTTTTGATTACCGGGCTGGAAAAAGGCGGTCAACTGACCACCACCACCGAGGTGGAAAACTGGCCTGGCGATCCGAACGATCTGACCGGTCCGCTGCTGATGGAACGTATGCACGAGCATGCGACCAAATTTGAAACCGAAATTATTTTTGACCACATTCACAGCGTGGATCTGCAAAACCGTCCGTTCCGTCTTACCGGCGACAGCGGCGAATACACCTGCGATGCGTTAATCATCGCTACCGGCGCGTCTGCCCGTTATCTGGGTCTGCCGTCGGAAGAAGCGTTTAAAGGCCGCGGCGTTTCCGCCTGCGCGACCTGCGACGGGTTCTTCTATCGTAATCAGAAAGTGGCGGTCATCGGCGGCGGCAACACCGCAGTAGAAGAAGCGCTGTACTTGTCCAACATTGCATCAGAAGTGCACCTGATTCACCGTCGTGATTCTTTCCGCGCGGAGAAAATCCTCATCAAGCGTCTGATGGATAAAGTGGAAAGCGGCAATATCGTGCTCCACACCAACCGTACGCTGGAAGAAGTGACCGGCGATCAGATGGGCGTGAGCGGTTTGCGTCTGCGTTCAACCGAGAGCGATGATATTGAATCGCTGGACGTCGCAGGTCTGTTCGTGGCTATCGGCCACAGCCCGAACACGGCGATTTTCGAAGGCCAGCTGGCGCTGGAAAACGGCTACATCAAAGTGCAGTCCGGTATCCACGGCAACGCCACCCAGACCAGCATCCCTGGCGTGTTCGCTGCGGGCGACGTGATGGACCACATTTACCGTCAGGCAATCACCTCTGCGGGCACCGGCTGTATGGCGGCGCTGGACGCGGAACGCTACCTCGACGGTCTGGCCGACGCCTGCAAATAATCTTTACAAGTCAGTAACAAAAGTAAAAAAGGCGACGATAAGTCGCCTTTATTTTTTCTGCGATGTAACATTGCCGCGCCCATAACTGAAACCATTATCCATAAGCCACCTGCTAAGCGCCCAATGAATAAAAGTCGCCAACAAGAACTCACCCGCTGGCTCAAACAGCAAAGCGTCCTGTCTCGCCGCTGGTTGATGCTCTCCCGCCTGCTCGGCTTCGCCAGTGGGATACTGATTATTGCTCAGGCGTGGCTGCTGGCCCGCATCCTTCACCATATGATTATGGAGAACATTCCGCGCGAGGCGCTGCTGATGCCGTTTATTCAGCTGGTGCTGGTTTTCGTCCTCCGCGCCTGGGTGGTGTGGCTGCGCGAGCGGGTCGGTTTTCATGCCGGGCAACAGATTCGTTTTGAGATTCGCCGTCAGGTGCTGGACCGTCTGCAACAGGCTGGCCCGGCGTGGATTCAGGGCAAGCCGGCCGGCAGTTGGGCGACGCTGATTCTTGAGCAAATTGACGATATGCACGACTACTACGCCCGCTACCTGCCACAGATGGCGCTGGCTGCCTGCGTGCCGCTGCTGATCGTCGTCGCCATTTTCCCGTCCAACTGGGTCGCCGCGTTGATACTGCTGGCCACCGCTCCGCTGATCCCGCTGTTTATGGCGCTGGTCGGCATGGGCGCCGCCGACGCCAACCGCCGCAACTTCCTGGCCCTGGCGCGCTTGAGCGGCCACTTCCTGGACCGTCTGCGCGGCATGGATACCTTACGTATTTTTGGCCGTGGAAAAGCCGAGACCGACAATATCCGCGAAGCCTCGCAGGATTTTCGCCAGCGCACCATGGAAGTTCTGCGCCTGGCGTTCCTCTCCTCCGGCGTACTGGAGTTTTTCACCTCCCTGTCGATTGCACTGGTGGCGGTCTATTTCGGTTTCTCATACCTCGGTGAGCTGAATTTTGGCAGCTACGGCGCGGCGGTCACGCTCTCCTCCGGCTTCCTGGCGCTGATTCTGGCCCCTGAATTCTTCCAGCCGCTACGCGATCTGGGGACCTTTTACCACGCCAAAGCCCAGGCGGTAGGCGCTGCCGACAGCCTGAAAACCTTCCTTGAAGCGCCGCTGGCGCACCCTGAACAGGGTGAGCAGATACTGGAGACCAGCGAGCCGGTGTCGCTTTGCGCGAAAGATCTTTTCATCACTTCGCCGGAAGGCAAAATGCTCGTCGGCCCGCTCAACTTCACGCTCAATGCCGGGCAGCGAGTGGTGCTGGTGGGGCAAAGTGGTTCCGGTAAAAGCTCGCTGTTGAACGCACTGGCCGGTTTCCTCCCCTACAGCGGTTCGCTGAAGGTCAACGGTATCGAACTCCGTCACCTGCAACCGGAAAGCTGGCATCGATTGATGAGCTGGGTCGGTCAAAATCCACAGCTGCCGGCCGCCACACTTCGCGAGAATGTGCTGCTGGGCAACCCGGAGGCCAGCGAAGAACAACTGCATCAGGCGCTGGAAAAAGCGTGGGTCAATGAGTTTCTGCCGCAGCTTCCTGACGGCATTGATACCGCGGTTGGCGAGCAGTCCGCGCGCCTCTCCGTCGGCCAGGCGCAGCGCGTCGCCGTCGCCCGCGCCCTCCTCGCTCCTTGCCGTCTGCTGCTGCTTGATGAACCTGCCGCCAGCCTTGATGCTCATAGCGAACAGCGCGTCATGCAGGCGCTGGGTGAAGCCTCAACGCAACAAACGACCCTGATGGTCACCCACCAGTTGGAAGGCATTACCGAGTGGGATGCTATCTGGGTCATGGAAAACGGCCAGATTATCGAGCAAGGCTCGTATTCGCAGCTGGTTGCAGCCAACGGCGTTTTCGCCAGCCTGCTGGCCAATCGTCAGGAGGAGATCTAAATGCGCGCACTGTTGCCTTATCTGGCGCTCTATAAACGCCATAAATGGCTATTAAGCCTCGGCGTGGTTCTGGCGATTGTGACGCTGCTCGCCAGCATCGGCTTGCTGACGCTTTCCGGCTGGTTCCTCTCCGCTTCGGCGGTGGTCGGGTTTGCTGGCGCTTACAGTTTTAACTACATGCTGCCTGCGGCGGGTGTGCGCGGCGCGGCGATTATCCGTACCGCCGGGCGTTACTTTGAACGTCTGGTCAGCCATGACGCCACTTTCCGCGTCTTGCAGCATCTGCGCGTCTTCACCTTCAGCAAACTGCTGCCGCTCTCACCTGCCGGGCTGGCGCGTTTTCGTCAGGGCGAGCTGCTCAACCGCATGGTGGCCGATGTCGATACGCTGGATCATCTCTATCTGCGCGTGATTTCTCCGCTGGTTGGCGCGCTGGTGGTTATCCTGGTCGTTACCGCCGGATTAAGCCTGTTGGACGTCAATCTGGCCCTGACGCTCGGCGGAATTATGCTCGCCACGCTGCTGATACTGCCACCGCTGTTTTATCGCGCGGGTAAACCCACCGGCGAGCAGCTCACTACGCTGCGTGGTCAATATCGCCAGCAGCTCACCGGCTGGCTGCAAGGACAGGCGGAGCTGACCATTTTCAACGCCAGCGATCGCTATCGTAAACAAATGGAACAGACGGAGCTTAACTGGCACGACGCGCAGCGCCGCCAGTCTGAACTGACCGCGCTGTCTCAGGCGCTGATGCTGCTGATTGGCGCCGCAGCCGTGGTCGCGATGTTGTGGCTTGCCGCCGGCGGCGTGGGCGATATCGCCCAGCCGGGCGCATTGATTGCACTGTTTGTTTTCTGCGCGCTGGCGGCCTTTGAAGCTCTGGCCCCGGTGACCGGCGCGTTCCAGCATTTGGGACAGGTGATTGCGTCAGCGCTGCGCGTGAGCCAGATTATCGAGCAACAGCCTGAAGTCACTTTCCCGCAGCAGGCCAGCGTTCGTCCACAGCAGGTAGCGCTCACGCTGAAGGAGGTCGCCTTTACCTATCCAGAGCAGACGCAACCCGCGCTGGAAAATCTCTCGCTGCACGTGGCAGCCGGGGAGCATATCGCTATCCTCGGGCGCACCGGCTGCGGCAAATCAACGCTCCTGCAACTGCTAACCCGCGCATGGGATCCGCAGCAGGGCAGCATTTTGCTCAACGATATCGCGCTTAATCAGTTCGATGAGCAGACGTTACGTCAAACTATGAGCCTGGTGCCGCAACGCGTGCATCTGTTCAGCGCCACGCTGCGTGACAACCTGCTGCTGGCCCGGCCAGATGCCACCGACGATATGCTTAGTGACGTACTGCATCGCACGGGGCTGGAGAAATTGCTGGAAGATGCCGGTCTCAACAGCTGGCTTGGCGAAGGCGGCCGCCAGCTTTCTGGCGGCGAACTGCGCCGTCTGGGCATTGCCCGTGCGCTATTGCACGATGCGCCGCTGATGCTGCTGGACGAACCGACCGAAGGACTGGACGCCACCACAGAAAGCCAGATTCTTGAACTGCTGGCTGAAGTCATGCGCGAAAAAACGCTGCTGATGGTTACCCACCGCCTGCGTGGCCTGGCGCGCTTTAATCGGATAATTGTCATGGACAACGGGCAAATTATTGAGCAAGGTAATCATACAGAACTGCTGGCAAAACAAGGTCGTTACTACCAGTTCAAACAGCGTCTGTAGACTATGATTGAGTTAACTTAGTTTCGTGGGGTTTTCGCGACATGCGCCTTGTGCAGCTTTCTCGTCATTCGATTGCTTTTCCCTCCCCGGAGGGCGCATTACGTGAACCCAACGGGCTGCTGGCGCTCGGCGGCGATCTTGGTCCCGCGCGTCTGCTAATGGCCTATCAACGCGGGATCTTCCCGTGGTTTTCGCCCGGCGACCCGATCCTCTGGTGGTCGCCAGATCCTCGCGCCGTGCTGTGGCCCGAGCAGTTCCATCTCAGCCGCAGTATGAAACGCTTTCATCGCCACTCGCCCTATCGCGTCACGCTCAATTATGCCTTTAGTCAGGTCATCGAGGGCTGCGCGCAGGATCGCCACGAAGGTACCTGGATCACCACCAGCATCAGCCAGGCCTACCATCGCCTGCATGAGCTGGGTCATGCGCATTCTATCGAGGTCTGGCAGGGAGAAACGCTGGTTGGCGGCATGTACGGCGTCGCGATGGGCGAGCTTTTTTGCGGCGAGTCTATGTTCAGCCGCGCGGAGAATGCCTCTAAAACCGCGCTGTACGTCTTCTGTGAGGCGTTTAGCCGTGCGGGCGGCAAACTGATTGACTGCCAGGTGTTAAACAGCCATACCGCGTCTCTGGGCGCGATAGAGATACCTCGCCGCGACTACCTTGAATATCTCAATACGCTACGCATGCAGCCGCTGGAGGACAAATTCTGGGTTCCGGGGCAGCTCTTTTCACCTGAAGCGTAAATGTTTTCAGCACAATTTCCATCAGGATGATATAATTGCCGACGAGAGTCGCTTCTGCCTTTTGCCCCGCCGCCGTTTGGGAATCATTCGAGTCAGATAACGCCCACGTTTATCCTGCTATTTCCGGCCTGGTTCGCGCCCATCACACGCTGTTTTGGTGTGGTGAAAGGGTAATGCGCAAAAACGACTTTCGCCGATTAAGACGGACAATTCTTTACTTACATGATGAACTTCGGCATTATCTTGCCGGTTCAAATTACGGTAGTGATACCCCAGAGGATTAGATGGCCAAAGAAGACAATATTGAAATGCAGGGTACCGTTCTTGAAACGTTACCTAATACCATGTTCCGCGTAGAACTGGAAAACGGACACGTGGTTACTGCACATATCTCCGGTAAAATGCGCAAAAACTATATCCGCATCCTGACGGGCGACAAAGTGACTGTTGAGCTGACCCCGTACGACCTGAGCAAAGGCCGCATTGTCTTCCGTAGTCGCTAATCACCGCAGATAATGAGCGTCTGGCGCGAAGTTCGCCGAGCGCTATTTGCCGAATGTGATGCCCTGCTTATGCGGGGCATTTTTTTTGGCTTTCTTTCATCCGTATCATAAAACATAAGTGTCGGGTTTATGCGCCTTTCGCCAGTTATGGCTATCCCGCAACCCTTCAGCCGACTCTTCCGCCACCACGCGCAATTCATCGCTATCAGCCTCATGGCGTAGCTGGTGACCGACGTTCTTAACCCACAAAAATTGGTGGCCTTTATGCCCCGCCATCAGTTGGCCAGAAAATAAGGCACACGTCAGCAACATCACCGATAACACTTTTGTCAACATCATCCCACCGTTCGGCTAAATCCTGTCGTTAGCATGCCGCGGCTTACGTCGGGTTATTATTCAACAGTTCAAATTTGCGAAAATGATCTGTCAACGTCGCCCGAGAAACGAGAGACAAAAAAAACCGAGCCACTATCAGCTCGGTTTTCGTTTTAATGCGAGTGCTCGCCGTTAATGCGCCGCTTCCGGTTTGTGCTTCTGGGCACTGTGGAAGCCGTAGGTCAGCGCATTTTTCTCTTTATCGAGCGCCACGGTCACCTGACCGCCGTCCACCAGCGAACCAAACAGCAGTTCGTTAGCCAGCGGTTTCTTCAGGTTATCCTGAATCACACGCGCCATTGGACGCGCGCCCATCGCCCGGTCGTAGCCTTTGTCGGCCAGCCAGTTGCGGGCTTCCTGGCTCACTTCCAGCGAGACGCCTTTCTGATCCAGCTGAACCTGCAGCTCGACAATGAACTTATCCACCACCTGATGGATCACGTCGGTAGACAGATGATCGAACCAGATAATGTTGTCCAGACGGTTACGGAACTCTGGCGTAAAGATCTTTTTGATCTCTTCCATCGCGTCGGTGCTGTTGTCCTGCTGGATAAGACCAATCGATTTACGCTCGGTTTCACGTACGCCGGCGTTGGTGGTCATCACCAGCACCACGTTACGGAAGTCGGCTTTACGACCGTTGTTATCCGTCAGCGTGCCGTTGTCCATCACCTGCAACAGCAGGTTGAAGACGTCCGGGTGCGCTTTTTCGATTTCGTCCAGCAGCAGCACCGCGTGCGGATGCTTAATCACCGCATCGGTCAGCAGGCCGCCCTGATCAAAACCAACGTATCCCGGAGGCGCGCCGATCAGGCGGCTCACCGTGTGGCGTTCCATATATTCAGACATATCGAACCGCAGCAGCTCAATGCCCATCGCCTTCGCCAGCTGGACGGTCACTTCCGTTTTACCTACCCCTGTCGGGCCAGCAAACAGGAAGGAGCCCACCGGGCGATGCTCGTGGCCGAGACCCGCACGGCTCATCTTAATCGCTTCCGTCAGCGCATCGATGGCGTTATCCTGACCAAATACCAGCATTTTCAGGCGATTGCCGAGCGTTTTCAGCGTATCGCGATCGCTCTGGGAGACGCTTTTCTCCGGGATACGCGCAATGCGCGCGACCACGGATTCAATGTCCGCCACGTTAATCGTTTTCTTACGCTTGCTCACCGGCATCAGGCGAGCGCGGGCGCCAGCCTCATCAATGACATCAATCGCTTTATCCGGCAGATGACGATCGTTGATGTATTTCACCGCCAGTTCCACCGCCGCGCGCACCGCTTTGGCGGTGTAGCGTACGTCATGGTGTGCTTCGTATTTCGGTTTCAGGCCGTTCAGAATCTGCACGGTCTCTTCTACCGACGGTTCGGTAATGTCGATTTTCTGGAAACGACGCGCCAGCGCCCTGTCCTTCTCAAAGATATTGCTGAATTCCTGGTAGGTGGTCGAGCCCATCACCCGAATCTTGCCGCTGGAGAGCAGCGGTTTAATCAGGTTTGCCGCGTCCACCTGGCCACCCGACGCGGCACCCGCACCGATAATGGTGTGGATTTCGTCGATGAACAGAATGCTGTTGGTATCCTGCTCTAACTGTTTGAGCAGTGCTTTGAAGCGTTTTTCGAAATCACCGCGGTATTTGGTGCCCGCCAGCAGCGAGCCAATATCCAGTGAGTAGATAGTGCAGTCGGCCATGATTTCCGGCACGTCACCGCGCACAATGCGCCATGCCAGGCCTTCGGCAATCGCCGTTTTCCCGACGCCGGATTCCCCCACCAGCAGAGGGTTGTTTTTACGACGGCGGCACAGCACCTGAATGGCGCGCTCCAGCTCTTTGTCGCGACCGATCAGCGGGTCAATTCCCCCAACGCGAGCAAGCTGATTAAGGTTGGTGGTGAAGTTTTCCATACGTTCCTCCCCGCCTGCTTGCTCTTCATTAGGTTGCTGATTTCCGGAATCGGAAGGCTGGCTTGGCTCGTCTTTACGCGTGCCGTGAGAGATAAAGTTCACCACGTCGAGACGGCTGACTTCATGTTTGCGCAGCAGATAGGCGGCCTGCGACTCCTGCTCGCTGAAAATCGCCACCAGGACGTTAGCGCCGGTCACTTCGCTACGCCCGGAAGACTGGACGTGGAAGACCGCGCGTTGCAGAACACGCTGGAAGCTGAGCGTCGGTTGTGTTTCGCGCTCTTCTTCACTGACCGGCAGAACCGGCGTGGTTTGTTCGATGAAGGCTTCGAGTTCCTGACGCAGCGCCACCAAATCAACCGAGCACGCTTCCAGCGCTTCACGGGCCGATGGATTGCTAAGCAGAGCCAGCAACAGATGCTCGACGGTCATAAACTCGTGACGGTGCTCGCGCGCTCTGGCGAAAGCCATGTTTAAACTGAGTTCCAGTTCTTGATTGAGCATAGGCACCTCCCCCCAATTTTCATGCCTGTATCAGGCTTGTTCCAGCGTACACAGTAGCGGATGCTCGTTCTCCCTCGCGTACTGATTCACCATCGCAACTTTGGTTTCGGCGACTTCTGCCGTAAAAACACCACAAATTGCTTTACCCTGATAGTGAACCGTTAGCATCAACTGTGTTGCGCGTTCTACATCATAAGAAAAGAATTTTTGTAACACGTCAATAACAAACTCCATCGGAGTGTAATCATCATTGACCAATATCACTTTATACATTGACGGGGGTTTAAGCCCATCCTGAAGTTTATCTGCCGCAAGCTGGTCGAAGTCCAGCCAGTCTCTGGTCTTACTCATTGTCAGTCATCATCGTCGGTGTCATCAATTGCTGCTGACGAGGCTGCGTACACGTATGGCTCCGTATTATTGACAGGATTAATGACACATTTCCCCGGCCAGCACGTTACCTTTCGTTCTTGCACATACAGGCTCTCAATTTACTGTAGATCATAGATAACTATCACCTATAGCTGCCATTCGCGAACTCTGTCACATTCCCGTCAATAGCGTTAACTGCTTCAAATTTTGATGCATTTTACCCCTTTAGCCCTCCGCAAACGCTTGACGCACTGTGCGAAATATCTAAATTGTACTGGCGAGAGTTGGTGAGGTTTTGAACAACTCCTGACTCCACCACCGGTTCATTCCATCTACTTATAAACGTATAATAGAGTTACGAAGGATGTCGAAGTATGGAAATGGGTACTGTTAAGTGGTTCAACAATGCCAAAGGGTTCGGTTTCATTTGCCCGGAAGGCGGTGGCGAGGACATCTTCGCCCATTACTCCACCATCCAGATGGATGGGTACAGAACGTTAAAAGCCGGACAAGCCGTCCAGTTTGATGTCCACGAGGGGCCGAAAGGTAATCATGCTAGCCTGATTATCCCCGTGGAAGCAGAAACAGCCGCCTAGTTTACTGCCCCATTGTGTACATCCCGCCGTCAAAATGCCAGTCCTTCTGACTGGCATTTTTTCATTTATTTTTCGCCGTTATTCCCGCGCCAGTGCATCGACAGGGTCGAGCCGCGCCGCGTTCCTTGCCGGTAGCCAGCCAAAGAGCACACCGGTGAGAGTTGAGCAGATAAACGCCGTCAACAGCGCCAGCGGCGAAAAACCAATCTCCCAGCCCGGCAGCACCAGTTGGAGCAGCAGCGCAATCATCAACGACAGCGTGACACCCAGTGCGCCACCCACCAGGCACACCAGAATCGCCTCAATCAAAAACTGCTGCAGGACGTTACTGGCTCGCGCGCCGACCGCCATACGAATGCCGATTTCCCGCGTCCGTTCCGTCACCGACACCAGCATGATATTCATCACGCCAATACCGCCAACCACCAGCGAGATCACCGCCACTAGCGTTAAGAACAGCTGTAATGTATGTGTGGTGCGTTCTGCCGTTTTCAAGATGCTGTCCATATTCCAGACGAAGAAATCTTTCTTGCCGTGACGCAAACTGAGCAGTCGGGTCAACTGCTGTTCGGCGAGACTGCTGTCGTAGCCCTCTTTCACCCTCACGGTGATGGAGTTCAGCCACGCCTGCCCCATCACCCGCCCGGACATCGTTGAATACGGTAACCAGACGCGCAGAATCTTGCTGCTGCCAAACATCGACTGTTTCTCATCCGCTACGCCAATCACCGTCGCCGGCGTATTACCCACCAGTATCACTTCCCCCACCACGCTGGCCTTATTGGGGAACAGCTGGCGGCGAGTATTGCTGTCCAGCACCACCACCTGCGCGCGTTCTGCGGCCTGGACATCATTAAAGGTATTGCCCTCGCTGAAGGTCATGCCATAAACGTTGAAGTAGTGCTGACCAATGCCCTGCACGCTGGCCGCAACGTCGATATTCCCAGCGCGGATGCGTAGATTCTTTGATACCGACGGCGTCACCGAGCTGACCCACGACTGCTTTTCGATCGCCAGCAGATCGTCATACTTCAGCGACTGCTGGTACTGCGGATCGTCATCGCCGAAATCTTTCCCCGGATAGACATCGATAGTATTGGTGCCAATGGAACGGATATCCGCCAGCACCATCTGTTTGGCCGCATCGCCCACCACCACAATCGATACCACCGAGGCGATACCGATAATAATGCCGAGCATGGTCAGCAACGTGCGCATTTTATTCGCCACCATGGCCAGCCAGGCCATCGACAGCGCTTCACGGAAACTATTGCTGAACTGCCCCCAGCCGGAAGCCGCCTGTATCACCGGCTGACGTGGGGCGACCGTCGTCTGTCGCGCCGGAGGGTTATGGACAATTTCACCGTCGCGAATCTCAATCACGCGCTCTGCTTGCGCGGCCACCTGCGGGTCGTGGGTGACGATAATAATCGTGTGCCCTTGCTCTTTAAGCTGATGGAGAATCGCCATCACCTCTTCACCAGAGCGACTGTCGAGCGCGCCGGTGGGTTCATCGGCAAGGATCACCTGGCCGCCGTTCATCAGCGCGCGGGCAATACTCACCCGCTGCTGCTGACCGCCGGAGAGCTGAGAAGGCGCATAATCGACGCGATCCGCCAGCCCCAGACGTTGCAACAGCTCCTTTGCCCGCGCCAGCCGCGCCTTGCGCTCCACGCCCGCGTACACCGCCGGCACTTCCACATTCTGCGCCGCCGTCAGGTGCGACAACAGGTGATAACGTTGAAAAATAAAGCCAAAGTGCTCGCGGCGCAGCGCGGCGAGCGCATCGCCGTCCAGCGTCGCCACATCGGTTCCCGCCACGCGGTAGGTGCCGCTGGTCGGCTTATCGAGGCAGCCGAGAATATTCATCAGCGTCGATTTCCCCGAACCAGAAGCCCCGACGATCGCCACCATCTCGCCGGCGTTAATTTGCAGTGAGATACCCTTGAGGACCTCAACGCTGCCGTCTCCCGACGGGTAGCTGCGGCGAATCTGGGTTAGCTCAAGCAGTGCGGTCATTGTTCCGCTCCGGCTTTACCTTCTCCAATGATCACCTCATCGCCCGCTTCAAGCCCTTTGGCAATCTCTACGTCAGTGTCGTTGCGCGCACCGATGACCACTTCACGCGTCTTGACTTCACCGTTGCGCAGTAGACGCACGTTGTAACGGTTATCCCCTACGCTATCGCCTAGCGCCGACAGCGGAATGGTCAACACATCGTTGACGCCACCGAGCTGGATATGCACCTGCGCGGTCATCTCCAGACGCAGTACACCGTTAGGGTTCGGCACTTCAAAACGGGCATAGTAGAAGATGGCGTCGTTGACTTTTTCCGGCGTCGGCAGAATATCCTTCAGGGTGCCTTCGTAGCGCGTCAGCGGGTCGCCAAGTACGGTAAACCAGGCTTTCTGTCCTGGTTTGAGATGAATGACATCGGCTTCGGAAACCTGAGCTTTCACCAGCATGGTGCTGAGATCCGCCAGCGTCAGAATGTTGGGCGCCTGCTGAGCGGCTATCACCGTCTGCCCTTGTAGCGTGGTAATTTGCGTCACTTCGCCACGCATCGGCGCCACAATACGGGTGTAGTCAAGGTTGGTTTTGGCCGTATCGAGTGAGGCCTGATTGCGTTTAATCTGCGCATCAATGGTACCTATTTGCGCCTGTTTTACCGCCATATCGGTGGCGGCGGTATCCAGATCCTGGCGCGAAACGACCTGAGTTTTCGCCAGCTGTTGCTGGCGTGAGAAGGTGACGCTCGCCAGCTTCCATTCCGCTTCTGCCTGTTTGCGCTGCGCGCGAAGCTCCATCAGCGTCGCTTCCACTTCTTTAATCTGGTTCTGCGCCTGTTCAGGGTCAATCACGCCTAAAAGCTGATCTTTTACCACCTTATCGCCGATGTTCACTGACAGGGTTTTCAACTGCCCGCTCACCTGCGCGCCGACGTCAACTTTGCGCAGCGCGTCAAGCTTACCGGTGGCCAGCACGCTCTGCTCAAGCGAGCCTTTGCGCACAATGAGCGTCTGGTAATTGGGCAACGGTGCGTTGAGCATTTTCCAGACGGCAATGAGCGCCACGATAAGCACGGCAAGCATCAGCCAGTAGCGTTTTTTTAGTTTTCCCTTGATGATCATAAAATCCTGAAATCCCCGAAAATATCGACACAATGTGAAATCAAACTTCAATGCAAGCTAAACAAACCAAGAAAAGTCTGAGCAAATACCCCTGCCCCGCTAATTGATTCATCATGGTGATGTTAAAATCGCCATTCATATGTAATTCTGGATAGTAAACCATGTCACAGCTCAGCGAAAATTCATTCGAGACTTCCCGCCACCCTTCCGCCCTCGGCCTCTTTTTTAGCCTGTTTAGCGGGCAATGGCGTCCAGGTGAGTTCTGGAACAAGCGTAGCTTTCGTCGGAAGTTTATGCTGCGCTCTTTACTGATGCCACGTCTGAGCCGCGAATGGATGAACGAACTGTCCCAATGGTCCCATCTGGATACCCTGCTTACGCGCCAGCCTCGCCTGCCGGTGCGTCTGCATCGCCCGTATCTGGCGGTAAATTTTAGCCGTCACCAGGTGCTGGACGCGCTGCGTTATCACTATACGCTGCTGTCAGAGGCGATGTCCTCCGAAGAGTTAACCACCTACCTGAATACACAGGCCTTAACGCTGGCGCAGATTGAAGGGAAAAATGGTGACACCTTTACTCTTGAGCTGACCATGCAGATTAATCTGGATAAAGAAGGCGATAGCACTATTCTGATGCGCAACGCCGACGGCGATGTGCTGGCGGAGATGACCTTCACCCTGCTTGACTACCAGAACCAGCGCACGCTGTTTATTGGCGGCCTCCAGGGCAGCAAACGCGATTTGCCGCACGAAGCGATTCAGAATGCCACCAAATCCTGCCACGGTCTGTTCCCGAAACGCCTGGTCATGGAAGCTGTATGCCGCTTTGCTGAACGCCTGCACGTGGATCAGATCCTGGCCGTCAGTAACGATGTGCACATTTTCCGCGGCGAACGCTACCAGGATAAGAATAAAAAGATTCTTTCCGATTACGACACGTTTTGGGAAGCGGTGGGCGGCGAGCGCGACAACGAGGGCTACTTCCATATTCCGGTTGCCATCGCCCGCAAGGATATTGCTGAAATCGCAAGTAAAAAACGTGCGGAATATCGCCGTCGCTATGAACTGATGGATGCAATTCAAAGCCAAATGTCGGGCTTGTTCCATCAGCCTTAATGTAAATTTCTGCGCGCTGAGTCATCAGCGCGTATAAAACAGCTAAAAATGAACATCACCAAACTTAAACCATTCATAAACAAAATGTAATCTTCACATTCTTTGCATTTGTTGAAATTACGTTGAAGGTTCCGTTGATTAAATAGGCAAAACCTCCTTAACGAGATTTTTCCTATGTCGAGCCTTGTCGATTTTTCCGCTTCCGCACATCCACAACCTGAATCCAGCTGGCACCTTTTTCGACTACTGTCGACCGGCACGCTTGCGCCCGGCCGTGCGTGGAAAAACCCGGCGTACCGACGTAAATTCCTGCTGCGCTCGCTGAGCACGCCGCGAATGACCGGTAAACTGCTGGGCAGTCTGGCGAAACAACCGCAGCTGATGCAAATTCTGAACGTACAGCCTGGCCTGCCGTGCCGACTGCATCGGCCGTGGCTGTGTACGCACCTGAGCCACCAGCAAACCATTGATGCGCTGTGCTGGCACTACCAGCAGTTGCTGGCCAGGCTACCGGAAAATGTCGCCAATCATTATCTTTCCCCACGCGGCGCGCTGCTGACCACGCTTAGTGGTAAAGACGGACAGCAATACAGCATTCGTCTGTGCGCGGATGCAATGCTGGATAAAGAAGGCGAAGCGACGATTGTTTTCCAGGACGAGAACGACACCGTGCTGGCGGAACTGACGTTTACGCTGTGCCAGTACAACGGGGTTGACACGTTCTTTGTCGGCGGCCTGCAAGGGGCGAAAGCGGACGTGCCGCACCAGCTGATTCAAGCCGCCACCAAAGCCTGCCACGGCTTATTCCCGAAACGTCTGGTGGTGGATGCGCTGTTAACCCTGGGGTCACTGCTGTCCGTTGCACACGTGCGTGCCGTCAGCAACGAAACGCACATTTATCGCAGCCTGCGCTACCGCCATAAAAAACGCGGCAAGCTGCATGCCGACTACAACAGTTTCTGGACGTCGTTGGGGGCACAGGCCGACGAGGAAGGTGATTACGTTTTACCGCTGACGTTGGCGCGTAAAACGATGGAAGAGATTGCCAGCAAGAAGCGCGCGGAGTACCGCCGTCGCTATGCGCTGCTGGACGAGCTCCAGCAGCAAATTACCGAAACAGTCCAGCGTTAATCTGCCTTCCCGCGCGCCAGCCAGACGACGCGGGAAAACATTTTCTTCAGCAAGGGCGGAACGGCTTCAATACCGCGCCGCCCGGCTTCCATCGCCACTTCAATCGCCAGATCGGGTTTCGATGAACGGTGAATCGCCTTGGTGATCACCCGGCGCATATTCATCGGGATGTTTTCCGGCAATTGCGCCACGCGGTGATAAACGCTGGAAAACCCCTGCCGGTACATAAAGTGTTCCATATCCGGCGCGGGCAACGTCGTCAGGTGATGATGTTCGGCTTCACGATCGTTGTTGAGCAGGCTGCGCACCGTGGCCGCATATTTTTTTCCTGCCTCATCCCCATCGACCAGCACGTGCCACTCTATCCCCATTCGACGAGCGAATTTAATCAACGGTTTGAGTCCGGACTGGGCAAACTCAATCACTTTGACCCCTTCAGCATCGAAATGGTGCCCGCACTGGCGCGCCAGCTCGTTAATCACCCAGGTTTCGGTTTCACCTTCCACCAGCAGCCAGCAGCGCGCAAACAGCGATGAGGCACGATTAAAACGAATGTGGAACGAAATGCGGCGACTGTCTTCGGCGTTCATTCCCTCCGGCCCCAGCCGCCATGCCGATACGCGGGAGGACTCACGGACCAGACGGCAAACGTTCTGCATTGGCGTGAGCGACAACAGCTCACCGGAGTTGGTGGTCGCCACACGCTGTAATGGCAGCAAGTTCAGCAGATTCCAGGCCACCGACAGCATAATCGGATGCAGCCGCGTTTCCGGATCCTCCACGAGCAGCAGCGGACGCGCGTCTCTATCGAGTTTGACCGTCCCCTTCGCCTGCAGCAGCGTCGCGAACATGCCCAGCAGGATCACCCGGTGATTGCGCGCGCCGGGCTTGTCGATCATACGGTTAATCAAATCCAGATAGCGCCAACTGCGCTGCTCGTCGTGCGAGCGACGGCGCATCAAGCGTTGAATCGCCGGGCCAGAGCCCTGCTCAGAGAAGTAGTGTTCCAGCAGTTGTCCCATCGCCGCCAGCCCCTGGCGTATCTGGCCATCGCTGAGATTCTGCGGGCTCGTCACCAGCTCGCGGGAAAGGTAATCGAGCTGGCGCGCGGTGATTTCAACGTCAGGCACATCCGGCACGGTGCCGCTGCGGATGCGGCGCATAAAACGGGCATCACGCAGGCGTAGTACGGGCATCAGGCGAATCAACTCGCGCGCCTGGCCGTCAATATCGTCAATGTCCAACGCCTGACCATCGCTGTCGATAAAGCTACGGAGCGTCAGCACGCTACCGTCGGCGGCCAGTTCACCCTCCAGGCGGTAGAAAATACGTCGAAAACCGTCGTCGCACAGCGTCCAGCAGTCGGAGAGCCCACGGTAGCGTCGGCCCCGGTAGCGGCCGGGTTCGTTTTCGCGAAAAGTCAGTATGATGTGCAGATGGTGCTCACGTCCCTGCACATCGCCGGGCGGAAACCAGAAATCGTTATAGACAAAGTGATACAGCTCATCGTGCGGTGAAAGCAGCAGCGTCAGCGCGTCCAGCAGGCTCGATTTACCCCACGCGTTTTCGCCGATTAAGACGTTATTCTCCTCCAGCATCAACGATAATCGATTAATGCCGCGAAACCCTGCAATTTCGGTGCGCTCAAGAAGCATAACCCCTCCGTAACACGATAGCTGCCATCCCTTCGTTATCGGCAGTATAGCGGCATGCGTCGCACTTGACACCAGACTGGCACGCCGCTTGCGTACGGAGTGATGCTTTATTAACCGCTGAAAGTAATAAAGTGCGTTCTCTATCACCTTCCACGATTATTCCGAAAATAATGCACTACACTCTACTTCAAAGAATAAATTGCTCAAGGAATAACACCACATTGTTTTGTATCAAAGTTCGGCTATTTATTTAACTGGTGAGGGATGACGTTCGTTTTTAAAATAATGAGGACTATGCCTGCCACCCATTTTGGTAGGGATATATTCAGTCGTCACCCTTTATGACGATAATAATTTTTAATTCGAGGTGGTTATGTTTAGAAAATTGGCTGCAGAGTGCTTTGGCACCTTCTGGCTGGTATTTGGTGGTTGCGGTAGCGCCGTTCTGGCTGCAGCATTCCCGGAATTAGGGATTGGCTTTGCGGGCGTTGCGCTGGCGTTCGGTTTAACCGTTCTCACCATGGCATTTGCCGTTGGCCATATCTCTGGCGGCCATTTTAACCCGGCAGTGACCCTGGGCCTGTGGGCTGGCGGTCGTTTCCCGGCCAAAGAAGTGATTGGCTATATTGTCGCACAGGTTGTCGGCGGGATTATCGCCGCTGCCGTATTGTATTTAATCGCCAGCGGTAAAGCGGGCTTTGACGCGGCAGCCAGCGGCTTCGCCTCCAACGGTTACGGCGAACATTCACCGGGCGGCTACTCAATGCTTTCCGCTATCGTGATTGAAATCGTACTGACCTGCGGCTTCCTGCTGGTGATCCACGGCGCAACCGACAAAAATGCCCCGGCAGGCTTCGCACCGATCGCCATCGGCCTCGCTCTGACTCTGATTCACCTCATCAGCATTCCGGTAACTAACACCTCCGTTAACCCGGCGCGTAGTACCGCGGTCGCTATCTTCCAGGGCGGCTGGGCGCTTGACCAGCTGTGGCTGTTCTGGGTGATGCCGATCATCGGCGGTATCCTGGGCGGCGTGATTTATCGCACCCTGCTGGAAAAGAAATAAGCCTTCTGTAAACCGGACATGGCGTGAATGCGCCAACCCGGCAAAGAAAGACCCGGTAAAGCCGGGTCTTTCTTTTTTCGCAGCTTTACTCGGTATGCGGTTTTCGGTAGTGTCTGTGCGCGATTTAAATACTACAAGGAAGCGTGTTCGTTATGTTATCGGGACTGCTCATCATTCTGGTGCCGTTGGTTATCGGCTATCTGATTCCCCTTACCCACCGCGGTGCGCTGCAGCTGATCAATCGCCTGCTCAGTTGGATTGTTTATCTGATTCTCTTCTTTATGGGGATCAGCCTGGCATTTCTGGATAATCTGGCAGCGAATCTATTATCTATCTTCCACTATTCTGCTATTAGCATTGTGGTTATTTTACTTTGCAATATTGCGGCACTGCTGTGGCTGGAAAAAGTGTTGCCGTGGGGACATCCTCATCATCAGGAAAAATTACCCTCACGCCTCGCGATGGCGCTGGAATCATTAAAGCTGTGCTTTGTGGTTATTGCTGGTTTTGTTCTCGGACTCAGCGGGCTTTCCTTTTTACAGCACGCCACCGATGCCAGCGAATATACGCTCATTTTCTTGCTGTTCCTGGTCGGTATTCAGCTGAGAAACAGCGGCATGACCTTGCGACAAATTATTCTCAACCGCCGCGGCATGGTGATTGCGTTAGTCGTGGTAGCCAGTTCGATGGTTGCCGGCGTCATCAATGCGTTTCTGCTTGGTTTGCCCATTAAAACCGGTCTGGCGATGGCCTCCGGATTTGGCTGGTACTCGCTGTCCGGTATTCTGCTGACCGACGCCTATGGCCCGGTAATCGGTAGCGCCACCTTCTTTAATGACCTGGCGCGCGAACTACTGGCCATTATGCTCATTCCCGGCCTGGTACGCCGCAGTCGCTCCACCGCGCTTGGCCTGTGCGGCGCAACGTCAATGGACTTCACCCTACCGGTCCTCCAGCGCTCCGGCGGCGTGGAAATGGTCCCTCCCGCTATCGTCCACGGTTTTATTCTTAGCCTGCTCGTACCGCTGATGATGGCCTTCTTCACCGCCTGATACCTCCATGGCGGTAGCCTTCGCTGCCGCCAAAATTGCGCTAAATCAACCTCCCTTTAAGTTGCACTAAAAATGCCTTTTCAAGGCTGAGTCTCAGGCTTACCCTTAAACATGTATATTAAATATAACTTTAAAAAGGTGTGACCCATGTTTTGTGTGCAATGTGAACAAACCATCCGTACTCCGGCAGGGAACGGCTGCTCTTACGCTCAGGGTATGTGTGGTAAGACGGCTGAAACGTCCGATCTGCAGGATCTGCTGATTGCGTCTTTGCAAGGTCTGTCCGCATGGGCGGTGAAGGCGCGTGAATACGGCATCATCAACCACGACGTTGATAACTTCGCCCCGCGCGCGTTCTTCTCCACTCTGACCAACGTTAACTTCGACTCTCCGCGTATCGTGGGCTACGCCCGTGAAGCGATTGCCCTGCGTGAAGCGCTGAAAGCGCAGTGCCTGACCAAAGACGCTAACGCCACCGTCGATAACCCGATGGCTGACCTGCAACTGGTCAGTGACGATCTGGGCGATCTGCAAAAACAGGCGGCGGAATTTACCCCGAACAAAGACAAAGCCACCATCGGTGAGAACATTCTCGGTCTGCGCCTGCTGTGTCTGTACGGCTTGAAAGGCGCGGCAGCTTACATGGAACATGCCCACGTTCTCGGCCAGTACGACAACGACATCTATGCTCAGTACCACAAAATCATGGCGTGGCTGGGCACCTGGCCTACCGATATGAACGCTCTGCTGGAGTGCTCTATGGAAATCGGCCAGATGAACTTCAAAGTGATGAGCATTCTGGACGCTGGTGAAACCACCAAATACGGCCACCCGACCCCGACTCAGGTCAACGTGAAAGCCACTGAAGGTAAGTGCATCCTGATCTCCGGTCACGACCTGAAAGATCTCTACAACCTGCTGGAACAAACCGAAGGCACCGGCGTTAACGTCTATACCCACGGTGAAATGCTGCCAGCGCACGGCTACCCGGAACTGCGTAAGTTCAAACACCTGATCGGTAACTACGGCAGCGGCTGGCAGAATCAGCAGGTTGAATTCGCCCGCTTCCCAGGACCGATCGTGATGACCTCTAACTGCATCATCGACCCAACCGTTGGCGCCTACGACGACCGTATCTGGACCCGTAGCATCGTCGGCTGGCCGGGCGTGAGCCACCTGGAAGGCGATGACTTCGGTCCAGTTATCGCCCAGGCCCAGCAAATGGCGGGCTTCCCGTACAGCGAAATTCCGCACCTGATCACCGTAGGTTTCGGTCGTCAGACCCTACTGGGCGCAGCTGATACCCTGATTGACCTGGTGAGCCGTGAAAAACTGCGTCACATCTTCCTGGTGGGCGGCTGCGACGGCGCGCGCGGCGAACGTAACTACTTCACCGACTTCGCCACCAGCGTGCCGGACGACTGCCTGATCCTGACTCTGGCCTGCGGTAAATACCGTTTCAACAAACTGGAGTTCGGCGATATCGAAGGCCTGCCGCGTCTGGTGGATGCCGGTCAGTGTAACGATGCATACTCTGCCATCATCCTGGCGGTCACTCTGGCAGAGAAACTGGGCTGTGGCGTCAACGATCTGCCGCTGTCGCTGGTGCTCTCCTGGTTCGAACAGAAAGCGATCGTGATTCTGCTGACCCTGCTGTCGCTCGGCGTGAAAAACATCGTTACTGGCCCGACGGCGCCAGGCTTCTTCACGCCGGACCTGCTGGCTGTGCTCAACGAGAAATTTGGTCTGCGTTCCGTGACCACCGTTGAAGAAGATATGAAGCAGCTGTTGAGCGCGTAAGGAGTTAAGCATGACAATGCCAACAAGTCAGTGCCCATGGCGGATGCAGGTTCACCACATCCATCAGGAAACGCCGGATGTATGGACCATTTCGTTGCTGTGCCACGACTATTATCCGTACCGCGCCGGGCAGTACGCACTGGTCAGCGTGCGCAACTCAGCGGAGACCCTGCGTGCTTACACCATTTCCTCTACGCCGGGAGTCAGCGAGTACATCACGCTGACCGTTCGCCGCATTGACGATGGCGCAGGTTCACAGTGGCTGACCCGTGACGTGAAACGCGGCGATTATATCTGGCTGTCCGATGCCATGGGCGATTTCATCTGCGAAGACAAAGCGAATGACAAATTCCTGATGCTGGCGGCTGGCTGTGGCGTGACGCCAATCATGTCTATGCGTCGCTGGTTGGCGAAGTACCGTCCGCAGGCCGATGTGCAGGTGATCTTTAACGTCCGTTCGCCGGAAGATGTGATCTTCGCCGACGAATGGCGTCAGTATCCGGTCACCCTGGTGGCGGAAAACAACGCCACCCACGGTTTTGTCTCCGGTCGTCTGAGTACCGAATTGCTGAAAAGCGTACCGGATCTGGCGTCTCGTACCGTGATGACCTGTGGCCCGGCACCGTATATGGAGCTTGTCGAAAAAGAAGTGAAAGCGCTGGGCGTGACCCGCTTCTTTAAAGAGAAGTTCTTCACCCCGGTTGCCGACGCGGCCACAAGCGGCCTGAAGTTCACCAAACTGCAGCCAGCGAAAGAGTTCTACTCTCCGGTTGGTACCACCTTGCTGGACGCGCTGGAAAGCAACAAGGTGCCAGTAGTGGCGGCCTGCCGTGCAGGCGTATGCGGCTGCTGCAAAACCAAGGTGGTTTCCGGTGACTATACGGTCACCAGCACTATGACGTTAAGCGATGCGGAAATTGCCGACGGGTACGTGCTGGCGTGTTCCTGCCATCCGCAGAGCGACCTGGTACTGGCGTAATTCACCCACTACTGCAAAAAGGCTACCCTGTAAAACGGGTGGCCTTTTTTAATGGGCATGCATAAAGATAAACAGCTGCCGATTGTCACCACGTATTGTTTTTATCATCAATCCATATCCTCGCAAAATCTGGCCAACACTGCGGATGGCAATGAATCCCCTTCACTGATTTTGGATACCGCAACGTGTACTGCTTTTGATACAGAGGAACGATCAAATGATGGCGAATAGCATGGCGCTGAAGCGCAATAAGGAGCCGTTTATGACGTTCCGGTTCTCGGTGTACCGACCTGTCCAGTAACCTTATCACGCGTTTTTGACTCTCTTTTGGCCAGAACACCTTTACCATGCTGCTTCTGCGCCAGCGTTCCTCAAAGGTAAATGCTGCTTGCTGGACAGAGCTTAAGTAGCCCAGGGCAATATCCATGCTTTCCCAGACCGCCCCGCTTGCCGGCCAGTGGGTATTATGAATGGCCCGTGTCGTTAACCGACATCCGACACGCAGCAAATATCGGGCAAACATTTTGACGAAAATTTCCGTATCCGGCGTACTGAAATAGGCCATGGAAAGCAGCGGAGGGAGCTCGGACATGTCCATTTCCTTTCCAGACATCGTCAGCCAACTCTCAACGGGCAGCAGATCAGACTGCTTCTTCATCATGCTGCTCGCCAGAGTTTTCGCGATTTCTGTCAGCGTGATGCGCTGCTGACGAGAGAGAATACTCGCGCTGCTATTGTTAAATGCCAGGAAGGAAAACGTATCGCTACAGGTCAAGGTTTCTGTCCTCTCCTGCCGCTCCGTAGAGCGCTCGGTCTCAAGTTGAACCACGCCCCAGTCCTTTACTTTCCGCAAACGCGTTTCAAGCGTAATCGCACGCGCTAGCGGCATTTCACCGTACCAGCCGGGAAAGCGGACAAGTGAGATACCGTCATCAGTATGTTTAGCGATCAAAAACGGGCCGATGCCAACAGTGGGAAAAACCGGATGCGGTATTGCAACAACCGGATTCGCCAAACGATGCAGTAACATCTCATCAGGTTGCGTCAGATGGAACTCAATACATTGCTGGTCAGCGGTAATATTCTGAACATAAGGTAACGCTTCTGTTCCTGCAAAAGCGCGCAATGTGTGCGCGCAATCAGCAACACTGAACGGATCGTTATTATGCCAGACCAGCCCCTGTCGAAGATAAAAGCGCCAGCACGTTCTATCGGTAGAAACCTCTACATGGTGGGCAAGAGCCAATTCTGGCTGCGTATTACCGTCAAGATACCTCGCCAATCCCACATGAACCATCCTGATTAAATGCCGGGTGAGATGCTGTGCCGATAATTTAGGAACGATCGCGGAAATCGGACGATAGTAAGGAAAGATGAAATGATACCCGCCAGACGCGGGTATCATCGGTAGGGGGGTCACTGAGGAGTTAACAGGAGCATCAATACCTTCCTGAAGGTGCTGGATGTCATGTCGGCACTGTATAAGACTTTGCTTCCCCCGCCCAGGCAGGGAAGCCCAGCTAATCCAGCCAATTTGTTGCATCTCTTTTAATAGCGTACGAGCATAACGCGGCGAGCAAGCGAGGGTATCAGCAACATCCTGTAACTGTACTTCACGCCGCTGGTTTTGATAGCGGTTCAACAGTCTTTTATATTGTCGTGCCAGCCGGAGTAATCTCGCGTCTGGCGCTATATTGTTAGACTGCTGGATCATTTCTCACCACCATTTTTTACCGGGAAGTCTCTTTAAAACTAGCGCGATTCTAATACCATACAATAAATCGCATTTAACTTATTATAGTTGCAGGCTGGTCATCTATATTACAAATAAGCCGTTGACAAATCAAAACCAAAGCAAACAAAAAACACCAAAAATCTCAACATTACAAAATTTAACACCAACAAACAAATAAAAAACAGAATAAAAAACCGGATATCAGTGTCCGATTTAACACATAAAACTAAAAACAAAATGCCAGATAAATTTTCATCAATCATTTCAATTAGTTACATGAATTACCTGACAGTTGTTAAAAACAGAATAAAATCGTAATATATCCCCAATCCGATTCCCACGGGCCAGAAAATAAAACTTAAACCATCAAAAATGGGGTACGATTTATCGTGATCTAAGGTTTTTATTACCTCACTGCAATATCTCAACAAAGACCTAAATTGCAATAATTAAACCTGCACTTGAATTTTAAAAGCATAGTAATTCTTATTATATGATGCAACAAAGAAATATTTTTATATCGTATCTTGTATTGATTATTTCATCGATCTCACTGTTATGTGTTTTTCAGTTAAATAACAGGGAAAACATTAGAGTAAGCAATGTTTTAAAAACCGTCTCGTTTCGGCATTTGATGTTACAAAAAACGCTCTCAGATCAACTTCAGGCAATGTGCCCTGAGGCGGACATTAACCGTAAAGATCTTCATCGTGAGATACAGAAAGAAAAACCAATTGAGTGGAAAAACACAACGACACAACCGATGTCAGAAGTACAATCCGGAGAAAACAATAATCATTGCCAAAAAATAAAAAAGATAAACATTAAACTTAATGAGGTGAGTGAAAAGGAACAACAGGAAGTAAAGTCAGTAATACATAACCTGTCTATACTGAGTTACCTCAATCCTATATTACTACTCATTATACCTCTGTCTTTTGCTATTTGGCGCACGGGAGGTTATATACGTTTAGTTCGCGAACGTAAAAACCTTTATATCGATTCTCTCACCGGAGCTTATAACCGACATTATCTTTATGAAGAGACAAAAAACAACAAACCAAGCCATCTCATCATGCTTGACCTGGATAATTTCAAGCAAATTAATGATAACTATGGCCATCTAATTGGCGATCGAATTTTGGTGGCCTTTAGTAGACTTTTGCGACATTCGTTACGTAGTACAGATCGTATCGTTCGTTTCGGTGGAGATGAATTCATCATTATGCTCTACGACTTCAAACCTGAAGATGCAGAACAATTGATTAAGCGATTACGATTTATGTCGCGTCAATATATAAAGGTTGATGAGCACAATATAATATTGCTACCAGAATTCTCTGTCGGGTTAGCTGAGTATTCAGGGACGCTTGAAGAAACGATTAGCAGAGCCGATGCTTTTGTTTATCAGGAAAAATCTGTTCATCAACATAATACATAATTTGGTTTAGTGCGCTTCTCTTTGCCTTATGTACTTGCTATTCACGAACTGAAACTATTGGTTTATTTTCATGATTGGAGAAAACATGCAAACAATTTCAAAGAGAATAATTGTAGCAGTACTTCTTTTCGTCTCCGCTGATGCTATGGCGGCCGAAAAGGTAGCTGTGATCAAAGAAACGGCACACGCCTGCAAAATGTTGCGTTCATCATGCCAGATCATCTCTTCCGGGGATGAAATACATGAAGGAGATGTGATTCAAACAGGAAAAGATGGCTATGCCGGATTAAGTTTTAACGATGGTACAACTGTCGCGTTAGATTCCGATAGCAAATTCCAGATCAATAAATATGACTACACGCCGTTAAAGCATAGCTACTCTTTTGACGTTTTATTAAGTCGCGGAGCCGCATTATATTCATCGGGAAGATTAGGAAAACTAGATCCTGCAGCCGTGAAATTTAAAACGCCAACAACAGTTATTGCTGTTCGGGGCACACGATTTCTTGTTTCGACCGATTGAGGCCTATTCCGCGTGAGAAAGAAAATTATATTATCTGCATTGTTATTATTGGCCGGTTGTACGAGCACCAAAGTAACGTTGCTTCCCGATGCCACCGGGCATGTCGGGCGTGTCATTGTAAAAAATAATGATAATCAACCCGTCACATTAGACAATTCGGGGCAAACCCTTGTCGATGGCCTTTTGGGAGAACATGAAGGCCAGTTATCTCCTGCTGATGCCCGCCAGCAGCGTCCTGCACTGTTTAAAGCAGAACCGGCGCCACTTGCCAGTGAAACGGTCTGGTTTCCTAATGATTCAGTTGAACCATTATCGACGACAAGCAACCTCATTCGACGCGTCAGAAAAGATTGCCTGCAGCGTAAACCTTGCCAGATAACCATCATCGGCCATACCGATGGCATTGGTAATAACCAATATAATATGCAGCTTTCCCTGCGCCGGGCACAAGTTATCCATGACATGTTATTACATGGGGGATTCCCTCAATCCGCTATGGATATTCGCTATCATGGCCCCTTTGATCCGCTGATTAAAACGCCATCAGGCCGCTCACAGCCTAAAAACAGGCGAGTAGAAATCATGGTGCACTAATATGCCTCTCACAAGTACGAAAAAAAAACGCCGGACCCATGGCGCCATTGGCCTCACCTTTATGGTTATCTGGCTCATTTTTATCGCCACATCCAATAATATCTTTATCTCACTTGAGGATCATCTACAGGAGATATTTAATATTCTTACTCCATACAAGCCGAAAGCCCCCGCCGTGGCGATTGTGGATATTGATGATTTAAGCTTACAGAAAGTTGGCCAATGGCCCTGGCCGCGTTATGTTCTTGGCAATTTGATCAAAGCCACCAGGCAGGAAAAGAGCCAGGTTATTGGCATGGACATTCTTCTTTTAGAACCCGATAGAACGTCACTGAATTATATTCAGCAACGTTATAAAATGGAGTTTGATATGGATATGTTTGTTGTCGGCGTGCCCGAGGGTATGCGCGACAACGATCATTATCTGGCGAGTGTTTTGCGGGATGAAGCCCCTATCGTTGGGGCGACACAACTTATTCTGAGTCGTGCTCGTGATACTCACACTCTTAAACACATTTTTAACACCAGCTTGAACTTACCCTATGCTGAAATGATATTAAAAAATACACCCGAAATCAGATCATCGCTTACACGCGCTGGTTTTGTTAACTTTATCAATGAAGGTGATGGTGTCCTACGTAATATTCCAATGATAATTAACAGCGACGAAGGTAATATCCCATCATTTACTCTGGCCATGTTAATGGAAAAAGAGGGAGTCGACCACTTTTCAATTGAGAAAACCGTCTGGGGACGGGAAATTAATGTCGGTCAATATCATATCCCGGTAGACAATGAAGGTAAGGCCTGGATAAACACAAAGCCAGGTGAAAGTCAGTTCGTTAGCATATCATCCTCAATGATACTCTCCGGACAATCAGATAAAATATCAGCGCCACTCGTTTTGATTGGCTCCTCTTCTGCAGCGCTCCATGACAAAGTCATCATGCCCGCTCACCATGCGATTGCTGGTGTTGGCGCGCATGCGACGATGCTGAACAATATCATGAACAATAACGTCGTGATACATCCATCATGGCTTAAAATATGGGATGTCATCACCTGCATTAGCTTATTGTCAGTAATTAATATACTCTATTTTTTATCGAGCAATTTTACTCGTCGCATTATTATTATTACATCTTTAGTTATCCTGTTAAATGCCGCCATGTTTTGCGCATTTTATTTCTATAACGTTTGGTTACCGGTTATCTATGCAGTTATAGGGGCATTCATTCTGATCATACTACATGAACTTGTAGAATATTTGATATTACGAAAAAATATGAATATATGGAAAGAAGACCTCGAGAATTCAAATCATGCTCTGCTGCATGCGATGGCCGCCGTATGTGATTCCAGAGATCCGGAGACAGGAGGACATACCAGCCGCACCCAGTTCTACGTGAAACGCCTTGCTGAAGTTCTGGAAAAGTATCATCCAGAAGCACAGCATCCTTTTTTTATCGATTCATTATTCCATGCGGCACCTCTGCATGACGTCGGCAAAGTGGCCATTCCTGACTCAATTTTACTGAAACCCGGTGCCCTTACCGACGAAGAGTTTGACGTGATTAAAACGCACACCACCATCGGTCGGCGGCTGCTAGCCGATGCCGCAGATAAACTGCGAGCACCCAGTGAGTTTCTCCACTGCGCCATTGATATGGCGGGCAGCCATCATGAACGCTGGGACGGCAAAGGCTATCCCGACCGCCTGTCAGGCACCGATATCCCCTTTTGCGCCCGTGTGATGGCCGTTGCGGACGTTTATGACGCATTAACCAGTAAGCGTGTGTATAAAAAAAGCATGTCCCATAGTAAAGCCCTCGACATCATTATTAGTGGGGCAGGAACACAGTTTGATCCCTCGGTGGTAAACGCATTTCTCGAATGTGAACAAGACATTAAGGAAATTTGTTCCCAATTTAATACCGCTCAGGGACATTCACGCTAAGCCTTAACTCCGTAACCTCGCTTTAAGGATTAATTTTCATTATGTTTAATGAAACACTAAGCATTATTAAAAACACAGTAATTATTGTTTTATTCATTCACTCTCAGGCGGTCTATGCTATTAACAACCCATTAAAACATTTAACGCTCAACTGCCAAAAGAGAGGGTACATTGAGGTCATTTTTCATCTATACGGTCATGTTCAGGAAAAATGGGGAGATAATTTTGAAGTGGGCACCAGGCAAAATAATACAGAGGGCTATGAGATAGCCTCGTTTACCAATGGTGATATTCTGTTCCATAACTTGCGCAGTAATACATTTATCTACCATTATTTTGATAATAGCTCGATATTATATTCTTGCGAAACGATTTATCAATCCGCTACGCACCCCGTCAATCTTATAAATATCGATTAAAACAGTTACCGACAGGCTGGCTGGGTTCAACATCAGCGGGCTGTCAATCGCCTATGATCCGGTCTTTTCCAGCGAAACGATGAGTCTCATCTAAACTTATCACTGGGCACACCGTTCAACTGACAGGTGTGTAAACAGCGTGGAATGAATATCGCCAAAATCAATTTATTGACCACAATAACTTTTGCAAGGCTACTCAAGCTCCCCGTCCCGTCTGCGAACGATTAACAAGGATCTGTCATGAAAAAAGTGGCCATCGTCGGCGTCGGCCCTACCGGTATATATACTTTCCACGCCCTGGTTGAGCGGGGAGAGCCGCTGTCCGTCTTGCTCTACGAGCAGGCTGAGCACGCAGGCGTTGGTATGCCGTATAGCGGCGAAAATAACACGGAATCAATGCTGGCAAACATCGCCAGCATTGAGATCCCGCCCATTTACATCACCTATCTGACATGGTTACAAAACCAAAGTGATGAATACCTGGCGCAATTTAATATCGAACGTATGACGCTGCATGAGCGCCAGTTTTTACCACGCGTGATCCTTGGCGACTATTATCGCGATCGCCTTTTTGCCATCGCCGACAAAGCGCAATCTTCAGGCTTCGACATTACCCTTAACGAATCAAGTCAGGTCACCGACCTGAGGGCAAATCCGCACGGGGTTTCTCTGTGGATCAACCACGCGGAACGTCCGGTCGACGTTGATTTTGCCGTCATAGCCACGGGCCATCAGTGGCCTGAGGATGATGACTCTCCTCGCGATTTTTTCCCCAGCCCGTGGTCCGGCCTGATGGAAGCCAAAATTGACGCCTGCCGCGTGGGGATTCTGGGCACCTCATTAAGCGCGATTGATGCTGCGGTAGCTGTCGTCAGCCAGCATGGTTTCTTCACCACCGATAGGGACAATGTGCCGCAGTTTATACGTAACCCCGGCAGCCAAAACCTGAAAATCACCCTAATGTCGCGCACCGGGGTACTACCGGAAGCCGATTTTTACTGCCCTCTTCCCTATGAACCCCTCAATATTGCCACCGAAGAGGCGATTGAGCATGTCATAGCATCGGGCGCTGATGGGCTATTAGATCGCATCTTTCAGCTCATTGTGAAGCAGTTACAGGACTCCGCACCAAACTGGAGTCAGCAGATTGGCCTGGAAAATCTCACCGCCGATACCTTTTCCACCGCCTACTTTGCCGACAGAATACGCCATGACCCTTTTGACTGGGCAAAGCTCAATCTTCTGGAAGTCGAACGTAACAAGCAACAGCAGCACACCGTGGCGTGGCGCTACACCCTGCTACGTCTGCATGAGATCATCGAAGAGCTTGTGCTTCATCTGGACGAGCGTGACAGGGAACGCTTCAAGCGCGGGCTGGCGCGCGTGTTTATCGATAACTATGCAGCAATTCCGTCTGAGTCGATTCGTCGTCTGCTGGCCCTGCACGACGCCAGGCTAATCGCAATACTGGCGCTGGGCGCGGATTATGAACGACAGAACGAAGGCGACACGACGGTTATTTACCACAATAATCAACGCAGCGAATTTGATGTCTTCATCGATGCAAGAGGACAAAAACCGTTAAAGAGCAAAGATATTCCCTTCCCGACACTACGCACTCAACTGCTGGCCTGCGGTGATGATATTCCGGATATCGGTGACGATTACACACTGCTGGCGCCGGATAACGCCCGTGGGCGGATAGCTTTTGGCGGCCTGCCGTGGTTAATGCACGATCGTCCTTTTATTCAGGGACTGGTGGCCAGCGCCGAGATTGGCGCAGCGATGAGCAACGCGTTAATTCAACACGCGGTGAAACGAAGAAAAAAACGGTTGTTTAGCGACGAAAGAGACTAACGCTCTTTTTAGAGAGAGGCGAGTGAGCTCGCCTCTGCGTTATGTCGTCAGAGAGTCACTACTGCCAGGCTGATTTGCTGCCCAGCGCAAATTTCCCCGCGCCCAGAAAAGCAATCGCCAGCCCCGCGACAAAGAAATAGACCAGGCTCTCAATCGCCCATGCCCCGGTTTTATCCAGCGCGGCGGTTTTATCGAGCCCCACCATCAACCAGGCAACGACCATGGTAAAGGCCAACACTAATGCCGCCGGGCGCGTCAACACGCCAAGAATGAGCAGGATGGGGGCGACCACTTCGCCTACCAACACGCCATAGGCGATAAAGCCCGGCAGACCTTTCGCCACCAGCATGGCGCTAATACCGTCAACACCGTCAAACAGCTTATGCAGCCCATGAAACAGCATCAGCCCCCCCACCACCAGGCGCAGCAACAGCTTGCCAAAATCATCACACGATAGTGTGCGGTTTAGCGAATTTAATATGGTTGTCATCATTTATATTTTTCCTGTTTTATCCCTGTTGAGCACTACGTTACTGCTTCTCATTTACAAAATATACCCGCTGAAAATAAGGGTATTTTCCCAGCGAAACGACAGGATTCATCTAAACTTGTAACCGGTATCACACTTCAGGAGATGGAAAACCAATGAAACAAACCGTAGCCAACTATATTGCCAAAACGCTCGAACAGGCTGGCGTGAAAAGAATCTGGGGCGTCACGGGCGATTCGCTCAACGGCCTGAGCGATAGCCTTAACCGCATGGGCACCATTGCCTGGATGCCGACGCGACACGAAGAGGTTGCCGCCTTCGCGGCAGGCGCCGAAGCACAGCTGACCGGTGAGCTCGCGGTGTGCGCCGGGTCGTGTGGGCCGGGAAACCTGCACCTCATCAACGGCCTTTTTGACTGTCACCGTAATCACGTGCCCGTCCTCGCCATTGCGGCACATATTCCGTCGAGTGAAATCGGTAGCGGCTACTTTCAGGAGACGCATCCGCAGGAGCTGTTCCGTGAATGCAGCCACTACTGTGAGCTGGTCTCCACCCCCGAGCAGATCCCGCAAGTGCTGGCCATTGCAATGCGTAAAGCGGTGCTTAACCGCGGCGTATCGGTGGTGGTATTGCCGGGCGACGTGGCGCTGAAGGCCGCGCCGGAAAGCGCCAGCAGCCACTGGTATCCGGCCCCGCACCCAATAGTGACGCCGCCGCAAAGCGAACTGGAAAAGCTGGCCGACACGCTGAAATCCTCACGCAACATCACCCTGCTGTGCGGCAGCGGCTGCGCCGGGGCGCATGACGAACTGACCGCGTTTGCTGAAAAGCTTAAATCCCCCATCGTCCACGCACTGCGCGGTAAAGAGCACGTCGAGTACGACAACCCGTACGATGTCGGCATGACCGGGCTCATTGGCTTCTCCTCCGGTTTTCACGCCATGATGAACGCCGATACGCTGATTCTGCTGGGCACCCAGTTCCCGTATCGCCCGTTCTACCCCAGCGAAAGCACCATCATTCAGATAGATATCAACCCCGCCAGTATTGGCGCGCACAGTAAAGTTGATATGGCGGTGGTTGGTGATGTCAAAGCCACCTTGTCCGCGCTGCTGCCGCTACTGGAAGAGAAAAGCGATCGCCGTTTTCTCGACAAAGCGCTGGAACACTATCGCGACGCGCGTAAGGGGCTGGACGATCTGGCCAAACCCAGCGACAAAGTCATTCACCCACAGTATCTGGCGCAGCAGATTAGCCGCTTTGCTGACGACGACGCCATCTTCACCTGCGACGTCGGCACGCCAACGGTGTGGGCCGCCCGCTACCTACAGATGAACGGTAAGCGCCGCCTGCTCGGTTCCTTCAACCACGGCTCAATGGCCAACGCCATGCCGCAGGCGCTGGGCGCGCAGGCGACAGAACCGGGACGTCAGGTTGTCGCGATGTGCGGCGATGGCGGCTTTAGCATGCTGATGGGCGATTTCCTGTCGGTGGTGCAGATGAAGCTGCCGGTCAAAATCGTGGTCTTTAATAACAGCGTACTGGGCTTTGTGGCGATGGAGATGAAAGCCGGAGGTTACCTGACCGATGGCACCGAACTGCACGACACCAACTTCGCGCGTATTGCCGAGGCCTGCGGGATCACCGGCATTCGCGTCGAGAAAGCCGCCGACGTCGATGACGCCTTACAACGCGCCTTCAGTATCGACGGCCCAGTACTGGTCGACGTGGTCGTGGCCAAAGAGGAGCTGGCGATTCCGCCACAGGTTAAACTCGAACAGGCCAAAGGTTTCAGCCTGTATATGCTGCGCGCCATCATCAGCGGTCGTGGCGATGAAGTGATCGAACTGGCGAAAACCAACTGGCTCAGGTAAAAATGGTGGCATTCTTCCGAGTTTAAAAAGGAAATGCCGTGATTGATTTACGCAGTGATACCGTAACCCGCCCGACGCGCGCCATGCTCGAAACGATGATGGCCGCGCCGGTCGGTGATGACGTCTATGGTGACGATCCTACCGTTAACGCCCTTCAGCAGTACGCTGCCGAACTGGCGGGCAAAGAGGCAGCCCTGTTCCTGCCTACCGGCACCCAGGCCAACCTGGTGGCGCTGCTGAGCCACTGCGAACGCGGCGAGGAGTACATCGTCGGCCAGGGGGCACATAATTATCTGTATGAAGCGGGCGGCGCGGCGGTGCTGGGCAGCATTCAGCCGCAGCCGATTGACGCTGCCAGCGACGGTACGCTGCCGCTGGATAAAGTGGCGGCAAAAATTAAAGCCGACGATATCCACTTCGCGCGCACCAAACTTCTGAGCATTGAAAATACCCACAACGGCAAGGTACTGCCGCGCGAGTATCTTAAATCGGCTTGGGAATTTACCCGCGAACGCGGCCTGGCGCTGCATGTCGACGGGGCGCGTATCTTCAACGCGCTGGTTAGCTACGGCTGTGAGCTAAAAGATATCGCCCAATACTGCGACTCGTTCACCATCTGCCTGTCCAAAGGGCTGGGCACGCCGGTCGGCTCGCTGCTGGTCGGGAATCATGACTACATCAAACGCGCCAACCGCTGGCGGAAGATGACCGGCGGCGGTATGCGCCAGGCCGGTATTCTGGCGGCGGCCGGGCTATATGCGCTGCAAAACAACGTCGCGCGTCTGCAGGACGATCACGACAATGCCGCCTGGCTTGCCGCTGCGTTGCGTGAGATTGGCGCCGACGTCATGCGTCACGATACCAATATGTTATTCGTGCGCGTGGGCGAAGAAAACGCTGCCGCACTGGGGGAGTTTATGCAGGCGCGCGGCGTGCTGATCAACGCCTCACCCATCGTGCGGCTGGTCACGCATCTGGACGTCAATCGTGAGCAACTTACGGAAGTGGTTGCCCACTGGAAAGCCTTTTTAGCGCGATAAGGAGTTCGGCGTGTCACAGACTATTTTGGTTTTTGGGGCCAGTGGCTATATTGGCCAGCATCTGGTCACTGAATTAAGCCTGCGCGGCTATACCGTCCGGGCGGTGGCACGTCGTATTGAACGACTCCAGAAGCTACAGCTTGCCGGGGTGACTTGCTATTCCGTTGACCTGGAAAAAAACGGCGATATTGCCCGGCTGTTGAACGGCGTGGATACCGTTTATTACCTCGTTCACGGCATGGGTGAAAGCCAGGATTTTATCCGCCATGAACGTCGGGTGGCGGAAAACGTCCGCGACGCGCTGCGGATTACCCCCGTTAAGCAGGTGATTTTCCTCAGCTCGCTACAAGCGCCAGAGCACCAGCAGTCGCCGCACCTGCGCGCCCGGCAGCTTACCGGCAATATCCTGCGCGACGCAGGCGTGCCGGTCAGCGAGCTGCGCGCCGGGATTATCGTTGGCGCGGGCTCCGCCGCCTTCGAAGTGATGCGCGATATGGTCTACAACTTGCCGGTGCTGACGCCGCCGCGCTGGGTCCGTTCGCGCACCACGCCGATTGCGCTGGAGAATCTGCTGGTTTACCTGGTCGAACTGCTTAACCACCCGTCCGCAGAACACCGCGTGTTTGAGGCCGCCGGGCCGGAAGAGCTGACCTATCAGCAGCAGTTCGAACATTTTATGGCCGTCAGCGGTCGTCATCGGCCGCTCATTCCCATCCCCTTCCCCACAAGCTGGATCTCGGTCTGGTTTCTGAACGTGATCACCTCCGTACCGCCGACGATCGCCAAAGCTCTGATCCAGGGATTAAAACACGATCTGCTGGCCGACGATCGCGCGCTGCGCACGCTGATCCCGCAAACCTTAATCCCCTTCGATGAAGCGGTACGCCGCACGCTGGAGGAAGAGAAAAAACTGGCCAACTCCAGCGACTGGGGCTACGACGCGCAGGCCTTCGCCCGCTGGCGTCCGGAGTACGGCTTCTTTGCCAAGCAGGCAGGCTTCACCGTCAGCACTCAGGCAAGCCTGTCGGCGCTGTGGGAAGTGGTTAACCGTCTTGGCGGCAAAGAGGGCTATTTCTTTGGCAACGCGCTGTGGAAAACCCGCGCGGCGATGGATCTGCTGGTCGGGCACCGGCTCGCCAAAGGCCGCCCCGCGCACCCACTGCTCCAGCCCGGCGACATGGTCGACAGCTGGAAGGTGATTATCGTCGAACCGGAAAAAGCGCTGACGCTGCTGTTTGGCATGAAAGCGCCGGGGCTCGGGCGTCTTAGCTTTACGCTGGTCGACAAAGGCTCTCATCGCGAACTTGACGTGCGCGCCTGGTGGCATCCGCACGGTATGCCAGGATTAATCTACTGGCTGCTGATGATTCCAGCACATCTGTTCATCTTTCGCGGAATGGCGCGTCGCATTGCCCGTCTGGCAGAAGAAGTCACAGGAAAAAGTGCGCAATAACCCTTTTTCGTCTTAGTTTCCCATTGCATACAAGTGAAATAAACGGAAGAATGCGCACGAAACTCTTTTTTAACACTGTGGATGATTATGAAGGTACTGGTCACCGGCGCCACGAGCGGATTAGGCAGAAACGCAGTTGAGTATCTGCGCCGCAAGGGCATTAGCGTCAGAGCGAGCGGTCGCAATGAAGCGATGGGCAAACTGCTGGAAAAAATGGGCGCCGAATTCGTCCATGCCGACCTGACCGAACTGGTCTCCTCTCAGGCCAAAGTGATGCTGGCGGGCGTTGACACGCTGTGGCACTGCTCCAGCTTTACTTCACCGTGGGGCACCCAGGCCGCCTTCGACCTCGCCAACGTCCGTGCCACCCGCCGCCTCGGCGAATGGGCCGTCGCCTGGGGGGTGCGCAACTTTATCCATATTTCTTCGCCGTCACTCTACTTTGACTATCACCACCATCGGGATATCAAAGAAGATTTCCGCCCGCACCGTTTTGCCAACGAGTTCGCCCGCAGTAAAGCCGCCAGCGAAGAAGTGATCCAGCTGCTGGCGCAGGCCAACCCGAACACGCGCTTTACTATTCTGCGCCCACAGAGTGTGTTTGGCCCGCACGATAAGGTGTTTATCCCGCGCCTCGCGCAGATGATGCACCATTACGGCAGCGTGCTGCTGCCGCGCGGCGGCCACGCGATGGTTGACATGACCTACTACGAAAACGCCGCCCACGCTATGTGGCTCGCCAGCCAACCGCGCTGTGACGGTCTGCCTTCCGGCCGCGCTTACAACATCACCAACGGCGAGCCGCGCACGCTGCGAAGCATCGTTGAGCGGCTAATCGACGAGCTGGACATTGCTTGCCGCATTCGTTCCGTGCCTTATCCGATGCTGGATATGATTGCGCGCAGCATGGAACGCTTTGGCGATAAAAAAGCCAAAGAGCCGTCGCTGACCCACTACGGCGTGTCGAAGCTGAACTTCGACTTTACGCTGGATATCAGCCGCGCCCGCGAAGAGCTGGGCTACGAGCCGATTGTGTCGCTGGACGACGGCATCGTGCGTACCGCCGCCTGGCTGGAAGATCACGGCAAGCTGCATCGCTAGGGCTTAGCCCTGGCCATATTTCTCCAGCAACGCCTCGGCAATCGCCAGACTCTCCATATCCGCGACGCCGTCATAGCGCGCCGGGCGGAAGTGCATCTGGAAGGCCGCAATCACCCGCATCTGCTGGAGCCGCGTCATATTCGGTTTGACCTCATAGCCATAGCGCGCCAGCAGGTCCAGCAGGGTATACGAGGCAATCGGCGCATTCGGCGATCGACCGTTCAGATAGAAGGCCACGCGGCTGGCATCCGGCCACGCGCCGATACCCTGCTGCGCCAGCGATTGCCATGGGAATAACGGACCGGGATCGTCCTTACGCTGCGGCGCGATATCCGAATGCGCGACCACGTTTTGCGGTTCGATGTTGTAGCGTTTGATAATGTCCTTCGCCAACGGCACCAGCGCCTGGATTTGCGCCGGTTCAAACGGCGTGAAGAACTTCGTCCCCTCCGACTTCTGCCAGCCACGGTTTTCCAGCTCAATACCGATAGAGGTATCGTTAATACGGGTTGCCCCGCGCCAGAAACTCGCGCCTGCATGCCAGGCCAGCTCGGACTCCGGCACCAGCTGCCAGATTCGCGGCTTGCCGCGTACCAGCGGCGGCACGGCGGGAATGAGATAATGGACGCTGACATCCTTGCCGGTCAGCGCCGTGAGCGAGACGTCAAAATCGTCCGCCGTGTAGTGGATGACCAGCATTTTAATGCGCGGATATGCCGCCGGGGCCGAACGGCTGGTATCGAGTACATAGTCAGGTTTCTCGATAACCGCTTTTTTCTCTTCTTTACTCGCACACCCCGCCAGCAGCACCGCCAGCATCACGATCGTCAGAAAACGTTTCATCTGCGCGTTTTGACCGCCGTACCGCTCACGCTGACCATCAGCATACTGCTGTCTTTACCGACAGTTTCATAATCAATATCAATGCCCACAACCGCATCGGCACCCAGCGCCGCGGCCTGCTCGCCCAACTCTTTAAAAGCAATTTCGCGCGCTTTGCGCAGCTCTTTTTCGTATGCCCCCGAGCGACCGCCGACGATGTCGCGGATACCGGCGAAGAAATCGCGGAAAATGTTGGCGCCTAAAATCGCCTCTCCGGTGACCACGCCGCAGTATTCGACGATCGTTTGCCCTTCAAGGGTGGGGGTAGTTGAAAATTGCATGGACAGCTCCTTCTTTAACGTTCAATGCCTTAGCTCTAAGCGCTAAACGCATTATCAGACCGATACGCTATGCTTGAAAAGGGATTACTTCATTATCGTATACGTAAATCGCGCCCGCTGCATGGCGGCGGTTGATACGCCCGTCGACGGCGTAGAAGCGACTAATGTTGAGACAGCTAACAAGGAATCACTATGCGTTACACCAACCTTGCACTTATTCTTCCCGCCGCGCTGCTGCTGAGCGCCTGCACCACCGTAACACCAGCCTACAAAGATACCGGCACGCGCGTCGGGCAATGTGTAGAAGGCGGCCCGGATACCGTGGCACAAAAATTCTACGACGACCAGATCCAGCGCCGGACCAGCGATATTAACGCCCTGCGCCCTTACCTCAGCGACGGCCTGGCCAAACTGCTGAACGAGAGCAGCCAGGATGCCAGCAAACGTTCGCTGATGCAGTCCGGCCTGTTCTCCAGCAGCGCCACGGCGCCTGATTCGGCAAGCGTGGCTAGCGCCTCGACTATCCCGAATACCGATGCCCGCAATATCCCGCTGCGCGTCGATTTAAAACAGGGAACCCAGAGCTGGAAAGATGAAGTGCTGATGATTCGGGAAGGTCAGTGCTGGGCGGTGGACGATGTGCGCTACCTTGGCAACAACAGCCATGCGCCAGCCGGTACGTTGCGTCAATCTCTCGAGAAACGTTAATAAAGTGTAAACAAATCCTGCTAAATCGCTTATCCCGGCAAAATGTCTGGCATTCCTCCAGGAATGCCGACATTTATACCCCTCGCCCACCCCGACCGTTATTTTGTGCTAACTTTAAAAGAAAAGTTGGTTTATATTTAAGTTTTAACGCACAAATATTGCATAACTATTCTGTCAAAGGTACTATTTGCGGCCTCAATTGCTGATAATTCCTCTATGGCTGATGCCTTCAGCGGGGAAATAGAAGAGCGGCAGCAGAGTAAGCACCTGGCGTTTCCAGGGCGAGAACAACTCTTTCGTGACGGGTATCAATGAGCATTAAATTAGACGGCATTAACTGCTTTTATGGCGCGCATCAGGCGCTGTTCGACATCACGCTACAGTGCCCGGAGGGCGAAACGCTGGTACTGCTTGGCCCTAGCGGCGCGGGCAAAAGCTCACTGCTGCGCGTGCTGAATCTGCTGGAGATGCCGAAATCCGGTACCCTGGCGATTGCGGGTAACCATTTCGATTTTGCTAAAACCCCGTCAGACAAGGCGATTCGCGAACTGCGTCAAAACGTAGGGATGGTCTTCCAGCAGTACAACCTGTGGCCGCACCTGACGGTGGTACAGAACCTGATTGAAGCGCCGTGCCGCGTGCTCGGCTTAAGCAAAGACAGCGCGATGGCCCGCGCCGAAAAACTGCTTGAGCGTTTACGCCTCAAGCCGTTCAGCGACCGTTACCCCCTGCACCTCTCCGGCGGCCAGCAGCAGCGCGTGGCGATTGCCCGTGCGCTGATGATGGAGCCGCAGGTGCTGCTGTTTGATGAACCGACCGCGGCGCTCGACCCGGAAATTACCGCCCAGATCGTCAGCATCATTCATGAACTGGCGGAAACCAACATTACCCAGGTGATCGTCACCCACGAAGTGGAAGTGGCGCGTAAAACGGCCAGCCGCGTGGTGTACATGGAAAACGGTTATATCGTCGAACAAGGCGATGCAAGCTGCTTTAACAGCCCACAGACTGATGCATTTAGAAGTTATCTTTCTCACTGAGATTCAGGACAATGACGATGAAAAAAGTACTGATTGCCGCGCTGCTTGCTAGCGTTAGCCTCTCCGCTGGTGCTGCTCAAACCATCCGTTTCGCCACCGAAGCTTCTTATCCTCCGTTTGAGTCGATGGACGCTAACAACCAGATCGTCGGCTTCGACGTGGATCTGGCGAATGCGCTGTGTAAAGAGATCGACGCAACCTGTACCTTCAGCAACCAGTCTTTCGATAGCCTGATCCCAAGCCTGAAGTTCCGCCGCATCGACGCGGTCATGGCCGGTATGGATATCACGCCGGAACGTGAAAAGCAGGTGCTATTCACCACCCCGTATTACGACAATTCCGCGCTGTTCGTGGGCGTGAAAGGTAAATTTACCGGCGTCGACCAGCTGAAAGGCAAAAAAGTGGGCGTGCAGAACGGCACCACCCACCAGAAATTCATCATGGATAAACATCCGGAAATCACCACCGTGCCTTACGACAGCTACCAGAACGCAAAACTGGATCTGCAAAACGGTCGTATTGATGCCGTCTTCGGCGACACTGCGGTGGTCACCGAATGGCTGAAAGCGAACGATAAGCTGGCGGCCGTTGGCGACAAAGTCACCGATAAAGGCTACTTCGGTACCGGTCTGGGCATTGCCGTGCGTCAGGGCAACACCGAGCTGCAGCAGAAATTCAACGCTGCGCTGGAAAAAGTGAAGAAAGATGGCACTTACCAAACCATCTACGCGAAATGGTTCCAGAAGTAAGACTTGATGAACGAAATGTTTCCTTTAGCGAGCGCCGCCGGCATGACCGTCGGCCTTGCCATTTGTGCACTGATTATCGGGCTCGCGCTGGCGATGTTCTTTGCGGTATGGGAGTCGGTAAAATGGCGCCCGATCGCATGGATCGGCTCCGCGCTGGTCACGGTGCTACGCGGCCTGCCGGAAATTCTGGTGGTGCTGTTTATCTACTTCGGCTCTTCACAGCTGCTGCTGACGCTGTCCGATGGGTTTAGCATCAACCTCGGTTTCGTGCAGATTCCGGTGCAGATGCAGATTGAAAACTTTGACGTCAGCCCGTTCCTGTGCGGTGTGATTGCCCTCTCCCTGCTCTACGCCGCCTACGCCTCGCAAACCCTGCGCGGTGCGCTGAAAGCGGTGCCGGTAGGCCAGTGGGAGTCCGGCCAGGCGCTGGGGCTGTCGAAAAGCGCCATCTTCTTCCGCCTGGTGATGCCACAGATGTGGCGTCACGCGTTGCCGGGGCTGGGTAACCAGTGGCTGGTGCTGCTGAAGGATACCGCGCTGGTCTCGCTGATTAGCGTGAACGACCTGATGCTGCAAACCAAAAGCATTGCCACCCGTACCCAGGAGCCGTTTACCTGGTACATCGTGGCGGCAGCCATTTACCTGGTGATTACCCTGCTCAGCCAGTACATTCTCAAACGCATTGACCTGCGTACCACTCGCTTTGAACGGAGACCAGGCTGATGCTCGAGTATTTACCGGAACTGATGAAAGGGCTGCACACCAGCCTGACGCTGACCGTCGCCTCTATCGTGGTGGCGCTGGTGCTGGCGTTGATTTTCACCATCATTCTGACGCTGAAGACGCCGGTGCTGGTGTGGGTGGTTCGCGGCTACATTACGCTGTTTACCGGCACGCCGCTGCTGGTACAGATCTTCCTGATCTACTACGGCCCCGGCCAGTTCCCAACGCTGCAGAACTACCCGGTTCTGTGGCATTTGCTCTCGGAACCGTGGCTGTGTGCGCTGATTGCCCTGTCGCTGAACAGCGCCGCCTATACCACGCAGCTGTTCTTCGGGGCGATTCGCGCCATCCCGGAAGGCCAGTGGCAGTCGTGTAACGCGCTGGGAATGAGTAAGAAAGATACGCTGGCGATTCTGCTGCCTTACGCCTTTAAACGCGCGCTCTCCTCCTACTCCAACGAAGTGGTGCTGGTGTTCAAGAGTACCTCTCTGGCCTACACCATTACGCTGATGGAAGTGATGGGCCACGGGCAGCTGCTTTATGGCCGCACCTACGATGTGATGGTATTTGGTGCCGCCGGGCTGGTCTACCTCGTCGTCAACGGCCTGCTGACGCTGTTGATGCGTCTGATAGAACGTAAAGCGCTGGCCTTCGAGCGTCGCAACTGATTTTTGCATAACCATTAAAACAGAAAACGGATAAGCCTCTGGCCTATCCGTTTTTTTTCACCGCCAATAAAATATTTAATCAAATATATTGCATATAAATTCACATAATGGCATTGTAACTCCATGCCACACGCAGGGCAGCATTCTATAAGCGAGACAGACAGGAGCTCATCCATGAAAAAATTAGTATTGGCCGCCTTACTGGCCACCGTAACCTTCGGCGCTCAGGCCGCAGAAAAAATCAGCTTCGGCGTTTCCGCGACCTACCCGCCGTTTGAATCCATGGATGCCAACAACCAGATTGTCGGCTTCGATATCGATCTCGCCAACGCGCTGTGTAAGCAGATGCAGGCCGAATGTACCTTCACTAACCATGCGTTCGACAGCCTGATTCCGGCGCTGAAGTTCAAGAAATATGACGCGGTGATTTCCGGTATGGACATTACGCCGGAACGTAGCAAGCAGGTGGCCTTTACCGACGCCTACTACGCTAACTCCGCGCTGGTCATTGCTAAAAAAGGTGAGTTCAAAAGCTTTGACGATCTGAAAGGCAAGCGCATCGGTATGGAAAACGGTACCACCCATCAGAAATACTTGATGGACAAGCATCCGGAAGTCAAAACCGTGGCCTACGATAGCTACCAGAATGCGATTATCGACCTGAAAAATGGCCGTATCGACGGCGTGTTTGGCGACACCGCGGTGGTCAATGAGTGGCTGAAAACCAACCCGCAGCTGGGTACCGCGACCGAGAAAGTAACCGACCCGCAGTACTTCGGCATTGGCCTCGGCATTGCGGTACGTCCGGATAACAAAGCGCTGCTGGAAAAACTGAACGGCGCGTTGAAAGCGATTAAAGCCGACGGTACCTACCAGAAAATTAACGATAAGTGGTTTGCTGAGTAAGCCATCTTTATCCCGGTAAGCGCCCTGCTTACCGGGTTCATTACTCTACAGCGGCACGAAAAAGCGAAAACAGGCGCCCGCCGCCGCGTCGACCAGACGAATACTGCCGCCGTGCAGCTCCAGCATCCTGCGAACGATCAGCAATCCCAACCCACCGCGGTTTTCACGCGCACTCTGCGGGCTTAACGCGGAAGGACGCTGGAAAAGCTGTTCCCGCAAAGCCGCCTCGACGCCCGGCCCGCTGTCCGCCACCTCAACCTGCAGGCGTTCATTTTCCTGCCACACGCGCAGCATCACCGTGCCACCCGGCGGCGTATGACGCACGGCGTTATCCAGCAGATTCGTGACGACTCGTTCAATCATCGAAACGTCGGCATTCAGTAACGGCAGCGCGCGCGGGATCTCAACCTTCAGCGTAAGTCGGCGCGTCTCAATCGCCAGATCGAATTTTTGCGCCACATCCTGCAGCAGCTCACCGATGGCAAAAGGTTCCCGCTGCGGCTTGATGCCGCCGTGCTCCAGTTTTGCCAGCTCAAACAATTGCTGTGACAGATGGCGTACCTTTTGCCCCTGGCGCAGCGCAATCGCCAGATACTGACGATTATCCTCCGGCGTCAGGGTATCGGCCTTCAGCGAAAGCGTCTCCAGATACCCCAACAGCGAAGTCAGCGGCGTGCGCAGGTCGTGGGAGATATTGGCGATAAACTCGCGGCGCTGCCGATCGCTGTCAGAAAGCTGGTCCCACTGACCGGCAATTTTGCGCGCCAGCTCGATAAAGGTGTTGCGCAGAATCGCCACCTCGTTCGAGGAATCTCCCTCCAGCGGTTGCTGAGCGAGTTGCCGGATAGCGCTGATACTGTCCCGGTCCAGCCCCTCAACATCTGCGGTAAGCTGACGTACCGGGCGGGTGACCCAGTACCAGATCATCACCCCCGCCAGCAGGCCAAACAGCGCCACCAGCAGCAGCGACCAGACCACGGTGCTCCACAGCGTTTTCTGCCAGGCGCTCTCCGCCAGCGCGTTGAAATTTTCCCCTTCGAGGACGATATAAAGATAGCCGCGCAGATTGCCGTTTTGCATCACCGGTGCTGCGCTGAAGACCTTGCGTTTATTCAGATTGCGCGGGTCGTCGCCGTACACCGGCCAGGCAGCGCCGCTCAGGAAGGTTTTTACCGGTTCAATGTCGAGCTGCTGGCGCTTGATGTGTCCGGGCGGCGCCGCGTCGGCGATAATCGTGCCTTCGGGCGACAGAAGATAGAGCTCGACGCTGGGATTGAAGGTCATCAGCCGATCGAACAGCATTTTCAGAGTCTGACCATTCACCTCGCCGCGCGCTTCCAGCAGCGGCTCGCGGTTGACGATCTGCTGCGCCAGCCCGGAGGAGAGACGCTGCACCATCGCATTACCGTACTGGTTGCTGTTATACAGCTGTATGCTGCAAGCGGCGATCGCACACAGCAGCAGGATGGCGGTGAAGACCAGCGTCAGACGCTGGCTCAGGCTCAGCCGTCGATTCATGGTGCAGACTCCGGTTTGTCAGTGGCGAACTTATAGCCTTTTCCCCAGACGGTGAGGATGATCTCCGGCTCGGCCGGATCCTTCTCTATTTTGATCCGCAGGCGATTGATATGGGTGTTGACGGTGTGTTCATAGCCTTCGTGCTGATAGCCCCAGACGTTTTCCAACAGCGACAGGCGCGAGAAGACCTCGCCAGGATGGCGCGCAAACCAGTACAACAGGTCGAATTCTCGCGGCGTAAGCTCGATTGACTCCCCATGCAGTCGTACCTCGCGGGAGAGCGGATCGATAGTCAGACCATGGCTGGCAATCGCCCCGCTTTCCAGACGGATGCTTTGCCCCATCGCCTCCTGACGACGAAACAGCGCTTTGACACGGGCAACCAGTTCCAGCACTGAAAACGGTTTCGGCAGGTAATCGTCAGCCCCCGTCTCCAGCCCCAGCACGCGGTGCGTTTCGCTGGTGCGGGCGCTGATAATAATCACCGGCAAATAGCGCGTCATCTGCCGAATACGGCGACAGATCTCCAGTCCGTCAACGCCGGGTAGCATTAAGTCAAGAATCACCGCGTCCCACACGCATTGCTCAAGCTGCTGTAACGCTCGCGCACCGTCCGCCTCATGCACAATCTGATAGCCCTCATCCTGCAGATTCAGGCGCAACAGGGTTGCAATATCCTGGTCATCTTCCACCAGTAAGATTTTTTTTGCGTTATTCATGACGCTCCACCTACGCTTTTTTTCAAGCTTAACTCAGGCGAGCGTCACGAGTTATCACATTTTATTTAAACTTCCGGGAGTGAAGGCTTAACGCTTAGAGCCTATCCCAGTAGGCGTAATTGTTGAAGCCAGTTTGGGGCCGGACAGCGCGCAGAAACCGGAGCGTACACGTAGTACGTGAGGATTTCGAGCACTGCCCGGCCCCAAAATGGCGAATAAAATAGCCTAATGGGATAGGCTCTTAACCAGCAGCGTCAACACCTCATAGTGCGCGGTATGCGGGAACATATCGAACAGCTGTACTTTTTCGATCCGGTATCCCGGCAGGTGGGTAATGTCTTTTGCCATCGTCTGCGCGTTGCAGCTGGAGTAAATAATATACTGCGGCGCCATCTCGCTGAGATAGTCGCATAACGCTTTACCAATGCCCCGGCGCGGCGGGTTGACCAGCACCAGTTGCGGAATATCCGCCTGGGCGGTGGCAAATTGCGTGGAGTCCAGCGCCTGGAAATGCAGCTTATCCAACCCCAACTCTGCCGCCGACTGCTTCGCACAGGCAATGGCTTCCGGGGCAATCTCAATGCCGGTCAGGGTCATCTCCGGCGTCGCGCAGTGCAGGCCAAAGCCGCCCACGCCGCAGAACAGGTCCCACATGTGATTCACCGGCAGCGCCCGTACCCAGTCACGCGCGGTAGCGTATAACGCGCTGGCCACCGTTGGGTTGGTCTGGAAAAAGCTTTGCGGGCGGATCCACAGCGGCACGCCGTTAAAACGCTCCGCCAGCGCCTGCTGTTCGGTAAAGAAAATCTCCTGCTCGCCTTCCATAATCGCCATATGCACCGGCTGGATATTCGCGGTGATCACCTTCAACTGCGGCAGTTGCGCCTGTAGCCACGGCAGCGCGGCGCGCAGCTGTTCCAGCTTGGTTTCTGACCGCAGTACGAAGCGCAGCATCATCCCACCGTCGAGCTGGCTTTCCGTCAACAGTAAATACTTCAGTTCACCGCGCTTGCGCGCCACGTTGTACGGCGTTAGGCCCGCCCGGGCAATAAACGGCTTAAGCGCGGCGAACACCGGCGCGAACGACGGCGGATAAAGAGGACAATCGGTTAAATCTTCCGGCGTGCCGTCTCGATGCAACATGCCGAGCAGCGGGCGCTCTACGCTGCCGCTGACCACCATTTTGGCTTTATTGCGAAAAGCCTGCTCCGGCCCGCAGACGGGTGCGCACCAGTCGCCGACGGTAGAATCCGCCAGCAGCGTCTGGAGATCGGCCATTTTAGCGGCAAGCTGTTCGGCGATGGGCCGCTCAATCCACTGGCAGGAACGACAGCGGTCGGCATCATAAAGTGCGCACTGCATAGAAAAACCTTGAGACGAATGGGGCGTGGATTGTATCACCGTTATTGTAAGCGGAAAAATCGCCGGGAGGCGGCGGGGATGAAAAGCAGGCATAAAACCAGCAGATCCGGCATTTTTTGCATCACCAGCGAGCGGAAGATCTCGCGCTTCGATTCACCGGCAATGCTGAACAGCTCCGGGTAGCCATAACCCAGCGAGGCCGCCCACAGGTAGCTGGCGGCAATCACCTGCGTTAGCAGATAGACCCAGCGCGCCCAGTTGCGCCCTTTGACCAGCGAAAAGGCGCAGGCAATCTCGATAAACACCAGCACCAGACTGGAGAGAAACACCAGCGTCAGTGACCAGGTCTGGACGCTGCGATGAATAAATTCGCCTATCCCACTTAGCCCCAACAGGTTGAACACCATCAACAGGTCGAGACAGCGGATTAAAATAATGGCGAGCGCGGCCACCTGCACTAAAGCAGGAACATTCAGACGGGCGTGCGACCGACGGCTTCGAGTAAACAGTTCCAATGTATCGCCTTCCATGAAAACGATGCCGCGAAAGTTCGCGGCATCGACTGCATATCCGTATCGATTTTAAGTGGATTATCCGCGTCTTGCACGCTGGATATCACGTACCCGCTGTTTTTCCGCGCGCGCCATCAAATACCAGGCGATAAATCCGACAATTCCGACCACGCCAAGGATCAGCGACGCCAGAGCGTTAATCTCCGGATTCACCCCCATACGCACGCTGGAGAAGACCAGCATCGGCAAGGTCGTCGCTCCCGGGCCGGAGACGAAGCTGGCAATCACCAGATCGTCCAACGACAACGTAAAGGCCAGCAGCCAGCCGGAAACGACAGCCGGCATAATCATCGGCAGCGTAATCACGAAAAACACCTTCAGCGGCGTGGCGCCAAGATCCATCGCCGCCTCCTCAATGGAGCGATCCAGCTCGCGCAGTCGCGAGGAGATCACCACTGCCACGTAGGCGGTACAGAAGGTCACGTGCGCCAGCCAGATGGTCAGCATGCCGCGATCCGCCGGCCAACCGATGGCGTGCGCCAGGGCGACGAACAGCAGCAGCAGCGACAATCCGGTAATGACGTCCGGCATTACCAGCGGTGCGGTGATCATAAAGGCAAAACCATTGGCACCGCGGAAACGGCCAAAGCGAACCATCACCATCGCGGCAATGGTGCCAAGCACCGCCGCCGCCGTGGCGGCCGCTGCGGCAATGGTCAGGCTCAGCCCCACCGCGCTCATCATCGCATCGTCACGGAACAGCTCGCCGTACCAGCGCGTCGACCAGCCAGCCCACACGGTGACCAGCTTCGAGCTGTTAAACGAGTAGATCACCAGCATCAGCATCGGCGCGTACAGGAAGGTGAAGCCAAGCACCAGAATCAGGATCCGCCACGGTGAGCGGACGACCGGTAGATTGTTCATCCGTGGTCCCCCATCTGTTTTTGCTGATATTTATGGAACCACATGATCGGCACGATCAACAGCAGCAGCATGACGATCGCCACCGCCGAGGCCACCGGCCAGTCGCGGTTGTTGAAGAACTCCTGCCACAACACGCGGCCAATCATAATGCTGTCCGGGCCGCCGAGCAGTTCCGGGATCACAAACTCCCCTACCGCCGGAATAAACACCAGCATCGAACCGGCGATAATCCCCCCCTTAGTGAGCGGCACAATCACGCTGAAGAAGGTTTTCAGCGGGCGAGCGCCAAGATCCAGCGAGGCCTCAACCAACGAATAGTCAATGCGGGTCAGCGCGGTGTAAATAGGCAACACCATAAACGGCAGATAGGCGTAGACAATGCCGATGTAGACCGCGAGATTGGTGTGCAGAATAGTCAGAGGCTGATCGATTACCCCCAGCCACATCAGGAAATTATTCAACACGCCGTTGTTTTTCAGGATCCCCATCCACGCGTACACGCGGATCAGGAACGAGGTCCACGACGGCAGAATCACCAGCAGCAGCAGAATGTTTCGCGTTGACGGCTTGCTGTGCGCTACCGCCCACGCCAGCGGGTAACCAAGCAGCAGGCAGCAGATCGTCGAGATGGCGGCAACCTGTAACGACTGGAGATACGCTTCAAAATAGAGCGGATCGTCGGTCAATTGCAGGAAATTGCCAAAGTTCAGCGCGATCGTCAGCTGACCGTCGGCCCACTCCATCAGGTCGGTATACGGCGGGATCGCCCGCGCCATTTCCGCCAGACTGATTTTAAACACAATCAGGAACGGCAGCAGGAACAGCAGGATCAGCCACACATACGGCAGCGCGATCACCAGCTTGCGCCCGTGCTTCATGTTGACCCGCGCCAGCCACAGGGCGAAGCCGCCCGGTTTGTGCGGACGGGCCGGTGGTTCATACGTACTCATAGCCCCTCCTTAAACCGTCAACACCACGCAGCTATCGGCTTCCCAGCACAGACGAACTTCATCGCCCCAGGTCGGTAACCCTTTCTGGTAGCGGTGAGCATTCTGCAGCTGTGCGCTGATCATCTGGCCGCTTTTGAGGCGGACGTGATAAATGGAGAGATCGCCAAGGTAAGCAATATGCTCAACTTCCCCCACGGCGAAGTTGTAACCATCCGCTGGCGGATCTTCACAGAGCATGATTTTTTCCGGGCGCAACGCCACGTACACCGGCACGTTATCGACCACCGAGGCGTCCGCATCCACCTTCAATGGATGAACCAGCCCCGGAGACTCAATCACCAGCCCGTCTTCGTCGCGCGCTTTCAGCAGCCCTTCGAAAACGTTGACCGAGCCGATAAACTCGGCGCTGTAGCGGGTGGTCGGGTGTTCGTAAATTTCTTCCGGTTCGCCAATCTGTACGAACTTACCGCGGTTCATAATGGCAATGCGGCCCGCCATGGTCATGGCCTCTTCCTGGTCGTGGGTGACCATCACGCAGGTCGCGCCAACACGTTCAAGAATATCAACCACTTCCAGCTGCATCCGGTCACGCAGCTTTTTATCTAATGCGCCCATCGGTTCATCGAGCAGCAACAGTTTCGGACGTTTGGCGAGGCTTCGCGCCAGCGCCACACGCTGACGCTGGCCACCGGAAAGCTGGTGCGGCTTACGCTTCGCGAACTCCTGCATGTGCACCAGCGCCAACATCTCGGCGACGCGGGCGCTAATTTCCGCCTTCGGTAGCTTGTCCTGCTTAAGACCAAAGGCGATGTTTTGCTCGACGGTCATGTGCGGAAACAGCGCGTAGGACTGGAACATCATGTTAATCGGACGCAGATACGGCGGAACCTGCGCCAGATCGACGCCGTCCAGCACGATTTGCCCGGCGGTTGGCTGTTCAAAGCCCGCCAGCATGCGCAGCAGCGTCGATTTCCCACAGCCGGAAGCGCCCAGCAGCGCAAAAATTTCGCCTTTATAGATAGTGAGATTAACGTCATCCACGGCGTGCTGGCCGTCGAAGGATTTAGTCAGATTACGGATTTCCAGCAGCGGGGTGAGCGCTTTGCGGGTTTTCGCCTGTGGGCGGGGAATAGCGTCGTTCAATCTGGTGCTCTCCGGCAAAAAACGAATATCGATATGACCCGGTTGTCATATCAACCTCTGGACACCCGCCATGTGGTGGATGTCCAGATTGGGGCAGTTGCACTGCCCCGGTGCATAACGGCATTATTTCCCGCTTTTCACTTTGGTCCATGCGCGCGTTCTGACGCGGTCGATTTTTGGATCCTGGACTTTCAGCGTAAACAGCTTGGCGAAGACATCAGCCGGCGGGTAAATCGCCGGATTGTCGCGAATCTCCGCGCTCACCAGCGGCGTAGAAGCCTTGTTGCCATTGGCGTAGAACACATGGTCGCTAATATGCGCAATCACGTCAGGACGCATCAGGTAATCAAGGAATTGATAGGCTTCGTCTTTGTTTTTCGCATCGGCAGGCATTGCGAAGACGTCAAAGAATGCCAGCGCCCCCTCTTTCGGAATGAAGTAGGAGACGTTCACGCCGTTCTTCGCTTCTTTCGCACGGTTCGCCGCCTGCCACACGTCGCCTGCCCAGCCGATGGCCACGCAGATATCGCCGTTAGCCAGATCGTTAATGTACTGGGAGGAGTGGAAGTAGCGAATATTCGGACGCAGCTTCAGCAGCAGGTCGGTTGCCGGGCCGGTGTAATCATCCGCCTTGCTGCTGTTCGGATCTTTGCCCAGATAGTTCAGCACGGTGGCAAAGATCTCTTCCGGCGCATCAAGGAAGGAAACGCCGCAGCTCTTCAGCTTCTCGAGGTTCTCTGGCTTCATCACCAGATCCCAACTGTTCAGCGGCGCGTCTTTGCCCAGTACGGCTTTGACCTTATCAACGTTATAGCCAATACCGGTGGTCGCCCACAGGTAAGGCATGGCGTATTTATTCTCCGGGTCGTGCTTAGCGACCAGCTTCAGGACTTCCGGATCGAGATTTTTCCAGTTTGGCAGCTTGCTCTTATCGAGCGGCTGGAACACCCCCGCAGTGAGCTGGCGTTCCAGGAAGCTTGCCGACGGCACCACCAGGTCAAAACCTGTGCTTCCTGCCATCAGTTTCCCTTCCAGCACTTCGTTAGAGTCGAATACGTCGTACACGACTTTAATCCCGGTCTCTTTCTCGAAGTTCGCCACGGTATCCGGCGCGATATAGTCGGACCAGTTATAGACATGCAGCGTTTTTTGTTCTGCAGCGAGCACGCTTGCCGAGGCAGCCATCAGCGCCCCCGTCACCAGACCTGTTAACCATTTTTTATTTAAGGCGGCCATATCTCTTATCCTTCTCGTCGCCCGTTAACAAACGGACTAAATATACGCAATTTAGAGTATGCAGAAATCATGCATATTTTTTCGTACTGCATGAAAGAGAAGAGACCGGGCTCCCCTGCAGTCATTGCTCGCGCTATCGATGCAAAATTCTCGCCAACAATGAGTATTGCCAGCAATAATTAGGGGGTGCACCGATATGTCGCAAGAATAACTGTAGCCCGAGCCGGAGGCTATAGGTCAGCGTAAAAAACGCCTTTTATCAATTTTTTATGCAAGATCACTCTATCTGATAAGCCAAAAGAGCCAATCAGGTAGTGAAAGAATCTTTAAAATAAGGTTAAAAGCAGAATAAAAGCGTGTAATACGCAGCCACCATGGCAGTGACTGCGCTATTTAGCGGGGAGGATTAGTGAAGAAAATGGTATTGAACATCTTCCGGCGGCTGTTCTTCTTCTTCCGGCTTATACAGCAGCTGCTGGGCGGACGCCTCGAGGATGACCATCGAGACCTGCTCTTCGCTTTGCTGCACGAAAGCCGCAAACTGTTCGAAGCTGACCCCAACCGCAGCGGATAAAGACTGGCAAACCACCAGCTTTGGCAGATTATCATCCTGCATATCGAGAAACGCTTTCACGGTCAGCGAGCTGGCGTTAATCGCAGACAGATCTGCCCCCACCGCCAGCAGCGCAGACGGCTTAACCTCGGCCAGCGCCGAGAAGAGCACGACGTTATCAATGAGGTCAATTTTGGCATCGAAGACGCCATCAAAATTTTGCATATGCGGCAGGTGCAGCGCCTGACAGGTGTCACACTCAAAAAAGCTCATGCCTATTTCGTCGAGCCACTGACGTAACGTATCCAGACTCGGGACGACGAGAGAATCCATATTGCCTATGACCTCATGCGGTAAAGTAACATTTCATAAAACACAAACGACCGGGACAGGGCCCGGCCTGAGAACCAGATTGCCATATAGCTTACGCAAAAAAAGCGTCACATACCATGAAAGCCGCACTAGCCACCGATTTTCAGGCAAAATCCAGGGTGTGCCTGTTGCTCGATCCACGCGATCATTTTTCCGGCAATATCGATACCGGTAGTGGTTTCCACCCCTTCCAGCCCCGGCGAGGCGTTCACTTCCATCACCAGCGGTCCGCGCGCTGCGCGCAGGATATCCACACCGGCTACATCAAGGCCCAGGGTTTGAGCCGCCTTAATCGCAATCTCGCGCTCGGCGTGAGTAATGTCGGCCACCGTGGCGACACCGCCGCGATGCAGGTTGGAGCGAAAATCGCCCTCCTTCGCCCGGCGCTCAATCGCCGCCACCACCTGATTGCCCACCACCAGGCAGCGAATATCGCGCCCTTTGGCCTCTTTGATGTATTCCTGCACCAGGATATGCGCGTTCAGCCCGCGAAAGGCGTCAATCACGCTCTCCGCCGCCTGTCGCGTTTCGGCCAGCACCACGCCGATTCCCTGCGTCCCTTCCACCAGCTTGACCACCAGCGGCGCGCCGCCGACCATGTCGATAAGATCGCTGGTATCGTCCGGCGAATGGGCAATACCGGTCACCGGAAGGTCGATGCCCTGGCGCGCCAGCAGCTGGAGCGAACGCAGCTTATCGCGGGCGCGGGTAATCGCTACCGATTCGTTGAGCGGGTAGCTGCCCAACATTTCAAACTGACGCAGCGCCGCCATGCCGTAGTAAGTGATAGCCGAGCCGATACGCGGGATCACCGCGTCATAATGCGGCAGCTGGCGCCCTTTATAATGAATGGACGATGCCGACGGATTGATATTCATGTAGCACGAAAGCGGGTCGAGGATCTCGACGATGTGGCCACGGCGAAGGGCGGCCTCGCGCAGACGTTTGCACGAGTAGAGCGTTCCATCCCGGGATAAAATGGCGATTTTCACCCTTTACCTCTCCAAAAAGACCGTAAAAAAAGCCGACGTAGCATACCGCTTTCCCCTGGCCGAATGTATGCGCCCTGACAAAGATTCAGCCCGATAGCGTTGCGCTTATCGGGCCTCCGGGTAACGCATGCTTTAGCGTGTCGCCCAGCCCTGCTTGTGGAGATAGTCCAGAATAAACGGTCGACTTTCTTTCACCAACGTACGGCGAATATGGTCGCTCCAGGTATCGCGGCGCGCGTTGGTGCTGCGCGACAGATAATACTGCGCCAGCTGTTCGTCGTACTGCGCCAGCACTTCGCGATCCATCGGTTGGTAGTGGTTTTCATGCACCAACAGCGTGGCAGGTAGACGCGGCTTGAGATCCGGATGGCTTGCCGGCCAGCCCAGGCACAGACCAAACAGCGGCAGCACGTGCTTTGGCAGCGCCAGCAGCTCGGTCACGGTTTCGATGTTATTACGCAACCCGCCGATATACACGCCTCCCAGACCCAGCGATTCCGCCGCGGTCAGCGCGTTTTGCGCCATCAGCGCGGTATCCACCACGCCCAACAGCAGTTGTTCCGCCAGGCCCAGCTGCGCATCAGGAAAAATCTGTAGATGACGGTTAAAATCGGCGCAGAATACCCAGAATTCTGCCGCCTGCGCCACGTGCTGCTGCCCGCCGGTCAGGCCGACCAGCTGCTCGCGCATCGCCTTATCGGTAATGCGAATAATCGATGTACACTGCAAAAAGCTCGAGCTGGACGTTGCCTGGGCGCTGGCGATAATCGCCTGACGCTGATCGTCGCGAATCGGTTCGTCGGTGAATTGACGAATGGAGCGATGGTTAAGCAATACCTCAATGGTCGGTGTCATCTTTGTTTTCCTTTTTTCGCGACTGGCCAGGATTCATCAGCTGCGGCGCTACGGCGCGGGCTATGCCGAGAAATAGCACGCCAGCGGCAGGCAGCATCAGCGCAATTCCCACGAAGATCATCACCACCGCCGCCAGCGGGCTGGCGAACGGCGCGGGCAGCGTGACGTACTGATTCAGCGACAGCCATGCCACCGCCAGCACAATCATGCCGATGGTCTCCAGAATTAAAACGCTTTTCGGTAGTGCTCCCAGCGAACGCATGCCTCTCCTCCTGTGAACCTGTCGCGTATTTTGATAGCCAATTCAGCTCGAGTATAACGGTAAGCGGGGGAAAAATAATTAGCCAAACATAGCCTTGATGAATCAGAACAACAGGCAGAACCTTCTTTCCCCCGCGCGTCCGGCGCGGCATGATAAGCGCCATTCGCCGACAGGCACATTGATTATTCCGCTCGTTTGAGGAGAGACACTATGTTTACCGTAATTTTTGGTCGTCCGGGCTGCCCTTATTGCGTTCGTGCAAAAGAGCTGGCGGAGAAACTGACTCAGGAGCGCGACGATTTTAACTACCGTTACGTGGATATTCACGCAGAAGGCATCAGCAAAGCCGATCTGGAAAAAACGGTGGGTAAACCGGTTGAAACCGTGCCGCAGATTTTTGTCGATCAGAAACACATCGGCGGCTGCACCGATTTTGAAGCGTGGGCGAAAGAGAACCTGGGCCTGTTTGCCTGATTCGCTTAACGAGACGTGACACGACGCCCGCCCTACAGCGGGCGTTTGTTTTCCCGGCGTTTGTCGTGCAGCAACGAACTGACGAACAGATAGCACAGCGCGCCGAGCGCACACCAGAAGATAGCGCTGAACAACCACGCCAGCTCCTGCCAGAAAGAACCGTGATTCTCGAGAAACAGTCGCGTCAGCAGCAGGCACAGCGGTGCGGCAAGAATCGCCCCCACCAGCGGCAACATCACCCGACGACGCGGAGAGATAAAGCTGGACACGGCGCCTGGAATAATAAAAAACAGCAGGCCGAGTTCAGGATTTCCGGATGCGCGAAATGCGCCCTTGACGTGCAGGACGAGTGAAAAAAAGACCACTATAAAAAGTAAAAAGCAGCATATTATACCGACCCAACCGCGTTCAGTTTTCACACGCATCTCCTGAAAAATTCTCTATCAAACCCCATTCATCACCCTTACGGGCGCCCAGTCAGATAAAGTTTTTGGCTTTCCCTGCCAAAACACTTCGGTGCTAAAAGCGATTGTTGCTAGCCGTAGCTTTCAGGAACGATTAAACTACTGACCGCTATTTTCTGGTTATTTTTTGGGTACAGGATAGCATTAAGCCAACCATCGCCCTTGGTCAACAGTAGACCAAATAACCCTTTCTTTCAACACGTTACTGGTAAACGATAAGTTAGATTCCGTGAATATAAACGTCGCAGATTTGTTAAACGGGAATTACATCCTGTTATTATTCGTGGTATTAGCGCTGGGGCTTTGTCTTGGCAAATTACGTCTGGGCTCCATCCAACTTGGTAATTCCATTGGCGTTTTAGTCGTCTCCCTCTTATTAGGGCAGCAGCACTTTAGTATTAACACCGACGCGCTGAATTTAGGCTTTATGCTGTTTATTTTCTGCGTTGGTGTTGAAGCCGGACCCAACTTTTTTTCTATTTTCTTCCGCGACGGTAAAAATTATCTCATGCTGGGGTTAGTGATGGTCGGCAGCGCGCTGCTGATTGCGCTGGGCCTCGGTAAACTCTTCGGCTGGGATATCGGTCTGACCGCCGGTTTGCTTGCCGGTTCCATGACATCTACGCCGGTTCTGGTGGGCGCGGGAGATACTCTGCGCCACTCCGGCATGGAGAGCGCTCTGCTGGCGCAGGCGCAAGATCATCTGAGTCTTGGTTATGCCCTGACCTACCTGATTGGTCTGGTGAGCCTGATCGTCGCCGCCCGCTATATGCCGAAGTTCCAGCATCAGGATCTGCAAACCAGCGCCCAGCAGATCGCCCGCGAGCGCGGTCTTGACACCGACACCAATCGTAAAGTCTATCTGCCGGTGATCCGCGCCTACCGCGTGGGGCCAGAGCTGGTTGCATGGGCCGACGGCAAAAATCTGCGTGAACTGGGCATCTATCGCCAGACCGGCTGCTATATCGAACGTATCCGCCGCAACGGCATTCTGGCGAACCCGGACGGCGACGCTGTCCTGCAAATGGGTGATGAGATTTCGCTGGTTGGCTACCCGGATGCCCATGCGCGTCTGGACCCGAGCTTCCGTAACGGTAAAGAGGTGTTCGACCGCGATCTGCTGGACATGCGCATCGTTACCGAAGAGATCGTGGTGAAAAATCATAATGTGGTGGGTCGCCGTCTGGCGCAGCTGAAGCTGACCGACCACGGCTGCTTCCTCAACCGCGTCATCCGTAGCCAGATTGAAATGCCGATCGACGATAACATCGTCCTCAACAAAGGTGATGTGCTACAGGTGAGCGGCGACGCGCGCCGCGTGAAAACCGTCGCCGATCGTATCGGCTTCGTCTCCATCCACAGCCAGGTGACCGACCTGCTGGCCTTCTGCGCCTTCTTTATCATCGGCCTGATGATCGGCATGATCACCTTCCAGTTCAGCAACTTTAGCTTCGGCGTCGGCAACGCTGCCGGATTGCTGTTTGCGGGCATCATGCTTGGCTTCCTGCGTGCTAACCACCCCACCTTCGGCTATATCCCGCAGGGCGCGCTGAACATGGTGAAAGAGTTTGGTCTGATGGTGTTTATGGCGGGCGTCGGCTTAAGCGCTGGCGGCGGCATTGGCAACAGCCTCGGCGTGGTTGGCGGCCAGATGCTGGTTGCGGGACTGTTTGTCAGCCTGGTTCCGGTGGTTATCTGTTTCCTGTTCGGTGCTTACGTCCTGCGCATGAACCGCGCGCTGCTGTTCGGCGCCATTATGGGAGCGCGTACCTGTGCACCAGCAATGGAAATCATCAGCGACACCGCGCGCAGCAATATTCCGGCGCTGGGTTATGCGGGCACGTATGCGATCGCAAACGTGCTGTTAACCCTCGCCGGTACGCTCATTATCATCATCTGGCCAGGACTAGGCGGCTAGCCCTGACTGGGGGAAAACAAAGAAAAGAAAATTTTTTTGCGCAACGCAGAACTTTTCCTCAGGGTGCGAGTCTTAATTAGTGCCACTGCTTTTCTTTGATGTCCCCATTTTGTGGAGCCCATCAACCCCGCCATCTTTGGTTCAAGGTTGATGGGTTTTTTGTTGCCTGAAATCCAGTTAAACCAAACAAAATCAATACATTAAACTCGCTTCGCTTGCATCCCCTCCCCCCTATCCCATACTGATAGAACACGCACCGAACCATGAGGTGACCTATGTTATTAGCAGGCAAAGTCGCGATTATCTTCGGCGGCAGCGGTGCTATTGGCGGCGCGGTAGCGCATGCCATGGCCCGCGAGGGCGCGCTGGTGCATCTCGCGGCGCGCCATCAGGATAAGCTCGACGCGGTGGCCGAAAGCGTGCGCGCGCAGGGGGGCACTGTCAGCACCTTTACCGTTGACGTACTCGATGAACAGGCGACGCAGCGGCGCGTCGCGCAGCTGGCCGAGCAGGCTCACGGCATCGACGTGGTGGTAAACGCGACCGGCTTTATGCATGAGCAGGGAAAACATCTGGAGCGGCTGTCCCTTGCCGAGTTCAGACAGGGAATCGATCCGTTTCTGGCAGCCCAGTTTATTATCGCCAAATCGGCTGCCCCCTATCTGGGTGGACGCCGCCAGGGGGTGATGCTGACCGTCGTCGCCCCGGCAGCCGCGATGGCAATCCCAGGACACCTGGGACATATCGTGGGCTGTGCGGCAACGGAGGCGTTTATTAAAGCGCTGGCAAGCGAACTAGGCCCGCGCAACATCCGCGTGCTCGGCGTACGTTCACACGCGATTATCGGGGCCGTAGAAGCGGGCTCCTATACCGGCGAGATCTTTCGCCAGAAGGCGCAGGCAATGGAACTCACCGTCGACGAATGGCTGGGCGGCGCGGCGCAAGGCACCCTGCTTAAACAATTGCCTACGCTCGAGCAGGTCGCCGGAGTGATAACATTTTTGGCCGCTGACGCAGCCGGAGCCATGACCGCGACCATCGTCAACGTGACCGCTGGCGCGACGCTAAGCTAGCGCAGCTTCTCTCCGGCAATGCGCCCTACCATGCTGCGAATATCCTCGCGCGTCAGCGGCTGGCGATCGGTGACAAAATGCAGCGTCATGCCTTCGATAAAGGCGTCCAGCGCGCGGGCGGTCGTCGGGTCGAACCACTGCGCCAGCGTCTGCTGGCTGCGCTTCATCCAGTTCTGCATAATCGCTTTCATCGACGGCGTACTGCTCGCCAGCGCGTACAGCTGATACATCAGGGTCATGTTCTTCGGTGTTGTCACCTGGCTGCTGAAGATGATTTCAGCAACGGCATCACAGGCTTCCGTGGTGTTGGTCACATCGGCGAAGAACGCCGTATACTCTTCCGACATCCGATCGGTAAAGGTGCGAAACGCCTCGCCCAGCAGCGCTTCAATGCCGTCGAAATAATAGGTCATCGACCCCAACGGCACATCAGCGCAGGTGGCGATTTTACGGTGCGTGACCGCATTAATGCCGTGCGTGGCGATCGTTTCCAGCGTAGCGTCAACGATGCGCTCCCGGCGCTGCGGGTCATTCGGTCGGCGAGCCATAATTCTCCTCATGCAGATTATGTACAAATGTACACAGTCTTGTTAGTGTTGTCTGCACACTTTCCGACCCGACGCGAATGGATGACAACGTTAACTTCCCGTAAAGCCCTGCAACTGCGGATGTGGGCGCTCTTTATGTTCTTCTTTTTACCCGGTTTATTGATGGCCTCCTGGGCTACGCGTACGCCTGCGATCCGCGATATTTTATCGGTTTCTACTGCTGAAATGGGCATCGTGCTGTTTGGCCTGTCGATTGGTTCGATGAGCGGCATCCTTTGTTCGGCTTTTTTAGTGAAACGATTCGGGACCCGCGCGGTGATTCGCACCACTATGTCGTGCGCCATCTTTGGCATGATGATCCTCAGCCTGGCGCTGCACTTTGGCTCGGCGTGGATCTTCGCTATCGGCCTGGCCATCTTTGGCGCCAGCTTTGGCTCAGCGGAAGTGGCGATTAACGTTGAAGGCGCAGCGGTCGAGCGCGAAATGAAAAAAACCGTACTGCCAATGATGCACGGCTTTTACAGCTTCGGCACGCTGGTTGGCGCCGGCATCGGCATGGCGGTCACCGCCTTGGGTCTTCCTGCGATGTGGCATATTCTGCTGGCGGCGCTGGTGGGTATTGCCCCCATCGCCATTGCCATTAAGGCCATTCCCGACGGCACCGGCAAAAACGCCGCGGAAGATGCACAGCACCAGGAAAAAGGCGTGCCCTTCTGGCGTGATATGCAGCTGATGCTGATTGGCGTAGTGGTGCTGGCGATGGCGTTCGCCGAAGGCTCAGCCAACGACTGGCTACCGCTGCTGATGGTGGACGGTCATGGTTTTAGTCCCACCTCCGGCTCGCTCATTTACGCCGGCTTCACGCTGGGTATGACCGTCGGGCGCTTTACCGGCGGCTGGTTTATCGACCGCTACAGCCGCGTCAGCGTGGTGCGCGCCAGCGCGTTGATGGGGGCGCTCGGTATTGCGCTGATTATTTTTGTCGACAGCGCCTGGGTGGCCGGCGTGTCGGTTATTCTATGGGGACTGGGCGCGTCGCTTGGCTTCCCGCTCACGATTTCCGCCGCCAGCGATACCGGCCCGGATGCGCCAACTCGCGTCAGCGTTGTCGCCACCACTGGCTATCTGGCGTTTCTGGTCGGGCCGCCGCTGCTCGGCTTCCTCGGCGAACATTACGGTCTGCGTAGCGCGATGCTGGCCGTCCTGGCGCTGGTTCTGATTGCCGCTCTGGTGGCGAAAGCGGTGGCGAAACCCGAGCCCCGCGTTGTAATGGAGAGTCATTGATGAGCGTTAAACTGATCGCTGTCGACATGGATGGCACATTTTTAAACGACAAGAAAACCTATAACCGCGAACGCTTCCGCCAACAGTATGCGCGGATGAAAGAACAGCAGATTCGCTTTGTGGTCGCCAGCGGCAACCAGTACTACCAACTGGCGTCGTTCTTCCCGGAAATTGTCGATGAAATTGGCTTCGTTGCCGAGAATGGCGGCTGGGTCCGCGACGCCGGAGAGGACGTTTTCAACTGTTCAATGCCGCGCGACCATTTCCAGCAGATTGTGGCGTTCCTGCAAACGCGCCCGGAAATTGAGATTATCGCCTGCGGTAAACAGAGCGCCTACACGCTGAAGCACTATGACCCGCGCTTCCACGACATTGCGGTGCACTATTATCACCGTCTGGAGCTGGTGGAGAATTTCGATAACCTCGACGACACCATTCTCAAATTCGCCCTGAATATTCCGGACGATAAAGTGCCACAAATGCAGACACTGCTTGATGACAAGCTTGGTCATATGCTCACCGCCGTCACCACCGGTCACGGCAGTATCGACCTGATCATCCCCGGCGTGCACAAGGCACACGGCTTGAGTCTGCTGCAGGCGCGCTGGGGCATCCGTAACGAGGAAGTGGTGGCTTTTGGCGACAGCGGCAACGATATTGAGATGCTGAAGCAGGCTGGCTACGGTTTTGCGATGGCCAATGCGTCTGAAGCGGTGAAAGCGGTCGCGAATTATCGTGCGGCGCACAATAACGAAGAAGGCGTGCTGGAGATTATTGATAAGGTGCTCAACGGCGAAGCGCCGTTTGCCTGATTAAGATCCGGCTCGGTTATCGGGCCTACTGGTCGATTATCGATCGTAGGCCCGATAAGCTGCGTAGCGTTATTGCGGCTGTAAGCCGCTGCCGACCGTTTTATCCCGCAGGAACATCACCATCAGCCCCAGCCACAGCAAACCACCGGCCAGGTTGAACAGGCTGAATAAGCCAATTCCCCCCAACAGGTACATGTGTTTACTAAGCTCAATGCCGACGGTAAAGATCAGCATTTGCAGCATGCCCATCGCCGCGGAGACCGTACCTTTGCTCATCTCGCTGGCAAACAGCGTCAAACGCACCAGCCCGGCGTTCGCCAGACCAATCCCGAAGGCGTAGCAGCTTAATCCGGCGGTCATCCACAGATAGGCATGAGACGACACCACCGTCGCCGCAGCGGCCAGAATAAGGCCAAACATAATGGGATATCCCCCCGCGACGATCAGCGCGCGCACCGTGCGGCGCGAAGTCAGACGCGCCAGCACAAGGTTTCCGAGGATCAGCGCGCCGAAAATCGGCACCTGCAGCAGGCCGTATTCATAGCTGCTCGCGCCCTCACCGCTAATAATAATCACCGGCGACTGCGCGATCCACGCCAGCAGCGGCAGGCTGACAAAACCCGTCGCCAGCGCGCCCGCCACGAAGCGGCCATTTTTCAGCACTTCGCGATAATCTCGCCCCAGCTCTTTTAACGACAGCTTCTCGCCAATGCGCGTCGCCGTCTCCGGCATCTCCTTATGCAGCCCGATATAAGCCAGGGCTGCCAGCACCGCGAAGAGCACAAACATGCTCTCCCAACGGGCGACGTGGATCCACGCGGCCCCCACCAGTGGCCCCAGTAATGGCGCAATCAATGCGACGTTGGCCATCAAGGCGGTTATCTTGATACAGGTCGCCTCATCGTAAGACTCCTGAATCGCCGCATAACCCACCGCGCCAATAAAGCACAGACTCACACCCTGTAAAAAACGCAGGAAAGTGAACTGCTCAATATTTTGCACCAGCAGAGTCGCCAGACAGGTGACGATAAACCAGACCACGCCAGTGAGCATGACCGGACGGCGGCCAATGCGGTCCGATAGCGGCCCCAGCAGCCATTGCAGGAACATACCGCCGGCAAGGTAGGCGGTCATCGAGGTCGGCACCCATTCATCGCCAGCGTTGAATTCCTTCACCACTGCGAGCATGCCGGGCTGGATCATATCGTTGCCGATATAGGTAGAAAACTCATAGAGCACGAGGCAAAGCGGGAACAGAATCGCCTTGCGCCCTAAGCGTTTCCGGGAAGAAGATAAAGTGTCCATATGACTCGTATGCATTCTAAAAACGCGCAAGTTTAATCAATGCACGCTAGTGGTGATAGTCAATTATCACGCAGCTTAACAATTTCGCACAAATTGATGTTGTTAAGAGTTGTTAAGATTGGCTTAAGGTAGTTGGCACTATACTCTACGCCATGCGACAGGCCGCCTTAAATTACGTATAGCGAATCAGACAATGCCGCTTTACCCGCCAGAAACGACTTTTTAAGGTAGCTGTCATATAAACGTCATCTATTAAGCCGGAACGCTATGCTGGAAAACCTGAACCATTCGCTGTTTTTGCTCATCAATGCCACCCCTGCCTCGGCGGCGTGGGAAATTTCATTGGCGACATTCATCGCGCAGGATCTGATCCTGATCGTCCCTCTGCTGGCCGCCGCCATGTGGTTATGGGGTGAACGTAAGCAGGTGCATGCTCAGCGTCATCTGGTGATTAAAGTCGCGCTGGCGATTGCCGTTAGCCTTACGCTGTCGTGGACGATTGGTCAGCTATTCCCGCACGAGCGTCCGTTTGTCGAAAACGTCGGCCATACGTTCCTGCATCACGCGCCGGATAACTCCTTCCCGAGCGACCACGGCACGGTGATATTCACCTTCGCGCTGGCGTTCCTGTTCTGGCACCGCCTGTGGTCCGGGCTGGTGCTGATGGTCGTGGGGATGGCGATTGCCTGGTCCCGCGTCTATCTTGGCGTACACTGGCCGATGGATATGCTCGGCGGTTTCCTCAGCGGCCTCGTAGGTTGCATGGTCGCGCAAATGCTGTGGCACTCCATTGGCGCATTGGTTTACCCGCGCCTTCAGCAGCTGCACCGCATTATCTTCTCTGTTCCGATTCGTAAAGGCTGGGTGCGTGACTAGCACTTCGCTCGCAGGTAAAATAACGCGCTGAGCCCCGGCGACCTGCCGGGGCATGTCCACCAGAGGCACTATGGAAACACGACGCGACGAGCGAATTGGCCAACTGATTCAGGCACTGAAACGTAGCGATAAGCTGCATCTTAAAGAAGCGGCGGCGCTGCTTGGCGTTTCTGAAATGACGATTCGTCGCGATCTTAACAGCGAAAGCGGGCCGGTCGTGCTGCTGGGGGGCTACGTGGTGCTGGAACCGCGCAGCGTGCCGCACTATTTACTGAGCGACCAAAAAACCCGCCTGGTGGAAGAAAAAAAGCTGGCGGCACGCCATGCCGCAAAGCTGCTCAAGCCGCACCAGATGGCTTTTTTCGACTGCGGCACCACCACTCCGTGGATTATCGATGCCATTGATAACGATCTGCCTTTTACCGCCGTCTGCTACTCCCTCAACACTTTCCTCGCGCTACAAGACAAGCCCAACTGTCGGCCTATTCTTTGCGGCGGCGAGTTCCACGCCAGCAACGCTATTTTCAAACCGCTGAGCGAGCAGGATACGTTGTCGCACCTGTGCCCGGACATCGCCTTCTATTCCGCGGCGGGTATCGACATCGAGATGGGCGCAACCTGTTTTAATCTGGAAGAGCTGCCGGTGAAGCACTGGGCAATGCGCCAGGCGCGCTATCATGTGCTGGTAGCGGATCACAGCAAGTTTGGCAAAGTGCGCCCCGCCCGCATGGGCGATCTGACGCGCTTTGATGTGATTGCCAGCGACACCAGTCCGGATGAAGAACTGGTGGCGCTGGCGAAACAGCAGCAAATCTCGCTGCTGTATTAATCAGGCATTACGAGAACCAGCTGCCGAACCACTCGTGGAACTTCATCAGCACGAAGTCCATCATCCGGCTAAAGAACCCGCCCTCTTCGACCGCTTCCATGACGATCAGCGGGCGCTGTTCGATGGTTTTGTCGTTGAGTTTAAAATCAATGGTCCCCACCACCTGCCCTTTGGTCAGCGGCGCGGTCAGCTGCGGCTGAGTTAAGCTGTAGCTGGCCTTCAGGTTTTTCAGCTGGCCTTTCGGAATCGTCACCGAACCGGCTTCCCCGGCCCCCAGATTCACTTCGCTCTTATCGCCAAACCACACTCGCTGGCTGACAAAGGTCGCATCCGGCTTAATCGGGGTGACGGTTTCAAAGAAACGGAAACCCCAGGTCAACAATTTTTCCGACTCGTTAAACCGCACGCGATCGCTCTTGGTGCCCAGCACCACGGCAATCAGGCGCATATCGCCCTGGGTGGCCGATGACACCAGGTTGTAGCCCGCGCCGGCGGTCGTACCGGTTTTCACGCCGTCGACGTTGAGGTTGGTGCTCCACAGCAGGCGGTTACGGTTCGGCTGGCGGATATTGTTGAAGGTAAACTCTTTCTCTTTGTGTACCGCGTACTCTTCCGGCACATCGTGAATCATGGCTTTGGTCAGCAGCGCCATGTCGCGCGCGGTGCTGTACTGCCCCGGCGCATCCAGGCCGTGAACAGTTTTGAAGGTGGTATTTGTCAGGCCAATTTTCTGCGCATAGCCGTTCATCAGGCTCACAAAAGAGTCCTGACTGCCTGCAACGTAGTCGGCGATGGCGATGCTGGCATCGTTGCCCGACTGGATAATTACCCCTTTATTGAGGTTCTCGACGGAGACCTGCTCGCCCGGCTTGAGGAACATCACCGAGGATCCGCGCAGCGCCGGGTTGCCGGTGGCCCACGCATCACGGCCAATCGTGACCATATCGGTCAGCTTGATTTTGTTCGCCTTCAGCGCCTGGCCAACCACGTAGCTGGTCATGATTTTCGTCAGGCTGGCCGGGTCCAGCTTCTCATCGGCATTGCCTTCGGTCAGTACCTTACCGCTGGCATAGTCCATCAATATAAACGCGCGCGCGTCGATAGCCGGCGCATCGGGCATCTGCTCCGCCGCCTGCACCGCCGGTGCAATCAAAAGTAAAAGCGCAGAGCCTGCCATCAGGCTCCTGAAGGCGTTAGCGTTACACATCATAAAAACCACCCAAGTATCCATTCCCAAAACACGCCACGACAGTGCCGTGCTGCACCAGGCCGTGAGTAATAACGTAGAAACTCTCTTAAAGAAACAGTGAGTTGGTAAAGTTTTTTAAGTTTACGCAAGATCCCCAACTTGTGCTTAAAACCTGACATTTTTTTTGATCAAGATTGCGTAAGCGTTAACTTTGCCGCACATTGAACCTTCGCTAAAAAAACGGGAGTGGTTATGGTTACGCTGTGGGGACGAAATAATTCAACGAACGTGAAAAAAGTGCGCTGGACGCTGGCCGAACTCAACCTGCCCTACGAGCAGATTATGGCGGGTCAGGGCTTTGGCGTGAACCGCGACGCGGCCTATCTGGCGCTCAATCCGAACGGTCTGGTGCCGATGTTGAAAGACGGTGATGACGTGTTGTGGGAGTCCAATACTATTGTCCGCTACCTGGCGGCGCAGTACGGAACTGACAGCCTGTGGCAAGCCAGCCCCATTCAGCGCGCCAAAAGCGAAAAATGGATGGACTGGGCCAACGAGACCCTGTCCCCGGTGCATCGCAAAATCCTCATCGGGCTGGTAAGAACCCCAGCGGAACAGCGCAATATGGCGGAGATTGAAGCGGCCATTGAAGCCTGCGAGCCGCTGCTGGACATTCTGGAGGACACGCTGGCGAAACAGACCTGGCTCTCCGGCGAAGCGTTCGGCGTGGGCGATATCGCCGTCGCGCCGTTCGTCTATAACCTGCTGGAAACCGTCAAGACCTGGCAGCCACGCCCACACCTCGCGCGCTGGTATCAGCAGCTAGCCGAACGCCCGGCATTCCGCGACATCGTGATGATTCCCGTCAGCTGATTTTTTCAGGTGCGCTGGCTGCTGCCGCGCACCTGCAACTTGCCCACCAGCCGGATATGAGCGGCGGTATCGTCGCCATCGCAGAGATAGCTCACCGCCATTCGACCCAACTCGTTATAAGCGAGCTGCACGCTGGTCAGCGCCGGCGTCAACTGATGGGCAATCCGCTGATCGTCATAACCACACACCAGCACGTCCCCAGGAATCGACACATTCAACGTTGCCAGCGCCTGATAGCAACCGAGCGTCATCCAGTCGCTGGCGCAGAAGATGGCCTGCGGCGGCTGCGGCAGGCGCATCAGCTCCAGCGTGGCTTTAAACGTGGCATCCAGCGACCAGTCCGTTTGCTTGATTAACGCTTCATCCACCGTAATGCCCGCATGCTCAAGCGTCTGGCGATACCCTTCCAGGCGCAGCACGCTGGCATCCATCCACTCATCGCCCATGATGTGCGCGATGCGCGTCACCCCCTGCGCCAGCAGATGGTTGACGGTCTGGCAGGCGTTAGCCCGGTCATCCGGCAGGAAAGTCGGCAACAGCGGGCGGTTGGGATCGTACTGGTTCAGCAGCACCACCGGCTTGTTGATTAACGGTTCAAAGGGTGAAAAGTCGAAGACGCGCGTTACCGAGCTGGCGAGAATGACTCCCGCGCAGTTGCGCCGCTCCAACTGACGGATAATCTGCCCGGCCAGTTCCATATCGTCGCCGTAATCGTAAACGGTCAGCAACGTATCACGCTGCCATGCCGTGCTGCTGGCCTCGCTAATGGCATCAACAAAGGGATCGTAATTCGGCATACCGCTGAGCAGCAGCGCAATCTCCTCCTGCCCGTCCTTACGGTGCGGCACGATAATTTTTTGATAGCCCAACGCCTGCGCCGCGGCATACACCCGGTCGCGCGTGGCATCACTCAGGCGAATTGCCCGACTATTGTTGAGCACCAGCGAAACGGTCGCCTGAGAAACACCGGCTTCCCTGGCGATATCACTCATCGTTATCTTATTTTTTTTCTGCATGATTACTCCTTATCGCCGCCGACTATAGCACAGTTATCCCACATCTTTTTTGTGAACGCCCCAGCAGAATGACAGCCTTGTGATTGCGTATCCACCGTCAGTTAATAAATATTAGCTAATAATTATTAGCAACGGAGAAACAGAAATGCATTCACAATGGACCGAATCTCAGGCGCAAGCATGGTTTAAACAACACGGCTGGGCCTGTGGGTTTAACTATCTGCCGCGTAGCGCGGTGAACTGGACCGAAATGTGGCAGGCCGACACCTTCGATGCCGCCGTCATTGACCAGGAGCTGGGCTGGGCGCACGAATACGGCTATAACGCCCTGCGCACCAACCTGCCGTTTATCGTCTGGGAAGCGGATCGCGACGGCCTGCTGGCGCGCATCGACACCTTCCTGAGCCTCGCCGCGAAACACGATATCCAGGTCATGCTGACGCTGATGGACGACTGCGGCTTCTCCGGCGACGAGCCGTACCTCGGCCCACAAAAACCACCGCGCGAAGGCGTCCACAACAGCCAGGCTGCCGCCAGCCCTGGCCGCGCTATCGTGATGGATCCACAGCAGTGGCCGCGGGTTGAAGCCTACGTACGTGACGTGCTGACCCGTTTTAAAGACGACGCGCGCATCACCATCTGGGATCTCTACAACGAACCGGGCAACCGCGGCATCAACCTGTCGCCAACGGAATCAACCGAGTATGACGAAGCGCTGGAAAGCTACGCCCTGGAGCTGATGATCGCCACCTTTGGCTGGGCGCGCGACGTGGGGCCAACCCAGCCGCTGACCGTTGGCGCATGGCATATCGATCACGACAAGTACGGCACGCTGGAACATCCGATCGACGCTGCCGCAATGGATCTGTCAGACATCATCACCTACCACAACTACAACACCGCCGCCCGCCAGCTGAGCGTGCTGGAGAATCTGGTTCGCCGTAATCGTCCCGTACTGTGTACCGAGTGGCTGGCCCGCCATATGGACTGCGTCTTCAGCGAACAGCTACCGCTGTTCTGCGCCTTTGATACCGGCTGCTATCAGTGGGGGTTGGTACAGGGCCGCACGCAAACCTGGATCCCATGGACCAGCGTCAATAAAAACCACCCTGATCCGCAGTCGCTCTGGTTCCACGATGTGTTAACGCCAGAAGGTAAGCCGTGGTGCGAGCAGGAAATGCAGCTGGTGAAAGGTTTAACGACCTGGCGTCGGCAGCAGCGTTAATCTTATGACACGGAGGATTCATCCATGAAAAAGTCGATATTGTTCCTGCTTGCCTGCTGCAGTTTCGGCGCGATGCCCATCGCACACAGCGCCGATCAGGTGGAACTCCGTTTTGCCTGGTGGGGCGGCAAGGCCCGCAACCAGGCGACCCTGAAAGCGCTTGAAGCCTTTGAGGCCAAGTATCCCAATATCAAAGTAAAGGCGGAATACACCGGCTGGGACGGCTTCTACTCGCGTCTGACCACGCAGATCAACAGCAATACCGAGGCCGACGTTATCCAGACCAACTGGAACTGGCTGACGCTGCTGTCAAAAACCGGCGACGGTTTTTATGACCTCAATAAACTGGCGAAGCCTATTGGACTCGATCAGTTTTCTCCGGAGTCGCTGGCCAGCACCACAGTGAATGGCAAGGTCAACGCCATTCCGGTTTCCGCCAACGTGATGCTGTTTTACTACAACGCCGCCACGTGGAAAAAAGCCGGCGTTGCGTTACCCAAAACCTGGGACGAACTGCTGAAGGCCGGGCCGGTATTTAAAGAGAAGCTGGGTGATAACTACTATCCATTGATTCTCACGGAGCAGGATTCTCTACTGCTGCTGAACTCGTATGTCTATCAGGGCAACCAGAAACCGATGGTCGATGAGAAAGCCCGCAAGCTCGGCTGGAACCATGCCGATCTGGTCGAGGCTTTCACCTTCTATCGTAAGCTGGTTGACGCCCACGCGGTGCCGGACGCCCGTACCATGGCATCGTTTGGCAAAGGCGTGGCCTATGAGATGAAACCGTGGATCAACGGTGAATGGGGCGGCGTCTATAACTGGAACGTATTGTACACCGCCGAGTCGCAGAATCTGGCCAATCCGGCGGATCTGGTGATGGGGCCGTATCCGATGCGCGAAGGGGCAAAAGACGCCGGCCAGTTCCATAAAACGGCGCTGATGCTGTCTATCAGCAAAAACACGCGCCACCCGGAGGAAGCGGCAACGCTGATTAACTTCCTGATGAGCGAGAAAGAAGGCGTTATCCCTGTGGCGCTGGAGCGCGGCGTGCCGCTAAGCAAGTCAGGTGAAAAAATCCTGCGCGACGCGGGCCTGTTAACCGATGACGACCCGGTGATTTCCGGGCTACTGCAGTCCGCCTCGCTGCCGAATAAGTCGAAGGCGCTGCCGTATCTTGAAGATCCGCAGTTTGGCGCCTTGTTCAGCTCCGCGCTGCAAAGCATCGATTACGGTAAAGCCACGATCGACCAGGCCGCGACCAACTTTGAAGAGCAGGCTAACCGCATTTTACGTCGCATTATGCGCTAGCACGACGAGCAGGGGGACGAATGTCCCCCTGGTTTCAGGTTTCCACCACGGGAGTCCCTGCATCCAGCTTACGAATGCTTTTCGTCAACGCCGCCAGACAGCGATCGAGCGTTTCTACGTTAACCGCGATATACGAGGGGCAATCATAGCGCCCACTCATCAGGCAAACCGCAGCAGAGGCCATCGCCTCGCCCGCCTGCCGCATCATTTCCAATTCGTTCAGTGATGTGCAGCGCTTAAGCGCGACCGCGTTATCACGCAGCTCGCTGCACAATTCAAGCAGGTTAGTACGCAGATGATCGTTTTCACCGACTGACATATACCCCTTTGCCTTCCTCAGTTGCAAATAGGCATCAAGGTCAATTCGCGCGTTGATGAGCCTCCCCACCAGCTTGCGTTTCAGTTTGCTTTCCGTCATGCATTTACCTCCCTTGCCACCCATTGGCATTCTCATTATGAGATTACTTAACGTACAAAATGCTGCGCGATATCAACAATTCATCATTTGCAACATTTTTAACAACAAACCAACCTTGAACATCGTCGGGACTGGAAAAAGCCTCGACCGCCCTGCCCCTATATCAGACTGTCATTGATGCCGCGTTAACGCGTCGCCGACTACACTGTGACTATTCAGACGACAAAAAAGGATGTTGTGCATGTTATTTCAGGAAAGAGTAAGGGTGACGGCCTGTGCATTAATGCTGTTATCCGCAAGCGCCTCCCCGGTTATTGCCGCGCCGACGCAGGCCAAAGAGCATGAAAATACGGTCACTCTGGCCGCCGACCATGGGCTTAGCGAAGCCGCCCAGCAGTATCTGATGCATTACCCTTCCCGTAGTGGCGTTGACGGGCATTCGCCGCGCGTGGACTCCGCCGCGGTGTTTATTCCAAAAGGGAAAGCGCCGGAAGGCGGATGGCCCGTCGTGGTCTGGGCGCACGGCACCGTCGGCGTAGCCGGCCAATGCGCACCATCGCTCAATGAACGTACCGTCCGCGATAAACAGTACCTTAATACCTGGCTTTCGCTGGGCTACGCCATTGTGGCGCCGGACTATGCCGGTCTGGGTTCGGAAGGCGTACACCACTATCTCAATGCCCGTGGGGAAGCGTGGAGCATACTGGATGGCGTTCGCGCCGCGCTGCGCCAGTTTCCGCTGAAGAATGAACTGACTCTGGTCGGTCAATCACAAGGGGCTCACGCGGCATTTTCCAGCGCAGGATTCCAGCCTCAGTACGCGCCGGAACTGAACATCCGCGCCACGGTATTAACCGGCACACCGTATTTTGCGATCGGAACCACCGCTGCTGATATTCTGCCGCCAGCAAAAGGGGATAATCAGAACGCCGGAGATCCTAAGATTCCGTATATCTTCTATATCTACCTCGCCGCAGCAGACGCCGATCCCTCGCTGAAGCCAGAAGATTATTTCCAGGACAGCGCGCTGCCACTGTTGGAACAGGCGAAAAATCTCTGTATCACACCGCTGACGCAAAAAACCATGCAGGCCGGTCTCAATGCCAGCAATACGCTTAAACCCGCGATAGAAAGCCTGTTAAGCAATGGGATCAACACCATGTTGTATCCGACAATGCATATTCAGCACCCGGTATTTATCGGTATTGGCAGCGCGGATATCAACGTTCCCACCGCCATGCAGCTGCGCTTCGCCGATGCCGTTAAAGCCGCCGGCACGCAGGCAGAAGTGCATGTTTATGAAGGGCTTGACCACAGCGGTACCGTCAATCCATCGCTGCGCGATTCCGTGCCCTTCCTTATCCGGGCCGATGTGGCGAAAAAAGAGTAATACGTCACCAGGCGGAAGGCATAATGCAGGCGCTTTTCTGGCCTGCATTCGTGCTCACGAAGCGCATTATTAACATATCGTTTTCCTGACAATCAGATGACCATCGGATATAGCTGTAGCGTTGGGGCATGATGTATACTCCGCGTTTTCCTGAGCAATGATTCGTACATAAAATGAGCAAAATTGGTTTTGTATCTTTAGGCTGTCCGAAAAACCTGGTCGACTCCGAACGCATCCTGACCGAGCTGCGCACCGAAGGTTATGAGGTGGTGCCCACTTATGAGGGTGCCGATATGGTCATCGTCAATACCTGCGGCTTTATCGACAGCGCCGTCCAGGAATCCCTGGAAGCGATCGGTGAAGCGCTACAAGAAAACGGTAAGGTCATTGTGACCGGCTGCCTGGGCGCCAAAGAAGATCAAATTCGCGAAGTGCACCCGAAAGTGCTGGAAATCACTGGCCCACACAGCTACGAGCAGGTTCTGGAGCACGTACACCACTACGCGCCAAAACCACAGCACAACCCGTTCCTGAGCCTGGTGCCGGAACAGGGCGTTAAGCTGACGCCACGCCATTACGCCTATCTGAAGATATCCGAAGGCTGTAACCACCGCTGCGCGTTCTGCATCATTCCGTCGATGCGTGGCGATCTGGTGAGCCGTCCGATTGGCGAAGTGCTGGCTGAAGCAAAACGTCTGGTCGACGCTGGCGTGAAAGAGCTGCTGGTGATCTCTCAGGACACCTCAGCCTACGGGGTGGACGTGAAGCACCGTACCGGTTTCCACAACGGCGAGCCGGTGAAAACCAGCATGGAAAGCCTGTGTGAACAGCTGGCAAAACTCGGTGTCTGGGTGCGCCTGCACTATGTGTATCCGTATCCGCACGTTGACGACGTGATCCCGCTGATGGCGGAAGGCAAAATTCTGCCGTATCTCGATATTCCGCTACAGCATGCCAGCCCGCGTATCCTGAAGCTGATGAAACGTCCAGGCTCGGTAGACCGTCAGCTTGCGCGCATTAAACAGTGGCGTGAAATCTGCCCGGACCTGACTCTGCGCTCGACCTTTATCGTCGGTTTCCCGGGCGAAACGGAAGAAGATTTCCAGATGCTGCTCGACTTCCTGAAAGAGGCCCGCCTCGATCGCGTCGGCTGCTTCCAGTACAGCCCGGTTGACGGCGCCTCCGCGAACGATCTGCCGGATCAGGTGCCAGACGACGTGAAGGAAGACCGCTGGAACCGCTTCATGCAGCTGCAACAGCAGATTTCCGCCGAACGCCTGCAGGAAAAAGTCGGCCGTGAAATTCTGGTGATGATCGATGAAGTGGACGAAGAAGGCGCCATTGGCCGCAGCATGGCCGATGCCCCAGAAATCGACGGCGCGGTTTACCTGAACGGTGAAACGAAGGTGAAACCGGGCGACGTGGTGCGTGTGAAGGTAGAAAACGCCGACGAATATGACCTGTGGGGTAGCCGGGTTTAATCTCGCATGCCTTTCTCTTGACGGGGAAAGGCATTTTTCATGCGCTACAAAAAATACTTCTGCGACCGCGACATAAACGCGGGATAGCTGGCGCACTGACTCAGTACGTCAATCACGTCATCATCAAGAATGTTGGTTAAATAGTCATAAATCAGCATGCTATCGACAAACGCATCCTCGCTAATCGCCAGCATAAAGACCATCTTCACCATTTTCCCGGCGTCCCATTCAATACCGTTGGGGAATACCGCAACCGTCACCATGGTGCTCAACGCGACTAAGCCCAGCGGATGGGGGATGGCGATTTTATCATCCAGCAGCGTTGAGGCACGCTCCTCTCGTTCCAGCACTGACGCCAGATAGCGTTCATCCACCCGCCCCTGACGAACCAGTTGAGCGGACAGAAAGTGAATTAACGAAGCTTTATCATGCTGATGCTCGGTAAAAACAAAAAAATGCTCTGGCGAAAAATAGTTCACCATGGCGGTCGGCGTGGTCTCCGCATGCAGAAAGTACTTCATATTTTCCAGTTGCCAGCGCTCGGGCAGCGGCGGCAGATGAATCACCCGCCGGTTTTTCTCCGCCACCGTGACGAAACTAATAACCAGATTCTCATCAATGCTTTCTGCGGCATTGTATTGCTCAACCGAGATGTAACGCGCAATCGCCAGTTGCGGATACATACGGGTTATTTTCTGGCACACCAGTCTTGCCGATGCGCCCCCCTGTTCGCTGACCACCAGCGTGCTCAGAGTCGCCTCCTTAAGATGCGTCTCTTCCAGGATGGCGCCAATATGCATCACCAGATAGCCAATTTCGTCATCGCTGATACGCCCGGAGAAAAAATGTTCCAGTTCGCTGAATGCCGCAAGCGTCATTTCATAAATGAGCGGATAGTGCCGTTTAATCTGTTCTATCAATGGGTTAACGATGGTGATACCGTTGTTAACCCGAATGCGCATCGCTTTAATATGATTGAGCAGGCTGGAACGCGATGCTTCGTCATAGAACACATCGCAAAACCATGAGGCGCTCACATAGCTGAGAAAATGATTCATCACCGCGCACTCGGCGGCGCAGTTTTCCGACAAGTCGTCCCCCGCATGTGTACAAAACGCAGCAAGGTTCATCGCAATATAGTCGATTTCACTTTGTAGCCCCGACGCGCCCTCACCGCAGAGCAAAGCGAAGATCTCTGCTGCCGCCGTTTTTATCGTCGGTTCGCCGCCGTTGAACGTAAAGTCCAATAGCCAGCTGCCGCGCTGCATGCGTCCGGATGCGATCGCGCAAATCAGCGTAAAAAAGCGCAGGTTCACATCGCTAATTTGTCGCCCATGCGCCACGACATAGCGGCTGAGCGCCTGTTTGATATCCGCCACCTGTCCGCGATTGTCGAACAGCGCGGCGAACTCCTCCTCCGGCTCTCTGGCCCGCAGTAAATGATCGTAGATACAACGACGCAGCGCGATTTCACTGCCCTGTAGCTTATAGCGCTCGGCGCCCTCGCAGTTGACGGCGATATCGTAAAGGGCAAAGTGACGTTTGAGCAGCGTGATGTCGTTGCGCAGCGTATAGAGGCTGATAAACCACGTCGACTCCAACTGCTCCAGCGAAACATCTTTATCCTGGCGCAACAGCGCCGTGAGCAACGCGCTACGCCGCTCGCGGGTAGAGCGCGTCTCTTTCCATGGTTTTTGCGACTGTTCCAGCAGCCTGCGGTGGCCCGCCGGGTTATCCACCTGAATAGAAAACCCCACTTTACGATCGTAGATGAGACGATTACCGGCTTGCATGATGATTTCGCCCAGCGCCTTCAGATCGCTACGAATAGTGCGGGTAGAAACATGCATCGCGTTTGCCAACGACTGCTGCGTCACCGTCCCCTGGGCTATCTGGATAAAGATATCTCTGACTCGCTTATTGGTGAACAGTCTCATCTTTCCCTCTTCAGCCGATCTCGATATAGAGCGTCTGCACATCGTTTGGCTTCAGCATGCGTCTCTCCGGCGCTGGCGTTTGCTCATCCAGCAGCACGCAATGCGCGTTTTCCAACGCGGGAATCGCTACCGACGCCGCCAGATTTGGGTTATAGAAACGGCACACCAGCCCATTGCCGTTTTCCGCGCATTTGACCACGCTCAACTGGGCATCCTGCGGGCCATCAGGCAGCGCCAGCACGCTGTGCTCCAATGGATAAGTGCGCTTTTCATCACTCAGGCAAAAACGCAGGCGACCGTTGAGGAAATCGCTGTCCTGATACACCGGGAACGCAGTCAGTAGCGCTTTTGAGATCTGCGCGTGCCGGGCATCATCAAACCGCCCCTGATAAATACGCCAGCTAAAATTAAAGCGGAGCGTTCCCATCAGTTGGGCATCCGGCGTTGCCACGACCGTTTCACCCGATGCTCGCCCCGGACGATAGAGCAGATTGGTTTTTCCCATGTAACCGAAAGAGCGGAACAGGGTGACGGCAATGGTATCAAAACGATCGCCGACGACTTCATACTCGCGCACGCCGTTGGTGTGCAGAGTAAAACCGTGGCTATCATCATGCAGGTTAACGTAGCTCTGCATGGGCTCGATAGCGACAGGCTTCTCGTGCCAGCCTTCATCTTCCCATACCCGCAGCGCGTCGCTGAGCTGTACAGGGCGCGTGACCGCGCCAAACAGCTGATCGGCACAGGAGACATGAGCCAGAATATCGGTGGCAAAATGCACGCACAGGCGATGACTCCGCACCCGGTTTTCCACCTCGACGGTAAAGTGAATGAGCGTATCCTGTCGCAGCGTAATCTGCACCGTCACAGGCATGACGCCATCAAGCTCGCCACGAGCGCGCGCCTCAAGATCGACGGGTACCGGCATCCGATAGTTAAGGCTCAACGCCTGCCGTACATCGCTGCATTCCCGCGACACTGCGGTGAGATGTCCTTCCGAGGTCACGGTCAGATCTTCACGCGGCGGCGAATAGTTATAGGAGTCGCCGTCATCACCGTTCTCGACCAACAGCATTTGCCGCGCATAGCGCTTACCGCTGGCTTTATCAGCGATCGTCAGCAGGCCATTTTCTTCAACATCAACACGATAGTGTTCATTTTCAATAAATGGTCGCGTATCGCGCTGCCGCTGGCTCTCTCCGTCGGCGCTAAAATCCAGATGCCAACTTGTGTAACCCAAGGCAGGCAGCGCGCTGCTGTTTACCGTTACCTTGCTGCGGTAAACCTGCTGCGGTTTATGGTACGGTTTACCTGGGTTAAGCCGGATGGTCTGATTGAGCACATAATCGGTCAGTTCCGTCTGCTCTTCAATCACGTACGGCAGCGCGCGCCCTGTCGCATCACGCAGCGTAAAAGGCACGCCCGGCAGCCAGGCTTCAAAGGTTATCTGCGGCGTCGCCGCCACGGTCAGCGGATTAAATACCGTAAAACAATAATCGTGTTCGCGCGGCGTACGCATCGCAATCTGCCGGGTATGAAGCTCCAGCAGGTTGCTGGCGAGATCGCGCGCCTGCTTATAGCGGGCGGCAATATCCCGGTTCGTGTCGTCGCTATTGCAGCCGCCAATGCTGTCATGCGCGGCATTGAAAAACATCAGCTTCCAGATATCGGCCATCACCCGAGCCGGATACTCATGCCCCAGGCTACGGCCAATCGCCAGCACCGGCTCCAGCGTATTAACCAGCAGCGCTTCGATATCGTTATTCATCTGCTTCAGGTCAGCCCGGCACGAAAAGATGGTTTTATGTACCCTTGAGTGTTTCCCCTCCGTCAGCTCTCCCTTCAGGACGCGAACGTCTGCGCCCGCCTCCTGTTCCAATGCGGTAATAAAGTCGAGCGGGCTACTGATTTGGTAATGACGCTGGTTGTCGCAGGCGTTGAACTGACGCACCAGTTCCGGCAAATTCTCGCGGATCGGCGCCTGGTCGAAACCATGCGGATACAGCAGGTTGGCACGGGCGCTGCGCGCTTCAATTGGCGTCATTTTTTCGTTCAAAAATGTCGTCAGGCTATCCGGCGTTTCATCCAGCAGGCCGCCGTAGTGGTATCCCCAGGGCATCTGCACGGCAAACACCGTATCGCCGTTGTCGCCCTGCCAGCAGAATTCCGTCTCATGCAGCGTATTGTCGGCAATTCCGCGCCAGAACAGCGCATGGTGAATGCCGAACTGGCGGTATATTTGCGGCATATTGCCGCCCTGGCCAAAGCAGTCGGGCACATAACCCAGCGCCATGCAGCCACCCGCCTCTTTGGCGATTTTCATTCCGTACCACAGGTTACGCACCACGGACTCCTGGTGAATCACCAGCTGATCGGTTTGCGTGTACCACGGCCCGGTCAGCAGACGCTTCGCCGCGATCAGGGCACCGAGATGATCCTTATCTTCCGGCGCCCATTGCAGGTAGCTCTCAATTAAGGCGCTTTGCGCATCGAGGAGGTAACAGGAGAAATCGGGGTTATTCTCCAGCACGCGCAGCACATTCTTCACGTGATTTAACAAATAAATACGCGAACGTGACGAGGTAAAATACCACTCCTGATCCCAGTGAGTATGGCTGTAAACATGCACTACTTTCTCTTTCATCCCACCCTCCCTTCAGCGGCCTGAGCCGATTAATCAAACTTAATGTCAATCTCTTCGCTGACCGCTGGCGCAGCGGCGTTTTCCTCAGCTGATTCGTCGTTAAAATTCACCAGCAGATTGGCGCCGATGGCGATGACTGCGGTTCCTACCAGCGCGCCGAGAAAATAGGCCCACGGATGGCCGACGGTGAAACCACCGTACAGCCCGCCCAGCGGTGGCATGATCGGATAGGCTTTGAACAGCGCCACGGTCATTGCGCCCAGCGCACCGGCCAGTACGTTAATCGGGATAAGCCTTGCGGGGTTACGCAGGGTGAAGGGGATCGCGCCCTCGGAAATACCGAGAATGCCCATAATGACCGCGCCGTTACCGGCTTCTTTCAGCGTCTGGTTAAAGTTATGGGGGCGCAGGAATCGCGCGGCGGCATAGCCGAGCGGCGGGATAATAATGGCCACGTTGACCAGAATCGCAGGCAGGTAGACGCCGCTCAGGAACAGCACGTTGGCGGTACCCCAGGCGGCTTTGTTGACCGGCCCCCCAAGATCAAAACAGATCATTCCCCCAAGTACCGCCGCCAGCATGACGGTGCTGGTGCCATCCTCGGTCATCTGCTGTACCCAGCCCATCAGGGCGGCATTAATCCAGCTCAGCACATCGCCAAGCAACAGCAGCATGATCACCACCTGTAAACCCACGGTGATAAACGGCAGAATAATCAGCGGGACGGAGCTGGAGGCCGAGCCGGTAATACGAATTTTGCGCCCGACCCACTCCGACGAATAGCCCGCCAGCAGCCCGCCCAGCACCGCGCCAAGGAAGCCGGAGCCGGTCATCGATGCAATCAAGCCCGCGGTAAAACCGGCTGCCAGCCCTTTTTTCCCGGCGATCGAAAAGGCTACATACGCGCCAAGCACGTAGTTCATCAGGCCGATAATTTTGAAGCCCACATCCTGAGTCAGGTACAGCCAGTTCATTAACCCATCGCTTTTGGCAAAAGCGTCCAGGTTAGGCTCGCCGACAATCAGGCCAATAATCTTGGCCACGGCCACCATCAGTGAACCGGCAATAATGACCGGTAAAGCGTAGGAAATCCCGGTCATTAAATGGTTTTTTATGTCTATCATTATCTTTTTCATGACATCACCATCTCTGTTTTATTGATTGCGACGCGCCTCAACGGCCGAAACGCATTTGGTAATCACGTCGGCCGCATGGCTGACGCATTGCCCAATCTTGACCCGAATAATGGTTTTTCCCGCAAACCGTTCTTCTTCTTCAATGGCGCGGTCGGCGGCAATCAGTACAAAATCAGCGTCGGCAATATCCTGCTCCGAAAGGCGGTCCATAATGCCCAGCGCCCCCTGCTGCTCAATATTGACCCGATGCCCGAGACGCGCCCCCTCTTTTTCCAGCGATTTAGCGGCCATCGGCGTATGGGCCAGACCGGCAATACAGGAAGTCACTCCCACAATATTCATATCTGCTCCTTTATTTCGATGCGTGACTGCATAAAGTGAAACAACTCATCTTCATCGTTGGCGGCGAATAAATAGGCTCTGAATTCGTCTTCAACAATTTGGCTGGCAAGGCTATTGATGATTTTTAAATGCAAAAACTGCGCGCCGGATTCCGGCACCAGCAGGCCGAAAATAATCTGTACCGGCTGACCGTCGAGGCTTTCCCAGGGAATCGGCTGCTGCAGGCGGATAAAAATCACCCCGGCCCGGGAGACGTTGGCGGTTTTGGCGTGAGGAATGGCTATCTGGTTCTCAAAACCGGTGGAGTATTGCTTCTCTCGCTCCCACAGATCGGCTTCAATTTGCGCTGCGCTTTCGGCCCAGCCCTGCGCCACGGCATGGTGGGCCAAAAAACGGAAAATAGACTGCTTATCGGCGAAAGTCTGATTGAGAAAAATGTTGTCCCGAGCAATGAGCATTGACCTACCTCTCCATGCGTTTATTCCCGATTAGATTGCGTCAATACTAGGCTTTCTGGTGCACGCAAACTGAGCGCCGTTTTCCGCCCGCAGGAGGAAACGCGTTCTTTATCACGAGGGGAAAAAAGCGAGCGGAGTCAAAAAAATGCCGCGATTTGTGATGGGAAACAGGTTTGCCCCGGCGTCGCTATGCTCGGCCGGGCTACGGGAAGAAATAGAGAGATTACCCTTTCAGCTTCGGATCCAGCGCGTCGCGCAGCCCATCGCCCAGCAGGTTAAACGCCAGCACCGTCAGGAAAATGGCCAGCGCCGGGAAGACCGCAACGTGCGGTGCAATCACCATATCAGCACGCGCTTCATTGAGCATCGCCCCCCATTCCGGCGTTGGCGGCTGTGCCCCCAGGCCGAGGAACGACAGGCTGGCGGCAGAGATGATCGACACGCCAATACGCATGGTAAAATAGACCACAATCGACGATACGGTGCCCGGCAGAATATGCTGGAAAATGATCGCGCTGTCGCTGGCGCCAATGCTGCGCGCCGACTCAATAAAGGTCTGTTGCTTGAGAACCAGCGTATTGCCGCGCACCAGACGGGCAAATGCCGGAACGGAGAAAATCGCCACGGCGATGATCACGTTGGTCATGCCGCTGCCCATAATCGCCACCACCGCGATGGCCAGCAAAATACCAGGAAAGGCGAACAGCACGTCGCAGATACGCATGATGATGCGATCCCACCAACCTTCGTAGTAGCCCGCCACCAGCCCCAGCACGGTGCCGATAAGCGAACCCATCAGCACCGCGAAGACACCTGCAGTCAGCGAGATCTGCGCACCAACCAGCACACGACTGAAAATATCGCGCCCCAGCGAATCCACGCCGAACCAGTGAATCAGCGACGGCCCTTGATTTAGCCTGTCGTAGTCAAAATAGTTTTCCGCATCGAAAGGCGCAATCCACGGCGCGACCACCGCCACCACAATCAGCAGCAGAACAAAAATGCCCGAAGCCATTGCCACCGGTTGCTGGCGAAAGCGCCGCCAGAACTCCCGCCACGGCGTGCGCTGCGAGGCTGCCTGCATTACCGGCATGGCGCTCAGCACAGCCTGTCGACGCCAGTTGAATAATCGCACGTTATTTATACCTGATAGCCGGGTTAATGGCGGCGTAAAGCACGTCCACCACTAAGTTGATAAGAATAAACTCCAGCGAAAACAGCAGCACCTCGGCCTGAATCACCGGGTAGTCGCGCATTTCCACCGAATCGACCAGCAGGCGTCCCAGCCCCGGCCAGTTAAACACCTTTTCGACCACGATAGAGCCGCCGAGCAGAAAGCCAAACTGCAGCCCCATCATGGTGACCACCGGGATCATCGCGTTACGCAGCCCGTGTTTGAGCACCACCACCTTTTCGCTGACGCCTTTGGCGCGCGCGGTACGCATATAGTCCTCATTCAGCACGTCAACGAACGAGGCGCGGGTGAAGCGTGCCATTACCGAAGCGACGGCGGCGCCCAGCGTTAATGAAGGCAAAATATAGTGTCGCCAGCTGTCGGCGCCCACGGTCGGCAGCCAGCCCAGTTCGACGGAGAAAATCTGCATCAGCAGCATCCCGAGGGCAAAGGCCGGGAACGAAATACCGGTCACCGCCAGCGCCATGCCCAGGCGGTCCGGCCAGCGGTTGCGCCAGACGGCGGCGGCAATGCCCGCGCCCATGCCGAACAATACCGCCCAGCCCATGCTAGCGAGCGTCAGCCACAGCGTGGGGAAAAAGCGGCTGGCAATCTCTTCCGATACCGGACGACGGGAAACCATCGACGTGCCAAAATCGCCCTGCACGGCATGGCTAATGTAGTGCCAGAACTGCACGTACAGCGGCTGATCCAACCCCAGCTGTTGGCGCACCATGGCAATCACCTGCGCGTCTGCCTCCGGGCCAGCAATCAGCCGGGCCGGGTCGCCGGGCAGCATGTGGACAAACAAAAACACCAGCACCGCCACGATAAACAGCGTGGGGATCAGGCCGAGCAGGCGTTTAATCACATAGTTGAGCATGACTCTCCTTGCCGATGACTCCCTGCCCCTTCATGAGGCAGGGAAACGTCGCTTACTTCAAATCCGCGTCGTCAAAGCTAAACCCGGTATCCGGCATAATATAGAATCCGGTCAACGACTTGCTGTGCGCTGATACCAGTTTCTCCACCACCAGCGGCACCCACGGCGACTCTTTCCAGATAGTATCCTGAACCGCCTTATACAGCCGCGCTTTTTCGTTGCTGTCGGTGGTTTGCAGCGCGGCGCTGAGGTCTTTATCGACTTGAGGGTTGCCGTAGAACGCAGTGTTAAACTGCGTTGGCGGCCAGTTTGAGGAGGCAAACAGCGGCGACAGCGCCCAGTCGGCTTCACCGGTCGAGGCCGACCAGCCGGTGTAGAACATTCTCACACCGCTCTCTTTCTGCCCCTTGCCTTCCACTTCCGCCGCACGCTGCCCGGCGTCCATCGCGGTGACCTGCGCTTTAATGCCAATTTGCGCCAGCTGCTGCTGGGTAAACTGCAGCACCTTCTGCGCGGTGCTGTGATTATGCGATGACCACAGCGTGGTGCTAAAGCCGTTCGGGTAACCCGCCTCTTTCAGCAGTTCACGGGCTTTCGCCGGGTCGTACGGCCACGGTTGATATTGCGTTGCGTAGGCAATCGACGGCGGCACGACGCCGGTAGCCGGTGTCGCGTAACCCGCAAAGGCGACCTTGACCAGCGCCTGACGGTTAATCGCGTAGTTGATGGCTTCGCGTACCTTTGGGTTGTCGAACGGTTTTTGCGTCACGTTCATGCTGATGTAGCGCTGCATGATTGACGGGCTGGCCACCAGCTCAAGCTGGCTGTTTTTCGCCAGCAGCGCCGCCTGCTCGTAAGGGATCGGGAAGGCAAACTGCGCTTCACCGGTTTGCAGCATCGCCGCGCGGGTATTGTTGTCGACCACCGGACGCCAGGTAATGGAGTCCAGCTTCGGCAGCCCTTTTTGCCAGTAATTGGCGAACTTGCTGACCTTCACGAAGTCGGTCTGATTCCAGGTATCCAGCTGGTACGGCCCGGTCCCTACCGGATGGAAGCCAATCTCGTTACCGTATTTTTTCAGCGCCGCTGGCGAGATCATCGCCGTTGCCGGGTGGGCGAGAATATTGATAAACGCCGAGAACGGCTGCTTGAGGGTGATTTTCACCGTCTGCGGATCGACAACTTCGGTCTTATCAATGTTCTTGTACAGGTTATAGCGCTTGAGGTGGCTTTCTGGATTGCTGGCGCGATCGAGGTTGACCTTCACCGCCTCGGCGTTGAAATCAGTGCCATCCTGGAATTTGACGCCCTGGCGCAGCTTGACGGTATAGACCTTGCCATCGTCCGACACCGTGTAGCTTTCCGCCAGCACATTCTTCAGCTTCATCTCTTTATCCAGGCCGAACAGCCCCTGATAGAAGGATTTCGCCACCGCCTGCGACAGCGTGTCGTTAGCGTCATACGGGTCGAGGGTGGTGAAGTTGGAGCCTACCGCCACCACCACATCTTTGGCCGCGAACGAGGAAGCGGAGGCCAGCGCTGAAGCCACCCCCAGTGCAACCAGCCATTTACGTGAAACGCGTTGTGTCATGTTGTCCCCTGCCTATGGTTTTATTATCGATTTATCAGCGCACTGCTTGCCGGTTCGCGGGCCACATAGTGCCCCGGCGCCACCTGTTGCAAACTGATCGGTTCTACCTCTTCGCCCCGTCTGTAGATATTGCCCGGCAGCTCATCCGACAACAGCACGCGCTGCGGACGTTTGTGCGCCGGATCGGCCACCGGCACGGCGGCCAGCAGCTTGCGGGTATAAGGATGCTGCGGATTTTCAAAAATTGCGCGTCGCGGGCCAATCTCCACAATTCTCCCGCGGTACATCACCGCCACGCGATGGCTGATGCGTTCCACCACCGCCATATCATGGGAAATAAACAGAAAAGCGATGCCCATCTCCCGCTGCAACGACAGCAGCAGGTTGATAATCTGTGCGCGAATGGAAACATCGAGCGCCGACACCGATTCATCAGCAATCACCACCTTCGGTTGCAAGGCCAGTGCACGGGCAATGCAGATACGCTGCCGCTGGCCGCCAGAAAACTCGTGCGGATAACGCCAGGCGTGTTCCGGCTCCAATCCGACGCGCTGCAAAAGCCATTCAACTCGCTGCTGGAGCGCTTCGCCTTGCAGCACCCCGTGCACGCGCAGCGGCTCCATGATCGAAAAGCCAACCGTATGGCGCGGATCGAGTGAAGCGTAAGGGTCCTGGAAGATTATCTGAATATCGCGGCGCAGCGGCTGAAGCTGGTGAGCGGAGAGCAGATCGATACGCTCGCCGTTGAAGGTAATCGTGCCCTTCTGCGATTCCACTAACCGCAGCAGCGCGCGCCCGGTCGTGGATTTGCCACAGCCAGATTCGCCCACCAGCGCCAATGTTTCGCCGCCCCACAGGTCAAAGCTGACATTTTCCACCGCATGCACTTCACGGGTGACGCGGTTAAGCACGCCGCCGCGTAGCGGAAAGCGCGCCACCAGGTTACGCACCTGAAGAATCGGCTTGCCCTCCACCACCGTTTTTTGCTGCTGAGGCTCAATCTCCGGCGCGTTGAGTTCAGGGAAACTGCGCGGATAGTCGCTGCCGCGCATCGCCCCCAGCCGGGGAACCGCCGCCAGCAGACGACGGGTATACGGATGCTGCGGCGCGTTAAAGATAGCCTCAACGCTACCGGTCTCCACCACCTCCCCCTGATGCATCACCAGCACCCGGTCGGCGATTTCCGCGACGACGCCCATATCGTGGGTGATAAAAATCACCCCCATCGACATCTCTTGTTGCAGCACGTTGATAAGCTGGAGAATTTGCGCCTGAATCGTGACGTCCAGCGCGGTCGTCGGCTCATCGGCAATCAGCACCGCCGGGCGACATGACAGCGCCATCGCGATCATCACCCGCTGACGCATACCGCCGGAAAGCTGGTGCGGGTAGCGCGACAGCATGGTCTGCGCCTCAGGAATGCGCACTTTATCGAGCGTTTTTTTCGCCTCAATCAGCGCCTCTTCGCGGCCCAGCCCCTGATGCAGGCGGATAGACTCGGCAATCTGCTCGCCGATGGTGAACACCGGGTTAAGCGACGTCATCGGTTCCTGAAAAATCATCGCGATGTCGGCGCCGCGCACGCTGCGCATCTGCGCGGGCGTCTGTTCCTGCAGTTCGATCACTTCGCGATTGCGCCGCCGCAGCAGCATTTGGTCGCACTGCATCTGGCTGTTGGACTGTTCCAGCAGCCGCATCAGCGCCAGCGCCGTCACGGACTTGCCCGAACCAGACTCGCCGACAATCGCCAGCGTCTCTCCCCGGTTCAGATGAAAAGAGAGTTGATGCACGGCGCGCACGGACTGCTTGTCCTGGCGAAACGCGACGTTCAGATTCTGAATACTCAGCACCTGCGTGACATCAAGCTCGTCGGAATGCGGCACGGTGACTCCTTCTATTCGCGATAAATGCCAATCGTAGGCGTATCCCCGGCATAGGCCCAGGCGCGATACATCCCCTCGCTGTTAAACGGCAGCACGACGTTGCCCTCGCGATCGATAGCAATCAGACCACCGCTGCCGCCCAGCGCGGGCAGTTTTTCCATCACCACCCGTTCGCAGGCTTCCAGCAGGCTGAGATTGCCGTATTCCATTAGCGCGGCAATATCGTAAGCCGCCAGCGTGCGGATAAATACCTCGCCGGTGCCGGTACAGGAGACGGCTACGCTGGCGTTGTTGGCATAGCATCCCGCGCCGACCAGTGGGCTATCGCCCACCCGCCCTGGCAACTTGTTGGTCATGCCGCCGGTCGACGTCGCCGCGGCAAGATTGCCGTTGAGATCTAATGCCACCGCGCCGACGGTGCCCATCTTCTGCCGTTCATCAAGCGGCGCGTCGTGGTCGAGAATAAACTCGCCGTTGCTGCGAGCCTCGATAAGCTGCTGAAAACGCGCGTCGGTGGAGAACAGCGAATTCTCGACCAGCTCGACGCCCTGCGCCTGAGCAAAAGCCTCTGCCCCTTCGCCAATCAACATCACATGCGGGCTATTTTCCAGCACCAGCCTGGCCGCCAGTACCGGGTTACGCAGGCGCTTTACCCCAGCGACGGCGCCCGCCTGCAGCGAATTGCCGTCCATCACGCAGGCGTCAAGTTCATGCGTTTCATCAGCGGTAAACACCGAGCCGATCCCGGCGTTAAACAGCGGGCACTCCTCCAGCTGGCGAACCGCTTCGGTCACCGTATCCAGCGCGCTGGCACCGGACTCCAGCATCCCCTGCGCATGCTCGACAATGCCGGACAGCGCGGTGACATATTCGCGCTCTTTTTCCGCTGACATCTGCTGGCGGCTTATCGCCCCTGCTCCGCCATGAATCGCAATGACTGCCTTACCCATTCGTTATCCCTTACGTCATTTTATTTATAAATATCATTATAGTGACTCTGTTCCTATATCAATTTTGAATATAGAAAGAGCGTCCGGAAATGTCAGGGTACACCACAGGTGGCATACAGTCTGCGGGGGTTTTCTGCCATAATGTGCGGATTCGAACGTTTCCCGCAGGAGTTTACCCATGGATTTTACCGCCGGACTGATACCGCTTGATACCGCGCTCGCCCAGATGCTTGAGCAGATTAGCCCGCTTCGAGAAAGCGAGTCGGTGCCGCTGTTACAGGCCTTTGGCCGTATTACCGCAGGCGATGTCATCTCTCCATTGGACGTGCCGGGTTTTGATAATTCGGCGATGGATGGCTACGCGGTGCGCCTCGCCGACCTCGCGGCGCAAACGCCGCTGACGGTAGCGGGTAAAGCCTTTGCCGGGCAGCCGTTCCACGGCGAATGGCCTGCCGGAAGCTGCGTGCGCATTATGACCGGCGCGCCGATTCCCGCAGGCTGTGAAGCGGTAGTGATGCAGGAAGAGACCGAGCAGACCGACGCCGGTATCCGTTTCACCGCGCCGGTGAAGCCGGGGCAGAATATTCGCCGTCGCGGCGAAGACATCGCCAACGGCGCGGTGGTTTTCCCGGCGGGTACCCGCCTCACCGTCGCCGAGCTGCCAGTGCTGGCGTCTCTCGGCATTGCCGAGGTGAACGTGGTGCGTAAAGTGCGCGTCGCCCTGTTCTCCACCGGTGACGAACTCCAGCTACCGGGCCAGCCGTTGGGCGATGGGCAAATCTACGACACCAACCGCCTGGCGGTGCATCTGATGCTCGAACAGTTGGGCTGCGAGGTGATTAACCTCGGGATTATCCGCGATGACCCGGAACAGCTGCGCCAGACCTTTATTCAGGCCGACCAGCAGGCGGACGTGGTCATTAGCTCCGGCGGCGTTTCCGTTGGCGAAGCGGACTACACCAAAACGATTCTCGACGAGCTGGGTGAAATCAGCTTCTGGAAGCTCGCCATCAAACCGGGCAAGCCGTTCGCCTTCGGTAAGCTAAGTCACAGCTGGTTCTGCGGTCTGCCGGGTAACCCGGTCTCCGCGGCGCTCACCTTCTACCAACTGGTGCAGCCGTTGTTGGCCAAACTGAGTGCGGGCAGCAACGCCACGCAGGCTCCGCGCCTGCGCGTGCGAACTACCGATCGGCTGAAAAAATCCCCAGGCCGCCTCGACTTCCAGCGCGGCCTGCTGACCCGCGACGCCAACGGCGACCTTACCGTGTCCACTACCGGTCATCAGGGCTCGCACATTTTTAGCTCCTTCAGCCAAGGCAACTGCTTTATCGTACTGGAGCGTGAGCGCGGCCACGTCGAAGCTGGCGAATGGGTAGAGGTTGAGCCCTTTAACCATCTGCTGGGAGGTCTGTAATGGCCGCCGAACTCAGCGATGCCGAGATGCTGCGCTACAACCGGCAAATCATCCTGCGGGATTTTGATTTTGACGGCCAGGAGCAGTTAAAGGCCTCGCGTGTGCTGGTTGTCGGTCTGGGTGGGCTGGGCTGCGCGGCGGCGCAATATCTGGCCGCCGCGGGAGTTGGCCAACTCACTCTGCTTGATTTTGACACCGTGGCGCTCTCTAACCTGCAACGCCAGACGCTGCATAGCGACGCCACTATCGGTCAGCCCAAAGTCGACTCCGCCCGCGACGCGCTGGCGCGCATTAACCCACACGTCACGCTGGTGACCCACAACGCATTGCTGGAAGAGGCGGCGCTATGGGCGTTGATTGCGGAACATGATTTAGTGCTCGACTGTACCGATAACGTCACCATTCGTAACCAGCTGAATGTGGGCTGCTTCCGGCATAAAGTCCCGCTGGTTTCCGGCGCGGCGATTCGCATGGAAGGGCAAATTTCGGTGTTTACGTATCAGGAAGGCGAGCCGTGCTACCGCTGCCTGAGCCGTCTGTTCGGCGAGAATGCCCTCACCTGCGTGGAAGCGGGCGTGATGGCCCCGCTGGTTGGGGTGATTGGCGCCATGCAGGCGATGGAAGCGATTAAGGTGCTGACCCACTACGGTACGCCTGCGGCGGGGAAAATCGTGATGTATGACGCGATGCGCTGCCAGTTCCGCGAGATGAAGCTGATGCGTAGCCCGACGTGCGAGGTGTGCGGGTCGGGAGCTGCGTAGCCCCTCATCCATGCCCTCAACAGCCTCATACACAAATCCCGGAAGCAGTTATCAGCCAGGGTGAGATATATTTGGATACATCACTCTGTTGCGCTCCTTTCAGCTCTCGCCACATAAATTGCGCGGGCGCAGGGAGCGCGCAAGGGGCGGCCAGTCGCCGCCGCCCCCTGCCCCCCCCGGGCTCTGGCGGCAAAATCGCCGCTGCGCGGTTCCCTCAGCTTATCCCTTTCGGCTTTCGGGTCGGGCGCGAGGTAACATCCCTGTAAAGCCGCGCCCTCAGCCCACATCCCTGTGGGCTGACCCGGCCTTCAGGGAACGCTTCGGCGATTTAGACGCCACCAACACCAATGCGGTCTTTTAGTTAACAGCAAAAACCAGAGCTACTGAAACCGATGAGTCCCCGCTGGAAATCGGCGAGCCGGAGAATGGAAGGCAAGGTCAGGACGCCATGGATGGCGGACTGAGGCGAACCGAGACAGGATGTCGAGTTTCGCCGTGCCGCAGGCTGGAGTTCGTAGGCGAGCGCAGTGCGAAGCACCGATTTCCCTGCGGGGCCGCGGGGATTGTCAAGGGGGGCGCGGCCGCCCCCCTTGGCCCGTTCACCGGTGATAGAACGTCATATTCCACCCAACGTAAAGTGAACGGAACACTTCCCCTTACTGACAGATATTCGGTCCTGTCCTACATTTGTGTGTAAGTGACTGGAAGGTACCGATCGTGCCAATAGAGAAAGTATTACAGCGACGTACGACCAAACGCCGTTTGCCAGTCCTGCTCAAACTTCGCCACTGCGGCATCCACCGCCGGATAGCTGATCAGCTGCTGCGCGACGTCCAGCGGCAAGGTAATCGACTGGCAGCCTGACAGCAGGCAGTCCAGCGCCTGACGCGGAGTCTTAAAGCTCGCCGCCAGTACTTTCGACTGTGGCGCATGCAGAGTCAGCAGATCCTGTAATTCACACACCGTCTGAATACCATTTCCTCCCTGCGCATCGACGCGGTTAACGTAAGGCGCGACATATTCGGCCCCCGCCAGCGCCGACAGCAGACCCTGCGCTGCGCCGTAAACGGCGGTGCCCAGCGTCGGAATTCCCTCTTCTTTGAGCAATTTAATGGCCGCCAGCCCTTCCGCCGTCACCGGCACTTTGACCACCAGGTCCGGAATAATCGCCCGCAGCTTATGCGCGTCCGCCACCATGCCGTCGGCGGTTGTCGCCATCACCTGGGCAAATAAACGGCCTTTACCGCCCATCGCTTCCAGCAGTTCCGGCAACAGCACATCCAGCGGTTTTTTACCTGCCGCCACAATGCTTGGGTTGGTAGTCACGCCCGCCAGCGGGAAAACACGCGCCAGCTTTTTAACTGCCGCCACGTCAGAGGTGTCGAGATAGAGTTCCATGATGATTCCTTAAACCGTGATGTTTAGCATGGAATAACCTTACCACAGCAAAACCTCTTCTTAAGTTGACGCACATCAAGATAACTTTCATTCGAAAGTATTTTAATCTTTATACGAAAGATGAGGGCAGCATATGATTTTCAACATTCAGCGCTATTCCACCCACGATGGCCCCGGTATCCGTACCGTGGTTTTCCTGAAAGGCTGTTCACTCGGCTGTCGCTGGTGCCAGAACCCGGAGAGCCGCGCGCACAAACAGGATCTGTTGTTCGATCCGCGCCTGTGTCTCGACGGTTGCGATCTTTGCCAACAGGCCGCACCATCGGTCATTGAACGTGCGCTTAACGGTCTGGTTATTCATCGGGAAAAGCTCGATCAAACGCAGCTTGATGCGCTGACCGACTGCTGCCCGACTCAGGCGCTGACCGTCTGCGGCGAAGAGAAAAGCACCGAAGAAATTATGACCACCGTGCTGCGCGATAAACCGTTTTACGATCGCAGCGGCGGCGGTATGACGCTCTCCGGCGGCGAACCGTTTATGAACCCGGAACTGGCGCTGGAACTGTTGAAAAGCGCCCATGATCAGGGCATCCACACGGCGGTAGAAACCTGCCTGCATGTGCCATGGCGCTACCTGGAGCCCGCGTTGCCCTATATCGACCTGTTCCTCGCTGACCTGAAGCACGTAGACGAAGCACGCTTCAAGCAGTGGACCGACGGTTCGGCCAAACGCGTGCTCGACAACCTGAAACGTCTCGCCGCCGCCGGAAAACAGATAACCCTACGCGTACCGCTGATTCAGGGCTTTAATGCCGATGAAAACTCCATCAAAGCGATTGCTGATTTTGCCGCCGACGAGATGCCGGGCGTGCGCGATATTCATTTTCTGCCGTATCACACGTTGGGTATCAACAAATATACCCTGCTCGGCCTTCCCTACTTTGCACCCGACAAGCCGCTGAACGACCCGGCGCTGCTGGATTTTGCCCAGCAGTACGCCCGCGAAAAAGGGTTAACGGCGACACTACGAGGATAAAAACCATGACCACTCTGACTCTCGACAAACTGACCGACCGCATCAAAGCTCACAAAACCGCGCTGGTACATATTGTTAAGCCGCCGGTCTGCACCGAACGCGCACGCCACTATACCGAAGCGTACCAGCAGCATCTGGATAAACCGATTCCGGTACGCCGCGCGCTGGCGCTGGCCCACCATCTGGCGGAACGCACCATCTGGATTAAACATGACGAACTGATCGTCGGTAACCAGGCAAGCGAAGTGCGCGCCGCGCCCATTTTCCCGGAATATACCGTCAGCTGGATTGAAAAAGAGATCGACGACCTGGCCGACCGCCCCGGCGCCGGATTTGCGGTGAGCGAAGAGAACAAACGAGTACTGCATGAAGTGTGCCCGTGGTGGCGTGGCCAGACCGTACAGGACCGCTGCTACGGCATGTTTACCGATGAACAGAAAGCGCTGCTGGCCACCGGCATTATTAAAGCCGAAGGTAATATGACCTCCGGCGACGCCCACCTGGCGGTGAACTACCCGCTGCTGCTGGAAAAAGGCCTCGATGGCATGCGCGCCAAAGTCGCCGAGCGTCGTACCCGCATTAACCTGACCGTACTGGAAGACCTGCACGGTGAGCAGTTCCTGAAAGCCATTGATATCGTACTGGAAGCTGTGAGCCTGCACATTGTGCGTTTCGCCGAGCTGGCGCGCAAAATGGCCGCCGAAGAGTCTCGCGAAAACCGCCGCGACGAGTTGCTGGCGATCGCCGAAAACTGCGATGTGATTGCCCATCAGCCGCCGAAAACCTTCTGGCAGGCGCTGCAGTTGTGCTACTTCATCCAGCTGATTCTGCAAATTGAGTCCAACGGTCACTCGGTGTCATTCGCCCGTATGGACCAGTATCTGTATCCGTACTACCGCCGCGACGTTGAGCTGGAACAGTCGTTGGATCGCGAACACGCTATCGAGCTGCTGCACAGCTGCTGGTTGAAGCTGCTGGAAGTGAACAAAATTCGCTCCGGCTCGCACTCCAAGGCCTCTGCCGGTAGCCCGCTGTATCAGAACGTGACCATCGGCGGCCAGAAGCTGGTCAACGGCGAAGCGCAGGACGCGGTCAACCCGCTCTCTTACGCGATTCTGGAATCCTGTGGCCGCCTGCGTTCCACACAGCCAAACCTGAGCGTGCGCTATCACGCCGGGATGAGCAACGACTTCCTCGACGCCTGCGTGCAGGTCATTCGCTGCGGCTTTGGCATGCCGGCATTCAACAACGATGAGATCGTGATTCCAGAATTTATCAAACTGGGCGTTGAACCTCAGGATGCCTATGATTATGCGGCTATCGGCTGTATTGAAACCGCCGTTGGCGGTAAATGGGGCTACCGCTGCACCGGGATGAGCTTTATCAACTTTGCCCGCGTGATGCTGGCCGCGATGGAAGGCGGTCGCGATGCCACCAGCGGCCAGGTCTTCCTGCCACAGGAACACGCGCTGTCGCAGGGTAACTTCGCCAACTTCGAGCAGATGCTGGCCGACTGGGATAGCCAGATTCGTTACTACACCCGTAAATCCATTGAGATTGAATACGTGGTCGACACCATGCTGGAAGAGAACGTGCACGATATTCTGTGCTCGGCGCTGGTTGACGACTGCATTGAGCGGGCGAAAAGCATTAAACAGGGCGGCGCGAAGTACGACTGGGTTTCCGGCCTGCAGGTGGGGATCGCCAACCTCGGCAACAGTCTGGCGGCAGTGAAAAAACTGGTCTTCGATCAGGGGCTGATTGGTCAGCAGGAGCTGGCAAAAGCGCTGGCGGAAGACTACGAAGGGCTGACCCACGAGCAGCTACGTCAGCGTTTGATTAACGGCGCGCCGAAGTACGGCAACGATGATGACAGCGTCGACGCCCTGTTGGCCCGCGCCTATCAGACCTATATCGACGAACTGAAGCAGTATCACAACCCACGTTACGGTCGCGGCCCGATCGGCGGCAACTATTACGCGGGCACGTCTTCCATTTCAGCGAACGTCCCGTTTGGCGCGCAGACCATGGCAACCCCGGACGGCCGTAAAGCGAAAACCCCGCTTGCTGAAGGCGCCAGCCCGGCTTCCGGTACCGACCATCTTGGCCCAACGGCGGTGATTAGCTCCGTCGGGAAGCTGCCGACCTCGGCGATTCTCGGCGGCGTGCTGCTGAACCAGAAGCTGAACCCGGCGACGCTGGAAAACGAAAGCGACAAGCAAAAGCTGATGGCGCTGCTGCGTACCTTCTTCGAAGTGCACAAAGGCTGGCATATTCAGTACAACATCGTGTCGCGCGAAACGCTGCTGGAAGCGAAAAAACATCCGGATCAGTACCGTGATTTGGTGGTGCGCGTAGCGGGGTATTCGGCGTTCTTTACCGCGCTGTCGCCGGATGCGCAGGACGATATTATTGCGCGTACTGAGCATACGCTGTAAGTCGGCGCATTTCCCTCTCACCCTAACCCTCTTCCCTCAGGGGAGAGGGAACCGATCGGCGCCGTTGGACCCTCACCCCGGCCCTCTCCCTTCCAGGGAGAGGGCCGGGGTGAGGGTCCAACGCGCACAGCGACCCACCGCCTTTCTTTCAAATGAAATAAATTTGTGCTTTATCTCACATTGTAATTAAATTGTTTCTGGCCGAAGTTACACCAGGAGCATCCCGTATGACCGTTAAAGTTATCGTCACCGATATGGACGGAACTTTTCTTAATGACGCCAAGACCTACGACCGTTCGCGGTTTCTGGCGCAGTTTGAACAGCTTCAAGCACGTGGTATTGAGTTCGTTGTCGCCAGCGGCAACCAGTATTACCAGCTGATTACCTTCTTCCCTGAAATTCGGGATCGCATCTCTTTTGTCGCGGAAAACGGCGCGCTGGTGTACGAGCACGGGCAGCAGCTTTTCCACGGTGAGCTCACGAAACATGAGTATCAGACGGTGATTGGCGAACTGCTGAAAGACCCGCAGATGTATTTCGTCGCCTGCGGTCTGGAAAGTGCTTATATCAGCGACAGCGCGCCAGATGCGCTGGTCGAACTGATGTCCAAACACTACTACCGCTTAAAGCGCGTGGCGAACTTCCACGACGTCGACGATAAGATGTTCAAATTCTCCCTGAACCTCCCGGACAGCGATATCCCCGATCTGATTGATAAGCTGCACGTCTCCCTCGACGGCATTATGAAGCCCGTCACCAGCGGCTTCGGCTTTGTCGATCTCATCATTCCCGGCATGCACAAAGCCAACGGCATCAGTCGCCTGCTGAAGCGCTGGCAGCTTTCGCCGCAGCAGTGCGTGGCGATTGGCGATAGCGGCAACGACGCCGAAATGCTCAAGCTGGTGAAATATTCCTTCGCCATGGGCAACGCGGTCGACAGCATTAAGGCCATTGCGGACTACCGGACCGACGACAACAACCACGACGGTGCGCTGAACGTCATTCAGTCCGTGCTGGACGGCACCGCCCCCTTCTAATTCTCTTCCTTTGTAGGCCTGATAAGCGCAGCGCCATCAGGCGCCTCCGTGCACATTGGCGGATGGCGTCGTTGCCTTATCTGGCCTACGTATTCATCTTCCTTTCCCTTCGTGATCTAACGCAAGAATTTAAACTTGCATTAACTTTATTTTAACTTAAAGTATCACCTGTAATGCATTTTACTTTCGAATGAAAGATTGCGAGGTTGATATGACGATTACCTTTACCCACGAAACGCTCCCTGCCGACCCGAAAGCGGCCATTCGCCAGATGAAACAAACGCTACGCGCGCAGATTGGCGACGTCCAGGCGGTGTTCGACCGCCTGAGCGCCACCATTGAAGCGCGGGTTGCGGAAATTAACGCCCTGAAGGCGCAGGGACAGCCGGTGTGGCCAATCATTCCCTTTGCCGATCTGGCGGCGGGCAACATTAGCGAAGCCACCCGCGCCGAGGTGAAGCGCCGCGGATGTGCGGTGATTAAAGGTCACTTCCCGCGTGAACAAGCGCTGGCTTGGGATCGTTCAATGCTCGACTACCTCGATCGCAACCATTTCGATGACGTATATAAGGGGCCGGGCGATAGCTTTTTCGGTTCACTTGATGCCTCACGTCCGGAAATCTACCCGATTTACTGGTCGCAGGCGCAAATGCAGGCGCGTCAGAGTGAAGAGATGGCGCAGGCCCAATCGTTCCTCAACCGCCTCTGGAAAGTGGAAAGCGAGGGTAAGCAGTGGTTTAACCCGGATATCAGCGTCATTTATCCGGACCGTATCCGCCGCCGCCCACCGGGCACCACCTCCAAAGGGCTCGGAGCACATACCGATTCTGGCGCGCTAGAACGCTGGCTACTTCCGGCTTATCAACAGGTGTTCGCCAGCGTCTTTAACGGTAACGTCGAGCAGTACGATCCGTGGAACGCCGCGCACCGTACTGACGTGGAAGAGTACACTGTCGATAACACCACCAAATGCTCGGTGTTCCGCACCTTCCAGGGCTGGACGGCGCTGTCGGACATGATCCCGGATCAGGGGCTGCTGCACGTGGTGCCTATTCCGGAAGCGATGGCCTATGTGCTGCTGCGTCCGCTGCTTGACGACGTACCGGAGGATGAACTCTGCGGCGTAGCGCCAGGGAAAGTGCTGCCGATCTCCGAAAAATGGCACCCGTTGCTGATAAGCGCACTGACCTCTATTCCGGCGCTGGAGGCCGGTGATTCGGTGTGGTGGCACTGCGACGTGATCCACTCGGTGGCGCCGGTGGAGAATCAGCAGGGCTGGGGGAACGTGATGTACATCCCCGCCGCGCCAATGTGCGAAAAAAACCTCGCTTACGCCCACAAGGTGAAAGCGGCATTAGAACGCGGCGCATCGCCGGGCGACTTCCCGCGTGAAGACTACGAAGCCGACTGGCAGGGCCGCTTTACGCTCGCGGACCTCAATATTCACGGTAAACGTGCGCTGGGCATCGACGTCTGATTATCGTACAACCCCTCCCGTTCAACGGCGGTGTGCCCTTTTCCGGGGCGCACCCGCCGCACCGATTCCCGAACCGCCAGCCGCCCATGTAGCAGTAACGATCCTACCGGCGCGTCGGGACGAATCAGCCGCTGTTGCAGCATCTGCACCGCCTCAACGCCCAGTTCGTCGCGCGGCACATGAACCGCGGTGAGCGGCACGTCCTCAATGGCCGCCAGGTTGAAGCCATCGATACTCATGACCGAGACGTCCTGCGGCACCCGCAGCCCGCGCTGACGCAGGGCGTTAACGGTCCCTGCCGCCATAAAATCACCGCCCACCAGGAAGGCCGTCGGCAATGGCCGGCCATCGAGCGCATCCAGCCACGCGCCAACCTTTTCCTCGGCAACTTTGGCGCTAAAGCTGCTGATATTCAGCAGGTCGCGCTCGTGCTGAAACTCAAGGTTGTGCTGACGCCACGCCTCTTTAATGCCAGCCAGTCGCTGTTCCATGGTGTAACGGCGCAGACACATGACGTTCATGACCTCCCGATGGCCCATTTCAAACAGGTAACGCGCGGCGAAAGCGCCAATCATCCGATGATCCGGCGCAATGGCCGGCAGACGCATGCGTTCATCGCGGCAGTTAATCAACACACAGGGCTTCGCGAGATCGGCGGCAAGATCGTGAATATGCGGATCGTCAATGCCCAGCAGAATGGCCGCCTGCGTCTCCGCTTCGTTCATGCGCGACAAAAACAACGTAGGATCGCTGTCGTTCTCTTCCAGCGCGCAGTAGCGCAAACGCACCTCGTGTGGCGAGAGCGCTTTACTGATGCTCTGGATCACACGGTAGTAAAAGATGTCGGACCGCTCATCGAACGCCCGCGGCGGCGCAAAGACAATCAGGCTATTGAGCAACATCCTTCCTGCCGCCATACCGTCCATCACCCCAAGCTCACGCGCGCAGGTCAACACCTGCTCGCGGGCGCGAGCGCTGGTATTCGCTTTACCCGCCAGCACGCGCGAAACGGTGCTGGCAGACAGCCCGGTTCGGGCAGCAATCTCGGCGATTTTCAGCTTCTTTTCCATTTTGTGATCTGTCTCTAATTCGAAAATGAAAGAATTTTCATGACAAAAATGCCTTATTTGGCAAGGCATGAAAGACCTATACGTAATGTATATCAGTCATTCATGAAAAAACGTGCACAAAACCCGCTTTTCCCAACCTTTCATGTCTTCTAAGGTGAATTGGTAGAACAACTTCCATACAAGAACGGTGGAAGTGAACAACAATAAAATTGATAAATATCAAAATCTTACCAAAAGTGGTGTGACAACTCCCCACGTAGTTGCCCACCGTTTCTGACATCATCCTGTGGAGATCCCTATGAGTCAGGGCATCAATAATGAAATAACAACCAGCAAAACTCGCCGCGTTGTCAAAAATCTGCGCTGGTGGATGCTGGTGCTTTTTTTACTCGGCGTCACCGTCAACTACATCACCCGTAACTCGCTGGGGATCCTGGCACCAGAGCTGAAAGACAGCCTCGGGATCACTACCGAGCAATATTCCTGGATCGTCGGCGCTTTCCAGATCGCCTATACCCTCTTCCAGCCATTGTGCGGCTGGCTGATTGACGTTATTGGCCTGAAGCTGGGCTTTATGATCTGCGCCAGCCTGTGGGCACTGGCCTGTTTACTGCACGCCGGTGCCGGTAATTGGCTGCATCTGGCGCTGCTGCGCTTCTTTATGGGCGGCGCGGAAGCAGCGGCTACCCCGGCCAACGCCAAAACCATCGGCGAGTGGTTCCCGAAATCGGAACGCCCGGTAGCAGCGGGTTGGGCTGGCGTGGGTTTCTCGATTGGCGCGATGCTGGCACCGCCAATCATCTATTTTGCCCACGCCTCTTTTGGCTGGCAGGGCGCGTTCATGTTTACCGGTATTCTGGCGCTCGCATGGGTCGTACTGTGGTGGGCGTTCTACCACAACCCGGATAAACACCCGAACCTGGGCAAAGCCGAGCTGGACTATATCCGTCAGGATAACGAAGCGCCGCCGGTGAAGCTGCCATTCCTGACCGCGCTGAAAACCGTGGGTAAAAACAAACGCTTCTACGGTATCGCTATCCCGGCCTTTATGGCAGAACCGGCATGGGCCGTGTTTAGCTTCTGGATGCCGCTCTATTTTGCCAAGCAGTACAACATGGATCTCAAGCAGATCGCCCTGTTCGCCTGGCTGCCCTTCCTGGCCGCCGACCTCGGCAGCGTCGCGAGCGGCTATTTAACCCGCCTCTATGTGCGCCTGTTCGGCTGCTCACGCGTCAACTCCACCGTGGCCAGTTCCGTCACCGGGGCATTCCTGATGGTGTCACTTGCTGTCGTGGCGGTGACGAAAGATCCGATCATCGCCGTGGTGCTGATGTCGATTGGCGGCTTTGGCCACCAGATCATCTCCTGCATGCTGAGCGCACTGGTTGTTGAATCGTTCGACAAAGGCCAGATGGCGACCGTTAACGGTATGCGTGGTTCCGCCGCATGGATTGCGAGCTTCCTGTTCTCACTGATTATTGGGGTGACTGCCGACAAAATCGGTTTCAACCCGCTGTTTGTCGCCATGGGTTTCTTCGACCTGATTGGCGCCGTCTTCCTGGTCGCATTTATTGCTGAACGCCGCGCGAAACGCGCCTGATAGTGGATGTAAATATGAAAACGCTGAAAAACTGGACCCTACAAAAACAGTCTTCCCACCACGTCGAGCTGCTGGTCGACGGCCAGCACACGCTGTGTCTGTATGTGCTGGAGGAGAATCTGTTCCGCGTACTGTTGAAACGCAAAGGCGAACTGGCGCTGGACCGCACCTGGAGTATCGCCCCCGAGCAGGACGTCCCCTGGGAGGGCCGCAGCCGTGAAGATCTCAGCGGTTTTAGCCTGCCTGCCTGGACGCTAAACCAACAGGACGATAGCGTGATTATCGCCACTCAGTCGCTGCGCGTCACCGTCCACCAGCCGCTGTGGCTGGAGTGGCACTACCGCAACGCCGAAGGCGAGTGGCAGCCGCTGGTCAATGACCGTCCGACCAGCGCCTATCTGGTGAATGCCCACGGCGATGGCGTGGCGCACTACCAGAGCCGCCGTAAGGACGAGCGTTTTTATGGCCTGGGGGATAAAGCCGGTGATTTGCAGCGTAACGGCAAGCGCTACGAGATGCGTAACCTGGATGCGATGGGCTACAACGCGGCCAGCACTGACCCGCTGTACAAACACATTCCGTTCACCATTACGCGCCGTGATGACATCAGCTTCGGGCTGTTTTACGACAACCTCAGCAGCTGCTGGCTGGATTTAGGCAACGAGATCGACAACTACCACACCGCTTATCGCCGCTGGCAGGCAGAAGCCGGTGATATCGATTACTACCTGTTTACCGGCGAGCGCGTGCTGGATGTCACCAAAGCCTTCGTACGCCTGACCGGTAAAACGCTGTTCGGGCCGAAATGGAGCCTGGGCTACAGCGGCTCAACCATGCACTACACCGACGCGCCGGACGCGCAAAATCAGCTGATGAACTTTATTCGTCTGTGCGACGAGCATGCTATCCCGTGCGATTCGTTCCAGCTCTCTTCCGGCTATACCTCCATTAACGGCAAGCGCTACGTCTTCAACTGGAACTACGACAAAGTGCCGCAGCCAAAGGTCATGAGCCAGGCGTTCCATGATGCAGGTCTACATCTGGCGGCTAACATCAAGCCATGCTTGTTGCAGGATCACCCGCGTTACAACGAGGTGGCGGAGAAAGCGCTGTTTATTCGCGACTCGGAAAGCGACGGTCCGGAGCGTTCCAGCTTCTGGGACGATGAAGGTTCGCACCTCGATTTTACCAATCCGCAAACCGTGGCCTGGTGGCAGGAGGGCGTCACTACACAGCTGCTGGAGATGGGTATCGATTCCACCTGGAACGATAACAACGAGTTTGAAGTATGGGACGGTGAAGCGCGCTGCCACGGCTTTGGCGATGAGATTGCGATTAAGCATATTCGCCCAGTGATGCCGCTGCTGATGATCCGCGCATCAATGGAAGCGCAGGAGCGCTTTGCGCCGAACAAGCGCCCGTATCTGATCTCCCGTTCCGGCTGCGCCGGGATGCAGCGCTACGTGCAGACCTGGAGCGGCGATAACCGCACTAACTGGGACACGCTGCGCTACAACATCCGCATGGGGCTGGGGATGAGCCTGTCCGGTCTGTACAACCTGGGCCATGATGTCGGCGGCTTCTCCGGCGACAAACCGGACCCGGAGCTGTTTGTCCGCTGGGTACAGAACGGTGTAATGCATCCGCGCTTTACCATCCATTCATGGAACGACGACCACACGGTGAACGAACCCTGGATGTATCCTGGCGTGACCCCGGCGATTCGCAGCGCGATTGAGCTGCGCTACCGTCTGCTGCCGTATCTCTACACGCTGCTATGGCAGGCGCATGCCGACGACGAGCCGATGCTGCGTCCGACTTTCCTTGATCACGAACACGATGCGCAGACGTTTGAAGAGTGCGATGACTTCCTGCTGGGCCGCGATATTCTGGTCGCCAGCGTGGTGGAAGCCGGCGAGCGCGAACGCCGCGTCTGGCTGCCGGACAACGAAACCGGCTGGTACGATTTCTACACCGGCGCGTGGTACAGCGGCGGACAGTCGATTGTCGTCGATGCGCCGCTGGAGAAACTGCCGCTGCTGGTCCGCGCGGGCGCAGGCCTACCGCTGAGCGAACGTATTACCTACGTGAAAGCAGAAGAAGATACCTTGCGTGAGCTGAAGCTGTTCCCGGTTAAAGGAATCGGCCGCTCTTCGGGCCTGCTGTTTGAGGATGACGGCGAGTCGTGGGGCTACAAAGAAGGTAACGCGCTGTGGCTGGAGTGGGAGATGGTCTGCACCGCCAGGACGATTGACCTGAAGGTGAACGCACGCGGCGATTATCGTCCGGCATGGGAAGCGTTAAAAGTGACGCTGCCAGAAGGAGAAAAACGTCAGCTGTTGATTAACGGCGAAGAGAAAAGTGAGTGGGTACGAGGATAACCCCTCACCCCGCCCCTCTCCCCACTGGGGAGAGGGAGCAAACCGCATTGTGCGGCTTGCAGGAGCAAGGTGTTTTAATTTGCACCTGACGGTTCCCTCTCCCTTTGGGAGAGGGCCAGGCTGAGGGAAATTACTCCACCCCTTTGCTACGCAGGTAATCTTCGTAGTTACCGCTGAAGTCCACCACGCGTTCCGGCGTAATCTCAATCACGCGAGTCGCCAGCGAGCTCACGAACTCACGGTCGTGAGAAACGAAGATCAGGGTACCCTGATACATTTCCAGCGCCATGTTCAGTGATTCGATCGATTCCATATCCAGGTGGTTGGTAGGTTCATCCATCACCAGAATGTTCGGTTTCTGCATCATCAGCTTACCAAACAGCATACGGCCCTTCTCACCACCGGAAAGTACCTTCGCCGGCTTCTTGATATCGTCCTGGCTGAACAGCAGACGACCAAGGAAACCGCGCACTACCTGCTCGTCATCGCCTTCCTGCTTCCACTGGCTCATCCAGTCGAACACGCTCAGGTCGTTATCGAAATCTTCGGCGTGATCCTGCGCGTAGTAACCGATGCTGGCATTTTCGGACCATTTCACGGTGCCGTTATCCGGCGTCAGTTCACCGACCAGGGTTTTCAGCATGGTGGATTTACCCACACCGTTGGCGCCGATGATGGCAATCTTCTCGCCAACTTCCATCATCAGGTTGAAGTTTTTAAACAGCGGGCCGTTTTCAAAACCTTTGGCCAGCGCTTCCACTTCCAGCGCATTACGGAACAGTTTCTTATCCTGCTCGAAGCGGATGAACGGGTTCTGACGGCTGGATGCCTTCACTTCGTCGAGCTTGATCTTGTCAATCTGACGGGCGCGGGAAGTCGCCTGGCGTGATTTAGAGGCGTTGGCGCTAAAGCGGCTGACGAAGGATTGCAGGTCGGCAATTTGCGCTTTCTTCTTGGCGTTATCGGCCAGCAGACGTTCACGAGCCTGGGTAGCTGCTGTCATGTATTCGTCGTAGTTACCGGCGTAGACGCGCAGCTCGCCATAGTCGAGATCCGCCATGTGGGTACAAACCATGTTCAGGAAGTGACGGTCGTGCGAGATGATGATCATGGTGCTGTCGCGTTCGTTCAGCGTCTGCTCCAGCCAGCGAATGGTGTCGATGTCCAGGTTGTTCGTCGGTTCATCGAGCAGCAGGATGTCCGGGTTAGAGAACAGCGCCTGCGCCAACAGCACACGCAGTTTCCAGCCTGGCGCGACTTCGCTCATCGGGCCGTAGTGCTGATCCAGCGGAATGCCGACACCCAGCAGTAGTTCACCGGCGCGCGCTTCAGCGGAGTAGCCGTCCATTTCGCCGTAGAGCACTTCGAGATCGGCCACTTTATAGCCGTCTTCTTCGCTCATTTCAGCCAGACTATAGATACGGTCGCGCTCTTGCTTCACTTCCCACAGCTCGCTGTGGCCCATGATCACCGTATCAAGTACGGTGAACTCTTCAAAGGCGAACTGATCCTGACGCAGCTTACCGATACGCTCATTGGGATCGAGAGACACGTTGCCCAGCGTCGGCTCTAAGTCGCCGCCGAGGATTTTCATAAAGGTGGATTTACCGCTCCCGTTGGCGCCAATCAGGCCGTAACGGTTGCCGCCGCCAAATTTGACGGAGATATTTTCGAACAGCGGCTTACTGCCAAACTGCATGGTGACGTTGCTGGTAACTAACACGGGAGTATCCTGAAGAATGTGACAAACTCCCTATTATGCCACACTTGCGAATAAAAAGCGCCCGCCTTCGCCAACGGCTAAACTGTAACGCAAGTGAAAAAAATGTGATTTCGTACACATCCGAATTCCCAGTCGCATCGAATGCACATATAATGCGCTGCAACCAACAGTCTGAATTCTCAAACAACCGCCGTAATGGCACTGATACCTCGCACAACATGAACATGAAATTAACAACGCTTTTCGCTGCGGCGCTCGCTGTCGTAGGTTTCTGCAATTCGGCCTCTGCGGTGACGTATCCGCTGCCGACCGACGGTAGCCGTATTATCGGACAGAATCAGGTCATCACGATTCCTGACGATAACAAACAGCCGCTGGAATACTTCGCCGCCCAGTACCAGATGGGGCTTTCCAACCTCCTGGAGGCTAACCCAGGCGTCGACACCTACCTGCCGAAAGGCGGCAGCGTGCTGAATATTCCTCAGCAGCTGATCCTGCCGGACACCGTGCATGAAGGTATTATCATCAACAGCGCGGAAATGCGTCTATACTACTACCCGAAAGGCACCAACACGGTGATCGTGCTGCCAATCGGTATCGGCCAGTTGGGTAAAGATACCCCAATTAACTGGACCACCAAGGTAGAACGTAAGAAAGCCGGCCCGACCTGGACGCCGACGGCGAAAATGCACGCTGAATATGCCGCAGCAGGCAACCCGCTGCCGGCAGTGGTTCCGGCTGGCCCGGACAACCCGATGGGTCTGTACGCTCTGTATATTGGTCGTCTGTATGCCATTCACGGCACCAATGCCAACTTCGGTATCGGCCTGCGCGTGAGCCACGGTTGCGTGCGTCTGCGTAACGAAGACATCAAATTCCTGTTCGAGAACGTGCCGGTCGGCACCCGCGTGCAGTTTATCGATGAACCGGTTAAAGCGACCACGGAGCCAGACGGCAGCCGCTTCATTGAAGTGCACAACCCGCTGTCTACCACTGAAGCGCAGTTCGAAGGTGGTGAAACTGTTCCGGTTGTCCTGACCAAAGCGGTACAGGCGGTGACCAGCCAGTCCGACGTTGACCAGAGCATCGTTGACCAGGCGGTGAAAAACCGTTCCGGTATGCCGGTTCGTCTGAACTAAGTCAACCAGACGATCAAAAAGGGCGGGTTAATCACCCGCCCTTTTTTTATCCGTTATTGACGATCACAATCCCCCCGTGATCGTAGCGATAGTGACAGTGCGCATACTCCAGCGGCGTGCCGTCATCCAGATAAATCACCTGTTCCACTTCCAGAATCGGGTCACTCGCGTCACAGTTCAAATGCTGCTGATCCAGCTCGCTGGGCTTCAGCGCGCGCACCACGCGATAAGACCCCATCATCTTCAGACCAAGATTGTCCTGCACGTAGCGAAAGACCGAGTTTTCGAGATGTGATTTACTCAACCCCGGCACCAGCGACACCGGCATGACCGTAATATCCAGCGACAGCGGCTCGCCGTTCAGCAGACGCAGGCGCACAAAATCGTACACCGGTGAATCGGCGTCAATCAGCAGCGATGCCTGCTCTTTCTCGCTGGGAAAACGGAGCTCAAAGTGAATCACCTGGCTTGCGACCTTGCCCAGATGTCCCCAGGTTTCCGTCGCCCCGGCGTAGTCGCTGCCGTGAATGTCCCACTGTGAGAGCTGGAGGAAGTTCTTGCGAATAAACGTCCCCTGCCCCTGGCGGGTATAAACCAGCCCTTCAACAATCAGCTGGCGCATCGCCTGCTGAATGGTCATCCGGCTGGTACCAAATTCGGCGGCCAGCGCAAACTGGTCGGGCAATGGCTCAGCGGCGGGATACTGCCCACTGATAATCCGTTTTTTAATTTCCCGCGCTATCGCGATGTACTTCGCTGCCATCACCCGCTCCTGTTGTTACATCTCTTCGCCATTGCTATGAATGGCCCGTTTCAGCCAGTCATAGCTTTTCTTCGGCACACGTTTGAGGTCTTTTAAATCGTGGTTTTCACGGTTGACGTAGACCACGCCATAACGCTTACGCATGTCGCCCTGCGAGCTGAGAATATCAATAAGCCCCCAGCCCAGATAACCAATGACCTGCGCGCCATCTTCAAAAATCGCCTCTTTCATAGCGTTAATATGATCGCGATGATAGGCGATACGGTAATCGTCGGCGATCGGATTTTCTCCATCCCAGTGTTCTATCACCCCAATACCGTTCTCAATCGGGAACACCGGCAGACGCCAGTCATTGTAATAGCGGGTAATGATACTGCGAAAACCGAGCGGATCTATCTGCCAGTTCCATTCGGTGGCCTTCAGGTGCGGGTTTGGTTTGTCGCCGAACAGCATATAGTTGTTCACCGGCGTGCCTTCCGGGATAGGGTCGCTGTCAAGGGTACGGCTGGCGTAGTAGCTGAAGGCCATATAGTCGTTCTTCATGGTCGCCAGCACCGCCAGGTCTTCCTCGCGATAAATATCGTCAAAGCCGGACTGCTTAACGAAGTGCATCACTTCCGGGCTGTAGCCCTCACCCGCAAAGACGCGCAGCAAATTCTGATTGAAGAATTCGTCCAGTTGCTGCGCACAGAACACATCGCGCGGCTTGCAGGTAGCCGGATAGACCTGGGCGTGCGCCAGCATGCCCCCCATCAATTTACCCGGTTTGGTTTCATGCAGATAATTCGTCAGATGCGCGTGCGCCATCATCACGTGATGCTGAATTTCATACAGCTCACGTAGGGTTTTCTCACCGCGCATATAGCCGGAAATAAGGAACGTTTCCGGCATATGGTAGAGGTTCTGTTCGTTAAAGGTCAGCCACCATGTCACCTTGTCGCCGAAGCAGTCGATCACTTTTTTACCGTAGCGGATAAAGGCTTCCATCACGCGGCGGTCGGTAAAGCCGTTGTATTTTTCCGCCAGCGCCAGCGGCATATCAAAGTGGTACAGGCAGATCATAGGCTCAATGCCGCGTGCAATCAGGGCATCGATAAAGCGATCGTAGAAGGCAATGCCCTCTTCGTTAAACTCGCCATCACCGGTTGGGCACACGCGGCTCCAGGCGATCTGGAAACGGTAGCAGTTCATCCCCAGATCTTTCATCAGATCAAAATCTTCTTCGTAGCGATGGTAGGAGTCAGTCGCGACCTTCCAGTCGGAAGCAAACTCTTTTGGCTCGCGGATATCGTATACCGACATCCCTTTGCCGCCTTCATTCCAGGCACCTTCGGTCTGCATGCTGGAGACGGAATTCCCCCACAGGAAGTTGGCGGGCAGTGATGGTTTCATGATTCGACTCCTATATGACTAGTCATTTAAATTTCATGACTAGTCATATACCTCAAAGTCGAAAAAGTGCGCAACCCTGAAGATCGTTTTTTGTGAGATGAGTGAGAGTATAGAGCGGGGAGGATCGGCGATGTAGACCGAATAAGGCAGCGCCGCCATGCCAGACGGCCTGATGGCGCTGCGCTTATCAGCGCCTACACGCGGTTGAGGATCGCGAACAGCCCGTATCCCGCCACCGCCGCCCACAGCAACATTGGGATCGAGTAGAGGTGGAAGCGCCACCAGATACGTCGGTCTGCGGCCATACGCAGGGCAATCAGGTTAGCCAACGACCCCGGCAGCAAGCCAAATCCGCCGACGTTCACCGCCCACGCCAGCAGCATCGACGGCGGGACATAGTTAATCAGCAGGATGGTTGACGGCACGTTGCTAATCACCTGCGATAGGCCAATGGCCGTTAACCACAGCGGCACGCCGGACAGCGTACTGACGCCGCCGAGGGCGTGTTGCAACACCGGCAGTTGAGTCAACAAATGCACGTCGATAAACATCGCCATAAAGACCAGCAGCAGCGCCCAATCGACGCTGAGCACCACGCGACGCGCAAGCAGCAGGAAGCCCGCTGCGACAATTGCCAGCCCCCACAACTCTTGCTTCATCTCCAGCGCGGTCAGGAAAATCAGATAAAACGCCAGGCAACTCCACACCAGCAGCGGCTGCCATTCAGGTGTGCGATCGCTGCTTTGAAACACCAACTTTTTCGCCGGGAAGCAGCACCAGCACAGCACCAGCAGGGTGGCCATCATCGCCAGCGCCAGCGGCAACATCTGCAGAGTAAACGCAGGGAAAGAGAGCCCCGAACGCCCCCACAGCAGAATGTTTTGCGGGTTACCGATCGGCGTAAGCAGCGAACCGGCGTTAACCGCCAGCGCCTCGAAGATAATCAGTCGATTAATTGGTAGTGCGCACCACTTTTTCAACGTCAGGGTGAGCGGCACGACGATAAACAGCGCCACATCATTGGTCAAAAAGGTCGAAAGCAACGCCGCCGCCAGCACCATAAAGAGGGCCAGCTGACGCTCGGTGACAAAACGGCGCGCCATTTTTCGCCCCAGAACATCAAAATAGCCGCTCTGCTCAACCCCTTTGGTTAGCAGCATTAGCCCGCTTAGGGTAATGATGGTGTGCCAGTCAATCGCCGCAGGCCAACTTGCGGGGGCGAAAGGAACAAAAAAGCTCAGCAGGATGCCGACGAGAATGAGCAAATGCAGAAAACGGTCGTGCGCCAGCGAGCGTATAAAAGGAAGGTTCATTCCACGAATTGCCCGTGCTTCAGGGTAAACTGACGGAACATGTCCAGCGTCTCTTCGCTAACATGGTGCTCAATACCTTCAGCGTCACGACGGGCGGTATCCGCGCTGACGCCAAGTACCAATAGAAAGTTTTCGACCACCTGATGGCGTTCACGGCTCTCCTGAGCCAGCTTTTCCCCTTCCGGCGTCAAAAATACGCCGCGCCAGGGGATCTGTTCGATCAGCCCAACGCCAGCCAGACGCTTCAGCATTTTCGCCACCGTTGGCTGAGAAACGCCCAGACGCGCTGCCATATCGACCTGACGCGCCTCACCCACTTCACGAATCAAATCGGAAATCAGCTCAACGTAGTCGTCAATCAGCTCGCGGCGATGCGCTTCACGCACCTGGCGAAACCCTTCCACGTGCTCTTCAACGTTAACCAGTTGCGTCACTTTTTTTGTGATTGGCGTACCTGCGCGACGGCCCATAAAGCTTCCTCATCTGTGCGACGCCTGAACGCGTCATATCAAGTCCGCTCATTGTAATGGATTGTGACCCAAGCACAAAAATTTAACGTTTTAGCCATAGCTATAAAATATAGCCTGTGCTATATCTGTATGTAATGCGAACGCTCATCACGGATTGACGGGCCAGAAGGCAGGAGGAACCATGAACGAATTCAAGAGGTGTATCAGCGTGTTTAGCCACTCTCCTTTTAAAGTACGCTTGATGTTGATCGGTATGTTGTGCGACCTGTTCAACAACAAATCCAAACAGGACACTCCGTCCCGCTAAGCGGCGTCGCGACGCCGCTTCATCATGCTGTCATCATGTGCTGGCAACCTACCCGTTTGCGCCCAAAAACCGCGTTTATTTTCTGGTTTTGTAAGCGCCCTCCCAAAACAATTCGTTATCAGTAGTTGACCCAATAATAAGCTCGCTTTATCTTCTTGCAGCCCTGTACTTTGCATCCCCCTCTTCACGCATCGTCTGGCCAATAAAGACCCCTTGACGCCAGGGGACGCACATGGCGTTTTGATAGTTGTAATCTATGAATCTAACCCTGAAAGAAACCCTTGCTGCACGTGGGCTGGCCGTTAGCCCGTGGACGGGACTTTATTTTTTACAGTCGATCCTGATAAACCTGGCGCTGGGCTACCCGTTTAGCCTGCTGTACGCGGTGGCATTTACCTGCGTGCTGCATCTGCTGTGGCGCACGCTGCCTAAAGTGCAGAAGGTGGTGCTGGGGGTTTATTCGCTCGTGGCCGCGCTCTATTTCCCCTTCAGTCAGGCCTATGGCGCGCCGAATTTCAACACGCTGCTGGCGCTACACTCCACGAATGTGGAAGAGTCGACGGAAATCTTCACTATTTTCCCGTGGTATAGCTACCTCGTGGGCCTGTTTATTTTCGTGCTCGGCGTGATTGCCGTTCGCCGTAAAGCCACAGATAAAAAACGCTGGGGCGTGATAGAGACGCTGTGTCTGCTATTCAGCATCGGCGTGTTCTTCGTTCAGCCGATTCAAAACAAGATTGATGGCTGGGGGTTTAAGCTGAAAGATAGCGGCTACCCGGCCTTCCGCTTCGTGAAAGACATCATCGTTAATAATAACGAGGTGATTGACGAACAGCAGCGCATGGCGCAGCTTTCCGGGCTGAAAGACACCTGGAACGTGGTGGCCGTGAAGCCGAAATACCATACCTACGTGGTGGTGATCGGTGAAAGCGCGCGACGCGACGCGCTGGGGGCCTTCGGCGGTCACTGGGATAACACGCCGTTCGCCAGCTCGGTCAATGGCTATCTGTTTACTAACTACATTGCCGCCAGCGGGTCTACGCAGAAATCGCTGGGGCTGACGTTGAACCGTGTCGTGGACGGCAAACCGCTGTATCAGGATAACTTCGTGACTCTGGCCAACCGCGCCGGCTTCCAGACCTGGTGGTTCTCCAACCAGGGGCAGATTGGCGAGTACGACACGGCTATCGCCAGCATCGCCAAACGCGCCGATGAAGCACACTTCCTGAAAAGCGGCGACTTCGAAGCGGATAAAAATACCCGCGATGAAGATCTGCTGAAAATGACCGCTCAGGTACTGTCGACGACGCGTAGCCAGCCGCAGCTGATTGTGCTGCATATTATGGGCTCGCATCCGCAGGCCTGTGACCGCACCCAGGGCAAGTATGCGCAGTTCGTGCAGTCAAAGGAAACGTCATGCTATCTCTATACCATGACCCAAACCGACAGCCTGCTAAACCAGCTTTACGATCAGCTACGACGTAACACCGACAGCTTCTCGCTGGTTTACTTCTCCGATCACGGGCTGGCGTTTAAAGAGCGCGGCAAAGCGGTACAGTATCTGGCGCACGATGATAAATATCAGCAGAATTTCCAGGTACCGTTTATGGTGCTGTCCAGCGATGACAAAGCGCACAAGATTATCAAGGCACGTCGTTCCGCCAACGATTTCCTGAGCTTCTTCTCGCAGTGGACCGGGATCCAAACCAAAGAGATTACGCCGAAGTATCGCTTTATCTCCTCGCAAAAAGCCGGCAAGGTCTACATCACCAACTTCCAGTTACAAAAAGTGGATTACGATACGCTGAAGACCGATCTATTTGATCCCAAAAGCTAATTTCGCCCCTCCTCCGTCGCTATCCGTTTGCCTTTCACGCCGGTAAACGGATAGCGAATCGCCCCGGCGTTGCATTACTATACTTGCTTCACGACCTTCTGATTCAGGCTCAATGATGATCGCACAACGTCTCGCGCGCGACTTGCGCCTTCCCACCGCTGGGTTAACGCTACTTTTGCTGCTTGCCAGCGCACTTACGCTGCACGCGCACTGGAACACCTTTATCCAGTGGTGCCTGGCTACGCAAATCACCCTGCACCGTTACCTGGTGATGTATCTGTTGCAGCTCAACAACCACGAATACAGCGGGGGCCTATGGCTGCTGGTGGGCGCCTTCTTATACGGCGTGCTGCACGCTATTGGCCCGGGGCACGGTAAATTCATCGTCACGACCTACCTGAGCACCAACAAAGAGAGCCTGCTCGCCGCGCGCGTGGTGCCGTTTATCGGCAGCCTGATGCAAGGCATCAGCGCGATTCTGTTTGTCTTTATCCTTGCGGTAGGTTTTAACCTGGCCTCTGGCGATCTCAGTACCAGCCGCTGGTATGTCGAAAAAATCAGCGCGGTGATGATTGGCGCCTTCGGGCTGTTCATTATTTATCAAGCGCTGAGAAGCCTGCGTCCACGAAGGTTGGCTATCTCTGCGCTTAAGCCGCTTCATCAACACGGCGAAAACTGCGGCTGTGGGCACCACGGCGTAGGTACATTGCTTGCAGAAAGCGACTGGAAAACGCGGCTCGGCGTCATTCTGGCCATTGGCGCCCGACCATGCAGCGGCGCCATCATGATTTTGATGTTCGCGAACGCGCTGGGTATTGTGACGTGGGGAATTGCCGCCGTGATGACGATGGCGTTGGGTACGGCACTGTCGATTCTCGGGTTATCACTGGCGGTGCGCTATGCGCGCGAACGCACGGTAGCCATGTTCGGTGGTGTATCGGGACCACGCTGGGTAATACCGGCAGTCAAAATCGCAGGCGGCGCGATGCTGATCGTCTTCGCAATAGTGTTGTATCTGACGGTCATCCCGATCAGCGCTAACGGTGACTACATTGCGGCGGGCTGTTGAATCTGGCGGGAAATAGGTTTACAAAGGGCATTAAAAAAGGGGCCATCAAGACCCCTTTTTTGTATCACCGAAGTGATTAGAAGCGGTAACCAGCACCTACGATCCAGGTACCTACGTCAACGCTACGAATACGAGACTGTTCGTAAGATACGTCCAGTGCTACGTTTTCGATCGGGTTGAACTGCAGACCGGCACCGTAGGAGAAACCGTAGTCGCTGGTGCTGTCATTGTTCGGGAACTGGTTGCCCTGTGCTTTACCGTAACCAACACCGACTACACCGTAGATGCTAGCCCAGTCGTTGATGCGGTAAGCAGGACCAGCAGTGATGCCGTAGTACTGACCTTTGGTGTAGACATCGTTCTGAGTGTCGCTCTTAGACGTGTAGGTGAAGGAGCTGATCACACCCAGCGGGCTGTTGTCTGCTTCGTAGCGATATTTCAGGTTGAAGCCGCCAGCTTTGTTAGCGACGCCCTGCATATCACTCTGTGCGTAACCACCGGTAACAGTGGAGGTTGCAGCTACGGCAGTACCTGCGGAAATAGCCAGAACAGCGGCCAGTGCTGAAAGACATGCAATTTTTTTCATAACCACCTCAAATGTGCTTCTAATAAGTCCGTAAGTTTTAAATATATCAAAATTTGTTAAGAAACTCTTTGGAACTGATGATGTCTAAGGTCATCTTTGATGTAACAAAACTTTTCCACCAAGACCTATGCCATTCATATTAAACGATTTTCTACGTTAAATCTTATGTTCATTACGGTAAAATTAACGTTTAATTTTCCAGATAATTCCTAATTTGACAGACGAAATTTTCATCGACTCAGCAAATTCTACTCGTTCCGGGACGATTTTTTTTCAACAATTCCTCAACCGTGGGCGACTATTTCCATTACACTGCCGCTTTTACCTCTTTTGACAAATATTGACAGGAAAAAGATGTCCACCACGCCCCGCAAGCTACCCTCATGGTTACCTATCCTCGTCCTCTTGATCTCTATGATCTCCATCCAGAGTGGCGCATCGTTGGCTAAGTCGTTGTTCCCGTTGATTGGCGCGCCAGGCGTTACTGCACTGCGCCTGGCGCTCGGCACGCTGATTCTGGTGGTGGTGTTTAAGCCCTGGCGACTGCGTTTTTCTAAAGAGCAGCGTCTACCGTTGCTGTTCTATGGTCTGTCACTGGGCGCGATGAACTATCTCTTTTACCTGTCACTACAGCGTATTCCGTTGGGTATTGCAGTGGCACTGGAGTTCACCGGGCCGCTGGCGGTGGCACTGTTCTCTTCACGCCGCCCGGTAGACTTTATCTGGGTGGTTCTGGCGGTGATGGGCTTGTGGTTCCTGCTGCCACTGGGGCAGGATGTTGCTCATGTTGACCTCACCGGCGCGCTGCTGGCGCTCGGTGCCGGCGCGGGTTGGGCGGTCTATATTCTGAGCGGCCGTCGTGCCGGTGAAGACCACGGCCCGGCCACGGTGGCGATGGGGTCCTTGATTGCTGCAGTCGTTTTTGTGCCACTGGGCGCCATGCAGGCCGCCGATACCCTGTTGCACTGGTCGCTGTTGCCGCTGGGCTTAGCCATTGCCGTGCTCTCTACCGCACTGCCCTACTCGTTGGAGATGATTGCTCTGACGCGTTTACCTACACGTACCTTTGGAACATTAATGAGTATGGAGCCTGCTCTGGCAGCCATGTCCGGCATGGTTTTCCTCGGTGAGACGCTGACCTTTAGCCAGTCTATGGCGCTGGGGGCCATTATTATGGCGTCAATGGGTTCAACGCTCACAATGCGTCAGGAAAGTAAAATAAAACAAGTCGACGTTGGTTGATTTTTCTTATTTATGCATAGTGCACGCCACTATGCATAATATCGAAAACAAACTGCATAAATTCTTATTTTACATCAATAAAAATAATTTAATAAAAATACCCACCATCTCAAAACACCAGTAACCACCTGTTTTAATTGAATTTAAAAAACAAAATTACGCTCTCTATCAAACCTATAGGTAGAATCAGAAAATACCGTCCCGCTCACGGTGCTATACTTGTTTTCGTTAATTCATGAGGACGCAGATACACATGCTTTTATAAGTGTATCGGATCAAGAGGATATATGATTATGAGTACTGCAAAACTGGTTAAAACGAAAAACGCCCAACTTCTCTATACGCGTAACGACGTTCCGGAAAGCGAAAAACAGGCCACCGTTGCGTTACTCAACCGTCAGGTTCTTCAGTTTATCGATCTGTCGCTGATTACAAAGCAGGCGCACTGGAACATGCGCGGTGCCAACTTTATCGCGGTGCATGAAATGCTTGATGGCTTCCGCACGGCGCTCACCGACCATCTGGATACCATGGCTGAGCGCGCCGTTCAGCTCGGCGGGATTGCGCTGGGGACCACTCAGGTCATCAACGCCCAGACGCCGCTGAAAAGCTATCCGCTGGATATCACCAGCGTGCAGGATCACCTGAAAGCGCTGGCTGAGCGTTATGCGATTGTTGCTAACGACGTACGTAAAGCAATCAGTGAAGCCAAAGATGAAGATACCGCCGATATCTTCACCGCCGCTTCCCGTGACCTGGATAAATTCCTGTGGTTCATCGAGGCAAACATCGAATAACACATAGGAAAATCTTATCTCCCTCCGGTCCCTCCACCGGAGGGATTTGCACCAGAAAAGTGCACCCAATCGGACAGAAACCCCGCCAAAGTAAATCATTTGTAATAATCACCTCACACAATCGTTAATAAAAGATTGTTTTCTCCTCTGCGTTTGCGCTAAAAAACGCCATACTTAACAACACGATTTTCTCGCACCACTTTGGTGCCCTTATTTGGTGCAAAGCGGTTGTTATTTTTCCGCTTTTGTGCAATGGAAAACGCATTATTTGTTAAGAAACAACTGATTGTAAAGTTGGCACGTTTTTTTCATAAGCCGTTTGTTATCGCAGGGGATCGCCCCGTGGATATAAAAGGAAATGCTATGAAGTCAATGTTTAAAGTTTCACTGGCTGCACTCACCCTGGCGTTTGCGGTCTCTTCTCAGGCTGCCGAGAAACAGCTGGTTGTGGCAACGGATACCGCGTTCGTCCCGTTCGAGTTCAAGCAGGGTAATCAGTATGTCGGCTTTGACATCGACCTGTGGGCAGCAATTGCGAAAGAGCTGAAGCTGGATTACACCCTGAAGCCGATGGACTTCAGCGGCATTATCCCGGCGCTGCAGACCAAAAACGTCGATCTGGCGCTGGCTGGCATTACCATTACCGACGAGCGTAAAAAAGCGGTCGACTTCTCCGATGGCTACTACAAAAGCGGCCTGCTGGTGATGGTGAAAACCAACAACAATGACATCAAGAGCGTGAAAGATCTGGATGGCAAAGTGGTGGCGGTGAAGAGCGGAACAGGCTCCGTTGATTATGCAAAAGCGAATATCAAAACCAAAGACCTGCGCCAGTTCCCGAACATCGATAATGCGTACATGGAATTGGGCACCAACCGCGCCGACGCGGTGCTGCACGATACCCCGAATATTCTCTACTTTATCAAGACTGCCGGTAACGGTCAGTTCAAAGCGGTAGGCGAATCGCTGGAAGCTCAGCAGTACGGTATTGCGTTCTCGAAAGGCAACGACGAGCTGCGCGAAAAAGTGAATGGCGCGCTGAAAACGCTGCGTGAAAACGGCACTTATAACGAAATTTACAAAAAATGGTTCGGTACTGAACCTAAATAATTATTCCAAAATCTGATGCAAACTCAGGGGCGGCCTTTCGCCCCTGCTATTTTTGAACCACGGTAACAGGATTATCATCATGCAGTTTGACTGGAGCGTCATCTGGCCTGCCATTCCCATTCTTCTGGACGGCGCCAAAATGACTCTGTGGATTTCGATCCTCGGCCTCGCGGGCGGCATCATTATCGGTCTGGTGGCTGGCTTAGCCCGTACTTACGGCGGCTGGATTGCAAACCATATCGCCCTCGTATTTATTGAAGTGATCCGCGGTACGCCTATCGTTGTACAGGTCATGTACATCTACTTCGCGCTGCCAATGGCGTTCCCGGACATTCGTATCGATACCTTCACTGCGGCAGTTGTCACCATCATGATCAACTCCGGTGCTTATATTGCAGAAATCACTCGTGGCTCAGTGTTGTCCATCCACAAAGGCTTTAGCGAAGCGGGTCTGGCACTCGGCCTGTCGCGTCGCGAAACCATTCGCCATGTGATTATGCCGCTAGCCGTTCGCCGTATGCTGCCTGCGCTAGGTAACCAGTTGATCATCAGTATCAAAGACACCTCTCTGTTTATTGTTATCGGTGCCGCTGAGCTGACCCGCAGCGGTCAGGAAATTATCGCCGGAAACTTCCGCGCGCTGGAAATCTGGACCGCCGTTGGCGTTATCTACCTGATCATCACCCAGGTACTGAATATCGTGCTCCGCATTCTTGAAAGAAGGATGAAAATCCTGTGATTGAATTTAAAAACGTCTCCAAGCACTTTGGTCAAACCCAGGTGCTGCACAACATCGACCTGAAGGTCAAACAGGGCGAAGTGGTCGTGATAATCGGGCCTTCCGGCTCGGGAAAATCGACGCTGCTGCGCTGCATTAATAAACTCGAAGAGATAACCAGCGGCGATCTGATTGTCGATGGTCTGAAGGTAAACGACCCGAATGTTGATGAACGCCTGATCCGTCAGGAAGCCGGTATGGTGTTCCAGCAGTTCTATCTGTTCCCACACCTGACGGCGCTGGAAAACGTGATGTTCGGGCCGCTCCGCGTCCGCGGTCTGAAAAAAGAGGCGGCGGAAAAGCTGGCCAAAGATCTGCTGGCCAAAGTGGGCCTGGCGGAACGCGCGCACCACTACCCTTCCGAGCTTTCCGGCGGACAGCAGCAGCGCGTGGCGATTGCCCGAGCGCTGGCGGTGAAGCCGAAAATGATGCTGTTCGATGAACCAACCTCGGCGCTGGACCCGGAATTGCGCCACGAAGTGCTGAAAGTGATGCAGGATCTGGCGGAAGAAGGGATGACGATGGTGATTGTCACCCACGAAATCGGCTTTGCTGAGAAAGTCGCGTCTCGCCTGATCTTTATTGATAAAGGCCGGATTGCCGAAGATGGCAATCCGCAGGAGCTGGTGAAGAACCCACCAAGCCAGCGTCTGCAAGAGTTCCTGCAGCACGTCTCCTGATAAGTACGCCGTTTATCCCTCGGGGTAAACGGCGTTTTCTCTTAGCGTTTGCGCGCCAGGAAACGACGACGCTGCTCATCATCCATAAACGACCAGGCGATAAAGCGGCTCTGCTTCTGCCCCTGAGCCATCTCTTTTTTCACCACTTTAACGGCCCCCACCTCGGTTAACGCGCGATACAGCGGCGGCAGATTTTCCCCTTTCGACACCAGCGACGTAAACCACATTACCTGACGGGCAAAGCCTTTGCTCTCGGCGATCATCTGTTTGATAAAGGCCACTTCCCCGCCTTCACACCACAGTTCCTGCTGCTGGCCGCCAAAGTTCAGCGCATCATCGCGATCCTGTCCCAGATTGCGGCGTTTGCGCTCACTGCCAGCGCGAGCTGCGGCGGCAGAATCATGGAACGGCGGGTTGCACAGCGTGGCATCGTATTGTTCGTTTTTATGGATCACGCCGTTGAACATCGCCGACGTGTCTTTCTGGCGGCGCAGACGGATCATCCGGTTCAGCGAGGGGTTAGCGCTGAGAATGGCCTGCGCGCTGGCAAACGCCTGCGGGTGCGTTTCGCTGCCGGTAAAGCGCCAGCCATATTCATGCGCGCCAATCAGCGGATAAATACAGTTTGCGCCAACGCCGATATCCAGAATATTTGCCCCCTTCACCACGTTGCCGTTTTCATCGCTTAACAGGTCGCTCAGATGATGGATATAGTCCGCACGGCCTGGAACGGGTGGGCAGAGGAAACCTTCCGGAATGTCCCACTCTTTTACCGCATAAAAATGCGCCAGCAAGGCTTTGTTCAGCGTCTTCACCGCCAGCGGATCGGCAAAATTAATGGTTTGCTCGCCAACCGGGTTGAGGGTAATAAAATCGCTCAGCGCGGGGCAGGCCTGACGCAGCGCGTCCAGGTCGTAGCGGCTGTGATGACGGTTACGCGGGTGCAACCCCGGTTTTTGGGTACTCATGACTTTCTCCTGTCGTAATGCGGCGTAAGATACCCGTTGACGACGATGCGGTAAATAAGGGAGTCTGAATAACTGCTTATTGATAACAGGTGCGCTATGTATTTTTATCAACCTTCCCAGGGCCATGGGCTACCACACGACCCACTTAACGCCATCGTAGGGCCGCGACCGATTGGCTGGATTTCATCTGTCGATGCCGAAGGGCGACATAACCTGGCCCCCTACAGCTTCTTTAACTGCTTTAACTATCACCCGCCGATCATCGGTTTTGCCAGCAGCGGCTGGAAAGATAGCGTGCAGAATATCGTCGAGACCAAAGAATTTGTCTGGAACCTGACGACCCGCAGCCTGGCGGTGGCGATGAATGAAACCTCTGCCACCCTGCCCCACGGTGATGATGAGTTTACCCGCGCCGGGCTCACCGCTGCTCCAGCCCAGATCGTCAACGCGCCACGCGTCGCGGAAAGCCCGGTGAACTTTGAGTGTCGGCTGTCGCAATGTATTCAACTCACCGGTGCCGACGGCACCCCGGTGGATACCTGGCTGGTGCTTGGCGAGGTGGTTGGCATTCATATTGATGAGTCGCTGCTGGAAAACGGCATCTACCAGACCGCGCGAGCCCAGCCGGTGCTGCGCGCAGGCGGGCCTTCTGCCTACTACACCATTGACGAGAGTCATCGTTTTGATTTAATTCGCCCGGACGCCCGCCGCTCCTGATGAAAAACAGCCACCCCGGTGGCAGTTTTTTTCCATCAACGACCTACAATTAAGGTATTCCCTGTTGCCATCAGGAGGGGATACCATGAACACCTTTCATCGCTTTTCTCTCGCCCTGCTACTCGCTACGACAACCGCCTGCGCCCAGCCCACACCGCCTCCTGGCGTGCCGTTTCGCCCGGTCGGTACCGTGACGGCCAGCGGCGCCAGCAACCTTGACGATCTCCAGCAGCAGCTTGCCAGCAAAGCGCACAAAGCCGGCGCGATAGCCTTTGTGGTCGACGTTGCCGGTGGGAAAAACAAGCTTTTTGGTTCGGCAACGCTGTATGAGTGAGCGGTAATCTCCCTCAGAAACGTAATCTTTATGTATAAAAAATGAAGAAACTGTAAACCAGTGTATTTATTTTTAAGCCAATGAGTGATAAAAAATACGCCGATTTGATAATGATTATCACAATCATTATCAACATCATTTAATAAAAAAATCACCTGCAGTGGCAAAAGGGACGAAACACGCCCGATTGTCATTTTTAAATGGCTTTTAAAAATTATAAGACGCTCATTGATATGGAAAAAAATCGCACCATCCCGTTCAGCAGCTTTAGTTCTCTCACCTTCTTTACCGGTCTTTGTCTCGGCCTGACACCTGCCGCTCAGGCCGATGAGGGCAAAGAAAAAAGCACCGGCGATACGCTGGTTGTGGAAGCGCAGGCTCCTTCACTGTATGCCCCAACCCAGTCGGCCGACCCCAAATTTAATCGCCCGATTGCCGATACCACGCGTACCGTGACCGTTATTTCCGAGCAGGTCCTCAAAGATCAGGGGGCCACCAACCTGACCGACGCACTGAAAAACGTGCCGGGCGTTGGCGCCTTCTTTGCCGGGGAAAACGGGAGCTCATCGACGGGTGATACCATCTATATGCGTGGTGCCGATACCTCGAATAGCATCTATATCGATGGCATCCGCGATATTGGCAGCGTAACCCGCGATACGTTCAATACCGAGCAGGTCGAGGTGATCAAGGGGCCGTCGGGATCCGACTATGGCCGCAGCGCGCCAACGGGATCGATCAACATGATCAGCAAGCAGCCGCGCCTGGATTCGGGCATTGATGCCTCTGCCAGTGTAGGTAGCGCATGGTACCGACGCGGTACGCTGGATCTCAACGAAGCGATCGGTGAAACCAGCGCGGTGCGTTTAAACCTGATGGGTGAAAAAACACATGATGCCGGGCGTGATAACGTGAAAAACGAGCGCTACGGCATTGCTCCCTCCATCGCGTTTGGCCTGGGTACCGAGAATCGTCTGTACCTCAACTATCTGCATGTCACCCAGAATAATACTCCGGATGGCGGCGTACCTACCGTGGGGCTGCCGGGCTACTCCGCGCCCAACGCAGCAACTTCGGCGCTGAACAGCTCCGGCAAAGTCGATACCCACAATTTCTACGGCACCCAGTCCGACTACGACGACTCCACCACCGATACGGTGACGATGCGCTTCGAGCATGATTTTAACGACACCACCACTGTCCGCAACACCACCCGCTGGTCGCAGATCAAGCAAGATTACATGATGACGGCGATAATGGGCGGCGCGAGCAATATTGGCCGACCGGACCCGAGTAACGTTAATACCTGGACCTGGACGCGCAATATCAATACCAAAGATGTCAGCAACAAGATCCTCACTAACCAGACCAACCTGACCTCGAAGTTCTACACCGGCGCCGTTGGCCACGATATCAGCACCGGCGTGGAATTTACCCACGAGCAGCAAACCAACTACGGCGTGTATCCGTTTACCGCGCCGCCGGTAAACCTGTATCACCCGGATAGCAGCGTTTCGTTAGGCAGCCTGCAACGCAGCGGAGCGAATGCAAACGGCCAGACCGATACCTTCGGGATTTACGCCTTCGATACGCTACAGATTACCCGCGATTTCGAACTCAACGGCGGTATTCGTCTGGATAGCTATCATACCGAGTACGACAGCGCATCACTGTGCGGCGGCACCGGGCGCGGCGCCATCGCCTGCCCGGCAGGCGTCGTCAAAAATACCCCGGTCACCACCGTGGATGCCGCCAAGTCGGGCAACCTGGTGAACTGGAAGGGCGGCGCGCTATACCACTTGACGCAGAACGGCAACGTTTACGTCAACTATGCCATCTCCCAGCAGCCTCCTGGCGGCAGCAACTTTGCGCTGGCGGCGGGCGGCTCCGGCAGCAGCGCCAACCGTACCGACTTCAAACCGCAGAAGGCGAAAACCAGCGAAGCGGGGACCAAATGGGAAGTGCTGGATAAGCGTCTGCTGCTGTCCGCCGCCGTTTTCCGCACCGACATTGAAAACGATGTCGAAGCGAACGATGACGGCACTTACTCCCAGTACGGTACCAAACGTGTAGAGGGCTACGAGCTGTCTATTGCGGGCAACATTACCCCGGAATGGCAGGTCATTGGCGGCTTTACCCAACAGCGCGCGACGGTGCGTAACGGTGCCGACGTAGCGCAGGATCAAAGCGATTCTCTGCCCTACACGCCGGAACATGCCTTTACATTGTGGAGCCAATACCAAGCGACCGACGCCCTGTCCATTGGCGCGGGCGCACGCTATATCGGCAGTATGCATCGCGGCAAAGATGGCGCGGTGGGTACACCAGACTCCACCGACAGCTACTGGGTCGCCGACGCCAAACTGGGCTACCGCGTCAATCGCAATCTGGACCTGCAACTGAACGTTTATAACCTGTTCGATACCGATTATGTTGCCTCTATTAACAAGAGCGGCTATCGCTATCATCCGGGTGAACCGCGCACCTTCGTGTTAACGGCAAACGTTCACTTCTAAGTGATTGTGTGGGGCGAAAGCCCCACTTTTTTCAGGAGACACTGCCATGATGTATCGAATTCCCGGCGTGCTGAGCGCGGACGAGGTACGCGATCTGGTTGCGGAACTCAACCAGGCGCAATGGGTCGACGGCCGAGCCACCGTCGGGGCGCAAGGTGCCCAGGTGAAGAACAATCAACAGGTTGATACACGCAGCGAACGCTACATGGCGCTACAGGCCCGCGTGCTGGAAGCGGTGAATCGTCACTCGCTGTTTTTTGCCGCCGCGCTGCCAAAAACCCTTTCCAGCCCGCTTTTCAACCGTTATCAGCAGCAGGAGACCTATGGCTTTCATGTGGATGGCGCTGTACGCCAGCATCCCCATAGCGGCTGGATGCGTACCGACCTGTCGGCCACCTTATTTCTGTCTGACCCGGAAAGTTACGACGGCGGCGAACTGACCATTAACGACACCTACGGACAGCACACGGTCAAACTCCCGGCGGGCGACCTGGTGCTCTACCCTTCCAGTAGCCTGCATTGCGTCACGCCGGTGACGCACGGTGTTCGGGTGGCGTCATTTATGTGGATTCAGTCGATGGTCCGCGATGATAAACGCCGCGCGATGCTGTTTGAACTCGACCGGAATATCCAGTCGCTCAACAGTCGGCACGGTGAGTCGGAGGAGGCGCTTTCGCTGCTCAATCTCTACCACAACCTGCTGCGCGAATGGTCTGAGATCTGAAACTCGCCAATATTTCTCAAAATATATGAAGAAGATGGGCGCTTAAAAACTGACGAAACGGCAGCGCCAGCCGCTTCGCCAGCGCCCCACAAAAAGACAATATAAAAACTTACAGCGAAAACAATAATCAGGATATAATCTTAATCAACCGCTAAATACACAGGTTTTATTACAAATACATACCGCAACATACAGAGCAATCGATTATCTTTACGAGTACGCTTTTTGGCAAAAAAAGTAGCAAATCGTGCCTTCGTTGCTCTGTCTTTCGGTTGATTCACGCCAAACGCATTCATACCGTGAATATTTTATTAATAATCAATAAATTAATAATCATTCAATTTTTTTGATTATGGTCATCAATTCTCTTCGATTTATTCCACCAAATAAAAACGTGATACTTATCACATCGACGAAGACATCGTCCCCCGAACGGAACAACCTGCGAGAGATTAATATTATGAAAAACGTTAAATATGCTGTTGCTGCTATCGCCCTGTCTGCCCTGTCTTTTGGTGCTTTCGCTGCCCAACCAGTAACTCAGGCACAGGCTCAGAAAATGAATGAAATGGGTACCGTGTCCGTTGACGGCGCGACCACTCTGGATGGTATGGAAGCTCAGCTGGCGCAGAAAGCTGCCGCAGCGGGCGCTACCGGTTATGCCATCACCTCTGCTAACACCAACAACAAAGTTAGCGGTACTGCGGTTATCTACAAATAATCGCCACCCTCTGTTATACCCCGTGAGCTGACCTCTCGCGGGTGCTCCAACCCTCATTGAACTTGTTGATACCCTTTTTTGCCCGGCTGCCACGCCGGGCTTTTTTTTGTCCGGGATTCAGCAAAGAAAAACCCGGGCCGCTTGCGCTTGCCCGGGCTACGAGAGTGTTGGCTGGATGAGGATTAATACGCCTGCGCGACGCGGGCCAAACCGGCTTCGAGGGAGCTCACTTCACCGGTCGCCAGCAGGCAGCAGGCCATCTGAATCTTCAGCGACTGCGGTACTGGCTCGACACCCGCCACGCAGCGTTCAATCCACTGCGCGGTCGTTTGCGGATCTTTTGCCGTTGGCAGCGCCACCGGCGCATCCGCCTGCTCGCTCTGACGCTCGTTCACCACCCGCGCGCCCGCGGCGTCTATCAGGGTAATCTGAGGACAGCGCAGTGGATTCGCGTACACTTCGCCTTCCGTGCCATGCATCAGTAGACTACGCCCGCCAATATCACTGAAGAACTTCGCCACTTTCCCCACATATTCCGGATGCGAAACGCTGGACAAGCGCAGCGCCGCATCCTCAGCGAACGGCGTTGCCAGCTTGGCCAGCGTATGCGCGCTGTTGCGCACGCCAAGCTGCCAGCGCAGGTTCAACTGACGCTCCAGCGGCGGGCAGAGTGCGCCGACAGGAATATAAACGGGCTGATGGCCGTCAAGCTTCGCCTGCGCCTGGCCGGCGTGACGGGTAGGTTCAACGCCCATGAGCTCAAAAATAGTTTCGGTGATCACTCGGGTAGGATCTTCACTGACCCCATGAACCACCACCGGAAAGCCCAGCTTATGCAGCAACATCGCCAGCAGCGGCGTCAGGTTGGCCTGCTTGCGCGCGCCGTTATAACTCGGGATCACAATCGGCATCGGTTTACCCACTGGCGGGGTCAAACGCATCGTTTTCTGCTGCATCGCTTCATAGAAGCCGAGCATCTCCGCCTCACCTTCCCCCTTAATGCGCATCGACAGCAGAATGGCGCCCATTTCCAGATCCGCAACGTCACCATCAAGCATTCGGGTGTACAGGCCGCGCGCGGTATCCTGATCCAGGTCGCGCGCATGATTTTTACCACGACCGATTTCTTTGATGATTTTGCGATAATCCATTTTCTGCTCCTTTGCTCGTCGTTGTGCGCAACGCCATCCGGCCTACACCGGGCTACCTTTTTTTACGGCGTGAGGGTTTCGCTTTCTGTTTTACTTCCGGCACTTCCGGACGTTCAATCGGGAACACCGGTAACGCATCCAGTAAACGCTTACCGTAGTTTTTGGTCAACAACCGCTTATCGTAGATGATCACTTCGCCCCAACAGCCGTGGCTACGAATTAATCGCCCCACCTGCTGAATCAGGTTAAATGACGCGCTTGGCAGGCTTTGCACCTCAAAGGGATAGCGATTGAGACTCTTAAGCCATTCACCCTCGGTGATGACCACCGGGCTGTCGATGGGCGGAAACGCGATTTTGTGGATGTGCACCTGGCTTAGCAACTCGCCTTTTAAATCCAGCCCCTCGGCAAAAGATTGTAGCCCAACCAACACGCTGCGCTCGCCGCTCTCCACGCGCTTGCGATGTAGCTCCACCAGCCGATAGCGCGGCTGATCGCCCTGCACCAGCAGCATTAGCCGCAGGTCGGTCACGTGCTCAAGGAAGCGCTGCATCGCCCGCCCGCTGGCGAACAGCACCAGCATGCCATGATGCTTCTTACTCTCAACCTGCTCGCGGAAATAGGCCGCCATTTCGGCAATATGCTGCTCTTCGTTTTCCATCAGCGGCTCGTAGCGCATCTGCGGGATCACGATTTTTCCCTGTTCGACGTGGTTAAACGGCGAGTCCAGCGCCACAAAGCGGTCGCCCGCTTTCTCTTTCAACCCGCTCATTTCCTGTAACCGCGAGAAGCTGTTCAGTGAGCGCAATGTGGCCGACGTCACCACAATATGCGGCACGCTGCGCCACAGCAGACGCTCAAGCTGGTCGCTCACGCGAATGCCGACGCAGTGGAACCAGACGTGCATCTGCCCATCGCGCACGTCGCGGGTCGCCCACTTGGTGACCGGCGCGCCCGACGCCTGCGAAAGCGACGCCAGCCGCCACAGTTTGCTCTGGGACTCAAACATGCCCAGCGCGCGATTCATCTGCAAGATAACCCGGTGCAGACGCACAATATCGTGGCTGCCAGTTTTCTCGCTGAGATCGTTTAAGAACAGCTCCGCCAGCCCGCGCAGCATTTCGGTGAGTTTGGCCAGACGCTGGCATATCTCCATCACTTCATCGGGCAACTCGCCCATTGGGAAGCGGTGTTCGGCTTCCTGAGTTGCTGGGAGATACAGATTAAGAATGTTATTCAGTGAAGCAATCAGCTCGTACAGCTCTTCGCAGTGCGCAGTCAGCCGTTCCGGCAACGCCAGCGGCGGCGTGGTTTTCGGGCGGAACTGCTCCATGCATGTCGCCACCAGCTTGCTGAACAGATCGAGCTGGAGCCGATACCACGGCGCAGTAATTTCGGCGCTCATCTCCAGCGCATCGCGCGCCACGTCCGGCAGGTGATGGCCTTCATCAAGCACCAGCAGCAGGTTTTTCGGTTCCGGCAGTACCGCTTCGCTCTCCATCGCCGCCATCACCAGCGCATGGTTAGCCACCACCACTTCGGCTTCCTGAATCTCGCGGCGCGCGACAAAAAACGGGCATTCGCGGTAGTAATGACAGTTACGGTTCAGACAGCTGGCTTTATCCGTACTGAGCCGCCGCCACAGGTCGTCGTCAATAGCGATATCGGTATGATCGCGCAGACCGTCCCACTTATAGCCATCGAGGTCGCCCTTCAGCTTCGCGCAACGCTTCTGTTCTTCCTGGTTGCTCGGCGTCAGCTCATCATCAAGGAACGCGAGCAGATCCTGCTGGTTCGGTTCGCTGCTGGCCAGCGCCGCAAGGTTACGCGGGCAGACGTAGCGGCCACGACCAAAGGCGGCGGTAAAACGTAGATCGGGGATGATTTTGCGCAGCAGCGGCAGATCTTTACTGTAGATCTGATCCTGCAGCGCCACGTTAGCGGTGCTGACCACCAACGTCTTTTGTTCTTCGCGAGCAATCGCAATACCGGGAATAAGATAGGACAAGGTTTTCCCGACGCCGGTCGGCGCTTCAATCGCCAGATGGCGCCCCTCTTCCCCAGCCAGCGTTTTGGCGACGTCCGCAATCATCTGCCGCTGCGGCGCGCGGGGGATAAAGTCGGGGATCTGTTCCTGAAGCGCCTTGTACCAGGCGGCGATTTGCGCTTTCAGCGCGGCGGTCAAAGCCATGAGAAAACCTGAGATACTGTATAAACAGCCACTATTGTGGCATTTTCTGTACGCCGTCGCAAAAAAGAAAGCCCGGCTTTCGGCCGGGCTCGCAATTTACTGTGCTGCTGCGGGTTTACGCGGGCGACGCGGCGGACGTGGCTTATCGCCAGCCGGTTTGCCTTCCGCGCTGCGCGGCTTGGCTTTCGGTGCACCACCGTCGTTGCGACGCGGCTGCTGCTGGCTGCGCCCCGCCCCCTGGCCTTGCCCCTGGTTCTGACCGCGACCACGACCGCCGCCGTTACCGCCGCCACGCTGCTGGCGACCGTTCTGAATCGGCTCGGCCTTAATGGACGGATCCGGCTCGTAACCCGGCAGCGCAATGCGCGGAATTTCTTTCTTCAGCAGGCGCTCAATGTCACGCAGCAGTTTGTGTTCATCAACACAAACCAGCGACAGCGCTTCGCCGGTCGCCGCCGCGCGGCCAGTACGGCCAATACGGTGCACGTAATCTTCCGGCACGTTTGGCAGCTCGTAGTTCACCACGTGCGGCAGCTCTTCAATATCCAGGCCGCGCGCGGCGATATCAGTTGCCACCAGCACGCGAATATCGCCGGATTTAAAATCGGCCAGCGCACGGGTACGCGCACCCTGCGATTTGTTGCCGTGGATCGCGGCGCTGCGGATGCCGTCTTTATTCAGCTGCTCCGCCAGATGGTTGGCGCCGTGTTTGGTACGGGTGAACACCAGCACCTGCTGCCAGTTGCCTTCGCCAATCATCTGCGACAGCAGCTCGCGTTTACGCTTTTTATCGACCATATGAACGTGCTGGGTCACCTGCTCGGAAGCGGTGTTACGGCGCGCCACTTCAATTTCCAGCGGGTTGTGCAGCAGTTTTTCCGCCAGACCTTTAATGTCATCAGAGAAGGTCGCGGAGAACAGCAGGTTCTGACGCTTCGCTGGCAGCTTAGTCAACACGCGGCGGATATCGTGGATGAAGCCCATGTCCAGCATACGGTCCGCTTCATCGAGCACCAGAATTTCCACCTGATCGAGCTTGACGGCATTCTGGTGTTCCAGATCCAACAGACGGCCCGGCGTCGCCACCAGCACGTCAACGCCACCGCGCAGCTTCATCATCTGCGGGTTGATGCTCACGCCGCCGAACACCACCAGCGAGCGGATGTTCAGGTATTTACTGTATTCACGCACGTTTTCGCCAATCTGCGCCGCCAGCTCACGGGTTGGGGTGAGGATCAGCGCGCGCACCGGGCGACGGCCCTTCACGTGAGGCTCGCGAGAAACCAGCAGTTGCAGCAACGGCAGGGTAAAGCCTGCGGTTTTACCGGTGCCGGTTTGCGCGCTGGCCATCAGGTCACGGCCCTGCAGTACCGCAGGAATCGCCTGCTGCTGGATGGGGGTGGGTTCGCGATAGCCTTGCTCAGCAACGGCACGCAAAATATCGGGGTTCAGTCCGAGGGAATCAAAAGACATAAATACTCCACACCCACCCCGACCGCATGCGGTGTAGTTTTCGAGGGGATAAAAAAACAGGTAATGACAAAAACCACAATGTCATGAAGGGGCGGAGTGTAGCAGTTTTTGTGATTCACCGCATAAATTATCCCCTTCGCGGTAGAAAACAAGATTATTCACCAGACTGGACAAGCGCAAAAACCCGGCATAATCTTAATCAATCGTTTGATTAATTCTGGTGGCATGATGAATACGACACCGATAACCAGCAAAGGCGAGCAGGCCAGGAGCCAGCTCATCGCCGCCGGGCTCGCCCAGTTTGGCGAGTATGGCCTGCACGCCACCACCCGCGATATTGCCGCTCAGGCCGGGCAGAATATTGCCGCCATCACCTACTATTTTGGCTCAAAAGAAGATTTATACCAGGCCTGCGCCCAGTGGATTGCCGACTTTATCGGCGAAAACTTTCGCGCCCATGCCGAAGCCGCCGAGCAACTGTTTGCCCAGCCGCAGCCGGACAGAGAGGCCATGCGCACCCTGATCCTCCGCGCCTGCCAGAACATGATCTTACTGCTGACCCAGGACGATACCCTTAACCTCAGCAAATTTATCTCTCGCGAGCAGCTGTCGCCGACCGCCGCCTACCAGCGTATCCACGATCAGGTCATTGCCCCGCTGCACGCGCACCTGACCCGGCTGATCGCCGCCTATACTGGCTGCGATGCTAACAGTACGCAGATGATCCTCCACACCCACGCCCTGCTGGGCGAAGTGCTGGCGTTTCGCCTCGGGCGAGAAACCATCCTGATGCGCACCGGCTGGACGCAGTTTGATGCCGACAAAGCCGAGCAAATTTTCCAGGTAGTGACCTGCCATATCGATCTGATCTTGCAAGGATTAACGCAAAGGAGCCTCAACTCATGAAAAAACCGGTGGTTCTGATTCTGGCGGTGGTGGTCATCGTCGCGCTGATTGGCGGCGGCACGTGGTGGTACCAGAGTCGGCAAAACAACGGCCTGACGCTCTATGGCAACGTGGATATTCGTACGGTGAACATGAGCTTCCGCGTCGGCGGCCGCTTGCAGTCATTGACGGTCGACGAAGGCGACGCCATCAAGCAGGGGCAGACCCTCGGTCAACTGGACCAGGCGCCTTATGAAAATGCCCTGATGCAGGCTAAAGCCAACGTCGCGACGGCGCAGGCGCAGTACGACCTGATGATGGCAGGCTACCGGGCGGAAGAAATTGCCCAGGCCGCGGCCTCGGTGAAACAAGCGCAAGCAGCCTACGACTATGCGCAAAGCTATCTCCAGCGCCAGCAGGGATTGTGGAACCGAAAACTGCTGTCGGCCAACGATCTGGAAAACGCCCGCTCGTCCCGCGACCAGGCGCTGGCGACGCTGAAATCGGCACAGGATAAACTCAGCCAGTATCGTGCGGGGAATCGTCCGCAGGAAATTGCCCAGGCGAAAGCCAGTCTCGAGCAGGCGCAGGCGCAGCTGGCCCAATCCACTCTCGATCTGCATGACACCGTACTGACCGCCCCCTCTGACGGCACCCTGCTCACTCGCGCGGTTGAACCCGGCAGCATGCTGAGCGCAGGCAGTACCGTACTGACTCTTTCCCTCACCCGTCCGGTGTGGGTCCGCGCCTATGTGGACGAGAAAAATCTCAACCAGGCGCAGCCGGGCCGAGAAATTCTGCTTTATACCGACGGCCGCCCAAATAAGCCGTATCACGGCAAAATTGGTTTTGTCTCCCCGACCGCGGAATTTACCCCGAAGACGGTTGAGACGCCGGACCTGCGTACCGACCTGGTCTACCGTCTGCGTATTATCGTCACCGACGCCGACGACAGCCTGCGACAGGGGATGCCTGTCACGCTTCAGTTCAACGAAGAGTCGCGCCATGAGTGACGGCCAGATTCAGCTACGCGGGCTGGTCAAACAGTTCGCCGGCATGGATAAACCGGCGGTCGCCCGGCTGGACTGCACCATCAACGGCGGCTATGTGACCGGTCTTGTCGGCCCGGACGGCGCGGGAAAAACCACGCTGATGCGCATGCTCGCCGGGCTGCTGAAGCCGGACGAAGGCAGCGCGACCGTGCTCGGGCTGGATCCGATTGCCGACGACAGCGCGCTGCATTCGGTGTTGGGCTATATGCCGCAGAAATTCGGCCTGTATGAAGATTTAACGGTGATGGAAAACCTTAATCTCTATGCCGATCTGCGCAGCGTAACCGGAGACGTCCGCGAAAAAACCTTTGCCCGGCTGTTGGAATTTACCGCCCTGGGGCCGTTTACCGGACGGCTGGCGGGGAAGCTCTCCGGCGGCATGAAGCAGAAGCTGGGGCTGGCCTGTACGCTGGTTGGTGAGCCAAAAGTTTTGCTGTTAGATGAACCCGGCGTCGGCGTCGACCCCATCTCACGCCGTGAACTCTGGGAGATGGTGCACGAGCTGGCGGGCGACGGCATGCTGATCCTATGGAGCACCTCCTATCTCGACGAAGCCGAACAGTGCCAGGACGTGCTGCTGATGAACGAAGGCGAGCTGTTGTATCAGGGGGAACCCACCGCCCTCACCCGCACCATGGCCGGGCGCAGCTTCTTAATGCACAGCCCGGAGGAAAATAACCGCAAGCTGCTGCAACGGGCGCTGAAACAAGAGATGGTCAGCGACGGCATGATTCAGGGCCGTTCGGTCCGCGTGATCCTTAAAAAATCGGCAACCGCCGAGGCGCTAAAGCAGGCGCCTGGCATGCCTGAACTGGAGATGGAAGAAACCGCGCCGCGATTTGAAGATGCTTTTATTGACCTACTGGGCGGCGCGGGCACCTCGGAATCGCCGCTGGGCGCCATTCTCCACACCGTTGACGGCTCGCCGGATGAAACGGTGATTGAAGCCAAACAGCTCACTAAAAAATTCGGCGATTTCGCCGCCACCGACCACGTTAACTTCGCCGTCAAACGCGGCGAGATCTTCGGCCTGCTGGGGCCGAACGGCGCAGGGAAATCGACCACCTTCAAGATGATGTGCGGGCTGCTGGTGCCCACCTCCGGCAATGCGCTGGTGCTGAACATGGACCTGAAAGTCAGTTCGGGTAAGGCGCGTCAGCATCTCGGCTATATGGCGCAGAAATTTTCGCTGTACGGCAACCTCACCGTCGAGCAAAACCTGCGCTTCTTCTCCGGGGTGTACGGCCTGCGCGGCCGCGCACAGAACGATAAAATCGACAGCATGAGCAACGCTTTCGGTCTGAAAGCCATCGCGCGCCACACCACCGACGCGCTGCCGCTGGGGTTTAAGCAGCGCCTGGCGCTGGCCTGTTCGCTGATGCACGAGCCGGATATTCTGTTCCTTGATGAACCCACCTCGGGCGTAGACCCTCTCACCCGCCGCGAATTCTGGCTGCATATCAACAGCATGGTGGAGAAAGGGGTCACGGTGATGGTCACCACCCACTTTATGGATGAGGCGGAATACTGCGACCGCATAGGCCTGGTCTATCGCGGCAAGCTGATTGCCAGCGGCACGCCGGACGATTTAAAAGCGCAGGCGGCGGATGACCAGCAGCCGGATCCAACCATGGAACAAGCCTTTATCACGCTGATCAACGACTGGGATAAGGAGCATGCCGATGAGCGCTAAGATGCTGTCCTGGCGGCGCGTGCGCGCGCTGTGCGTGAAGGAGACGCGGCAGATTGTCCGCGACCCCAGCAGTTGGCTGATTGCGGTGGTCATCCCGCTCTTACTGCTGTTTATCTTCGGCTACGGCATTAACCTCGACTCCAGCAAACTGCGCGTCGGCGTACTGCTGGAGCAGCAAAGCCAGGAAGCGCTGGATTTCACCCACACTCTGACCGGCTCCCCCTATATCGATGCCACCATCAGCGACAACCGTCAGCAGCTGATTGAAATGATGCAGGCCGGGCGTATTCGCGGCCTGATCGTCGTGCCGGTTGATTTCGATAAGAAGATGACCCGCGTTGGCGACGACGCGCCGATTCAGGTGATTACCGACGGCAGTGAACCGAATACCGCCAACTTTGTTCAAGGCTACGTTGAGGGTATCTGGCAAATCTGGCAGCAGCAGCGCGCTGAGGATAATGGTCAGGAGTTCGAACCGCTTATCGACGTGCAGACCCGCTATTGGTTTAACCCGGCGGCCATCAGCCAGCATTTTATTATTCCCGGCGCGATCACCATTATTATGACGGTCATTGGCGCGATTCTCACCTCGCTGGTTATTGCCCGCGAATGGGAGCGCGGCACCATGGAAGCGCTGCTTTCCACCGAAGTGACCCGCGTCGAGCTGCTGCTGTGCAAGCTGATTCCCTACTATTTCCTCGGCATGCTGGCGATGCTGCTGTGCATGCTGGTATCGGTGTTTATTCTCGGCGTGCCGTACCGCGGTTCGCTGGTGATCCTGTTTTTCATCACCAGCCTGTTTTTGCTCAGCACGCTGGGGATGGGGCTGCTGATTTCCACCATTACCCGCAATCAGTTTAACGCCGCCCAGGTGGCGCTGAACGCCGCGTTTCTGCCGTCGATCATGCTGTCCGGGTTTATTTTCCAGATAGACAGTATGCCCGCGGCCATTCGCGTGGTGACCTATATCATCCCGGCGCGCTATTTTGTTAGCACCCTGCAAAGCCTGTTCCTGGCGGGCAATATTCCCGTGGTGCTGATGATTAACACCTTGTTTTTAATCGCTTCGGCGGTGATGTTTATTGGCCTGACGTGGATGAAAACCAAACGTCGATTGGATTAACGCTGGCACTCGTATTTTGCCCGACGGCGCTGCGCTTACCGGGACAACGAGGCTTGTAGGTCGGGCAAGCGAAGCGCACCCGATATGAGGAAAGCACTATGTTTTATCGCTTATGGACGCTTATCCGCAAAGAGCTACAGTCGCTACTGCGCGAGCCGCAGACCCGCGCCATTCTGATTATGCCGGTGCTGATCCAGGTACTGTTGTTTCCCTTTGCCGCCACGCTGGAAGTGACCAACGCCACCATCGCCGTCTATAACGAAGACAACGGCAAGCACGCCGTTGAATTGACCCAGCGCTTCGCCCGCGCCAAAGCGTTTACCCACGTGCTGCTACTGAAAAGCCCGCAGGAGATCCAGCCAACGCTCGACACCCAAAAAGCATTGCTACTGGTGCGTTTCCCGGCCGACTTTTCGCGCAATCTCGATACCTTCCAGACCGCACCCATGCAGCTGATACTCGACGGGCGCAACTCCAACAGCGCGCAGATTGCCGCCAACTACCTGCAACAAATCGTCAAGAACTACCAGCAGGAGCTGATGGAGGGGAAAGCAAAGCCGAACAACAGTGAACTGGTGGTGCGCAACTGGTACAACCCGAATCTCGACTACAAGTGGTTCGTGGTACCCTCGCTGATCGCCATGATCACCACCATCGGCGTGATGATCGTCACCTCGCTGTCGGTTGCTCGCGAGCGCGAACAGGGTACGCTGGATCAGTTGCTGGTCTCCCCGCTCGCTACCTGGCAAATTTTTGTTGGTAAAGCGGTGCCCGCGCTGATCGTAGCCACGTTCCAGGCCACTATCGTGCTGGCCATCGGCATCTGGGCCTATCAGATTCCTTTCGCCGGTTCGCTGGCGCTGTTTTATTTCACAATGGTGATTTACGGGCTATCGCTGGTCGGGTTCGGGCTGCTGATTTCCGCGCTGTGTTCAACGCAGCAGCAGGCGTTTATCGGCGTGTTCGTCTTTATGATGCCAGCGATTCTCTTGTCGGGCTATGTGTCGCCGGTTGAGAACATGCCGGTGTGGCTCCAGCATTTAACGTGGATTAACCCGATTCGGCATTTTACCGATATTACCAAGCAGATTTATTTGAAGGATGCGAGTCTGTCGATTGTCTGGGGGAGCCTGTGGCCGCTACTGTTTATAGCGGCCACGACGGGATCAGTGGCGTACGCGATGTTTCGCCGCAAGATCGCCTGAGGTTTTTTCTTTCACCAGCAGCGAGAACACGGCTGGCCCAGCGAGAATAACCAGACCGGCCACCGCCAGCAGGTAGTTATTTTGCAGCACGCGCGACAGCAGCCAGACGACAATCATCGCCGCGCCAAAATACCAGGTGGTGGTCAACTCTTCGAGCACGTCGGCGACGTCTCGCCAGCGCTGCTCGTGGTGACGCTGTAGCGCCAGCATCAGTAAAACGGTAACGGCATACACGACGCAGAGACCCAGGCCAACGCGCACCAGCGCGCCGCTCATCCAGCCCATCACCAGCACGGCGGCGACCAGCAAATGCAACATAATCTGCCAGCAACTTAGCCCCGTTGCGACACGAACTCGTTGTTGCCACTTCATGGCTTCTCTCCTGAAGAATTTTATTTGCTTATTCAGAGTACCCGAGTGTACGGAAAATTCCGTAAATGTGGTGCTTTTTGTGACGTTGGTGTCACTTTTTCGCTCAGGAAGAGAGCAATTTGTCTGTTTTTAGCGCAATCAATGCCAGCTAAAAAACAACCGCCACGGCGGAGCTCAATTGAGTTACCCATCGGTAAGCTGCTTTTAACGTGCGTTTGAGACCAGAATAAAATCCGAAAAAAATCCCGGAACCAGTCCGGGATCGTTTAATTCACTCAGCCTACCTAGCGGCGATTACCAAAAATCCGCAGCAGCATCAGGAACAGGTTGATGAAGTCGAGATACAGCGTCAGCGCGCCGAGAATGGCGTACTTACGCAGATTTGAGGTATCGCGCACGTCAATCTGCTCGCCGATGTTTTTCAGCTTTTGGGTGTCGTAGGCGGTCAGCCCAACAAAGATAATCACGCCGATATAGGTAATCGCCCACATCAACGCTTCACTTTTCAGCCAGAAGTTAACCAGCGAGGCCAGCACGATACCTATCAGCCCCATAAACAGCATGCTGCCCAGGCCGCTGAGATCGCGCTTGGTGGTGTAACCGTACAGGCTCATGATGCCGAACATCCCGCCGGTGACCACGAAGGTGCTGGCGATGGATGAGTAGGTGTAGACGATGAAAATGCTCGATAGCGTCAGCCCGGTGAGCGCCGAGTAAAGCATAAACAGCGTGGTCGCCATGCCCGCACTTAAACGCTGCACCATGCCGGAAAGCACGAATACCAGCGCCAGTTGGGCGATGATCAGCCCAAAGAAGGTGATTTTGCTGGAGAAAACAAACATCATCACCGCCGGCGTGTTCGCCGCGTACCACGCAATAAACGCGGTCAGCAGCAGCCCGCAGGTCATCCAGCCGTAAACCTGAGCCATGTAGGTTTGCAGACCGCTACGGGCCTGCACGATTGAATCAGAGCGAGGGAATCGATCCATGACGTTCTCCTGAATTAATGAAAGCCTGAAGTAAGTGTAACGCTACCAACGCTCGGCTGCCTGTTTATCGCTGTCGCGCGCTTCCACCCAACGCTCACCTTCCGGTGTCGCTTCACGCTTCCAGAACGGCGCGCGGGTCTTTAGATAGTCCATGATAAATTCACCGGCGTCAAAGGCGCTGCCGCGATGGGCGCTGGTGACGCCGACAAAGACAATCTCTTCGCCCGGCCACATCTCGCCGATGCGGTGAATCACGGTGACACGGCCCAGCGGCCAGCGTTCACGGGCGGCGTCGACGATTTCCGCCAGCGCTTTTTCGGTCATACCCGGGTAGTGCTCGAGGCTCAGCGCCTTCACGCTATCGCCAAGATTATGGTTACGCACTTTGCCGGTAAACGTCACCACCGCGCCATCTTCATCTCGTTCAGCCAGCCAGGGATATTCATCGCCAACGCTAAAGCGTTCATGGCGAACGATAATACGGGTTTCGCTCATGTTACCCTCCCGTCACCGGCGGGAAAAACGCCACTTCATCACCATCGGTAACCGGGTGATCGAAACTCACCAGAGTCTGGTTCACCGCCGCCAGCAGCTTGCCCTCTTCGAGGGCCAACGACCAGCGCCCTTCCTGCGCGGCCAGATGCTGACGCACGGCTTCCACATTGGCAAATTCAGGCGCCAGCGCCAGCGAGTCCACGCCCACCAGCTCACGAACCTGAGCAAAAAACAGCACATTAATCATGAGTATCCGCCTTGAAATCGCCCGATTTACCGCCGCTTTTCGCCAGCAGGCGAACCGGGCCAATAACCATATCTTTTTGCACCGCCTTACACATGTCATAGATGGTCAACGCCGCGACCGATGCGGCGGTCAGCGCTTCCATTTCGACCCCGGTTTTCCCGGTGAGGCGACAGAGTGATTCAATGCGCACGCGGTGGTGTTCCAGCTCCGCCAGCAGGTTCACTTCCACCTTGCTCAGCATCAGCGGGTGACAAAGTGGGATAAGATCCCAGGTGCGCTTAGCCGCCTGAATCCCGGCGATACGCGCGGTGGCGAACACGTCACCTTTATGGTGGCTGCCTTCAATAATCATCGCCAGAGTTTCCGGCTGCATGGTGACAAACGCTTCAGCGCGCGCTTCGCGGACGGTTTCGGTCTTGGCGGAGACATCCACCATGTGGGCTTCACCCGCTGCGTTAATATGGGTCAGTTGCGACATCGTTTATTTCTTCAGATGAGGGTGGAAGTTACACGGACGGGTACGAGCATCCAGCTGCGGGGCAATAATGTTATCCCACGCGGTGCGGCAGGCTTTGGTCGAACCCGGCATCGCAAAAATCAGCGTCCGGTTGGCCATCCCGGCAACGGCGCGCGATTGCAGCGTGGCGGTACCAATCTCCTCGAAAGAGAGCATGCGGAACACTTCGCCAAAGCCTTCTATTTCGCGGTCAAACAGCGGCAGCAGCGCTTCCGGCGCCTGATCGCCATCGGTCAGCCCGGTGCCACCGGTGATCAACACCACCTGCACGTCGTCACGGGCAATCCAGGCAGAAACCTGGGCACGAATCTGATAGCGGTTCTCTTTGACGATCGCCTTATCGACAATCTGATGTCCGGCCTCGTGGGCCGCATCGCGCAGGAAGTACCCGGAGGTGTCATCCTCCTCGCCGCGACGGTTGGAAATAGTAAGAATAGCAATGCGTGTCGGGATAAATTCAGCGCTCACCTGACTCATTTAATAGCTCCTTGATAGCCAATTATCCGCCGATATAGGATAAATTCTGGGTAATGCCGGTATTGCCCTGGTGCAGGAAGTGGGTCTGTTTTTTATGCGTCAGGGCTTCAGCAATACGCTCTTCCAACGCCTGCTGCTGGGCGTCATCGGCCAGCAGTTCGCGCAGGTCAACGCCGCCGTCGCCAAACAGGCACAGATGCAATTTCCCAACGGACGATACGCGCAGACGGTTACAGCTGGCGCAGAAGTCTTTCTCATACGGCATGATTAAGCCGATTTCCCCTTCGTAGTCGGGGTGACAGAAAACCTGCGCCGGGCCGTCGCTGCGCTGACGGATCTGATGGATCCAGCCTCGCTTAAGCAGTTCGTCGCGCAGCACCATGCCCGAGATATGGTGCTTGCGAAATAGCTCGCTGCCCTCGCCGGTTTCCATCAGTTCAATAAAGCGGAGTTGAATGCGGCGCGGTTTGATCCACGCCAGAAAGGTGTCGAGCTGGTGATGGTTCACGTCGCGCATCAGCACGGTGTTGACCTTCACTTTTTCAAAGCCGGCGGTGAAGGCGGCATCGATGCCCTCCATCACCTGGCGGAATTTGTCCTGACCCGTGATGGCGTGAAACTGACGCGCATCAAGGCTATCAACGCTCACGTTGAGTGCCGTCAACCCGGCATCACGCCAGGCGGCAACATCGCGCGCCATGCGGTAGCCATTGGTGGTCACGGCAATCTGGCGGATAGAGGCATTTTCTTTTACGGCGGCGATAACGTCGGTAAAGTCACGACGTAACGACGGCTCGCCGCCGGTCAGACGCACTTTTTCCGTTCCCAGCGCCGAAAAGGCACGCGTCACCCGGCGAATTTCGTCCAGTGACAGAAATCCTTTGTTGGTGACCCCATTCGGCTGATAGCCGTTCGGCAGGCAATAGGTGCAACGGAAGTTGCAGACGTCGGTAATCGACAGGCGCAGATAGAAAAACCTACGCGCAAACGCATCGGTGAGTTGTAAAGCCATAGACACCTTTCCAAATACGGGAGGCGAGATCATTTCTTCCTTCGCCCTGGCAACGGCGTGACCCGTTGCGGCCAAAGCACCTTATTTTTCAACTTAGGCGCAGAGGCTAGAGTGTTTTGTTCAGCCTGTTGTACACAGCGAACTGAACCAGGTTATGCCGAATAGTAGCGCGAGAATAACAGTTTCGCCATTTTCGCTTTCGCTATATAAACTTATACATAGCGACACGATCGTGCACTTTCCCTACAGAATACGTAAAAATCACGTTTTTGCATTGATATACGTCATTTTGACCGGTACAGAGCATCGTCTTTTAGTGGTAGTTAGGCTAATGTAAGCGGGTTTTCAGGACATAAGGAAGTAGTATGCGCAATCGCACTTTTGCCGATCTCGACCGCGTGGTGGCGCTCGGCGGCGGCCACGGCCTTGGACGCGTGATGTCATCCCTGTCATCGCTGGGCTCTCGCCTTACCGGTATCGTCACGACCACGGATAATGGCGGGTCTACGGGACGTATTCGTCGTTCAGAGGGCGGCATCGCCTGGGGCGATATGCGTAACTGTCTTAATCAATTAATCACCGAACCCAGCGTAGCGTCGACAATGTTTGAGTATCGTTTTGGCGGCAACGGTGAACTTTCCGGGCATAACCTTGGAAACTTGATGTTAAAGGCGTTAGATCACCTGAGCGTACGCCCTTTAGAGGCGATCAATTTAATCAGAAACCTACTAAAAGTTGAGGCGTCTTTAATCCCGATGTCCGAACAGCCGGTCGATTTGATGGCAATCGATAGCGAGGGGCATGAAATCTACGGCGAAGTGAATATCGATCAGCTGACGCTGCCGCCGCAGGAGCTGATGCTGACCCCGTCAGTGTCCGCTACCCGCGAAGCAGTACAGGCCATCGCCGAAGCCGATTTAATTCTCATCGGGCCCGGTAGTTTCTACACCAGTCTGCTGCCAATCCTGCTGCTACCGGATATCGCTCAGGCCATGCGCCGCACGCCTGCGCCGATGGTCTACATCGAAAACCTGGGTCGCGAGCACAGCCCTGCGGGCAATCTGACGCTTGCTGACCGCCTTCACCTGCTGGAGCACTATATTGGCAAGCCGGTGATTGATGCCGTGATTGTAGGTCCGAAAGCAGACATCAGTGGCACAGAGGGCAAAGTGGTTATCCAACAGCCGCTGGAGGCTAGCGACATACCCTACCGCCACGATCGCACCCTGTTACGTGCGGCGCTGGAAGAGGCGCTTCAGGCCTTTGGCCGCGCTTCCTTAAAATCTTAAGGTTGTCTTAAAATAGATCGGGCAGCATAACGAGCATCAATCTTCATAGGTTACCGTTATGCTTCGCCTGTTACGTAAACGTCCCGTTGTCAGCCGTCTGACCTACATTATTCTGTTCGCGCTCTATATTGCTCTGGCGCTGAACGTCGTTTTTTATCGTCAGGCATTTAGCCTGCTGCCGGTAGACAGCCTGCACAATACCCTCGTCTTCCTGACCATGCCGGTAGTCGCTTTTGCGGTGATGGCAATTTGTCTGGCGATTGCGTCGGTTATTCGACTTGAGAAGCTCCTCGTCACGCTGTTTATTCTGCTCAGCGCCAGCGCGCAGTATTTTATGAAGAATTACGGTGTGATTATTGACCGTTCAATGATCACCAATATCTTCGATACCACACCCGCCGAGAGCTACGCGCTGCTCTCTGGTCAAATGATTGTCGTGCTGGGTTTAACCGCTCTGCTGTTTATTGCCCTGGCGTGGTGGATTAAAATTAAACCGGCGGCAAATCTGTGGCGCGGCGCGTTAATGCGTGTCGGTACCGTCCTGGTTTCAGCACTGTTAATCGTACTGGTCGCGGGCCTGTTTTATAAAGATTACGCCTCGCTGTTTCGCAATAATAAAGAGCTGGTGAAATCGTTGAACCCATCAAACAGTATTGTGGCGCTCAACTCCTGGTATTTTCACCACAAGATGGATAATTTGCCGCTGGTAAAAATTGGTGAAGACGCGCAGCAAAAAGCCATCATGAAAAACGGACCGCGTAAGAACCTGACCATTATTGTTCTCGGAGAGACCTCGCGCGCCGCAAACTTCTCGCTGGGCGGTTACGATCGCGACACCAACCCACTGTTAGCGAAAGATAACGTGGTCTATTTCCCGAAAACGACCTCTTGCGGTACAGCAACGGCGGTTTCTGTTCCCTGTATGTTCTCCAATATGCCGCGAGCTCGCTATGATGAGTCTTTAGCCCATCATCAGGAAGGCCTGCTCGATATTATTCAGCGCGCGGGAATTCAGGTGCTGTGGAACGACAACGACGGTGGTTGTAAAGGCGCCTGTGACCGCGTACCGCATCAGGATATGACGGCGATGAAGTTACCGGGACAGTGCATTGACGGCGAATGCTATGACGACGTGCTGTTCCACGATTTAGAAAAAACCATCGACAGCATGCAGGGTGACGGCGTGATTGTGCTGCACACCATCGGCAGCCACGGCCCGACCTATTACAACCGTTACCCACCGCAGTTCCGTCGTTTTACGCCAACCTGCGACACCAGCGAAATTCAGTCTTGTTCTCAGGAACAGCTGAAAAATACCTACGACAACACCATTCTGTACATCGATTATATTGTCGATAAAGCGATTAAACTGCTGCAATCAAAGCAGGATAAATTTACCACCAGCCTGGTTTATCTTTCCGACCACGGAGAGTCGTTAGGTGAAAATGGCGTTTATCTGCACGGCTTACCGTATTCTATTGCGCCAGAAACGCAAAAACATGTGCCGATGCTGTTATGGTTATCTGACGATTATCAAAAACGCTATGGCGTGAACTACGATTGCCTGCAAAAACAGGCCAAAGAAAATGACTATTCTCAGGATAATCTGTTCTCTACCGTACTGGGTATGACTGGCGTAGAGACAAAGGAATATCATGCAGCGGATGATATATTAGCGACCTGCAAATAGAGGCGAACAGATGAAAATATTAGTCGTTGAAGATGACACGCTGTTACTGCAGGGGCTGATTCTGGCCATGCAGAGTGAAGGATACGCCTGCGACGGTGTTGCCACCGCGCAGCAAGCGGCGCTGAGTCTTGCGAATGGCCACTATAGCCTGGTGGTGCTGGATCTTGGCCTGCCGGATGAAGACGGGCTGCATTTCCTGCATCGTATGCGTCAGGAAAAAATGAGCACTCCGGTGCTGATTCTGACGGCCCGCGATACCCTGGAAGACCGGGTCAGCGGCCTGGATACCGGTGCCGACGACTATCTGATCAAACCCTTTGCGCTCGAAGAGCTCAATGCCCGCATTCGTGCGCTGCTGCGCCGTAATCTCAATCAGGGCGATAACGAGGTGACGGTCGAAAATCTGCGCCTTAACGTCACTCGCCGCCAGGTATGGCTAGACGGCGAACTGCTGGAGCTGACGCCTAAAGAGTACGCCCTACTTTCCCGCCTGATGCTCAAGGCTGGCAGCCCGGTGCACCGCGAGATTCTCTACAACGATATCTACAACTGGGATAATGAACCGGCAACCAACACGCTGGAGGTGCATATCCACAACCTGCGTGACAAAGTGGGTAAGGCCCGTATTCGCACCGTGCGCGGCTTTGGCTACCAGCTGGTTAATTCCAGCCCAACGGAGTAACCCATGGCATTATTCTCCGTTCGCCAATGGCCAATGCGCCACCAGTTGCTGCTGGCGATTGGCCTGATTCTGATCGTATTCCAGCTTATCAGCGTGTTCTGGCTGTGGCATGAGAGCAAAGAGCAAATCGAGCTGGAAGTGGCGATGCTGCTCAACAACCACAACAACGTGAAACATATCCGCCACGAAGTTCGTGAAGCGATTGCCAGCCTGCTGGTGCCAAGCGTGGTGATCATCGGACTAGCGCTGTTTTTGTGTCTACAGGCGGTCAAACGTATCACCCGCCCTCTGGCTGACCTACAGCAAGAGCTGGATCGCCGTACCCCGGGGAATTTACAGCCCATTTACCTACAGCAAACCACCGTTGAGGTTGAAGCGGTCACCAAAGCCATCAACCAACTGGTGGAAAACCTGACCCAAACGCTCGACCGGGAACGCCTGTTCACCGCTGACGTGGCCCATGAGCTACGTACTCCGCTGGCGGGGTTAAAGCTGCATCTGGAGCTGCTGGAGAAAACGCAGAAACTGAGCCTTGCCCCGCTGATTCAGCGTTTGGATCAGATGACTGAAAGCGTTGCGCAACTGCTACTGCTGGCGCGGGTCGGCCAGTCCTTTTCAGCGGGAAGCTATCAGCAGGTGAATTTGCTGAGTGATGTGCTGGAACCGCTTAAGGACGAGCTGGAAACGATGCTGGAGGTGCGAGCGCAGAAGTTAGTCATTGCCGAGCCGACACCCACGGTAACCGTTGCCGGTGATGCGACGCTGCTGCGCCTGATGGTTCGTAACCTGGTAGAGAATGCACATCGCTACAGCCCAAAATCAACCACCATTACGCTGTCGCTGGCCGCAGACAGCAAACCAATGTTGATTGTGGAAGATGAAGGGCCAGGAATTGATGAATCGAAGGTAGGCGAGCTGAGCCAGGCTTTTGTGCGCATGGACAGCCGCTATGGCGGCATTGGCCTCGGGCTTAGCATCGTGACGCGCATCGCCCAGCTGCATGAAGCGGCGTTCTTCCTGCAAAACCGCGAAAACACAACCGGGACGCGGGCATGGGTAGAGTTTTTGCCGACAAAGCGCTAAGAGAAGTCAGTAGCTCAACAGCCAGTGGCTCAGGAAACCGGCAACGATGGCAACGGAGACGAGTAAGGTAAATAACTGCTGGAAATTCAGATTCGACATGACGCTACCCCTAATGATTTTAAGGATAGTATCAGCAGAATAGATTAAGTGAACATTAAGGCGGATAGCGGGATCGTGATGGCCGCCGCAACTCAGATAAATAGAGCCTGGTACACCCCCCCATAAGCCGGATAAAGCGTTTGCGCCGCCATCCGGCAAATGAGCCGAACGGCCTGATGGCGCTACGCTTATCAGGCCGACTCGATATTTTCGCTGCGGATCACGACGCTGCGATAAACAGTTCACGCAGTTGATGCAAACGGTCGCGAATTTCTGCCGCTTCTTCAAACTCGAGGTTCTGAGCGTGTTTCAGCATCTGCGCCTCCAGCGTTTGAATCTGCTGCTGGAGCGCTTTCGGCGTCAGCGCTTTCACGTCTGGCTCAACGATTGGCGAGGCAGAACGAGACTTGCCGCGCCCCTTCGCTTTCGTTTTCGCCAGCCCCTCGCCCATCGCCAGAATATCGACAACGTCTTTCACCAGCCCCTGAGGCACGATGCCATGCTCTTCATTGTAGCGTTCCTGCTTCTCGCGACGGCGTTCCGTTTCGCCAATCGCCTTCGCCATTGATGGGGTAATCTTGTCGCCGTAGAGAATGGCCTTACCGTTGATATTACGCGCGGCACGGCCAATGGTCTGAATCAGCGAACGTTCCGAACGCAGGAAGCCCTCTTTGTCGGCATCGAGAATCGCCACCAGCGAGACTTCCGGCATATCCAGGCCTTCACGCAGCAGGTTGATACCCACCAGCACGTCAAACTCGCCCAGACGTAAATCCCGAATGATCTCCATACGTTCAACGGTGTCGATATCAGAGTGCAGGTAGCGTACGCGCTCACCGTGTTCTTCGAGATATTCCGTCAGGTCTTCCGCCATGCGTTTGGTCAGGGTTGTCACCAGCACGCGTTCGTTGATAACCGAGCGCTTGCGAATTTCTGACAGCAGATCATCCACCTGAGTCGCCACCGGGCGTACCTCAATCAACGGATCAAGCAGGCCGGTTGGACGCACCACCTGGTCGATAACTTCGCCGCCGGATTTCTCCAGTTCATAGTTACCCGGCGTTGCCGAAACATAGATGGTTTGCGGCGCCAGCGCTTCAAATTCTTCGAACTTCAACGGGCGGTTGTCGAGCGCCGACGGCAGACGGAAGCCGTACTCGACCAGTGTCTCTTTGCGCGCCCGGTCGCCGCGGTACATGCCGCCAATTTGCGGAATGGTGACGTGCGATTCATCAATCACCAGCAGGCCGTCAGCCGGCAGATAATCGAACAACGTCGGCGGTGGCTCGCCCGGCCCGCGCCCGGACAGGAAGCGTGAGTAGTTTTCAATGCCCGAGCAGTAGCCAAGCTCGTTCATCATTTCAAGATCGAACTGAGTACGCTGGCTCAGACGCTGCTCTTCGAGGAGCTTGTTATTTTCCAGCAGCACCTTGCGGCGCTCTGCCAGCTCAACCTTGATATCTTCCATCGCCTGGACAATGCGCTCACGCGGCGTGACGTAGTGCGATTTCGGGTAGATGGTGAAGCGCTGAATGGTCGACTCGACGTGCCCGGTTAGCGGATCGAACAGCGAGAGGCGCTCGACCTCTTCATCAAACAGCTCAACGCGCAGCGCCAGATCGTCAGACTCTGCCGGGAAGATATCAATCACCTCGCCGCGTACGCGGAAGGTCGCGCGCTGGAACGCCTGATCGTTGCGGGTGTACTGTAGCTCAGCCAGGCGGCGCAGAATTGAACGCTGGTCGATAATCATGCCGACCGTCAGGTGCAGCATCATTTTCAAATAGAGATCGGGATCGCCCAGGCCGTAAATCGCCGACACCGAGGCCACCACCACGACATCGCGGCGCTCAAGCAGTGCTTTGGTGGCGGACAGACGCATCTGCTCAATGTGTTCGTTCACCGAGGCGTCTTTTTCGATAAAGGTGTCGGAGCTGGGAACGTAGGCTTCTGGCTGGTAGTAATCGTAGTAGGAGACAAAATACTCCACCGCGTTTTCCGGGAAGAATGCCTTCATTTCGCCATAGAGCTGCGCGGCCAGCGTTTTGTTCGGCGCCAGCACCATCGTCGGACGCTGGAGATCGGCAATGACGTTGGCCACAGTAAAGGTTTTCCCCGACCCGGTAACGCCCAGCAGCGTCTGGTGCGCGAGACCGTCCTCCAGCCCCTCTTTCAGACGTGAGATGGCTACCGGCTGGTCGCCGGAAGGGCTGAACGCGGAATGTAATTTAAAGGGTTTACTCATGGGCAACGCTACCTGATAACGGATGGGTCGGGCTGGAGATTAATTCTACTCGCCGCCTGCCAAATTGCCAATAAAAAATACTGGATATAAAAACAGTAATCTATTATCGTATTTTGAGCAAAACAGGTTGCGGCATGCGTCACAGGCGAAAATTTATCCTCTGACAACTTAAAACACCAGTTGAACCGGGTTATCCCCAGAACTTTTTCTCTTTTAACATTTGTCAATATCGGTCATGAAAGTTTTATGGCAATCCGCAGCACTTTTTATTACGCCATTGCTTTTATTTATCTTGTTGATTATTAATAAAAAGATAGAAAAGCCGCCTTTCGCATCAATTCAGGCGCAGGCCGCATGTTCTCTCGTTTACCGCTAGTTTTCTAACTCTAATACACAGGGTTATCCACAGGAATAGTGGATAACTGCCGCTAGCCCCTATCCCTCGCCACCCGGCGGTTTGCGCAACTTCCTGTCAACGTGAAATCAAAAAAATATTTTCTCGCCAATTTTGATATGTATCAGCGAAAAGGCGCACGTGTTTTATCCATAACGGCGTGCTTTTTCCTTACGTTTTCTGCGGGTTATCGCTTACGAATGAAGATAACCCGCGAGAGAAAAATCAGAATAAAAAAAGGGGTTTATAACAGACTCAAATCGAGATAGCCGCCAAGAGGTCGATCGTCGACCGACTCGCCAAGCCACGGAATTTCGCCCAGCAGGGGGGCAGGCAGCATTCTCTGGAGGGTACTCAGATACTCGGCATGGCGGCGCCCCGGCGGTACGACGTCATTGGCAATCCAGCCAGCCAGCCGCAGCCCGGCCTGCTGTACTGCCTGAGCGGTTAGCACGGCATGATTGATGCAACCCAGCTTCACCCCCACCACCAGAATAACCGGCAGTTGCTCGTCGCGAACCCAGTCGGCGAGCGTCAGCGTGGGCGAGAGCGGCGTAAACCAGCCGCCAGCGCCTTCCACCAGCACCCAGTCGGCCTGCGCTTCTAAAGCACGCAAACCCGCCGATAGCACGCCAGCCTCAATAGGCCGCTGCTCATCGGCGCTCACAATATGCGGTGACGTGGGTTCCGCAAAGGTATACGGGTTCACCTCTTCATAACGCAGTGGCAGCGCGCTGTTACGCTGGAGCGCCAGCGCGTCGCTGTTGCGCAACCCCTCATCGGTCATTTCGCTGCCCGATGCTACCGGCTTATAGCCCACGGCGCGACGGCCCAGCAGGCGTGCGGCCTGCAATAGTGCGGTGCTGGCAACGGTTTTCCCGACTTCCGTATCGGTTCCGGTTACATAAAAACGTTCAGTCACGTGTGATGATTCCTGTGAAAAGATGGTAGGTCAGCGGGCAAATCCCCTCCTGCCTCGGCCAGGCCAGCTGTAGCTGCTGGAGCCTGCCGCGGGTGAGCGGCTGGCGGCTGCGCCCCTGGTGCAGGTGTGTTGCGCCAATCCCCTTTAACGAGCGCATCGCGCTCAGCGCATCGGGAAAAGAAAGGGTGATGGTGGTCGCCATCCCATGGCCAGAATAGGCCGCCAGCGCCTCGCGCAGCGTCGCTTCAGGCAGGAAGCGATTGGCGTGCGGATGGCTGTCGAGAGCCTGCCACGCCTGGTTAAGCTCCGGCAGCGAACCCGCCGTCAGCGTGGTAAATGCCAGCGTGCCACCGGGGGCGAGCTGACGATAAAGGCCAGCCAGCGCTGCATGCAGATCGCTACACCACTGAATAGCCAGATTGCTCCACGCTAAATCGAAGCCGCCGCCAGGTAGCGGTATATCCTCGATATCCGCCAGCAGATACGCATCCGCCGCCTGCTGTAGACGCGCCTGTCGCAGCATCTCCGCCGAGAGATCCAGCGCGGTAACGTGGCTGCCCTGCTCGCGCCAGTAGCGGCTGTAGCTCCCCGGCCCACAGCCGGCATCGAGTACGCGGGAAAACGCCCGCGCCGGCAGCTGGGACAGCAGCTGCGCGGCGCTGAGGCGCTGTAACTCGTCGTGTTGTTGATAAGACGCCGCCGCGCGGCCAAACGCCGCGGCGACCGCCTGTTTATCCACGCTCGCCATGCAAAACCTCCAGCAGATGAGCAACGTCCTGCGCGTCATGCGCGGCAGTGAGCGTCAGACGCAAACGCGCGGTGCCCGCGGGTACCGTCGGTGGACGAATAGCCGTGACCCAGCAATCCTGCGCACGCAAGCGTTCGGCTAACCGCAGCGTGTCTGCGTTATCACCGACGATCAACGGTTGAATGGCGCTCTGCGAGCCGCTCAGCGCGTAGGCCAGCCCTTGCGCGCCACGGCGAAAATCAGCAATGTGTTGGGTCAAAATGTCGCGGCGCTGTTGGCCGTCATCGCTCTGAATGACCGCCAGCGCCGCCTGTAACGCTTGCGCCTGGGCGGGAGGCATCGCGGTGCTGTAAATCAGATGACGGGCGAACTGGATGAAATAGTCGGCGACCGCCTGGCTGCAAAGCACCGCCGCGCCGCTCAGGCCAAAGGCTTTGCCGAACGTCACCACCAGTAGCTCCGGCTTAACGCCCTGCTGAAAGCAACTGCCGCGTCCATTTTCACCGACTACGCCAATACCGTGCGCATCATCGACCATCAGCCACGCGTCGGCGGCACGCGCCGCGGCGGCGACCTCGGCCAGCGGCGCGCTGTCGCCATCCATACTGAACACCCCTTCCGTCACCACCAGCTGTTGCCCTTTGACGGGGGCAGCCAGCAGCCGGGCAAGGTGATGGCGGTCGTTATGCTGAAAACGCCGCAGCTGCGCGGGGCTGAGGGTTGCCGCTTCAAGTAGCGATGCGTGGCTCAGGCGGTCGGCGGCGATACGATCCTCGCGTCCAGCCAGTGCAGCAATCACCGCCTGATTGGCGGCAAAACCGGAGATAAACAACAGCGCGCGGTCATAGCCGAGCCAGTCCGCCAGCTGTTCTTCCAGGCGCAGATGCGCCTGGTGGTAGCCGGTGACATGCGCGGATCCGCCGCTGCCGACGCCGTAACGTTCCGCCCCGTCCTGCCAGGCACGAATCACCTGCGGGTGCTGGCTGAGGCCCAGATAGTCGTTGCTGGAAAAATTGCGGTAACGGCGTCCTTCGCACATCAACCAGCGCCCAGCCCCCTGCGCCAGCGGCTGGCGCTGGCGAAAGGCCTGCGCTTCACGACGTTCAGCGACAGCGCGGTCGATTCGCTGCTGCCAGCTCATACCGCCGCCGCGTTGTAATAATCGTCGGTATCCGGCGTCATCAGCGCCTGTTCGAGACGCTGCTGCTGCTCGTTGTCTCCGGCGGTGACCGTGGTTTGCTGCGGGTTCAGCCCCAGCTTGCGGAACAGCTGTAAGTCTTTATCTTCTTCCGGGTTTGGCGTCGTCAGCAGCTTGCAGCCGTAGAAGATGGAGTTAGCGCCCGCCATAAAGCACATTGCCTGGGTCTGCTCGTTCATCTGCTCACGCCCCGCGGACAGGCGCACGTGCGAGGTCGGCATCATGATACGCGCCACGGCAATCGTGCGAATAAAATCAAAGGCATCAACGTCTTCGTTATCGGCCAACGGTGTGCCTTTGACCTTCACCAACATGTTGATCGGCACGCTTTCCGGCGGCGTCGGCAGATTGGCCAACTGGAGCAGCAGACCGGCGCGGTCATTAACCGTTTCCCCCAGCCCGACGATCCCGCCGGAACACACTTTAATCCCGGCTTCGCGCACTTTATCCAGGGTATCAAGACGTTCCTGATAGCTGCGGGTGGTGATGATATTGCCGTAGAACTCCGGAGAGGTATCGAGGTTGTGGTTATAGTAGTCCAGCCCCGCCGAGGCCAGACGCGCCGCCTGGCTGTCAGAGAGCGTTCCGAGCGTCATACAGGCTTCGAGCCCCATCTCTTTGACGCCCTGTACCATCTGCTCGAGATACGGCATATCGCGCTCGTGCGGGTTTTTCCATGCCGCGCCCATACAGAAACGGGTGGAGCCTGCCTGCTTGGCTTTGCGCGCCGATTCCAGCACCTGTTCCACTTCCATCAGGCGTTCGCTCTCCAGCCCGGTTTTGTAGCGTGAACTCTGCGGGCAGTACTTGCAGTCTTCCGGACAGGCGCCGGTTTTAATCGACAGCAGCGTACTCACCTGTACCTGCTGAGGGTCAAAATGTTGGCGATGGACCTGCTGCGCTTCAAACAGCAGTTCCAGCAGCGGTTTTTCGAAAAGAGCGGTGACCTGCGACATTGTCCAGCGTAAAGGGTGAGCCATTGGCTTCTCCGGGGGTTTTGTTAATTTTCGGTTCGGTTTATACTCGTAAACCTAAAACTTTTCAAAATGGTTTACAAGTCGATTATGACAACGGACGATCTCGCCTTCGATAGCCGCCATATCTGGCATCCCTACACCTCCATGACCGCACCGTTACCGGTTTATCCAGTGGTTTCCGCCGAGGGCTGCGAGCTGCAGCTTGCCAGCGGCGAGCGTCTGGTCGACGGCATGTCCTCCTGGTGGGCGGCGATTCATGGTTACAATCACCCGCGTCTGAACGCGGCGATGAAAACGCAGATTGACCAGATGTCGCACGTGATGTTTGGTGGGATAACCCACCCTGCCGCGGTGGCACTGTGCCGCAAGCTGGTGGCCATGACGCCCGAACCGCTGGAGTGCGTCTTCCTGGCCGATTCCGGGTCGGTGGCGGTTGAAGTGGCGATGAAGATGGCGCTGCAGTACTGGCAGGCCAAAGGCGAGTCGCGTCAGTGTTTTCTCACCTTCCGTAACGGCTACCACGGCGATACCTTCGGCGCGATGTCGGTTTGCGATCCGGATAACTCCATGCACAGCCTGTGGAAGGGTTATCTGCCGGAGAATCTGTTTGCCCCCGCACCGCACAGCCGCTTTGACGGTGAGTTCGACGAGTACGATATGGTGGCGTTTGCCCGCCTGATGGCCGCTCATCGCCACGAGATTGCCGCGGTGATCCTTGAGCCGGTAGTCCAGGGGGCGGGCGGCATGCGGATGTATCATCCGGAGTGGCTAAAGCGCATCCGTAAGATGTGCGATCGTGAGGGGATCCTGCTGATTGCCGACGAAATTGCCACAGGCTTTGGCCGCACCGGCAAGCTGTTCGCCTGCGAACACGCGGGGATCAGCGCCGATATTCTGTGCCTCGGTAAAGCGCTCACCGGCGGCACGTTGACGCTGTCTGCCGCGATCACCACGCGCGAGGTGGCGGAAACCATCAGCAACGGCGAAGCGGGCTGCTTTATGCACGGGCCGACGTTTATGGGCAATCCGCTGGCCTGCGCGGTGGCGACGGAAAGCCTGGCGCTGCTGGAAAGCGGCGAGTGGCAGACTCAGGTGGCAGCGATTGAGCAGCAGCTTAAGCGCGAGCTGGCCCCCGCCTCCGACGCGCCGCTGGTCGCCGATGTACGCGTTCTGGGCGCGATCGGCGTGGTCGAAACGCGCTACCCGGTCAACATGGCGCTGCTTCAGCGATTCTTTGTTGAGCAAGGGGTCTGGATTCGACCATTTGGCCGCCTGATCTACCTGATGCCGCCGTACCTGATTACCCCGCAGCAGCTGACGCGTCTGACCCGCGCGGTGTGCCTCGCGGTCGAACAGGAAACATTTTTTATCCAATAAGCAGCGGTAATCTGCCGCGGTTAACGCTACACTCCTTTGTTAATCAGTAGATTAACAAAGGAGGCAGTTGATGAAATTAGTCAGCCACGATCTGCGTGACGGCGAGAAACTACCCCAGCGCCAGGTATTCAATGGGATGGGTTACGACGGTGAGAATATCTCGCCGCATCTGGCCTGGGACGATGTGCCTGCCGGAACCAAAAGCTTCGTTGTGACCTGCTACGATCCGGATGCCCCAACTGGCTCCGGCTGGTGGCACTGGATTGTCGCCAACATTCCAGCCGACACCCGCGAACTGCCCACCGGCGCAGGCTCCGGCCTCGTTGGCCTACCTGCCGGCGCGCTGCAAACCCGCACCGATTTCGGTAAAGCAGGCTACGGCGGCGCAGCACCGCCAAAAGGCGAAACGCATCGCTATATCTTTACCGTCCACGCGCTGGATATCGACAAAATCGACGTTGACGAAGGCGCCAGCGGCGCAATGGTGGGCTTCAACGTCCATTTCCACAGCCTCGGCAGCGCGAGCATTACCGCACTGTTCAGCTAACCGTACGTTAAACGTATTCAGCCCTGCCGGGAAACCGCGCGGGGCTTTTTTTATTGCAGATGTAATTTTCTAACGAAAAAAGGGCTGAAGAGAAAAGCGAAAGTGGCTGATGGGGTTAGCGCTAAAATAGCTTGTGAATGAGATCACAATTTGGAAACAAACACGCCAACATAAAAGGTGATTTTAATCACAAAAAATAGCGAGACAAAGGCGATAATTTAACGTTGTAGCAGACTTACAGCCCATTTATGTGATCTAAATCACCATAAACACCCCAAAACCCGGCCAATCACAGTGACTAAGATCACAAAAAACCCTCGGGGTACGCGAGACGAAAACGGCGTGATAGAGTCGATTTTGCATACAGAACGACTGGCTGGTTTTTGGCGAAACCAGCACAACTATTACGCGCGCAACATCTGACGCGCACCACGAGGGGTGTTTTTATGTTATCACCAGATATCAAGGTCAAGGTACAGAATTTTGGCCGCTTCCTCAGCAATATGGTGATGCCCAATATTGGCGCATTCATTGCCTGGGGTTTGATTACCGCACTGTTTATTCCTACCGGCTGGTTGCCGAACGAGACGCTGGCTAAGCTGGTCGGCCCAATGATCACCTATCTGCTGCCGTTGTTAATCGGCTATACCGGGGGGCGCCTCGTGGGCGGCGAGCGCGGCGGCGTGGTCGGCGCGATCACCACCATGGGGGTGATTGTCGGCGCCGATATGCCGATGTTTATGGGCGCGATGATCGCCGGTCCGCTGGGCGGCTGGGCCATCAAACGCTTTGACCGCTGGGTTGATGGGAAGATCAAAAGCGGCTTCGAGATGCTGGTAAACAACTTCTCTGCCGGGATTCTCGGCATGCTGCTGGCGATGCTCTCCTTCCTGGCGATTGGGCCAATGGTGGAGCTGCTGTCGAAAGCGCTGGCGAGCGGCGTCAACGTCATGGTGCAGAACAACCTGCTGCCGCTGACCTCAATTTTTGTCGAGCCGGCCAAAATCCTGTTCCTCAATAACGCCATCAACCACGGTATCTTCTCACCGCTGGGTATTCAGCAGGCGACGGAAACCGGTAAGTCTATCTTCTTCCTGATTGAAGCTAACCCGGGTCCGGGTCTGGGGATTCTGCTGGCGTACATGTTCTTTGGCAAAGGCAGCGCGAAGCAGTCCGCAGGCGGCGCGGCGATTATTCACTTCTTCGGTGGGATTCACGAAATTTACTTCCCGTACGTCCTGATGAACCCACGCCTGATTCTGGCGGTGATCCTCGGTGGGATGACCGGCGTCTTTACCCTGACGCTGTTCAACGCGGGCCTGGTCTCTCCGGCTTCTCCGGGTTCTATTTTTGCCGTCCTGCTGATGACGCCGAAAGCGTCGCTGATTGGCGTCGTACTGTCGATTCTGGCCTCCACGCTGGTTTCCTTCCTGACGGCGTCGATGCTGCTCAAACGCGTTCGCGTGGGTGATGAAGAGAGCAACGGTCTGGCGGAAGCCACCCGTCGCATGCAGAGCCTGAAGCAGCAGTCAAAGTCCGGCGCTAAACCGTCCGGCGAACTGCCACAGCCCGCACCGGCGCTGGATTTGGCGAAAGACCTGCACCACGTGCGTAAAATCATCGTCGCCTGCGATGCCGGAATGGGCTCCAGTGCGCTCGGCGCGGGCGTGCTGCGTAAAAAGGTAAAAGACGCCGGTCTGAGTCATATTTCAGTGACCAACTGCGCCATCAACAGTTTGCCGGACGATGTCGATCTGGTGATCACCCATCAGGACCTTACCGAACGCGCCATGCGTTTTGCACCGCAGGCAATGCATATGTCGCTCAGCAACTTCCTCGACAGCGGCCTGTACACCGACTTAACCACCCGCCTGCTGGCCGCTAAGCTGCCGCCCGCGGCGAACGACAGTCGCCTGATTAACCAGACGATTATCGCCGCCAACGACGATGCGTTCACGCCCGGCGAGCGCGAGGAAAACCTGTTTAAGCTCAGCGCCGATAACATCTTCCTTAACTTAACCGCCGACACCAAAGAGCAGGCCATTCGCTTTGCCGGTGAAATGCTGGTCTCCGGCGGCTACGTCGAGCCGGATTACATCGACGCCATGCTGGCGCGTGAAGCGCTGACCACCACCTACCTCGGAGAATCTATCGCCGTTCCGCACGGCACCGTAGAAGCCAAAGACCGCGTGCTGCGCACCGGGATTGTCATTTGCCAGTACCCGCAAGGCGTACGTTTCGGCGACGAGCCGGACGATATCGCGCGCCTGGTGATCGGCATTGCCGCCCGCAATAACGAGCACGTACAGGTTATCGCCCGCTTAGCCAACGCGCTGGATGATAAGGACGTGATCGAACGTCTGACGCAGACCACCAGCGTGCAGGAGATTTTACAGCTCCTGTCCGGCGAGCAAGCGGCATAAGGCAACGGGGCGTACAGCCCCTGATACGGAACGTTTTTTTCGAGGTAACAGTCATGAAAGCAATTCATTTTGGCGCAGGGAATATCGGTCGCGGCTTTATTGGTAAACTGCTGGCGGACGCACAGGCGGAGCTGACCTTTGCCGATGTCAACCAGCCGCTGGTCGATCAGCTGGCGCATCAGCAACATTATCAGGTCAACGTGGTGGGGGAAAATGCTCGCGTTGAGCAGGTCAATCGCGTCAGCGCCATCTACAGCAACAGCCCGGACGCCATCGCGCAGATTGCCCAGGCCGATATCATCACCACCGCCGTTGGCCCGCAGGTGCTGAGCAAAATCGCCAGCACCCTGGCCCAGGGATTAATCGCCCGTTTTGAGCGCGGCAACCACCAGCCGATGAATATCATCGCCTGCGAAAATATGGTGCGCGGCACCAGCCAGCTTAAGCAGCACGTGCTGCAATCGATACCCGCCGAGCTGCACGGCTGGGTGGAAGAACACGTCGGGTTTGTCGATTCGGCGGTCGACCGTATCGTGCCGCCGGGGGCCGCAGCGAACGACGATCCGCTGGATGTCACTGTTGAGACCTTTAGCGAGTGGATTGTTGACCGTACCCAGTTTAAAGGTACGTTACCGGACATCGCCGGGATGGAGCCCACCAGCAATCTGATGGCCTATATTGAACGTAAGCTGTTTACCCTCAATACCGGCCATGCGATAACCGCCTATCTTGGCCAATTGGCAGGCTATCAGACTATTCGCGACGCCATCCTCGACCCGGCGATACGTGAAGCAGTGAAAAATGCCATGCGCGAGAGTGGCGAAGTACTGATTCAACGTTACGCCTTCGATCCCCAGCAGCATGCAGCCTACATCGATAAGATTCTCACCCGCTTTGAGAACCCTTATCTGCATGATGAGGTGGAGCGCGTTGGCCGTCAGCCGCTGCGTAAATTGAGCGAGAACGATCGCTTAATCAAACCGCTGCGAGGAACGCTGGAATACGGGCTCCCCAATCGCCACCTGATTATCGGCATTGCCGCCGCCCTGCATTATCGCAGCGACCAGGACCCGCAGGCGCAAGAAATGGCAAACCTGCTGGCGGAAAATGGGGTAACAAGCACGGTCATTGAGGTTTGTGGCCTGCAGGATCAGCCAGAGCTTGTCGCCCAGATAGTGAATGTGTATAACGCCATGCAACGCAAAGAATGATGTAACACCCATAGCTGGGCGCGGAGGTTAACGGCCGCCGCGCCCGATGAAGAAGGGTAAGATGAAATTGAATCTCCTGCGCAAGAATGCGCAACCAGCAGCAGAAAATGAGCGTCCGAAGGACACGGCACCAGAGAAGCCACGGTTAGCGGAAAGCACAACAAAGATGATGGCCATGATGGACGACGCGCACTTAACCCAAAATCAGGCGGCGGAGAACCGCATCCTGGAGCGGCTTAACGCCCGCCAGACGCTAACCGGTTTTATACAGACCGCGGTGGGCTTACTGTCTGAAGCGGTCGACCAGCTGATTTTGCAGGCTTTCCGGAAAGACGATTACGCGGTGAAGTACGCGGTGGAACCGCTGCTGGAAGGCAGTGGGCCGCTGGCTAATTTACCGGTACGGTTGAAGCTGATTTATGCCCTGGGCGTCATCAGCCGCGATGAATATGAAGACGTTGAACTGTTACTGGCGCTGAATAACGAACTGGCACACGAGAACAAAATCTACAGCTTTACCGATGACGAAATTCTGGGGCCGATCAACATGCTGCACTGCATGACGACGCTGCCGCCTCCGCCGACGCTGCACCTGCCGGAAGACGTGGTCGACGACGCGCTGAGAACCATGCAGGAACAGCGCTATCAGCAAATGGTGCGTTCAACGCTGGTACTCAGCATCACCGATTTAGTCACCAGCCTGGCGCACAAAAAAGCGTTCTAGCCGCGAACACTCCAGGGCGGATGGATAAGGCCTTTCAATGGCTATCTTCCTCCCCTTTCGCCCGCTTTCCTTTTCGCTGACATAAGTTGTCAAAAAAACAGGCGATTTTTTGTCAGCACATCTTCCCGTTTCGCTCAACTTAGTATAAAAAGGCTGCTTTTACAGGATTCCCTTTTACTTAATTAGCCTGGAGCAACATGAACACTTTTTCGGTTTCTCGTCTGGCGCTGGCATTGGCTTTTGGCGTGACACTGACTGCTTGCAGCTCAACCCCAGCGGATCAGCGCCCTTCTGACCAGACCGCACCTGGTACCTCTTCCCGTCCGGTACTGTCGGCGGACGAAGCGCAGAACTTTACTGCCGCGCGTTACTTCTCTTCGTTAGATCCTAACGCTGCCGCCTGGTCCCCGTCTTCTATCACCGTTCCGGCGAAAGCAGATTTCGTGGTTGGCCCGGCAGGGACTGAGGGCGTGACGCACACCAGCATTCAGGATGCCGTTGATGCCGCTATCGCGCGCCATAGCAGCTCTCGTCTGTACATCGCCGTACTGCCGGGTGAATATAAAGGCACCGTCTATATCCCGGCCGCTCCGGGCAGCCTGACGCTCTACGGTACCGGTGAAAAAGCGATCGACGTAAAAATTGGCCTGGCCATCGATTCCGAAATCGACCCGACCAGCTGGCGTAAACTGGTTAACCCAGGCGGCAAATATATGCCGGGCAAACCGGCGTGGTACATGTTTGATGGCTGCCAAAGCAAGCGCAGCGCCACCATCGGCGTGATGTGCTCCGCGGTCGTGTGGTCACAGAACAATGGCTTACAGCTGCAAAACCTGACGATTGAAAACAATCTGGGTGACAGCGTGGATGCCGGTACCCACCAGGCGGTAGCCCTGCGCACCGATGGCGACAAAACCCAGCTTAACAACGTCAATATCCTGGGCCGCCAGAACACCTTCTTCGTGACCAACAGCGGCGTTGATAACCGTCTGCAAAATAACCGCCAGACCCGTACGCTGGTCAGCAACAGCTACCTCGAAGGCGATGTGGATATCGTTTCCGGCCGCGGCGCGGTGGTGTTCGACAACACCGACTTCCGCGTAGTGAATTCCCGCACCCAGCAGGAAGGCTACGTCTTCGCCCCGGCGACCCAGGCCAACATCTTCTACGGCTTCCTGGCGACCAACAGTCGCTTCACCGCCGCCGGTGACGGCGTGGCGCAGCTGGGCCGCTCGCTGGACGTGGATAGCAACACCAATGGCCAGGTTGTGATTCGTGATAGCGTGATCAACGAAGGCTTTAATTCCGCGAAACCGTGGGCCGACGCCGCCGTTTCCAAACGTCCGTTCAGCGGCAATACCGGCGCGCAGGACGAGAAAGGCCAGATTAAACGCGATCTTAACGACCGCAACTTCAACCGCATGTGGGAATACAACAACCGCGGCGTGGGCAGTCATGTTGTGGCGGAACCGAAGCAGTAATTTCAGTTAGTGATGAAAAGGCCCATGACTGTCATGGGCCTTTTTTTATACCTATTCAACTTAAAACAACAAGTAACTTATTGTTTTAAAAGAAAAATAAACACAAAACCGTCACGCTTTGTGACGCAATTAACATCACGACATAGCGAGGTCATGACATCCTTATCACGCTTAAACGCAGCTCTTATTGAGGATGGATTGCCATGCGCATCAACAAAAAAAGCAAATTGCCCTTGTACGCTCAGCTTTTTGAGCTCATTACGCAACAAATCAGCGCGGGCGAATTCAAAGAAGGCGAGCAATTACCCTTTGAGCGAGAGCTATGCCAGCAGTACGAGATCAGCCGCACGACCGTCCGTCAGGCTATGTCAGAGCTTGAAAAAGAGGGATATATCAAGAAAATCCATGGCAAAGGTATGTTTGTGCAAGGACAAGCGGTTAAACAAAGTCTGATGACCGTTTATAACTTTCATGAGGAAATGAAACGTCTACATAAAACACCGGGCAGCACCCTGCTGCACTTTAGCCTGACAACGCCGCCAACCCGGATAACGCAAAAGCTAAATACAGAAGATGCCGTCTATCATATCATCCGTCTGCGTCTTGCAGATAACGAACCTATTTTATATGAAGAGACCTATCTCGTTGCCAGTAATTTTCCAGAATTAAAGAAAGAAGATATAGAAAACTATGGTTTATATCATGCGTTAAAAGAGAAATATCATCTTTCAATTCGTCGAGCTGTTGATACTTTCCGAGCCATAAACATTAAGAAAGATATTGCTAAGCATCTTAATGAAACAACGGGCTCTCCCGGCCTACAAATCGAGCGCATAGCTTTTTCGGATGACATTCCCATTGAATATACCATCGAAATAGCCCGTGGCAGTAAATTTGAATATACCATCGAACTTCAAGGCGTGACCATGAACTCGTCAATAACTGCCGTTTGATTGATTCCTGATGTCACGCGCCTGTTTTATTTGCGGTTGAATATCTTAACCGCTTGAAAAGGAGTGACCTTAATGAAATTAACCGTATTAGGCGGGGGCGGCGTTCGTGCCCCATATCTGGCCAGAACATTAGCATTGCAGGCAACCGATCTTGCATTGACTGAAATATGTCTGATGGACAGCAATGAGGAGAAATTAACAATCTACGGTGGGCTGGCGCAAGCCATCGTGGAAAAAATTAATCCCCGAGTCACTATTTGTCTGACAACCGATCCCAACATCGCATTAAAAGATGCCAACTATGTTATTACCACATTGCGTGTAGGTGGTGATAGTGGTCGAGTTTTTGATGAAAGATTAGCCCAGAAATATAATATTCTGGGACAAGAGACGACAGGCATTGGCGGCTTCGCGATGTCGCTACGTTCTATCCCGGTATTAAAGCAGTATCTCGAACTGGCGCGTCAGGTTTCGGCAACAGATGTCCTGTTCTTTAACTTCACGAACCCCTCCGGGCTTGTTACCCAGGCGCTGATTAACGCCGGATACGATAATGTGTACGGTATTTGTGATGGCCCGGCGAGTTTTATGCGTGAAATGGCGCAACTGCTCAACGTCGACGTTATGCGTTTCTCCGCCACCTGCTATGGTTTGAACCATCTGTCGTTCTATCGTGATTTCACCGTCGACGCTCAGGACGTCACGGAACAGGTGCTCAGTCATCAGCAACTGTTTAAAGAGACGGAGATGAAGCTTTTTGACCGCGCGACAATAGACTTTTTGAAACAAGAACTACCAAATGAATACCTCTACTTCTATTTTAATCACCATGCCATCATTCACTCAATTTCCCGTCATGGTTATGCGCGAGGTGAATTAATTCAGGATATTAATATGCGAATGCTTGCTGACCTGAAGCAACACCATGCAGCCAGTATAGAAGAGCGTTTTGCTATTTTTTCCACATATCTTCTGGAACGAGAGAATTCCTACTTTGCCATTGAGAGCAATGGCCGACGTGATAATCATTATAAAGCCTTAAATCTGGAAGCGTTTCTGGCCGCACCGGATACCGGTGGTTATTCGGGGATTGCGTTAAATATTATCCGAGGGCTACAGAAAAAAACCGCATGGCCTATGACCATACTGGTGAAAAACAACGACAGCATTCGTGGCTTGCAGCCGGATGACGTCATTGAAATTACCTGTGATATGCGTGATGGGCAGATTATTCCGCGCCGCGTGGAGGAGATGCCGGATTATCAGATGCATATTATTGAGACCATCAAACATTTCGAAAATTTAACGATCCATGCCATTGAGAACAGATGCAAACAGAGCGCGATTCGGGCATTAATGATTCATCCCTTGATCAACGATTTCGCGGTGGCTACGCAAATTCTCGACGAATTGCTGAACGAATATCAGGACTATACCGGGGAGTGGCGCTAATGGAGCTAGCGATTTGTTCTCGACACCAATTCCCGCAGCTTCTCGGCGATGCCATCATCGCCGCCTTACAGCAAGAAGGCTCTGTCTGCCTGGCTTCTGGTGATACGCCGCAGTTGGCTTATCGCTATGTGGCGGCGCAATACCAACGTCGCCCCTTTCCGCTTCGCGCCACGCTGGTCGGGCTGGATGAATGGGTCGGTTTCGGTCCACAGGACGAAGGTAGCTGCCAGTATGCGATGCACCATGACCTCTATCAGCATTTATCGCTGCGACCGGGCCAACTACGGCAGTTTGACGCCAGACGCGCAGGAGATGCGCTGGAAGAAGAGTGCCATCGTATGAATCAGCTGTTAACCGAACAGCCGCTTCGTCTGGTCCTGGTAGGTATAGGCCAGAACGGTCATCTGGGGCTCAACGAACCCGGTGTCGCGTTTAGCTCGCTGGCGCATGTCTCTAACCTGAGCGAAACCACCGTCCGCGTCGCGCAGAAATATTTCCCCAAAACCACGACATTGCGTCAGGGAATTACGCTCGGGATCGCCAATATCCTGGCCAGCGAAAAAATTATTGCTGTCGCCAACGGAGCGCATAAGCGGGACATTATCCAACGCCTGCTGATGACCCCGCCAAACGAGACGCTCCCTGCCACTAGTCTGAAACAGCATCACAATACGCAGCTGCTGTTGGATGACGCCGTCTTCCACGTGGAGAACATACTATGACCGATGAACAGCGGTGGTTCAGCATCATCGCCTGCGCGGGTGAAAGCTTCTCACTGTTAAACGATGCGCTAAAGGCCGCGAAAAGTGGCGATATAACGGAAGCCGAACGTTGCTTTAACGAATCTGAAAGCATCCTCCAGCAGGCGCACCATATTCAAAGTGAATCACTACAAGGCGAAATAAACGGCCAGCCAATCGCATTTTCCATGCTGTTTGTTCATGCTCAGGATCATTTAATGAATGTCCTGCTGGCACAGAATATTTATCGTGAATTTATCGAGCTACATAAAAATAAACTATCAGGACGATGACTATGAACTATGAAAACTTAGCTATTCTCCTTGTCTGCAATTTAGGCGCATCCACCAGCGTGATGGTGAGCAAAATGCGTGACGTTGTCGAGAAAAGTGAAAAATTAAAAGGCCAGCATATTCGTATTGATGCCCGAAACGCAGGGGATCTGCATACCTATATTGCCGACTACGATCTCGTGCTGGTTGGCCCCCAGATGAAGCATAAAATTGACGATCTGACGACGATTGCCAGGCAACATGGCAAACCTATTGAGGTTATTGATAGTCAAGCCTATGGGTTAGCCGATGGCGCGCTTATTCTGAAACAAGCCCTCTACTTATATCATCTGAATCGGCCGAGCAAGGAAGGTTCTCAATGACCAGTACTCCGATATTTCTCAATAAATTTGAGAAAAATATGGTTTTTGTTGCTACCAAAATCGAGCAGAATCGTTTTATTTCATCAATTAAGAATGGAATGATTAGCTTAATGGCGATTCTGATGGTGGGTTCCATCAGCTTAATCATTTCTGGATTAGGTAGCCTGTTTTCACCGGAAACCGCCGTTAGCCAGTTTTTTACGAATTATGGCGCGCTATTACAGCTTCCATTTACCTTTACTTTCGGTCTGTTGTCGATCTATTGCGCGATAACCATTAGCTATCATCATACCCAGAAAATTAATGTTGCTCCGCTATACCCGATAATTAGCTCGGTGATGGTGACCATGATTCTGAATAGCAAAATGATTGAGGGGAGTATCAACATCGCCTTCCTTGATTCCCGCGGCTTGTTTGTGGCAATCATCGCGTCGCTGGCGACCGTCGAGTTTATAAGCTGGGCCTATCGCAAAAAGATCACCATCCGCATTAATGGCTTGCCCGATATGATAGCCAAAACCTTCGAGTCCATCTTTCCGCTGCTGTTTGTTGTGATGATCGCGTGCGCAATCTCCATTGCCAGCCAGGCGCTGTTCAATCAACAGATTGTACCAGAGCTCTTCACGACGGCTCTGGCCCCTGCGGTCAGCGGCATCGATTCCGTGTGGGGGGTTTTCACGATTATTTTACTGGAGATGATCTTCTGGTTTTTCGGCTTAAACGGCTACGCGATTTTAATTGGCTTTACGCTGCCCTTTATGACCCAGTACCTGTCATTGAACGCCGCCAACTTTGCCCAGGGCCTTCCTACGGAACACGTATTTACGGAAGGATGGTGGGGAGCCTTTGCGGCCTGTACCGGATCAGGTATTACCGGCGCTATCGCGATTCTGGGTCTGATGAGCCGGGCTCCGCAGCTCAAAGCGGCAGGAAAAGCAGCCATCGTGCCTTCGCTGTTTGGCATTTCAGAACCGGTGGTGTACGGTTTTCCTATTGCCTTCAATCCCTACTTTTTCTTTCCGTTCGTATTAGGAACGCCCGTTCTGGCTTCAATCACCTATTTAATCTTCGAGATGGGATGGGTCCGCGGGCCGGTCGCTCAGGTTGGCGGCATCCCCACGCCGATTGCACAGTATTTCATCACCATGGACTGGCGCGGCCCAATCGTCGCCATACTGGTAATTCTGGCCGGATTCCTGATGTACTACCCATTCTTTAAAATGTACGAGCGCAGCATTCTGAAAAAGGAGAGCGAACGGCAGGATGAACAGCAGAAATACGCCGTTCTGGATCTGGATTTCTGAGGGACAAAACCACCTGCGTCACGCAGGTGGTTTTATGCGTTAACTTAGTGCGCGTAAACCACTACCCACATTGGGCCCTGACCCACGGCATAACGCCCTTTTTCCTGCAGCAGCCCCTGCTCGCCGGCAATTTCATACACCGCGATATGGTGCGATTTCTGCCCTGCCGCAATCAGGTATTTTCCACTGTGGTCAATGTTGAAACCACGCGGCTGAGTTTCCGTCGGCTGGAAACCTTCCAGCGACAGCACGCTGCCGTCTTCCGATACGCTGAACACGGTAATCAGGCTGGAGGTGCGGTCACAGGCATACAGATGACGACCGTCCGGCGTAATGTGGATATCGGCCGCCCAGCGCGTGTCGGTGAAATCAGCAGGCATCATATCCAGCGTCTGCACGCATTCAATCTTACCGTGCGGATCCTTCAGCTCCCACACGTCAATGGAGCTGTTCAGTTCGTTCACACAGTAGCCGTACTGTTCGTTCGGATGGAACACCATATGACGCGGACCGGCGCCTTCTACCGTGGTCACTTCAGCCGGGTTCTGCGCGGACAGGAAACCGTCGTCGCTCAGGGTGAACAGGCAGATGCGATCCTGTTTCAGCGCCGGCACCCACAGGGTGCGGTTATCCGGGGAGATATTCGCCGAGTGGCAACCTTCCAGGCCATCCACCACCGTCACGGTGTCGCGCGGCAGGCCGTCTTCCAGACGAATGACCGCCACGTTGGCCTGATTGTACGAAGCGCTGAAGATAAAGTTGCCTTTACGGTCGGTCGAAATATGCGTCGGGCTGCCCGGCAGCGGCGCTTCAGCTTCATAGGTCAGCGCACCGTCATCCGGCGCAATACGGTAGGCCAGCACGCGAAATTCCGGACGCACGCCAACGTACAGATAACGTTTATCAGGGCTGATGACCATCGGCTGCACCTGACCCGGAACATCCACCACCTGGACCAGCTTCAGGCTGCCATCGTGGTTCAGCGTCCAGACGTGGATCTGCTGGCTTTCCGGGCTGGCGGTATAAACGGTCTGTTTCATGAATACTCCTTTCTGAAAACACATAATTTGCGGCTATTTATCACACCATTTTGCCGTACAGGTATCTCGGTGTACCATCCTGCACAGCGAATTTTCTCTTAAACTCGAGACAACACTATGACTGCACGTGTGATTGCCCTGGATCTGGACGGAACGCTCCTGACGCCAAAGAAAACCCTCCTGCCCTCTTCCCTGGAAGCGCTAAATCGAGCCAAAGCGGCAGGTTATCAATTAATGATCGTCACCGGTCGTCATCACGTTGCCATCCATCCTTTTTATCAGGCACTGGCGCTGGATACACCTGCAATTTGTTGTAATGGCACCTACTTGTATGATTATCAAGCAAAAAAAGTACTGGATGCCGATCCGATGCCGGTCGAAAAAGCCCAACAACTGATTTCTCTGCTGGATGAGCACCAGATTCACGGCCTGATGTATGTCGACGATACCATGATGTACCAGTACCCAACCGGCCACGTGATTCGCACCAGCAACTGGGCGCAGAGCCTGCCGGAAGCGCAGCGCCCGTCTTTTACTCAGGTCGATTCGCTGGCGCAGGCCGCCCGTGAAGTGAATAACGTCTGGAAATTTGCCCTGACCGATGAAGACGGCGAAAAGCTGCAAAACTTCGCGAAACACGTTGAGCAGACGCTGCAACTGGAGTGCGAATGGTCGTGGCACGATCAGGTGGATATCGCGCGTCAGGGCAACAGCAAAGGCAAACGTCTGACGCAGTTCATCACCGCGCAGGGCTGGTCGATGCAGGACGTGGTGGCGTTTGGCGACAACTTTAACGATATCAGCATGCTGGAAGCCGCCGGTACCGGTGTGGCGATGGGCAATGCGGTCGACGCGGTGAAAGCGCGCGCCAACGTGGTTATCGGCGATAACACCACCGATGCCATCGCCGACTACATCAACCGTCACCTGCTGTAATCAGGCGGTAATCGACACGCTCTTTATCTGGGCGTACAACCACTGGCCTGGCTTCACCGCCAGGTCATCCCGCGCCCACGGGCTGATACGCGCCCACAGCGTACGGCCGCTGACGTCCAGCTGTACTTCGACCTGACCATTATTGTCATAGCACTGAAGGACTTTGGCGTGCAGCACGTTGCGGATACTGGTGTGAGGCGACGGCTGCAGCACCAGCGACACGTCAGTGGCCTGAATGCGTACGCGCACCGCGCTCTGTAGCGGCCTGTCGAGCTTGTTCACCCAGATATGCTGGTCGCCCAGGGCCAGCGCGGTCATCGCATAGTGCGGATGGTGCTCCAGCACCGTCACGCGCAGAATGCTGCTCTGCTGATCCTGCGGCAGCCACGGGTGCATCACGCTGCTGCCCCATACGTCTTCCAGATTACCGAATGCCTTGACCTGCCCGCCTTCCAGCACCAGCACTTTATCGGCCAGATGCAGAATCTCATCCAGCGAGTGGCTGACGTAGAGCATCGGTATATTGATCTCCCGCGCCAGACGCTGCAGATACGGCAGCAGTTCACGCTTGCGTGGGATGTCGAGCGAAGCCAGCGGCTCATCGAGCAGCAACAGCTCAGGCGCGGTCAGCAATGCGCGACCAATCGCCACACGCTGTTTTTCACCGCCGGACAGACTGCCCGGCAGGCGATCGAGCAGCGGCTCAATGCCCAGCAGCGCCACCAGTTTATCAAACTGCTCCGCCATGCTTTTCGCCATACCGTAGCGCAAATTACCGCGTACCTTGTAGTGCGGGAACAGTCGCGCGTCCTGGAACACATAACCGATACGGCGTTTCTCCGGCGCCAGGCAGATCCCCTGCTCAACGTCGTTCAGCACGCGGCCGTTGAGCGCAATGCGCCCCTGCTGCGGTTTGGTGAGCCCGCTGATAGCGTTAATCAACGAGGTTTTGCCCGCCCCTGAAACACCGAATACGGCGGTGATCCCGGAAGCCGGCAGCGATTCATTAATTTCCAGGCAGTGCGTGCCCAGCGTCTGGCTAAAGTTCAGTTCCAGCATGGTTTACGCCCCCATCCTGCGGCGGCTAACGCCAGCCAGCCATTCGGAAATCATCAGCGAAATCAGCGCCAGAACGATAGAAATCAGACACAGACGGGCCGCGGCGCTTTCGCCGCCGGGAGTCTGAATCAGGGTGTACATCGCCGACGGAATGGTGCGGGTTTCGCCGGGAATATTGGAGACAAAGGTAATAGTCGCGCCGAACTCGCCGAGTGAACGAGCAAACGCCAGCACGGTACCGACGATAATGCCCGGCAGCATCAGCGGCAGCGTAATGGTGCAGAACACCCGCCAGCGCCCGGCGCCCAGGGTACGCGCCGCCTGTTCGAGTTTGACGTCGACGCCTTCCAGCGCCAAACGAATCGCCCGAACCATCAGCGGAAACGACATCACCGCCGCGGCGATCACCGCGCCCCGCCAGCTAAAAGCGAAAGTCAGGCCGAACCAGTCATACAGCCAACTGCCAATAAAGCCACGACGCCCCATCGCCACCAGCAATAAATAGCCCACCACCACCGGCGGCAGCACCAGCGGCAGGTGGATAAGGCCGTCCAACAGCGCCTTGCCGGGAAAATGGCGGCGTACCAGCAGCCAGGCAAAGAAGATCCCAAACGGCAAACTGAACAGGACTGCCAGGGAGGATACTTTCAGGCTCAGCACTACCGCCTGCCATTCGGGATCGGTCAATATCATTAGCGAGTCGTGAATCCGTAACGTTTAAAGATTTCAGACGCCTGCGGCCCTTTCAGGTAGTCATAGAACGCCGAGACGGTCGCGTTTTTATGGCCATCGATAATGGCAATCGGATATTCCACTTTCTGATGGGAATCTTCCGGGAACGTACCAACCACTTTAACACCTTTGCTGGCCACCGCGTCAGAACCGTAGACGATTCCCAGCGGCGCTTCGCTCCTTTCAACCAGCGCCAGCGCACCGCGCACATCTTCCGCCGGCGCCAGTTTCGGCGACAGCGTCTCCCACGACCCGAGTTTTTGCAGCGCTTCTTTCGCGTAGATGCCCGCCGGAACGTGATCCGGGTCGCCCACCGCCAGGCGACCGCCTTTCAGCAGGCTGGTCCAGTTGGTTTTCGCGTCCACGGTGATGTCTCCCTGCTCGCTGGCCTTCGGCGCGACAACGACCAGACTGTTACCCAGCAGCGTTTCACGCGTGGTGGTGTCGATGGCTTTCTTATCTACCGCGTAGTCCATCCATTTCTGATCGGCAGAGATAAACAAGTCGGCTGGTGCCCCGGCTTCAATCTGGCGAGCCAGCGTCGAAGAAGAAGCAAAAGAGGAAACCACGTCAACGTTGCTCTCTTTTTTATACTCTTTAGCGATATCCTGCATTGCGTTAGTCAGCGAAGCGGCGGCGAAAACGGTGATTTTCGCGTCCTGTGCCGACGCTTGCCCTGCAACCGACAGCGTTAAAGCTGCTCCAGCAAAAAGACGTAACCATGAACCTGTCATTTAACACTCCTGAACTCAACGTTATATAAATAAAAATATAACGATAAGTATAAGGACTTTCCGCGATGATTGCATTACAGACTCGCGAATTGTTGCTGCATTTACGGGATATTATCGGCAGGGTTTTCGGGAACTTCATAGCAAAACGCCCGGGAGTACCGGGCGTTTTTGAGGAAATCAGTGGTTTTGCTGGCTGCTGTCTTTATGACCAACGCCGGAGAAGATGTTGAACACTTCACCCAGACCGTAAATCAACCCCAGGATGATAGCCATCACTACGGGTACCATGATTACGGCAAATACCAGACTTTTCAACAACTCTAACATGGTTTACTCCATACAATGTGATGTTGCTATTGTAACCGGATATCGCAGAAATACACTCCCTTTTGTGCGGTGCGCTTTGCGCTCGCAGACATTTGGGTCAAAATGCCCTTTTACTTGCCAGGATACTCTTATGCAGGCTGAAATCCTTCTCACCCTCAAGCTCCAGCAGCGCCTGTTCGCCGATCCGCGCCGCATCTCGCTCCTCAAACAAATAGCACAGACCGGCTCCATCAGCCAGGGGGCCAAAAATGCGGGCATCAGCTATAAGAGCGCATGGGACGCCATTAATGAAATGAATCAACTTAGCGAGCACTCGTTAGTTGACCGTGCAACCGGCGGTAAAGGCGGCGGCGGCGCGGTTTTGACCCGCTATGGCCAGCGCCTGATTCAGCTTTACGATCTGCTGGCGCAGATTCAGCAGAAAGCCTTTGACGTACTGAGCGATGATGATGCGCTGCCTCTGGATAGCCTACTGGCTGCGATCTCCCGCTTCTCGCTGCAAACCAGCGCCCGCAACCAATGGTTTGGCACCGTCACTCGCCGCGACCACCAGCAGGTCCAGCAGCATGTTGATATTCTGCTCGCCGACGGTTCCACTCGCCTGAAGGTTGCCATTACCGCGCAAAGCGGCGAGCGCCTGGGGCTTGATGAAGGTAAAGAGGTGCTTGTGCTGCTGAAGGCGCCGTGGGTCAACGTCACTCGCGACCCGGCGGTGGCTGCCGAAGCCGATAACCAGCTGGCTTGTCGCATCAGCCATATCGAGCGCGGTACGGAGCAGTGCGAAGTGCTGATGACGCTGCCGGACGGGCAAAGCCTGTGCGCCACCTTACCTCTGAACGAGGCGCAAGCGCTGGAGGAAGGCGCTGACGTCACAGCATTCTTTAACGCCGATCGCATCATTATCGCCACGTTATGCTGATGGCATTGACATTGCGCTGAGGAAGACGTATCCCTGATGCATATTGCTGCAAAAAACGGGATACATCATGTCATCATTGCAAATTTCGCAAGGCACGTTTCGTCTTAGCGATACAAAAACGTTAAAAATTGAGCAACTGACGCTACGCGCCGGAGAAAGCTGGGCTTTTGTCGGCAGTAATGGCAGCGGTAAATCGGCGCTGGCACGCGCGCTGGCGGGTGAACTCCCCCTGCTTTCCGGTAGCCACGAGAGCCAGTTTGCCCGCATCACTCGTCTCTCCTTTGAGCAGCTACAAAAGCTGGTGAGCGATGAGTGGCAGCGCAATAATACCGACATGCTCAGCCCGGACGAAGAAGACACCGGGCGTACCGCCGCGCAAATTATTCAGGATGAAATCAAAAACCCCGCGCTCTGCGCACAGTTGGCCGCGCAGTTTGGCATCAGCCATCTGCTTGAGCGCCGTTTCAAATACCTGTCGACCGGTGAAACCCGCAAAACCCTGCTCTGCCAGGCGCTGATGGCACAGCCAGATCTGTTGATTCTCGATGAACCGTTCGATGGCCTCGACGTGAGCTCACGCCGCCAGCTGGCCGATCATCTGGCAACGCTGCACGACGCAGGCTATACGCTGGTGCTGGTGCTCAACCGCTTCGACGACATCCCGGATTTCGTGCCGTTTGCCGGTGTGCTGGCAGACTGTACGCTAACGGAAATCGGCGAGAAAAAAGCGCTGCTCGAACAGACGTTAATCGCCCAACTGGCGCACAGCGAAAAACTTTCAGGTATGACCCTTCCGGAACCTGACGCCCCTTCCGCCCGCCTCGCGTTACCCGACGACCAGCCGCGTATCGTGCTGCGCGACGGCGTTGTGTCCTATAACGATCGTCCGATCATCAATCACCTGAGCTGGACGGTCGCCCCCGGTGAACACTGGCAGGTCGTTGGCCCCAACGGCGCCGGAAAATCGACGCTGCTGAGCCTGGTCACCGGCGATCACCCGCAGGGTTATAGTAACGATCTCACGCTCTTTGGCCGCCGACGCGGCAGCGGTGAGACCATCTGGGATATCAAAAAGCATATCGGCTACGTCAGCAGCAGTCTGCATCTGGACTATCGCGTCAGCACCACGGTACGTAACGTGATTCTCTCCGGTTACTTTGACTCAATCGGTATCTATCAGGCGGTTTCCGATAAGCAGCACAAGCTGGTTGACGAATGGCTGGCAATCCTCGGTATGGATGCCCGTACCGCCGACGCGCCTTTCCACAGCCTCTCCTGGGGACAACAACGGCTGGCGCTGATTGTTCGCGCGCTGGTGAAACACCCTACGCTGCTGATCCTCGACGAACCGCTACAAGGGTTGGATCCGCTCAACCGTCTGGTAGTGCGTCGGTTTATCGACGTGCTGATTAGCGAAGGCAAAACGCAACTGCTGTTTGTCTCGCACCATGCGGAGGATGCGCCGGAGTGTATTACGCATCGTCTGGAGTTCGTCGCCGACGGTGACGGCTATCGTTATGAGGTTGGCCCACTGTAGGCAATACGACGTAGGCCGGAGGCGATAGAACTCCGGCTTTTTTCAGATTTTTATCAAAATATTCCGTTAACCCCTTTGATTTAAAATGCAAATATCAGAATTAATTACGTTGCGACAAGCAGTGTAAACGATTCCACTAATTTAGCCCATATCACACTTTTGGCTATTCTGTTATGCTAAGGTACTTCTATAAAATAAGCTTAACGGAGCTAAAAATGAAAGTATTGGTTACAGGTGGTAGCGGTTACATAGGAAGCCACACATGCGTACAACTGCTGCAACAGGGACATGACGTCGTTATCCTCGACAATCTGTGCAACAGCAAGCGCAGTGTACTGCCGGTCATCGCTCGCCTGGGCGGTAAGCAAGCAGAGTTCGTCGAAGGTGATATTCGTAACGAAGCGCTGATGACCGAGATCTTGCACGATCACGCCATTGAAGCGGTGATCCACTTTGCCGGGCTGAAAGCCGTAGGCGAGTCGGTACAGAAACCGCTGGAGTATTACGACAACAACGTCAACGGTACTCTACGCCTGATTGCCGCCATGCGCGCTGCAAATGTCAAAAACTTCATCTTTAGCTCCTCGGCCACCGTCTACGGCGATCAGCCGAAAATTCCTTACGTTGAAAGTTTCCCGACCGGTACCCCACAAAGTCCGTACGGCAAAAGCAAACTGATGGTTGAACAGATCCTCACCGACCTGCAAAAAGCGCAGCCGGACTGGAGCATTGCGCTGCTGCGCTACTTCAACCCGGTTGGCGCACATCAGTCTGGCGATATGGGTGAAGACCCGCAGGGTATTCCTAACAACCTGATGCCGTACATCGCGCAGGTGGCTGTAGGCCGCCGTGAATCGCTGGCCATTTTCGGTAACGACTACCCCACCCCAGACGGCACCGGCGTGCGCGACTACATCCACGTGATGGACCTCGCCGACGGCCACGTTGCCGCCATGGAAAAACTGGCCAACAAAGCCGGCGTGCATATTTATAACCTTGGTGCAGGCGTTGGCAGCAGCGTGCTTGATGTGGTTAACGCGTTCAGCAAAGCCTGCGGCAAACCGATTAACTATCACTTTGCTCCGCGTCGTGATGGCGATCTCCCGGCTTACTGGGCTGACGCAAGCAAAGCCGATAAAGAGTTGAACTGGCACGTAACCCGTAACCTTGATGAAATGGCGCAGGACACCTGGAACTGGCAGTCCCGTCATCCTCAGGGATATCCCGATTAAGGATTTTGCAATGACGCAATTTAACCCCGTCGACCATCCACATCGCCGTTTTAATCCGTTAACCGGCCAGTGGATCCTTGTCTCACCGCATCGTGCAAAGCGCCCCTGGCAGGGGGCGCAAGAGACACCGTCAAAACAGACGCTGCCCGCACACGATCCGGACTGCTTTTTATGCCCGGGTAATACCCGGGTGACGGGCGATAAAAACCCCGATTACACCAGCACCTATGTATTTACCAACGATTTCGCGGCGCTGATGACCGATACGCCGGACGCGCCGGAAAGCGACGATCCGCTGATGCGCTGCCAGAGCGCGCGCGGCACCAGTCGCGTTATCTGCTTCTCGCCGGACCACAGCAAAACGCTGCCGGAGTTGAGCCTCGACGCGCTGCAATCGGTGGTGAAAACCTGGCAGGAACAGACCGCAGAACTGGGCCAACAGTATCCGTGGGTTCAGGTATTTGAGAACAAAGGCGCGGCGATGGGGTGCTCCAACCCACACCCGCACGGACAGGTCTGGGCCAACAGCTTCCTGCCGAACGAAATTGAGCGTGAAGACCGCCTGATGCGCGAGTACTACCGCGAGCAGGGTTCTTCCATGCTGGTTGACTACGTTAACCGCGAGTTGGCCGATGGCAGCCGTACGGTCGTCGAAACCGAGCACTGGCTGGCGGTGGTCCCGTACTGGGCCGCCTGGCCGTTTGAAACGCTGCTGCTGCCAAAGGCACACGTGCTGCGCATCACCGACTTAACCGACGCGCAGAGTGAAGACCTGGCGCTGGCGCTAAAAAAACTCACCAGCCGCTACGACAACCTGTTCCAGTGCTCCTTCCCCTACTCTATGGGCTGGCACGGCGCGCCGTTCAACGGGGAAGATAACGCCCACTGGCAGCTGCACGCGCACTTCTACCCGCCGCTGCTGCGCTCGGCCACCGTGCGTAAATTTATGGTCGGGTACGAAATGCTGGCAGAGACCCAGCGTGACCTGACGGCAGAACAAGCGGCTGAGCGCCTGCGCGCGGTCAGCGACATCCACTTTCGCGAGTCCGGAGAATAATAATGAGTCTGAAAGAGAACACCCAAACCCTGTTTGCTGAAAAATTCGGCTACCCTGCCAGCCACGTGATCCAGGCACCGGGCCGCGTTAACCTGATTGGCGAGCATACCGACTATAACGACGGCTTCGTGCTGCCGTGCGCCATCGACTATCAAACCGTCATCAGTTGCTCACCGCGCGATGATCGTCTGGTACGCGTGATCGCCGCCGACTACGACAACCAGAGCGATGAGTTTTCCCTTGATGCGCCCATCGTCAGCCACGACACCCAACAGTGGTCGAACTACGTTCGCGGCGTAGTGAAACATCTGCAGAAGCGTAACAACGCCTTTGGCGGCGCGGATCTGGTGATCAGCGGCAACGTGCCACAGGGCGCGGGTTTAAGCTCATCGGCCTCGCTGGAAGTGGCGGTCGGCACCGTATTCCAGCAGCTCTATCATCTGCCGCTCGACGGCGCGCAGATTGCGCTGAACGGCCAGGAAGCGGAAAACCAGTTTGTAGGCTGCAACTGCGGCATTATGGACCAGCTGATCTCCGCGCTCGGTAAGAAAGACCACGCGCTGCTGATCGACTGCCGCACGCTGGGCACCAAAGCGGTCTCCATGCCGGAAGGCGTGGCGGTGGTGATTATCAACAGTAACTTCAAACGTACTCTGGTCGGCAGTGAGTACAACACCCGCCGCGAGCAGTGCGAAACCGGCGCACGCTTCTTCCAGCGCCCGGCGCTGCGCGATGTCACCGTTGACGAGTTCAACGCTGTCGCCCACGAGCTTGACCCTATCGTTGCCAAACGTGTCCGTCACGTGCTGACCGAAAACGCCCGTACCGTAGAAGCCGCCAGCGCGCTGGAGAAAGGCGACCTGCTGCGTATGGGCCAACTGATGGCAGAATCTCACGCGTCAATGCGCGACGACTTCGAAATCACCGTGCCGCAGATTGATACGCTGGTCGAGATCGTTAAAGCGACCATCGGCGACCAGGGCGGCGTACGCATGACCGGCGGCGGTTTCGGCGGCTGCATCGTAGCGCTGATCCCTGAAGCACTGGTCCCGGCGGTGAAACAGGCGGTTGCCGAGCAGTATGAAGCGAAAACCGGCATCAAAGAGACCTTCTACGTGTGCAAACCGTCACAAGGAGCTGGCCAGTGTTAAGAGAAACTCCCGCGCTGGCCGCCGACGGCCAGCCATATCGCCTGGTGACGCTACGTAATGCAAATGGTGTTGTCGTGAGCTTAATGGACTGGGGCGCCACGTTGCTGTCGGCGCGTATTCCGCTGAAAGATGGCAGCGTACGTGAAGCGCTACTGGGCTGCGCCTCGCCGGAGCAGTATAGCGAACAGGCGGCCTTCCTCGGCGCCTCCATTGGTCGCTACGCCAACCGTATCGCCAATAGCCGCTTTACGCTTGACGGCAAAACGGTTGATGTCGCGCCAAGCCAGGGCGAACATCAGTTGCATGGCGGCCCGGAAGGTTTCGACAAGCGCCGCTGGTCTATCGCGTCACAGAACGAAACCGAAGCGGTCTTTACGCTGACCTCACCCGACGGCGACCAGGGCTATCCGGGCGAGCTACAGGCCAAAGCTATCTATCGCCTGACCGATGATAACCGGATTTCCATCGAGTATCGCGCCACCGTCGATAAAGCCTGTCCGGTGAATCTCACTAACCATGTTTACTTTAACCTCGATGGTGAGCAGACCGACGTACGTAACCACACGCTACAGCTACTGGCTGATGACTATCTGCCAGTCGATGAGAACGGGATCCCTCATGATGGGCTGAAAGCGGTCGCCAATACCAGCTTCGATTTCCGTCAGCCGAAAGCCGTGGCGCAGGATTTCCTCAGCGACGACGATCAGCGGAAGGTTAACGGCTACGACCACGCATTCCTGCTGCAGGCCAAAGGCGACGCCACTCAGGTGGTTGCCAACGTCTGGTCGCAGGATAAAAAGCTGCAGATGGCCGTTTATACCTCGGCGCCGGCGATTCAGTTCTACTCGGGCAACTTCCTGAAGGGCACGCTTTCCCGTACCTCACAGCCGTACGATACGTGGCAGGGGCTGGCGCTGGAGAGCGAATTCCTACCTGATACGCCAAACCATCCCGAGTGGCCGCAGCCGGACTGCGTGTTGCAGCCGGGTGAAGAGTACGTCAGCCTGACGGAATATCAGTTTATCGCATTATCATGACCTGTTGGCCCGGGCGACAAACCGATGTAGCCCGGGCGCATGGTGTGATGTCAGACATCCCCCGCCCCTTCACCACGTCGATCTTTTAGGCATATCGCTGAAAATAGCATCACACCAAGACAAAATAATAACGCTGAGTTCACATGCACCTTACACTGGAGCACTATTTTCGCTATGGTTATGCATAAGCGTTGCCGCTGAGGCTATCACGGCAATATAATGAGAATTGTTATCATTCAATAAAGCTTGAGGAGTGAGAGTATGGCTGTAACTAAGCTGGTACTGGTTCGTCACGGTGAAAGTCAGTGGAACAACGAAAACCGTTTTACCGGTTGGTACGATGTTGATCTGTCCGAGAAAGGCGTCAGCGAAGCAAAAGCAGCGGGCAAACTGCTGAAAGAAGAAGGCTTCAGCTTCGACTTTGCTTATACCTCTGTGCTGAAACGTGCCATCCACACGCTGTGGAACGTACTGGATGAACTGGATCAGGCCTGGCTGCCGGTTGAAAAATCCTGGAAACTGAACGAGCGTCACTACGGTGCGCTGCAGGGTCTGAACAAAGCCGAAACCGCTGAGAAATACGGTGATGAGCAGGTTAAACAGTGGCGTCGCGGCTTCGCGGTGACCCCGCCGGAGCTGACCAAAGACGACGAGCGCTACCCGGGCCACGACCCGCGCTACGCCAAACTGACCGATAAAGAGCTGCCGACCACCGAGAGCCTGGCGCTGACCATCGAGCGCGTGGTGCCTTACTGGAACGAAACCATTCTGCCGCGTCTGAAAAGCGGTGAGCGTGTGATCATCGCCGCTCACGGTAACTCCCTGCGCGCGCTGGTGAAATACCTGGACAACATGGGCGAAGATGAAATCCTCGAGTTGAACATCCCAACTGGCGTGCCGCTGGTGTATGAGTTCGACGAGAACTTCAAGCCGATCAAACACTACTACCTGGGCAACGCAGACGAAATCGCCGCGAAAGCCGCTGCGGTGGCAAACCAGGGTAAAGCGAAGTAATTTTCCTCCCGGGTTAAACGAAAAAAGCGTGGAATATTCCACGCTTTTTTATTGCCGGATGACGGCATTGCCTTGTCCGGCCTACCGAGCGTCGCCCGGATGCGTTTTTTATCCGCGGCGCGCTTTTACCGCTTCCGCCAACTGGCGCAGAATCGTATCGGTATCTTCCCAGTTAATGCAGGCGTCGGTGATGCTCTTGCCATACACCAGCGGCTCGCCGCTGTCCGGATTCTGATTGCCTTCCACCAGATGACTTTCGATCATCACGCCCATAATAGCTTTCTCGCCGTTGGCAATCTGCTGGCAGACGTCTGCGCCCACTTCCATCTGTTTTTTGTACTGCTTAGAGGAGTTAGCATGGCTGAAGTCGATCATGATTTGTGCCGGCAGCCCCGCTTTCGCCAGGCCGTCCTTCACCGCCGCCACGTGGGAAGCGCTGTAGTTTGGCTCTTTACCGCCGCGCAGGATGATATGGCAATCGCCATTACCGCTGGTGTTCACGATGGCGGAATGCCCCCACTTGGTCACCGACAGGAAGCAGTGCGGCGCGCCAGCGGCGTTAATCGCATCAATGGCCACTTTAATGGTGCCATCGGTGCCATTTTTAAAACCAACCGGACAAGAAAGACCGGAAGCCAGCTCGCGATGCACCTGAGATTCGGTAGTACGCGCGCCGATGGCGCCCCAGCTCATCAGGTCAGCCAGATACTGCGGGGTGATCATATCCAGGAACTCGCCCGCGGCCGGTAGACCGGTGTCGTTAATGTCCAGCAGCAGCTTACGCGCAATGCGCAGGCCATCGTTGATCTGGAAGCTGTTATCCATATGCGGGTCGTTGATCAGCCCTTTCCAACCCACGGTGGTGCGCGGCTTTTCAAAATAGACGCGCATGACGATTTCCAGCTCGCCCTTCAGCTCTTCACGAATTTTCAGCAGGCGCTGAGCATACTCTTTCGCCGCGACGGGATCGTGGATAGAACACGGACCGATCACCACCAACAGACGATCGTCCGCCCCTTTCAGGATCTGATGGATCGCTTTACGCGCATGAGATACGGTATTCGCGGCGTTTTCGGTAGCGGGGAATTTCTCAAGGAGTGCGACTGGCGGTAATAACTCGTTGATCTCTTTAATGCGTAAATCGTCGTTCTGATAATTCATGACTGTTCCAGTGTTGCCATACTTATACAATTGAGTGCAATCCCTCCAATCTATATCGCAACTCAAAAAGTGTAAACTGACTTTTACACTTTAGCCGGATAATGACTAAAAAAACCCTACAAAATAGAATTTAATAGCAAATACCCGGCTAATAACCGCAAACAAGCAAGATATAACACCAACAATAAGATGAAAAACAATATAATTCATATTCACCAGGCGGTGAATGTACTATTTTAATCCATCATTCGACGTCATCTATTTCTGTGCGCAAAAAGCAAAGATCTGCAATGATGTCAGATAGTCACATTCAACATACGAAAGGAATAGCGTCATGGCGCACAGGCAGGATTCACATTCTCACGCCACGCAGGATGATAGTAATGCCCGTCGTTTACTGCTGGCGTTCGGCGTTACCGCCGGATTCATGGTCGTGGAAGCGATTGGCGGGTTGATTTCCGGTTCATTGGCGTTATTAGCCGATGCAGGGCACATGCTGACCGACTCCGCCGCCCTGCTGTTTGCCCTGCTGGCAGTCAACTTTGCTCGTCGGCCACCGAGCACACGCCACACCTTCGGTTGGCTGCGTCTCACTACCCTCGCCGCCTTCGTGAACGCCATCGCGCTGCTGTTTATTATCATTTTGATCGTCTGGGAGGCGGTGCAACGTTTCAATCACCCCCAGCCTGTGGCTGGCGTGACCATGATGGTGATTGCCGTCGCCGGGCTGTTGGCAAATGTGCTGGCGTTCTGGATCCTGCATCGTGGTAGCGAGGAAAAAAATCTCAACGTACGTGCCGCCGCGCTGCACGTCATGGGCGATCTCCTCGGCTCGGTTGGCGCGATTATTGCCGCATTGGTGATCATGATCACCGGCTGGACGCCTATCGACCCGATTCTCTCAGTGCTGGTGTCCTGCCTGGTGCTGCGCAGCGCATGGTCGCTGCTGAAAGAGAGCGTTAACGAACTGCTGGAAGGTGCACCACAGTCTATTGACGTGGCGGCGTTGAAGCGCAATATGCGTCGCTCACTGCCGGAGGTCCGCGACGTGCACCACGTCCACGTCTGGCTGGTAGGCGAAAAACCGCTAATGACCCTGCATGTGCAGGTTGTCCCACCGCACGACCACGACGCGCTGCTCGACCGTATTCATCACTTCCTCGAGGAGCACTATCAGATTGAGCACGCGACGGTGCAGATGGAGTATCAGCCCTGTAGCGGCCCGGAATGCCACCTTAATGAGGTGCATACCGGACACGGGCATCATCACCATCACTAATGAGATAGCGCGCGAGAGCCACGCTCACGCGCGCTATTCATCCACATCCGGCTACCGTTAAGAGCGATAAACGTCAGGATCAGGTATTCCAGCGCCATCGCGTACACGCCCTGAAGCGTAAAGATAGCCACGCTGATAACGTTAATAATCACCCACAGCAGCCAGTTTTCGACGTATTTACGGGTCATCAGCACCATGGCGGCAATCGATAACACCATCATCGACGAATCCCAGAATGGAAACGCATCCGGCTGCAGCGTCGGCATTACCACATTCATACCAAGCCCCTGCATGACGTTAACGGCAACCCGTGTCAGCACGGCAAATACCGGGTCGATATAAAAGGTCATCAGCGCAATCGCAACCACGCAGGCCGCCAGCCAGGACAGCGCCTTAGGCAGCGGCAGCCAGCGAATTTGCAGCTCGGCTTCATTCTGGCTGGTTTGCCGCGACCAGGCGTACCAGCCGTAGAGGTTGGCAGCGAAGAAGAAAAGCTGTAACAACAGGCTGGCGTACAGCTGGATCTGGAAAAAGATAATCGCAAACAGCGTGACGTTAATCAGACCAAACAGGTAGTTAACGATCTTCTCAAGGCTGGCCAGCCAGATACAAAGCAGACCGGCAATGGTGCCTACGGCCTCAATCCACGACAGATCGTAACCGCCCGCCCCAAGCGGGATATGCACCAGAATGTTTTGCGTGCTAAAAAAATCCATTTCAACTCCAGCGTGTTAGACAGGTTATCCTCGTAGTGTAGCCGCAAAATCCAACATGCGGTTCAACGGAATGAGCGCATCCTTGCGAAGTGATTCGTCAACATGAATTTCATGCGCCGCGCCGCCGTTCTCGAGGCTCTCCGCAATGGCCTTCAGGCCGTTCATTGCCATCCACGGGCAGTGGGCGCAGGTACGGCAGGTGGCGCCTTCCCCAGCGGTTGGCGCCTCAAACAGCTCTTTATCCGGCACCGCCTGCTGCATTTTGTAGAAGATTCCGCGGTCAGTTGCCACAATGAGCTGCTGGTGCGGCAGATTTTTGGCGGCGTTGATCAGCTGGCTGGTTGAACCTACGGCATCAGCCATATCGACAATCGCCTGCGGCGACTCCGGGTGCACCAGCACCGCCGCCTGCGGATACAGCGCTTTCATGCGGCTCAGCGCCTGCGTTTTGAACTCATCATGGACGATACACGCGCCCTGCCAGCAGAGCACATCGGCACCGGTTTGCTTTTGTACGTAGCGGCCCAGGTGACGATCCGGCGCCCAGATAATTTTTTCGCCCAGACTATCAAGGTGTTCAATCAGTTCAACGGCGATGCTGGAGGTGACCACCCAGTCGGCGCGTGCTTTTACCGCCGCGGAGGTATTGGCATAGACCACGACGGTGCGATCCGGATGCGCATCGCAGAAGGCATTGAACTCTTCAATTGGGCAACCGAGATCCAGCGAGCATTCCGCATTGAGCGTCGGCATCAGAATGGTTTTTTCCGGGCTGAGGATTTTCGCCGTCTCGCCCATAAAGCGCACACCGGCCACCAGCAGCGTAGAAGCCGGATGCTTCGCACCAAAGCGCGCCATCTCCAGTGAATCCGAAATACAGCCGCCGGTTTCTTCTGCCAGCTGTTGAATTTCCGGATCGGTGTAGTAGTGCGCCACCATGACGGCATTGCGCTCTTTGAGCAACCGCTTGATTTTCTCGCGATAAAATTGCTTTTCATCGTCGTTCAACGGCGTTGGTTTCGGCGGGAACGGGTAAATCGCTGCTTCAGGATCGAACATCACGCTCATCATGCTTCTCGTTTTACTGGCTTAACGAAATACGCGGTTTAAGGTGTAGATTCACCATTACCACGGAAATATGTTTTATATGCTAAACAAGATAGCCGATTGCAAAGGAAATGTCGTGGTGAATTTTTGATAGCCATATAGGCGAGAGGATACAAATGTAAGATAGCAAAAAGGCGCCTTTAGGGCGCCTTTTTACACTGGTGGGTCGTGCAGGATTCGAACCTGCGACCAATTGATTAAAAGTCAACTGCTCTACCAACTGAGCTAACGACCCCTTGGATAAGGGTTACTGCTTTAATCATTCAGGATGGTGGGTCGTGCAGGATTCGAACCTGCGACCAATTGATTAAAAGTCAACTGCTCTACCAACTGAGCTAACGACCCATACGGGTGCCGCCTGAAAGATTTTTACTCGGAACCATCTAAAGCTAAAAGATGGTGGGTCGTGCAGGATGACTCGGCTTCGCCTCGCCCTTCGGGCCGTTGCTGAAGCAACGTTATCCTTCACGCTTAACATCTGAGTTTGATGTTAAATTGGTGGGTCGTGCAGGATTCGAACCTGCGACCAATTGATTAAAAGTCAACTGCTCTACCAACTGAGCTAACGACCCGAGTGGTGGGTGATGACGGGATCGAACCGCCGACCCCCTCCTTGTAAGGGAGGTGCTCTCCCAGCTGAGCTAATCACCCGAAACTGCGCTGGATACAACTGATACTACTGCCACCGAACCCACCTGAAAAAGATGGTGGGTCGTGCAGGATGACTCGCTTCGCTCGCCCTTCGGGCCGTTGCTGAAGCAACGTTATCCTTCACGCTTAACATCGTAGTTCGATGTTAAATTGGTGGGTCGTGCAGGATTCGAACCTGCGACCAATTGATTAAAAGTCAACTGCTCTACCAACTGAGCTAACGACCCGGTGGTGGGTGATGACGGGATCGAACCGCCGACCCCCTCCTTGTAAGGGAGGTGCTCTCCCAGCTGAGCTAATCACCCGATACTACGCTGGATACTACTTTAAGTGGTGGGTCGTGCAGGATTCGAACCTGCGACCAATTGATTAAAAGTCAACTGCTCTACCAACTGAGCTAACGACCCACTTTTTTCGCCACTTTCAGGATGGTTGATATCCCTTGGCAACGGCGGCATATATTACTGAATTCAGAATTCTGCGCAACAAAAATTTCGACAAAGATCACTTAACTGCTTATGTTTCATGCGGCAAGACCAGAAATAACACGATTTCTGGTCTTACTTCACGCATCACAGCCCGCTAAGACGTTTTTGCGCCTGCTTCGCACCGTCGGTACCTGGGTATTTGCTGACAACCTGCTGATATACCGCTTTCGCTTTTGCGGTATCGCCTTTGTCCTGCATGATCACCCCGACCTTAAACATCGCATCCGCCGCCTTAGGCGACTTCGGGTAGTTTTTCACCACCGACGCAAAGTAGTACGCCGCATCATCTTTTTTACCCTTGTTGTAATTCAGCTGACCCAGCCAGTAGTTGGCATTGGGCTGATAGGTAGAATCAGGGTATTTTTTGATGAAATTCTGAAACGCCACAATCGCATCATCCTGGCGAGAACTGTCCTTCACCAGCGCGATCGCCGCGTTGTAATCGGTATTCGCATCGCCCGTTTGCGCCGGAACGCCAGACGAAGCGGTATTTCCGCCCGCTGGCGCTGACGTCGCCGCTGCCGCATTGCTTTGGTCACCCGAAGCTGGCTGCGCCGGTGTCGCACCGCTGCCGCCGTTCAGGCTATCAATTTGCAGCATGATCTGCTTTTGACGATCCATCACCTGATTCAGCTGGTACTGACTTTCCTGGATCTGTCCACGGAGGGCATCAATATCAGACTGGTTATCGGAGAGTTGTTGCTGGAGTTGGGTCAAAAGTTGACTGTGAGCATTGGAAATACGCTCGAGTTGAGTGACGCGGTCTTCGACCGAGCCTGAGCCGACACTACTGATTGGCGCCTGAGCAAAAGCGGCCCAGGGGGCCGCTATGCCAACCAGTAACGACAGACTCATTAAATGATGTCTGAAGTTACTGCTCATGCAATTCTCTTAGTAAACCAGTACGGCACGACGGTTTTTGGAGTAAGCCGCTTCGTCGTGACCCAGTACTGCAGGTTTTTCTTTACCGTAAGAAACGATGGAGATCTGGTCAGCAGAAACGCCTTTACCCTGCAGGTACATTTTAACAGCGTTAGCACGACGTTCACCCAGGGAGATGTTGTACTCCGGAGTACCACGTTCGTCCGCGTGACCTTCTACGGTGACTTTGTAAGACGGGTTGCTACGCAGGAAGTTAGCGTGCGCATCCAGCATTGCAGCGAAGTCAGAACGGATATCGTACTTGTCGAGATCGAAGTAAACGATGTTGTTCTGCTGCAGCTGCTGCATCTGAAGACGCGCTTGCTCTTCAGAAGACATATTGCCGCTACCGTTCGCATCCATACCAGTGCCGGCACCGTTCAGCATGCCTTCGCTGCCGTCATTGCTGGCGTTCTTGTTGGAAGAACATGCCGCGATTGCCATTACAGGCAGAGCAATCAACAGCCCTTTCAGCACTTTGTTCAGTTGCATTTCAATGATTCCTTTACTAATCAATTAATTATTATCACAGATACGGCGACCAGGCAGGGAATTTAACCTGTCCATCAGTTGCCGGAAGACGCGCTTTGAAACGCCCATCTGTAGAAACCAAATTCAGCACGGATCCCATCCCCTGAGAAGAGCTGTAGATTACCATAGTGCCGTTAGGTGCCAGACTTGGCGTTTCGTCTAAAAACGTTGATGACAGAACCTGTACACCACCCGCTTCCAGATCTTGCTTAGCAATGTGCTGCTGACCGTTGGCCGAGCTAACCATTACCATAAACTTGCCGTCGCTGCTGACGTCAGCATCCTGGTTCTGCGAACCTTCCCAGGTAATACGCTGCGGAGCACCGCCGTTAACATTCACTTTATACACCTGCGGACGACCGGCCTGGTCAGAGGTGAAGGCCAGGTTCTGACTGTCCGGGAACCAGGTTGGTTCAGTGTTGTTGCTGCGACCGTTGGTCACCTGACGAATCTGGCCGGAGCCAAGGTCCATCACGTAAAGGTTCAGGCTACCGGTTTTCGACAGGGCGAACGCCAGTTTAGAACCGTCCGGCGAGAATGCCGGCGCACCGTTGTGCTGCGGGAACGACGCAATCTGACGCACCGCGCCGTTTGCCAGCGTCTGCACGACCAGCGCTGAACGACCGCTTTCGAAGGTCACATAGGCCAGTTTAGAGCCGTCCGGAGACCATGCCGGAGACATCAGCGGCTGCGGAGAACGGTGGACCACAAACTGGTTGTAGCCATCGTAGTCAGAAACGCGCAGTTCATACGGGAACTGGCCGCCGTTGGTCTGCACCACATAGGCGATACGGGTACGGAACGCGCCTTTAATGCTGGTCAGTTTCTCGAACACTTCGTCACTGGCAGTATGGCCCGCGTAACGCAGCCACTGCTTGTTCACCTTATAGGTGTTCTGTGCCAGAACGGTACCTGGCGCACCGCCGGTATCGACCAGCTGATAGGAAACGTTATAGCTACCGTCGGCGTTCGGGCTAACCTGACCGACAACCACGGCATCAATACCCAGCGCAGACCATGCGGCCGGCTGAACTTCCTGCGCGCTGCCCGGCTGCTGCGGCAGACGAGAGCGGTCTAATGGGTTGAATTTCCCGCTGTTACGCAGGTCGGCGCCAACAATGCCGCCGATATCTTCAGGCGCGGCACCCGGCCCGGCCCACTGGAACGGAACGACGCCAATCGGACGCGCCGAGTCCACCCCTTGGGTGATCTCGATACGTACTTCTGCGTGCAGCACCGCTGCCCACAGCATCAGAAAACCAAATGCTACTCGTAATGCCTGCTTCATCATTTCTCCCTTATCCAGGCGGAAAGCCCACGATAATTTAGCAGAATGTTAACAAACTAAAATACACAAAACTACCAAAACCCTGCGACGATCCCGCCTTTATTTTTCGCGTACTGCGGCGAAAAATAATCTTTATGGCTTGAAGTCCAGCGGCGCATTTTTAAAGGTCTGCCAGACCGCTTGCGACGGCGGTTTCGGGAACTTGGTCATTCGGTTAGTTGCCGCCAGCATCTGCTGACAGAACGCCGCATCACCACCCTCCTGCTTCACGCTCAGCACCGTACCATCTTCTGCCAGGTTCACGCGCAGCGTACAGGTCTTCCCTTTATAGGTATCCCAGTCGTACAGGTGACCTTTAATCGCCGCCTGAACCTGCGCAATATAGGACGCAATTTCAGCCTGCGATGCCCCACCCTGCCCAGCTTTGTTACCTTTAGCAGGAGAAGAGCCACCGGCGCTACCGCTGGTGCTGCCTTTCGGCGCATTCTTACCGGAGCTTAAGTCGCCTAACAGATCGTCAACGCCAGAAGCGGCGGCTGCTTTTTCCGCGGCGGCCTTTTTGGCAGCGGCGGCTTTTTCCGCAGCAGCTTTCTTGTCTGCTGCCGCTTTAGCCGCTGCTGCTGCCTTATCGGCAGCCGCTTTTTCCGCAGCGGCGGCAGCTTTCTCTGCGGCTGCTTTTTCAGCAGCAGCGGCCTTCTCGGCGGCGGCTTTTTCTGCGGCAGCCTTTTTCGCGGCTTCCGCAGCGGCTTTCTTCTCCGCATCGGCAGCAGCTTTCGCAGCGGCCGCTTCAGCAACTTTCTTCGCATCAGCTGCGGCTTTAGCAGCCTCGGCTTCCGCTTTCTTCTGCGCGTCAGCGGCGGCTTTCTTCGCCGCTTCCGCAGCCGCTTTCGCCTGCGCATCGGCTTTTGCTTTCGCATCCGCAGCGGCTTTCACTGCCGCTTCCGCGGCCGCTTTCGCCTGCGCGTCGGCTTTCGCTTTGGCATCAGCGGCGGCTTTGGCTGCCGCTTCTTCCGCCTGTTTTTGCTGTTCCTGGGCTTGCTTCGCCGCTTCCAGGGCCTGTAAACGCTCTTTTTCCAGCGCTTTTAAACGTTCCTGTTCGGCTGCCTGTTTCTCTCGCAGCTCTTCAGCCTGTTGCTGGGCCTGTTTCTCACGCTGCTCTTGCGCGCGTTTCGAACTGGCCTGCTGCTGCTGTTGACGATTATAGTTGTCGACGACCGCACCCGGATCGACCATGACTGCGTCGATGGACGAACCGCCGCCACCGCCAGCCGCAGCGTCTAAATGCTCATCGAACGAACTCCAGATCAGCGCTGCAAACAAAATCACGTGCAGCACTGCTGAAATAATTATCGCTCGTTTAAGCTTGTCGTTTTGTTCGGTTGCCTTTGACACTCTCGGTTCCCAAAAACTGTTCCCCCGTTACTCTACAACACACGATGTGGGCCGTTGCCGACCCACACCCTGCGCAGGTGCGACGGTTAAATTGGTTGAGTCATCAACCCGACCGATTTCACCCCGGCGCTGTGTAACAGGTTAAGCGCTTTAATTATTTCATCGTAAGGCACGTCTTTCGCGCCCCCAATTAAGAAGACCGTCTTCGGATTCGCCTGCAAACGACGCTGCGCTTCCGCGACCACCTGTTCAGGCGGCAGCTGCGGCATCTTCTCCGGGCCAACGTTCACGCTGTATTGCCCCACGCCGGACACTTCAACAATGACCGGGGGTTCATCATTACTGCTGACAGCCTGTGATTCGGTGGCATCAGGAAGATCCACTTCCACGCTCTGCGTAATGATCGGCGCTGTCGCCATAAAGATCAGCAGCAGCACCAACAACACATCCAGCAGCGGAACGATGTTAATTTCGGACTTCAGTTCGCGACGCCCGCGTCCACGTGCTCTGGCCATGGCTTACCCCTTGTTGCTCTCACTGGCGGTACTGGCGGTAAAAGCCTGACGGTGCAGAATCGCGGTGAACTCTTCCATAAAGTTGTCGTAGTTCAGTTCCAGTTTGTTCACGCGCTGGTTCAGGCGGTTGTACGCCATAACGGCCGGAATAGCGGCGAACAGACCGATCGCGGTGGCGATCAACGCTTCGGCGATGCCTGGAGCAACCATCTGCAGCGTGGCCTGTTTTACCGCGCCCAGCGCGATAAAGGCGTGCATGATCCCCCAAACGGTACCGAACAGACCGATATACGGGCTGATGGAGCCAACTGTTCCAAGGAACGGAATATGCGTTTCCAGCGTTTCCAGCTCGCGGTTCATGGAAATACGCATCGCACGCGATGCCCCTTCCACAATCGCTTCCGGCGCATGACTGTTCGCGCGATGCAAGCGGGCAAACTCTTTAAAACCGCTGTAGAAGATCTGCTCGGATCCCGCCAGATTTTCACGACGCCCCTGGCTCTCCTGATACAGGCGAGACAGCTCGATGCCGGACCAGAACTTATCTTCAAACGCTTCTGCCTCGCGGCTTGCCGCGTTAAGGATGCGCGTTCTCTGGATAATGATGGCCCAGGAGGCGATTGAAAAACCAATCAAAATCAACATGATAAGTTTAACCAGAAGGCTAGCCTTCAGGAACAAATCAAGGATGTTCATGTCAGTCACTGCTTAAACTCCGCGACAATAGACTTGGGAAGCGCACGAGGCTTCATGATGAGTGGATCAACACAGACAATCAGGACTTCTGCTTCGTTCAGAACCTTATTCTCAGCGTTGACTATTCGCTGCGTAAACACCATTGAGGTACCACGCATTGATGTAATTTCTGTCTGGACTTCGAGCATATCGTCGAGTCGGGCAGCCGCAAAATACTCCAGCGTCATTTTACGCACGACAAAGGCCACGCGTTCAGCCAACAGCACCTGCTGACTGAAGTGATGGTGACGCAGCATCTCAGTGCGTGCTCTTTCATAGAAAGCGACATAGCTGGCGTGATAAACCACACCACCGGCGTCGGTATCTTCATAGTAGACACGAACCGGCCATCGAAACAGCGTTGTATTCACTTTACGTCCCAGTAATGCAAAAAATTTTTTGGGTTTTTGAACTTCGCTACTATACGCGCGGGAATGATGGTTTGGAATGGGGAGAAGTAAACGGAGAGTAAATTTTTATGGGCTCGTGCAAGCCCATTGTCTTCGGATGAAAATTTTCAGCGGTAAAAGAAGAAAATCAGCCCTGCAAATAACACCAGATCGGCGATAAGCGGACAAAAAATCCCCTGCCAGTGAATCGACCGCAGGCGGAAGCCCACCCCGTGAATCACGCCTGCGCACACGGACCACATCAGCAGAAACCCATGCCAGATTTCCAGCTCGCTGGTCTTCGCCGCAAAACGCGACGGATCCCAGAAAATGCAGCCTGCCAGCAGCAGGGCCATAACAAGGGAAAGCGCCCGCAGGGGGCGCTTGTCCATTATCGCGTACAACATTGCGATAACATTTTTCATCAGTGCTTTTCTTCACCCGCGTTGGTCGCTTCGACGTGCTCTAACGCCAGCGCGGTGATCACGCCGAATGCACAGGCAAGAAGCGTTCCCAAAATCCATGCGAAATACCACATATTCAGCTCCTTACTTAGTACAGAGAGTGGGTGTTACGTTCGATGTCTTCTTTGGTAATGCGACCGAACATTTTCCAGTAACACCAGGTGGTGTAGGCCAGAATAATCGGTACGAAGACAATCGCAACATAGGTCATCAGGTTCAGCGTCAACTGGCTGGAGGTCGCATCCCACATGGTCAGGCTCGCGTTCATCATTGTGCTGGAAGGCATAATGAACGGGAACATAGCAATACCCGCGGTCAGGATGATGCAAGCTAGCGTCAGTGAGGAGAACAGGAACGCCCATGCCCCTTTGTCCGCTTTGGTGCTAACAATCGTCAGCAGCGGCAGCACTACGCCCAGAGCAGGAATGGCCCACAGCGCCGGCATGTTGTTGAAGTTCACCATCCATGCACCGGCTTCACGCGCCACTTCTTTGGTCAGCGGGTTAGACGGGCCGGTATGATCCAGCACCGATTTCACCACATAACCATCAATGCCGTAGTAAACCCACACGCCTGCCAGTGCAAAGCAGACCAACGTGACCAGCGCTGCCACCATTGAGACGGAGCGGGTACGCAGGTGCAGTTCGCCCACGGTACGCATTTGCAGATAGGTTGCACCTTGCGTCAGGATCATCCCCACGCTGACGATACCTGCCAGCAGACCAAACGGGTTCAGCAGCTGGAAGAAGTTGCCGGTGTAGTACAGACGCAGGTACTCATCAATGTGGAACGGTACGCCCTGCAGCAGGTTACCAAATGCCACGCCAATGACCAGCGGCGGCACGAAGCTGCCGACAAAGATGCCCCAGTCCCACATGTTGCGCCAGCGGGTATCTTCAATCTTCGAACGGTAGTCAAAGCCAACCGGACGGAAGAACAAAGAGGCCAGCACCAGAATCATCGCCACGTAGAAACCGGAGAACGCCGCGGCGTAGACCATCGGCCAGGCGGCGAACAGCGCGCCACCCGCGGTGATGAGCCACACCTGGTTTCCGTCCCAGTGCGGGGCAATGGCGTTAATCATGATTCGACGCTCGGTGTCGTTACGACCGAGGAAGCGGGTGAGCATGCCCACCCCCATATCGAAACCATCGGCGACGGCAAAACCAATCAGCAGAATGCCAATCAGTAGCCACCAGATAAAACGCAATACTTCATAATCGATCATTTGACGACTCCTGTCTTAGCGTGCCGACTGAATAGCCGCAGAGGACTGTTCAAAGTGATAGCGACCGGTTTTCAGGCTGCTTGGTCCTTTACGGGCAAATTTGAACATCAGGAACAGTTCAGCCACCAGGAACAGCGTATACAAACCACAGATCAGCACCATCGAGAAGATCAGGTCGCCAGCAGTCAGCGACGAGTTGGCAACCGCCGTTGGCAATACTTCACCGATTGCCCACGGCTGACGGCCATATTCGGCAACAAACCAGCCCGCTTCAACGGCAATCCATGGCAGAGGCAAGCCGTAGAACGCCGCGCGCAGCAGCCATTTTTTCTCGCCGATACGGTTACGAATCACCGTCCAGAAGGAAGCGCCGATAATCAACAGCATCAGCACACCGCACGCCACCATGATACGGAAGGCGAAGTACAGCGGCGCAACGCGTGGAATAGAGTCTTTCGTCGCTTTCTGAATCTGCTCTTCCGTCGCATCAGCCACGTTCGGCGTATAGCGTTTCAGCAGCAGGCCATAACCCAGATCTTTTTTCACGTCGTTGAATTGCGCGCGTACCGCCGGATCGGTTGCGCCAGAGCGCAGCTGTTCAAGCAGGGAGTACGCTTTCATCCCGTTACGGATACGCTCTTCGTGCTGCACCAGCAGATCTTTCAGGCCGGTAACCTGCTTGTCGACGGAACGTGTCGCGATGATGCCCAGCGCATAAGGAATTTGAATGGAGAAATGGTTCTCCTGCGCATCCTGGTCCGGAATACCAAACAGCGTAAAGGCAGCGGGTGCCGGCTGGGTTTCCCACTCGGCTTCAATCGCGGCGAGTTTGGTTTTCTGTACGTCGCCCATTTCGTAGCCGGATTCATCACCCAGTACGATAACGGAGAGGATGGCGGCCATACCAAAGCTGGCAGCAATCGCAAAGGAGCGTTTTGCAAAGGCGAAGTCACGGCCTTTGAGCATGTACCAGGAGCTGATGGCAAGGATAAACATCGCGCCGGTGACGTAGCCAGACGCCACGGTGTGAACGAATTTCACCTGTGCGACCGGGTTCAGGACCAGCTCGGAGAAGCTGACCATTTCCATGCGCATGGTTTCGAAGTTGAAGTCCGAAGCAATCGGGTTCTGCATCCAGCCGTTGGCGACCAGAATCCACAGCGCGGAGAGGTTGGAGCCAAGCGCCACCAGCCAGGTGACGGCCATGTGCTGAACTTTACCCAGACGATCCCAACCGAAGAAGAACAGACCTACAAAGGTAGATTCGAGGAAGAAGGCCATCAGACCTTCGATGGCCAGTGGCGCACCGAAGATATCGCCCACGTAGTGGGAGTAATAAGACCAGTTGGTCCCGAACTGGAACTCCATGGTCAGACCGGTAGCCACACCCAGCGCAAAGTTGATACCAAACAACTTGCCCCAGAACTTGGTCATATCTTTATAAATCTGTTTGCCGGAAAGGACGTAGACCGTTTCCATGATTGCCAGCAGGAACGCCATACCCAGCGTCAGCGGTACAAACAGGAAGTGGTACATCGCGGTCAAGGCAAACTGTAAGCGCGACAGTTCGACTATATCTAACATCATGACTCCTTGCTCATCGCATGAAGACTCCGAGAATGAACCCGTTACCCGGGATTCAAACACATGCCCCAATACAAATTTATTTGTTACCCGCCAGGTTGCGATTTCATCCTGAGAGGAAATCATCATCAGCAAAGGTTACAAATACGTTAATAAAAAACCCAAATTGATCCCTCGAATATATTACGCCGTAATAACCCTACAATAAACAGGTTTTTGCTGAACTGTCTTTACGTTTTACGGCGTTGATCAATATATAGCGGAAGGGGTACTTTTCATCCAGTTTGATGCCGAGCAATTAAACGCTTTTTTGCCAATATTTCCAAGCTCTGAGCATTGATATAAATCAATATTTACGCTCAATGTTGAATATATGTTTCCACAGTTAAACCATGTAGATTGAATGTTAAATTAATGTTTGATTAATGAACTCTGTGGTTAGCCAAAAGATTTATATGAGAATTATAGGTAATAATATTTAACTTCATCGACCTCGATAAAAAAATGCTGCCAAACCATGATAATGTTAATCGGTTCACAGTAATTTTTCGCTAGCACGTATTTCGGAATTTCCTGGCGAATGCGTTCTTTTTTCCCCTCCCCGCTTATCCCGATCGCCCATTAATCCAATCTATTAATTCAGATATGCTTCAAATGATTGTTAAAAATAATTGAGTTAAAAATAATAACCCACAAAAACTATTTCAGGCAGACCACAGTTTTCCTCACAGACGATGTCAGAATAGATGCCAACTTGCTGATACTCCACTTACTTTTGCCAAGGAACGCTCATGCCGTCTCGACTGACTACCGCCCTACTCGCCTGCTTTGCGATCTTGCCCGTTACCCTGCACGCCTACGCCGAAGATGCTGTCGATAAAGCCAATAACCCCCTGCACCTTGCCAGCTCTTTTGCGGTGCAGGATTACTACACGCCTGAAATCGATGGCACCAACCAGCACACCAACGATGTGCTGCTCCGCGCGACTATCCCCATCGACAGTAACGACCTTATTGCGGTACCGCAAATTATGCGCGTAACGGTGCCGATGGCGACTCGCCCGCAAAGCAGCGGCGGCTACGACAGCGGCATTGGCGATATCAATCTGTTCGATATTTTTTTGCTCAAGCAGGATGGCGTCAAGCTGGGCGTTGGGCCGCTGCTAACGGCCAACAGCGCGGCAAAGGAGGAATTGGGTACCGGGCAATGGCAGGCCGGGCTGTCGGCGGTGGCGGTCAATACCTCGCCGCGCTGGCTGACCGGCGCGCTGGTACAGTGGCAAAAAAGTTTTACCGGCGATAGCGATCGCGCCCATGTTGAGACGGCGACGCTGCAACCGTTCCTTATCTACAAAATGTCCCGCGGCTGGTTTTTACGCTCCACCGCGATCTGGAGCTACAACGTCAAAAATGATGACTATGTGATCCCACTTGGGCTAGGCGGCGGGCGGGCGATACTGGTCGGAGACTATATTGTTAACAGTTTTATCGAGCCGCAGTGGACGGTAGCGCACAGAGGGGACTATCAGCCGGAGTTCACGCTGTATGCGGGGTTCAGCATCATGCTGAAATAGGCCCGCAATAAGCGCCGGAAGGCGCTTATTGCGTAGTATCAAGCTAGCTTAAGGCTGAAGGTGCGGGACTGACACGGCCGGAATACGGTGGTGCTGTCCGGGGCCGCCTCCTGCTCGCCGTAAGGTTTTTCATCCATTCCCGTTTCATGACACTGGATAACGCGGCGGCTATACGAAACCGCCGCCTCGCAGGATACGCTATCGGAAGGGTTGAACAGCCGCAAAATAAGCTCATCGCGATCTTCCGCTTTTTTCAATGCGCTAAGCTGGCAGCCAACCGGTGACATGCTTAACAGGCTATAGCTATCGGGTACGGTGAAATCGGCTTTGTTCAGCTTCATCGCATCCCATGGAATTTTGTTATAGCACTGAATAGGGGTAAGCCAGGCCCGCGCCTGCTGTGCCACCCCGGCATTAAGTGGGGTCCCGCTGTAGCTGAACAGGCTGAAGCGACAATGTAACGCGCCGTGCATCTGGGAATCAGGGACCGGTAGTTTGATCCCTGAAGGGCGGCCAGGGCGCAGTAATAAATCCTCTTTGCCCAGTAAACCTACGCCGCGCATCAGCGTTAAAGCGAAGGTTTTTTTCTCCTCGCCAATCACTTCAAATTCCCGTAGCCCCTCGCTAAACAGTGCAAGACCGTTACGTCCTTCCTGCAAGGCCGCGTAATTCAGCAGGTTCCAGACCGGCACTGGCGCTTCCTTCCAGCCCTCCGCCTGCCAGTTCGCCATCGCGTCATCGCGTACCGGACGCACGACGCTGCCAAACTGGGTGTCGGCCAGCACCTCCTCGGTACAGAACGGCGTTGGGATCAGCACGCGCACGCGGTGGTCGTCGGCCTGATTATCGAGGCGGACTTCCACGTCAATACGACGGGTGTTATGGCTGAGCGTGACCGTTATTTCTACCCCCAGCTCACCATTGCGCTGACGCGCCGTGCGTTCGCTCAGGTTAGCGGGGACCGACATACGATAACGAATCACGGCGCGGCTTTGCCAGGCGTCGTGAATGACCTCATGTTCAAACGCTGTCCCGGCCGAAGTAAGCAGCCACTCTTCCCGTGAGGGCGAGTAATCATACTCATCGCCGTCATCAGCGCCCTCTTCTATCTCCAGCACGCGTTGATAAACAATGCCCGAGTCTTTATCGCGTAGCTGCAAGGTCCCGTCGTCGTTGAGGTCAATCTGCCAGAAGGCATTTTCCAGCAGCGCCTCGGTTGGGGCGGCGGCCGGCACCTGGTTACCCGCCGCATGCGGCTCGATATACAACGTGCAATAGCCCATCGATGGCAGAATCTGTTTAAGCTGGATGTCGTACTCCATAAACGGCTCATAGTTACCGTAATGGACAATCTGGCGATCAATCAGCCCTGGGTCGAGTTCCCGCGCCGCGCAAATAAAGTAGGGGATCTCATGCCCTTTATTGTCCAGCAGCCGGAACTGGCTCGCTCGCAGGCGAATCGTGGTGTTAATCACCTCTTCGCGCGGCCACGGCATCAGGTTAAACATCACCAATTTGTCCGCGTCACTGTGGGCCATGTTGTCGGTGATTTTGCGCAGGTAGAAACGAATCAGGTTATCGGCCATGTCTTCAGCGAGGATAAAGCGCGAGGCAATTTCACGATGAACCTTGTCGCTACAGCAGCAGCCAATACTGTCGTGAGCGTGGTTTTTTAAGATCTCTTTCCACATTTTCTCCAGCAGGCCATGGTGATATTCAAAGCCCAGGCTCCAGGCAAGCGTCGCCAGCGGCTCCAGCAGGTTGATGATTTTATTCTCAATGCGCGCATGGGCGATTTTGATATCCATGCGCGTGGAACCGATAGTGCGGTGTACGCGCATGTATTTGCCGTCGATGAACTCGCCGTGGAGCGTCGCCAGCTCATCACGATGAGCCTCGATTTGCTCAAACACCTCTTCGAAACGGCTCATCACAAACTGCCGCTGCGGGTAGATCTCCCGCAGTTTATCCATCACCGCAAAGATGTTTTGCTGTAACGGCATCTGGTCATGGCCGTTCGGGAGCAAAATCTCTTTGGTCACCGAGGCTTTTTCCAGCACCTCAAAGTAGTTGTCGAGGCGTTTACGCAGCCCGGCTTCATCCTCCGGTAAGTACTTACCAATCGCGTAGCCCAACGGCAGCACCTGAGCGGCAACTTCACTGCCGTCCTGGCTTTGCCATAAAAACTCGGTCTTATCGGTACCGTGGCGCTCTGAACATCCACGCCAGAACATCGCGCGGGTGATGCCAAAGCCGTTATAAATGTGCGGTAGCTGCCCGGACATACCAAACGAGTCGGGAAGGTAACCAATCTTCATCGGTTCGCCAAATGCCATACAGTCGCGGATGCCGTACATCAGATTACGGACAATGGATTCACCCGAAACGATAGTGGTATCCGTTTGCGTATACCATGGCCCAATAATCAGTTTTCCGGCCTGGACAAGCGACTTAACGCGCTGCCGATTTTCCGGTTTAACGGCAAAATAGTCCTCCAGTACCGCCGTTTGCCCATCCAGGACGTAGTATTTATAGTCGGCATCCTGCTCAAGACGCGTGAGGATCTCTTCCATATTGTTGACCAGTAAAATACGCGACTCTTCCGTCGTGAAATACCACTCTCGATCCCAGTGCATATGCGGCGTTATGTGAACGCGAGATACTGCTTTCATCTTCGTTTCCTGTTTAATCAGTGCTTACGGCATCACGCTGTCGGTGACGTATTTCCCTTTTCTGACCGCCTGACGTCGCCAGAGCAGCAGCACCACGGTGGAAATAAATGTCCCAACCAGCGCAGCACCAAACCAACCTGCCGCGGCGACATAAGCGCTTAGTCCGCCATGCTGCAGTAAAAATAAGGAGAAAATCCCGGCGCCAGGCGTTGAGAGGCCAATCCCCATGGCGCCGACAATGGCTCCGGTCGCCATCGATCCCAGGACAAAAGAGCCAATCACGCGAACCGGATCTTCAATCGCCATCGGAATCGCCCCTTCGGTGATCCCCGCCAGCCCCAGCAGCCAGGTGGATTTACCGGTCTCAATTTCAAACTGTTTAAACAGATTCGGCGCCAGCATGGTGGACGCGGTGACGGTAAAGGCAGATACCATTTTCACCGACGCGAAGATGGCATAAGGGCCATACACGCCGTTGGCCATCGCCCCCAGGCAAAACGCATAGGCCGCTTTGTTCACCGGGCCGCCGAGGTCGAACGAACACATAAAGCCGAGAATCACGCCCAGCAATAGCGCATTCGCCCCCGAGAGTCCGTTAAGCCAGGCGGTAAGCGAGTTGTTGACCCAAGCGACGGGTTCGCCAATGACAAACAGCATCAGGCTGCCTGCGGCCAACGTCCCGATGACCGGGTAGAGGTAGAAGGTCATGAAACCGTTAAAGCGGTTGCTAAGGCGAATATGCTGTTTCACCCAACGCATGAGGTAACCCGCGATTAAGCCGCCGGCTACCGCGCCTAAAAATCCCGCGCCGATCATATTGGCGGCGAGACCCGCGGCAAAACCCGGCGCCAGCGCGGGTTTATCCGCCAGTGAATAGGCGGTATAAGCAGCCAGAACGGGGACCATCAACGTGCCAAGCATGCCGCCGCCCAGCTTGCGGTACATCCACAACCAGGAGTTTTCAAGGTCAAAGAGATGCTGCAGGCCAAAGATTTGCGCCAGCAGTACCGCCACCGCCAGCACCGTCCCGCCGGCGACGATCAGCGGCACCGCAAATGAAATCCCGCTAAGCAGCGCTTGCTTCAGTTCGGCTTTTACGCTTTTTTTCACCGCCTCTTGCGGCTGAGCGATTCTATTGCCTTGCGTCGGTTTCAACGCCAGCGCGCGTTCAATCAGCGCCTCGGCATGGCGCAGCGGTTCGGCGACCGGGACTGAAATAGCCGGAATGCCGTTAAAACGCTCGCTCTCTTTAATCGCCACTTCCGCCGCAAAAATACAGGCTCGCGCAGCATTCAGCTGTTGCACGGTAAGGCGGCCTTCAATGCCGTTGGCCCCCTGCTTTTCCACCACCACGTTAACGCCCATCCGGCGTCCGGCTTTTTCCAGATACTCCGCCGACATATAGGTGTGGGCGATACCTGCCGGGCAAGCGGTGACACAAACAATTGTCGGTGCGTCATCGCTGAGCGCTGCGACGCTTTTTTCTGGCTCAGCATCCAGCGCCGCCAGCAGTGCCTCGGGGCTGTCGGCAGCCATCACCCGCTGTCGTACCTCATCATCGGCCAGACGGGTAGTCAGATCGGTCAGAATCTGGATATGCGTCGATCCCGCTTCTGCCGGCGGGATGGCCAGCAAGAAAATCAACTCGACCGGTTCAGGGCCATCCACCCCTTCCCAGGCCAGCGGTTCACGTAGCGTCGCCACCGCAAACGCCGCTTCTTTCACCGCTGCGGTTTTACCATGCGGTACAGCCAGTCCTTCACCAAGGGCTGTGGGCCCCAGAGATTCCCGCTCGAATACTTCCGCAAGATAAGCGTCCGCATCGGTAATTTTTCCCAGTTCAACCAGCCGCTGCGCAAGCTGGCGAATCGCGTCGTCGCGATCGGTAAAGCGGGCGTTTAGGCAAACCGCGCGAGGGTGGGACAGGGTCGTCAGGTTCATCATGATCCTCACTGAATTGTCGTTATAGTGTGCAGCGATTGTGTCAGACAACATAATACATTTTAGTGATCAATTTCACTAACTGGCAATAATTTGTATTTAATTTGTATTATTTACTATTGCGGAGATGTCGGCATAATTTGCCTGAAAGGTATTAACCACTTCATAGCAAAGCGAAAACTGATGAGTAGAAAACCGATGTATCGCCAGATAGCCGATGAACTGCGGGCGCAAATCACACGCGGTGAGCTAAAGCCGGGTGATGCCCTGCCAACCGAGTCTGCGCTACAGGCGGCCTTTCAGGTCAGCCGCGTCACCGTCAGGCAGGCGCTAAAGCTGCTCACCGATCAGGAGATTATTGAGAGCATCCAGGGCAGCGGATCCTATGTCAAAGAAGAGCGCGTCAATTACGACATTTATCAGCTCACCAGCTTTTATGAAAAGCTGGCCGATCGTCAGGTTGAGACACATAGCGAAGTGAAAGTGTTTGAAGTTATTCCGGCAGGAGAGACGCTGGCGGAACACCTCCAGCTCGCCGCCACGGATAAGGTCTGGCACGTCAAACGGGTGCGATTCATCAAGCAAAAAGCGGTCACCCTTGAAGAGACGTGGATGCCCCTCGCCCTGTTTGCCGATCTCACCTGGGAGGTCATGGAAAACTCAAAATATCACTATATTGAAACGATCAAAAAGATGGTTATCGATCGCAGCGAGCAGGAGCTTATCCCGGTGATCCCAAACGAGGAGACGGTCGCAATGCTGGGGATTGCGCCGGGGAAACCGGTGCTGGAGAAAATTTCTCGCGGATTCCTGCAGGATGGGCGGGTGTTTGAATATAGCCGCAATACCTTCAAAAGCGACGACTATAAATTTACGCTGGTGGCCAAACGACGCCATTAAAAAAGGCCGCCCAGGGGCGGCCAACCATGTCGAAACAAGACATATAAGGCTCCCTCTTTCCCTGTATGCAGCGGGAATTCGGTGAGGGAGCAGAGAGGATTACTTAATGATGGACTTCAGCGCTTCGCCAATGTCAGCCAGGCTGCGAACCGTCTTCACGCCAGCAGCTTCCAGAGCAGCGAATTTCTCATCAGCGGTACCTTTACCACCGGCAATGATGGCGCCAGCGTGGCCCATACGTTTGCCTTTCGGCGCGGTAACGCCCGCGATATAGCCAACAACCGGCTTGGTCACGTGTTCTTTAATATAAGCAGCCGCTTCTTCTTCTGCGCTACCGCCGATCTCGCCGATCATCACGATCGCTTCAGTCTGCGGATCTTCCTGGAACAGCTTCAGGATGTCGATGAAGTTAGAGCCCGGGATCGGGTCGCCGCCGATACCGACGCAGGTAGACTGGCCGAAACCGTAGTCGGTGGTCTGCTTAACCGCTTCATAGGTCAGGGTGCCGGAACGGGAAACGATGCCCACTTTACCCGGCTTATGAATGTGGCCCGGCATGATGCCGATTTTGCATTCGCCCGGGGTGATAACGCCAGGGCAGTTCGGGCCAATCATGCGCACGCCGGCTTCGTCGAGCTTCACCTTCACGGTCAGCATATCCAGCGTCGGGATACCTTCGGTGATGGTGATAATCAGTTTGATGCCTGCGTCGATCGCTTCCAGGATGGAGTCTTTGCAGAACGGCGCCGGAACGTAGATAACGGTGGCGGTAGCGCCGGTCGCTTCTACGGCTTCACGAACGGTGTTGAACACCGGCAGACCCAGGTGAGTAGTGCCGCCTTTGCCTGGCGTTACGCCGCCAACCATCTGCGTACCGTATGCAATCGCCTGTTCGGAGTGGAAAGTCCCCTGGCTACCGGTGAAGCCCTGACAGATAACCTTGGTATCTTTATTAATTAAAACTGACATTATTTCCCCTCCACTGCGGCAACAACCTGCTGAGCTGCATCCGTCAGACTTTTCGCTGCAATAATATTCAGGCCGCTATCAGCCAGTTTTTTCGCGCCGAGTTCGGCGTTGTTGCCTTCCAGACGTACGACAACCGGGACGTTAACGCCCACTTCGGCTACCGCGCCGATGATACCGTCAGCGATCAGGTCGCAACGTACGATACCGCCGAAGATGTTAACCAGTACGGCTTTCACATTGTCGTCGGAGAGGATGATTTTGAACGCTTCGGTTACGCGCTCTTTGGTTGCGCCGCCGCCAACGTCAAGGAAGTTAGCTGGTTCGCCGCCGTGCAGCTTAACGATGTCCATGGTGCCCATCGCCAGGCCCGCGCCGTTAACCATACAGCCGATGTTACCGTCCAGTGCAACGTAGTTCAGTTCCCACTGTGCCGCCTGCGCTTCACGCGGATCTTCCTGAGACTGGTCGCGCATTTCGCGCAGATCAGCCTGGCGGAACAGCGCGTTGCCGTCAGCGCCCAGTTTACCGTCGAGGCAGATCAGGTCGCCCTGCTTGGTCACCACCAGCGGGTTGATTTCGATCAGCGCCAGGTCGCGCTCCAGGAAGATAGTCGCCAGACCCATGAAGATCTTGGTGAACTGCTGAACCTGTTTACCTTCCAGACCCAGTTTGAACGCCAACTCACGGCCCTGGTAAGGCATCGGGCCCGCCAGCGGATCCAGCGCCACTTTGTGGATCAGGTGCGGGGTTTCTTCCGCCACTTTTTCAATTTCTACGCCGCCTTCAGTCGAGGCCATAAAGACCACGCGACGAGAGCTACGGTCAACTACCGCGCCCAGGTACAGCTCTTTACCGATGTCGGTAGCGGCTTCAACCAGAATCTGGTTAACCGGCTGACCGTGTGCGTCCGTTTGGTATGTGACCAGACGTTTGCCCAGCCAATGTTCAGCGAAAGCGCGAATGTCTTCTTTGGAGTTAACGACCTTCACACCGCCCGCTTTACCGCGGCCACCAGCGTGAACCTGACATTTCACTACCCACGGGCCAGCGCCGATTTTTGAAGCGGCTTCTTCTGCTTCGCGCGGAGTAGTACAGGCATAACCCACCGGAGCCGGTAAGCCATAGCGGGCAAAGAGTTGTTTTGCCTGATATTCATGTAAGTTCATGTGTTCTATCCATCCTATAAAATGTTGTTGAGTTGTGGTCTGGATCTTTTAGTTCTGCATAGCACAGAGTGGGCCTCCTCCCCGCACGGGGAGAGAGGCCGCTAACATCACTACACGTCCAGCAGCAGACGGGTTGGATCTTCCAGCAACTCTTTAATTGCCACCAGGAAGCCTACAGACTCGCGCCCATCGATCAGACGGTGGTCATAGGACAGTGCCAGGTACATCATCGGCAGAATTTCTACTTTGCCATCCACCGCCATCGGGCGGTCTTTAATGGCATGCATACCCAGAATCGCGCTCTGAGGCGGGTTGATGATCGGGGTAGACATCAGGGAACCAAAGACGCCGCCATTGGTAATGGTGAAGTTACCGCCGGTCAGATCTTCTACGGTCAGCTTACCGTCACGGCCTTTAACAGCCAGCTCTTTGATGTTCTTCTCGATGTCAGCCATGCCCAGAGCATCCACATCACGCAGGACCGGCGTCACCAGGCCGCGTGGCGTCGAAACGGCCATGCTCACATCGAAGTAGTTGTGGTAAACCACGTCATCGCCATCAATAGAAGCGTTCACTTCCGGATAGCGTTTCAGCGCTTCAACCACCGCCTTCACGTAGAAGGACATGAAGCCCAGACGAATACCGTGGCGTTTTTCAAACGCGTCACCGTACTGCTTACGCAGGTCCATGATCGGTTTCATGTTCACTTCGTTGAAGGTGGTCAGCATCGCGGTGGAGTTTTTCGCTTCCAGCAGACGCTCGGCAACGCGCTTACGCAGACGGGTCATCGGAACGCGTTTTTCGGAGCGGCCAGCCAGCGGCGCAACCGGCGCAGCGGCCGGAGCCGGTGCTGCAGCGGCTTTCGCCGGTGCTTTTGCCAGGTGCTTCTCAACGTCTTCACGGGTCAGACGGCCACCGACACCAGTGCCTTTAATGGCGTTGGCATCGAGGTTATGCTCAGCCAGCAGGCGACGGATCGCCGGGCTGAGCGCTTCGTTATTTTGCTCTTCCAGCGACGCCTGCTGGCGCTGAGCCGGGGTAGACTCTTTGCTGTCAGCCTTGACGCTGGTTTCTTTACCGGCGCTGTTGCCTTCACGCAGGCGACCGAGGATCTGACGGGAAGTGACGGTGGTGCCTTCATCTTCCAGAACGGCATCAAGGATACCATCTGCCGACGCCGGTACTTCCAGTACCACTTTGTCAGTTTCGATTTCTACCAGCACTTCATCACGCACTACCGCATCGCCCGGTTTTTTATGCCAGGTGGCCACGGTCGCATCTGCTACGGATTCAGGCAGGTCAGGGACCAGAATATCTACGCTACTCATTATGTATCCTTAATTAATCGACGTTCAGCGCGTCATTGACCAGATCTTGTTGCTGCTTCTGGTGAACGGACATATACCCTACCGCCGGTGAGGCGGAGGCCGGGCGACCTGCGTAACGCAGAGCGGCCCCAAATGGAACTACTTCACGGAAATGATGCTGACTGCAGTACCAGGCGCCCTGGTTCAGCGGCTCTTCCTGGCACCAGACAAAATCATGCACGTGAGCAAATGGTTTCAGTGCTTCCTGTACCGCCTGGTGCGGGAACGGATACAGCTGTTCAATACGCACGATAGCGACATCTTTCTGGTCGTTTTTGCGACGCTGTTCCAGCAGGTCGTAGTACACCTTACCAGAGCACAGCACCACGCGTTTCACCGCTTTCGGATCCAGTTCGTCAATCTCGCCGATGGCCGGCATAAAGGTGCCATTCGCCAGTTCGTCGAGCGAAGAGACCGCCAGCGGGTGACGCAGCAGCGACTTCGGTGACATCACCACCAGCGGACGGCGCATCCCGCGCAGCGCCTGACGACGCAGCATGTGATACACCTGAGCCGGGGTAGACGGCACGCAAACCTGCATGTTCTGCTGAGCGCAAAGCTGCAGATAACGTTCCAGACGTGCGGAGGAGTGCTCCGGCCCCTGGCCTTCATAACCGTGCGGCAGCAGCATCGCCAGACCGCACATACGGCCCCATTTCTGCTCGCCGGAGGAGATGAACTGGTCAATCACCACCTGCGCACCGTTGGCGAAGTCGCCGAACTGCGCTTCCCAGATGGTCAGCGTGCGCGGCTCAGCCGTAGCGTAGCCATATTCGAACGCCAGTACCGCTTCTTCAGACAGCACGGAGTCCCACACTTTAAAGTCGCCCTGGCCGTTGTGTACGTGCTGCAGCGGGGTATAGGTGGAACCGTTAGTCTGGTTGTGAATCACCGCATGACGGTGGAAGAAGGTACCGCGACCGGCATCTTCACCGGACAGACGCACCGGAACGCCTTCATCAACCAGCGTGGCGTACGCCAGGTTCTCCGCACCGCCCCAGTCAAACAGCTTCTCGCCCGCCGCCATCGCCTGACGGTCGCCGTAGATTTTCGCGACACGAGACTGCATTTCCACGCCTTCCGGCACGGTACTGATACGGTTAGCCAACTCCTGCAGACGCTTCATGTCAACCTTGTTCGGGTAGCTTTCGTCCCATTCATGGTTGAGGTACGGCGACCAGGTAAAGGAGTGCAGGTTCATCGGACGCCACTCTTTCACCACGCATTCGCCCGCGTCCAGCGCGTCGCGATACAGGTTGACCATCTCGGTGGCATCTTCCAGCGTCGCGACTTTGTCCGCTTCCAGCTTGTCAGCATAGATTTTGCGCGGGGTCGGATGCTTTTTGATTTTCTGGTACATCAGCGGCTGGGTTGCGCTCGGCTCGTCGGCTTCGTTGTGGCCGTGACGGCGGTAGCACACCAGATCGATGAACACATCGCGTTTGAAGGTATTACGGAAGTCCAGCGCCAGACGGGTAACGAAAGCGACCGCTTCCGGGTCATCCGCGTTAACGTGGAAAATCGGCGCCTGCACCATCTTACCGATATCGGTACAGTACGGGGTAGAACGTGCATCCAACGGGTTCGAGGTGGTGAAGCCCACCTGGTTGTTGATAACGATGCGAACGGTACCGCCCACTTCATAACCACGCGCTTTGGACATGTTCAGGGTTTCCTGAACCACGCCCTGACCGGTGACGGCTGCGTCACCGTGAATGGTGATTGGCAGAACCATGTTGCTGCTCGGCTCGTCGAGGCGATCCAGACGCGCACGCACGGACCCCATCACCACCGGGCTAACGATTTCAAGGTGCGACGGGTTAAACGCCAGCGCCAGGTGCACAAGGCCGCCTTCGGTTTCGATGTCGGAGGAGAAGCCCATGTGGTACTTCACGTCACCGGTGCCGAGATGTTCTTTATGTTTGCCGGAGAATTCGTCGAACAGCTCCTGGGACTGTTTACCCAGTACGTTGATCAACACGTTCAGACGACCACGGTGCGCCATACCCAGCACCACTTCACGCGTGCCGCTCTTGCCCGCATGACGGATCATCTCTTTGAGCATCGGCACCAGCGCGTCGCCGCCTTCCAGCGAGAAGCGTTTGGCTCCCGGGAACTTCGCGCCCAGGTAGCGTTCCAGACCTTCCGCGGCGGTCAACTCGCTCAGGAAGCGCTTTTTCTCTTCCGCGGTAAAGGTGGCATGCCCCGCTTCAAAACGCTGCTGAATCCAACGTTTTTCTTCGGTGCTGGTAATGTGCATATATTCCGCGCCGATGTGGCCGCAGTAGGTCTGCTTGAGCGCGTCAATCAGATCGCCGAGCTTCATCGTCTCTTTGCCGATAGCAAAAGAACCTACGTTAAAGCTCTCCTGGAAGTCGGCCTCAGTCAGATCGTGGAAAGCGGGATCTAAATCAGCGACTCTATCCTGCTGCCACAGTCCCAGCGGATCGAGATTCGCATGCTGGTGACCACGGAAGCGGTAAGCGTTGATAAGCTGCAGGACTTTAACCTGCTTCGCATTCGTGTCAGGGTCGGAAATCGAAGAGGAGTAACGTGAGGCATCCTTCGCCAGACGACGGAAATAATCACGCGTTTTGGAATGAAATTGATCCGGTTTGACTCCGGTACCAGGTAACTGCTGGAACATTGAACGCCAGTGAGCGTCGACAGAGTCAGGATCGGTTAAGAAGTCTTCATAGAGCTGTTCTATCCAGCTCTGGTTAGCACCAGAGAGGTAAGAAGAGTCCAGCCAGGCTTTCATTGCGCCGTTCTGCATCGTGATCCCTTAAGCATTTTATGCTTATTTCGCCGTGGATAACTACGACGTACGCCGGTAAAGCACACGTCCCAGGGTTCACTTGCGAGCTCTTGTATCTGCACTGGCCCGCGAAGGAACCTTTAGAAACTGTCTTAAGAGTTTTTTACTCTCACCCTTCCCCTCTCTCAGAGGAAGTGCATGTGGCAGTTTTTAAAGGTTTCCTGCATTTTATCCCCTCTCCCTGTGGGAGAGGGTCAGGGTGAGGGGAACAGCGCTCCCCTCTACTACTTACGCACTACGTTGCAGCAGCATCGACTTAATATGGCCGATGGCGCGCGTCGGGTTCAGCCCCTTAGGACATACACTGACGCAGTTCATGATGCTATGGCAGCGGAATACGCTGAAAGCGTCACTTAAACCTTCCAGACGGCTGTCGGTTTCGGTATCGCGGCTGTCAATCAGGAAACGATACGCCGCCAACAGACCTGCCGGGCCGATAAACTTGTCCGGATTCCACCAGAACGACGGGCAAGAAGTTGAACAACATGCGCAGAGAATACACTCGTACAGACCGTCGAGTTTCTCACGCTGCTCCGGCATCTGCAGATGCTCACGAGCCGGAGGATTTTGCCCATTATTCAATAAGTAAGGCTTAATCTTCTCATATTGTGCGTAGAATTGCCCCATGTCTACCACCAAATCGCGGATCACCGGCAGACCTGGCAGAGGACGGATAACAATTTTCTTGCCCGGCTGATTCAGCGCGGAGATCGGCGTGATGCACGCCAGACCATTTTTACCGTTCATGTTCAGACCGTCAGAACCGCATACCCCTTCACGGCAGGAGCGGCGGAACGACAGAGACGGATCTTTTTCTTTCAGCTGGATTAACGCATCCAGCAGCATCATGTCGCGACCTTCTTCCGCTTCCAGGGTGTAATCCTGCATGCGCGGAGCATCGTCTACGTCCGGGTTATAACGATAAACTGAAAACTCGAGTTTCATTTTCCTGTCTCCGCATTAATAAGTACGAATCTTCGGCGGGAATGCCGGACGCAGTTTCGGTTCCATATTGACGCTACGACGCGTCATAGACTCCGACTCTGGCAGATACAGGGAATGGCACAGCCAGTTTTCATCATCACGCTCCGGGAAGTCGAAGCGGCTATGCGCGCCACGGCTCTCGGTACGGAAGTTGGCGGACATCGCGGTGGCGAAAGCCGTTTCCATCAGGTTATCCAACTCCAGGCACTCAACGCGCTGGGTATTGAACTCGCTGGAGGTATCATCCAGACGGGCATTTTTCAGGCGCTCGCGGATGGCTTTCAACTGCTCAAGGCCTTTGGCCATCGCATCACCTTCACGGAATACCGAGAAGTTATGCTGCATACATTCCTGCAGCGCTTTGCGAATTTCGACCGGGTCTTCACCGTTACGGTTACCGTTCCAACGGTTCAGACGTTCCAGAGAAGCGTCAATCTCTTCTTCGGTAGCGTCACGCAGTACGCCCTGCTCCGCGATAGATTCCTGCAGATGCAGACCCACCGCGCGACCAAACACCACCAGATCCAGCAGCGAGTTACCGCCCAGACGGTTAGCACCGTGTACCGATACGCAGGCGATTTCACCGACCGCGAACAGGCCAGGAATGACCACGTCTTCGCCCTGCTCGTTCACCGTCAACGCCTGGCCGCTCACTTTGGTCGGAATGCCGCCCATCATGTAGTGGCAGGTTGGGATAACCGGAATCGGTTCTTTAACCGGGTCAACGTGCGCGAAGGTACGAGACAGTTCCAGAATGCCCGGCAGACGAGATTCCAGCACCTCTTTACCCAGGTGATCCAGCTTCAGCTTGGCGTGTGGGCCCCACGGGCCGTCACAGCCGCGACCTTCACGGATTTCGATCATGATGGAACGCGCCACCACGTCACGACCCGCCAGGTCTTTCGCGTTCGGCGCATAACGCTCCATGAAGCGCTCGCCGTGTTTGTTCAGCAGGTAACCGCCTTCACCACGGCAGCCTTCGGTGACCAGCACGCCCGCACCGGCGATACCGGTCGGGTGGAACTGCCACATTTCCATATCCTGCACCGGTACGCCAGCGCGGATAGCCATACCCACGCCGTCACCGGTATTGATGTGGGCGTTGGTGGTAGACTGGTAAATACGGCCTGCGCCGCCGGTCGCCAGCACGGTTGCGCGGGCTTTGAAGTACACCACTTCACCGGTTTCGATACACAGCGCGGTACAACCGACGATGGCGCCATCGGCGTTTTTCACCAGGTCCAGCGCGTACCACTCGGAGAAAATCGTGGTGTGGTTTTTCAAATTCTGTTGATACAGCGTGTGCAGCAGAGCGTGACCGGTACGGTCAGCCGCCGCCGCGGTACGTGCCGCCTGCTCGCCGCCGAAGTTTTTCGACTGGCCGCCAAACGGACGTTGATAGATGGTGCCATTCTCCAGACGGGAGAACGGCAGGCCCATATGATCCAGCTCCAGAATCGCTTCCGGGCCGGTCTTACACATATATTCAATCGCGTCCTGGTCGCCAATATAGTCCGACCCTTTTACGGTGTCGTACATGTGCCATTCCCAGTTATCTTCATGGGTATTACCGAGCGCCACGGTGATGCCCCCCTGTGCGGATACGGTATGGGAACGGGTTGGGAACACTTTAGACAGCAGCGCACAAGTCTGGCCGCTCTGGGAAATTTGCAGCGCCGCGCGCATACCTGCGCCGCCGGCACCAATCACTACAGCATCAAATTCTCTGACTGGCAGTTTCATCACACACCCCACACCACAACAAATCCATAGATAACGTAAACCAGCAGCGCCACAACAATCACCAGTTGCAGCGTCAGGCGCAGGGCCAGCGGTTTAACGTAGTCGGTCAACACCTGCCACATGCCGATCCAGGCATGAATCAAGATTGAGAACAGAGCCAGCAGGGTGAACACTTTAGTGAACGCAGAGGCAAAGAAACCGCTCCAGATTTCCCAGGTCACTTCACCGTGCGTCGCAAAAAAGCCCACCATGTAGATGATGTACAGAGTCAGGACAATGGCGGTGGCGCGGACGAGGATGAAGTCATGTACGCCGTTGCGTCCTAATGCTGAGGCGTTGCTTACCATACGAGGACTCCTGCAAGAATTGAAAGCACGACTGTAATAACGAAAGAGATTTTGGCTGAACGCTGACCGGCTTCGAGGGTTTCTTCGATATAACCGAAATCCATTAACACGTGACGGATACCCACAACGGCGTGGTAGGCCAGCGCAGTGAGGATGCCCCACATAATGAATTTAACGAAGAAACTGCTCATGATGGAGGAAGCGGTCAGGAAGCCTTCCGGGGAGGAGAGACTGGTGCCCAGCAGCCATAACAGAATGCCCACCGCCACAAACGTAATCACGCCGGAAACGCGATGAAGAATGGACGCTATCGCTGTTATAGGGAACCGGATTGTTGTCAAATCCAGATTGACAGGTCTTTGTTTTTTCACATTTCTTATCATGAATAACGCCCACATGCTGTTCTTATTATTTCCTTCCTCCGGTCTGCAGGCGGGTCAAGCAGCGTCCTTTCTATAACTTCGCGTCATGGTTAAATCTGCTTCCAGATGCTAAAACGACACGTTACAACGCTGGGTGGCTCGGGATTGCAGGGAGTTCCGGAGACCTGGCGGCAGTATAGGCCGTTCACAAAATCATTACAATTAACCTACATATAGTTTGTCTGGTTTTATGCAGAACAGTGATCACGCTCACGATTAAAACAATTTTTTAAAAATTAATCACGTGATTTGACAAATATTAAACATTATTGTTACAACCATCACCTGTAAAAGCATATAATGCTCAAAAGTTATGGGGGCACTCTTTCACCTGATAATAAGTTATGTAACAGTGTGATTGGGTTGACCTGGCCTGGCTGTAACGTTATTAGTGTTTGTTCAGGTTTGAATCATTGGATTGCTAAGACCCTGATTTGCTGTTGTTTCACTGTAGATTAGACGTGCACCGTCAAGCGCCCTTGCTCTGTACCCTTGCTTCATCTCTACAGCAGAGCCGTGAGCCAAATAACAAACTGGCACCGTCGAAATATTTTTTGAATTGCAAATCCGGCATCCGGCAGTCTTAAGCAAAAAGGCGCTAAGGAGACCGTAAATGGCTGATACAAAGGCAAAAATCACTCTATCCGGTGATACTGCTATTGAACTTGATGTGCTGAAAGGCACGCTCGGTCAGGATGTTATTGATATCCGTACTCTCGGTTCAAAAGGCATTTTTACTTTTGACCCTGGTTTTACCTCTACCGCATCTTGCGAGTCTAAGATTACTTTTATTGATGGCGACGAAGGGATCCTGCTGCATCGCGGCTTCCCGATCGATCAGTTAGCCACCGAATCTAATTACCTCGAAGTTTGCTACATTCTGCTGTACGGCGAAAAACCGAGCCAGGCCGAATTCGACGAGTTCACCACTACCGTCACTCGCCACACCATGATTCACGAGCAGATCACCCGTCTGTTCCACGCGTTCCGTCGCGACTCTCACCCGATGGCGGTGATGTGCGGGATTACCGGCGCGCTGGCGGCGTTCTACCACGACTCTCTGGACGTGAATAACCCGCGTCATCGTGAAATCGCCGCTTTCCGTCTGCTGTCTAAAATGCCGACCATGGCGGCCATGTGTTACAAATATTCGATTGGCCAGCCGTTCATTTATCCGCGTAACGACCTGTCCTATGCCGGTAACTTCCTGCGTATGATGTTCGCCACGCCGTGTGAAGATTACGAAGTTAACCCGGTGCTGGAACGTGCGATGGACCGTATTCTGATCCTGCACGCTGACCACGAGCAGAACGCTTCCACCTCTACCGTGCGTACCGCAGGCTCCAGCGGGGCCAACCCGTTTGCTTGTATCGCGGCCGGTATTGCTTCCCTGTGGGGGCCGGCACACGGCGGCGCCAACGAAGCCGCGCTGAAAATGCTGGAAGAGATCAGCTCCGTTGAGCACATTCCTGAATTCGTGCGTCGCGCGAAAGACAAGAATGACTCTTTCCGCCTGATGGGCTTCGGCCACCGCGTGTACAAAAACTACGATCCACGTGCGACCGTCATGCGCGAAACCTGCCACGAAGTGCTGAAAGAGCTGGGTACCAAAGATGATCTGCTGGAAGTGGCGATGGAGCTGGAGCACATTGCGCTTAACGACCCGTACTTCATCGAGAAGAAACTGTACCCGAACGTCGATTTCTACTCCGGTATCATCCTGAAAGCGATGGGCATTCCGTCCTCCATGTTCACCGTTATCTTCGCAATGGCGCGTACTATCGGCTGGATTGCTCACTGGAACGAAATGCACACCGACGGCATGAAAATCGCGCGTCCGCGTCAGCTGTACACCGGCTACGAGCAGCGTGACTTCAAATCAGACCTCAAGAAGTAAGCGACGGTCTGCACAAAAAAAAGCGCCTGCGGGCGCTTTTTTTATTCCCGTAGGCCTGATAAGCAAAGCGCCATCAGGCAATATCGGCGCACATTGCCTGATGGCGGCTACGCCTTATCCGGCCTACTTAACGCTGACACCCCGGGCACCAATAAAACGGCCTTGACGACAACATGGTCTTCTCAATGATCCCGCCGCAGCGCTCACAGGCTTCACCGTCGCGATGAAAAACCTTAAAGCGAAACAACGCGCCGTGATGCTTGTTATCATCCACTTTGCCGCGGGTGTTGTAGGAGAGCCGGGGGATATCCAACAGCGCCTGCGCCAGCGCGTCAAGCTGCGGTTCAGTCAGCTGCGACGCCTTGTGGTGACCCGTTAGCCCCACCTGCCAGAGAATTTCAACTCGCAGATAGTTGCCCAGCCCGGCAAGAAACGCCTGATCCAATAGCAGCCCTGAAAACTGACGGTTGCGAAACGGCGCCGACAGCAGCCGCGCTTTTACCGCCTGCGGCGTCAGCGTCATATCCAGCACGTCTGGCCCGACGCGCAGCAAAAACGGATGCGTTTTCAACGTTTCCGCCGTCAGCATCTCAATATCGGAAGCGCTATACAGCAGGATGGCTTTATCATCCGTTTGTAGTTTCACGCGCAGCACTCGCGTGGTCTTGGGTATTTCGCCAGCCTTCACCACCCGCCATACGCCGTACAGCTGATTATGGCTGTAGAGCGTCAGACCGCCTGAAAAATGTGTCAGCAGCGCCTTACCCCGCGTTTCCACCCGCGTCACATGCTGCCCCACCAGCTCCGCTGATAGGGCGCAAGTTCGGGAAACGCAAACCACACCTCGGTTAACGTTTTATCTTTTATTGCCGCTTCCAGGCTATCCGCCGCACGACGGATCTCTGGGCCTTCAGGCATGACCATTTCCTTCTACTAAAGCAACACGCTGATATCGTGTTCGCCCCGCCGCGTCGACGCAAGCGGCTATTTCAATATCTCAGGAGGCGTAACGCGCTCACGACCTCAAGCCGGGTTCGGGATATCCACAAATGAAACATCCAGATCGGTGGTTTCATTGAGCCATTCGCTCAGCGCACGGATCCCGCCGCGTTCGGTGGCATGGTGGCCTGCAGCATAGAAGTGCAGCCCCTGTTCACGCGCTGAATGGATGGTTTGTTCCGACACTTCGCCAGTAATAAACGCGTCGACGCCAAAGCGCGCGGCGCTATCGATAAAGCCCTGACCACCGCCGGTACACCAGGCCACGCGTGAAACTTTATCCGGCCCGGTATCGCCGCTCCACAGCGGTTTACGCCCCAGACGCGCTTCGATCCATGAGGCCAGTTCCAGACCGGACACCGGCATCGACAGCTCTCCCCACGGCACCAGCGATTCGATCTCCCCCTGGACGTTAATCCCCAGCAGTTGCGCCAGCTGAACGTTGTTACCCAGCTCCGGATGCGCATCCAGCGGCAGGTGCCAACCGTAAAGATTGATATCATTTGTCAGCAGCGCCTTCAGGCGATTGCGCTTCATGCCGCGCACGACCGGCGACTCCCCTTTCCAGAAATAGCCGTGATGGACAATCACCGCATCGGCCTGCTGGCGAATGGCTTCATCAATCAGCGCCTGACTGGCGGTGACGCCAGTAATAATTTTTTGCACCGTTTCACGCCCCTCAACCTGCAGGCCGTTAGGCGCGTAATCGCTAAAGGCGGCGCTATTGAGTTTCTCGTTAATCAGTTGTTCTAGCTCGGTATTTTTCATCGTCGCTCCCTTAGCCATTGATGCTGTTAAGCAGAATAAAATAGCGCCCTCGCGCGGCTACGTCGATACACAATTCCTTACCTCTGTCAGGACACCGCTTAACTACGCGCAAAAAATGCGTAAATAACACGATATGTCTGTTTTTATGTGATGGACTTCATGTATATTTATGCAACCATACCGCATATTACAAAGATAATACGCTTTTCTACGTATTATTACATAAATGAAACAAAGCCTTACGCAGCATGCCGTTGCCGGGTTTCGAGGTTAAATGTGCAATGAATAAATCACAATCGCAGCCTAAGGCGATTTACTACGTCGTCGCTCTGCAAATCTGGGAATACTTCAGTTTCTATGGCATGCGTGCGCTGCTGATCCTGTATCTCACCAACCAGTTGAAATACAACGATACCCACGCGTACGAATTATTCAGCGCCTATTGTTCGCTGGTGTACGTTACGCCCATCCTTGGCGGCTATCTGGCGGATAAAGTGCTCGGCAACCGCGTGGCGGTCATGCTCGGCGCACTGTTGATGGTCGTCGGCCATATGGTGCTTGGCGCCAGCGAAATCGCGCCGATGTTCTTGTACCTGTCGCTGGCGATTATCGTCTGCGGCTATGGGCTATTTAAGTCCAACGTCAGCTGCCTGCTGGGCGAACTGTACGAACCCACCGATCCGCGTCGTGACGGCGGCTTCTCGCTGATGTACGCGGCGGGCAACGTCGGCTCTATTATTGCGCCAATCGCCTGCGGCTTCGCGCAAGAGCAGTATAGCTGGGCAATGGGCTTTACGCTGGCAGCCGTCGGCATGCTGGCCGGGCTGGTCATTTTCATTAGCGGTCGCCGCCATTTTGCCCACACGCGTGGGGTAAACAAAGAGGTGCTGTGCGCCCGCAACTTCCTGCTGCCGAACTGGGGCTGGCTGCTGGTGCTGCTGGTGGTTGCGCCGCTGTTCATCACCGTGCTGTTCTGGCAGGAGTGGTCGGTGTATGCGCTGATCGCCGCATCGGTGATTGGCCTTGCGGTTCTGGCGAAAATTTACCGCCGCGCCGAAACCGCCGAGCAGCGTAAAGACCTGCGTCTGATCGTGGTACTGACCTTCTTCAGCCTGCTGTTCTGGGCCTTTGCTCAGCAGGGCGGCAGTTCAATCAGCCTGTATATCGACCGCTTCGTAAACCGTGATGTACTCGGCTATGAAGTGCCTACCGCCATGTTCCAGTCGGTCAACGCCTTTGCGGTCATGCTGTGCGGCGTGGTGCTGGCGTGGCTGATTAAAGAACAGGTCACCAATAACCGCGATCTGCGCATCTGGGGCAAATACGCGCTGGGTCTGGGCCTGATGAGCGCGGGGTTCTGTATTCTGACCCTGAGCGCCCGCTGGTCTGCCACCTATGGCCACTCCTCCATGCCGCTGATGCTGCTGGGGCTGTCGGTGATGGGCTTCGCTGAACTGTTTATCGACCCGGTCGCCATGTCGCAAATCACCCGCATCCAGATCCCAGGCGTGACCGGCGTACTGACCGGCATTTACATGCTGCTTTCCGGTGCGGTAGCCAACTATGTGGCGGGTATTATTGCCGACCAGACCTCGCAGGCATCGTTCGATTCTGCGGGCGCGGCAGACTACTCGATTAACGCTTATATCGACGTATTCAGCCAAATCACCTGGGGCGCGCTGGCCTGTGTCGGCGTGGTGCTGGTTATCTGGTTATATCACACGGTGAAAGTGCGTAGCCGTCGCCTCGCGGTTGACGTCTAACCTGCTCTGACGAGGCCTGAATGTTCAGGCCTCGCTCTTTTTCGCTGCTTCATAAGCGGCCAACGTCGCCACCCTGGCCTGCGCGTGATCGACTATCGGTCGCGGATACGCCAGCGTTCTCCCCTGTTTATCGGCCCATACCCATGGTTGATGAATTGTCTTCTCGGGTACCGCCGCCAGTTCCGGCAGCCAGCGGCGAATAAATTCACCGCTTTTATCAAAGCGCTCGCCCTGGGTCGTCGGATTGAAGATGCGAAAATAAGGCGCGGCGTCCGTACCGGTTGACGCAGCCCACTGCCAACCGCCATTGTTAGCGGCCAGACAGCCATCCACCAGCTGCGACATAAAATAACGCTCACCCTCTCGCCAATCGATCAGTAGATCTTTCACCAGGAAACTGGCGACGATCATTCTCAGGCGATTATGCATCCACCCGGTTTCATTAAGCTGGCGCATCGCCGCATCGACAATCGGGTAGCCGGTCTCGCCTTTCTGCCAGGCAATCAGCGCTTTCTGCGCCGGGTTCCAGCGCACGCGATCGGTCCACGCGATAAACGGCCGATGTTTGCATAAGGCAGGATAATAGGTCAGCAGATGGCGGTAAAACTCGCGCCAGATAAGCTCATTCAGCCAGACGCTCCCCGCGCCGCCGTTAAGCGCCTCCGGCTGTTCTGCCAACAGGCGATGCAGACACTGGCGCGGCGAAAGCACGCCGACGGCGAGGCAGGCCGACAAACGGCTGGTTCCCTCAATAGCCGGGAAATCGCGTTGGGTCTCGTACTCTGCCGCCTGCTGCTGGCAAAAATGGCGCAACTGCGCAATGGCCGCCTTTTCATCGGCGGGAAACAGCATCGCGTCGAACGGCTGCTGAGGATAGGTAAAGTTGAGCGTTTCCCCTGCCGTTACCGTGGGCGCATCGCGTCGCTCCGGCGCGCGGACGCACTCCGGCATATGCGCCTGCAGGCGGCGCAGCCAGGCATTTTTATACGGCGTAAACACTTTATACATTTCCTGGCTACCGGTCATGACCGCGCCGGGCGCCAGGATCACGCTGTCATCAAATCCCTGGCAAACCGTGTTGGTAAGCCGGCGTTCTACGGCGGCGTCACGCTGGCGCTCGTTAATTTCATACTGATAGTTGTAAAAAAGATGCGTTACGCCATGAGTCTGGCAAACGTCGTGCACCACCTCGACGCTGGCCGCAAAATCGGCCACTTCATGAAACACCAGCGGGATATTTTTCTCCGCCAGCGCCTGGCGGAGCGCGTTCAACTGCGCGGCAATATAGGCCGCCTGACGGGGAGCCATGTCATGCGCAGCCCACTGCTGAGGTGTGGCGATAAACAACGCCAGCACCTGCGCACGCGGATCGCGGCAGGCAGCGGCAAGGGCGAGGTTGTCATGCAGGCGTAAATCGGCGCGGAACCAGACCAGATGAGTGGACATAAAAACCCTGAATATATTTAACTAATACATTCATATTACACCAATTATTTCACCATACGCGGCTGGCCCGGCAACACAAGGCGAAAAAAAACCGCCCCCGTACAGCAGGAGCGGTTTGTCTCGTTCTTTTACGCCGCAACATTAATAAAAGTCGCAGGCAGCCTCTTCAGCTTGTTCCATCCATACCGGTTTCTCACTGGTTTTCGACCAGACGCGGTGCAGATAGCTATAAAAACGGGCGCGGTCTTTCCAGAACAGCATCACCGGCAGCGCGACTATCCCCGCCACCACGGCGAAAGTACGGCGCATTAATATGACGTGTGCAGGATATTTTTTATACAGTTCCATATTCTCTCCCCTAAGTTGGCCGGCAACGCACGCCGGAAAATGAAGCTCAGTAATCTGACTAAAAGAGTACCGCTTTTTGTGTAATTTTACTACTCATCCGACCACTAATTTAAGGCCGTTTTGTCTTTATTTACATTCAAAACGTAATTCAGTTACACGATTGTTAAATTAATACTAACCATTAGTTAAATTGTGGTCTTGTCCATTTTTATACTTTTTTTACACCCCGCCCGCTGATTTTTGCGAAATCTTTGCACCCAAAATCCTACGCTTACCGGCATAACTCAACCATCCGGAGGTGGATTGTGACTACAGGTGTAATAGCTGGCGTGGTGCTGGTGTTCCTGTTACTGGCGTATCTGGTTTATGCCCTTTTGAAGGCGGAGGCGCTGTGATGGCTGCTCAGGGATTTTTACTCATTGCCAGCTTCCTGCTGGTGTTGTTTATTCTCGCCCGTCCGCTCGGCAAAATGCTGGCGACAATGATCGGCAACGTGCCGCTGCCGGGTCTGGCGCGCGTGGAAAACGGGCTGTGGCGCGTACTCGGGATTTCCGGCCAGGAGATGAGCTGGAGACGTTATGCTATCGCTATTTTGCTGCTCAACCTGTGCGGCCTGGCCGTCCTGTTCGCGATGCTGATGCTGCAAGGCTATCTGCCGCTGAACCCGCAGCAATTACCGGGACTCTCCTGGCATCTGGCGCTCAATACCGCCGTCAGCTTTGTCAGTAATACCAACTGGCAGTCCTACAGCGGCGAAACAACCCTGAGCTACTTTAGCCAGATGGCTGGGCTGACGGTGCAGAACTTCCTTTCCGCGGCCACCGGTATTGCCGTGCTGTTTGCGCTGGTGCGCGCTTTTGCTCGTCACAACGTCAGCACACTGGGCAATGCGTGGGTTGATATCACCCGCATTACCCTGTGGCTGCTGCTGCCGATTTCGCTGCTACTGGCCCTGTTCTTTATTCAGCAAGGCGCCTTGCAGAATCTCCTACCCTATCAGCCATTTACCACGCTGGAAGGCGCGCATCAGCTCCTGCCAATGGGGCCAGTCGCTTCGCAGGAAGCGATCAAAATGCTGGGCACCAACGGCGGCGGTTTCTTTAACGCTAACTCCTCACATCCGTTTGAGAACCCCACGGCGTTGACCAACTTCGTGCAGATGTTGGCGATCTTCCTGATCCCGGCGGCGCTGTGCTTCGCCTTCGGCGAGGCGGTGAGCGATAACCGTCAGGGCCGGGCAATTTTGTGGGCCATGACGATCATCTTCGTGGTCTGCGTGGCGGTGGTGATGTGGGCGGAAACCCGCGGTAACCCGCATCTGCTGGCCTTTGGCGCAGACAGCAGCATCAACATGGAAGGGAAAGAGAGCCGCTTCGGCATCCTCGCCAGCAGCCTGTACGCGGTGGTGACCACGGCGGCCTCCTGCGGGGCGGTGAACGCCATGCATGACTCCTTTACCGCGCTGGGCGGCATGATCCCGCTTTGGCTGATGCAGATTGGCGAAGTGGTCTTCGGCGGCGTCGGATCGGGCCTCTACGGCATGCTGCTGTTCGTGCTGCTGGCGGTCTTTATCGCCGGGCTGATGATTGGCCGCACACCGGAGTATCTCGGCAAAAAAATCGACGTGCCGGAGATGAAAATGACCGCGCTGGCGATTCTGGTGACCCCAACGCTGGTATTGCTGGGTACCGCGCTGGCGATGATGACCGACGCAGGCCGTAGCGCAATGGCCAACCCCGGCTCGCACGGTTTTAGCGAAGTGCTCTATGCCGTATCTTCCGCCGCCAACAACAACGGTAGCGCCTTCGCCGGCCTGAGCGCCAATACGCCGTTCTGGAACTGCCTGCTGGCGGTGTGCATGTTCGTTGGCCGCTTCGGCGTCATCATCCCGGTGATGGCGATTGCCGGTTCACTGGTGAGTAAAAAGATCCAGCCCGCGACGCCGGGGACGCTTGCCACCCACGATGCACTGTTTATTGGCCTGCTGATTGGCACCGTGTTGCTGGTTGGCGCCCTGACCTTTATTCCCGCCCTGGCGATTGGCCCGGTGGCGGAACATCTTTCCCTGTTTTGAGTGATGCGGAGCTATTGGTTATGAGTCGTAAACAACTGGGCCTGTTTGAACCGTCGCTGGTTCGCCAGGCGCTGATCGACGCCGTGAAGAAACTCAGCCCTACCGTCCAGTGGCGCAATCCGGTGATGTTTATCGTCTGGATTGGTAGCGTGCTGACCAGCGCGCTGGCCATTGCCATGGCCGTGGGCGCTCTGCCGGGTAACGTGGGTTTCAGCAGCGCTATCGCGCTGTGGCTGTGGTTTACCGTGCTGTTCGCCAACTTTGCCGAAGCCATGGCGGAGGGCCGCAGCAAGGCGCAGGCCAACAGCCTGAAAGGGGTCAAGAAAACCGCTTTTGCCCGCAAACTGCGCGAAGCCCGCTACGGGGCGGAAATGGATCATATTCCGGCCGATGACCTGCGCAAAGGCGACGTGGTGCTGGTGGAAGCCGGTGACATTATCCCCTGCGATGGTGAAGTGATTGAGGGGGGCGCATCGGTGGATGAAAGCGCCATTACCGGGGAATCCGCCCCGGTCATTCGTGAATCCGGCGGCGACTTCGCCTCGGTTACCGGCGGGACGCGTATTCTCTCTGACTGGCTGGTGGTGCGCTGTAGCGTTAACCCGGGTGAGACCTTCCTCGACCGCATGATCGCCATGGTCGAAGGCGCCCAGCGACGTAAAACGCCAAATGAAATCGCGCTGACGATTCTACTGGTGGCGCTGACTATTGTCTTCTTGCTGGCAACGGCGACCATCTGGCCGTTTTCCGCCTGGAGCGGCGCGCCCATTAGCGTCACCGTGCTGGTCGCCCTGCTGGTGTGCCTGATTCCCACCACCATCGGCGGCCTGCTGTCGGCCATCGGCGTGGCGGGGATGAGCCGTATGCTCGGCGCAAACGTGATTGCCACCAGCGGCCGCGCGGTAGAAGCGGCAGGCGATGTTGACGTACTGCTGCTGGATAAGACCGGCACCATTACCCTGGGGAACCGTCAGGCCTCGCAGTTCCTGCCGGCTCAGGGCGTGGATGAGAAAACGCTGGCCGATGCCGCGCAGCTCTCGTCGCTTGCTGATGAAACGCCGGAAGGCCGCAGCATCGTGGTACTGGCAAAACAGCGCTTCAATCTGCGCGAACGTGATGTCCAGGCGCTACACGCTACCTTCGTGCCGTTTACCGCCCAAAGCCGAATGAGCGGCATTAATATTGATAACCGCATGATCCGTAAAGGTTCGGTCGATGCTATTCGCCGCCATATTGAGAGCAACGGCGGTCACTTCCCGCTGGATGTCGAGCAGAAGGTCGAAAGTGTTGCCAGTCTGGGCGCCACGCCGCTGGTGGTGGCCGAAGGCGCACGGGTGCTCGGCGTCATCGCGCTGAAAGACATCGTCAAAGGCGGCATTAAAGAGCGCTTTGCTCAGTTACGCAAAATGGGCATTAAAACGGTGATGATCACCGGCGACAACCGGCTGACCGCCGCCGCCATTGCTGCGGAAGCGGGCGTTGATGACTTCCTCGCCGAAGCCACGCCGGAAGCCAAACTGGCGTTGATTCGTCAGTATCAGTCCGAAGGCCGGATGGTGGCGATGACCGGCGACGGTACCAACGACGCTCCCGCGCTGGCACAGGCCGACGTGGCGGTCGCGATGAACTCGGGTACGCAGGCGGCGAAGGAAGCCGGCAACATGGTGGATCTGGACTCTAACCCGACCAAGCTGATTGAGGTGGTGCATATCGGTAAACAGATGCTGATGACGCGCGGCTCGCTGACCACGTTCAGTATCGCTAACGACGTGGCGAAATATTTCGCCATTATCCCGGCAGCCTTTGCCGCCACCTGGCCGCAGTTGGGCGTGCTCAACATTATGCACCTGCACTCACCGAACTCGGCCATTCTCAGCGCGGTGATTTTTAACGCGCTAATCATCGTCTTCCTGCTGCCGCTGGCGCTGAAAGGCGTGAGTTACCGACCGCTGTCGGCATCGGCGATGCTGCGCCGCAACCTGTGGATTTACGGCGCGGGCGGGCTGGTGGTGCCGTTTATCGGTATTAAAGTGATTGATTTACTGTTAACCCTGCTGGGTCTGGTGTGAGGAAATAACCATGTCTGCATTACGTCCTGCCATTGTCATTTTTCTATTCCTGGCGGTGATTACCGGCGGCGTCTATCCGTTGCTGACCACCGCGTTAGGGCAGTGGTTGTTCCATACTCAGGCGAACGGTTCGCTGATTTTCGAAAACCATGAGATTCGCGGATCGCAGCTTATCGGCCAGAACTTTAGCGACCCCGGCTATTTCCAGGGGCGTCCCTCCGCCACCGCCGACGCGCCGGATAACCCGATGGCCTCCGGCGGCAGCAACCTGGCGGGCAGCAACCCGGCGCTGGATAAGCTGTTTACGGACCGCATCGCCGCGCTGCGCGCCGCTAATCCGGATGCCAGCCGCACGGTACCGGTTGAACTGGTGACCGCGTCCGCCAGCGGTCTGGATGCCAACTTGTCCCCTGCCGCCGCGCTGTGGCAGGTGCCGCGTATCGCCAAAGCGCGCGGGCTCTCGCCGCAATGGTTAACGCAACAGGTACAGGCGGCAACCCATACGCCGCTACTCGGCTTTCTCGGCCAACCTGTGGTAAATATTATTGAGCTGAATATGGCGCTGGATGCCCACAAGGATAATTGATGATGACCAACGAGCCGCTGCGTCCGAACCCGGATCGCCTGCTGGAACAAACCGCCGACGCGCACCGCGGAAAGCTGAAGATATTCTTCGGCGCCTGCGCCGGGGTAGGTAAAACCTGGGCGATGCTGGCAGAGGCGCAGCGGCTGCGTACGCAGGGGTTGGACGTGCTGGCGGGCGTGGTAGAAACCCATGGCCGCAAAGAGACCGCCGCGATGCTGAATGGCCTGAGCATTTTGCCGCCAAAGCGCACCGCCTACCGCGGTCGCTATGTGATGGAATTCGACCTGGATGCCGCCCTCGCCCGTCGCCCGGCACTGGTGTTAATGGATGAGCTGGCCCACAGCAACGCGCCCGGCTCCCGCCATCCCAAACGCTGGCAGGACATCGATGAGCTGCTGGAAGCGGGCATCGACGTCTTCACCACCGTTAACGTGCAGCATCTGGAGAGCCTGAACGATGTCGTCAGCGGCGTCACCGGTATTCAGGTGCGGGAAACCGTGCCCGATCCTTTTTTTGACGCCGCTGATGAGGTGGTGCTGGTGGATCTGCCGCCGGACGACCTCCGTCAGCGCCTGAACGAAGGCAAAGTTTATCTGGCCGGCCAGGCCGAACGCGCGATCGAAAATTTCTTTCGTAAAGGTAACCTGATCGCCCTGCGCGAACTGGCTCTACGTCGTACCGCCGAGCGGGTGGACGATCAAATGCGCGCCTGGCGCGACGGTCAGGGACAGGAAAAAGTGTGGCATACCCAGGACGCGATCCTGCTGTGTATTGGCCATCATGCCGGCAGCGAAAAGCTGGTGCGCACCGCCGCGCGTCTGGCCGCCCGTCTGGGCAGCGTCTGGCACGCCGTTTACGTTGAAACCCCTACGCTGCACCGTCTGCCCGAACCGCAGCGCCGCGCTATCCTTAACGCACTGCGCCTGGCGCAGGAGCTGGGCGCAGAGACCGCGACGTTGTCGGAGCCGTCCGAGGAAGCGGCGGTGATCCGTTATGCGCGTGAACACAATCTGGGCAAAATTGTCATTGGCCGTCAGCAGAAGCGTCGCTGGTGGCGCGGTGAACGCTTCGGCGACCGGTTGACTCGCCACGCGCCGGAGCTGGACCTGCTGGTGATAGGCGTAGATGAGACGCCCCTGCCGCTGCCCGAGCGCTCAAGCGACCGCCGCCCGTTTATCGACAAATGGCGCGTTCAGATCCGTGGCTGCCTGGTGGCGCTTGGGCTGTGCGCCGCCATTACGTGGGTGGCCGCTCAGTGGCTCATGACATTTGACGCCGCCAACCTGGTCATGCTCTATCTGCTGGGCGTGGTGATCGTCGCGCTGTTCTATGGCCGCTGGCCGTCGGTACTGGCGACGGTGATCAACGTGGTCAGTTTTGATCTCTTCTTTATCGCCCCACGCGGCACGCTGGCCGTCTCCGATGTCCAGTACCTGCTCACCTTCGGCGTGATGCTCACCGTCGGTCTGGTCATCGGTAATCTGACCGCTGGCGTGCGCTATCAGGCGCGTGTGGCCCGCTATCGCGAGCAACGAACACGGCACCTGTATGAAATGTCGAAAACACTCGCGGTGGGTCGCAACGCCCGCGATATCGCCCTCACCTGCGAGCAATATATTCGCTCGACCTTCCACGCCCGCAGCCAGGTGCTGCTGCCGGACGAAAACGGGAAGCTGGCGGCGCTAAATCATCAGGAAGGTATGACGCCGTGGGATGAAGCCATCGCCCACTGGAGTTTTGACAAAGGGCTACCCGCCGGAGCGGGAACCGACACGCTCCCCGGCGTCCCCTATCTGATTCTGCCGCTACGCAGCGCGGATAAAACCCACGGACTGGTCGTCGTCGAGCCCAATAATCTGCGTCAGCTGATGGTGCCGGAACAACAGCGACTGCTGGAAACCTTTACCCTGCTGGTCTCCAGCGCGCTGGAGCGGCTGGCATTGACGGCCAGCGAAGAGCAATCAAGGCTTATCAGCGAACGCGAAAGCCTGCGTAACTCGCTGCTCGCCGCGCTGTCGCACGACCTGCGCACACCGTTGACCGTGCTGTTTGGCCAGGCCGAAATTCTGACGCTCGATCTCGCCAGCAGCGGTTCGCCCTACGCGCCGCAGGCGAACGAAATTCGCCAGCACGTGCTTAACACTACGCGTCTGGTAAACAATCTGCTGGATATGGCGCGAATTCAGTCCGGTGGCTTTAATCTCAATAAGGAGTGGCTGACGCTCGAAGAGGTCGTGGGCAGCGCACTGCGTACGCTGGAACCCACGCTTGGCGGGAGGAAAATCCTTCTTACCCTGCCCGACCCGCTGATGCTGGTGCACCTCGACGGCCCGCTGTTTGAGCGAGTGCTCAACAACCTGCTGGAGAACGCCGTGAAGTACGCGGGCAGCGAGGCGCAAATCGGTATTCGCGCGGCAACGGAAAACAACCGCCTGCTGTTGGACGTTTGGGACAGTGGGCCGGGGATTCCAGGCGGCCAGGAACAGCATATTTTTGCCAAATTCGCCCGTGGCCACAAAGAGTCGGCCATTCCCGGCGTGGGGCTAGGTCTGGCCATTTGTCAGGCCATCGTTGAGATTCATGGCGGGACGCTGTCTGTCAGTAACCGCCCGGAAGGCGGCGCCTGTTTTCGTGTTACACTGCCACTGGAACAACCGCCTGAACTTGAAGAGGGATACGAAGAGCTGTGACCAGCGTTCTGATTGTTGAAGACGAACACGCCATTCGCCGTTTTCTGCGTACCGCGCTGGAAGCCGAAGACCTGCGCGTTTTTGATGCCGAAACCCTCCAGCGCGGGTTGCTGGAAGCGGCGACGCGCAAACCAGACCTGGTGATCCTCGATCTCGGCCTGCCGGACGGTGATGGCCTCGATTTCATTCGCGATATCCGCCAGTGGAGCCCGGTGCCGATTATTGTGCTGTCGGCGCGCAGTGAAGAGAGTGACAAGATAGCGGCGCTGGATGCAGGCGCCGACGATTATCTGAGTAAACCATTTGGCATCGGCGAGCTTCAGGCGCGCTTACGCGTCGCGCTACGTCGCCATGCCGGTGCCCAGCCCAATGAACCCGTCGTCTCCTTTGCTGATATCACCGTTGACCTCGCCTCACGGCGAATTACCCGTGGCAGTGCAGAAATCCATCTCACCCCGATTGAATTCCGTCTGCTGGCGGTACTGCTCAATAATGCCGGTAAAGTGCTCACCCAACGCCAACTGCTCAGCCAGGTATGGGGACCTAATGCCGTAGAACATAGTCACTATTTGCGCATTTATATGGGGCATCTTCGCCAGAAACTGGAAATAGATCCCGCGCGTCCTCAGCATTTATTAACCGAAACCGGAATTGGCTATCGTTTCATGTTATGAATAGTTATTCATATTTACAACATAGCCAACTTTTATTTTTAATCAGAAATAACTTAATCTGAAAATATTAAAATACGGTTTTAAAACCCTTTCAAATATATAATTAACACAATTTATTTACATTACTTAAACAATCCAGCATTTTATCCTGACTCGTCGCTCATCAATAATGAATAATTTTATAAATGATCTCTTATTGTTGATCACCCTCACAGTTTTAAGCCCACCCGGAGATAAAATGGCTGCGCTTTAGGATATTCATCTGAGGTATACGAAATGGAAAACAATAACCGATTGATGCCCCACATACGGCGGACAACACATATTATGATGTTTGCTCACCGTAATAGTTTCGACTTTCACTTCTTTAACGCCCGATAAGTCTCCCGACTTCGGGCGCCTCGCAGTTATTCCTTGCTAATTCAGGCTTCTAGCCTGCTGCCAGCGCTCGCCATGACAAACCTGTATCTGCCGGCCACCGGACCGAGTTGGGTTTGCTACATTCTGAAAAAAGCAATGTTCTGATTTTATTGTCAGCGAGATCTTATTGCTTTTTTTTCCGGCGATATCAATTTCTCCATTGAGAAATTGAGGGACTGCTATTACCTAAAATAAAGAGTCGAAAAAATGTCTGAATTAAAAATTGCCGTTAGTCGTTCATGTCCTGACTGCTTTACTACCCAGCGTAGTATTATCAATACCTGCGACACCCACTTTATTGATGTCGCGGCTGCCGTATTATCTATTGAAGACGTTGAGTGCGGTAAACTCGACGAAATAGATGCGACGGGTTATAACCTGCCAGTATTTATTGCTATTAATAAAGATCAAATCGTTCCGGCTGAATATCTTGCCCGCATTCAAGGGGTATTCGAGCACGATGAAACCCGCAACGATTTCTATGGCCGCCAGTTAGAGGCCGCCGCCCACAAGTACGAAGTCAATCTGCGCCCGCCATTCTTTAGCGCGCTGGTCGATTACGTGGCTCAGGGCAACAGTGCCTTTGATTGCCCGGGGCACCAGGGCGGCGAATTCTTCCGCCGTCATCCGGCAGGGAATCAGTTTGTCGAGTACTTTGGCGAAACGCTTTTCCGTTCCGACCTGTGTAACGCCGACGTGGCAATGGGTGACCTGTTAATTCACGAAGGCGCGCCGTGCATCGCTCAGCAGCACGCGGCGAAGGTGTTTAACGCCGACAAAACCTACTTCGTGCTCAACGGCACCTCCTCCTCTAACAAAGTGGTGCTCAACGCGCTGCTGACTCCGGGGGATTTAGTGCTGTTTGACCGTAACAACCACAAATCCAACCACCACGGCGCGCTGTTGCAGGCTGGAGCCACACCGGTCTACCTGGAAACCGCACGTAACCCGTATGGCTTTATCGGCGGCATCGATGCCCACTGCTTTGAAGAAGGCTATCTGCGTGAACTGGTGGCAGAAGTGGCGCCAAACCGCGCACGTAACGAACGCCCGTTCCGTCTGGCGGTCATCCAGCTGGGCACCTACGATGGCACTATCTATAACGCCCGTCAGGTGGTGGATAAAATCGGTCACCTGTGCGACTACATCCTGTTTGACTCCGCGTGGGTAGGCTACGAACAGTTCATTCCGATGATGGCCGACTGCTCACCGCTGCTGCTGGAACTGAATGAAAACGATCCGGGGATTCTGGTGACTCAGTCGGTGCACAAACAGCAGGCCGGTTTCTCCCAGACTTCGCAGATCCATAAAAAAGATAGTCATATCAAAGGCCAACAGCGCTATGTGCCGCATAAACGTCTCAACAACGCCTTTATGATGCACGCGTCCACCAGCCCGTTCTACCCGCTGTTTGCCGCGCTGGACGTCAACGCGCGGATGCACGAAGGACAGGCGGGCCGCAATATGTGGATGGACTGCGTCTCGAACGGCATTGAAGCACGTAAGCTGATTCTGGATAACTGCCACCACATTCGTCCGTTTGTCCCCGCCGAGATTGACGGTAAACCGTGGCAATCCTGGCCGACCGAGCAGATTGCCAACGACCTGCGCTTCTTCCACTTCGTCCCGGGCGAACGCTGGCACGGCTTCGAAGGCTACGCAGAGCATCAGTACTTCGTTGACCCGTGCAAACTGCTGCTGACCACCCCAGGCATTGACGCTAACGGCGAGTACGACACCTTTGGCGTGCCGGCCACCATTCTGGCCAACTACCTGCGTGAACACGGCGTGGTGCCGGAAAAATGCGACCTCAACTCAATCCTGTTCCTGCTGACGCCAGCGGAAGATATGGCCAAGCTGCAACAGCTGGTGGCGCTGCTGGTGCGCTTCGAAACGCTGCTGGAATCTGACGCGCCGCTGCAAGAGGTGCTGCCGTCGCTCTACGGTCAGCATAAAGATCGTTACGCCGGTTACACCCTGCGCCAGCTGTGCCAGGAAATGCACAACCTTTATGCCCGCCACAACGTCAAACAGCTGCAAAAAGAGATGTTCCGCAAATCGCACTTCCCGCGCGTCAACATGAACCCGCAGGAAGCGAACTTTGCCTACATCCGCGGCGAGGTCGATCTGGTGCCGCTGTCGATGGCGGAAGGCAAAATCGCCGCCGAAGGCGCCCTGCCGTATCCTCCTGGCGTGCTGTGCGTTGTCCCGGGTGAAATCTGGGGGGATTCCGTTCTGCGCTACTTCAAAGCGCTGGAAGAAGGCATCAACCTGCTGCCGGGATTTGCGCCAGAACTGCAAGGGGTTTACATCCAGGAACACAACGGTCGCAAAGAAGTGTGGTGCAACGTGATTAAACCTCAGCAGCCGCTGCCAGCGATGCTGAAAGGGGAGAAATTATGAGCAAAGCCAACAACAAAATGGGTGTTGTTCAGCTCACCATCCTGACGATGGTGAACATGATGGGCTCCGGTATCATCATGCTGCCCACCAAGCTCGCTGAAGTCGGCACCATTTCCATTATCTCCTGGCTGGTCACCGCCGTCGGTTCGATGGCGCTGGCCTGGGCCTTCGCTAAATGCGGGATGTTCAGTAAAAAATCCGGCGGCATGGGCGGCTATGCGGAGTATGCCTTTGGTAAGTCGGGCAACTTTATGGCCAACTATACCTATGGGGTATCGCTGCTGATTGCCAACGTCGCGATCGCGATTTCGGCGGTGGGTTATGGCACCGAGCTTTTCGGTGCCGCACTGAGCCCCGTGCAAATTGGGCTCGCCACCATCGGCGTGCTGTGGATCTGTACCGTTGCCAACTTCGGCGGCGCGCGCATTACCGGACAGATCAGCAGCATCACGGTATGGGGCGTCATTATCCCGGTGGTGGGTCTGTGCGTGATTGGCTGGTTCTGGTTCAGCCCGACAATGTACGTCGAGTCCTGGAACCCGCATCACGTGCCGTTCTTTAGCGCGGTCGGTTCATCCATCGCTATGACGCTGTGGGCCTTCCTCGGTCTGGAATCCGCCTGCGCCAACGCTGAAGTGGTGGAAAACCCGGAACGTAACGTACCGATCGCCGTGCTCGGCGGGACGCTGGGGGCGGCGGTGATTTACATTGTCTCCACCAACGTGATTGCCGGGATTGTACCGAATATGGACCTGGCTAACTCAACCGCCCCGTTCGGCCTGGCCTTCGCGCAAATGTTCACGCCGGAAGTCGGTAAAGTGATCATGGCGCTGATGGTCATGTCCTGCTGCGGTTCGCTGCTCGGCTGGCAGTTCACTATCGCCCAGGTATTCAAATCCTCGGCGGACGAAGGCTACTTCCCGAAAGTGTTCTCTCAGGTTAGCAAGGCGGATGCGCCGGTTAAGGGGATGCTGGTCATCGTGGTCATTCAGTCCGGGCTGTCGTTGATGACCATCAGCCCGTCGCTGAATAATCAGTTCAACGTGCTGGTGAACCTGGCGGTCGTCACCAACATTATTCCGTACATCCTGTCGATGGCAGCGCTGGTTATTATCCAGCGTATGGCTAACGTGCCGATGAACAAAGCGCGCATCGCTAACTTCGTGGCATTCGTTGGGGCAATGTATAGCTTCTATGCGCTCTACTCTTCCGGTGAAGAAGCGATGCTGTACGGTTCCATCGTGACGTTCCTCGGCTGGACGCTGTACGGCCTGGTGTCACCGCGTTTTGAGTTGAAGAATAAACACGGTTAATTGACTTACCCGTTCGGGCTGTAGACCACTACAGCCCGCTTTCTTTTCTTTCGTTGATAAGGCAGCTAACTTGAGTAATCCAGATCGTATTGTCTCCGACCCAGAACGGATCCTCCGTCTTATTCAGACCCAGCAAATTTGCCGTATCGCACTGAACGATGAGAGCAGCCCGTACATTGTTCCGGTCAACTTTGGTTGTACCTATCAGGACGAACGCTGGACGTTCTATTTCCATGGCGCGCGCACCGGTAAAAAGATGCGTTTGTTGCGTAAAGACCCGGCAATCAGCCTGGAAATAGACGGTGATTATCGCTTAATTCCCGCCGAGGATGCCTGTGATTATAGCAGTGCGTACACCAGCATCATTGCCAATGGACAGGCGTCGATTTTGCAAGAATGCGAAGAAATGACCACCGGGCTGGACCTCATCATGCGGCAGGCCGTACCAGGTAAAACCTTCAGCTATCGTGACGATATGATGAAAGCGGTGTGCGTCGTGCGAATGGATTGCCAGACGCTAACCTGCCGCCAGCATCAGGGAATATGAAAAAGGAGCCTTACGGCTCCTTTGTCTTAACAGCGATGATATCAGGCGTTTTTCAGCACTTCGCTAACAATCTCTACCGCTTCTTTCTCAATCTGCTGACGATGCTCAGCGCCAAGGAAGCTTTCGCAGTAAATCTTGTACGCATCTTCCGTGCCGGACGGACGCGCCGCAAACCAGCCGTTATCGGTCATCACTTTCAGACCACCGATAGATGCGCCGTTACCCGGTGCAGCGGTCAGGCGTGCGGTAATCGGATCACCGGCCAGAGTGCTGGCGCTGACCATCTCAGGAGAGAGCTTAGACAGCGCCGCTTTCTGTGCGGAAGTCGCGCTCGCCTGCAGACGGTTATAGCTTGGCGCGCCGAAACGTGCGGCCAGGTCGTTGTAGTGTTCCTGCGGATTCTTACCGGTGACGGCGGTGATTTCTGCCGCCAGCAGGCACATGATGATCCCGTCTTTATCGGTTGACCACGGCGTACCGTCGAAGCGCAGGAAGGAAGCGCCCGCGCTCTCTTCGCCGCCGAAGCCAAAGCTACCGTCGAACAGGCCATCAACAAACCATTTAAAGCCCACCGGCACTTCCACCAGCTTACGGCCCAGGTCATTCACCACGCGGTCAATCATTGCGGAAGAGACCAGGGTTTTACCCACGGCAACGTCTTTGCCCCACTGCGGACGATGCTGGAACAGGTAGTTGATCGCCACCGCCAGGTAGTGGTTCGGGTTCATCAGCCCGGCCGGGGTGACGATACCGTGACGGTCGTAGTCAGGATCGTTGGCAAATGCCAGGTCAAACTTATCACGCAGCGCCAGCAGGCCCGCCATCGCGCACTCGGAAGAGCAGTCCATACGGATTGCGCCATCTTTATCGAGGTGCATGAAGCGGAAAGTCTGGTCAACGTGATCGTTAACGATAGTCAGGTTCAGGTTGTAGTGCTTCGCGATACGTTTCCAGTATTCGATACCGGAACCGCCCAACGGATCAACGCCCAGGGTCAGACCGGCTTTCTGGATCGCCGCCATATCGACGATATCCGCCAGCCCTTCAATGAACGGCTGCACCAGATCGACTTCCTTCACATGACCCGAGGCCAGCGCCGCATCGTAAGAGATGCGCTTCACGCCGTTCAGATCGGCGGCCAACAGCGCGTTAGCGCGGTCTTCAACCACTTTGGTGACGTTGGTATCAGCCGGGCCACCGTTTGGCGGGTTGTACTTGATACCACCGTCTTCCGGCGGGTTGTGGGACGGCGTAATGACAATGCCATCGGCCAGCGGGCCGCCTTTCTTGTTGTGCACCAGGATAGCGTTGGAAACCGCCGGTGTCGGCGTGAAACCATTGTTTTCCTGCACAATCACATCAACGCCATTCGCCGCTAACACTTCAAGTACGGAGATGAACGCAGGCTCAGAAAGCGCGTGCGTATCTTTTCCGACGTAGCATGGGCCCGAAATTCCATTTTTCGCGCGCTCTTCAGCAATCGCCTGAGCAATGGCCAAAATATGCTTTTCATTGAAGCTGTGACGACCTGCGCTACCGCGGTGACCGGAGGTCCCGAATTTCACCGCGTGTTCCGCATTGCTCACGTCCGGCTGCAGCACGTAGTACTGGGCCGTCAGTTGAGCGACGTTGATCAAATCACTCTGCTGTGCGGGTTGACCCGCACGGGTATGGTTTGCCATTGCCTGGTCCTTCTTATGCAAGGGTTAGATTGTCAGTATTAGATGGTACCGCAAACCTTCTCAATCAATTCCGCCGGGAATTGCATTGACTGCATGATGTGTTCGACCATGCTGCATTTACGGCCCGTATTGGTATTGGTAATGACCCAGTATGGCGTATCCGGAACCTGTTTTGGTTTCGTCTGATTGCCGTTTTTCAGCAGCGTTTGCTCGTCGGCAGCAAAGTAGACGCGGGTACGGCCATGAAGGGATTCGGTTGCCTCAGCAAACGCATTGTTGTCCAGAGAGTACAGCGTGGTCAGCACCAGCATGAAGCGGTTTACCGCTTTCTTCTGCTCTGCATACTCGTCGGAGAGCAGCAGTTCGCGCATGGCACGGACTTTATCTTTGGCGGATTTAACCGTTTTCACCTCAGCAACGGGGGCAGCAGCGGGCGCCGGAGCGGCAACCGTTTCTGCTTTGACGACCGGCGCGGCAGCGACGGCTGCGGGCTGGGAAGCGGCGGAGAATTTCAGCATACGCCGTAAAATGTCGGACGCGCTCTCGCCAATGCGCAGAGTGTGGGCTGCAATATAGCGATAGAGCTCGTCATCAACTTCGATCGTTTTCATCTTAATCCGGTGCGATAATTTTTCTGAATACAGTTTATTGGGATTATAAAGTCAAAACCCAACAGCGGGTAGCGCCAAACCAGGGGCACGGCAAAATTCGGATGAGTTCCTCACTTGCCCCTGAGCGTTAGAATGTTCAACATGATACCCTAACCCGACAATGCGAAAAAAAGAACTTTGCTATGAAATTGAATTTCCGAGCGCAAACTGCACAAAACCTGCACAATAATTCCCCCATCGTCCTGGTCCACGGTCTGTTCGGCAGCCTGGATAACCTCGGCATTCTCGCCCGCGACCTGCTTGCCGATCACGATGTCATTCAGGTCGACATGCGTAACCACGGTCTGTCGCCGCGTTCCGACGATATGAGCTATCCGGCCATGGCGCAGGATTTGCTCGATACTCTCGACGCCAACCAGATTGAGAAAGCGACATTCATCGGCCATTCAATGGGCGGAAAAGCGGTGATGGCGCTGACCGCGCTGGCCCCGGAGCGCATCGACCGCCTGGTGGCAATCGACATTGCGCCGGTGGATTACCACGTGCGTCGTCATGATGAGATTTTTGCCGCCATTAACGCCGTCACCAGCGCGGGCGTCTCCACGCGCCAGCAGGCAGCCACGGTGATGCGCGAGTATCTGCATGAAGAAGGCGTGATTCAGTTTCTGCTGAAGTCGTTTGTTGACGGTGCCTGGCGCTTTAACGTGCCGGTGCTGTGGGAGCAATATCCCCATATCGTCGGCTGGGAAACCATTCCGGCCTGGGAACACCCTGCGCTGTTTATTCCCGGCGGCAATTCACCGTATATCACCGAAGCCTATCGTGACGATCTGCTGGCGCAGTTCCCGCAGGCGAAAGCGCACGTGATTGCCGGGGCGGGTCACTGGGTTCACGCCGAAAAACCGGACGCCGTGCTGCGCGCCATTCGCCGTTACCTCGCTGAGTGATTAAAAATGCATCGACCGCGCGCCAGAATGGCCGTGGTCGTTGGCGTGCGGGTTCCACTGTTGTATGATTGCGCGCTGTCTGCACCGGGCACCGTCCGGTAGCTTGTTTCCCCGAAGTCACTCAGAACCATGGCAAAAGAACAAACGGACCGTACGACATTAGATTTGTTCGCAAATGAGCGTCGGCCGGGAAGACCCAAAACCAATCCGCTTTCGCGTGACGAACAGCTCCGCATTAATAAGCGCAATCAGCTCAAACGCGACAAAGTTCGTGGGCTTAAGCGCGTCGAGTTAAAGCTAAACAGCGACGCCGTTGATGCGCTCAACGAGCTGGCGGCAGCCCGTGACATGAGCCGCAGCGAACTCATCGAAGAGATGCTGATGAGCCAACTGGCGCTGCTGCACGGACAAGGGAAAGTCTGAAATATCCCCCCAGAACGCACTTTCATGTAGCAGAGTGTGCAGTACGGCACGATAGCTGTTTCCGCCCGCTTCTCTGTTCTGCTATGATTGCCCTTATCTGTGGGCAATAAGCCACCACCATATCATTAAGTTTCAAGAGGTTATTTTACTCATGGCAATCGTTGGCATCTTCTTCGGTAGCGACACCGGGAACACCGAAAATATCGCAAAAATGATTCAAAAACAGCTTGGTAAAGATGTCGCTGACGTTCACGACATTGCCAAGAGCAGCAAAGAAGACCTGGCAGGCTACGATATCCTGCTGCTGGGTATCCCAACCTGGTACTACGGTGAAGCACAGTGCGACTGGGACGATTTCTTCCCGTCTCTGGAAGAAGTTGACTTCAACGGTAAGCTGGTCGCCCTCTTCGGCTGTGGCGATCAGGAAGACTACGCGGAGTACTTCTGCGATGCGCTGGGTACGATTCGCGACATCATCGAGCCAAACGGCGCGACCATCGTTGGTCACTGGCCAACCGCAGGCTACCACTTCGAAGCGTCGAAAGGCCTGGCCGATGACGACCACTTCGTGGGTCTGGCGATTGACGAAGACCGCCAGCCGGAGCTGACCGCTGAACGCGTTGAAAAATGGGTTAAGCAGGTTGCTGAAGAGCTGCACCTCGACGAAATCAAAAACGCCTGATGATATTGAGGCGCGATAACAAATCGCGCCTCATTAATAGGTAAAAGCAATCAAAATAATAGCTACATTTTTTTAACTTTTCAGCGCATACCTGTACAATATCTTCTGATTTAGCGTAGGTTCATCGCTCTGTTTGTCGGTGACGCCTCGTTTTTGAAAGCTTAGTTTACCCAAGCCTTGCTGTTTTCATTTATCCAGGGTCATTCTATAATGAGACGCATTAAAACGGGTGAATTCTCTGTGATACTTTCGCTGATGGAAGTTAATCGTTTAGCAACAGGACAGATTCCGCATGACTGACAATAATACCGCATTAAAGAAGGCTGGCCTGAAAGTCACACTTCCACGGTTAAAGATTCTGGAAGTTCTTCAGGAACCGGATAACCACCATGTCAGCGCGGAAGACTTATACAAACGCCTGATCGACATGGGTGAAGAAATTGGCCTGGCCACGGTTTATCGTGTCCTGAACCAGTTTGATGACGCGGGCATCGTGACCCGTCATAATTTTGAAGGCGGCAAATCCGTTTTCGAACTGACCCAGCAGCATCACCACGATCACCTTATTTGCCTCGACTGTGGCAAAGTGATCGAGTTCAGCGACGAATCTATCGAAGCTCGCCAGCGTGAAATTGCCGCCAAACACGGAATTCGTCTGACCAACCACAGCCTTTATCTTTATGGCCACTGCGCTGAAGGCGACTGCCGTGAAGATGAACATGCTCACGATGGTGTAGAGAAGTAACTTCCCCCCTCGTTAAAAAGCCAGCGCCATGCGTTGGTTTTTTTTTGCCCTTCGTTCGCATTCAGCCATAAAAAAACCGCTGCAAGCAGCGGTTTTTTCAGTTATTAGCATTCGCCTTATCTTATGGCTTCACGGTGTTATTGCTGCGAATTTCCTGCCACATCTTATCGCATTTGGCTTTTACGGCCTGGTCGTTACCGGTACGGGTTGCCTGAATACACTGCTGGTAATCCAGCACGCGTACGGATTCCTGATTAGCAAACTGTTCATGCTGTTTCTCTTTTTTCAGCACGTTCAGCACGCTCTGGCAGGCCTGGATTTTGTCCGGATTGCCTTCAGCGGTGTTAATGCACGCGCTGTAGGCATCCTTCAGCTTACTGTCTTCTTTCGGCGTGGATGGCTGAGCGCAAGCGGTAAGGCCAGCGGCCATCAGGGCAACAATAATCAGTTTTTTCATACGATGAGCCTCTTAGCGGCGGCAGAGGCTTCCCCCTGCCGCATCATGCATCAGAAAATAGTGAACGGTGCGATAACCATGAATTTCACGTCACGCTCATCCTGGAAGATGTTGCCGTAACCACCGCCCCAGCTTGGGATGTCGGAGTGGTTGTCGTACTGAGTGAAGTGCAGTTTGAAGAGGGTACCCTTCGCGCGGCCTTCCTGTACGGTATACATGGCATCCAGGCTGTATGCAGATTCTCTGATCGTATTGTTTTTGTTGTAGTAGGCATCCGGGTTCATCTGCCAGGTCGCTGGTTTCGCATCCCATGCATAGACGTAGGATGCACCCACTGCCCAGCCAGGAAGATTCCAGTTCTTCAGGTCATACATACCACCGAAGAAGACCGCTTTTTCGCCGTTGGCGTTGAAGTCAGAGCGGTTATCCCACCAGATATCCAGACGACCGTTAGATGACGCGTAGGTCGGGGTCATACGCTGCAGGAAGTAGCCCTGCTGACCGTCAGCCTTAACCCAGGTCCCTTCCAGACGGAAGTCGAACACTTCGTTCAGCTTATAGCCAAATGTTAACGCCTGCAGCCACGCGGTGCCGTCGTAAATGTCGTTCACGCCGTGATCGCTCACTTTGTCACGGGTACCGTAGAACTGGTAGCTGGTGGTCAGCGGGCCGCCAGGGATATCAAATTTGTAGCTTGCTTTGGCGAAGTACTGGTCGACATAACCTTCCGCCTGACCGAATGCCGCTTCCAGCACCAGGTCATTTTTAAAATCGTATTTCGCACCAATAGAGTGCAGGTAATCAACTTTGGTCTTCTTATCATTCTGATAGAAGTTATCCATCTCCAGATGCCATGGCGCCTTATACTCATTGGTCCACATGTAGGAGAAGCTCAGCGCGCCATTGTCGCCGTAGTCAAAGTTTGCCCCGGCTTCAGCGCCCTGGTAAGTACCCGGCATAAAGCTCCAGTGCGGTGCCAGCAGGGTTTGACCGGTTGGTTGAATGTAACCCGCACGCGCCCAGGTTGGGCCAAGTTTAAATTTAGCTGCCGCTTTATACAGGCTGATACCGCTCTTATCGCCGCTGTAATCTTCGCTATAGCCTTTATTTTTTGACGAGAATGCAATTTCGTTCGGGTGACCGCTTTCGCTACTTTCCGCCATTTCAATCGCGGTAAAAGCAGCAATATCAATACCGAACATGTCAGCCGCATAACCCGACTGGAAGTCGAGGTTGGCGTTCCAGGTGGAGTGAGAAAGGTTGGTTTTATATTTGTCGTGGTCGGTCACATCTTTACGGTCACGCTCACGCTGCCAGTAGTAGATGCCGCCGGTTAATGTTGAATCATCAATGAACCCTTCTGCCTTCGCTTCCGGAGTCATCACAAAGCCTGACATTGCTGTCACACCGGCGATAGCCAGCGCCAGCGTACTACGTTTGCCACTAAACGTACGCATAGTTATATCCTCTTTGACTTTTAAAAATGCCGCTGCAAAGCAGAAGCAAAAAAATAAAACGCTAAAAAATGAACTTCTGGAAAAAAGGTGTTTCAGTACATTGATAGACTATTTTTCGCGACGCGAATTATCAATCCTTTTCCGCAACAAGAGTGCAGGATTATGACAAAGCGCACATATTTGGTTTCAATGTGTAACGTAATGCATTGTTAACATTTGCACAAGCCAGCCCTTGCGGGGCTTGGATGAAATGTTAATGAGACCGTTTACATTGAAGATCAGGGGTGGGTAGATGTAAAAAAGTGCGAACGTACCAGATCCAGGAAAATATTATTAATTCGCATCGCGAAACTATAAAAAAGAACCGGTTTGCACATTACCGGAACAGAAAGGAACGATATGTTGCCATCGGCGCCAGGGGCATATGACCAGGCAAAAAAAACGCCGCAAAAGCGGCGTTTTTCATGTTGGATCGGCGAGTATTAGCCAACCCAGGTATCACGTAAACCAACGGTACGGTTAAAGACCAGCTTGTCTGCCGTGCTGTAGCGGCTGTCGAGGCAGAAGTAACCCTCACGCTCGAACTGGTACGCTTTACCGGCCTCAGCGGCCTGCAGAGACGGCTCAGCATAGCCCTGCTTGATAACCAGTGACTCAGGGTTCATCACCGCCAGGAAGTCTTCTGCGGCGCCTGGGTTCGGTACGCTGAACAGACGATCGTACAAGCGAATCTCTACCGGCAGCGCGTGCGCGGCGCTAACCCAGTGAATTACGCCCTTCACTTTGCGGCCATCAGCCGGATCTTTGCTCAGGGTATCAGCATCGTAGGTACAGAAGATGGTGGTGATATTGCCTTCGGCATCTTTCTCCACGCGCTCTGCTTTCACCACATAGGCGTTACGCAGACGCACTTCTTTCCCCATCACCAGACGCTTGTACTGCTTGTTCGCTTCTTCACGGAAGTCTGCGCGATCGATCCAGATTTCGGCGCTAAACGGCACTTCACGGCTGCCCATTTCCGGTTTATTCGGATGGTTAGGCATGGAAACCATTTCGCTCTCACCCTGCGGATAGTTTTCGATCACCAGTTTTACCGGATCGATAACCGCCATCGCGCGCGGCGCGTTTTCGTTCAGATCTTCACGAATGCAGGATTCCAGCGACGCCATCTCAATGGTGTTGTCCTGCTTGGTCACGCCGATGCGCTTGCAGAACTCGCGAATGGAGGCGGCGGTGTAGCCACGGCGACGCAGACCGGAGATGGTCGGCATACGCGGGTCGTCCCAGCCTTCGACATGTTTTTCCATCACCAGCTGATTCAGCTTGCGCTTGGACATCACGGTGTATTCCAGATTCAGGCGCGAGAATTCGTACTGGCGCGGGTGAACCGGAATGGTGATGTTGTCCAGCACCCAGTCGTACAGACGACGGTTGTCCTGGAACTCCAGCGTACACAGCGAGTGGGTAATGCCTTCCAGCGCATCGCTGATGCAGTGAGTGAAGTCGTACATCGGATAGATGCACCACTTGGTGCCGGTCTGGTGGTGATCGGCAAATTTAATACGGTACAGCACCGGGTCACGCATAACGATAAACGGCGAAGCCATATCGATTTTGGCGCGCAGGCACGCGGTACCTTCCGCGAAGCCGCCGGTACGCATTTTTTCGAACAGCGCCAGGTTCTCTTCTACGCTGCGATCGCGGAATGGGCTATTTTTGCCCGGCGCAGTCAGCGAGCCGCGATATTCACGGATCTGTTCCGGCGTCAGTTCGTCAACGTAGGCCAGGCCTTTGTTGATAAGTTCTACAGCGTAGGCGTGCAGCTGATCGAAGTAATCCGAGGAGTAGCGAACGTTGCCTGACCAGTGAAAACCTAACCACTCGACATCGTTTTTGATCGACTCTACGTATTCGATATCTTCTTTCACCGGGTTGGTGTCATCGAAACGCAGGTTGCACTGGCCCTGGTAGTCTTTCGCGATACCAAAGTTCAGGCAGATAGATTTCGCGTGGCCGATGTGCAGATAGCCATTCGGCTCTGGCGGAAAACGTGTATGCACCGTGTTGTGCTTACCGGTTGCCAGATCTTCATCGATGATCTGACGAATAAAGTTAGTCGGGCGGGCTTCAGCCTCACTCATCGTGGATTCCTCAAAGCGTAAACAACGTATAACGGCACATGATCTTATAAGCCGCGCCCGGAGACAACTATTAGTTGCACAAAAAGGCGTTGTACCGATGAATATGGGGGAATTTACGGCAAAAAAAAGCGGCGGAGGAATTCCCCCGCCGCTTAAGGCATTAATCTACTTTACTCAGGAGCGATTATTTACCTTTAATCTCATACAGCGGCGTCTGACCCGCAACCACGTGACCTTCGGCTTTAATCACCAGACCGCCGAAATCATCGCTGTTACTGCATACAACTGGGCTGATCATTGAGCGTGCATTTGCGTTCAGGAAGTCCAGATCCATTTCCAGGATTGGCTGACCTGCTTTGACTTCCGCACCCTCTTCAACCAGGCGGCTGAAGCCTTTACCTTCCAGCGCTACGGTATCGATACCCATGTGGACAACGATTTCCGCGCCTTTATCTGTTTCCAGACAGAACGCATGGTTGGTGTTGAAGATTTTCACGATAGTGCCCGCAGCCGGGGAAACAACGATGTTGTCCGTTGGTTTCACCGCAATGCCGTCGCCGACCGCTTTGCTGGCGAACGCTTCGTCAGGCACCTGCTCCAGCGCCACCACATCACCGGTAATTGGCGAAACCAGCGCTTCAACGGTTGCGGCGTTAGCCACTGCCTGCGGTTTTACCGCAGCAGGTGCCGCAGCCGGCGCGCTGTCAGCAGAAGCAGCGGCAACCGGGCCACGTGCAACCACTTTCTTCATCGCATCGCCAATCGCTTCTGCTTTCGCACCCACGATAACCTGGATGGTTTGTTTGTTCAGTTTCACCACGCCGGATGCACCCAGGCGTTTACATACTGCGTCACTCACCTTCGCGGAGTCGGCAACGGTCAGGCGCAGACGGGTAATACAGGCATCAATCGCTTTCAGGTTGTCAGTACCACCAACGGCAGCAATGTAGCTGGTCGCCAGTTGATCCAGACCTTCTTCCGTGTTGCTGTTGGCTTCGTTGGTCACAACGTTTTCGTCTTTATCTTCGCGGCCCGGCGTTTTCAGGTTAAACATGCGAATAACCACGCTGAACAGCACGAAGTAGATAACGAAGAACACCAGACCCATCACCACCAGCATCCAGACGTTCTTACTCGCTGCCGGCAGGCTGTACATCAACACGTAGTCGATAGCACCTGCGGAGAAGGAGAAGCCCGCGTGGATACCCAACAGCGTTGCAATGAACAGGCTCACGCCGGTCAGAATCGCGTGCAGGAGGTACAGTACCGGCGCCAGGAACATGAACAGGAATTCCAGCGGCTCGGTCACACCGGTCAGGAACGCGGTGACGGCAACAGACAGCAGCATACCGCCGACCATCGGACGACGCGCTTTTGGCGCTGCGAAGTACATCGCCAGTGCCGCACCCGGCAGACCAAACATCATGATCGGGAAGAAGCCGGACATGAACATACCCGCGGTGCCGTCACCCGCATAGAAGCGGTTGATGTCGCCGTGGAATACCGCACCCGCCGCGTTGGTGAACTCACCAATCTGGAACCAGGCGATAGTGTTCAGAACCTGATGCAGACCGGTTGGGATCAGCAGACGGTTGATGAAACCAAAGATACCGGAACCCAGCGCGCCCGCGCCGACGATCCACTCACCGCCCGCATGGATAGCGTTCTGCACCGGCGGCCATACGTAGCCGAAGATGGCAGCCAGCACCAGACAGAAGAAGCCGGTTGCGATCGGCACAAAACGTTTACCGCCGAAGAAGCTTAGGAAGTCAGGCAGTTTGATACCCGCCCAACGGTTATAAACGGCACCACCGACCAGACCGGTAATGATACCGGCCAGCACACCCATGTTAATGGCTGGGTTGATAGTCACCATTGCTTTGGTCAATACGAAATAACCTACCGCACCCGCCAGCGCTGCCGCACCCGCGCTGTCTTTTGACCAGCTGGATGCCACACCGATAGCGAAGATTAGCGCCAGGTTATCAAAGATAGACCCGCCCGCCTGTGCGATAAACGCGACGTTGAGTAAATCTGGCTGACCAAATCGCAGCAACAGCGCCGCAACTGGCAGCACGGCGATAGGGAGCTGTAACGCCCTACCGAGTCGCTGGAAAAAACCTAAAATATTCATCTTATTCCCCCTACGAGACCCCGAGACGGCTCATTTAATCTAAGCCATTTTTTTATTGTGCAAAAAAGCATGACACTGCGATGTCTTGTAAACTGCATTTACACCTGTTCAGGCATCAGAGTGTGTGAAAATTTAATTCGTATCGCAAATTAAACGCGTTCTTTTTGTGACTATAGTCACCAAATATTGTTCTCACCACTCCCTTTCACTGGCTAACTATGAAAACTTATTTTATCATTCAAAAAATCAAAACGGATTGCTCCCTATCGATGCAAACAGGTTACGCTTAGAGAGTGCACGGAGACGCCATCCGCCAACTTCTTACATTTTACATTTGAGGTGAAGAATGAGACTGATTCCTCTCGTTAACGCTGAACAAGTCGGCAAATGGGCTGCTCGCCACATCGTTAACCGCATCAACGCATTTCAACCCACCGCGGACCGTCCGTTTGTCCTCGGACTGCCAACCGGCGGTACCCCGCTGGCGACCTACAAAGTGTTAGTCGAAATGCATAAAGCGGGCCAGGTTAGCTTTAAACATGTTGTCACCTTTAACATGGACGAATATGTCGGCCTGCCAAAAGAGCATCCGGAAAGCTACCACAGCTTTATGCACCGTAACTTCTTCGATCATATCGACATTCCTGAAGAAAACATCAATCTGCTGAATGGCAACGCGCCAGATGTTGACGCAGAGTGTCGTCGCTATGAAGAGAAAATTCGTTCTTACGGTAAAATCCACCTGTTCATGGGCGGTGTGGGCAACGACGGCCACATTGCGTTCAACGAACCGGCATCGTCACTCTCTTCCCGTACCCGCATCAAGACGCTGACTCACGAAACCCGCGTGGCAAACTCCCGCTTCTTCGATGGCGACGTCTCTCTGGTGCCAAAATATGCGCTGACCGTTGGCGTGGGCACCCTGCTGGATGCCGAAGAAGTGATGATCCTGGTGCAGGGCGCGCCGAAAGCGCTGGCGCTGCAGCAGGCGGTTGAAGGTAACGTTAACCACATGTGGACCATTACCTGTCTGCAGCTGCACCCGAAATCGCTGATCGTTTGCGACGAACCGTCCACGATGGAGCTGAAAGTTAAGACCCTGAAATATTTCAATGAATTAGAAGCTGAAAATATCAAAGGTCTGTAATGTCTTACCCGTCCCACGCCGCGGCGTGGGACAACATTTTTTGAATACCGGGGGTCGTAATGTATGCATTAACCCATGGCCGGATCTTTACCGGTCACGAAATTCTGGATGACCATGCGATTATCGTCGCCAATGGCCTTATTGAACGTATTTGCCCACTGGCTGATGTACCAGCGAACGTCGAACAGCGTTCCGTGAATGGCGCCATTCTCGCCCCTGGTTTTATCGACGTTCAGCTTAACGGCTGCGGCGGCGTACAGTTCAACGATACTGCCGAAGCGGTGACCGTTGAAACGCTGGAGATTATGCAGAAAGCCAATGAGAAATCTGGCTGCACCAGCTTCCTGCCGACGCTGATTACCACCAGCGACGACCTGATGAAACAGGGCGTACGCGTGATGCGTGAATATCTGGCCAAACATCCGAACCAGGCGCTGGGCTTGCACCTCGAAGGCCCGTGGCTAAACCTGGTGAAAAAAGGCACCCATAATCCGGAATTCGTGCGCAAGCCAGATCACGAACTGGTGCAATTCCTCTGCGACAACGCTGACGTGATCACCAAAGTGACCCTGGCGCCAGAGATGGTCGCACCGGAAGTGATTACCGCGCTGGCTAACGCCGGTATCGTGGTTTCCGCCGGGCACTCCAACGCCACGGCGAAAGAAGCGCGTATCGGTTTCCGCGCGGGCATCACCTTCGCCACCCATCTGTTTAACGCCATGCCGTACATGTCTGGCCGCGAACCAGGCCTGACCGGTGCAATTCTCGATGCGAATGAAATCTACTGCGGTATCATTGCTGATGGCCTGCATGTGGACTACATCAATATCCGTAACGCCAAACGCCTGAAAGGCGATAAGCTGTGCCTGGTCACCGACGCCACCGCACCGGCAGGCGCCAATATTGATCAGTTCATTTTTGCCGGTAAAACAATATACTACCGCAATGGTCTCTGCGTAGACGAAAACGGCACCTTGAGCGGTTCATCGCTGACGATGATCGAAGGGGTCCGCAACCTGGTCGAGCACGCTAACATTGCGCTGGACGAAGTGCTGCGTATGGCGACGCTCTACCCTGCTCGCGCGATCGGTGTTGAAAAGCACCTCGGCAGCATTGCCCCGGGTAAAGTGGCGAACCTGACCGCATTCACCCACGACTTTAAAATCATCAAGACCATCGTTAATGGCGACGAGGTCGTTACTGAGTAAGAGAAAGTATGACATCAGGCGGACAAGCTCAAATTGGTAATGTTGATCTCGTAAAACAGCTTAACAGCGCGGCCGTTTACCGCCTGATTGACCAGCATGGGCCAATCTCGCGGATTCAGATTGCCGAGCAGAGCCAGCTTGCCCCCGCCAGCGTAACCAAAATTACGCGTCAGCTTATTGAACGCGGCCTGATCAAAGAAGTCGATCAGCAGGCCTCCACCGGGGGCCGCCGCGCCATTTCTATCGTCACCGAAACCCGCAATTTCCACGCGATTGGTGTCCGTTTGGGCCGCCACGACACCACCCTGACACTGTACGATCTGAGCAGCAAGGCGGTTGCCGAAGAACACTACCCGCTGCCGGAGCGCACTCAGGAAACGCTGGAACATGCGTTGCTCAACACCATTGCCACCTTTATTGAATCGTGCCAGCGTAAAATTCGCGAGCTGATCGCCATTTCGGTGATTCTGCCCGGTCTTGTCGACCCGGAAAGCGGCATTATTCGCTATATGCCGCATATCCCGGTCGAAAACTGGCATCTGGTGGAAGCACTGGAAAAACGTTTCAAAGTCACCTGCTTTGTCGGCCACGACATCCGCAGTCTGGCGCTCGCGGAGCACTACTTTGGTGCAAGCCAGGACTGTGAAGACTCCATTCTGGTGCGCGTGCACCGCGGTACCGGCGCGGGCATTATCTCTAACGGGCGTATTTTTATTGGCCGTAATGGCAATGTGGGTGAGATCGGCCATATTCAGGTTGATCCGCTCGGCGAGCGCTGCCACTGCGGTAACTTCGGCTGTCTGGAAACCGTGGCTGCGAATGCCGCCATTGAGCAGCGCGTGCGCCATCTGCTTGAACAGGGCTACCAGAGCCGAATCACGCTTGACGATTGCCACATCAAAACCATCTGTAAGGCGGCCAATAAAGGTGACCCACTTGCCACCGAAGTTATTGAGCACGTGGGGCGCCATCTCGGGAAAACAATTGCCATCGCCATCAACCTGTTTAACCCACAAAAAGTGGTAATTGCTGGTGAGATCATCGAGGCTGACCGCGTGCTGTTACCCGCCATCGAAGGCTGTATCAATACTCAGGTTCTGAAGGCGTTCCGCAAGAATCTGCCGGTGGTGCGCTCAACCCTCGACCATCGCTCCGCGATTGGCGCTTTTGCGCTGGTTAAACGCGCCATGCTGAACGGGATTTTGCTGCAACATTTGTTGGAAGGTTAGTCCTGAGAGGTAATGCTGGGGATAACGTGTATAATTACGCCTCTTCAAAAACAAACGCCAGGTAGTCCATGACCATTCAGAATGTAATCTGTGATATTGACGGCGTGCTGATGCACGATAACGTCGCCGTGCCGGGCGCGGCAGAATTCGTCGCGCGCGTACTGGATAAAGGTATGCCGTTTCTTTGTCTGACTAACTACCCTTCACAGACGGGTCAGGATTTAGCGAACCGTTTCGCCACCGCAGGCATCGACGTGCCTGACAGCGTATTTTACACCTCCGCCATGGCTACCGCCGATTTCCTGCGCCGCCAGGAAGGCAAAAAAGCGTACGTGGTCGGCGAAGGCGCATTGATCCACGAACTTTATAAAGCCGGGTTCACCATCACCGACGTCAACCCTGACTTCGTTATCGTGGGTGAAACGCGCTCCTTTAACTGGGAGATGATGCACAAAGCGGCATTCTTCGTGGCCAATGGCGCACGCTTCATTGCAACCAACCCGGACACGCATGGCCGCGGCTATTACCCTGCCTGTGGCGCACTGTGCGCCGGCATCGAAAAAATCTCAGGCCGTAAGCCGTTTGTCGTTGGCAAGCCAAGCCCGTGGATCATCCGCGCCGCGCTTAACAAAATGCAGGCACATTCAGAGCAGACGGTGATCGTCGGCGATAATCTCCGCACCGATATTCTGGCCGGCTTCCAGGCTGGTCTGGAAACGATTCTGGTCCTCTCTGGCGTCTCCACCGTGGATGACATCGATGATATGCCGTTCCGGCCATCATGGATTTATCCGTCTGTGGCGGAAATCGACATTCTCTAATAGATTCACATAAATTATTGGTAGATGGATATAAAGCACCATATTCATTTGCCAATAATATAGATACAAAATATAAATTCATATCAGCAATACCACCCTTTCCGTTATATAACATAAATCCTCCCATCCTATTCCCACCCTGATAAAAAATGTGATCCATCATGTGAAAAATAATTATCGTAATCCCACAAGCTATTTTTATAATAGATTTCTTTAATTTCATTATTTACCCTCACACTCATACTTGTATGGTGATTGAGAGGATAAATAATGAGACCGCGTCAGGAAATAGCCCAGCCCCGTCACTTTTCATATTGTTGGTTGCCCTCCAGCGTGGAAGGAACATGGCTTAAACCGTATTTACAAGCGGTTCATCTCCCCCATCAGGAGGACGAGAACAACCAGACATTGCTGCTGGAGATTAAACAACTCACTGCAGACACGGTAATAGCCGCCGCTCCTCATGAAGCCTCGCTAATTTTTAAACTCGAGCCCTTCACGGACTCTCAGCCATGTCATGGCGAATATTTGATTACACGCGATGATTACGCGATAACCATTACTGCCGGAGATTATGCCGGGTTACTGTATGGCTGGTTCCATTTGCTGCGTAATATCGCTAATCCAACGGGTGTGAAGGAAATAACAAAAGAACGCCCGGCTTTTGCAATCCGCATGATTAACCACTGGGATAATATGGATGGCTCGATCGAGCGCGGATATGCAGGCCGTTCACTCTTTTTCGCTGATAATAAAATAAGTTACGATGAAACTCGCCTGTGCCAATACGCACGCCTGCTGGCCAGCGTCGGCATCAACGCCCTGACGATAAACAATGTTAACGTCCACCATCATGAAACTAACCTGATTCGTCAACACCTGCTGCCTGACGTTGCCCGTATCGCGGCTATTTTCCGCCGCTACGCTATCCAGCTTTTCCTGAGCGTTAACTTTGCCGCGCCTATCGAAACCGGCGATCTCGCCACGGCAGACCCCTTTGATCCGCAGGTTGTGACGTGGTGGCAGCAACGCGCCGAAGAGATTTATCAATATATTCCTGATTTTGGCGGCTACGTAGTGAAAGCGGACTCGGAGCATCGCCCTGGCCCCTTCACCTATGAGCGTACCCATGCTGACGGCGCCAATATGTTAGCGCGCTCGTTAGCTCCTTACGGGGGTCTGCTGTACTGGCGCTGCTTCGTCTACAACTGCCAGCAAAAATGGTATGACCGTAGCACCGATCGCGCCCGTGCCGCCTGGGACCACTTTGCGCCACAGGATGGGCAGTTCGATGACAACGTTATTTTGCAGATCAAAAGCGGTCCGATGGACTTCCAGGTTCGTGAACCGGTATCACCCCTGCTGGGCGCGATGCCCCACACCAACAAAGTCATGGAATTGCAAATCACCCAGGAGTATACCGGCCAGCAAATCGATCTCAGCTGGTTAGTTCCCCAGTGGAAAACCATTCTCGGCTTTGATACCCAACCGGGAAGGCACGACGCCTCGATTGCCGATATCCTTGCAGGCCGTTGTCGTCAGCACTCTATGCGCCACAGCGGCGTCACGGCGGTGGTCAACACCGGCGATCATCCCTTCTGGACGGGTCATCCGCTTGCGCAGGCCAACCTCTACGGTTATGGCCGTTTAATATGGGATCCTGAGATCGATGAACGCCTGCTGGCACAGGAGTGGTGCAAGCTCACGCTGTCTGACTCCCCCAAAACCGTCGACACCGTTAGCCAGATGCTGCTCAGCAGCTGGTTAGTTTACGAAAGCTATACCGCACCACTGGGTGTAGGCTGGATGGTACAGCCCCATCACCACTACGGTCCCGCGGTTGATGGCTACGAATACGATAGCTGGGGTACTTACCACTACGCTAACCGCTACGGTCTTGGCGTCGACCGCACCCAAAACAGCGGTACAGGATACGTAAAACAATATCATCCGCTCAACTGCCAAATGTATAACAACCCGAATCGCTGCCCGCAGGAGCTGATTTTATTCTTCCATCATCTGAAATATCGCCACGTCCTGCCTTCAGGTAAGACCGTTATCCAGCACATTTACGACAGCCACTTTAATGGCGTGGCTCAGGTTGAAGATTATATTCAAAAATGGGCGGAGCTTGCCGCAGATAAAAACATTCCAGAAGTTCTATTTCACGAAGTACAAGAGCGTTTAAATAGACAACTGAATAACGCTGAAGCCTGGCGTGACCAGGTCAACACCTATTTTTATCGTAAATCAGGTATTCATGACTCACGAAACAGAAAGATTTATCCCTGACAAATAAAAACCATTAGCCGGTGGCATTTATGCCACCGCTAAATAAATTCATCTAACTTTATGGCGTATTTCTGGAGATACCCTATGAGCACCCCTGTACCGATTAAACTGCGAACCTATATTGGTTACGGCATGACGGACCTCTTTTCCAGCGGCGCATTTTCCATTATTGCGGCGTGGTTAATGTATTTTTTTACCAACTTTTCGGGTTTGACGCCCATTCAGGCAGGATCGATTCTATTTATCGCCAAAATTATCGATACCTTCGTTAGCCCCTGCGTTGGCTATCTTACCGATAATATCGGGAATACCCGGTTAGGCCGTCGTTTTGGTCGCCGACGCATCTTCCTGCTGCTGGGCGCAGTGCTGGTTTATGTCTATTCACTGCTGTGGATCCCCGGCATGCCCTATCTTTACTATCTGGTGGTCTACCTTTCCATAGAGATCATCGGTGCGCTGGTCATCATTCCCTGGGAAACCCTCGCTTCCGAAATGACCGACGACTACAAGCAGCGCAGTATTCTGTCCGCCGTTCGTCTGTTTTATGGCGGTTTCAGTACCTGGCTCGCGACCTTCTTACCGGGACGTCTGTTTGCACATTTCGGTACGTCGGACAGCAAAGTTTTCTTCATTAACGCCGTCATTTTCTCCGTTATTTTTATGGTAGCTCTGCTGGTCACCTGGTCCACCACCTGGGAGCGTAAACAGGAAAGCACGGCAGATGCCCCTAAAGCGCGCAGCTTCAGCATAAAACATATTTTTACGGATATGGCTTCTACGCTACGCGTGCGCTGCTTCCGCCAGCACCTGACCATGTACGTGCTGTCGTTTACCTCACTCGATCTGTTCTACACGGTATTTATCTATTTTATTATCTACTCGCTGAACAGCACTTCGGTGATGGCCTCAAACCTGTTGGCGGTGGGTATTTTCCTTACCGGCTGGAGTAACGCGCTGATGGCGTGGATGGTGATCCGTTATGGCCAGACCTGGAGCCTGAGAATCTGCCTGACCGTCAGCATGTTGTGCTTTTTTGTCTTTTCCGGGTTCTACTTCTGGAAGCCTTTATTGATGCTTCCCATCATGTACGTCACTTCGCTTATCTATCAGTTCTTCAAGGGTGGCTACGTCTATATTATCTGGAATATTTATCCTTTTATTCCTGATGTCGATGAATTGGTCACACGCCAACGCCGCGAAGGTGTTTTTGCTGGCGTGATGACGCTTGCCAGAAAAAGCACCTCAGCGCTGGCTGGAATGTTAATTGGCATCGTACTGCAAGCCGTCCATTTCGACGCGACCAGCAGTACTCAATCCATCACCACTATTCACGGGATTACTGCCCTGTTCTTTTTTGGCAACGTCATTTTGTTACTGCTCAGCACCATTATTGCGTTCCGCTTCAAGCTGTCGAAAGAGAATCATCAGATAGTCAAAAATGAAATTGCACGTTTGAAAAATGGCGGTTCGTTAAGCGATACGGCTCCTGAAACGAAGGCGGTACTGCACACCCTGACCGGCCTGCCGCATGAAAAATTGTGGCCCGAAAAATAACCTACTCTCATCCGAATTCAGTCGTATCGGAAATATAATTTAAATTCATAATGGATGAAAAGAATGAAAAATATCACCTTACTATCGACTGCTATTAGCCTTGCTCTTATGAGTACCTCTGCATCAGCAATGAAAATTACAGATTCCTGGGTTAACTTTCGTGAAGCTTATATGTCCGGGAGCGAACAATTCCAGACAAAAATAGAATACGGAATGAAATTGGATGACGACCTCTATTTCAGCATTCAGAATACTTCCGGGCAAGGTAAGCACTTTGATGAATTTAATAACCGCTATAATGAAATTGAATCCAACTATAAGATCCCACTTGCTTCACGCCTGTTCTTCTGGCCCGGTTTCGTTTTTAACTGGGGTTCTAACGGCAGCGCCTTTGATCCCTACGTCAAACTTGGCGTGCAGGTGACTGATAACTTCATGCTCATTGCAGGCTACCGCTATAACCAGAACAATTATCAGAGCTTCGACTATAACGGCGATTACACCGAAGATTCCAACCAGGAAGTTAACATCTGGGCCGACCTCAATGTCACCGACCGAATCTGGATGGAGTACAACTTTACCTATCATAAACGTGATGAAGATTATCGCTACGGCAATGGTTCGACCGAGAACTACGAGCATACGTTAGCGTTAAGCTACAAAATTGACGACCACTTTACGCCTTATATTGATGTCGCTTATCTGGATAAAGCCAGCGACGGCGATGACGAAAACCGGGTACGTATAGGCGTGTACTATCATTTCTGACGTTCTCATCACCCGGCAGCCTGGCGCTGTCGGGTGATGTGCACAAATGCCACATCACACGCCCGCCCGAAAACGGAATCGATAAAAAAATCCGCATAAAAATGAAGATTCATCAATAACAGAAGATTCTACGTACGTATTTTTTAGTATTCATTAAGCCCTATTGCATTATTTCTTCCAGAGGCTGAAAAAGCCTTGCACCCGTGCGCCCTTTACGGCATTTTTTTAGTCATGCAAAGGCAACGCGATAGCGCAACGCCACACAACAACACAGCACAACAGGGTTAACGGAGAAGTCTATGTGTTCTATTTTTGGTGTACTGGATATTAAAACTGACGCGGGCGAGCTGCGTAAAAAAGCGCTTGAGCTCTCCCGCCTGATGCGCCACCGTGGCCCGGACTGGTCCGGTATTTACGCATGCGATAAAGCCATTCTTGCGCATGAACGTTTGTCGATTGTTGACGTGAACGCCGGTGCCCAGCCGCTGTATAACGAAAAGAAAACGCACGCTCTGGCGGTCAACGGTGAAATCTACAACCATCAAGCCCTGCGCGCTGAATATGCCGATCGCTATCAGTTCCAGACCGGCTCTGACTGTGAAGTGATCCTCGCGCTGTACCAGGAAAAAGGCCCCGAGTTCCTTGACGATCTGCAGGGCATGTTCGCCTTCGCGCTGTATGACAGCGAGAAAGACGCCTACCTGATTGGCCGTGACCATATCGGTATTATCCCGCTGTACATGGGCCATGATGAATTCGGCAACTTCTATGTCGCCTCAGAAATGAAGGCGCTGACTCCGGTTTGTCGCACCATTCAGGAGTTCCCGGCAGGCAGCTACCTGTGGAGCAAAGACGGCGAAATTCGTCAGTACTATCAGCGCGACTGGTTCGATTACGACGCGGTAAAAGACAACGTCACCGACAAAAATGAGCTTCGTCAGGCGCTGGAAGAATCCGTGAAAAGCCACCTGATGTCCGACGTTCCTTACGGCGTGCTGCTGTCCGGCGGTCTGGACTCTTCGGTTATCTCGGCTATCACCAAAAAATTCGCCGCCCGTCGCGTCGAAGATCAGGAACGCTCTGAAGCCTGGTGGCCGCAGTTGCACTCTTTCGCCGTCGGTCTGGAAGGTTCACCTGACCTGAAAGCCGCGCAGGAAGTGGCTAACCACCTCGGCACCGTGCACCATGAAATTCACTTCACCGTGCAGGAAGGCCTTGATGCCATTCGTGATGTTATCTACCACATCGAAACCTATGATGTGACCACCATCCGCGCCTCCACGCCGATGTACCTGATGTCACGTAAAATCAAAGCGATGGGCATCAAAATGGTGCTGTCTGGCGAAGGTTCTGATGAAGTGTTTGGCGGCTACCTGTACTTCCATAAAGCGCCGAACGCCAAAGAACTGCACGAAGAGACCGTACGTAAACTGCAGGCTCTGCATATGTATGACTGCGCCCGTGCCAACAAAGCGATGTCCGCCTGGGGCGTGGAAGCACGCGTGCCGTTCCTGGATAAAAAATTCCTCGATGTGGCAATGCGCATCAACCCGCAGGACAAAATGTGCGGCAACGGTAAAATGGAAAAACACGTGCTTCGCGAGTGCTTCGAATCCTATCTGCCGGCAAGCGTGGCGTGGCGCCAGAAAGAGCAGTTCTCTGACGGCGTTGGCTACAGCTGGATTGATACGCTGAAAGAAGTGGCGGCAAAACAGGTGACCGACCAGCAGCTGGAAACCGCACACTTCCGTTTCCCGTACAACACGCCGAGCTCAAAAGAAGGCTACCTGTACCGTGAAATCTTTGAAGAGCTGTTCCCGGTGCCGAGCGCTGCGGAATGCGTACCGGGTGGCCCGTCCGTAGCATGTTCCTCTGCGAAAGCCATTGAGTGGGATGAAGCATTCAAAACCATGGACGATCCGTCTGGCCGTGCGGTAGGCGTGCATCAGTCTGCTTATAAGTAAGCACGATGTTTTAATAGCAGGGCCCCGATGGCGACATCGGGGCCCTGCTTCTTTCCGCTGTCGGCAAACCCACGTTTGCAGTGATAACAATCAATTCTTAAACCGGTGCCAGAACCCACTAGCCAACGCACTGTGAAGGGTCTATTTTACGTTTGGGATAACGGTAAATAGCCAATAATTGCCGAATAATGCGCCAGGCTGTTCGCAACCTAACCAAACAGTCACATTCCGGTGAATTTCATTGAAAAAGGTGTTGACGGTCCAGGGCTCAATACGCATAATGCGCCCCGCAACGCCGATAAGGTAACGCGAAAAAAAGATGGCTACGTAGCTCAGTTGGTTAGAGCACATCACTCATAATGATGGGGTCACAGGTTCGAATCCCGTCGTAGCCACCATCTTTTTTGCGGGAGTGGCGAAATTGGTAGACGCACCAGATTTAGGTTCTGGCGCCGCAAGGTGTGCGAGTTCAAGTCTCGCCTCCCGCACCATTCACCAGTAAGCGTTGCACGGATGGGGTATCGCCAAGCGGTAAGGCACCGGTTTTTGATACCGGCATTCCCTGGTTCGAATCCAGGTACCCCAGCCATTTTTCTTCGATATTTGCGGTTAACCGCGACGGTATTGGGGTATCGCCAAGCGGTAAGGCACCGGTTTTTGATACCGGCATTCCCTGGTTCGAATCCAGGTACCCCAGCCATCGAAGAAAACAATTTGGCTACGTAGCTCAGTTGGTTAGAGCACATCACTCATAATGATGGGGTCACAGGTTCGAATCCCGTCGTAGCCACCATATTCCGGAGTGCCGGGTTTACCCGGTTATCCAAAAACAATTTGTTGGGGTATCGCCAAGCGGTAAGGCACCGGATTCTGATTCCGGCATTCCGAGGTTCGAATCCTCGTACCCCAGCCAATTTTAAAAGTCGTTCACATCAGTGAATGCACCCGTTGGGGTATCGCCAAGCGGTAAGGCACCGGATTCTGATTCCGGCATTCCGAGGTTCGAATCCTCGTACCCCAGCCAAATTTTAAAGCTCGCTTCGGCGAGCTTTTTTTGTTTTTGTCCTTTCCAGAATGTCATGAGCCTGATGAGCAAAGAGCCATCAGGCAACGTGCCGGATGGCAGCGCTGCCTTATCCGAACTACAACTACAATCCCAGCGCGTACTTCAGCGCCTGACGTTTCAATACGCCCGCCCGCTGTGCCGCCATTAACCCCACATTACGCAAAACCCGCAGCGGGCCGAGATCGTTGCTGAAACCGGCGTAGAACAGATCCATGCCGCTTTGCATCAGCAGATTGTCCACCCGACGGCGCGACTGATAGCGTTCGAGCACCGGCAGGCTAGCCCAGTCTTCGCCGACGCTGCGTGCGTTCGCCAGCACGTCCAGCAGCGCATCAACGTCGCGGTAGCCCAGATTCACACCCTGCCCCGCCAGCGGATGAATGGTATGCGCGGCGTCGCCTACCAGCACCAGCCCCGGCTGCACATACTGCAACGCATGGCGGCGCGTCAGGGGGAAAGCTCCTGCCGCCACCGGCGTAACATTTCCTAAACGCGCCGGAAAATGCGCACTGATTTCTCGCTGAAGCTGCGTCATCGACAGCGACTGTAGCTGGCGAATGCGCGCCGGGGTGTCGTACCACACCAGCGAAGCCCAGTTATCGTAAAGCGGTAAAAAGGCACGCGGCCCGGTCGGTGTAAACTGCTGCCAGGTACTGTCACCCGGTTCGTTTTCGGACTTCACGGTGATCAGCATACAGGATTGTGGATACTGCCAGCCATGCACGCCAATACCCGCCAGTTGCCGCACCTGCGACTGCGCCCCGTCGGCACCGACCACCAGAAGAGCAACAATCTCGGTGTCATCCGCCAGATGCAGATGCTGGCCGTGTATTTCTTTTAACGCACTGCCGTGCAGCAGCGTGACCTGCGGATGCGCCTCCAGCGCCTGCCACAGCGCCAGCTGTAGAACATTGTTCTCGACCATATAGCCGAGGTTTGGCAGCTTCAGCTCGGCGGCGTCGAATACCACATGCGCAGTCTGCCACTCCCAGGTCTCAAGACGCCGCCACGGATGCGCGCGCATTGCCAGTACGGCGTCCCAGACCCCCAGGCTGCGTAACAGCTGCACAGACGCGGCGCTGATGGCGGAAATGCGCACGTCCGGCTGAGCCGTAGGATCAAATGCCGGAGGCGGCGCTTTATCCAGCACCACAACCGAAAAACCATTCTGCGCCAGACCTAACGCTAACGCGCCGCCGACCATCCCACCGCCGATAACGGCGACGTCAGTATGTCGAATTGTCATCATTTATTATCCTTAAAGCCGAATCCCTTAAGTTTACCGGACTTTTGCCCTTTACGGCGAATATCCGCCAGGCTGGTCACAACCGCGTCAAAGCATTACAATACGCGCCCGGCAATGTTGGCTATTCATAATTGAGCAAGAGCAAGGCGATGACAAAAAAACTCCATATTAAAACCTGGGGCTGTCAGATGAACGAATACGATTCATCAAAGATGGCCGATCTGCTGGATGCCACTCATGGGTATCAACTGACTGAAAATGCAGCAGAAGCCGATGTCTTGCTGCTGAACACCTGCTCAATTCGAGAGAAAGCGCAGGAGAAAGTCTTTCACCAGTTAGGCCGCTGGAAATTAATCAAAGCCAAAAATCCAAAGGTCATTATTGGTGTCGGCGGCTGCGTTGCGTCTCAGGAAGGCAAACTCATTCGCCAACGCGCCCACTACGTAGATATTATTTTCGGGCCGCAAACGCTGCACCGTCTGCCAGAAATGATTGACGCCGTACGCAACAATCGTCGCCCGGTGATTGACGTCAGCTTCCCGGAAATCGAGAAGTTTGACCGTCTGCCTGAACCGCGCGCCGAAGGCCCGACCGCATTCGTTTCCATCATGGAAGGCTGTAACAAGTACTGCACTTACTGCGTGGTGCCGTATACCCGTGGTGAAGAGGTCAGCCGCCCTTGCGACGACATCTTATTTGAGATTGCCCAACTGGCCGCTCAGGGCGTGCGTGAAGTCAACCTGCTGGGACAGAACGTTAACGCCTGGCGCGGTGAGAACTACGACGGCACCACCGGCTCCTTCGCGGAACTGCTGCGCCTGGTGGCCGCCATTGACGGGATCGACCGCGTGCGCTTCACCACCAGCCACCCGATCGAGTTCACCGACGACATCATCGAAGTCTATCGCGATACGCCGGAGCTGGTGAGCTTCCTGCACCTGCCGATTCAGAGCGGTTCCGACCGCGTGCTGAACCTGATGGGCCGCCCGCACACCGCGCTGGAGTACAAATCGATTATCCGTAAGCTGCGCGCCGCGCGTCCAGATATTCAGATAAGCTCCGACTTTATCGTCGGTTTCCCGGGAGAAACGACCCAGGACTTCGAGCAGACCATGAAGCTGATTGCCGATGTGAACTTTGACGTGAGCTTTAGCTTTGTCTTCTCCGCGCGTCCAGGCACGCCGGCAGCCGATATGGTCGACGATGTACCGGAAGAAGAGAAAAAGCAGCGCCTGTACATTCTGCAGGAGCGTATCAACCAGCAAGCGATGGCCTGGAGCCGCCGTATGCTTGGCACCGTCCAGCGTATCCTGGTGGAAGGTACCTCGCGTAAAAGCATTATGGAGCTGACCGGGCGCACTGAGAACAACCGCGTGGTCAACTTTGAAGGCACGCCGGACATGGTCGGTAAGTTTGTTGATGTGGAAATCATCGACGTCTACACCAACTCCCTGCGCGGCAAACTGGTGCGTACCGAAGATGAGATGGGCCTGCGTGTGGTTGAAACGCCGGAGTCAGTCATTGCGCGTACCCGCAGAGAGAGCGACCTGGGCGTAGGAATCTACCAGCCTTAATCTTCATGGCCCGTCAACTCTGGCGGGCCTTGTATTTCCTCCTGCCACCCCCATATTTATCGCAATGCTTGCGCCTTTTGACTGCGGCGTGAATAATTCCTTTACGAGCCAAAGACGCGTGTCCTACGGCTATACAGACATAAGAGGAACAGTTTGAACATAGACACTCGCGAAATTACCCTGGAGCCTGCAGACAATGCCCGTCTGCTGAGCCTGTGTGGCCCGTTTGATGACAATATCAAACAGCTGGAGCGACGACTGGGCATCGAAATCAACCGCCGCGATAACCATTTCAAACTGACGGGACGCGCCATCTGCGTGACCGCCGCTGCTGATATTCTGCGTAACCTGTATGTGGACACCGCCCCGATGCGCGGCCAGATTCAGGACATTGAGCCAGAGCAGATCCACTTGGCGATTAAAGAAGCGCGCGTGCTGGAACAGAGCGCCGAGAGCGTGCCGGACTACGGCAAAGCAATCAATATCAAAACCAAGCGTGGGGTGATCAAACCGCGTACGCCTAACCAGGCGCAGTACATCGCCCACATTCTCGATCACGATATCACCTTCGGTATCGGCCCGGCAGGTACCGGTAAAACCTACCTGGCGGTGGCGGCTGCGGTCGACGCGCTGGAGCGTCAGGAAATTCGCCGTATTCTGCTGACCCGTCCGGCGGTTGAAGCGGGCGAAAAACTCGGCTTCCTGCCAGGCGATTTAAGCCAGAAGGTTGACCCGTATCTGCGCCCGCTGTACGACGCGCTGTTTGAGATGCTCGGCTTCGAGAAAGTTGAGAAGCTGATGGAACGTAACGTCATCGAAGTCGCGCCGCTGGCCTACATGCGCGGCCGTACGCTGAACGATGCGTTTATCATTCTCGATGAAAGCCAGAACACCACCATCGAACAGATGAAGATGTTCCTGACACGTATCGGGTTTAACTCTAAAGCGGTTATCACCGGCGACGTCACCCAGATTGACCTGCCGCGCAGCACCAAATCCGGCCTGCGCCATGCTATCGAAGTGCTGGCCGAAGTCGATGAAATCAGCTTTAACTTCTTCCACAGCGAAGACGTGGTGCGCCACCCGGTGGTTGCCCGCATCGTCAACGCCTATGAGGCGTGGGAAGAAGCCGATCAAAAACGTAAAGCCGAGCTGGCCGCAGAACGCAAACGCGAAGCTCAGGCGCAGGAGCAGAAATGAGTCAGGTGATCCTCGATCTCCAGTTGGCCTGTGAAAATAACACCGGTCTGCCAGAAGAAAGTCAGTTCCAGGGCTGGCTGGATGCCGTTATCCCGCAGTTCCAGGAGGAATCAGAAGTGACGATTCGCCTGGTGGATGAAGCTGAGAGCCATGAACTGAACCTCACCTATCGCGGTAAGGATAAACCGACCAACGTGCTCTCCTTCCCGTTTGAAGCGCCACCGGGTATGGAGATGCCGCTGTTGGGCGATCTGATCATCTGCCGTCAGGTGGTGGAGCAGGAAGCCGCTGAGCAAGGCAAACCGTTGGAAGCCCACTGGGCGCACATGGTTGTCCACGGCAGCCTGCATCTGCTGGGCTATGACCACATCGAAGATGAGGAAGCGGAAGAGATGGAAAGCCTCGAGACAGAGATAATGCTTGCTCTGGGCTATGAGGATCCGTACATTTCCGAGAAAGAATAAAGCGTTGGGCTGCGGCCCAATGTTTTTCCATGCCGTCCGGCGCTGAATTTACGCGCGACGAGCGACAGTTTAATCAACATGAGAACCCAAACGACGCCATGAGCGACGACAATTCACACAGTAGTGACACAGTAAACAGCAAAAAGGGATTCTTCTCCCTCTTACTCAGCCAGCTTTTCCACGGTGAACCGAAAAACCGTGACGATCTTCTGGCGCTGATCCGTGATTCCGGGCAAAACGAGCTTATCGATGAAGATACGCGCGACATGCTCGAAGGGGTAATGGATATCGCCGACCAGCGCGTCCGCGACATCATGATCCCGCGCTCCCAAATGATTACCCTGAAACGCAACCAGACCCTGGACGAATGTCTTGATGTGATCATCGAGTCCGCCCACTCGCGTTTCCCGGTTATCAGCGAGGACAAAGATCACATTGAAGGGATTCTGATGGCCAAGGATCTGCTGCCGTTTATGCGCAGCGATGCCGAAGCTTTCAGCATGGATAAAGTGTTACGCACCGCGGTTGTCGTACCGGAAAGCAAACGGGTTGACCGTATGCTCAAGGAATTCCGCTCCCAGCGCTACCATATGGCCATCGTTATCGATGAGTTTGGCGGCGTTTCGGGCCTGGTGACTATCGAAGACATTCTGGAGCTTATCGTCGGCGAAATCGAAGACGAGTATGACGAAGAGGACGATATCGACTTCCGTCAGCTCAGCCGCCACACCTGGACGGTGCGCGCGCTGGCCTCTATCGAAGACTTCAACGACGCCTTCAGCACCCACTTCAGCGATGAAGAGGTCGATACCATCGGCGGGCTAGTGATGCAGGCCTTTGGTCATCTGCCGGCGCGTGGGGAAACCATCGACATTGATGGTTACCAGTTTAAGGTGGCGATGGCTGACAGCCGTCGTATTATTCAGGTTCATGTTAAGATTCCGGACGATTCCCCCCAACCGAAACTGGACGAATAATCTCCATGGCATTTGCCTCATTGCTTGAACGCCAGCGCATTCGCCTGCTGCTGGCGCTACTTTTCGGAGCCAGCGGTACGCTGGCTTTTTCTCCTTATGACATCTGGCCTGCGGCGATTATCTCGCTGATGGGTCTGCAGGGGCTGACGCTCAACCGTCGCCCGGTGCAGGCGGCGGCCATTGGTTATTTCTGGGGCTTTGGCCTGTTTGGCTCCGGTATCAACTGGGTTTATGTCAGTATCGCGCAGTTTGGCGGCATGCCCGGCCCGGTCAACGTCTTCCTCGTGGTGCTGCTGGCGGCTTATCTGTCGCTGTATACCGGCCTGTTTGCTGGTGTTCTGTCGCGGCTGTGGCCGAAAGCGAACTGGCTGCGCGTGGCGATTGCTGCGCCGGTTGTCTGGCAGTTGACCGAATTCCTGCGCGGCTGGGTGCTGACCGGTTTCCCGTGGCTGCAGTTTGGCTACAGCCAGATTGACGGCCCACTGAAAGGGCTGGCGCCGCTGATGGGCGTGGAGGCGATTAACTTCCTGCTAATGATGGTAAGCGGCCTGCTGGTGCTGGCGCTGGTCACCCGTAACTGGCGTCCGCTGGTCATCGGCGTGGTGCTCTTTGCCCTGCCCTTCCCGCTGCGCTATATCCAGTGGTACACCCTGCAAACCGACAAAACCACTCAGGTTTCGCTGGTCCAGGGGGATATTCCGCAGGCGTTGAAGTGGGACGAAAACCAGCTGCTGAATACGCTAAAAGTCTACCTCGACGCTACCGAGCAGGTGATGGGCAAATCGCAACTGATTATCTGGCCGGAGTCGGCGATTCCGGATCTGGAAATCAACCAGCAGCGCTTCCTCAGCATGATGGACGATCTCCTGCGCGCCAAAGACAGTACGCTGATTACGGGCATCGTCGATTCGCGCCTCAACAAGCAGAACCGTTACGACACCTACAACACCATTATCACGCTGGGCAAAGACAGCCCATACAGCTACGAATCCAGCAACCGCTATAACAAGAACCATCTGGTGCCGTTTGGCGAGTTTGTGCCGCTGGAGTCTATTCTGCGTCCGCTGGCGCCGTTCTTCGACCTGCCAATGTCATCCTTCAGCCGTGGGCCGTACATTCAGCCGCAGTTGCAGGCGCATAATCTGAAGCTCACCGCCGCGATCTGCTACGAAATTATTCTCGGCCAGCAGGTGCGCGACAACTTCCGCCCGGACACTAACTTCCTGCTAACCATCTCTAACGATGCGTGGTTTGGTAAGTCCATCGGCCCGTGGCAGCACTTCCAGATGGCGCGGATGCGCGCGCTGGAGCTGGCGCGCCCGCTGCTGCGCAGCACCAACAACGGCATTACCGCCGTCATTGGCCCGCGCGGTGAAATTCAGGCGATGATCCCGCAATTTACCCGCCAGGTGCTGACCACCAAAGTCACGCCGACCACCGGCCTGACGCCGTACGCGCGAACCGGTGACTGGACGGTGTGGGTGATTACCGTACTGTTCGGCTTTGGCGCGCTGGTGATGAGCCTGCGTCAACGCCGCAAATAAAACATTGTACTATCGAATGTAGGCCGGATAAGGCGGTACGCCGCCATCCGGCAGTTGTATCGCACCGAGCCTGATGGCGCTACGCTTGTCAGGCCAACAACCTCTCCCCACCACCAAAACCTCATTCTGGCACGCCAATTGCTTAATATAATCAAGAGGCTGCACATTCCCTACCGGCGCAACTAAGTTGCACCACAACACAGCATCGGTAGCACCATTATTGTGCAAACTGCGATTTTTGCCTCAAAGCGGTGCGGCACGCTTCGCAAAAATAAACAATAAAGCAGCAAAATCTTTACATTAAGCCAAACTAAATGCTAACAAACACAGATAACGCTGCACGCTAAAGACGCAGTGATAACAACACAACATTCACAATGGGTTCAATGCGGCAACGTCGCAGAGGATGAAGGAGTTGGATATGCAATTACGTAAGCTTGCCACAGCAATGCTGGTTCTGGGGATGTCTGCCGGCCTGGCGCATGCGGAAGATGCGGCACCCGCCGCGGGCGGAACGCTCGCTAAAATCGCTAAAAACGGCGTGATTGTCGTCGGTCACCGCGAATCATCCGTACCATTCTCCTATTATGACAACCAGCAGAAAGTGGTCGGTTACTCTCAGGACTACTCCAACGCCATCGTTGATGCCGTGAAGAAAAAGCTCAACAAACCGGACCTGCAGGTGAAATTGATTCCAATCACCTCGCAGAACCGTATTCCACTGCTGCAAAACGGTACCTTCGATTTCGAATGCGGCTCCACCACTAACAACCTTGAGCGCCAGAAACAGGCCGCTTTCTCTGACACCATCTTCGTCGTCGGCACCCGCCTGCTGGTGAAAAAAGGCGGCCCGATTAAAGACTTCCCGGATCTGAAAGACAAAGCCGTTGTCGTCACCTCCGGTACCACCTCCGAGATTCTGCTGCACAAGCTGAATGACGAACAGAAAATGAATATGCGCATCATCAGCGCCAAAGATCACGGCGACTCTTTCCGTACCCTGGAAAGCGGCCGCGCAGTGGCCTTTATGATGGATGACGCGCTGCTGGCTGGCGAACGTGCAAAAGCCAAGAAGCCGGATAACTGGGAAATTGTCGGCAAGCCGCAGTCCCAGGAAGCCTACGGCTGTATGCTGCGTAAAGACGACCCTGAGTTTAAAAAGCTGATGGACGATACCATCGCTCAGGCGCAAACCTCCGGCGAAGCCACCAAATGGTTTGAAAAATGGTTTAAAAACCCGATTCCACCGAAAAACCTGAACATGAACTTTGAACTCTCAGACGAGATGAAAGCGCTGTTCAAAACGCCTAACGACAAAGCACTTAACTAATAAAAAATACGGGGCGGAAGAATCTGCCCTCTCGATTGTGGTTCAGCACGGACAGACTATATGTCAGGTGGTCGTTCCCCACCTGGCCTGAATACCGCAAAACGCTGTTCAACAATCTTCGAGGGTAGCAGGTCGAACTGCTACCCTTTTTTTTCTGGAGTTCATTATGTCAATAGACTGGAACTGGGGAATCTTTTTACAACAGGCCCCATTTGGCAACACCACCTATCTCGGCTGGCTCTGGAGTGGTTTCCAGGTCACCGTCGCGCTGTCCATTACCGCATGGATTATCGCGTTCTTCGTCGGCTCACTGTTCGGGATTCTGCGTACCGTACCGAACCGATTCTTATCGGCTATCGGTACCTGCTACGTCGAACTGTTCCGTAACGTGCCGCTGATCGTGCAGTTCTTTACCTGGTATCTCGTGGTGCCGGAATTGCTGCCGGAAAATCTCGGCATGTGGTTTAAATCCGAACTCGATCCCAACATCCAGTTCTTCCTCTCATCGATGATCTGCCTGGGGCTGTTTACCGCCGCGCGCGTCTGCGAACAAGTGCGAGCCGCTATTCAGTCGCTGCCGCGCGGGCAGAAAAACGCCGGCCTGGCGATGGGCCTGACCCTGCCGCAAACCTACCGTTACGTGCTGTTACCGAACGCCTATCGCGTGATCGTACCGCCGATGACCTCCGAAATGATGAACCTGGTGAAAAACTCGGCCATCGCGTCAACCATTGGTCTGGTCGATATGGCAGCGCAAGCGGGCAAGCTGCTCGATTACTCCGCGCACGCCTGGGAATCCTTTACGGCAATTACCCTCGCTTACGTTTTCATTAACGCCGTGATTATGCTGGTGATGGCGCTGGTGGAACGCAAAATCCGCCTGCCGGGCAACCTGGGGGGTAAATAATGTACGAGTTTGACTGGAGTTCAATCATTCCATCGATGCCTTACCTGCTGGCAGGTCTGGTTATCACCCTCAAAATTACCGTCACCGCAGTGGTGGTGGGGATTGTCTGGGGCACGCTGCTGGCGGTGATGCGCCTGTCCGCGTTCAAGCCGATTGCCTGGTTCGCCAAGGCTTACGTTAACGTTTTCCGCTCCGTCCCGCTGGTGATGGTGCTGCTGTGGTTCTATCTGATTGTGCCCGGGTTCCTGCAAAACGTGTTAGGGCTGTCGCCGAAAAGCGATATTCGCCTGATCTCAGCGATGGTGGCCTTCTCCATGTTTGAAGCCGCCTATTACTCTGAGATTATCCGTGCCGGTATCCAGAGTATTTCCCGCGGCCAGTCCAGCGCCGCGCTGGCGTTGGGGATGACCCACTGGCAGTCGATGAAGCTCATCATTCTGCCGCAGGCCTTCCGCGCCATGGTGCCGCTGCTGCTGACCCAGGGGATCGTCCTGTTCCAGGATACCTCGCTGGTGTACGTTCTGAGCCTCGCAGACTTCTTCCGTACCGCCTCAACCATTGGTGAGCGTGATGGTACCCAGGTCGAAATGATTCTGTTCGCAGGTTTTGTCTATTTTGTGATTAGCCTTAGCGCTTCGCTGCTGGTCAGCTACTTGAAGAAAAGGACCGTATAATGATTACCCTGAAAAATGTCTCTAAATGGTATGGTCACTTTCAGGTGCTGACCGACTGCTCCACGGAAGTGAAAAAAGGCGAAGTAGTGGTGGTGTGCGGGCCGTCCGGCTCCGGTAAATCCACCCTGATTAAAACCGTTAACGGCCTGGAACCGGTGCAACAGGGCGAAATCCTGGTCAACGGCACGAAGGTGAACGACAAGAAAACGGATTTGGCACAGCTGCGTTCGCACGTCGGCATGGTGTTCCAGCATTTCGAACTGTTCCCGCACCTGTCGATTATCGAGAACCTGACGCTGGCGCAGGTCAAAGTGCTCAAGCGCGATAAAGCCGCAGCCCGCGATAAAGGTCTGAAGCTGCTGGAGCGCGTTGGCCTGTCTGCGCATGCCAACAAGTTCCCGGCGCAGCTCTCCGGCGGCCAGCAACAGCGCGTGGCGATCGCTCGTGCGCTGTGCATGGATCCGGTGGCGATGCTGTTTGACGAACCAACGTCGGCGCTCGATCCGGAAATGATCAACGAGGTACTGGACGTGATGGTCGAGCTGGCGAACGAAGGGATGACCATGATGGTGGTGACCCACGAAATGGGCTTTGCCCGTAAAGTGGCGAACCGGGTTATCTTTATGGACGAAGGCAAAATCGTCGAAGATGCTGAAAAAGAAGCGTTCTTCGCCAATCCTAAGTCGGAGCGTGCCAAAGACTTCCTCGCCAAAATCCTGCACTAATCTTCCCGGCGCGCACTCGGCAGAGTGCGCGCTCCATCACGCTTTAACGCATCCCCTCTCGTTCATTCCACTAGCAAGCATTACCCTTGTCACAAAATAACGCGAACAAGGAACTGCTATGGCACTGCCGATTATTCTTGATTGCGATCCGGGTCATGATGACGCGATTGCAATCGTCCTCGCTCTGGCGTCTCCTGAGCTTGAGGTCAAAGCTATCACCTCTTCCGCGGGCAACCAGACGCCGGACAAGACTCTGCGCAACGTCCTGCGTATGCTGACGCTGCTGAAGCGCCCGGATATCCCGGTGGCTGGCGGCGCGGTGAAACCGCTGATGCGTGAGCTGATTATCGCCGATAACGTTCACGGCGAAAGCGGCCTCGACGGCCCTGCGCTGCCCGAGCCGTCATTCGCCCCGCAAAGCGGCACTGCCGTTGAGCTGATGGCAAAAACCCTGCGCGAGAGCGCACAGCCGGTCACCATCGTCTCCACTGGCCCACAGACCAACGTGGCGCTGCTGCTGAATAGCCACCCGGAACTGCATACAAAAATCGCCCGCATCGTGATCATGGGCGGCGCCATGACGCTCGGCAACTGGACGCCCGCTGCCGAGTTCAACATTTTCGTCGACCCGGAAGCGGCGGAAATCGTCTTCCAGTCAGGCATTCCGGTGGTGATGGCCGGGCTGGACGTCACCCATAAGGCACAGATTCACGCCACCGATATCGAACGCTTTCGCGCCATTGGCAACCCCATTTCCACCATCGTCGCCGAGCTGCTGGACTTCTTTATGGAGTACCACAAAGACGAAAAATGGGGATTTGTCGGCGCGCCGCTGCACGATCCGTGCACCATCGCCTGGCTGCTGAAGCCCGACATTTTCACCACCGTTGAGCGTTGGGTTGGCGTAGAAACACAGGGGAAATACACCCAGGGGATGACGGTAGTGGATTATTATTTCCTGACGGGGAATAAGCCGAATGCGACGGTGATGGTGGATGTAGATCGTGGGGCGTTCGTTAATCTGCTGGCGGAGCGTTTGGCGTTCTACGCCTGACGCAACAAAAACGCCGGATGGCGCTCACGCTTATCCGGCTGACGATGACCTATTCTTGTCGGCCGGATAAGACGCATAGCGTCGCCATCCGGCATGCTTGATTACGGCTCGAACGGCCTGCGCTGGAACTGATCGTGGCCGCACTTCGGGCAGCGCGGCAGCACATCCGGCGTGTAAACGGCGAGGTGATAATGACACTTCTCGCAAACCAGATTTCCCAATCCTACCACTTCGCCGCTGTGATACACGCCGTGGTGATTCAAATCCTGGAATACCTCGCGCCATTCCAGCTGTGTCTTATCGGTAATATCCGCCAGTTCCTGCCAGATACTCTCTTTAATCACCCGCAGGAAGACGCTATCGGAGTCGTCTTCCTGGCTTTCGCCGTAGCTCATCGCAAACTCTTCGAGATCGCGACGCACGGCGCGCAGCAGCTCGTCAATTTCGCTGCGCGTTAACTCGCTGGTTTGCGCGACTTTCGCCCGTGCCTGAGCCACCAGCGCGTCGATATCGCGTTCGCCGTTACGCAAACGTTCGGTCAGCGTGGCGACCAGTTCACGGTAAATTTGAGCAACCTTGTTCATCATTTCCTCTCCCAGCCAGTTAACCTCTTATAATAATAGCCGTTATTTGTGGATCGCTTTGCCAGCTTCGCCACAGAGTTCAGAAATTACCCGCGCGGCTTTTCACCGCCTTAACGTGCGAAAGGCTGTTTTGACGTGCACGTTTGGGCTATGCTATGCGGATCTGAAATACCACATCTATTGGCTACATTTGTAGCTGTATTGAAAACAGGATCACTGGCTGCCATGCAAGAGCAATACCGCCCGGAAGAGATAGAATCGAAAGTCCAGCTTCACTGGGATGAGAAGCGCACATTTGAAGTTACCGAAGACGAGAGCAAAGAGAAGTATTACTGCCTGTCGATGCTTCCCTATCCTTCTGGTCGACTACACATGGGCCACGTCCGTAACTACACCATCGGCGACGTTATTGCTCGCTACCAGCGCATGCTGGGCAAAAACGTACTGCAGCCAATCGGCTGGGATGCGTTCGGCCTGCCTGCTGAAGGTGCAGCGGTAAAAAACAATACCGCGCCTGCTCCGTGGACTTACGACAACATCGCGTACATGAAGAACCAGCTCAAAATGCTGGGCTTCGGCTATGACTGGAGTCGCGAGCTGGCGACCTGTACGCCGGAATACTACCGCTGGGAACAGAAGTTCTTCACCGAGCTGTATAAAAAAGGGCTGGTGTACAAGAAAACTTCTGCGGTCAACTGGTGCCCGAACGACCAGACCGTACTGGCGAACGAACAGGTTATCGACGGCTGCTGCTGGCGCTGCGACACCAAAGTTGAGCGTAAAGAGATCCCGCAGTGGTTTATCAAAATCACCGCCTACGCTGACGAACTGCTGAACGATCTGGACAACCTGGATCACTGGCCTGACACCGTGAAAACGATGCAGCGTAACTGGATCGGCCGCTCTGAAGGCGTAGAAATTACCTTCGACGTGACCGGTTATGACAATACGCTGACCGTTTACACCACCCGTCCAGACACCTTTATGGGTGCGACTTACCTGGCGGTGGCTGCAGGTCACCCGCTGGCGCAGAAAGCGGCCGAGAATAACCCAGAGCTGGCTGCTTTCATCGACGAATGCCGTAATACCAAAGTGGCCGAAGCCGATATGGCGACCATGGAGAAAAAAGGCGTCGACACCGGCTTTAAAGCGGTTCACCCGCTGACTGGCGAAGAAATCCCGGTATGGGCGGCTAACTTCGTGCTGATGGAGTACGGCACCGGCGCGGTTATGGCCGTTCCGGGTCACGACCAGCGCGATTACGAATTCGCCACCAAATACGGCCTGACCATCAAGCCGGTTATCCTGGCCGCTGATGGCTCGGAACCGGATCTCTCCGAGCAGGCGCTGACCGAGAAAGGTGTGTTGTTTAACTCCGGCGAATTCGACGGTCTGGACTTTGAAGCGGGCTTCAACGCCATTGCCGATAAGTTGGCCGAGAAAGGCGTTGGCGAACGTAAAGTGAACTACCGTCTGCGTGATTGGGGCGTTTCCCGTCAGCGTTACTGGGGCGCACCGATCCCGATGGTGACGCTGGAAGACGGCACTGTGATGCCGACGCCGGAAGATCAACTGCCGGTAATCCTGCCGGAAGACGTGGTCATGGACGGTATCACCAGCCCAATCAAGGCCGACCCTGAGTGGGCGAAAACCACCGTCAACGGTATGCCTGCGCTGCGCGAAACCGACACCTTCGATACCTTTATGGAATCTTCCTGGTACTACGCGCGCTACACCTGCCCGCAGTACAACGAAGGCATGCTGGATCCAGAAGCCGCAAACTACTGGCTGCCGGTGGATATTTACATTGGCGGTATCGAACACGCCATCATGCACCTGCTCTACTTCCGCTTCTTCCACAAGCTGATGCGCGACGCGGGCATGGTCAACTCTGACGAACCGGCTAAACAGCTGCTGTGTCAGGGCATGGTGCTGGCCGATGCGTTCTACTACGTTGGTGCCAATGGCGAACGTAACTGGGTATCTCCGGTTGATGCTATCGTTGAGCGCGACGAAAAAGGTCGTATCGTGAAAGCGAAGGACGCGGCAGGCCATGAGCTGGTGTATACCGGCATGAGCAAAATGTCGAAGTCCAAAAATAACGGTATCGATCCGCAGGTGATGGTTGAGCGCTATGGTGCCGATACCGTACGTCTGTTCATGATGTTTGCTTCTCCAGCGGATATGACCCTGGAATGGCAGGAATCCGGCGTTGAAGGGGCAAACCGCTTCCTGAAACGTGTGTGGAAACTGGTTTACGAGCATACCGCTCGCGGCCCGGTAGCGGCACTGAACGTTGATGCGCTGAGCGAAGATCAGCAGGCGCTGCGTCGTGACGTCCACAAAACCATTGCTAAAGTGACCGATGATATCGGCCGCCGTCAGACCTTCAACACCGCGATTGCGGCGATCATGGAGCTGATGAACAAACTGGCGAAAGCGCCGCAGGAAGACGAACAGGACCGCGCACTGCTTCAGGAAGCGCTGCTGGCCGTCGTGCGTATGCTTAACCCGTTCACCCCACACGTGTGCTTCACCCTGTGGCAGGAACTGGGTGGCGAAGGCGATATCGACAATGCGCCGTGGCCGGTGGCCGACGAGAAAGCGATGGTGGAAAACACCACGCTGGTCGTTGTGCAGGTTAACGGTAAAGTGCGCGGGAAAATCACCGTTGCGGTCGATGCGACCGAAGAACAGGTGCGTGAACGCGCAGGCCAGGAACACCTGGTCGCGAAATACCTTGAGGGTGTAACCGTACGTAAAGTCATCTACGTACCGGGCAAACTGCTGAACCTGGTCGTAGGCTAAGCGCGGGAGGAAGCGTGCGATATCTGACAACGTTGTTGTTATCTTTGGCGGTGCTGGTCACCGCCGGATGCGGCTGGCACCTGCGTAGTACCACGCAGGTGCCGGACGAAATGAAAACATTGATCCTTCAGTCCGGCGATCCTAACGGTCCGCTGAGTCGTGCTGTGCGCGATCAACTAAGAAGCAATGGTATTACGCTGCTTGATCAGAGCACGCTTCGTCAGGACGTACCGTCGCTGCGTCTGGGCGCGGTTAGCCTCTCCCAGGACACGGCGTCTGTGTTCCAGAACGGTCAAACGGCAGAATACCAGATGGTCATGACGGTCAACGCTACGGTGCTGCTCCCGGGTCAGGATATCTTCCCGATTTCCACCAAGGTCTATCGTTCGTTCTTTGACAACCCACAGCAGGCGCTGGCAAAAGACAACGAACAGAGCATGATCGTTCAGGAAATGTACCAGAAAGCCGCCGAACAGCTAATCCGTAAGCTGCCAAGCGTGCACATCGCTGATGTAAAAGAGAGCAAAGAGGCTGCGGCTTCCGCATCCGATAACGGCTCTCGCGTCTCTACCACTCTGGGTAACTGATGATTCGGTTGTACCCAGAACAACTCCGCGCGCAGCTCTCTGAAGGGCTGCGCGCGGCGTATCTCCTGCTCGGTAATGACCCTCTTTTCCTTCAGGAAAGCCAGGATGCGATCCGGCATGCCGCCGTGAGCGAGGGTTTTATTGAGCACCATACCGTGACGCTGGATGCCAGCACCGACTGGAACGAGATCTTCTCTCTATGCCAGGCGATGAGTCTGTTTGCCAGTCGTCAAACCCTGCTCCTGCTGCTACCGGAAAATGGCCCGAACGCCGCCATCAATGAACAGCTAGCCACGCTGGTGAGTTTGCTTCATGGCGATCTATTGCTGATCGTTCGTGGCAACAAGCTGACCAAATCGCAGGAGAATGCCGCCTGGATCCAGGCGCTGGCGAACCGCGCGGTGCAGATTAGCTGCCAGACGCCGGAACCCGCCCAACTGCCCCGCTGGTTGGCCAACCGTGCCAAACAGAACAACCTCCTGTTGGATGAACCCGCCAGTCAACTGCTGTGCTACTGCTATGAAGGCAACCTGCTGGCGCTTTCGCAAGCGCTCGAGCGCCTGTCGCTGCTGTGGCCGGACGGGAAACTCACGCTGCCGCGCGTAGAGCAGGCGGTCAATGATGCCGCACACTTTACGCCGTTCCACTGGGTTGATGCGCTGCTGGCCGGCAAAAGTAAACGCGCGCTGCATATCCTGCAGCAACTGCGTCTTGAAGGCAGCGAGCCGGTGATCCTACTACGCACGGTACAGCGCGAACTGCTGCTGCTGGTGACGTTAAAGCGTCAGAGCGCACACACGCCGCTGCGTTCGTTATTTGATAAACACCGGGTCTGGCAAAACCGTCGGGCGATGGTCGGTGAGGCGGTTAACCGTCTGAGCGGTTCACAGCTGCGTCAGGCCGTCACCCTGCTCAGTCGTGCCGAGCTCACTTTAAAACAGGATTATGGTCAGTCCATCTGGGCTGAACTGGAAAGTTTGTCGCTATTGCTTTGTCATAAAGCGCTAGCCGACGTATTTATCGATGGATGATATGGCAAAACTACAGGCGCTTTTCGGCGGGACATTCGATCCCATCCATTACGGTCACCTGAAGCCGGTCGAGATCCTGGCCAACCAGATTGGTCTGTCCAGGGTCATCATTATGCCCAATAACGTACCCCCACATCGTCCGCAGCCTGAAGCCACCAGCGAACAGCGCAAACTGATGGTTGAGCTGGCTATCGCCGATAAGCCGCTTTTTGTGCTCGACGAACGCGAGCTGCGCCGCGATACGCCTTCCTTTACGGCGGATACGCTCCAGGAGTGGCGAGCGGAACAGGGACCGGATCAGCCCCTGGCCTTCATTATCGGCCAGGATTCGCTGCTCACTTTCCCAAGCTGGCATCGCTACGAAACAATCCTCGACAACGCCCATCTGCTGGTAACCCGTCGCCCAGGTTACCCGCTGACCATGCAGCACGAAGAGCATCAGTACTGGCTGGACAAGCACCTCACCAGTAATATTGAAGAGCTGCACAACCAGCCGGCGGGGAAAATCTACCTGGCGGAAACGCCCTGGTTCGACGTCTCCGCCACGCTGATTCGCGAACGGCTGGAAAATAATGAACCCTGCGATGAAATGATGCCCGAAGCGGTGCTCAACTACATCATGCAACAGGGGTTGTATCACCACGGCGCATAGAGGAAGCGGCATGAAGCTCTGGTTAGTTCGCCACGGCGAAACTGAAGCCAATGTGGCTGGCCTGTACAGCGGCCACGCGCCAACGCCACTCACGGCCAAAGGCCAACAGCAGGCGCAGCGCCTTGGTGAGATGCTGCGTCAGGTTCCCTTCGATCATGCGCTGTGTAGCGGGCTTGAACGCGCACAGCATACTGCACGGCTGCTACTGGGCGAACGTAACATTCCGCTTACCGCAAACCCGCAGCTCAACGAAATGTTTTTCGGTGACTGGGAAATGCGTCACCACCGTGACCTGCAGGTTGAAGACAAAGAGAATTACGCAGCCTGGTGCGCTGATTGGCAGCACGCCGCACCGACCAACGGCGAAGGTTTTCCCGACTTTTCCCGGCGTGTGGCCGACTTCGCGAACGAACTGGCGCACTATCCGTATCAAAATTTACTGATCGTCAGCCATCAGGGCGTCCTGAGTCTGTTAACGGCGCGTCTATTGGGAATGCCGACCGCCAGTATGTGGCATTTCCGCATTGACCACGGCGCGTGGAGCGTCATTGATTTTACGCCAGAATTTACCACGCTCAGGGTGCTCAACAGCCGAGCGATTTGGCGACCCGATGAGTAATAAAACCGATTTCTGCCTCCGGGCAGGGCCAACCCATTGACACTAATTATTAGACTGTTATTCTCCGCAGCCTGAATCATCCCCCTCCAGCATTTGTGGACAGAGATTGTTTTACAAAAATGGCGATGCAATCGGCATAAAGGAATGGGATGATACCCCGCCTGAAAGGCCGTTTGGTGATTTATTGTCCCGACAATATTTTCAGTTCGGGTATACTGTCAGGCTGTTTTATATCGTTTATCTTCACACCCCAGGGGGAAAACTTGCAGGGTAAAGCACTCCAGGATTTTGTAATCGACAAAATTGATGATTTAAAAGGTCAGGATATCGTCACCATCGATGTTCAGGGTAAGTCCAGCATCACCGATTGCATGGTTATCTGCACCGGTACTTCCAGCCGTCACGTTATGTCTATCGCCGATCATGTGGTTCAGGAGTCCCGCGCTGCCGGCCTGCTGCCGCTGGGCGTTGAAGGCGAAAGCGTTGCCGACTGGATTGTCGTTGATTTAGGCGATGTCATTGTCCACGTCATGCAGGAAGAAAGCCGTCGCCTGTATGAACTGGAAAAGCTCTGGGGTTAAGTTGTGAAGCTGCAGTTGGTCGCCGTCGGCACCAAAATGCCGGATTGGGTACAAACCGGTTTTACCGAATACCTTCGTCGTTTTCCGAAAGATATGCCGTTCGAACTGGTGGAAATACCCGCCGGCAAGCGCGGTAAAAATGCGGACATCAAGCGTATTCTGGATAAAGAAGGCGAGATGATGCTCGCCGCCGCAGGAAAAAACCGCATCGTCACGCTGGATATCCCCGGCAAACCCTGGGATACGCCGCAGCTTGCGCGTGAACTGGAACGCTGGAAGGGTGACGGTCGTGATGTCAGCCTGTTAATCGGCGGCCCGGAAGGGCTTTCTCCGGCATGCAAGGCCGCAGCAGAACAAAGTTGGTCGCTCTCCACATTAACGCTCCCTCACCCGCTTGTGCGCGTGCTGGTGGCCGAAAGCCTCTATCGAGCGTGGAGCATTACCACCAACCACCCTTACCACCGCGAATAATGAGACCCAGGTAGATTAAGCAGCGAATGAAACTACAGAATTCTTTTCGCGACTATACGGCAGAGTCCGCGCTCTTTGTGCGCCGGGCGGTGGTCGCTTTTTTGGGAATTTTGCTGCTTACCGGCGTGCTGATTGCCAACCTCTATAATTTACAGATCGTTCGCTTCACCGACTATCAGACGCGTTCTAACGAAAACCGCATTAAGCTGGTGCCCATCGCACCAAGCCGCGGCATTATTTACGATCGCAACGGCACCCCGCTGGCGCTGAACCGCACCATCTACCAGCTGGAAATCATGCCGGAAAAAGTCGATAGCGTTCAGCAGACTATCGATGGTCTGCGTGACGTCGTCGACCTGAGCGATGACGATATCGCCGCCTTTAAAAAAGAGCGCGCCCGTTCGCATCGCTTTACCTCCATCCCACTCAAAACCAACCTCACGGAAGTGCAGGTGGCGCGCTTTGCCGTCAACCAGTACCGTTTCCCCGGCGTTGAGGTAAAGGGCTATAAGCGCCGCTTTTATCCGTATGGTTCCGCCTTGACGCACGTCATCGGCTACGTCTCAAAAATTAACGATAAAGATGTCGACCGCCTGGATAAAGACGGCAAGCTGGCCAACTACGCCGCGACCCACGATATCGGTAAACTGGGTATTGAGCGTTATTACGAAGATATTCTCCACGGGCAAACCGGCTATGAAGAGGTGGAAGTCAACAACCGTGGCCGCGTTATTCGTCAGTTGAAAGAAGTGCCGCCGCAGGCCGGGCACGACATCTACCTGACGCTCGACCTCAAGCTGCAGCAGTATATCGAAACCCTGCTCGCCGGCAGCCGCGCCGCCGTGGTGGTGACTGACCCGCGCAACGGCAGCATTCTGGCGCTGGTCTCAATGCCAAGCTACGATCCTAACCTGTTCGTTGACGGTATCTCCAGCAAAGACTACAGCGGCCTGTTAAACGATCCGAACACGCCGCTGGTTAACCGCGCCACTCAGGGGGTTTACCCTCCGGCTTCTACGGTGAAACCGTATGTCGCGGTCTCCGCCATGAGTGCGGGCGTGATTAACCGCAACACCAGCCTGTTTGACCCAGGGTGGTGGCAGTTACCTGGCTCAGAAAAACGCTATCGTGACTGGAAGAAATGGGGCCACGGTCACCTGAACGTCACCAAGGCGCTGGAAGAGTCCGCGGATACCTTCTTCTACCAGGTCGCCTATGATATGGGTATTGACCGTCTGTCGGAGTGGATGAGCAAGTTTGGCTACGGGGATTATACCGGTATCGACCTTGCGGAAGAGCGCTCCGGCAACATGCCAACCCGCGAATGGAAGCTCAAACGTTTTAAAAAGCCCTGGTATCAGGGTGATACCATTCCGGTAGGGATCGGCCAGGGTTACTGGACAGCGACACCTATCCAGATGAGCAAAGCGCTGATGATTCTGATTAACGATGGCATCATCAAAACGCCTCATCTGCTGGCCAGCACCGTCGAAGAAGGCAAGAAAGTACCGTGGACACAGCCTCAGGAACCCCCGATTGGCGACATCCACTCCGGCTACTGGGAAATTGCCAAAGACGGGATGTTCGGCGTTGCCAACCGCGGCAACGGCACCGCGCATAAATATTTTGCCAGCGCACCGTATAAGATTGCTGCCAAGTCAGGTACCGCGCAGGTCTTTGGCTTGAAGGCGAACGAAACGTACAACGCCCACCGTATTGCGGAGCGTCTGCGTGACCACAAATTAATGACCGCTTTTGCGCCGTATAACGATCCACAGGTCGCCGTGGCGATTATTCTGGAGAACGGCGGCGCAGGCCCGGCTGTCGGTACCATCATGCGTCAGATTCTTGACCACATCATGCTGGGCGACAACAACACCGAATTACCGACCGAGAACCCTGCTGCGGCCGCGTCGGAGGACCAATAATCATGACGGATAATCCGAACAAAAAATCGTTCTGGGATAAAATCCATATCGACCCCGCCATGCTGCTGATTTTGCTGGCGTTGCTGACCTACAGCGCGCTGGTTATCTGGAGCGCCAGCGGCCAGGATATGGGGATGACGGAGCGTAAAATCGGCCAGATCGCCATGGGCCTGGTCATCATGGTGGTGATGGCACAGATCCCGCCGCGCGTCTACGAAGGCTGGGCCCCCTGGCTGTATATTATCTGTATTATTCTGCTGGTGGCGGTTGACGCCTTCGGTGCCATCTCTAAGGGGGCGCAGCGCTGGCTGGATCTCGGTATTGTGCGTTTCCAGCCGTCCGAAATTGCCAAAATCGCCGTGCCGTTGATGGTCGCGCGCTTTATTAACCGCGACGTCTGCCCGCCAACGCTGAAAAACACCGGTATCGCGCTGGTGCTGATTTTCATGCCGACGCTGCTGGTTGCCGCGCAGCCGGACCTTGGCACCTCAATTCTGGTCGCCCTCTCCGGCCTGTTCGTCCTGTTCCTCGCCGGCTTAAGCTGGCGTTTGATTCTGGTCGCCGTAGTGCTGGTCGCTTGCTTTATCCCGATACTCTGGTTCTTCCTGATGCATGACTATCAGCGACAGCGTGTGATGATGCTGATGGATCCGGAATCAGACCCACTGGGCGCGGGCTACCATATTATTCAGTCCAAAATCGCCATCGGCTCCGGCGGTCTGCGCGGTAAAGGCTGGCTCCACGGGACACAGTCGCAGTTGGAATTCCTACCAGAACGCCATACCGACTTTATCTTCGCGGTACTGGCCGAAGAACTTGGGCTTATCGGTATTCTGATTTTGCTGGCACTGTACGTGCTGCTGATAATGCGCGGCCTGTGGATTGCCGCCCAGGCGCAAACGACCTTTGGCCGGGTGATGGCCGGTGGTTTGATGCTGATTTTATTCGTTTATGTCTTCGTAAATATTGGTATGGTAAGTGGCATCTTGCCGGTGGTTGGCGTACCGCTACCGCTGGTCAGCTACGGGGGTTCGGCCCTGATCGTACTGATGGCCGGGTTTGGTATCGTAATGTCGATACACACCCACAGGAAAATGTTGTCAAAAAGCGTCTAAGGGGTGCTCAATGCGTAAGCAATGGCTTGGGATCTGCATAGCGGCAGGGCTGCTGGCGGCTTGTTCGAGTGATGATGTTCAGCAACAAACCGTCTCCGCGCCACAACCTGCGGTATGTAATGGTCCTACGGTGGAAATCAGCGGGGCCGATCCACGCTTTGAACCTCTGAACGCGACGGCGAATCAGGATTACGAACGCGACGGCAAGAAATACAAAATCGTCCAGGATCCGGCTAACTTTAGCCAGTCTGGTCTGGCCGCCATCTATGATGCTGAGCCGGGTAGCAATCTGACAGCCATCGGCGAAACCTTTGACCCGACCCAGCTTACCGCCGCGCACCCCACGCTGCCGGTGCCGAGCTACGCGCGTATTACTAACCTGGCTAACGGCCGGATGATCGTCGTACGCATTAACGATCGCGGGCCGTATGGCAACGATCGCGTCATTTCGCTCTCCCGCGCGGCGGCCGATCGCCTGAACACCTCCAACAATACCAAAGTCCGCATCGATCCGATTATCGTCGCCCAGGATGGTTCACTTTCCGGCCCCGGTATGGCCTGTACCACCGTGGCAAAACAGACCTACGCGCTGCCGAGCCGTCCTGACCTGAGTGGCGGGATGGGCAGCGTCTCTTCCGCGCCACAAGCCGCGGCGCCGCAAGGCGACGTACGCGCCATTAGCAACGATACGCTGACCTCCGCCGACAGCGGCGAAGGCGCACCGGTAAAAAGCAGCGGCTTCCTCGGCGCGCCTACCCCGTTGAATAACGGCGTACTCGAAGAATCTGCGCCAGCGGCAACGGCCGCTCCGGTGACGGCACAGGTCACCGCGCCTGCCAGCACAGCGCCCGCCGCGACTGCGGCGGTTACTGCACCCGCAGCGGCCGCAGCGGGTGATTATGTGGTTCAGGTTGGCGCCGTCAGCGACCAGGCTCGCGCGCAGCAGTATCAGCAGCGCCTCAGCCAGCAGTTCTCCGTTCCTGGCCGCGTAACGCAAAACGGCGCGGTCTGGCGTATTCAGCTCGGTCCATTCGCCAGCAAAAGCGAAGCCAGCACCTTACAAGGGCGTTTGCAGAATGAAGCACAGCTGCAATCGTTTATTACACACGCCAACTAGAGCACTCAGCGGTGTCCGAATCTTCGTATATGTAAAAGTCATTAACAAAGTCATATACGATGTCGGATGCCTGCCCGCGGGGCATTTGCTATAGTAAGGCACTTTTTTAACTCCATCACGGATGTCGTTGTTCTGACCATGAAGACCTCTTTTTTCGCTCGCTTACTCCTTCCGGCGCTTTCCGTCGCAGCACTGACCTCCGCTGCCCACGCCGATGACCTGAACATCAAAACTATGATTCCAGGCGTTCCGCAGATTGACGCCGAATCCTACATTCTTATTGATTACAACTCTGGCAAGGTTCTGGCCGAGCAGAACGCTGACTCCCGACGCGATCCGGCGAGCCTGACCAAAATGATGACCAGCTACGTCATCGGCCAGGCCATGAAAGCAGGCAAATTTAAAGAGTCCGATCTGGTCACTATCGGCAACGATGCCTGGGCTACCGGCAATCCGGTCTTCAAGGGCTCTTCCCTGATGTTCCTTAAGCCAGGCATGCAGGTCCCGGTTTCGCAGCTGATCCGCGGGATTAACCTGCAGTCGGGTAACGATGCCTGCGTGGCGATGGCCGACTACGTCGCCGGCAGCCAGGACGCTTTCGTTGGCCTGATGAACAGCTACGTCAACGCGCTTGGCCTGAAAAACACCCACTTCCAGACCGTACATGGCCTGGATGCTGATGGTCAGTACAGTTCCGCACGCGATATGGCGATGATTGGCCAGGCGCTGATCCGCGACGTGCCGAACGAATACACCATCTATAAAGAAAAAGAGTTCACCTTTAACGGCATCCGTCAGTTGAACCGTAACGGTCTGCTGTGGGACAACAGTCTGAATGTTGACGGTATCAAAACCGGCCACACCGATAAAGCGGGCTACAACCTGGTGGCTTCCGCAACCGAAGGCCAGATGCGCCTTGTCTCCGCCGTCATGGGCGGCCGTACCTTCAAAGGTCGTGAAACCGAGAGCAAGAAGCTGCTGACCTGGGGCTTCCGCTTCTTCGAAACGGTGAACCCGATTAAAGCCGGTAAAGAGTTCGCCTCTGAACCTGCCTGGTTTGGTGATACTGACCGCGCCTCGTTAGGCGTAGACAAAGACGTCTACCTGACCATCCCGCGTGGCCGTATGAAAGACCTCAAGGCAAGCTATGTGCTGACCACCAGCGAGCTGCACGCGCCGCTGCAGAAAAACCAGGTTGTTGGAACCATCAATTTCCAGCTCGACGGCAAAATCATCGACCAGCGTCCGCTGGTAGTGCTGCAGGAAATTCCTGAAGGCAACTTCTTTGGCAAAATCATTGATTACATTAAATTAATGTTCCATCACTGGTTTGGTTAAAAATCACCCACTTGAAAGTGTGATTTCCATCCCCATATACTATGCATAGCTAAAATAACTCCCGCTAACCATGCGGGAGTTATTCTTTTTTAACACTGGAGCTGACATGAAAACCAAACTGAACGAACTGCTTGAATTCCCTACACCGTTTACTTACAAAGTAATGGGTCTGGCGAAACCAGAGCTGGTTGACCTGGTGGTTGAAGTGGTACAGCGCCATGCGCCAGGTGACTACTCTCCGCAGATAAAACCGAGCAGCAAAGGCAATTACCACTCGGTGTCCATTACCATCAATGCTACCCACATTGAGCAGGTTGAGACGCTGTACGAAGAGCTGGGCAATATTGAAATTGTCCGTATGGTGCTGTAATCGCATCTCCGTTACCCGGCACTGCCGGGTAACGCTTCTCCCCTCCTCCCTGTGATATACTCTGCGTCCATCATTTCCCCTCTGCGGAGACGCTGTTTTGGATTTTAATACTCTCCTCATCCGTCAACTGGGCCTACAGCCTTACGAACCCATTTCTCAGGCGATGCACGACTTCACCGACAACCGCGATGAATCCACGCTGGACGAGATTTGGCTGGTTGAGCATCAGCCGGTTTTCACGCAGGGTCAGGCGGGTAAAGCTGAACATGTGCTGGTGCCCGGCGACATTCCGGTCATCCAAAGCGATCGCGGCGGCCAGGTAACCTACCACGGGCCGGGCCAGCAGGTGATGTACGTTCTGCTGAACCTGAAGCGCCGCAAGCTGGGCGTACGCGAACTGGTAACGCTGCTGGAGCAAACCGTCGTCAACACGTTAGCTGAGCTGGGTATTGAGGCACATCCGCGCGCCGATGCGCCGGGCGTCTATGTGGGCGAGAAAAAGATCTGCTCGCTGGGGCTGCGAATCCGTAAAGGCTGCTCTTTCCATGGACTGGCGCTGAATATCGCTATGGACTTATCCCCTTTCCTGCGCATTAACCCTTGTGGCTATGCCGGTATGGAGATGACCCAGGTTTCACAATGGGTGAGTGAAGCGAAGCCGGAAAATATATCCCCAACGCTTGTCAAACATTTTTTAGCGTTGCTAAACAATCCTCCGCACGAATATATCTCTGCTTAATATATTATACATCGCGACCCAATATTGCATTGGGTCGTTAACTCTCTCCATCGCACGCCTTTTATAACGCCGTCAAGTTTCTCTCTTCTTTCAGAGATTCATGTTCTGAAAATGAAGACTGGTTCTCATTTTTTTGCAAAATCACGACAACGATATACACTTAATAAAGCATTAGAATCATTAATGCATTGACCCATAAAGAAAATTTCCATTTCCATCTTGCAGTAAGATGGACTCACCAATCATAATAATAATGAAATCATCAACTATCATTCATGGAGTGAATGAATATGGAGTGAGCAGTGTGGATTATAACAATAAGCCTGAAAATAAAATAAATATGAATGCCGATAATGATACGCCACAAATCTTTCGCACCCTGCGTAATATAGACCTTAACTTATTGACCATATTTGAAGCAGTCTATGTGCATAAAGGCATCGTCAATGCGGCGAAAATCCTGAATCTCACGCCATCGGCCATTAGCCAATCCATCCAGAAACTTCGTCTCCTGTTTCCCGACCCGTTGTTCATTCGCAAAGGACAGGGCGTCACGCCAACGGCCTACGCAACACACCTGCATGAATACATCAGCCAGGGTCTGGAGTCGATACTGGGCGCGCTGGATCTCGACGGCAGCTATGACAAGCAGCGAGTTATCACTATCGGTACGGCGGCATCCGTTGGCGCTATCGTTATGCCGGTTATCTATCAGGTTGTAAAACAAACCTACCCACAGGTACTGCTGCGCAACGTCGCCGTGACCGATGCCAACACGCAGCTCAGCCAGTTCCAGACGGATTTGGTCATTGACAACCACGAGCATAACAACCCGCGCACGCTGGGCCGTCATGCGCTATTTAGCGATAAACTGGTGCTGGTCTGTCGCCATAACCACCCGGCGCTTAACGAAGAGACATCGGTTGATACCCTGATGCAGTATGAACATACGCTGCTGACAATGGATGGTGCGGGGCAAAACGATCAGTATAAGCGCATTCGCGACATGCTCCCCGATCGCCAGGTTAGCGTAAGCAGTTACAACCTGTTCACTATCGCGTCACTGATCGCCTCAAGCGACCTGATTGGCATTATGCCGCTACGCTTCTACCACATCTTTAAGCAGTGCTGGCCGCTGTGCACGTTGGACTTTGCCCCGCTACAGCAGGAACACGTCGACTTTTCATTGCATTACAACAAACTCAGTCTGCGGGACCCGGTCATGCAAAACATTATCAACGTTATCCAGCAAGCGTTCTGATTCACTTGCCCCCTACTTCGCCTTGCCGGCAAAAAAGCATTATTCAACAACTATTTTACAATTTGCCGGCCAGGCAGGCTGCTTTAAACCCCGTTTCAATGGTATACTGCGTGTCATTAATTCAAAAATAGTTGATAAATACAACATTCCCTTGAATTGAAACGCTTTCCCTCGATACTCGGAACTGGAACACGTACGCTATGAGTAAACCCATTGTGATGGAACGCGGTGTTAAGTACCGCGACGCCGATAAAATGGCCCTTATCCCGGTTAAAAACGTGGCAACAGAGCGCGAAGCGCTGCTGCGAAAACCGGAATGGATGAAAATTAAACTTCCGGCAGACTCTTCCCGTATCCAGGGTATCAAAGCGGCCATGCGCAAGAATGGTCTGCACTCCGTGTGTGAAGAAGCCTCCTGCCCGAACCTGGCGGAATGCTTCAACCACGGTACCGCCACCTTTATGATCCTCGGTGCTATTTGTACCCGTCGCTGCCCATTCTGCGACGTGGCCCACGGTCGCCCGGTTGCGCCTGATGCCAATGAACCGCAGAAGCTGGCGCAGACCATTGCCGATATGGCGTTGCGATATGTCGTGATCACCTCCGTGGATCGTGACGATCTGCGCGACGGCGGTGCTCAGCACTTCGCCGACTGCATCTCCGCCATTCGTGAGAAAAGCCCAAGCATTAAGATTGAAACGCTGGTGCCCGACTTCCGTGGCCGTATGGACCGCGCCTTAGAGATCCTGACCGAGACGCCACCCGACGTGTTTAACCACAACCTGGAAAACGTGCCGCGTATTTACCGTCAGGTTCGTCCAGGCGCAGATTACAACTGGTCCCTGAAGTTACTGGAACGTTTTAAAGAAGCGCACCCGGATATCCCAACCAAATCCGGTCTGATGGTCGGCCTCGGTGAAACCAACGCTGAAATCATCGAAGTTATGCGCGATCTGCGCCGCCACGGCGTCACGATGCTGACGCTGGGCCAGTACCTGCAGCCAAGCCGTCACCACCTGCCGGTGCAGCGCTACGTTAGCCCGGACGAGTTTGAAGAAATGAAAGCTGAAGCGCTGGCGATGGGCTTTACCCACGCGGCATGCGGCCCGTTCGTGCGTTCATCCTACCATGCGGATCTTCAGGCTAAGGGCCTGGAAGTGAAGTAAGGCCACCGCCTGACGCAAAAAAGCCGCTCTCTTTCGACAGCGGCTTTTTTATTACCCATTATTGAAATAAATTATTTCAATAAAATACATTCAGAAACCTGATTCCATAAAAAAGGGCCACAGCATCGTCATGCTGAAGCCCCTTCCACAGACCATCGGGTCCGGGCATGGCACGCGCTGATCGGCACGCCATGTTAAACGCTGCCCTGCTTACTCTTTATGAGAGAGTTTTTCTGCCGGAGTCTCGTCTGCGCTTTTCTGCGCGGTGGTTTCATCATCATTCATGGCTTTCTTAAAGCCTTTGATTGCTGAACCCAGATCTCCACCCAGAGTCCGTAATTTCTTGGTACCAAACACCAGAATAATCAGTGCTGCCACTACCAGTAGTTTGGTAATACTAATCTCACCCATAGATACCTTCTTCTCAAAAACAGGCTGCAGAATGCGCCATATCACCGTAGTTTATTAACGGTCATCTGACGCGTGCACACAATAGCAATCTGTAACAAGGTGAATCAAGCGTTGTTTAAAAAAACGTCACGTTAATTGCGGTAGCGCAAAACGTCGGTTTTGCAGCACTGGCAGCTGCTGGCGAATACGAGACAGATCGTCTCGTCGCAGGTCAGATATAATCAGCTGTGGCTCAACCGATGCGCCGGCCAGCGTCACGCCCAGCGGATCAATTATCCGACTCTGACCGATATTACGCGTGCCGCACTCGCCGCTGGCCACGATGTAACAGGTGGTATCCAGCGCCCGCGCCGCCAGCAGCGTGGCCCAGTGGTGCTCTTTGAGCGGTCCTCGTACCCAGGCGGCAGGCAAGGCCAGAATCTCGGCCCCTTTGAGCGCAAGCGCCAATGCCATATCCGGGAAACGCAGGTCATAGCAGGTCATAAGTCCCACCTGAAACCCCGCCACCTCAAGCAACGGCGGTAGCGTGTTCCCGGCATCCACTCGCTTCGACTCCTGGATTGCGAAAGCGTCATAGAGGTGCAGCTTGTGATAATGGGCAATCACCTCACCGCCGCGCAGCGCCACCAGGGTATTGCAGGCTCTTCCCGCCGTCGAGGGCGTATGAATGGTCAATATCGTTGTCAGCGTATCACGGCGGCTTTGTGTTTTCAGATGCTGCATAAAACCGCCGTCCAGCGATTGCGCCGACTTGACCGACATATCCGGGTCGCTATCGCTGCGCGCCAGCAGAGCCTCTGGCAGCACCAGTAGGTCAGCACGCTGTTCCGCTGCCGCCTGCATCAGCGACACGCTGGTTTGCGCATTTTCCCGCCACTCCGATGTGACGATAAACTGCCCTGCGGCAACTCGCATAGCGTCTCCTTACGTTTTTCCAATATATCAAGATGATGAATACTGATGAGTATATAGCCAGATTCACCTGGCAGGGTTAAACTCTGCTGACGATTCGACAATGGCAGGAAATTCGCATGACGCAACTTTTGTTGGCCGTGTTTATCGGCGGCGGCACCGGCAGCGTTGCCCGCTGGCTACTCAGCTTTCGCTTTAATCCTTTGCACCATGCGCTGCCGCTGGGAACGCTGGCGGCGAATCTGCTGGGCGCATTTATTATCGGCGCGGGTCTTGCCTGGTTTAATCGGCTGCCGCATATCGATCCGGTATGGAAAGTGTTGATTACCACCGGCTTCTGCGGTGGATTGACAACCTTCTCTACCTTTTCAGCGGAAGTGGTATTTCTTTTACAGGCGGGAAAGGTCAGCTGGGCGCTGCTTAACGTGGCGGTCAACCTGTTTGGTTCTTTCGCCATGACGGCCCTGGCGTTCTGGCTGTTCAGTGCCAGCAGTCAGGGGTAAAAGAAAGATAAAAAAAACCCGCACTTAAGCGGGTTTTGAATTCTGACTGCTAATTTTCGCTTACAGAGCGATGACGTTAGCAGCAGAAGGGCCTTTGGCACCGTTAGTGATTTCGAACTCTACACGCTGACCTTCAGCCAGAGTTTTGAAACCGTTGGTCTGGATCGCAGAGAAGTGTACGAATACGTCTTTGCTGCCATCTTCCGGAGTAATGAAACCGAATCCTTTGGACTCATTAAACCACTTAACGTTACCTTTAATCTTAGACATCAAAATTACCTTTATATGAAAAAACGACACTAATCTGTGTCAGTTAACAGTACAACAATTGTCGTGCGTTTTGTCCAGCCCAAGTTCGTTAAAAAGTGATAAATGTCGCTAACTTTTATTTGCAGGTTGACATTATCCCACTCCTGGTTACAGGACCCGTTATCAGAACTGGAAACGTAGCCAGGCAAAGTAGACATTGCCGTTGTTATACGTGCCCGGGATGTAGGTCATCTGGAACGTCGCCGGCCCATAGCCGATGGAGGCCAGGGGCAGCACAACCGGCAGCGGAATGTAGTTCCAGTTATCGCGGGCGGTCACCCCAATGGTGTAACCCAACCCAAGGTGGAAGTTATCATCCGCCAGCGGGCGCCAGGTCTTCTCCCAGCCGTAGCCGCCAATAGGCTCCCATTTATTAAAGGAATCCTTAAAAGCCATCAGGTAAATGCCGTGCCAGTTGCCCTTATCATCCCAGCGCGACACGCCGCCCCCCGCCCCCCAGGGGCGCTCATTGTACTTGTCTGTCTTTTCTTTATCGTAGGCAAAACGCGCATGCCAGGTGATGGCTGGCACGTACAGATCGTAGTGCTGCGGTTCATCCCACGTCTTTACAACATTATTGCGCAGCGTGTTATAGCCATCTTTAATGGTTTCCGTAAAAGAAGCCTCAGCAGGATACGCTGCACCAGACAGCCCCGCGAAAATCAGCGATAGCGAGAAAATTTTATTTAGTTTTAACACGATAGACTTGCCAATAAATTATCCATTAAGAATAGTCTAACAAGGATAAACTCAATAGCAGTTCAACGGTACCAATCGATAGCCGTTTTTTCACCGCTTAACAACAAATTAGAATATTCTTAGATAATCGTCAAACCAGAGTGAGACTTGAATGCGAATAATATTCTTTTATAAGAAAAAATTGTAACCGTATTTAGATCTCGTAAGGAAGAATGGCCTATGCCTTTAATATTAGCCGAATTAAAACTCGTATTATTCTCTTAATATTCCTGATATTTTCCTGGCAGATTATTTAAAATCCAGATAGTCGCAGTTAAACGTTTTAAATACTTCACACCAGGAGATAAAAAAACGCGCTTACCTCCTCACGAGCTCAACCCCGTCATACCACCTCAACGCTGCTACCTTGTTGAAAAAACAACATTTCATTTACCTTTGTTGTTTAATATTCGACCAGGCAACTATACTTACTGACGGGTCAATGTTCCGCTTTGTGAGTACATCGTGTAAATTGCATCGTCATGGTCTTTAATTAGTCTCTTTTTTGATTTTCATCAGCTAAATTTGCCGCTTTTTTCGGCACATTTCACCACTTACTTTTTGATGCTGTTCTGCATCAATTTTTATAACTGGGCGATAGGTGTTAATAATGTTAACGTTCTTTGAACTCCTGATTGGTGTTGTGGTTATCGTGGGCGTAGCCCGCTACATCATCAAAGGATATTCCGCAACGGGTGTCCTTTTTGTTGGTGGTCTGCTGCTACTGATTGCCAGCGCGTTGATGGGGCATAAGATTTTACCAAGCAGCGCAACCAGCACCGGCTACTCTGCAACCGACATCGTTGAATATATTAAAATTCTGCTGATGAGCCGCGGCGGCGATCTCGGCATGATGATTATGATGCTCTGCGGCTTTGCCGCCTATATGACCCATATCGGCGCTAACGATATGGTCGTCAAACTGGCATCAAAACCGCTGCAATATATTAACTCGCCATATTTACTGATGATTGCCGCTTATTTTGTGGCGTGCCTGATGTCGCTGGCGGTCTCTTCGGCAACCGGGCTTGGCGTACTGCTGATGGCGACGCTGTTCCCGGTAATGGTTAACGTCGGTATTAGCCGTGGCGCCGCAGCCGCTATTTGTGCCTCTCCGGCCGCCATTATTCTCTCCCCAACCTCCGGCGACGTCGTATTGGCTGCGAAGGCCGCAGAGATGCCGTTAATCGATTTCGCTTTCAAAACCACGCTGCCTATCTCCATCGCCGCGATTATCGCAATGGCTATCGCCCATTTCTTCTGGCAGCGCTATCTGGACAAGAAAGAACATATCTCGCACGAGATGCTGGATGTTAGCGAAATTACCACCACAGCCCCGAGCTTCTACGCCATTCTGCCGTTCACGCCAATCATTGGCGTGCTGATTTTCGACGGCAAATGGGGCCCGGAACTGCATATTATCGCCATTCTGGTGATTTGCATGCTGCTGGCCGCCGTGCTGGAATTCTGTCGTGGCTTTAACACCCAGAACGTGTTTGCCGGCCTTGAAGTCGCGTATCGCGGAATGGCCGACGCCTTTGCAGGCGTGGTCATGCTGTTGGTTGCAGCAGGCGTTTTCGCTCAAGGCTTGAGCACTATCGGTTTTATCAATAGCCTGATCTCCATCGCGACCTCGTTTGGGTCCGCCAGCATTATCCTGATGCTGGTACTGGTGGTGCTGACCATGTTGGCCGCGATGACCACCGGTTCCGGTAACGCGCCGTTCTACGCCTTCGTCGAGATGATTCCAAAACTGGCGCACTCATCCGGCATTAACCCGGCCTATCTCTCCATTCCGATGCTGCAGGCCTCCAACCTGGGTCGTACCATCTCCCCTGTCTCCGGCGTGGTGGTCGCGGTCGCCGGGATGGCAAAAATCTCGCCGTTCGAAGTGGTCAAACGTACCTCAGTACCGGTTCTTGTCGGACTGCTGGTGGTCATTATCGCTACGGAAATACTGGTTCCCGGCGCTGCCGCGTAATCATTGATTGATGAAATAAATAAGGCGCCTGAGGGCGCCTTATTTTATTATGTAATAACGTCACTAAATGATTTAAAACGTGGAGTCAGGAAAATGCTAAGGAAGAATATTGTGTCAGGATGCGCGCTGTTGCTCTGCGCCGGTAGCCTACAGGCTGCCCCTCTCGCACCGACACAATATGGTGACTTCGATCGTTATGTGCTGGCGCTCTCCTGGCAAACCGGTTTTTGCCAGAGCCAGCATGACAGAAATCGCAAAGAACCACTGGAATGTCAGCAGCCAAAAGAAGCGGCCAACAAAGCCGACTACTTAACGGTTCACGGCCTATGGCCCGGCCTGCCCGCGTCGATCGCCGCACGCGGAGTCGATAATAACCGCTGGATGCGCTTCGGGTGCGCCACGCGCCCCATTCCCAATATGCCGGAAGCGAAAGCCAGCCGTAAATGCGCCGCCGAAGAGACCGGTCTGTCGCTGGAAGTGGCTAATAAGCTCAACCAGGTTATGCCCGGCAGCGGTGGAAAAAGCTGTCTTGAGCGCTATGAATACGCCAAACACGGCGTCTGTTTTGGTTTCGATCCCGACGCCTACTTCAGTACGATGGTACGTCTGAATAGCGAAGTGAAACAGAGCGCAATCGGCAAATTCCTCGCCGCCAATTACGGTAAAACCGTGACTCGCGCCAGCTTCGACAACGCAGTAGCCTCGGCCTTTGGCAAAGAGAACGTCAAAGCCGTTAAGCTCACCTGTAACGGTAATCCGGCCTATCTGACGGAAATGCAAATTGCCATTAAATCCGCCAGCATCAACGACCCGCTCACCGCCGCGTCTCTGCTGCCGCAGCCACATCCAGGCAACTGCAGCAAACAGTTTGTGGTGGATCAAAACGGTTATTGATCCCCAGCCCCCGGAGCCGGGGGCTGCATACCGTTATTTCTTAATGAATGCCAGCAGATCGTCGTTGATCTGATGTTTGTGAGTCGTACAGATCCCGTGCGATCCGCCTTTATAAACCTTCAGCTCCGCGTTCGGCAGAATTTCCGCCGCAACCTTGCCACAAGTTTCAAACGGCACAATCTGGTCGTCATCGCCGTGAATCACCAGCGTCGGTACCGTTATCTTACGCAGGTCTTCACGTAAATCAGTCTCCGAGAACGCTTTGATACAGTCGTAAAGCGCTTTTATAGAACCTTGCAACCCTTGCTCGACAAACCCTTCACGCACCGCCTTCGACTCCTTTGCGCCCGCGCGATTATAGCCATAGAATGCCGCCGACAGCTCATAGAAGAAAGCACCACGGTCCTCTATCACGCCGTTGCGAATTCCGTCGAACACCTCAAGCGGTACGCCGTTAGGGTTGAAGTCCGTTTTCACCATAATTGGCGTCACCGCGCCAATCAGCACCGCTTTTGCCACCCGACTGGTCCCATGACGACCAATGTAGTGAGCCACTTCACCGCCGCCGGTAGAGTGTCCGACGTGCACCGCATCTTTCAGATTAAGATGCGAGGTCAACTCCGCCAGATCGTCGGCGTACTGATCCATATTATGTCCGTCCCAGGGTTGTGCCGAACGTCCGTGGCCTCGTCTATCGTGGGCGATGACACGATACCCTTTCGAACCCAGATACAGCATCTGATCCTCAAAGGCATCAGACGTTAACGGCCAGCCATGGCTAAAGACAATGGGCTGTCCGCTCCCCCAATCTTTAAACCAGAGGTAACTACCATCTTTCAGGGTCAGTTTATCGAAACCGCTCATACGATCTCCTGTGTTGGAAGGACGCTGCCAGGTGCAGCCTAAAAAGAATAATCCAGATTTATAAGTTGCGATGTATTTCGCATAAAATTCACACAACAAAGAGTATTGCCATCTGCGAATGTGCGTTCCATCACTTCAAACCTGACGCCAGGATCAGTATGATGGAATGAGATGAACCCTTGCCGCTGGCGGTGAGGGTTTTCTTTTGGATAATCGATAGACATGGAGTAAATAATGACCAGACCTGCCATCATTATTAATGAGTTCGATGCCGAGCGTATCGACCGCCTGCTTGAGCAACCTGCTTACGCAAATTCCCCGGTGGCGAGCGCGCTAAACGACGAACTGGATCGTGCCCAGATGTGTGCCCCAGAGGACATGCCGCACGATGTAGTCAGTATGAATAGCCAGGTCAGATTCCGCGATCTCACCACCGGCGAAGAACGCGTCCGCACGCTGGTCTTCCCGGCCCAGATGACCGATAGCAGCAGCCAGCTCTCGGTGATGGCCCCGGTTGGCGCGGCCCTGCTCGGCCTGCGCGCAGGCAGTACTATTCACTGGGAGCTACCGGGCGGAGCCTCAACGCACCTGGAAGTACTCGAACTGCTGTATCAGCCGGAAGCCGCCGGCGAATTTCATCGTTAATTCCGCGCAATAGTAGCCTAAGAGGGTGCCCGGCATCCTCTTTCTGCCCCGCCTGACCAAACTTTACAACTCCCCTCTCTTCGATAAACTATTTTGCGAACTGAATGACATATTCAAAACGCATTATGTGTTTTGATTGTTCTACAAAGACAAGGAGGAGCCTATGTACAAAACAATCATTATGCCAGTTGATGTTTTTGAGATGGAGTTGAGTGACAAAGCGATTCGTCACGCAGAGTTTTTGGCCCAGCAGGATGGCATTATCCATCTGCTGCATGTGTTGCCCGCATCGGCCAGCTACACCATGAGCCGTTTTGCCGCCGATCTACGCCGCTTTGAGGAGCATCTTCAGCAGGAAGCGGAAAGCCGCCTGACCACCATGGTCAGCCATTTCACGCTCGATCCTTCCCGCATCAAGCTACACGTTCGTCTGGGTAGCGTCCGCGACGCGGTCAACGAACTGGCGGAAGAACTGGGGGCCGATATGGTGGTGATTGGGTCACGTAACCCTTCAATCAGCACGCACCTTCTGGGTTCCAACGCCTCCAGCGTGATTCGCCACGCACACATTCCGGTACTTGTTGTTCGCTGATCCCGGCATAATCCGCAAAACAAAAAAAGGCCACCTTTCGGTGGCCTTTGACATTGCAGGCATTGTCTTCTTTTTTATGCTGTTTTGGTGCGAATCAGATAATCGAACGCGCTCAGTGACGCTTTCGCACCTTCGCCGGCGGCGATAATAATTTGTTTGTAAGGCACGGTAGTACAGTCACCCGCGGCGAATACGCCTTTAACGTTCGTTTCGCATTTCGCATCGATGATGATTTCGCCCATGCGGTTACGCTCAACCGCGCCTTCCAGCCAGGTGGTATTCGGCAGCAGACCAATCTGTACGAAGATCCCCGCCAGCGCCACGTGGTGCTCATCGCCGCTCACACGGTCACGATACTGCAAACCGGTGACTTTGGTGCCGTCGCCTTTCACTTCGGTGGTTTGCGCATTCAGAATGATGTCAACGTTCTTCAGGCTGCGCACTTTATCCTGCAGTACCTGATCGGCTTTCATTTCCGGGGCAAACTCCAACAGCGTAACGTGTTCCACCACGCCCGCCAGGTCGATTGCGGCTTCCACACCGGAGTTGCCGCCACCGATCACCGCTACGCGTTTGCCTTTAAACAGCGGGCCGTCGCAGTGCGGGCAATAGGTTACGCCCTTAGTACGATACTGATCTTCACCCGGTACGTTCATGTTACGCCACTTAGCGCCGGTCGCGATAATGATGCTGCGCGCTTTCAGCACCGCGCCGGAGGCGGTTTCAATCTGATGCAGGCCGCCTTCAACAGCGGCAGGCACCAGCTTAGCCGCGCTCTGGGAATCAATCACGTCCACATTATATTCGCTCACGTGCGCCTTCAGCGCGCCCGCCAGCTTCTGACCTTCGGTTTTCGGCACGGAGATATAGTTTTCAATATCAACGGTATCCAGCACCTGGCCGCCAAAGCGTTCGCCCATGAGACCGGTACGAATACCTTTACGTGCCGAGTAGACTGCCGCCGCCGCGCCAGACGGGCCGGAACCGACAATCAATACCTCATACGCATCACGCTTATTCAGCTCTTCCGCCGCGCGTTTTTCCGCACCGGTGTCCACTTTCGCGACGATTTCCGCCAGCGTCATACGGCCCTGACCGAACTCCTGACCGTTAACATAAACGGCCGGAACGCCCATCACGTTACGTTCGGTGATTTCGTTCTGGAAGGTGCCGCCGTCAATCGCCGTATGCTTGATACGTGGGTTCAGCACCGACATCAGGTTCAACGCCTGCACCACATCCGGACAGTTATGGCACGACAGCGAGTAATAGGTTTCAAACTCAAAATCGCCGTCGATATCGCGAATTTGCTCCAGCAGAGACTGCGTTTCTTTCGACGGGTGACCACCAGTCCACAGCAGCGCCAGCACCAGCGAGGTAAACTCGTGGCCCAGCGGGGAACCGGCAAAACGTGGCCCCTGATGAGAACCTGGGTTGGTGATCAGGAACGACGGTTTGCGTACAGCAAGGGTATTGTCTTCTTTAAAGGTGACTTTGTCTGACAGTTCAGCAATTTCAGCCAACAGTTCCTTGATCTCTGCCGATTTAGCGCTGTCATCCAGCGTGGCAATCAGCTCAACAGGTTTGGTCAGCTTCTCAAGATAGGCCTTGAGCTGGGTTTTCATGTTGGTGTCGAGCATTGTTATCTCCTGGGCTTAAAACATCATCATGCAAGCGGCCTCACGCGGCAGCCTGAATGCGCTTGCATCATGGACGCTAATAAGAAATTCGGGTGCTGGCGCACCCGTTTTTAAAGGGGGCTATTTCCTGAGTGTTTCGCGTCACAGCATGGCGCTGTGGCGCGAAAGACGACGGAAATTTAGATTTTACCGACCAGGTCCAGAGATGGAGCCAGAGTCGCTTCGCCTTCTTTCCATTTCGCCGGGCATACTTCGCCTGGGTGAGAAGCAACGTACTGAGCCGCTTTGATTTTACGCAGCAGGTCAGAAGCGTCACGGCCGATACCTTCAGCGGTAACTTCGATAGCCTGGATGATGCCCTGCGGGTCAACAACGAAGGTCGCACGGTCAGCCAGACCTTCATCTTCACGCATGTTGTCGAAGTTACGGGTCAGGGCGCCAGTCGGGTCACCGATCATCGCATATTTAATTTTTGCGATGGTGTCAGAGCTGCTGTGCCATGCTTTGTGGGTGAAGTGAGTGTCAGTAGACACAGAGTACACGTCCACGCCCAGTTTCTGCAGCTCTTCGTAATGGTCTGCAACGTCGCCCAGTTCGGTCGGGCATACGAAGGTGAAGTCAGCCGGATAGAAGAAGAAGACGCTCCAGCGGCCTTCGGTATCTTTCTCAGTGACTTCGATGAACTCACCGTTTTTGAACGCCTGGTTTTTGAAAGGTTTGATTTTAGTATTAATTAAAGACATCGAGTACTTCCTCCGTGTTTTCGTTGAGGTCTAAGTTAACGAATAATTCCTGATTCGACCAATGCGTTTACATTATCAAATCAATAAGCGTTATCTAACAACCGGAACAAGACAACTTTGTGAACCTGTGTCCGGGGATACGCACGAAAGGCTCATCCCCAAACGTAAAAAGGCCGCAACAAGGCGGCCCGATTACCTGAATCCCCCGCAGGTGAGTTCAGCGCCAGCCAGGCTGGCGTAGTGTTGCGCTCTACATACCCTAACAAAGGTTGTAACAGCTTTTCGATTACATCACTCTGGCCTGTAAAGGGCAATTCACTCACAGTAGGTCCTGTCTATGATTGTGATAGGTTACACCGTCAATCATTCACAATAAGCTGATTTTACGCATATTTTCCATCAAAAAGGCTTCTTTACCCTTAATGTCTCCTCCACGCAGGGCTGAATATTCTGACGACCAACAAAAAGCGATAACGCTGTTACAGACGTCATTTCATTCATTTGCTAAACAAATAAAAACCTACCACGATAATAATAACAGACGGTGTTAACCTTAAGAAAAATATGTATCTTATCTATTATAAAAACAAACAAAATTGACATACTAAATATGTCATACAATATCTTTTATGAGTGACAAACCATACAGTCATGATTTATATTTAGCGGAGTTTCATATATATTTCAGTTTTTCGAACACATGGATTGTGACAATTGGGGAAATGAATACCCCCAAATAATTTATAAAGGATACGTAATGGCAAATCTCTATGACCTGAAAAGATTCGATCTTAACCTGCTGGTTATTTTTGAGTGCATATATCAACATCTTAGCATCAGTAAAGCAGCTGAAATGCTATTTATCACCCCCTCTGCAGTGAGCCAATCGCTGCAGCGGCTACGCACGCAATTAAACGATCCGTTATTCGTCCGCGCCGGAAAAGGGATTACTCCTACCACCATTGCCGTTAATTTACATCAGCATCTGTCAAAAAATCTTAATCAGATAGAACAGACAATTAACATGATGGCAAATGCGGATCTGGATAAAAAGTTCATCATTTACGGCCCGCAGCTCTTTTCAACCCCCGAACTTTCCAGTTTTATCAATGCACTGCTGGCCGAGCCCGACCTTCATATTGAGTATCATGATTACACCAGCATTAACGATTCCGTAGAAAACCTCCTGCACTACCGCAAGGCGGATATTGTTATTACAACCTCGCAAGTCCAAAACCGCGCGCTGGCATGTGAGAAATTTTACGACACGGAAACCGTGTTAGTCTGCCGGGAAGACCACCCGCGACTGGGAACTCACGCGACAATCGAGGAGATTCTCCAGGAAAGATTTACCTACTACGATGTTGATGATTCGTGGGTAAAAAAGTACCAGTATGATAACGAGATATTTCTGGCCGAACGCAATTGCGCATTTCGCTCATCATCTTTTGTATCCACTATTAACGCGATTTACCAGACAGATTTAATTGGTATCGTACCTCGCCCTTATTACACTATGCTAAAAGCATCGCTACGCTTGAAAGAAATTACTCTTCCTGCACCACTTCCCAGAATGTCTGTTTATGTGTGCTATAACCGTGCCTCACTCAACTCAGAATTATTCACCAGAGTAATCAAAAGCATGAAAATATAATTAAAAAACATTAAAAACACAAACACCGTCGTATTAAAAATAAATCCAGAAAAGGAACGGTTTGTGTTCGTGATTATTACTTATATTATTGTATGATGTGAAATTCGCTTAGTAGAACACGTTATCAAGGATGGCGATGTATGCCCATGGTCAAACTCCCGCTGCCACAATCGGTTCTGGAAGCAACCCGGGATCGTATTCTCTGGACATTAGATAACTTTTCTCGCGTTTGCGTTTCGTTTTCCGGCGGTAAAGACTCCACGGTAATGTTGCATTTAACCGCGCAGCTTGCCCGCGAGCGAGGGCTCAAAATTAGCGTCCTGTTTATTGATTGGGAAGCACAATTTTCTTATACCATTAACCATTGTGAGAAATTGCGCGAACAATACCGGGATGTGATTGAGAACTTTTATTGGGTCGCGCTACCGCTGACCACGCAGAACTCGCTGACCCAATTTAATCCGGAATGGCAGTGCTGGGAGCCGGGCGCTAAATGGGTCAGACAACCGCCAGCCGACGCGATTACCGATCCTGCTTTTTTCGCCTTTTATGAACCAGGCATGACGTTTGAACTGTTCGTGCAAAAATTTGCCGAATGGTTCTCCCAGCAGCGTCCGGCGGCGGTGATGGTCGGGATCCGTGCCGACGAATCTTATAACCGCTTTTTGACGATTGCCTCCCAGCGGAAACGTCGCTTTGCCGATGATAAACCCTGGACAACCGTCGCGCCGGGTAACCATGCCTGGTACGTCTACCCTATCTACGACTGGAAAACCGCCGATATCTGGACGTGGTTCGCCAAAACCCAGCAGCCGTATAACCCCCTCTACAATCTGATGTATCAGGCCGGAGTCCCATTGCGCTACATGCGTATCTGTGAACCCTTTGGCCCAGAGCAGCGCCAGGGGCTCTGGCTCTATCACGTACTGGAACCGGATCGTTGGGCCGATATGTGTCAGCGGGTCAGCGGCGTACACAGCGGTGGCGTGTATGCCGGGCAGGACAACCAGTTTTACGGCCACCGTAAGCTCGAGAAGCCAGCCAACCACAGCTGGCGCAGCTACGCGCATTTTCTGCTCCACAGCATGCCGGAAACCACCGCCGACCATTATCGCAACAAAATTGCCGTCTACCTTCACTGGTATCAAAAGCAGGGTTGGGAAGACATTCCTGACGAACAGGAAAAAGATCTGGGCTCGAAGGACATCCCATCATGGCGAAGAATATGCAAAGTACTGTTAAACAATGACTATTGGTGCCGGATGCTCTCCTTCAGCCCCACCAAAGCGAATCACTACCAGCGCTATCGCGCGCGTATGGAACAAAAGCGTCAGCAATGGGGAATCTTATGCGACAAACACTAATTAATCAGCTGCATGACTACCTGCAAAGCCTCGCACCGGATGACAAAATCGATGCCATTAACCAGTTCCGTCAGGCCTTACACGCTGAAAGCCCGTTTAAAGATCAGCCTATCGACTGCGTGCTGTGGGTGAAAGAAGAGCAAATTACCCCAAACGACTACAACCCGAATAATATGGCGCCGCAGGAAAAACGTCTGCTGACCAAATCACTGGAGGCCGACGGCTTCACCCAACCTATCGTAGTCGTTGAGAAAAAAGATCGTCATTACGAAATCGTCGACGGCTTCCATCGCCACCAGCTGTCACAGTCCAAAGCCACGCTGAAAAAGCGTTTTCACGGCTACCTGCCCATCACCCAGCTGGAAAAGTGCGACGATTCGCTCCCCTCACGCATGGCCGCCACCGTGCGCCATAACCGCGCACGCGGGCGACACCAGATTAGCGCCATGTCCGATATCGTGCGTGAACTGAGCCAGCTTGGCTGGAGCGATGAAAAGATGGGCCAGGAACTGGGCATGGATGCCGACGAAATTCTGCGCCTGAAGCAGATTAACGGCCTGTGCGAAATGTTTGGCAATCGCCAGTTCTCACAGGCCTGGACGGTGAAATAGCTACAATCGGCAAAGACGCTCGGCGGCGGCCAGCAGCGTCGTCTCCTGCTTGGCAAAGCACAGACGTATCAGCTTATGCGGGAACGGCGCGGCGCAAAAGACCGACAGCGGAATCGCCGCCACGCCCATCTCCGTGGTTAACCACCGGCAGAAGCTCACATCATCCTGATCGGAGATCGCGCTGTAGTCCGCCAGCAGGAAGTAGGTGCCTTCACACGGCAGCAGCTTCAGGCGGCTCTGGCTGAGAGCATCAATAAACAGGTCACGTCGCGCCTGATAAAATTCCGGCAGTTGGCGGTAGTGCTCCGGTTCCGCGCGCAGCATATCCGCCAGCGCCAGCTGTGCTGGCGTGTTCACCGCGAAGGTCAGATATTGATGCACTTTCCGCAGTTCCGCACTGACAGGCGCTGGCGCTACGCAGTAACCCACCTTCCAACCGGTCATATGATAGGTTTTACCAAACGACGACACCGCGACCGCCCGTTCGCGAAGCGCCGGATGCGCCAGCACGCTGGCGTGTCCATCTTTTGCAAAGCAGATATGCTCATACACTTCATCGCTGAGCACATAAATTTCACGTTCGGCGATAGCCTGCCACAGAGCCTCAAAATCCGCCGCCTGCCAGACGGTGGCTGACGGATTATGCGGCGTATTGAGGATCACCAGACGCGTTTTCTCGCTCAGTTGCGCGGCAAAATCCTGCCAGTTCACGCGAAAATACGGCGGCTGTAGTGCGATACGTTTCACCACGCCGCCGGACAGTTCCACCGCCGGCGCATAGCTATCGTAGCTCGGGTCAAAACAAATCACCTCGTCACCGTCGCGCACCAGCGCGGTAATGGCGGCATACAGCGCTTCCGTGGCCCCTGCTGTCACCGTAATGTCGCTGTTAACATCCGGCGTGTACCCATACAGCGCGGTGGTTTTCTCGGCGATCGCTTCTCGCAACGCCAGCGCGCCGGTCATCGGTGCGTACTGATTCGCGCCGCTCGCCACGTGATGCGCGAGCCGCTGTTGCAGATACGCTGGGCCGTCAAAATCGGGAAAACCCTGAGACAAGTTGATAGCCTGATGCTGCTGCGCCAGGGCGCTCATCTGGGTGAAAATAGTGGTGCCGAGGTTGGGGAGTTTGCTCTGGGGGATGAGTTGCGTTGTTGTCATTCGTCGTCTGCCGCTCGTAAACCGATGTCAAATGACTATAACACGGCCAACTAGCTTGGCAATCAAGACGTTTAGATGTCTAAAACTTTTAACAGCACTTTGCTCCGCCCTTCCCGCCGTAGCGCGCATCCTGGCGGTCGCGGAAAAACGCTTCGTAGGTCATTGGCGTCTGGTCCGGGTGGTTAACGCGCATATGCTCAACGTAGTTGTCGTAATCCGGCACGCCAATCATCATTTTAGCCGCCTGACCGAGGTATTTTCCGGCTTTTGAGAGCGTATCAAACATCGTTTTTGTCCTTATCAGATTAACCCGGCGTCGCCATGCTCGGCCGGGTTACAGATGACATTAATGCGCGCGTTTCGCCTGAGCAACCAGGTTTTCCGCATCCGCAGGCATCGGCTCATACGGCGTTTCTTTTGCCGTCGGTTTGTCCTCTTTCAGCGCCGCCAGCGCGGTTTTCAGCGAGAACAGCGCCAACACGACGACCACCACCATAAAGAAGATAGTCAGACCGGCATCAAGACGGTTGTTAAACACCAACTGCGCCAGCTGCGACTCGGTGTACTGCGGCGGAATGTTACCGCTGTCGATCATCGCCTGGAATTTATTGGCAATTGCCAGGAAGCCCACGCGCGTATCCTCGCTGAACGATTTCTGCCAGCCCGCCACCAGCGTACACACCAGCAGCCACGACGTCGGCACCAGCGCAACCCACGCGTAGCGTTGGCGTTTCATCTTGAACAGTACCACCGCGCACAGCATCAGCGCCATACCCGCCAGCATCTGGTTGGCGATACCAAACAGCGGCCACAGAGTGTTGATACCGCCCAGCGGATCCACCACGCCCTGATGAAGGAAGTAACCCCAGGCCAGCACGCACAGCGCCGTCGCCAGCAGGTTAGCCGGCAGCGAATCGGTGCGTTTCAGCCCCGGATTGATCACCCCCAACAGGTCTTGCAGCATAAAGCGCGCCGCACGGGTACCGGCATCCACCGCCGTCAGGATAAACAGCGCTTCAAACAGAATCGCAAAGTGATACCAGAACGACACGTCCATCAGCCCGCCCAGCGCACCGTGGAGAATATAGGCCATCCCCACCGCCAGAGTCGGCGCGCCGCCCGCGCGGGAGATAATGGATTGTTCCCCCACCTCGTTGGCAATCTGATGCAGCAGATCAGGCGTTACCGCGAAGCCCCACGAGCTCACGACCTGCGCTGCCGAGGCCACCACATCAGCGGTACCTGCCGGTGCCAGCATCGCCATCGGGCTGTTCATCGCAAAATAGACGCCCGGGTCGATAATACAGGCGGAAACCAGCGCCATAATCGCCACGAAGGATTCCATCAACATCCCGCCGTAGCCAATAAAGCAGGCCTGGTTTTCGTTGGCCAGCATCTTCGGCGTGGTGCCGGAAGCGATCAGCGCGTGGAAGCCAGACACCGCGCCACAGGCAATGGTGATAAACAGGAACGGGAACAAATCGCCGGTCCAGACCGGGCCGGTGCCGTCGACAAACTTGGTCAGGGCAGGCATGGTCAGGGTAGGACGCATAATCAGAATACCGATCGCCAGGCCGACGATGGTACCGATTTTCAGGAAGGTCGAGAGGTAGTCACGCGGTGCCAGCAGCAACCATACCGGCAGCACCGAGGCCACAAAACCGTAACCCACCAGCATCCAGGTTAACTGCACGCCGGTATAGTCAAACCACGGAGCCCAGGTTTCGCTCTCGGCCACCCAGCCGCCGGAAATAATGGCAAAGACCAGCAGCACCAGGCCAATCACCGACACCTCGCCAATGCGCCCCGGGCGCAGATAGCGAATGTAAATCCCCATAAACAGCGCCAGTGGAATGGTAAAGGCCACGGTGTAAGTCCCCCACGGGCTGTGGGTCAGCGCTTTCACCACGATCATCGCCAGCACCGCCAGAATGATCACCATGATCATAAAGGTGGCAATCAGCGCAATGACCCCTGCCGTCGGCCCCATCTCCTCTTTTACCAGTTCCCCCAGCGAACGTCCGTCGCGACGGGTGGAGACGAACAGCACCATAAAGTCCTGAACCGCACCAGCCAACACCACCCCGGCCAGCAGCCAGATCATGCCCGGCAGATAGCCCATCTGCGCCGCCAGTACCGGGCCGACCAACGGACCGGCCCCGGCAATCGCCGCAAAGTGGTGACCAAACAGCACTTTCTTATCCGTTGGCACATAATCAAGACCGTCGTTATGCCGCACCGATGGCGTCATACGGGTTGGGTCAACCTGCAGCACATTTTTGGCGATATACAGGCCGTAGAAACGGTAGGCGATAAGATAAACACAGACCGCCGCGACGACTATCCACAGCGCGTTTATCTGTTCCCCCCGGTTGAGGGCGATATAGCCAAGGGCAAAGGCTCCGACAATGGAGAGCAATGCCCATATAAGGTATTTCCCTGAATTGTTCATAGTTATTGTCCGTATCAGTAGCAGAGGATGTTACATTTTGTGTCCGTAGCAACACGTATGATTTAACAACCTTGAAACCAATCTGAACAGGAACAGAACCCGACATTTACATCACATTGTTAAGGAGATCACTTAACAAGAGAAAATGGCTGAATCGCCGGGAGGAAAAAGTGAGCTCTAAGAGATTGAAAAAGAGAGGACCGAATTATTGAGTACGGAACTGGACACGTCCTGGCGCATTAATACCTTACAGTTCTAAAGCCATGGCCCCGATAAAATAAGCCATTCTTTGATACAAAAAACAATAAGATGCCTCTTTATCTATCAACGCAGTTTGATGAGTTTCGGCTCGATAATGGCTTGCTCGCGCATCTGTTTAAGTTTTCGGTGCAACATCATCATTTTATCCTGGTTTTTAGCCCTATTGACATCAGCGACGAGGAGTATCATCAGTTCCGCAATGAAGAAGTCGGGTTTGTGCTGCCTGCCGATTGTTATGATGTGAAATTTGACAGACAAGTGAATTTTGAGAGCGGGGACTTCTATGCACCGCCTTTACCAGGTGAATGTTCCAGACGTTTTGGGTTTGCGAACGAACTCGCCGAAGCGTTGAAGGCAATCATTCAACTGCACTATGCCACCTATAGGGCAAAAGCTTATCTTGCCATCGCAGAGAATGATAAGCTCAAGCGGTACTATGACCGTATTTTACAGACTGTACCTGGTGATGTAGTATACGAATTAATCCAGAATGTTGGAGTAGAGGGGCGTGGTTATGCATTCAAAACCAGATGTTTCAACACTTAAAAAAATGACGGTTGCAGAGCGCAAAGTTGAAGCCATGCGCCAGATTAAAGCCTCCTTCGATCGCGCAACTCGTGAAGGCTCAGTACATAAGCGTCAGGCAGCATCGGTTGCTTAACGCAACAACATTCTGAAACCCGCCACGGCGGGTTTTTTAATGTCCTGGCCATGACGTCCAGTCTACCCCAGCACCGCCGTCCCCAGCCGGCAGGTACAGCAACGCCGCCCCTGCTCGTCAAAAACGACAATTTCCCAGCTCTGGCTCTGCCGCCCCAGGTGCAAAGGCTGACACACTGCGCGCACCTGTCCTTGCGATACCGGGCGATGGTGGGAAGCATTCAGCTCGGTGCCCACCACGCACTGACCCTCACGGGTCATCAGGAAACCAGCCATCGAGCCTAGCGTCTCCGCCAGCGCCGCCGACGCGCCGCCGTGCAGCAGTCCAAAAGGCTGATGGGTACGGCTATCCACCGGCATCACCGCTTCCAGGCTATCGTCGCCGATATGGGTATAGATAATCCCTAAATGCGCCACCAGGGTGTTATCACTGGTCGCGTTCAGCTCATCAAGCGTTAAATGGCGTTTCCAGATCATCCTATGCCCCCAGCGTCGAACCGCCGTCCACCACGATATCCTGCAACGTAATATGGCTGGCGCTGCGGGAGGCGAGGAACAGAATGGTACTGGCAATTTCCTGCGGGCGGGCAATTTTGCCCAGCGGAATGCCCAGCTTAAACTGCTCGGCAAACCCGCGGATACGTTGCTGCTCCGCATCGTCACTGACCCACAGCGTACGCTGCATGTCGGTATCAGTCGAACCCGGTGAGACGATATTACAGCGCACCCCCGCGCTCGCCAGCTCTAACCCCACGGTCAGCGCCAGGCTTTTCAGCGCCGCCTTGGAGGCACCGTAGGCGCTCATGCCGATGCGCGGCGTGTGTGCGGCGTCCGACGCCACGGTGACAATCGCCCCGCCCTGCTGACGGCGAAACTGCGCCATCGTATTCTGGAATAAATTAAACGCACCGCCGACGTTGACCGCAAAGGTCTGCTGCCAGTCAGCCAGACTGAGCGCATCCGTCGCCCCCATGCGCAAAATTCCCGCCGCGTTCACCAGCACGTTCAGACGCTCAGTGCCAGCCAACAGGCGTTCACACACCTGCGCTACCTGCTGCGCATCGGCCACATCCAGCACCTCGGTCGCAAACGGGTAATCTGCGCCGTCGAAGGCTAAATCGAAGCCCGTCACCTGCGCGCCGGCTTCCACGAAGGCCAGCGCGGTGCTATAGCCAATGCCTTTCCCTGCCCCGGTCACCCACACGGTCTGGCCGCGAAAATCGAAGCCAGCCATTATTTCACCTCACGGGAAAGCAGCGCCCACCAGGCGTCAATGCTCGGATTTTTCGCCAGCATCACGAAGTCGATGTCGCCGTGCACTTTACGCCAGCGTGCCGCCAGCGCCATCATGCGTACGGAGTCGAGCCCGTAATCAATCAGGTTATCGTCGTCGAACGGCTCGTCAGACTCATCCAGCAGCGGCAGCACCAACGCGCGTAGCGCCTCTTTGCTGGCGGGAACCGAGGGCAGCAATTCGTCGGTCATCACCACGCGACCGCTGCGCCCGGCGACATATTTCAGCGACATCAGATGCTCATCGCGGCTGAAGTCCGCCAGCGCGTCGGCGACGAAGAAAGGCTTAATATCGCGCATAAAGGCGTCGGTGGCGGTGGTCATACAGCCGATGTGCGCGTACACGCCGGTGATGATCAACTGGTTACGGCCAGTCTCTTTGAGCATCTGCTCCAGCGGCGAGCGATGGAAAGCGCTGTAGCGCCACTTCACCAGCACGGTGTCCTGGTCGTCCGGCGCCAGCGCGGCAATCACTCGCTGCTGCTCCGGTGAGCGGGTCAGGCCCGGCCCCCACATGTCGTTAAGCAGCGCGCGGTCCTCGTCGCTCTGCTCTTTTGGCTGCGCAGTGTAATAGACCGGAATCCCGTTTTTCTTGCAGAAGTCGCGCAGCGCGGCGATGTTCGCCACCACCGTGTCCATCATTTCGCTGTCTTCACCCCAGAAGTTGAGGAAATACTCCTGCATATCGTGAATCAGCAGCGCCGCACGCGCGGGTTCAAACGCCCAGCTCACCTTGTTTTCAGGGATGTCCATCGCGGTTGGCAGCGCGTAGCCCTGCAGTTTTGGAATTGCCATGTTGTTCTCTCCTTCAGGCCTGCGAGCGGCTAGCCAGCCACTGACGCAATTGTTTTTTATCCACTTTGCCGACGTGGGTCAGCGGCAGTTCATCCACACACTCCACGCGATCCGGCAGCTTAAATTCAGCCACGCCCTGTTCGCGCAGGAAGCGACGGACCTGCACCGCGCGCAGCGGTTCTTTCACCACCAGATACGCGCAGCTTTTCTCGCCCAGCAGGGTGTCTTCCATGCTGACCAGCGCCGCATGGACCACCGCCTCATGACGCAGCAGCAGGTTTTCAATCTCTTCCGCGGCAATCTTCTCGCCGCCGCGGTTAATCTGATCTTTTTCACGCCCCTGCACGGTGATGTAGCCATCCTCATCAATCGAAATCAGGTCGCCGGAACAGTAGAAACCGTCGGCATCAAACGCGCTGGCGTTATGCTGAAGACTTTTGTAATAGCCGCGGAAGGTGTAAGGGCCGCGCGTCATCAGGCGCCCCACTTCACCGCGCGGCAGCGGGTTACCCTCTTCGTCCGCCACCCACACTTCATCGTCAGGGCACATCGGGTACCCCTGGGTGTTGAGGATTTTTTCCGGCGTATCGTCAAGACGGGTGTAGTTCACCAGCCCTTCCGCCATGCCGAACACCTGCTGGAGCTGGCAGCCAATCTCTGCCGGAATCCGCGCCGCCAGCGTGGCGGACAGGCGCGCGCCGCCCACCTGCAGCAACGTCAGCGAACGTAGCTGAGCGTTACCGGCCCCCTCGGCAATCGCCTGTAGCCACAGGCTGACCGCCGGGGGTACCAGCGCCGCGACGTTCACCTGGTGTTTTTCAATCAGCGGGAAGCACAGCGTCGCGCTAGGGTCCGCCGCCAGCACCACCGTTCCTCCCGCCAGGAACACGCCCAGCGCGCCTGGTGAACTCATGGCGTAGTTGTGCGCCGAGGGAATAGCGCACAGATAACGCGTCGCCTCATCGAAGCGACACACTTCATTACTGCGGCGAATACTGTAGTAATAGTCGTTATGCGTGCGGGGGATAAGCTTCGGCGTGCCGGTACTGCCGCCGGAAAGCTGAAAAAAGGCCACCTCATCCGCGGCGGTTGGCGTCGGCGTGAAGCCCATCGCCGGGCGAGCCATCGCCGCTTCCAGCGCATGTTCACCTTCACCATTGCGTAGCAGTACGACGCGTAAAGCACGGTGCTGCGCGCAGAAATGATTGAGGAAGGTCTCATCAGCAAACAGCGCGTGACCGCGATCGGCAATCAGGGCTGCGGGGGATATCTGCTCGGCGTAGGCATTCAGCTCACTACGCTGATGGCTGAACAGCGCGTTGACTGGCGCAACGCCAATCTTCAGCAATGCGAAAAAGGTGATATAAAACTCGACGATATTGCCCAGCTGCACCAGCGCCGTTTCACCACGTTTCAGTCCCTGGCTTTGCAGCGTCGCGGCCAGATTGTCGATGGCCTGATTCAACGCGCGATAGCTTATCTGACGTTCGCCGTCGATAACCGCAATCGCATCACTTTCGGCATGCCGCGTCACCATGTCGGTGAGCAGCAGATCCTGCCAGTAGCCTTTTTCACGATAGCGCGCCGCAAGCGCATCCGGCCAGCGGGTAAATTCTACGGTCATTCTGATTCCTTAATGCAGGCCGAACACGTTCAGCATGGTCGAGAGTTTGACGCCGGTTTCGCGCCATTCGGACTCCGGCGATGAGGCGGGCACGATGCCCGCGCCGGCGAACAGGCGCACGCGGTTGGCCTTCACGCGCGCGCAGCGAATCGTCACCACCCACTCGCCGTTCCCTTCGGCATCACACCAGCCCACAATGCCGCCAAACAGCTCGCGGTCAAACGGTTCCAGTTCAGCAATCACCTGTTTCGCCGCCTGATGCGGGAAACCGCTCAGCGCGGGCGTCGGGTGAAGCAGGCAAGCCAGCGTCAGGGCGTTTTCCGCCGCTTTCGCCTGCCCTTCAATCGGCGTCGCCAGATGCCACAGCGTCGGCGTGGTAATCAGCTGCGGCGTCTGCGGCAACGTCAGTTGCAGGCTGCGCGGCGCCAGCGTACGTTGCATCGACTGGGTCACCAGCTCGTGTTCATGACGGTCTTTTTCCGATGCCAGCAGACGGTTACCCGCTTCACGATCCAGCAGGTCATCCGGCTGACGACGCGCCGATCCCGCCAGCGGCAGCGAACTGAAACGATCGCCCTCTTTACGCAGCAGCAGTTCCGGGCTCGCCCCCAGCAGCACCCCGCCGTCCGGCAGCGGGACATGGAAGTTAAAGCTTGCCGGGTTTTGCGCGACCAGTCGTTCCAGCAGCACGCCGCTGTCCAGCGGCTGCCCAGCGGTAATATCAATCAGCCGGGAGAGCACCACCTTATCGACCTGCGGGGTCGCCGTCAGCGCCGCCGCGCGGGCAACCATATCGAGGAAAACGGGGTGTTGCGGAATTTCCTGACGCGCGGTCACCCGCATCGGTTCGCGAGACGCGTGGTAGCGCGAGGAGTGCTGTTTTGCGGTGCGTGAGAAGGACTCACAGCGCTCAGGAATGAACAACGCAGACGGCTGGCGGGTATCAAACGGAATCGCCCCCACCATCACCGGATTGGCGATCCCGGCGGCTTTGGCTGCGGCGAACGCCGAGGCTAAACCTTGCTGAAAGGCGCTATCGGGCGCATCGCCCCCTTCTGCGGGGCAGGTAAAGCGCTGGAAGCAACCCGAGGTCGTAAAACTGCGGAACGGCGACATAAAGAAAAAGCGGTCGGCCGAAAGCGTGGCCCGATGCTGCTGTTCTTGTTCATCCGCAGTCAGTGACGTTTCCATATCATCCTCCAAAAAACGATAAAGATATTACGAATAATTATCATTTATATTTTGGTTTGGTAACCTAAAAGTAAACGCTTCATATGTCAACAGCGCAACGCAGCATCTTGTGCTTAATCGCGATGTCGCCGCCCCAATATGGCGCTTGCAACAGTTCAGCGCCGGGCTTGCATCCGGGGCGGACAATAGTTGAAAATGAGAAGCATTAACTAACTGCAACCGGGATGCATTTCTGTGAAACTCTCCGCTTTATGGCGCACCGCCGCGCTGATCGCTGGCTTCAGCGTTTTAGGACTCTCCTCAGCGCAGGCCGCCGACTGGCCGCGCCAGGTCACCGACAGCCATGGCGTACACACGCTGGAACAAAAACCCACGCGTATTGTATCCACCAGCGTCACCCTCACCGGCTCGCTGCTGGCTATTGATGCGCCGGTGATCGCCAGCGGCGCCACCACCCCCAATAACCGGGTAGCCGATGCTCAGGGTTTCCTGCGCCAATGGGGCGACGTCGCCAAAGCCCGTAAAGTGACCCGTCTGTATATCGGTGAACCCAGCGCTGAAGCGGTGGCTGCACAGATGCCAGATTTGATTCTGATTAGCGCCACCGGCGGCGACTCGGCGCTGGCGCTGTACGATCAGCTCTCCACCATCGCCCCCACGCTTATCATCAACTACGACGATAAAAGCTGGCAGGCGCTGCTGACCCAACTGGGCGGGATTACCGGCAACGAGCAGCAGGCGGCGGCGCGTATTGCCGAATTTGATAAACAGCTGGCGACGGTGAAACAGCAAATTAAACTGCCGCCGCAGCCGGTCAGCGCGCTGGTGTACACCGCTGCTGCCCACAGCGCTAACCTGTGGACCAGCGAATCCGCGCAGGGGCAGTTCCTGCAGCAGCTCGGCTTTACTCTCGCGACGTTGCCGCCTGGCCTGCATGCCAGCCAGAGTCAGGGCAAACGCCACGACATCATCCAGCTTGGCGGTGAGAGCCTGGCTTCCGGCCTGAACGGCGAAAGCCTGTTCCTGTTTGCCGGCGACGAGAAAGACGCCGACGCGATTTACGCCAACCCGCTGCTGGCGCATCTTCCGGCCGTCAAAAATAAACACGTTTATGCGCTGGGCAGCGAGACGTTCCGCCTTGATTACTACAGTGCAACGCGGGTGTTAGCGCGCCTGGCGGCGCTGTTTGGCTAAACGCCACTCCGGCATCATCATCCGATGCCGGATTTTACCTCATCAACATCACGCCAAACCTCATCGCTCCTGATGTTGTGTTGTGATTAGCCATTGTCATTACGCTACCGGATTATTTGCTCACGCCACTTACGGCGACGCCTTTACACCGAGAGGAGATGAACATGGCGAAGAGTAAATTGATCCAAAACGATACACTGACCGAAACCAGTAATGCGGCCGATGGTTTTTACCCCGCAACCGAAGACAGCATGCTGAGCTACACCTCCGCGCGTGTGGCAAAACCGGTCTATAACGAATACAGTGCCAACGCGGCCAAACCGAAAGTCTTCGGCTACTTCACCGACTGGTCTCAGTATGATTCTCGTCTGCAGTCAATTGATACGCCCCTGGAGCGTGGCCGTGGCTATGATGTCACCAACGTCTCCCCGCTGGCCTATGACAAAATCATCGCGGGTTTTGTCGGTATCGTCGGTTTTCATAAAATGGACGGTCAGGAGCGTGATGTCGTGGCGGAAGCCGCGGAACTGTGCGGCAAAGTGAAATACGAACCGACCTTCCTCGACCCATGGGGCGATTTCCAGAGCTACATCAACGTGGGCTATGATGTGAGCGGTTGGGACGTTGACCCGAAAACCGTGACCCAGGCTAATACCAAAGGCTTCCTCGGCGCGCTGCGCGATCTGCAGGCCAAAGCAAAAGCGCTGGGCCATAACCTTGAGCTCTCCATGAGCATCGGCGGCTGGACCATGAGCAACGGCTTCCATGAAACCGCCGCCAGCGATGCCTCGCGTAAAATCTTCGCCAAAGGTCTGGTGAAGCTGTTCAAGCAGTTCCCGATGTTCAGCGGCGTCGATCTCGACTGGGAATACCCGAACGTTGAAGCGGCTGGCAACCCGTACGGCGAAGAAGACGGCGCGAACTTTGCGCTGCTGATTGCCGAAGTTCGCAAGCAGCTGGATGCCGCTAACCGCAAAGACGTCAAAATTTCGATTGCGGCTTCCGCCGTCATTGAAAAACTGCAGTTTATCGACCTCAACACGATGATGAATGCCGGTATGGATTACATTAACGTCATGAGTTACGACTTCTTCGGCACCCCGTGGGCGGAAACGCTGGCGCACCACACTAACCTGAAGGCCACCACGCCGGGCGGCTGGTCAGTGGAAACCATCGTTGACTATCTGCTGGAGCAAGGCTTCCCGGCTGAACGTATCAACATCGGCTACGCGGGCTACACCCGAAACAGCCGGAATACCGAAATCACCAGTTTCTCACCGCTGGAAGGTTCCTACATGCCTGGCGGCGGCACCACGACCGGCACCTTTGAGTCCGGCACCAGCGAATGGTACGACGTGATGTACAACTACCTGGATCTGGAAAACCAGAAAGGTCGCAACGGCTTCAACGTCTATACCGACCAGGTTTCCAACGCGGATTATCTGTATAACCCGCAGTCCAAACTGTTTATGTCTCTGGATACCCCGCGCACCATTAAAGCCAAGGGCGAATATGCGGCAAAATTGGGACTAGGCGGCGTCTTTACCTGGACGGTGGACCATGATAACGGCGTGCTGGTTAACGCTGTACGCGAAGGTCTGGGTTATGAAATCAGCAAGCAAGTCATCGACATGGAACCGTTCTATTTCGAAGGCATCAACATCACTCAAGCGGATGAAGAAGCGCAGGACACACCGGTAAAACCGGAAATCAATCATGCGCCAAACGCGCTGATTGAACTGATGATCGTCGGCGGCTCGCGCATTCGTCTCTCCGGCGCAAAATCCTCTGATGAAGATAGCGACATGCTGAGCTACAGCTGGGGTGTACCGTCGGATATTGTTGTCGATAATAAAACTACGGCTGACATTGAGTTTGATGTCCCCAAAGTGGAAACGGAGACAACATACACCTTCACGCTGTTTGTGCGTGATATCTGGGGCGAACCATCCAGCCAGCAGCGCTTTATCCTCTCGGTCGTTCCCGCGCCGTCAAAAGCGCAGCCTGACGAAGAGGAAGAGGACGATGCCGGGTACGATTCTGACGATGATAACGCGGAGACGGACGAGACGCCGGAAGAGAAGATCGATGCCGATGAAAATGCGCCGTACCCGTGGTGGGACGTCAGTACCATTTATGGCGCAACCTGGGGCGCTTTCGAAACCGTGAGCTGGAAAGGACATAACTATCAGGTCAAGTGGTGGTGCTGCGGTCAGCAGCCGGATCTTAACTGTTCGCAGGGCGACGTCTGGATCGACCTTGGCGCTTATTAACGCTAACCAGCATGATAGCGGGCTCCGGAGCAATCCGGAGCCTTTACGCTTATGCTTTTTCTTCCGGGAGTGGTCGCTGGAAACAACGCAGTTCCCTCAACAATCCCAGTAGCATCACCCCGACAATCGCCAGCCCCCAGCCGCTTACGCTTGCCGACGCCACCGGCGTCAACACAGCCCCCAACCCGCCGAGCAGCGCCGCGCCAATCGCGTCGCCAGTGACGTTCTGCGCAGTCCACAGCCCGTTAATCCGCCCCAGCATCGCCTCCGGCGTCTGGGTCTGAATCAAGGTATATTGCAGCAGCGAGCTGATCGCGCTCAGCCAGCCGAACAACGCCAGGCACACGAAGCCCAGCGTCCAGTGCGGCATCATGGCGAACAGGCCAATGGCGACAAATGCGCCGACGGTGGCCAACAGCATGATCCAGCCGGGTCGTTCGTTCTGCGCCAGCCTGCCGCTGGTTAATGCGCCGCAGGCCGCCCCCAGTGGGATCGCCGCGTACAACAAGCCAATCTGCGCTGCCGACATCTGCCAGCCCAGCGCCAGCGCCGGATAAAGCACGCGTACCGCGCTCGCCATGGTAACTAACCCGCCCAGCAGCGCGATGCCGCCAATCAGCGGGCTACCGAGCAAGAAGCGGAACCCGGCCGCCAGCGACGACAATGGATGTTCGCGCGGTTGCGGTGGCGGTGGCAACTGCGGTAAACGCAGCAGCGTCAGCGTGGTGATAAAGGTGCCGAGCGCCGCCAGCAGGTAGTTCCACGACACGCCGCCGGAAGCCAGCAGCAGGCCGCCAACCATCGGCGAAATCACCGAGCCCAGGCGCACCGTCAGCATGGTAATCGCCCCGGCCTGCATCAGGTTTTCGCGCCCCACCAGCGCCGGCGTTGCCGCCAGCAGCGCCGTAACGCCAAGCGAGGCAAAGAAACCATCCCACAGCCCCAGCAGGTAGATAGCCAATAGCGACGGCTCCGGCAGCAGCGCGTTTAGCCACAGGCCGATAAAACCGACGCCGCAGGTGCCGCGCGCCAGCAAAATCAGTTTGCGGCGCTCATAGCGGTCAGCCAGCACGCCCCCCACCATCAGCCCAACGAACATCGCCCCGCCGGTGAGCGTCACCGACAGCCCCACCTGCCAGGTGGAGTGGGTCATCATCTGGATTTGCACCGGAACGGCGACCCCAAGCAGGCCAAGCGACAAAATGGAGATAAAGCGGGCAATAAAGACGGCGCGGAAGGCCGGATGTGTTTTTAGCAGGCTCAGATTCAGCAGCCAGGATTGTCGGTTCATTACAAGACCTTGAGCTTTTTTTCGTACCCTTTTCGAGGTCGCTCATGCTAACATAAACGAATAAGATAGATAACGATAATCACTATCATTATCAAATCAGGGATGTTGCTATGTCGTTTTCCACCGCCGCGTTGCGCACCGTTGCGCTGCCCGGTCTGCTATTGCTGCTGGTTCTCGCTGCGACGCTAAGCTTGTTGATAGGCGCGACGCCACTGCCGGTTTCCGTTGTCGTCGATGCGCTGAGCGGCACCTGCCACAGCGCCGATTGCACTATCGTTCTCGATGCCCGTCTGCCGCGCACCCTCGCTGGCCTGCTGGCCGGTGGCGCGCTGGGCCTTGCCGGCGCGCTCATGCAAACCCTCACCCGCAACCCGCTGGCCGACCCCGGCATTCTTGGCGTTAACGCCGGCGCCAGCTTTGCCATCGTGCTGGGCGCGGCGCTGTTGGGTATTACCTCGCCACAGGAACAGCTGGCGATGGCCTTTTGCGGCGCGCTGGTGGCGTCACTGATCGTGGCGTTCACCGGTAGCCAGGGCGGCGGCCAGCTCAGCCCGGTACGCTTAACGCTGGCGGGCGTTGCGCTGGCTGCGGTGCTGGAAGGGTTCTCCAGCGGTATCGCCCTGCTCAACCAGGACGTCTACGATCAACTTCGCTTCTGGCAGGCCGGTTCACTGGATATCCGTACGCTGCAAACGCTCAAAACGGTGCTGATTCCGGTGCTGGTTGCCGGCGCGGTGGCGCTGATGATGAGCCGTTCGCTGAACAGTTTGAGCCTGGGCACCGATACCGCCACCGCGCTCGGCAGTAAAGTGGCGCGCACACAAATTCTGGGGCTGCTGGTGATTACCATCCTCTGCGCCAGCGCGACCTCGGTGGTCGGCCCTATCGCCTTTATCGGTCTGATGATGCCGCACATCGCCCGCTGGTTGGTGGGCTCGGATCACCGCTGGTCGCTGCCGGTCACCCTACTGGCGACCCCGTCGCTGCTGCTGTTCGCCGATATTGCGGGCCGCCTGCTGGTTCCCGGCGAACTGCGCGTGTCGGTGGTCAGCGCTTTTATCGGCGCGCCGGTGCTGATTTTCCTCGTCCGCCGTAAATCTTCCGGAGGTGGCCGATGAACGCCCCTTCCCGTCGTCTGCTCGCCAGCTGCCTGCTGCTGGTCATTGGCTGTTTACTGCTAACGCTCCTGAGTCTACGCAGCGGCGCAGTGACGCTGGAATTTTCCCAGGTCTTCAGCGCGTTATTCGGCGATGCGCCGCGCGCCGTCGCCATGGTGGTGACCGAATGGCGTCTGCCACGGGTGCTGATGGCGCTGTTGATCGGCGCCGCGCTTGGCGTCAGCGGCGCGATTTTTCAGTCGTTGATGCGTAACCCGCTGGGTAGCCCGGACGTAATGGGCTTTAACACCGGGGCATGGAGCGGCGTACTGGTGGCGCTGGTCTTCTTCGGCCAGAACCTGACCACCATTACCCTCGCCGCGATGGCAGGCGGCATTGCCACCTCGCTGCTGGTGTGGGCGCTGGCGTGGCGCAATGGTATCGAAACCTTCCGCCTGATTATTATCGGCATCGGCATCCGCGCGATGCTGATGGCCTTCAACACCTGGCTGCTGCTGCGCGCCTCGCTGGAAACCGCCGTCTCTGCGGGGCTGTGGTTTGCCGGGTCGCTCAACGGCCTGACCTGGGCCAAAATCTGGCCCGCCGCACCGCTGATGATTGTCGCGCTGGCCTGTGCGGCACTGCTGGTGCGCCGCCTGCGTCTGCTGGAGATGGGCGATGACAGCGCCTGCGCGTTGGGGGTGCGTGTCGAATATTCTCGCCTGCTGCTGATGCTGGTCGCAGTGGTGCTCACCGCCGCCGCCACCGCGCTGGCCGGGCCGATTTCCTTTATTGCGCTGGTCGCCCCGCATATTGCCCGCCGCCTGAGCGGCACCGTGCGCTGGGGGCTGACTCAGGCCGCGCTCTGTGGGGCGCTGCTGCTCACCGCCGCCGATTTCTGCGCACAACAACTGTTCTTGCCTTACCAGCTTCAGGTGGGCGTGGTGACCGTCAGTCTTGGCGGTATCTATCTCATCGTGCTGCTTATTCAGGAGTCTCGTAAAAAATGACCGATACCGTCGCCCGTTTGCGCGGCGAGGCGTTAACCCTCGCCTACGGTAAAAAAACCATCGCCGAGTCGCTGAATGTCACCATTCCGGACGGTCATTTCACCGCCATTATCGGCCCTAACGGCTGCGGTAAATCGACGCTGCTGCGCACGCTCAGCCGCCTGATGACGCCGACTCACGGTCACGTCTATCTCGACGGCGAAGAGATTCAGCGCTATGCCAGTAAAGAGGTGGCGCGACGTATCGGTCTGCTGGCGCAAAACGCCACCACGCCCAGCGATATTTCAGTACAGGAACTGGTAGCGCGAGGGCGCTATCCGCACCAGCCGCTATTTACCCGCTGGCGTCAGGAAGATGAGGATGCCGTCCAGCGCGCGATGCAGGCGACCGGGATCGTTGAACTGGCGAATCAGAGCGTGGACACCCTCTCCGGCGGCCAGCGTCAGCGTGCATGGATTGCGATGGTGCTGGCGCAGGATACCGCCATCATGCTGCTCGACGAGCCGACGACCTGGTTGGATATCAGCCATCAAATTGATTTGCTGGAATTGTTAAGCGAGCTAAACCGCGAACGCGGTTTTACGCTCGCTGCCGTGCTGCATGATTTAAACCAGGCATGCCGCTACGCTACGCACCTGATTGCGCTGCGCGAAGGGAAAATCGTCGCCGAAGGCGCGCCGCAAGAAATTGTGACGGCGGAATTGATTGAAGCGGTGTACGGGCTACGCTGCATGATCATTGACGATCCGGTGGCCCATACGCCGCTGGTGGTGCCGCTGGGGCGGCGGTAGCGCTTACTCCCTCTCCCTTTCAGGGAGAGGGCCGGGGTGAGGGTACATCGCGCACATTTCCCCTCACCCTAACCCTCTCCCCAAAGGGGCGAGGGGATCAAACCGAACGCGCTTTCCGGACAGAGAAAAACCGAATCCCTACCCCAATATCTCCCGGATCACCGGCCCTATCGTCTCAAACGCCGCGGGCGTGATGATATCCACGTGCGCGCAGTCCTGGCTGTAAACCTCCAGTTCCCCCACCCATGGCCCCCATGCCGTCTGCGGGTCCGCCTGCCGGGTTTTCTCCGCCACAAACAGCGTCGCTTTCCCGTCAAACGTGGCGCTGTGCGCGGTGGTCAGCAGCCGTACCGCATCGGTATAGTTGCCTTCAATCGCGCTGAACAGCGCGCTGGACCCTTGCCCCTGCTGCGCGGCGAGAAATGCTTCGCGTTCGCGGTTTATCTCCGCCAATACAGCCGGGTCGAGGCCGTTAGCCTCTTTTTCCGCCCAGTTTTGTGTCTCCGGCGGCCAGGTATCCAGCAGGCCGAGGAACGCCACCGTTTCACCGCGCTGGCGTAACCGGGCGGCGATGCCCTGCGCCAGCGTCCCACCGAGGGAATAGCCCAGCAGATAGTACGGCCCGTGTGGCTGCTGTGCCAAAAGCGTCGCCAGATGCTGCTCGCAGACTTCGTCCAGCGTCTGCGCCGTTTGCATTGGCCCTTCCGGGCGCGGCGACTGAATGCCGGTGATTGACCAGCGCGGCGACAGATAGCGCGACAGCACGCTGAACTGCCAGGCGAAGCCCGATGCAGGATGGAAGCAGTACAACGTCGGACCGTCGCCAGTGCGCAGCGGCAGCAGCGGCTCATAGCCCAGACGCATTACCTGCTCCTCATCGTCGCTCTCCAGCAACGCACTCAGTTTAGCCACCGTCGAGGAGACCATCACCTGCCCCGGCGTCACCTGACGCCCGCTACGCTGGCTGAGTATTGCCGCCAGACGCATCGCCAGCAGCGAGTGTCCGCCGAGGGCGAAGAAGTCGGCGTCGATATCCTGGATCTCACAGCCTAACAGCTGGCTGAACGCCTCGGCCACCTGCGTCTCTGTCGCCGACTGCGGCGCACGCCCGGCGGTTTTCTGCGTCAGCGACGGCAACGGCAGCGCCTTGCGATCCAACTTACCGTTGGCGCTGAGCGGTAGCGTGCTAAGCTGCAGCAACACCACCGGCACCATATGCGGCGGCAGTCGATCGCGCAATTGCGCCAGCAGCGCATCGGTATCCAGCGGCAGACCCGAAGTCGAGACCACATAGCCCACCAGTTGACGCGCATCACCGCCGGTGGCAGCGGCCTGATTAATAACGCAGGCGTGAGTGACCGCTTGCTCCACGTCTTCCAGCGTCTGCATCACCCGATCGATTTCTCCCAGCTCAATGCGCTGGCCGCGAATTTTCAGCTGATCGTCGCTGCGGCCTAAATACTCCACCGCACCGTTATCCAGCCAACGCGCCACATCGCCGGTGCGATACATCCGCTCGCCGGGAGCAAACGGGTCGGCGATAAAGCGGCTGGCGGTCAGGTCCGGACGCCCCAGATAGCCCTGCGCCAGTTGAATGCCGGTGAGGTAGAGATCGCCCGCGACGCCAAACGGCACCGGGCGCATCATCGCATCGAGGATGCGCAGCCCGGTATTCCATACCGGGAAACCAATCGGCACGCTGTTGCCCGTTACCGCCGCCAGCGCTTCGCCATAGGCCGGGTACCAGCTCACATCAACGGCGGCTTCCGTCGGCCCATAAAGGTTGTGCAGCGGCACGTGAGTGAGCACTTCCCATTCCCGGCACAGCGCGGTCGGCAGCGCTTCACCGCTGCAAAAGACCCGTTGCAGCGAACAGCAGCTGGCCGCGGTTTCCGGCGTCAGTGAGGCGACAAACGCCGCCAGCATCGACGGCACAAAGTGGGTCGTGGTGACGCCATATTGCGCAAAGAAGCGCTGCATCGCCAGCGGGTCACGGTGCGCCTCCGGCTCGGCCATCACCAGGCTCGCCCCGGCGATAAACGGCCACCAGAACTCCCACACCGAGACATCAAAACTGCACGGCGTTTTCTGCGCCACCACGTCGGCGGCGGTCAGCGGATAGTGGTTCTGCATCCACAGCAGGCGGTTAACAATCGCCTCATGACCCACCATGACCCCTTTCGGGCGACCGGTCGAGCCGGAGGTAAAGATGATATAAGCGGTCTGTTCCGGCGTCGCCAGCGCTAACGGCTGGTCATCGCTCGTCGCCAGCGGCGCGTTCAGGCACAGGCTGGAGATATTCGGGAAACGGTGTAACTGATCGTCGGCGGTGATCAGCAGCGATGGCCGCGCGTCTTCCAGCATCATCTGCAGGCGGTCGTCGGGATAACCGGTGTCCAGCGGCAGCCAGGCGGCACCGGCCTCGACGATGGCGTGCAGCGCCAGCGTCAGGAAGACGGAACGCGGCAACGCCACGGCCACACTGTCGCCGGGCTTCACGCCGCGCTGACGCAACACGTTTGCCAGTGCCACTACCTGTTGGCGCATTTCGCGGTAGGTAAAGCGGTAATGGGCGTCAACCAGCGCCACGGCATCCGGCGTTTTTGCCGCCTGAGCGGCAACCAGCGAACTCAGCGTTTCACGCGGTAGCGTTTTACCCGTAGCGTTAATCTGCGCCAGACGATGATATTCATTACCGGAAAGCAGCTCGGCGTCGGCACAGCTTAAGGCTGGATTATCAGCAAACTGCTGCAATAATGCGGTTAAACGCGCGATATGTTGCTGCAAAGTCGCTTTATCATAACGTTGCTGATTCGCCAGCACTTCCAGCGTCAGGCCGCCCTCTTCATCCGGGAACAACGCCAGCTCAAGATCGTTCACCGGACCGGTCGCCAGCGTATGGGTGATGGCCGTCACGTCGTCGAAAGCCAGACGATAATCGAACATTTTGACGTTAAATACCGGGCCGAACAGCGCTTCATCACCGGCGGCTTTACCCGCATCACGGACAATCTGCTCGGCGTCGTAGCGCTGATGGCGACGCATTTTTTTCAGCTGTGCTGAGAGGCGTATCGCCAGCTCGGCCAGCGTCTCCTGCCCATTGAGGGTGACCGCCAGCGGCAGCACGTTCAGCACCGGGCCGGTGGCGGTTAACGCCGCGGAACCCAGGCGGCGCATAAAAATAAATCCTGCGGCGTATTCGCTGCGCCCGCACAGGCGTCCCAGCCACAGCGCCGTTAGCGCCAGCGCCAGATCGGCTGGCTGGCAGTTCGGCGCAGCCGCGCTCAGGCGGCTAAACGCCCGACGATCGGCGGTCAGCTTTAATCGCCAGATGGCGCTGCTTTGCGCCCGCCCCGGCAGCGGCGCGGGTGAGAGTGAAGCGGGAGACGGCAGCGCTTTTCGCTGCTCGGCCCAGAAGGTTTTATCGCGCAAGTACGCGTCGCTATCGCGATAGCGCTGATATTCCTCCACCACTTCCGCAAACGGCGTGAACGCCGGTTCGGGCATCGCGTCACCGCGCTGCCAGGCCTGGTAAATGAGGCTTATCTGGCGGGTAATGGCCGGGAAGCTGAAACCGTCGACCAGCAGGTGGTGATAACGCTGATACCAGAACCAGCGCTTGTCGCCCACCCGGTAAAGGCGGTGGCAAAATAGCGGATTGCCGCTGTCGACGCGGCTGTTTTGCGCCAGGTCGGCCTGCATCCGCGCCAGCGCTTCCTGCGGCGGGTCGTCAAACGTACGTAAATCGTTGATCGACGGTTCGGCGATAACCAGGCTGTCGTCAACCCACTGCCACACTTCACCGTTATCTTCGCCAAAGCGCAAACGCAGCGTATCGGCCTGCATCATGCCAGCGGCAATCGCCCGCGCCAACAGCTCGCCGTCTATTTCACCTTGTAATTCAACGTAATGCGCCACGCTCCAGGCGTTCGGCAGCGTCGAGAGCGCCTCCGCCATCCAGATACCCGGCTGGGCGGCAATCAGCGGTAAACGCGGGCTCATGGGCGGCCTCCGGTGGTGGCAAAATGGTCGGGGGTTAGCGTGGTCCAGTGCGCGCTTAACCATGCGTTGCACGCCTCAAGCGGCTGCGGTTGGCAGACCACCGTCCAATCCGCAGGTAGCGTGCACTGCTGAGGCCAAAGGCTGAATTGTCGCTGCGGGTTTTGCAGAAGGTAAAACAGCCCTTGCGCCACATCGAAGGGGTTACTGACTTGCATACCAAACTCCTGTCGTTAATCGCGCTCGCGGCCCCATAGGGTCATCAACCCGGCGGTCAGCCCGCCGCGCCAGCAAAGCGCATCATGTCCGCCGTCAACCTGACGCCAGAAAATCGGCAGCTGCGTGTGCTGTAATTGGGCAAAAAGCGCCTGATTGGCGCGAAAAATGAGCGGCTCACGAACACCAGCTTCGAGCACGATGCGTAACCCCTGAGGCTGAACTTCGCCGCGCTGAAGCTGTTCCAGAATCAGGCCGCTCTGGTGTCCTCCGCGGTGCGGCCACCAGTAAGAACCGGACTGGCTTAGCACGCAGCCAAATCGCGCCGGCCAGTGTAAGGCGGCGTACAGCGCCGACAGGCCGCCAAAACTCTGGCCAGCCACCACGGTGCGATCGGCACGTTCGCTGAAGGGCGCAATCGCCTGCACCTGCGGTAGCAGCTCTTGCTGTACCGCCAGCCAGAAGTCAGGGTTACACGGCAGCTCGATGCTGCGATGGGCGTTGTCGATGACATCAATCAACAGGTACACCGCCGGAGGCAGTTTGCCTTCGTCGGTTAACGCGGTCAGCGCGGGCCATACCGGCATACTTTCAGCCCAGAACTGGCCGTCGAGCAGCACCGCCAGCGGACGCTCTTCTTCGCCCGCATCGCCGGTGGAAAAAATCCATGCCCGGCGCCGGTTACCCAGCCGTTCGCTGTGCCAGGTGATGCACTGCGGCGGGTTCCAGCGCGCGGCGGGCGTTGACCAGCCAGGCTGCTCCGGCGCCTGCGGCATCTCCAGCGCCGACACTGCGTGGCCGCGCCCGCCCTTCCAGCTCTGCGGATTGAGCGGGTCGGCGATCGCCTGCGGCAGCACCTTGCGCCAGCCTTCACGCAGCAGCATGCGGTCCGGTTCGGGTGTCGTGAAAATATCCGGGGAAAAATCATCTTCGCGCGCTGACGGCGCGAAGCAGTAGCTGCCGCGCCAGGTCGACGGCAGCGAGGTAGTCCAGCACCACGCATCGGTGTGATCAATGCGTCGCAGGGTTTGCGGCACCGAGTTGTGGTGGTGATCGGTGACGCCGGTAATGTAAATCCACACCCGCCGAATCGGCGAAGTAGCCTCGCTTCCCGCCGGATCGCGCCACCAGAACGTCACCTGACATTCACCGTTAACACATTGATACGTTGGCCCTTTTATCGTCGCCCACCAGGCATCACTTCCTGTCGCTAACTTCCCCACCACGTTAACCCCATGTTTATTGTGGAATTTATTGTTACAGCCTAAAATTTATTGATAATATTATTGATAACTATTTGCATTTGCAATAGCGTATTGGCGCGCAACTTTCACATGCTTTACGCATATAACCATGCCGGGGCTTGCCCTTTGGGACGGAGCTGTACGAGCCCCCGGCGACGAAAAGCAGGATACAAAATGAATAATAAAATCAAATCCCTGACCTTCCTGGTCAATTTGGGTATCTATGGCATGGCCGCTCCGGCCTTCGCCGCAGAAACAGACAACAGCAAAACCGACGTCAATGGCGAAACCATGGTGGTAACCGCCGCCGAGCAGAACCTGCAGGCACCGGGCGTTTCCACCATCACCGCCGATGAAATCCGCAAACGCCCGCCAGCGCGCGATGTTTCTGAGATCATCCGCACCATGCCTGGCGTGAACCTGACCGGCAACTCCACCAGCGGCCAGCGCGGTAACAACCGCCAGATTGACATTCGCGGGATGGGCCCGGAAAACACCCTGATTCTGATCGACGGTAAGCCGGTCACCAGCCGCAACTCTATCCGCCTCGGCTGGCGCGGCGAGCGTGACACGCGCGGCGATACCAGTTGGGTACCGCCGGAAATGATTGAGCGCATTGATGTAATTCGCGGCCCTGCGGCGGCACGCTATGGCAACGGCGCGGCGGGCGGCGTGGTGAATATCATCACCAAAAAGACCGAAAATGAATGGCACGGCTCCTGGAACGCCTACATGAATGCGCCGGAGCATAAAGACGAAGGTTCAACCAAGCGTACCGACTTCAGTCTGACCGGCCCGCTGGGCGATGCCTTCAGCTTCCGTCTGTACGGTAATCTCGACAAAACGCAGGCCGACGCCTGGGATATCAACCAGGGCCACCAGTCCGAGCGTACCGGTATCTATCAGGATACCCTGCCTGCGGGTCGTGAAGGCGTTGAAAATAAAAACATTAACGGTCTGGTGCGCTGGGACTTTGCGCCCATGCAGTCGCTGGAATTTGAAGCAGGCTATAGCCGTCAGGGGAACCTCTACGCGGGCGATACCCAGAACACCAATACTAACGATCTGGTAAAAGAGAACTACGGTAAAGAGACCAACCGTCTCTACCGCAATACCTACTCCGTCACCTGGAACGGCGGCTGGGATAACGGCATTACGACCAGCAACTGGGCGCAGTACGAACACACCCGAAACTCCCGTAAAGGCGAAGGTCTGGCCGGGGGTACCGAAGGGATCTTCAGCAGCAACCAGTTCTCTGACATTGATTTGTCGGATGTGATGCTGCACAGCGAAATCAACCTGCCGTTCGATTACCTGGTCAACCAGAACCTGACCCTCGGGACCGAGTGGAACCAGCAGCGTATGAAGGATAACGCTTCTAACACCCAAACCTTTATGGGTGGCGATATTCCGGGTTATAGCAGCACCGATCGCAGCCCGTATTCAGAGGCCAAAATCTTCTCGTTGTTTGCCGAAAACAACATGGAACTGACCGACACGACCATGCTGACCCCGGCGCTGCGTTTCGATCATCACAGCATCGTGGGCGACAACTGGAGCCCGTCGTTGAACCTGTCGCAGGGACTGTTGGACGACTTTACCCTGAAAATGGGTATTGCCCGTGCCTATAAAGCGCCGAGCCTGTATCAGACGAACCCGAACTACATTCTGTACAGCAAAGGCCAGGGCTGCTACGCCAGCAAGGCCGGCTGCTATCTGCAGGGTAATGACGATCTGAAAGCCGAGACCAGCATCAACAAAGAAATTGGTCTCGAATTCAAACGTGATGGTTGGTTGGCCGGTGCCACCTGGTTCCGCAACGACTATCGCAACAAGATTGAAGCCGGCTATTCTCCGGTTTACACCAACGGTACAGGCACCGATGTCTACAAATGGGAAAACGTCCCGAAAGCCGTGGTCGAAGGTCTGGAAGGTACGTTAAACGTGCCGGTTAGCGAGACGGTGAACTGGACCAACAACATCACCTATATGCTGCAAAGCAAAAATAAAACCACCGGCGATCGTCTGTCTATTATCCCGGAATACACGCTGAACTCGACGCTGAGCTGGCAGATTCAGCAGGACGTGTCCGTTCAGTCGACCTTTACCTGGTACGGCAAGCAGCAGCCGAAGAAGTATAACTACAAAGGTCAGCCGGTCACCGGCAGCGAAACCAACGAAGTCAGCCCGTACAGCATCGTTGGCCTGAGCGCGACCTGGGATGTGAACAAATACGTCAGCCTGACCGGCGGCGTGGACAACATCTTCGACAAACGCCACTGGCGCGCGGGTAACGCCCAGACCACCGGCGGCACGACGGGTTATATGTACGGTGCCGGCGCGGAGACCTACAACGAATCCGGCCGTACCTGGTACATGGGAATTAACACCCACTTCTGATTGTTTGCACTCCCCTCTCCCACGCGGGAGAGGGTTTTTCAGGAGCCGCATGAAGACACATCACAGTACCCTTCACACCTTACAGCGTATCGATTTTGACCCCGACAGCTTCACCCCTGGTGATTTACTGTGGCTGCCCCATCACGCGAAGCTTGCCCGCTCAGGAAAAAAACGCCAGACCGAGCACCTCGCCGGACGGATTGCCGCCGTGCACGCGCTGCGTGCATTCGGTGAAAAATCGGTGCCGGGAATCGGCAAGCACCGTCAGCCGATTTGGCCTGAGGGTCTGTACGGCAGCATCAGCCACTGCGGTAACACAGCCATCGCCATCGTCGCTCGTACCCCGGTTGGTATTGATATTGAAGCGGTCTTTTCGCCTCAGCTTGCCGATGAGCTGGCGAGCCATATTGCCAGCGAAGAGGAACTTGCCGTCCTGCGCCACAGCACGCTGCCCTTCCCGTTGGCGTTGACGCTGGCGTTCTCGGCCAAGGAGAGTCTGTACAAAGCGTTCTCCTCACAGTGCCCCGAACTTCAGGGTTTTCATGATGCCGTTACCATCAGTCTTAACGCGGAAACACTCGCCGTTGAGCTTCCCGCCCTTTCCCTCACTGCGTCACTACGCTGGCACGCCGTTGATGCGCAGCGAATCATCACCCTCTTCTCTCAGCGATAAATATGACCGGAAATCGAAAATAACGAATCAATAACCAGATAAAAACTGATAAACAAAACAAAAAATCAATAAACAGGTCACATATCAGTTTTAATACCTGAAAACATATAGTTTCCTCGCGCAATTACCCCTATGATTCCTCCGAAACATTCACACAAACAATGAAACAATTGTGCGAAATTAAGGAATCCAATGAATACGCAAACACGGACACGGAAAGAAGTGAGCGAAAGCCGACTGATGAGCGGCTTTCTCAATGCCATTGAAAAAGCAGGCAACCGTCTGCCAGAACCGGCGCTGATCTTTTTCTACTTTTTACTGGCGGTCATGGGCCTGTCGGCAGTGCTGTCGATGATGACCTTTGACGTCATCAACCCGATGACCCAGGAAGCCGTCAAGGTCAACAACCTGCTTTCCGCCGAAGCGCTGACCAACACGCTGGCCAATATGGTCACCACCTTCACCGGCTTCGCGCCGCTGGGGATTGTGCTGGTCGCCATGCTCGGCGTAGGTGTGGCGGAAAGCTCCGGCTTTATCAACGTAGCGCTGAAAAAGATGCTGCGCGTGACGCCGAAAAAACTGCTGACGCCAATGCTGATTTTCGTCGCCATGTTCAGCCACGTGGCGGCGGATGCGGGCTATGTGCTGGTGATCCCGCTGGGGGCAATTATCTTTATGTCCGCCGGACGCCACCCGCTGGTGGGGATTGCCGCCGCATTCTCCGGCGTGTCCGGCGGTTTCGCCGCCAACATGGTGCCAACCGGTAACGACGCGCTGCTGCAAGGGTTTACTCAGGCCGCGGCCCAGCTGCTCGACAGCACCTACACCGTCAATACCCTGTGTAACCTGATCTTTGGCATCGCCTCGTCTATCGTCATTACGCTGGTCGGCTGGTGGGTCACCGAGCGCATCGTCGAACCGCGCGTCAGCAAAATGACCATTGACGGCGACTTTAAGCACGATGAAGACATGTCCAACGTCACGCCGCAGGAAAGCCGCGCCTTTAACCGCGCGTCGCTGGTGATGCTGCTGGGCCTCGCCGCACTGGCCGCCGCCGCCTGGCCGGAGGGCTCAATGCTGCGTGGGAGCGACGGCTCTCTGACCTCGTATAGCGCGCCGATCATGAAATCTATCGTGCCGCTGATTTTCCTGATCTTTATCCTGCCAGGTATCGTATACGGCTTTGCCTCCAGCACCTTTAAAACCGGCAAAGACGTCATTGGCGCGATGAATGACTCGATGAGTAAAATGGGCTCATACATGGTGATGGCCTTCTTCTGCGCCATGTTTATCAAAGCATTCAGCGACTCGAACATCGGCACGCTGGTGGCGTTGGTGGGCGCGGACGGTTTGAAAGCGCTGGCGCTGCCGGGGCAGGCAACCATCATCGGGATGATTGTTCTGACGGCGGTGGTTAACCTGTTGATTGGTTCAGCGTCGGCAAAATGGGCGCTGCTGTCGCCGATTATGGTGCCGATGCTGATGGCGGTAGGGATTTCGCCGGAGCTGACGCAGGCGGCGTTCCGTATCGGTGACTCCTGCACCAACATCATTACGCCGCTGATGGTCTTCTTCCCGCTGATTGTGATCTACTGCCAGCGCTACGTGAAAGGTGCGGGCGTAGGCACGCTGGTCTCGATGATGATGCCGTACTCCATCGCCTTCTTCGTGGCGTGGAGCGCGCTGCTACTGCTGTGGTGGGGACTGGGTCTGCCGTTGGGTATTGCAGCGCCATATACCTGGAGCCCGAGTTAAGCATCAGGTTCAACGCTGCCCCCTCACCCTCTCCCCAATGGGGAGAGGGAACCGCTTGTAGCCCGAACGAGGCTACACGGCTAAATGGGCAAAACGGCCCAGCACATCCTGCAATATCCCCAGCCCTTTTTTCACCTGTTCAGCGCTGATGGTACACGGCGGCACCACGTGAATGCGGTTTTCCACCACGAAACTCAGCAGCCCCGCTTCGGTTAACGCACCTTTAATCTCCGCCATGTTCCCCGCCGCCAGCGGCGTTTTCTTCACCCGATCGCTGACCAGTTCCAGCGCCTGGAAGACGCCACGACCGCGAACGTCGCCCACCAGCGGTGAACGCTCCGCCAGCGCCTCCAGCCCCTGGCGCAGCACGCCGTTGCCGATCAGCGCCGCGTTTTCCACAATCCCTTCGTCTTTCATCGCGTCCAGCGTCGCCACGATCGCCGCCATCGCCAGCGGGTGGCCGGAGTAGGTCAAGCCACCAGCAAAGAAGCGATCGTCAAAATAGTGGGCGATCCGATCGCTGATGATCACCCCGCCTGCTGGTACGTATCCGGCGTTCACCCCTTTGGCAAAGGTGATCAGATCCGGCACGATGCCGTCCTGCTCGAAGGCAAACCAGCTGCCGGTGCGGCCAAATCCCGCCATCACTTCGTCAAGAATCAGGATGATGTTGAACTCGTCCGCCAGCGCACGAACGCCTTTCATATAGCCTTCCGGCGGCACCAGAATGCCCGCCGTACCCGGAATCGACTCCAGCAAAATGGCCGCGATAGAGGATGGGCCTTCGCACTCGATCATCCGCCGCAGATGGGCCAGCGCGCGGCGGCACTCTTCCTGCTCGGTGGTGGCGTTAAATTCGCTGCGGTACAGATACGGGTTAAAAAAGTGAACATGGCCGCGCGAATATTCGTTCGGCACCCGACGCCAGTCGCCGGTGGCGGCAATCGCACTGCCGGTGTTGCCGTGATAGGAGCGGTAGGCCGACAGCACTTTGTCACGCCCAGTGTACATGCGCGCCATGCGGATGGCGTTCTCGTTAGCGTCGGCTCCGGCGTTGGTGAAGAACACTTTGCTAAACCCTTCCGGCGCGAGGCCAATAATACGCTTTGCCGCCTCGCCGCGCGCCAGGTTGGCGGTTGCGGGCGCAATCGTCACCAGCGTCTCCAGTTGCGCCTTCATCGCCGCCAGCACGCGGGGGTGCTGATAGCCCAGGTTAACGTTTACCAGCTGGCTGCTGAAATCCAGATAAGTTTTGCCGTCGTAATCCCACAGCTCACAGCCTTTCGCCCCGGCAATCACCAGCGGGTTGAGGTTGCCCTGCATTGACCAGGAATGAAAAACATACTCTCTGTCCAGTTGGCGGACGGCCTGATTGTTTAACTCTGTCATCGTCGTTCCTCGCATAGCGTTGGCGTTGATTCATCATGTCGTCGACAGAAAAAAAAGTGATAGAGCCAGTGTAGACCGACGGCTGTGACAACGTGTCACATCGCCGCGCCGCGACTGTCTCTCGGCAGGTCGCGCCGGGGTTTTTATAGTGTTCGGAACAACCTGCACAGGAGAGCACAATGCAACAACGTAACGTGGTGTTTATTACCGGGGCGACCTCCGGCTTTGGGCAAGCGGCAGCGCACGTGTTTGCGCGGGCGGGCTGGGCGCTGGTATTAAGCGGCCGCCGACTGGCGCGGTTACAGGCGCTACAAAACGAACTGGCATCGCGGGTGCCGGTGCATGTTATCGAACTGGACGTGCGGGATAGCGCGGCGGTGGCGTCAGCCGTCGCCGCCCTGCCGCTCGAATTTGCCGACGTCACCACGCTCATCAACAATGCCGGTCTGGCGCTGTCGCCGCAGCCCGCGCAGAAGGTGGATCTCGCGGACTGGCACACCATGATTGATACCAATGTCACCGGTCTGGTCAACGTCACGCACGCGCTGCTGCCCACGCTGGTTCGCCACGGCGCAGGGGCAAGCATTATCAACATTGGTTCGATTGCCGGGCAGTGGCCGTATCCGGGTAGCCATGTGTATGGCGCCAGCAAGGCGTTTGTGAAGCAGTTCAGCTATAACCTGCGCTGTGACCTGTTAGGCACCGGCGTGCGCGTCACCGATCTGGCGCCGGGTATTGCGGAGACGGAGTTTACGCTGGTGCGCACTAAGGGCGACCAGGCGGCATCCGACGCGCTGTATCGCGGCACCACGCCGCTGTCGGCGCTGGATATCGCCGAGCAGATGTTGTACATCGCGACGCTGCCGGATCATATGAATATTAACCGCGTGGAGGTGATGCCGGTGCGTCAGGCCTGGCAGCCGTTTGCCATTGACCGGGATTAGCGCGGTGCACATTCCCCCTCACCCTAACCCTCTCCCCAATGGGGAGAGGGGACTGTGCGGTGCGGTTTATGGGCTAGTTGCAGGTTTGCAAGGGCCTGGTTTTCTCCCTCTCCCTTACAGGGAGAGGGGACTGTTCGGTGCGGTTTATCGGTTAGTTGCGGGTTTGCAAGGGCCTGGTTTTCTCCCTCTCCCTTCCAGGGAGAGGGCCGGGGTGAGGGTTTAACGGCTGCTTTGCAAAAATTGTCGCACACGCTCCGATTTTGGCTGGCTAAAGAAAATCTCCGGCGGCGCCTTCTCAATCAATATCCCCTTCTCCAGAAACACCACTTCATTCGATACCTGACGCGCAAACTCCATTTCATGCGTCACCACCACCATGGTGTAACCTTCCGCCGCCAGCGACTTCATGACGCTGAGCACTTCGTTAACGCGCTCCGGATCCAGCGCTGAAGTGGGTTCATCAAACAGCAGCACCTCCGGCGACATCGCCAGCGAGCGGGCGATGGCCACGCGCTGTTTCTGCCCACCGGAGAGCGTGATCGGGTAGGCATCTGCCTTATGATCCATACCCACCTTTTTAAGCTGTTGGTCGGCAATCGCGCGCGCTTCCTCGCGCTTCATCCCCTTCACGTGCAGCAGCGCCTCCATCACGTTTTGCTGCACGGTGAGATGCGGCCACAGGTTAAAGCTCTGAAAAACCATCCCCACCCGCTCGCGAATCTTCGACAGATCGCGGTGCGACATCGCTTTCCCGGTCTGTTCATTCACGCCGATGCGCTGACCGCCGATACGAATTTCACCGCGGTCCGGCTGTTCCAGCCAGTTCATACAGCGCAGCAGCGTGGATTTCCCCGAACCGGACGAGCCGAGAATACTGACCACCGTCCCCTTCTCCACCGTCAGATTGATGTCGCGCAGCACCTCGACGTTATCAAACTGTTTGGAGACATTTTTGACGCTGACCGCCGTTGTATCAGACATGGCTCATTCCTCTTTTTGCGCTATACACAGTCAACCGTTTCACCAGCAGCTCCAGCACGATACTGATGGCCCAATACAGCGCAATCGCCACAATAAAGGCATTAAACGGAATAAAATAAGTCGCCTGCACGCTATTGGCGGCAGCGGTAATCTCCTGAACGGTAATAATGCTCAGAAACGCGGTATCTTTCAGGCAAATAATGAGCTGGTTGCCCAGCAGCGGCAGTGCGGAGGAGAAAATATTGGGCATCACGATGCGACGAAAAATGGTGTAGCGAGAGAACCCTTGCACCACGGCGGCTTCAATATAACCATGGGAAAATACCCGTCTCTGGCTACGCAGGATCTCAAAGAAATAAGCACCATGATAGATAATTAATGCCTCTAACCCTGCCGTCCAGGCATCAAGACTCAACCCCAGCTCCGGTAACCCGTAGTACAGTAAATAGGCCAGAATCAGGAATGGAATCGCCCGCATCAGGTTTACAAACCCCATAATAACGTTGTTCAAAACCCGCTTCTGGTATTCCGTGACGTAGCACAGGACGGTACCAATCAATAATCCGCAGACGGCGGCGATAATAAACAGTTCCAGTGTCGCCAGTAGCCCGGTAATAAACTTGTCGTGCTCGGCCCAGATAATTGCCCATTGATTCATCAGTCCTCCCGGGCTTAGCGCGCCAGTCGTTTTGCTTTACGTTCCGCCAGGCTCTGGAGTTTCAGCAGCAGGCCAATAATCACCACATACAGCAGCCCGGCGGCCAGAATGGGAGAAAGCGGTTCATAGGTGACCGAGGCGATACGGTTAGTGACGCGGGTGAGATCGACCACGCCAATCACCGCAATCGCCGGGCTGCCTTTGATTAAAAAAGACATTTCGTTGACCAGCGCAGGCAGGCTCTCCAGCCACATCTGCGGCAGCATGATGTAGCGAAAATAGGCCCAGCGGCGCATGCCCACCGACTCCGCCGCTTCCCGCTGTTCACGCGGGAAGGTGCGAAAAGCGTTGCGCCAGATTTCCGCGTTAAACGCCGAGGTGTTCAGCGTCAGCGCGACGATGGCGGCGAGCGTTTTATCGAGGTTAATCCCTACCGTCGGCAACGATAAAAACAGAAACAACACCAGCGTCACCAGCGGCGTCGCCCGCGCCAGGCTGATATAGATGACCAGGATCTGGTCTATGACCGGAATTTTCATCATGCGCACAAAGGCGATAACCAGCCCAATCGCCACCCCAAAGGCGATGGCGATGGCGGAAATCCAGAGGGTCGTCCATGCGCCTTCGATCAGTAACTGCCATGCTATTACGTCCATGGTGCCCTCCTGAAGTGAATCGGGTGTCGCTCCCGGCGTCGCGCGGCTTAGCCGGGTAGCGATTTACTGTCCGGCAAGTTTGTGGAACTGAGCGGCGCTGGTAATCGGTTCGGTCGGCAAATCATCGTAGGTTTCGCCAAACCATTTTTTCTGCAGTTCGGCCAGCTTGCCGGTCTCACGCATATGATTGATAAATTTGGTCATATAGGCCAAAAGCTCCGGCGAGTTTTTCGGGATGGGCCACGCCATATAACCCGGGCCGGAGACCGCCAGTCCCTTAGCAAACACTTTCGGTTTGGCTTTCACCAGGTCATTGACGGAAATCACCACGTTAATCACGTAATCGAGACGCTTATTAGCTAAATCGGCGTACGCTTCCGGGTAAGACGGATATTCCACCACCGGCCCGAGTTTGCCGCCGCTTTTCTCAATCATCGCCTTCAGTTCCGGTAAACGAGCTAATAACGCGCTGCCTGCCTGGAGGCCCACTTTTTTCCCGCTCAGATCGGCAATGGTATTTAATGAATTATCACCCGCGCGCTTAACAAAATAGTGTTGCGCGGAGGCCCACGGCGGAGTGAAATTAAATACGTTGAGGCGTTCGTCGGTCACCACCGCGCCGGTTAACGCCATATCATATTGCCCGGTAGAAACCGCCGCTAATAACCCGGTCCACGGTAAAATACTTTGCGTAACGTTAAATTTGGCGTATTCACGCAGCGCCGCCAGCATATCTTTATTAAACCCATCGGCATTGCCGTTATTCATAAAGTTAAACGGTGCGTAGTCATCCTCGGTCGCCACTTTTAACGTACCGGATTTTTCAATTTCCGGTAAATCAGCGGCGGCCACCTGCAAAGAAAAGGTCATCGCCATCATGGCGGCCAGATAATACGAACCCATCGTTTTTTTCATCGTTTGACCCCTACTCAAATATGCCAGAGACGTTTATTCCGGCGTTGCAAGATGTGTGCCGACAGCGGCATTTTCAGACGCTGGCTGAAGACGTTTTTACTGTAAGGAGACTTTTTGCATTCTGAATAGAGCCAGTTTTCGCGTGCGCTTGTGGCAGACGATTTCAGGCTGGTACAGAAATTGCTGCGCTGGAGGAAAGCGAACAATCGGGAGGGGAGCGCATGATTCGGCACTTATTGCATGTGGATTTTGAGGCGCAACGCGGGTTGCAGGAACAGGTTCGCGAATCACTGATCAACGCGATTCTCGGCGGCATTTTTGCCGCCGACACGCCCCTGCCCTCGTGTCGGCAACTGGCCCAGCAGCTACAGGTTTCCCGTAACACCACCGCGCTGGTGTTCGAAAGCCTGGTCAACGAGGGCTACCTGATAAGCCGCCCGCGCAGCGGCTATTACCTGCACCCGGACTACCATGCGCCGCGCCTTTCCGCACCGACGCCTGCACCCAGCGCCGCCGACAATGCACCATCATGGGGCAAACGGCTGAATATCACCCCCAGTCAGCAGGAGTCAATCCTTAAACCCGCCGGCTGGATGCACTACCGCTATCCGTTTATCTACGGCCAGCCGGACACCCGCCAGTTTCCGCTCGCCAGCTGGCGTTCAGCGGCCAACTGGCTGCACGGTGGCATGCGCGACCCGGCGTGGGTGGTGGACCATATCGACCAGGACGTACCGATGCTGATTGAGCAAATTCGCACCCGCGTGCTGCCCAAGCGCGGCATCGTTGCCGCGCCGGATGAAATACTGATCACCCTCGGCTCACAGAACGCGCTGTACCTGCTCACCCGGCTGCTGATGTCTCGCCAGACCCGCGTCGGCGTCGAAAATCCCGGCTTTCGCGAAGCGATTAACACCTTTTTACTCGGCGAAAGCCAGATTATCCCGCACGCCGTCGATGCCGAAGGTATCGTGCTGAACGATACGCCGTGCGACTACTACTACGTCACGCCGGGACATCAGGTGCCCACCGGCGTCACCATGAGCAAGGCGCGGCGCAGTCAACTACTGGCGCACGCAACGCAGCACGATGCGGTGATTATTGAAGATGATTATGATTCAGAGAGTAACTTCCAGGCCAACCCGCTGCCGGCGCTGAAGGCCAGCGATCGCAGCGGGCGAGTCATTTACGTCAGCAGCCTGTCGAAGGCGCTGTCGCCGGGGCTGCGGCTAGGCTTTATGGTCGCCGACCCGGATTTGATCGATGAGGCCCGCGCGCTGCGCCGCCTGGTGTATCGTCATCCGCCCACCAACATTCAGTATCAGATGGCGCATTTTCTTGCCCAGGGTCATTACGAAACGCATCTGCGCCGCTATCGCGATGACTCCGCGCGGCGTTGGGAGATGCTCAACACGGCGCTATCAACCCTGCTACCGGAGTGCCAGCCGCTGCCCGGTAGTGAACATGCCAACGCCTTCTGGCTGCGCACGCCCGGCAATATCAGCACCCAGCAGTTGACCTGGCGTGCCGCGCATACTGGCGTATTGATTGAACCCGGCGCGCGCCATTTTCTCGACGCCGCGCCGCCGGATAACTTCTTCCGCATGGGATTTCACGCCATCAACCCCGACGCCATTGCGCCGGGGGTGGATGTGCTGCGCAGCCAACTGGCGCAGATGGGCTAGTCCGCCCGGCGATGCGCCCACTCGCGCAGGCGCTGGAACAGCACGTACAGCGACGGGATAAACAGAATGCCGATCACCGTCGCCACCAGCATACCGCTGAACACCGTGGTGCCGATGATCCGGCGGCTCTGCGCCCCTGCGCCAGTGGCGAACATCATCGGCATGATGCCGATAATAAACGACACCGCCGTCATCATCACCGCGCGGAAGCGGCGGGTTGCCCCCTCGCGAGCCGCCGCGACGATCGATAAACCGGACTGCCGCCGCTCGCGGGCAAATTCGACGATCAGTATCGCGTTCTTCGCCGCGAGGGCGATTAAGAGTACCAGCCCAATCTGCACGTACACATCGTTGGCGTAACCGGCGGCCCAGAGCCACAGCAGCGCGCCGCCGATAGCAAACAATACCGACAGCATCACACTCGCCGGCAGCGTCCAGCTTTCGTACTGCGCCACCAGGAACAGCCACGCCATCGCCACCGCCGCCAGCACAATCCAGATGGCCTGGTTGCCGGTCTGCTGCTCCTGCCAGGACAACCCGCTCCAGGCGTAGTCGTATCCCTCCGGCAGGTGCATCGCCAGCAGCCTTTCCATTTCATTCATCGCCGTGCGGCTGCTGACCCCTTCCGCCGCCGAGCCGCTCACCGACACCGACGGGAACTGGTTAAACTGCTGGATAAACGGCGCGCCCACGGTTGGTGTGATGGTCACGAGGTTACTCAGGCGCACCCGCTCGCCGTGGTTGCTGCGCACGAACAGTTCGCTAATCTGCCCGGCGCGCTCGCGCCACTGCATCTCGTTTTGCAGCACCACGTGATAAACGCGATTGTTGATGCTGAAATCACCGGCTCGCGTGCCGCCGAACGCGGTTTGCAGACTGCTAAAAATACGCGATACCGGCACGTCGAGACGTGCAGCCTGGTCACGATCAACGGTTAACGTCAATTGCGGGACGTTGCTGCTCCAGGTGGTGAATACGCGGTTCAGCTGCGGATGCTGATTGGCTTTCATCAGGATCTGACGCGTGACCTGCTCCAGCTCGGCGGGCGTTTGCCCGGCCTGGGCCAGAATGCGTAGGTCGAAGCCCGCGGCGCTGCCAAGGCCCGGCAGCGTGGGCGGCGCAAACAGCATAATATTGGCTTCCGGTAGCGCATGCAGCTGGCGCTGAAGTTCGCCCATCACCGTGTCCAGCGGCGCGCGCTGCGACCAGTCTTTGAGCATCAGCGAGATAAACCCGCCGTTCGAGGCGCTGGTGCCGCTGAGAATGCTGAAGCCGGAGACCTGAATCACATCCTCCACCGCCGGATGCGCCCCCAGCAACGCGCGAGCCTGCGCCATCACCGCTTCGGTTCGCTCCAGCGAGGCCGACTCCGGCAGCTGCACGTTGGCGAAGACATAACCCTGATCTTCCTGCGGCAGAAAGCCCTTCGGCATGGTGGAGAAGCTCAACGCCACCAGCAGCGCGGCGGTTAGTGTGGCCCCCACCGCTACCAGCGGGCGACGGTTCATCCATGCCACCAGGCGACCGTAGCCATCGCGGGTGGTATTCAGCCCCAGGTTAAACCACTGGAATAAGCGGACGGGCTGCTTCAGACGCGGACGCAGCAGTAGCGCGCACAGCGCGGGCGTCAAGGTAAGCGCAACAATGCTCGACAGCGTGACCGCCGTGGAGAGCGTAACCGCAAACTGACGATACAATTCGCCGACAATTCCCGGCAGCATCGCCACCGGCACAAATACCGCCAGCAGCACCAGCGTGGTGGCGATGACCGGCCCGGCAATCTGTCGCAGCGCCAGCGCGGTCGCTTCTTTACGCCCCAGCCCTTCAGCCATATGCCCTTCCACGCTTTCCACCACCACAATGGCATCGTCAACCACCATGGTCAGCGCCAGAATAATGGCAAACAGGCTGAGGGTGTTGGCGCTGTAGCCCAGCAGGTAAAGCACCGCAAAGGTGCCAATCAGCGACACGGGGATCGCCAGCGCGACAATGAGCGTCGCGCGCAGGCTTTGCAGGAACAGCGAAACCACCGCGACAACCGCCAGCAGCGTCAGCGCCAGCGACGTACCAATCTCTTTGATGGTCGCGGCGACAAACCGGGTGGTATCAAACTTCACTTCCCATTTCAGGTCCGCCGGGAAGCGGCTTTGCAGGCGCGCCAATTCGCTACGCACCACGTTTGCGACCTGTAAGGCATTGGCGGTTGGCGTCGGGTAAATCCCCATATAGGCCGAGTCCACGCCGTTAAGCTGTGCGCTGGAGCTGTAGCTACGTGCGCCAAGCTCAATGTTGGCCACGTCCGCAAGGCGCACCAGTTGCCCCTGCTCGCCGCTGCGCACCACGATGTTGCGGAACTCATCGGCGTCGCTCAGTCGACCCAGACCGTTAATGGTCAGCGTTTGCTGCTGGCCGTTAAACACCGGCGGCGTACCAATTTGCCCGGCGGCCCCCTGCACGTGCTGCTCGTTCAGCGCCTGGGCGATATCTTCGCTGGTGATGTTCAGCGCGTTCATGCGGTCTGGCCGCAGCCAGATGCGCATGCTGTAATCGCGCGCACCGAACATCTGCACCTGGCCGACGCCGGGCAGACGCGCCAGCGCTTCGCGTACCTGGGTACTGGCGTAGTTACTGATCTGAAGCGGCGACAGGCTGCCGTTCGGAGAATAGAGGCTCACCCCCATCAGCAGGTTGCTGGCGCGCTTGCGCACCTGTACACCGTTCTGCTGCGCTTCCGTCGGCAGCTGCGCCACCGCCTGCGCCACGCGGTTTTGCACATCGATGGCCGCCATATCCGGATCGGTGCCCGCGGCAAAAGTCAGGTTCAGGCTATAGCCGCCGTCATCAGCGCTGGTCGACTCCATATAGAGCATGTGATCAACGCCGTTGAGCTGTGTCTCCAGCGGCGCGGCGATGGCCTCCGCCACATCCTGCGCGCTGGCGCCCGGCCAGCTGGCGCTGACGTTCACCACGGGCGGCGTGATTTGCGGGTACTGCTCCACCGGAATGAGCTTCAGCGCGACCGCACCGCCAAAGACCATCAGCAGAGCAATCACCATCGCGAAACGCGGACGACGGATAAAAAACGTCAGCATCCTGTACTCCTTAATTCAACAGCTGCACGGCCGCGCCGTCCGTCAGACGCTGCGCGCCATCGGTGACCACGCGCTCGCCTGGGTTAAGCCCCTTCGCCACCGCGAAGGACTGCCCCTGCTGGCCGCCTAACTCCAGACGGCGCTGCCCGGCTGTATTCTCTGCCGTCAGTACCCAACTGAAATAACCGTTGGCATCCTGCTGTACCGCCGCAGCGGGAATCATCACGCTCTCATTGAGCGTCTGCGGTCGCAGGGTTACGGTGACGTTGCCGCCGGGCAGCAACCGATGTTGCGGGTTGGCGAATTCGGCGCGAACCGCCACGCTGGCGGTGCGGGCGTCGATACGGTTATCCACCGAAGTCAGTACGCCATCTTCGCGTTTGCCGTCGAGGGTAATCTGCGCTAACCACGCGGCCTTCAACGCGCGGATATCCGCATGCTGCCCGGCTTTGCTGTAAAACGCGGCTTCATCGAGCGCAAAACTCACGCGGACAGGATCGAGCTGCACAATATCCACCAGCACGCCGCTGGCGGCGTTCACCAGCGTGCCAACGTGAAAAGCGCTGTGGCCGACGCGGCCGCTGATTGGCGAGGAAATGCGGGTGTAATCGAGCGTAATTTGTTGCGCCGTCACTCGCGCCTTCACCTGTTCCACGGCGGCGGCGGCGACGTCACGCTGCATCTGCGCGGTGTCGACATCATTACGGCTGATCGAGTGGTTGGTTTTAAGACTCTGGTAGCGCGTCAGCAGTTGCTGCGCCTGACGCAACGAGGCCTGCGCGCTTTTCAGCTCCGCCTGCGCCAGCGCTAACGCCGCGCGCGGCTGGGCGTCATCCAGCGTGAACAGCAGGTCGCCTTGCTTGATGTCCTGCCCGTCCTCAAAGTGGCGCTGCACGATGGTGCCCTCGGTACGTGCGCGAATTTCAACGGCGTGAATAGCCTCAACGCGCCCCGGCAGCTGGCGCTCAACCGCGTGCGGCGCGCGCTCGACGGTGGCGACGCGCACCGGTACCGAGGCAAACGCCAGCGTGCAGCCGGCCAGGCCACAGGCCAGCAGGGCGAGGCGGAAAGTGTTTTTCATGTCGGGGATCCTTGCGTGGCAAGCGTCCCTCTCCGACGGGAGAGGGACAAGTCATCACGACTACGTGGTCTTGTGGAAACGGCGGGTCAGACGCTTTTCAACTTCCACCACCAGGAACATCGCGGCTCCAATCGCCAAAGTGATGCCCCAGTAGCGCAGCGGCAGCGCTTCGGTGCCGAACAGCGTCTGCATCAGCGGCAGGTAGATAATCGCCAGCTGTAGCAGAAGCAGCACGCCGGTCACCAGCCAGATGCCTTTGTTCTTCAGCAGCCCACGGTTCAGGGAGAAGCCATTGCTGCGGCAGTTAATCATGTAGACCCACTGCGCGGTCACCAGCATCTGCAACAGCACGGTGCGGGTAAACTCGGCGCTGTGGCCACGCGGCGCCAGCCATGCCTCAAGAATGAAGGCGGCGATGGCAATCATCGAGCCGACGAAGGCGACGCGCCACACGGCAAACGCATCCATCACATGCTGACCGGTTTTACGCGGCGGGCGGTTCATCACGTTACGCTCGGCGGCTTCAAACGCGAGGCCGAAGGAGAGCGTGGCGGACGTCGCCATGTTCATCCACAGAATCAGCACCGGCGTCAGCGGAATAATATTCCCCGCCAGCAGCGCGATAATAATCAGCAGCCCCTGCGCCAGGTTGGTCGGCATGATGAACAGAATAGTTTTCTTCAGGTTGTCGTAAACGCGACGCCCCTCTTTGACCGAACTGGCGATGGTGGCAAAGTTGTCATCGGTCAGCACCATGTCGGCGGCCTCTTTGGTCACCTCGGTGCCTTTGATCCCCATGGCGATACCGACATCCGCCTGGCGCAGGGCCGGAGCGTCGTTGACGCCGTCGCCGGTCATGCCGACAATTTCACCGCTCTCCTGCAACGCTTTCACCAGGCGCAGCTTATGCTCCGGGCTGGTACGGGCGAAGATGTCATACTCCACCGCCGCTTTCGCCAGCTCGGCATCATCCATGTGCTCCAGCTGGTAGCCGGTCATCGCTTCGCTGCTGTTGCGGATCCCCAGCATCTGGCCAATGCTCATGGCCGTCTGCGGGTGATCGCCAGTGATCATCTTCACGCGGATCCCCGCGTTCTGGCAGGTGTGAATCGCATCGACCGCTTCCGGGCGCGGCGGGTCCATCATCCCGGCAATACCGAGGAACACCAGGCCGTCCTGCAGGTCGCTGTGGTCGAGGGTTTTCTGCCCGACATTGGCGGGCTTGGTCGCCGCCGCCACCATACGCAGACCCTGGCTGGCGAAACGCGCCATTTCTGCTTCCCAGTAGCTACGCACGAACGGCTCCACGCCGCGCGCGGTCTGCTGCTGCTGACACAGGGCGAAGAGGACGTCCGGCGCACCGGTTACCATCACAATCTCTTCGTCCGCCAGCTGGAAGTGGGTGGCCATGTACTTATACTGCGAGTCAAACGGGATCTTGGCGATCAGCTGCGTGTGTATCGGCTCCAGGCTGACTTTCGCCGCCAGCACCTTCAGCGCCCCCTCGGTTGGGCCACCGGTAATGCCCCAATGCCCCTGCGCGTCTTTTACCAGCTGGCTGTCGTTACACAGATCGATAGTCCGCAGGTACTTTTCCAGCACGGTGCGCGGCTGCACTTTCACCGGCTCGTTGCTGCCTTCAAGGTAGATATTACCGTGCGGCTCATAGCTGTCGCCGTCGACGCGGTAGCAGCTGTCGGCGGTAATCACCGCCTTCACGGTCATTTCATTCATGGTCAGGGTGCCGGTTTTATCCGAGCAGACCACGGTCATTGCCCCCAGCGTTTCCACGGTCGGCAGCTTGCGGATAATCGCCCGCTTGCGCGCCATCGCCTGAACGCCCAGTGACAGAATAATCGAGATAATCGCCGGCAAACCTTCCGGTACGGCGGCAACCGCGAGGCTAATCAACGACAGCAGCAGCTCGCCCAGCGGAATATCGCGCAGCAGCATGCTGAACACGAACAGCGCGACCATCATCGCCAGGATGATAGCGAAAATGGCTTTACCCAGCTTGTCCATCTGCACCAGCAGCGGCGTGCGGTGTTTTTCAATCCCCGCCATCATCTGGTTGATGTGGCCGAGTTCGGTCTCCTGGCCGGTGCCCACCACCACGCCAGTGCCGCCACCTGCGCTCACGGTAGTGCCGGAGAACACCATATTGGTGCGGTCGCCCAGCGGCAGTTCACCGTGCAGCACGTCAGTGTGCTTATCCACCACGGTAGATTCGCCGGTGAGAATCGCCTCTTCGACGCGCAGGTTATGCGCTTCAATCAGACGCATATCCGCCGGGATACGGTCGCCCGCGCGCAGCACCACGATATCGCCCGGCACCAGTTCGGTGGTCGCAACCGTTTTATGGCTGCCGTCACGAATGACCTGCGCGTCGCTGGAGAGCATATTGCGAATGCTTTTCAGCGACTTTTCTGCGTTGCTTTCCTGAATGTGACCAATCAGGGCATTGATCACCGTGACGCCGAGAATAACAAAAGTATCAACCCAGTGGCCCATCACGGCGGTCAGCGCCGCCGCGGCCAGCAGGACGTAGATCAGGACATCATTAAAGTGGGCGAGGAAGCGCAGCCACGCAGGCTTGCCTTTTTTCTCCGGCAGCGCATTCGGCCCCCAGGTGTTCAGGCGCTCCGCGGCATCTGCCCCGCTCAGCCCTTCTGGCTGGCTGTTGAGCTGGGATAACACGCGCTCGGTAGACTGCTGGTAGGCGTGCTCTTGCGGGTCGTAACCCGCGTGCGGCACATTTTTAGTATTCATCATTTTCGACACGATAAATTTTCCTTTTAAATTCCTGCAAACGGAAAGCCTGAAATCATTTCTGGCCAAGGCGACATCGTTGGATATTTTCTTAAGGCGAAGGAATATTATTTAACTCACAATATTTTCGCTTTTTAAATTTCAAAACGACATTCAGTTGATTTACTGATATTAATATTACAGAATATTCCTAAACCCCATCTAAACGAGGTCATTATGTTCGGAATCTACAGAGGACGCCGCCTGGCGCTATACATTGCACTGGCTATCGTGATTGCGACGCTGGTGGGATACAGTACCTATACTTTTGTAAAAATATTATCGTGAGCATGACGTTAATTTACGATTACATTATTTAATTTAAACCAAATCGTTATTTAACGACCTTTTCTGCGAATATATTCGTAGGCTTCATTATTTGTTTTAAATATTCAAAAAGAGTTTGTTAACATAGAAACATTGCGTTCCTGTAAAAATTACCGGAAAATAATATTTTTAACTAAAGATTAACACCGCATGAAGCATCCTCTTGAATCCCTGATGACCGCCGCAGGTATTTTGCTTATGGCGTTCCTTTCCTGTCTGTTACTTCCAGCGCCCTCGCTGGGGTTAACGCTGGCGCAAAAGCTGGTGGATACCTTCCACTTTATGGACCTGAACCAGTTTTACACCGTGCTGTTCTGCGTGTGGTTTTTGGTATTAGGGACGATTGAATATCTGGTGATTCGCTTCGTGTGGCGACGCTGGTTTTCGCTGGCGGATTAACTGATACGCGAACGCCCTCCCCGAAGGGAGGGCGCTGGTGTCAATGTGCCCGTGGACGGTGATGGACTTTACGGTAGGCACCCGGCGACTGGTTAAACGTGCGGGTGAAAATGCGTGTAAAGGTCTGCTGGGAATCAAACCCGTACTTCAGGCAGATGTCATAGACCTTTTGATCGGTCGTGCACAATTCATCCGCCGCCAGATTCAGCTTACGCTGGCGGATGTAGCGCCCAAGGCTCTCCCCTTTATGCTGTAAAAACAGACGCTGCAGATGCCATTTTGAATACCCCGCCCGGCGGGCGATCTCATCAATACGCAATGGCTGATGCAGATTTTCGTCAATCCATTCGACCAGTGTGTCAATCACCTGAGTGGCTAAATCAGTCATACACCCCTCCCCTCGTTTTATGACAGCCGGTGTTTATTCCCACCAGGCACGAAATGTTTGTGTTGGATTCGCCAGCCAAACCGGCTCGCCCTGCATCGGCGTTAACAACCGATACGCTTTATCTTTGCTGGCCTGCGCCAGCCGCTTGTACGGATCATCCCAGGTATGCTTCGCCAGCACGAAACGTCCGGCGTGCCCCGGCAGCACCCGCTGTGCATTCAGGTCCACCGCCGCCTGGGCGGTCTGCTCCGGCATCATGTGGATATAGCGCCAGTCCTGGTCGTACTGGCCATCTTCCAGAATGGCGACGTCCACCTTGCCAAACTGTTCGCCAATCGCCTTGAAGTGCGGGCCGTAGCCGCTGTCGCCGCTGTAATAAATCTTTTGCTCCGGCGTCACGAACATAAAGCTGGCCCACAACGTCTGGTTTCGCTTAAGGCCACGGCCAGAGAAGTGGCGCGCGGGCAGCACGTGGACGGTCAGCGCATCGCTGATAGCAACGTTCTGCTGCCAATCGGCTTCGGTAATCACTTCACTCGCCATGCCCCAGTAGCGCAAGTGAGACCCCACGCCTAACGGCACCACGGCACGCTTAACCTTTGGCATCAGCGCCTTAATCGTGGCGTAGTCCAGATGGTCATAGTGGTCGTGAGAGATAATCAGCAGATCGATCTCCGGCATCGTCTCGGCACGCCACGGATAGTGGCCGTCAAACGCTTTATTCAGAAACGAAAACGGCGCGGCGTAGCTGCTGAATACCGGATCAATCAGAATACGTTTGCCCGCCAGCTGCAGATACCAGGATGAATGCCCCAGCCAGATCATCGTCTCCTGCTCGCTCGGCAGGCTGGTGAGATCGGTCGGCACCAACGGCAGTGGCTGCTGCGGGCGCGCATTCTCCCGCTTCGCGGTTAAAAACTCCCACCACGCCATCAGCATGTTCTTGTCGCCGGTAAACCCCGGCGTCGGCAAGGTGTTGTGAAACGCCCCGTCGCGGTAGTTTGGCGAGCGCTCAATCAGACTCTTTTCCGCCCCTTGCGGCGGCTGGCCGAAACCGGCATTCAAAACAAAAGGCAAGCTTGCTGCACTGGCGATAAGCATGATGGCAACCACACTGATGATGAACGGTTTCATTTCCTGACCCGTGACCGGCCTCATCCAGGAAGCCACACAAAAAAAGTTGATTATGAGTGAGTAGGCACTCATTATAGAAAGGCGGGGAAAAAATCGTCAAGCAATTTTCAAATTTTGACAATCGGCGTTGAAGTCCCTGGGTTCGACATGTTTCAATCACCTTTTTAACCGTCAGAGAGGTAAAGTGTAGTGGCTCGTCCGAAGAGTGAAGATAAAAAACAAGCGTTACTGGAAGCGGCCACCTGCGCCATTGCCCAATCTGGCATCGGCGCGTCAACGGCGTTGATTGCGCGCAGCGCAGGTGTAGCGGAAGGTACCCTGTTTCGTTATTTCGCCACCAAAGACGATCTGCTTAATGCGCTTTATCTGCACCTGAAAACGGACTTATGCCAGACCATGCTGGCATGCCTGACCGACACTGAATCACCAAAAGCCTTCACCCACAGCATCTGGAACAGCTACATCGACTGGGGCATTCTCCACCCTGTTGGGCATCAAGCCATTCGGCGCATGGCCGTCAGTGGGAAAATTACTAACGAAACGATACTGCAGGCCAGAGCGCTATTTCCGGAGCTCAATAAACTCTGTCAGCGTTCCATGCGCCCGGTATTTATGTCTGACGACTTCCGTGCTTTTGGCGATGCGCTGTTCCTGTCGCTTGCAGAGACCACCATTGAGTTCGCCAGCCGCGAACCCGAACGTGCAGATAAACTTAAGGCGCTCGGCTTTGAAGCCATGTGGCGAGCGTTGTCAGAGGATGAATAATGGACGGTAAAACGCTGCATGAAAAAGCGCAGGAATTTGCGCTAACCCTCCCCTTTTCGGAACCAGCCTGGCCTTTTGGCCCCGAGTACGATGTGTTCACGGTTGAGGGAAAAATCTTTATGATCAAGATGTCGCTGCGCGGTGAGCACATCGTCAATCTGAAGGTTGATCCGGAGCAATCGTTGCTGCATCAGACAATCTACCCGCACATTAAGCCGGGCTACCACATGAACAAAAAACACTGGATTTCAGTCTATCCTGGCGATGAAATCACCGTTGAACTGCTCAACAGCCTGATTGAAGACTCGTGGAATCTGGTGGTGAACAAACTGCCAAAACGCGTTCAACAGCGCGTGCGTCCCGTTTGATTTTGCGTTAAATGCGATAAGTGTTATCGCATTTTCCACCCTTCTCATTTGTTAAATCGCACGGTACCCTGCTGTGATACAACGCACCGATTTGCGGTGCCTTTTATCATTCAGGAGTATTTATGGACATCGTTTCCGTTGCTAAAGCGCGCTATTCCACTAAAGCCTTTGATGCCAGCAAAAAGCTGACCGCCGAGCAGGCCGCCAATCTGAAAACCCTGCTGCGCTATAGCCCATCCAGCACCAACTCCCAGCCGTGGCACTTTATCGTCGCCAGCACCGACGAAGGAAAAGCGCGCGTCGCGAAATCCGCCGCTGGCGGCTACGTGTTCAACGAACGCAAAATGCTGGATGCTTCCCACGTCGTGGTGTTCTGCGCCAAAACGGCAATCGATGATGCCTGGCTGGAAAAAGTGGTCGATCAAGAAGACGCCGATGGCCGTTTCGCCACACCGGAAGCCAAAGCCGCTAACCACAAAGGCCGCACCTTCTTCGCCGACCTGCACCGTAAAGAGCGTCACGATGACGCGCAGTGGGCTGCCAACCAAACCTACCTGAACGTCGGCAACTTCCTGCTGGCTATGGGCGCCATGGGTCTGGACGCGGTGCCGATTGAAGGCTTCGACGCCGAGATTCTGGACGCCGAATTCGGCCTGAAAGAAAAAGGCTACACCAGCCTGGTCGTGGTGCCGGTTGGCCACCACAGCGTAGAAGACTTCAACAAAGCGCTGCCAAAATCTCGTCTGCCGGAAGAGACGGTGATTACCGAGATCTAATTTAAGTCGGCCACTTCCCGGCCTGGCGCTGCCTGGCCGGGAAATTTCAATACAGTAAAATTTGCGGATGTTTTACGCCACAAGCCAGTGCGTAGCGCGTCAGCGTATCGAGGCTCGCCCGCGTCAGCCCTGCATAACCACGCCACTGCGCGAGCATGTCACGCAACTTCTCCTGCCGTTCCTGCGTATCAAACGCCGCCATCACATCTGACCGTTCCAGCATTTACTCTCTGACATCGGCATGAACAAGAATTCTGAACACGATTATCGTCCCTGAGAATTAGCATATAAGGCAAATTGCATTAAAGGCTAATTCACCCTACCCCGGCAAATATCAAAATTCAGACTCCTGCTTCAAACATGGCTAACGGGATCTCACCACCGTCGTTTTTTGAAAGACAAAAAAATATTGATATGTTCTCATCTTTCTTTTGTCATATAGGATATATAAAAATGAACATTTTGAGACTTTTCTGTTCTGCACCAGTTGCAAAGCTTCCTTCTTATACCAGTTCGGAAATTAGTCATTCTGCGAAAAAGTTTATTAATGAACTGCAAAGCATTAGGAATACGGCGGAGACTAAAGGGAGTAAAGTTTCATCCATGTACCATAAAACAGAACATTATGCTGGAAAGTTAGCCAGTAGCGCCGAAAAAGGAAATATTAAAGATACTCTGAAATATGTAGGCAAATTACAAAAACATTCAGATGATTTATTTTCCGCAACGGGTAGTCCATTTACGCGAAGTGCCATTACGGCCGCAAAAGTGGAACGTTCAAATATTGCATCTGAATTGTTGCGGAACAAACTCAGTTTACGGTAACTGGAGCACTATTCTGCAAAGCTAACGAGGCTAATTTTAGTGAACCTCAATGGCTGATATTAACCTTGCCTCATGGAGGCAAGGTTATTCCGCCAAATTGCATTGTTTGAGACGAATGTTAACGTTTCATCTTTCAAAATCCTGTATACCATGGAATGTGCAATGTAGAGCTGTCTGCCTTCATTGGTACGTTCCAGTATCCTGCGCCATTCGGCCTGTGCCGCCGCTGACAGAACGGTGACTACCACTTTACCCATTTCACCATCGGTGCCGATCCCGTCATCAATAAACCGGACAGCCCCTCAGGGGATAAAACGCTTTCGGCCTGAAGTCCCTGACAAGGTCAAATGTTCCTGCCCTGACCCGGCAACGGCTGAACGGGACAAAAACAAACTACCTGCGGGGTGAAACGATCACCAGTACGAATGCCTGGCTGGTTGATATTCAGGCCACGCAGCCACTGGCACAGTTCTGGGGTATGTCTGAGCGGCCCTCTACTACAGCTTCGCCAGCACCGCCTCCCCCACTTCATCCACGGGTAAATAAACCAGCAGACGAGAGCCGTTGCGGGGCGCGGAGTACCAGTACATCTGCTGCAGCTGGAAATGGCCAAACTCAGGATGCTGGAAGTTTTTAATCTGGTTTTCGACGCCGCGAACTTCGTAACGCTGGTGCCATAGCGCCTCAAATTCGCAGGAAGCGGCAAAAAAGCGAGCCAGCTTGTTTTCCCATGCCGGATTGCCACGGTGCTCCGCCATCGCGGCACGGAAATAGGAGACAAAGGTCGCGAGCGCGTCGCGATTGGCCAGACGGCTACGCCAGCCGGGGTGGGTCAGATACAGGTAGATACAATTTCGATCATCTTCCGGAATGGTCGAAAAATCGACGCCCATCAGCCGACAAAACGCGTCATTCCACGCCACGATATCGAAATCAGGCTTCTGAATGCTGGCCGGTTGCGGCAGCAAACTGTCCAGCATACGCCGCGTGCCGGGGCTTATCCCTTCGCACGGGGGAACGTTAGCCGACTCCAGCGGTGTCAGCCCAGCCAGCACAAACAGATGACGAGTCTCAAGCGCGCTGCACTGGAGCGCTTCGGCGACCGCTTGCATTACCGCCGCCGACGGATTAACCTCGCGCCCCTGCTCAAGCCAGGTATACCAGGTCACGCCAACGTCCGCCAGCATCGCCACTTCTTCGCGACGCAGGCCCGGCGTGCGCCGCCGCCCACTGCGCGGTAATCCCAACCGCTGTGGATCGAGACTTTCCCGTCGCGCCCGAAGAAATGCACCCAGCTGCTTACGGCTATCGTCCTGCCGTGACGGCAATACGTCCATTTCATTGTGGCTGATGAGGCTCATGGTATCTCCAGCATGGTAGTGCCAGTACCAGTATAACCAGGAACTGGTACCCGTTTATTGAATCAGCGATGCTACGTCCAATCGCTGAATGACGCAATGGAGTCACCATGAAAACGTCTGCTGTTTCACCCGGTCGCGCAGGGCTTTTCCTGCTGTTGACCGGCCTGATGTTGCCCCAGATCGATACCTCGATCACCAATGTCGCCCTCGACTCAATCACCGCATCGCTGCACGCCAGCCCAACCCAGCTGGAGCTTATCGTCGCGCTGTACGGCGTGGCGTTTGCCGTTTGTCTGGCCATGGGCAGCAAGCTTGGCGACAACTACGGTCGCCGTCGGCTGTTTATGTGGGGCGTGGCGATTTTCAGCCTCGCTTCGCTGCTGTGCGGCCTGGCCAACTCGATCACCGCCCTGCTGGCCGCGCGCACCCTACAGGGCGCAGGCGCGGCGCTGATCGTCCCGCAAATTCTCGCGACCCTGCACGTTACGCTAAAAGGAACGGCCCACGCCCGGGCTATCAGCCTGTATGGCGGCATTGGCGGCATCTCGTTTATCGTTGGGCAGATGTTCGGCGGCTGGCTGGTATCAGCGGACATCGCCGGCCTGGGCTGGCGTAACGCCTTTTTCATCAACGTGCCCATTGGCCTGCTGGTGCTGGCCTTCAGTCGCCGCTACGTGCCAGAAACCCGTCGCGATGAGCACGCACGCATTGACTGGCAGGGTACCTTTAGCCTGGGCCTGATTCTCTGCTGCCTGCTGTTCCCGATGGCGCTGGGGCCGGAACTGCACTGGCCGTGGTCAATGCGTCTGATGTTGCTGGCGATTATCCCATTGTTGCTGTGGATGCGGGCCAGCGCACTGGGTAAAGAGCAGCGCGGTGAACACCCGCTGCTGCCGCCTCGACTGCTGAAATTTGCCAGTATTCGCTTCGGCATGGTCATTGCGCTGCTGTTTTTCAGCGCCTGGTCCGGCTTTATGTTCTGCATGGCGCTCACTCTCCAGTCCGGCCTCGGCATGGCGCCGTGGCAGTCGGGCAACAGCTTTGTGGCGCTGGGCGTCGCCTATTTTCTTTCAGCGATGTATGCGCCGAAGCTGATCGCCCGCCACAGCATGGGGCGCATTCTGGTGGCAGGCCTGATCGTGCAAATTAGCGGCCTGCTGCTGTTGATGGAGACGTTCCACCACTTCGGCCAGGCGACGTCCACCCTCACGCTGGTGCCCTCGACCGCGCTGATTGGCTATGGCCAGGCGCTGATCGTCAACTGCTTTTATCGGGTTGGGATGCGCGATATTACCGCCAACGATGCGGGTGCGGGCAGCGCGCTGCTCAGCACGCTACAGCAGGCCACGCTGGGCCTTGGCCCGGCGGTGTTTGGTTCACTGCTGCTGGTGCTGACGCGCGGGCATCATGGAAGCTATACCGATGCGATGACCGGCTTCCTCGGCGTAGAAGCGGTGATGATGCTGCTGCTGGCAATCATTGCCGTTAGCCTCCGCCATCACTTAAACCGTAGTCCGGCGATCGCAACGTCATAACCTTAAGTTCCTGTATAGCTGTTTGCATAATATAGCCAGCGCAGCCATTATAATTAGCTGGCTATACAGGAGACGTTATGCAGGAACTGATTTCACAGATCGAAGATATGGGCATTGAAATAAACCATACCAATTCGCTGATCATCATATTTGGTATTATTTTTCTCACTGCCATCATTGTTCATCTGATTCTACATCGGGTGGTGCTGCGCGCGTTCGAAAAACGGGCACAGGCCAGCAGTCATTTATGGCTGCAAATTATCACGCAAAATAAACTTTTCCACCGGTTGGCGTTTACCCTACAGGGGATTATTGTCAACGTACAGGCCGTGCTGTGGTTGCAAAAAGGCAGTGATGCCGCGCAGATATTAACCACGGGCGCACAGCTATGGGTCATGCTCTACGCTCTGCTGTCATTCTTCTCGCTGCTGGACGTTATTTTCAACCTCTCACAAAAGCTATCTTTCTCTTCGCAGCTGCCGCTCAAAGGGATATTCCAGGGAGTTAAGCTGGTCAGCGCCATTCTGATTGGCATTCTGATGATCTCCCTGCTGCTGGGGCAATCACCGGCAATACTGATAAGTGGTCTGGGTGCGATGGCCGCGGTACTGATGCTGGTATTTAAGGACCCGATTCTCGGCCTGGTGGCAGGGATTCAGCTCTCGGCAAACGACATGTTAAAGCTCGGCGACTGGTTGGAAATGCCGAAATACGGCGCCGACGGTGCGGTGACCGATATTGGCTTAACCACCGTCAAAGTGCGTAACTGGGATAATACCATCACCACCATTCCGACCTGGTCGCTGGTGTCGGATTCGTTTAAAAACTGGAGCGGAATGTCTGCTTCAGGTGGCCGAAGAATTAAGCGCAGCATCAACGTGGATACCACCAGCGTGCATTTTCTCGATGAGCAAGAGCAGCAGCGGTTAATTCAGGCGAAGCTGCTGAAACCGTATATGGACTCTCGCCATGAGGAAATTAACCTGTGGAACCAGGAGCACGGCAGCGCCGATTCGGTGTTGAATCTGCGCAAGATGACCAATATTGGTACCTTCCGCGCTTACCTCAACGAATATTTGCGTAACCATCCGAAAATTCGCAAAGATATGACGCTGATGGTACGTCAGTTGGCACCCGATAATAACGGTCTGCCGATTGAAATATACGCCTTTACCAATACGGTGGTGTGGGCCGAATATGAAGGTATTCAGGCCGATATTTTTGACCATATTTTTGCCGTGGTCGAGGAATTTGGCTTACGTATTCATCAATCACCGACCGGCAATGATATTCGCGCCCTGGCAGGCGCGATCGGGCAAGAATAATCACGCGCTAGCGCGTGAAATAAAGCGCCAGTCCAGCATCACCCGCTCCGGCGGCACGTCCGGGTTATCGATTTTATTAAGCAGCAGTTCGACCGCTCTGGCGCCGATCTCCCGCGACGGCTGCTGGACGGTCGTCAGCTGCGGCGACACCATTTCGGCAAGTTCAGTGCCGTCAAACCCCACCACCGCAATCTCTTCCGGTACCTTTAGCCCTGCCTGTTCAATGGCGCGAATAGCCCCGGCGGCCAGCGAGTCAGAAACCGCAAACACCGCGTCCGGGCGCGGGTTCATCGCCAGCAACGTTTGCATCGCCAGTTTCCCCGCCGCCGCGCTCAGATCGCTGGCATACTCGACAGCATGAAACGCCAGCCCTTGAGATTGCAGCACATTTTTGTACCCCTGCTCGCGCAGGCGGGCGTACTTGTAGCTCAAGTCGTGGTTAATCAACGCAATCCGCTCACGCCCCTGCGCTGCGAGATAGCTCACCGCATGCTCCGCGGCATCGACATCGTGGATCCCCACGCAGGAGACCGCGCCCGCATCAGCATATTCCGCACATTGCACCCATGGCGCATCGCCAATCACCGTGGTTAACTCCGGCAGCTTGCTGAAGGCGTCCATGGTGATAATACCGTCGACCATTTTTCCGGTTAGCAGTCGCAGGCCTGATTTAGAGCGTTCAATATCCGAGCCGGAGTTGCACAGTAAAATCCGATAGCCGTTCTTTTCCGCGGCCTCTTCAATTCCTTTTACCACTTCGGCGCAAAAAGGGTTGGCGATATTCGACACCATCACCAGAATCATGGAGCTTCGCGCCGTACGCAGCTGGCGCGCCAGCAGATTAGGCTGATAGTTACTCTCTTTAATGGCCTGAAGCACCCGTTCGCGGTTTTTGGCTTTTACGGTATCGCTGTTGTTAAGCACCCGCGACACGGTCGCCACCGATACCCCCGCCAACTGGGCGATTTTCTGAATTGACATACAACGCCGTTCCCTGCAGTTAACGCTTTGCGTGCAGGCTACCATAAAAAGCGTGCCCGGCGTACCGGGCACAGCGTTATTGTTCGACGCTGACCCAGCGCCGTTGCTGATGGCTTTTTATAATCGCATCAATGATATACATGACATTTGCTCCATCAATGAATGAGGCAAAATGCGGCTCGCCAGCGGCGGGCATTTTCCCGCTCTGCACGGCGCGGTAGAAATTGCCCATCATGTTTTTAAACGCGTCTGGCCATCCCTCACTATGGCCGCCGGGGAAGTTCGCCTGTCCGGCGACATCGCGGTTAAGCAGGCTCGGGTCGTCACTCAGCAACTGATTGGGCTGACTGCGGTGACCAATCCACAGTTGCTGCGGCGTTTCCTGATCCCAGGCCAGCGAACAGGCGCTGGCATTGATATCAAAATGCAGCCGATTTTTACGCCCGGCGCAGACCTGCGAAACGCTAAAGCAGCCTTTACTGCCGTCGTCGAAGCGGAACAGAACCGAACCGGCATCTTCGGTTGTCACCGCGACATCGCGATACTGCGTCGCGTCATCGTGTTCACTGAACGTCGCCTGCGCCTCAACGCTGGCCTTACGCGTTGGCCAGACGATAGCGAGATCGGCCATCACCTCCACAATCCGCCGTCCGGTCACAAACTGCACCGTGTCGCACCAGTGCGAACCGATATCGGCCACCGCGCGCGACGCACCACCCTGCGCCGCGTCCACCCGCCAGTTAAAGTCATTCTCCAACAGCATCCAGTCCTGATGGTAGCCGCCGTAGGCTGAGAACAAACGTCCGGCATGGCCTGCGCGCATCATGCTGGCCGCCTGCTGCACCATCGCAAACTGACGATAAACGAAGCTCACGCCGTGGACCACGCCCGCATCCCGCGCCATCTGCTCCAGTTCACGAGCCTCCTCCGACGTCATGCACAGCGGTTTCTCAGAGAAAACGTGTTTTCCCGCGCGTAAAATCTGCCAATTAACCGACGCGTGCAGAAAATTGGGCGTGCAGTTATGCACCACCTGTAGCCCAGGATGCGCCAGCAGCGCGTCAACATCAGCGTAAGCATGCGGAATATTGAGCTGCCGCGCTTTGGTCTGCGCCAGCTCCAGCGAGGCGTCGCACAGCGCGACCACCTCGACAAAACCCAGTCGACGCAGCGCCTCAATATGTGCCGGGCCAATAAAACCTGAACCGATAATACCCACCTGAATCATCCGCGCACCTCACTACCCGCGGCAAAGTCATCAAAGGCCCGCGCGGAGACGGGAATGATATGCCGTTTAATAAACTCGCTGCCTTCGCGCGCGCCGATCTGCGCGTCCTTCAGGCAGCACTCCCATTCCATTACCGCCCAGCCGTCAAAATCGTACTGGGTCAGCTTGCTGAAAATCTTTTTGAAATCGATATCGCCGTCGCCCAACGAGCGGAAACGCCCGGCACGATCCGCCCAGTTCTGATAGCCGCCGTAAACGCCGCTACGTCCGTTACGTTGGAACTCGGCGTCCTTAACGTGAAACGCGCGAATACGGGAGTGGTAGATATCGATATAGCTAAGATAGTCAATATCCTGTAAATGCAGATGGCTCGGGTCATACAGCATATGGCAGCGCGGATGATTCTTCACCTGGTCTAGAAAACGCTCGAACGTAACGCCATCATGCAAATCCTCACCGGGGTGAATTTCGTAGCACAGGTCAACGCCGTGCTCGTCAAAACAGTCCAGAATGGGCCGCCAGCGGCTGGCGAGTTCACTAAACGCTTCATCCAGCAGCGCCGCATTGTGCGGTGGCCACGGATAGAAATAAGGCCAGGCCAGCGCGCCGGAAAAGGTCGCATGCGCCTTCAACCCCAGGCGCGCCGAAGCTTGCGCGGCCTTTTTCACGCTCTCGACGGCCCACTGCTGGCGGGCCGTCGGATTACCGCGCAGCGCCGCCGGCGCAAAAGCATCGAAAGCGCTGTCATAGGCCGGATTAACGGCGACAAGCTGCCCTTCGAGATGCGTTGACAGTTCACTAATCACCAGACCGTGCTCCGCCAGTCGCCCGGCAATATCATCGCAATAGGTCTGGCTCGCCGCGGCCTGCGCCAGGTCGAATATCGCCGGGTGATTGCAGGGCAGCTGTAGCGCCTTAAAGCCCAGCCCGGCCGCCCATTGCGCTATCCCATCGAGCGTATTAAACGGCGGCTCGCCGCCGATAAACTGCGCCAGAAAAATGCCCGGCCCCTTGATGGTTTTCATACCCCCTCCTTAAAAATTTACGCCTGCTTTTGCTCGTCGTATTTAAACGAGACAAGGAAAATCACCGCGATCACCACGGCAGCCACCGCCGGAATCCACCAGAAGTTCACCCACGCCGCCGGAACGGTTTGGCCAGCGACCAGGTGGTTATACAGGGCACCGGAAATCTGCGATCCCAGCAGCATGCCGATGCCGTAGGTAAACATCACCACCATGCTCTGCGCCTGCCCTTTCACCTTTTCGCCCGCCACACGGTCGGTATAGATAAAGCCCACCACGAAGAAAAAGTCGTAGCACACGCCGTGCAGCAGAATGCCGAGATACAGCAGGAAGCGGGTCTCTTCATTGATACCCAGCGCAAAGAACATATAGCGTACGAACCACGCCAGCATGCCGATCAGCAGCATGTACTTCACACCCAGACGGCGGAACAGCAGCGGGATAATCAGCATAAAGAAGATTTCTGACATCTGACCGAAGGACATCGCGGTGCTCACATCCGCGACGCCCGCGTCCGCCAGAAATGACGCGGTATAGGCATAGTAAGTACCGAGCGGTACGGAAATCAGCGTGGCGCAGACGGCAAACACCAGGAAGTGCCGGATTCTGAGCAATGCGAAAGCGTCGGCGCAGAACAGATCGCGCAGCTTCAGCGGCTGGCCTTTCGCCGGGGCCGGCGTGTGCGGCAGCGTCAGGCTATATACCGCCAGCACCACCGAGCACAGCGCCGCCAGCGTAAAGATGCCGGTGGTATCCGAAATCCCGGTTACGCCGATAAAGATGCCCGCGACAATCCAACCGATGGTGCCGAACACGCGCACTACCGGGAAGGTTTTATCGATATTTTTCAGGCTGTGGAAGGCAATATTGTTGGTCAGCGCCAGCGTCGGCATATAACAGAGCGTGTAGCCAAACAGCAGCGCAATTAACAACGCACCGTTTTCCGCGACCAGCGCCTGCGGTACGAACCACAGAATCACCGCGCCAAGCAGGTGCATCACCGCCATCACCTTCTGCGAGGCAAAAAAACGGTCAACCAACATTCCCAAAACAAAAGGGGAAAGAATTGAAGCGATCGGCCCCGCCGAGAACGCATCGCCAATCAGCAGCGACATGTTGTACTGCGTCATCACCAGTCCAAGCGTGACCGACCAGCTTCCCCAGATAAAAAACTGCATAAACATCATTAACGACAGGCGCGGGACTAACAGCCGATGCTGTACGCCACTTTGTTCACGACTTTCCGTTGTAGACACCATGTTCTCACCCTCAAAAGTAATCGATTACAAAACACCACAAATGAAAAGTAATCGATTACAAAAATAAGATCGCGCTGATAGAAACGGATTTGGGAGAGCGATCACGATAAAAACGAGGAAGGGAATGTGTTGCAGCAACGAGCGGGAAACAGCGGAGGAGGCAAACCTGCCCCCTCCGGGCGATATTATCAGGCTTTACGACGCAGCGTTTTGAAAGCCGCAAACAGGAACAACACCCACACCGGCAGCAGAATCGCCGACAGGCGCATGCCGTCCATGGTGCACATCAGCCCAAGGATCATCAGCAAAAATGCGATACAGATGTAGTTGCTGGCAGGCGCAAACAGCGCTTTGAATTTCGACTCACGCCCCTTGCGGCGCATGGCGGCGCGGAACTTAAGGTGGGCCATGCAGATCATGATCCAGTTCAGCAGCAGCGTTGCCACCACCAACGCCATCAGCAGGCCAAACGCTTTCTGCGGCAGCAGATAGTTCACCAGCACCACCAGCGAGGTGATCGCGCCAGAGAGCAGCAGCGAATTCACCGGCACGCCGCGACGGCTCACTTTGGTCAGGAAGCGCGGCGCGTTACCCTGCACGGAGAGGCCAAACAGCATGCGGCTGTTTGAATAGACGCCGCTGTTATAAACCGACAGCGAAGCCACCAGAATCACAAAGTTCAGCGCGGATGCCACTACGTTACTGTCCAGATTGTGGAAGATCATCACGAACGGACTGCTGTCTGACTTAATGCCCTGCCACGGATAGAGCGCCAGCAGCACAATCAGCGAGCCGATATAGAACAACAGGATACGGTAAACCACCTGGTTGACCGCTTTCGGAATAGTGGTTTCCGGGCTGCGTGCTTCCGCCGCTGTAATGCCAATAAGTTCCAGCCCGCCGAAGGAGAACATAATCACCGCCAGCGACAAAATCAGCCCCTTCCAGCCCGTGGCAAGGAAGCCGCCATCACGCCAGAGATTGTCGATGCTCGCATGCTCACCGCCACGCCCCGTCGCCAGCATCCAGATGCCAAAGCCGATCATGCCGATAATCGCCAGCACCTTAATCAGTGCAAACCAGAACTCCGTTTCGCCATACAGGCGCACGTTCACCAGGTTGACGGCGTTAATCAAAATGAAGAAACCGGCAGCCCAAATCCAGGTCGGTACGTGTGGCAGCCAATACTGCATATAAATTCCGGCGGCGGTCAGCTCGGCCATTCCCACCAGCACGAACATGACCCAATAGTTCCAGCCGGAAAGAAAACCGGCGAACGGCCCCCAGTATTTATAAGCAAAATGAGCAAATGAACCGGATACCGGCTCTTCCACCACCATCTCGCCAAGCTGGCGCATGATCAGAAACGCGATAATTCCGGCAATCGCATAGCCCAGCACCACTGCCGGGCCAGCCATTTGAATCGCCGGGCCGATGCCAAGAAACAGGCCGGTGCCAATGGCGCCCCCAAGGGCGATGAGTTGAATATGACGGTTTTGTAACCCGCGGTGAAGCGTCGGCCCCTGCTCCGACGAAGCATCCGGTTGATTCTGGCTGGATGCTGAGGACGCGTTTTTCACGTCTAACCCCTGTAGCTTTTTTTGGAAGGGGCACCTTTTAACACTTAGCGCGGCTTGCCGCAAGGCAATCAGTCGCAGGAACCCCGTGCCCAAAAGTGCCGGAAGATACGCGTTGCTGGGGTGATAACCTTATTCCTACAAGGGGTTAGCCGCGCTAGCCAGCCCTAACGTTCAACGTATGCGGCACACCCGCTGTGAAGCAAATACCATTGGATACGTTGCCGTATCGGCGGAGCACAAAACGATGACCCGGCATGCCGTGGCTTGCGGCATAATTCGCTGACCGCATTTCGAGGAATCTTCCGTGCTGCTCAAAATCCTGCTGACTATGGCCGCGTTCGCCGCCAACTCGCTGCTCTGTCGGCTGGCGCTGAAGGGGATGCATATGGATGCCGTCTCTTTTAGTAGCATTCGCTTGCTAAGCGGTGCGGTGGCGCTGCTGATACTCCTGAGGCTACCCGCCATCAAAAAGAGGCCGGAATTCAATGTGCTGAACGCGGTACTACTGGCCATTTACGTCTTTGCCTTTTCCCTTGCCTACCTGTCCTTAACCACCGCCGCTGGCGCGTTGTTGCTGTTCGGTACGGTCCAGTGCGTGATGACCGGCTGGGGGTTGATTCGCGGCGAGCGCCTGACGTGGCTAAAAAGCGTCGGTATGCTGGGCGCAGTGACCGGGCTAGCGTTGCTGCTATTACCGGGTGCAGGTCATCCTTCCGGCGGCGCCGCGCTGCTGATGATGGTCTCCGGCGCGGCCTGGGCCGCCTACTGTATTACCGGCAAAAAAGTGCAGAACGCGGCAGCGGCCACGGCGGGCAACTTTACGCTGGCGGTGCCGATAGCGCTGGTGGTGTTTGTGCTTAGCGGTATGCACATCCGCGCCGATGCCGTTGGGCTAGTGCTGGCAGTCTCCTCCGGGGCGCTGATGTCCGGCGGCGCGTATCTGCTCTGGTACTCCCTGTTGCCACGGCTTAGCCCAACCACCGCCAGCACACTGCAATTAAGCGTCCCCTGTCTTGCGGCACTGGGCGGGCTAATTTTTATGGGCGAACCGTTGGGCCTGAGGATGGTGTTAGCTATCGCACTCACCCTCTCCGGTATTGGGCTGGTGATTATCGCCGATCGGCGACGAGAGCATTAACCGCCGGGCCGGCGTGTCGCCAGTCCGCACCACACGCCCGGCGTTTTTCACTACCCCTTTGGCTCGAGGGCAACAAACATTTCAATATCCCAGTAGCCGTCTTCCGCACCGTTGTTATGGTAGATTTCAAAGCATGGCTTCGCAGCCAGGCGGTAGGTTTCATCTTTCAGGACGCTATCAAAAAACTGATACCATGGCGTGGAGAAATCGTGATCGATAACCCGCGCACGCGCTGCCGCGTACAGGCCTCCCGCAACTTCCGCCATCATGACCCCTTCGCTGTTCGGCGGGATAACAAAGTCGTCATCGACAGAGACCACGGTGTCGCAACGCAGCTTTTCCGCCGGGACTTCATCCGGATTGTCGTAGTAAACGGCCAGCCACTCCCGAGCGGGAATCTGCTGGCCATCGACCCACATCATCAACTGCTCAAAACCCTGCTTAACCGTCTGCTCCCACGGCCCAACCATATGAAAACCGGCAATTTTACGCGCTGCAATCTGCTTAACTTCGTATTCCATACCGCCTCCGTTAATACACTGTAATTACATACAGTATAATGGGCGTTTTTTGTTTGCGCCAAACGGGTAGCGAGCGATATGTGAGCAGATTCGCACTCTTGATAAGAGAGTTGGGGGAAGAGGAAACAGGAAAATGGTACGCCCTACAGGATTCGAACCTGTGACCCACGACTTAGAAGGTCGTTGCTCTATCCAACTGAGCTAAGGGCGCACTGGGGAAGTCAAAACTTCATGGTGGGGTGAAACGCGTGGAATTATACGGTCACTGACAGGTGAGTCAATCCATTTCCTTACGAAACCTGCGCGGTATGCAATGATGGATAAAGTGCGACCAACTATCGCTCAACTCTTCGGCAAAACCACTTTCCGATGAAAACTCGCAAACGAGACCTGACAGCAAGCCTCGCATCTGACAAAATATGTCCATCCCCCCTTCGTGAATGACAGATGGAATATTTTCCCTGATGGCAGCAAAGATTATTGACGGTAAAACGATTGCGCAGCAGGTGCGCTCTGAGGTTGCGGAAAAAGTGAAGGCGCGCGTTGCCGCAGGAAAACGCGCCCCTGGGCTTGCCGTTGTGCTGGTTGGCAGCAACCCGGCCTCACAAATTTATGTCGGCAGCAAGCGCAAAGCCTGCGAAGAGGTGGGCTTCGTCTCCCGCTCCTACGATCTGCCGGAAACCACGTCCGAAGCCGAACTGCTGACGCTGATTGACACCCTGAACGCCGACACCACCATCGACGGCATTCTGGTGCAGCTTCCGCTGCCGGCGGGTATTGATAACGTTAAGGTCCTTGAGCGCATCGCGCCGGACAAAGACGTCGACGGCTTCCATCCGTACAACGTGGGTCGTCTGTGCCAGCGCGCGCCACGCCTGCGTCCGTGTACCCCGCGCGGTATCGTTACCCTGCTGGAGCGCTACCATATCGACACCTATGGCCTGAACGCCGTGGTGATTGGCGCGTCCAACATCGTGGGCCGCCCGATGAGCATGGAGCTGCTGCTGGCTGGCTGTACCACCACCGTCACCCACCGCTTTACCAAAAACCTGCGCCACCATGTGGAGCACGCGGATCTGCTGATCGTCGCGGTCGGTAAACCGGGCTTTATTCCTGGCGAGTGGATTAAAGAAGGCGCAATTGTCATTGATGTCGGGATTAATCGCCTCGAAAACGGTAAAGTCGTCGGCGATGTGGTGTTTGAAGAGGCTGCCGCGCGCGCCTCTTACATCACCCCAGTACCGGGCGGCGTCGGTCCCATGACCGTAGCCACCCTGATTGAAAACACCTTACAGGCGTGTGAAGAGTATCACGACGTGGAGAAGGCATAAGATGGCAACATTTTCTTTGGGTAAGCATCCGCATGTGGAACTCTGTGACTTACTGAAGCTGGAAGGCTGGAGCGAAAGCGGCGCGCAGGCGAAAATCGCTATCGCCGACGGTCTGGTCAAAGTGGACGGCGCGGTGGAAACCCGCAAACGCTGCAAAATTGTCGCCGGTCAAACCGTGAGTTTTGAAGGCCAAAGCGTTACCGTTACCGCATAAATCCTGCCAGTCACCCGGCTTCGCCAGTCGATGCCGGGTTTTATTCCCCAAATAGCGCCCTACCGTATCTTCCCACTTCAGCAGTAATACGCTGTATGTCCATACCCGATGCTAACTATCGTGACACGTCCATCGCCCGGTAGCGCTGCGTCAAAGTGAGGCGCATCACAAATCATCACGTCGAAGCCGTCTTCCCCGACGCATTCAAACTTTCAGCCTACATTTAATACTTTGAATTTAAAGATTTTAAAATCACCACCGACGAAATCAATTCAATAAAAATATCAATACGCGCATTAATTGAATTGGATTGCAAATCGACTGCTCCGCAGAATACCGCGAAACATCCCTGTTTCTGGAGTCTGTATGTCAACGTCAATTCTCAATAATGCCCCTTACGAAGCCGTCGAAATCCTGCGCGCAGCAAAGCCCGGGTTTACCCCGCGTATCGCCTTAATCCTCGGTTCCGGTCTCGGCGCGCTGGCCGACCGTATGGATAACAAAACCACCCTTTCCTACGAAGCGCTACCGGGTTTTCCGGTCAGCACCGTCATCGGCCACGCCGGGGAAATTGTAATGGGAACGCTGCACGGCGTGCCGCTGATTTGCATGAAAGGCCGCGGTCATTTCTATGAAGGCCTCGGCATGGGCATCATGACCCAGGCGGTACGCACCTTTAAGCTGCTCGGCTGTGAATTCATGTTCTGCACCAACGCCGCAGGCTCGCTGAACGCGGATATCCCCGCAGGCAGCCTGGTGGCGCTAAACGACCATATCAATACCATGCCGTCCACGCCGATGGTCGGCCCGAATGACGATCGCTTTGGCCCACGCTTCTTCAGCCTGGCAAACGCCTACGACAAAGATCTGCGCGCCCAACTGCACCAGACCGCCAAAGGGCTGGATATCCCGCTGCACGAAGGCGTTTTTGTCTCCTATCCGGGGCCAAACTTCGAAACCGCCGCGGAAATCCGCATGATGCAGCGCATGGGCGGCGATGTGGTTGGAATGTCGGTGGTGCCAGAAGTGATCGCGGCGCGCCACTGTGGGCTAAAAGTGCTGGCCGTATCGGCCATCACCAATATGGCTGAAGGGTTGAGCGACGTGGAGCTGTCGCACGAACAAACGCTCAAATGCGCAGCCATGGTGACGGAAGACTTTATCCGCCTGATTGGCCAGTTCATTAAACAATACGCCTAATTTCTGATGCATCGGCGGGTAGACTGCTGCCCGCCTGGAGATACGTCTATGTCTGACATGTCCTGGTCCCGCCCGAATTTAAACGCCGTCTCGTATCTAAGCTATTACTTCGTCGGCGCGTTAGTTTCCACCCTTGGCATCGTGCTCGGCCCGCTGTGCGCAGCCTTCCACAAAGACCCGAGCTTTATCGGCCAGGTCTTCACACTGATGAACATCGGCATGTTTATTCCCATCATGCTGGGCGGTATTCTGATGCGCAAATGGGGGCTGCAAAAACCGCTGGTTATCGCAGCGGCGCTCACCGTTCTTATCAGCGCGATTCTGTTTGTGTCGCCTACTCTGACGATGTTCAGCTTTGCCGTCGCCGGCATTGGCGCCTGTGGCGGTATTTTCATGACCATCGGCAGCTATCTGGTGGTGCGAATCAATCCGGACGAAAAAAGCCGTTCCTCGAGCCTGATTTTTACCGATTTCTTCTTTAGCCTCGCCGGGGCGACGCTCTCCTTCTTGCTGGCCTGGCTGTTCCGCATGGGCGCGAGCTGGGTGGCGATGTACGGTATCATGGGTGGTTTAGGTGCGCTGATGCTGGCGTTAACGATTCGCTGCCGTTTCCCGTCCACCGAAGCGCCAGCACCCGCGCAGCAAAGCACAAACACCGCTCGTGAGCCCTGGGGTCCATCGGTCTATCTGATTTGTTTCGCGCTGTTCGCCTTCCTGTTGGCTGAGCCTATCTTCACCATGTGGACACCGGGCTATTTACAGTTCCGCTTCCATATTGAGCCGCAGGAGGCAGCGCTGTACACCACCGTCTACTGGGTGGCGAAAGCTATCGGCCTGTTCCTCAACCAGTTCACCGTGAAGTGGATGAAGCTGCGCACCTTCCTGCTGGGTTGTACCGCGATCGGTCTTATCGCCATCATGCTGATTGCCAACAGCGGCAACACCACGCTGATTCTTGTCGCCTGCGCCGTTTTTGGCTTCTTCAACTCCGGTCTGTTCTCCGGGCTGATGAGCTACGGTTCGCTGCAGGTGAGCCAAAGCTCGCCAACGCTGATTTCCGCGTTACTGACCTGCGGTACGGTAGGCACACTGCTGTTCGCCAGCGTCTCCTCGCTCGTTAATGGCCGCTACGGCTTGCATGGCGCGCTGAATACCGCCACGGTGTCCTATATCGTGCTGCTGGTTGTGCTGGTCACGGCTATCTTCTGTAGTCGGGCTGAACGCCTGCATACCTCCCCGTCGGCGGCGGTTTGACAAGGCAAAAGGAGGGGGGCATGATGGCCCTCCCTCCCCTTTATCCCGAACGAACCATGACCGACGCTCTGGCCAACAACCGCATTAACATTCGCGCGCTGCGTTACTTTCAGGCTCTTGCTGAAGAACTGCATTTCGGGCGAGCAGCAGCGCGGCTGAATATCTCCCAGCCACCGCTGAGCATGCAGATTAAAGAGCTGGAAGAGACGCTGGAAACAAAATTGTTTGAACGAACCAGTCGGAAAGTGGTACTGACCCGCGCCGGGCTGGTCCTAAAAACCGAGGTTGACCGCATCCTGAGCGCCACCGAGCAGTCGTTGAACTACGTGCGGCAAATCGGTCGCAGCGAGAACCTGCATATCACCATCGGTATTGTCGGCAGCGCACTGTGGGGCACCCTACTGACGCGGCTGAAAACGTTTAAGGCGAAGAATCCGGGGGTCGAGTGGAGTCTGCGCGAGCTGTCGCAGCATCAGCAAATTGACGCGCTGCGCGCCCGCACTATCGACATCGCCATTAACCGCAACGTCCTGCCTTATGCTGAAACCAACATCCGTAACCAGCTGATTGCCCATGAATCTATCGCTCTCGCAGTGCCGGAGAACGATCCGTTGTGCCAGCTAAGCTCGGTTCCCTTAACCGCGCTGGCCACCAGACCGCTGATTTCACTCTCCTTTGAACAGAGCGACTTCGCTCGTCAGCTGCACGACCGCTGCGTGGAGGCGGGGTTTTATCCGTTAATTACCCATCAGGTAAACGAGCCGCAAACGGCGTTAGCGCTGGTGAGCGCGGGAATGGGGCTATCGCTGTTGCCGGAAACCTGCGGGTTGATTCACTGGCCGGGCGTACGTTTTCTGCCGCTTGCACAAGCGGTACCCGCCGATCTTTATGCATTGTGGTACGACGAACCGCTGTCAGAGCTGATGACGGCGTTTGTGGAGGGGCTACAAGGGCGGGAACCCCCTCTCTCTGGCAGAGAGAGGGGTTAAAGCTTACTTACGGCGCCAGGTTGTGCCCTGCGGGCCATCTTCCAGCACGATGCCCATCTCGTTGAGACGGTCACGTGCGGCGTCGGCCGCCGCCCAATCTTTCGCTTTACGCGCGTCCAGGCGCTGCTGGATTAACGCTTCAATTTCAGCCACTTCGCCGTCGTCTGCCTGCGCACCGCTTTGCAGGAAGGCTTCCGGCTCCTGCTCCAGCAGGCCCAGCACGGCAGAAAGCTTACGCATATGCGACGCCAGCGCGTTCGCAGCCTGCATATCTTCAGCCTTCAGGCGGTTCACTTCACGCGCCATATCGAACAGCACGGAGTAAGCTTCCGGGGTATTGAAATCGTCGTCCATCGCTTCAATAAAGCGCGCTTCGAACGCTTCGCCGCCCGCCGCCGGGACGGATGTGTCGGTACCGCGCAGCGCGGTGTACAGACGCTCCAGCGCGGAACGCGCCTGCTTGAGGTTCTCTTCGCTGTAGTTCAGCTGGCTACGGTAGTGGCCGGACATCAGGAAGTAACGGATGGTTTCGGCGTCGTAGTACTTCAGCACATCGCGCACGGTAAAGAAGTTACCCAGCGATTTGGACATCTTTTCGCGGTCAACCATCACCATGCCGGAGTGCATCCAGTAGTTCACGTACTCACCGTCGTGCGCGCAGGTAGACTGGGCGATTTCGTTTTCATGGTGCGGGAACATCAGATCCGAACCGCCGCCGTGAATATCGAAATGGTTGCCCAACTGCTTGCAGTTCATCGCGGAACATTCAATATGCCAGCCCGGACGGCCTTCGCCCCACGGAGACGGCCAGCTCGGCTCGCCTTCTTTGGACATCTTCCACAGCACGAAGTCCATTGGGTTACGCTTCACGTCAACCACGTCAACGCGCGCGCCGGCCTGCAACTGGTCCAGATCCTGACGCGACAGCTTGCCGTAGTTTGGATCGGTCGGCACCGAGAACATCACGTCGCCGTTGTCCGCCACGTAGGCGTGGCCTTTAGCGATCAGCTGCTCGGTGATTTCAATGATTTCGTGGATATGGTGCGTGGCGCGCGGCTCCTGATCCGGACGCAGAATATTCAGCGCGTCGAAATCGTTGTGCATCTCGGCGATCATACGATCCACCAGCGCGACAAAGCTTTCACCGTTCTCGTTGGCGCGTTTGATAATTTTGTCGTCAATATCGGTGATGTTACGCACGTACTTCAGCTTATAGCCGAGGAAGCGCAGATAGCGCGCCACCACGTCAAAGGAGACGAAGGTACGGCCATGGCCGATATGACAGAGATCGTAAACGGTGATACCACACACGTACATGCCCACTTCTCCGGCATGAATGGGCTTAAATTCCTCTTTTTGGCGGGTCATTGTGTTGAAGATTTTTAGCATCGAGAATTCCATGTTTACGTGTGTGAACCGGGCTTTCGCCTGAAACGGTATATTCTACCCGTAATTCAACCCGGAAGCAGCACACAATGCAAGGTGATCGATGTTCCGGGTTATGCTATAACAGACGCCTATATGCCGCCCACAGGCGGGCTAAAGCACCACTTTAAACGGAACAGGATGCAGAAATGGTTACTTTCCACACTAATCACGGCGACATCGTCATCAAAACTTTCGACGACAAAGCGCCGGAAACAGTCAAAAACTTCCTGGACTACTGCCGCGAAGGTTTCTACAACAACACGATTTTCCACCGTGTTATCAACGGTTTCATGATTCAGGGCGGCGGCTTCGAGCCGGGCATGAAGCAGAAAACCACCAAAGAAGCGATCAAAAACGAAGCCAACAACGGTCTGAAAAACACCCGTGGCACGCTGGCCATGGCGCGTACCCAGGCTCCGCACTCCGCGACCGCTCAGTTCTTCATCAACGTAGCAGACAACGACTTCCTGAACTTCTCCGGCGAAAGCCTGCAGGGTTGGGGCTACTGCGTATTTGCTGAAGTGGTTGAAGGCATGGACGTGGTTGACAAGATCAAAGGCGTTTCTACCGGCCGCAGCGGTATGCATCAGGACGTTCCAAAAGAAGACGTTGTGATTACAAGCGTGACCGTCAGCGAGTAATCGGTGGCGACACTCTTTATTGCAGATTTGCATCTGCAAACGGAAGAACCGGCGATTACCGCCGGTTTTCTGCGTTTTTTGCACGGTGAAGCTCGTCAGGCCGACGCGTTGTACATCCTTGGCGACCTGTTTGAAGCCTGGATTGGCGACGATGACCCCAACCCGCTACATCGTGAAATGGCCATTGCCATTAAATCGCTGGTTGATTCCGGCGTCCCCTGCTTCTTTATTCACGGCAACCGTGATTTCCTGATTGGCAAACGCTTCGCCCGCGAGAGTGGCATGCAGTTGCTGCCTGAAGAACAGGTACTCACGCTTTATGGCCGCCGGGTGCTGATTATGCACGGCGACACGCTATGTACCGACGATCCGGGCTATCTCGCGTTTCGCGCCAAAGTACACACCCCGTGGATCCAGAAGCTATTCCTCGCCCTGCCGCTGTTTATCCGCCGCCGTATCGCGCAGAAGATGCGTAGTGACAGCAAGGCCGCCAACAGCAGTAAATCGATGGAAATCATGGACGTCAACCCGCGGGCGGTGGTTGAGGTGATGGAAAAGCATCAGGTGCAGTGGCTGATTCACGGCCATACCCATCGCCCGGATATCCACACGCTAAGCGCCAACGGCGGGCAGGCGCACCGCGTGGTGCTCGGCGCATGGCACAACCACGGTTCTATGGTCAAAGTGACCGCGGAAGACGTTGAGCTGATCCCCTTCCCGTTTTAATTTTTCCGCCGTAATCAGCCGTCCCACGGCGACGCAACCGTTTTCCTTGCCCATTTTCCGTGTTATTCTCTGTGGCCTCTAACGTCGTGTGCAGCACACCCACAGGAGTTTTCAGACGCATGTCTTCCCGCAATAATCCGGCACGTATCGCCATCGTGATGGGGTCCAAAAGCGACTGGGCTACCATGCAGTTCGCCGCAGAAATCCTCGATATTCTGAACGTACCTCACCATGTTGAAGTGGTTTCCGCCCACCGCACGCCCGATAAACTGTTCAGCTTCGCCGAAGACGCCGAAAGCAACGGTTATCAGGTGATTATTGCCGGTGCCGGCGGCGCTGCGCACTTACCCGGAATGATTGCCGCCAAAACGCTGGTCCCGGTATTGGGTGTCCCCGTCCAGAGCGCCGCATTAAGCGGTGTCGATAGCCTCTACTCCATCGTGCAGATGCCGCGCGGAATTCCGGTCGGTACGCTGGCGATTGGTAAAGCCGGTGCCGCTAACGCCGCCCTGCTCGCCGCGCAGATTCTGGCTCAGCACGACGCGGAACTGCATCAGCGCCTCGCCGACTGGCGTAAAGCGCAAACCGATGAAGTGCTGGATAACCCGGACCCGCGAGGTGCCGCATGAAGCAGGTCTGCGTGCTGGGCAACGGGCAGCTAGGTCGTATGCTGCGCCAGGCCGGTGAGCCGCTGGGCATCGCCGTCTGGCCGGTCGGTTTAGAAGCCGACCCTGCCGCCGTGCCGTTTCAGCAGAGTGTGATCACCGCTGAAATCGAGCGCTGGCCGGAAACCGCCCTCACTCGCGAGCTGGCGGAGCACACCGCGTTTGTGAACCGTGACGTTTTCCCGATCATTGCCGACCGTCTGACGCAAAAGCAGCTGTTCGATAAGCTCAATCTGGCAACCGCGCCGTGGCAACTGCTGGCCCGCGCCGATGAGTGGCCTGGCGTTTTTGACCGTCTGGGCGAGCTGGCGATCGTTAAGCGCCGCACCGGCGGCTACGATGGCCGCGGCCAGTGGCGTCTGCGCAAAGACGACACCGCGCAGCTGCCGGACGAATGCTATGGCGAATGCATCGTTGAGCAGGGCATTAACTTCTCCGGCGAAGTGTCGCTGGTTGGCGCCCGAGCCCACGACGGCAGCACCGTATTCTATCCGCTGACGCATAACCTGCATCAGGACGGCATTCTGCGCATGAGCGTCGCCTTCCCGCAGGCCGACGCCCAGCAGCAGGCGCAGGCGGAAGCCATGCTCAGCGCCATTATGCAGGAGCTGAACTACGTTGGCGTGATGGCGATGGAGTGCTTCGTCACCCCTGGCGGTCTGCTGATCAACGAGCTGGCGCCCCGCGTACACAACAGCGGCCACTGGACGCAAAACGGCGCCTCCATCAGCCAGTTCGAGCTGCATCTGCGCGCCATTACCGACCTGCCGCTGCCGCCGCCGGTAGTTAATAGCCCGTCGGTGATGGTCAACCTGATTGGTTCCGATCTGAACTACGACTGGCTGAAGCTGCCGCTGGTGCACCTGCACTGGTACGACAAAGAGGTACGACCGGGCCGTAAAGTAGGCCATCTCAACCTCAACGACAGCGATACAGGCCGCCTGAGCGCGACGCTGGAAGCGCTGGTGCCGCTGCTGCCGGGCGAATACGCCAGCGGCATTGCCTGGGCGCAAACGCGTCTGAAATAGACCTTTCGTGCCGGGGAAAGTATCTAACGCTTCCCCGGCCCCCTCCTTGAAGCGTAAAATCCTGCCCTGACCGCCTTACCCCCACTTTGTTAGAGAAGGATTGCCCATGAAAAATGGGACGGATTACTGCGCTATTCTGCGCGCAGAAACGCCCATCATTGACGTTCGCGCGCCGGTTGAGTTTGCGCATGGCGCGATGCCCGCCGCAGTCAACCTGCCGTTAATGAACGATCAAGAGCGCGCTGCCGTTGGTACCTGCTATAAACGTCAGGGGCCGGAAGCCGCGCTGGCGCTGGGGCACGAACTGGTCTCCGGCGAAACGCGCCAGCAGCGCATAGCAGCGTGGCTGGAGGCCTGTCGGCAGGCGCCGCAGGGCTATCTGTGCTGCGCGCGCGGTGGGCAGCGTTCGCATATCACACAAAGCTGGATTAAGGCCGAAGGCATTGACTATCCGCTGATCGTCGGCGGCTACAAGGCGCTGCGCCAGGCGGCGATGCAGGCCACGGAAGAGCTGGTGCGCCACCCGATCGTGCTGATCGGCGGCTGCACCGGCAACGGCAAAACGCCGCTGGTCCGCCAGCAGCCGCAGGGGATCGACCTTGAAGGGCTGGCGCATCATCGCGGTTCATCGTTTGGCCGTACGCTTGACGCGCAGTTTTCACAGGCCACCTTTGAGAACCATCTGGCTACGGCGCTGCTCAAAGGGGCACATCAACAGGAGCGCGTTCGCTGGGTGCTGGAAGATGAAGGCCGGATGATCGGCGCGAATCATCTGCCGGAGTGTCTGCGGGATCGGATGGCCGAGTCGCCGATCGCGGTAGTGGAAGATCCGTTCGATCTGCGTCTTGAGCGCCTGCGTGAAGAGTATTTCACCCGCATGCATCACGATTTCCTCGCCGCCTATGGCGAAGAAAAGGGCTGGCTGGAGTACTGCGAATACCTGCATCACGGCCTGTTCGCCATTCGCCGTCGTCTGGGGTTACAGCGCTTTGCTGAACTGACGGCGACGCTCGACGACGCGCTGGCCGAACAGCAGCGCAGCGGCTCCACCGAGGCGCACTTCGCCTGGCTGGTGCCGCTGCTGAACGAGTATTACGACCCGATGTACCGCTATCAGCTAGAGAAAAAAGCCGACAAGATTGTCTTTCGCGGCACATCGGAAGCGGTCGTCCACTGGCTGGCTACGCACGCTTAAGCTTTAAATAGCCAGCAGGCCGCAAAGTGACGCGGCGCGATCTCCTGCATTGGCGGCTCCTGCTGCTGGCACTGCGGCATGACATGCGGGCAGCGGCTGCAAAATCGGCAGCCGCGAATGTCCGCCGTCGGGCTCGGAATCTCGCCCTTCAGCCCGCCTTCTTCCAGTTGCCGCACGCGTGGATCAGGCACCGGTACCGACGCCAGTAGCGCCTGGGTATACGGGTGCGCGGGCCGCTGATACAGTTCTCCGGCAGGCGCGACTTCGACCAGTTTGCCGAGATACATCACCCCGATGCGGCTGGAAATATGCCGCACCATCGACAGATCGTGGGCTATGAACAGATAGGTCAGCCCTAGCTCCTGCTGGAGATCCTGCAGAATATTGACCACCTGCGCCTGCACCGATACGTCCAGCGCCGACAGCGGTTCGTCGCACAACACAAACTCCGGATTCACCGACAACGCGCGGGCAATGCTGATACGCTGGCGCTGGCCGCCGCTAAACTCATGCGGGAAGCGCGTCAGATGCTCGGATTTCAGGCCGACTTTGTCGAGCATTTCCGCCGCGCGTTCACGCTGGGTCTGCGCATCATAGCCATGAATCTTCATCGGCTCCGCCACCAGCTGCTGCACCGTCATGCCGGGGTTCAGCGACGACCACGGGTCCTGAAATATCGCCTGCATCCGGCGGCGTAGCGGCTTAAGGGTTTTCTCCGACGCCTGGGCAATCTCCTGCCCGGCAAAGGCAATGTCGCCGGAGGTAATGTCGAACAGGCGTAAAATGGCGCGCCCCACCGTCGATTTGCCGCAGCCGGACTCCCCCACCAGGCCGAATGTCTCCCCCGGCTGAATATCAAAGCTGACGCCATCCACCGCTTTCACCAGCCGTTTGGGGCCTAACAACCCGCCATTCAGCGCATAGTGTTTACGTACCTCGCGCAGACGAATTAACGGTAACTCGCTCATGCCGATGCCTCCTGTTCCAGCCATAACCAACATGCCACCCGATGCCCCTCACCGCAGGAATAAAACGCGGGCGGACGCGCGCACTGCGGCCGACGATGCGCACAACGCTCGGCAAACGGGCAGCCCGGCGGCGGGTTTAACAGACCGGGCGGGGAGCCTTCAATGGGCGATAGCCGATGCTCCGGGTCGTCGGCACGCGGTAAGGAGGCCAGCAGCCCTTGTGTATAGGGATGCGCCGGGCGCAGGAAGATATCTTCAACCTTCCCCTCTTCCATCACCTGCCCGCCGTACATCACCACCACGCGGCTGCACATTTGCGCCACCACGCCAAGGTCGTGGGTAATCAGCAAGATAGCGGTCTGCGTCTGTTGCTGTAGCGACTTCAGCAGCCGCAGAATTTGCGCCTGGATGGTCACATCCAGCGCGGTGGTGGGCTCATCGGCAATCAACAGCTGCGGGTGACAGGAGAGCGCGATGGCAATCATCACGCGCTGGCGCATCCCACCGCTGAACTCATGCGGATACTGTTCAAAGCGTCGCGCCGCATCGGCGATACCGACGCTATCGAGCATCGCCAGCGCTTTCGCTTTTGCCGCCCGGCGGTCCAGCCCCTGGTTGCGCATCAGAATTTCGCTCATCTGGCGACCAATGGTCAGCACCGGATTCAGCGCCGTCATCGGGTCCTGGAAAATCATCGCAATCTCACTGCCGCGAATCCGCCGCATCTGTTGCGACGTTTTCTCCGCCAGGTCATCGCCGCGAAAGCGAATGCTGCCGCCGGTAATTTTGCCGTTATTACCCAGCAGCTGGAGAATCGACTTACAGGTGACGCTCTTACCGCATCCGGATTCTCCGACAATGCCGACCAGTTCCCCGGCGTTCAATGAAAAACTGACGCCACGCACCGCATGTACTTCCCCCTCGCGGGTGAAGAAAGAAGTGTGCAGGTTGGTAATATCCAGCAGGTTACTCATCGCGGTTGGCTCCCGGTTCAAAGGCGGTACGGAAAACGTCGCCCAGCACGTTAAAGCTGAACACGGTCAGCAGAATCAGAATCCCCGGGAACATCGCCAGCCACGATGCTTCGCCAATATACGACTGCGCATTGTTCAGCATGCTGCCCCATGATGCCGCGGGCTGCTGTACGCCGAGACCAAGGAAGCTCAGCGTCGACTCCATCAGGATTGCCGAAGCGATATTTAGCGTGGCGGCCACAATAATTGTCGGCAGCACGCCGGGAATAATATGGCGGGCAATAATACGCAGCGGATTTTCGCCAGAAGCCCGCGCGTAGAGGACATATTCACGCTCCTTAATAGACAGCGTTTCCGCACGCACCAGCCGCGACATGTTCATCCACGTCAGCAGGCTGATAATCAGAATGATGTTGTCCACGCCCGGCTTCAGATAGGCGTTCAGCACCAGCAGCAGGAAGAAAGCGGGAATCGCCATCAGAATATCAACGGCGCGCATCAGCAAATTATCCAGCCAGCCGCCAAAGTAGCCGCTAATCGTGCCCACCAGCGTGCCAATCAGCGTGGAAAACAGCATCGCCAGGAAGCCGACCAGCAGGGAAATTCGCCCGCCCCACAGCGCGCGGGTAAAATAGTCGCGGCCATATTCGTCGGTGCCGAACCAATGGCTGGCATCGGGCGGCAGCATCCGCGAGGCCAGTGACATCTGGTCCGGGTCGTAAGGGGTCAATCCCGCGCACAGCGCCGCGAGAATAAAAATAAACAGTACCAACAGCGAAAACTGCGCCGGACGATTGCGGCGAAGCTGATGGCGTACGTTTTGCCAGCGTCTGGTCATCGTGGCTACCTCAATGTACGAATGCGGGGATCGGCGAAGCGATACAGCAGATCGGCCAGCAGGTTGCCAACGATCAGCATCAGTGACGACAGCAGAATAATCGCCATGATCAGCGGGTAGTCCAGCGAGGTGATCGCCTGGATCCCAAGCAGCCCCATCCCCGGCCACGAGAAGACGCTCTCGGTGACATAGGCTCCCACCACCAGTTCGCCAAACGACAGGCCAAACAGCGTAATCACCGGCAGCAGCACGTTTTTCAGCACATGACGGAACAGAATCGTACGGTAGGTCGCCCCATAGGCGAGCTGCGTTTGCACGTAATCCGCCGAGAGCTGGCTAATGGTGTTGGAGCGTACGTAACGCACGTAAGTCGAGAGGTTGTAAAAAGTCAGCGCAATGCACGGCAACACGCCGTGGCGCGCCACGTCCAGCCAGCTGTCCTCAATGCCGATTGTGCGCATCCCCATACTGGGAAACCAGTTGAGCTGGACGGCAAACACGGTAATCAGCAGGATACCAAACCAGAAAATGGGTACCGAAATGCCGATATAGGCAAACAGGTTCAGCACGTAGTCCAGCCAGCGGTGCTTAAATGCCCCGGCCAGCAGTCCTAACGGCACCGCCAGGACGATAGCCAGCAGCAGCGATGCCCCCATCAGACCAAGGGTGGCGGGGATACGTTCAACGATCATCTCCAGCACTGGGCGATGGTAAATCAGCGAATAGCCCAGATCGCCACGCAGGATATTTTTCAGCCAGATGAGATACTGGGTGACCAGCGGTTTATCCAGCCCCAGGCTGTGGCGGATATGCGCAATGTCTTCCGGCGACATGCGCGGCGTTATGTAGGCCGCAACCGGGTCACCGGGGGCGAGTTTGACCAGCAAAAACGCCACCAGCGAGATAAAGAAAAGCATCGGCAGCAGCTGCAGCAGCCGACGAGTCAACATAGTGTTCACGACATTCCCTTCACAAAAAGCCCCCGCAAGCGGGGGCTAAAAATACTTACTTTTGATAGAGCTTCGATAAATCCTGGAACATATAAACCGGCTTCGGCTCTGCTTCCTGAGTGCCGCCGAAACGTTTATCAACCGCCACCACCGCGTTGGTGTAGGCAATCGGATAGTAGGTCATGTCCGTCGCCACCACCTGCTGGATTTGCTTATAGATTTCACCGCGTTTGGCGCTATCGGTTTCAATGGCGCCTTTATCCCACAGGGCATCGAACTGTGGATTTTTATAGTGCGCGTAGTTGTAGGCTTCGTTGCTCATAAACAGCGATTTGTAGCCATCCGGCTCGGCACCCATGATGTAACCGCCCAGGCTCAGTTCATAGGCGGTGTTGTTCATGTCCAGGCTGCGCTGGGACATGGCGTTGGCGTCCAGCGGCATCAGCTCGACGTTGATCCCCAGCGCTTTCAGCTGCTGCTGGATATACAGCCCCATGCTCTCCTGGGTTTTATTGGTGTTGATATAGGCTAAACGCAGCTTCAGGTCGTTCGGCGCACCGGACGCTTTCAGTAGCGCTTTAGCCTTATCCAGATCGTAAGCGTACTGATCCACATCGTCAGAGTGGTACAGCGTGTCCGGCGTCAGGAATGAGGTTGCCGGTTTAGCGTAGTCCAGCGACGTGAAGGCCGTCGTCACCAGATCGTTTTTGTTGATGGCATAGGCAATGGCCTGGCGCAGGGCTTTGCTCTGCATCGCCGGTACGTTCTGGTTAAAGGTCATGTAAGCCAGACGCCCTTCCGGGTAAACCACGAAGTTAAATTTATCGGTTTTTTGCAGGCGGGTGACGTCCTGCGGGTCGACCATCTTCAAGTTTATCTCGCCGTTTTGCAGCGCAAGGTTTGCCGAATTGCTGTCTTTCGCAAAGCGATAGGTCACCGAATCAAGCTTCGCTTTGCCGTTCCAGTAGTCGTCAAAGCGGGTGAGCGCATAGTACTGACCCGCGCGGTACTCTTTGAATTTGAACGGCCCGGAGCCTACCGGGGCATCGTTTTTCGCGCTTTTTTCCAGATCGCTTTCGTTAGCGAACACGTGCTGCGGGATCGGGTAGATCTGCACCAGCGTGCCAACAAACGCGGCGCTAACCTGCGGCAACGTAAATTTCACCGTTAAATCATCGACCTTGCTCACCTGCACCGGCTTGCCGCCGAACATAAACATACTGCGGAAGAAGCTATGCTGCTTTTCATCCAACAGTTTGTTGAAGGTGAAGACCACGTCGTCGGCTGTGATCGGCTGACCGTCCTGCCATTTCAGGTTAGGCTTGAGCTTCAGGGTATAGCTGAGGTTATCGGCGGAAGGCTCAAGGCTTTCAGCCAGGCCCCACTCGACTTTCCCGTCGTTGTAGCTGTAGAGCGGCGCGTACAGCGCCTGCATAATGGTGAGGGTTGTGCGATCGCTGGCATAAATCGGGTTCACCGCCAGCGGATCGCCGCTGGTAATACCGATAATCAGCGAACCGCCCTCTTTCGGCGCGCTGTCGCTGCTGGCCGCAGGAGCCGCGGCGGTTTCTTTATTTTTTGCATCATCACAGCCGCTTAAACCCAACGCGAGTGAAATTAACGCCGCGGGAACAAATAAATTACGCATACCTCATTAACTCCTTACCCTTAAATTTTTAATTCTTTCAAAGAAATAAATAACTGGACTGGCGCATTTAAGATATTTCACAAGCTTTTCATTACGCAGGATTTTATTTGCATCCCGTTTTATTTTTAACACGCTATATTTGCCCGTACAATCATTGCCAGGCAATTGAATTCTATTCACTTTGCCAATCTGTTCACAATTCCAACAGCATGAAAATAAAGCCAGCATTATCAAGAAGATAATTCCGGTAAGAGCCATTAAAAACGAATAAAAACAGGAAAATGAACGTTGGGGATTATAACCAGCTGATGTGTAACAAAAAAGCGGGAAGCGCGGCGGGAGTTAGATGTTATTTAACTAAGGAAAGACAAAAATAAACTAAGCAAAGGGCGGCAAGGCCGCCCTTTTGACGATTAGAAATCGTAACGCAGACGGACCAGGTTCATGTCGCCCAGATCGTCGGTGCTGGAGGTAAACACGTGTTCGTAGTCCACGCGGAAACCGTAATCCAGTTGGAAGCTGATACCCACGCCGTTATCGATGCGCTGGTAGTTGCGGCCATTCACGTATTCAATACGGTCACCCATAAAGTATGGCTGAACGGATTTAAGCGCGTACTGGCCCACCGGGATTTTGTAGCCCGCGAAGTATTCAATACCCCACGCATCGCCCGCGAAGTAATCGTGAACGGAGGATTTTTTGGTGGTCATAAAGTTCTGATACCAGCCGCCGCCAACGGAGAACGTCCAGTTATCCGGCGTCCAGCTCAGCGCCGTACCCACGATGTTCTGATCGTAAGTTTTACCGTCGTTGTTGTAGGTGGTATTCATATCCGCACGGGTATAGTTCCATGCCGTACCCCAGGAGAGGTCGTCGGTGATATGGTAATCCACACCCAGTGAACCGCCGCCTTTACGTTTGTACAGCAGACCGTTGTTGAGGTTCAAATCATCGCTGAATAGATAAGACGCGTAGAGATCAACATCGCCTACCGTTTTCTTATACTTCAGTGATTTACGGGTACGATAAGAACCATCGTAGTCGCCGTTGATACCGTTACCCGGCGCCTGACCAATCATGTCATAGTCCCAGATATCGGTTTTCGCACCGACCACATCGTAGTAGATGCTGTTTTGTTGACCGAAGGTCAGCGTACCCCAGGTATCGCTCTTCAGGCCGGTGTAGAGCATACGACGAGTCGTGTCGTTGGCGCCTTCAGCGTAGTGGTTATCCCAGTCGAAGACTGCCGGAATGTTCACGCCCAGTTCGTAGTAGCTGATCCAGCTAATGTCATCGAACAGGTAGTAATCCGCGGCGAAGCGGAAACGCGTGCCGCCGTCAAAACCGTTACGTTTGTAAGAGCCTTTGTCACCATCGCCGGTCATCATGTTGAACTGCGGACGAATACTCCCGCCCACGGTGAAGTTCAGACGGCTAAGCGGGTTCCCGGCCTGCGGATCCTGCTTGAGCAGGGTAATTTCAGCCTGGGATGCGAAAGACGTTAAAGCCACTGCAGCACCGATCGATAACGCCAGTGCTTTCATTTTTATAGTCATTATTTTTCCTTGATAGATTTATAGCCAACTATCTGGCAAACAAATATTATCGTTTATTAATAAATTCCACCTCGCTGATTTTTAATGAAACGTGCGCTTTAGGTTTCCAGAATTACCGAAAGGTGCCGTAAAACAGGCAACGTGATGAAAGGATGAGCGATTTCGATGAGAAGCGAGGAAGCGTGATGGCGGTTACCCGGCATTGCTGTGCTCCGCCGGGTAACGTCAGGACAGAATTAGCTTGAGAACTGGCGGAACAGCGCCCGCCCCTTCAGCAGGCGCAGGCCCAAACCGCCGCCGCACAGAGACAGCAGGAACGCCCCGCACAACGGCAACGATACCCACAGACGCCAGTCCGGCGACCACGGGAAATCAAACACGTGAGTTTGCAGCATCGCCAGCGCGGTTTCGGCTCCGATGGCTGCCACCAGGCCGGAAATCGCCCCGAGCAGGGCAAACTCGGCCCACAGCGTCATTCGCAGCAGCGACTTTCCTGCCCCGAGGGTGCGATACACCACCAGCTCCTGATGACGCTGACGCATCCCCACCTGCACCTGCGCCAACAGCAGCAGCACGCCGCAGGCCGTCACCAGCACCACCATCACCTCCAGCGCGCGGCTTACCTGGGCCAGCACCTGGCCGATCTGCTTTAATATCGCCCCAATATCCAGCAGGCTGACCGTCGGGAACTCGCGGTTCAGCTGCGTCAGCAGCGTGTTGCCGCGATCCCAGCGGAAGCTGGTCAGCCAACTCTGCGGCTGGCCGTCCAGCGCGCCGTCCGGGAAGATAAAGAAGAAGTTTGGCCGCAGGCTCTCCCAGTCGACCTTGCGGATACTGCTCACTTTGGCGGTAAAGTCCTGCGTGTCGCCGGTGAAGGTGACGCTATCGCCCAGATCAATCTTCAAGCGCTGCGCCAGCCCCTCTTCAATTGAGACCTCCCCAGCCTTTGGCGGCCAGCTTCCCGCCACCAGCGGGTTATGCGCCGGTCGCTGGTTTTGCCAGGTCAGGTTCAGCTCGCGGTTGAGCGACTCATCCTTATTGCCTTCGGTACTCTGACCGTTAATCTGGGTCAGCCGCGCGCGGACAATCGGGTAGAACGCCGCCGGGATCACCTGATGCTCGGCAAGGAACGTTTTCACCTCACTCACCTGCTCTGGCGCAATATTGATCAGGAAATAGTTCGGACTTTCCGGCGGCAACTGCTGTTGCCAGCGATCCAGCAGATCGCCGCGCAGCACCAGCAGCAGCGCCAGCAGCATAAACGACAACGAGAAAGCCGCCAGCTGGCTCAGCGTCGACCACGGTTGACGCAGCAGGCGGTTCACCGCCAGACGCAGCGGCAGCGCGCGCAAGGTCAGGCGTTTCAGAACCTTCAGCAGCAGCCAGCCCACCAGGCCACACAGCGCCGCTAACACCACCGCCCCGGCCAGCACCGACCACAGCAGCGGGCTGCCGCCCATCAGCCAGGCGAGCAGCAGGACAGTGACCCCGCTCACCAGCGGCAGGTAAATTTTCAGCGGCCAGACGTTGGCAACAATATCCTGGCGCAATACGCGCAGCGGTTGCGTCGCCAGCAGCAATCGGTACGGGCGCAGTCCCACCAGCAGGGAAATCATCGTCATCGACCCCACTGCCCACAGCCACGGCCAGGCGCTGGCGGCGGGCAGCGCCGCGGGCAGCACCGGCTTCAGCAGAGTCAGTAAGATAGATTCAAACAACAGCCCCATCGCGCCGCCCGCCAGCGCGGAGAGCGCCAGCAACAGCAGCCACTGGCCGATAATCAGCTTACGCAGCTGCGCGCGCCCTGCCCCCAGCGTTTTGAGGATGGCCACCAGATCGTAGCGGCTGCGGCAGTAGTGCCCCATCGCCACCGCCACGGCAGCCACCGCCAGCAGCAGCGTCAGCAATGCCGACAACAGTAAAAATTGCTGGGAACGCTGCAACGATTTGCCCAACGCGCCGTCGTCCTGATCCGGCCCGATCCAGCGGTTCTCAGGTTTGAGCTGCGGTAGCAGCCAGCTTTCATAGCTCGCCAGCTGCGCCGCATTGCCAGCGAACATATAGCGCCAGCTCACCCGGCTACCGGGCTGCACCGCGCCGGTTTTCGCCACGTCGGCCAGGTTCATCATCAGGCGCGGAGCCATCTGGAACGGGTTAAAGCCGCTGTCCGGCTCCTGCACAATCTCCCCGGCGATACGCAACGTGGCATCGCCAACATCGATATTGTCGCCGGTTTTCAGGTTCAGCAGCGCCAGCAGACGCGGCGCCAGCAGTACCGTGCCGGCGGCGGGCTTCAGGCTGGCCGGGGTGGTTTCCAGAACGCCATACAGCGGGTAGCTATCGTCTACCGCCTTCACATCCGCCAACTGCGGGGTATCGCCCGCCCAGGTCATGGTGGAGAAGTTAATCTGTTCGCCCACCGTCAGCCCCAGCGCACGGGCTTTTTCCAGCCATTCGCGCGGCACTTCACGCGAGCTGCGCAGCACCCGGTCGCCCGCCATATATTCGCGGCTTTGCTGATTAAGCCCTTTGTCCATTCGGTCGCTGATACTGCCCAGCGCCAGCACGCAGGCCACCGCCAGGCTTAGCGCCAGCCAAACAATCAGCAGCGACGGCGAGCGCCATTCTCGCCAGAACCAGCGTAAAATCATGCTTCCTCCCGGAGCTGCCCGTCGACCAGACGCAGACGGCGGTCACAGCGGGCGGCCAGCTGAGCGTCATGGGTAACCAGAATCAGCGTGGTGCCGTGTTCGCGGTTGAGCGAAAACAGCAGGTCGGCAATTTTGTCGCCGGTATGGCGGTCGAGGTTACCGGTTGGCTCATCGGCGAACAGCAAATCCGGGCGGCCGTTGAACGCGCGGGCCAGCGCCACGCGCTGCTGCTCACCGCCGGAAAGCTGGGCGGGAAGATGCTGTAGACGTTTGCCAAGCCCGAGCTGTTCCAGCAGCGCTTTTGCCCCCTGTCGGCTTTGCGCGTCGCTTTCACCGCGCAGCAGCGCCGGTAGCTCGACGTTTTCCAGCGCGTTGAGGGTCGGTATCAACATAAAAGATTGAAACACAAAGCCGATATGCTGAGCGCGCAGGCGTGCCCGAGCCTCTTCGTCCATGTTATCCAGCGGCTGGCCTAACAGCTTCACCGTGCCACTGCTGCCATCGTCCAGCCCGGCAAGAATCGCCAGCAGCGTCGACTTGCCGGAACCCGACTCGCCAATTAAAGCAAGGGTTTGCGCCGGTTTGACAATCAGGTTAACTCCGGTAAGGATGGAAAGCTCATGCTCCCCCTGACCGACGGATTTCTTAAGATGATGCACTTCAAGTACGTTTTCCGCTGGCATTTGCCTTTCCTGTTTTTAATACTGTTTAGCCTTCGCGCCGCGGCGGCGGACACGCTGTTAGTTCTTGGCGATAGCCTGAGCGCGGGCTATCGCATGGCGGGTACTGCCGCCTGGCCTGCCCTGCTTAACGACAAGTGGCAGCCTGATATCACGGTCATCAACGGCAGCATCAGCGGCGACACCGCCCAGCAGGGGCTGGCGCGCCTGCCCGCATTGCTGAAACAGCACCAGCCGCGCTGGGTGCTGGTCGAGCTTGGCGGCAACGACGGCCTGCGCGGATTTCCACCGCAGCAGATTGAACAGACCCTGCGCACCGTTTTGCAGCAGATCAAAGCCGCTAACGTCCAGCCGCTGTTAATGCAAATTCGTCTGCCCGCAAACTACGGACGCCGCTATAATGAGGCGTTTAGCGCGGTTTATCCGAAACTCGCCAGCGAATTCACTATTCCACTGCTGCCCTTCTTTATGGAAGAGGTCTACCTTAAGCCGCAGTGGATGCAGGATGACGGCATTCATCCCAACCGTGACGCCCAGCCGTTTATTGCCGACTGGATGGCGACACGTCTGGCTCCATTAGTTAATCACGACGCCGGAAAGTAAAGCGGTGTCTTCAGGTAAAGTTATGCAAAAATCGGTCTTAATTACAGGATGTTCCAGCGGCATTGGCCTGGAAAGCGCGCTTGAGCTGAAGCGTCAGGGGTTTCGCGTGCTCGCCGCCTGTCGTAAACCTGAGGATGTGAAGCGGATGAACGGCATGGGCTTCACCGGCGTGCTGCTCGACCTCGACAGCCCGGAAAGCATCGATGCCGCCGCCGAAGAGGTCATCGCGCTCACCCATAATCGCCTGTTCGGCCTGTTTAACAACGCCGGCTATGGCGTCTACGGCCCGTTGACCAGCATCAGCCGCGAGCAGATGGAGCAGCAATTTTCCGCCAACTTCTTTGGCGCTCATCAGCTTACCATGCGTCTGCTGCCCGCCATGGTGCCTCACGGCGAGGGGCGCATCGTGATGACCTCCTCGGTGATGGGGCTGATTTCCACGCCGGGCCGCGGCGCCTATGCGGCCAGCAAATATGCGCTGGAGGCGTGGTCCGACGCGCTGCGCATGGAGCTGCGTCATTCCGGCATCAAGGTCAGCCTGATCGAACCCGGCCCGATTCGCACCCGCTTTACCGACAACGTGAACCAGACCAGCGACCAGGCGGTGGAAAACCCGGGTATTGCGGCTCGTTTTACGCTCGGCCCGGACGCGGTGGTAGAAAAGGTGCGTCACGCCTTTATCAGCGATAAGCCGAAATTACGCTACCCGGTCACCCTGGTTACCCATGCCGTATGCTGGCTAAAACGCCTGCTGCCGGGGCGCGTCATGGACAAAATTCTGCAGGGGTAACGTTGAAGCGTGCGCTTTTGCCCCCACCTCGAATACAAACCGACTACAGAGAATGACTCATGTCCGTACAGAATATTGTAAACATTACTGAAGCTAACCTGCACCAGACGCTGGAACAATCCGTTGCCACGCCGGTGCTGTTCTACTTCTGGTCCGAGCGCAGCCAGCACTGCCTGGAGCTGACGCCGGTGCTGGAAAATCTGGCGGCGCAGTATAACGGTCAGTTTATTCTGGCGAAGGTCGACTGCGACGCCGAGCAGATGGTCGCCTCACAGTTTGGCCTGCGCGCCATCCCGACCGTCTACCTGTTCCAGAACGGCCAGCCGGTTGACGGCTTCCAGGGCCCGCAGCCGGAAGAGGCCATTCGCGCGCTGCTCGATAAAGTGCTGCCGCGTGAAGAAGAGCTGAAGGCGCAAGAAGCGCTGGCGCTGATTCAGGAAGGTAAGCACGCCGAAGCGCTGCCGCTGCTGAAAGACGCCTGGCAGCTTTCCGGCCAGGACAGCCAGATCGGCCTGCTGCTGGCGGAAACGCAGATTGCGCTCAACCGCTCTGAAGACGCGGAAGCGGTGCTGAAAACCATTCCGATGCAGGATCAGGATACCCGCTATCAGGGGCTGGTCGCGCAGATTGAGCTGTTGAAGCAAGCGGCGGATACGCCGGAGATTCAGCAACTGCAACAACAAGTAGAGCAAAACCCGGACGATGCGGCGCTGGCCTCGAAGCTGGCGCTGCAGCTGCATCAGGTTGGGCGTAACGAAGAGGCGTTGGAACTGCTGTTCAGCCATCTGCGCAAAGATTTAGGCGCGGCCGATGGTCAGGCGCGCAAAATGTTGCAGGAAATTCTGGCCGCGCTGGGCACCGGCGACGCGCTGGCGTCGAAGTACCGCCGCCAGTTGTATTCGCTGCTGTACTAACAGCGAGCGTTATCTTGTCGGCCTGATGGCGCTACGCCTGGCAGGCCGACGTTTCACTATGCGCTACGCGCGCTTCTTCAACGACGTCACCACCAGCTGGTGACGGGCGTTATAAAACTTCCGATAGGTCAGATAGCAGGCAATAATGGTCGACAGACTGGCGGTCGAAAGCAGCATAAAAGTGACCATAATCTGATACTTAATCGCCTTCACCGGGTCGATACCAGCAAAAATCAGCCCCGACATCATCCCCGGTAAGCTCACCAGCCCCACGGTTTTCGCCGAATCCACGGTCGGAATTAACGACGCGCGAATGCTCTCGCGAATCAGCCGCGCGGAGGCCATTTTCGGCGTCGCCCCCAGGCTCAGTTTTTCCTGAATTTGCTGCTGCTCGGCGCTAAAGCGCTGGCCGAGGTTGTTGTAGCACAGCCCCACCGCAATCATGGCGTTACCGGCGATCATCCCGGAAATCGGGATCACCTGCATTGGCACGAAGGCAATCGAGCCGGAAAAAACCAGTACAGCCAGCGTCAGCCCGGCCCCGGTGGTAATGGCGATAAACGAGGAGACAAAGGCTTTATCGATATACTTACTGCGCTTTTGCGCGTTATACGCCGCGTTAAAGCAGATAAACAGCACCATCAGCAGCGTCAACACCGCATGGTTAACGTTGAAAATATACTTCAGCACGTAGCCGACAATGATCAGCTGCACCACCGCCCGGCAGATACTCCAGATGATGTCTTTTTCCAGCGCCAGCTTTTCCCGGTAGCTCACCAGAATCGCCACCAGCACCAGCACCATCGACAGCGCCAGTGATTGGTTCGTAATAATATGTTCGTTATTCATGACGTGACTCCCTGACGCTCTCCTGATGGGATGGCAGTGTAATCACTTCATCCGCATGACTAATTTCATCTTTATCATGGGTGACCCACAGCACGGCAACGTTTTGCTCGCGGACATACTGATGAATAATCTCATTCACGTTCTTTTTATTTTGCTCATCCAGCGCGCTGGTAATTTCATCGAGCAATAAAACCTTGGGCAAAAATTGTAGATTGCGAATCAACGAAACCCGCTGTTTTTCCCCACCTGACAGATCATTAATCGATTTTGACAGCGTATCTTCCGCCAGATCAAAGCGCGACAGCTGGCCCAGAAAACGATCGGGATCCGGCTGCTGATTACGGATTTGCCAGGGGAAAATCAAGTTGTCGTAAACCGTATCGCCAAACAGCGCGGGCGTCTGCGCGCAGTAAGAAACCTGCTGGCGATAGGCTTCCGGCGACAGGGTATTGATATCCTGCCCGGCAAACAGAATGTGTCCGCCGCTCGGTGAAAGGAGCGAAGCGATGATTTTTAATAAAGTGCTTTTACCGCAGCCTGACGGGCCGGTGATGAGCTTAAATTCACCGGGGGCCACGCTAAGATTGATATTCTCAAGGACCGTTTTCTCGCCAATATGAAAGCTTACCTGCGTAAGCTGTAGAATCGCGCTATTTTCCTTCATTGCCTTTCTTTGCCCTGTTTTTTCTTTTATCTCTTGTAGTGTAACGCCAATTAATTTCAGGGGGCGAATTTCACCGCCAGAGCCGATATACTTATTGCAGTTACGGACAGTAAAACAGGAGGTTTTATGCTGGTGTTTATCCCTATTCTTATCTTCGTCGCCCTGGTGGTGGTTGCCGCGGGGGTCAAAATCGTGCCGCAGGGCTATCAGTGGACGGTTGAACGCTTTGGCCGCTACACCAAAACCCTGCATCCGGGTTTAAGCCTTGTCGTGCCGTTTATGGATCGTATTGGCCGAAAAATCAACATGATGGAGCAGGTTCTCGATATTCCATCGCAGGAAGTTATCTCTAAAGACAACGCCAACGTCGCCATCGACGCCGTGTGCTTTATTCAGGTGATCGACGCGCCAAAAGCGGCGTACGAGGTCAGCAACCTGGAACTGGCGATCATCAACCTGACGATGACCAACATTCGTACCGTGCTCGGTTCCATGGAGCTCGACGAAATGCTCTCCCAGCGCGATAACATCAATACCCGCCTGCTGCATATTGTCGACGAAGCCACCAATCCGTGGGGGATTAAAATCACCCGTATTGAGATTCGCGACGTGCGCCCACCGGCAGAGCTTATCGACGCGATGAACGCGCAGATGAAGGCCGAGCGTACCAAGCGTGCCTATATCCTGGAAGCTGAAGGGATCCGCCAGGCGCAGATCGTCAAAGCCGAAGGTGAAAAACAGGCGCAGATTCTCACCGCCGAGGGCGAGCGTCAGTCCGCGTTCCTGCAGGCAGAAGCCCGCGAGCGTTCCGCAGAAGCGGAAGCGCGCGCCACCAAAATGGTCTCCGAAGCGATTGCCGCCGGGGATATTCAGGCGATTAACTACTTTGTGGCGCAAAAATACACCGATGCCCTCCAGCAGATTGGCTCGGCGAATAATAGCAAAGTGGTGATGATGCCGCTGGATGCCAGCAGCCTGATGGGGTCTATCGCCGGGGTTGCCGAGCTGATTAAAGACAGCAGCCGCGACCGGAAATCATCATGATCGCGCTGGTGCTGGCGCACCCACATATCTTCTGGCTGAGCCTCGGCGGCCTGCTGCTGGCGGCAGAAATGCTCGGCGGTAGCGGTTATTTGCTGTGGAGCGGCGTGGCCGCAGCGGCTACCGGGCTGATAACCTGGGTACTGCCGGTCGACTGGGCATGGCAGGGGACGCTGTTTGCGGTGCTGACGCTGCTGGCGGCCTGGCTGTGGTGGAAGTGGCTCAGCCGTCGGGGCGACAGACAGCGCCCGGCGGAAAGTCAGCTTAACCAGCGCGGACAGCAGTTGCTGGGGCAGCGGTTTACCTTAGACAACGCGCTGATCAACGGACGCGGCCATATGCGCGTCGGCGACAGTTCGTGGCCGGTCCGCGCCGATGAGGATCTGCCCGCAGGCAGCAACGTTGAGGTGATTGCGGTGGAAGGGATCGTCCTGCGTATCAGGCTCTCCCCTCCTCGTTAGTCGTCAAGCCTGGGCTTTACGATGGCAGCAGCCGGAAAGATTATCAATAATCGGGCAGTCGGCGCTGTCATCTCCCGGGCAGGATGCCGCCAGCGACAGCAGCTGCTCGCGCATCGCCTGCAGATCGCTGATGTGGCGCTCAATATCCGCCACTTTCTGTAGCGTATAGGCTTTGACGTCGGCGCTGTGGCGTTTCGGGTCGTTAAACAGATTCACCAGCTCGCCGCACTCTTCCAGATTAAACCCAACCTGCCGCGCCTGGCGCAGCAGCGTAAACTCATCCAGATGCTTTTGCGTGTAGCTGCGGTAGCCGTTCTCGCTGCGCAGCGGCGGCGTCACCAGCCCCTTCTCTTCATAAAAGCGAATGGCTTTGCTGGTCAAACCGGTTTTTTTGGCAACATCACTGATATTCACATTCCCCCCTTGACCTTCCCCTTGCTGGAAGGTTTAACCTTTCTCACTGTAGACCAAAAGATGAATTTGGTCACCCATCAATTGAGGAGAGGAATATGTCTCAAACTATCGATCTGGCGCTGGACGGTCTGTCCTGCGGCCACTGCGTCAAACGCGTGAAGGAGAGCCTGGAGCAGCGTCCTGACGTTGACCATGCGGAAGTGACCATCGATGCGGCGCACGTTACCGGCAGCGCGAGCGCCGAGGCGTTGATTGACACCATCAAACAAGCCGGTTACGGCGCGGAGCTCAGCCACCCAAAGGCTAAACCGCTGGCAGAGTCATCACTCCCGTCGGAAGCACTGACAGCGGCCTCCCCTGAGCTTCCGGCAGCACAGGAACTGGATGACAGCCAACAGCTGCTGATCAACGGTATGAGCTGCGCCAGCTGCGTTTCCCGGGTCCAGAATGCCTTGCAGGCGGTACCGGGCGTGGTCCAGGCACGGGTAAACCTGGCGGAGCGCACGGCCCTGGTGATGGGTCATGCGTCCGCCAGCGATTTAGTCCAGGCCGTAGAGAAAGCCGGCTACGGCGCAGAAGCCATTGAAGACGATATTAAACGCCGCGAACGTCAGCAGGAAACCGCGCTGGCGACCATGAAACGTTTTCGCTGGCAGGCGATCGTCGCCCTGCTGGTAGGTGTGCCAGTCATGGTCTGGGGCATGATCGGCGACAATATGATGGTCTCCGACGACAACCGCTCGCTGTGGCTGATTATCGGCCTCATCACCCTGGCGGTGATGGTGTTTGCCGGCGGTCATTTTTACACCAGCGCATGGAAAAGCCTGAAGAACCGTACCGCGACGATGGATACCCTCGTGGCGCTCGGTACCGGTGTCGCCTGGCTGTATTCGATGAGCGTCAACCTGTGGCCGCAGTGGTTCCCGATGGAAGCCCGCCACCTCTATTACGAAGCCAGCGCCATGATTATTGGTCTGATTAACCTTGGCCATATGCTGGAAGCGCGAGCGCGCCAGCGTTCGTCCCGGGCGCTGGAAAAATTGCTCGACCTGACGCCGCCCACCGCGCGGGTCGTCACCGACGACGGTGAAAAAACGGTGCCACTGGCCGACGTACAGCCGGGTATGATCCTGCGCCTCGCCACCGGCGACCGCGTTCCCGTCGACGGCGAAATCAGCCAGGGCGAAGCCTGGTTTGATGAAGCGATGCTGACCGGCGAGCCGATTCCGCAGCAGAAAGGCGACGGCGACAGCATTCACGCCGGTACGGTGGTGCAGGACGGCTCAGTCTTATTCCGCGCCAGCGCCGTGGGTAGCCATACCACGCTGTCACGTATTATCAAAATGGTGCGCCAGGCGCAGAGCAGCAAGCCGGAAATCGGCCAGCTGGCGGATAGAATCTCCGCCGTGTTCGTGCCGGTGGTGGTGGCGATTGCCATTTTCAGCGCCGCCATCTGGTACTTCTTTGGCCCTGCGCCGCAGATTGTCTACACCCTGGTGATCGCTACCACGGTGCTGATCATCGCCTGTCCGTGTGCGCTGGGTCTGGCTACGCCGATGTCGATTATTGCCGGTGTCGGTCGCGCCGCAGAGTATGGCGTGCTGGTCCGCGACGCCGACGCGCTACAGCGCGCCAGTGAACTGACCACGCTGGTGTTTGATAAAACCGGTACCTTGACCGAAGGTAAGCCGCAGGTCGTCGCGGTGAAAACCCTCGGCGCGATCGGTGAATCGACCGCGCTGCGCCTGGCCGCCGCGCTGGAGCAAGGTTCGAACCACCCTCTGGCGCGCGCTATTCTGGAGAAAGCAGCCGATAACACGCTGCCACAGGTCACCGCGTTCCGCACGCTACGTGGGCTGGGGGTCAGCGGCGAGACCGAAGGACACTCGCTGCTGCTGGGCAACCAGGCGTTGATGCACGAACAGCAGGTGGATACCCGCGAGCTGGATAACGAACTGGCTCAGCAGGCAGCTCAGGGAGCCACGCCGGTACTGCTCGCCATTGATGGTCAAGCCGCCGCGCTGTTCGCCATTCGCGATCCGCTGCGTAGCGACAGCGTCGCCGCCTTGCAGCGACTGCATCAGGAAGGCTATCGACTGGTGATGCTGACCGGTGATAACCCGGTAACCGCTAACGCGATTGCCAAAGAGGCGGGCATTGATGAAGTGATTGCCGGAGTACTGCCGGACGGTAAAGCGCAGGCGATTAAAGACTTGCAGGCGCAAGGCCAGAAGGTGGCAATGGTCGGCGACGGTATCAACGATGCCCCGGCGCTGGCGCAGGCCGACGTCGGTATTGCCATGGGCGGCGGCAGCGATGTGGCGATTGAAACCGCAGCGATTACGCTGATGCGCCACAGTCTGGTGGGCGTCGCCGATGCGCTGGCGATCTCCCGCGCCACGTTGCGCAATATGAAGCAGAACCTGCTCGGTGCCTTCGTCTATAACTCGCTGGGCATTCCGATTGCCGCGGGGATCCTCTGGCCGCTGACCGGTACGCTGCTCAACCCGGTCGTTGCCGGAGCCGCGATGGCGCTCTCTTCCATTACGGTAGTGAGCAACGCCAACCGCCTGCTGCGCTTTAAACCCAAAGCCTGATCCACCGCCCTGCCCGAAACGGGCAGAGCGCGTTTGCACCTTTCTCCCCAGCGCGCTAGCATGGAATTTTCCTTCCAGGGAGCGCGGATGAGTCTGTTATATCAACTACAACGTCTATGGCGAACCCTGCGCGGTTCGCCTTACGGCTGGCCAGCGCTCGACGTGTCGCTGCCCGGTGGCCGCCACCTGCATCTGGTCGGCAGCATTCATATGGGGACACGCGATATGTCTCCCCTACCGGCAAAGCTGGTGAAGAAACTGCATCAAGCCGACGCGCTGATTGTCGAAGCCGATATTTCCGGCAATGAAACACCGTTCAGCAATCTGCCGGAATTCCCGCCACTCGCCGAGCGTCTGAGTGCCGAACAGTTAAGCGAACTGGAAAAACGGATCAGCGAGCAAGGAATGTCGCTGGTCCGTTTTGATAACCAGCCGTTATGGCAGATTGCGATGGTGCTGCAAGCCACCCAGGCGCAGCGGCTGGGATTACGTCCGGACTACGGCATTGATTACCAGTTGCTGCAGGCTGCGCGCGCGGCGTCGCTGCCGGTTCAGGAACTGGAGGGCGCAGACAGCCAGGTCAGCCTTTTGTGCCAGTTGCCCGACGGCGGCATGGCGCTGCTCGACGATACGCTGACGCACTGGCACACCAACGCGCGACTGTTACAGGTGATGATCGGCTGGTGGCTCGAGCAGCCACCGACGAACGGCAGGACTTCGTTGCCCAATACCTTTAGTCAGTCGCTGTATGATGTGCTGATGGTGAAGCGAAATGAAGCCTGGCGCGACGCGCTGCTGGCGCTGCCGCCGGGGCGCTATGTGGTCGCCGTGGGAGCGCTTCATCTGTATGGCGAAGGCAATCTGCCGGAGATGCTGAAATAAAAAAAATGGCCAATATCTCTATTGGCCCGTCAAAGAGGAATTTCATCATTATTATTATCCCGAAGTAATCACTCCGGATCTTTCGATTGTCGCTCAAAGTTGCTGCAACTGCCAATACCTATTGCGCAAGATTATACTATTTTTTAGTCCGTTTTAGGGCGTATGCTGGCTGCATACCCTGTCTGTAGTAAGAAGGAACGTTATGACTCCCGCGGTTAAGTTACTCGAAAAGAACAAGATCCCGTTTAGCATTCATACCTACGATCACGATCCGAATGAAACGAACTTTGGTGACGAGGTGGTGCGAAAATTAGGACTGAACGCTGACCAGGTTTACAAAACTCTGCTGGTGGCGATGAACGGCGATATGAAACAGCTGGCGGTAGCGGTCACGCCGGTCGCCGGGCAGCTGGATTTAAAAAAGGTCGCGAAGGCTTTAGGGGCGAAAAAAGTCGATATGGCCGATCCGATGGTGGCCCAGCGCGTCACCGGCTATCTGGTCGGTGGCATTAGCCCACTGGGGCAAAAAAAGCGTCTGCCCACGGTGATTGATGCGCCGTCGCAGGAATTTGCTTCGATTTATGTTTCAGGCGGCAAACGCGGGCTCGATATTGAGCTGGCGGCGGGTGATTTAGCGAAAATTCTTGGCGCGACGTTTGCGGATATTGCGCGACGGGATTAAACAGACGGTTCTCCCCTCACCTAAACCCTCTCCCCAAAAGGGAGAGGGTATTGAACAACGCCCGAGCTTACTGCCAGCTCACTTCCCCTTTCGGTTCGTAAGCATTCACATCCAGCGGCGAGTTCTGCTCAATGTACTGCTTAAGCACCTCGGCATCGATAAACCCGGTATTCACATACCCTGGTTTGTTGTCGATTTTCGGATAGCCGTCACCGCCGGTAGCGTTAAAGCTCAGCGTCGCCAGACGATAGGTTTTCGCCGGGTCGACAGGTTCGCCTTTGATTTTCAGGTCCTGAAGCTGGCCGTTCTTCGCCACAAAGCTGACGTTGGCAAACTGCGGATAAGCACCGGAATCGGGCTTCATCTGCGCCACGGCGGTCAGATACTCCACCACCTCTTTACCGCTCATATCGGCGTACACCACCACGTTGCCAAACGGCTGCACCTTCAGCACGCTCTTGTAGGTAATATTTCCCGCTTCAATGGAATCACGAATGCCGCCGCCGCTCATCACGCCAAAGTCGGCGCCGGTGCGCGCCATCTGCGCCGCCAGAATCAGGTGGCCCATGTTGGTCTGCACGAAGCGAACCTTGCTGCGGTCGCCTTCCAGATGCCCGTTCACGCTGCCCACTTTCACTTCCAGCTGCGCCTTGCCTTTACTCTGGAACGGCGTCAGCAGCGAGAGCATCTGCGGGTTTTCCGGAATTTGCGGCGTGTAAAGTACGCGCTCACTCTGCCCGTTATCGTAGGTGACTTTCTTCTTCAGGTTCACCGGGATCAGCTGATAGTGCACCATTTTCAGCTCGCCGTTGCGGAACTCGAAATCGGCGCGGCCCACATATTTGCCCCACTCATGGGCCTGCACAATCCAGATACCGTTCTGTTTATCTGGCGCACACGGGGTGCCCGGCACGTAGTCGACCTGCTTTTTATTCTCCGAAGCCATGCACACCGGATCCTGTGAGTGACCACCCACAATCATCCCTAACGCGCCGGTCGGCAGGCTGCGCGCCATCTCGACATCACCCGGTGCGTTTGAACCGTGTTCGCCGTTATCGTAGTGGCCCATGTGGGTCGCGGCCAGAATCAGGTCAGGCTTCTCTTTCTGCTGGAGCTCCTGAATCACCAGCTTCGCTTCTTCCGCCGGTTTGCGGAATTCAATATCGGTGAAGTATTCCGGGTTGCCAATTTTGGCGGTGTCATCGGTGGTTAAACCGATAACGGCAATTTTCAGGTCCTGGCGTTTAAAGATCGCCCACGGTTTAAACAGGCGTTCACCGGTACTTTTCTGGTAAATATTGGCGGAGAGGAACGGGAATTTGGCCCATTTTTCCTGCTGACGCAACACGCTCAGCGGGTTATCAAACTCATGGTTGCCGACAGCCATCGCGTCGTAGCCCACCAGATTCATGCCACGGAAGTCTGGCTCGGCGTCCTGCAGGTCTGATTCCGGTACCCCGGTATTGATATCGCCGCCCGACAGCAGCAGCACGCTGCCGCCTTCAGCCGCGACTTCCTTACGAATGCCGTCGACCAGCGTTTTTTGCGCGGCCAGACCGTACTCGCCGTATTCACTGCGCCAGAAGTGCCCATGGTGATCGTTGGTATGCAGGATGGTGATTTTATACGTTTTATCTTGCTGATAAGCCTGTGAAGGCAGGCTGACTAACGACAGTGCCGTCAGCATCGCCAGCGCCACGCCTCGTTTGACGAATTGCATGTTTCTCTCCCTGAGTGAATAACAACCGCAGAAATTACAACGCTATGAAATATTAGTCTAATTTGTTTTCAGAAATGAGACTTCCTTCAAACGTCTTAGACAGGTATCTTAGTCTGATAATTATTATTAAAGCGTTTATCTCCAACATCGCACTACCAAATATAAGTGGAATCTATGGCAATCACTGAAACCAGCCCTACCCGGCCTGGCCCATCTGCGTCTTCGCAAAAGGGCCGTACCTCATTCGGTATCCTGGGAGCGATCAGTCTCTCCCACCTGCTCAACGACATGATTCAGTCGCTGATTCTGGCGATTTATCCGCTGCTGCAGTCCGAATTCTCTCTGACCTTCGTGCAGATTGGGATGATTACCCTCACCTTCCAGCTCACATCGTCCCTCTTCCAGCCGGTCATCGGCTACATCACCGATAAGCGTTCGATGCCGTGGTCGCTGCCGGTGGGCATGTGCTTTACCCTGAGCGGGCTGGTGCTGCTGGCGCTGGCGGGCAGCTTCGGTACGGTGCTATTGGCCGCCGCGCTGGTGGGTACTGGCTCATCGGTGTTCCATCCGGAATCATCCCGCGTGGCGCGAATGGCCTCCGGTGGCCGTCACGGCCTGGCGCAGTCAATCTTCCAGGTGGGCGGTAACTTCGGCAGTTCGCTGGGGCCGTTGCTGGCGGCGGTTATCATTGCGCCGTACGGGAAAGGCAACGTGGCCTGGTTTGTGCTGGCGGCGCTGTTGGCTATCGTTGTGCTGGCGCAGGTCAGCCGCTGGTACGCGGCACAGCACCGTATGGCAAAAGGTAAACCGAAAGCTACGATTATCAATCCGCTGCCGAAAAACAAAGTGATTCTTGCCGTCTGCATCCTGCTGATGCTGATTTTCTCGAAATACTTCTATATGGCGAGCATTAGCAGCTACTACACCTTTTATCTGATGCAAAAATTCGGATTATCGGTACAAAACGCGCAGATTCACTTATTCGCCTTCTTGTTTGCGGTTGCCGCAGGGACCGTCATTGGCGGGCCGGTGGGTGACAAAATTGGCCGTAAATATGTGATTTGGGGCTCTATCCTCGGCGTTGCGCCGTTTACCCTCCTTTTACCCTACGCGACCCTTTGGTGGACCGGGATTTTAACGGTCATTATTGGATTTATCCTCGCCTCGGCGTTTTCTGCCATTCTGGTGTACGCGCAGGAGCTATTACCGGGGCGTATCGGTATGGTTTCCGGGCTATTCTTCGGTTTCGCTTTCGGCATGGGTGGCCTTGGCGCCGCCGTGTTGGGGCTGGTGGCTGACCATACCAGTATCGAGTTGGTTTATAAAATATGTGCTTTCCTACCACTTATTGGTATGTTGACCATATTCTTACCTGATAACCGCCAAAAACACTAAATTCCGGGCAGCCAAACCTTCATTTTGGCTGCCTCCTTTCTCCCCGCAACCGCGCGTCGTCTCTGACTTCTCATATTCAACTTTCATTTTTGTGCCATTTACTCTTAAAAATTCAATTTTTTAGCTAAATTCAAGAATTATTCACAAACAAAATAGTGGAAATTGTCATAAACTATTACGAGGTTTTTTGGTTTTCAGGCTGTTGCGACACTCTGCGCCAAAAATGGGACCACGCATCACGACGAAAGGAGACGGAATGCATCACGCCACACCGCTAATCACCACCATTGTTGGTGGCCTTGTGCTCGCTTTTTTCCTTGGCATGATTGCCAATAAGTTAAGAATTTCTCCACTGGTAGGATATTTGTTAGCGGGCGTACTGGCCGGACCCTTTACTCCAGGATTTGTCGCTGATACCAAACTGGCACCAGAACTCGCGGAATTAGGCGTTATTTTGCTGATGTTCGGCGTCGGTCTCCATTTCTCACTGAAAGATTTGATGGCGGTAAAGTCCATCGCCATACCCGGCGCGATAGCGCAGATAGCGGTCGCCACCCTGCTCGGGATGCTGCTCTCCACCTTCTTAGGCTGGTCCATAATGACCGGCATCGTCTTTGGCCTGTGCCTGTCTACCGCCAGTACCGTGGTGCTGCTGCGCGCGTTAGAAGAACGACAGCTTATTGATAGTCAGCGGGGGCAAATTGCCATCGGCTGGCTGATCGTTGAAGATCTGGTGATGGTCCTGACGCTGGTGCTGCTGCCCGCCGTCGCCGGAATGATGGAAAAAGAAAATATCGGTTTCGCCTCGCTGGCTATCGATATGGCGATAACCATCGGTAAAGTGGTGGCGTTTATCGCCATTATGATGCTGGTTGGCCGCCGCCTGGTGCCGTGGATCCTCTCTCGCAGCGCCGCCACCGGCTCTCGCGAACTGTTCACGCTCTCGGTACTGGCGCTGGCGCTGGGCATCGCCTTCGGCGCGGTAGAACTGTTTGACGTCTCGTTCGCGCTGGGTGCGTTCTTCGCCGGGATGGTGCTGAACGAATCCGAACTGAGCCATCGTGCGGCGCACGATACCCTGCCGCTACGTGACGCGTTTGCGGTACTGTTCTTTGTCTCCGTCGGCATGCTGTTTGATCCGCTGATTCTGATTGAGCAGCCGCTGGCGGTACTGGGAACGCTGGCAATCATCATCTTCGGTAAATCGCTCGCGGCGTTTGGCCTGGTGCGTTTGTTCGGCCACTCCCAGCGTACCGCCCTGACCATCGCCACCAGCCTCGCGCAGATTGGCGAATTCGCCTTTATTCTCGCCGGTCTGGGCATGGCGCTGGATCTCCTGCCGCAGGCCGGGCAAAACCTGGTGCTGGCGGGGGCGATTCTCTCCATTATGCTCAATCCGGTGCTGTTCTCCGTGCTGGAGAAATACCTCGAGAAAACGGAAACGCTTGAGGAACAGACCCTGGAAGAGGCGCTGGAAGATGAAAAACAGATTCCGGTAGATATCTGTAACCACGCGCTGCTGGTTGGCTACGGTCGCGTCGGCAGCCTGCTCGGCGAGAAGCTGATGGCGCAAGGGATTCCGCTGGTGGTGATTGAAACCTCCCGTACCCGCGTGGACGAACTGCGCGAGCGCGGCATTCGCGCGGTACTGGGTAATGCCGCCAACGAAGAGATTATGACGCTGGCGCATCTCGACTGCGCCCGCTGGCTGCTGCTGACCATTCCAAACGGCTATGAGGCCGGAGAAATCGTCGCCAGCGCCCGCGAGAAGTATCCGCATCTTGAGATTATCGCCCGTGCGCATTACGACGATGAAGTCGCGTATATCAGCGAACGAGGTGCCAATGAGGTGGTCATGGGTGAGCGTGAGATAGCGAAAACCATGCTGGGGCTATTGAGCGATCCGCCGTTGAGTGAGGCTGTTAGCGGATAGCATCGTAAGCCGGATAAGGCAAAGCCGCCATCCGGCAATGTGCATGCCTGATGGCGCTACGCTTATCAGGCCTACGCGTTTACGTAGGCCTGAATAACAATATTACCGCTCCCAGTACGCCTCTTCGAGGCTATCTTCTTTCTCCGGCAGGCCGCGCGTCAAACGCGGCGAATGCTGGTTCAGCACCTGATAACTCACGCGGTTAGCATACTTACACACCTGCGCCAGCGACGAGTAGGTCAGCCAGTTATGCTGGTGCTTACTGGAATTCGGCACGTTGCTGCGATGGTAAGCGTTAGCGGTAATGTCGTGCAGCAGCGCCGCCAGCGCGCCGTCACCTGCGCCGTTGGTATTCATGATCTTCTCAGGGCCACCCATAAACGGCGCAATGTGCGAGTAGATACGCAGCGGATCCTGACAGTCTTTATAGCGTACCGCACGGCTGAATTCGTACTGGTTAAACTCGGCAATGGCCCCCGGCAGCAGCGGGTGCTGAGTTTTGCGCTTGGCTTCGTTTTCGGTGAAGCCCGCCATATACAGCCCGGTCGGCCCGGCGGTACACAGCACCAGGTCCACCCAATCCAGCGCTTTATCCGCCGCCTGTAACGGGTCGCTCAAGCCGGTCAGCGCTTCCGCTTCTTCTTCGTTCATCGCCAGAATCGACACGTGCTCTTTAATAAAGCTCTGCCACCATTCCGGGCTATCGGCAATCACAAACTTGGTGCCCAGCGTCAGCACCACCGGCACATTGTGTTTCTTCGCGTAGGCGATGGCCTGCATCGTGGCGTCCGGCATCGGCTCGCCCGGCTTGCAGCGCACCAGGTAGGAGGTGAGCACCAGCGCAGAGGCGCCGGCAATCACCGATTCCGGCACGCTTTCCGGACGCAGTTTGTTCATGTGTCCTGGGCTGATAGCAAAAGTACGCTCTCCGCTTTCGCTGATCAGCGTAAAGCAGCGGCCAATCGGGCCATCGACGCCCTGTAGATGGTTGAGGTCGGTACGGCTGGAGGTATTACACAGGTAACGATAGGCATAGCCGCCAATTTCAATATTGCTGCACATGACGCCCAGCAGTACCGAACGGTCGTCCGCCAGAACCGAATAGTTGTGCATGGTATTACCGATGGTGCCACCGGCAAACTGATGGGTAATCAGGCTCTCGCGTACCAGTTCCTGGTATAGCGCTTCCGCGACATCATCTTCAATCACCAGCGAATGCCCGGCGCTCAGGCCATAGCGCTGAATAAACGCATCGTCGACTTTGGCTTCAATATCCACCAGCGTCTGGTCGATACCGACAACCCAGGCGGTACTGGTTTCACTTTCAGGTTGAATCTGCTGGAGCAGCGGATCGCGAGCGTCCACCGGGAAGTAATGTTTAGATTTGCGTTTACCGGGAAATTTCATGGTGATTTCTGGATGACTAGGAACAAGCGGGGAATAGTAGCACACCCCCCGCCCGCTTGCGATTAGCGATACGATGCCGTCAGATTCACCATCATTTCGATATGTGCGGCATCGTCATTGAGCGCCGGAATATACTCATATTTCTGCCCGCCCGCCTCGAGGAACAGTTCGCAGTTTTGCACCGCAATCTCTTCCAGCGTCTCAAGACAGTCGGCAGAGAAACCTGGGCACATCACCTGAATATGTTTCACGCCCTTTTCCGCGAGCATCTTGAGCGTTTCGTCGGTATACGGCGTGAGCCACGGTTCGCGGCCAAAGCGCGACTGGAAGGTCATCATCACCTTATCAGGCGAAATACCCAAAGCGGAGACCAGTTCACGCGTGGTGTCACGACAGCGCTGCGGGTAATCGTCGCCTTCATTAGCATAACGCTGAGGAATACCGTGGTAGGAAAGCAGCAGGAGATCGGGCTCGCCGTGGCGCTCAAATGACGCCCGTGCGCTCGCCGCCAGCGCCTGAATATAGTTGCGATCGGTCGCGTAATCACGAATAAACGAGACGCCCGGAATCGCGCGTTTGGTTGCCAGAATGCGTGCCAGTTCATCCCACACCGCAGCCACGGTGGAACAGGAATACTGCGGATAGAGCGGCAACACGATGAGCTGGTCAACGCCCTGCGCCAGCAGTTCATCCACCGCGCTTTGCAGCGATGGCGTGCCATAGCTCATGCCCAGCACCACCGGCACATCCGGCAGACGTGCCGCCAGCGCCTGCTGCTGACGACGGCTGTAGACCAGCAGCGGTGAGCCCTCTTCCATCCATACCGATTCATATAGCTTCGCCACTCTCGGCGCGCGGATCGGCAGAATGACGCCGCGCAGCAACGGCCACCAAAGCAGGCGAGGCGTATCCACGACGCGCTTATCGCTTAAGAACTGCTTCAGATAGCGTTTAATGGCTTCAGACGTGGGAGCATCGGGAGTGCCGAGGTTAACCAGCAGGATACCAGGTTTCTTATGATGCATTACCGCCTCTTATCGATTCAAATTGTTGATAATTGTAGCGGAAAAGCGAGGAAGAAAAACTAATTGCTGTGAGAGGTAAAGCGAGAATTTTTGCCTGATGGCGCTGCGCTTATCCGGCCTACAGAACGGCATAGATGGGATAAGGCGTTTACGCCGCCATCCGGCATCGGATGGCGGCACAACATTAGCCGAGAATTTTTTCCAGCTCTGCGCGTACGTCAGCCACGGCCTGAGTGCCGTCAACTTTCGCGTATTTGGTGTTACCCGCCTGCGCTTCTTTGGAGTAGTAGCCGATCAGCGGCGCGGTCATCTGATGGTATTCCACCAGGCGTTTACGCACGGTCTCTTCCTGATCGTCCTTACGGGTGGTCAGCTCTTCGCCGGTCACGTCATCTTTACCTTCAACTTTAGGCGGGTTGAATTTGATGTGGTAAACGCGGCCAGAAGCGGCGTGTACGCGACGGCCAACGATACGGTCAACGATCAGCTCGTCCGGTACGTCGAATTCCAGCACGTAGTCAACGTTGATGCCCGCTTCTTTCATGGCGTCAGCCTGCGGAATGGTGCGCGGGAAGCCGTCCAGCAGGAAACCGTTGCGGCAGTCTTCCTGAGCGATACGCTCTTTGACCAGCGCGATAACCAGTTCGTCAGTAACCAGTTTGCCGGCGTCCATGATGTCTTTAGCCTGTTTGCCCAGCTCGCTGCCGGATTTAACAGCGGCGCGCAGCATATCACCGGTGGAAATTTGCGGAATGCCATATTTCTCCATGATGAACTGTGCCTGAGTTCCTTTACCCGCGCCAGGTGCGCCAAGCAGAATGATACGCATTGCGAAAATCCCCTCAAAGGTTGTCAATATTTTTTAAAAAGCGCTAAAAGATACCACCAGAACGGCGATGGCTCAAGGAAGGCGGGACGGCTGAAACGGTTAATGGTCAGATATTTTGCGTACGGAGCAGTTTGATGCCCTCACCCCGCCCCTCTCCCACTGGGAGAGGGAGAATACCAGCGCCGGGCCAGTCCCCCTCCCTTTCAGGGAGAGGGTTAGGGTGAGGGTAAGGTTTATGACACCAGCAGCTGGTTCATGCGGCGGATAAACTGGTTAGGATCGTCCAGCGTACCGCGCTCGGCGAACAGCGCCTGGTCGAGCAGCAGTTCAACCCACTCTTTAAACTGCCCTTCGTCCTGGGTATCCGCGGTGCGTTTCACCAGCACGTGGTCCGGGTTCAGTTCAAAGATGTACTTCACTTCCGGCGCGGCCTGGCCCGCAGCGGCAAACAGCTTCGCCATCTGGGTGCTCATTTCATCGGCGTCGGTGGTGACGATGGCCGGGGTGTCGGTCAGACGGTGAGTCAGACGCACCTCTTTCACGCGGTCGCCCAGCAGGGTTTTCACGCGTTCAACGAACGGAGTCAGCGCTTTTTCTGCTTCTTTAGCGCTCTCGTCCACTTCATCCGCCAGCTTGTCGATGGACTCATCGGCTTTAGCAACGGACTGGAACGGCTTGCCGTCGAACTCGGTCAGGTAGTTCATCATCCACTCATCGATGCGGTCGGAAAGCAGCAGCACTTCGATGCCTTTCTTACGCAGCAGCTCCAGATGCGGGCTGCTCTTCGCCGCAGCATAGCTGTCGGCGGTGATGTAGTAGATCTTCTCCTGCCCTTCTTTCATGCGCGACACGTAGTCGGCCAGCGACACGTTCTGCTCGGAAGTGTCGGTATGGGTAGACGCAAAGCGCAGCAGTTTGGCGATCGCTTCCTGGTTAGCATGGTCTTCCGCCGGACCTTCTTTCAGCACCAGACCAAACTGTTTCCAGAAGGTCAGGTACTTCTCGGCGTCGTCTTTCGCCAGCTTATCCAGCATCTGCAGTACGCGCTTGGTCAGGGCGTTACGCAGGTTACGGGTGACGTTGCTGTCCTGCAGAATTTCACGGGAGACGTTCAGCGGCAGATCGTTGGAGTCTATCAGCCCGCGCACAAAACGCAGGTAGTTCGGCATAAACTGCTCGGCGTCGTCCATGATAAAGACGCGCTGCACGTACAGCTTCAGACCGTGTTTATGATCGCGGTTCCACATATCCCACGGCGCCTGCGACGGGATATACAGCAGGCTGGTGTACTCCTGCTTACCTTCCACACGGTTGTGGCTCCAGGTCAGCGGGTCGGTAAAGTCGTGGGCGATATGCTTGTAGAACGCTTTGTATTCATCGTCGTTCAGCTCGGCTTTATTACGCGTCCACAGCGCCTGCGCTTTGTTGATTTTCTCCCAGGAAACCACAGTTTCGCCGTCTTTCTCTTCGGATTTCTCTATTTCTACCGGCAGCGCGATATGGTCGGAATATTTGCTGATGATCGAGCGTACGCGCCAGTCGTCGAGGAACTCGTCCTCGCCTTCGCGCAGGTGCAGGGTAATTTCGGTACCGCGATCGTCTTTGGTGATGTCGGCCACGGTGTATTCGCCCGCGCCTTCGGATTCCCAGAACACACCGTTCTCTGCGCTATCGCCCGCCGCACGGGTGCGCACGGTAACTTTATCCGCCACGATAAACGCGGAATAGAAACCGACGCCGAACTGACCGATCAGCTGGCTGTCTTTGGCCTGGTCTGAGCCCATGGATTCGAGGAATGCTTTGGTGCCGGATTTTGCGATCGTCCCGAGATGATCGATCACCTCGTCGCGATTCATACCAATACCGTTGTCGGCAATGGTCAACGTACGCTTATCTTTATCGAAGGAGACGCGTACGCGCAGCTCGCCATCGCCCTCATACAGATCCGGGTTAGACAGCGCGCGGAAGCGCAGCTTGTCGGCAGCATCTGAAGCGTTAGAGATAAGCTCACGCAGGAAGATTTCTTTATTGGAATACAGAGAATGGATCATCAGGTGCAGAAGCTGTTTTACTTCTGACTGAAAGCCACGTGTTTCTTGTCCTTTCATTGCAAAATACCTCAATGGTGATTACAAGGTAAAAAAAGCGATGAGAGGAAAATGGGGATGGGTGGTGAGGATTTCAAGCGAGAGCAGAAAATCCTGCTCTCGTTTGATTAAAAACGAATCTTATGACGACCGGCCAGCGAGTGCGACAGCGTGGTGCCATCGACCATCTCCAGCTCACCGCCTACCGGAACGCCGTGGGCGATACGGCTGGCTTCAACGCCATATTGCGCGCACAGCTCAGCGATATAGTTGGCCGTGGCTTCCCCTTCCACCGTCGGGTTGGTGGCGAGGATAATCTCCGTGAGCTGCTCCGTTTCCAGACGCTGCTCAAGGCGGTCAAGACCAATATCATCCGGGCCGATGCCGTCGAGCGGCGACAGATGCCCCATCAGCACGAAGTAGCGGCCGGAGAACTGCCCGGTCTGCTCAATGGCGTAGATGTCCGCCGGACTCTCCACCACGCAGATCTGGCCGTTTTCCTGGCGACGCGGGTTCGCACAAATGTTGCACACCTCCTGCTCAGTGAAGGTGCGGCAATCGGCACAGTGGCCGATTTCCGACATCGCGCGGGTTAAAGCTTGCGCCAGACGCATCCCGCCGCTGCGGTCACGCTGCAGCAGGGTAAACGCCATACGCTGCGCCGACTTCGGGCCAACGCCCGGCAGGCAGCGCAGCGCTTCCATCAGCTGAGTTAACAGCGGACTGGTTTGCATCAGAACGGCATCTTGAAACCTGGCGGCAGCTGCATACCAGAGGATACAGAGGCCATTTTCTCTTTCTGGGTTTCATCAATACGGCGCGCCGCATCGTTGAACGCCGCAGCGACCAGGTCTTCCAGCATCTCTTTGTCGTCTTCCAGCAGGCTTGGGTCGATTTCAACGCGACGGCAGTTGTGCGCGCCGTTGATGGTCACTTTGACCAGACCTGCGCCAGATTCGCCGGTGACTTCCAGCTGGGCGATTTCTTCCTGCATTTTCTGCATTTTGTCTTGCATCTGCTGGGCCTGTTTCATCAGGTTACCCAGACCGCCTTTACCAAACATAGGCTTCTCTCTCAGTAGGTCACGTTAAAGAATAACGACCGTAAGCAGCGCTTGCGGTCAAATGGGGCGAATACTCTCTTCATCCAGGTCCGCGTCGAAGAACCGACGCAGGGTCTGAATGTTATTATCCGCGATGATCGACTCGCGCGCCTGCGCGAGTTTCTCTTCATAAATGGCCTGTCGCCACTCCAGCGGCGTACGCACCGCCGGATTATCATCTTCCACGATGGTCAATTCAACAGGCGCGCCGTATAAACTGCTCATCGCCTCAGCCAGCTTCTGCTTCGCGCCGGGGGAATTAAGATGCCGCTGCGTCGGGCGCAGATGCAGGCACACCGTACTGCCGTCCTGCTCTTTCCACGCGTTGAGCGCCACCTGCTCGACCAGCTTCGGCAGCGCCATCTGGCTGACCTCCGCCGCCCACGGGTCGCGCTCTAATGATTCCGCCGCCAGCTTCGCCGACAGTTCCGGCGTTTTTTCATGCTCCAGCGCTTTCTTCAACGCTTTTGGCGTGGCGACTTCTTCTTTTTTGACTTCTTCAACCGGCGTGGTCGCTTTCCAGCGATAAGCCTCTTTTTTCACCGCCGGTTGGGTCAACGCGGACGGCGCCGGGCGCGCCTGAACGCGTTCGGACACCGAAGCCAGTCTTTCCAGCGCAGCGTTATTCACCGGCCGCGCGCGGGAAGCGGCTGCCGGTTCACTCTTTTTTGGGGTGGTTGCTCCCTGACTGCTTTGCTGCAACTGACGTCGCGCGGCCAGCACCTGATGGGTGGACTCTGGCAGCGGCGCGGCCGCTGGCGGCGGCGTCATCGGCGCGGCAGAAGGCATGGGCGCAGGCTGTTGCGTCACCGGGGCATAGGCAGGCGCAAACGTCTGCTGCGGCCTTTCCGGCTCCGGCAGCGGCGCATTCGGATGAAATGCCAATGCGCGCAGCAGCGTCATTTCAATGCCCATGCGGCGATCCGGCGCGAACGGCAGCTCTTTGCGGCCAATCAGCAGCGTTTGATAGTACAGCTGTACGTCGGTGGGCGGCACGGTACGCGCAAGGTTGCGCATCCGTTGTTCAATCGCCGCCATATCGCTGCCCAGCGCCGCAGGCGACAGCTGAACCATGGCAATCCGGTGCAGCAGACTCTGCATTTCAACCAGCAGCGCCTCCCAGTCGACGCCGCGCAGCGCGGCATCGTTAACCAACTCCATCGTCCGCTCGCCATTCGCGGCCACCAGCGCTTCAATCAGCGACAGCGCCTGGTCGTCATCCAGCGTGCCAAGCATTTCGCTGACGGAGACGGTTGTCAGCTGGCCTTCGCCGCTGGCAATCGCCTGATCGGTGAGGCTTAACGCATCGCGCAGGCTGCCGTCCGCCGCACGCGCCAGCAGCTGCAGGGCGCGAGGCTCGTGGACGATATGCTCTTCGTCGAGGATATGCTCAAGCTGATGGCGAATCTGCTCAACGTCGAGCGCCTTGAGGTGGAACTGAAGACAACGCGAGAGAATGGTCACCGGCAGTTTTTGCGGATCGGTGGTCGCCAGCAGGAATTTGACGTGCGCAGGCGGCTCCTCCAGCGTCTTCAACAGGGCGTTGAAGCTGTGGCGGGAGAGCATGTGCACTTCGTCGATCAGATAGACCTTAAAGCGGCCGCGCGCAGGCGCGTACTGGACATTATCCAGCAGGTCGCGGGTATCTTCGACTTTGGTTCGCGAGGCGGCGTCGATCTCAATTAAATCGACGAAACGCCCCTGCTCAATTTCACGGCAGTTATCACACACGCCGCAAGGCGTGGCGGTAATGCCGGTTTCGCAGTTCAGCCCCTTCGCCAGCAAGCGGGCGATAGAGGTTTTCCCGACGCCACGGGTGCCGGAAAAGAGATATGCGTGATGAATGCGCCCTAACGATAAGCCGTTCGCCAGTGCGGTCAGCACATGTTCCTGGCCGACGACGTCAGCAAAGGTTTGTGGGCGCCATTTTCGGGCTAAGACCTGATAACTCATTGGCAGGCTCTGAAACGCTGGAAGGTGGATTCACGAAGGGATAATGCTACCACAGCCCCGCCGGATCGGCGAGGCTATGTATCGGGAAATGCTTAGTGCCCCGGGAAATTCACCAGGCTGTAGCTGGTGATGCCCTGTTTTTCCAGGCGCTGTTCGCCGCCCAGATCGAACAGGTTGATGATGAAGGCCGCATCGTGCACTTCACCACCCAGACGACGGATCAGTTTCACCGTCGCTTCAATGGTCCCGCCGGTTGCCAGCAGATCGTCGACTACCAGCACTTTGTCGCCCGGTTTGATCGCGTCAACGTGGATTTCCAGCTGATCGGTGCCGTACTCCAGCTCGTAGCTTTCGGCGATGGTTTCACGCGGCAGCTTGCGCGGTTTACGCACCGGGACAAAACCTACGCCCATTGCCAGCGCGACCGGCGCGCCAAACAGGAAACCACGCGCTTCGGTACCCACGACTTTGGTGATACCGGCGTCTTTGTACTTCTCGACCAGCAGTTCAATGCTGAGCGCGTAGGCTTTCGGGTCTTCCAGTAAGCTGGTGACATCGCGGAAAAGAATGCCAGGTTTCGGATAATCCTGGATGCTCTGGATGCTGTTCTTCAGATATTCAAGCTGCTGTGCAGTTGCGGTCATAGGTTTGTGCCTGATTGAAACAGTGTTACTCAAGGCGAGCAAAATGGGCTAAAAGTTACATTTGATTAACTTTTAACCAGGCGCGCCTGTGCTCGAAAACGCCAGAATTTACTGGCAAGCTCGCAGAATTGCAACACCATTAATGCGGTTCACGGCTTTTGTTGCTCTGCATCAACGACGGGAATTCGCCATAAAAAAATCAACAATCCGCAGAGGATTGCCAACAGCAGTAGACGAACCCACAGCAAATTGACCAGCCACAGCGAAACAGCAAAGGTCAACAAAATCACCGCGATGGCGCGCGGCTTCGCGCCCGGCGGCATAGCTTTGTAACGCTGCCAGTGGCGCAGATAGCCGCCAAACCAGGAGCGATACAGCAGCCAGTTATGAAAACGCGGCGACGAGCGGGCGAAGCACCAGGCGGCCAGCAGAATAAACGGCGTGGTGGGCAACAGCGGCAGCACAACACCGATTGTGCCGAGGGCTACCGCCAGCCAGCCAATAATGATTAGAATAGTACGCTGCATAATGCGAATCGTTATCAAATGAGCATGCTACTGTAGCATAGCCGATAACAAGAAAACGGAGAATCCGGTGAAAACGGCCCTGCTTTTACAAACGCTGGAACAACAGCTTGCACGTCTGCAGGCACGTATCGCGCCGCTTTCCGCGCACGCCACGCTGAGCGCCCGCTTTGACCGTCAGCTGTTCCAGACGCGCAGCACCCAAATGCAGGCCTATCTTGATGAGGCGAACGCCCATTTTCAGGAGTTAAAGCACGCCGTCGAGCAGCAACAGCTGCCACAGGTTGCCTGGCTTGCTGAACGCCTCGCGGCGCAAATTGAAGCCATCAATCGGGAAAGCGAAGCCTGGTCGCTGCGTGTGTGGGACAGCGCCTCGCCGGGGTTACGTCGCTGGCAGCGTAAGCGGCTGGAAACACAGGAGTTTGAGCGTCGTCTGCTGGAGATGAAGCAGCAACGCCAGCAGCAGTATCAGCAGGCGACCACGCTCGACGATCAACAGCGTCTGGCCCGCGAAATTACCGCCTTTGACGGTCGACTTGCCCGCTGCCGTCAGGCGCTGGAAGAAATAGAACGAGTGCTGGCGCGCATCACGCGCTAAAGGAGAAAGTATGTCGCTGGAAAACGCGCCCGATGACGTCAAGCTGGCGGTCGATTTAATAGAACTGCTGGAGAGCAACCAAATCGCCCCGGAAATTGTGCTAAGCGCGCTGGAGATGGTGCGCAAAGATTACATCAACAAGCTGAAAAGCCGCCCGGATGAGGCGCCTTAGCGCCCAGGACACGATCTGTAGGCCGGATAAGCGCTGCGCCATCAGGCACGCCGCCGTATATTGCCGGATGGCGGCGTTGCCTTATCCGGCCTACGGATTAATCGGCAATCATATCCTTGCCGTCATTTTTACTGTCGCGCTTCACTTCCGTCACTTCATCGCCCTTCTCATTGTGCAGATGCACTTCCAACTGGTTGAAGGCGATATTGATGTCGTTTTCGCGACACAGACGGTCGATGGTGCGGTTCAGTTCATCGACGGTGTAGCTGCGGTCGCGCAGTTCACGCACGTACAGACGCAGTTCGTGATCCAGCGTGCTGGCACCAAAAGCGGTAAAGAAGACCGACGGCTCCGGATCGTGCATCACCTTCGGATGCTCCATCGCCGCTTTCAGCAGCACCTCTTTCACTTTGGTCAGATCCGATCCATAAGCCACGCCAAGGCGGATCACCACGCGGGTGATGGTATCGCTGAGCGACCAGTTGATCAGGCGTTCGGTGACGAAAGCCTTGTTCGGAATGATCACCTCTTTGCGATCGAAATCAGTAATGGTCGTCGCGCGGATGCGGATCTTGCTAACCGTCCCGGAGAAAGTGCCGATCGTCACCGTATCGCCAATGCGAACCGGACGTTCAAACAGAATAATCAGGCCGGAGACGAAGTTACCGAAAATCTCCTGCAAGCCAAAACCAAGACCTACCGATAGCGCGGCGGCCAGCCACTGTAGTTTATCCCACGACACGCCCAGCGAGCCGAACACGGTCATCGCCCCGACGGCGATAATCACGTAGTTCAGAATCGTGGTAATGGCGTAGGAGGCCCCCTGACGCATGTTCAGCCGCGAAAGCACCAGCACTTCCAGAAGACCTGGTAAGTTACGGATCAGCGCCCACGCCACCATCGAGGCGATAATGGCGAACAGCAGGCTGCCCATGGTGACGCTTTTCACCACGCTCGCCCCGGCTTCGGTGCCGTTGTAATGCCACAGGGTGATGCTGTCAAGATAGCTAAAGACGGTAATTAAGTCTGACCAGATAGCCCAGAACATCACGCCAAACAGCGCAATCATCACCAGCATGGTAATACGCAGCGTCTGCTGGTTGATCTGCTCCAGCGCGATCGCCGGTTCTTCCTGCGGTTCGGCGCCTTCGGCCCCCTCTTTCACCATATTCTGCCGACGCGCGACCGCACGACGGTATGCGATGCGTCGCGCCGCGACGCTCAGGCCGCGAAGCACGGTCTGGTAAAGCAGGTTCCAGAAGATCACCAGATAAACGGTTTCAATCCAGCGGCCAGAGAGGCGCAGCGTGGTGTAGAAATAACCGGTGGCGGTCAGCACCATCAGGCCGACCGGCACCAGCGCCAGCACGGTCATGGTGATCAGGCGCAGGCTGTGTGATTCTTTATCGCGCCAGCTTTCGCGGCACATTGGCCACATCAGCGTCGCAATCACCAGCAGGTTAAGGAAAATCACGAACTGCCCCAGTACGTCGTCCATCAGGTTCAGCGGCGAAAGCTCAGACACCACAGACCAGAAGTGCAGCGGCAGCAGCGCCAGGCTGATGCGCACAATCTGCCGACGCCAGTGGCTGGTGAGCTGTTCCGGCATATTGAAGTGGCGTACGGCAACGCCGTTTTTCTCCAGCACCTTCCAGCACAGGCCAAACACCAGCCAGAAAATCGCCAGCTTTTTACTGAATGCCCACAGCAGCGCGCTGATGTTGAGTTGCATGGTGAGCAAAATCAGGCCAATCGCCAGAATGATCAGCACCACCGGCAGCGCGCGAATGAGATCGATGAGGATAGCCTTCGGCGTATGCAGTTGGCTGTCGTTACGAAGATTACCCACCTGATCGCCGAGCTTGTCCTGATAGCTGCGCAACCACTGTAGCCGCCAGCGAATCAGCCCGGCAATCAGCAGCAGCGGAAGCCCGGCAAGGAAGGCGACAAACACGGCGGGCCACGCTTTCTCCCAGTTTACGGTGATTTTCATCGACTTAAACTGGTCTTTCAGCGCTTCCGGGAAGGACTTAATCCAGTCCCAGTCCATCGGTTTATTGCTGTTAACCCAGAATATTTGCTGCGTCAGAATAGATTTCAGGCTTTTTGACACGCTCATCAACTGCTGCTGATTGATTTGCAGGTTGATGGCCATCATCAACTGGGTGCCCAGCTGTTTGTTGATCAGATCCAGCATTTCGCGGCGCGCATCGACAATTTGCAGCAGCGCGTCGTGCACTTCGCTATCCACTTCGCTGCTATGCCCTTCCTCCAGTTTGGCGACGAATTCATCGCTCTGGAACAGGGCATCACGCTGTTGGTTAATCTCAAACTGTTCGAGTCGCAGGTCGGCGATGCGGGTGGTCATATCCTCCAGTTCATCCGCCGACGGCAGCGTCTGCTGCTGTTGATAAAGAATACGCGACAGCAGCAGGCTTCCCTTCAGGACGGCAATCTGCTCTTTTACGTTACGTTCAGATTGCAGCGCGCGGTCGAGCCAGGTTTTCACCTTGATATTCTGTTGCACCAGTTGGTTACCGCTTTCGGTGGCGGTAATCAACTTCTGGCTTAACTGATGGTTAACTTCCAGCTCCTGCTTCACCAGCGGATTGCCCTGAATGCGGGCGGTCTCTTCCGGCGAGGCGTTTTCAGCGGCGGTTTTTTCCGTCAGCGTCAGGCGCTTGCTGTTCACCGCTTCCTGCAGCAGTTGAAGCTGGTGCTCCAGACGCGTGCTGTAAGCAGTCACGTAGTCACGTTGTTTTTGCAGGGTATCCTGCAAAGAGGTATTGCTGGCGAGGCTTTTACGCTGTAGCTCAATTTCGGCGTCGAGCAGCGTTTTCTGCACCTGTAGCATCGTCTGCTGGGTCGGCCGCAGCCCGTCCCCGACGGTGTTCGCGTTCAGGCTGTTTCGCACCTGCAGCAGTTGCTGCGAGGCTGAGTTCATGGCGTTCTGTACGCGCTCTGGCTGGGTTTGCAGCGAAACCAGCTGGCTGTTGTAAGTGGCAAGGTCGTTTTGCGCATTTTGCAAATCGTCAACGGCCTGCGAGACGCGAGCTTCCAGCTGGCGCAGGGACAGCGTGCTCAACGTTTTTCGCGTTTCTTCATCACTATCAACGTCGCTCAGCGCATTGAGATTATCGGTGGCCTGACGCAGCTTGAGCGGAGCTTGATCCACCTGTTTTTGCAGCGCCGCGGTTTCCGCCTTCACGTTGTCGATTTTATCCAGCAGCTGCAGAGTCTCCGTGAGGTCCTGCTGAACCAGTTTTTCCTGCGGCGTCAGGTCTTTCTTGTTATTCAACGCCGATAGCTGATCCTGGACATCGGCGCGGTCAGGAATATCGCTACCGTTTAGCGCGCGCGCCTGCGCCGTGGCTAACGAGAAAAGAAAGCAGACAATAATAATGAAAAATGCGGAAATCGTGGCCCGAGGGCGGATATTATGCAGCATAATTTTAACATGAGTGGTTGCTAAAGCCGGTGAAAAACCGGGGATAAATGCCCGCGCAGAATAGCACTTCTGGCTACAGGCGAAAAGTCGCAGAATCCAGGATTATTCCTGGTAATTAAGGAAGGTTCAGGCCGGCGTCTCGCCGCGCAGCGTCGGGCAAAATTGGTACATCTCGAGCAGGATGGCGACATAAGCCTGCGCCTCTGCCCGTAGGTCGAACGAAGTTGGGGCAAACAGCCAGTTTTCCATCAGCCCGGAAATATAGCTGCGGGTGAGAATAGCCGCGCGGCGACTGAGCAAATTAGCCGGTAAGACGTTGGCTGCCACACAGTCATTTAACGTCTGTTCAATGCGATCGTAACTTTCTAAACATAAATTACGCTGTGCCTGTTGCACTACGGCCATTTCACCGACAAACTCACATTTGTGAAAAATGATTTCCATCATCAGACGTCGGCGCTCTTCGAGCACGGTAGCTTCGAGAATGTAAACCAGGATTTCCCTCAATACTGAGAGTGGATCCCCCGGGTATTTTGCCCGATACTCAATCTCAAGATCGCTGATGCTGGATTCTGATAACGCCCAGATTTCGTTAAACAGATCCGACTTATCCTTAAAGTGCCAGTAGATTGCCCCACGCGTCACCCCAGCCGCTTTTGCAATCTCGGCGAGTGAAGTAGATGATACCCCCTGCTGTGAGAACAACCGTAGGGCAACATCCAGTATGTGCTGACGCGTAGCTTGCGCTTGTTCTTTGGTTTTTCGTGCCATAGGTCGGTGAAATTGCAGGGGTTAGATTTACATACATTTATGAATGTATGTACCATAGTATGACGATAATACAAACGCAGCAATGGGTTTGTGGACGCTTGTTCCATTGATCAATTTGAAATCGGACACTCGAGGTTTACATATGAACAAAAACAGAGGGTTAACGCCTCTGGCGGTCGTTCTGATGCTCTCAGGCAGCTTAGCGCTAACAGGATGTGACGACAAACCAGCTCAGCAAGGAGCACAACATATGCCAGAAGTTGGCGTTGTGACGCTCAAATCTGAACCTCTTGTAATCACGACAGAATTACCGGGACGTACCAGCGCCTTCCGTATCGCGGAAGTTCGTCCGCAGGTCAGCGGTATTATTCTGAAGCGCAACTTTATCGAAGGTGGCGAAATCACAGCGGGCGAATCGCTGTATCAGATTGATCCGGCAACTTACCAGGCGTCTTATGAAAGTGCGAAAGGTGATTTAGCGAAAGCCGAAGCGGCAGCGAACATCGCCAAACTGACCGTCAGCCGTTACTCTAAACTTCTGGGTACTCAGTACATCAGTAAACAGGATTACGATACCGCCCTGGCCGATGCCCAACAGGCTAACGCCGCCGTTGTCGCCGCAAAAGCCGCCGTAGAAACCGCGCGTATCAACCTGGCTTACACCAAAGTCACCTCGCCTATCAGCGGACGCATTGGTAAGTCTTCGGTCACAGAAGGCGCACTGGTACAGAACGGGCAAACCACCGCGCTGGCCACCGTTCAGCAGTTGGACCCTATCTATGTTGACGTTACGCAGTCCAGCAACGACTTCCTGCGCCTGAAGCAGGAGCTGGCGGATGGCAAACTGAAACAAGAAAACGGCAAAGCGAAAGTGGATCTGGTGACCAACGACGGCATCAAATATCCGCAGAGCGGCACCTTAGAGTTCTCTGACGTGACCGTTGACCAGACGACCGGTTCTATCACGCTGCGCGCGATCTTCCCGAACCCAGATCATACGCTGCTGCCGGGCATGTTCGTGCGTGCACGTCTGGAAGAAGGTACCAACCCGACTGCACTGCTGGTGCCTCAGCAGGGTGTCACCCGTACGCCACGTGGCGACGCGAGTGCGCTGGTTATCGGTGAAGGCGATAAAGTTGAAACCCGCCAGATTGTTGCAACCCAGGCCATTGGCGATAAATGGCTGGTGACCGAAGGTCTGAAAGATGGCGATCGCGTCATCATCAGCGGTCTGCAAAAAGTGAAACCTGGCGTTCAGGTAAAAGCCCAGGAAGTCACTTCTGACGATAAACAGCAAGCCGCAGCGGGCGCTGCTCAGTCAGAACAATCCAAGTCTTAACTTAAACAGGAGCCGTTAAGACATGCCTAATTTCTTTATCGATCGCCCCATATTTGCGTGGGTGATCGCCATCATTATCATGCTGGCTGGGGGGCTATCGATCCTCAAATTGCCGGTTGCGCAATATCCGACGATTGCGCCGCCTGCAATTTCGATCACAGCCATGTACCCCGGTGCTGACGCCGAAACGGTGCAGAACACGGTTACTCAGGTTATCGAACAGAATATGAACGGTATCGATCACCTGATGTACATGTCCTCCAACGGCGACTCCACCGGTACCGCAACCATCACGCTGACCTTCGAATCCGGTACCGATCCGGACATCGCTCAGGTTCAGGTACAGAACAAGCTCGCACTGGCAACGCCACTTCTGCCGCAGGAAGTTCAGCAGCAGGGTATCAGCGTTGAGAAAGCGTCCAGTAGCTTCCTGATGGTCGTCGGTGTTATCAACACCAACGGCACCATGAACCAGGACGATATTTCTGACTACGTGGCAGCGAACATGAAAGACGCCATCAGCCGTACCAGCGGCGTGGGCGACGTTCAGCTGTTCGGTTCTCAGTATGCGATGCGTATCTGGATGGACCCGAACAAGCTGAACAACTTCCAGTTAACGCCGGTTGATGTCATCAGCGCTCTGAAAGCGCAGAACGCCCAGGTTGCGGCAGGTCAGTTAGGTGGTACGCCGCCTGTACCTGGCCAGCAGCTGAACGCCTCTATCGTGGCGCAGACCCGACTGACGAATACCGAAGAGTTTGGCAACATTCTGCTGAAGGTCAATCAGGACGGTTCACAGGTTCGCCTGCGCGACGTTGCGAAAATTGAGCTCGGCGGTGAAAGCTATGACGTGGTAGCGAAGTTTAACGGACAGCCGGCTTCCGGTCTGGGGATTAAACTGGCGACCGGCGCTAACGCCCTGGACACCGCGAATGCCATTCGCGCTGAACTGGTGAAAATGGAGCCGTTCTTCCCGTCAGGCCTGAAAATCGTTTACCCGTACGACACCACCCCGTTCGTTAAGATCTCGATTCACGAAGTAGTGAAAACGCTGGTCGAAGCGATCATCCTGGTGTTCCTGGTGATGTATCTGTTCCTGCAGAACTTCCGCGCGACGTTGATCCCAACCATCGCCGTACCGGTCGTCCTGCTCGGGACCTTTGCGGTGCTTGCCGCGTTCGGCTTCTCGATAAACACCCTGACGATGTTCGGGATGGTGCTCGCCATCGGGCTATTGGTGGATGACGCCATCGTGGTGGTCGAGAACGTTGAGCGTGTGATGGCCGAAGAGGGCCTGCCGCCTAAAGAAGCGACGCGTAAGTCCATGGGCCAGATTCAGGGCGCACTGGTCGGTATCGCGATGGTGCTGTCTGCGGTATTTATCCCGATGGCCTTCTTCGGCGGTTCTACCGGTGCTATCTATCGTCAGTTCTCCATCACTATCGTTTCGGCGATGGCGCTGTCGGTACTGGTGGCGTTGATTCTGACGCCGGCGCTGTGTGCCACTATGCTGAAACCTATTCAGAAAGGCAGCCATGGCACAACCACCGGTTTCTTCGGCTGGTTTAACCGGATGTTCGAGAAGAGCACGCACCACTACACCGATAGCGTAGGCAACATTCTGCGCAGCACCGGTCGTTACCTGCTGCTGTATCTGATCATCGTTGTCGGCATGGCGTTCCTGTTTGTACGTCTGCCAAGCTCGTTCCTGCCGGACGAAGACCAGGGCGTATTCCTCAGCATGGCGCAGCTGCCTGCCGGTGCGACCCAGGAACGTACGCAGAAAGTGCTGGATGAGATGACCGATTACTATCTCACCAAAGAGAAAAACAACGTTGAATCCGTCTTCGCCGTAAACGGCTTCGGCTTCGCGGGACGTGGCCAGAACACCGGTATAGCGTTCGTGTCGCTGAAAGACTGGAGTGAACGTCCGGGCGCAGAGAACAAGGTTGAAGCGATTACCGGTCGTGCGATGGGCTACTTCTCGCAGATTAAAGACGCGATGGTGTTCGCCTTTAACCTGCCGGCTATCGTAGAACTGGGTACCGCAACCGGCTTCGACTTCCAGCTGATTGACCAGGCGGGTCTGGGACACGAAAAACTGACCCAGGCGCGTAACCAGCTGTTCGGGATGATTGCCCAGCACCCAGACGTGCTGACCGGCGTACGTCCTAACGGCCTGGAAGATACGCCGCAGTTCAAGATTGATATCGACCAGGAAAAAGCCCAGGCGCTGGGTGTATCCATCAGCGACATCAATACCACTCTCGGCACGGCCTGGGGCGGTAGCTACGTCAACGACTTCATCGACCGCGGTCGTGTGAAGAAGGTGTACCTGATGTCTGAAGCGAAATACCGTATGCTGCCGGAAGATATCGGCAAATGGTACGTTCGCGGTAGCGATGGTCAGATGGTGCCGTTCTCCGCATTCTCTACTTCACGTTGGGAATACGGCTCACCGCGTCTGGAACGTTACAACGGTCTGCCATCCATGGAAATCCTGGGTCAGGCGGCTGAAGGTAAGAGTACCGGTGAGGCCATGAACCTGATGGAAGAACTGGCGGGTAAACTGCCTGCGGGTATCGGCTACGACTGGACGGGGATGTCCTACCAGGAACGTCTGTCCGGTAACCAGGCCCCTGCCCTGTACGCGATTTCCCTGATCGTCGTCTTCCTCTGTCTGGCAGCGCTGTATGAGAGCTGGTCAATTCCGTTCTCGGTTATGCTGGTGGTTCCGCTGGGGGTTGTCGGTGCGCTGCTGGCCGCAACGCTGCGCGGTTTGACCAACGACGTTTACTTCCAGGTTGGTCTGTTGACCACCATCGGTCTATCGGCGAAAAACGCCATCTTGATTGTTGAGTTTGCCAAAGACCTGATGGACAAAGAAGGTAAAGGTCTCATCGAGGCGACGCTGGAAGCGGTTCGTATGCGTCTGCGTCCAATCCTGATGACCTCGCTGGCCTTTATCCTCGGTGTAATGCCGCTGGTTATCAGTTCCGGTGCAGGCTCCGGTGCGCAGAACGCCGTTGGTACCGGCGTAATGGGCGGGATGGTCACGGCGACCGTACTGGCTATCTTCTTCGTACCGGTGTTCTTCGTGGTCGTGCGTCGTCGTTTCAGTCGTAAAAACGAAGACATTGAGCACAGCCATAAGGTTGAGCATCACTAAAACGCTCTCACCGAAAGGGCCGCGCAAGCGGCCCTTTTTTTTATCCCATTGCCAACAATCTTAAAACGTCTATTTTTTAATCATTCATTAATAAATGTGAATCGTTGAGTCCCTGTAATAATAAAAATAACGTGGACTGTTAATTTTAAGAATTTGAGATTTATCTTTAATTTATTTCGAATAATCTGGAAAATGCGTATTCTCTTTAAAAAAATTAGGAATTTTCCTAACATAAATGAACGCACCAACCCTGGCAAACCGCTGTCTAAGCTTATGAATCGACATAGCCTGTAACCTCTTCTGAAGCAAAACAAGACGTTAGCTTTTCTCTGCTCATTCATATGGGTGAGAAGAAGAAAAATTTAACCGTCTGAGATTTAATTGTAATTTTTCGTAATAGCTCGGTGAAATCTTTTGCGGAGTAGATTATAGTTACAGCAGATCAGGAACAGGTGCACGTTTCAGGTTGCCAGCAGTACCATCCCACACCGGTATTTGTTATTCGTTGTTTGCACTACGACAAGGGGGATGCGTTATGGACGAATACTCACCAAAAAGACATGATATCGCACAGCTTAAGTTTCTTTGTGAAACCCTGTATCATGATTGTCTTGCCACACTCGAAGAGAGTAACCATGGCTGGGTGAATGACCCTACCTCGGCGGTTAACCTGCAGCTTAATGAGCTGATAGAACATATTGCGACGTTCGCACTTAATTATAAAATTAAGTACGACGACGATAATAAACTGATTGCACAGATTGACGAATATCTGGATGATACTTTCATGTTATTCAGCAACTACGGCATTAATAGCGTCGACCTGCAAAAATGGCGGAAGTCAGGGAACAAACTCTTCCGTTGTTTTGTCAATGCTAGCCGTGCTAACCCTGTTAGCCTGTCTTGTTAAAATTATTACAATCAATGGGTGAATTATGTCTGATAAACCACTAACTAAAACCGATTATTTGATGCGTCTACGCCGCTGTCAGTCTATTGACACGCTGGAACGCGTTATTGAAAAAAATAAATATGAACTCTCTGATAATGAGCTGGCGGTATTTTACTCAGCAGCCGATCATCGTCTGGCAGAATTGACGATGAATAAACTGTACGACAAGATCCCTTCAACCGTGTGGAAATACATCCGTTAATTTTTCTGTTTCATGCATGACTTCTCCCTGTTATGTGACTGATTGTGTGAATGGCATCACATCGACGAGTGGGGAACGTTCCCAAATCGCTAATCACCTTTTAAGGTGATGGCTCTATAAAAGGGAGACGCCCATGAGCGATGAAAAACGTAAGATGATTGCCGGCGAGCATTATCGCCCGGCCGATGACACGCTAAGAACGGACAGGATCCGCGCAAGGCAGCTTATTCACCGATATAACCATACGGCTCCGGATGAAAAAGCCGAACGCACAGCGCTACTCAACGAACTGCTCGGCAAAGGTGACGATGCTTATATCGAGCCAACGTTCCGCTGCGACTATGGCTACAATATCTTTCTTGGCGCCAACTTCTACGCTAACTTCGATTGCGTCATGCTCGACGTCTGTCCGATTCATATCGGCGATAACTGCATGCTGGCACCGGGTGTACATATCTACACCGCCACTCATCCCCTCAATGCCATTGAACGCAATAGCGGTATCGAGTTCGGCAAACCGGTGACAATCGGCCACAATGTGTGGATTGGCGGACGTGCGGTGATTAACCCCGGCGTGACGATTGGCGATAACGCGGTGATTGCTTCCGGCGCTGTTGTCGTGAAAGATGTTCCAGCCAATGCCGTTGTCGGCGGCAACCCGGCCCGCGTCATCAAGATGTTAGCTTGATAACAGCAACAGACTGTTATGCTTTTTTGCAACCAATCTGTTACTTTCTGCATGGATTAACGCAACATACAATAGGCTATTCCGCCTAACGTTGCCGAGCAAAAGATGTCAGAGATCCAGCGATTACTCACGCAAACTATTGATGAACTCAACGCCCGCGAAAAGCGCGACAACCGGCCGCGCTTTAGTATCAGCTTTATTCGCAACCACCCCGGCCTGTTCATTGCCATGTACCTCGCCTTCTTCGCCACCCTGGTGGTGATGATGCGTTCCGACACGCTGGCCGATTCGGTTTGGCTACTGTGGCTGCTGTTTGCGCTACTGAACGGCTTCTTCTTCTTCGACGTCTATCCGCGCTACCGCTACGAAGATATCGATGTGCTGGATTTTCGCGTGTGTTACAACGGTGAGTGGTACAACACTCGCTTCGTACCACCGGAGTTGATTGACAATATCCTGCACTCTAACCGCGTCGACGGTCAGTACAAAACGCAGCTGCAAAAAATGGTCACCACCAAGGGCGACCTGTCGTTCTACGACGTCTTCACCCTTGCCCGCGCCGAAGCGGCGCAATAAGCCGCTGTAACGTCCGTATTGCCGGTGCAAACTGTGAGGCGGACGTATTACCATAGCCCAACACCAACCCCGTACGGGCATGCTGACGGTCGAGATAAAATGTGCTGAGCGCGCTGGGCGTCATCTGATGCGCACGCGCCTGGCGCACCAGCGACACGTCATCAATGCCGTCAATAGCGACCGTCATATGTAACCCGCCCTCACCCGCCATTAATTGGTGCGGAACGCTTAATTCCTCTTCCAGCGCCGCGCGTAGCTGCGCCTGACGCTTGCGGTACAGACGGCGCATCGCCGCCAGATGTCGGGCATAGTGTCCTTCCTCAATAAAGCTCGCCAGCGCCCGCTGCTCCGCCCGATGTCCACCGCGCAGCAGCGCACGAATAGCAGGTTGTGCCGCCTCCACCAGCATCGGCGGCAGGACCATAAATCCAATGCGCAGCGATGGAAATAACGTCTTGCTGAAAGTACCGAGGTACACCACCGGCGCGTTGTCGTCCATGCCGCGCATCGCCGGAATAGGCTCACCGCTGAAGCGAAATTCACTGTCGTAGTCATCTTCGATAATCCAGCAGCCATGCTGGCGCGCATATTCCAGCAGCGCCAGCCGTCGCGCCACGCTGAGCACCCTGCCGGTCGGATACTGATGCGAGGGTGAAGTAAAGATCAGCGTCGGCGGCGGCAAATCATCGGCAATTCGCATTCCTTCGTTATCGACCGCCACGCCCTCCAGCACAAGCCCCGACGCCAGAAACGCGCTTTTCGCGCCGAAGTATCCCGGCTCCTCTACCCATGCTCTCTGTCCCGGTTCACTCAGCAGATGGGTGCAGAGATTCACGCCTTCCAGCGCCCCTTCCGTGATCACAATTTGCCGCGCATCGCAGTCGATACCCCGCGATAGCGCCAGATGCCGGGCAATCGCCGCCCGCAGCGGCCACTCTCCCGCCGCATCGCCGTAGCCAAGCAGGCTGCTACCCTGTTCGCGCAAAACGCGATCCAGCAATCGACGCCACAGCGGCAAAGGAAAGTAGTTGATAGCCGGCGTGCCGGGGGTGAACAGGAGCGGCGGCGTATCGCGAGGCTGTACCTGCGGCAAATCCAGCAGGCGTTCCGGCAGTGAGACCGGGATACAGTCTGTGGCCCCCGCCGTCTGCGGTAGAGACGCCACCCGGGAGCCACGACGATCGCGACGTAGATAACCTTCCATCGCCAGCTGATCCAGGGCGGCGTTGACCGTATTACGTGAAATGCTCAGCCGCTCGGCCAACGTCCGAGAACCAGGAAGCCAGCTCTGCGCCTGGAGCTGTCCGCACAGGATGGCGTCTCTGAGCGCCGCGTACAGGCTGCGTTGCAGCGTCTCCGCACCGCGCGCCGCAAGCGCATCATTCAAGAGAGTAAAAAAGGGATCGTCGGGAATATTCATGGCTGCTCCTCGTGGCACCATCAAAAGATACTCTGGTGGCACTTTTTATGGAACCAGCAAAGCCCTACGCTCGGCGTATTGTCTATTTCCCTAAGGAGAGGTTATGAGTCAGCTCAATCAATTTGGTCAGCTAATTGGCGATGCCCTGCCGGACTGGCAGCCGCGCCCGTATCCGCAGCGCGTGGTGCTGGAAGGTCAGTATTGCCGTCTGGAACCGCTAAGTCTGCAACATGCTGATGCGCTCTTTGCCGCCCATCAGCAAGCGGCGGATACCCGCAACTGGACGTGGCTGCTGCGTGAGCCAGAGGGATCGGTGGAAGAGTATCGTCAGTGGATCGCCGGCGTGGAATCCCTTCAGGATCCGCTGCACTTTGCGGTAATAGATATCCGCACCCAGCAGCCAGTGGGCTCGCTGGCACTGATGCGTATCGACCCAAATCATGGGGTGATGGAAGTGGGGCATGTTCACTTTTCGCCACTGCTTAGCCGCACGCCCGCCTCGACGGAAGCGCAGTGGCTGTTGATGCGCTACGCCTTCGAGACGCTCGGCTACCGTCGCTATGAATGGAAATGCAACAGTTTCAATGAACCCTCACGCCGTGCGGCACTACGTTTAGGTTTTCAGTTTGAAGGACGTTTTCGCCAGGCGCTGGTGATTAAAGGCCACAACCGCGATACCGACTGGTTTTCCATTATCGACGGCGAATGGCCCGCGCTGGACCGCGCCTTCCAGGCCTGGCTTGCCGCCGATAACTTTACCGCCGACGGCAAGCAGCGCCAGTCCCTGGAGGCTTTCCGTTAACGACGTTTTTTGCGCCCCTGTACGGCTTTAAAGCGGGGGTTGGATTTACAGATCACGTAAAGACGACCTTTGCGCTTCACTATCTGACAATCCGGGTGGCGCTGTTTCGCACTGCGCAGCGAGTTAAGTACCTGCATCAGGACCCCCTTTTCACATCAACAAAGCGGCCAAAACGCTGGGTAAAGCGCGCGACGCTACCTTCGGCGGAAACGCTGCGCTGCTTCCCGGTGTAGTACGGGTGCGATTTTGATGAAACATCAATCGTGACATAAGGATATGTCACGCCTTCCAGCTCAATTTCCCGGTCCGTTTTGATGGTGGAGCCGACTTTAAAGTACTCGTTAGCGCTGGTGTCGTGGAATACCACGGTACGGTAATGGGGGTGGATGTTCTCTTTCATCTGAGCCTCAATTAATATGTTATAACATAACAATTACGATACGCCGTCAAAAAGCGCTTTGCAACACTACAGTTTTAAGGGAAATAGCCGAAGTGCAGACTGCACTCCGGCAAGGGAGGTTAGCGGCTAAGCTGATGCGCAATCGCGCGCAGCTGCTCGGCAATCGCCTGCATATCTTTGCCCTGCTCCACCTTCGCACCAGAAGAGTGGCGCACGACAAGGCGAGCAGGGAGAATGGATGAAGTCCGTGACGAAGCGTTGTCGTCACTTTCAAGAATGCGGCGTACCGCCTCTTTGCCCTGCAAGTCCAGGTCTAGCGATACCGTGGTCAGCGCTGGGTAGAAAAATGAGCTTTCATAGGTATCATCGTAACCAATCACCGACTTTTCGCCGGGAATGGCGACCTGATGCTGATGAAATGCGCTCAGCACCCCTAACGCCATCTGATCGTTCCCCACCAGCACCGCCGAGAAATCCGGGGTCTCGCGCAGCATTTGCAGCGCACAGGCATAGCCGCTTTGTGCATCCCAGTTGCCGTGCAGCACGGTCACCGGCTTCAGTCCGTAGCTATTGAGCGTATCCAGCCAACTTCTCAAACGTAGGTTGGCGGAGACAGAACTCACCGGGCCGGCCAGAATAGCCATCTCACGATGACCCGACTCATACAGATATTTGACGCTGGCACGGGTGCCATCTGCCGGATTAAACGAAACGTTATACACCGAACTATAGGGATCAACATCGAGGAAAAGGCAGACGATATCATCGTTGTCATCTGCAATTTTCTGTGCTGTTTCAGTCTCTAATGGTACGTTGATAATCACTTTGCTGACCAGCTGTGATTTCAGTTCGTTGATCGAATCCTGAACACTATGATTGACGTTCTCATCAATCATCGAAATCAGTACCTGATACCCCTCTACATTTGCGTAGCGTTTCACCGCTGCCGCAACCTGAGAAGGCGCGTGCAACGCCAGTGAAGTGGTCACCAGTCCAAGGGTATGAGTGGTCTTGCCAACCAGCTGCTGGGCAAGTCGGTTTGGGACATAGCGGAGTGCCTCGATGGATTTCTCCACCTTGTGGCGTGTGGCTTCGGATACATTGGCAGATTTATTGAGTACCCTGGACACAGTCTGGTAGGAGACGCCCGCATGGCGAGCAACGTCTTCCAAAGTTGCGCTTTTAGACTTCATCGTCCGGTTCCTTATGTTGTTATCGCTAGATTGTAACAGGGGTCATCCCAAAAAACGTCTACCGACCTGATTTATGACATACGATAACATAAAAAAGAGATACGCCCACATTCCCATGCAACAAGAAACCCCTTACAAAATGAACAGAAAATGGTTAATTTATTTGCAGTTAGTCACATATCAACAATCAAATGTTTGCCAGATTTTACATTTAGGCATTTTATTACACTCGTTATGTGAACGTAATACAAAACAAAACGAGGATAATAATGAAAACAACCATACGCACGCTTTCAATTGCGTTAGCTACTGCGCTGACTTCATCTTCTCTGCTGGCGGCAACGTCAGTTCCTATTGATTTCCATGGCTACCTCCGCTCCGGCGTAGGCGTTTCTGGCGATGGCGGAATGCAGGAATGGCAAAAAAACAAACTCGGCCGTTTGGGAAACGAAGCCGACACCTACGGTGAACTTGAATTGGGTTCTGAGGTGTATAAGAAAAACGATGTCAGTTTCTACCTGGACTCAATGGTCAGCATGGTTTCCGACGGTTCAAACGATAACGAAACTACCTTCGGCGACGATGCGCAGTTTGGTCTGCGTCAATTAAACCTACAGATTAAAGGGCTTATCCCGGGCGATCCGAATGCGGTTATCTGGGGTGGGAAACGCTATTACCAACGCCACGATCTGCACATCATTGATACCAAATACTGGAATATTTCCGGCTCCGGCGCCGGGATCGAAAATTATACCGTCGGCCCTGGCGCAGTTTCATTGGCCTGGATCCGCGGCGACGCCAACGATGTCGACTATCGCGTTGACGGTGATAACGACGTAAACATTAACTACATTGATCTTCGCTATGCGGGCTGGAAACCATGGAGCGGTGCCTGGACCGAATTCGGTATCGACTACGCCATGCCGAACGCAACTGACAAACAGAAGGATTACGGCGGCCTGTATGATGCTGATAACGGTGTAATGCTGACCGGTGAAATCAGCCAGGATATGTTTGGCGGCTATAACAAGCTGGTGCTGCAATATGCCAACAAAGGCCTGGCGCAGAACATGGTCTCCCAGGGTGGAGGTTGGTACGACATGTGGAACTACGTCAATGATGCCACCGGCTACCGTGTTATCAACACCGGTCTGATCCCAATTACCGACAAGTTCTCTCTTAACCACGTGCTGACCTACGGTTCGGCGGATAACACCACCGAATACACCGATAAATCACGTCTGGTCTCGTTGGTTGGCCGCGCGCAATATCAGTTCACTGAATATGTACGTTTAATTGGTGAAGTGGGTGGTTTCTATCAGAAAGACTCATACACTGACGGTAGCCACTATAAGCAGAGCGGCGAGAAATACACCATCGCGTTAGGCCTGGCAGATGGCCCTGACTTTATGTCTCGTCCGGAGCTGCGCGTCTTTGCCTCTTACCTGAATGATTCCGAACAGGGCAATGCCTTTAACGACGGCACCGCCAGCGATACCTGGAACTTCGGCGTGCAGGTGGAAGCCTGGTGGTAATACGTTAACCTGACTGAATCATTGTTTTGCCCTAATTCTATCTTTTGTTATTTGCGCCAATTTTATATTTGCCACTCCATTATTGTTTCTATCATCTGGCCTTGGGGATAATGCTATTATTAGGTTGTCCTCTTTTTTTATCGCACCAATAATAAAAAACCCCGATATCAAATCAGGGTTTTCATATAAAGCCATTATTTCCCAAATAAACGAAGCGCCATCCGGCAGAACCGTGAAAAATTTCCAGATGGCAACATACCAATTTATTTATTACCCGCAAAGTGTTCATCTAACAACTGACGCAGCGCATCAGATTGCTTGCCAAAAATAGCGTGAACCTGCTGCCCAAGAATAATAACCCCCAGCGCACCTTCATTCTGCAACGCCTGAGAATCCACGACAGACAGGTCCTTAACCGTGACGCGCAATCGCGTAATACAGGCATCAACATTTTCAATATTATTCTGACCACCAAATGCGCTAATCAGACGCTGAATTTGCTGTTGCTCGCTGGCGCTTAATGGCACCGACGGTTTAGGCTGGGAGAAGTAGTGCAGGAAGGATTTAAGACTGACCATCATCGACGCTCCTTGATTATCTACAGAAGTAAAAAAGCCTGCTCGGATGAGCAGGCTTGGAATTGCAGCGGATTATGCTTTACGACGAACGATACGGCAGTCCCAGGGTTGCAGCACCTGCTGACCGCTGGCATCAGCGCCTGTCGCGGCATGTTCATAGCCATCCGGCAAGGTAACTGTCTGCGTCTGCGCGGTAAAGTTCTGCACAAAGACAAAGGCGCTTTCGCCATCGGTACGCGCGGTAGCCACCACCCCAGGTGGAAAGATGCTGGCAACCGCTCGCGGCAGCGCCAGCTCATCCATTAACGATGTGAAGAAATCTCGCTGGAACGCCAGATCGTTGCGCGAAGCAATATGCCACGCCTTGCCCTTACCGACGCTATTGACGGTCACGGCCGGGCGCCCCGCATAGAAATCATCACGATACGCCGCCAGCGTCTGCGCGGTTTCAGGGTGAATCAGTTCACACAGATGGCGCACCTGGTAAGGCCCCTGCAGTCCAACCATGTTTCCCGCCAGCCCCTGAACCTGGTTACGCTCGCCGTCGTCCAGGCAATCTATCTCTTCCGCCCAGATACCTAACAGCTTGCGCAGCGGGCCAGGGAAACCGCCCAGGTGGCAGAGATCGCTTTCATTGACGATCCCCGTCCAGTAGGTGGTGACCAGGTGGCCGCCGTTAGCGACAAAGGCTTCGGCGCGCTCGGCAAAACCTTCGCGCACCATATACAGCATTGGCGCAATCACCAGCTGATAGGCGCTGAGATCGCCATCGGCGTCAATCACGTCTACGGCGACCCCTTGCTCCCAGAACGGACGGTAGTGTTCGTTCACCGTCAGCTCATACTCCATACCTTTGTTACGTGGCCCTTGCGCATCGTCCATGGCCCAACGGCTCTGCTGGTCAAAGATGATGGCGACCTTCGCATCAGTGCGACAGCCGACAACGTCCGGTAGCTGTCTTAAGATATGACCAAGCTGAGTGACCTCGCGGCCAACGCGGGTATCGAGATGCCCGACATGATCGATAATCGCACCGTGGAATTTCTCCACCGAACCACGGCTCTTACGCCACTGGAAGTACTGCACGGAATCCGCGCCGTGGGCTACGGCCTGTAGCGAAGAGAGGATGTGCATACCCGGTTTCTTCAGCTTGCTGGTCGGCTGCCAGTTGGTCACACTCGGCGTGGATTCCATCAGCACGAACGGTTTGCCGCCCTTCAGTGTACGCATCATATCGTGGTACATCGCGGTATAGCAGGCGAGCGTGGTCTCGTCTTTATCGCGATGCCACATTGGATAGCTATCCCAGGAGATGAAGTCCAGCGGCTCGGCGAGCTGCGAATAATCGTAATCGTAGAAATACTCCATAAAGTTGGTGGTCACCGGCAGGTCCGGGTTCACCGCCTTTAATGGCGCAATTTCATGACGACAAAATTCAGTCACCTGCGCGGTGTTAAAACGTCGCCAGTCGAGGTTCAGGCCATGGATAGACACTTCCCCCTGCGGCGACGGTGATTCAATCTGCTCCCAGTCGGTATAGGTGTGGCTCCAGAAGGTGCTCCACCAGGCGTGGTTCAGATTATCGAGCGTCTTATAACGCGCCTTCAGCCAGTCGCGAAACTTAGCCTGACAACGCGGGCAGTGGCACTCGCCGCCGTATTCATTGGAAATATGCCAGCCCAGCACCGCCGGGTGCTGTGAATAGCGTTCCGCCAGCAGCGTATTGATTTTTAGCGTCTTCTCGCGGTAAACCGGCGAGGTCATACAGTGATTATGGCGACCGCCGTGCAGCGCCGGCACGCGGTCACGCCCCACGCGCAACACTTCCGGATAGGCTTTTGACATCCACGCCGGACGCGCGCCGCTTGGGGTGGCTAAAAAAACATGTATCCCGGCGGCATACAGTTTATCAATAACATTATCCAGCCAGGCGAAATCAAATACGCCTTCTTGCGGCTCAAGTTTGGCCCAGCTAAATATCCCCACCGACATGACATTACAGTTTGCCTGCTGCATCATCGTAATATCCTGGTCGATAATACCGGGATAATTCTCCCATTGTTCCGGGTTATAATCTGCACCATGCAATAGCGCATTAACCTTCGGGCTCAAAGGCGGAAATTTTTTCATAATAAAATCCTGAAAAAGAGTGTTCAAATTAATTAAATACTTTTACCGACGACAAGACTTTCCCTTTACAGTCAAATAGCGCCTGATTTTCGCGCGCATTACCTTCTTTCCATTCATCATGGATATATTTCATGCCCGGTTTTGTAGCCCAAGTATTTCCCGGAACGGCAATCCAGGTTGGCTCCCAATAAAAAATGCCTTTGCCTCGATTATCGGGAACATCAATAATGGCCTGCATCAAGTCATGAATATAGTTATATTGCCCCTGAACCGTGCCCGGATAACCACCGTCTTTCTCTTCTTTCGCCTGGAAGCTGTTTTCCGCGTTATCGCAGTTCTCCAGGGTATAGCCGTAGGCGGCTTCGACCACGATGACATCTTTGTTGTAGCGTTTGCTGATGTCATCCATGTTGGCCTTCAATGCGCTGATAGGGCCATTCCAGTAGGTATACATCGACAGGCCAATCACGTCATACGGCACGTTGCGTTTGCTGATTTCATCAAACCACCAGCGGAAAGTGTCGTTTTTAGTGCCTTCAGCCAGGTGGAGCATAATTTTAACCTGCTCGCCATCCTTCAGATTCTCTTTAAGCCCGGAAATCGCCGCATTCAGCAGGCCGGCTAAACGGTCAAATTCGCCGCCGCCCTGCCCCCAGCTTTTGCCTTCCGGCCAGAGAATACCGCCGTTAATTTCGTTGCCAATCTGCACCATATCCGGCAGCACGCCCTCTTTTTTGAAGCGGGCGATAGTGTCGCGGGTATATTTGTGAATCTCGGTTTTCAGCTGCGGATAGTCCATCTTTTCCCAGGCTTTTGGTTTGTACTGCTTGCCTGGGTCGGTCCAGAAATCACTGTAGTGGAAGTCCAGCAGCAGCTTCATACCCTGCGCTTTTGCTCGCTTCGCCAGCGCCAGCGTACTGGCGAGATCGTTATCACCACCGCCATACGCGTTGCCGTCGGCATCTTTCGGATCAACCCACAGGCGCAGACGAACGTAGTTCACACCGTTGGCTTTGAGAATAGCCAGCGCGTCCTGTGGCTGGTTTTGTTCATTATAGAAACGAGCACCATGCTTCTCGGCATCCAGCAGCGTCGAAATATCCGCACCTTTAATAAAGTCCGCTGGCATCGCGTTAAACGGCTTCGTTTGCAGCACCTCGGCCGCAAACGACGATGCGGAAAAACTACAGGAGAGACAAACAGCAAGCAAAGCGGGTGCAAATCTTTTCATGTGGTTATCCTTTGGTGCTGCCGGAGGTCAGGCCGGACACGAAGTATTTCTGTAATGCCAGATAGAGAATCGCCACCGGTACGGCAATCAGCACGGCACCTGCCGCGTAGGTGGTGTAACTGGCGCCCATTTTTTGCGCCACCAGGTTGTACAACCCGATAGGCAGCGTGTATTTATCCGGCGTACGCAGGATGGTGCTGGAGAGAATGAAATCTCCCAGCGGGCCGGTGAAGGAAAACAGCGCCACCACCGCCACAATCGGCTTCGACAGCGGCATGATTATCTCGATAAAGATGCGGAAGTTACTCGCCCCGTCCATGCGCGCGGACTCATCAAGATCTTTGGGGATCGCGTCGAGATAGCCTTTCATCAGATAGGTATTCATCGGGATCATCCCCGCCACGTAGATCAGCACCAGCGCGAAGTGGCTGTTAATCAGCCCCAGCAGCTGAGAGAGCACGAAAATGGCGATCAGCGCGGAAAACTGCGGGATCATCTGCAGCAGTAAAAACAGCATCAGCCCGTTCTGCCGCCCTTTAAAGCGAAAGCGCGAGAACGCGTAGGCGGTGAAGCTGACACTGATCAGCGTCAGTACCATGGTCAGGAAGCTGATTTTCATCGAGTTCCAGTACCAGGTCATATAGTTCACCTGGCCGTTAAACAGATCCGCGTAATGCTGGAACGACAGATTCTCCGGAATAATGGAGGTACTCAACAGGCTGTTACCGGCGTTGAGCGACGCGCCAATGGTCCAGATCAGCGGGTAAATAATGATGGTGGAAACCAGCACGATAACCAGCCAGGAGAGCGAGAGACGCACCCATTTTTCACGTTTGATACTTTGTGATTTAGCCATGTTATTCCCTTACGCCATATCGTCGTTTTTGAAGGATTTCGTGGCGCGGAACTGCCACAACGCCAGCCCGACGACAAAAATCGACAGCAGGATGGTAATGGTTGCCGCAATGGCGTACTGGGAAGAGGACATAGTCAGCTTATAGATCCACGACACCAGAATATCCGTACCGCCCGCGTTCGACCCAGCCACCGCCGGCCCACCGTTGTTAAACAAGTAGATGATGTTGAAGTTGTTAAAGTTGAAGGTGTATTGCGTGATGATGATGGGCGCAATCGAGTACAGCACCAGCGGCAGCGTAATCGTGCGCAGTTTGGTGGTGGTGCTGGCACCGTCCATCGTCGCCGCTTCGTAGAGATCGTCAGGAATCGCCTGCAATACCCCCGTGGTCATGGCAAACACAAACGGGAAGCCAAGCCAGGTCTGCATCATAATCAGCGCGGTCTTGGTCCAGAACGGATCGGTCATCCACGCTTTCGGGCTGATACCGAAGAACGCCAGAATTGCGTTGTTAATGACGCCGAAAGAGTCGTTAAACATCCCGGCAAACACCAGAATGGTGACAAAGCCCGGCACCGCCCACGGCAGAATAAAGATAGTCCGGATAAGCGGCTTAAAGCGCAGATCCTTCTGGTTCACCAGAATCGCCAGCAGCACGCCCACGGTACATTGCAGCGTGGTAGCCAGCAGCGTCCAGACCACCGTCCACTGCAGCACATCAAAGAAGGTCGAACGCCAGATGGATAGCGTGAAAATATTGACGAAGTTCTTAAGCCCTACCCAGTCCACCAGCTTGGCTGGCGGCGTGTGGTAAAGGTTGTAGTTGGTAAAGGCAATGGCAAAACCAAACAGGATCGGGAAAATCACCACGAATACCAGCAGGATGAACCCTGGGGTGATCATGAGATAGGGAAAGCCATCGCTCAGCAGCATCTGATACTGCTTGCGCACGCTGTTCAGCTGCTGGCCTTCATCGCGCTTCTTGCCGTTGACCCACGCATCACGCAAGGAGAGGTAATAGACGGTAACGCCAAAGGCGACAATCAGGACGCTGATAATCCCTTCCGCTAACAGGAAAATAGAGTTATCGCGCGGTACCTCTTCTCCCAACGTGTATAGCCCCCACAGCCCTTCACGCAAGAAATCATAAAACACCCCCATAAAGCTGCTGAGCAGCACCAGGAAGATAAGTCCCTTTAGCCACTGGCGGTGATAGAACTGGCCAAAGCCAGGCACAATGGCCAACAACAGGCCGCACCACGCATGGCGACCAGCCCCCTGCGCTCTGTTTACATTTTCGCTTGGATTGATAATCACACACGGCTCCTTCTTAAAACGGGAGGTCCCCCTCCCGTCCGTGACGTCAGCGCTTACTGGTTACTCGCCTGCATGGCTTCGATCTGCATCTTGACCTGTTTTTCGGCGTTATCGAGCGCCGCTTTCGGCTCTTGCTTACCGGTGAGGCTCAGCTCGAGCGCCGCGTTGGCCGGCCCCCACACTTCGCCCATTTCCGGAATACCCGGCATTGCCGTCGCGCGCGCCGCCTGCACCGCAACGGCGCTGGCTTTCTCATCGTTCTTGATAATTGGATCGTCAATCATCGCCTTCTGCGGTGGGATCTCACGCGTCGCGATATAGCGCGTTTTCACATACTGCGGCTGGTTGATAAACGCGATGAACTTCTGCGCCATCTCCTTATCTTTACTCCATGTCGACACCACGTAGCCCTTCACGCCAAGGAAGGAGCTCATCGGTTTACCGTCCGGCAGATTTGGTAGCGGTGCCACACCGTAGTTGATGCCGGCGGCTTCATACGGCTGGAAAGCCCACGGTCCATTGATAACCGCCGCCGCTTTCTTCTCAGTGAACAGCGAATCAATGGCGTTCAGACCGTTGTCGCCAATAATTCCCGCAGGGAAGACGCCGTCGGCATAGAATTTTTTCAGGTAAGTTACCGCTTCCACGGCGCCAGGCTTGTTCAGACCGACATCCTGCGCGTTGTAGCCGCCTTTGCCGTTATCGCCAAAGATATAGCCGCCCATCGGGCCAATCGCGCCCCAGCTGTAGTAAATCTGGTCGAACTTGGCGAGCAGCCCGTATTTGTTCTGCGCACGCTGGGTTTTCGAATAGTCATACCATTCCGGAAGGCTGGCCAGCGGCTTATCGATTAAATCTTTGTTGTAAATCAGCACCAGCGTTTCGACCGCTTTCGGCACACCATACAGAGCGTTGTCCATACGAAAAGCGTTAATCGATGCAGGGGTAAACTCATCAATTTGCTTCTGGTCAAGCTTCAGCGGCGACAGCAGCCCCTGAACCACCGCGCCACCGAGCTGATCGTTTGGAATAACCAGAACATCAGGGCCAATCCCCGCCGGGCCATCAAGGCGCAGTTTTTCCAGCTGCTGCGCGTAGGGCATCTCCTGCACGTTGACCTTAACGTCATACTGTTTTTCGAAATCAGCGATAGCATCCTTAATTCCGGCGGATTTCTTTATGTCTTCCCAGACGTTAAGCTGCGTAGCCGCGTGAGCCTGCAGGCTAATCAACTGCCCCGCGGCCAGAGTGGTAAGGACAAGTGCGGCAATAGTGTTCTTTTTCATTATCAACCTCATGTGAAGGTGTAACAATTTATCGTTTTTGACTACAGGGTACAGAACGCTGTGATACGTATAATGCTTGTTTAGCACCGAGTTACTCGGCCGCCTTTACTTTGTTATACGCTACGCTTTGAGTAATGATAAAACCACTAACAACTGCGAGTTGTGTGATCGTGATTGCAGAAATGAAACATCGATATAGGGCACGTAATTAGCGGAAGTTATAGTCTTTCCAAGATTTTTACGCTGTTGAGCATCGCCTGACTGAATTGTAATACGTAATACACAAATGACATTCAGCGGCCCTCCTCCAACGGCAGGCAAAGGTTAACAACTTCGGGGAACGTCGATGTCTAATATCCGACTGAGGAACGTCACAAAACGCTTTGGCAGCACCGTCACGCTGCATAATGTCAATCTCGATATTGAAGACGGCGAATTTGCCGTGTTTGTCGGCCCATCCGGCTGCGGCAAGTCAACGCTGCTGCGGATGATTGCCGGGCTGGAAGAGGTCAGCGACGGCGAAGTACTGATCGGCGACGAAGTCATGAACGATGTCGCGCCGTCGCACCGCGGTGTGGCGATGGTATTCCAGTCTTACGCCCTCTACCCACACATGACCGTCGCCGAGAACATGGGCTACGGCCTGAAGGTGAACAAAGTGCCGAAAGACGATATTCGTCGTCAGGTCGAAATGGTCGCCAAAACGCTACAGCTTTCTCACCTGCTGGATCGTAAACCAAAGCAACTTTCCGGCGGCCAGCGTCAGCGTGTGGCCATTGGGCGTGCCATCGTGCGTAACCCTCGCGTTTTTATGTTCGATGAGCCGCTGTCAAACCTCGACGCCGAACTGCGCGTGGATATGCGTCTGCACATTGCGCGCCTGCACCAGGAGCTGAAAACCACCATGGTGTATGTCACCCACGATCAGGTCGAAGCGATGACGCTGGCCGATAAAATCGTGGTGATGAACTACGGTAAGGTTGAGCAGATGGGCTCACCGATGGATCTTTACTACAACCCTATCAATAAGTTTGTCGCCGGGTTTATCGGCTCACCGAAGATGAACTTCCTGCCCGCTACCGTTGCCGACTGGCAGCCAGGCTCGCTGACCGTGAAACTCGCCCAGCAGCACACGCTGACGCTGGCTATAGAGACCACCCCACTCACGCCGGGCGCCACCGTCACGCTGGGCATTCGCCCGGAGCATCTCTCAACCAACACCACAAGCGGGACGGTACTGGCCTTTAACTGTGAAGTGGTCGAGCGTCTTGGCAACAATACCTATCTGTTCGGTCAGTGCTACGGCCACGATAACGTGAAAATTCTGCTGCCGGGGGACGTTCATTTCCGCCCATGGCAGCAAATTGACCTCGCCTTCGATAACCAGCACTGCATGATCTTTGACGAAGATGGCCTGCGCATCAGCGCAGATATTGCCGCGCCGAATCAGCATTAATCCCCTTCTCGCGCGCACGGCCTTGTGCCGTGCGCTTTAGCAAAATTTCGCAAAAGCTCAGACCCTCCCGCAGTTCTAAATTAGAAAATAACGTTATTGGTCGCCTCCTCCGCCATCAGGCAGTCTGTCTCCATTAACCCAAAGGAGATATCCCATGCAGCGCTGTTGTTGTCATCCCGCATTCGCACCACCTGAATACCACGGCATTCATCTGCAAAATGGAGAGCACCATGAGTCTGACCACCCTGCCAATCCTCAGCCTGGCCCGCTATCATCAGCCATCTGAGCGCGCTGAATTTCTGCAAGAGCTTCGCCACGCAGCCCGCGACGTTGGCTTTTTTTATCTGACCGATCACGGCATCAACGACGCCCTACAGCAGTCGTTACAGTCTGAATCCCGCCGCTTTTTCGCCCTGTCCGACGAACAAAAACAGCAGGTGGCGATGATTCACTCCCCGCATTTTCGTGGCTACAACCGCAGTGCCGCCGAGCTCACCCGCGGGCAACCAGACTGGCGAGAACAGTTTGATATCGGCGCGGAACGCCAGGCGATTACCCTAAGGGAACACGATCCACGCTGGCTGCAATTACAGGGGCCAAATCTGTGGCCCGAAGCGCTGCCGACGTTGCGCCCGGTTCTACTGCAATGGCAACGCGCGATGACCGAGATGGCCATGACGCTACTGCGCGCCTTCGCCGAGTCGCTCCAGCTGCCGCCGGAAGCCTTCGATACCCTGTACGGCGAAAAGCCGAACGAACATATCAAACTGATTCGCTATCCGGGCCAGCAGGAGACGCAGAACAGCACCCAGGGTGTTGGCGCGCACAAAGATTCCGGCTTCCTGAGCTTCCTGCTGCAAGATGACCAGAAAGGTCTACAGGTGGAGGTCAGCGACGGTCAGTGGATCGATGCGGTCCCGCTGCCCGGCAGCTTTGTGGTGAACATTGGCGAACTGCTGGAGCTGGCGACCAATGGCTATCTGCGCGCTACCGTCCATCGCGTGGTGACGCCACCAGCCAATCAGCAGCGCCTGTCTATCGCCTTCTTCCTCGGCGCTCAGCTGGACGCCGTGGTGCCGGTTTACTCGCTGCCTGAAACGCTGGCGCGGGAAGCCAACGGGCCACAAAGCGATCCGCAGAATCCATTGCTACGCGATGTGGGCTGGAACTATCTGAAAGGCCGCCTGCGATCCCACCCGGACGTGGCAGAACGCTATTACCGTGATGTGCTGCGCGCCCGCAGCGAACAACTGATTGCCTGACACCAAAACAATAAGGAAACACACCATGAAACATGCCGCATTCAAACTGGCAGGGGTTGCACTGTCTCTTTCTCTGGCCTGGAGCGCATCAGCCGAGCCGCTGCGTATCGCTGCTGACCCGGTTCCACATGCAGAAATCCTTAACTTTATTAAGAAACAGGATCCTAAACTCGATCTGAAAATCGTCGAGCTGACCAGCGGCGTTAACGCCAACGAACTGCTGGCCAACGGCGACGTCGACGCCAACTACTTCCAGCACGTGCCGTATCTGAAAGATCAGGAAAAAGCGTTGGGTAAAACCTTCGCCGTCGCCGCGACGGTGCACATTGAGCCGTTGGGCATCTATTCGCACAAGCACAAAGATCTGCAGTCGCTGCCGGAAGGCGCCACCGTGGCGGTACCGAACAACACCACCAACCTGAGCCGCGCGCTGTTCCTGCTGCAAAGCAAAGGGCTGATTAAGCTCGCGGCCAAATTTACCGACCCGGCCACCACGCTGGCAACGCCAAAAGATATCGTTGAGAACCCGCATAAGCTGAAGATTCTGGAAGTGGAATCGCCGCAGATCCCGCGCTCGCTGGATGACGTCGATCTGGCGGTGATCAACGGTAACTACGCGCTGGAAGCTGGGCTGACGCCGGCGAAAGACGCGCTGGGGCTGGAGAGCGCCGAACATAACCCGTATGCCAATATTCTGGTCACCAACCCGCAGTTGGCTAACGATCCGCGCATCAAAGAGCTGGCTAAAGATCTGACCTCGCCGCAGGTGGCGGAATTTATTCGCCAGCACTATAACGGCTCAGTGATCCCGGTTAGCGCGCCACAGTCATGATCGTTATTGAAGGGCTGAGCAAGCAGTATGCCGGAGGCGGCCAACCGGCACTCAACAACGTGTCGTTTAGCGTTCCGAAAGGGGCGATTTACGGGATACTCGGGCGCAGCGGCGCAGGTAAAAGTACCCTGATTCGTTGCCTGAATTTACTGGAGCGGCCCAGCGCGGGCCGCGTCCTGTTCAACGGAGAAGATATTGCGCAGTACGATAAGGCGCAGCTGCGCGCCCATCGTCTGCGCACCGGCATGATTTTTCAGCACTTCAACCTTTTACACGCCCGCAGCGTCGCCGACAACGTCGCGGTGCCGCTGGAAATTGCCGGTATCGCGAAAGCGCAGCGGCAACAACGCGTCGCCGAACTGCTGGCGCTGGTGGGGCTAAGCGACAAAGCTGACGCCTTCCCCTCCCAGCTTTCCGGAGGCCAAAAACAGCGCGTAGGCATTGCCCGCGCGCTGGCGGCGGAACCCGACGTGCTGCTGTGCGATGAAGCGACCAGCGCGCTCGACGCCGAGACCACTGCCAGCGTGCTGGCGCTACTGGAAACCATTAACCGCCAGCTTGGGTTGACGATTGTCCTGATTACCCACCAGTTGGAAGTGGTGAAAAATCTCTGCGATCACGTGGCGCTACTGGAAGGTGGCGAACTCCAGGAGAGCGGTAAAATCGCCGATCTGCTGGCCTCTCCCTGGTCGCGCCTGCGCGATATTTTACTGGGGGACGGCGACGAAGAGCGCCGCTTCCTGGCACGTCATGGCCTCGACAGGAGACAATTATGCATAGTCGCATGAGCTGGGAAGATTTATGGCCGCTGCTGGTCAACGGCACGCTGGAGACGCTGTACATGGTGGGTCTGGCAGCGCTGTTTACCGTGCTGATTGGCCTGCCGCTGGGGGTATTACTGTTCATCTCGCGCCGTCAGGGATTAGTGCCGATGCCGCGCCTTAACGCAGTGCTGGGCGCAGTCATCAATACCGGTCGCTCGCTGCCGTTTATTGTGCTGCTGATTGCGCTGATACCCTTTACCCGTCTGCTGGTGGGCACCACGCTAGGCAGCACCGCGGCGATTGTGCCCATTACCATCGGCGCATTCCCCTTTTTCGCGCGCCTGACGGAAAACGCGCTGGATGAAGTGGACTACGGGCGAATTGAAGCAGTGTTGTCGATGGGCGGCAGCGTCTGGCACGTCATCGCCAAAGCGCTACTCCCCGAAGCGCTGCCCGCGTTGCTGGCCGCCACCACCCTAACCATCGTGATGCTGATTGGCTTTTCCTCAATGGCCGGCGTTATCGGCGGTGGTGGGCTCGGTGACTTAGCCATTCGCTACGGTTATCAGCGGTTTAACGATCAAATTATGGTCGGCACCGTGTTAATTCTGGTACTGATGGTGCAGGCGGTGCAGATGGGCGGCGACAGGCTGGTACGTTCGCTGGCGCATCGGCGCTAGCCTGCTGTCATTTGAACAAACGAGCGATTTCGCGTAATAACCGTCTGGATTGTCAGGTATACTTGTCGTACTTAGCCTAGGATAAGGACTGGCAGTGACAACTCGACATCTGGTCGGTCTGATAACCGGCGTGCTTATTTTGGCCATTTTTTTGCCGATACTGCTGAGTGTCTGGCTCGCCCAACGTGAAGCGCACAATCAGTTTATCGATGAGCAGGAGACCTACGCCTCCCGGGTCTTTATTCGCACCGAACAGGTTATGGAGCAGGCAAAAGGCGCGCTGCGGGAGATGGATTCACTCCAGGTGTCCGGGTGTGACCCGGAACACCTGCAGGCCATGCGCCGTCTCTCCTACTCCTGGCGCTATATCCAGGAAGTGCTGTATCTCGATGGAAATACCGTCCAATGTTCGTCGCTGGAAAGTGACGGCAACGGCTTTACCTTCCCACCGCCGGACCGCATTATCCCCGCAGGCTATCGCGCCTGGTACACCGAGAGAAACGATCTGGGTATTCAGCGTTATATGGCGGCTTTCGCCTCCGAACACCATATGGTGATTATCGACCCTATCTCGTTTATTGACGTCATTCCGTTTACCAACTCAACCACCCAGGTCGCGCTGATCAGCACCCATAACAACCGCGTCCTCGCCAGCAGCGCGCCGCTCGACCAACAGGCATGGCAACGTATCAAGCAGGAGCATCTTTCATCGCTGACCAGCAACAACGTGGTCTACACCGTGCGTCAGTTCCCTGATATACAGGTCACGATCATGACCTGGTCGTCTACCCTCCCGCTGTCGACGCGTTTACGGCATCAGCTGATGATTTGGGTACCGGCAGGCATGGTCATCAGCCTGCTTGCCTGCTGGCTGATTCTGCGGGTGCTAAAACGTCTGCAATCACCAAAACAACGAATGCAGGATGCGTTAAACAACGACGATATTTCCGTTTACTATCAGCCGATTGTGTCGCTAAGCGACGGTAAAGTGGTGGGCTGTGAAGCGCTCGCACGCTGGAAACAACCGGACGGCACTTATCTCTCGCCGGAGATCTTTATTCCACTTGCAGAACAATGCGGGCTCATTACCGCGCTGACCGAAAGCGTCGTCAAAACGGTCTTCCACGACCTGGGTAAATGGCTAAGTCTGCATCCTGAACTGCACGTGTCGATTAATCTCTCAGTCGCTGATTTTCAATCGGTGGTGCTGCAAACTCTGCTACACCAGCAGCTGCGAATCTGGCAGGTGCAGCCGCAGCAGGTAGCGCTGGAGTTGACCGAACGCGGCTTTGCCGACCCGAAAACCACGCTGCCGGCGCTTAACGCCTACCGCGAGGCGGGACACGCAATCTATATCGATGACTTTGGTACCGGTTATTCCAGCCTGCGCTATCTCCAGGATCTGGAAGTCGATACCTTAAAGCTGGACAAATCCTTCGTTGACGCGCTGGAGTACGCACAAGTGACGCCCTACATCATCGAGATGGCGAAAACGCTACAGCTGAATATCGTGGCGGAAGGCATTGAAACCACCTGCCAGGAGGCATGGCTGCACGAGCATGGCGTCCAGTTTGGACAAGGCTGGCTCTATAGCAAAGCCTTACCGAAAGAGGCCTTTATTCTCTGGGCGGAGAACAACCTCAGGACGCACGCTACTTCAGATAAGACTTAATCACCTGCATCACCACATCGAGATCGGCCTCACGCTGCGTCTCTTCGGGCTCTTTCACCACGTGATCGGTGAGATGGCCCTGAATCACCTGCATCATCATGCCGTTTACCGCCCCACGAATCGCCGCCAGTTGCTGTAGCACTTCGGCACATTCGTGGTCTCGGTTGAGCATTTTTTCCAGCGCGGCACTCTGCCCCTGAATTTTCTTCAGGCGCGTCAATAACATCTTCTTGTGGCGAACGGTATGTGACATAGCGGGATCCTTTCTTAACTCCTGCGCAAGCATACCACGGGCGCTCTTCACTGGGCATTTTTATACTTAGGGGTAGTATATGACTACTGGGTGGGAGTATAGTGCATGCACTTTTTTGCAAGGATCCTGCCGACAATGACCGACTTCACCACACTCTTACAACAAGGCAATGCCTGGTTCTTTATCCCCGGCGCAATTCTGCTTGGCGCGCTGCATGGGCTGGAGCCGGGGCATTCAAAAACGATGATGGCGGCCTTTATCGTTGCCATTCGAGGGACGCTGAAACAGGCAGTTCTATTAGGGCTGGCGGCGACGCTGTCGCACACGGTGGTCGTGTGGATCATCGCAATGGCAGGCATGTGGTTTGGCCGCGGCTGGGATGCGCAAACCGCCGAGCCATGGTTTCAGCTGCTTTCCGGGATAATCATTATTGCCATCGCGTTGTGGATGCTGTGGCGCACCTGGCGTGAGTCGCACGGCGCGCACGATCATCACCATCATGACCATGACCATGACCATGACCATCATGACCACGATCACCACCACCACGATCATGATCATCATGCCCCTCATCACCCTCACGCAAATCTGGTCGATGCCGACTGGCAGGATGCGCATCAGCGCGCGCATGCCGAAGAGATCAATCGTCGCTTTAAAGGACAGGACGTCACCACCGGGCAAATCGTGATGTTTGGCCTGACCGGCGGGCTAATCCCCTGCCCGGCGTCAATCACCATTCTGCTGATCTGTCTGCAACTCAAGCACGTTGCGCTGGGCGCCACGCTGGTATTGAGCTTCAGCGTCGGGCTCGCGCTGACGCTGGTGGCTTCCGGCGCGATTGCCGCCATCGGCCTCAAGCACGTCAGCAAACGCTGGAGCGGGTTTGGCGAACTGTCGCGTAAAGCGCCGTGGTTTTCCGGCGCACTGATTATTGTGGTGGGGATCTACATGATGGGACACGGCATCAGCGCGCTGGCGTGATGCCGTTTTGTTCAGGAGAGCGGCTCGGCCTTCATCGGCGCGGGCGGCGCTGCGCGGGGTAGCTGGAACCACGGCAGGCAAATCTGGATCAACGGACCAATCGCCAACGCGTACAGTACGGTCCCGATGCCAAACGCGCCGCCCAGCACGATGCCAATCAACAGCACCGAGATTTCGATAGTGGTACGAATACGCCGGATCGGCCAGCCGGTCCGGGCGTGAATACCGGTCATCAGCCCATCGCGCGGACCTGCGCCAAACCCTGCGCCGATGTACATCCCGGTGGCCAGCGCATTCAGCAGGACCGCCAGCAGCAACAGCACGGCACGTAACCAGAGTGATTCCAGCGGCGGCATCAGCGACAGCGTCGCGTCTGCCGCCAGCCCGAGCACAATCACGTTACTGATGGTGCCAAGCCCCGGACGCTGACGCAGCGGGATCCACAGCAACAGTACCGCCGCACCGGTGAGAATCATCACCATGCCAATATCCATCGATGCCAGTCCGGCAACGCCGAGGTGAAAAACGTTCCATGGGTCGGCTCCCAGGTTGGCTCGCACGTAAACGGCAGTCGAGACGCCGTAAAGTATTAATCCGATATAAAGCTGAATCAGTCGGCGTAACATAAATACCTCTGCCTGTCGTATTGATGCTTTCATCATCGACAAAAATGGCATTATGATTAATGACCAGTTTTTAAAAAGTGGACTGCTCTGATGCGCCGACGTTCCGCCACCCAATCATTAGTTCGCCTGCTCGGTCAGTGGCAGGAAAGCCCCTCTTCCACGCCGCTCTGGCGCCAGCTTACCGATGCGCTGCGGTTGCTGATTCTTGATGGCCGACTGCCGCTGGATACCCGCCTGCCTGGCGAGCGCGAATTTGCCAGCGCGCTTGGTGTTAGCCGTACGACCATTGCCAGCGCGCTGGCGCAGTTGCGTGATGAGGGTTACGTACAGAGCCGTCAGGGCAGTGGCTCGACGGTGAGACTGGCTGGTGAAAACCGCCCGTCCACGCCACGCTTAAATACCGCCCAAACGCTGAATCTCTCTACCGCCGCGCTGGCGGCAGGGGCAGAAATTCACCAGGCCTATAGCCACGCGCTATCGATGCTGCCGGAGTACCTTGCTACGACAGGCTACGATCAGCATGGCCTGCCCGTGTTACGCGAGGCGATTGCCCAACGCTACACCGCTCGCGGTCTGGCTACTCATGCCGATGAAATTATGCTGGTGAACGGGGCGGTCAGCGGGCTGGCGCTGATTCTGCGCTATCTGACCGGGCCGGGCGATCGGGTAGTGGTGGAAACACCCACCTATCCGCTGGCGATTTCCGCCATTGAGGGAGCCTCCTGCCGTCCGGTGGCTCTGCCGCTGCCGGACCGGGGATGGGATACCGATGGGCTGGCGGCGATCATTGCCCAGACGGCCCCGCGCCTGGCGTATCTGATGCCCGATTTTCAAAACCCCACCGGGCAATGCATGGATCGCGCCACGCGGCAGACCGTCGCCGATCTGGCGGCCCGCACCTGCACGACGCTGGTCGTGGACGAAACCATGGTCGATTTATGGTACAACGCGCCGCCGCCGCCTCCACTGGCGGCCTTTAACCGCGAGGCGCCGATTATTAGCGTGGGTTCAACCGGCAAAAGCTTTTGGGGTGGATTACGACTGGGCTGGATCCGCGCATCGTCACAAACCATTGCCGCGTTGGTTCAAACCCGGGATACCCTGGATTTAGGTTCGCCGCTGCTGGAACAGCTGGCCACCTGCTGGTTACTGGAAAACGAAAGTACTCTGCTGCCCGCAAGACGTCATCAGCTGAAAGCCCGTCGCGACATGTGTGCCTCGCTGATGCAGGAGTATTTCCCACAGTGGAAATTCAGGATGCCGGAGGGCGGACTGTCGTTTTGGGTTGAACTACCGGAAATGATGGCGACACGTTTTGCCGCGCGCGCGGAAGGCAGCGGAATTCATATTGGCGTGGGGACGCGTTTTGGTCTGGCCGGAAGCGGCGAGCGAAATTTACGTCTTCCCTTCACCCTGGATGATGAAACGCTGCGTCGCGCGTTCACTACGTTGCAGCCAATATGGGCAACGTTAGCAGGCCAGTCCGGGGGAAATAAGATGCGAAAAATAATCTAACCGTGCGCATACCTATCTCGCCACCCAATAACGAAACCGGCCTGGCGCTGATATATTCTTTAAAAAGATAACGCCAAATAAAAGAATATATTAGTGCTGCGGAGGAATCGGAAAGCCTTTCAGTGAAATAACGAAAGATTCGCCCTCTTTCTTAATTTTTGCCCCGGTATCACACCAGTCAGAGGCGATACGAAAGAATTCATCGCTGCCGACGTTCCAGTTGAGAAGAACATGCTTGACGTAGCCCGAGCGTAACAGAGCGCAGGCTTCACTATAGTTACACGCTATTGTCGGTTGCTGTTTCATTTTTTCTTCTTCAGTAATTTACGTAATGCTTTGATTTCTTTAGGTGTAAATGGTGAAACATCCTCTTCCGTATGCTGGCTATCGATGTCGTCTTCACATACACCCGCCTCTTCTTCCGCCGTAAAGCCCGACAGCAGTAGCTTCTCCGCCGCGGCCCCTAAAGTCAGGCCATTGGCCTCAGCATAGTGACGAAGTTTCTCTTTAACGGTCTCATCAATTTTTACGTTCAGCACTGCAATTGTCATGTTTACCTTCCCGTAGCAACGCGTCATCCCGAACGCGTGTGTTAACCACTGAAAAATGGTTTTGTGTATTATTTCTGTAATAACTAATACATGAACTCAACAACACATTCCACAAATATATTTTTAACACAACAGGCAATATAAATACCCAATATTAATTTAAATACAATTTATGACACGTACATGACAGTATTATTACAAATAAATGAAGCTTAATTGACGCGCAGGCGAGAATAACCTTAATAAATAAAGGGATTAATAACATTACGGAGAATGAAAAAAAAGAGGGAATACAAATGGGTGGGGGCCCTGCCAGCTACATCCCGGCACACGCGTCATCTGCCTTGGCTGCTTCCTTCCGGACCTGACCTGGTAAACAGAGTAGCGTTGCGGGAGAACCAACAGAGCCCCCATTGAGAGCGTTGTTACCCAACGCGCTGGCGCATTATCCCTGCTGAAGCAGGCAATTGCAAGCTATCCGCTTCTACCTGCTGGATTCTTGCGCAATCCTCCCTTCACACGGGACATCAGGCTGATTATGCTAAAGGTTCTGCCTTCAGGAACTGACTATGGATGCTTTAGATTCTTTCCCCCAACGCGTTTGGCAAATCGTCGCCTCCATTCCGGAAGGGTATGTGACGACCTACGGCGATGTCGCCCGGCTGGCTGGTTCCCCGCGCGCCGCGCGGCAGGTAGGCGGCGTGCTCAAACGCCTGCCGGAAGGCTCAACGCTGCCGTGGTACCGTGTGGTAAACCGTCACGGCGCAATATCGCTTACCGGGCCGGATCTTCAACGCCAGCGTCAGGCGCTGCTGGCTGAAGGGGTACAGGTATCGGGGAGCGGACAAATTGATATGCAGAAATATCGCTGGCGATATTGAGATTCTGGCGTCACAGAACCGAAGTCGTCAGTCTGCGACGAACAAAAAAATGCCCTCACGCTGGAGGGCATTTTCATTTACGGCACCTGAACCGGCGCGGTGTCCTGCACCGGTACCGCGGTTTGCTGTACCGGAACCAGGGTCACATCGGCCTTGGTACCGCCGTGGTTGATGACTTCCTGGATAGTATCGGTAATAAACAGCAGCTTACCGTCGAGGGTCACCGCCGCGCTTAACAGGATGCGGGCGTTAGGCTGAATATCTGCCGGGTTATACGGCAGCACAAAGCTAAACGGCGCCTGCTTACCTTCGGTACGGGTCACTTTCTGCGACAGCACTTTTGCCGGCGCATCGGCCAGGGAAGCATCCGACAGCGTGACCGTCAGCACCGCTTCCGGCGGCAGCGCCACTTTCTGGCGAATCCACACGTTACCAGAGACGGTCGGGCCGGTAATGGCCTCAGCCTGAGTTGCTGCTTGCGGCGCAGGCGTCTGATTCTGACTTTGCTGGTGAGTCTGGGCACAGCCCGCGAGGGTCAGCGCAATCGCCAGACCGCTTAAGATCGGCACGAGTTTCATTAGCATTCTCCTTTTCGCTCACTCAAATTAAGGCTGTTTTCTCAATTGAGTGACATCGCCTTAACAACTTTTACCGCTCAAGTGTGGCACATATTTCACATTAATGCCTGCAAATGCCCCATTATTCAGATAATTGAACCCATCGGACCACTGACGAAACTGCGTTATAATGGAAACATTCACCTGACGCTGTGACAGTAAAAATATAGAGGGTATCAATGAGCCAGGCGCTATCGAATCTGCTGACATTATTAAATCTGGAAAAAATTGAAGAAGGTCTGTTCCGCGGCCAGAGTGAAGATCTTGGCCTCCGTCAGGTCTTTGGCGGGCAGGTTGTTGGCCAGGCGCTGTATGCCGCGAAAGAAACGGTCCCGACCGATCGACTGGTACACTCGTTCCACAGCTACTTCCTGCGCCCGGGCGACAGCCAAAAACCGATCGTTTACGACGTCGAAGTGTTGCGCGACGGCAACAGTTTTAGCGCCCGCCGCGTCGCGGCCATTCAGCACGGTAAACCGATCTTTTATATGACCGCCTCTTTCCAGGCGCCGGAACCGGGCTACGAGCATCAGAAAAGCATGCCAGCCGCGCCATCGCCGGACGGTCTACCTTCTGAAACCGACATCGCCCGCTCGCTGGCGCATCTGCTGCCGCCGCAGGCCAAAGAGAAGTTTCTCTGCGATAAGCCGCTGGAAATTCGCCCGGTTGAGTTCCACAACCCGCTGAAGGGGCACGTCGCGGAACCGCGCCGCCAGGTGTGGATGCGCGCTAACGGCGCGGTGCCGGATGATTTGCACATCCACCAGTATCTGCTCGGCTATGCCTCGGACTTTAACTTCCTGCCGGTGGCACTGCAGCCGCACGGCGTTGGCTTCCTTGAGCCAGGCATGCAGGTGGCGACCATCGACCATTCGATGTGGTTCCACCGTCCGTTCAACATGAACGAATGGCTGCTCTACAGCGTGGAAAGCACCTCGGCCTCCAGCGCGCGCGGTTTTGTACGCGGCGAATTCTATACTCAGGATGGCGTGCTGGTCGCCTCGACGGTGCAGGAAGGCGTCATGCGTAACCGCAACTAATGCGCTTCACGCACAAAAAAGCCTCCCAATGGGAGGCTTTTTTGGCTTTGGAGATAACTCATGATCCGTCGAATGAGGCGCAAACGTCAGTGTCGGCGGATTCCCGGCTTCGCAATGCTCGGCCGGGTGACAGGCGTTATCAGGCGTTGTAGGCGTTTTCGCCGTGGCTGTTGACGTCCAGACCTTCACGCTCCTGCTCTTCCGGCACGCGCAGACCCACCGTCAGATCCGCCACTTTATAACCGATAAAGGCCACAACGCCGGACCAAACGATAGTGATGGCGATACTTTCCAGCTGCACCAGCACCTGATGGCTCATGGTGACGCCTTCAGCGTACCCCACACCGCCCAGCGCGGTTGAAGCAAAGATACCGGTCAGAATACAGCCGATGATGCCGCACACCCCGTGGACACCGAACACGTCGCAGGGGTCATCCACACGCAGCCAGCGTTTCAGGGAAGTCACGCCCCACAGACCGGCCAGACCCACCACAATACCCAGAATCAGCGCACCGCCGACACCAATATAACCGCATGCCGGAGTGATACCCACCAGCCCTGCAATTGCACCGGAACAGGCACCCAACAGCGAAGGTTTGCCGCGCAGCGCCCACTCGCCGAAGACCCAGCCGAGGATAGCGGCGGCAGTCGCGACGACGGTGTTCACAAAGGCCAGACCGGCAATTTCATTCGCTGCGCTGGCGGAACCGGCGTTGAAGCCGAACCAGCCAAAATAGAGGATCGCCGTGCCAATAAACACCATCGGCAGGTTGTGCGGTTTGAAAGCTTCTTTACCGAAGCCTACGCGTTTACCAATCAGGTAAGCGCCCACCAGACCGGCTACCGCCGCGTTAATGTGCACCACCGTGCCGCCCGCAAAGTCCAGCGCGCCATGGCTTGCCAGCAGACCACCACCCCACACCATATGGGCGATCGGGATGTAGGAGAGCGTCAGCCAAATCACCACGAAAATCAGCACCGCAGAGAAACGAATACGTTCCGCCAGCGCGCCGACAATCAGCCCCACGGTGATGCAGGCGAAGGAGCCCTGGAACGCCACGTGGATGTACTGATAGAAGGAGCCCATCAGATCGGTGATTTTGATATTTTTCAACATGATCCAGTCGAAGCTACCGAAGAAGCTGCCGCCAGTGCCGAAGGCCAGGGAATAGCCGTAAACCACCCACAGTACGCACACCAGAGCGAAGGTGACCGCGACCTGCGTCAGCATCGAGAGCACGTTCTTACCGCGAATCAGACCGCCGTAGAACAGCGCAATGCCCGGAATGGTCATAAACAGCACCAGCGCGGTACAAATCATCATAAAGGCGTTATCCGCTTTATCCACCGCCGCCGGTGCCGCCATCGCCAGACCCGGCAACAGCGCCAGCGCGCTCAACCCCGTTTTTACCATTGTTTTTTTCATCATCTCGATCCCTATTACTGTGCTGTCTGGGAATTACAGCGCCGCTTCGTCGGCTTCGCCGGTACGAATACGGATTACGCGCTGCAGTTCGGCGACAAAAATCTTACCGTCGCCAATTTTTCCGGTATAAGCGGCTTTACTGATGACGTCGACGACTTCATCGAGCTGATCGTCGGCGATAGCCACATCAATCTTAACCTTCGGCAGGAAGTTGACGCTGTATTCCGCACCGCGGTAAAGCTCTGCATGACCTTTCTGGCGACCAAAGCCTTTCACTTCCGTCACCGTTAAGCCCTGAATGCCAATAGAAGACAGCGCTTCGCGAACGTCTTCGAGTTTGAATGGTTTGATTACCACGGTAACCAGCTTCATAGATCCCCTCCAGTCAGAATTTGGTAGTGGCTGCGAACACACAACAGATAAAGCAAGGGGCGTGCCAGAAATGAAAAAACGGCATTCATGCGGGATAATCAGGGATGGTGTGCGGGAAATCGTGGGACAAAAAAGAAAAACGCACCATGCGAGTGCATGATGCGCGTCACAAATGCATTCTGTTAGAAAAATGCCTGTCTCTGGTGCATCAGGCGGTCAAAGCATCGTCCTGAGCGCTGGCGGCCAGTTCTTCCCCGGCCAACTGTAGTTGATACATCTGCCAGTAACGCCCTTTTGCTTCAAGCAGTTGCTGATGCGTTCCCTGTTCTACCGCCTGCCCACGATGAAGCACCATGATGGTGTCCGCTTCGACGATAGTCGATAAACGGTGAGCAATCACCACCAGCGTGGTGTGTTGACGCACGGCGGCCAGCGCCTGCTGGATAGCGCGCTCGGTGCCGGAGTCGATATTGGCGGTCGCTTCGTCGAGAATCAGCACCTGCGGGGTATCAACCAACACGCGAGCCAGCGCGAGCAGCTGTTTCTGCCCAACCGAAAGGTTATTGCCCTGCTCGCCAAGATGGGTATAGATACCGTCGCTCATGCTGCGCGCCAGCTCCGCCAGTTGCACCGTTTCCAGCACCTGCCAGACCTGCGCCTCACTGATATCACGCCCCAGTGTGACGTTGGCAAAGAACGAATCTGCCAGCACCACTGGGTCCTGCTGCACCACGGCGATCCCCTGGCGCAGCACCTGATGACTCAGGCTCGACAATGGACGACCGCCGAGGCGAATCTCCCCCGCGTTCGGCGGATAATAGCCCATCAGCAGGCTGGCCAGCGTACTCTTGCCGCTGCCAGTATGCCCGACCAGCGCCACAAAGCTCCGCGCCGGAATCGACAGCGAGATATTTTGCAGCACCATTTTGTCGCTACGGTAGGCAAACGACACGTTATCAATATCAATGTCACCGTTGGCTAACGGCGCAATATCCTCGCCGTACTGCTGGCGCGGACGATCCATCAGCTCAAAGACGCGCTCCCCGGCGACCACCGCCTGTTGCAGCATTGACTGCTGGGTGGTGAGCTCAATCAACGGTTCGTTCAGACGCCCCAGGTAGCTAATAAAGGCGTACAGCACCCCCACCTCAATCGTTCCCTGCGCGCTAAAGCCGAACAACATCAGTAGCCCACAGAGGATCAGCGAGGAAAACAGGCTCAGCAGCGGGCGCAGCAGGAAGCCGTCAAGCCGCAGGGTTTGCATACGCGCCAGATAGTGTGAACGGCTGACCTCGCCAATACGCTCGCCAAAGCGCACCTGCTGGCGAAACTGCTGGATCACACTCATGCCGTTGATCACTTCGTTAAAGCCATCGTTGATGTCGGCAAGATACGCACGCACGCGGCGTACAATCGGCGTGCTGTAACGCTGATAAATCACCATCACCGTCATGACCGCCGGGAAAATGACAATCGCCACCAGCGCCATGCGCCAGTCGAGGCTGAACATGGCGACCAGCATGGCGCCAATCAGCGCCGCGCTGCGCAGCACCGTCGCCACCACGGTCACGTAAAGGTCACGAATCACTTCGGTGTCGTTGGTTACCCGCGAAATAAGCTGACCAACCGGCTGGGTATCAAATTCGCTTAGCGGCTGGCGCAGCGCGGCATCCATCACGTCGGTTCGCAGCTGTTGCACCACGCCGACCGCCGCGCGGTTAAACAGCAGCGACTGGCTATAGTGCAGCGTCGCGGCCAGCAGTTGCAGGCCAATATAGGCCGCCGCAAGACCAGCCACTTTCCCCCACGGCAAAATGTCTTTCGCCACCATATTATCGATAAAATAGCTGATCAGCAGCGGCCCGCTCACTTCAGCGGCAGCCGCCACCCACAACATCGCCACGGCAATCGACAGCGGCTTACGCCACGGCGAGCCGTAGGCCAGCAGCCGTTTTAAGGTTGGCCACAGTTGCCCGAAACTACGCATTCACTTCCTCCGGTTTCTCTTCTTCCGGCGCGTCGTTCAGCGCGGCTTCCAGCTGTTGATAACGGTACATATCACGATACCAGCCGGCCTGCGCCGCCAGCTGTTCATGCTGCCCGTGCTGGGCAATATGCCCATGCTGCATCACGATGATCTCGCTGGCGTCAGTCAGCGCCGATAAGCGATGGGCGCTGATAATGACTGTCCGCCCTTCGCCCCACTGACGCAGGTTATGCAATATTTGATGCTCAGTACGGCCATCAACCGCCGACAGCGCGTCGTCGAGAATCAGGATTTCAGCATCCAGCAGCAGCGCGCGAGCAATCGAAATGCGCTGTTTTTGCCCGCCGGAGAGCATCACGCCACGCTCGCCCACTTCGGTGTCGTACCCCTGTGGCAGACGCAGAATATCTTCATGCACGCAGGCCAGCTTCGCCGCGCGTTCAATTTCTTCCTGCGTGGCGCTCGGGCAGCCCAATGCGATATTGCTGGCCACCGTATCGGAAAACAGGAATGGCGTCTGGCTGACGACCGCCAGACGGCTGCGCCAGGCATCGAGCTGAAGCTGGCGTAGAGGAATATCGTGGAAACGGATCTCACCGTCATCCACGTCGAAGTGGCGCTGAATCAGCGCCAGAATAGTCGATTTTCCAGAGCCGGTCGGCCCGCAGATGCCCAGCATTTGCCCCGGTTTCAGCGTGACGTTAACCTCCTCAAGGGTCGGCTTGTCGGTTTGCGGGTAGCTAAAGCGGTGTATCGCCAGCGCGAGCGTACCGCGCCCTTCCGGCACCGGCTGGACGCCATCGTTCACCACCGGCGCTTCCGCCAGCAAAGTGCGAATGCGGCTATAGGCTGCGCTGCCGCGCTCGACAATGTTGAACATCCACGCCAGCGCCAGCATCGGCCAAATCATCAGCCCAAGGTACATCATAAAACTGGTCAACTGGCCGAGCGTCAGATCGCCCTGCATCACCATCCAGCTACCGCCGGCAATCGCCAGCAGGTTCGCCATGCCGATAGCAATATAAATCGTCGGGTCAAAGCGCGCGTCGATACGCGCGACGCGCATGTTTTTCACCCCGGTGTCCGCCGCGTCGGCGGCAAACTGCGCAGACTGCCGGTCTTCAAGGCCGAAGGCTTTGATCATGCGAATGCTGGTCAGGCTTTCCTGGGTGCGATCGTTAAGGCTGGAGAACGCCGCCTGCGCCACTTTGAAGCGCTCGTGCAGCAGATCGCCGTAACGATGGATAACCAGCGCCATAATCGGCATCGGCACCAGCGCTAATAATGTCAGCTGCCAGCTGAGCTGGGTGGACATCACGATCAGCACCGCGCAGCCCATCACCAGCGAGTCCACCAGCGTCAGCACGCCTTCCCCGGCGGCGAAGACCACGCGGTCAACATCGTTGGTGGCCCGCGCCATCAGGTCGCCGGTACGGTGGCGCAGATAGAATTCCGGATGCTGGCGGCTGAGCTGACGATAGAAATCTTCACGCAGTTCGACGGCCAACTGGTAGGATGCCCCAAACAGCAGCACGCGCCAGACGTAGCGCAGCAGATAGACCACCACGGCAATCAGAACCATAGTGCCAATCCACATCATCAGCTTACCGGCGGTGAAGTGGTGTTGCGTCACGCCATCAACCACGATCCCCACGACTTTTGGCGGAATCAGTTGGAGAATGGCAATGATAATTAGCAGGGCCACGGCGCCGAGATAGCGACGCCATTCCCGACGAAAGTACCAGCTAAGTTGAGCAAATAATCGCACGCAGTAAAATTCCAGAGATAGAGTTATTCGATGGGAAGTGCTGTGGTGTATTTAATCTGTTCCATCGCAAAGCTTGAGGTGACGTCCGACAGTCCGGGGACGCGATTCACCAGGCTTTTGTAAAAATCATCGTAGCGTTTCATGTCAGCAACCTGCACGCGCATCAGGTAATCATACTCCCCGGCCATACGCCAGAAGCCGAGCACCTCAGGCATTTGCGTCACTTCGCTGACAAACAGGCTGTACCAGTCGCTGCTGTGATGCTGGGTTTTAATCAGGACGAACGCCGTCAACCCTAAACCGAGTTTTTCCGGATCCAGCAGCGCCACACGCCCGAGCAGCACGCCGTCATCTTCCAGCCGTTTAAGCCGTTTCCAGCATGGCGTGGTGGTCAGATTAACGGCATCCGCTAACGCCTGCAAAGAGAGCGTGCAGTCATTCTGCAGCAAGGAGAGCAGCTTACGGTCAATTTTATCTAACATTACCTTCACCGAGAGAAAAATTTTCTCTCTTAATTGTATTTTAAAGGTCAGATGGCAACAATTTTTTCTGCCGTTTTCGCTAAGCTGGGCACAAAATGACAAACGGAAAATGATGATGAATAGCACCTGGGTCAAAAATGCCATTAGCGAAATTAACGCCGATTATCAACGCAGCGCCGATACGCATCTGATTCGTTTGTCGCTGCCCGCTTTCCCCGGTATTCAGCTGTATCTGAAAGATGAAAGTACCCATCCCACCGGCAGCCTGAAGCACCGCCTGGCGCGTTCGCTGTTCCTCTATGGGCTGTGCAACGGCTGGATTCAGGAAGGCACGACGATTATTGAATCCTCTTCCGGTTCCACTGCGGTGTCCGAAGCCTATTTTGCCCGCCTGCTGGGGCTGCCGTTTATTGCGGTCATGCCTGCCTGTACGGCGAAACGCAAAATCGAACAAATTGAATTCTACGGCGGCCGCTGCCATTTCGTGGAGAGTGCCTGTGAAATCTACGCCGCATCGGAAAAACTGGCCCGCGAGCTGAACGGCCATTATATGGATCAATTCACCTACGCTGAACGCGCCACCGACTGGCGCGGCAACAATAATATTGCCGACAGCATTTTCCGCCAGATGTCTCACGAACCGAATCCGGTGCCGTCATGGGTGGTGATGAGCGCGGGCACCGGTGGCACCTCCGCCACCATTGGTCGCTACATTCGCTGCCAGGGTTACGACACGCGACTGCTGGTCGTCGATCCAGAAAATTCAGTCTTCCTCGACTACTGGCAGCACCGCGACGTCAGCCTACGCGGCAGCGTCGGCAGTAAAATCGAGGGTATTGGCCGCCCGCGCGTCGAACCGTCGTTTATCCCGGACGTCGTCGATGACATGCTGCGCGTGCCGGACGCCGCCAGCGTCGCCACCGCGCAGTGGCTGGAAACCCAGTTGGGCCGCAAAGTGGGCGCTTCCACTGGCACCAATATGTGGGGCGCGCTGCAGCTGGCTGCGCAAATGCGCGCCGAAGGGAAACGCGGTTCGATCGTCACACTGCTGTGCGACAGCGGCGAGCGCTATCTCGATACCTATTACAACGCCGAATGGGTGGCGACTAATATCGGCGATATCGCGCCGTGGCGTCGTGAAATCGAGCGGCTGATCGCCCAATAAAAAAAGCCCGACATCATCAGATGCCGGGCTTGCTGGTAAGTCTCTCTATTCGGGGGAATAAGGTAGATTTGGTGTATCCAGCCAATGCGTTAAATAGTGGGAAACCGCCTGGTTGTTGCAGTTTCCGATAACCGGCAGATGAGGCAGCGCCGCTTTAAGCTGCCCCATTGCGTTGCCCATGATCACGCCCCGGCCCACCAGCCCCAGCATTTCACGGTCGTTCATGGCATCGCCAAAGGCCATGCACTCTTCCATGCCGACGCCAAGATGGTCGCTCAGCACCTTCAGCGCCGCGCCTTTATTGCTGCCACGCGGCAGCACTTCCAGACAGTCTATCGCTGAGAAACAGATATCGGCGCGATCATGCAGTGCTTCTGTGAGTTGAATACGCAGGCGGCAGAGATCGTCGTGATCGCCACAGAAACAAATTTTGGTCACCTGATGCGCCGGGATCCGCCGCAGATCGCGCAGCTGGTAGGAGAAACCGCTATACACATGCGCCTTGAGTAATTCCGGGATCTCGCGCCCGGTAAACCAGCCGTTATCGTTAAAAACGTGCATGCTGGCTTTGGTATCCCAGTAGGAATGCAGCACCTGCTCGGCGACGTCTGCAGCAAGGTCGCTGCGGTACAGCACTTCGCCCTGTTGGGTATGAATGCGCGTCCCGTTACCGGTAATTAAATATGCGTTCAGCGAAAGCGTGTCGACCAGCGGACGCATCTCCAGCACATGACGTCCGGTAGCAAAAGTCAGCGTAATTTGCCGTTCGCGCAGCCGTTTCAGTACCGCAACGGTTCTCTCGCCTAAACGATGGTCTGGCATCAACAGTGTGCCATCCATATCAAACGCCGCCAGTCTTGCCATGATTTTTCCCGCCTGTGATCGCTCTCTCTTGTCAGTCAGTATCTGCTGGGATATACGGAAGTAATACTGAATACTTCATTTTTATTGTTCCGGGTTTATATGCGACTGTTAAATCGTTTAAATCAGTTCCAGCGTCTGTGGCTGCCGTCGCAGGGTGACGATCAGCAGGTGACCATTGCCGAGCTGGCCGCCCGCTGTTTTTGCAGCGAGCGCCATGTGCGCACGCTGCTGCGTCAGGCGCAGGAGGCCGGGTGGCTCAGCTGGCAGGCGCAGTCCGGGCGCGGTAAGCGTGGTCAGCTACGTTTTCACACCACACCGGAGGCGCTGCGTAATGAGATGATGGAGACCGCACTCAACCGTGGGGAACAGCACAATGCGCTGGAACTTGCGCAAATTGCCCCGGTTGAGCTGCGGGCGCTACTGCATCCGTTTCTCGGCGGTCAGTGGCAAAACAACACGCCGACGCTGCGTATTCCCTACTATCGCCCGCTGGAACCACTGCATCCCGGCTTCCTCTCCGGGCGTGCAGAGCAACATCTGGCCGGACAGATCTATTCAGGCTTGACCCGCTTCAACCATGAGGCCTCTCAGCCGCAGGGGGATTTGGCTCACCACTGGTCGGTTTCTCCGGACGGGCTGCACTGGCAGTTTTACATTCGCTCGACGCTGCACTGGCACAACGGTGACGCCGTCGAGACGGAACAGCTACGCCGCCGTCTGCTGATGCTCTTCGAACTACCGGAGCTGGCAAAGCTGTTCGCCAGCGTGAAAGAAATTACCCAAACCCACCCTCAGTGTTTGAGCTTTATCCTGCATCGCCCGGACTATTGGCTACCGCACCGGCTGGCCAGCTACTGCAGCGTGCTGGCGCATCCGGACGACCCGGTGCAAGGGACCGGCCCCTTTATGCTGAAGATCTTCGAGCCTGAGCTGGTGCGTATTGAGAGTCACCATCGCTATCATCAAAGCCATCCGCTGCTCCAGGCGATCGAGTACTGGATCACGCCACAGTTGTTCGAGCAAGGACTCGGCACCAGCTGCCAGCATCCGGTGCAGATAGCCATCGGCAAGCCGGAAGAGTTGGCTGAGTTACGGTTAGTCAGCCACAGTATTAGCCTCGGTTTTTGCTATCTGGCGTTGCGTCAGAGCCCACGACTGAGCATGGCGCAGGCGCAGCGGGTCATTGCGCTGATTCACCGCTCCGGCCTGCTGCAAAGCCTGCCGCTAGGCGAAAACCTGATAACACCAAGCGAAGAGATGCTGCCTGGCTGGGATATCCCGTTGGTGCCGGAAGACGATGACGTCGCCCTGCCTTCCCGTCTCACTCTGCTTTATCACCTGCCGGTCGAACTGCATACGATGGCAGAGGAGTTGAAAATCGCACTCGCACGGCAAGGCTGCGAATTAACGGTGCTGTTCTACGATGCCAAAAACTGGACCGGTTGCCCCCACCTCCCCCAGGCCGACCTGTTTATGGGCGACAGGCTCATCGGCGAGATGCCGGAATATGCGCTGGAACAATGGCTACGCTGCGACGCGCTGTGGCCGGCGCTGTTTACCGATTCACAGGCTGCCCGCGTGCAGTCGGCGCTGGATGAAGCGCAGGCGTTGCCGGATGATGGCCTGCGAATTGCCGCGCTGAAGCGTATTTTTACGCGCTTAATGAGTGACGCCATCCTGACGCCGCTGTTTAACTATCAGTACCAGGTTAGCGCGCCGCCGGGGGTTAACGGCATTCGCCTTAACGCCCGCGGCTGGTTCGATTTTAGCGCGGCCTGGCTGCCGCCCACCGTGCGGTGAAGAAGCTGGTCGCCGCGCCGCACAGGCGTTACCATAGCGGCTTTCAGATTCACAGACAGGAAAAACCATGAAACGTGCCGTTGTCGTCTTTAGCGGTGGACAAGACTCCACTACATGCCTGGTGCAGGCGCTGCATCAATATGATGAAGTGCACTGCGTCACGTTTGATTATGGTCAGCGCCACCGCGCCGAAATTGACGTCGCCCGCGAACTGGCTTTAAAGCTAGGCGCCCGCGCGCACAAGGTGCTGGACGTCACTCTGTTGAACGAACTGGCGGTCAGCAGCCTGACCCGCGACAGTATTCCGGTACCGGACTATGAGCCCAGTGCCGATGGCATTCCCAACACCTTCGTGCCGGGGCGCAATATTCTGTTCCTGACGCTAACGGCGATTTACGCTTATCAGGTGCATGCAGAAGCGGTCATTACCGGCGTGTGCGAGACCGACTTCTCCGGCTATCCGGATTGCCGCGACGAATTCGTGAAGGCCCTGAACCATGCGGTGAGCTTAGGGATGGCGAAAGATATTCGTTTTGAAACGCCGCTGATGTGGCTGGACAAAGCGCAGACCTGGGCGCTGGCGGACTACTGGGGCAAGCTAGATCTGGTGCGCAGCGAGACGCTGACCTGCTACAACGGCATTAAGGGCGATGGCTGCGGCCACTGCGCGGCCTGTCATCTTCGCGCCAACGGGTTAAATCATTATCTGGCGGATAAGCCGGGCGTGATGGCCGCGATGAAACAAAAAACCGGACTGAAATAAGTCTTGAGACATTATCGATAAAACAGGATGCCAGGCCGGATAAGGCAACGCCGCCATCCGGCAACTGCGCTGCGCAGCCTGATGGCGCTTAGCTCATCAGGCCTACGAATTACGCTACCTTCAGTCTCAACACATTACTCAACCATTGCTTCCAGATGCTGCCGCAACTCGCCTTCCAACGGCAGCGCCTTCTGGGTTTTCAGATCGATACACACAAAGGTGATCAGCGCATCGGCCACCACCTGGCCTTCCGGATTTAGCGTCACCACCTGGCTGAGTACGCCGCTTTTGCCGTTTAGCTGCTCCACTTTGCTGGTCACCGTCAGCACGTCGCCCAGCACCGCCGGGCGGCGGTAGTTGATGTTGATATTCACCACCACAAAGGCAATGTGGTGCGCGCTCATCCACTGGAACCCCGCGCTATTTTCCAGCCCGTCCCAGCGGGCCTCTTCCAGAAACTCCAGATAGCGGGCGTTGTTAACGTGCTGGTACACGTCCAGGTGATAACCGCGAACTTTGATTTGTGTCTGCATAGCGCCATAGCCTTGTTATTTTAAATTATGAATAGAGTCAGAGGTCACACCACTGGTATGACCTCTTTAGTCTGGCAAATTTTCAGCCGAGTGCAAACCGTCAAAGCAAATTAAAGCGTGAGGTGCGCCAGATTCCTCTCAACCAGCGAGCTGCCCATTCCCGGTACTTGTTTAAGATCGTCCAGCGTTTTGAAGGGGCCATACTCCTCGCGATAGCTGACGATGGCCTGCGCCTTCTTCAAGCCGACGCCATCCATCGCCTGGGCCAGCGCTTCGGCTGACGCCGTATTGATGCTCACCCTGGTACCTTCATCCTCAGCGTTCTTGTTCCCCGGCACGGCCTTCGCCTGTGCATCCGGCGCGGCGCTCACGCTGCTCTGCGCTGCTGGCGTTTTTGCCGCCGCGGGCTGGGCGGCCTGCGTGCTGGAACTGACTCCGGCACAGGCCATAACGGCGGCGATAACACACAGTTTGATTCCACGTTTCATATTGATATCTCCTTATTGGTTAATGACCAGAGCACCATAACGAGCGGCGGAAGACCGTGCAAAAGGCGGATTTTAAATGTGGAAAAGGCCGCGAAAGCGGCCTTTGGTATGTTCATCGCATTACAAATTTATGCGAGGCGAGTTCCGATTATTGCTGCTGGTCGATGATATCGCCGAGCTTAATCTTCGCGGATTTACGCAGGTTGTTCATCATCGCTTCGAAAGCGATCTGGGCATTGTTCTGGGTAATTCCCTGCACCATCGCTTTTTTCTGCGCTTCCGGCATTTCGCCTGCTTTCACTTCGTCCAGCGCCAGCAGAACCACGTTACCCTGCATATCGTTGCCGATACCGAAGCTTGGTTTATCTTTCTGCGGCAGCGGCAGTGAGAAGGCCGCCTGGCTCAGCGGATCCTGACCCGCGCGGCTCAGCGTTTTACTGGCGCTAAAGCTCAGACCCGCCGCTTTCATCGCCTCGTCACCTTTACCGTCTTTCAGCGCCACCAGCAGCTTCTCAGCGTCCAGTTTCGCTTGCTGTTCAGCTTTGTTGTGCTTAACGATATCGGTCACCTGCGCTTTCACGTCGGCCAGCGGTTTCACCGCTTCGGCTTTGTGCTCGCTCACGCGCAGTACGAAGGCGCGATCGCCATCGACGGTAATAATATCGGAGTTGCTGCCCGGCATGCCGTTCTCGCCAACCAGACCGCCGTTAAAGATAGCGTCAGATACCGGTTTGAAGTTCAGCTCAGCGGGCAGGTTATTACGGTCAAACCAGCCGGTTTCGACGGCTTTAACACCTGCCGCCTGCTCTGCGCCTGCCAGGGAGTCGTTATCATTGCTCGCCGCGTCGCTCACTTTCTGCTGCAGGGCATAGAATGCGTCGAGCGCTTTTTCCTGCTTCACTTTGTCGGCAATGTCCTTACGTACGTCCGCCAGCGGTTTTACCACCGCAGGCTGAACGTCATCCAGACGTGCGACCAGGAAGCCAACAGAAGATTTAATCACCCCAGACAGCTGGCCTTTCTCTTTCAGCCCGGCATTTTTCAGTTCGTCAGGGGTCGTCGAGGCTTCCAGCCAGCCCATATCACCGCCGTTACGTGCAGAGATAATATCGGCAGACTTGGTTTTCGCCAGTTCAGCGAAGTCAGCGCCTTTGTTCAGCTCGTCCAGCACGGCTTTCGCTTCCGCTTCAGTTTTAGTCTGAATCACGCTGTAGCGGTCACGCTGCGGCTGAGTGAACTGATCCTGATGCTGGTCGTAGTAAGACTGGATATCGTCGTCAGAGACGTCCTGGCTCATTGCCGCTGCATCCAGCTTGATGTAGCTAACGCGGAACTGTTCCGGCGCCACGAACTGACCTTTGTTTTGTTCGTAGTAGCTGGAAATTTCCTGATCGCTCACCTGCTGTTTTGCCGCCAGTGCGTTGACGTCGATGGTCGCTTCGCGCACCAGACGCTGCTGGGATACCAGCGCCGCCAGCTGGTCGGTTTCGCCCGGCAGCATGAAGTCAGTGCCTGCAACGGCGTTAATCAGCTGCTGAGTGGTTAACTGGTTACGCAGCGCCTGAGCATACTGGTCAGGCGTCATGCCCATCTGATTCACCAGCGAGGTATAGCGGGTGTTATCAAATTTGCCGTCGTTCTGGAACGCCGGGGTAGCAAAAATCGCTTTACGCACCTGCTCATCGCTGATGCCAAGACCTAAGTCTTTCGCATACTGGTCCAGCAGCGCTTCGTCAATCAGGCGGTTCAGTACCTGCTGACGCATTGTTTTGATGTAGTTTTCGTTGGCCGCCAGCTCGGAGAACTGATCGCCCAGCTGTTGCTGCATACGGTTACGTTCGCTGGCAACGGCATTTTCAAACTGGCCGCGGCCGATTTCCTGGCCATTCACTTTCGCGGCAAAATTATTGTTACCGCCAATCAGGTAACCACTCACGCCGGTCAAAATGAACGACACGATAATGAGACCGAAAATGACTTTGATCACGACACTGTTAGCTGCCGTGCGTAAATTGTCCATCATGGTGTAACAACACTCCGCTGTAGGTGACTTTTATACCTCGTGCAGCATACCACGTGTGGCCGCTGCGCGTGAGGGCGTATTTTGACAAGAAACCGGGGCGGTTGTCAGCACAGACCGCATATAAACGCTTAAAAGTACGCAATAAGCCATAAAAAAAGGCACATCAGATGATGCGCCCTTGTACTTTGCCACATTCCCTTAGCGGGAAAGCGATCAGTTTACCGCGTCTTTCAGTGCTTTACCTGCACGGAAGCCTGGTACTTTCGCGGCAGCGATAGTGATCTCTTTACCGGTCTGAGGGTTGCGGCCAGTACGGGCAGCACGCTCTTTAACAGCAAAGGTACCAAAACCTACCAGCGCAACGTCATCCCCAGCTTGCAGAGATTCAGTAACAGAAGCAATTAAAGCATCTAACGCACGTCCAGCTGCAGCTTTGGAGATATCCGCGCCAGCAGCAATTTTGTCAATCAGTTGAGATTTGTTCACTGTTCTCTTCCTCTCTTTATTATTTATATCGCACCTGAATCCTTCAGGGTGCGATCGCGGAGCAGTTATATCAGGACTCCCATGCCCTTACAACACCCGTTGTCGACGACACACCTGCCAGCCGTCTAAATTAGCGAGACAAAAAAAGGCTGGCAAGTCAGTTTACGCTTGCCAGCCCGCTTTTTATTAACGCTCTTTGCGCGAGGTCACTATTTTGCGGTTACAACCTGCATGCCGGTCGGCTCATTTTGCAGCGCAAGGGACAGAACTTCCTCAATTCGTTTCACCGGGTGAATGTCCAGATCCGCCAGAACGTTGTCCGGAATCTCTTCCAGATCGCGTTTGTTCTCATCAGGAATCAGAACAGTCTTAATGCCGCCACGGTGTGCTGCGAGCAGTTTTTCCTTCAGACCACCGATCGGCAGCACCTGGCCACGCAGGGTGATTTCACCCGTCATCGCCACGTCTGCACGCACCGGGTTACCGGTCAGGCAGGAAACCAGCGCGGTACACATCGCGATACCGGCACTCGGGCCGTCTTTCGGCGTTGCCCCTTCCGGCACGTGCACGTGAATGTCGCGTTTTTCGTAGAAATCCGGGTTGATACCCAGTTTTTCCGCGCGCGCGCGCACCACGGTCAGCGCCGCCTGAATGGACTCCTGCATCACTTCACCCAGCGAACCGGTGTAGGTCAGCTTGCCTTTACCCGGTACGCAGGCGGTTTCGATGGTCAGCAGATCGCCGCCCACTTCCGTCCACGCCAGGCCGGTCACCTGACCCACGCGGTTTTCGTCGTCGGCGCGACCGTAGTCAAAGCGCTGAACGCCGAGGTAATCGTGCAGATTGTCGCCGTTAATCTCGATGTGCTTCAGCTCTTTGTCGAGCAGCAGTTGTTTAACTGCTTTGCGGCACAGTTTCGAAATTTCACGTTCCAGGCTACGGACACCCGCTTCACGCGTGTAGTAACGGATGATGCCGACGATTGCGCTGTCGTCCACCGTCAATTCGCCTTTTTTCAGGGCGTTACGCTCAATCTGCTTCGGCAGCAGGTGGCGTTTGGCAATGTTCAGCTTTTCATCTTCGGTATAACCGGACAGACGAATCACTTCCATACGATCCAGCAGCGGCGCCGGAATATTCATGGAGTTCGAGGTCGCCACAAACATCACGTCGCTGAGATCGTAGTCCACTTCCAGGTAGTGATCGCTGAACGCCACGTTCTGCTCGGGATCCAGCACTTCAAGCAGTGCGGACGCCGGATCGCCACGCATGTCGGAAGACATTTTGTCGATCTCATCAAGCAGGAACAGCGGGTTTTTAACGCCCACTTTGGCCATTTTCTGGATCAGTTTGCCCGGCATCGAGCCAATATAGGTACGACGGTGGCCGCGGATTTCCGCCTCATCACGCACGCCGCCCAGCGCCATACGGATGTATTTGCGACCGGTTGCCTTAGCGATAGACTGACCCAGAGAGGTTTTACCCACCCCCGGCGGCCCTACCAGGCACAGAATCGGCCCCTTGATTTTGTTCACACGGCTTTGGACCGCGAGATACTCAAGGATGCGGTCTTTCACGCGTTCCAGGCCGTAGTGGTCGGTATCGAGGATTTCCTGCGCCTGGCGAAGGTCTTTTTTGACCTTGCTGCGCGCGTTCCACGGCACCTGCACCATCCAGTCGATATAGCCGCGAACCACGGTCGCTTCCGCTGACATCGGTGACATCATTTTCAGCTTCTGCAGTTCGGCTTCGGTTTTTTCTTTCGCCTCTTTCGGCATTTTCGCCGCGTCGATCTTACGCTTCAGCGCTTCGTTCTCGTCCGGCGCGTCGTCCATCTCGCCGAGCTCTTTCTGAATGGCTTTCATTTGCTCGTTCAGATAGTACTCGCGCTGCGATTTTTCCATCTGCTTTTTCACGCGGTTGCGAATACGCTTCTCAACCTGCAGCAGATCGATTTCCGACTCCATCATCGCCATCAGGTATTCCAGGCGTTCGTTGATGTCGGACATCTCGAGAACGGACTGTTTATCAGACAACTTCAGCGGCATATGCGCAGCGATGGTGTCCGCCAGACGCGCAGGGTCGTCGATGCTGTTCAGCGACGTCAGCACTTCCGGTGGAATTTTCTTGTTCAGCTTGATATAGCCTTCAAACTGACCGATTGCCGTGCGCACCAGCACTTCCTGCTCGCGCTCTTCAATCTCCGGCGATTCCAGATACTCCGCCTTCGCCGAGAAGTGCTCGCCGTTATCAGACAGCGTGGTGATACGCGCGCGCTGAAGGCCTTCAACCAGTACTTTGACCGTACCGTCAGGCAGTTTCAGCATTTGCAAAATAGAGGCCACGGTCCCGACGGTGAAAAGATCGTTTACACCCGGCTCATCCGTTGAAGCGTCTTTCTGGGCGACCAGCATGATTTTTTTATCATGATCCATGGCCGCTTCCAGACAACGGATAGATTTTTCCCGCCCTACAAATAAGGGAATGACCATGTGCGGATAAACCACCACATCGCGCAACGGCAATACGGGGATTTCAATGCGTTCAGAACGCTCAGGATTCATAGAGCTCTCTCTTAGTTTAGTGTCCGCCAGGTAAACTGGTCATGCGACTGTGCTTCACACAACCATTAACATGTAACCAGTATATGGGGATGTATTCCACACATTCAACGCTATGAATACGGAAAAATAAAAGGGGAGATAAAATCCCCCCTTTTTGATTAACTGATTGTATGAACTGGTGAATTATTCGCCAGATGCCTGCTGCGCTTCCGGCTTGCCGTAAATCAGCAGCGGCTCGCCTTGACCGGCAATGACCGACTCGTCGATGACCACTTTCTCAACGTCTTCCATGGAAGGCAGATCGTACATGGTTTCGAGCAGCGCGGCTTCCACGATGGAACGCAGGCCACGGGCGCCGGTTTTACGCGCCATGGCTTTCTTGGCGATAGCGTCCAGCGCTTCATCACGGAATTCCAGATCCACACCTTCGAGGTTGAACAGCGCCTGGTACTGCTTAGTCAGGGCGTTTTTCGGCTCTTTGAGGATCTGAATCAGCGCTTCTTCGCTTAACTCAGTCAGCGTTGCTACCACCGGCAGACGACCGATAAACTCAGGGATCAGACCAAATTTGATCAGATCCTCCGGCTCAACCTGGCTCAGCAGTTCGCCTTCGCTGGCTTTATCCGTTTTCGATTTCACCGTCGCGCCAAAGCCAATACCCGAACCGGTTTCAACGCGGTTACCGATCACTTTATCCAGACCGGCAAACGCGCCGCCGCAGATGAAGAGGATCTTCGAGGTATCAACCTGCAGGAATTCCTGCTGCGGATGCTTACGTCCGCCCTGCGGCGGAACGGCCGCTACGGTGCCTTCAATCAGCTTCAGCAGCGCCTGCTGTACGCCTTCGCCGGACACGTCGCGGGTAATCGACGGGTTGTCAGATTTACGGGAAATCTTGTCAATTTCATCGATGTAAACAATACCGCGCTGCGCTTTCTGTACGTCGTAGTCGCACTTCTGCAGCAGTTTCTGAATAATGTTTTCAACGTCTTCACCCACGTAACCCGCTTCGGTCAGGGTGGTGGCGTCCGCCATGGTGAACGGAACGTCCAGCAGGCGAGCCAGCGTTTCTGCCAGCAGGGTTTTACCGGAACCGGTTGGGCCGATCAGCAGAATGTTACTTTTGCCAAGCTCAACGCCGTTGTTGGTATCACCGTTACGCAGACGTTTGTAGTGGTTGTAGACCGCAACGGCCAGCACCTTTTTCGCCTGTTCCTGACCGATAACATAGTCATCTAAGTGGTGGCGAATTTCGTGTGGCGTCGGCAGAGCACTGCGTTCACGATGCGGCGCCACTTCTTTAATCTCTTCGCGAATGATGTCGTTACATAAGTCGACGCATTCGTCGCAGATATACACGGATGGGCCGGCGATGAGCTTACGCACTTCGTGCTGGCTTTTGCCGCAAAAAGAGCAGTACAACAGTTTGCCCGAGCCATCTTTGCGTTTATCTGTCATGAGTCAAAACCTCTTTTTAAGTTCTTTGTGCCGCATATGACGACGCAAATGCCATTCTTAAGCGCAAGCTGCTACGCAAGCGTTGTGCCGCCCTTAGTATTATATACCGTGCAGCGGCACGTGCCGTCATGACATTAGTTACGTTGACTCAAAATTGAGTCAACCAGGCCATACTCGACGGCTTCAGAAGCGGACAGGAAGCGGTCACGTTCAGTGTCGCTTTCGATCTGCTCCAGAGACTTGCCGGTATGGTGCGCCATAAGCTCATTCATACGTCCTTTCACCTTCAGGATCTCACGGGCGTGGATTTCGATATCCGTCGCCTGGCCCTGATAACCGCCCAGCGGTTGGTGAATCATCACGCGGGAGTTCGGCAAGCAGAAGCGCTTACCTTTTGCGCCTGCGGTCAGCAGGAACGCGCCCATCGACGCCGCTTGCCCCATACAGATGGTGCTGACGTCCGGCTTGATGAACTGCATGGTGTCATAAATAGACATCCCAGCCGTAATCACGCCACCTGGGGAGTTGATGTACAGGTAAATGTCTTTTTCCGGGTTTTCCGCTTCCAGAAACAGCATTTGCGCCACAATCAGGTTCGCCATGTGGTCTTCCACCTGGCCGGTCAGAAAGATGACACGCTCTTTAAGCAGACGGGAGTAGATATCAAAAGAACGTTCGCCACGGGAGGTCTGTTCAATGACCATCGGCACCAGGGCCATGTGGGGTGCAAAGTTATCTCGTTCGCCACTGTATGACATTTCCGTCTCCTGGATAATAAATAAAATAGCCACAGCTTTCTGATTATAGAGATGCGGCGAGTGATTCGTTCCCCCAGTAATGGGTACGATCTTACCCTATTTCAAGCATAACAATATTTTGTTGTTACGCTAACACCCAAACGGCGTTTTATCATGTCAGCTTTACTTATCGCTGCAATAAAAAAAAACCCGTCACCAAAAGGCAACGGGTTTTTCTCAAAACCGTAAACCGGGAAGCGAAATTACGCCTGCTGGTTCATCAGTTCGTTGAAGGAAGTTGCTTTTTCAGTCACTTTCGCTTTTTCCAGAACCGCTTCAACAGCCTGTTCTTCCAGAGCGACGCTGCGCATGTTTTCCATCAGCTCTTTGTTTTTGCTGTAGAATTCAATAACTTCTTTCGGATCTTCGTAGGCGGAAGCCATTTCTTCGATCAGGGTAGCAACGCGTGCTTCGTCAGCTTTCAGCTCGTGGGTACGAATCACTTCGCCCAGCAGCAGGCCAACAACAACGCGGCGTTTCGCCTGCTCTTCGAACAGTTCGCGCGGCAGTTCCATCGCTTGCTGCTGGTTGCCACCGAAACGCTGAGCAGCCTGACGACGCAGAACGTCGATTTCGCTGTCGATCAGGGCAGCCGGAACGTCGATTTCGTTGGCTTTCACCAGACCTTCGATCGCCTGAGATTTCACACGGTTACGTACCGCGCCTTTCAGCTCGCGTTCCATGTTTTTACGCACTTCAGCGCGCAGACCTTCAACGGTGCCATCTTCAACGCCGAAACGTTTGATGAATTCAGCAGTCAGTTCCGGCAGCTCACGCTCTTCAACTTTCTTCAGGGTAATCGCGAACTTAGCCGCTTTACCTTTCAGGTTTTCAGCGTGGTATTCTTCCGGGAAGGTCACGTCGATGGTGAACTCTTCGCCTGCTTTGTGGCCTTTGATACCGTCTTCAAAGCCCGGGATCATACGACCCTGGCCCATCGCCAGTACGAAGTCAGTCGCTTTGCCGCCTTCGAACTCTTCGCCGTCTACGGAACCGATGAAGTCAACGGTTACGCGGTCTTCAGCGTCAACAGCGCCGTCTTTGTCTTTCCAGTTAGCCTGCTGCTTACGCAGGGTGTCCAGCATGCCGTCAACGTCGGCTTCGGTCACTTCAACAACCGGTTTTTCAACTTCGATAGCGTCCAGACCTTTCAGCTCAACTTCCGGGTACACTTCGAATTCTACTGCGTAGGTGAAGTCTTCACCCTGCTTGTATTCGCCCGGAACGTAGTTCGGTGCGCCAGCCGGATTGATCTTCTCTTTGATGATCGCATCAACAAAGTTGCGGCTCATCAGGTCACCCAGCACGTCCTGACGCACGGAAGCGCCATAACGCTGAGCAACAACATTCATCGGTACTTTACCTTTACGGAAACCGTCAATGCGTACTTTTTTCGCTACGTTGACCAGCTCGCTTTTTACAGCGGTCTCGATGCTGTCAGCAGCGATAGTAATCGTTACACGGCGGCCAAGGCCCTGAGTGGTTTCAACTGAAACTTGCATCTTGTTACCTCAAAAAAATCACAGTGCTCGGTCAACTCTGAATCATGCCTTGCAGTACTGGGACGTTCTCTTTTAATCAGAAACCATTCCCTGTAGCCAGAATCATCCCGAAGACATTCCGAAAAATAAGACGCAGCATTATAGCGGCATCACTTTTATGAGTCGAGAACGGTTATCACGCGTTGCTGCGGCATTTTTCACAATTCCCGGCTAATTTTTGTCTGAATACTGTTTTTAGCGCTCAAAATTCAGACAAAACAAAACGGCCCGCAGGCCGTTTTCTCATAATCTGTACGCAACATACTGGAAAAGTTCCGCGTTGCAAATGCCTTTTCTACGCGATAGTCCCCGCGCCGCGACACGGCGGCGAGGCAAAAACGGTATCCTGTAAACCTTCCCACTCTTTACGCGTGTAGGTATGCAGTGCCAGAGCATGTACGGTGGAGGCAAACTCCTCTGTTAGGGTGCCATAGATCATTCGGTGGCGATTCAGGAAGCGTTCCCCGGTAAAGCGATCGCTCACCAGCACAACTTTAAAGTGGCTCTCTGAGCCTGCCGGTACGTTGTGGCGGTAGCTTTCATCGACAACTTCCAGGAACACAGGATCAAACGCTGCCCTTAATTTTTCTTCGATTTGTTCACGCATCATCATGATATTACTCCTCCGACAACGTTAAGATGCCGCCTATCCCTTTAAATGTTAGCCGCTTTTACTGATTCCATTACACAAAGGCAACAAAAAATTAGCGTTCGCCTCATTTTATTTGTCAAGTAGATGAAGTTAACGCCTTTTACAATCCGTCCTCATCTGAAATCCTGCCGCAAACCGCTTCTTGTTGCAGAAAAGCACCAACACGATGAAATTACATGCATTGCCTACTTCCCCTAACCGTTGGCGATGTTATGATGGCGGGAATTTTCAGTAAACAATGCGTTTGAGAACCCTAACATGTTAAAAAAAATCCTCTTCCCACTGGTAGCACTGTTTATGTTGGCAGGATGCGCAACGCCGCCGACCACCGTTGACGTGTCGCCGAAAATCACACTGCCTCAGCAGGATCCGAGCCTGATGGGCGTGACCGTCAGCATTACCGGCGCCGACCAGCGTCAGGATCAGGCGCTGGCGAAAGTCACTCGCAACAACCAGCTGGTAACCCTGACCGCTTCCCGCGACCTGCGCTTCCTGATGCAAGAAGTGCTGGAAAAACAGATGACCGCGCGTGGCTACATGATTGGTCCGAACGGTGCGGTAAACCTGCAGATCATCGTTAATCAGCTGTACGCCGACGTTTCCCAGGGTAACGTGCGTTACAACATCAATACCAAAGCGGATATTGCTATCATCGCGACCGCCGCCAACGGTAACAAGATGACCAAAAACTACCGTTCTAACTATTCCGTTGAGGGCGCGTTCCAGGCCTCCAACCAGAATATCGCCAATACCGTTGATAGCGTCCTGAGCGACACCATCGCCGATATGGCCCAGGACACCGCGATCCACGATTTCATCAAACAGAACGCTCGTTAATCCTGTCTCAGACCCGGCACCTCGCCGGGTCTGAACGTATACGCCTATGTCTGCTCACTATCTGCGAATTTTTCAGCAACCGAAATCAGCCATTCTGCTGATTCTTGGCTTTGCGTCCGGTTTACCGCTTGCCCTGACCTCAGGGACGCTCCAGGCGTGGATGACGGTCGAGAATATCGACCTGAAAACCATCGGTTTCTTCTCGCTTGTCGGACAGGCATATGTGTTTAAGTTTCTCTGGTCTCCGGTCATGGACCGCTATACGCCGCCATTCCTCGGGCGTCGTCGCGGCTGGCTGTTAACCACCCAATGTTTGCTGCTTGCCGCCATTGCGGCGATGGGTTTCCTTGAACCCGCCACACAGCTGCGCTGGATGGCGGCGTTGGCGGTTGTTATCGCCTTCTGTTCCGCTTCGCAGGATATCGTCTTCGACGCCTGGAAAACCGACGTGCTGCCCGCCGAAGAGCGCGGGGCCGGTGCGGCAATTAGCGTGCTGGGCTACCGCCTGGGGATGCTGGTTTCCGGCGGTTTAGCGCTGTGGCTGGCTGATAAATGGCTGGGCTGGCAGGGCATGTACTGGCTGATGGCCGCGCTGCTGGTGCCCTGTATTATCGCCACCCTTCTGGCGCCGGAACCAAGCGACGTTATTCCGGTACCTAAAAGCCTTGAGCAAGCGGTGGTTGCGCCATTAAAAGATTTCTTTGGCCGCAACAACGCGTGGCTGATCCTGCTGCTGATTGTGATGTACAAGCTCGGCGATGCCTTCGCCATGAGTCTGACCACCACCTTCCTGATTCGCGGCGTTGGCTTTGACGCAGGCCAGGTCGGGATGGTCAACAAAACCCTTGGCTTATTCGCGACCATCGTCGGCGCACTGTACGGCGGCGTGCTGATGCAGCGTCTGACGTTGTTCCGCGCGCTGCTCATTTTCGGTATTTTGCAGGGCGTCTCCAACGCCGGTTACTGGATGCTGTCGGTCACCGATAAACACCTCTACTCGATGGCGGCGGCGGTGTTCTTTGAAAACCTGTGTGGCGGTATGGGCACCGCGGCGTTTGTCGCGTTGCTGATGACGTTATGCAATAAGTCGTTTTCCGCCACCCAGTTTGCGCTACTGTCGGCACTCTCTGCCGTAGGTCGCGTGTACGTCGGGCCAATTGCCGGCTGGTTTGTTGAAGCCCACGGCTGGCCAGCGTTCTATCTTTTCTCCGTGGTCGCCGCCGTGCCGGGAATCTTCTTACTGCTCGTTTGCCGACAAACGCTGGAGTATACCCAGCAAACCGAGCAGTTTATGCCGCGTACGGACTACAGCGGCGGCTATCGTCTGGCGCTGCGTCTGCTGTTAGTGGGTGTTGCGCTGCTGGGCATCTGGCTGCTGATGTTAATCAGCGATGCGCTGGATTTCTCAGCGCTATCGTGGTCAGCGAGGGTGCTTGAAGCGGGGGTAGCGATTGCCTTTGTTGGCATCGTTGTCGGCTGCCTGCTTGACTATCTGGCCCTGCGTAAAACGTCGGTTCCGCTAAATAAGTAAAAAATGCGGCCTATCCGATGTAATCACTACGCGTAATAATAACTCACGCATCGTATATAAAATTTTTTATTTGCGCTTTTGTGCGCTTTAGAATTCTGGAAATTACTGGAACGTTTAAAACAGGCTTTATTTCTTTAACCGATTCAGCAGCAGACCAATTAAATTTTCGTTTTTTAATTGTCTTTTATTTGATGATTATTTGTTAATTAATTGTATATTTTTGACAATGGTTATACCAATTGCCATCCTAACCCTTCCCTTATGCCCCCTTTCGTTATAACGCCCGTCAGATGGGCATTCCGCCTGAAAAATAGACACATTCGGCAACATCTGTGACAAGCACGGCAGAACCCGGTAACACATAACTGACAGAGCCCCAATGATGTTTACAGTAATGTAACCTTCCCGTAAAATGACCCCACACTTTAAACGCCACCAACACCCCGTGGAATTGAGGTCGTTACATGAGACTCAGGAAATACAATAAAAACTTGGGATGGTTGTCATTAATCGCCAGCACTGTATTACTCAGTGGCTGTGATTCTGCACTACTTGACCCCAAAGGACAGATTGGACTGGAGCAGCGTTCGCTGATTCTGACGGCCTTCGGCCTGATGATGATCGTCGTGATACCGGCCGTCTTAATGGCTGTTGGTTTCGCCTGGAAGTATCGTGCGAGCAATAAAGATGCGAAGTATAGCCCGAACTGGTCACACTCCAATAAAGTGGAAGCTGTGGTCTGGACCGTGCCAATTCTTATCATCATCTTCCTCGCCGTTCTGACCTGGAAAACCACTCACTCCTTAGAACCGAGCAAACCGCTGGTTCATGACGAGAAACCTATCACCATTGAAGTGGTTTCCATGGACTGGAAATGGTTCTTCATCTACCCGGAGCAGGGCATTGCTACCGTTAACGAAATCGCTTTCCCGGCGAACGTACCGGTGCAGTTCAAAGTGACCTCCAACTCCGTGATGAACTCCTTCTTTATCCCGCGTCTGGGCAGCCAGATTTACGCCATGGCCGGCATGCAGACCAACCTGCATCTTATCGCTAACGAAGCGGGTACCTACGACGGTATCTCAGCAAGCTATAGCGGCCCGGGCTTCTCTGGTATGAAGTTCAAAGCCATTGCTACGCCGGATCGTGCCACATTCGATCAGTGGGTCGCTAAAGCGAAACAATCTCCGAACACCATGAACGACATGGCGGCATTCGAGAAAGTGGCTGCACCGAGCGAATACAACAAGGTGGAGTACTTCTCCAGCGTGAAACCAGATTTGTTTAAAGCAGTGACCAGCAAATTCATGGATCACGGCAAGAGCATGAACATGTCCAAACCGGAAGGCGAACACGCAGCGCACGAAGGAATGGAAGGCATGGACATGAGCCACGCGGAATCCGCTCACTAAGGGGCCGAGGAAGAATACGATGTTCGGAAAATTGACACTGGATGCAGTGCCCTACCACGAACCCATTATCGTGGTTACGGTGGCTGCCATTATCGTCGGGGGACTTGCTCTCCTGGCGGCCATCACTTACTTCGGTAAGTGGTCCTATCTATGGAACGAGTGGCTGACCTCCGTCGACCACAAAAAACTCGGCATCATGTATGTCATCGTCGCTATCGTCATGCTGCTGCGTGGCTTTGCCGATGCCATTATGATGCGTAGCCAGCAGGTGCTGGCCTCCGCCGGGGAAGCAGGCTTCCTGCCGCCTCATCACTACGACCAGATCTTTACCGCCCACGGCGTTATCATGATCTTCTTCGTGGCGATGCCGTTCGTTATCGGTCTGATGAACCTGGTGGTTCCGCTGCAGATCGGCGCGCGCGACGTGGCGTTCCCGTTCCTGAACAACCTGAGCTTCTGGTTCACCGTTGTCGGTGTGGTTCTGGTTAACCTGTCGCTGGGTGTGGGTGAATTTGCTCAGACCGGCTGGCTGGCCTATCCGCCGCTCTCGGGAATTGAGTACAGTCCGGGCGTAGGGGTCGATTACTGGATTTGGGCGCTGCAGCTCTCCGGTATTGGTACCACCCTGACCGGTATTAACTTCTTCGTGACCATCATCAAGATGCGTGCGCCAGGAATGACGATGTTCAAGATGCCGGTATTTACCTGGGCATCTCTGTGCGCCAACATCCTGATTATCGCCTCCTTCCCAATTCTGACGGTTACCATCGCGCTGCTGACCCTGGATCGCTATCTGGGCACCCATTTCTTTACCAACGATATGGGCGGCAACATGATGATGTACATCAACCTGATTTGGGCCTGGGGCCATCCGGAAGTGTACATCCTGGTTCTGCCGGTCTTCGGTGTGTTCTCTGAAGTTGCCGCCACCTTCTCGCGTAAACGCCTGTTTGGCTACACCTCGCTGGTGTGGGCGACCGTGTGTATTACCATCCTGTCGTTCATCGTTTGGCTGCACCACTTCTTCACCATGGGTGCCGGCGCGAACGTTAACGCCTTCTTCGGTATTACCACGATGATTATCGCCATCCCGACCGGGGTGAAGATCTTCAACTGGCTGTTCACCATGTATCAGGGCCGCATCGTCTTCAACTCGGCGATGCTGTGGACCATCGGCTTTATCGTGACCTTCTCGGTCGGCGGTATGACCGGCGTTCTGCTGGCGGTGCCGGGCGCGGACTTCGTGCTGCACAACAGCCTGTTCCTGATTGCACACTTCCATAACGTGATCATCGGCGGTGTGGTATTTGGTTGCTTCGCCGGTCTGACCTACTGGTGGCCGAAAGCCTTTGGCTTCACCCTGAACGAGACCTGGGGCAAACGCGCCTTCTGGTTCTGGATCATCGGCTTCTTCGTTGCGTTTATGCCGCTGTACGTACTGGGCTTCATGGGTATGACCCGTCGCCTGAGCCAGCAGATTGACCCGCAGTTCCACCCGATGCTGGTGATTGCCGCATGCGGCGCTGCGCTGATTGCCTGCGGTATCCTGTGCCAGCTGATTCAGTTCTACGTGTCTATTCGCGACCGCGAGCAGAACCGTGACCTGACCGGTGACCCATGGGGCGGCCGTACGCTGGAGTGGGCAACCTCTTCCCCGCCTCCGTTCTATAACTTTGCCATTGTGCCGCAGATTCACGAACGCGATGCATTCTGGGAAATGAAAGAAAAAGGCGAAGCGTACAAGCAGCCGACACAGTATGAAGAAATTCATATGCCGAAAAACAGCGGTGCGGGCATCGTGATTGCCGCCTTCGCTACGGTGTTTGGTTTCGCCATGATCTGGCATATCTGGTGGATGGCGATTGTCGGCTTCGCTGGCATCCTGATCACCTGGATTATCAAAAGCTTTGACGAGGACGTGGATTACTACGTGCCGGTTGCAGAAGTCGAAAAACTGGAAAATCAGCATTTCGATGAGATTTCTAAGGCAGGGCTGAAAAATGGCAACTGATACTCTCGCGCACAACGCCCACGCGCATGAACACGGGCATCACGATACAGGGCCGATGAAAGTCTTCGGTTTCTGGATCTACCTGATGAGCGACTGCATTATCTTCGCCACGCTGTTTGCCACCTATGCCGTTCTGGTGAACGGCACGGCGGGCGGCCCGACCGGTAAAGATATCTTCGAACTGCCGTTCGTGCTGGTGGAAACCGCACTGCTGCTGTTCAGCTCCATCACCTACGGCATGGCGGCTATCGCCATGTACAAAAACAACAAGAGCCAGGTGGTTTCCTGGCTCGCCCTCACCTTCCTGTTTGGTGCCGGGTTCATCGCGATGGAAATCTATGAATTCCATCACCTGATTGTTGAAGGTATGGGCCCGGATCGCAGCGGCTTCCTGTCAGCGTTCTTCGCGCTGGTCGGGACTCACGGTCTGCACGTTACCTCCGGTCTTATCTGGATGGCGGTGCTGATGGTGCAGATTTCTCGCCGCGGCCTGACCAGCACTAACCGTACGCGTATCCTGTGCCTGAGCCTGTTCTGGCACTTCCTGGACGTCGTATGGATCTGCGTGTTCTCAGTTGTTTACCTGATGGGGGCGATGTAATGAGTCATTCTAACGATCACAGCGGCGCATCCCACGGCAGCGTGAAGTCGTACATGACAGGTTTTATCCTGTCTATCATCCTGACGGTGATCCCGTTCTGGATGGTAATGACCGGTAGCGCGTCGCATGCGGCAATTCTCGGCACCATTCTGGTGACCGCTGTTGTGCAGATCGTCGTACACCTAGTGTACTTCCTGCACATGAACAGCAAGTCTGACGAAGGCTGGAACATGACCGCGTTTGTCTTTACCGTGATAATCATTGCCATCGTGGTGGTCGGCTCCATCTGGATTATGTGGAACCTGAACTACAACATGATGGTTCACTAAGAGCGGCGAGTATGTTTAAGCGATACCTGCAAGTAACGAAGCCTGGCATCATTTTTGGCAACCTGATCTCCGTGATCGGCGGTTTCCTGCTGGCCTCCAAGGGCCACATCGATTATCCGCTGTTCGCCTGGACGCTGATCGGCGTGTCTCTGGTGGTCGCCTCGGGTTGTGTTTTCAACAACTACATCGATCGTGACATCGACCGTAAGATGGAACGTACGAAGAACCGAGTGCTGGTTAAGGGACTGATTGCGCCAAAAACGTCGCTGGTCTACGCCACCTTGCTGGGTCTCGCTGGCTTCATGCTGCTGTGGTTCGGCGCCAATCCCCTCGCCTGCTGGCTGGGGGTGATGGGGTTCGTGGTTTATGTCGGCGTCTACAGCCTGTACATGAAGCGCCACTCCGTTTACGGCACGCTGATTGGTTCTCTCTCCGGCGCTGCGCCGCCGGTGATTGGCTACTGCGCGGTCACGGGTGATTTCGACAGCGGCGCGTTAATTCTGCTGGCCATTTTCAGCCTGTGGCAGATGCCTCACTCCTACGCTATCGCGATTTTCCGCTTCAAGGATTATCAGGCAGCGAACATTCCGGTTCTGCCGGTGGTGAAAGGCATTGCCGTGGCGAAGAACCACATCACGGTGTATATCGTAGCGTTTGCTTTAGCTACGCTGATGCTCTCTCTTGGCGGCTACGCCGGGTATAAATACCTGGTTGTTGCAGCGGCAGTGAGCGTCTGGTGGCTCGGTATGGCGCTGCGCGGGTACAAAGTGGAAGATGATAAGGTCTGGGCGCGTAAGCTGTTCGGTTTCTCCATCATCGCCATTACCGCGCTGTCTGTGATGATGTCCGTGGACTTTATGGTGCCTAACTCACAGAGCCTGCTGACTTACGTCTGGTAAGACACACGGTCTGACAAAAAACCTCGCTTCGGCGGGGTTTTTTATTACCTGAAGAAAAGTGCCCGATATTGATGTTTTCCTAAATATTGGCGAGGCTGGTGTTTAAGCGGCTCATTCAAGGGGAAGAGGTATAAAATCGCGGCGGGTGCTTGAGACTATTTGTCTTGAGCATGACGTGAAAGGCAGATAGACAAAAGCCCCAGATAACATTCAGCGTCCGGCAAGACGCTTAACATTAATCTGAGGCCCCTAAATGAAAAGCAACATTAGGTTAGCCTCTTACCGACCTTCGGGTCAAGGAGAAGTAGGCTATGAAGCGGAACAAGGTAGTAATTGTTGCCCTGATCGTCCTCTGTATTACCGTCGTGTTGTCGGTGCTGGTCACGCGCAAAGATCTTTGCGCGGTCCGTATTCGCAGCGGGCATACGGAGGTCGCCGTCTTCACAGACTACGAATCTGTTAAGTAAGAGACCCGGCGGGGAGCAATCCCCGCCACTCTTGAAGTTGCCAGGTATTCTCAACGCACCCAATTATTTAACTAACTCACCAGCATCGCCTGTGCGCTATACAGCAGGTCAAGATGGTCGCGGCACAACGCCTCCAGCGAAGTTCGCGACTGATGGCTGGTCAGACTCAACGCCCCCCAGTACAGCCCTTCCCTGTCGGCCAGCGGCACGGCAATCACTAACATGCCAATTTCAAACTCCTGCTCGATGGTGGCGTACCCCTGATGACGAACCTGCGCGATGCGCTCCATTAATTGCGCGACGTCCGTCACCGTATAAGGCGTACGCTGCTCGCGGGTAATCCGCTGGAGTACCGCCTCGCATTCCGCTTCCGGCAACGATGCCAGCCACAGACGGCCCCCTGCCGTGCAATGCACCGGCACCCGCTCCCCCAGGCGCACAGAGGTCGAGTTAAACGGCGTATGTTTGCTGCGGGCGATATAGACCAGCTCGTTGTCATCAATGACCCCAACGGACGCATGTTCCTCGGTGCGGCTGGCGACATACTCAACGATCGGCCGCACCATGCGCGGGAACTGGGCAGAATCGACGTAAGCCTGGCCCAGACGGAGGTTTTTCGCCGTTAACCAGTAATAACGTCCGTCGGTCGCCAGATAACCATCATGTACCAGCGTCAGAAAAAAACGGCGGGCGGCGCTTTGCGTCAGCCCGCTCATTTTCGCCGCTTGCGGCACCGTTAAGCGCGGGTTTGCCTTTGAGAAAAGCTGGATTAGCGCCAGCCCCTTTTGTAATCCCACGATCAGGTCGCGTTGATGAATCTCGTTTTGCATAGTTGTTCACACTTTTGCAACATAGGGAGTCAATTACTGCGATTATCGCACTGTCGGTGCGATTAACAACCAACCTGTCCGAATTCTGCGTTGTCGCTCACCGCTTCCGTTGAAATACTCAAGCAACAGTTTGTTAACAAGTGAGGTGAGCTATGGTCAGCGGATTTACTCAGGTCGTCGCCGTAATCGGACATCCCATTACCCAGGTGAAATCACCGGAAAACTTTAACCACTACTTTGCCAGTCAGCATCTGGACAAGGTCATGATCCCTGTCGATATCGCGCCGGAAGCGGTTGCTGACTATCTGAACGCTCTGCGCGGCTGGCACAACATGAGCGGCATTCTGGTTACCGTGCCCCATAAACAGCGCGTCGCTGGATTGCTGGATACCCTGACGCCCCGCGCCCGCCATCTGAATGCGGTTAACGTGGTGCGTAAGTTGGCGGACGGTCGTTTAGAAGGCGACATGTTAGACGGTGTCGGCTTCCAGCGCGCCGCACAGGCGCATGGATTCCAGCCTGCGGGCAAGCGCGCCCTGCTTTCCGGCTGTGGCGGCGTCGGTAGCGCCATCGCCTGGGGGCTATGTGAAGCGGGCATTCAAAGCCTGGCTCTCTACGATCGCGATGAGGCCAGCCGCCAGCGCCTGGAAAATCGCCTTGCCACCCACTTCCCAACCGTCCATCTCACCGCCCTGCCCGAATCACTGGCGGAGATCGATCTGCTGGTCAATGGTTCCCCGGCCGGCATGGCGGGCTTCGATCCGCTGCCGTTAGATCCGACGTTGCTTGAAACATTAACCGCCGCTACCCACGTCGCCGACGTCGTAACGGCCCCCGTCATCACCCCGCTACTGGCCTTCGCCAGCGAGCGCGGATGCCGCACGCAAACCGGCCCGGAAATGGCGCTGGCGCAGATGGAACTCATGGGGCAGTTCATCGGAGCTATGCCTTCATCGCATGAGGCCGCCGCATGAAAAGTTGGGATGTGATCATCATCGGCAGCGGCGCGGCGGGGTTTGCCGCCGCCGTCACCGCCTGCTGCAAAGGGCTCTCCGTGCTGATGCTGGAAAAAGCGCCGCACTTTGGCGGCACTTCGGCGATTTCTGGCGGCGCGGTGTGGATTAACGACACCGATCAGGCCCGTGCGGCAGGAAAAAGTGGTGCGCCTGACGAGATGAAAACCTACCTGCGCACCATCATCGGCGAGGCCAATTATCGTCCTGAGATAGTTGATGCCTTCGTGAACGCAGGTCGCGAAGCGCTGGCTTTTCTCGAGCAGGAAGGCGCGGTGAAATATAGCCTGCGCCCGCTGTCGCCGGACTACTACCCGGATGAACCCGGCGCGGTCGACGTAGGCCGCGCACTGGAAGTGGTGGAATATGATGGTCGCGAGTTGGGCGAGCATTTCACCGCCTTACGCTCACCGCCGCAGGGAATGCTGCTGTTCGGCGGCATGATGGTTAATCGCGTCGATATTCAGCATTTCCTCGATATGCGCCGCTCGTGGCGCTCGTTCCGCCACTGCACAAAACTGTTGTTGCGCTATGGTCGCGATCGTCTGCGTCATCATCGTGGTACCCGTCTGGCGATGGGCAACGCGCTGATTGCCCGTATGGCCACGCTGGCGCTGCGCAAAGGGTTGACGCTGGAGCTGAACGTCACGGTGAAATCGTTAATTGAACAGAACGGCCGCGTGACCGGCGTGGAAATTGCGCGCGACGGTAAATCACTGGCTCTGCATGCTCGCCGCGGCGTCGTACTGGCTGCCGGTGGTTTCGCCGCCGGACGTATAGCGCCGCAGTTCCGTCCCGCAACCCAGCAGCACTACACCATGTCGCCCGCGACGAACGACGGGGCAGCGTTTCAGCTAGGGCTGGGCGTGGATGCCCGCCAGGGGGCCGACCTGCCATCGAACTTTTTCTGGGCACCGGTTTCCGTACTGCGCCGTCCGGACGGCAGCGAGGAGCGTTTCCCGCATCTGGTCACCGACCGCGCCAAGCCGGGCGTGATTGCCGTCAACCAGCGCGGTGTACGCTTCGTCAATGAGTCCAACTCCTACCATCATTTTGCCAGCGCCATGCAGCAGCAGCCGGAGAATGCCCCCTGCTATCTGCTATGCGATGCCCAGGCGATGAAGCGCTATGGACTGGGGCTGGCGCGCCCGGCACCGGTCAACAACGACGCGCTGGTGAGCGCCGGTTATCTGCATCAGGCACAGAGTCTGGGCGAACTGGCGCAGCAGTTAGGCCTTGACCCGCAGCAGCTTGAACACACCGTCGCCCGCTATAACCGCGACGCCGCCAACGGCAGCGATCCGCAATTTCACAAGGGTGGAAACAGCTATAACCGCGCCATGGGCGATGCGGCGCACAGCCCAAACCCTTGCAACGCGCCGCTATTAAGCGCGCCGTTTTATGCCATCAAACTCTTTACCGGCGATTTAGGCACCTCGCGCGGGCTGGTCACCACCGCCGACGCGCAGGTGATTAACCAGCAGGGTCAGCCTATCGATGGGCTCTATGCCGTCGGCAACGATATGGATTCGATGATGGCAGGCACCTATCCCGGCCCTGGCATTACCCTTGGCCCGGCGCTCACGTTTGGCTATCTGGCCGCCCTGCATATGACTCAGACCTCACCATACACTTCAGGAGAAACATCATGATCTACGAAAAACGTACTTACACCATCAATCCACTGAAGATGGCTGACTGGCTGGCGCTGTACAAAAGCGACGCCTACGCGGTGCAGACCGAGCATCTCGGCAAGCTGATTGGCTTCTTCTTCACCGAGATCGGCGTGGTGAATCAGGTCGTTCATATCTGGGCTTACGAAAGCCTGGACGACCGTCTGGTGCGCCGCGCGCGCATGGCGCAGGACGAGCGCTGGCTGACCTTTTCACGTAAAAATCGCGAGCTGGCAGCGGTTGAACGTCTGGAGTCGGTGCTGATGCGCCCGACCGATTTCTCTCCGCTGCAATAAGGAGTCGCGCATGAGCAGGCTCGTTGAGGTGGATATGCTGGTTATCGGCTCCGGCGCGGCGGGGCTGTCTGCCGCCGTAACCGCGGCGCTGCACGGCGCCCGGGTGCTGGTCGCCGAAAAAGAGTCGACGATTGGCGGCACCAGCGCCTGGTCCGGCGGCTGGCTGTGGATCCCGCAAAATCCGCTTGCCCGAGAAGAAGGCATTATCGAGGATGACGCGGCGCCGCTGGCCTATCTACAGGCCGAGATGGAGGGGCGTCCAGCCGATGCGCGTCTGCGGACTTTTTTGCGTTATGGGCCGGAGATGGTGGAATTTTTCCGTCGCCGTACCGCCGTGCAGTTCCTCTCCGGCAGCAAAATGCCGGACTTTCACAATAGCCGCGGCTCCGCCAACGGCGGTCGTTCGGTGACCGCCCAACCCTATGACGCTCGCGGGCTGGGCGACTGGCTGCATCGCCTGCGGCCGCCGCTGGAGACCATCAGCCTCGCCGGGATGGGCATCGCGGGAGGGACGGATATGGCGCACTTTTTTAACGCGACGCGTTCACCCCGTTCCGCGCTGTATGCCGCTCGACGCCTTGCCCGTCACGGCTGGCAGCGACTGCGTTACGGGCGTGGTCGTCATCTGGTGAACGGCAACGCGCTGGTGGCGCGCCTGCTGCGTTCGGCGCTCGACGCCAACGTCCATTTTCAACTCAATGCGCCGGTGACGCGGTTATTACAGGACGCCAGCGGTGTCACTGGCGCCATTCTCTGTAGCGATGACGGCGAGATTCAGGTTAACGCTCGCGCGGTAGTGCTGGCCTGCGGCGGCTTTCCACATGACAAACAGCGCTTGGCCGAACAGGTGCCGCACGCGGCGCAGGGCTATGGTCACTTTTCCGCCGCGCCGCCGGGCAATCAGGGCGATGGCATTCGCCTTGGTGAAACCGTGGGCGGGCAGTTTGACGATTCACTTAAGCACCCGATGGCGTGGGCACCGGTCTCCCGCGTGTCACTGGCCAGTGGAATACAGCTGGCGTTTCCGCATCTTGTTGAACGTGCCAAGCCGGGGTTTATCGCGGTGCGCGATAACGGCAAACGCTTCGTCAATGAAGCCGACTCGTATCATGACTTTATCGCCGCGTTGCTCAAGGCGACGCCGGAGGGAGAAAAACCGGCTGCCTGGCTGATTGCCGACAGCCGCGCGCTGCACCGCTACGGCCTTGGCCACGCGCGTCCGACACCGTTCCCGATAAAAGCCTGGCTGCGTACCGGCTACCTGCAAAGCGGCAACACGCTGGCGGAGCTGGCACAAAAATGCGGCATCGACGGTTCAGCGCTCAGCGATACCGTCGCTCGCTTTAACGGCTTCGCCCGTCAGGCTCGCGATGACGACTTCCAACGCGGCGCATCGGCCTACAACCTCGCGCAGGGCGACGCCCGCCACCAGCCTAGCCCGACGCTGGGTACGCTGGAACAGGCGCCGTATTACGCGGTGCGAATTCTTCCTGGCTCGCTGGGTTCCTTCAGCGGACTGAAAACCGATGAACAGGCGCGCGTGCTGGACGGAGAACAACAGCCGATCCCCGGATTATTTGCCGTGGGTAACGATATGTCGAGCGTGATGCAGGGGTTCTACCCCAGCGGCGGCATCACGCTTGGCCCTGCCATGACCTTTGGTTATCTGGTGGGAAAAAACCTGGCCGCAAACATAACATCTTAAAAAAATTACGCATTTAGCCAGGGAAAGGCGCCAAACATAACAAAAAATCTTACCTGCAACTGTACTGGAGTCTGTATGAATATGCGTTCCCTCTCGCTAGCAGCACTCACCGTGCTGGACGTTTCACCGCCGGAACACGTGCGTATCGCCGCGCTCACCGGCTACAGCCACGTGGGCATTCGTCTGTTGCCCGCAACGCCTGATGACCCTGACTACGACATGCTCGGCGATACGCCGACGGTACGCGAAACCCTGGCCGCGCTACGCGATACCGGGATACGCGTTTCCGACGTGGAGATTGTGCGCCTGACGCCGGACTTCAACCTTGATGCGCTGCGTCCGTTCCTCGAAACCGCCGCCCGGCTGGAGGCCCAGCAGGTGCTGGTAGCCGGCAATGACGATAACCTGCGCCGCTGCGCGGACAACCTTGCACGGCTGGCGCAGGCCGGAGAAGCCTATGGCCTGACCATGAACCTGGAGCCGATGCCGTGGACCCATCTTCCCACGCTCGCCTCCGCGCAGAAGTTAATTGCCGCCAGCGGACAGCACAACGTTGGCATCCTCGTCGATGCCATCCACTTCTGGCGCGCGGGTGAGTCACTGGACGCGTTGCGTGCGCTGGCGCCACAGCAGCTGAACTACATGCAGCTGTGCGATGCCCCGGCGCGAATACCCACAGACACCGGAGAACTGATTTACCAGGCCCGCTGCGCACGCCGGGTACCAGGCGAAGGCGAACTGGATTTGCGCGGCCTGCTGGCGGCATTACCGCCCACGCTGCCGGTTTCGCTGGAAGTCCCGCTGGACGGGGCTCAGGGAGCTTTACCGGCACAACAACGCGCAGCGCTGCTGTTTAACGCGGCACAATCCTTCCTGTAAACAGGAGTACGCTATGTCACAGACACAACGCCTGGATGTCAGAGAGTTAATCAATTCCAACCCGCTCAGCCGCTACCAGAAGCTGGTTATTTTCCTTGGTTTTTGCGTCATCGCGCTGGACGGTTTCGATATCGCCATCATGGGTTTTATCGCCCCTACGCTCAAACAAGAGTGGGGCGTCAGCAACCACGAGCTGGGCTTTGTCATCAGTACCGCGCTGATCGGCCTTGCGCTGGGCGCGCTTTTCTCCGGCCCGCTCGCAGATTGGCTGGGGCGCAAGAAAATCATCATCAACAGCGTCTTTTTCTTCGGTTTCTGGACCGTGGCGACGGCGTTTTCCCAGAACATTGAGCAGATGATCTTTTTCCGCTTTATGACCGGACTCGGACTGGGCGCGGCGATGCCAAACATGAGCACGCTGGTGTCGGAATACGCGCCTGAGCGCAAACGCTCGTTTATCATCACCGTCATTTTCTGCGGTTTCACCTTCGGTGCCGCCATTGGCGGGTTTGCCGCATCATGGCTCATCCCGCAGTTTGGCTGGCACTCACTGATGGCGCTGGGCGGCATACTGCCGCTGCTGTTTGCCCCCATTCTTATCTGGAAACTGCCGGAGTCCGCGCGTTTTCTGGTGATCAAGCAGGCGCCTGCCGCGCGGATCCACGCCATCCTTCAGCATTTCTACCCCGGACAGGTGAGTGAAAACGTGCAATTTATTTTGCCGCAGCAGCCAATCAAAAGCAGCGCCATGCGCATTGTGCTGTCGCGCGAGTACCTGTTCGGTTCGCTGATGCTGTGGTTGGTCTATTTTATGGGGCTGTTTCTGGTCTATATCCTCGGCAGTTGGTTGCCAACACTGGTAAAAGAGATTGGCCTGACCGTCAGCCAGGCCGCAATCATGACCGCCATTTATCAGGCAGGCGGCACCGTTGGTTCGCTGTTTGCCGGCTGGCTGATGGATCGAATTGATCCGCATCGGGCGCTGGGCGTCATTTTCGCCGTGGGCGGATTATTCACCATGGCGATTGGCTACGCGGGGGTGAATTTCCCGCTGCTGTGCCTGCTGGCCTTCGTTAGCGGCGCGTGTCTGAACGGCGCGAATACCGGGATGAACGCCCTTTCCGCTCGCTTCTATCCCACGCAGGCCCGCGCCACCGGATCCAGTTGGATGCACGGCGTTGGCCGCATCGGCGCCATTCTTAGCGCCTTCGCGGGTGCAGAAATGCTGGCTCTGGGGCTCGATTTTAAATCGGTGTTCCTGATCCTCGGCATTCCGGCGGCATTGACCGTACTCGGTCTGGCCGCGAAAGGGTACTGGGCAGCAGGCCCGGTCGACGCTCGCTCATCTCTCCCTACCACGCTGCGGAGCCCATCATGAATCGTATTCGTCTTGCCGTGATTGGCGCTGGCGCCATCGGACGTAAACATATTGAGGTGATCAATCAAACGCCGCAGGCCGAGCTGGTCGCCCTGGCCGATCCGTCGCCACAAGCGCAGGCGCTGGCAAAATCACTCGGCGTGGCATGGTATGCCGACATCAACGATATGTTGGATCAGGCCAGGCCGCAGGGCGTGATTAACGCAACGCCGAACACTCTGCACGTGCCGTGCGCCATTGCCTGCGTGGAGCGGGGGATCCCGGTGCTGGTTGAGAAACCGGTCGCCGAATCTCCGGAGCGCGCGCGAGAACTGGTGGATGCGGCAACAAGGCACGGCGTCCCGGTGCTGGTCGGCCAGCACCGTCGGCACAATGCGCTGACGGCGGCGGCAAAGTCGCTTATCGATAGCGGCGAATTGGGGCAGATTGTTGCCGTTTCGGCGCACTGGATCCTGCAAAAACCGGACGACTACTTCGATGTCGCCTGGCGACGGGAACCGGGAGCCGGACCGCTGCTGGTGAATCTGGTGCACGATATCGATCTGTTGCGTTATCTGCTGGGGGAGATTGACGATGTGCAGGCGATGACCAGCAACGCCGGGCGCGGCTTCGCCAACGAAGACAGCGCGGTGGTCAACCTGCGCTTCGCCTGCGGCGCACTGGGCAGCGCGGTGCTGAGCGACTGCGGCGTCAGCCCGTGGAGCTGGGAGATGAACTCGGCAGAGAACGCAGTCTACGCGCATACCGCGGAAAACTGCTATCTGATTTCCGGCAGCAAGGGGGCGCTGGCGATTCCGCAGATGCGCTGGTGGCGCTACGGCGAGCAGAGCGGTTGGCACGCTCCGCTGTTGCAGGAGACGCTGGCCGTCGAGCCCATCGACCCGTTTATTTTGCAGCTGCGTCATTTCCTGCAGGTGATTCGCGGTGAGGCAACGCCAATCATTGATGCGGCAGATGCGTTACGCTCGCTGGAAGTGATCGACGCGATCCGCCAGCAGGCGGCCTGATCGGAGACTGACCCGGCGGTTTCAGGCCGCCGGGTTATCACTTATGCTGCTATTCCGCACAAATGATTCAATAATGTAATATTTGTTAATTAACCCTCTGTTTACCCTTCTCTCTCCCCGCACTACACTACTCCCAGCTTTTATATAGAGGTGGGAATGAACGATTACAAAATGACGCCGGGTGAGTTACGCGCCACCTGGGGTTTAGGGACCGTATTTTCTTTGCGTATGCTCGGTATGTTTATGGTCCTTCCGGTTCTGACCACATACGGCATGGCATTGCAGGGCGCCAGCGAGGCGTTGATTGGCCTGGCGATTGGCATTTATGGTCTGGCACAGGCGGTGTTTCAGATTCCCTTCGGGCTGATTTCGGACCGCGTTGGCCGCAAACCGCTGATCGTCGGTGGACTGGCGATTTTTGTTCTGGGCAGCGTGATTGCCGCGATGTCCGACTCCATCTGGGGGATTATTCTTGGCCGTGCCTTACAAGGCTCCGGGGCGATTGCCGCTGCGGTGATGGCGCTGCTTTCCGACCTCACCCGCGAACAAAACCGCACCAAAGCGATGGCGTTTATCGGCGTCAGCTTCGGCGTGACCTTCGCCATTGCGATGGTGCTGGGGCCGATTATCACGCATAAACTCGGTTTGCACGCGCTGTTCTGGATGATTGCCGGGCTGGCAACGCTGGGGATTCTGCTCACGCTGTGGGTGGTGCCGGACAGTAAAAATCACGTGCTCAATCGCGAGTCCGGCATGGTCAAAGGTTGCTTCAGCAAGGTGCTGATGGAGCCCAGGCTGCTGAAGCTCAACTTCGGCATCATGTGTCTACACATCCTGCTGATGTCCACCTTCGTCGCCCTGCCGGGGCAGTTAGAGTCGGCGGGTTTTCCGGCCGCTGAGCACTGGAAAATCTATCTGGTGACCATGGTGGTGTCGTTCATCGCGGTGGTGCCGTTTATCATCTACGCGGAAGTGAAGCGCCGCATGAAGCGCGTGTTCGTGCTGTGCATTGCCCTGCTGCTGATTGCTGAAATCGTGCTCTGGGGCTCCGGAAACTATTTCTGGGAACTGGTGGCGGGCGTGCAGATTTTCTTCCTCGCCTTTAACCTGATGGAAGCGCTGCTGCCGTCGCTTATCAGCAAAGAGGCGCCTGCGGGCTATAAAGGCACGGCAATGGGGATTTATTCCACCAGTCAGTTCCTGGGCGTCGCCATCGGCGGTTCGCTCGGCGGCTGGATTGACGGCCTGTTTGATTCACAAACGGTGTTCCTCGCCGGCGCGCTGCTGGCGACGGTCTGGCTGCTGGTCTCCATGACCATGCAGGAACCGCAGTACGTCAGCAGCCTGCGCGTCGAGATCCCAAAAGACGTTGCCGCGGACGATGCATTACGTGAACGCCTGCTGGCGACGAACGGGGTGAAAGAGGTGCTGGTGGTGGCAGATGAGCACTCGGCCTACGTGAAAATCGACAGCAAAGTCACTAACCGCTTTGAAGTTGAACAGGTGATTGCCGCCCATTAAGCGGCATCGGCCCACACGGTGGTGTGGGCCGTACTTTCGCCGTTAGTCGCGGAAGTTTTTAAACTGGAACGGCTGGCCGAGATCGCCACCACGCACCAGCGCCATTACCGACTGTAAATCATCGCGGGATTTCCCGGTCACACGAATCTCTTCGCCCTGAATTTGCGCCTGCACCTTCAGCTTGCTGTCTTTAATCAGCTTGACGATTTTCTTCTGCACCGCGCTTTCGATGCCCTGCTTCAGCTTAGCTTCGACAAACCAGGTTTTACCGCTGTGCACAAACTCTTCCGGCACATCGAGAGATGCGCCTTCAATGCCGCGCTTCAGCAGCTTGGCGCGCAGAATATCCAGCAGCTGGTTCACCTGGAAATCAGACTCGCTCAGCACCTTAATGGTTTTATTGGCTTCATTCAGCTCAATTTTCGCTTCTACACCGCGAAAATCGAAACGCGATTCAACCTCACGGGCCGCGTTATCCACACCGTTGCGCGCTTCCTGAAGATCAACTTCAGAGACAATATCGAAAGATGGCATCTTTTCCCCTCCCTTAGTTTCTTTTGCGTTGCATAATACCTGCAACGCGGCATAACTCAACTTGTTATCCCCGGAAGCTCAGTGGATAGCGCTATACTCACACTCATTCGGGTCATCAGCGTGAAGTATGACATACCAGCAGCATCTGGTGTGGTAAGGAGGATGTTTGAAAATAACAGTATTGGGATGTGGCGCGCTGGGTCAGCTATGGATGACGGCGCTCTACAAAAAAGGATTTGAAGTACAAGGATGGCTACGTGTACCTCAGCCCTACTGTAGCGTCAATCTGATAGAGCTGGACGGCAGTGAGTTTAACCAATCGTTGACGGCCAACGATCCTGATTTTCTGGCGCAAAGCGATTTATTGCTGGTCACACTCAAGGCCTGGCAAGTCTCCGATGCGGTCAGAGCCCTGGCTTCACGTCTTCCGCAAACTACGCCTATTTTGCTGATTCATAACGGTATGGGCACATTGCTGGAGCTGAACGACCTCAAGCAGCCGATTCTGCTTGGCGCCACCACGCAGGCCGCACGGCGCGACGGGAACGTGATCATTCACGTGGCCAACGGTACCACCCATATCGGCCCGGCCAAACGCTACGACGCCGACTACAGCCAGCTGGCGGAAACCCTGCAAAACGTCCTGCCGGACGTGGCCTGGCACGATAATATTCACTCCGCCATGTGGCGAAAACTGGCGGTCAACTGCGTGATTAATCCCCTTACCGCGCTGATGAACTGCCCGAACGGCGATCTGCGTGGCCATCAGGAGCAAATTGCCCTTATCTGTGAAGAGGTTGCGCAGACCATGACGCGGGAAGGATTTCATACCTCTCCGGAAAGTCTGTTATTTTATGTGAACCAGGTGATTGACCTGACAGCAGAAAATATCTCATCGATGCTGCAGGACATCCGCGCGCTGCGCCATACGGAAATCGACTACATTACCGGTTTTCTGCTCAAGCGCGCGCGTGCGCACGGTATCCCCGTGCCGGAAAACACCCGCCTGTATGAACTGGTTAAACGTAAGGAGAGTGAATATGAGCGCGTCGGCACTGATTTGCCTCGCTCCTGGTAGTGAAGAGATGGAAGCCGTCACCACTATCGATTTATTAGTGCGTGGCGGTATTCAGGTCACCACCGCCAGCGTCGCCAGCGACGGCAACCTGACGATTACCTGCTCGCGCGGCGTGAAGCTGCTGGCCGACGCCCCGCTGGTGGAAGTGGCGGACGGCGATTTCGATATCATTATCCTGCCTGGCGGCATTAAGGGCGCGGAGTGCTTTCGGGACAGCCCGCTGCTGGTCGAAACGGTGAGGCAGTTTCATCTCTCCGGGCGTATCGTTGCCGCTATCTGTGCGGCAGCGGCGACCGTCCTCGTGCCGCATGATATTTTCCCCATCGGCAATATGACCGGCTTCCCGGCGCTGAAAGATAAAATCCCGCCAGAGCAGTGGATGGATAAACGCGTCGCGTGGGATCCGCGCGTCAAGCTCCTCACCAGCCAGGGGCCAGGGACATCAATAGATTTTGGCCTGAAGATTATTGACCTGCTGGTCGGGCGCGAAAAAGCGTATGAAGTGGCGTCGCAGTTGGTAATGGCTGCGGGCATCTATAATTACTACGAAGCTTAATCAGCGGTCTGCCCGGCGGGCCGTCCTTTAGCCCCAACCGTGAGGGTTCGTAGTATGTCTGAACACGCGACCGATACCCGCGACTTATCCATTTCTCGTCTTCTGAACGCGCCCAGAGCCTTACTCTGGCGCGCCTGGACTCACCCGGACCTGCTCAGCCAATGGTGGTGCCCCAAGCCCTGGACCACCGAGGTGCTCGCCTTTGACCTGCGCCCCGGCGGCGAATTTCATACGCTAATGCGCGGGCCTGATGGTGAAAGCAGCGATAATCCAGGCTGTTTTCTGGAAATCGTTCCGCAAGAAAGGTTGGTGATGACGACAATGCTGACCGCCGACTGGCGTCCGGCCACAACGCCGTTTGCCATGACAGTCATCGTCACCTTTGCCGATGAAGGCAGCGGCTGCCGCTATACCGCGCGGGTTCTGCATCCGGATGATGCTACGCGCGAACAGCATGAACAGATGGGGTTTTACGAAGGCTGGAATATCGTGATTACCCAGCTGGAAGCATTCGCCAATACGCTCAAGTAGCGCATTTGTCAGGCTGATATAAAAAAACCCGGCCAGGCCGGGTTTTTCTTTTCGTTACGGACGATAAACCTTCACGTTTTCAAAGCCCTGCTCGCGCAGATACAGCGCCTGCAGACGGCTCATCACGCCGCGCTCGCACCACAGCAGATAGGTTTTGCTGCGATCAAGGTCGCCAAACTGGGTGCTGAGTTTATAGAACGGCAGCGATGCCACTTCTACGCCCTCTACTTTCAGCGGTTTGTCGTCCTGCTCATCAACGGAGCGGATATCGAGAATCACGTCGTTGGCGCTAAAGCCGCTGACGGTTTCCACTTCCACCACCTCTTGCTGGGTCTGCTGGGCGATTTCGCGGATATCGACGTTGTTCGCTTCCGCCACCACTTTGTCGAGGATCGCAAAGTCGAAGTTCTCTTCTTCCGCTTCGATTTTCGCCTTCACCGCTTTGATGGTCGGGCTTTTTGAGATCACACCGCAGTATTCCGGCATGGTACGGGCAAAATCTTCGGTACCGATTTCACGCGCCAGATTGATGATGTGCTCTTTATCGTGCGAAATCAGCGGACGCAGAATCAGGGTATCAGAAACGTTGTCGATCAGACGCAGGTTGGTCAGCGTCTGGCTGGACACCTGGCCGAGCGCTTCGCCGGTCACCAGCGCCTGCACGCCGTAACGTTCAGCCACTTTCGACGCCGCACGCACCATCATACGCTTGAGCACCACGCCCATCTGGCCGTCGTCGACTTTCTCGAGAATTTCGCCCACTACCGGTTCGAAGTTGATCGCCACAAAACGCACGCGATGCGAACTGCCGAAGCGGTTCCACAGGTAGTGCGCGACCTGACGAACGCCGATTTCATGCGCCGCGCCGCCAAGGTTAAAGAAGCAGTAGTGTACGCGGCAGCCGCGACGCATCAGCATATAGCTGGAAACGCCGGAGTCGAAACCACCGGAGATCAGCGACAGCACGTCTTCCTGGGTGCCAATCGGGAAACCGCCAATACCTTCATAACGCCCTTTTACCAGCAGCAAACGATCGTTCTCGATTTCGAGATTGACGGTTACGTCCGGGTCGGTCAGCTTCACGCGCGCCGTTTCAATATGCTGGTTCAGACCACCGCCCACGTAACGCTCCACCTCAATGGAGGTGAATTCGTGCTTACCGCGGCGTTTTACGCGCACGCAGAAGGTTTTGTTTTCCAGCGCTTCGCGCCACAGTGGCAGCGTCTGCTCGAAAATATCGTGCAGGGAGGTGAACGGCACGTCTTCCACTTCGAGGATATGGTGAATCCCTGGAATGCGCGTCAGCGCGTCGCGGATAACCAGACGCTGGTTCTCATCTTTTGCGCGAACTTCGATGTGATCCCAGTGACGAACGACGGCGAGCGTTTCATCGTAGTGTTTAAGAACGTTACGAATGTTCCCGGTTAAAATTTTAATAAAGCGCAAACGCACAGATTGGCTTTTGATGGTGATTTCCGGGAACAATTTAATGATAAACTTCATGGCGGCAATGGTTCGTTGGCAAGCCCGACGGGCTTTGAGCAAAAAGATGTATCGCAGCGTACCAGCGGTCGCTACGTCCAGGACGCGGAGTATATCATCATCCCGCTGACCATTGCGTGTTATTTGCTTCACACTCAGACTCCGTTACCATAGACGCAGTCGCGACATAACAAGAGCCAAACATTCACTATGCCAAAGAAAAATGCAGCCCCGGCCAGTTTCGAAACCGCGTTAACCGAGCTGGAGCAAATAGTTAATCGTCTGGAAAGCGGTTCTCTGCCGCTGGAAGAGGCGCTGAACGAATTCGAACGCGGCGTGCAGCTGGCACGTCAGGGGCAGAGCAAACTGCAGCAGGCGGAACAACGCGTGCAGATTCTGTTGGCCGATAACGAAGATTCTCCCTTAACACCTTTCACGCCGGACGCTGAATAAATGGATTTTTCGCAACAGCTGGATGCCTGCGTCACTCAGGCGAACGACGCGCTGCGCCGTTTTATCGCGCCGCTGCCGTTTCAGAACACTCCACTGGTCGAGGCGATGCAATATGGCGCACTCTTAGGCGGTAAACGTCTGCGCCCATTCCTGGTGTATGCCACCGGGCAGATGTTCGGCGTCAGCGTCGCCACGCTGGATGCGCCCGCGGCGGCGGTGGAGTGCATTCACGCCTATTCGCTGATGCACGACGACTTGCCGGCGATGGACGACGACGACCTGCGTCGCGGCCAGCCGACCTGCCATATTAAATTTGGCGAGGCGAGCGCAATTCTGGCCGGTGACGCGCTGCAAACGCTGGCGTTTTCTATACTCAGTGATGCGCCGATGGATAAGGTCTCCGACCGCGATCGCCTGGCGATGCTCTCCGAGCTGGCAACCGCCAGCGGCGTGGCGGGCATGTGCGGTGGCCAGGCGCTGGATCTGGAAGCCGAAGGGCAACAGGTTAATCTGGAAATGCTGGAACGCATTCATCGCCACAAAACCGGCGCGTTGATTCGTGCTGCCGTGCGCCTGGGGGCGCTCAGCGCGGGTGAACAGGGGCGTCAGGCGCTGCCGCTGCTGGACAAATACGCCGAAAGCATCGGTCTGGCATTCCAGGTTCAGGATGACATTCTGGATGTGGTGGGGGATACTGCGACCCTCGGAAAGCGCCAGGGTGCCGACCAGCAGCTCGGCAAGAGCACCTATCCGGCACTACTGGGCCTTGAGCAAGCCCGGACCAAAGCCAGTGACCTCATCGCTGAGGCTCGCCAGTCGCTAGAGCAACTGGCCGCACAATCACTGGATACCACAACACTGGAAGCGCTAGCGAACTACATCATCCTGCGCGACAAATAAACAATAAATGAGTCTCAGATGAGTTTTGATATTGCCAAATACCCGACCCTGGCGCTGGTCGATTCCACTCAGGAGTTGCGCCTGCTGCCAAAAGAGAGCCTGCCGAAGCTGTGTGACGAGCTACGTCGTTACCTGCTCGACAGCGTGAGCCGTTCCAGCGGACACTTCGCCTCCGGGCTTGGCACGGTGGAGCTCACCGTGGCGCTGCACTACGTCTATAACACGCCGTTCGACCAGCTTATCTGGGACGTCGGCCATCAGGCCTACCCGCACAAAATTCTAACCGGCCGTCGCGACAAGATTGGCACCATCCGCCAGAAAGGCGGCCTGCATCCGTTCCCATGGCGCGGTGAGAGCGAATACGACGTGCTGAGCGTCGGCCACTCTTCCACCTCCATTTCCGCCGGTATTGGCATCGCGGTCGCGGCAGGCAGAGAGAACAAACAGCGTCGTACCGTCTGCGTGATTGGCGATGGCGCCATTACCGCCGGGATGGCGTTTGAAGCGATGAACCACGCAGGTGATATCAAGCCGGATATGCTGGTGGTGCTGAACGACAACGAAATGTCGATTTCCGAGAACGTCGGCGCGCTGAACAACCATCTGGCGCAGTTGCTCTCCGGAAAACTCTACTCCTCGCTGCGCGAAGGCGGCAAAAAAGTCTTCTCCGGCGTACCGCCGATTAAAGAGCTGCTCAAGCGTACCGAAGAACATATCAAAGGCATGGTGGTGCCGGGCACGCTGTTTGAAGAGCTGGGCTTTAACTACATCGGGCCGGTGGACGGCCACGACGTGCTGGGGCTGGTCAATACGCTGAAAAACATGCGCGACCTGAAAGGCCCGCAGTTCCTGCATATTATGACCAAGAAAGGTCGCGGCTATGAGCCCGCAGAGAAGGACCCGATTACCTTCCATGCGGTGCCGAAATTTGACCACACCAGCGGCAAGCTGCCTAAAAGCAGCGGCGGCCTGCCGTCATACTCCAAAATCTTCGGCGACTGGCTGTGTGAAACCGCAGCCAAAGACAGCAAGCTGATGGCGGTTACCCCCGCGATGCGCGAAGGCTCCGGCATGGTCGAGTTTTCGAAAAAGTATCCGGATCAATACTTTGACGTGGCGATCGCCGAGCAGCATGCGGTCACCTTCGCCGCCGGGCTGGCGATTGGCGGCAACAAACCTGTCGTAGCGATCTACTCCACTTTCCTGCAGCGCGCCTACGATCAGGTGATCCACGACGTGGCGATTCAGAAGCTGCCGGTCCTGTTTGCGATCGACCGTGCAGGCATCGTCGGCGCCGACGGGCAGACGCACCAGGGGGCGTTCGATCTCTCCTATCTGCGTTGCATTCCGGACATGGTTATCATGACGCCGAGCGATGAAAACGAGTGCCGCCAGATGCTGTATACCGGCTATCACTACGGCGACGGCCCAAGCGCGGTGCGCTATCCGCGCGGTTGCGGTACCGGCGCGGAGCTAAAACCGCTGGAGAAACTGCCGCTGGGTAAAGGGCTGGTGAAGCGTGAGGGCGAAAAGCTGGCGATCCTCAACTTCGGTACCCTGCTCGCGCAGGCTGAAGTGGTCGCCGCGAAGCTGAACGCCACCCTTGTCGACATGCGCTTTGTGAAGCCGCTGGATGAAAGCCTGATTCTGGAAATGGCCGCGCGTCACGAATCGCTGGTGACGCTGGAAGAAAACGCCATTATGGGCGGCGCGGGCAGCGGCGTAAACGAAGTGCTGATGGCGCATCGCAAACCGGTGCCGGTGCTCAATATCGGCCTGCCTGATTTCTTTATTCCTCAAGGTACTCAGGAAGAGATGCACGCCGAGCTTGGCCTCGACGCGGCGGGCATCGAAGCGAAGATCGCGGCCTGGCTAGCATAATCCTCCCCCTCGCTCCTGCTATGCTTAAAGGTAAACCTCTTACCCGCTAGCAGGAGCTGAATCATGCAATACGATACGTTAGGACACACCGGCCTTCGGGTCTCTCGTCTTTGTCTGGGCTGTATGACGTTTGGCGAGCCGGATCGGGGTAAACACGCCTGGACGCTACCGGAAGACAGCAGCCGCCCGATTATTCAGCGCGCGCTGGAAGGCGGCATCAACTTTTTCGACACCGCCAACAGCTACTCTGACGGCAGCAGCGAAGAGATTGTTGGCCGCGCGCTGCGCGACTTCGCCCGCCGCGAGGACGTGGTGGTCGCCACCAAGGTCTACCATCAGGTTGGCGATCTTGAAGAAGGTCTCTCCCGCGCGCAAATTCTCCGCTCGATAGACGACAGTCTCCGCCGCCTTGGCATGGAGTATGTCGACCTGCTGCAAATCCACCGCTGGGACTACCGCACCCCAATTGAAGAGACGCTTTCAGCGCTGGACGAGGTGGTGAAATCCGGTAAAGCGCGCTTTATTGGCGCGTCTTCCATGCATGCCCGTCAGTTCGCCCACGCGCTGGCGCTACAGAAGGCCAACGGCTGGGCGCCATTTGTCACCATGCAGGATCACTACAACCTGATTTACCGGGAAGAAGAGCGCGATATGCTGCCGCTGTGCGCGCAGGAAGGCGTGGCGGTGATCCCATGGAGCCCGCTGGCGCGCGGACGCCTGACGCGTCCGTGGGGCGAAACCACCGCACGGCTGGTGTCCGATGAGTTTGGTAAAAGCCTTTATAGCACTACCGAAGAGAACGATGAGCAGATTGCCGGTGAACTGGAACGCGTGGCCGAAGAGGTCGAGGCTAGCCGGGCGCAAACGGCGCTGGCGTGGCTGTTGAGCAAACCGGGCGTAGCGGCGCCGATTATCGGCGCATCGCGCGAGGATCAGTTGGATGAATTGTTGAACGCGGTAGATATTACGCTGACGCCAGAACAAATTGCGTCACTAGAAGCGCCGTATCAGCCGCATCCGGTGGTCGGGTTTAAGTAAAGTGTAGGGAAGCCCCTCACCCTAACCCTCTCCCCAAAGGGGCGAGGGGACTGTACGGTGCTGGTTTTTGACTATACCCAGCCGCACTGACTCGGTTTTCACCCTCTCCCTTCCAGGGAGAGGGCCGGGGTGAGGGTTAACGCCTCACAGGACGTGATGTCCCACCACATACAATATCGCGGCCGAAATGACCCCGGCGACGATGTCGTCGATCATAATCCCCATCCCGCCGTGGACGTTACGGTCAAACCAGCGGATCGGCCAGGGTTTCCACATATCAAAAATACGGAATACCACGAACCCCGCCAGCACCCATTGCCAGGTCATCGCCGGGATCGCCATCAGGGTAATCCACATCCCGATAAACTCATCCCACACGATACTGCCGTGATCGTGGGTGCCCATATCCCGCGCCGTGCGGCGGCAAATATAGACCCCAATACAGATACCGAACATCACCACCAGCGAATAAATTTGCAGCGGCAAAAACGTCAGCAGATACCAGAACGGAATGGCGGCAATCGAGCCCATCGTTCCCGGCACGATCGGGCTTAAACCGCTGCCAAAGCCCGTTGCCAGCAGGTGCCACGGGTTGCGCAAGTTCAGGCGGCTTTTTGCGATATCATTCTTAGCCAAAGTGATCGTACCCCTTCCAGTCCAGCGTCACCGCCTTCCCATCTTGTGTGAAATGCATGCCTTCAACATCGGCGCTAATCTGCCCGATGCAGGTAAACGGTGTCCCCAGTTGGCCCAGCGCCACTTCCAGCGCGCCGCGATTCAGCTCCGGCACGGTAAAGCAGAGTTCATAATCTTCACCGCCGGAAAGCGCCCAGCGGCAGGCTTGCTCTGTGGAGACATGGCGCTTCAGCGCTTCAGAATACGGCATGGCATCCAAGTCGATCCGCGCGCCGAGACCGCCGCTTGCCTTAAGGATATGCCCCAAATCGGAAATCAGCCCGTCGGAAAGATCGATTGCTGAACTGGCCAGATCGCGCAGCGCCTGCCCTTGCAGCACGCGCGGCGTTGGGCGCAGGTGACGCTGACGCAGATACGCCGCGTCTTCAGGGTTATCAATCACCAGCTGGTTGAGGATCAGCGCCAGCCCGGCGGCGCTATCGCCCGGCGTGCCGGTGACATAGATCCAGTCGCCCGGCTTCGCGCCCGAGCGCTTCAGCGCCCTGCCAACGGGTACGTAACCGTGAATACCCAGCGTCATTGACAGCGGCCCCTTGGTAGTGTCGCCGCCAATCAGCTGCATATCGTAGTAGCTTAACTGGTCAAACAGGCTGTCGCTGAATGCCTGCAGCCACTCTTCATCAACCGCGGGCAGGGTCAGCGCCAGCGTCAGCCACGCCGGATCCGCGCCCATTGCCGCGAGATCGCTCACGTTCACCGCCAGCGCTTTATAGGCCAGATCGGCCGGGTCGATATCAGGGAGAAAATGGTTGCCCGCCACCAGCGTGTCGGTGCTGATAGCCAGCGTCTGTTTTTCGGGAATATTGAGTAACGCGCAGTCGTCGCCGATTCCGGTGTCGACATCAAGACGGGCGTTTCGTACTCGGTCAAAATAACGGGCAATCAGGGAAAATTCGCCGCATGCCATACGTTATGCCTCAGCAGAAGGATAAAACAAGGCCGGGGGGATGGCGTTAAGCCACCCGCGCACCGGCCTGGAGATTACTTTTTGTGGGGACGAATAGCAGGAGCGGCTTTATCCAGCACGCCGTTGACAAACTTGTGGCTGTCTTCAGCGCCGAAGGTTTTCGCCAGCTCGATGGCTTCGTTGATGGCCACTTTGTACGGCACATCGTCACGTTTTGACAGTTCAAACAGTGCAATACGCAGTACGGCTTTTTCCACCTGGCCCAGCTCGTCGAGCAGACGGGACAGGTATGGCTTCATCAATCCGTCGAGGTACGCGCTGTTAGTCGCCACCCCGGACAGCAGTTCACGGAAGTACAGGACGTCAACGTCTTTCACGTCTTGTTCCGCCAGGAACTGGTATTCAACATCGGCGATGTCGTTCTGGGACAACTGCCAGGAGTAAAGCGCCTGGACGGCACACTCACGGGCGCGGCGACGAGCAGCAGGTTTCACGGATTTCCCCTTACAAAAATCAGGCCTTGATGGCTTTCAATACATTAATCATTTCAAGCGCGGTCAGTGCTGCTTCAGCACCTTTGTTACCGGCTTTTGTGCCAGCGCGTTCGATGGCTTGTTCAATACTTTCGGTGGTCAGAACACCAAAGGCTACCGGGATTTCGCTGTCCTGAGCGACGTGCGCCAGGCCATTGCTTGCCCCGCCAGCAACATATTCGAAGTGAGCAGTACCGCCACGGATAACCGTACCCAGCGCGATCACCGCATCGTATTTACCGGTTTTCGCCAGTGCGCCAGCCGCCAGAGGCAGTTCATAAGCACCTGGAACCCAAACAACGGTGATGTTTTCATCTTTAACCTGACCAATGCGCTTCAGGGCGTCGATAGCACCTTCCAGCAGGCTGTCATTGATAAAGTTGTTGAAACGCGCGATGGTGATGGCGACGCGAGCGTCCGGGGTAGCAACGTTAGCTTCAATAATGTTCATACTGTTCCTTTGGGTTCATTTGCCCCGCAGGGGGGCGGATTTTATCATAATATTCTGGGCGCTGCTTCCTCTAATTCGGAAAGCCTCACGCAGTCGTTAAATGCAGGCAGACATCCGGCCCAACCTGACGTATCTCGTTGAATTTGAAATGGGGGACGTCAGCCAGTTTCTCAAGCCCCGGCAGCACACATAATACGCGCGCATCACTTCCTAACAGTTTAGGCGCGATATAGACGATAAGCTCGTCCACCAGCCCCGCCTGAATCAGCGCGCCGGCAAGCGTTGGCCCCGCCTCCACCCAGATGCTGTTAATCTGCTGTTTACCCAGTTGCATCATCAGCAGCACCAGATCGAGATGGCCGTTATACTCCGGCACTTTCAGCGTCTGCACGCCTTCCGGCCAGACGCGGGTATCGTCTTCGGTACGTGCAAAGAGCGTTTCGCCCGGCTGATGCACGATGCGATGCTCCGGCGTCACGCGATTGCCGCTATCAATCACAATGCGCAGCGGCTGACGCAGATTTTCCTGCGAGTAGTTCGCCTGTGTTTCTGCGCTCAGTTCGTCCCAGCGCACGGTCAGCGCCGGGTCGTCGGCCAGCACCGTGGCGCTGCTGGTTAAAATAGCGTGGCTTTCGGCGCGCAGGCGCTGCACATCGCGACGCGCCTGTGGCGAGGTGATCCACTGGCTTTCACCGCTGGCCATCGCCGTACGCCCATCGAGCGATGCACCGAGTTTGAGCTGTACGTACGGGAAACCGGTACGCATCCGCTTGAGGAAGCCTTTGTTCAACGCTTCGGCCTCGCTCATCATCAACCCGTGGCTGACTTCAATACCCGCCTGCTGCAAGCGATAGAGACCACGGCCCGCCACCTGCGGGTTAGGATCCTGCATGGCGGCAACCACGCGCGAGACACCCGCGGCAATTAACGCATCGCAGCACGGCGGCGTACGGCCATGGTGACTGCACGGTTCCAGCGTGACGTAAGCAGTGGCGCCTTTGGCCTTTTCACCCGCCATACGCAGCGCGTGCACTTCGGCGTGCGGCTCACCGGCGCGATAGTGAAAACCTTCGCCGACAATTTCGCCCTGATTGACAATCACGCAGCCGACGCGTGGGTTGGGATGGGTGGTAAATCGCCCGCGCGCCGCCAGTTTTAGCGCGCGCGCCATGTACATTTCATCGTGCATAGCTTAGTCCTGTAAGCGGGCGATCTCTTCGCCAAACTCTTTGATATCTTCAAAGCTGCGGTAGACAGAGGCAAAGCGAATATAGGCGACTTTATCCAACTTTTTCAGCTGTTCCATCACCAGATTCCCCAGCAGTTTGCTCGGCACTTCGCGCTCGCCGGTGGCGCGCAGGTGCGATTTAATATGGTTAATCGCCATTTCTACGTCATCGGCGCTCACCGGGCGCTTTTCCAGCGCTCTCAGCATACCGCTGCGCAGTTTGTCTTCATTAAACGGTTCGCGCACGTCATTGCTTTTTACCACGCGCGGCATCACCAGCTCCGCGACCTCAAAGGTCGTGAAGCGTTCGTTGCACACCAGGCATTGCCGACGGCGGCGAACGGAGGAACCTTCTCCCACAAGACGGGAGTCAATCACTTTAGTGTCTACGGCGAAACAGAATGGGCAGTGCATACGACGTCCTGACGATGAGGGTGAGTGTAATGAAATCTATTTTACCCTGAACTGCGAAGACAACAAAGGCGGCATGTTTTTGAGACAATGGATCGATGCCATCAGCTCTGTTGCACGCTACCATTGCGTTATCCCGAAGAGAAGGAACAGACAGAATGACAAGACGTTACCTAAGAATTGCCCTGCTGGGAAGCCTCGTCAGCCTGAGCGCCTGCGCGCAGCAGTCAGAAGTGAAACAAATGCATCAAAGCATTAGCGCGCTGAGCAGCGAGATGACGCAGCTTAACAAAGAAACGGTGAAAATCACTCAGCAAAATGCGCTGAACGCCAAATCGACGAAGGGCGCCTATCTGCTGCCGGGGGCCAATACCCCTGCCCGTCTGAACAGTCAGATAGGCACGTTGCGCATGTCATTGCGTAACGTTGCCGCCAACGCTCAAGGGACGGCGCTTACGTTGCGCATCTCCGGTGAGTCCAACGATCCGCTTCCGGCTTTCACCGGCACCGTGGAATGGGGACAGATCCAGGGCACCACCGAGCAGTATCAGGAAGTGAACGTGCAAAATCAGCTGTTCTCCGCCCCGGCCAGCGTGCTGGCGCCAAGCGACGTCGATATTCCGCTGCAGCTTAACGGCGTCACGCCGGAGCAACTGGGCTTTGTCCGCATCCACGACGTTCAGCCCGCCAACGCGCAGTAATCTCGCTAATCGGCACTGTGACATGCAGTGCCGCCCTTCCCCCTATGCTCCCTCTATTGACCACATTTCCTGTATGTAAACATTTGCAATAATTCACCCCATCAGTACAATCGCCGCGTCTAAACTACGCAAACGTGAACGCAATCGATTACGCGTTTGAAAAATGTGTGAAGTGTGACTGATTTTCGTGAGCAAGGATTCATATAATAGGCTCGCAGAAACACGAAACATTTAGAAAAACTTCGGTGATAAAAATCACTCTCTTTCGAATTTTTTTATTAGTGGCATAAATATGAAAAAAACATTACTGGCAGCCGGTGCCGCGCTGGCGCTCTCCGCATCTTTCACTGCTAACGCAGCAGGCGACTCTCAGCCGCAGTATGTCTCTGACTGGTGGCACCAGAGCGTAAACGTGGTAGGCAGCTATCACACCCGCTTCTCTCCGAAGCTGAACAACGACGTCTACCTCGAGTATGAAGCGTTTGCGAAGAAAGATTGGTTAGACTTCTATGGCTACATCGATATTCCGAAGACCTTCGACTGGGGTAACGGTAACGATAAAGGAGTCTGGTCTGACGGTTCCCCGATGTTTATGGAAATCGAACCACGCTTCTCTATTGATAAGCTGACCGGCGCAGATCTGAGCTTCGGCCCGTTCAAAGAGTGGTACTTCGCGAACAACTACATCTACGATATGGGTGACAACAAAGCCAGCCGCCAGAGCACCTGGTATATGGGTCTGGGTACCGATATCGATACCGGCCTGCCGATGGGCCTGTCTCTGAACGTGTATGCGAAATATCAGTGGCAGAACTACGGTGCCGCGAACGAAAACGAGTGGGATGGCTACCGCTTCAAAGTGAAATACTTTGTGCCAATCAGCGATCTGTGGGGCGGTAAGCTGAGCTACATCGGTTTCACCAACTTCGACTGGGGTTCAGATCTCGGCGACGAACCAAACCGCACCAGCAACTCCATCGCCTCCAGCCACATTCTGGCGCTGAACTACGATCACTGGCACTACTCTGTCGTTGCCCGTTACTTCCATAACGGCGGCCAGTGGCAAGGTGGTTCGAAAATGAACTGGGGCGAAGGCGATTTCAACGGTCAATCGACCGGTTGGGGTGGCTACCTGGTTGTGGGTTACAACTTCTAAGTTTTGCCTTACCGCACGGCTATGCTGTGCGGTAAGTTTTTCCACGCACGCTCGGCAATAATATTACTTCGCTTTTATATATCCCTCATAAATACAAAACAAATTAAAATAAATACATTTAATGAATTAAATTCACGCCCTTAATATATAAAAACCACTCAAACGCATATCCGATCACGCTTTTATTCAAACAACATCACCAGCTTGTGATCTATTTATCAATCCACATTAATGCAAATGGGAAAACGTTTTCTCTCTCCATATACTAAGCCCGTCCACAAATACGGAAAGAGCATGACCATAACGCATAACGACAGAAAAAAACTCACAATTAAAGATATTGCTCACGCTGCCGGAGTGAGTATTAGCACCGTATCGAAAGTAATAAACAGCACAGGTTCAATCAGTCACATAACAAAAGAAAGAGTTTTATCCGTTATTAATGAATTCGATTACAGGCCTAATGAAATTGCACGTGCACTGCATCAAAAGAAAACATATACCATCGGCTTGTTATCAACAGATGATTACGGACGCTTCAGCTTACCTGTTTTAAAGGGTATTGAGAATGCCTTACTTGAAGCGCAGATTTCGGTATTTCTTTGTAACGCCAGCGGTTCGCCTCAGGAATTAAAGCGACACGTTGATTTACTGCTGGCAAAGCGCGTCGACGGTATTATCGTCACCGCAGCCAAAACGGATACCCGCGATCCGCTGCCGTTAAAGAAACACGATACGCCAGTGGTGTATGTCTATACCAACGTCGACGATGACAACGAACTCTGCGTTCTGCCTGACGATTTCGGCGCTGGCGCTCTGGCCTGTCGTCATTTAATCGACCAGGGCAGCCAGAATATCGTGCAGATCGCCGGTCCGGCATATTATCTGGCGGTGCAGCAGCGCCATGAGGGCTACCGCCAGGAGATGAGCAAAGAGGGGTTGATCGTCAGAGCGCCTGAATATGGTTCCTGGACATCAGCACATGGTTATCGTGCAATGCAATCTATTCTTGCGCGGTACCCTGAAATTGACGGTGTTATTGCTGGCAATGATTTAATTGGACACGGTGTTTTACAGGCGCTCTATGAATATGGGAAATCAGTTCCTGATAATGTCGCCGTGATCGGCTTTGATAACTGGCAGGTTATTACCGAATTATGTCGCCCGAAACTAAGCAGTATTGATTTTTGCCTGACGGAATTAGGCCGCGTCGCCGGCCAATGTTTAATAAAGAAAATAGATGGACACGATCTCAGGGGGAAAATTGCCGTCCCCTGTTTTTTACAACGCGGAGAATCAAGTTGTCGTTATTCTCAAAATTAATAAGAATGAGGTGTTTATGTTGTCTAAATTTATACATACCACCGTGGCTGCCTGTATTATATCCACATCACTCAGTGGATTAGCGCAAGCCAGAGAGACCATTACCTTCTGGGGCCGCTCGAATCAAACATCACTGGAACTGCTGGTTGATGCTTACAACAAGTCGCAGGATAAAGTTGACATTAAGCTAAATATGATTCCCGGCGAGTCGATGATGACCAAGCTCAGCGCTTCTATTGCCGCCGACAGCTCACCAGACCTTGTTTCACTCGATGTCTCCTTTCTTCCCCAGCTTAACGGCGCGGAACAGCTCACTGACCTCACCGACATTCTTGGCAATCGAGATTACGTGAAGCAGCTTAGCGGTTCGCTGAAAACCATCGGGGTTTATAAAGAGCGGCTGTACGGCATTCCTTTCTCTGCTGAATCATCGCTTCTGTTTTACAACAAAAAGATTTTCCGCCTCGCCGGACTGGATCCGGAAAGACCGCCAGAAACGCTACAGGAATTACGCGAATACGCCGAAAAAATCACCCAGTTAGGCGACGGATACTACGGCTTTGCTATTCCCGGCACCTGCTCCGGTTGCCTGGCCTTTACATTCCTCCCTTATATGTGGGCCAACGGCGGCGACCTGTTTGCCAAAGAAGGCGCCGAATCGATTGTCATTTCCGAGAGTAATAAAAGGACGCTGGCATTCTTCCACCAGATGTACAAAGACGGCTTAATGTCCCCACTCTCCAAAGCAGACAGTTCACTTAACGACGGATTTGCCACAGGCAAAATCGGCATGGTTGGCACTGGCGCGTTTACCTTTAAGGTTTTCAACGATAACTATCCCAACCTTGAATACGGCGTAGGCTACTACCCTGGAGAGAAAAAAGGCGATTGGGCCTCGTTCGCGGGCGGCGACGCGCTGGCGATTCCGCTGGGCAGCAAACACCAGAAGGAGGCCATCGCCTTTATCGACTGGGCGATGTCAAAAGAGACCCAGATTGAGCTACTGGCGAAGAATGGCTTTGTTCCCACCCGCATCGATGCCAGCGATAACCGCTACAATCGCGAGGACAGCCGTTTCCTGCTAGCGACAAAAGCCCTGGCAAAAGGCCGCTCCGTCTACCTCCCCGCATTTAACGAAGCCATTAGCGCTCCCAGCAGTCCTTTTCTGACCTTAATACAGAAATCGGTATTCGAGGGGGATATTGATAACGCCCTTAAAACGGCCGATCAGAAGTTTAAGCAGATTATTAAGATGTCGCAGGAATAATCTAAATCAATACCTTATGCCCTAAATCCCGTTGGAAATATCTCTACGGGATTTATGTAAGCGCTTACATCACTAACATCATGAGGTGTTTATGGTTTCGAGAAAAATTGCTTCCACCGTTTCAATATGCGCTTTCAGCATCATGTTTAGCTGCGCGCTTCAGGCCAAAGAAGTGGTTAATTTTTGGGGCCGCAGTGAGCAATCATCGCTGCCCATGCTGGTCAATGAGTTTAATAAATCCCAGGATAAGATCACGGTAAAACTGAATGAAATTCCGAATATTCAGATGCTGACAAAACTGAGCGCAGCGGTCGCCGTGAACAATCCCCCCGACCTGGTAGCAATTGATCTGGTCTACTTTCCAGAACTTAACCGCTCCGAGCAGCTCATCGATCTCACGGATAAAATCGGTACGATGGATTACGTGAGCCAGTTGAGCGACGCGCTAAAGGCCATCGGCAGCTACAACGGTAAATTTTACGCCGTCCCTTTTGCAGCGGAATCCTCCCTGCTTTTTTATAACAAGGCGCTTTTCCGCAAAGCCGGATTAGATCCCAATCGTCCACCAGAAACGCTGGGAGAACTGCGCGAATATTCAGAAAAAATCCGTGCGCTGGGCAAAGATTATTATGGCTTCGCCATTCCAGGAACCAGCTCCGGCGGACTCGCCTTTACCTTCACCCCCTACTTTTGGGCGAACGGCGGGGATATTATTTCTGCCGATGGTAAAAAGTCCGTGGTCAACTCTGAAAACAATAAACGAACGCTCACCTTCTTCCACAATTTGTACAAAGATGGGCTCATGTCGCCGCTCTCCCGCACCGACTCCGCACTTAACGACGCGTTCAGTTCAGGAAAAGTGGCGATGGTGGGCTCCGGCGCTTTTACCTTTAAAGTCTTTAAAGATAATTACCCCAACCTCGACTATGGCGTCACCTATTTCCCTGGCGAGGAAAAAGGCAATTGGGCCTCCTTTACCGGCGGCGATGCTTTTGCTCTACCGGTGGGAAGCAAGCATCAACAAGCCGCTATCGATTTCATTAACTGGACGCTATCCAAACAGACGCAAATTGAGTTGATGGCAAAGAACGGCTACGTGCCCACGCGTATGGACGCCAGCGATAACCCCTATAGCCAGCAGGACCCCAAATATCTTCTGGCCAACAAAGCGCTGGCAAAAGGGCATACCCCTTTTCTGGTCCCCTACAATGAGACCTTCAATGCCATCAATAGTCCTTATCTAACCATGATCCAGAAAGCCGTTTTTGAAGGGAAAATTGATGAAGCCCTGAAAACAGCGGATCAGAAAATGAATCAGATTATAAAAATGTCGGAAGAGTAAGCGTGCTTACTGTCTGAATGAATACATTAATTAAACATTCTGCCGTAATGGCGGTTGGCAGAATGTTGACTGAGGCATCTGGAATGTTTGCTAAAACTCAACAACCGCAACTGCAGTTTACTCACCAGACAGCATTGCCGGTATTCAGGAAAAATAACCGAAAGGGATATTTAGGTTTTTTATTCATCCTCCCCGTACTGGTCATTGTGGTGTTCTTTTTCATTACACCATTAATCATGACCGCATGGATGTCATTTTTTAAATGGCCGATGTTTGGCAAAACAAAATTCATTGGATGGATTAATTACACGAATATTTTCCAGGATGATGTCTTCTGGCATGCCCTGAAGTTTACGTTTATCTATGCGATCATTATGACTCCGCTTATTTTCATCTTTTCGATGATTCTCGCCTCGCTGGTAAAAGATAGTCATAAACCGGGCGTTTCCCTCTTTCGCAGCGTCTATTTTTTACCCACGGTCATTGGATTTGGCACAGCCAGTATTTTGTGGAAGTGGCTGCTGGATGTTCGCTTTGGCCTACTCAACCACCTTGCTGTCTCATTGCACCTGGTTGATTCGCCAATTATGTATCAGGACTCACTAAGCCAGGGCTTTATGGTCGTCGTGAGCATGGTGCTCTGGAAGACGCTGGGCTTCAATATGATCCTGCTGCTGGTTGGCCTGCAGGGCATCAGCAAAGATATCTACCAGGCTGCACAGGTCGACGGCGCCGTTGGCTGGCGACGGTTACGCTATATCACCCTGCCGTTAATGCGGCGGACCTTTATGCTGACGCTGATTCTCTCCGTCTCCGGATCGCTGCTGGCTTTCGATCAGTTCTACATCATCACTAACGGCGGGCCAATGGATCAAACCATAACCAGCGTGTTCTACATCTATAACAACTCATTTATTAATGGCCGCCTGGGCTACGGCGCTGCGCTCTCCATTATTCAGCTGTTTATTCTGATGGTGATTAGTGTTCTGCAAATCTGGTTATTACGCGACAAAGAAGGACGGGCATAGAATGAACGGAGATGTCGTCTTACACATCAAGAGAAAACAAAACGGGCTGGTGACGTTTTTCTTTTACGCTATTCACGGCTGTTTACTTATCGTCTTTCTCTATCCGCTGCTGTGCGTTGCGCTGGCGTCACTAAAACCCGCAGCCGATTTAGTATTGATGCCGCCCAAGTGGTGGCCCTCAATTTTCACGCTTGATAACTTCAATAAGATGTTATTTTCTAATGACAATATGTCCCGGGCGATTATGCTATCGGGTATTGTCTCCTTTCTGACGGTTATCGGTACGGTCATTCTGTCGACGCTGGCCGGGTATGGTTTTTCCCGATTTACCTTCCGGGGGAAAAATGTTTTCTTTGTGCTGATCTTATTAACCATGATGATTCCCTCGCAGCCGATCCTGACGCCGCTGTTTATCATCATTACCAAAATGGGTCTGCAAAATAATATTTTCGGTCTGGTATTGGTCTATATCACCTTCCAGCTACCGTTCAGTATCTTTATGATGCGTAACACGTTTGACAGCATCCCAAAAGAAATTGATGAAGCCGCAGAGCTGGACGGTTGCTCGCCGTTAAAAATTCTCTTTCGGGTCATGCCGCGGATGGTTTCACCGGGGATTGTTACCGTTATCGTGACGACCTTTATTGCCGCATGGAATGAATTTCTCGTCGCGCTAATATTTATGACCGACTCCGATAATTACACCATGCCCATTTTATTGCTGATGACCAGCGCCGGTAAATACGGCACCGTCGATTGGGGATTACTCCAATCCTGTACCGTATTTGCAATGCTACCGTGCATTCTTATTTTTCTGTTTCTACAAAAGCATTATGTCAGTGGTTTAACCAGCGGTGCGACGAAAGGTTAATGGCTCACGCCCTCTACTTTAAAAGGATATTTCGCATGAAGTTAAGTACTGTCTCAGCTATTCCGGGCACGCTATCATTTATCCCTCCCGGAAAAATCCTTCCTCAAGGCTGGCTGAAGCGCCAGCTGACGCTTCAGGCCCAAGGGCTATCCGGGCAACTGGAGGATATCTGGCCGGATGTCGGCGCGAACAGCGGCTGGCTTGGCGGCAGCGGTGAAAGCTGGGAACGCGGGCCCTACTACCTCGATGGCTTGCTGCCGCTCGCCTATTGCCTGCAGGATCGGTCGCTGATCGAACAGAGCCAGAAATGGGTAGAGTGGATGCTGAATAGCCAGGATAACGACGGCTGGTTTGGCCCACAAAACAACGTCGACTGGTGGCCGAGAATGGTGGCGCTGAAGGTACTAACCCAGTACGCCGACGCCACTGGTGACGCTCGCGTACTGCCCTTTATCCAGCGCTATTGCCACTATCAACTTCGGCATTTGCCCACACGTCCCCTGAGCGACTGGGGCAAAGCGCGCGCCGCCGACAATGTGCTGTCAGTGCTGTGGGCGTGGAAACAGCTACCAGAAGATGACTTGCTCCCTCAGCTGGCGAAAGTGTTGTTAGCACAAGGGGATAACTGGCCTGATTTTATTCTCCATCGGCTTCCTACCGGCCCGGTGACCTACTTCTCTCACCTCACTCATGTGGTTAACGTCGCCATGGGGATGAAATATTCCGCCATGCAGGACGACACACAGCAGCAGCGTCTGCGCCTGGAGGAAATTAAGCGCTGCTTCGCCGAGCTGGACATCTATCACGGCCAGCCGCAGGGAATATTTTCCGGTGATGAATTTCTGGCGGGCACGGCCCCGGAGCAGGGTGTTGAGCTTTGCGCTATCGTTGAACTGATGTTCTCGCTGGAAAATATGCTGCGCATTTATGGTGATGCGCAACTGGCCGAACGGCTGGAGCGTGTCGCTTTCAACGCCCTTCCAGCTGGCGTCAGCGCCGATATGATGTCGCATCAGTACCACCAGCAACCTAACCAGATTGCTGCCAGCATCGCGCCCCGTAACTGGACCTACAGCGGCGATGACTGCAACATCTTCGGCCTGGAGCCGAACTTTGGCTGCTGCACCGCTAACTTCCATCAGGGCTGGCCAAAATTTTGCAATAGCCTGTTTATGCAGGATGAAGCGAACAACCTCGCCAGTATGGTCTACGCACCTTGCCGCGTCACTACCGACGCATGGGACGTCTGCGTGCAGACCGACTATCCGTTCAACACCGATCTGACCTTTACCGTAAATCATGCGCCGACGGGCGACAAGACGCTGTGGCTACGTATTCCCCAATGGAGTACCGGCTCAGCCATTACGGTAAACGGCGAACCCCTGAGCTATGGCGATGGCAAAGGCTATTTTGCGCTCACCCGTGAATGGCGGGCCGGTGATGTTGTCACCCTGACCTTTGAACGCCAGGTTCGCACGGAAAGACGTATTCATAACGCCGTTAGCGTTTACTACGGCCCGCTGCTGATGGCGCTGACGCCCGGTGAAATCTGGCGGCCTATCCCTGGCGGCTCGCCCAGCGGTGACTGGGAATTGCAGCCGAAGAAAGAGTGGAACTACGCGCTGGATATTCATCCTCATCAGGGCGCCGTCGTCCGTGAGCTACAGCTTCATGCTTCCGGAGAGCAGCCGTTCGCGCTGAAGTCCGCGCCGATCAAGCTTCGCCTTAGCGCTTACCGTTTGCCGACATGGAAGGTCGTCGATAATTCCGCGGGGCCGATGCCCAACAGCCCGGCGCACGCCGCCCTGAGCGTGCAGTCCTCGGTGCTGCTGGTTCCATACGGCTGCGCGCGGTTGCGTATCGCGCAGTTTCCGTGGCTGGACGGCCGTGAAAAACAGACTGACGCAGCGTAAGGACAAAACCATGGCAACAATAAGACTGGAGTCCGTCTACAAAGCCTATTCGGCAAAACAAGTAGTCATCAATAACATCAATCTGACCATCCAACAGGGCGAATTCTGCGTCATTGTTGGGCCTTCCGGCTGCGGAAAATCCACGTTGTTGAGGATGATCGCCGGGCTGGAAGAGATCTCCGCCGGTGAGTTATACATCGACGATAAACGCATGACCGAAGTGCCCTCTTCTGAACGAGGCATCGCCATGGTATTCCAGAACTATGCGCTCTACCCGCATATGACGGTGGAAGAAAACATGGGCTTCGCGTTAAAAATGGCGAAGATGCCGGAAGACGAGGTGAAACGCCAGGTCGCGGCGGCGGCGAAATCACTGCAACTGGAAGCGCTCCTGACTCGCCGTCCCGCCGCACTTTCCGGCGGACAACGCCAGCGCGTAGCGATTGGCCGCGCTATTGTCCGCAAGCCCGGCGCCTTTCTGTTTGACGAACCGCTCTCCAACCTTGACGCCGGGCTACGCGCGCAAATGCGTCTCGAAATTGGCCGTCTGCACCGCGATTTTGAAAATGTCGCCACGGTCTACGTCACCCATGACCAGATTGAAGCCATGACCCTGGCGGACAAAATCGTGCTGCTCAACAGCGGTGATAGCGTAAACCGGTACGGTAGCGTCGCACAGATTGGCTCGCCAATGGAGCTCTACGAACAGCCGAGAAACAAGTTTACCGCCAGCTTTATCGGCTCACCGCAGATGAATTTTTTAGCGGCCCAGGTCGTCAAAGTTCGCGCAGACTCGGTGAGTGTCAGGCTGGAAAGCGGAGAAATACTGGCTATTAACGTTGACGGCGGGCAGCTTTCAGTCAGTGAAAACGTCACGGTCGGTATCCGTCCGGAGCATCTGCAGCTGGCAGACGGCAATGAGGAGAATCTCCTGCAACGCCGTATCCAGTTTATCGAACAGCTTGGCGATGCGACCTGTCTTTATCTGGAGGGCGAACTGACCTGTAAACTCAATGGTTACCATCATCACCCTCGCGGCAGCATGATTCATTTGCAGCTGCCAGCACACCGCTGCCACTTGTTCGATCGCCATGAACAGGCATGTCCACGCCTGCCCTCACAGGGAACAACTCAGCCATGAATATTGAAAATCGGGAGTTTATTCAGCAATGTTGCGAGCAGGTGCGCCAGCAGATGGGCAGCAACACCATTGCAGCAACGCTCAGGCATGCCCTGACGAACACGCTTGATACCACGCTACAGCGCGGCGATCGCGGTGTGTTTGTCATCACCGGCGATATTCCGGCAATGTGGCTGCGGGACTCCGCCTGCCAGATGCGCCCCTACCTGCTTTTCTGTCAGCAACACCCGGAACTGCAGGCAATGATTGCTGGTGTAATCCAGCAACAGATGCACTTTATTACTCTCGATCCTTATGCCAACGCCTTCAATCGCTATCCGGATTCAACGGGCCATCAGAGCGATCTAACCCACATGCAGCCGCAGATCTGGGAACGTAAATACGAGGTAGACTCGCTGTGTTATCCGCTACAGCTTGCATGGCTATTCTGGAAAATCACCGGGATAACGAGCCACTTTACGGACACCTTTGCCCGCGCCTGCTCGCTGGTTCTCAATCAATGGGAAATCGAGCAGCACCATCATAGCCGCTCCCCCTACCGCTTTGAGCGCCCACACCCGCCGGCCCCAACGGACACTCTGGGCTATGAAGGAAAAGGCGCGCCGGTCAGCTATACCGGCATGACCTGGTCCGGTTTTCGCCCCAGTGACGATGCTTGCGACTGGGGGTATCTGGTGCCCGCTAATTTTTTCGCCTCGGTCGTGCTGGATTACCTGGCGGAGATTGCACGCGAAGTACTGAACAATCGCCGCCTCGAACGTCGGGCCACCGCGTTGAGATCAGCCATTGAGGAGGGGATAGAAAAACACGCGGTCGTTCATCATCCTGATTACGGTGAAATCTATTGCTATGAAACGGACGGCGCCGGGCATTACCTGTTGATGGACGATGCGAACGTGCCTTCCCTGCTTTCACTGCCGCTGCTGGGCGCGATCGCCAACGAGCATCCGCGCTATCTGAATACCCGAAGGTTTATTCTCAGCGGCGATAACCCCTATTTTCACCGCGGACGTTTCGCGCAGGGTGTTGGCAGCCCACACACGCCTTCAGGATTCATCTGGCCGATTGCGCTGGCGGTACAGGGGCTCACCGCACGCGATCCGGCGGAAAAACTCGCCATGATCCAGATGATGACGGCAACCGACGCGGGGAGCGGATTAATGCATGAATCGTTCGATCCCGACAATCCCGCTCGCTTTACCCGCCCCTGGTTCTCATGGGCCAATGCCATGTTCTGCGAGCTGGTGCTGGACTACTGCGGCCTGTCTGTAAGCAAACTGATTGCCAACAAGGAATAGTCTATGCCTGTTATTGTTAAAAATCCTCTGGTTGACGGCTGGTATGCCGACCCGGAAATTCGCTTCTATGAAAATCAGTACTGGATATACGTCACTCGCTCCATCACCGACTATCAGATGCAGCGCAACATTGACGCCTTTTCTTCCCCCGATCTCGTTCACTGGCAAAAGCATGAAGGCATTATCCAGATGGACGATTTTCCGTGGATCTGGCGCGCGGTCTGGGCACCGACGATCGTCGAAAAAGACGGAAAGTATTTCTTAATATTCGCCTCAAACGACATCCAAAGTGATGAAGAGGAAGGAGGGCTTGAAATCGCCGTCGCTGATACTCCGGCAGGCCCGTTCCGCGCGTTGCTGAAACAGCCGTTAGTCGGCCGTTTTATTCATGGTGCACAGCCCATCGACGCCCATCTCTTTACCGATGACGATGGCAAAATTTATCTCTACTACGGCGGCTGGCGGCACTGTAACGTTGCGCAGATGAATTCGCAAATGAACGGCTTCATCCCCTTTGATAACGGCGAGATGTTCCGCGAAATCATTATTCCTGGTTACGTTGAAGCCCCCTGTATGATTAAGCGTCGCGGGCGCTACCATTTTATGTGGTCAGAAGGTAACTGGACGGACGGCAGCTATCGAGTCGTTACCGCCGATAGCGATTCTCCCTTTACCTTTAATGGCCCGAAAAGAACTATCCTTGCGGCGCAGGCTCTGGCAGACGGTCCGGGCCACCATAGCTGTATTGCGCTTAACGATAACGATGAATGGCTCATTGCCTACCATCGACGTATTCCTGGAGACAGTGAGGCCGGCCATCGAATGTTATGCCTGGATAAAATGGTTTTTGAAGAGGACCAGATACAGCCAGTGCTGATGACCGAAGCAACGTCTCTTTAAATTCGCAAAAAAGGCCAGAGGTCACCCTCTGGCCCGTTTCGGGCGCATGCTGCCATGCAGCGGTGAGTCGCGCCCACTACGCATTACTTCCTGTTATGCCACCAGCCTAAAAACAGGCTTGTTGCAATACCGACCAGCGTTGGTGCTGCCAGATCATGCCAGAAAGCCATACTCAACTCCGTGAGCGTCATCGTGCCGCCTTGGTTGCAATGGCAACGGTTCGCGGCTATCCTCAACTTGTCTAGGGTCAAGTTAGCCCCCGTTATGTTGCCGGTGTATACCGAACAATGTGCGGGGGTTTTCTCTTTCCAGCGACAAGGCCACCGGGGATCAAGCCCCCGCAACATTGCGCCTCACCGGGTAAACCCGGCTTGTCGCTGATTCTACGCCTCTCGCTGTTATCCGCATGACTTTAAAACGAAAAAATCCCGACCTTGCGATCGGGATTCCAGTGACGATGTATGCGTTACAGCGCCCAGCGCTTATTTCTTTTTATTCAGCATCGCTTTCAGGTCAGCAAACGGGTTATAGGTCGCCTCGCCGACGTCTTTCTGTGCATCTTCACCGGCAACCACCGTCGAACCGTACTGATCCGCCTCGGTATATTTTGAGTGCTCGTGATCGTGGCAGAACAGGCACAATAGCTCCCAGTTGCTACCGTCTTCCGGGTTATTGGTATGGTCGTGATCCATATGATGGACGGTCAGTTCACGCAGGTTGGAGTAGACGAACTCACGCGAGCAACGCCCGCAGACCCACGGAAACAGTTTCAGCGCTTTTTCACGGTAGCCGCTTTCCAGCCGCACGTAGTTTTTAGGGATGATAGCCATAATAACCCGGTATGTAGTAATAAAAGTAAGGGAATGTCCCAGTCTAAAGGCGCAATAAAAAAGCCGCAACACCCTACGGCGTTACGGCTTTTATCAGCACCTGACAGCGTCAGCTTACGGCAGAATGGACGGCTGATCCGCCCCTTCCTTCTCAACCTTCTGCTGCAACATGTGCTCGCGCTTCATACCCAGCTTCAGCGCCAGCGCCGATGCCACGTAGATAGACGAAGCGGTACCGATGGAGACACCGATCAGCATCGTCAGCGAGAAGCCTTCCAGTACCGGACCACCGAAGAGGTACAGCATCAGAATAACCACTAACGTCGTACCGGAGGTAATCAACGTACGGTGCAGCGTCTGGGTCAGCGACACGTTAAAGATTTCGTAAGGCGTCCCGCGACGAATTTTGCGGAAGTTTTCACGAATACGGTCCGATACCACGATACTATCGTTGAGCGAGTAACCGATGACCGACATCAACGATGCGACGATCGTCAGGTCAATCTCGATATGGAACAACGACAGGATCCCTAAGGTGATGATCACGTCGTGCGCCAGCGCGATAACCACGCCCGCCGCCAGTCGCCACTCAAAGCGGAAACCGACGTACACCAGGATGGAGATCAGCGCCACCAGCAGCGCCATCGCACCGGTTTGCGCCAAATCGGCCCCCACGCTTGGCCCCACGAATTCGATACGTTTCACGGCGGCGTTCTGGTTGGTGGATTCGTTAATCACACTCAACACCTTACTACCCAGTACCTGCCCGCCGTCTGCGCCTTCAGTAGGCGGCATACGTACCATAATGTCGTGGCTGCTGCCGAAGTTCTGCAGCAGCGGGTCAACAAAGCCCGCTTTCTCCAGCGCATCGCGCATCACGTCCATATCCGCCGGTTTTTCCAGCGTAATCTCAATGACCGTACCACCGGTGAAATCGAGACCCCAGTTAAACCCGCGTACGCCCATCACGATGATGGCCGCAATCAGCAGGAAACCCGAGATGCCGAAAGCCCAGAAGTCCCAGCGCATAAAGTCATAGACTTTACGGCCGTGGTTCAATTGTTCAACAGTATATTCCTGTGCCACAACGCACTCCTCAGATTGACAGCTTGTTGATGCGTTTGCCGCCATACAACAGGTTTACGATGGCACGCGTACCGACAATCGCGGTAAACATCGACGTCGCTACACCGATACCGGTAGTAATTGCGAACCCTTTAATGGCCCCGGTACCGACGGCATACAGGATCAGGACTTTAATCAGCGTCGTAATGTTCGCATCAAAGATGGAGCTAAACGCGCCGGCATAGCCTTCGTTAATCGCCTGCTGCACCGAACGTCCGTTACTCAACTCTTCTTTGATACGTTCGTTGATCAGAACGTTCGCATCGACCGCCACCGCAAGGGTTAGCACAATCCCCGCAATCCCCGGCATACTCAACGTCGCGCCCGGAAGCAGCGACATAATGCCGACAATCAGCACCAGGTTTGCAATCAGCGCGCTGGTCGCAATCAGGCCGAACTTCTTATAGAAGAAGATCATGAACAGGATAGACACCACCAGACCGGCCAGACACGCTTCCAGGCCCTGCTTGATGTTCTGCATACCCAAGGTTGGACCAATGGTACGTTCTTCGACGATCTGAATTGGCGCAATCAACGCACCCGCACGCAGCAGCAGCGACAGCTGACGTGCTTCGTTCGGGTTGCCAATACCGGTAATACGGAAGCTGTTACCCAGACGAGACTGGATATTGGCGATGTTAATCACCTCTTCCTGTTTCACCAGCACCGCACGACCGTTCGCGTCTTTCTTACCGCTGTCTTTGTACTCCACAAACAGGGTCGCCATCGGCTTGCCGATATTGTCCTTGGTGAAGTTAGACATGATGTTGCCACCCGCGCTATCCAGTGAGATGTTCACCTGCGGCTGGTTGTATTCATCCTGGCTGGAAGTGGAGTCGGTGATATGGTCACCGGTCAAAATCACACGTTTGTACAGCACAACCGGCTGACCTTCACGCGTGTTTTTCACCTCAGAGTCGCCAGGAATACGGCCAGAAGCGGCGGCAGCCTGATCGACGTTGGTGTTCACCAGACGGAATTCCAGGGTTGCCGTCGCGCCGAGAATTTCTTTCGCGCGAGCGGTATCCTGGATACCCGGCAGTTCAACCACGATGCGGTCTGCGCCCTGGCGTTGAACCACCGGCTCAGCCACGCCCAGTTGGTTAACACGGTTACGCAGAATGTTGATGTTCTGCTGAACCGCATATTCGCGTGCTTCACTCAGACGTGCGTCGGTCATAACCGCGCGCAGCGCCGTGCTGCCCTGGCTGGTGATAACCATATCGCGGTGACGCGGGGTCAGATAAGCGATAGCCTGATCGCGCGCGTTAGCATCGCGGAACGTGATGCTCAGACCATAGTTATCTTCTTTGCGTACGTTGGAATACGGAATGTTTTTCTCACGCAGATCGCTGCGCAGACTGTCGATATTTTGTTCCTGCAATTTGCCCAACGCGGTGTCCATATCCACTTCCATCAGGAAGTGAACGCCGCCACGCAGGTCAAGACCGAGCTTCATTGGCTCTGCTTTAATCGCAGCCAGCCAGCGCGGTGTTGCCGGAGCAAGGTTAAGCGCCACGACATATTTGTCACCCAGCACGCCCATCAGCGCTTCACGCGCGCGCAGCTGGATGTCGGTGGTGTCGAAGCGCGCAAGAATAGCGCCCTCTTCCAGTGCCACAGACTTAGCGGTGATTTTTTCTTCTTGTAACGTTTTCTGGACCTGGATCAGCGTTTGCTCACTGGCGGCGACGCCGCGCACGCCAGTGATTTGAACGGCCGGATCCTCACCATACAGGTTGGGAAGCGCATACAGCAGACCGACGACAATCACGACGATCAGCATGACATACTTCCACAAAGGATAACGGTTTAACACGGCAGTTCCCTTTGGGAAAACGGAATATTACAGCGCCTTCATGGTGCCTTTCGGCAGAACGGCAGCTACGAAGTCACGTTTGATAACCACTTCAGTGGTGTCGTTCAGCGCGATAGCAATGTAGCCAGTTTCCGCTACTTTGGTTACACGACCGACCAGGCCACCGTTGGTCAGGACTTCATCGCCTTTTGCGATGGAGTTCATCAGGTTCTTGTGCTCTTTGGTGCGCTTTTGCTGTGGACGCAGGATCATGAAGTAGAAAATCAGACCAAATACCACCAGCATCAGAATCAGAGACATCGGGCTGCCCTGCGCCGGAGCACCTGTTGCCGCTACCGCATCAGAAATAAAAAAGCTCATTAAATTTCCCTCATTATTAAAATTAATCAACGTTCAAAGGTGGAACGGGTCGCCCCTGACGTTGGTAAAAATCGGTCACGAAGCTCTCTAATTTACCCTCTTCAATAGCCTTGCGTAAACCAGCCATTAAGCGCTGATAGTAGCGAAGATTATGAATGGTATTGAGGCGCGCGCCCAATATTTCGTTGCAACGGTCAAGATGATGCAAGTATGCACGCGAATAATTGCGACAGGTGTAGCAATCACACTCAGCGTCGAGCGGGCTCGTGTCGCTTTTATGCTTAGCATTGCGGATTTTTACCACGCCGTCGGTCACGAACAGATGACCATTACGGGCGTTACGCGTTGGCATAACGCAGTCAAACATGTCGATACCACGACGTACGCCTTCAACCAGATCTTCCGGTTTGCCAACGCCCATCAGGTAGCGCGGTTTGTCAGCAGGGATCTGCGGGCAAACGTGCTCCAGGATGCGGTGCATGTCTTCCTTCGGTTCACCGACCGCCAAACCGCCGACAGCGTAGCCATCAAAGCCTATCTCTACCAGACCTTTAACAGAGATATCGCGTAAATCTTCGTAAACGCTACCCTGAATGATGCCAAACAGCGCATTTTTATTACCGAGGCCATCAAAGCGGTCGCGGCTGCGTTTTGCCCAGCGCAGCGACATCTCCATGGAGCGCTTCGCGTAGTCCCAGTCCGCCGGGTACGGTGTACATTCGTCGAAGATCATCACGATATCGGATCCGAGATCGTACTGAATCTCCATGGATTTTTCCGGATCGAGGAAAATCGGATCGCCGTTGATCGGGTTGCGGAAGTGTACGCCCTGCTCGGTGATCTTACGGATATCGCCCAGGCTGAAGACCTGGAAACCGCCGGAATCGGTGAGGATCGGCCCTTTCCACTGCATGAAATCGTGCAGGTCGCCGTGCAGCTTCATGATTTCCTGACCCGGACGCAGCCACAGGTGGAACGTGTTGCCGAGAATAATCTGCGCGCCGGTGGCTTCAACTTCTTCCGGCGTCATGCCTTTCACGGTGCCATAGGTACCGACAGGCATAAAAGCTGGCGTTTCCACTACGCCACGATCAAAAACCAGGCGGCCGCGGCGAGCGCGACCGTCTGTGGTGTCCAGTTCAAATTTCATCTTAACTCCTGCGTCAGAAAAACAGTCCGACGTTTTAAATACTCATGTCGCGGATTTATTCCCCGACACGCTCAGAAATAGCCTGCGGATTGTACGTGATAAACATGGCGTCGCCGTAACTAAAAAAGCGATATTTTTGTTCTACAGCAGCCTTATAGGCATTCATGGTGTGCTGATAGCCGGCAAAAGCGGAAACCAGCATAATCAACGTCGATTCCGGCAGGTGGAAGTTGGTGACCAGCGCATCAATCACCTGGTATTGATAGCCCGGGAAAATAAAGATCTGCGTATCGCCAAAGAACGGGGCAATCAGTTCATCTTTTGCCGCCTGCGCCGCGCTTTCCAGCGAGCGTACGGAGGTGGTGCCGACCGCAATCACGCGGTTGCCGCGCGCTTTCGCCGCCAGCACGGCGTCAACCACCTCTTGCGGCACTTCGGCGTATTCGGAGTGCATGATGTGATCTTCAATGCTGTCCACGCGCACCGGCTGGAAAGTACCTGCGCCCACGTGCAGGGTCACAAAGGCCATTTCGATGCCTTTCTCGCGCAGTTTCGCCAGCAGCGGTTCGTCAAAGTGCAGACCCGCCGTCGGTGCCGCAACCGCGCCAGGCTTTTCGCTATACACGGTCTGATACAGCTCGCGGTCGGCATCTTCGTCCGGACGATCGATGTACGGCGGCAGCGGCATGTGGCCGATCGCATTCAGAATATCCAGCACGCTACGCTCGTCGTCGAACTCGACTTCAAACAGCGCGTCGTGGCGCGCGACCATCGTCGCTTTAATGCTTTCGTCGTCGCCCAGCAGCAGCTCGGCGCCCGGCTTCGGCGCTTTAGAGGCGCGAATATGTGCCAGAATACGTTTATCATCCAGCATACGCTCGACCAGCACTTCAATCTTGCCGCCGCTGGCTTTACGGCCAAACAGGCGCGCCGGGATCACGCGGGTGTTGTTAAAGACCAGAAGATCGCCAGGGTTGAGCTTGTCGAGCAAATCGGTGAAAGTACCGTGCGTCAGCGCGCCCGTCGGCCCGTCCAGCGACAGCAAGCGACAGCTGCTACGCTCGGCTTGTGGATAGTGGGCAATCAGGGATTCAGGTAGTTCAAAGGAGAAATCGGCAACGCGCATGACTGTGACTCTGGGCTTAATAATGAGGCGGGTAGTCTAGTGCCGGGGCGTCGTCCCTGCAACCCTTACCCCTCTGGATAAACAGTAAACCATGAATTTTCTCGCTCACCTGCATCTCGCACACCTCGCCGACAGCTCGCTGTCGGGCAATCTGCTGGCCGATTTTGTGCGCGGCAACCCGCAGCAGGACTATCCGGCCGCCATTGTTGACGGTATTCATCTGCATCGCCGCATCGACGTGATGACCGACAACCTACCGCAGGTGAAAGAGGCCCGCGAGTGGTTTCGTCCCGAGACGCGCCGGGTCGCGCCAATCACCCTTGACGTGATGTGGGACCACTTTCTCTCCCGCCACTGGGCGCAAATTTCGCCCGATATCGCCCTGCCCGATTTTGTTCGCTATGCCCATGAGCAGGTCATCACTATTCTGCCCCAGGCTCCGGCGCGCTTTATTACCCTGAACGAGCACCTGTGGTCGGAACGCTGGCTTGAGCGCTATGGCGAGATGGCGTTTATCCAGCGCGTGCTGAACGGCATGGCCAGCCGCCGGCCTAAACTCGATGCGCTACGTGATTCATGGCACGATCTCGATGCCCACTATGCCGCCCTGGAGACCCGCTTCTGGCAGTTTTATCCGCAAATGATGCGCCAGGCGAAAAACAAAGCGCTGTAGGCCTTGCGCTCTGGCCGGGAAGCGCTATTCTTAAAAACTTGGAAAAAATAAATTATTGATAGGTAAAACCTAATCAATTAATCGTCATAGCCTTTTTGTATTAGCCGCTTACCCTCCCTATACTGGCCCGCGTTGCGTTCCATTAACCTTATAAATTCAAAGGAGAACCCCATGGTTCTGGTTACTCGTCAAGCGCCTGACTTCACCGCAGCTGCGGTACTGGGCAACGGTGAAATCGTTGAGAAATTCAATTTCAAACAGCACACCCAGGGTAAAGCTACCGTTCTGTTCTTCTGGCCGATGGACTTCACCTTCGTCTGCCCGTCTGAGCTGATCGCCTTCGACAAACGTTACGAAGAGTTCCAGAAGCGCGGCGTTGAAGTGGTTGGCGTCTCCTTTGACTCCGAATTCGTTCACAACGCATGGCGTAACACCCCGGTCGACAAAGGCGGCATCGGTGCAGTGAAATACGCAATGGTTGCTGACGTTAAGCGCGAAATCCAGAAAGCTTACGGTATCGAACACCCGGACGAAGGCGTTGCGCTGCGCGGCTCCTTCCTGATCGACGCTAACGGTGTTGTTCGCCACCAGGTGGTTAACGACCTGCCGCTGGGCCGTAACATCGACGAAATGCTGCGTATGGTTGATGCGCTGCAGTTCCACGAGCAGCACGGCGAAGTGTGCCCGGCGCAGTGGGAAAAAGGGAAAGAAGGCATGAACGCTTCTCCGGACGGCGTGGCTAAATACCTGAGCGAGAACGTCTCCAGCCTGTAATCGGCTCGCGTTCTGCTAAAAAGGCTCGCATTTTGCGAGCCTTTTTGTTATCGAAAGATTAGAACGAGAAGCAGGAACAACCCAGCGCGCCCCAGAAGGCGCGGTCATCAGATACCGGCACGCCGGATTTACGCGCCAGATCGTGCTGATGCCCATGCACGCCGCAGCTGCCGCAGCACTGGTGCATCTGCACTACCGCGCCGATATGATCGGATCCCGGAGGCGCTGAACGGTAGTGTCCCGGCACTTTGACCACCGGAGACCACTCCGGCAGCACCGGAATGGGCGGCGGCGCCAGGGGGGTAAAGTGCCCGGCGGCGTACACCACGCGGCCATCGACAATCGTCATTACTGACTCAATCCCCTTAATCTCCTCTTCCGGTACGCTGAAGTAATCCTTCGACAACGCCACCAGATCCGCCAGTTGCCCGGCGGCTATACGACCTTTTTTGCCCTGCTCGCTGGAGAACCAGGCGCTACCCGCCGTCCACAGCTCCAGCGCCACGTCGCGCGGCAGGCGATTTTCGTCGTCGTACATCGCCAACCCGCCCACGGTTCGCCCGGATACCAGCCAGTACAGCGCCGTCCACGGGTTATAGCTCGCCACACGCGTCGCATCGGTACCGAGACCAACCGGCACCTCCATCTCCAGCATCTTCGCCACCGGCGGCGTGTGTTTTACCGCGTCTTTCCCGTAGCGATCGACAAAGTATTCCCCCTGGAAAGCCATCCGGTGCTGCACCGCAATGCCGCCCCCCAGCGCTTTCACTCGTTCGATATTACGTTCGGTAATGGTCTCGGCGTGGTCAAAGAACCAGTGCAGACCGTTAAACGGAATTTCGCGGTTCACTTTTTCAAACACATCGAGCATGCGGCTGATGGATTCATCATAGGTGGCATGCAGGCGGAACGGCCAGCGGTGCTCGACCAGATGACGCACCACGCGTTCCAGCTCGTCTTCCATCCCTGGCGGCAGATCCGGACGCGGCTGCAGGAAGTCTTCAAAATCAGCAGCCGAAAATACCAGCATCTCCCCCGCCCCGTTGGCACGATAAAAATCCGTACCCTGCCCCGGCTTGAGCATATCGGTCCAGCGCTCAAAGTCGTCCAGCTCCTGCTTCGGACGCTGGGTAAACAGGTTGTAGGCGATACGAATGGTCATCTGCTTGTTAGCATGCAGCTGTTCGATAATTTCGTAATCTTCCGGGTAGTTCTGGAAACCGCCGCCCGCGTCGATGGCGCTGGTCAGGCCCAGCCGGTTGAGTTCGCGCATAAACTGGCGGGTAGAGTTCACCTGCTGCTCCAGCGGCAGTTTCGGCCCTTTCGCCAGCGTAGCGTAAAGGATCATGGCGTTTGGTTTAGCGATCAGCATCCCGGTGGGGTTGCCGTTGTTATCGCGAACGATCTCGCCGCCCGCCGGTGCCGGCGTCTCTTTGGTATAGCCGACGGCTTTCAGCGCCGCGCGGTTGAGCAACGCGCGATCGTAGAGGTGCAGCACAAACACCGGCGTATCCGGCGCGGCTTCATTCAGCTCTTCCAGCGTCGGCATACGGCGTTCGGCGAACTGGAACTCGCTCCAGCCGCCAACAACGCGCACCCACTGCGGCGACGGCGTACGGTCGGCCTGCTCTTTCAGCATTCGTAGCGCATCCGCCAGCGACGGCACGCCTTCCCAGCGCAGTTCAAGATTGTAGTTCAGACCGCCGCGAATCAAGTGCAGGTGCGAGTCGTTAAGCCCTGGCACCACGGTGTGGCCATGAAGGTCGATAATCTGCGTGCCTTCGCCCGCATAAGACAACATCTGCGCGTCGCTACCGACAGCGAGGATTTTGCCATCGGCGATCGCCACCGCTTCGGCGCGCGGCTGTTGCGGGTCCAGGGTATGAATCTGCCCCTGAGTTAAGATCAGTGTGGCTGTTTGTGACATAACGTTCTCCTTGGCCAGCTCAGGCTTTTTTTAGCCAGCCGGCAAACAGGCGGGTCACGATGGGCATCCAGAACCAGACCACCAGCGCGACCACACAGGCATCGTTGAGAAAATGCAGCAACAAGGTTCCCTTTAACGAGGGCAGCAGCGCGCCGGTAATGGCGGGCACCAGGTTAGTACTGGGGAAAATCACCAGCAGCGTTATCAGAAACTGTTTCCAGCGTTTCGGCTGGCGGACATGCGCTGCGGGCGGCGTAAACCAGAAGGCGGGTTCGGTACGAATTTCAGTGTGATCGCCTTCACCGAGCAATGGCGCAATCTCATTAACCAGCTGGCGACGGACGTCAGACTGAGTCCAGGCGTAAAGATGCTCGAGGGTGTCAAAGCGAATAATAATATTCCACGCCGTCTGCCCGTCGACCGGGCGAATCACGTTCGCGCCCAGGTGGCCGGGGTAGCTCGCCGCCACGGGCATAATTTCGCCCAGCCAGGCTTCATATTGTGCGACGTGTTCAGGGCGAATGGCGTGAGTAATCACCAGCGTGACGTGCTTTTGCGTCATGACGATAGGTTCCTTGCGCTGACCAACCGACGGGGAGAGGCCCCGTCGGCATCCTCACCTTAGGCTTTACGTTCAGGTGCGCCATGCACCATGGTGTAGGCGTAATCCACGCCCATCCCGTAAGCGCCGCTGTGTTCACGTACCAGATCCATCACCGCATCGTAGGTCTCTTTGCGCGACCAGTCGCGCTGGTACTCGAGCAGAACCTGCTGCCAGGTTACCGGCACTGCGCCAGCCTGTACCATGCGGTCAATTGAACGCTCATGAGCGTCAACGGAGGTACCGCCAGAAGTGTCGGTCACCACATAGACTTCATAGCCAGCTTCCAGCGCCATCAGGGCCGGGAAGGTCAGGCAAACTTCAGTCCACAGCGCGGAAATAATCAGCTTTTTACGCCCGGTGGCTTCCACCGCTTTAACAAACGCAGCGTCTTCCCAGGAGTTCATGGAGGTTCGTTCGATAGGCTTTACATCAGGGTGTACAGCAAGCAATTCAGGCCAAATGTAGCCACTGAAACTTTTGGTTTCCACGGAAGTATAAATAACCGGAACATTAAATATTTTCCCGGCTTTCGCTAACGCTACGGTATTATTTTTCAGCGTTTGACGATCGATATTTGCCACGCCAAAAGACATTTGCGGCTGATGGTCAATAAAAATAAGAGTAGAGTTTTGAGGGTCAATCAGTTCCCGAATAGACATAACACACCTTCTTAATCAATAAGTTAAAAGGCAACGGTCTTACACTGCCGTCAGCAGCAGGATCCTGAATCAGAAAGCCTGTTGAGTATAGCGGGAAATTTCTAACAAGTTATTAAAGAAAACTTACCATCCTGTGACGGTATTATTTTCTTATTACGATGAATCTCATTCATGAATCAAAAAAATGCGCAGGTTTCATCTAATTTATTCACTAGCATTGTTTTTCCCTATTCGTTACAACTGAGTGGTTTATTTTTCAGGATATTTTTTTCTTATGCGCATTAATCTCGACGTCTTACTGATCCTTGACGCTATCGACAAACACGGTACCTTCGCCGCGGCGGCGGAATCACTGTTTAAAACACCCGCCGCCCTGAGTTATATGATCCAGAAGCTGGAAAGCGATCTGAGTATCGAACTGCTCGATCGCTCCGGGCATCGGGCAAAATTCACCGATACCGGACGTATGGTGCTGGAAAAGGGGCGGCTCCTGCTGAATGCGGCAAAAGATCTGGAAAAACAGGCGCTGCAGCTGAGCGCGGGCTGGGAGAAGGAGTTAGCGATTGCGCTGGATGACTCATTTCCTTTTGCCGCCCTACTGCCGCACATCGAAGCCTTTTATGCGCTGAACAGGCAAACACGCCTCAATTTCACCCACCATACGCTGGCCGGTTCCTGGGAAGAGCTGACGCATAACGGCGCGGATATCATACTCGGCGCCATCAACGAGCCGCCGACATCTGCGGCCTGGTCCTACCATATGCTCGGCACGCTGGACAATGTTTTCGTCGTTTCCCCCAATCACCCGCTTGCCGCGGTGCCGGAAGACTTAACCAATGAACAACTGTGCCTGCACCGCGCGGTGATCATCAGCGACAGTGCACGCTATTGCCACCCACTGCAAACCAATCTGATGGACGAGCAGCCGCAAATTCGTGTTGACGATTTTAATAGCAAGGTGATGCTGCTTCGCGCCGGCATCGGCTGTGGTTTTCTCCCCCGACATATCGCCAGCCCGTGGCTTAGCACCGGCGAGCTGGTCGAAAAATCGGTTATCTCTTTCCGTCAGAAGGATGTTGCCTATATGGCATGGCGTAACGGTAGCGATGGCTTAGCTCAGCGCTGGTGGCGGGAAATCCTGCTGGCCAGCGCTGAGATTGCTCGCCTGTATCAATGAGCGGTCCACACCGTGGCGGAAATTGCCGGGAGAGACAGCGTGGCATCAGCCTGTTGCCCTTCCCCTTCCCGGCGCTTCCACTCCCCCACAGCAAGCAGCGGCGATATCGGCAGCGTCACCTCACAGGATTCCCCGCGGTTAATCGCCACCAGCACACGTTCCGCGCCCATTACGCGCAGGAATACCACCACATCGCCTTCGGCGTACAGCACCTGACATCCACCGTGGCGCAGGGCGGGTGTCGCTTTACGCAACGCGGCTAAGCGCTGATACAGCGCCAGCAGCGTTTGGTCCTGCTGGCTTTCATTCCACGGGAACGGCTTGCGGCAGAAGGGATCGTTATTGCCATCCAGACCCACTTCATCACCGTAATAGATACACGGCACGCCGGGCCAGCAGAACAACCACACCACCGCCAGCGGCAGACGCGCCACTTCACGACCGAGCAGCGATTTAAAACGCGCGGTATCGTGGCTATCAAGCTGGTTAAACATGCGCAGCTGCTGCTGATGGGACAGCCCGGCGCGGTAATCCTCCATCCACGCCATGCAGGTTTGCGCATCGATTTTCTGCGGGTCGTATGAAATATCAGTGTTGGCGAGGAACCCCCACAGCGGAAAGGTAAAGCCGCGATAGTTCATCGCCGAATCTTCCGCATCCTGCTGCAACCACTGCCGCGCATCACCAAAGTGTTCACCGAAAACGAAGGCATCCGGACGTGCCGCTTTCGCCGACTGCGTTATCGCCGCAACGTGCTTGAGGTTGTTCTTCGCTCCCCCTGCTTCGCCGAGCATATGCACCACATCCAGCCGCCAGCCGTCCATGTTCCATGGCGCTTTCAGCCAGTGACGCACAATGCTGTCCTCGCCGCCGTAGATTTCGTCAATCAACGTTGATGACTGATAGTCGAGCTTAGGGAGGCTGGAATAGCCTAACCAATCCAGCGCCTTGCCTTCGGCAGAAAAACTGTAGCGATCCCGCCACGGAGAGCTCGCATCATGGCACGCGCCGTTGTCGCCGCGGTGATGTCGGTCGAACCAGGCATGTGTGTCGCCGCTGTGGTTGAAGACGCCGTCGAGTATCAGCCGCATGCCTTCACGCTGCGTGTTGTGCCGCAGGCGCAGCAGCGCATCGTTACCGCCAAACTGCGGATCCACTTCCCGGTAATTTTCGGTATCGTACTTGTGCACGCTCGGCGCGGTGAAGACCGGATTCAGGTACAACGCGGTTACGCCCAACGCCTTGAGGTACGGCAGCTTCTCGCTGATACCGTCAAGATCGCCGCCGTAGAAGGTCGAGCCGCCGGCTTCGGCGGTCAATGGTTCATCCCAGTCGCGCAGGATAATGTCGTGCCCGGCGGCATGATGATGATAGACCTTGTCCTGCTGCTCGCTGCGCTTCTGACTACGCGCGAAACGGTCGGGGAAGATCTGGTAGAAAATCTGCTCGCTTACCCACTGCGGGCTGTCATCCGGGCAATCATAGGCAAAGAGTTCCAGCTTGGCTGGCGGGAAGGCGCTCAAACCTTTTGGCGCGAACCATAATTGGCGGTCACTCCACAACAGCTTAAACGCATAGCGACGTCGCGGCTGGCCCTCGTGCAGCGCGATTTCAGCACGCCACTGCACAACATCAGCTACAGGCGATTTACCGCTACGGCGCATGGGCACCGTTGTCTCTTCGTTGTCCACTTCCGCGCGCATCGTCACCCGCTGCGGAAGGTCATCGCCGCGCAGCCACAGCGTGATAATCAGTTTATCCTGCCGCTGCTTAATAAAGGGCGCAACCGGAAGGTGCCAGGCGTTTAACATCATCTATCCCCTATCATCAAAATGAGCACACCTTGCCATACGTCCCTGCCCCTCTAATCCTCTTTCACACTTTTTTGTAGGGAGGAGGACGGGGGCGCAGATAGCACAGACAAAAAACCCGGCGCAAGGCCGGGTTTAACAACGTTCGCGATGATTAGCGACTGCGGCGGGTTTTAAACATCCACCCCACCAGCAGCAGGACAATCCACGCAAAACCAACGTACAGCGAGATGCGCGTATCCGGGTGATAGCCAATCAGGCTGATGATAAAGACCAGGAACACCAGCCCCACAATCGTGGTGGCGACGCCGCCCGGCACCTTAAACTTCAGCGCTTTGACTTCATCTGCCGACAGACGGCGACGGAACGCCACCTGCGACAGCAGAATCATAATCCACACCCACACGGTGGCGAAGGTGGCCAGCGACGCGATCACCAGGAAGACGTTTTCCGGCATGATGTAGTTCAGGTACACCGCAAACAGCAGCGCGATGGTCATCACCATCACCGTCACCCACGGAATACCGCGGCGCGAGGTTTTCGCAAACACTTTCGGCGCGCTGCCCTGCTCGGCCATGCCGTGCAGCATACGGCCTACGCCGAACACGTCGGAGTTAATCGCCGACAGCGACGCCGTCAGCACCACGAAGTTAAGAATACTGGCCGCGAAGGTAATCCCCATATGCTGGAAAGTCAGCACAAACGGGCTACCATCAGTACCCACCTGGTTCCACGGGTAGATAGACATAATCACGAACAGCGTACCCACGTAGAACACCAGAATACGCATCGGCACGGAGTTGATGGCGCGCGGAATGGATTTCTCCGGGTCTTTCGCTTCCCCGGCGGTAATCCCGATAATTTCGATACCGCCGTAGGCGAACATCACCATCTGCAATGACATCACCATGCCGAGCCAACCGTTGCTGAAGAAGCCGCCGTTGCTCCACAGGTTATGAATACCCGTAGGCTGCCCACCGTTGCCGATGCCCCAGATAATGATGCCAAAACCGGCCACAATCATGATGATAATAGTGGCGACCTTGAAGAAGGAGAACCAGAACTCCAGCTCGCCAAATACCTTCACGCTCATCAGGTTAATGGCGCAGATAATCAGCACCACGCTGAGCACCCAGATCCAGTGCGGCACCGCCGGGAACCAGACGCCCATATAAATGCCGAACGCGGTGACGTCGGCAATGGCGACAATCAAAATCTCAAAGCAGTAGGTCCAGCCGGTAATATAGCCCGCCAGTGGGCCGAGGTTTTCCTGCGCATAGCGGGAAAACGAGCTGGCCGACGGGTTATGCACCGACATCTCGCCCAGTGCACGCATAATGATATAAGCGGCCACGCCGCCGATAATATAGGCCAGCAGCACGCTTGGCCCGGCCATCTTGATGGCGTCGGCGGAGCCGTAAAACAGCCCCGTACCAATTGCCGATCCGAGGGCCATAAAGCGAATGTGTCGGGTGCTTAACCCGCGCTTCAGCTTGTTGTTTTCCATCGTTTCCAGTGCCATGTCATACCCATCATCCCCGCGTCACCGCGAACGACTTAGGTGAAAGTACCCAAAATAAAAAACCACGGAACATCACGTTCCGTGGTTAAAACACCTGACTCTGCGACGCGAATTAATGCGCGCTTGATGTCACCTGACGACCCGCCATACGGTCCCAGACAATCGCCAGAACCGCCATAACGACCGTCGGCATCAGCCATGCCAGACCTTGCTCGGCCAGCGGCAGACGAGCGGCCCACCCCGGCAGCACGTCTGCGAACGCAGAGGCTTTAATCCCGTCAAGGATACCAAAAACAAGGCTGATGAACATCGGTGGTGCAATAACGCGGCCCGAATTATGCCACCAATTACGCGTAAAGCTGAGTACTACAAGTGCGATACACGGTGGATAGATGGCCGTCAGCACCGGAATCGAAATCTGAATCAGATGGCTCAGCCCCAGATTTGATACCGCCATTGAGAACAAACCAAGGATAAACACCAGCGTACGGTAGGAGAACGGCAGGTACTGAGCGAAGAACTCGGCACAAGCGCAGGTCAGGCCAACCGCGGTCACCAGACAGGCGATGAAGATCAGCGCCGCCAGCAGGAAGCTCCCGGCACCACCGAAAGTGTGCTGAACGTAAGCATGCAGGATGGCCGCGCCGTTGGCGTTCTGATCGACCAGAATCGCGCTGTCAGAACCCAGGCGGAACAGCGCCAGATACAGCAGCGTCAAGCCGACGCCGGCCATCAGGCCAGCCCAGATAGTGTAGCGAGTCAGTAAACGCGCTTCCGTCACACCGCGAGAACGCGCGGCATTGACGATAACAATCCCGAAGACCATCGCGCCAAGCGTATCCATGGTCAGGTAACCGTTAACGAAACCATTAGAAAACGCGGCGGTTTCATAGGCATCCAACGCATGGCTGATCGGGCCTGCGGGCCAGATAACCGCAGCAACGGCCAGCACAATCAGCGCCAGAATTTTCAGCGGCGCCAGGAAGTTGCCGACGGTATCGAGCAGCTTGCCCGGATACAGCGAGACCAGAATCACCAGCGCAAAATAGATAAGGCTATAGATAAACAGCGGCAGCTCACCGCTACCGGTCAGCGGCGCAATACCAATTTCAAACGAGACGGTCGCGGTACGCGGCGTAGCAAACAGCGGCCCAACCGCCAGGTAGCAGACGGTGGCAAGCAGCACGCCCGCCACTTTGCCGATTGGCGTGCTCAGGCTATCAACGCCGCCGCCCACTTTTGCGAGCGCGACCACGGTAAGCACCGGAAGACCCACAGCAGTAATCAGAAAGCCAATCGCCGCGGTCCAGACGTGAGGACCGGCCTGCAGACCAACCATAGGAGGAAAAATGATGTTACCTGCGCCAACAAACAACGCAAAGGTCATAAAGCCCAGAGCGATGATGTCACGCGATTTTAATTGATGGGTCATATGTAACTACTGCCTGTGGATGTGGTGTTGTAAAACAAATTTATCGCAATGGATTCAGCGGAATGATACAGAGCAAACCAACGATAAACTCAGAGGGATATGCTCCCTTCGCGGAGTAAATAAGAATAGTTTTTTGATTTACCGCGTATAAACAGTCTGTTTACGACCGTATGGGGGCCAATTTAAACGCTTATAACGTTTTAAAGCAACACGGGATCGCAAAACCAGATGATTATATTGATACTCAATTAATAGCCAGACTTATTAACTGGATTTAAGAAAAACATCCGGCTAATCATGCGAACAAAAAACAACCAGACGTTCGTTAATCAGGCAGCGTTTCCTTGACTGCAAAGCAAACAGACCAGCCGGGGCTGGTCTGTGGAAAGTTAAGATGACAAGCTGGCGATCAGTCGCTGTTTTTGGCAATTAAACGTTCCGGCAGCAGGAAGCTAAAGCACGATCCCTTGCCGACTTCACTGCTAATCTCCAGGCGACTGTCGTGGTGGCTGACGGCATGTTTCACAATCGCTAACCCCAGCCCACTGCCGCCGGTCTGCCTGGAGCGCGCTTTATCCACGCGATAAAAGCGTTCGGTCAGCCTTGGCAGATGCTCTGGCGCGATACCTGGCCCGTTATCTTCGACGCTAAACAGCGCCCCGTGCGGCGCTCGCTGCCAGCGCACCGTAATCAACGTGCCTTCCGGCGTATGATTGACGGCGTTATAGACCAGATTCGACATCGCGCTACGCAGTTGATCCTCATTGCCCAGCACCTTCAGCGTTTCATCCACTTCAAAGCGGAACTGATGCTTCTGCTGGCTCAGCGTCTGCGCTTCACGCTCGACCACCCGCAGCATCATCGGTACGTCGATTTTTTCATTCAGCGCGAGCGTCGGCGAGGCTTCAATCTTCGACAGCGTTAACAGCTGCCTGACCAACCCTTCCATGCGCTGGGTCTGCTCGCGCATGGTGTGCAGCGCTTTTTCACGCACTTTCCCTTCCAGCACCTGCTCGTGCATCATCTCCAGATAACCTTGCAGCACGGTGAGCGGCGTACGTAACTCGTGGCTAACGTTGGCGAAGAAATTCCGCCGTGCCCCTTCCAACTGGTGCATCTGCGTCACGTCGCGCGCCACCATCAGCAGCTGACGGTCGGTATACGGCATAATGCGGATTTCCAGATGGCGACCGTTATTCAGCACCAGATGCAGCGGCTTGAGAAAATCGCGCTTTTTGAGGTGTTGGGTAAATTCGGGGTAACGCAGCAGGTTGAGGATGTTCTGCCCGCTATCGTCGGGCCAGCGAAGCCCCAGCAGCTGCTGGGCGAGGCCATTACACCAGAAGATCGCCCCTTCTTCCGTGGTCAACACCACGGCGTCTGGCAGCGACTCGGCGCCGCTACGAAATCGTTTAATCAGATTTCCCAGCTCGCGGCGACGTTTTTTATTACGCAACTGCATCTGGTTAAGCCCGTACAGCAGCGGCTCCCAGCTGCCGCGACCCGGCGGCGGCGTCATACTTCTATCGACCCACAGCCACCACGACAAACGCAACAGATTCCAGAAATGCCAGATCAGCAGGCCGGTCACTGCCGCCAGTAAAAACCACGGCAGATAACCAAAAATCAGTCCCAGTACGACAGCCGGGAGACAACATAATAGCAGCTCCAGGGCCAGCCTTTTCCATGACAGCCGTTCCAGCACGCGTCACTCTCCTGTCAAAAATTAGAATCGGGCAGAGAAACGATAGCCCGTACCGCGAACGGTTTGCACCATACGATCGTGGCCGCTGTGCTCCAGCGCCTTACGCAAACGACGAATATGAACGTCGACGGTGCGGTCTTCCACATACACGTTAGTGCCCCAGACGTGGTTCAGCAGCTGTTCTCGGCTGTACACGCGCTCCGGGTGAGTCATAAAGAAGTGTAATAGCTTAAATTCAGTCGGCCCCATATCGAGGGGATTTTCACCTGTCATCACGCGATGGGAAGTGGGGTCGAGGCTCAGGCCCTGCATCTCGATCACCTCTTCCACCGCCATCGGGGAAATACGCCGCATCACGGCTTTAATGCGCGCGACCAGCTCTTTCGGCGAGAATGGCTTAGTAATGTAATCATCCGCGCCCGTCTCCAGGCCGCGCACTCGATCTTCCTCTTCACCGCGGGCGGTTAGCATCACCACCGGAATATCGCGGGTTAAGGCTTCACGTTTGATATGCTTAATAAATTGCAGCCCCGAACCGCCCGGTAACATCCAGTCGAGCAGAATAAGGTCGGGCCAGGGTTCATTCAGTTTACTCACTGCGGTATCGTAATCTTCCGCTTCTACCGGCTGAAAACCGTTTTGTTCCAGCACGAAACAAACCATTTCGCGGATTGGCGCTTCATCTTCAACGACCAGAATACGTCTTGCCATTATTTGCCCTGTTTTTAGACATCAGTATTATATACGGCGTCATTATGCGTCAGATTTATGACAGTTTTATGATAAACATGACCGTTTGATGATCGCGCTTAACCGTTTATGACACGCGCCATACGCGCTCATCGACCCCAGCGTAGGTGAATGTTTATAATCAACTTTACGTCACTTCTTACGGAATCGCTATGCGCATTATCCATACCTCGGACTGGCACCTCGGCCAGAACTTCTACAGCAAGAGCCGCGCGGCCGAACACGATGCCTTTCTGCGCTGGCTGCTGACCACCGCCGAGGCGGAGCGCGTAGACGCGATTATCGTCGCGGGCGACATCTTCGATACCGGTTCGCCGCCAAGCTATGCGCGCGAGCTGTATAACCGGTTTGTGGTCAATCTTCAGCAAACGGGCTGCCATCTGGTAGTGCTGGCGGGCAACCATGACTCGGTGGCGACACTTAACGAATCGCGCGATATTCTGTCATTCCTCAACACCACGGTGATTGCCAACGCCGGCCACGCGCCGTTTATTCTGAATCAGCGCGACGGCACGCCCGGCGCAGTGTTCTGCCCGGTGCCGTTTCTGCGTCCGCGCGACATCATCACCAGCCAGGCGGGGCTTTCTGGCAATGAAAAAGTACGTCAGGTACTGGAAAGCATCACTGATTACTATCAGCAGCAGTATCAACAGGCTTGCGAGCTACGCGACAACCTGACGCTGCCGATTATCGCCAGCGGCCATCTGACCACCGTCGGCGCCAGCAAAAGCGACGCGGTGCGCGATATCTATATTGGCACGCTGGATGCTTTCCCGGCGCAGAATTTCCCGCCAGCCGATTACATCGCGCTGGGGCATATTCACCGGGCGCAGAAAATCGGCGGCAGCGAGCATATCCGCTACAGCGGCTCGCCTCTCCCGTTAAGCTTTGACGAAACCGGCAAAGCGAAAAGCGTGAATCTGGTGACCTTTAGCGACGGCAAGCTGGCGGAAGTGACCCCGCTAACCGTCCCCATCACGCAAGCGCTGGCGGTGATCAAGGGCGATTTCGACAGCATCAGCGCCCAGCTCGCGGCGTGGGAGAAAACCGATACCGAGGCCACCACGTGGCTCGATATCGAAATCACCAGCGACGAATATCTGCATGACATTCAACGTAAAATCCAGGCCATCACCGACGATCTACCGGTCGAGGTCCTGCTGGTGCGCCGCAGCCGCGAGCAGCGCCAGCGCATTCTGGAAAGTCAGACGCGTGAAACCCTAAGCGAGCTGAGTATTGAAGAGGTGTTCCAACGCCGCCTGGCGCTGGAAACGCTTGAGGAACCGCAGCAGCAACGCCTGCAAACGCTGTTTAACGAAACGCTAAACAGCCTTGGCGAGGAACAACAACCATGAAAATTCTCAGCCTGCGCCTGAAAAACCTCAACTCGCTCAAAGGCGAGTGGAAAATCGACTTCACCCAGGAGCCTTTCGCCAGCAACGGCCTGTTTGCCATCACCGGCCCCACCGGCGCGGGCAAAACCACCCTGCTCGACGCCATCTGTCTGGCGCTGTACCACGAGACGCCGCGCCTCAATACCGTTTCGCAGTCACAAAATGACCTGATGACCCGCGACACCGCCGAGTGTCTGGCGGAAGTCGAGTTTGAGGTACAGGGGGTTGCCTATCGCGCCTTCTGGAGCCAGAACCGCGCGCGCAACCAGCCGGATGGTAATTTACAGGCGCCGCGCGTCGAACTGGCACGCTGCGCCGACGGGCAAATTCTGGCGGATAAGGTCAAAGACAAGCTGGAGATGACCGCGTCGCTGAGCGGGCTGGACTATGGCCGCTTTACCCGCTCGATGTTGCTTTCACAGGGCCAGTTTGCCGCCTTCCTCAACGCCAAACCGAAAGAGCGCGCCGAGCTGCTGGAAGAGTTGACCGGCACCGAAATCTACGGCCAGATTTCCGCGCAGGTGTTTGAAAAACATAAGCAGGCGCGTAACGACCTCGATAAGCTTCAGGCCCAGGCTAGCGGTGTGGTACTGCTGAGCGAAGAGCAGCAACAGTCCCTACAACAAAGTTTGCAGGCGCTTACTTCCGATGAAAAGCAGTGGCAACAACAGCAGGCGATCGCCCTCACACATCAGCAATGGCTGTCACGCCGAACGGAGCTGGAACAAAACGAGCAGAAAACCCAGCTGGCGTTGAAAGAAGCCCAGCAGGCGCTGGAAGCGGCGCAGCCGCAGCTTGCCGTACTGAGCCGCGCGCAGCCCGCTGAAGCGCTGCGCCCGCACTGGTCACAGATGCAGGAACAGGCCGCCACGGTGGCCAAAACCCGTGCGCAGGTTCTGCAAGTGAATACTCGCTTACAGGCAGCCCGTACCCAACGAGATCGCATTCGTTACAGCGCGGAACGCCAGCACGCCACGCTCACGCAATCGCTGCAACAACAGCAACAATGGCTGCAGGCGCATGAACATATTCAGCGCTGGCAAGGCGAGCTAACCGGCTGGCGCAGCGCGTTTGCTCAGCAGACGCGGGAACGTGCGCAGCAACAAACGCAGGAACAGCGCCGGAACGCGCTGGCGGCACAGCTCAGCCAGCTACCGCCTTCCACGCTAACGCTCACCCAGGAAGAGGTCGCCGCCCGAATTGCCGAACACGCGGCGTCGCGCCCGCAGCGCCAGCAGCTCAGCAGCCTGCACGCACGGTTTATCCCGCTACACGCCCGCCGACAGCAACTGATGGATGCTCAGCTGCAGCGCCAGCAGCAGTTGGAGAAAATCACCGCCGAACTGACCCCGCTGCGTCTGGTCTATAAAGAGAAAAAACAGCAGTTGGCCGACGTTAAGGCCATTTGCGATTTGGAAGACACCATCGTTAAGCTGGAAGCCGAGCGCGCGCGTCTCCAGCCGGGCGCGCCGTGTCCGCTGTGCGGTTCCACCAGCCATCCGGCGCTGGCCGAATATCAGGCTTTAAAACCGGACGCCAACAAAGCACGTCGCGATGCGCTGGAAAAAGAGGTTTCGCAGCTGGCCGAAAACGGCGCGGCGCTGCGTGGCCAACTGGAGACACTGCAAAAGCAGCAGCAGAAAGAAAATGACGAGCTCGCATCGCTTTCTCAGCAGGAGCAAGCACTTACCTCCCAGTGGCAGGAGACGCTCCAGCATCTGCATATCGATCTGCAACCGTCTGACGATATCAACGGCTGGCTGGCCGCACAGGATGACGCCGAACAGCAGCGTTATCAGCACCAACAACGCCTGACGCTGGAACAGCAGCTTCGCGAGCTTGAGGCGCAGCTAACGCAGCTACGCGAAGAACAGGAGCAGCGCACTGCCGCGCTTAATCAATCGTTCACGGCTTTTGGCCTGACGCAACCGGACGCTGGCGATGAAAACAGTTGGCTGACGGCGCGCGAAACGGAGATAGCCCAGTGGCAACAGCAGCAGGCGCAGCTCCAGAGCACTCAACAGCAGCTGGCGTTGATTCAACCGCTGCTGGAAACGCTACCGACCGCCGAAAATGCCGACGACGGTCAGCAGGCCTCGCTTGACGGCTGGCAACAAGCGCATCATGACTGTGTGTCGCTGGAAAGCCAGTGGCAAACGCTCCAGCAACAAGAAAAACTGGAAAATGGGCGTCTTCAGCAAGCGGAACAGACCTTCGACCAGCAGCTTTCCGCCTCGCACTTCCCGGACCGACAGGCATTTCTGGATGCGTTACTGGATGCCGGCGAACGCCAGCGTCTGGAACAGCTCAAACAGACGCTGGAGACGCAGCACCAGCAGCGCCAGACCCTCGCCGCACAGGTACAGGAAGCGTTGCAACATCATTTGACCGTGCGCCCGGAAACGCTGACAGCCGATTTGAGCCTTGCCGACGTGCAGGAACAGCTTCAGCAGCTTGCCCGCCAGCTTCGCGAAAACAGCGAGCGCCAGGGCGAACTGCGCCAGCAGCTCAAGCAGGACAGCGACAATCGCCAGCAGCAGCAGTCACTGTTCGTTGAGATTGAAAAAGCCAATGCCGTGCTGGAAGACTGGGCGCATTTAAATGCGCTCATTGGCTCCAAAGAGGGGGATAAATTCCGTAAATTCGCCCAGGGACTGACGCTGGATAATCTGGTGTGGCTCGCCAACGAACAGCTCAGCCGCCTGCATGGTCGTTATCTGCTGCAACGTAAAGCCAGCGATGCGCTGGAATTAGAGGTGGTTGATACCTGGCAGGCGGACGCGGTGCGCGATACCCGCACGCTCTCCGGTGGCGAAAGCTTCCTCGTCAGCCTCGCGCTGGCGCTGGCGCTCTCCGATCTGGTCAGCCACAAAACCCGTATTGACTCACTGTTCCTCGATGAAGGCTTCGGCACCCTCGACAGCGAAACGCTGGATACCGCGCTCGATGCGCTCGATGCGCTGAACGCCAGCGGCAAAATCATCGGCGTGATCAGCCACGTTGAGGCGATGAAAGAGCGGATTCCGGTGCAAATTAAGGTGAAGAAAATCAACGGGCTGGGGTATAGCCGACTGGATAAAATGTTTAGCGTGGAGTGAGGTTCCCCTCCCTCCTGGAGAGGGAGAAAACCGTGCAGAACGGCTGCTTTCCTCACCAACAACACAAGACGGTTCCCTCTCCCTTTGGGAGAGGGTTAAGGTGAGGGCTAAATCACGCCGGCCACAACCACGCCGCCCCGCGAACCCCGCTGGAATCCCCGTGCAGCGCTTTACGAATCGGCGTCTCACACTCACCGCCAAACACCCATTCTTTCACCAGCTGCGGTACCGTCTGGTATAGCCGTTCAACGTTGCTCATTCCGCCGCCCAGCACAATCACGTCCGGGTCGAGAATATTCACCACGTGCGCCAGCGATTTCGCCAGCCGCTGCTCGTAGCGGCAGAGCGCCTGTTCTGCCAGCGCATCACCCTCATCCACCAGGCGCATAATCTCGCTGCCCTTAAGCGCTTTACCGCTCAAGCGCTGATAGTCGGTGGCAAAACCGGTACCGGAAATAAAAGTCTCAATGCAGCCCTGCTTACCGCAGTAGCACGGCACTTCCGCACGATAGCGCAGCTCGTCGTCATTCATCCACGGCAGTGGATTATGCCCCCACTCACCCGCCGTGCCATTGCCGCCGATATGCGCGCGGCCGCCAATCGCTACGCCCGCGCCGCAGCCGGTACCAATGATCACCGCAAACACCGTCTGCGCGCCCGCCGCCGCGCCGTCTACCGCTTCCGACACCGCAAGACAGTTGGCGTCGTTCGCCAGCCGCACCTCGCGGTTCAGACGACGGCTTAAATCTTTATCAAACGGCTGGCCGTTCAGCCAGGTGGAATTGGCGTTTTTCACCACCCCGGTATAGGGCGAAATCGAGCCGGGAATGCCCATTCCCACCGTCCCGGTTTGCCCGGTCGCCTCTTCGGCCAGTGCGACGAGATGCGCAATGTTCTCAATGGTTTGCTGGTAGTCACGCGGCGTCGGCAGACGGTGACGATAGAGCTGCTCCCCGCGATCGCTCAGCGCGATAACTTCCGTTTTCGTTCCACCCAGATCGATACCAATTCGCATTCATCACTCCTGTTTAAAACAATGCAAGGCCAGAGACAATTCGTTATCATTGCACGCTGATTTAACGATAACACCGTGGAAATTATCATGCTGTGGTTCAAAAATTTAATGGTTTATCGTCTCAGCCGCGACATCTCGCTGCGCGCGGAAGAGATGGAAAAACAGCTCGCTGAGATGACCTTCACCCCGTGCGGCAGCCAGGATATGGCGAAAACCGGCTGGGTGCCGCCGATGGGTTCACACAGCGATGCGCTAACGCACACAGCGAATGGTCAGATCATTATCTGCGCGCGCAAAGAAGAGAAGATCCTGCCCTCTCCGGTGATTAAACAGGCGCTGGAAGCGAAGATCCAGAAACTGGAAGCCGATCAGGGTCGTAAGCTGAAAAAGACCGAAAAAGATTCCCTGAAAGATGAAGTGCTGCACTCTCTGCTGCCGCGCGCTTTCAGTCGCTTCAGCCAGACGATGATGTGGATCGACACCGTTAACGACCTGATTATGGTCGACTGCGCCAGCGCCAAAAAAGCAGAAGATACGCTGGCGCTGTTACGTAAGAGCCTCGGTTCTCTACCGGTCGTGCCGCTGACGCTGGAAAACCCGATCGAACTGACGCTGACCGAATGGGTGCGCTCTGGCACCACGGCGCAGGGCTTCCAGCTACTTGATGAAGCCGAACTGAAAGCGATCCTCGAAGACGGCGGCGTGATCCGTGCGAAAAAACAGGATCTGGTTTGCGACGAAATCGCTGTCCACATCGAAGCCGGTAAGCTGGTGACCAAGCTGGCCCTCGACTGGCAGCAGCGCATTCAGTTCGTGATGTGCGACGACGGCTCGATTAAGCGCCTGAAGTTCTGCGACGAGCTGCGCGATCAGAACGAAGATATCGATCGTGACGACTACGCCCAGCGTTTCGATGCCGACTTTATTCTGATGACCGGCGAGCTGGCGGCGCTGATTAAAAGCCTGGTGGAAGGGTTAGGCGGCGAAGCACAGCGTTAATGAATGAGGTGTTTCCCTTCCTGCCGCAGCAGGAAGGGAAACTATTACAGATAGCGGCACAGATAAGACGTTGGCTCTGCGACCTGCAGGTTAAACTCGCTGTGGCCCGGCACGTTGAAAACTTCCCCGGCAGCATAGACTTTCCACTCAGTTTCCCCCGGTAACAACACGTTCAGCGCGCCGCTGATCACGGTCATCTCTTCCGGCTGCGCGGTACCGAAGGTATATTCGCCTTCCGCCATCACGCCCACGCTCGCACGCCCGGTGCTGCTGCTGGTAAAACCAATGGATTTCACTTTTCCGTCGAAGTATTCGTTGCTTTGAAGCATAAACAGGCCCTTATTATCGTGTCGTCAAAAGACCAATATAGGGGGGCGAACAGAAACCTGTCACGCGAAATTCTCCCGTTAACACAATAATTCTGCCGCCAGTCTGGCGACCAGCACATTCGACAGTAAAACAGGCACATCCAGCGCTTTTTGTAATAGGTCACGGTGACGCTGGTGATAGCTGAGTGAATCCAGTACCAGCACGTCGGCCCCCTGTTCCAGCAGTGAACTGCCTGCGGAAATCAGGTGTTGATCGGTATCGAGGTTAGGATTGGCCAGCGCGTAATAAGGTGAGGTGGGCAGCATCTGCCACTTCTCCTGCTGGGCATTTAAAATGCCTTCGACAGGCACAAGCACCCCGACCTGGTGTCCCTCAACGATAGAGGCGACCAACGGTGGAATAATGCGCTGAGGTTCCAGCAGCATCGCATTGCGCGCCACCATACTGCGTAATTTGAACGTGTTCAGTAACAGGATGACGTCATAGGATTGGTTGTCCAGAACCTCAATAACGGCCTGGAGGCTCAACTCCACCTTCGGACGGGATACTTCAACAAATTGGTTATCATTTAGCAGAACCAGTAAGCGCTCTTCACCGGGTTCTGGTGCATACCCTTCCATGACGTCAGCACGATTCATTTTGCCTAGCAGGCTGATGTGGGTTATCTGATCTTCCCTGATGTGCTCGGTCAAAAGCGGCAACACTTCACTGACGGGCACCACCCCTATCGTAAGAATCGCCATCGTTGCACTCATGTTATTTACCTTCTGCTTTTCTGAAAGTTCACTTTACAAATAGCCACCTGGATGGATGAAAAATACCGCTCAGAAGCGTAGCACCTGCCGCGGGAGGCGGAATGTAAAGATTCCAGTTGTTTCCAGTACTCTCCTGATATGTTTTGATTTTAACTTTTCTATAACATACAGAATAGGTGAAAAATGTGATTTACGCCCGATATAACCGCAAAATAAAAAGGGTTATATCGGCAGCGTGCATCACAGCATGAGGAAGAGATGGGGAGAAAGCGATGCGTTTCGCTAGCTGGCGGTGGCCAGGTGCAGAGCGTCGAGGATCAACGTCACCACGCGCTCCGGCGAGAAGGAAGCGTCGACGATGTAATGGGCGGTTTCACGGTACAACGCATCGCGCTGAGCCAGCACATCGGCGACTTCTTCGCTAATGGGTTTACCGGTCAGCGTCGGGCGCTGGTCAGCTTCTGGAAAGGCTTCCAGACGGCGCGCTAAAACGGGAACCGGCGCATTCAGGTACACCACAACGCCGTTCTGGCGCATAAACTCGCGGTTTACCGGTGCAAGGATAATTCCACCGCCCGTGGCGATAACCGCCCCTGGCTGGGTGACGGAGATTAACGTTTCGGTCTCTCTGGCGCGGAAACCCGGCCAGCCTTCCGCCGCCACGATATCCGCCACGCTCATGCCTGACCGCTGCTGTAACACCTGGTCAGTATCAACAAAACGGAAATCGCAGGCATGGGTAAGCGCTTGACCTATTGTTGTTTTTCCGCAGCCTCTGGCTCCGATAAGAAAAATAGGTTGTGTCATTACCTGGAATTCCCCCTGATGACGCAAAATTGCGGGACGTGCATGTGAAGCGTGAATAATACCACCAAACTAGTACACAAGTAAGTGTAAACTTTAGGTTACAAAAAGATTCAGTCTGCGTATTTTATCCACTTTATATCCAGCCATCGTCTGCATTTAAAGCGTAAAAAAATAATTCCACAAGCCGTTGCGCTAACAGTACATGAAACTGTCTTGTTTTGACAAGCCGAACGACGCGGCAAAGGTAGCATATTCCGGTGACAGAAATCCTGTCAGCCCCGTTTTACCGCCAACAGCCACTTGTCCAGCTCTGCGGCGAACTGCTGGCGATCGCGCTGGGAAAGCGCGCTGGGGCCGCCGGTTTGAATACCGCTGGAACGCATTGTGTCCATAAAATCACGCAGCGTCAGACGTTCACGGATAGTGGCATCGCTGTAGCGTTCACCACGTGGGTTCAGCGCCGCCCCGCCCTTTTCCAGCACTTCAGCGGCCAGCGGAATATCGGCGGTAATCACCAGATCGCCCGGTTGGCACAGGCGCACAATTTCATTGTCGGCAACGTCAAACCCCTTTGGCACCACCATCGCGCGGATGAAGCGCGACGGCGGCACGCGCAGATACTGGTTTGCCACCAGCACAAGCTCAATCTGTGTACGGTCTGCGGCGCGGTAAAGCACCTCTTTAATCACGTTCGGACACGCGTCGGCGTCCACCCAAATCGTCATACTCACTCCGCTTAACGCTGGCTGTTAAAGGGCGATTATACGGTAAGCGCGTCTTCGGACGTAATAATGTGCAACCAGCGTCACAAAATTACGTTACCCATCGCCGGGAATGGCCTATAACAGTACACTACAAAAAAACAGACAGAGGGAGAGACATGATGGAGAAGAAAATTGGCTTCATTGGCTGCGGTAATATGGGAAAGGCCATTCTGGGCGGCCTGATTGCCAGCGGGCAGGTACTTCCTGGGCAGATTTGGGTTTATACCCCTTCCCCGGATAAAGTCGCCGCGCTGCGCGATGAGTTCGGCATTAACGCGGCGCAAAGCCCGCAAGAAGTGGCGCAGGTGGCAGATATCGTCTTTGGCGCCGTGAAGCCGGGCATTATGGTGAAGGTACTGAGCGACATCGCTTCCAGCCTGAACAAAGATTCACTGGTGGTCTCCATTGCCGCCGGGATTACCCTCGATCAGCTGGCGCGCGCGCTGGGTCACGATCGTAAAATCGTCCGTGCCATGCCGAATACGCCGTCACTGGTTAACGCAGGGATGACGTCGGTCACGCCAAACGCGCTGGTCACCCCGGAAGATATCGCCGATGTGTTGAATATTTTCCGCTGCTTCGGGGCCGCGGAAGAAATTGCCGAACCTATGATCCACCCGGTGGTGGGCGTTAGCGGCTCGGCACCGGCCTATGTATTTATGTTTATCGAAGCGATGGCGGATGCCGCTGTGCTGGGCGGTATGCCGCGCGCCCAGGCCTATAAATTCGCCGCGCAGGCGGTTATGGGCTCCGCGAAGATGGTGCTGGAAACCGGTAAACATCCGGGTGAACTGAAAGATATGGTGTGCTCGCCTGGCGGTACCACGATTGAAGCTGTGCGCGTGCTGGAAGAAAAAGGCTTCCGCTCGGCGGTCATCGAAGCGATGGCAAAATGCATGGAAAAATCGGACAAGATGAGTAAGTCCTGATGACGCTGGCCCGGCACACGCTGCCGGGCCAGGCTAGCTTGCCATAAGAAGTGAATTTACTTTTTCTTCAGACAGGTACTCATAAAGGTTTTACGCTCGTCGCCCTTCAGGGTCTTCTGAGCGGCCTGCGCGTTACAATCCTTCATTTTTTGCTGCTGCGGCGTTAACGCTTTGCCGTCTGCGGTCGCCCCTTCCCCTTTCAGACAGCTGCTCATATAGGTTTTGCGCTCATCCCCCTTCAGGGTTTTAGCGGTCGCCTGTTGATTGCAGCTACTCATCCGCTGTTGCTGTGGCGTCAGGGTCTTCTCCGGCGCGGCAGCCGTCGTCGCCGCAGACACGGCGCTGGCCGCAAACACGCCACACAGTAGGGTAATCAGTAATGTTGTTTTCATTGCACCATCCTTTTGTGAGTAGAACTCTGTAAGTCTGGTCGCTGGCAGGAATTTTACCAGGCCGGCAGCGAATTATATGCCGCCGGTCTGGTCGGGAGATTACAGCCCCAACGCGGCTTTCATGGTGTAGTAGAGATCAGTCTGGTCGGTCAGGCCCACTACGTTAGCGGCATGCGGGCCGTAGGCAGCGATACGCAGCTGGGTGCCAGTATGCTCCATTGACTCCTCTTCCGAGTTACCGTAGCTCATCACCATCACTGACCCATCTTTGGTGTTCAACGCCTGCGTCAGGCCCGGCGCTTTGGTTTCCGGTGGAATAATCTGACTGGCGTGCGCGTGGTCAGCGGTGACGATCACCAGGGTATTGCCGTCTTTTTTCGCAAATTCCAGCGCTTTTTGCACCGCTTCATCCAGATCGACCGTTTCGCCAATCTGGCCGCACGGATTCGCCGCGTGATCCTGTTTATCGATCGACGCCCCTTCAACCTGCAGGAAGAAGCCTTTTTCGTTGGTGCTCAGCAGGGAGATGGCTTTGTCGGTCATCTGCGCCAGAGTCGGCACGCTGGCATCACGTTTCGGGTTCGGCGTACAGGTCACCGCTGGCTTATCCAGGTTGCCATGATAAGAGGCCTTCGGCCCTTCCCAACGAACCGGCATATTGCCGTCAGAGAACAGCCCCAGTAACGGTTTGTCCTGGTTAGCCTGAGTAATCGCCGCCAGCGTGGTGGCGTTATCCACTAGCTGATAGCCGCGCGCCTGCGCCTGCTCACGCAGGGTTTTACCCTGCCATTCACCCGCTGTCGCAGTTTCGGCGAAGGTTTTTGCGCCGCCGCCCAGCGTCACGTCTGCGCGGGCATTCAGCAGCTGTTCGGTAATGGACCCTTTACCGCCTTTTTCCAGCGCGTTAGTCGGACATTTTTCGCTGGTCACGCTCGGGCCGTAACACTTACGCGAAGTGACATGAGAAATCTGCGCTGCAGGGGTCGCATCCTGCAATTCGGCGGTAGACACGTTACCGGTCGCCAGGCCGGCCGCTTTCGCCAGCTCAAGAATCGTCTGGTGATCTTTTTCATGGATATCGACGCCCAGCGCGCCGTTATAGGTTTTCACGCCAGTACTCCAGGCGGTGGCCGACGCGGCGGAGTCGGTCACGTAGTCCGGCTTACCGGTCTTTTTGTTCAGCGCATAATGGGTGTACTGGCCGGTTAACGGCAGCGCGTCAATACCTTTAAAATAACCGCCCGCGCCTTCCGCGTAGTTACGCGCGGCGGTAATTTCAGAGTCGCCCATCCCATCGCCAATCAGCAAAATAACGTTTTTGGCCTGTTTATTATTTAAGGAGGCGCGAATCGCGTCGGTTTGATCGGCAGATAAACGGCGAGCACCGCCTGGCTGGGTGATGTCCCCTTGCGCGGCGCGGTTATCGAGAACAGCGGTAGAGGTCTCCGCGTGAACGGTAGGCAGACCCAGCAGAGGTAATAATGCGGCAACGATAGCACGGTATTTCACGTTAGTTTCTCCATGTATAAATACTTAAAAAAAAGAAAACATGGAGACTGTAAGAAAAGAGCGTGACAGTTTAATGACAGCGTGAAATAAGCAAAGACCTACTATTTTTCGGGGGCTAGAAATAACCGTTTAACATGGTTATATAATAATTCGCGATGATGATCGGAAGCATCTTCCGGCGGTGTAAGCTTATTCAACGTGGCGGCAATGTGGCTTTCCAGATCGGACTGCGGCTGCTGTTTCATATGCAGTAGCAGCGTAGTCACCACCACTTCCAGCGCATCAACCTGAATACGTAGCGCGTTTGCTTCATCTTCCTTTTCGGCTAGTTTTACCAGCAATTCAGCAATGAAATTTTTCATCGCGCGTTTTCCTTATGGATAGCGATGGGCTGGATGCAGGCCCTGAAAAAATAAATAGACCGCTAAAACATACGGTTCCATTCCCCTTTGGCAAGCAGGAATAGAATTACAATATCCAGACAATTCTGCAAGTGAAACCCGCAAAAATATAATCCTCATGAATATCATGGAATTAGTTTCATTTTTCGCCAGCGAAACGTTTCTCTCGCATAATAATGCAGGGCCATCGAACAAAGTTGAATAACAGTGGAATGAATCGATGGAAATAACGTTGTGCCGCTATTTCCATCGTTACCATGATATTACTGGCGAACCGGCTGGGTACGGCGGAGCATTACCGCCAGTTGCCATAGGTTAATCAGCACAATCACCGCGGTGGCGATAAATACCCAGCGGAATCCGGCCATTGCGGAAATGGATGCGCCAATCAGCGGCCCCGCCACATTACCCAGATACATAAACGACTGGTTATAGCCGAATATACGCCCGGTAACGCGCTCGCTAATATATTTGAGCAACAGCGTTTGTACCGCCGGCAGCATCGCGCCATCGGCGAAGCCAAGAATAAAACGGAGAATGCCAAGCTGTAGCGGCGTAGTCACAAACGACATGGCAAAGAACAGCACCACGGCAAAGACCAGCGTGCCCAGCAAAATGCGGGCCGTGCCAATACGGTCCCCGAGCTTGCCCAGCCTTGGTGCGGAAATCAGCGCCGATACGCCGGGCACAGCGGCAATCATGCCGCTTAAGAAGGCAATGTTAGTGCTATCCGGCGACATCGATTTAATAAACAGCGCCAGAATTGGGCTAATCGAGCCGTTACACAGCTGAATCACCATCGTCGTCACAAACAGGCTGATCACCAGCCCGGGATACGGCAGTGAGGCAAATACCGCCTTACCGCTCAGCTTCTCGCCTTTTTCCAGCACCGGGCGGGAGCCCTCTTTGATTAAAAACAGCGTCACCAGGAAGCTCACCATCAGCAGGAATGCGGTGATAAAGAACACCATTCGCAGCCCTACATGGTCAGCCAGAAAACCGCCGAGCAGCGGCCCGCCGATCACGCCGGTGATCTGCGCCGTCGAGAGGGTGCTGAGCGCCCAACCGCTGCGCTCACGCGGCACCTGCGAGGCCACAAGGGCCATTGCGTTAGGAATATAGCCGGACGTTAAGCCCATAATGGCGCGCAGGAAAAAGAGCTGCCAGACGTTGGTGGCGAAGGCCTGCAGGAGAATCGCCACCGCCATCCCGAGCGATGCGCGCAGCAGCATTAACTTGCGGCCTTTACGGTCCGCGAGGCTTCCCCACATTGGCGAAACGATCGCCGAAACCAGAAAGGTGACGCTGAAGGTCAAGCCTGACCACATGGACAGCGATTCGTGCGAGGTGACGCCAAGCTGCGCCACATAAAGCGGTAAAAAAGGCAAAATCTGGCTAATCGCTAGCCCGGTGAAAAAACAGCCGAACCAGACGGAAATAAGGTTAACCTTCCAGGATTCCATAACGACGCGTTTGACTTCAATTGACGGGAACAAGTTGTCAGGTTAGCAACTCGCTTCTCTCGCCGTATTGTCAGAGATGCTCAATCGATAACTTCAGGATTTTATCAGTCAACAAACGCATTTTTGTGATACATATCACGATAAAAATGCAGAACATTAGTGACTTATGCTTAGCACCTGAAGATGATTTGCGCGGAACGATATGGAAAAGGCAGATAGCCCGCATCGCCCGTGGTATGTTATGTGCTTTGCGTTTTGGAATGGATGGATTGAGAGAATGGCAAAGTTGCGGGTTGGGATTGTTTTTGGCGGAAAATCGGCGGAGCACGAAGTCTCCCTACAGTCCGCGAAAAATATTGTAGAAGCGATTGATAAAACGCGGTTTGACGTGGTGCTGTTAGGCATCGATAAACAGGGGCAGTGGCACATCAGCGATGCGCAGAACTATCTGCTCAACGCTCAGGACCCCGCCCGTATCGCGCTGCGCCCTTCTACGACGACGCTGGCCCATATTCCAGGCCGCGAACGCCAGCAGATGATCGACGCCGAAAGCGGCCAACCGCTGGATGCCATTGATGTGATTTTCCCCATTGTGCACGGCACGCTGGGGGAAGATGGTTCCCTGCAGGGGATGCTACGTATGGCAAACCTGCCGTTTGTCGGCTCCGACGTTCTGGGCTCAGCCGCCTGCATGGATAAAGACGTCACCAAGCGTCTGCTGCGCGATGCCGGGCTGTCTATTGCGCCGTTTGCTACCTTGACGCGCCGCAACCGCGACAATTTCACCTTCGACGAGATCAAAGCGAAGCTGGGTCTGCCGCTGTTCGTTAAGCCTGCAAATCAGGGGTCTTCGGTTGGTGTCAGCAAGGTCAACGATGCGGAGCAGTATGCGAAAGCCGTGGCGTTAGCCTTCGAATTCGACCATAAAGTCGTGGTGGAACAAGGTATTAAAGGCCGTGAAATTGAGTGCGCGGTGCTGGGCAATGACGACCCGCAGGCCAGCACCTGCGGTGAGATCGTGCTGAACAGCGAGTTCTACGCGTACGATACCAAGTACATTGACGATAATGGCGCGAAGGTGGTGGTTCCTGCAGCGCTTCCCGCCGAAGTGAACGATAAAATCCGCCATGTCGCGATTGAGGCTTATCAAACGTTAGGCTGTAGCGGTATGGCGCGCGTGGATGTGTTCCTGACTGCCGATAACGACGTGGTGATTAACGAAATCAACACCTTGCCTGGCTTCACCAACATCAGCATGTACCCGAAACTGTGGCAGGCCAGCGGCCTGGACTACACATCATTGATTACCCGCTTGATCGAGCTCGCGCTGGAACGCCATCAGGCCGATAAAGCGCTGAAAACATCAATGAACGATTAAGACGTGTTTGCGGGGCACGGCAACGCGCCCCGATAAATCCTGACCTTTTACTCTTCTCTGCGACGAATAATCAACCCTGCCAGCCAGAAGCTAATCACCCACGTTACCAGCCCCACGGCATAGGTTTGCCAGCCCTTAGCCTCAAAACCCAGCAGGCCAACAATTCCGTTAAGAATAAAGATAAGACCAATCGCAAATGCGTAGTAGTGCCAGTCGCGTCGGATTTTTACAGGCAGGTTCATAGCGGCTCCATCACAAAGAAAACAGGATGCCATAAACCCGCGACAACGTCTGTGGTGTGAACGGCAGTTAGCGAATGTTAATGGGATTTAACCTCAAGCTGAAGCGGGAAATGCGTAAATCGGACAGCAAAACCAGGAATATTCTGGCTCAAAATTTACCATAAATCCGATATTGACAATTCCTATCTACTGCCACACTCACCCCAGTAACACGCAATCATCCGTCTTCACGTGATCCTGGAGGTCCCAATGACAGATTTTACCTTGTCAAAACTCATGTTCAGTGGGAAGAAAAAGGCGTCCTCCGCGTCAGGCAACCTCGCGTACGCGCTTTTCGTCCTGCTGTGCTTTTCAGTAGGCGCGCAACTGCTATCGCTGGTGCTGCACGCTCCAGGTATCTATGAGCACCTGATGCAGATTCAGGATAGCGGCCGTCCGCGCGTGGAAATTGGCCTCGGCGTGAGTACGCTGTTTGGCCTGGTGCCCTTCCTCGCAGGCTGCGCCATCCTTGGCGTAGTTTCCCTGGTGCGCCGCCTGCGTCATCACGATTAATTCAGCGCCATGCATTTGGCCCGGCGCTCATCAACCCGTTTAGCAAACCACGCCGTGGTTAACTGACGGGTTATTTTCGGGCTCTCCAGCTGAATCCCCGGTAGCATCTCGCGGGCCAGCGGTTTACCCGCTTTTTGCTCGGCAATTTTATACACCCCTTTGTACAACGCGGTGCTTTCAAACGCCTGGCTGTCGCCTTTTTGTAGCTGACGGTGAATTTCAGCGTTGCTCAGCGACAGCTTGTCCGCCAGTTTCCTGACCGCTTTCTCCGTGCTGCCCGGCTCATCGCTGCCGTAAAGAATAACGTCGCCATCCAGCGCCAGTTTCACGCCGGTGGCTTTACTGACCGCATTCTGGAAAGCCGCATTACGGCTGGCGTACCAACCGGCATTAAAGTCGGCGTAGCGATAAACAGGCGCCGTGTAGCTCGCCGGGTAGTTAAGCAGATGGTAGGTGCCGAACCACAGACCGCCGCGCAGCGAGAACACCTCCTGGCGTACGGTACCCTCCATCTTCCACGGATAGTTATCCTGATGCTGTTCGGCAAAGGCGATGCTGACCTGCATCGGCCCGCCGGTGTGGACCGGGTTAAGCGAGCCAAACAGCTTCTGCCCCATCGGCACCATGCCGATAAAGTCGTCGAATATCGCACTCAGCTGTTTTTCGGTTTTCACGTTATCCAGCCGTTCGCTGTAGCTTTTACCGTTGGGCGAGTTGATTTTCAGCGCGGTGTGCACCAGGAAAACCGGGATATGCATCTTCTCCGCCCGGCGGTCGATCTCCTGCCAGGCGATTTTGCTCAGATTAGGTACCGACGGGTCGGACTGATAGTTCGACTCCTGTTGCGCGACCGCCAGCACCGAACAGATATTCTCCTCCGTCGGCGCCAGCTTCTGGCTCTCGAAAGTCTTCGCCAGCGCCTGCGCCCAGGCGTCTCTGTCCTTCACGCTGGCGGGCATTTTTTGCCGCACCACGCTTGCCACATCGACCGGTTCTTCGCCCTCTTTCAGCTGCGGTGCCTGCTGGCTGGTACAGGCGCTTAACAGCGCGGCGGCCAGCAGGGTCAGGGCAAACGAACGGTAACGCGTTGTGGCTATCGCCATGGGCTATCCTTATCAAAAATAAACGGTTTTCTTAACTTTGCGGCTGAACGATTTCATCCGGCAGATCTTTGTTATCCAGCTCTCGTTCGAAGCTGCGCAGACGTTTGTAGATAGACATCAGCTCCACCAGCGTGGTCCAGGAGCTGATCAAATACTGGAACGAACTACGAACCTGATCGAATACGTTACTGATCTGCGTCATCAGACCGAGCGTAATCGTACCGGCTACAATCGACGGAAACAGCAGGAACAGACCGAAAACGGTATCTGCCTGTATATACACGATGCGTGCAATATTAAAATATGTGTAATGGAAATAGAGTTTAAAGTAGTTATGGCGCACGGCGTCAAACAGCTCGCGTACCGTTGGTGGTGTAGCGCGATTAGGATCATCCTCGCCGTACACCAATTCCTTACGATATGCCGCTTCCACCCGTTGATTCTTAAAATTTAACCCCGGTAGCTTGATACCGACTATCGCCAGTAAACCGGTACCGAGCAACGACCAGATAATGGCGGCAATCACCAGACCATAGGGTATATACCCAACAATCGGCAGTTCACGTACATGTGGGGAAAGTGCGACCAGTACCGGCAGAAAAGCAATCAGTTTCATGATCGCGTTCAGCAGGCTAACGCCCATATCCTCAAGCGTAGAGGCAAAACGCATGGTATCTTCCTGCACACGTTGAGCCGCCCCCTCGATATGACGCAGGTGCTGCCAGTGCGCGATGTAGTATTCGTTCATCGCGGTACGCCAGCGAAAGATATAGTGGCTAATGAAAAAGTTACTCAATACGCCAATGACTACCGCAATAAAGGCGATACCTAAAAAGATTCCAATTTCCTGATAAAACTGGCCAATTGCGACCTTATGCGGCGCGGAGAGCGCTTTTTGAATCAGATCGTAAAACGGCGCATACCAGGCGTTCACTGCCACGCTCACTTCTACCTGAAACCAGGTGACAAAAATAATCAGCGCCGTGCCCAGAATCGACCAGTACTGCCAGCGGTGCGGGCTGCGGATAAACCAGTAGCCGGCAAATAGCCCGACGCACACCAGATAGTAGGCATAAAACACCAGGTAGTTCAGCGACCAGAAACGCGCCGCGCTAATCGGCACATCATTGCTCGCGCCGGTCAGGCGCAGCAGCCAGCTACCGCCGCCCACCTGCCAGAAAATCACCGCGACCATTGCCCAAATAAACGCCGAGAGAAAAAAGGGACCCGGCTTAGGGAAAAAAGACTTAAACATCGTACTCTCCTGCTAACTTCTTATGATTCTGCGTTGTGCTGTGACAACAGAATACCGCCACGGATCGTTTTTACCGTAAAGAGGTATTAGGCAATGTAACTGTGCAATCAGACCGAAAAATACCGCCAGAGTTCGCAGGCGGTCCACGTCTCTATCATACGCGTCGGATCACAAAAGCGCGTATCCACATCGCGGAATAATCATCGCGTTTACGCTCGGTTACGTTTTTCCCGCTATCATACCGTTTAATGGCGCTGTGCCTGATGCCGATTCGATGTATTTTTAGTATAAATACGCATTACTCTCCCATTTCAATTCATGGATGCTTCCGTTGAAACGTAGTCTGCTTTTTTCTGCCGCGCTGTGCGTGGCGTCATTGACCTCGGTGCAGGCAGCTCAGCCACAGCCGATTACCGCGCCCGCGTTTGCGTCCGATATTGTTGACCGATACGCTAACCATATCTTTTACGGGAGTGGCGCGACCGGTATGGCCCTGGTGGTGATCGACGGCAACCAGCGCGTGTTCCGCAGCTTTGGCGAAACCCGTCCGGGCAACAACGTGCATCCACAGCTTGACTCGGTGATTCGTATCGCCTCGCTGACGAAGCTGATGACCAGCGAAATGCTGGTGAAACTGCTCGACCAGGGCGTGGTGAAGCTCGACGACCCGCTGAGTAAATATGCACCGTCGGGCGCGAGCGTCCCGACTTACAACGGCACGCCAATTCGCTTAGTGAACCTGGCAACGCATACCAGCTCTCTGCCGCGCGAGCAGCCGGGCGGCGCGGCGCATCGTCCGGTCTTCGTCTGGCCGACTCAGTCGCAGCGCTGGAACTATCTGTCAACGGCAAAACTGCACGCCGCGCCGGGCTCGCAGGCCAGCTACTCTAACCTGGCCTTCGACCTGCTGGCCGACGCGCTGGGCAACGCCGCGCACAAACCCTATCCACAGCTGTTTGAAGAGCAGATCGCGCGCCCGCTGGGCATGAAGGACACCACGTTTACGCCGTCGCCGGACCAGTGTGGCCGCCTGATGGTGGCGGAGAAAGGGGCCAGCCCGTGTAATAACACGCTGGCGGCCATGGGCAGCGGTGGCGTGTACTCTACGCCGGGCGATATGATGCGCTGGATGCAGCAGTATCTGTCATCCGATTTCTACCACCGCAGCAGCCAGGCCGACCGGATGCAGACGCTGGTCTACAAGCGTAGCCAGTTAACCCGCGTGATTGGCATGGACGTGCCGGGCCGCGCCGACGCGCTGGGCCTCGGCTGGGTGTACATGGCGCCGAAAGATGGTCGCCCTGGCATTATCCAGAAAACCGGCGGCGGCGGCGGCTTTATCACCTATATGGCGATGATTCCGCAGTCTAACGTCGGCGCTTTCGTGGTGGTGACCCGCTCGCCGTTAACCCGCTTCGTCAATATGAGCGACGGCATTAATGAATTAGTGACCGAGCTCAGCGGTAATAAAGCCAACGTTATCCCTGCCTCTTAATATTCCGAAGGCAAACGCGTAATACCGACGAGTTTGCCTTTTTCCATCTGGATATAATCGCCCTGGCGCAGCGCGGCTAACACCTCGGCTATCACCGAGCGCGATATTCGCGTACGTTGCTGAATATAATTCAGCACGCCAATACGTGCGCGAATATTATCGTCCCAGTTGCGCATCATTAATAATGTGGCACGAATCTGATGATAATGGTTAGCGCCAATTAACTGCTTATCGCGTTGTTCCAGCAAACGCGTCTGCCAGGCCATCCAGTAAAACGCTTCTCGCCAGAGCTGATAGCGGTCAAGGCATTGTAGGGTCTCTTTTGCCGGGAGGTAGTACCCCCGGCATTCGGCTTCGGCTGTGAGCGAATAACGGTTATGAATGGGGCTGGCCGCCGCGGCCAGACCAAAAATCGACGGTCCCTGAACCAGGCCAAAGAGAACGTTGTGCTCTTCGCGGCGTAGGGAAACCGCCCCTTTTTGTACCACGATGGTCATCTCCCCCAGGGTGCTGTCAACTGGCAGCACACTCTGCCCTGGTTGCAGATTAAAGCTCACGCCACGTGGCGCCAGATGCTTATCGAGCGCGATAAATTCGGCGTGTGGTTTACTGAGATAAGGCATGCGATGCAATCCGTGCAAATATCCCCCTCTTCGTGATGGGGATAATGTCCTAAGATATACAGAATAGTTCCGGTTCTGTATGCGCCAGGTCCGAAAAAGAACCTGATGAACATAATAAAAAACTTTCCCGCTGAGTAAAGTAAAAACTTTTAAAAATCGTTTTAAAAAAACCATTACCCCAATATGAAAGATGAAAACAAAAATATTAAATATACTTAATCACAAAATAATAAAAATTAAGTATTCATTCCACTCATGAGGTATTAAGCAATATCCGTTCGTCGCGTTCCATGCCGCCTGGCCGTACGATGAGCATAACCACCACTTTAGTAAAACATCTTTACCCTGATTCGGTTACAATAGTGGTCTTATTTCACAAACATCAGGCATACCATGACAGACTTACTCCATCGCCCCCGTCGCCTGCGCAAATCCGCTGCGCTGCGCGCCATGTTTGAAGAGACAACACTGAGCTTAAACGACCTGGTGTTGCCGATCTTTGTTGAAGAAGAAATCAACGATTACAAAGCCATCGAGGCCATGCCGGGCGTGATGCGCATTCCAGAAAAACATCTGGCGCGCGAAATTGAACGCATTGCTAACGCCGGTATCCGTTCGGTGATGACCTTTGGCATTTCTCACCACACCGACGCCACCGGCAGCGACGCCTGGAAAGAAGACGGTCTGGTGGCGCGTATGTCGCGCATCTGCAAGCAAACCGTACCGGAAATGATCGTCATGTCCGATACCTGCTTCTGCGAATACACCTCTCACGGCCACTGTGGCGTGCTGTGCGATCACGGCGTGGACAACGACCTGACGCTGGCTAACCTCGGCAAACAGGCGGTGGTTGCGGCGGCGGCGGGTGCCGACTTTATCGCCCCTTCCGCGGCGATGGACGGCCAGGTACAGGCTATTCGCCAGGCGCTGGACGCGGCGGGCTTCACCGATACCGCGATCATGTCCTACTCCACCAAATTCGCCTCCTCCTTCTACGGCCCGTTCCGTGAAGCGGCCGGCACCGCGCTGAAGGGCGATCGCAAAACCTATCAGATGAACCCGATGAACCGCCGCGAGGCGATTCGCGAATCACTGCTCGACGAAGCCCAGGGCGCCGACTGCCTGATGGTCAAACCAGCGGGCGCCTATCTCGATATCCTGCGCGATATCCGTGAACGCACCGAGCTGCCAATTGGCGCCTACCAGGTTAGCGGCGAGTACGCGATGATTAAGTTTGCCGCACAGGCCGGCGCCATTGACGAAGAGAAAGTGGTGCTGGAAAGCCTCGGCGCCATCAAACGCGCGGGCGCGGACCTCATCTTCAGCTACTTCGCCCTCGATTTAGCCGAGAAGAAAATTCTGCGTTAATCCCCCCAACGCCCCGCCATGCGGGGCGTTTTGTCATAAAACGTCACCAAACTGCCATCTAACCGACATCTCCCCCTTCTACTGTCACAGCAGGACAGAGGAGGAGCCACTATGTTTAGTCTCGACAATGTCATCGACGACCTGTGGCCAGAGGCGAGGCCCGCCCCCTGGCAAAAGAGCGTGCTGAGAAAACTGCTGCATGAAGAAGAGTTTCAACAATTCGCGGCACGCCACCGGCACCTGAAAGGGCTGGATACCGTCGAACAGGTGCTGGAATACCTCAATATCCACTGCGATCTCCCACTACGCAGTCTCGAACAAATCCCCGAACAAGGTCCGCTGGTGATCATCGCTAACCATCCTACCGGCACGCTTGATGGTCTGGCCCTGCTCTACGCCGTTTCCCGCGTGCGCCGCGACATCAAAGTGGTCACCAACCGGATGCTGACGCACCTTGAACCGCTTAGCTCACTGTTTATTCCGGTGGACAATATCAACGGTCGCACCGCTAAAGCCGCGCTCCAGCAAATGGACAGCCAGTTGCAAAACGGCGGCGTGCTGATTTTCTTCCCGGCAGGCGAAGTGTCGCGCCTGACGCGTCGCGGCATTCGCGATAAAAAATGGCACTCCGGTTTTATCAAGCTGGCGGCGAAATACCGCGCCCCGCTGCTGCCAGCGTGGATTGATGCGCGCAACAGTGCGCTGTTTTACGCCAGCACGCTGATGTCGCAAAACCTGCCGCTGCTGCTACTGATGCAGCAGATGTTCCGTCGCCGTAACAGCAGCCTGCCGTTAACGCTTGGTGAACAAATTTCGTGGTCCGCCTGGTTTAATCCGCAGTCCACGCCGCGTGAAATGACAGACCGGTGCTATCGCCACGTCCAGCGGTTAGGCAAAGGGCTGCCGGGCCTATTCAAAACCGAAAGCGCGATTGCTCGCCCGGAGGCGCGCGCGTTGCTTAAGCGCGAGTTCAACCAGGCGGAATGTCTGGGGCGCACGGCGGACGGGAAAATGATCTATTTATGGCAACGTAACGGCCAGGAAGATGCGCCGCTGCTGCGCGAACTGGGCCGTTTGCGTGAAATCGCCTTCCGCGCAGTCGGTGAAGGTAGCGGCAAACGCCGCGACGTTGACGGTTATGACGACGACTATCTGCATCTGATTCTATGGGATGAAGAAGATCTGGAAATCGTCGGTGCCTACCGCTTTATCCCTACCGCCATGCAGCTGGAAAAACGTGGGCTGGACGGCATCTACAGCTATAGTCTGTTCCACTACGATGAGCGGATGGATGATATTCTGCAACACGGTATTGAACTAGGACGCAGCTTCATTCAGCCGCGCTACTGGGGACGCCGTGGGCTGGACTACCTGTGGTCCGGCATCGGCGCGTATCTGGCGCGCTATCCGCACTACCGTTACCTGTTCGGTCCGGTCTCTATCTCCGGCGGGATACCACCGGCGGCGCACGACCTGCTGGTTGCCTTCTACCGTCTGTGGTTCCCGGCAACGCATCCGCTGGCGGAATCGCGCCGCCCGTACCCGGCGTCGTTACCCGACGTGCTGGCGCAGTTTAGCGGCGAAGATTACAGCGAAGACCTGACCCGGCTAAAGTCGCTGCTCGGCAACCTTGGCTGCGGCATTCCGCCGCTGTACAAGCAATATTCCGAAGTCTGTGAAGCGGGCGGCGTGCAGTTTATCGATTTTGGCAGCGACCCGGACTTTAACAACTGCGTGGATGGGTTGGTACTGGTGGACTTAACCTATCTGAAGGCCAATCGCTATCAGCGCTACATTGCCGCACATTTGGGTGAATAGAGCCCTCTCCGGACCGGGAGAGGGCCTGGATGAGGAGCGGATTACGCCTCATCCTCCGCTTCCAGTTGCGCAAAGCCGCCGTGCCCCTGCCAGCCTTCGAGCCGTTGATACACCACTTCGACCGCGTCTTTAATCGCCTCGGTCATCGGGTAATAGAAGCCGACGATATCCGGCTGAATGCCGAGGAAAACCACCTCACCCACGTCATCTTTCAGCTGATCCACCAGGTAGTTCAGCGGCATATTATGGGTGGTCATCATAAACATCTCGGCGATATCGTCCGGATCGATGATGCGGATCTCGCCGGGATTCAGCCCCATGTCGGTGGCGTCGACAATCAGCAGACGATCGGGATTCAGCTCGCGGATCGCGACGATGTCATTTTCCGGCGCGCTGCCGCCGTCAATCACCACCCACGCCCCTTTCGGTTGGGCGAGGCACTTTTCCGCCAGCAGCGGGCCCGCGCCGTCATCGCCCATCATGCTGTTGCCGACACAAAGTAAAACGTCAGTCATGGTTATTCCTCAATCTTGCAAAAATCAGTCACGCAGGCGACGCACCATCAGATAGATGGCGCTCTCCTGATGAATCGCGTGCAGCATATTGAGCATGGCCTGACTCCACTCCTGCTGCTGCGTGGTTTGTACGGCGCGCGCTTTATCAAAGGCGTGGGCCAGCATCGACACATGGTTGCTGTCGATAACAATCTCACCGTACTTCGGCACGCCTTCCATTTTACGTCGCGCCGTACTGCCCTCTTCCAGGGTGGCGATCCACGCCCGGTAGTCGTCCCACGGGCAGGTCAGCGCGGCTTCGAGGCAGTCGATGACCCCGAGGTGGTGGCCAATCGCCAGGCTGTAATAGACAACCTGCTGCGCCTCGTCGGGCGTCGCATCGTTCTCATCAATAAATTTACGGCTCAGTTGACTGAACACCACCTGTTCGCTCATCGAATACGTGCCTCTTCTACTACATGGTTAAGCTGCGTGACGATTTCCGTCAGACGCGGATCGTTTTCCGTCTCCAGCCACTGCTGAACCTGAGCATCGCCCTGATTCAGACGCAGCATATAGTCGTCGGCAATCTGACGACCGTAGCGATAGCCCGCCAGGCGGCGCGCGGCGCGGTCAACCTGCACACGCAGCGGTTGGACCATGTCCGGATGCAGCAGTTGCGCAGGCTGGGCGTCCAACTCACCCGGCGCGCGGGCGTGGATTTTCTGCTCCAGCAGGCCCAGCGCCATGGCAAAGCCGTACAGCGTCGCCGCAGGCGTTGGAGGGCAACCCGGAATATACACGTCTACCGGTACGATTTTGTCGGTGCCGCCCCAAACGCAGTACAGGTCATGGAAGATACCACCGCTGTTACCGCACGCGCCGTAGGAGATACAGATTTTCGGATCCGGCGCAGACTGCCAGGCGCGCAGCGCCGGCGAACGCATGGCGCGAGTCACCGCCCCGGTGAACAGCAGAATGTCGGCATGACGCGGCGACGGCACCACTTTAATGCCAAAACGTTCGGCGTCGAACAGCGGCGAAAGCGTCGCAAAAATTTCAATCTCGCAGCCGTTACAGCCGCCGCAGTCCACGCGGTAAACATAGGCGGAACGTTTGATGTTTTTCAGCAGCGACGCTTTCATGCTGGCGATAGATTCCTCTACCGTCATCGGCACCGGCATGCCGTTGGCGTCGCGTGGCCCTATTAAGTTGCTCATCAGATGGCCTCATTCATGTGGCGAGTCATGTCAATACGGTCGGAAGGCACCAAACATTTCTGACGCTTACATTCCGGGCAGGTCTCAAAGCTTTCACGGTGATTTTCCGCGCGGCTGTCGCCGTTGTGCTTGAGCAGCGCAATGGCGTAATCAATCTCTTTTTGCACCGCAAACGGACGGTTACACACGCGGCAGTTGCAGATATCAAAGCGCGACTGCTGGAGGAAATCTTCTTTTTTCCACACCGCCAGCTCATACTCCTGCGACAGCTTAATTGCCGCCGTCGGGCACACTTCTTCGCAGCGGCCGCAGAAGATGCAGCGACCGAGGTTGAACTGCCACGCCAGCTGATTAGCGGCGCGATCGGTTTCCACCGTCAGCGCGTTCGACGGGCAGGCGTTAACGCATGCCGCGCAGCCGATGCACTGCTGCGGATTGTGTTCCGGCTTGCCGCGGAAGTTTTTATCTACCGGCATCGGCTCTAACGGGTAGGACGATGTCGTCGTGCCGGTTTTGATGACTTTTTTAATAAAGGTAAACATAGTTGCTCCCAGCTTGCGTGCGGGGTTTTCCCCTCACCCTAACCCTCTCCCTAAGGGAGAGGGGACCGATCGGCGCGGTCAGTCAGTTCGCGCTCGATCTGCCCTTCCCCCTCGCCCCTGGGGAGAGGGTCGGGGTGAGGGGAAATCCCCCACGCAATGCCCCAATTATTTCAGCGGCGAGTTCTTACGCTCGATGCTGTAGCGCTCAAGCTCTTTGTACGGCACGACCTTGCTCTTCTTCTTACGCACATCGACCACAGTCATACGGTCAGTACAGGAGTAGCAAGGGTCGAGGCTGCCGATAATCAGCGGCGCATCGGACACGGTGTTGCCGCGCAGCATGTAGCGCAGAGTTGGCCAGTTGGCGTAGGTTGCCGCACGGCAGCGCCAGCGGTACAGCTTCTGGTTGTCGCCGGTCATGCTCCAGTGGATATCGTCACCACGCGGCGCTTCAGAGAAGCCCAGCGCGAAGCGGTGTGGAATGTAAGTGAAACCTTCCACCGCCAACGGGCCGCTCGGCAGGTTATCAAGGCCGTAGTCAATCATGTTCAGCGCGGTGAACACTTCGTTGATTCGCACCTTCAGACGGGAAATAACGTCGCAGCCCTGCTCGCTGTGCACTTCCATCGGCAGCAGACCGTAGCCCACGAACGGGTGATCGGCGCGGGTGTCACGGGCGTGGCCGCTGGCGCGAACCATCGGGCCGACGTTGCTGAAGTCGCGGGCGATTTCCGGATCCAGGCGGCCGATACCGACGGTGCGCTGTTCCATGTTCGGGGTGCTCAGCAGAATATCCACCAGATCCTGCACGTCACGACGCATCTGCTGCGCCAGTTGACGGGTCTGGATCATGTCGTCTTTCAGGAAGTCGCGACGGATGCCGCCAATCAGGTTCAGACCGTAGGTTTTACGCGCCCCGGTGAGGATTTCCGCCATTTTCATGGACGCTTCACGCACGCGGAAGAACTGCATAAACCCGGAGTCGAAGCCGGTGAAGTGGCACGCCAGGCCAAGGTTCAGCAGGTGCGAATGCAGACGCTCCACTTCCAGCAGGATGGCGCGAATCATCTGCGCGCGTTCCGGCACCACGATACCCATCGCGTTCTCGACGGAGGTGGTGTAGGCGGTGCTGTGGGCAAAGCCGCAGATGCCGCACACGCGGTCGGACAGGAAGGTCACTTCGTTATAACCCATGCGGGTTTCCGCCAGTTTTTCCATGCCGCGGTGGACATAGAACAGACGGTAGTCGGCGTCGATGATGTTCTCGCCGTCAACGAACAGACGGAAGTGGCCCGGTTCATCGGAGGTGACGTGCAGCGGGCCAATCGGCACCACGTTGTTCTTCTTGCTGCCCAGCTCGTTGATGAACTCGTAGGTTTCCGCGTCGGTGGTCGGCGCCGGACGCTGACGGTAGTCCATGCTGTCTTTACGCAGCGGATACAGCTCGTCCGGCCAATCATCCGGCAGCACCAGACGACGCTCATCCGGTAGGCCGACCGGGATCAGACCGTACATGTCGCGCACTTCACGCTCGCCCCAAACGGCAGCAGGCACGCGCGGCGTGACCGACGGGTATTCCGGTTTATTGGCGTCCACTTCCACGCGCACGGTGATCCAGCACTTAGTGCCTTTCTCCATCGACAGCACGTAGTAGACCGCATAGTGTCCATTCAGTTTACGTTCATCGTTGCCGAACAGCACCGACAGCCAGCCGCCCTGCTGGTAGTAAAGAAACTCGACGACTTCCGGCAGGTAGTTCACCTTTACGGTAATCGTTAACTGGTCTTTGGTCTGCCAGGCTTCGTCCAGCACCACGCCCGGGAAGGCCTGGTGCAGCGCAGCGAGGTAGTGTTGACCCACTTTTTCTTCAGACATGCTCAAAACTCTCTTATCACGCCACCAGCAAGGAGACGAAGGCTAAAAAGGCTAAACCGAACCCGGTCCAGGTGATACGACCGGTAATATCCAGACGCAGACGCGCCATGCTGTTTTCGAACAGCGCGATAATCAGCACGCCGACCACCAGCTTGACGATGGCGGCAACGATCGCGATAACCAGGCCGCTCACGCTAAAGCTGGTCATCTGGCCCCACGGGATAAACACGCCAACGAACATTTGCAGCACCACCAGCTGTTTCAGGCTGATGCCCCACTTCAGCACGCCGAAGCCGCTGCCGCTGTACTCGGACAGCGGGCCTTCCTGCAGTTCCTGCTCCGCTTCCGCCAGATCGAACGGCAGTTTGCCCATTTCGATAAAGGTAGCGAAGGCACAGGCGCAGAAAGCCAGCGCCAGGGGAATGCTGCGGCTGACCGGCCAGTGGTAAAGGGTGTCGGTGATATTGCTGATGTGCGTTGAACCGGCCACCAGCGCGGCGACCCACAGGCCCAGCAGCAGAATCGGCTCCACCAGCACGCCGAGCATCGCTTCACGGCTGGCGCCGATGGCGGTGAACGGGCTACCGGTGTCCAGACCGGCGATCGCGAAGAAGAAACGCGCCACCGCGAACAGATAGATCAGGGTGATGAGATCGCCCAGTCCCGGCAGCGGCGACGCCACGGTGACCACCGGCAGCGCGGTGGCGATGGTCAGCATCACGCCCACCATCACAAACGGCGTCAGGCGGAAAACCCAGCCGGACGCATCCGGGCCAATGCTCTGACGACCCAGCAGTTTGATGATGTCGCGATACTCCTGCATCACGCCCGGCCCGCGACGGTTATGCAACCGAGCGCGCAGTACGCGGGTAATACCGGAGAGCAGCGGCGCGACGGCGAACAGCACCAGCGCCTGCAGTAAAGCAAATAAGACCGTCATGTTCAGGCTCCTCGAGAGATGACAATCACGACCAGCACCGCCAGTTCAACCAGCGCCAGACGTTGCAGCAGCAGCGGCGCCGCCGCGTTCTGCCAGCCTGGAACCAGAGAGACCGGGTTGAGCCATTTACGCAGTTTGAGTACCGGGGCAAAGGCCTGTTTCACCGGCATCGCAAAACCGTGCGCGGTAATCACCATCGACTGTTCGTGGTCGTAGCCGCAGACCCACGCCGCGCCGCGCGAACGGCTCGGCAGGCGGTTGCCTTTGAGCAGCGCCAGAATGATGAACGGCAGCAGCGGGCAGGCAATCAGCAGCAGGGTAATCATCGGCTGAGAAACCACGGTATGCGCGGTGCTCATCGGCAGCGGCACGGCGGTGCTCAGCATTGGCAGCAGCCATGGCGCGGCAACGCCGCCCACAATGCACAGCAGCGCCATCACCACGGTGCTCACCGCCATCAGCAGCGGCGCGCAGCAGGCGTTTTCCGCCTCTTTGGTGCGCGGTGCGCCAAGGAAGGTGACACCGTAGACTTTCGCCATACACATCACCGCCAGCGCGCCGGTAATCGCCAGGCCAACGGCCAGCAACGGCCCCAGCAGACGACCAATAAACACGCCGCTGGTGCTCAGCTTGAAGAAGGACTGGTAGATAACCCACTCACCGGCAAAGCCGTTCAGCGGCGGCAGCGCAGCCATCGCCATCAGGCCCACCAGCATCGCCAGCGAGATCATCGGCATACGCTTGCCAATCCCGCCCAGTTTTTCGATGTCGCGATGGCCGGTACGGAACCAGACCGCCCCCGCGCCGAGGAACAGCGTGGTTTTAAACAGGCTATGGTTAAGCAGATGGTACAGACCACCGACCAGGCCCAGCGCCACCATCACCGGCTGTTGCAGCGCCAGACCGGTGACGCCAACGCCCAGACCCAGCAGGATAATGCCGATGTTTTCCAGAGTGTGGTACGCCAGCAGGCGCTGAATGTTGTGCTCCATCAGCGCGTACAATCCGCCGACAAACGCGGTGATCATCCCCAGCACCAGCAGGGCAATGCCCCACCACAGCGGCTGAGCATCGCCCAGCAGCGAGACGGTGAGAATGCCGAGCAAACCCACTTTCATCACCACGGTCGAAAACAGCGCGGCGGCCGGTGCGCTGGCATTGGCATGCGCCGAAGGCACCCAACCGTGCAGCGGGATAATGCCCGCCAACAGGCCAAAGCCCAGTACGCACAGCACCCAAATGTCAGAGCCGACCGGCAGTTGCTGCGCACGTTCGTTCAGCAGCACCAGATCCAGCGTACCGTAACGCTGCCACAGCAGCAGGCAGGCAATCGCCAGCAGAATGGTGCCCAGACGGCCCAGCGCAAACCACAGTTTGCCGGAGGAGGCGCAGCCGGTAAGGAACGCGCCGCACAGCGCCATAATTTCCGCCATCACCACCAGCGAGCCGAAGCCGCTGGCGACAATCGCACAGACAGCCGCCGCCAGCAGCACGTTCACCAGCAGGCCGTTGTTTTTCACTTTCGGGTGGCGATGCCAGTCGATGTTGTAGAGGCTGACAAACAGTCCGCACAGGCCAAGCGCAATCAGCCAGACCGCGTTCAGCGGCGTGACCAGCACGCTGTAGTGCACCAGCGACAGATGGCCCATCACCGGAAAGGCGTGAATCAGCACCTGCACCCCGGCCAGCAGCGCACAAACGCTGCCCAGCGCGCCGCCAATCCCGGCGATAAACCCGCTCAGCGATTTTTTAAACGACAGCAAAAAGGAGAGCACCGCGGCGAAGGCAAACCACGCCACCGCGCTATTGATTAAGGTCATCACGCTCATTTCGCCTCTCCTTGTTGCGCCTGAAACAGCGACAGATCGCCTAAATCGGTGTGGAAGGTCAGCTCACGTTTGCGTTTGCTGACGCGGGCGATATCCATGTTGTTGACCAGATGCAGCGCTTTCGTCGGACAGGTGCGGATACAGGCCGGACCTTCCTCATCGAAATGGCACAGGTCGCATTTCACCGCGATGGCGCGTACGCCCGGTACCCAGTCCAGCAGGGTACTGACGCGAGCCGGAGCAGGCGGCGCAGGCAGCGCTTTCGGCGTGTTGGCGTTCGCCGGGATATCCAGCGGGCGGCTACCGGAAAATTCAATCGCCCCAAACGGGCAGGCGATGCCGCACAGTTTGCAGCTGACGCACAGGCTTTCGTTAAGCTGTACGACGCCATCGACGCGGTTAATGGCATTTACCGGGCATACTCCGGCGCACGGCGCGTCTTCACATTGGTGGCACAACTGTGGCGCGGATTCTTTTTCATTGAGCATTACTCTGAGCCGCGGCATCGATTGCAGGCCATGGTGGCGATGCGTTTCCGAGCAGGCTGCTTCGCAGGTGCGGCAACCGATACAGAGGGTAGAGTCAGCAATTACAAAACGATTCACCAGGTCTTCCTCAGGTGACAGTCATTTTTGACGAAATCATGCAGAGCAGGTGTCATTTCGACACCTGTCGACACACCGATAATTCAGGCGATAGAAGCCTGATGAGATTGCTGCGCCAGGCCGCCGAAATTAACCGGGCTGTCGCTCTCCAGCGCCGCATACAGGGTGTCGTATACCGGCGAAATTTTTTCCAGGTAGTGTTCCAGCACCTGCTCGCGATCGCGGATATTGATGGTGCCATCAATAAAGCCGCTGGCGTTCAGCTCGGCGCGCGCAACGCACTCTTTATTCAGGCCATCCCGCGTTTCCACGTAGTACTCAACGGTGTGGCTATTAAAGCCGCCTGACAGGCTGACGGAGACCACAAAATGTTCGAACAGCACGAAGCTCAGCTCTTTCTCCGGTGCGCAGTTCATCGCGTGATGCAGACGCGCTTTTGACAATGTGATCCCTTGAACCAGAGAGTTACAGTACACACGCCATTGATCCTGATGGCGGCGGTGACGATCGGCGATGTAGTCGGCCTTCTCGCTAATTTCCCAAATAGTCATGTCGGTTACCCGGTTAATAGAAACAAGCCTCCTAAGCACATTTCATGCCATATTTTTAATGCATTGATTTTTATTGTCTTTCCAGAAATGACATGCCGCTAACGACATGTCATTTCGTCAGGGTGACATCGTCATCGACAGTCTTTCGCGACGCTTTTACATCTCTGGCATCGTTATTGCATTACGTCTGCAAGTTAAGAGAAACGGGAGGCGTTATGCACGAAATCACGCTCTGCCAGCGGGCGCTGGAAATTGTTGAACAACAGGCGATACAGAACGGCGCGAAGCGCGTGACGGGCGTCTGGATCAAGGTCGGCGCTTTTTCTTGTGTAGAGACGAGCGCAATGACCTTTTGTTTTGATCTGGTGTGCCGCGGCACGCTGGCTGAAGGCTGTAAACTCCACGTCGAAGAGCAGGAGGCAGAGTGCTGGTGCGAATCCTGCCAGCAGTATGTCCAGCTCGTGTCGGTACACGTCCGCCGTTGCCCACAGTGCAACAGCGACAACCTGCGCATCGTCGCCGACGACGGTTTACAGATTCAGCGAATTGAAATTGATCAGGAGTAAAGTATGTGTACCACCTGTGGTTGTGCCGAAGGCAACCTCTATATAGAGGGCGATGAACGTAATCCGCATTCACTGTTCCGCAGCGCCCCCTTCGCACCGGCGGGCCGTCCGGCCCTGTCGATTACCGGCGTCAGAACGCAACAATTCCAGCCGCAGGCCGCCGAAAACGGCGATCTGCACTACGGTCACGGCGAAGCGGGCACCCACGCGCCGGGCATGAGCCAGCGCCGGATGCTGGAAGTCGAAATCGACGTGCTGGATAAAAACAACCAGATTGCCGCCCGCAACCGCGCGCGCTTCGCCGCCCGCGAACAGCTGGTGCTGAATCTGGTCTCCAGCCCCGGTTCCGGTAAAACCACCCTGCTCACCGAAACCCTGATGCGCCTGAAAGACCGCGTCTCCTGCGCCGTTATCGAAGGCGACCAGCAGACGGTGAACGACGCCGCGCGTATCCGCGCCACCGGCACCCCAGCGATTCAGGTCAATACCGGTAAAGGCTGCCACCTCGACGCGCAGATGATTGCCGACGCCGCGCCGCGCCTGCCGCTGGAGAGCAACGGGATTCTGTTTATTGAAAACGTCGGCAACCTGGTGTGTCCGGCGAGCTTCGACCTTGGCGAGCGCCATAAGGTTGCGGTGCTGTCGGTTACCGAAGGCGAAGACAAGCCGCTGAAATATCCGCATATGTTCGCCGCCGCCTCGGTGATGCTGCTCAATAAAGTCGACCTGTTGCCGTACCTCAACTTCGACGTTGAGAAGTGCCTCGCCTGCGCCCGTGAAGTGAATCCGGATATTGAAATCATCCTCATCTCCGCCACCAGCGGAGAAGGCATGGACACCTGGCTAAACTGGCTGGAGACGCAGCGATGTGCATAGGCATTCCGGGACAAATTTCCGCCATTGACGGCGTGCAGGCAAAAGTGGACGTCTGCGGGATCAAGCGCGACGTCGACCTGACGCTAGTCGGCGCGGTGGATGAGAACGGCGAATCGCGTATCGGCCAATGGGTGCTGGTGCACGTCGGCTTTGCCATGAGCGTCATCAATGAGGAAGAGGCGCGCGACACCCTCGCGGCGCTGGAAAATATGTTTGAAGTGGAGCCGGACGTTGGCGCCCTGCTCTTTGGCGAGGAACGGTAATGCGTTTTGTTGATGAGTACCGCGCGCCGGAACAGGTGATGCAGCTGATTGCCCACCTGAAAAACCGCGCGCAACATCTGGCTTATACCGCCGAACGCCCACTGCGCATCATGGAAGTGTGCGGCGGCCACACGCATGCGATTTTTAAATTCGGTCTCGACCAGCTGCTGCCGGAGAACATCGAATTTATCCACGGGCCGGGCTGCCCGGTGTGCGTGTTGCCGATGGGACGCATCGACACCTGTATTGAAATTGCCAGCCATCCGGAGGTCATTTTCTGCACCTTCGGCGATGCCATGCGCGTGCCGGGGAAAAACGGCTCGCTGATGCAGGCCAAATCACGCGGCGCGGATATTCGTATCGTCTATTCGCCAATGGACGCCCTCAAGCTGGCGCAGCAGAATCCGACGCGCAAAGTGGTGTTCTTTGGTCTGGGCTTTGAAACCACCATGCCGACCACCGCCATTACGCTGCAACAGGCGAAGGCGCAGAACGTCGAGAATTTCTTCTTTTTCTGCCAGCACATCACGCTAATTCCAACCCTGCGCAGCCTGCTGGATCAGCCGGATAACGGCATTGACGCGTTTCTTGCGCCAGGTCATGTCAGCATGGTGATTGGCACTCACGCCTACGGCTTTATCGCCAGCGACTATCATCGTCCGCTGGTGGTCGCGGGTTTCGAGCCGGTGGATCTGCTACAGGGCGTCAATATGCTGGTGGAGCAGAAAATTGCCGAAGAGAGCCGCGTCGAGAACCAGTATCGCCGCGTAGTGCCGGACGACGGCAACGCGCTGGCGCAAAAAGCGATTGCCGAGGTATTTACGGTCAAGGGTGACAGCGAATGGCGCGGCCTGGGATTAATCAACGATTCTGGCGTACAGCTGACCGACGACTATCAGCGTTTTGACGCCGAAAGCCACTTTAAGCCGCAGCCTCAGCGCGTCTGCGACGACCCGCGCGCCCGCTGCGGCGACGTGCTCACCGGCCGCTGCAAACCGCACCAGTGCCCGCTGTTTGGCGCAACCTGCAATCCGCAAAGCGCGTTCGGCGCGCTGATGGTCTCGTCCGAAGGGGCGTGCGCCGCCTGGTATCAATATCGCAGTCAGGAGTCCGAAGCATGAACACAATCCAGTTAGCCCACGGCAGCGGCGGCCTGGCGATGCAACAGCTCATCGACAGCCTGTTTATGAAGGCTTTCGCCAATCCCTGGCTGGCCGAGCAAGAAGATCAGGCACGCCTGTCGCTGGCGTCATTGACCGCGCACGGCGATCGCCTCGCGTTTTCCACCGACAGCTATGTGATTGACCCGCTGTTCTTCCCCGGCGGCAATATCGGCAAGCTGGCGATTTGCGGCACCGCCAACGACGTGGCGGTCAGCGGCGCGGTCCCCCGTTATCTCTCCTGCGGATTTATTATCGAAGAAGGTTTGCCGCTGGAGACGCTGGAAGCGGTGGTGAACACCATGGCTGAAACGGCCAAAGCGGCAGACATTGCTATCGTCACCGGCGACACCAAGGTTGTTGGTCGCGGCGCGGCGGATAAACTGTTTATCAACACCGCCGGGATGGGCGCGATTCCCGCCGACATTCATTGGGGCGCGGCAACGCTGACGCCCGGCGACGTGCTGATTGTCAGCGGCACCCTGGGCGACCACGGCGCAACCATCCTCAATCTGCGTGAACAGTTAGGCCTCGATGGCGAACTGCAAAGCGACTGCGCGGTGCTCACGCCGCTGATTCAAGCGCTGCGGCCGATTGCCGGCGTCAAAGCGCTGCGCGATGCTACCCGCGGCGGCGTCAACGCGGTGGCCCACGAGTTTGCCGCCAGCTGCGGCTTTGGCGTCGAAATTCAGGAGCAGCATCTGCCGCTCAAAGACGCCGTTCGCGGCGTGTGCGAATTATTGGGGCTTGACGCGCTTAACTTTGCCAATGAAGGTAAACTGGTGATTGGCGTCAGCCGCGACGCGGCCGAAGAGGTGCTGGCCGCACTGCGCGCCCATCCTTTGGGCAGCAATGCCGCTATCATTGGCGAAGTGACCGAACGCCGGGGAGTGCGCGTTGCCGGATTATACGGCGTGAAACGCACGCTGGATCTCCCTCACGCCGAGCCGCTTCCGCGAATTTGTTAACAGACCACTCAAGGTCTGCATTTTATTATTATTATTATTTATCGCACCCTATGCGGTGCAGTTATGGGCAAGTGACATGTCGTATACACCGATGGGCGATCTCGGTCAGCAAGGGCTGTTCGATATCACCCGGACTCTTCTCCAACAGCCCGATCTGGCGGCACTGAGCGAAACGCTGGCGCAACTAGCGAAACAGTCTTCGCTGGCTGACAGCGCGGCGATCGTTCTACTCCAGCCGGGAAACCACCGCGCGGGCTATCACGCCACGCGTGAAGCCGGTCGGCCAATCGCTTACGAAGACGATAACCTGCTGGCAAACGGCCCGGTCCGACGCCTGCTCTCTCGTCCCGACGCGCTCCACTGTAGCTACGCTGAGTTTAGCGAAGCCTGGCCACAACTGGCGGCCAGCGAGCTGTATCAGCCGTTTGGCCACTATTGTCTGCTGCCGCTGGCGGCGGAGGGGCGCATCTTTGGCGGCTGCGAATTTATCCGCCAGGACGACCGCCCATGGACCGAGAAAGAGTATCAGCGTCTGCACATTTTCACGCAGATCGTCGCCGTGGTGACCGAGCAAATTCAAAGCCGGGTGACCAATAACGTCGATTACGATCTGCTGTGCCGCGAGCGCGATAACTTCCGCATTCTGGTGGCCATCACCAACGCCGTGCTGTCGCGCCTCGATATGGACGAGCTGGTTAGCGCGGTGGCGAAAGAGATTCACTACTACTTCAATATCGACGCCATCAGCGTGGTGCTGCGCAGCAACCGCAAGGGCAAACTGAATATCTACTCCACGCACTACATCGACGTTAACGATCCGGTGCACGATCAGAGCGAAGTGAACGAGTCAGGCACGCTGACCGAGCGGGTGTTCAAAAGCAAAGAGATGCTGATGCTCAACCTCAACGAGCAGGACAAACTTGCCCCGTACGAGCGCCAGCTGTTTGAGATGTGGGACGATAAAATCCAGACGCTGTGCCTGCTGCCGCTGATGTCCGGCGACCAGATGCTCGGCGTGCTGAAGCTTGCCCAGTGCGATGAAAAAGTCTTCTGCGCCGCCAACCTCAAGCTGCTTAAACAGATTGCCGAACGCGTCTCCATCGCCGTGGATAACGCCCTTGCTTATCAGGAGATCCACCGCCTGAAAGAGCGTCTGGTGGATGAAAACCTGGCGCTGACCGAACAGCTCAATAATGTCGACGGCGAGTTTGGCGAAATCATCGGTCGTAGCGAAGCGATGTTCAACGTCCTCAAGCAGGTTGAGATGGTCGCCCCAAGCGACAGTACGGTGCTGATCCTCGGTGAAACCGGCACCGGCAAAGAGCTGATTGCCCGCGCCATCCATAACCTGAGCGGCCGTAATAATCGCCGGATGGTGAAAATGAACTGCGCGGCAATGCCGGCGGGCCTGCTGGAAAGCGACCTGTTCGGTCACGAGCGCGGCGCGTTTACCGGTGCCAGCGCCCAGCGCATTGGTCGTTTCGAACTGGCGGATAAAAGCTCACTGTTCCTTGACGAAGTAGGCGATATGCCGCTGGAACTGCAGCCGAAACTGCTGCGCGTGTTGCAGGAGCAGGAATTTGAACGTCTGGGCAGCAACAAGCTGATCCAGACCGACGTGCGCCTGATCGCCGCCACCAACCGCGATCTCAAACAGATGGTGCTGGATCGCGAATTCCGTAGCGATCTTTACTATCGTCTCAACGTCTTCCCGATCCACCTGCCGCCGCTGCGCGAACGCCCGGAAGATATTCCGCTGCTGGTGAAGGCCTTCACCTTTAAAATCGCCCGCCGTCTGGGGCGCAATATCGACAGCATTCCGGCGGAAACACTGCGCACGCTGAGCCAGATGGAGTGGCCAGGCAACGTACGTGAACTGGAAAACGTGATTGAACGCGCGGTGCTGCTGACCCGCGGCAGCGTGTTACAGCTATCGATGCCGGAGCTGGCATTCGCGGGCGATGAGCCACAACCGGCCCCGGTGACCGAAGCGGCGAAAGACGGCGAAGACGAATACCAGCTGATTGTTCGGGTATTGAAAGAGACCAACGGCGTGGTGGCCGGGGCCAAAGGCGCCGCACAGCGTCTCGGGCTGAAGCGCACCACGCTGCTGTCGCGCATGAAACGTCTGGGCATCGATAAAGACGCGCTGATGTAACGCCGCCCCCGGCGTCGCTCCCCCGGACGACGCCATTCATTCCCCTCTCCCCCATGGGGAGAGGGTTAGAGTGAGGGGGCAGGCAGGGCATAAAAGAATATCCCTTTTAACGACATCGCATTCCCTCTCCATCGTTTCTTATTTTATGAAACACCATTTTGTGAATTATTTCGCGTTCTGCGGTCTTAATGAATGATAAACAAGCGTTTTCCCCGGGAGACGCTTATGATTCGCTTACCTCTGTCCGCTACCCTTGCCCTATTATTCTCCGCGCAGACGGCCTTTGCTGCCCTGCCTGCCTTTACCATTTGGCCCGGCGGCGAAGCGCCTGGCGCTAAAAGCAGCCCGGTCAGCTACGCGCTGGTCGAACGCAGCAAAGATCCCACCCTGCCCGACCGCGCGGTCACCGGCATCCGCGCGCCGGAAATCACCGTTTATGCGCCAGAACATCCGAACGGCGTGGCGCTGCTGGTCACGCCCGGCGGCTCGTACCAGCGCGTGGTGCTGGATAAAGAAGGCAGCGATTTAGCCGCGCCGTTTAACGCCAAAGGCTACACCCTGTTCGTCATGACCTATCGTATGCCCGCTGACGGCCACGCCGAAGGAGCCAATGCGCCGCTCGCCGACGCTCAGCGAGCGCTGCGTACTCTGCGCGCCCGCGCCGCCGAATGGCAGATTGATCCACACAAAATCGGCGTGATGGGCTTCTCCGCCGGTGGGCATGTCGCAGCCAGCCTCGAGACGCGCTATAGCGAGACGGTTTATGCCCCGGTCGATGAGGTCGACAAGCAGAGCGCGCGACCTGATTTCGTGGTGCTCGGCTATCCGGTCATTTCAATGGATAAGGCCATTGCCCATCCCGGCTCGCGGAAAGCGCTGATTGGCGACATGCCCAGCGCCGAGCAGATTAATCACTATTCGCCGGAGCTGAACGTCACCGCCCAGACGCCGCCGACCTTCCTGATGCACGCGGTGGACGACCCATCGGTACCGGTCGACAACTCGCTGGTGATGTTCAACGCCCTGCGTGAACATAAGGTACCGACCGAACTGCATCTGTTTGCCGAAGGCAAGCACGGCTTTGGGATTCGCGGCGCCAAAGGGCTGCCCGCCGCCGCCTGGCCGGAGCTGGCGATGAACTGGATAGCGTCGCTGCGTTAGCCGCGCCTGATGGCGCTGCGCTTATCAGGCCTACAGGTCCGCGCTCAATGTAGGCCGGATAAGGCGAAGCCGCCATCCGGCAATCTGGTTTATCACCAAGACAAAACTCAGATCTCATTTTTTCTTTTTGATCACAATAATCCAGTAAATCACCCCATTCTCTTCTGTCTCCCCGCCCTGCATTTGCCTAACGTAGAAGCCATAAGAAACGTCAGGTTAATCGCCCAGGAGCCAGAAAAATGACTACCCGTATCCAGCGCCTGAAAGAGGCCCTCTTTGCCAACCCGCGTGAAATCTCCCTTGAGCGCGCCGTCCTCTACACCGAAAGCCATCGCCAGACCGAGGGCGAGCCGGTAATTATTCGCCGCGCCAAAGCCACCGCGCATATTCTCGATAAGGTTGCTATCAGCATCCGCGACGACGAGCTGATTGCCGGCAACCGCACCATCAAACCGCGTGCCGGGATCATGTCGCCAGAAATGGATCCTTACTGGCTGCTCAAAGAGTTAGATCAGTTCCCCACCCGCCCGCAGGATCGCTTCAACATCAGCGATGACGACAAGCGCCTGTATCGCGAAGAACTGTTCCCGTACTGGGAAAAGCGCTCAATGAAAGACTTCATCAACGCCCAGATGACGGACGAGGTGAAGGCCGCCGTGAGCACGCAAATTTTCAGCGTCAACCAGACCGACAAAGGTCAGGGACACATCATTATCGACTACCCGCGCCTGCTGAATAATGGCCTCGACGCGCTGGTCAACGAGATGCGCGATCATCTGCGCCAACAGCCGGATAATGATTTTTACCGCGCGGTGCTGATTCTGCTGGAAGCCTCACAGCGGCACATTCTGCGCTACGCCGTCCTCGCAGAGACGATGGCCGCGCAGTGCAGCGACCCGCAGCGCCGTCAGGAGCTGGAAACCATTGCCACGATCTCTCGCCATAACGCCATACATAAACCGGAAAACTTCGGCCACGCCTGCCAGCTGTTCTGGTACATGAACATCATTTTGCAATATGAATCGAATGCCAGCTCCATCTCACTGGGGCGCTTTGACCAGTACATGCTGCCGTTCTGGCAGGCTTCGCTGAATCACGGCGACGATCCCGCACTTATGCAGGAGCTGCTGACGTCGCTGTGGGTGAAATGCAACGATATCGTCCTGTTGCGCTCCACCAGCAGCGCCCGCTACTTTGCCGGCTTCCCGACCGGCTACACCGCCCTGCTCGGCGGGTTAACCGAAAATGGCCGCAGCGCGGTGAACGTGCTCTCCTTTGCCTGTCTGGATGCCTACCAGAACGTGCGCCTGCCGCAGCCCAACCTCGGCGTGCGGGTCAACGAACTGATCGACCGCCCGTTTCTGCGCAAAACCGCCGAGACCGTACGCCTCGGCACCGGCATTCCGCAGATCTTCAACGACGAAGTGGTGGTTCCGGCGTTCCTTAACCGCGGCGTGTCGCTGGAAGACGCGCGCGACTACGCGGTGGTGGGCTGCGTCGAGCTGTCGATTCCAGGCCGGACCTACGGGCTGCACGACATCGCCATGTTCAACCTGCTGAAAGTGATGGAAATCGTCATGCATGAGCATGAAGGCGATGAGCAAATCACCTACGACGGCCTGCTGGCGAGCATTCGCGACAAAATTCGCCACTACATTCAACTGATGGTCGAAGGCAGCAACATCTGCGATATCGGCCACCGCGACTGGGCGCCGGTGCCGCTGCTCTCTTCGTTTGTCGAAGACTGCATCGAAAAGGGCGAAGACATCACCGCTGGCGGCGCGCGCTACAACTTTTCCGGGGTGCAGGGCATTGGCATCGCCAACCTCAGCGACTCACTGCACGCCCTTAAAGGCATGGTGTTTGACCAGCAGCGCATGAGCTTTGATGAACTGCTGGCGGTGCTGAAGGCCAACTTCGCCACGCCGGAAGGGGAAAAAGTTCGCGCCCGGTTAATCAATCGCTTCGAGAAGTACGGCAACGACATCGATGATGTTGATAACATCAGCGCCGATCTGCTGCGTTTTTACTGCAAAGAGGTGGAAAAATACCGCAACCCGCGCGGCGGCCAGTTTACGCCTGGCTCTTATACCGTTTCCGCGCACGTACCGCTGGGGTCGGTGGTGGGCGCGACGCCAGACGGACGTTTCGCCGGTGAGCAACTGGCGGACGGCGGGCTATCGCCGATGGTCGGCCAGGACGCACAGGGGCCAACGGCGGTGCTGAAATCGGTGAGCAAGCTGGATAATTACCTGCTCTCCAACGGCACGCTGCTGAACGTTAAATTCACCCCGTCAACGCTGGAAGGTGAAAGCGGCCTCAACAAACTGGCGGATTTCCTCCACGCCTTTACCAAACTGAAATTGCAGCATATTCAGTTCAACGTGGTGAACGCCGAAACGCTGCGCGAAGCCCAGCAGCGACCGCAGGATTTCGCCGGTCTGGTGGTCCGCGTCGCGGGCTACAGCGCCTTCTTTGTCGAGCTGTCGAAGGAGATTCAGGATGACATTATCCGCCGCACCGCGCATCAGCTGTGAGGTGATTGAGACGCGCGCCGACACGGCGCGCATTTTCAACATCCAGCGCTATTCGCTTAACGATGGGCAGGGTATCCGCACGGTGGTTTTTTTCAAAGGCTGCCCGCACACCTGCCCATGGTGCGCGAATCCGGAGTCGATGTCGCCCAGGATTGAAACCGTGCGCCGGGAAAGCAAATGTCTGCACTGCGTCACCTGTCTGCAGGACGCCGAAGAGTGCCCTTCCGGCGCGTGGGAAAATATTGGCCGCGACGTGACGCTGGAGGAACTTGAACGCGAGGTGCTGAAAGACGAGGTGTTCTTTCGCGCGTCCGGCGGCGGCGTGACGCTCTCCGGCGGCGAAGTGCTGATGCAGGCCGAATTCGCCGCTCGCCTGTTACAGCGGCTGAAACAGTGGGGTATCCGCACGGCGATTGAAACCGCAGGCGATACCTCGCCGCGCCGTCTGCTGCCGCTGGCAAGAGAGTGCGATGAGGTGCTGTTCGACCTGAAAATCATGGATACCGAACGGGCCCGTACTGTGCTGAACATGAACCAACCGCGCGTGCTGGAGAACTTCCGCCTGCTGCTAAACGAAGGCATTAAGGTTATTCCGCGCCTGCCGCTGATTCCCGGCTTTACCCTTAACCGAGAAAACGTGGCGCAGATTCTGGCGTTCCTCGCGCCGCTGCCGGTGGATGAGGTGCATTTACTGCCGTTCCATCAGTACGGTGAGCCAAAGTATGCTCTGCTGGATCGCGCGTGGGTCATGGCGGGGATTCACGCGCCGGAAGCTGAGGAGATAGCGCCCATTCAGGCGATGGTTGAACAGGCCGGGTATCGGGCTGTCATTGGCGGATAAAGCGACGAAGCACCGGCCAGGCCGGTGCTGCACGAGTTATGACGCGCGATAAAACGGCTTATCCCCCAGAATCGTCGCCCGGTGCATAATCCGCCGCTGCGGCAGATAATCGGCGTTAGCGTAGTGCTGCGTCACCCGGTTATCCCAAATCGCCACGTCGTTCGGCTGCCAGCGCCAGCGCACCTGAAATTCCGGTTTAGTCACGTGGGCAAACAGATAGCTCAGCAGCGCCTCGCTCTCTTTCTCGGTCACGTCGACAATCCGCGTGGTAAACCCTTCGTTGACGAACAGCGCCTGCTTACCGGTCACCGGATGGGTACGCACCACCGGATGCAGCAGCGGCGGGTGCTTCGCCACCGCTTCCAGCCAGCGCTGATGCTCTTCCTCGGTTTTACGATATTTGTATTCCTGGAACGATTTACGGAAATCGTGCTCGGCGCACAGACCGCTCAGCAGTACCTTAAACGGCTCGGAGAGCGCCTCATAGGCGGCAATCCCGCTGGTCCACAGGGTGTCGCCGCCGGTCGACGGCAGCTCTTTCGCCGCCAGAATCGCCCCGGCGGGCGGCGTGTCGATAAAGGTCACGTCGGTGTGCCAGTTGTCGTTATCCGGCGGATTATTGTCGTGGGTGTCCAGCACAATAATTTCTTCCACGCCAGGCGCATGCGGATACACCGGATGAATATGCAGATCGCCAAAGCGCTGGGCCAGCGCGCGCTGCTGCTCGGGGGTAATCAACTGCTCACGCAGGAAGACCACCTGATGACGCAACACCGCGTGGTATAACTGTTCGAACTGGTTGTCGCTCAGCGGACGGGTCAGGTCAGCGCCGGACACCTGCGCGCCAATGTACGGCCCGAGTGGGGTAATCGCCAGACGTTCACTCATTGTACTTCTCCATGCCAGGGGGTCAGGCGACGCTGAAGCGCACGCAGACCAAGTTCCAGACCAAAAGCGATAATTGCGATCACCGCAATCCCCGCCAGCACCACGTCGGTAGCCAAAAACTCCCCGGCGGACTGCACCATAAAACCTAAGCCACGGGTGGCGGCGATAAGCTCGGCGGCCACCAGCGTCGACCAACCCACGCCTAAACCAATGCGCAGGCCGGTTAAAATCTCCGGCAGCGCGCCGGGTAAAATCACCAGCCACAGCACCTGGGCGCGGCTGGCGCCCAGCGACTGCGCGGCGCGGATGCGTACCTGTTGCGCGCTTTTCACCCCAGCCAGCGCCGACATGGCAACCGGCGCGAAAATCGCCAGATAAATCAGTAATATTTTCGACGTTTCGCCAATACCAAACCAGATAACCATCAGCGGCAGATAGGCCAGCGGCGGCACCGGGCGATACAGTTCAATAATCGGATCAAGGATGCCGCGTACTGTCGGGCTCAGACCCATCGCAATCCCCACCGGGATCCCGACGAGCGTCGCCGCCAGCAGCGCGACAAGAATACGCCCGAGGCTCGCCGCCAGATGCTGCCACAGCGTCGCGTCCATAAAGCCCTGCGGGCTGGCGATGGTCAGCAGTTTATTCAGCACCTGAACCGGCGAAGGCAGAAACAGCGGGCTAATCAGCGCTAACGCCGCCACCGCCCACCAGATAGCCAGCAGCGCCGCCAGCGTCGTCAGGCTCAGCGTCAGATGGCGTGACAATGGCCAACGCAGCTTCGAGGTACGCTGACGCGGTTTATCATTAATCACCACGCTCATGAGAAGGCCTCCCGTTGTTCGAACACCCGGCTGAGTACGTACTCGCGTTGGGCAATAAAGCGCGGATCGGACTTAATGCTGCGGCAGGATTCCCCGGCGACAAAACGACGGGCGAAGTCCAGCGACAGACGCTCCTGCACGCGGCCCGGCCCCGGCGACAGCAAAACCAGCTCGGTGGCCATAAATATCGCCTCTTCGATGTCGTGAGTGATCAGCAACACTTTCTTACCCGTCTCATGCCACAGCTTCAGCAGCAGCGTCTGCATTTGTTCGCGGGTAAACGCGTCAAGTGCGCCGAACGGCTCATCAAGCAGCAACAGTTGCGGATTGGCCGCCAGCGCTCGGGCAATGCCCACCCGCTGGCGCTGACCGCCGGAAAGCTGCCAGATAAAGCGCTTTTCCGCGCCCTCAAGGCCAACTTTCTTCAGCATCTGCGCGGCGGTTTCCCGACGCTCAGACTTGCTGATGCCCGCGAGCTGTAGCCCCAGCGCGACGTTATCCTGCACGTTGCGCCACGGCAGCAGCCCTTCATTCTGAAAGACCACGCCGCGATCGGCGCCCGGCCCGTCAACGCGTTTTCCGTCGAGGATGATGCTGCCGTGCTGATATGGCACAAATCCGGCAATCAGGTTCAGCAGCGTGGTCTTACCGCAGCCGGACGGCCCCAGCACCACCAACAGTTCACCGCTGTCCAGCGTGAGACTGATATCCGCCAGCGCCGGTTTACCGCCGTAGTCGGCGGACAGATGCGAGATTTGCAGCATCATGGCCTCCTTACTTCACAAAACGGTCGGTAACGTACTGGCTGTAGTCGGTCGCCACGGCGGGCACTTTGCCCTGTTCTTTGAGGAACTGCGCGGTATCGACAATCGCCTTATTCACCGGGCCATTCAGCGCCTGCGCCTGCTGGTCGGCGGTGAGATAGGTGTTGCCCTTCACCAGCCCCGGCACGTCCGCTTCCGGCACGCCGCTCAGACGCGCCAGCTTGCTGATGTTGTCGGGCTGCGCCAGCCATTTATCCGGGTTATCGATATAGCCACGCTGAGCGTCAATCGCGCTTTTGGCGAATGCCTTCACCACCTCAGGATGCTGCTCGGCAAAGTCTTTACGCACTACCCAGACGTCCAGCGTCGGTGCGCCCCATTCGCCTACTTTTGAAGAGTCGGTCAGCACGGTTCCGTCTTTTTCCAGCGCGTTCACTGCCGGTGCCCACACGTAGGCGCCATCAATGTCGCCACGCTGCCAGGCGGCAATAATCGCCGGCGGCTGCAGGTTGATAATCTGTACCTGACCCGGCTTGATGCCCCAGTGCTTGAGCGCGGCCAGCAGGCTGTAGTGGGTGGTGGAGATAAACGGCACGGCAATGTGTTTACCAATCAGATCTTCTGGCTTAGTGATGGTTTTTTTCACCACCAGCGCCTCAGAGTTACCGAGCTGTGAGGCCAGCAGAAAGACTTCAATTGGCACCTGCTGACTGGCGGCCACCGCCAGCGGGCTGGAACCGATGTTGCCAATTTGCACGTCGCCGGAAGCCAGCGCGCGCACGATGCTCGCGCCGCTGTCGAACTTACGCCAGTCCGGCTTTGCACCGCTCAGCTTTTCGAAGGTTTTATCCGCCTGCGCCACTTTGGCCGGTTCAGCGGAAGTTTGATAGGCGATAGTGACGTCCACGGCCTGCGCCTGGAAAGCCAACAGCGCCAGCGCGGCGGCGATAACGGTGAAACGCGATGCGATTGCCATAATGTCCTGCTCCCATGTCTTGTTATGTGAGCAGTATTTCCGGCGCGAGGGGGTTTGATAAAGGAATTAAAAGTGCTGGTTAATGCCAATTTGTTTTTAGAAAAAAAGCGGCAAAGGATAGTTCAGAAATGGGATTATGCAGAGGACATTGTAGGCCGGATAAGCGAAGCGCCATCCGGCAATGTGCACCGAACAGCCGGATGGCGCTTCGCTTATCCGGCCTACAGGTGATCCGCGAGGGTTCTGAATCAGCAGTGCGATTTCAGCGCCGCAATATCCTTTGGCGTAGTTCGGCAGCAGCCGCCAATCAGCTTTGCTCCGGCGGCCAGCCACTGCGGCAGATAGCCTTCCAGCGTGGCGCAGGCTTCACCGTGGTGATGCCAGGTTTTACTCACCGCGTCATAGTGCTCACCCGAGTTCGGATAGACCACCAGCGGCAACGGCGTCAGGCTGTGCAGATACTCCAGCGCCTCGACGGTTTTTTCCAGCGCGATACAGTTAATTCCGACCGCCAGAATCTGCGGATAATCCGCCAGCAGGGCCAGCACATCGCGCAGCGGCGTGCCGTCGCTCAGATGCTGAGCATCGCGTAGCGTAAACGAGAACCACGCCTGCGCTACCGGATACTCGGTCAGCAGCTGCGCCAGCGCACGAATTTCATCAAACGACGGCAGGGTCTCACAGGCCAGCAGATCGACACCGCCATCCAGCAACGCTTCAACGCGCGGGCGGTGGAAATCCTGGAACACCTGCGCGCTGCGCTGGTAGTCGCCGCGGTACTCCGAGCCATCCGCCAGGTACGCGCCGTAGGGCCCCACGGAACCGGCAATCAGCAGCCCGTGGGCCGCCGGGTTTTCCGCGCGATACGCATCACGCGCCTGACGCGCCAGCTCAACGCTTTTAATAATCAGCGCCCGCGACTGCGTTTCATCCAGCCCGCGGGCGGCAAAACCGTCCGGTGTGGCCTGATAGCTGGCGGTGATCGCCACCTGCGCCCCGGCTCGGAAATAGTCGAGATGCACGTCGTAAATCAGCTGCGGATTTTCCATCAGTACTTTGGCCGACCACAGGCTGTCGGCCAGATCGCAGCCGCGCGCCTCCAGTTCGGTGGCCATCGCCCCGTCGAGTAATACGAAGGGACGATCGTTCAGAATGGCGGTTAAAGGATTATTCTGCGACATGCTGCGGCTCCTGTTGGCTCTGGCGCGAACGCGTTAAGAAATAGGCACCATAGCACAGCGCCACGAACGGAATCCCGCACCACAGCGCGATACGCTGCGACGGGTCAAAGGCCAGCCCCACGCAGGCCACCAGGCACAGCACGAAGCCCAGCACCGGCACCAGCGGATACCACGGCGCGCGGTAGTGCAGCTCGCTCAGCGCCTTGCCCTGCTGGAGATGACGGCGACGGAACACGAAATGCGAGGCGCAGATGCTTATCCACACCGCCACTACCGCAAAACCGGAAATAGCCGACAACGCCACAAAAACGGTATCCGGGGCGACGATGCTGGAGAGCAGCGCCAGCAAGCCGCCAAGCATACTCACCGATAGCGCCACCAGCGGCACGCCGTTATTGGTCAGCTGCGAGAAACAGCGCGGCAACGTGCGCTCGTTGGACAGCGACCACAGCATACGACCGGAGGCGTACAGCCCGGAGTTGGCCGCCGACAGAATCGCCGTCAGGATCACGAAGTTAAAAATGTCCGCCGCATAGGGAATGCCCACCTTCTCAAAGACCAGCACAAACGGACTTTTTTCGACGCCCGCCTGCTGCATCGGGATCAGCGCCGCCAGCACGAACACGGTGCCGATAAAGAAGATAATCAGCCGCGCGATAGTGGTCCGAATGGCTACCGGGATCACCTTGTGCGGGTTCTCGGTTTCACCGGCGGCAATGCCGATAAGCTCGGTGCCGGAGAAAGCAAAATTCACCGCCACCATGGTCATCAGAATCGGCAGCCCACCGTGCGGGAACCAGCCTTCGGCGGTAATATTACGCAGCCCCGGCGCCGGTGAGCCGTCCTGCATGGGGATAAACCCGAAGATGGCCGCGCCGCCCAGAATAATAAACGCGATGATGGTGATAACCTTCACCAGCGAGAACCAGAACTCCCCCTCGGCGAAAAAGCGCGTCGAGATAACATTCAGGCCGAAAATCAGCACGCAGAACAGCAGGCACCAAATCCACACCGGCACCTGCGGGAACCAGTACTGCATACAGAACCCGGCGGCGGTAAAGCTCGATCCTAGCGCTACCGTCCACGTCAGCCAGTAGAGCCACGCCACGGTGTAGCCAGTGGCCGGGCCGAGATAACGGGCGGCATAAACGTGGAACGCGCCGGTTTCCGGCATCGCCACCGACAGTTCGCCGAGGCACTGCATCACCAGCCAGACCACCAGCGCACCGATCAGATAGGCCAGCAGCGTACCCGCCGCACCGGTGGTGGAGATGATATAGCCGGTATTGAAAAAAAGCCCTGTGCCAATAACACCGCCCAGCGACAGCATCACCAGGTGGCGGGTCTTCATGGTGCGCTTCAGTTGCCCACCTTGTTGTTGTGTTGTGTTTTGCATTATTACCTTCTAAACGTATGGACATCTAAACATCCAAATGAGAAGGAGGTTATACAACGATTGTTAACGAATTGCAAAGCGGTGGGGAGCAGCAGGAATGAAGGAAGGGTGCGGCTTGTTCCCCTCACCCTGGCCCTCTCCCCAAAGGGGCGAGGGGATCGAACGGTGCAGTTGGTGGGTATGGCGCGGGTTTGCTCCCTCTCCCTTCCAGGGAGAGGGCTGGGGTGAGGGTACAGCGCATACCCTCACCCACCGCGGACGCTTACTCGTCGAAGAACCAGTATCCCTGGTTAATCAGCGCCGTCAGTTCCGCGACAAACGCCGGATTTCGCAGCGCCTCGCCAAAATGGGTTTTATCCAGTTCGGTATAGCGGCACAGCATGTCAGCCGCCTGCGGTTCGCAGGTCTCCAGCTTCTCGCTGTTGATAAAGAAGCTCTCGCCCACGTTCAGTACCCGCAGCCCGTTGAGGCGGCGCAGGGTTTCCCCATCTTCCAGCGCAGCAAGTACTTCTTCCGGTTCGAACGGCGGCTCCGCAGGGGCAATATCCAGCTCGTGGCGCGGCGTACTGGCAAAACTGCCGAACCACTGTTTGAAATCGTTCGGCTGACGGATCATGTCGATCATCATCATCCGCAGACGCTCCAGCTCGTGCTCTTCCACCTTACCCGCATGTTCGCGACGGGTGAGATCCGGGTCGGTGTAGTACTTCTCGCCGAGATCGTTCTCCAGCACGTAGTCGGCGAAACTGCTGATCAACTCGCGACCGTTCGGGCCACGGAAGCCGACGGAGTAGTTCAGCGTATCTTCATAGGTATACCCATCGTGCGGGAATCCTGGCGGAATATAGAGGATATCGCCCGGTTCCATTTCCACTTCAATAATCGGCGTAAACGGCTCAACGTGCAGCAGCGCCGGATGCGGGCAGTGCTGTTTTAACGGCAGCGCGTCGCCCACGCGCCAGCGACGACGGCCCATCCCTTGAATAATAAAGACGTCATACGGATCGATATGCGGGCCAACGCCGCCGCCCGGCACCGAGAAGGAGATCATCAGATCATCGAGGCGCCAGTCAGGCAGCACGCGGAACGGGCGCACCAGTTCGGCGGCAGGTTCGTGCCAGTGGTTCACCGCCTGCGCCAGCAGCGACCAGTTCTTCTCCCCCAGATGGTCAAAATCCTCAAACGGGCCGTTGCTCGCCTGCCACTTGCCGTCAACGTGGCTCACCAGACGGCTGTCAACCTCCATCTCCATCGCCAGACCGGCCAGTTCGTCAGGCGTAATCGGGTCGACAAAATTCGGGAACGCGTTTTTCAGGACCACCGGTTGTTTCTGCCAGTATTTCTCCAGAAACTCCGACCAGTTAAGGTTGAGTTGATAAGCCATGTTTTTTATACCATCAGTAGAGGGGTAGGCTCGATTATAAGGAGGGCTGCCCGGGGTCCGCTTTGTGATGAATCAATTGCGGATGCACACTGATGAATAGAATTCATAACGTCTTACTATTTTGCCTGATTATCCGTTCAGAAAATCAATATATTCTATCGGCCTTTAACACTCCCGAATGGAACAATATGACTGGTACTCCGGCGCGGAAGACACCCGCCAAAGGTCAGCATGGCCTGCTTTTTGTTGTCATCCTCAGTGCCTTAATGGCTTTTACCTCGCTCTCAACCGATATTTATCTTCCCGCCATGCCGGTGATGGCGCGCGATTTACACGGCAACGTCGAACTCACGATTACCGGTTTTTTAGTCGGTTTTTGCATTGCCCAACTGCTCTGGGGGCCGCTAAGCGACCGTTTTGGCCGTCGCTTGCCGCTGTTTATCGGCCTGGGACTATTTATCATCGGTTCGATCGGCTGCGCGCTCTCGCGCAATATTGAGCAGATTGTCTTTTGGCGTGTATTCCAGGCGCTGGGGGCCTGCACTGGCCCAATGCTGGCGCGTGCGATGATCCGTGACCTATTCAGTCGTACCCGCGCCGCGCAAATGCTCTCGACGCTGATCCTGATGATGGCCATCGCTCCCATTGCCGGACCGCTACTCGGCGGACAGATCATTGTGTTTGCCAGCTGGCACGTCATTTTCTGGCTGCTGGCTGTGATTGGCGTACTGATGTTCTTTACTCTCTTCTGGCTACCGGAAACGCTGCCGGAAGAGAAGCGTGTTAAAGCGTCGCTGGGCGGCGTGTTTAAGAACTACGGCCTGCTGTTAACCAACGTCGCCTTTATGCGCTACACCCTGTGCCTGACCTGCTTTTACGTCGCCGCCTACGCGTTTATCGCCGGGTCGCCATTCGTCTATATCAGCTACTTCGGCGTCGATCCGCAGCACTACGGCTGGTTATTCGCGCTGAACGTTGTTGGCGTCATGCTCATAAGCGTGGTAAACCGCCGAATCGTCCACCGCTATCCGCTGGAGACGCTGCTAAAGATATCGCTGTTGGTGGCGGGCGCGGCGGCAATCGTGTTGGCGATTGCCGCGCGCTGGCAGATGGGAGGTCTGCTGCTGATCGTGGTGGCAGTGTTCATACTGTTTTCGATGAATGGGATTATCGCCGCCACCTCGACTGCCGCCGCGCTGGACGCCGCACCAAACGTCGCGGGTTCCGCCTCAGCGCTGATTGGCGCATTGCAATACGGTAGCGGGATTATTTCGTCACTGCTGTTGGCGACGCTCAGCGACGGCACGCCGTGGACCATGGCGTGGATCATGGCGCTGTTTACCCTCGCCAGCACCGCAATAGCCCTGACGACGCGCGCCAGGGCCGTGGCGTAATCAGGCGCTGACTACGCGATTGCGCCCCTGCTGTTTGGCCCGGTACAGCGCCGCATCGCTGCTGCTGATAAGCTCAGCGGCGATGTCCGCGACGCTTTGAATGCTGCACACCGACAGCGGCGAATCCCAGGTCATCACGCCCAAACTGATGGTCAGCACGCTGCCGATGGGGTTGGTTTCATGCACAATCTCCAGCGCCATTACCCGCTCGCGCAGGCGTTCAGCCACCGCCAGCGCGCCTTCCGCGCTGGTGTCCGGCAGTATCACCAGAAACTCTTCGCCGCCGTAGCGGCTCACGCTATCGCCCGGGCGCAGGCCGCCTCTCAACGCGTCTGCTACGGCGCGCAGCACCTGGTCGCCCGCCGGGTGACCATAGGTGTCGTTGTAGCGTTTAAAGAAGTCGATATCCGCCATGCACAAAGACAGCTGCGAGCCCTCGCGCTGTGCACGGGTAATTTCATAGCTCAGACGGTCATCCATGTAACGACGGTTGAACAGGCCGGTAAGATGGTCGCGTTCGGCATACTGCAATAATGTCTGATTAGCGTGGGCAAGCTGCTGTTCCGCCAGCTTGCGGTCGGTGATGTCCATCCACGCCGAAGAAATACCCGCCACGTTGCCGCCCGCGTCGTACACCGCCATAGGCTTAATGTAGAAATAGCGACCATAGAGAAACAGCTCTTTGCTGGCAATCTCTTCACCGCCGTCGAGCAGAATGAAATCCTGCTGGAACAGCAGGTGCCATTCCGGCATCAGCGTTTTGAGCAACTGCCCCACCAGCTTTTCCTCTGGCTGCCCCAGCAGCTCACCCATCGCCTTGTTCGCTTTCGTTAACATGCCGTGACGATCAATCACGCACAGCGCCAGCGGCGTGTTCTGGTAGATGGATTCCAGCTGCAACACCCGCTCGCCGAGCTGGGAGATATCCCGATCGGTACCGCGATAGCCGGTCAGTTGGCCGTTTTCATCAAACAGCGGAATACCGCTGGTTTCGAGGATCACCGCCCGACCATCTGCGCGCAGGTTGCGGTTAATCAGACCCGAGAAGGGTTTGTGCGATGAGAGCACATCGCGGAAGGTACTCTCCAGCCGCTCGGCCTCGCCCGGCGCCATAAAATCAAACGGCGTACGGCCCAGCACCTCTTCGGCCGAGTAGCCGAGCAGGCGCATCACCACTTCTGAGGACCAGACGTAGCGCCCCTGCGTATCCACTTCCCACACCCAATCGGTGTTATGGTTGAGGAGATCGGCCAGCCTGCCGGAATCCATCGGGTCTTTCTGTACGAACGGCTTCTCCATTGTCATTCACCCTCTCCTTTGGTGTGATCGGCCTGACGAAGTGGTGTTTTTTCAACCACTTCATCAACCAAAACAAAATGACCTGTTATTTAATAGCCCGGAAGGCTTTGACGATTTGTGCGGCTGCACTATTTTATACCAAAGATAAAGGAGCCGTGCTCGTGATTGCAATTCAATATTTGTGTCCAAAATGTGCCGGTGTTACTGAAATAACCGACATTGAAAAAATAAAAAACGCGGAAGATCAATATCCGTTAACCTGTCACGCTTGTGGCGCGCCTTTCAGTAAAGACGCGCTTATCAAATTCGCCCGTCAAAAAGCCGAAGAAATGATTAACGAAGCCTTATTTCAATTAAAAAACTCGTCGCTTCAAGGAAATAAATAACCCGATAAGTTTTTCCTCAGCTACCACAGGAAAATATTAGATCTCATCCCTGTAGCGCTATTTATTTATTTTTCTTCATTTTCCCTAATCTATTTTTTAGTCCGTATTCAGAGCCTTACGCGCACAGAAGTGATAGCGCAAAAAATCGACGTTTGCTAACGTGGTTTCTCCATTCACTACGGCAAGGAGAGACACATCGTGTCACAGCCGCTGATTACTGCTCTCATCCCCGGAACCGGGTTTCCTGAACTCGACAACTACCGCAGCCGTCAGGCCGCTTTCTATAGCGATGACTACGGTCAACGCGCCCGCTATCGCCAGCACAACGAGGCCCTGCTTCAGCAGAACCGGAGCCCGCAGGTCGTTTTCTTCGGTGACTCCATTACCGACGGCTGGGATTTAGCGCAGAGCTTTCCGGGAAAAAACTACCTCAACCGCGGTATTGGTGGGCAAACCACCGCGCAGATGCTGGTGCGCTTTCGCCAGGACGTGCTAAACCTGCGCCCGCAGGCGGTGGTGATCCTCGCTGGCACCAACGACATCGCGGGCAATACCGGTCCGGTGAGCAATCTGGAAATTGAAGAGAACATCATGACGTTCGCCGAGCTGGCCACGCTACACGGTATTCAGGTGGTGATATCGTCCGTGCTTCCGGTCCATGACGCGAATCCCGACTCGCAGGATCTCTACGCCCAGCGTCCGCGCGAGCGCCTTATCGCGCTAAATCACTGGCTGAAAAGCTGGAGCGCGACGCAAGGCTTTGTCTGGCTGGATTACGCCACGCCAATGACGGACGCATGCGGCAAACTGATTACCCGCTACTCCGATGATGGTCTGCATCCCAACGCGGAAGGCTATCGCGTGATGGCCCCACTGGCGGAAAATGCCGTTCAGGCGGCACTGTCGAAGGGAGATGGGGACTCTCCTTCCGGCTCACGATGATTCATTGGCGCTGCGGCCATCGGGCAATCGATCCTGACCTGCCCGATGGCATTTAGGTAGTGAAGAAGGCTTAAGCCAGCGCTTCGGCCTCCATCATCACCGGATGGAAACGGCGTTTGAAATAGATGAGCCCGTGCCCCTCTTCTTCCGCCAACGCGATATGCTGAACCTCCACCAGATAGACCAGATGGCTACCGATGGTCTGCACCTGGCGTATCTCGCCTTCCAGACTTGCCAGCGCCGCCTTTAACACCGGCTGCCCCAACGCGCCGCGCTGCCAGCCTGCGAGATTAAAGCGCTCGTCCATCGCCATACCGGTCATGCCGGCAAAGTGACGCGCCATGATCTCCTGTTCATGGTTGAGCACGTTGATGCACAGCTTACCGTTGCCCTGGAACACCGGGTTCATGGCGCTGTTGGCGTTGATACACACCATCACCGATGGCGGCGTATCCGTCACCGAACAGACGGCGGTAGCGGTGATCCCGCAGCGACCCGCTTCCCCTTCGGTGGTGACGACGTTAACGGCGGCCGACAGGCTGGCCATGGCATCGCGAAAACGCAGACGTTGTTCATCTAATTGCATTGTGACCTCCCGCTGCCCATTACTTCAGCAGCTTATCCAGCAGATTAATATCAGCGTTGTTGTGCAGGTGTGGCACCGTCCAGCCGTTCTGGTCGTATTCAGACAGGCAGCGATCGACCATCGCCATCATTTTGTCCATGTTGCCGGAGGTCTGGGCCTGGCGCAGACACTGCAGGCGGATCTCATCCTGGCTACCGGAGTAGTTAATTTCGTACAGCTCGTGACGGCCGCCGAACTCGCTGCCGATGGCATCCCACATCAGTTTTAAGATCTTGATGCGCTCCACGTGATCCATGCCGTTGGAGCCGCGCACGTATTTCGCCAGATATCGATCAATCTGCGGATTGTTCAGATCGCGGGCGCTCGACGGCAGGTAGATAAGCCCGCTGGTCACGTTACGTTCGATAATATTTTTGATTTTGGCGTAGGCCATCGGCGCCATCACGCGGTAGGTTTGCAGCGCCGCGTGATCCGGCAGGTACGCGCCGTTAACCCACGGGGTCGCTTCAGAACACATGGAGTCGCTCAGCGCCCAGAACATGTTGCGCCACGCCACCACTTCGCCAAGATCCGCCTGCACGCCGCGGAACTCCGAAGTACCGGTGCACTCCAGCGATTTCTTCAGCAGGCCGGTAATAAAGTCGAGCTTCACCGCCAGACGCACGCACGCCTGTAATGGGTACATACGGGCAAAACCACCTTCCATCGTCCAGCGACGGCAGCGATCGAAATCGCGGTAGATCAGGACGTTTTCCCAGGGGATCAGTACGTTATCCATCACCAGAATCGCATCGTTCTCGTCAAAGCGGCTGGAGAGCGGATAGTCGTACGGAGAGCCAGTTGCGCCCGCCACCATCTCGTAGGAGGCGCGAGAAATCAGCTTCACGCCCTCGGCATCCATCGGTGCGACGAACATCAGCGCGAAGTCTGGGTTTTCGCCCATCACCTGCGCGGAGCCGAAGCCGATCATGTTGTAATGGGTCAGCGCCGAGTTGGTCGCCACCACCTTCGCGCCGCTCACAATAATCCCGGCGTCGGTCTCTTTCTCCAGCTTGATGTAAACATCTTTCACTTCATCAGCCGGTTTGTGGCGGTCGATGGGCGGGTTAACGATCGCGTGGTTGAAGTACAGACCGGTTTCCTGAATGCGCGAGTACCAGTGGCGGGCGTTCTGCTCAAACTGGCCGTAGAACGCCGGGTTCGCCCCCAACGCGCTGCCGAAGGCCGCTTTGTAGTCCGGAGTACGCCCCATCCAACCGTAGGAGAGACGTGACCACTCGGCGATGGCGTCGCGCTGCTGACGCAGGTCGTCGGCGCTTTTCGCCACGCGGAAAAATTTATGGGTGTAGCCGCCGCTGCCGGTATCAGTGCTCCAGCACAGCTTGTCCTGCATTTCCGGCTTGTGCAGCGCATCGTACAGCTGGCCGACAGAGGCTGCCGCGTTGCGGAAGGCGGGATGGGTAGTGACATCCTTGACGCGCTCGCCGTAGATGTAGATCTCACGGCCATCCTGGAGGCTTTTCAGGTACTCTTCACCGGTTAACGGACGTTTGGTGTCTGCGCGGAAATCTTCAGGTTTCATTCGGGTACACTCCAGTATTCATCGGATTTGTTAAATTTATGTTTTGTTCTTGTTTCGTAATTGAAGCGTTTAAAACGCAGACGGTGAAGAGACTTTTGGGTCAACGGCTGGTACTTTTCGGGCGGGGGGCGGTTCTGTGATCTGGGTAGGGTTTGGCGCGTGTTTGCCCCTCACCCCGGCCCTCTCCCCAAAGGGCGAGGGAGAAAACCCGCACGGTCGGTCCCCTCTCCCCTATGGGGAGAGGGTTAGGGTGAGGGGGGAACCTACGACACCGGGACTTTCTGCGCGCGAAACGCGCTCGGCGAACACCCCACTAAGCGATTAAAAAAGCGCGCAAAATAGGCCGGGTCCTTAAAGCCAAGCTGCCAGGCAATCTCGCTCACCGCGCTGTCGGAAAACAGCAGCAGACGCTTGGCCTCACGCAGCTGTCTGTCAAAAATCAGCCTTTTCGGCGGACGATTAGCGAAGCGGCGGCAAATATCCGTTAGCCTGGATTCGGTCAGGTGCAGCTCGCTGGCGTAGTCCGGCACCGTCCAGTGGCGGTGATAGTGGCTATCAATCATCTGGTTAAAGCGCTGGAACAGCTTCAGTTCGCCGCGCACGCCGCTGGCCGCGTGGTCGTCGAGCGGCGCGTTGCGCAGCAGCAACGTGAACACCGCCTGCGCCAGCAACACCAGGGTATGCTCGCGCCCCGGCAGCTCAGAGGTCGACTCGCGCTGAATCAGCCGCCAGTAGTGCGCCAGCGCCGCCAGTTCGTCGGGTTTGTCCGCCAGCGACAGGCACATTCCCGGCAGGCCGAACGCCTCACGGGTGCCGGGGTATAGCACCTCCAGCAGCGGCCAGATCAACTCTTCCCGCACTGTCAACACGTGACCGTCGCTGTCCGACTCGGTGATAAAGGCGTGCGGGACCGACGGCGGCGTCAGCACAAACAGCGGTGCCTGCACCGAGTAGCGGTGATCGTCGAGCTGCAGCTCAATCTGCCCGGTATCGAGAAAGTGCATCTGGAAGAACTGATCGTGGCGATGCGCCTGCATATCGCGGCCAAAAAACTCCGCCATGCGGGCAAACGACTGATAGTGCACATCCCTGGTGCCCAGACTCTCTTCATACTCGGTACTGATGTCGATATTGGTAATCACACGCTGGCACATAACGTCGGCTCCTTACGGCGTGGCGCGTGGGCGGGAAGATTTCATCGGTATCACCCAGATAATGGCCGCCCCCAGCACCAGTAGCGCTGCGACAAACCATAATCCGCTGTTAAAGCTGCCGGTCACATCTTTCAGCCAGCCAATCATAAACGGACTCAGCGCCGACCCAATGTTGCCCGTGGCGTTGATCACCGCGATGCCGATCGCCCTGGCGCGCAGGCTGATGGATTGATCCGGTGTGGTCCAGAAAATCGCCATCGCGCTAAACGATCCGGTCGAGGCCATCACGATCCCCAACAGTTGGATCAGGCTATGGTTGGTCGCCGAGGCCAGCAACCAACCGGCGGCGGCAAACAGGAACGGCAGCGCCGTGTGGTGCTTACGCTCCTGGTACTTATCCGAATGGCGGCTCCAGTAGATCATGCCAAGAATGGTACAAATCTGCGGGATTGCCGCCAGCAGGCCGATGGTGATGTTGCTGCTGCCCTCGTTAAAGCTCTTGAGGATTTGCGGTGTCCAGATACTGATGGCGCTGAGCGTATTAGTCAGGCAAAAGTAGGCCAGCGTGTACATCAGGACGATCGGCGTAAACACTTCGCGCCACAGGCTGCGCTGCTGCATCGCGGTATGGCTAATCGCCCCTTCCGGCTGCACCAGCGTCAGGCGATCGTTATCCATCATTTCCTGTAAGCACTTTTTATCCTCGTCGGTCAGCCATTTGGCCTTCGCCGGGGAGTCGTCGAGCCAGTACCAGACCATCACGCCGAGCAGCACCGCCGGGAATCCTTCCAGCAGGAACAGCCACTGCCAGCCGTGCATATTCAGCAGACCGTCCATCGACAGAATATAGCCTGAGACAATCGAGCCCAGCGCGGTGGTTACCGGCATGGCAATCATAAACAGGGCGTTAGCGCGGGCGCGGAAAAACGCCGGGAACCAGTAGGTTAAGTACAGCAGAATCCCCGGCAGGAATCCGGCTTCGGTGATGCCCACCAGCATGCGCAGCACGTAGAGGCTTTTCGGCCCGACGGCGAACATGGTGGCGGTGGAGGCGATACCCCACAGCACCATAATGGTGGCAATCCAGCGCCGCGCGCCAACAATGCTCAGCATAATGTTGCTGGGAATGCCGAAAATCACGTAGGTGGCGTAGAACAGCGTGGTGGCGAGGCCGAACATGGTGGCGTTGAGGCCGAGATCCGCCCCCATCGTCAGCCCGGCAAAGCCGATATTGATACGATCTAAGAATGAGAAGATAAACAGCACGAACAAAAACAGAACCAGACGACGAAACAGTTTGTTGATAACCGATTGTTGGCCTGCCGTCAGCCGCTTGTGCTGGTCGGCCGGGTTGAGTTGCTCCGGAATTGCAGGTGATGTGTCGCTCATTGTCCTTTCCTCTGATGGGAATTTGCGTAGGGTGAAGCAGTGTTGTTGCCCGGTGCGCTTCGCTTGCCGGGCCGACATGTCGATGGGTCTCCCCGGCACGCGTTAATACACGCCGGACGACCCGAGCGAGGTTTTCTCCGCGCCAAAGCGTGCCGCCAACGCCTCTGCACCGCGCGCCAGCAGGGTGGTATCGACGCCAACGGCGACAAACAGCGCCCCCAGCTCCAGATAACGTTTCGCCAGCTGTTCATTCGCCATCAGAATGCCCGGCGCTTTTCCCGCCGCACGAATCTGCACGATGGCCTGTTCAATCGCCGCCTGCACTTCCGGGTGCTGCGGATTGCCGGCAAAGCCCATATCGGCGCTGAGGTCCGCCGGGCCGATAAACACGCCGTCCACGCCGTCGACGTCGAGGATCTGCGCCAGATTGTTCAGCGCTTCACGAGTTTCAATCTGCACCAGCACGCACATGGCGTCGTTGGCCTGGTGGAGATAATCCGGAATGCGGTTCCAGCGTGACGCCCGCGCCAGCGCGCTGCCCACGCCGCGAATACCCTGCGGCGGATAGCGGGTTGCGGACACTGCGGCTCGCGCTTCGTCGGCGTTTTGCACCATCGGCACCAGCAGCGTTTGCGTGCCAACGTCCAACAGTTGCTTAATCTGTACCGCGTCATTCCACGACGGACGCACCACCGGCTGGCTTGGATAAGGCGCGATCGCCTGTAGTTGGGTCAGCACGGTCTGGACGTTGTTCGGCGCGTGTTCGCCATCAATCAGCAACCAGTCAAACCCAGCGCCTGCCAGCAGCTCGGCGCTGTAGCTGCTGGAGAGCCCGAGCCACAGGCCAATCTGCGGCAGGCCTGCTTTCAGCGCGTCTTTGAAGCTGTTCTTCATCATCATCGTCTTTTCCTTTTATACAAACCGGCAGGTAATCGCGCCCATGTTGCCGTAATCAACATGGAAGGTGTCGCCCTTACGCGCCGGTACCGGACGGGTGAACGAGCCGCCAAGGATAATCTGCCCTGCTTCCAGCTGAACGTCATACGGCGCCAGCTTGTTCGCCAGCCACGCCACACCGTTCGCCGGGTGGTTAAGTACCCCTGCGGCAACGCCGGTCTCTTCAATCACGCCGTTGCGATACAGCAGCGCGGAGATCCAACGCAGATCCAGTTCATCAGGCTTAATCGGACGCCCGCCGAGGATCACGCCAGCGTTGGCGGCGTTGTCGGAGATGGTGTCGAATACCTTGCGCGGACGCTGGGTTTCCGGGTCCACGTTATGGCTGCGGGCGTCAATCAACTCCAGCGCTGGGATCACGTAGTCGGTGGCGTTATAGACATCGAACAGCGTGCAGTTCGGTCCGCGCAGCGGCTTTGCCAGTACGAACGCCAGTTCCACCTCAATGCGCGGGACAATAAAGCGGTCGGTCGGAATCTCGCTGCCGTCGTGGAAGAACATGTCGTCGAGCAGCGCGCCGTAGTCCGGTTCGTTAATCTGCGAGCTGGCCTGCATCGCTTTGGAGGTCAGGCCGATTTTGTGGCCTTTGAGCGTTCGCCCTTCGGCAATCTTCATCGCAACCCATTCACGCTGCACGGCGTAGGCGTCTTCGATGGTGATGTCCGGGTAATCCAGCGAGACGGCACGGATCTGCTCACGCTGTTTTTCAGCCTGATTTAGCCGCTGGGCGATCAGGGTACGGGTCTGTTTATCGAGCATAGTGATTCCTGTGGCTGTGTTTTCTCCCTCTCCCTGTGGGAGAGGGCCGGGGTGAGGGCATCAGGCCGCGGAGGTCCCCCCTCACCCTAACCCTCTCCCCAAAGGGGCGAGGGGACTGACCGAGTGCGTGTTTTCTCCCGCCTCAAAAGAAGCGAAGGACTGGGCGGGCCGGTCTTATTTAAATAACGCGTGCACGTTGTTCTGTTTGTAATTCAGCGTCGGGTGCAGCTCGTCAATCTCAAACGACAGCGCCAGATAGCGGCTGTCCATCAGCGTGGCGAAGTGGGCTGTAATCAGCCCGAACAGCATTTCGCCCACCTCCTGACGGCTCTCCAGGCTGCGGCCTGCGCCGATTTTCAGCGTCATATGCACAAACGCGTAATCATGCTTACCGTCGGCCATCTGCCAGGTATCCAGCCAGTGGGCGCGGCTGCGGATGCCGCCGATGGGGAAAATTCCGGTGGCGACCAGCGCCTCGTTCACCTTGCTGAACAGGCTCGGTAAATCTGCCTGCTCGCGGATGTTGGTAGTGCATTCAGCAATAAAGTGCGGCATGGTTCATCCTCACGCTGGCAGCGGGAATACGGCGTTCACCTGCCCGGTGCCGGAGCTGGCGAACAGATCGGTAATAAACTCCACCTTGCCGTCGTACTTATCCCAGCCCAGCATTCCCAGCAGCATCACGGTGTCGTGCATGTTGCCTTCGCCGTAGCAGTAGTCGGCGTACTCCGGCAGCATGGTGCAAAACTCCTTGAACTTGCCCTCGCGCCATAGCTTGACCACGCGTTCGTCCATCTGATGGTCAAACTCGCGGGTGTAGCTGTTCATCCCCTCTTCCGCACGCTGGTCGTCGATAAAACGGTGCGACAGCGAGCCGCTGGCGAACACCGCCACGGTGCCGTCGTATTTTTCTATGGCTTTCAGGATCGCCTCGCCCAATCTGCGGCTGTCGGCAAAGTCATGCACGGTGCAAAACGCCGAGATGGAGACCACCTTGAAGTGCTTATCGGCGTTCATATAGCGCATCGGCACCAGCGTGCCGTACTCCAGCTTCAGGCTTGGAATGTTGTGCGCTTTGGCGCGCACGCCCAGCGCTACGGCTTCGTCGGCAATCAGCTGGCCCAGTTCGGGATTACCGTCATAGTCGTAGGTCATGTCGCGAATAAAGTGCGGCAGCTCGTTGCTGGTGTAGATGCCCTTAAAGCTTTCCGCGCAGTTAATGTGGTAGGCGCTGTTCACCAGCCAGTGAGTATCGAACACAATAATGGTGTCGACGCCCATTTCACGGCAGCGCTTGCCGATCTCTTTATGCCCATCGATGGCCGCCTGACGGCAGCCAAAGTTTTTCCCCGGAATTTCAGAGAGGTACATCGACGGCACGTGAGTAATTTTTGCTGCTAACGCGAGCTTGCCCATATCACACTCCCCACTTAGGAATCGGGTGATCGCCCATTGAGATGCAGACGTTCTTCATCTCCGCGAACACTTCAAAGCTGTACTCGCCGCCTTCGCGCCCGGTACCGGAGGCCTTCACGCCGCCGAACGGCTGGCGCAGGTCGCGCACGTTCTGGGTGTTGACGAACACCATCCCGGCCTCGATGCCGCGTGCCAGACGCAGCACTTTGCTGATGTCCTGGGTCCAGATATAGGAAGCCAGGCCGTACTCAATGTCGTTGGCCAGACGCAGCCCTTCCGCCTCGTCTTTGAACGGCAACAGGCAGGCTACCGGACCAAAAATCTCTTCCTGCGCCACGCGCATCCGGTTATCGACGTCCGCCAGCACTGTTGGGCGCAGGAAGTTGCCGCCACGCAGGTGTGCTGGCAGGTCAGTGGGTTTTTCCGGGCCGCCGGCCAGCAGGGTCGCACCCTCTTCAATGCCAAGGCGGATATAGCCGGAGACCTTTTCCCAATGCTGCTGGCTAATCAGCGCGCCGACCTGAGTATTCGGGTCGTTCGGGTCGCCGACGCGCAGGCGGTTGGCGCGCTCGGCAAAGCGTTTGACGAATTCCGGGTAGATGCTCTGCTGGATAAAGATGCGCGAACCGGCGGTACAACGTTCGCCGTTGATCGAGAAGATGGTGAACAGCGCGGCGTCCAGCGCCCGTTCAATGTCGGCATCCTCAAAAATCAGCACCGGCGATTTGCCGCCCAACTCCATCGAGTATTTTTTCAACCCGGCGTTTTTCATGATGTTGCGCCCGGTGGCGGTGCCGCCGGTAAAGGAGACCGCACGCACATCGTGGTGGCGTACCAGCGCATCGCCCGCCGTCGCGCCATAGCCCTGCACCACGTTCAGCACCCCAGGTGGAATGCCCGCTTCCAGCGCCAGCTCGCCCAGACGGTCGGCGGTTAACGGCGACAGTTCGGACATTTTCAGCACCGCGGTGTTACCCAGCGCCAGGCACGGCGCGACCTTCCAGGTGGCGGTCATAAACGGTACGTTCCACGGCGACACCAGCGCGCACACGCCCACCGGCTGCACGAGGGTGTAGTTGAGCATCTTGTCGTCGACCGGATAGGTTTTGCCGTTCATCTGCTGGCACACTTCGGCGAAAAACTCGAAGTTATGCGACGCGCGGGGGATCAGCACGTTTTTGGTCTGATGAATCGGCAGGCCGGTGTCGGCGGTTTCCATCGCCGCGATTTCCGGCACGTTCTGGTCAATCAGGTCGCCCAGACGACGCATCAGGCGTGCGCGCTCTTTCATCGGCAGATTGGCCCACTTCGGGAAAGCCTCTTTCGCCGCGGCTACCGCCTGATTCACTTCCGCTTCGCCGCCGGAGGCGACTTCCGCCAACACGTCGCCGGTCGCCGGGTTGGTGGTGTGGAAATAGTCATCGCTGGCGACGCTTTTGCCGTTGATCCAATGGTTAATTTTTTTCATTTTGCAGACTCCTCGCTGACAATCCGGTTCACCAGGCGACCGACGCCTTCCACTTCCACAATCACTTCATCTCCCGGCACCACGTCAGAGAGCCCTTTCGGCGTGCCGGTGGCAATCATGTCGCCCGGTTGCAACGTCATAAATTGGCTCAGGTAAGAGACCAGAAACGGTACGCTGAAGATCAGATCGGCGGTGGTGCCTTCCTGACGCAGCTCGCCGTTAACGTAAGTGCGCAAGGTGAGGTTATGCGGATCGGGAATTGCCGCTTTTGGCACGATATTGGGGGAAACGGGCGTCAGCCCGTCGCGGCTTTTTACCCGCAGGTTCGGGCGATAGTAGTTTTCCAGGTAGTCACGAATGGCGTAGTCGTTACAGACCGTGTAGCCCTCGACGTAGTCCATCGCTTCAGCTTCACTGACCTTGCGCGCGGTTTTGCCAATCACCACCACCAGCTCCGATTCGTAGTGCATGTACTCGACGTTGTCCGGGCGCACCGAAGTCTGGTTATCGCCGGTAAGGGTGTTCGGCGCTTTGATAAACACCAGCGGCTCTTCCGGCGGCTTGAAGTCCAGTTCGCTGGCGTGATCGGCGTAGTTCAGCCCCAGCGCAAACAGGGTGCCGTGGTCGTACGGACGTGGCACCGGGCGAGCGTCCGCTTCGGCGACTACCGGGTTTTCCAGCGGCGGGAAACCTTCTGCCAGTACGCGGACCCGATCGCCGGGACGCAGCGCCACGCGGTTGTGCGGGGTGCCCAGCAGAATGGCATCGCCCGGATTCAGCGTGGCGAAATCGCTCAGGGCGCTCAGCAGCTCGGCGGCATTGCGCGTGAGGTCGGCAGTGCTACACTGGTCGGCGTGGCGACCGTTGATTTCGGTGATGATGGTCAGGTTGTCGACGTTATCAACGCTCACCATTTCCCCCAGCGGGCAGAAGCCGTCACGGCATTTGGCTTTAATCGCCGGGCGATAGAAGCTCTCTTCCGGCAGGCTGACTTCGTTCGCCAGCGCGTATCCGGCGATATAGTCCACCGCGTCTTCAACGCTAACTTTACGCGCCGTTTTGCCCACCACCAGCGCCACCGTTGCCCCGCTGAATACCGCCTCTCCCTCCGGGTACGGGATCGGCTGACCGCCTTCGGTGACGGTATTGTGCGGTTTGATAAACCAGACGGCGGTTTTAGGCGGTGCCTTATAGGGGGCCTGCTCGAACGCGTCGCGCCAGGCATCAAGCTGGCTGCGATGGTTGAGCGCCACGGCGAAAACGGTACCTTTCATTTACAGCTCCTCAGAGACAGCATTTATTTCGTTAATATATTAATGATCTGTTTTATGCCTCCACTGCTCATTTAGCAAACACAAGTAATTTTTTTGTGACTCGATTAACAATAATTTTACACAAACTAAAAATAGTCGTTCATAATCAATGAACTAATGAAATTTCATTTCAGCAACGTCGGGTTTCATCAAAAATATGCTGTTGATAAAAGCAACATTGCTATATTGTTCATATATTAATGATGAGAAGTGGCAGGAGGCAGAATGCACGATTCTTTAACCATCGCCCTGATGCAGGCGCGAGAAGTGGCGATGACCTATTTTCGGCCGATCGTGAAGCAGCACAATCTGACGGAGCAGCAGTGGCGGATTGTTCGCGTGCTGGTCGACAACCCTTCAATGGACTTCCACGATCTGGCTGCCGCGACCTGTATTCTGCGCCCCAGCCTGACCGGGATTCTGACGCGCATGGAGCGCGATGGGCTGGTGTTACGCCTGAAGCCGGTCAACGATCAGCGCAAACTTTATGTCTCGCTCACCAAAGAGGGGTACGCGCTGTACGAGCGCGCGCAGGCGAAAGTGGAAGAAGCCTACCTGGAAATTGAACAGAAGTTCACGCCGGAGAAGATGAAACAGCTGACGGCGTTGCTACACGAGTTTATTACCCTCAACAAATAGCCCCTTATCTGCCTGTTTTCACAGCAATTCGGGCAGAATGAAACCGCCCTTAACGGTTCATTACGTCATTACTTACCCCGATACACTTAAGTGGTACGCCATCCTAATAATTTTGAATCAGATCACATAATTTTCTGAAACACAGGTTTAATATTCAGAAAAATGTGACACGGATTCACTAATTCTCATAAAAGGACCGCTGTGTGCCGCCGTATGGCTGGCGATTTATCTTCTCTCTGTATGACCGCAGTTGCGCCTGTTCACCCGCAGGCCGTCTCATATCCTAAGAAGTAAAGGAACGTTTTATGCGCACTACTGGTCATACGCGCTGGTTTATGGTGGCTCTTGTCACGCTTGGCACGATTTTATGCTATTTAACCCGCAATACTATTTCGGCCGCTGCGCCGACGCTTCAGAGCGATCTTCATGTCACTACCCAGCAATATTCCTGGATCGTGGCGACATTTTCCGCCTGCTACACCATTGCCCAGCCCATCGCGGGTTATGTGCTTGATACGCTAGGCACCAAAGTAGGTTATACCCTGTTTGGCGCACTGTGGGGCATCTTCTGCATCGGTGCCGCCTTCACCAACAGCTGGCAAGGCCTGGCGCTGTGTCGTGGCTTAGGGGGTTTTGCCGAGAGCGCGATGATCCCCGCCGGGCTGAAATCGGTCACCGAATGGTTCCCGGATCACGAACGTTCCGTCGCCGTGGGCTACTTCAACGTCGGTTCTTCGATGGGCGCCATCATTGCGCCGCCGATGGTGGCATGGGCCATTTATATTCACAGCTGGCGTCTGGCGTTCGTGATCGTCGGGATAGCCAGTATTGTGTGGGCGCTGGGATGGTACCTGGTCTATAACCGCCCGGGCCAGTACAAGAAACTGAGCAAAGAAGAGTACAACTACATCACCGAAGGCCAGCCAGAGAAAAAAACGGTCGATAAAGTACACATCGGCCAGCTGCTGAAGCAACGTAAATTCTGGGGCATCGCCCTGCCGCGCTTCCTGGCGGAACCGGCGTGGGGGACCTTCAACGCCTGGATCCCGCTGTTTATGGTGCACACCTACGGCTTCAACCTGAAAGATATCGCCATGTTTGCCTGGATCCCGATGCTGTTCGCCGATATGGGCTGCGTCATCGGCGGCTATCTGCCGGGGATCTTCCAGCGTGTCTTTGGCGTCAATATTGTGGTTTCACGTAAGCTGGTTGTCACCATGGGCGCAGCGCTGATGATCCTGCCGGGCATGGTCGGTCTGTTCAGCAGCCCGTTCGTGGCTATTGCGCTGCTGTGCGTCGGCGGTTTTGCCCACCAGTCGCTGTCCGGCGCGTTGATTACGCTCTCTTCCGACATGTTCGATCCGGGCGAAGTGGCCACCGCCAACGGTTTTACCGGCATGGCTGCATGGACCGCCAGCACCTTATTCGCCCTGGTGGTTGGCGCGCTGGCGGACACACTGGGCTTTAGCCCACTGTTTGCCGTGCTGGCAGTATTTGATGTGATTGGGGCGATTATTCTGTGGGCGCTGCTGCGTTCGCCAGAGCCTGAGCTGGAAGCGAACCCGGCCAGCTGAGCAAACCTCCCCTGCGGCGCTTCGCCAGGCCGGGCTAACGTTTATGTAGCCCGGCCTGCGCTAGCCGACTCCATGGGAGCCGCTACCCCATAATGGTCGCGACACCCATATGCGTGAAGGAAGATTTCACCGTCTGCCCGCTGACGCTTTTCACCACGGCATAGGCGCCGGTGGTGTCGTAATCCGTGTCGGTGATGCCAATGCCATTGTCGTCGTAGAATGCGCTTTGTGGCGCATTAATGGTAATTGGGTGCCCTACTTCGCTCGCGGTCACTGTGTGGATCGAAGAGGTCCACGTCTGGCTGCGTGGGTTATAGGATGGGCCGCCATCATCGCCGTATACCTGGAAGTGCAGCACAATCTGGTCCCCTTCCTTCATACCCGCATAAGGCGTTATCTGGAAATCAACGCCGCCGCTGGATTCATTGATATTGACGACATCATCCGATCCAATCCCCAGAGGAATCGGCCCATCAACTTGACCAATAGATTCAGCGATAAAGTTCGATGTGAAGCTCATCTGGTGCTCGCCGACTTTCGCCTGCACCTGGACGTCTTCCGCCGCTGTATCCGTGAAGCTGATATACGCATTCCCCTTCGCGTCCGTCACCGTTGTTGAATGTTTAATCTCTGCCTTAGAGGACGGCGATACCAGAGACCAACTCACTGTTTCACCTGCTGCTGGTTCGTGCTGACCATTTTCAACCGAAACCTGCACGATATTCTGGTGAACGCCATCGGCAATGACGCCATTTTTCACTGCGGACATCTCTACGTTAGTAATAATCTGCGAGCCCTGAATAAACGTCACGCTGCCGGAATCGCTGATATCATCCATTTTCGCCGTTACGGTCACTTTCTCCGGAACGGTATCCGTTAAGGCAAAAAGCGCCACGCCGCTATCATTGGTGATGGTTTCCGTTTTATTGCCCTTTGCCGTATCCGAGCTATCAGACCAGGCCACGGTCTGATGGCTCATCGGCTTACCGTTTTCATCGGTGACGACGGCTTTCAGTATTCCGCGATCCTGGCCATCAGCGCTTGCCGCCCCCCTCACCGTGCTGACCACGATGTGCCTGGTCTTATCACCACCACTCCCCTCAACAAACGTGGCTTTCGAGGTCTTCGTCTGCTGCTCTACGGTCGCGGTCACGTCCACTGTTTCTGCGACAACATCAGTTAAGCCCACGGTAGCAAGGCCGTAGCTATCCGTAGTGCTGGACGCTCGTGCCAGCTTCGCAGAACCGCTAACAGACCAGTTAACGGTGACGTTGGCCATCGGCGTACCGTCAGAATCGGTGACCCGCGCCACGGCGAAATCTTTGGTCGTACCGTCAGAATCCACCCCATTGCGCACAATTTGTATCGCTAAATCCGTGGTAGGCGCGTCTGGCGTCGGTTTTTCCTGCTTGCGGTAGTCCAGCACGATTTCATTATTACGCTCGACAAGATCGTAACGGCTGCCTGCGAGGCTTCGACGATACGCCACCTGATCGCCCGACAATTGTGATGACAAAGATTGTCCCAGCACATAGTGGAAAGCCAGGGAGAACTGGGTGTCATCCACCGAATCCTGACCGCGTTTATAGTCTATGCCTGCGGTCACCAGCGGAATCGGCGTATAGTTCAGACCCACCGTGACCGCAGAAGGATCTTTTTGCAGGTGGTCGGTATCAAATAGCGCAACATTATCGCCATAATACTGTTCGTACATGACCTTTGCGCCCAATTGCGGATAAGTCGGTAAATAGCCTTCAGCACGAATATCAAAACCATTTGCAGGCTTTTCATCGTAATCATCAAAATCACGTGAACTGTGCCAATCGGTAATACCGACATAGCCGTTTGCCGATAGTTTTAAATCATCGGTCCAGGCTTCGCCGCCAAATCCGGCGCGACGGTTACCACCGGTAAAATCATCATCAATAAAGCTGTTAATACCAAACATCCAGTTCGATGCATTAAATGTTCTGACGCCAAAACCAAGGTTTCCAGTAAAACGATCGTCCGGTGCGCGCATCCCCAATTGAGTGAAGATCACCGTTTTTTTGTTATCGTAAAACGGCAGCAGAAAATCAAAGGAGCTATCGTCCCAGTTGCCGTTGTTATCCACATTTAACTGCACGCGGGCAGTACCGAACTGCGAGAGCCAACCTTCCACGGAAGAAGAAGCATAGCTTGATGCGGCGGACGCCGCTGCACCTGCCGCCCCATTTGATTCGGTTGATGCCAGTGTGGAAGCTGTCCTGCTCAGCGTATCACTATAAGGATTAACGTCAGCATTCTCCGTCGCAGGTGCGTTAGCCATCGATTGTAGAGGGATCAACAGCAGCATCGGAGACAATACGCGCGGGACCTGTTTCAATTGAGCTAAAGAATAAGACACGCCATAACGACACAATAAAGATAATTTATTCATTTTATACAATGTGAATTTTCAGAAATGACAAAAATAGAGTATCAAGAGATACTCCGCGTTTTATTTAATTATTTCCATTTATTTGAAATGCAATGTGTTAACAGAAAGAAATATTGTAGTTACAAACCAGGATATAATAGTTGTTATCGAATAATATTATTTGGCGCAAGGCTTATTTGGTTGGTATTTTATCCAATTAAGAATAAATTGGCTCGATGTTTAGGTATCCGATTTTGGACACCCTGTGTAAATATAAAAAAATGTGGCAGAACAGTCGGTAAGGTATAGCAAAAAAAGAAAGGGATGCTTAAGGCGGTAATTGGGAGGATTATTATGTGGGCGCTGCTGCGTTCGCCAGAGCCTGAGCTGGAAGCGTACCCGGTTAGCTGAATGAACCACCCCGGCGGCGCTTCGCCTGACTGAACCGGGATGGTTCGAAAGCCTACCTATCAAGCAGCTTTCGATGCACTTTCACCACCGCTTTCTTTATCCCGGCGGGCGTCTCTCCCTGAATACCCGGTTTATGCGGCTCGCCGGGGAAAAACACCGCAAACATCCCTGCCTGCAACGTAACCGACTGCTGCCCCGCAATCTCATCACACAGTTGGTAATCGTCTTCGCGGTGCCATTCATCACACTGACGGGCACTGTCAACAAGCCCGAACTCGATGCGCTCTTCTCCCGCAAGCAGGATCTGCACATCAATATATTCCGCGTGCAGCTCAGCCCGTTTAGCGTGCGCAGGTTGCGTCATAAACTGCATCACGTTCATAAAAATATCTTCCCCCTGCAAAGCGTGACGGCCCGGCTCACAGCGTTGCGGGTCCGTCTTCAGGGCCAGGGTCAGCGCCGCGAGCAGCGGTGAAGGTAACCCGGCACGCTCAGGGCAACGAATATCGCCAAAAATCATATGATGTCCTCTTCTGCCAGCATTGCCGCGCCAAGTAACCCCGCGTCATGCTGATGATGGGCGGCGACAAGATGCGTGTGATAGGCCGCCGGTTCTCGCGCCAGATACCCGGCGACCAGGGATAAATAACCGTCCGCCAGACCGACGCTGCCGCCAAGAACCACGCATTCGCAGTCATAGCCGGCTTTCAGATCGGCAATCAGTCGCGCCACGGTTTGGGCCGAGCGCTCAATCAGGCACGTCGCCTGCGGATGCCCCTGCTGGTGTAGCGCATAGATTTGTTTCGCGGTCATGCCGTGGAGAGCGTCAACCGCCTGCGCGCTAATCCCGCGTCCAGAGGCAATCGCTTCCACACAACCGCGACGCCCGCAGCCGCAAAGCGGCCCGTGCGGGTCGGCCAGCGTATGACCGATATGCCCGGCCATCCCCTGACGGCCGGTGAGCAGCTTGCCATGACTGATGATGCCGCCGCCAACGCCTGTCGACACCGTGATAAACGCCATATCGCGAACCTCGCCCGGCAGCGCGCGATATTCCGCCCACGCCGCTGCCTGCGCATCATTCACCGCCAGACAGGGCAGCCCGGTCAGCTGAGCGAGGGTATCTACCAGCGGAAACTGCGCCAGGCCGCCAAGGTTATCCGGGTTGAGCGCCGTGAGGATGCCGTGACGGATGATGCCGGTTGAGGCTACCGCCACGCGCTGCGCCTGCCCGGCAAATGGCGCAATCAGCGAGCGCAGCGCCTCACGTAGCGCCTCCGGCGTGCGGCTGGCGGGCGTCGGTAAAATCCGGCGGTCGATAATCTGCTGTCGGGGATCGATAAGCGCCGCAGCGAGCTTGGTGCCGCCGATATCAATCGCCAGCGTGCTCATACCGCTTCCTCCACGATCGCGTCACGATACCACTGACAAATATGCTCAAGGCGCGTAATCGCCGAGCCGACGGTGACCGACCAGGCGCCGTGCCGCATGGCCTGTGCGGCCAGCGCCGGTGAGTTATAGCGGCCTTCGGCAATCACCCGGTAGCCTTTAGCGCTTAACGCCGCCACCAGCGCCAGATCGGGATCCTGCGGCACCACATCGGTGGTATAGCCGGAAAGCGTCGTGCCGATAATATCCGCGCCGAGGCGGTGACAGTCAGCGGCGTCCTGCTGCGAGGAACAGTCGGCCATCGCCAGGCGCTGATGATGATGAATCCGGGCAATAATTTCCGCGACCGCCGTCGGACGCACGCGGTCAGTGCCGTCAAAAGCAATGATATCGGCACCGGCCTGTACCAGCGCGTCTACATCGTCAAGGTAAGGGGTAATACGTACCGGGGAATCCGACAAATCACGTTTCACGATGCCAATAATCGGAACGCTAATCAGCGGGCGCGTCGCTTTCAGGTTTTCAATGCCTTCGATGCGGACAGCCACGGCCCCCGCCTGTACCGCCGCCAGCGCCATCGCCGCCACGATATCCGGTTTATCTAACGGGCTGCCGGGGACCGGCTGACAAGAAACAATAAGCCCACCCTGCTTTTGAATGCTTGTATCCAGATTCTCTAACAACGACATAAGTACATCCTTAACTTCAATTTGCGCCCGGCGCGTCCGGGCGCCTGTAATTAATGCTTACCGCAAACGGGAACCGATTTGTCTGTCTGACGGGTCAGCGCGCCGCTAAACGGCTTACCGTCGATGGCATCATGCGTGCGCAGTGCTTCCGGACGAATCCAGCGCTGCACGCGAGACGGCATATCCAGGCCAATCAGTAAAATCACCACGAACGTTAAACCAAAGGAGAGCGAACCCAACGCAGAGCCAAGGCTGAGATGCTGCGCCACCAGCGCGCCAATCACCGGCGCCGCCGCCCCGCCCAGCGCCCCGACGTTGTAGGTAAAGCCGAGGCCTGCCGCACGCTGGTCGGTATCGAAATAGCCGCCGATCAGCTTCGGCAGAATGCCGGCAATGCCCTGGCCTAGCATCTGCTGGAAGAACAGCAGGATACCCAGCCCCCAGATGCTGGAACCGCCGATGGCGAATACCGGGATAATCAGAATCTGCGAGGCTAGCAGGCTGTAAACGTAGGCTTTACGCGTTCCCAGCCAGTCGCCGAGGAAGCCGCCGACAATGCAGCCCACCGCTGCGCCAAAGCCGCTAAAGAACAGCACCTGCGCCACGGTCGCCGGGTTGTATCCCAGCTCGCTTTTGAGGTAGGTCGGCAGCAGCGCCTGAATCGGCCAGGAGTAGAGGAAAGCAAACAGCACTACGACCATCAGCATCACGCCGGTTGGCCAGCGTTTGCCGCTGCTTTGCACCATGAAGCTGACAAAAATCACCGTACACACCAGCGCCAGCAGCAGTACGATCGCCGGGTTATGCAGGTTGCCCGCAAAACAGAACCATAGCGCGGCGATAGCGGCGCAGCTCATCGCGATATTCAGCAGCCGCAGCTTGCCGCGATAAAGAATGTCGACCATCGTACGGACCGGTTTTTTATTCGCCTGACGCTCTTTCCAGTCTTCGGTTTCAGGAATATTTTTCCGCAGCCACAGCGCAAAAATAATCGGCAGAATGCCAATGAAAAACAGCGCGCGCCAGCCCCACAGAGGAACGATCAGACTGTAGACCTGCGCCGCCACCACCGCGCCGACGGAAAAGCCGGAAATCAGGAAGCCGCTGGCTTTATTACGAAGATGTTTTGGCCAGCTTTCAATCACATAGGTTGCGCTAGAACCGTACTCCCCCGCCATCCCCATACCGATAACCATACGGGCGATAAACATCGAGGTGTAACCCGGCGCCAGGCCACAGGCCAGCGTACCGACCGAGAAAAGAATAATACTGGTAACCATCGACAGACGACGACCGTAGCGATCGCCCATCGCCCCCAGCAGCAATCCGCCTAACCAGCGCGAAATAAACGCCGCGGAAATAATACTCGCCGCCTGTACGGTGGTGAGCTGGAACTCGCTCTGTACTTCCGTTAATACCAGGGCAATTAAGACAAAATCAAAACCATCAAGCAAATAGCCAAGCCATGCGGCTGAGAAAGCCCGCCACTGGGATTTATTAAGGTGTTTGTACCATGGAATGGCTTTTGTTATTCCACTCATGTTGCTCTCCTGTGATGAGCAAATTGCAATACCTACGTGCCTAAAGAGTGAGTGTGACACACCCAAATGAAGTAAAACTCCATTTAATAATTTTACAGGAAGCAAAACACCACAAGTGCATAGACTGAAATGTGTGAACACCATCATAGAGGTAAGCATGACGGAGGATAAAAAATCGATCTGCGTCACAACATGCCGTCGTCATCGGTACAGGTGTGCGCAAAATGGCGGCTATTACACGGTTTTTACACCGATTTTCTTGCCTGACCGCAGGCGCTGCCCCATCATTACCCACTCAGTCAGCGTGAAGAGCAGGAAGCAATGGAGAGTCCGAACTCACCGGTTAAGGCCGGAAAAATACTTGATACTCTGGGGGCGATGCAGAGTAGTCTGACCCGTGTGGGGCAGCGTATTGCCAACTACATCATGACGTCACCCCATAAGGTGACGCAGCTTTCCATTGCCGATCTTTCACAGGAGATCAACGCTGGCGAAGCGTCGGTGATCCGTTTCTGCCGCCTGCTGGGCTATAAGGGCTTTCAGAATTTCAAAATGGAGCTGGCCATTGAGCTGGCGATGGTTGACAGCGATGACAGCAGCACGCTGCTGGACGCTGAAGTGGTGGAAAACGATGACGCCCACACGATTGGTCTGAAGCTGCAAGGCGCGATTGCCAACGTGCTGTCCGAAACGCTGAATCTGCTGGATATGCGCCAGGTCGAACAGGTTGTCGATGCGCTGCACGCCTGCAACAGCGCCTATATTTTTGGCGTGGGCGCGTCCGGCGTCACCGCCGAAGATATGAAGCATAAGCTGATGCGTATCGGTATGCGCGTGGATGCGCTCACCAACAATCACTTTATGTACATGCAGGCTTCCCTGCTCAAACCGGGCGATGTCGCCGTCGGCATCAGCCATTCAGGCCACTCCCCGGAAACCACCCATGCGCTGCACCTTGCTAAAGAAGCGGGCGCGACCACCGTCGCGCTGACCCATAACCTGGGCTCACCGCTGAGCAAAGTCGCTGATTTTACGCTGATTAATGGTAATCGACAGGGGCGCCTGCAGGGTGACTCCATCGGAACCAAGACCGCGCAGCTGTTCGTGCTGGATCTCATCTACACCCTGCTGGTGCAGAAAGATCCGGAGCAGGCGAAGGCCAATAAACTGCGCACCATGGACGCCTTAACGGTTCCTCGTCAGGCCTAATTTAGTGCGGCCGATCACACTCTGATACTCTCGTTTTTCTCTATGGGTATCATTTGTCCGCAAAGTGGAGTTATGCTTCATTTTAACTTTTAGTTAAGAAGAAAAACACCACTTGAGGTTTACATGGAAAAGCTAACAGGTCTTATCGCTGCGCCGCACACCCCTTTCGACAGCCACGGTGAAGTAAACTATCCGGTCATTGATCAGATTGCCGAGCATCTTATTGGCCAGGGCGTGAAGGGCGTGTACGTTCTTGGCACCACCGGCGAGGGCATCCACTGCTCCGTTGCTGAACGTAAAAAGATCGCCGAGCGCTGGGTCGCGGCCAGCCACGGTAAGCTCAGCATTACGCTCCATACTGGCGCGCTGAGCATCGCCGACTCGCTGGATCTAAGCCGTCACGCGGAGACGTTAGATATTTTCGCCACCTCGGTGATTGGCCCCTGCTTCTTTAAACCGTCCAGCGTCGACGACCTGGTGGAATATTGCCGGCTTAACGCCGCCGCCGCGCCATCCAAGGGGTTCTACTACTATCACTCGGGAATGTCCGGGCTAAGCCTCGATATGGAACAGTTCCTGATTGCCGCTGCGGATAAAATCCCGAACCTGTCCGGTATGAAGTTTAACTCCAGCGACATGTACGAGTTCCAGCGTTGCCTGCGTGTTAACAACGGCCAGTTCGATATTCCCTTCGGCGTGGACGAATTTTTGCCGGCGGGGCTCGCCTGCGGAGCGATTGGCGCAGTAGGCAGTACCTATAACTATGCCGCACCGTTGTATCATCGCCTGATCGATAGCTTCAATCAGGGCAACCACCAGGACGTGGCGGCCTGCATGGACAAAGTGATCGCCATCATTCGCGTGCTGGTGCAGTACGGCGGCGTGGCGGCCGGGAAGCTGGCCATGCAGCTGCACGGTATCGACGTGGGCGACCCGCGCCGTCCGCTCCGCCCGATGACGGCGGAACAAAAGCAGGACGCGCTGGCGAAATTCCGTGCGGCTGAATTTCTTTAACGGTTACGGTCACCGCCTGTGCGGAGGCCGTGCGCGCTGAACCCTCACCCCGGCCCTCTCCCTGAAAGGGAGAGGGAGAAAACCCTGCATTAAGCCCACCAACTCTACCGTACAGTCCCTCTCCCCTTTCAGGAGAGGGCAAAACCCTGCATTAATCCCACCAACCGCACAGTACAGTCCCTCTCCCCTTTCAGGAGAGGGCAAAACCCTGCATTAATCTCACCAACCGCACCGTACAGTCCCCTCGCCCCTTTGGGGAGAGGGTTAGGGTGAGGGGGAGCCCCATCCCAACACCTGAAACCGATTTCATTACTGTACAAATACAAGACAGATCACACTTCTTTACATCTCACTTTGCATCCGACTAAGTGTTTCTATAAAAGAAACACTAACAACAATCATATGACGCCTCTTACCTTTTAAACCTTAAAATGATGAGAACACCTCTATGTCAGAACAACCGATAACAAGATCTGCCGCCCGCTCAACCGGTCGGGTACGCTTCTTTGTGCTAGGCCTGGTGTTTATTAATATTATTATCAACTACATGGACCGAACGAACCTCTCGGTCGCGGCCACGCAGATGTCCGGCGAGCTGCAGTTTACCCCGCTCCAGATGGGGCTTATCTTCTCCGCATTCGGCTGGATCTACGCCGCATTGCAGATCCCCGGCGGCTTTCTGATCGACCGTCTCGGTTCTCGCCTGGTCTACGGCGTGGGGCTGTTTATCTGGTCGTTGATTACCGCGCTGCACGCCGTCGCCAACAGCTTTGGCGCGCTGGTTGGCCTGCGTCTGGGCGTCGGGGCGTTTGAAGCGCCGGTGATGCCGTCAAACAACCGCGTGATCTCCAGCTGGTTCCCGGAGCAGGAACGCGCTACGGCGATCGGTATTTACTCTTCCGCCCAGTTTGTCGGCATGGCGCTGATGACCCCGGTGCTGTTTCATATTCAGGATCTCTTCGGCTGGCGCGGGCTGTTTCTGATCACCGGCGTGGTGGGGATGATTTGGGGCGTGTTGTGGTACTGCGTCTACCGCGATCCGCTGGATCACAAAACCGTATCGAAAGCCGAACTGGATCACCTGCGCGACGGCGGCGCGGTCATGGAAAGCCGCGAGAACGCCGCTAAGCGTCCGTTCAGCTGGCAGGATCTGGGGCTGATGTTTAAAAGCCGTAAGCTGATTGGCATCTACTTCGGCCAGTTTACCATCTCGGCCACCTTTTGGTTCTTCCTGACCTGGTTCCCGACCTATCTGGTGCAGTATCGCCATATGGACTTTATTAAGTCCGGCTACGTCGCCTCCGTCCCTTACCTCGCGGCGTTTGTCGGCGTGCTGCTGGCAGGGTTTGTATCAGACCGTCTGATTCGTCGTGGCGTCTCCGCCAGCTTTGCCCGTAAAGCACCGGTCATTCTGGGGATGGCGTTGACGCTGTTTATCCTTGGCGCCAACTACACCGATGACCCCACGCTGATCATCCTGTTTATGTCCATCGCCTTCTTCGGCAACGGTCTGGCGACAATTACCTGGGTGTTTGTGACAGCCCTCGCGCCGCGTCATCTGATTGGTCTGGCGGGCGGCGTCTTCAACTTTACCGGCGCGCTCTCTTCGATCGTCGTGCCAATCGCTATCGGCGCGCTGATCGACGGGCATAACTTCGCCCCAGCGCTCGGTTTTATCGCCGTACTGGCCTGTCTGGGGATCTGCTCTTATCTGTTCGTGGTCGGCAAGATTGACCTCGACAGCGACAACGCTACGCCGTCAGTCGGTCGCAAAGCGTGATGAGTTCGGCCAGCCGCGCGGCGGTCTGTTCCGGGATGGGATCATACATCCCGGCAAAAGCCAGCGCCGCCTTGTGTGAACCGAACTGAATCGGCCTGGCGAGAGAGACTTCGCCGTCGTCGTGCGGCCAGACCACATGGCCCAGCTGACGCTGCTGCTGAAGGTACGGCGCGATGCGCGCCATCTCTTCCGCGCTAAAGCGTTGGGCCAGCATCTCGTCGTCTTCGGCGGCGAGCAGCGCAATACCGATGACCGACTCGCAGGCCGGCATCATGTGAAAACCCGCCAGCGCCTGGCTGATATGGCTGCCGGGGCGGGAGTGGAAGATATAGATAACCTGGTCCTCCCACAGGACGCCCATCGCCACCACGATATCTTTCGGGGCGTAGGTTTCCAGCAGCGGGAGGGCTTTTGAAAACAGCGTTGAACCGCGGATCGCCTGTGCGGCCAGCGCGTGAATACCGGGCCCAGGCAGATAGCGGCGCTGCTCGTCCTGGGTGGTCAAGCCGATGGCCGCCATGGTCATCAGCAGACGGTTCACGCGGGTGGGGTTAATGCCCATCAGCCGCGCCAGCTCGCGACAACCGATAGCCCGATCGCTGGACACCAGATACTGCAGGCAGCGAATACCGTCGATAAGGCTTTGATTAGGTTGAGACGACATAGCGGGATCCCGTTTTTTTAAAGACTATTATTTTATCGCCAGAAAGGCAGGAATTACAATTTATGCAAATTTTCCAGCAAACCCATGAACGTGATTTTCCCCACCAGACCCTACGCACCGATCTGCTGGTCGCCGGCGGCGGCCTGGCCGGGCTATGTGCCGCGCTCGCTGCCGCCCGCGACGGTTTGCAGGTCGTACTGGTGCAGGACCGACCGGTGCTTGGGGGCAACGCCTCCAGCGAAGTGCGCCTGTGGGCCAACGGCGCAACGTCGCACATGGGTAACAATAACCGCTGGTCGCGTGAAGGCGGTATTATGGGCGAGATTCTCGAAGAGAACCTGTGGCGCAATAAAGAAGGCAACCCGATGATGTTCGACCTGCTGCTGCTGGATTTAGCGCAGCGCGAAAAGAACCTCACCCTATTGCTGAACACCGCCATTTACGCCGTTGAGCGCGAAGGCCAGCGCATTACCGAAGCCACCGGCTTTAACGCCGTCAATGAGACCTTCTATCACATTCAGGCCGCGCAGTTCTGCGACGCCACCGGCGACGGCGTGCTGGGCCATCTGGCGGGCGCAGAGTACCGCGTCGGCGCGGAAGACGCTGAAGAACTGGGCGAAAAAATGGCCCCCGGCGATAACTTCGGCCACAAGCTCGGCCACTCTATCTATTTCTACACCCGCAAAAGCAGCGGGCCGGTGAAGTTCGTGCCGCCCTCTTTCGCCTTGCAGGACATTGAAGCTATTCCGCGCTACAAGCGTCTGACCTCAACGCTAAACGGCTGCGATTTGTGGTGGCTGGAATGGGGCGGACGCCTTGATACCATCCACGACAGCGAGCAGATCAAATGGGAGCTGTGGAAGATTGTCTGGGGCGTCTGGAACTACATTAAAAACTCCGGTGAATTCCCGGAAGCCGAGAACCTGACCATCGAGTGGGTCGGTTCGATTCCAGGCAAACGCGAGAGCCGCCGCTTTATCGGCGACCATCTGCTGTGCCAGCAGGACATCATCGAGCAGCGTGACTACTACGACGCGGTGGGCTACGGCGGCTGGTCTATCGACCTGCACCCGGCGGACGGCGTCTATAGCAAACATGACGGCTGCCGCCAGTTCCACAGCAAAGGCACCTACACCATTCCGTATCGCAGCCTCTACAGCCGTTCGCTGGATAACCTGTTCCTGACCGGCCGCCTGATTTCCGCCTCTCACGTCGCCTTCGGCAGCGCCCGTGTGATGTGTACCTGCGGTCTGCTGGGTGAAGTGGTGGGCCGCGCGGCCGCGCTCTGTCAGCAGCATCAGCTCAGCGCGCCGCAGCTGGCGGAAGCCAAACACATCGACAAACTCCAGCAGCATCTCCAGCAAACCGGTTGTTACATTCCGCGTCAGCATCTGCGCGACCCGGCGCGCGGCGCGCGCGTGAGCGCCAGCAGCGAACTGGCGCTGACCGCCCTCCCCGCCAGCGGCCGCTGGATGGCGCTGGAAGAACGCATGGCGCTGCTGCTGCCGGTCAAAGCCGGTGAAGCGCTGCCGGCTCTGCGCTTTACCCTGCGCGCCGCCAGCGCACAGCCGGTAAACATCAGCCTGTTGAGCAGCCAGAAGGCCGCCAACTATTGTGCTGACACCTTGCTCGACGAACGGACGTTAACGGTGCAGGAAGCCGGGGAATATCTCGTTGAGTTTGGCTGGCAGAGCGACGTTGACCGCTATCTGTTTATCGCCTTCGAGCGCAACAGCGAGGTGGAGATGGCGCTAAGCGACGTGGCGCTGCCGGGTATCATGACGGTATTCAACAGCCAGAACGCCCGCGTGGCCAAGCACCCGCGTCAGGTGGTGGACGGGGATTACGGCGTCGAGGCGTTTGATTTCTGGGTGCCGCGCCGTCGCCCGCACCAGATAATGCCCGCAATCCAGTTCGCCGCGCCGCTGCGCTGCTACAACGTGCAAAACCTGCTGAACGGCCGTCTGCGCCCGGAACAACAGATTAATGGCTGGGCACCCGCGCTGGACGACGCCGCGCCGCGCCTGACCTGGCAGTGGGACACGCCGCAAACCGTGCAGTCGCTGACGCTGATGCTGGACAACGACTTTGATAACGCGATGGAAACCGTACAGATGGGCCACGCAGAGGCGGTCACGCCGCATTGCACCACCCACTATCGGCTGTGGGCCGACGATACGCTGATTGCCGAAGTGAGCGACAACCGTCACTCGGTGTGCCAGCACGCGCTGGAAGCACCGCGCACAGTGTCAAAAATCACCCTTGAGCTGGTGAAATCGGCGGGGGGCGTGCCCGCGGTTTATTCGCTTAACATCATGTAATACCAGCCCCAATTCCAACCGCATTGCGCGGGCTCTCTCCCCTGCGGGGGAGAGGGAATAAGTTGACTCACTAACGCAATACGCTTCTCAATCTCCTCCGCCGTTTCCGCCAGGTTAAACGAGTTCTGCCTTTTATCATTTAACGCCAGAATTCTTTTTTCACTGTCATAACCTGTCAGAGACCTGCTCTACCTTGTGGTATCGCTCCATAAAAGAACACCCGCTTGATCTTAAGTTTTGGGTATTCCGGCCGTTAATAATGTTTAAAGGGCGAGTAAAAGGGCGCGGGCAGGACCGTCTGCGTAATGATTTTCTGAATCACACTTTTCAGGATCATAATGAAAAAGAGCTCCGGAAAAAAGAACAGGCTACTGATAGAAAGAGTATGCGAAACGTTTAGCGCACTTTATCAGGGTTCTATTATTGATAAAGATTGGCTCTGTTCCCATTTTGATATTGCCGAGCGCACGGCCTATCGGGATTTAGCCAGACTATCCCCGCTGCTGGATGATATGGGTAACGGACGTTTTAAGCTTAGCAGTCATCTTATTCCTTCACTCCACTCCGGTCATCTGGCGGAATTTGCCCACTTCGCGGGCGTATCGCAACTTTTCCCGCAGACTGATGGGAAGTCGCTCCGTAATCGAATGAAAAAATCGGATAACATAGAAATCGTCGGAATAAAAAGCAGAGATAATAAATCACTTAGCAAACTATTCGACCATCTTGATAAAGCTATAACCGCACGATGTATAGTCACCTTCAGCTATCGCGAGAAACCACGCCGCGTACAGCCTTATAAACTCATTAATCACTACGGTTTGTGGTATCTGGCAGGCGTTGACGATGGCCGACTTAAAGCCTTTGAGCTGGCGCGCATTGGCGACTTTTCACTGTCGGAGACGAGTTTCAGTCCAACCGATGACGTGATAGCTGAGCTCAATAACGCAAGCGGGATTCGCTTTGGCCAGGGTATCCAGGCGACACTGTGGGTCTCTGCTCATGCCGCGCAGTTTGTCACGCGCCGGCCACTGTTTCCTGAGCAACGCATTGTCGAAAAACACCCAAATAACAGTCTGAATATCACCTGCGTTGTTAACGACAAGGATACCCTATTTCGCTGGCTACGCTATTGGATGCCGGATATCCACATTACAGCACCCGCAGCGCTTAAAGACGATTTTGTTAAAGACTTTCACTCGCGTATCGCCACGGCCAACGTTGCTAACGTTACCGAGGCATCTTCTTAATCGCCTGTTAACCGAATGAGAAACGAACTTATGGTTGATTTAACACAGTCTCAGCACACACAGCTATTACATAAAGCAGATGCTTTACTCGCCCAGAATAGTACTGCGGGTAAGCCCGTGGTTGTCGCATGGGGATTAATGAACGCGGGCAAAAGTTATCTTTTAAATATGTTAACCGATCATCTCCAGAGCGAGTGTTTTCGGACAAATGACGTCCGCGAAACGGCGGAGCTGAAAGAATTCGAAACCAAAGACTTTATATTCCTCGACACGCCAGGGCTGGATGCAAATAGCAGCGACGACTTGATTGCCGGAGAGGGTGCGGCAAAAGCGGACATCGTCCTGTTTGTTCATCAGCCGCAAGGGGAACTGGAGAAAATGGAAATCGATTTTCTTCGCGAAATGAAAGCGTCGTTTGGCGAGTATGCCGAGCAAAATATCATTCTGGTTCTTAGCAAATCAGATGTTGAATCGCCTGAGAAGATTGAAGAGATCAGGCAACGGATGCTCGAACAATGTCGCGATATCCTGGGATTCAATCCCCGATGCTTCGCCCTCTCCGGCTCGCGTTTTCATGCAGGAATGCTGCAGAAGAAAGAAGGCCTGGTGCGCGCCAGCCATCTCAATGACTTAACAACAACGCTGCATACACTAAATCGGGATGCCCACGCCGTGAAACAAGAACGCCAACGCCTGGCGATAGAGACGCTGCTTGAGGAAATAACCAGGGCCCAGCACACCATTCGTAAGCAACGGCTGCAAACGCAAAAAACCATCCGCATTGCGCTTGAGCCATTCGACCTGGCAATGAATGACTTTCGTGAATTAATGGCGACTCAACTCAGTAAATTCCCGGCTGCGTAAGGAGAAAACACATGGCATTACCCTGGTTAATTGGCGCCGCCGTCCTCGGCATTGGTGCAATCATCGCGTCATCCGGCGACGACAGCAGCTCAAACAACAATGGCGATGATGAAGAACGCCGTCGTAGAGAACGGGCCGAACGTGAACGACGAGAGCGAGAAATCAACGAACAGCGCCAAACCATTAAAGAAACACTGCTGAACGAAGGAGAAAAACGATCGGCTGATTTTCAACAGCTGTTATCCGGCTGTTTTAACGCCGAGTATCAGAGCCAGCCGCCGTTTAAGGCGAAAATCCTCGAAACGGGAACGCAATATAAACGCATTATCGCCGAGTACTACACTGACGCTCAGCAACTGTCCCTATTGTATGAAAAAACGCGTGAAAACCTGAACGAGTTTGAAGCCTGCTATGACGTTAAGCTCAGTATGACGGCAGACCTACGTGAGAAAGTTAACGCATACGCCCAGGGTCAACGTCAATTGGATGAATTGCAGCAGTATCGCAGCAAACTGGAAGCACGCCTCCAGAAACTCAAAAGCTAAGCGAGCAGGGATAAAAACATGCACAACGAGATGCTACGTGAGGAACTCCTCGCCTCTTTTCAACAGCTGCAAAATCAGTTCAATTCTTCCCTGGAAGAGGCGAAAGCATTGGATCGCGAATTTGCGAGTCGCTATCAGCAATTTAAACACAACCTCTCCGGCCAATTGGCTGAAGCACGCGCAAAGCTGCCAAAAACCAGCCCGCTGAGCCAGTCGCTCACGGAGTTTATCAGCGGGCTGGAAAAGCAAGATAGCGCATGGAAAGCAAAACTCGAAAGCCAGGATAAGGGGCTGAGTTTCCGCAAAAACTTCGAAGACTCTTTATTGGTCTACGTGTACGGCAAGGTCAAATCAGGTAAAAGTTCGCTGGGCAATTATATGGCCTGGGGATACACCGATCCCACCGAGCAGCAGCAACAGCAGCATGGTCAGAGCCCTCTGGAGTATAAATCCTACGAAAACTCCGACGCGGAAAATGGCGACGCTCGCCATGAAGCCGAACGTCGGGAGAAGTTTCGCGTAGGCGCTACAGAAGCCACCAGCTCGATCCAGAGCTTCCGTCTACCGGGGCTAACGTGGGTCGATTCGCCGGGCCTGCACTCTGTTCGCATGCAAAACGGCGCTCTCGCCAGAGAACATGCCGATCATGCGGATCTTATCCTCTATACGATGAAATCCGACGCGCCCGGCCGGGCCAGCGATCTGGCAGAGATCCGCACGCTGTGCAGCAAAGAAAAAAATATCATGCTGTTGCTGACCGGTAGCGACAAAAAAGAACACGACTGGGATGAGGAAAATGATGTATTTCTCGACCGTCTGGTAATGAAACCGGCGAGCGATCGCCAACTGCAATGTGAATACGTCAAAAAAGAACTTATTGCCGCCGAACTGGATGCTGACAACATCGAAATTCTCTCTGTGTCTGCACGCTATGCCGAGCATAACGCGAATGATGCTGCCAGCATTCGTGAAAGCGGCATGGGACAATTGTTCTCCACCCTGTACCGTATTTCGCAAGAGAAAGGGGTACGGATGAAGCGGGCTGTTCCAATCCGTAACTTCACCCACTTCCTCAACAGTTGTATCAAAGAGGTTGAACAATACCGTACGCTGACGGGCAAATTCAGCCTGCTTGTTGCGGAGATGAAAACCCGAACCGACCAACAAATGCGACCGGCCATTCTTGAAGCACAGTCCACGATGCGCAGGAATATTGAGGCGCAATTCAATGCGTTGACCGCGCATCGTGACAGCAAGGATCGGATCAACAACGCGCTGACAGCAGCTAAACACACGTGGGATGACGAAGCGGAGACGCTGATTACGCAAGCGCTGGATCGCATTTTAAGCGATGTGATGACCAACTTTAAATCGAAAGTGGTAGCAACCTGGACCGCATCTGAACTCAAGCTACCTGAGTTTTCCGTCCAGACGATCACCGAGAACATTCCGGATGGCTACATCAAAAGTACCCGGGGCCGTCGAAGCGGCATTGGCGCAGCACTCGGCGGTATTGCCGGTAGCTTCCTGGGGCCACTGGGCACCGTTGCCGGAGCAAGCCTTGGAGGGGCGCTCGGCGCCGCGGCGGGAAGCAGCGCCAGAGTCAGCACGCGTTCAATTGAGATTGCTATAGGCGATAACCTGAACGCTCTGCATGTCCAGGTTCAGAGTCTGTATAACGATGTCGTTGGCAAAGAAATTGAACATCGCGTTAATACGCTGCTCAGCACACTACTCATCGATATGAGTGATGCCTGCACAGAAATCAATAATGAAATCAGTAACTTCAAAGCTGCACTGGTGAAGCTCCAGGCAACCGCAAAAGATAAATTAATCAGCGAAGAGGGCTAACGCTATGGAAATCACCGCCTCTGCACTATTCAACGCCTATGACCGCACCGTTGAGCTGGTCAAGCAGCATCCCGCATTGGCCGCCGATTTTGCCAACGTACAGCGTCAGTTTGACGACAAACGCCGCCAGCCGGATGCTAGCATTATGGTGTATGGCGTTTACAACGCGGGTAAAAGCACGCTCATCAATGCGCTTATCGGCGATAACGTGGCGAAAACCGGCGATATTCCACTCACCGACAGCGTCGACGCTTACTCCTGGGGCAATATCCGGATTTTCGATACCCCAGGCGTTGATGCGCCCCTGGCGCATGAACAAGTGACGCGCGAGCAAATGCTCGCTGCCGATGCGATTATTTTTGTCGTTAATCCCTCCGGGGCCGCGGAAGAAGAGAAAACCCTTCAGGTGTTGGTCAATATCTTACAGGCCAAAAAAAAGCTGTTTCTGGTGCTGAACGACAAAGACAATATGGATATTGAGGTCCTGACGCGGCTCAAAAATGATATCCGTATTCGTCTACAAACGTTAGCGGAAGCACGCGGTATGCAGGAAGTCTTGCATGATATTCCGATCCTGCGCGTGAATGCAGAAATGGCGCTTAAGGCAAAGCTCGCCAACAAGTCGGGGTTACTCCAGGTGAGCGAATTTCCTGCCTTTGAAACGGCACTGACGACATTTATCGCAGGGATCGATACGCAGCATATCAATCGCCGCCTGGCCGCCACGCTATACCAGTTTCTGGACGGCGTACTCCAATCTCTTGATAAACAAACCACTAGCGAAACCGTGCGCAGCTTTGATGCCTTAATCAAAAGCATCGTAGAGCAGCAATATACGTGTAGAAAAACCCTGATGGCTGAAATCAAGCGCCAGAGCGAAGAAATGTACTACGGCAGTAAAGCCGCCCTGCGTCAGGGAGCGGGAAATGCGCAGCAGAAGATTGAAGCCATCTTTAATCAGGCCTGCGAGCGCATCGACACGTTACAGCGACAGGAGATCGAGTATCTGGTGACGCGCTTCAAACGCGATCTGGATCATCTCGAAACAGTTATCTGGGAGCAGGCGAAAACGCATCAGGATGTTCCACACATGCCAGAGGAGCAGGTCTATAAGGACACTGAACGTACGGATGAGCCCAACGCCATTAACGCCGATATGGTTAGCAATGCGGTCACAACGCTGGGATCGCTGGCCAAACCGGAGCACATCGTATCAGGCCTGAAGCTGGTAAAAGAGTGGGCCCCCTCGCTGATGAAAGGCATTGGGACCAAAACCATGGAAAAATGGGGCGCTGCTGTCATTGGCAAATGGATTCCTTACGTTGGGCCAGCGGTCACCGTGATCGGCTCACTCTGGGATATTTTCGCTGAGGATAGCGAAACCAAAAGAGCACGTGAGCAGAGCGAGCAGTATCGACGGGAATGGGAACGCTATCAGCAGGAAGTTGAAGATTTTGCCCGTACCACGGCGGCACAGTTTGAATCTTCGGCCATCAAGCAAATGAACAGCTCGCTCGACCCCTGGTTTAAAACGCTGCTGGAGGAGCTCAACGCATCGCGTGATATCGCCAGCCAGCAAGACCGGGCCATCAGCGACACCGTACTCGCCACCCAACAGCTTGCCTCAGAGCTGAAGGCTTACGCGTGACGCTCTCGCCATTTCCCTGTAACGCCTGCGGAAAATGTTGTCGCAGGGTTCATGCCAGCGAGCAAACCGCATTCCTCGATCGCGGGGATGGGGTTTGCCGCCACTTTGTCGAAGAGACGCACCTGTGCGCTATCTACGACATCCGTCCACTGGTGTGCCGTGTGGAAGATTACTACCGCGCTAATTTACAGGACGTCATCGAGTGGGATGCGTTCGTCAAGCTGAACGTGGCGATTTGCGAGAAGCTCTAAATCGCGACCAGTTGTCTGACGCCCTGCGCTTCCATGTCTTCACCGTGCCCACGTTGAATAATTGTGCCGCGCGACATCACCAGATAATTGTCCGCCAGTTCGGCGGCAAAATCATAAAATTGCTCAACCAGCAGAATCGCCATATCACCGCGATTGGCGAGACTGCGGATCACGGCGCCAATTTCTTTTATCACGGAAGGCTGAATACCTTCCGTCGGCTCATCGAGAATAAGTAATGACGGCTGACAGGCCAACGCACGGCCGATGGCTAACTGCTGCTGCTGGCCGCCGGAGAGATCGCCGCCGCGTCGCTGCTTCATTTCGCGCAGCACCGGAAACAGCGCGTAGATCTCTTCCGGTACCCCCTTCGCCTGGCTGCCGGAGAAGCGTGATAACCCCATCAGCAAATTTTCTTCAACCGTCAGACGCGGGAAAATCTCGCGCCCCTGCGGCACGTAGGCAATCCCCTGCTGCACCCGCTGATGCGGTTTACTGGCGTTAATCAGCTTTCCCTGCCAGTGAATGGTGCCGGACTTTGCCGGAATCAGCCCCATCAGACATTTCAGCAGCGTGGTTTTCCCCACGCCGTTGCGCCCCAACAGGCAGGTGATTTCACCGGGCGTGGTGTCAAAAGAGAGGCCGCGCAAAATGTGGCTGCCGCCGTAATACTGATTTAAATCATTAACCTGTAACATATCAGCGCCCCAGATAAACGTCGATGACCTGCTCGTTAGCCTGCACTTCACGCAGCGAGCCTTCCGCCAGCACCTGCCCCTGATGCAGAACGGTGACGTGGTCGGCAATGGTTTCCACAAAGCCCATGTCGTGCTCCACCACCATCAGCGAGTGCTTACCGGCCAGCGTGCGGAATAGCTCAGCGATATAGTCGGTTTCCGCATCGGTCAGCCCGGCGGCAGGCTCGTCCAGCAGCAGCAGATGCGGCTCCTGCACCAGCAGCATGCCGATTTCTAAAAACTGTTTTTGCCCATGAGAAAGCAGCCCGGACGGGCGATGACGATGCGCGGTCAGCCGCAGCAGCTCCAGCACTTCGTCAATGCGATCCCGCTGGACGCCGGTGAGTTTGGCCCGCAGGCAGGTCCACACTGACTTATCCATCTTCAGGGCGATTTCGAGGTTTTCCGTCACGCTCAGCGCTTCAAATACCGTCGGCTTCTGGAATTTACGCCCAATCCCGGCGCGGGCAATCTCCACCGATGACATCCCCATCAGGTCGATATTCTGGTCGTAGGTCACCGTGCCGCTGTCGGGCCGCGTTTTACCGGTAATCACGTCCATCAGCGTGGTTTTTCCCGCACCGTTTGGGCCAATCACGCAGCGCAGCTCGCCGACGCCAATCTTCAGCGACAGGTTGGTCAGCGCGCGAAAAGCGTCAAAAGTGACATTGATGTTGTTCAGCTCCAGCACCGGATCGGTGGTATCGCGATAGCGATCCTGAAGATGCGGTTGGGTAAACAGTGAATCAGTCATGCTTCCTCCGTTTAAGCAGGCCAATCACGCCGCGCGGCAGGAACAGCGTGACGAGGATAAACATCAGGCCGAGGAAAAAGAGCCAGAAATCCGGGAAGGCGACGGTGAAATAGCTTTTGGCGCCGTTGACGATCCCCGCGCCGAGAATCGGGCCAATCAGCGTGCCGCGCCCACCGAGCGCCACCCAGATAGCGGCTTCAATCGAGTTGGTCGGCGACATTTCACTGGGGTTGATAATCCCCACCTGCGGCACGTACAACGCCCCCGCCAGCCCGCACAGCACGGCGGAAAGGGTCCAGATAAACAGCTTGAAGCCTTTCGGATCGTAGCCGCAGAACATCAGGCGGTTTTCCGCATCGCGCACGGCGGTGAGCACGCGGCCAAACTTGCTGCGAGTGAGCAACAGGCCAATGGCCAGCGAAGCGGCCAGCAGCAGAACCGTGGCGACAAACAGCGCGATTCGCGTACCGGTGGCGGAGACCGGGAAGCCCAATAGCGTGGTAAAACCGGTAAAGCCGTTGTTGCCGCCAAACCCGGTTTCATTGCGGAAAAACAGCAGCATCCCGGCGTAGGTCAGCGCCTGCGTCATGATGGAGAAGTAGACATCTTTAATCCGCGAGCGAAACGCAAAGTAACCAAATACCAGCGCCAGCAGACCCGGCACGAGAATAATCAGGCACAGCGCCCACGCGAAATGCTGGGTGCCCGCCCAGAACCAGGGTAGCTCGCTCCACGACAGAAAGGACATAAAGGCTGGCAGGCCATCGCCCGCCGCCTGTCGCATCAGGTACATCCCCATTGCATAGCCGCCCAGCGCGAAGAACAGGCCATGGCCCAGCGACAGCAATCCGGCGTAGCCCCATACCAGATCGAGCGCCACCGCCACCACCGCGTAGCAAAGGATCTTGCCAATGAGCGTCAGCGTGTAGGTTGAGATAGCCAACGGATGTGCCGCAGGCAGTAGCGCGAAGAAAGGCAGCACCAGCAGCGCCGCCAGTACCAGCGCCGCCAGCGAGCCGGTAAGACGCGGCACGCGACGGGCGATCGTTAACGTAATAGGTTGGCTCATCAGTCAATTACCCGCCCTTTGAATGCGAACAATCCTTGCGGCCGTTTCTGAATAAACAGCACGATCAAGACCAGAATGGCTATTTTGCCCAGCACTGCGCCAATCTGCGGCTCCAGCACTTTGTTGAGCACGCCAAGCCCCAGCGCCGCGGCCACGGTGCCCGCCAGCTGCCCCACGCCGCCGGTCACCACCACCAGGAAAGAGTCGATGATGTACCCCTGCCCCAGCTCCGGGCCGACGTTGCCCAGCTGCGACAGCGCCACGCCGCCGAGCCCGGCGATGCCGGACCCCAGACCAAAAGCCAGCATATCGACGCGCCCGGTCGGCACGCCGCAACAGTCGGCCATGCGACGATTTTGCGTGACCGCGCGTACGTTCATCCCCAGGCGGGTTTTATTGAGCAGCAGCCAGGTCAGCGCCAGCACGCCAGCCACAAACACAATCACCGCAATACGGTTGTACGGCAGCACCAGATTTGGCAACGCGTTCCAGCCGCCCGACAGCCAGGCCGGGTTCGCCACTTCCAGGTTCTGGGTGCCAAACAACACGCGCACCAGCTGAATCAGCATCAGGCTGATGCCCCAGGTGGCCAGCAGCGTCTCCAGAGGACGCCCGTAAAGGTGGCGAATAATGGCGCGCTCCAGCGCCATTCCCACCGCCGCGGTGATAAAAAACGCGACCGGTAGCGCCACCAGCGGGTAAAGCGCCAACCACTCCGGGGCCAGGCGCTGGAAGGCGTCTTGCACCAGCCACGTGGAATACGCGCCCAGCATCAGCATTTCGCCGTGAGCCATATTGATAACGCCCAGCAGGCCGTAGGTGATCGCCAGCCCCAGCGCGGCGAGCAGCAGGATTGAGCCCAGCGAAATGCCGCTAAACGCCTGCCCCAGCCAGTCGCCCCACTTCAGGCGCTGCTGCACGTGTTTGAGGCTGTCCGCCGCCGCCGCGCGCACTGCCGCATCCGGTTCGTTTTGCGGCTGCGTCAGGCGACTGAGGCTAGACTGCACCTGTGGATCGCTGGCCTCGCCCAGCAGTTTTACCGCCTGCAGGCGCTGCTCGGCGCGGCTATCAGAGAGCTGGAGGTTGGCGACAGCAATGGCCAGCGCAGTATGAACGCGGCTGTCATGTTCGGCGGCCAGACGCTGTGTCAGCATCGGCAACTGATCCTGCCGGGCGCTGTTTTGCAGCGTGTTCGCTGCGTTCAGACGGACTTTATCGTCCTCGCTCACCAGTTGATGTGAGGCCAGAGCACTGGCTACCAGTCCTCGGATGCGGTTGTTCATAAACACTTTTTTGGTATTGCCCGCCGGTGCGGCATCGCCTTCGAGCGGCACCAGTTTGCCGCCCTGTTCATTGAACAAATGGCCCTGCGCGTCGCTCACCACCGATTCATGGCTAAGGGCTTCCAGCAGCGGCAAACGCGAAGGCTGCGGATCCACAGCCCAATGCTGGAGCAGTAGCGCCTGCTCGCTGCGGCTGGCCTGTCCGTAATCGGCCGCCGCGCCAGCCCGCGCCGGGGAGCTGAGCATGGCGGCGCAGAAAAAGAGAATGGCGAAAGCCGACCATCGCGCCGCCCGCGATGTGCTGATGCGAAATGTCATCGTTGAATTCCTGTTGGTATACAAGATGGAATTCATTTAGCAAGGCATGTGCCAAAAATTTAACAGACTGTTTATAAAAGGCTTAACGGTAAATCCGCTTGAAGAGGTCGTCAGCGCGCGCACCGAAACGGCACATTCGCGCACGTTATTAGCGCAATCCGTCACAAGGAAAGAATATCACGCCTTTTCCTTCCAGATGACTGGCTTATGGCTACCCATCTCAGCGTCACGGCAGCGGTTCATAACACCCGGTAAAGCATAAAAATATTTTAACAAAACCAGAAACAATTATTGATAATAAGAAACATTCTCCGCACAATTCGCATTCGCGGCTCTGCGCTGCTTTTCACTCACTTAACGCATTTTTGGGCTGGCCTTTGTCAGCCCGTGCACAGGAATGATGATGATGACTAAAAAGCCTACCCTCTGGGCGCTCAACCCTCTGCTTCTCGCCATGATGGCTCCCGCCGTGGCGCAAACCACCGATGACGAAAACATGGTGATCTCCGCCAACCGCAGCAACCGCACCGTGGCGGAGATGGCGCAAACCACCTGGGTTATCGAAAACGCCGAACTGGAACAGCAGATTCAGGGCGGCAAAGAGCTTAAAGATGCGCTGGCGCAGTTAATTCCCGGTCTTGATGTCAGCAGCCAGAGCCGCACCAACTACGGCATGAACGTGCGCGGTCGTCCGCTGGTAGTGCTCATTGACGGCGTGCGCCTCAACTCATCGCGTACCGACTCTCGCCAGCTCGATTCTATCGACCCATTTAATATCGAACACATTGAGGTTATCTCCGGCGCGACGTCACTGTACGGCGGCGGCAGTACCGGCGGTCTTATCAATATCGTGACCAAAAAAGGCCAGCCGGAAACCCAGGTGGAATTTGAAGCGGGGACAAAAAGCGGCTTTAACAGCAGCAAAGATCACGATGAGCGTATCGCCAGCGCCGTCTCCGGCGGCAATGATCATATCGCCGGGCGTTTGTCGGTGGCTTATCAGAAATTCGGCGGCTGGTATGACGGTAACGGCGATGCCACGCTGCTCGACAACACCCAGACCGGGTTGCAGTACTCCGACCGCCTCGATGTGATGGGCACCGGCACGCTGAATATCGATGAAACCCAGCAGCTACAGCTGGTGACGCAATATTACAAGAGCCAGGGCGACGATGACTACGGGCTAAACCTGGGCAAAAATTTCTCAGCCATTTCCGGTAGCAGCAAACCGTACGTCAGCAGCGGGCTGAACTCCGACCGTATTCCAGGCACCGAGCGTCATCTGATCAGCCTGCAATATTCCAACAGCGACTTCCTCGGTCAGGAGATGGTTGGCCAGGTTTACTATCGCGATGAGTCGCTGCTGTTTTACCCCTTCCCAAGCGTGAACAAGCAGCAGAAAGTGACCGCCTTATCCTCCTCACAGCAGGACACGAACCAGTATGGCGCCAAATTAACGCTGAACAGTACGCCGCTGGACGGCTGGCAGTTAACCTACGGCCTCGACGCCGATCATGAACGCTTTACCTCCAACCAGATGTTCTTCGACCTGCCTAAAGCCAGCGCGTCAGGCGGGATGAATAACCAGCAAATTTACACCACCGGTCGCTATCCGGATTACGACATCAGCAACCTGGCCGCCTTCCTGCAATCCAGCTACGACATCAACGACATCTTTACCCTAAGCGGCGGCGTGCGCTATCAGTACACCGAGAACAAAGTCGATGATTTTGTTGGCTATGCTGTGCAGCAGCAGATCGCCGCCGGAACGGTGAAATCCGCGGACGCCATCCCGGGAGGCTCCACTGACTACGACAACTTCCTGTTTAACGCCGGGCTACTTATGCACCTCACCGAGCGTCAGCAGACGTGGTTTAACTTCTCTCAGGGCGTGGAACTGCCCGATCCGGGGAAATACTACGGCCGCGGTGATTATGCGACAGCCGTTAACGGCCATCGCGCGTTGACCAACAGCGTCAGCGTCGACGGCAGCAAACTGGAAGGGATCAAGGTCAACTCGTATGAGCTTGGCTGGCGTTACACCGGCGACAATCTGCGGACGCAGGTTGCTGCCTATTATTCCCTGTCCGATAAGAACGTCGTGGTTAATGACGATCTGACCATCAGCGTGGTGGACGACAAACGCCGCATTTATGGCGTGGAAGGCGCGGTGGATTACTTTATTCCGGATACCGACTGGAGCGCCGGGGGTAACTTCAACGTGCTGAAGACCGAGTCTAAGGTGAACGGTAACTGGGAGAAGTACGACGTGAAGGTCGCCAGCCCGTCCAAAGCCACCGCCTATATTGGCTGGGCGCCGGAGCCATGGAGCCTGCGCGTACAGAGCACGACGTCATTTAAACTGCGCGACGAAGCCGGAAATGAGATTGAGGGTTACACCACCGTCGACCTGCTCGGCAGCTACGCGTTACCGGTGGGCAAGCTGAGCTTCAGCATTGAAAACCTCTTCGACCGCGACTACACCACGGTGTGGGGACAGCGCGCGCCAATGTACTACAGCCCAGGCTACGGCCCGGCGTCACTGTATGAGTACAAAGGTCGCGGGCGGACGTTTGGGTTGAATTATTCGGTGCTGTTCTGATAGCCAGGTTGCGCTATCTGCTTAATCCCGATGAAAAAATCTGATATTTGTCAGTAAGGTGAAGGGTTCCGTTCACTTTACGTCAGGTGGAATATGACGTTCCTTCACCGGTGAACGGGCCAAGGGGGGCGGCCGCGCCCCCCTTCGCAATCCCCGCGGCCCCGCAGGGAAATCGGTGCTTCGCACTGCGCTCGCCTACGACTCCAGCCTTCGGCACGGCGAAACTCGACGTCCCTGTCTCGGTTCGCCTCAGTCCGCCATCCATGGCGGACTGACCTTGTCTTCCGTGCTACGGCTCGCCGATTTCCAGCGGGGACTCATCGGTTTCAGAAAGACTGGTTTTCGCTGTTAACTTAAAGACCGCACGGTTTTTGGTGGCGTCTAAATCGCCGAAGCGTTTCCCGTAGGCCGGGTCAGCCCACAGGGATGTGGGCTGAGGGCGTGGTTCACAGGGATGTGAACTCACGCCCGACCCGAAGCCGGAGGGAATAAGCTGAGGGAACCGCGCAGCGGCGATTTTGCCGCCAGAGCCCGGGGGTGCAGGGGGCGGCGGCGATTGGCCGCCCCTTGCGCGCTCCCTGCGCCCGCGCAATTTATATGGCTAGCGCTGAAAGGGAGCGCAACAGAGTGATAACCCCAAATGTATCTCCCCTCGTTCAAACCACTGCCCCGTTACCAAACCTTACTTCCCACCCGTTTTCACCGGCGTATCCGGCTTCTTATCATTCCCCGGAATGTACGGGCTCCACGGCTGCGCGCGCACCGGCTTATCGGTGTTCCACACCACGTTAAACTGCCCGTTATCTTCAATTTCACCAATCATCACCGGTTTGTGCAGGTGGTGGTTGGTCGCATCCATGGTCAGCGTAAAGCCGTCTGGCGCATTGAAGGTTTGTCCCGCCATCGCGGCACGCACTTTATCCACGTCGGTGGTCCCTGCCTTCTCGACCGCCTGGGCCCACATATGAATACCCACGTAGGTGGCCTCCATTGGATCGTTGGTCACCACGCTATCGGCGTTCGGCAGCTTGTGCGCCTTGGCGTAAGCGCGATAGTCAGCGACAAACTTCTCGTTCACCGGATTGCTGACGGACTCAAAGTAGTTCCATGCCGCCAGATGACCCACCAGCGGTTTAGTATCAATACCGCGCAGCTCCTCTTCACCTACGGAGAACGCCACCACCGGCACGTCGGTCGCCTTAATGCCCTGATTCGCCAGTTCTTTGTAGAACGGCACGTTGGAGTCGCCGTTGATGGTGGAGATCACCGCCGTTTTGCCGCCAGCGGAGAATTTCTTGATGTTGGCGACGATGGTCTGATAGTCGCTGTAGCCAAATGGGGTGTAAACCTCTTCGATGTCTTTATCCTGAACGCCTTTGGAATGCAGGAAGGCACGCAGAATTTTGTTGGTGGTGCGCGGATAAACATAGTCGGTGCCGAGCAGGAAGAAGCGCTTCGCGCTGCCGCCGTCTTCACTCATCATATATTCCACCGCCGGAATCGCCTGCTGGTTTGGCGCCGCGCCGGTATAGAAGACGTTCGGCGACATCTCTTCACCTTCATACTGTACCGGGTAGAACAGCAGACCGTTCAGCTCTTCAAATACCGGCAGCACCGATTTACGCGACACCGATGTCCAGCAGCCAAACACCACCGCGGCCTTGTCCTGGCTTAACAGTTGGCGCGCCTTTTCGGCAAACAGCGGCCAGTTGGAGGCCGGATCCACCACCACCGGCTCCAGCTTTTTGCCCAGCACGCCGCCTTTGGCGTTAATTTCATCAATGGTCATCAGCGCCACGTCTTTCAGCGGCGTCTCCGAAATCGCCATAGTCCCCGACAGGGAGTGCATGATCCCCACTTTAATGGTGTCTGCTGCGTATGCCTGCAAAGAGAAGCCCATGCTCAAAAAGGTGGCTGACAGGGCAAATGCTTTCAGTAAAGAACGTCTTTTCATGACCAAAACCCCTAAATGATATTGAGTGATAAATGTTGCCCGCCACTACGGTGAAACGGGTTGTAAACGTGCCTGCTGCAGCCGGTGTAAGGTTATTTTTCGGACCTCGGCTTTACTCTGGGAAATATGCGCAGTGAGGATCCGCTGCGCCTCTTCCGTCTGTTGTTGCGAAATTGCCTGGAGCACCAGCGCGTGCTCGCTGTAGGTCGCCTCCACCCGATCCTCGCGGGTAAAATCGAGGTGGCGGATGATGCGCATTTTCTCGGTCAGCTCGACATGGACGCGAGCCATCTCGCTGTTGCCGGTGGCGCGTACCAGCGCGGTGTGGAAGGCTTCATCCTGCAGCGACAGCGCCTTACCCGGCGCCATACGCGGCGCTTCGCACCAGAAAGCCAGCAGCGGCGCCAGATGCTCGTGGCGGGCCTCGGCAGGCAGAGCGCACAGACGCTTCACCGCCTCCATTTCCAGCACGATGCGAAAGTCGTACAGCGCCTCGAAGTAGGTGAAATCGAACGGTTTCACCTGCCAGCCGCTGCGCGAGTACACCTGCACATAGCCTTCGTGCTCCAGCCAGAACAATGCCTGACGTACCGGCGTACGGCTGGCCGCCATCCGCTCGGAAATTTCGTTTTCGCTGAAGTGCTCGCCGGGCATAAGCCGGAAATCAAAAATATCGTTTTTCAGCGCCTGGTAGATGCGCTCCGCCAGCCCGGCCTGGCGCTTTTTGCCGTTGCTTTCCGTCATGCGGCGCTCCTCTCTTCCAGCCACAGCAGCACATCGCCGGGGCTAACCGGGCGGCCCGGCTGGCAGCCGATGTGTTTCACCCTCCCCGCCTGCGGCGCGTGAATCGCCAGTTCCATCTTCATGGCCTCGACGATGATTAAGGTCTGCCCCGCTTCCACCGTATCGCCCGGGTTAACCAGCACTCTCCAGATATTGCCGTTCATATCGGCGGTGACAGGTAGCGCTTCCTCGTCAACAACCACCTCGGCGGTTGGCATCAGACTTTCACTGACGGGCTGTTGCTCATCGCGCTGCCAGCGCTCAACCTCGGCGTCAAACGCCGTCGACTGGTGCTGACGGAAGCGGGCGATATCATCGGCATGTTCTTCAAGGAAACGCAGGTGCGCCGGGAAGTCGAAGACCGTCTCTTCAATGCGAATCGCGGCGCGGCCTTCGCGGAAATCTTCGCGCAGGCTGTCCAGCTCACTCTCGCTGACTGGATAGAAGCGCACCTGATCGAAGAAACGCAGCAGCCAGGGTTCGCCCGCGCTGAACTGGTCGTTTTTGAGGAACTTGTTCCAAATAGGCAGCGTTCGCCCCACCAGCTGGTAGCCGCCGGGGGAGTCCATGCCGTAGATGCACATGTACATACCGCCGATGCCGACGGTGCCTTCGGCGGTGAAGGTGCGCGCCGGGTTGTATTTGGAACTGAGCAAACGGTGGCGTGGATCCACCGGCACCGCACAGGGCGCGCCAAGATAAACATCTCCCAGCCCGAGGATCAGGTAACTGGCGTCGAATATCGTCTCTTTTACCGCTTCGCGGTTCGGCAACCCGTTGATGCGCTGAATAAAATCAACATTGTTCGGCAGCCAGGGGGCGCTAGCACGAACGGTATCGGCGTAGCGGCTGACGGCATCGAGCGTGGCGCTGTCTTCAAAGGCCATCGGCAAGTGCACGATGCGTGACGGCACCGTCATCTGACTGACGTCGCCAATACGCGTTTCCAGCTCCAGCAGCAGCGTCACCAGCGCCTGCTGACTGATGTCGCGGCTGTCGTAACGCACCTGTAGCGAACGTACGCCAGGTGATAGCTCCTTAATACCAAGATGAGCCCGTTCGCGCAGATGGGCCATCAGCACGTGAACGCGCAGGCGTAGCGCCAGATCCAGCACATTTTCGCCATACTCAATCAGGATGTAATTGTCCCCTGCCTGGCGGTAAACGATGGCGGGGGTATTGCAGGTAGCCGGCAGTGACACCAGACTTGCGGCGGACACACCGTCGCGGTCGGCCAGCGACGGCATGGCAAAGGTCGGCAGCGCGCTGGTTTGCAGCGTCTCAATGCTGCGATCCATGGCCTTCTCACGCGCCACCGCGTCTTCCACGCTCATCGGGTAGAAGCGAATGCGGTCGCCCGGCTTCACCTGCCCCACTTTCCACAATTCGGCTTTGGCGATCGTCACCGGGCAAACAAACCCGCCGAGGCTGGGGCCGTCGCGGGTGAGGATCACCGGGAAGTCGCCGGTGAAGTTAATCGCGCCAATGGCATATTCACAGTCATGAACGTTGGACGGATGCAGCCCCGCTTCACCGCCGTTTGGCCGCGTCCAGCTTGGTTTTGGACCTACCAGCCGCACGCCGAGGCGGTTAGAGTTATAGTGCACCTGCCAATCGCTGGCGAAGAATTCGTCGATGGATTCCGGGGTGAAGAAATCCGGCGCGCCATGCGGCCCATAAAGCACGCCGATGCGCCAGACTTCACCGTAGGCAGGAATCAGCGCAGGCGACAGCGCTTTAGCCTCGCTAATGGGTGCAGGCGTGGTGCAGGCCGCCAGTTCCGGGCGCGAGATCGGCAGCTGATCGGCCACCCTGAGCGTCCGCCCGGCGTGACCACCGAACTGCCCCAGGGCGAAGGTGGAACGGCTACCGAGGTACTCCGGCACGTCGAGGCCGTTACGTACCGCCAGATAGGCACGGCATCCGGTCTGCGCGCGACCCAGCGCCAGCGTTTGCCCAGCCTTGACCGACACCGGTTGCCACATCGCGACCGCTTCGCCATCGAGCAGCGCCTGGCAGTCGGCTCCGGTCAGCGCAATCAGCGCATCGCTGTGAAATTGCAGCACCGGCCCTTGCAGGGTGAATTCCAGCCCCGCCGCCGATTCGTGGTTGCCGACAATACGGTTCGCCAGGCGGAAAGCAAAATCGTCCATCGGCCCGGACGGCGGTACGCCGATATCCCAGTAGCCCTGGCGGCCGGGATAATCCTGCACGCTGCTCCAGGTGCCGGGTTGAAGCACCTCAATCACCGATGAGCGCGCGACCACGCTATCGAGCATCCGCGTCCACGCGGTGCCGCTGATAAAGGCCTCGCTGGCGGTTATCTGGCGCAGATAGTCAAGGTTGGTGGCGATGCCGTGCAGACGCGTGGCGTTCAGCGCGGCATGCAGTTTGCTCAGCGCGGCTTCGCGGGTGTCGGCGTGGACGATCAGTTTGGCGATCATCGGGTCATAAAATGCCGACACTTCACTGCCGGTTGCCACGCCGGTATCAATGCGTACGTTGTCCGGGAAGACCACTTCCGTCAGCACGCCGGGGCTTGGCTGGAAGTTTTTCAGCGGGTTTTCGGCATAGATACGCACCTCGATGGCAGCCCCCTGTGGCGCTTTCGCCAGGCGCGCCCAGTCGATCGTTTCCCCCGCCGCCACGCGCAGCATGCACTCCACCAGATCCAGCCCGGTCACACATTCGGTCACCGGATGTTCAACCTGCAAACGAGTATTCACTTCGAGGAAGTAGAAGGCGTCTTGCCCGGCATCATAGATAAACTCCACCGTCCCGGCGCTGCGGTAGTTCACCAGCTTGCCGAGCTGCACGGCGGCATTGAGCAGCGCCGCACGGGTGGCGGCAGGCAGATTCGGCGCGGGCGTCTCTTCAACAACCTTCTGGTTGCGCCGCTGCAGCGAACAGTCGCGCTCGCCCAGCGCCACCACGTTGCCGTTGCCGTCACCAAAAATCTGCACCTCGATATGGCGCGCACGGTCAATGCAGCGTTCAACAAACACGCCCGCGTCGCTGAAGAACTGCTCGCCCAGACGGCGCACGCTCTCCCAGCCCTGCGCCAGCGCTTCGGCATCGGCGCAGCGCGTCAGGCCAATCCCCCCGCCGCCCGCCGTGCTTTTTAACATTACCGGGTAGCCTATCCGCTGTGCCGCCTCCAGCGCGTCATCGAGCGAATTCAACAGCCCGGTGCCCGGCGTCATCGGCACGCCGGCTTGTGCCGCCAGCTCACGGGCGCGGTGTTTTAGGCCAAACTCGCCAATCTGCTGCGCGGTGGGGCCAATAAAGACAATGCCGGCTTGTTCGCAGGCGTCGGCGAACGGCAGGCTTTCAGAGAGAAAGCCATAGCCTGGCCAGATAGCCTGTGCGCCGCTTTCGCGCGCCGCCTGGATAATGCTGTCGATTTTCAGGTAGCTGTCGCTCGCTTTCTCGCCACCCAGCGCCAGCGCGATATCGGCCTGCCTGACGTGCTCGGCGTTTTTATCAGCGTCGGAGTAAACCGCTACGCTGGTGATCCCCAGGCGTTTCAAAGTGCGGATAGCGCGGCAGGCGATTTCGCCACGGTTAGCAATCAGGACGGTGTTAAACATGGGGGGTCTCCTTGCGGGCAATCCAGTGGCGCCAGCCCTTAAATTCGGTAATGTCCGTGGCATCGTTAAGCGCCGCCGGTTCACAGATAAAGCCTTTCACCCAACGACCATCGCTTAACTCCAGCGAGCCAATGCCCAGCGGAGCCGGAATTTCAGCGACAAACTCCCCGAATCGCGCCAGTGGGATATCCCACAGTTCCACCTCGATCGCCGCGCCGCTGGTCGCGCGGGCAATGCCCGGTTTTTGCGGCTGGGTATTGGCCAGCGCGTACAGGCGGTAGCGCGGTGCGGTATGGGTTGCTTCGACAAATACCGCCCGGCGAGTGGTGAGCTGGAAGTTGAGCGGCATGCCGCGCAGATGCGCGCCGACCACGGCCACGCGCACGTGCCGGGAAGAGACCGGCAGCGTGCCAGCCTCCGCAGCCAGCGGCTGCCCGGTGGCGCCCAGCGGCAGCGCCAGCTGTTGCTGCCAGCGCAGGCCAAAATCCGCCAGCGCGCGGTCGTGCCACGCGGGGGCAATCAGCGTGATGCCCGCAGGCAGGCCGTCGGCGCGGAAAGGCGCGGGTAGCGCCAGCGCGCTGAGATCCGCCAGATTGGTGAAATTGGTGTAGGTGCCAAACTGCGAGTTGAAACGCACGGGCTCCTGCTTCATCTCATCGAGGGTATGGATCGTCGGCGACGTGGGGACCACCAGCGCATCCACCTCGCCTAACGCGCGTTGAATTTTTTGCGCCAGTTCGGCGCGCAGGTATTCCGCTCTGAAGGCATCCACCGCGCTGTAGTTCAGCCCGGCGGCGATAATCGCGTGGACGGTCGGATCCATCTGTTCGGGGTGCTGTAGCATCTCGCCGACGGCCGCCGTGCGTTCGGCCACCCACGGCCCCTGATACAACTGTTCCGCCAGTTGAGAAAAGGCGCTGAAGTCGATCGGTTTAAGGGTGGCGCCGCTGTCATGCAGGGCATCCAGCGCCAGCTCCCAGGCCGTTTGCGCGTCGATATCGCCAAAGAAATTCAGCACTTCCGGGATAGCGAACACCGGACTGGACGGCATGGCGGCGGGCGTGGTCGCCGGATGTGTACGGGAATAGGCATCCTGAGCATCGTCACCGCCCGCCAGCGTGGCGATGGCGAATGCATCCTCCACCGTCAAGGCAAACACCGACAGCGTATCGTTCAGGCGGCAGGCAGGTACCACGCCCTTCGCCGATAGCCAGCCTTTGGTCGGCTTTAGTCCAACGATGTTGTTGAAGCCGGCCGGTACGCGCCCGGAACCCGCGGTATCGGTACCGAAGGCAAACGGCACCAGACCGCGCGCCACCACGGAAGCGGAGCCGGAACTGGACCCACCGCTGACGTAGTCGGCGTTAAAACTGTTCACCACCGCGCCGTATGGTGAACGCGTGCCCACCAGCCCGGTAGCAAACTGGTCAAGATTGGTTTTGCCAATCACGATGGCCCCGGCGGCTTTCAGGCGAGCCACCGCGGTGGCATCCTCCTCTGCCACATAGGCAAACGCCGGGCAAGCGGCGGTGGTGGGCCAGCCTGCGACATCGACGTTATCTTTAACCGCAAAAGGAATGCCGAATAACGGTAACGCTTCAGGATTGTTGCGGTAAACAGGCGTTAATGCGTCTAACTGCGCACGTAGCTGGGCGTCGTTGGCAATCATTAACCATGCGTTATCGTCGGTCGCCAGCGACTGAATATGCGTCTGTAATAATGCGAACACCGCATCGCTATTTTGCCTGATATGCTGACGCCAGCCGGCCAGCGTTTTTCCGGTCATAAAAGCCATCGTTGAATCCCTGTTGGTATACAAGATGGAATTCAATTAGCAAGGCCTATGCCAGAAATTTAATGCATTGTTTTATATTGAATTAAAATAAAACCCGGAAATTCACCTGATATTTCAACGCACCGTAAAGGCGCATTTTTGTACATTATCGGTGCAATGGTCATAGCAAAAACAAATAGTAAAATAAACAGCTAAAATAATTAGTTATGAAATAACTGACCCGGGATTAACAGCAGGTTCTGGCGTCTGCTTGCAATATAAAAAATCATCGCCTAACCGAAAATGCCTGTTTCAGAGTAAACTGTCGGCCAATAACAACAGGAGTGGAGAATGATAATGAAGCGTTTTTTTCCTTGTGCAGTGCTGTTTTTCACCTGTGCCAGCGCCAGTGCGGAATGCTGGGTTGTCACTAACGTGCAGGGAACAGGTGCTTATCAGTATAACCAGTACACTATCAAGAACGATGGTTTTGCGGGAAAAGAGTTTGCGATCAATATCGATAAAAAATCGCCATCCGTAACCGACAGCCTGATGACCTATACGGTAATAAGCCCCACCGCTATGGTTGGAGAATATGCCACTGAGTTGGGCCTGACTCTCCAGACATGGCAAATTTCCACGGATCGGACCAAAGCGTTTATGACCATCAACCGGACCAACACCAACAACATCATGCAGGATGCCGTAGCTGCATTTGTCGGAGATGTGAAGGGAAAGTGTGCCGCCGCACAATAATTAAGACTAAGAAAATCCATTAAAATAATGTCTTCTGGGGGATATTTATTTTATGTTTAACACATTCGTCTAAATATTATTAGAACAAGAAGTTAAAAATCTGCCATAACATGACAGATTTTTAATTTAAAATTAGAGATTTGCAACGTTATGATATACTTTCTGAACATCATCGTCATCTTCAAGGGCATCAACCAGTCCTTCAAAGATTTCTAAATCTTCCGGCGAGAGCTCAATTTCTGATTGGGCTATCATTTCTAATTCTGTCGTTGAGAATTCAGTAATACCAGCGGCTTTTAACGCTGCAATACCTTTATGAAGGTCTGTAGACTCAGTATAAATAACGATGTTTCCTTCTTCTTCGGTTACATCGCGAACATCAACTTCCGCTTCAAGCAGAATTTCAAAAATACGGTCAGGGTCTGTTCCTTTAAATACAATCACGCCGGTATTGTCAAACATATAGCTGACAGCACCTGCCGCTCCGATATTCCCGCCTTTTTTATTGAAAATTGTGCGGACGTTGGCAATCGTGCGGTTAACATTGGACGTCAGCGTCTCGGCGATGATCATCGAACCACTTGGACCAAAGCCTTCATAACGCCCTTGTACGAAGGTTTCATCACCGCCGCCCTTGGCTTTATCAATTGCTTTATCAATAACGTGTTTCGGAACCTGAGCTTGTTTCGCACGTTCAATAACGAACTTTAAAGATGAGTTTGATTCTGGATCAGGTTCACCTTGTTTAGCAGCGGCATAGATTTCCACACCGAATTTTGCATATACTTTAGACGTTGCACCGTCTTTAGCCGTTTTTTTAGCAACAATATTTGCCCACTTACGTCCCACTGGAATGGTCTCCTGGAAGATTTATTTACATTGCTGCCAGAATAATAACCTGACAACTTTATCCAGCATATTATATCATGAGATATAAATTCTCGTCCATGAGAATTAAAAACACCCTGACTTACGCAATGTTACTTTAAATTTATCAATAGTTAACAAAGTGGAAAACTATTGATGAATACATCTGCGGTTCTTTTATTTTTATTATTAATAATCAAACCACAGCAATAATACATAAGAAAAAGAGACAAATTTGATAATCCTGATGAGGAAGGGCTGATGGGAACGAGCACCGCGCTTCTCAGCGTGGAAGCTCACCTCTTCCATGGTAAATCCGTCATTGTGTTTACGGTTGCCCTACTGGCGTTTATAAACCTGGGGGTGAGCTTCTTATTTTTTAACGACGTGTCAGAACGATCCTACGATGGGCATATAACGTTTCTACTGATAGCTGAAACTGATATTCCCCGGCGCTGAGTTTGCGTGATTTTAGCATCTTCATCGTCACGCCACTTATCTGCCCCGCATCAACCCTTCGCTGAATTTCAGCCGCGCTCAGCATGAGCTGCTGTCGTAAAATAGACAGCAGGCTAACCTGAAAAGAACGGGAAATTCTGACGCTGACCCGAACCCAACGGCGAGGGAAGATGCTGACAGACCATCGTTCCTGCACACAAAAATCAGGCCGCCCCGATAGCTCAGCGTTGTTTCGCTTCAGTGTCGCGATGTCATAGGCAAAGTGCTGTACCGTGGTGGCATCGTTGGTCATCAGCCGGTGATGAAGCTGACGATCAATTTTGCTGACGTGCAGACGAGAAAACAGGGAGATATTCCAGGTGTAATCGCAGTGAGTACATTTATAAATACTCCAGATATCCAGCAACTTCTTTTGCGAATTTACCCGAATCGTCCCCGAAGGTATAAATTCACGTTTTACACAGCATGAAGGGCAGCGTTTCGCAATGCGCTGGTACCCCACGGGGGCAACGCTCCATGTAACTTTCATAACGTACCTTTTTTAACCCATACAAAACCGGGCCCGTATTGAACGGACCATAAATGTTTATGTATGAAAAATATTTATGAGATATTTTTCAGTGGGTTAGAAAAAGATTTCCAACGTTACAATCCTGTTGTATCGCCCAAAATATGGGCAGAGACTAGCAAAATGACATTCACCAGGTAAATGAGTTGAGTCAACATTTATAATGCTACCGACCGGATCTCTTGATCTGAGCCGCTAAATACCGCGCACTAACTCTGTATATTTAATAGACAATCACACGACAGAAGGAGCGCTTTATGACACAGCACGAACAATTTTGTCAGGCCTGCGGAATGCCGATGTCCGCCCCTGATGCACAAGGGAGCAGCGATAAATATTGTGTTTACTGCAGCGACGACGACGGTAACCTCAAACCGTGGGAAGAGGCCGTTTCCGGTCTGGCGAGCTTTCTTGATTCCTGGCAAAAGGTCGGCGAAGAGGAGGCACGCAAGCGGGCAAAACGCTACCTGACGGCAATGCCCGCCTGGGCGCACAAAGCGGACGAGTGAATCTCAATTCAGTGGTTCACCCCAGATTAAAGTGGATTCCGTGAGCTCGTATCGGGCACAACACTCAACCAGCCAGGTCACTGGCTGGTCATAAACCGACGGTCACGCCATCAAAAGACGCGTTACGCTTGCAGCATTCATCACCGGCAGGTCGTCAACAAGAGGGAGTGAGGAGAGTTTATGTTTTCTTACATGATGCTGGGGACTAACGATCTAGCGCGAGCCATCAGGTTCTACGACCCGCTGATGGAACTGCTTGGGCACCCAAAGGCAGGTCGTAACGAAGAAGGCGCCTCCTGGGGGACATTCAATAGCAACACCACCACCGGACTTTGTGTTGGAAGGCCCTTTGACAGACAGCGTGCCGGAGTGGGAAATGGCACGATGGTGGCGCTGAATGCACGCTCGTTGGAACAGATACAGCAACTGCACGCGCTGGCGCTCAGTCTTGGGGGCACGGATGAAGGCGCACCGGGGCACAGGCCGCAATACGGGCAAGGGTTTTATAGCGCTTATGTTCGCGATCCGGATGGGAATAAGCTCGCGTTTGTCTATTACGATCCTGCGCGCTGACACGTTCATTTCACGGCCATATGAATTCAGTACGACGCGACTTTAGCCCGGTGTTTCGATAGGGGCGCTCTCACAGGCTCCTGTCGGGATCACACTTTTCATACCAGGATATTCACTTATAAAAAACAGGTGTTATCATTCATCCTGTAAATACCTATCAACTCAACCCGAGGCTTTGATGCTGGAGAATGTAATCATCCGATAATCAGTTTCCCGACCTTTTCAGGCCGGACTGATTATCAATGCGCCGAAATCGAATGCGGACACCGCTGTGTGTTTGCACGTTTTGCACATGATGATTAAACAGGTTCTTCAGTATGAATTTATCCCGTCAGGAACAACGTACCTTACACGTTCTCGCCAAAGGTGGTCGCATCGCGCACGTCCGCGATGCATCAGGCCGCGTCACATCCGTTGAATGCTACAGCCGTGAAGGGCTGCTGCTGGCTGACTGTACGCTCGCCGTCTTCAAAAAACTCAAAACCAAAAAGCTGATCAAGTCCGTCAACGGTCAGCCCTACCGCATTAATACCACCGGGCTGAACAATGTTCGCGCACAGCCCGATAATCGTTAAGGAGAGCGTTATGGATATCAGCACTCTTATTTTTTCATCCGGTCGCCCGCAACTGTCAGCCGATGAACACAAAATCCCCTGGGACGATCCAGCCTTCAGCCAACGTATGCTGGAAAACCATTTGTCGCAGGATCACGACTGGGCCAGCCGTAGACAAAACGTGATTGAACAGCAGGTCGCGTGGATTGCCCGCCAGATACCGGCGGGTGCACGCATTCTGGATCTCGGCTGCGGCCCCGGCTTTTATACCCGTCGGTTAGCAGAGCGCGGATTCCGCTGTACGGGGGTGGATTTCTCCCCCGCATCTATTGAGTGGGCCCGCCAACAGGCACAAAACGCAGGTCTGAAAATTGATTACATTCATCAGGATATCCGTACTTACAACCCAGAACTCCCCTTCGATTTCATCATGATGACGTTCGGAGAGCTGAATGTTTTCAGTGCAACAGATGCTCAGACTCTTATCAGCCGCTGCGCGCGGTGGCTGGTACCTGGTGGCAGGCTGCTCGCTGAAGTTCATACTTTTGATGAAGTTAAACGTCAGGGCACAGCGCCGGCAAGCTGGCAACGCTGCCCGCACGGGCTGTTCCTTGAGGTCCCCCATCTTCTGTTAACGGAAAACGCCTGGGATGAAGAGGCAAAAACCAGCTCAACGCAGTTCTGGGCAATAGACGAAAGCGGATGCACTACGCGCTTCGGGAGCGTGATGACGGCCTGGCTGGATGACGAATATCCCCGCCTTTTCAGCAACGCGGGCCTTACAGTCGTGCAACGCCCTGACAATACCGAATGGCCGGTCAGCGAGACTTTTGAGGGCAAACTCTTTGCTCTGCTGACTGAAAAATCAAAATCCCCGGAAGGGAGCCACCTGAACATGCAATTCAAAAAAGGAATTAATTAATGGATATCCCACGCATTTTTACCATTAGTGAAAGTGAACACCGCATTCATAACCCGTTCACACCAGTAAAATACGCCACGCTGGGCCATGTACTGCGCATGAAGCCGGGGACCAGAATTCTCGATTTGGGCAGCGGCTCGGGCGAGATGCTCTGCACCTGGGCTCGCGATCACGGCATTACCGGTACGGGCATCGACATGAGTCCGCTCTTCACCTCGCAGGCAAAGCAGCGAGGAGAAGAACTCGGTGTCAGCGATCGCGTGCACTTTATTCATAATGATGCGGCAGGTTACGTCGCCGACGAAAAATATGACGTGGCGGCCTGCATCGGTGCAACCTGGATTGCAGGGGGTTTTGCCGGAACGATCGCGCTGCTGGCAAAAAGCCTTAAGCCCGGCGGAATCATCCTTATCGGTGAACCCTACTGGCGTCAGGTGCCCGCCAGCGAAGAGGTTGCCCAGGCCTGCGGCGTCTCGTCCGTGGCTGACTTTCTCACCCTCCCCGCGCTTGTCGACGCTTTCGGCGAACAAGACTATGACGTGGTGGAAATGGTGCTGGCAGACCAGGAAGGCTGGGACCGATACGAAGCCGCAAAATGGATGACCATGCGTCGCTGGCTGGAAGAAAACCCTGATGATGACTTTGCCTCTGAAGTCAGGAAAGCACTGACGATAGCGCCCAAACGCCACGTCACGTTCACGCGGGAATACTTTGGCTGGGGTGTATTCGCGTTAATGGCGCGATAGCTTGACGCAGGCGGCACAGCCAGAAAACTGTGCCGCCGTTAAGTCAGAAAGTGCGTGGAACGACAACGGGGGGGCTTACATCGGTGTCCGCATTATTGCTGAATCCCCCTTATCAAATTCCAAATACCTGCAATACAAATGCAAATATCATATTTGCGCCCTGTTCATCGCCTCTGTAATTTGTGTTTGATATAAACGCAATAATTTCAGGGTGCTATTGTTTCATATGATAAGACTTGAAAACATAAACAAAACGTACCCTGGTAGTACGCATGCCGCGATCGGAAAATTAAATATCGTTATCAATGAAGGTGAATTTTGCACATTCGTTGGCCCTAGCGGCTGCGGGAAAACAACTATATTACGTATGATTAATCAACTGGATATCCCGGATGCCGGTTCGGTATATGTTCAGGGTATTAAAATAGCCGATGCCGATATTATTCAGGTACGGCGAAAAATTGGTTTTGTCATGCAAAGTGCAGCCTTATTCCCGCACCGGACCGTTTCTCAGAATATCGCCACGGTTCCGCGTCTGCTTGGCTGGAAAAAAAAGCATATTCAGGCACGTATTGATGAACTGGTTGAGCTCATGTCCCTCGACCCGAGCCTGCTTACGCGCTACCCCCACCAGCTTTCAGGCGGGCAGCAAGGGCGGGTGGCGATTGCCCGCGCGCTGGCGGCCGATCCCCCGATTTTGTTAATGGATGAACCCTTTGCGGCCATCGACCCGGTGGTGCGGGAAAAGCTCCAGGACGAGCTGTTGCAACTCCAGCAGCGCCTGCACAAAACTATCGTGCTCGTCACCCATGACATCAATGAAGCTATTCGCCTGGGCGATAAAATGGCCATCTTTCAGGAAGGCGGAGTCCTGGCTCAGTTTGATACGCCCGATAGTATCCTCGCCCAGCCGGCCAGCGAGTTCGTGGCGCGATTCATCGGGCCTGAGCCCAACTTAAAACGCCTTGCCAGACTTCAGGTTGGGCAGCTTCCGCGTCACGATGTTCCCCTGGTGGACGAGGAATTAACCCCCATTTCCAGCCAGCATCCGCTGGTTGCCAGCCCGCTGCGGCTGGTGCTCGATAAACAGCTGCGCCCGCTGTACTGGCTTGACCCTGAGCGGCGCACCACCCTGCCCGTATCACTGACCCTGAAGGCGCTTCACTCCCTGCGTTTCGCCTACAGCGCACTGCTGGATGCGCCGGGGGGAGTGCTGGTGCACGTCAACGGAGACGGTCAGTATCAGGGCAGTATTTCCCACGGGCTGCTGCAGCGCGTACTGGACGGGCATGTGGATGTTCGCCGCTATGATTGACTGGCAATGGATTGCGGACAATCAAGGGCCGATTGCCGCCCTGTTCTGGCAGCACACGCAACTGGTGGCGGTATCGCTCTTTTTCGGTACGGCACTCACCGGGGTATTGATTGGCCTGACCCTGCGCTGGCCCGCATCGGCGCCGGTACTGCTCGGTCTGTGCGGGGTGCTGTTTACCATCCCCTCGCTGGCGCTGTTTATTCTGTTGATCCCGTTTACCGGCCTGTCGCTCACCACGTCAGTGATTGGCTTAACGCTCTATTCACTGCTGATCCTGCTACGCAACGTGGTCGCCGGGATAGAAAAGCTGCCGTCCGACGTGCTCGAATCCGCCCGCGCGCTAGGCTACACGCGCTGGTACCGGTTTGTTGACGTTGAGCTGCACCTGATTCTCCCGTCTTTGTTTGCCGGGCTGCGTATTGCCTCAGTCACACTCGTGGGGCTGGTCACGGTTACGGCGCTGATTGGTCAGGGCGGTCTTGGCCAACTGCTGCTGTCGGGCTTTAACCAGGATTTCCTGACGCCGATTGTGGTGAGCGTGGTGCTAAGCCTGGTGCTGTCGTTTATTTTTGACTCTCTGATAGCGCGTCTGGGCTATTGGGTTACGCCGTGGGCACGCTAATGGACATCTTAACCGCAACCTGGCAATGGTTAATTCAGCCGGACCACTGGCTTAGCGATACGGGGATCCTGCTGCGTTTGCGTGAGCATCTCTGGTATGTGCTAGTGAGCATGATCATCGCCTCGGCCATTGCGTTACCTCTGGGGGTGGCGCTGGGCTACTGGCGCAAAGGAGCTTTCCTGGTCATCAATCTGTTCAACATTGGCCGGGCGATCCCGTCTCTTGGCCTGATTTTATTGTGCATTATTCTTTTTGGTTTCAATGATGTGCCGGTGTTTCTTGCGCTGGTCGCGTTGTCTGTCCCGCCGATCCTGACCAACACCTGGGTCGGGATTTACCACGCCGACCGCACCCTTTGCGACGCCGCCACCGCGCTTGGCATGACGCCCGTGCAAAGCCTGTGGCAGTTGCGCATCCCGCTAGCGATGCCGTTGATCTTTGCCGGAATTCGCACCGCGCTGTTGCAGCTTATCGCCACGGCGGTGGTCGCCGCCTATGCCGGGCTGGGTGGGCTGGGCCGCTTCCTGATTGATGGTCTTGGGCAGCGCGATATACCGCAGGTTATTGCCGGCTCCCTTGTGGTGACGCTGCTGGCACTGGCCTGCGAGGGGATATTTTCACTTATCAACAACGTGTTATTTCAGTCAAAGCTCGCATCTGCAATAACGGAATCATGATAAAAACCACCTGCAAAAAAGAGGCTCTATGAAGCAATCATTATGGCAAGCGTTTAACCGCCGTGGATTTAAATTATCCCTTCTGGCGGCAGGATTATTCAGCTTAAGTTTTACCTCCCTGGCGGAAACCGTCACCATTGGCGGGGCGAACTTTACCGAAAGCTCCATTCTTGCCAATATTTACGCCAGCGCATTAAAGAAAAATAATATTGATGTGAAAACACGGCTTAATCTGGGTAACCGAGAAATTATTATTCCGGCCCTGAAAAGCGGTGAAATAGATATTGTCCCGGAATATCTCGGCGCACTGTTGAATTACTATGACACCAAAACCCTCGCGACCACCCAGGGCGACGTCAGCGCCGGGCTGGCAAAAGTGCTGCCGGCAGAATTTACGCTGCTCACCCCCTCTTCCGCAAGCTCGGTCACGGCCTGGGCCGTCCGCGCCGAAACGGCCAAAAAATACGGCTTAACCAAACTCTCCGATCTGACACCCGTTGCACACGAGCTGGTGATCGGCGGCCCGCCGGAGTTTCCGGTTCGCGCCCTCGGTTTGCCGGGTCTGAAGCGCGTCTACGGCCTGGAGTTTAAAGAGGTGAAATCCCTCGACATGGGCGGGCCGCTGTCCCGTCTGGCGCTGAACTCCGGCAAAATTGACGTGGCAACGGTGGTATCCACCCAAGGCTCGCTTGCCAAAGAGGACTGGGTGGTGCTGGAAGATGATAAACACGAACAGCCAAGCCAAAACGTTGTCCCGCTGGTTCGCAAAGCGGCGCTGACGCCAAAAATCGACGACATCCTCAATCAGGTGTCTCACAAGCTGGATAACACCGCTCTTGTCGAGCTGAACAAGCAGGTCGACCTCCAGCACAAGGATCCTGCTGCCGTGGCAGAACAATGGGTCAATACCAACCTTTAACGCATTTAATTATCCAATGGCCAGGGATCGGCCACAACCTGACACGGGCCCCACAATGTCGCACAACACCATGATCCTGAACCTGTTCTTTTTCAATCCACAGGGTGATTACCGGTTCTCATGGCGTCATCCGGACGCCCCCGAGCACGAGATTTTCACCCTCAACTACTACACCGCCCTTGCGCGCAAAGCCGAAGCCGCCACGCTTGATGCCCTGTTCATTGCCGACCATACCGGGATCTGGGACAGCGGCCTTGCCCATTACGCCAATGCCCGCCTTGAACCGCTGACGCTACTCTCGGCGCTGGCCGCCGTGACGGACAATATTGGCCTGATGGCAACCGCTTCAACGTCTTACACCGAACCCTATAACCTGGCGCGCTACTTCGCCTCGCTCGATTTCCTGAGTAACGGGCGCGCAAGCTGGAATATCGTGACCTCCTGGCTGGAAGAGGAAGCCGCCAACTTCGGTCTGGATCAGATCCCGCAGCACGGTAATCGTTACCAGCGCGCCGGGGAGTTTATCGATGTGGTCACCCATCTGTGGGACTCATGGGAAGATGGCGCGCTCCTGTTTGATAAACCGCGCGGCCTGTTTGCCGATGCCGACAAAGTGCATCATCTTAATCATCACGGCGATTTCTTTAAGGTGCGTGGCCCGCTTAATGTGCCGCGTCCGCCGCAGGGACATCCTGTTCTCGTGCAGGCAGGCTCTTCCGAAGCCGGTAAGCAACTCGCCGCCAGCAAGGCGGATATGCACTTTGTGTTTATCAAGTCCATCGAGCAGGGAAAAGCCTACCGCGAAGAGATGAATCAGCGCCTGAAAGCGCTCGGACGTTCGCCGGAAGCCTTTAAAATCATCGCCGGAGTGCTGCCGGTAGTGGTGAATTCCGAAGCCGAAAAAGCCGAGCGCCAGCAGCTTAACGCGCAGCTGATGAGCGATCGGATGGCTATCGATCTGCTGTCGGCGTATCTGAAGCTGGATCTGAGCCCTTATCCCTACGATAAACCGTTGCCGCCGCTGCCAGACGAAGCTAACTTCGACGGTATTCGCACCGTACTGCAACTCATCCGGGATTACGACCCCGCCCTGACCATTCTGGAGCTGGGTCGTCTGTTGCTGCAAAGCTCCGACAGCTGGCTGGTTATTGGCAGTGCGCAGGAAGTTGCCGACACGCTGGCGGAAATCTATCTTTCCGGGGCAGCAGACGGCTTTAACCTGATGTTCCCGTTGCTGCCGGGGGATTTTGATCGCTTCGCGGAACAGGTTGTCCCTATTCTCAAAGCTAAAGGGGTGATGAAAGCCGAATATGCACCGGGCACCCTGCGGGAAAAACTGGGCCTTCCGCTGGCCAGAAACCACTTTGCCTGAAGAGCTACAGCCGGGTAACACCGGCTGTTTGCGCCGCCTTGCGCCAGTCCAGTAATAACGAATAAGGCTCGCGCGTCACCTCGCTAAACCCGCCTATCAGCAGCGCGGCACAAATTTCCCGGTATTCCGGCGCACTCACCAGCGTATGAAGCGCCTCGCGCAGCGAGGCAAGGGTGTCGGAAGAAGTTTCCTTCGCGGTGATGAGCGGTAATCCAGGCGCCAGCGGACTTTGGTCGATAATCGCCAGCCCGTCCAGCAACGCGGGTTCATGGCGTTGTAATAGCGCCCAGGTCACGCAGTCGATGGCCGCGATATCCCCTTCACCGTGTTTTACATCGTGAAGCGACTGACGATGGCTGCCGCTCAGGACAACGCGCGAGAAAAAGCGCCCGTTCACCGCCAGTGGCGTCACAATTTTCATGAGTACGTTGTAACCTGACTGCGAATCAGTGGAATTGCACACCACCGCTCGGCCGCGAAAATCAGCAAAGGTTTGCTGTTTATCCTCTTCGCGCGCCACCAGCACGCTGCGGTAATAGATGTTCTCGCAGCCCGGCGCGGTGTAGTGAAAACAGCCGACTACCTGAACGTCCAAAAGCTGCGTCACCAGAGGGTAACCGCAGGTTTGGCTCAGGATCAGCTGCGGGTTTTGCCAGTGTGTCACCAGCGCCTCCTGCGGCAACGCTGGCGTGAGGCTCCCTACCGGCACACCCCGGTCAACCAGCAGTTTCTGAACTGCCAGCCACAGGGCATCCGTATCGCGGCGGTTAACGGCGTACATCGGGAATGCCAGCGGATCACTCATGACCGTCTCCTTTATGAATACCCGGATGGACCGTCACATCCACCGGTTTCCCCCAGAAATGGCGTAACCATTCACCGTATCCCTTCACCAGAAAACCGTGGTTGCGCCGCTGATAGGCATCGCGATTGTGCAGGTAAACCGCCTTCAGCCCATACCAGGGCACGCCTGGCAGATCGTGATGTACAGAATGATAGTTAAGATTCAAAAACAGGACTCGCCAGAACAGCCCGGCCTCGTTGATGACCGAACGCGCCAGCGGATCGTCCGCAGCCCGATGCTCAAAAAAAGATCGCACTTTGGTCAGCGCCAGCGCGGGGTAACTCACCGCCAGAACAAACCACAGAGGCGAGAAGCCAAGGTGCGACATCCAGCCAAAAAGCACGGCAAGTAAGGCCCCGTGAGTGATCCACATCAGCATGGCCGCTACCTGCATGCGGCGAAAGGCTGACACGGCACTGCCCAGCGTCTGCACGATATCTATCAGCGGCGCCAGCAACAGCCGTCCGATAAAGGTGTTACGCAGATGAATCACCCGCTTCTGCCACGGGCGAAACCGCGCCCAGCTTTCATCGCTGAAGTAATAAGACTCAGGATCGTCCACGGGTACGGTAAGGTGGTCGTTACGGTGATGCGCCAGATGGGAGTCGCGATACAGGCCATACGGATACCAGACCGCCAACGGCAGCGTGCCGAAAAGCTGGTTCAGCCGGGGAAATCGGGTGGGATGTCCGTGGATCAACTCATGCTGTAGCGACATATACCAGGCGGTAAACCCGATAAGCAGCACGGTGGCGGGATATAAACCCAACGTCTGCCAGTTCGCCAGGGTCGCAAACCAGCCGCCATAAATGGCCATCATGATTATCCAGGTCGGGAGTTCGCTGCGCCACAGGATGCTGGTTGAAAGCTGGTGAATATGTTCTCGTTGTTGTTGGTGCAAATAGAGGGAGTTTCGTTTACCCATTCCTTCAGACGCCCTTTCCGCCAGTGTATATATGGCATGAAGATCGGGGATAACGCCTGAAATAACAAAGAACTTAAATCGCTATGCTTTGCCAGAAAAACTGGGGCTGCACCACGCAACATCGGGTTAGCCGCCGGACGATAATCGTTATACGAGCACAAGCACCAGCGGACTAAGCCGCGCATCCGTGTATTGCCTATCAGTTTGGCGACGGAAGTATGTAGCAGTGGGATCTCATCCAGAGTGACTCACCGGCCGCAGGGACAGTGGGCCTTATCTGACAGCTATATGGAAGCGGAAGCGCCCGGCTGAGTCTGGGACTGGCATATGTTCCCCTAGAGCTAGTCGCCGATAATTTAGAGCGCGGGGCGCTTATTCGGGTTTTTTAGGGCGTACGAATGGAGGGACTGTTTCTCTATTATCCGCATCGCAACGTCTCCCTGCCCTCAGGATGGAGATTGAAACGTTGAATATTTGAGCATTTATATGTCTACTGCCTGATGGTGGCGCCGAGACATATAACTGGAAGAGCGCGGGACACGCTCTTCCACTGCACGATTTATGATTTTATAAACGCCAGAATATCAGCATTAATGACGTCCGCATGCGAAGTATGCATTCCGTGAGGATAGCCCGGATAGATACGTAGCGTGCTGTTGCTCAGTAATTTGTCCTGCAACAGAGCGGCGTTTTTATAGGGTACAACCTGATCGTCATCACCCTGCATAACCAGAACGGGTACCGTAATGGCTTTCAGATCGTCGGTCTGATCCGTCTCAGAAAAGGCTTTGATCCCTTCATAATGAGCTTTTGCACTCCCCATCATCCCCTGACGCCACCAGTTATTGATGGTTCCCTGAGAAACCACCGCCCCATCGCGGTTGAATCCATAGAACGGCCCGGATGCCACATCAAGATAGAACTGCGCGCGATTGGCAGCCAGCGCCTGACGAAAACCATCAAAGACAGAAACCGGTGTGCCGCCTGGATTACTGTCGGTTTTAACCATCAGCGGAGGTACTGAGCTAATCAGAACTGCTTTTGCAACACGGCCTTGTGGCTGACCATATCTGGCCACATAGCGCGCAACCTGACCGCCGCCAGTAGAATGACCCACATGTACTGCATTTTTCAGATCCAAATGTTCAACTACAGCCGATGCATCAGCAGCATAGTGATCCATATCATGCCCTTCACTTATCTGGTCCGAACGCCCATGACCGCGACGATCGAAGGCAATAACGCGGAACCCCTGCGCCAGGAAGAAAAGCATCTGGTTATCCCAGTCATCAGCACTGAGTGGCCATCCATGATGGAACACGATTGGTTGCGCTGATTTATCGCCCCAGTCTTTAAAATAAATATTAACGCCGTCTTTTGTGGTTACGAATGACATAGCGGTTACTCCTGTATTTAGATCATCTGGCCTATTGCCTCTCACTTAAGGAATTAAACTACGCCTTGTTACCCGTAACGTATAATTGACTTCACCAATGAATATCATCAGCAGGACCTTTTATTAGTAATGGTTATGTCATCGTCGCGAGGGACCATGCCAGCGAGGGGTAAAAAGTGGATCTTCAGCAACTTGGGTGGAGATTTTCATGTCTCTCAATAACACCATTACTCCAGCTACTGGTGATGGTTTCGCATAGCACCCAAACGTCACGTTCACGCGGGAATACTTTGGCTGAGGTGAATTCGTGTTAATGGCGCAATAGCATGATGCAGGCGGCGCAGCCGGAAAACTGTGCCGCTATTTAGTCACAACTATCTGCGGGATAATGAGTCTGACCGCAAATTTGAGCGTTGAGGCAAGCCGGTTAGATAAGCAAAACTGATACTGATGTCACTGAAAGCACGGTGACGTTTAACATTGCAGCAGGGACATATATTAATTATAACAAACTTTATAGCATCGCTTTTTTTAATAAAGACAGACAACTATGAATAATTTAACGTCACAATCCGGGCTTGACTTAGCCTATTCTTAAAGGTGACGGTGACATGTTTAATTGTAGTCATAATACTGGCACCTTGTTTACTGTGGCAGATATTTTCAACGCCAAACGTCAATGCTTGTTCCACGCATTGCTGCCTTGCTGAAGCAGCATTATCGACTACCATTCCGGATAGATAAATTTTCCCTGCATAAACCGGCGCGTTAACTAAAAAAATCATAAAAGCAGCAATGCTTAATATATTTCTCATTATCATAGCCTCAAACTCAACAGGACAAATACCATACTACCCACAACATCCACTTATTCAAGAGGTTGTTTTGAAATAAATAAAAAATTGGTATTTACGCTTCATTTGACGACAATTCAAATAAATTTAAAATTTATATTTTCAATAAAATAACATTTTCATATCAACCTGGTGATTTAAACTTTATATTCAGAAAGAATCAGACGATAACAGTAAGGTTTCCATCTTCGTAGATGTGTGCACAGAGAAAAGGTGGAAACCGTCTGGAGGCGAGCTTGTTGTATTTTAAGTGTGACAACATCAGAGATGACAGGCCAGTGTGAACGCATCACTGCCATGTTAGTGCGGCAATACGGTAGCGGCAGTCATGCCTATCGACTGTATTTTACCGATATCCCCCTCTCATCATCGTTACCATTCACATCGTTCTTGCAGGCTTCAAAGAGAAGTGAAACGTGATGGTCAACGGTTGCAACATGAGCATTAAGCGCTGACTCAAAACCAATACAGAATTCGGTGAGAAACGAAGTGCATAAATTTTTAGGTGGACCTGCTCATGCGACGAAGCGGTGCGTTGCCGAGTCAGTCATAAAATGACGGGAGTGCGGTGGGAAGAAGCAGGCTTTGCCCACCACGTGATGACTTCTACAGTAAGGTAATCTCTTTCTTATTTACCGCGATGATTTGCTGCTCAACCAGCGTATCAAGCGCCCGCGCCAGCGTCGATTGTGAAATGCCCAACAGTTGCGCTAACTCTTTTTTGTTCAGCGGAAGTTCAAAATCGTGGTGGTCAAAACCATATTCTTTACGCGTATCTGCCATTAGCTGGATGAAGTCGCTGACTTTCTGTAACCCGTCGGGTTTTACCAGCACGCTAATTAACTGCTGCTTTTCTTTGGCGGAGCGTGAAAGTATATGAATAATCAGATTGGTAAAGTCTTGTGTAATCTGACTAATCTGATAAAAGTGACGGTTTTGCAGCTCACAAACTTCTACCTCAGTGGCGGCCTGGACGCTGTACTGATAGTGGCTGGCAAACAGCTCATCCACGCCCACAACCTGGCCGGGAAAGACGACACCCTGGAGGGTATTTTGCGCATCATAAACCTTCGCAATACCGCGCCTCAGTGCATACAATGCGCGAACTGGCGTGCCACTTTGATAAATATACTCGTTTTTTGCTACTCTTTTTTTACGCGACAAATCGTTGATAAACATAGGCTCCTGCCGGTCGAAAAGATACGACTGGCAGGCGGCCGCAAAGCCGCATTTGGAACAATTAACACAATTTGATTTTTTGATTTCTTGATGCACAAGAACTTCCTTGTGATGTTGAACGAACATCAGGACTGAATGACGCAATTCATCAGCGGTGAGAGCGCATTACCGATAGTGATAAAGTTATTATCATTTTTCGTCATATGCATTGAATATTCACCACTGAGAAAGAATATTTTAATGGCGAGCGGGGATAAGTCGGCCGGGACATTATCGTGGGCCATAGTTTCCTGAGAAAGTACTTTCACCCTATAGGAGTTATCTTTGATGTTTGTATAAGTGAATTTTACGTAACGGGATAAAGTATAATTCTTCCCCTGATAACCCATATCGCCGGATAAATTAAATTGCCCTGTTTTATTTTTAGACATTTCAAAAACAATATTACCTTTGAAGCTGAAAGCGTTACTGTCGGTACTATCAGTGTAGGTGAAGTTCGCAAAGCAACGGTCATCTAAATAGGACGAAGAATGATCCATCAATCCCCAGAAAAATGTAGCCGTTAAAGTGGCTATAACCGCAGACAGTGTTAGTGCAAACTTCATTTCATTTCCCAGTTAAATGCGTAATGGTTTTCACAATAGGTCAGCTCACCGACCTCTGAATCCAAAGAACACAATGAATAAAAAATCCGTCCGCGGCTACCGTAAAATACGCTTGGCTGGATATTCACCATCAACTGTGTCGGGTGCTTAAGGCATTTCTCATTTAGATTTGGTTCGGCGGATCGCAGCACTTCCAGTATTCTTTTCCGTGTATCTGCTGAAACATGTTCGTAGGTACTGATAGTGCATTTTTCTAAGTTCCCCATGAAGGCCAGATTGGAATAGCGCTCATTCTTCTGCGAGGGATACCAGACCCACAGATTAGCGATGATAAGCACAATCACGATGAAGGTGGCGAACACGTATTTTAGCGGTAAGGATTTCTTTGGCGTATATACTGGTTTAGGTTCGGCCCGGCCCGGTATCTCGTTGACCGCATCAATTCGCTGAATGTCGATATCCGCAGAAAAGAAAAAACCCACTTTCGGGACAACAATAATTGACTCTTCAATATCAGTGAACGAAGTCAGCGTTTTGCGCAAAATGCTGATGTACTGATTTAATGATGAGCTTGAGCTGGTGTGGCCAACAGACTCCCATACCTGCTCAAGCAGATACTGGCGTTCAAGTACTTCACCGGGTGAGGCGATAAGCAGTGACAGGATCCGGTTCGCCGTATGTGTGAGCTTTTTGCTTTCAGTAAGCTCGTCATCAGGAATGTTCAGCTCCCCGCTTTCCGTATCGTAAACGACTTTATTGGCAATCAAATATTTCATTTTCTGTTCTTACAGACTCAATACATTGCGACAAGTGGCTTCACAGTTGCAATATTATGGTCTAGTAATACCACGATGTCCCGATCCAACCTATAATTCGCCGCCTCTTCACGGAGTATGGTCAGCGCTTTCTCACTTTGCATGCCTTGTCGGTAAGGGCGATTCTCTGTCATGGCAGTAAAAACATCCGCGACGGCAAGAATGCGCGAAGGCATATCGAGCGAGGCTGCTGTAAGCCTGAAAGGGTAGCCGCTGCCGTCCAACCGTTCGTGATGATTCGCAGCCCAGTGCACAATGTTGCCAAGCTCTGGAATCGGGTTGAGCATTACCAGCGTTTTATAGCTGTGCTGTTTCATTATCGCGTACTCATCGTTTTCGAGTTTCCCTCTTTTTTCCAGAATACTGAGCGGTGTAAAAAGCTTGCCGATATCGTGAAGGTAGCCAGCAATACATATTTTTTCCTGCATATCGCGATCGTAGCCGTACAGCTCAGCTAAGCGCGCGGCGACATGGGCCACGCTGGTGCTGTGGGTGCGAGTAAAGCTGCTGTGGGTATCCACAATTCTGGAAATCAGCTGGCACACCTCCAGAAAGTCATGGTGATCGAGCATGTGGTCGTGTAGCGGGCTGATGGCGTTCAGTACCTGAGGCAGCATGGGGTTACCAAGCCGGAACCAGAAGCCGTCCTCGTTGCTGGATTCCTTTAGTGCATTGATCAACTTTTCTGGCCACTGCTCGGGCAGGAGGAAAAACTGCGTAATAATCTGTTCACGCTGAGCAATAAAGTCGCCTTTAATCGTGCGCAGATAAAGTTCGAACGTGTCCGCCATATGCACAAGATGGTTCACCAGCGGCAGGTTTTCGTCGTTAGTATCGGACCACTTCACATGGTGATTTTCAAGGATCGGCGTGACCGGATTAAGGAAACGGATCCCTGATGTCATCGTTCTCCCCAGTTGTTCATGGTTATCAAGAAAGTCCTCGCTACCGACGGTGAGCCTGGCGCGATCTTTGCTGAGCGCACCGATATCATGAAGCATCCCGGCCAGAAATGCCGTACTGACGGACTGTTGATCAAGCCGGGCATGACGGCTCAAATAATAAGTGATAATCGCCGTTCTTTGTAAGTGATTAACCAGATCTGCAGAAACTGGAACAATAATATTGTGTAATAAATTAAGCACAGTCTGAATTGATATCTTCATGACAACCTTTCACGCTATTCAAAAATAGATAAACTTAGATAAATAATGACCTAATCGTAACCAAGCATAATTTGTGCCGTCGCCACAACTGTGCCGGTACTTAGCGCGGAAGCTTTATAGACTTTGTAATAAGCATGCAGATAAATATATTGAATATCCTGAATGTCATCGTTTTTGGCGATGTCAAGAATTTGCGTCGCGTGTTCCATATCGTTACTACTGGATATTTTAACTTCTTCATAATCGCCCAAAAAATAGCGACTGCGAATGGCAATACCAACGCCACCAGCGGTTGTTTCATCATTAACCATAACTTGATAGCTGGTGTCAGTTGTGAGCAGATCGTTGCTGGACAGCCAGGCTTTAACGTTCCTCGTCGCCGTTTTGACACCTGCAAGGTTGCCGCATTTTAAGGGAATAGTGAAATCAGCCCCATTGGCTTTGCCGTTTATTTTTAGCATATTCAGTGATGCTGGCGGTAATTTTACCGTCATATTATGCGTCATATTGCAGGTAGTCTCTTTGGGTTCAAACTGAATAGTAAGTTTCTCGTAGGCAATAAAATGATCGGTATCCCAGCTTTTGCGAGCGGTGTCCGACATCATGTTATTCCACGCACGATAGGCGTAGGTCTTACTGGACAGTAACGGGCTATCACTGCCAGAACCGGTACCGCTCATCACGGCGGGAATGACGCTCAGCGCGCCGTTATACGTGGTTTTAGTATAGGTAGACACCCCCGTTGGTGGAGTGGTCAACAGCTCCGCGCGCACGGTGTATTGTGTCTGGTAAGCTATCGAGTGAATACCCACGATACCACTGACGGTAACTTTGGTATCACCGGTGATTTGCGCCGTCACTTTAATCCAATAGCTATTCTCACCATCCGCGCTATTAAAGTTAAGATACACCGGGTTGCTGTTAAAACCGGTGAAATAATAGAGATGATCCTGCAACAGCCCGCCGATACCCACATTCCCATAAACACAGGTCATACTGCCGGACCAGCTTGTGGTGTAGGTTTTCTCGACGACGTTTGAGGTCAAAAACTCAGAAGAAAGATTTAACGATTTATCCGCCTCGGCAACGCTGTTAAATAGAATGCCGCTATTACGGCAAGTATCGCCAGTTACCGCTCGGGCCTGAACATCTGCCGCTGCATTGGCATCATGCAGTGGGAGAAATATCAACCCAAAAACAGCTGCGATAATAAATAAATTTTTTCTCATATTGGTATCATTACTCACATCAGGTTATCGGCAGATATTGGTGGCATTTTCTTTTGGCTGCATAATAACGCAGCTACGCTTTAATTTGCCTTTGCTGGTATTAATACGGATTGTGTCAGGCATCGTGTCAGATTTAATAAACATCTGACTTCCCTGAGACACATAGCCCAGCTCTTGGTTCTGGTTATCTGAAACCAGTGCACCGAACGGTAGTTGATCGCCGTTGCTGTCCTGAACATCCAACATAAATACCTTGCGAGTATCTGTTTTATATTTCAGATAAGTGATGCTGCCTTCGTATGGGGCGATATTCAGCAAGTTGCCCTGTAAATCTACATCGCTGCTTTTAGTACCATCCTGTTCGAGATGGAAGTTATTTTGTCGATACGGCGTAGCGCTGGTAACCAGGGCAATACCGTGGTTATTGGTTCGCGTGGATGAGTCACCGTTCACCACAGCATTTTCTACACCGGGGGCTTCAAGAATGACAAAGTTCCGCCCGGTATTTGGTGAGGCTATCACCCCGCCCTGCCACGCCAGAATATTGCCGCTCGCGCCGAGGCTGGTTTGACGATACTCGCGAGCCATGCTTAGCCCGGTGTTAAGACTGGTGAGACTATTTTTCCAGGAGGTATACAAATCAGCAGACCGTGAATTGCCATCGCGATCGTGTGCAAGCATCAGGCTATAATCAACATTTTGTGCGCTGCCGCTCAAACTGACATCAGACGAAGTATACTGCCCCTTCTGAACGCTGGCATGTGTCGCGACGCTGCCCGGAGTCCCAAAGATAGACATCGGGATAGTCACGGATAAATAAAGATTATTTTCCGTATTCCCCCGCGAACGCAGCGAACTGACAACGTTACCTTCGTTGTTCGTTTCATAGTCGTAGTAAGACTGCGATACCTCAGAGCGACGCAGTGAAACGGAGTAGTTCACGCTGTTAAAAACGTTACTCCAGGTCAGGTTATATTGACGACTGGTTTTTTGACCGCGCCAGTAATCACGCCAGTACGCCGATAACATAAGGCGGCCAAAATTATCCGGCAGCGGCTGATTAATATTGGCGCTGAAAGCCTGTTTGCTATTCTGCGTTGAGGTATTCGTACCACCGTAGTCCGCGATATTGGCTCGGGTCAGAATATAATCGCTGAACGAGGCGTAATCCTGTGTCCGGTAGTAATAGGAAGCCAGCGTCAGGTTAGTTTTGGTCGGGAAGAATTTACTCCATGAGAGCGAATATTTTTCACCATGGCGCTGACTATCTCCCGGCAATTTATATTGTGATGTCTCAGCGGATGCCGATAGCGACCCTGCGTAGGGAAGGGACAGCGCGCCGCCAACCAAAAACGAACGATAGTCGGCATTCCAGATGCTTCCCGCGGTGGCGGTCACATAGTTGTTGATCCCCCGCGAATAGCTGAGTTGAGCGAAGCTGCTATGGTCGTTGATACCACGCATATCCACTTCACCAATGTTGAACTGATAGTCGCTGGTCCCTGGACGAAGCATGTCAGGAATGGAAGAAAAGGGCACCACAAAACGCTCGGTATTACCGCCGTTGTTTTTCACTTCCACAGAGAGATCGCCTCGCGAACCGGTTGGCATTAAATCCCTGATTGAAAAAGGACCAGCAGGAACCGTGAGCTGATGAATAATATGCCCGTCCTGATATACGCTCACGACCGCAGAACTCGTGGCAATGCCGTTAATCACAGGCATATACACACGTTCGCTGTCGGGCAACATCTGGCGACTTTTGTTGAGCGTCAGGCCACGAAAGCGCACGGTATCAAAGTAGTCTGAGGTGGTATAAGCACGGCCAACGCGCATTAGTGCGCCAATCTGCGCAATCGGCTTCTCCAGATAACGGGTTGTATTGACCCAATAGCTTTTACCGAGGTTGCTGTAACGCATCCACGTTGAATTGTCGATGAAGTGCCAGCTGGATAGGTTCAAGCCGCTGTTCAGTGACAGATAAACGTTATCGCTGTTGGTATATCCTTCGCTCAGGCCGTGAAAGTTGTAGTAGTTTACGTTGTAATTGGTATAAATGCCGTTGATACCCTGGTCCCATTTCTGCGGGGAAACCCAGTTACGGTTCTCGGTGATCACGTAGGCCTGCGGCACTTCCAGATCCAGACGCAGCTCGCCCGGCGTCAGTTTGCTTTTCCCGCCGTGCAGTAACGCATTGATATCGATCAGACGCACTGGCGCAGCTTCAACCGCGGCGTCCAGGTCGCTAATTCCCAGTAATGACACATCATCTCGTGAAATCTGTACCGTCGTTTTATCATCGTTGGCAATCGTCATAGCGAATTTGCCGCGCCATGCATTATTCACATAGATATCAAGATCGTACGTACCTGGGGTCATCACCAGTTTTGTATTACTCCAATCCATATCCGCGGAATTACCGACCAGCAGGCTACTGTTGAACGTTTCGCCGTACGCCCCAAAAGAAGAACATAAAGCGAGGCTGACGGAATGAACTAACAGGCTTTTACAAAACAGAAAACTGTTCTTCATCAGAATAGAACCTGGTATCAGCAGTAATTACGATTTATTAAGTAGGCTGAAGCGTTTAGTACCGTAATCATCAAGCCAGGTTATACGATACTGTCCACCGGAGTGGACTTTGTCGGATACGAGTACACAGCCGAATGGCTGAATAAACACGGTATCGGAGAGTAAATTGTCTTTTCTGACCTGCTTTAGCTGACCGCCCTGCCAACTGACAACCTGAGGGATGGTTAGATAGTACGGCGAATCATTTTTCAGGCAGGTTCGACCGCCCGATGTAGAAATCGAGACTTTTTCGATCGTTTTACTATCCAGTGGTTCCAGTGAGGTCGGACGATAAAAGACTTTAATGCGGTTACGAATCGCCACCTGGAGGTAGTTTTCATTGGCATCTTCCGGCGTAGGCGGAACGTCCAATACGTTAAGCCAGAATACGCTTTCTCTATCAGCAGGCAGTGTCTGGATATTTGTCGCGGCAATTTTCAACGTTTGTCCGCTATGACCGCTCATTTTGACCACCGGTGGCATCAGAGAAAACGGCACTTTGATCTTTTCTGGTGCTGCGGATGCATCACCGTTATCCAGCCAGGACTGTACCAGGTGGGTTTTATCACTGTCATTAACGAGCTGTACCGAAACAAATTTTGTTCCGGCTGGATAGATAACGCGAGTCTGATTAATGACGACGCTGGCGGCGACCGTCTGTGAAACTAGAGCTGCGAGGAGAAACACTATTAATTTTTTCATGATCTTGAAGGCCGGGGTTGATACCCCGGCTTATGTGATTAATCGTAGCTAAAAGAATAGGTTGCATCGGTAACCACTTTACCGGTGGTCGCAGCAGTGCCGCCGAAGTTGTAGTAGTTAGCGTGCATAGTCAGCGTAACGCCGTCAGCGCTAGATGCGTCTGCAGAGGTCAGGCCGGTATTGAATGCCGTTTCAAACGGTACAGCGGTGGAGCCGTCAGAGGTCAGAGCAATACCCACACCTTCTGCGCCGTTGGCGCTGTAGTTTTTCAGGTATTTGCCATCATCAGACAGGTTGCTGCTGGTGAAGGTGATTTTCAGAGTCTGAGTATCTGCATCCGCTGCGGAGCAATTTTTCAGATTCATGGTGAAATTTTTGCTGTTGGCGGTAACGATACCCGTGGAGCTAGTTACGTCGGTAAGTGTGATCGGTGCCAGATTTACCGTGAAATCGGAACCATTATTAGTTGTCACATCACAGGTGGTGTCGGAGACAGAACCATTAAACGTGATAGTACCCCCTGCTACGCCGGTGCTTTCCGCTGCCATTGCTGCGCCAGAAAATACGATTGCCGCTGCGATTAACGTTTTCTTGAACATTCTTTTATATCCCAATTTTCAATATCAGTAGTGCCTATGCGCAGTGATCCGATGGGTGATAGAACATCGTATTGCACCGTCGCTTTTGGTTGGAATATAAAACCACTCAAAACACCATCAGTAAACGTAAATATCGCTTAAATCATTTTTTTAAACCTAAAACACCATTTTTTAATTAATTTATAGGTTTATATTCTTTTTGAAGATAAAAAGGAAAGTGAAGGGAGAAAGGAATCGCTATTTAAAAAAACTTAAAAATAGTCATATGGCGATTTTTTCTTTTAGAGGAATGGCTGTTTTTAAATATTTCGTTTCGTAATTACAAAATATCGTTAAATACATTTAACAAAAACAAAACATCATCAGCAGTGAGAGTACATAGGTCGGAAAATGAGAAGGTCACCTCCCGGGTCAACGCATAGACACTCACAGTAATCTGGATGCCATGCAGATCGTATTTCACGGTGTGAATGTCATGATCTCCATGGCGATATCATCGAGGAAAGATTTGATGCCGGCGTCCGTCTGGGGCCTGAAGTTGGGCAGGGCATGGTAGCTGTGCGCATCACGCCCGATATGGAGATGGCGATTGTGGGTACTCCGGAACATTGTCGTCGCGACGGTTTTCCGCAAACCCCGGCGGATTTAAAAGCGCATCCCTGTGTTTGCCGACGCCAGCGTATACCAGTGGGAACTCAATCAGGATGATAAAAAATAACCCATCGACCAGAAGGACAATGGACCTTATCTGACAGCCATATGGAAGCAGCCGCCGCCCGGCTGAGCCTCGGGTTAGCCTATGTCCCTGTTGAACTGGTCGCGGATGATTTAGAACACGGTAAGCTTATCAGGGTGTTTCAGCGTTACAGCCTGCGAATGGAAGGATTGTTTCTCTATTATCCGCATCGAAACGTCTCCCCTGCCCTGCGGATGGTCATTGATACGTTGAAGATCTGCTCGTTAGCGATGACCGCTTCTTCACAATGCAAAATTGTGTCAGGAAGTCCCTCAGCTTTCAATTCCAAGGTCCGCTTTGAGCGAAGAGCGGAAGTTGGTCATTGTTCTGCTAGTCTAATAGACGGTGAACAAAAAATGGGATGTCAGTACCATCTTATTCGCATCCATTCAAATGAGATCGAGGATTCTACTATGGGACCTTATCGTACTTTTCTTATTACAGGCGCAACCAGAGGTATAGGGAGAGCACTCAGTGACAAATTATCAGAACAGGGTCACCTGGTTGTGGGTATTGCCCGTAATAGTGATGCCAGCTTTCCAGGGGTTTTATATACGACCGATCTGAGTAGCTATGATGAAACAAATTTAATTCTAATGAAAATTGCCAAAAATCACGAAGTTCACGGTATCGTAAATAACGTAGGGGTGGCCTTACCTCAACAACTGGGAAGTATTGATATTCCGACCTTCCTGAATGTCATGGATATCAATGTACGGGTAGCAGTTCAGATAACACAGGCGCTGGTTGCCAAAATGAAGCGCAGAGGCTGGGGAAGAATTGTGAATGTATGTAGCCGTGCTATTTACGGTGCGACTGACCGAACAGCTTACGCAGCAGCAAAAAGTGCGCTGGTAGGTTGTACACGAACCTGGGCATTAGAGCTTGCTCAATTCGGGATCACCGCAAACGCGATTGCTCCTGGGCCAATAGAGACAGAGCTTTTTCATAAAACACGACCTGTTGGAAGTGAAGCAGAACAACGTGTTTTATCGACAATCCCTATGGGCAGACTGGGCTCTCCTGCTGAAGTGGCTTCAGCAATAGCCTTTCTTTTATCATCAGAAGCGAGTTTTATTACTGGCGTAGTACTGCCTGTTGATGGTGGAGGAAGCCTGGGAGGACGTTAGAAATGTTAAGAAACTCTGTGGAAATTGAAACGCTTATCCAGGGCTGGTATTTGATATTGTCGCAGTTAGTAAGATATTTTAACCTGTCTAACCTAATAAATACACATGATGCATTTAAGCGAGTTCTATGAGTTTAAAGCCGCGTAAAATCGTTTTAATTCCCGGGTTTATGCTGAATGAAATGCTTTGGCATGAATTTGAAACATACCTGCCGTCAAACTGTATTGTTCATCATGCATCTGTAACTGAAGGACGAACCATTCATGATGTCGTTCAGCATCTGATTACTCTTCTGCCTGAGAAGTTTTCTTTGATAGGCTTTTCGATGGGAGGGTATATTGCCCGACAACTGGCAGCAGAATTCCCTGAACGTGTAGAGTCCTTAGTGCTTATTGCCAGTTCCTTACGGGAAGATACGCCGTTAGAGGCTGAAGCAAAGCGAAAAAGCGTGCAGTCATTGTCCCCCACAACGTTTAAGGGGCTGAGCAGCCATGCTATTGCCCGGACACTCCATCCTATAAACACATCAAATCAGGATATGATTTCAGCTATTCAGAAAATGGGATGCTCTCTGGGATTTGAAGCCTTCATCACGCAATCATCCTTATCCCGGCAAGGTATACCTTATGCAACGATATGTTGTCCAACATTGGTTATCGCCAGTGAAGATGATGCCATCCGTTCGATGAAGGAGGCAGAAGAGTTGGTCGAAGCCATACCTTATGCGTCGTTTAGAATCATTCGGAATTGCGGCCATATGATTCCGCTCGAACAACCTAGGGAGTTGGCAAAAACTATTGTTGAATGGCTCCCGCCTACGTAAATTATTGGGTATTTATCCGCAAATATCCTGACTTACTTCATCAGGGTAAGGTCCCCTCCTGGCACAAAGCCGACCTTGAGTCCCTTATTAATGAACAAATCTAATAAACCCTAGCTAATTACTCCATCTAATTGAATAAATCACTTTGCGCTATCCTTTTCCTACTCAACGACCAAAGGATAACGTCATGCAAACTGTAAAACTGAACAACGGTATTGAAATGCCCCTGTTGGGCTTTGGTGTGTTTCAGATGTCTGATGCCGCTGAATGCGAAAGAGCCGTTATTGATGCCATCGATACGGGATACCGCCTGATTGATACCGCCGCGTCTTATCAGAATGAAACCCAGGTCGGGAATGCGCTGAAACAAAGCGGTATCACCCGTAACGAGCTCTTTGTAACGACCAAACTATGGCTGCAGGATACTAACTACGAAGGCGCTAAAGCACAGTTCGAACGCTCCCTGAATCGGCTGCAACTTGATTACGTCGATCTGTATCTAATTCACCAGCCTTACGGCGATGTCCATGGGGCATGGCGTGCTATGGAAGAACTTCAGCAGGCAGGTAAAATTCGCGCCATTGGTGTCAGCAATTTCCATCCTGACCGACTGGCCGATCTCATTGCCTTCAACAAGGTTTGCCCTGCGGTGAACCAGATTGAAGTTAACCCCTTCAACCAGCAGTTGCATGCGGTTCCATGGAATCAAAGCCATGGCATTCAGCCGGAAGCTTGGGCACCGTTTGCAGAAGGTAAAAATGGTCTGTTTGAGCATCCCATGTTAACAGCGATTGGCCAGAAGTACGGTAAAAGCGTTGGACAGGTTGTGCTGCGGTGGATCTTCCAACGAGGCATCGTTTCGCTGGCAAAAACGGTGCGAAAAGAACGCATGGAAGAGAACCTTAACATTCTCGATTTTGAACTGAGTGATGAAGATATGCTGCAGATTACCGCTATCGATACCGCAACAAGTGCTTTCTTCTCCCACCGCGATCCCGCCAGAATTGAATGGTTGACTGGTCGCAAACTGGACGTTTAAGACGCGATAAAAGAGACAATTAATCAATGCAAGAACGTTATCTGGGTCAATCAGAACTCGAAGTGTCCGCGCTTGGGCTCGGTTGTATGGGCTTAAGCTACGGCTACGGCCCGGCGGTAGATAGCGCTGGCGCTTGAAACGATTAAAATCGTCGGCGAATATTGCTCTCCCGAGCATCAGGCACGCATAGGTCATTGATATCTTGCGGGTTACACCGCGAATGGCGGACCCCGTTATTCCGAGTACCAAAGCGTATCGATCATCAGCACAAAGGCCGGCGGATGCCAAATACGGCACAAGAGGAGAAAGTAGTTTACTTAAAATTCAGATAAGCGCTTGATTTAAATGGTGCCGATAATAGGAGTCGAACCTACGACCTTCGCATTACGAAAACAAAAACAACCGTTTTCACAATGTCTCACCACATCTCACACTCATTATAATTAATGTTTTATATCAATAATTTAATGAATTCATTGTCTCATTTGGTTCCATATAACCTCACTCTATATTATGCTATTTAAGTACGCCAACAAGTACGCGAGATGAGTTCAAAATGGCAACTATGATCACCCAAGACAGACAGGTAGCAAACCTGACGCCAGACGAAGGGAAAGCACGTATTGTCGTCAGCGTTAAGTCAAAAGCCGGTTCAGGATTATCAGTCGAATCCCGATCGGGGAGTCGAACAAAGAGCTGGCTGTATCGCCCTTATCTCAATGGCAAACAAATCAAAATCACTTTGGGTGCTTATCCTGCGATGACGCTGGCTCAAGCGCGTGAAGCGCATGCAGAAGCAGTAGAGTTGGTTAAGCAAGGTATCGATCCACGCTACGTTCGGAAAACGACAAAACAACAAAATGAACAAATGCCGATTTTCTACCAATTGTGGGATAGCTGGCTGGCCTTCAGAGCAGAAAGCAAGCCCATTGGTGCACGTACACTGTCAGATTACGAGGGAACATTTCGTCGTCATCTGGAAAAAGGTTTAGGTTCAGTAAGGGTCTGTGATTTATCACGAGCATTAATCTATGAACATTTCATTAGGGTACGAAAAACCAGCACTGAAGGTGTTCGTAAGGGGTTGATCTTGCTGAACATGACCCTTGATCACGCAACATTACAGGGGTTTATTGATCATAATCCAGCACGGTTACTCAAGCCTGCTATGTTTGGAGCCTCAATGGGTAAACCGCGTGAGAGGTGGTTACAGCGGGACGAGTTGCAAATGTTATGGAAAGCATTGGAAGAAGCCGGAAATGGTGGTGGTTCTATTGCCGCTGGAGGGCAAGGTATAGCATCCAGCGTTATCCTTTCCCAGGCTGTTGCCAATGCATTACGCCTTATTATTTTCACAGGAGTTCGTCGTTCTGAAGCAGTAAATATGCGCTGGGAGCAAATTAATGGCGATCACTGGACAATACCTGAAACCAAAAACGGTAAAAGTCATATTGTGACCCTGCACCCGCTTGCTCTAGCCCTGCTGAAAACACAGCGCATCATTTCAACGGGGGATTGGGTATTCGAATCTTTCAGTAAACCAGGAGCTCCTATCACGGGTGATGCCATAACTCGCGCTCTCGAACGGTTGAGAACAAAATACATGGCAGCAACGGTACCATTTACTCCACACGACCTACGCCGAACAGTTGCCACAGGTTGCGCGGAATATCTGGATGCGCCTGAGCGATTGATAGAGTTACTTCTAAATCACATCCCTAAAGACCGCTTGATCAGAACCTATCAAGTTGGTCAGCAAGCAGACAAATTGCGGAATCTGTTTCTAAGGTGGGGGGATTTCATTGAGCATGAAATAATTCAGACCAGAAATTATGTCCCTGATAATGTTGTCAAGATTAGTTTTAGTAGGAAATAGTTAACACCATAACGAACCATGGGGTAAACACCTAATGAATTGACGTGTTTGTTAAAATCGTGGCTATTCACTGCTATCTACAGCCAAAAGCGGCGCATATTCCTGAACTCTTCATAAGGGGGCTTATATTCAGCTTAATATAAGCCCCCTGTGGTGCTCCTCGCGTCTGGTTTATCAGTTTTTCATTTCACCACTCTGCATTGGCGCTTCCATCCAGCGTCGGTAGTACAGAAAGCCCCATTTAGGCACTTCAGGAGGTAACAGCACCTACTTATGCATACGCTCGCTGGTTACCTGATAAAGAGGAAACGCAACTTTTGCTGTATCCATATATCTAATACGACAGAACCATTAATACAGTAACCTTGCACGAATAGTGCCCGGAATAACCTTTATAGCAAGTAGTGCAGCCTGCAAATTATCATATTCTGCTTCTATATCAGTAACCACGTACCCCATCTTCAGATTGGTTTGAAGGTACTGAGCCGCAACGTTTATACCATTTTCCACAAAAATCTGGTTTAAAGCCTTCAGCATGCCAGGGTGATTTTCATGAATGTGTAAAAGTCGATGCCCCCCTTGTGGTGGAAGCGATACCTCAGGGAAGTTAACTGCAGACAAGGTAGAGCCATTATCTGAATATTTTATTAACTTTCCTGCCACCTCAAGCCCAATATTCTCCTGTGCCTCCTGAGTTGAAGCGCCAATGTGTGGGGTCAGTATGACATTATCTAATTCACGTAGTGGGGAATTGAATGGATCGCTGTTTGTAGCCGGTTCAGTTGGGAACACGTCGATTGCCGCTCCAGCCAAATGCCTGCTCGCTAGTACTGCATATAAAGCGGTAATATCTACTACGGTCCCACGAGAGGCATTGATCAGGAATGCCCCAGGTTTCATCAACGTCAATTCACCAGAACTTATCATATTCGTAGTGGAGGCATTTTCAGGCACGTGCAGGCTTAGTACGTCGCTTATTTTCAGCAATTCGGAGAGATGCTGCACCTGGGTTGCATTACCTAAAGGCATTTTACTCTCTATGTCATAAAAAAACACGTGCATACCCAGTGATTCAGCCAGAATACCCAATTGTGTACCAATATGACCATAGCCGATAATGCCAAGTTTTTTACCACGCGCTTCAAAGCTGCCTGACGACTGTTTATCCCAGACGCCCCGATGTGCTTTGGCGTTTACAGTCGGCACGCGTCGGAGCAATAGCAGCAGTTCACCGATAACCAACTCAGCAACAGAGCGTGTATTTGAGAACGGCGCGTTAAATACGGGGATACCTCGTTTACTTGCCGCATCCAGGTCAACCTGATTAGTACCAATGCAAAAACAACCAATAGCAACCAGTTTTTCAGCTGCAGCAAGAATTTCTTCATTCAGATGTGTACGAGAGCGCAGTCCAATAAAATGAGCAAAACGGATAGATTCTTTCAGTTCTTTGCTATCAAGTGCGCCTTTGTAATACTCGATATTTGTGTAGCCAGCTGCGTGCAGAGTATCCACCGCTGTCTGATGCACTCCTTCAACCAGTAAAATCTTGATTTTTTCTTTATTCAGTGAAAATTTCTTCATTTTTTTCCCTTTCATAGTTAGATATTTCGATGCGTAAACTGTTCGTTATACCTGTCAACTCTGGCCTTCTTTCAATTGGTTAAAAAGCTTCCAGCTAAAATCAGCACCTGCGTTAAGTCGCATCCTGCGCAATTTTTAATTATAATTTATTAGTTGTGGTCGCTTATATTCTTCCTTAAGTAAATTCAAAGCCAAGAATGATAAGACTGTTATTTCCCATTTTGATAGAGTGGCTAACTAATTTATTCATACCCTCATATTATGCAACCAGCAGCGCTACGGCGTAGTAACTGCCCGCGACCGTGAAACTTCGGAATTGATGGTAGAGAAATAACCGACGGCAGAGTGCAGACTAGGCATTTTGTCTGGTTCGGTAATAACATGGATACAATATCTGCCTCCTGAAGTTATCTCGTTAACCTGCATGAACGGAAAAATGAATAACAGAAACCAGCCATTACACATCAGTCTCAGTCTTTAAAGGTGTTAACACCCTTATCACAGGGTATTAATCCAGCTCTATGGGGTTATGTCTCGCCCATGAGCACACATTGTCGCTGATATCATTCAGGCATTGAACTAACCTTCGTAGTCTCCGGTACTAATGCGGCGTTTATTTTCCCGCTACCCCCTGTGCTTTGGCTCGTCTAACTGCGTAAACAAAGAAATTGAACCACGAGTGAAGCAGAGGAAACAGTTCTTGACTATCTTCTTTACCAGAAAAGTTAGCATCTCATCCGCACGAATTAGAGGTATATTGCAACGCCTCCGCCTCTGTTTCACATCAGGCTACCTTGCCTTACGTTGAGAACACAATAATTCTGATTATCCATACCTGTTGAACACCCTGACTGAATACTCATTCTGTGAAATCACCCTTTTTAGATTTTTATATTGTGAATGCATAACGTTAAGGCCATGAATGAAAAAACTAACTTAGGTAGTTTAGCATACAGGATATGAACGAGTTATTGATTAAAGAGAGTAGGCTAACCACTTTTGATGATTAATTCATTTATTGTTTGAGTATTTTCATGAACGGAGATCAACCAATCCCCCTTGTGTCAGCATAGTTGTTGCTTACTTTTTTGAAGGAGAATGACTATGCCTGCGCATGCAGTACCGATTGATGTGAAAGAAAAGGGAGTGATGTGACTCTAGCCCCTCTATAGCAGGTCTGTCAGATCAGGTTTGAGCTAGTACATCTGCGGTTGTTTTACCAGTCCACCCACGTCAGCGTCGCCAGCTCAACCTCTGTACGGCTTTTCCAGCTCTGCCGGTGTATCACCTCCGCTTTATAAAGGCCATTGATGCTTCCGCCATCGCGTTGTCATATGAGTCTCCCGCGCTGCCGGTCGACGCAAGCAACTCTGCGTCCTTAAGCCGCTGTGTGTACGCCAGCGACACATAATGAGAGCCTTTATCTGAGTGATGGATGGTGCCACTGGGGCGTCTGGCCCACAGCACCTGCTCCAGCGCATCCAGCACGAACATCGTTTCCATCGACGATGAGACCCGCCAGCCCACGATGCGACCAGCGAACGCCACGTATGCAAAGCCCTGCTAGGTGCTCACAGCAGGTCATCACGTTGTGCGCGCTGACTGCGCCTGTCAGGATGCTTCCTGTGCTGCTGATGCAGGTAGTATGTCGACGGGGCGATATCCAGCTCGTGGCATACCGCTCCGACCCCGCGCTCATCACGCAGGATATCGTTGCTGCGGCACAGTTCGCGGACTTCCCGTTCCAGCGCCTTCAGACGTTGACGTTCAGTGGTGCTCGGCCCGCCATCACCGCCACCGGTATCCCGTTCATACTGACGAAGCCAGGTGCGGAGTGTCTCCGGTGTGCAGCCAATCTTCGGGGCGATGGAACTGAGTGCTGCCCACTGTGAGTCATTTTCGTTCTGACTCTCCAGAACTATACGGACGGCCCGCTGACGGACCTCAGGGGAGAAACGTGTATTTTTAGTCATCCTGTTACCTCTATCTCAAAGAGTTTAGTCTCCAGGATTCCTAGGACTGTTCAGAAAGAATTTCAATTTCCTGTACGTGAACGGTTTGCCGGGCAAGATATTAGCCGCAGCCCGGCAAACAGGCGAGACAAAAAGTCTCTTATCTAATCCAGATTTTCAGCAGAATTATGATGGCCGCAATAATCGCTACCTGAATAAAGACTTTATCCAGCGCTCCTCTGCACATCGCGCCCCCTTTCAGAACAGGATTTGCCAGATTGCCAGCAGCAGCACCAGCAGACCCATCAGGAAAAATATCAGCGCGATGATAGTGTCCGGAGAACGATTCATCTCTGCGCCTCCTTATCATCAGAACCACTGACCGAAACGTTTGATATAGAAACGCTTCATGCCCTGCGCGACCAGGCAATAGCTGAGCAGCGTCGCGACCAGCCATGGGAAGTAGCTCAGCGGTAGCGGCTCCAGTCCGACCATCGCTCCCAGCAGCGAGAACGGAATGTAGATCCCGATAGCCATAATCACGGCGGTGGTGAGCAGCACCGGCAAGGTCGCTCGGCTCTGGATAAACGGAATTTTCTGCGTTCTCAGCATATGCACGACCAGCGTTTGCGACAGCAGCCCTTCAATAAACCACCCGGACTGGAACAGCGCCTGGGCTTCGACGTGATTTGCTGCAAACACGTACCACATCAGCGCGAAGGTGGTTATATCAAAAATGGACGACGTTGGGCCAATCCACAGCATAAAACGGCCGATATTCTTCGCATCCCACTTGCGCGGCTTGCGCAGAAACTCTTTGTCCATTTTGTCCCACGGCAGCGAGAGCTGGGAGAGATCGTACATCAGGTTCTGAATCAGTAGATGAATCGCCAGCATCGGCAGGAACGGAATAAACGCGCTGGCCACCAGTACCGAGAAGACGTTGCCGAAGTTAGAACTGGCGGTCATATTCAGGTACTTAATGATATTGCCGAACGTCTCACGTCCTTTGATCACCCCTTCTTCCAGCACCATCAGATCCTTTTCCAGCAGGATGATATCCGATGCCTCTTTGGCGATATCTGCCGCGCTGTCAACCGAAATGCCGACGTCCGCATCGCGAAGGGCTGGCGCATCGTTGATGCCGTCGCCGAGAAAACCGACGGTGTGGCCGTTTTTCTGCAGCGTTTTCAGGATGCGCGACTTTTGCAGCGGCGTCAGCTTCGCGAATGCCGAGCGAGTTTCCACTTCTCGCTCCAGGTCGCGATCCGTCATCGTTTCAATCTGGGCGCCAGTCAGAATACCGTGGGCATCGATGCCCACTTCCAGGCAAATACGCGCCGTAACCACCGGGTTATCGCCGGTCAGCACTTTCACCGCCACACCGTTATCGCGCAACGCGGTAATGGCTTTTCCCGCGCTCTCTTTCGGCGGATCGAGGAAAGTCAGCATCCCTTCAACCGTCAGTCCCTGCTCATCGGCGGTGCATAGCGGCGTGGTCAGCGCGGAGTCATCCAGCTTGCGGGTTGCGACCAGCAGCACGCGGAAGCCCTGGGCGTTATAGTCCTTCGTTTTGGCTAACAGCAGATCGCGTCGGGTTTCATCCAGCGCCACAACGTTATCGCCTTCATGAAGATGCGTGGCGACCATCAGCATCTCTTCGACCGCGCCTTTGCAGATCAGGCTTTTGTCACCGTGGCGGACATCTTCCACCGACACCGAGACCCGACGGCGGACAAAATCAAACGGCAGTTCATCAAGTTTGACAAAACGCTCTTTGGTCGCTGGCGCAATCCGCCCCTCGCCAAAGCGCAGCACCGCCCGGTCCATCAGGTTACGCGCCCCGCTCTGGCTGCTGCTGTTAAGCCAGGCCAGCGTCAGCACACGGTCGCTCTCATGACCGCTGACATCAAGGTGATGCTCAAGGATGATATTGTCCTGAGTCAGCGTGCCGGTTTTATCGGTACACAACACGTCCATAGCGCCAAAGTTCTGGATGGCGTTCAGCCGCTTGACGATCACTTTGCGCCGCGACATGGCGATAGCGCCTTTCGCCAGGTTGGAGCTGACGATCATCGGCAGCATTTCCGGCGTCAGGCCAACCGCTACCGCCAGGGCAAAAAGCGAGGCCTCAACCCAGTCACCTTTGCTGAAGCCGTTAATCAGCAGCACAATCGGTACCATCACCAGCATAAAGCGGATCAGCAGCCAGCTGACGCTGTTTACTCCGCGATCGAACGCCGTCTGGGTACGCGTGCCGACGATGGATTTCGCCAGCGAACCAAACCAGGTACGGTTTCCTGTGGCCACCACCACCGCCTGCGCCCTGCCGCTGGTCACGTTAGTGCCCATCAGACAGATATTGCCCATCTCCAGCAGGCTTTTATCTTTGTTCGGCTCGGGAAGTCTGTCGCATACTTTACCGGAAACGCTGGCCAGAACGTCATACTTCTCAACCGGCAGCGACTCGCCGCTGAGTATCGACTGGCTGACAAACAGGTCCCGGGACTCCAGCAGGCGGACGTCTGCCGGAACCAGATCCCCCGCAGCAAGGGAGATGATATCCCCGGGCACCAGCTCCTCAATGGCAATTTCTTCCTGCACCGGCCCTATATTCCCGGGACCGCGGCGTAGCACCGTCGCCGTTGTACGGACCATGGATTTCAGCGCCTGCGCCGCTTTATTGGTGCGAAACTCCTGCCAGAAACGCAATAACCCGCTCAGGCTGACCATCGTGACAATAATGATGATCCCGGTCAGATCGGTCTCTTCGCCTTTACGCAGCGGTAGCCAGTAATCGGTCACGAAGCTGACGGCGGCCAGCGCCATCAGGACATAGATAAACGGGTTATTGAATGCCTGCAAAAGCTGGATCGACGCCGGCGGTGCCTGCTCATGCGCCACTTCATTGCGGCCGTATTCATCCAGTCGTTCAAGGGCATCTTCGGTGGTGAGCCCGTGGCGATTGCTGTTTAACCGCGCCAGCGTATGATCGGGGCTGTTAAATGCCTCGGTTTCAATAGCGAAGCTTTTTTTATGCTGCTTATCATTTTCTGACGCAGACCGGTTTCTTTTCCGGTTTTCTATTTTCATGTCAGTCATGATTAATCCTCAAATTTAAAACGTGGTTACCCCTGCATAAATGACTTATGCATATTTCATTTCTACGTTATTAAACGCTTATTACTTTAATCGTCTGGGAATATCCATCATTCCCTCCTTAGACAAATGATTGTCAGAGTGAAATAGTCGCGAGGTTAACTCCCCTCGACGCACCAGCGGACTGACGTAATTTTTTCGTCCCCGCCAATTCTTGTCATAATGAGATCACGCGCTTTACGACAATCGGTATACCCCACCAGTTCGATGCGGATTTCTTTATGCCCTTGTTCTTTTGCTGCTGTCGACACCAGTCCCTGAAGGCTGAGCGTCATCTCTTTACTGATATTAAGCAATAGCTGACGAATCGTGTTTTCATATTCGCTTTGACAGACAATATTCAGAACGTAGGATTTCTCGTCTTCTGTCGCGCCGGGGATCTGATTAATTCTCTGCGCCGCTTCGCGCAGTAGAATATTGGCGCAGAGGATTATCAGCGTTGCTGCCGCTGCTTGCCAGAACTGGCCTAAACCGCACAGTACACCAATCGCCGCAGAGCACCACAGAGTTGCGGCGGTATTCAGGCCGCGCACGTTCATGCCTTCACGCATGATGACGCCGGCGCCGAGAAAACCAATTCCGGATACCACCTGCGCGGCAATACGTCCGGGGCTCTCCGGCGATGTTGAAATGGAGCTCAGAATAAAAACCGCCGCGCCAGTGGCGACCAGCGAGTTGGTGCGCAGGCCGGCCATACGCTGACGCCACTGTCTTTCAGCGCCAATCAGCGCGCCCAACAGCATCGCGGCGAGTAAATTTGCGATATAAGGAAACATCAACATAGTTTCCTCCATTTTTGCTGGAAGAATTAACTACGTGCTTTATTAAGCACACGACAAATTGTCGCCGGGAAGGCGATTAACGTCGTGTTGACGGTGGAGGGAATAATGTATTTTTAAACATGAACATGACGATTATCCTCGCAGCCATGCTGCGTTATTTTTTATGGGATGCAATCGTCTGGATGAGGAGATTGCTGCCCGCCGGTTGGCAAGCAGCGCAGAAAAAATAGCGTCAGCTTGCCTTGATGTTTAAGTAAGGGTGACTGTCCAACATATTCCTCCTGTCTGAATTTGTGCTCATTATAGTCATTCAATTAGTCGAGTAAAGTTAAAATCCCGCTTTAGTGTCAATTTGTTTAGAATTGTAAGCAGCCTGAAGGCTACGAATTGAAAATCCTGCTGCCTTCCAGTTCTGTTGTTACCATACACTACGAGGTATACGTATATACTGATTACTTATTTCTCTCTGAGCCTTTCCTCAATGATGGTCCGTAAAAAGGCACTGTAGCAAAGTTATTGATGAGTTAGCCTTTTAAAGATGTTATATTTCAAAGACTCTGCTCACCAGACGCATCTCGCCCTGGGCGATGCCCCCAATAAAATGATTCTGCCTGACCTTTGCACAATGCGCGCATGACTTCGATTCCCTTTATCGTGGCGTAAGACGTCTTCATAGATTTAAATCCCAGTGTGCCACCAATTATTCTTTTCAGCTTGCCATGATCGCATTCAATCACGTTGTTCCGGTATTTAATCTGCCGGTACTCAACGTCCGGCGGGCATCGACCTTCGCGTTTGAGCAGCGCAAGCGCACGGCCATAGGTGGGCGCTTTATCCGTGTTGATAAGGTTGCGGTAGGAATAGCCGTTACCGGCTACCCCCCGCGCGGATCCGGACGTGCGCTGCTAACGCATCCGGCTCTTACCTTGGGTTCTGGCGTGAAAGCGGTGCATTGGGTGCGGGTGGACAATTCCGGGGGCGGGTATCCAGCGTTTGCACAACTCACTGAAGCGTTTCCATGTCATTCGGTGCCTCTGACTTCTCCGTTTCAGTGACTTCAGCCACAATTTTTTCACTTCCTCCACGAACCGGGTCAGCGCTCTGCTGTTGAAGGGGACACCGTAATAATTGATGTGCCCCTCAACCACTCGCCTTAACCATCGGCCTGTTGCGGCCGGTTTCTCGTGAAGTCGCTTTCGAAGTATCTGTTTGATTGCCTTCAGTTGTGCCAGACGACGGCTACGTTTGGTCTTGCGCATCACCACCGTGTTGCCTGCCCGGTTTTGTCCAACGTAGTGGGTAAATCCCAGAAAATCAAACGTTCCGGGCTTCCCCTGCTCTTCCCTGTAGTGGCTCAGGGCGAAACGCCCAAAGCGTACCAGTCGGGTTTTCTCCGGATGGACTTTCAGACCAAATTTCCCCAGCCGCTGTTTCAGAGCTGACAAGCACTCCCGGGCATCCCGGTGCTTCTGGAATCCCAGTACAGCGTCGTCAGCATACCTGACCATCACCACGTCCCCCTGCGCATACTTTCGGGTTTTGTTCATCCACTGATCGAAGCTGTAGTGCAGGTAAATGTTAGCAAGTATCGGTGAGCACACCGCGCCCTGCGGGACGCCGACGCGCGAACGCTGCCGGTGTCCGTGTTTATCCCTTACCCCAACCGTGATCCACTGTTTGATCAGCCTCAGTATGCGCTCGTCCCCGATCCGGTGCCGGAGAAACCGGAGCAACCAGTCATGTTCCACGGTATCGAAGAACTTACTGATGTCCAGATCCAGCACCCAGTTTACCTTTCGCGTCATAATCGCCGAATGCAGGGCATCCAGTGCGTCATGCTGACCTCTTCCCGGTCTAAATCCATAGGAAAACCCCAGAAAATCAGCCTCGTAGATTTGGTTCAGCACCGTCACCATCGCCTGCTGTACGATTTTGTCCTCCAGACACACAATGCTCAGCGGTCTTTCTGACCCATCTTCTTTGGGGATGAACACCTGCCTTGCTGGCAGGGGTCTGTACTGCCCCCGCTGAAGTCTGCCGTGGAGTGCTCTGAGATTGTCATGCGCGTTCTGCGCATAGCTGTCCCATGTCACTCCGTCGCAGCCCGGTGCAGACTGACGTTTGAGTTGATGGAAGCTCTGCATCAGCAGCGCCTCGCTTATGTGGTGGAAGAGACTGGTAAGCTGTTGATGTTTATCCCTTTGCGCAGCTTCCCGCACAGCCAGCAGACGTGACGTCGTATTTCCCCGGCTCTGAGTCCGGATACGGTCGTGCTGTTGGCTGTTCCCCTTGGTCACGGGCCTTCCCTCCGTCAATTCCGCCACACTGTTACATGTTTTGTTCACTGATTTCTCCGCTACTATGCCCGTGTCCGACTTCCTGAACTCCGTTGCACCTTGTCTTTACGCTTTAGTACAGCGGCCCGCGACTGCGGGGCTGGTTCAGGATCTCCCAGGTTCCGTATGACGAACTTCTCCACATGCGCCGGGTCTCCGACCCCGGGAGGTATGAACACGTCTCGCCATGATGACATGTCCATTATTGGTTTCTGCTTCGCTTAACAACATCACCACCTCCAATTAGCTTGTATTTCGTGGCTCAATACCGGGCCTGTGGATGCCTTCGCTAACACTTCACGTCAGAAGTTACTCGCTGCCGCGCATAGCTAAAGGACCGGGCGAGTGGCTGGCTCTTACCCGGGAGGGACTTTCACCCTCTGTTCTGTCACCAGCGTATCCTGGCGTACTAAGCGTCCAGCGAGAACCGTATTGACTGGGATGTGTTATTCAGTTGGCAGTGCTACGCGCCAAGGTAGCAGTTCGTTGACCCGGTTTATCGGCCAGTCAGCAATGACGTCAAGGACATAACGGAGGTAGCTTTCTGGCTCCACACCGTTCAGTTTGCATGTCCCGATCAGGCTGTACAGCAGCGCTCCCCGCTCTCCTCCATGATCCGAACCGAAGAACAGGTAGTTTTTGCGACCCAGGCTGACCATCCGCAGCGCATTCTCAGCTATATTGTTATCTGCCTCGGCCCAGCCGTCGTCAGTATAGTAAGCCAGCGCTGGCCACAGGTTCAGTACGTACGTGAACGCTTTCGCCAGTTCTGAGTGTCGCGACAGCGTTTTCACCTTTTCGCGTAGCCAGCTTTCCAGGGATTTCAGTCGCGGTTTAGCTTTTTGCTGACGTTCTGCAAGGCGTTGCTTCGCCGGCATCCCCCTTATTTCAGCCTCGATGGCATACAACTCACCGATCCGTTTCAGGGCTTCCTCCGTCAGCGCTGACGGGGTGCGAACGTGCACATCGTGGATCTTGCGGCGGGCATAAGCCCAGCAGGCAGCTTCCGTTATCTGTCCATTGCGGTAAAGATCGTTGAACCCGGCGTACGCATCCGCCTGAAGAACACCGCTGAAGCCGGCGAGATGGCTCTGCGGGTGGATACCTTTTCTGTCCGGGCTGTAAGCGAACCATACCGCTGGCGCCAGCTCTGACCCGGCGTTACGGTCCTCACGAACGTACGTCCACAACCGCCCGGTCTTCGTTTTCTTATTACCTGGCAACAGCACCGGGACAGGCGTGTCATCAACATGGAGTTTGCCGTCAGTCAGCACATAGTTCTGAAGCGCCTCTTCCAGCGGTGACAGTAACCGGCAGCACGCATCCACCCAGCCAGACAGCAGTGAGCGACTCAGCTCCATGCCCTGGCGGGCATATATTACCAGGCTCATTCAACGTCGACCAGGATAAAGAGGCCTACAACATAGTCAGTGATGTAAGTAGTCTTTTAGGCTGCCGGTCGGGTAGCAGCAACACATTGCTGTGCCGCCGCCCCCTAAGAACGGTGCATACCAGTTTCCCGGTACACCGCTCAAGCCTTTATAAGCCCTGTAAATGAATGAGAGCCGGTTTCACAACTGTGTAATTGTCGATGGCAATTCGGATGTAGTAAGACCAGATTAGACAATTCATCCCCTCCACCCATGATTTTTCTGACCTTATGGTCTATGTTCCAGCCGGTTTCATAGGTGATGCGCTGTTGGCACATTGGGCATCGGGAGCCTTGTTTTCTCCACATGGTCAGTACTCGCTTCTTTCCCCATATTGCGTTTTCCAGCATATAATCCTGTCGACGCTCGAAATACGTTTCCCATCGCAGATCGTATGGAGTGGCAATTGCTTTGATTTTTGTATGGCGTTTTATGGGCATCGAGTCAGCCTTGAAAAGAGTATATTTACGCTTCTCAGCATCAATACCGGTGAATATCCAATTTCGTATTCCACATGAGGTGAAATACTTACGTTGAACCCACCGTTTTCCTTTCTTTGGATGTCGTCTGACACACCACTGCCATAGTTTTAACCATATCTGATGATCGACATAGCTGAACGTTTTCTTGGCTACGGCGTGACGATGATAGTTTGCCCATCCCCGAATGATCGGATTCAGCAAAGATATCAACAACCACGCAGGCGCGGATTTGTTCTTTTCTATAATCGCTCTGACTTTGTGAAGAAAGGTTTTTAGATTCACCTTTGAGGGCTTGATAAGTAGTTTATCACTATATTTTCGGATGTTTTGTCCAAGAAAATCAACCCCCTGTCTGATATGAACGATCCGCGTTTTCTCTGGGGACAACGTCAGACCACGTTCCGCCAGAAAGTCGCAAACAACCGGCATGACATCATTACACAATAATTCCTGCGTATCCCCGGTTATCACAAAATCATCTGCATACCGAATCAGATGGATCTTTGCACGACGACCTTCCACCGTTGTCGACGGGAAACGTTTATCCAGTCTGGACTGCAGACCATCCAGCGCCATGTTCATCAGCGTTGGGGAGATAATTCCGCCCTGAGGTGTTCCGGCAATCGTGTTATAAAAAGACCCGTTCTCACAATATCCAGATTTCAGCCATTTCCGTAATACCAGCCTGTCCATGGGAATATGAGACAGCAACCAGTCATGGCTGAGGTTATCAAAGCATCCCTTTATGTCACCTTCCAATACCCACTCAGCTGATGCTTTCTTGCCACAGGCAATAAAAACGTGCTCGATAGCATCAGCTGTACTTCTCATGGGACGGAAACCATAGCTATTAGGGTCAGCGCTGACTTCGGATACGGGTTCAAGTGCAAGCAAATACAAGGCTTGCATTGCTCTATCCAATATCGTCGGAACTCCCAAAGGACGACGTTTGCCGTTTGCTTTGGGAATGTATATCCGCCGAAGAGGACAAGGTTTGTACCCCGTTCGCCGGAGTCGGGCAATTGCCGACCACTTTGCTTCGGGATGTTGCCACATTTTTCCATCGACACCGGGAGTTTTACGCCCGGTGTTTTCAGTGACCCGTTTAACCGCCAGAACTTTGGCAGAAAACGAGCGGGTCAGCATACGTAGCAGGATTTTAACCTTACGCCATTGTTGACCTTGTGTCGCCTTCGCAATACGTAACTGCAACTTCTTCACGCGCTGATGACAATATCTCCAGTTAATGAGATGCCAGTGGGGCCCGCGGGAAGCTGAAGATACACAGTGATGTGCACTCATCTTTCAGAACTTCCTTGCAAGTAGTTTTGCAGTATTTTTTGCGCTTAAAGACCAGACGAAAGTGGGCACGCTTTCGCGCCAGGGCAAAGGTGGAACCCCTATCCGAACCATTACAGATCGGCATTCGCTTTTTCCGTCCTCCTTTACCCGCATATCCAACAACATTCCTTGCGGTTTGCCTGCCCATAGGGCAGATATACGGGCTTACCAAGTTCCACTTAATATACAAATGAACGGGTTAGGTTCCGCCTCTCCACCGGTGATCTCTAGCCCATGTATTCCCAAACTGGAAGGAAATAACCGATCACACACCTTTTGGTTCAAGCCTGTCAGCATCTTTGGCTTGTCAGGTATAACGACGTTTATCAGCAGTTCACATAAGTTAACCATACCGCTCAGCCTGGCTTTCCATCCGCACGATGCTTGCAGATAACCTTCTATCCTCACGGACTCAGATCGGATATTTCCCAGAGTTACGTTGTCCTGAGGGCTTCAGACCACACTGTTGCCGGTGTCGCCTGCCTCAGTAGGCTACCGCTAATGGGATAACGGGTTTTATACATAAATCATGTTAAAACAATACATTAAGCGACTTCTTGTCGCCCCCAGTCGATACCTTCAAGGAGCATCGCCAGCTGTGCCGGCGTGAGAAACACTTTGCCATTCCGGGCTGACGGCCAGGCTAAGCGGCCGCGCTCCAGCCGTTTGGTCAGCAGACACAGTCCATCGCCGGTAGACCAGAGGAGCTTTACCTGACTGCCATTACGCCCACGGAAGATAAAAACGTGACCTGACATCGGATCGTCTTTCAGCGTCGTCTGCACCTTTGCCGCCAGGCCGTTGAAGCCGTTTCTCATATCGGTGATGCCAGCGACGAGCCAGATCTTTGTCCCTGATGGTAATGGGATCAACGTTTGAGCTCCCGTATCAGCAGGTTCAGGATATTTTCGCTGATGGCACCATTCAGACGGAGTGAGCCATGCCGAAACGTCACTTCACAGCTGATATTGAGTGATTCAGGTGCCGCAGCAGCTACAGGTTGTGACCGGGAGGAGGTTGTAGGAACAACATCTTCGGCAGCAAGTGTTATGGGGAGCAGCTCAGGCACGCTGTTTGCTGTTGTTGAAGGAGGGCGTAGTTTTCCTTCGCGCCAGTACTGGCGCCACTTGAACAGCAGATTATCGTTGATCCCATGCTCACGAGCGAGTTGCGCTACGGAGATATCTGGTCGATGCGAGAGTTCAACCATTTTGATTTTGAACTCAACGGGATAATTAGGGCTTTTTTTACGCACTGTGGTTAATGATTTCATGGATAGAGTCCACCATATTTGGTGTCCACTATCCTCTCAGGAATTTCAGGATCTGCCAGACGGTGCTGAGACGACGCTTACGTTGATAAATCGCGGAACCTGCCACTTCTTCACGTTGTTGGAGATTTCACCCTGGAAGCGGTGCGCAGCTTGCTGTTATGACGCAGGGAGAGATAAAAATAGATAGTGCGGCCCCTGCTGTCGACGGCGCGATAAAGGTAAGCTCAGCGGCCATTCACCTTCACGTACGTTTCGTCAATGTGCCACGGGTTGAGATCGGAGGAATTACGCCAGTACCAGCGCAGTCGTTTTTCCATTTCAGGCGCATAATGCTGGACCCAGCGGTAAATCGTGGTGTGATCGACATTCACGCCACGTTCGGCCAGCATCTCCTGGCGCTCACGATAGCTGATGCCGTATTTGCAGTACCAGCGAACCGCCCACAAGATGATGTCACGCTGAAAATGCCGGCCTTTGAATGGATTCATGTGCTGCTCCGTCAGCAAAAGATGGTGATCAGTTTACCACTGCCTGATATTTGCAACAGTGCCTTAATTACTTACTTTTTGCTGTTATTTCAGGGAAGTGACACAATAATGTCAAAACTCGTCTGGTACTTACCTGCTTTTGGATTTGATGCGGAAAGCGTCGAAACAAGAACGAGAGGGGTGCCTGACGCACTCGCAGTGAGTGAAACCCCATCTTTTAGTGACAGTCCATTTGCGGTAACTTTGGAAGTGATGCCACTTCCCAGGGAAAGATTATCAGTATCTGATTTGCTGAAAATTCGCACATTAAGAGTGGAGGTACACTTAACATTAGTAACAGCAGTAACAGTATTTCCATTCACATTTTTTTCTGTCAGAGAACCATGCGAGAGCTCGATTATATCTTCGCTGAATGAACAGGTGGATGGGGGGATTTCAGGTACGGCACAATAATCCGAACCACCTCCACCTAAAGGAGTTCCTCCGCTAGCTCCTCCATTTATCATGTAGCCCACCCAATAACAAATCTTTTTTTCATCAAAGTCCACGTAAGGACCTGCGAAATCCTTGTTTACCCATTGCCCGTCTGAAAAAAGGGCTCTCCCTAGCTCACCTATTGTCTTGGCTTCTGTTATGTATTTAGGGAAAAACTCGGATCTATTAACCATAGAGTAACTTCGAGATGATTTATACCCAATCCTTAATGAACACTGAGACGATGAATGGTATTGGCAACCGTAAAGAGGATTTGGGCGTGTGTCATTAAAATCCCAGCCAACTATTTTTACGTTGTGCCTCAGATACGAAGACTCCCGAAATGGTGTTATCTCAAGTCGTTCAGGGCCAGCAGCATATACAGTCGTACTTAAGGCACAATAAAGAGTCGAACACAAGAGGACTCTGGAGACACTGAATGCTCGCAGAAAAAGCCTTTCAGGCATCATTTAATCGTTCCTTTTCTGATTTCTTCACGTTAAAGAGAGTGTAGTAATGTCGGTATTTAGACTGCAGTTTTAATTTATCCAGAACAGTCAAACCCGGACTAAATTTTTAGCTTTAGCTGGTTACGTCACGTGCTACCGGTATTCCCGGAGAGGTGGAACAGGTGCTGCGCTTTCATGGCACTTCGCGAAAGCTACTGAAATGCCTCATCGTGTTGCTCTTATATCCGTGGTCAGCATTACGGTACAGAATTGCTTCAGCTGACCTACTCATACTCGAGGCTGAACGTCGCCACCGAACTAAAATCTCCCTTTCCTATCGTTTTCTGTGCCAGTGCTTGCGGCTCTCCGCGGACATAGGCTCTGAGGGAAATCACGTTACTCCCCTTCAGCAGGTCATACTGGTCGCCAGGCTTGTTCACAGGCAAAGGCTTCGCCTCTGGTGTCTCCAGCCCAATCGCTATCCCGGTCGCGCTGCTTCCCTCGTTTACGGACAGTAATCCGGGCAGCGCCAGGTTTTCATTACCATAGAATTTAACCGACACTGTCTTACTTATTTCTGGATCACATTGCGCCAGTCTTATTTCGAATGGCAGGCCCGGCGTGCGCTCGTTCAGATACAGAAAGCTGTCCACAATGACGCCAAAATCCAGAGGTATATCCTCTGAACCGGACTCGATAACACATGCGTCTGCCATCACTGCGACACTGACATTAACGCGTGTCACGGCCTCAGATGCCACAGAAACTGTCACAATAAGTGAAGCCAGCACCTGGATGATGTTCAGATTCAGAACCTTTAATCCCGCAATACGCATTCTCAGCCACCGACTCATAACATTACTGAATTTCTTAAAGGGTACTTTCGTTCCGGCTACTGCGTCTTTTTATCCGGCATCACCGCGCAGGTGGTGCCGGAGCAGCTGAAGGTCAACTGAGGCCGGGCGCCATAGTCATTAACATAGGTCAGTACAGGTGATGCCCCCACCTCTCCGGCACCGATATTAAGCGGTGCCGTCCCTTTCGGGGACACCATCACCGGCTTAAAATCCTTTACGCCTTCCGCTCCCTTCCTGCTGCCCGCATCCACCAGGGTTATGTAGTACGGCGTCGGGTTGTTGACCGTGTATTTACCCGCCTGCACTGTCAGCGTCAGCTTCTCCTGTGGCGGCGCGGCACTGCTGTCAATAGCAAGGCCGGACGGACGGTAAAAAAGCTTGATGCGCGTCTGCAGCGCAATCTGCAGCGTGTTCGGCCTGTCGCTCTTCGGCGGAATTTCCCGCAGGTTGAAGTAGTACAGCGTCTCCCGGTCCTGCGGCAGCTGTCTGGCTGCAGGGAGCGCCTGTACCTTCACCTGGCTCGGCTTGCCTGGCTCAATGCGCTGCACCGGCGGCAGGACGGTCAGCGGGCTCTGGATTTTGTTGCCCTGCTCATCCTCAAGCCACGTCTGCGCGAGATACGGTAGCTGCGTATTCTGGTTAGTGACCCCCAGACTCACGGACTTCTGGCTGCCGTCAAACACCACCCGCGTACGGTCCAGGGCTATTGCGGCCTCTACCGTGGAAGCTGTCAGCATGACGGACAGCAGCGCGGATAAACTCAGCAAAAGCCGCCCGCTGTTTAGAATTGCTCTGTTGTCTTTTTCCATGGTCTTCTCATTCTTTCTCATAATGTCTTTCACGGCCTCCAGCCCTCTGTCTGGTTAAGCAGATGCTTTTCTTATTTAACTCCTATGACAGCATTCCCGCGATCAGGAAGCTGTGTCACGTCACTTTCTTTGTCAGCCGTTTTGTCATTGCGGGCATGACAGGGCAGCAGCAGCGTGTTCGCCAGCATTTCTTCCGGCAGCGTTGCCGGCATGCGTACTTCACACTGCGCTTTGCCATCCCAGTGCACGGTCATGGCCTCGCCGGCATTGATGCCGCTCAGGTACACGTTTCCGCCATCATTGACAATGCCGGTCTCTCTTTTACGGCCATTCATCACCGAGGCACCAAAGGGCGGCTCGCTTCCGTTGGCAAGTTTAATTACCGCCATCGCTTTCTGTCCGGCAATGACCTGAAATTTGCGATAGCCGATAGCACCTTCGGTGAGCGTAGCCTGCACCACAGACTGGCTGACCTCTGCGTTATCGGCCAGCCCGTTCAGGTCGATACTGACCTGGTTACGGTAGTAGCTGCTGACTTCTCCGGTCACCGCCTTCCCCCAGACATTGGTTCGGGTAGTGGAGCCAAACCCTCTGACGGGAACGCCGGGTACACCGTCTGAATCAATCAGTATCCTGGTTCCGCCGGCCACCCCGTCCCGGTGCACCGCTCCGCCTTCCGCGGTCAGGGTCACCCCTCCACTGGCGGATGCGCCCACGGCGCTGTAGCGTCCTTCCTGATAGCTGGCGTTGGCACTCATGCGCGCCATATCGCCCTCAAGGCTGTAATAGCCACTCAGGCTGGTTCCGGAAGGCGAGCGGCCTGCGCTCAGCTGGTAATGACTGTGTTCATCGACGCGCCTGTTGTAGCTGGCCCTGTGTGTGACAGCGTCACGGTTCAGCGTCACGTTATAGCTGACCGTTGCGTCGGCACCCCACGGCACGGACAGGGACAGGTATCCACCATCATCCCTGAGGCCATTGTACTGGTTGCGGTAAGCCGACAGCGACAGGCTCAGGTTACGCAGTGGACCGATATCGAAGTAGCGCGAAAGCGACAGGTTATAAAGGTCGCCGGCCGGCCGGTCCCAGTAGGTCTCATGGGTGTAGTTGAGGTAAGCACTGACTCCCAGGTCGCGAAAATGCTTGTTAAATATAATGGAGTATTTCTCTTTCCCTTTTCCCGTGCGAATACCATAGTAACCTGCGTCCAGATACTCACTCATGCTCATAAAGGTCCGCTCCGAAAAGCGGTAGCCAGCGAACGTAATCTGGCTGTCGTATTCGTCAAAGCTCTTTGAATAGTTCAGGCGGTAAGAGCCACCGCTCAGCGTGTTATCCTCTTGCGGCAGCCGGGCCCTTGACTGGGTAGCGTCGAACGAGAGGGCTCCGAGAGCCAGCAGGTCACGCCCGATGCCGAACGACAGCGCACTGTAATCACCGCCGGCGAGCGCTCCGCCATACAGCGACCAGCCGTTGCTCACCCCCCAGGAAAATTCACCGGCACCAAACAGCGGCCCGCGCGAGCGGTGCTGCCAGTCTGACGGTTTACCCGTTGCAAGCTTATAACGGAACGAGCCTGGGCGCGTCAGGTAAGGGATACTGGCTGTGTTCATGGTGAACTCATGTACGCTGCCGTCCTGCTCCTCAACACGTACGTTCAGCGTTCCCGACACTGAATCGTTGATATCCTGTATGCGAAACGGACCTGCAGCAACGGTGGTCTCATACAGCACGCGCCCCATTTGGGTGATGATGACTTTGGCGTTGGTTTTCGCCACTCCCACCACCTCCGGGGCGTAGCCGCGCAGGTTCGGGGGCAACATGTTGTCATCCGAGACCAGACCGGCACCAGTAAAACGGAAGCTGTCGAATATAGCCGAATCCAGATACCCCTCACCTGCAGTGAGTTTTGCGCCCAGCGAGGGAACCGGCCGGTAGGCATAGTAACGACTCCACTTCATACTCTTCTGGGTGCGTCCTGAGCCAGAAAAACGGTCTAGCTGTGACTGCCAGTCTGCCCTCAGACGCCATGCCCCCACATTTGCCCCCGCCGTGCCGTTGCCGCTCAGCGAGTAAGAGATATCCCCACGGCGTGCATCTCTTTGCGCCTGTGAATTAAGACTGTAATCGAACAAAATACCAGGAATACCGTTATCCCAGCGGGACGGAGGGTCCCAGTTTTCTGCCGTGTATTCCATAAAGGCCTGAGGAATGCTGAGGTACAGTGACCCGGTGGAAATATCTCCCCGAGCCTGTGTACCCGGCAGGCTTTGCATGTCCAGACAGCGACCATTATTAACGTACCTGAGCGAGGGGATGATACTGTCCTTAAGCCCCAGTTGTGAAACCAGTCCCGGGGTCAGGCAGGGCACACTTCCTTTCGGGTCATCCGCCGGCGCATAGAACTCGACGGACGTCTCTGGCAGCGAAGCCCGGTTAACGTTAACGACCATACTGTATAGACCGGGAACAATGTAGCCACTGCGGGAAAACCGGGTAAGGTCAATATTACTGCGGTCATCCACATCGAGAGCGTCCATGTTGAAATGAATATCTTCCGCTCGCGCACTCACTGCTCCTGTTATAAGGATTGCCATACTCAAAGCCGTGCACGCTCGCAGGCGGAAACCCGGACTCGTCTGCATGAGCATGAGATACCTCTTCTATTCTTTATCTGTATTGCTGGGGGGCTACGGAAAAAGACCTGTCAAAGAACATCTGAAACAATTAAACGCGGGAGTATAAACCCGAAAATACTTACCGGACCCGATATCCTTTTATGTGTTTCAGATAACCTTCCCTTTACAGAGGGCGTGGTCTGCCCACGCACTCTGTACGTTAAAGGTCTTTAATTCGAGGTATTCAGATTAGTTGTAGGCCAGCTGGAAATTGGCTACGGCTGTGAAGTCACCCGGCACAACTGTTACTGGAGTTGACCCACCACCTTCACCTCCAGCCTGCGCAGGTAAACCCTTCAGATAGCCCTGGAAACGCAGTTCATTATCGCCTGCATTCAGCGTCTGCGCAGTAACAGCCGTACCGAAGAGAACGTCTTCACCCAGACCGGTTTTAATACCGACACCAGCACCTGAGGCAGTACCGTTAATTGCAAGAAGTTTATTGTTTGTCCCTGGAGCACCCTGACCGGTAAAGGTTACCTGAACATTGTTTTTCTTAGCCGGGTCGCCAAAATCGCAGCCTTGAAGCTTGATGGAAAACTCCTTCGGAGTGGAGGTTGCTCCATCTTTTTTCAAGAGCACATTAGACACCTGCCCCAAATCTACGGTCTGATCAGCAGATTTCGAATCAACGGAGCAGGGAGCGTCAATGATAGAGCCTGTAAAGGTTACTTTGCCGTGCCCCTGATCAGCGGCGCTTACCGCAGAAGACACGCCGGCAGTTAAAAAAAATGCAATCAATAATTTGTTCAACTTCATTTCATGTCCTTATCGATCAATAAAAAAACAGATGTAAACGTTACATCGCGGTGCCATTTTACATATATCTCTTTGATCGTCAAAAACGATCAATAGGCAAATAATAATAGCTTAAAGCTATTATGAATTAATTTATCGATCGGGTATTCCTATTACAATGAGTTAACGGTTTTTACATATGTGCATGAAATCCATATCTATATTTACACAAACATGCTGTGTTGGTCTGACATCATGAGTGTCGTACTGGTGACATCACCCGAGAGCAATAGAAATAATCTCTTACACTTTACCCCCACCCCTGCAAGTCAATCGAGGCAGGAGGTGGCACTGCTGCGGTAGTCTCAAATAAATATCCCACATCAACTCAGGGCGCTGTATTCATGGAGAGAATAACAGGCGATATACGATAAAAATGCTGACCACGAACCAGTACTTGACGATAGCCAGGACTTTTGTCACTAATTATCTGGTGATGTTTTTGGGCCAGACACAGGTTGTAGAATGGAAAAAATCGAGAATTTAGTTCCAATGGTGGTTTTCGCGCGTGTCGTCGAAACCCTGAGCTTCACTGAAACTGCACGCTCCCTGGGAATGTCAAAGTCGTCAGTCAGCCGGGATATTTCAACGCTGGAAAAGCGCATTGGAGCGATGTTGCTTAAGCGAACCACCAGGAAAATAGAGGTCACTGAGTTGGGGTTAAGCTACTATCAGCACTGCTTCAAAATACTGAATGAACTGCGTGCTGCCGAACGGTTTATTCGTAATTATTATGAGGAACCCGTGGGGACAATAAAAATAATTGCCCCTGTAACCTTCGGCAAAGAGTATGTTGTGCCAGCATTAAATTCATACCTGGAACGAAATAAGATGGCTAATGTCGATCTCGATTTATCGGACAAAGCAGTAGATATCAAAGAGAGTCAGTACGATTTGTCGATCATCGTGGCTCAGGACACACCGCCCCATAATCACACTAAATTTTTATGCTCGATTCAGTGGGGACTTTATGCCACCCCCGACTGTATTGCCCGTATGCGTTCGATCCTGACGCCAAACGATCTCCCTGCCCGTAACTACATCCTGTTTCGTGGCGTGGCGCATACGGTTTCCCTGCCTTTCAGGAAAGAGAAACAGAAGGTCAGCATTGACGTCCATAGCCGCTTCAGAAGTAACAACAGCGTGGCACTGGTCAGCATGGCGCTTTCCGGAATAGGCATTGCTTATCTGCCGAATTACATCGCGCGAGAAAGCGTAGCCGCCGGAAATCTGGTACGGCTTTTACCTGGCTGGCAGATGGATGAATATAAAGTCTGGCTACTGTCAAAGAATAAAAATACCATGACGTCAGACATTAAGCGCTTCAGTGACGAACTGCAGCAGATGATCTCAAGAGCAGAGGTCAAAGAAGGCAGCTAATATCCAGCACGGCATCAGGAATGATCAATACTTTGTCATCCAGCAAAAAACCGTGCGTAGTGGTGGTAGAACCCTGGTTTTCAGATCGAAAGTGACGATCCGATCGACAAAGTCTTCCATGACTTCCCGGGCGGGAAGAAATGACAGGATCGGTCTCGCGCTGAGGTTATCCGGCAAGGGTAACCATTAAAGGCCAGTCCAGCTGGCGATAGTGCACATATGCCACTTGTCACGCAGAACACCGAAAGAATAACTCCTGTACCCTGAATGAACCCTGCCTGCTTTTTTATCACATGCACCGTGCCACGCCAGTTGGTACAGATGAGCATTTCAACTTTACTTCTTTGCCATGTACTGTTAACCACCTATTCCAGTATATGTATATCAGCCAGATCGCTTAATCAAAACCTCAGATCTCAAGTAGAGGTCGCTCGGTTTAAAAGCTTTATTTTATTTATACATAGCATCCTGAATGGGTGTTAATGGGGAGCAGTGTAATCACGCTAATACGCAATTGAATAGTATATAAATGCCATTATCACTTACATCCGTTATGCACTGATAACCCCGGATAATTAATAATAATCTCCATGGCGATAATCCCAGGAGTTAAAATGAGCAGACATTAATTGAATAATTCTGTTCACATCGAGACCTTTTCGGATTAATACCGGACAAGGGGTCACCTTTCTGGCACCGGACTGTTCAGGAACAAGATTACCCTCACTGTCCACCATGGACACCATGACGCCCTGTTCATACCGGCTCTCCTGCGTTTCATCTGGCTGAACAGAACTGACATACTCGTTAGCACAAATAATTAAATCTGCACGGGTTTCAATGCGTTCTCCGATGAATTCCACCATGCCGCGATTGCCTTTTCCAGAAGGATTTGCAGAGCTGGCAAAAGAGATTTTCTGATGAATATTCCATAGCTCTTTAGCAATCATTTCCCCTGGTTTACCGAACTTAATAACAAAGCAGCTGGTTTTTCTGCCATCCATCATCAGCTCTTTCAGACCATTATCTGGTAATTTTTCGATGGCATCTTCCCGCCAAGGTAAAATACAGCCCAGCAGTACGTCTGCATCCCAGTGAGCCTGATAAAATACCTCGATCTCCCTGTTCAGCAGGGCCAGTGATTTAAGTTGTTCCATACTCCCGCACAACACCACGCCTGGTTTATTGCGATTTCGCTGTTTGGCCTCGAATTTCCTTTCAAGCCCTTCTTTATCCGAGGTCATAATGATATAACCAACCTTTGTCGGACAAACAATCATACCACCATCAGCCGATAATACCTTAACGGCCTCGGGCTGAACCTGACCATTCCACAAAATTTTCTTATTCATCATACATTCTTCCGGCTCTTTTCTGCTGTCATAAGTTCAGGGAAGGATGTCCTGTAATAATGGGCTTCGCAACAGTAAAGGAAATTCCCCCTGCATTGTTTCTGCACAGGAACAATATCGCCTATTTATGGGAAATTCGCCAGATCACCTGAAATTGTTATTGGTTTTCTTTCAATCGGAAATTTATAAAAAACACCGGCGAATGTCCATTTTCAGAATGAGGTTAACGCCAGGTGCGTATTAACACTCACAGAGACCGCCCAATAACATTACCGAAGTACGGCTGATAACATTTGGCTGGATCGCTGAATAACATTTATGGAGATCACTTTTGGCTCATTTTGTTATTTGGTGATCTCCATCAATGTTACTGGAACATCACAGGTGTGTTGTTCTGTATCCTTTAAATGGCTGCCCTACCGCGTTGGTAACGCAACGCCGTAACGGTTGGTCAATGCTGTGCCTTCGTAATGAACCAGCAGTAAAGCCAGATCCCGCCTCAAGGGTTTAAGAAAGTGCTTCCAGCGTTTAAGTACCCGTTCAGCCTCTGCCTTACCTAACTCACGATTCAACAAGCGTCGGGTAGTGGATTTAAGCGATAGCGTAAAGAACCCGCCGTTAAATACGCAACTGGTGTAAAAAGGGTGGCTTAAAACGGCAATTTGCGATGTAAATTGGTTGATTTGATTTTGGCTATTTAAAATGACAGCTTAACGGCGTTTACTGTTCCGTTACTTCCCAGCCACCGAGATCTACTTTCCACGGCGGCACAGCCTGGGATTATCACCGCGTCCGTGACCGGTGCTTTCGTACCATCTGTATCGTTATCAGGGCTGTGCATGTACGGTGCTCCTTCTGGTCAGGCAGGCTCTGGTTTCTTCATCCCGGCGGGCGTCAAGAACGGCCCTGGTTTCGTCGCGGACAGGCACGTCAAAGCCCATGCTGTCCACAGCACCGGCTCCCGCGAGACGATATGCAACCAGGCGCCCGCTGACAGGAATACGGAATTCCTGGGTGCTGCCGGGAGTGAGTTCTCCAAACTCGTACATACTGAAGTCCCCCGGCTCACAACGCTCTGTGACAGGCAGAATGACGAGGTAGCCCTTAGTGACCGGCTCATCGCCGTCGTTACGCAGGGTACCTCCCACAAAGAACTTCCCTTCAGCCCCTATGCCCATATGGAAGGCCAGAACCGGCAGGGCTTTTGCTCGTGCTGCGGTTGCAGTAACAAGCAGGCTAAGCAGCAGCACGGACAGCAATGCTTTCATCCGGTTAACTCCTTCGAAGGGTCTTCATCATCAATGTTTCAGTGCGGATTACGCGTTGAGAGAACGCTTCTTTATTTTATAAGTTCTGCTTACAACCAGTTGCTATCAGTCAGCATTGTCAGTAGTAAATCACTGTTCATGTGGTATACCACTCACGTATCACGGCGCATAAACCAACCCTGCCAGCGTGTGATCTGCTTTTCGACTGAATCCAGTATTGTCGTTACCTGATTGCCCGTCTGACGTCACATCACCCACGCCATTGTTTTCCACAAGGGGGGCGTGGTAAGCCATGACTGATATGCAACCTCTTCAATATTATCCGTGTCCGCTTCAGCGCCCCAGTCGGTTAACCGTGCGTCTGGCAGGACCTTTGCCAGCACCGTCTCGGGGAAACCGCCGCTGAATACAGCCTGTCCGCCGAGTTTTTTTATCCTGCGCCCGGTAACTTTGATATCCGGATACACGGTATGCACCAGTGAAAACAACGACTGCTGGTAGCATTTCAGAAACATGCCCTCCCGGATAAGCGTAAGCTTTCCCGGACGGGCACTCAGCGCCAGCCTCTCCTTTATCTCTATCATTCACTCTCCTCAGACTCCCCCGCGGGAACACGGGGGAGAATAAAAAAATTAATTAAAATTTAAAAAACACAAAGGTTAAAGGCTAAAAACTAAAATCTAAAGACCCTGACGACACACCACGTAGACCGGGATGAGGTCGCTGATGGCGGCGCCGTTAGGACCTTTCACAAAGAAGGCCCAGTAGTAGCCGGAAAAACTACTCTCATCCGACGCCCAGTAAATGCTCCCGGAGAAACCGTAATTTTCCGTGTTTCCCCACTCGTTCCACAGCCCCCCCGAGGTGTCCCGATTCGACGTGCGATAAAACTCGCTCAATGTTGGCAACCCGCCATCATTCTTACAGGCCGCTACCGCTTCGGCATGATGTTTGGTTCCACTTAGAAATTCGAACCATTTATTGAGAGTGAAGCTGTATTTGATGGTTTTCCCCTGACCGCTTGTGGGCGTCCCCGTTATGGTCACTTTTACTCCCGTCCCCTTACCTTTAAACGTCACAATCCCATTGGTCTCACCTACTTTTGCCCAGGTAGTGTCAGAGCTCCAATTGTAATCCGCTACATTTTTACCGTCTTTCGGCACAATGGTGAAGGTTGCCCCGTCAAAGCCGGTGGTCGGGAAGGTCCCAATTTCGCTGTTCTGGTCAAAGGAGAAATCGTTGAGCTGCGTTCTGATAGAGGCAGGCCCTTCTGTATTCTCCGTAATGGCATACGCCCCGGACTTCGCCGGCTCGCTCCAGCCGCTCAGCTTCAGCGTCGCCTGGTTGTTGGTGCTCACGGTCTTCGCCGTGTAGGTCGCGGTGTACGTGCCGTCCGGGCTCTCCGCCCAGCCGCTGCCCTTCAGCGTCGCGTTCGGTACCTCCACGGCATCCGCCGTCAGCGAGGAGGATGCCCCGGTCACCGCGTTATCCTGCGCGTCCTTCAGCGTCACCGTCACCCTCATGTCCGCACCCGCGGTGTAGGTGGTGGCGTCGGTGTCAATGACCGACTTCGCCTGCGCCACGGCTCCTGCCGTAATGGCATACGCCCCGGACTTCGCCGGCTCGCTCCAGCCGCTCAGCTTCAGCGTCGCCTGGTTGTTGGTGCTCACGGTCTTCGCCGTGTAGGTCGCGGTGTACGTGCCGTCCGGGCTCTCCGCCCAGCCGCTGCCCTTCAGCGTCGCGTTCGGTACCGTCACGGTCTCCGCCGTCAGCGAGGAGGATGCCCCGGTCACCGCGTTATCCTGCGCGTCCTTCAGCGTCACCGTCACCCTCATGTCCGCACCCGCGGTGTAGGTGGTGGCGTCGGTGTCAATGACCGACTTCGCCTGCGCCACGGCTCCTGCCGTAATGGCATACGCCCCGGACTTCGCCGGCTCGCTCCAGCCGCTCAGCTTCAGCGTCGCCTGGTTGTTGGTGCTCACGGTCTTCGCCGTGTAGGTCGCGGTGTACGTGCCGTCCGGGCTCTCCGCCCAGCCGCTGCCCTTCAGCGTCGCGTTCGGTACCGTCACGGTCTCCGCCGTCAGCGAGGAGGATGCCCCGGTCACCGCGTTATCCTGCGCGTCCTTCAGCGTCACCGTCACCCTCATGTCCGCACCCGCGGTGTAGGTGGTGGCGTCGGTGTCAATGACCGACTTCGCCTGCGCCACGGCTCCTGCCGTAATGGCATACGCCCCGGACTTCGCCGGCTCGCTCCAGCCGCTCAGCTTCAGCGTCGCCTGGTTGTTGGTGCTCACGGTCTTCGCCGTGTAGGTCGCGGTGTACGTGCCGTCCGGGCTCTCCGCCCAGCCGCTGCCCTTCAGCGTCGCGTTCGGTACCGTCACGGTCTCCGCCGTCAGCGAGGAGGATGCCCCGGTCACCGCGTTATCCTGCGCGTCCTTCAGCGTCACCGTCACCCTCATGTCCGCACCCGCGGTGTAGGTGGTGGCGTCGGTGTCAATGACCGACTTCGCCTCATCCGGCGCGGACGCTTTCAGTACCACCTTCACGGCAATCTGGCCAACCGGCTCGCCGTTGTAGTACGGTCTGATGGTGTACCGCCCCGGCACACTGCCGGCCAGCGTTGCCACATAAACGCCATCCCCTTCCGGCTCACTGATATCACTGAGCGCCAGCGGCAGGGCAGACCGCCCGCTGACCCCCTCAGGGGTAACCACGAACGAAAGATTGCCTTTAATCCCGGAGAGGGGGCTTCCCGCATCATCCCGGGCAGAAAGCGTCAGGGTGGATATATCATGACCGTCTGCAGCAATGGTTTCAGGTGACGCGGTGAACGTTGTGCGTTCCGCATCGGGTGAAAGACTGCTTATCGTCACCGTCGCCGCGCTCACTTTCTGCCCGCCAATTTCCGGCGTCACCGTCACGCTTTCCCGCCCGGTACCCGCCGTCACCGTCACCTCAAATACGCCCGCATCCTTCTGCACGGGGGCTGATACGGTTGCGGTGTGAAGCTCACCCGTTTTTATCACTATCTCTTCGGCCGGTATACTCACAGCCTGCCCCTCAGCATCCCTGACGGCGAGCGTCAGTACCTGCGTGCTTTTACCGTCCGCGGGAAGCATGGATGATGCCGGCGTAAAGGTGCTTTTTTCTGCACTGACCAGCGGTGCCTGCACGGTCACCTGGGTTTCAGCCCGGTCAGAAACGTTCCCTTTTATATCAACGGCAACGCCGCTGACGGTGTAACTGTTGACGCCTTCCGCTCCTGAGCGATAACCCGGCATCACCACCGTCCAGTCACTCCCGTTCTGTACGATTTTCCCGCCCGCTGCGATGAGCGGGGAAGCAGACCAGTCAATGCGCTCCAGCCCGTGCCTGCTGTTGACGGATACCCCCAGAGACTTCTGCTCACCGGCATAGCCCGTCACCAGGTCTGCCGTCTTCAGGCGGATAACTTCTTTTTTGCGGTACTCCAGCACGATATTATTGTTGCGATCGACCAGGTCATACCGGCTACCGGCCAGGCTGCGCATGGCGGCCACCGCGTCCGGATTAATCTGGTGCTGCCATGGCATACCCAGCTGGTAGTTCATATCAACGCTGAAACGGGTGTCGCTTTTACCTGACTGCCCCTGCCGCTGCTCTGCACTGAACGTCAGCAGCGGCACCGGCGTGTAATTCACGCCTGCCGTGATGGCGTGCGGATTTCGCTGACGGTTATCCCGGCCAAACAGGGCCACCTCATTACCGTAGTACTGCTCATACGTCAGCTTTCCGCCCAGCTGTGGCAGTGCCGGCAGCCAGTACTGCGCCCGGACATCCCAGCCGTTAGCCGGACGTTCTTCATAGTCCTCAAGGTCCGGTGAGCTTTTCCAGCCCGTCAGGCGGTGGTAGGTGTTGACGCCCAGCTTCAGGAAATCTCGCCAGTACTCGCCGCCCAGCCCCAGACGGGCATGGTCGCGGGACAGGTCGTAATCAAGAAAGGTGCTGGCGCCCAGCATCCAGTCAGCGGCGAACCAGCGGTAACCCAGACCGAGATTAGACTGGGTGCGGTCGTCGGTCCGGTGGATGCTGCCCTGGGTAAAGACAAGACTGTCCTTTTGTTCATACAAAGGGACAAGCAGGTCGAGCTGCGAGTTTTTGAGAGAGAAGTTTTTATCCGCATCCAGCTGCAGGCGGGCGGTGCCGAAACGGCTCAGCCACTGCTGGATTTCACTGCCGGCAGCACCGGTGACCATACCGCGGGCCATGGAAGCCGCCGCATCACCGTTCGGGTTGTTTGCCAGAAAGCTCCCCGCCTGCGAGGCATAGCCTGCGACTTTGTTCGCCTGCGTATCTTCGTTATTCTGACCGGGAGCTGAGGTTGCAGGGGCATCATCCCAGCGCACTTCCGGGAGCGGGGCTACCGGAACATCCAGCTCATCACCAGCCTGCAGGTGGTCAAAGCCACGCGCGAAAGTGCGGAACTGGTTCAGGGTACGCAGCGAGTCCAGCGACATATTGTATTTTCTGGCCACTGACGAAACGCTCTCCCCTTCCCCCAGGGTGTAAACCCGGGTATGCCATTCAGTCTGCGCCTGACGCTGCAGAAACCGGCCGTCACTGCCGGTGCCGGCAATGGCCGGCGTGAAGGCCATTGCCAGCGGAAAGGAGACCTGAACGCCGATATTAAACCAGGTCAGTAATTTTACCAGAGGTGGCACGCGCTCCCCGTGCCTGAATGCACCATACATAATATTTATCCGTCGTCGTTGTGGAATACACCAGAGTTCAGGTATCAGCCAGAGCGGGTCCGCACAACCCGACGGGCCGCCTGATGAAACCGTTGAGAGGTTCAGTAGGTCATGAGAAGCCGGTTCAGTTTCCTCACGCCAAATATAGTGGCGAGCCTGCCCTTATACCGGTAAAAGCTTGACCGTGAGCCCGCCGGACCGAAAGCACGCAGGGGAATGCCCGTCGCCCTGAAGTGAATGCACAGGCTCAGAAAGTCAGCGTCCGTCAGGGCGGGGGACTGGCGAGCTATGGTCGCCGGCAGCAGCCCGGTAACGGCAGGAGTCAGCTCAGAAATGATGGACGGGACAGAGGTTTCTGCGCTGATAACAGCCCGGCAGATGCTGGTGTTAAAGTTAAGATACTGCGCCAGGGGCATCATCCTGGGGCTTGCAATAATAACCGCGTGTCTGATATCCCGGGAACGAATCAGCTCAGGCAACCAGTGCAGAAACGCCATGACATTATGTCCGCACAGGTGAATGAAAACCCACTGAGTCGTATTAAGGGGGGGCAGGACATCGACCACCCCCTGCACGCCGCATCTGAAAAAACAGTCGTCCTCAGGCCAGCACCGCACCCTGTTTTTATATTCGTTCCGGTCGTCCCGAAGCATTTTCTTTCTCCCTTTACCGCGCGGACGCGTCACCGTCGCGCTTCAACATGTCTGACCAGCCTCCGGAAGCAGCCTGGAAAATAACCGCACGTAAAGCACGCTCCCGTGGCTTCATTTTACATACAGTTGATTGATCGCCAAAAACGATCAATATCTTAACCGTGATAGTCAAAAGCTATTACACAATAAATAATCGATCGGACATCCCTATAGCCGGATAAGGATGTCAATGTATAATTATCTGAAAGTAAGCGATATTTTCTGGCGCGGTCAGTTCAGTGTGGAAATGGAGGCGAGAACGGCGTGCGGGGTTGTGAATTATTTTGTTACAATTAAAAGTCCGTAGCCGGGTGAACGCAAAGCCCGTAATTTTATACGGGTTCATCTGCAGAAATCGGCGTTAACTGCCAAAAATGCAGGGCAATACCCCCGTATTTGTTATTTACTTAATGCTTTGAGGTAATCAGCGATATTTCTTCTTGATCGCCTTATAAAACAATCCAGGATGTGTCAATTTTATATTCCAACTGAAGCAGGTCATAAGCGCTCTGAAGACACCGCCAGAACTCAGGTGTTCTTCCCAGCGCAGGGGCAATGCGAATTGCCAGTGGTGGAGTTAATGCTGTTTTACCGGCAAAAAATTGCGATACTGTGGCGGGCATGACTCAGAGATGAGTGCAAATCGACGACCACTAACGCCCATAACCTCTAAATTTCTGGTAATAATCTCTCCAGGATGGGAAATTTTTAAACTGTCTCATTAGTGACAATCCGCATAGTTAAAAAGTAAGGGCACGATGTTAACCCGCGTTAAATATCCCACGCTGGCCAGCACCTGCCTCACGGAAAGTCATTCTGTCTTACGGTTAATGTTTGCGTGTTTAAACCATAAAAACAGTTTGAAAATGGTAGAGGCGACCTCAAGGTCGCCTAACATTTATTAAAATGACATCGTTACGCCAGCATAATAAGCACGTCCGGGTTCGTTATACGTTGAAGCCCCGGCGTTCTCACGATAGATACGTTTGTCAAACAGGTTGCTAATACCTGCACTGGCACGCAGATTTTTGGTGATATCGTAGTTGACGTTTAAGCCAACAACGGAATAAGGACTAATTTCTCGTTGTGAAAGACCTTTACGGTTTTCAAGGACGGTTTCAGCATACTGGCGCGGTTTCTGGCGACCATATTGCGTCCAGTTAACGTTTGTGCTCAGTTCTTCTGTCGCTTGCCATTCCAGCTGGGAGTTGATGGTAAACTCCGGGATGACTGACAACGGATTTCCGGTCTTCTTGCTTTCAGAACGGAACATGTAGGTTGCGTTAGAGCGCCACTCCAGCGCATCCACAATCAAAGGAATAGTCAGGTTACCCTCAAGCCCTTCAACGATGGCTTTACCACCGTTTTCCCACCGCAACACATTATAAGTACCGTTGCTGTAAACAGCAGAAGTGCCAGACACGATTTTGTTTTTGTAATCATTACGGAAGTAGGTGATCCCGGCAGCATAACCTGCACGACTGAATTCAATCCCCACTTCTTTGTTAACGCTGATTTCAGGATCGAGATTATCGTTACCCAGTAAATAACATTGGCTAAGACCAATCGGACAGCCGTTGCCGCGCGTGGCAAGCAGGTAGCCCGGCGTTGACTGATACAGATTAGGCGCTTTAAACGCACGTGCAATACCTGCTTTCAAAGTGAAATATTCACCCAGTCCCTGTGATATATTCAGACTCGGACTCCAGTTCGCACCGAAGTTATCGTGATAGTCAAAGCGCAGCCCCGGAATAACCTCGGTAGTGTCGGTCGCAGCAATATTATCCTCGAAATACAGCGAACTAATCGTTGCGGCGTTTTTACTGCTACGTTGAGATGGATCGCCCGAGCTACCAGGCAAAAAGTTGTTAGTACTTGACGACTGCATGGAGGCCGGATCGTTGAGTTCATCGCGACTCCACTCCGCACCGAGGGTCACAGTTTGATCAACGAGCAACTGTAGAGGAAAGTTTGCTTCCCCGCCAGCACGATAGCTTTCCAGGCGGCTGGTTGAAAAGACATCACTATTAATCATCCCTTCACTACTACCGCCAGTACCCTCTTTTAAACGGGTATTGTTTGTCTTTTCATAGTTGAAGTTAAGCCTTGATGTCCCCCAATCTCAGATTCCATTATGTGTGATCCCGTAGCTTTGACGATATAAACGATTCGTTTCACTGCCATAGAGCGATTCAACCAGACCATTAGCACTGCTATTACTGTTACTGTTTTGAGTATCACCCGCATAGATATTGCCCTGACGGCTATAGCCATAGGAGAAATCCAGGATCTGGGTTGGTGTCATTTTCCAGGACAATACTCCGTTGATGTCTTTGTTACGCACGCCTTCTCGACCGGCTGCATATGAACCGTTTTGTGCTGTGTTGATGTCATAGGCATCGGCATCGGTGCGGTTGAGGTTACCATAAAGACGCATCGTCAAAGCGTCGCCTGCCAGTGGACCACTAATATTGAAATTAGCACGACGAGTGTCGCCTTCTTTGCTGCTTTCAGGCTGGTTTGTGAAGAGTGATAAGGAGCCGTGCCAGTCGTTAGTGGGGCGTTTAGTAATGATATTAACCACCCCGCCCGCAGCACCGGAACCGTAACGGGCCGCAGCCGGACCACGGATCACTTCAATACGCTCCACCATTTCTGCGGGGACCCAGTTAGTATCACCACGGGAATCACGCTCACCGCGCCAGTTATAGCGCACTGAGTTACGAGAGCTTACCGGCACACCATCAATCAACACCAGGGTATTCTCCGGGCCCATACCGCGAATATCGATCTGACGGTTGTTACCCCTACTACCGCTTGCGCCGTTACCGGTCAAATTCACGCCTGGCATTTTGCGGATGATGTCGGAAAGATCGTTAACCGGAGGACTTTTTTGAATGTCCTCTTCAGTTATGATCGAAACACCAGGCTGTTGTTTCAGTCCTTGTTCGGCGGTGACGAGCATCGTTTCATCGTCTGCCAGTTTTTCTGTAGGTTCTTCAGCAAAAACTGGTGAGGTGAGGAAACCAGCCAAAAACAGCGCAATTGGGCGCTTCTTACATAAAGTTACATTCACTTCGATAATCCCCATAAAAGTCAACAATAAATGCAAATACGTATAGTATTGAGAATGATTCGTATTGCAAACAAAATGAAATGAAAACTTCCTTTTTACACATCATTTGATTCTTTGGCGCTTTATGTGTAAATACCCCCAGGCCACCAATAAGGAAAAATCACATTACCTTCAAACACTTGGGTAATTATACCTCTCTATCCTTTTGCCTGGTCGAGTCCGTCAAGGCGATGTAAATTCAGAGCCAGCCTTCCGGTCCGGTAATATGTCTGTTAAGCGCGGAGTGGCAGCGCTTCGATCACATCGTTTTCGCAACGCCCCCATGTTGAGATACACCTGACGCATATATTGCTGGGTTTCACGAGATACGTGACGTGTAGCATGGCGGGGCTTATTGAAGTGCGATAACGCTTTGTGGATCAATTGCTCTTCTGTCATGATCTTGACGTCACGAACACGCTTACCCACGGACAGATACCCGGGGCGTCCATATATGGTTTACTGAATTCAGCCCCGTTCCCCTCTCGGTAGCTTAATAGTCCCCTGCAGATCTAGGCGAAAGCCATATTCATCAAAGAAGCGCCGCTTGGTTTCTTGGTCAATCTCGATAAATGCTGGGTAGCGTTTATTGCAGCCAAAGGCTTTCTTGTGTTTGTATGCGCTGAGATTGTGATGTTGCTGCAGAAAAAGAATGGTGGATCTCAGCTGTTCTGTTGCATCACTTCGCCAGTTGGTCCGTTGCTCTTTCAACTCCACCAGATACAGCAGATTATTCGTGGTCAGCATGCCGTCACAGCGCCCGCGACCGGGTTGATCACCGTCCTGCAGCACGCACTTATCAATCGCTGTGAAGATAACCTCGAGCTGTGCCCGGTTCTCAACGGTCGCCACCCAGCCTTGCGCGTTATCAGTATCCACATAGGCGGGTGTGCTGTCTTGGTTGTCACAGATGCCAAAGGTTTCCTGCGTAAAAGGACCGCTCCGGCAGGCTGCCTTAAAAAAATCCATTTAAAGCTCCTCTTCCAGCTCCAGAAGCTGATCAAATATGGTATTACCCATCCGCAGCCAGTCATTCAGCAGATTTTTATCCGAAGGAATGCCCTCATAAGTTGTCAGCCGGATAACGCTGCCATCCTGATCGCTGCACTGGTAGATTGCTACTTCGTCCGGGTCCAGTAATGCCGTTTCCGGGATCAGGGCATTGAGGCGGGGTAATAACGCCTTCTGCTTACTCTCAATGATACGCTGCTGCAAATGTTTCCCCTGAACCGCCAGCGAGAGGTAGCTGACAATATAGGGACTGTGGGTGGTTAGCACCAGGCGATTGGCTTTACCCTGCCGGTTAAACGCCAGCAGGCTTTTCAACATTTCCCATTGTGAGGAGGGGAACAGATTCTGTTCCGGTTCTTCCACAATATTAATAAAGGCGCTTTTGTTAAACCGGCGCGAAAGAGCTGAGACAGCCACCCGTTTCTGCTCCTGAGTCAGGCTATTATTATCAAAAATACTCGTGAACTCCTGCGCGAAACGCTCTCTCTCATCGGCGCTCATTGGCTTATCCTGACTCTGGTCCTGCACGGCATTCGCCAGATGCAGGCTAACCATGTACAACGGTACAAGAGACTGGAATCCGCTAGAGGCATCTGTCAGACGCAGCCGATGGCCCGGGCCTTTCAGATTAACGATATCATTGAGTTTGTCATTTTCGATCTCAGTATCATTAATCGGTAGTTTTACGGTTTTGGGCAGGTACTGTTTTGCCAGTTCGAAAGCCGACAAAAACTCCTTTAGCGACTCAGAGGAGAGTTTCAGTTCACTGGGGTTACGCACATACGAGATAAAATTACGTTCGGCAGGGACATACATCACCTGCGGCAGCGCATACTGCTGACCAGGCAGCTCAGTAATACTTAACTGGTTCGCGCTATAACGGATTGCCCAGGCTTCACCTTCGTACTCAATCACCGGCTCTCCGCGCTTATCCAGATCCTGATAATTTTCCAAGCGGTGATAACTGAGAAACATGTTTTTGAAACGCCCTTTTCGCTCAAACCATTTCTTCGGGTGATCGCCACGAACCAGCGCTTTTTCAATCCAGCAAAAAGTGGAAAACAGTTTAGCGAGGGTACTCTTACCCGCGCCCTGGTTGCCAATAAACACTGTTACAGATTTAAATTCGATCCAGCCGTCAGTGTCCGCCGGCCACGGCCCTACCGGCCCAAAGTTTTTAACGCGCATACGGATCATCTTTGTATCTCCTGTTGGGTGAATCGTTCGGTTCCGGTTGCCATTGTCGGAAACACTCACGCCAGCTCGCAGCTTTCATCTCATTCTAATATATAACATTCGTGATGTTTTTTGTTTATCCCTCGCAGGCCGTTCAGGTCGTGGTCATAGTGGTACCCCTTAATGCTTCTTCTCAATCAACAGGTATGGATGGGACCAGTCAGTGACCTCTTCATAAGAAACAAACCCATCGTGTTCCAGTGCGCAAACACTTTTATGGTTGGCAACATAATCGTATACAGCCTGACTTTCCAGCCCCTGTAACATGTGCGACAACAGCTTTCGGCGCATCACATCTGACTTCCTGCGTTTACGCGCTGCCACATCTTTATAGGTAATGTTAAACGGTTGCCCTACCGCGTTTGTAACGCATTTGCCATAACGGTTGGTCAATGCTGTGCCTTCGTAATGATCCAGCAGTAAAGCCAGATCCCGCCTCAAGGGTTTCAAAAGGTGCTTCCAGCGCTTAAGTACCCGTTCAGCCTCTTCCTGACCTAACTCACGGTTCAGCAAGCGTCGGGTACTGGATTTAAGCGATAGCGTAACGAACCCGGCGTTGAATACGCTGGAAAACCTGAATTGCTTCACCAGCTCCTCTGCGACACGTAACACCCGGCAGATATATTGAGTTTCCAGCATCTCCAGCGATTTGGCCGAAATGCCAATACTCAGCAGCTCATGTCGCAGTATCTCAAGCTGGCATCCCTTGATGTCATAGTTCACACCCCGTGCCAGACACGCCCACTTCATTTTAGACGGCAGACTTTGGAAGCCAGTGCCAACCTCAAAGGATCTCCCACCTATGTACGCAGTCTTATACGATTGCCTGTAAGAAACCGTTAATGGTGATTCCGTCACCAGATCCACACCTGTTTCAGCCAGTCGCGACAGGAAGTTGAAAATGAATATTTTGTTCTTCTTGGTGGGATACTCGTTATAGTAATCCAGCAATACATCCAGATTGATTTCAAGCGGCTCAAGGTTGTTCCAGACACTCACTACCAGCTCCCTGAAGGCAGCGTTAGGGATATCGCGTTTAGACTGCTGATGTTTAGCGTTCTGCCCACGGTCGATCGCAACGCCGATCAGATCATCAAATGAGTAGCTTTTACGCTTGGTGAAAATGTCAGTCAGATAATGGTAGCGATCCTGACGGCTAAGGTATGCCTCGCGGTCGTTGCCAAACAACTTACGCAGAAAACGTTGAGAAACAGCATATTCCCGGCAAGAGCTTTGAACATTGGAATACCCGGTTAGCTTGATAATTCCCGCGGTTGCCAGTGCCTCCATTGCACGATCATAGGCTGGCCCACTTTTCTTAAATACTCCGGGAAGTTTATCCCTACCCAGCTCAAACGGCACTGGCACAGAATAAGACCATTTTTTATTCGCCTTAATCTTTGCTTTTTTCCTGTTCTTACGACTACAGGTCGACACACATATAACATGCTGAAGAAATACTGCTATATTACGATAAAAGGGACGCCGCAGACTTGGCACACCATTATAAGGAATACTGAAAACAACTTCTTTGAAATACTCCAGTGTTGAACCTGTCACAAGAATATTGTTATGTGTAATGTATGGTTTCATAATTCACCTGTATATTGAGATCAAAGCACCATGCCCTGACCCCATTTATTTACAACTGAATTACTCAAATCATATGTGAACCCAACAAGGTTCAGATGCTGGGATAATGATCATAATATTGGAGGCTGGAGCCTCATGATAGCTGATACTGGATAATGGCTATAGTATGTAGTGACATATATACAGTAATATAGAGATAGAGTGTATACAGAGCATAATAGATACGTCTATATACCTTGTAGACGCAAATAGCGAATAAATATCAGCTTAGCCAGAATGGGATTAGCGGATATACAAAACGTTACCGGTTATTAAGCGGTGCAACTTCCTCCCAGTGATATTCAATAGCGGTTATAGGCGCATGTACACATTCTGGATTTCGAGCTTTTGATACCTCTAATTTGCTCAAAACCGCCGATCCTTGCAACTGTCAGAGTCAGAGAAAGCCATCCCCGGTTTTCCCCTACCATTGTACGAGGTGCGGATCTGACACTAAACAGCTGCGATAGTTAGCCGGTCTACCACGCCAAAACTTAGCAACGTTGGGCGGTATTGAGGGAAGAATTCAGCGACACAAGAGGCATGAGGAACCTTCTCACCGAGTATAAAAGCCAAAGATATGGCGGCCTAAAAGACCACCATCAATGGTTAATGCTTGAACTACCGTTTTGGATGTTCCTGTTCCTGACGTTTTTGACGCCGTGTTTTGCGCTTCCGCTTGCGTGTATCCTTAGCAAACTGGCTGATGGCTATCTCTTCCTTGGTAGCAAACTCTGGCTTTAATCCACCAATAGCCTGCCCCAACTTAGCCATGCAAACAGGCCAAAAAGACCAGACATCATGCTTGTTAAACAGCTCTACCTCATTAAGATACAGGAGTTTGGTGAACTTACGGGCCAGACGTCCCTTTGAATCACCATCGCTCAACGTATTTGTCCATGCTTTGATCCCATTCGTTTTAGGGCGGTCATTGGTAAAAACAGCGTTCATTAGTTCCCCCTCCAGTTTGCGCTTATACACCAACAGACGCTCAAAGGGATGTTCGAGCTTTGAGAGATCCGACAGCATCAGCGCTTTTTGCTTGCATCCTCGTTTACCGGGGCCAGTAGACTCAGGTTGTATACGCACTTCAACACGTAGAAACTGCGGATATTCTTCCTTATCAATTTCAAGGAAATACTCCCGTTTACGCCTCCCTTTTTCATTCACATATCCTGCGCGCTCAGGGAATGCAATCCGCTTAAAGTGCGCAACATCAATCTTGCCATAGATTAAAACTGAAAGTTTCGAGTCTAACGCCCCAAGGGATAACCCCGGCAACCCGTTATCATTATCGTAGTCTTTATATTTCGATGACTTTTTTAACCCCCAAAGATAGTCATTCAACTTGCACCCATAGATATCCAGAGCGATATCAAGACGGGTGACCCATGCTCGCGCAAGCAGGTGAGCAAAAGTTTCACCGAGACGGTCACTCAACCACTTAAGCAGTAGATCCATCCGTTTACCCGTCATGTGTTGGGGATGAAAGTGGATACTGAACCCACCAGTTCCTAGTGCTTTTGGCCCCCACATGAGATATGCCAGCATTGGTGCATCAGGTTCATTACGTGAAATGCACAAACCATACTTGTAAGGGTGACATGTCCCCGTTGCGTTCCGTGGAGATTTCTCCTGCACAACATAGTTTTTCCACTCCCGCCCCAGTAAAGACTGCAACTTCTGAACAAATTCAGTTTTCTCCTCATCACTGTGGAAGCGAGATACAATTGAAAGCCAGTCGATGCGCAGCTTCATCTCATGCCCCTCAAGGCTGTCACAAATCTTATCTGATGGACTAAATTCAACATTCTTCTTGTTAAGCAACTTGTTCTTTTTCATTGGTGTTCCGTATCAGGGACTAACCTGAGTGAGGAACAGAGAGCACCAGCCCATTTCAGCTATCAGTACACTGTGATGAATCGATTGGTTAGTTAAACCAGTGTCAGCATTGGCTGATATGTTCTCTGTTCATAGTTATACGTGCGTGAATAACGTGCTGTTAGACGTTCATGCACTTACTGAACACGCTGGCGGTCAGCCAGCCACTGGTTAATTTCATGTTCGTAGAAACCTACCGAACGGATACCTATGCGGACCTGCCGGGGGAATTCATTACGATGGAGCATTCTGTAGAGTGAAGCCCTGCTTATGGCGCAACGTTCAAGAACTTCCGGGACTTTGATGATACGAATTGTGGTCATAACACACCTGTTTTCAGTCGACATCACTTGATGCCGAAGGTGCTTTTACAACCTTGTAATGCGTTGATTTTTATAGATATAAATAATCAACAAACTGACAATCAGTATTTAATTTCAACAATACTGACTGTCAGGAACCAACTTGATTCCCAAACCAAATACTGACAGTCAGTTTTATGAAAAAAGACTGTACGTTCGTCTACGCACCAGATAATCTCAATGAAATACTGACCGTCAGTTAAGGTAAGGAGAACGTTTTTATGCCCAAAGTCGACAGGAGGACGTTATCCCTTGAAGCACTCGAAGCCCTGAGAGAGAAGGAGCGTGGTTACAAAAAAACCAGCAGGAAAAAGAGAGGATTGATTGAGGTTCCTGTCAGCAGGGAAATGCTGTCAATGATACAAAAAGTAAGTAAATCGCTGAGCCTGCCTGCGCCGTCATCATCAACGCATGGTCGACTGGAAACGATATCCCAGGTATTCGAGTATTTGCTTAAAAAAGAAACTGAGTCGGAGTTTTATAAAATAAAAAAGACTGCCCCTAAAAGGCTTTTTCGTCTGCACAAAACAGTCTGGAATCTGAAAAACATCAAGGAAATGAGTGAAGAGGAGATTGCCAGGTATATGACAGAATCGGGGCAATTAACCCCAAAGGCAGTTTTAACGGGGAGTAAAGAGCGAGTATGGTCTGAAAGGACTGTGCAACATCTTCTGGATAAACAGAAAGTATATGACAAGCTTCATAAGCTGAATGATGAGTAATTCACCAGCATCTAATCCGCTTGCTGGCACTGATTTTCATCACCTCACCACGGCAGTCATAGCGCGTAGTCGTGGATATGTCGCTGTGACCTGCCAATTGGCGGACGGTGTTGATATCCACGCCCTGCTCCAGTAAACGGGTGATGAAGGTGCGCCGCATATCATGCGGGGTGAAACGCGCTATGCCTGATGCTTGCTGTAACTCCACCAGAATCCCCGTTAACCCGGTCGTTGTCAGCGGCTGGCTGGCGACTTTCCCGTTGCGCTGGATACGCCTGAACAGTGCGCTGTCAACCTCGTCTGTGCTGACTTTCAGCCACGCACGGATGGCCTTTTCTACTGTATCCGCCACATGAATTTCGCGGTATTTGCGCCCCTTCCCTTGCCTGACTGTCAGGATGCCATTGTCATAGTCCCGGCGCTCAAGTTTGACCAGTTCCCCGGCCCGCAGCCCCGTTCCACAAAGCGTCAGCACAATGGCGGTATCACGACAGCGCCGTACATGCTGCGGATGCTGTTTAGCGGCCTGAATCAGCGCACGGATTTCCTGCCTGTCCAGCGCCCTTCCCTTCCGCTGGATATCGCCACTTACGCGCTTCACTGACCGGATACGTGCCAACGTTTCGGCATTGATACAATTGAGGTTAAAGGCCGTCTGCGCCACACTCCGGAGTGCTGACAGCGCCATGTTGACCGACGACACGGCGTAACCGTCATCCAGCAGTGCCGCACGCACTTTAGCAACGGCGGCGTAGTTAAGTTGTTCCCACGGATAGTCTGCTGCATCCGTACCGTGTTTAAGTATGCTGGCGCTACGGTTTAACAGGCTGATGATACCCCGCCGTCCCGAGGGGGCAAGACCGCCAATATACGCATCAAACACGGTGGTTTGCACCACCGGCACGACCTGACGTAACGCAGCCCTGCTCATGGGCGTAACCCTTGATAACGTACATTAAACCAGGTAACTTTCAGCATCACACTAGCCCCCGTTCAGCCATTGATACCGTTTCCGTCCCCGCCACGATAAAGTGATCAAGTAACCGCACATCCAGCATTTCCAGCAGCTCCTGAAGCTTTTTAGTCAACTTGATATCGCAGCGGCTGGGTTCAGGCTCGCCGCTGGGGTGGTTGTGAACAAGGATGACTGCGGCGGCGTTATGTTTCAGTACACGCTTGATAACTTCACGGGGGTGAACACTGACCGAGTTTAACGTCCCCCTGAAGAGGATTTCGCGGTGCAGCAGCTGATTCTGATTATCGAGCAGGATGATGCCAAACTCTTCATGTTCAAGCGGTGCCAGCTCAACCATCACGCACCGTCGAACATCATCAGGGGAGCAGAGTTGAACCCCACGCTGATAGTACCGGCTGATAATGTCACGAGCCTGGTCAAGGATACGGGTTTCACGCTGGGTAAATAGGGTCATGTCAGAACTCCCGTTCAATGAAGTAAATGGCGTCGGGAAACAGCTGGCGGCGGGTTACGCCAGTACGCAGGGAGAAAGCTTTACGGGGCATGGTGGTTCGCCCGTTACTGTCGAAGAAGCAGAGCGTTTCTTCGTCCATTTTGGTGATAAGGGACCAGTGAAACTGGTCGCTGAGCATAATCAGGCGGGAGTGGTCAGTGACGTCCAGAAACCTCTGCATTTCCCTGAAAAGCCGCCCGTCTGATAATCCCCGCTTCCCGGCAAAGGGTCTGGTGATTTGAACCGGGAACTGGCGGCCGTAGTGCCCTTTCTGCAACACCTGCGCTATCAGCCAGTCCAGACGGTCCTCTTCAATCCCTTCAGTCAGCCATTCATGCAAAGGCCAGCGCTGCTGATAAGCCTGAATAAGCCGGTTCATTAACGGGCGTCGTTTCACCCTGCCGTCATACAGCCAGCTCAGCATGTTAACCACGCAATAAGCACCGCAAAGACAGTCCAGTTCGCCCTGTTGAGACGCACGTATCCCTCTGTTATCAGTCACAGATAATTCCCCATAAGGTAGTGATGATTAGTGCGGCGGGATTAGCTTTCCCACAGGACAGTAATGGTGTAAGCGTTCATGGCGTGATACTGAATAAAGTTGGATTGCCAGAGTTCAAACAACTCCCTTCCGGCGTTAACAGGCAGGTCCCCCCTGTACGCCAGAAAGACATATTGCTGACTCCAGCTAATATCAATTTCCTTTTCCAGTTCGGGGTATACCGTCCCCATATAACCGAAGTCGGTGATGTAATCAAAATACCATTCATCATTGCGTGAAATAAGCCGTATTTCGACGGGATGATAACCGCCCTTTTCGGCGCTGTAAGTCAGATCTTTAAATAACAGACTAACAGCGGTAATTCTGGCTTTATGCGACGGTGGATTCCCCGCTTCATTTAATATGATATTTATTAATTCCTGATCGACGGGCATAGCTAGCCCTTCCTGATGGATAACACTCATCGTTTTTATTCCGAAAAATATGCATTTGAATTGATGATACAAACCAATAATTGACCATTGCCCATACTGACTGTTTAGACGATAGACGTCCTCCCATCAGAATGGGATAATAAAATGCTAAGTTGGCAATTAATTTGTATCAGCTACTGGACAATATGACACTATCCAGCAATGTTATTTTACCAGGGCCATGCTTTTAATGCAAATAATTTCACTCAGGAACTAATTTGGTTGTTATTTTATAAACTCATCTAAAAACATAATTAAGCTTTTTCTTTTAGTGTTATCGAGCTTATTCCAGACTTGCTCGAGACGTTGTTTTAATTCAACGTCAAGCCCAGTGGCATAGTTAATCGGGATATCAGAAACATTTAAATCCTCCATACAATCAATAAAGAACCAGCTGATTGGAGTTTTTAAAGCAACGGCAATTTTGACTAAATGAGCAATATTGATCTTATTCGTTCCGCGTTCATAGCGGGAAAGTTGTTGTTGAGAGATATCGATAGTCTCTGCAAGATCGGCAGCAGTTAGCCCTGCTTCTTTACGTCTGGCCTGAATACGCTGTCCTACCAGCTTATCAGCTGAATCTGCCATCAGTTTAACCATAATTTTATCTCCAGAACGTCCATAAGAGGAATTCTGGGGCTTTTTTACTCTTGCATGAACATCACTAATGGACATAAAATCAACTATTACATCATTTATAGACAAAATAGCTGCAACCGATTAGCTAAGCTGGATTGGAAGCCCACTCAGTTGAGCAGCAGAGCAAAGGTGGGCAAAAAGGAGAACATTGTGGCAACCACCATTACTGAGATAACGGATTGCTTTGAGTACTTTTTCAGCTCTCTTTACCTGCGAGAATTTGTCAAAACCCTGCGTCTGAACGAATGTAGCGAGCGGGAATTACTGCCTCTGGTACGTTGCTATTTGCTGGGTTGGTTTGCAGATAACGTCTCACCGGAAGTAAAAAGCAAGCTGCCAGGAACTGTATCCGGGCACGGTTACATTGATTTTGTCATTGCTGATGTAGCCGTCGAGTTTGCAGTACGTAAACCAACTGCGGCACGTTCCAATGTCTCCGCGACCGTCAACAGTACAGAAGTTAAGAAATTGATGAAGCACGACGGCAAAGCCCTGCTTGTACTGTTTGACTTCTCTGACACGCCCTATTCAGAAGAACAGATTGAGTCCTTTCGTAACTGGCCTTCACTTGGCCGGGGAAATCACCGCAAGTCCGCATTCAACGTCGTTTATTTCTTTGTGGAAAAACGCAGACCACTGGCACTGGTGAAAATCGCTAAAAACATCCGTATCACTTAACAGGGAATTAATTAATGAACAAAAAATTGTTGGTTTTATTAATGGTAACCATAGCACTTCCAGCCGCGGCAACGCAGTACGTAAAACCCGGAGCGGTTCTAACCCTGAATCCGGGAAAGGGTAATGCTGAGTTCAACATTAATGCCTCAACAGGGGATGGCTCGGGCGTATGCAATATGGAGGGTACGGCACAGCAAATAGCTGCCGGAGAAAGCCAGAAGCATCGATGGATATGGAATGACAATACCAGCCAATGTGTTGCAGTAATTAGTGAGCTGCATAACGGTAATGCCAGCATTATGACTCGTGGTTGCGAAGGATACTGCGGGGCTTCTGCGGCAGGCGCAATGGATGGTCTATTTAATAAGAAGTAAAAGTATCATTAATTTACGAAGGAGCTACAAATGAAAAGAACAATACTTCTGGTATTAATTGCTGCTGGTTTGCTGGCTGGCTGCGGCGAGAAAACACCAAAATGTAGTAGTGATAATGCAAAAAATCTGGTCGTGGATATTGCTCACAAACAGATTAAAAAACAATTTGAGCAACTCAGAAACTCTCAGTTGGAAGGCATGGTTCCCGGTAATACCGATAGCTTGATACTGAAGGTTATTAAGGTCAGAACAACGCACTATGACTCTTCTGTCGATACTTATCAGTGCGCAGCCAGTCTTCAAATGACCATGACAGATGAACAATCAAAACTGCCGAACACGACCGAACTACCAATAACCTATGATATACAGAAAACTGATAATAATGGTCAGTTCTATATAAACGTATCTGGTTTATAATCACCTTAGTTAACATCAGGGTTCCTTTTGGGTAAGTAATTGATGCTTTGTCCCAGAAGGAAACCCCATGAAAAAGATTATCACATTCACTATTATGGCTATTGCCGATTTATATTGGTTCGCTATACACCCGGCAACTTTATCAGAAAAAGGTCTTCCTGCTAACGCTCCTTTCATTATCAATTCTCATCGGCCAGGCACATGTATAGTCAGTACAATCGCAACAGCTGTCGACACTAAACAAGATTTAGCCGATGTAGTGTGCAAGGTACAATTGTAGTCGATTTTGTCGTCATTCTTCAGGCTTGGAAGATGTCACACTAGGGATGATCCCTGCTGAGCTGCCATTTTTGCATATACCGCAATACAGTTACGTTAAATTCTACTTCCATTTTTTTAACTCCCGGCGATGATTACGGTTTTGAGGGATTTCACCTAAGGAAAGACGATGAACATACGTTATCCGATACGGGAAACCGACGCCCGGACTATAAGAAATGAGACGAGCTGCAGACCGAGATCCACAAGCCTTGCTTCGGCTGGCCTTTCGTTCTGGGCAAATACGTTTCATCTGTCACTCTGTCACTTTCAGGTTCATTTTCAAACGGGGCGACAACTATGCTGACACTGAGCGATTCGTATAGACTGAGTTCGCGGATAGCGGTGGCCACGTCGATGCGTTCGGCAGGCGTTAGGGCTTTTTGGCGAAACTCAGGGGAGTACTATTTACGGGGCCTCTTGCTAGTTGATACGGACTTTGTCATGTTAGCTACTTCTGATTGAGAGCTTACTCACTTAGTCGCGTGTCCACTATTGTTGGGTAAGATCAGCCAACTTGAATGCACGTGATGATATAATCTATTTTTATCATTTATTTAGGTGCATTAAATATGACAATGATCGCAGGGTATCGCTTAAAGAACGGCGGTTTTCTTCAGGCAGACATTCTTCTTACCAGCTCCAAAAACACCCCGTTAAGCCCTTTTCAGATACCATCATTCAGCCCCTCTGTTGATAGTACTCCATTAATGACACACACAGTCGTTGGACTATGCCAAAAAATCCTTGTTGTGAACAAATACTTCGCCGTTGCTTTTGCCGGTAGCGTTAATGAAATAATCAAAGCAACATATCTAATCGATAAACTCCTTGCGGAGAAAATTAAATTAACAGGAAAACGTTTTATTGATACTCTAATTAAAAACCAGATCAATAAATTAGCATTAACTGCAATCGTGCTCAGCGTTGAGGATAATGAAATCAAGCTCACAAACTTCGGTGCTGAGCCAAGTATATCCAATAAATATTTTGAACTACATGTCGGTGGTTCAGGGGCAGAGCATGCTAAAAATTACTATAAGCAGTTTCCTATTGCTGTTTTCGATATACCAGAAGACGATATAGTTGTGCATGGTACATGTATGGCACTCCAGCAGTTTGCAAACCACCTGATTGAAGAATATGAAGATCAATTTGAGTCCGAAAGTATTATTGACCTGTTTGGTGGGGGATTCGAGCTTGTGTCATACTATAATGGCCAGTTCCAAAAGATATCTGATGTAGTTTACGCTTACGCAGAAGCTGAATTTAACGCTGATGGTACACTTCAGGTCGATCATCCAAAATTCTTACTCAGGTCTACCTATCAAGATAATCATCTAAAAATTAGAAGTGTGGAAATCTGCCAAGATGAGGAGGAGGATGAATATACAACTCGAAATGATCGGACCTTCACCATTTTTCCTGTAACTTGCTTCCAGAGCACTTTTGTTAAAGATGAATGTAAAGATATAAGCTTTGTGGGGGAATTTCTTTGCTTTATTATCAAAGTAAAAGGAGTACACGGTAGCTTTACAATCCCATTCATCAGAAAATACGATCAATTGGTTGGATTTCTAGCTAAGGCATTCATTGCATGTACAGAAAAAGACAATGTCGATTTCATTTATTCGGAAACATTCAAGCAGGAACTGGAAGAACGCGTTATTAACTATATGAAAATGGTTCGTCAGGAAATGAAACTGACGAAGTGAACAAACAGAGAGTTATACGTTTATATAATAGTCCGTAATAAGCGTCTTCTTCAGTCTAGAAGACGCCATTTTCTCTGGCCTTATCGTCCTGCTATCAACGATTGCGATTAGGATATTATAAAACACGTTTCAGCGCATTGACGACCCCTTGATGTGGGAGATAACCAACAATTCCGTGAGCATTGAAAGTATTATTATCGACCGTACCATCGTTAAAGATATCGCTAGCGAAATTTTTCTCATCCAACGGTTTACCTAGAGCAACGAAATCTGATGGATCATAGAAGTTTTCCCATCTTTCGACAAAAACAGGTTTACGACGCGGCGGGCCAAGTTTTGCTTTGAAAGCCTCTAAAGCAAGAGGTGAACCCATGGTGATAAGAAGTGGAATTTTAATACCTTCCCCTTTTTTTTCCATCTCTCGTAGTAATTTAAAAGCAATAACGGTACCGAGTGAGTGAGTAATTAAGACCTGTGGAGTCCTGAGCAAAAGAGGGCGTACAATGTCATCAACCGCTTTTGCAGCCCCTGGTGACGAAAGATAAGTATGCCCCTGTCTTATCAGTCGAAGCAGAAGATTACCTTTATCCGGAGCGAGTTTTTCAACCAAGCGAGCCAGCCCTACAAGCCGCCTTACGATAGCATTATCCATAGGTACAATGCCGCCTTCTGCAACAGCAATTTGGGCTTCGTCTATATTATTTTTAATGGCAAACTCGTTTAAAACAGTGCTGAGGAATTTCAGTTCATCGGCATTGCCCATATCAACTTCAATACTCCCTTCCCCCAATGCAACTGCTTGTTTTGTCTTGCCTGTTGTCCAGTTGGCAAGAATCTCGCCGTAATATGCCATTTCAATTGAGGAACTCCCTAGCAAGCCAGGTTGAACACTATGGAGAGATGCTGTCCATTTTTCGAGAAGCTCATTTTTAGTCGATGCTTCTTGCCCGATACCATGAATCATCAACACGTTCAATTGCTTACCTCCATATGGAATTTTTCAATCAACATTCTTCCTCCTGTTGCACTGAATGAAGTAAACGGTGAAGGTAGTAAAAATGTAGCAATATTACTTATTTCTTCCGCCACAGCTTTTTCTTGAGGTTCAGGTTCATCCATGAATACCCACCCCTGACGGAGCCAAGGCCATAGCCCAGCAACCACTCCCATTCTCTCATGAGTAGCTCCAGTAACCCAGCGTGGAAACATATCGTTCGCGTCAGATCGAGCTCGTGCCTTTACTGATGGAACTTTTACCAACGTCTCGTGAAGCCCTATTTTTTTAAATGAAAGGAGTCCCATAAAGGCCACGTCGAAAGGAATAGGTTGATTATGCTGGATATAAAAATAGGCCATACGGCGTATGCTATCCACATCTCCTGTATAATCGTACAAATAGCTTGAAATGGCGCCCAATGTTGGATTTGCGTGCTTATCTGAACGTAACTGCGCCGCTATATTGTCTACTTTATCAGCCGTAAGATTGCCTGCTTGAAGATTCTCTATCGTGGCAATAAACGAGCGCAAACGCCTAGTAGGTAAAGCCATTCCAGAAGTGCAAGCCCAACTGATGCCCCCACTGATATCACGACTTATCACCGTAGTGAGATCTGCATACACTACCGCCGATGCAAAAACAGCATCTTCAAACTCTACAAGGATTTGAACGGCATTTTCGGCAGCGACATCAACATAATACGTTGCTCCATCATCATCATTCGAGTATCTTTCGACTGAAGATGTACTCCATACTTTTTTGGGCACAGCACCACGTATAGCCAAATTGAATTTCGGCATATCAGGGTTTAGGTGCAGAAATAAGCTATCTAGGACATGCCGCTTAAATATTTTAGTGTTAACTCCAGAGATTCCAGCCTGTATATCTTCTTCATTTTTATCATGCAGTTGATATTTTGAACGCGGTTCTGGCCATTTTGGCAGAACTACATTACTAGCCCCTTTGTTACGAAGGAAATAAATTGCATGATCTCTGGGAAAACCGGGGGCGAAATCGGGAGAAAAATTCAAATCGTATATTTCGCTAATCTCCTTTAATCGTTCCGAAGAGAATGATGCAAGCGAGTCAGGAATCACACTATCCGGAATATACTTATCAAACGCTTCGTCCTTTAGACCACACAGACCTTCGAGCAAAACCGTAGAAAAAACGCATCGGGATGGGGCAATATTATCTCCTTTTAGCATGTACGCCTGCTGACCATCCACAACAGCATTGAAACGAGCAATAGCAGGGATAGAAACCTCATAAGGTCCTCGAGGAAGAACCGGATCACCGCAAATATCTGCTGTTTCAATATCTGAAGGTAGCGACCGGCACGCATCGCCAAAAATCGATAAGCTTTTTATTCCATGCCTGTAAAGCCGTGACTTTAGTGCTTCCACAGATATAGCACGCAGTTCTTGGTGCCAATCACTAGGAAGCCAAATGTTTTGTTCTGCACCGTCACGAAATCCATGCCCTGCAAAATGTAAAATAAAAAGTTCCACCTCGTCGTTTATTGGAAGCATTTTGAGAAGAATTTTTTTGATGCGATCTATTGTGACAGGTATGTTGTTTTCATCAGTAATAACCTCCGTCACAAATCCGGTATTCCTCGCCCAATCCCCCATTTCATTAGCAACTGTAATCGCTCCAGGCAAATATGAAAGCGGAGGTGCTTTCGAAACCCCAATGGTCAGACATAGCTTCACAATTATTCTCCTATTTCCAAGACTCTATGGGGCGGGCGCTACTTCATGCCCTATGATGGCCCAATGTACTTCCTAACAACGCCCAAACAGCCATGGTGAGTTCAGCGCTAAGGTTACTCTATCCGCATAATTCTTTTTACAATCAGAAAATTATAGTAATTCATCTACGTAATCCGCCTATACCTGCAGCCATGTCCGGCACTCAGTGTCATACATATACAAGTTAGAAATCCCCTCAACATCACCGCGCGTATGCCCCAATATAGCCTCAGCTACCTCGTTTGGACATTGCAAACGAGATAGCCCTATACGTACTGTACGGCGCAGTTCATGGGGCGTCCAATGAGGTATATCAAGCATTTGACCGCTTTCACGTAAACGCCATGAGTTTTCAGTTAGATACTTCTGCTAGATTGGCTTCTTCGTAGCCAGTGAAGGAAACAGATATTTGTCAGAGGTAAGGCATAAAACCTTTAGAAAGTCGATTACCTGATCCGATAGCTGAGCGTAGGGAGGGCTTGACTACTGTGTTGGTTTCTCGCAAATGAGCAAATGAATTGTCCCTTTTTCAAGAGCAGCGGTAAACCGTATAAGGATCGGTGGACTGACCAACTTAATGGGGTCAGTCCATACAACCACAACAGCTAGCAACTCACAGAGTATCGATTTAGCTGCGCCAACACATGTTCAACATCACGGCTGTCCGTCGCTATCTGAAAATAATCATTTTCTTGGAAGTGAAAAATGTCTCTAAGCGTGGCACCAATTTGTGGGTCAATTTCCTTTGTAGGTAATAATGTACTTATGATGAATTGGCTGCGTTCTGCGACGATGCTGAATTCAGGCCACCCCTCAGTCTGAAGGCAGATCAGTCTGATAAAAGGGCAGAAGGCAGTACCGACTGCGGTCATATAAGTTATATTTAAATTGTTAAAAGCTTGCAATTTATCCCTAAGTTTCTGATAAAGGCAAAATGTGAGCAACTCGGCATGTTCACCATTAAGTTGGCTGCGCTTTAGTATATAAACCTTCTCGTTAGACTCAACACGAAGGGCTCGAGCTTCACAAAACTCGATGACTGCCGGCGTCCGGACGATCAATCCTCGCCAATCCTCACTCAGGGGCGCACTAGAAATGACATCTTCCAGTTGATTCGACAAGTCAATATGTGGATTCATTCGGTCCCACAGATTTTTCAGCAGACCGCGTTTTCCCTCAGAACGTAAGAATCGCTTCCAGCTGGCTTCATCATCTGCACGATCAACTATGAAGGACTGATTTTTTCCCTTTGGCAGTAAGCAGTCCCCCAAACTCAACAGAGCCCGCAGCCAATAGTACGCACCTAACTCCTTTAAGCCAACATTCGAAAAGGTAGCATGAGCCCAGCTCCAGTAGTGCTCAAAGGCATGCTGGAGCTCAAGATGTTGGTCAGCAGTCCAGTCACAGGGAGCTACCATTTTAAACTGGTCCGCTACACCTGAGAACTCTATTAGGAAGTCAATTTGACCAGCAAAGTATCCATGTACCTCCGCTGTTTGGATAAGAGGCCCCCACCCTTCATGGGCTTGTATCAATGCACACTTGATACGCTCCTCGTTAATTTGAAGCCTATTGAAGCCATCCACAGAGTTGTCGGGAATCGCTAGATACTCCAGAATACTATCTGCATGAATCAAAAGTGCATTTACACTTTCCAAGCTACGCCGGAAATCATCTACCCGGTTATAGGTAGTATTCACTGACAGATTCTTGATAACTCTCATCCAGTGATGAAATGCCTCTGGCTCAGGTTTGCCCTTATGTTTGTGGAGATAGCCCACATAGGCCGCGAACTGCACCGCTTCGCTATAGCTTAGGGAGGTGAAGTACGGACTAATAATTTTGCCTAGTATGGATGACTCATTAAAGAACTGATCGTTTAGCAACCCCGTGTACAATCTATTTTTTTCTGCGTGTAACGTATCCAGCAAATAAATAAGCGACGTAGAAAAACGCTCATCAAGCCAATCTCGGTGATGGTAGTCTTGGAATGACAATGTGCTATGTAGATTTCGCAACAGCTCGGTATCTTTATTGAATGCTTCTCCCCCTGAGTCTCGCGTTACCAAAGCCACCACCCTAAACAAGCGAAGGAAAGCTTGATCAAACAGGTTGCTTTCTTTGTCACGAAATTGCCAGAATAAGTCCCCCCAATGCGTGTCCAGTTGGATGGACACGTATTCATGGATGGGAAATGAGCTTTCACCAATATAAAACCTGCGATCTACAAACTTAGTTTTAAGCAACTGCTCATAACGAGCCTTGAAGTTTTCGAACTCAGTGAGAGGCTTTCCCCGGGCATTCATCTTGATATAAAGGTCATCCGAGAGGCCAAAGTCATGCAGACCTAGGAGTTGAAATGTGACAGCTGGACGAGCTTCGTCTACCAGTCTAGCGAATAAGTTCGAATGAGTTGCAAAGCGCTCATGGATGGCGTCCATCATACCTTGAACAGACTGGATAGAGGGGTCGCGTAGCCAGCTTCGGAAAAACCAAGGTTGATCGCAAACAATGTTCGCAAGCGAAACCACCTCATCCACAGTTTCGGTTGGACGATACACCACCAACTGGTCAAAAAAGTCATTACTACTAGGCCGAACTCCGTAGCGGAAACGAGACTTTCCCTCTGCCACGAACAATGCTGTAAATTCTTCCCAAGCGCTATCGCGCCATGCCAAATACCAATGAAGCAGAAACAAGGTGGTCAAACGCTGCTGCCCGTCCAAAGGGAGGAACTGTGTCTTTCCTTGGCATTCTTCAACACTGCCATAAATAAAATCTAAATTTAGCGGCAAGCTGACGTCATGAGCGGGCTTGAGCAGAGCATCCTCCAGTGCGGCAAGGAAAGTATCACGAACCTCTTGCTCATCAGGCCGACCTTGGGCATAGTCACGCTGAATAATCGGGATTTGGATATGTGTATGCTGTTGCAGCAGCTGAATGTAGGTGATTTGTTGGCCTAGGTTCATTGAATTTCCCTTTTGCTGCCGCAGAAAAAGTAGGTGAGTGTATCCAGCATAGCTATTTCGTAAGCTTCTCGGTCATGCTCAGCCCAGAACAGGGCATTACCCACCTGGGGGCTGTAGCATTTCAGGAAAATGTTACGGGTGCACAGCGGCACAAAGATACCGGCCTGATCAAGGGATAGTAATCTCTGGCGCTTTACCGCAAACACAGCATTGCCGTAACTGCGGTTGGTATGTTCATCCAGCAGAGTCAGATTGCACAAACCATGCTCTTCCTCCCACTCCCCCACTTCGGAAAAAAACTCCAGCACTTTGTCATACAGTTCGTCAAACACTTCAGGAAGCTTAGAGGCTGCTGGGTCAACTAAGTTGATCTTAATCTCTTCGTATAAAGCATTATTCGAGCCTTGCGTAGCCAGAAATCTAAGGCAATGTTCCAGCCAGGTCCTTTGTGCATCCGTACGGCCAGGCTTGTCATCGCTAACGGAGCGAATATGCTCGATATCCCAGCACTGGGTCTTGAAACTGTCGAACTGGAAACGCAGATTTGAGCGCACATCTTGCAACAAGGTTGCGAGGTTAAATAGAAGCAGCCAAGCACGAATGCGGCCGTGGCTCGACTTACGATCGTAGCTGAGTCCATCCATATGTGTAGACAGGCGCTCTCGTACAACCTCCTCGCTCACAGGAACAGACAGCGCATCACCTGTAACGAGGTGGAAGATCTTACAACGCAAAGTCAGCTCGAAACTGCTCTTAGTCGTGCCTTGCGCCAGTTTGCGGATATCGTTGATTCCGACACGTTGATGAACCAAAAAACCCACCATATGGAAGAGCCTACGATCCTCAAACCATTCTTCTAATTGCAGGAAGCTGGACTTAATGCGTGCCCACTCGTCTTCAACGCTGGCACCGGATGCCTTAAGCCGCCCATTGACATGATGAAATGTTGCATAGGTGTCATACTGCCATAACTGCGATAAACCGTCTTCTTGCGCAACCAGTTCAAACAATAGGCCAATGCGGTTCTGGGCAGGAGCTGGCTTGTTGCTTATGAAGTACCAAAAAGCATCGTTTTGGAGGGCTTTTTCCAGCTGGTCCCATTCATAGGCTATGCGTAACTGAGCGCTTGTGGGATCAGCACTGGCACCGGTGCTTCGACGCAGAAACAGCGCGCGGATAAGTTCGTCTGAAGTTAGCGGTATCTTACCTACATTCAGCCTGGTGAAAGCCTCAACCGGATGATCTTCATCTGCCAACTCGAACCAGATGAGCTTGACCTGGTTTATTATTGCAGCCTTGATCGTTTCCACCTCACTCTCGTGTCGAGCAAACCAGTCCTCTATGGTCTGCATAGCTAGATAAAGATGAAAATAGTCAGCGTTAGTCTCCGCCAGTTCAGAGGAAGGCTCTTCTAAAAAGGCCGGCAGTTTGGGACGAGTTTCATAATCCAGCTTATAGAGTGGCTGACGGAATCGCTCGGCTAAACGCTCGTTAAAGTGACGAAGGACCAACAAAAGTGTGGTCAGCCGTTGCTGACCATCTACTACCTCCCAGTCCCCTTGTAGCCGCGATTTGATTACTAAGGGCTGTAAGCAGTAGAATTCCTGAGGCTGAGGGTTGGGTCGCTGAGTGAACTCGTGAATGTCATCCAAAAGCTGGGTTATCTGGAACGAGGACCAACGGTACCCTCTCTGATAGGCTGGGATGAAAAAGCGTTGGGGCCGTCCATCTGCAAGGAAAGTGCGTAGTTCATGAACGGTTTTCAATTGAATTTGTTGTGTCGCCATACCAAACGGGACCTCTAAGGCAATAGTTTTTGGCTAATGTTTTACTCTCTACTAGCTCGAATATTTATAGTCGTATAAGAGCGCACTCAAATGCTCAAAAAAAGGATTCATCGACTATTTAAAATTAATCTATTAAAGTCGGAACAGTATTATTTCAAGGTGCAGTTTAAATTTTAACCTTGTCTAAATAATCAGCCCACACTTGCAACCACTTCCGGCACTCAGCGTCATACTTATACAAGTTATAAATCCCCTCAACACCACCGCGCGTATGCCCCAGTATGGCCTCGGCCACCTCATTTGGACATTGCAAGCGGGATAATCCTGTCCGCACTGTACGACGTAGATCGTGGGGTGTCCAATGAGGTATATCAAGCATTTGGCCGCTTTCACGTAAACGCCATGAGTTTTCAGTTAGATACTTCTGCTGGATTGGCTTCTTCGTGGCTTGCGAAGGGAATAGATATTTGTCAGAGGTAAGCCGTAGAACCTTGAGAAAGTCGATCGCTTGATCCGATAATTGAACATAACGCTCTACCCCAGTCTTGGTTTCTCTAAGATGAATGGTGCCTTTTTCAAGATCAACATCCTTCCATGCCATATTGCAGACTTCACCGGTACGACACCCGGTCCAGAGGGTCAGACGTAACACGTTTTTGATCGTTGGCGTATAAGCCGAACCCGGAAGCCATTTAAGAAATTTTGCAAGTTCATCCTCGCTCAGTACTCGTGTTCCACGTCCATTTGTGAGCTTGATTCTGGTCTGTCGTAAGCTGGATTTTGCTAACAGCGCTGGATTCGCAAAACTATCATCAAAACGTCCAAGGCCAATTGCAAATTCATATGCGAGTGAAAGCTCCCTCAGTACATTCCCTGCCTGTACAGTTGCACCTCGAGCTACAATGCCATTGATTAAATTAATGACATCCTGGCGCGTAATCTCAGCAGCATTCCGGGTTCCTAAGCTTTTAACAGCGTCACCATAGAGAGTACGACGAACCTCAGCCTGCCCTTTCGGCTTTCTGGCACCGGGTATGATCTTTCCGTCCTTCGTTTTACGATCCTCAATACGTTCGGTAAGATACAGTTCAACTAATCCCTGTACGGTCAATTCAGGGATCTTAGCTTGTTCAGCTTCAATCGCACGCTGGAGCTTATCTTTTTTGAGTTCAGTCGCAGGGCACCGACCTTCCTGTCGGAGGAGCTTTAATTCGTGAAGTTTAAGACGTGCAGCGGCGAGAGAAGTCTGCGGGAAGTTACCAATTTTAACCTGAGCAAGCTTGCCAGTCAGAGGGCTTGTGTAACGGTAGAAAAAAGACTTAACCCCAGTTGCACCACAGGAGACACGTAAGCCTCGATTTTCGCCTACATCAGCCTTATCTTTGTCGCCAGGCTTCATCATTTCTACCGCTTTAAACGAAAGTGGCTTTCCCTCTTGTTTTCCTGCCATAAAGACTCCGTTATCATGCACCTTATGCAGTCATGAACATAAATGTAGGTTGCGCTGTATGTGCCCATATTTTACCAGGCTATAGGTTGGCAAGCTACACTTTAACCTACATATAAATGTAGGATTTCATGATATCCGATGAGACAACGTGAAACCAAATGATAACCATAAAAATCACTAACTCATTAAAAATTAAGAAAATGGACATCACAAACCGATGAGTACAATAGAAAATCTAGACTCGCACACCCCAATGATGCAGCAGTACCTGAAGCTAAAAGCACAGCATCCGGAAATTCTGCTGTTCTATCGCATGGGCGACTTCTACGAAATGTTCTACGACGATGCGAAGCGCGCGTCGCAACTGCTGGACATCTCGTTAACCAAACGCGGCGCTTCTGCCGGCGAACCGATTCCCATGGCGGGTATCCCGCATCACGCGGTGGAAAACTATCTCGCCAAGCTGGTCAATCAGGGCGAATCGGTCGCCATCTGCGAACAGATTGGCGACCCGGCCACCAGCAAAGGTCCGGTTGAGCGTAAAGTGGTACGCATCGTCACGCCGGGTACCATCAGCGATGAAGCCCTGTTACAGGAACGTCAGGACAACCTGCTGGCGGCCATCTGGCAGGATAGCAAAGGCTACGGCTATGCGACGCTGGATATCAGCTCCGGTCGCTTCCGCTTGAGCGAACCGACCGACCGCGAAACCATGGCGGCGGAGCTGCAGCGTACCAACCCGGCCGAGCTGCTGTACGCCGAAGATTTTGCCGAGATGTCGCTCATTGAGGGCCGTCGAGGCCTGCGTCGTCGCCCGTTGTGGGAGTTTGAAATTGATACCGCGCGCCAGCAGCTGAACTTACAGTTCGGCACTCGCGATCTCGTCGGCTTCGGCGTTGAAGGTGCGCCGCGCGGCCTGTGCGCCGCAGGCTGCCTGTTACAGTATGTCAAAGACACCCAGCGCACCTCGCTGCCGCATATTCGCTCCATCACCATGGATCGTCAACAGGACAGCATCATCATGGACGCTGCGACTCGGCGCAATCTGGAGATCACCCAGAACCTGGCCGGCGGCTTTGAAAATACCCTCGCATCGGTGCTGGACTGCACGGTCACGCCGATGGGCAGCCGTATGCTCAAACGCTGGCTGCATATGCCGGTGCGCGACACAAAAATTCTCACCGAGCGCCAGCAGACCATTGGCGCGTTGCAGGATACCACCGCCGAACTGCAGCCGGTGCTGCGCCAGGTCGGCGATCTGGAACGTATTCTCGCACGTCTGGCGCTGCGTACCGCCCGTCCGCGTGACCTTGCCCGCATGCGCCATGCTTTCCAGCAGTTGCCGGAACTGCGCGCTCAGTTGGCCAGCGTCGACAGCGCGCCGGTACAGATGCTGCGCGAGAAAATGGGTGAATTTACCGAACTGCGCGAGCTGCTGGAGCGTGCCATCATCGATGCGCCGCCGGTGCTGGTTCGTGACGGCGGCGTAATCGCCCCGGGTTATAACGAAGAGCTGGACGAATGGCGCGCGCTGGCCGATGGCGCGACCGATTACCTCGACCGCCTGGAGATCCGCGAACGCGAGCGTACCGGGCTGGATACCCTGAAAGTCGGCTATAACGCGGTTCACGGTTATTACATCCAAATCAGCCGTGGGCAAAGCCATCTGGCGCCGATTAACTACGTGCGCCGTCAGACGCTGAAAAACGCCGAGCGCTACATCATTCCCGAGCTGAAAGAGTACGAGGACAAAGTTCTGACCTCGAAAGGCAAGGCCCTGGCGCTGGAAAAACAGCTGTACGACGAGTTGTTTGAACTGCTGCTGCCGCACCTGGCCGACCTTCAGCAAAGCGCCAGCGCATTGGCTGAGCTGGATGTGCTGGTCAACCTGGCGGAACGCGCCTATACGCTGAACTACACCTGCCCGACCTTTACCGATAAGCCCGGCATTCGGATTACCGAAGGCCGCCATCCGGTGGTGGAGCAGGTACTCAACGAACCGTTTATCGCCAACCCGCTGAGCCTGTCGCCGCAGCGCCGGATGTTAATCATTACCGGCCCGAACATGGGCGGTAAAAGTACCTATATGCGCCAGACGGCGTTGATTGCGCTGCTGGCCTACATTGGCAGCTACGTTCCGGCGCAAAGCGTCGAGATTGGTCCTATCGACCGTATCTTCACCCGCGTCGGCGCGGCGGACGATCTGGCCTCCGGCCGCTCCACCTTTATGGTAGAGATGACCGAAACGGCCAACATTCTGCACAACGCCACCGAACACAGCCTGGTGCTGATGGATGAAATCGGTCGCGGCACCTCCACCTACGACGGTCTGTCGCTGGCGTGGGCCTGCGCGGAAAATCTGGCGAATAAGATCAAAGCGTTAACCCTATTCGCCACCCACTACTTCGAGCTGACCCAGTTGCCGGAGAAAATGGAAGGCGTCGCCAACGTGCATCTGGACGCGCTGGAGCACGGCGAGACTATCGCCTTTATGCACAGCGTGCAGGATGGCGCGGCGAGCAAGAGCTATGGCCTGGCGGTGGCGCAGCTGGCGGGCGTGCCGAAAGAAGTGATTAAGCGCGCGCGCCAGAAGCTGCGCGAGCTGGAGAGCCTTTCGCCCAATGCGGCGGCCACGCAGATAGACGGCACGCAAATGTCGTTGCTGTCTGCACCCGAAGAGGTATCACCGGCGGTGGAGGCACTGGAAGGTCTGGATCCGGACGCATTAACGCCACGTCAGGCGCTGGAGTGGATTTATCGTCTGAAAGGCATGGTGTAAACCGTTCCTGGCGTCGCGACGCCGGGCTACACAGGTAGCCCGGCAGGTGAAAAATGGGTGCTGGAGGACAAATCCGGACAGCCAATACGCGGGGTTTCCCCCGCGTCGTCACTACTTCTTCGGTTCGTAAGCGAGAATAGCTTTAAACTCCATACCACGTTCATGGATACTCAATTCACACAGCGAATCGCGCACCAGTAACGTGAACCCCAGTGCTGTGGCACACAGCACGATGATCGCCACCAGGGCGTACTTCGTCAGCATATCTTGCCTCCCTGCAAAGAAGAGACTACCATCTGAACTGTTCGGGTTCGATGCTAGCCTCAGGTTGATAGAAATATCGCCTGGGGCTTTCACCTTTCTGGAACCCTGAAAATGCTCAAAGCCCAGAAAGCCTCAAGCACCCGCCGCTATTCTATTCCTGCCTGCCGCTTAGCAAATAAACGCCGTCCGTTGCTACGAGCCTGCTCGCAAAATAAAAAAGCCCGGATTAACCGGGCTACACATTAAAGCAGCAAGATCAGCGCTTATCTTCCGCCAGCAGCGGCGGAATGCTCGGCACCATCGGCGCGTCGTCGATATCCTTTTGCGTCATGCGGAACGCTTCCGGATAATGCTCGCGGCTGGTGCGGCGTAGCGGCTCAGTATCACGCCAGGTGTACAGGCAGTGCTGGCACTGGTATACGGTCCAGACACCTTTCACCGGCGATTTCGCCATCACTTCAATATGCTCATCGGCGCAACGTGGACAAATCATCTTTTCCTCCTTACTTACGGTTAGCCAGCATAGCGGTCAGTTTTTCAGCCCAGGCCTTGGTTTCCGGCAGGTCTTGTACGGGCTGGCTATAATGACCGCGGTTGTCCGGCGCAACCGGAGTGGTGGCGTCGATAATCAGTTTGTCGGTGATGCCCGCCGGGCTTGAGCCCGGATCCAGTTCCAGTACCGACATATTCGGCAACTGCACCAGGTCGCCCGCCGGGTTAACTTTTGACGATAGCGCCCACATCACCTGCGGCAGGTTGAACGGATCGACATCTTCATCAACCATAATGACCATCTTCACGTAGCCCAGACCGTGCGGCGTGGTCATTGCACGCAGCCCCACCGCGCGGGCAAAACCGCCGTAGCGTTTTTTGGTGGAGATAATCGCCAGCAGACCGTGGGTGTACATGGCGTTCACCGCCTGCACTTCCGGGAACTCCGCCTTCAGTTGCTGGTACAGGGGTACACAGGTTGCCGGGCCCATCAGGTAGTCAATTTCGGTCCACGGCATGCCGAGGTAAAGAGATTCAAAAATCGGTTTTGTGCGATACGAAACCTTATCGATGCGCACCACGGTCATGTTACGACCGCCCGAGTAGTGTCCGGTGAACTCGCCGAACGGACCTTCGATTTCACGCTTACGGCCTTCAATCACCCCTTCGAGGATCACTTCAGAGCCCCAAGGCACGTCGAAACCGGTCAGCGGCGCGGTGGCAATCGGATACGGGCTTTCACGCAGCGCGCCGGCCATTTCATATTCCGACTGATCGTACTTCAGCGGCGTAGCGCCCATCAGGGTAATAATCGGGTCGTTGCCCAGGGTAATCGCAATCGGCAGATCTTCGCCACGCTCTTCCGCTTTATGCAGATGTAGCGCGATGTCGTGCATCGGTACCGGCTGCAGGCCAAGCTTACGCTTACCCTTCACTTCCATACGGTAAATGCCGACGTTCTGTTTACCGAAGTTATCCGGATCCAGCGGGTCGCGTGAGACGACACACGCTTTATCAAGATAAAAACCGCCGTCGCCGTCGTTCAGGCGGAACAGAGGCAGGATATCGAACAGGTTAATGTCTTCGCCGTCGACGGTGTTTTCTGCCCACGCCGGGTTAGCGCGGCGCTCCGGCGCAATCGGGAATTTATCCCAGCGGCGAATAAACTCATCAATCTGTTTTTTCACCGGCGTGTTGATTGGCAGGCCCATGGAGATAGCGTGGTTCTGCCAGGAACCAATGGTGTTCATCACCACACGAGCATCGGTAAAACCGCGAATATTATCAAACCACAACGCGGGCGCGCCGTCGCCAATGCGGCCTGTGGCATTGGCCGCGGCGGCCAGATCGGGCTCGGCATTGACCTCTTCACTGATTTTCAGTAGTTGTCCCTGGTCTTCCAGCGCCTGCAAGAATCCACGTAAATCATCAAAAGCCATTATGCATTCTCCTGTGAATATTGGTTCGCCGCCGGTAAACCCTGCCAGCGACGGGCCTTGTCATGTTTGAGGCCAAACTGATCGAGCACGCGGGTCACCACGTGCTGCACGATGTCGTCCACCGTTTCCGGATGGTTATAAAACGCGGGCATGGGCGGCACCATGGCAACGCCCATGCGGGAGAGCGCCAGCATGTTTTCCAGATGGATAGTGCTCAGCGGCATTTCGCGGGGTACCAACACCAGCTTGCGCCCCTCTTTCAGCACCACGTCAGCGGCACGCCCCACCAAACCATCCGCATAACCAGCACGAATACCGGCCAGCGTCTTCATACTGCACGGGATAACAATCATGCCGTCGGTCTGAAATGAGCCGGAAGAGATGGTCGCAGCCTGATCGGCCGGGCTGTGGCTGAAGTCGGCCATGGCGGCAACTTCGCGTGCGCTCCACGGAGTTTCCAGTTCGATGGTGGTTTTGGCCCATTTCGACATCACCAGGTGCGTTTCCACCTCCGGCATGCCTTGCAGCGCTTGCAGCAGCGCAACCCCCAACGGCGCGCCGGTTGCTCCCGTCATGCCAATAATCAGTCTCATCTCTCACCTCATTTTCGTTCGTGTACGAACAATATGGTTAAGCTACTCCTGTTGGACGAGTCTGGCAAGGTTGTTCAGCGAAGCTCGCATTTTTTGTTCAATGGGTCGGGAGCGGCTATCATAAGCGCAGATACATTGCCGGAGAGCGATCATGGAGATCAAAAACGAAGCGTTTCACCTGCTCCGCCATCTTTTTCAACAGCATACGTCACGCTGGCAGCACGAGTTGCCGGAACTCACCAAGCCGCAGTATGCGGTCATGCGCTCCATCGCCGAATGCCCAGGCATTGAACAAGTGGCGTTGACCAGCGTGGCGGTTAGCACCAAGGCGACGCTCGCTGAAATGCTGAGCCGAATGGAGGCTCGTGGGTGGGTCAAACGCGAGCATGACCCGGATGATAAGCGTCGGCGTTTTGTTTTTTTAACCCCGGACGGGGAAGCGCTACTGGCGGCGAGCCAGCCGGTGGGAAATCGCGTGGATGATGAGTTTTTGCAGCGTTTGACGCCGCAGGAACGGGAGCAATTTACACATTTAATTCGTAAGATGATGGAATAACGCGGAAAAAAAGCAAAGAAAAAGGCCAGTCTGACGACTGACCTCTTTGAATAAAACAGGCTTATTCGCGGAACAGCGCTTCGATATTCAGCCCCTGTGTCTGCAGAATTTCACGCAGACGACGCAGACCTTCAACCTGAATCTGACGCACGCGCTCGCGGGTCAGGCCAATCTCGCGGCCGACATCTTCCAGCGTAGCTGCTTCATACCCCAACAGACCAAAACGACGCGCCAGCACTTCACGTTGTTTGGCGTTCAGTTCGAACAGCCATTTCACGATGCTTTGCTTCATGTCATCGTCTTGCGTGGTGTCTTCCGGGCCGTTTTCATTTTCATCGGCCAGGATATCCAGCAGCGCTTTCTCAGAATCTCCGCCCAGCGGCGTATCAACTGAAGTGATGCGTTCATTGAGACGCAGCATACGGCTTACGTCATCAACCGGCTTATCCAGCTGTTCAGCTATCTCTTCCGCGCTCGGTTCATGGTCCAGCTTATGGGACAGTTCACGCGCGGTACGCAGATAGACGTTCAGTTCTTTAACAATATGGATCGGCAGACGAATGGTACGGGTTTGGTTCATGATCGCCCGTTCAATGGTCTGACGGATCCACCAGGTGGCATAGGTTGAAAAACGGAACCCACGCTCCGGGTCGAATTTCTCTACGGCACGAATCAGCCCCAGGTTGCCCTCTTCAATCAGATCCAGCAGTGCCAGACCACGATTGCCGTAACGGCGGGCAATTTTCACCACCAGACGAAGGTTGCTTTCAATCATCCGACGGCGTGAGGCAACGTCGCCACGCAGGGCACGACGTGCAAAATAAACTTCTTCTTCAGCGGTCAATAACGGAGAATAGCCGATCTCGCCTAAGTAAAGCTGAGTCGCATCGAGTACACGTTGAGTGGCACCTTGCGATAAGAGCTCTTCTTCCGCGAGTTCGTTGTCACTGGGTTCCTCTTCATTTAAGGCCTTCTCATCGAAAGCCTCTACTCCATTCTCATCAAATTCCGCGTCTTCATTTAAATCATGAACTTTCAGCGTATTCTGACTCATTTTAAGGTGGCTCCTACCCGTGATCCCCAGGCAATGCACCTTATCATGTCACTTTTCAGGCGACCTCTGCGGTCGCCGACGTCACCTGAAAGCGTTCATGTGAAGTACTTTGCCGACTTATCGCTGCGGTAAATACTGCAGCGGGTTGACGGATTTCCCCTTGTAACGAATTTCAAAATGCAAACGTGTTGAACTGGTTCCGGTGCTACCCATGGTAGCGATTTTCTGCCCCGCCTTGACGTCCTGTTGTTCCCGGACCAGCATTGTATCGTTATGAGCGTAGGCACTCAGGTAATCATCGTTGTGTTTGATGATAATAAGATTACCGTAACCGCGCAGTGCGTTACCGGCATAGACGACGCGCCCATCGGCGGTTGCGACGATTGCCTGTCCTTTACTGCCTGCAATATCGATACCTTTGTTGCCACCGTCGGTGCCGCTAAAGTTCTCGATTACCTTGCCGTCAGTTGGCCAGCGCCATGAAGAGATCGGCGAACTGGTTGAAGTACTGCTGGCAGTCGGTACGGTTGTGCTCGCAGTTGGTGCCGTTACAGGCGCTGTGACTGTCGTCGCAGGCTTGTTGTTAGGCAACATTTTGTTAGCACTTTGTTCACCTGAATCCTCAGAATACGTAATTGTCGGAGTCGACGCAACAACCGCGGTTGAATTTTGTGCAGGTTTTGAGACTAATCCGGAATTTCCGCTGCTGGCCTGTGCGCTGGCCATGGCGACAGGGTTATTGCCGGTAATCGGCTGGCCTGAAGCGTTACCCACCTGCAGAACCTGGCCGACATTCAGGGCGTACGGCGCCGCGACGTTGTTGCGCTGGGCCAGGTCACGGAAATCATTCCCGGTCACCCACGCAATGTAGAACAGCGTATCGCCATGCTTCACCGTGTAGGTGCTGCCGCCGGTATAGCTACCTTTAGGAATGTCGCCATATTTACGGTTATAGACGATATGACCGTTCTGCATCTGTACCGGTTGTTCAGCAACAGGCTGCGCGACTTGCGGCTGCGCCTGCACCGGCTGGGTCTGAACCGGCTGAATCTGAGGCGTTGACTGCGCCGTGCTGCCCATTTTTGGCGGCGGCGTAATCAGCATGCCGGAGTTCGTGCTGCTGGAGCCTCCGCTGTTCACGGAGCTGACTGGCGCTGGTGTATTATTCGAAGAAGTACAACCGGCCAACCAAAGTGAAACCAGTGATAATGCCACAACACGATTGACGGTAAATTTAGGGCTTCCCGCGCTCATTTATCCCCCAGGAATAGGTTAACTGCCAGTGACTTAATACCGTGCAACGCAGGCGATGAACACTGGAAAACGTGTTCACCATACGCTGAATTGCGCTGAATACCCTCAGAAAAATCCGGGACTCAGGCCAGCTCCCCTTTTACCAGGGGAACGAAGCGAACAGCCTCAACGGTATCAATAATAAATTCGTCTCCCCGCCGATGAACGCGCTTGAGGTACTGGCGATCGTCGCCCACGGGTAAAACAAGGATACCGCCTTCGTCCAGCTGCGACATTAACGCAACCGGAATCTCCAGCGGTGCCGCCGTAACGATGATAGCGTCAAACGGGGCGCGTGCCTGCCACCCCTGCCAGCCATCGCCGTGGCGGGTCGATACATTATGTAAATCAAGCTGCTTCAGGCGACGCCGGGCGTGCCATTGCAGACTTTTTATCCGCTCAACGGAGCAGACATGATGCACCAGATGCGCCAGAATCGCCGTCTGATAGCCCGACCCGGTGCCAATCTCCAGCACCCGGGACTCCGGCGTCAGCTCCAGCAGCTCGGTCATGCGCGCCACCATATAGGGCTGCGAAATCGTCTGGCCCTGGCCTATCGGCAACGCGACGTTTTCCCACGCGCTATGTTCAAACGCTTCATCAATAAATTTATCGCGCGGAACCTGCGCCATCGCATCAAGCACCCGCTCATCGCGGATGCCCAGTTGACGAAGTTGGTTGAGCAGACTCTGGATACGTTTACTGACTACCATTGCACATCAACCCTCGCCTGCTCCAACCAGCCGGTGACCACCTCATGCGCGCTGTGCGCGGTGAGATCCACATGCAGCGGCGTCACCGATACGTAACCCGCATCCACGGCGGCAAAATCGGTGTCCGGCCCGGCGTCGCATTTATCGCCCGGCGGCCCAATCCAGTAGAGAGTATTACCGCGCGGATCCTGCTGTGGAATCACTTTATCCGCCGGATGGCGGCTGCCGCAGCGGGTCACTCGAATGCCTTTGATTTGATCGAGCGGCAGGTCGGGCACGTTGACGTTGAGGATGCGCCCGGTGCGCAGCGGTTCACGGGCGAGCGCACGCAGCAGCGAGCAGGTCACCGCCGCGGCGGTCTCATAGTGCTGATGACCGTTTAGCGACACCGCGAGGGCGGGAAAGCCTAAATGGCGGCCCTCCATAGCGGCGGCAACCGTGCCAGAGTAGATCACGTCATCGCCCAGATTGGGGCCGGCATTAATGCCTGAAACCACGATATCCGGACGCGGACGCATCAGCGCATTGACGCCCAGATAGACGCAGTCGGTTGGCGTGCCCATCTGCACGGCAATGTCGCCGTTATCGAAAGTGAAGGTACGAAGCGAGGATTCCAGCGTCAACGAGTTTGACGCGCCGCTGCGGTTACGATCGGGTGCAACTACCTGAACCTCGGCAAATTCCCGCAAGGCTCTGGCCAGCGTCTGAATGCCTGGCGCATGGATCCCGTCATCGTTACTCAGCAATATTCGCATAATCACCTGTTGTATTGATAAGTTCCCTTACCACGCTGGTCGCGAAACTGCCCGCCGGCAGCCAGAAGCGCAGTTCGACGGTGACGTCGTCCCACCAGTTCCAGCTCAGCTGCTGCGGATAGAGCAGCATGGCGCGGCGCGCGGCTTCGACTTTTTCACGCTGCAGCAGCGACTGCAGCGCCGTCTCTTCGGCCAGCACGGTCTGTTCAAATTCCAGGGCGGTACGCTGTGTTCCCCAGTCGCCGCTCCCAGGCAGCGCTGCAGTAATCATTAATTCACGCGCGTCGACGCGAGCCTGCAGTACGGCCTGCTCTTCATCGGTGGCAACAAACCAGCTGCCGCGTCCCGCTAATTGTAGCGCATCGCCGTCAACAACTTGATTAAAGTCCGGTTTTTTTAGGCGTTCGCTCACTATCTGATTAAACAACGCGCTGCGGGCCGCCGACAACCAAAAACTGCGTTTATTACGATCCCGCACCGGCGCGCCGCTTTCTGCCCAGCGCAGTGCGCCCAGCAGGTTGCTGCCGCCAATGCCAAAACGCTGAGCGCCGAAGTAGTTCGGCACGCCGCGTTCGGCAATCGCCTGTAATCGCGTCTCGACGTCATCACGGCCGCTCACCTCACGCAGCACCAGTGTAAACTGGTTGCCTTTTAGCGCGCCTAAACGCAGCTTACGCTTATGACGCGCGTATTCCAGCACCTGACAGCCTTCCAGCTGAAACTGGCTTAAATCCGGCATCGTGTTGCCCGGCACGCGCGCGCACAGCCACTGTTCGGTGACCGCATGCTTATCTTTCTGTCCGGCAAAGCTCACTTCGCGAGCATGTATTTTAAGGAATTTAGCCAGCGCGTCGGCAACAAATCGGGTATTGCAGCCGTTTTTCAGGATGCGCACGAGAATGTGCTCGCCTTCGCCGTCCGGCTCAAAACCTAAATCTTCAACCACCAGGAAATCTTCCGGGCTGGCTTTTAACTGCCCCGTTCCCTGCGGCTTGCCGTGCAGGTAGGTCAGTGCATCAAACTGAATCATGACGTAGCCTTTTGCAGCAGTGCGACCGCTTCGCAGGCAATGCCTTCACCGCGCCCGGTAAAACCCAGCTTCTCGGTGGTGGTCGCTTTAACGTTAACGTCATCCATATGGCAGCCGAGGTCTTCGGCAATAAACACGCGCATTTGCGGGATGTGCGGCAGCATTTTCGGCGCCTGGGCAATGATCGTGACATCAACATTGCCAAGCGTGTAACCTTTGGCCTGCACGCGTTTCCACGCTTCGCGCAGCAGGGCGCGGCTGTCCGCGCCTTTAAAGGCGGGATCGGTGTCCGGGAACAGTTTGCCGATATCGCCCAGCGCCGCCGCGCCCAGCAGGGCGTCGGTCAACGCGTGCAGCGCAACGTCGCCATCGGAGTGCGCCAGCAGCCCTTTTTCGTACGGGATGCGCACGCCGCCAATGATAATCGGGCCTTCGCCGCCAAAGGCGTGTACGTCAAAACCGTGTCCAATTCGCATTATGCATTCTCCGGGTTACCCGAGCGGGTGAGGTAAAATTCAGCGAGCGCCAGATCTTCCGGGCGGGTCACCTTAATATTATCAGCACGTCCGGCAATCAACTCGGGATGAAAGCCGCAATATTCTAATGCCGACGCTTCGTCGGTAATCGACGCGCCTTCGTTCAGCGCGCGGGTCAAGCAATCCAGTAACAGTTCGCGCGGGAAAAACTGCGGCGTCAGCGCATGCCACAGATCGTTACGATCGACAGTGTGCGCAATCGCAGCTTTCCCCGGCTCGGCGCGCTTCATGGTATCGCGCACCGGCGCGGCCAGAATACCGCCGACCCGGCTGGTTTCGCTTAAGCTGAGCAGACGCGCCAGATCGTCCTGATGCAGACACGGACGGGCCGCGTCGTGTACCAGCACCCATTGCGCATCATCAATCGCACGCAGGCCCGCCAGCACGGAATCCGCGCGCTCGGCGCCGCCTTCAACGACGGTAATCTGGGGATGTTGCGCAAGAGGCAGCTGCGCGAAGCGTTCGTCTCCGGCAGAGACGGCGATAATCACCCGCTGGACGCGGGCGTTAGCCAGCAGCGCATCCACCGAGTGTTCAAGAATCGTTTTGTTACCGATTGAGAGATATTGTTTTGGGCAGTCCGTTTGCATGCGGCGGCCAAATCCGGCTGCCGGCACCACGGCGCATACGCCCGGAAAAGTCACGGCCATGTCGTCATCCTGGGACTGATTATCGATTAGTTTGCGTTTGCCCCGCGCCCTGCGTGCGTTTAGACGCATCCGGAACCAGACGATAGAACGTTTCGCCCGGACGGGTCATGCTGAGTTCATTACGTGCGCGTTCCTCAATCGCTTCCTGGCCGCCATTAAGGTCATCAATTTCGGCGAAAAGCTGATCGTTGCGCGCTTTTAATTTTGCGTTGGTTGTTTGTTGTACGGATACATCATCACGGACTCGGCTGAAGTCATGCAGACCGTTCTTTCCGAACCACAGCGAATATTGTAGCCAGACCAGCAAAGCCAGTAATAGCAGCGTTAATTTACCCATCCTGCCCCCTGAAAAACGGCTCTATCATCCCATAACTTGCCGTCATACTCCACTCCGGCCGCAGGCGATACCGCATATCGCCGGAAATGTACCACATTTCCTTTGCCTGTTGGCGTGCAATCCGCCGCCGCTGAATCCTCATACGAAGGAATTAACTCATAATCCACATGAATAGCAAACCACACAGGAGGGCGACAGTCAGTAGCGTTGCAACAATGGTGTAACCTAACTTGCCTTTCACCAGCGAGTGAAACGCAACGCCAACCACCACCGCGACGGGCATCAGGGCAAGGAAAAAAGGCCAGGTGTAGAGGAAAAAGAACAGCGTGTTATTGCCGTAATGCAGATAGGGGATACCCAGCGCCATCAACCACGCCACAAAGCCGACAAAAGCCCCTGACAAAGACCAGGTGGTTTCATCATAAGCAGAGGCTAGTGACTCGGGCTGGGCCACGTTGATGTTCTGAGTGTTACGCATAAATAATCCTGTTAGGTCGGAGCAGGCAAACTCCGACACGTTTTCAGGATCTGATAATATCGCTCTGCCTCAGTAGATCTAATAATTGCGCAACCAAATTTGTTACTAATTGTTCACCGTCCAGGTGGATCGCAGGCTGCTCGGGTGATTCATACGATGAATCAATTCCGGTGAAATTACGCAACTCTCCGGCGCGCGCTTTTTTATACAGCCCTTTCGGATCGCGGGCTTCGCAAGTTGCCAGCGGCGTATCGACAAAGACTTCAAAGAAGCGATCGTCCCCTACGCGTTCACGCACCATCTGCCGTTCGGCGCGATGAGGCGAGATAAATGCGGTCAATACCACCAGCCCGGCATCCACCATCAGTTTCGCCACTTCGCCGACGCGGCGAATATTTTCTTTACGGTCTGCATCGGTGAAGCCGAGATCGCTGCACAGCCCGTGGCGCACATTATCGCCATCAAGCAAATAGGTGCTTACACCAAGCTCATGCAGCGCCTCTTCCAGCGCCCCGGCCACGGTGGATTTACCCGAGCCCGAAAGCCCGGTAAACCACAGCACAACCCCACGGTGACCGTGGAGTTGTTCACGCTGCTGCGCGGTGACGGGATGGGCATGCCAGACGACGTTTTCGTCATGTGCCGCCATTACTTGCCTCCCAGCAAATCGCGCGCGCCCCAATGCGGGAAGTGTTTGCGCACCAACGCATTCAGCTCAAGTTCAAAAGCGCTGAACTCTGAATTCACCACCGCATCCTCGGTATTCGGTTCACGCACCATGCCCGCACCGACGGTCACGTTGCTTAAGCGGTCAATAAAGATCAGGCCGCCGGTGACCGGGTTTTCCTGATATTTATCGAGCACCAGCGGCTCATCAAAAGTCAGATCCACCAGGCCGATACCGTTCAGCGGCAGCGCGTCCACTTCACGCTGGGTGAGGTTATTGATATCAACCTGATACTGAATACCATCGACGCGGGCGCGGGTTTTCTTACCGGCGACTTTAATATCATAGCTTTGCCCTGCTGCCAGCGGCTGCTCGGCCATCCACACCACGTCAACGGCAGCGCGTTGCACCGTCGGCAGCGCGTCCTGCGCGTCAAGCAGCAGGTCGCCACGGCTGATGTCGATTTCATCTTTCAGTACCAGCGTGATGGCTTCGCCTGCCGCCGCTTCCTGCAGATCGCCGTCAAAGGTCACGATGCGCGCCACGGTAGACTCTACGCCTGACGGCAGCACCTTAATGCGCTGGCCGACCTTCACGGTGCCGGAAGCCAGCGTGCCGGAGAAACCGCGGAAATCGAGGTTCGGGCGGTTCACGTACTGAACCGGGAAACGCATCGGTTGGGTATCCACCGTACGACGGATTTCCACCGTCTCCAGCACTTCCAGCAACGTCGGGCCGCTGTACCACGGCAGCTTTTCGCTGTTGCTGGCAACGTTATCGCCTTCCAGCGCGGACAGCGGGACGAAGCGAATATCGAGATTGCCCGGCAGCTGCTCGGCAAAGGTCAGATACTCTTCGCGAATGCGGTTAAAGGTCTCTTCGCTGTAGCCGACGAGATCCATTTTATTGACAGCCACCACCAGATGCTTGATGCCCAGCAGTGTGGAAATAAAGCTGTGACGACGGGTCTGATCCAGTACGCCTTTACGCGCGTCGATCAGCAAAATCGCCAGGTCGCAGGTCGACGCGCCGGTGGCCATGTTACGGGTGTACTGCTCGTGCCCCGGGGTGTCAGCGATAATAAATTTACGCTTCTCGGTGGAGAAATAGCGGTACGCCACGTCGATGGTGATGCCCTGCTCGCGCTCGGCCTGCAGGCCATCCACCAGCAACGCCAGATCGAGCTTCTCCCCCTGGGTGCCGTGACGCTTGCTGTCATTGTGCAGCGACGACAGCTGGTCCTCGTAAATCTGACGAGTATCGTGCAGCAGGCGGCCAATCAGCGTACTTTTGCCGTCATCCACGCTGCCGCAGGTCAGAAAACGCAGCAGGCTTTTGTGCTGCTGAGCGTGCAGATACGCTTCAACGCCGCCTTCATCGGCAATTTGTTGTGCAATAGTGGTGTTCATGGCGGCTCCTTAGAAATAACCCTGACGTTTTTTAAGCTCCATGGAGCCGGCCTGGTCGCGGTCAATCACGCGTCCCTGGCGTTCACTGGTGGTCGAGACCAGCATCTCTTCGATAATTTCCGGCAGCGTTTGCGCGTCGGACTCTACCGCGCCGGTCAGCGGCCAGCATCCCAGGGTACGGAAACGCACCATGCGTTTTTTGATCACTTCACCCGGCTGTAAATCAATGCGATCGTCATCGATCATCATCAGCATGCCGTCACGTTCCAGCACCGGGCGCTCAGCGGCCAGGTACAGCGGAACAATTTCGATGTTTTCCAGGTAGATATACTGCCAGATATCCAGCTCGGTCCAGTTAGAGAGCGGGAAGACGCGGATGCTTTCACCTTTGTTGATCTGCCCGTTGTAGTTATGCCACAGCTCCGGACGCTGGTTTTTCGGATCCCAGCGGTGGAAGCGGTCGCGGAAGGAGTAAATACGCTCTTTGGCGCGGGATTTCTCTTCATCGCGGCGCGCGCCGCCGAAGGCCGCATCAAAACCGTATTTGTTCAGCGCCTGCTTCAGCCCTTCTGTTTTCATAATGTCGGTGTGCTTGGCGCTACCGTGAACAAACGGGTTGATCCCCATCGCCACCCCTTCCGGGTTTTTATGCACCAGCAGTTCGCAGCCATAGGCTTTCGCGGTACGGTCGCGGAACTCGTACATTTCGCGGAACTTCCAGCCAGTGTCAACGTGCAGCAGCGGGAACGGCAGCGTACCCGGATAAAACGCCTTGCGCGCCAGATGCAGCATTACGCTGGAATCTTTGCCGATGGAGTACATCATCACCGGATTAGAGAATTCGGCGGCCACCTCACGGATGATATGGATGCTTTCCGCCTCCAGTTGCCGCAGGTGAGTAAGTCGTTTTTGGTCCATAACCGTTCCTTAAGCCTGATTCATTGCACGTCTGTTGTGTTGAGGGCCGATCTTGTCGTTGGCGCTTATTGGGTTGCTGCTGCGGGGTCGTGCTACAACTCGCTAACAATCAGCAATAGAGGGACTATAGGGGTAGGTTTAGACCAAATGAAATTACGAAAAGGAATGAGTAGTTACTCAAAGGAATAACGCGCTGGAAAAGCAAATATCAAAAAGTGCTTAACATGCTATTTTTCGGGCATTTAAGAGCTTTTGAAATTGTGTAATGAAAACCACAGTTTCATACTAAGCGCGTCTATTTTTTTGCTCTGTTGTAAGGACTTCCTATGTTCTCCGCATTGCGCCACTGCATGGCAGCCCTGGCGCTCGGCGTATGCTTCTCCCTCCCGGCACAGGCCGCCGCTTCGTCACTGGGCACCATCGCCAATACGCAGGCTCGCTATATTGCCACCTATTTCCCCGGACGCATTACCGGCACGCCCGCTGAAATGCTCTCCGCCGACTATATTCGTCAGCAGTTTGCGCAAATGGGTTACCAGAGCGATATCCGTACCTTTAACAGCCGCTATATCTACACCAGCAAAGATAACCGAAAAAACTGGCATAACGTGGTCGGCAGTACGGTTATCGCGGCGCATGAAGGGAAATCCAGCCAGCAGATTATTATCATGGCGCATCTCGACACCTACGCGCCGCACAGCGACAGCGACGTCGAACAGAATCTCGGCGGTCTGACGCTTCAGGGCATCGACGATAACGCACTGGGCCTCGGCGTGATGCTGGAACTGGCGGAACGTTTTAAAAATATTCCCACAGAGTATGGTATCCGTTTTATCGCTACCAGCGGTGAAGAAGAGGGAAAACTCGGCGCTGAGAATTTACTTAAGCGCATGAGCAGCGCGGAAAAGAAAAATACGCTGCTGGTCATTAACCTCGATAACCTGGTCGTCGGCGACAAACTCTATTTTAACAGCGGCGTCAAAACTCCGGCCTCTGTGCGCAAGTTAACCCGCGACCGGGCGCTGACCCTGGCCCACAGCCGCGGCATTGCTGCCGCCACCAACCCAGGCCTCAATCCGCAATACCCGCAGGGTACTGGTTGCTGCAACGATGCCGAAGTCTTCGACCAGGCGGGTATCCCGGTACTCTCCGTCGAAGCCACCAACTGGTCGCTTGGCAAAAAGGACGGCTACCAGCAGCGCGCGAAAAGCGCCAGCTTCCCGGACGGCACCAGCTGGCATAACGCGCAACTCGACAACCAGCAATATATTGATAAAGCGCTGCCGGGGCGTATTGAGCGCCGTAGCCGTGAAGTGGTCAGAGTGATGATGCCGCTGATGCGAGAGCTGGCGAAGGCAAAAACGCACGGCTGATACCCTCAAGGTCAGGCACCCCGCCTGACCTTTACCGCATTACACCGTGGGGATCGTTCCGCCATCAATAACGTACTCACTGCCGGTAATCGAACCGGCTCGCTCAGACGCCAGGAAAGCAATCAGGTTCGCCACCTCTTCCGGCGCTGACGGACGACCGAGCGCAATACCGCCCAGCGAATCCATAATGATCTTTTTACTGCCCTCGTAATCAATTCCTTTCTCAGCAGCCAGCCGCTCGGCAAAGCGCACGGCGGCCTCGGTTTCAATCCATCCAGGCGCTACCGTCAAGACACGAACGCCTTTTGGCGACACTTCTTTGGAGAGGCTTTTGCTGTAGGTGGATAGCGCAGCTTTCGCTGCCGCGTAGGCCGTAGTGGACTCCGGTAAAGGCAAGGTACGCTGGATAGACGAGACGTGAACGACCACACCCTGCCCGTTAGCCACCATCGCAGGCAGCAGCAGGCGATCCAGACGGACGGCAGGATAGAGGTTCAACGCCAGCTCCTGTTGCCAGATATCATCGCTGAGCACGGCGTAGCCTCCGGCCGGTGACGATGAGCCGCCAAGCATATGGACGACAATATCAACACCGCCAAGCTGCGTCTGTACAGCATCGGCCAACGCCACACAGCCCTCCGCGGTTGTGAGGTCAACGGCGACAAAAAGCGCATCGCTATGGGCTTCCGGTTGATGTCTGGCACAGGTCATCACCCGCGCGCCCTGCGCTAAAAATAGCGCCACCGTCGCCGCGCCTGCGCCTTTGGTCCCCGACGTGACCAGCACACGTTTTCCTTCAAGACCCAGAAAGCTCGGCATAACCAATCTCCAGTTCAACAATACGGTCTTTTAACAGGCGGAAATCGTAGTCCAGCACAACAGGGCTACCCGGGAAGTTGCCGCTAACATTGGCACGAATCGTCACGATGTCGCCACGTGCAAACATATCGAACGGTTCAGAGACAAAATCATACTGTTCTCTGGAAGCGACCCGCCATGCGCGGATAGCCGTGCGGCCGGTATAGGTATTCCCCTCATCTTTGACCACCGCATATTCCGCAAAGGCACTCATCGCCGTGTCGAGACTTTCTTCATTAAAGAAATGCTGTATTGCCGTTGGCATATTCATGCTGCCGCTCCTTTCAATAAACGTTACGGGTTTACTGTAAGGATCCGCTATAGTTTAAACAATCAGGACAAATGTTGATGAAGTGATGAAGGAAACGGGATAATGTCGCGCGTTGCGCTCACTGATTTAGAAGCCGTCATGGCGATTGCCCGTCGTGGAACTTTCCGCGCGGCGGCGGTCGATTTGGGTGTTTCCACCACGGCGCTGAGCCACACTATTGCCAAATTTGAGTCCGGGCTTGGCGTCCGGCTGTTTAACCGTACCACCCGTAGCGTCAGCCTGACCGATGCCGGTCGCCTGTTTATTGATAACGTCGGCCCTTCGCTTCAGGGGGTTTATGATGCCCTGGAGGTCGTTCGCGCCCGCCGCGAAACGCCGTCGGGGCTGCTGCGAATTAATACTCCGCCCTTTGCCGCGCGCACCATTCTCTCTTCGCTGGTGCTGAAGTTTCTGCAGCGTTATCCCGAAATGCAGGTCGATATTGTCACCGATGGTCGCCTGATTGATATCGTGGCGGAAGGCTTTGATATGGGCGTCCGTGTGGCGAAGCTTATTCCCAATGACATGATTGCCATTTCATTAGGCCAGCCGCAGCGTCACGCTATCGTCGCTTCGCCTCAGTATCTGAAAGAACATGGCAGCCCTGAAACGCCGCTCGATCTTCTCCATCACGCCTGCATTCGCGTCAGGCTGCCCGACGGTACGATTTACCGCTGGCACCTGGAAAACGCCGGAGAGGTTGTGCAGGTGGATGTTCAAGGGCGACTTACGCTTGATGAGGCCTCTTTAGCGCGGATTGCCGTGCTGGAAGGCGCCGGGATTGGCTGCTTTCTGGAGCAGGATGTGGTGGAGGATATTGCAGCAGGTCGTTTGGTTCGCCTGCTCAACGACTGGACACCACCCTTCCCCGGCCTGTGTATTTACTACCCCGGGCGTCGCAACCCGTCCGCCGGGCTTGCCGCCTTTCTGGAAATGGCGAGGGAATTAGGTCGCCAGCAGGCTTAATATCGCGCAACAGAGGGCCCGCTGCGCGATAAATTCACTACCCTTCGTGCAGCCCGCACTCGCGCTTCAGCCCGAAGAACCGCGTCTCTTCTTCCGCCATGCCCGGCTCCCATTTGCGGGTGGTGTGCGTATCGCCTACCGAAAGATAGCCCTGATCCCACAGCGGATGGTATTTCAGACCGTGCTTTTGCAGATACTGGTAAACGGTACGGTTATCCCAGTCGATAATCGGCAGCACTTTAAACACGCCGCGCTGAATCGCCAGCACCGGCAGCGTAGCACGGCTACCTGACTGCTCGCGGCGCAGGCCGGCAAACCAGGTCTGCGCGTTTAACTCCTTGAGCGCCCGGTTCATCGGCTCGACCTTGTTGATGTCATTGTATTTCTCAATGCCTTCAACGCCCTGCTCCCACAGCTTGCCGTAGCGCGCTTCCTGCCAGGCAGCGCTCTCTTTGGCGCGATAGACCTGGAGATTAAGTTTGAGTTTGTCCGTTAACTCATCAATAAACTGGTAGGTTTCCGGGAACAGGTAGCCGGTATCGGTGAGGATCACCGGGATATCCGGGCGAATCTGATTCACCAGATGCAGACTCACCGCCGCCTGGATACCAAAGCTTGAGGAGAGCACGTATTCGCCGGGCAGGTTTTCCAGCGCCCAGGCCACGCGATCCTCAGCGCTCAGTTTTTCCAGTTCAGCATTGGTTTCGGCCAGCGCCAGTACGCGATCGACTTTTGGCAGGTCGTTCAGGGCGTTTAGATCGAGTTTGGACATATGGACCTCGTTTATGTGTTTCCCCTCACCCCGGCCCTCTCCCCAAAGGGGCGAGGGAGAAAACCGAGCGGTCCCCTCTCCCCTGCGGGGAGAGGGTTAGGGTGAGGGGGGACGGTGTTATTCCCAGAAATCACGCGCTGGATCGAGCACCGGGCGAATGATGCCCGCACGCACCGTAAAGTCGCCGAAGCCTTCACCCGCTTCACGCTCTTTCGCCCAGCGCCCAACCAGTTCGTCAACAGAATCGAGAATTTCTGATTCCGTAATATTTTCGCGATACATACGCGGAATACGCGTCCCCATGCGGTTGCCGCCCAGATGCACGTTGTAGCGACCCGGCGCTTTGCCCACCAGCCCCAGCTCCGCCAGCATCGCGCGGCCACAGCCGTTCGGGCAGCCGGTCACGCGCATCACGATGTGCTCGTCCGGGATACCGTGTTTTTCCAGAATCGCTTCGACTTTGTCCGTGAACGACGGCAGGAAACGCTCGGCTTCCGCCATCGCCAGCGGACAGGTCGGGAACGACACGCAGGCCATCGAGTTTTCGCGCTGCGGTTTCACCGCATTCATCAACCCGTGGTCGCGCGCCAGCTTCTCGATCTTCGCTTTCTGGCTTTCCGGCACGCTGGCGATGATCAGGTTCTGGTTAGCGGTGATGCGGAAATCGCCTTTGTGGATCTTCGCGATCTCCAGCAGGCCGGTTTTCAGCGGACGTCCCGGGTAATCCAGGATACGACCGTTTTCGATAAACAGCGTCAGGTGCCAGTTGTTGTCGATCCCTTTCACCCAACCGATGCGATCGCCGCGACCGGTAAACTCATACGGGCGGATCGGCTCGAATTTGATCCCCGCGCGACGCTCAACTTCTTCTTTGAACGTGTCGACACCGACGCGCTCAAGCGTGTATTTGGTTTTCGCATTTTTACGGTCGGTACGGTTACCCCAGTCACGCTGGGTCGTCACTACCGCTTCCGCTACCGCCAGGGTATGCTCAAGCGGCAGGAAGCCAAACTCGCTGGCTGTACGCGCGTAGGTTTTCTTATTACCGTGCTCAATAGATAGACCGCCGCCAACCAGCAGGTTAAAGCCCACCAGCTTGCCGTTTTCGGCAATCGCCACGAAGTTCATGTCGTTGGCGTGCAGATCGATATCGTTCTGCGGCGGGATCACCACCGTGGTTTTAAATTTACGCGGCAGATAGGTTGCGCCAAGGATCGGTTCTTCGTCAGTGGTCGCGACCTTCTCCTGATCGAGCCAGATCTCCGCATAGGCGCGGGTGCGCGGCAGCAGATGTTCAGAGATCTTTTTCGCCCACTCATAGGCTTCCGCGTGCAGCTCGGACTCATACGGGTTGGAGGTGCACAGCACGTTACGGTTCATGTCGTTGGCGGTCGCCAGCGCGTCCAGCCCCACCGAGTGCAGCATCTGGTGCACTGGCTTGACGTTCTTCTTCAGAATGCCGTGGAACTGGAAGGTCTGACGGTTGGTCAGACGGATGCTGCCGTAAATCGTGTTGTCAGCGGCGAATTTGTCGATCGCCTTCCACTGGGTGGTGGTGATCACTCCGCCCGGCAGACGGCAGCGCAGCAGCATCGCGTGACGCGGCTCCAGCTTCTGCTCGGCGCGCTCGGCGCGAATGTCACGGTCATCCTGCTGGTACATGCCGTGGAAACGGATCAGCAGGAAGTTATCGCCGTGGAAGCCGCCGGTCAGGCCGTCATTCAGGTCTTCCGCGATGGTGCCGCGCAGGAAATTACTTTCACGCTTCATGCGCTCGGCGTCAGTCAGTTTGCCTTCGACCACTAAAGGCCCTGGGTGTTTTTCGCTCATTAGTAGACATCTCGCTGATAACGGCGCTCGACGCGCAGCTCACTTAAAAATTCATCCGCCGCTTCGATGTCCATTGCACCGAACTCAGCAATCACTTCCAGCAACGCCTGCTCAACGTCTTTCGCCATGCGATTGGCGTCGCCGCAGACATAAATGTGGGCACCGTCATTGATCCAGCGCCACAGCTCTGCGCCCTGTTCGCGCAGTTTGTCTTGTACGTAGATTTTTTCTTTTTGATCGCGTGACCAGGCCAGATCGATCCGGCTCAGCACGCCTTCTTTCACGTAACGCTGCCATTCAACCTGATAAAGGAAATCTTCGGTGAAGTGCGGGTTACCAAAGAACAGCCAGTTCTTGCCTTCCGCACCGTCGGCGGCGCGCTGCTGCATAAAGGCGCGGAACGGCGCGATACCCGTACCAGGGCCAATCATAATCACCGGAGTCTGCGGATTCGCCGGCAGGCGGAAATTATCGTTGTGCTCAATGAACACGCGCACTTCGCCCTCTTCTTCCACGCGGTCGGCGAGGAAGCTGGAAGCACCACCCGCGCGGGCGCGGCCTTCAATATCGTAGCGCACGACGCCGACGGTTACGTGCACTTCGCTTTCGACTTCCGCCTGTGAAGAGGCAATGGAGTACAGACGCGGCGTCAGCGGACGCAACAGGCCGATTAATGCTTCAGCGTCGAGCTGCGCCGGGGAGAAACGCACCATATCGACGATAGGCGTGGTGGCTGCATATTGCTGCAACTGCGTTTTATCGCCCACCAGCGGCAGCAGAGACTCGCTGCGCGTCAGCGTAGCGTAGTTCTCCACGATATTCGCGGTGTTGACCGTCAGTTCGAAGTGCCACTGCAGCGCTTCAGCCAGCGGCAGGGTTTTGCCGTTGACGGTAACGGGCTCGTCACCTTTCAGCCACAGCAGCTCCACCAGCTCTTGCACCAGCGCGGGATCATTCTGATACCACACGCCCAGCGCGTCGCCTGGCTGATAGCGCAGGCCAGAATCGCCGAGGTCAATTTCAATATGGCGGACGTCTTTTTCAGAATCGCGGCCGGTGATTTTCTGGTTCACCGACAAGGACGCCGACAGCGGCGCCTCTTTGGTGTACGGGCTGGAGTGAATCTCGTTCACCGCTCCGCTGGCAGCAGCCTGCACGGAAGGTGCAGCCGGCGCGCGGGCTTTCAGCACCTCAACCAGACGCGCACGCCATTCGGCCGCGGCGGCCTGGTACTCCACGTCTGCATCGACGCGGTCGAGCAGGCGCTCACCGCCCAGCTCGGCCAGCTTGCTGTCAAAGTCTTTCCCAGCCTGGCAGAAAAACTCATAGGAAGTATCGCCAAGGCCCAGCACCGCAAAGGCAGTATCGGTCAGCTTCGGCGCTTTTTTCGAGAACAAGAATTTATGCAGCGCTACCGCTTCTTCCGGCGTTTCCCCTTCCCCCTGCGTAGAGGTCACGATCACCAGCAGCTTTTCCGACGCGATTTGTTTGAATTTATAATCCCCGGCGTTCACCAGGTTCACGTTCAGTTTGGCGGCCAGCAGATCGTCACGCAGCGCTTCCGCAACGCGGCGGGCATTGCCGGTCTGCGAGGCGGAAATCAGCGTAATGGCCGGGACTTCGACGGCAGCCGGTGCGGCAGAAACGGCCGCAGCGCCAGGCTGCTGATTAAGCACGCCCCAAAAATAGCCGGAAACCCAGGCAAGCTGGGTGGGTGATAAATCAGTAGTGGCCGCCTGAAGGCGCGCTAACTGCTCCGGATTAAGCGGGAGCAAAGCTGAAGGGGGAGACTGTGTTGTCATGCGTTGTTATGTTCCAGTAGCAAAGCTGTTTCTAATCAGAAAAAACAAAACTGAATGTAAGGTTAACGACGTGGATAATAACAATTAAAGAAGGGATAGAAATATCAAATAACCAAATGGACTAACCTCTTTTCCTGGTAGTTAATAGCACTAAAACAGATTAAATAACTTATTGATATAAATAGATAATAATTATCACCGTGCACAATTAATGTTCTCTTTGGACATTTATCCCTTTTAGTTAATGCAGAAAAATGTGCATTCGGGTACTATGCGGCGTTTTTTTCCGCAAGACTGAGAGTTCATGATGTCCACCACACTGTTTAAAGATTTCACCTTCGAAGCCGCCCATCATCTGCCACATGTGCCGGAAGGGCATAAGTGCGGTCGCCTGCACGGCCACTCGTTTATGGTGCGTCTTGAGATTACCGGTGAAGTTGATCCCCATACCGGTTGGATCATGGATTTTGCCGAGCTGAAAGCGGCGTTCAAACCGACCTACGATCGTCTGGATCACTACTACCTGAACGATATTCCGGGTCTCGAAAACCCGACCAGCGAAGTGCTGTCCCGCTGGATCTGGGAACAGGTTAAACCGGTTGTGCCGCTGCTGAGCGCGGTAATGGTGAAAGAAACCTGTACCGCAGGCTGCGTCTACCGCGGCGAGTAAGTCAGTCGGCAAGCGGGGAGTCGGTTCGCGTCTCCCCCGTTCCCCTTCCGTAGTCTCCTATCACATTCATTTCCCTAATCTTTCAGAATGCGGCATCCGCCCAGGAAATATGACGAAGTTCTGTCACACTCTTTGGGTTGGTTAATACATTGTGAGGAATAAGGGATGAAAAAAACGCTTCTCGCCGCTGCAATGCCGGCACTGTTATTGTTCTCAGGATTAAGCCAGGCGCAAACGCCACCCGAAGGCTATCAGCTTCAGCAGGTGCTGGTGATGAGCCGTCACAACCTGCGCGCGCCGCTGGCGACTAACGGTAGCGTGCTCGAACAGTCGACGCCAAATGCCTGGCCGGAATGGGACGTTCCCGGCGGACAGCTCACCACCAAAGGCGGCGTGCTCGAAGTCTATATGGGCCACTATATGCGTGAATGGCTGGCGCAGCAGGGAATGGTCACCAGCGGGGAATGCCCGGCGCCGGACACGGTATACGCCTATGCCAACAGCCTGCAACGCACCGTTGCCACCGCCCAGTTCTTTATTAATGGCGCCTTCCCCGGCTGCGACGTTGTCGTCCACCACCAGGAAAAAATGGGCACCATGGACCCAACCTTTAACCCGGTGATCACCGACGACTCTGCCTCATTCCGTGAGAAGGCAGTACAGGCGATGGAGAAAGCGCGGCAGGCTCAACAGCTCGACGAGAGCTATAAGCTGCTGGCGCAGATTGCCCGTTATCAGGATTCTCCTTCCTGCAAAGAGAAGCAACAGTGTTCGCTGAGCGATGCCAAAGACAGCTTTAGCGCCAACTACCAGAAGGAGCCGGGTGTTAAGGGGCCGCTGGCAATCGGTAACTCGCTGGTCGATGCGTTCACGCTGCAATATTACGAAGGGTTCCCGCTTGACCAGGTGGCCTGGGGGGAAATTAAAACCGATCAGCAGTGGCGTCTGCTGTCAAAACTTAAAAACGGCTATCAGGACAGCCTGTTCACCTCGCCAGAAGTCGCGCGCAACGTAGCAAAACCGCTGGTGAAATATATCGATAATGCGCTGGTAACCGAAGCGGCGAAAACGCCGAAAATCACGGTTCTGGTGGGTCATGACTCGAACATTGCTTCGCTGCTGACGGCGCTGGATTTCAACGCCTACACGTTGCCGGGTCAGTACGAACGCACGCCAATCGGCGGGAAAATTGTGTTCCAGCGCTGGCATGATACGCAAGCAAATCGGGATTTGATGAAAATTGAGTATGTTTATCAGAGCGCCGAGCAGTTGCGTAACGCGGATGCATTAACCCTGAAAACACCGCCGCAGCGCGTCACGCTGTCGCTAAAAGGCTGCCCGGTTGATGCCAACGGTTTCTGCCCGATGGACACCTTCTCAAAAGTTATGAACGACGCGGCGAAGTAAAGCTTAACGCCCCCGGCTGAGCGAAGCGATGCCGGGATGTTTCCGGAGGAGACGCGATGCGCCTCCTCCGGGCGACAAATATCATCAGGCAATATTCAGATACTTGTGCGTCTGCATCGACAGGCGCCAGTTGCGCGCGATACAGGTTTCAATGCACAGACGGGTAGCATCGTCTTTCTGGCTAATCGGCTGCAAGGCAATAATCCGCGGCTTCTCGTCAGAGAGCGTCTCCAGCAGTTCGTCCAGCGCTTCAATATCGCGCACGCGGCCTACCGGATGCTTGATTTCATCGGCGCGTTCCAGTGCCTGCGACAGCACATCGTAGCCGCCGCGCATGTTCACCTTCGGCGACACGGTCACCCAGGTGTTCGGCGTGCAGCGCACTTCATGGGTACCGCTGGTTTCAATCTGGCAGCTAAAGCCATTCTGCTCAAGCAGCGCGGTAAGCGGAGTTAAGTCGTGAATGCACGGCTCACCGCCGGTAATCACCACGTGACGTGCGGTCCAGCCCTGACGGCTAATAATCGCCAGCAGATCGTCGCTGCTTGCCGCCCCCCATTTATCGCTCTCTTTGGTTTTCGCCAGGATACTGAACAGAGACACTTCCCGATCCTCGAGCTTATCCCAGGTATGTTTGGTGTCACACCAGGCACAGCCTACCGGGCATCCCTGTAAACGAATAAAGATGGCGGGGACGCCAGTAAAATAACCTTCACCCTGCAGGGTCTGAAACATCTCGTTAATCGGGTACTGCATCATCGGCTCTTCAGTAGTGGTAAACCGTCATTATTGCATATTTCGCGCCAGCGATCCCTCGCACTTCTTGCGCAACCGCACGTTGCTTTTTTGCCGACGCACTTAACGGGATTTTTCTGTGATCTATCCGATCTTTGTGGTGAGAATTAACATTTTCATTACATCGTTATTCGCCCTCTTTCACTGTTTAACATGTTGCTGCGTGATTCAAATTGGTATGACACATTTTCGTGAGTAATATCCAAAACCGGCTACATATCATACCAATTATAAATTTTGACAAGGAAAAAGGATGAACGCGTTTGCTGAAGCCCTGCCGGTGATCTGGGTCGCCCTGGGCGTTGTACTGCTACTTATTCTCAATATGAAATTTAAGATCAACGGGATGCTGGCGCTGCTGCTGGCGGCGATTTTTGTTGGCGTCTGTGAAGGATTGCCGCTGGAGGCTATCGGGAAATCGATTGAAGCGGGCGTGGGCAGCACGCTGGGGCATCTGGCGTTAATCATTCTGTTCGGTGCGATCCTCGGCAAGCTGATGGTCGATTCCGGCGCGGCCCAGCGTGTCTCCTCGACTTTGCTGCAAAGCTTCGGGCCAAAAAAGGTGCAGTGGGCAATCATGGTCATTGGCCTGATATTCGGCCTGGCGATGTTTTACGAGGTTGCTTTCCTGATCCTCGCGCCGCTGGTGATCAGTATTGCTCGCGAAGCCAAAATTCCGTTCCTGAAACTCGGCATCACGATGGTCGCCGCCGCGACAACCGCGCATAGCCTGTTTCCGCCGCAGCCAGGCCCAACGGCGCTGGTTGCCGCTTTCCACGCCGATATGGGGATGGTCTATATCTACGGCGTTATCGTCGCTATTCCAACGGTCATCTGCTCGGGCATTCTGCTGCCAAAACTGCTGGGCAATCTGGAGCGCCCAATTCCACAGCTGCTGGAATCACAGAAGGTTTTTCGCGATGACGAAATGCCGTCGTTCGCCACCAGCCTGCTGGTGCCGCTCATTCCGGCAATCATCATCACCGGCGTGACCGTGATTAAGCTGTTTATCCCGGCAGGGGCCAGCGTTATCTCGTTCCTTAACTTTATCGGTAGCGCGCAGGTCAGCATGCTGATTGCCGTACTGGTCGCGCTGTATGCATTCGGTACCGCGCGCGGTAAATCGATGACCGAGGTGATGAGCTCTTACTCCACCGCCATTGAGAAAGTGGCGCTGGTCGTCTTTATCATCGGTGCAGGTGGCGCCTTTAAGCAGATCATTATGGATACCGGCGTGGGTGATTACATCGCCGATATGATGCGTACCTCTTCCGTCTCGCCGTTGATTATGGCGTGGTTTATCACTGTGCTGCTGCGACTGGCTACCGGTGCAGGTACCGTCTCAGCGATTACCGCGGCGGGGATTGTGGGGCCAATGATTACGACTTTTAATGTTGATCCGGCGTTGATGGTGCTGGCGACCGCCTCGGGAAGCAACACGCTAACCCACGTCAATGATGCCGCATTCTGGTTATTCAAAGAGTATTTTGGCCTGTCGATTAAAGACACCTTCAAAACCTGGGGACTTTTAGAATTAACTAACTCCGTTGTCGGTCTGTTAATTGTATTATTGCTCGATTTGATTATCTAAATATTTCCCAAAAACAATTTTTATAAACAATCCGTAGCCAAGCCCGCTACGGATTGTTTTTCTTCTTTTAGAATGGCATTTATGGTGTAACAAAAAATGTTTATTTTTACAGTTAAGATACAACTATTGATTTTATAAAACCATTAATAAGCAACAGGTTATAATTGAAAATAAAATTTATTGAATCTTTTTAAATATCAAGATGTCAAATTCAATCCGCGCCAGTACTTAAGCTTAAAATAAGCTTAAGCTCTCCCTTTATTACCCCATTCTTTATTTAAGCGCCGTTTACTTTTCCGATCCTAGAATCCGCAAATCAACCATGACGAGACAGTATTCATGAATACATTATTAATCACGGGCGTTACCGGTTTTCTTGGCGGCGCGGCGCTGGAAGCCATTCTCAATACCCACAGCGACGTTAATTTACTGCTGTTAGTCCGTGCAGATAACGGTGAAGCCGCTGTCGCAAGGGTTAAGGAGAACTTACGTAAATTCAATATCGATGAAGAGAAGCTGGCGAAGATCGCCCCACGCCATATCCTGCTGGGTGACTTAGCCTACCCGGAGAGTTTTCTCGATGATGTGCGTCTGGACAAGGTAACCCACGTGCTGAACTGCGCCGCTGTGGCTTCCTTTGGCAGCAACCCGCTGATCTGGAAAGTGAACGTAGAAGGTACGCTACAGTTTGCTCGCCGTATGGCAAAGGTGGAAGGCTTACAGCGCTTTCTGCACGTCGGTACGGCAATGTCATGCTCGCCAGAGCCGGACTCTCTGGTCGCTGAAAGCGCAGAGTTCCGCGAGCGGGCCGAACACCTGGTAGAGTACACGCATTCCAAATCGACCATCGAACAGCTGATGCAACAGCAGCTTCCAACGCTGCCCCTGATTATCGCCCGTCCTTCGATCGTAGTCGGCCATACTCGCCACGGCTGCCAGCCGTCCAGCAGCATTTTCTGGGTCTTCAGCATGGGGCTGATGCTGCAAAAATTCCTGTGCTCGATGGAAGACAGAATTGATGTGGTGCCGGTGGATTACTGTGCCAACGCGCTGCTTCTGCTGCTGGATGCACCGCTGGTACAAGGGGAAGTGATACATATCTCGGCGGGAGAAGAGAATAGCGTTCGCTTTGCCGATATTGATTGTGCGATGGCGCAAGCCCTGGAGCAGGCACCGGTTGGCGACCGCTATGCGCAAGTCAGCTATGAAGCGCTGGTGAAAATGCGGCGCGAACTGAAAGGTATTTTTGGTCCGTGCAATGAGCGACTAATGTTGAAAGCGATGCGGCTGTATGGCGCTTTCGCCACGCTGAACGTGCGCTTTAGCAACGACAAGTTGCTCAGTATCGGCATGCCAAAACCACCGCGCTTTACCGACTATATTGATCGCTGCGTACAAACCACGCGTGGACTCTCGATTCCGCAGCAGATGACCGTCGATTTTAAGTAAAAAAAATGCCAGCCCAAAGGCTGGCATTTCTAAATCAGATAAAGACAGGATTACGCCTGACCTTTGATCTCTTTACGACCGTTGTACGGAGCCTGTGCACCCAGCGCTTCTTCGATACGAATCAGCTGGTTGTACTTAGCAACACGGTCAGAACGGCTCATAGAACCAGTTTTGATCTGGCCAGCAGCGGTACCAACAGCCAGGTCAGCGATGGTAGCGTCTTCAGTTTCGCCAGAACGGTGAGAGATGACAGCGGTGTAGCCAGCGTCTTTCGCCATTTTGATCGCAGCCAGAGTTTCGGTCAGGGAACCGATCTGGTTGAATTTGATCAGGATGGAGTTAACGATACCTTTCTCGATACCTTCTTTCAGGATCTTGGTGTTGGTTACGAACAGATCGTCACCAACCAGCTGGATTTTGTCGCCCAGAACTTTAGTCTGGTATGCGAAACCAGTCCAGTCAGACTCGTCCAGACCATCTTCGATGGAAACGATCGGGTACTGTTTGGTCAGGTCTTCCAGGAAGTGAGTGAATTCTTCAGAGGTGAACGCTTTGTTGCCTTCGCCAGCCAGAACGTATTTACCGTCTTTGTAGAATTCAGAAGCTGCACAGTCCATCGCCAGAGTGATGTCGGTGCCCAGCTCGTAGCCAGCAGCTTTAACAGCTTCAGCGATAACAGCCAGTGCTTCAGCGTTGGAACCCAGGTTCGGCGCGTAGCCGCCTTCGTCACCAACTGCAGTGTTCATACCTTTAGCTTTCAGAACTTTAGCCAGGTTGTGGAACACTTCAGAACCCATACGTACGGCTTCTTTCAGGGATTTCGCGCCAACCGGCTGAATCATGAATTCCTGAATGTCGACGTTGTTGTCAGCGTGCTCACCGCCGTTGATGATGTTCATCATCGGAACCGGCATGGAGTATTTGCCCGGAGTGCCGTTCAGTTCAGCGATGTGAGCGTACAGCGGCAGGCCTTTAGCGGCAGCTGCTGCTTTGGCGTTCGCCAGGGAAACAGCCAGGATTGCGTTCGCGCCGAAGTTGGATTTGTTCTCAGTACCGTCCAGATCGATCATGATCTTGTCGATGCCAGCCTGATCTTTAGCATCTTTACCCAGCAGAGCCTGAGCAATCGGGCCGTTAACAGCGGCAACAGCTTTCAGTACGCCTTTACCCATGAAACGGGATTTGTCGCCATCGCGCAGTTCCAGCGCTTCGCGGGAACCAGTAGAAGCACCTGACGGGGCAGCTGCCATACCGACGAAACCACCTTCCAGGTGTACTTCAGCTTCAACAGTCGGGTTACCACGGGAGTCGATGATTTCACGACCGATGATTTTAACGATTTTGGACATTAGGTTTTCCTCAGTACAAGTTAAACTAAAACTCCAGACAAACAACGCCCCTCGTGGGGCGCTGCCGTTCTAACTTTTTTTACTTCGCTTGACGCTTCTGGTACTCGCCAGCGGCTTTCACAAAGCCAGCAAACAGCGGGTGCCCATCACGCGGCGTAGAAGTAAACTCCGGATGGAACTGACAAGCAACGAACCACGGGTGATTCGGAACTTCGATGATCTCGACCAACTGATCATCACCGGAACGGCCCGCAACGCGCAGACCTGCAGCTTCAATCTGTTTCAACAACATGTTGTTGACTTCATAGCGGTGACGGTGACGTTCAACGATTGTTGGCGCGCCGTACATCTGACGAACCAGGCTGTCATCGCTAAGCTGGCACTGCTGCGCGCCAAGGCGCATGGTGCCGCCGAGGTCGCTCTTTTCAGTACGAACTTCGACATTGCCTTCTTCATCACGCCATTCAGTAATGAGCGCCACAACCGGGTACTTACAGTCTGGCACAAATTCCGTAGAGTTGGCGTTGTCCATCCCCGCAACGTTGCGCGCGAATTCGATCAGCGCAACCTGCATACCCAGGCAAATGCCCAGATAAGGAATATTGTTTTCACGCGCGTAGCGTGCGGTAGCGATCTTACCTTCTACGCCACGGTAGCCGAAGCCGCCAGGGATCAGGATAGCATCTAAATCTTTCAGAATTTCGACGCCGCGCGTTTCCACATCCTGCGAATCAATCAGCTTGATGTTGACGCTGACGCGGTTTTTCAGGCCACCGTGTTTCAGCGCTTCGATAACCGATTTGTAGGCGTCCGGCAGTTCAATGTACTTGCCGACCATACCAATGGTCACTTCGCCTGCCGGGTTCGCTTCTTCGTAAATAACCTGTTCCCATTCGGACAGATTCGCTTCCGGGCAGTTCAAGCTGAATCGTTTACAAATATAATCGTCCAGCCCCTGAGATTTCAACAGGCCTGGAATTTTATAAATGGAATCGACATCTTTCATCGAAATAACCGCTTTTTCTGGCACATTACAGAACAATGCAATTTTTGCACGTTCATTTGCCGGAATCGCGCGATCGGAGCGGCAGACCAGGATATCTGGCTGAATACCGATGGACAGCAGTTCTTTAACGGAGTGCTGAGTCGGTTTGGTTTTCACTTCACCGGCAGCCGCCATATATGGCACCAGCGTCAGGTGCATGAACAGCGCGTTCTCACGACCGATATCCACCGCTAATTGACGAATCGCTTCCAGGAACGGCAGAGATTCGATATCGCCGACGGTGCCGCCGATTTCAACCAGCACCACATCGTGGCCTTCGCCACCGGCAAGCACGCGCTCTTTGATCGCGTTAGTGATATGCGGGATAACCTGTACGGTCGCGCCCAGATAGTCGCCACGGCGCTCTTTGCGCAGGACGTCTGAGTAAATACGGCCGGTCGTGAAGTTGTTACGGCGAGTCATTTTGGTGCGGATGAAACGCTCGTAGTGACCCAGGTCCAGGTCGGTTTCAGCGCCGTCTTCGGTAACGAACACTTCCCCGTGTTGGATCGGGCTCATGGTACCAGGATCGACGTTGATATACGGATCCAGTTTCATCATGGTGACGTTAAGGCCACGGGCTTCAAGAATGGCTGCCAGGGAGGCTGCGGCAATGCCTTTACCCAGAGAGGATACGACCCCGCCGGTCACAAAAATATAGTTCGTTGTCATGCTGAACCTGAGAAGTTAGGGTGAAACGATGGAATAACCAAGACGGGAAAGTAGTATACCCGAACATGGCGAGCGCCACAAACTTTCATTCTCGCTCCTCAATCGCCGCAGAAACAAACATGGGGAGTGAGAAAATAGCCCCTTTTGGGTAAATGTTTTTGACGCAAATCAATCGCTTGTCATTTAAGATTTCGCACTTTTCGCCCTTTCCCGCAAAAATTCTTTAGAGATCATGTTCCTGCTGTTTTACCTGTTGCCAAACTTCTTCCATCAAATCCAGGTCTACGCCGGTCATTTCCAGGCCTCGCTCAGCGACAATTCGCTCAACCTCGCGGAAACGACGCTCAAATTTTTCATTCGCTTTTTGCAGCGCGGTCTCGGCTTTGACGCCTAAATGACGTGAAAGATTGACGGTGGCGAACAGCAGGTCGCCCATTTCCTCTTCCAGTCTAGCTTCATCGACAACCGCCTGCCTGGCTTCGTCCATGACTTCATCAATTTCTTCGTACACTTTATCCAACACCGGGCCCAGCGTCGTCCAGTCAAAACCCACCGCCGAACAGCGTTTCTGGATTTTGTGTGCTCGCATCAGCGCCGGGAAAGCGCGCGGAATGTCATCCAGCGCGGAGTGCTGCGCTTTTTCCGCACGTTCGGCGGTTTTGATCTGCTCCCAGCGGGCCAGCACTTCCTGACTGCTGCCGACATTTGCATCGCCGAAGATGTGCGGGTGGCGACGTTCCAGCTTGTCGCTGATGGCGGCGCAAATGTCGTTGAAATCAAAGCGCCCTTCTTCCTGAGCCATCTGGGCGTAGAACACCACCTGGAACAGCAGGTCGCCAAGTTCACCGCGCAGGTCGTCAAAATCTTCGCGAGCGATGGCATCGAGTACTTCGTAGGTTTCTTCCAGCGTGTAGGGGGCGATGGAGCTGAACGTCTGCTCTTTATCCCACGGGCAGCCGTTTTCCGGGTCACGCAGGCGCTGCATAATACCGAGCAGTCGGTCGATTTGAGTCATGGTGTTTCCTTGCAAAAATAGAGCGTTACCCTCTCCCAACAGGGAGAGGGTAAGGGGAAATTAACCGCCGTGCAGTCGACGCGCGTCGATCACGTCCGGCACCTGGTTCAGCTTGCCAAGCACGCGGCCCAGCACCTGCAGGTTGTAGATTTCAATGGTCATGTCGATGGTCGCCATCTGCTGCTTGGTATCGCTGCGGCTGGCTACGCCCAGAACGTTGACCTTTTCGTTGGCGAGAATGGTGGTGATATCGCGCAGCAGGCCGCTGCGGTCGTTAGCCTGCACGCGCACCACCAGCGAGTAACCTGCCGAGTAGCTTTCGCCCCACACCGCATCAACGATACGTTCCGGCGCGTGCGATTGCAGCTCCGCCAACTGTTCACAGTCCGCACGGTGCACCGAAATGCCGCGCCCCTGGGTAATGAAACCGACAATTTCATCGCCAGGAATCGGCTGGCAGCAACGGGCAATGTGGTGCATCAGGTTGCCAACACCTTCAACCACCACGCGACCGTTGTCTTTGCTGCGGTTTTGCGGCGTGTAAGATTTCTGCTGCAGCTGTTTAAGCGCGGCGGCATCCTGTTCAGCGGCGCTCGGTTTATTGAACTGCGCCTGCAGGAAATTCACCATCTGATTGAGGCGAATATCACCGCCGCCAATCGCCGCCAGCAGCTCTTCCACGTCGTTAAAGTTGTAGCGCGGCAGCAGGTGCTTTTCGGCTTCTTTGAGGCTGATGCCCAGATGTTCCAGCTCGTCGTCGAGGATCTGCCGCCCGGCCAGTACGTTCTTGTCTTTATCCTGTTTACGGAACCAGGCGTGAATTTTCGAACGCCCGCGGCTGGTTGTCACATAGCCCAGGTTCGGGTTCAGCCAGTCGCGGCTTGGGTTCGGCTGCTTCTGGGTGATGATTTCAATCTGGTCGCCCATCTGCAGTTGATAGGTGAACGGCACGATGCGCCCGCCGATCTTCGCGCCGATGCAGCGGTGTCCAACATCGCTGTGAATGTGGTAGGCAAAGTCCAGCGGCGTGGAGCCGGCCGGCAGATCCACCACGTCGCCTTTCGGCGTAAACACGTAGACGCGGTCATCAAAGACCTGGCTGCGCACTTCGTCGAGCATTTCGCCCGAATCGGCCATCTCTTCCTGCCATGCAATCAGTTTACGCAGCCAGGCGATACGATCTTCGTGGCCGGAGCGCGCGCCGCTGGCGGTACCTTCTTTGTACTTCCAGTGCGCGGCGACGCCCAGCTCGGCATCTTCGTGCATCTGTTTAGTACGAATCTGGATCTCAACCGTTTTGCCGCCTGGCCCCAGCACCACGGTATGGATGGACTGATAGCCGTTCGGTTTCGGGTTGGCGACGTAGTCGTCGAACTCATCCGGCAGGTGGCGATAGTGAGTGTGTACTATCCCCAGCGCGGCATAGCAATCCTGCAGGCGCTCGGCGACGATACGCACCGCACGCACGTCAAACAACTCGTCGAACGCGAGATGTTTTTTCTGCATTTTGCGCCAGATGCTGTAGATATGCTTCGGACGACCGTAAACCTCGGCTTTTACCCCTTCGGTTTTCATTTCACTGCGCAGGTGGCCGACGAAGTCATTGATGTAATGCTCACGGTCAATACGACGCTCGTGCAGCAGTTTGGCAATACGTTTGTATTCCGCCGGATGCAGGTAGCGGAAGCAGTAATCTTCCAGCTCCCATTTGAGCTGACCAATGCCGAGACGGTTCGCGAGCGGCGCGTAGATGTTGGTACACTCTTTCGCCGCCAGCACGCGCTCATCTTCCGGCGCATCCTTCACCTCACGCAGGTGGGCAATACGCTCGGCGAGCTTGATGACCACGCAGCGGAAATCGTCGACCATCGCCAGCAGCATGCGACGGACGTTGTCTACCTGTTCGGAGGAGACCGCGTCAGTATGGGTGGCCTTCAGTTGGCGGATGGCCGCCATGTCGCGCACGCCGTGAATCAGCGTCACTACCGACTGCCCGGCGCTCTCGCTGAGCACCTCTTCGCTGACCACGTTAGCGTCGACTAACGGGAACAGCAGCGCCGCGCGTAGCGTATCGTTATCCATACTCAGCGTCGAGAGGATTTCAACCATCTCAACCCCGCGCCACAGCATCAGCTCGGCGTCATCACGCCCAACGGTTTGGCGGCGACAGTAATCCCAGGTCTCGGCTAAGCGTTCACACGACTGCTGGCTGGAAATTCCCAGACTTGCGATCCATTTCTGTGGGTCAAACTCACCAGCTTTATTGAGATGTGCACTTCTTACCGCAACCATTGTCCTCTCCTTTCAGGGACCGGCCTGTCGAAGTCGACAAGCCACCGTTATTACCTACGCTCAAACAGCACCATAGATTCCTGGTGCCCAGTGTGCGGGAACATATCCAGCATTGCCAGACGCTGAATTTGGTAACCCGCATTCAGCAACGCCTCGCTATCGCGCGCCAGCGTCGCCGGATTGCAGGAGACATACACCACCCGCGTCGGCGCTAATTTTATAACATGCTGCATCACGCCCGGTGCGCCAGCACGAGCAGGATCGAGTAAAACTTTGTCAAAACCGTGTTTCGCCCATGCCTGAAGTGTTACATCATCTTCCAGATTCTCGTGGAAGAAGGTGACATTTTGCAGGTGGTTGAGTTCGGCATTCTCGCGCCCTTTCGCCACCAGCGCAGGCACGCCTTCAACGCCGACCACGCTGGCCGCGCGTTTGGCCAGCGGTAACGTAAAGTTGCCCATTCCGCAGAACAGATCCAGCACCCGGTCAGTAGGCTGCACGTCCAGCCATGCCAGCGCCGTCGCCACCATCTGCTGATTTACGCCGTCGTTAACCTGAATAAAATCGCGCGGGCTGAAGGTTAAGCGTAGCCCGTCTGAGGAATACCAGGGAGCATCACCGGTAACGCGTTCAAGTATCTCGCTTTCCGGCGCCAGATACAGCGCCACGCCGGAAGAATGCGAAAAGCGTTCCAGTTTTTCTTTATCTTCGCCGTTAAGCGCCGCCGTATGGCGTAGCACCATCAGCGGCCCGTTATCGGCGCTGACCAGCTCCACATGCCCCAAATGACGCAGGCCTTGCAGGCTGCTCAGGCATTCACGCACAGCGGGTAGCAACGCCTCAAGATTGGGCACCAAAACAGGGCATTGCACCACATCGATGATATCGTTCGAGTTGGCCTTGCGAAAACCCATCTGCAAGCGTTGGGTTTTTGGCTGATAATTCAAGCTTAAGCGCGCGCGGCGGCGGTATCCCCAGGCTTCCCCGGCGATAACCTCCTCGACCTCGCGCTTCATTAAACGATTCAGCGCCGCACGTTTGCTGCGCTGTTGTAGTGCAACCGACGCATGCTGCTGCTGGCAGCCACCGCAAACGCCAAAGTGCGGGCAGCGCGGTTCAACGCGCTCCGGGCTGTCGCTCAGACGACGTTTTACCTGCCCGCGCGCGTACTGTTTTTTGTCTTCCGTCAGGGTAATTTCCGCGCGCTCTTCCGGCAATAACCCATTGATGAATAATGCTTTACCGTTGTGGCGCGCCACACCTTGCCCGAAAGGATCAAGACTGCTGACTGTCACGGTTATGATCTGGCGCGTCGTCACGCGCCGTTTTGCAGAGTAGAATTGCGCCATCGTAGAGATTTTTCTCAATCAAATATATTGCACTGATTCTCCCACAACGGACCTCCATGACCAACTACAGCCTGCGTGCAAGAATGATGATTTTGATCCTGGCGCCGACCGTATTAATCGGTTTGCTGCTCAGCATCTTCTTCGTCGTCCACCGCTATAACGACCTGCAGCGTCAACTGGAAGACGCCGGCGCCAGCATTATCGAGCCGCTTGCCGTCTCCAGCGAATACGGTATGAATTTGCAAAACCGTGAGTCGATCGGCCAGTTGATAAGCGTGCTGCACCGTCGCCACTCCGATATCGTACGGGCGATCTCCGTCTATGACGAACACAACAAGCTGTTCGTCACCTCAAACTATCAACTGGATCCTGGCGAGCTGCAGCTGCCGCGCGGCATGCCCTTCCCGCGAAGGCTGAGCGTGACGCGCCACGGCGATATCATGATCCTACGCACGCCGATTATCTCCGAGCACTACTCGCCGGATGAATCACCGCAGTCGGACGCCAAAACGCCGGTCAATATGCTCGGCTATGTAGCGCTGGAGCTGGATCTCAAGTCGGTCAGGCTTCAGCAATATAAAGAGATCTTTATCTCCAGCGTGATGATGCTGTTCTGCATCGGCATTGCGCTGATCTTCGGCTGGCGGTTAATGCAGGATGTCACCGGGCCAATTCGCAACATGGTGAACACCGTTGACCGGATCCGCCGTGGGCAGCTCGACAGCCGCGTTGAGGGCTTTATGCTCGGCGAGCTGGATATGCTGAAAAACGGCATCAACTCGATGGCCATGTCGCTGGCCGCCTATCACGAGGAGATGCAACATAACGTCGACCAGGCCACCTCGGATCTGCGTGAGACGCTCGAACAGATGGAGATCCAAAACGTTGAACTGGATCTCGCCAAAAAACGTGCGCAGGAAGCGGCGCGCATCAAGTCAGAGTTCCTCGCCAACATGTCGCACGAGCTACGTACACCGCTCAACGGCGTGATTGGCTTTACCCGCCTGACGTTGAAAACCGAGCTCAATCCGACCCAGCGCGACCACCTCAATACCATCGAGCGTTCGGCCAACAACCTGCTGGCGATCATCAACGATGTGCTCGACTTCTCCAAGCTGGAAGCGGGCAAGCTGTTGCTGGAGAGCATTCCGTTCCCGCTGCGCAGTTCGCTGGATGAAGTGGTCACGCTGCTGGCGCATTCGGCGCACGATAAAGGGCTTGAGCTGACGCTGAACATTAAAAATGACGTGCCGGACAACGTCATCGGCGACCCGCTGCGTCTGCAGCAGGTCATTACCAATCTGGTCGGTAACGCCATCAAGTTCACCGAAAACGGCAACATTGACGTGATGGTAGAACAGCGCGCCGTCAGCAATAACAAGGTACAAATTGAGGTCCAGATTCGCGATACCGGCATCGGTATTCCGGAGCGCGATCAGTCCCGTTTGTTCCAGGCCTTCCGCCAGGCCGATGCCAGCATCTCCCGACGCCACGGCGGCACCGGGCTGGGGCTGGTGATCACGCAAAAACTGGTGCGCGAGATGGGCGGCGATATCTCCTTCCACAGCCAGCCCAACCGTGGTTCAACGTTCTGGTTCAATATCAACCTCGATCTCAATCCGAACGTCATTTCTGAAGGGCCGGATACCAGCAGCCTGCAAGGCAAGCGTATCGCCTACGTGGAGGCCAATGCCGCCGCCGCGCAGGCGACGCTGGATATGCTGGCGACAACGCCTCTCGAGGTCGTCTATGCGGTAAGTATTGCCGCGCTGCCCACCGAGTTCTACGACATTCTGCTGGTTGCCGTACCGGTTTCGGTGCGCGACCTCAGCATTCACCGCGATAAGCTGAGTACCGCGCTCGGCATGACCAACCATCTGGTGCTGGCGCTGCCGTGTCACGCCCAGGTTGACGCCGAGTCGCTGAAACAAAACGGTGCGGCTGCCTGCCTGTTGAAGCCGTTGACCATTACTCGTCTGCTGCCGGTGCTGCAGGAATTCAGCCGCAGCACGCCCACACAGGTGGCCGTCCCGGTGACCGAGCATCGCCTGCCGATGACGGTGATGGCGGTGGACGATAACCCGGCAAACCTGAAACTGATTGGCGCGCTGTTGGACGATCAGGTGCAGCACGTTGAGCTGTGCGAAAGCGGACAGCAGGCGATTGAGTGCGCTAAGCAGATGAAATTCGATCTGATTCTGATGGATATCCAGATGCCGGATATCGACGGTATTCGCGCCTGTGAGCTGATTCGTCAGCTTCCGCATCAGCAGCAAACGCCGGTGATTGCGGTCACCGCCCACGCCCTTGCCGGGCAGAAAGAGAAGCTGCTGACCGCCGGCATGAACGACTATCTGGCGAAGCCAATTGAAGAGAACCGTCTGCACGACCTGCTGCTGCGCTATAAGCCAGGCGTCATTACGCCGCCGCGTCCCGCGCAGTCCGCGCCGGTGGAGCCGCCGATCGATCTGAACGCCACGCTGGACTGGCAGTTGGCGCTGCGCCAGGCCGCCTATAAGCCGGACCTGGCGCGGGAGATGCTACAAATGCTGATCGCCTTCCTGCCGGAGGTGCGCAATAAGGTGGAGGAGCAGTTGGTCGGCGAAGAGCCGGAGAATCTGGTCGATGCCATTCACAAACTGCACGGCAGCTGCGGCTACAGCGGCGTACCGCGTCTTAAACATCTGTGCCAGCTGATTGAAAGCCAGCTGCGTAGCGGCACCCCGGCGGAGGAGCTGGAGCCGGAGCTGCTGGAACTGCTGGATGAAATGGATAATGTGACGCGGGAAACGAAGAAAATGCTGGGCTAGCCCAAACCTGTAGGCCGGATAAGCGAAGCGCCATCAGGCTTGTGTGTGATTGCCGGATGGCGGCGTTGCCTTATCCGGCCTACAGCGACTGTCCCACTTTTATCGTCGCCGCGATATTCCGCGCGGCCATACGAACATTCGCCCCGGCTTCCGCCAGCGCTTCATCAAGCGAACAGATCCGATGCAGCACGCTAAACACCGCATCCAGCCCATGCTGATGTACAACACCCACATCAGCCGTCAGGCTACCGGCAATGCCAATCACCGGAATCTGATAACGTTTGGCGACCCGCGCCACGCCTATCGGCACCTTGCCGTGGATCGTCTGGCTATCGATACGCCCTTCCCCGGTAATCACCAGATCCGCATCGGCCACCAGCGCATCCAGGTGCAGCGCGTCGGTCACAATATCAATACCCGGTCTCAGGTGTGCGCCGCAAAATGCGTACAGCGCCGCCCCCATCCCTCCGGCCGCACCGCCGCCTTCCAGCGTCAGCACATCAAGATCTAAATCTTGCGCAATTTGCCCGGCATAGTGCGCCAATGCGCGGTCGAGCTGCACAACCATCTCTGGCGTCGCGCCTTTCTGCGGCCCAAATACCGCCGACGCCCCTTCATCACCGACCAGCGGGTTCGTCACATCACAGGCAACATCAATCCGGCATTGCGCCAGGCGCGGATCCAGACCGCTGATGTCAATCGTTGCCAGCGTCGACAGCCCCGCGCCACCGGGCGCAATCGGCTGACCGTCAGCGGTTAGCAGCTGCGCGCCAAGCGCCTGCACCATGCCTGCGCCGCCGTCGTTGGTGGCGCTACCGCCAATGCCGATAATCATCCGCGTCACGCCAAGATCCAGAGCATGGCGAATCAGCTCTCCGGTGCCCCACGAGGTTGTTTTTAGCGGGTTACGCGCGGCGGGAGGTAAAAGCTCCAGCCCGCTGGCCGCCGCCATTTCAATAAATGCGCAGGATTCATCGCCGGAGATGCCATAAAAGCCCGGCACTGGCTCACCGAGCGGGCCAGTCACCGCAACCTCAACCATCCGCCCTTGTGTTGCCGCCACCATGGCCTCGACGGTCCCTTCTCCGCCGTCAGCAACCGGAAGCTTGATGTACTCGGCGTCCGGGTAGATCTCGCGAAATCCCGCTTCAATCGCACTGGCGACCTCAAGGGCGCTCAGGCTTTCCTTATATGAGTCCGGGGCAATCACAATCTTCATAAGCTGTCCTTGTGCGAAGTGGCGGCAGTAAGCTTAGCGCACCATGCAGGGGCGTTTGTTATCAAATGTCCAGTTTGGGATCAGGTACTGCATTCCCATGGCATCATCACGCGCCCCCAGGCCGTATTGTTGATACAGCGCGTTGGCCTGCATCACCTGGTCCATATCCAGCTCAACGCCCAGCCCCGGTGTATCTGGCACTTGCACCTTACCGTTTTTAATTTCAAACGGCGCTTTGGTCAGGCGCTGATTACCTTCCTGCCAGATCCAGTGGGTATCAATGGCGGTAATTTTTCCCGGCGCAGCGGCGGCGACGTGAGTGAACATCGCCAGCGAAATATCGAAGTGGTTATTGGAGTGCGAGCCCCAGGTCAGGCCGAATTCATGGCACAACTGCGCCACGCGTACCGAGCCTTGCATGGTCCAGAAGTGCGGATCCGCCAGCGGAATATCCACCGATTGTAGCGCCAGCGTATGCCCCATCTGCCGCCAGTCGGTGGCAATCATGTTGGTGGCTGTCGGCAGGCCGGTCGCGCGGCGGAATTCCGCCATTACTTCTCGGCCGGAGAAGCCCTGCTCGGCGCCGCACGGATCTTCAGCATAGGCCAGCGTCCCTTTCAGGTACTTACCGATTTTGATCGCTTCATCGAGCGACCATGCGCCGTTCGGATCCAGCGTTACACGCGCCTGCGGGAAACGTTTTGCCAGCGCGACGATCGATTCCGCCTCTTCTTCGCCCGCCATCACGCCGCCCTTCAGTTTGAAGTCGTTAAAACCGTATTTTTCATACGCGGCCTCCGCCAGACGTACAACGGCATCCGGGGTCATCGCCTCGTCGTGGCGCAGGCGGTACCAGTCGCACTGCTCATCCGGCTGGCTCTGATACGGCAGCGGCGTCGCCTTGCGGTTGCCGATGAAGAACAGATAGCCAAGCATTTCCACTTCGCTACGCTGTTGACCCTCGCCAAGCAGCGAGGCCACATTCACTCCCAAATGCTGGCCCAGCAAGTCAAGCATCGCCGATTCAATGGCGGTCACAACATGAATCGTGGTGCGTAAGTCGAAGGTTTGCAGGCCGCGCCCGCTGGCATCGCGGTCGGCAAAAGCCGCACGCACGCGGTTCAGGACGTTTTTGTACTCGCCGAGCGTTTTCCCCACCACCAGCGGGATAGATTCTTCCAGGGTGGCGCGAATCTTTTCGCCGCCGGGAATCTCCCCCACGCCCTTGTGCCCGGCATTATCCTGAATTATCACGATATTTCGGGTAAAGAACGGCGCATGTGCCCCGCTCAGGTTCATCAGCATGCTGTCGCGTCCGGCAACGGGAATCACCTGCATGGACGTGACAACGGGCGTGGAAGTGTGAATGGTCATGGTTAAATCCTTGTCTACTGGGTCGACGGCCGTAAACAGAGCACGGGTATTAACATGCCCAGCCCGACGCGTCAGGAGCGAGAAATCTGGCAATCGTTATTATTATGGCTAACAACAGTATAGAAACAGGCGTGCGGCAGCTCATCGTGCAAATGCACAATATTAACGGGGAATATTATTCAACGATGTGGTAAATGAACAAATAGCAGCCGGTGCGACGACGCCGCACCGGAAAGAAAATCAATCATGCTTATTTAAGCAGCGTTGCCCACTGCTCGACCCATGGATTGGAGACGCTCTCCGGTTCCGGGTCTTCGGAGGCATCGATCATCAGCATGTCGCCAATCCGCTGCGCGCCCTGTTCCTGCAACAGCGCGTCAAAGCGCTTGCCGCCGCCACAGAAATTCGCGTAAGTGCTATCGCCCAGCGCGATAATACCGTAGCGCAGATGCGGCTGGTACATATCCTGGAGATCGTTAAACAGCGGCACGATACTATCCGGCAGGTCACCCTGACCGGTGGTGGAGGTCACCACCAGCGCGTATTTACCGGTGTAGCTTTCCCAATCCGCCACCGTCGGGTCTTCAAAGACTTTCGCCTGATGCCCGAGACCGCCGAGAATGGTTTGCGCTTCTTCCGCCACCAGCAGCGAATTGCCGTACATGGTGCCGACAAAAATCCCTACTTCAGCCATGATTTAACTCCCTGTTTACTTCTGGATAGCTTCATCCTGACCGCAGTCGGCGACAAACTCAACCCTTTCATTCTCAGGGAGAAGCCCGCGCCAGCCGAAATGTGATAAAGCCTGCATCCAGACGTCGTCGAGCCCAGCGCGAATCGTCAGCGGTTCGCCGGTAAACGGATGGGTCATCGAGAGTTCGCTGGCGTGCAGCATCAGGCGGTTGCAGCCGAAATGCTCCGCCGCGCTGCGGTTCTGGCGCAGGTCGCCATGTTTGCTGTCGCCAATAATCGGATGACGCAGATGTGCCAGATGGCGGCGCAGTTGGTGTTTGCGGCCGGTTTGTGGGTCCAGCTCTACCAGGCCGTAGCGCGTGGTCGGGTAGCGGCCCGTCGCGACCGGCATTTCCACCGTCGCCATTCCCCGGTAGTGAGTGACCGCTGGCTGTGGATCCTTATTCTCACGGGCAAACTTGTCGGCGATTTTATCCAGCTCTTCCACCAGCGGGTAGTCCAGCACCGCTTCATCAGTCAGCCAGCCGCGCACAATGGCGTGGTAGCGCTTGTGAATTTGATGCTGTTCGAACTGCTGCGCCAGCAGCCGTCCGGCTTCGCTGGACAGCCCCATCAGCAGCACGCCGGAGGTCGGACGGTCGAGGCGATGGGCGGTAAAGACGTGCTGGCCAATCTGGTCACGTACCGTCTGCATCACCACCACTTTTTCATCGCGATCGAGCCAGCTGCGATGCACCAACCAGCCTGACGGTTTGTTCACCGCCACCAACCATTCGTCCTGGTAGATAATTTCCAGCATCAGTGGGGATCGCTCGTAAAGAAGGCATCCAGCTGCTCAAGCGGCGGCAGGATAATCGCGCGTAGCGGGTGCGCGGCGTCGAGCGCCATTTCGTAATACGGCGCGATGGCAAAATCTTTTGGCAGCGGCATTTCGCTATCCAGCAGTTGATGCATGCGCGGGATCAGCACCCACTGGAGCCACTCCAGCGGCTCCAGGGTGTCCATGCAGAACGGCTGTTCGCTGGCAAAGGCGCTTTCATGCGGCGCCGTCTCCTGCCAGTGCTGATGCTGACGCAGCAGCGTTTCAATAAGCAGTAGTTGGTCGCGTAGGCTGTCGTGGCGTGTCATGGAAACCTCTGAGGAATGAAAATCGCGCGCAGGATACCACTAGTTGGCGGGAAACAAAAAAAGGGGGCACTGTAAAAACAGTGCCCCCGGTTCGTTTCGCAGCAATCCAGCTACTTTTAGTGCTCCCTGCTCGTCCGTGACAACTTTTCCTGTGGTCTCCTGACCAGTTCGTCCCTAAACGGTTGCTTCCTGCATCACACCACCCCGATGTGATTTCACCCAATCCTTGAGTGTGTCCTGATCTTCCTGATCCACCAGATATCCTGTCTGGCTCTCGTTCTCCGTCCTGGAGGTGTCCTTTAACGCGGTCCTGCGCTATCCTTTTGCTTCATCCTGAAGCCTTTCCTTGAATCACCTTCCCGGTGTGTCCTATGAAGCGTCATCATCCTGATGTTCACTTCATTGTGCGACTCCCTGTCGACGTAGATAGAATCCGCTATTTCGCTTCGTCTTACAAGCGCCCCTCAGACAATCCCTTAAGGCTTACACGCAAGAAAATCACCTTATAGAACAATTATCATATTGATATAAAACGAAATTACTAAAACATAGGGATAAGAGTCTTACTTATAATCTGGCGATCTCTCACAGTGCGTGTAAGAGATCTCTCACAAAGGGATGGGCAAACTGTCTTACAGAATAGGCTCAAGTTGAGTCAGGAAACTCGCAAGGGAGGAGGCCAGAGGCAGGCGATTGCGCGTTCCGAGCGTCTCTTTGACCACTTCACCGGTCACGTTACAGACGGAAATCACGTCAAGTTCGCTGTCCAGCGTGGCGATAAACAGCGTCGGCGACAACTTCAGGCGCTTCTGCGTGACCAGGTGACCAATCAGGTTTTCCTGCACGCGACGGAAGTCGTCGGGGCTCCACACCTGCAGCAGCGTCAGGGCATCGCCCATGAAAAGCGCTTGCATATCACCCGCATACTGAGTGGTATAATAGGTGTGAATGGGTCGTTGTACCACAATATCCATTGCCCGTTCAACGCCATTTACATTCGGTTCACCGTCAAATTCCCGCGGTTGCCAGAAGACCGCGTCGCCGCTCGTCGAAACCTGGCATGGCGACGGGATGCCGTAAAGCTCTTCGCTGCGCGGCAGGCTGTTATAGGTGCGCTGCCAGGCATCGCAATAGCGTTGGGTAAAGGCGTGTAATGCGTCTGCAGTCTGCTGATCCACGAATTTCTCTCTTCAGGTTAGCCAGGATACACTAGAAGCCATAGTGTACCTGCTTTATAACGGTGAAACATGTCTTCTTATGATAACCATCAGGCGCTTGCCGGCCTGACGCTCGGTAAAACCACAGATTACCGCGATACCTACGACGCCAGCCTGTTACAGGGCGTTCCGCGCAGCCTGAACCGCGATCCGCTCGGGCTGCACGCCGATTCCCTGCCCTTCCACGGCGCGGATATCTGGACGCTGTACGAGCTTTCCTGGCTCAACGCCAAAGGCCTGCCCCAGGTCGCGGTCGGCCACGTCGAGCTGAGCCACGACACGGTGAACCTGGTAGAGTCAAAGAGCTTTAAGCTTTACCTCAACAGCTTCAACCAGACGCGTTTCGCCCGTTGGGAAGACGTGCAGGAAACGCTGCAACGCGACCTGAGCGCCTGCGCGGAGGGCAACGTGACGGTGGCCCTCTACCGCCTTGATGAGATTGAAGGCCAGCCGATTGCCCATTTCCATGGCAGCTGTATTGATGACCAGGATATCGAGATTGATAACTACCAGTTCAACGCCGACTACCTCGACGGCGCAGCCGGCCAGAAAGTGGTGCAGGAAACGCTGGTCAGCCATCTGTTGAAATCAAACTGCCTGATCACCCACCAGCCGGACTGGGGTTCTGTACAAATTCAGTACCGTGGCCCACAGATCGATCGGAAAAAGCTGCTGCGCTATCTGGTCTCTTTCCGCCATCACAACGAGTTCCACGAGCAGTGCGTCGAGCGTATCTTCAACGATATTCTGCGCTTCTGCGCGCCGGAGAGCCTGAGCGTCTACGCACGATACACTCGCCGCGGCGGGCTGGATATCAACCCGTGGCGGGCAAACGGTGAATTTGTGCCGGCAATTGGCCGTCTGGTGCGCCAGTAAGCTGAACAATTTCTCAATAATGCGCACATTGTTCCGCGACTGAGGTTGTAGTAAACAAGCCAGCGAGGCTATTGTAATCACTAAGGAAGACGATTTTCGTCCCGTTAAGGAGTCCACTTGATTACACATATTAGCCCGCTTGGCTCAATGGATATGTTGTCGCAGCTGGAAGTCGACATGCTTAAACGCACGGCCAGCACCGACCTGTATCAATTGTTCCGCAACTGCTCATTGGCCGTACTGAACTCAGGCAGCCTGACCGATAACAGTAAAGAGCTGCTGTCCCGCTTCGAAAGCTTCGATATTAACGTGCTGCGCCGCGAACGCGGCGTTAAGCTCGAACTGATTAATCCGCCGGAAGAGGCGTTCGTCGACGGGCGCATTATCCGTTCGCTCCAGGCCAACCTGTTCGCCGTGCTGCGCGATATTCTGTTCGTTTACGGGCAGATTCATAACACCGTACGCTTCCCGAATCTCGATCTGGAAAGCTCCGCCCATATCACCAACCTGGTGTTCTCCATTCTGCGCAACGCGCGCGCGCTGCACGTGGGCGAAGCGCCGAGCATGGTGGTGTGCTGGGGCGGTCACTCGATCAACGAAAACGAGTACCTCTACGCGCGTCGCGTGGGTAACCAGCTTGGCCTGCGTGAGTTAAACATCTGCACCGGCTGCGGTCCTGGCGCGATGGAAGCGCCAATGAAGGGCGCCGCGGTCGGCCATGCGCAGCAGCGCTACAAAGAAGGGCGCTTTATCGGCATGACCGAACCGTCGATTATTGCCGCTGAGCCGCCAAACCCGCTGGTGAACGAACTGATCATCATGCCGGATATCGAAAAGCGCCTGGAAGCGTTTGTCCGTATTGCCCACGGGATAATTATCTTCCCAGGCGGCGTAGGTACTGCGGAAGAGCTGCTGTATCTGCTGGGTATCCTGATGAACCCGGCGAATAAAGACCAGGTACTGCCGCTTATCCTCACCGGCCCGAAAGAGAGCGCCGACTACTTCCGCGTGCTCGACGAGTTCGTGGTGCATACGCTGGGCGAAGGCGCGCGTCGCCACTATAAGATCATCATTGATGATGAAGTGGAAGTGGCGCGCCAGATGAAAAAAGCGATGCCGCTGGTGAAAGAGAACCGCCGCGATACCGGCGACGCCTACAGCTTCAACTGGTCGATGCGCATTGCGCCAGACCTGCAAATGCCGTTTGAGCCGTCGCATGAGAACATGGCAAACCTCAAGCTTTATCCGGATCAACCGGTTGAAGTGCTGGCTGCAGACCTGCGCCGCGCCTTCTCTGGCATCGTGGCGGGTAACGTGAAGGAAGTGGGTATTCGCGCTATCGAAGAGTTTGGCCCGTACAAAATTCACGGCGATAAAGAGATGATGCGCCGCATGGACGAGTTGCTGCAGGGCTTCGTGGCGCAACACCGCATGAAGCTGCCTGGCTCCGCCTACATTCCTTGCTACGAAATCTGCGCCTGACCCACAGACGCAGCGTATTTCACTTCTCTACCGGCGGGTTTTCTCGCCGGTTTCCCACCTCAAAACGCGCCAAAAATGGCGTAGCTACCCGCAAGCCAATCGATTGCGTCAAAACTGAGACCACATATAATTAGCGATAATTATGTTTGAACGCTAAAAAACGCCATTTTCAGCATTTTTATCAGCAAAAACATCGCATTTCGCCATCCCCCATTTACCACGCATACTGCAAATGCTAGCCTTCGCGCCCATAAATATCCGCTTAAAAGGTAATTGCAGGGAAAATACCTGCAATATCCCTAACTAAAAGTAGATTATTACATTTGGGATCATGATCACTGATACATTCACGAGTTAAATGTACATTTGCGCTCGTCGAAAATGGTGTTGGGTAAAAATCACAAAAAAACCAATACTTCTAAAATTTAAAATTACGTTTTTATTTTTTTTCACTTTATTTGACTAAAAAATTAGCATTTTTCCTTCCTCCAGGAGATACAGATGGAAAACACTCAAACCAGCACGGTCGTCACAGCAGAATCTGCTAGCGGATGGCGCAAAACAGATACGATGTGGATGCTGGGTCTTTACGGCACCGCGATCGGCGCGGGCGTACTGTTCCTGCCGATCAACGCCGGCGTCGGCGGCATGATCCCGCTGATCATCATGGCTATCCTCGCCTTCCCGATGACCTTCTTCGCACACCGCGGCCTGACCCGCTTCGTGCTGTCCGGTAAAAACCCGGGCGAAGACATCACCGAAGTCGTTGAAGAGCACTTCGGCGTAGGCGCAGGTAAACTGATTACCCTGCTCTACTTCTTCGCTATCTACCCAATCCTGTTGGTGTACAGCGTAGCAATCACGAACACCGTGGAAAGCTTCCTGGCGCACCAGCTGCACATGACGCCGCCGCCGCGCGCTATCCTGTCGCTGATTCTGATCGTCGGTATGATGACTATCGTGCGTTTCGGTGAGCAGATGATCGTTAAAGCGATGAGCATCCTGGTGTTCCCGTTCGTTGCAGCCCTGATGGTGCTGGCGCTGTACCTGATCCCGCAGTGGAGCGGCGCAGCACTGGAAACCCTGTCCTTCAGCAGCGCGGCCTCTACCGGCAACGGCCTGTGGATGACTCTGTGGCTGGCGATTCCGGTGATGGTATTCTCCTTCAACCACTCGCCGATTATCTCTTCCTTCGCGGTCGCGAAGCGTGAAGAGTACGGTCAGGGCGCAGAGAAGAAGTGTTCCTCTATCCTGGCACGTGCCCACATCATGATGGTGCTGACCGTTATGTTCTTCGTCTTCAGCTGCGTACTGAGCCTGTCCCCGGCGGACCTGGCGGCGGCGAAAGAGCAGAACATCTCTATCCTGTCTTACCTGGCGAACCACTTTAACGCGCCGGTTATCGCCTGGATGGCACCGATTATCGCGATTATCGCTATCACCAAATCCTTCCTGGGCCACTACCTGGGCGCACGTGAAGGCTTTAACGGGATGGTGATTAAGTCTCTGCGTAGCAAAGGCAAATCCATCGAAATCAACAAACTGAACAAAATCACTGCGCTGTTCATGCTGGTTACCACCTGGATTGTGGCGACCCTGAACCCAAGCATCCTGGGCATGATTGAAACCCTGGGCGGCCCGATCATCGCGATGATTCTGTTCCTGATGCCGATGTATGCGATTCAGAAAGTACCGGCAATGCGTAAGTACAGCGGTCACATCAGCAACGTCTTCGTTGTGCTGGTAGGTCTCATCGCTATCTCCGCAATCTCCTACTCTCTGTTTAGTTAATCCCCCTGCGCCGCCTTTCGGGGCGGCGCACCTCGATACACAATGGACGCCTCATGATTAGCGTATTCGATATTTTCAAAATCGGCATTGGTCCTTCCAGCTCACACACCGTCGGGCCAATGAAAGCAGGCAAACAATTCACGGACGACTTGATTGCGCGTGGGATTCTGACTGATATCACTCGCGTAGTCGTCGATGTTTACGGCTCACTCTCTCTGACCGGTAAAGGCCACCATACCGATATCGCCATTATTATGGGTCTGGCTGGAAACCTGCCGGATACGGTGGATATCGATGCCATTCCGGCGTTTATCCAGGACGTGAATACCCATGGTCGCCTGATGCTGGCTAACGGTCAGCACGAAGTGGAATTCCCGGTTGATCAGTGCATGAACTTCCATGCCGACAACCTCTCGCTGCACGAAAACGGCATGCGTATTACCGCGTTGTCAGGTGACAAAGCCGTTTACAGCAAAACCTACTATTCCATCGGCGGCGGTTTTATCGTCGACGAAGAGCACTTCGGCCAACAGACTGAAGCGCCTGTTGCCGTGCCATACCCGTATAAAAGCGCCGCGGATTTACAGCGTCACTGCCAGGAAACCGGCCTGTCGCTGTCTGGCCTGATGATGCAGAACGAACTCGCGCTGCACAGCAAAGAAGAGCTGGAAAAGCACTTCGCTGACGTCTGGGCGGTAATGAAAGGCGGAATCGAGCACGGCACCACGACCGAAGGCGTATTGCCGGGCAAACTGCGCGTTCCGCGTCGTGCTGCCGCGCTGCGCCGTATGCTGGTCAGCCAGGACAAAATCAGCAGCGACCCGATGGCGGTGGTTGACTGGATTAACATGTTTGCCCTGGCGGTGAACGAGGAAAACGCTGCCGGTGGCCGCGTCGTCACCGCGCCGACCAACGGTGCCTGCGGTATCGTTCCGGCAGTGCTGGCTTACTACGACAAGTTTATCCGTGAAGTGAACGCCAACTCGCTGGCGCGCTATATGCTGGTTGCCAGCGCGATCGGCTCACTCTACAAGATGAACGCCTCCATCTCTGGCGCTGAAGTGGGTTGCCAGGGTGAAGTGGGTGTCGCCTGCTCCATGGCAGCGGCAGGTCTGGCTGAGCTGCTGGGCGGTAGCCCGGCGCAGGTGTGCATTGCCGCGGAAATCGGCATGGAACATAACCTCGGTTTGACCTGCGACCCGGTTGCCGGTCAGGTTCAGGTGCCGTGCATCGAGCGTAACGCTATTGCGTCGGTGAAAGCGGTCAACGCCGCGCGTATGGCCCTGCGCCGTACCAGCGTGCCGCGCGTGTGTCTTGATAAAGTTATCGAGACCATGTACGAAACCGGTAAAGACATGAACGCCAAATACCGCGAAACCTCTCGCGGCGGGTTGGCGATGAAAGTGGTAGCCTGCGACTAACGTCCCCCAGAGGCCTCGTTTTGCGAGGCCTCTTCCCGTTTTATCTCCCGCCAATAGCCTCACCCGCCCCTGAATGTTACCCTTAGCGCCCAATCTGTTAGGGAGAACGCCCGTGGCCGTCCATTTGCTTATCGTTGACGCACTCAACTTAATTCGTCGTATTCATGCAGTTCAGGGCTCCCCCTGCGTAGAAACCTGTCAGCACGCGCTGGATCTGCTGATTGCGCACAGCCAGCCGACGCATGCGGTAGCGGTATTTGACGATGAAGCGCGTAACAGCGGCTGGCGGCATCAGCGACTTCCTGACTACAAGGCCGGTCGTCCCCCTATGCCGGACGATCTGCATGCCGAAATGCCCGCCCTGCGCGCCGCTTTTGAGCTGCGCGGCGTACGCTGCTGGGAATCTCGCGGTAACGAGGCCGACGATTTAGCCGCCACGCTGGCGGTGAAAGTTGCTGGCGCGGGACATCAGGCCACCATCGTCTCCACCGATAAAGGCTACTGCCAGCTGCTCTCACCCAACCTGCGCATTCGCGACTATTTCCAGAAGCGCTGGCTCGACGTGCCGTTTATCGAAAAAGAGTTCGGCGTCCAGCCGCATCAGCTACCGGACTACTGGGGGCTTGCGGGGATCAGCAGCTCGAAGGTGCCGGGCGTTGCGGGTATTGGCCCGAAGAGCGCCACTCAACTGCTGACGCAGTTCCCCACGCTGGAAGCGCTGTACGAACATCTGGATGAGGTGCCGGAGAAATGGCGAAAGAAACTGGAAGAGCATCGGGAAATGGCGTTCTTGTGCCGGGATATCGCGCGCCTGCAAACCGATTTGCATATCGATGGCAATTTGCAGCAGCTCAGGCTCAACAGATAGCGTAAAGACGCAGGCCGGATAAGGCTTCGCCTTATCCGGCCTGCAAATCACATTCGACCGGGTTATGCGTGATTAACGCTCGTCGCGACGCCCACCCACAGCAGCCCACAGGCGACGCACGTGTACGGTCACTTCCTCGCGATCGTGATACAACTGACGCGCCTGAATCTGCGCGTTAATACCGTGCTCGTCCAGCTTTGCCTGGATGTGCGCCAGATTCTGCGACAGCTCTTCATAACGCTTTTTCATCGGCAGCTTCAGGTTGAAGATGGTCTCACGGCACCAGCCGTTAACCAGCCATTCCGCCATCAGCGCGGCCACCTTCGCCGGTTTCTCCACCATGTCGCACACCATCCACGAGATGTTGTTGCGGTTCGGGCGATAGCGGAAACCGTCTTCGCGCAGCCAGGTCACCTGACCGGTGTCCATCAGACTCTGCGCCATCGGGCCGTTATCCACTGAGGAAACCCACATGTTGCGCTTCACCAGCTGATAGGTCCAGCCGCCGGGGCAAGCGCCCAGGTCAACCGCGTACATGCCGTTTGCCAGACGTTCGTCCCACTCGTCGGCGGGAATAAAGACGTGGAACGCCTCTTCCAGCTTCAGCGTAGAACGGCTCGGCGCATCGGCCGGGAACTTCAGACGCGGAATGCCCATATAGAACGGTGAATTGTTGGTGCTATAGGAGTACCCGGTATAGCAACAACCTGGCGCGATAAAGAACACGTGTACCACCGGACGTTTGGTGGTCTCGTACGGCGCCAGCACTTTCGCCTCTCGCAGCGCCGCGCGCAGCGGCACGGTGAGCTTACGGCAGAACTTCATCAGCTCTTTGCTTTCGTTGGTGTCAGCCACCTCTACGCGCAGGTCGCCGCCCTTCTCCACCACACCTTGCAGCATGCCGACGATCGGCGTGACGCGGTCTTCTGGCGGTAAATCTTTTAACAGCTCGCCGACGACGATCATCTGACGAGCAAAGATGAGTGAGCTAAACGGCAGCTCGCGCGCCAGCTTATCGGCATCACCATCCTGATAGCATTCGAAAATCACATAGCCCGAGTTATCTTTTACGCGCGCGAAGCCAAACACCTCACGACGCCCGGCCTTGTCGGTGATTTCCGCAGCACACTCTTTCTCAAACCCAGGGCGGCAATACAGCACAACCTTATTCATGAACAACACCCTTACGCTTAAGTCGAATGGCACCAATTAACATCAACACCCAACCGGCGAGGAAGCTGACGCCGCCCACCGGGGTAACAAACGCCCACAGGCGTAAATGAGAGAGCGCCAGGCAGTACAGGCTACCGCTGAACAGCACAGTACCCAGCGCCAGAAATACGCTACTCCAGTAGAACCAGATACTAATGCGGCGCTGCATCGCCACCGCCAGGCCAAAAATCGCCAGCGTATGAAACGCCTGGTACTCCAGACCGGTCTGGATCCAGCCCATTTCAACAACGCCGAGCGATTTGCTCAGCACGTGTGCGCCAAACGCGCCCAGTGCGACAAAGACAAAACCGCTGATAGCGGCAAAAATCAGCATAAAACGGCTGGTCATGATGGTATTACCCTAAATTCATTTATTGTTCGTAACGAAAACGAAAAGTTTCTTGCTCATGGGCCGCTTTCGCCAGAATCCACTGACGAAAGGCCGCTATTTTACCCAGTTCTGCCTGACTGTCATGACAAACCAGATAAAACGCATTCTTACTGACCAGAACATCATTAAACGGGCACACCAGACGGCCTGCCTCAATCTCTGACTGCGCCATCACGTTGTTGGCGAGCGCAATCCCCTGTCCGTGGATGGCAGCCTGTAGCACCATGGCGCTATGGCTGAAGATCGGTCCCTGTTGTACGTTGATATGGTTGAGCCCCAGCTGGCGCGTATACGTTTGCCAGTCGCGGCGGGAAGCATCGTGCAGCAGCGTATGTTTGGCTAAGTCGGCGGGAGTTTTCAGCGCCTTATCGCCGGTCAGCAGCAGAGGAGAGCAAACCGGGAGTAAATACTCCGCGTACAGTTTTTCGACGCGTAACCCCGGCCAGTTGCCGCGACCGTAGAAAATCGCCACGTCGACATCGTCCGCCAGCTTGTCTTCCTGACGGTCTACCGCCTGGATTCTGACGTCGATTCCCGGATAAGCTGAGTTAAAGCTTGAGAGGCGCGGCACCAGCCATTGAATCGCAAAACTGGGCAATAAACTGACGGTAAGCGCCCCTTTCGCGCTGCGTGCCTGTAGTTTACGCGTTGCCTCTGTTAATTGCGAAAAGATCTCTTTGATATCCTGAAAATAGCTCTGCCCCTCTTCAGTCAGCAGCAACGAACGATTGCGCCGACGGAACAGCTTCAGCCCCAAAAAATCCTCAAGAGACTTGATTTGGTGGCTTACTGCGGCCTGCGTCACAAAAAGCTCATCGGCCGCGCGGGTGAAACTTAAATGGCGCGCGGCTGCATCAAATACACGTAATGCATTAAGAGGTGGCAAACGCTTTGACATGGTCCCAGAACCCAATTGTTAATTGAATTTAACAAATAGGAAACAACAGTTAACCTATTAGTTTTTTTTATCTGAGACATTATAATTTGTCCGTTGAGCTTCTACCAGCAAATACCTATGATGGCGGCACTTCCTGAGCCGGAACGAGAAGCTTTTTTTGGAATGCGTGTTCTGAAGGGCTTTTGGCTTACGGTTGTGATGTTGTGTTGTTGTGTTTGCAATTGGTCTGCAATTCAGATCACGGTAGCAAGGCTACCCTTTTTCACTTCCTGTACATTTACCCTGTCTGTCCATAGTGATTAATGTAGCACCGCCTAATTGCGGTGCTTTTTTTTGCCTGCGATTCGGCGCGCTATTTCTCCAGCGCCACCATCTCTTTCACATCGCTATGGTTGATTTGCTGTTTCACGCCGTTGGCATCGGTGTAAGAAATCATACCGGTGTCTTTATCGGTCTGCGGTTTGCCCTCGGAAACAATGCTACGACCATCGTTGGTGTGCATCACGTAGTTTGGGCCAGAACAGGCACTCAGGGCAAACGTCAGCATACAGGCAGAAATCATTGCGGCAGTCTTTTTCATCTTCTTCTCCTTTAGCGATTTATGCTATCTAAAGCTCATTTCATAACAGGCGAAAATATTTGCCTAACGTTATTTAGCATAAGACACTGGTCGGATAGTGCCAGCAGAACCAGACGATTCCGAGGATTGGCACAAACCTTGTATCAATGCTCATTTTGCGCCACGATCGGTTGATTGAACCGAGGAATACCATGAACGCTTTCAACCCCGCGCAGTTTCGCGCGCAATTTCCCGCCCTGCACGATGCCGGGGTTTACCTTGATAGCGCCGCCACCGCGTTAAAACCCCAGGCGGTGATCGAGGCGACAAACCAGTTCTACTCGCTGAGCGCGGGGAACGTCCATCGCAGCCAGTTCGCCGAAGCCCAGCGCCTGACCGCGCGCTACGAAGCCGCGCGCGATCAGGTCGCCCGCTGGCTAAACGCCCCTCGCGGCAAAGACATTGTCTGGACGCGCGGCACGACGGAAGCCATCAATATGGTGGCCCAGTGCTACGCGCGCCCGCGCCTGCAGCCGGGCGACGAAATTATCGTCAGCACCGCCGAGCACCACGCGAACCTGGTGCCCTGGCTGATGGTGGCGGAGCAGACTGGTGCGAAGGTGGTGCAACTGCCTCTTGGCGCTAACCGCCTGCCGGACGTCGAACAACTCACCACGCTGATCACCTCGCGCAGCCGCATTCTGGCGCTGGGGCAAATGTCGAACGTCACCGGCGGCTGTCCGGATCTGGCGCGCGCGATTACTCTCGCCCATCAGGCCGGTATGGTGGTGATGGTTGACGGCGCACAGGGCGCGGTGCACTTCCCGGCGGACGTGCAGGCGCTGGATATCGATTTCTATGCCTTTTCCGGCCATAAGCTCTACGGGCCGACCGGCATCGGCGTACTCTATGGCAAGAGCGAAATGCTGGATGCCATGGCCCCGTGGCTGGGCGGCGGCAAAATGATTAGCGAAGTGACCTTCAACGGCTTTACCACCCAGCCGGTGCCGTACCGCCTGGAAGCAGGCACGCCGAACGTAGCGGGCGTCATTGGCCTGAGCGCGGCGCTGGAATGGCTGTCTGAGGTGGATATCGTGCAGGCCGAATCCTGGAGTCGGGGCTTAGCGACGCTGGCGGAAGATGAGCTGGCAAAACGCCCGGGGTTCCGCTCCTTCCGCTGCCAGGATTCCAGCCTGTTAGCCTTTGATTTTGCGGGTGTTCATCACAGTGACATGGTGACGCTGCTGGCGGAATACGGGATTGCCCTGCGCGCCGGCCAGCACTGCGCACAGCCACTGCTGGCGGCACTGGGCGTCAGCGGCACGCTGCGCGCCTCGTTCGCCCCCTATAATACGCAAGACGATGTACACGCGCTGGTCAACGCCGTTGACCGTGCGCTCGAACTTCTGGTGGATTAATGACGACTCCTTTGCTCGCCGGACACCCGTTCGGCACCACCGTAACGCCTGAGGCATTACGGCAACAGTTTGGCGCACTTAGCCAATGGGAAGAGAAGTACCGGCAGCTGATTCTGCTGGGCAAACAGCTCCCCTCGCTGACGGACGATCTCAAAGCGCAGGCCAAAGAGATTCCCGGCTGTGAAAACCGCGTCTGGCTGGGCTACTCGCTGGAGGCTGATGGAACGCTGCATTTCTTTGGCGATAGCGAAGGCAGGATCGTGCGCGGCCTGCTGGCGGTGCTGCTGACCGCCGCGGAAGGCAAACGCCCGGAAGCGATTCTGGCTACCAGCCCGCTCGACTTTTTCGATGAGCTCGGGTTACGCGGCCAGTTGAGCGCCTCACGCAGTCAGGGCCTGGCGGCCCTGAATGACGCAATGATTGATGCCGCGCGTCAGGCGCTGGCCTGACGCTCCGCTTTCGCGAGCATCTTTTTCAACGCATGGGATACCGCGACAAAACCGAAGGTCGCGGTAACCATCGTCGCCGCGCCAAAGCCTGAGGCGCAGTCCATCCGTTTTGGCCCTTCAGCGGTACTTTTCATCGCACACACAGAACCGTCGGACTGCGGGTATACCAGCGCTTCGGTGGAAAAGACGCAGTCCACGCCCAGCTTACCTTTGCTATTCTTCACCACGCCAAAATCGCTTTTCAGCCGCTCGCGCAGCTTGGCCGCCAGCGGATCCTGGATGGTTTTCGCCAGATCGCTCACCTGGATCTGCGTCGGGTCGATTTGCCCGCCCGCGCCGCCGGTGGTGATCAACGGCACTTTATAGCGACGGCAATAAGCAATCAACGCCGCCTTTGGGCGCACGCTATCGATAGCGTCCACCACATAGCTGTAGCCCACGCCCAGATATTCCGCGACGTTATCCGGAGTCACAAAGTCGTCAATGACGGTCACACGGCATTCGGGATTAATCAGGCGAATACGTTCAGCCATCACCTCAGCCTTTGCCAGGCCAACGTTGCCGCCCAGCGCATGGATCTGGCGATTGGTGTTGGTCACGCACACGTCATCCATATCAATCAGCGTGATAGCGCCGATACCGGTGCGGGCCAGCGCTTCCGCCGCCCAACTGCCCACGCCGCCAATCCCAACCACGCAAACGTGCGCATCGGCAAACACCTGCAGCGCCTTTTCACCGTATAAACGTGCCGTGCCGCCAAAACGCTGGCGCCAGGCGTCACTGATAACCACAGACATAGAACCTCAGAGTTAAAAACAAAAAGAGCGGACAATGCCGCCCTGAGCGCCATTCCACTGCCGGATGGCGCTTCGTTTATCCAGCCTACGCGTTAATGTGTAGACCGGATACGCCATCGGGCCATTAGCCGCTGAATACGTTACCCGCGCTGCCGGATGACTTCAGCACCCACACGCGTCCGTAGTGATTATACCAGCCTGCACGATGTCCGGCATCCGGGCCGATGCCCTGATAGATGTCGAAGTGCTGGCCTTTAATCGCGCCGCCGACATCCAGCGCCACCATCAGGCGCAGCTCGTACTGACCGTTAAATTTGCCGTTGTTGTCCAGCTGCGGCACTTCCGCCAGCAGCGTGGTACCCGGCGGGATCACGTTACGGTCAGCCGCCACCGACGCACGCCCGACCAGCGGCACGGCGCTGGCGCCTTTCACCGGGGCGAAAGACTGCGGTTTAAAGAAGACGAACGACGGGTTCTGTTCCAGCAGTTCGCGAACTTCCGCTTCGCTGTGGGTTTCGCCCCAGTGACGGATGGCCTGCATCGACATATCTTCGCGCTTCACTTCCCCGCGATCGATCAGTACCTTGCCGATGCTCTTATAGGCCCAGCCGTTTTTGCCGGCATAGCTGAAGAAGTTCAGCGGCGAACCGTCGCCGAAATCGATATAGCCGCTGCCCTGCACGTCCATGATGAAGTTATCCATCAGCGAATTGCTGTAGGCAAGAATATAAGCATCGCTCAGTTGGCCAGCGTAAATCCCGGCGCGAGACGGCAGCTTGCCGCGCTTCGGCGGCATACGGTAAATCGGATACTGGAATTCGCCCTGACGCGTATGGCGCGCTTCCACCACTGGCGTGTAGTAGCCGGTAAACTGCACGTTGCCGTAGTTGTCGGTCCCTTCCATCTGCCAGGCATCGATACCGTACTGGCGCAGGGTACGGGTATCGCCGCCGGAAAGCAGCCACTGCTGCACGGCGTTGTATACGTTGCTCTGATTGCCATAAAGACGCGGCGAAGCGCTACGGATATGGCCCACCTGCTGCGCGAAGTCGCCCGCGTTGATCGGCGCGCCGACGGCATCAGGCTGATTGACTAAAGAGAAAGGCTGGGTGAATTTCCCGTCTTTATACTGTTGACCGCGATCGGTCGGTTTTGACGAACAGGCGGCCAGCATTGCCAGCATTGCCCCCGTTGCCACATATTTTACCCAACGTCCTTTCATGGTGTTTTGTATTCCGCATAATCGAAAGTGCCCGCTGAAGATAACAAACCGCCAGGGGTATTGAAATGCGATTGCGCAGCCCTGTCATAATTTCGAACAAAAAACGCTCAGATTGTGCCTAATACGCACAACTCATAAAAAAATGAGAGCTTTATATCAAAAATGGGTTGCAACAAATGCTCAGCAGAGTATAGTGCGCATCCACGGACGCGGGGTGGAGCAGCCTGGTAGCTCGTCGGGCTCATAACCCGAAGGTCGTCAGTTCAAATCTGGCCCCCGCAACCAATTAAAATCAGAAGCAGTAACATTACTCGATGGAAGAGTAATTACGGACGCGGGGTGGAGCAGCCTGGTAGCTCGTCGGGCTCATAACCCGAAGGTCGTCGGTTCAAATCCGGCCCCCGCAACCAATTAAAATCTGATGCAAGTTTACTCGATGAAGAGTAAAGACGGACGCGGGGTGGAGCAGCCTGGTAGCTCGTCGGGCTCATAACCCGAAGGTCGTCGGTTCAAATCCGGCCCCCGCAACCAATTAAAATGACACCCATCAGGGTGTTTTTTTTTGCCTGTTATCCAGCGAAAGTACGCCATCCTCACGAATGGCGCGCCGCTTCCCTACCCTTCTTTATGCTCGCGCATAATCGTATAAATCTTTTCAATATCAATATGCTGATGCATTGATTCCGCCAGGATATCGAACTGCTGCGCCTTATACTCCGCATAGTGAAAATCGTTATCCCGTGCCGGTAAGCCTTTGCGTTCACGCAGCCCGTTGACCAGCGCACGCGTAAAGGCGTCGCTATCGAACAGCCCGTGCAGATAGGTGCCAAACGCCAGTCCGTCCGCGCTAACCGCGCCATCCGCTTGATGCTGGCCGTTTTTACACAGCTGCATTAACGACAGCGCGTTGTCCGCCAGCACCGTCTCGCCCATATGAATTTCATAGCCTTGCAGCGCCATACCGGACACCCCCGCCAGCCAGCCCGGCAGCGCGGCGTTAAGCGTTGCCGTAGCCCGCGTGGTGGTTTTCTGCGGTGCAAAACGCGTGACGGTATTGAGCAGCCCCAATCCCGGCAGCGTCCCCAATCCGGATTCCACTTCATCTATCAGCATATCGCCGAGCATCTGATAGCCACCGCAAATGCCCAGTACCGGTACACGCTGATGTTGCGCCTCGAGAATCCCGTGCGCCAGCCCGCTATCCTGCAGCCACAACAGATCGCCCAACGTGTTTTTACTGCCCGGCAGAATAATCAGGTCCGCGCCCGCCAGCTCTTGCGCATGGCGCACGTAGCGTACTCGTACGTCCGGCTGGGCGGCCAGCGCGTTGAAGTCGGTAAAGTTAGAGATATGCGGCAGCTGCACCACGGCAATATCCACATCACGCTCGCCCGTGCTGCGGTACTTGCCCTTTTGCAACGCAACACCGTCCTCATCTTCCAGATCGACCTCCAGCCACGGCATCACGCCCAGCACCGGTACGCCGGTCAGCGCTTCAATTTGCGAAATCCCGGAATGCAACAGCGCTACATCGCCGCGAAACTTATTGATGACAACGCCCTTCACCCGCGCCCGTTCGTTATCGCGCAGCAGCGCCAACGTGCCGTAAATTGCCGCGAAAACGCCGCCGCGATCGATATCCGCCACCAGAATCACCGGGCACTGCGCCATCTCCGCCATGCCCATATTGACGATATCGCGGTCGCGCAGGTTGATCTCCGCCGGGCTACCCGCCCCTTCCAGCACCAGTACGTCATACTCGCTCGCCAGACTGCGATAGACGCTGAGGATTTGCTCGCGCAGACGCGGTTTGTAGTCGTGATAGCTGACGGCGTCCATATTGCTCGCCACTTCTCCCATCAGCACAATCTGTGCTTTGCGGTCGCTGGTTGGCTTGAGCAGAATGGGGTTCATCCGCACGTCCGGGGCAATACCTGCGGCTTCCGCCTGAAAAATCTGCGCCCGCCCCATCTCTTTGCCGTCCGGGGTGATCCCGGAATTAAGCGCCATATTCTGCGATTTGAACGGCGCGGTGCGCAGGCCATCCTGATAAAAAATCCGGCATAGCCCCGCCACCAGCATACTTTTACCGACGTCGGAAGCCGTGCCTTGTAACATAATGGCCTGGGTCATATCGTTCCTTTTTCTCGCATGCGGCGGAAAAACTCCGCCTCGGTTTTGCACAGCGGCAGCCCAAGCTCCGTGTGCAGCTTGACCAGCCACGGCTGGCTCAACCCCGCCTGTTCCATCAACTCACGCTGGGCAAATACCTCGCCGGGAGCGCCCTGCGCCAGCACTTCCCCCTGGCGCAGTACATATACCGCGTCGCTGACTTCATAAATCAAATCAATATCGTGGCTGGAAATTACCACATGATTGCCCTGCGCGACGATACGCTTGATGATGTCTATCATCTGCGCGCGTCCGGACGGGTCCAGCCCTGCTGTCGGTTCATCCAGCAGCAGGTAGCGCGCGTTCAGCACCAGCGCACCGGCAATCGCCACGCGCTTTTTCTGCCCGTGGCTCAGGCACTGGATCGGCTGTTGGCGAAATTGCTGAGCGTCGACCAGCGTGAGCGCATCGTCGATACGCCGCGCAATTTCCGTCTCCGCCACGCCGATATTGCGCAGGCTGAAGGCAATATCGCTGTCGATATCGGTATAGAAAATCTGCTGGTCCGGGTCCTGAAAGACCGTCGTCACCTGCTGGCGCAACGCCAGCAGCCCGCGTTTGCTGTAGTCCAGCAGTTTACCCTGCCACAGCACCGCCCCCTGCTGCGGACGCAGCAGCCCGCTGAGGTTCATAAACAGCGTCGATTTCCCGCACCCGTTGGCGCCCACCAGCCCAGTGACGGCCTGGCGAGAAAAATCCAGCGTTAACCCTTTAAGAATGGGCGCATCCTGGTAGCGAAACTCCAGGTCAGAGGTGGCAAGCATGGCGTTCCTTAAAGATGAAAATCACCCTGATACAGTTTGATATCCAGCGCGGTGCTCATCTGCTGATAACGCATCAGCACCCGCGTAAACAGCAGGCTCACCAGCATCGCCAGCGAGCGATAGCCGAGACGCACATTGCGATAACCAAAGCGCAGCGTCTGTGCCCGGTGAATGGCCATGGCTTCGTCAATCAGGATAAAGATAAAGCGCCAGGTCAGCAGAATCTGCTCGGTGAGCAGACGCGGCACCCGCGCCCGCTTGAGTAGCACAATCAGCTGTGGGAACGGCAGGTTCAGCACCAGCCAGAAAGTGGCTGAGAGTGCGGCGAGGCTGCGCCAGAAGGTCGCATTGGCGGTCGCGATTCCCTGTGCGGTAACGCCCAGCCAGTACGGCCCAATCGGCACGCCCGCCAGCAGCGTCTGCGGATCGCGACTGACGCTAAAGACAATTGTCAGCACACCTACCACGAGGAATCCCAGCGGCAGCGCCATCCAGCGGTACCAGCGCCACAGCGAGATACGCAGCAGCCAGCAGGTGAACGCCGCCGTTATCACCATCAGCAGCGCCTGCCACAACGGCGGCAGGCTGAAGGCCAGCCCCATCAACAACAGCCAGAACAGAAACTTACGCTCGGGGGCGATGTGAAACCAACGGCTCTGGTAGCTTAGTCTGTCAAGACCGGTCATCACGACGCTGACGCCCTTTGTAATAGCCGAGGATATAGAAAATCACCGCCGCGCCGAGGGAGCCCTGTAAGGTAAACAGCAGGCTTTCTATTTCACCGCTCGCCGGTTCATACAGCGGCTGGAACCACGGCTGATAATCCGGCGCAATGGCCTGAATCTGGCTTTCAGCCTCGCCGTCGGAACCGCCGTATTCACCGCCGTGGTTAATGAAGAACGGCAGGAGCATCAGCACAATAACCAGCGCCAACAGGATCAACGTTTTTTTCATCTTAATGCCCTCGCACCGGGATCAACTGCCGTTTGGTCAGTTGGTCGTAGATCATCACCGTTAACAATCCTTCAGCAATGGCGATCGGAATCTGCGTCAAACAGAAGATCGCCATAAACTTCAGGCTCGATCCGATAGCGCCCGCCTGCGGATCCGGAAAAGCGACACCCAGCTGTAGCGAGGTGACAAAGTAGGTCGCCAGATCCGCAAACATGGCGCAGAGAAAGACCGATACATCGCGACGGAACCCTGCCTTACAGGCCATTCTCCACACCAGATAGCCGACGATGGGGCCAATCACCGCCATCGACATGCCGTTCGCGCCGAGCGTTGTCAGCCCGCCGTGCGCCAGCAATAGCGCCTGGAACAACAGCACGATCGCGCCAAGAATGGCCACGACGCCCGGCCCAAACAGGATCACCGCCAGCCCGACGCCAGTCGGGTGTGAGCAGCTTCCGGTCACCGACGGGATCTTCAACGCAGAGAGTACAAAGATAAACGCCCCGCACAGCGCCAGCAGCACCTTCTGGTTGCTATCGTCCTGCACGATGCGGCGCAGGCGCACCAGCCCGTACCACAGGCACGGCAAGAACAGCAGCCACCAGGCCAGCGCCCACATTGGCGGCAGAAAGCCTTCCATAATGTGCATGGCGAACGCCTGCTCCGGCACCACCAGCAGCAACAGCGCCGCTGCCAGACCGCTCAACGACAGCTTTTTCAATTGTTGATCCGCTTTCATCGTTTCGCCTCCCACTGCTTGTTCACCAGGATGGTCGAGAAATAGGGCAGCGGCTGATCGTCATGAACCTCGGCCAAATTGCGCCAGCACTGCTCGCCGGGCAGCGTCGCTTCGGCCATCAGCAGCGCGTGGTTCAGCAACCCGGCTTTCGCCAGCAGCGCTTTGATCCGCGGGAAACGCCCGTAGACCTTCATCAGCACCAGGCTGTCGTGCTGCGCTAGCGCGCGCTCAATCTCTTCTTCCGGCGCGGTGCAGGCAACCACCGCCAGCGACTGCTGCTCCATCGCCAGCGGCATTTGCGCACCAGCGGCAATAGCGGCAAACGAGGTCACGCCGGGCACAATCTCCAGCCACGCCGGGTGTCCGATGCGCTGGAGTAAAAAGACCCAGGTGCTGAACAGCATCGCATCGCCAAGGGTAATGAAGCCGACGTTTTTTCCGGCCTCCACTTCACGCACCAGCGCCGCCGACACGTCATCCCACACCGCCTCTTTTTCGGCGCTGTCGGCGCTCATCGGGAAGTGACAGCAGCGCACTTCCGTCTGCTCGCCGAGGTACTCACGCACGATAGAGAGCGCCAGGCTGTCACCGCCTTTGCGCCCAGCCGGGGCATAGAGAATATCCAGCGAGCCCAGAATGCGCGCCGCGCGTACGGTAATCAGGTCAGATGCTCCGGGGCCAGTGCTCAGGGCATACAGTTTGCCGCTCATGCCGCCTCCAGAGACTGCTTTAGATGCTCAACAAACATCGCCCGTACCACCGGGTTTTCCCCCAGTCCGCGCAGCCACGGCGTGGCGGGAATACCGGCGGCATTAAACAGCGTTTTCCACGAATCGTCTTCGTCGGAGGCCATGTCGTTAATCGCATGGTCGCCCGCCACCAGCATCAGCGGCATCAGGTGCACGGCACGTACGCCCTCTTTGCTCATGCTGTCGATCAACACCTCCACTTCCGGGTAACTCTCCACCGCGCCAACCCGCGCCGGGAAACGCTGGGCAGTCATCATATGGTCGAGACAGGCGTAAGCGGCAAAAGCGTGGTGGCTGGCGCCGTGGCCCATAAACACCACCTTTTCGTTGGCGTTGAGCGCTGGCATCTGATGTTCCAGCGCCTGCATTAAACGTTGGTAGTCGTTGTGGCTGCTCAGCAACGGCGTGCCCAGCGTCAGACGTTTAAATCGTGGACGCTGGCTCTGCACTTCGCGGGCGATTTTTTCATATTCGTCGCCGTTGATAATATGCAGCGACTGGACGGCCACATCGTCAAAGCCCAGTTCAGCGAGCTTTTGCAGCGCTTCCAGCGGCGTGTCGGTGTCAATCCCATCACGCTGTTTGAGCTTGCGGATAATCATCCCGGAGGTAAAGGCGCGAAACAGTTCGCGGTCCGGGCAGCTGGCCGCCAGCGCCTGTTCGCAGGCGACAATATTTTTCTCGCAGGTGTCGTGGTAGCTGGTACCAAAACTCACCACCAATAGGGCTTTTTTCATGTTGAATTCCTTATGCCGAAGCCTGCCAGCGCGCCAGGCGCTCGGCAAAGGCCGGTAAACTGTCGAGTAACTCATCGCCGCCGACCAGCGGCATCGGGCGAGTTATGACCACGCAGGGAATGCCGGCATCAAGGCACGGTTGCACCTTTTCCTGATAGCCGCCTTCTGCGCCGGAGGCTTTGGTGACCACCACGTCGGCGCGGCAGTGTCGGTAAAAAGCGGCGTTAAACTCGGCGCTGAACGGTGCGCAGATCGCGAAAATGTCGCCGACGCCGAAGCCCAAGCTGGCGCACAGCTGTACCACCTCAGGGACGGGCAACACGCGGGCAAGCAGCGTTTTTTCCGGCAGACCCGCGCGCCACTGCGCCAGGTCCTTGCTGCCGGTGGTCAGCAGCACGCGCTGGCCCAGCGGGCGTATCAGCGCGCAGGCCTCCTCGATGCTGGCGACGTAATGCAGCAGCGGATGCGCTAGCGCATCAAGCTGCTCCGGGCGCTGATAGCGGCTCAGCAAAACGCCCGCCTGTGAGCAGGCGTCGAGTACGTTACGGCTGACGGCTTCGGCATACGGGTGCGAGGCATCGATCACCCAGCGGGTACCGTGCGCCTGAAGCCAGGCCACCATCTCCGCACAATCCAACCGCCCGCAGCGTACCTGTCCCTGAATATCCCCGGCCAACGCCTCGCCGGTAGGCGTGGCGACCGAGACGGTGTATTGCACATTTGCCGCATCCAATAGCTGGCAAATCGCCCGCGCATCGCTGGTGCCGCCCACCACCAGAACCTCCCCGAAACTCACAGCACGTAGCCTCGCGGGGTGATCATCAGCCCGTCCTGCACGTAAGTGGTTTTGTTGCCGACGATGACCAGGCTGGTCATATCCACCGGTTCAAAATCCATCGCGCCGAGGGTCGTGAGCCATTTTTCCTGCTTTTTACGTCCGGCAGATTTCACCACTCCCACCGGGGTATCGGCGCTTTTAACGGCGGAAAGCAGTTCAAAGGCGCGCGCCAGATGCCCTTCGCGGCCTCGACTGCGCGGGTTATAGAAGCAGATAACAAAGTCGGCTTCCCCGGCGGCGATAATGCGTTTTTCAATCACCGGCCACGGCGTCAGCAGGTCGCTCAGGCTGATATGGCAGAAGTCATGCATCAGCGGCGCGCCCAGCAGCGAGGCGGCGGCAATGCTGGCGGTCATCCCCGGAATCAGGCGCACTTCCACGTCGAGCTTCTGTTTACTGACCAGTTCAAGCACCAGCCCCGCCATGCCGTAGATGCCCGCGTCGCCGCTGCTGATTAGCGCCACGTTGTGCCCGGCCTGCGCCAGTTCAATCGCCGCCTGACAGCGTTCAATCTCTTTGCACATCCCGGTTTTGATCACCTGCTTGTCGCCGGTAAAAGCCTTCACCAGATGGGTGTAAGTTTTATAACCGACGACGATTTCCGCCGCCTGCAGCGCGTCGACGGCCTCCATGGTCATCATCGCCTGCGAGCCAGGGCCAATTCCAATAACGCTTAACATCAGTGTGTTACTCCCAAAGTAATGGTGATGCCCTGTCCGCGCAGGGTCTCACCGAGTAGATGCCCATTGCTCAGCAGCCACGCCGCCGGGCCGGAAACGCTGCCGACGCCGACCGTTTGCTTCACAAACCGCGACGAGGGAAAACGGTGTTCGTGTTCGCGCAGGGCGTCCACGCTGAACACGTTAAATGGCACGTCAAGGTCGCTTGCCAGCTGAATCAGCCCCAGCTCGTCCTGCTTGAGGGTGATGCTGCCGATAGCCTTCAGCGCCAGCGGGTCTACCTCCTGACACGCAAGCTGACGATGCAACAACTCGCCAAGAAGCGTGCAAGGCGTGCCGCGTCGGCAGCCAATGCCTGCCACAATGCGTCGTGGTACCAGCTTCCAGTGTGGGAGTTTCAATTCAGGCAGCGCAGCGCGAAGGGTGATGCACACCAGCGCATCCAGCTCAGGCAGCGCGTTCAGGTCGCTGACGGTAATAAACCCGCGTCGGTCGCAGCGGCTGACCTCATCGGCAAACATGTCGTCCCACCACAGCCCCACGCGCTGCTGGCTAACCAGCATCTGGTTAACGGTTTTCACCGCCGTGCGGAAGTCGGGCATCCGCGCGTTAAGCTGGCAGGCCAGCGTATCCAGCGCCGCCACGTCGTTAACGTCGGTAGCGGTAGTGATAACCGGGTCGACGCCGAGAATGCCCGCCAGATGCCGGGCGAGGTTGTTCGCCCCGCCGATATGCCCGGAGAGCAAGCTGATGACGTGCTGACCGCGTTCATCAATCACCACCACCGCCGGGTCGTGGAATTTATCGACCAGCAGCGGCGCAAGCGTGCGCACCGCAATCCCGGTCGCGCCGATAAAAATCAGCGCCGTATCGCGATGAAACGCCTGCCCGACGCTCGCCGCGAAGCCGCCGTCAAACGGCAGGAATCCCGGTTCCACCAGCCCTTCGCGGGTATAACAGGCCATCGGCAGCGCGGCGCTCAGCCGTTTTGCCAACGCCACGCCGCCGGGGGTCAGGCAAAAGAGCGCAATGCGCTCAGGCTTTGCGGTATTCATGGCTAAAGTCTGCGGCGTAGAGACGCGAGTAGTGGTACTCCTCGCCGAGGAAGTCACCGATCAGGATCAGCGCGGTTTTGCGTATATCGGCATCGCGCACCTTGTCGGCGATATCCAAAAGCGTGCCGCGTACGGTCTGGCTCTCAGGCCAGGTAGCTTTGTAAATCACCGCCACCGGCGTGGTTGCCGGGTAGCCGCCCTCCATCAGCCGCTCGGCGACTTTGTTAATGCGCTGCACGGAGAGGTAAATCGCCATCGAGGTGCGATGTTGCGCAAAGGACTCCAGCTGTTCGCGCTCCGGCACCGGGGTGCGCCCTTCGAGGCGAGTGATGATAAGGCTCTGCGACACTTCCGGTACCGTGTACTCGACGCCCAGTTCCGCCGCCGCGCCGAGAAAGGCGCTGACCCCCGGTACCACCTGCCAGGCAATGCCGCGACGGGTCAGCTCTTCGCCCTGCTCGCGCACCGAACCGTATAGCGACACGTCGCCGGTTTGCAGGCGTACCACCGTTTTTCCGGCCTTCACGCCCGCTTCCATCAGGTCGAGAATTTGCTCAAGGTGCAGCTCGGCGCTGTCGTGACACTCGGCCTCAGCCGGGCAGTAGCTCAGCAGTTCGGGGTTAATCAGCGAACCGGCGTAAATCACCACCTGCGCCTGTTGTAACAAACGGTAGCCCTTCAGGGTGATCAGGTCGCGGTCGCCGGGGCCTGCGCCGACAAACCAGACACAGCGTGAATCAAAGGCATCACTCATGGATTTCTTCCTTCTGACAGGCAATCACAAAAACGGGGTTATGCGGTTTGAAATAGTGGCCGCTGCCCAGCGCGGTAAGCGCCGAGACGTTCAGCTGCTGGCAGTCCACCGCCGTCACGCCCGCCAGCTGGAGGTGTTCGAGGGCGCAATGCAGGTTTTCCTGCAAAATAAAGGTCATCACCAGCCGCCCACCGGGGCGCAGATGACGCAGCGACCAGTCAATCAGCGCGGTAAGGTGACCGCCGCTGCCGCCCATAAAGATCGCGTCGGCGCGTTCGACGCTGACGTCAGGGGCTTCACCGGCAATAATCGACACATTACCGCAGGCAAAGCGCTGGCAGTTTTCCGCCAGCAAACGCAGCGCCGCCGGGTTGCGTTCAATCGCCGTGACCGCCAGCGTCGGATTTTGCAGCGCAGCTTCAATCGACACGCTGCCGGTCCCCGCGCCGATATCAATCAGGTGGCTGGCCCAGTGCAGCTCCAGCTTTGAGAGCGCCAGCGCCCGCACCGCCTCTTTGGTCATCGGCACCTTTTCGCCGCGCAGAAACAGCTCATCTTTCATCGAGGATCACCACCGTGTTCATCTCATAGTCGTTGTGGACTGCGCTCACCGGCAGCCAGTGAATGCGCTCGTTGTCCAGCGCCAGATTTTCGCCAATCACCATCCAACGATGGCCCTTACCGCGAGCAACCAGCGCGGCGGCAATCTCTTTCGGCCCGCAGCGTTTATCGGTGACCATCGCCACCTTGCGATGCGCGGCGAGCGTGTCGAAGCACACGTCGCGCCCGTGGCTGCTGGTTAGCCACATGTCGTTCATATCAATGCCCGCCCGCGCGCACAGGTACTGCACCGCGCTGACGCCGGGGACCACCTGCACGTTTTCACGGCCGAAGTGAGCAATCAGCCGCGTGCCGATGCCGTAAAACAGTGGGTCGCCGGAGGCCAGCACTACCACGTTCTGTGTCGCACGTTGGCTAATCCATGTCAGTACCTGCGCAATATTGGCCCCCAGCGGGCAGCGCTCGCCGGTAAAGTCCGGGAACTGCGCCAGGTGCCGCGTGCCGCCGACCAGCGCGTCAGCGCGCGCAACGGCTGCTTGCGCCAGCGGCGTCATCAACTGCATGCCCGCCGGCCCCATCCCCACAACGGTTAACATTGCATGTCCCTCACGATATCGCCGACCGGACGGTTGCTACCGAGGAGCTGGTTATCAAACGAGAACATAATGGCGTCGCAGATGGGGGGATTTTGCGTAAAGCGCAGACGTTGCAGCACGCGCTGACAGATACGTCCGGCAAGGTGGTTGTAGAGAGACTGGAAGCCATAGGCCTCGATATGCTCCATCGCCGCCTCGGTGGTGTCGCATTCACTCACCAGGGTGAGCAGTTCAAGCGGCGCGCCGAGCAGCGCCAGATGCGCCACCAGCGTCTCCATGCGCCCATCGGCGATATGGCTGTGGGTGTGGAAAATCCCGGCGGCGATTTTAACCAGCTTACCGGGGTGACCAATCAGCACAATCTGGCGGAAGCCAAGGCGCACCGACTCTTCAATCATGTAGCCGACGAAGTTGCTCATGGTGACCACCACCTGCGGGTCAATGCCCATTTGCTCGCGCACGAAGCGTTCGCCGTGGTTGCCCGGTACCAGCACCACCCGCTCCAACCCGGCGGCGCGCTTCATTTCCAGCTCCAGCGCCAGCGAGCGCTTCCAGCTCTCTTCCGACATCGGCGTCACGATGCCGGTGGTGCCGATAATCGAGATCCCGCCCAGAATACCCAGCCGCGAGTTATAGGTTTTCTTCGCCCGCTCCTCGCCTTCCGGGGCAAAAATCTCCACCTCAGCGCCGCGCGCCGGGCCGATGGCCTCACGGACGGCGGTTTCGATGGTGTGACGCGGGGTACGGTTAATCGCCGCGCTACCGATGGGCAAACCAATGCCTTTGCGGGTCACCGTGCCAACGCCTTCACCACCGCGCAGGATAATCTCGCCGCTGTCGTTAAGGGTCACGCGGGCGAAAATCAGCATCCCATGAGTAGCATCAATGTCATCGCCGCCGTCCTTGCGAATGGCGGCAATCCCCTGCTGACCTTCCACGTGCGGCGACTCTACGTTCAGGTTCAGCGTGACGCCCGACGGCGTGACGATCGATACCTGGTGAATCAGGTGCTGACGCATCACCATTAGCGCGGCAACCTTCGCCGCCGCCGTGGCACACGAACCGGTGGTGTAGCCCTTGCGCAGCGCCTTGCCGTTATGCCAGACCGGGGCGTCGAAGGCAGCGTCGTTCATTGCGCGGCCTGCAGATGGTAGAGAATGGCGTTAACGATCGCCGCCGCGACGTTGCTGCCGCCTTTGCGCCCCAGCGCGGCGATGCCCGGCAGGCTGCTTTTGCTCAGCGCCTCTTTCGATTCCGCCGCACCAACAAAACCGACCGGCACGCCAATCACCCCACCGACCTCCAGCTCGTTATGCTCCAGCAAACGGAACAGCGCGGTGGGCGCATTGCCGAAGACGAACACTTTGTCGCCCTCTTCTTTGGCGGCAATATCCACCGCCGCCATCGAGCGGGTAATGCCCTGCGCTTTGGCTTCGCGCACCACGCGCGGGTCGCTGATGTAACAGCGGCACTCGCCGCCGAAGGTCGCCAGCAGATTTTTATTGATGCCGGAGAGCGCCATGGTGGTATCGGTGTACAGCGTGCATGGGCGGCTGAGCGCTGCACTCAGCCGGGTTAAGGCATCGGGCGCGAACCACAGAATATCCAGCCACTCAAAATCGGCGGTGGTGTGGATCACCCGTTTGATAATCGCCTCGTGCAGCGGGCTTTCGAAACGATACGCCGGGCGGGTTTGCGTGATAATGTCGCTGATGATTTCGAAGCTCTTGCGCTCAATCGCTTGCGGTTGCTGGATATAGTTCATGCTGTTCTCCTCAGGCCGCGCCCATCAATCCGTACCTGACCGCCATAAACAGCAGCAGGGCCAGCGTGGAGGCCACCCACATCAGTCGTATCGTTCGGGAAATGTCATCGATGGCGATAGCGCGTCGGGCATCGCCGATCCACGGCTTCTCCACACGCTGACCAAAATAGTCGTTCGGGCCGCCGAGCCGCACGCCCAGCGCCCCGGCGACGGCGGCCTCTGACCACGCGCAGTTCGGGCTGCTGTGGTTGTAACGGTCACGCCAGCCGATGCGCAGCGCGCGCGGGCCGTCAAAACGGCAAAGAAATGCGGCTACGCTTATCAGCAGCCAGCTCAAGCGAGCGGGAATAAAATTGGCGACATCATCCAGCCGGGCGCTGACCATGCCGATAGCGCGGTACTTTTCATGTTTGTAACCCACCATCGAATCAAGGGTGTTGACGGCTTTGTAGGCCATGGCCAGCGGCGCGCCGCCGAGCAGCAGGAAGAAGAGCGGCGCGATAATGCCATCAACGGTGTTTTCCGCCACTGTCTCCACCACCGCACGGTTAATCTGCTCCGGCTGGAGCTGTGAAGTATCACGGCCGACAATCCATGAGAGTTTAATTCGGCTCTCGGCCAGGTCGCCCGCGCGTAGCGGGCGCTCAACATCCTGTGCAGAGCGGGCCAAGCAGCGTCCGGCCAGCACGGTGAAAATCATCCAGACCTCAACGCCCCAGCCCAGCCACGGGTGAATCAACGTCGCCAGGTGCAGCACGCCCCAGGCGATGCCGTAGGTCAGCCCTACCACCGCCAGCCACATCACGCCGCCGCCGATACGCAGGGCGCGATCTCTGCGACAAATACGGCGCACGACGCGCTGAACGAAATGAATCAGGTTACCTATCCAGCGCACGGGATGCGGCCAGCTCTGCGGATCGCCGATAAGAAAGTCGAGCAGCCATGCACAGCACCAGGCGAGTAGCGTCATAGAACGCTCCTTGCGGCGGCGAACCAGTGATTCAGCATGTCGGGGCGCTGGGCAAAGTGAACGTGGAGATAGCTGGCAAACGTGTTGCCAAGCTGCCAGCCCCCCTGCCATCGCTGAAGCACGACGCCATCGCGAGTTTTTCGGCAGGCCATCGCCGCCGGGAGTCGAGCGGTGAAATCAGAGTAGTGGAACTCGTGACCACGCAGCACTTCGCCGGGCGCGGCAAGCAGCGTTTGCTGCTCAGCCTGCGCTTCACAGTAACCAAAACGGGTGAGACGTTTGCCCATTTTGCTGTCGCCGGGGAGAATGTTTGCCATGGCGTATACCTCGCCCTGCGCATCCTCCAGCGTGGTGCCGAGATACATCAGGCCGCCGCATTCGGCGTAAATCGCCACGCCGCGCTCATGCGCCGCCCGCAGCTGGGCCAGCATCGGCGCGTTGGCGGCAAGCGCTCGGGCGTGCAGTTCCGGGTAGCCGCCGCCGAGCCAGATCATATGGCAGTCGGGAAGTTCCGTATCATGCAATGGGCTAAAGCGGACAAGGGTCACGCCCGCGCGTTCCAGCAGCGCGAGATTATCCGGGTAGTAGAAATTGAACGCTTCATCATCTGCGACCGCGAGGGTAAGCCCCTCGCCGCTGGCTGGCATCGGCGGCCACTCGCCCGGCGGTAACGTGTTCAATACGCTCAGCTCCAGCAGACGATCGACATCCAGCGTCCGTTCCAGCGTCGCGGCGAAATCCTGCCACGGCTGCGCATCGATGAGCGATTCTCGGGCGGTGACCAGACCAAGGTGACGTTCCGGCAGTGATACCCCTTCCGCGCGCGGCACGTAGCCAAGCACCGGCAGGTCGCAATAGCGCTCAATGGCGTTTTTCAGCAGTTGGAAGTGGCTGTCGCTGTTGACGCGGTTGACGATGACGCCCGCGATATTCAGGCTCGGGTCGAAGTGCTGAAACCCCATTACCGTGGCGGCAATGGAGGTGGAGACCGCCTTGCCGTCCACCAGCAGAATGACCGGGCAGCCCAGCTGTTTAGCCATCGCCGCGCTGCTGCAATAGTTGGGGTCGGTACCGTAACCATCATAGAGGCCCATCACGCCTTCAATAACGGCAATATCGGCCTGCTGCATCTGTTCGCCGAACAGCGCATTGAGCGTAGAAGGGGGCAGCATAAAGCCGTCGAGATTGCGGGACGCGACGCCACACAGTGCGGTGTGCCAGCCGGTATCGAGGTAGTCCGGGCCGACTTTATAGGGCTGAACGCGCAGGCCGCGCTGCTGAAGCAGCCTCAGCAGGCCGAGCGTCACCGTGGTTTTACCACAGCCGCTGCCGGTGCCTGCGAGGATAAATGCGTGCTGTCTGGCTGCCATACCCTGACCCTATTCAGGGTGGTTCTCGGGTATAGCCGTGCGCACGCCCAGTCCGAAGACTGTGCGACTCAAAGCAACCCACTTCCCACCGAAGTTGTTGTGAATGGCCAACAGGCAGGTCTTCTGGCTTAGCGTCATCCTTACCCGTCCTTCCCGATCCTCAGGATCAGTGGTCTTCACGGGGTCGTCAGCATCACAGCAGCGGGGGCTGCGAGGGATTTACACCCTCTTCCCTGGCACATACTATGCCAAACCTGTTGGTTGCAGATTTATGCCGGCACATCGGCCCGCATAAAATAAAAAGCAGGTTACTCTAGCGCCGCGAAAGAAGGATTTCGTTGCGCTATGACAATACCGGCATATTTATTTACGGTAGTTATATTTCGTTTGGCAAGGCAAGGAAAATCATGAGCGTGGCGCGCTGTCCCGCCTCCGGTGGGGAACTGATTCAGGGCTGGATTCTCGGCAGCGAAAAGCTCGTCTCCTGCCCGATAGACTGGTATAGCACCGTGGAAGTGCGCGAGGGCGTGCCGCTCGTCAATGAGCGACCGCTAGCGCGGGCGATGGTCAATACGCTGCTGGCGCGCTGGGGCTATCCGCCAACGCTGAGCCAGACGCTACGCATTGAGATTGACTCGACCATTCCCGTGGCGAAAGGGATGGCCAGCAGCACCGCTGATATTGCCGCCACTGCCGTTGCCACTGCGCATCATTTAGGACATTCACTCAGTGAATCTGAACTGGCGGCGCTGTGCGTATCGCTGGAGCCGACGGACAGCACCCTGTTTCATGCGCTGACGCTTTTCGATCACCACCATGCCCAAACCCAGATTGCCTGCGCCCCCGCCCCCCATTTTGACCTGCTGGTGCTGGAGAGCCCGGTTCAGCTTCGCACCGCCGACTATCACCGCCTGCCGCGACGCACGGCGCTGGAGGCCAACGCCGGGGTGCTGCAACAGGCATGGGATAAGGTACAAACCGCCTGCACAGGCAGCAATCCCAGCCTGCTCGGCGAAGCGGCGACGCTCAGCGCTGTTGCGAGCCAGACTCTGCTGCCAAAGCCGGGTTTTACGGCGCTGCTTTCACTTGTCGAGCGGTGTGGCCTGTACGGCCTGACGGTGGCGCACAGCGGCAGCGTGGTCGGGCTGATGCTCGACCGTCGCTATCATGATGTGGATTATCTGCACTGGGCACTGGCACAGCGCGACCTGGCGGCGCACTGGCCGCAGCGGCATCTGCTCGCGTCAGTGAATGGCGGGGTTCAGGCCAGCGCCTGACGCAGCGCCGTCAATAACCGCTGGTTTTCTTGGCGACTGCGAATCGCCACGCGGAAGTAGCGCCCGTCCAGCCCCGGATAGTTGGCGCAGCTGCGAATCAGAATCTGTTTTTCCAGCAGCGCATACTGCAGATCAACCTCCGCTCGCTCGCAGCACAGGAAAAGGTAGTTCGCCCACCCCGGATACACCTTCAGCCCCTCAATCTCACCCAGTGCCCGGTAAAAGCGCGTGCCTTCGTCAGCTAACCAGCGAAACGTCGCCTGTTGATAATCATGATCGTTGAGCACCACCTCGCCGGCCAGCGCGGCAAAAGCGTTGATTGACCACGGCATCTGCCGCTGACGCAGCCAGGCTACCGCTCGTTCATCGCTGTTCAGCAAATAGCCCAGCCGAAGGCCGGGAATGGCATAGAATTTGGTGAGCGATCGCAGCACCCAGACGTGCGGATACTGCGCCAACCGTGGGATAAAGCCCGCTTCATCGGGAATAAAATCGAGAAAGGCTTCGTCGAGGACCAGCGCGATTTCCAGCGCGCGACAGCGTTCGGCGATTGCCGTCAGCAGCGCGCCATCCGGCAGCAGGCCGGTAGGGTTATTTGGCGTGCAAAGAAACAGGCAGTCCAGCTCGGCGGTCAGCGCCGGGAGAATACGGTCAGTCAGCTGCCAGTCGTCCTCTTCACGCAGGAAAAAGGTCTCGATGGCGCAATCAACGGTTTCCAGCGCCCGGCGATATTCGGCAAACCCGGGCGCAACCACCATCGCCCGGCGTGGGCGCAGCCCCTGGACGAGCGTAAAGATGGATTCTGTCTCACCGTTTCCCGCAAGGATCCACGTCGCCGGAACACCATGGTGCGCCGCCAGCGCCTGATGCAGCTGCTGATACTCGACGTCAGGGTAACGTTCGGCGCAGCTGAGCTGGGCGACAATCGCGCGTTTTAAGCTTTCAGGCATGCCCAGCGGGTTAATGTTGGCGCTGAAATCCAGCAGTTGGTCGGCGGAAACTCCCATCAGCGCCGCCGCTTCGCGGATATTGCCGCCGTGGGCGCTTTTCAGACGCGACACGCCCGGTTACCCGCGCCGCGCCAGCGTTGCGCCGTCGGCGAAGTAGGCCTTAATCCCGGCGAGGATCGACTCGGCCACTTCCTGCTGGAACTTCGCGGTTTTCAGCTTACGTTCTTCTTCAACGTTACTGATAAACGCTGTTTCGACGAGGATCGACGGAATATCCGGCGCTTTCAGCACCGCGAATCCGGCCTGCTCAACCTGATTTTTATGCAGGTTGTTAATCTGCCCCATCTTCTTGAGCACCGCTTTCCCAAACTTCAGGCTGTCGGCGATGGTCAGCGATTGCACCATATCGAACATGGTGTGGTCGACGTAGCGGTCGCCACTTTTGCTGACGCCACCGATCAAGTCCGAGGCGTTCTGGGTCTGCGCGAGGTATTTCGCCGCCGTACTGGTGGCTCCCTTGGTGGAAAGCGCAAACACCGATGAGCCGCTCGGCTGGCGGCTGGTGAAGGCATCCGCGTGAATAGAAACAAACAGGTCGGCGCGCTGTTTCTGGGCTTTGGCCACCCGCACCTTCAGCGGAATAAAGATATCTTCGTTGCGCGTCATGTAGGCTTTCATGTTGCCTTCTTTCTCAATCAGCGCGCGCAGGCGACGGGCAATTTGCAGCACCACGTCTTTTTCCCGCGTCTTATACAGCCCCACCGCCCCGGAGTCTTCACCGCCGTGTCCGGGGTCAAGCATAATGACAATTGGTCGATCGCGACCGGCTTTCCCCGGCTGCGGCCCGCTCTGCGCTGGCGGCACCTGCTTTTCGAGGCCGTCTTTGTTGTACTCTTCCAGCAGCGCCAGCAGCGGGTCCTGCACATCGTTCGCGTTAGCGGGGTAGAGATCCATCACCAGACGTTCTTTAAAGTTGGCAACCGGCGCGAGGGCAAACAGCTGCGGTTTGACGTCCTGCTTCAGCTCAAACACCATGCGCACGGTCTGCGGGTCGAACTGGCCGACACGCGCGGATTTAATGAACGGATCGTCGCCGCGAATCTGCGCCGCCATCCCTTTCAGCACCGAGTTGAGGTTCACCCCTTCAAGATCAACCACCAGGCGGTCGGGATTGCTCAACGCAAACTGCCGATACTTGAGCACGCGGTTGGACTCCACCGTAACGCGCGTGTAGCTGGACGCAGGCCAGATGCGGACGGCCACCACCTGACTGACGGCAGCGAAACCAACCTGACTGACACTTAGCAACCACATGGCGCCCGCCCCTTTTAACAGGCGGCGACGACTCAAAGACTGACTTCCTGACATGCTCTATCCCAGGCAAAAAAAGACGATTTCAAATTAAGCAAAATATGATTGACCGAAAACTTTAACCAAAGGCGAATAAACTGTCATCTATAAAAGGGTAAACATTCGTTGGTTAAGCGAAATTTGGCGGAGATTTTTCCCATGTTTAGGCAAATTCCGGCTTGCGTTTAGCGCAAAAACAGAATAAAAATACACTTATTACGAATAATCATGCATTGAGGGTTGTGCCGTGGTGAAGGAACGTAGAACCGAACTGGTCGAGGGGTTTCGTCATTCAGTCCCCTATATTAACGCTCATCGGGGCAAGACGTTTGTCATCATGCTTGGCGGCGAAGCCATTGAGCATGAGAACTTTTCAAGCATTGTCAATGATATAGGGCTGCTGCACAGCCTGGGCATCCGCCTGGTGCTGGTCTACGGCGCGCGTCCGCAAATCGACGCCAATCTGGCCGAACATCAGCATCAGCCAACCTATCATAAACACATTCGTGTCACCGATAGCAAAACCCTTGAACTGGTTAAGCAGGCAGCGGGCCAACTGCAGCTGGATATCACCGCGCGTCTGTCGATGAGCCTGAACAATACACCGCTCCAGGGCGCGCACATCAATGTGGTCAGCGGTAACTTTATCATCGCCCAGCCGCTGGGCGTGGATGACGGTATCGACTACTGTCACAGCGGGCGTATTCGTCGTATTGATGAAGAGGCAATCCACCGCCAGCTCGACAGCGGCGCCATTGTGCTGATGGGGCCGGTTGCCGTCTCCGTCACCGGCGAAAGTTTTAACCTGACTTCGGAAGAAATTGCCACTCAGTTGGCGATTAAGCTGAAGGCCGAGAAGATGATTGGCTTCTGCTCGTCGCAGGGCGTTTACAACGAAGCCGGTGAAATCGTTCCTGAGCTGTTCCCGAACGAAGCGCAGGCGCGCATCGAAGAGCTGGAGCAGGAAGGCGACTACCTCTCCGGTACCGCGCGCTTCCTGCGCGGCGCGGTGAAAGCCTGCCGCAGCGGCGTGCGTCGCAGCCACCTGATCAGCTATCAGGAAGACGGCGCGCTGTTGCAGGAATTGTTCTCACGCGACGGTATCGGTACGCAAATTGTGATGGAGAGCGCCGAGCAGATCCGCCGCGCCACCATTAACGATATCGGCGGTATCCTCGACCTGATTGCGCCGCTGGAGCAGCAGGGGATTCTGGTGCGTCGCTCCCGCGAGCAGTTGGAGATGGAGATCGACAAGTTCACGATTATTCAACGCGATAACACCACCATCGCCTGTGCCGCACTCTATCCGTTCCCGGAAGAGAAGATTGGCGAAATGGCCTGCGTGGCGGTGCATCCGGACTATCGCAGCTCCTCGCGCGGCGAAGTGCTCCTTGAGCGCATTACCGCGCAGGCGAAGCAAATGGGGCTGAATCATCTGTTCGTGCTGACCACCCGCAGTATTCACTGGTTCCAGGAGCGTGGGTTTAAACCGGTTGATGTCGAGTTGCTGCCGGAGAGTAAGAAGCAGCTTTATAACTATCAGCGTCGTTCGAAGGTGCTGATGGCGGATTTAGTCTAGCTGCGCCGAGCGGTCCCCTCGCCCCTTTGGGGAGAGGGTTAGGGTGAGGGGAATGCCTGCACGGAGCCCCCAACCCTCACCCCGGCCCTCTCCCTTCAAAGGGAGAGGGAGCATTTTGTGCCCACGCTTACCGCTATGCCATCTCCGCAAATATCGCCGACAACCCGCTGCGCCGTTCTGTACGCGTAGCAATCGCCGCGGCCAGCAGATTTTCATCGGCATACATAGACAGGCGTGACTTCGCGCGAGTAATCGCGGTGTAGACCAGCTCACGGCTCACCACCGGCACCAGCTGCGTCGGCAGTACCAGTGCGGCGTGAGTAAACTCGGAACCCTGCGATTTATGCACCGTCATCGCCCAGGCGGTATCGTGATCCGGCAGACGGCTTGGCTGCACCGATTTAATGGTCCCGTCCGGCATCGGGAACCAGACACGCATCCCCTGCCCACGCTCTAACGCCACGCCGATATCACCGTTAAACAGCCCCAGCGCGCTGTCGTTACGGCTAATCATCACCGGGCGACCTTCATACCAGCGCGAGTGGCGCTGCGGCTGAATCAGGCGATGACGCGCCAACAGCTGTTCGAACTGCGTATTCAGCCCGCCGACGCCCCACGGCCCTTCCCGCAGCGCGCACAACAGTTGATATTCACCGAACGCCGCCAGCACCTCCGCGGGCTCGGCCTGCTCGCGTAAAAGCTGTAAATAATGACCGTAGCCCATCCGCGCATCGTCGAGCATGGCGGCATAATCATCCGTCGCGCGCAGCGGTTTAAGTTCGATATCGCTAAAGCCGCGGGCGAAGACCTCGCCAACGGCCTTTTTATCGCCCCGGTTTACCGCACCCGCCAGTTGCCCAATCCCCGAGTCGCTGCCAAAACGGTAGCTGGTGCGCAGCAGGCAGAGGCTGTCGCGCAGCGCCCCCGCCGTTTGGCCTTCACCCGCCGGGAGGTCGCTCCCTACCAGGCGGCTTAGCTGCGCCGCGCGTTCAGGCGTATAGCCAGCGTTCACCCAGCTACAGATATCCCCCAGTACCGCGCCCGCCTCAACCGACGCCAGCTGATCGCGGTCGCCGAGGAAGATGATTCGCCCGTGCGGCGGCAGCGCGTCAATCAGCCGCGCCATCATCGGCAGGTCGATCATTGAGGCTTCGTCGACCACCAGCACATCAAGGTGCAGCGGGTTGCCCGCGTGGTAGCGCATTTTCTGGCTGCCGGGTTGCGCGCCCAGTAGGCGGTGCAGCGTGCTGGCCTCGGTCGGCAGCATCGCTTTATGCGCGTCGCTTAGCGTCAGTTTACGCAGCGCCGCGCCCAAAGATTCGGTAAGGCGCGCAGCCGCTTTACCCGTCGGGGCCGCCAGGCGAATACGGAGTTTTTCGGCATTCGCCATCTGTACCAGCGCCGCCAGCAGTTTGGCGACGGTGGTGGTTTTCCCGGTGCCAGGGCCGCCGGAGATCACCGAAATACGCCGCGTCAGCGCAACGGCGGCAGCGACTTTCTGCCAGTCGACGTTGTCACTGGTGGGGAACAGCGCGCTCAGTGTCTGCTGGAGCTGCGCCTCGTCTACCGCCAGCGGAACCTGGGTGTCGCTAAAGAAGCGCGCCACCGTCAGCTCGTTATGCCACATGCGGTTGAGGTACAGCCGGTCACGGCTCAGTATCAGCGGCGACGGGCGTTCACCGGCACTCACGGCCTTAGACGCCAGCAACAGCTCAGCCCAGTCTTCTGGCGCGTCGGCATCGGTGAACAGTTGCTGCCAGAATTCACGCGCGCGCCCTTTCGCCTGCATCGTCGCACTCAGGTGCGACAGAGGCAGGCACACGTGCCCTTCGCCGGTATCGCGGCTGAGCATCGCCGCCGCCAGCATCACCGCCGGGTGCTCGTCGTGCGCGACCATCAGCGCAAACTGTACGTCCAGCGGGCGCAGCAGACGCTGCTCAACGGCATCCAGCAAACGTTGTTCGAGACTCATGCGTCCATCTCCTCGCCTTCTCCGGCAAACAGTGCATCCATGGCCGCAATGAGCGCGGGGTCTGGCCGGGTAGTGAATATCCCTTGCTGCCCCGCGTCGCGGTCAACGCCGCGCAGGAACAGGTAAATCACTCCGCCGAAGTGGCGTTGATAGTCATAATCGGCAATGCGATGGCGCAGATAGCGGTGTAGCGCCAGGCTATAGAGCTGATACTGCAAGTCGTAGCGGTGCGACTGCATCGCTTCGGCCATCGCCTGTTGGGTGTAGGCCTCACCGTTCTCTCCCAGCCAGTTGGACTTGTAGTCGAGCAGGTAGTAGCGCCCATCGTGGCGGAACACCAGGTCGATAAAGCCTTTCAGCATGCCGCGTACCTGGCGGAAATCGAGCGTAGGGCAGCCTGCCGAAAGCGGGTCATAGCGGCGGGTTAAGGCATCCAGCGCCAGCGGGTCGAGCGGCCGGTTGATGGGCAAATAAAACTCCATTTCCACCTGTTTTTGCTGTGCGCTCAACTGATTAAGCGCAATGCCGGTATCCGCCAGCGGCGCGGCCAGCACTTGTGAAATCCACGCCGTCAGCACCGGCTCCCATTCTTCGCCAAAGCCGTTGCTTTGCAGCTTTTCCAGCATCCATTCGGATGAAACCGGCTGGGTAAAGTCGAGGTCTTCAAACAGACTGTGCAGGAAAGTCCCCGGCGATGCGCCGCGCGGGAAATTATGCGGCGTCAGCGTCGGTTCCGGCAGCGTTTCCTGTGCGCCGGCGGCGTCAATATCCAGACGCGGCAGCAGATCCTGCGCCACGCTGTGGCCGCGTTGTTGCAGGCCGGAATAGCTGGTGACTCGCCAGTCGTCCACGACGCGACGCAGCACCTGACGCGCCGCCAGTTCAGGCATTTGTGCCTGAGTGGCCTGCCAACGCGCGTCGTCGGGCGCTGTCGCCAGCGTCAGCGCAATGTGCTCATCGCACAGCGCACGCAGACAGGCTTCCAGACCCGCGGCGTCGAGTACCTCGCCTTTTTGCATCAGCCTTCCCGGCGCGCTGTGATGGAGTTCGGTATCGGTCGGTTTATCGCTGCGCCGCGCGGTGAGCGGCGCCAGCCCCAGGCTACAGTGCCACACGGCGCGGGTTAGGGCGACGTAGAGCAGGCGCAGGTCTTCTGCCAGACGCTCGGCCTCCGCCAACTCCAGGCTTTCATCGCTTTCGTTAAGATCCAGCACCGCCGCGAAGGATTCCCGATCGTGATAGAACGCCTGCTTCTCTTTACGGAAACGGGCGATAAACGGCAGCCAGACCAGCGGATATTCCAGCCCTTTCGACTTGTGAATGGTGACAATCTGCACCAGGTGTTTGTCGCTCTCCAGACGCATTTGCTGGCTGGAAGCGTTGGTGTCCGGCTCAGCAATTTGCTGGTTCAGCCAGCGTACCAGCGCGTGCTCGCTCTCAAGCCCGGTGGCCGCTTCTTGTAGCAGCTCGCTAAGGTGCAGAATATCGGTTAAACGCCGTTCGCCGCCGTGAGTGGCGAGCAGGTTTTCCGCGAGGGAGCGCGCATTCATCAGGGCACGAATCATCGGCATCACACCGCGCCGCTGCCAGATAAGCCGATAGTCGCTGAACTCCTCCACCAGCGCATCCCAGGCGTGCTCATCCTGATTCAGCTGCTCAATGTCCCGCGCATTCAGGCCAAACATCGCCGTCGCCAGCGCGCTGCGCAGGGTATTTTCCCGCTCCGGCGTCAGCACCGCCTGCAACACCCACAGAAGCTCCTGCGCTTCCGGGGTTTCGAATACGCTGTCGCGGTTGGAAAGATACACCGACGGAATAGCCAGCGCATTCAGCGCATCGCGAATCAACGAGGCTTCCTGGCGGTTACGCACCAGTACGGTAATGTCTGAGGCCTGCACCGGACGCGCGCTGTCGCCGCGCCACAGCAGCGCCGTGCCGCGTTGGCCGCCGGTGAGCCAGTCGCGAATCTGCGCCGCGCACTGCTGGGCCATAAAAATCTGGTAGTCGCCCGCGCTAACGCCCTCACCGGGCATCAGCCAGAGGTTCATTGCCGGCTGGTTTTCGCCGTCAACCTCAAAACGTAGCGAGGCATTTTTCTCGGCGGATTTGACCGGCAGGAACGGAATATCGCGGAACATAAAGGGGTTATCAACCTGCCCAAACAGGCGGTTGACGCTTGCCACCATGCCCGGCGCGGAACGCCAGTTGGTATCGAGCGTATAGTGCGCCGCCACATCGCTGCGCGCACGCATGTAGGTAAAGATATCGGCGCCGCGGAAAGCGTAGATCGCCTGCTTCGGGTCGCCAATCAGCAGCAACGCGGTCTCCGGCTGTTGGCGCCAGATGCGGCGGAAAATACGGTACTGCTGCGGGTCGGTATCCTGGAATTCATCGATCATCGCCACCGGAAAACGCTGTCGAATGGCGGCGGCTAACGCCTCGCCGCTTTCGCTCTCCAGCGCTTCATCAAGGCGGCTTAGCATATCGTCAAAGCCCAACTCGCCGCGGCGGCGCTTCTCGCGGGCTACCGCCTCACGAATCTCTTTCATCGCCTGGGCAATCACCAGGTCGTTGAGCGTGAGCGGCGAGTCCAGTAGACGCTCAATGGCACTGAACAGCGGGTGCGTTGGCACTTCTCCGCCCGCTTTGGTGCGTTCAGCCAGGAACGACTGGCTGAATTTTTCCAGCGCATCGGGGAGCTGGTAGTTTTTGCTCTCTTCCTGCGCCCAGGCGCTGATCTTGTCGATCCACTTGCCCTGGTTGCCGCGGTTGAATTTGCGACGATCGATACCCGAGTTTTCCAGCAGCGGTTCAAGATCGCCGACCGCAGCCCGCCACTGCTGTTTGATGTCGCCAATCTGCGCGAGGATCTGCTGATGACGTGATTCCAGCGTCTCGGTCGCGCTGAGCGGCATCTTCAGCTGCGGCGCTTCCCCTTGCAGATAACGGTCGATCGATTTCAGCAGATCCTGCGGCCCTTTCCAGGACTCGACGATCACCTGCGCAATTTCGCGGTTCAGCGGGTAGCAGTGGCGGCGCCAGAAGTCGGCGCAGGCCTGATAGCGCAGCTGAGATTCATCTTCAATCAGCTGCTGTTCGAACAGCATCCCCGACTCAAAAGCATTGAGGCTAAGCATGCGCTGACAGAAACCGTGGATGGTAAAGACCGCGGCGTCATCCATCTGCCGTTCAGCCAGCAGCAGAACGTTCGCCGCCTGTTGAGGATCGTCGATTTCCGCCAGCAGGCTGGCATACAGCGGGTTGTCGGTGGCGTTACGCAGACAGGCGACGCGCAGTTCATGAATGTTGCTGCGAATACGCCCACGCAGTTCTTCAGTTGCCGCCTCGGTGAAGGTCACCACCAGCAGCTCTTCGACGTTGACCGGCCGGGGAAAGGCGGCCTCGCCGCCCAGCCCCAGCAGAAGCCGCAGGTAGAGTGCGGCGATGGTGAAGGTTTTTCCGGTGCCCGCTGAGGCTTCAATCAGGCGCTCACCGTAGAGGGGCAAACGCAGGGGATTAAGGGACTCAGCAGTTACGGTCATTCGTTCTCTCGTCTTATCGGTAAGGTTTGCTGCAACGCGCTAATGCTCTCCCATACCTTCCAGCCTTCCGGGTGCGCATAGTCCGTCTTACCATTCTGGCTGCCGGAAACCTGCGACAGCACCGTCATGCCCTGTGGCGCAACGACGGTCTGGTGGAAGAAATCAGCCAGCTTTTGCGGCGTTAACAGCTTAATCTGGGCCACTACTTTAGCACGTGAATCAAAGGCCATATTACCGCGATCGAAATCTTTGCTCAGCTGTGAGGCTTCATCACCGAGCGTTTGCGGCGCTTGCAGCATGTCGGCGATCACCGCCTGCTGCAGCTGCGCGAACTCTTCCGGCTTCATCGCCCGCAACTTTTGCTCGGCGGTCGGGAAGAAGGCTTTGAAACGTTGCCACAGGAACGCCGGCTGTTTGTCATTGCTTTGCAGCAGGAAGCCCATGCCCCACTGGCGGCCAATGTTCATCGAAAAGGCAAACACGGCGTAGCCAAGCTGTTCTTCAGTACGCAGTTGATTGTAGAACCACGGCTGGACAATCTGCGCCAGCATGGCGCTTGCCGCCGAGCTGGAGAACTCATCCACGTTCGGCGGGACAAACACCGCCGCCAGCGCCGAGTCGGTGCTGTTACCCGCTTTTTCAAAGATAGCGTTCTGCTGTTTTTCCACCAGCACATCTTTGTTACGGCACCATTCGTTACCGTTAGCGCCAAGCTGCGACTGGATACCGCGCGCCAGCGTCGTGGACTGCTCGGCGCTCAGGTTGCCAATTACCATAAACTCCGGACGTCCGCCGGTTTTCAGCTGGTCGCGGTAGGCCATCACCTCTTTCAGCGTGATCGACGGCAGCAGCGCCTTGCGGTCCTCGCGCTGGAAATAGGGCACCTGCGACACCATCTGCACCGGCATAATCGCCTGTTCGTAGGCTTTGCCTTTATCCGCCGAGTCCATCATCTGCTTGTACCAGGATTTTGCCTGCTCAAGCTGATCTTCGGTCGGCGTATAGCTGAAATAACCTTCTAACAGCGCACCAAACAGCTGCGGCAGACGCTGGGTGTAACCGTTGGCGTTAAGCATCAGGCCGTTGTTGGCACCGGTCGAGAAGCTGATCCCGCCGACGGCGGCCTGGTTGCTGAGCTGGTCGAGCGCAATGCCCGCCAGATAGTCGTTGAGGGCGAACATCACCTGATTTTTGGCGCTGTCCATCGCCTGCGGGTTACGCAGGATCATGGTGATATCGGCCTTCGGTTCAGACGCAAAATAGCGGCTCGGCATATAGACCAGACGCAGATTTGGTTCGTCGATAATCAGCTCCGGATGCGCGTAGCTTTTTTCGTTCTTGATCAGCGTGAAGTCATCGGGGATATACGGGTTCAACTGCGGCAGATTCAGCGTGATGTCGTCGGCCGCTTTCTGCCACTTCGCGAACGTTTCCGCGCTGATTTTATCGACCTGATACGGCGCATCAACAAAGTAAGCCGTCTTGTTATGCGGCTCTTTCGGGCTGATGTACCAGATACGCGCATTCTGCGGCGTCATCATCGCCAGGCGATCTTTTATCGCCTGCGCATCGTAACGATCGGCAATGTTCACCGCATCGAGCGTGTGTTCGACCGGCACGCGAATCATGGTGTCCGCCAGCCATTCGACGTAGTCCATATCGCGGTTAATCGACGGGTAGCGGAAGTCGAGGTCCAGCACGTGGGCCAGTTCATCAAAGTAGCTTTTGTCGACGCCCTTCTGGCGCAGCATGTCGAGGTAGCTAAAGATAGCCGCCACCACCTGATCCCGGTTAGCAAGGCCCTTGTCGGTTAAGGTGGCGGAAATCGCCAGCACGCCGCTGTTGCCGTTTACGACCGGGTCGGAATCGGCGCGAATACCTTCAACCAGCCCCTGCTTTTGCAGCCAGTCGGACAGCGTGCCCGGCGTGCGGTTACCGATAAGGTAGGTGATGAGCTCATCGGTTTTGCTGCGGAACTGCGCCGAGTTGTTATCAATACGGAACTCGACGCGCAGCACTTTACGCGGCAGCGCGGGTACGTAGTGGATAACGATGCCCTTCTGCGCGTCGGTGACCACCGGAACGGTAATTTCCGGGCGCTCGATAGATTTATTCGGCACGCGGCCATAGGTTTGTGCCGCAATCTGCGCCAGCTCCGGCAGCGGTTTGTTACTGTAAATCACCGCCTTCATCAGGTTAGCGGAGTAGTATTTGTCGCGGAAGGCCAGCAGCGATTCATACACCGGGCTATTCGGCTTGTCGCTCAGCGTTTCCAGGTTGCCGCCAGAGAAGCGCGCGCCGGGGTGCGCCGGGTTGATGGTTTCAGCGCTAACCTGCGCCATACGCATACCGTCGCGGGAGCGCGCCATGGTCAGCTCAGCGTTTACCGCGTTACGTTCGCGGTCGGCGTATTTTTTATCCAGCAGCGGTTCAGCAATGGCATCCGCCAGACGGTCAACGGCCCCCTGCAAGGCATCGTTTTCCACTTCAAGGTAGAAGGCGGTGCGATACGGCGCGGTGCTGGCATTGTGACTACCGCCGTGCAGCTTGAGGAATTCCGAGAGGCTATCGGGCTGCGGGTAGTGCTTCGAGCCCATCAACGTCATATGTTCAAGGAAATGCGCAAGGCCCGGATGCGAATCAGGATCTTCCAGCGAACCAACCGGTACCACCAGCGCCGACAGTGATTTCACCGCCTGCGGATCGGATACCAACAGCACAACCATCTTGTTATCCAGCGTAATCGCCTGATACTGACGGGTATCTTTTTCGCTTTTACGGATGGTTTCCTGAATCGGTTGCCATCCGGTGTCTGCCTGACCTACGGTCGCCCAAAAGGCGGTGACAAAAACTACAATACTCAACCAGATACTGCGGGGCATTCACGGACCTCACCATTAACAAATACTGCTGAATCTTAATGCTTGTGCGGGCAGCTCTCGGCCAGACAAATGGATCTGGCAGCTGCCACTCATCGGTCCGTGACGCGTTGCGCATAGTAAATGAACAACTCAGATTGCGCAATTTTTATACAGCAACTATGACTGGTGAAAACGAAATAGCGGCAGCAGATACGGCGTCGTTTGCTCGATAATTGCCTCATACTGCGCGGGTTCCAGGGTACGCCACAGGCGCTGATACCAGACATCGTCCCCTTCGCCGCTCACCACCATATTGCCTTCATACACCTGCATAAACTTGCTGCGTGCTTTTTGCTGCGTTTCCTCGTCCCTTAAGATGGCATCATTTTGGGCATCGTAACAGGCTTTTATCCACGCACCTCCGCTTTCAGGTAAGAACAGCAGCGGTTGGCACATGCCCTCGCGGTACCCGGCGACCAGCTGCGACAGATACGCTTTCGCTTCATCCGCCGCCAGGGGTGGGAAGCACCACTCGCCCTCTTTGCGCAGCAACAGCCGGCTTTCGCCGCTGCCGCCGCTAGCACAGTAGACAAGGTGTTCCAGCCAAAGTTGCATTCCTTGTGCCACGCTAAGCAAAGATGGCCGCCAGCGCAACAGCCCATTCTCCTGAACCTGCGGTAACCATCCGGTTATGTTAACCCCGTCGCAATCAAGGTCTATTTCGAGACTCTTTCCTTCCCGGCGATATTCAATAACCCTGCTCGCCAGCGCGGCCATCTCCTGACGCTGCGCCTCCCAGGCAATTTCGCCAAACGGCCCGTAGGGGAGCTCTCCCGCCGCACGATAGCGGCGATACATCGCTTCCGGCGTCTGCTCTTCAATCAGGGTATTGAGCAACTGTTGGTTAAGCTGGTAGCGGGTCAGCCCCTCAAGGGTAAACGGCTCGGTGTCGGGAATGTCACTCTCTTCGCTACGGAAATTGACCTGTAAACGCATCTGGAAGAAGGCACGAACCGGATGACGCCAGAAGCGCTGTAGCTGCTCCAGCGGCAGCGTTGTCAGTTCAACAGGCTCCAGCGGCTGAATAAATTCGCCGTGCGCTTCCCCCTGACGGCTGGCGGCCGCCAGCCATTCCTGAGCATAGCTTTGGCGCTCATCGTGCTGGTAATTCTCCGCGTCGAACGGCATGCGGCTATGCAGGTGCATGATGTGACTCTTGACCCGTCGCTCGCTTTCATCGCAGTTCAGCGCCTCATCGCCTTCCAGGCAGTGGCTCTGGCCGATATAGTCCAGCAGTTCCTGCACCAGCACCGATGGGTAGCGCTCGCTGTTATCCTGAATAGAGCGACCGATGTAGCTGATATAAAGCGATTTTTCCGCCGACATCATGGCTTCGAGGAACAGGTAACGGTCATCGTCGCGACGGCTACGATCGCCGCGCAGCGGCTTCTGGCTCATCAGGTCAAAGCCCAGCGGCGCCAGCGCGCGCGGGTAGATACCATCGTTCATGCCCAGCAGGCACACCACTTTGAACGGAATAGAACGCATCGGCATCAGGGTACAAATATTGATAGGCCCCGCCAGGAAGCGCTGGCTGATACGCTCTTGGTCCAGACGCTGAGCCAGCTCATCGCGCAGCAGCGACAGCGGCACTTCACCGGCGTATTGCGACTGTACCCCCTGAGCGATAATCCCCTGCCACTGCTGCTCAATCAGCGTTAGCGCCGCTTCGGTATCCTGATCCGGCAGGAAGAAGTCGTTAAGCATTTCGCGGCACACCGGTAGCCACTCTTCGAGTGAACGCCCTTGCGTCAGCACCTGTCGCCAGCGGTTAAGCTGCATGAGCAGCGAAGCCAAATGCCCCACCAGCTCGGCGATAAGCCCGCTGGATTCATCATAGGGCAGCACGTCCTGCCACTCGCCCTGGCGGCTTTCCATGGCGTAACCCAGCAGCATGCGCGTTAGACCAAAGCGCCAGGTGTGCTGCCCGGTCGCCGGGAGATCGAGTTCGCGCACGTTGTCGTCGTCCATCCCCCAACGCACGCCAGATTCGCTGACCCATTGGCGCAGATGCTGCAAACCGGCTTCATCAATGTTGAAACGGGTGGCCAGCACCGGCACGTCGAGCAGCGCCAGCACGTCTTCGCTGGTGAAGCGGCTGTCCGGTAGGGAAAGCAGCGTAATAAATGCCTGCATCGCAGGATGCGCCTGACGGGCGCGGCGGTCGGAAATGGCATAAGGCAGATAGCGCTCGCCGGTGGCGCTGCCAAACACGGCCTGGATAAACGGGCTGTAGCTGTCGATGTCCGCCACCATCACGATGATATCGCGCGGCGTCAGCGTCGGGTCGGCCTCCAGCATCGCCAGCAGACGGTCGTGCAATACTTCCACCTCGCGCTGCGGGCTGTGGCAGACGTGGACGGTCAGGCTGCGGTCATCGTGGGCCAGGGTGCGTTTGTTGCCGCTCCAGGCAAACTCTTCAGCGGTGCGCCCGGCCACTGCGCTGTTTTTCAGCTCCAGCACGTCATATTGAAGATTGTGCAGCAGGTTATCCGGCTCGATATCGACGAACGCATCCAGCTCCTGATAGCGCTCCAGCCCTGCCAGGAGGTAGATATAGTCGCGCCCCAGTTTGCCCCAGGAGGCCAGCATCGGGTTACCAACGTCCTGTTCACCGTTATCGTTAAATAGCCCCGGCGCGCTGCTGGCGTCCTGGAATAACGGCAGTTCACGCTGCTCACGATAGTGTCGGCGCTGGCGCGCCATCAGCCGGGCGAGGAACGCCGGATCCTTAATGTCGCCCCAGTAATAGCGGCACGGGTTGGTGAACAGCACGTAGATATCCACATGCTTGCCCAGCGCCTGTAGCGCGTGCAGATACACCGGCGGCAGCGCTGAGATTCCGCAGATAAACACCCGCGACGGCAGCCCGTCAGGTTTCTCGCTGCTGTTTTCCAGCGTGTCGATAAAGCGTTGGTAGAGATTGGCGCGGTGCCACTGCGGCTGTCCCAGCGCTGCGGTGTGCTCCACCAGCGCTTTCCATAGCGGAGCCTGCCACTGCTGCGCCTCACCGACGTCATCCACTAACTCTCCGGCTTCCCACTTCGTGAGCCACTGCGGGCGATAGACCAGATACTGGTCGTACAGATCGGCCACCCGTGAGGCCAGCTGGAACAGCTTGCGTTTATCGGCATCGTCAGTCAGATAGTGGCGCAGCGGCGTAAAAGCCTCGTCGTCCAGCATGCCCGGCAGCAGCGTCATCAGCTTCCAGCTCATGCTTTGCTTATTAAAGGCGCTCTCGCCGGGAATCTCGGGCAAAACGCGGGTAAACATGTCCCAGATAAAGCTCGCGGGCAGCGGGAAATCGATGTTAGCGGCGATACCAAATCGCTGGGAGAGCGTCATCTGTAGCCATTGCGCCATCCCGGTACTCTGCACGAGGATCATTTCAGGCTCGAAGGGGTCAGCCAGCCGGTCCTGCTCCACGATAAATTCCATTAACGCTTCCAGCACGTCCAGACGGTTGGAGTGGTAGACCCTTAACATATTCGCTCCTGACTACTGACTGACCGGGCAATGCAGACGCGTTAAACGCCCTTGCCTGCCCATGGGGGTGGTAATAGTAGCATTGATGCTGACACAACGTTGTGACGATGTCTGTACTCGCTGGCTGTTCCAGCCTTCCGGCAGCGGCGCGGCCAGTTGCTGCGTTTGCGCCCATGCATAGCGCCACATCTGACGATACTGATTAAGCTGAGTGTTACCAGCGGCCAACGCGTGGTAGTATCCGCCCAGCGCCGTCACCACCATCACCATTAACAACATAGCCAGCATCACCTCCGGCAGGCTAAAACCGCGTGATTTCAGGGTATCTGGCATAGTAGCGCCTCCTTCAAGGGACAAAAATCACTCCAGCCATGGGCTGAAAACTGAAGGTTACCGGCGGCCCAACGCCCCGATTGCCATAGCGAGAAACCGTCGCTTTGTGCTATCAGCAACAACCTGCCGTCGATCAATAAGCGCAGGCAAATGCGGGTGTCTGCGGCATAGGTCATACACTGGGTTCCCGCTTCAGTTCCCCATGGTTGGAGCATCCCCCACTGCAACGCCGAATGCGCCTGCGCCGTGCGCTGTATCGCCAGGCTTTCGTCGTTCACCATCGCCAACCGCTGGCGCTGCGCCTGATTCAGCCCCTGTAGCATCAGGCTGCCGAGCACCAGCAGCATCAGCACCATGGCCAGCGACGAAACGCCGCGCTCGGCATTCACTGGTTGTATCCCGTCACGCCGTACTGCGCGGTGACCCTGCCGCCGCGCGTACCGGTTGCCGACAACGTAATAGCAAGCTCGGGCGGAAAACCGCTAAATGTGTGGCGCACCACCTGAAAGCTCGTCACCGTGAGCGCTGCGGGATCGGTCATTTTGTCCCAACCTTTTCCCTCGCAGGTGGTCGCGCCACGTAGCGTTTCCAGCACGCCGGACTGTAGCCGGAAGCCGATGCTGTCAGCCTCGTCGGCGGGCGATGTTTGCCAGAGACCATTGCTATCGCCATCCCAGCGGGCAATCACGCACTGCCCCTGCTGCGCAATCTGCAACGCTTCGCCGCCGCAGTCGTCATCCCCACAGTACCCAGCGCGCTGCAAATGCTTCGCGACCGTGAACACTCGCAGCCAGAGATCGTCTTCCAGCGTTTGCTGCTGAGTCTGCGCCAGTACGCCCCGCTGGAGCGCGGGGAGAAAGCGTGACGCGCCAAGCAGCAATACGCTGCTGATAGCCATGGCGATCAATACTTCCAGCAATGAGAAACCTCGCATCAGCATGTCGCCCCCTCACACAGGCGAATTCGCCCCCAACTGGAGATAACAATCGTCCAACTCCCCGCCTCGCTCGACACCATCAGGCTCCCCGCCCACGCGGTATTTCGCAGGCCAAAGAAAGTCAGGTTTGGCGTCATTTTGCTGAGTGAAACCTCGGTCCACGGCGGCTTGAAAATAGCCGGGTTTCCGGTAGGGCAGCCTTCCAGTACCGCATCGTCCGCGATGAGGCACCAGCCCTGCGCTTCGTGGTTAACCCGTAGCCGACGGTCTCGGTTATGCCAGTTGGCATCGTTACGCAGATAAAGCAGATAGTCCCGTAGCGCACTGGCGGTTTGCCACAAACGCTGTTCTTGCTGCCAGCTGCGCCAGCCATACAGGCCAGAAGCGCCAAGAATGAGCACCAGCGTCAAGGCGATTAAGGTTTCGATAAGGGTGTAGCCCTGTTCTCTGTTCATGGCGGCAGTTTCCTGCGATGAGCAACGAAGCGCGAGCGCGGATTACGCGTTTTACATGGGGCTTCGGAAAAAGGTGAACGAGTTGCAGCGGGTTACAAATAAACGGGAAGCGGCATTCAGAAAATAAAAAACGGCGCTGAGAGCTGCGCCGTTTTTCGGTCAGGAAGATTAAATCGCCACCGGCGCTTTGATACCCGGATGCGGGTCGTAGCCTTCGATTTCGAAGTCTTCAAAGCGGTAGTCGAAAATAGAATCAGGTTTGCGTTTAATCACCAGCTTCGGCAGCGCGCGCGGTTCGCGCGTCAGCTGCAGCGCGGTCTGTTCCATGTGGTTGCTGTAAAGGTGGGTATCCCCGCCAGTCCAGACGAAGTCGCCCACTTCCAGGTCGCACTGCTGCGCCATCATATGCACCAGCAGCGCATAGCTGGCAATGTTGAACGGCAGGCCGAGGAACACGTCGCAAGAGCGCTGGTAGAGCTGACAGGAGAGTTTGCCGTCTGCCACGTAGAACTGGAAGAAAGCGTGACACGGCGCCAGCGCCATCTTATCCAGCTCGCCGACGTTCCACGCCGAAACGATGATACGGCGCGAGTCCGGGTCGTTTTTCAGCTGGTTCATGACGGTGGTGATCTGGTCGATATGACGGCCATCCGGCGTCGGCCAGGCGCGCCACTGTTTGCCGTAGACCGGGCCAAGGTTGCCGTTCTCATCGGCCCACTCATCCCAGATGCTGACGTTATTTTCATGCAGGTAGGCAACATTGGTGTCGCCCTGCAGGAACCACAGCAGTTCGTGGATGATAGAGCGCAGATGGCAGCGTTTGGTGGTCACCAGCGGGAAACCTTCTTGCAGGTTAAAGCGCATCTGGTGGCCAAAAATGGAGAGCGTACCGGTGCCGGTGCGGTCATTTTTCTGGGTGCCCTCATCGAGCACCTTCTGCATCAGTTCGAGATACTGTTTCATGCTTCCTCAGGAGATCTGTTTCTGCGGACGGCGAAACGCCCAGACCATCATAATGATACCCGCAAGCACCATCGGAATCGAAAGAATCTGCCCCATGCTGATGTACTGTACCCATTCACCGGTGAACTGCGCGTCCGGCTGGCGGAAGAATTCAGAAATGATGCGGAACAGACCGTAGCCAATCAGGAACAGGCCGGAAACCGACCCCGCCGGACGCGGCTTACGGATAAACCAGTTCAGGATCAGGAACAGGACAACCCCTTCCAGCGCCAGTTCATACAGCTGCGACGCGTGGCGCGGCAGGGAACCGTAAGTATCAAACAGCGTTTGCCATTCCGGATGCGACGGCAACAGCGCCAGGTCTTCCGCACGGGAGCCCGGGAACAGCATAGTGTAGTGGAAGCTCGGATCAACGCGGCCCCACAGTTCGCCATTGATAAAGTTACCCAGACGACCACACCCCAGGCCGAACGGAATCAGCGGCGCAATGAAATCAGACACCTGGAAGAAGGTCCGCTTGGTGCGTTTGGCGAAGATAATCATCACCACGATCACGCCGATCAGGCCGCCGTGGAAGGACATCCCGCCGTCCCAGACGCGGAACAGATACAGCGGATCCTGCAGGAAAGAGTCGAAGTTGTAGAACATCACGTAGCCGATGCGCCCACCGAGGAAGACCCCGAGGAAGCCTGCATACAGCAGGTTTTCAACTTCGTTTTTCGTCCAGCCGCTGTTCGGGCGGTTCGCGCGACGCGTCGCCAGCCACATGGCAAAGATAAAGCCCACCAGGTACATCATGCCGTACCAATGCAGGGAGACCGGTCCGATGGAGAAAATTACCGGATCAAAGTCCGGGAAACGCAGATAACCACTATTCATCTGTCACCACAAATGCTTGTTATTCCGCCGAAAGTGGACAGCGGTAGAGATGCGCGCCGTAGGCTTCAGGCGCTCCAAAGGTGCGAATGATAGCATAAGGGGGCTGAGAGGTGATGCGGGGAAGATGTAAAAGATATGTATAAGCGAAGGTCGCCGGAGACTCCCGGCGACGCTGACATCCGGCAATGGGCATCGGGTTGCCTGATGACGCTGCGCTTATTCGGCCTACAGGCCGCCGCGAATCAGGCCGCCGAGACCGCGACGCTCCATAAAGGCCGCGACCTGATGGCGCACTTCGGTGGCCATCTGCGCCTCAAGGCTGCGCTGGGCGAGCGTTTGCGCGTCTTCAAGATCGATATTACGCAGCAGATACTTCACGCGCGGTACCGAACGACCGTTCATCGACAGATGTCGGAATCCCAGGCCAATCAGGATGGTGACGCACATCGGGTCGCCCGCCATTTCGCCACACAGACGTAAATCGATGCCATAGCGTTCCGCTTCCTGCACAATCATCGACAGCACGCGAATCATCCCCGGATGCAGGCTATCGTAGATGCTGGCAACGCGGGTATTGTTACGATCCACCGCCAGCACATATTGCGTGAGATCGTTGGTGCCCACGGAAATGAAGTCGATGCGGTTCGCCAGATGCGGCAGCATAAAGACCATCGACGGCACTTCCAGCATAATGCCAATGCGCGGTTTCGGAATGGCGTAGCCGATCATCTCTTCCACTTCGCGACCGGCGCGGTCGATGAGACGGCGCGCTTCGTCAACCTCTTCCAGACTGGTGACCATTGGCAGCAAAATGCTCAGATTGCCGGTCGCCGCGTTGGCGCGCAGCATCGCGCGCACCTGTATAAGGAAGATCTCCGGCTGATCGAGCGTGATGCGGATCCCGCGCCAGCCGAGGCAGGGGTTCTCTTCACTGATCGGCATATACGGCAGCTGTTTGTCTGCCCCGACGTCCAGCGTACGTAGAGTCACCGGCTTGTCGTTGAACATCTGTAGCATGCCCTGATACTGCGCCACCTGCTCCTCTTCGGAAGGGAAACCGCTTTGCAGCATAAACGGAATTTCAGTGCGATACAGGCCAATGCCGTCGATGCGCCGCCCCAGCTTCTGCTCATGCTCCGGACTAAGACCGGCATTGAGCATCACCTTCACGCGCTCGCCGCTTTTCAGCTCTGCCGGGCGCTCAACGTCTCCTTCCGCCAGGCGGCTGAGTTCGTTTTCTTCGCTGATAAGCCGTTGATATTCTTGTAGCAGGATCGGTTCAGGATCCACCAGCAGCTCGCCGCGGTAGCCATCCACCACCAGCGTACGCCCGTGGAGGATCGACGGCTGAATATCGGCGCCCATCACCGTAGGGATCCCCAACGCGCGTACCATGATCGCGGCATGAGAGTTGGCGGCACCGTCGCGTACCACCACGCCGGCTAAACGATCCTGCGGCACTTCCGCGAGCGTAGCGGCGGAGAGTTCATCCGCCACCAGCACAAAGCGCGGCGGCCAGGCATTGGCGCCTTGGGTGGTGTCATCAAGGTGGAACAGCAGACGTTGCCCCAACGCACGCAGATCGCCTGCGCGTTCTTTCAGGTAGCCATCGCTGAGCGCGGCAAACTGTTCGGCAAACTTCTCAATAACCGTTTTCACCGCCCATTCGGCCACCGAGCCATTATCCACCGCGGCAAACAGCGCGCGGCGCAGGCTGGCGTCAGAGAGCAAGTGCGAATAGAGGTCAAAAATCGCCGCCGTCTCTTTTTGCGCTCCGGCGGCATAGCGTTTGCTGTAACGACGAAATTCGTTCGCCGCCTCTTCCAGCGCGCCGGTTAAACGCTCGCGCTCCAGTTGCGTATCCAGCGATGATGCTTCATATACCTGCTCCATCAGCGGCAGGGTGGCGTCCATCCAGCCTTCGGCGATCGCCACGCCTGGCGAAGCCGGCAGCGCGCGGATACGCGTCTGACGATACTGCCCGAACAGCGCCGTCAACTGAGACTGCGAGAGGATAGCCGCCATCTGGGTGGCGAGCGTGACCAGGAATGACTCTTCGCTTTCGTCGTACTGTCTCAGCTCGCGCTGCTGCACCACCAGCACGCCCAGCAGTTGGCGGCGCTGAATGATCGGCACGCCAAGAAACGCGCGGAAGCGCTCTTCTTTCACTGAGGGAATGTATTTATAGCTGGGGTGTTTTTGCGCGTCGGCGAGGTTAATCGGTTCGGCCAGGCGGCCAACCAGCCCGACGATCCCTTCATCGAAGGCGAGCGTAATGGTACGACCGCGCGGTTTTTTCAGGCCGCGGGTCGCCATTAAATAGAAGCAGCGTCGATCGTTGTCGGCGAGATAGACGGAACAAACCTCGGTCTCCATAGCCAGGCAGACATCGGTGACCAGAATATCCAGCGCCTCGTTCAGACGAGGCGCACTCGCGACCTTCTCAACAATTTCGCGTAAGCGAGTGAGCATAATATGCGTGGCTTAACCTCTTTTACGTCGATAAGCAGGCGCGCTTTGCGGTTTTGGCGCGCTCTCCGCAAGCGCCATCACTACGCTGGCGAACTCTTTCATCACCCGGCGGTAGACGTCACGTTTAAACGACACGACCTGACGCACCGGATACCAGTAACTCACCCAGCGCCAGCCGTCGAACTCCGGCGTGCTGCTGGTTTGCATATTGATATCCGCGTCATTGCCGATCAACTGCAAGAGAAACCATTTTTGTTTCTGGCCGATACAAACCGGCTTTGTGTCCCAACGCACCAAACGTTTAGGCAATTTGTAACGCAACCAGTTTCGGGTCGAAGCGAGGATCCGTACGTCCTTACGGCTTAATCCAACTTCTTCGAACAGTTCCCGATACATCGCCTGTTCTGCTGTCTCACCGGGGTTTATGCCCCCTTGCGGGAATTGCCAGGAGTGCTGACCGTAGCGTCGGGCCCACATAACCTGGCCCTGACGATTGCAAATTACAATACCAACATTTGGGCGGTAGCCATCGTCATCAATCACCGGACTACCTCAAAATAAGCTTCAATGTGAATGATTGTTTCACACTCGCTGGAAACGGTAAACCACTCTATTACAGCACGACCATCGAATAACATTTGAATAACTCACAGTAATCATCAGAGTTATAAACAGAGAACCGCGTTCATCCGCGATTTTATTCACTTTTTCTGTGGATAGAGTTGTGAAGAAGTACGGAATTACCCAGGGAAAACCCAGAGTACTCTGAATAATCGCATGCAAGCCGTTCACAGTAAAATGATATTTTTCATTAAGTTATTATGGTTAATCCTCTTGCATTAGCGCATAACGTGATGATCATCACATAGGGGATCCTCCAACTGATGAAAGATCGAGCAATGCCGATTTTATCCACAGATTGTGCCAACATCTTAGACATCTTTTGTGCGAAAATTCGATTTTCGTCGCACGTCAAGGCTGTAAATTGAAACAGTAGTGGGGCTTTTCCCCAGTTATCCCATTTTTCTGTGGATAACATGGTGTAAGATCCTGTTCATTGTCAGTGACCAGATTTGGAAAACCTTTTTTCGCGGCGTTTTTACGCTGAAAAATAGCTTAAAAAATCCATTATAATCATCACGTTGATATATTTACTCAGAAAAAGTTAAACTCTATCCACACCCGGCAAAACAGTCGTTCATTTTTTCACCAAAAGGCGCTTTATCATGTCAATGCTCGCCCCGCTTCCCGAATCGCCCAAAACCCAGGCCGAGCTGCTTGCGCAGGCGCAGCGTCTGGCGGGCTATTCGCTGGGCGAACTGGCGGCGATGGCCGGTATCGTCCCGCCCAAAGATTTGAAGCGTGATAAAGGCTGGATTGGCGTGCTGCTGGAAATCTGGCTCGGCGCCAGCGCCGGCAGTAAGCCAGAGCAGGATTTCGCCGCGCTGGGGGTCGAGCTGAAAACGATTCCCATTGACCGCCAGGGACGCCCGCTGGAGACCACGTTCGTCTGCGTCGCCCCGCTGACCGGCAATTCCGGCGTCACCTGGGAAAACAGCCACGTTCGCCATAAGCTCAAGCGGGTATTGTGGATTCCGGTAGAGGGCGAAAGAACGATTCCGCTCGCCGAGCGCCGCGTCGGCGCGCCGCTGCTGTGGACGCCGAGCCCGGAAGAAGAGCATCAGCTGCAAATGGACTGGGAAGAGTTAATGGATCTGATTGTTCTGGGACAGGTCGAGCGCATTACCGCCCGACACGGCGAAGTGCTGCAGCTCCGCCCAAAGGCCGCCAACAGCAAAGCGCTCACCGAAGCCATCGGCGCGCACGGTGAACCGATTATGACGCTGCCGCGCGGTTTCTATCTCAAAAAGAACTTCACCGCCGCCTTGCTGGCGCGCCACTTTATGCTGCAAACGCATTAATTTTTTTGCCCTGCCGCCCGCCGGGATTATACTCCTCGTGCTGCTGGCGGCAGGATTGCCCTACAGCACCCACAAAGTACATCTATTGACGCTTTCGCTTTTTTTGGCAGGACTTATCTAATGTTATTTGCATGGATCACCGACCCCAACGCCTGGCTTGCGCTCGGTACGCTGACGCTGCTGGAGATCGTTCTGGGGATCGATAATATTATTTTTCTCTCTCTGGTCGTCGCTAAGCTTCCTACCGCGCAACGCGCCCATGCCCGTCGTTTAGGGCTGATGGGGGCGATGGTGATGCGTCTGGGGCTGCTGGCTTCTATCGCCTGGGTGGTGAAGCTCACCAACCCGCTGTTCACCGTGTTCGATCAGGCCATCTCGCTGCGCGATATTATCCTGCTGCTGGGCGGGCTGTTCCTTATCTGGAAGGCCAGTAAGGAAATTCACGAGTCGATTGAAGGTGATGAGGAAGGGCTGAAAACCAACGTGCATTCGTTCCTCGGCGCGATTGTGCAGATCATGCTGCTGGATATTATCTTCAGCCTCGACTCGGTCATTACTGCCGTTGGTCTCTCTGACCACCTGTTTATCATGATGGCGGCGGTGGTGATTGCGGTGGGCGTGATGATGTTTGCCGCACGTTCAATCGGCGAGTTTGTCGATCGCCACCCATCGGTGAAAATGCTGGCGCTGTCATTCCTGATTCTGGTCGGCTTTACGCTGATCCTCGAGAGTTTTGACGTCCACGTGCCGAAAGGTTACATCTACTTCGCCATGTTCTTCTCTATCGCGGTAGAAAGCCTCAATCTGCTGAGAAACAAAAAAAATCCTCTCTAATCTGTCGTTTTTGGCCCTCTTTTGAGGGCCATGTCTGATTTTTTTCAGATTTTACTGCTTTATGCTAACGCAAGAGTCGGTTATTACTAGACTATTAAGAGTGCGGCGATAAAGGGGATGACGATGACAAAATGGGCAGTATTGATTTCCGCAGTAGGTTTAGCCTTTGCAGTTTCCGGCTGTAGCAGCGATTACGTCATGGCGACCAAAGATGGCCGAATGATTCTTACCGACGGAAAACCAGAAGTCGACGACGACACCGGGCTTATCAGCTACGAAGATCAGCAGGGTAACAGAATGCAGATCAATCGCGACGACGTCTCACAGATTATCAAACGATAAAGACAGAGAGGTCAGCCGCTTGCTGGCCTTTTTTCATTTTCTGCTTTCCCTTTTTCTTCCCCTCTGCCATTTTTATATTCCTTTGTCGGGACTCTTTCCCGACGCTGTTGATAAAAGGAAGCCGGCTTATGCAGTACCACCGTATCCCCCACAGCTCTCTTGAGATAAGCACCCTCGGGCTTGGCACCATGACGTTTGGTGAACAGAACAGCGAAGCCGACGCCCATGCACAGCTTGATTACGCCGTGAGTCAGGGTATCAACCTGATCGACGTCGCGGAGATGTATCCTGTGCCGCCGCGCCCGGAAACCCAGGGTCTGACTGAAACCTACGTTGGCAACTGGCTGACGAAACGCGGCAACCGTGAAAAACTGGTGATTGCCTCTAAGGTTAGCGGCCCGTCACGCAATAACGACAGCGGCATCCGCCCCAATCAGGCGCTGGACCGCAAGAACATTCGCGACGCGCTGCACAACAGTCTGACGCGTCTGCAAACCGACTATCTCGACCTCTACCAGGTGCACTGGCCTCAGCGCCCAACCAACTGCTTCGGCAAGCTGGGCTACACCTGGGCTGATTCCGCACCGGTCGTATCCCTGCTGGAAACGCTGGAAGCGCTCACCGAGTATCAGCGCGCCGGGAAAATTCGCTATATCGGCGTCTCGAACGAAACCGCGTTTGGCGTAATGCGTTACCTGCATCTGGCCGATAAACACGATCTGCCGCGTATTGTGACCATTCAGAACCCGTATAGCCTGGTCAACCGCAGCTACGAAGTCGCGCTCTCAGAAGTGAGCCAGTTTGAAGGTGTTGAGCTGCTGGCCTATTCCTGCCTGGCGTTCGGCACCCTGACCGGTAAATACCTGAACGGTGCCAAACCGGCTGGCGCGCGCAATACGCTGTTTAGCCGCTTTACCCGCTACAGCGGTGAGCAGACGCAAAAAGCGGTCGCCGCCTACGTGGAGATTGCCAAACGCCATAACCTCGACCCGGCGCAGATGGCGCTGGCGTTCGTCCGCCGTCAGCCGTTCGTCGCCAGCACACTGCTGGGCGCGACGACGATGGAGCAGTTGAAAACTAACGTGGAAAGTCTGCACCTGGAATTGAGTGAAGAGGTATTAGCCGAAATTGAAGCGGTGCATCAGGTATATACTTACCCGGCACCTTAAGATTGTGCTCTTCCGGGGTCGCTTGCGACCCCGGGAAAATCAGCGCCGCTTACCCCACAGCCACAGCACGATAATCGCCAGCGCAAACAACACACCGAAGCCTACGCCCACGCCGACAACCGGAATATTCACCGCCACCGCCAGCGAGTACAGCCCCAGCATCAACAGCATCGCGCTATTTTCACCGAGATTTTGCACCGCAATCGCATTGCCCGAGCCAACGGTATGCTTGCTGCGATCCTGCAACAGCGCGTTCAGCGGCACGATAAAGAAGCCGCCACAGATGCCGATGATAAACAGCAGCACATAAGCCGGTAAAATCGCGTGCTGAAGGGCGAAAATCGCCACCACCACGCCAATCAGCACCCCCGCAGGCATGCAGCGTGCGACCGTTTCCAGCGTGACCAGCCTGGCGGCCGCCCCGGCCCCCACCACAATCCCCACCGCCACCATCGCATTCAGATAGGTTGGCGTGGCGTTATCGGTAATCCCTAACGCCACCGGAACCCACAACACCAACAGGAAGCGCAGCGTCACCCCCGCGCCCCAGAACAGGCTGGTGCCAAGCAGAGAAAAGCGCGTTTCACCGTTGTGCCACAGCACATTGCAGGCGTTAAAGAAATTGTGGGTCATGGGGCGAAAACGCCAGGACTGACCCGGACGCGCAGCTGGCAACCTGGGAATAAAAATGTTCGCCACCACCGCGCCGCCGTAGACGATCGCGCAAAGCGCCAGTGCGCCCACCACGCTCCAGTCAGCTACCACGCCGCCCGCCACCGAGCCGATCAGAATCGCCGCGATCGTCGAAGCTTCCATCAGACCGTTGGCTTTCACCAGTTTATCGCCGGTGGTCAGTTCCCCGAGAATGCCATACTTCGCCGGCGAGTAAGCCGCCGCGCCGATACCCACCAGCGTATAGCCGATAAACGGATTCAGCCCCACGCAAATCATCGCCGCGCCGAGCAGCTTCAGGCCGTTGGCGAACATCATCACCCGGCCCTTACCAAAGCTGTCCGCCACCTGGCCGACGAACGGCGCAAAGACGATGTAAGCGCCCACAAACACCATTTGCAGCACCGGCTGGCTCCAGTCCGGATAGTATTGCTGCTTCATCAGCGCCAGCGTGGCAAACAGCAGCGCGTTGTCGCCAAAAGCCGAGAGGAACTGGGCGGCGATAACCGCCATCATGCCTTTCGACCAGATAGAGGTGTTAGTGTGTACTGACTCACTCATGTGGGTGTTCCGTCTCTGCAACCATGCTCTTAAGGGTGACGAAATCCGGTTTACCGCTGCCCAGCAGCGGCAGCTGTTTCATCCAGCGAATGTCGCGAGGAACCGCCAGCTCCGGCACGCCGTGGGCCCGCGCATACTGCAACAGTTTGTCGCGGGTCAGTTCATTATCGGTGGTAAATAGCACCAGCGCCTCGCCTTTGCTGGCATCGGTTTTCACTGCCGTGGCGTGCATCTTCTCAGGCGATACGCCCAGCGCCAGCTGTTCGACCGTTTCCAGCGACACCATTTCGCCGGCAATTTTAGCAAACCGCTTTGCCCGTCCCTGAATCTGCACATAGCCCTGAGCGTCAAAAGCGACAATATCCCCGGTGTCGTACCAGCCGGTTTCCCGCTCACCGTGCTGATTCTCAGCCGTCGGCGCTTCCAGCACGCCAGGGTTCTCAACGCGCAGGTAGCCGCACATCACGTTCGGCCCTTTCACCTGCAGACGACCGCCCTGCTCAATGCCCGGTACTTCCAGCAATCTCGCGTCCATCCCCGGCAGAATGCGCCCTACCGTGCCCGGTTTCGCCGCCATTGGCACGTTAATCGAAACCACCGGCGCGCATTCGGTCACGCCATAGCCTTCCAGAATGCGCAGGCCGAACTTGTCCTGCCACAGCTCTTTGGTGCTCTGTTGCAGCTTTTCCGCCCCGGCCACGACATAGCGTAGACGATAGAAATCGTACGGGTTGGCGAATCGCGCGTAGTTGCCTAAAAACGTTGAGGTACCGAACAGGACGGTACAGTTACGGTCATACACCAGCTCCGGTACCATGCGGTAGTGCAACGGGCTGGGGTAGAGGAACACTTCCGCGCCGGTCAGAAGCGGCGTAAACAGCCCGACCGTCAGGCCAAACGAGTGGAACAGCGGCAACGCCGACATAAAGCGGTCATTGGCGGTAAAGTCGGCGATGGTTTTGATCTGCTCGACGTTCGCCAGAATGCTTTTGTGGCTGTGCACCACGCCTTTAGGGTGGCCTTCCGAACCGGAGGTAAAGAGGATGATTGCCGGATCTTCCGGCTGCTGCACCACCTGCGCCAGACGCGGCATCAGCACGCGTGAAAAGATCCACAGCTTATCGACGGTGGTCACATCGCCTTTTAAATCTTCGAGGAATACCCAGCGAACCTGGGTCAACTGCTCGGTCAGGTGCCAGAGTTTGCCTTTATCAAGAAACGTGCGCGAGGTAAAAATCGTGCCAATTTGCGCGGCGGTAATGGCGCTGGACAGCCCTTTGACCCCGGCAGTGTAGTTCATCATCGCCGGAATACGACCGCGGGCAATCGCACCGAAGATAACCGCGGCGCAGATACCGGCATTCGGGAGCATCAGGCCGATCTTTTCTCCCTTCTGGCTGTATTTTTCGAGGATACGCGCCACAAACAGCGTTTTGGTCAGCAGCTTGCGATAGCTGTCCGGCTGGAAATTGATATCTTCGACGCACGCTTTTTTCTCGCCGTATCGGTGCATCGCCGTCAGCAGCGATTCATACAGCGTTTCACGCGGACGCACCGCCATCCGGGCTTCCATCATAATCTGGTGCAGCATTTCGCCGGCAATGCGGCGACGGTCACGGGCACGCGGGGCTTCCGGCATTGGCAGCGTGGTTGGCGGCAACAGGTGCAGTTGAATACGCGGGAAAAGGCGGCGCTTCACCAGCCCTTTCAGGCGGCTAAAGTAGCTCAGTTCCGCGCCTTCAATACGCACCGGAATAATCGTCGCCCCGGACTTCGCCGCCACAAAGGCCGCGCCGTCGTAAATCTTCATCAGCGAACCGGAGACTGAAATGCGCCCTTCCGGGAAAATCACCACCGGGCGGCCCTGTTCGATCAGGCGCACCAGATGCTTGATTGACATCGGTTTTGTCGGGTCGAGCGGGACAAAATCGATGATCGGCGTCAGCCAGCGCATGAACCATTTTTGGGAAATCGAGGTGTAGACGGCAAAAACCGGGCGAACCGGGAGAAACAGCGCCAGCAAAATGCCGTCGATAAACGAGACGTGGTTGGGCGTAATCAGCACTTTAGGCTGGCTTAACGCCTCGGTGCTACCGGTCATCCGTACCCTGAATAACACCCTGAAAAGCTGTCGGAAGAAACAGAGAAGCATACCAACTCCTTTTGCCAAAGATTTATCTTTGCAAAGGGTACACGAGAACACTGAGGAAAAGCAGCAGACGGGAAGATGGAGGTAAAAAAAAACCTGCGCTTCTGCGCAGGTCGGTGTAAGTGATGCGTACGCAAAGCGTACTTTGAAACATTCACCAATCAATACCTCTGGGACCGCTATTGTCTCCCCCCTACCGCCTGGCAGCCAGTTTAAAACCGCAAGAGAATGAGCGGAAATGCAACGAGGTATTGCGATTATGGGGAACTGTAACAGCGTGAATTCAGGCAAAAAAAAACCTGCGCATCTGCGCAGGTTGGTGTAATTGAGTGGTCAACCTTGTGGGCGACTTCACCTATCAATACCTCTGGGACAATCAGATTAGCAACTCGCGTAACGCGTTCTCCAGCAGACATTCGCAACAGCATCTCGCAAAGTGTAAGCAAACGTTTGAATATTCCTGTTTAGTTGCAAAAGCGCGGTGTCACTCTTCCGCAAAGCATCGTGAACGCATCAATATTGTGCAATCCACCACAGACTCGGCCTTGAATAGCACCGGGATTTCCGTAAAACTGTTAGGGTGTAAACGTTTACCCATCGAATTTTGTTTAAGGCATATTATGGCGACAATTAAAGATGTGGCCCGGATGGCAGGCGTCTCCGTCGCCACCGTTTCCCGCGTCATCAACAACTCTCCAAAAGCCAGCGATGCCTCGCGTCAGGCGGTGAACTCCGCCATGGAGACCCTCAACTATCATCCCAACGCCAATGCCCGCGCGCTGGCGCAGCAGTCGACGGAAACCGTCGGCCTGGTGGTGGGCGACGTCTCCGACCCTTTTTTCGGCGCCATGGTTAAAGCCGTGGAGCAGGTCGCCTATCACACCGGCAATTTTTTGCTGATTGGCAACGGCTACCATAATGAGATGAAAGAACGTCAGGCCATTGAGCAACTCATCCGCCACCGCTGTGCGGCGCTGGTGGTGCATGCCAAGCTGATTCCCGACGCTGAACTGGCAGATTTAATGAAGCAAATGCCCGGCATGGTGTTGATCAACCGCATTCTGCCCGGTTTCGAAAAACGCTGCGTGGCGCTGGACGACCGTTACGGCGCCTGGCTGGCGACTCGCCATCTGATTCAACAAGGGCATACGCGCATTGGCTATATCTGTTCCAACCACGCGATTTCGGATGCGGAAGACCGACTGGCGGGCTACTACGACGCGCTAAAAGAGCACGGGCTACCGTGCAACGACCGGCTGGTGACCTTTGCCGAGCCGGATGAAAGCGGCGGCGAACAGGCCATGACCGAGCTGCTCGGTCGCGGCAAGCAGTTTACCGCCGTCGCCTGTTACAACGACTCGATGGCGGCGGGCGCGATGGGCGTACTGAATGATAACGGTATCGACGTACCGCAGGCGATTTCGCTGATTGGTTTCGATGACGTGCTGGTTTCCCGCTACGTGCGACCACGGCTGACCACCATCCGCTACCCGATTGTCACCATGGCCACCCAGGCCGCCGAGCTGGCGTTGGCGCTGGCAGAGAACAAGCCGCTACCGGATATCACCCACCTGTTCAGCCCGACGCTGGTTCGCCGTCACTCGGTGATAGCCCCGGCGGAAGAGGTTAAATCGTAGCGATAAAGATGGACGGTGGTGTCCGGGTAATCGAGGGCATCACCGAGGTACTGCCAGCCGAAGCGTTCGTAAAAATCCCGACATGCCGAATAGAGGTGCAGTTCCGTATATCCCAGCTGCGCGGCACAGGACATCACGTGCCGCTGTAGCTGGCCCGCCAGACCGCGGCCACGCGCCTCTGGCGCGACGTACAACGCCGCCATCCACGGCCACAGATCCTGACGGCTGATTAAATCGCAGCGCCACAGCCCCACCGTTCCTGACAGTTTATCGCCCTCAACGGCAATAAACGTCAGCGGCAGTGCGCCCGGACGCTGGCTGTGGTCAATGATGCTGGCAAAAAATGCCCGCGACAGACCTTCGCCGCCAAAGGCGTGCCATAGCCAGTCGGTCACCTGACCGGCGTACTGCGGACGGTCGTAGAGCGGCAGGATGGTCACATTAATTTTCCCTGGAAGATGGGAACCGATTCAAACAGATAGCCGTCGAAATCCGGCGCGTCTTCGTCAGACAGCTCCATCAGGCTATTTTTGACGTTCTCAAGATGCTGCCACATCGCCTGCCAGGCCCCCATGACGTCGCGGCGGCGTAGCGCGGCCAGAATAGTCTGCCGATCGCCGAGCCATTTCAGCCGGTAGGTGCGGCTGGCAATATGAGCGTTAAACTGCTGCCACAGCGGACTGCTGTCCATCTGGATCCAGACGCGCTCGATAGTCGCCAGCAGCATCTGGTTTTGCGTCGCCCCGGCCAGCACCAGGTGGAACAGGCGGCCGTTGTCCTGGCTGGTATCGTTGAGCGCAATCGCCCGCTGCTCTTGTTCGATAATCTGCTTGAGGTTGTCGATATCTGCGCGGGTGGCCATCTTCGCGGCGAAAGCGGCAATGTTACTCTCCAGCAGCTGGCGCGCCTGCAGGATTTCAAATGGCCCAACGTCGCTGCTCAGCATCTGCTCTTCCTCGCCGTCGCTTTCTTGCGGAATACGCATCACGTACACGCCGGAGCCCTGGCGAATATCAACCGAACCCTGTAGTTCCAGCATCAGCAGCGCCTCGCGCACGATGGTACGGCTGACGCCGTAAGTTTCAGCGATATTGCGTTCCGGCGGCAGGCGCGACCCGACGGGATAGCGGCCCTGCATAATCTGGGCGCGCAAATCATCGCCAATCTCCTGATAGGGTTTCTTTTCCGGCGGGACGGTAGCCTTCTCCACAATTTCACCTGTACGTTATGCCAATACCGGCGCTATCTTAGCAAAAATCAGCGCCATTCATCATCGATATCCACCGTCAGCTCGCGGCTGTCGCGCAGTTGACGGAACCAGCGGGCAGAGGCTTTTGGCCGCCGCGCGCGGTCGTTCTGGAGATCGATTTCAATCAGCCCGTAGCGGTTTTTAAAGGCGTTCATCGGCGAAACGTTGTCGGTAAAGGCCCATAGCATATAGCCGTGGCAGTTGGCGCCGTCTTCTTTCGCCCGCAGCGTTTGCCACAGATGCTCGCTGATAAAACGGATCCGATAGTCGTCGGCAATCACGCCATCGGCGTTGCGGAACTGGGCCTCATTTTCCACCCCCATACCGCTCTCGGCGACAAACCACGGAATATTGCGATAGTCATTTTTGATACGCATCGCCATGTCGTAGACAATCTGCGGGTAGATTTCCCAACCGCGCGAGTTGTTCATCTTTCTGCCCGGCAGCTCAAACGGTTCGTAGTACCAGGCCGGGTGGAACGGCGTCCCGGGATGCCAGGCGCGCAACGGCGCTTTTACCCGATGCGGGTAGTAGAGATTAATGCCCAGTTCATCGACCGTGTTGTCGCGGATGATCGCCAGTTCGTCGGCACTGTAGTCCCAGGCAACCGCATGCTTCTCCAGCAGCGTGAACAGCTCTGCCGGGTAAGCACCGTGTACCAGCGGGTCTAGGAATACGCGGTTGTAGAACAGATCGTACACCTCTGCCGCCCGCTGGTCGTGAGCGGCGGAGGAACGCGGATAGGTCACCTCCGGGTTGAGGATGCAGCCGACGGTCCCTTGATAGCCTTTCTCGCGGAATAGCTGCACCACCTTCGCCGTCGCCAGTACCTTGTGGTGATTCCACTGCATCCATTTGCCGGTGTTTTGCTCATACGGCCAGCGTAGCGCATCCAGATAGACGCGGGTCTGCACCACAATCGGCTCGTTAAAGGTAAACCAGCGCGTCACCTTGCGATGGTAGCGGGCAAACACCTGCTCCACGTAGCGCACATACAGCTCAACCACTTTTTTCGAGCCCCAACCGCCGTACTCTTCCAGCAGGTAGCCAGGCAGCTCGTAGTGCTCAAGGCAGATCATCGGCTCAATACCATTGGCCAGCAGCTCATCAAACAGCTGGTCATAATAAGCGGCATACTCTTCATCCACCGTAACCGCCTCATAATCGGTTAAAAAACGCGACCAGTTGATGGAGGTACGGTAATGAGTCAACCCCGCTAGCTTCATCAGTTGCACGTCTTCGCGAAAGCGGTTGATAAAATCGGTGGCAACTGCCGGGCCGTAGCCGTTATGCCAGACGTGACGGTCGTTCTTGTACCAGAGATCGGGCCAGGAATCCTGGCCTGGCTTTTTACCGCTCCAGCCTTCCGTTTGCCAGGCCGAAGCCGCGGCCCCGAGAATAAAATCATCGGGAATCGTTATCCGTTTTGTACTCATAGCGTCCTCAGAAGTTATCGGTAGCCGGGGATTTGGCCGCCAGGCGTTCGGAAATCTCGGCGCGGCGGGAGGCGATTTTGACGAACGGCAGGTAAATCAGCACCGCCACGACGATACAAATCAGCTGCGTCACTACCGCGCCCATCGAGCCTGCGGTCGACAGCCAGGCGTTGATCAGCGGCGGCGTGGTCCACGGCACCATCACCACGGCTTTACCGGCAAACCCGGTGACGGTGGCGAAATAGCCGATGCTGCCGGTCACCAGCGGGGTAATAATGAAGGGAATCGCCAGGATCGGGTTGAGCATGATCGGCATACCGAAGATTACCGGCTCGTTGATGTTGAAGATCCCCGGGCCAATCGACAGCTTGGCGATCTCTTTCATCTCTTTACGCTTGGTGGCAATCATCACCGCGATCAGCAGCCCGATGGTCAGTCCGGACCCGCCGATGCTCATATACACGTCCCAGAACGGCATCGTAATAATATTCGGCACCTCTTTACCCTGCTCGAAGGCGCTCATGTTGACGGTAATCGCCCCCAGCAGCAGCGGTTCGCGGATGGGTTTGATCATCTGGTTACCGTGAATGCCGATCACCCAGAAGATCTGCGCCACGAACATCAGCAGCAGGATCCCCGGCAGGCTCTGCATCACCCGTTCCAGCGGTTGCTGCACCACCTGATAAACCGCGTCGTAGAGGTACATGCCGGTCAGTTGATGGAAGATGAAGCCGAAGGTGGCGATCGCGGTGACGGTAATGATCGCCGGGATCAGCGCTGAAAACGACGCGGCGACGTTCGGCGGCACGGTGTCCGGCATTTTGATCTTCAGCCCGTTGCGCGTTTCCAGCCAGCAGTAGATCTCGACCGACAGAATGGCGATAAACATGCCGAGGAACAGGCTGCGGGTGTCAGAGAACTGACGCAGCAGCACATCTTTGACTTCATGCATCTGCCCGTCGACCATCATCTGTACGGTGGTCGGCGTGACGCAGATAAAGCAGATCACCGCCAGCAGGCCGGGGAACAGGGTCTTAATGCCGTTGATTCTTCCTAGCTCGATGCCGATCAGGAACACGGCGCCAATGTTGAGGAAGTTCAGCGTGGCGTAGTTGATGGCGCTGGTAATCGGTTTGAGAGACGCCAGAAACGACAGCGACTGGAAGCTGGCGAGACCGTTTTTCGGATCCAACACCATGTTGGAGATCAGTACGGAGAAGGCGCCAACGATGATCACCGGCATCAGCGTAATAAAGGCGTGTTTGATCGCCATGATATAGCGATAGCTATTGAATTTCGTGGCGAAACTCCCCAGCGAATCAATCAGTTTGTCCTGCAATGCCATAGAAAGTACCTCAAGTTTAAGGGCTTTATCGCGCATCCGGTGTACAGCCAAACACCTTTTGGCATACCAAAAATAGTCATCCTTAACGAAAAGTTCTGTGATTAAGCTCCCAACCTCTATTTTGGTATTCCAAACAGAAAGAAATACAATTATTGGTATACCACATGCTGAAGGAGCGGTTCTTAGCGCGATTAACTGCAAAAGCGTGATCGCGATAGGTTTTTTATCCGCTGTAGAGTTCGTATGAGTGGTGAATGTCTGTGATAAACTGCGGGTCATCACGGAGTTTCAGGGATTAACAATGGCAACAATGCTGGATGTCTCAATACGCGCTGGCGTGTCGAAAGCAACGGTCTCCCGTGTGCTGAATGGTACCGGTCAGGTCAAAGAGAGCACCCGTAAACAGGTGTTTAAAGCGATGGAGGAGTTAGGCTATCGGCCCAACTTTCTGGCGCGCTCGTTGGCCAATCGCACCAGCAACAGCATTGGCCTCGTTGTCTCAACCTTCGACGGCTTCTACTTTGGTCGTTTGTTACAGCAGGCCTCCCGTCAGACGGAAGCCTGGGGTAAACAGCTGATTGTGACCGATGGCCACGATACGCCCGAGCGTGAAGAGCAGGCGGTGCAGATGCTGGCCGATCGCCAGTGCGACGCCATCGTGCTCTACACCCGCCATATGAGCGAAAAAGCGATCATGTCGCTGGTGAACACGACTCCGATGCCGCTGGTCGTCATTAACCGCGACGTCAGCCAGGCGCGCGATCGCTGCGTGTTCTTCGAACAGCAGGATGCCGCATTCCAGGCGGTAGAGTATCTGATTTCTCAAGGGCATCGGGACATCGCCTGCATTACCGTTCCTATTCATACGCCAACCGGTAAAGCGCGTTTGCAGGGCTACCGTCGGGCGCTGGAACAGAACGGCATAAAATGGGATCCGGCAAAAGTGAAGCATGGCGATTCGACCATGAACTGCGGCTATGACATGTGCAACGCGCTGCTGGAAGAGAAAGTGAAGTTCAGCGCGCTGTTTGCCTGTAACGATGACATGGCGCTGGGCGCGTCGAAGGCGCTGCATCAGGCGGGGCTACATATTCCTCAGGATATTTCACTGTTTGGCTTTGATGATGCCCCGAGCGCCAAGTGGCTGGAGCCGGGGCTGTCGACGGTGTACCTGCCGATCGATAACATGATCGTCACCGCCATTGACCAGGCCATTAAGCTGGCCGCGGGCGAAGAGATTGAAACCATACCGCCGTTCACCGGCACGCTGGTATTGCGCGATTCGGTCACAACGGGACCGTATTACAAATAACGTGCCGGATGGCGGCGCAAGCGCCTTATCCGGCCTACATCCCCGTAGGCCCGATAAGCGCAGCGCCATCAGGCATTCCCTCAGATAAGTTCCAGCGCCAGCAGCTCTTCAATCGTCTGACGACGACGAATCAACCGCGCCACACCGTTATCAAACAGCACTTCCGGCAGCAGCGGTCGGCTGTTGTAGTTTGACGACATCGACGCCCCGTAAGCACCGGTATCGTGCAGCACCAGATAATCGCCCGGGACCACCGCAGGCAGCAGGCGAGTTTCCACTTTGCCCCCTTCCTGCTGGGTGAAGACATCGCCGGATTCACACAGCGGACCCGCCACCACGGTTTCAATCTGCGGGGCGTTTTCCAGCGCACGACCATCGCCCGCCATCGCGGAAATATGGTGATAGCTGCCGTACATCGCCGGACGCATCAGATCGTTGAAGCCCGCGTCAATCAGCACAAAGTGACGGCTGCCCATCGCTTTTACGCTGCGCACCTGCGCCACCAGCACGCCGGATTCCGCTACCAGGAAACGCCCCGGTTCGATCTCAAGCTTCACCGGGTGGCCCAGATGTTGCGCGATTTGCTGACGCGCGGCATTCCACAGACCAAAGTAGTGATCGGTGTTGATCGCCTCCTCGCCCTCGCGATACGGGATTGACAGCCCGCCGCCCGCGGAGATCGCCTCCAGATCCTGACCAAACTCCACCACCTGACGCACCATCGCGCCGCACACCTGCTCCAGATGGCCATAATCGACGCCGGATCCGATATGCATGTGAATGCCTACCAGCTTCAGCTGATAACGCTGGATCACCGCCAGCGCCGCCGGCAGATCGCTGTACCAGATGCCATGCTTGCTGTTTTCGCCGCCGGTGTTGGTTTTCTGACTGTGGCCGTGGCCGAACCCTGGGTTAACGCGCAGCCACACGCGATGCCCCGGAGAGATGCTGCCGAGCTGCTCCAGCATATCGACTGAGCCGGCGTTCACCGGAATGTGTAACTCACGCACGCGGGCCAGCGTCGCCTCATCAATCATATCAGCGGTAAAAACGATATCGTCACGCCCTTCGCCCGGCTCATAGCCTGCAGCCAGCGCGCGTTCAATCTCGCCGAGGGAGACGGAATCCACCTTCACGCCCTGCTCACGCATCAGACGCAGAATGTGAATATTCGAGCACGCCTTCTGGGCAAAACGCACCACGTCAAACTGATTCAGTTTGGCAATCTGCGCGCGAATAATCTGCGCATCGTACACCCACACCGGACAGCCAAATTCGGCAGGCAGGCGCAGCAGGTTGTCGGCGGTCAGGTCAGTGTCGGTATTGTTGAGCGGGCGTGGCATAGCGGACTCCGGTAATCATCTTTTTTATGATTACGCCACAGGCGAAAGAGAATAAAAAATATCGTTTTATCGCGAGTCTATGCAAAAATGATATGGTGTACAGACCTGTGAGGATCGCCGATGCCAGCCGTAAACCTGCGCCATATTGAAATCTTTCATGCCATTATGACGGCGGGAAACCTGACGGAAGCCGCGCGAATGCTGCACACCTCACAGCCAACCGTCAGCCGCGAGCTGGCGCGCTTCGAGCAGGTTCTCGGCTTAAAGCTGTTTGAACGCAGCCGAGGACGTTTGCACCCGACGGTGCAAGGACTGCGGCTGTTTGAAGAAGTGCAGCGATCCTGGTATGGGCTGGACCGCATCGTCAGCGCCGCCGAAAGCCTGCGTGAATTCCGTCAGGGCGAGCTGTCGATTGTCTGCCTGCCGGTGTTCTCGCAATCTTTTTTACCGCCGTTGCTCCAGCCGTTCCTCGCGCGCTACCCGCAGGTCAATATTCAAATCGTGCCGCAGGAGTCGCCGCTACTGGAAGAGTGGCTGTCGGCGCAGCGCCACGATCTGGGCCTGACGGAGACGCTGCACACGCCCGCAGGCACCGAGCGCACGCCGCTGCTCACGCTCAACGAAGTGTGCGTTCTGCCGCAGGCACACCCGCTGGCCGCGAAAGCAGTGCTGACGCCAGCCGATTTTCAGGGCGAGAACTACATCAGTCTGTCGCGCACTGACAGCTATCGCCAACTGCTGGATGCGCTGTTTAATGAACATCAGGTGAAGCGGCGCATGGTGGTCGAAACGCACAGCGCCGCCTCTATCTGCGCGATGGTCAAAGCCGGCGTCGGCCTTTCGGTGGTGAACCCGCTAACGGCGCTGGACTACGTCAACAGCGGCGTTGCCATTCGCCGCTTTAGCGTCGACGTGCCGTTCACCGTCAGTCTGATTCGCCCGCTACACCGCCCGGCCTCGGCGCTGCTGGAGACGTTTACGGCCCATCTTCAGGCGCACCTGTCACGCATTACCGACCCGCTGGAGGCGGTGCTTAGCGAGATCAAGAGAGCATAAACGCCACCGCGTCTTCGGCATGGATCGCCGCCGTATCAAACACCGGGAGCGGGCTCAGTTCAGCGGGCACCAACAGGCCAATTTCGGTGCAGCCAAAGATCACCCCTTGCGCGCCCTGCTTCGCCAGCGCCGCTATCACGCTCAGGTAATAGTCGCGGGAGGCGTCGCTGAATTCGCCGAGGCACAGCTCATCAAAGATGATCTGGTTAATCTTCTGTCGATCGTCCGCTTCGGGAATCAGCGTACTGATGCCAAATTCCGCCTGCAAACGTCCGCGGTAGAAATCCTGTTCCATGGTGTAACGCGTGCCGAGTAGCGCAACGTTGTTCATCCGTTGTTTTTGAATCGCACGGCCCGTGGCGTCGGCAATGTGCAGGAACGGCACCTCACAGGCGGTTTCAATCGCCTCAGCGACTTTGTGCATGGTGTTGGTGCACAACACGATACCTTCCGCCCCCGCCTGCTGAAGGCCCCGCGCGGCCTGAGCGAGGATCTCGCCCGCACGCTGCCAGTCGCCCTGTGACTGGCACAGTTCAATCTCGTGGAAATCCACGCTGTGCAGTAAGATCTGCGCCGAATGCAAACCGCCAAGTCGCTGCTTTACCCCTTCATTAATCAGGCGATAGTAGGGAATGGTCGACTCCCAGCTCATCCCGCCTAACAGACCAATCGTTTTCATCGTGGTTCCTTGTGCGTTGTCGTCCTGCCAGTGAAGCAAAGTTGTGATCAACTTTCCACATCTGCGGCTCGCGTTTTCTTTTTGATCGTTTCTGATATAAATTTAATGAAACACCGTTTCAACATAAAACAGGACAGCCGGATGTTTATTTTCCATAAAGAAACCACGCTTGAAGATCTGGGCAATGGCGTTACCCGCCGCATTCTCGCGCACGATGGCAAGATGATGGCGGTTGAAGTCAACTTCGAACAGGGCGCGATTGGCCCAATGCACAACCACCCGCACGAGCAGCTGACCTACGTGCTGTCCGGTGAGTTTGAATTCACCATTGGCGACGAAAAGCACGTAGTTTCCGCGGGCGATACGCTGTACAAACAGCCGAACATCATGCACGGCTGCGTGTGCCTGAAAGCCGGTACCCTGCTCGATACCTTCACCCCAGTGCGCCAGGATTTCCTGAAAGCATAAGCTTCGACGCTTCCGCCGCTTTTCATCGCGAAGGGCGGCGTTTCTCCGTTTATCCCGTTTGCCCTACCGTCTCAGATTCCCCGCAAATTTTCACGCATTCCGCTGAGATCTAACGTCGATTTCCATCACAGTCGCCGAAAAATAAGGCGCGTTATGCTAGCGCGTATCTGCCGTCACTGGTCAGGAAATGAAAAGGGAATTTTATGAAAGTACTCTCACTTAACGATCTTCACCCAGCGGATGTGCTGCTCTTCTCACCGGAAAAGAAAAGTTTTATTTCCTGGGCGATTACCTTTTTGACCGATGCCCCGGTCAGTCACGCCGCGATGTATTTTGAGACCTGCCCGCCCACCATCGTGGAAGAAATGCCGCCACAGGTAACCACCAACCCTGCTGAAAAGCGTTTTAAGGGCCGCACCATTCATGTTTATCGCCACACAACAGCATCGCCGCTCACGCCTGTCACTCAGGCGGCGCGCCAGCACCTGAATAATCAGGAACCCTATGACCATGCCGGGCTGTATATGGTTGGTTTGTTGTTGATGTATAAAAAATTCTCGATAACCAGCCCAAAACAGCAGGTGATTATTCGGATACTGAAAAAGCTGACCGCGACGATAACTCAGTTTATTCAGCAACAGCAGACGCCCGGTAAGCATCCGATGGTCTGTTCACAGTTCGTCGCCCAATGCTTTGACGATGCCGGAAGCGCCTTCCGCCTGCAGTTCCGTCATGCCACACAGTTGGATTCGGCCATTGGCGAAACGCTGCTCGATAAAGCCGCCGACTGGATGAAGCAGCGCCAGGTGACCTTTAATCAATATGATATGAACGCCGCGCCGGAAACCGCCAGCGATGAAGCGCTGTGCGAAGCTCTGCACCACGCCTTTATGGACAATAACACGCAACCGACACCCGCCATGACCGATGCGCTGGCGGAAGCCATTTTCTATTTTGCCCAGGCGCACGCGTCGCTGTTAGGCCTTGATACCACCGTCAGGCGCTTCGATGCGCTGGCTGCGCTGCGGACCAACCAAAATATGTTTGTCTCGCCGGGCGATTTGATGCGCCATTGCACAAATTTAACGCCAATCGGTATTGTGATGATTCCGACAAATAACTGACGGGTCATACAACGTATACATTCTGGATGTTTCCAGAATAAGCCTTTTATTGTGATCAAAGCCTCATCTTTTTCGCTGAGGCTTTATATTTTTCACCCTCAACAAAGATTAGCGCCTTAATCATTTTAACAATCAATTATATCACGCTTAATAGATATTTCGGCTGTCAACTTCCATACCAGAAGCCCCGAATGGTGCTGGCTGAGGGACAAAAACGCCATCGCCGTCACTATAATGAAACATCGTTTCGACTCCGATCACATTTTCACGATTAATCGAATGACGTAGAAACAAATCGCAATAAAATAAATTTAAAACGGTGTTTTATAAAATGATTGTCGCAAAGCATGAGATTTTGAAACGCAACAACACCGAACAATGGACGATGTTAATTTTTATTGTATTACATTCACTTACAGGGAAAGGCTGCATGACCGACACCAAGTTAACGCTTTAAACGCTCTGGCGCCAGCAGGCGCGAGGGATGTAACCAACACCCAATCCGTTTGACACACTTGTTCGCCAGGTAGGTATGTATGAATGAAAACAGAATGCTGGGTTTGGCGTGGATTTCACCCTATATAATCGGGTTGATAATCTTCACGGCCTTCCCGTTCGTTTCATCTTTCTTCCTCAGTTTTACTGAGTATGACTTGATGAGTCCGCCGGTGTTTAACGGCATCGAAAACTATCGCTACATGTTTACTGAAGATGCGCTCTTCTGGAAATCCATGGGCGTAACTTTTGCCTACGTATTTTTGACAATCCCATTAAAACTGGCATTTGCTTTAGGGATTGCGTTTGTTCTTAACTTTAAATTACGCGGAATTGGCTTCTTCCGTACCGCTTACTATATCCCGTCTATCCTCGGTAGCTCCGTGGCTATCGCGGTACTGTGGCGCGCGCTGTTCGCCATCGACGGCCTGCTGAATAGCTTTATCGGCGTATTCGGTTTCGATCCGGTCAACTGGCTGGGCGAACCGTCTCTGGCGCTGATGTCCGTAACTCTGCTGCGCGTATGGCAGTTCGGCTCCGCGATGGTTATCTTCCTGGCGGCCCTGCAAAACGTTCCGCAGTCTCAGTACGAAGCGGCGATGATCGATGGCGCCTCTAAATGGCAGATGTTTATGAAAGTGACCGTGCCGCTGATTACGCCGGTTATCTTCTTCAACTTCATCATGCAGACCACTCAGGCATTCCAGGAGTTTACCGGACCGTACGTCATCACCGGCGGTGGCCCAACCTACTCAACGTACCTGTTCTCGCTGTACATCTACGACACAGCGTTCAAGTACTTCGACATGGGTTACGGCGCGGCGCTGGCATGGGTTCTGTTCCTGGTTGTAGCAGTCTTCGCTGCCATTGCCTTTAAGTCTTCAAAATACTGGGTGTTCTACTCCGCCGATAAGGGAGGCAAAAATGGCTGATATTCAACAAATCTCCGACGCAAGAAGCATCGCTGAACGTGAGGTTGCCCGCACCCTTCGCCGTGAGAAGATCAACGCATGGGTTCGCTACACCATCCTGCTGATTGTCGGTCTGTTAATGCTCTACCCGCTGGCGTGGATGTTCTCGGCATCGTTCAAACCGAACCACGAGATCTTCACCACGCTGAGCCTGTGGCCGGCACACGCTACCTGGGACGGCTTTATTAACGGCTGGAAAACCGGTACCGAGTACACCTTCGGTCATTACATGCTGAACACCTTCAAGTATGTGATCCCGAAAGTGATTCTGACCATTATCTCCTCCACTATCGTGGCGTACGGCTTTGCCCGCTTCGAGATTCCATGGAAGAAATTCTGGTTCGCGACGCTCATCACCACCATGCTGCTGCCGAGCACCGTACTGCTGATTCCTCAGTACCTGATGTTCCGTGAAATGGGCATGCTGAACAGCTATATGCCGCTGTACCTGCCGCTGGCCTTCGCCACGCAAGGGTTCTTCGTCTTCATGCTGATTCAGTTCCTGCGCGGCGTACCGCGTGACATGGAAGAAGCAGCACAGATTGACGGCTGTAACTCCATCCAGGTGCTGTGGTATGTGGTGGTACCGATTCTGAAGCCGGCGATTATCTCCGTCGCCCTGTTCCAGTTCATGTGGTCCATGAACGACTTTATCGGCCCGCTGATCTACGTCTATAGCGTTGATAAGTACCCGATTGCACTGGCACTGAAAATGTCCATCGACGTCACCGAAGGGGCGCCGTGGAACGAAATTCTGGCAATGGCGAGCATCTCCATTCTGCCATCCATCATTGTGTTCTTCCTGGCGCAGCGCTACTTCGTACAGGGCGTTACCAGCAGCGGAATTAAAGGTTAAGAGGGATATATCATGGCTGAAGTTATTTTCAACAAACTGGAAAAAGTGTACTCCAACGGCTTCAAAGCGGTACATGGTATCGACCTGAAAATCGCAGAAGGTGAGTTTATGGTTATCGTCGGTCCGTCCGGCTGCGCCAAATCCACCACCCTGCGTATGCTGGCTGGCCTGGAAACCATCAGCGGCGGCGAAGTCCGCATCGGTGAGAAGATCGTCAACAACCTCGCGCCGAAAGAGCGCGGAATTGCGATGGTGTTCCAGAACTACGCGCTGTATCCGCACATGACCGTACGTGAGAACCTGGCGTTTGGCCTGAAGCTGAGCAAAATGCCGAAAGATCAGATCGACGCCCAGGTAAACGAAGCGGCGAAAATCCTCGAGCTGGAAGAGCTGCTGGATCGTCTGCCGCGTCAGCTCTCCGGTGGTCAGGCACAGCGTGTGGCCGTAGGCCGCGCGATTGTGAAAAAGCCGGACGTGTTCCTGTTCGATGAACCGCTGTCGAACCTCGACGCCAAGCTGCGTGCCTCCATGCGTATCCGTATTTCCGACCTGCACAAGCAGCTGAAGAAATCCGGCAAGCCGGCCACCACCGTTTACGTTACCCACGATCAGACCGAAGCGATGACCATGGGCGACCGTATCTGCGTGATGAAGCTTGGCCACATCATGCAGGTAGACACCCCGGACAACCTGTACCACAAACCGAAAAACATGTTCGTTGCGGGCTTTATCGGCGCGCCGGAAATGAACATTCGCGCCAGTAAACTGGTGAGCAAAGAGGGTCGACTGAACCTGAGCATCGGCGATGAGTTTATGCCGCTGAGCGAAGATCTGCACAACAAGCTGACGGCGCAAGAAAATCAGGAAGTGTTCTACGGTATTCGTCCGGAATTTGTCTCCCTGTCCGATGAGCCGTTCGCTGAAGGCGGCTGCAGCGGTGAGATGGTCCGCGTGGAAAACATGGGGCACGAGTTCTTCGTTTACCTGAAAGTCGCGAACTACGAGCTGACGGCACGCATCCCTTCAGATGAAGCTAAGCCAATGATTGATAAGGGGCTTCATCGCAAGGTGTACTTTAAGTTTGACATGAACAAATGTCATATTTTTGACGCTAAAACTGAACAGAACCTCTCCCTCTAATCTGGAGTATTAAAATGAAAAAAGTGCTTTTAAGCGCAGCAATCTCCGCCACTCTGGGCCTTACCGCCCTGCCGTCTATGGCTAAGGATGTTGACCTTCGTATGTCCTGGTGGGGCGGCAATGGCCGTCACCAGGTCACACTGAAGGCGCTGGAAGAGTTCCACAAGCAGAACCCGGACATTAACGTAAAAGCGGAATACACCGGCTGGGACGGCCACTTATCCCGTCTGACCACCCAGATCGCTGGCGGTACCGAGCCGGACGTGATGCAGACTAACTGGAACTGGCTGCCGATCTTCTCCAAAAACGGCGACGGCTTCTATGACCTGAACAAAATGAAGGACGTGATCGACTTAAGCCAGTTTGATGCCAAAGAGCTGCAGTCCACCACCGTCAACGGCAAGCTGAACGGGATCCCAATCTCCGTCACCGCGCGCGTGTTCTACTTCAACGACGAAACCTGGAAACAGGCTGGCGTTGAATACCCGAAAACCTGGGACGACCTGATGGCTGCGGGTAAAACCTTTGAAAGCAAGCTGGGTAAACAGTACTACCCGGTGGTACTGGAGCACCAGGATACCCTGGCGCTGCTGAACTCTTACATGATTCAGAAGTACAACATCCCGGCGATTGATGAAAAGGCGAAGAAATTCTCCTACACCAAAGAGCAGTGGGTTGAGTTCTTCCAGATGTATAAAAAGCTGGTCGATAGCCACGTGATGCCGGACACCAAATACTATGCGTCATTTGGTAAGAGCAACATGTATGAGATGAAGCCGTGGATTCAGGGTGAGTGGGGCGGTACCTACATGTGGAACTCCACCATTAACAAATACTCTGACAACCTGAAGCCGCCAGCGAAGCTGGAGCTGGGTAGCTACCCAATGCTGCCGGGCGCCACCGACGCGGGTCTGTTCTTCAAACCGGCGCAGATGCTGTCTATCGGTAAGTCGACTAAGAACCCGGAAGCGGCAGCGAAAGTGATCAACTTCCTGCTGAACAGCAAAGAAGGCGTGGATACGCTGGGCCTGGAGCGTGGCGTGCCGCTGAGCAAGGTTGCGGTGAAATACCTGACCGAAGACGGCATCCTGAAAGAGAGCGATCCGTCCGTTGCTGGCCTGCGTCTGGCACAGTCTCTGCCGGCGAAACTGAGCGTGTCTCCGTACTTCGACGATCCGCAGATCGTGGCCCAGTTCGGTACCACTCTGCAGTACATCGACTATGGTCAGAAATCAGTTGAAGACGCGGCAGCCGACTTCCAGCGCCAGGGTGAACGTATCCTGAAACGCGCAATGCGCTAATCGCGCCATCATGTGTTAATACCCTGCAACTTCGGTTGCGGGGTATTTTTTTATTCAAGGAGAAAGGACATGAAAGGCAAAATCATCCCGCTGAATTTCCGCCATCAGAAGGACAGCGAAACCGGTCACGAGGTGATCCGGATGACGCCACCACACATTATTTGCCACCGGAACTACTTCTACCAAAAATGCTTTACCCGCGATGGGAGCAAGCTGATTTTTGGCGGCGCGTTCGAGGGGCACTGGAACTATTACTTACTGGATATTGCCGCCCAACAGGCAACCCAGCTGACCGACGGTGCTGGCGATAACACCTTCGGCGGCTTTCTTTCCGATGACGACCAGTCATTATGGTACGTCAAAGATACCCGCCAACTGCGTCGCGTGGATCTCACGACGCTGGAAGAACATGTGGTGTACGAAGTGGATGACCAATGGGTGGCCTACGGCACCTGGGTCGCCAACTCCGACTGCACGCAGCTTGTCGGCATTGAGATTAAGAAAAGCGACTGGCAGCCACTCACCGACTGGTCGAAGTTCCGCGCCTTCTACTTTACCAACCCGGAATGCCGCCTGATTAACATTGACCTGAAAACCGGGGAACAGCGGACCATTTTGCAGGAAAAACGCTGGCTCGGTCATCCGATTTACCGCCCGTTCGACGACAATACCGTCGCGTTCTGCCATGAGGGGCCGCGCGATGCGATTGACGCTCGCATGTGGTTGATTAACAACGACGGCAGCAACGTTCGCTGCGTGCGCCAGCAGCAGCCAGGCGAGAGCTTTACGCATGAATTTTGGGTGCCGGACGGCTCGGCGCTCTATTACGTCGCCCATCAGGAAAACAGCCCGCACCGCTATCTGTACAGCGCGGATCCTGCAACGCTGGAAAACCGCCAGCTGATGGAGATTCCGCCCTGCTCTCACCTGATGAGTAACCACGACGGTTCACTGGTCGTCGGCGACGGCGCGCCGCATAAAACCGGGGATATCAACCTCAACGATCCGTTTATCTGGGTGTTTGATCTGAAAACTGGCGACAAAAAAGCGATCTGCCAGCACAACAGCAGCTGGAAGGTGCTGGACGGCGACCGCCAGGTGACGCATCCGCATCCGTCGTTCTCGCCGGACGGGAAGTGGGTGCTGTACACCTCGGACACAGAGGGGATGCCAGCGCTGTATTTAGCGAAGGTGTAAAAAAGCCGGGTGGCGGCTACGCCTTACCCGGCCTACGTTTGACGTACCTTGTAGGCCCGGTAAGGCGTAGCCGCCACCGGGCACTCATCACACGCCGATATCCCGCAATTTCTCGCCTTTCATCAGCTTGCGTTCAATATGCTCCAGCGTCACCCCTTTGGTCTCTGGAATCAGCCAGAAGGTCACACCGATAAAGGCCACGTTCAGCGCGGTATACAGCCAGAACGTGCCCGCCGCCCCAATGGCATCCAACAGCGTCAGGAAGGTCGCGCCGATAATCATATTCGACACCCAGTTGGTGGTGGTGGAACAGGTGATACCAAAATCGCGGCACTTCAGCGGCTGGATTTCCGAGCACAGGATCCACACCACCGGTGCGGCGCTCATGGCATAACCGGCGATGCACATCATTGTCATCCCCACCGACAGCCAGGAAAGCCCGTTTGATGCCGTGCCGTTATCAAACTGCATCAGACAGTAGCCCAGCACCAACGTCCCCACGGCCATCACGCTAAAGCCGATTTTCAGCGCCGGTTTGCGCCCAGCTTTATCCACGGTGAACACGGCGATAAAGGTGGCAAACATAAAGGTCAGGCCAACCACCAGCGTGGCGATCATCTGCTGTTCCGTGGTGGTGAATCCGGCCATTTTAAAGATGCGCGGCGCGTAGTACATGATGATATTCATACCGGTGAACTGCTGCATCGCTTGTAACAGCATGCCGAGGAACACCGCGCGGCGCACGTTGCGGTTGACCTTAAACAGCGCCCAGCCGCCCTGCTTCAGCTTCAGGCTTTCGCGGATTTCATTCAGTTCATCACGCGCCTTCTCCGAGGTATCGCGCAGCATGCGCAGCACCTCTTCGGCTTCAATATGACGGCCCTTTTCCGCCAGCCAGCGCGGGCTATTCGGCAGGAACACCACCAGCACAATCAGCACCACCGCTGGCAGCGCCAGCACGATAAGCATCGCGCGCCAGTTACCGCTGTAACTGAAGGCCGTATCGGACAAAAACGCCAGCACTATCCCCAACGTCACCATCAGCTGATACATGCTGATCATCTTGCCACGCACGTTTTCGCTGGCCATCTCGGAGAGATAAAGCGGTGCGGTATAAGAGGCAATACCGACGGCCACGCCGAGAATAACCCTGGCGATCAACAGCATTTCGACGTTCGTCGCCAGACCCGAGCCGAGCGACCCGGCAACAAACAGTACGGCCCCGACCATCAGGCTATATTTACGCCCCAGGCGGAATGACAGCCAGCCGTTGAACAGCGCGCCGATCGCCGCTCCCAGCATCATACTGCTCACCACCCACTCCTGGAGGCGGCTGGATAACACAAAGTGATCGGTGATAAACGGCAGCGCGCCGGCAATCACCCCGATATCGAGACCAAAAAGCAGCCCCGCGACCGCTGCGGCAACCGAGACAAACTGGTTCATACGTCGAGTGTCGCGCTGGGTGCGCGGCATGAGCGAAGGATCGTTACTGATTGAAGCCATATTTTCCTGCCAGACAGAGTAAGACATACAACGAAAGTAAGAGATTGATGAACAGGAGTGTCAGGCGGGAAAGGTTATTAACATGGACAATATTGCTGCGACACATCGTTTTGTGATGGACATTTGACTTTCAGATGGAAGCCAGCCGTGTTGCATAATGCCTGTAAGAGGCAATACACAATGGTGATAATTTCATTATCATCATTTAAGTATGGATTATTTGCACCTTCCTATATGGATAAATCTCATACAGCCCATGCTTTTCACAGGCATAAAAAAACCTGCCGCAGCAGGTTTTTTTATTGGGCAGGCTAAAAATTAGCGCGCCAGCCAGCCACCGTCTACGGCAACGGTATAGCCGTTGATGTAGTCAGATGCCGGGGAAGCCAGGAACACGATCGGCCCCATCAGGTCGCTCGGCAGACCCCAACGGCCAGCCGGGATACGGTCGAGGATAGCGGCGCTACGCTCTTCGTCAGCACGCAGCTGCTGGGTGTTGTTGGTCGCCATGTAGCCCGGAGCAATCGCGTTGACGTTGATACCGTGTTTCGCCCACTCGTTCGCCATCAGACGGGTTACGCCCATTACGCCGCTCTTGGAAGCGGTGTAAGACGGAACGCGGATGCCGCCCTGGAAGGAGAGCATGGAAGCGATGTTGATGATTTTGCCGCCTTTACCCTGCGCGATGAAGTGCTTAGCTGCCGCCTGAGACATAAAGAACACGCTCTTGATGTTCAGGTTCATGACATCGTCCCAGTCTTTTTCGCTGAAGTCGATCGCGTCTTCACGACGGATCAGGCCAGCGTTGTTGACCAGGATATCGATATGGCCGAATTCCGCCACCGCACGCTCCAGCAGCGCCGGGATGCCGTCGATCTGACGCAGGTCAGCGGTCAGGCTCAGGAAACGACGACCCATCGCGGTTACACGTTCGATGGTTTCAGTCGGTTCAACAATGTTGATACCCACAATGTCGCAGCCCGCTTCAGCCAGACCCAGCGCCATACCTTGACCCAGACCGGTATCACAACCAGTAACAACGGCAACTTTGCCCTGCAGAGAGAATGAATCCAAAATCATTTTATATTCCTTATCGTTAGCGCCTGTACCGGACAGGCATCATTGAACTAATGCTGTCCGCGACTAGCGCAGATCCTTCACTGCTACATGATCCATGTCATCAAAGACCTGGTTCTCACCCACCATCCCCCAGATGAAGGTATACGCTTTGGTACCTACGCCTGAATGGATCGACCAGCTCGGCGAAATCACCGCCTGTTCGTTGTGCATCACGATATGACGCGTTTCCTGCGGCTGCCCCATCATATGGAACACGCAGCTGTCTTCATCCATATTGAAATAGAAGTAGACTTCCATGCGGCGCTCGTGGGTATGGCACGGCATGGTATTCCACAGGTTGCCTGGCGCCAGTTCGGTCAGGCCCATGCTGAGCTGACAGGTTTCGAGTACGTCCGGCACAAAATATTTATTGATGGTACGGCGGTTACTGGTGAGGTTATCGCCCAGGGTCACCGGTGCTACATCGGCAGGGGTCACTTTTTTGGTCGGGTAAGTGGTGTGTGCCGGCGCGCAGTTGTAGTAGAACTTCGCCGGTTTCGCCGCGTCGACGCTGGCGAAAACCACTTCTTTAGCCCCTTTGCCCACGTATAACGCGTCGCGATGGCCAATTTCGTAGCACTGGCCATCAACGGTGATGGTACCCGCGCCGCCAATGTTGATGACGCCCAGCTCGCGGCGCTCCAGGAAGTAACTCACGCCAAGCTGCTTGCCCACTTCGCCGCCAACCGATACGGTTTTCGCCACCGGCATGATGCCACCAACGATAATGCGATCGATATGGCTGTACACCATGGTGTATTCGTCGGCGACAAATACCTGCTCAACTAAAAACTCTTCGCGAAGCCCCTGCGTATCCAGCGTTTTAGCATGAGCGCTATGAATGCTCTGTCTTACTTCCACCTGAACCTCCAGGAAAATGTGGTCTTATGTTCTATTACAGAACGAAACTTCGTTCCGTTTTGTTAATGCACGTATCTTATCCCTGATGAAATGGGTTTTCAATTGCAAATAAAACATCGTTTCATTTTTTCTGTGAATTAATATCAAAAATGCAAATGGGATCACGAATACGCCGTTACCCACCCTCAGCCAAAAATAAAAAACAATATTATTCATCTAGTTACATTTTCTTTGAAAAATACTCTGTATGAGGTAAATGATGTCGCAAAATCAAAGATACGCTTGACGGGAGGGGTAAAGGGTTATCAAAAAAGTCGCAGAAATGATGATTTTTCGTATAAAGTGCGTCTGCCATCACAAACATTGAAACGGTGTTTTGATAAATTAACACCTAATTTTTAAAATGACATCCACATCGGCCAGCGAAGTTGATAGCACCTCGCGACCGCATCAGTAAAAGGAGAGCACCATGGCTAAAGGCATGCGGGTAAAATTGAATTATGAGGTCAGCCGCGACCCGGACACCGGCGCGGAGGTCACCCGCTTAACACCACCAGAAGTCACCTGTCATCGTAACTACTTCTATCAGAAGTGCTTCTTTAACGATGGTAGCCATCTGCTGTTTGCTGGTGAGTTCGATGGCCATTGGAACTACTACTTACTGGATGTGGCGAACGCCGAAGCCGTACAGCTGACCGAAGGCGCTGGCGACAACACCTTTGGTGGTTTCCTGTCTCCGGACGACAAATCCCTTTACTACGTTAAGAACGACCGCACTCTGCTGGAAGTAAATCTTGAAACTCTGGCCGAGCGCGAAGTCTATCGCGTGCCGGACGACTGGGTTGGCTACGGTACCTGGGTGTCCAACAGCGACTGTACCAAGCTGGTCGGCATTGAAATCGCCAAAAGCGACTGGACGCCGCTGAACGACTGGAAACTGTTCCACGACTTCTTCCATAAAGGCCCGCACTGCCGCCTGCTGCGTGTCGATCTGCAAACCGGCGAAAGCGCGGTGATCCACGAAGAGAAAAACTGGCTCGGCCATCCGATCTACCGTCCGTTTGACGACAACACTGTCGCATTCTGCCACGAAGGCCCGCACGACCTGGTCGACGCGCGCATGTGGATGGTCAACGAAGACGGCAGCAACGTACGTAAAGTTAAAGAACATGCGGAAGGCGAAAGCTGCACCCACGAATTCTGGGTTCCGAATGGCTCCGCGCTGGTTTACGTTTCTTATCTGAAAGGCAAACAGGGTCGTACCATTTACCGTTTCAACCCGGACACCAACGTCAACGAAGCGTTGATGCAAATGCCGGCCTGTTCACACCTGATGAGTAATTTCGACGGCACCCTGCTGGTCGGCGACGGCTCCGGTACCCCGGTCGACGTGAAGGACACCAGCGGCTATACCATCGATAACGATCCGTATCTGTACGCGTTTGACGTAGCGAAGAAAGCCTACTTCCCGGTTGCCCGTCACGATACCTCGTGGGCAACGGTACAAAACAGCCGTCAGGTGACTCACCCGCATCCGTCCTTTACCCCGGACGACAGCGCGGTGCTGTTCAGCTCTGACAAAGACGGCAAGCCGGCGCTGTATATCGCCAAACTGCCAACCGAACGTAAGTTCATGCAAGCATAAGAATTTTAAGTTTAGTGTTTCTGTAACTGGCCTTGCCCTCCTCTGGAGGGCTTTTTTTTGCCTGCGGTTTGTGCGGACGTTGCTATTCCCTCGCCCCTTGGCACGGACGGCCCCCTCTCCCTTTTTAAGGGAGAGGGATGGGGTGAGGGTTTTACACCAAGCTCCCCCCCTCACCCTAACCCTCTCCCCAAAGGGGCGAGGGAATATCCGAGCCAGAGAAATAGATTGTGCGCGCTGTATATGCTTCTGCCCCCACAAAAACGAAAACCCCCGGCCAAATGCTCCGGGGGGAAAACGGATGAGGGTCCGGTTTTGTTTATTTAGAAGGAGTAAGCCACACCTACACGCAGACGGGTCTGACGTTCATCGGTAGATTTCACACCCACGTTGCCCACTTCAAAATACGGAGACCAGTTTTTGTCCCACTTGTAGGCCATCTTAGCGTTATATTCGGTGCTGTAAGGTTTATTATTGTTACGATACAAGCTCTTATGCTGATCGTCTGCCACGGTACTGCGTGCATAAACGTAGTTCAGTTCCACACGCCAGTCGCCCATCGCCCAGCCAACCCAGGTATCCACTTTATTGACCTTGTCATCTACGCCGCCGCCGTTGCTGGAAGTGGCCGGAACGCGGGTATATTCATAACGGTAACGCGCCGCCACATAAAAACCATTATCAAAGCTGTACTGCGCGTGCAGGTACGGTTTGTAGATGGAGTAGCTGTCTTTACTTTCAATATTAAAGCCTGGGTTCAGGGCAAAGTTATCTGTCGCCTTCCAGCGCCAGTTAATGGATTCTTCGTGACCATTACCCACCATTTCGTTAAACGGACGATCCTGTTTATCAGTATCACCACCCGTTTTCCATTTTGCTTCGACGCCAAAACCAAGACCGTTATCAAATCGATGAGAAACCGCAACACGGTCAGCGTTGGAACCGCTGTCAATATATTCATGACGCAGGTCAACGGTTACCGCAGATGCAGCGAAAGACATGCCAGATAATACGGCCAGGGCCAGAGTTTTCTTTAACATTTGCCATCCCTCAATTGAAATTATGTTTCTTTTTTATGAAATTGAATTTTATTTTTTCCAAATTTCTATTTTAGTGATCGAGATCGTAATTATTTGTTTCAGAAAATCTGGCACAAGGAGGACGTGATAAAGCTCAACAAAAAACAGACGCAACCCTTAAAAAATAAAACTTAGATCACAAAGATTTATTTTTCCTGAATTTAAAAATCAATAATTTACTTACTTTACATGAACTTACCGAAAAAGAAGTAACGTGAGTTATTCTTAGCAATAGTAATAATTTATGTTTAATCAATGATTCGGCTAAGCATTTACTCATTCATATCTCTTACAGATGACACAAATAAAAATAAATATATAAAGGAAGAAACTAGACACAATTCCTTTCCTGGTCTCTTAACCCAGCGTATATAAACAAAAAAAGACCTCGAATGAGGTCTTTCTGAAGAAAAAAATAGAATGGAGAAACTAAAGCAGATTTACTGAATGTCTCGCTCGACGGCAAGGGCAACCCCCTGACCACCACCGATGCACAGCGTCGCCAGGCCTTTGCGCGCATCGCGTTTAATCATCTCGTGAACCAGAGAAACCAGAATTCGGCAGCCCGATGCGCCTATCGGATGCCCCAGAGCGATCGCTCCGCCGTTGACGTTGACCTTCTGTTCGTTCCATTCCAGCATTTTACCCACCGAAATGGCCTGCGCGGCGAAAGCTTCGTTGGCCTCAATCAAATCCACCTCATTCAACTGCCAGCCTGCGCGCTCCAGGCACCGTCGCGTGGCATAAACCGGTGCAATCCCCATCAACGCCGGATCCACCCCCACGCTGGCAAACGCACGGATCCGCGCCAGGATAGGTAACCCCAGTTCAAGCGCTTTGCTTTCGCTCATCATCAACACTGCCGCCGCGCCGTCGTTAATGGATGAAGCGTTACCCGCCGTCACCGAGCCCGACAGATCGAACGACGGGCTCAGCCGCGCCAGTGCTTCCGCGCTGGCATCGGTTTGCGGCTGCTCATCGGTATCCACAATTTGCGGCTGACCGCCAGGCTGTGGGTTTATCACCGGAACGATTTCGTCGCGAAAGCGCCCCGAATCGATAGCCTTGCGGGCTTTATGCTGCGAGCTTAACGCCCAGGCATCCTGCTGCTCGCGGCTGATGCCATACTCACGCGCCAGATTCTCCGCCGTGACGCCCATGTGATAATCGTTGAAGGCGTCCCACAGGCCATCATGCACCAGGCTATCGATAAGTTGGCTATTGCCCAACTGCGCGCCGGTGCGGCTGTCGGTCAACACGTGCGGCGCGCGGCTCATATTTTCTTGCCCGCCGGCGATAACCACATCCGCTTCACCGCATTGAATCGCCTGGGTCGCCAGATGCAGCGCCTTCAGCCCCGACCCACAGACGTCGTTAATGGTGATGGCCGATACGGTATTTGGCAGACCGCCTTTTATCGCAGACTGCCGCGCCGGGTTTTGCCCGGTACCTGCGGTCAGAACCTGACCAATAATCACTTCGTCGATCGACGTCGCGGCAATGCCGCTGCGTTCGACCAACGCGTTGATCACCAGGCTACCCAGTTCGACGGCGGAATGACGCGCCAGCGCCCCCTGAAAACAGCCGATGGGCGTACGGACAGCACCTACGATAACGACATCTTTCATCTCAACCTCAGCGCAAAATAACCTGCGTATAGTAGATGATTGTTATCAACTTTTTTCGCAATTGTTTAAAAAAAGTGAGTCTTATCACAAAGGAATTGCTTATCGTCTGCGCTACGTCGACACCTGCTGGAGGTACTGACGTAGCCAGCTCCCCGCCGCCCCCAGGGGAGCCTCTTTATGCCAGAGCAAATCGATAGAAACCGACATGGGCCAGCCTGTAATATCCAGCATAGTCAGCTCCGCCGAACTGGCAAATTCATCCACCAGCGCACAGGGCAATACGCACCATCCCAGCCCCTGCGCCGCCATGCTCAGCAGCATCAGATAGTTGGGTGCCGACCATACTGGCCCGCGCGCGGGTGCGGTGCGATTCTCCAGATAGGTATTCAACCGAAGCTCGCGCCACGTGCGCAGTTGCTCCCACTCCACGCGTGTCTGCGCGGTCAGAGGATGATCGGGAGAGACATAGACCGCCATGCGCGTCTGCATCGGCAGACGGGTATGACCAATATCGGTAGGGTAGTCGTCGCGCGCCTCAATCAACCCCACCTGCGCGCGGCCTTTTTGCAACAGATCGACCACATCATCATCCTCCCCCACCAGACATTCAAACTCGGTATGCGGGAAACGACGATCGAACTGCGCCAGCAGATCTTCCAGCACGTCCGGATGCAGAGTATCCGACAGCACAAAGGTCAGCCGCGCTTCCGTTTCACCGCTCAATGAAACCGCCAGCTCATCAAGCCGTTCGCTGGCGGCGAGGATCGCCTGCACGTAGCTCAGCACCCGCTGACCTTCCGGGGTCAATACCGGCTGGCGCGCAGAGCGATCGAATAGCGTGACGCCGAGATCCACCTCCAGATGAGCGATGGCGGTGCTGATCGTCGACTGACTTTTGCGTAGACGGCGTGCCGCGGCGGAAAAGGATCCGCAGGAGACGGTTTCAACGAAGGCGGTCAGAGCTTCGGGGGAATAGCGCATGAAGTATCTACTTTATCGATGGATTCTATCTTTTACTTATCACATTTACCCATAAAATGCGCATAACAGTGTTCAATAAAACGAAGGTCATCAGATGCAACACGATTCATTACATCGCAGAAAGCTGCCGGAGCGTATTTTCCACGCCGTGTGCTTTGAAGGGATCGCCACCGCGATCCTCGCCCCTACCGCCGCCTGGCTGATGCAACGGTCCGTACTGGAAATGGGGGGACTCACGATTATTCTGGCCACCACCGCCATGGTGTGGAACATCATCTACAACGCCGTTTTTGACCGCCTGTGGCCGGTCACTCGCGTAAAGCGGACGGCAAAAGTGCGTGCCCTGCACGCCCTGGGATTTGAGTGTGGGTTTATCGTTATTGGCGTCAGCATCGTGTCGTTCGTGCTGGGCGTAACGCTGCTGCAGGCACTCACGCTGGAGATTGGTTTCTTCCTGTTTTTCCTGCCTTACACCATGCTCTACAACTGGGCGTACGATACGCTGCGCGATCGCATCATCAAACGCCGCCAACAGAATCTTTACGCACAAAATTAGTCTTCTTTTCAGGCCGATAACAAGCGGCCTGAAAATGTTCAGCCACACGAAAAGCTAATTATGGTAAATTGTCCGCCATTTTTTTGGTTTTATGGTTGATATATTCAGATAATGTCTAAAATTTGGTCTAAAGACGAAACTCTATGGAGCTTTGCCCTATATGGCACTGCCGTCGGAGCGGGAACCCTTTTCCTGCCCATCCAGCTAGGGGCCGCCGGTGCGGTAGTTCTGTTTATCACCGCACTGGTGGCATGGCCGTTAACCTACTGGCCACACCGCGCTTTATGTCAGTTCATCCTTTCCGCTAACACTCCGGCAAGCGTTGGCATTACTGGCGCCGTCACCCACTACTATGGCAAAAAGATCGGCAGTTTAATCACCGCGCTCTATTTCATTGCCTTCTTCGTGGTGGTGCTAATCTACGCCGTCGCTATCACCAATTCCCTGGCCGAGCAGATTGCCCGCTATACGCCCGTCGATTTACCTTTGCGTGCATTGATTAGCCTGGGCGTGGTGCTGTTGCTGAACCTGATCTTCCTGACCGGTCGCCAGACCACTATCCGCGTCATGGGCATGCTGGTGTTCCCGCTGATCGCCTACTTCCTGTTCTTATCGCTCTATTTGACCGGAAGCTGGCAGCCGTCGCTGCTGACCACGCAGATGGAGGTCAACACGCACACTTTGCATCAGGTGTGGTTATCCATTCCCGTGATGGTTTTCGCTTTTAGCCATACGCCGATTATTTCGACCTTCGCCATCGACCGTCGAGAGAAATACGGCGAGCAAGCCATGGGTAAATGCAAAAAAATCATGAAGGTAGCGTACTTGGTTATCTGCCTGAGTGTGCTGTTCTTTGTGTTCAGCTGCCTGCTTTCGATTCCGCCGTCGTACATCAATACGGCAAAAGAAGAAGGCGTCACCATCCTTTCTGCGCTATCGATGATGCCTGACTCACCAGGCTGGCTGTCGATTTCCGGCATTATTGTGGCGGTTGTGGCGATGTCAAAATCGTTCCTCGGCACCTATTTTGGCGTGATTGAAGGAGCGAGTGAGATGGTGAAAGCGTCGCTGAACCAGGTTGGCGTGCGTAAGAGCCGCTCGTTCAATCGCGGGCTGTCTATCATGCTGGTCTCCGCAGTAACGTTCATCGTCTGCTGCATCAACCCGAATGCCATTTCGATGATTTACGCTATCAGCGGCCCGCTGATCGCCATGATTCTGTTTATCATGCCGACGCTGTCGACTTACCTGATCCCGGCGCTGAAGCCCTACCGCTCTATCGGTAGCCTGATTACGCTGATTGTCGGGTTGATGTGCGTATCGGTGATGTTTTTAGGCTGAACAATATTTGATGCAAAAAAAAAGACCTGTCGGGTTCCCCCGTCAGGTCTTTTTTATCGCTGGAAAACGGTAAGTTTACAGCGCCATATCGTGCTGCGGCGACGCGCTGGCTGGCTGCTCTTCAGCCGGTTTAGCCTGCGCTACCGGGGCGGCTGGCATCTGGATCACCGGCGGTTTGGTCAGTTCCAGCGTCGCGGCGGTGTCGTTCCATACCTGTTGGGTCAGCGCGACGTTGCCGTTAAGGTTCTGGCCAAAGCTCGGGACGATACTGTGGATTTTGCTCTGCCACTCCGGTGAGTTGAACTGTTCCGGGAACAGTTTCTTAATCACGTTGAGGGTGATAGGCGCGGCGGTAGAGGCCCCCGGAGATGCGCCAAGCAGCGCCGAAATGGTACGCTGCTGATCCACCACCACTTCGGTACCCAGCTTCAACACGCCGCCTTTATCGGCATCTTTCTTGATGATCTGCACGCGCTGACCGGCCTGAATCAACTTCCAGTCTTCTTTACGCGCCTGCGGGTAATACTCTTTCAGCGCCGCAAAACGATCGTCATCGCTCAACATCACCTGGCTGATGAGGTATTTCACCAGGTCGAAATTATCCAGACCCACGTGGGTCATCGGCATGACGTTGCTGGTGGTGGTCGTGCTCAGCAGATCGAAGAACGAACCTTGTTTCAGGAACTTCGTGGAGAAGGTTGCGAACGGCCCGAACAGCACCACGCGTTTACCGTCGATAAAGCGCGCATCAATGTGCGGCACCGACATCGGCGGCGCGCCCACGGAAGCCTGACCGTAGACTTTCTCCATATGCTGACGGGTCACGTCCGGGTTTTCAGTCATCAGGAATGAACCGCCCACCGGGAAGCCCGCATAGTTATCCGCTTCCGGAATACCGGTTTTTTGCAGCAGCTTCAATGCGCCGCCGCCTGCACCGATGAAGACATACTTCGCGTCAATAGCATGCTGTTTGCCGCTGTTGACGTCTTCAATGGTCACGTGCCACGAGTTATCGCCGTTGCGCTTAAACTCGGTCACTTCAGAGGAGGTTTGCAGCGTAAAGTGTTCGTTCTTTTGCAGGCTACCAATCAGCTGGCGCGTAATTTCGCCATAGTTGACATCAGTACCCACCGGCGTCCAGGTGGCAGCCACTTTCTGCTGCGGATCGCGACCGGCCATGACCAGCGGCGCCCATTGAGCAATTTGCTGATGATCGGTAGAGAATTTCATGCCCTGGAACAGCGTGGTTTTTTGCAGCGCATCGTAGCGCTTGCCGAGATATTCCACATTTTTATCGCCCCACACAAAACTCATATGTGGAGTGGAATTAATAAAGGAGTGCGGATTATTCAATACGCCGCGCTTCACCTGCGCCGACCAGAACTGGCGGGAGATTATAAACTGTTCGTTAATTTCCAGCGCTTTAGTGACATCAATGCTGCCGTCCGGGCGCTGCGGCGTGTAGTTTAATTCCATGTTAGCCGAGTGGCCGGTGCCGGCGTTATTCCAGCCGTTAGATGATTCTAATGCGACTTTATCGAGTTTCTCGACCATCACCTGCTTCCAGTCCGGCTGCAGCTCCTGAAGCCAGGTGCCCAGAGAGGCGCTCATGATGCCGCCGCCGATGAGCAGAACATCGGTTTTTTGCGTGGTTTCAGTATTGGCGTAAGCAGCGGAATTGACCAGCAGGGCGATGGTGGCGAGAGAAAATAGTTTTTTATTAATAGCAGGCATAATGATGATATTCGCATAGCTAAATGTAATGAGTGCGACAATAGTAGCGCACTTTTACATTATTTTAAAATATCACCCATTATTTAACAAAAAACATTAACAAATAGACTTTGGCTGCTTTTTTTAATTAAAAAAAGCAGCCTTACAGTTTGCACGGAAATTAAATTAAGCCACGCATATTACAAACAATAATTAATGCAGACCAAACTCAGCCATTAATTGCTGACGCAGGACGACGAACTCTGTGCTGCTACGTTCGCGCGGGCGTGGCAGCGAAACTTCAATCGTGCGAATCGGGTCGCCCTTAATTTTCGGCAGAATCAGCACCCGGTCAGCGAGATAAATCGCCTCTTCCAGATCGTGCGTCACCAGCACCATCGTCATCTTTTCCGCATCACGAATACGGACCAGTTCTTCCTGCATGGTGATTTTAGTCATCGCATCCAGCGCGCCCAGCGGTTCATCCAGCAGCAGAATTTCTGGCTGAATGGTCAGGGCGCGGGCAATTCCCACACGCTGAGCCATGCCGCCGGAAAGCTGGTTCGGTAGCGCCTGCTCGCAGTGGCTGAGGCCCACCAGCTCAATCGCCTCTTTCGCCCGCGCTCTGGCCTGCTTGCGCGGCACGCCCTGTACGTCGAGGCTGAAGCTGACATTCTCCAGCACCGTCAGCCATGGCAGCAGGCGTGGCTCCTGGAAAATCACCGCGCGCTCGCGGCTCATGCCATGCACCGCCTGACCGTCAATCACCACGTCGCCCGCATCCGGCGTTTCCAGCCCCGCCAGAATACGCAGCAGCGTGGTTTTCCCGCAGCCGCTCGGCCCAACGATGGCAATGCTCTGCCCGCTCTCAATCTGTAAGTTCAGGTCGCGGAAAACGTCGAACGGTTTACCTTCCAGCGAGAACGTTTTGCGTAAGCTACGAATCGAAATATCGCCGCGTGGCGTCTGAAGTGTCGCAGTCATCACACACCTTCCGTTTTCAGCAAAATATTAGAGGCTTTGAGCTGACCTTTTTTCAGCACGCCATCACGCTCGAGGATATCCAGCCAGAACTGCACGTCGTGTGGTTCGGACTGGCCGCCTTTACGCACGCCGTAGCCGGTAAAGTATTTCGCGACCTCCGGGTTCTCACCGCGTTCCTTAAGGATTTTGGCCATAATTTCGCGCACTTTTTCCGGATTGTCGCGAGCGTAGTCCAGGGCACGCGCCGACTCCACCACGAAGATGCGCGCCGCATCAGGGTGCTGCTTAACGAAGTCAGCACGCAGCACCGTGAAGCCGCCGGCAATCGGCCCGAGTACGTCGGCATCGTTGAAGATTGGACGCAGGCCGCCGTGGCTGCGCGCCGACCCTTCAAAAGTGGTTTGCCAGTAGCCAAATGCCGCAACGTCGACCTGACCAGAGCGTAAAGTTTGTTCCAGCTGCGGGCCCGGCACGACCACCGGTTTCGCCGCGTTTTCCGGCAGATGGGCCTGACGCAGCGCCTCGCGCAACGTGTAATCCAGGTGCGCCCCCAGGGTATTCACCGCCACGCTTTTTCCGGCTAAATCTTTGATCGATTTAATCGGGCTATCTTCCTTCACGTAGAAGATAGATTTGGTGGTCTCGTTAATACCGTTGGTAGGGTAAGCAGCGACAAAATCGTTACCGTTAGCAATGGCGTTAATCACCGCCGGCGTGGCTGCCGATCCGATATCAATGCTGTTCGACGCCAGCGCAAATAAAGACTCCGGGCCACCGCTGGCATAACCAGCATTTTTGATCGACACCCCGGTATCCTTAAAATACCCCAGCGCGTCGGCTAATTCGTGGGCGGAAATACCGCCGTAGCTCGCCATATAGCGCATCGTGACCGCTTCCTGAGCCCGCACTGATGTGCTGATGCCAAAGAGGAAAAGTATCGCCACCCACACAAAAGAGATCTGTTTTTTCATTATTGAAATTCCCATCAGGCTTAATTTAAAAACGCAAAATAACGTGCAAAATTAATGGTTACGTGAGTTCCAGCGACACAGACGACGCTGCAACAGGACCAGAATGGCGTTCGCTAATAGCCCGGCAAACGCCAGCAGGAATATCGCCGCGAACATCATCGGTATTTGGAAGTTATATTGCGCATTCATCACCCGGAAACCGATCCCCTGATTCGCGCCAATCATTTCTGCGGCAATCAGCAGCAGCAGCGCGGTCGTCGCGGAAAGACGCAGCCCAACAAAGATGGACGGCACCGAGGCAGGAACAATCACCCGGTAAAACAGCGTCAGTCGTCCGGCGCCGAAGGTCCGCGCCATCTCCAGCAGCTTGCCATCCACCTCTTTCACACCGCTAATGGTCGACAGCAGAATCGGGAACAGCGCCGCCCAAAAGATAACGAACACTTTTGACGTTTCGCCCAGGCCCAGCAGCAGGATAAAGATGGGATACAGCGCCAGCGCCGAGGTCTGGCGGAAGAGCTGTAAGATAGGATCCAGCGCCTGCTCCAGCGGGCGTATTTGTCCCATAAACAGCCCCAGCGGAATCCCCACCACGATAGCGGCGGCAAAAGCTAACCCGGCGCGCTGTAAACTGATGGTGATGTCACCCAGCAGTGCGCCCTGAGAAATACCGTTCCACAGCGCGGCAAAGATTTTATCCAGCGGCGGGATCACCGCTGCGTTAAGCCAGCCTGCGGTGCTGGCGATTTGCCAGCCGGCAAAAAACAGCACCAGCAGGCCGTAGCGAGCAATCAGCGACAGGCTGCGCTGATACCATTGCCGATAGGCGGGCGCGGTTGTCTGGCGAGCCTTCAGGCGAATTCGGGTGGTGGAATAGAACATAGATCCTCCTCAAGCCACTTTGGCATTGCGCGCGGCGCTGTAGCGGTTATCGGCAAACGGCAGCCCCAGGTTTTCGCGCAGCGTTTTGCCTTCATACTGGGTACGGAACAGGCCGCGTTTTTGCAGAATAGGCACCACCAGCTCGATAAAGTCATCCAGCCCGCCCGGCAGCCACGGCGGCAGCACGTTGAAACCGTCTGCGGCCTCGTTCTCAAACCACGCCTGCAGCGTGTCGGCCACCTGCTCCGCGCTTCCCACCACGGTAAAGTGCCCGCGCGCGGTCGCAACCCACTGGTAGAGTTGGCGAATGGTGAAGTTGTTTTCATCGGCGATCTGGCGGATCAGTTCCGGACGCGATTTCATCCCTTCGGTTACCGGCAGCGGCGGCAGCGGGCCATCAGGATCGAATTTACCCAGGTCGATCCCCCCACCGGCCAGGCCGTTCAGCAGCGCAATGCCGTCGGCTTCGACGATAAGCGAAGTCAGCTTGTGGTATTTCTCTTTGGCCTCTTCTTCGGTACGGCCAATAAACGGCGCGACACCGGGCATGATCAGCACGTGATCCGGGTTGCGGCCTGCTGCTCTGGCGCGAGATTTAATATCGCGATAGAAGGCCTGCGCCGTCTCCAGATGCTGGTGTGAGGTGAAAATGACTTCGGCGGTGGCAGCTGCCAGCGCACGTCCGCTTTCAGATTGCCCGGCCTGCACGATCACCGGCTGGCCCTGAGGAGAACGCGGCACATTCAGTGGCCCGCGAACTTTAAAGAATTTGCCGACGTGATTCGTGTCGTGCACTTTATTGCGATCAAAGAACTGGCCGGAGGCTTTATCACGAAGGAACGCGTCATCCTCGAAGCTGTCCCACAGCTTTTTGACCACTTCAACGTGCTCTTTCGCCCGCTGATAGCGATATTCGTGCGGATGCTGAGTGTCGAGGTTGAAGTTATGCGCCGCAGCTTCCGTCGCCGTAGTCACAACGTTCCAGCCAGCACGGCCGCCGGAGATTAAATCCAGCGAGGCAAACTTGCGCGCCAGGTTGTACGGCTCTTCATAAGTGGTCGAGGCAGTCGCGATAAAGCCGATATTGTTGGTCAGCGGGGCCAGCGCGGAAAACAGCGTCACCGGTTCAAAACCGGCCACCTTGGCGGTGCCGCCATCGGTCACGCCAGAAGCAGGAATCGCCAGGCCATCGGCCAGGAAGTAAGCATCAAACAGCCCGCGTTCGGCGGTTTGCGCCAGCTGTTTGTGGAATTCAAAACTGGTTGCGCCGTCGGCAGGCTGATCCGGATGACGCCATGCCGCAATATGCTGGCCGCCGCCGGGAAGAAAAGCACCTAATTTGATTTGTCTGCTCATTCTGGTTTTCTCCTGATTCGATGCCGGATAGTTGGGCTGGAACCAAGATAGCCAGAATGCGCAGCCATTCTGAAATAACAAATATTGAGTTCGTTATTTACATTTTCGCAATAAGAATTCCACTCCGTTACAACAATACGTTATTAGCTATCCGCTTTCGCTTCATCCACTGGAGGCTGCGGGCGCGAATTTTTACGCTGCCAGGCCGGAAGTTCCGCCAGTGTGATCCCGACGGGCACCACCCGATGCTTCAGACAAGCAACCCGCTGAGAACGATAGATTCCGCTATAGCCGGAGACCAGCCAGGCGACCACGCAGGCCATCGCGGCATACACGCCAATCTCCGCGCCAAACAGCTCAATCGCCATCAACGTCGAGGCGATCGGCGTGTTGGCGGCCCCGGCAAAGACAGCAACAAAGCCCAGGCCGGCCAGGAAAGCGAACGGAAGATGTAGCAGCGGCGCCAACGCGTTACCCAGCGTGGCCCCGACATAGAATAAAGGCGTCACCTCACCGCCTTTAAAACCGCTGCCCAGCGACATGACGGTAAAAGCCAGCTTGCCGAGAAAGTCCCACGGTGCCAGAGGATGCTGAAAAGCATCAACAATCACCGGAATACCAAGACCAATATAACGATCCCCCAGCAACAGATAGACCGCCAATGCCACAATCACCCCGCCGATAAACGGACGTAGCGGCGCATACGCCACGTATTTTTTCATCACACCGCCAATCAGGTGCGTGGCATCAGCAAAGACGCGCGCCGCCAGGCCGAAACAGCAGCCAGCAGCCATCACCGCCCCCAGCGTCCACAAGGAGAGTGGCGGAATCAACGACATTGCGTAGTGGGTATGGTGTACACCCCACATCAGCCCCACCTGGTCAGCCACCACCGCCGCCAGCAGGCAGGGGAAAATGGCGGTGTAGTGCATGCGGCCAATCGCCATCACCTCAAGACCGAAAATAGCGCCGGCAAGCGGCGTGCCGAATACCGAGGAGAAGCCAGCGCTGACCCCCGCCATCAACACCATTCGGCGCGCGTCGTTATTGAGCTTGAGCAACGAGGTAAACTGGTCAGCGATAGAAGCGCCCATTTGCACCGCAGTGCCTTCACGCCCAACCGACGCGCCAAACAGATGCGAAACGACGGTACCGATATACACCAACGGCGCCATCCGCAGAGGAATGGTGTTCGCCGGGCGATGTACCTCTTCAAGGATCAGGTTATTCCCGCCCTCTACCGAGCGGCCAAAGCGCAGGTAGAGCCAGCCGACGGCAAAACCGGCAAACGGCAGTAGCCAGATCAGCCAATGCTGCGTGATGCGCGTCGCGGTTGCCCAATCGAGTGAAAAGAGGAAGAGCGCGGAGGCGGAACCGGCCAACACCGCAATCACTGTCGCCAGCAGCAGCCACTGCAAAAGAAAGAAAAGCGTATTTTTACGCGCGAAGTGTTCAGAAATCATGGACGCATCCTTAGATGAATTGATCATCCTGGACGCGGTAGAGGTGTGCCTGTTCATTCCCGGTCCAGGAATAAAAACAGGCATCATCAGCCACACGGCGGTTCAAGGGGGAATGCCATCCCCTGTCGCCCTACTTTAACACACGAAACGTTTCAGCCAACTATTTCTCTTTCAGCGTCTCCAGCGGGAAAGCGCGATCCTGCACGACGGTTTTCATCACCAGCGTCGAGCGCAGGTGCTGTACGCCCGGCATGGCCGAGAGCTTTTGGTCGTAGAGCTTCTGGAACGACGAGAGATCGCGCGTGACCACCTGCATTAAATAGTCGGGGTCGCCAAACAGCCGCTGGGCCAGTACGATCTGCGGGATCTCTTCCACCGCCTCCTCAAAAGCGCTAACCGCTTTGCGGTCACCCTCTTTAAGCGTCGCAAACACCAGCGCCACAAAATTGAAGCCCATCTTGCCTGGATCAAGGTTGGCGCGATAACCGGTAATCACCCCCTCCTGCTCCAGCGCCCGCAGGCGTCGATGGCACGGCGAGAGGCTCAGGTTTACCCGTTCAGCCAGCTCGGTGATAGATAAACGGCCATCCGCCTGTAGTTCAGCAAGAATTTTTCGATCAATGCTATCCATTTAGAAGATTCTCTCTCTGCGCGCGAAATTCCAGCATAACATTGAAAGCTCATTGCGCGGAAATAACGATATTCTTTCTCGATATCGGGTCAGGGTTTTCGGGGATAACGCAATGAAAAATAATGGAGAATGTGGGTCATGGAGATGAGCTTAGTGGCCGGTTTCTGGCTGGTGTCGTTTTTGCTGATCATGACGCCAGGGGCCGATTGGGCCTACACCATCAGCGCCGGAATCCACGGTCGGCGCATTGTTCCGGCGGTAGCCGGGCTGATGTCCGGGCATCTGCTGGCGACCATCGTGGTGGTCGCGGGCGTTGGCGTACTGATTGCCGGGCATCCGCTGGCGCTGTCGGCTATCACGCTACTGGGCGCGTTCTATTTATTGTGGTTAGGCATTTCCCTGCTGCGCCACCCGGCAACGGTCTCCAGCGCCAGCCTGCAGAGCGGCGGCTGGAATCGGTGGGTGCTGAAAGGGCTGTGCATCAGCGGCCTGAATCCCAAGGTTTTTCTGTTGTTTCTGGCGCTGCTGCCGCAATTTACCGATCCACACGGTCAGTGGCCGCTGGCACTGCAAATGTCGGCGCTGGGGCTGATGCATCTGCTGACCTGTACGCTCATCTATCTGCTGGTAGGTTACGGTTCACGTGCGCTACTCACCAGCCGTCCACAGGCCGCGCGGGTCGTCAGCCGGATATCCGGAGGATTGATGGTGGCAATCGCGGCGATGCTGATCATTGAACAGCTCCGCTAAAAGCGAGGAAATCGCGCCAGCCTGCGCTGGCGCAAAAAGGTCAGGCGCGAATATCGTCGTATTCGCGAGTCTTATCAAACTCATGCTTGGCAAACGGGCACAGAGGGATCACTTTTCGTTGTTCCTGGCGCATCTTTTCCACCACCTTCGCCACCAGCTGTTTCCCGACCCCCTGCCCTTTCAGGCTGGGGTCGACATCGGTGTGCTCAATAATGCTCAAATGCTCGCCGGTCGGCACAAAGACGATTTCCGCCACCTGGTTGCCGTTTGCATCATTCACATAAAACTTGTTATGCCCTTCCAGAATCTCCATCGCACCCTCGCTTAGTCATGATGACGGTATTTCAGCGCCCCGCTCGGGCAGGTATCGATCACCCGCACCACCGTGGCAACGTCCACTTCATCCGGGATAATCCACGGTTTCCGCTTCAGGTTAAACAGCTTGCTGCTGCCTCTGACGCAATTGCCGGAGTGCTGGCAGATGTCGGTGTTGAAATAGACATCAATCTTTTCCCCGGTATAGACGCGATAGCCCGCATCCTGTAGTTCCTTATCCATGACATTGCCTCTATTTTTTATATGGGTTCGAGGCTAAGCATAGACCTGGGGCGATGGAGACCGCCACTCATTTCACCGTGACCTCGTTACGGATTCGGTTCTGGAACTCGGTAGATTGGGCAGCGAACTTCTGCATTTTGTCGGACAGGTCGCGCAACACGCGAGTGCCGTCGTTTGAACGTCCGTACAGATAATCAAAATAGACCGTGCAATCGGCCAGCTTGCAAAGCTTGGCGTAATCATCCTGCAGATGCGGGAAGTAAATGAAGATCAGCGCCTTTATTTTCGAATGAAGCTGCGTGTTATCACCATTAATGCTGGGCTGCGTACTACGATATTCGGCATCCTGCTTTTTCTTTAATTTGGCAATAAAAAAACTGATGCTGGCCAGCCGCTGGGTGTGCCACTCAATTTCCATCGCCAGCAACTCCTCATATTTTTGTAGTATCTTTTGCTGTTTTTCCTCTTCTCTTTTTAACTCGAATTCAGTATGCATCTTTTTTTCTATTTTCATTTCTGTGCGCATGATGAGAAACCATCCGCCCCCCAGAATCAGGAAACAGACGATGAGAAGTAATACTACGACGATAGCGCTGTCCATACACGAACCTCTTCGATGATGTGAATACGAAAGACGTGGGGTAATAGCGACACAACTGCGCTTTAACATTAATTAAATTATTCAGGCGGAGTACAAATAAGGTGTGGCAAGGTTTGCAGGGAAAAGTAGAGAACCCCGGCCAGCTTCGCCGGGGGTTTCACTAAAGCAGGAGGCAATTAGAAGGAGTAAGCGACACCCACACGGAAACGGGTCTGGCGGTCATCACGATCGTTGACGCCTACGTTACCCACTTCGCCATACGGAGCCCAGTTTTTGTCGATTTTATATGCCACTTTCACGTTATATTCCTGAGAATATGGCTTGTTGTTGTTACGTGCATTGCCTTCTGAGCTACGTGCATAGACGTAGTTCAGCTCGGTACGCCAGTCACCGAACACGTAACCAGCCCATGCATCACCACGGTTAACTTTGTCATCGTCTTTATTGGCATTTGACGGATAACGGGTGTAGTCATAACGATAACGCGCGGCTACGTAGAAGCCGTTGTCGAAGCTATATTGAACGCGCAGGTTCGGCTTATAAATAGAACGGCTGTCGTTACTTTCAATATTAAAGCCAGGCTGAATGGAGAAGTTTTTATTAAATTTGTATTGGTAGCTAATAGATTCTTCATGACCGTTACCGACGAAGTCAGAGAACGGTTGATCGGTGTTGTTACCACCTGATTTCCATTTTGCTTCAACGGAGAAACCAAAGCCATTTGCAAAACGGTGAGAGACAGAAACGCGGTCAGCGTTCGTTTTATCAGTTTTACCGCCGTCAATAAATTCATGACGGAGATCGACAGTAACTGCGGATGCTGCGAAAGAGGCGCCACATAATGCCATCAGGACCAGAGATTTTTTAAACATGCAATAACCCTCAATTGGAATTGTGTTTCATTTTTATGGAATTGCATTTTATTTTTTTACGAAAGATATTTTAGTGATCGAGATCGTAAAGATTTATTTCATAAGCCTACGAAATGAAAGGACGTGACAGGGGTCAAGAAAACACCGCTTGACGAATGGGAAATACAGCTATGGATCACTCAAAAGAATAATTTACACTTAGCTGACATAACTTTATAAAACAAAATTATTTGTTAAATATCAATGCGATAAGAAAACATAATTACGCTTGTTACTTATTTTAAGGCAATAATTTACACCATCAACAATATAAAGACTAAGAATTAACCTAGTCAAAAATCGTATTTGATACATTTTCTTCACAATATTGGCGTGACTAACGGAACTTTTTTCGAGCGAATTTGCGCACAAAAATCCGCCTCCAGGAAATTCATTTTCACCGATCATTTGTATACATTCCGGACCAATGGGACTGTGTGACATGCAACAACGGGAGCACCATCATCAATGCTACGTTAGCCGCTGGACGGTGATATTCTGTCGATAAACAAGAGAGGCAGGTAAAACGAGAGCACTTCCGTCAGCCAGCCCAACTGCGGACTCCTGCATGAAAAACAACATCGCAACCCAGGACTGGCTTCGCCGGGCCACCGCGCCATCGCGCATTGAGATTATTGAAGCTTACTTCAGGGGGCATGGCTATCAGCCGCATCGACACGATACCTATGCCATTGGCCGCACGCTGTCTGGCGTGCAGAGCTTCCGTTATCGCGGCAGCATGCGACACGGCCTTCCCGGCTCAACCCTCGTGCTGCATCCTGATGAGCTTCACGACGGCGAAGCGGGAACCGAAGAGGGTTTCCGCTATCGCATGCTCTATGTTGAGCCGTCGCTGATACAGTCCATCCTGGGCGGCCAGTCATTACCCTATATCAAAGGGGGGATATCCGCCGATCCGCGACTGCTGGCCGCCGCCACGCCTTTACTCTGCGCCGTTGATGCTCCGCTACAGCCGTTGGAAGAAGATGAAGCGCTCTACGGTCTTGCGCACGCGCTGTCAGCGGTGGGGGGGCTGCGCTTTCATCGTCGCGCCTTCGATTATCCGGCCGCCGAACGGGCCAGAGACTATATCCACGAATTCTTTTACCGCAGCATCTCTTCTGAAGAACTCACCGCCGCCAGCGGTCGCGAGCGTTGGGCGCTGAGCCGTGACTTCCGCGCCCTGTACGGTACCAGCCCTCATCGCTACGTTATCCTGCGGCGCATCAGCTACTGCAAGCAGTTGCTCCTGGCCGGATTCAGCATGGCGGATAGCGCGATCCAGGCCGGTTTTACCGATCAAAGTCATATGATTCGCCACTTCAATGCGTGTATCGGGCTGTCTCCGGGGCGCTGGCTAAAGCTCCACGGCCTCTCGTCCCCTACCTGCACAAACGTACAATACGCGCCACCTGCCGCTTTATAAGCTGGGTTCTCTTGTTACAGGAGACTCACTCATGCAGAAGCCCGTTAATTTTGTGTCAAAACTTGCTCAGTTCAGCGAGCACTGGCAACCCAAAGTGGTCGCTGAAATGAACGACTATCAATTCAAGGTAGTAAAAATCCAGGGCGATTTTATCTGGCATGCGCACCCGGAAACCGACGAAACGATCGTCGTCCTCGCGGGCACGCTGGAAATAGCGTTCCGCGATCGTATTGTTGAAGTTCAGGCAGGCGAAATGTTCGTTGTTCCACGGGGTATTGAGCACAAAACGGCAGCCGTACACGAAGCGCATCTGCTGCTTATTGAGCCGCGCGGCGTACTCAATACCGGCCATGAGGGCGGCGCGCGCACCGCCGTCAACGACGTCTGGATCTAATCTTTTCGCCGTCAGGCGGAGTTACGCCTCCGCCTGCTTCGTCTTCACGGGGACCTCATCCAGTGAGTAATACACTGCCAGCCCAAGCTCATTCGCGACCCTGACATCATTATCCGCACCGTTAGACGCGCCTTCAATGCGCAGCACCGCATCACAACGCGTCAACAGTCGATGAGCCACAGGGTAAAGAAACGCTTCGCTGATGGCATCGCCAATTTTCTGCGACCCCGCCGCCGCCGAGAGCGGAAATGCCAGCCACTCGCCAATCACCGGGATATGCCCCCGCTGATACACCGCCAGCGCCGTCTGCTCCATGCGGGCCAGGTTTTCATGCATCAACCGTTCATCGCCGTTGGTGCCACTTCGCACTGGACCTGCAATCAATATGATCATACTTTGCATCTTATGCTCCACATAGGTTGTTGTTTTGGGTAACAGGTGACAGCGCACAACCTATCATGCATAATCGTGCACATTCAAGATCAAACACGCATAGAGAAAATGATGCTAGCCAGCCAGCGAAAACAGCACATCCTTGAGATTCTGGCTCGGGATAAACAGGTGCACTCTACCGAGTTAAGCCAGCACTTCAACGTCTCGGAAGACTCAATTCGCCGGGATTTACGCGAACTTGCGGCGGCGGGATTGCTCCAGCGCGTCCACGGCGGCGCGCTGCCGGTTTCAGCCGCTATCGCCCCGTTCGAAGCAAGAAAAAGCGTGCAAATTGACGCAAAGAAAACGATCGCGCAAAAAGCAGCGGCATTAATCTGCCCGGGCCAGGTGGTGATCGTTGACGGGGGGACAACCACCTCAGAGATGATCAAGCTGCTGCCAGTCGATATGCCGTTCACCGTGGTGACCCACAGCCCAAACATCGCCGTCGGTCTGGTCGACTATCCGTTAATTGATGTCATCCTGCTCGGCGGCACGCTGTTCAAGCACTCGGTGGTCACGACCGGGACGGCGATGACCGAAGCCGCCAGCCGAATCAACGCCGATCTGTACTTTATGGGCGTCACTGGAGTGCATCACAGCGCCGGGTTTACGACCGGAAATTTTGAAGAGGCAGGAGTAAAACGTCTGCTGAGCGAACGAGCCTCGGAAACCGTGGTCATGGCCTCTCATGAGAAAATTAACGCCGCCTCCGCTTTCGCCATCGGCGAGCTCAGCCTCGCCAGCACGCTGATCGTCGACGGTATACTGGATCAACCGCTCACCGATGCGCTTGCGCGCAGCGGCGTTACCCTTATCCACTAACCGAGGTCATCATGCTGGATATCACCCATTTTGGGCTGTTCATTCTCTCCGTGTTCCTGCTCTCCATCACGCCGGGGCCCGATATGGCCTATGTCGTCGGCCAGAGCGTGGCAAACGGTCGCCGCGCTGGGCTGATTTCCGCCGCAGGCGTTGCGCTCGGTAGCTGCACCCATGCGGTTGCCAGCGCCGTGGGTTTAACGGCGTTGATTATCGCCTCGCCGCTGCTGTTCACCGTGGTGAAGTACGTCGGCGCGGTATACCTGATGTATCTGGGTGGGAAAATGGTGCTGGGCACGTTTAGCCGGAAATCGGCACAGGGCGATGAACCGGTGGTGGAGCGAAACAGGGCCAATACCGGCGGCCTGCTGTCAAAAGGGTTTATTACCACCCTCACCAATCCGAAGGTGATTTTGTTCTTTATCTCCTTCTTCCCGCAGTTCGTGATGCCGAACGGCGAGCATCATGCCGTTTCGTTTCTGATCCTCGGTATGGCCTATGCGCTGGTTGGTTTTATGACCGACGCCACGTTTGCCATTCTGGCCGGTAGCGCCGCCGGCGCGGTCTCGCGTAACCAGACGCTGCAAAAGGTGTTGGATCGCGTGGTCGGCACGGCGTTTATTGGCCTGGGAATTCGGCTGGCGCTGACGCGACGCTAGTCGTGCCCGCGGCAACCCAATAAACAGAGCAGCCGGTTTCCCGGCTGCTCCAGGCAAAGCGATTTTTTCACGCTCGCTTAGAACCACGCCTCAAACATGCCGCCGAAGTTCAGTGAATCCAGCTGCTGGTCGTCGGTACCGTTCACCTTCGCCGTGCGCTTGTTGTCGACCTGACCGCCGGTCACGTAGAAGCGCAGCATCGGACGGAATTCCGGACCCATACCAATCGCGATGTTCTGCGACAGCGTCAGCTTCCAGCCGTGGTTATCTCCGCCCTGGTCGTAATCCACACGCTGGTAGCCCGCTTCCAGCCACGTCGAGTGCACGTCGTTCCAGAAGTACATCGGACGCACAATCGCGCCGTAGTTTTTACGGTTGTCGGTTTTGTCTTTGCTGTTGTCGTAGTCGTGGAACGCCAGCAGGTATTCCACCTGCGCCTGCTGGGTGAACTTGTAGTTACCCTCGAAGCTGGCGTAGATAGCCGTCAGACCGTCGGTTTTGTTGAACACGCTGTTATCCGAGTTATCGGAGTAGCGCAGGATAACCTTGTTCACGCCGCTGTCATCGCTGTTGGTGTGGCTTAACAGCAGGCCGCCCTGCCAGGCATCAAGCTGCTTGTCGTTATCCACCGCTTTGGAGTCGAAGCCGTAGTTGGCGTACACCTCAACATCGATTGGGCCCGCTTTGATGTTGTGGGTTTTGGTGGTCAGCGCGTAGTGGCCGTCATCACCGGTGTCGGAGTTACCGGTACAGGTGATGCGCGACGGGTTCGACTCATCGGCCATCACTTCCGGGCTACAGGATTTCACCTGAGCCACCGTGGCCACGTCGAACTGCACGCCGCCAATATCAAAGTTTTTCACCCCGGCGCCCTGGCCGTCGTGGTTCATCCAGAAGTAGTCGTTGATACCCTGTTGCGGACGCTGGTGGAAGTCACGACCGGCCCAGATATAGGCGTTCGGGTTGGATTCCAGCACGTTGGTCACGCCGACGTAGGCCTTTTTCAGGTTCACTTCGTCGCTCCAGTGGTCGAACATTACGTTGATATCCCATATCGCGCCTTTTTCGCTCTTAAAGGCCTTGGTGAGCTGGAATTCGCCGCCGTTGCCTTCGTTACCCAGACGACCGATCGCCGAGGCGCCGTTATAAGAGCCATCCACGCCGACGTATTTCTGATCGCCCGCCTGGAAATGCGCGCCGTAGCGGGCGTAGCCGCTGAACTTCAGGCCGAACGGTACCGCCATATCCGGCGTCGCTGCTGCGGTCTGTGGGTTGGTCTCCAGATCCACTTTCTTCGCGGCGGCGGCGTCCATTTTGGCCTGACGATCCGCCAGTGCTTTATCGACGGCTTTGGCCACAATGGCGTCGATTTGTTCCTGAGTAAATTCTTGTGCCATTACAGAGGAAAGAGGGCAAAGTGCGGCAATAACCGCCATAGCTAAAGGAAGTTTTTTTACAGTTTTCATGGTTATCTCAAATTAATTAATTATATTCTCAGACAATAACCATCCCGTTCTGGTGTAAATATAAAAAGACGCCACCAAAACAAGCTGATTTTATATTTTTGTTTATGCAGAGGTAAGTTTAAATAAATGACGTAATGAATCCTCCATATTCTGGATAATTAAAATTTAGTCATAGACAAACAATCTATTATGACACTACGCGTATTAACCAAATGACTGATGTCATTTCGATATTTCGACCATAAGGGAAAATACAACTTGCGGTATTTCATCGTCACGCCTGGCAATGTGCTGGCGCTATCTATCGCATCCTGATGCGAGGCGGTCGCTGTATCAGCTACCGCCTCTTACACAAGACTATCAGTGAACAATTTACATTCACTAATCTGCCGTTAAGCTCAGCGTCGTTCGCTAGCCTCCCAGCTATAAATCCCCGCGGAGGTTAACGTGTCACCCAGTTCCTGATAGGAGAAATCATAAAAATCGGCACTGACTTCATAACCAGAATAGTCGACGGCTGCCAGGCCAACGAAGGCTCCGGTAAAGAACCCGCCATAGCTTTGCAGGACGTAATCGTCTGACAGTATTGCAGCATCTAATGTGACAGGAATTTCAGTGAAATGAGTACCGTCAAAGCTATATTCATAGCTATAGGTTTGTTTCCGAACTTTCGTGCGGAACCAGACATACTCAGTACCTTCCGGAATTTTGATCGCATCATCTTTTAAATAAGATGTATATTTTCCACGGTTATTCTCACCAACTTCAATGACCGAACCATTAATTTCATTCCAGGTGATGAAAACAAAACTCCAATGACGATCGTTGTAGTAGTTTGTTAACCCGGCCATCTGTTGATAGCTAAATGGATTAAATTTAACCTTAACTTGCGCATCAAAATAGAAGGCTTGCCAGCGTCGGGCAATGAGCGACAGGTCATGGGTATTGGCTAACGAGCCCTGACCTATTAATGTCAATTTACCCTCGCCGGTCGTGCCCATCTTTTCGTTAAACGGAACGCGAAGCGTATTCCAGTTGTGATCGAGCGTCGATGAGGTAAAGGCATCATACTGGCTATGATCTTTGGCGCTTTCGGTGTAAATGGCATCCTTTGGCCCTTCAACGAAGGTTTTTCCACCGTGCCCCCCTTCGACACGCGGCCAGCCTTCTTCATCCCAGTACACTTTTTGAATCGATGTCTCTCTGCCCAGCGTTGACCAGCCGCGCGGGTCGTAAATCGACTCACCAGGGCGATTCCACGGACGGGCGCAGAGCGAGGCGTAGTACCATTCACCACCAGGCGTTGAAACCAAAGCGCCATGCCCTTGCTTTTGAATGTAACTGTCTGGTGTATCGACGTTAGTGATGAACACCTCGCCAGGCGCAGTTTCAAAACTGTGGGCATCCAGCGTTTTTGAACGGGCAACCACTTCCTGATGGGTAAACACCGTCCCACCCTGAGCGGCGAAAAGATAGTAATAGCCGTCTCGCTTATAGAGATGCGGTCCTTCAACCAGTGCCACAGCGGTACCGCGATAGAGCGTTCGCGCGGTTTCTGGTTTTAATTTTAAGGTCCTGGTGTCAAGCTCCGTTAACGTAATGCCATTGAATGGATGGTGATATTCACGGTGATCCCAGGTTTGTTGAACAATATATTTGCGCCCATCATCATCATGGAACAGTGAAGCATCAAAACCAACGCCATTCAGTTTAATGGGGTCTGACCATGGGCCACGAATATCTGTCGCGGTGGTCAGGTAGTTGGTCATGTCTTTAAAGGCGCCTTCTGTGATTTTCACATCCGTATACACTAGCCAGAATTTGCCGTCAGCATAAGAGAGCGCCGGAGCCCAAATCCCACCGGATGAAGGGTTGCCCTTCATATCCAAAAGCGTGGTTGTCGATAACGGACTGGGGAGCAGATTCCAGTTTTGCAGATCCTTTGACTCGTGTAAGCGAACGCCAGGGAACCACTCAAATGTAGAGTTGGCAATATAGTAGGTTTCACCAACGCGGATAATGCTGGGATCCGCATTGAATCCAGGTAATACAGGGTTTTGAATAATGGCCATATCATTCTACCTTTCTATAATTATTTATTTTAAATCTTTCACAAATCGAATAATTTTTTAGACTATACCCGTATCTCATCAAGCTGACGGTTGATCTCGGTGACATTTTTGTCTGAGATAGGGTAAAGCTGAATAATGATCATCGACACAATCGCCAAAATAATAGGGATCCACACGGCTGTCATAATAATGCCATCGATAGCACTGGCACTTTGTTGGGCACCGGTTTCGCTAAAGCCATATGCCGCCAGTATCCACAATGGAATCGCGCCGCCAATCGTAAAACCAATCTTGAAGAACAGGCCCATAATCGCATTAATAATTGCGGCGTTGCGCTTCCCTGATTTTAATTCGCCATACGCAATCACTTCAGGAACCAGTGCCCACATGAAACCCGTGGCCGAAGTTAAGCCCCATTGTTTGATAAATGTCGCGATGTAAGCCAGCCAAAGCGCATCATGCATTCCTTCACGTGACCAAACGTAGGTCAATAATTCACCGACGATAAACATGCCAAGGAAAAGATGGAAGAACCCTTTTTTACCAAAAATGCGCTTCAGTCTGGACCAGAAAATAGGGAAGATAATACCGGGAATTGAGGCGACAAGACCAATTGCGCCCATCCATTCTGAATGACCAACAACAAACTGATTAAAGAAACCATTGACCGTGTTCATAAAGAACATAAAGGTAAAGGCCAGCATGAAGAACAGACCGAGAATGACCAGAGGTCGGTTATTTTTCAGCTCAAGGAAGAGATCGGTTGTTTTCACGTTAGCGGTTTGTTCCGCCGTCGCGACAACACGCTCTTTAGTGAATTTGTAGCAGACGAAAAGTGCCACTGCGCCAATTATCATATAAATGGAGTATACGCCAAACCATGCATAATTCGCGGATGGATCGGTATAGTTACCCATATTAAGTTCAAGACCAAAAAAACCCGTGTCTTTGAGGTTTCTGTCTTTGGGTGACGCCATTTGTACAAACATCGGAAACAGCGTATAGACAAGCAGGTTAGCGCTGTTTGCCAGCATCATGCGGGTACTGGTGAGTTTATCAATAGACTCCGGATCTCGCGTCAACGAGGCGTTAAGAGAACCATAAGGAATATTAACCACTGAATACACCAGGTCCAGCGCTAAATAAATAATAAACGCAAAGGGAACAGAACCCCGAACCCCAGGGATAGGGGCGAACAGCAATGCGGAAAGAATAACAAGCGGAATACCGGCTCTTAAAAGCCATGGGCGATATTTACCCGCTGCTGAACTTCTTTTATCAACGTAGGTTCCGACCATCGGATCCCAAAAAACGTTAACGATACGAACAAAAAGAAATATAAATCCAGCCGTTGCCGTACTAATGGTATTTACCGTCAACATGTGTAGCGCGAGAAAACCGCCAATCGTACCGAATACAAGGTTCTGCGCAAAGTCACCCATCCCATAACCAATACGCTCACCCCGTGTTAATTTGTGATATTCGTCATGCCGATTTTGAATTATATTTTTACGCATTCCAATCAGGTCTCCGATTTCATTTGTGAATGTGAAACACTTTTTGGCACAGGTCACCGCCGACAATCTATTGCGTTTTTATATTAACTGGTTACGTTTTTTTACTTTTGTGATCATTAAAACACATATTTCTTACGTACACGTAGCAACAATATGGCCTTTTCAACCCCCGCAATGCCTGCGCAAGGCGCATAGAGCCTACAAAGTCATCGTTTTCTTCCAACGTTTGTCAGCGGAAGCTCTCCCCAAAATAGGCTTTCATATACACATCATCGCCATGAATATATAACAATACTTTTGTGATATTTATCACGTTTGGGCAATCTCCTAATCTGCGAATGAAATTCCGTAATTGATCAAGGCGCGATGGAAAATACAGGATAGCCACAGTGATTGACTTTTCGCTTTCTGAATTACGGAGTTCATTATGCAAAATTATTTCGATCAGCTCGATCGTGTACGTTTTGAAGGACCTAAAACAACCAATCCACTCGCTTTTCGTCATTACAATCCGGATGAAATCGTGCTGGGTAAACGAATGGAAGAACATCTGCGCTTTGCCGCCTGTTATTGGCATAACTTCTGCTGGAATGGCGCGGATATGTTTGGCAAGGGCTCTTTTGAACAACCCTGGCAGCAGGCTGGCGATGCGCTCGCGCTGGCAAAAATGAAAGCCGACGTTGCTTTTGAATTCTTCCACAAACTCAATGTGCCGTATTACTGCTTCCATGATGTCGACGTCTCGCCAGAAGGCGCATCGTTGAAGGAATATCTGAATAACTTTGCCGTAATGACCGATGTACTGGCGCAAAAACAGCAAGAAACCGGAATGAAATTACTGTGGGGAACCGCCAACTGCTTTACCCACCCCCGTTACGGCGCCGGTGCGGCAACCAACCCGGATCCTGAAGTGTTCTCCTGGGCAGCAACCCAGGTCGTTACCGCCATGAACGCAACCCAGAAACTGGGCGGTGAAAACTATGTTCTGTGGGGCGGCCGCGAAGGTTATGAATCGCTTCTGAATACGGATTTGCGCCAGGAGCGCGAGCAAATTGGCCGTTTCCTGCAGATGGTCGTTGAACACAAACATAAAATCGGTTTCCGTGGCGCGCTGCTGATCGAACCGAAACCGCAGGAGCCGACTAAGCATCAATACGACTATGATGTCGCCACGGTATATGGATTCCTGAAGCAGTTTGGTCTGGAAAAAGAGATTAAAGTCAACATCGAAGCCAACCACGCGACCCTTGCAGGGCATACCTTCCAGCATGAAATTGCCAGTGCGATTGCCCTGGATATCTTCGGTTCCGTGGATGCCAACCGCGGCGATGCGCAGCTCGGCTGGGATACCGACCAGTTCCCGAACAGCGTTGAAGAGAACACGCTGGTGATGTATGAGATCCTCAAAGCTGGCGGGTTTACGACTGGCGGTCTGAACTTTGATGCCAAAGTGCGTCGTCAAAGCACCGATAAATACGATATGTTCTATGGCCACATTGGCGCAATGGATGTGATGGCGCTGTCGCTGAAGAAAGCCGCTCGTATGCTTGAAGATGGCGCGCTCAATAAGCGCCTTGAAAAACGCTATGCAGGCTGGAATGGCGAACTGGGCCAACAAATTATGCAAGGACGACTGTCGCTAGCGCAGCTTGCCCACTATGCCGAGCAGCATAATCTTAACCCTCAGCATCAAAGTGGGCATCAGGAACAGCTCGAAAACCTCGTTAACGCTTACCTCTTTGACTAAATCTTGTTTTAAATGCCCCTGCGGGGGCATTTGCTCAAAAGGAGTTGATTCATTCCCGACGTTTAGCCCAAGTGCCGCTTTGCCTCGAGCCGTACCCGATGCAGAACATGGTGTTTGATCTCGCTGTAGGCAGGGTGTTCGGCTAACGTTTCAATATCCCGCTCCCGCCCAAAGGGCAGAACGATCTCATCGACGATCTTTCCTGGTTTTGCCGACATGATCAGAATGCGATCGGCAAGAAACAACGCCTCTTCCACATCGTGGGTGACGAAAAGCAGCGTGGTGCCGGTGGATAACCAGGCCTCACGCAGCAACTCTTGCATCATCAGCCGGGTTTGCGCGTCCAGCGCGCCAAACGGCTCATCAAGCAGCAGCACTTCCGGGCCGGGAAGCCAGGCGCGTGCCAGCGCCACGCGCTGTTTCATACCACCGGAAAGCTGCCAGGGCGCGTGATTCTCGAACCCTTTCAGCCCCACGCGTTCCAGCCACGCCTTCGCCTGAGCGTTGGTTTCATCCTTGCGATGTTTTCCCAGCCGCGGGCCAAAGGTGACGTTGTCCAGCACCGACAGCCAGGGAAACAGATTGGGCTGCTGGAAAATCATCCCGCGATCCGGCCCTGGCTGCCGCACCGTTTTGCCCCCTGCCGCCACCCGTCCGCTATCCGGTTTATTGAACCCGGCGACCAGGTTCAGAATGGTCGATTTTCCGCAGCCGGACGGCCCGAGTAGCACAACAAACTCGCCGCGCGTCAGGGTCAGACTGATATCTTCCAGCACCGTAAACGGCTGTGGTTTCGCCGCAAAAGCGAGCGACACATTTTCGAGAGTGATTGCACTCATTATTCTTTCCCCGCCCAGGGCACCGTCAGACGTTGTAGCCCCAGCAGTAAGAGATCCAGCAAATAACCGATGCCACCCAGCAGCAAAATACCGAGCATGACGATATCGGTGCGCAGATAAGAGCTGGCGTTAATAACCATCCAGCCCAGCCCCGAACTGGCCGCGACCATTTCCGCCGCAATCAACGACGTCCAGCCAATACCAATCGAAAGCCTGACGGTGGTGAAAAGATCCGGTAGCGCATCCGGCAGCACCACGCGCAGAAAAATCTGCCAGCGAGAGGCGCCGAGAGTCTGCGCCACACGAATACGCGAGCGGCCAATGCGCTCAACGGCCGCCGACGCGCCCACCACGACGCTCAAAAACGTGGCAATAAAAATCAGGAAAAATTTGGATGCTTCGCCAATGCCCAACCAGACCACCGCCAGCGGGATAAGCGCGATTTTGGGCAGCGGACGCAGAAACTGAACAAAAGGGTTAAGCACTGCCGATAAACCCTCCGACAAACCCATCAGGAGACCCAGCGGTATCCCGATAATAATGGCCACCGAAAACGCGCTGAGGGCGCGCGCCAGGCTCACCGCGATATGCTCCCACAGCGGCACCTGACGGTAGCCGTCTGCCAGCAGCTCTTCGGTGGTCAGCCCGATGTCGGTGAGCGACGGCAGCAGCAAGGGATCAACCCACTGTCGCGTCGCCGCCACCTGCCAGACGATAAAGAAAACCGCCACCGACAGCACGCTGATGGCGATATGCTGACTCAATCTCATTGTGCCGCCACCGCCGCATCACGAATGTAGCGAGACTGGATCGCGTTATCCCAGTTGGCGGGAATATCACGCTGGCGAATCTCGCCGATGCCCGCGAGAAAACTGGAGGTTTTACTCAACGCTTTGCCAATGCCGCTGTCGGAGGTGTGTGTACCGTTACCCAGCCAGTCGGCGGTGCCCTGCTGGGCAAGCGTCGGGTATTCCAGCCCGCCGAGCGTATTTGCTGCGGTAGTGACAGGCGCGCCAACCTCTTTAGCCACAATCGCCGCGGCGCGTTCCGGATCTTTCCTGAACTCATCGACTTTCTGCTGGTGCACGCGCAGGAAGGCGGTGACCGCTTCTGGATATTGTTCCGCAAAGGCTTTGCGTACGACGTAGTTGTTGTAGATCAGATAGCCGTCTTTCTGCAGATCTTTGGTCGCAAAGACCTGATGCCCGCCCGATGCCTCCAGCTCCTGGGCAAATGGCGCCCAGACGTAGCCAGCATCAATATCGCCACGTTTCCAGGCCGCCACCATCTCAGCCGGACGCAGCGGCAGCAGCGTAATTTTGCTGCGATCCAGCTTGTTCACGCTAATTGCGGCTTCAAGGGCGTACTGTGCCGTTGAGTTTGGCGGATAAGCCACACGCTTACCTTCGATATCATTGATTTTCACAATGCCATCTTTGCCAATCAGTCGCTCGTAGCTGGCAATCACGCCCGACACGCCAATAATCTCGACCGGTAATTTACGCACGATACCCGCCGTGGCAGGACTGGACCCGAAATTAGCAATATCAATGGCATTGCTGGCAAAATAATTCAACGCATCGGCGCCCGATGCAAATTGCACCCATTTAACTTTGCTGTTTAGCGCTTTATCCAGAGAGCCGTCGGCTTTTGCCAACATTAATACCTGCGAACCGCCGCTATAAGCGACACGGACCTCAGCCGGCGTCTCGGCAAAACTCATATTTGCCCATAAACCACCCGCTGCGATTAATAAGCAGAGACTTTTTTTCATTTTATTTTTCCTTTGATGAAACCGATTATTTCGCCCGAAACTGCGCCGGACGGTTTATCTCTTTATTTGCCATAACTGCGAACATCGCTCGGCAAGCGCTTGTGCCGGGTCGAAGGTAAGATGACGGAACGGGGCATTGACCGCCTCAAACGCAACGGGTACTTCAGTACAGGCCAGCACCAGTTTTTGTGCCCCGCGCGCAAACAGCGCGTTTGCCTGCAGTGACAGCCACTCCCCCCCTTCCTTTAGCGCACCGCGTTTAACCGCGTAGCAGCCAGGCACAAACCACTGCGTCAGTTCCTCTTCCGTTGGCACAACCACTTCGATGTCCTGCTGCGCCAGGCGGTTCTGATACCAGCCCGCTTCCAGCGTGCCTTTGGTGGCAATCACCCCTACCCGCCGTGGCTTTGGCGCTGACAGTGACAGCGCATCCAACGTGGCATCAACGATATGCAGAATCGGCGCCTCACTCGCTTCACTGAGCGCATCGTACCAGTGGTGCGCGGTGTTGCAGGGAATGGCGATATGGCTTGCGCCCGCCTGATTCAGCTTTTCAATACCGTAGAGTAACTGTGGCAGAGGCGACGGTCCGGTGCCCGCCAGCGCTTTCTGGCGATCGACAATTTGCGGTACGTTCCAGACCACCGATGGGATCTGCTGCTGATCGCTTTGCGCAGGAGTGGCATCCAGCAAGCGGCGCTGAAAATCCAGCGTCGCCAGCGGCCCCATGCCGCCCAGCACGCCAAGCAAAAAAGGCTTAGCCATGCTCTAACACCTGGCGATAACCAAACAAACCTGCCGCGCCGCCGGTGTGGATAAACACGACGTTTTCATCTGAGCGGAAATGGCCTTTACGAATAAGGTCGATTAGCCCGGCCATGCCTTTTGCGGAGTAGACCGGGTCAAGCAAGATGCCTTCATGACGGGCAAGCAGCGTTAACGCTTCGAGGGTCCCTTCCGTCGGCAAACCGTACCCGTCGCCGACATAGTCGCTATTCGCGACCACCGCATGCCGCGACAGTTCTCCCGGCACACCAAGCAGCTCCCGCGTCCGTGAGGCCAGATTCCAGACATTCTCTTCCTGCTGCGCTTTTGGCGCTCGCACGCTAATACCCAGTACCGGAATATGACTATTGGTGGCCGTAAAACCCGCCACCAGCCCGGCCTGCGTACCGGTACTGCCCGTGGCGTGAACCACATGATCGATATGCAGACGGCGTTCAGATGACTGATACAACAGTTCTTCCGCGCAGGCCACATAGCCCAGCGCACCAATCGGATTCGAGCCGCCGCCGGGAATGATATACGGCGTGTGCCCCTGCTCGCGCAGCGTCACGGCGTATTCTTCCATCGCCTGCTGCATATTTGTGCCAGCCGGCAGATGAGCGACGATGTCGCCACCCAGCAGAGTATCCAGCAGCACGTTACCTGAACGCTGATAATCCTCGCCAAAATCAGTCACGCGTTTTTCCAGCAGTGCCTTTGCTTTTAGCCCCAGACGCGCAGCACCTGCAATGGTCTGGCGCACATGGTTCGACTGTGTCGCCCCTTGGGTAATGACCACATCGGCTTTTTTCTCCAGCGCATCCGCCAGCAGGAATTCCAGTTTACGGGTTTTATTTCCCCCCATTGCCAGACCGGTGGCGTCGTCACGTTTAATCCATATTTTAGGTCCGCCTAATAATTGACTTAAATTATTTAGCGGCTCCAGTGGCGTGGGGAAATGACCAAGTGAAATTCGGGGGAACCGGGCCAGATGCATAAATGCTCCTTGCTAATAAAAATCGCTTTATAAAAGTGAAATTCACTATACACATCTGCAAGATGGGACCAATCAACAATAATAAATAACGATTACTGAAAAACGGATAAGCTGAGAAATAGCGAACAGCTTGCGCAGAGATATTCTTCTGTGGAATAGCTTACGCTGAAAAAGAATATTGTTTGCGGGATGAGCGCGCGACACAAGGGAAAAAACCATCCCGATTGTTAATGGCGAATACGATATCCGGCCCCGGATATCGTTTTGCCTGCCTGCAGATCCATCCCGTTAAGCTGAAATGTTGGCTACAGCCAGTCATCCTGCCACTCCGGACAATTTTTTACCACTGCGCTTGATCTTTTGTATCGTAAGATATAGCCTTTAACTATCTTAAGATACAGTCTTACGATACATATAGAGATTCACGTACGCTATAAAAGGAGTACCCTATGTTTTTTGATCGATTCCATCGCCACGCCTGTGGTCACCATGAACACGGCCTCCATGGCCATCATCATCACCACGATCCTCGTATGGCGATGTTCAACCCGTTCGATGACGAAGATGAGACATGCTTCCATATGGCTGGACGCCATCACGGCGGGCCCTTCGGCGCTGGACGCGGCGGCCGGGGTGACTTCTTTGGCAACGGTGGACGCCCGCCGTTCTTACGCGGGCGTAAGTTCAGCGCCGATGAACTGCAATTATTGCTGTTGGCCCTCCTGGAGGAGAATGCCAGCTATGGTTATGAGCTGATCAAACGGCTCGACGAAAAAAGCGCCGGGTTCTACAAACCGAGCCCGGGGGTCGTTTACCCGGCACTGACCTGGCTTGAGGATGTCGGCTATGTCACCGTCACTCAGGAAGGTACCCGCAAGCGCTATGCGCTGGCGGCAGAAGGCACGGCATGGCTGGCGGAAAACAGAGCTATGGCTGACGCTATAATGGCGCGGCTGGACCACTTCGCTCAGCAGATGAACACCATGACTGAGGCGATGCGCGAAGCCCCTACCGATTTTGATCCTGCGTTACGCGACGCCGTGGCTGAGCTGCGCCACCAGATTCACGCCCGCCATCAGAGCGACCCGGAGGTACAGCGCCAGATGGTGACTGTGCTACAAACCGCCATTGACGCACTCAAAAAACTCCCTCTTTAACCACTGACCGCTTCAGTGCCTGCGGTGCATTACCCTGCACCCAGGCGCTGGGGAAACGCGTCGTCATAGAGATAGCCTCACGTTGCTGATGAAGGCATGAGGAATATGGTGGTGTATTCAACAAGAAGACATCCCATACTATTCTTTCCGACAATAACGCTACCGTTCAGGCCGGCAAACAATATGGATATTGTGGCGGGCACCAACACAGACACCTACTGGCCTATAAAGAAACCCAAAAAAGTGGTCTGATGGGCACGGGGGTCTTGGTTTTACCATTGGCAGCAGCAAAAACACCCATGCCTTACGTGAAAAAGGGCACCCAAAGCCAGAGCTTCAGCACCGTGGGCTCGACGGGCGGTAGCGTGGCGATTTCTGCCGGGAACCAGCTTCACCTTCGGCAGCATGACAGGCTCCGGTTACATCGCCGCCTCCCGCGACAAGATGAAGAGCCGCTTTGACTCAGTCGCAGAACAAACCGGGATCTTTGCTGGTGATGGCGGCTTCGATATCACCGTCGGCAACCATACTCAGCTTGATGGTGCGGTTATTGCTTCCACTGCCACGGCAGATAAAAACAGTCTGGATACCGGGACCCTGGGCTTCAGCGATATCCACAATCAAGCGGATTTCAAAACCCAGCACTCGGGCATCAACCTGAGCGGTGGCGGTGAATTTGGCGGTGACCAGTTCAAGGGCAACATGCCGGGCGGGATGATTTCTGCAGCGGGCAAAAATGGGCATGCAGAAGGAACCACGCAGGTGGCGGTGGCTGACAGTACCATCACCATCCGGGACAAGAAAAATCAGCAGCAGGACGTGACGAACCTGAGCCGTGATACGGAACATGCCAATGACAGTATCAGCCCGATTTTTGACAAGGAGAAAGAACAGAACCGTCTGCAGGCTATCGGGCTTATCAGTGAAATTGGCGGCCAGGCGGCGGATATCGCGAGGACGCAAGGTGAGCTGAATGCGATTAAAAACGCCAAAGATCGCATGAGCACGGCTGAATCTACAGAATTCGATGCAGCGAGAGCGCAATGGCAAAAAGAAAATCCGGATAAAACAGCCACAGCAGAAGATATCAGTAATCAGCTTTACCAGAACTACTACAATGAAGCGTTTGCCGCGACGGGTATGGGAACCGGTGGCACGGTGCAGAGGGGTATCCAGGCAGCGACAGCGGCGCTGACAGCTCTGGCCGGTAGCGGCAACCTGACCGGTGCTCTGGCTGGCGCATCCGCCCCGGAACTGGCGCGTCTGGTGAAGGAAACGACGGAGAGTAATCCAGCAGTCAACGCCGTGGCGCACGCCGTTCTGGGCGGTGTGGTTGCTGCTTTGCAGGGTAACAGCGCGGCATCAGGCGCTGTGGGCGCTGCAACAGGCGAGCTGGTTGCACGCGCTATTGCGGATATTTATTACCCTGGCGTGAAAATGTCAGACCTGACGGAGTTGCAAAAGCAGACCATCAGCTCACTGGCGAGTGTATCGGCGGGAATTGCAGGTGGGATTGCCGGAGACAGTACATCGGCGGCGGCAACGGGGGCGAGTGCCGGGAAGAATGCGGTTGAGAATAACTATCTCAGTGCAAACCAAGCTCTGACCTTTGATAAAGAGCTGTCGGACTGCCGGAAATCAGGTGGTGATTGTCAGGCTGTGATCGATAAATGGAAACAGGTCAGCGATAAGCAAAGCGCGGAAAGCGATAAGAAGCTGAAAGACGATCCGGTTGGAGCACAGGTCTGGGATAAAGAAGTTGCTCAGGGTGGTTCTGATATGGCAAGTCGTCCAAGCTGGCTTGGTGGCATGGGCGCGGAAGTGATGACCAGTGACGAAGCCAAAGCCTATGTCCAGCAATGGAATAGTCAGGATCTTGCGAACATTGATGTAAACAGCCCGACCTGGACGAAGTTTGCGGTATTTGCCTCAGATCCGGAAAATCAGGCTATGTTAGTTTCGGGCGGGTTACTGGCAAAGGATTTAGTACAACTAGCACAAGCTACCATAACCAACTTATCCCAAGGCGGTGCTCCATTTGCAATAAAAAGTATGCAAGTTGGATTACGTAATCCACAACAGGTGGATCAACTCAAAAACGATATGTTGAGTGGCAATTATAAGTTTACAGCACCTGAGGGGCGTATTGCCGGATATGTTGATAGTAAGGGAAATTATTATATATCTGAAGGTAATCACCGGATGGTTGCAGCTCAGGAAATATATAAGAAAACAGGAGATGCTTCGTACATAGAAAAGCTTATACAAAATGGCTCATGGACTCAGACTAAAAATGCTCCGGCTGGAGCCTCTTCTATGCCGACAAGAAAGTGATAAATAATCATAAGGATGGTTACATGTATAAAAATGAAATATACGTGAAAATGTTAGGGCTTGCACTGCCTTATATAAGAAACCTACAGAGACCGGAAAATAAAGAAAAAAACTTGAATTTATCTTGCTATCTCGAAGCTGAACTTGTTCATAATTTGACTGTTACTATCTTGGATAAGAACTTTACAGAGCACGATATATGGTTTTTAAATAACCAAGCAAAATATTATGTTAAAAAATGCAATGAGAATATATCACCAAATTATAACCAACATCTTATTTATATAAAAGAGTTATTTAATATAGTTCCTGGCGATTTGAAGTCTCAATTAACGTGGGGTGGTCCGTAATATAAGAAATTCCAACTCCCTCGGTTGCGGTTGAGAATAATCACCTGAGCCAGCAACAACAAAAAAGTCGTAGCGAAGAACTTGCGGCCTGTGGTGCTGACAACGGCTGCAAAGCTGGCATTCGCGAAAACTATGCCAAAGAATATGACAATGTTCAGGAGCGGATAAATACCTGTTCAACGGCTGAGGAGTGTGTGGCTGTTGCGAAGGAAATGAAGCAATGGCAGGCTGAAAGCAGCGCCAGAAGTGATGAACTGGCAGCCAAAGCCCAAAATGAAGGCATGGACTCGCTGACTCCGGCAGAGAAACAGGAATGGGTTAATCTGCGTGGAGCACAATCAAACTTTGATGGTTCGATTAATACGCTGATTTATCGTGCGCAAATGTTTGGTGGTTCAGAAGAAACCACGACTGAGTTGGCGAATATTTTTGGTCATGCGGCAATAGCTAATGCCGCGGGTGCTGCTGCTGGAATTAGTAAGGCTGGGAAAGGTAGTGCATTACCTGTGCCAACGGCTACGAAAACCCAAAATGGGCTTAGTTATCAATCGAATCCAAAACATACGCCAGGACAGGCAGGATATAACCGTAATGCAGGCACTGAGCCAAGTAACTCTATGAACTTATTAGAAAGTTCGATAGTTTCTGGTAAGAAAAGGTACGCTACTGACAGCGAGGGAAATATTCACCAATTCACTAATACTAATGATGGTACATGGCATTGGTCAGGAAGTACTGGCGATGCTAGCGTCCCTATCAGAAAGAGTGATATACCTAATAGTGTACGTAAAGAGTTTGGCTTGCCTGGGAAATGGAGGTAATTATGATTTTTGGAGATCCATATCGTTTTGCCATTTGGGTTGATCCTGTACCTGAATGGAGTGAGTCATTTTTAAACGGCTTTGTATATATTTTTATAAAAGGAAAAATGTTCCCAGATGACATCAGGACGTCTACGTTATCGGTTGATGTTTTTGAGATTATTGATGAGTCTAGCCCGTTGGTATCATTTCCGGTCAATGAAGACATCTTCAATCTAAAAGCGGATGTGGCATTTTCCTCATTGATGTCTTTGGCATATCCAGAATCATCAAGTGAAGATGAATATCCAGATCAAAAATTTAATTTCTGCATTAACATACCAAATGTTAATGCATCTGGTATGCAGCTATTTGCAGTATCCAATGGCATTGATATAAAAATTCTAGGTGCAAAAACAGAGCAGCTTGTTGAAAATTTAGCGACTGGTAAAAATGAATGGGAAGAAATTGATGATGTCTTGGCTGAAAGTGTTGTTATTCCCAATGTTGAAATTGATAATATCTTGAGCTCATTAAAAGAGTACATCCTTCCAAAGCTAAAAAGATAGAATAGTAAAATGATCCCGGCCATTGCGCCGGGATCTTATTTTTAGCCGTCAGCCCTCAACCGGCTCGATCACCAGCCGTCCCTGTTCCACGCTGACAATAATCGGCGTGTCGGTGCTGAATCCCGCCTCTTCCTGCCAGTTGCCGTTCAGGCGCAAGCCAGGGCTGATGGGATAACAAGTGGTTATGCGGAGGCATGCTCTTTAATAGCACCGGGAAAATGGAAAACGGGGAGCAAAACCACGTATCGGTGCACTGGTGCCTTTCCATCAAAATACAGTGGGGAAAGTACTTCTAACTGCTGAGTGTGTTGGAAAAACTCTGCATAGGCTGCTGAATCCTCGTCGGAAAGAGTTGTTGTTGAGAATAACTCGCTCAGCTTGGACCTGACCGGAGCTCTGGCTGGCGCATCCGCCCCGGAACTGGCGCGTCTGGTGAAGGAAACGACGGAGAGTAATCCAGCAGTCAACGCCGTGGCGCACGCCGTTCTGGGCGGTGTGGTTGCTGCTTTGCAGGATAACAGCGCGGCATCAGGCGCTGTGGGCGCTGCAACAGGCGAGCTGGTTGCACGCGCTATTGCGGATATTTATTACCCTGGCGTGAAAATGTCAGACCTGACGGAGTTGCAAAAGCAGACCATCAGCTCACTGGCGAGTGTATCGGCGGGAATTGCGGGGGGGATTGCCGGAGACAGTACATCGGCGGCGGCAACGGGGGCGAGTGCCGGGAAGAATGCGGTTGAGAATAACTCGCTCAGTGAGGCCGCTGATTATCTGGCAACGGGTAAAAAGCCGGAAGACAGATACCGTGACGCTCAGCAACAACTGAAAGAAGCGGTTGATGAGTTTAAAGCGAAGAACTGCGCGGGACTCAGCAGTGAGGCGTGTGGTGCGAAGATGGATGCGCACCGGGATGAACTTCTTGCCGGGGCTATGGAATTTGGCAGCGATTTTATCCCTGTCTACAGTGACATCAAGAGTTTTGCTGAAGCGCAGTCAGCGTATGATTATCTGATTGCAGTAATCGGGGTTTTCCCGCCTGCGAAAGGGGCTAAGACATTACTCAACGGGGTTGAAGCAGCCCTGAAAAAAGGTGATGTAGCGGAAGCATCGAAGCTGCTCAATAAAGCCAGCGATGAAATTGCTGCTATTTCAGGCAGTAAAGGAAGCTGGAGTAAAGAGCTTAATAATCCAAAACCAAATACAATTTACAAAGTTGATGACAATAAAATATTTAAGACTGACTCTCAAGGACGGACAGCTAGTGTTGAGAGTACGTTATCTTGGCCTAAAAGTGATCGAAATACCTATCAACAATGTAAGGCAGGTAAATGTGGAATCGAAGGTGATGAGGGTGGTCATTTAATTGCCAGTATCTTTAATGGCCCGGGCGAAAAGCTCAATCTTGTTCCTATGGATGGCAACCTGAATAAAGGTACATGGAAACAGATGGAAAATACATGGGCCAGTGCTTTGAAAGACGGTAAACAGGTTAATGTGAAGATAGAACCTTCTTATAGTAGTAGTAGTAGTAGCAAAAGACCCGATAGTTTTACTGTCACTTACCAGATAAATGATGAACGTCCGATTAGAGAGATTTTTAATAATGCTCCAGGAGGCAAGTAATGTTTGCTCGTGATGATGAGTTATATTCAGACATAGGTCGAATATTGTATGAATCAGCACCTGAAGATGCTCGAAAAATTTTCTTGGATGCAGAGCTGTCATACGAAAACGATCACGCTAAATTTTTATACGATTATATTAATAAAGATGGACAAAAAAAGTGGTTTTTACCTGAAACTCCAGCAACAGATAGTCTGCTTCTTGAGAAGATAGTAGAACTAAAATATTATTATTTAGAACATGGGCTCACTAATGGACGTCCCGCATGGCATGGTTGCCTTGTTACAGTTGACCTTGAAGAAATGAAAGTTAACTTAGATTATCGGTATGATTAAAATAAATCCCGCCCAGCGTTGGCGGGATTTTTGCTTCGCAAATTTACTCACTAATTACTGAATCCTTCCCGGCAGGCTATTTCACAATGGCCTGCTTCTTACCTCAAAATCCCCACACCCGTTGCAAGATTTCATCTTGCATGATTCTCCTTTTATTTTAATAAGTTACCGTGAGTATGAAGTTGCATTTTTAACGCAGTGCGAAAATACAGAGTCGTAGACGACTCTAGCGTCTGCGGGGCCAAAAACGCTTAACAGCGAAAAAAGTTGCCGCGTCGGAAGTACAGCAGGGAAAAACTGCTTTAACTAACTGAAAGTACAGGAAAAACCCCTCTTCGTCGCCGGACTTCGCAACGGACAAAGTTGTTGTTGAGAATAACTGGCTGAGCAAGAAAGACAAAATTAACATCTTTGATATCAATCCAATGCTGAAAATCGGGATTGAGGATGTCGATGGAGAGTTACTGAAAGGCGGCGGTGGAATTGCTAAAAATGATAAAGCCAGCCTCACTGCGAAAGATAGTCCTATTTCATCAGCAAACAAATCAATTAACGGGCAAGGTATGTCTGCAGCAGCAAGAGTCTGGGAAAAGCATGCTGACAGAGAGGGTGAAACGTTTGAACCTTTAAAAGGAAATGTGGCTCAAAGAATGAATCTGCGATTTAGTGAACTTCAGAAGAGTTTGGAGCGGGCGAAGGGAATCGAACCCTCGTATAGAGCTTGGGAAGCTCTCGTTCTACCATTGAACTACGCCCGCAAAGGTGTGCGAGGAGCATTATAAACCTTACTCCTCGCCTGGCAAGCACTCTGGGTGCTAAGTGACGATAAAATAACCGGTTAGCACTTCGGCTTACTGCCCTGCGGCGGTAAATAGCGCAGTGGATCGATAGCCGTTGCCCGGTAACGAATCTGGAAATGCAGCCGCACCGAATCCGCATCCGAACTGCCCATGGTGGCTATCTGCTGGCCAATCTTCACGCTCTGCCCGTTGTTGACCAGCAGTTTATCGTTGTGAGCATAAGCGGTAATGTAATCTTCGTTATGTTTAATCATCACCAGATTACCGTAACCGCGCAGCTGGTTGCCGACGTAAACCACCTTACCTGCCCCGGCTGCGTACACCGGCTGTCCACGGCTGCCCGCGATATCGATCCCTTTGTTGCCGCCCTCTGAGGTTGAATACTTCATCACCACTTTACCGCTGGCGGGCCAGCGCCAGCAGCGTTGCCCTACCGGCGGCCATGATGACTGCGGTACCGCAGAAGACGGCACCACTTTTGCTGTTTTGCTGGTTGTCGATTTTTTCGCACTGGATGAGGACGCGCCGCTCACCTTCAGCTTTTGTCCAACTTCGATAGTATACGGCGGAGAAATCCCGTTCATCCGCGCCAAATCTCGCACGCTGGTGCCCGTCATACGCGAAATTCGCGACAACGTATCACCACGCTTAACGGTGTAAACCGAACCGCTATAGCTGCCTTCTGATGAGTTACCCGCACAGCCAGACAGCGCCAGACCAATCGTCAGGCACATTAACAGTCGTCGTAGGGAAGAGATTTGGCTTCCTGCTCGCAAAACGAATCCTCAGGTCAAAAGCGTTCGAAGAATCTATGATAGCAGGGTAGCACGAGATGCTAAACCATCAGGGCTGTGGATTGGCATGAGAATGCGGCGCACAGAGAACATGAGCCATCCCGGTGGCTAAAAGGAGGCAGGGCTTGTTTTGGTAATGCCTTTTTCCCACTTATGGGCTACGCTGGTTGCCTGAGTATATGGCCCGGTGGGTTTATGCCGGGTCATCTTTCATTTTCAGGAGTTGCCATGGCAGGGGAACACGTCATTTTGCTCGATGAGCACGATCAACCGTGCGGATTACTGGATAAGTATGCCGCGCACACTCTCTCTACCCCGCTGCATCTCGCCTTCTCTTGTTGGTTATTTAACGATCGCGGCCAGTTTCTGGTCACCCGCCGCTCTCTCAGTAAAGTGGCCTGGCCCGGCGTATGGACTAACTCAGTCTGCGGGCATCCACAGCAGGGCGAGACCTTCGAACAGGCGATTGCCCGCCGCTGTCGCTTTGAGCTAGGTGTCGAAATCAGCCACATTACCCCGGTCGCGCCCGACTTCCGCTATCGCGCCGTAGCGCCTAACGGTATCGTCGAAAACGAAGTATGTCCGGTGTATGCGGCTCGCATCACCAGCGCCGTACAGCCGAATGCCGACGAGGTCATTGAGTACCAGTGGTGCGAACTCGACGACGCGCTGCATGCGCTCGCGCTGACGCCGTGGGCGTTTAGCCCGTGGATGGTGATGGAGGCGGCAGACGCGAAGGCGCGTCAGGCGTTGATCGATTTCGCCCACATCTAGCCCCAATCGCAGACATAAAAAAACCCGGCCATGGCCGGGTTTTTTACCTTTCGCTTTCGCGATTATTTCACCGGACGCATCGCCGGGAACAGAATCACGTCGCGGATGGTGTGGCTGTTGGTGAACAGCATGACCATACGGTCGATACCAATACCCAGACCCGCAGTCGGCGGCAGACCGTGTTCCAGCGCGGTAACGTAGTCTTCGTCGTAGAACATCGCTTCGTCATCGCCCGCTTCTTTAGCGTTAACCTGATCCTGGAAGCGCTGCGCCTGATCTTCTGCGTCGTTCAGCTCGCTGAAACCGTTACCGATTTCGCGGCCGCCGATGAAGAATTCAAAGCGGTCAGTGATTTCCGGGTTCACGTCGTTGCGGCGCGCCAGCGGAGAAACCTCGGCCGGGTACTCGGTGATGAAGGTCGGCTGAATCAGGTGCGCTTCCGCCACTTCTTCGAAGATCTCGGTCACGATACGGCCCAGACCCCAGCTCTTCTCAACGTGAATACCGATGCTTTCAGCAATGGCCTTCGCGGAGTCGAAGTTATCCAGATCCGCCATGTCAGTTTCCGGACGGTATTTCTTGATAGCTTCACGCATGGTCAGTTTTTCGAACGGCTTGCCGAAGTCGAAAGTCTGGTCGCCGTAAGGCACCGCGGTGTGGCCCAGAATATCCTGCGCCAGGGTACGGAACAGGGATTCGGTCAGCTCGATCAGATCTTTGTAGTCTGCGTACGCCATGTAGAGTTCCATCATGGTGAACTCAGGGTTGTGGCGAACGGAGATACCTTCGTTACGGAAGTTACGGTTGATTTCGAACACACGCTCGAAGCCGCCAACCACCAGACGTTTCAGGTACAGTTCCGGCGCGATACGCAGGTACATGTCCAGATCCAGCGCGTTGTGATGGGTGATGAACGGACGAGCGGACGCGCCGCCTGGGATCACCTGCATCATCGGTGTTTCCACTTCCATAAAGCCGCGGCCCACCATGAACTGACGGATACCCGCCAGAATCTGAGAACGCACTTTGAAAGTCTTGCGGGATTCATCGTTAGAGATGAGATCCAGGTAACGCTGACGGTAGCGCGCTTCCTGATCCTGCAGGCCGTGGAATTTGTCCGGCAGCGGACGCAGTGCTTTGGTCAGCAGACGCAGTTCGGTGCAGTGGATAGACAGCTCACCGGTTTTGGTTTTGAACAGCTTACCTTTCGCGCCCAGAATATCGCCGAGGTCCCATTTCTTGAACTGCTCGTTGTAGATGCCTTCCGGCAGATCGTCACGCGCGACGTACAGCTGAATACGGCCGCCAACGTCCTGCAGCGTAACGAAGGACGCTTTACCCATAATACGGCGGGTCATCATACGGCCCGCAACGGAGACCTCGATATTCAGCGCTTCGAGTTCTTCGCCTTCCTTATCATCATATTTCGCATGCAGAAGGTCTGAGGTGCTGTCGCGACGGAAATCGTTCGGGAACGGGATGCCCTGCTCACGCAGTGCAGCCAGCTTCTCGCGGCGTGCCTTCATTTCATTGTTAAGATCGACTACCTCGTCAGCGCCTTGTGCGTTTTGTTCAGACATGTTGGTTCCTCATAGCCCTGCTTTCAAACTTGCTTCGATAAATTGATCCAGACTTCCGTCCAGTACCGCCTGCGTATTGCGGGTTTCCACCCCAGTGCGCAGGTCTTTAATACGGGAATCGTCCAGGACATACGAACGAATCTGACTACCCCAGCCGATATCAGACTTGTTGTCTTCCATCGCCTGTTTTTCCGCGTTCTTTTTCTGCATTTCCAGTTCATAAAGCTTCGCTTTCATCTGCTTCATGGCCTGGTCTTTGTTCTTGTGCTGGGAACGGTCGTTCTGGCACTGCGTCACAATCCCGGTCGGGATGTGGGTGATACGCACCGCCGATTCCGTACGGTTAACGTGCTGGCCGCCCGCGCCGGAGGCACGGTAAACGTCGATACGCAGATCTGCCGGGTTGATGTCGATATCGATATCGTCATCCACTTCCGGGTACACGAACGCGGAGCTAAAGGAGGTGTGGCGACGGCCGCCGGAGTCGAACGGGCTCTTACGCACCAGGCGGTGAACGCCGGTTTCGGTACGCAGCCAGCCGTAGGCGTAATCGCCGGAGATTTTAATGGTCACGGATTTAATCCCGGCCACTTCCCCTTCGGACTCTTCGATGATTTCAGTTTTAAAGCCGCGCGCTTCTGCCCAACGCAGATACATACGCTCGAGCATGCTTGCCCAGTCCTGCGCTTCAGTACCGCCGGAACCGGCCTGGATATCAAGGTAGCAATCGGCGTTGTCATACTCGCCGGAGAACATACGACGGAACTCGAGCTGCGCCAGCTTCTCTTCCAGCGTGTCCAGCTCGGCAACGGCTTCGTTGAAGGTGTCTTCGTCGTCGGCTTCTACAGCCAGTTCCAGCAGGCCGGAGACATCTTCCAGGCCCTGGGCCATTTGGTCGAGGGTATCGACGATCGCTTCAAGGGAAGAACGCTCTTTGCCCAGCGCCTGCGCGCGTTCGGGTTCGTTCCAGACATCCGGCTGTTCCAGCTCGGCGTTTACTTCTTCCAGACGCTCTTTCTTAGCATCATAGTCAAAGATACCCCCTAAGAACGTCGGAACGCTCCGTGAGGTCCTGAATGCGATTATTTACCGGGTTTATTTCAAACATGGTCTATTTTCTTTTAATGGACGAGAAAAATGCAGTTATAAGAGCGGAATCTTAGCGGATTCCCGCCCTTATTTACAGTGTAAGAGATGCTAAATCGGCCACAGATGCTCGATGATCAACTGTAAGCTCCGGTTGCCGCGAAACTCGTTAATGTCCAGCCGGTAGGCCAGAGTCACTTCGCGCACGCCGTTATCCGGCCAGGCGGTGGTGTCAACATTGAAAGCGATGCCGTCCAGCAGCGGGCCGCCGCCAACCGGTTCAACCATCACTTTCAGGTGACGTTCGCCCACCAGCCGCTGCTGCAACAGGCGAAAACGCCCGTCAAACAACGGTTCCGGGAACATCTGCCCCCATGGGCCTGCGTCACGCAGCATCTGCGCCATTTCCAGCGTCATCTCCTGCGGGCCTAGCTCACCGTCGGAAAGGATCTCCCCTTGCAGCAGCGCCGGGTCCAGCCATTCGGTCACCAGCTCGCCAAAGTGGCGCTGGAACTCTTCAAAGCGCTCTTCTTCCAGCGAAAGCCCCGCCGCCATCGCGTGGCCGCCAAACTTCAGCATTAACCCCGGATGCAGCGTGTCCAGACGCTCCAGCGCATCGCGCATATGCAGCCCCTGAATAGAACGCCCGGAACCTTTCAGTTGGCCGTTCCCCGCGGGGGCAAAAGCAATCACCGGGCGGTGGAAGCGCTCTTTGATGCGCGAAGCGAGAATACCCACCACGCCCTGATGCCACTCCGGATGATACATCGCCAGCCCGCCGGGCAGCTCCGCGCGGCTGCGCTCAAGCTGCTCGCACAGCGTCAGCGCTTCCGCCTGCATCCCCTGCTCGATTTCTTTACGGGTTTGGTTTAACGCGTCCAGTTCATTTGCCAGCACGCGCGCTTCACCGAGGTTGTCGCACAACAGCAGCGCCACGCCGACGGACATGTCGTCCAGCCGCCCGGCGGCGTTCAGACGCGGCCCGAGCGCAAAGCCCAGATCGCTGGCTACCAGCTTCGCGGCGTCACGGTTGGCAATCTCCAGCAACGCCTTGATGCCAGGACGGCAGACGCCCGCACGAATGCGGCTCAGCCCCTGGAAGGTCAAAATACGGTTGTTAACGTCCAGCGGCACCACGTCGGCCACGGTGCCCAGCGCCACCAGATCGAGGAATTCGACAATCTTCGGCGCCGCAATGCCGCGAGACTCAAACCAACCTTTCTCTTTCAGATGGTTACACAGCACCAGCATCAGATAGAATGCCACGCCGACGCCCGCCAGCGACTTCGACGGGAAGGGGCAATCCACGAGATTCGGGTTCACCATCGCATCGGCGTTGGGCAACGTTTCGCCCGGCAGGTGGTGATCGGTCACCAGCACGCGGATCCCGAGACTGTGCGCGTGATCGACACCGGCATGGGACGAGATCCCATTGTCCACCGTCATGATCAGTTGTGCGCCGCGCGCGTGAGCCTGATCGACCACTTCCGGACTTAAGCCGTAACCATCTTCAAAACGGTTCGGCACCAGATATTCCACGCTGCGACAGCCCATCGCCCGCAGCGACAGTACGCTCAGCGCGGTGCTGGTTGCACCATCGGCGTCGAAGTCGCCCACCACCATAATGCGCAGGTTATTCTCAAAGGCATCGTGCAGCATCTCGACGGCTTTCTCGACGCCGGTCAAGGTACGCCAGTGCAGCATACCTTTCAGGCCGCGTTCAAGATCGTCCGGCGACTTCACGCCACGGCTGGCGTACAGGCGACGCAGCAGCGGCGAAAGCTCTGCGGGCAAGGTGATGGATTCATCCACCTCTCGGCGGCGAAGTTGTGTCTGTTGTTTCACGCGAATTATTTACCGCTGGTCTGTTTCTGATGTTCGTCGAGGAACGCTTTCATCTCTTTCGGGCCCTGATAGCCCGGCACCATAAAGCCATCGCTCAGCACGATAGCCGGCGTGCCGGTGACGCCAAACTGCACGCCCAGCGCATAGTGGTTCGCGATGTCGATATCGCAGGTTGCCGCCTGCACGCCCTTGCCGTTCATCGCGTCGTCGAACGCTTTATTGCGGTCTTTCGCGCACCAGATAGATTTCATATCCTGCTCGGCCTGGCTTTGCACGCCCTGACGCGGGAAGGCCAGGTAGCGCACGGTGATGCCCAGTGCATTGTAGTCTTTCATCTCTTCATGCAGCTTGTGGCAGTAGCCGCAGGTGATGTCGGTAAAGACGGTAATAACGTGTTTTTCCTGCGGCGCTTTGTAAACGATCATCTCTTTTTCCAGCGCCTTCAGGTGGGTCATCAGCAGCGCGTTGGTCACGTTAACCGGCTGCGCGCCGCTAACATCGTACATCGGCCCCTGGATGATGTGCTTGCCGTCGTCGGTGACGTACAGCACACCGCTGTTGGTCAGCACGGTCTTCATACCGGCGACCGGGGCGGGCTGAATGTCAGTGCTCTGTACGCCAAGTTTAGCGAGCGACTGCTTGATCGCGGCATCGTCTGCGTGCGCCAGGCCGGAGAACGCGGCGGCCAGCAGAGTAAACATCATTAAACCTTTTTTCATAATCAGTCCTTTTAAATCAACATCATGCGCGTGGATGATGCTGTTGGTGAAGTTGTCGCAGCCGCTCGGTCGCAACGTGCGTATAAATTTGGGTCGTCGACAAATCGCTGTGCCCCAGCAGCATTTGCACCACGCGCAGGTCTGCGCCGTGGTTGAGCAGATGGGTGGCAAACGCGTGTCGTAATACGTGCGGCGACAGCTTTTCGCTGTCGATTCCCGCTAGCTGGGCATAATGTTTAATACGGTGCCAGAAGGTCTGTCGGGTCATCTGCTGCGCGCGCTGGCTGGGGAACAGCACATCAATCGCCACACCGTTCAGCAGCCACGGGCGGCCATGTTCCAGCCAGTTTTCCACCCAGTAGACCGCCTCTTCGCCCAGCGGCACCAGGCGTTCTTTATTACCCTTACCGATCACCCGCACCACGCCCTGACGCAGGCTGATGTCGCTCATCGTCAGGCCGACCAGTTCCGACACGCGCAGTCCGGTCGCGTAGAGTACCTCAAGCATAGCTTTATCGCGCAGCTCCAGCGGCTGATCCACCAGCGGCGCCTGCAACAGGCGTTCAACCTGTGCTTCGCTGAGATCTTTCGGCAGCCGCTGCGGCAGTTTCGGCGAAGCCAGCAGCGCGCTGGGATCGTCCTGACGTATTTTTTCGCGGTACAGATGCTGGAAAAAGCGCCGCATGGCGCTCAGCAGGCGTGCAGAACTGGTCGCCTTATAGCCGCCCTGCTGACGCTCGGCGAGTAAGTTTTGCAGATCGTCGCTCTGAACGCTTTCCAGCGTCAGGTTTCGATGCGCCAGCCATTCGACCACCATGGTCAGATCCCGACGATAGGCGCTGAGGGTATTTTCCGCCAGATTACGCTCCAGCCACAGCGCATCAAGAAACTGTTCAATTCGCGCAAGATCCTTTTCCACTTCGAGCCCTCTGCGTGTTAAATCAGCACCATTATGCCTGAATCAGGCCCCTTTCTGGTACACTAGCCGCATCGTCATCGCAAGAATCGAGAGCAGTACGTCATGAATATCGGCCTTTTTTACGGTTCCAGCACCTGCTACACCGAGATGGCAGCGGAGAAAATTCGCGACATTATCGGCCCGGAACTGATCACATTACATAACCTGAAAGATGATTCCCCGGCCTTAATGGAGCAATACGACGTGCTCATTCTGGGGATTCCAACCTGGGATTTCGGTGAGATTCAGGAAGATTGGGAAGCGGTCTGGGAACAACTGGATACGTTGAACCTCGAAGGTAAAATCGTCGCGCTGTACGGCATGGGCGACCAGCTCGGCTACGGCGAGTGGTTCCTCGATGCGCTCGGCATGTTGCACGACAAACTGGCGACCAAAGGCGTGAAATTTGTCGGCTACTGGCCGACTGAAGGCTATGAGTTCACCAGCCCGAAACCCGTCATCGCCGATGGACAGCTGTTTGTTGGCCTCGCGCTGGACGAAACCAATCAGTATGACCTCAGCGACGAACGCATTCAGAGCTGGTGCGAACAGATTCTCGGCGAAATGGCCGAACAGTTCTCTTAATGCTTAGTGGGCGCGGGCTGCTGCAGGAGAATCCGCCGCAGATCGCGCCACTCTTCCGGGTTCATGCTATCCGCTGCCAGCCAGAGATGTTGGCGACGACCGCCCGGACGGCGAATCCGCAGCATCATGCCCGAGTTCAGCATCCACGGTGCCCCCAGAATTTCCCACTCCTGATTACGCCAGCGCAACCGGGAATCCATCAGCAGCTTAATTTCCCCCTGGTGCGAGTGAATACGTCGTTGGCTGCGCACGCAGTCAAACACCACCAGCGACAATAAAATCAGCCAGAGCGGAGTGTAGCTCAGCGGCCACGGCATCAGCAGCACAAACGCTGCCACCAGCCCGTGGAGCAGGAGAGAAAGCCACTGTGAGCGCCAGGAGACGCGTAAATCAGATTGCCACAGGACCACGTTCCCGATTCCGTGTCTGAATAAGTTGCACCATGCGCTGAAGGCTAGCATCGGCCGGTTCGCCGTGATTCATCAACCAGTTGAAAAGGTCCGGATCGTCACACTCCAGCAGACGAATAAAGAGGGCCTTGTCTTCATCGCTCAGCGTGTCGTACTCATATTCAAAGAACGGCATGATGGAGATGTCGAGTTCGCGCATACCGCGGCGGCATGCCCAATGGATACGGGCTTTATTATTGATGTCCATAATTTCCTTCCAGCATTACGTTGCTACTAGTTTAACGTGTTTTTTGCAGTTACTTTACTGGAATATCACGTTGCACGCGTCATATTCCAAAAAAAGCCATACAAAATGAAGGGTATTCATCTGATTACGAGCCGCTTCGCAGAACGCGCGAACGGCACAAAACGGCCATCGAAAGCGCTTGCAATGGCGGGCATCTCTTTTACCATGAACAAATAAGCGCGTTACTCAATTCAGGATATCAATATGGCTTTTACTCCTTTTCCTCCGCGTCAGCCCTCCGCCTCCGCGCGTTTACCGCTGACGTTAATGACGCTTGATGATTGGGCGCTGGCGACCATTTCCGGTGCCGACAGTGAAAAGTACCTGCAGGGCCAGGTGACCGCAGATGTGGCGCAGCTTGATGAGCATCAACATCTTCTGGTCGCTCACTGCGATGCCAAGGGTAAAATGTGGAGCAACCTGCGTCTGTTCCGTCGCCAGGACGGTTTCGCGTGGATTGAGCGTCGCAGCGTGCGTGAAGCGCAGCTGACCCAGTTGAAGAAATACGCCGTATTCTCGAAGGTTACCATCGCCGCTGATGATTCACTGGTGTTGCTGGGCGTTGCCGGATTCCAGGCTCGCGCCGCGCTGGCGAATCTCTTTACCGAGCTGCCGGGGGCCGAGAAACCTTGCCTGCAGGAAGGTGAAACGTCTCTGCTGTGGTTTGCTCATCCGGAAGAACGTTTCCTGCTGGTAACCGACGAAGCAACCGCCGAACGCGTCACCGAGGCATTACGCGGCGAAGCGCAACTTAACAACAGCCAGCAGTGGCTGGCGCTGAACATCGAAGCGGGCCTGCCGGTGATTGATGAAGTCAACAGCGCGCAGTTTATCCCGCAGGCCACCAACCTACAGGCGCTGGACGGCATCAGCTTTAAGAAAGGCTGCTACACCGGTCAGGAGATGGTGGCACGCGCAAAATTCCGCGGCGCCAACAAGCGCGCGCTGTGGACGCTGGCAGGCAAAGCCAGCCGCGTACCACAAGCCGGTGAAGATTTAGAGCTGCAAATGGGCGACAACTGGCGTCGTACCGGCACCGTATTGGCCGCAGTACAGCTCGATGACGGTCAACTGCTGGTGCAGGTTGTGATGAACAACGATATGGAAGCCGACAGCGTATTCCGCGTGCGCGACGATGCCAACACCTTAAGCATCAAGCCGCTGCCGTATTCGTTAGACGAAGAGTAAGTTGTTTTGTGCAATCCCGGCGTTTACGCCGGGATTGGAGACTGGGCCACAGAATGGTTACGCCACCTGCCCCACGTACAGATAAATCGCCAGAAAATGACAAGCGCTGCCGCCCAGCACAAACGCGTGCCAGATAGCGTGGTTGTAAGGGATCCGCTTACAGACGTAGAAAATAACCCCCAGCGAATACACCACCCCGCCGACCGCCAGCAGCGTCACGCCGCCAATCGCCAGCTTCACCGCCAACTGATACACCACAATCAGCGATAGCCAGCCCATCGTCAGATAGGTCACCAGCGACAGCACCTTAAAGCGATGCGCGATGGTTAACTTAAACAGGATCCCCAGCAGCGCCAGGCTCCAGATAACAATCATCAACCCGCGGGCGAGCGGAGAGTCAAGACCCACCAGCAGAAACGGCGTGTAGGTACCGGCAATCAGCAGGTAGATGGCGCAGTGGTCGAATTTCTTCAGCCAGACTTTGGCCCGCTGCGAAGGAATGGCGTGGTACAGCGTCGAGGCGAGAAACAGCAGGATCATGCTGCCGCCATACAGGCTATAGCTGGTGATAGCAGTCGCGCTGGCGTTAGCGTCAACGGCCTGCACCAGCAACAAAACTAGCCCGACGATGCCGAGCACAAAACCGACACCGTGACTAATGCTATTGGCAACTTCCTCTGCCAGAGAGTATCCCTGATGAATGAGTGGTTTCTTATCCATTACGCGCTCCGGGCGAACGACAAATCAAGCAACGGCACTAGCGTAACTGAGAATGGTTCCAGTGAACACATGTAAGCTAAAATAAAAAGATGATTTTTTGTAAAATAAGAATAATCAATAAGTTAACAAGCTCATTCAACTAACAGGTGTACGCAATTTTATTTAATGCATTTAAATTCAATAACATAAAAGGTGCTCTCACCAGGGTAGATATCGGTAATCACCTGTTTAAGCTGCGGAAGCGTCATGTTTTCCTGTTCAGCGTGACGTTCGGTGAGGGTATCCAGGGTTACGGTTGAGGTGGCAAGGACTTCAATCGTGCAGAAGTACCCGTCATCTTCATAGCGCCCGACACGTAAAATATCGCCGGTTTTGAAATGGGATTCTGCCGCATCACGCAGCGTAATAGTCTTGCGACCGGCAACAATGTCATCCTGAAAGCGCTGAAAAAAAGTGATGTCGTTAGGCTGCATGGTATTATTCCCTTTAGGTTTTCAAATTAACGAGTATCCACCACCGTGAGCATGTTCTCCCACGCCGCTATCGCCAGCCTCAATAATCTTGAGATGATGGTCTATCACTATGTCATCAAAAATCGCGACACGGTAATGTACATGACCATTCGTGAACTGGCCGACGCGGCGGGCGTCTCCACCACCACGGTGATGCGCTTCTGCCGCAAGCTCAACTGCGATGGCTACTCGGAGTTTCGCGTTCGCTTCAAATTATATCTGGAGCAGGAAGAACCGCAGCAGACTAATTTCGGCGCCAGTGAAATTATCAGCTTTTTCAAAAGCGTCAATAATGATGAGTTTGATAAACTGCTCGACCGCGCAGTCGACGTTATTCTCGCCTCTGAGCGTATTATTTTTGTCGGTGCGGGAACTTCGGGGTCATTAGCAAAATATGGCGCCAGGTTCTTTTCTAATATTGGGAAATTCAGCAACCATATCGATGATCCTTATTTTCCGGTCACCAATGATATGGCCAAAAATGCGCTGGCGATCGTTCTCTCCGTCTCTGGCGAAACCGAAGAGATCCTGCGTTTCGCCAGCCAGTTTAGTCTGCACCACTGCAAAGTCATGTCGATCACCAGCCATGAACACTCGCGCCTGGCGAAGCTGGCGGATTTCAATCTCTCCTGGCACGTATCACAAACGCGTATTGCAGGCGTTTACGATATTACGACGCAGATTCCGGTTATCTATATTCTGGAATCCTTAGGCCGCAAACTGGCGAAGAAATTAGCATAAAAATACAGGGTGTTTTTTCGATGTAACATATGCCCTGTGGGGTAATTTGTTATATCGTGACATTTAATATTCCTTTGTTAGACTCAGATTTATTAAGCCTAATCGATGAGCCATAGCAAAGATGAAAAAACTGACCTTACCGAAAGATTTTTTATGGGGTGGCGCAGTTGCCGCGCACCAGGTTGAAGGCGGCTGGAATAAAGGCGGCAAAGGCCCCAGCATCTGTGACGTCCTCACCGGTGGCGCGCACGGCGTACCACGCGAAATTACTCAGGAAGTAGTGCCGGGTAAATACTATCCCAACCACGAAGCCATCGACTTCCACGGCCACTATAAAGAAGACATCAAACTGTTCGCCGAGATGGGCTTCAAATGCTTCCGCACGTCGATTGCGTGGACCCGTATCTTCCCGAACGGCGATGAAAGCCAGCCCAACGAAGAAGGGCTGAAATTCTACGACGATATGTTCGATGAGCTGCTCAAATACAACATTGAGCCGGTGATTACCCTCTCCCACTTTGAAATGCCGCTGCACCTGGTGCAGCAGTACGGCGGCTGGACTAACCGTAAAGTTGTTGATTTCTTTGTGCGTTTCTCGGAAGTGGTGTTTGAACGCTACAAGAGCAAGGTCAAATACTGGATGACCTTCAATGAAATTAACAACCAGCGCAACTGGCGCGCGCCGCTGTTCGGCTACTGCTGCTCCGGCGTGGTCTACACCGAACATGAAAACCCAGAAGAGACCATGTACCAGGTGCTGCACCATCAGTTCGTGGCCAGCGCCCTCGCCGTGAAAGTCGCGCGTCGCATCAACCCGGAGATGAAAGTCGGCTGCATGCTGGCGATGGTGGCGCTCTATCCATTCTCCTGCAAGCCGGAAGATGTGATGTTCGCCCAGGAATCGATGCGTGAACGCTATGTGTTTACCGACGTGCAGCTGCGCGGCTACTACCCGAGCTACGTGCTCAACGAATGGGAACGCCGTGGCTTCAACATCAAGATGGAAGCCGGCGATGAGGCCATTCTGCGTGAAGGCACCTGCGACTACCTCGGCTTTAGCTACTACATGACCAACGCCGTGAAGGCAGAAGGCGGCAGCGGCGATGCCATTTCCGGCTTTGAAGGCAGCGTGCCGAACCCGCACGTAAAAGCCTCCGACTGGGGCTGGCAGATTGACCCGGTCGGCTTGCGCTATTCACTGTGCGAGCTGTACGAGCGTTATCAGAAGCCGCTGTTTATCGTGGAAAACGGCTTCGGCGCCTATGATAAAGTGGAAGAAGACGGCAGTATCAATGATGACTACCGTATCGATTATCTGCGCGCGCACGTTGAAGAGATGATGAAAGCGGTAACCTATGACGGCGTCGACCTGATGGGCTACACGCCATGGGGCTGCATCGACTGCGTGTCGTTCACCACCGGGCAGTACAGCAAGCGCTATGGCTTCATCTATGTGAACAAGCACGACGATGGTACGGGCGATATGTCGCGTTCACGTAAGAAGAGTTTTGAGTGGTATAAAGCGGTGATTGCCAGCAACGGCGAGAATCTGTAAGCGGTTTTCCCCTCACCCTAACCCTCTCCCCATGGGGAGAGGGCCGGGGTGAAGGGAGCAAACCGCACTACTTCCCGCCCGCCAGCTCAATAAAACTTCCTGTCACGTAAGACGCCTTGTCGCTCAGCAACCAGACAATCGCCTGCGCCACCTCTTCCGGCTGCCCGCCGCGCTGCATCGGCAGAACGGATTTTACCCGGTCAACGCGCCCCGGCTCTCCGCCGTCGGCATGCATTTCGGTATAGATAAAGCCCGGCCTGACGCCGTTCACGCGGATCCCCTGCGCCGCCACTTCAATCGACAGCCCGGTGGTTAGCGTATCAATCGCTCCTTTCGACGCGGCATAGTCGACGTACTCGCCCGGCGATCCAAGCCGCGCGGCAGCCGAAGAGACGTTGACAATCGCTCCGCCCTTCCCGCCGTGCGGTATCGCCATGCGCTTTACCGCTTCCCGACAGCACAGGAAATAGCCGGTCACGTTGGTAGTTAACACTCGATTAATCCGCTCTGCGGTTAACGCCTCTACGCGGCTTTGGGTGAACAACACTCCGGCATTATTTACCAACGCCATCAACGGTTCCGGTTGCTTGTCGAGCAGGGCAAACATCGCTTCCACCTGTGCTTCATCGCCAATATCCGCCTGCACCGCAAAGGCGTTACCGCCTGCCGCTGTAATGGCATTGACGACCTCTCCCGCCGCCTGCGCGTTCTGGTGGTAATTCACCGCCACCGTATACCCTTCCTGTGCCAGCTGTAGCGCGGTAGCCCGGCCAATTCCCCGGCTGGCGCCGGTCACTAATGCAAGAGCCATGCATTTCTCCCAAAAAATAAAGGCGCCGTAGCGCCTTTAAAAGATAGTGCAATCAGTTGATTACTGGTATTCGCTCATCGGTACGCAGGAGCAGAACAGGTTACGGTCGCCGTACACGTCATCGAGACGTTTTACGGTCGGCCAGTATTTGTTCGCCATGCCCGCCGGGAAGACGGCCAGCTCGCGGCTATAGCCGTGATTCCACTCGGCCACCAGCTCATTCTGGGTGTGCGGAGAGTTCACCAGCGGGTTATCTTCCAGCGTCCACTCGCCCGCTTTCACGCGGTCGATTTCACTGCGAATCGCCAGCATCGCGTCGATAAAGCGGTCCAGTTCAGCTTTGCCTTCAGATTCCGTCGGCTCAACCATCAGGGTACCCGCCACCGGGAAGGACATGGTTGGCGCGTGGAAACCGTAATCAATCAGGCGCTTAGCAATATCCAGCTCACTGATGCCGGTCTCTTCTTTCAGCGGACGAATATCCAGAATACATTCATGCGCCACGTGCCCCTGGCTGCCGGTATACAGCACCGGATAAGCGTCTTTCAGGCGGGTCGCAATGTAGTTGGCGTTGAGGATCGCCACCTGGCTTGCCTGCTTCAGACCTTCCGCGCCCATCATGCGGATATACATCCAGCTGATTGGCAGAATCGACGCGCTACCGAACGGCGCCGCGGACACCGCGCCCTGACGGGTCAGCATGCCTTCAATGTGCACCACGCTGTGGCCCGGCACGAACGGTGCCAGATGCGATTTCACGCCGATAGGGCCCATGCCCGGGCCGCCGCCGCCGTGCGGAATGCAGAAGGTTTTGTGCAGGTTGAGGTGCGAAACGTCCGCGCCGATAAAGCCCGGAGAAGTAATCCCCACCTGAGCGTTCATATTCGCGCCATCGAGGTAAACCTGGCCGCCGAACTGGTGCACGATTTCGCACACTTCACGGATGGTCTCTTCGTACACGCCGTGGGTGGACGGATAGGTAACCATGATGCAGGAAAGATTGTCTGCGTGCTGCTCCGCTTTCGCGCGCAGATCCGCCAGATCGATGTTGCCGTTCTTATCGCAGGCTACCACTACCACCTGCATACCCGCCATCTGTGCAGAAGCCGGGTTAGTACCGTGGGCAGAACTTGGGATCAGGCAGATATCACGATGACCGTCGTTGCGGCTTTCATGATAGTGACGAATCGCCAGAAGACCGGCGTATTCGCCCTGTGCGCCCGAGTTCGGCTGCATGCACAGCGCGTCGTAGCCGGTCAGTTTCACCAGCCACTCGGAAAGCTGACCGATCATCTGATGATAGCCCTCGGCCTGCTCAACCGGGCAGAACGGGTGCAGTTCGGCAAATTCCGGCCAGGTGATGGGGATCATCTCCGCTGCGGCGTTCAGCTTCATGGTGCAGGAACCCAGCGGAATCATCGCCTGGTTCAGTGCCAGATCTTTACGCTCCAGCGAGTGCATATAGCGCATCATCTCGGTTTCGCTGTGGTAGCGATTAAAGACCGGATGCGCGAGGATCGCATCATCACGCAGCATGCTGCTCTGAATGGAACGGCTGTCGAGCGCCACGTCTTTATCGAGCGTGTCGATATCCAGGCCGTGGTTTTCGCCGAGGATCACGTTAAACAGCGCCAGCACGTCTTCACGGGTGGTGGTTTCGTTCAGAGTCACGCCGACGGCATTAATAATGTCGCTACGCAGGTTAATTTCGGCAGCCTGCGCGCGTGCCAGCACCGCCGCTTTATCCGCCACTTCCACGCACAGGGTATCGAAGAAGTGCGCATGGCGCAGTTTCAGCCCTTTCTGCTGCAGGCCGGTCGCCAGAATATCGGTCAGGCGATGAATGCGGTTCGCGATACGTTTCAGGCCAACCGGGCCGTGGAAGACCGCGTACAGGCTGGCAATGTTGGCCAGCAGCACCTGCGAAGTACAGATGTTGGAGTTGGCTTTCTCGCGGCGAATGTGCTGCTCGCGAGTCTGCATCGCCATGCGCAGCGCGGTATTGCCCGCCGCATCTTTCGATACGCCGATAATACGGCCCGGCATGGCGCGTTTGAATTCATCTTTAGCGGCAAAGAATGCCGCGTGCGGGCCACCGTAGCCCATCGGAACGCCGAAGCGTTGGGCAGAGCCGAAGACAATGTCCGCGCCCTGTTTGCCCGGTGCGGTTAACAGCACCAGTGCCATAAAGTCGGCGGCAACGCTCACCACCACTTTGCGGGATTTCAGTTCAGCAATCAGTTTGCTGTAATCATGCACTTCGCCGGTAGTGCCCACCTGCTGCAGCAGCACGCCAAAAACATCCTGGTGTTCCAGCGCTTTGTCGGCATCATCGACGATAACGTCAAAACCAAAGGTTTCCGCACGAGTACGAACGACGTCCAGCGTTTGCGGATGCACGTCAGCCGCCACAAAGAAGCGGTTCGCGTTTTTCAGCTTACTCACACGCTTGGCCATCGCCATCGCTTCCGCGGCGGCGGTCGCTTCATCCAGCAGGGAAGCGGAAGCCATATCAAGACCGGTCAGATCCAGCGTGACCTGCTGGAAGTTAAGCAGCGCTTCAAGGCGGCCCTGAGACACTTCCGGTTGATACGGAGTATAAGCGGTGTACCAGCCCGGGTTTTCCAGCATATTGCGCAGGATAACCGGCGGCAGCTGCACCGGGGTGTAACCCATGCCAATATACGACTTAAAGCGCTTGTTGCGACCCGCAATCGCCTTCAGCTCCGCCAGCGCGGCGAATTCTGTGGTGGCCTCGCCTACCTGAGGCGGCGTGGCAAGCTGGATATCTTTCGGCACGATCTGTTCAATCAGTGCGTTGAGTGAATCCGCGCCAACCGTTTTGAGCATCTCTTGCTGTTGCTGGGCATCCGGCCCGATGTGACGTTCAATAAACGCGCCACGGTTTTCAAGCTGGCTTAAAGTCTGTGTCATGAGCGATGGTTCCTGAAACGTGCGGTGATTTTAAGATTTCATCTTCCAGAGGAAGAGGTTTGGGGTGACAGTGCGAACATACCCTCACCCCGGCCCTCTCCCGGAGGGAGAGGGGGAAAACCGTTATTCGTCTTCTAACAGGGCTTCGTATGCGGTCGCGTCCAGCAGTGCGGCGACTTCCGCTTCATCGCTGGCCTTGATCTTGAAGATCCAGCCGCCGGCGTACGGTTCGCTGTTTACCAGCTCCGGTGAATCACCCAGCTCTTCGTTAACCGCAACGATTTCGCCGCTGATTGGCGCGTAGATATCGGAAGCTGCTTTCACAGACTCCGCCACCGCGCAGTCGTCACCCGCACTGACGGTCGCGCCGACTTCCGGCAGGTCAACAAACACCATGTCGCCCAGTAATTCCTGCGCGTGCTCGGTGATACCCACGGTGTAGCTGCCGTCGGCTTCTTTGCGCAGCCATTCGTGTTCTTTACTGTATTTCAGTTCTGCTGGTACGTTGCTCATCAAAAAATCTCCAGAATAATAATCGGTTACGCCACGGCCTTGCCGTTACGTACAAAAACAGGTTTGGTGACCTTCACCGGCATTTCACGGTTACGGATTTGCACAATCGCCGTCTCGCCAATGCCCTGAGGGACGCGAGCCAGCGCAATACTATGGCCTAAGGTCGGCGAGAAAGTCCCGCTGGTGATCACACCTTCACGCGCATTGCCGTTCGCATCGGTAAAACGTACCGGCAGTTCGCCACGCAGCACGCCTTTTTCGGTCATCACCAGGCCCACTAATTGGTCGGTGCCTTTTTCACGTTCCAGCTCCAGCACGTCGCGACCGATAAAGTTGCGGTCAGCCGGTTCCCAGGCGATGGTCCAGCCCATGTTGGCCGCCAGCGGAGAGACGCTTTCGTCCATCTCCTGTCCGTACAGGTTCATGCCGGCTTCTAAACGCAGCGTATCGCGCGCGCCCAGGCCGCAAGGCTTCACGCCCGCCTGGACCAGCTGCTGCCAGAAATCCGCCGCCTGCGCTTTCGGCAGGGCAATTTCATAGCCCGCTTCGCCGGTATAGCCGGTGGTGGCGATAAAGAAGTCACCCGCCTGCACGCCGAAGAACGGCTTCATGCCTTCTACCGCGTGGCGCTGTTCATCGCTAAACAGCGTGCCCGCTTTCGCCTGCGCGTTTGGCCCCTGCACCGCAATCAGCGACAGGTCGTCACGAACGGTGATATCAATGGCATAAGGTTCAGCGTGTTGGGTAATCCAGGAGAGGTCTTTTTCGCGGGTAGCGGAGTTAACGACGAGGCGGAAGAAATCTTCGGTGAGGTAGTAAACGATCAGGTCATCAATCACGCCGCCCGATGCATTCAACATCCCGCTATAAAGCGCTTTGCCGGGCTTGGTGAGCTTCGCCACGTCGTTGGCCAGCAGATAGCGCAGAAACTCACGGGTGCGCGGGCCATGCAAATCGACGATCGTCATGTGCGACACATCGAACATCCCGGCGTCGGTACGCACCGCATGGTGCTCATCAATCTGCGACCCATAGTGCAGCGGCATCATCCAGCCGTGGAAATCTACCATACGCGCGCCACATAACACGTGCTGGTCATACAAAGGCGTTTGTTGAGCCATCATGTCCTCGTTGAATATATCGCACCACAAAAACACGCGCCGACGCCCGTCCAGGCACCGACGCAAACGTTCTCTTTTCCCTGAACTTACCACCGAACACCGTGCTAAACCATCAGGAAAAAAGGGACATCACATTAGCTTATGACCAAAAGTCGCCAAAAAGCATACAGAGGAATCAACTGGAAAAAAGCGAATTACACCACATTTAATTAACAATAATGGTCAACAATTCAGCATAAGATAATATTTCCTGCGAAAAACAGGGCGACTTTCCCGTAACATAAAATTTGATGGATTAATAAAACTAATGCGAAAAAATGGGTGAAATTAGAATTTTTCAAATGAGGGGGAAGACTCCCGGTGGAACCACCGGGAGTAAAAGTGTGAGCGACTTAACGAAGCCACTCCGGCAGGTCATTGAGGCCCATTGCCTGACGGATCAACTGTGGTTTTACGCCGGGCAGCGTATCGGCGAGTTTAAGACCAATATCGCGCAGCAGTTTTTTCGCCGGGTTCTCACCGGCAAACAGTTCGCGGAAGCCCTGCATTCCCGCCAGCATCAGCGCGGCGCTGTGTTTGCGGCTGCGTTCGTAGCGACGCAGATAAAAATGCTGGCCGATATCTTTCCCCTGCGCGTGCAGACGTTTCAGCTCTTCAATCAACTCGGCGGCATCCATAAAGCCCAGGTTAACCCCCTGCCCCGCCAACGGATGAATGGTGTGCGCCGCGTCGCCAACCAGCGCCAGACGGTGCGCGGCAAACTGACGCGCGTAACGCCCGGTCAGCGGGTAAACCTGCCGCTCGCTCTCCACCCGACACAGGCCCAGGCGGTTATCAAAAGCAATGCTCAGCGCTTTGTTGAACTCGCTTTCCTCCGCCTGCTGCATCCGCTGCGCCTCTTCCGGCGACAGCGACCAGACGATAGAACACAAATGCGGATCGCTGAGCGGCAGGAAAGCCAGGATGCCTTCGCCGTGGAAACTCTGACGCGCTACCGCCTCGTGCGGCTCTTCCGTCCGCACGGTCGCCACCAGCGCGTGATGGCGATAGTCCCAGAACGTCAGCGGAATATCGGCTTTGTTACGCAGCCAGGAGTTGGCGCCATCGGCCCCTACCACCAGACGTGCGGTCAGCATGCCGCCGTCTTTCAGCGTCAGAAACGCTTCGTTTTCGCCCCAGGCGACCTGCTGCAATTCCGCAGGCGCCATCAGGGTGATATCCGCGCTACGCTCGGCTTTCTGCCACAGTGCATGATGAATAACCGCATTTTCAACGATATGCCCCAGATGGCTGTAACCCATGCTGCGATCGTCAAACGCAATGCGGCCAAAACTGTCTTTATCCCACACTTCCATGCCGTGGTAGCGGCTGGCGCGCTGGGCGACAATCGCCTGCCAGACATCCAGCTTTGACAGCAGCTTCTCGCTGCCAGCATTAATGGCGGATACGCGCAGCGCAGGCGGCGCATCGGCGGCCAACGCTTGCGGTAACGATTGTTCCAGCACGGCAACCCGCAGGCCGCTGCCCTGTAAACCGCAGGCCACCGCCAGCCCGACCATACCACCGCCTACGATGGCAACATCAACACTTTGCACATTCACTCCTTACAGCTCTTAACGGGCAACCCAGCCCAGCGTCCGCTGCGCCAGCACATCACGGGCAGGGGTAAATAATTCCATCGCCATCAGCCCCACGTTGCGCCCGACAACCAGCGGGGCCCAACGGTTAGCAAACAGATGCACCAGCCCATCGGTAACACCGATGGTGGCGGCTTTATCCTCCGCCCGCTGACGCTGGTACTGGCAGAGCAACGCATAGTCGCCGATATCCTGACGCGCGGCATGCGCTTGCGCCAGGTTTTCTGCCAGCGTCATCACATCGCGCAAGCCAAGGTTAAACCCCTGTCCGGCGATAGGATGCAGCGTTTGCGCGGCATTACCTACCAGCGCCAGACGGTGCGAAACCGTACGTGTCGCGGTGGTCAGGGAGAGAGGGTATACGTTTCGCGCACCGGCCTGAGTGATACGACCTAAACGCCAGCCGAACGCACGTTGTAATTCGTCACAGAAACGTGAATCGGACCAGCCGAGCACTTCATCATGGCGTTCCCGCGGATGGCACCACACCAGTGAACAGCGGTTCTGCGACATCGGCAGCATCGCCAGCGGGCCATGTTCGGTAAAGCGTTCAAACGCGCGCCCCTGATGCGGGATAGCGGTAGTGACGTTCGCAATCACCGCCAGCTGGTTATACGGCTCCTGCTGCCAGTGAATTCCGCACCGTTCACCTAGCGTTGATCGCGAGCCATCGGCCGCCACCAGCAGCTTGCCGTGCAGCGTTTCGCCGTTATCCAACGTGACGCTGACGCCGTCAGTCTGCCGCTCAACCTGCGCAACGCGCGATGGGCAGTGTAGCGTCACACCGGGAGCGCGGCGCAGCAGGCCGAACAATCGCTGACCAACGTCGTGGAGTTCAACCACGTTGCCCAGCGCCGCCAGACGATAGTCCTGCGCCTCCAGCGTAACAAACCCGGCGTGGCCGCGATCGCTCACGTGAACGGTGGTTATCGGCGTGGCGCAGTCGGCAATGGCCTGCCACAGGTTAATCTTCGTCAGCTGTTGGCAGGTGCCCGCAGCCAGCGCGATCGCCCTGGCATCAAAGCCCGGATGCTGTGCGGCGTCGATATCCGCTGCTTCAACCAGATGCACCGGCAGACGACCCGCCGTCAGCTGCGATACCGCCAGCGCCAGCGTGGCGCCGGTCATCCCGCCGCCGACAATAATCAGGCTCATAGCTGGCGTGCCGCCGCCATCAGCGCCTCAATGTCGTCCGCATTCTTCACGACGCTCGCCGTCAGGTTTTCATTACCGTCTTCGGTAATCAGGATGTCGTCTTCAATACGAACACCGATGCCGCGGTACTCCGCCGGTACGTCCGCGTCCGGCGCAATATACAAGCCCGGTTCAACGGTCAGCACCATGCCTGGCTCCAGTACGCGAGAGCGGTCAGCGCCGTATACGCCCACATCGTGAACGTCCAGCCCCAGCCAGTGGCTCAGGCCATGCATAAAGTACGGGCGGTGCGCGTTATCGGCGATCAACTGATCAATCTCGCCTTTGAGGATCCCCAGACCGTGCAGCCCGGTCACCATGATACGCACCACTTCGCCGGTAACTTCCTGAATGGAAGTGCCCGGACGGTACAGCTCGAGCGCCTTGTACAGCGACGCCAGCACGATGTCGTAAATAGCGCGCTGCGCCGGGGTGAATTTGCCATTTACCGGGAAGGTACGGGTGATGTCACCGGCGTAGCCTTTGTATTCGCAGCCCGCGTCAATCAGCACCAGCTCGCCATCGCGCAGTTCCGATTCATTTTCGGTGTAGTGCAGAATGCAGCCGTTTTCACCGCCGCCGACGATGGTGTTGTAAGACGGGTAGCGCGCGCCGTGGCGAGTAAATTCGTGCAGAATCTCGCCTTCCAGCTGATATTCAAACATCCCCGGACGGCATTTTTCCATGGCGCGAGTATGCGCCAGCGCGCTGATTTCACCGGCGCGGCGCAGGATATCAATCTCTTCGCTGTCCTTGAACAGGCGCATTTCGTGCACCATCGGACGCCAGTCGATCATCGCGTCCGGCGCGGTCAGATTCTGGCGCGAACCTTTGCGCAGTTTATCCAGCGCGGTGAAGACAATCTCATCAGCCCAGGCATATTCCCCCTGCGCGTGATAAATCACGTCGAGGCCGTTCAGCAACTGGAACAACTGCTGGTTGATTTCACTGAATGCCAGCGCGCGGTCAACGCCCAGTTTTTCCGGCGCCGCGTCCTGCCCTAAGCGGCGGCCAAACCAGATTTCCGCCGTCAGGTCGCGAACGCGGTTGAACAGCACGCTGTGATTGTGGGTGTCATCGCTTTTAATCAGCACCAGCAAGGCTTCCGGCTCGTTAAAGCCGGTGAAGTACCAGAAATCGCTGTTCTGGCGATAGGGATACTCAGAATCCGCGCTGCGCGTCACCTCTGGCGCGGCAAAAATCAGCGCCGCGCTGCCTGGCTTCATTTGCGCCAGCAGTGCCTGGCGGCGGCGGAGAAACGCTTGCTGTGTCATGACATCTCCTTTCAATCCCTTCGCGCTGCGACGAGCAGAGCAGGTATTATGTTTAGTGTAAGGTTGGTTTCCGGACTTCCGGTGCCGTCGGCTGCGGGTGGGTGAAAGTATCGTGGCACAGCAGCGCCGCTACGCGAACGTATTCGATAATTTCTTCCAGCGACATCTCCAGCTCTTCCTGATCTTCATCTTCTTCATAGCCAAGTTGCGCAATATTTCGAAGATCGTCAATGGCTTCGCCCGCTTCTCCCTTCACTTTATCCAGCTTCGGCTGAACCATACCCAAGCCAAGCAGGAAGTGATTCACCCAGCCGGAGAGCGCATCGGCGCGGTCAAACACGCTGACGTCGTCGCCTTCAGGCAGATAAAGCTGAAAAAGGAAGCCGTCATCTTCCAGCGCGTCGCTGGTGGCCGAATGCATGGAGCGCAGTGATTCAGCAAGCTCGTGGCCAAACGCCAGACCTTCGTTAGTCAGGTCGTGAACCAGCGGCTGCCATGAGCTGTCGTTGTTTCCGCCGCAAAGCAGACCGCTGAGCAGGCCGTGCATTTCCGCAGGCGTCAGGCCTACCCCTTGTTGGTTTAACAGCTGGTTCAGCAGGGTGTAACCAGGCATTTCGTTCTGTATAGACATGCGCATTCGTCATTGTTGGGTGGAATTCATGGTATGCTACCACTTTGGACCCTGGAGATACCAGAAAAGGGCTTGTAAGTTCATACCAGGGTAGCTATAGTGTCGCCCCTTCACATCCTGAGAGTGAAGGACGCGCAGTCAATCAGCAGGAAGGTGGCATGTCTGCACAACCCGTCGATATCCAAATTTTTGGCCGTTCACTGCGAGTGAATTGCCCGCCTGAACAAAGAGATGCTTTGAATCAGGCCGCGGACGATCTGAATCAGCGGTTGCAAGATCTGAAAGAACGCACTAGAGTCACAAATACTGAGCAGCTGGTTTTCATCGCCGCGTTGAACATCAGCTACGAGTTAACTCAGGAAAGGGCGAAAACGCGTGACTATGCTTCAAGCATGGAACAGCGCATTCGGATGCTACAACAGACCATTGAACAGGCATTGCTTGACCAGGGTCGCATATCCGATAAATCAGCACCAAACTTTGAATAACACTTTGCAGTTTACTATGGTAGAGTGACTGTGAAGAAAAAATTTCTCTGAGATGTTCGCAAGCGGGCCAGTCCCCTGAGCCGATATTTCATACCACAAGAATGTGGCGCTCCATGGTTGGTGAGCATGCTCGGTCCGTCCGAGAAGCCTTAAAACTGTGACGACGCATTCACCTTGAACCAAGGGTTCAAGGGTTACAGCCTGCGGCGGCATCTCGGAGATTCCCTTCTACCTACCCGGTCTTATGACGCACTCATCTGAGCAACAAAACTCCCGACAAAACATTCGCCAGATTATCCGGCAACGTCGTCGTGCGCTCACACTCCAGCAGCAAATTCTCTACGGCGAACAGGCCGCAGATCGCATGATGGCCTGGCCTCCGGTGGTGATGGCAAAAACCGTTGCGCTGTTTTTATCATTTGACGGCGAGCTCGACACCCAGCCCTTAATTGAACAGCTCTGGCGCGCGGGCAAACGCGTATACCTGCCTGTGCTTCACCCGTTCAGCCCCGGCAACCTGCTGTTTCTTCACTACCACCCGCACAGTGAGCTGGTCGTTAACCGCTTGAAAATCCACGAGCCGAGGCTTGATGTGCGTGACGTTCTGCCGCTCGCTAATCTCGACGTGCTGATAACGCCGCTGGTCGCCTTTGATGCACAAGGGCAGCGGTTAGGCATGGGCGGCGGTTTTTATGACCGTACACTGCAAAACTGGCAGCAGCACGGCATCCAGCCCGTCGGCTACGCCCACGATTGCCAGCAGGTTGACACGCTGCCGGTCGAGCAGTGGGATATCCCTCTTCCCGCGGTGATCACACCGTCAAAAGTCTGGCAGTGGTAGGCCATTTCAGGCAATTGACAGCGTCGTTTTTTTGACCTACATTCCTCGGTAAAGGGTGAGGGAGGCGAACCTCCCTCCTGCATTCATACTGTTAATATGCTGGCAGAGCGATGATTAACAGAATCAGCAGTATGATGAAGAGTCTCATCATTGTCCCTTTCCTTTCAGGGCCCCTGCTTCGGTAGGGGCTTTGCCGTTTCAGCCCCCTGCTGAGCCCCCATCGTAAATCCCTTTGGCTAAGACACAATGCGCGGCAATGCCTTTAATCACCGTTTGCGGCGAGGTGCGTAAAGTGAATGTACGCGTTGCAAAAAAGCGAAAAAAAACGGGCAGACCTATAGCCTGCCCGTTTCATCAGTACGGGAAAATCAGTACAGCAGGCGGGCGCGAACGGTGCCAGGAATCGCCTTCATGCTCTGCAGCGCTTTCTGCGCCACATCCTCTTCGGCTTCAATATCGATAACCACGTAGCCCATCTGCGGCGTAGTTTGCAGATACTGCGCGGCGATGTTAACGCCCTGCTCGGCGAAAATCTGGTTCAGCGCGGTCAGCACGCCAGGACGGTTTTCGTGGATATGCAGCAGACGACGACCGCCGTGCAGCGGCAGCGATACTTCCGGGAAGTTCACGGCAGACAGCGTAGAGCCGTTGTCAGAGTACTTAATCAGTTTACCCGCTACTTCCAGGCCGATATTCTCCTGCGCTTCCTGAGTTGAACCGCCGATGTGCGGCGTCAGGATCACGTTGTCGAATTCGCACAGCGGCGAGGTGAACGGGTCGCTGTTGGTCGCCGGCTCGGTTGGGAAGACGTCGATGGCAGCCCCCGCCAGATGCTTACGCGCCAGCGCGTCGCACAGCGCCGGAATGTCCACCACCGTACCACGCGCGGCGTTAATCAACAGCGAACCAGGCTTCATCAGCGCCAGCTCTTCCGCGCCCATCATGTTTTTGGTGGAGGCGTTCTCCGGTACGTGCAGACTCACCACATCGCTCATGTTCAACAGGTCGGATAGATGCTGCACCTGAGTCGCGTTACCTAGCGGCAATTTGCTTTCAATATCATAGAAGTAGACATGCATCCCCAGCGATTCCGCCAGAATGCCAAGCTGGGTACCGATGTGGCCGTAGCCGATAATGCCCAACTTTTTACCACGCGCTTCATAGGAGCCCGCGGCCAGTTTGTTCCACACACCGCGGTGTGCTTTGGCGTTGGCTTCCGGAATGCCGCGCAGCAGCAGCAGCAGTTCGCCAATCACCAGCTCAGCAACGGAACGCGTATTGGAGAACGGCGCGTTGAACACCGGTACGCCGCGTTTAGCCGCGGCTTTCAGATCCACCTGGTTGGTGCCGATGCAGAAGCAGCCTACGGCAACCAGTTTCTCAGCAACAGCGAAGATCTCTTCCGTCAGTTGAGTACGGGAACGCAGGCCGATGAAGTGGGCATCACGGGCAGACTCTTTCAGCTGTTCGCTATCCAGCGCACCCTTGTGAAATTCGATATTGGTGTAACCTGCTGCGCGAAGGCTATCCAGCGCCTTCTGGTGCACGCCTTCAACCAGCAGAAATTTAATTTTGTCTTTTTCCAGTGATACCTTAGCCATTTCCCCGTCCCGTCTTTGTTTTACTGATGTTGTGGTGAACGAAAGTTCACCTAAGCAACATATCAAAAAAAATTATTGCGGCAATATGAACGTTTGCGTCGGCAACATGAGGAAGCCTCACGCAGAGGGAAATGCCAGCATAAAATGCTAAACGGGAAGATAAATGTGGGATGTTAATCAGGCGGAAGATTGAAATGTGACACAAGTCACCAAATTCAGCCTCAATAAAAAAAACAGGGGAATTTGTCATTCCCCTGAGTCAGATCATTTAGTAATGGTTTTCACGCCGTCGGCGGTACCAATCAACGCGACGTCGGCGCCGCGGTTGGCGAACAGGCCCACGGTCACAACGCCAGGAATGCCGTTGATCGCATTTTCCAGCGCGATGGCATCGAGAATCTCCAGGCCATGCACGTCGAGGATCACGTTGCCGTTATCGGTCACCACGCCCTGACGATATTCTGGACGACCGCCAAGCTTCACCAGCTCGCGCGCCACGGCGCTGCGCGCCATCGGGATCACTTCTACCGGCAGCGGGAATTGGCCCAGGATATCCACCTGCTTGGAGGCATCGGCGATGCAGATAAACTTATCGGCCACCGAGGCGATGATTTTCTCACGCGTCAGCGCCGCGCCGCCGCCTTTAATCATCTGCATGTGACCGTTAATTTCATCCGCACCGTCCACGTAGATGCCCAGACGGTCAACTTCGTTCAGGTCGAAAACGGTGATGCCGAGGCTTTTCAGCTTCTCGGTTGAGGCATCAGAGCTTGAGACCGCTCCCTCGATTTGTCCTTTCATCGTGCCCAGCGCATCAATAAAGTGCGCCGCGGTAGAGCCCGTGCCTACGCCGACAATCGTACCCGGCTGTACGTATTGAAGGGCCGCCCAGCCTACTGCTTTTTTCAGTTCATCCTGCGTCATGATCGTTATCGCCTGTGGTGTCATCAACTGCCGCGCATTATAGAACAGAACCCCGGCATAATTCGACCCATGGACCAGGCGAATAAAAGATGTAACTCGTGAAGAACTTCACAGTAAATGGCAAATTAATTTCGTCTGTATCCAGGGTAAATTTATGTCATAGTGCTTGATAACACCTACAGGGGAGTATTTCAGAGCAATGAAACGTCCGGACTACAGAACACTACAGGCGCTGGATGCCGTTATCAGGGAACGTGGGTTTGAGCGCGCCGCGCAGAAACTGTGCATCACTCAGTCCGCCGTTTCTCAGCGCATTAAGCAGCTTGAGAATATGTTCGGGCAGCCGCTGCTGGTTCGCACCGTCCCACCGCGCCCAACGGAACAAGGACAAAAGCTGCTGGCGTTGTTGCGTCAGGTTGAGCTGCTGGAAGAAGAGTGGTTGGGCGACGAGCAAACCGGCTCCACGCCGCTGCTGCTGTCGCTGGCGGTCAACGCCGACAGTCTGGCAACCTGGCTGCTGCCTGCCCTCGCAGACGTGCTGGCAAACTCCCCTATTCGCCTGAACCTTCAGGTTGAGGACGAAACGCGTACCCAGGAACGTCTGCGTCGCGGTGAAGTGGTTGGCGCGGTGAGTATTCAGCCGCAGGCGCTGCCAAGCTGCCTGGTCGATCAGCTCGGTGCGCTGGACTATCTGTTTGTCGGCTCCAAAGCGTTCGCCGAGCGCTACTTCCCGAACGGCGTAACTCGCTCTGCGCTGCTGAAAGCGCCCGCCGTGGCCTTTGACCATCTGGACGATATGCATCAGGCGTTTTTACAGCAAAACTTTGACCTGCCGCCGGGCAGCGTGCCGTGCCATATCGTTAACTCATCGGAAGCCTTCGTACAGCTGGCGCGTCAAGGCACCACCTGCTGCATGATTCCACATCTGCAAATTGAGAAAGAGTTAGCCAACGGTGAGCTTATCGACCTTACGCCAGGACTGTTCCAGCGCCGGATGCTGTACTGGCACCGCTTTGCGCCGGAAAGCCGTATGATGCGCAAAGTCACCGACGCGCTGTTGGCTTATGGACATAAAGTGTTGCGTCAGGACTAAAACAAAGAAAAACCCCTCGCGTCGCGAGGGGTTGGCAGGATTACTTCGCAGCAGCTGGCGCTGCTGGTGCCGCAGCCTGTTCTGGCTGCAACTGGAAGACGACATCCACCTGGTCATCAAACTGAATAGTCGGCTGCTCGTAAGTTTCCTGTGCCGAAACCGGCGCCGCATCGGCCTTCATCATGCGAACCATCGGGCTTGGCTGGTAGTTAGAGACATGGTAACGCACGCTGTAAACCGGCCCCAGTTTGCTGTGGAAGCCTGCTGCCAGAGATTGCGCCTGATGAATAGCATCATCAATTGCCGCTTTACGCGCTTTGTCTTTGTAAGCATCCGGTTTCGCCACGCCCAGCGATACAGAACGAATCTCGTTTAACCCAGCTTTTAACGCGCCATCCAGCAGCGAGTTCAGCTTATCCAATTGGCGCAGCGTGACTTCGACCGTGCGCACCGCGCGGTACCCCTTCAGCACGCTTTTGCCATTCTGGTAATCATAGTCTGGCTGGGTACGCAGGTTGGCGGAGCTGATATCGTTTTTCGCCACGCCGTTTTGCTCAAGGAAAGAGAGATATTGCGCAACGCGCTGGTCGGCCTGTTTCTTGGCGCTCGCCGCATCTTTCGCGGCAATATTCACTTCGATGGCCAGCGTCGCGATATCCGGCACCGCCGCTACGCTCGCCGTCCCCGACGTCACAATATGCGGGCCATCAGGCAACTCGTTTGCCTGTACGGACATTGCGCTAAACCCGATTGCTGCGGCCAAAGCCATCACTTTAAACTTCACTGTTGTATCTCCTTGGTTATCACCCGACAACGGGGGTCTTGCCTGCAAGCTTAGCCGCTGCCAGGAGAAAGTCCATCAGATGAGGACTAGTTAAGGAGCGCGTGCAGATGCCCAACGCCTTCTTTCGCCAGTTGAAAAGCGATAAACCACATCACGATGCCTACCACGAGGTTAATAATGCGCTGCGCTTTCGCCGTGCGCAAACGCGGCGCCAGCCAGGCCGCCAGCAGCGCAAGCGCGAAGAACCACAAGAATGAGGCGCTGATGGTCCCCAGCGCAAACCAGCGTTTCGGCACCGCATCCAACTGGCCGCCTAAGCTGCCCAGCACCACAAAGGTGTCGAGATAAACGTGCGGGTTGAGCCACGTGACCGCCAGCATCGTGGCGATAATTTTCCAGCGCCCCTGCTTCATCACCTCGGCGGTCGCCAGTTCAATATTGCTCCCCATCGCGGTTTTCAGCGCCCCGAAGCCATACCACAGCAGAAACGCCACACCGCCCCAGGTGACCAGGGCCAGCAGCCACGGCGAAGACATCAACAGCGCGCTGCCGCCGAAGACACCTGCGCAGATAAGCAGCAGATCGCTCACCGCGCAGAGAAGCGCAATCATCAGATGGTACTGGCGACGAATGCCCTGATTCATCACGAACGCATTCTGTGGCCCGAGCGGAAGTATCATGGCCGCGCCAAGTACAAGACCTTGAAAATAATAAGATATCACGATAGTTTTCTTTATGTTGTTCAGGAATGGCGCTGACTATAACGCGATAAAATTATTAGAGGAAATTGATAATTTTAATAGGATATAAATATCTCTAATGTCGTTACGCATAAAAATGCCGAACATCAGTCCGGCATTTTTGAACAGCAAGACGTTACTCTGCGGAAGGGGTTCCCGGCTTCATATTCACATCGAGCTGCGGGTAAGGAAAACTGATGCCGTTGGCGTCAAACTCGCGTTTGATGCGCTCAAGCACGTCCCAGTAGACATTTTGCAGATCGCCGCTGAGGCTCCACGCGCGTACGACAAAGTTAACCGATGACGGCGCCAGCTCATTCAGACGCACGGTGATTTCGCGATCTTTCAGCACGCGCTTATCCGACTCCAGAATCGTCGTCAGAATCTGCTTAACCTTATCGATATCCGCATCGTAAGAGACGCCGATAATAAATTCATTACGGCGCGCAGGCTCACGCGAGAAGTTAATAATATTGCCGGCGATAATTTTGCCGTTCGGGATCACCACAATTTTACCGTCGACGGTACGCATGGTGGTGGAGAAAATCTGCACATTCAGCACGGTACCGGCCACGCCGCCCAGATCGACATACTCGCCCGCGCGGAACGGGCGGAACATCACCAGCAGCACGCCCGCCGCCAGGTTAGACAGCGAACCTTGCAGCGCCAGACCCACGGCCAAACCGGCGGCACCGAGTACGGCGATGACCGAAGCAGTCTGCACGCCCACGCGCCCCAGCGCGGCAATCAGCGTGAAGGCAATCACCGCATAGCGCACCAGCGCGGAGAGAAAATCGGCGACGGTGGCGTCAATTTTACGCGCCAGCATCAGGCGGTTGACGGTGTTGGAGATAACGCGCGCGGCGATCATCCCCACAATGATTATCGCGATTGCCGCAACGATATTGACCGCATAGCTCAGCAGTAATTCCTGGTTGCGCACCAGCCATGAACCGGCGTCGTTTATGCTATCGACAACGTTTAAATCTTCCATTCAATATTCCTTATGGATACCCGGATGGGAAACTAAAAACGGCCTGCAAAAGTGCAGGCAGGTATAAAGGGTAAACAAAAAATGAGATTTTTGCCAAGTTGATCACGTTTTAATGCCCATCCATCGTATTGAAAAGGCAATAAAAAAGCCCGCCATACGGCGGGCTTTCGGCAAAAATAAGGCTTTTCTTACAGAACGTCTTTCGCGTTCAGTTCAGTGAAAGCCTGCTCCAGACGAGCGATCATGGAAGTCTGGCCGGCACGCAGCCATACGCGCGGATCGTAGTATTTCTTGTTCGGCTGGTCTTCGCCTTTCGGGTTGCCCAGCTGGCCCTGCAGGTAAGCTTCGTTCTCTTTGTAGTAGTTCAGGATACCTTCCCAGGTTGCCCACTGGGTGTCGGTATCGATGTTCATTTTCACTACGCCGTAGCTTACGGAATCTTTGATTTCCTGGGCAGTAGAACCGGAACCGCCGTGGAAGACGAAGTTCAGGCTGTTGTGCGGCAGGTTGTGTTTCTTGGACACGTATTCCTGAGAATCACGCAGGATGGTCGGGGTCAGAACCACGTTACCCGGCTTGTAAACGCCGTGTACGTTACCGAAGGAAGCGGCGATGGTGAAACGCGGGCTGATTTTGCTCAGCTCGGTGTACGCGTAATCAACGTCTTCCGGCTGGGTGTACAGGGCAGAAGCGTCCATGTGGCTGTTGTCCACGCCGTCTTCTTCACCACCGGTGCAACCCAGTTCGATTTCCAGGGTCATGCCCATTTTGGACATACGCGCCAGGTATTTGGAGCAGATTTCGATGTTCTCGTGCAGAGACTCTTCGGACAGGTCGATCATGTGGGAAGAGAACAGCGGCTTACCGGTTGCAGCGAAGTGTTTTTCGCCAGCGTCCAGCAGACCGTCGATCCACGGCAGCAGTTTCTTCGCGCAGTGGTCAGTGTGCAGGATAACCGGAACACCGTAGTGCTCAGCCATCTGGTGAACGTGATGCGCACCGGAGATAGCGCCCAGGATTGCAGCACCCTGAGGAACGTCGGTTTTCACGCCTTTACCTGCGATGAACGCAGCGCCGCCGTTGGAGAACTGTACGATAACCGGCGCTTTAACTTTTGCAGCGGTTTCCAGTACGGCGTTGATGGAGTCGGTGCCCACGCAGTTAACTGCCGGCAGAGCAAAGTTGTTTTCTTTTGCTACCTGGAACACTTTCTGAACGTCGTCGCCAGTGATGACGCCCGGTTTTACGAAATCAAAAATTTTAGACATGTTACGTAGTCCTGTATCTGTATCTTCGGCCGTTGAAGAAGGTTCGCGAGCTGTTACGCGCGCTGAAAAACAGGCGGGTTTCCCCGCCTGAACTGAATTACTTCTTAGCGCGCTCTTCGAGCATCGCTACTGCCGGCAGTACTTTGCCTTCCACGAATTCGAGGAATGCGCCGCCGCCAGTGGAGATGTAGGAGATTTTGTCAGCAATACCGAACAGGTCGATTGCTGCCAGAGTGTCGCCGCCGCCTGCGATAGAGAATGCTTCGCTGTCTGCGATCGCGTTAGCAACGATTTCAGTGCCTTTACGGAAGTTCGGGAATTCGAACACGCCGACCGGGCCGTTCCACAGGATAGTTTTGGCGTTTTTCAGGATTTCAGCCAGTTTCTCTGCGGAAGCGTCGCCCAGATCCAGAATCTGCTCGTCATCTTTGATGTCGTTTACAGATTTCAGGGTCGCGGTTGCGGTTTCTGAGAACTCGGTCGCTACGCGAACGTCGGTCGGAACCGGGATATCACAGGTGGTCAGCAGACGCTTAGCTTCGTCAACCAGGTCAGCTTCGTACAAGGATTTACCCACGTTGTGGCCTTGAGCGGCAACGAAGGTGTTCGCGATACCACCGCCAACGATCAGCTGGTCAGCGATTTTAGACAGCGAGTCCAGAACGGTCAGTTTGGTAGAAACTTTAGAACCACCAACGATAGCAACCATCGGGCGAGCCGGCTCTTTCAGCGCTTTACCCAGTGCGTCCAGTTCAGCCGCCAGCAGCGGGCCTGCGCACGCAACGTCAGCAAACTTGCCGATACCGTGAGTAGAAGCCTGTGCACGGTGTGCAGTACCGAAGGCGTCCATCACGAATACGTCGCACAGTGCAGCGTATTTTTTGGACAGCGCTTCGTCGTCTTTCTTCTCGCCTTTGTTGAAGCGAACGTTTTCCAGAACAACCAGCTCACCGGCAGCAACTTCAACGCCGTCCAGGTAATCTTTAACCAGACGAACCGGAGCAGACAGTTTGTCTTTCAGGTAATTAACAACCGGCAGCAGAGAGAATTCTTCGTTGTACTCGCCTTCGGTCGGACGACCCAGGTGAGAAGTCACCATCACTTTCGCACCCTGTTTCAGCGCCAGCTCAATGGTCGGCAGAGAAGCACGGATACGCGCGTCGCTGGTTACTTTCCCTTCTTTAACCGGTACGTTCAGATCCGCACGGATGAAAACGCGTTTACCAGCCAGATCCAGATCGGTCATCTTAATTACAGACATGGTGAATCCTCTCGTTGATACTTAAAGTTTTGTCGACGCTCAAGCGTCGAGCCTGAAACCAATAGCGGCCATTGCTAACGTGGTGTCGAGCATTCGGTTAGCAAAGCCCCATTCGTTATCACACCAGACCAGCGTTTTGATCAGGTGAGCACCGCTGACCCGCGTCTGCGTGCCATCGACAATGGCACTGTGCGGATCGTGGTTAAAATCAGTTGAGACCAACGGTAATTCCGTATAGTCAACTATACCATGAAATGCACCCTGTGCTGCTTTTTGCAGCAACTGGTTGACTTCATTCGCTTTTACAGGTTTTTTCACCGTCACGCTCAGGTCAATTGCCGTCACGTTGATGGTCGGCACACGCACCGCAATCGCCTCAAAACGGTCACCAAACTGCGGGAAAATACGGGCAATCCCCGCAGCAAGTTTAGTATCAACCGGAATAATCGACTGGCTTGCCGCGCGCGTCCGGCGTAAATCCGGATGATAGGCGTCTATCACCTGCTGGTCATGCATCGCAGAGTGAATGGTTGTAACCGTACCGGACTCAATGCCATAAGCATCATCCAACAATTTAATGACGGGAATTATGCAATTCGTGGTACAGGAGGCGTTGGAAACGATACGGTGTTCCGCACGCAATTCGTGTTGATTGACCCCATAGACGACGGTGGCGTCGAGATCGTTGCTGCCAGGATGTGAAAAGAGCACCTTCTTCGCGCCAGCGGCGATATGCGCTTCGCCGTCTTCACGGTTGCCATATACGCCGGTACAGTCGAGCACCACATCCACCGACAGTTCACGCCAGGGCAGTGCTTCTATAGACCGTTCGTGCAGAAGACGGATGGCGTCGTCGCCGACAAACAGCTGCTCGCGCTCCTGGCGAACATCCCAGGCAAAACGCCCGTGGCTGGTGTCATATTTCAACAAATGGGCGATGCCGGCGGCATCAGCCAGTTCGTTAATGGCAACCACGGTGATCTCCGCACGACGTCCGGATTCATACAAAGCACGAACCACATTACGGCCAATGCGACCGAAGCCATTAATCGCTACGCGTACGCTCATAGGTCTCCTGCAAGGTTATCCCGAAGCAAAGTGGCAAACAGAGTAATGCAGCCGCTCGTTCAGGGAAACCTTACCCGCCACAAACCGTGACTGATTGGTTAAATGTCGAACAATCTATCGACTGAAACGCTTCAGCTAGAATAAGCGAAATGTGGAATAAAAGGAATGGTTGTCCAGACAAACGCGCCAGTAATCTGACGCGCATCACATTTTTACAGGAATAATCGCCGAAGAAATTCCATCGACTCCTCACCGCCTTAACTGGCGGTCCCCATTGCCGGGCAAAGCCAACAACGGGCCAGCATGGCGCTAATATTATTAGCTAAAGATTAGCTTATCGCTGCGCGAGTCACAGAATCCTCTTTTCGTAATGATAAACTCACCAGCCATTATAAAAATGCCTGAAAAAAGCACACGCTCTAATTAATCAATATCGAGCAGGAAATATAAATCTGCAAAATATATTCATTGAAACAAAATATTTTAACGCGAATCACGACGTGCATTAGAAAAAATTCACTGGCGTCACCCATTAAAATATTCACAAGGATGATTTATGAAGCAGCAAATGCAAATGATCGGGCAAGCGATGCTGGTCCCGATATCCATTATAACCATTGGTTCAATGTTTATGGGATTCGGCAGCGCATTTACAAATAAAGAAACGCTGGAGGCGTTACATCTTGGCGTGCTATTTGATAAAGAGTCGCTGTTCTTTATTACGTTCAGCGTAATGAAAGCAACGGGCGATGTGGTATTCAGAAACCTTCCGCTGTTCTTCTCCATCGGCGTGGCTTTCGGCCTGGCCAAAAAAGAGAAAGGCTGGGCGGCATTCTCAGGTGCCGTGTGCTTTATGTCGATGCATTTCATCCTCAGCACGCTACTGACGCTGCACGGGCTGAACGAACAAACCACTACGGCAAACTGGTTTATCAGCCAGCGCCACCTTGACCCCGTTGCTGCGGTACAGGAAGCCTCCATTTATACCACCGAATTAGGGATGTTCACCTATCGGATGAGCGTTTTCGGCGGCATGGCAGTCGGTCTCGCGACCTCCTGGCTGCACAACCGTCTGTATAACGTTAAGCTGCCGATGGTGCTGTCATTTTTCGCCGGCACTCGTACCGTGCCTATTGTGACGCTGGTCGTCGGCGCGCTGATGGGCTCTGCGCTTTATCTTATCTGGCCCCCCATAGGCTGGATGCTGGCGCAGTTCAGTAAGCTTATCGGCGATTCCGGATTATTTGGCACCTTTATCTGGGCGGTCGCCGACAAATCGCTGCTGCCGGTTGGTCTGCATCACCTGATCACGACGCCCATTCGTTTGACCGAACTCGGCGGTTCGATGGAAGTGTGCGGCAAGCTGGTCAGCGGAACCACCAACATTTATATGGCGCAATTGGGGTGCAACGAAACCCAGGAGCTGCTGGTCCGCGGTTTCCAGTCGGGGCGCGTCGTGACCCACTTCGGCGCGCTGCCCGGCGCGGCGCTGGCAATGTATCACTGCTCCCGTTCCCAGCATAAAAAGGTCGTCGCCGGTCTCTTGCTGCCCGTGGTGGCAACCATGATCCTTTTTGGCGTAACTGAGCCCATCGAATATACCTTTCTGTTCGTCGCCCCCTGGCTTTTTTATCTGGTTCACGTGCCACTCACCGGTTTACTCTTTGTTTTAACCGAAATGGCTAACGTTTCTATTTATGGCGGCTGCCTGAAAGATATTCTCCCTGTATTACTCCAACCGGGAAAATTAAATCTATGGGGATACCTATGGTTAATCCCGCTGTTTTTTATCATCTATTACGTTTTATTCCGCTATTTAATCATCCGCTTTAACGTGATGACGCCAGGCCGAGAGGAGGAAGACGCTGGAGAAGATGACGTTAAGCTTTTCAGTAAGCAAGATTTTAAAAATAAAACCACCCCGGTCTCAGAACAACCACAGGCCGATGCATTTGCGATGCAAATTATTGCGGCGTTCGGCGGCAAGGAAAATATCGCGCAGTTTGATAACTGTATTTCCCGCCTGCGCGTTGAAGTGCGCGATCCCGCTCGCGTCGCAGGCGATGACGTATGGAAGAAGACTCTGCGCGCAAAAGGCGTGGTGCGCGTCGGTGAAAAAGGCTGGCAAATCATCTACGGCGCCGAAGTGGTGATGATTGCTGGCGACTGCAAAGAATGGCTTGAGGAGGCGTAATGGATAGCATGACCACGGAGCGCATCGAATACCTGGCTCATCCCTACGAACAAAAACGACTCCTGACGCTGCCGTTCGAACTGACGCCTGATGTCGAACGCCTGGAAATCAGCTACCGCTTTGCCGATGGCAACGCGGTAGATTTGGGCCTGAAAGTAGGTGAAGAACTCCTCGGCTGGAGCGGCGGCGCGCGTCGGCAGATCGTCGTCAGCGAAACCTTCGCCACGCCCGGCTATCGGCGTGGCGCACTGCCGCATGGGAGAGGATACGTACTGCTGGGGCTGCATAAAATCACCACCGTATGCCATATTCACGTCGAGATCGTTCGCTATCACAAAACAGAGCGCTGGCTGCGCGGAGACACCCACCTGCACTCCGAGCACAGTGACGGCAAGCTGAGCATCAGCGAATTGATTGCCAGAGCCCGCACGCACAACCACGATTTCCTCTGTTTTACCGATCACAACACCGTGACGCAAAACCGGGAAATCGACGGTATCAACACAGCGCTGAGTCTGATTCCCGGCATGGAGTTGACCACCCAACTCGGGCACGTCAATTTTGTAGGCGTCGCCCAGCCGGTATTCAGCTTTCTGCCCTGCGCGACGGAAGTGGACATCACGCTGAAGATAGCGGAGGCGCGCAGCAACGGTGCCTGGATCGGTATTAATCATCCCTTCTGTCAACACTGTCCGTGGCTGCTGCCGTTTATCAACTACGACTGGCTGGAGCTATGGAACGGCCCGTGGGAGGCCACAACCCACAACGAAGCCACCTTTCAGTACTGGCTCCAGAAACTGCGCGAGGGGCAAAACATTGCGGTCACCTCCGGCAGCGACTTTCACAAAGAAAAGCAATTTACGCTCCCCACGCTCAACGTCCGCAGCCGTAGCCACGAACGCGACGATATTCTACGGGCGATAGCCAACGGCCAAAGCTATATGCAGAGCCACGATGGTATCCAACTGCGCCAGTTTACCGCCGGAGAGGCCGGGCCGGGCGAAACCAGCGCCAGCTTGACGCTGCATCTCGATCTCAATGTCCCCACTCATCACCAGGTTCTGCTCTATACCCAGCATCAGGTTTATGAATTGCCGCACCGCGGCGGCGTGGTGAAACAAGACATACGCTGGGCCGACAGCCGTTTTGCCTTCCTGCGGGTAAACGATGGCCACAGTGCCCAGTTGATTACCAACCCCATTTTCAGGGAGTGAACATGCAGCGGGTTCATATCATCTACAAAACCCATCTCGACATTGGCTTCACCGATTACGCCCAGTCGATTGAAGATAAATATTTGACGGAGTTTATTCCCGCCGTGGTGAATCTCGCCCGGGAGGTTAACACCGGAGGAGAGAAAAACTTTATCTGGACCTGCGGGGCATGGCTTATCCACCGCTATTTCCAGCGCGCAGAGCCCGAAGATAAGGCCCGACTGTGCAATGCTATCGAGGCCGGGGACATCGTCTGGCATGGTCTGCCGTTTACCGTCCATAGCGAGCTACTGACGCCAACGTTGATGCGCCACGCCCTCTCTTATCGCCAGGCGCTGGACGAACGCTTCCATCGCCAGACGATTGCCGCAAAGATGACAGACGTACCGGGCCATACTCAGGCCATCGTACCGTGGCTGGCCGATGCCGGGATGCGTTACCTGCATCTGGGCGTCAATGCCGCCTCCTGCCCGCCGGATGTTCCGCCGCTGTTTATCTGGAAATATGGTCAGCGCGATATCATCGTCAACTACTCTTTCGGCGGCTACGGCAACGAAACCTGGTGTGAAGCGCTGGACGAACTGCTGGTGTTCTGTCATGCCGAAGATAACTGTTCGCCGCCTACGGCCAGTGAAGTCATGCAGTTGATCGCACGCTACCGGCAGCGCTATCCCGAGGCACTGGTTAGCGCCTCGACGCTGGACGCCTTCGCCGCTCGTGTTGAAACCATCCGCCATACGCTGCCGGTCGTCGATGCCGAAATTGGCGACACGTGGAATCACGGTCTGGCAACCGACCCAGGAAAAGTCAGCCGCTATCGTCGGTTAAACTGCCGTCTACAGCAGGAAATAGCCTGCCCGCCCGAGGCGCTTGACGCGCTGCTGATGGTGCCGGAGCATACTTGGGGGATGGATCTTAAGCTGCATCTCCCTGACTACTGCCATTATCTGCCGGAGGCGTTCAGCGCCGCGCGAGAGGAGGACAGCGTTAACGCCCCCGTGCCAGAAAAATATCATGCGCTTGGGCAATTTATTACACACTCGCCCCACAAGGGCACCCGCAGCTATCATCACTTCAGCCAATCATGGGCAGAACAGCGACGCTATATTGATAGCGCCTGCGCCCATCTGTCGGCGCCGCTCTGTGAGATGACCGGCGCGGGTCCCGTCACCGTTAAGGGGATGGCGACAGGCCTACGTCAGTTCTCCTTTGGCGACTATGACTTTGCCCTCGCCAACGACGGCAGCCTGTCGACGCTCAACATCGACGGCAGGCCGATGCTGGATGCGCCTCTTGCCCGTCTGATCTATCGGCAGGTCGGGCCACAGGAATATGACCATTTTCGCGACCGCTATCTGCAGAACCTGGATATCACCGCGCCGTGGGCGCTCTCAGACTTTACCAAACCCGGCCTGGAACTCACCCCACGCCCCGTGAGTACGCAGCAGGTGGGTTTCTCGCTTAAACAGGTCCGCTTTCGCGGCGAGCTGGACGCCTGGTATGTACAGGCCATTATCCAACCCAACAAGGCCGCGGGCATTGAATTAAAGCTGCCCGATGAAATCATCCTGGAGTACGGTTTTAGCAAGATTCGCCACGCGATCTCGCTACGCCTGAGCATTCTCGGCAAACAGGCCAACCGGCTGCCAGAAGAAATCTGGCTCCAGTTGGGGTTGATCAACATCGGCCAGAGCACGTGCCAGAAACTCGGCTATCCCATCGACTGGTTTAACGTGGTCAGAAATGGTAACGCCAACCTGCACGCAGTAGAGCTTGCGCATACAGAACAGTGGACGCTGGAGCCGCTGGATGCGCCGCTGCTGGCGCTCTACCAGCCGCGAATTCTCTGCTTTGGCGAACCGTCTCCCCCGCGAGTCAGCCTCTATAGCCAACTCTATAACAACATCTGGGGCACCAACTTCCCGATGTGGTACGCAGAGGATATTCACGCAGAGTATCGCATCTATTTTAAAGAGAGAGGGAAGCCGCAATGAGCGACACCCGAACGATTCACGCCGTATCGCACACCCATTGGGATCGCGAATGGTATTTCTCCACGCTCGACACGCAGCTTTTTGCGCTGAAAGCCTTTAGCGAACTGATTATCGCACTGGAGAACAATCCCCGCTTTGTCTTTCATCTTGACGGCCAGAGCTCGATTTTTGACGATTTTATCCGTCTTAAACCGAACATGGCCGAACGGGCGCGCCGGCTCGTGCGGGATAAACGGCTGCTTATCGGCCCGTGGTACACCCAGCCGGACCTGTTTAACATCGCCACGGAATCACTGTTCCGTAACTTGCGCATCGGCATCCATCACGCGCAGCAGGCGGGCTACTGCATGTCGGTGCTTTATCTACCAGACACCTTTGGCAGCCACGCGCAGCTACCGCAGATTGCCCGTGCGTTTGGGCTACGGCACATACTGTTGCGCCGTGGCTACGATCCACAGATTATGGGGCCGACAGAGCTGTGCTGGGAGGCGTTGAACGGCGATAGCGCCATCACCGTGATTACGCCCTTTGGCTACTCGCTCGCCCATCCCGAGCGCGGCGGCCGCTGGCGCAACTTCCGGCCCGCGCATTTTGATGAAGAGACGTTCCCTCTCATTGCTCGCATGAAGGCGCTCTCGCCCGCATCGGACCTTCTCTGCCCCATCGGCGGCGATCAGGTTAGCTGCGATGCCGATTTCGATCGGCTGATCGCCGCGGTCAACGCCCTCAGCGACGATCGCTGGGAAATCAGCAGCTATGAACGCTACTTCGCCACGCTGGCCGATAAACCGCTGCCGCGCTGGCGCGGTGAGTTTCGCATTCCTCGTCTTGCTCGTGTGCACAAGAGCATTGGTTCTTCGCGCTACGATATCAAGAAAGCCAATAACGATGCGGAACTGTGTCTGACCCGGCTAGCGGAACCGATGCTGGCTCTGGCGCGACGCAACGGTTTTGAGGAAGGCGAAGAGATGCTGGAACAGGCGTGGCGCTGGCTGTTGGAATCACACGCTCATGACAGTATGGGCGGCTGCAACAGTGACGAAACCAACCGCGACGTGCTCCACCGCTGTCGCCAGGCACAACAAATCGGCGAGGCAATATTCAGTCTGCACGCCCGTCAGTTGCTGGCTAACCTTGCCGCGAAAACACCCTATCGATTTCTGGTGGTCAACGGCACCAGCAGCCCGAATGTGGACGTTCGCCGCCAGATGCTGATCACCCCAGCGGCCCATTTTGCGCTGATGGGCGAAAACGGTGAACCGCTCCGCGTGGTCGTACACCAGCAGCGACAAGTGCAGCTACCGCGTCACGTGCTGCTGACGCCGGACGGTGAAGTGGAGACGGAACAACAGTGCTGGTATTACGAAAACGTCGTCGATCTGCTCAACGTACCGGTGCCGCCGCTGGGTTTTGCGCTCTTTTACGTCACTCCCGGCCAGCAGCCGATAACGCTTCCTGCCGTCAGTCAGGAAATACAGACAATCGAAAACGCGTACTATCGCCTGAGCCTGCAGGACAATCAGCTGCACTGGCAGGAGAAAGCCAGCGGCCGCACGCTGTCGCCACTGCTACAGTTACGCGATATCAGCGACGACGGCGATCTCTACGACTTTTCGCCCTTGCCCGGCGATAGCGGCCTGACCTTCTCGCACTTCACCCTGGATAACGCTCAGCAGCATCCGTGGCAACAAAGCCTGCACCTGCATGCCGCGCTACTACTGCCGGAAGGCATTAACGACGATCGTCTGGCGCGCAGTGAACGCCAGCGCGTTGTAAACGTCAAGCTCACGCTGACCCTTGAAGACGATATGCTGCTTGGCGACCTGACGATTGAGAATACCGCGCGCGATCACCGTATGCAGCTGCTGTTCAATACCGGGAAGACCATCGATGCGGTGTGCGCCGACGTGCCATTTGGAACCCTGACGCGCGCTAATCAACACATTGCCGATAGCGCGGGCTATGCGGAAAAGCCGGTTGATACGGAGCCTTTTATGCACCGGCTCAGCCCTCACGCCGACTTTCACGTTTTCGCCCGTGGTATGAAAGAGTATGCCTATCAAGGGCAGCAGCTTCGCCTGACGCTGTTTCGCAGCGTCGGCCAGCTTGGCAAAGACGATCTGCTGTACCGTCCTGGACGCGCTTCCGGCCAGCGTCAGGCCACACCGGAAGGCAATCTGTCCGGCGAACTGAGTTTTCACTTTGCTCTGTGTGCTGGCGAATATTCTCCGGCGCAGTTAGCCATCCGTGAACAGCGCTACAGCGCACCGGTACGGCTATGGCAATGGCAGAACGATCGGTCGGGTCTTCAGCGCCTGGACAATTTTGATATGTTTATTGCAGAACGGAAAATCAACCATCGCCAGTTGTTGAGCCAACTGCCGCAAGGCTGGGTCGTCAGCGGCGTTGACGTGCTATACGGCAAAATGCTGGTGCGGCTGTATAACCCCTCCCCCAACGCGCTTGAGGTACCGGAAGCCTGGCGCGACTACACCTGCAACGCGCTGGGGGAAAAGATGGAAAAAACCGTCCTTCGGGGCCATGACCACCTGACGCTCAATCTCAGCATCCCCGCCGCAAGTTAACGCCACGCCATAAAAAAAGGCCGCATTCGCGGCCTTTTGACTTCCCAATAACGGATTACAGCAGGCCTTTCGCCTTCGCAACCACGTTTTCTACGGTAAAGCCGAACTCTTTGAACAGCAGATCCGCTGGCGCAGACTCACCGAAGGTGGTCATGCCAACGATCGCGCCGTTCAGGCCCACGTATTTGAACCAGTAGTCAGCAATGCCCGCTTCGATAGCGACGCGTGCAGAGACGGCTTTCGGCAGCACGGATTCACGGTAAGCCGCATCCTGCTTGTCGAATGCATCGGTAGACGGCATGGAAACCACGCGCGCCTTCACGCCTTCAGCGGTCAGTTTCTCGTAAGCGGCAACCGCCAGCTCAACTTCAGAACCGGTCGCAATCAGGATCACCTGCGGCTGGCCGTCGCTGTCTTTCAGCACGTAACCACCACGAGCCACGTTCGCCAGCTGCGCTTCGGTACGTTCCTGCTGCGCCAGGTTCTGACGGGAGAGGATCAGCGCGGTCGGGCCGTCCTGACGCTCTACGCCGTATTTCCACGCAATCGCGGATTCAACCTGGTCACACGGACGCCAGGTGCTCATGTTCGGCGTCACACGCAGGGAGGCAATCTGCTCTACCGGCTGGTGAGTCGGACCATCTTCGCCCAGACCGATGGAGTCGTGGGTGTAGACCATCACCTGACGTTTCTTCATCAGCGCTGCCATACGCACCGCGTTACGGGCATATTCAACGAACATCAGGAAGGTAGAGGTGTACGGCAGGAAACCACCGTGCAGCGAGATACCGTTAGCAATCGCGGTCATACCGAATTCACGCACGCCGTAATGGATGTAGTTACCTGCGGTGTCTTCGTTAATCGCTTTAGAGCCAGACCAGATGGTCAGGTTAGACGGCGCCAGGTCAGCGGAACCACCGAGGAATTCCGGCAGCAGAGGTCCAAAGGCTTCAATCGCGTTCTGGGAAGCTTTACGGCTGGCGATTTTCGCCGGGTTAGCCTGCAGTTTCGCGATGAATTCGTTCGCTTTCGCGTCGAAGTCAGACGGCATATCGCCTTTCATACGACGGGTAAATTCTGCGGCTTCCTGCGGGAAGGCTTTCGCGTAAGCGGCGAACTTGTCGTTCCACGCGGCTTCTTTCGCCTGGCCTGCGGCTTTCGCATCCCACTGAGCGTAGATGTCAGCCGGGATTTCAAATGGACCGTAGTTCCAGCCCAGTTGCTTGCGGGTCAGCGCAATTTCGTCTGCGCCCAGCGGTGCACCGTGAGAGTCGTGGGTACCGGCTTTGTTCGGGGAACCGAAACCAATGATGGTTTTGCACATCAGCAGAGACGGCTTGTCGGTGACCGCACGCGCTTCTTCAACAGCACGTTTAATCGCGTCTGCGTCGTGGCCGTCGATACCGCGGATCACGTGCCAGTTATAGGCTTCGAAACGCTTGGCGGTGTCATCGGTGAACCAGCCCTCAACGTGACCGTCAATGGAGATGCCGTTGTCATCATAGAAAGCAATCAGTTTGCCCAGTTTCAGGGTACCGGCCAGGGAGCACACTTCGTGAGAAATGCCTTCCATCATGCAGCCATCGCCCATGAACGCGTAAGTGAAGTGGTCAACAATGTCGTGACCCGGGCGGTTGAACTGCGCCGCCAGCGTTTTTTCAGCAATCGCCATACCTACGGCGTTCGCAATACCCTGACCCAGCGGACCGGTGGTGGTTTCAACGCCAGCGGTGTAACCCACTTCCGGGTGACCCGGCGTTTTAGAGTGCAGCTGACGGAAGTTTTTCAGTTCTTCCATCGGCAGATCGTAACCGGTGAGGTGCAGCAGGCTATAGATCAGCATGGAGCCGTGGCCGTTAGACAGCACAAAGCGGTCACGGTCAGCCCAGGACGGATTTTGTGGGTTATGGTTCAGAAAATCACGCCACAGGACTTCGGCAATGTCAGCCATACCCATCGGGGCACCCGGGTGACCGGAATTGGCTTTCTGTACTGCGTCCATGCTCAGCGCACGAATAGCATTAGCAAGCTCTTTACGTGAGGACATTTTGACTCCAGTTCGGACTGTTGAAGGCTACCCTAACGCCACGAAGCGCGCACGTTACGGGCTATGCCAGAAAAAAGTGTCAACAATGTAACCTATGCGACAAAGCATGTACATGGAGCATCCTTTTGCCTCTTCAGAAATCTCTGGAACAGGGGTTAACAAGTTGTAATCCTCTCGCCCGTAAGCCGCGATATTCTTTATACTTAGCTCAACTCTGGCGGCGCAGTTCCAGGGCATTTTCAGATAAACGACTTTGGAAGCAATCTCATGAAGAAACGGGCGATGGTTCTGGCTTTTGGCGCTACTTTGTTGCTCAGTGGCTGTCAGAATATGGATTCAAATGGCTTATTAAGTTCAGGCACCGGCGCTTTGCAGGCCTTCTCCCTGAGCGATCAGCAGGTACAAGCATTGAGCGATCAGGCCTGTAAGGATATGGACAGCAAGGCTACCATCGCGCCGTCCAACAGCGCCTATACGCAGCGATTGAACAAAATCGCCGCCGCGCTTGGCGACAACATCAACGGCCAGCCGGTTAACTACAAAGTCTACGAGGCGAAGGATGTGAACGCTTTCGCCATGGCCAACGGCTGCATTCGCGTGTATAGCGGCCTGATGGACCTGATGAACGACAACGAAGTGGAAGCGGTTATCGGCCACGAGATGGGCCACGTTGCGCTGGGCCACGTGAAGAAAGGCATGCAGGTAGCCATTGGGACCAACGCCCTGCGCGCAGCAGCAGCCTCCGCGGGCGGTATCGTCGGCAGCCTGTCGCAGTCGCAGCTTGGCGATTTGGGCGAGAAGCTGGTGAACTCGCAGTTCTCCCAACGCCAGGAGTCAGAGGCGGATGACTACTCCTATGACCTGCTGCGAAAACGCGGCATCAATCCAACCGGTCTCGCCACCAGCTTCGAGAAGCTATCGAAACTGGAAGATGGCCGTCAAAGCTCCATGTTTGACGATCACCCGGCGTCCCAGGAACGCGCACAGCATATCCGCGAGCGCCTACAGGCCGACGGAATTAAATAAAGATTCACCGGGGGGCAATATTGCCCCCTTGCGCGAATAAGAAAAAAATATTAAAACCAGTAAACGGCACTAATTGATAATTTAAGCGCACGAACCGTTAAATATACAACACCGACAGCTGCGAAGAATATATCTCCGTCAACCGCAAAAGCCGGACAATTACTCTAAAAAAGGAAATAAGATTATATTATTTACCTTTCATCAAGCTCATTATCCGTATTTTCAAATAGTCTATAGCCAATCCACAAATGCACGCATGGCGGGCCTTGCCGCGGGATTCCTGGCGAAACATCTCTTCATACAATGATTGCTTTTGATACTTATTCAGGCGACTATCCAAATTGTAACAACACAATTTGACAGTTTTATAAACAGAGAAGTTCCCTCCGTGAAAAAGAAATTAACGTTAGTTGCCTTAAGTATTATTGCCTCTGCGCCGGCTTTTGCGAGCCAGCAGTCTGATAGCCAGGGTTTTATTGATGACAGTCATCTGGATCTGTTCCTGCGTAACGCGTATATCAAACGCGACTATCGCGATGGGCTGCATGATAAAAGTGAATGGGGCCAGGGCATTATTGCCACTTTTGAATCCGGCTTTACTCAGGGCCCCATCGGCTTTGGTGTCGACGGTATCGCCCAGTACGGCGTGCGTCTGGACGGCGGCCGCGGAAACAGCGGCGCGGGCGGAATCGACTTCTTCGCGCAGGACAACGATGGCCGCGCCAAGTCTGACCTCGCCAAGTTTGGCGCAACCGCCAAAATGCGCTTCTCTAACACCGTGCTGAGCTACGGCACCCAGCGCCCGACGCTGCCTATTCTGTACGCCGACGACTCCCGTCTGCTGTATGAAACCTACACTGGGACAATGCTGACCTCGAAGGAGATCGCCGGTCTGGAAGTGAACGCCGGTTACTTCACCGACGAGCAGCGTAAGAGCGATGACAGCCACAACAGCGGCCTGAAAAGCATCACCTTCGGCGGCGCGAGCTACCAGTTTAACGATCAACTGAGCGGCGCGCTGTATGCCTCTCACGTGGAAGATGTATTGAACAAGCAGTACCTCGGCCTGAACTACGCTCAGCCGCTGGCCGAAAACCAGAAGCTGGTATTCGACTTCAACGGCTATAACTCCCGTCTGGAGCAGGAATATGCGGACTCGCTGGATACCGGGCGCAGCAACAGCATCTGGAGCCTGGCGACCAGCTATATCTGGGATATTCACACCTTCAAAATCGCCTACCAGCAGAGCAGCGGCAGCACCGGCTATAACTATGGCGGCTACCAGAATCAGGGCGGCGTGGGTGACGGCGGCAATACCATCTGGCTGGCGAACTCCTACTGGTCTGATTTTAACGGTGAAGACGAACGTTCATGGCAGGCGTCTTATGCGCTGGACTTTGGCGGACTGGGCTTACCGGGCCTGAGCTGGACCACTGCGTACGTTCGCGGCGATAACATCAAGACGGCGGAAACCAACAACGGTAAAGAGCACGAGTGGTTTAACCAGGTGCAATACCAGGTCCAGGACGGCCCGGCAAAAGATCTGAAATTCAAAGTTCGCTACTCGGTGCTGCGCGTTTCCAGCAACGCCAGCGACTATAACGTCAGCGGTAACGAAGTCCGCGTTTACGTGGAGTACCCGTTCAACGCGTTTTAATCGGTAAGATGACGGTTCCCGGCCTGGCTCGGCCGCGCCGGGAACCGCCAACAAACACTTATTCGCCTTTCTTCGCCGCCTGGATGTAGAGCATTTCCAGCGCCAGGGTCGCCGCGGCCAGCGCGGTGATTTCAGACTGGTCGTACGCCGGAGCCACTTCTACCACGTCCATCCCAACGATGTTCAGATCCTTCAGGCCACGCACCAGCTTAATGGCGCGATCGGAGGTCAGGCCGCCAATGACAGGCGTGCCGGTACCCGGCGCAAACGCTGGATCCAGGCAGTCGATGTCGAAGGTCAGGTAGACCGGCATATCACCGACGATCTGCTTAACCTGAGCAATGATGTCGTCCACGCTGCGGTCGTTCACCTGACCGGCGTCCAGCACGGTGAAACCGTTGTCTTTATCGAACTCGGTACGAATACCAATCTGCACAGAGTGATTCGGATCGATCAGCCCTTCATTCGGCGCGGTGTAGAACATGGTGCCGTGATCGAACTCGCAGCCGTTGGCATAGGTGTCGGTGTGGGCGTCAAAGTGGACCAGCGCCATCTTACCGAAGTGTTTGGCGTGCGCGCGCAGCAGCGGCAGCGTGACAAAGTGGTCGCCGCCGAAGGAGAGCATGCGTTTGCCCGCCGCCAGCAGTTTTTCCGCGTGCGCCTGCAGCTTCTCGCTCATTTCACGCGCGTCGCCGAAAGCATAAACCAGGTCGCCGCAGTCGACGACGTTCAGACGCTCACGCATGTCGAAGTTCCACGGGAAACGGTTGTGCTCCCAGGCCAGGTTGGTGGAAACCTGACGAATCGCCGCCGGGCCGTGGCGACCACCGGCACGACCAGAGGTCGCCATATCAAACGGTACGCCGGTAATGACCCAGTCTGCGTCGCTGTCGTACGGCATAAAGTTCATCGGCAGACGCAAGAAACCAAACGCGTTGGAAACCAGGGAGTTATCGTATTGATGACCTAAGGTGCTCATGGGCTGTGACCTCTTTTACGTCGATATAAAAAAACCCTTCCGCGTCGTTAGGCCCGACGAGGAAGGGTTTGAATGGGGGTACTGCTTGTATGGGGGCGATTATCGCCGTTAATCTGTACGGGTTCAAGTACGTTCAAAACAATCGGCCCCCTCCTTGCTCCTGATAAGAATTATAGCCGACGTAAACGGGCAATGAGCGGCCCGGCCTCCTCCAGCAGGGTGTCCACCGACGGCGCGCACAGGCACTCCAGCGAAACGGCATGATGATAGCCCGCCTGCTTCAGCGCCCGGTAAATGTCGTCAATCGGCAGGTGACCGTAGCCAGGAAAGGCGCGGTTGGAGTCGGCAAAATGGACGTGTTTGAGGCGATGCCCCAGCAACGCAATCGCCGCAGAAAAATCGCGATCCTCAATGTTGGCGTGGAAGATATCCCACAGCACGCCGACGTTATCGGGCGCATCGCTGAGGGTAAGAAATTCCAGCATATCCGCCGCGCTGTGCAGATGGCTGATTTCGTAGCGGTTGAGCGCTTCCAGCACCAGCGTTACGCCGCAGCGCTGAGCCAGCTCCACGCAGGGGCGCATCGCTTCCGCCAGTTCATGCATATACGCTGTTTTACTCATCTCTCTGTCCGGCGCGCGCAACGACCCAATAGTGACGTGACTTCCCAGGAGCGCAGCGACTTCAATATGTTCCGCCAACCGTGCGCGGGTGCGCGCTACCACTGCGTTATCGCCAGACAACAGCGACAGGCCATCTCGCCTGCGGGCCTGCCCGGTAGCGATCGTCGTACAGCCTAATCCATAGCTGTCCAGCCGCCGTTTCAGCCTGGCGACATCTATCCCCTGATAATCATTGATACAGAGCTCGGCCGCATCAAAACCGCTTTGCGCCAACCACGCCAGCCCCTGTTCAAGCTCTTCTGGCGGAAACGGCGAAAAAAGCGTGTCATAACGGCACGTTAACGTTGCGCTAAACTTGATCATTCGCTCACCTTTTGTGGGCCAGCGCCTCAACGCTGGCCCAGACTGTTATCGCATGGCTTTGGTTAAAATACGGCTGGCGCCACGGGAGAAGTGCTCCGCCGCCTCCTGAACGGTGAATTTGCCGTGGTCGATGTTCTCAATCGTGTTGCGCCACAGTTCCACCAGCTGCGGGTTATCGAAGTATGGCGAGGTCGGAATATCGTGCGGCAGCGCCAGCGAGGAGTTGATACCGGCGACGGTAATGTTGTCCTCCTGAATCAGACCGTCCGCTTTGAGTTGGTCCCAGGCGGCCTTGCTGAGCGGCGTGCCGCGCTCGAGCCCCATCGCTTTCACGCCTTGTGGATCGTTCATCAGGAAGTTAATCAGCTTCGCCGCCTCCTGCGGATGCCTGGTGGTTTTACCGATGCTGAACATCATGGTCGGCTTAAAGAACAAGCCGGCGTCTTTCGCCCCCGGCAGCATAAAGAACGGCCCCAGCTCCAGCTTGTTGTACGGCGCGGTAAGGTTGTTTTCGTACATCACCGCGTTGGTGTTCCACATATACACCCCGCCCCACTTGCCCTGAATCCAAGGCTTCATCTCCCAGGTATTGCTCTTGCCGTAGGAGGCCAGCACGCGCATTGACGGGAAAACGTGGTTATCCACCAGATCTTTGTAGATCTGGAAGAAGTCCTGCCACTGCTGCGGCGTGTAGGTAAATTTGCCTTTGCTCTCGTCGATAGCCGGAATGTTGTATTTCTGCACCATCCACGACTGCACCAGCGTCAGCGACTCCATATAGTCGAGCACCAGCGGATATTTCTCTTCATCCTTCGCTTTAAAGGCGCGCCCTGCCGCCATCAGCTCGTCCCAGCTTTGCGGATAGCTGACGCCCATCTCCTGCCACAGTTTGCTGTTGTAGTAGAAGCTGCGCGCGGTCACCGCCACCGGCAGCCCGTTCAGTTTGCCGTTGACGGTGGTGGTGCTCAACGACTGCGGATCGTACTGCTGAAGATCGAGCACCGCCTTTTGCTGATAGAGATCGTAAAAGCCCTTACCGTCGCGCGAGAACAGCGGCAGCCAGTTCCAGTTAGTCTGAATCACATCCGGCTCGTTGCCGCCCGCAATCTGTACCGTCAAACGGGAGAGATAGCCCTCCCAACCGGCGTATTCCGCTTTCACTTTGATATCCGGATATTTCTCCTCAAACAGCTTGATGGCATTGAGCGTCGCCTGATGGCGGCTGTTGCCGCCCCACCAGGAGATGCGAATTTCGGTCGCCTGCGCGGCGGACAGACAGGAACACGCAAGCATCAATGACCCCGCCACCGGGGCGATAAGCTTATGCATCGGGAACTCCTTGTTTAAGCGTGAATTTGCTGTAAAACGTCGTCGGGTATTTCGGCGAGATACAGCGCCGGTTTCCCGTCTTTGTCGCTACTGAACAGCACGGCTTTTTCATCAGGGGTAAAGGACGGGTGTGGATGGGTGACCTGACGGTCGCCGTCGAGCACCTGCCATGACGAGCTGTGGCAGGCGATTTTGTGCGCCTTCTTATGACGCAGATCGAACAGCCACAGCCACGGATCGCGGGTATCGCCATAGCCCGCGTTATCGGCGATATCAATAGGGATACCGGAGCCATCGCCCACCGCCAGCGAACCGTCGTCGTTGCTCATCACGTGCGAGCACGGCGGCATTGCCATCAGGCGTTCATCCTGGCCGGTTTCGCCGTCGATGCGGCACAAATAGCGCACCGGGCTGTTTTTAACATAGGTGACGTACATCAGCGCCGAGCCGTCCGGTACCCAGAACTCATGGGTATAGCTCTCTCCCGGCGCGGGTTCGCGGGCTTTGCGAATATTGCCGCCCTGCTCATCCATCAGCCACATGCGCGCGTCGACGCGATCCAGCGGCCCCTCATGGCAGAACGCCACGGTGTTATCGTCATTCGGGCGGTAAATCGGGTGGCCCAGCCACTGGTTCTCTTCCAGCAGCGTCTCCCGCTCGCCGGTGCGCAGATCGATGCGGATAACCCGGCAGCGCGGCTGCTCGTCGAAGAATTCCTGAAACACCTTCCAGTCGCTGATCGGTCGCCAGCTATCTCGATGGATTTCCACCCCCACCAGCTTGTCGCAAGCCGAGTTCGCCACCCAGGTACCGTAGCCCACCCACTCGTCCGGCACGCGATACACCACCGTCTCCTGAAGCGTGGCTAAATCAACGCGCATTAAATTCCGTTCGGCCTTCACATAATAAAGCCCGGTTTCATCTGGCGATAAAAAGCCGCCGAAGGTATTATCGCCGGGCCCTTCGGTTAATTGCGTCGCGAGGCCGCTGGCGATGTCCAGTAAATAGTAATTACGATGCCCATCAAATTCTCCGGCAAAAATTAATTTACGACCGCCGTCGATAAAGCACTTTTGATAAAAATAATTTCGATGACAAATAACGTCGACCGGCGTAAAACGAGTCACTTTTGCCCCGGTATCACTATCAATATAATGTTCAAAATCCAGTTGCAGCGTCGAACCTTTAGCCATAATAAATCCTCGAATTTAACGTGATAAGCGCAATCAGGGTGAGCGGGTCGAGCAGGCTCACATTTTAGTGTTTACAGTCGCCGCGGCGTTTGACCTTTCAGCGCGGCGGATTTAGCATCCCAGCTCCCATCGGGCACAGGAGCGTGAACCATGACAGCCACAACGCCTTTACTGTTCATGGAGATTAATTCTCCGGATATCTGGCGCTGGTCTTTTGTGGAATACACCGTCGGCCAGGCGCTACGCTATGAATTTCAGGGTATCGTTATTCATCAGCAATCTTTATTAGCCCGATTAGCGCCCCCCTCCAGGTGTTGTAAAGGCAGTGAATTAATTAATCTGACGCTAGCCCAGGAGCATGCCATTATTTATTTACGGCGGGTGGGCGATTATTGCCAGAAGCATCATTTACAGCTTTGGTTACAGGGCGAAGCCACGCCCGATAGCCAGGAATTAAAAGCTAAATTCCCTGAGTTCTTTCTTTCAGAAAATAATCACGACGCATTTATTCAGCATTTTTTCCAGCACACCATTCCACATATTCTCGCCGCGCTTCCGGCGGTGCGGGGCCTGCGTCTTTCGTTATCCACCCCGGACATCAGCAATGAACACTGGAAGACGTCGTTAAAAACTCTCTATCAAGGCATTCGTCAGCTTGGCCGCCTGCTGATCCTGCGCGATTATCAGGACAAAACCTGGCCCCGGCAGATGCTGCGTACGGCGCTGGAAACCCTTCCTGACGATGTGCGCGCCTCGATTAAGGCGACCGAACTCGATTACCGTCCGGGCTTTGCCAGCAACCCCAACCTGCTTAATATCCAGAGCAACCGCAAATGGCTCGAGCTGGACCTCTGGGGCCTGGAATACGGCTGGACGCTGCTCCCGTGCTATCTGCTTGAGGAGATTCAGCAGCGTCTCGCCTGGCTTAACCAGCATAGCGGCGGCGCACCCGAAGCGATCACCGTACGCATCGACTGGGAATGGATGCCCGACCTGACGCTCAACGGCAGCCAGAATGAACTTAACCTGTTCGGCCTTGCCCCACTCATCCACGAGCCGGAGGTCAATCCGCGGCATATCGTTCACCGCTGGTTACAGCAACAGGCACCCACTGCGCCACAGCACACGCTCAACGCACTCGGCGATATCGTCATCGCCAGCCATGAGTGGAGCTGCAAAACGCCGACGCTATTGGGCCGCGTGCTGCAATGCCACAGCCGCCCGCCAACTGATTTAGAACATACCCTGCACCTGCTGCATCTCGATACCCGCGGCGCAAACTGGACGCAGTCTTTTCAGCCGCTGATGCCCAGCGACGATCGCGAACTGGGCGCTCAGCAATGCCAGCTTATCGAGCTGGAAAACCAGCGCAGCCGCTTTCTCGCCGACTATCTCTACAGCCGTTCGCTGAAGCTGCTGCCCGACAGCGGCCTGGCCGAGCCCACCCGGCGCGCTATCGCCGACGGCGCGATTCGCGCCCTCAAATATACCCATATCTACAGCGCCTTTACCCAGGCGCTTAGCCTCAAACTGTGGCTGCGTAAGTACGGTGAACAGGCCGATATCCGTACGCAGCTTGCCGTCGCCTTACGCGACTTCCGGCAGCAAAATAACGAGCTGGAGGCCTGGTTTAGCCAGCATGGGGACGCGCATCCCAGCGCCTTTGCTACCCTGCTCAATCCGCAACGCATCGCCAAGTTGATTGCCAGCCTTGATAATGATTAAGCATGAAGTCGACGCGTCGGTAAGTAAATCCGCCAGGCCGGTGCAAATCGCGGCTGAACCTATTCGCGGGCGTAAAGAGTGAAAACCATCACGGTTGTGGAAAAAATCGAGTGATAGACATCACATTCTGACCGAACGATTTTGTGATCGTTATCGATGAAGGAAGAAACACAGGTGGGAAAACCCGGCGGACAGACGCCGCCGGGCGAGCGAGATTACTCGTCTTCGAGGTAGGTATAACCGTACAGACCGGCTTCAAACTCTTCCAGGAACTGCTGCTGCAGCTCGGGATCCAGATCGGTGTTTTTCACCTGATCGCGGAACTGGGTAAGCAGCTTATTGGGATCCAGTTGAACGTACTGCAACATATCCGCCACGGTATCACCTTCATCGGAAAGCTCAACCTCGACGCTGCCGTCAGGGAAAACGAACACATCAACCGCTTCAGTATCACCGAACAGGTTATGCATGTTGCCGAGGATCTCCTGATACGCGCCGACCATAAAGAAGCCGAGCATCGGCGGATTCTCCGGGTCGTATTCCGGCATTGGCATGGTGGTGGCAATACCGTCACCGTCAACGTAATGGTCAATCGCGCCATCAGAGTCACAGGTAATGTCCAGCAGCACCGCACGGCGCTCCGGCGCCTGGTTCAGCCCTTCGAGCGGCAGCACCGGGAACAGTTGGTCGATACCCCACGCATCCGGCATTGACTGGAACAGCGAGAAGTTGACGTAAATTTTATCCGCCATACGTTCCTGCAGCTCGTCGATAATCGGACGGTGCGCGCGGTTGCTTGGGTCGAGCTGTTTCTGCACTTCGTGGCACATGTTCAGATACAGCTGCTCTGCCCACGCGCGCTCCTGAAGACTAAAGGTGCCTGAAGAGTAGCCGACGTGAACATCGTGCAGGTCCATCTGGCTGTCATGCAGCCATTCGCGCAGCGAGCGGCGGTTATCCGGCTCGTGCATCTCCTGCCAGGTTTCCCACATGCTTTGCAGCGCGCGCGGCGCATCGTCAGCCGGCGGCGTCGCTTCGGTATGTTCGCTACGCTCAACGCCGATAATGTTCGACACCAGCACCGTGTGGTGCGCGGTCACCGCACGGCCGGACTCGGTAATCACCGTCGGGTGCGGCAGGCCATGCTCTTCGCAGGCGTCGCCAATCGCCCAAATGATATTGTTGGCGTATTCGTTCAGGCCATAGTTCACGGAGCAGTCGGACTGCGAACGGGTACCTTCATAGTCCACGCCCAGGCCGCCGCCGACGTCGAAGCACTGAATATTGACGCCCAGCTTGTGCAGTTCAACGTAGAAACGCGCCGATTCGCGCACGCCGGTGGCGATATCGCGAATGTTTGCCATCTGCGAACCGAGGTGGAAGTGCAGCAGTTGAATGCTGTCCAGACGGCCACGTTCGCGCAGGATTTCCACCAGTTGCAGAACCTGGTTGGCCGCCAGACCAAACTTAGATTTTTCACCGCCGGAGGACTGCCATTTACCGGAGCCCTGAGAAGCCAGACGCGCACGCACGCCAAGGCGCGGCACCACGTTCAGACGTTCCGCCTCCTCCAGCACGATAGCGATTTCAGACATCTTCTCGATGACCAGATAGACCTTGTGGCCCATCTTCTCGCCCACCAGCGCCAGACGAATGTATTCACGGTCTTTATAGCCGTTACAGACGATCACGCTACGAGTCATGCCCGCATGCGCCAGCACCGCCATCAGCTCAGCTTTAGAACCGGCTTCCAGACCCAGCGGCTCGCCGGAGTGGATCAGCGACTCAATGACGCGACGATGCTGGTTAACCTTGATCGGGTAAACCAGGAAGTAGTCGCCGTTGTAACCGTAGGATTCACGCGCGCGTTTGAACGCCGCGTTAATCGAGCGCAGACGATGCTGCAGAATCTGCGGGAAGCAGAACAGCGCAGGCAGGCGCTGACCCTGTGCTTCACGGGCTTTAACCAGCTCGGCGAGATCGACACGCGCTTGCGGAACGTCAGGATCCGGGCAGACGCTGATGTGGCCCAGTTCGTTGACGTCGTAGTAGTTATTGCCCCACCAGGCAATGTTGTATGTGCGTAGCATTTTGCTGGCTTCCTGGGAGCTCATCGCAACCTCCTGCATGGAACGTAGTACACCGCGTTCGCCTGCTGACGAAGGCGAATCCAATGAAATGTCGTCAGACATAGCGAACCTCAATTATTTATAACAAGTGTAAAACAGTTAACTACTATCGCAGCGTGACGTTGCGATAACAACCCATAAACAGCCCGATGAGGCAGCAGAACATGCTGACGCATCGACTGTGCGACCGGTTTCTTTTTCATATCATTGTAAAACACGCACCTGAACCGGGTATGACGGTTCAGCGAAACCACGAGAAAACCCTTGCCGTAACAAGAGCGCCCTTGTTCAGTGTTCCGTTACCTACCGGCTCGGGAGTCCTGAGAAGCGCCGAAATGGGTATAACATCGGCTGGTATGCAAAGCAGAATGGCGGGTTGCGGGGAACATATTCGCGCCAGAACGGCACGGTAGAATCAGCAGAATACAACGGTTCATTATCTCGTATCACCTCCACGGCCGCCCCGAAAGACGTACCTCAAGCCAAAGCAAAAGTCTTAGCCCGGCTGGAAGTGGCAACACGAAAAATGACGTGTGCTTTTTTGTATGAGCCGCGCGCGGCGTTTTATACCGATAACCCACCTAAAATGCAAAATATAAATGTGCAGCTTGCCGCCGGTGTCAGGAAAAATTTCCAATCTCAGTTGCAACAGAATGCGAGCTATCTCAAAAAAAACTGGCATTGAGGTGAAGATGTGACCTAAAATAGCCGTCCAGATGTTAATCCATCTATACCGATTAACACTCAGACTGCCAGTGACGGCAACCCTTAAGTCCGTGGTATAATCTTCCATCGTGATTATTCAATACAACAGTTTGAGCTAACCAAATTCTCATTGGGTGATATTAAATATGGCAAAACACCTTTTTACGTCCGAGTCTGTATCCGAAGGGCATCCTGACAAAATCGCAGACCAAATTTCCGACGCCGTGCTGGACGCCATCCTCGAGCAGGATCCGAAAGCCCGCGTAGCGTGTGAAACTTACGTCAAAACCGGTATGGTGCTGGTCGGCGGTGAAATCACCACCAGCGCATGGGTTGATATCGAAGAGATCACCCGTAACACCGTTCGCGAAATTGGCTATGTGCATTCTGATATGGGCTTTGATGCCAATTCTTGTGCCGTACTGAGCGCGATTGGTAAACAATCCCCGGACATCAACCAGGGCGTTGACCGTGCCGATCCGCTGGAACAGGGCGCGGGCGACCAGGGCCTGATGTTTGGCTATGCCACCAACGAAACCGACGTGCTGATGCCAGCGCCAATCACCTACGCCCACCGTCTGGTGCAGCGTCAGGCTGAAGTACGTAAAAACGGCACCCTGCCGTGGCTGCGTCCGGACGCGAAAAGCCAGGTCACCTTCCAGTACGACGATGGCAAAATTGTCGGTATTGATGCTGTCGTTCTGTCTACTCAGCATTCAGAAAGCATCGATCAAAAATCGCTGCAGGAAGCGGTGATGGAAGAGATCATCAAGCCGGTTCTGCCGACCGAATGGCTGAATGCCTCCACCAAATTCTTTATTAACCCAACCGGTCGTTTCGTTATCGGCGGCCCAATGGGCGACTGTGGCCTGACCGGTCGTAAGATCATCGTGGATACCTACGGCGGCATGGCTCGTCACGGCGGCGGTGCGTTCTCCGGTAAAGATCCATCAAAAGTTGACCGTTCTGCGGCGTATGCTGCGCGTTATGTAGCGAAAAACATCGTTGCCGCAGGCCTGGCTGATCGTTGCGAAATTCAGGTTTCCTACGCTATCGGCGTAGCTGAACCGACCTCCATCATGGTGGAAACTTTCGGGACTGAGAAAGTACCTGCTGAGCAGCTGATTGGTCTGGTTCGCGAGTTCTTCGACCTGCGTCCTTACGGCCTGATCCAGATGCTGGATCTGCTGCACCCGATCTACAAAGAGACGGCAGCTTACGGTCACTTCGGTCGCGAAACTTTCCCATGGGAAAAAACCGACAAAGCAGCTCAGCTGCGCGAAGCGGCTGGCCTGAAATAAGCGCCCCTCCCTTCGATAAAAGCCAGCCTCGCGCTGGCTTTTTTATGCCTGCTATTCAGCCTCTCTACGTATCAATTTACATTTCAAAACACTTTCATGAAAGCGATTACACATTGGTGTGTTCCATTCAACAAGCCTTTCATAGCGTGATTGAAACAGCATTTCACCTTACTGCGTTATGTTTCAGTAAAATCTCATTATCGTTTTTTTATCACCGACTAAAATAAACACATCTATATGATTTAATTGTTATTTAACTCATACATAACATGAATGTCAGTGTAACCGATTACACAGTCGTGATTGTTATCACATTTTTTTACTACGTAGTCTCCTACCCTAAGCATCGATAGAATCAATGACTCAATGGAGAGCATCATGCCTAACAATAAAAAACAGGGTCGCTCGAACAAGACAATGACCTTCTTTGTCTGTTTTCTGGCGGCACTGGCCGGACTGCTGTTCGGCCTTGATATCGGCGTTATTGCCGGTGCCCTACCGTTTATTACGACCGATTTCCAACTCAGTGCCCATACGCAGGAATGGGTGGTTAGCTCGATGATGTTCGGTGCCGCCGTCGGTGCCGTCGGCAGCGGCTGGCTCTCCTTCAAGCTGGGCCGTAAGAAAAGCCTGATGATCGGTGCGATCCTGTTTGTCGCCGGTTCCCTGTTCTCCGCCGCGGCGCCGAACGTTGAAGTACTGCTGATTTCCCGCGTACTGCTCGGTCTGGCAGTGGGTGTGGCCTCCTACACCGCCCCGCTGTATCTGTCTGAAATTGCGCCGGAAAAAATCCGCGGCAGCATGATTTCTATGTACCAGCTGATGATTACTATCGGTATTCTCGGCGCGTACCTGTCCGATACCGCCTTCAGCTACAGCGGCGCATGGCGCTGGATGCTGGGTGTCATCATCATCCCTGCAGTGCTGCTGCTGATTGGCGTTATCTTCCTGCCGGACAGCCCACGCTGGTTCGCGGCGAAACGTCGCTTTAACGATGCCGAACGCGTACTGATGCGTCTGCGTGATACCAGCGCCGAAGCCAAACGTGAGCTGGATGAAATCCGCGAAAGCCTGAAGGTGAAGCAGAGCGGCTGGGCGCTGTTTAAAGAGAACAGCAACTTCCGTCGCGCGGTGTTCCTCGGCGTACTGCTGCAGGTGATGCAACAGTTCACCGGTATGAACGTCATCATGTACTACGCGCCGAAAATCTTTGAACTGGCCGGCTACACCAACACCACCGAGCAGATGTGGGGTACCGTTATCGTTGGCCTGACCAACGTGCTGGCGACCTTTATCGCGATTGGACTGGTTGACCGCTGGGGTCGTAAACCTACCCTTATCCTCGGCTTTATCGTGATGGCCGTGGGCATGGGCGTGCTGGGCTCCATGATGCACATCGGTATCCACTCCGCCGTTGCCCAGTACTTCGCCGTGCTGATGCTGCTGATGTTTATCGTTGGTTTCGCCATGAGCGCCGGTCCGCTGATTTGGGTGCTGTGCTCTGAAATCCAGCCGCTGAAAGGCCGCGATTTCGGTATCACCTGCTCTACCGCCACCAACTGGATTGCGAACATGATCGTCGGCGCAACCTTCCTGACCATGCTGAACTCGCTGGGTAGCGCCAACACCTTCTGGGTTTACGGTGGTCTGAACGTACTGTTCATCTTCCTGACCCTGTGGCTGATTCCGGAAACCAAAAACGTCTCTCTGGAACATATTGAACGTAACCTGATGCAAGGCCGTCCACTGCGTGAAATTGGCGCTCGCGACTAACCTTCACCCGGCTTCCTCCCGCCAGGGAGGAAGCTTCTTCTTGCACCTCCCCGCGTCACGTTTTATTCTCAGCCGTTATGAAAACCCCTCGAATTCCTATCGCCATCCAGCAAAACGTCATGCGCAGCCTGCGGGAAAAACTCGCTCAGGCTAACCTGGCGCTGGGGCGTAACTACCCTGAACCGAAGCTGGTCTATCAGCAGCGCGGCACTTCTGCGGGAACCGCCTGGCTACAGCAGTATGAAATTCGGCTCAATCCCGTGTTGTTACAGGAAAACCAGCAGGCGTTTATTGATGAAGTGGTGCCGCACGAACTGGCGCATCTGCTGGTGTGGAAACACTTTGGCCGCGTCGCGCCGCACGGTAAAGAGTGGAAATGGATGATGGAAAGCGTGCTCGGCGTACCCGCGCGGCGCACCCATCAGTTCGAGCTGGAATCGGTACGTAAAAATACCTTCCCCTATCGCTGCCGCTGCCAGCAGCATCAGCTCACCGTCCGCCGCCATAATCGCGTGGTGCGTGGTGAAGCCACCTACCGCTGCGTCCACTGCGGTGAACCATTAGTTGCCGAAATGTAACTAACGGAAATATCTGGAAGTTTTCTGACCTGACTGATTGCATCTGACAACCACATTCGCTACGTTGCGGGCTCGTTTTGAGATGGAGTTCGTGATGTACCGTAATTTGTCTTTTGCCGTGGCGTTTGTGGCGGCAGCACTCTCCGGGCAGGCCTTAGCCGAGGGTATTAACAGCTTTTCCCAGGCGAAAAGCGCGGGCGTAAAAGTAAATAGCGACGTTCCCGGCGATTTCTACTGCGGCTGTAAAATTAACTGGCAGGGTAAGAAGGGCGTTATCGATCTGGAATCCTGCGGTTATAAAGTGCGTAAAAATGAAAACCGCGCCAGCCGCGTCGAGTGGGAACACGTCGTTCCGGCGTGGCAGTTCGGCCATCAGCGCCAGTGCTGGCAGGATGGTGGGCGGAAAAACTGCGCCAAAGATCCGGAATACCGCAAGATGGAGAGCGATATGCATAACCTGCAGCCCGCCGTCGGCGAGGTGAACGGCGATCGCGGCAACTTTATGTACGGGCAGTGGAACGGCGGTGAAGGTCAGTATGGCCAGTGCGCGATGAAGGTCGACTTTAAAGAGAAAGTCGCCGAGCCGCCAGAACGTTCACGCGGCGCCATCGCGCGCATCTACTTCTATATGCGCGACCGTTATCAGCTGACCCTTTCCCGCCAGCAAACTCAGCTGTTCAACGCCTGGAACAAAATGTATCCCGTTAGCCAATGGGAGTGCGAACGCGACCAGCGCATCGCCAAAATTCAGGGCAACCATAATCCATATGTGCTGCAGGCTTGCCAGGCGCAAAAGAGCTAACCTACACTAGCGGCAATTGTTATTTTGCCCTGCCCTCTCCCCGGCGGAGAGGGCTTAGCCACAGATGGAATTCAGACTATGCGCATCCCTCGCATCTATCACCCAGAATCACTCACCGTCGGCACGCAGGTTGCCCTATGCGAAGATGCGGCGAATCACGTCGGGCGCGTTTTGCGCATGGGTAAAGGCCAGGCCATCCAGCTATTTGATGGCAGCAACCACGTCTTTGATGCCGTGATCACCGACGCCGGTAAAAAGAACGTGACGGTTGAAATCCAGAGCAGCGCCCTCGACGACCGAGAATCCCCCATCCATATTCACCTCGGTCAGGTGATGTCGCGCGGCGATAAAATGGAATTCACCATCCAGAAATCGATAGAACTGGGTGTAAGCCTCATTACGCCACTTTTTTCCGAGCGCTGCGGGGTTAAACTGGATGCCGAGCGTCTGAATAAGAAGATTCAGCAGTGGCAAAAAATCGCGATTGCCGCCTGCGAGCAGTGCGGTCGCAATCAGGTTCCGGAGATTCGCCCGGCAATGGACGTAGAAGACTGGTGCGCCGAGCAGGACGATGCGCTAAAGCTCAACCTGCACCCGCGCGCCAGCGCCAGCATCAACACGCTGCCGCTGCCGGTGGAACGCGTGCGTCTGCTGATTGGCCCGGAAGGCGGCCTGTCAGCGGATGAAATTGCCATGACCGCACGCTACCAGTTTACTGATATTCTGTTGGGGCCTCGCGTTTTGCGCACAGAGACTACCGCACTCACCGCCATCACCGCACTGCAGGTGCGCTTTGGTGACTTGGGTTAAAGGAGAACAATAATGATCAAGCTCGGCATCGTGATGGATCCCATCGCAAGCATCAACATCAAGAAAGACACCAGCTTCGCTATGCTGCTGGAAGCACAGCGTCGCGGCTATGAACTCCACTATATGGAGATGAACGATCTTTACCTGATCAACGGTGAATCCCACGCCCGTACACGTCTGCTGAGCGTTGAGCAGAACTACGACAAATGGTATGAGTTCGGCAGCGAGCAGGATATTAAACTCGCCGACCTCGACGTTATCCTGATGCGTAAAGATCCGCCGTTCGACACCGAATTTATCTACGCCACCTACATTCTGGAACGCGCAGAAGAGAAAGGGACGCTTATCGTCAACAAACCGCAGAGCCTGCGTGACTGTAACGAGAAGCTGTTCACCGCGTGGTTCTCCGACCTGACCCCGGAAACGCTGGTCACCCGCAACAAAGCGCAGCTGAAAGCCTTCTGGGAAAAACACGGCGACATCATCATGAAGCCTCTGGACGGCATGGGCGGCGCGTCGATCTTCCGCGTGAAGGAAGGCGATCCGAACATCGGCGTTATCGCCGAGACCCTGACCGAACTGGGCAGCCGCTACTGCATGGCGCAGAACTACCTGCCGGCCATCAAAGATGGCGATAAGCGTGTGCTGGTCATCGACGGCGAGCCGGTGCCTTACTGCCTGGCCCGTATTCCGCAGGGTGGTGAAACGCGCGGCAACCTGGCCGCCGGTGGTCGTGGCGAACCGCGTCCGCTCAGCGAAAGCGACTGGGCCATCGCCCGTAAAGTCGGCCCGACGCTGAAAGCCAAAGGCCTTATCTTCGTTGGCCTGGACATCATTGGCGATCGCCTGACGGAAATTAACGTCACCAGCCCGACCTGCGTGCGGGAAATCGAAGCGGAATATCCGATTTCCATCACCGGCATGCTGATGGATGCGATCGAAAAACGTCTGCAAAAATAGTACGTTGCTTTAATACGGCGGGAGGGAACCCGCCGCCAACCTGGCGTTCAGCAAGGCAAGCCAGGTGACAGCCGTGCACTTTCCCCTCATACTGGGCATTGCTGCTTTTTGAAACAGGACAAGAACCTCTGATAATGAATTTACAGCATCATTTTCTTATTGCTATGCCAACCCTCCAGGATCCCATCTTCCGCCGTTCCGTGGTTTACATCTGCGAATACAACGACGACGGAGCAATGGGCATTATTATTAATAAACCTCTGGAAAATTTGCAGGTTGAAGGGATCCTCGAAAAACTGAAGATCGCCCCGGAACCTCGCGATCCGTCGATTCGCCTGGATAAGCCCGTCATGCTGGGCGGCCCACTGGCAGAAGATCGCGGGTTTATCCTGCACACGCCGCCGGCGTCGTTCTCTTCCAGCATCCGCATCTCCGACAATACGATCGTCACCACCTCACGTGATGTGCTGGAAACCCTCGGTACCGAGCGCCAACCGTCTGAAGTGCTGGTCGCGCTGGGCTATGCTTCCTGGGAAAAGGGGCAGCTGGAGCAGGAGATCCTCGATAACGCCTGGCTCACAGCGCCAGCCGATTTCAATATCCTGTTTAAAACCCCGATTGGTGAACGCTGGAAAGAAGCGGCAAAGCTGATTGGCATTAATATCCTGACCATGTCAGGCGCTGCGGGGCACGCATAATGAGTGGAACACTGCTGGCTTTCGATTTTGGCACGCGCAGCATCGGCGTGGCGATTGGCCAACGTATTACCGGCACTGCCCGGCCACTGGCCGCCATCAAGGCGCAGGGCGGTACCCCTGACTGGAACGTCATTGCCCGTCTGCTTAAAGAGTGGCAGCCTGAAACGGTCATCGTCGGTCTCCCGCTGAATATGGACGGTACCGAGCAACCGTTGACCGCACGCGCGCGTAATTTTGCCAATAAAATTCACGGCCGTTTTGGCGTGCCGATTACGCTGCATGATGAACGTCTGAGCACCGTTGAGGCTCGCGCCGGGCTGTTTGAACATGGGGGATTCAGAGCGTTGAACAAAGGCAGCGTCGACTCCGCCTCAGCCGTGGTGATTCTGGAAAGTTATTTCGAGCAGGGTTACTAGCCATAGGCAGCCCCGGGAATCATTTCCCGGGAACACGCCAGAAGAGATCGCTCGCCGATTAGTGGCGCAGATTCTCGTTCGCCCAGCTTACCGCCTGCGTTCTATTCTTCACGCTCAGTTTGCGGAATACGTTATACAGGTGCGTGCGAACGGTATTTTCACTGATGAACAACGCACGGGCAATATCCATATTGGTCGCGCCGTGACGTAATTCATTCAGAATTTCACATTCACGTTCCGTCAACGGCACGCTATCGTGATTTTCCGGAGTATGTTCAACGGCATACATTGCTGGGTGCATCACGCTCAATTCAGCCGTCTGCTCGCCGTTTAAGACCGCTTTGACGCCCTCAATTAAGCGCGATTCTTCGTCGTCATGACGGAACACGCCATACAGTGCTGGCCACTGCGCCATTTCGTATAATTCATACTTCTGCGCACTGTTAATAATTAACAAGCGAGGGGAATCAAACTGCGTGCGGATAATATCACGCCAGATGCCGTTCAGTTTTTTGTTGGAAACAGCAATATCGAACAATACCACAGTGCCCTTGCTAAGGCGCTGCATCAGCGGTTTGTTGATATTATGTACATCGACGGAAACTGAAAGTAATTCAGTAAGATAGTTTGCAAACGCGTTTGCTTGTACTGACGGGTGGGTGATTAAGATAATCTTCCGGGAATTAGATACACTCTCAGTTACTTCAAACATTTTGAAACTCTCCATAGTCTATATCCACCATCATGGTGATTTAATAAGTCAAAGCAAAGGCAAACCTAATACCATTAATAATAAGAACCAACCGACAAGTGAAACTTTATTTCATAAGATTAGTCCTAATTACATAAATAGGATAGAACGAAGACCTTGGAAGTGTCAAAAGAATATCAACCTTTTTTTGTAAGCCTACGCAACACAATGTAATTAACTAATTACAAAGCTCTCATACCTATGGCGTAATGACTCATACCATATTAGAATAAACGTCGTAGGAAGTTTTGTTTCCGCCCTTTGAAAATCACTCAGAAATTACAAATAAGTACATCCCCGCAACAGCGACAATAATTAAATTTACAAAACAAAAAGAGAAATTGATTATTATCCCAGCGATGAATATTAAAATAAAACGGCCATCACATTTTTGCCTTCAATTATGTGATAGCCGAATTCATTGTTTCTCAATGGCGCTCGCCAGACGATCATGCTGGCGAATAACTATACGTTTTTCCTTTTTATAGCATCCCGGCGTTCACTCGCTGCTGGTAGCTCTGGCTGAAGGTCTGCATTCCGCTTTGCAGCCCAGTCTGCATCACTCCGGCAATCTGATGCGTTTTACCCTCGCGAATCAGGTTACTGACGGCAGGCGTGTTGATCAGCATTTCAAACAGCGCCACTCGCCCACCCCGACTGTCAGGCTGTAGCTTCTGCGCCAGCACCGCGCAGAGACTGCTGGCAAGCTGGTTGCGAACCGGCTCTTTTTCCTGAGCAGGAAACACATCAACCAAACGTTCGATCGCCTGTGCGGCGCCGCGCGTATGCAGCGTCGCCAGTACCAGATGGCCGGTCTCTGCCGCCGTCAGCGCCAGGCGAATCGTCTCGCTATCGCGCAGCTCGCCAAGCAGAATGACATCCGGATCCTGACGTAACGCCACCCGCAGCGCCTCCGCGAAAGAGGCTGTATGCTGCCCGACTTCCCGTTGCTGAATCAGGCAGCCTTCGCTGGCATGCAGAAACTCAACCGGATCTTCCAGCGTCAGAATATGCCCCGCCAGATGATGATTGAGGTGGTCGACCATCGCCGCCAGCGTGGTCGATTTACCGCTACCCGTTGCCCCGGTCACCAGAATCAATCCGCTTTCTTCGTTTAACATCTCAGCCAGCGCAACCGGCGTATGCAGTTCAGCAAGCGTCGGACACTGTGTGGGCAGAATGCGTAGTACCAACGATGACCCCTGGCTGTGGGCAAACGCACTGGCACGTAATCGTGGACAGCCGGGAAGCGAGACGGAAAAATCAAGCTGCCGATGTCGTTGCCACGCCTGCTGCTGACTCTCACTCAGCCAACTGGCCATCAATACTTCGGGATCCGGGGCAGTAAACGGCGCAATTTCCAGCTTACCCTCCCTGCGCCAGCGCGCGTTTGCGCTGCTACACAGGTGTAGATCCGAGACATTATGCTTTACACTAAGCGCCACGATTTCTTGTATATCCATAGACCCACCAGCCCATATGAACGATATTGCGCATAACCTGGCACAGGTCAGGGAGAAAATCTCAGCGGCAGCAGCGCGTTGCGGCCGGGATTCAGAAGAAGTAACGCTGCTTGCAGTGAGTAAAACAAAACCTGCGAGCGCTGTCGAAGAAGCCGTTGCTGCGGGCCAGACCGCATTTGGTGAAAACTACGTTCAGGAAGGGGTAGAGAAAATTCTCCACTTTCGCGCGCAGGGAATCACCTCGTTGCAATGGCACTTTATTGGCCCACTGCAGTCCAATAAAAGTCGTCTGGTTGCCGAGCACTTCGACTGGTGCCACACCGTAGACCGGCTGAAAATTGCCGTTCGCTTAAGCGAGCAGCGTCCGGCCAACTTGCCGCCGCTCAACGTGCTGATTCAAATCAACATCAGCGATGAGCAGAGCAAATCAGGCATTCCGTTGGCGGAGCTTGACGCGCTGGCGGCCGACATTGCCGCCCTGCCGAATGTCTGCCTGCGCGGCCTGATGGCGATTCCCGCGCCGGAAAAAGAGTACGACCGGCAGTTTGCCGTTGCCCGCGAAATGGCTGTAGCATTCGCGCGACTGAAAGCAGACTACCCGACCGTAGACACGCTATCTCTGGGCATGTCTGACGACATGGAAGCCGCTGTTGCGGCAGGTAGTACAATGGTACGCATTGGCACCGCGATTTTTGGTGCGCGTGATTACACAAAAAAATAAGGAACCCCAAGGAACGCCATGAAGACGTTGACCTTCCTGCTCTCTACAGTGATTGAACTGTATACAATGGTGCTACTGCTGCGCGTCTGGATGCAGTGGGCGCGCTGCGATTTTTACAACCCGTTCTCACAGTTCGTGGTGAAGATCACGCAACCGATCGTCGGCCCGCTGCGTCGCGTCATTCCGCCGATGGGCCCGCTGGACAGCGCTTCGCTGCTGCTGGCCTTTATTCTGTGCGTGGTGAAAGCCATCGTGCTGTTTATGGTCATCACCTTCCAGCCGATTATCTGGATCTCTGCGGTGCTGATTCTGCTTAAGACCATCGGCCTGCTAATCTTCTGGGTACTGCTGCTGATGGCGATCATGAGCTGGGTCAGCCAGGGTCGTAGCCCGGTTGAGTTCGTGCTGATGCAGCTCGCCGAGCCGCTGCTGCGCCCTATCCGCCGGCTGCTGCCGTCCATGGGGGGAATCGATTTTTCTCCGATGGTGCTGGTGCTGCTGCTGTATGTCATCAATATGGGCATCGCCGAAGTGCTGCAAGCCACCGGTAACATGCTGCTGCCAGGACTGTGGATGGCGCTATGAGTGCCGTCACTCCCTGCGATGACGGGCTGGTACTGCGGCTGTATATTCAGCCAAAGGCCAGCCGGGATGCGATTGTTGGGGTACATGGCGACGAACTAAAAGTCGCCATCACCGCCCCGCCCGTTGATGGGCAGGCAAATGCCCATCTGGTGAAATATCTCGCCAAGCAGTTTAAGGTCGCCAAAAGCCAGGTCATCATCGAGAAAGGTGAACTGGGGCGGCATAAACAGGTTAAAATCATTCATCCGCAACAGATCCCATCGGGCGTCGACGCCCTGAAACTTTAGGATATCCCATGCAAAAAGTTGTCCTCGCGACCGGTAACGCCGGTAAAGTGCGCGAGCTTGCTTCGCTGCTCGGCGATTTTGGTCTTGATATCGTCGCCCAGACCGAGCTTGGCGTAGAGTCAGCCGAGGAGACCGGGCTGACCTTTATTGAAAACGCGATTCTCAAAGCGCGCCACGCCGCACAGGTGACCGGCTTACCGGCCATCGCCGATGATTCCGGTCTGGCGGTTGACGTTCTCGGCGGCGCGCCGGGGATCTACTCCGCGCGCTACTCCGGCCTCGACGCCAGCGACCAACAGAACCTGGAAAAGCTGCTGGAAACCTTAAAAGACGTGCCGGACGACCAGCGTCAGGCGCAGTTCCACTGCGTGCTGGTGTATATGCGCCACGCCGAAGATCCCACGCCGCTGGTGTGCCACGGCACCTGGCCGGGGGTGATTACCCGCGCGCCGGCAGGCCAGGGCGGCTTCGGCTACGATCCTATCTTCTTTGTGCCGTCGGAAGGCAAGACCGCCGCTGAGCTGAGCCGCGAAGAGAAGATTGCCATCTCCCACCGCGGTCAGGCGCTGAAGCTGTTACTGGAAGCCATGCGTCATGGTTAAGCTGCCCCCGCTGAGTCTCTACATTCATATCCCGTGGTGCGTGCAGAAGTGCCCGTACTGCGACTTCAACTCGCACGCGCTGAAAGGTGAAGTGCCGCACGACGACTATGTACAGCATCTGCTGAGCGACTTAGACGCCGACGTTGCTTACGCGCAGGGACGTGAAGTGAAGACTATTTTCATCGGTGGCGGTACACCGAGCCTGCTGTCAGGCCCGGCTATGCAGGCTCTGCTGGACGGCGTTCGCGCGCGTCTGACGCTGGCCTCTGATGCAGAAATCACCATGGAAGCCAACCCGGGGACAGTCGAAGCTGACCGTTTCGTCGAGTACCAGAGGGCGGGCGTTAATCGCATTTCTATCGGGGTACAGAGCTTTAGCGACAGCAAGCTCCAGCGTCTTGGGCGCATCCACGGGCCGGAAGAGGCCAAACGCGCCGCGCGCCTGGCGAGCGGTCTGGGGCTGCGCAGCTTCAACCTCGACCTGATGCACGGCCTGCCCGATCAGTCGCTGGAAGAGGCGCTGAGCGACCTGCGCCAGGCGATTGAACTGTCGCCGCCGCATCTCTCCTGGTATCAGCTAACTATCGAACCCAATACTCTGTTTGGTTCGCGCCCGCCGGTGCTGCCGGACGACGACTCGCTGTGGGATATCTTCGAGCAGGGTCATCAATTGCTGACCGCCGCAGGTTATCAGCAGTATGAAACCTCGGCCTATGCCAAACCGGGCTATCAGTGCCAGCACAACCTCAACTACTGGCGCTTTGGCGATTATCTGGGCATCGGCTGCGGTGCGCATGGCAAGGTGACGTTCCCGGACGGCCGCATTCTGCGTACGGCGAAAACGCGTCATCCGCGCGGCTATATGGAAGGGCGCTATCTGGAGCGCCAGCACGACGTTGAGAACGCCGACAAGCCGTTTGAATTCTTTATGAACCGCTTCCGTTTACTGGAAGCCGCGCCGCGCGCCGAATTCAGCGCCTATACCGGCCTGGACGAAAGTATCATCCGCCCACAGTTGGATGAAGCGCTGGCCCAGGGCTACCTGACCGAGTGCGAGCAATACTGGCAGATAACCGAGCACGGTAAACTGTTTTTGAACTCACTGCTTGAACTGTTTCTTAGCGAATAAATAATAAATATATTTCGCCATTATAAATAATGGCGAAATATATCATTCAGCTTTACCGAGTGGTTACCCCAATACTTACCGAATAATTTCACCATCAATATTTAAATAAGATATTAATAGCCAATAACGAATATGTAATAAATATAACCCAGCGCACAAAAACCGCATTTAATGCACAGATAACTGAAAATTGTGAGAGTGGTAGCTTAAAGCTGTCTGACAACCAGGATAATATGTCATACAGAAATTCAACGCTGTCCCTCTAGATATAGACCACAATAATGAATGTGCATGGAGCCTATTAATGAAATCTCTCTTTTTTCGCAAAACGCTAATCTGTGCGTCGCTTTTCGCGTTGTTTTCCGCTGGGGCCGCTGCGGCTGAAAAAGTGACGCTGAAACTGGCGCACAACCTTGAGCGTAGCCACGTGGTACACCAGGCTTTTGAAGAAATGGCCAAAGAGGTCAAGCAGCTGTCTGACGGCAAGATGACCATCCGTATTTACCCAAGCAGCCAGATGGGCAGCGCACGTGAAACCATGGAGCTATTACAGAACGGCGCGCTGGATATGACCAAAGGTTCCGCCAGCGATCTGGAATCTTTCGACAACGTTTATGCCATTTATAATTTGCCGTTCTTATTTAAAGACCAGGCGCATTTTAATAAAGTGGTATTCGGTGACGTCGGCAAAGAAATTATGGACTCAACGAAAGAAAAAGGATTCTTCGCCCTTTCCGCTTATGTTGCCGGTACCCGTAGTTTTTATGCCAAAAAACCGATTACTAAACCAGAAGATTTAAAAGGGCTGAAAATTCGCGTTCAGGCCAGCCCGACCACCATAAAAATGATTGAATTAATGGGTGGTTCACCCACACCTATTTCATTCGGTGAAGTTTATACCGCAATGCAGCAGGGCGTGGTGGACGGTGCGGAAAATAATGTCCCATCGTGGGTGCAAACACGTCATATTGAAATTGCCAAAGTCTTCTCTGAAGATGAGCACGCCTCTATTCCAGACTTCCTGGTGATCTCCACCAAAACCTGGGACAAGCTAACGCCGGAGCAGCAGCAAATTCTGGCGAAAGCGGCCACCGACTCGCAGGTTTACCAACAGAAGCTGTGGGACAAAATTGACGCTGATACGCGCGCTCAGGCGAAGGCCATGGGCGGCGAGATCGTCAAAGTCGACAAAGCGCCGTTCCGCGCTGCGGTGCAACCGCTGTTTGACGACTTCAACAAAGATCCGAAACAGGCCGCGCTGCTGGCCAAATTTGAAGCCGCCGCAGAGTAATTCCCTTGCGGGCCAGCATCTGGCCCGCCTTCACCAGGATAACAAACGATGATTTTTACCCGCACTAAACAGGCGGTGGACCGCGCGATCGCCGCGTTCTCCGTCGCGGTCATGGTGGCGCTGGTCGTCTGCGTCGTCTGGCAGGTATTCAGTCGCTATGTGTTAAACCAACCCAGCACGCTGACGGACGAGCTGGCGCGCTTTCTGATGATTTGGGTTGGCCTGCTCGGCGCAGCCTATACCGTTGGTGCACAGCGCCATCTGGCGATCGACCTGCTGGCCATGACGCTCAAACCACGTAAGCAAACGCTGCTGGGCGTGGTGATTAACCTGCTGATTTTTCTCTTCTCCGGCTCGGTGATCGTCACCGGTGGCCTGAAGCTGATAGCCAAAACGCTGGCCACCGCACAGGTCTCCGCCGCGATGCAGATCCCGATGGGCTACGTCTATCTGATCCTGCCGTTGTCCGGCCTCATCATGATGTTCTACGCGCTGTGGTTTATCGCCAACGGCCTGATTAGCCTGAAACAGTCTGCAGAAGGAGCGCGCTAATGGACGGGTATATTGCTTTAACACTGTTTGGCGCTTTCTTCGTGCTGGTATTTATCGGCGTGCCGATTTCGTTCTCTATCGGCATCGCGACCGTTGCCTCAATGCTGCTGATGTTCCCGTGGGATATCGCCGTCATTACCGTCTCTCAGCGTCTGGCCAACGGTCTGGACAACTTTGCCCTGCTGGCGATTCCGTTCTTTATCTTCGCCGGGACGCTGATGAACAGCGGCGGTATCGCCATCCGCTTGATTAACCTCGCGCAGGTGATGGTGGGTCGCGTTCCCGGCTCGCTGGGCCACGTCAACGTCCTCGCCAACATGATGTTCGGTTCCATCTCCGGTTCGGCGGTAGCCGCGGCGGCGGCGGTGGGCGGCACCCTGCACCCGATTCAGACCAAAAAGGGTTATGACCCCGCGTTTTCCACGGCGGTTAACGTCTCGTCGTGCATTACCGGGCTGCTGATTCCGCCGTCTAACGTGCTGATCGTCTTCTCGCTGACCGCGGGCGGCGTGTCGGTGGCCTCGCTGTTTATGGCGGGCTATCTGCCAGGGATTCTGATGGGCCTGGCGATAATGGTGGTCTGCGCGATTATCGCGAAGCGCCGCGGCTACCCGGTTTCCGAGCGCCCAACCTGCGCCCAGGCGGCGAAAGCCTTCTTCGACGCCCTGCCGAGCCTGCTGCTGGTGATTATCGTGATGGGCGGGATTCTGGGCGGTATTTTCACCGCCACCGAAGCGTCGGCCATCGCGGTGGTTTATACCTTTATCCTGTCGGTGATTATCTATCGCGAAGTGAAGTGGCGCGATCTGCCGAAACTGATCCTCGAGTCGGTGGTCACAACCTCCATCGTACTGCTGTTGATTGGCTTTTCCGTCGGTATGTCGTGGGCGATGACCAATGCGGATATTCCCTACATGATCAGCGACACGCTGATGGGGATCTCGGAGAATCCGCTGGTGATCCTGCTACTGATTAACATTGTGTTGTTGATCGTCGGCATCTTTATGGATATGACGCCTGCGGTACTGATCTTCACGCCGATCTTCCTGCCGATCGCCCAGGACCTGGGCATGGATCCGGTACACTTCGGCATCATGATGGTCGCCAACCTGTGCATCGGCCTGCTGACGCCGCCGGTGGGCAGCGCGCTGTTTGTCGGCTGCTCTATCTCCGGGGTGAAGATCCAGCAGTTAATCAAGCCGCTGCTGCCCTTCTACGCCGCGTTGCTGATCGCGCTGATGATGATCGCCTACATCCCGCAGATCTCGCTGTTTATTCCGCAGCTGCTGGGGCTGATGTAACACCCTATCTTGCGCAAAAAAAAGCCGCCAGTTCACTGACTGGCGGCTTTTTCAATGATGGTTTATGACTACTTCAACGTACCGACCAGCGCTTTGCGGCTGTCTTCCAGCGACACCACGCGGCTGCATACGTCTTTACCAAACGCCTGGAAATCCGCTTCCTGGTTTTTCCACTCGTTCTGAATCGCGGTTTGCAGGCCGCCAAGGCTGCCCAGCACGCCCTGTAGCGGGTTACCGCCGCCTTTCAGCACCGCTTTGGCGCCCATCTCGTTAATGCTGTCTTGCAGAATACCGCCCATCGCCTGATTGACCAGCTGCTGCCCGTCGGCGCGTACTTGATCGATGGCTTTATAGTGGAAGGTTAAGCCATCGCTACGATGCTCAATAATGCGGTTCATCTGTTCTTTGAGCTGCGCATCGAGCTTGGTCAGGCGACCACGCATATTGCTGCTCTCGCCCACTTCTTTGGCGATAATTTTATCCAGCGCCACGCGGCCTTTTTCTACCCGGCTGCGTGCGCCATCGTCGATCCACGGCAGCGCGCTGCGCAGCTCGGTCTGATAATCTTTGGCCTGTTCACGCTGGGCCGGCGTTAACGTATACGCCTTGCCGTTGTAGGTGACATCGCCGTTGGGGGTAATAATAAGATTGCCGTTTTCACCTTGCACCTGCACGGTTTGCGGCTTAAGCACCACGTCATCGCGTGGCGTAACGCTGCACTGGTAGTCAGCGTGGGCAGTCATCGCCGTGAACGAGAGTACTGCCGTCAGCAGCGTTTTGCGCATCATAACTTTCCCTCAGTACAAATCGGGCCAGCAAATGCTGGCCCCGTATGCTTATTTAGTCCCACCAAACGTCAAAAAGTTCGCTGGTGCGCACTTCTTCAAACTTGCGGTCTTCCAGCCACTTGCGGACCAGCGCCTGATGTTCTTCGGTGCACTTGCCCACTTCCTGGGTGCAAATCAGACCTTCCCAGGCCAGATAGCCGCTGCCGTCAAACGCCAGCTTGTTCGGCTCGATCACTTCATCGATAAACTGATCAACAACCTGATCGATCTGTTCTTCGCTGGTGCCTTCCGGGAAACGCCACGCTACAGAGAAGCCAATTTCCTGAAATTCATCGATGTGCATTTTTTTACGCAAACGACGGCTACGATTCTTTGCCATTTATTTCACCCTCTCGAACATTAAGTCCCATACGCCGTGGCCAAGACGATGACCACGCTGTTCAAATTTGGTTACCGGGCGCGAATCCGGGCGCGGTACGTAATCCTGAGTCTCAGACAGGTTCTGATACCCTTCAATGGAGGACATCACTTCCAGCATATGTTCCGCATAGGGTTCCCAGTCGGTTGCCATGTGGAAGACGCCGCCCAGCTTGAGCTTACTTTTCACGAACTGGGCAAACGGCACCTGAACGATACGGCGTTTATTATGACGCGCTTTATGCCACGGGTCAGGGAAAAAGAGCTGCACCATGTTCAGGGAGTTGTCCGGGATCATCTTGTGCAGGACTTCTACCGCATCGTGACACATCACGCGCAGGTTATCGACACCCTCTTCGTGCGCCGAGGCCAGGCACGCGCCCACACCCGGTGAGTGCACTTCAATCCCGAGGAAGTTCTGCTCCGGGCGCGCTTTGGCCATCGCCACCAGCGAAGCCCCCATACCAAAACCAATCTCCAGAGTGACCGGCGCATCGCGGCCAAACAGCGCGGCGAAATCGACAGGCTCTTCGCTGAACTCAACGCCCATCACCGGCCAGTAGTTTTCCAGCGCGTGTTCCTGCCCTTTGGTCAGTCGCCCCTGGCGACGAACAAAACTACGAATGCGGCGCAGCGGGCGGCCGTTTTCATCAAAATCCGGTGAAATGACGTCGTTCTTCATAAAAATAAGTCTGCTTGTGAGAGTGTTCGGGAAACGGGCATTATCCAAAGTTAGTTGCCGGATGCAAGCACCGGAAAGTTCCTGTTTACAGCATAGTACCGCTGTGCTGCAATCTGGCACCCTAATCGCACGATATCGGAAGCACGGTTTTGACTATGCAAGCGTCTCAATTTTCAGCCCAGGTGCTGGACTGGTACGACAAATACGGGCGTAAAACCCTGCCCTGGCAAATTGAAAAGACGCCCTACAAAGTATGGCTGTCTGAGGTGATGCTGCAACAGACTCAGGTTGCCACAGTTATCCCTTATTTTGAGCGGTTTATGTCACGCTTTCCCACCGTCACCGACCTCGCTAACGCGCCGCTGGACGACGTCCTGCATCTGTGGACCGGCCTGGGCTACTACGCCCGCGCGCGTAACCTGCACAAGGCCGCACAGCAGGTCGCCACGCTGCACCATGGCCGTTTTCCGGAAACGTTTGACGAAGTGGCGGCGCTGCCCGGCGTAGGCCGTTCTACCGCCGGGGCGATTTTATCGCTGTCGCTCGGTAAACACTTTCCCATTCTCGACGGCAACGTAAAGCGCGTGCTGGCGCGTTGTTATGCCGTGGAGGGCTGGCCGGGGAAAAAAGAGGTCGAAAAACGGCTGTGGGAGATCAGCGAACAGGTCACTCCTGCCAATGGCGTTTCGCGTTTTAATCAGGCGATGATGGATCTGGGCGCGATGGTGTGTACCCGCTCAAAACCAAAGTGCTCGCTCTGCCCGCTGGAAAAAGGCTGCATCGCCGCCGCCAACGGCAGTTGGGCGCAGTATCCAGGTAAAAAACCGAAGCAGACCATCCCCGAGCGTACCGGCTATTTTCTGATGATGCAGCACGACCGCGAGGTGTTTTTACAGCAGCGCCCGCCTAGCGGCCTGTGGGGCGGTCTATACTGTTTCCCGCAGTTTGCCGATGAAGCGGCGCTGCGCGACTGGCTGGCCGAGCGGCAGATTCCGGCAGACAAGCTGACCCAGCTTACCGCTTTCCGCCACACTTTCAGTCATTTCCATCTGGACATTGTGCCTATGTGGCTTAGTGTGTCCTCATTCGCCTCATGCATGGATGAAGGCAGCGCTCTCTGGTATAACTTAGCCCAGCCGCCCGTCGTTGGGTTGGCCGCACCGGTTGAGCGCCTGTTGCAGCAGTTACGCGCCGATTCACTCGTTTAACGAGCGGCGAAATAAGAGGATTGATTATGAGCAGAACCATTTTTTGTACTTTCCTGCAGCGCGACGCCGAAGGACAGGATTTCCAGCTCTACCCCGGCGAGCTGGGAAAGCGCATCTATAACGAGATTTCGAAAGAAGCCTGGAAGCAGTGGCAGCACAAGCAGACCATGCTCATCAATGAAAAGAAACTCAATATGATGAATGTGGAGCACCGTAAGCTTCTGGAAGAGGAAATGGTTAACTTCCTGTTTGAAGGCAAAGATGTGCACATTGAAGGCTACACGCCGCCAGAAAAACAGTAAGGGCCCGACGGCCCTTTAAGACAACAACAACACGCGCTCCCGGAATGATGAAAAAAAGAATATTTGCACTGGCATTGATAGCGCCGTTGCTGGTTTCCTGCTCGGGTTCAAAAAAGGGCGATGCCTACAATGAAGCCTGGGTAAAAGACACCAACGGTTTTGACATTCTGATGGGTCAGTTCGCCCATAATATTGAAAACATCTGGGGGTTTAACGAAGTTCTGATCGCCGGGCCGAAAGACTACGTTAAATACACCGATGGCTACCAGACGCGTAGCCATATCAACTTCGATGACGGTACCATTACCGTCGAGACCATCGCCGGTACCGACCCCGCTGCGCGCCTGCGCCAGGCCATCATTACCACGCTGCTGATGGGTGACGACCCCAGCTCGGTCGACCTTTACTCCGACGCCGACGACATTCAGATTTCCAAAGAGCCGTTCCTGTACGGCCAGGTGGTCGATAACACCGGCGAGGCTATTCGCTGGGAGTGGCGCGCCGCGCGCTTCGCCGACTATCTGCTGCAAACGCGGATGAAAAAACGCAGCAATGGCCTGCACATTATTTATAGCGTGACCATTAATCTGGTGCCGAACCACCTTGATAAACGTGCGCACAAATATCTGGGTATGGTGCGGCAGGCTTCACGCAAATACGGCATCGACGAATCGTTGATTCTGGCAATTATGCAGACTGAATCGTCCTTCAACCCGTATGCGGTCAGCCGTTCCGACGCGATGGGGCTGATGCAGGTGGTGCAGCATACCGCCGGGAAAGACGTCTTCCGCTCGCAGGGGAAATCCGGCACGCCAAGCCGTAGCTTCCTGTTCGATCCGGCCAGCAACATCGATACCGGCACCGCCTATCTGGCGATCCTCAACAATATCTACCTTGGCGGTATCGACAACCCAACGTCACGCCGCTATGCGGTGATTACCGCCTATAACGGCGGCGCGGGCAGCGTGCTGCGCGTCTTCTCTAACGATAAGGTGCAGGCGGCGAACATCATTAACAGCATGTCGCCAGGGGACGTCTATCAGACGCTGACCACCCGCCATCCGTCGGCGGAATCGCGTCGCTATCTCTACAAGGTGAATACGGCGCAGAAAAGCTATCGCCGTAAGTAACAATTCTCACAAACGCAGCCGCTTCCTCCCGATATTCCCAGGGTGAAGCGGCTTCCCCACCTGAACTTCCTACAGAAATGTTAGTTTTGTCACTATTTCGTTGTGCAAAGTAAAAATAATTGCAATTTTTTGCGGCGCTTAACAATGTCTCATCACAGCCATTGATAGAATCAGCACAAATAATGCCTTCGGATGTTATTACGCGAACGGCTGTCCGGTCCTATTTGTGAGGAAATTAACATGAATTTAAAGCTGCAGCTTAAGATACTGTCCTTCCTGCAGTTCTGCCTGTGGGGGAGCTGGCTAACCACGCTGGGCTCGTACATGTTTGTAACGCTGAAGTTCGATGGTGCATCCATCGGCGCGGTGTACAGCTCACTGGGTATCGCCGCCGTCTTTATGCCAACGCTGCTGGGCATCGTGGCGGATAAATGGATTAGCGCCAAGTGGGTCTATGCTTTTTGTCACCTGGTGGGGGCAGGAACGTTATTTATGGCCGCCGAGGTCACCACGCCGGGGGCGATGTTCTTCGTTATTCTGCTTAACTCGCTGGCCTATATGCCAACGCTGGGCCTGATTAACACCATCTCCTACTACCGCCTGAAATCGGCGGGCATGGACATCGTTACCGACTTCCCGCCAATCCGCATCTGGGGCACCATCGGCTTTATTCTGGCGATGTGGGCGGTGAGCTTCTCCGGCTTCGAGCTGAGCCATATGCAGCTGTACATTGGCGCTGCGCTGTCGGTCGTGCTGGTGCTGTTCACTCTGACACTGCCGCACATTCCCGTTTCTAACCAGCAGCAGAAACAAAGCTGGAGCAGCATGCTGGGGCTGGACGCCTTTGCGCTGTTTAAAAACAAACGCATGGCGATCTTCTTTATCTTTTCCATGATGCTGGGCGCGGAACTGCAGATCACCAACATGTTCGGCAACACCTTCCTGCACAGCTTTGATAAAGATCCGCTGTTTGCCACCAGCTTTATCGTGCAGCACGCCTCGGTGATGATGTCGATTTCACAAATCTCCGAGACGCTTTTCATCCTCACCATTCCGTTCTTCTTAAGCCGTTACGGTATCAAGAATGTGATGCTGATTAGTATCTTCGCGTGGATGCTGCGCTTCGGCCTGTTCGCCTACGGAGACCCGACGCCGTTCGGCACCGTACTGCTGGTACTGTCGATGATTGTTTACGGCTGCGCCTTCGACTTCTTCAACATCTCCGGTTCGGTATTCGTTGAGAAAGAAGTCCGCCCGGAAATTCGCGCCAGCGCGCAGGGTATGTTCCTGATGATGACCAACGGCTTCGGCTGCATTCTCGGCGGCATGGCGAGCGGGAAAGTGGTGGAGATGTACACCGTAGACGGTATTACCGACTGGCAAAGCGTATGGCTGATTTTCGCCGGCTACTCGCTGGTGCTGGCGGTGGCGTTTGTTGGGCTGTTTAAATACAAACACGAGCGTATTGCCCCGGGAGCACAGCCAGTTGTGCATTAAGGCTTCGTCCCTCTCTTCCCACGGAGGAGAGGGAACCCGGTTCTATTGTTAATCACCGCACCTGGCGGTCCCCTCTCCCCCACGGGGAGAGGGTTAGGGTGAGGGGACGTCCCCGCACCTTACTTCAAAACATACCCATACAGCCGACTAATCCCGTCAGCATCCTTCTCGCTGTAAACCCCCTGAAGCTCCGGCGAAAAGCCCGGCAGCAGGTTCACGCCCTCTTCCAGCGCCAGGAAATAACGCTGTACCGCACCGCCCCACACTTCCCCCGGCACCACGCACAGCACGCCCGGTGGATACGGCAGCGCGCCTTCAGCGGCAATGCGCCCTTCCGCTTCGCTGATGCGCACCAGCTCAACATTACCGCGAATAAACTCGCTGTTGGCGTCCTGCGGGTTCATCACCACTTGCGGCAAACTCTCTTTGCGGAACATCGCCTTTTGCAGGTCCTTGACGTCAAAGCTGACGTAAAGATTGTGCATCTCCTGACACAGCTCGCGTAGCGTATAGTCACGGTAACGTACAGGATACTTGTTGTAGATAGTCGGCAGCACGTCGGCCAGTGGCGTATCGTCCTCGATATGCTGTTCAAACTGGCCGAGCATTGCCACCAGCTGCGCCATTTTTTCCGGCGTTTCCGCAGGGGTTAGCAGGAACAGGATCGAATTCAGATCGCATTTCTCCGGCACGATACCGTTCTCACGCAGATAGTGGGCAAGAATCGTCGCCGGAATGCCAAACTCGGTATATTGCCCGGTTTCCGCATCGATCCCCGGCGTGGTCAGCAGCAATTTGCACGGGTCCACGAAGTACTGATCCTGCGCATAGCCCTCGAAACCGTGCCAACGCGCGCCAGGCGCAAAGCTAAAGAAGCGACGCTCGCTGGCAATCGCTTTGGTTGGGTGATCCTGCCACGGGCGACCATCAACCATGGGCGGGATAAACGGCTGGATCATCTTACAGTTCGCCACAATCGCCTTACGCGCTTCAATCCCCAGCTCGACGCACTCTGCCCACAGACGGCGCCCGCTCTCCCCTTCGTGGATTTTGGCGTTGATATCCAGCGCCGCAAACAGCGGATAAAACGGGCTGGTTGAGGCGTGCAGCATAAAGGCGTTGTTCAGCCGTTTGTGCGGGCAAAAGCGCGCCTGGCCGCGAATATGGTTATCTTTTTTGTGGATCTGCGAGGTCTGCGAGAAACCCGCCTGCTGTTTGTGCACCGATTGGGTAACGAAAATGCCCGGATCGTTTTCGTTGAGATCCAGCAGCAACGGCGAGGTATCGGACATCATATCGATAAACTGCTCGTAGCCGACCCATGCGGAGTCAAACAGAATGTAGTCGCAAAGGTGGCCGATTTTATCCACCACCTGACGCGCATTGTAGATAGTGCCGTCATAGGTGCCCAACTGAATGATCGCCAGGCGGAACGGACGCATATCATCGGCTTTCTCCGGCGCGGCTTCACGAATCTGCTCACGCAAATAGCGCTCGTCAAAGCAGTGTTCATCAATGCCACCGATAAAACCGAACGGATTACGTGCCGCTTCCAGATAAACCGGAGTCGCGCCAGCCTGAATCAACGCACCATGGTGATTCGATTTGTGGTTATTGCGGTCGAACAGCACCAGGTCGCCGCGGGCCAGCAGAGCATTGGTCACCACCTTATTGGCGGCGGAGGTGCCGTTCAGCACAAAGTAGGTTTTATCGGCGTGGAACACCTTCGCGGCAAACTTCTGCGCGTGCTTGGCAGAGCCTTCATGAATCAGCAGGTCGCCGAGCTTCACGTCGGCGTTGCACATGTCGGCACGAAAGACGTTCTCACCGAAGAAGTCATAAAACTGGCGGCCCGCCGGATGTTTTTTAAAGAACGCGCCGTGCTGATGCCCCGGACAGGCAAAGGTGCTGTTACCCATTTCAACGTACTGAGTCAGGGTATTAAAAAACGGCGGCAGCAGCTCTTCTTCATAGCGACAGGCGGCGGTTTCCAGCTCCAGCCACTCCTGATCTTTACCGCTAATGACCGCCTCTACGCCGTTTGGCACGCTGATATCATCGCTTGTCAGCACGAATACCGGCAGCTTAAATCCGGTGCGTTTGAGTAATGCAAGAATGCCGCTGTGGCTGTCGGCCACGGTAATGACGACTGCTGCCACATCGGTAAAGTCGGTACTATCCAGCGCCACCACGTCACGATGGGTGGAAAGGCGAGAGACCAGTTCACGACTGGCAGCAATGTTCATTGATTTCATAAGCGCAACGACCCACTCAGGGAGAGTAAAAGTCCTGGGCAGAGCATCTGGCTCTGCCCCACGAAGCGTCTGGGTGCAACTGGGTTACAGCTCCGACCGCCAGACATCAGTAAAAGCAGACATGGTCTAATCTTACTGTTGTCCTGCAGTGAGCGTGCGTTGGCGTCACCGCATGGTGAGCAAAGAGAATGGGGCAGACCTTCGCGAGTAGGCGAAGCGGCATTGGCGATGTAATGGCAAAGATGTCATTGCAGGCGGCCCCGATTCAGGAAAGGAGAAATTTCGCGCAATCATGGCACCATTCACCAGAGGGTGCAAGACGAAATTTTTATGCACTAATACCACGGAGAAACAAGCACTGAACCGATTAATCAGTCCATAATAATGCAGGACTTATCGATAAGTAACAGGAGTTAACGTGGTAATTGGCCCATTTATTAATGCCGGGGCAGTGCTCGTCGGCGGTTTGATCGGCGCGCTGTTAAGCCAGCGTCTTCCGGAGCGTATTCGCGTCTCCATGACCTCGATCTTCGGCCTCGCCTCGCTGGGTATTGGCCTGCTGCTGGTAATCAAGTGCGCCAATATGCCGGTGATGGTGCTGGCCACACTGATGGGGGCGCTGATCGGTGAGTTTTGCTATCTGGAAAAAGGGATCAACAACGGCGTTTCCTGGATGCAGAAGCGGCTACTCAAGTCGGGCAAAAGCCGGGAGCATGAAAACGTCATCCAGAGCTTCGTGGCGATTATCGTCTTGTTCTGCGCGAGCGGTACCGGGATTTTTGGCTCAATGCACGAGGGGATGACCGGCGACCCGACCATACTCATCGCCAAGTCGTTTCTCGATTTCTTTACCGCGATGATTTTCGCCTGCTCGCTCGGCTTTGCCGTCTGCGCCATCAGCGTGCCGATGCTAATCATCCAGCTAACGCTGGCCTTCTGCGCCTTTATGATTCTGCCGCTGACAACCCCGGCAATGATGGCCGATTTCACCGCCGTCGGCGGCCTGTTGCTTTTGGCCACCGGCCTGCGCATCTGCGGAATCAAGATGTTCGCCGTGGTGAATATGCTGCCAGCGCTGCTGCTGGCAATGCCCATTTCTGCCGCCTGGACCGCCTTTTTTGCCTGACGTCGCGTGCAAAATACGCAAGGTGATGATAGATTGTGCAACTCGCCGCAAAATTTATAATTTTCGTTGACGAGGCGAGGCGATTACGGTTTAATGCGCCCCGTTGCCCGGATAGCTCAGTCGGTAGAGCAGGGGATTGAAAATCCCCGTGTCCTTGGTTCGATTCCGAGTCCGGGCACCACTTATTCAGAAAACCCAGCCTATGGCTGGGTTTTTGCTTTCTGGCGTTCCGATAAATTTCCGCTTCCAGAAATAGCTACGCCACCTCATCCAACCCTGACTCAAAGATGCGCTTGCGCAGAGTGGCGATCGTGTTCGACAGCGCTTTTTCCTGCTGGCGAAAATAGGCCTGTGGGTCGGCAAGCGTTGACACCAGCAGCCAGGATTTCTCTTTCTCAAGCGCGAGCATTTCGTCCTGCAGGCTGGCAATTTGCTGCTGCGTGGCGCTGATTTTACGCAGCAGTAGCGTGAGATCGTTCAGCCTTTCGCTCGCCATCATTGGCTCATGCTCGCGCATGAGTCGGGCTAGCAGATTACGAATAGTCGGCAGATCGCCACGTTGTCGGGCCTGATTGAGCTGGGCCATCATCTCGTTAGCTTCCGCCTTCAGCGCATCGTCGACCAGATCCGGGTGACAAAGCTTACTCGCCTGGCGCCACAATCGTTTGAGTTCCTGACGATCCTCCTGCGCCATATTTTCATGATGCTCGCGGCGTTTTTGCGCTTTTTGCTGCTGATCGCGCCAGGTGTCATACTGTTCGCGCGCTTCGTCACGCGCACGTTGTTCGCGGGAATCGTCGTCATGACACATTTCGGCTCGCTTGCGCAGCGAGGCTTCCGCCAGGATCTTTCGCAGCCTCAGCACCTCGGCCATCAGCGGCCCCAGATGCTGCATATAAAGATCGTTAAACTCATCAAGCTGGGTCAGCCTTGCGTTCCTGGCATCAAGCAGCGCCTGTAGCTGGGTTTCCAGCGCTTTTAGCTCCAGTTTGCTGGCCGCAATGCGCGGATCCTGCCAGTGAGTCATCGAGCGCTGGCTTTGCAGCCAGCTGACGATGGCGTTCATCGCCTCGCCATAGCGCCGGGACTCCAGCGCCTGAATGATGGCGTCAATCGCCGGATCGTCAATGTCGCCTTTCAGGTGCGAAATCTGACTGGCAATGATCTCATCATCTTCCAGTTCAATGGCATTTTTGATGATTTCCAGCCGCTTGATGGGTTTACTCATGGGGCGTTTGCTCGGCGTCCTGACCTTGGGAATGGATCGCAGAGTAGCACTCGTTCCGGTGCGCCGTCAGCCGCTATGTCATATTATAAGTGACGTTATTTCAGTCGCTTAGATTTTCGATATGAAGTATAGACTTAAGTCGAACTGACGGCGGTTAATATCGTTACTCTGCCAGAGCCTGCCGCAAATCGTCGCGCAAATCATCAACCCCTTCAATGCCCACTGAGAGGCGAATCAGCTGTGGCGTAATGCCGTTGGCGAGTCGCTGCTCCAGAGGGATAGACGCATGGGTCATGCTGAACGGCTGGCTGACCAGGCTTTCCACGCCGCCCAGGCTCTCAGCGAGCGTAAACAGGCGCAACTTTTTGATCGCCGCTTCTGCCCGTTCGGCATCGCCTTTTACCACGATCGAGATCATCCCTCCCGGCTGCGCCATCTGGCGGCGGGCGAGCGCATAGTCGGGGTGCGATTCCAGCCATGGGAACCAGACCTTTTCCACCTGCGGCTGCTGCTCAAGCCACTGAGCAAGCGCCAGCGCATTGCTGCTGTGGCGTTCCATGCGCAGCGACAGCGTGCGGATCCCGCGCAGGGTCAGGAAGCTACTGAACGGATCGAGCACCCCGCCAACGGCGTTTTGCAGATAGCCAAGCTGCTCCGCCAGCGTCGGGTTATCGCCCACCACCGCAAGACCGGCGACAACGTCCGAGTGGCCGTTGAGGTATTTGGTGGCGGAATGCACCACAATATCAAAGCCGAAAGCCAGCGGGCGCTGAATAACCGGCGAGGCAAAGGTGTTATCTGCCACGCTGATGAGCTTATGGCGGCGGGCGATGCTGGCGATTGCCTCCAGATCGGCCAGTTTCAGCAAGGGGTTGGTCGGCGTCTCGACCCAAATCATGCGCGTTTCCGGGCGGATAGCCGCTTCCAGCGCCGGGAGCGAACCGGGTTTGACCCAGCTCACCTGCAGCCCTGCGCTGCGCCGACGCACGTTTTCAATCAGCCGGTAGGTTCCCCCATAAACATCATCGACGGCGACGATATGGCTGTCTTTATCCAGCAGTTCCAGTACCGTTGAGATGGCCGCCAGGCCAGAAGCAAAGGCGTAGCCGCGGCTACCGCCTTCCAGCTCAGCAATCGCGGTCTCCAGCGCAGCGCGCGTCGGGTTGCCACTTCGCGAATATTCATAGCCGCTGTGCTGGCCCGGTGCCGGTTGGGCATAGGTTGATGTTGCGTAAATCGGCGGCATCACCGCGCCGTGGCTATCGGTAAAAGTGCCGCTGTGTACGCTTAGAGTGTCGAAAGTTTTCATTATTCATTCCTTATTGTTCAAGACGATTGCGCCAGCTCGTGAGGAGATCGCTGCGGGTAATAAGGCCGAGAAAGCGCTCGTTATCCACCACCACGGCCACCTGGCCACGATCAAAAATCGGTTTCAGCGCGCTCTCAGGCGCGGTGATGTCGAGGGTTTCAACCTCCTGCGTCATGGCTTCGCGCACCGGCAAACCAAAGCGTTGGCTGTCGCCCTGCACGTGGCTCAGCAAATCCCACTCATCGACGATTCCCACCACCCTTCCCTCTTCCAGCACCGGGAGCTGTGAGATGTCATACAGGCGCATACGAGCCAGCACGGCGGCCAGGGTATCGTCGGGAGCGGCGGTGACGGTGGCGCCTTCATCATGGCGTAAGGCAATAAAATCACTCAGATCACCACGCTGTGTGCGGGCCAGCAGGCCCTGCTGGCGCATCCAGTCGTCGTTGAACATTTTCGACAGGTACTTATTGCCGCTGTCGCAGGCAAAGGTCACCACCCGTTTAGGCGTGGTTTGCGCGCGACAGTAGCGCAGCGCCGCCGCCAGCAGCGTGCCGCTTGAAGAGCCCGCCAGAATCCCTTCCACCTGCAGGAGTTCGCGGGCGGTAGTGAAGGCTTCACGATCGCTGATGCGTAATGCCTTACGTACGTTATTGATGTGCGCTAATGGCGGGATAAAATCTTCGCCAATTCCTTCAACCAGCCAGGATCCCGCTTCCTGATAACGGCCGCTTTCGACCTGATCGGCAAGGATCGAACCGGCCGGATCGGCCAGCACAAACTCGGTGTGCGGCGAGTGTTCGGCGAACCATGCCTGCAGGCCACCCAGCGTACCGCCCGATCCCACGCCAACGACGATGGCATCAATCTGCCCGTCGAGTTGCTGATACAGCTCCGGCGCGGTGGTTGTGGTGTGAGCCAACGGATTGGCGGCGTTATTAAACTGGTCAATGTAAAAAGCACCGGGGAGCGTTTTCGCCAGCCGCTGCGCGTAGTCCTGATAGTACGCCGGATGCCCCTTGCCAACGTCAGAGCGGGTCAACACCACCTGAGCGCCAAGGGCGCGGAGGTGGAAAATCTTCTCGCGGCTCATTTTGTCCGGTACGACAAGGATAAGTTTGTACCCGCGCTGGGCGGCAATCAGCGCCAGCCCAAGCCCGGTATTGCCTGCGGTCGCTTCAACAATGGTACCGCCAGGCTGCAGCAGCCCCTGCTTTTGCGCCTCGTCGATCATCGACAGCGCCACCCGGTCCTTGATTGAACCGCCGGGATTCTGGTTTTCCAGTTTCAGAAACAGGCTGCACGGTCCGGTATCCAGCTTATGCAGCTGCAGTACCGGCGTCTGGCCGATAAGTTCGGTGACGGAATGGTAAACGGTCATACGCTTTAATCCTGATATATGAGCAACGACCAGAGTGTAGGACTGTAAAAAATGGATGATAAAGAACCTTTATCTGCTCGTTAGCGCAAATTGGAATATGACCTGCTATTTAGACATGTGGATAGAGAGACGTTTAGTCGTACAGAGGGATTGATGGCTAAAAATGGGGGAATTTGCCGTATTTTCAGCCACCAAAGCGGCTTCAGAATGCGCCTTTTGCCGCATCACAGCTTTCTATTGTTGAACTTTATCTAAGGAGTTCTCGCCGCCGGTTTGGGGATGCTAGCGAGATGACGCGTTGAGGAACCCGCCGCAAAGGCGGGTTCCTGTCACTGATAAACAAACGTCACGCCAATAATCGACTGTACGTTGCCCGCCGTTACCTGGCCGTGGGTTCGCGCATAGTTGGCGGTCAAGCCAAGGCTCACGGCCGAGGTGCTTACCGTGCCAAGCGATACCGTGCTGTTGGCAGGCACAATGCTACCGTTGCGGGTAAGCTGAACGCCAACCCCACTCGCGGGCGAAGCCGATGCGGTGTTGGTGAAAATGGAGTTCGCCGAATCCTCCGTCGTCCCCGACAGGTAGTAACTGAGCTTTTGACTCTGTGCACAGTAAACCGTCAGCGGAATGGATGTTGAACCGGGGTAATCCGGCAGCGTCACCGTGACGTCTCGCGCAGAGACGTCACAGCCTCCAGTGGGCACCACCACATTGTTGTTGGCGTAGATATTCCAGACAAACTGGAAATCGTCGTTATTTTTATTGTTGGTCTGGCGAAGGATCAGAACGGCAATAAGCGTTCCGGCGCTAATTGCCACGCCGCCGGCGGAGCTAATCGGCGTCAGATAGAGCATCGTGGGCCAGGGTTTATCGGTTTTCGAGTTGTAAATTAGCCGCGCGGTCTCCGTGGTGGTGGGAAACGGATAGCTGGAACCATTGTATTTGACGGTACCGGAGAAACTGGACAACACGCCACCGTATGCCGAACCCCGTTGCAGCGTAACGTAGTCAGTCATGGTCTCCGGGTAATCGTTATGACAAAAAATCTGCGTCGAAAGATCGACAACCAGGTTTTGCCCCACATTCACCTCAGGCGCCAGATCCACATACACGTTCGCGCTGCCGCCACCGATAGGGATCGTCGTTCCGCTGGCGGTCCGGCAGGCAAATGACCAGGCATTAAACGACCAACCGGCCATCAGCAGCACCGTCAACAGGGTTATCACTCTCTTCATCACGATCGTCTCCTGGTCAGGCGTAGGTATAGGTGACGTTGATCACCGCCTGAATGGTTCCCTGGGTAGCGCCGCCGTTAACCGACAGCGCCCTCACCTGCAGCGGAAAGCGTGCGGACTGCGATGCCTCATCCACCGTCACCGTTGTCTTCGCGCCGGTATTGAGCGTGTTGCCCGCCGCGTCCTGCAGCTCAAGCTGAATATTTCTGGCCGTTCCCTGATTCTGGTAATAGCCAGTGGCATCTGCCGTGCCGCTAAAGCTGGCGGTGACGCGCGATGTGCCAACCGGACAGTTGCTGAGATCCAGCGCGACGTCATGCCAGGGCGAGGTTGAGCCAGCGGAAAGTAGGTTGAAGGTGTAGAGATCGCCAAGATCAACGTCGGCATTGCGGGTTGATACCGTACACGGCTTCGCCACCACTTTACCGTTGACCGTAATCGTCACATCGGCGGCCCATAGCGCCGAAGAGAAGGCGATCAGCGCGATTGCCGATAGCACACCGCAATAAGCCCATTTCATTGATGCCTCCACTTACTGAAATTCAAGAGTGAACGTCGCCGTGGCGTTAACGTGGCCCGGCGTGACCGGAACCTGCGTGGCCATCAGGCGAGCATAAAAGTTCAGCGTATTGCTCTGACCGGGCTTCAGCGTCGTCCACGGAATAGCGGATGACGTGGCATTCAGCGGCAGCATTGTCTGCTGATCGTTAAGGATCTGCACCCCCATGCCAGCGGCGGCAGCGCTGCCGCCGTCAAGCTTCAACAGGCGGGTATTGTCATTATCCGCCACGCCAGTAAACCCAACCTTCACGGCGCTAACCGCACTGCCGCAAGGCGAGAGAACAATACGAAACGGTATCGCGGGGGTCGTTGCGCCAACGGTACTGAACTGCTTAGCCGCGTTATCCATCAGGTCGACGATAAAGTCCTTCGACTCGCCCGCCACCGCGCAGCCGTTATCTCGTACGTAACCGCTGATGGTGATGGTGCTATCTGCGGCCAGGGCGCTGGCGGCGGATAGCGACAGTAACGCGCTGAGCAGGTAAAAAGGTTTTGTCATCATCATGTCCTTAGCGGCAGGTCGCCGACAGCTGAATCAGCGACTGCTGCTGGCTCTCATCAGGTAACCGATATTCCGCTTCACAGCGCGCATTGGCGCCTTGCCCCCATGCCACCTGCACCTTTCCGGCCAGCGGCATGCCGCTGAGATAAACGAGGCCATTATCAGCCACGATGCTGCCGTTCTGGTTACCGTCCGAGGTGACCATCGCGCCAAACGGCACAGGTTTACCGTTGTGGATTAACGTCATCAGCAACTTCATGCCGACGTGCGCCTTAAACTCCGCGCGGACAATCGCGCCGTGAGTCGGTACGACGTTCACTACCGCATCGTCCAGGTCGACGTTATCCGCCAGCGAGTTGGTGTCCAGCGCCACACGGTTTTCCCGGTATTCAGTGGCGTAGGGCAGCACGGCATAGCCGCGCCAGTCGGTACGTATCCCGGTCTGATTTTCCACTTTTGTCCCTTTCGCCCCCGGCGCGCTGACCAGCACCACCGTGTCATTGAGAGGCTGGCTCAGCGTGACGCCGTTGGCGTGAGCCAGCACGCCGCCGCTCATGCCGTAGTAAAGCTGCTTAATCCCGTCGCTACGGCTGTAGCCAACGTTGGCATTGCCGTAGCCACCGCGATAGTTCAGCGCGGCATAGCCGGTGCTCCCGCTGCTGCCCTCGCCGCCGCTGGCATAGCCGGTCTGCACGTTGTAACTCAGGTTGTTATCCTCCAGCAGCGTGCCGTACAGCCCTGCGAGGTTGCTCATCCGACCGTTGAGATCGTTGGACATGCTGTAGCTGGCGCTGGCGTGCCGCCAGACGGATTTGCTGTCCGAGCGCAGCCAGTGGCTGAACGGAATGTTGACGTTCACCGCCAGCATCTGGTCACGGGCATCCTGCCAGGCGTTTTTGGTCAGGCTATAGCTCAACGTCCAGTTAATATCGTCCACGGCCATATTCAGCCCGGCCTGGAATTGCTCATCCGCGTTATGAGTGCCCCAGTAGGTTTGCTGGCTGCCGCTCACATAAAGCGTGGCGGTACGCCCCAACTGCTGGGTTACGCTGACCTGCACTTTGCCCCGTTTGCTGTAGGCGAGGTTGTAGTAGTCGGTGAATTTCGGCTTCACGTAGACTGGCCCATCTTCCGTCACCACGGAGTACCCGCTCATACGCTGATAGGTGGTATCGGCAAAGCTGAAATATCCGCGCGTAGAGTAGCGGTAGCCCACCAGCTGAATATTGGTACCTAATTCATTAAGCGATTTGTTATAGAGGAAGCGCACCGACTGCCCCTGCTGCCGACTGTCGTCGGGTAGCGTGGCGTTGGCCTGGGTAATGTCCACCGACATCGCGCCCAGGTTGCCCATGTTCTTGCCGACCCCGAAGTTAAACGCGCGATAGCGATCCGCCAGTTGGCTTCCACCATACAGCGTCCATCCCGCCGCCAGCCCGTGCATAAGGGTGCCCTGAAAGAACGTCGGGTCGTCCTGCTGCTCGTTGCCGCTACGGTATTTTCCGGCAGTGAGCGCATAGCGAGTGTGCCCTTCCCTCTGCAGCACCGGGACGGAAGAATACGGTACGGTAAAGGTTTGATTGCTGCCGTCCGCCTCCTTGATCGTGACCTGCAGGTCGCCGCCGTTGCCCGCGGCATAGAGGTCGTTAATGGTGAAGGGGCCAGGCGGCACCGTGCTGTGGTAAATCTCATAGCCGTTTTGCTTGATAGAGACCTGCGCGGTACCGCGCGCTATACCGTGAATAACCGGCGCGAAGCCTTTCTGGCTGTCCGGCAGCATGTTGTCATCGGAAGCCAATTGCGCGCCGCGGAAGTTAATCCCGTCAAAGATATCGCCGTTGGTATAGCTATCACCCAGCGTCAGCCGCGAGCGTAACGCCGTGATATCGCGCTCCAGCCAGGTATTGATATGCTGCCATTTGTTCTCGTTTTGCGAGCCGCTGCTGTGGCTCCAGGTACTGTTGTCACGCAACCGCCATGGGCCGACGTTCAGCCCGCTTTGCAGGTTTAAATAGGCATACTGGCTGCTACCGCCAACCGTGTTCTGCACGCGATTACCGGTGAAGTTGTAGTTCAGCAATCCGGCAGTGATACCGTTATCCCACAGCTCCGGCGGAATATAGCCGCGCGCCTGGTTCCCCATAAAGGCCTGAGGAATGGTCAGGTACAGTCGCTGCTGACCGACATCCAGACGGATGGTCGCCTCTTTAATCATCTCGGTTAAGGGTACGCAGGTGTCAGCGGCAAGCGCATGCAGCCCGTCGACGGCGGCGACATTCAGCCCCATGCTGGCCAGCTGCCCGCGCGTCAGGCACGGCATCAGCCCATGGCCATCCTCAGGAGCGTTGAAGGTGACATCGCGAGTGGTCATATACCCGTCGTTAAGGTAGATATCTACGCGATAGGTCCCCGGCGGCAGCTCCTGCCCCTTCTCAAAACCGGAAAGATCCGCCACAGCGGCAGGATCGTCGGCCAGAAAGCGCGGGTTAAAGTAGAGTTCCGCCTGAACGAAAAAGGTCGGTGACGCGAGCAAAATGGCAACCGGAAGCTGCCGCATACGCCAGACCCGCAAACAGGCGAGGTCAAATTTCAGATATGGCATAGTCCCTCCGGTTTCACATCACCCGGCGATCATTTCTTATTCTGTTCAAGGGATAGGGGCAGCCCTGTGGCTTAACGCATCGCGCCTATCATGCGCGGCGTCAGCGCGCCATAGTCATTAATGGTTCTGAAGGTAATTTCACCGCCCGCATCATCCGGTATTTTCACCCGGGCCTCGCCCATCGGCGGCACCAGCGCGTTTTCCAGCACGCGGGTACCGGCGTTAAGCTCGGTAACCGTCAGGTAGTACGGCGTGGGATTGATCAGCGTAAGCGTGCCGGCACTGCGACGGAACGTCAGTTTTTCGACGGCCTGCTCCGGCGGCATCGCCAGTTTTGCCGGGCGATAGTAAAGCTTGATACGGCTGATAATCGCCAGTTGCAGGGTATTGTCGTTGAGCTTAGATTTATCCATCGCCGGAATCGCCTTCACGTTCATCCAGAACAAGCTTTCCCGATCCTGCGGCAGCTGGTTATTGGACGCGTCAAGAATACGCAGCGTGTTCTCTTTTTTCCCCTGCATCGCGAACAGCGGCGGCGTCACCACAAAACGACCATCTTTAACGCCGTCGGCGTTTTCCACCCAAGACTGAATCAGATAAGTGCCGCTCTCGTCGGTATTGGTGACCGCCAGAGGGACCTGCTTTTGCCCTGCCGGATAAATGACCCGGGTCGCCCCCAGCGCCACACCCGCGTGCGCATAATGGCTTACCCCGCTCGCCGCTATCAGCAGCAGCATCGCCAGCGCACCGCGCATCATCATCAACGTTCTTTTCATGTTTACCCTTGTTGTACTCACCGTCATTTCCTGCGTCCGGTTAATTACTGGTAGGTCAAGGCGAACCAGGCCTGCGCATTGGCCGTACCGCCGGTGACCTGACGTGCGGTCGAACGGTATTTCGCCACAAAATGCAGCGTGGTTGGCCCATCGTAGAGTCGCGCCCAGCGCACGGGCGCCTGGTTGAGTGGAATTAATCCGCCCTGGTCATCAAACAGCGCAATGCCAATACCGGTAGCGATGCCCGCCCCCTCTCCCACCGAGAGAACGTTAGGATCTTTACCGTCAGCGACGCCCTGAAACGACACGCCAACGTGCTGGCTGACTGCCGTACTGCAATCTTCAAGATGAATAGCAAAAGCGATCGGATTAGATTCTTCGCCCACCGCATGGAAACGATGGCTGGCGACCTGGCCCATTTTTACCGTCATCAGGCGGTCTTCCGCCGCCACGCTGCAGGCTTCGGCGATAACAACGCCCTGAAAACGTAAACCACCACCGGGTAACGTGACGTTCCAGTGGTTGCCAGCATGCGCGACGATCGGCAGCAAAAACATCAGCAGTAACCCTGTCATCCAACGCATGACTATCACCTCCATTCCCTCGTGATGACGGGCCTTCCTGGCCCTCGTGGCGTCCCTGCCGGTTGGATTACTCGTACTGAACTTTGAAGGTCGCGTCGGCGTTCGCGGTACCCGCCGTGGCCGCGCCGGTCGCGTAGTAACGCGCCTGGAACGGAAGCACGTTAGGACCATCGTTCAGAGTGGTCGCGGAGCTAAAGGTCGCGCCATCGAGTGCCAGCGGTTTGCCTTTGTTATCAAGGATCTGGATACCCACGTTGGTGGCGCCGCCCGATGCTGACCCTTGCAGCGCCAGAACGGTGTTGTTGGTGGTATCAACCGCCGTGCCGGAGAAGGCCACAGATGCCTTCGTCGAAACGCTGGTATCGCAGTCGTTCAGTTGGATGTTAAAGCCGACGGCGGAACTGGTGCTGCCCGCAGTCGCCAGTTTTGCCGAACGAACCTGACCCATCTGTACCGTCTGGTCGATAGAACCGGCATCCACGGCGCAGGCCGCGTTAACCACATCGCCTTTAAAATGCACGGTGCCGCCGTTTACCGTCGTCGTGTCCGCCAGCGCTGCCGCAGAGGTGAAGGAAAGCGCAGAGATAATTACCAGCGCAACTTTATTAATGCCCATAAATGTACTCCTGATTAATGGAGAATATTATTCTCACTTTGTTAAAAACAGCGCTAAAGGCAGGCAATGAAGGTTCTGCCTGACACGCATCGATTATTTATGTGAAGACAACCACATCCCAACAACAGCACCGTTATCTGGATATCAGAAATAACGTCACCAGCGTCGATTCAGCTTAGAGATATCCAGATAAAACGACATTGTCGCGGCATTATTCCCACGCAACCCAAACATTCGTTTAGTTTTCTGCCGCAAATAATAAATATGTTTTTCGCTGAGTCCTGCTAATTTATTAATTTGTGAAACGGAGTAGCCTTCGCATAGATAGCGAAAGACAATCAACTCTTGTTCAGAGAAATCCCGCCGGTCAAACATAGATTTACCGGCTTCATACAGACACAAGTAAAGCTCGGAAAAACCTATCTTTTCAGAGATGAGCCAAGGGAATGGCCCCTGAAAGGCGCATCCGGGAGCCCCCTCCATCTTGTATAACAGTACAATTCGGCAATGAGAGCATAATGAAGCAATTAAACTCAGTATCCGGTGTCGCTCGGCAATATCAGAAATATATACCACGAAGATATCACTGACCGATGGACGTAAGTAACAGTTAGATTTTAATTGTCTGGAGTGGATTGCTGCGACATTCCCTCTCCGAATGACTTCATCATCTTGCAATGCCAAAAGGAAAAAACTGTTATCCGAGATAATACATTTCCTCATATATTACCCCAACATCCAGATCCGATTTATTCTATTTAATGTCCATAATTCCTGTTTCCAGAAAGTCGTAAGCCAAACTTCGATTTAATTATATACACAGCGAATATACATCGTCAAAAACGATCAATTAATTATTATTGATAGATATGAACAATTGATTTTATGGATATAGATCGCCCTGATCGATCAATGAATAAAGAAAAATAAGAAGATCAAGCAAATAGATAATTTAATTTTAGGATTTTTCTATTAATAAGAAATTGTTCGTATTGATATGTATCTCGAACCAATTGTAATTTTATGTAAAGAGCATATCTGAATGCGCAATTTAACTTATTTTTCACAATCATATAAATTGATCTAAATCAATTTACACCATTTAAACAAAAATAAATTTATTGATCTCACCCCATTACACACCGCTAAACCTAACTCATCAGAGGGAATAAATGCGCTAAATCGCTACCCGATAGTGAGTATAGAATCAATTTGACGTTTTAATGGGGTTGAGGCGGGAGATTTAAGACGGGAACATAACAAACAACGCCAGGCGCAGACCGTGCTCAGGAACGCTGCGCCTTACCATGATACAACCCCGTTGAATAGGTGGAGTCAGCCCTCTTTTCCTGGCTCAGATCCGGGCACAAAGAAGCGCTGGATGAAAGATAATGCTGGTATTCCGCAACGTGCAACAGGGCCTGCTCGCCGCAAAGCTCCTGCTCACCATAATCGACATACATCAACGATTGTCGGAAGAATTTGAACATAACGTTTTCCAGCCATTGGACCTGGCACCTCCACTCATTGATGGAGGTGCATCATGATTATGATTTTTTCGCGCTGTAGACTTCTTCACCGGAGAATGTCGGCTCGGCCCAGAAATTAATATTGAACTGCGCGTCGTCGGTCATTTCGATACGATGCCAGTACTGCGGCGGGCTGGTCGCGAAGCTACCGGCATTGATAACCACCTTCACTTCCGGTTCCGTGGCCTGCTCATCAGCGAAACCGTAGTAGGTCACCGTACCTTCCATCACACACAGCTGGCCAAAGATGCCGGCGGCGGTATTGTGATGGCTCAGCAGCGCGGCCGGGACATTGTCTTTTGTGAAGAATGGGGTTGAACGTTTGATAGTCCAGTTTTTAGGGATTCTGTGATGGCTCATATTAACCTCCGGCTCTAAAACATGCATTTAAAATACAACTTCAAAATCGAGCTGTAAAGTATTTTTGATAATGAATCTCATTATCGTGTATGCACCGTTCTTCGCCCGGCATCACATTTCTGCATGTTGCTCATTGTCGAATTTCGACATTTATTTATATTAAAAATGTCGAATATCAACAGAGGTAATGCATGAACCCGCTCGCTTTCACCATTGCGCAAGAACAGAATGTCGATACCCGCTACCTGGCAGACCTGCCGCTTCCGGACATACTGGCGTTGCTCAACGAGCACGACGCCCGCGTTCCGCTCGCCATTCGCGGCGTTCTTCCGCAGGTGGAAGAGGCCGTGCGTCTGATTGTCGGGCAGATGAAAAGCGGTGGTCGGCTGTTTTATGTTGGCGCAGGCACCAGCGGACGGCTTGGCGTGCTGGACTCCGCCGAGTGCCCACCGACCTTTGGCACCGACCCAAACCTGGTTCAATCAGTCATTGCCGGTGGGCTGGACGCCATGCTGCGCGCCGTAGAGAACGTAGAAGATGACGGTGCCGCCGCGGTTGCCGAACTCCGCGCTCGTGGTCTGAGTCAACGGGATGTGGTGCTGGGTATCGCCGCCAGCGGACGCACGCCGTTCGTGATGTCGGCGCTCGACTTTGCGCGCCAGACTGGCGCAAAGACCATCGCGCTCACCACCCGCGGCCCTGGCCTTATCTCAGAAAAAGCGGACGTGGCGGTAGCGCCGGACGTCGGTGCCGAAGCGCTGGCCGGTTCCACGCGGATGAAAAGCGGCTCCGCGCAGAAGATGCTGCTGGGGATGATCAGTACCGCCACCATGATTCAACTGGGGCGCGTGCACGGCAACCTGATGATTGACGTAAAGGCCTCGAACGAAAAGCTGTTGCGCCGCGCCGAGCACATGGTGGCGCAGATCTGCGAAGTGGATAACGCCACGGCGCAAATGCAGCTCCAACAGGTGAACTACAACGTGCGCGCGGCGGTGCTGAGCAACCTGCTGGGCCTCTCTCCCGATGCGGCGCTTGCGATGGCCGCGCAACCCTTTGTCGCCCTAAAAGATCAGCTATTATCAGGAGCCACTCATGGCCAATAAAATAGAACATCTGGAGCTTATCGCTGACGCCATCGAACACCATATTGGCGGCTTCGGCAACGTCGCCACGCTGACCAACTGCATGACCCGCGTACGCGTGGTCCTGCGCGATCGCAGCCTGTTTAACGCCGAAGCGCTGCGTAAAGTGGACGGAGTCAAAGGCACCGTCGACGCCGGAGAGCAGTTTCAAATTATCGTCGGCGCGGGTACGGCATCAAAGGTGACGGGGATTCTGACTAAACGCATGAATCGCGCGGGAATCGCCCCAGCCGACGCCGCCGATGCAGAACGTAAACCTTTCTCCATCCGCCGCTGCCTGAATATTCTGGCGGCCATTTTTGTCCCTACCATCCCGGCGCTGATCGGCTGCGGTTTGATTCTTGGATTAGTCAACGTCTGCCGCCTGATCGGCCCCGAGTTTGTCGCCAGCCATCAGGATCTCTTCGCCCTGCTGACGGTCATGGGGAAGGCGGTCTTTACGGTGCTGGCGGTGATGATCGGCATGAATACCGCCAAAGAGCTGCAAGCGTCTCCCGCCATCGGCGCGGTGATGGCGGCCGTGCTGGCCGCGCCGGATCTCGCCAACATCAAGCTATTTGGCAGCGCATTAACGCCGGGCGGCGGCGGGATTTTCGCCGTGCTGCTGGTCTGCGTCTTTGCCGCGAAATTTGAGCTGTGGTTCCGCCGCTACTGCAAAGAGAGCCTGGATCTGATTTTAACGCCCATGGTGACGATTCTGGTCTCCTCGCTGGCCGCGCTGCTGATTCTGCAACCGCTGGCGCATGCGGTTAATCAGTGGCTGGGCGACCTGGTGGCGCTCTCCCTGCTCAACAATTCTGCAGGTTCTGTTGTGGTTGGCGCGCTGCTTGGCGGCGGCTTCCTGTTCCTGCTGCTGACCGGTTTACATCAGGGGCTTATTCCCATTCACGCGCAGATCCTCGATACTTTTGGCCTGAACTATCTGTTCCCGATCCTCGCGATGGGCGGGATGGGTCAGGTGGGCGCGGCGGCCTATGTCTACCTGAAGACGAAGAATTCGCGCCTGAAGAAAACCATTTCCGGCGCGCTGCCGGTGGGTATCATCGGCGTCGGTGAACCGCTGCTGTTCGGCGTCTCCTTGCCGCTGGGTAAACCGTTTATCGCAGGCTGCATCGGCGGTGCGGCAGGCGGTGCGGTGATTGCCGCCTGTAAGGTAGGCATTATCATTCCGTTTGGCACTGCTGGACTATCGCTGTTGCCGTTAGTCGGCGCCGGGCAGATTCTGCCGTTCCTGCTGGCGGTCGTCAGCGCATGGGTGGTTGGATTTGTCGCCGCCATGATCCTGGGCTTTACCGATCCGCAGGAATAGTCATAATCAGGCACAGGGCGCAACGCGCCCTTCCCCATGACGAGAAAAAAGGTACGTAATGGAATCCATCATCAGCAAAATTCAGGCTCTGGCGCACGCCAAAAACGGCGGCGATCGACGTATCTCGACGTATCTGATTGAGCGGAATTTTGATATCTCCGATTTAAGCGCCACCCGCATGGGGCAGGAACTGGGTATCAGCGATTCCTCCGTCATCCGCTATGCCAAAGCGCTTGGCTGTAGCGGTTTTCCGGAGCTGAAGCTGTGGCTCGCCGCGGCCAGCCATCCGCAAAAAGCGCGCGCACGCGAGGAGATCTACGAAGGTATTGAAGCCAGCGACTCTACTGAGCAGATGGTGGAGAAATCCCGCGTCCTGTTTGCCAGCAAAATTGACCAGTCGCTGGATCTGCTCGACCCGCAAACTATCGACATCTGCGCGCGGTTACTGATCGACAGCCGCAAAATCGTCCTCGTCGGCATCGGGACCTCGGCGCTGATCGCGCTGGATATCAACCACAAGCTGATTCGCTGTGGGTTAAACGTGCAGTTCAACTACGATTACCACACGCAAATTGTGCAGGCATCTTTACTACAGCCCGGCGACGTACTGCTCGCGGTCTCCGCGCGCGGTGAAACGGCGGAGGTGGTAGAAGCGCTGGAGCTGGCCCGTGAACGCGGGGCACACACGATAGCCATCACCCGCTATGGCAAAAACAAAGTCAGCCAAATTGCCAAACACGTCATCCCCTATAGCTATACCGAAGCGCACGAGAAGCTTGGCATGGTGACGCCACAAATCCTACAGATGATCGCCTTTGATATTCTTTTCTTCCGCATTAACAGCCTTGTGTCGCCGGACAGCATGTCCACCGCGCTGCACACCATCAATAAACGCCAGCACAACGGAAACACGCCATAAATATCAATTAGCTGAATATCCACACGAATAACATTGCCTTTTAACATTCATTAACAGATAGTGTATAAGATTTAACTTAAAGCTCTGTTTTTATTACCGTCAGGATATCTGTTAAATGTTATTAATTAAAAAGACAATAATGAGCACTCTGGTTATTGCACCGGCCCTTTTCAGCTTCAGCACTGGCGTCAGTGCCTCGGAATTAACCGGCTGCGCCGCTAAAAAACAAGAGATCACCCGCCAGATTGAATATGCCCGCGCGCACAACAATCAGCATCGGGTCAACGGGCTGACCACCGCGCTGCAAGAGGTTGAGGCCAACTGTACCGATGCCTCTTTGCAAAAGGAACGTCAGCAGAAGGTCGCCGAAAAACAAGAGAAGGTGAACGAACGCCAGGCGGAATTAAAAGAGGCTCAGGCCTCAGGGCGCTCGGATAAAGTCGCTAAAAAACAGCAGAAACTGGATGAAGCCCAGGAAGAGCTGGCGGCGGCTCAGGCGGAATTACAGCGCTGATAGCCCAATCGTTCCAGGCCACAACCCGGCCGCTAAACCGGGTTGTGGATGCGTTATCCCTCTCGCTACGCTTTGCGAATGATGACCGGCACGCTCTTATAGGCAGGCGTCAGGCTCTGGGTATCCACCGCATCAAGTGACAGCAGCACGTTCGCCTCCGGCAAATAGGCGCCAATCGAACCGCCAGCCATGCTGTAAACCACCACCGTCAAGCCATACATCGCACGATCGATGCTCGGCTCGCCGTTGTCCTCCAGCGCTTGAATGTTAATGACGTCGCCTGCCGCCAGCCCCCGCGCCTCGGCTTCCGTCTGGCTTAAAAATGCCACATCGCGACGGCCGGTAATCCCGCGGTAGCGATCGTTCATGCCGTATATCGTGGTGTTGTACTGGTCATGGCTACGTAACGTCGCCAGCACCAGCGCATCATCCGGCTGATTCTGACGATCCACCGCTCGCTGGCGGCTAACCACAAAGTTCGCTTTACCGCTCTCCGTGTGCCATTCGCGTCGCGACGCGGGCGTATCCATACGGAAGCCGCCCGGTTCGGCGATGCGCGCGTTATAGTTGGCGAACGCCGGAATCACGCTGCCGATGGCCTCACGAATCAACGCATAGTTATCGGTCATCGCTTCCCAGTTCACCGGCGAGTCAGGTAACGTCGCGCGCGCCAGCCCGGCGACAATCGCCGGCTCCGACTTCAGCCAACGCGATGCCGGTTTCAGCGCGCCGCAGGAGGCGTGCACCATCGACATGGAATCTTCGACGGTGACCGACTGGATGCCGCTCGCCTGTATATCACGCTCGGTGCGACCCAGCGCCGGGAACAGGTAGTTATGTTTCGCCATCAACAGATGCGAGCGATTGAGTTTGGTCGCCACGTGGACCTGCAAATCCAGCTTTTTCATCGCTTCAAAGGTGCGCTGTGGTTGTGGCATCGCCACCGCCAGATTGCCGCCCATGCAGATCAAAGCCTGTGCGTCACCGCTCTCGATGGCGCGAATGCTCTCAACGCTGGAGCGACCATGCTTGCGAGGTACGCGAATGCCAAAGTGCCCTTCCAGGCGCGACAAAAAGGCTTCCGGCGCCGCCTCGTTAATGCCGACCGAACGGTCGCCCTGCACGTTGGAATGGCCGCGCAGTGGGCAGATACCGGCGCCCGGTTTGCCGATATTGCCCTTCAACAGCAGCAGGTTCACCAGTTGCTGGACGTTTTCGGTGCCGTTTTTATGCTGGGTAATCCCCAGACCATAGCAGATGATGGTGGCTTTTGAGCGGTCGTAACGGTAGGCCAAGTCTTCCATCTGGCTACGACTCAAACCAGAGTCCTGTTCCAGATCCGCCCAGTGACAGCGATGCAGATCGTCATATAGCGCCTGATAGCCGTGGGTATGCTCAGCCAGGAACGCGCGGTCGAGGCACGGTTCCTGGCCAAGCAATGTTCTGGCTTCGTCCATCTCAATCAGCGCCTTCATGACACCTTTCAGCAGCGAGGCGTCGCCGCCCATTTTGACCTGGTAGTAGTCGTTACTGAGCGTCGTGGCATGGCCTTTCAGCATGTCCGTCGGGCTTTGCGGGAAGCTAAAACGTTCAAGACCGCGCTCCGCCAACGGATTGATAGAGATAATACGCCCGCCGCGCTGCGCCACTTCACGCAGAGTGGTCAGCATCCGTGGGTGGTTAGTACCCGGATTGTGGCCGATGCAGATAACCAAATCACAGTGCTCGAAATCATCCAGTTCGACGGTGCCCTTCCCCAGCCCGATAGCGCTGGTCAGCCCGGCGCTGGTTGGCCCGTGGCACATGTTGGAGCAGTCCGGGAAGTTGTTGCTGCCGTATTCGCGGGCAAATAGCTGGTAAAGAAACGCGGCTTCGTTGGAGGTACGCCCGGAGGTATAGAACTCAACACGTTCCGGGGAGTCGTAGCTGCGCAGGCGTTCGCCGATTTCGGCAAATGCCACCTGCCATTCGACGGCCTGCCAGGTATCGGTGACGGCGTCGTACTTCATCGGATGCGTCAGACGGCCAACGTTCTCCAGCTCGTAATCGCTGTATTTCCACAGCTCGGCCACGGTATGCTGGCGGAAGAATTCCGGGGAGGCTTTCTTGCTGGTGGTTTCCCAGGAAACGGCTTTCACGCCATTTTCACACAGCTCCATCGGCGAACGATGGCTGGGGTCCGGCCACGCGCAGCCAGGACAGTCGAAGCCCTTTATCTGATTCATACGGAACATCGCAATGACATCGCGCGCCACTGCCTTTTGCGAAAATACCGATGCGGTAACCGCTTTTACCGCTCCCCATCCACCTGCGGGCCCTTGATAGTCGCTTACACCTGGAACGCCATTACTCATTTTTACCGCTTATTCTGTACGCAATTTCAATGGCGAATACGGTAGCAATTTCTCTTCAGCAAAGATTTCCTCTTCACGAGGTACAGCGGCTCTACGCTGTACGGATTAGTCTGCGGCTCCCTCAGGGAGCATAGCGATTCCCTCTCATGCGTCACCGCCACACGAAAAATAGGGTTGATCTGATACGAACAACCTCTTATTTTTCACCTTTGTTTTTTTAATCGGACCCTGCGATGTCAGCTATGAATCAAGCGAAAGCGGTAGTGAACAGCAGAATAATAAGAACAATAAGCTGAGGTAGTTCTGATGTGGTTATTTATTGGCACCGTCACCGTCGCCTTTTTAGCATCGCTGATGCTGATTTGGCTTGACGACAGAATTGCGGAAACGGAATAAATCCGTGGAGGACGTTCCGCGCCAGCAGGCGGCGCGGAACGAAAAAGCATTACAGCGACTTCGCCAGACGCTCAACGGCGGTTTGCAGACCTTCCAGCGACACCGTCGAGTAGGATAAACGCAGCGTGCGGGTATCCGGATTGTCGTTATAGAACGCTTCACCCGGCACGTACACCACGCCATTTTCCAGCGTTTTCTCCAGCCACTTCATGGTATCGAACGGATAACGGAAACGCGCCCACAGGAACATCCCCCCTTTCGGACGGCTGAACTCAAGATGCTCGCCCAGACGGCTTTCCAGCGCGTCGGCCAGCGCCTCGCACTTCTTACGGTAGTCTTCGCGGATGAGCGCAATCTGGTTTTCCAGACGGCCCAGACTCAGGTATTCAGCGGTAATCACCTGCGACAGCATATTGGTGTGCAGATCGGCGGCCTGCTTGACGATCACCGTCTGTTGCGCCAGCCAGTCCGGCATCACGATCCAGCCAATACGCATGCCCGGCGCCAGAATTTTGGAGAAGGTCGAGGTATAGACCACCTGATCTTCACAGCCTAATTCCACCGCATGCTGATACAGCGGACGCTGCACTTCATCGGTAAAGCTGATTTCACCGTAAGGATCGTCTTCAATAATCACCACGTCATGCTGCTTCGCCAGCTCCACCAGACGGCGGCGACGATCGTCGCTCAACGTTTTACCGCCAGGATTACCGAAGGTTGGCACCAGATAAACGGCTTTAACACGCGTGGTGGTCAGCAGCTCGGCGAGCTGTTCTACCAGCATGCCATTGTCGTCGGTATCGACGCTCAGGATGTTGGCCTGCGCCAGTTGAAACACCTGCAACGCCGCGAGGTAGGTTGGGCGCTCAACGACAATGGTATCACCCGGATCGAGCAGCGTGCGGGCAACGATATCCAGCGACTGCTGCGAGCCTGAGGTGATATACACATGGCTTGCCTGACAGGCCACGCCGCGCGCCTGACACAGTTCGCTCACGGCCTGGCGCAGCGGCGGGTAGCCTTCAGTCAGCCCGTACTGGAACGCATCGTTAAAGCGTTCGCTCATCACCTTCTGCACCGCCAGCTCCAGCCCTTCGGTATCAAAAAGCTCCGGCGCCGGAATGCCGCCGCCGAGAGAAATCACGCCGGGCAGTTTACTGTGCTTGAGGAGTTCGCGGACGGCGGAGGGCTTGAGTTCCCCCGCGCGCGCGGCGAGTCGCCGATCGTGCATATTCTTTTCCTTTTCTGTCTTGTTGTTGTGTTTGTTGCAGACTTTCTTTACATAGGCCTGATTAGCGAAGCACCATCAGGCAACCCGACACAGATTGCCGGACGGCGGCTCCGTCTTATCCGGCCTACTATTTTTTATCTTTAATCACCACCAGCGGTTCGATATCGCTCTCTTTTTTAATCACCAGAGAAGCATCGCCGCGCAGGCAGGTGCCGCCGTAGTTACCACCGACGGTAAAGGTACATACCTGAATATATTTTCCCGCCACGTTTGGCAAGCACCAAAGCTGCTGGTAAATATTTTTCCGGTCATTAAATTTACCGCTGGTTTGATCCAGTAGCTGATCGTGGCCGCTGACCAGATCGATATTGCTACCGCAACGCCCGGAAATCGGCTTGATGGCATAGCCGGTTTTGGCCAGATGCTCGCTCACCTCAAAGTCGGTATCCAGCAGATACGGATGGTTCGGGAACAGCGACCACAGCACCGGGAGAATGGCTTTGTTGCCGGGAATCACCGTCCACAGCGGCTCGAAGACCATCACTTCCGGGCGCAGCAGCACGTCAATCAGGCGCACTTCGTTATCCGGGTGACCGGTACGAATCGGCACGGCGGCGTATTCGTCTTCGTCCACCTCGCGCACCTGCTCAATCGCCGTTTCCCACGCCCAGGTTTTCCACACGCAATTCACCAGACGACCGTCGCCATCAATCAGCTGACCGGCAGCATCCCAGCGTAGCTCGTCGAGGCCGTAGAGAATTTTGCTCTCGAAGCCCGCCTGCTCAAGGGCGCGCTGCATAAACTGGGCGTGGTAATTTTCTTCCAGATCGTTGTCCTGCATGATGTGCACGAACGGCCTTGCCTGGCTGTGTTTCCACGCGCCCACCAGCTCGCCCAGCAGGTCTTCCGCCGGGTTGTGGCCGTTGCCGCGATAGCCGGTTTTCAGCCACTGTTCAAGAATCAGGCCGCCTTCGGTGTGGCAGGAAGCGGAGTCAGCGTTGTACTCGTAGACCTTCAGGCCGCGCTCATCCATACAAAAATCCATGCGCCCGGTGATCATATCGTGGCGACGACGCTGCCAGGAGAGGCGCAGACGCGGCCAGAGGATTTTAGGAATATCAAACAGCGCCAGCAGGTTGTCATCACGCATCACTTTGTCGGTGGCGTGGAGATACATCAGGTGCATCTCGTTGGTCGCTTTAATCAGCTCCTGCTCTGCGCTCTCGGTCATGGTGAAATACTGATACGGATCGCCGTTAATCACATGGCCGTTGGCGGCGATATACGCCTGCTGGAGTGAATCTTTTTCGTCGAGCCATTTGCCCTCAAACTGACCGTTATTCTCCAGACGCGCTCCGCCCAGCTTCAGCGCTTCACCGGCAATCGCCGGCTGCGGCAGGCTGTAACGCGCATCGTCAGTCTGGATCATCCAGCCAAGAATGGTGGTGTCATCGAAGGTATCATGTAGCGTGTAGTGGCCGTCTTTCACCTCTAACGTAAGCTCGCGGGTCCACTGCTGGCCCGCCGGCAACGCCGAGTGCAGCACGTTCTGCTCGGCGATACGCACCTTGTTGCCCAGCAGTTGGGTAATCACCGCCACGTGGCCGGTTTCATTAAACTCGCCGCCCTTCTGCCAGATAAGCAAAGAGCCGACAAGCGGCGCGCGACGGGAACCATTAGCAAAAGCCTGCAGCGGGAGAATGGCGTCGTTCACCACCTGACGCAGATAGCGCAGAGAGAAGATCTCGTAGGCCATACTCACATCGGTGAAGACAAATCCGTAGTTGATGAACAGAAAGCGGCGGGCAAACTCGACGCACTGCCACTTGTGGCCCATATATTCGTTATCGATGTAGCTACGAAACGAAGCGTCGTCAGGCATATCACCTGGTTTTAAGCTGCTGTAATTTGAAGAGTAAATCGCTACGCCGCCCGGCGCATACCCCAACAACGTGCCAAATGGGGCGTCACTATTGGTACTTCCCTTGCTCATGAACCGTCCTCAAACATACCGTGCGGTTTTGTCACCCGTACGTTGAAATTAATCCAACAAAAGTGGATTAATCATACACCCGTGTATACGAGGATGACCCATTATCAGGAAAAATATTCATCTGAAAAATGGGCAACATGTGCGCGAGAGAGGCCCGGGTTTTTGCCTGAAGCTGCTAAACTTCACTACCTCAACACATCATCAAAATAAGGCGAGCGATTATGTCAGAGAACACCTATCAGCCCCCCAAAGTCTGGGAATGGAAGCAAAACAACGGCGGCGCATTTGCCAATATCAACCGCCCGATTTCCGGTGCCACTCATGAACAAGCGCTGCCGGTAGGCCAGCATCCCCTCCAGCTTTACTCTCTTGGCACGCCAAACGGCCAGAAAGTCACGATTATGCTCGAAGAACTGCTGGCGGCAGGCGTCACGGAAGCGGAGTACGACGCGTGGCTTATTCGCATTGGCGAAGGCGATCAGTTCTCCAGCGGCTTTGTGGAAGTGAACCCAAACTCGAAGATTCCGGCATTGAGCGACCACGCCACCACGCCGCCAACCCGCGTGTTTGAGTCTGGCAACATCCTGCTCTATCTGGCGGAAAAATTTGGCCATTTCCTGCCCAAAGATCCGGCCGGGCGCACCGAAACGCTGAACTGGCTATTCTGGCTACAGGGCTCAGCCCCGTTCCTCGGCGGCGGTTTTGGTCACTTTTATAACTACGCGCCGGTGAAGATTGAGTACGCGATTGACCGCTTCACCATGGAAGCCAAACGTCAACTGGACGTGCTGGACAAACAGCTGGCGCGCGGGCGCTACGTGGCTGGGGAAGAGTACACCATCGCCGATATCGCCATCTGGCCATGGTATGGCAACGTGGTGCTCGGCAACGTCTACGGCGCGGCGGAATTCCTTGATGCGGGAAGCTACAAGAACGTGCTGCGCTGGGCGCAGGATATCGCCAGCCGCCCGGGCGTGAAGCGCGGCCGTATTGTCAACCGTACCAATGGACCGTTGAATGAGCAGCTGCACGAACGTCATGCCGCCAGCGATTTTGACACCAATACGGAAGATAAGCGTCAGCAGTAATGGCTTGATTGACCGGGTGCCTGGCGCCCGGTTTTATTGCCCTTCCAGCCGGTATCCCGCCATAAAGTAGCGAACGGTCGTGCTGGAGTCATGCTCTTTAAAGAAGTCCATCACCATTTCTTTATCCAGCCCGTAGCGCCGCGTCAGAATCCCCGCTTCCCAGGCGCTGAGCTGCCGGTCGCCGGTCCTCTCAAACATTCGGTGCGAAAAGCCCAGCACAAAGCCGCGTTTATAGTCGGCGCAAAAACCAATCACCTTTTGCGCGCTATCGGCATAAGACGCCTGCAGCCCCGCCATCAGCCCTTTGCCAAAATGGTTATCCATTTGTGTTCCCTCAATCGTTATATATAAAATTATATATCGATTATTTGAGCGCTGGCTAGCGCTATTTAAACGCGAATCCTGAAGAGGAAGCCTTCAGCCAATTCCCGGCACTGTGATCGCGCCGACGGGCATTCATACGCAAAGCAAGTATTCTGGAAACAGCGTTTCAAAAATAAGAGAAGGAGATGTTATGGCCTGGCAAGCAAACCCAGCCCGTTATGAACAGATGCAGTATCGCTACTGCGGCCGCAGCGGTTTACAGCTTCCTGCGCTGTCCCTCGGCCTATGGCACAGCTTTGGTCATATTCACGCGCTAGACGACCAGCGCGCCCTGCTGCGCAAAGCCTTTGACTGCGGCATTACCCACTTCGATCTGGCGAATAACTACGGCCCGCCGCCGGGCAGCGCCGAGGAGAACTTTGGCCGCCTGTTACGGGAAGATTTTGCCGGTTATCGCGATGAGCTCATCATCTCAACCAAAGCGGGTTATGACATGTGGCCAGGGCCATACGGGTCCGGCGGCTCGCGTAAATATCTGCTGGCCAGTCTCGACCAAAGCCTACAGCGTATGGGGCTGGAATACGTCGATATCTTTTATTCGCACCGCGTCGATGAGCGCACTCCGATGGAAGAGACCGCCAGCGCGTTAGCTCAGGCGGTGCAAAGCGGTAAAGCGCTGTACGTTGGTATCTCGTCCTACTCTTCCGAACGCACTCAAGCGATGGTAGAACTGCTGCGCGAGTGGAAAATTCCGCTGCTGATTCATCAACCTTCTTATAATCTGCTCAACCGCTGGGTCGACAAGAGCGGTCTGCTGGATACGCTTGAGCGCAACGGCGTGGGCTGTATTGCCTTTACCCCGCTGGCGCAAGGGCTGCTAACCGGAAAATACCTGAACGGCATTCCGGAAGGTTCGCGGATGCAGGTGGAAGGCAAAAAGGCGCGCGGTCTGACGGAAAATATGCTGAGTGAGAGCAACCTGAGCAGTCTGCGCTTACTCAACGATATGGCGCAACAGCGCGGGCAATCAATGGCGCAAATGGCCTTGAGCTGGCTGTTGAAAGACAGCCGCGTGACGTCGGTGCTGATTGGCGCCAGTCGACCAGAGCAAATTGAAGAGAACGTGAAGGCGCTGGAAAACCTGCACTTCTCCCACGAGGAGCTGACGCAAATTGATAAGCATGTGGCGGATGGTCAGCTAAATCTGTGGCAGGCGTCGTCGGATAAGTAGGACCGTACCGAAAACGTGAATGGGTAGGCCAGACAAGCGTAGCGCCACCGTCCGGCCTACATCGCTATTTTTTCGCGCGGGTCAGACTATCGAGGTAACCCATCACAAACGCTGAAAGTACAAAAGTCAGGTGAATAATCACGTACCACATCAGCTTGTTATCCGGGACGTTTTTGGCATCCATAAACACCCGTAACAGGTGAATAGACGAGATAGCCACAATCGAAGCCGCCACTTTGTTTTTCAGCGAGGTGGCGTCCATTTTGCCCAGCCAGTTCAGTTTCTCTTTGTGTTCACTGATATCGAGCTGCGAGACAAAATTTTCATAGCCGGAGAACATCACCATCACCAGCAGGCCGCCGACCAGCGTCATATCCACCAGCGACAACAGGGTCAGGATTAAATCGGCTTCCGCCATGCTGAAGATATTCGGCAGCACATGCAGGATCTCCTGAAAGAACTTCAGGGTTAAGGCCAGCAGCGCCAGTGAGAGGCCAAAATAAACCGGGGCGAGGATCCAGCGCGATGCATACATCGCATTTTCCAGAAAGCGTTCCATAGTGTCCTGTTTTCGAGTCAAATTCGCCCTAGTATATCGCAATCACATAACATCATATCAACACTTCGGCTTACACATCGTGGGGACGAATAAAGGGACGCTGGAAGTCCGGCCAAACCAACGCCACCAGTTCGGGATAGGCTTCCTGAGCAAATTCCTCGTAGCACCGCTGCAGGCTGAGCACCACCGGGTCGACGTCGGTCACCCGCTCGCCTTTCAGGCAGCGGCGTTTAATCTCATCGTAATACTCATAGACGGCGCCATTGAGATTCCGGCAACGTTCCTGCGCTTCAAACAGGCCCGCTTTTTCTTTTAGCTGCTCTGTCGACATACGCTTAATTGTCGATTGAACAAAATCGATATACTCGTGGTTAATACGCCAGTACCAGGAAGGGGTAATCCGGCTCATGAGCCCGGCAAAATGATTTTCGCCTTCGTCTTTGTTCAGCGGCGCGGGGGCCGGAGCGGGAACGGTTTCATTATTGGTATCAGACGGTGCGTTATTTTGACCATACATAAAAAATAAAATAATGACGGTAAGTAACAGCAACACCATCACAAAATAAATAATACCGCTCATGGTTTTCTCCACTTTTTTTGATTTTAAAAGTGCGTCATGTTAATGTCAACGAACCTCACTATAATAAAAAACATTCTCCAGCCATTCGACAGACGACGCCTATATGATAGCTGAAACCCTTATCCCAGCCCGTTTCTGCATCGCCGCTATAGATGCGGAAAACAAGGATACGCCGCCAGGCCAGCAGGCTGAGCAGGAGAAAGCCTCGCTCGCCACATGGCAGGACGAGATATTGATTGGCGGCGGTCAATCGCGTACCCCATTGGTTGAGGAACGCGATCGTCATATTAAAGACAGATTATATCGCATCGCTAAAATTGAAGCTTTTGCACTTATGCTAAATAACCTGGTGGTTCAGGGGGAGATCTCCGCGCTGGAGTTAAGTCAAATTATGGAGTTAAAAACTCAGGAGATAAATGAGGACGGTAATAAAATCTGGCTTAATTTAATGACCCAGGAAAGAACCGCGCCAATGTTTTATAATCTAACGGATAAGTGAGCATGAAACTTGTCGATGTTAGCGCGACTAATATAGCGTTAAGCCCACAACTCAGTGATGAGACCATTCTTCAGCGTAATTTGCAGACGCTGCGTGAGGAAAAAAACGCCGAGGGGCGTCGCATTTCCGGCCTTTCCGAACCCATTCCCGCAGCGCTGGTGAAAATGAAGTGGCAGCATCGCCGCGAAATCTATGGTTATCAAATTAAAGAAGAGATCTTCGGCGCCGCGCTATGTGAAGTGATGGCGCGTTACCCCCATCTGCGCGACAAAATTCTGGCGCATACGGAATCCTGCTATCAGCACGTCCTGAATCGGGAGGCCGCAACGCTTGAGATTAGCCGCGGCCTCGCCGATGGTCATTACCGCACGTCTAACGTCATCCTGAAAATTGAAAAGAACGACGAAAAACGCCCGGATCAGCCGATAATGTCGATGGCAAAGTGATCAAACGAGCAGCTTCCGCGCTGCGCCTGGCTTTCTAACGACACTGCTACCAGTCCCACTTTTGCCCCAACCCACTTCCCTTTGCCTGCGGCGAAAGGCTGAGTCACCCGCTGCCAGTTCACCTCACCGCTACGCCAGGCAAAGCGGCAGATGCCGCCGTGAGAGACCTCGACCTGCATTGCGCAGGTGGCGCTATCCAGCGTCGCAATGACCTCGCGGCGTTCGCGTACCACGCCCGCATCGCTCATCCAGCCGGTCAGCCACAGCAGTCGATGCTGCCCGTCACGTTTTTCCAGCAGCAGCGCGGCATAACGTTCACCGTAAATAACCAGACCACCCGCATCGCCGTTAGCTTCAGCGTTCAGCGTCAGCGTGGTTTCGGCGCTAAACTGCCAGGCCGGAAATTTCTGCAGCAGCAGGTTGGGCAGCCAATAGAAATATTGTTTCTCTTCACCGCAAGGGAGTTCGCAGCAGCGGAGATTCAACTGGCCATCGCCCGGCAGCAGCCACTGGGGATCCGGATTAGCCTGCCACTGCCACTGTAGACCCGGCACGCCTGAGGCAAAATCATCGCTGGTTTGCGGCTGTGATGGCACCGCCGGCGCTAAGCTCGCCGGACGCGGCCAGTGCATCACCGGTTGCCCGGCGCCGTCATCCCCCAGCGGCTCGCCGATACGCGGCCAACCGTCCTGCTCCCAGCGCATTGGCTGGAGGTGAACGATGCGTCCATACAGATGCGCATCCTGGAAATGGACAAACCAGCATTCGCCGTCGTCCAGCTCAACCCAGCCACCCTGATGTGGACCATTAACCGGGGTTTCCCCCTGAAACAGAACGTTTTTCGCCTCCCAGGGGCCACTCATGCTGCGGGCGCGCAGCACCGTTTCCCAGCCGGTTTCGACACTGCCCGCAGGGGCAAAAATGTAGTACCAGCCGCCGCGCTTGTAGACTTTTGGCCCTTCGAGCGTCGGCTGGTCGCAGCTACCATCATAAATAATCTGCCCTTCCCCGCGCAGCGAAGTGCCGTCCGGCGACATGGCGAACAGTTGAAGCTGGTGTTTAATTCCGCTACGACTATGGGCAAAGGCGTGGACCAGCCAGGCGTCACCATTGTCATCCCAGAACGGGCAGGGGTCGATCCAGCCTTTCGCGGGCTGAACGCAGTGTGGCGGGCTCCATTCGCCCCACGGATCGTCGGTCCGACACATGAAAATACCTTCATCCGGAGTGCTGAAAAAGACCCACAGGTGATTGTCGTGCCAACGAATCGACGGCGCCCATACGCCTTTTCCCGGCTGGTACTGGTCGTAACCCGCCAGGGGTAACGACTGAAAAACATGGTTGATGATCTGCCAGTTCACCAGATCGGTCGAATGCAGGATCGGCAGCGCGGGCATATGGTTGAAGCTCGACGAAACCATAAAGAAGTCGCCGCCGACGCGAACAATATCGGGATCCGAATAGTCGGCGCAGAGGATCGGGTTATGATAATCATGTGATGTCATCGTCGTTTCCTCAGGCTTTATGTAATACGCCGCTGACGGCTTGCGGCTCAGCTTGCACCGCCGCCTGTTGCCGTGCGGAAAGGTCGCGTTGAATGGTCGCCATGGCGCGGTCATCCAGCTTATAGAAGCGCGACAGCCACCATAACACCAGATACGAAAGCGATGGCCCCAGCGTCAGCAGGCCAACGATGCCCATCGTCGCCATCGGTGTTTGTTCGGTAACGCCTGCCTGATAGCCAAACAGCCCCAGCGAGAAACCGACTACCGCTCCAGCGACCGCCATCCCCATTTTCAGCGCAAACAGGTTGCCGGAGTAGGACAGGCCAGTAATACGGCGGCCAAACTTCCACTCACCATAGTCGGCGGCGTTCGCCATCATGTTCCATTTAAACGGTTGATACATCTGATGGAAGAATCCCACAAGGAAGTACAAAGGGAACACGACCGGTAGCCAGGTTGGAGGCACGAAGAACATCACCACACCTACTGCGACCAGCAGCAGGTTAATGTTTTTAAACAGCGAAACCGCACGGTAACGCTTCGCCAGCCAGCCCGCCGCGATGCTGCCGATAATGGTACCGACCACGCTAGTCGAGACAAATGCCGACTTCATCGCCGTCCCGGCCGCAGACTCAACGCCGCCCATCATCAAATAAGTGGCGTAATACAGCGTTGCCGCGCTGCGCATCACCCCAGCCATGCTGGAGAAGAAGGTAATGATCGCCACAATGCGCCACTGATCGTTTGCCAGCAGCGAGCGCAGATCTTCGCGAATGCTGCCCTGCTGCTCCACCGCGGGCGCCACGCGCTCTTTGGTGGAGAAGAAGCAGAAGGCCAGCATCACAATGGCGATGGCCCCCATAATGCCCATGGTGGCCTGGAAGCCGAACTGCTTATCTTCTTTACCCAGGTAGTCGACCAGAAACAGTGTGGCGACGGAGACCATCAAACCGGCCACGGAAGAGATCGTAAAACGATAAGATTGTGCCGACAGGCGATCTTTCTCATCGCGGGTGATCACACCACCCAACGCACAGTAGGGAATATTGATAAAGGTGTAACACAACATCAGCAAGGTGTATGTCAGGTAGGCATAAACCAGCTTACCGGAAGCGCCAAAATCGGGCGTGGTGAAGGTCATCACCGCCAGCACGGCGTAGGGAATCGCAAACCAGATCAGCCATGGTCGGAAGTGGCCCCAGCGGGTTTTTACCCGGTCGGCCACGATACCGGTGAGCGGGTCGGTTATCGCATCCAGCACGCGCGTCACCAGGAACATCACCCCTACCGCCGCCGCGGAAAGACCGTAAATATCGGTGTAAAACCAAGTCAAAAACATCGTGACCGAAGAGTAGACAATACCGCAGGCGGCATCGCCCATGCCGTATCCCAGCTTTTCGGTAATAGACAACTTCGTATCGTTTGCCACACGTATATCCTCCTGAATTGAAGTGGTTTCACTGTAGGAGGATGGGGTGGGCAATTATATTGTCATTTTTCGTACCGGTATTATGTTTTCTGGCAACTGCGAAAGTTGTCACATAACTGGATTATTTGTCATACACCTTTCATTTTTTGTGACCTTACACCAACCGGAACACCGAAATAGCCGACTTCAGTTCACCGGTATGCTGCTGTTGCTGATGCGCGACCTGTATAGTTTGCGCCACGTGTTGCACGTTCTCCTGCACGCTGGCATCGATATGCGCAATACTGCCTTTCATCTGTAATACGCTGGCGCGCTGCTGGTCGCTCATCGATGACAACACATCAACACAGGCCTGTAGACTGTCGATGTTATTGATGATTGCCGCCATGGTTTTCCCCGCTCTTTCAACCTGCTCTGTGCCCTGATGGGTGCTCTCGACGGAAGCGGCCACCAGCTGGCGAATGTCCCGCGCCGCACCTTCACAGCGCAGCGCCAGGGTACGGACTTCAGCTGCCACCACCGCAAACCCTTTCCCATGAGCACCGGCCCGCGCAGCTTCGACGGAAGCATTGAGCGACAGAATATTGGTCTGGAAGGCAATGCCGTCGATAAGTTCAAGGATGCCGCCGATCTTCAGCGACTCATCACGAATGTGCGACATGGACGCCATGGCTGAACGGATATTCTCCCCCCCTTCCCGCGCCACTGCGCTGGCCTGCCCGGCGAGTTCGCGCGCTTCGCTGGCCTTCTCACTGGTTAACGATGCCGCACTGGCAAGCTGCTCCATGGCGCTGGCAGTGACCGCCAACGACCGCGCCTGGCTGTCGGTGCGTTCGGAGAGCGCGGTGTTACGTTGCAGCAGCGTCTGCGAGGCATCCAGCAGTTGCGATACATTACCGCTGACCTGCTCAAGCGTATTGCGCATGGCGTCCAGCGTCAGGCTAAAGGTTTTCGCAAAAGGTGAGCGGCTGGTTTTGGTGTCACGCTCCAGCGTCAGGTAGCCCGACTCACGGTTAATGACCGCCGCCAGCTTCGCGACCTCGCTGGCCGACCGTGCGTCCTGCTCCATCCGCACCGCCAGGAAGACCAGGAATACCGTCTGCGCCACCACATACACCGCGTGCATAATCACCATGTGTAAACCAGCGTGCATAAACACGGTGATATTAAACAACCCATATTCCTGTAAATAATTAAATACCAGGTGGTGAGCGGCAATCACCCCTGCGCCCATAATCAATGGCCGCCAGTCGCGCCAGGCGAGCAGCGCTGACAGCAAAACAAATACCGAGAAATGATATTCGGTCTCGCCGCCGCCAAGCTGAATCAGCAGTGCGGAATAGGCCATTAGAATAAACGCATAAACTAAGCGTGTGATGAGTTTGCCCGCAAAAAGCAGCGTCATCAGGGTGGCAAGCCCCGCCAGAATCGTCGCCACCAGCAGCGCCAGACTGGTGTTATCATTCATCCAGCCCACGCCCAGCGAAACGGCCCACATCACCCAGGCCAGCACCAATAATAGCCGGTCTGCTCTTTGACGAATCGAGGATAACGAGATCAAGTCGCGATGCGAGCTATCAGCTTGTCGCAAAGTTATTATGCCCATGATATTTTCCGTCCGCTGTAGATATATATTATTGTTAGCGTTCAGAATTAAGCGTAGGAAGGTTATTTAAGACTAGCCACTCTGATATTTAAAATATATTGCAACACTTAAGCACTGCTAAATATTATTTAAATAATTTCAGATATGACTCGCTGAAATTAGACTTAAGATAAATATTATATTACTAAGAGAAGAATAACGGATGGCGCTGAATGCGCCATCCGGGATGAGATTATTTTTTCGCGACGGTCTCTTCGCCAACCAGTCCAATCTTCAGATAGCCGGCCTGATGCAGGGTATCCATGACCTTCATCATCGTTTCATAGTCTACCGTTTTATCGGCGCGGAAGAAGATCGTGGTGTCTTTCTTGCCTTCCGTCAGCGCATCCAGCGCCGGCACCATGCTGTCATCGGTAATGGGGTCGTTACCGAGGAACATCGATTTATCCGCTTTCACCGACAGGTAGACCGGTTTTTCCGGGCGCGGCTGCGGCTGGCTGGAGGAGGCCGGCAGATTGACTTTGACATCAACCGTCGCCAACGGCGCGGCGACCATAAAGATAATCAACAGAACCAACATGACGTCGATAAACGGCGTCACGTTGATTTCATGCATTTCGCCGGTATCGTCCAGATTTTCATTAAGACGCATTGCCATAGGGCATTAACCTACTCGTAATTTCTGGGCGGTACGAACCGGATGCACGCCGCTGGCGCTCAGATCCAGATCGCGACTCTGCAGCAGCAGAACCTGCGCAGCCACATCGCTCAGGTTAGCTTTGAAGCCACCGATGAGGCGCGCGAAGACGTTATAGATAACCACCGCCGGAATCGCGGCGAACAGGCCAATAGCCGTTGCCAGCAGCGCTTCTGCGATACCTGGCGCCACAACGGCCAGATTCGTGGTTTGCGTCTGGGCGATACCGATAAAGCTGTTCATGATGCCCCACACGGTACCGAACAGGCCGACGAACGGAGAGATAGCGCCGATAGTCGCCAGGAAACCGTTACCGCGTCCCATATGACGGCCTACCGCCGCCACACGACGCTCCAGGCGGAAACCGGTACGTTCTTTAATCCCTTCGTTATCTTCCGAACCCGCAGAGAGCTCCAGCTCGTTCTGCGCTTCGTTGATTAACTGGCTACTCAGGCTCTGCGCGTCAAACGCGGCGGCCGTTTCGTGCGCCTGATTGAGGGAACGCACATCCGCTAACAGTTTCTGCTCGCGCTTGAGGCGGCGCTTGTGAGAAAGGAGCTCTGCACCTTTACTGAAGAAAATTGCCCAGGTGACGACGGATGCCAGTATCAAGCCAATCATGACCACTTTAACCACGATGTCGGCATGATGATACATACCCCAAACGGAGAGATCCGCCTGCATCAAATTATTACCCACTGTGTATCTCCAGGACGTAAATCACAAAATCTGAGCACAATAATATCAAAACAACGCCGAATTGATAGTAGTTCTCATTAGTATTTACATATTGACTCAAATCACACTTACTTTCCTTGCGCTTACGCAGTAAAAAAGTTTTCTGCACGGTTTTTGGCAAAATTTTCTGCTGTATGCACGAGGAACGCTACATCGCCGAGGCAATCGTGATAATTTAGACGTCCAGACGTATAAAAACAGGTATACCCAACATGGCAGACAAGCACCTCGATACCGCGCTGGTTAACGCCGGACGCAGCAAAAAGTACACCCAGGGATCGGTGAACAGCGTGATTCAACGCGCCTCGTCGCTGGTTTTTGACACGGTCGCCGCCAAGAAGCATGCGACCCACAACCGCGCTAACGGCGAGCTGTTTTATGGCCGTCGCGGCACGCTCACCCATTTCTCGCTACAGGAAGCCATGTGTGAGCTTGAAGGCGGCGCCGGCTGCGCCCTCTTCCCCTGCGGCGCGGCGGCGGTGGCGAATACTATCCTGGCCTTCGTTGAACAGGGCGACCACGTGCTGATGACCAACACCGCCTATGAACCGAGCCAGGATTTTTGCACCAAAATTCTCCGTAAGCTCGGCGTCACCACCAGTTGGTTCGACCCCATGATTGGCGCAGAGATTGCAAATCTGATTCAGCCGAACACCAGAATCGTGTTCCTCGAATCTCCGGGTTCCATCACCATGGAAGTTCACGACATCCCGGCGATCGTTTCCGCCGTTCGCAGCGTCGCCCCTGAAGCCATCATCATGATCGACAACACCTGGGCGGCAGGCGTGCTGTTTAAGGCGCTCGATTTTGGCATCGATATTTCGATTCAGGCGGGCACCAAGTATCTGATTGGTCACTCAGATGCCATGGTCGGCACGGCGGTATCGAACGAGCGCTGCTGGGCACAACTGCGTGAGAATGCCTATTTGATGGGGCAGATGCTCGACGCCGACACGGCCTATATGACCAGCCGCGGCCTGCGCACGCTCGGCGTGCGTCTGCGTCAGCACCATGAAAGCAGCCTGAAAGTCGCCGAATGGCTGGCGCAACAGCCGCAGGTGGCGCGCGTCAATCATCCGGCGTTACCGGGCAGCAAAGGGCATGAATTCTGGAAACGCGACTTCACCGGCAGCAGCGGCCTGTTCTCCTTCGTACTGAACAAGCGCCTGAATAATGAAGAGTTGGCAAACTATCTCGACCACTTCTCGCTGTTCAGCATGGCCTATTCCTGGGGCGGCTTCGAATCGCTGATTCTGGCTAATCAGCCGGAAGAGCTGGCCAGCATTCGTCCGGACGGGGTGATTGATTTTGAAGGTACGCTCATTCGCCTGCACATTGGTTTGGAAAACGTTGACGATCTGATTGCGGATTTAGCGGCAGGATTCGCCCGCATCGTGTAACATAGCCTGAGCCCGGTACGGTCAGTGCCGGGTGGGTTAGCAATATTTTTGGCGCGTCCAGCGGAGGCGCCACCGATGTTGAGAACAGTCGGTTCCCGAGTTCACATCACCGCCAGGCGTAAACCTATGTACCCGGTTGTCAGCCAGACTGAACAATGCGGCTTCATTTGTTGCGTCCGGGATCAAGGTGTTCTTCAGAATTCGGGCGTACAATAGGCGAAAACGCTGTTCCACAGGAATGTCCATGGTCGTTATTCAAGATATTGTCGCCGCGCTTTGGCAGCACGATTTTGCTGCACTGGCGAATCCGCACGTCGTGGGAGTCGTTTATCTGGTCATGTTTGCCACGTTGTTTCTGGAAAACGGCCTGCTCCCCGCATCATTTTTACCCGGTGATAGCCTGTTGCTATTGGCGGGAGCGCTCATTGCCAAGGGCGTCATGGGCTACGTCCCTACCCTCGTCATTCTGACGACGGCCGCCAGCCTTGGCTGCTGGTTGAGTTACATCCAGGGGCGCTGGTTGGGCAACACTAACGTCGTGAAAGGTTGGCTGGCGCAACTGCCGGACAAATACCACCAGCGCGCGACCTGCATGTTTGACCGTCACGGTCTGCTGGCGCTGCTCGCGGGTCGCTTCCTGGCGTTCGTGCGCACACTGCTGCCAACGATGGCGGGAATTTCCGGTCTGCCTAACCGCCGCTTCCAGTTGTTTAACTGGCTGAGCGCGCTGCTGTGGGTTGGCGTGGTCACAGGCTTTGGCTATGCCATCAGTATGATTCCGTTTGTGAAGCGTCATGAAGATCAGGTGATGACGTTCCTGATGGTGCTGCCGATCTTCCTGCTGGTTGCCGGGCTGCTCGGCACGGTGATCGTGGTTATCAAGAAAAAATACTGCGACGCCTGATCGCGGCGCCGTACAATCTGTAGGCCGGATAAGGCGTTTACGCCGCATCCGGCAATGTGCAGCAGCGTAGCCTGATGGTGCTACGCTTATCAGGCCTAACCGTTACATTCCGCGCAGTCTTGCCGCATCCTCGCCCGGCGTCAGGCCGAAAAACCGTTTAAACTCTCGACTGAACTGCGACGCGCTCTCGTAGCCCACCTGCATCGCCGCCGCGCTGGCCTTCAGGCCGTCGTGCGCCATCATCATCCGAGCTTTATGCAGCCGATAGGCTTTCAGATATTGCAGCGGCGAAGTACTGGTTACCGACTTAAAATTATGGTGAAACGCCGACAGGCTCATATTGGCCTCGGCGGCCAGCTGATCGACGCTCAGCGTTTCGGTGTACTGGCTCTCAATCCGCTTAAGCACGCGGCTGATCTGGCTGAAGTGAGTCTGGCGGCTCACCAGCGCCATCAGCGCGCCGCCGCGCGGCCCGGTGAGCACGTGGTAGAGCATTTCGCGGATAATTTGCTTGCCGAGAATACGGGCGTCCAACGGACGTTCCATCACGTCCAGCAGGCGCTCGGCTGCGCAAAGAATCTCTTCGGACAACGTCGCCGAGTTAATCCCGCTCTCTGCCATCGCCGGGCGGAACAGCGGGTCTTCACCGATATCCATGAGCAATTCCTGGAGCTGGAAAATATCGACATCGAGGCGTAACCCGGCCAACGGCGCTTCAGCGGTGGCAAAAGTTTCACATTCGAAGGGTAAAGGTACGGTGAGCAGCAGATATTCATTGGCGTCGTAGCGAAAGGTACGATCGTTGATATAGCCAATTTTATAGCCGGAAAAGAGAAACACGATGCCCGGCCGGTACATAACCGGCGTGCGTCCACTGGGCTGACTGCCGTAGATCAGCTGAATGTCAGGCAGCAGGGTACGCAGGTTTTGTTCGTTATTTTTCAGCTGCTTAATTTTTTCTGTCAGCAGTGCACAGATCGCTTCACGGTTCATCAACGAAGGCTCCAGATACCTTTTTTCACGCTCTCATTGTGGCCGTGATTGACGTGATTCTCCAGCCTTATGGAGAAATGGGCAAGACAAACGCAGAAATGTGCATTGAGAGGTACGGCAACGAGGACCACAATGATGTCATTCGGCGACGACCTTCGCCGCCTTGTTTTTCCATCCACCAAGAAGGGAACGAGCAATGTTTAATTTTGATCTTCACACCCCGACCCGCATTCTGTTCGGTAAAGGCGCTATCGAAAATCTGCGCGCTCAGATCCCCGCTGACGCTCGCGTGCTGATCACCTACGGCGGCGGCAGCGTGAAAAAAACCGGCGTGCTGGACCAGGTACTGACCGCACTGAAGGGACTGGACGTGCTGGAATTTGGCGGTATTGAGCCAAACCCGTCCTATGAAACGCTGATGAACGCGGTGAAAATTGCCCGCGAACAGAAAGTGACCTTCCTGCTGGCGGTCGGCGGCGGTTCCGTTCTGGACGGCACCAAATTTATCGCCGCGGCAGCGCACTATGATGCAAGCATCGACCCGTGGGAAATCCTCGAAACCTACGGCAGCAACGTTAACAGCGCCATCCCGATGGGTTCCGTTCTGACCCTGCCAGCGACCGGCTCCGAGTCGAACAAAGGCGCGGTTATCTCCCGTAAAACTACCGGCGACAAGCGTGCCTTTATGTCTTCGCACGTCCAGCCGCAGTTTGCCATTCTTGACCCGGTTTACACCTACACTCTGCCGCCGCGTCAGGTCGCGAACGGCGTGGTTGATGCCTTCGTGCACACCGTTGAGCAGTACGTCACCTATCCGGTTGACGGCAAAATTCAGGACCGTTTCGCCGAAGGCATTCTGCTGACGCTGGTTGAAGAAGGCCCGAAAGCGCTGAAAGATCCGGAAAACTACGACGTGCGCGCCAACATTATGTGGGCAGCGACTCAGGCGCTGAATGGCCTGATTGGCGCAGGCGTACCGCAGGATTGGGCAACCCATATGCTGGGCCACGAACTGACCGCCATGCACGGGCTGGATCACGCCCAAACGCTGGCTATCGTTCTGCCTGCGCTGTGGAATGAAAAACGTGAAACCAAGCGCGCCAAACTGCTGCAATATGCTGAACGCGTCTGGAACATTACCGAAGGTTCTGACGATGCGCGTATTGACGCCGCTATCGCCGCAACCCGCAGCTTCTTCGAACAAATGGGCGTGCCGACTCGCCTGTCCGACTACGGTCTGGACGGCAGTTCCATTCCGGCGCTGCTGAAAAAACTCGAAGAGCACGGTATGACCAAACTGGGTGAAAATCAGGATATTACCCTTGAAGTGAGCCGCCGTATTTACGAAGCAGCCCGTTAAGCCCTTCCTCACTTTTTGCTCTAAGCATGTCGAGCTCACTCCAGAAGCTTACACCCGTAAGTGACTGGGGTGAGCAGACTCAGACAACGCATCTGCTGCTTGAAAGGCGACGAACAAGCTTTCGTTTTTGCATATTTCGACCAGACTTAATCATACAAATCTTATCGGGGCATGCCCCGATAAGCTGATGAAAAGGAGAAATGCATGACACATCCAACCGTGATTAAACTGCACGATGGCAATGTAATGCCGCAGCTGGGCCTCGGCGTATGGCAGGCCAGTAATGAAGAAGTGGTTACCGCAATCCACAAAGCGATTGAGGTCGGCTACCGTTCTATTGATACTGCCGCCGCCTACAAGAACGAGTCGGGCGTGGGCAAAGCCATTCACAGCGCGGGCGTGGCGCGTGAGGATCTGTTCATCACCAGCAAACTGTGGAATGACTCCCATCTGCGCGCCGCCGACGCGCTGCAGGAGAGCCTGGAACATTTACAGCTGGACTACCTCGATCTGTATCTGATCCACTGGCCGGTCCCCGCATCTGACCACTATATCCAGGCCTGGAAAGCGCTGATTGACCTGCAAAAGCAGGGGCTGGTGAAGAGCATCGGCGTGTGTAACTTCCAGGTTCCACATCTGCAACGGCTGATTGATGAGACCGGCGTCGCACCGGTGATTAACCAGATTGAACTGCATCCGCTAATGCAACAACGTCAGTTGAACGCGTGGAACGCTACCCACAAGATTCAGACCGAATCCTGGAGCCCGCTGGCGCAGGGCGGCGAAGGCGTTTTCGATCAGAAAGTCATCCGTCATCTTGCCGACAAATACGGCAAAAGCCCGGCGCAGATTGTCATTCGCTGGCACCTCGACAGTGGTCTGGTGGTCATTCCGAAATCGGTCACGCCATCACGCATCGCCGAGAACTTCGACGTCTGGGATTTCCGCCTGGATAAAGACGAACTAGGCGACATCGCAACCCTGGATAAAGGCAAGCGGTTAGGCCCGGATCCAGACCAGTTCGGCGGTTAACCGCAAAAGCCCGGCAATCGCCGGGCTTTTTTAAGGCATCATCTCACTGCCGGGATGACCTGTTCTTAACGGCCAGCCGCCGTTTTACTGTGCTTCTTCGCACCGGCTTTGACTGGACGAGATGGCGCTGATGGCGCTTTCTTTGCTCCCGCAGGCGTCTGGCGTTGATGCGCCACCGGCGTGTGCTTGGTCAGCGCCGGACGGGTATTGCGGTTCTGGCGACGCGCTTCGCGCATTTCATCGATTGTCGGCGCAGGCACCAGACAATCGCGACGGCTGCCGATCAGGTGCTTTTTGCCCATCGCTTCCAGCGCGGTGCGAATCAGCGGCCAGTTAGCCGGATCGTGGTAGCGCAGCAGCGCTTTGTGCAGACGGCGCTGCTTATCGCCCTTCGGAATCACCACGTCCTCACTCTTATAACCAATCTTACCCAGCGGGTTCTTGCCGGTGTAATACATGGTGGTTGAGTTCGCCAGCGGCGACGGATAGAAGTTCTGCACCTGATCCAGGCGGAAGCGGTGCTGCTTGAGCCACAGCGCCAGGTTCACCATATCTTCGTCGCGCGTCCCCGGGTGGGCGGAGATAAAATACGGAATCAGATACTGCTCTTTCCCGGCCTGTTTCGAATAGGTGTCGAACAGCTCTTTGAAGCGGTGATAGCTGCCCATCCCCGGCTTCATCATTTTCGACAGCGGCCCTTCTTCGGTGTGCTCCGGCGCAATCTTCAGGTAGCCGCCGACGTGGTGCGTCGCCAGCTCTTTGATATAGCGCGGATCTTCCACCGCCAGATCGTAACGCACGCCGGAGGCAATCAGGATCTTCTTCACCCCTTTCAGCTCGCGGGCGCGACGGTACAGGTTGATGGTCGGCGTGTGGTCGGTATCCATATGCGGACAGATTTCCGGATACACGCAGGAGAGACGACGGCAGGTTTGCTCGGCGCGCGGCGATTTACAGCGCAGCATGTACATGTTAGCGGTTGGTCCGCCCAGATCCGAAATAATGCCGGTAAAGCCGGGAACAGTGTCGCGAATGGCTTCGATCTCATTGATGATCGAATCTTCCGAACGACTCTGAATAATGCGCCCTTCGTGCTCGGTAATCGAGCAGAAGGAACAGCCGCCAAAGCAGCCGCGCATGATGTTGATCGAGAAGCGGATCATCTCATACGCCGGAATGCGCGCTTTGCCGTATGACGGATGCGGCACGCGCTGGTATGGCAGGGCAAACACGCTGTCCATCTCTTCGGTAGAGAGCGGAATGGCGGGTGGGTTGATCCAGATATAGCGATCGCCCTGCTTCTGCATCAGCGCGCGGGCGCTGCCCGGGTTGGTTTCATGATGCAGAATACGCGACGCGTGAGCGTACAGCACTTTGTCGCCCTTCACTTTCTCGAAGGACGGCAGCAGCACATAGGTTTTTTCCCACGGCTTCGGGCGCGGCGGCTGTACGGTGATGGCCTTGGCTTCCTGCTTTTTCGGCGCGACGGGTTTGTTGTCGGCGCACGGCAGGTCGTCGCCATACGGGTGCGGAATCGGGTCGATTTTCCCCGGGGTGTCGATGCGGGTGGAGTCGACGCCAGACCAGCCCGGCAGCGCCTCTTTGACGATAATCGCCGTATTACGCACGTCGTGGATTTCAGTAATCTTTTCACCCTGCGCCAGACGGTGCGCCACTTCCACCAGCGGACGTTCGCCGTTGCCGAACATCAACATGTCTGCTTTGGCGTCAATCAGCACTGAACGACGGACGGTATCCGACCAGTAGTCATAGTGCGCGGTACGACGCAGGCTGGCTTCGATGCCGCCGAGAATCACCGGCACATCTTTCCACGCTTCTTTACAGCGCTGGGTATAGACCAGCGTCGCGCGATCCGGGCGCTTGCCCGCGACGTTGTCCGGGGTGTAGGCGTCGTCATGGCGCAGCTTACGGTCGGCGGTGTAGCGGTTGATCATCGAGTCCATATTGCCGGCGGTCACGCCGAAGAACAGGTTCGGTTTACCCAGACGCATAAAGTCGTCTTTGCTGTTCCAGTCAGGCTGGGCGATGATCCCCACGCGGAAGCCCTGCGCTTCCAGCATACGGCCACAAATTGCCATGCCGAAGCTCGGATGGTCGACATAGGCGTCGCCGGTTACCAGAATGATGTCGCAGCTATCCCAGCCAAGTTGATCCATCTCTTCACGTGACATCGGCAAAAACGGAGCCGGCCCAAAGCAGGCGGCCCAGTACTGCGGCCAGGAGAAAAGGTCGCGATCCGGTTGGATCAGGGAGATAGCGCTCATAATGCTTCCAAAAAATTGGCAAAAAAATAATCAAAGGTCGGGGATTATAAGCCCGATTGTCCTATGAATGAAGCGGGAATTTTTAGGTTCGTGTAAGTCCCGGCGTCGCTGCGCTCGGCCGGGCTACGGAGGGGGAACTTACGGCGCCGGGTTCACCAGAATCTGTCCAATAGAACCGCGGTCTGCCAGCTCCAGCGTTTGGCTGGCGTACTGGAACGGGAAGTGGGGCCACGACGGCTGGCCATAATAGACCAGCAGCTCGACCTGACCATCAACCCAGACGGTGTCTTTCCAGCCCCGGTCCTCCGGCAACGCCATCGCGCCGTTAACGTTGCGGATCTGGAACATCACCCCTTCAATATGGAACGACTGCGGCGCGTCGGCGCGAACCGTCCAGCGCTCCCACGTCCCCTGCTGCGCGGTAATATCGATTCGCTGCGGGTCCCACAGCTGACCGTTGATGCCAGGATCGTCGCTCAACTGGATATCGCGGCTGCGAATCGGCGTACCGCTGAGGATTTCCGTCGGCAGGATGCGCATCGGTAAGTTATCGGTCACTAACGGCAGCAGCCCCGTCGGACGAAGGGTCAGTACCAGCGTAGAAACCAGAATGCTCGATGGCTCGAAGAAGCCGCGGATACGATCCATGATGCTGGCGGATTCACCGCAGGTGATAGACACTTCATCACCGTTGGTCATGTCCACCAACACTTCCCGACGTTCACCCGGGGCAAGCGACAGCTGAGTGGTGGAGACCGGCGCGGGTAAGAAACCCTGATCGCTGGAGATGACGTGCAACGCGCGGCCATCGCTCATGCGCAGCATATAGCGGCGCGAGTTAGAGGCATTGAGCAGGCGCAGGCGTACCCAGCCGCGGGAAACCTCCACATAGGGCCCCTGCACGCCGTTCACCAGCAGCGTGTCGCCGACGAAACCACCGCTGCCCGGCTCTTCGTAGACTGGCGTACCAAAATTATCCAGACGCTTGTCCTGAATAATGATCGGGAAGTCGTCCACACCGTAATGGTTGGGGAAAGGTAAGGACTTACTAACTTCATCTTCGATCAGCCACATCCCCGCGAGGCCGTTATAGACCTGCTGAGCCATGTGATTCGGCGTATTGGCCTGATACCACAGCGTGGCGGCACTCTGACGAATTGGCAACACTGGCGCCCAGTCGGCATTCGGCGTCATCATTCGCGCCGCGCCGCCGATCAGCGGCCCCGGCACCTGCAGACCGCGTACGGTCATCGCGACGTTTTCGGTGAGCCGGTTACTGTAGATAAGCTTAACGTCATCGCCGCTCCAGACACGGATCGTCGGCCCCAGATAGCGACCGTTGACGCCCCACACCGGCGCCCGGGTGCCCTGAGTGAACGACCAGTGCGCGCGCTGTAGCGTTAAGAACAGCGGCTGTCCGCGACGCGACTCCAGCAGCGGAGGCACCGGCAGCACGGGTTGTTTCCCCGCGGCCTGCGCCCTCAGCGGCACCGCGCCTGCACAAAGCGCAACGCCCGAAGCCTGAATAAACTGACGCCGACTGAGTGACATATAAGCTCCATCAAAACTGACAAATCAAAAGTGGGAAATCACTTTCCCGACAGCAAAACAATCTACGGCGCGAGCGTTTGCTCACGCCGTCAACAGGGCATTACTTTTTCGCGGCGGCTTCGCGCTGGGCCACTTCCTGGTCCAGCTCATCGATTTTAGCCTTCATCACTTCGCGGCAGTGCTTCGCCAGATCGCGCACCTGATCTTTGCCCCACGCGCTGGTGTCGATAGGATCCAGCATTTCCACAATCACCTGGCCGTTGTTCCAACGGTTGAGTTTGATTTTGTTGGAGGTATTCGATACGCACACCGGAATGATCGGCACGCCTGAAGCGATAGCGGCGTGGAACGCGCCGGTTTTGAACGGCAGCAGGCCGCGACCGCGGCTGCGGGTCCCTTCCGGAAACATCCAGAAGGAGATTTTGCGTTTCTGGAAAGTATTAACCACTTCGGCAATGGTGCCGTGCGCTTTCGCACGGTTGTTGCGGTCGATCAGCAGGTTACCCGTTAGCCAGTACAGCTGGCCGAAGAACGGGATCCACACCAGACTCTTTTTCCCTACCGTGACGGTGGGCGGCAGCACGATGTTCGCTGCGGTAACCATGTCATAGTTATTCTGATGGTTAGCAATATAGATGGCGTTGCCGAAGTTTTCCGCGCCGGCAGGCAGGCGGGTTTCAACCTTGAGACCAAAAACGGGCGCCAGGCGGCCAAACATATGGCCGAAGGTGGCGACGTGTTTTGGGTTACGCGGGCTGAACAGACAATAGATGCAGCCAAAAATGCATACCAGGATGCAGTAAATGACAACAATAATGACACGTAAAATAAATAGCATAGCGTCCTCTGAACCCTGAACCGCTTAGAATTATACCGTCGGTGCACGGCTGGCATGTACGTCAGGCGCACATTTCCAGCCAGGCATTACGGGCACGTATACCGGACAGGGCTTTGTTACTTGCAGACCCCTGCAAAAGGGTATTGTTAATCGCAACGGCTGAATTAACAACGGTTTTACAGCAAATTTTCCCCGCCCATCGGCGGGGAAAAACTTACTCTTCGCTATCGTCAACCTGCGCGCGTTGTGGCGAATCAATTTCCACGCGGTCGATTTTTTGCAGGCCGCGCATCAGCGTCCCACGGCGACCACGTTCGCCGGTCACTTTTTGCAGCTCTTCCGGACGCAGTTTGATCTTACGTTTGCCCACGTGGAAGGTCAGCGTGCTCTGCGGCGGCAGGATATACAGGTGCGCAAGGCTATCGGTGCCGTTGGCCGCTTCCGCCGACGGGATATTGATAATCTTGTTGCCCTTACCTTTCGACAGCTGCGGCAGGTCGCTCAATGGGAACATGAGCATACGGCCCGCGGCGGTGATCGCCAGCAGCATATCCGACTCGTCCTCAACAACCAGCGGCGGCATCACATGCGCATTTTCTGGCAGAGAGATCAGCGCCTTACCAGCACGGTTTCGCGCCACCAGATCGTTAAAGGTACACAGGAAACCATAACCCGCATCAGAGGCCATCAGCAGCTTGGTTTCATCGCCTTCCATCAGCATATGCTCGACGGTCGCGCCTGGCGGCAGCGTCAGTTTACCGGTGAGCGGCTCGCCCTGCCCGCGCGCGGACGGCAGCGTAATGGGGTCGATGGCGTAGCTGCGACCGGTGGTATCGACAAACACCACCGGCTGGTTGCTCTTGCCTTTCACCGACGCTTTCCAGCTGTCGCCCGATTTATAGCTCAGCCCCTGCGCATCGATGTCGTGGCCTTTGGCGCTACGCACCCAGCCCATCTGCGACAGCACAATGGTCACCGGCTCAGACGGCAGCATGTCGTGCTCGCTCATCGCTTTCGCTTCTTCACGCTCGTGCAGCGGCGAACGGCGGTCGTCACCGAAAGTATCAGCATCGGCCTGCAGTTCTTTCTTCAGCAGGTTGCTCATCTTGCGCTCAGAGGCAAGAATCGCCTGCAGCTGATCGCGTTCTTTCGCTAAATCATCCTGCTCGCCGCGAATCTTCATCTCTTCAAGTTTGGCGAGATGGCGCAGTTTCAGCTCAAGGATCGCTTCCGCCTGGGTTTCGCTGATGCCAAAGCGCGACATCAGTGCGGGTTTCGGCTCATCCTCGTTACGGATGATCTCAATCACTTCATCGATGTTGAGAAACGCCACCAGCAAACCTTCGAGGATATGCAGGCGCTTAAGCACTTTCTCCAGACGATAGTTCAGACGACGGCGCACCGTGTCGCGGCGGAACGCCAGCCACTCGGTGAGGATCTCCAGCAGATTTTTCACCGCCGGACGGCCGTCGAGGCCAATCATGTTCAGGTTGATGCGGTAGCTTTTTTCCAGATCGGTGGTCGCGAACAGGTGATGCATCACCGGCTCCATATCCACGCGGTTGGAACGCGGCACAATCACCAGGCGGGTCGGGTTCTCGTGGTCAGATTCATCACGCAGGTCGTCGACCATCGGCAGCTTTTTGTTGCGCATCTGGGCGGCAATCTGTTCCAGCACCTTGGCGCCGGAAACCTGATGCGGCAGCGCGGTAATCACCACCGCGCCGTCTTCTTTGGTCCACACCGCGCGCATGCGTACGGAGCCGCGACCGTTCTGGTAAATTTTGCGAATTTCCGCACGGGAAGTGATGATTTCCGCTTCGGTCGGGTAGTCCGGCCCCTGGACAATATCCAGCACTTCGTCGAGGGTGGTCTGCGGTTTTTCAATCAGCGTAATCGCCGCTTTCGCCACTTCGCGCAGGTTGTGCGGCGGGATATCCGTCGCCATGCCCACGGCAATACCGGTGGTGCCGTTCAGCAGGATGTTCGGCACGCGCGCAGGCAGCATTTTCGGCTCCTGCATCGTGCCGTCGAAGTTTGGCACCCAGTCAGCCGTCCCCTGCCCCAGCTCGCTTAACAGCAGCTCGGAGTATTTGGACAGGCGGGATTCGGTATAACGCATCGCCGCAAATGACTTGGGATCATCCGGCGCCCCCCAGTTCCCCTGGCCATCGACCAGCGGGTAACGGTAAGAGAACGGCTGCGCCATCAGCACCATAGCTTCATAGCAGGCGCTGTCGCCGTGCGGGTGATACTTACCCAGTACGTCACCAACGGTACGGGCGGATTTTTTAAATTTAGCGGTGGCGTTCAGCCCCAGCTCTGACATCGCGTAGACGATGCGGCGCTGTACCGGCTTCAGGCCGTCGCCAATAAACGGCAACGCACGATCCATGATCACGTACATGGAGTAGTTTAAGTAGGCGTTTTCCGTAAATTCATGTAGCGCAAGGCGCTCTGCCATATCGCTCATTAACAGGGGATCCTCAATCTGCATGCTGACCGTTCGGACGGCAATATTGCCGCAGATAATACCCTATCTCACGGTCTGAGTCACAAACCGTGAGACAGGTTGCGAGGAAGTTAACGAAGCGGCAGATAGATATCCGTCAGCAGCTCATGCTCCGCCACCTCATTGACGAAATTCAGGTACTGGAAGAAGACCGGAAAATCGCGCGGCGTCTCGCCGCTGACGGGTAGCCATTCACGGAATAAATACCACACGCTCTCCGGGAGGCTGTCGAGCGATCCCTGATGGCGCACTACCGCGCAGCGCCCGCCAGGAATCTCGCTATTCACCACGCCAACGTCATTTTCGGCTATCGGCTGGCGGACGCTGCCGCAGATATCAAAGCGGAATTGATCCGGCGGCGTCGTCTGCGGGTCGTGCCAGGCAATACCAAAGGTTTGACTGCTGGCAATCGGCGACTGGCCCGTTTCGCGCCGCCATGCGATAAATTTCGCCGCGCTGGCGTTGACCTTATCCGGATGCCCCAGATGCGTCAGCATCGCGACGCGGGTAGGTGGAAATTCAACGATTTTTACGTCCATTACATGCTGCTCCTGTAACGCAAGTTTAGGAACGCGTTGGTGCCAGGCCAGCCAGTCCGGCGATTGCCGAAACCGGCGCGGGCTTTGACCAAACGCGGTTTTGAAAGCACGTGTGAACGACTCCGGATTCTGGAACCCGGCATCCAGCGCGATATCGATAACTTTATCCTGCGGGTTAAACGCCAGCCGCCATGACGCACGGCGCAAACGCAACCACTGGATATAGCGATAGAGCGGAAGCCCGCTCCAGGCGGTAAACTGCCGGTGAAAATGAAACGGCGAGCTGTGCGCCATCCGGCTTAACGCCTCAATCGACAGAGGCTCATCCAGATGACGCTCAATGTGGTCGCAAACGCGCCGCAGGCGTTCGGAATAAGCCGCGCTTATCAGGTCATTCATCACTGCCTCCTTGTGGCCTATTCTGCCCACCGGGCGACGGTGAATCCTGACCGATCTTGCGCTGTGTGGGATTACGGATTCACTTTACGAATCTGCTTCACGTCGACTTCGACAGAGTTCCAGTCTTTATCCACTTCACCCTGAATTTCCACCAGATCTTGTGGGGAGATGGTCTGGCCGTTCCAGCGTTTGTGGTCAATATCGACATTGATGGTGCCGCTGGAATCTTTAAAGATATACAGATCGTCGGAAACACGCTCGGTGATATTACCGCGCAGCGTCACCCAGGTATCGTCACGCATTGATTTCGCGTTTGCCGCGGTGGTTACCGTTCCGCTAGGGCCGGTAAAGCCGCCGGTTTGCGTCGTCGTGGTGCTGGAAGGGCCGGAAAAACCGCCCTGGTTAGCGGCGAAGGCCGGTGCGGATGCCAGTGCCAGAATAGCGGCGAAAGCAGCAAGTTTCTTCATGATAATGTCTCCTTGTTATTGGCTATGCCACCTATTACACAGACCAATTCTTAACAACTTCTTAAGCGGAAAAAAGATTTTTTTTCGCTGTACAGCGGCGGTAAAGGCGCGGTTTACTTGGCATGTCAGAGGGTCGGCAAGGAGCAAAAGATGCGTATTTTATTGGTGGAAGATGACAAGCTTATCGGCGATGGCATCAAAACCGGGTTGGGGAAAATGGGCTTCACCATTGATTGGTTCACTCGCGGAGAAGAAGGGAAAACCGCGCTCTATACGGCGCCTTACGATGCCGTGATCCTCGATCTGACGCTGCCGGGTATTGATGGGCTGGATATTTTGCGCGAATGGCGTGAAAAATCACGCCGCGAACCGGTACTGATCCTCACCGCTCGCGATGCGCTTAGCCAGCGCGTGGAAGGGTTGCGCCTCGGCGCCGACGATTATCTCTGTAAGCCCTTTGCCCTGATTGAAGTCGCCGCCAGGCTGGAGGCGCTGATTCGTCGCGCCCATGGGCAGCCCAGCAGCGCATTACGTCACGGCGACGTCGAGTTGGATCCCGGCAGCCTGACCGCCACCTTAAAGGGCGAAGCGCTGGTGCTCAAACCCAAAGAGTTCGCGCTGCTGGAACTGCTGCTGCGTAACGCCGGGCGTGTGCTGCCGCGCAAGTTGATTGAGGAGAAGCTCTACAGCTGGGATGAAGAGGTCACCAGCAACGCCGTTGAGGTTCATGTTCACCATCTGCGACGCAAACTCGGCAGCCACTTTATCCGCACCGTTCACGGTATCGGCTACACCCTGGGTGACCAATGAATCTGATCCGCCACCTTAGCCTGCGCGTCCGTCTGACGCTGCTGTTTATGCTGCTTGCCGCCATCACCTGGTGTTTCGCCAGCGCCATCGCCTGGAAGCAAACCACCAAAAAGCTGGATGAGCTTTTCGACACCCAGCAGATGTTATTTGCCAAACGCATCAGCGCCATGGATTTTACCGACCTGTCGACTTCACGTCAGTGGATCCGCACGCCGAAAAAGGTGAAACACGGTCACCTGGATGACGATGTGCTGGCCTTCGCCATCTACACCGCTGACGGCAAAATGGTGCTGCACGACGGCGAAAATGGCCCGGACATTCCCTATCACTATCGGCGGGATGGTTTCGATGACGGGCAACTCAACAATGACGATGACCCCTGGCGCTTTCTTTGGCTGACCACCGCCGATAAAAAATATCGCATCGTTGTCGGCCAGGAGTGGGATTACCGCCGCGAGATGGCGCTGGATATCATTACCAGCCAGTTGACGCCGTGGCTAATCGCGCTGCCGGTGATGTTTTTACTGCTGATTGTGCTGCTGAGCCGCGAGCTGGCGCCGTTGAAAAAGCTGACCCGCACGCTGCGCCAGCGTGACCCGGATGCCAGTGAGCCGTTGAACACCGATAGCGTACCGACGGAAGTGCGCCCGCTGCTGGACGCCCTCAACCAGTTGTTCCGTCGAACCCACGATATGGTGACCCGCGAGCGGCGCTTTACCTCTGACGCCGCCCACGAGCTGCGCAGCCCCTTAACGGCGCTGCGGGTGCAGGCCGAAGTGGCGCAAATGTCGCAAGACGACCCCGAAAGCCAGCGCAAAGCGCTGTTGCAGCTGCACGAGGGTATTGACCGCGCCACCCGCCTGGTGGAACAGCTGCTTACCCTCTCGCGCCTGGATTCGCTTGAACAGCTGGCGGACGTGCAGAGCGTCGCGTTGGACGAGCTGCTGCAATCTTCAGTCATGGACATCTACCACACGGCGCAAAAAGCAGGAATCGAAGTGCGGCTGCATCTCAATGCCCAGCCGGTCACCCGGACGGCGCAACCGCTGCTGCTGGGGCTGCTGGTGCGTAACCTGCTGGATAATGCCGTGCGCTACAGCCCGGCAGGCAGCGTGGTCGACGTGACGCTGACTCATGACGGGTTTAGCGTGCGCGACAACGGGCCGGGGATCAGCCCGGAGGCGCTGGCGCGCATCGGTGAACGTTTCTATCGCCCACCGGGCCAGGATGCCACCGGCAGCGGCCTGGGGCTGTCTATCGTGCAGCGCATCGCGGCGTTACATCATATGTCGGTTACTTTCAGCAATGTGTCCGATGGCGGTTTCCAGGTCGATATTCGCGGGTGAAGCAATTATTGCTATTTCAGCAAAAGACTTTGCACATTTTGCACATTTAACCGCAGCAAGTTGCCGGGTATCATGACTGACAAAGGCATTTTATTGAGGACATATAATGAGCAACATCCTGATTGTTAACGGCGCGAAAAAATTCGGCCACTCTAACGGCCAACTGAATGACACCCTGACCGAAGTCGCGGAAACCTTCCTGCGCGACCTCGGGCATGATGTTAAAGTGGTTCGCGCCGACGGCGACTACGATGTGAAAGCTGAAGTGCAGAACTTCCTGTGGGCGGACTCCGTCATCTGGCAGATGCCGGGCTGGTGGATGGGCGCACCGTGGACCGTGAAAAAATACATCGATGACGTCTTCACCGAAGGTCACGGCTCCCTGTACGCCAGCGATGGCCGCACCCGCTCCGACGCGAGCAAAAAATACGGCTCTGGCGGCCTGATTCAGGGCAAAACCTACATGCTGTCCCTGACCTGGAACGCACCGATGGAAGCCTTTACCGATAAAGATCAGTTCTTCCACGGCGTGGGCGTTGACGGCGTGTATCTGCCGTTCCACAAAGCCAACCAGTTCCTGGGAATGGAAGCACTGCCAACCTTTATCGCCAACGACGTGATTAAAATGCCGGACATTCCGCGCTACGTTGCAGAATATCGCGAGCATCTTGGGAAAATTTTTGGTTAACTGTTAGTCAGGAATTAGAAGGAGTTAATCATGTTGACAGTTATTGCTGAAATCCGTACCCGTCCCGGCCAACACCACCGTCAGGCGGTACTGGATCAGTTCGCGAAAATTATCCCGACCGTCCTGAAAGAAGACGGCTGCCACGGCTATGCGCCAATGGTAGACCACGCGGCAGGCGTCAGCTTCCAGACGACCGCGCCGGACTCGATCGTGATGGTCGAAATGTGGGAAAGCGTGGCGCACCTTGAAGCACACCTGCAAACCCCGCACATGAAAGCCTGGGGTGAAGCGGTGAAAGGCGACGTGCTGGATACCAGCATTCGTATTCTGCAGGCGGGCGTTTAAGCCTGTATTTCCCTGGAGTCGGCGTACTTACGCCGACTCCAGGGGATATATTACCAGTACAACTTCCAGCTCTGCGTCATACGCACCAGCGCTTCCACATAGAAGTAATCCCCCCAGCTACAGCACTCATCCACGCCTTTATCGCTGGCGAAGTGATACACCGAATGCTTCAACACGCCGGTACCCGGCTCATCCAGCCCCATCAGATAGTTTTTTGACAGCGACGACATGATGCCCATCGCCCACTGCTGATAGCGCTCACGATCCGGATCGGTGGTCGGCAGATGCTTCACCAGCTCCAGCAGGCCACATACCGCAATCGCCGCCGACGATGAATCACGCAGCGCATCGGTGCCGACAAGCGCCAGATCCCAGTGACAGATCGCATCTTCCGGTAAACGGTTAAGGAAGTAGTTCGCCAGCTTTTTCGACAAGCTAATCAGTTCCTTATCGCCAGTGTAGAGGAAACTCAGCATAAAGCCGTAGATACCCCACGCCTGACCGCGCGACCAGCAGGAGTCGTCGGCGTAACCCTGCTGCGTTTTGCCAAAGCGCGGTTCGCCAGTCTGCACGTTCATGTAGTAAGTGTGGTAGGTCGAAGCATCTTCACGCACCAGATACTTCGCCGACTGACGCACATGCGCGCGGGCCGCATCGGCAAAGCGCGGGTCTCCGGTCTGCTCCGTCGCCCAGTACAGCAGCGGCAGGTTCATGGTGCAGTCGATGATCATGCGCCCGGCCTGCTCCGGATCGGTCAACACGCCCCAGGCCTGAATGATTTCCGCTTTGCGGTGGAAACGTTCAAGCAGCGCTTCCGCCGCCAGCAGAGAAAAACCGCGCGCGTCGCGATTGCCGGTCAGACGCCATGCCGATACGCAGGAGAGCGTGTACAGAAAGCCCAGATCGTGGGTATTGGTGTCATGACGCCCGGCAATGCGCAGGCCGAATGAACGCACGTGTTTTTCCGCCAGCGCCCGATACTTCTCATCACCGGTCATTTCCCACGCCAGCCAGAGCTGGCCAGTCCAGAAGCTGGTGGTCCATTCAACGTTTTCGGTTAACGGGTAATAACCTTTAACGCAGGCCTCGCCAGGGAATTTATCACCGAAATCCGTTAAATGACGGCTAATCAGCTTAAGGACATGGCTACGCGCCGAGCACAGCTCATCGTTAAACGTTTGCAGATTAACGGGAGCACCCGGGAATTCGCGTAATTTTTCCTCAACGATTTGGTTTAACATATTCGGTTCCTTCAATCAGTAAGGCTTATTTAGAAATACCATTTTCAGCCACATCAAGGGCTGGCTGGCGATGATTCTGACGTTTACAGGCGGATAAGGTGAATGCGGAGATAAGCGTAAATAACAGCGCAATGCCACCCATGATCATATAGGTCTTTTCAAAACCAATACGGTCGTACAATAATCCTGCCGGGGAAGAGACCACGACGTTACCGATATACAGCATCGCCTGATAGCCTAATAAATACATGGTGGCATTAACGCGTTTATCGAAATGCTCAGCAATATATTTAAAGACCGATACCAGCAGCAGACAAATTTCCAGACCGTACAGCGGCTTAATAACGGAAATCAGCAGATGAGAATCACACAGGCCTGAAATCACCAGTCGTGCGCCAACTAATGCGCCAACAATCAACAGACCGCGTTTCGCACCGATATAGTTAACGAACATCGGCATAAAGATATACATGACGAATTCGGTGCCGGACTGTACCGTCCCGAGCAGGCCAAAAATTGTATTTCCTTCATGGACATCGCTAAAGAAGGTCACGAAATAGCGCGAGAATTGCTGCTCAGCAACAAACATCATCCACGCCACGCCGGCGACATACAGGCAGAATGCCCAGAATTTGCTGCTTTTCAGCAGGTCATAAACGTCTTTCAGGACAATCTTATCCTTCGAAATTACCGCGCTGGCGTTACTGCTTTCGGTATCCACTTTCAGGCTAATCAGCACCGCCAGCATGACCAGCGACGCCACGCTGCCAAGAATAAAGTTGTAGGCCGGAGAGATATTAAACAGCAACCCGGAGAACGAGGATGCCACCGCCCAACCGAGCGAGCCCCACATACGAATTTGACCGAATTCCATGCTGTTCAGACGGCTGTAACGATCGGCATAGGATTCACAAGCCGCCACACCGGCATACCATGCGAAGCTCAGATAAATCGCCCCAACAATAATCCCGAGGGTGGTGTAAGACAGCAGCAGTGGCTGATAAACATAAATAAAAAACGGCGCCATCAGGGCGGACATCACCACCACAAAATAGAGCAGATATTTACTCATACCGATCTTATCGAGAATATAGCCGTAGATCGGTTTAAGAATTACCGAGAATATTCCGTTAACGGCAAAAACGGTGCCAATGACTGCGCCGCTGAGCTCGGCTTTTTGCCCAAGCCAAATGGCAAAGAGGCCAATGCTGGCAGACCAGGTAAAGAAATATAAAAAGATAAACGAACTTATTTTGTAATATTCAAGCCTGTTTGGAGACGCTATTTTTTCCATACGGTCCTCGACAAAACTTTGTAGGGTGCCAGCTCTGAATCATGACAATTCAAAGCTGGCGAGGGGATATTCCGGTTTATTGTGTTTTCCGGAGGGTTATAAACTTAAATTTGTTATTTTTCCGCTCACGTTATCCCTGACGCTTAGCGCATTGTTTTCAATATGCAGCATCGGCAGTGCCGGCAACGGCGCATGGGTGTCACCGCTAGCGACGACGGCACAGCACAACCAGTGTTCGCCGGGGGCGATATCGCCAGAGAGCATTGGGATAGCCGCGCATTCCGGGAACATCACGCTGCTGTTTGGCGGCGTAATCACGCAGTCGGCCTGGCGCACCGCGTGCGGGGAGAGATCGACCACCACGCTGGTACCATTAGCGGCACGAACGCGGCTTTGGCCCCCAGTGATTTCCGCATCGGCCTTCATCACCGCGAAACCGCCCTCCACCGTCTGCAGACGGCGCGCGGTATTAACACGGTGAACACGCACATGCCATTCGCCGCAAGGAATCAGCCAGGTATCGACCTGCACGTCATGCCACGGTAGCCAGCGGGAGTAGATGGCGCCGTCCAGCATCTCCACGCTGGCGCACTCTCGACGCCCACGCCAGTAGTTGTCGTTATCCGACAGCAGCAGCATGGAGTCGCAGGCCGCGTGCTTGATACCGTAGCGCCCGCGCTCAATGGTGAAACCAAAACGGGTGGAGTAGGCAAATTTGGTGTATTTCGCTTCGGTATTAACGTAGTTGTTCAGCTCCAGTTGCCCGGAGGTCAGCATCACCACGTGCTGCGAACCTTCATCGTGTTGCAAAATCTGCTGTGCGGGGACAATGGCGTGAACCGGGTCTAACGTCGGCAGCGGCAGCTCTTGAGCCTGCCAGAACGCGTGATTAGCGGGCAGCGCCAGAATCAGGAACACTTTCAGCGCCCAGTACGGCGAGCCCGGTGAGTTGTAGTCTTCGCACATCGCCAGATTCGGGTACGCGAAGCCAAGCGTTAAAATACCGTCGCGATCGAAAATCGGCTGCGCCAACCACCAGCGCAGGTGACGCAGGATAATGCCTTTCACGACGCCCGGCGAGAACACATCAAGTTCAGCAAACGCCACGCCGCTCCAGAAAGCCACCATGGCAAAACGGTAGGTCAGGCTGCGGCCAAACGGCACCGATGCGCCGTCGGCGGCGGACATGTAGATAAAATCCTTCGCAAACAGGCTGGCGCGCTCACGCAAGGTAGCCGCGCGGGTAGGGTCATCGCTGGCGTTAAGAGTGGCGTAAATCAGGCCATAGAAATGGAACGCCATCGAAATATAGTAGTCCTTCGGGCGGCCGGGACCATCAGAGTACCAGCCGTCGCCAAGATAGTAGGCTTCCATCATATTGAAGCGACGGTCAATCGCCGCCTGATCGTAAGGCAGCCCGGCGCGCTTAAAGCCCAACTGAACAATCACCGCGAAGTAGTTCCAGTTGCTGTCCGGCATCTGGGCATCGGTGATTTGATTCAACCAGCGATGCAGATTCGCCAGTTCTGCGTCGCTGAAATGCGCGGTCAGCTTGTCCTGCAACAGCGCCAGCCCCAGGCCGTAGGCGGCCATTTCGACCAGTCGCTGATCGTAGGGCCCGGTTTCCCCCCAGTAAGACAGGCTTTGCGGGTCGGTGCCTAACTTAATGGCAGTGATGTACTTGTCGCTGAACGGCACGTCCGCCCCGCCCGCCAGCAGCGGGAACAGGCCCCAAAGCGCTCTCGATAAGCCCTCCATCTCCGCGATATCCGTGCTGTAGTGCGCACAGGTGTTACCCAGCGAGAACTGCGCGACGTCAGCGGGAAATTGTTTATCGAGAGCGCTCAGCATCGTCATCAACGTTGCTGTAACGTCTTCACGTGATGACAATATTTTTGATATTTCAGCCACTGTCCTGACTCCTGATTTAACCATCCTCGAAAGTGGCTAAAGCATAGAGAATCCAGGCAGCGAAGAAATGTTAACCCGGTCACAACTGATAGTATTGTGTGAACCGGTGCTTGATAAAATTTAAAACAGTGGTTTAGTAGTAAGATTAAACCGGTAAAAGTTTAAATATATTGCACATGACTTCGTCCTGGAATGCCGAACATCTGGAGCTGATCACGCTGAATGACGCCGTCGCGTCATTCAGCCGTCTTTTTGCCAACACCGTGCGCTACCATCACTGGCACCAGTGTCTGGAAATTCTCTACGTTGAAGAGGGTTTTGGCGTGGTGATCGTCGACAATCGCCAGTACACCATGCGTCCCGGGCGACTGTTTTTCTTCCCGCCATTTACGTTGCATAAAATCATGGTGGATGAGAAAGCGCAGGACAGCTATCGCCGTACCATTATTCACGTCGATCAGCACGCGATTGCCAAACTTCTCCGTCATTTTCCCGATAATCACCGCCGTTTGCAGATGCTTTCCACACGGGGCCGCCCGGCATTTGTCGCCGATTTAGCCGAGATGCATCCCCATATCGATCATCTGTTCGGGCTTTACGCGCGCGCCGCCAGCCTCTCCGCGCTGAGCACTGAACAGATAGCCTGTATGTTAATGACATTATTCAATATGCTGCCGCCGGTGCAGGAAAAAATGATCGACACCTCAAGCGGTATTGCCAGCCCGGTCATGTTCTGGATTGAAGAGAACTATCAGAAGAAATTCAGCCTTGATGCCCTGGCAGCAGAGCTGGGCAAATCGCGCAGCTATCTGTCACGCCGCTTTCACGCCGAGACCGGGGAGCATATTCACGATTACCTCAATACGTTACGCCTGCGCCGCGCCTGCGAGCTGCTGCTGCACAGCGCGCTGCCGGTGAGCGAGATTGCCGGGCAGGTGGGGTTTGCCGAAGTGACCTACTTTATTAGCTCATTTAAAAAGGGGATCGGTGAGACCCCCTTGCAGTACCGAAAAAATCACGTATCGCGCCAGCGGGTTAGTGGAAGCGCCCCGGGAGCCACAGTGACAGAATCGGGATATAGGTAATGGCAATCAGCACCAGGAACAGCACGCAGTAGAACGGAATCATCGCTTTCACGACGGTTTCAATCTTCTGCCCGCTGACGGCGCTGGCCACGAACAGTACCGACCCTACCGGCGGCGTGATCAGCCCAATGCCTAAGTTCATCATCATAATAATGCCAAAGTGCACCGGATCGATCCCCAGCTCTACCACCACCGGCAGCAGGATCGGCGTCAGAATCAGAATCAGCGGCGCCATGTCCATCAAACAGCCCAACAGCAGCAGCATGATGTTGATGATTAACAGGATGACGTACTTGTTATCTGACAGCGACAACAATGCGGCGGAGATCTCCTGCGGCAGCCCTACCAGCGTCATAACCGAGCCAAAAGCGGCGGCAAAAGCGATCAGCACCATCACCATGGTGACGGTTTTGATCGTGCGGTGGATAAGCTTCGGGAAATCCTTCAGCTTATATTCGCGGTAGACAAAGAAGGTGACAAACATCGCCCAGATACAGGCAATTGCCCCTGATTCCGTTGGCGTAAAGAAGCCGGATAGGATGCCGCCGGAGATGATCACAATGGTCACGAGTCCCCAGATGGCGTCGGAGGCAATCTTGATCTTGCGCTTCAGCTCAACGCGCGCTTCTTTCGGATAGTTGTTTTTACGTGCCGCAATTAAACACATAACGATAAGCGTCACGCACAGCACCAAGGTCGGAATGATCCCGGCGAGGAACATCGCCGGAATGGTCACCGCCGCGGTGTTCGCCACGATAGCAAACAGCACCGAGTTATGGCTCGGCGGCACCAGGATCGCCTGCACCGAGGCGCTGGCGGTCAGCACCGCGCCAAAAGAACGCGGGTAGCCTTTACGCTCCATTTCCGGGATCAGCACCGATCCGATCGAGGCGGTATCCGCCACCGACGATCCCGAAATCGCGCCAAACAGCGTGGAGGCCAGAATGTTAACCAGCGACAGCCCTCCGCGGATCCAGCCGACGAACAGCCCGGCAAAATCCACCAGCCGTCGCGCCATCCCCCCTTCTGCCATGATCGCCCCCGCGAACACAAAGAAGGGAATGGTCAACAGGTTGACGTTATCGGTACTGTGGAAAATGGTGATTACCAGCCCATCGAGCGAGAAGTCCGCGAAGGCGGTCACCACCACGGCGGTCAACCCCACGGCGTAGGCCACCGGCATCCCCACGGCCATCAACACCACGAAGGTCACGACAAATATAATCAGCGTTAAGTCCATTGCTTGTGCCCCTTAGTGACCGACTTTCGGCGAGCCAAACTGCACCAGTTCGCGGTGCGTTTGCGGGCCGCACAGCAGTTTTTCAACCACAAACAGCAGCGTGAAGAACGAACCCAGCGGAATTGGCAAATGGGTGATCCCCGAGGTCAGGAACGGCAGCGATGGCACCACGTCCTCCCAGGCATCCATACAACCGATAATCCCCCAGTGAATGATAAACAGGCAGGTGGCCAGCATCGCCAGATCGACGAACACCGCCAGCGCTTTTTTCATCGCCGGGTTAATGTGATCCACCAGCATGGTAATCGCGATGTGGCTGCCGGCCCGATAGGCCGCGGCCGCCCCTACGAAGGAGAAGGTGATCATGCAAATCTGCGATAACGGTTCCGGCCAGCTGGTTGAGGCATGCGGGAGAAAATCGAGCCATGCCGGAAAATCAGGACGAAAACGGGCGTAAATCCCCACCAGATAAATAAACGTCATAAATAACAGGCTGATCCCTGACAGCCAGATACAGATCCGATACACGCCATCCATGACCAGGACATAGATATTTTTCATTGTTATCTCCAGATCAAAACGGGCAGGACAGCACGCGCCGTCCTGCCGCCACGGGGATTATTTGGTGTCCTGAATTTCTTGCATTAAGTCGCTGAACTGCTTGCCATATTTTTCGCGAACCGGCGCAGTGGCATCGACAAAGGGTTTTTTATCCACCGGCAGGAATTTCACGCCCTGGCTTTGCAGACGCTGTTTGGATTTCTCGACGTATTCAGCCCATAGCACGCGTTCTTCCGCCTGCGCTTCTTTTGCCAGCTTCATGATCAGCGCCTGATCTTCCGCCGATAGTTTGCTCCATTTACGCTTCGAGAAGGCGAGCACTTCCGGGATCATAAAGTGTTCGGTGAGGTCAAAATATTTGGTGCCGGCCACCACATAGTTTTCGGTATCAAAGGTCGGCTCGTTGTTTTCTGCTGCGTCAATCACCCCGGTTTGCAGGCTAGCGAAGACATCGCCAACCGGCAGAACGATCGGGTTAGCGCCCAGTGCTTTAAAGGTATCGAGACCAATCGGGTTGTTTTGCAGACGGATCTTCACGCCTTTCAGATCGTCGAGGGTGGTGATCGGTTTTTTGGTGATCAAGCTGCGCGAGCCCGCGTCCATCCAGCCAAGGAAAACCAGCCCAAGGTTGCTGTCGGAGATCTCTTTCGCCAGTTTGCTGCCCACGTCGCCATCCAGCACTTTGTGCTGATGATTGGTATCGCGGAACACAAACGGCATGTTGAAGACGCTCACCTGCGGCAGGATGCCGCCAACCGGCGCCATAGAAACGCGCAGAATATCAATCGCCCCGGCGCGGGTCTTTTCCAGCGTGGTGCTTTCATCTCCCATCTGCCCGCTTGGGAACATCCTGATGGAGAGACGCCCGTCGGTTTGTTGACTGAGCTTCTCCCCCATATGAATCACCGCAGCAGTCGTCGGATAATCAGCGGGATGCACATCTGAGGCGATAAAAACCGTTTTCGCCATCGCCGCCGCAGACCCCATCAGTAACGAGAAAGATAAAACGCTTAAAACCAGTTTTCTTCTTAACATAGACGATTCTCTTGTAAGGAAAGATAAAATTCACTATGCGAATCACTTGGCTGCATAGATTGACGTCCATGTTCAAAAGTATGTTTTATGTCCAGCGGAAGAATATGGTAGAAGTCATACAACTAAAGTGTGACCTGTCATACCAAATTTTAAAATGGCATTTCATAAAGCGCAGAAATTAGAAATGAATCGATTCATTAGCCTCGGAGGTTGGCGATTGAGCCGGCACTCGGGCAATAAAAAAGGAGACGCATGCGTCTCCTTTTAGGCTCAATTTGAGATTGGAAATCAGGCTTCGATATCGGCCATATCGCCTTTTTCCTGCAGCCAGTTGCGGCGATCTTCCGAGCGCTTTTTGGCGAGGAGCATGTCCATGGTGGCATCGGTCTGCTGTTCATCTTCATCGTTGATGACAAGCTGCACCAGGCGGCGAGTGTTCGGATCAAGCGTGGTTTCGCGCAGCTGCATCGGGTTCATTTCACCCAGACCTTTAAAACGCTGCACGTTCGGTTTTCCTTTCTTACGCTTGAGCTGTTCCAGCACGCCCGCTTTTTCTTCTTCGGTCAGAGCGTAGTAAACCTCTTTGCCCAGATCGATACGATACAGAGGCGGCAGCGCCACGTAGACGTGACCTTCTTTCACCAGCGCGCGGAAGTGCTTCACAAACAGCGCGCACAGCAGCGTGGCGATGTGCAGACCATCGGAGTCGGCATCCGCAAGGATACAGATTTTGCCGTAGCGCAACTGGCTGAGATCCGAACTGTCCGGATCGATGCCGATCGCCACGGAAATATCGTGCACTTCCTGTGAGGCCAGCACTTCGTCAGACGAGACTTCCCAGGTGTTAAGGATCTTACCTTTGAGCGGCATGATCGCCTGATATTCACGATCGCGCGCCTGTTTGGCGGAGCCGCCCGCCGAGTCGCCTTCCACAAGGAACAGCTCGGTGCGAGCGAGATCTTGCGCGGTGCAGTCGGCCAGTTTGCCCGGCAGCGCCGGTCCGCTGGTGAGTTTTTTACGCACCACTTTTTTCGCCGCGCGCAGACGACGCTGAGCGCTGGAAATCGCCATTTCGGCCAGCAGCTCGGCCGCCTGCACGTTCTGGTTCAGCCACAGGCTAAAGGCGTCTTTCACCACGCCGGAGACAAAGGCCGCGCACTGACGGGAAGAGAGACGCTCTTTAGTCTGCCCGGCAAACTGCGGATCCTGCATCTTCACCGACAGCACGTAGGCGCAGCGATCCCAGATATCTTCCGCCGACAGCTTCACGCCGCGCGGCAGGATGTTGCGGTATTCGCAGAACTCGCGCATCGCGTCGAGCAGGCCCTGACGCAGACCGTTAACGTGCGTACCACCCTGCATGGTCGGGATCAGGTTGACGTAGCTTTCGGTCAGCAGTTCGCCGCCTTCCGGCAGCCACAATAGCGCCCAGTCCACCGCTTCGGTGTCGCCGGAGAAGTTGCCGACAAACGGCTTTTCCGGCAGCAGCGGCAGGCCGTTCACCGCTTCACTGAGATAGTCGTTCAGACCGTCAGCGTAGCACCAGGTCTGTTCGGTATCGTTGACTTTGTCTTTAAAGACGATTTCAACGCCCGGGCAAAGCACCGCTTTCGCTTTCAGCAGGTGGCTTAAGCGGGATACGGAAAAACGCGGGCTGTCGAAGAAGCTTTCGTCCGGCCAGAAGTGCACGCTGGTGCCGGTATTGCGCTTCCCGCAGGTACCGGAAACGTGTAAATCTTCGACTTTTTCGCCGTTCTCAAACGCGATGCTGTAGATTTGGCCGTCGCGACGAACGTTGACTTCAACGCGTTTGGATAAGGCGTTCACCACCGAAATCCCCACGCCGTGCAGGCCGCCGGAGAACTGGTAGTTTTTGTTGGAGAACTTACCGCCCGCGTGCAGACGGCACAGGATCAGCTCAACCGCCGGTACGCCCTCTTCCGGATGGATGTCGACGGGCATGCCACGGCCGTCATCGATAACTTCCAGCGACTGATCGGCATGGAGGATGACTTCGACACGCTTCGCGTGCCCGGCCAGCGCTTCATCCACGCTGTTATCAATCACTTCCTGACCAAGGTGGTTAGGGCGAGTGGTATCTGTGTACATTCCCGGACGGCGGCGAACCGGCTCAAGCCCGGTGAGTACCTCAATGGCATCAGCGTTATAAGAAGATTGCGTCATGATCTATTCGTAGGTAGTTGGCGCTGCTTAATGCAACCCCAGGAAATCGATAATCTGTGTGAAGTGATCTTCAAAGCCGGTAAATGCGTGATTGCCGCCCTCCTCTACCGTTTGTCGGCAGGAGGCGAAATAGTCCACGGCCTGGCGGTAATCAAGCACTTCATCGCCGGTCTGTTGAAGCAACCAGATGAGATCCGGTGCCTCAAGCGGGTCAATTTGCATCACTTTGAGATCGTAAATATGGCGTGACTCTAGCACATATTGCTGCCCGGTGTAGGGATTCTCGTTCGGTCCGAGGAAATTCACCAGCAGCTCAAACGGCCGTATCGCCGGGTTTACCACCACCGCAGGCAGCATAAAACACTGCGACAGCCAGGTGGCGTAATAGCCGCCCAGCGACGATCCGACGATCCCGAACGGCTCACCGCCGTGCTTGAGCACTAACGCTTCAAGCATTTCCGCCGCTTCCGCCGGATAGACGGGCAACTGCGGGATCAGCATTTTCACATCAGGATAGTGCTCCGCCAGCCACTGCTTAAGCGCCGTGGCCTTGGCCGAACACGGAGAGCTGTTAAAGCCATGCAGATAAAGAAGCGTCGACATTAATAGCCTTCAGATGCGGTATCAGGATGGAATTTTGACCCGGCAAGGCGGCAGACTTCGGTGGTTAACGAACCATCGGCATGCAGCTCCAGCCAACGCCAGCCAGGCGAAACGGTATCCAGCGTAAAGTTGGCGCAGTGCGGCTTAAACTGCACGCAGGTTGACGGCGTCGCCATGATACGGCGCCCGTTCCACTCGACGTCCAACTCCTGGTGAATATGGCCGCACAGTAAATGCTTCACGCGCGGATAGTGCACCAGCACGTTATCCAGGGCACCAGCGTTGCGCAGACTGTGCTGATCGAGCCAGCTACAGCCTGAAGGCAGAGGATGATGGTGCAGCAGCAGCAAGGTATGTCGTTCCGGCATTTCCGCCAGCCGTTTCTCTAACCACTCAAGCTGGAAGTCGCTCAGTTCGCCGTGCGGCACGCCGAAAACCTGACTGTCGAGCAGCAGGATCTGCCAGTGTTCGCCAACCAGCACGCGCTTGGCCGGAGAGATGCCTGCATCCTGTAATGTGCTGTACATGGACGGCTGAAAATCGTGATTTCCCGGAAGCCAAACGCAAGGCGCAGTAAAGCTCGCGATGCCTTCAGCAAAGTGCTGATAGGCCGCGGATGAGTGATCCTGCGCTAAATCGCCTGTCGCTACCACCAGGTCAACTTCACGCGCCGAGGCATGTATCGCCTGCAAGACGGCGTGGTAGCTTTCCCAGGTATTCACCCCTAACAGCGTTTCATCTTTTTCAGCAAACAGGTGAGTATCAGTAATTTGCAGTACCCTGACACTGGCCCCACCAGCCAGAGGAAGGTTTAAAAGGCTTTCCAAATGGTGTCCTTAGGTTTCACGATGCAAACATACACATCATCCTTTCAGGCAGCGTCGTCGCTGGCAGCGCCCCAGAGGCAGCCCGAACGGTTCTATGTACAAACCGGAATCGCCATCGCTCCATGTGCTAAACAGAATCGAAGCCAGTCGGCCAGAAACTGATTAATTTGATGCTTTTCGTCGCGTTGATGCAACTTTTTATTTGGATAATCATACCGCGCTTTGAAGCGAAAGATCTGCTGACTTGAACACACTTCAGCCACCATCGCGTCATGATACAACCGCACGGTCATCGACGGCAGGCTCCAGTAGCTCACCGCCGGGTGCGTTTGTTCAATCGTCACAAGCGTAGTGTAACGAGTTGATTCGACTATCGTTAAGCGATATTGCGCATTAGCCACCTGATAGCTCACCGTTTCGCCGGCTTCATCAATGCGCGGCAGTAAGCGGCGTAATTGCGCGAAGTTGGTTTCGCACAAACGCATCATTTCAGGGAAGTCAGGTGTATAGCGCTTCATTTTGCCCACTCTTTTCGTAAGTCCTGATAATGCAGCTGCAGCCATTGCAAAGCGATGACAGACGCTGCGTTGTCAATTTTTCCCTCTTCCACACATTGATAAGCATACTCCCGGCTTACCACATGAACGCGAATGTCTTCGTGTTCTTCCGCCAGGCCATGGATGCCCTTGGCCGTTGTCGCATCCACTTCCCCCACCAGAATGCTCAGACGCTCGCTGGTGCCGCCGGGGCTGGCCAGATAGCTGAGGCACGGTTTCATACGACCAACGGTTAACCCCGCTTCCTCCAGCGATTCGCGCCGGGCGACGTCTTCAACGGTTTCGCCCTCTTCAATCATGCCCGCGACCATCTCCAGCAGATAAGGGGTTTCACTGGTGTCATAAGCGGCAATACGCACCTGCTCAATCAGCACCACTTCGTCACGCACTGGGTCAAAGGGTAGCAAGACTGCGGCGTGACCGCGCTCAAAAATTTCGCGACGAACTTCTCCGCTCATCTCCCCATTGAACAAACGGTGGCGAAAACGGTACACATCAAGCGAAAAAAAACCGCGATAAACAGTTTCTCGTGCAATAATTTCTACATCGTTTTTCGCGAGGGTGACCACCGGGTTACGTGATTTAGTCATGGACTGGCCTATGCAGTAATTGTGTTGAAATTGTGGATTTAAACTCTGTTTGTCTTAGGATCCACTCACTCTATGGTAGATTGGTGCAAATTAACGCCAGATGGCACGTTACGCCAACTTTTTAACACGGCGGACTCTGGTACAATCGGCAAATATTTTTTCTGTGAATTAGATCAGCGCTAAGCTTCACAACAAGGAATGCAAATGCAAATGAAGAAATTGCTCCCTATCTTAATTGGCCTGAGCCTGACGGGCTTCAGTACAATGAGCCAGGCAGAGAACCTGTTACAGGTCTATCAGCAGGCACGTACCAGTAACCCGGATCTCCGTAAATCTGCAGCAGATCGTGATGCGGCATTCGAAAAGATCAACGAAGCGCGTAGCCCACTGTTACCGCAGTTAGGTCTGGGTGCCGATTATACCTACACCAACGGCTTCCGCGACAGCAACGGCGTGAACTCCAACGTCACCAGCGGCTCGCTGCAGTTGACGCAGACGCTGTTTGATATGTCCAAATGGCGTGCGCTGAGCCTGCAAGAAAAAGCGGCGGGCATCCAGGATGTGACCTATCAGACCGATCAACAGACGCTGATCCTCAATACCGCAACCGCGTACTTCAACGTGCTGAGCGCCATTGACTCGCTCTCCTACACCGAAGCGCAGAAACAGGCGATTTACCGTCAGTTAGACCAAACCACCCAGCGCTTCAATGTGGGCCTGGTCGCCATCACCGACGTGCAGAACGCCCGTTCACAGTACGATACCGTGCTGGCGAACGAAGTCACCGCGCGTAACAACCTCGACAACGCGGTAGAAGCGCTGCGTCAGGTCACCGGTAACTACTATCCGGAGCTGGCGTCACTGAACGTCGACAGCTTCAAAACCGATAAGCCGCAGGCCGTGAACTCTCTGCTGAAAGAAGCGGAAAACCGCAACCTCTCCCTGTTGCAGGCTCGTCTGAGCCAGGACCTGGCGCGTGAGCAGATTCGCCAGGCGCAGGACGGCCATCTGCCGACGCTGGATTTAACCGCCTCTACCGGGGTGTCTAACACCTCTTACAGCGGTTCCAAAACCAATAACGGTCAATACAACGATAACGACGCCGGTCAGAATAAAGTGGGTCTGAGCTTCTCCCTGCCGCTGTATCAGGGCGGGATGGTCAACTCGCAGGTGAAACAGGCGCAGTACAACTTCGTCGGCGCCAGCGAGCAGCTTGAAAGCGCGCACCGCTCCGTGGTGCAAACCGTGCGTTCTTCCTTCAATAACGTCAACGCCTCTATCAGCAGCATCAACGCCTACAAACAGGCGGTGGTTTCTGCGCAGAGCTCTTTAGACGCCATGGAAGCGGGCTACTCCGTCGGTACCCGTACCATCGTTGACGTGCTGGATGCGACCACCACGCTGTACAACGCGAAGCAACAGCTCTCCAGCGCGCGTTACAACTATCTGATCAACCAGTTGAATATCAAAAATGCACTGGGCACGCTGAACGAGCAGGATCTGCTGGCGCTGAACAACACCCTGGGCAAACCGGTTTCGACCGCCAATGCCACCATTGCGCCTGAGAATGCGCAGCAGGATGCCACCGCCGACGGCTACACCTCTCCGGCCACCAGCAAAGCGCGTCTCCGCTAAGGCAGACGTTTGCAGGCAACAAGGTCCGCCCCGTGCGGACCTTTTTTTTGCGCCAACGTAAGGCAACGTAAAGATCCCCCGCTTTCGCCGCTTCTTCGCTTCATTTTCGACCACTCATCCACTATCCTGAGCGCTATTGCAATACCATTCCACTGGGTCCAGGAAGAATAAAATGAAACGGACAAACAACATTCAGCACGCCGCTTTCCGTAAAAGCTGGGGCGCGCGCCATCTCACACCGGTTGCACTGGCCGTTACCGCCGTCTTTATGCTCGCAGGCTGTGAGAAAACCGACGAAACCGTCACGCTATATCAGAATGCGGACGACTGCTCCGCGGCCAACCCGGGCAAAAGCGCGGAGTGTACAACAACGTTCAACAACGCGCTGAAAGAAGCCGAACGCACCGCGCCGAAATACGCCAGCCGTGAAGACTGCGTAGCGGAATTCGGCGAAGGCCAGTGTCAGCAGGCGCCTGCACAGGCGGGCATGGCCCCAACCGGTGAAAACCAGGCGCAGGCGCAAAGCAGCGGCAGCTTCTGGATGCCGCTGATGGCAGGTTACATGATGGGCCGCATGATGAGCGGCGGCATGGGTGGCTACCAGCAGCAGCCGGTCTTCACCTCGAAGAACCCGTCCAGCCCGGCCTACGGTAAATACACCGACGCCAGCGGTAAAAACTACGGCGCAGCCCAACCGGGCCGTTCGATGAACGTGCCGAAAACCGCGATGGCGCCGAAACCGGCAACCACCAGCACCGTTACCCGCGGCGGCTTTGGTGAGTCGGTGGCGAAACAGTCCACCATGCAGCGTAGCGCCACCGGCACCACCTCCCGCTCAATGGGTGGCTGATCGCCATGGAAAGAATCAGTATTGTTGAACGCCCGGACTGGCGTGAAAAAGCGACCGAATACGGTTTTAACTTCCACACCATGTACGGTGAGCCGTACTGGAGCGAGGAAGCGTACTACAAGCTCACCCTCGCGCAGGTGGAAAAACTGGAAGACGTCACCGCAGAGATTCACCAGATGTGCCTGAAGGTGGTCGAGCGCGTCATCGCCAGCGATGAGCTGATGACCAAATTCCGTATTCCAAAGCACACCTGGGGCTTTGTCCGCCAGTCCTGGCAGACCAACCAGCCGTCTCTCTATTCACGCCTGGACCTGGCGTGGGATGGCAAAGGTGAGCCGAAGCTGCTGGAGAATAACGCCGACACGCCAACCTCGCTGTATGAAGCGGCATTTTTCCAATGGATCTGGCTGGAAGATCAGCTGAACGCCGGCAATCTGCCAGCCGGCAGCGACCAGTTCAACAGCCTGCAGGAAAAGCTGATCGATCGCTTCAACGAACTGCGCGAACAGCACGGATTCCAGCTGCTGCACATGACCTGCTGCCGCGATACCGTAGAAGATCGCGGCACCGTTCAGTATCTACAGGACTGCGCGGCGGAAGCGGGTGTCGCAACCGAATTCCTCTACATAGAAGATATCGGCCTGGGTGAGAAAGGCCAGTTTACCGATCTGCAGGATCAGGTGATCGGCAATCTGTTCAAGCTCTATCCGTGGGAATATATGCTGCGCGAGATGTTCTCCACCAAGCTGGAAGACGCTGGCGTGCGCTGGCTGGAGCCGGCGTGGAAGAGCATCATCTCTAACAAAGCGCTGCTGCCGCTACTGTGGGAGATGTTCCCGGATCACCCGAACCTGCTCCCGGCCTACTTCGCCGAAGACGATCATCCGCAGATGGACAAATTTGTGGTGAAACCGATCTTCTCTCGCGAAGGCGCGAACATTTCGATCGTTGAGAACGGCAAAACCATCGAGCAGGTCGAAGGCCCGTACGGCGAAGAAGGGATGATCGTCCAGCAGTTCCATCCGCTGCCGAAGTTTGGCGACAGCTATATGCTGATCGGCAGCTGGCTGATTAACGATCAGCCAGCCGGAATCGGTATTCGTGAGGACAGAGCGCTGATCACTCAGGATCTTTCACGCTTCTATCCGCACATCTTCGTCGAGTAATCGTCAGCCAATCACCACCGACAGCATACTCAGCGAGCCCATTTCGATACCGTCTACCGGGATCGTGATGGGCTCTTCGCCATCCCATGCGCCCAGCACGTACAGCAGCGGCAAGAAGTGATCTGCCGTCGGGTTAGAGAGCGACCCACCTTCATGCGACAGGTAGTTCACCAACGGATGCTGCTCCACCGGTCCTTTCCAGTCCAGATTCGCCTTCACATAATCGTTAAAGGAGCTGGCCCACGGGTATGGCGTAGAGTCACCGTGCCATTTCGCAGTGCGCAGGTTGTGCACTACGTTACCGCTCGCCACCAGCATAATGCCTTCGTCGCGCAGGCTGGCCAGCTTACGGCCCATCTCAAAATGCCACGCCGCTGGTTTGGTGCTGTCGATGCTCAGCTGCACCATCGGGATATCCGCATTCGGGTACATTTTGATCAGCACGCCCCAGGAACCGTGGTCAAAGCCCCAGGCTTCTTTATCCAGCGCCACCGGGACCGGAGCCAGCAACTCAACCAACCGCTGCGCGAGTTCAGGGGAACCTGGCGCCGGGTAATGGGTATCGTACAGCGCCTGCGGGAAGCCGCCAAAGTCATGAATCGTCTTCGGTGTTTCCATCGCCGTCACCCCTGTGCCGCGGGTAAACCAGTGCGCGGAGACCACGACAATCGCTTTCGGACGCGGCAGCGTCTCGCCCAGGTGCTGCCAGGTACGGGTATAGAGGTTATCTTCCAGTACGTTCATGGGGCTACCGTGACCTAAAAACAGTGCTGGCATTCGGCTATGAGACATGGTGTTATCCTTCCAGAGGCATTGATTTGATAACACCACATTAACCTGTTTTCAGTGAGGATAAACTCAGATAAGCGTGATGATGATCTTCAGAAAATTTGAATGTAAGGATGACGTAAAGAGTGCGTTCAGCTCTCGCAAGGGAAAACGATTTTCAATATTATGAATGATAATCATTATCATAAGGAGTAAACCATGTCGGTTCCGCTGATTCTGACATTATTGGCCGGGGCGGCGACGTTCATCGGCGCTTTTCTTGGGGTGATTGGTCAGAAACCTTCTAACCGCGTGCTGGCGTTTTCCCTCGGCTTCGCCGCCGGGATTATGCTGCTCATCTCCCTGATGGAGATGCTGCCGGCTGCGCTTGATGCCCCAGGCATGTCGCCGGTGCTCGGTTACGGCATGTTTGTCGTTGGCCTGCTTGGCTACTTCGCCCTCGACAGGATGCTGCCGCATGCCCATCCGCAGGATCTGATGCAAAAGAACACGCAGCCGCTGCCGCGCAATATTCGTCGCACCGCCGTGCTGCTCACGTTGGGTATCAGCCTGCATAACTTCCCGGAAGGGATCGCCACTTTCGTCACCGCCAGCAATAATCTTGAGCTGGGCTTTGGCATTGCGCTGGCCGTGGCGCTGCACAATATCCCGGAAGGGCTGGCGGTCGCCGGGCCGGTGTACGCCGCCACGGGTTCAAAGCGTAAAGCGGTATTCTGGGCGGGCATTTCCGGTATGGCCGAAATTCTCGGCGGCGTGCTGGCCTGGGCCATTCTGGGCAGTATGGTGTCGCCGGTAGTTATGGCGGCAATTATGGCGGCGGTCGCCGGCATCATGGTCGCCCTTTCCGTCGATGAGTTGATGCCGCTGGCGAAAGAGATAGATCCTAACAATAATCCCAGCTACGGCGTGCTGTGCGGCATGTCGGTGATGGGAATGAGCCTGGTGGTGCTGCAATCGGTAGGGATTGGATAAAACACGGCCAGATAACTAAAAATACCTTCAAGGGAGCGCAAATCGCGCTCCCATTTATTATAGAAATATAATCCACGACACACACTTTAAACCGCCTTGAAATAAATATCTGGAATATAAATTTATTCTTATTTCTCATCTCTCCCATCAAAAAAAAGTGCCGAGTGTCTTATTATCCCATATAAGATTAAATAACTTACTTTGTGTTAGTGGTTATATTAAAAAGAACAGCCCATAAATGATAAAAATTCATTATCAATGATAATGTTTTTATTTATCAGCAACGAAATATGAGAAGTAAATATAATTAACCAGCAATGCTACAATCAAGGACCTTGATATGAAAATGGGAAAAACTGTGCTGTTCGCGATGGTTGCGGCAGCGTTAACCTCTTCTTCCGCTTTCGCCGCAGTCGACGGTGGCTCGGGCAAAATTACCTTTACCGGTGATGTCATCAGCGCGCCTTGCGCTATCAAAGCGGAAGACGTTGACAAGCAGGTCGATCTCGGTGAAGTGCCGGCCAGCTACATCAATTCAAAGGGCCACTCTGATGCCGTTGATGCCAGTATTCATCTGGTCGATTGCGATCTACCGAACTCCGACAATGGCGAAGGCACCGAAACGAAAGTCACCAAAGTGGATGTGACCTTTACCAGTACTGCGGTGACTACTGAAGGTGAGAACCTGCTCTCCAACACCATGACCGGTGGCGCGACGGGCGTCGGCGTCCGCCTGCTGGATGGCGAGGGTCAGAATATTACTCTCGGCACCGCGAAAACAGTGACGCTGGTGCAGGCATCCTCCGAACAAACCCTGCCATTCCAGGCCTATATGGAACTGGTCGATAGCACAAAAGCCACGCCAGCTACACCGGGCGCAGTGGCTTCAAATGCCACTTACGTACTGTCATATAAGTAATCTATCCAGGGTGGCGGCGACCGCCACCCTTTATTAGATAAATCAGGTAGGGATGCCGTGAATACCGCTAAAATTGCTGTATCTTGCTGCGGCTTATTATTTATATTTTCCGCAAGCGCCACTGAATTCAACCTTAACGTACTGGATAAATCCATGCGTGACAGCGTTGATATATCCCTGCTTAAAGATAAACCGACCACGCTGCCAGGAAATTATTTTGTGGCCGTGACCGTCAATAAAAATCAAATTTCCTCCGGCCGTTTACTCCGCTGGAGAAAACAGGACGCAGACGTTTTGCCCTGTATTCCTGTCGATCTGGCAGAAGGCATGGGGTTGAAAGAAGATTTTTATCATTCATTGCCCGTCGAAAACGGTTGTGTGGATTTTCGCGCCCACCCGGAGATCACCTTCACGCTGGATATGGCGCAACAACAGTTGAATATCGCCATTCCCCAGGCATGGATCGCGTGGAAAACCAATGGCTGGATGCCTCCCGCCACCTGGAATGATGGCGTGGCTGGTTTTCTGCTGGACTACAATCTTTTCGCCAGCACCTATCGTCCCCATGACGGCGAGCATAGTGAAAACCTGAACGCCTACGGCACGGGCGGTGTGAACCTCGGCGCATGGCGTTTACGCAGTGACTATCAGCTGAGCCAAACCCGCGACGACGAAGACACCACTACGTCGCGCACGATTTCCCGTACCTATTTGTTTCGCCCGCTGAGCACGCTCGGTGCAAAGCTGACGCTCGGTGAAACGGATTTTAGTTCGGATATTTTCGACGGTTTTTCCTATACCGGCGCATCGCTGATTAGCGATGACCGTATGCTGCCCTGGGAATTACGCGGCTATGCGCCACAAATCAGCGGTGTGGCGCAAACTAACGCCACCGTCACAGTGAGGCACCAGGGCAGGATCCTTTACCAGACCAAAGTCGCACCGGGCCCCTTTATGATTAGCGACCTGAATCAATCGGTGCAGGGAACGCTTGACGTCGAGGTAACCGAAGAAGATGGCCGGGTTAACACCTTTCAGGTGTCAGCGGCCTCCACCCCATTCTTAACCCGCAAGGGGCAGATTCGCTATAAAGTTACCTCAGGCCGCATGCGTCCGGACCTGTCGCACAGCGTCATCAACGATACGTTTATCAGCAGCGAAGCCTCGTGGGGCGTATTGTCAAACACTTCGCTGTACGGCGGCATCCTCACCGCGGGCAACGACTACCGCTCCGCCGCGCTCGGTATCGGGCAAAACATGCTGTGGCTGGGAGCCATCTCGTTTGATGTCACCCACGCCGTCAGCCATTTTGATAACGGGGAAGAAGATAAGGGTTCCAGCTACCGGTTGAACTACAGCAAACGCTTTGACGCTACCGACAGCCAGGTATCGCTTGCAGCCTATCGTTTTTCCGAACGCACGTTCCATAGCTACGCCAATTTTATCGACCACCAGCTCAACGACGGCGATACCCAGGACGAAAAACAGACCATCAGCATTTCCGCCAGTCAGCCCATTGAGCCGTTGAATATGAATCTGTACGTCACCGCGCTGCGCCAGCTGTGGTGGGATGGCGATTCATCGACCTCGGCGAGCATCACCGCCGGGTTTAACTTCGACGTCGGGAGCTGGAAAAACATTTCGCTGGCGACCTCCTTCAGCACGACGCACTACGAAGAGAGTGATAACGACAACCAGATTTACGTCTCCGTCTCCGTTCCTTTCGGCTTCGCCCAGCGCTTAAGCTATGACATGCGTAACAGCGACAACACCACGCACACCGTCTCCTGGTACGACTCCTCAGATGCGCGTAACACCTGGGGCGTATCGGCCGGCGCGGCCAGCGATAAACCGGATAATGGCGCTCAGTTCCGCGGCAACTATCAGCACCTCTCCAGTATCGGCGATCTCCAACTCGCCGGTAGCTACGCCGCCAGCGATTACACCTCGGCGAGCGCCAGCTGGAGCGGCTCCTTTACGGCGACCCGCTACGGGGCGGCGCTGCACAGACGCAGTATGGGCAACGAACCGCGGCTGATGGTCAGCACCGATGGCATTGCCGATATCCCGGTTCAGGGGAACTTTAACACCACCAATCGCTTTGGTTACGCGGTGGTGCCAATGATCTCCAGCTATCAGCCCACCACTGTCGCCGTTAACCTCGAGGCCCTGCCTGATGGCGTAACGGTCGCGGAAAATACGCTGCGGGAAACCTGGACGGAAGGCGCAATTGGCTATAAACCGCTGGCTTCGCGCGCGGGTCTGGATATCAACGCCATCATTCGCACCGCCGAGGGCAAATATCCGCCGCTGGGCGCGGTGGTGTACGACGATGATGGCAAAACCGATGTTGGCATGGTCAGCGAAGAAGGACACGTTTGGCTGAGCGGCGTTAATGAAGGAAAAACTTTCCGTGTGCAATGGGGCAGTATCACCTGTCACATCACCTTACCCGATTCTCTCTCTCAACTTCCCCGGCAGTTAATCCTGCCTTGTCATTGATTAAGGATGAAGAAATGACACCTATGAAAGGACTTCTCTGGCTGTTACTCACGCTATCTTTCACCAGTCAGGCCGCCGTTTCACCGGATCGCACCCGGGTGATTTTCAACGGCGACAACAAAGCGGCAAGCCTGAAATTAACCAATGCCAGTAAAGATCTCCCCTATCTGGCCTACTCGTGGATCGAAGATGAAAAGGGCAATAAGAGCGATGCCTTTTTTGCCGCCCTGCCGCCAATGCAGCGCCTGGAGCCCGGCGCGATGACTCAGGTTCGTATCATCAAACAGAGCGGCGTATCAACGCTCCCCACAGATCGGGAGTCATTGTTTTATTACAATGTTCGGGAAATTCCGCCTGCGCCGGATACCGCTGAAAATCACGCGGTGGTGCAGGTAGCCATGCAGTCAAAAATCAAAATGTTCTGGCGCCCCGCCTCTCTGAAGAAAAAGCCGGGAGACCAAAAAGAACACGCTATGACCTTTCGCCTGAACGGTAAAACGTTAGAGGTACAGAACCCCACGCCCTACTACATTACACTGGCCTATTTCGGCAAAGATTTGCGCGGCGTGACGGCCGGTTTTAAAACCACCATGCTGCCGCCATTTGGATCCGCCAGTTTGAATACCGGCCCGAACGACGGCCCGAGTTTCTACATTGGCTATATGGATGATTACGGTGCGCTCCGGATGCTGCAGCTAAGCTGCCGCAGCAGCTGCACAGCCACCGCATCGGAGGAGAAAAAATGATCCGCCGTCTGTCATCACTGCTCCTGCTGGCGCTGTTACTCAGCCCATTTCAGGCCGCATGGGCGGTGCATTGCTATCTTGGCGCATCGGGCGGCCCAACGGATAAGTATCAAACGATAGGAGAATTTGCGGTTCCTGATAACGCCCAGGTCGGCGATAAAATCTGGGAAAGCGGTGATATTAAAGTCCCGGTATACTGCGACAACGGCGATAAAATGGATGGCAACGGGCGAGTCGGCGAAAACGTTTATGCGTGGGTAAACCCCTACTCTTCAACGGACGATCCTTACTATCAGCTCGGAGTGACCTATGCGGGCGTCGATTACGACACGACACAGGGTGCGGTAGGGATTGATACCAACACCTGTATTGATAATGCCTATTACGAAAAATTTACGGCGGCGCAAATTCGGGCTTCCGGCTGGGAAGAGCGATTATGCAGTAAAAATGCCGATGACGTTCACTACTCGCGAACATTTATCGCGCGTATGCGGCTGTACGTGAAAATCAAAGCAATGCCGGCACACGACTACCAGAGTACGCTCGGCAGCTTTACCCTCGTGCAGTTTGACGGCGCCGATGGCTGGAACCAGAGTCCGGATGCCGCCAACCTGAAATACCACGTCAGCGGACTGGAAAACATTCGCGTCCTTGACTGTAACGTGACGTTCAATATTGAACCTGCCAACCAGATCATTGATTTTGGGTCATTTAATCCCTACGAGATCGCCAGTGGTGCGATAACTCGCACCTTCTCCGTCACCACGAATAAAAGTCAGGACGGAACCTGTGCCGATGGTTTTAAGGTCAACTCATCGTTTTACACCACAGAGACCCTGTCAGCAGACGATACCTCGTTGCTGATTGGCAACGGCCTGCAGCTAAAAATCCTTAACAGCGATAACCACAGGCCCTACACATTTAACCAGTATGAAGAATACGCCGACTTTACCGGATCGCTATTAACGATGACGCAGAACTACACGGCTGAGCTGTCTAAAATGGCGGAAGAAGAAGTCAAGGTGGGGCACTTCGAATCGGTCGTACTGTTTAAGATCAACTACAACTAGCGACAAAAAGGCCGGGATAACCCGGCCTTTAAGATTGGCAAGCGCTGCGACGCCGGGCTTTCCGGCATCAGCAGTGGAGCTTAGCTCGCTTTACGTTCGTGCTCACGACGGTAAGCCACGAGATCTTCAATGGTCACCAGCGCCATGTTATGTTTCTTCGCAAACTCGATGCACTCTGGCGCACGCGCCATGGTACCGTCGTCGTTGGTCAGTTCACACAGAACACCCGCCGGTTTGAAGCCAGCCAGGCTCACCAGATCGATAGTCGCTTCGGTGTGGCCACCACGGGTCAGAACGCCGCCAGGCTGCGCGCGCAGCGGGAATACGTGGCCCGGACGGTTGAGGTCGGACGGTTTCGCGTTATCGGCAATCGCCGCGCGAACGGTAGTCAGGCGGTCAGCGGCGGAAACGCCGGTGGTGACGCCGTGTGCCGCTTCGATAGTGACGGTAAAACCGGTGCCGTAGGCGCTGGTGTTATTTTCCACCATCATCGGCAGCTCCAGCTGTTTACGACGTTCGTCGGTCAGACACAGACAAACGATGCCGCTACCGTGACGGATAGTCAGCGCCATTTGTTCAACGGTCATGTTTTCGGCGGCAAAAACCATGTCGCCTTCGTTCTCGCGATCTTCATCGTCCAGCACCATCGCGCCGCGGCCTTCGCGCAGGGCAATCAGTGCGTTTTCAACGCGTTCGAACGGAGTACCAAAAGAGGAAAGTAGCGTCTGATTCATGGTAAAAAAAACCTCATTAAAATTATGGTTACCAGAATCAGGGCAGTCTTAGGAGTGCCGACAAGCGGCAAATAGATAACGCGAGCGGGTTAAACCCAACTGAATCGTTACTCTCTCCCATCCGGACTTTAACCGTCGGCCCCGGAATTACACCGGATCTGCTGACCTTCCTGAATTCACAAGAAGCGCTCGCGGGCTTTCAGCCGTAGCTGATTTACCGCCGGTGGGGAATTTCGCCCCGCCCTGAGAATAAGCGTACTCACTATAACGCTAATGACTATCTTCGGCAATGCATAAGCTTCGAACAATTCTGGTTTATCGTATGGGGAGAAGACACTACAATAGCAGTAATGCCGACAGAATCAGGGAAACAGAGATGATCGACCCGAAGAAAATTGAACAAATCGCCCGCCAGGTCCACGAATCCATGCCGAAAGGTCTGCGAGAGTTCGGGGATGACATTGAGAAGAAAGTTCGCCAGGTGATCCAGTCTCAGCTGACGCGCCTTGACGTCGTGAGTCGTGAAGAGTTTGACGTACAAACGCAGGTATTGCTGCGCACGCGTGAAAAGCTGGCGCTGCTGGAACAGCGGATTAGCGAGCTGGAAAACCGCGACGCGGCGCCAGTTGCTGAAGAAAAAGAGTAATCAGAACTGCCCCCTCACCCTAACCCTCTCCCCAAAAGGGAGAGGGGAACGTTCGGTTTTCTCCCTCGCCCCTTTGGGGAGAGGGGCGGGGTGAGGGGAAGCGCGAAGCGTTACTTCCCGCTATCCTTCTGAATCTTCTTAATAATATTGGTCGTTGAGCAACCATCTTCAAAGTTCAGCACCAGCACTTCACCACCGTTCGCCCACACTTCTTCGCTACCGGCAATTTGTTCTGGCTTATAGTCGCCGCCCTTCACCAGGCGATCCGGCAGGATCCCGGCAATCAGGCGCTGCGGCGTATCTTCTTCAAACGAGACCACCCAGTCTACCGACTCCAGCGCACCCAGCACGATCATCCGCTGATCCAGCGGGTTTACCGGGCGAGACTCGCCCTTCAGACGCTTGGTTGACGCATCGCTGTTGACCGCCACGATCAGACGATCGCCCAGCTTGCGCGCGTTCGCCAGATAAGAAACATGGCCCGCGTGCAGAATATCGAACACGCCATTGGTCATCACCACTTTCTCACCGCGACGACGCGCGGCGGCCACCGCGTGCTTAAGCTCTTCTTCACTCATCACGCCAAAACCGGTATCCGCACGACCGCGCACGGCGTTTTCCAGCTCGATAGGCGAAACGGTTGACGTCCCGAGTTTACCCACCACGACACCCGCGGCGGCGTTAGCGAAGAAACAGGCCTCTTCCAGTGTCTTACCGGAGGCCAGCGTCGCCGCCAGCACGCCAATCACCGTATCACCCGCGCCGGTCACGTCGTACACTTCCTGCGCCTGAGTTGGCTGATGCAGCGGCGCTTTGCCTGGCTGCAACAGCGTCATGCCCTGTTCGGAGCGAGTCACTAATAACGCGGCAAGATCGAAATCGGCAATCAGCTTCATGCCGCGCTCAACCAGCTCTTCTTCGCTTTTACATTTCCCCACTACCGCTTCGAACTCGGACAGGTTCGGCGTCAGCAGCGTCGCGCCGCGATAGCGTTCAAAATCAGTCCCTTTCGGGTCGATCAATACCGGTACTTTCGCCTGACGCGCCAGCTTAATCATCTGCTGCACGCTTTCCAGCGCGCCTTTGGCGTAGTCGGAAAGCACCAGCGCACCGACATTAGGCAGGCTGCTCTGAATACGGTCATGCAGCGGCTGCGGATCCACGCCGGCAAACCCTTCTTCAAAATCCAGACGAATGAGCTGCTGGTTACGTGACAGCACGCGCAGCTTGGTGATCGTCGGGTGCGTCGGCACCGAGACGAAATCACATTTGACGTTCACGTCGGCCAGCGCTTTGTTCAGCGCGCGCGCCGCGTCGTCAATGCCGGTCAGGCCCACGAGACGAGAATTTGCGCCCAGGGAAGCAATGTTCATTGCCACGTTCGCCGCGCCGCCAGGGCGTTCTTCGATAGTCTCCACCTTGACCACCGGCACCGGGGCTTCCGGGGAAATACGGCTGGTTGGGCCATACCAGTAGCGATCCAGCATCACATCGCCAACCACCATTACTCCTGCACGTTCAAATTCCGGCAGCGTCACTTTCATTCGTGTCTCCTGAGAGAATCAAAATTTTCGCGCGATAATAGCATATTTCACGGTTGAACCAGCCACTTCTGCCAGCTGGCGCTCACCAGTTCGCGCTCTTTTACGAAGCTCGCCAGGTCCACATTGCCCGGCAGCTCCTGAAGCGCCAGATGATGCAATGCATCGCGAAGCGTAGTGTAAGCGCGGGTCAGCGCCTGCGCTTCGTGCTCGTCCATAATGTCGTTTTGCGCCAGCAGCTCGAGGATGCGCACATTATCCGACCAACGGGTCAGCTTCGGTTTCTCGTGAGCGTAGCGCAGCACCAGATACTGGGTGATAAACTCAATATCGGTGATACCGCCAGCATCGGTTTTAATGTCGAAACGGTCGCGCTGCTTGCCGCCGAGATGAGCGCGCATTTTTTCCCGCATCTCGCGGACTTCGGTTTGCAGCGCCGCGCCGTCGCGCGTATTGGTCAGGATCTGACGACGGATCGCGTCAAACTGCTGCTGAAGCTGCGGATCGCCATACACCACGCGGGCGCGCACCAGGGCCTGGTGCTCCCAGGTCCACGCTTCGTTCTGCTGATAATCGGCAAAAGATTCGGCGGTGGTCACCAGCATCCCGGCCGCCCCGGATGGGCGCAGACGGGCATCCACTTCATACAGAATACCGGACGAGGTGCGAGTGCTGAACAGGTGCATAATGCGCTGCGCCAGACGTAGGTAGAACTGACGACCGTCAATTTCACGTTCACCGTCGGTCATCGCATCCATCGGGCAATCGTGCAGGAACACCAGATCGAGATCCGAACTGTACCCCAGTTCCCAGCCGCCCAGCTTGCCATAGCCAATCACCGCAAAACCGCGACCGGAGCGTTCACGCAGGTGGGTCGGCTGGCCGTAGCGCGCCACCATTTGCACCCACGCCTGTTGAACCACAGCGTCAATCATCGCCTCAGCCAGCCAGGTTAAGTGGTCACTGACCTTCATGACCGGCAGCGTGCCAGCGATATCGGCCGCCGCAATGTGCAGCAGCTGCGCCTGTTTAAACTGACGCAGCGCTTCCAGCTGTTGCTCTTCGTCTTCTTCCGGCACGCGCAGCAGATACTGGCGCAGTTCGTCGCGATAGGCGTCGGTAGCCGTCGGCTGGTACAGCGTGTTCGGGTCGAGCAGTTCGTCCAGCAGCAGCGGATAGCGCGCCAGCTGGCTGGCCACCATCGGCGAAGCCGCACACAGGCGAATCAGATGCTTCAGCGTACCGGGGTACTCGCTCAGCAGCTCCAGATAGGTCGTTCGGGTGACGATGCCGCTCAGCAGCGGCGTAATGCGCGACAGCAGCACCAGCGCGTCCTCTCGGGCGCACACTTCGCTGAGCAGATGCGGCATCAGTGAATCCAGCACCTGACGCCCACGCGGGCCGATGGTGCGCTTATCCAGCTCTTTGCGGAAATCGGCAATCTGCGACAACACGCGATGACGATCGTCGTCGCTAAGGTGAATCAGCACAGCCGGTGAATCATCCTCCTGCAGCGTGTCCTGCCACAGTTCACGCCAGGACTCCGACAACTGCTCTTCCTGCGAACTTTCTTCATCATCGCCGATAAGCTCGTTAAACACCCGTCGCACCTGCGCCATCAGCGCATCCAGCCGTTCCGTGAGTGTCTCCCAGTCGGCAAAATGCATGCCCCACGCCAGACGCGCACGGTTAAGATCGTCGCCGGGCAGCGTTTGCGTCTGCTCGTCGTTAATACTTTGCAGCAGGTTTTCCAGGCGACGCAGGAACAGATACGCTTCACGCAGCACCTGCGCATCGTTTTCTGACAGCAGATTGAGCGCCTCAATGGCGGTCAACGTCGGTAGCAGCGAACGGCTTTGCAGCGTCGGCTCGCGGCCACCGCGAATCAACTGGAAGACCTGAACGATAAACTCGATTTCGCGAATGCCGCCCGCGCCCAGCTTGATGTTGTCCTTCAAGCCACGACGACGCACTTCGCGGGTGATCATCCCTTTCATGTTGCGCAGAGACTGAATCACGCTGAAGTCGATATAGCGACGGAAGACAAAGGGCCGCAGCATCGCGCGCAGCTCGCTGGTGTAAACCCCGTCGTCATCGCCCATGATCCGCGCTTTGACCATCGCATAGCGCTCCCAATCGCGCCCCTGCTCCTGGTAATAATCTTCCAGCGCCGCAAAGCTCAGCACCAGCGGGCCGCTGTCGCCGAACGGACGCAGCCGCATATCGACGCGGTAGACAAAACCGTCCTGGGTGGGCTGGTCGAGCACTTTGATCAGGCGCTGCCCCAGGCGGGTAAAGAACTGGGCGTTATCCAGTTCACGACGCCCCCCCTGGGTGCTGCCGTGCTCCGGCCAGGCAAAAATGAGATCGATATCAGAGGAGAAATTCAGCTCGCCGCCGCCCAGCTTACCCATACCCAGGATCAGCAGCGGCTGCGGAACGCCATCAGCGCTGCACGGCGTGCCCCACTCGCGACAGCAGGCGTCATACAGCCAGTTACGGGCGCTGACGATCAGCGTTTCCGCCAGGTGGCTAAGCTGTTGAAGCGTATCTTCTTCGGAAACCTGCGACAGCGCCTGTGACCAGGCGATGCGCACCATTATCCGCCGACGGAACAGACGCAGCGCGCGCATTAGCGCCGCTTCATCGTAAACCTCCGCCAGTTCGGCCTGTAGCCAGCCCGCGTATTGCCGCCATTCGTCCGCCTGCGGCGGCTCGCTTTCCAGCGACGCCAGCCACTCGGGGTGCGCCGTTAAACTTTGCTGAACAAAATCACTAAAGGTGAAAACAGCCTGCGCTTCGGTACTCAGCGCCCCAAGGGGAAAATCTTCCGGGGCGCGGTCCAGGAGCGTTTGCCAGTGCTGCTGTAACTGCGAAGAAAGCGGCGTCATACACGGGTTCCCTGAAGTTAATTAACGTTTGCCGCTGTGTAACCAGAACGGCTCAACCGACAGTGCCTCATTGCGGTAATGTTCAATTTCAATGTGCTGGCGCGTCTCGATGGCGTGACGCAGGCCCTGCCAGTTGGACAACCACTGCGCCGCCCGTTCGTAGTCGTAGTAACCCGACAGCAGTTGAACGGTATTGATGTCGCGCGTCAGACGCGGCAACTGGTCGCTATAGCTATCCCCCAACGGATAGGCGAACGTCTTACGCAGCTCGGCGGCCTGACGGGAGAGGTGAATATCGGCAAAGCGTTTAAACGAATCGGCCAGTTTGGCTTCGGCTTTAGCATCGAGGAACGCCTGCCAGCCGCGCGTTACCAGCCACTCGGTGTAGGCCAGTTTGGTCAGCGCGGTTTCGCGGCTGAAGACCGCATCATGCGCAGAGGCATCGCTTGCCATCAGCGCATCAACCTGGGTTAGCCCATCGCGCAGGCTGGCGCTGGCTTTACGCGGCACAATGCCGCCGAACAGCGTCAGAATATGACGTACCAGGCCCAGCGCGTTAACCACTTCGGTTTTCGCCTTTTTATTACCGCGCAGCCACAGTTCTTCGTGGTACTGCCAGTGCGCCAGCGCTTTTTCCAGCGCCGCCTCCATCGCCTGCCCTACCGTTGCCTTTGGCGGCAGCGTTAAAATCGTCAGCGGCTGCAGCTCTCGCGCTGGGTTACCCTGCGCCAGATGGTAGCCGCGCGCGGCTTTACTCAGGCTGCCCTGACGCAGCAGGCCGGTCTCGGCCAGCTGCTTCGCCAGCGCCAGCACGTCAGCGGTTTCACCGCTCAGCAACTCCAGTTCCAGTTCGCAAATGGCTTCCTGATACTCGCCCGCTTTGACCTCGCCCTGATCCAGCGCGATTTCAATCTGGCTTTTGCCGTGCTTCACCACCCATTTTTCGCGGTAGAAATCGGTGCTAAACAGCGGTTTGACCTGCTCCGCCAGCCCTTGGGGCATTTCACCGTTCGGCCACACTTCGGCAGGCAGTTTGTCGAGCGCCAGTTCGGGCGTACTGATGTCGATATTGTATTCCGGGCGCTGATGCAGGCCGCCCACGGTGCGACCGGCGATTTTCATGGTCATCTCGTAACGACCGTTATCGCCGCGAATGCGCAGCCCCATATCGTGGCGGCGCAGCCAATTATCGGCGGTTTCGTAATAGATATTCAGCAACTGCCCCGGCGGGGTGTGCTCTGCGTTCAGTGTGTGAAGGTGGTTGCGCAGCGTCTCAACGCCAGCGCCATCGACGATAAATTTGAGTTCGATTTCTTGAGCCATGACTGAATTCTTATGGTTTCGTTGCCGGGAAATACCTTTACGGCGAACTTACAGGTATTCTTTTTGTCAGTAGATAGTATTTTGCGACAAATTGCCATGCAATGCGCAATTTGTCAGGCCAACAGCTGATGCAATTTTTCCTCCTGGAGGATTCCGATTGCCGCAGAATGCTTTGCGTCGTCAGACTGTTGCCACTACTATCGTTCCACTTTTATGACAAAAACGATGATCTGATGCCAAAATTACGCTTAATTGCCATTACTTTACTTGCACTTACTGCTTCTACCGTCGCTCACGCCGATGAAAAGCGGTATGTCTCCGATGAACTGAACACCTGGGTACGCAGCGGCCCGGGCGATAACTATCGCCTGGCAGGCACCGTCAACGCGGGTGAAGAAGTCACCCTGCTGCAGACCAACGAAAATACCCAATACGGCCAGGTGCGTGACAGCAACGGCCGTACCGCGTGGATCCCGCTCAAAGAGCTGACCGCGACGCCAAGCCTGCGCACCCGCGTGCCGGATCTCGAAAATCAGGTCAAAACCCTGACCGACAAACTGAACAACATCGACACCACCTGGAACCAGCGCACCGCAGAAATGCAGAAAAAGGTTGCTGAGAGCGATACGGTGATCAACGGTTTGAAAAACGAGAACCAGAAGCTGAAAAACGAGCTTATCGTGGCGCAGAAAAAGGTGAACGCCGCGAATCTGCAGCTCGATGATAAACAGCGCACCATCATCATGCAGTGGTTTATGTACGGCGGCGGCGTGCTCGGTATTGGCCTGATCCTCGGTCTGGTGCTGCCGCACATCATTCCAAGCCGCAAACGCAAAGATCGCTGGATGAACTAAGCCAACTCGCCTTAAGTCGACTTCTTTCGTATTATCAGAAAGAAAATGATGAGGAGAAGCGTGGCGTGAAGAGTTATCTGGTCGGCGGAGCAGTTCGGGACAGGCTATTGGGCCTACCGTTCAAAGATAAAGATTGGGTCGTGGTCGGCGCCACGCCGCAGCAGATGCTTGATGCGGGCTACCAGCAGGTAGGCCGCGATTTTCCGGTATTTTTACATCCGGACAGCCACGAAGAGTACGCGCTGGCGCGCACCGAGCGAAAATCGGGTTCCGGGTATACCGGCTTTACCTGCTACGCCGCGCCGGACGTCACGCTGGAGCAAGATCTGTTGCGCCGCGACCTCACCGTTAACGCGCTTGCCGAGGACAGCGACGGGACGATTATCGACCCGTACGGCGGCCAGCGCGATCTCCAGCAGCGCATTCTGCGCCATGTCTCCCCCGCTTTCGCGGAAGACCCGCTGCGCGTGCTACGCGTCGCGCGTTTTGCCGCGCGTTACGCCCATCTCAGCTTCCGTATTGCCGACGAAACCCTGGCCTTGATGCGCGAAATGGCCGACGCTGGCGAGCTGGCGCATCTGACGCCTGAGCGTGTCTGGAAAGAGACGGAAAGCGCACTCGGCACCCGTAACCCGCAAGTCTTCTTCCAGACGTTACGCGACTGCGGCGCGCTAAAGGTGCTGTTCCCGGAAATCGACGCGCTGTTTGGCGTGCCGGCCCCGGAGAAATGGCACCCGGAAATTGATACCGGCGTGCATACGCTGATGACCGTATCGATGGCCGCGATGCTCAGCCCGGATATTGACGTCCGTTTCGCTACGCTGTGCCACGACTTAGGCAAGGGGCTGACGCCAAAAGAGTTCTGGCCTCGTCACCACGGCCACGGCCCGGCGGGGGTTAAGCTGGTCGAGCAGCTGTGCCAGCGTCTGAAAGTGCCGAACGACATGCGCGAGCTGGCAAAACTGGTCGCCGAATTCCATGACCTGATTCATACCCTGCCCATTCTGCAGCCGAAAACGCTGGTGAAACTGTTCGACTCCATCGACGCCTGGCGCAAGCCGCAGCGTGTAGAACAGATTGCGCTTACCAGCGAAGCCGACGTGCGCGGGCGTACTCGCTTCGAAGCCTGTGATTACCCACAGGGACGCCTGCTACGGGAAGCGTGGGCCGTTGCCAGAAGCGTGGGCAACAAAGAGGTGATTGAGGCCGGATTTAAAGGGCCGGAAATTCGCGAAGAACTGACACGACGCCGAATTCAGGCGGTGGCCAACTGGAAGGAAAAACGTTGCCCCCAGCCAAAAGACTGAGGGCACGGCATCAGAAGAAGACCACGTAGACCGCGGCCGCGACGATGAAGCGGTAGATAGCGAACGGAATAAACGAAATACGTTTAATCAGCTGCAGGAAGGTTTTGATGGCCACCAGCGCCACCAGGAAGGCCATCACAAACCCGACGGCAAACATCGGGATATCACCGGCAGTCAGGAAGTGCCAGCTCTTGTAGAGATCCAGCACCGTCGCGCCCATCATCATCGGCACCGCCAGCAGGAAAGAGAACTCCGACGCCGCATAGCGGCTCACGCCGACCAGCATACCGCCGGAAATAGTGGCTCCTGAGCGGGAGAAACCCGGCCACAGCGCCAGACACTGGAAGCAGCCAATCATAAACGCCTGACGATACGTCATATCATCCACGCCGACCGCGCGCGGCACCTTCGGCTTCAGGCATTCCGCGGCAATCAGCAGGACACCGCCCACCACCAGCGCGTACATCACGTTAATCGGGTTAAATAACGATTTGATGGCGTCGTGGAACACCAGCCCCAGCACCACCGCCGGAATCATCCCGAGCAGAATATGAATGAGCGACAAACGGCCTGAGCCTTCACCTTCGTGCACCGGAGGACGGCCAAAGTGGATGCCAATCAGGCCAAAAAGCCGACGCCAGAACATCACCACCACCGCGAGGATCGAACCCAGTTGGATCACCACCTCAAACGTCTTCGCCGTATCTCCTTCAAAGCCCAGCAGGTGGCCGACGATAATCATATGGCCAGTGCTGGAGACGGGCAGAAACTCAGTCAATCCTTCGACCACACCCAGAATAGCCGCCACCAGCAGCGAGTGCATATCGCTCATTAAATAAACCCTTAAAAGTAAACAATAAAATAAACCCGGCACTAAGACCGGTATAAATCATTTTGGTTTAAGTTATATGACGAATAATGAGATTAATTAGGATTATGGCCACGCTGAATGATCACGCCCACGTTGGCGGCTCGCGCCACGGCGCCCGGTTTACTGACCTTAATGCGCACCCACGGGGTGTTAAAGCGCGACATCAGCAGGTCGGCAACCTCTTCCGCAACACGCTCCACCAGCGCGAAACGGCTGCCTTCCACGTGTTTTACTACCGCTTCGCTGATATCCGCATAGCTCAGGCAGTCTTCCACGTTGTCGCTGGCGGCGGCTTTGCGGTTGTCCCAGGCTAATTCGATATCGAACACCAGCTTCTGTTCAATGGTTTGTTCCCAGTCATAAACACCGATAGTGGTGATTACCGAAAGTTGCTCTATAAATACAATATCCATCACGACCTGCTTGGTTTTAGGCTAAACCGGATACCACTTCCGGCGAATTATGCGTATTATCCACAGATGCAGAGAATACTTCGACATTTTCAAAATGGAACAGCGTTATGAGTGCAATCGAGCCTGGAATGATCCTCCTTGCCTACCTTTGCGGCTCAATTTCCAGCGCCATTCTGGTCTGCCGCCTCGCGGGGTTACCTGACCCTCGCACCAGTGGTTCCGGTAATCCCGGCGCCACCAATGTCTTACGCATCGGCGGCAAGGGTGCTGCCGTAGCCGTCCTGGTTTTCGACATCCTGAAAGGGATGCTGCCCGTCTGGGGTGCCTATGCCCTTGGCTTTACTCCATTCTGGCTTGGGCTGGTCGCGATCGCCGCCTGCCTGGGCCATATCTGGCCGATTTTCTTCCATTTTCAGGGCGGAAAAGGCGTGGCGACCGCGTTTGGCGCGATTGCCCCTATCGGCTGGGATCTAACCGGAGTAATGGCCGGAACCTGGCTGCTGACAATTCTGCTGAGCGGATATTCGTCACTGGGCGCCATCGTCAGCGCGCTGGTCGCGCCGTTCTACGTCTGGTGGTTCAAGCCCCAGTACACCTTCCCGGTATCGATGCTGTCGTGCCTCATTCTGCTGCGTCATCATGACAACATTCAGCGTTTGTGGCGACGGCAGGAGACAAAAATTTGGGCGCGCCTGAAAAAGCGCAAGCCCAAAGACGCCGAATAACACGCACAAAAAAGCCCTCCTGAAGAGGGCTTTTTATCACGAGTCTCGGCCAGAACGTCAGGCGGCTGGCAGCTCCGCCAGCGGCCAACGTGGACGTACGGCCACGCCCAGCGATTCATTGACGCCCGTTTTCAGACGCACCATGCCCGCATAGGCAATCATCGCGCCGTTATCGGTACAGAACTCCGGACGCGCGTAGAATACTTCACCGCCGCGTTTTTGCATCATCGTCGCCAGCTTCGCGCGCAGCGTACGGTTAGCGCTTACGCCGCCCGCCATCACCAGGCGCTTAAAGCCGGTTTGATCCAGCGCGCGTTTGCACTTGATCATCAGCGTATCCACCACCGCATCTTCAAAGGCGCGGGCGATATCAGCACGCGTTTGATCGTCATCGCCGTTATTGCGGATAGTGTTCGCGGCAAAGGTTTTCAGGCCGGAGAAGCTAAAATCCAGCCCCGGACGATCGGTCATCGGACGCGGGAACACAAAGCGCCCTTCCGTCCCCTGCGAAGCCAGCTTCGACAGCATTGGGCCGCCGGGATAATCCAGACCGAGCAGCTTGGCGGTTTTATCAAAAGCTTCCCCCGCCGCATCGTCAATGGACTCGCCCAACAGGGTGTACTCACCGATACCGGTGACGCTAATCAGCTGCGTATGGCCGCCGGATACCAGCAGCGCCACAAACGGATATTCCGGCGGATTATCTTCCAGCATCGGCGCCAGCAGATGGCCTTCCATATGGTGGACCGGAATAGCCGGCACATTCCAGGCAAACGCCAGCGAGCGTCCTACGGTTGCGCCGACCAGCAGAGCGCCAACCAGACCTGGACCGGCGGTGTAGGCCACCGCGTCGATATCTTTGGCCGTCAGGTTCGCTTCTTGTAAGGCCGCCTGAATCAGGGGAACCGTTTTACGCACGTGGTCACGCGACGCCAGCTCAGGCACCACACCGCCGTAGTCAGCGTGTAATTTCACCTGACTATACAACTGGTTGGCTAACAGACCTTTTTCGTCGTCATAAATTGCGATGCCGGTTTCATCGCAGGATGTTTCAATACCCAGTACACGCATGGCTAGATTTACCTCGTTTTAATACCGCGCAGTGTAGGTTTTCTGTCCCGGCTTGTAAAACATTGTTCGCCCCAGCAGGCAGCCTCGTGTATACTCCTCACCCTTAAAAAGTCCCGTTCAAAAACGCGTCGGTGCTTTACAAAGCAACAGCAATTGCAGTAAAATTCCGCACCATTTTGAAATAAGCTGGCGTTGATGCCAGCGGCAAACCGAATTTATTAAAGGTGAGAGTTACATGCCGGTAATTAAAGTACGTGAAAACGAGCCGTTCGACGTAGCACTGCGTCGCTTCAAGCGTTCCTGTGAAAAAGCGGGTGTTCTGGCGGAAGTTCGTCGTCGTGAGTTCTATGAAAAACCGACTACCGAACGTAAGCGCGCTAAAGCTTCTGCAGTGAAACGTCACGCGAAGAAACTGGCTCGCGAAAACGCACGCCGTACTCGTCTGTACTAATCTCTTGAGAGCATCGGCTCTCAGGTTACAGACCGAGTTGTAGTTGCAAGGCCGTGCTTCCGAAAGGAATGCGCGGCTTGTTTTCGTTTATAAGTCTTCAAAATAAACGGGGCCTATGGCTGGACGAATCCCACGCGTATTTATTAATGATCTGCTGGCGCGCACCGACATCATCGATCTGATCGATGCACGGGTGAAGCTGAAAAAGCAGGGCAAAAATTACCATGCGTGCTGTCCGTTCCATAACGAGAAAACCCCCTCTTTCACCGTGAACGGTGATAAGCAGTTTTACCACTGCTTCGGCTGCGGCGCGCACGGCAATGCCATCGACTTTTTAATGAACTACGACAAGCTCGAGTTCGTTGAAACCGTTGAAGAACTGGCGGCTATGCACAACCTTGAAGTGCCGTACGAAGCCGGAACAGGTCTTAGCCAGATAGAGCGTCACCAGCGTCAGAATCTCTATCAGCTAATGGAAGGGTTAAATGATTTTTATCAGCAATCCTTCGCCCAACCCATCGCCGAGCCAGCACGCCAGTATCTGGAGCAACGCGGTCTGAGTGCCGAGATTGTCCAGCAGTTTGCTATTGGTTTTGCGCCGCCGGGCTGGGATAACGCCTTAAAACGTTTCGGTGGAAATGTCGACAACAGGAAGCTGCTGCTCGATGCCGGAATGCTGGTCAATAACGACCAGGGAAGAACATACGACCGTTTCCGCAATCGCGTGATGTTCCCGATTCGCGATAAACGAGGCCGGGTGATTGGTTTTGGTGGCCGCGTACTCGGTAACGATACGCCAAAATACCTCAACTCCCCGGAAACCGATATTTTCCATAAAGGCCGTCAGCTGTATGGCCTTTATGAAGCCCAGCAGCACAACGCTGAACCACCGCGTCTGCTGGTTGTCGAAGGGTATATGGATGTTGTCGCGCTGGCGCAATACGGTATCAACTACGCCGTCGCCTCGCTGGGTACGTCGACCACGGCGGACCACATTCATATGTTATTCCGTGCGACAAACAACGTGATTTGCTGTTACGACGGTGACCGCGCCGGCCGCGACGCCGCATGGCGTGCGCTGGAAACCGCGATGCCGTACATGACCGACGGTCGTCAGCTACGCTTTATGTTCCTGCCCGAGGGTGAAGACCCGGATACGCTGGTGCGTAAAGAGGGTAAAGAGGCCTTTGAAGCACGGATGGAGCACGCACAACCGCTCTCCGTCTTCTTATTTAACAGTCTCTTACCACAGGTTGATCTCAGTTCACCGGACGGCAGCACGCAGCTCGCCGCGCTGGCCCTGCCGCTGATAAGCCAGGTGCCGGGTGACGCGCACCGGATTCAGCTGCGCCAGACGCTGGGGCTGAAGCTGGGTATCTTTGACGATGCGGCGCTTGATCGTTTAATGCCAAAACAGGCAGAAAGTGGCGTGGTACGCCCGCCTCAGCAGATAAAACAGACGCCTATGCGTATACTGATAGGACTACTGGTGCAAAACCCAAATCTGGCACCACTTGTACCTCCTATGCATGGGCTGGCTCAGGCAAAGCTACCGGGGCTCAACCTGTTCAGCGAACTGGTCAACCTGTGTGTGGCGCAACCCGGCCTGACAACGGGCCAACTGTTAGAGAATTATCGCGGAGCAAGTGAATACGCAACACTTGAAAAACTCTCAACCTGGAACGATATAAAGGATGAGAATGTTGAAAAAATGTTCACCGACACGCTAAACCGAATTTTTGATTCAATGCTTGAACAGCGACAGGAAGAGTTGATAGCTCGCGATCGCACGCACGGTTTGAGCAGTGAAGAGCGCAGGGAGTTCTGGGAAATCAGACAGGCCCTGGAAAAAAAATGAATTTAACGGCTTAACTGCCGAATACCTATCGGGAAGCCCCCGACAGCCGCCCGAGGCGCAGCGGCACTAATATAAGTACGCCCTCGCTTTAAATGTCGGCGGTTCGTTCGCCGACCGACACCAATCAAATGAATTAAGTGTGGATACCGTCTTATGGAGCAAAACCCGCAGTCACAGCTCAAGCTTCTTGTCCAACGTGGTAAGGAGCAAGGCTATCTGACCTATGCCGAGGTCAATGACCATCTGCCGGAAGATATCGTCGATTCAGATCAAATCGAAGACATCATCCAAATGATCAACGACATGGGTATTCAGGTGATGGAAGAAGCACCGGATGCCGATGATCTGTTGCTGGCTGAAACCTCCAACAACACTGATGAAGACGCAGAAGAAGCGGCTGCACAGGTTCTGTCCAGCGTGGAATCTGAAATCGGGCGTACAACCGACCCGGTGCGCATGTACATGCGCGAAATGGGTACCGTAGAACTGCTGACCCGCGAAGGCGAAATCGACATCGCCAAACGTATTGAAGACGGGATCAACCAGGTACAGTGCTCCGTTGCCGAATACCCGGAAGCCATCACCTATCTGCTGGAACAATACGATCGCGTTGAAGCGGAAGAAGCCCGTCTGTCCGACCTGATCACCGGTTTCGTCGACCCGAACGCCGAAGAAGATATGGCGCCAACCGCCACTCACGTCGGTTCCGAACTGTCTCAGGAAGAGATGGATGACGACGATGAAGATGAAGACGACGATAGCGACGACAGCAGCGACGATGACAACAGCATCGACCCTGAACTGGCGCGTGAGAAATTCGCCGAACTGCGTACGCAGTACGAAGTGACTCGCGACACCATCAAAGCCAAAGGCCGTAGCCACGCTGCCGCTCAGGAAGAGATTCTGAAGCTGTCTGAAGTGTTCAAACAGTTCCGTCTGGTGCCGAAACAGTTCGACTACCTGGTGAACAGCATGCGTGTCATGATGGATCGCGTGCGTACCCAGGAACGTATCATCATGAAGATGTGCGTTGAACAGTGCAAAATGCCGAAGAAGAACTTCATCACCCTCTTCACCGGCAACGAAACCAGCGAAACCTGGTTCAACGCGGCTATCGCGATGAACAAGCCGTGGTCTGAAAAGCTGCACGACGTGAAAGAAGACGTTCTTCGCAGCCTGCAGAAACTGCAGCAGATTGAAGAAGAAACCGGCCTGACCATCGAGCAGGTAAAAGACATCAACCGTCGCATGTCCATCGGTGAAGCGAAAGCCCGCCGTGCGAAAAAAGAGATGGTTGAAGCGAACTTACGTCTGGTTATCTCTATCGCTAAAAAATACACCAACCGTGGTCTGCAGTTCCTCGATCTGATTCAGGAAGGCAACATCGGTCTGATGAAAGCGGTTGATAAGTTTGAATACCGTCGTGGTTACAAGTTCTCCACCTACGCTACCTGGTGGATTCGTCAGGCAATCACCCGTTCCATCGCCGACCAGGCGCGTACCATCCGTATCCCGGTACATATGATTGAGACCATCAACAAGCTCAACCGTATCTCCCGTCAGATGCTGCAAGAGATGGGCCGCGAGCCGACGCCGGAAGAGCTGGCTGAGCGCATGCTGATGCCGGAAGACAAGATCCGTAAAGTGCTGAAGATCGCTAAAGAGCCTATCTCCATGGAAACGCCGATCGGCGACGATGAAGATTCGCATCTGGGTGATTTCATCGAGGATACCACCCTCGAGCTGCCGCTGGACTCTGCGACCACCGAGAGCCTGCGTGCCGCCACCCACGACGTTCTGGCTGGCCTGACCGCCCGTGAAGCGAAAGTGCTGCGTATGCGTTTCGGTATCGATATGAACACCGACCACACGCTGGAAGAAGTGGGTAAACAGTTCGATGTTACCCGCGAACGTATCCGTCAGATCGAAGCGAAGGCGCTGCGTAAACTGCGCCACCCGAGCCGCTCTGAAGTGCTGCGTAGCTTCCTGGACGATTAATCGCCCTGCCCAATGTGAAAAAGCTCCCTTTTGGGAGCTTTTTTTTGCCTGTTATCCGCGCGGGAGCGGTAGGCCGGATAAGGCGTTTACGCCGCCATCCGGCAATCTGCGCGGGTTCTGCCGGATGGCGCTTCGCTTACCCTGCCTACAGGCCACGTGCCTTCAACGCCGAGTCCAGCGCCTGATACGCTTCCACCAGCTTATCCAGCGTTATTCGGCTCAATCCGCTCGGATTCGGTAACACCCACACTTCGGTGTCGCCAATTCTGTAGGTCTGCTTCCCCCACGTCGCGCCGCGCTGCCCTAAGCCGCGTTCAAAGGCTTGCTTGCCCAGCACCGCCAGCGCAGCAGGTTTATAGTGCTCAACCTTCTCAATCAGCGCCTGGCCGCCGCTGCGCAGCTCCTGCAAGGTCACCTCCGTGGCCTGCACCGTCGGGCGCTCAACCAGCTTGGTCACGCCGCAGCGAAATTTCAGCATCTGCGCCGCCTCTTCCGGCTTCAGCTGGCGATCGGTAAACCCCGCCAGATGCAGCACCTTCCAGAAGCGGTTTGCTGGATGGGCAAAAGGATAGCCCAGTGAAGACGATGACAGTCCCGGGTTGATACCACAAAACAGTACCCGCAACTCTGAATCGATAATGTCCTTAACCATAATATCCTCGACCTATACATCGTGAGACGAGTATAACGAATTGAAAATGCATTGTTTATAAAAACAGCATGTGCACGCTTAGCGCTGGATTGGCGGCCATTGTTACATTATAATCGTCGGCTAATTGGCCCCTTAGCTCAGTGGTTAGAGCAGGCGACTCATAATCGCTTGGTCGTTGGTTCAAACCCAACAGGGGCCACCAAATTTAAGCAGAAAATACATACAGTTAGGCCACTCTCACGAGTGGCCTTTTTTATTGCATGACCCCGCGCCTTAGCGCGCAATCAGCGGCATCACCACGCTTTTCAGCACCTTATCCGCACCGTATCGCGTCAGATGCTGTGGGTCTTTGTAGTAAATATGCGCGCTTTCCGCAAAACGGCAGGTCGCCGTGTCACACAACGCATCTTTCAGGCTGGCGAATTCAGCGTTCAGCTTCGTCGATACCTTGCCAATCAGCGCCGCGCTGGCATCAGGCTCAACGCTATCGTGACCCACCACCTCGCACATTCCGGCGCTTTGTGGGTTCGCATAGGCAAACGCCCGGCTAAAGCAGCGCATTACGCGTTTGGGCGGGGAAAAATTCATCATCGGCACATCGCCCAGCACAATGACCCGCTTACCCATTTTCTGCAAACGCGTGATGGTCTCTGCCAGCCCCTGCTGCAGCGCCTGAGCAGGGCCTAATGACGGCGTCGTTTCCGACTGCCAGGGGGCTTTTCCTGCCATCAAACCGGACTGCCAGAAGCCCGTAAGAATCACCGTCGAGATCTGCTTATCCTGAGCCAGATAGTTGTCGACATCGAGCTTGAATGCCCGACACTGCGCGTCATGCAGCGGCCAGCCGTCGGCAAGGCGATACACGCCGAACAGCGGCGGACAGGACGATTTCGCAAAAATCACCGGCGTCAGATGACGGTCGTGCGCCAGTTGACGAAACGCCGCGGCCAGCGCCCCGGCATGGCTATCGCCAATCAGGGCAATTTTCTCCTGCGCCTCGCCACCGGTGCAGCGCGGGGTTCCGGTCAGCAGAATATTGCCGTATGAGGTCATGCAACTATCTTCCGCCTCTTCTATCTCCGACTGCATCCGGGCAAAGTCCTCAGGCCAACGGGCGGGAAAACCTTTTTGCAGCCAGGTGGTGGCGAAGACCAGCGTCAGCAGCCCCATCGCCATCCCGTAGCGCCAGAATACGCGAGATGCCGGCAACTGCGCCGCCCGAAAAGGTTTCTCGATGAGGTAATAGCTGATCGTCGCCAGCAAAAACGAGAGCGCAATCAGCAATACGCGCATCCCGTTCCCCGGCTCCGCTTCGCAAAGATAGTGGTAAAGGCTGATAACCGGCCAATGCCACAGGTAGAGTGAATAGGAGATGAGCCCAATAAAGCGCAGCGGTTTCCAGGTTAGCAAACGGCGGTTGATAAGCGCCGTTTGCCCGTCCAGCAGCAACACGGCGCCCATCACCACCGGCAGCGCCCCCAGCCCAGGGAAAGAGGTCTGCGCGTCGTAAAAAAGCGCACACCAGGCAATGAGTAAAACACCCACGACAGATTTCAGGTTATCAACCTTTGTCGAGAATGCCGCGGGAAAGTGGGTATGGGCCATTCCCAGTAGCGCCCCGGCAAACAGCTCCCAGGCGCGAAACGGCGTCAAAAACCATGCGCTATGCGGAATCTGCAGGGTTCCGGCGGCGGCAATGGCAAAACAGAGCAGCGTGACGCTCCCCATCAGTAAAAAAGAGAGTTTTTTATCAAAACGCGTCAGCACCAGAATCAGCAGTGGCGCGAGAAAATAGAACTGTTCTTCCACGCCCAATGACCAGGTCATCAATAAAGGATTATGCTCGGCGCTGGGGCTGAAATAGTCGATGGAATTCCAGAGCGTTACGTTAGAGACCGACAACAGCGTCGCCGCGGCATCACGGCCTAATTTCCTGAAATCGGCTGGCGTAGAGATAAAGAACATCACCAGCCAGACGGCAATCACAACGGCAATCAGCGCGGGAAGAATTCGCTTTATTCGGCGAACATAAAACTGCCCCCACGAAAAATGGCCCGCAAGCTTACTTTGATAAATATGGCCGCCAATCAGATATCCCGAAATGACAAAGAAAACATCAACGCCCACAAATCCACCGGGGAATCCCAGCCCAAAGTGAAAGAGCACCACAAGGAGTACGGCGAGCGCGCGCAGCCCATCGATATCGGCACGATATTTAACGGTTGAGTTCATATTTATCTCTGGATGCAGGGGAGTAAAATCTAAAAGCATCATTATATGATGATGTTTTTAATTATATTTTTATTGAATTCGGTCTTTCTTAGCGAAATTATAAAAGCGGGAAGATGATGGCTCAAGGCAGGCCAACGGTTTTCAGATTAATTGCAACCAGGCCGAAATCGCTTATTGAGAGAAAATATGCAGATAAACATCGGACTTTGCGCTCTCACCGTCAAAGCGAGAGCGCCGACTTAGGGTTTATACCAGCGCACGGAGCTCTTCGCGCATATAATCGGAGAAGTATTCCGGGTTTTTAATCAGCATGTGTTCACCAGAGTCAACCTTGTCGGCCCAGCCAGCAACCTTCTGAGTGAATCCAGCATTCCAGCCTTCGCGATCGCCACGCGCCGTAATGTCGGCCGCACTCGCGGGCACGCCCAGCTCTTTCAAATATTTCAGAATTCCCTTCGCTGTACTTTCGTCCATAGACTGTGGCACCGGCTCAGACGTATTCATACCACCAATAAAATCCAACGCTTTATCAATGACTGCTGGCATATTCTTGTCCTTAAATTAACCACGTAGTAAACAAGTCTATACTATGGACTGGAATCGAGCGGGATTTCAAAGAAACCGCTCACGTTCTTGCATTTTTTCGTGAGCTGTCACCCTTTTGGCCGCCGTTTGCGCAAAAAAAAGCCGGCGCATCGGCGCCGGCAGGTGATGTTGAATGGCAATCAGACGTTAGTCGCCGGGTTCTGCTCCGCGCTGGATTTGCTGTTTTCCAGCATCCGGCGTACCGGAACAATCAGCACGCACAATACGGCAGCACAGATCAGCAGCGCGATAGAACAGCGGGCGAACAGATCCGGCAGCATATCCAGTTGGTCGGCCTTCACGTGGCCGCCAATCAGGCCAGCGGCCAGGTTACCCAACGCGCTGGCGCAGAACCACAGCCCCATCATCTGGCCGCGCATTCTTTCCGGTGCCAGCAGCGTCATGGTCGCCAGCCCAATCGGGCTCAGACACAGCTCGCCGAGCGTCAGCATCAGAATGCTCCCCACCAGCCACATTGGGGAAACGCCCGCGCCGCCGTTGCTCAGCACGTTCTGCGCCGCCATCATCATCAGGCCAAAGCCTGCTGCCGCGCACAGAATACCGATCACGAACTTGGTGATACTGCCCGGGCGCACGTTCTTACGCGCCAGCGCAGGCCACGCCCAGCTGAAGACCGGAGCGAGCAGGATGATAAACAGGGCGTTAATTGACTGGAACCATACCGCCGGGATCTCAAAATCACCGATCATGCGGTTGGTATAGTCGTTGGCGAACAGGTTGAAGGAAGTGGGTTTCTGCTCAAAGGCGGACCAGAAGAACGCGGCGGAAACCAGCAGAATAAAGCACACCAGCAGACGCGCGCGTTCTTTACGGCTCAGGCCCGCAAAGGCAAACAGGTAAATAAAGTACAGTGCTACCGATGCCGCGATCACGTACACCAACACGCTCGCCACGGCCACCGGGTTAATCACGATCACGCCCTGAGCAATCAGGGTGATAACCACCGCGACGCCCACCGCCAGCGCCAGCAGCCATGCGCCTACGCCGTTCTTTTTCACCACCGGGCTGTTCCAGGTGGAGTCCAGCCCCACTTCGCTGTCGTAGCGCTTCATCGCCGGTACGGCGAACACACGGAAGATAACCAGCGCGACCAGCATCCCGATACCACCGATACCAAAGCCCCAGTGCCACCCGTGGGATTTAATCAGCCAGCCGGAAATCAGCGGCGCGATAAACGACCCCATGTTGATACCCATATAAAACAGGGAGAAGCCGCCATCGCGACGGGCATCGCCTTTTTTATACAGAGTGCCGACCATCACCGAGATACAGGTTTTAAACAGACCCGACCCCAGTACGATAAACATCAGGCCGATAAAGAACAGGTTGTCGCCCATAAACGCCGACAGCGCGATAGACAGATGTCCCAGCGCAATCAGGATGGAACCGTACCACACCGCTTTTTGCTGGCCGAGCCAGTTATCCGCCAGCCAACCGCCCGGCAGCGCCGCCAGGTACATGGTGCCCGCGAAGATACCAACAATCGCCGACGCGTTTTCACGCGCTAATCCCATACCGCCGTCATACACGGTAGCGGCCATAAACAGGATCAGTAACGGGCGAATGCCGTAAAACGAGAAGCGCTCCCACATTTCGGTAAAGAACAGCGACCCCAGCGGATAAGGGTGACCGAAAAAGGTTCGGCTTTCGTTTTTATTAACAGTGGAATGCATAGTTTCTCCAGAGAAGGTGCGTTGTCACGCAGGTAAGTCGTGTAAGCAGGCTAACCATTTTCTAATTTTGTCGATTTTTTACATTCGACTCTGAGTTTTTAACCATTTGATAACCATAAGATGGTCGTGTCTAGTCCCTTCACCGCTATTTTTAGATGAAAACTCGACAAACATCTAGTTTTATAGATTTTGTATTGGCAAAAGGCATAAGGTGATTGACATCACAATATCATACAGATATTGATTAAATAACCATATAAAACAATTAATTATAAAAACAAAACAACAAATAACTCACGTCGGAAAGGCGCAAAATAAAAGTATAAAAATTAGGGAAAAGACGTCCTTCAGACGATTGTTTACGGCAAGCGGCAATAAATATGGCCGAGGTGTAGCGGCGGGGAGCGAAAAGAGAGAATGGCGCTGACAAGCGCCACAGGAAGTCATCCTGGCCGCAGGAGAAACTGCGGCAGAATCACGTTATTTGGCGTGCCAGTAGGCGCTGGAGCGGACCAGCTGCGGGTCAATGGCATCGGTCACAAATCCATCGGTCAGGTTTTTAACCACCTTCCCTTCACCGGTCAGCCAGATAAAGTAATCGGACGGCGGCACCGTGAGCTGCGCCAGACGCGCGGCAACGGCGGCGGCGTCATACTCGCTAATCCATTCAATATTGAACTCATCAAAACCGGCCAGATAGGCTTTATCCGCCACGTCACGCACCATCACCAGCGCGGTAACCTGCGGACGCTGCGCCAGCGTGCGTAACGCCTCCAGGCGGCGACGTAGCGCCGGCATACCGGTTTCATCGCAGACATAAAGCTGCCAGGCATAATCTTCCGGTACCACCAGCGAACCGCGCGGACCACCGATCGTCAGCGTATCACCCGCTTTAGCCTCCATCGCCCATTGACTTGCGACGCCGCCATCATGAATGAAGAAGTCATAGGCCAGCTCATGGCGTTCAGCATTATACAGCGGGGTATAGTCACGCGATTGTGGACGGACGCCCTCAGCCCAGACGATACCGTCATCGGTTACCGTTGGCGGCGTGATTTTGCTCCCTGCTTGTGGGAAGAATAATTTGGTGTGATCGTCAAATCCACGCGAACTAAAGCCTTCCAGCGCCTCGCCGCCCAGCACTACGCGCTGAAAAGCCTCGCCGATGCGCTCAACACGCAGTACGGTCAGTTCACGAAAACGAAGTTCATTGCGCACGCGCTGTGGGTACTTTTTCTCTTTCATTGAGCGTCTCTCTGGCAAATAGATATATCTAAACATTTTGCAAATGATAATGATTGCCAATTAAGAAGAAAGCAAGCAATTTTTATGATATAGACGAAAACAGCAATAAAAATGCCCCCACAAAATTAAACTAATTAAAATCAATGGCATATAGAAATATTCATTTCCATATTGATAAAGATATAAATTTAGATATAAATTAGATATATCTAAATATTAGTAAGGCGTGAACAATGAGCTCTCTTTCTGATACCGAACATCGCGGACGTGGTCATCATGGCGGACGCCGTCAGCGTTTCTTTGGCCACGGCGAATTGCGTCTGGTGCTCCTCAACATTCTGAAAGACAACGCCAGCCACGGTTATGAATTGATTAAAGCCATTGAAGCTCTGACGCTGGGGAACTACACCCCAAGCCCCGGAGTGATCTACCCGTCGCTTGATCTGCTCCAGGACCAGGGCCTGATTACGGTTCAGGAAGAGGACGGTGGGCGCAAAAAAATCGCTATCACCATCGACGGCGCACGTACGCTGGAAGAGAACCGGGAGCAGTTGGAACAGATCCAGGCGCGGATAAAGGCCAGAATGGTAGGGCATGAGCTGCGCAAAAATCCGCAGATGAAACGGGCGATCGATAACTTTAAGGCCGTGCTGGACCTGAAGGTGAATCACGGAGAAATCAGCGACGCGCAGCTAAAACAGATTATCGGCGTTATTGACCGCGCGGCGCTGGAGATCTCACAGCTCGATTAATGCAGGACGGTCACCGCATCCTGTAAACGGCTGGCGCGGTGTTTCACCATCGCCGACACGTTGGCGCTTTCCGCCACCAGCCCGGCATTTTTCTGGGTGATCTCATCCAGCTTTGCCACGGCACGAGTTAAATCAGACAGCCCCGTGGCCTGTTCGGACGTCGATTGGCTAATCTGCGCAATCAATTGGGTGACATTCTGCACCTGCGAGACAATATCATCCATTGTGCGTCCCGCGGTGTGCACCTGCTCTGAGCCGGACTGCACTTTACTGGCGCTGGCCTCAATCAACTGGCGAATTTCATTGGCCGCCGTCGCGCTTCGACTGGCTAAATGGCGCACCTCTCCCGCCACCACCGCAAACCCTTTCCCCTGTTCGCCCGCCCTCGCCGCTTCAACCGCCGCATTCAGCGCCAGGATATTAGTCTGGAAGGCAATATCGTTAATCAACGTGGTAATCGAGCCAATGCGCTGTGTGCTGTCGGCAATCTCTTCCATCGTCTGCACGACCCGGTGCATCGCCTGCCCCCCCTGAGAGGCCGCGCCGCTGGCGGCCAGCGACAGCTTGTCGGCCTCGGCGGCGGTTTGGGAATTATTCTGTACGGAAACCGCCATCTGACTCATGGTAGCGACGGTTTGTTGGACGTTGACCACCGTTTCCTGGGTGCGCTGGTTCAGCTCTTCGTTACCGCGCGCCAGCACATCGCTGCCGTCGCTCACGCTGTTCACCTGACTTGAGACATCGTTAATCAGCCAACGGCACATCAGGCCCAGCTGGCCGACGGAACGCAGCATCAATCCCAGCTCATCACCGCGTTTTAAATGCTCTACGCTGTTGCGCTCGCCGGTGGCCACGCTCAACGCCTGACGGGCGACGTTCTCAATAGGGCGAATAATCTGCCACTCCAGCACTGCGGTGGCCAGCAACACGATCAGCGCTGATGTCAGTACTGCCGATATGGGCGCCCCCAGCGTCAGCAGACTTGCGGCCAGCAGCAGGTAACATCCCAGCGTGACGCTACGCATACGCCAGCGCAGCGGTATGGTCGCCAGTTTGCCCCACCAGCGTTTGCTGACGACAAGACCTTTATGCAGGCGCTTGTTGCTGCGATTTTCCCGTAGCGCCTGATATAGCGGCTCGACGGCGGCAATCTCTTCAGCCGAAGCCATCGTGCGGATGGACATATAGCCTATCGTTTTACCATTACGCACCTGCGGGATGGCGTTTGCGCGCACCCAGTAATGGCCGCCGCTTTTAGGCTGGTTTTTGACGATCCCGCTCCACGGTTCTCCCTGCTTGAGCGTACGCCACATATCGGCAAACGCCGCTTTTGGCATATCGGGATGACGCACCAGATTGTGCGGTTTGCCAAGCATCTCTTCGCGGCCGTAGCCGCTCACTTTCACAAAGGCATCATTAACATGGGTGATGTAGCTATCGAGGTCGGTGGTGGACATCAGCGTAGTACGCTCGTCCAGCGGTGATGTGGACAAGTTTGGGTCGGACAGGGTAGACATACAGACATCCTTTTCAGGTGCAGAAAGAAAATGTATTACAATTGTTATATCGGAGGGATTTTAATTAACCTTAATTGTTAATTTTGCGTTAGATCGCAAAATGGACAAAAGCCCTACTTTTTTTATGCTGCGCGATGGCGGCGCAAAACCTGCCCCATCCTGGCGCAACCTGCCCTCTTGCGCTTCTCCCCTCAACCCCATCCTTGAGCCGCTGGACGATTAAATATTGTACACAACCGGTTTCTCCTGGCATTTATCCCGATTTTCACCGTTGCCGCTGAAGTGGCGTAATCCCTGCAATACTTAATTCAGTATCGTGTGATACGTGACCCCCAGGAGCACATTTTGAACAGGTTACCTTCCAGCGCCTCGGCTTTGGCCTGCAGCGCGCACGCACTGAATCTCATTGAAAAGCGAACGCTTGACCATGAGGAGATGAAAGCACTGAACCAGGAGGTCAGGGAATACTTTAAAGAGCATGTGAATCCAGGGTTTTTAGAGTATCGAAAATCTGTAACTGCCGGTGGGGATTACGGAGCCGTAGAGTGGCAGGCGGGAGGGTTAAATACGCTTGTCGACACCCAGGGCCAGGAGTTTCTGGATTGCCTGGGCGGTTTTGGTATTTTCAACGTGGGGCACCGTAATCCAGTGGTGGTTTCCGCCGTACAGAATCAGCTCGCCAAACAACCCCTTCACAGCCAGGAATTGCTTGATCCTCTGCGCGCTATGCTGGCCAAAACGCTGGCCGCGCTGGCGCCGGGCAAGCTGAAATACAGCTTCTTTAGCAACAGCGGGACCGAGTCCGTCGAAGCAGCGCTGAAGCTGGCGAAAGCTTATCAATCATCGCGCGGCAAATTTACCTTTATCGCTACCAGCGGCGCCTTCCACGGTAAATCGCTTGGTGCGCTGTCCGCGACCGCGAAATCGACGTTCCGCAAGCCGTTTATGCCGCTGCTGCCGGGCTTCCGCCACGTGCCGTTCGGTAATATCGATGCCATGCGCACAATGCTGAGCGAGTGCCAGAAAACCGGCGACGATGTGGCGGCGGTGATCCTCGAACCGATTCAGGGTGAAGGTGGCGTGATTCTGCCACCACAGGGCTACCTGCCCGCGGTGCGTAAGCTGTGTGATGAATTCGGCGCGCTGCTGATCTTTGATGAAGTGCAAACCGGCATGGGCCGTACCGGCAAAATGTTCGCCTGCGAGCATGAGAACGTGCAGCCAGACATTCTGTGTCTGGCGAAAGCGCTCGGCGGCGGCGTGATGCCTATTGGCGCGACGATTGCCACCGAAGAGGTGTTTTCGGTGCTGTTCGACAACCCGTTCCTGCACACCACCACTTTTGGTGGCAACCCGCTGGCCTGTGCGGCAGCGTTGGCTACCATCAACGTCTTGCTGACCGAGAACCTACCCGCTCAGGCGGAACAGAAAGGCGATATGCTGCTGGACGGCTTCCGCTGTATGGCGCGCGAATATCCGGATCTGGTCCGCGAAGCGCGCGGCAGAGGGATGCTGATGGCTATCGAGTTTGTCGATAACGAAATCGGCTATAGCTTTGCCAGCGAAATGTTCCGCCAGCACGTGCTGGTGGCCGGCACGCTGAACAACGCAAAGACCATCCGCATCGAACCGCCGTTAACGCTGACGATGGAACAGTGCGATCAGGTGCTGAAAGCCGCACGTAAAGCGCTGGCGGCCCTGCGCGTTAGCCAGAATCAGGTGGCAACCGAGCAGTAAACTCACGCCCCCTACGGTTTCGTGGGGGGGCGTTCTTACGCTTCTTCGGTAAACGGATCCGCGATATCCAGCCACTGCACTTCGCAATCACTGGTGCCGCAAAACAACCGCCTACCGCTTTTACCTGCCAGAAGCCCGGCGGGAAAAACGACATCCTGTAAATCGCTACGTTTGCTCTCTCCGGCGAGAAAATCCTCCCGGCAGGCGATGATCGCCATCGGGCTGCTGATACCGCGCTGATAGTCGAAAAGAAAACGAGCAGCGTGATAGTGCCGGTTTCCAAACTCATCAAACCGCGCGACGTGCGCCAGCACTCCTACCAGCCCCGAAGAGAGCACGCACGCTTCGTTCACGCCACACCAGTACTGCTCCTCCACATGGGAGAGCAGCGTGGCGCTGGCGATCGACTCCTCGTTGAGATCGGCAAGCCGGGAAACGATCGTCCAGCCGATGGTGCCGTGTCCGCCGGGTTCCCCCTGTGGACGGGTAAACACGAGGATACGCTTATCGGGTAGCTCGACCAGACGAATATCCTTCATTCCCCATGGCCCGGTCGTCAGGGGACGCAGCGCGGAAACCGACGGCCCGGCAAAAAATTGCGTACGCCAGCGAACCGCTCCCCTTTTCGTTGAGAAGTCGACTTCAACGCCGCCAAACAACAGCTGCCCGCTAACCCGGCTGACGAACGGATCCTGTAGCGCGAAATCCGGCATTCCGTCCAACAGTTCAGCGTGGCAGTCGCCATCCCAAAGGAAAAAACGCACCCGGGAATCTTCGCTATCGCGCCTCTCAACGCGGGCGGCAATACACCACCGTCCTTCATCCATAAAGGGTGCGGTTGGGTTGTAAACGTCCAGCCCGTCGACGCCGCGGAAGATGATTTTTCCACGGCTGCCATTTTGCGGCCGCGAGCGATAACGCTGATAAAGCGCCTCAACGTCGTCGCGCATTACACCAGCCCCAGATGCTGCCAGAGCTGATCCATCGGCAGCGTCGCCAGAGCGGTACACTCATCCGCCGCGCCGTACCAGACGTGCAGCACGTCATCACGCACCAGCGCGCCGCAGGTAAAGACCACGTTGCCAAAGAAGCCTTCGCGTTCGTACTGCGCGGTCGGCTCCAGCAGCGGTACCGGCGATTTGGCGAGAATTTTCAGCGGATCGTGGAGATCGAGCAGCAGCGCGCCCAGGCAGTAGCGCTGATCGGCATCGACGCCGTGGTAGATCTCCAGCCAGCCGCGATCGGTTTTGATCAATGGCGCGCCGCCGCCGGATTTACGCGAATCCCATTCATAGCCCGATCGGCCCAGCAGATGGCGATGGTTACCCCAGTGCAGCATATCAGGAGACTCGCAGATCCAGATCTCCGGGTGGCCAAAGTGGCAAGGCGCGGGGCGGGTTAGCGCCATATAGCGACCGCCGACCTTTTCCGGGAAGAAGCAGACATCGCGATTATCCGGACACAGGATCAGCCCCTGTTTTTCTACCGTGACAAAGTCGCGAGTGGTCGCCAGCGCGGTGGTGATCCCCAACGACGAAACGGCGGAGTAGTTGATATAAAAGAGATCGTCGATCCGGGTGATACGCGCATCTTCGCAACCGAACTCTTCATAGCGGCTATCGGCGATGATAAAGGGCTGTGAATCGATGGTGTAATGCACGCCGTCCTTGCTGCGCGCCAGGCGCAGATGGGACATCGAGGTCAGCCAGACCTGCGCGGGATCGCTTTTTAGCACGATGGTACGCGGATCGCTAAAATCAAAACGCTCATCGTCACGGTCGAAGGTTTTCGTGGCTTGTTGCCAGCCGCTTTCCTGCTGTTGCAGCAGCGGCACGACGATCTGTCGCGGGTTATCGTTAATCACGCTTTCCGCCACGCGCAGCAGCAGCACGATCTCGCCGTTGCACTCGGTCACGCCGGTATTGAACACGCACTCTACTTTGCGCCCCGGCAATGAGGGCGACACGTCTTTTGGGGTGATTAGCGGGTTACTGCGGTGTCTGTTCATGAACGCTCCTTTTCATCAGAATTTGATTTTTGCCCAGCCATTGGGCGTCTTCGCCATACAGAACGTCGGCGGAAATATCCCGCCAGGGGTTCAGCACCGGCGAGCCAAAGTTAATCGCGATCCAGACGCGCTCGGTGACCGTCTCGCGTATAAACCACACGCATTCATTTGTCAGCGATAACGAGCTACCGTCGCCCTCGCGCAGCGCGGACGTCGAGGAACGAAGCGCGATAAGGGTTTGGTACTGTCGCCAAAGGGACCCTGGCGTGCTCTGTTGATATTGCGCATTAAGCTGACGGTAGTCCGCGCAAACGGGCATCCAGGGCGAGACGGGCGAAAAGCCTGCGTTCGCCGCATCGGTCCACAGCAGCGGCGCCCGCGAAGCATCACGGGAATGCGCAATCGCCAACGCCAGCGCCTCGCTTTCATCGGCGCCCTGCCGTAACGCCGTTTGATAATGGGTCTTGCCCTGAATGTCGAAGATCTGCGCCACGGTCTGCGGGCAATAGCTCGGCATCCCCAACTCTTCGCCCTGATAAATAAACGGCACGCCGCGAACAGTCAGTTGCAGAGCCAGCACCGCCAGCGCGCGCTCGGTATCGCGCGGGCTCTCGCCGAAACGGCTAATCATGCGTGGCATATCGTGACTGGAGAAAAACAGCGTTGGCAGGCCTGACTGCCGCGCCTGGGTGGCGTTAATCGCCTGGCTCAGACGCGCAATATCGAAGCGTTTCTGGCTGCCGATATTGAAATTAAACACCACATCCATCAAATCAGGGCTCTGATAACGCGCCAGAATATCCAGCTCTTCGCTGCCGATTTCGCCAATCAGAAACGCCTCACCCTGCTGGCGCACGTAGCGACACAGCCGGTTTAGCGTGGCGATAATGCCCGGCTGGTTGATATCAAACTCATGGCGCTGCTCGCCGTTCTCTTGCGGGTTGTCCGGGCCAATACCGTTGGTGGTCAGAAAGTTGATCACGTCAAAGCGGAAGCCATCGACGCCCTGCGCCTTCCAGAAATCAACCACCCGGTAGATCTCCTGCTCCACCTCGGGGTTAGCCCAGTTGAGATCGACCTGCTCGGGGGCAAATTTGTGATAGTAGTACTCGCCGGTATCCGGCTCTGCGCTCCAGGCGCTGCCGGAGAAAAAAGATTGCCAGTTGTTCGGCTGACGGCTAAACAGGAAATAGTCCCGGTAGCGGCTGGCGGGATTATTCCAGGCGTCGCGAAACCAGGGGTGCGCCGAGGAGACGTGGTTCACCACCAGGTCAATAATCACCCGGATGCCGCACGCATGACAGCGCTCGACCACCTCGCGAAAGTCTTCCAGCGTGCCAAAACGCGCGTCAACGGCGCAGTAGTCACTGATGTCATAGCCGTTATCCACCAGCGGCGACGGGTAAAACGGCGTTATCCAGATAGCGCCGACGCCCAGTTCATGCAGATAGTCCACCTTCGATAGCAGACCGGGAAAATCGCCCAGCCCATCGCCGTTGCCATCGCAAAACGAAGGCAGATAAATTTGGTAGCAGGTGCATGCCTGCCACCAGGGTTGGTTGCTCACCGCGCAATTCCTTATTTCAGTGATAACGACATGCCCTGCAGGAAATATTTGCGGAAGAGGATAAACAGCACCACTACCGGCAACATCTGCACCACCGCGCCCGCCATCACCGGGCCAAGATAGACGCCGTAAGATTTACTGAACGTCGCCAGCAGTACCGAGAACGGCATTTTGTCGACGTCACGCATGACAATCAGGGGCCAGAGGAAGTTGTCCCACGAGCTGGAGAAGGTAAATAACGCGACGATGGCCAGAATCGATTTGTTCAGCGGCATCATCACATGACGCAGAATCCCCCACAGACTGGCGTGATCGAGGCGCGCGGCATACAGATAGTCGTTCGGCGTTCCCTTGAAGCTCTGCGATACCATAAAGATCCCCCATGCGCTCATGGCGTAGGGCAGGATCATCGCACTATAACCGTTCACCAGCCCCAGCTCGCGCATCAGCACAAACTGCGGAATGATGAACATAAATACCGGAAAAACCATCTGTACAATCAGTAAGTTGCGGAAGGCATTTTTACCACGAAACTCGGTTTTCGCCAGCGCGTACCCCACCAGCATCGACGTCACGGTGACGCACAATGTTATGGTTATCGAGACAAACAGTGAGTTAAATAGCGTGCGCAGAAAAGGTTTGTCCGCACGATTGCTGTTATCAAACAGGAACGTGTAGTTTTCCAGCGTCAGATGGCCGGAAAACAGGCTCGTGGTATAGATCTCCGCCGTCGGCTTCAACGAAGAGATCGTCATCCAGATAAAGGGATACAGCCAGCTCAGCGCCAGTAAAAACATCACGGCATGAACTAACAGGCTCAGGGGAGTGAGTTTTTTCATTCACACAATCTCGATATTTTTTTCAAACAGTTTGCGGAAGACCCAGATAGCCAGGAAACTGCAGCCCGCCACAATAATCGACATCGTTGCCGCCCAGGTCGGTTTCATATTCTGGAACGCCGCTTCATACATCACCACCATCGGACTCGTGGTGCTATTCAGGGGACCACCGCCCGTAATTAAATAAGGCTCAGTGAAAATACTGAACGCGACAGTTATCGCCAGCACCATCACCATGACGATTTGCGGATTCATCATCGGCAGCGTAATAGCCCACCCCTGTTTAAACCGCCCGGTTTTATCCAGCATGGCCGCGCTGTAAATATCATTGGGAATAGCCTGCATCCCGGAAAAAAGAATAAGCCCGTAATAGCCGACAAATTTCCAGGTCACAATCAGTGCAATAGATAACATCGCACAGTCCGGATTCGTAAACCAGGGAACCGATACGCCGATACTTTCCCGTAAAAACTGATTTACCGGGCCATATTCGCTAAACAACTTAGAAAAAACGATGGAATAGGCCACTCCGGAAGAGATATTGGCTAATAAGAAACTCAGCGCAATAAAGCTTTTACCGTATTTAATTCGCCGCAGCCCGGCGGCAAACAGCAGCGAGGCGATAAAAACAATCGGAATATACCACATCAAAAAGCGACAGATATTCCACATTGAGGTCCAGAATAGAGCATCGTTAACGACGCCAAGCAGATTTTGTAGCCCCGAAAACCGGGGCGTACCAATAAACTGCCACTGCGTCACGCTAAGTACAATCAACCAGGCCAGCGGATAAAACCAAAACAACAAGGAATAACCGATCCAGGTGGAGGCCAACAGGCCTCCGGTGCGGGAATCATATCCAGCCATTATTCCCCCTTATTTCGCCAGCAAGGTGTTGATTTCCTGCTGAGACTGTTCAAGCGCTTTTGTCGGGGCCTCATTGTTGAAAATGACCCGCTCCAGCATCTGCGTCATGCTGCGCTGAATTTCTGTCGTTTGCGTCGTAGCGACCGGCGGCAGCGCGACGTCGACGTAAGAGGCAATGTCTTTCTCTAAAGGATTGTTAGCGAAATAGTCGGTAAACAGAGGGTTAGTCATCAGATCCGCGCGCGCTGGCGGCATTCCGGTCAGTTCAAGCCAGGCACGGTCATGCTCGGCGCTGCTGAACACCCACTGCATAAAGGCCCAGGCCTGCGTTTTGTGTTTGCTGGAGCTGAACATCACCATCCCTTTACTGTCGCCAAAGGTGTGCGGATGAGCGTCACCGTTTTCAGTCAGCATCGGGCCGATCTGGATAGTTTTCAACACATCAGGATACTGCTTACGATAGCGGGCAAGGTCCCACGGGCCGCGCGCGGAAGCCAGCACCTGGCCAGTTGCTAACGGATCGTCTGCGGAGGTGAAGTCGTAGCTGCTCCACTTGCTGTTAAACACTTTCCCCATAAACGTCAGCACCGCCTGACCCGCTGGATTGCCGAAGTCGGCTTTTTTATCCGCGATGTAGGATTTACCGCCGCTCTGCGCATAGTACAGCGGGATGAAGTCGAACCAACGCTCCCACCAGTTTTTCCCCGCCGTTAGCTGCATTACGTAACCGTGATTGTCCGCCGCACGACGCTCCGCCAGTTGATACAGTTCGTTATAGGTTGTCGGTACATGGTCAAATCCGTATTTCTTTAGCAGGTCGCCGCGCCACCACCAGACGATCGGATTCACATAGATAGGCAGTACGTTTTGCTGGCGGTTTAGTTTCCAGGCCGGAAGAATCGTCGACATCTGGCGCGTTTTAACCAGTTCATTAAAGCCGGGCATTTTCGACAAATCTTCAATTTGCCCTACGTCGACCAACTGACTGGCAAAGCCAATAAATATATTACTGGAAATATCAGGTTCCGTTCCGGAGGCGAGGGCATTCATGATTGCTTCTTCGGAACTATTCGCCGCAGGAATCGAGGTAAACTCGACGGGAGTATGGGCAGGGTCTTTATTCCACTCCGTAACCATTTTATTCCAGAAGGCTTCTTCATTTTCATTCGGCGCCACCCACATTTTAATGGGGGTTTTGGCATCGGCTTGCTCGTCCTTTTTATCATCAGGACCACAACCGGAAATACATAAGCTAAGTAATATTGACGCCGTTAATTTAGCAACCGCTGCAACTTTCACGATATTTCTCCCTAACTCTCAATAAGTGTTATTGGTTTACCGCTACCCTGCTTTGAATGGTGCGTAAGCTAACACCCCTTATTTATGTTTAACGTTAAACAAATCACAAAACTATTTTTGTTTAACGATAAACTCTGCCATCAACATTCAGCGGTAAAAAACAAATACATACATAATATGAATACAAAAAATAAAAAACCGGCAACAGACAAATATAAAAAAGAAAAAACAGCGGCAATAACAATAAAATCATTGGCCAAAGAAATGGGTATATCCCATACCACCATCTCAAATGCATGGAATAATCCCGAAAAACTGTCTATTGAATTGCGTGAGCGCATTTTACGTTATGCGCAGAAAGTCGGATTTCAGGGGCCGGATAAGCTGGCGCGAGCGTTGAGGACAGGAAAATCAGACACCATCGGCGTAATTTTCAATGATTCGATGAGCTATGTGTTTATCGACCCACATGATATTAAGCTGATGCGCGGAATCGCCGTACGCTGTGAAGCGCAAAATATCAATCTGGTACTCATCCCTCTGCGTAAAGGCGCTTCCCACAAAACGCCGTCGCTGACCACGCTGGTTGACGGCTATATTCTCAACGCCACGCATAATAGCGCCGCGGTGATTCAGCAAACGCTCACACGTCGCCTTCCGGTTGTCACACTCGACTTCCAGCTTCCGCAGTACAGCAGCGTATCGATCGATAACGCCAGCGCGATGCGCGATATCGCCGCCTATTTACTCAACAAAGGGCATCAGCGCTTCGGCATCATCGCCTTCTCTTCACACCCCGGCGCACAGGGAATGCGGCATCTTGAACACGCCATTTCAGGCGATAACACGCTGATGCTGACACGCGTTAACGCCTGCCGCGAGGTCTTTCGCCAGCATGCCATTCCGCTCTCCGACTGCTGGCTGTACGAAACGCAGCACGATGAGCAACACGGCGAGCTGGCTGCAGAAGCGCTGCTCACCGCACACCCGGAAATTAGCGCGCTAATTTGCCTCTCAGACCGCTTTGCGCTCGGCGCGGTGAACTACTGCCAGCGCCACCGCCTTGCTATCCCACAGCGGGTGGCGATTACCGGCTTCGACAATATCATCCCCGAAGTGAACGGTATTGGCCTTACCACCATTGCGCAGGATGCGGAACGCAAAGGCGAAATTGCCGTGGAATTACTCCTCACTAACGGGCCTGTTACCCACCATGCGCTGGAATACCAGCTCATCGCGCGGGAGAGCGCCTGAATGCACATTGCTTAACAGAAGAGTGGATTATGGATGAACTAACCTGTTTTAAAGCCTACGACATTCGCGGTGAAGTCGGCGTCTCTCTCACGCCGGACATCGCCTTTCGCATTGGTCGCGCTTACGCCGCATGGCTGCACCCCAGGCGCGTAGTTGTCGGTGCCGACGTTCGCCTGAGTTCAGAAGCGCTGAAAACAGCGCTGTCCGAAGGGCTTATCGCCAGCGGCGTTGACGTCATTGATATCGGTCTGTGCGGCACCGAAGAGATCTATTTCGCCACCCGTGAGCTGCGGGCAGACGGCGGTATCCAGGTCACCGCCAGCCATAATCCCGCCCAGTACAACGGTATGAAACTGGTGCGCGAAGAGGCTCGCCCCATCAGTAATGACAATGGCCTGCTGGAGATAAAATCGCTGGCCGAAAAAAACAACTTTGCTCCCGTCGTTCATCGCGGTCACCTTCTGCCGTTTGATAACCGACCGGCCTGGGTAAACTGCCTGCTGCGTTTCCTTAAGCACCCGCTCACGCGCCCCCTACGCATTGTGACCAATGCCGGGCATGGTAACGCGGGGCCTGCGCTTGACGCGCTCGCCGACGGGCTGGCGCGTACGGGCGTACAGATTGAACTTATTCGCCTGTACCATGAGCCAGACGGCCGTTTTCCCGCGGGAGTCCCCAACCCGATGCTGACGGAAAACCGCCTCGTCACCCAGCAGGCGGTTATCGATAATAAGGCCGATTTCGGCATCGCCTGGGACGGCGATTTCGACCGCTGCTTTTTCTTCGATGAATGTGGCTGCTTTATTGAGAGCTACTACCTGGTTGGCCTGTTTGCCGAACACTTCCTGCGGCGATCCGCTGGCAGTCGCATCATTCTGGACCCGCGTCTGACATGGAATACGCTGGACGTTGTGGCTCGCGGCGGAGGAATCCCGGTCATCAGTAAAACCGGCCATGCATTTATCAAAGCACGCATGCGTAAAGAGGATGCCATTTACGGCGGTGAAATGAGTGGCCATCACTATTTTCGCGATTTTGGCTACTGCGATAGCGGGATGATTCCACTGGTCTTGATGCTGCAAATTATTAGCAACGGTAGTCTGCCGCTTTCACAGCGTATTGCCCATGCCCAGGCTCGTTATCCGGTCTCCGGCGAAATCAATTTATCCGTCGAGGATCCTGCAGCCATCTTAGAGCGCATGGCTGAACACTATCAATCAGCATCGCCGCTGCGTGATGATTGCGATGGCATAAGCCTGGCTTTCGCCGACTGGCGCTTTAATCTTCGCGCCTCCAACACCGAACCGCTGTTGCGGCTGAACGTAGAAACCCGTGGCGATGCCACTCTGCTCGCCGAAAAAACCGATGAACTATTAACGCTTATTGCCGCCCAACGCAGCGCGAAGGAGACGCTATGACAGCCCTTTCACTCAGCAATATTCATAAGCAATATGACAAATCCACCATCATTGAGAACCTCTCGCTGGAAATCGCCTCTGGTGAATTTATCGTGCTGGTTGGGCCCTCCGGTTGTGGTAAATCCACGCTGTTGCGCATGATTGCCGGGTTGGAAATGCCCGATGGCGGCAAACTGATGATGGGTGAGAAAGAGGTCACCCATCTGCCCGCCGGGAAGCGCAGCCTATCGATGGTGTTCCAGTCCTATGCGCTCTATCCGCATATGACGGTGCGGGAGAACCTCTCTTTTGGCCTGCGCAATATTCATACCCCGCCTGCGGAAATCGCGCGGCGTATTGCTCACGCCGCATCGATGCTAAAGCTGGATGAGATGCTTGACCGACTGCCGCAAAACCTCTCTGGCGGCCAGCGCCAGCGCGTAGCGATTGGCCGCTCTATCGTTCAGCAGCCGGACCTGTTTCTGTTCGACGAACCGCTGTCAAACCTTGACGCCGCCCTGCGCGTGGAGATGCGCCAGGAAATTCAACAGCTGCATAATACGCTGAAAAACACCATGATTTATGTCACTCACGATCAGGTGGAAGCGATGACGCTCGCCGATCGTATCGTGGTGCTGTATAAGGGCAAAATTGAGCAGGTTGGCACGCCTCTCGAACTGTACAACACGCCGGCAAACCTGTTTGTCGCCGAATTTATCGGCACGCCAAAGATTAACGTTCTGCCTGCCGTCTGGCATCAGGGTGCTCTGCACATAGCCGATGACATCATCTTTCCGCTCTCCCGTCAGCCGCTCGGCGTTCGTGAAAACGACAAGATGTTCGTCGCCATTCGTCCGGAGCATATGCAGTACCAGCAGCCAGGCGATTTCAGCCTGAGTGGGCGAACCCGGTTGTGCGAACTGCAGGGCGACTCCACGCTGGTATGGCTCGATGTCGGCGGACATTCAATGTGTCTGAAATCGTTCCAGCAATTGAGTTTCCCGGTACAAAGCCCGCTAACCCTAACGGTACAGGAATCAAATCTTCACCTGTTTGATTCCATTGGAAAACGCGTCACTTTTGCCTGAATGGCGCCCTCGCGCTGCGGGGGCGTTCTTTGAATCCCATCACAATCATTGCATTCCCCTTTTCCCTTTTCGGCGCCGACGGCTAAATTAGTAACTCATCCGACCACATAACAATAATTTCACATACTGGACATCCTTATGAGCTATCCGTCGCTGTTCGCCCCGCTCGATCTGGGTTTTACCCAGCTGAAAAACCGTGTGCTGATGGGTTCGATGCATACCGGGCTGGAGGAGTACCCTGACGGCGCTGAGCGCCTGGCGGCCTTCTACGCCGAACGCGCACGTCACGGCGTGGCGCTGATCGTCAGCGGCGGGATAGCGCCGGATCCCACCGGTGTGGGGATGGCGGGCGGCGCAATGCTGAATGACGTCAGCCAACTGCCGCACCACCGCACGATTACCGATGCCGTACATCAGGAAGGTGGCAAAATTGCGCTGCAAATTCTGCACACTGGCCGCTACAGCTATCAACCAAACCTCGTCGCCCCTTCGGCGCTTCAGGCGCCGATCAATCGCTTTACGCCGCGCGAACTGACGCATGAGGGTATTCTGGGGCTGATCGACGACTTCGCACGCTGCGCCCAGCTGGCGCGGGAGGCGGGCTATGACGGTGTGGAAGTGATGGGCTCAGAAGGCTATCTGATTAACGAATTTCTCGCCGCACGCACCAACCTGCGCGACGATCAATGGGGCGGCGACTACGACAACCGCATGCGCTTTGCCGTCGAAGTGGTGCGAGCCGTACGTCAGCGCGTCGGGAAAGATTTTATTATTATCTACCGTCTGTCGATGCTGGATCTCGTGGACAATGGCGGCACCTTTGATGAAACCGTCCGCCTCGCCCAGGCGATCGAAGCTGCGGGCGCGACAATCATCAATACCGGGATCGGCTGGCACGAAGCGCGGATCCCGACCATTGCCACGCCGGTACCGCGCGGCGCCTTTAGCTGGGTCACGCGCAAATTAAAAGGACGGGTGACTATTCCACTGGTTACCACCAACCGTATTAACGATCCGCAGGTTGCCGACGATATTCTGGCGCGCGGCGATGCCGATATGGTGTCGATGGCCCGTCCGTTCCTCGCCGATGCCGAGCTGCTCTCCAAAGCGCAGTCGGGACGCGCCGATGAGATCAACACCTGTATTGGCTGCAACCAGGCCTGCCTCGATCAGATCTTTGTCGGCAAGGTGACGTCTTGCCTGGTTAACCCTCGCGCTTGTCACGAAACCAAAATGCCGATCCTTCCGGCGACTACGCGTAAAAATCTGGCGGTTGTCGGCGCTGGCCCTGCGGGGCTGGCGTTTGCCATCAACGCCGCCGCGCGCGGTCATCAGGTAACGCTGTTCGACGGTAGCGCAGAGATCGGCGGGCAATTTAATGTCGCCAAACAGATCCCCGGCAAAGAAGAGTTTTACGAAACGCTGCGCTATTACCGCCGGATGATCGACGTCACCGGTGTGACGTTGAGGTTGAATCATCGCGTCACCGCAGACGATCTGCTCAACTTTGATGAAACGATCCTTGCCACCGGGATCACCCCACGCACACCGCCTATTGAAGGCATTGATCATCCAAAAGTTCTGACCTATCTGGACGTGCTGCGCGATAAAGCGCCGGTAGGCCAGCGGGTGGCGATTATCGGCTGCGGCGGTATTGGTTTTGATACAGCGATGTATCTCAGCCAGCCGGGTGACCCAACCAGCCAGAATATTGCCGAGTTCTGCGTGGAATGGGGTATTGATACCAGCCTGCAGCAGGCAGGCGGCCTGCGTCCTGAGGGGCCGCATCTGGCCCGCAGCCCGCGGCAGATTGTGATGCTGCAGCGTAAGGCCAGCAAGCCGGGCGAAGGGTTAGGTAAAACCACCGGCTGGATCCATCGCACTACCCTACTTTCTCGCGGCGTGAAGATGATCCCGGCGGTCAGCTATCAGAAGATCGATGATGCGGGGCTGCATGTTGAGATCGGCGGCGAGCCGCAGCTGCTGGCGGTCGATAACGTGATTATCTGCGCCGGTCAGGAGCCAAACCGCACGCTGCAAGCACCCCTGCTGGCGGCGGGCAAGACGGTGCACTTAATTGGCGGCAGTGACGTAGCGGGCGAACTGGATGCCCGACGGGCGATTGCGCAGGGGACGAAGCTGGCGCTGAAAATTTAATGCCTTTCATTATTAATCAATAAATAACGCTGGTGAAATACCAAATCGGGCAGCCAACTTTTTGGCATGATCCAGCGTGAGTTTGCGTTGCCCATTTAACACGCGCGACACCATCGACTTGCTGCCAATCTCTGGCAAATCAGACAGTGTAAGACCGTATTGATCCATAAGAGTACGGATCACAGAGAGCCCTGCCGGCATGACATCACGTTGCGCATTAAACTCCGCAAACTCTGGTGACGCGTTCTCCCAAGCGCTGATTTTGGCACAAACCAAATCCAGTAAGGGATTATCAGGATCGTTTAACAGCAGATGATCGACAAACGCCAGCGCCTCTGCGTACTGCTCATCATTCTGAATACCCGCCAAAAAAGGCGCAACTGCCGTTAACTTTTCACCCGCTTTCAGGATATCTGCAATCACCATCATTTTTTCCCCTTAGTTCGATGCGCCGCCGTGAAGATGTCATATTCCTTATGGGTAAACACATGGCGTATGTAGCATTTTTGCGTTTCAAAAAAGAGCATTGCGACCACACGCAGTTCGTTTCGCCCAATGTTAATGACATAGTGTTTATCCAGATATTTAAAATTATCCAGAGAGGGAAACACCGCTTTTAGTGCTGTGGGCGTTCTGAAATACCCTTTTGCTAACACATTTCCCAGAGCCACGAGTTCCGTTTTATGTTGCGGAAATTTATCCCCCGCATCTTTCAGTGCTTTCAGTGTTATGAGGTGCATTCTTCATCAGGTCCGTTGACAAATTGGCAATATCATAGCAGGGGTTGCCATTTTGGCAACATTATCTGCCCTAGTGAGTGGCAACGACATTACGTCAAAAACCACCAGGCACAATGGGGGAAGCCTATTTAGAGAGGGGGAAATGTATGATTTGCGAGCACGATTCCAACAGAATGCCGGATAAAGCGGCTACGCCACTATCCGGCATTTTACGCCGTTAACCGTATTAACGACGACGACCTAACTTCACCGCTTTCAGAATCACAAACTTATTATTCGTCGCGATAGTCTCGCAGTTGCCAAAAATCTTCTTCAGCTTGTGGAAGTAGTCGAGGTGACGGTTGGCCACGATATACAGTTCGCCGTTGATCTTCAGGCAGCGGCGGGCGTGGTGGAACATCTCCCAGGCGATATTATCGGTCAGCGCGTGCTTCTGGTGGAACGGCGGGTTGCAGAACACTGCGTTGAAGCGGAACGGCTCGACGCCGGAGAGCGCGTTGTTAATCATAAACTCACTGCGATCCAGCGCATCCGGCAGGTTCGTCTCCACGTTCAGGCGGCTGGAGGCCACCGCCATCGGCGACTCATCAACAAACACCACCTGCGCCTGCGGGTTTTTCGCCAGCAGGGTCATGCCCAGTACGCCGTTGCCGCAGCCGAGATCCACAATCTCCCCTTCCAGGTTTTCCGGCAGGTACTGCATAAAGAAGCGCGCGCCGATATCCAGCCCGGTACGGGAGAAGACGTTCGCGTGGTTGTGGATGGTCCAGTCGGTGCCTTCCAGCTTCCAGCTCAGGGTTTGTGCGGCGTCGGCCAGCGCCGGTTTGGTAAAGGTGCCGTTAATCAGACGCGCCTTTTTCCATGCCAGCGTGGTGGTGGTTGGGCCCAGAACCTTCTCGAACAGTTCCAGCGTCGAGGTGTGGATGTCGCGCGCTTTCGCCCCGGCGATAATGCGCGTTTCTGGCGTTACCACTTCGCGCAACGCGCGCAGCTGCTGCTCCAGCAGCGCCATGGTTTTGGGGATTTTAATCAGCACGACGCCGGGCGCCTGCGGGTATTCCGCGGTGCTGTCGAGGAACTTCACGCTCGACTCGGCAATGTCGTTGTGGCGCAGGTTTTCACGGGTCGCCAGCTCGCTTAAATAGGAGTCGCCAATGCTGTACGGCGTATGCTCAGCCAGCGCACAGGCCAGCGCGCCAAAGGTATCATTCAGGATCAGCACCGGGCCGCTAATCTCGGTATCGTCCAGCTGTTGCAGCAGATATTCATCCGCCGCTTCCCACGCCAGCAGCGGGTTAACGTCGTCCGTCTCCGGGAAACGTTTAAGTGTCAGTGAACGGAAACCGTTGTCTGTGTGGCTCATCGGCCCTCCTGAATGGTAAAATTTCGGCTTATCCCTGAAAAGGGTGCGTGAGTATACACTTTTTATGATTGGCATGGGTGAAGATGAACCAACTAACTTACCTCCAGGGCTACCCGGAACACCTGCTTTCTCAGGTGCGCACGCTGATTGCTGAACAGCGTCTGGGGGCTGTGCTGGAAAAACGCTATCCGGGCGCGCACGATTTCGCCACCGATAAAGCGCTCTGGCAGTACACCCAGGATCTGAAAAGCCAGTATCTGCGCAACGCGCCGCCGATCAATAAAGTCATGTACGACAACAAGATCCACGTATTGAAAAACGCGCTGGGGCTACACACCGCCGTGTCGCGCGTTCAGGGCGGCAAGCTGAAAGCGAAAGCCGAGATCCGCGTCGCGACCGTTTTCCGTACTGCGCCGGAACCCTTTCTGAAGATGATCGTGGTGCATGAGCTGGCGCATCTGAAAGAAAAAGATCACAACAAAGCGTTCTACCAGCTGTGCTGCCATATGGAGCCGCAGTACCACCAACTGGAGTTTGATACCCGCCTTTGGCTGACGCACCTTTCGTTAAAGGAAACTGCGTAGTCGGGCACTGGCAATGTCATAAAGGCGTGTTACATTGACGACAGAATCCCTTTATGGAGCCTGAAGGCGTTTATGATACGTTTCGCTGTGATTGGAACAAACTGGATCACCCGCCAGTTTGTCGATGCCGCCCATGAGACCGGCAAGTACAAGTTGACCGCCGTCTATTCCCGCAGCCTTGAACAGGCGCAAAGCTTCGCCAATGACTATCCCGTTGAGCACCTCTTCACCTCGTTAGAGGCGATGGCGCAAAGCGACGTTATTGATGCGGTATATATTGCCAGCCCAAACTCGCTGCACGCGCCGCAAACCGAGCTGTTCCTGCGCCATAAAAAGCACGTCATCTGCGAGAAGCCGCTGGCTTCTAATATTGACGAAGCCGAGCGGGTGATCGCCGCGGCCCGCGAAAATCAGGTGGTGCTGTTCGAAGCGTTCAAAACCGCCAGCCTGCCGAACTTCCAGCAGCTCCAGCAGGCGCTGCCGAAACTCGGGCAGATTCGTAAGGCGTTTATCAACTACTGCCAGTACTCCTCGCGCTACCAGCGCTATCTCGATGGCGAAAACCCAAATACCTTTAACCCGGCCTTCTCCAATGGCTCGATTATGGATATCGGTTTTTACTGCCTGGCCTCCGCCATCGCGCTGTGGGGAGAGCCGCAGCAGATTCAGGCTTCAGCCAGCCTGCTGGAGAGCGGCGTGGATGCCCACGGCGTTGTGATGCTGGACTACGGTGACTTCAGCGTAACGCTGCAACACTCGAAAGTCAGCGACTCTACCCTGCCAAGCGAAATTCAGGGAGAAGCGGGCGCGCTGGTGATTGAAAAAATCTCCGAATGCCAGAAAGTCTCCTTCGTGCCGCGCGGCAGTAAAGCGCAGGATCTCAGTCAGCCGCAGCATATTAATACTATGCTGTATGAAGCCGAGGAGTTTGCACGCCTGGTCGAAAACAACGAAGTTGACCACCCGGGGCTGGAAGTCAGCCGCATCACCGCCAAAGTTCAGACCGAGATTCGTCGCCAGACTGGCGTCGTCTTCCCGGCGGATGCGTAAAGCAACGTAAACGGATATTGTCGGCCATTGACGAAATCAATGGCCTGTCATATTTTGTTACCTGCAAAGGGGAGTAACTTCCTTGTCGGTGGATCGTCATTACGATACGTGAAAACGTATCCGGTCGCCGGGCAACGAAAAAGGAATGCGTCAGCGCATTCTTTTTTTGTTGTAAGTGAGACCTTGCCGGAAGGCGAGGTCTATGCATAAAAAGCAACGGCTATCGTCTTCTGACGTTAGCCGTTTTTTTATGCGTAAGGAAATTTCTATGAATACTGTCGGCACACCGTTGCTCTGGGGCGGATTCGCTGTCGTCGTGGTTATCATGCTGGCCATCGACCTGTTTTTACAGGGACGTCGCGGCGCTCACACCATGTCCATGAAGCAGGCAGCAAGCTGGTCGCTGGTCTGGGTCACCCTCTCATTACTGTTTAACGCCGCATTCTGGTGGTATCTGGTGCAGACTCAAGGCCGCGCGGTGGCCGACCCTCAGGCGCTGGCGTTCCTCACTGGCTACCTGATCGAGAAATCGCTGGCGGTAGATAACGTCTTCGTCTGGCTGATGCTTTTCAGCTACTTCTCGGTGCCTGCCGCGTTGCAGCGTCGAGTGCTGGTGTACGGCGTTCTGGGCGCGATCGTACTGCGTACCATCATGATCTTCGCCGGTAGCTGGCTGATCTCCCAGTTTGAATGGCTGCTGTACGTTTTCGGCGCGTTTCTGCTGTTTACCGGCATCAAGATGGCGCTGGCGAAAGAAGATGAAGGCGGGATCGGCGATAAACCGCTGGTACGCTGGCTGCGCAGCCACCTACGCATGACCGACAAGATCGAGAACGAGCACTTCTTCACGCGTAAAAATGGCGTACTGTTCGCCACGCCGCTGCTGCTGGTGCTGATTCTGGTAGAACTGAGCGATGTGATCTTCGCGGTCGACAGTATCCCGGCTATCTTTGCGGTCACTACCGACCCGTTTATCGTACTGACATCTAACCTGTTCGCCATCCTCGGCCTGCGCGCGATGTACTTCCTGCTGGCAGGCGTGGCGGAGCGCTTCTCGATGCTGAAATACGGCCTGTCGGTGATTCTGGTGTTTATCGGCATTAAGATGTTGATCGTCGATTTCTACCATATCCCTATCTCGGTCTCGCTGGGCGTCGTCGGTGGGATTCTGACATTGACGCTGCTCATCAACGCCTGGGTAAATCACCGTCACGATCTAAAAGAAAAGAAAATGTAAATTCTTTCCCGGCCGAGGAAGCAACGCCGGGACTCGCCCCTTACCGCCCGGGGCTGGCGTAAACGCCTTACCCGGGCCGCTCCATCTTTTGATTGTCGTCACACGTTGTAAATTATTAGTTAAATAATATGACGCGTGGCGTAAATTTCAGCATTTTATGCTTCCCCAAACGAAGACTTTCCTTATACTCGATCGAGCAAACATATTTTTACATCCAGACATAAACGTAACAAATAATACGTCACTGGAAAGACACAACTCATCACTTTAAGGAATGCAATGATGACGAAACCTTCCGCATCATCCGGTTTTCTCCGTATTCTGACTCAGGGAAGTCTGGTGAAACAGATCCTGGTTGGGCTGATCCTGGGCATTATCCTGGCCCTCGTCTCTAAACCGGCCGCCATTGCCGCTGGCCTGCTTGGCACGCTATTCGTTGGCGCGCTGAAGGCCGTCGCGCCGGTACTGGTCTTGATGCTGGTGATGGCCTCCATCGCCAACCATCAACAGGGCCAAAAAACCAATATTCGCCCCATCCTGTTCCTCTATCTGCTGGGCACATTTGCCGCGGCATTAACCGCCGTGCTGTTTAGCTTCCTGTTCCCGTCCACGCTGCATTTAAGCGCGGCAGCAGAAGATATTGCGCCACCTTCCGGTATCGTCGAGGTGCTACGCGGCCTTCTGATGAGCATGGTTTCCAACCCGGTGAATGCGCTGCTGAACGCCAACTATATCGGTATTCTGGTGTGGGCGGTTGGCCTGGGCTTTGCGCTGCGCCACGGCAATGAGACCACTAAGAATCTGATCAACGACATCTCTAATGCCGTTACCTTTATGGTGAAACTGGTGATCCGCTTCGCGCCGCTGGGTATCTTCGGCCTGGTCTCTTCCACGCTGGCGACCACCGGCTTTAGCACCCTGTGGGGCTATGCGCAGCTGCTGCTGGTGTTGATTGGCTGTATGCTGCTGGTGGCGCTGGTGATCAACCCGCTGCTGGTGTACTGGAAAATTCGCCGTAACCCGTACCCGCTGGTGATGGCCTGCCTGCGCGAAAGCGGCGTCTACGCTTTCTTCACCCGCAGTTCAGCGGCCAACATTCCGGTGAACATGGCGCTGTGTGAAAAGCTGAATCTGGACAAAGATACCTACTCGGTCTCTATTCCGCTGGGGGCGACCATCAACATGGCCGGTGCGGCGATCACCATCACCGTGCTGACGCTGGCGGCGGTCAACACGCTGGGTATTCCGGTCGATTTACCAACCGCACTGTTGTTAAGCGTGGTGGCTTCTCTGTGTGCCTGCGGGGCTTCCGGCGTGGCGGGCGGCTCACTGCTGCTGATCCCACTGGCCTGCAACATGTTCGGTATCCCTAACGATGTCGCCATGCAGGTCGTGGCCGTGGGCTTTATTATCGGCGTATTGCAGGATTCATGCGAAACCGCGCTGAACTCGTCGACCGACGTTCTGTTCACCGCGGCAGCCTGCCAGGCAGAAGATGCTCGCCTGGAGAAAAACGCGCTCCGTAGCTAATCCCATCTCCCCTCCGCCGTCAGGTGGAGGGGTTTTCTTCCTGTACTTTCTTTTCCACCTTGAACGGGTCGATACCTTTACGCTGCATGCGCCAGAAACGAATGATATTCAGGCCGTTCATCACCAGAAAACTCCCCTCAATCAACGTGCCGCCAATCGAGCCAAGCCAGAAGTTGTGAATCACCCAGCAGGCGGTTGAACACCACATCACGCAGCGTACCGTCAGCCCTTTACAGCGAAACAGCGCCCAGGTACTGGCGACGGTCCCGGCAATCGGCAGCAGCTCCATCGCATGCTGCAATTTGCTGAGGCCGAGGATAAGGGTCAGCGCGATAAACACAAACATCACCCAAATACGGCGCGTATAGACCGAAATGAGGGTACGGATGACGTTGAGTTCAGCGCTCATCCCCGCGGGAAACGCGCCCATCAGAAAGAAGTGCACGCCGATAGTGGCGCTGTAGAGTGAAAGCTGAAACTTGAAGCGTCGTTCGTCGCGGTTGATAAAGGTGGTGATACCGATTAAAAACGCCAGAACGCCCACGCCCTGGGCAAGCCAATACGCAGTCATGGAAGGGGATCCCTGTTAAGCATGCATAAAAAAACGGCGCTTCAGAAGATGAAACGCCGTTTTATCGTATCAGATCACATTTTTATTACAACGTGACGCCGCTCTTAAAGATAGCCAGTTCGCGGAAGTCATTACGCTCGTTGCAGGTCTGCTTGCCGTTAGCGAAGTCGACGATGACGTCAACAAACTCTTCCAGCAGTTGCGGCATCGCTTTACCGTGAATCAGTTGGCCCGCGTTGAAGTCGATCCAGTGTTTCTTCTTCTCCGCCAGTTCGCTGTTAGTGGCAATTTTCACCGTCGGCACAAAACCGCCGTAAGGCGTACCGCGACCGGTACTGAACAGCACCATATGACAGCCCGCGCCCGCTAAGGCACTGGTCGCCACCGCGTCGTTACCCGGCGCGCTCAGCAGGTTCAGACCCGGCGTTTTCAGGCGTTCGCCGTAACGCAGAACATCAACCACCTTGCTGGAACCCGCTTTCTGAGTACAGCCGAGCGATTTGTCTTCCAGCGTGGTAATACCGCCCGCTTTGTTGCCTGGCGATGGGTTCTCGTAGATCGGCTGGTCGTGGGCAATGAAGTACTGCTTGAAGTCATTGACCATGGTCACCAGCTTGCCGAACGTTTCTTCATCGCGGCAGTGATCCATCAGCAATTGCTCTGCGCCAAACATTTCCGGCACTTCGGTCAGTACCGTGGTACCGCCATTGGCAATCACGTAGTCGGAGAAACGTCCCAGCATCGGGTTGGCGGTAATGCCGGACAGGCCGTCGGACCCGCCGCACTCCAGACCAAACTTCAGCTCGCTCAGTTTGCCCGGCTCGCGTTTGTCGTTACGCATCACGTTGTACAGCTGATGGAGATGTTCGATCCCCGCTTCCACTTCGTCTTCCTGGTGTTGGCAGACCATAAAGTGAACGCGTTCAGGATCGAACTCGCCAAGGGTTTCACGGAACGCATCAACCTGGTTGTTTTCGCAGCCCAGGCCCACCACCAGCACGGCACCCGCATTAGGATGGCGCACCATGTTTTGCAGCATGGTGCGGGTGTTGATGTGGTCATCACCCAGCTGTGAGCAGCCGTAGGTGTGGCTGAAGAGATGCACGCCGTCGATACCTTCGGCGTCATTCGTCTCTTTCAGAAAACGATTCTGCATCTGGCGTGCCATCGCGTTGACGCAGCCAACGGTCGGCAGGATCCACAGTTCGTTACGCACCCCTACATCACCGTTCGCGCGGCGGTAAATCTGCACGTCGCGATCGGCCGCTTGGGCAACTTCCGCCTGGAAATCAGGGTGGTAGCTATACGTGTCCAGGTCGCTCAGATTCGTGCGCGTGTTGTGAGCGTGAATATGCTCACCCGCCGCCACGTCCACCAGCGTATGACCGATTGGCAAACCGTATTTAATGACGTTTTCACCTTTCGCGATATCGCGTAAAGCGAATTTATGGCCACGAGAGACCGCCTGGCGCAGGGTTACTGTCTGCCCATCAACGGTGACTTCGGTTCCTTCAGCCAAATCAGCGAGCGCTACCGCGACGTTATCCAGCGCATGGATCTTGATGTATTGCATACCTTCACCCAGACCTTAGTTCAGTTCAATGCCGAAGTAGTCACGCGCATTGTTAAAGCAAATGTTTTTCACCATCTCACCCAGCAGCTGGATGTCAGCAGGCGCTTCGCCCGCGGCAACCCAACGGCCAATCATCTGGCACAGAATACGGCGGAAGTATTCGTGACGGGTGTAAGACAGGAAGCTACGGCTGTCGGTCAGCATACCGACGAAGCGGCTCAGCAGGCCCAGCTGTGCCAGCTGAGTCATCTGACGTTCCATGCCGTCTTTCTGATCGTTGAACCACCAGCCGGAACCGAACTGCATCTTGCCCGGCATACCTTCGCCCTGGAAGTTACCGATCATGGTGCCCAACACTTCGTTATCGCGCGGGTTCAGGCAGTACAGGATGGTTTTCGGCAGCAGATTCTGTTCGTTCTGTTTGCTCAGCAGTTTGGACAGCTCTTCCGCCATCGGACGGTCGTTGATGGAGTCGAAGCCGACATCCGCGCCCAGCAGTTTGAACTGACGCAGGTTGTTATTACGCAGCGCGCCGATGTGGTACTGCTGTACCCATTCGCGACGTGCGTATTCAGCGCCGAGGAACACCAGCACGGCGGTTTTGAACTGCGCAACTTCGTGCTCGCTCAGGGTTTCACCCGCCAGGCGACGCGCCAGGATGCTGTCCAGCTCCGCTTCGTTGGATTCCGCAAACAGGACAACGTCCAGCGCGTGGTCGGACACTTTACAGCCGTGCGCGGCGAAGTGATCCAGACGCTTGGTCAGCGCGGTTTGCAGGTCGGCGAAACGACGGATTTCAGTGTCAGACACTTCGCCCAGTTTAGCCATATAGTCAGCGAAAGTGGCCTGCTCAATGTTGAAGGCTTTATCCGGGCGCCAGCTCGGCAGTACCTTCACGTCGAAAGAACCGTCTTTCGCAATGGTGGCGTGATGTTCGAGAGAATCGATCGGATCATCGGTGGTGCCGGCCATTTTCACGTTCATCTGCTTCATGATGCCGCGCGCGGAGAATTTGTCCTGCGCCAACAGCTCATTGCACTGATCCCAGATTTCATCTGCGGTAGTCGGAGACAGCAGTTTCCCTGTGATACCGAACGGGCGACGCAGTTCCAGGTGGGTCCAGTGGTATAACGGGTTCCCGATAGTGTGCGGTACGGTCGCCGCCCACGCGTCAAACTTCTCGCGATCGGACGCGTCGCCGGTACACAGGCGTTCCGCGACACCGTTGGTACGCATCGCGCGCCACTTGTAGTGGTCGCCTTTCAGCCAGATGTCATACAGGTTTTTAAAACGGTAATCTTCCGCAACCTGCTGCGGCGGCAGGTGGCAGTGATAGTCGAAAATCGGCTGGTCTTTTGCGTAGTCGTGGTACAAACGGCGAGCAAATTCGGTGTCTAACAGGAAATCTTCAGTCATAAACGGGGTCATTATCGTCTTCCTCTCAACGAGTGGGTCAGATGTTTATCTGTAATGCCGACAAAGTTATCACACCAATTTCGCCGAACCGAAGATTTTTTCGTGAGTTAGATCAATAAACCTTGACAAAAAATGACAGAAAAATCGCGAAAACGCCCCTGCAAGCCGCGCCACGCCTGGCCTGGCCTATCTACCCCTTAAACTCTATGGAAAATACCTCTTTTGTGACGGTATTCACCTTTTAAAGTTGTATGACAAGTTATCTTGCCCCCCGTCGAAACACATTGAACGACGGAATGTATTTGCGATGGTCGATACTGACACCTGATTGAGCGGTACGGATACCGAATTCAGCACACGTACTTACTGGCAAGTTCGGGCCGTACCGGGGAGCACTTCCACGGTAAGCCCTTCGAGAATGACATCCCCCGGCATAACGGGAAGATGGCTGCAGGACTCGCATTTATAACAACACGATGAGGTTTACATGCGTAAAATTAAAGGATTACGTTGGTACATGATTGCACTGGTGACGATGGGCACCGTGCTGGGTTACCTGACACGTAATACCGTGGCGGCAGCCGCGCCAACGCTGATGGCTGAGCTGCACATTTCCACACAACAATATTCATACATCATCGCTGCTTACTCCGCAGCTTACACCGTGATGCAGCCGGTTGCCGGCTATGTTCTGGATATCCTGGGTACCAAAATCGGTTACGCCTTCTTCGCCGTCGCATGGGCTATCTTCTGTGGCGCAACCGCGCTGGCAGGTAGCTGGGGCGGTCTGGCCGTGGCGCGTGGTGCGGTCGGTGCCGCAGAAGCTGCCATGATTCCTGCGGGCCTGAAGGCCAGCTCTGAGTGGTTCCCGGCGAAAGAGCGCTCTATCGCAGTAGGCTATTTCAACGTCGGTTCTTCTATCGGCGGCATGATTGCTCCGCCGCTGGTGGTATGGGCTATCGTGATGCACAGCTGGCAGATGGCGTTCATCATCTCCGGTGCGCTGAGCTTCATCTGGGCCATGTGCTGGCTGGTGTTCTACAAACACCCGCGCGATCAGAAAAAATTAACTGATGAAGAGCGCGAGTACATCATTGGCGGTCAGGAAGCGGCACACCAGACCAACAACGCGAAGAAAATGTCTCCGTGGCAGATCATTCAGACCCGTCGTTTCTGGGGTATCGCCCTGCCGCGTTTCCTGGCTGAACCAGCATGGGGTACCTTCAACGCCTGGATCCCGCTGTTCATGTTTAAAGTGTACGGCTTCGACCTGAAAGAAATCGCCATGTTTGCGTGGATGCCGATGCTGTTTGCTGACCTCGGCTGCGTTATCGGTGGTTACCTGCCGCCGCTGTTCCAGCGCTGGTTCGGCGTGAACCTGATTGTGTCCCGTAAAATGGTGGTTACCATGGGCGCACTGCTGATGATTGGCCCTGGCATGATCGGCCTGTTCACCAGCCCATATATTGCGATTGCTCTGCTGTGCCTCGGCGGCTTCGCTCACCAGTCTCTGTCCGGCGCGCTGATTACGCTCTCTTCTGACGTCTTCGGTCGTAACGAAGTGGCGACCGCGAACGGTCTGACCGGTATGGCGGCGTGGATGGCAAGCACCATGTTTGCCCTGGTGGTGGGTGCGCTGGCTGATACCATCGGCTTCAGCCCGCTGTTCGCCGTACTGGCAATCTTTGACCTGTTAGGCGCGCTGGTTATCTGGACCGTCCTGCAGAACAAGCAGGCTGACGATGGCCAATCCGGCCAGAATCGTCCGGCCCAGCAGGCCACGCAAAACTAATCTGCGACCGAAGTTTGTTTTCGCTCAAGCCGCCTTGATCCAGGCGGCTTTTTTCATGCCAAATTGTGGTGAGTGGCTCGCAAAAGTGGTATAACAAATTCAATCTGCCGTACCCTGCCTGGAGAGTATATGGAAATCGCCGACGCACGTCGCTTATATCAGCAACTTGCCGCTGAGCTGAAAGAACGCATTGAGCAAGGCGTTTATCTTGTGGGCGATAAACTGCCTGCTGAGCGCTTTATTGCCGATGAAAAAAGCGTCAGCCGCACCGTGGTGCGCGAAGCCATCATTATGCTCGAAGTTGAAGGGTACGTTGAAGTTCGCAAAGGTTCCGGCATCCACGTTATCTCCAATCAGCCGAAGCATCATCAGGCGCCGGACGAAAACCTGGAGTTCGCCAACTACGGGCCGTTCGAGCTGCTGCAAGCGCGCCAGCTCATTGAGAGCAACATCGCTGAATTTGCCGCCACCCAGGTCACCAAGCAGGACATCATGAAGCTGATGGAGATCCAGGAAAAAGCGCGCAAAGAGAAATGCTTCCGCGACTCCGAGTGGGATCTCCAGTTCCACGTGCAGGTCGCCCTGGCGACGCAGAACACCGCGCTGGCCGCGATCGTTGAAAAAATGTGGACCCAGCGTGTGCATAACCCGTACTGGAAGAAACTCCACGACCATATCGACGCCCGAACCGTCGATAACTGGTGCGACGATCACGACCAAATCCTCAAGGCGCTCATCCGCAAAGATCCGCACGCGGCGAAGATCGCCATGTGGCAGCATCTGGAAAACACCAAGCTGATGCTGTTCAACGAAACCAGCGATGATTTCGAGTTCAACGCCGACCGTTACCTGTTCGCCGAAAACCCGGTCGTTCACCTCGATACCGTCGCCATCGGCGGTAAATAAATCGTTCTTTTTTTCGACAAGGCTTGCCTGACTTTCTGTGTGGGTAAGCCTTTGTAAATCCCCTAGCCTCTCTCCGCACGAAACCGCAAAATCAATCTGCAACAAATTGCAATTTCTATGACGTGAAACCACGCCGTTTGTTACAATTGCGTGCATTTTGTCGTTTCGACATTGAGTAAAAGATTATTTCGCCAAAACAGGGACTGTTCAGCGCGTATTTACCGCGATGCTATTAAAATAGAAACAGAGAAGACGTCGCAGCGCGTTCAGGCATTACGTTAATCGATGTACCAGGAATCATGAATGGAACTACTAACCCAACTGTTAAATGCCTTATGGAGCCAGGATTTCGAGACGCTCGCAAATCCCTCGATGATCGGCATGCTCTATTTTGTCTTGTTTATGATCCTGTTTCTGGAAAACGGGCTTCTGCCTGCCGCCTTCCTGCCGGGCGATAGCCTGCTGGTGCTGGTTGGCGTACTCATTGCCAAAGGCGCGATGGGCTTCCCGCAAACGATATTTCTCCTGACGGTCGCCGCCAGCCTCGGCAGCTGGATTGGCTATATCCAGGGCAACTGGCTAGGCAATACGCGTATCGTCCAGAACTGGCTATCGCATCTTCCCGCCCATTATCACCAGCGTGCGCACCACCTGTTCCATAAGCATGGTCTGTCTGCCCTGCTGGTTGGCCGCTTTATCGCTTTTGTCCGCACCCTGCTGCCGACCATCGCCGGGCTGTCCGGGCTCAACAACGCGCGCTTCCAGTTCTTTAACTGGATGAGCGGCCTGCTGTGGGTTTTGATTCTGGTCTCGCTGGGTTTCCTGCTCGGTAAAACGCCGGTCTTCCAGAAATATGAAGACGCGCTGATGTCCTGTCTGATGCTGCTACCGGTAGTACTGCTGGTCTTTGGACTGTGCGGTTCGTTAATCGTGATGTGGAAGAAAAAATACGGTAATCGAGGATAATCATGGCGTCGAACCGCATTCAGCTTCGTCGGTTTGCATTGAGCCTGAGTATCATGCTGATGTTGTGCATGCTGCTCTGGATGTGGGCCGCGCTGCAGCGTGAAGAGTCCACGCTCGCGATTCGTCCTATTAGCCAGGCCAGCATGCCTGATGGTTTCTCCATCTCGCACCACCTGGATGCCAACGGCATTCGTTTTAAAAGCATTACCCCGCAGAATGACTCGCTGTTGATTACCTTTGAATCCAGCGAGCAAAGCGCGGCGGCGAAGCGCGTGCTGGATAGCACCCTACCGCACGTCTACGTTGTCGCTCTACAGGATGAAGACAACGATCCGCAAAGCTGGCTGTCACGACTGCGTGACACCTCACATCGATTTGGCTAAAAACTTCCAGGAATCTGAATAATTTCACTTACTTTGGTGATTTAGTCTTTTACTTACTATGCTTAGTATTGTGGGTGCCGTCTCGGTACTCACCTACTGGGAAAAGTACATTCCAGATGTACTGTGCAAAATGGAAGATGAATACATGAAATACCGCATCGTACTTGCGCTTACTCTCGCTTGTCTTAGCGCGAGCGCAGCAGCAACATCACTCTGCCAGGAAAAAGAGCAGGACATTCAGCGTGAGATTGGTTATGCCGAGAAGCATAACAATCAGAACCGTATCAACGGCCTTAAAAAGGCGCTGAGCGAGGTGAAAGCCAACTGTACTGATAGCAAGCTTCGCGCCGATCATCAGGAAAAGATCGCTGAGCAGAAGGACGAAATTCGCGAGCGCGAGCAGGATCTGCGAGACGCGAAGCAGAGCGGCGATGCGGAAAAAGTGGCTAAACGCGAGCATAAGCTGCAGGAAGCCCAAAAAGAACTTAACGCGCTGGAATCACGCGCATATTGAGTGTGTGGAACCCCAACAGGAGAGAGACGATGGCTAAAGATTCAACCTCAGATCAGTTACGTGCAGAGCTGAAAGCCCTGTCAGATACTCTGGAAGAAGTCCTGAACGCTTCCACCGATAAATCCAAAGAAGAGTTGAGCAAACTGCGCAGCAAAGCGGAAAGCGCGCTGAAAGAGAGCCGCGACCGTCTGGGCGAAACGGGCGATGCCATTGCGAAGCAGACCCGCGAAGCGGCGGCGAAAGCCGACGGCTACGTCCGCGAAAACCCGTGGACCGGTGTTGGCATTGGCGCCGCCGTCGGCCTGGTGCTGGGCGTACTGCTGACGCGCCGTTAAGCATGAGTGATTCTCAGCACGCGCAGGGCCCCGGGAAAAACGTCCTCGGCATTGGTCAGCGCATTCTCACCTTGCTGGTTCAGATGGTTGAAACGCGACTCCGCCTGGTGGTCGTCGAGCTGGAAGAGGAGAAAGCCAACCTCATCCAGCTGCTGTTAATGGCAGGGTTAACCCTGCTGTTTACCGCTTTCGGCCTGATGAGCCTGCTGGTGTTGATTATGTGGGCGGTCGACCCGCAGTATCGTTTACACGTGATGATTGCCACCACCGGCACGCTGCTACTGTTGGCGCTGATTGGCGGCATCTGGACCCTTCGCAAGGCCCGACGTACCACGTTACTGCGACATACGCGCCACGAGCTGGCCAACGACCGCGCCCTTCTTGAGGATGAAGAGCCATGATGAGCCCACGTCAGGAACGGGAACAGCGCAAAGCGTTTCTGCTGCGCCAGATTCAGCAGCAGCGGCTGGATCTCAGCGCAGGTCGCCGCGACTGGCTGGATGTCACACAGGTTTACGATCGCGGCTGGAGCCGTCTCGTCAGTCTGCGCTCGTGGGTGATGGTCGCCAGCAGCGCCATGGCCGTGGTGTCGCTGCGCCACCCTCGCTTCCTGGTGCGCTGGGCGCGACGCGGTATTGGCGTCTGGAGCACCTGGCGAATGGCAAAGAGCCTGCTGCGCAAAGCAGGCTAATTCGGCAGCTTTCTCACAACATAAAGCCCCGTAGACAGCACGCAGATACGGGCTTTTTCTGCTGTTCATACTTTCCATCCTGTCAGCGTTTGCTGTCACAGGACAGGCATTCCTGCTCCCCTCTGTCCGTCACCGCCTCCACCGCCAGACCTCATTGCTCAGATTCTTTGAAGAAGTTCAACAGTTTTCCTTGCTAACAATTGCCATACGTCGCAGTTATATTTCTCTCCATCGACAGCAGCAACGCGCTATCGACGTGTAAATGCTGAATAAATTGGTTTAACTACCCGCAAGGTTCTCTGGAGAGAAAGATGAAAAAATTAGAAGATATCGGTTTCCTGGTTGCTCGTATTCTGATGCCAATTCTGTTTATCACAGCTGGCTGGGGCAAAATCACCGGGTATGCGGGTACACAGCAGTACATGGAAGCGATGGGCGTCCCAGGGTTCCTGCTGCCGCTGACCATCCTGCTTGAGTTTGGCGGCGGTCTGGCAATCCTGTTCGGTTTCCTGACCCGTACCACCGCGCTGTTCACCGCAGGCTTCACCCTGCTGACCGCGTTCATCTTCCACAGCAACTTTGCTGAAGGCATGAACTCGCTGATGTTTATGAAAAACCTGACCATCGCTGGCGGCTACCTGCTGCTGGGTATCACCGGTCCGGGCGCATTCAGCATCGACCGTGTACTGAATAAAAAGTGGTAAGCGCACTATACTGAATGAACAAAAAGCGAGGAGATATCTCCTCGCTTTTGCTATCTGAAGGAGAACATGATGGGACAATTAATCGACGGCGTCTGGCAGGATACCTGGTATGACACCAAATCCACCGGCGGGCGTTTCCAGCGTTCAGTCTCCGCCTTTCGCAACTGGCTAACCGCCGATGGCGAACCGGGCCCGACCGGCAGCGGCGGCTTTGCAGCCGAAAAAGATCGCTATCATCTGTACGTTTCTCTCGCCTGCCCATGGGCGCACCGCACGCTGATTCTGCGTAAACTGAAAGGGCTGGAGCCGTTTATCTCCGTTTCGGTCGTTCACCCGCTGATGCTGGAAAACGGCTGGACTTTCGACGCTGATTTTCCGGCTGCAACCGGCGATACGCTCTATCAGCATCAGTTTCTGTACCAGCTCTATCAGCATGCCGATCCGACCTATTCCGGCCGCGTGACCGTTCCCGTACTGTGGGACAAGAAAAACCAGACCATCGTCAGCAATGAATCCGCTGAAATCATCCGCATGTTTAATACCGCGTTCGATGCGCTCGGCGCGAAAGCGGGCGACTATTATCCTCCCGCGCTGCGTGAGCAAATCGACGAGTTGAACGGCTGGATCTACGACACCGTGAATAACGGCGTCTACAAAGCGGGCTTTGCCACCAGCCAGGCAGCCTATGACGAAGCCGTAGAAAACGTATTTGTCTCGCTCGACCGTCTGGAGAAAATCCTCGGCCAGCAGCGCTACCTGACAGGCAACCAGCTCACTGAAGCTGATATCCGCCTGTGGACCACGCTTATCCGCTTCGATCCGGTGTACGTCACCCACTTCAAGTGCGACAAGCATCGCATCAGCGATTATCTGAACCTGCACGGCTTCCTGCGCGATATCTATCAGATGCCGGGCATCGCGGAAACCGTGGATTTTAGCCATATTCGCAACCACTATTTCCGTAGCCACAAAACCATCAACCCGACCGGTATTATTTCGGTAGGCCCGTGGCAGGATCTGGATGAACCGCACGGCCGCGACGAGCGTTTCCGTTAAGCACACCGGGCATCGGTCCTCGATGCCCAATTAATTCACGCCATCAATATTTACCATGTTTTCATTCACGTCTATCCTTAGCTTGATCGCTTTAAAAACAAGTGATTAATGGTCAACTGAGGCAAAAAAATGGATTGGTATCTCAAGGTTCTACGTAATTACATTGGGTTTGGCGGCCGCGCCCGTCGCAAAGAGTATTGGATGTTCGTGCTGGTGAACGTCATTTTCACGCTGGTGTTGGGCGTGGTGGATAAGATGCTTGGCTGGCAGCGTGCTGGCGGTGAAGGGATCCTCACCACCATTTATGGTGTTCTGGTCTTCCTGCCCTGGTGGGCAGTACAGTTCCGCCGTCTGCATGACACCGATCGGTCGGCGTGGTGGCTGTTACTGCTGATCATTCCGGTGATCGGCTGGATCGTCATTCTGATCTTCAACTGTCAGAACGGGACGCCTGGCGACAACCGTTTTGGACCGGATCCGAAACGCTTCTCCTGATCCCGGCCAGGCATAATTCGGGGTTTTGTAGGCCTGATAAGCGCAGCGCCATCAGGCTATTCGGCGTCGATCGCCGGATGGCGGCGTAAACGTCTTATCCGGCCTACAACTCTATTTCGCGGTTAGCAGCTTTTGGATCTCACGCAGGCACCAGGACTTCGCTTCGCCCATGCTGTCGCGCCGCCAGGCCATAATGATGTCAATCTCGCTGGTGTACTCCGGGCTAACCACCCGCAAACGCCCTTCGGCAATATCCTGTTCAACCAGTGGATATGGCATGGTCGCCACGCCCAATCCGGCAAGCAACGCCTGACGTTTTTCTTCCATCGAGGTCACCGTCAGACGTGGCTGCTTATCCAGCAGCTGTACCGTCAGCACCGGGCGCTCGCGCGCGGTATCGGCAATCGCGACGCCGCGATACTTCACGCGCGTTACCTCAGACAGCGGCTCGGCCTCCTGGTGAATCGGATGGTCCGGCGCCGCAACGTAAACGTTCATCACCGAATAGAGCTTGCGCGAGTTGATCTCCGTCGAAGAGCGGAAGTGCATATCCGGCGCGATGACAATATCCGCCCTTCCCTGCTCCAGACGCTCCCAGGCGCCCGCCAGCACTTCGGTAATTATCGACAGCTGAGTGTTCGACTTGGTCGCCAGTTTCTCCACCAGCGGGAACAGCGTTGGCGTAGGGATCAACGCTTCCGCCACAATGGTGAGGTGCGTTTCCCAGCCGCGCGCCAGCGCTTCGGCATCGGTGGTCAACTTATCCGCCGCTTCCAGCAGCACGCGACCGCGTTCCAGCAACATGCGCCCAACGTTGGTGAATTTTGTTCGATGACCTGAGCGGTCAAATAACACCACGTCCAGCTCTTCTTCCAGCTTTTGCATGGTGTAGCTTAATGCCGAAGGCACGCGGCCCAGCTCGTCTGCCGCGGCAGCAAAGCTGCCACGCCGGTCGATGGCGTCCATTACTCGTAGTGCTTCCAGCGTCAGTGCTCTTTCTTTAGCCATGGCGTGCTCATTCAGGAAATTTGAACATACCGGGCAGAATATCTGGCTAACAATGCAGCGTCCATACCTTTACCATTGATTTAGTGTAAAGGAGGGTCAAGAAGATGATTACCACAAGAACAGCGAAACAGTGCGGACAAGCAGACTTCGGTTGGCTACAGGCCCGCTATACCTTCTCTTTTGGGCACTACTTCGATCCGAAACTGCTGGGCTATGCCTCTTTGCGCGTGCTGAATCAGGAAGTGCTCGCCCCCGGCGCGGCTTTCCAGCCACGCACCTATCCGAAAGTCGATATTCTGAACCTGATTCTGGAAGGCGAAGCCGAATACCGCGACAACGAAGGCCACCATATTCAGGCCAAAGCCGGTGAGGCGCTGCTGATCGCCACCCAGCCCGGCGTGAGCTATAGCGAACATAATCTGAGTAAAGATAAGTCGTTAACCCGGATGCAAATCTGGCTGGACGCCTGCCCGGAACGGGAAAACGCGCGGGTGCAGAAACTGAAGTTAAAAGAGGCGACGCACCAGCTGTTAGCCTCTCCTGACGGCAGCCAGCACAGCTTACAGCTGCGTCAGCAGGTGTGGCTACACCATATCGAACTAGCAAAAGGCGAGCAGGTGAATCTACAACTGCACGGGCCGCGCGCCTATCTGCAGTCGATTCACGGTACGGTTCACGCACTGGCGCATGACGCGGAGAAACAGGCGTTAACCTGTGGCGATGGCGCCTTTATTCGGGATGAAGCGAATATCACACTTGTTGCCGATACCCCTCTGCGCGCTTTGCTGATAGATTTACCGGTGTAGTTTTTTCAGGATAGCGGAAGTCAAATGAGTAAGCGAAACCATAAAAAGCAGCAAACGGTGAAAGCCGTCGTCATGTCTCAACCGGTTAGCGCGCCAAAAGAGTTTGGCGTTGAAGAGATGCTGAGCGAGTTAGAAGCCATCGTCGCCGAGGCGGAAAACCGCCAGGCAGAAGAACGAGCGGCCTGAGAAAACGCCCCGGCCTGAACCGGGGCAAACGGCTAGTTCAGCTTGCTGGCCATAATTTGAATCACCTGCCGATCGGTTTGCTGCATCGACTGACAGGCCAGCGCGCAGAGGTTGGAAATCGACTGCTCGACGTCGTGCGCCACAATCCCCTCATTGCCGGTGACCGCGGTTTCATCCAGCGCCATCAGCACCGCTTTCCACGCCGACGATACGCTGGTCGATACCTTCATCGCACAGCTGTTTGACGCGCCATCGCAGATAATCCCGCTGACATCGCCAATCATGCTGCTGATCGCCATTGAAATAGTGCGATAGCTCCCGTCGATCAACCAGCAAATCCCCGCGGCCGCGCCCATCGATGCCGTCGTGGCGGCGCAGAGCGCGGACAACATCGGCAGCTGATGGTGGATGTAGATGGCCGTCAGGTGCGAGAGAATCAACCCGCGCGCCATTTTTTCCTGCGAACTGCCCAAATGTTCAGCGACCACCACCACCGGCATGGTGGCGGCGATGCCCTGGTTACCGGAGCCTGAATTACTCATAGCCGGCAGGCAGGCTCCGCCCATACGCGCGTCAGATGCGGCCGAGGTGCGGATCATAATGTCGGACAGCAGATCCTTAGCCAGCAGTCCGCGTTCGCGCTGGCGCTGGAGCGTCGCGCCAATATGCAGGCCATACTGCGCACGCAGCCCTTCATGGGAGAGCGCGCTATTGAGCAGCGCCGCGTCGAGAATAAAACTGATATTTTCAAACGGGACCTGCTCAGCAAACTCAACCACCTGCGCCAACGTGACCTCCGCCAGCGACGAGGTGGATTCCTCTTCCCCGGCGCTGGCGCAGCCGCGGGCATCCAGCAGCGTGACGCCGTTTTTCACGATCCGTACCACTCGGGTATGACCGCCTGCAATCGTCACCGTGGCCGACTCCGCGTCGGTATACACCGTGGCGCTGGCATACAGCACATCCTCGCACGGTTCCTGAATCGAGACCGACACCCTACCGCTCGCCAGCAGCGTCTTCCCGGCCGCGATGGCCTCAACGGAGGCGCTTTTTAATACCTCCAGTCCCGCCTGCGGATCGCCGCCTAACGCGCCTACCGCCGCGGCAATCGGTAGCCCCACCATGCCGGTTCCCGGCACGGTAACGCCCATGCCGTTTTTCATCAGGTTGGGAGAGACTTTGGCGTCAATATGAGTCACCCTTCCCGCCAGATGCGAGGCGGCAATCGCGCTGGCCAGAGCCAGCGACACCGGCTCGGTACAGCCCATCGCAGGCTTCACATTTTGTTTAACCGCTTGAATCAGGGTATCCCACAGCGGATTCATCGTTACTTCAACCATCTTAACCATCCAAAATCAGGAGAATGCCAGGAACGGAGAGACGCAGAGCAGCAGGCCAGTGATGATAATGATCACCAGCGAGGCCCCTTTGTATTTATGCAGCGCCGGAACTTTGTAAACCAGCCAGGCAGGAATCAGACAACCCACCATGCCGAAGATAGGGCTGCAAATGGAAGTGAAGCTCAGCACTGGCGCATTCAGCACGATCGCGCTCCAGGCCAGCAGGATGGCGAAGATCATGATCCCACGCTGTACCAGCTTCTCATTGATCTTTTCCATCGGCATTTTACGACGCAGCAGGTTAATCACGATCCCTTGCGTCGCCTCGCGAAAGCCGAGGTAGACGCCAAAGAACGCGGTCATCACCGCAAAAATGTTGAGAATCACGCTCACCACGGTGACCCAGGCACCGGTGCTACCGTTGATGAACTGCGCGGCAATCGCCAGCGCGGAGATATTTTGCTCGTAGGCTTTAACCGCTTCGTCGTGTCCCATTGCCAGCGTGAAGGACACGGCATAGAAAAAGACCACAACAAACAGAATGCCGAAGGCAATGTTCATCGCCCGCAGCGCTTTATGACGCGCCACTTCGCGGGATTTTTCCTTTGAGCGGTAAGAGATAACCATCGGGCTGAGCGTCTGAATAAACAGGATAGATGTCAGCGTAAACGGCAGCGTGATGATCGCGTTTTTCACCAGCAGGCCCATCGGCGGTAAAGTACCGGCGTTGTACAGGTGCCACATCCCCACCATCGATACGCCCAGCGCCGCCACCACTAACAGCTTGGTTAGCACCATAAAGCTGGAAACTTTAAACAGCAGCTTCTCACCACGCGAAGAGATCGCCACCAGCACGCAGATCAGCACCAGGCCATAGAACGGGTTTTCCGACAGCAGACCATCGGTGACGCCGAAGGTATGCAGATAAGAGGCGCTGTCGTTGGTGATGGCCGTGGAGTAAACAAACATCCAGATCACCAACATAATGAAGTAGAGCGCGCCGAGTAAAATCCCCCAGTTTTTTCCCAAGTAACCGCTGATCACGCTCGGGTAGTCTTTACACTCCGGCGACTCGGCCAGGGTGTTGATAAACAGTCGCTGAAACAGGTACATAGCCGGATAGCCGACGATAGAGGAGAGCAGGAAGACCCACAGCCCCATCAGCCCTACCTGCACGGGCAAAAAGACAATACCCGCGCCGATAGCCATCCCAATGCTCATGATGACCCAACCCACGTCGGTACTGTCGAACTTTATTGCTGCCTGCCATTCACTTTCTGACATGCCCGCTCGTGCGGCCGCCGCCGAGGTGTGCGTCGGTGAAACTGAGATTGTTTCCATAACAAATTCTCACTCTTGGTGTGTAGGGTTTATTGTTCTGATACAGATTGATATTTCAAAAAAACAAATCATCACAGGCTTATTCACTGCTTTTTCCTAGAGTGTGAAGATCATAGCGCGGGTTAAGGAGAAAAAACTTGCAACTCTTTGCCCGGAAAAAAGCGATAAGGAGAAATTCATGCCATGAATAGCGAGAAATCAGCCAGCTTATTTCTCTTTTTACGAACAATGGAGGAGAAAACATATTTTTCCATGCCGCAGAATTTTATAACAGACTGTTTTTTAATGATATTTTTAGAATTCTCTATTCCCTTAACCCAACAACGTAAAGGGATTTTGTGAACCCGGACAACAAAGAATGTTAATGAAATGTGATGCCGGGTTAAGACAAAAAATGAGGCCTATCACAACATCAGGCCATTTCAGTTAATAACTCTATTTTTTGTATGGATATAGTAAACAATCAGAAGATTTCGCTAACAAAATGGGGAAGTTACTGGAGCGATCGCTGAGGGATAAAAAAGCAAAACCCCGCCGAAGCGGGGTTTTTTAAGAGGTGAAACTGACCGATAAGCCGGGTTCTGTCGTGGACAGTCATTCATCTAGGCCAGCAATCGCTCACTGGCTCAAGCAGCCTACCCGGGTTCAGTACGGGCCGTACCTTATGAACCCCTATTTGGCCTTGCTCCGGGTGGAGTTTACCGTGCCACGGACTGTTACCAGCCGCGCGGTGCGCTCTTACCGCACCCTTTCACCCTTACCTGATCCCGCTTGCGCGGGCCATCGGCGGTTTGCTCTCTGTTGCACTGGTCGTGGGCTGTTACACCCCCCAGGCGTTACCTGGCACCTTGCCCTATGGAGCCCGGACTTTCCTCCCCTCCGCCCGTCTCCCCCGAAGAGGACGACGACGAAGCGGCGACTGTCTGGTCAGCTTCGGCGCGCAGTATAGAGGGTTTGCGCGCCGATGTCACCTTTCCGTCAGCATTCCCACCCGCAGGGTGGCGGCAATGTTACGGGAGGTGAGATAAATATTGTCCGCCGCATCGCGGAACGCCTCTTCCAGCGAGCCAATGCGGTTCAGTACGCTGAAGACCGAATCAATGCCGTACTGATGTACCACGCCAACGTCGCGAGTCAGGCTACCGGCAATGCCGATCACCGGCTTATGGTATTTTTTTGCCACGCTGGCCACGCCCACCGGCACTTTGCCGTGAATGCTCTGACTATCGAGTCGCCCTTCGCCGGTCACCACCAGCGTGCAGTCATGAATATGTTCTTCCAGATTCAGCGCCTGGGTGACGATCTCAATTCCGCTGCGCAACTCCGCGCCAAGAAATGCCATCAGCGCCGCGCCCATGCCGCCTGCGGCCCCGGAGCCAGGCACGTCTTTCACATCAACGCGTAGCGATTTTTGAATCACCTCGGCGAAGTGCGCCAGGTTACGGTCCAGTTCGGCAATCATCTCTGCCGTCGCCCCTTTCTGCGGCCCAAAAATGCAGGACGCGCCAAACGGCCCGGTCAGCGGGTTAGTCACATCGCAGGCCACGCGGATTGTGCAGGTCTGTAGACGCGCATCCAGCCCGGCAATATCAATATGATTGAGGCTCATCAGACTGCCGCCGCCAAAGCCTATCGCCTTCCCGTTGGCATCGCACAGCTTTGCTCCCAGCGCCTGAACCATGCCGGCGCCGCCGTCGTTGGTCGCGCTGCCGCCAATGCCGATAATGATGTTCTTCACCCCGCTTTCCAACGCCTGGAGAATCAGCTCCCCGGTACCGTAAGAGGTGGTAATCAAAGGGTTGCGTCGTTCCGCGGGCACCAGCGCGAGGCCGCTGGCAGCAGCCATTTCGATAAACGCCGTACCGCCGTCGCCCGAAATTCCCCACTGTGCCGTAACGACATCGCCAAGGGGGCCGGTGACGGTCGATGTCATCGCGCGCCCCTGCGTCGCCGCAATCATCGCCTCAACCGTTCCTTCTCCACCGTCGGCGACCGGGACGGACACAAACTGCGCTTCCGGAAAGATTTCCCGAAATCCTTTTTCTATCGCCAGTGCTACCTCGGTGGCAGAAAGGCTTTCTTTATAAGAGTCTGGGGCGATTACGATTTTCATATCTGAGCCTATTAGCGCGCGACGCCGGATGACGCATCACCGTTCCGGCCTACCTTGTGAGCCCGACGCCGTCGGGCCCAACGTCCTTAGCGAGTCACTTCCACTTTCGCCAGTTTTTCGTAGTAGCAGGCCAGCGCGCTATGGTCGGCAGTCCCCAGACCATCGGCACGCAGCGCCTGCATCATTTCCATCACCGCCGCCGTCAACGGGAGCTGCGCGCCCACGCCGTGGGAGGTGTCCAGCGCGTTGGCCAGATCTTTAATGTGCAGGTCGATACGAAAACCCGGCTTGAAGTTTCTGTCCATGACCATCGGCGCTTTGGCATCCAGCACGGTGCTGCCCGCCAGGCCGCCGCGAATCGCCTGATAGACCAGATCCGGGTTCACGCCCGCTTTGGTCGCCAGCGTCAGCGCTTCCGACATCGCCGCGATATTCAGCGCGACAATCACCTGGTTTGCCAGCTTGGTGACGTTGCCCGCACCGATTTCACCGGTGTGAACCACTGAACCCGCCATCGCTTTCATCAGGTCGTAGTACTTGTCGAAAATCGCTTTATCACCGCCCACCATCACCGACAGCGTGCCATCAATCGCCTTCGGCTCGCCGCCGCTGACCGGCGCATCCAACATATCAATCCCCTTCGCCTTCAGCGCATCGCTGATTTCACGGCTTGCCAGCGGCGCAATAGAACTCATATCAATCAATACGGTGCCCGGCTTCGCGCCTTCGATAATGCCGTTTTCACCCAGCGCCACTTCTTTGACGTGCGGCGAGTTTGGCAGCATGGTGATGATCACGTCGCACTGCTCGGCAATCGCTTTTGGCGTGGTCGCGGTTTCCGCGCCCGCCGCAATCACTTCGGCAATCGTTTCAGAATTACGGTCAGCAACCACCAGTGAGTAGCCCGCTTTCAGCAGGTTTTTGCTCATCGGTTTGCCCATGATACCCAGACCAATAAAACCAACTTTCATCGTTATTTCCTCAATTTTGCGTTAATTCGGTAGGGGTTACTTTTTGAAGGCATCCGCCAGTTTCTGCGTCCCGGCGCGGAACACGCCCAGATCGCTGCCCACGGCCACAAAGGTGGCGCCCCACTCCAGATAGCGGCGCGCATCGGCTTCCACCGGCGCCAGAATGCCGCTGGGTTTACCGTGCGCTTTCGCACGGGCAAAAATATGCTGGATAGCCTGCTGCACTTCCGGATGCGAGGCGTTGCCGAGATGCCCCAGCGCGGCAGCAAGGTCACTTGGGCCAACGAAGATCCCATCCACACCGTCGGTTGCGGCAATCGCATCGACGTTATCGACACCCAGTTGGCTTTCAATCTGCACCAGGATGGTGATGTTCTTGTTGGACTGCGCGAAGTAGTCCGCTACGGTGCCGAACATATTGCCGCGATGCGAAACGGATACGCCGCGAATCCCTTCCGGCGGGTAACGCGTGGAGGAAACCGCCTGCGCCGCCTGCTCCTGCGTTTCAACGAATGGAATCAGGAAGTTGTAGAAACCGATGTCCAGCATACGTTTGATAATCACCGGCTCGTTGGTCGGCACGCGCACCACCGGTGCGCTCTGGCTGCCCTTAAGCGCCATCAGCTGCGGGATTAATGTCGTCACATCGTTCGGCGCATGTTCACCGTCCAGTACCAGCCAGTCGAACCCGGCCAGGCCTAACACTTCGGTGCTGATTGGGCTGGAAAGTGCGGACCAGCAGCCAATCTGAACCTGTTTTGCAGCCAGCGCCGCTTTGAATTTGTTAGGGAAAATCGCGTTATCCATGTTCATTACCTTAAGTTAGTCGCAGCTTACTTCCGCAGCTCGAGACGTTTGATGTCGCCCACCACGAACAGGTAGCAAACCATCATCATCAGTGCGGAACAGCCTACAAAAATCAGTGCGCCATTGAAGGAGTGCAGTTCACTCACGATATAACCAATCACCAGCGGGGTGACGATGGAGGCCACGTTGCCAAACACGTTAAACAGACCGCCGCACAGGCCGACAATTTCTTTCGGCGCGACGTCGGAGATGACCGGCCAGCCGAGTGCGCCAAAGCCTTTTCCGAAGAACGCCAATGCCATCAGCGTGACGACCAGCGCAGTGTTGTCGGTGTAGTTGCACAGAATAATCGTCGAGGCCAACAGCATGCCCAGTACGATAGGCAGCTTACGCGCAAAAGTCAGCGTACAGCCACGGCGAATCAGGTAGTCAGAGAACAATCCACCCAACACGCCGCCGGCAAAGCCGCACAGTGCAGGGATGGACGCCACCAGACCCACTTTCAGAATCGACATGCCTTTATCCTGCACCAGATAAATCGGGAACCAGGTGAGGAAGAACCAGGTGATGGTGTTTAAGAAATACTGGCCGAAGAAGATACCTAACATCATACGGCTACTGAGCAACTGTTTGATGTAATCCAGCTTCGGACCTTTCACTGCGTCGCTACCCGGCTTTTTGTGGTCCATATCGACCACCGCGCCATTGTCGGCAATGAATTTCAGCTCTTCTTTAGACATCCGCGGATGGTCGGTCGGGTTATGCACAAACTTCACCCACATCCCGGTCAACAGGAAGCCAATCACGCCCATCACGGTAAAGACGTGCTCCCAGCCCCACGCAAAGGTCAACCAGCCCAGCAACGGGGAGAACAGCGCCAGCGAGAAATATTGCGCGGAGTTAAAAATAGCCGACGCGGTGCCACGCTCTTTGGTGGGGAACCAGGCCGCCACAATACGCGCGTTCGCCGGGAAAGACGGCGCTTCAGAGAAGCCGAGCATAAAGCGCATGAAGAACATGGAGACGCCAGCCCACGCCAGCGGGAAGAAACCGACAAAGCCCTGTAAGAAGGTAAACAGCGACCAGAAGAACAGGCTGTAGGTATACACCTTTTTGGAGCCAAATTTATCCAGTAGCCACCCTCCCGGAATCTGCATCAGCAGATAGGCCCAGCCGAATGCCGAGAAGATATACCCCATGGACACCGCGCTCAGCTCCAACTCTTTCGCCACGGAGGTACCGGCGATGGAGAGCGTTGCGCGGTCAGCGTAGTTAACGGCCGTAACAATAAAAATAATTAACAGAATTAAATAGCGGGTATGCATTCCCTTTTTTGCTTCAACAGCGTCAGCAGTATCGTGTATCATTTTATTATCCTCGGGTACAGGATGCTTTAATCTTCTTATTTTTATTAAAGCGAATTTCGCTGATTATTTAATTGATGACGGGTAATCTCAATAAATAATCAGACGCCATGAAATCGAGAATCAGTATAATCAGGATACCTTCGCCACGCATTATGCAAATCACCAGGTTAATCGCTTCATAAACTAATTTTATTGTTCATGTGCACACGGCACTGGGCGCTGATGCACAATTTCACGTATTGATACCCTTGCCCCATGAGGGATGAGGAGGATGAGTGATCTGTATCACATTTTTATATTCAAACTCCTGACATTCTTTATTCCATTACTCAGGTGTTTTTATTTTTCATTATCTGAAAAGAAACACTTATACACTTAATTCATTTTACCCCCTGGCTGGAGAATGCTGGACAATGGCTAACATTGAAATCAGACAAGAATCGCCGACTGCCTTTTATATAAAAGTTCACGCTACCGATAATGTCGCGATCATTGTCAATGATAATGGATTAAAAGCAGGAACGCGTTTTCCTGACGGTCTGGAATTAATTGAACATATCCCCCAGGGGCATAAAGTTGCGCTGGTGGATATTCCTCAGAATGGTGAAATCATTCGCTACGGTGAAGTTATCGGTTACGCGGTACGCGATGTCGCCAAAGGCAGCTGGATCGACGAATCCACGGTCACGCTGCCGAAAGCGCCGCCGCTTAACACCCTGCCGCTGGCGACCAAAGTGCCAGAACCGCTGCCGCCGCTGGAAGGTTACACCTTTGAAGGTTACCGTAACGCCGACGGCAGCGTGGGCACCAAAAACCTGTTGGGCATTACCACCAGCGTGCACTGCGTGGCAGGCGTTGTGGACTACGTGGTTAAAATCATCGAACGCGACCTGCTGCCGAAATACCCGAACGTTGACGGCGTGGTCGGTCTGAACCACCTTTACGGCTGCGGCGTGGCGATTAACGCGCCGGCTGCCGTGGTGCCGATTCGCACCATTCATAATATCGCGCTGAACCCAAACTTCGGTGGCGAAGTGATGGTGGTGGGCCTCGGTTGCGAAAAGCTACAGCCAGAGCGTCTGCTGGAAGGCACGGAAGATGTGCAGAGCATCCCGGTCGACAGCGCCAGCATCGTACGCCTACAGGACGAGCAGCACGTGGGCTTTAAATCGATGGTCGACGATATCCTGCAGGTTGCCGTGCGCCATCTGGAAAAACTCAACCAGCGCCAGCGCGTCACCTGCCCGGCCTCCGAGCTGGTGGTGGGTATGCAGTGCGGTGGCAGCGACGCTTTCTCCGGTGTGACCGCTAACCCCGCTGTCGGCTACGCCTCCGACCTGCTGGTGCGCTGCGGCGCAACCGTGATGTTCTCGGAAGTCACGGAAGTACGCGACGCCATTCATCTGTTAACCCCGCGCGCCATCAATGAAGAAGTGGGCAAGCGTCTGCTCGAAGAGATGGCCTGGTACGATAACTATCTCGATATGGGCAAAACCGACCGTAGCGCCAACCCCTCTCCGGGCAACAAAAAAGGCGGCCTCGCCAACGTGGTGGAAAAAGCGCTGGGTTCGATCGCTAAATCAGGTAAAAGCGCCATCGTGGAAGTCTTGTCGCCCGGCCAGCGCCCGACCAAACGCGGACTGATTTACGCCGCCACCCCGGCCAGCGACTTCGTCTGCGGCACTCAGCAGGTGGCCTCCGGCATTACCGTGCAGGTATTTACCACTGGCCGCGGTACGCCGTATGGTCTGATGGCGGTACCGGTCATCAAGATGGCCACCCGCACCGAACTGGCTAACCGTTGGTATGACTTAATGGATATCAATGCCGGCACCATCGCCACAGGCGAAGAGACCATTGAAGACGTGGGCACCAAGCTGTTCCACTTCATTCTTGATGTGGCGAGCGGGCGTAAGAAAACCTTCTCGGATCAATGGGGATTGCACAACCAGCTGGCAGTATTTAACCCGGCCCCGGTGACCTAATCACCCTCGCCAGCTTATACGGGGGTATGCCTTTGCATACCCCCTTTTTTTTATTCCGACAGCGGCACCAGAATCACGTCGACGCCGATTTTCCGCAGCCCTTCCAGACTCTCCTGCGGGATCCCTTCATCAACGATAATCATATCGACACGTTGCATATCAATAATTTTATGCAGGCTTGAACGGTTGAACTTGGTGGAGTCCGTGACCACGATGATCTTCTCCGCCACTTCGCTCATCCGCCGGTTCAACCGCGCTTCGTCCTCATTATGAGTACTGATACCGCGCTCCAGATCGATAGCATCAACACCCAGAAACAGCATGTCGAAATGGTAGTTTTGCAGCGAATGCTCCGCCTGATCGCCATAGAATGACTGGGACTGACGGCGCAGGTGTCCGCCGGTCATCAGCAGTTCCACGCCTTCCGCTTCCAGCAGCGCGTTGGCGACGTTCATCCCGTTGGTCATCGCAATCACGTCACTATGCTGGCGCATCAGACGGGCGATTTCATAGGTTGTGGTACCGGAATCGAGGATCACGCGGTGACCCGGCTTGATAAACTCGACGGCAGCCCGCGCAATACGCCGCTTGACCGCCGTGTTCAGCGAGCTTTTATCTTCAACAGAGGGTTCCACGCCCGGCGTGTTGCCGTCGCAAATCAATGCGCCGCCATAGGCGCGCACGGCAATGCCTTGTTTTTCCAGAAACGCCAGATCGTTACGAATGGTCACTGTGGAAACGCCGAACAATCCGGAAAGATCGTTCACCTGCACGCTGCCCTGCTGTCGCAACCGCTGGATGATCTGCTCGCGCCTTTCGCTGGTCCCTGAAACCCGCTTATCTGCAGAAGACTCGCTGTTACTCATAAGAAATCCTTTGGTCAAATTCTTTCGTTTCATTTCGTTTTGTCTATTAACGCCTTTCTTTTTCCGAAAAGCAAGTCTTATAAAGTCCCTCTTCAGGCCGAAATCCAGCTTCACGGCCTTTCATTACGTTTCTTTTGTGAAACAGATCGGAAAACTATTATCTTTCGTTTTATTTTTATAACACCATGATGCAGTATCAAATGAAACAAAACGAAAGATTGATTCCGAAGTCATCCTATCTGGAGAGGAAAGTGAAACATCTTACTGAAATCGTGGAGCAGCATAAACGGGGGAAGGCAAACGGGATTTATGCCGTTTGTTCCGCGCATCCACTGGTACTGGAATCCGCAATACGCTACGCGCACGCCAACCAGACGCCGCTGCTGATCGAAGCCACATCTAACCAGGTTGATCAGTTCGGCGGCTATACGGGCATGACCCCGGCCGATTTTCGCCGTTTCGTCTGTCAACTCGCCGATTCACTCCATTTTCCGCAGTCGCAGCTGATTCTCGGCGGCGATCATCTGGGGCCAAATCGCTGGCAGGATCAACCCGCAGCCGTCGCCATGGGGCATGCCGACGATCTGATCAAAAGCTACGTTGCCGCAGGCTTTAAAAAGATCCATCTGGATTGCAGCATGTCCTGCCAGGACGATCCGGTTCCTTTAACTGATGAGATTGTCGCCGCGCGCGCCGCACGTCTGGCGAAGGTCGCCGAAGAGACCTGCATTGCCCAGTTTGGCGAAGCGGATCTGGTTTATGTTATTGGCACTGAAGTCCCGGTGCCGGGCGGCGCGCATGAAACATTAACCGAACTGGCAGTGACAACACCCGAGGCCGCACGCGCCACGCTGGAGGCTCACCACCACGCCTTTGAACAACAGGGGCTGAGCGACATCTGGCCGCGAATTATCGCGCTGGTGGTGCAACCTGGCGTCGAATTCGACCACACCCACATCATTGATTACCAACCGCAAAAAGCCATTGCGTTGAGCAAGATGGTAGAGGCCTATGACACGCTGGTGTTCGAAGCACACTCTACCGACTACCAGACGCCGCAGTCGCTGCGCCAGCTGGTGGTCGATCACTTCGCCATTCTGAAAGTCGGCCCAGCGCTCACCTTCGCCCTACGCGAAGCGCTATTTTCGCTGGCCGCCATTGAGGAAGAATTGCTGCCCGCCAAAGCCTGTTCCGGCCTGCGCCACGTGTTGGAAACCGTCATGCTCGATCGCCCGGAATACTGGCAGAGTCATTACCACGGCGACGGCAACGCGCGTCGTCTGGCACGAGGCTACAGCTATTCCGATCGCGTTCGTTACTACTGGCCGGACGAGCAGATTGATGACGCTTTCGAACGTCTGGTGCGCAACCTGGCGGACGAACCGATCCCGCTGCCGCTCATCAGCCAGTATTTACCGTTGCAGTACGTCAAGGTTCGCGAGGGGGATCTCATCGCCACGCCGCGAGAACTTATCATCAGCCACATTCAGGACATACTGCAGCAGTACCACGCTGCCTGTCAGGGCATGACATCCCATAACGGATAACAACAAAGAGGAAAACGCGATGCCAAATATTGTTTTAAGCCGTATTGATGAACGCTTGATTCACGGTCAGGTTGGCGTGCAGTGGGTCGGATTTGCGGGGGCAAATCTGGTGCTGGTCGCCAACGATGAAGTGGCGGAAGACACCGTACAGCAGAATTTAATGGAAATGGTGTTGGCTGAAGGGATTGCCGTGCGCTTCTGGACGCTGCAAAAAGTCATCGACAACATCCACCGCGCCGCCGACCGACAGAAAATTTTGCTGGTGTGCAGAACACCGGCCGATTTCCTCAAACTGGTTGAAGGCGGCGTTCCCGTCACGCGTATCAACGTAGGAAACATGCACTACGCCGAAGGTAAACAACAAATTGCCAAAACGGTTTCTGTCGACGCCAACGACATCAACGCTTTTAACGGCCTGAAGGCCGCTGGCGTGGAATGTTTCGTTCAGGGGGTTCCGACAGAACCGGCTTTGGATCTCTTTAAACTGCTTTGAGGGATTCACAATGGAAATCAGTCTGTTGCAGGCTTTTGCCTTAGGTATCCTCGCCTTTATCGCCGGCCTGGATATGTTCAACGGTTTAACGCACATGCACCGCCCGGTTGTCCTTGGGCCGCTGGTCGGCCTGATCCTTGGCGATCTGCATACCGGTATTTTAACCGGCGGTACGCTGGAATTGGTATGGATGGGTCTGGCGCCGCTGGCAGGCGCCCAGCCGCCCAACGTCATTATCGGTACGATCGTGGGGACCACGTTTGCTATCACCACCGGCGTCAAACCTGATGTGGCGGTCGGCGTCGCTGTACCGTTCGCCGTGGCGGTACAAATGGGTATTACCTTCCTGTTCTCCGTGATGTCCGGCGTGATGTCTCGCTGTGACCGTATGGCGGCAAATGCCGACACCGACGGCATTGAACGGGTTAACTATCTGGCGCTGCTGGCGTTAGGCATTTTCTACTTCCTGTGCGCGTTTCTGCCCATTTATTTCGGCGCGGAGCACGCGAAAACCGCCATTGATGTCCTGCCAGCGCGTCTGATTGACGGCCTGGGCGTTGCGGGCGGCATCATGCCAGCCATCGGCTTTGCCGTACTGCTGAAAATTATGATGAAGAACGTCTACATCCCGTACTTCATTATTGGTTTTGTTGCCGCGGCCTGGCTCAAGCTTCCGGTGCTGGCTATCGCCGCCGCCGCACTGGCCATGGCGCTGATTGATCTCTTACGTAAATCCCCGGAACCGACCCAACCTGCGGCACAGAAAGAGGAATTCGAAGATGGCATCTAACCAACACACCCTGCCGACTGTTTCCGATAATGAAGAGACGCTGCTGACCGGCGTGAACGAAAACGTCTATGAAGATCAGAGCATTGGCGCTGAACTGAGCAAAAAAGACATTAACCGCGTGGCCTGGCGCTCTATGCTGTTGCAGGCATCATTTAACTACGAACGTATGCAGGCTTCCGGCTGGCTGTACGGACTGCTGCCCGCGCTGAAAAAGATTCACACCAACAAACGCGACCTGGCACGCGCCATGAAAGGCCATATGGGCTTCTTCAACACCCACCCTTTCCTGGTGACGTTTGTTATCGGCATCATTCTGGCGATGGAGCGCTCGAAGCAGGACGTTAACAGTATTCAGAGTACCAAAATTGCCGTTGGCGCACCGCTGGGCGGGATTGGCGATGCCATGTTCTGGCTAACGCTGCTGCCTATCTGCGGCGGGATTGGCGCGAGCCTGGCGCTGCAGGGATCAATCCTAGGCGCCGTGGTGTTTATCGTGCTGTTTAACGTGGTGCATCTCGGCCTGCGTTTCGGCCTGGCGCACTATGCGTATCGCATGGGGGTTGCCGCCATTCCGCTTATCAAGGCAAACACCAAAAAAGTGGGTCACGCGGCCTCAATTGTGGGGATGACGGTGATTGGCGCGCTGGTCGCCACCTACGTTCGTCTCAACACGACGCTGGAAATCAAAGCCGGTGACGCGGTCGTCAAACTGCAGGCCGATGTTATTGATAAGCTGATGCCTGCCTTCTTACCGCTGGTGTATACCCTGATCATGTACTGGCTGGTGCGTCGCGGCTGGAGCCCACTGCGTCTTATCGCCATTACCGTCGTGCTCGGCGTGGTCGGCAAATTCTGTCACTTCCTGTAAAGCAAAAGAGGTTTGAGATGCTAGGTATTATTTTGACGGGGCATGGCGGTTTTGCCAGCGGAATGGAAAAAGCGATGAAGCAAATTCTGGGCGAGCAGCCGCAGTTTATCGCCATCGATTTTCCTGAAACCTCAACCACCGCGCTGCTCACTTCACAGCTTGAGCAGGCGGTGGCAGAGCTGGATGCCCAGGGCGATATCGTTTTTCTGACCGACCTGCTCGGCGGTACGCCGTTCCGCGTGGCCTCGACGCTCGCCATGCAAAAAGCGGGAAGAGAAGTGATTACCGGCACCAACTTGCAGCTGTTGCTGGAGATGGCGCTGGAACGCGATGGGTTGAGCAGCGAGACGTTCCGTCTGCAGGCCCTTGAGTGCGGACACCGCGGTTTGACCAGCCTGGTCGATGAGCTGGACCGCTGCCGCGAGGAGAGTCCCGTCGAGGAAGGGATATGACGCACATTCTCCGCGCCCGACGCGTGCTGACGGAGCAAGGCTGGCTCGACGACCATCAGCTGCGCGTTGAAGAAGGCGTCATTACCGCAATCGAACCGATACCGGCAGGCATCGCCAGCCGCAACGCCGAGCTGCTCTGTCCGGCGTATATCGATATCCACGTCCACGGCGGTGCGGGCGTTGATGTCATGGACGACGCACCGGACGCCCTCGATAAACTGGCCCGGCATAAGGCACGCGAAGGGGTAGCCAGCTGGCTACCCACCACCGTCACCGCGCCGCTGGAGATGATTCACCAGGCGCTGGCGCGTATCGCCCAACGCTGTTACTCCGGTGGGCCAGGGGCGCAGGTACTGGGGAGCTACCTCGAAGGCCCGTATTTTACGCCGCAGAATAAAGGGGCACATCCTCCGGAGCTGTTTCGGGAACTGAACCCGGCGGAGCTGGATGAGCTGATTGCCATTTCCCGGCAAACCCTGCGCGTCGTGGCGCTGGCACCGGAAAAGCCCGGCGCGCTACAGGCGATTATCCATCTGAAAAAACGGGGCATTCGGGTGATGTTAGGGCATAGCGCCGCCAGCTATGCACAAACCCGCGCCGCTTTCGACGCGGGCGCCGACGGGCTGGTTCACTGCTATAACGGTATGACCGGTTTACATCACCGCGAACCCGGGATGGTCGGCGCCGGGTTAACCGACCCACGAGCCTGGCTGGAGCTTATCGCCGATGGACACCACGTTCACCCCGCCGCCATGAAGCTTTGCGGCTGCTGCGCCAGGGAGAGAGTGGTGCTGATTACCGACGCCATGCAGGCCGCCGGTATGCCCGATGGCCGATACACGCTGTGCGGCGAGCAGGTGGAGATGCGTGCCGGAATCGTAAGGACCGCCTCCGGGGGGCTGGCGGGCAGCACGTTATCGATCGATGCGGCGGTACGCAATATGGTCGAACTAACCGGCCTACTCCCCGAAGAGGCGATTCATATGGCATCGCTGCATCCCGCCCGTTTGCTGGGCATCGATGGCCAGCTGGGATCGCTCAAGGTCGGCAAACGCGCCAGCATCATTGCGCTCGATGGTGGGCTGCACCTGCAGCACATCTGGATTCAGGGTCAATCTTTCTCTTTGTAGCACGTTCGTTTTCCTCAGGCCTTCGGTTTGTTACCGCAAGGCCTTTCTTTTCCTTTCTACAAAAAAGTATCCTCCTAACCGACAAATCCTTTAATCATTTAAATATCAACGTCATAAATAAAACACACCTCTTAAGATCATAATTTTCGTTTTATTTCTCATTCGATCATTGAACTTTCGATTTCTTTTCTATAGATTTTAATCAACCGATAAAGTGAACAAGTGAAACGAAACGAAAGATAGCGACCTATTGCCAGCGTCTGATGTGGAATTTACAAGACTAAGGACTTACGTTATGCCAGAAACCTATATCTCCGCCGCCTCGACAACCGGTACCTGGACAGAGGAAGAGATCCGCCAGCAGCCCGCGAGTTGGATCCGTTCACTGAAAAATATTGATGCGATCCGATCGACCATTGATGCTTTTCTGACACCGCTGTTACGCAAAACCGATCTGCGAATCGTACTGACCGGGGCCGGAACGTCGGCATTTATTGGCGAAACCATCGCCCCATGGCTTTCCCGCCACACGGGGAAAAATATCAGCGCCGTACCCACCACCGATCTCGTCACCAATCCAATGGACTATCTGAACCCGGCGCATCCGCTGCTGCTGGTTTCATTTGCCCGCTCGGGCAACAGCCCGGAGAGCGTGGCTGCCGTTGAGCTGGCCAACCAGTTCGTTCCTGAGTGCTACCACCTGTCAATAACCTGTAACGAAGCGGGCAGCCTGTACCAAAATCTGGTCGACAGCGATAACGCTTTCGCCCTGCTGATGCCGGCCGAAACGCACGATCGCGGCTTTGCCATGACCAGCAGCATTACCACCATGATGGCAAGCTGCCTGGCGGTATTCGCGCCGGAGATCATCAACAGCCAGACCTTCCGGGACGTGGCCGATCGCAGCCAGGCGATCCTCGACTCACTCGGCGATTTTAGCCAGGGTGTCTTTGGCGATGGCGCCTGGAAACGCGTCGTCTATCTGGGCAGCGGCGGATTACAAGGTATCGCGCGTGAGTCTGCGCTGAAGGTGCTGGAGCTAACCGCCGGCAAACTGGCGGCCTTCTACGACTCGCCAACCGGTTTCCGCCACGGACCAAAATCGCTGGTCGATAACGAAACGCTTATCGTGGTGTTCATCTCCAGCCACCCTTACACGCGCCAGTACGACCTGGATCTGCTGGCGGAACTGCGCCGCGATCGTCAGGCAATGCGCGTGGTCGCCATTGCGGCAGAAACGGATCCCATCATCGAAGCAGGCCCGCATATCCTGCTGCCTCCTTCCCGTTCGTTTATCGACATGGAGCAGGCGTTCTGCTTCCTGATGTACGCCCAGGTCTTTGCGCTGACTCAGTCGATTCGTGTTGGCAATACCCCAGATACCCCCTCTGCCAGCGGCACGGTCAATCGTGTTGTGCAAGGCGTGATTATTCATCCGTGGCAGGCTTAAGAGGATCTTCTTATGAGCATTATCTCAACGAAATACCTTCTGCAGGATGCGCAGGCCAACGGCTACGCCGTACCGGCGTTTAACATCCACAACGCCGAAACGATCCAGGCGATCCTCGAGGTGTGCAGCGAAATGCGCTCGCCGGTGATCCTCGCGGGGACTCCCGGCACGTTTAAACACATTGCCCTGGAAGAGATCTACGCCCTGTGCAGCGCGTATTCGCTCACTTACGACATGCCGCTGGCGCTGCATCTCGATCATCACGAATCGTTGGATGACATTCGCCGTAAGGTTCACGCCGGCGTACGCAGCGCGATGATCGATGGCAGCCACTATCCGTTTGAACAAAACGTGAAGCTGGTGAAATCGGTGGTCGATTTCTGCCACCTCAACGATTGCAGCGTTGAGGCGGAACTGGGCCGTCTGGGCGGGGTAGAAGACGACATGAGCGTCGACGCGGAAAGCGCCTTTCTCACCGACCCGCAGGAGGCGAAACGCTTTGTTGAGTTGACCGGTGTTGACAGCCTTGCCGTGGCTATCGGCACGGCACATGGTCTCTATACCAAACGGCCAAAAATCGACTTCCAGCGGCTGGCGGAAATCCGGGAAGTGGTGACGGTGCCGCTGGTGCTGCATGGCGCAAGCGATGTGCCGGATGAATATGTTCGCCGCACCATCGAGCTGGGCATCTGCAAAGTCAACGTCGCAACCGAGTTGAAGATCGCCTTCTCTGACGCCGTCAAAGCCTGGTTTGCTGAAAATCCGCAGGGCAATGACCCGCGCTTTTACATGCGGGTTGGCATGGACGCCATGAAAGAAGTGGTCAGAAGCAAAATCGCCGTCTGCGGCTCAGCGAATCGGTTACGGCTACCGGCGGAGGCCTGATCCGACAGCGTATTACAACAATATCTCAAAATAACTATAAGCCTCGCAAATATGAAGGCGCGTCCTTAAACCGGGTAGCGCCTTCCATTATCCTAAAAATCCGAGGGTCCCTACATGACACAAAAAAAATCTTTTAAGTCAAAATCATGGGAGTTTTTCCAAAGTCTGGGAAAAACCTTTATGTTCCCGGTTTCACTTCTTGCCTTTATGGGATTGCTGCTGGGTATCGGTAGTTCAGTGACCAGCCCTTCCACCATTACGAGTTTTCCCTTTCTGGGCGGCGAATTTACGCAGTTGACCTTTGGCTTTATCGCCATGGTCGGTGGCTTTGCATTTACCTATCTGCCGCTGATGTTTGCCATGGCGATCCCCATGGGGCTTGCCAAACGCAACAAGGCGGTCGCCGCCTTTGCCGGGTTCGTTGGCTACATGCTGATGAATATGAGCATTAACTATTACCTGACGGCCACCCACCAGCTTGCCGACCCCGCCACCATGAAACAGGTGGGACAATCGATCGTGCTAGGCATTCAGACCCTGGAGATGGGGGTACTGGGCGGCATTGTGGTTGGGGTTATCACCTATTTTCTGCACGAGCGTTTTCAGGACACGGTTCTGCATGACGCCTTCGCGTTCTTTAGCGGCATTCGTTTTGTGCCGATTATAACCGCTCTTACCCTGTCGCTGGTGGGTCTGTTCATTCCTCTTCTGTGGGAATACGTCGCGCTGGGCATCGCGGGTATTGGTCATATCATCCAGAGCACCAGCGTTTTCGGCCCCTTCCTCTACGGCGTGGGTGTGCTGCTGCTGAAACCTTTTGGTCTGCACCACATCCTGCTGGCGATGGTGCGTTTTACCCCAGCAGGCGGTATTGAAATGGTGAATGGCCATGAGGTCGCCGGGGCGCTGAATATCTTCTACGCAGAGCTTAAAGCCGGCCTGCCGTTTAGCCCGCACGTTACCGCGTTTCTGTCACAAGGGTTTATGCCGACCTTTATCTTCGGTTTACCCGCCGTGGCTTACGCCATCTACCGCACCGCGCGTCCGGAAAATCGGCCGGTCATTAAGGGGTTGCTGCTTTCCGGCGTGCTGGTTTCCGTCGTCACCGGTATTTCAGAGCCGATTGAGTTCCTGTTCCTGTTTATCGCCCCCGCGCTTTACGCCTTCCATATCGTCATGTCTGGCCTGGCGCTGATGGTTATGGCTCTGTTGGGGGTGACCATTGGCAATACCGATGGCGGCATTCTGGATCTGCTGATCTTCGGCGTGATGCAGGGAATGTCGACCAAATGGTATCTGCTGTTCCCGGTCGGTATTGCCTGGTTTGCCATCTACTTCTTTGTCTTCCGCTGGTACATCCTCAAACACGACATCAAAACGCCGGGCCGCGAGGTGGATGCTCAAGGGGCGCAGCAAGCCGTCGAGGCTAACACCCGCGCGCGTGGAAAATCAAAATACGATCATGGGCTTATCCTGCGTGCACTCGGCGGTAAAGAGAACATTGAGTCGCTTGATAACTGTATTACCCGCTTGCGTCTGGTGGTGAAAGATATGGGCCTTATCGATCAACAGGCGCTGAAAGCGGCCGGCGCGTTGTCGGTGGTGGTGCTTGATGCTCACAGCGTACAGGTGATCATCGGCCCGCAGGTACAGAGCGTCAAAACCGGCATTGAAGCCTTAATCTAACAGGGGGAGTGATGTTTGATTTCGACAAAATCATCGAGCGCCAAAGTGATAAGTGCCGTAAATGGGACCATGCCTTTGTGTGCTCGCGTTTCGGTGACGTCCCGCAGTCCTTTATCCCCCTGTGGATAGCCGATATGGATTTCACCTCGCCGCCTGCGGTGATTGACGGCTTCCGGCGCATCGTGGAGCACGGCACCTTTGGCTATACCTGGTGCTTTGACGAATTCTACGACGCGGTTATCGGCTTCCAGCGTAAACGTCATCAGGTTGAGGTAGAAAAGTCGTGGATCACGCTAACCTACGGCACCGTCTCCACGCTGCACTACACGGTTCAGGCGTTCTGCAAACCGGGTGACAGCGTGATGATGAACACGCCGGTCTACGATCCTTTTGCGATGGCGGCACAGCGCCAGGGCGTGCAAGTACTTGCTAACCCGCTACGCGTGGAGGACAACCGCTATCAGCTTGATTTTAATCTGATAGAAGAACAGCTCAAAACCCACCGTCCAACGCTGTGGTTCTTCTGCTCGCCGCATAACCCGTCCGGCAGGATCTGGCGCGCGGAAGAGATACGTCAGGTGTCCGATCTCTGTCAACGCTACGGCACAATTCTGGTGGTCGATGAGGTTCACGCCGAGCACATTCTGGATGGCAAATTCGTCAGTTGCCTCACTTCTGGCTGTGCCGCACAGGACAACCTGATCGTGCTCACGTCCCCCAACAAGGCGTTCAATCTGGGCGGGCTGAAAACCTCCTACTCCATGATTCCGAACGACTCGCTGCGCCAGCGCTTCCGCCAGCAGCTTGAGAAGAACTCGATTACCTCGCCCAATATGTTCGGGGTATGGGGGATCATTCTGGCCTATCAACACGGTCTGCCATGGCTCGACGCGCTGAACGGTTATCTGCAAGGCAACGCCCGCTATCTGGCGGATGCCATCCAGACCCACTTCCCGGCGTGGAAGATGATGAATCCGGAATCGTCGTATCTGGCGTGGATAGACGTGAGCGCGGATGACCGTAGCGCAACGCAGCTAACCCAACATTTCGCACAACAGGCGGGCGTGGTCATAGAAGACGGCAGCCACTATGTACAAAACGGCGAAAACTACCTGCGGATTAATTTTGGCACCCAGCGCTACTGGCTGGAGCAGTCCATTAACCGAATGCTGAAAAATAACAAATAAGGACCTTACCCCAATGAAGAAAGCGCTCACTCTCTCACTGCTGGCTCTCTGTGTTTCTCATGGCGCAGTGGCGGCAAACTACGCCCTCAATAACGACAATATTGCTCTCTCATTCGATGATACCAACTCAACGGTCGTGGTGAAGGACAACAGGGCTAACCATCCGCTCACGCCGCAGGAGTTGTTCTTTCTGACGCTACCGGATGAGAGCAAAATCCACACCGCCGATTTCAAAATCAAGCACGTTGAAAAGCAGGACAACGCGATTGTCATCGACTTTACGCGCCCGGATTTTAACGTCACGGTGAAGCTGAACCTGGTGAAGGGAAAATACGCCAACATCGGCTACACCATTGCCGCCGTTGGGCAGCCGCGCGAGGTGGCTAAAATCACCTTCTTCCCAACCAAAAAGCAGTCCCAGGCTCCTTACGTAGATGGCGCAATCAATAGCTCACCGATCGTTGCCGACTCGTTCTTTATCCTGCCGGATAAACCGATCGTCAATACCTACGCCTATGAAGCTACAACCAATCTCAACGTAGAACTGAAAACGCCGATTCAACCAGAGGCCCCGGTCAGCTTTACCACCTGGTTCGGCACGTTCCCGGAGACCAGCCAGCTGCGCCGCAGCGTGAACCAGTTTATTAATGACGTACGTCCACGGCCCTACAAGCCTTATCTGCACTACAACAGCTGGATGGATATCGGCTTTTTCACTCCGTACACCGAACAGGATGTGCTGGGGCGTATGGGCGAGTGGAACAAGGAGTTCATTACGGGCCGCGGCGTGACCTTAGACGCTTTCCTGCTGGACGATGGCTGGGACGATCTGACCGGACGCTGGCTATTTGGCCCGGCATTCAGCAACGGTTTTAGCAAAGTCCGCGAGAAAGCCGACAGCCTGCACAGCTCCGTTGGGCTATGGCTTTCTCCGTGGGGCGGCTACAACAAACCGCGCGACGTTCGCGTTTCGCATGCAAAAGAGTATGGGTTCGAAACCGTGGACGGCAAGCTGGCGCTGTCGGGAGCGAACTACTTTAAAAACTTCAATGAGCAGATCATCAAGCTTATCAAAAACGAGCACATTACCTCGTTTAAGCTCGACGGAATGGGTAACGCCAGTTCGCATATCAAGGGCAGCCCGTTTGCCTCGGATTTTGATGCGTCAATCGCCCTGCTGCACAATATGCGCAGCGCAAACCCAAATCTGTTTATCAACCTGACCACCGGCACCGACGCCAGCCCGTCCTGGCTGTTCTACGCCGATTCAATCTGGCGTCAGGGAGATGACATCAACCTGTATGGTCCTGGCACGCCGGTACAGCAGTGGATGACCTACCGCGATGCCGAGACGTACCGTTCCATTGTCCGTAAAGGCCCGCTATTCCCGCTGAACTCGCTGATGTACCACGGGATAGTCAGCGCCGCGAATGCCTATTACGGGCTAGAGAAGGTGCAAACGGACAGCGATTTTGCCGATCAGGTCTGGAGCTACTTCGCGACCGGCACCCAGCTGCAAGAGCTGTATATTACCCCGTCGATGCTGAACAAGGTGAAGTGGGACACGCTGGCGAAGGCAGCAAAATGGTCTAAGGAAAACGCCAGCGTGCTGGTTGATACCCACTGGATTGGCGGCGACCCGACGGCGCTTGCGGTGTACGGCTGGGCCTCCTGGAGCAAAGACAAAGCCATTCTCGGTTTGCGCAACCCGTCGGATAAGCCACAAACCTACTATCTGGATTTGGCGAAGGATTTCGAAATACCGGCAGGAGACGCGGCGCAGTTTAGTCTGAAAGCGGTATACGGCAGTAACAAAACCGTGCCCGTTGAGTATAAAAACGCGACGGTGATTACCTTGCAACCGCTGGAAACACTGGTGTTTGAGGCGATGCCCGTTAACTAAAGGCCTGTACCAATGAGTCGCCGGGTAAAGCGCAAGCTCCACCCGGCAAAACCGGCAGCAGGGGCTTACTCCCCCTGCTGCTCCAGCGCATACTTATACAGCGCATTCTTCTTCACGCCGTGGATCTCCGCCGCCAGCGCCGCCGCTTTCTTCAACGGCAGCTCCGCCTGCAACAGCGCCAGCGTACGCAGCGCATCGGCGGGCAGTTCGTCGTCCTGAGCTTTATGGCCTTCAACAATCAGCACCATCTCGCCTTTGCGACGGTTTTCATCTTCTTTGACCCACGCCAGCAGTTCGCCGACCGGCGCGCCGTGGATGGTTTCCCAGGTTTTGGTCAGCTCGCGCGCCAGCACCACGTAGCGGGCTTCCCCCCATACGGCCACCATATCTTCAAGGCTGTCGAGCAGACGGTGGGTGGATTCGTAGAAAATTAGCGTGCGCGGCTCGGCTTCAATCGCCTTCAGCGCGTCACGACGGCCTTTGGATTTCGCCGGTAAGAAACCTTCATAGCAAAAACGATCGGACGGCAGACCGGCGGCGCTAAGCGCGGCAATCGCAGCGCATGGGCCAGGCAGCGGCACGACGCGAATCCCTGCTTCACGGCAGGTACGCACCAGGTGATAGCCAGGATCGTTGATCAGCGGCGTACCCGCGTCAGAAACCAGCGCGATGTTCTGGCCCTCTTTGAGCTTCGCCACCAGCGTCTCGGCTTTTTGTTGCTCATTGTGATCGTGTAAAGCAAACAAACGGGCGTTAATCGCGAAGTGTTGCAGCAATAAACCGGTGTGCCGCGTGTCTTCAGCCGCAATTAAATCAACAGCTTGCAATACTTCGAGCGCTCGTTGGGTAATATCAGCCAAATTTCCGATAGGAGTAGGTACAATAAAGAGTTGGCCTTGAGAATTATCCGCCGATTCGTGTTGTTTCATTGTTTCGTCCGTATTGCCGATTTAATATTGAGCATTGCGTAAAAAATATCACTGGATACAGAATGGTACCCTCAACATTTTCTCGTATGAAAGCCGCGCGTTGTCTGCCGGTTATCCTGGCCGCGCTGATTTTCGCAGGCTGCGGAATCCAGCAACCTGCCGACCAGAGTGCCGCCCAGCTTCAGGGCGCGACGCAGGCTGATTCCGGCTTTTACCTGCAGCAGATGCAGCAAAGCTCGAATGATAGCAAGACCAACTGGCAATTACTCGCCATTCGTGCACTGCTGAAAGAAGGTAAAAGCCAGCAGGCGCTGGAACTGTATAACCAACTGCCGAAAGAACTGAATGCCGTTCAGCGCCAGGAACAGTCTCTGCTGGCCGTTGAAATCAAGCTTGCGCAGAAAGATTACGCCGGCGCTCAGGCGCTGCTGCAGCCGCTGAAGGCCGATGATTTCGACAGCGTTCGCCAGGCCCGCTTCTGGCAGGATACCATCACCGCCGAGCAGGGTAAGCCCTCTCTGACGCTGCTGCGCGCCCTGATTGCCCAGGCGCCGCTGTTAACTACCCAGCAGGAAAAGCAACAGAACAGCGACGCCACCTGGCAAGCGCTCTCCGCCATGACCCAGCAGCAAGCCAACGCGCTGGTGATCAACGCCGATGAAAACGATCTGCAAGGCTGGCTGGATCTGCAACGCATGTGGTTTGATAACCGTAACGATCCGGACATGCTGAAGGCTGGCATCAAAGACTGGCAGACGCGCTATCCGCAGAACCCGGGGGCGAAGGTCCTGCCGTCGCAACTGGCCAACGTGCAAAACTTTAAACCCGCGTCGGTCAATAAAATCGCCCTGCTGCTGCCGTTAAGCGGCCAGGCATCGGTCTTTGGCCGCACCATTCAGCAAGGGTTTGAAGCCGCGAAAAACGGTGCCACGCCGGTTAACGGCAGCGCCGTCCCCGAGCAGGTAGCCCAGGCGGCCTCCACGCCCGTCGTTAGCCCGTCACAGGCTGAAATCAGCGATCTGACCAGCCCGCAAACCCAGGCACCGGTACAGGCACCGGCCACCGCTGCGCCGGTGCAGGCCGCAGCACAGCCGGAAACGACCGCTGTACAGGCCACTGCTGCACCAACGGCAGCGCCAGCGCCTGCTGCACAGCCGCAGGCCGTTGCCAGCGTGGCGGCGAATCCCTCAGCAGAGCTGAAAATCTACGATACCTCTTCTCAGCCGTTAAACCAGATTCTGGCGCAGGCGCAGCAGGATGGCGTCAGCCTGGTGGTCGGCCCGCTGCTGAAAAACAACGTCGACGAGATGCTGAAAAGCAACACGACACTCAACGTGCTGGCGCTGAATCAGCCGGAGTCGGTGACGAGCCGCGCCAACATCTGCTACTTCGCCCTGTCGCCGGAAGATGAAGCCCGCGACGCCGCGCGCCACATTCACGACCAGGGGAAACAGTCGCCGCTGCTGCTGATGCCACGTAACGCGCTCGGTGAACGCGTCACTCAGGCCTTTGCCGATGAATGGCGTAAACTGGGCGGCGGTACCGTACTGCAACAGAAATTTGGTTCGCTCTCTGAACTGCGCGGCGGCGTCAACGGCGGCTCCGGCATCTCGCTGTCGGGTACACCAGTGGCCTCCACTCAGCCGCAGCCGCAGAGCGTCACCATCGGCGGGCTGACTATTCCGGCCGCGCCAACCGATGCGCAAATCACCGGCAGCAGCAAAGTCGATGCCGCCTATATCCTGGCGACACCGGAAGAGATTGCGTTTATCAAGCCGATGATCGCAATGCGTAACGGTAGCCAGAGCGGTGCGATGCTGTACGCCAGTTCGCGCAGCGCGCAGGGCACCGCTGGCCCGGATTTCCGTCTGGAGATGGAAGGTTTACAGTACAGCGAGATCCCGATGCTGGCTGGCAGCAACCCGGCGCTGATGCAGCAGGCGCTGCGTGCGGTCAACAACGACTACTCGCTGGCTCGCCTGTACGCAATGGGCGTTGATGCCTGGGCGCTGGCCAATCATTTCTCTCAGATGCGCGGCGTGCCGGGCTTTGAGCTGAACGGCAACACTGGCGATCTGAGCGCCAACCAGGACTGCGTGATTAACAGGAAGTTATCATGGCTCAAATACCAGCAGGGGCAAATCGTCCCGGCAAGCTAACCACGAAACAGACCGGTGACGCCGCGGAACTGCGCGCCCGTCGCTGGCTGGAGCGTCAGGGACTAAGCTTTATCGCCGCCAACGTGCATGAGCGCGGCGGCGAGATCGATCTGATTATGCATGATGGCGCGGTAACGGTATTTGTTGAAGTGCGTTACCGCGCATCCAGCGCGTTTGGCGGCGCGGCCGCCAGCGTGACCCGAAGCAAACAGAACAAACTGTTGCAGACTGCCCGTTTGTGGCTCGCCCGCCACAATGGGAGTTTTGACACTGTGGATTGCCGTTTCGATGTGATAGCCTTCACGGGCAATGAGATCGAATGGCTTCAAAACGCTTTTAGCTTATAGAATGTAAAGGGATATCGTGCTCGAAAGAATCAAAGTGTGCTTCACCGAAAGCATCCAGACCCAAATTGCCGCGGCGGAAGCGCTCCCGGACGCTATCTCCCGAGCCGCGATGACCCTGGTACAGTCGCTGCTGAACGGCAACAAAATTCTCTGTTGTGGTAACGGTTCATCCGCGGCCAACGCACAGCATTTTGCGGCCTGCATGATTAACCGTTATGAAACTGAGCGTCCCGGTTTACCTGCGATTGCACTTAATACTGATAACGTGGTCTTAACGGCAATCGCCAACGATCGCCTGCATGATGAAATCTATGCCAAGCAGGTGCGCGCGTTGGGTCATGCTGGCGATGTGCTGCTGGCCATCTCCACGCGCGGCAACAGCCGCGATATCGTGAAAGCGGTTGAAGCCGCCGTGACCCGCGACATGACCATCGTGGCCCTGACGGGCTACGACGGCGGCGAGCTGGCCGGTTTGCTGGGCCAGCAGGATGTGGAAATTCGCATCCCGTCGCACCGCAGCGCGCGCATTCAGGAAATGCACATGCTTACGGTGAACTGTCTGTGCGATTTAATTGATAACACCCTTTTCCCACACCAGGACGACTAAGGAGAACACATGAAGGTAATTTCGACCCTCGCGGTCCTTATTTCCGCACTGCTGCTCCAGGGATGCATTGCCGCCGCCGTTGTTGGCACCGCGGCAGTGGGGACCAAAGCCGCAACTGACCCGCGCACGGTGGGAACTCAGGTGGACGACAGCACGCTGGAAGTTCGCGTGAACAGCGCACTGTCAAAAGATGCACAAATTAAGAAAGAAGCGCGTATCAACGTGACCGCATATCAGGGCAAAGTGCTGCTGACCGGTCAGGCGCCGGACCTCAGCCTCGCGACCCGTGCGAAGCAGATTGCCGTTGGCGTTGATGGGGCTACCGAAGTGTTTAATGAAGTGCGTCAGGGCCAGCCGATTAGCCTGGGCACCTCTTCGTCAGACACCTGGATAACCACCAAAGTACGCTCGCAGCTGTTGACCAGCGATCAGGTGAAATCCTCGAACGTGAAGGCCACTACCGAGAACGGTGAAGTGTTCCTGATGGGCCTGGTGACCGACCGTGAAGGCAAAGCCGCGGCCGATATCGCCAGCCGCGTGAGCGGCGTGAAGCGCGTCACCACCGCGTTTACCTACATTCAGTAATCCGCACGACGGCCCGGCTAATTCACTGCCGGGCCATTTCTCTTAGCTGACGCGACGATAAAATCGTCACCGGGGACGCCCCCGGATTCTTCGCCATTCTCAGCATGGCTTTCGCCACATCCTGCGCAGCAATCGACTTCCAGTTTCCCGGCAGCAAACTAAACAGCGGCGCCAGCAGACGCTCGTTTAAGCGCGGCGTTCTGCGTTCACCCAGCAGCATCGAGGGGCGAGCCAGAGTGAGACGCGGCCAATCTTGTTCAATCAGCGCCGATTCCATCTGACCTTTCACGCGGTTGTAGAAAAACGGCGAATTCGCGTTTGCCCCCATCGCGCTCACCACCAGCAGCTGCTGCGCGCCAAGGCGTAAACCAGTCTGTGCCGTTTCCAGCACCAGGTCGTAGTCAACATGGGTGAACGCGGCCTTTGAGCCCGCATCGCGTATCGTGGTGCCAAGGCAGCAAAATACGGTATCGATGGGTGAGGTGACCTGCGCGAGCGCGGCGCTGAGATCCGGGTCATGCGGGTTCTCTATGCCGAAGGCGTGCTCCAGCGGATGGCGCGTAGGCGCAATAATCGATTCCACCTGCGCCTCGCGGCGCAGCAGATTAAGTAAGTGCCCACCAACAAGGCCAGTGGCACCGGTAATGAGGACGTGATGCATAAGGGTCTCCCTATTCCCTGGTATCGAATGGTTTACCGCTCGTAGGCCGGATAAGGCGTTTACGCCGCCATCCGGCAATGTACTCCGTGACTGCCGGATAGCGATGCGCTTATCGGGCCTACGCGCGTCAATCGCACACTTTATTGGCTACGTTTGTGGCGATATAACCATATCAATTTATAGGCAGCCGGAATGATAAACAACGACAGCAGCGGCGCGGTAATCATCCCGCCAATCATCGGCGCGGCAATACGGCTCATCACTTCTGAACCTGCGCCCGTCCCCCACAGTATGGGCAATAACCCGGCAATAATCACGGCGACGGTCATTGCTTTTGGCCGCACGCGCAGCACCGCGCCGTGGTAAAGCGCGTCGTCCAGGCCTTGCTCGGTGAAGGTTTCCGCGCGCCGGAGCTTAGGATCGGCTTCCACCGCGTGGCGCAAATACATCAGCATTACCACGCCAAACTCCGCCGCGACCCCGGCCAGAGCGATAAACCCGGTGCCGGTCGCCACCGACATATGGAATGCCTGCCAGTAGAGGAACCAGATCCCGCCCACCAGCGCAAACGGCAGACTCATCAGAATCAACACCGCTTCTTCCACCCGACGGAAAGCCAGATAGAGCAGAATGAAAATAATCATGACTGTCATTGGCACCATCAACTTGAGCTTCTTATTGGCGTGCTCCAGCAGTTCAAACTGCCCGGAGAACGCCACGCTGGTGCCCGGCTTCAGGGTCACATTCTGGCTAATGGCCGTTTGCAGGTCATGCACCACCGAAACCATATCGCGGTCGCGCGCGTCGATGTAAATCCAGCTCGCCGGGCGGGCGTTTTCCGTTTTCAGCATCGTCGGCCCGGATACCACCTGTACTTTCGCCACGTCGCCCAGCGTAATCTGTTGCTTTGTGGGCGTCAGAATCGGCAACTGGCGTAAGGCCGTCGGGCTGTCGCGGAAACCTTGCGGATAGCGAATGTTGATCGGGTAACGCGCGACTCCCTCAACGGTTTCCCCCACCATCGCTCCGCCGATCGCCGACGAAACGAACAGCTGCACATCGCCAACGGTCATGCCGTAACGTGCGGCTTTCTGCCGGTCAATATCGACATCGATATAGCGCCCGCCTTCCAGCCGCTCCGCCAGCGCGGAGACGACGCCAGGCACCGTTTTCGCCACGGTTTCAATGCGCTGCGCCGCGTCGTCGATATCCGCCAGCGAAGTGCCCGAAACTTTAATACCAATCGGGCTTTTGATACCGGTCGAGAGCATATCAATGCGGTTACGAATCGGCGGCACCCACAGGTTCGCCAGCCCCGGCAGACGCACGGTGGCATCCAGCTCATCGATGATTTTGTCGAGCGTCATCCCTGGCCGCCACTGGTCCTGCGGCTTGAGCTGGATGGTGGTTTCAATCATCTCCAGTGGCGCGGAGTCGGTCGCGGTTTCCGCTTTCCCGGCTTTGCCAAACACCGACGCCACCTCCGGCACCGTTTTAATCAACTTGTCGGTTTGCTGTAGCAACACCGCCGCCTGCCCCGGCGAGATACCCGGCAGCGTCGAGGGCATATACAGCAGATCGCCTTCGTTGATCTTCGGCAGAAACTCGCCGCCCACCTTGCTCAGCGGCCAGATAACGGTAAACATCGACAGCACGGCGACCAGCAGCGTCAGCTTCGGCCACTTCAGCACCTTCAGCAGCAGCGGGTGATAAAGGGCAATCAGAAAACGGTTTAACGGGTTGCGCGATTCTGCCGGAATTTTCCCCTTAATCCAGAACCCCATCAGGATCGGAATCACCACAATCGCCAGCGCCGCCGCCCCGGCCATGGCGTAGGTTTTGGTAAACGCCAGCGGGCCAAACAGTCGCCCTTCCTGGCCTTCCAGCGTAAAGATGGGAATAAACGACAGGGTGATAATCAGCAGGCTGATAAACAGCGCTGGCCCCACCTCTACCGCCGCATCGGTAATTTCTTTCCAGCGCGTGGCGTTGTCCATTGGTTCATCGGGATTCGCTTCCTGCCAGTGCTCCAGCCGCTTGTGGGCGTTTTCAATCATGACGATTGCCGCGTCCACCATCGCCCCGACTGCGATAGCGATGCCGCCAAGGGACATGATGTTGGCGTTCAGCCCCTGGAAGTGCATGACGATAAAAGCAATGCACAGCCCCAGCGGCAGCGAGACGATCGCCACCAGCGCCGAGCGCACGTGCCAGAGAAACAGCGCGCAAACCACCGCCACCACGATAAATTCTTCAATCAGCTTTGAACGCAGGTTATCGATCGCGCGGTCAATCAGCTGGCTGCGGTCGTAGGTCGTGACGACCTCAACGCCTTCCGGCAGGCTTTTTTGCAGCGTGGTGAGCTTCTCTTTCACCGCCGTAATCACTTCACGAGCGTTCTTACCAGAACGCAGCAGCACCACGCCGCCCGCCACTTCCCCCTCGCCGTTCAGTTCGGCGATGCCACGGCGCATTTCCGGGCCAATCTGCACCCGCGCCACATCCTTCAGGTAGACCGGTACGCCATTCTCACCCGCTTTCAGGACGATATGATTAAAGTCATCCAGGCTTTTGAGATAGCCGGTGGCGCGCACCATATATTCCGCTTCGGCGATTTCAACCGATGAACCGCCCGCTTCCTGATTCGAGGTGCTGAGCGCCTGCTTAACCTCTCCAAGACTGATGCCGTATTGGGCGAGCTTCATCGGGTCGACCTGCACCTGATACTGCTTCACCACGCCGCCCACCGACGCCACTTCGGCAACGTTAGGGATGGTTTTCAGCTCGTACTTCAGGAACCAGTCCTGCAACGAACGCAGCTCGGCGAGATCGTGCTTGCCGCTTTTGTCCACCAGCGCGTACTCAAAGATCCAGCCGACGCCGGTGGCATCCGGGCCAATCTCCGAACTGACGCCCTGCGGCAGTTTGCCCTGTACCTGATTGAGGTACTCCAGCACGCGCGAGCGCGCCCAGTACAGATCGGTGCCGTCTTCAAAAATGACGTAAACGTAGGAGTCGCCGAACTGCGAGAAGCCGCGCACGGTCTTCGCCCCCGGCACGGACAGCATGGTGGTGGTGAGCGGATAGGTGACCTGATTTTCTACAATCTGCGGCGCCTGCCCCGGATAGCTGGTTTTGACAATCACCTGCACGTCAGAGAGATCCGGCAGCGCATCCACCGGCGTATTGACGATCGTCCAGCCGCCCCAGGCGCTGAGAAACAGTACCCCCATCATCACCAGAAAACGGTTGGCGACCGAACGCCGGATAATCCATTCAATCATCACCGTCTCCTTAATGCCCGGCATGAGGGTCAGCGGTATGGCGCATACGATCCAACGCGCCGCTGATATTGGCTTCGGAGTCAATCAGGAACAGGCCGTTCAGCACCACCGACTCTCCTTCCGCCAGCCCGCTGGCCACGCCCGTCTGCTGCTGCGACGCATGCAGCACCTGAATTTTCTTCGGTACAAATTCACCGTTGCTGGCCATGGTAATCACCCGCTGTTCATCGCCGGTATCAATCACCGCCTGCGACGGAATCAGCAGCATTTCGTCACTTTGCGTGTTGAGCTTCAGGTAAGCGTTCATCCCCGGTTTCAGCAGTTCGTCCCGGTTGTTAACCTGCAAACGCACCTGCACGGTACGGGTGGTTGGATCGACGCTGGGCAAAATGGACCATTTCTGGATCGGGAAGGTTTTATCGGGATAGGCCGGGATCGCCACCCTGAACTGCGTCGAATCCTTCAGCAGCCAGGCCGTGGATTCCGGTACTGCGGCGCTGATCCACACCGGATCCATACCCTGTATCTGCGCCACGACGTTATCTTTGGCGATGTTCATGCCGCTTTTCAGACTAAAGGCGGTAAGCACACCGTCAATCGGCGCGTTGAGAGTAAAGCGCGTCTGTACCCGACGGGTCGTGCGCATCCGCTGGATGTCCGTCTCCGGCATCCCCGCCAGACGCAGCCGTTCCAGCACGCCCTCCAGCTGCGTTGCCGTGCCGCCGGAGCTGGCCAGCAGCAGATATTCGCTCTGCGCCTCTACCCACGACGGAATCGTCACTTCCACCAGCGGTGCGCCTTTGCGTACCTTGTCACCGACCGTAAGCGGATACACCTTCTCGATAAAGCCTTCGGCGCGCGCTTGTACAATCACGAACTGGTATTCGTTATAGCTGACGTTCGCCGGCAGCGTCTGGCTGTAGGTCAGCCGCCCTTTCGTCACCGTCGCGGTACGCATGCCCAGATTGTGCACCTGAGTGGGATCGATTCGTACGCCATTCGTGGAGGTCTCGCCTCCTTCATCGGCGTACTTGGCCACCAGGTCCATATCCATAAACGGCGATTTGCCCGGTTTATCAAAGCGCACATCTGGCTTCATCGGATCGTACCAGTAGAGCACTTTACGCTCGGCTGGCTCGGCTTTAACCTGTGCGTCAGGGGCCGTCAGGCGGCTTATCGCCGCCGTTGCCAGCCCACCAATCACCAGGCTACAGACGATCGCCGCGGTATATTTTAATTGAGCTTTTGTCATGGCCATCAGCGCGTTTTAATGTCCTGAAGAAGGGAGATATTCCCCTGCTGGATGAAGCTGAAATCCACGCGGCTGCCCTCTTTGAGCTGCTCAATCGCTGGCGTCGGTTCGCTGTAGGTAAAACGCATGGTCATCGCAGGCCAGTTAACTTCCGCGATCGCCTCATGTTCAATGGTGATTTTCTTCGCCTGGGTATCAATCAACTTCACGATGCCGGTGCCTTTAATCACCGCCGGTTTCGCGCTCATGTCCATCATTTGTCCATGCCCGTCATGCTGCATTTCCGCCGCCTGAACGTTCATCGCCATGACCATAAAAATACCGCCGAGCAGAGTAGTGAATTGACGCATAATTGAAGACTCCTGAATAAGGGTTAAGCTTTCCAGCCGCCACCAAGGGCGGTGAATAAATTGATTTCGTTGACCTGTTGGGAATAAATCAAATCGAGAATGGCCTGCTGCGTGGCGAATATTGAACGCTCGGCATCGAGCACTTCGATATAACTCACCGCACCGCTGGCATATAACGCACGTGCGCGTTGTAAGGTAATTTGCAGCGAAGCTAAATAACGCTGCTGGGCCACAAATTGCCCCTGAAGGCTGTCGCGCAGCGAGAGCGCATCCGCCACCTCTTTAAAGGCCGCCTGAATTTTCTGCTCGTAGGTCACCACCGCCTGGCGCTGCTTCACGTTTGCCAGCGCCAGATTGGCTTCATTACGCCCGGCGTTGAAAATCGGCAGGTCAACCTTCGGCACAAAGCTCCACATGCCGCTCGCCGCGTTAAACAGGCTGGAGAGCGCCGAGCTGCTGGTCGAGACGCCGCTGGTCAGGGTGATGGAGGGGAAGAATGCCGCGCGGGCGACGCCGATATTGGCGTCGGCGGCGCGCAGCTGGTGCTCGGCCTCCATAATATCCGGGCGCTGTAGCAGAATGGTCGACGGTAGATTGGCCGGCAGCGGTAGCGGGCTCAGCGCGTCACTCTGCACGCTGTCGCTCAGCGGCGTGCTGTAGGTACCCAGCAGCTGCTGTAATAAATGGTTAGCCTGCGCCAGTTCGCCTTCCCGTTTAGCGATATCGGCGCGGGTGCTTTCAATCACGCCGCGCGCCTGCTCCAGAGCCAGCACGTTGGTGCTGCCGGTCACCAGCTGTTGCTCGACGAAGCCGTAGGACTGCTGATAATTACGCAGCGTCTCTTTGGCAATGGCCAACTGCGCGGCCAGGCGGCGCTGATTAAAATAGGCCTGCGAAACGTTGGTCACCACCACAATCTGCGCGGCGCGCTGGGCCGCCTGGCTGGCGAATACGTTCTGCCTGTCGGCTTCGCTCATGTTTTTCAGCTTGCCGAAAAAGTCCAGCTCGTAGCTCAGATTCAGCCCAACCTCATAGCTTTTGTCCGTAGCGTCGCGGCCCTGCAGGTCGCCTTTATAGCTCGCGGTGGAGGCGCTATCCAACTGAGGGTAGCGCCCGGCATCGGTCACGTTGTACTGCGCGCGCGCGGCTTCAACGTTGAGCATCGCCATCCGCAGATCGCGGTTGTTACGGAGCGCTACGTCGATTAATCGCTTTGCCTGCGGATCGACAAAAAAGGTTTGCCAGCCGGTCTCCTGCCAGCTGCCGCCGGTCGCCACCAGCGTGCCCGCAGACAGCGAAAATTGTTGGGGAACGATATTTTCAGGCTGGTGGTAATCCGGCGCCAGCGAGGTACATCCGGCCAGCATAAACGCCATCAGCAGCGTTAAAGGTTTTGCTTTCAACATGTCACGTCCTGTTTGGCCGAATCAGAAGGGCTGGCCTGGTGACTACCTTACGGGAGTGACTCTGTTGGTAACCTGACAGGATAATGACAAAGTTGTCATTTAAGGCAGGGAATAACGTGATCCGCCCGGCGAAAATCCGCGCGGAAAAGCTGCATCGGTTTTTACGAACGTTAAAAAAGCGAATATCGGCGGGGAGAAATTAACCGCGATCACATTTAATCCATAATATGCCAGAACGCTCACAAATTAATGGCCGGGTTAAGGCTAAGCGCTATTTGCCGAAAAACAGCAATATCAACATTTTCACCGGGTTATATTTTCCCGCGAATATTTTCGTTTATTTTCCCTGTGAGATGCCCCGCATAACCACGCGATATTGACCGGTTAGCCATAATAGAACGTTGTTTCATACAAATAGCACTCCTATCATCGTTTCGTTTTCCTTTTCACCAATCCTTACCTCTGTTCAGGGATGAAAATAATACCTATCGCAAAACCGGAGTCTCTCTATGAAATTCAGAACAAAAGCGCTTGGTTTAGCCTTGTTATGTGCCCTTTCACAAAATGCCTTCAGCGAACAGCTCGACGTCTGGATACGTGCCAGCAATGATTCAAAAGTGATTTATCAAAAGCTCGCCGACCAGTTCCAGAAAGAGACCGGGATTTCCATCAAGTACTTCAACGCCGTGACCGACTTTGACCAGCGTCTGGCGCGCGCGGCAACCGGCAACGCGCTGCCGGACGTAGTCTTCAACGACGCGATTATCGTGGGTCAGATGGTGCAGTTGGGGATTGTCGATGAAATTAAACCGAGCGAGCTGAAAGGCGGTGGCGATATTTACGACGCGGCCTGGAAATCGGCTCAGCAACCGGACGGTAAATACTACGGCGTCCCCACTTCAGCGCACACTTACGCGCTGTTTATTCGCCAGGACTGGCTCAACAAGCTTAACCTGAAAGCGCCAGGCAACTGGGATGAACTGAAAAAAGTGGCCCAGGCCTTTACTCATGACGACCCGGACGGCAACGGTAAAAACGATACCTACGGTTTCACCATGCCGCTGGCCACCACCCGCGGCTATGCCAGCTCGTTCTCTTCTTCTTATCTCTGGCAGGCGGGCGCGAACTATTTAGTCGCCACTCAACCGGGGAAATTTAAAGCCGCGCTCGATAGCAAAGAGATGGTCACCGCCATGGAATTTATGCGCGGCATGGTGTGCGAGGGGCTGGCGCAGCCGGGCGCGATCAACCACACCACCGCCGATGCCAACACCGCCTTCCGTTCCGGGCAAACCGGTATGTACTCCTCCGGCCCGTACCATATTGCGCTGTTTGATAAAGATCCGGGTAAAGAGACCTATACCGTGGTGCCGCCACCGGCAGGCCCTGGCGGCGCGATCTCCATGGCGGAAGGGACCACCGCGTTCCTGATGAAAACCAGCCAGCACAAAGCGGCGGCGAAGAAATTCCTTGAGTTTCTGATCTCGCCGGAAGGCCAGAAGATCGGTATGGCAACCGACAGCACCTCAATGCCGATCGTCCGCCTGCCGGTAAACAAAACGCTGAATATCAAAGATTATCATGACGATCCGCGTTGGGAAGTGTTCGCCGACACTTACGCGAAGAACGGTCGTTACATGCCGCAGATCCCCAACTGGATCCCGGTACGGCAAATTACCGCCGATGGCTTTAACAAAATTTACGCCAGCTGCGACGGTGATATTCCAGCGATGCTCAAAGAGATCAACGGCAAGGTTAACGCGGAGCTGAAGCGGCAAAACGCGTGGGCGGAGTAACCCGGACAAGGCGTATTTCGCTCGTGGTTCTTCCGTCATCCCCCACTCCTCATTAGAATGGCCCCATCACACAGCGGCGACGGAGGGCGCGTGAAAATTCTGGTGGTGGAAGACGAGGTCAAAACCGGGGAGTACCTGTGTAAGGGGCTGACGGAGGCGGGCTTTGTGGTGGATCGCGCCGACAACGGCCTCAACGGTTATCACCTGGCGATGACCGGCGATTACGATCTGCTGGTGCTGGATATCATGCTGCCGGACGTCAACGGCTGGGACATCGTGCGCATGCTGCGCTCCGCTGGCAAAGGTATGCCGATCCTGCTGCTGACCGCGCTGGGCACCATTGAGCACCGGGTGAAAGGGCTGGAGCTGGGCGCCGACGATTATCTGGTGAAACCGTTCGCTTTCGCCGAGCTGCTGGCGCGCGTGCGTACCCTGCTGCGTCGTGGAGCGGCAACGATTGTCGAGAGCCAGTTTCAGATGGCCGATCTCACGCTCGATCTGGTTTCGCGTAAAGTCACCCGCGGCAATACGCGCATCACTTTGACCAGTAAGGAATTTACTCTGCTGGAATTTTTCCTGCGCCACCCGGGAGAAGTGCTGCCGCGCTCGCTGATCGCTTCGCAGGTGTGGGACATGAATTTCGACAGCGACACCAACGTGATCGACGTCGCCGTCAAACGCCTGCGCGCCAGAATCGATAACGACTTTACGCCTAAGCTGATTCATACCGTGCGCGGCGTCGGCTACGTGCTTGAGGTTCGCGATGAAGGCTAGCCTGCGCCGCCCGTTCTCGCTGGCGACCCGTCTGACCTTTTTTATCAGCCTGGCGACGATCGTCGCTTTTGCCGCCTTTACCGGCATTATGCTGCACTCGGTGGAAAAACATTTCGCCGAGCAGGACGTCAGCGACCTGAAGCAGGTCAACGCTACGCTCAACGCGCTGCTGACCGAGCCGGAAACCTCCGATGCGGAAAAAATGGCCAATATCGGCAGCGTGCTGGCGGGCTACCGTAATACCGCCGTGCTGGTGAGCACGCGCGATAACCCACAGCTTTACCGCTCCCCTGGAGGGCCGGATCTGTCGCCGATCCTCTCCAGCGCACATTTCGCCGACGAGCTTAAGAGCGAACAGATGTTCCGCTGGACCGGCAGCGGTATGCGTCAAATGGCAGAGCACGGCGGTGACACCAGCCATGCCACCACTTATCGGGTGATTGCGTCCACGGTCCGCGCGCACGACCAGACCTACACGCTGCTGACCGCGCTGTCGATCGACTTTCACCTTCACTATCTCGATCAACTCAAGCGCAATCTGATGATGATCGCGACCGTCATCAGCCTGCTGATTATTGTGATCGTGCTGATCGCCGTGCGTAAAGGCCACCAGCCGCTGCGCGACGTCAGCATGGCGATCAAAAATATTACGTCGGAAAATCTCGACGTGCGGCTGGATCCTAATCGCGTACCGATCGAGCTGGAACAGCTGGTGATCTCGTTTAACCAGATGATCGGCCGGATCGAGGACGTGTTCCGCCGCCAGGCCAATTTCTCCGCCGATATCGCCCATGAGATGCGCACACCGATCACCAACCTGGTCACCCAGACCGAGATCGCGCTGAGCCAGCCGCGTACGGTGAAGGAGCTGGAAGACGTGCTCTACTCCAGCCTGGAAGAGTACAACCGGATGGCGAAAATGGTCAGCGATATGCTGTTTCTGGCGCAGGCGGATGAAAACCTGCTGATCCCCGAGCGCGTGCCGCTGGATCTGCAAAGCGAAACGCTCAAAGTGTTTGAGTTCTTTGAAGCGTGGGCCGAAGAACGCGAAGTGAAGCTCTGTTTCGTCGGGCAGTCGTCGCTGATATCAGGCGATCCGCTGATGATTCGTCGGGCGATCAACAACCTGTTGTCTAACGCGATCCGCTATACCCCGCGAGGGATGTCGGTCACCGTGCAGGTTGGCGAGATTGACGAACGCGTGGAGTATCGCGTTGAGAATCCGGGTACGCCGATCGCGGCGGAGCATCTGCCGCGCCTGTTCGATCGTTTCTATCGGGTCGATCCGTCACGGCAGCGTAAAGGTGAAAACAGCGGGATCGGGCTGGCGATCGTGAAGTCGATCGTGCGGGCGCATGGCGGGAAAATCAGCGTGACATCTGACTCCGTTGCCACGCGCTTTATCATTGAGCTACCGCGGCTTTAGTCGCGGAGCCAGTGTAGCTTCTTGCCGAAACCCAGGGTGTTGTCGGTAAACTTCAGCTCGTCGAGACGAATCTCCCACACCGGAGCGGGAAGCATGCGGGCCACCGGGAAACGGCGGACATACAGCGCGCGCTTTTCATCGGCCTCTTCACCTTCCAGCAGACGGATTTCGCCTTTGAACTGCACGCCGCGGATCAGCGCCACCGTTTTGGGCTGGCCGTTTACCGTTCCCGCCACCGGGGCCTGCTTGCCGGTCATCTGCCCGTGGCGCGTGGTCTCTTCGCTCAACAGGTAGAACGCCACGCGCTGCGGGTCATAGACGTAGAACGCGTTGGCGCACCACAGCTCGCCTTCACTCGCCACGCACCAGCCAACAACGTGTTGTTTCGCCAGCCAGCGGCTAATGGTTGCCAGGGTTTCCATCTGTTCTCTCCGTTATGCTATGGTGCGTGCACCTACACAGACAGGTTGGCACACGTGCGTTGGTTTCTTTATCTCGTCCGCACTGAGGACGACAAATTGTACACCGGTATCACCACCGATGTTGAACGGCGATTTCACCAGCATCAGAGCGGCAAAGGGGCGAAAGCGCTGCGCGGCAAAGGCGCGCTGCAGCTAGCGTTTTCCGGTGAAGTGGGCGAGCACTCGCTGGCGCTACGCCTGGAGTACCGCATCAAGCAGCTAACGAAGCGCCAGAAAGAGCGCCTCGTCGCAGGTGACGGTTCATTTGAAACGTTACGGGACAGCCTTAAACACGATTAAAGTGGTCGGAATACTCCACCAGACCGTGTACGCCGTTTAACGCATCGTCAGCCAGACGATGGACCATAAACGCCTCTTCGGTGCCCGGCCAGCGACAGCGCAGATCGTATTGTGCCGCACGTTCAAAGCCGAAACGGCCATACAGCGCCGGTTCGCCCAGCGTCACAACCGCCGCATAGCCAAACTCGTTCAGCGAATCCAGACCTTCGTAGACCATCTGACGCGCCAATCCCTGACCGCGGTAGGCTTCGTCAACCGCCAGCGGCGCCAGCCCCACCCACTGTAGCTCTTCGCCTTCGATGCTCACCGGGCTAAATGCCACATAGCCCACAACGTGGCCTTCATCGTCAGTGGCCACCAACCCGAGCGTAATCAGGCCGTCTTCACGCAGCTCGCGCACCAGATTGGCTTCGCTATCACGGTTGAAGGTCCGACGCAGCAGCGCGTCAATGCCCGGGGCATCAATTCCAATTTCTACTCGAATCAGCATGGCTCACCTACCGATGTATGTTTGGTTTCTGATGGTGATTTTAGGCCAGCCTCAACGAAATCAGCCAGCTGCATCAGCATCACGCGCAGCGCTTTTGGCATCTGCTCAAGCTCGATGGCATCCATCAGATTTTTGACATAGAGACCCAGCTCCGTATCCCCTTCAATCACCAGTCGACGCTGGAAGAAGAGGGTATCCGGGTCCTGTTTGCGCGCAGCGATCATCAGCAGGTCGCTGGCATCCGCGCTGAAGCTCACGTCGGCCTGGGCCGCGTCGCTCACAATAAGCCGTTCATTCTCAACGGAAGTGAACCACTTCAGGCCAATGTCGCGCACTTCAATACTCAACCAACGGCCTTCCAGAAAATCCAGTTCGCCGTCATTCAGCGCCTGACGGAACTGCCAGCTTAATACCTGCTGCAACACCTGGCGTTTAAGGGCGAACGGCGTCAATTTTACCGGAACGCTCATTAAACTCGGAGCAACATGAACCAGACGTGAACGCAGTTTATCCAACACAAGCTTTACTCCCTGAATGCAATAGTTCCGTTATTTTGCCATATCAGATAAACGACATAGCGGCGTAAATCAACAATTATGTCGTGAGGCCGAGGGATTATTGGCGCAATCAATACGCTTTTGTCTGCCTCAAATCAAAAATGATTAGCGTTAGGTTAACTAAAATTCCCATTCATTAACAATAATGCGCCCTGCTGGGCCGCTAACTCAGGAAGAATTATGGAGTTGCTCTGCCCTGCCGGAAACCTCCCGGCGCTTAAGGCGGCTATCGAAAACGGTGCCGATGCGGTGTATATCGGGCTGAAGGACGATACCAACGCCCGCCACTTCGCTGGCCTGAACTTTACCGAAAAGAAACTGCAGGAAGCCGTGAGCTTCGTGCATCAGCATGGCCGTAAATTGCATATCGCGATTAACACCTTCGCTCACCCGGATGGCTACGTACGCTGGCAGCGCGCCGTAGACATGGCCGCGCAACTGGGCGCCGACGCGCTGATTCTCGCCGACCTCGCTATGCTTGAGTATGCCGCAGAACGTTATCCGCATATTGAGCGCCATGTCTCCGTTCAGGCATCCGCAACCAACGAAGAAGCGATTAATTTTTATCATCGCAACTTTGACGTCGCCCGCGTGGTGTTGCCGCGCGTGCTTTCTATTCATCAGGTGAAGCAGCTAGCCCGCGTCACCCCGGTGCCGCTGGAAGTGTTCGCCTTTGGTAGCCTGTGCATTATGGCTGAAGGTCGCTGCTATCTCTCTTCTTACCTGACCGGCGAGTCGCCGAATACCGTGGGTGCCTGCTCACCGGCGCGCTACGTGCGCTGGCAGCAAACGCCACAGGGGCTGGAATCTCGCCTTAACGAAGTGCTGATCGACCGCTATCAGGACGGTGAAAACGCGGGCTACCCGACGCTGTGCAAAGGCCGCTATATGGTCGACGGCGAGCGCTATCACGCGCTGGAAGAACCCACCAGCCTCAATACGCTGGAGCTGCTGCCGGAACTGCTGGCGGCAAACATCGCCTCCGTGAAAATCGAAGGCCGTCAGCGCAGCCCGGCATACGTCAGCCAGGTCGCGAAAGTCTGGCGTCAGGCTATCGACCGCTGCATGGCTGACCCGCAAAACTTCGTCCCGCAGGCCGCGTGGATGGACACTCTCGGTTCGATGTCCGAAGGCACCCAAACCACCCTCGGCGCGTATCACCGTAAATGGCAGTAGGAATTCCCATGAAATATTCATTAGGGCCAGTGCTTTACTACTGGTCAAAAGAGACGCTGGAAGATTTCTACCAGCAGGCCGCCACCAGCAGCGCCGACACCATTTATCTGGGCGAAGCGGTGTGCAGCAAGCGCCGCGCCACCAAAGTCGGCGACTGGCTGGATATGGCGAAAACGCTGGCCGCTAGCGGCAAGCAGGTGGTGCTCTCCACCCTCGCGCTGGTGCAGGCGTCGTCCGAGCTAGGTGAACTCAAGCGCTACGTTGAGAACGGTGATTTTCTGGTGGAAGCCAGCGATCTTGGGGTCGTGAATCTGTGTGCCGAACGTAAGCTGCCGTTCGTGGCGGGCCATGCGCTGAACTGCTATAACGCCGTGACGCTGCGCCTGCTGCAAAAGCAGGGCATGATGCGCTGGTGTATGCCGGTGGAACTGTCCCGCGACTGGCTGGTCAATCTGCTCAACCAGTGTGAAGAGCTGGGTATCCGCGATAAGTTTGAAGTTGAGGTGCTAAGCTACGGCCATCTGCCGCTCGCCTACTCCGCCCGCTGCTTTACCGCGCGCTCGGAAGACAAACCCAAAGACGAGTGCGAAACCTGCTGCATCAAGTACCCGAACGGGCGCAGCATGCTGTCGCAGGAGAATCAGCAGGTGTTCGTGCTTAACGGCATTCAGACCATGAGCGGCTACGTTTACAACCTTGGCAACGAGCTAACGTCCATGCACGGACTGGTGGATATGGTGCGCTTGTCGCCGATGGGTAACGAGACGTTTGCCATGCTCGAGGCCTTCCGCGCCAACGAGAACGGCGGCGCACCGCTGCCGTTAACCGCCAACAGCGACTGTAACGGCTACTGGAAGCGTCTGGCCGGGCTGGAATTGCAGGCCTGATAAAACCGCTCACTTTGTTAACAACAGTGGTCAGATTTTAATGCATTATTAAAGATGCAGCTTTTCTGGCCGGGTGCGCCCGGTTGGAACAAGACCTTCAATCTGATGACTATGCTGTAGCAAAGTGAGCCTTTATGACTGACAAAACCGTTGCTTTCTCGGTGCTCGATCTGGCGCCGATCCCCCAGGGTTCCTCAGCGCGAGAAGCCTTCTCCCATTCGCTCGACCTCGCCCAGCTCGCTGAAAAGCGCGGCTACCACCGCTATTGGCTGGCCGAACACCACAACATGGTGGGCATCGCCAGCGCGGCGACTTCGGTGCTGATTGGCTATCTGGCCGCCAACACTACCACCCTGCACCTCGGTTCCGGCGGCGTCATGCTGCCCAACCACTCGCCGCTGGTGATCGCTGAGCAGTTCGGCACGCTCAATACGCTGTATCCCGGACGTATCGATCTCGGCCTTGGCCGCGCGCCGGGCAGCGATCAGCCCACTATGCGAGCGCTGCGCCGTCATATGAGTGGCGATATCGATAACTTCCCGCGCGATGTGGCGGAACTGGTGGACTGGTTCGACGCGGTCGACCCTAACCCGCAGGTGCGCCCGGTTCCTGGCTACGGCGAGAAAATTCCGGTGTGGCTGCTTGGCTCCAGCCTGTATGGCGCGCAGCTCGCCGCACAGCTCGGCCTGCCGTTTGCCTTCGCCTCGCACTTCGCGCCGGATATGCTGTTCCAGGCGCTGCATCTCTACCGCACGAACTTCAAGCCATCGGCGCGGCTGGAAAAACCGTACGCAATGGTGTGCATCAACATTATTGCCGCCGACAGTAACCGCGACGCGGAATTCCTCTTCACCTCCATGCAGCAGGCATTCACCAGGCTGCGTCGCGGGGAGACCGGACAGTTGCCAGCACCGATTCAGCAGATGGAACATTTCTGGTCACCGTCGGAGAAATACGGCGTCGACCAGGCGTTACGGATGTCACTGGTGGGCGATAAGGCGAAGGTGCGCCACGGGCTGGAGTCCATTCTGCGCGAAACGCAGGCGGATGAGATTATGGTCAACGGGCAGATTTTCGATCATCAGGCGCGGCTGCATTCGTTTGACCTGGCGATGGATGTGAAGCAGGAATTGTTGGGGTAGTGCGGTTTATTCCCCTCACCCCGCCCTCTCCCCAAAGGGGATAGGGGGGAAACCGCACCGAGCAGTCCCCTCTCCCCCATGGGGAGAGGGTTAGGGTGAGGGGACAAACGCCTTACTGATAAACCGGCAGCAGGTTAAAGCTCGACAGCACATGCACCAGCGCGTTACCCACGCCAAACACCAGAATCAGCGCAATCATCGGCTTGCCGCCCCAGACGCGGAATTTCGGGCTACCGAAGCGTTTACGGGATTTACGTGCCAGCAACGCCGGTACAATCGCCGCCCAAATCGTTGCCGCCAGACCCGCATAACCGATGGCATACAGGAAACCGTTCGGCCACAGCAGGCCACCGATAATCGGCGGCAGGAAGGTCAGTAGCGCGGTCTTGAAACGCCCCAGCGCGGAATCGTCGAAGCCGAACAGGTCTGCCAGGTAATCAAACAGGCCGAGCGTTACGCCGAGGAAGGAGCTGGCCACCGCAAAGTTAGAGAACACCACCAGCAACAGCTCCAGACCACGGCTGTTCAGTACGCCGCTTAACGCCTGCACCAGCACATCAATGTTACCGCCCTTCTGGGCAATGCCGATAAATTCCGGACGCGGGATGTTACCCATCGTGCCCAGTAACCAAACGGTATAGAGCACCAGCGCCAGCAACGTTCCGTACACCAGACACTTCACGATGGTGCGCGGATCTTTACCGTAATACTTCATCAGGCTCGGTACGTTACCGTGATAACCGAACGACGCCAGGCAGAATGGCAACGTCATCAGCAGGTAAGGCGTATAGCTGGCGTGGCTTTCGGCAACGTTTAACAGCGTGGCGGGCGTTACGTGGCCCATCAGGCTACCGAAGGTCAAGAAGAAGGTAATCACCTTCGCACCCAGTACGATGGCCGTCATACGGCTCACCGCTTTAGTACTCAACCATACAACAAACGCCACCAGCAGCGCGAAGCCAAAGCCTGCTGCTCGTGCCGGCACGTTCAGCGACATCTCGGCAAAGGTGTGGTGCAGAATCGAGCCGCTCGCCGAAATATAGGCGTAGGTCAGGATGTAGAGCACAAAGGCAATAGAGATGCCGTTTACCACGTTCCAGCCTTTGCCCAGCAGGTCTTTGGTGATGGTGTCAAAACTGGAACCAATACGGTAGTTCAGGTTCGCTTCAAGGATCATCAGCCCGGAGTGCAGCATGCAGAACCAGGTAAACACCAGCGCCGCCATCGACCAGAAGAACCACGCACCGGACATAACCACCGGCAGGGAGAACATGCCCGCGCCAATGATGGTGCCGCCGATGATCACCACACCGCCAAGCAGCGAGGGTGACGTTTGGGTGGTGGTTAGTGTCGCCATACAGCCTTTTCTCCAGTGAATAATTTTGCTACTGCATTTTAATGTGTTGCACTGTACCAGTACACGAGTACAAAAGAAATAAAAAAAGCCCCAATCATGACGATCGGGGCTGTATATTTTACTTTACGCTTTTAAGCCGTCTGGCTTATGCGTCACCGCCGAAACGGCGACGACCTGCGGAGTCGTCACGACGCGGCGCAGCATCATCACGGCGCGGGCCACGGCTGCCTTCACGACGTTCGCCGCTGAAACGACGACCATCGCCACGGCCACCTTCGCGACGCTCGCCACCGAAGCTACGGCCGCCTTCACGACGCTCACCGCCGAAGCTACGACCACCTTCACGACGTTCGCCGCCGAAGCTGCGACCGCTACGCTCTGGGCGCGGCTGAGCATCACCGATCAGCTGCATGTTCATCGGCTTGTTCAGGATGCGAGTACGAGTAAAGTGCTGCAGTACTTCGCCCGGCATGCCTTTCGGCAGTTCGATGGTGGAGTGGGTACCGAACAGTTTGATGTTACCGATGTAACGGCTGCTGATATCGCCTTCGTTAGCAATCGCGCCCACGATATGACGAACTTCAACGCCGTCATCACGGCCCACTTCAATGCGGTACAGCTCCATATCGCCAACGTCACGACGTTCGCGCTTCGGACGATCTTCACGGTCGCCACGGTCACGCGGACCACGATCGTTGCGATCGCCACGACGCTCAAAGCGATCGTCACGGTCACGGAACTCACGTTTCGGACGCATCGGCGCATCTGGCGGAACGATCAGAGAACGTTCGCCCTGTGCCATTTTCAGCAGCGCAGCGGCCAGCGTTTCCATATCCAGCTCTTCGCCTTCTGCGGTCGGCTGAATTTTAGCCAGCAGGCCACGGTACAGATCCAGATCGCTGCTTTCCAGCTGCTGCTGTACTTTCGCCGCGAATTTTTCCAGACGGCGTTTGCCCAGCAGTTCTGCGTTCGGCAGTTCCACTTCCGGAATGGTCAGCTTCATGGTGCGTTCGATGTTACGCAGCAGACGACGCTCGCGGTTCTCAACGAACAGCAGCGCACGACCCGCACGGCCCGCACGACCGGTACGGCCGATACGGTGAACGTAAGACTCGGAGTCCATCGGGATGTCATAGTTCACAACCAGGCTGATACGTTCTACGTCCAGACCACGTGCTGCCACGTCGGTTGCAATCAGGATATCCAGACGACCATCTTTCAGACGCTCCAGAGTCTGCTCACGCAGGGCCTGGTTCATATCACCGTTCAGCGCAGCGCTGTTGTAGCCATTGCGCTCCAGCGCTTCTGCTACTTCCAGGGTCGCGTTTTTGGTACGTACGAAGATAATCGCCGCATCAAAGTCTTCCGCTTCCAGGAAACGCACCAGCGCTTCATTCTTACGCATGCCGTACACAGACCAGTAGCTCTGGCTGATGTCCGGGCGAGTGGTGACGCTGGACTGAATGCGTACTTCCTGCGGCTCTTTCATAAAGCGACGGGTAATACGACGAATCGCTTCCGGCATGGTGGCGGAGAACAGCGCGGTCTGATGACCTTCCGGGATCTGCGCCATGATAGTTTCAACGTCTTCGATAAAGCCCATGCGCAGCATTTCATCTGCTTCATCCAGCACCAGGCCGCTCAGCTTAGAGAGGTCCAGGGTGCCGCGCTTCAGGTGGTCCAGTAGACGACCCGGGGTACCGACAACGATTTGCGGCCCTTGACGCAGGGCGCGCAGCTGCACGTCATAACGCTGGCCGCCGTACAGGGCAACCACGTTTACGCCGCGCATATGTTTAGAGAAATCCGTCATTGCTTCAGCCACCTGAACCGCCAGTTCGCGGGTCGGTGCCAGCACCAGAATCTGTGGCGCTTTCAGCTCAGGATCAAGATTGTTCAGCAGCGGCAGAGAGAACGCCGCCGTTTTACCGCTACCAGTCTGGGCCATGCCCAGCACGTCACGACCAGAAAGCAGGTGTGGGATACACTCAGCCTGGATCGGAGATGGTTTTTCGTAACCCAGATCGTTAAGGGCTTCAAGGATAGGAGCCTTCAGGCCCAGATCTGCAAAAGTGGTTTCGAATTCAGCCATGTAGTACAAGTGCCTCGATATTAATGGCGGCCAGTCTACATAACTCATCATGAAATTGATCTGCAATTTTCATTGAAAAGTGTGAACCGGCTCAAAGTAGGTGTATTAACGAACAACAACGCCCTCACCCGCGAAGGTGATGGCAATCAAAAAGATTACGGGCTGATGTAGTCGTCAGCTATTGCTGGTCCGATTCTGCCAGGTCATCTTGGTCCTGGCCCAGGAGCGATAATTCCAACAATGCGTATCGGTGCTCAACGTAGTTATGTACGTTGTTCGCAACCGCCAGTTTGAACAGTGCCGTAGCGCTGTCCTTGTCCCCAAGACTTAGGTAATACTTACCTAAATAGAAGTTGGTTTCACTGAGATGCTCAGCGAGCGAGGTGTTATCCGTTGCGTCCGCCTTCAGGCGCTCCATTAACGTTTTTTCGTCAATGTTGCCTAAGTAGAACTCGACAATGTTCCATCCCCATTGTTCTTTATCCGATTTCTCGAAGCGTTGCTTCAACGCATCTTTTGCCTGCTTCTCGTCGAGCTTCTGCTCGGCAAGATAAAGCCACAGGCTGCGGAAAGGATCATTGGGATCGTCTTGATAAAACGCCAGCAGATCATCTTGCGCTAACTTCGCACGGCCACCGTAATAAAGCGCGATGCCGCGGTTCAAGTGCGCATAATTGTAAGTTGGATCAAGCTCAAGTACAGAATCAAACGCTTCATAGGCAGCATCAAAATTGCCTGCCTGCGTTAAATAAATGCCTAAGTAATTGAATACTTCAGGCATATCAGGTCGGATAGCCAGCGCTTGTGAAAAATCATTTCGCGCTAATGCCCTCAGACCGAGACTATCATACAACACTCCGCGCTCATATAAAAGCTGTGCGCGTTCGTCATCGGTTAAAGCCCGACTGGCAAGAATTTGTTCCATGCGTGCCAGGATTACTTCCTGCTGTAACGTCGGTTGCAATGGCACCGCGAGGACTTCACTTTTACGCCAGGCAGAGTTGCTACATCCTGCCAGCGTGAGTGCTGTCGCCACGAAACACCAGCGCAAAAAAGGCTTCATTTCCCACTCCCGAAGACAACAATTGGATGAACGTCCTGTCCCCCGCATGCAAACAAGGCATCCAGCCAGCGAAATGTGCCCTCCGCAAACGCGGAGGGCAAAAGGCAAACCTTACTCGCCTTGTTCCGCTGCCGGAGCTTCCGGTGCGGCGGCAGGCTGAGACTGCTCGGTTGCTTCTTTAATGCTCAGACGGATACGGCCCTGACGGTCAACTTCCAGAACCTTAACCGGTACTTCCTGGTTCATCTGCAGGTAGTCGGTCACTTTCTCAACGCGCTTGTCAGCGATCTGAGAGATGTGTACCAGACCTTCTTTACCGCCGCCGATAGCCACGAAGGCACCGAAATCAACGATACGGGTCACTTTACCATTGTAGATACGACCCACTTCGATTTCTGCGGTGATCTCTTCGATACGACGGATAGCGTGTTTCGCTTTCTCGCCGTCAGTCGCTGCGATCTTCACAGTACCGTCATCTTCGATTTCAATGGTGGTGCCGGTTTCTTCGGTCAGGGCACGGATAACAGAACCGCCTTTACCGATAACGTCTTTGATCTTGTCCGGATTGATCTTGATGGTGTGGATACGCGGAGCGAACTGAGAAATATCACCGCGCGGCGCGTTAATCGCCTGTTCCATCACGCCCAGGATGTGCAGACGGGCACCTTTAGCCTGGTTCAGCGCAACCTGCATGATCTCTTTGGTGATACCTTCAATTTTGATATCCATCTGCAGTGCAGAGATACCGTCGCGGGAACCCGCCACTTTGAAGTCCATATCGCCCAGGTGGTCTTCGTCGCCCAGGATGTCAGACAGAACAACAAAGTTGTCGCCTTCTTTCACCAGACCCATCGCGATGCCCGCAACGGCTGCTTTGATCGGCACGCCTGCGTCCATCAGCGCCAGAGAAGCGCCACATACGGAAGCCATAGAGGAAGAACCGTTAGATTCGGTGATTTCAGAAACCACACGAACGGTGTACGGGAACTTGTCGCCTTCCGGCATCACTGCCAGCACGCCGCGCTTCGCCAGACGACCGTGACCAATTTCACGACGCTTCGGAGAACCGACCATGCCGGTTTCGCCTACGGAGTACGGAGGGAAGTTGTAGTGGAACAGGAAGTTGTCAGTACGCTCGCCCATCAGTTCATCAAGAACCTGCGCGTCACGTGCGGTACCCAGGGTCGCGGTAACCAGCGCCTGCGTTTCACCACGGGTGAACAACGCAGAACCGTGAGTACGCGGCAGAACGCCGGTGCGTACGTCCAGACCACGGATCATGTCTTTTTCACGGCCATCGATACGCGGCTCGCCTGCCAGTACGCGGCTACGAACAACGTTTTTCTCGATAGCGTGCAGGATTTCGCCCAGCTCGTTAGCGTCCAGGGTTTCGTCTTCCGCCACCAGAGTCGCGATGGTTTCAGATTTGATCACGTCAACCTGAGCATAACGCTCTTGTTTGTCGGTGATGCGGTAAGCGTCGCTCAGGCGAGATTCTGCCAGCGCAGCCACGCGCGCGTTCAGCGCTTCGTTAACGGCTTCCGGCTGCCAATCCCAACGCGGTTTACCCGCTTGTTTAACCAGCTCGTTGATCTCTTTGATAACGATCTGCTGCTGTTCGTGACCGAATACGACAGCGCCCAGCATGGTGTCTTCGCTCAGCAGTTCTGCTTCAGATTCAACCATCAGTACGGCAGCTTCGGTACCGGCAACCACCAGATCCAGCTTGCTTTCTTTCAGCTCGTCTTGAGTCGGGTTCAGCACGTACTGGTCATTGATGTAACCTACGCGCGCAGCACCGATTGGGCCGTTGAACGGAATACCGGACAGGGACAGCGCAGCAGATGCGCCAATCATGGCAACGATGTCTGGGTTAACCTGCGGGTTAACGGAAACAACGGTCGCGATAACCTGAACTTCGTTAACGAAGCCTTCCGGGAACAGCGGACGAACCGGGCGGTCAATCAGACGCGCGATCAGGGTTTCGCCTTCGCTTGGACGGCCTTCACGACGGAAGAAGCTACCCGGGATGCGGCCAGCAGCGTAGGTACGCTCCTGATAGTTAACGGTCAGCGGGAAGAAGTCCTGGCCTGGTTTCGCTTTTTTCTGACCCACAACGGTAACGAATACCGCGGTGTCATCCATGCTAACCATCACGGCGGCAGTTGCCTGGCGCGCCATCATGCCGGTTTCCAGCGTTACGGTGTGTTGGCCGTACTGGAACTTACGAACGATCGGATTAAGCAAAATTCTATCCTTTCTTAATGAGTGGCGGCACACCCTTTGGCGTGCCGACCGATGAAACCGATCTTCTTTGCATCCTCGCGACTAATGACAACCCTAACCCGACGCCGGGTAAAGCCTCTCATTAGCCGCGCGAACCTCTGCAACGAAGAATATGTACAACAACAATACATTATACCCGTTATCTTTCAAAATACTGCTGTGTTGGTAATTTCAGCTCAATTTTGTCTCAACAAGATGCAGACAAGCAGGATTACCAGAACGCCAGACAGCGTCTTACGGGCAAACTTTCTTATAAATGACGGTTGTCCGGTGGAAAAAAGGGGCCATAAAGGCCCCTCTTTCTGAAACTCGCTAGAATTAGCGACGCAGACCCAGACGCTCGATCAGCGCGGTGTAGCGTGCAACATCTTTACGTTTCAGGTAGTCGAGCAGTTTACGACGCTGAGAAACCATGCGCAGCAGACCACGACGGCTGTGGTGATCTTTTTTGTGCTCTGCAAAGTGACCCTGCAGGTGGTTGATCTGTGCAGTCAGCAGTGCAACCTGAACTTCGGTAGAACCGCTGTCGTTCGCGCCACGACCGAACTCAGAAACGATTTGTGCTTTAGCTTCAACGCTTAGAGACATTTTGAACTCCAAATTTAAAAGAAAGAAAGGGTGCCGATCTCTAATTCAGCAGCCCTGAGATAACGCTTGCCAATTGTTAAACAATTAAGCAGACGTTAAGCCGCGATATTCTACTCGCAGCGCTCGGTTATCGCAAGCCACAGAACCTGGCTTACTCAGTGTACTCGACCACCAGACGGCGTGGAGCCACGCGGCCTTCGTCATCGATTTCACCCATACCGAGGAATTTACCTTCGTCACCTTCCGTCACGCGCACCAGGCCTTCCAGCGGCGCGCCTGACGTCCGTACCGGATTACCATTTTTAAAGTAAACCGCTGACGTTACAGGGATATTCACCACCGGATAGTCCGAAGCGGGACTGTCCATCGGCATCAATAACGGATCGAGTAATTCCGCCGCCGGAATGCCCTGCTGTTCGGCCTGTTCAACCAGTTCGCGCAGATGCTCCAGCGTGACCATACGCTCGACCGGGTATTTGCTGACCGCCAGGCGACGCAGGAAAATCACGTGCGCACCACAGCCGAGCTTCTCGCCCAGATCGTCAATGATGGTACGAATATAGGTGCCTTTGGAGCAGTGAATTTCCAGCTCCAGCTCGTTCCCTTCATGACGAATAAACAGCAGTTCGTAGACGGTAATCGGGCGCGCTTCACGCGGCACTTCAATGCCCTGACGAGCATATTCGTAGAGCTTTTTGCCCTGGTACTTCAGCGCGGAATACATGGACGGCACCTGCTGGGTGTCGCCACGGAAGCTCTCAAGCGCCTCTGCCAGCTGCGCATCGCTGAAAGTCACCGGACGCTCTTCGACGATCTGCCCGTCGGCATCCGACGTATCGGTACGCTGACCTAAGCGCGCAATCACGCGATAGCGTTTGTCGGAGTCCAGCAGATACTGGGAAAACTTGGTCGCTTCACCGAGGCAAATCGGCAGCATACCGGTCGCCAGCGGATCCAACGCGCCGGTATGTCCGGCGCGATTGGCATTGTAGATGCGCTTCACTTTCTGCAGTACATCATTGCTGGATGCGCCCTGCGGCTTATCCAGCAACAGCACGCCGTGAATATCACGGCCGCGACGACGAGGACGACTCATCAGTCCTCCTTGCTGTCGTCCGGGTTCACACGACGTTCTTCGTCATGCTTCACCACGTTAGTCACCAGGTTGGACATGCGCATCCCTTCGACCAGCGAGTTATCGTAGAAGAAGGTCAGTTCCGGCACGATACGCAGGCGCATGGCTTTACCCAGCAGCGAGCGGATGAAACCAGAGGCTTCCTGCAGCGCTTTGATGCCGGCTTTGACGGCCGCTTCATCTTTGTCGTTCAGGAAGGTCACAAACACTTTGGCATAGGCCAGATCGCGGGACATTTCAACACCGGAAACGGTGGTCATCATGCCCAGACGCGGATCTTTAATTTCACGCTGCAGGATGATTGCGATCTCTTTTTGCATCTCCTGGGCCACGCGCTGCGGGCGACCAAATTCTTTCGCCATAATAAATTCTCCAGACAAAAAAGGGGCTTATCAGCCCCTTTTGAAATAGTTGCCGGGTGGCGCTTCGCTTCCCCGGCCTACAATCGGCAATCTAAACGAAGATTAAGCGATGGTACGTTGGATCTCGATGATTTCGAACACTTCGATCATATCGCCAACGCGAACGTCGTTGTAGTTCTTCACGCCGATACCACATTCCATGCCGTTACGGACTTCGTTAACGTCATCTTTGAAGCGACGCAGGGATTCCAGCTCGCCTTCGTAGATAACCACGTTGTCACGCAGAACGCGGATCGGGTTGTGGCGCTTGATGGTACCTTCGGTAACCATACAGCCCGCGACCGCACCGAATTTCGGTGATTTGAACACGTCACGTACTTCAGCCAGACCAATGATCTGCTGTTTCAGTTCCGGAGACAGCATGCCGCTCATTGCCGCTTTCACTTCGTCGATCAGGTTATAGATGACGGAGTAGTAGCGCAGATCCAGGCTTTCTGCTTCGATAACTTTACGCGCAGAAGCGTCAGCACGAACGTTGAAGCCAACCAGAATCGCGTTGGATGCCGCAGCCAGGGTCGCGTCGGTTTCGGTGATACCACCTACGCCAGAACCGATGATCTTCACTTTCACTTCGTCGGTAGACAGTTTCAGCAAGGAGTCGGAAATCGCTTCCACAGAACCCTGTACGTCGGCCTTCAGTACGATGTTCACTTCGTGAACTTCGCCTTCGGTCATGTTGGCGAACATGTTCTCAAGTTTAGATTTCTGCTGACGAGCCAGTTTAACTTCACGGAATTTACCCTGACGATACAGAGCAACTTCACGCGCCTTCTTCTCGTCACGAACGACGGTCACTTCGTCACCGGCAGCCGGAACACCGGACAGACCGAGGATTTCCACCGGAATGGACGGACCGGCTTCCAGCACTTCCTGACCCAGTTCGTTACGCATCGCACGAACGCGACCGTATTCGAAGCCACACAGAACGATGTCGCCCTTGTGCAGAGTACCTTCACGAACCAGAACGGTTGCAACCGGACCACGACCTTTATCCAGGAAGGATTCGATTACCGCGCCGCTTGCCATACCATTACGTACCGCTTTCAGCTCAAGAACTTCAGCCTGCAGCAGGATAGCGTCCAGCAGTTCGTCAATACCGGTACCCGCTTTGGCGGATACGTGAACGAACTGGCTCTCGCCGCCCCACTCTTCCGGCAGGATGCCGTACTGGGACAGTTCGTTTTTAACGCGATCCGGATCCGCTTCTGGCTTATCGATTTTGTTCACTGCAACCACAACCGGCACACCCGCCGCTTTCGCGTGCTGGATTGCTTCGATAGTCTGCGGCATCACGCCATCGTCTGCTGCGACAACCAGAACAACGATATCCGTTGCCTGCGCACCACGAGCACGCATTGAGGTAAACGCGGCGTGACCCGGGGTGTCGAGGAAGGTGATCATACCGTTGTCGGTTTCAACGTGGTATGCACCGATGTGCTGGGTAATGCCGCCCGCTTCGCCAGAGGCCACTTTCGTGGAACGAATGTAATCCAGCAGAGAGGTTTTACCGTGGTCAACGTGACCCATGATGGTCACAACCGGTGCGCGCGGTTCAGCCGCAGCGCCGGTGTCACGGTCGCTCATTACCGCTTCTTCCAGCTCGTTTTCACGACGCAGGATAACTTTGTGGCCCATCTCTTCGGCAACCAGCTGTGCGGTTTCCTGGTCGATGACCTGGTTGATGGTGGCCATGGCGCCCAGCTTCATCATCGCTTTGATGACCTGAGAACCTTTCACCGCCATCTTGTTAGCCAGTTCGCCAACGGTGATGGTTTCGCCAATCACAACGTCACGGTTAACGGCCTGAGCCGGCTTCTGGAAGCCCTGCTGCAGTGCGGAACCTTTACGCTGCTTGCCGCCTTTACCCCCGCGAACAGCGGCGCGCGCTTCTTCACGATCGGCTTTAGATTCCGCGTGCTTGTTGCCTTTTTTCGCCGGACGCGCAGCTTTCGCATTGCGGCCACGGCCACGGCCGCCTTCTACTTCACGGTCGTTTTCGTCTTCTGCCTGACGGGCATGCTGAGAAGTGGTGACGTGATAGTCGCTGGTGTCCTCAGTAGGCTCAGCGGCATCCACACCGTTCTTCTCGTTTTCTTCTGCCATGCGGCGCGCTTCTTCCGCAACGCGACGGGCTTCTTCTTCAAGCTTGCGACGCGCTTCTTCTTCCGCTTTGCGCTTCAGCTCGGCAGCTTCATTTTCACGGCGGGCTTTTTCAGCCTGGGCGGTTTTGGTCATATCGTCGGTCTGTTGATTGCTCACTTTGTCTTTTTCCGCAGCTTCACGTTTCGCTTTATCAGCGGCTTCACGATTAGCTTTTTCTGCGGCCTCACGTTCAGCTTTTTGTTGCGCCTCGCGTTTAGCTGCTTCTTCAGCTTCACGACGGGCTTGCTCTTCCGCTTCACGCTGCGCCTGCTCTTCCGCGGCCAGGCGTTCAGCCTCTTGCGGATCGCGTTTCACAAAGGTGCGTGTCTTGCGGACTTCGATTTGTACCGATTTGCTTTTCCCACCGGTACCTGGAATGTTGAGAGTACTGCGCGTTTTGCGCTGCAAAGTCAACTTATCCGGCGCAGAACCATTTTCACGGTTCAGGTGCGCCAGTAAGGTTTGTTTCTCTTGTGCGGACACAGAGTCGTCAGCAGACTTCGGGATGCCAGCGTCAGCAAATTGCTGTACCAGGCGATCTACCGAGGTCTCAATCTCTGCGGCCAGCTTTTTTACGGTTACATCTGTCATGCTGTTCCTTCCTGCTACAGTTTATTACGCTTCGTCGCCGAACCAGCAAATGTTACGCGCAGCCATAATCAGCTCACCCGCTTTCTCGTCGGTTAACCCTTCGATATCAGACAGGTCGTCAACGCCTTGTTCAGCGAGGTCTTCCAGCGTACAAACACCACGAGCGGCCAGTTTGAAAGCCAGTGCGCGATCTAACCCTTCCAGGTTCAGCAGATCGTCAGCCGGTTTGTTGTCACCGAGGCTTTCTTCCTGGGCAAGTGCCAGAGTGGTCAGGGCGTTTTTCGCGCGTTCACGCAGCGCCTCAACGGTCGCTTCGTCCAGACCATCAATTTCCAGCAGTTCTTTCATCGGCACATAGGCCAGTTCTTCAAGCGTGGAGAAGCCTTCTTCTACCAGCACAGTGGCGAACTCTTCATCAATATCAAGATATTTGGTGAAGGTATCGATAGCCGCGTGCGCTTCAGCCTGGTGCTTCGCCTGCAGGTCATCAACGGTCATCACGTTGAGTTCCCAACCGCTCAGCTGAGAAGCCAGACGGACGTTCTGACCGTTACGGCCAATCGCCTGCGCCAGGTTACCCGCTTCTACCGCGATATCCATGGTGTGCTTGTCTTCGTCAACCACAATGGATGCCACGTCAGCCGGAGCCATCGCGTTAATCACGAACTGCGCCGGGTTGTCGTCCCACAGCACGATATCGATACGCTCGCCGCCCAGTTCGGTCGAAACCGCCTGCACGCGCGCGCCACGCATACCGACGCAAGCACCGACCGGGTCGATACGCTTGTCGTTGGTTTTCACCGCGATTTTGGCACGAGATCCAGGATCGCGAGCGGCGGCTTTAATTTCGATAACTTCTTCACCGATTTCCGGCACTTCGATGCGGAACAGTTCGATCAGCATTTCCGGCTTGGAACGGGTGACGAACAGCTGCGCACCGCGCGCTTCTGGACGTACAGCGTACAGAACGCCGCGGATACGGTCGCCCGGACGGAAATTTTCACGCGGCAGCATGTCTTCACGCAGGATCACAGCTTCAGCGTTACCGGCCATCCCTTCGGATTTCACTTCCAGAGAGATGTTGTCGCGGTTCACTTTCTTCACCACGCCAGTGACGATTTCGCCTTCCTGGTCGCGGAACTGATCGACAACCATCGCGCGTTCAGCTTCACGCACTTTCTGCACGATAACCTGTTTCGCGGTCTGCGTGGTGATACGGTCGAAGGTCACAGATTCGATCTGGTCTTCAACGTAGTCGCCGACGTTCAGGCTTTCATCTTCGAAGCGTGCCGCTTCAAGGGTAATTTCTTTGGTTGGCTGGGTCACTTCTTCAACAATGACCCAGCGACGGAAAGTATCGAAGTCGCCGCTGCGACGATCGATTTCAACGCGTACGTCGATTTCCTGTTCGTATTTTTTCTTTGTCGCCGTTGCCAGCGCACTTTCCAGCGCTTCGAAAATCTTCTCACGCGGCAGCGCTTTCTCGTTGGAGACGGCTTCAACAACAGCCAAAATTTCTTTGTTCATCGGGGCCTTTCACCTCAATCCAGACTGTTAAAAGTGGGGAACCAGGTTCGCCTTCTGGATGTTACTCAGCGCGAACACTTCATCTTTGCCTTCGACTGTCACAGTGATCATCTCACCGTCTACCGCTTTGATAATGCCCTGCCACTTACGACGGTTCTGTACCGCCATGCGCAGGACCAGCGTCACCTCTTCACCCAGGAAACGCACATAGTGTTCAGCGGTGAACATAGGACGGTCGAGGCCCGGAGAGGAAACTTCCAGGTTGTAAGCCACAGTAATAGGATCTTCGACGTCCATCACCGCGCTTACCTGGTGGCTCACATCAGCACAATCATCAACATTGATGCCATCTTCACTATCAATATAGATGCGCAGTGTGGATGTGCGACCGCGAATAAATTCGATGCCGACCAGTTCGTAGCCCAGGGCTTCAACCGGCGCTGTAATCATCTCTGTTAATTTTTGCTCTAATGTGGACAAACCCACCCCCAAGACATAAAAAAAGGGCCTAAAGCCCAGTTATTCTGTAGTCAGATAACAAAAAACCCCGATAAATCGGGGCTTTAGATAACTGAACCCTATAGCCGCAACTGCGGCCTGGAGAACCTTCCGAAAGAATTTTTTTTCAAATCCAGCTACGAAGGCCTAAGTCTTCACAGTATATTTGAAAATGAACTCTAAGGGAAAGTGGTTGCGGGGGCCGGATTTGAACCGACGACCTTCGGGTTATGAGCCCGACGAGCTACCAGGCTGCTCCACCCCGCGCCTGAAACGTGGCAAATTTTACGCGTTTTGAGTAAAAAATGCAAATAATGCTGGGATTTGGTACCGAGGACGGGACGTAAAATCGACCTGTAGTATAGTGATGTGGCTCACAGCTTGTCAACCTCACATTCTATGCAGAAGAAATGCGCTGCAGATCGCGGTAGGGTAATGCTGGTAACCTTCGCTGCCGACGCGGATTTTTTGAATAAAAATGCATGAATCCCTTCCGGTCCATGACAAAACATGATTAAATGAAAACTCATTTATTTTGCATAAAAATTCACTGACAGCGAAACGCGATTTCTCCTTCAGTCAATCACGCAGGGTTTTACTTTATGACGACGATTCTCAAGCATCTTCCGGCAGGTCAACGTATTGGTATCGCCTTCTCTGGCGGTCTCGACACCAGCGCAGCGCTGCTGTGGATGCGACAAAAAGGCGCTGTCCCTTATGCATATACTGCAAACCTGGGCCAGCCAGACGAAGATGATTATGATGCGATTCCTCGTCGTGCAATGGAATATGGCGCAGAGAACGCTCGTTTGATCGACTGCCGTAAACAGCTGGTTGCCGAAGGCATCGCGGCTATTCAGTGTGGCGCCTTCCACAACACCACCGGCGGCCTGACCTATTTTAATACCACCCCGTTGGGCCGCGCTGTGACTGGCACCATGCTGGTTGCCGCCATGAAAGAAGACGGCGTGAACATCTGGGGCGACGGCAGCACCTATAAAGGCAACGATATTGAACGTTTCTATCGTTATGGCCTGCTGACCAACGCCGAGCTGCAGATTTACAAACCATGGCTCGATACCGACTTTATCGATGAGCTGGGCGGCCGTCATGAGATGTCTGAATTTATGATCGCCTGCGGCTTCGACTACAAAATGTCCGTCGAAAAAGCCTACTCCACCGACTCCAACATGTTGGGCGCGACGCACGAAGCGAAAGACCTCGAGTTCCTGAACTCCAGCGTCAAGATCGTCAACCCGATTATGGGCGTGAAGTTCTGGGACGAGAGCGTGAAGATCCCGGCGGAAGAAGTGACCGTCCGCTTCGAGCAGGGCCACCCTGTAGCCCTGAACGGTAAAACCTTCAGCGATGATGTTGAGATGATGCTGGAAGCGAACCGCATCGGCGGCCGTCACGGTCTGGGCATGAGCGACCAGATCGAAAACCGTATCATTGAAGCGAAAAGCCGCGGCATCTATGAAGCCCCGGGGATGGCGCTGCTGCACATCGCTTACGAGCGTCTGCTGACCGGTATTCACAACGAAGACACCATCGAACAGTATCATTCTCATGGTCGTCAGCTGGGTAAACTGCTGTATCAGGGCCGCTGGTTCGACTCGCAGGCGCTGATGCTGCGTGACGGCCTGCAACGTTGGGTCGCCAGCCAGATCACCGGTGAAGTGACGCTGGAACTGCGTCGCGGCAACGACTACTCCATCCTGAACACCGTGTCTGACAACCTGACCTATAAGGCTGAGCGTCTGACTATGGAGAAAGGCGAGTCCGTGTTCTCACCGGACGATCGTATTGGCCAATTGACCATGCGTAATCTGGACATTACCGATACCCGTGAGAAGCTGTTCGGCTACGCGAAAGCGGGTCTACTGACCGCCTCTTCTGCGACCGGTCTGCCGCAGGTTGAGAATCTGGAAAACAAAGGCAAATAAGCCCGCATCGTTGATGCAAAAGGCCGCGTAAGCGGCCTTTTTTGTGCCTTGAGTTGGCGACCATTAACGGCGCCGCCATTCGCCCGGCGTCAGGCCGTAGTGCTTTTTAAAACTTTTCGAGAATGAGGCCAGCGACTGGAAACCACAGCGCTCAGCAATCACCTCCAGGCGAGCCTGGCGGTCCTGATGCAGTAATCGAGCTGCCAACGCCATACGTAGCTGCGTTAGCCAGGCCTGCGGCGTCAAATGATAGGCGCGGGCAAAATGACGGGCGAAAGTCGCGCGGGATAAAAACGCTCTGGCCGCCATACTCTCCAGCGTCCACGGCTGCTCCGGCGTCGCCAGCACGGCGAGCACCGCGGGCATCAGCCGCTCATCGCTCATCAGACGCAGTAAACCGGCTGGCGGTTCTTCCGCCCCCAGCAGCGTGCGCAGCATCAGCACCAACAGCGTATCCCCAAGGCTACGGACAATAGCGCTGCCACCGGGATGTTCTGCCAGGCTTTCACGAACTAACACGTTCAACAGCGTTTCCAGTTCCGGGCAATCCTCGCGTTCATCGGTATGCAGATGAACCAGTTCGGTTTCCTCCGTAAACAGCCAGCTCACGTGGGGGCCGAAATAGAATTCACCGCACAGCATTTCCAGCGCATCGCCATCAGAGCCGGTACGCATCTCGGTCAGCGTGCCGTTAAAGCGATGAGCGACCGGCAATACCTGCCCCCACTCCACCAGACTTTCCATCAGATGCGGCGAGCCGTGCGGCAGCATAATCACATCGCCCGCACGCATTTGTCGCGTCTCTTTGCCGACGGTTAACCGCCCTTCGCCGCTGAGCACAAAGTGCCAGGGAACCACGCCCGCCCGCATCTGATTGTGTCCCGCCTGCCAGCGGCCGCCAAAGCGGCAGTGCAAGTTCACTTCACAGCGCGGCGCCAGCAACATTAAGAGATGGCTAAGACTGTCCATACGACTCCTGAGACGATAAGACAAAAAGATGAGACGAAGAGGGCCAGTCTACCACGCCGTCGTGACCTAAGATGTCCCCATGCCACAACAAACCCTCGAACAACAGGAGTAGACCATGAGCCGTTTAGCAGAGATTCGTGAACAAGACGCCACCGGAAAAGCCGCTGAGATTTTTAGTGGGATCAAAAAAGCGATGGGCAAAGTGCCAAATGCCTACCTGACCATCGGCGGACACTCCCCGGCAGCGTTACAGCAGGCACTGGCACACAATGCGATGCTGCATAAAGGCAGCCTGAGCGCCCGGGAACTGGAGGCGATTAATCTCTCGGTCAGTGAAGCCACCGGCTGTGATTACTGCCTGGCAGCCCACACGCTGATGGCGAAAAAAGCGGGCTTCAGCGGCGAGCAGATCCACGCGCTGCGCCGAGGAGATTATAAGGAAGACGCGCAACTTGATGCGCTGGTGAAATTCGCGCAAACGCTGGTGAGCACCACCGGCACGCTGCCGGAAGCGGACGTCACCGCGCTGAAGCAGGCCGGTTTTAACGACCAGCAGGTGATTGAGATTATCAGCGCCGTCAGCGCGATTCTGTTCACCAATATGGTGAACCGGGTAAATGATACGGTCGTTGATTTCCCGAAAGCCGACTAGGCCCGTTTTCTACAGACGAAAAAAAAGACGCTTTTCAGCGTCTTTTTTTCGGAATATTGGTACCGAGGATGGGACTCGAACCCACAAGCCCGTTAGGGCACTACCACCTCAAGGTAGCGTGTCTACCAATTCCACCACCTCGGTACAGAATACTTAGTGTGGGATATCGCTGGTCGGCTGAGCCGGAGCCGCTGGCTGAGTGGTTTGCTCAGTCTTCGGTGCAGTCAGGTTATCCCACTCGCTTCCTTTATTGGTCTTGTTGCTGTTGATGTTGCCCAGAACCAGACTGATGATGAAGAACAGCGTCGCGAACACAGCAGTCATACGGGTCATGAAGTTACCAGAACCGTTAGAACCAAACAGTGTAGCGGAAGCGCCTGCTCCAAAGGAGGCTCCCATATCAGCGCCTTTACCTTGCTGCAGCATAACGAGGACCACAAGGCCAATCGCTACAATAAGGAAAACAACTAAAAGAGCTTCGTACATAATCAACCTGTTCCTTGCGGGGACACCGCGTACCAAGTGCTTCGACCAATTAAGCGGGACATTTAAGTTTCCCACTGAAGCGGGTGTGAATACTAACCAAAGCGAATGACCTTCGCAAGGGCAATTTCCACACATTGTATCAACTGCGGAAAAAAACAGCAAAACAACGCATTGTCTGCAATAAAAAGGCGGCAAGCGCCGCCTTTTTAGTCACTTAGGTCACGGCTTAAGCCGCTTTTACCGCATCAGCAATACGATGGGCAAGCTCGGTGACCTGCGCTTCGTCTTCGCCTTCCACCATCACACGAATCAGCGGCTCGGTGCCGGATTTACGCAGCAGCACGCGGCCTCGGTTACCCATCGCGGCTTCCGCTTCAAGGGCCGCCGTCTTCACCGCATCGCTTTCCAGCGGGTTAGATTTACCATCGGTGTAGCGCACGTTGACCAGCACCTGCGGGAACATTTTCATGCCGCTGCACAGATCGTGCAGGCTCATGTGGTTACGCACCATGGCGGCGACCACCTGCAGGCCGGCAACAATGCCGTCACCGGTGGTGGTTTTGTCCAGCAGAATCACGTGGCCAGAGTTTTCCGCGCCAATGCGCCAGCCTTTCTCCTGCATTTTTTCCAGCACGTAGCGATCGCCCACTTTCGCCCGGGCAAACGGAATACCCAGCTGCTTAAGCGCCACTTCCAGCCCCATGTTGCTCATCAGAGTGCCGACCACGCCGCCGCGCAGTTGGCCCTGGCGCAGGGCTTCACGGGCGATGATATACATGATCTGGTCGCCATCGACCTTGTGACCCTGGTGGTCAACCATGATGACACGGTCACCGTCGCCGTCGAGCGCGATGCCAACATCGGCTTTTTCTGCCAGTACGCGAGCCTGTAACGCACGTACGTCAGTGGCGCCCACTTCTTCGTTAATGTTCACGCCGTTCGGCTCGCAGCCAATGGCAATAACGGTCGCGCCCAGCTCACGCAGCACGTTCGGCGCGATATGGTAGGTCGCGCCGTTGGCGCAGTCGACCACCACTTTCAGGCCATTCAGGCTCAGTTCGTTCGGGAAGGTGCCTTTGCAGAACTCAATGTAGCGACCCGCTGCGTCGACGATACGGCTGGCTTTGCCCAGCTCGGCGGAGTCCACGCAGGTGATTTCTTTTTCCATTTCGGCTTCAATCGCTTCTTCAACTTCGTCCGGCAGCTTGGTGCCGTCGATAGAGAAGAACTTGATGCCGTTGTCATAAAACGGGTTATGCGATGCTGAGATAACGATGCCAGCTTCGGCGCGGAAGGTGCGAGTCAGATAAGCGACCGCAGGCGTAGGCATTGGGCCGGTGAACGAGGCCGACAACCCCGCCGCCGCCAGACCCGCTTCCAGCGCGGATTCCAACATATAGCCAGAGATACGGGTGTCTTTACCGATGATGATTTTGCGTGAGCCGTGGCTTGCCAGCACCTTGCCTGCCGCCCAACCCAGCTTCAGGACGAAATCAGGGGTGATCGGCGCATCGCCTACGCGACCACGGATCCCATCGGTACCAAAATATTTGCGATTACTCATAACGTTTATTTCCCTTCGCAGACAGGGTGGCCTCAACCACACGCATCGCTTCAACAGTTTCTTTGACGTCGTGGACGCGAACAATATGCGCGCCCTGCATGGCAGCAATCACCGCGCACGCCAGGCTGCCGCTAAGGCGCTCCGACGGCCCCACGTTTAGCAGCTGACCAATCATCGATTTGCGCGACATTCCCACGAACAGCGGCAGGCCGAAATGATGGAATTCTGACAAACGCGCCAGTAATGCATAGTTATGAGAGAGATTTTTACCGAAACCGAACCCCGGGTCGAGCAACAATTTATCTTTTGAGATTCCCGCCCGCTCGCAGCGAGCAATTTGTTCGACGAAATAACGGTTCACTTCAGCAAAGACATCGTCGTATTTCGGCGCGTCCTGCATGGTTTTCGGATTGCCCTGCATGTGCATCAGCGAAACGGGAAGTCCGGTTTCGGCCGCCGCCTCCAGCGCGCCCGGTTCACTCAGTGAACGGATATCATTGATGATATGCGCGCCGGCGCGGGCGGACTCTCGGATCACTTCCGGTTTGGAGGTATCGACGGAGATCCACACTTCAAAACGCTGAGCGATGGCTTCCACTACCGGGATCACACGGTCGAGTTCTTCTTCAACGCTGACGTCCAGTGCGCCCGGACGGGTAGACTCCCCCCCCACGTCGACGATCGTCGCCCCGGCGTTAATCATCAGATTTGCATGTTTCACCGCCTCAACCAGCGTGTTGTGCGTGCCGCCGTCGGAAAAGGAGTCCGGCGTGACGTTGAGGATCCCCATCACGTGCGGATGAGAGAGATCCAGGATAGAGCCCTGGGCGGTGAGTTTCATAGCGAATCCTTTTGTTATCTATTTCTTCAATATAAAAAACCCCGGGGCAAGCCCCAGGGTTTCAGATGATGCACAGTCTTCCACGAGGGAGAGCTTATTTGTCACCCAGCTGCTCTGACATGGTGCCAGAGTCCGGCGCGCGCGGTTCATCAACCGGACGCGGTGCACTCGGCTTGCCGGTGCTGCCAGAGTTGTTGCTGTTGGACGAACCCGGTTCTTCCCAACCCGCTGGCGGACGCACGTCGCGGCGAGCCATCAGGTCGTCAATCTGCGGCGCATCGATGGTCTCATATTTCATGAGCGCATCTTTCATTGCGTGCAGAATGTCCATGTTGTCGTTCAGCAACTGACGCGCACGACCGTAGTTACGTTCGATCAGCGCCTTCACTTCCTGGTCGATGATACGCGCGGTTTCATCGGACATATGCTTCGCTTTGGCTACAGAGCGGCCCAGGAATACTTCGCCCTCTTCTTCCGCATACAGCAGCGGACCGAGTTTGTCGGAGAAGCCCCACTGAGTCACCATGTTACGCGCCAGGTTAGTCGCGACTTTAATATCGTTCGACGCCCCGGTAGAAACATGTTCGGCACCGTAGATGATCTCTTCCGCCAGACGACCGCCGTACAGGGTGGAGATCTGGCTTTCCAGTTTCTGACGGCTGGCGCTGATTGCGTCGCCTTCAGGCAGGAAGAAGGTCACACCCAGCGCACGACCGCGCGGAATGATGGTCACTTTATGTACCGGATCGTGTTCCGGCACCAGGCGACCGATAATCGCGTGGCCCGCTTCGTGGTACGCGGTGGATTCTTTCTGCGCTTCCGTCATCACCATGGAGCGACGTTCCGCACCCATCATGATTTTGTCTTTCGCTTTTTCGAACTCAACCATCGACACAACGCGTTTGTTACCACGAGCAGCAAACAGCGCCGCTTCGTTCACCAGGTTCGCCAGGTCTGCACCGGAGAAGCCAGGGGTACCACGAGCAATGATTGCCGCGTCGATATCCGGCGCCAGCGGTACGCGACGCATGTGTACTTTCAGGATCTGTTCACGACCGCGAACGTCCGGCAGACCAACCACAACCTGACGGTCGAAACGGCCAGGACGCAGCAGCGCCGGGTCAAGTACGTCCGGACGGTTAGTTGCCGCAATAACGATGATACCTTCGTTACCTTCGAAGCCGTCCATCTCAACCAGCATCTGGTTCAGGGTCTGCTCACGTTCATCGTGACCACCGCCCAGACCAGCGCCACGCTGGCGGCCGACGGCGTCGATTTCATCGATGAAGATGATGCACGGTGCCGCTTTCTTAGCTTGTTCGAACATGTCACGCACACGAGATGCGCCGACACCGACGAACATTTCCACGAAGTCAGAACCGGAAATCGTAAAGAACGGCACCTTCGCTTCGCCAGCGATCGCTTTCGCCAGCAGCGTTTTACCGGTACCCGGAGGGCCGACCATCAGGACGCCTTTCGGGATTTTACCGCCCAGCTTCTGGAAGCGGCTCGGTTCGCGCAGATACTCAACCAGCTCACCCACCTCTTCTTTCGCTTCGTCGCAGCCTGCAACGTCGGCAAAGGTGGTTTTAATCTGGTCTTCCGTCAGCATGCGCGCTTTGCTCTTGCCGAACGACATGGCGCCTTTGCCACCGCCGCCCTGCATCTGACGCATGAAGAAGATCCAGACGCCGATCAGCAGCAGCATCGGGAACCAGGAAATGAAGATCGAAGCCAGCAGGCTCGGCTCTTCTGGCGGCTCGCCAACCACTTTGACGTTTTTCGTCAGCAGGTTGTCAAGCAGCTTCGGATCGTTAACCGGGATGTAAGTCGTGTAACGGTTACTATCTTTCTTGGTAACGTTGATCTCACGTCCGTTGATACGCGCTTCGCGAACCTGGTCGTTATTGACCTCTTGCAGGAAGGTAGAATAATCCACCTTATGGCTGTTCGATTCGCTGGGCCCAAAGCTCTGGAATACTGACATCAGCACAACGGCAATGACCAGCCAGAGTATTAGGTTTTTCGCCATGTCACTCAAGGGATTAACCTCTTATTACAACTGTGTTAAAAACAGCGTCAGGATACTCTATATCCAGTTTCTTTCAAACTTTCGTTTGAAAAACCACCGTCTATGATTTTCGCCCGGTCGCTACAATGTACACTTCACGTGAACGCGCACGCGAAGAGTCCGGCTTACGAACTTTAACCTTCGTAAACAGGGAGCGAATTTCCCTTAGATACTCATCGAAGCCTTCGCCCTGGAACACCTTCACTACAAAACTTCCGCCTGGCGCTAGCACATCACGAGCCATTTCAAGCGCCAGTTCCACCAGATACATGGCCCGGGGGATATCAACCGCCGGCGTTCCGCTCATGTTTGGTGCCATATCTGACATGACAACCTGTACTTTACTGTCACCTACGCGTTCCAGTAATGCCTGCATGACGAGTTCATCACGAAAATCGCCCTGAAGGAAGTCCACACCAACGATTGGATCCATAGGTAAAAGATCGCAAGCAATAATGCGGCCTTTACCACCAATCTGCGTGACCACGTACTGTGACCAGCCACCCGGTGCAGCACCGAGGTCGACAACCGTCATCCCCGGCTTAAAAAGTTTGTCACTTTGCTGTATTTCATCAAGTTTAAACCAGGCACGGGAACGTAACCCCTTTTTCTGTGCCTCTTGAACATATTTATCGCTAAAGTGTTCCTGAAGCCAGCGGCTTGAGCTGGCAGAACGCTTTTTACCTGTCATTTAACATTCCCATCGGGACAGTTCATCGTAGCCTTTTGGCGTAAATTTCTACGCGCCATTTGGCGATATATGGGAGATGGCGGTAGAATGACCCGTTTTCAATCCCAACGTAAGCAAAAATATACGATGAATCTGAGTACTAAACAAAAACAGCACCTGAAAGGTCTGGCACATCCGCTCAAGCCGGTAGTTATGCTTGGCAACAATGGTTTGACCGAAGGGGTACTGGCCGAGATTGAACAAGCGTTAGAGCACCATGAACTTATCAAGGTGAAAATCGCCTCGGAAGATCGCGAGACCAAAACCTTGATCGTGGACGCTATCGTGCGCGAAACCGGCGCCTGTAACGTACAGGTCATCGGTAAAATGCTGGTGCTTTATCGCCCTGGTAAAGAACGCAAAATCTCGCTGCCACGTTAAGAATATCCTAATTTCTGACACAACATTGTGTTAAATGAGGGTTTTTCTTTACGAGGGCTAGCAACATGCCACGCTCTTATGCTTGATAAAAGGCCGCTATGCGGCCTTTTTCTTATCTTTACACTCAGTCAACATTTTCAGTGTTGAACAAAATTTACAGATAATCCACTGCGATGATTTCGAACTCAACTTCACCGCCCGGTGTACGGATGGTGACTACGTCGTCCTGCTCCTTACCGATAAGGCCACGGGCGATCGGCGAGTTCACAGAAATCAGGTTCTGTTTGAAGTCCGCTTCATCATCGCCCACGATGCGGTAGGTCTGTTCTTCATCGTTATCCAGATTCAACACCTTCACAGTCGCACCAAAGATAACGCGGCCATTATTCGGGATCTTGGTGATGTCGATAACCTGCGCATTAGACAGTTTCGCTTCGATATCTTTGATACGGCCTTCGCAGAATCCCTGCTGTTCGCGAGCAGCATGGTACTCCGCGTTCTCTTTCAGGTCGCCGTGCTCGCGTGCTTCGGCGATGGCCGCAATGATTTCTGGGCGACGTACAGACTTGAGAAAGTCCAGTTCTTCACGCAGTTTTTCTGCACCACGAAGGGTCATCGGAATAGCTTGCATTGTTATACCTCTTAAACATTCCTGTAGGGAGCGGTTCGCCCCGCTCCGGCCGCTAAGCCCGCCTGGGTCGCTATCAACACCAGGCCAGAAGCAAAAGAAAACCGACCCGGGTGCGAAGCCCCAGGTCAGCAGTAATTTTTAATTTGATACGCATTTTACCCCGAAGTTCACTACGGGTCATCGTTTACTTTACAGGGCGTTGGGCCGTAGTATGACGGCTTGTTTCCAGGTTGTTAGCGCGAGATTATGCGATTTTCCAGATTTATCATCGGATTGACCACCAGTATAGCGTTTAGCGTTCAGGCCGCGAATGTTGATGAGTATATCAATCAGCTTCCCGCCGGGGCCAACCTCGCGCTTTTGGTGCAGAAAGTGGGCGCACCCGCGCCGTTGATTGATTACCACGGCCAGCAGATGGCGCTACCGGCCAGTACCCAGAAGGTGCTCACCGCGCTGGCGGCCCTGCTGCAACTTGGCCCTGATTTCCGTTTTACCACCACGCTTGAGACCAAAGGCAGCGTCGATAACGGTACGCTAAAAGGCGACCTGATTGCGCGATTTGGCGGCGATCCGACGCTAAGACGCCAGGATATTCGTAATATGGTGGCGACGCTGAAAAAATCCGGCGTACAAACTATCGACGGCAACGTCCTGATCGATACCTCGATCTTTGCCAGCCACGATAAAGCGCCGGGCTGGCCATGGAACGACATGACCCAGTGCTTTAGCGCACCGCCGGCGGCAGCGATCGTCGACCGTAACTGCTTCTCCATTTCGCTCTACAGCGCGCAGAAGGCAAACGATCTGGCGTTTATTCGTATCGCCTCCTACTACCCAGTAGTTATGTTCAGCCAGGTGCGGACGCTGGCGAAAGGCTCGCCGGATGCACAGTACTGTGAGCTGGACGTCGTCCCCGGCGATCTCAACCGCTACACGCTCACCGGCTGTCTGCCGCAGCGTGCTGACCCGCTACCGCTGGCATTTGCCATTCAGGACGGCGCCAGCTATGCCGGGGCGATCATCAAAGACGAGCTGAAGCAGGCAGGCATAACCTACACCGGTACGCTGCTACGCCAGACGCTGGTCAACGAGCCGGGTACGGTAATCGCCAGTAAGCAGTCGGCACCTTTGCACGACCTGCTGAAGATCATGCTGAAAAAATCGGACAACATGATTGCCGATACCGTGTTCCGCATGATTGGCCATGCGCGCTTTGGCGTCCCGGGCACCTGGCGCGCGGGATCCGATGCGGTGCGGCAGATCCTGCGCCAGCAGGCAGGCGTCGATCTTGGCAACACGATTATCGCCGACGGCTCCGGCCTGTCGCGCCACAATCTGATCTCGCCAGCCACGATGATGCAAGCGCTACAGTACATCGCCCAGCATGATAACGAGCTGAACTTTATCTCGATGCTGCCGCTTGCCGGCCATGATGGTTCGCTCCAGTACCGTGCGGGCCTGCATCAGGCGGGCGTCGATGGCAAAGTCTCGGCAAAAACCGGCTCACTGCAGGGTGTGTATAACCTGGCAGGCTTCATCACCACCGCCAGCGGGCAGCGTATGGCCTTTGTGCAGTATCTGTCGGGCTACGCGGTGCCGCCAGCCGATCAGCGTAACCGCCGTATTCCGCTGGTGCGATTTGAGAGTCGGTTGTACAAAGACATCTATCAGAACAACTGATAGTGATGCTGCCGGATGACGCTTGCGCTTATCCGGCCTACGTCACATATAAACAAAACGGGCCGCATTTGCGGCCCGTTGAATATTCCTGTCCGGATGAGACGCGTCAGCGTCGCCATCCGGCACGAGGATTAACGCTTGTAGATGAACTCAACGCCTTCTTCGTCGTCTTCATCCCAATCGTCGTCCCACTCTTCGTCTTCAGCTTCTGCGGCGACTTCGTCAAGCTGCTGACGGTGGTAATCGTCCCACATGAACTCAACTTTCTCTGGCTGTTTCGCTTCTTCCTCCTGAGCAATTGGGTTCTCAATGATGAAGTTCATCACGTCCCAGCACAGGTCTTTGACACCCACCTGGCTTGCCGCGGAAATCAGATAGTACTTGTCTTCCCAGCCCATCGCTTCCGCAATCGCTTTAGCTTTAGCTTCGGCTTCCGCTTTGTCCATGGTGTCAATCTTGTTGAACAGCAGCCAGCGTGGCTTATTCGCCAGTTTCTCGCTGTATTTCTCCAGCTCACCAATGATGATTTTCGCGTTCTCAGCCGGATCGGAGCCGTCGATCGGATCGATATCGATGATGTGCAGCAGCACGCGGCAGCGCTCAAGGTGCTTCAGGAAGCGAATACCGAGGCCCGCGCCTTCGGATGCGCCTTCAATCAGCCCCGGGATATCGGCAATGACGAAGCTCTTCTCGTTATCGACGCGGACCACGCCAAGGCTCGGCACCAGCGTGGTAAACGGATAGTCCGCCACTTTCGGCTTCGCTGCGGAGACGGCGCGGATAAAGGTCGATTTACCGGCGTTCGGCATCCCCAGCATCCCCACGTCCGCCAGAAGCATCAGCTCCAGCTGCAGATCGCGCTTGTCGCCCGGGGTACCCATGGTTTTCTGACGCGGGGTACGGTTTACGGACGATTTAAAACGGGTGTTGCCCAGACCATGCCAACCGCCCTTAGCCACCATCAGACGCTGACCGTGTTTGGTCATGTCGCCCATGGTTTCACCGGTGCCCTGATCGATAACACGCGTACCGACCGGTACCTTGATGGTCACGTCTTTACCGCGTTTACCGGTGCAGTCGCGGCTTGCGCCGTTCTGACCACGCTCAGCGCGGAAGGATTTTTCAAAACGGTAGTCGATCAGGGTGTTCAGGTTCTCGTCGGCTTCCATCCATACGTCGCCGCCGTCACCGCCGTCACCGCCGTCCGGGCCGCCTTTCGGAATATATTTTTCACGGCGGAAGCTCACGCAACCATTACCGCCATCACCTGCTACGACCAGGATCGTTGCTTCATCAACAAACTTCATTTTACTCTCCGTAAATCATTCGCCTGCGCGGGGTAACGGAACAACCGCTTCACGCTTACGCCACCGCCCCCAAAGACGATGACCAATGGCGGAATACATCGCGCCCGCAACCACGACAAACGCACCGAGGTAACCTAAAAGGTTCAACATCGGTCTGGCGAAGAAATCGGGCCAGGCCATTGATAATAAATCTGAAAATAACAGAGTGAACAGCGGAGTCAGTGTGACTAACGCGCTCACCTGTGCCGCCTGCCAGCGCGCCATGGCTTCCGCCAGCGCCCCATAGCCGACCAGTGTGTTCAGACCACAAAAGATCAGACAGGCTAACTGCCAGTCGCTCAGTTGCCCGATAACCTCAGGCTTCGCTAACGGCAGTAGTGCAATCGTACATAAAGTGTACAATAAAAAGAGGATCTGCTGTGACGCCATCCGCCGCAATAACACCTTTTGCGCGACGCCGTAACTCACCCAGACCATCGCCGCACCGACACCAAAGATAACGCCCCAGGTGTAATCGGTCAGGCGGGTAAAAATTTCGATCAGGCTGGTGTTAAAGAACATCACCAGCCCGCAAATCAGCATGGTCGCGCCAATAATCTGCGTACCGCGCATCTTCTCTTTGAGGATAAAGACGCTTGCTACCATCATACCAACGGGAGAAAGCTGGCCAATCACCTGTGACGCCGTTGGGCTAACATACTGAAGCGATGAGCTAAACAGCACGAAGTTGCCAAACAGCCCGCCGGTGGCGATCAGCAGCAGTACCAGCCAACGCGGGTCACGGAAGAGCCGCAGGGACGGCAGCTTGCGCTTCCAGGTCAGGATGAGCCCCAGACCACAGCTCGCCATCAGAAAGCGGTAGAAAACGACGGTAGGCGGTTCCATGACTTCCAGAACCTGCTTCATCGCAATTGGCAATGCTCCCCAACAAACCGCCGTGGTGAGCGCCAACACAATACCTATGCCCGCCTGTTGCTTCATACCGGATTTCCTACCCTGAAACAGCGCTACAGACCATCATTTACCTGGCGTCGAATGTAAAAAGCCCCGCAACGTGTTGCGGGGCTTTTATCCGTTACCGGGACGCGAATAACTTATTCAGCAACGATGCTGATATATTTACGGTTATTCGGACCTTTAACTTCAAATTTCACTTTACCGTCTGCTTTAGCAAACAGAGTGTGGTCTTTGCCGCAACCAACGTTGGAGCCAGCGTGGAATTTGGTACCACGTTGACGAACGATGATGCTACCAGCCAGAACTGTTTCACCGCCGAAGCGTTTTACGCCCAGACGTTTAGCTTCTGAATCGCGACCGTTACGAGTCGAGCCGCCAGCCTTTTTATGTGCCATTTAATCTGCTCCCCTTAACTTAAGCGCTGATGCCAGTGATTTTCACATCAGTGAACCACTGACGATGGCCCTGCTGCTTACGGTAGTGTTTACGACGACGAAACTTAACGATTTTAACTTTCTCGCCACGACCATGAGCAACAACTTCAGCTTTGATAACGCCGCCATCAACGAAAGGAACGCCGATTTTGACTTCTTCACCGTTTGCGATCATCAGAACTTCAGCGAATTCAACAGATTCGCCAGTTGCGATGTCCAGCTTTTCCAGGCGAACGGTCTGACCTTCGCTTACTCGGTGTTGTTTACCACCACTTTGGAAAACCGCGTACATATAAACTCCGCTTCCGCGCACATCTTCGTGTGATTCAGAGTGCGCTATAAATATTCACAATAGGGCGCGAATATTACGCAAAACGCGAGCCTTTGACAAGTGCTACCATCAATAGATGCAGAAAAAAAACACAACGCGCACGGCAACGTTTATCTGTCGCGTTTTTTCAGTACAATCGTAGCTACAACTCTAACGTAAAACCTTCGTTATCCCGTATGGATAAGTGGTAAACAGGACATTAAGCCCGGCTTTTGCGATGAATTTACAAAAAATCAATGAGTTAACCGCGCAGGATATGGCGGGAGTCAATGCGACGATTCTTGAGCAGCTCAACTCGGACGTCCAGTTGATCAACCAGCTAGGCTATTACATCGTTAGCGGTGGCGGAAAACGGATTCGTCCTATGATCGCCGTGCTGGCCGCCCGTGCCGTTGGCTATCAGGGGAACGCCCACGTCAAGATTGCCGCGTTAATCGAATTTATTCATACCGCGACGCTCCTGCATGACGACGTCGTTGATGAGTCCGACATGCGCCGCGGCAAGGCCACAGCCAACGCCGCCTTTGGCAACGCGGCCAGCGTGCTGGTTGGCGACTTTATCTATACCCGCGCCTTCCAGATGATGACCAGCCTCGGTTCGCTGAAGGTGCTGGAAGTCATGTCTGAAGCGGTCAACGTCATTGCAGAAGGTGAAGTCCTTCAGCTCATGAACGTCAACGATCCGGACATCACCGAAGAGAACTACATGCGTGTGATCTACAGCAAGACCGCGCGTCTGTTCGAAGCCGCCGCCCAATGTTCCGGTCTGCTGGCTGGCTGTACGCCGGAGCAGGAAAAAGGTTTACAGGATTATGGCCGCTACCTGGGTACCGCCTTCCAACTGATCGACGACCTGCTCGACTACAGCGCCGATGGCGAAACGCTGGGGAAAAACGTTGGCGATGACCTCAACGAAGGCAAACCAACGCTGCCGCTGCTGCATGCCATGCGCAACGGCACGCCGGAACAAGCGCAGCTGATTCGTGGCGCTATCGAACAAGGTAATGGCCGACATCTGCTGGAACCGGTGCTGGAAGCGATGGCCGCCTGCGGCTCGCTGGAATGGACACGCCAGCGTGCCGAAGAAGAAGCCGATAAAGCGATTGCCGCCCTGGCGCCGCTGCCTGATACCCAATGGCGCGATGCGCTTATTGGTCTCGCTCATATGGCTGTCCAACGCGATCGCTAATCCCTCTCCCGCGCAATGCGCGGGAAAGCTCCCAAAAACTCCAGATAACGTTATTAAGCGCCTGTAAATTGACGTTTTCCTAATTTATCATAACTTATACGAACTTTTTAGAATCTTCCTGGAAAGAACGTTACAGTACATTCCTCATCCAACATGACGATTTAAACTGCGCTCTCAGGGAGGAAGTATGGATAAATTAATCGACTGGCACCCGGCGGATATCATTGCCGGGCTGCGCAAAAAAGGCACTTCAATGGCCGCAGAATCACGCAAAAACGGCCTGAGTTCATCAACACTCGCCAATGTACTCTCACGCCCCTGGCCTAAGGGTGAAGTGATTATTGCGAAAGTGCTGGAGACGGAGCCATGGGTAATTTGGCCGTCACGATATCACGATCCGGTCACCCATGAGTTTATCGATAGAACGCAGGCGATGCGCCAGCCAAAGAAAGATGAATAGCGAGGGAGAACGCCCCCCTGGCCCGGAGGGCGTTTAACAACGGCGGCGATTACTCGCCTTTTACGCGTTCGATATTGGCGCCGAGCGCGCGCAGCTTATCTTCAATGCGTTCGTAGCCGCGGTCAATGTGATAGATGCGGTCAACGATAGTGGTGCCCTGAGCAATACAGCCCGCCAACACGAGGCTTGCGGATGCGCGCAGGTCGGTTGCCATCACCTGCGCGCCAGAGAGCTGCTCAACGCCGTGACAAATCGCGGTGTTGCTTTCGATTTCCGCACGCGCGCCCATACGGATCAGTTCCGGAATGTGCATGAAACGGTTTTCGAAGACCGTTTCCGTGATCACGCCGGTTCCTTCCGCTACCATGTTCAGCAGGGTGAACTGCGCCTGCATGTCGGTCGGGAACGCCGGATGCGGCGCAGTACGCACGTTCACCGCTTTCGGACGTTTGCCGTGCATATCAAGGCTAATCCAGTCTTCGCCGACTTCGATATCCGCACCGGCTTCGCGCAGCTTGGCCAGCACCGCATCCAGCGTATCCGGCTGGGCGTTGCGGCAGACAATTTTGCCGCCGGAGATCGCCGCCGCCACCAGGAAGGTGCCGGTTTCAATACGGTCAGGCAGGACGCGATACACGCCGCCGCCCAGGCGTTTCACGCCTTCGATGGTGATGCGATCGGTACCCTGCCCGGTCACTTTCGCGCCCATCGCGTTCAGGAAGTTCGCCGTATCGACGATTTCCGGCTCGCGCGCGGCGTTTTCAATGACAGTGGTCCCTTCCGCCAGCGTTGCCGCTGTCATAATGGTGACGGTCGCGCCGACGCTGACCATATCCATAACGATATGCGCGCCTTTCAGACGACCATTGACGGACGCCTTGACGTAACCTTCTTCCAGCTTAATTTCCGCGCCTAACTGCTCAAGACCAGAGATGTGCAGGTCGACCGGACGCGCACCGATAGTGCAACCACCCGGCAGAGAAACCTGACCCTGGCCAAAACGCGCCACCAGCGGCCCCAGCGCCCAGATAGAGGCGCGCATGGTTTTCACCAGGTCGTAAGGTGCACAGAATACGTTGACCGAGCCGGCATCAATCCATACAGAACCGTTACGCTCAACCTTCGCACCCAGCTGCGTCAGAAGCTTCATGGAGGTGTCGACATCTTTCAGCTTCGGTACGTTCTGGATCTCTACCGGGTCTTCTGCCAGCAAAGCGGCAAAAAGAATCGGCAGGGCAGCATTTTTGGCGCCGCTAATGGTGACCTCGCCCTGAAGGCGGGTTGGCCCCTGCACACGAAATTTATCCATCAAATCTAATCTCTGTTAAGTATTCACGTTCGCCACCGGGAAAGCGTTACCGCTTTCCCCATGGCTCAAAAACCGTTGAGTTTGCGATCGCGCGCCCACTCTTGCGGGGTATACGCTTTGATCGACAGGGCATGAATGCGGTTGTCCGCAAGATACTCCATCAGCGGGCCATAGATAGTCTGCTGCTTCTTAACCCGGCTCATGCCCTCAAACATCTCACCCACGGCAATCACCTGGAAGTGGCTACCGTCGCCAGAAACGAGAACTTCCTGAAGGGAGAGTGCATTCATCAGCACGGTCTGAATTTCATTATTTTCCATAGGTTCACATTTCATTTGAGAGTGAAAACAGCCCCACATCTTAGAGGAAAGTGGCGCAGTCTTAAACAAGCAAAAAGCCCCATCGTTAAGATTGATGGGGCTTTAGGAACATTAGCAGCAATAACGTGCTGAAATTTTTAAGGGATCATACCTTCAGGCAGATTATACAACCGTTTCAGCGTCGCCACTTTTTCACTCACGCCTTCCAGGCGTACCTTGCGGCCCTTGGCATGAATCAGGTCAACCAGGTGCACTAACAGCGCCAGGCCTGCCGTATCGACGCGGCTAAGGCCATTGAGGTCGATTACCGAAACGCCCTGCGTGGCTTCATTTCTGGCGTCCCACAGGGGCACCAGAAAGTCCTGATCCAGTTCGCCAAGCAGCGTCAGGCGTTCGCCATCGCGCGTCCAGCTAAGCTCTTCAGCCATTATTTTTTCTGTTCCAGGGTGATCGGCTGCGCAGAGATGGATTTCAGCTGTGCGGTCAGGCCATCAATACCTTTGGTACGCAGCAGGTCGCTCCACTCGTTCTGTTTGGTGGTGATCATGCTCACCCCTTCAGCGATCATATCGTACGCCTGCCAGTTACCCGTCTGGGTGTTTTTACGCCACTGGAAGTCCAGGCGCACCGGCGGACGACCGTTCGGGTCGAGGATGGTCACGCGAATAGGCACGATAGTCGCGTCGCCCAGCGGCTGTTCCGGGGCAATCTGGTAGGTCTGGCCGTGGTACATCGCCAGCGCCTGGCCGTATGCCTGCTTCAGGTATTCACGGAAAGCGGCGAAGTAAGCTTCACGCTGTGCCGGAGTCGCATCTTTGTAGTAACGGCCCAGCACCAGCGCGCCGGCGTATTTCACCTGCACGTACGGCAGCAGTTCCTGGTCGACCACGTCGCGCAGGTAGTTCGGGTTAGAACGAATCTTAGGTTGTTCATTCTTCAGACGATCGAACGTTTTCTGCGCCGCTTCGTTCATCAGCTTGTAAGGGTTAGATTGGTCTGCTGCCGTTGCGGCCGTTAGCGGGGCAATCACCAGCATGGCGACCATCAGTAAGCGTTTAAACATGTCGAGTATCTCCTGAGATTAATTCGTCGTGCCAGTTGCAGGCGTCGCCGTATCAGTATGTCCATCTGTGGATTCCTGCGCATCGCCTGAAGTCTTATTGTCGCTGCCTTTGCTGTTATAAAGGAATTGGCCAATAAGATCTTCCAGCACCATCGCCGATTTGGTGTCCTGAATGGTGCCGCCGTCTTTAAGAATAGACGTTCCCAGCTCAGGGTCTTCAAAACCGACGTTCAGCGCCAGATACTGTTCCCCCAGCAGACCGGAAGTGCGAATCGCCAGCGAGCTGGTATCCGGAATGTGGTTGTAGCGATCTTCAATGTCGAGGGCCACGCGAGGTAAATAGGTTTTTGGATCGAGGGTAATGTCCGCCACGCGGCCAATCACCACGCCGCCAATGCGCACCGGCGAGCGCGCCTTCAGGCCGCCGATGTTATCGAAGGTGGCGTAAATGCGGTAGGTTGGCTCTGATTTCATCGACGAAACGTCCGCCGCCTTCAGGCAGACAAACAGTGCCGCCAGCAGGGCCACCAGCAGGAAAATACCGACCCAGATTTCACTCTTTTTCGTTTGCATTCACTCAATTCCCAAACATCAGTGCCGTCAGCACAAAGTCCAGCCCAAGAACCGCCAGCGACGAGTGCACCACGGTACGGGTGGTCGCCCGGCTGATTCCGGCAGAAGTGGGGATTGCATCGTAACCGTTAAATAACGCAATCCATGTCACCGTAATGGCGAAAACCAGGCTCTTAATCAGGCAGTTCACCAGATCGAGACGCCAGTCCACCGCATTTTGCATTGCCGACCAGAAGAACCCGGCATCAATGCCTTTCCAGCTTACGCCAACCAGCGAACCGCCCCAGATGCCCACCGCCACGAAGATAATCGTCAGCAGCGGCAACGAGATGACGCCGGCCCAGAAGCGCGGAGAAATGACCCGGCGCAGCGGATCCACCGCCATCATCTCCAGACTGGAGAGCTGCTCAGTCGCGCGCATCAGGCCAATTTCCGCCGTCAGCGCCGAACCGGCGCGCCCGGCAAACAGCAGCGCGGCCACCACCGGCCCCAGTTCGCGCAGCAGCGACAGCGCCACCAGCATACCGAGACTGGTCTCAGCGCTATAGGTGGTCAGTACCAGGTAACCTTGCAGGCCCAGCACCATACCGATAAACACGCCTGAGACAATGATGATAACCATCGAGAGCACGCCGACGTTGTAGAGCTGACGCACCAGTAAAGGCGCATGCTTACGAAATTCCGGCTTGCCGACAACGGCATTGAATAACATTAACCCAGCTCGCCCAAACGTCGCGATGGTCTTAATCCCGCGATGTCCAAGCGCTGCCAGTGCATTTAACAACATGAGTCGATTATCTCCCTGTGCCGATGAGGTCGCGGCGATAATCGCCCGCAGGGTAACGGAACGGCACCGGGCCGTCGGCAATACCGTCGAGGAACTGACGCACTCGCGGATCGTCGTTTTCCTGCAACGACGTTGCGCTACCGTGAGCGATGATTTTGCGGTCCGCCATAATATAGGCGAAATCGGCAATGCTCAGCACTTCCGGTACGTCGTGGGAAACCACAATACAGGTGACACCCAATGCGCTGTTGAGTTCGGAAATCAGCTTCACCAGCACGCCCATGGTGATCGGATCCTGGCCGACGAAGGGTTCGTCGAACATGATCAGATCCGGTTCAAGGGCAATCGCCCTCGCCAGCGCGGCGCGTCTTGCCATCCCACCAGAAAGCTCGGACGGCATCAATTTAGCGGCGCCGCGTAAGCCAACGGCTTCCAGCTTCATCATTACCGTGCTTTTCAGCAACGGCGCGGGAAGCCGGGTATGCTCGCGAATCGGGTACGCCACATTGTCAAACACGTTCATGTCGGTAAACAGCGCACCAGACTGGAACAGCATGCTCATCCGCTTACGCACGGTATACAGACGAGAGCGCGACATTTGCGGCACGTTCTCGCCATCAAAGAGGATCTCTCCGCTATCCGGGGGGATTTGCCCGCCAATCAGGCGTAGCAGCGTGGTCTTGCCAATCCCCGACGGTCCCATAATCGCGGTAATTTTCCCGCGCGGCACCGACAGCGAGATCTTGTCGAAGATGACCCGACTGCCACGGGTAAACGTGACGTCGTGCATATCGACCAAATTCTCGAGTTTTTGGCTCATAGGCTTACCTTTCCAGGTCCTTAAGAGGAATCATTTCCTGCTTAATTGCGCATTCTTACAGAATCCTAACCGCACGAGTTAACGAAATCTGGCATTTGTTTTACTTTTCCTGCGCATAAAGTCAAAATTAGGAATTCGTTACGTCCAGACGTGCGGACCGACGATTATACCCGAATAAAGGACTTTAGATGCTCTTAGCCACGGCTCTGTTAATTATTGGTTTACTTCTGGTGGTCTACAGCGCCGATCGCCTCGTGTACTCCGCCTCTATTTTATGCCGTGCCCTGGGAGTTCCACCGCTGATTATTGGCATGACCGTGGTCAGCATCGGCACCTCGCTGCCGGAAATTATCGTCTCCGCCGCCGCCTCCCTTCATGGTCAGGTAGACGTTGCCGTCGGGACCGCCATCGGGTCTAACATCGTCAATATATTGCTGATCCTCGGCCTGACCGCACTGTTCCACCCATTTACCGTGCATTCTGATATCCTGCGCCGCGAAATACCGCTAATGTTGGTCGTTAGCCTGCTGGCCGGGTATGTATTGTATGATGGCGAGCTCTCGTTCATGGACGGCGTCTTCCTGATTATCCTGGCAGCCTTGTGGCTGCTGTTTATCATTAAGATAGCGCGTCTGGCCGAACGCCAGGGCAACGACAAATTCACCCAGGAGCAGTTGGCCGAACTGCCGCGCGACGGCTCGTTGCCCGTTGCCTGTTTATGGCTGGGCGTGGCGCTGATTATTATGCCGATGGCGACCCGCATGGTGATTGATAACGCCACGGTGCTGGCGAACTATTTCGCCATGAGCGAGCTGACCATCGGCCTGACGATTATCGCGCTCGGCACCAGTCTGCCGGAGCTGGCGACCGCTATTGCCGGCGTGCGTAAAGGCGAAAATGATATTGCAGTCGGCAATATCATCGGCTCGAATTTCTTTAATATCGCTATCGTTCTGGGTATTCCCGCCCTTCTCGCGCCGGGTACATTTAACCCGCTCGCGTTTACCCGGGACTATGGCGTAATGGTATTGGTGAGCGTGGTCTTCGCCCTCCTGTGCTGGCGTCGTCGCCAGATAGGCCGCGGTGCTGGCTTACTGTTAATCGGCGGGTTTGTTGCGTGGCTGGCGCTGCTCTATTGGGCAACGCCGCTCTTCATCGAATGAATCGGGATAACACTATGTCGCAAATAGATTTGCAGCCAAATTTCGACTTCCAGCAGGCGGGAAGAGAAGTTCTGGAGATTGAACGGGAAGGGCTGGAGCAGCTCGATCAATACATTAATCAGGATTTCAGCAACGCCTGCGAGAAGATCTTCTACTGCGGCGGCAAAGTCGTCGTGATGGGGATGGGCAAATCCGGGCATATCGGGCGTAAAATGGCGGCCACCTTTGCCAGCACCGGCACCTCTTCCTTCTTCGTCCATCCCGGCGAAGCGGCGCACGGCGATTTAGGCATGGTGACACCGCAGGATGTAGTCATCGCGCTCTCTAACTCCGGCGAGTCTAACGAAATTCTGGCGCTGATCCCGGTACTCAAGCGCCTGCGCGTGCCGCTGATCTGCATGACCAGCCGCCCGGACAGCAGCATGGGCCGCGCGGCGGATATTCATCTGTGCGTGAAAGTCCCGCGCGAAGCCTGCCCGCTTGGGCTGGCGCCGACCTCCAGCACCACCGCGGCGCTGGTTATGGGCGATGCGCTGGCCGTCGCGCTGCTGAAAGCCCGCGGCTTTACCGCCGAAGACTTTGCCCTGTCGCACCCCGGTGGCGCACTGGGTCGCAAGCTTCTGCTGCGCGTTAACGATATTATGCATACCGGCGATGAAATTCCGCACGTGAGCGAAGATGCCTCACTACGCGACGCGCTGCTGGAAATTACCCGTAAAAATCTCGGGATGACGGCCATCTGCGATGACAATATGCAGATTAAAGGGATCTTCACCGACGGTGACCTACGACGCATCTTCGACAACGGCGCCGATCTGCGTAGCCTCGGCATCGCCGACGTGATGACGCCGGGCGGGATTCGCATTCGTCCAGGCACGCTGGCGGTCGACGCGCTGAACCTGATGCAATCACGCCATATCACCTGTGTGCTGGTTGCTGATGGCGACCATCTGCTAGGTGTGATACATATGCACGACCTACTGCGCGCAGGCGTAGTGTAATCAAGGATATAAAGAATGAGTAACGCTGTCGCATCGGTCGCCACCTGTTACGGGCCGGTGAGTCCACAATTTATCGCCAGGGCGGAGAAAATCCGCCTGTTGATCCTCGACGTCGACGGGGTGCTGTCCGACGGCCTGATTTATATGGGCAACAACGGTGAAGAGCTAAAGGCCTTTAACGTGCGCGACGGCTACGGCGTGCGCTGCGCCCTCACCTCTGGTATTGAAGTAGCGATTATTACCGGGCGAAAAGCTAAACTGTTAGAAGATCGCTGCGCTACGCTGGGTATCACGCATCTCTACCAGGGGCAGTCGGATAAACTTATCGCCTACCGTGAACTGCTGGCGAAGCTGAGCCTACAACCGGAAGAAGTCGCCTACGTGGGCGATGACCTGATCGACTGGCCGGTGATGGCAGAGATCGGCCTGAGCGTCGCGGTGGCGGATGCGCACCCGCTGCTGCTGCCGCGCGCCGATTACGTCACGCGCATTGCGGGCGGACGCGGTGCGGTACGCGAAGTCTGCGACCTGCTGCTGCTGGCGCAAGGGAAGCTCGACGAAGCCAAAGGGCAATCCATATGAGTAAAACCAGACGTTGGGTTATCATTCTGCTATCGCTGGTCGCACTTGTCCTCATCGGCCTGAATCTCGCCGACAAAGACGACAGCGGCCCGATCGCGGTAAACACTGGCGATCCAACCTATAAAAGCGAACATACCGATACGGTGGTGTACAGCCCGGAAGGCGCGCTCAGCTATCGGTTAATCGCCGAACACGTGGAGTATTTTTCCGATCAGGGTCTGTCGTGGTTTACTCACCCCGTATTGACGACTTTTGATGCCGCGAAGGTGCCAACCTGGTCGATTAAAGCCGATAAAGCCAAGCTGACCAGCGACCGCATGCTGTATCTCTATGGGCACGTTGAAATCAACGCGCTGACAGAAGACGCACAACTGCGTAAGATTACGACGGATAATGCCCAGGTGAACCTGATAACTCAGGACGTTTCCTCTGACGATCTGGTGACGTTATACGGAACAACATTTAATTCCAGCGGCCTGAAAATGCGCGGCAATTTACGCAGCAAGAACGCCGAGCTGATTGAAAAGGTTAGAACTTCTTATGAAATCCAGAACAAACAAACTCAGCCTTAAGCTGGCGCTCGTCGCTTCTCTGCTGGCCGCCAGCCTGCCGGCAATGGCCTTAACCGGCGATACCAATCAGCCGATTCATATTGAATCCGATCAGCAGTCGTTGGATATGCAGGGCAACGTCGTGACCTTCACCGGTAACGTCGTCGTGACTCAGGGCAGCATCAAAATCAACGCCGACAAAGTGGTCGTCACCCGCCCGGCAAACCAGCAGGGTAAAGAAGTGATCGACGGCTACGGCAACCCGGCCACGTTCTACCAGATGCAGGACAACGGTAAGCCGGTGAAAGGTCGCGCGTCGAAGATGCACTATGAGCTGGCAAATGATTTCGTGGTGCTGACCGGCAATGCTTACCTTGAACAGCTGGACAGCAACATCAAGGGCGACAAAATCACCTACCTGGTGAAAGAGCAGAAAATGCAGGCGTTTAGCGACAAAGGCAAACGCGTCACCACCGTTCTGGTTCCGTCCCAGCTACAGGACAAATCCAAGGACCAGGCTCCGGCACAGAAGAAGAGTAACTAATTCGTTATGGCGACATTAACTGCAAAAAATCTGGCGAAGGCCTACAAAGGCCGCCGCGTCGTGGAAGATGTCAGTCTGACCGTCAACTCCGGTGAGATTGTGGGCCTGCTTGGGCCGAACGGCGCGGGTAAAACCACCACCTTCTACATGGTGGTCGGCATCGTGCCGCGCGATGCGGGCAATATCATCATTGATGACGAAGACATCAGCCTGCTGCCACTGCACGCTCGTGCCCGCCGCGGTATCGGCTATCTGCCGCAGGAAGCGTCGATTTTCCGTCGTCTGAGCGTCTACGATAACCTGATGGCGGTGCTGCAGATCCGCGACGATCTCAGTAATGAGCAGCGAGAAGACCGCGCCAAAGAGCTGATGGAAGAGTTCCACATCGAACATCTGCGCGACAGTCTGGGCCAGGCGCTTTCCGGTGGTGAACGCCGCCGCGTTGAAATCGCCCGCGCGCTGGCGGCAAACCCGAAGTTTATCCTGCTGGATGAACCGTTTGCCGGCGTTGACCCGATCTCCGTTATCGACATCAAACGCATCATCGAACACCTGCGCGACAGCGGCCTTGGGGTACTGATTACCGACCATAACGTCCGTGAAACGCTGGCAGTGTGCGAACGCGCTTACATCGTCAGCCAGGGGCATCTGATCGCCCACGGGACACCGCAGGAGATCCTGGAAGACGAACATGTTAAACGCGTGTATCTTGGGGAAGACTTCAGACTCTGATAGGGTAGTGGTTATCGACGTTAGCGGGAGATATTCGTTCTGAACATGAAGCAAGGTTTGCAATTAAGGCTCAGCCAACAGCTTGCCATGACGCCCCAGTTACAGCAGGCCATTCGTCTGTTGCAATTGTCTACGCTGGAACTTCAGCAGGAACTCCAGCAGGCGCTGGAGAGCAATCCCCTGCTCGAGCAAACCGATCTTCACGATGAAGTAGAGACTCAGGAAACCGTCGATAACGAAACGCTGGACAGCGTAGACGCGCTGGAAAAGCCGGACATGCCCGAAGAGCTGCCACTTGACGCCAGCTGGGACGAAATCTACACCGCCGGAACTCCTTCCGGTACCGGGGCGGACTATCAGGACGACGAACTGCCGGTTTATCAGGGTGAAACCACCCAGTCACTTCAGGATTACCTGATGTGGCAGGTAGAGTTAACGCCGTTTACCGATACCGACCGGGCGATCGCCACGTCGATCGTCGACGCGGTGGATGACACCGGCTACCTCACCGTCACCGTCGAAGATATCCGCGAAAGCATCGGCGACGACGAAATTGGCCTGGACGAAGTGGAGGCGGTACTTAAACGCATCCAGCGTTTCGATCCGGTCGGCGTAGCCGCCAAAGATCTCCGCGATTGTCTGCTGATCCAGCTGTCACAATTTTCAGCAGACACGCCGCGTCTGGATGAAGCGCGCCTGATTATCAGCGATCATCTCGATCTGCTCGCTAACCACGATTTCCGCTCGCTGATGCGGGTCACCCGCCTGAAAGAAGACGTACTGAAAGAAGCGGTCGATCTGATCCAGTCGCTGGATCCGCGCCCGGGCCAATCGATCCAGACCGGTGAACCGGAGTATGTGATTCCGGACGTACTGGTGCGCAAGGTCAACGATCGCTGGGTGGTCGAGCTGAACGCCGACAGCATTCCGCGTCTGCAGATTAACCAGCATTACGCGGGCATGTGCAACAACGCCCGCAACGACGCCGACAGCCAGTTTATCCGCAGCAACCTGCAGGAAGCCAAATGGCTGATCAAGAGTCTTGAGAGCCGCAACGATACGCTGCTGCGCGTCAGCCGCTGCATCGTCGAGCAACAGCAGGCCTTTTTCGACCTTGGCGAAGAGTACATGAAACCGATGGTGCTGGCTGACATCGCCCAGACCGTCGAGATGCACGAGTCCACCATTTCGCGTGTTACCACGCAGAAGTATTTGCATAGCCCACGGGGCATTTTCGAGCTTAAATATTTCTTCTCCAGCCACGTCAGCACCGAGGGCGGCGGCGAAGCCTCGTCCACGGCCATTCGGGCGCTGGTTAAGAAATTGATTGCCGCGGAGAATCCCGCGAAACCACTGAGCGACAGTAAGCTGACCACCATGCTCTCTGAACAGGGTATCATGGTGGCAAGGCGCACCGTTGCAAAGTACCGAGAGTCTTTATCCATTCCGCCGTCTAACCAGCGTAAACAGCTGGTCTGACACAACTGATAAGGAAGACACTATGCAGCTCAACATCACTGGACACAACGTCGAGATCACCGAGCCGATGCGCGAATTCGTGACCACGAAATTCAGCAAGCTGGAGCAGTATTTCGAGAGGATCAATCAGGTCCATATTGTGTTAAAGGTGGAGAAACTGACGCACATCTCGGATGCGACATTGCACGTGAACGGCGGCGAACTTCATGCCAGCGCGGAAGGGCAGGATATGTATGCCGCCATCGACGGTTTGATCGATAAACTGGCGAGACAGTTAACCAAGCACAAAGATAAACTAAAACAACATTGATTGTCCGAGCGATCGCCCGATATGCCTGCATATCGGGCGATGCTTAGGTGAAATTATGACAAATAACGATTCGGCTCTACAACTGAGCAATGTCCTTAACCAGGAATGTACCCGCAGTGCTGTGCACTGTCAGAGTAAAAAACGTGCGCTGGAAATCATCAGCGAGCTGGCGGCGAAACAGCTTAGCCTGCCGCCGCAGGTGGTGTTCGAAGCCATTCTGACCCGTGAAAAAATGGGCAGTACCGGCATCGGCAACGGCATCGCCATTCCTCACGGCAAGCTCGAAGAAGATACGCTGCGTGCGGTCGGTGTGTTCGTGCAACTCGAAACGCCAATCGCCTTCGACGCTATCGACAACCAGCCAGTCGATTTACTCTTTGCGTTGCTGGTGCCGGCCGACCAGACTAAAACCCATCTGCATACGCTTTCCCTGGTGGCAAAACGTCTGGCAGATAAAACCATTTGCCGCCGCTTGCGCGCCGCGCAGAGCGACGAAGAGCTGTATCAAATCATCACCGATACGGAAACCCACGATGATGCGTAATGGACATCACATCGTACTGAGGAGAAACGGTACATGGTACTGATGATCGTCAGCGGCCGCTCTGGCTCGGGAAAATCAGTGGCCCTGAGGGCGCTGGAAGATATGGGCTTCTACTGCGTTGATAACCTGCCGGTAGTGTTGCTGCCAGAGCTGGCAAAGACGCTGGCCGACCGCGAAATCTCGGCGGCCGTGAGCATCGACGTGCGTAACATGCCTGAAACCCCGGAAATCTTCGAACGGGCAATGGAAAACCTGCCGGAGAACTTTTCCCCGCAGCTGCTGTTCCTCGACGCCGACCGCAACACGCTGATTCGTCGCTACAGCGACACTCGCCGTCTGCACCCGCTCTCCAGCAAGAATCTGTCGCTGGAAAGCGCGATTGATGAAGAGAGCAACCTGCTGGAGCCGCTGCGCTCTCGCGCCGACCTGATTGTCGACACCTCCGAGATGTCTGTTCACGAGCTGGCAGAAATGCTGCGCACCCGTCTGCTGGGCAAACGCGAGCGCGAGCTAACGATGGTGTTCGAATCTTTCGGCTTCAAGCACGGCATTCCTATCGACGCCGACTACGTCTTTGACGTGCGCTTCCTGCCAAACCCGCACTGGGATCCGAAACTGCGCCCAATGACCGGCCTCGACAAACCGGTTGCCGCGTTCCTCGACAGGCACACAGAAGTTCACAACTTTATTTACCAGACCCGCAGCTATCTTGAGCTATGGTTACCTATGCTGGAAACCAACAACCGTAGCTATCTGACGGTTGCGATTGGCTGTACCGGCGGTAAGCACCGTTCGGTCTATGTTGCCGAACAGCTGGCTGACTACTTCCGCTCGCGCGGTAAGAACGTGCAATCTCGTCATCGGACGCTGGAAAAACGCAAATCATGACCGTAAAGCAGACCGTGGAAATCACCAACAAACTGGGCATGCATGCGCGCCCGGCGATGAAGCTGTTTGAACTGATGCAGCATTACGATGCGGAAGTGCTGCTGCGCAATGATGAAGGCACCGAAGCCGAAGCTAATAGCGTAATCGCACTGCTGATGCTGGACTCTGCCAAGGGCCGTCAGATTGAAGTGGAAGCCACCGGTCCGCAGGAAGAAGAGGCGCTGGCGGCGGTGATTGCGCTGTTTAACGCCGGGTTTGACGAAGACTAGTCAGCGCCCGGCGACAAACGCAAAGTCTGTAGGCCGGATAAGATGTTTACGCCGCCATCCGGCAATACCACGGTGCTGTGCCTGATGGCGCGATGCTTATCAGGCCAACGGTTAATACAGCTTATTGTCCCGCATAAATCCCTCCCCGCCGAGCTGGCGCATCTGACGTAAAATCCACGCCTGACGGCTACGCACATACCCGGATGGGGCATTGGCTTTAAAGCGGATCGGGTTAGGCAGCACCGCGGCCAGCAGCGCGGCTTCCGCCATGGTCAGCTTGCTGGCCGGCTTGTGGAAATAGCGCTGAGACGCGGCTTCCACGCCGAAAATACCGTCGCCAAATTCAGCGATATTCAGGTAGACGGTCAAAATACGTTTCTTACTCCACACCGTCTCCATACCCAGAGTCAGACCCGCTTCCAGCCCCTTACGCACCCAGCTACGCCCATCCCACAGGAACAGATTTTTCGCCGTCTGCTGCGACAGCGTCGAGGCACCGCGAATGCGGTTTTCGTTACGTTCGTTGTGCGCCAGCGCCTTTTCAATTGCCGACACATCAAAACCCCAGTGGTCAGGGAATTTTTGATCTTCGGCGGCAATGACCGCCAGCCCCATCCACGGTGAAATCTCATCCATGTTGACCCAGTCAGAATGGGCTACGTAGCCGAAATCCCCCGTTAACCAGGCACCCACCTGGCGCTCAATCATCACTGCGGAGAATGGCACCGGCAAAATACTGAACATCGCAATACCGCCGCCCCAGAATAGCGCCAGCATCAGCAACAGCCGCCAGGCCAGACGTTTAAGCCTGGCTATACTCCTCAAAGCCATCTTGTTCTCGCTAACTCTCTGACGCTGATTAATATTTCTGATTAAGTCGTTACGCTTCACACATTTTACTGATTCACGTAACAAACATTTTAAGTTTTGCTATCTTATTGAGCGTGCAATCGTATTTCAGGTTGTGTCAAAAAAATCAAAATCATGTCAATCATCTGACGCAACCACCAGTTCCCTGGTGTTGGCGCAGTATTCGCGCACCCCGGTCAAGCCGGGGTCATTTTTTTCCTGCACTGGCAACCCACGCTTTCAGCACCGCGACGTCGTGCTGCCATTCAGATTTCATTTCTTCGACCCATTCACCTACGTTATCCCACCACGCCGGCAGATCCGGGGATTGAATCTGCTGCCCCAGCTGTTGGAGATGACGTAGCCCGACGGAACCAGCAGCGCCTTTGATTTTATGGCCTTCTTCGACAATGCCCTTTTGGTCGCGAGCGGTCAGGTTCGATTCCAGTACCGCCAGATAGCCCGGCATCATCTTCTCGAATACGGCCAGACCATCGGTGATCAGCTTCGGCCCAACCAGTTCGATGTACTGCTCCAGCATCGCAATATCGAGCAACTGCTGCGACTTGTCGTTATCACTCTGGCTCACGGTACTCTCCTCTTCGTCTGCAGTGGTATCCCAGAACTTCTTGATCATCGCCGTCAACGCCGGAACCGAGAGCGGTTTACTCAGTACGTCGTCCATACCGGCGTCCAGATACTCTTTTTTGTCCTTCAGAACGTTCGCCGTCAGCGCCACCAGCGGCGGCAGATCATCGGCGTGATATTTGCGCGTCAGCTCGCGGGCGATGTCCAGACCGGTCATATCCGGCAGCTGAATATCCAACAGCACCAGGTCATACTCGCCGGGGGTGAACATCTCCAGCGCGGCCTTACCGGTCATCGCGACATCAACGCTGTTGCCCAGTTTTTCCAGCACCGAGCGCGCGACGATCACGTTCAACTCGATATCTTCCACCAGCAGCACGTGCAGCGCCGGCAACGGCATATCATCTTCGTCAAACGCGTCTTCCACTTCCTCAGCCACCGCTGGCGCGTGTGCCGTCAGGATAAAGGTCGAACCGTGTCCAGGTTGACTGGAAACCTCAATATCGCCACCCATGCTTTTCGCCAGACGTTTCGACACGGCAAGGCCAATGCCAGTGCCGGTGGCGGGCTTGCCGCCCTCACTGTCTTTCACCTGATAATACATGGCGAAGATTTTATCCTGCTCTTCCTGAGGGATACCGATACCGGAGTCTTCCACTTCAAAGTGCAGCATATCGCCAGCATCGTAGCGCACGCGCACGACCACGCTCCCCTCCTGAGTGAATTTAACGGCGTTGCTGATCAGGTTCCACAGAATCTGTCGCAGACGGGTACCGTCGGTAATCACTTTATGCGGCAAAGGCAGCGTCGGCTCCATCACAAAACGCAGCCCTTTTTGCTGCGCCTGCAAACCGGACAGGTTTTCGAGATCGGCAAGGAAGCCGGTAAAATCGACTTCCTGGTTATCCAGCTGAACTTTACGGCGCTCCATCTTATCCATGTCGATAATATCATTGAAGATATTGCCCAGCGTTACCGCCGAAACGTGGATCGTTTTCAGGTATTTTTCCTGCTCCGACGTCAGGTTGGTGTCGAGCAGAATGCGGCTCAGGCCAACAATGCCGTTGAGCGGGGTACGCAGTTCGTGGCTGATAGTCGAGATAAAGGTGGTTTTGTCGCGGCTGGCGCGCTCCAGCGCATCCTGATAGCGCTTGCGTTCGGTAATATCGCGACCAAAGCCCATCAGGCCATGGCGTTTACCCACGCGATCGTAGTAAGGCACTTTACGGATTTCGAAGCACGCTTTGCGCCCGTCCGGATAATCGAGCCACTGCTCGTAGGTCAGCGAGACGTTGTGACGGAAAACTTTCTCATCGGTTTCAATGACTTTCGCCGCGGCTTCAGGGGTGTAGACATCTTCCGGATGCAGGTGAATCAGCTGCTTTTCACTCTTGCCAGTCAGCAGCTCCATCGCCCGGTTACAGCCGGAAAACTCTTTATCTTCATTGCGATAGAAAACCAGATCCGGCGAGGCATCGAGGAAAGAACGCAGGAAGGAGGACTGCTGTTCAAGGCGAATCTGCGTTTCCTCACGCTCCTGCACCTCAACGCGCAACTGCTCCAGCGTCGCCAGGCGCTCGGCCTCGGCTTTTTCGCGATCGCTAATTTCCTGATTAAGTTGTGAAATGTTGTCTTTAAGCTGAACGTTGAGCTTGAGGTCACGCTCACGCATTTCTTCTAACTTTTCTACCAGCCGGGACAGGCGCTGTCGCGACTCCTCAAGCTGTTCGACCACCACTGACAGAAAATAGACCGCCCAGGGGGTGATCAGCAGGCCGAAGAAGATCGAGCGAATCACGTCGATACTTTCCACCTGGCCGTGCAGCACCATGGTGACCGCCATCTGTACCACAATCGCCAACACCACCAGCGCGAGTGCCAGCAGCAGGGAGAAACGTACCAGACCCAGCTTCATCATCAGGTCGACGTAATACTGCGCCAGCATACGGATTTGCTTCATGAGGAGTTCCTTAACGACATCATCGCTCAATAATACCCAATTCTGAGCGCGGCGCGGTAGGTTGTGCGAAAAATGCGGGGATTATCTGCTAATTGGGTCACGGAGCCATTCCCGGCGGCGCTTCGCCTGGCTGGGCTACATTGCGGTTGTAGGCCGGATAAGGCGATGCCGCCATCCGGCAATGTATACAGAGGACCAGGTGGCGCTATGCGCTATGGCTGCACCCACGGTGCGCCCAACGCCGAGCCCTGTACACCGTGTTCGTTGAGGTATTTATCCAGTTCAACCATCCCGGTCCAGCGATTTTCACACCACAACGGCGCCAGCAGCGTCGGGCGACGGGCGCTGGCGGAGATACGATGGTAAATCACCTCCGGCGGCGTATGGCGGATCATCTCACCGGCGGTCACCGTGTACTCATCCAGCTCGATACCGTTCAGACGACCGGCTTCCCAGGCTTTTGCCATAATGCTGCCCGTCACGATATGCAGCGGGTGTAACTTGATGCCGTCGACGCCAGTCTCCACAACCCGCTCGAGCGTCTCCAGACACTCGCTTTGCCCTTCCCCCGGCAGGCCGACAATCAGGTGACTGCACACCTTCAACCCGCGCTCGCGTGCCAGCCGCGTGGTATTTTGATAACAGGCAAAGTCGTGGCCGCGGTTAATTCGGTGCAGCGTTTTATCGTGCGCGGTTTGCAGCCCCAGTTCCAGCCACACTTCATAGCCCTGATCTTTATACTCGCTCAGCAAATCCAGCACCGCCTCCGGCACGCAGTCCGGGCGCGTGCCGACGCACAGACCGACGATATTGGCCTGACTCACCGCCTGCTGGTACATCGAGCGCAGCACCTGCACTTCGGCAAAAGTGCTGGTATAGGCCTGAAAATAGGCCAGATAGCGTTTGGCGCGATTCACCAGATTTGCCTGGTGCGCCAGCTGGTCGGCAATCGACTTATGCTGTTGCGCTTCATCGGCAAACGAGGCGACATTACAGAACGTGCAGCCGCCGCGGCCAATAGTGCCGTCGCGGTTTGGGCAGCTGAATCCACCATGCAGCGTCAGTTTATGGACCTTTTCGCCGTAGCGACGCGTAAGATCCCCACCAAACATATTGACTAATTTTTGTAACTGCATAATCTGATAGACCGGCCTGAAGAAAGGGGCCAAGCCTGCCACTTTTAGTCTCGATCGGCGATGACCTGGATCAATCGCCATGTAGACCTATTATTTCATTGCATAATCAATCAAAATTACTGCAATTTCATTCACCACCTGAGTGATTATTTTTGCTTATGTCAGCGCCGCTACTTGCAATAATCCAGCGTCTGTTGAAAAACAGAGGGATCCTATACCCACAGCCTTAACACCAGAATTAAATGCTGGTTTTCATCATTAAAACAGCTTATGTAGATTAAAACAGCGCTTTCATATAGTGAGACAGATCACACTCACAATGCCCTTCCCCGTTGTTCAGCAGCCCGAAAAATAGTTGTATTTTTCTTATATTTCATAAAGTTAATTGTCACATAGCACATTTTTGGATAAATAAGATTGCCATTTGACCTATGTACGGATTCCCGATAAGTTGGGAATCCGCTGGAAGCTTTCTGGATGAGCAGCCTGCTCATCATATTTATGCAGTAATTGAGATTCCCTCTTAAGCAAGTCCTCAAACTTGTGTGACCTACGCGAAAAGGATAAAAGAGGGCGAATGCGAGGTAGGCAAAGAATGCCATACCCCGTCGCCATGCTCTTGCTGTGCCTTGCGCGCAATCGATTAAGGGGGCGTCCCGTAGAGCCTGGGGAGGTTCACTGATATGTTGTACGATAAATCCCTTGAGAGGGATAACTGTGGTTTCGGCCTGATCGCCCACATAGAAGGCGAACCTAGCCACAAGGTAGTGCGTACCGCGATACACGCACTGGCCCGTATGCAGCACCGCGGTGCGATCCTCGCCGACGGTAAAACCGGCGACGGTTGTGGCTTGCTGCTGCAAAAACCTGACCGTTTCTTCCGCATCGTTGCTGAAGAACGTGGCTGGCGCTTAGCCAAAAACTATGCCGTTGGGATGCTGTTCCTGAATAAGGATCCTGAACTGGCCGCTGCCGCCCGCCATGTTGTAGAAGAAGAACTGCAGCGTGAAACCCTGTCTATTGTTGGCTGGCGCGATGTGCCCACCAACGAAGGTGTACTCGGTGAAATCGCCCTCTCCTCTCTGCCTCGTATAGAGCAAATTTTCGTTAACGCCCCTGCGGGCTGGCGCCCACGCGATATGGAACGCCGCCTGTTTATCGCCCGCCGCCGCATCGAAAAGCGCCTCCTGCAAGATAAAGACTTCTACGTTTGTAGCCTGTCCAATCTGGTGAACATTTATAAAGGTCTGTGTATGCCGGCGGATCTGCCGCGCTTCTACCTGGACCTCGCGGACCTGCGTCTGGAATCGGCCATCTGCCTGTTCCACCAGCGCTTCTCCACCAACACCGTGCCGCGCTGGCCGCTGGCACAGCCGTTCCGCTACCTGGCGCACAACGGCGAAATCAACACCATCACCGGTAACCGTCAATGGGCGCGCGCGCGTACCTATAAGTTCCAGACGCCGCTGATCCCTGACCTGCACGACGCCGCGCCGTTCGTCAACGAAACCGGCTCCGACTCCAGCTCCATGGATAACATGCTTGAGCTGCTGCTGGCGGGCGGGATGGACATCATCCGCGCCATGCGTCTGCTGGTACCACCGGCCTGGCAGAACAACCCGGATATGGATCCGGACCTGCGTTCGTTCTTCGACTTTAACTCCATGCACATGGAGCCGTGGGACGGCCCGGCAGGGATCGTCATGTCTGATGGCCGCTACGCCGCCTGTAACCTCGACCGTAACGGCCTGCGCCCGGCGCGCTACGTCATTACCAAAGACAAACTCATCACCTGCGCCTCTGAAGTCGGGATCTGGGACTACCAGCCTGACGAAGTGGTGGAAAAAGGCCGCGTCGGCCCAGGCGAGCTGATGGTTATCGACACCCGCAGCGGCCGCATTCTGCACTCTGCCGAAACCGACAACGATCTGAAAAGCCGCCATCCGTACAAAGAGTGGATGGAGAAAAACGTTCGCCGTCTGGTGCCGTTTGAAGATCTGGCCGACGATCAGGTGGGCAGCCGTGAGCTGGACGACGATACCCTTGCCAGCTACCAGAAACAGTTTAACTACAGCGCTGAAGAGCTGGATTCCGTGATTCGCGTACTCGGCGAAAACGGTCAGGAAGCCGTCGGCTCGATGGGTGACGATACCCCGTTCGCCGTGCTCTCCAGCCAGCCGCGTATTATTTACGACTACTTCCGCCAGCAGTTTGCGCAGGTGACCAACCCGCCAATCGACCCGCTGCGTGAAGCGCACGTGATGTCGCTGGCAACCAGCATTGGTCGTGAGATGAACGTCTTCTGCGAAGCGGAAGGCCAGGCGCACCGCCTGAGCTTCAAATCGCCCATTCTGCTGTACTCCGATTTCAATCAGCTCACCACGATGAAAGAGGAACATTACCGCGCCGACACGCTGGACATCACCTTCGATGTGGCGGAAACCAGCCTCGAAGCCACGGTCAAAGCCCTGTGCGACAAGGCCGAAGAGATGGTGCGCAACGGTACCGTCCTGCTGGTGCTGTCCGACCGTAACATCGCCAAAAATCGTCTGCCGGTACCGGCGCCAATGGCGGTGGGCGCAATCCAGGCTCGCCTGGTGGATAAGAGCCTGCGCTGCGACGCGAACATCATCGTGGAAACCGCCAGCGCCCGCGACCCGCACCACTTTGCGGTACTGCTCGGCTTTGGCGCGACGGCAATCTATCCGTACCTGGCCTATGAAACTCTGGGCCGTCTTATCGATACCCATGCTATCGAGAAAGACTACCGCACGGTGATGCTGAACTACCGTAACGGCATCAACAAAGGTCTGTATAAGATCATGTCCAAAATGGGCATCTCGACCGTTGCTTCCTATCGTTGCTCTAAGCTGTTTGAAGCGGTCGGTCTGCACGATGACGTGGTCGAAAATTGCTTCCAGGGCGTGGTTAGCCGCATCGGCGGCGCGTCGTTCGACGACTTCCAGCAGGATCTGCTGAACCTGTCGAAGCGTGCCTGGCTGGCGCGTAAACCGCTGGAACAGGGCGGCCTGCTGAAATACGTTCACGGCGGCGAATACCATGCCTACAACCCGGACGTGGTACGCACCCTGCAACAGGCGGTACAGAGCGGCGAATACAGCGATTACAAAGCCTATGCAGAGCTGGTCAACAACCGCCCTGCCGCGACGCTGCGCGACCTGCTGGCCATCACGCCAAACGGCGAGACCGTCAACCTGGCCGACGTAGAGCCCGCGAGCGACCTGTTCAAACGTTTCGATACCGCAGCGATGTCGATTGGCGCACTGAGCCCGGAAGCACACGAAGCGCTGGCCGAAGCGATGAACAGCATCGGCGGCAACTCGAACTCCGGCGAAGGCGGCGAAGACCCGGCGCGTTACGGCACCAACAAAGTGTCGCGCATCAAGCAGGTAGCCTCCGGTCGCTTTGGCGTCACCCCGGCGTACCTGGTCAATGCCGACGTCATTCAGATTAAAGTCGCTCAGGGCGCGAAACCGGGCGAAGGTGGTCAATTGCCGGGTGATAAAGTCACCCCATACATTGCCAAACTGCGTTATTCCGTACCGGGCGTGACGCTGATTTCTCCGCCGCCGCACCACGATATTTACTCTATCGAGGACTTAGCGCAGCTGATTTTCGACCTCAAACAGGTCAACCCGAAAGCGATGATCTCCGTGAAGCTGGTTTCCGAACCGGGCGTCGGCACCATCGCTACCGGCGTGGCAAAAGCCTATGCAGACCTCATCACCATCGCCGGCTACGACGGCGGCACAGGCGCAAGCCCGCTGTCTTCGGTGAAATACGCCGGCTGTCCGTGGGAGCTGGGTCTGGTCGAAACGCAGCAGGCGCTGGTCGCTAACGGCCTGCGTCACAAGATTCGTCTGCAGGTGGACGGCGGCCTGAAAACGGGCGTCGACATCATTAAAGCGGCGATCCTCGGCGCGGAAAGCTTCGGCTTCGGTACCGGGCCAATGGTCGCGCTGGGCTGTAAATACCTGCGTATTTGCCACCTGAACAACTGCGCAACCGGTGTTGCGACTCAGGATGAGAAACTGCGTAAGAACCACTATCACGGCCTGCCGTTCAAAGTGACCAACTACTTTGAATTTATCGCCCGTGAAGTCCGCGAGCTAATGGCTGAACTGGGCGTCACCCGCCTCGTTGACCTGATTGGCCGCACTGACCTGCTCAAAGAGCTGGATGGCTTCACCGCCAAGCAGCAGAAGCTGGAGCTGTCTCGTCTGCTGGAAACCGCGGAGCCACATCCTGGCAAAGCGCTGTACTGCACCGAGAACAACCCACCGTTTGATAACGGCGTGTTGAACGCGCAGCTGTTGCAGCAGGCAAAACCGTTTGTTGATGAGCGCCAGAGCAAAACCTTCTGGTTTGATATCCGCAACACCGACCGTTCCGTTGGCGCATCTCTGTCTGGCTACATTGCCCAGACGCACGGCGACCAGGGGCTGGCGGCGGATCCGATCAAAGCGCACTTCAACGGTACCGCGGGCCAGAGCTTCGGCGTGTGGAACGCCGGCGGCGTTGAGCTGTACCTGACCGGCGATGCCAACGACTACGTCGGTAAAGGCATGGCGGGCGGTCTGCTGGCGATTCGTCCGCCGGTGGGTTCATCCTTCCGCAGCCATGAAGCCAGCATCATCGGCAACACCTGCCTGTACGGCGCGACCGGTGGTCGTCTGTACGCCGCGGGCCGCGCGGGTGAACGTTTCGGCGTGCGTAACTCCGGGGCGATTACCGTGGTGGAAGGCATCGGCGACAACGGCTGTGAATATATGACCGGCGGTATCGTCTGCGTGCTGGGCAAAACGGGCGTGAACTTCGGCGCCGGTATGACGGGCGGTTTCGCCTATGTGCTGGATGAAGACGGTGATTTCCGTAAACGCGTGAACCCGGAACTGGTAGAAGTGCTGGACGTCGACTCGCTGGCGATTCACGAAGAACATCTGCGTGGATTGATCACCGAACACGTACAGCTGACCGGCTCCTCCCGCGGTGAAGAGATTCTGGCGCACTGGCCGTCTTATTCCGCGAAGTTTGCTCTGGTTAAGCCGAAATCCAGCGATGTGAAAGCGCTGTTGGGTCACCGTAGTCGTAGCGCAGCCGAGCTGCGCGTGCAGGCGCAGTAAGAGGTCATCATGAGTCAGAACGTTTATCAATTTATCGACCTGCAGCGCGTTGATCCGCCGAAGAAACCGCTGAAGATCCGCAAGATCGAGTTTATCGAGATCTACGAGCCGTTTTCCGAAGGCCAGGCCAAAGCGCAGGCAGATCGCTGCCTGTCCTGCGGCAACCCGTACTGCGAGTGGAAATGTCCGGTACATAACTACATCCCGAACTGGCTGAAGCTGGCGAACGAGGGGCGTATTTTTGAAGCGGCGGAACTTTCACACCAGACCAACACTCTGCCGGAAGTCTGTGGCCGTGTGTGCCCGCAGGATCGCCTGTGTGAAGGCTCCTGTACGCTGAACGATGAGTTTGGCGCCGTGACCATCGGCAACATTGAACGCTATATCAACGATAAAGCATTCGAGATGGGCTGGCGTCCGGACCTCACCGGCGTGAAGCAAACCGGCAAGAAAGTCGCCATCATCGGTGCGGGCCCGGCGGGCCTGGCGTGCGCGGATGTGCTGACCCGCAACGGCGTGAAGGCGGTGGTCTTCGACCGTCACCCGGAAATCGGCGGTCTGCTGACCTTCGGTATCCCGGCCTTCAAGTTGGAGAAAGAAGTCATGACCCGCCGCCGTGAGATCTTCACCGGCATGGGCATTGAATTCAAACTCAACGTCGAAGTGGGCCGTGACGTACAGCTCGACGACCTGCTGAAAGATTACGATGCCGTGTTCCTCGGTGTCGGTACCTATCAGTCAATGCGCGGCGGGCTGGAGAACGAAGACGCTTCCGGCGTATTCGACGCCCTACCGTTCCTGATTGCCAACACCAAGCAGATCATGGGCTTCGGCGAAACGACTGAAGAACCGTACGTCAGCATGGAAGGCAAACGCGTGGTGGTACTGGGCGGCGGCGACACCGCGATGGACTGCGTACGCACCTCCATTCGTCAGGGCGCAACGCATGTTACCTGTGCCTACCGTCGTGATGAAGAGAACATGCCGGGTTCCAAACGCGAAGTGAAAAACGCGCGCGAAGAAGGCGTGGAATTCCAGTTCAACGTGCAGCCGCTGGGCGTAGAAGTGAATGCCAACGGCAAAGTCTGCGGCGTGAAAATGGCGCGTACCGAGATGGGCCAGCCGGATGCCAAAGGCCGCCGTCGCGCGGAAATCGTCGCCGGTTCCGAGCACGTGGTTCCTGCCGACGCTGTGGTGATGGCGTTCGGTTTCCGTCCGCACAGCATGGAATGGCTGGCGAAGCACAGCGTCGAGCTGGACTCTCAGGGCCGCATCATTGCCCCGGAAGGTAGCGACAACGCCTTCCAGACCAGCAACCCGAAAATCTTTGCCGGTGGCGACATCGTGCGCGGTTCGGATCTGGTGGTCACCGCGATCGCCGAAGGCCGTAAAGCGGCTGACGGGATCATGAACTACCTGGAAGTGTAATTCCTGCTGGCTCCCCTACCACGGCTTCATGCTGATGGATGGGGAGCCAATATTTTTCTGCTAAATACATGCAGATTTATTCTTCGTAAGCCGCTCGCAAATTCAGCTGCAACGCAATGTAATACACCTCTCCTGGATTGACCGGGCTATGCCTGAAGCGTATTGGTAGCGATATCTTTTTATTTCGCAACTCTCGCGCCAGGGATGACATGACTACGCCTACACCACCACAACACGCTGACGATTATCAGCAAATCCATGACGGTATTATTCGCTTAGTAGATACAGCCCACACTGAGACTGTCCGCAGTATTAACGCTTTAATGACGGCAACCTACTGGGAAATCGGCAGGAGAATTGTCGAGTTTGAACAGGGCGGCGAAGCACGTGCGGCTTATGGTATTCAGCTTATTGAGCGGTTATCCGCAGATTTAAGCCTGCGCTATAAGCGTGGTTTTTCCACCCGGAATTTGTGGCAAATGAGAACATTTTATCTATGTTTTCAGAGTATTGAAATTCCGCAGACAGTGTCTGCAGAATCTTCACGTCTGGTACAACTTGCAAAAATTTTTCCACTTCCCTGGTCAGCTTACGTGCGTTTACTTTCGGTAAAAAATCCCGATGCCCGCACTTTTTACGAGAAAGAGACGCTACGTAACGGCTGGTCCGTACGGCAGCTCGATCGGCAAATCGCCACTCAATTTTACGAACGAACGCTGTTGTCACACGACAAATCCGCCATGTTGCAGCAGCCAGCACCCGCCGAACCCAACGTTTTTCCGGAGCAAGCCATACGCGACCCGTTCATTCTGGAGTTTCTTAACCTGAAGGACGCGTATTCAGAGTCGGATCTCGAAGATGCCCTGCTCAGCCACCTGATGGACTTTATGCTGGAGCTCGGTGACGATTTTGCTTTTGTTGGCCGCCAACGCCGATTACGCATAGACGATAGCTGGTTCCGCGTCGATCTGCTGTTCTTCCATCGCCGCTTGCGCTGCCTGTTGCTCGTTAACCTGAAGGTAGGCAAATTCGGTTATGCGGATGCCGGGCAGATGAATATGTACCTGAACTATGCCAAAGAGCACTGGACAATGCCGGGAGAAAACCCGCCCGTTGGGTTGATTCTGTGCGCGGGAAAAGGCGCGGGGGAAGCGCATTACGCGCTGACTGGCCTGCCGAATACCATCATGGCGAGCGAGTACAAAGTGCAGTTGCCTGACGAACGACTACTTGCTGACGAACTCATTCGTTCACAAGCCATGTTGGCACCTCAACCCACAGGAGTGGATTGACTGTAAACCGAGGGAAAGCGGCGAAATCATCACCCCCATGAATAATAACCAACAAAAAATCACGCGGAAACGTTTGCTTTATTCTGAGAACTGTATATTATGCGGCGGATTTTTTGGGCAAAATTCATGGAGGCATTGTGTCGCAGGACAACAATTATAGCCAGGGGCCCGTCCCTCTGGCGGCGCGGAAAGGCGTAGTTCCACTCACGTTTGTGATGTTGGGGTTAACGTTTTTTTCCGCCAGTATGTGGACCGGAGGAACACTCGGTACCGGTCTTTCCTATCATGATTTCTTCCTTGCAGTTTTCTTCGGTAACCTCCTCCTCGGTATCTACACCGCATTTCTTGGTTTCATCGGCGCAAAAACCGGACTCTCTACCCACCTTCTTGCTCGTTACTCCTTTGGCGTAAAAGGTTCATGGCTTCCTTCCATGCTGCTCGGCGGCACGCAGGTAGGCTGGTTTGGCGTCGGCGTGGCTATGTTTGCTATCCCGGTGGGCAAAGCAACGGGCATTGACGTCAATATCCTGATTGCGGTTTCCGGGCTGTTGATGACCCTGACCATCTTCTTCGGTATCTCGGCACTGACGATTCTCTCTATTATCGCTGTGCCTGCGATTGTCATTCTGGGCAGCTACTCGGTCTGGCTGGCGGTGAGCGACGTTGGCGGTTTAGACCATTTAAAAACGATTGTGCCGCAGACGCCGCTCAATTTTTCCACCGCACTCGCGCTGGTTGTCGGCTCGTTTGTCAGCGCCGGTACCTTAACCGCCGACTTCGTTCGCTTTGGCCGCAACGCCAAAGGGGCGGTGCTGATTGCGATGGTGGCGTTCTTCCTCGGCAACTCATTGATGTTTATCTTCGGGGCTGCGGGCGCTGCCGCTGTCGGGCAAGCGGATATTTCTGACGTGATGATAGCCCAGGGCCTGCTGCTGCCGGCGATTGTGGTACTCGGCCTGAATATCTGGACCACCAATGACAATGCGCTGTACGCATCTGGTCTGGGCTTTGCCAACATTACCGGTCTTTCCAGCCGCACGCTGTCGGTGGCGAACGGTATTATTGGGACGCTGTGCGCACTGTGGCTATACAATAACTTTGTCGGCTGGCTGACCTTTCTGTCGGCGGCGATTCCCCCCATTGGGGGCGTGATCATCGCCGACTATCTGTTGAACCACCGCAAATATGCCGACTTCAACAAAGCGCAATTTATTACCGTGAACTGGGTGGCCATTCTGTCCGTTGCACTGGGTATCGCTGCGGGTCACTATATTCCCGGAATTGTCCCGGTCAACGCCGTCCTCGGCGGCGTATTCAGCTATATCCTGCTGAACCCACTCTTTAATCGTAGCTTTGCTAAATCCTCGGAGGTTAGCCATGCAGAATAATAATATTACCCTTCGTCAGGCCCGCTTGCAGGGGCGTGAAGGATTGTGGCAAATCACCATTGAAAATGGGCGCTTTAGCCGTTTTGAGCCTCAGGAAACGGCGTCAGCGCCACAGGGCAATGTGCTGGATGTTGAAGGCGGTCTGGCAATCCCTCCGTTTGTTGAACCGCACATCCATCTGGACACCACGCAAACCGCTGGCGAACCGAACTGGAACCAGTCTGGCACGCTGTTTGAAGGTATTGAACGCTGGGCCGAACGTAAGGCGATGCTCACTCACGAAGATGTAAAAGCGCGGGCCATGCAAACCCTGAAGTGGCAGATGGCCAACGGTATCCAGTACGTTCGTACTCACGTTGACGTCTCCGACCCCACGTTGACGGCGCTGAAAGCCATGCTGGAAGTGAAGCAAGAAGTCGCGCCGTGGGTAGAGCTGCAAATCGTCGCGTTCCCACAAGAAGGCATTCTTTCTTATCCCAACGGTGAGGCGCTGTTAGAAGAAGCGGTACGTTTGGGCGCCGACGTCATTGGCGCCATTCCCCACTTTGAATTTACCCGTGAATATGGCGTTGAATCGCTGCATAAAATTTTCGCCCTGGCGCAAAAATACGACAGACTCATCGACGTACACTGCGATGAAATTGACGATGAGCAATCACGCTTCGTTGAAACCGTCGCGGCGCTGGCACACCGTGATGAGATGGGGGCTCGCGTGACTGCCAGCCACACGACGGCAATGCACTCCTATAACGGCGCGTACGCTTCCCGCCTTTTCCGCCTGTTAAAGATGTCCGGCATTAACTTTGTCGCCAATCCGCTGGTGAACATTCACCTGCAAGGACGTTTTGACACCTATCCGAAACGCCGCGGCGTCACGCGCGTCAAAGAGATGCTGGAGGCGGATATCAACGTCTGCTTCGGTCATGACGACGTCTTCGATCCGTGGTATCCACTGGGTACCGCGAATATGCTGCAGGTGTTGCATATGGGATTACACGTGTGTCAGCTGATGGGATACGGGCAGATTAATGATGGGCTGAACCTGATAACGACCCACAGCGCGAAAACGCTGCATCTGCAGGATTATGGTCTTGAGGTCGGTAACAGTGCTAACCTGGTGGTTCTCCCTGCGGAAAATGGTTTTGATGCTGTACGTCGCCAGACGCCAGCCCGTTACTCTATCCGCCATGGTCGGGTGATTGCCGAAACGGTGCCAAGCCAGACGACGCTTCACCTCGACATGCCAGAAAAAGTCACGTTTAAACGATAGCCATAACAAAACAGGCCCGTATGGGCCTGTTTTCTATTTCACAACGCGAAGCGCCGGACGCCCGCCGCGAGGCGGTGGTGGCGTATCGTCGGGATCGTCTCCGTCGTCGCTATCCGGCTTATTGCCATCAATCACCGACATCACGGTCTCGCTTGCGCCGTTATCCACGTCTTCGCCGTCGTTGAAGCCTTCAACATTTTCATCGTATGCGGCTTCTGGCTCAAACATGGTTCCGGCACCGTTCTCACGGGCGTAGATCGCCAGCACGGCAGCCAGCGGAACGGAAACCTGACGCGGCACGCCGCCAAAGCGCGCATTGAAGCGCACTTCATCGTTAGCCAGCTCAAGATTCCCCACCGCTCGCGGCGCGATGTTCAACACGATCTGCCCGTCACGCGCGTATTCCATCGGCACATTCACGCCTGGCAGCATAACATCTACCACCAGGTGCGGCGTCAGCTGGTTGTCCAGCAGCCACTCATAGAATGCACGCAGCAGGTACGGGCGGCGCGGAGAAAGTTGCGAAACTTCCATTCAATTAACCCCGGCCAAGGCGCATTTCGCGCTCGGCTTCCGTTAAGGAGGCGAGGAAAGAGTCACGTTCGAAGACGCGCGTCATATAGCCTTTCAGCTCTTTCGCGCCAGCACCGCTCAGCTCAATGCCCATTACCGGCAGACGCCACAGCAGCGGCGCCAGGTAGCAGTCGACAATGCTGAATTCATCGCTCAGGAAGAACGGCTTCTGGGTGAAGACCGGCGCGATCGCCAGCAGCTCTTCACGCAGCTGTTTACGCGCGGCGTCAGCCTGCGCGGCGGAACCGGTCATCACGGTGTTCATCAGTGAGTACCAGTCTTTCTCGATACGGTGCATGTACAGGCGGCTTTCACCACGTGCAACCGGGTAAACCGGCATCAGCGGCGGATGCGGGAAACGCTCATCAAGGTATTCCATAATGATGCGTGATTCCCACAGCGTCAGCTCACGATCTACGAGTGTCGGAACGCTTTGATTCGGGTTGAGGTCAATCAGATCCTGCGGTGGATTGTCCTTTTCCACGTGCTCTATCTCAAAGCTGACACCCTTCTCAGCCAGCACAATGCGGACCTGATGGCTATAGATGTCAGTAGGACCAGAAAACAGCGTCATTACCGAACGTTTGTTGGCAGCGACAGCCATGAAAACCTCCAGGTATAATCAGAATTTTTACTGCTACCAGCCACAACGGCGGCTAGCCAGATGACAAGCCTCAGCTACACGCTAAACGACATTCTCGTTCACAAACCAAACAAAAAATGAACAATCGCGCGCATTTGGGCAGAAAATTGGAAGATAGTCTACCAGATTTTGAACGACTTGTGGTGAGGGGATTCCTGAAAAGCGGAAAAAGAGCGCGGCAGCCCCATCTTGCAGGCATAAAAAAACCCGCCGAAGCGGGTTTTTTCGCAAATTGTTGTCTGCCGAAGCAGAAAGCAATTAACGTTTGGAGAACTGCGGACGACGACGTGCTTTACGCAGGCCGACTTTCTTACGTTCAACCTGACGAGCATCACGAGTAACGAAGCCAGCTTTACGCAGTTCGCCACGCAGGGATTCGTCGTACTCCATCAGAGCGCGGGTGATACCGTGACGGATCGCACCAGCCTGACCAGAGATACCACCACCTTTAACAGTGATGTACAGATCCAGTTTCTCAACCATGTCGACCAGTTCCAGCGGCTGACGAACTACCATGCGGGCAGTTTCACGACCGAAGTACTGTTCCAGAGAACGTTGGTTGATAACGATTTTGCCGTTGCCCGGTTTGATGAAAACGCGAGCTGCGGAACTTTTGCGGCGACCAGTGCCGTAGTATTGATTTTCAGCCATTGCCTATAATCCCGATTAGATGTCAAGAACTTGCGGTTGCTGTGCCGCGTGGTTGTGCTCGTTGCCAGCGTAAACTTTCAGTTTACGGAACATAGCACGACCCAGCGGGCCTTTTGGCAGCATGCCTTTAACCGCGATTTCAATCACACGCTCAGGACGGCGGGCAATCATCTCTTCAAAGGTCGCTTCTTTGATACCACCGATGTGGCCGGTGTGGTGATAGTACACTTTGTCAGTACGCTTGTTGCCGGTTACAGCAACTTTGTCAGCGTTCAGAACGATGATGTAATCACCGGTATCTACGTGCGGAGTGTATTCCGCTTTGTGCTTACCGCGCAGGCGCAGAGCCAGTTCGGAAGCCAGACGGCCCAGAGTTTTACCGGTCGCGTCAACAACATACCAGTCGCGTTTTACGGTTTCTGGTTTAGCTGTAAAAGTTTTCATTAAAAGCTTACCCAAATAAATAAGTTACACGTTGGTGAACACCCAAACGTTTAGTCAGTTGAGGTTCACACGACATTGTCCAGCAAACCTACCCCTTCGAATAGCCTATGCCGGCGCAGAGAAAGTTTTGGGAAAAAACTCTCTTGTAACGTGGGGTCGCAAGATTATAGAGAAGTCGGGGTCAAAGGTCGACCCCTTTATGTGATTTGCTGCGGGTTTTTCGGGGTTTGGGGATGTGCGGCCTGACGCCCTCACCCCCAGCCCCTCTCCCACGGGGAGAGGGTAGCGTTAAGGCATATGCGCACGCTTCAGATACTCTTCGCTCTGCATCTCCTGCAAACGCGACAGGCAGCGCTGGAACTCAAATTTCAGTCGCTCCCCCTGATAGATGTTGTACAACTCGACTTCGGCGCTCACCACCAGCTTCACATGGCGTTCGTAGAATTCGTCCACCAGCGCGATAAAACGGCGCGCTTCGCTCTCAAGCAATGGCGTCATCACAGACACGTCAAACAACATCACGGTGTGGAACAGACGCGACAGCGCAATGTAGTCGTGCTGGCTGCGTGCGTCGACGCACAGGGTATTAAAGGAGACTGCCAGCGTCTGGTTTTCTACGCCAAGAGTCGGCAGCGGACGATGATTAATCTCCAGCGTGGTCTGGTTCATCTGCGGCGTCCCCGCCAGTGCCAGCCACAGTTTGTTCATCTGCTGGCGGGTCTCTGCGTTGAGCGGCGAAAGCCACAGGTGCGCCTGCGTCAGCGTGCGTAGACGATAGTCGATGCCCGCGTCGACATTCATGATATCGCAGTGCTCTTTAATCGCCTCGATCGCCGGCAGGAAGCGCGCGCGCTGCAGCCCATTGCGATACAGTTCATCCGGCGGAATGTTGGAGGTCGCGACCAGCGTAATACCGCGCGCGAACAGCGCCTTCATCAGGCCGCCAAGGAGCATGGCATCGGTAATATCGGAAACAAAAAATTCATCAAAACACAGCACGTCGGTCTCGGCTTTAAAGCGTTCGGCCACAATTTCCAGCGGGTCAGTGTGCCCCTGGAGCGCGGCCAGTTCTTCATGCACGCGTAACATAAAGCGGTGGAAGTGCAGGCGCTGCTTCCGCTCGCCCGGTAGGCTTTGATAGAACATATCCATCAGCCAGGTTTTCCCTCGCCCCACGCCGCCCCACATATACAGGCCGCGTACGGCGCTCGGCGCGTCAGGCTCTTTCTTGCCGAGCAGTTTGCCAAAACGCGCGCGCAGGCCACCGACAGGGGCGGAGACGGGCGTTTTATGCTGGAGTTCCTGGTAAATGGTATCGAGACGGTTTACCGCCTCGCGCTGAACATCGTCAGGTTGATGGCTGCCCTCCTCGAGGGCCTGAAGGTAGCGCGATGTGGGGGACTGGCTTTGCATGATCTAATTGTTATTCCTTTGAAAACCGGTATGTCTTACTTCACGATTGACTAAAAAAAGTCCGTTCTACACTACGCGATGATGCGTCAGGATTCCACTTCTACAGGATTAGCGGTTATAGTGGCACTATCGGGCGCTGGTATGGAGTTGCCGAAGCCGCCAATACCCTACGGAACAACAAAACAATGGGAGATGTTCATGACCTGGGAATACGCGCTAATTGGGTTAGTTGTCGGTATCATCATCGGTGCCGTAGCCATGCGTTTTGGTAATCGTAAATTACGCCAGCAGCAGGCGTTGCAGTACGAGCTGGAGAAAAACAAAGCCGAGCTGGAAGAGTACCGCGAAGAGCTGGTTAGCCATTTCGCCCGCAGCGCCGAGCTGCTCGATAACATGGCCGATGACTATCGCCAGATCTACCAGCATATGGCGAAAAGCTCCAGCAATCTGCTGCCGGGCATGTCTGCGGAAGCCAACCCGTTCCGCAACCGTCTGGCCGAGTCCGAAGCCGGAAACGATCAGGCGCCGGTACAGATGCCGCGCGACTACTCCGACGGCGCATCCGGTCTGCTGCGTAGCGGTGCAAAACGCGATTAATCTGCATTCCACAAATATTTTACGGGCGCATGGCATGCGCCCGTCCTCTTCTGCCTACGCCGTCTATATTTACTTCAATAACATCAGTCTTTTCGGGAAGTCGTGTTCTTGCATCCAGGGTCATGAGGGCCAGCATCAATGAATAAATCAACTTTACTGTTAAGTGCGTTGGCGTTAAGCGTTGGGTTATCCCTCGCCGCTCCAGCGCCGGTGTTCGCGTCGCTGCCGACACAGGTTCCAGGCCAGGGCGCGCTGCCTAGCCTCGCGCCGATGCTGGAGAAAGTGCTGCCTGCGGTGGTGAGCGTTCAGGTAGAAGGAACGGCTCCCGTGAATCAACAGGTGCCAGACGAGCTCAAAAAGTTCTTTGGCGACGATGGCGGCAACACGGCCAATGAGCCCACCCAGCAGTTTGAAGGTCTGGGCTCCGGCGTCATTATTGATGCCATTAAAGGCTACGTGCTAACCAACAATCACGTCATCAGCGACGCGCAGAAAATCAGCGTTCAGTTGAACGATGGCCGTGAGTTTGAAGCGAAGCTTATCGGTAGCGACGACCAGAGCGACATTGCGCTGCTGCAAATCCAGAAAGCCAGCCATTTGACGCAAATCGCCATCGCCGATTCCGACAAACTGCGCGTGGGCGACTTCGCCGTGGCCGTCGGGAACCCGTTCGGCCTGGGGCAGACCGTCACATCCGGTATCGTCTCGGCGCTGGGCCGTAGCGGCCTCAATCTGGAAGGGCTGGAGAACTTCATTCAGACCGATGCGGCTATCAACCGCGGCAACTCCGGCGGCGCGCTGCTGAACCTGAACGGCGAGCTGATCGGTATCAACACCGCCATTCTGGCGCCCGGTGGCGGCAGCGTCGGTATCGGCTTTGCTATCCCGAGCAACATGGCACAGACCCTGGCTCAACAGCTGATTCAGTTCGGTGAAATCAAACGCGGCCTGCTCGGCATCCGCGGTATGGAGATGACCGCCGACATCGCCAAAGCGTTTAATCTCGATGTGCAGCGCGGGGCATTCGTTAGCGAAGTGCTGCCTGGCTCCGGTTCAGCAAAAGCGGGAATTAAATCCGGCGACGTGATTACCAGCCTGAACGGCAAGCCGCTGAATAGTTTCGCCGAGTTGCGTTCCCGCATCGCCACCACGGAACCGGGTTCGAAGGTCAAATTGGGCCTGCTCCGGGACGGTAAACCGCTGGAAGTAGAGGTGACGCTGGATAAGAGCGCCTCATCAACCGCCAGCGCACAGCTGATTATCCCGGCGCTGGAAGGGGCATCGCTCAGCGATGGCCAGGCGAAAAGCGGCACTAAAGGGGTTGTCATTTCTGGCGTGGAAAAAGGTAGCCCTGCCGCGCAAATCGGCCTGCATAAAGATGACGTCATCATCGGTATCAACCGCCAGCCGACACAGTCGATTGCCGAACTGCGCAAGGTGCTGGAAGCGAAACCGGCGGTTATCGCGCTGAATGTCATACGCGGTAATGAAAGTATTTACCTGCTTCTGCGCTAATCCACGAAAAACCGGGCATAGCCTGGAATGTATGTCCGGTTTTTCTCGTGGTATGCTTCGTCCAGTTTCCTCATCAACGATGCCTGTATCATGCTTGTAAAGCTCTTACGTTCGGTTGCACTTGGTTTACTGGTTGGCGGCATACTCATTGTCACCGTCCCTTCGTTGCGTCAGTGGAATCCATTATCCACCGAGCGCTTTAGCAGTACAGATGAAGCCCCCTCCAGCTATAACACGGCGGTGCGCCGCGCTGCCCCTGCGGTGGTGAACGTCTATAACCGCAGTCTGAACAGCAACACCAATAATCAGCTGGAAATCAAAACGCTCGGATCCGGGGTGATCATGGACGAGCGCGGCTACATTATTACCAACAAACATGTGATCAACGATGCCGATCAGATCATCGTCGCCCTCCAGGATGGTCGCGTGTTTGAAGCCCTGCTGGTCGGCTCCGATAGCCTGACCGATCTGGCGGTGCTGAAGATCAACGCCACCGGCGGCCTGCCGGTTATCCCCATTAACCCGAAGCGCACACCGCACATCGGTGACGTAGTGCTGGCCATCGGCAACCCGTACAACCTCGGGCAGACCATTACTCAGGGGATTATCAGCGCGACCGGTCGTATCGGCCTCAACCCAAGTGGTCGACAGAACTTTCTGCAGACCGATGCCTCTATCAACCACGGTAACTCCGGCGGCGCGCTGGTCAACTCGCTGGGTGAGCTGATGGGCATTAACACCCTCTCTTTCGATAAGAGTAACGACGGTGAAACCCCGGAGGGGCTGAGTTTCGCCATTCCGTTCCAGCTGGCAACCAAAATTATGGATAAGCTGATTCGTGACGGACGCGTGATTCGCGGCTTTATCGGCATCAGCGGACGAGAAATTGCCCCGCTGCATTCACAAGGCGGCGGTATCGATCAAATTCAGGGGATTGTCGTCAATGAGATAGCCCCGGACGGCCCGGCGGCACAGGCGGGCATTCAGAACAACGACGTGATTATTTCGGTCAACGGCAAACCGGCGATTTCCGCGCTGGAAACCATGGACCAGGTCGCCGAGATTCGTCCGGGATCGGTCATTCCGGTGGTCGTGATGCGTGATGATAAGAAACTGACCATGCAGGTCACCATTCAGGAATATCCTGCGTCGGGCTAAGCAGCAGAAAAAGCAAAGGGGCCATTGGCCCCTTTGTCACGTCTAAGGCGTCACGCCTTATTTATTGATGAAATCTTCACCCAGCTGAATATCTTTTCTCAGCGTCTCAAGCATACCTTCCAGCGCCTGCTGTTCGTAAGCGCTCAGTTTGCCAATCGACTGGCGTTCTTCAATCCCGTTTTTACCTAACAGCAGCGGCTGCGAGAAGAAGCGCGCGTACTGGCCGTCTCCTTCGACATAGGCGCATTCAACCACGCCCTTCTCGCCCTGCAGGGCGCGAACCAGAGACAGGCCGAAACGCGCCGCCGCCTGGCCCATGGAGAGCGTAGCCGAGCCGCCACCCGCCTTCGCTTCCACCACTTCGGTGCCCGCGTTCTGGATGCGTTTGGTCAGGTCGTTCACTTCCTGATCGGAGAAGCTCACGCCGGAGATTTGCGATAATAAAGGCAGAATGGTCACGCCAGAGTGGCCGCCTATCACCGGCACTTCAACTTCGCTGGCGCTTTTACCTTTTAGCTCCGCCACGAAAGTGTTGGAGCGGATGATATCCAGCGTGGTCACGCCGAACAGTTTGTTCTTGTCATATACGCCCGCCTTTTTCAGCACTTCAGCGGCAATGGCCACTGTGGTATTCACCGGGTTGGTGATAATACCAATACAGGCTTTCGGGGCAGTTTTGGCGATTTGTTGCACCAGGTTTTTAACAATACCGGCGTTAACGTTAAACAGATCGGAGCGATCCATACCGGGCTTACGCGCCACACCGGCAGAAATCAGGACCACATCAGCCCCTTCCAGCGCAGGCGTAGCATCTTCACCGGAGAAGCCTTTGATTTTAACATCCGTCGGAATATGGCTGAGATCGACCGCCACACCTGGCGTGACGGGGGCAATATCATAGAGAGAGAGTTCTGAACCTGAAGGCAGTTGGGTCTTTAGTAGTAGGGCAAGCGCCTGGCCAATACCGCCGGCGGCACCAAGGACTGCGACTTTCATCCTAAACTCCTTATTATGGTTAATGACTTTCAGGTAACAACCTGTCGTGGACCGCATAAACCAACGCAGGAGATACCAGTTGTTACTCCGTTGCGGCGACCTTAATTCACAAGGTAAATAATTACAATATAATTGCTTACAGAATGCGGGCCATTCAACAGCATCCGCATTACTCCCAGAAAAAGGCCTTTCTACGAAACCAAATTTTCATCAACTATCGATTACAATATACTCAGCATGTTGCGTAAAACAACAGCAATTTAATAACATTTCATTTACTTTTAACTTATTTGGATCCCGTGATATAGGCATGTTTCTTAGGTCTAATTTTTGATAAAATCCGCCCTTTCTCTATTTGGCTTAGCCTCTGGAGCAAATTATTTTGCATAAAAATTCACCTATATGCATAATAATGTTAATTTCACCACCATACTCGGGTGACTTATGCGAAGTTCAACTAAACAAGAAGAATTAGTTAAAGCCTTTAAAGCATTACTGAAGGAAGAAAAATTTAGCTCTCAGGGCGAAATTGTTCAGGCCTTGCAGGAAGAAGGTTTCGATAATATTAACCAGTCCAAAGTTTCTCGTATGCTGACCAAGTTTGGCGCCGTGCGTACCCGCAACGCTAAAATGGAAATGGTTTACTGCCTGCCGGCCGAGCTGGGCGTGCCGACAACCACCAGCCCGCTGAAGAATCTGGTGCTGGATATTGATTACAACGATGCGGTCGTGGTTATCCATACCAGCCCCGGCGCTGCACAGCTGATCGCTCGCCTGCTTGACTCTCTGGGCAAAGCGGAAGGCATTCTCGGCAGTATTGCCGGTGACGACACGATTTTCACCACGCCGGCACGCGGGTTCACCGTTAAAGATCTCTACGAGGCCATCCAGGTTCTGTTCGAGCAGGAGCTGTAATCCCTCTTCCTTTCTCCTCTGGTCCACCAGAGGAGCTGCTTTAACTGCAAATTCCCCTACGTTTCACTCCCGTCTCGTTAACATTAAGTGCGATTTTCTGCCCACAATCATAGAACCAGTGAATATATCCGTTCATAAGCGCACAAAAAATCAAATTCTAATATCTATTTAATTTCACTCATTATTTACACTTAACTTTACCGAAATGTCTCTTTTTTTATACGTATCTGTTCTAAAAATGACGATTTTTGACATCTAATTACACGCGAAACCATTAGCTAGGTATTAATATTTTATGTGATTAGTGTATACTTAATTTCGTGATGAGGGTCACAAAACAAAGACCTTCCAAAAAAATTCGACGAGGTGAGTATCATGAAAATCAAAACAACTGTTGCCGCTCTGAGCATCCTTTCCGTTATCTCTTTCGGTGCGTTTGCCGCTGACTCTATCAGCAGCGATCAAGCCCAAAGCCGTCAGTCAATCGGCACCGTTTCCATCGGTTCCGTCGGTTCATCTCCGATGGATATGCACGAAATGCTGAACAAAAAAGCGGAAGAACAAGGTGCATCATCCTATCGCATCATTGAAGCGCGTACCGGCGCTCATTGGCACGCAACGGCTGAACTGTACAAATAAGTTCGCGTCAGGCAGCACGTCGGCAGTGTAGAAAAGTTTAATACCCAGCGGTCCCAGGAATCAGAAACAACATCCTCTCACCGCTGAAGAATGAAGAATATGGTGAGGAGTAAAACATTATGAAAAGCGCAATGATCATCGCATCCCTTGGTCTGGCATCCGTTCTGTCCTTCGGCGCAAGCGCCGCAGTGCAACAGGTTAACGCGGAGCAGGCACAGAATCTGCAATCCGTCGGCACCGTTTCTGTTTCTCAGATCGGTAGCGACCCGATGGATATGCGCAGCGCATTAGCCGCTAAAGCCGAAAAACAAGGCGCCAGCAGCTACCGCATTATTGAAGCCCGTACCGGCGACCATTGGCACGCTACGGCTGAGCTGTACAAATAAACCCTCGTCGTCTTGTCCGACGACTTGCCCTCGCCCTTATGCGAGGGCTTTTTTATGCTCGTTGCACGTTGAACCGCAGCATCCCTTCCAGCTCTTCTTCCGCTTCATCAAACAGCAGAATCAGCGCGCCGTAGCGACGGCGCTGCTTGTCGTCGAGATGGATAAACTCGATCTCCAGCGGTAACGGCATTTGTGGGCCGGTGACCGCATCCCAAAGTGCGTCCAAATCGCGAATCGACTCACGATCGAGGGCAAAGAGTTGAGCGAACTCCCGATAAAAATCGCCCTGATCCTCTATCTCGTCAAAATCAAAAGTATAGATTTTCATCTCACGCCCTCTCCCATCCTGCAAACTAAAGTCCCCCAATGTGCAGCGTTTTTACCTCAAGGTACTCTTCCAGTCCCAGCACCGAGCCTTCACGCCCCAGCCCGGACTCCTTAACGCCGCCGAATGGCCCCAGCTCAGTTGACACTGCACATTCGTTAATACCGATCATCCCGCTTTCTAACGCCTGCGAGACGCGGAACACGCGAGACAGGTTTTGCGTATAGAAATAGGCGGCCAGGCCGTAGGGCGTATCATTCGCCCGGTGAATAACGTCATCCTCATCGCGGAAGCGGAAGCACGCCGCCAGCGGGCCAAACGTCTCTTCCTTCGCCAGCAGCATCTGTTCCTGACAGTCGCCCAGCACCGTCGGCTGCCAGAAGTTGCCGCCCAGCTCATGAGGCTGACCGCCAGCCAGCACCTTCGCCCCCTTCGAGACGGCGTCTTCTACGTGCTCACGCACTTTTTTCACTGCCGCCGCTTCAATCAGCGGGCCAACGACCACGCCATCATCCAGACCGTTGCCGACTTTCAGCGCTTTCACGGCGGCGGCAAGCTGGCTGGTGAAACGGTCATAGACGCTATCGTGAATATAGAAACGGTTCACGCTGACGCACACCTGCCCGGCGTTGCGGAATTTATTGGCTACCGCCCCCTGTACCGCCGCGTCGATATCCGCATCCTCAAAGACGATATAGGGCGCATTGCCCCCCAGCTCCATCGAGACTTTCTTCATGGTTTCCGCAGCGTTACGCACCAACGTTTTCCCCACCGCCGTCGAGCCGGTGAAGGAGATCTTACGCACGTCGTGGCTCGCCATTATGGCGTCGCTGATTTCCGCCGTGTTCCCCGCCACCGCGTTCAGCACCCCGTCAGGGATCCCGGCTTTTTTCGCCAGCGCCAGCAGCGCGAACGCGCAAAGCGGTGTGTTGTTGGCAGGTTTAATCACCCCGGTACAGCCCGCGGCCAGCGCCGGACCGAGCTTACGGGTCAGCATCGCCATCGGGAAGTTCCACGGCGTAATCGCCGCCACCACGCCAATCGGTTCACGCGTCGCCAGAATGCGCGAGCCGGGTTTCGCCGGGGGAATGATCTCCCCATTTGCCCGCTTGCCCTGTTCGGCAAACCACTGGATAAAGCTCGCCGCGTAATCCACTTCCCCTTCCGCCTCTTTCAGCGGTTTGCCTTGTTCAATGGTCATCAGACGCGCCAGCCAGCTTTTGTTTTCAATCATCAGCTGATACCAGCGATAAAGCAGCTCCGAGCGTGCTTTTGCCGTTTTTGCCCGCCACTGTGGGAACGCTTTTGCCGCGGCGGCAATCGCCTGTTCGGTCTCATGCTTTCCGGCCTTCGCTACCTTTGCTACCACCTCGCCCGTTGCTGGGTTCAGCACGTCAAAGGTGGCGTCGAGATGGCGCCATTCGCCATTGACCAGATAGCCTGTTTGAAAAAGGTCATTGTCCTGTAGCGCTTGCGTGGTCATTACACCCTCCTGAAAAGTGTTTCCAGTTAAGTATAGCTATCGCTTTTACGGCAATAGTTGCCAGAATAACGAAAGTCGCATTAATGACGGGGAAGCGTGCTGTGATGAGTGAATATCCTGTTTTCAATAAGCTGCGCCAGGAACTCGGTTTGGCGCATTTCGCTACGAATAAGGTGACGTTAAGCGGTTGTGGGCCAATTTATCCCACGCCGTTTGCCATCGGTGACGCCGCCGCATCAATACTGGCGCTGCAGGGGATTATGCTGGATGCGCTGAGAGGTACTCAGCAGGACATTCACGTTAACGCCCACTGTGCCGCTGCATCGACCCACGCGGTGACCTTTCAGCAACAGAACGGGTATAACTGGCAGTACAACGATCCCGACTATCCCACTACCGATTTCTATCTGACCCAGGACAACCGCTGGATTTTCCTGCACGGCGGCTACCCGCGGCTGCGTGACGGCATTCTCGATATCCTTGATGTGCCGAATAACCGCGCCAGAGTGGCGCAGGCGGTCGCAAAATGGAACGCCGAGGCGCTCGAAGAGACGATAGCCCGCGCCGGGCTGTGCGCGGCAATCGCCCGCAGTCATGATGAATGGCTGGCGCATCCTCAGGGGCAGGCGGTCAGCCAGGAGCCGCTAATCCGCTTCACGCGTCTGACCGACAGCCCCCCTAAACCTCGCCAGTACGGCAATGAGCGGGTTCTTCAGTCGCTGCGGGTGCTGGACTTCACGCATGTGATTGCCGGGCCAACTGCCACCCGCGGGCTGGCGCAAATGGGCGCTGACGTGCTGCATATCTCATCTCCCTATCGCCCACGTATTCTGCCGTTTGACGTCGATACCAATCACGGTAAACGCAACGCCTACCTCGAACTGTCCAGCGCCGATGGGGCAAGGCGAGCGGCGCAGCTGGTGCGCGATGGCGACGTGTTTGTGCAGAGCTATCGCCCAGGCGCGCTCGCCCGCTATGGGCTCAGCAATGAGGAACTGGCGCGCAACAATCCGCACATTATCACCGTGAACCTCAACTGCTACGGACATCGGGGGCCATGGAAAGACCGTCCAGGGTTTGAACAACTGGCTCAAACGGTGACGGGAATGGCGGTGGCGCAGGGCGAAGGAGGCCAGCCGCAGCTCGGGCCAACCTATCCCAACGACTATTTGAGCGGCTACCTGGCGACACTCGGTGTGTTGATAGCGCTGGAGCGTCAACGTCACGAAGGCGGCGCATGGCAGGTGGATGTATCGCTGTGTCGAACGGCAACATGGTTACAGGAGTTGGGAAGCCTGGCTGAGTGGCGTCACGTACCGCCACCGGATGCTCAAGCCATCGCGAGCGCGATGGCAGTGGAACAGGGGCCGTTTGGCGAACTGCGTTACTTCAATAGCGCGCTGTCGTTGGCGCACACGCCGATGCACTTCTCGCAGCCAGCGATGCCGCTGGGGGCACACGAGGCCGCGTGGTGGTAAATTTCCCGGGTCTATTCGGCCCGGGAAGTTGACTAATTGATGGTTAAAGCGCTCTGATACTTATGCAGCATCGCCACCAGCCGTTCAACCGGCTGCGTCACCTGCTCGGGCGCTTCCCAGACGCGAAGCTTATTCTGGTAAACACTCAATTCATCCAGCAACCGCGAGAAGTAGTAATGGCGTTTATCGTCGCTGCTGGCCGAAATCACCTTATCGGCGGTGCGGCGCAACTGGCGGTGGAAAGCCGACAGATCGTCATTGACTGGAATCGGCGCGTCGCGCAGGCGCTGGTGCGCAATGATAAGCGTCAGCGCCAGGCGGAACTTAGCGACATCGCCGGGAAACTTGTTCAGCAGTAAAAAGAGCTGCTGATACAACGCCGGCAGATGGTTCTCTTTGCGCCGCGCCATATTGGTGGTCATCGCCGAAACGGCGGCAAACACAAACTGGTTCAGCAACACACGGCCAGTGCGCAAGCGCGAGTTATCGCGAATCAGCAGAATGACGATCAGCGCCATAAAGCAGCCGACAATCTGCCCCAGCGCGCTGTCGAGAAACTGGCTGAAGTGGAAAGTCATCGGGTTATCCAGCACCAAAATGTTGATGGTACTGGCCAGCGCACCAAGCGAGCCCAGCCGCCGTTTCTGCACCTCAATGCCGATAAAGAAGCACATCACCGCCAGGCTCAGGCACAGCAGGAACATACTTTGCTGGGTGGCGGGCATGATCACCAGGAAATAGAGCGCGCCGATCGGCAAAGCGGCAATCGTCCCGTAAAGGAAGTCGATCGCAACCATGCGCGGATTGGGAAGACGCATCGCCAGCGAGGTCACCACGGCGATCATCACCATCGCCCCGCTACCTGAGGTCCAGCCGGTCCATAGCCAGAATAAAATACCCAGCGCGCAGGAAACCGTGGTACGCCAGAAGTTGACCATCGCATGATGACGTTCGGCGGATTCCGGCCTCACCACCACTTCGCTTTGCAGAATTTCTTCTTCGCGGGCGCTGATCTTGGCGTTGCCAACCACACCACGTCTGAGCAGCAGGTAGCGCGTGGCCGCACCGACCCAACTGTAGATGGTGACCGGCGTATCGTGTTCGCCGGTCCACGCCAGCACGCGACGCATGCGCTTAAGCTGACGATGTACATCCTGCACCGTCTCGACCGGCTCCTCAAACAGCTCGCGGTAAGCGTCTGTCACCAGCTCCGGGCGCGAATTCTGCATGATAAACGTTTCAACGGCCTGGGTGATCATCGTCAGTGAGACGGTATTTAGCGCTTTCAGGCGACGGTTAGCGCGTGTCCAGCGTGATGACTCCATATTCAGGTTGCTACGCATACCTTCCAGCGCGGTAGCGCGGCGCACCAGCGCAAGCCAGGCGCGATCCATCTCATCGCTGTCACCGTGCTTAATGCACAGTTGCATCAGGCGGTATTGATCGATGAGCATCGAATCCAATTCGTTATCGATCTCTTTTTTGATCGAACGCGGAGAGAACAGCAGATCGGCGACGATCGCGCAGACGATACCGATCACGATCTCGCTACAGCGCTCTACTGCGAACTGCGGCGTTAACAGCGGTTCGGCCTGAATGGTAATAACGATAATCAGCGCCGTATAGCCGGAAAGCCCCCAGGCGTAGGAGTTCTCGACGCGCACCAGCGACGAGATCCAGGTGCAGAAACCGGCCCAAATGCTGCACACCAGCAGCATCAGCAACGGCGCGCGGATCATGGTGATAATAATCACCAGCGCGGCGATACAGCCGATAAAGGTGCCTACAATACGCAGCATCCCGCGGTAACGAATCGCCCCCGCGTAAGGTTCGCCCCCCGCAGCAAAAGCCGGACCGGCGGCCACCAGCGCGGCGGTCAGCACCGCCCAGCGCGGAGTTTCAAGCTGAAAGTGAAAGCCGACAAACAGCGCCAGCACCACCGCGCAGGCCAGTTTGATGGCAAAGCGGATGTGCTGGTTGGCAATACTGAAGATGCCCATGGCGATTAACCGAATTCACGCAGGCGCAGCGCCAGTTTCTGGAAGAACGTCATCTGGCTGGCATCGCGATCTTTTTCACCGGTGATCACCACCGTAGCGGTCGTGCCCGCTGGCCACAGGTTACCCGGTTCGTCATCAAGATGAATACGGACCGGCACGCGCTGGGCCAGGCGTACCCATTCCAGGTTGGAATCAACGGTCGCCATCCCTTTACTGTCGACGCTGCTGCTGGCGTTGGTGACGCCCGCCGCCATGCTGTCAACGGTTCCTTTTAATACGCGGTTACTGCCCAGCGGCGTAATTTCCGCACGGTAGCCAGGACGCACGCGCTCCAGCTTGGTCTCTTCCAGATAGGCCATCACGTAGAAGGAGTGCTGTTTCACCAGCGCCACCGCCGTGGAACCTCGGGTAATAAACTCACCGGCATAGACGTTCAGGTTGGTTATCCAGCCGTCTGCTGGCGCGCGAATTACGGTACGCTCAAGATCAAGACGCGCGAGATCGCGGGTTGCCTGCGCCTTCGCTAACTGATGCAAAACGGTTTGCAGCACGTTGTTAGACTGATCGATCTCTTCACGCGACATCGCATTGATGCCTAGCTTGTTACGACGCCCGGCTTCACGGCTTTTCTCTTCAGCCAGCGCCTGGTAGTAGGAGACATCGGCTTCTGCTTCGGCCAGCGCCTTCTGGTAGCGCGGCTGATCAATCACAAACAGAACCTGATTTTTGGTAACCAGTTGGTTATCCTTGACCTGTACACCAGTAATGAGGCCCGACACGTCGGGAGCGATAGCCACGACGTCCGCGCTAAAGCGCGCATCGCGAGTCCAGGGGGATTCGGTGTAATAGACCCAGGCGCGGAAAATAGCGATGAACGCCAGGATAACCAGTATCACCGTAATCGCGGTACGGGAGATATTTCTTGTTAGTGTTTTCACATCTACCTCAAACGAACAAACGTGATATCAGATAAAACAGGCAGCAATACAGTGCCGTGTTGAACAACGCGGGATGCCAGACAAAATCGTAGATCCCGGTTGGCACCAGCACTCGATGCACCACCCAAAAAATGGCGAGCGACAACAGCAGCTCAAAGAAGATCGGTGGAAAAGAGAGACCGAAAATCACGATGACAGGAAACAGGCTCATGTTGACCTTACTAGACTAGCGTGCAGGTGAGATTGAAACTTTAGTTATGCAACTAACAGTATATTAACGTAACTGTTATAGCCTTATCTACATAGTGTGATGCAAATCACTTTTAAGCCAGAGTGAACAATGGAACGATTAAAACGGATGTCGGTGTTTGCCAAGGTTGTCGAGCATGGCTCCTTTACCGCCGCGGCACGACAGCTACAAATGAGCGTCTCTTCCATCAGCCAGACTGTCTCTAAACTGGAAGATGAGCTCCAGGTCAAACTGCTTAATCGCAGTACGCGGAGCATTGGTTTAACCGAAGCCGGTAAAATTTACTACCAGGGCTGCCGCCGCATGCTGCACGAAGTCCAGGATGTTCACGAACAGCTTTACGCGTTTAATAACACGCCGATTGGAACGCTGCGTATCGGCTGCTCTTCAACTATGGCACAAAATGTTCTCGCACGGATCACCGCCGATATGTTGAAAAAGTATCCCGAGTTAACGGTCAATCTGGTCACCGGCATTCCCGCGCCAGACCTGATTGCCGACGGGCTGGACGTGGTCATTCGCGTCGGATCCTTACAAGATTCCAGCCTCTTTTCACGTCGGTTAGGCGCGATGCCGATGGTGGTGTGCGCCGCGAAAAGCTACCTGCAACAGGCGGGAGTGCCGGAGAAACCCGCCGACCTCGCCAATCACTCGTGGCTGGAGTACAGCGTACGCCCGGATAACGAATTCGAGTTGATCGCCCCGGAAGGCATTTCCACGCGCCTCATTCCCGAAGGACGTTTTGTCACCAACGATCCCATGACGCTCACCCGCTGGCTTTCGGCAGGCGCCGGGCTGGCCTACGTGCCCCTGATGTGGGTGATCGAGGAGATCAACCGCGGGGACGTGGAAATTCTCTTCCCACGCTATCAGTCCGATCCCCGTCCGGTGTATGCCCTGTATACCGAGAAAGACAAACTGCCGCTAAAAGTGCAAGTCTGCATCAACTACCTGACCGAGTATTTTGTTGAAGTGGCGGAATTATTTCAGGGAATGCGCGGAAGAAGGAAAGAGTAGTGCAGGGATATGTCTTTAAACCTTAAAAAAGACTATAGATATACTTTATCTGAATATCTTCACCACATCGTTATCGCTAATCTAAAATATCCACCTTTGGACTATCAAGATTAGCGAATTGACACTACCGCCGAGCGTCACCTATCTTATTATTTATATCTGAAATTGAGACCATTATATTAGTTGCAGATATAAATAATAAGCATGCAATATTCAGGATTACTTTAGACAAGGGCCATCTATGAATCTATTTGAAATGACGCCGCCTTCACGCCGGCGCTATGGACTCGCCGCGTTCATTGGTTTAATCGCTGGGATTGTCTCGGCCTTCGTCAAATGGGGTGCAGAAGTTCCGCTGCCTCCACGTAGCCCTACTGATTTATTTAGCAGCGCATGCGGGCCGGAACAATTGATCAGAGCGGCCGGTCAAATTGACTGTTCGCGCAATTTCCTGAACCCACCCTATGTATTTCTACGCGATTGGTTAGGTGTTGCCGACCCTAACGCGGTGGTATATACATTTGCCGGTCATATATTTAACTGGGTTGGCGTCACACATATTATTTTCTCTATCGTCTTCGCTGTTGGCTATTGCGTAGTCGCGGAAGTCTTCCCGAAAATTAAACTCTGGCAGGGTCTGCTTGCAGGGGCCTTAGCCCAACTTTTCGTCCATATGATCTCATTCCCATTGATGGGATTAACACCGCCGCTTTTTGAACTTCCCTGGTATGAGCACGTCTCCGAAATCGTCGGGCACCTGATCTGGTTCTGGTCTATTGAAATCATTCGTCGTGATTTACGTAACCGTATTACTCACGAGCCGGACCCCGAGATTCCGCTGGATCATATTCGCTAAAAAAATGGCGCGACTCCAGGAGTCGCGCCATTCACGCATATCACTTTTCAGGTCAGGCGGTGCCGCCAACGGTCAGGTTATCCACCTTCAGCGTCGGCTGGCCAACGCCAACCGGCAGGCTCTGGCCTTCTTTACCACAAACGCCTACGCCGTTATCCAGCTTAAGATCGTTACCGACCATCGACACCTGCTGCATGGTTTCGATACCGGAACCAATCAGCGTGGCCCCTTTCACCGGCTTAGTCACCTTACCGTTTTCAATCAGGTAGGCTTCCGACGTTGAGAAGACGAATTTCCCGGAGGTGATATCCACCTGGCCACCGCCGAAGTTAGGCGCATACAGGCCGTATTCCACGGATTCAATAATTTCCTGCGGCGTGGATTTGCCCGCCAGCATGTAGGTGTTGGTCATACGCGGCATCGGCAGATGCGCATAAGATTCACGACGCCCGTTACCGGTTGGCGCCACGCCCATCAGGCGCGCGTTGAGTTTGTCCTGCATGTAACCTTTCAGAATGCCGTTCTCTATCAGGACGTTGTACTGACCCGGCACGCCTTCATCGTCAATCGCCACGGAACCGCGACGATCGCCGATCGTACCGTCATCCACAATCGTACACAGCTCAGACGCCACCAGTTGGCCCATCTGCCCGCTAAAGACCGAAGTGCCGCGACGGTTGAAGTCGCCTTCCAGACCATGGCCCACCGCTTCGTGCAGCAGCACGCCCGGCCAGCCCGCGCCAAGCACAACCGGCAGCGTCCCCGCCGGCGCAGCGACTGCCGACAGATTGACCAGCGCCATGCGCACGGCTTCTTTCGCCCACGCGTCGGCGCGGACTTCACCGTCGAGGTCAGCCAGGAAATAGTCATAGCCAAAACGACCGCCGCCGCCGCTGGCGCCGCGTTCGCGTTTACCGTCTTGTTCCACCTGTACGCTGACCGACAGACGCACCAGCGGGCGCACATCAGCCGCCAGCGTACCGTCGGTTGCCGCCACCAGAATCAGCTCATACACGCCGGTCAGGCTGGCGGTAACTTCCTGCACCCGCGAGTCTGCGGCACGCGCGACGCTGTCGACGCGGCGCAGAATATCCAGTTTCTCTTCGCGCGTCATGCTTTGTAGCGGATCCAGCGAGGTGTACAGCGCCGGGTGTTCAACCGCTCCCAGGGTTTGTACTTTACCGTCACCCGCATCGCGCACGATAGTACGTGCCGCCTGCGCGCTCTGCTCCAGCGCCAGCAGGCTAATCTGGTCGGCGTAGGCAAAGCCGGTTTTCTCACCGCTGACCGCACGCACGCCGACGCCCTGGTCGATGTTGTAAGAACCGTCTTTAATGATACGGTCTTCTAAAACCCAGGATTCGTGATAGCTGGACTGAAAATAGAGATCGCCATAGTCCAGACGGCGCTCCGTGAGTTGACCAAGAATGGCAAACAGGTCCTGATGATTCAGGCCGTTCGCCGCCAGCAATTGTTCACTTACCAGGTTTAGACTCATTATTTCGTTACTCACTAATGCCCGCGTGCCTTAAGCATAGCGGGCCTGTATTCCGGGTGTTTGTCGTATGAGATTGAGGCAATTCAGGGCTTGCGTCAAATCACGGCTATTTATTGCTACGCGCCTGGCGCAGCACTTCGTTAATTTGCGGCTTGTCGATCGGGCCGGTGATGCGATAACGCAGGATCGAGACCTTGTTCCACAATGGCCCCAGTACCTTGGTCGCGGCAAACACCGCCGCGCCGATAATCGGGTTCACCGCGAAAGCCGTCGCCACGCCGACCGTCGCCGAGATTTCCGGCGCGACAATCGCTTCCATATTCAACTCGCGGCGCACCAGGTCAACCGAGCCTTTCATGGCGATATCCGCCTCCAGGCCATCCACCAGCGTATCATCAGTATTCAGCACCCCGTCCTTAATCCACGCGGTGCTGCCGATGGAGTCAAAGTAGAATCCATCGCTGAAGGTGTCACTAAAGTCAAAGCGCAGCTTACGCAGCAACGCATCGACGCTCAGCAGGCGCAGCAACCGCCCGGCGTGGCCGGTAGAAATATCGGTAAACTGCCCTTTGCTGACGCGCGATTTGAGAATACCGTTCAGCGAAGCGACATCCGGCTGCCATGGTTTATCACGCCAATGTAAATCGTAGTCTACATCAACGGACGCGTCGCGAATTGGCGTGGAAACGCCGAAGAAGGCCACCGCATCATCAACGTTGTTACCGTGAATTTTGCCCTTCAGCGAGGTTCGCTGGCCAGAGGCCGCATTCACCCACACGCCCTCGGCGGTCAAGCGGCCAAAGCCGGTATCCACCAGGCCATTTGCCAGCGAGAGCGTATCGCCTTTGACGCTGAAATCACCGTCGATTCGCCCGTATTTCTGCCCCCATAGCCAGCACTCAGCGCAGCGCAGCTGGAGATCGGGCCAACCATGGAAGTCGATGGCGCTGCTGCTGGCGGTGGCGTTCGCGCTTCCGCTGGCTGTCTGCGCCAGCGGGTTCGCCGACGGGTTGTAGTAGAGATAACGCACCGTGGCCTGCCACGGCGAGTTGTTCTTCATCGTCAGGCTGGCGTTAATTTCGCGGCCCTGCGCTTCCACGCGCGTTCCGTCAGCCGTCGGTTTTGAGACCAGACTCAGGTTGTTCCACTGCTGGCCAGCAAAGGCCAGCGACGGCGTGCGCAGCGTGACGCTTTCCGGGAACGAGGCAGCGGAGCTCACGCTATCCGCCGCGCCGTGCTGGAACAGGGCCAGCCACTGCGCGCCATCCATCGGCGGTAAATTCAGTTCAACTCCCGGCGCCTGCGGCAGCGGCGGTATCGTGCGGCTGTCCGAGGTCCAGATGGCGCTCTGGAGCGCCAGCTTATTGCCCAGCAGCCAGCGGCTGTTAATGTGGTTACTCTGACCGACGTTGCCAGTCAGGTCGAAACTGCGCAGATTGCCGTCGACGTCAATTTTAAGCGGCAGCGCCTGACCCGCCGTTTTGTTGGCTGGCGAAGGTAAGTTACTACTCACATTCTGCAGATCGCCTGTGATACCGACTTTATAGGTGGCGCTACCGTGATACGGCAGCTCAATCGCGACATTGCCTTTCCACGGCACGCTGCCTTTCAACGCATCGTTGAGTTGTTTCGGCAGCACGCCCATTTTAACGGGCTGCCAGTCGGCCTGCATATTCACGCCAACCTGATACGCTTTCGCCCCTTCGGTGGTGGTGAAATCGATATTCAGCGGCTGATTAAACCAGGTTGCCGTCAGCGGTTCACTGGTCAGGTTGCCGTTTTCAAAGCTGAATTTGCCTTTCAGGTTATGCAGCGTGCTGTCCAACGGCTTGATAAACAGGCTGTTGTTATTCAGTGCTACGTTGCCTTTCGCGGTGACCTGTTCGCCGTCGAGCGGGATATCGAGATGTAAGCGTGCACTCACATCGCCGTCAATCTGCAACTCTTCAAGGGCCGCCGCCAGCGAGTCGTGCAGAGGCGTTTCCTGGAAATACGGACCAACCGCCTTGCCCGGGCCGTTGATATCGGCGTCAATCAGCAGCTTCTCTTTTTCGTAATCCGGAATGGCCGCCTCAAGATTACTGGCGGTCACGCCGCCGAGCGTCGCTTTGTCCGCCTTCATCCACAGGCCTTCGTTAATAAAGTTCAGCTCAATATCAAGATTGGTCAGCGCTGGCCAGTCCGGCTGGAAGGCAAAGGTCGCATCGTGCAGTGGAACGTAGACCTGGAACTGGCCTTCGTTGTGCTTATAAGGGAACAGGTGCGGGTTCCCGCCATACACCAGCGTGGCATTTTCCGCCTTGCCGGCTTTGATTGCGCCGCTCAGGTAATCAACCAGCTTCTTACCCATCAGGTTTTCCGGGAAGTAGCGCCACGCCTGGCCGCCATCATCGGTGCTGATCCCGGCGAGAATGCCCAGCCAGGGCTGATCGTCTTTTGGCTGAAGATAGCGGAAACCACCGGCGGCACGAACGCCTGTCGCCTGCACGTCGATATTGCGCCCGTCCAGCATCAAGCCTTTGTCGTTGTTCACCCAGTTCAGCGTAGCCGTGCCGTTGGCAATCTCCAGCGGCGCGCGGAACACATGCTCGTAAGGCATCAGCGCTTTTTGCATGGCGACGTGCAGCGCGCCGTTCTCGACGCTGCCCGATATGCTGCCGGAAACATGTTCAGCCCCCGGCAGCAGCTTCCACTGCTTCCAGGCCAGATTGTCCCAGCTCGCGTTAAAGCGCATTTTTCTGGTTTCCTGGAGAGGAATATCCATCGCCAGGGCATCAACCATGCCGCTCGGCTGAGCCGTACGCCAGATATCAGCCACTTCCGGCGAGAGCTTCTCGGCGATTGGCAGCAGGCCGTTTAACCCGGCGAGCGACAGGTGGCTGGCACGAATACGCAGTTCATCGCTGCGCTTAGCGTCTGGCCCGCCGACTTCCTGAGCCGGGATCCATGCCAGCGCCAGCGCGCCGCGCGGCCATGGCGTATCATCAATGGTGATGCGGGTATCCGGAATGCGGAATTCCCAGCCCTCTTTTTCCCGCGAAAGATGCGCGGTGAGGTTGTCCACCGAGAGCTGATGCATTTGCTGGTCGCCCTGCCAGCTGGCGCCGCCCTTTTTCAGCCACACGTCGCCGTTAGCCACTTCTCCTTTATCCAGCGACACCCAGCCTTCAAGACTAAAGCGCGCGCTGGTCAGCGCGATGTTGTCCTGCATCCACCGTCCAAGCCACGGCTTCACATCGATATCATCGGCCTGCAACCAGAGCCGCCCTTTATTGAGCAGGCCGTTTTCATCGCGCAGGTCCATGCGCACTTTCATCACCCCGTGCTGTCCGGTGAGGCTGGAAAGGCTCAGCTCACCTTCGGCACGGTGACGGTTTTTGTCATTCACCCATGTGAGCTGCGGCACCGCCAGTTCGGCACGCTGGCCGGAGAGGGTCAGGAAACTGAGGTGACTGTCGCGTAAGGTGAAGTGGTCGAACTGGCGTAGGAAGAGATCGCCGATGCGATCGCCCTTCAGGCCATCGTTGCTGTCGTTTTTCTGCAACGGCGTGTTGGTGTGAATTTGCAGCTGCCAGAAGGTCAGCTCGCGGAACTGCCAACGCATGTGCAGCAGGCTTTGCCAGACGTCCAGCGCCATGGAGGCGCGTTTGATGGAGAGTTCGCCGCCGTCATTCAGCCCGGCTTTGATATCACGAACATCGAGGGTCGGGCCAAAATTCTGCCAGCTGGCCTGGATTTGTGAGGCGGAGACCGGCAGCCCGGTCGCCGTTTCAATTTTACCCAGCAGCGCCGGACGCCATTTATCCAGATGCGGCAGTGCCAGACGCAGGCCGCTCACCAGCAGCGCGACAACGACAACCAGTGTGGCAACGGTGAGCAGTAAAATCCCCGGCAATCGCCTCACGCATCTCTCCTTGGGTCGCAGCAGGCTGCGTTATTACATCATGACCACATCAAACTGCTCCGGGTTATAGAGCGGTTCGATTTGAACTTTGACCTGCTTACCCACAAAGATCTCCACTTCCGCCAGCGCGTGGGATTCTTCACCCTTCAGCGTTTCCGCCACCGAAGGAGAAGCATAGACCAGGAAGCGATCGGAGTCGTAGGCGTGATGAACGCGCACAATTTCACGCATGATTTCATAGCATACCGTTTCAACGGTTTTCACCGTGCCGCGACCATGGCAGGTTGGGCATTCGGTGCACAGCACGTGCTCGACACTTTCACGGGTGCGCTTACGAGTCATTTCCACCAGCCCCAGCGGCGAGAACCCGTTCACGCTGGTTTTGACCCTGTCTTTACTCAGCGCCTGTTCCAACGAGTGCAGCACCCGGCGACGGTGATCTTCATTATTCATATCGATAAAGTCGATGATGATAATGCCGCCAAGATTACGCAGACGCAGCTGACGCGCAATCGCCTGAGTGGCTTCAATATTGGTGTTGAAAATGGTGTCATCGAGATTACGGTGGCCGACAAAGGCCCCGGTATTGATGTCCACGGTGGTCATCGCTTCGGTCTGGTCGATAACCAGATAGCCGCCTGACTTAAGTTCCACTTTACGCTCCAGCGCACGCTGGATTTCATTCTCAACATCGAAGAGATCGAAGATAGGCTGGCGACCGCTGTAGTGCTCAAGCTTACTGGTCATTTCAGGCATATATTCAGCCGTGAATTCCATTAACGCTTCGTAGGTCAAACGGGAATCAACGCGAATTTTATCCAGCTGAGCGTCAGCAAAGTCACGGAGCACACGCTGCGCCAGCGCAAGCTCGCCGTACATCTGGTAGCGGGTCTGTGGGCGTTTTTTACGCTCCATCACTTTCGTCCACACGCGCTTAAGGTAGGCGGCATCGGAGGCTAAATCCTCCTCGCACACCCCTTCCGCGGCGGTACGAATGATAAATCCGCCCTGTTCATCGCAGTAATCGGCCACCACTTTCTTTAAGCGGTCGCGTTCGGCTTCACTTTCAATACGCTGCGACACGCCGACGTGAGAAGCGCCAGGCATAAAGACCAGGTAGCGAGAAGGTAAGGTGATGTCGGTGGTCAGACGCGCGCCTTTGGTTCCCAGCGGATCTTTCACCACCTGCACCATCAGATCCTGTCCCTGACGCACCAGTTCAGAAATATCGCGGACGGTGAACTGCTTTTGCTCTTCACCCGCCACGCATTCGGTATGCGGCATGATATCGGAGGCGTGAAGGAACGCCGCCTTATCGAGACCAATATCTACAAAAGCCGCCTGCATACCCGGTAAGACACGACTAACACGACCTTTGTAGATATTGCCTACTATTCCGCGTCGCGCTTCACGCTCAATATGAATTTCCTGCAAAATGCCGCCATCGATGTACGCCACCCGCGTCTCCGATGGCGTCACGTTCACTAATAGTTCAGCCGTCATGTGTATCCCTTTTTTCACGTAGCGAGTTAAAGTTACTCAGCAACTCATACGTTTCCACCAGCGGTAAGCCGACTACGGCGTGATAGCTGCCATTTATCTTCCTGACGAAACAGCCACCCAGCCCTTGAATACCGTATGCACCTGCTTTATCTAAAGGTTCTCCGCTCGCAACATATGCTGCGATATCGTCATCAGAGAGCGTCCGGAAGGTCACATCAGTGATCACCAGACAGTCGAGCGTTTGCTGGCTATCGGCCAGCGCAACAGCGGTCATCACCTGATGGGTATTCCCCGAAAGCTTACGCAGCATCGCTGCCGCATGTGCTTCATCGCGCGGTTTCTCCAGTACTTCACCGTTGAGGATAACAATGGTATCTGCTCCCAGAACCGGGAGATCTTCGCTCGCTAAGGCGACACCAGCCTGCGCTTTCTCGCGCGCCAGTCGCGCCACGTAGTGCTGTGCATCCTCATGAGGACGGCGCACTTCTTCAATACCCGGAACCACTTTCTCAAAGGTCACCCCTAACTGAGTGAGCAGTTCCTGACGACGTGGAGAACCTGAAGCAAGATAGAGAGATACCATAACGACCTTATTGAACGGCAAATTGCTGACGAACTTTACGCATCAAAAGAAATATCCACGGCCAGAGCACGCCGTTTACTACACTACTCCAGAACACTTCAGGGCGGAAAGAGACGTTGATCACTAAAAACTCTGCCCAGAAAACAATAATATCCGTGGCAAGCGAGAGCAACATAACCACCAGCGCCTGCTGCCAGAGCGCGAGGTTACGGAACAGCTGATATTTCAGCGCCACCAGATACGCCACAATGCTCAACGACAGCGCGCGCACGCCAAGCGTTGAACCACTGATCAGATCCAGTATGGCACCCATCACGAACCCCGTGCCAACATTCACCCGATGCGGCAGCGCCAGTGACCAGTACAACAGAATGAGCAGCACCCAGTTTGGCCGGAAAACCGTGAGGTCGTCCGGCCAGGGCATAACTTGTAGCAACAGTGCGATAAGAAACGAGAGCCAGATTACCCAGCGTCCCTGGCTACGGTAACTTGCCACTATTGCCCCCCTGCGGAGGGTTGCGGTGGCGGCGTACCCGCAGGCGGCGTGGTTAACCCCGTTGCCGGAGCGGGAAGCTGCGGCCCCATGGTTTCTGGCGACGGCAGCACCTGAGGCATCATCTGCATCAGGCGTTCATTCGCCACGCGATGCACCTCTTCCGGGGTCATCGGGTTAGTGCCGTTACGATCGGCGCCCCACAGCAGCAACAGATAACGTAGACGCTGCAGGCCTGCGGTTGGACGCGCCTGAATCACCGTGTACGCACGCTGCGTATCCAGCTTAACCGACGAAACGACGCCAACCGGGTAGCCTTCCGGGAAACGCCCGCCCAGGCCTGATGTCACCAGCACGTCGCCCACACGAATATCGGTGTTGGCAGGCAGATGTTCCAGCTGGAGATCGTCGGTACAACCGTTACCGGCGGCAATCACACGGATATCGTTACGCAGCACCTGAATGGGCAGCGCATGGGTGGCATCGCAAATCAGCAGCACGCGGCTGGTGAGTTTGGCGACGGCCACAACCTGACCCACAACGCCTTTATCGCTGATCACCGGCTGGCCTTCGTAAACGCCGTTCACGCTGCCTTTGTCGATAACCACCTGGTCGCTGTAGGGATCGTTTACCGTTGAGATCACCTGCGTCACCATTTTCTGTTCGTCCTGGCGTAGCGGTGAACCTAACAGCTCACGTAAACGGGCATTTTCTTGCTTGTACTGACCCAGCATCAGCAGGTCGCTGTTTTTCAGCAGCAGTTCCTGACGCAGTGCACGGTTTTCGAGTTCGAGCTGATCGCGTGAAGCCAGCGTTTGCGAGACGCTATCGAGCAGTTCACGAGGACCATTAGAAACAAAGTAGAAAGGACTGACGGCAGTATCCATGTACGTTCGGATTTGACTGAACATACCCAGGCGGCTGTCGGCGATAATGACACCCAGCGCCACCAGCACCGCCAGAATAAGGCGAATCTGCAGCGACGGGCCACGGCTAAAAATGGGCTTCATAGGCTATGCGTATTCTCGTGTCAGTGAAATTGAGGGTAGCCTTCTGGCTACCCTGAACCTCATGCTGACTACTCTTCGCTAAACAAGTCGCCGCCGTGCATGTCGATCATTTCCAGCGCCTTGCCGCCGCCACGCGCTACGCAGGTCAGCGGATCTTCAGCAACGACAACTGGAATACCGGTTTCTTCCATTAACAGGCGGTCGAGGTTGCGCAGCAGCGCGCCACCACCGGTCAGAACCATACCGCGCTCGGAGATGTCGGAAGCCAGTTCTGGCGGGCACTGTTCCAGTGCAACCATCACTGCGCTCACGATGCCGGTTAGCGGCTCCTGCAGCGCTTCGAGAATTTCGTTGGAATTCAGCGTGAAGCCACGCGGAACGCCTTCTGCCAGGTTACGGCCACGCACTTCGATTTCACGCACTTCGTCACCCGGGTAAGCGGAGCCGATTTCGTGCTTGATACGTTCTGCGGTGGCTTCACCGATCAGAGAGCCGTAGTTACGGCGAACGTAGTTGATGATCGCTTCGTCGAAGCGGTCGCCACCGATACGTACGGAAGAGGAGTAAACCACGCCGTTCAGGGAGATAACGGCCACTTCAGTGGTACCGCCACCGATATCGACCACCATGGAACCGGTGGCTTCAGAAACCGGCAGGCCGGCACCAATTGCGGCAGCCATCGGTTCTTCAATCAGGAACACTTCACGGGCACCAGCGCCCTGAGCGGATTCACGGATCGCACGACGTTCAACCTGAGTGGCGCCAACCGGTACACAGACCAGTACGCGCGGGCTTGGGCGCATAAAGCTGTTGCTGTGAACCTGTTTGATGAAGTGCTGGAGCATTTTTTCGGTCACGAAGAAGTCAGCGATAACGCCGTCTTTCATCGGACGAATAGCCGCGATGTTACCTGGCGTACGGCCCAGCATCTGTTTTGCGTCATGACCTACGGCGGCCACGCTTTTCGGTGAACCGGCACGATCCTGACGAATGGCGACCACGGAAGGCTCATTCAATACGATGCCTTGTCCTTTTACGTAAATCAGGGTATTCGCGGTACCCAGGTCAATGGACAGGTCATTGGAAAACATGCCACGAAATTTTTTCAACATACTAAGGGATAATCCTGAAAGCTGGGGCGGAAAACAAAATCCGCTTACTTTACCAACCACACGCAGCAGCGACAAGGCGCAAAAATCATCTGCAACGGTGAAAATTAGTGCAGTTCGTTACCTTTGTTACAAATCCAACCTGACTCCTTCAGTGCAGGGAGACTCACTGCCGCTCCATCCTGGATTTGTACCTGTCAAAGGTCGTCACATGCGTGATGCGTCGTTTTCCCTGGCGAGCAGACATGCACACTCCCGGAAAAAACCGCGCGCGTTATTCTACGTGATAAACACGTTAAACAGCAGGTCAAACCGAATATCTTTGCGAATATTTTTTCACATTTGCGTCAAGTGGCTGGGAAGAGGCAAAAAAATCTCCCTGGCCGCCGAAAACTCCGCATTCTGTCAGCACCTGCCATTCACCGCGGCTGCGTACACCGGCGGCAAATACCTGTATTGATGTTCCTTTACAGGCCTCTACCAGGCTTTGTACCAGCAGCTGGTTCTGGCTGCGCTTTTCTATATCACGTACCAGCACCGGATCGATCTTAATCAGTTCAATCTCAAGCTGCTTAATCCAACTGGTGCTGACAAGGGCTAAACCTGCCTGCGTCACCGCGACCCGAACGCCTAACGCATGAATTAAACGAACGACGGGCTGGAGACGCGTCATATGTTGACAGACATCTACCTCTGCAAGTTCAAAAATAATCCGTCGACGATGCGATTTTTCGCACTGCATTAATACATCACGTAACCAGCGTTGAAAACGCGGGCGGATCAATGACTCTACGGTAACCTGAATCGCCAGGTTTTCTTGCGGCCAGAAGCTGAGGAAAGGAAGCAGACGGGTAATCTGTAAACGGTCGTACTCTTCGCCCAGTCCGAACTCCAGCACCATCGGCAGATACTCAGCGGCAATGACCTCTTCTTTACCGTCGAAGATCCGGCACATCAGCTCTCGATGATGCACGGTGCCGTCAAGACTCACGGCCGGCTTTTGATACAAACGCGGGCCGCCGCGACTGAGCATTTGCTCAATCAGGGTGCGCCAGCGCACGTTGCCGCGCCCTTTCTCCGGTAGTGAATCATCATAAATGGCCCAGCTGTTACTGCCCTGCAATACAGCATTACGCACCGCCGCTTCGGCGTGTTCCATCACCTGCTCGGTGGTTTGCCCGCTGCGCCAGGCGCAAATGCCGATATGCATCATGTCATCGCGATCGAGAATTTTTGCCAGCGGCAGACCGTCGATGGCTTTTAAGAGCTGCCCGGCAATACTGTCGGCCTCTTTTAGCGTGCGGTGCGGCAACAGAACGGTAAAGTCGCTGCGGCGGTAGCGCGCCAGTAACGCGCCGGGGTAGCGCATAATAAAGGTGGAGAGCAGGTTAATCAGGGTAAAAACGTGTTCTTCCGCCGCCGCGCGGCCCCAGTTGTCGCGCAAAAAGTCGAAATCCGGCAGGCGGATCATCATGACGATGCCGTGCGCCCCCACGTTTTCCTGGTCGTCGAGCAGCGTCGCCAACTGGCTATCGAAAAACAGACGGTTGCTCAGGCCGGTTTTTGAATCCTGCGCGGCATAAGAGCGAATCAGCGTATCCAGACGACTGCGCTGCTCGCCGGCAAACTGAATCTCCGACAGCAGCGTATCCAGCGCCGAGCTGGTACGTGCCGGCCATTCGTGAATATTCCCCTTCGCCTTCGCGCCGCGCTCGCCGTTAAGGATCCGCGTGGCGCGCATCTCCAGCAGCTCTTCACCCGCCAGCTGGCGTCGCAGCCAGCGCACGGCAATAAAGACCACCAGCACCATAAAGGCAATCGTGATGGTCAACGGCGCGGTAGTCATCAGCGAGCGGAAATAGTTGGCCATCGGGTCCAGATACACCAGATGAATCTTCATGCCGGGATGTTTGAGCGACGCCACCGTGATTTCGCGATACTGATAGTGGCTGCCCATCGGCAGATAACTACTGCTGCGGGTATGGTGGAACAGTGATTTGTCGTTCAGGGTAAAGTCGATACGCACGATGTCGAGCGGCACCATGATTTCATCGAGCTGGTTGTCGAGCGTCTCAAACGAGCTGTTGACCAGTCGATTATCCAGCACGGTCGCGACGGCCTGCACGCGCGTGGCTATCTTATACTGTATGCCGTTATAGAAACTCAGTGAGGAGCCAATTAACGTCACAAAGATGGTAAGCCCGGTTAAGAGCGTAAAAAAGGCTGAGAACTTCGTCGTTAATCGCATCCCTGAGTTAACTCCGTGGGTTAATCATCCCCCGACAGAGGCCGGGTGCCAGCGTCCGTGTCTTACAAGAAGTAAGCACTAACATATCAAACCAGGCTGGCATACTACCAAACCTGGCGGATCTGGCAATTTATTGCGCCAAATCGATATCAAATGATGATAAGCGAGTATAGTCCCCGGTAAATTTTTTCACTATCAGACCATGTAAGGAAAGGTTATGCAGGCACTCATCTTAGAACAGCAGGATGGCAAAACCCTCGCCGCAGTGAAGGCCGTTGACGACAGTCTGCTGCCGCAGGGCAACGTCACCGTCGACATCCAGTGGTCCAGTTTGAATTATAAAGATGCGCTCGCCATCACCGGCAAAGGGAAAATTATCCGTAACTTCCCGATGGTGCCGGGTATCGACTTTGCCGGTACGGTTCATCACAGTGACGACGCACGCTTCACACCGGGCCAGCAGGTGCTGCTGACCGGTTGGGGCGTTGGCGAAAACCATTGGGGCGGGCTGTCCGAGCGCGCGCGCGTCAACGGTGACTGGCTGGTACCGCTGCCGGCAGGCCTGGACGGACGTAAAGCCATGATTATCGGCACCGCGGGCTTTACCGCGATGCTGTGCGTGATGGCGCTGGAAGACGCGGGCGTGCGCCCGGAAGATGGCGAAATCGTGGTGACCGGCGCCAGCGGCGGCGTAGGCAGCACCGCGATAGCTCTGCTGCATAAGCTGGGTTATCAGGTGGCCGCCGTTTCCGGACGCGAAAGCACTCATGATTACCTGCGCGCGCTGGGCGCGAGCCGTATTCTGGGCCGTGACGAATTTGCCGAAACCCGTCCGCTGGAGAAACAGCTCTGGGCCGGAGCGGTAGACACCGTGGGTGATAAAGTGCTGGCTAAAGTACTGGCGCAGATGAACTACGGCGGTTGCGTCGCAGCCTGCGGCCTGGCTGGCGGTTTTGCGCTCCCCACCACCGTCATGCCGTTTATCCTGCGTAACGTGCGTCTGCAGGGCGTTGACTCGGTCATGACGCCAGCGGCCCGTCGCGCCGAAGCGTGGAAACGTCTGGTGGCGGATCTGCCCGAAACGTTCTATCACCAAAGCGCAACGGAAATTAGCCTCGACCAGGCGCCCGCATTTGCCGACAAGATCATTAACAACCAGATTCAGGGCCGTACGCTGGTCAAAATCGCCTAAAATGCAATTTTTCGTGACATATTCGCATTAATGTCTGGCCTCCGTCATGCTTAGAAAAAAGCATGACGGAGAGCATTATGAATCGCAAAAAACTGACTGAAGCAGACGTCACGGCCGAGTCCGTGTTTATGCTCAAACGCCGCCAGGTGTTGAAAATGCTGGGCATTGGCACCGCTGCCGCCTCGCTTCCCCTGCACGCCTCCAGTCTGACCGACTGGTTTAAGGGCAATGATCGCCCTGCCGCCCCCTCAGGCGCGCCACTTACCTTCGATAAACCCGCCCAATGGCAAAGCAAACTGACGCTGACGCCAGAAAATAAAGTCACCGGCTACAACAACTTTTATGAATTTGGGTTGGATAAGGCCGATCCGGCAGCAAACGCCGGAAGTTTACAGACCAACCCGTGGAAACTGACGATCGGTGGCGAAGTGGCGAAACCGTTGACGCTCGATCATGATGACCTGACCAAACGTTTTCCACTGGAAGAACGAATTTATCGAATGCGCTGCGTGGAGGCGTGGTCGATGGTGGTGCCGTGGATTGGCTTCCCGCTGCATAAGCTGCTGGCTGCCGTCGAACCCACCAGCAACGCGAAGTACGTGGCTTTTAAAACCCTCTACTCGCCAGAAACCATGCCCGGACAGAAGGATCGCTTTATCGGCGGCGGCCTGGCATATCCTTATATAGAAGGGCTACGTCTGGACGAAGCGATGAATCCGCTGACGCTGCTCACCGTGGGCGTTTACGGCAAAGCATTACCGCCGCAAAACGGCGCGCCGATCCGCCTGACGGTGCCATGGAAGTACGGCTTTAAAGGCATTAAGTCGATTGTCAGTATTACGCTCACCCGCGATCGCCCCGATACCACCTGGAACCTGGCGGCGCCTGATGAATACGGTTTTTACGCCAACGTGAACCCGCATGTCGATCACCCTCGCTGGTCTCAGGCAACGGAACGGTTTATCGGTTCTGGCGGCATTCTCGACGTACAGCGCCAACCGACGCTGCTGTTTAACGGCTACGCCGATGAGGTGGCCTCGCTGTATCGCGGGATGAATCTGCGGGAGAATTTTTAATGCGTTTCACGGCTAAACAGATAACCTGGCTGAAAGTTTGCCTGCATCTTGCCGCATTTTTGCCGTTTGCGTGGCTGTTCTGGGCGATCTCTCAAGGGCAGCTCAGCGCCGATCCGGTCAAGGATATCCAGCACTTTACCGGTAGGATGGCTCTGAAATTGCTGCTGGCGACCTTGTTGGTCGCCCCGCTGGCGCGTTACGCTAAACAGCCGTTGCTGATTCGCACGCGCCGCTTGTTGGGTCTGTGGTGTTTCACCTGGGCGACGATTCACCTCACCAGCTACAGCCTGCTGGAACTGGGGATCCAGAATCTGTCGCTATTAGGGCAAGAAATTGTGACTCGGCCCTATCTGCTGCTGGGATTAGCCTGCTGGCTTATCCTGTTGGCGCTGGCGGTCACCTCAACGCAGGCGATGCAACGAAAACTCGGGCGACGCTGGCAGCTTTTGCATAACTTCGTCTATCTTGTCGCGATCCTCGCGCCGATACATTATCTGTGGTCGGTGAAGATTATCTCACCGCAACCGCTCATCTATGCCGGCTGCGCCATCGTGCTATTAGCCTGTCGCTATAAGAAGTTTCGCCAGTGGTGGCGATGATGTCGCGATATGTGCGGTTTACCACAATTCACTTATAGTCAGACGTTCTTTACACGATAGCAGTTGATAATCTTCCCTGATAAGACCAGTATTTAGCTGCCAAATGCTACGAAATAGTTATAATGTGCGACCTTGGTTTTCCTGACGAGGGTTTTAAGCCTCTGAAAAGGTGACAATCGCGCATCGAAGGTATATTTTGTTTTTTACCCGAGAATTGCAGGAGATAGCAGCACAATGACTGACAAGTTTCGCATTTTGCTTTTGAACGGCCCGAACCTGAATATGTTAGGCACCCGTGAGCCAGAGAAGTATGGCACGCTGACGCTTTCCCAGATCGTAAGCCGCTTAACCGCGGAAGCCGAAGCCTTGAACGTCACGCTCGACAGCCTGCAATCCAACGCCGAGTACGTCCTCATCGACCGTATTCATCAGGCTAAAGACAATATTGACTATATCCTGATCAATCCGGCCGCGTTCACGCACACGAGCGTTGCCCTTCGCGATGCGTTGCTGTCGGTGAGCATCCCGTTTATCGAGATTCACCTCAGCAACGTCCATGCGCGCGAACCATTCCGTCATCATTCGTATCTGTCTGATATCGCTTCCGGCGTTATCTGCGGGCTCGGGGCTGACGGCTATTCATACGCTTTACAGACGGCGGTAAAACGCCTGTCACAATCAAACTAAACAAAGAGTACGGAACCCACTCATGGATATTCGTAAGATTAAAAAACTGATCGAGCTGGTCGAAGAGTCTGGCATCAACGAACTGGAAATTTCTGAAGGCGAAGAGTCTGTGCGCATCAGCCGCACGGCGCCGAACACCGGTATTCCAGTGATGCAGCAGGCTTATGCAGCGCCTGTTATGCAACAGCAGGCACCTGTCGCGGCAGCAGCACCAGCCGCAGCTGAAGCCCCGGCTAAAGCTGAAATCAGTGGTCACATCGTACGTTCCCCGATGGTTGGTACTTTCTATCGCACTCCAGGCCCGGATGCTAAAGCATTCGTGGAAGTTGGTCAGAAAGTTAACGTGGGCGACACCCTGTGCATCGTTGAAGCGATGAAAATGATGAACCAGATTGAAGCTGACAAAGCAGGGACTGTGAAAGCAATCCTGGTAGAAAGCGGTCAGCCGGTTGAATTTGACGAGCCGCTGGTCGTCATCGAGTAACGAGGCGAAGATGCTGGATAAAATTGTCATCGCTAACCGCGGCGAGATCGCACTGCGTATTCTTCGTGCCTGTAAAGAACTGGGCATCAAGACCGTCGCTGTGCACTCGACTGCGGACCGCGATTTAAAACACGTACTGCTGGCGGATGAGACGGTTTGTATCGGCCCGGCGCCATCCGTAAAAAGCTATCTGAACATCCCGGCTATCATCAGCGCAGCTGAGATCACCGGCGCAGTGGCGATTCACCCAGGCTATGGCTTCCTCTCTGAGAACGCCAACTTTGCCGAGCAGGTTGAACGTTCCGGCTTTATCTTCATCGGCCCGAAAGCCGACACCATTCGCCTGATGGGCGACAAAGTGTCTGCGATCACCGCGATGAAGAAAGCAGGCGTACCGACCGTTCCGGGCTCTGACGGCCCGCTGGGCGACGACATGGACGCTAACCGCGCACATGCGAAACGCATCGGCTACCCGGTCATCATCAAAGCCTCCGGCGGCGGCGGCGGTCGCGGTATGCGCGTAGTGCGCAGCGACTCCGACCTGGCGCAGTCCATTGCCATGACCAAAGCGGAAGCGAAGTCTGCTTTCAACAATGACATGGTGTACATGGAAAAATACCTGGAAAATCCTCGCCACGTCGAGATCCAGGTACTGGCTGATGGTCAGGGTAACGCTATCTATCTGGCTGAACGTGACTGCTCCATGCAGCGTCGTCACCAGAAAGTCGTCGAAGAAGCGCCGGCACCGGGCATTACCCCGGAACTGCGTCGCTACATCGGCGAACGCTGCGCGAAAGCGTGTGTGGATATCGGCTACCGCGGCGCGGGTACTTTCGAGTTCCTGTTTGAAAACGGCGAGTTCTACTTCATTGAAATGAACACCCGTATCCAGGTAGAGCACCCGGTTACCGAGATGATCACCGGCGTTGACCTGATCAAAGAGCAGCTGCGTATTGCTGCCGGTCAGCCGCTGTCCATCAAGCAAGAAGAAGTGCAGGTTCGCGGCCATGCGGTAGAATGCCGTATCAACGCCGAAGACCCGGACACCTTCCTGCCAAGCCCGGGTAAAATCACCCGCTTCCACGCGCCGGGCGGCTTTGGCGTTCGTTGGGAATCTCATATCTACGCCGGCTACACCGTACCGCCGTACTATGACTCAATGATCGGCAAACTCATCTGCTACGGTGAGACCCGTGACGTGGCGATTGCTCGCATGAAGAATGCGCTGCAGGAGCTGATCATCGACGGTATCAAAACCAACGTTGATCTGCAGATGCGCATTATGAGCGACGAGAACTTCCAGCATGGTGGTACCAACATCCACTATCTGGAGAAAAAACTCGGATTGCAGGAAAAATAATCCTGTTCTCGCAACAAAAGGCCGGATTTTCCGGCCTTTTTTCTTTTTCTCTCCCCTCATCTTTTCCTTGCGGTACAATCCCCGCTTTCTTCATCCACAAGGGACAAAAAATGGACAAGCGTTTTGTTCAGGCCCATAAAGAGGCGCGCTGGGCGCTGTGGCTAACCCTTCTCTATCTTGTAGCGTGGTTAGCAAGCGCTTACATACCAAACTCGATGCAGGGCTTCACTGGCCTGCCGCACTGGTTTGAGATGGCCTGCCTGCTGATTCCGCTGGTATTTATTTTGTTGTGTTGGGCGATGGTGAAATTTATCTATCGCGATATTCCGCTGGAGGATGACGACCATGCAGCTTGAAGTCATTCTGCCGCTTATCGCCTATCTGCTCGTCGTTTTTGGTCTGTCGATTTACGCCATGCGTAAACGAGCGACCGGAAACTTCCTCAATGAGTATTTTCTCGGTAGCCGCTCAATGGGAGGCATCGTCCTTGCCATGACGCTCACGGCCACCTATATCAGCGCCAGTTCGTTTATCGGCGGGCCGGGCGCGGCTTATAAGTACGGGCTTGGGTGGGTGCTGCTGGCGATGATTCAGCTACCCGCCGTCTGGCTCTCGCTGGGAGTATTGGGCAAAAAGTTCGCTATTCTTGCTCGTCGCTATAACGCCGTGACGCTCAACGATATGCTGTTTGCCCGCTACCAGAGTCGCCTGCTGGTCTGGCTGGCAAGCCTGAGCCTGCTGGTTGCTTTTGTCGGCGCGATGACCGTCCAGTTTATCGGCGGCGCGCGCCTGCTGGAAACCGCCGCGGGCATTCCCTATGAAACCGGCCTGCTCATTTTTGGTATCAGCATTGCACTGTATACCGCGTTCGGCGGCTTTCGCGCCAGCGTGCTGAACGACACCATGCAGGGCCTGGTGATGCTTGTCGGCACCATCGTACTGCTGGTTGGCATTGTGCATGCAGCGGGCGGGTTGAGCCACGCGGTGCAAACGCTGGAAGCGATTGACCCGAAACTCGTTTCGCCACAAGGGGCGGATGATATTCTGTCGCCGACCTTTATGACCTCGTTCTGGGTGCTGGTCTGCTTTGGGGTAATTGGTTTACCGCACACGGCAGTGCGCTGCATCTCTTATAAAGACAGTAAGGCGGTGCACCGGGGTATTATTATCGGGACGATCGTCGTCGCGATCCTGATGTTCGGTATGCACCTTGCCGGCGCGCTGGGACGCGCGGTTATTCCGGACCTCACGGTGCCGGATCTGGTCATCCCTACGTTGATGGTGAAAGTGCTTCCCCCCTTCGCGGCAGGGATTTTCCTGGCGGCGCCGATGGCGGCAATTATGTCGACAATTAATGCCCAACTGCTGCAAAGTTCCGCTACGATCATCAAAGATCTCTATTTGAATCTGCACCCGGAACAGATGCAGAATGAGCGTCGTTTGAAGCGCATGTCGGCGGCAATCACGCTGATTCTGGGCGCATTGCTGCTGCTGGCCGCCTGGCGCCCGCCTGAGATGATTATCTGGTTAAACCTGCTGGCCTTTGGCGGGCTTGAAGCCGTATTCCTGTGGCCGTTGGTGTTAGGCCTGTATTGGGAGCGCGCCAATGCAGCCGGAGCGCTGAGCGGGATGATCGTGGGTGGCGTGCTGTACGCCGTACTGGCGACGTTTAATATTCAGTACCTGGGCTTCCATCCGATTGTGCCTTCGTTACTGCTAAGTTTGCTGGCGTTTGTGGTCGGGAACCGTTTTGGTCAACCTGCCCCACAAGCAGCCGTAATTTCTACTGATAAATAAAGAGTTTTGCCATGCCGTGGATCCAACTGAAACTGAACACAACCGGCGCCCATGCCGAAGATCTTAGCGATGCGCTGATGGAAGCCGGTTCGGTCTCCATCACCTTCCAGGATACGCATGACACGCCGGTCTTCGAGCCGTTGCCGGGTGAAACTCGCCTGTGGGGCGATACCGACGTTATCGGCCTGTTTGATGCAGAAACCGACATGAAAGAGGTCGTTTCCCTGCTTGAGCAACATCCTCTGCTGGGCGCGGGCTTTGCGCATAAAATCGAACAGCTGGAAGATAAAGACTGGGAGCGTGAGTGGATGGACAACTTCCACCCGATGCGCTTTGGCGAGCGTTTGTGGATCTGCCCAAGCTGGCGCGACGTGCCGGATGAGAACGCGGTCAACGTGATGCTCGACCCGGGTCTGGCCTTCGGCACCGGTACCCACCCAACCACTTCGCTGTGCCTGCAGTGGCTGGATGGACTGGATCTGACCGGCAAGACGGTGATCGACTTCGGCTGCGGTTCCGGGATCCTCGCGATCGCCGCGCTGAAGCTGGGCGCGGCGAAAGCCATCGGGATCGATATCGATCCGCAGGCCATTCAGGCCAGCCGCGACAATGCCCAGCGTAACGGCGTTTCCGAACGCCTGGAGCTGTATCTGCCGCAGGACCAACCAGAAGCCATGAAAGCCGACGTGGTGGTCGCCAACATCCTGGCCGGCCCATTACGTGAACTCGCGCCGTTAATCAGCGTGCTGCCGGTTACAGGCGGCCTGCTGGGCCTGTCAGGCATCCTGGCCAGCCAGGCGGAAAGCGTATGTGAAGCATATGCCGACCTCTTCGACCTCGACGCCGTCGTCGAAAAAGAAGAGTGGTGCCGCATTACTGGCCGCAAAAAATAATCGTCTCTGAATGCGGCCTGCTGGCCGCATTTTCCCCTTCCCGAACGTTTTATCCCCCTCATAAATGCGAGACAGATCGCATTTACCGAACCAATATTGTTCATTAAATCATCACTTTATCGCTCAAGCGCTCGCCGTTACGCAAGAATACGAGAGAAGTTTGATGATTTTCTGAATGCGCACAAAACATTCACTTTTGTATAATTTGATGATTAATATGGAAATTTATCGTCGATTCGCTTTCAGTACTGAGATTCATTGATCTACAACATCGGATTGCTCAAAGTTTGGCCTTTCATCTCGTGCAAAAAATGCGTAATATACGCCGCCTTGCAGTCACAGTATGGTCATTTCTTAACTCATGCGTATCGGACAACACCAGCTCAGAAATCGCCTGATCGCAGCGCCCATGGCTGGCATCACTGACAGACCATTCCGGACGTTGTGCTACGAGATGGGAGCAGGCTTAACCGTATCAGAGATGATGTCCTCCAACCCGCAGGTGTGGGAGAGCGATAAATCTCGGTTACGTATGGTGCACGTGGATGAACCAGGTATTCGTACCGTGCAAATCGCCGGTAGCGATCCTGAAGAGATGGCCGGAGCCGCCCGCATTAATGTGGAAAGCGGCGCCCAGATTATTGATATTAATATGGGCTGTCCGGCAAAAAAGGTGAATCGCAAGCTAGCAGGCTCAGCCCTACTGCAATATCCGGATCAGGTGAAGGCTATCCTGAACGCGGTTGTTAAGGCGGTGGACGTTCCTGTCACACTCAAGATTCGCACTGGCTGGGCTCCTGAGCACCGTAACTGTGTAGAAATTGCCCAACTGGCTGAAGACTGTGGCATTCAGGCTCTGACTATTCACGGACGCACCCGCGCCTGCTTGTTTAACGGAGACGCTGAGTACGACAGCATTCGGACAGTTAAGCAGAACGTTTCCATTCCGATTATCGCGAATGGCGACATTACTGACCCGCTTAAAGCCAGAGCTGTACTCGACTATACGGGGGCTGATGCCCTGATGATAGGACGTGCGGCTCAGGGAAGACCCTGGATCTTTCGGGAAATCCAGCATTATCTGGACACTGGGGAGCTGCTGCCTCCACTGCCTCTGGCAGAGGTGAAGCGCTTGCTTTGTGCGCACGTTCGGGAACTGCATGACTTTTACGGTCAGGCAAAAGGGTACCGAATCGCGCGGAAACACGTCTCCTGGTATCTCCAGGAGCACGCTCCAAATGACCAGTTTCGGCGCACATTCAACGCCATTGAGGATGCCAGCGAACAGCTGGAGGCGTTGGAGGCATACTTCGAAAATTTTGCGTAATAGAAATAAAGAGCTGACAGAACTATGTTCGAACAACGCGTAAATTCTGACGTACTGACCGTTTCTACCGTTAACTCTCAGGATCAGGTAACCCAAAAACCCCTGCGTGACTCGGTTAAACAGGCACTGAAGAACTATTTTGCTCAACTGAACGGTCAGGACGTTAATGACCTGTATGAGCTGGTACTGGCTGAAGTAGAACAGCCCCTGTTGGACATGGTGATGCAATACACCCGTGGTAACCAGACCCGCGCAGCCCTGATGATGGGCATCAACCGCGGTACTCTGCGTAAGAAACTGAAAAAATACGGCATGAACTGATACTAATCAGTTAATTGCTTGATTTTGAAGGCGCTACTCGGCATGGGGAAGCGCCTTTTTTATTGCCTGTTTTACGCCTTCATATAGACGATACGGTATCCTGGCCCCTCAGGGATGACCTGCGCAAAACCACTCCCCCCAAAGTGCATTCCCGCCACCAGCAGTTTTTCCTGCGCCGCCTGCGCCAGGATGCGTTTACGTGAAGCCTTTGCTTGCTCGGGGTCGATATCAAACGCAATGGACACATCGGGATGTGCCGTCTGAATATAGGGGAAGTGGACGATATCTCCCCAGATAAGCAGGCTGGCCTGCGGCGTATCGATTCTGAAGCCCGTATGCCCTGGCGTATGACCAGGCAGATGAACCGGCTGAATCCCCTCGATAATCGGCTTGTCGTCGAGTAAAGAAACGCGTTCGCCGTATACCGCCAACGTCTGGCGCGCCCGGATAAAGTTACGCTGCGCACGTTCGTTAGCCTGCGCCAGACGCTCATCATTCTGCCAGAACGCGATTTCGAGCGGATGAATGTAGAGCCGGGCATTCGGATAAACAGCCGCTCCGGCTTCATCCAGCAAGCCGCCGATATGATCGGGATGCGCATGGGTTAACAGCAACGTATCAACCGCCTCCGGCTCAACGCCAAACGCCTGTAGATTATCCCTGAACAGCCCACCCACGTTGTTTGCGCCCCCCGTGCCAGAATCCACCAGAATCGTGCGCCCGCGTCCGCGAATCAGATAGCCATAAATATGCAGGTTGCCGGGTTCAGCCACGCCGGCGCTGCGCTGAATCTCTCCCGCGTCGGTCGTCGTGATACCCGAGAGCAGATCCAGGCTGGCGGACATATTCCCGTCGCTCAGCGCGGTTACCTGAAAATCCCCAATCTGGCGGGAAATAAAGTCCATAAACACCTCATTATGATCACGGTAAGTAACAAATAAGATGACAGATACTGCGTATGGAAAACAGTGGGAGAATCGTGAGATGAAATTTTTTCAGCCATCCCTGACCGAAAGCGTGCAGAATTACTGATTAACCACCAGAGCAGGTCGGCTCGCCCAGAAACTTTGGGCGCAGACCGTGGACATAATATTGTCGACCAGCAGTGGCGCTTGTTGATAGAGATCGAACTGCTGCGGGTCCATTAACCAGTTTTTAATCAAACCGCTAAACGCGCTATATAAAACGATTAATATAATCTCAATATTTGTATCTTTAGGTAAGATCTGGTTACGTACACAGCCCTGCAGTATATTACGCACGGAATCATAGCCAAATCCTATTTTCTTTCTGATTTCGCACTCCGACATCATGTCGCTATTAAATTCGCACTTATGATACAGAATCTGCATCAAAGCACGCTGACGCGGCGTTTCCGCAATATATTGCAAACCTAATACAAATTTATTCCTTAAGTCCAATAATGGATTTCCAGTCTCTATTTGTTTCAATTTATGATGAACTAAATCACGCAGAGGGAGTTGCTCCTGCCACATTGCGTTAAATAACTCACTCTTACTTGAAAAATGCCAGTAAACCGCCCCCCGCGTGACGCCAGCAGCATCGGCAATATCAGTCAGCGTGGTGTTGCTGACGCCGCGCCGCGCAAACTGTTCGATTGCCGCGTCGAGCAGCATCTGACGCGTCTTGAGCGCCTCTTCTTTCGTTTTTCTTGCCATGAAATGTATCGCTTACCATTGGATGAGCGGTGAATAATTTATATTACTCTATTCAATCTACCATTCAGATTAACCGCTGTGTTTACCAAAAAGTTTGATAGCCTCCGAAAAATAGATAAATACAGTGAATCCATGTTTTATTAAATCATCATTCACCATATGAATATAATCATCCGCATTATGCCTCGGCTTATTCTCCAATCCTGCTATTTTTGTGTTTCCGTGCCTTGCCACTCCATCAAAAATAACTATCTCTTACATCCAACGGTGTTTATTTGTAGGATAACGAACTGTTTTTTATTCACCCTTTCTTTCACAGATTTGTAGTCAAATCTGGCTATCAATCTATAAGGAACCGCAATGACGAGCCACGCCAGAGTTACACTCTTATCCAGCTTAATTATCTCTGCGGCATTATTAAGCGGCTGCGATAATTCAGGCGATCAGCAAGCGCATGCCCCCATGCCTCAGGTTACTGTTCATGTTGTGAACAATGCGCCACTCTCCATCATCACTGAATTGCCGGGGCGCACCTCTGCGTTCCGCGTCGCAGAGGTTCGCCCACAGGTCAGCGGTATTATCCTGAAGCGTAACTTTGTGGAAGGTAGTGACGTTGAAGCCGGGCAATCGCTTTACCAAATCGACCCTGCAACCTATCAGGCAGCTTATGACAGCGCCAAAGGCGACGAGTCAAAAGCAGAGGCCGCCGCCGCCATTGCCCATCTGACGGTAAAACGCTATGTCCCGCTGTTGGGGACGAAATACATCAGTCAGCAGGATTATGACCAGGCGGTGGCGACTGCGCGTCAGGCCGATGCCGACGTCATGGCGGCAAAAGCCGCTGTCGAGAGTGCCCGTATCAATCTTGCTTATACCAAAGTGACCTCTCCTATCACCGGTCGCATTGGCAAGTCCAGCGTGACGGAAGGCGCACTGGTGACCAACGGGCAGTCCAACGCGATGGCCACGGTGCAGCAGCTCGATCCAATTTACGTCGATGTGACCCAGTCCAGCAGCGATTTTATGCGTCTGAAGCAGGAGAGCCTGCAACAGGGTAGCGATGCGAAGAGCGTCCAGTTAGTAATGGAGAATGGTCAGCCCTACGCGCTGAAAGGATCTCTGCAATTCTCTGACGTCACTGTCGATGAAAGTACCGGCTCGATCACCCTACGCGCCATCTTCCCTAACCCGCAGCATACGCTGCTGCCGGGCATGTTTGTGCGAGCACGCATCGATGAAGGGGTAAATCCGAGCGCAATGCTGGTTCCACAGCAGGGTGTCACCCGTACGCCGCGAGGCGATGCCACCGTGCTGCTGGTCAATGACAAAAATCAGGTGGAAACCCGTAACGTTGTGGCCGCGCAGGCAGTTGGCGACCAGTGGCTGATCACCAGCGGCCTGAAGGCTGGCGATAAAGTTATCGTCAGTGGGCTACAGAAAGTACGCCCTGGCGTGACCGTGAAGGCAGAAGAGGATACCGCGGCTCCGGCTGCGCAATAAGGTACCAAACCCATGTCTAAGTTTTTTATCCATCGTCCAGTTTTTGCCTGGGTTCTGGCCATCATTTTGATGATCGCCGGCGGGCTGGCTATTTTGCAGTTGCCTATCGCGCAATATCCTACGATTGCACCGCCAGCCGTGGCGATCTCCGCCACTTATCCGGGTGCTGACGCCCAGACCGTGCAGGACACCGTTACTCAGGTTATCGAACAGAATATGAACGGTATCGATAATCTGATGTATATGTCCTCTACCAGCGATTCAGCCGGTTCGGTGACTATCACTCTGACCTTTAATTCAGGGACCGATCCGGATATCGCCCAGGTTCAGGTGCAGAACAAACTGCAGCTGGCCACGCCGTTGCTGCCGCAGGAAGTGCAGCAGCAAGGGATCAGCGTAGAGAAATCAAGCAGCAGCTTCCTGTTAGTCGCCGGGTTTATCTCCGATAACCCGAATACCGTGCAGGACGACATTTCTGACTACATCGCCTCTAACGTTAAAGATCCGATCAGCCGTCTGAACGGCGTCGGCGACGTCCAGCTTTTTGGCGCACAATACGCGATGCGTATCTGGCTCGACGGGAATCAGCTCAACAAATACAACCTGACGCCGGTCGACGTGATCAATCAGTTGAAGGTACAGAACGACCAAATTGCTGCCGGCCAATTGGGTGGCACACCTTCAGTGAAAGGTCAGCAGCTTAACGCCTCTATCATTGCGCAGACACGTCTGAAAGATCCGGTCGAGTTCGGTAAAGTCACCCTACGGGTTAACGCCGATGGTTCTGTCGTTCATCTGAGCGATGTCGCGCGCATTGAGCTAGGTGGCGAAAACTACAACGTCGTTGCCCGTATTAACGGTAAACCGGCTTCAGGGCTGGGGATTAAGCTTGCCACGGGCGCGAATGCGCTGGATACGGCGAACGCAATTAAGGCCAAGCTGGCAGAGCTACAGCCTTTCTTCCCGCAGGGAATGAAAGTGGTCTATCCGTACGACACCACGCCATTCGTCACTATCTCGATTCACGAAGTGGTCAAAACGCTGTTTGAAGCGATTATCCTCGTCTTCCTCGTTATGTATCTGTTCTTACAGAACATCCGCGCTACGCTCATTCCCACAATCGCCGTGCCGGTGGTATTGCTGGGGACCTTTGCCGTACTGGAGATGTTTGGCTACTCGATAAACACCCTGACGATGTTCGGGATGGTGCTCGCGATAGGCCTATTGGTCGATGATGCCATCGTGGTGGTTGAAAACGTTGAGCGTGTGATGGTCGAAGAACAGCTTTCGCCAGTTGAAGCGACGGAGAAATCCATGTCGCAGATCCAGGGCGCGCTGGTCGGTATCGCTATGGTGCTATCGGCGGTGTTCGTGCCGATGGCCTTCTTTGGCGGCTCTACCGGCGCTATCTACCGCCAGTTCTCAATTACCATCGTTTCGGCCATGGCACTATCGGTTCTGGTTGCCTTGATTCTGACCCCCGCTCTGTGCGCCACGCTGTTGAAACCAGGGTCAGCCGATCACCATGAGAAGAAAGGGTTCTTCGGCTGGTTCAACAATAAGTTTGATCAGAGCGTTAACCACTATACCAACAGCGTGAGCGGCATTCTGCGCTGCACCGGTCGTTATCTGGTTATCTATGTTCTTATTGTCGTTGGGATGGCGGTGCTGTTTGTCCGTCTCCCTACGTCCTTCCTGCCGGATGAAGATCAGGGTGTATTCATGACCATGGTTCAGCTCCCGGCTGGCGCTACGCAGGAACGCACGCAGAAGGTACTGGATACCGTTACCCACTACTATCTGAATAACGAGAAGGCCAACGTGGCAAGCGTCTTTACCGTTAACGGTTTCAGCTTCAGCGGTCAGGGACAAAACTCCGGTATGGCGTTTGTTAGTCTCAAGCCATGGGATGAACGTAGCGGTGATAAGAACAGCGCAGAGTCCATCATCAAACGTGCGACCATGGCCTTCAGCCAGATTAAAGACGCCATGGTCTTCCCGTTCAATATGCCAGCCATTATCGAACTCGGTACGGCTACCGGCTTTGACTTCGAGTTGATTGATCAGGGTAACCTTGGCCATACCGCGCTGACTCAGGCACGTAATCAGCTACTGGGCATGGTGCAACAGCATCCAGACCAGTTGGTTCGCGTACGTCCAAACGGACTGGAAGACACCGCGCAGTTCAAGCTGGATGTCGACCAGGAAAAAGCGCAGGCACTGGGCATCTCTCTGTCGGATATCAATGAAACCATTTCAGCGGCGCTGGGGGGTTACTACGTTAACGACTTTATCGATCATGGCCGCGTGAAGAAGGTATATGTTCAGGCGGATGCTAAATTCCGTATGCTGCCAGGTGATGTCAACAATATGTACGTGCGAAGTGCTAACGGCGAGATGGTGCCGTTCTCTGCCTTCGTCACTTCACATTGGGTTTACGGTTCACCGCGTCTTGAACGTTATAATGGTTTGCCTTCCATGGAGATTTTGGGTGAAGCCGCACCGGGTAAAAGTACCGGTGAGGCCATGACGCTGATGGAACAAATGGCCAGCAAGCTGCCGTCTGGTATTGGCTTTGACTGGACGGGGATGTCCTATCAGGAACGTTTATCCGGCAACCAGGCACCTGCGCTATATGCGATCTCGCTGATCGTCGTCTTCCTGTGTCTGGCGGCACTCTATGAGAGCTGGTCTATCCCATTCTCCGTTATGCTGGTCGTGCCTTTGGGGGTTGTCGGTGCGCTGCTGGCAGCATCGCTACGTGGTTTGAATAACGACGTTTACTTCCAGGTAGGGCTGTTAACCACGATCGGTTTATCAGCGAAGAACGCGATTTTGATCGTTGAGTTTGCCAAGGATCTTATGGAAAAAGAGGGCAAGGGGATCATTGAGGCAACGCTTGAGGCATCACGCATGCGTCTACGTCCAATCTTAATGACTTCGCTGGCCTTCATTCTTGGCGTTATGCCGTTGGTTATCAGCCATGGTGCCGGTAGCGGCGCGCAGAATGCGGTAGGTACCGGGGTTATGGGGGGAATGTTAACAGCAACACTGCTGGCCATTTTCTTCGTACCGGTATTCTTCGTGGTCGTCAGACGTCGCTTTACCAAACATACGGACTAACCTCAGCAACTATCCTGTGAAAGGCGTCTTCGGACGCCTTTTTTAGCGCCAGATAAAGACAGGAGACTCAATACGTTATCGCTGATTTCGCTTATTACTCTGACTATCAGATTATTTCATTATTTTCATCTGCATCATTTCTACACAATCCCACCCATTTATCACTTCTTCTCCACGATATTTACCTAACTCATAAATTGAGATTATTTCCCCTATCAGACCATGGCTATGCAGGTGATAAAATAAGCCATTCCGTAATACGTCCATGATGGCGTAATGAAACGGACTATTTAGAGGCTATATCATGAAAAAATTTATTCTGGTGACGCTGCTGGCAACTCTGCTTGCGGGCTGTGCACATGATTCACCTTGCGTTCCGGTCTATGATGACCAGGGCCGTCTGGTTCATACCAACACCTGTATGAAAGGGACAACGCAAGACAACTGGGAAACCGCAGGAGCCATCGCCGGTGGTGCTGCGGCTCTGGCAGGGCTGACGCTGGGTATCGTCGCGCTGACCAAGTAACAGAACGGCCGTAAAGGCTCGTACCTACGTTTTTTTGCCCCGCGTTAGTTGTTATTTTATTAATAACGCTGACGCGGGTTTATTTTATTCCTTCCGCGTATTCTCCTCTTATTCAGCATCGCATAAAAATCACCAGATATAATAAAGAGATAGCACTACATTTTATTTCAAAGGCGCTATGACGCCCTGTTAAATATAAGGTGATGACACTCTTTACGCGATGTAGATGCCCTGTATTAGCAATCGCTATGTATCAAATCAGCAAGGAAGGCAAAGCCGACAAGAGGCACTTAATCAATCCTGTGTTGGCATCCGGACAGGATATTTGTCGACATACAAGCGCAGCGATCCAATTGGCTGGCGACAGACGTAAAAAAGCCCATCCGTCAGGATGGGCTTTTTCGCTACCGGAGAGTGCTCTCCGACAAACAACAGATAAAACAAAAGGCCCAGTCTTTCGACTGAGCCTTTTGTTTTATTTGATGTCTGGCAGTTCCCTACTCTCGCATGGGGAGACCCCACACTACCATCGGCGCTACGGCGTTTCACTTCTGAGTTCGGCATGGGGTCAGGTGGGACCACCGCGCTACAGCCGCCAGACAAATTCTTTACTAAGCGCCGAACTTTAACCTAAAAAGTGGTGCTGATACCCAGAGTCGAACTGGGGACCTCACCCTTACCAAGGGTGCGCTCTACCAACTGAGCCATATCAGCACGCTAAATTTGATGCCTGGCAGTTCCCTACTCTCGCATGGGGAGACCCCACACTACCATCGGCGCTACGGCGTTTCACTTCTGAGTTCGGCATGGGGTCAGGTGGGACCACCGCGCTACAGCCGCCAGGCAAATTCTGTTTTCAGACCGCTTTATGCGTTCTGATTTAATCTGTAATCAAGCTGAATATCAGTCTCTTCGCCAAAACATCTTCGGCGTTGTAAGGTTAAGCCTCACGGTTCATTAGTACTGGTTAGCTCAACGTATCGCTACGCTTACACACCCAGCCTATCAACGTCGTCGTCTTCAACGTTCCTTCAGGACTCTCAAGGAGTCAGGGAGAACTCATCTCGGGGCAAGTTTCGTGCTTAGATGCTTTCAGCACTTATCTTTTCCGCATTTAGCTACCGGGCAATGCCATTGGCATGACAACCCGAACACCAGTGATGCGTCCACTCCGGTCCTCTCGTACTAGGAGCAGCCCCCCTCAATTCTCCAGCGCCCACGGCAGATAGGGACCGAACTGTCTCACGACGTTCTAAACCCAGCTCGCGTACCACTTTAAATGGCGAACAGCCATACCCTTGGGACCTACTTCAGCCCCAGGATGTGATGAGCCGACATCGAGGTGCCAAACACCGCCGTCGATATGAACTCTTGGGCGGTATCAGCCTGTTATCCCCGGAGTACCTTTTATCCGTTGAGCGATGGCCCTTCCATTCAGAACCACCGGATCACTAAGACCTGCTTTCGCACCTGCTCGAGCCGTCACTCTCGCAGTCAAGCTAGCTTATGCCTTTGCACTAACCTCCTGATGTCCGACCAGGATTAGCTAACCTTCGTGCTCCTCCGTTACTCTTTAGGAGGAGACCGCCCCAGTCAAACTACCCACCAGACACTGTCCGCAACCCGGATCACGGGTCTACGTTAGAACACCAGCCATTAAAGGGTGGTATTTCAAGGATGGCTCCACACGAACTGGCGTCCGCGCTTCAAAGCCTCCCACCTATCCTACACATCAAGGACCAGTGTTCAGTGTCAAGCTATAGTAAAGGTTCACGGGGTCTTTCCGTCTTGCCGCGGGTACACTGCATCTTCACAGCGAGTTCAATTTCACTGAGTCTCGGGTGGAGACAGCCTGGCCATCATTACGCCATTCGTGCAGGTCGGAACTTACCCGACAAGGAATTTCGCTACCTTAGGACCGTTATAGTTACGGCCGCCGTTTACCGGGGCTTCGATCAAGAGCTTCGCGTTGCCGCTAACCCCATCAATTAACCTTCCGGCACCGGGCAGGCGTCACACCGTATACGTCCACTTTCGTGTTTGCACAGTGCTGTGTTTTTAATAAACAGTTGCAGCCAGCTGGTATCTTCGACTGATTTCAGCTCCATGGGTAAACCACTTCACCTACATATCAGCGTGCCTTCTCCCGAAGTTACGGCACCATTTTGCCTAGTTCCTTCACCCGAGTTCTCTCAAGCGCCTTGGTATTCTCTACCTGACCACCTGTGTCGGTTTGGGGTACGATTTGATGTTACCTGATGCTTAGAGGCTTTTCCTGGAAGCAGGGCATTTGTTACTTCAGCACCGTAGTGCCTCGTCATCACACCTCAGCGTTAGTAAGCGTCCGGATTTACCTAAACGCTCCGCCTACATGCTTAAACCGGGACAACCGTCGCCCGGCTAACATAGCCTTCTCCGTCCCCCCTTCGCAGTAACACCAAGTACAGGAATATTAACCTGTTTCCCATCGACTACGCCTTTCGGCCTCGCCTTAGGGGTCGACTCACCCTGCCCCGATTAACGTTGGACAGGAACCCTTGGTCTTCCGGCGTGCGGGTTTTTCACCCGCATTATCGTTACTTATGTCAGCATTCGCACTTCTGATACCTCCAGCATCCCTCACGAGACACCTTCGCAGGCTTACAGAACGCTCCCCTACCCAACAACACATAGTGTCGCTGCCGCAGCTTCGGTGCACAGTTTAGCCCCGTTACATCTTCCGCGCAGGCCGACTCGACCAGTGAGCTATTACGCTTTCTTTAAATGATGGCTGCTTCTAAGCCAACATCCTGGCTGTCTGAGCCTTCCCACATCGTTTCCCACTTAACTGTGACTTTGGGACCTTAGCTGGCGGTCTGGGTTGTTTCCCTCTTCACGACGGACGTTAGCACCCGCCGTGTGTCTCCCGTGATAACATTCTTCGGTATTCGCAGTTTGCATCGGGTTGGTAAGTCGGGATGACCCCCTAGCCGAAACAGTGCTCTACCCCCGAAGATGAGTTCACGAGGCGCTACCTAAATAGCTTTCGGGGAGAACCAGCTATCTCCCGGTTTGATTGGCCTTTCACCCCCAGCCACAAGTCATCCGCTAATTTTTCAACATTAGTCGGTTCGGTCCTCCAGTTAGTGTTACCCAACCTTCAACCTGCCCATGGCTAGATCACCGGGTTTCGGGTCTATACCCTGCAACTTAACGCCCAGTTAAGACTCGGTTTCCCTTCGGCTCCCCTATACGGTTAACCTTGCTACAGAATATAAGTCGCTGACCCATTATACAAAAGGTACGCAGTCACACCCCAAAGGGTGCTCCCACTGCTTGTACGTACACGGTTTCAGGTTCTTTTTCACTCCCCTCGCCGGGGTTCTTTTCGCCTTTCCCTCACGGTACTGGTTCACTATCGGTCAGTCAGGAGTATTTAGCCTTGGAGGATGGTCCCCCCATATTCAGACAGGATACCACGTGTCCCGCCCTACTCTTCGAGTTCACAACCTGTGCATTTTGGTGTACGGGACTATCACCCTGTACCGTCGGACTTTCCAGACCGTTCCACTAACACACAAGCTGATTCAGACTCTGGGCTGCTCCCCGTTCGCTCGCCGCTACTGGGGGAATCTCGGTTGATTTCTTTTCCTCGGGGTACTTAGATGTTTCAGTTCCCCCGGTTCGCTTCATTACGCTATGTATTCACGTAATGATAGTGTGACGAATCACACTGGGTTTCCCCATTCGGAAATCGCCGGTTATAACGGTTCATATCACCTTACCGACGCTTATCGCAGATTAGCACGTCCTTCATCGCCTCTGACTGCCAGGGCATCCACCGTGTACGCTTAGTCGCTTAACCTCACAACCCGAAGATGTTTCACTTCTGATTGCGAAAATTTGAGAGACTCGAACACACCATTTATCTGTTCTTATTACGGAGAACAGACACAGTGTGTCGTTTCAATTTTCAGCTTGATCCAGATTTTTAAAGAGCAAATATCTCAAACGTCACCCGAAGATGAGTTTTGAGATATTGAGGTCGGCGACTTTCACTCACACAAACCAGCAAGTGGCGTCCCCTAGGGGATTCGAACCCCTGTTACCGCCGTGAAAGGGCGGTGTCCTGGGCCTCTAGACGAAGGGGACACTGAAGTCTCAATCGCAAGACGCCTTGCTATTTACTTTTCATCAGACAATCTGTGTGAGCACTTCAAAGAACGTTTCTTTAAGGTAAGGAGGTGATCCAACCGCAGGTTCCCCTACGGTTACCTTGTTACGACTTCACCCCAGTCATGAATCACAAAGTGGTAAGCGCCCTCCCGAAGGTTAAGCTACCTACTTCTTTTGCAACCCACTCCCATGGTGTGACGGGCGGTGTGTACAAGGCCCGGGAACGTATTCACCGTAGCATTCTGATCTACGATTACTAGCGATTCCGACTTCATGGAGTCGAGTTGCAGACTCCAATCCGGACTACGACATACTTTATGAGGTCCGCTTGCTCTCGCGAGGTCGCTTCTCTTTGTATATGCCATTGTAGCACGTGTGTAGCCCTACTCGTAAGGGCCATGATGACTTGACGTCATCCCCACCTTCCTCCAGTTTATCACTGGCAGTCTCCTTTGAGTTCCCGGCCGAACCGCTGGCAACAAAGGATAAGGGTTGCGCTCGTTGCGGGACTTAACCCAACATTTCACAACACGAGCTGACGACAGCCATGCAGCACCTGTCTCAGAGTTCCCGAAGGCACCAAAGCATCTCTGCTAAGTTCTCTGGATGTCAAGAGTAGGTAAGGTTCTTCGCGTTGCATCGAATTAAACCACATGCTCCACCGCTTGTGCGGGCCCCCGTCAATTCATTTGAGTTTTAACCTTGCGGCCGTACTCCCCAGGCGGTCTATTTAACGCGTTAGCTCCGGAAGCCACGCCTCAAGGGCACAACCTCCAAATAGACATCGTTTACGGCGTGGACTACCAGGGTATCTAATCCTGTTTGCTCCCCACGCTTTCGCACCTGAGCGTCAGTCTTCGTCCAGGGGGCCGCCTTCGCCACCGGTATTCCTCCAGATCTCTACGCATTTCACCGCTACACCTGGAATTCTACCCCCCTCTACGAGACTCAAGCTTGCCAGTTTCAAATGCAGTTCCCAGGTTGAGCCCGGGGATTTCACATCTGACTTAACAAACCGCCTGCGTGCGCTTTACGCCCAGTAATTCCGATTAACGCTTGCACCCTCCGTATTACCGCGGCTGCTGGCACGGAGTTAGCCGGTGCTTCTTCTGCGAGTAACGTCAATCGCTGCGGTTATTAACCACAACGCCTTCCTCCTCGCTGAAAGTACTTTACAACCCGAAGGCCTTCTTCATACACGCGGCATGGCTGCATCAGGCTTGCGCCCATTGTGCAATATTCCCCACTGCTGCCTCCCGTAGGAGTCTGGACCGTGTCTCAGTTCCAGTGTGGCTGGTCATCCTCTCAGACCAGCTAGGGATCGTCGCCTAGGTGAGCCGTTACCCCACCTACTAGCTAATCCCATCTGGGCACATCCGATGGTGTGAGGCCCGAAGGTCCCCCACTTTGGTCTTGCGACGTTATGCGGTATTAGCTACCGTTTCCAGTAGTTATCCCCCTCCATCGGGCAGTTTCCCAGACATTACTCACCCGTCCGCCACTCGTCACCCAAGAGCAAGCTCTCTGTGCTACCGTTCGACTTGCATGTGTTAGGCCTGCCGCCAGCGTTCAATCTGAGCCATGATCAAACTCTTCAATTTAAGTTTGATGCTCATGAACTAAACTTCGTAATGAATTACGTGTTCACTCAGAGACTTGGTATTCATTTTTCGTCTTGCGACGTTAAGAATCCGTATCTTCGAGTGCCCACACAGATTGTCTGATAAATTGTTAAAGAGCAGTTGCGACGCGGCTTACAGCTCACCGTCGCGAGGTGGCGTATATTACGCTTTCCTCTTTCAGAGTCAACCCTCATTTTCAGGTTTTTCTCTTCAACCAACCCGGCTACTTAGTGTGAAGTGATTCACGTTTGCCGTCTCAGTGGGTGCGCATTATAGGGAACTTTGTTTTTTGCACAACCCCTTTTCTCAACTTTTTTTCTAAGTGCCGTTTTTTCACACTTTTCGCTCTGTAAGTATGCAATTTGCTTAATTTTTGAGATGAGAAACCCCAGAATTGGGCCGATAATGAGAAAGAATCCCACCATGACACCGTTTTAATGAGGTAAACATGTCAGCCGTTTTACGCCGCTATAAAGATTTATTCCCCGTCATCGGCCAGCGCGTGATGATTGACCCTACCTGCGCAATCATCGGCGACGTTCGTCTGGCGGATGATGTCAGCATCTGGCCCCTGGTTGCCGCGCGCGGCGACGTTAACTATATCCAGATTGGCGCACGCAGTAATATCCAGGATGGTAGCGTCCTCCATGTGACACATAAGTCAGCCAGGAACCCGGAAGGTAATCCGCTCATCGTTGGCGAAGACGTTACCGTCGGTCATAAAGTGATGCTGCACGGCTGCACCATCGGTAATCGGGTATTGGTCGGTATGGGGTCGATTCTGCTGGATGGTGTGGTCGTTGAAGACGATGTCATGATCGGCGCGGGTAGCCTGGTACCACAACATAAGCGTCTGGAAAGTGGATATCTTTATCTGGGTAGTCCGGTCAAACAGATTCGACCATTAAAAGAGGCCGAAATCGAGGGATTACGCTATTCGGCCAATAACTATGTGAAATGGAAAGATGACTATCTGGATCAGGACAACCAGACCCAACCCTGAGCGTCTTCCTGCTGATCGCGAATCAGATCGCTGGCTTCTTCTTCAAGATCCCAGCGATTCTCGCTAAACAACGCGAGCCATTGCTGCGGGTTATCGCCGCCAAAGCGACGAGTCATCGTTTCTGCACTTAATGCACACGTTAGCTGCATACCGTTCACCAGCACAGGAAAACAAATGCTTTCGAGATCGGCACGCCACTCTTCGCGGTCGGGAAACTGGATCGCCTGATTCATACGCCCAGCTCACGTTTGAGGGACGCGATCACCGGTTCAACGTCCGGCAAAACCCCGTGCCACAGTAAAACGGCGTGCGCCGCCTGCCCCACCAGCATCCCCAATCCATCAGCATAGCGTTTTACACCATGCTGAATGCACCAGGACAGAAAGGCCGTATTGCCCTGCTGATAAAACATGTCATAGCAACACACCTGCGGGCCCAGTAGCGATATCGGGATTGGCGGAGTCTCGCCAGAGATGCCGCTGGATGTGGCATTAATGATAAGGTCGAACTCATACCCGTCCAGCTCAGACATTGGCCGCGCGCTAACGCTGCCGGTATGGCGGAACAGTTCGGCGAGCGTTTGCGCCCTCACGTGGGTACGGTTAGTGATGGTGACGTTACAATCCAGCGAAAGCAACGGCAGCAGCACCCCGCGCGCCGCGCCGCCAGCGCCAATCAGCAGAACACGATAGCCGGGCTTAATCAGCCCAAGTCGTTCCAGGTCGCTCAACAGGCCAATACCATCGGTGTTATCACCGAGGATTCGCCCATCCTCCAGGCGCTTCAGCGTATTCACCGCACCCGCCAGGGCCGCGCGCTCGGTGAGCTCATCAGCACGGGCAAACGCCTCCTCTTTAAAAGGCACCGTGACGTTCGCCCCTTTACCGCCCTGCTGGAAAAAAGCTTCCAGCGCAGTAACGAAACCATCCAGCGGCGCCAACATGCGACCATACGGATGCACGATGTTCAGCTGCTCGGCAAACTGTTGATGGATGAACGGCGATTTACTGTGGGCAATCGGGTTACCAAAAACGACGTAGCTTTCCATTCTTTACCCCTGGCGAAAACGTTCACCCGTCAGGGCATCGAGGATTTCTGACGGATTCATCCGCCCACCGGTCGGCGCATCCACCACCGGGAAATCATCACCGAACTGGGCAAGCACTTCTGCCGTGGTGCGACAAGGAGGCAAACCGGTCAGATTCGCGCTGGTCGACACCAAAGGTTTGCCATAGGCCTGGCAGAGTTCAATGACCACCGGGTGATCGGTAACGCGAACGGCCAGCGAGTTAAAGCGGCCGGTCAGCCAGGCGGGAGTCGTTGGCTTCGCGGGGAAGACAAACGTCACCGGCCCAGGCCAACGGGCAAAGACCGTGGCACGCTGCTCGTCGGTCAACTGACTGTCGTCAATATACGGTTGAAGTTGTTCGAAACTTGCGGCGATCAGAATCAGCCCCTTTTCTACCGGACGCTGTTTTAACGCCAGCAGGCGCATTACCGCTTCTTCACTATCAGGATCGCAACCTACGCCAAACACGGCTTCGGTTGGATAGGCGATGACTTCTTTATTATTCAGAGCAACAACCGCACGCTGTACGGCCTCTGATGGCAGGTTTTTATTCACTGATTTGTTTCGCCGGAACCGGCTTTCCACATTGTTTACTGGCACAAAAACGCTTTACGCCCTGCGCCGTTTTCTTTTCGATAAGCAGCGGGTAGTGGCACTCGGGGCACTCCCCCGCAACCGGTGTGAAGTTAATGACGAACTGACATTCCGGGTAACGATCGCAGGAATGAAAGGTTTTGCCGTAACGAGAGCGGCGCTGCACCAGATGCCCTTGCTGGCAGGCAGGGCAGGAAATCGCCGTTTCATCAGGTTTATCAATAACCTCAGTGTGTTCACATTCCGGATACTGACTGCATCCGATGAACATGCCAAAGCGCCCCTGACGCAGCACCATAACGGCGCCACACTCGGGACACAGTTGCCCCTCCAGAATTTTAACGATATGACCATCCGCCTGACTTTTCAGGGGACGAACGTAATCGCATTCCGGATAATGGGAACAGCCAAGAAACGGCCCGTGTTTACCGGACCGTATGACCAGTTCGGCCCCGCACTGTGGACAGGGCTCGTGTTTAGGCACCGAAAACAGTGCTGATTTGACCATAACAACTCTTGATGCCACAAAATGATTTAATGCAGCATACCTTCATTCGTCTCGAAGAGTAATTCTTCCATTTGTTGATACGCATTTTCACAGCCCGGAAGATTGAACAGAACCATCAAAATGACCCATTTCAGCTCTTCCAGCTCAAACTCTGCGGTATCCAGAGCCAGCACGCGCTCAATAACCATTTCCCGCGTTTCGAGGTTCAGCACCTGAATCTGCTCCAGGAATAACAGGAATCCTCGGCAGCTTGCATCCAGACGCTGGCTCTCTTCCTGTGTGAAAATACGCACGGAGAGAGGATCTGATGCCAGTTGCATCGGTTCTACGAGGCCTTCCTGATAGTCGGCGAGCTTTTCCAGCCACATTAGCGCGTTGAAGATGTCTTCACGTTCGAACCCCGCATCGGTAAGATCCCGAGTCAGTTTGTCCTGATCTACGCGCATGTCTGTTTCGTTATGGATGTAGGTCTCAAACAAATACATTAGTACGTCGAACATGGCCTGCCCTCCTTAATCGGACATAGCCGCCGGGTACAGCTGCGATCCATCCTGCTAACTCCAGTTCAAGTAGCTGGGCCACGGTGACTGGCACAGGTTGGCCGGCACGTTCAGCGACGACGTCAACAGGTGTTACCTCATCTCCTACGTTAGCCAGGAGCTCAGGAAATGGCAATGCTACGGATTCCTTATCTGCACAATAATTTGCCATTTTTGCTCGTTCGGACAAATGTCTGTTTAATCCCGGAAAAAGCGCCAGAATATCCTCAGGCTCTGTGACGGTAATCGCTCCCTGTTTGATAAGCCAATGCGGCCCCTCCATGCCCGGATGACCAAGCGGCCCGGGGATAGCGAACACCTCTCTCCCCTGTTCAAGCGCGCAGCGCGCCGTCACCAACGAACCGCTTCGCAACGCGGCTTCCACAACCAATACGCCGCGACTTAACCCGCTGATAATACGGTTACGCCGCGGGAAATGATAAGGCGCAGGCGTCGCCATAAGCGGGAATTCTGACACCAGCGCCCCGCCGTGTTCCACAATGCTCTGCGCCAGTGACCGATGCCGATGGGGATAGATATGGTTCAGCCCGCTGCCGAGGACCGCAATCGTGCTGCCGCCAGCCTGCAACGCCCCCCGATGGGCAACCCCATCGATGCCTAACGCCAGGCCGCTGGTAATCGTGATTCCCATCTTCGCCAGCGATTCACACAAATAGCGCCCCCAGCGCTCACCGTACAGAGAGTGTTGCCGGCTCCCCACAACGGCGAGCTGTGGGGAATGCAGCAATGCCAGATTCCCGCGTACGCACAATACTGCCGGGTAATCGCTAATGGCGCGAAGCGGTTCCGGATACAAGGGAGAATCCGCAAATAAAAGATGGTTGTCTGATTCCGCCAGCCAACGGTTGGCGGCCTCCATCTCTGCGGGTGAAAACGCAAAAAAACGTTCGGCCTGCTTAATGCTGAAGCCCAAAACGTAGAGCATTTGATGGGTAATGCGCGTTTCCTGACGCAACGCACACAGCGCGTTCAGCATGCCATCGCCATACAAATCATTCACCTTTAACAAACGAAAGGCGAGTTCCTCGGGTGACATCCGTTCCCCCTTGCCACATGCGGCATTAGCAATCTTTGCGATTGGTCAGTGACTCTGTCAATTAGAGGGGGTTTTGTCTAGAATAGAGGTAATAATCTTTCCTACTCCTGAACAGAACTCTGGATATTTATGGCAGTTTTGCAAGTATTACATATCCCGGACGAGCGTCTTCGCAAAGTCGCTGCGCCGGTAAAAGAAGTGAATGACGAAATCCAGCGTATCGTGGACGATATGTTCGAAACCATGTACGCCGAAGAAGGGATTGGTCTGGCGGCGACCCAGGTCGATATCCATCAGCGTATTATCGTTATCGATGTCTCTGAGAATCGTGACGAACAGCTGGTGCTGATCAACCCTGAACTACTGGAAAAAGACGGCGATACCGGCATTGAAGAAGGCTGCCTGTCCATTCCGGAACAGCGGGCGCTGGTTCCTCGTGCCGAACGCGTGAAAATTCGCGCCATTGGCCGTGATGGTAACCCCTTTGAGCTGGAAGCTGACGGCCTGCTGGCTATTTGCATTCAGCATGAAATGGACCACTTAGTCGGTAAGCTGTTTATCGATTATCTGTCACCATTAAAGCAGCAACGTATTCGTCAGAAAGTTGAAAAACTGGATCGCCTGAACGCGCGTGCCTAAGGATAAGGATTAACGTGTCAGATTCCCTACGTATTATTTTTGCGGGTACTCCTGATTTTGCAGCGCGTCATCTTGACGCGCTGTTGTCGTCTGAGCACCAGGTCATTGGCGTATTTACCCAACCAGACCGCCCTGCCGGCCGTGGTAAGAAGTTAATGCCAAGCCCGGTAAAAGTGTTGGCGGAAGAGAAAGGCATTCCAGTCTTTCAGCCAGCCTCGCTGCGTCCTGAAGAAAATCAGAAGCTGGTTGCGGATCTACAGGCTGACGTCATGGTCGTCGTCGCTTATGGGCTTCTCCTGCCGAAAGCCGTGCTGACTATGCCGCGCCTCGGGTGCATCAACGTTCACGGTTCTCTGCTGCCGCGCTGGCGTGGCGCTGCGCCAATTCAGCGTTCGCTGTGGGCCGGCGACAGCGAAACCGGTGTGACCATCATGCAGATGGACGTGGGCCTGGATACCGGCGATATGCTGCATAAGCTTTCCTGCCCGATTACCCCTGAAGACACCAGCGCCAGCCTTTACGATAAGCTGGCTGAGCTTGGCCCTCAGGGACTGCTGCACACGCTGCATTTGCTGGCAACCGGCACGGCGACACCGGAAGTGCAGGATGAAACTCTGGTTACCTATGCTGAGAAACTGAGCAAAGAAGAAGCCCGTGTTGACTGGACGCTCAGCGCCGCTCAGTTGGAACGCTGCATCCGCGCCTTTAATCCGTGGCCGATGAGCTACATCGTTATCGACGAGCAGCCGGTCAAAATCTGGCAGGCTTCGGTGATTGACAAACACGCTGGCGCCGAGCCGGGGACCATCCTCGAAGCCACCCGCCAGGGTATTCAGGTCGCGACCGGCGACGGCATCCTCAATCTTCTCTCGCTGCAACCAGCGGGTAAGAAGGCCATGAGCGCTCAGGATCTGCTTAACTCGCGCCGGGAGTGGTTCGAGCCCGGAAACCGTCTACTCTGACGGTTGGTACCTTTTTAAAGCCCGGAGTCTCCGGGCATTTTTATTTTTACGGTTATGAAAAAACATCTTAATTTACGCAGTATGGCGGCCCAGGCCGTTGAACAGGTCGTCGAGAAGGGACAGTCGCTAAGCAATGTGCTGCCCGCCATGCAGCAAAAAGTGGCTGATAAAGACAAAGCGCTGCTTCAGGAGCTGTGCTTCGGCGTGTTGCGCACACTTTCCCAGCTTGAGTGGATGATCCAACAGCTGATGGAACGCCCGATGACGGGCAAACAGCGCACCGTCCATTACCTGATCATGGTGGGCTTCTACCAGCTGCTGCATACCCGTATTCCGCCGCATGCCGCGCTGGCGGAAACCGTTGAAGGTGCAGTCGTCATAAAGCGTCCGCAGTTGAAAGGGCTGATCAACGGCGTACTGCGTCAGTTCCAGCGCCGTCAGGAAGAGCTGCTAACTGAATTCTCACAAACCGATTTGCGCTTCCTTCATCCTTCCTGGCTGGTAAAACGCATTAAAGCGGCCTATCCGCAGCAGTGGGAAAGCATCCTTGAGGCCAATAACCAGCGCCCGCCGATGTGGCTGCGTGTTAACCGCACTCACCACTCGCGCGACGCCTGGCTTAATCTGCTAACGGAAGCCGGTATGACGGGATTCCCGCATCCCGACTACCCGGACGCAGTGCGTCTGGAAACACCAGCGCCCGTACACGCCCTCCCAGGTTTTGACGAAGGTTGGGTGACCGTGCAGGATGCTTCCGCTCAAGGGTGCGTAAACTACCTGCTGCCGGAAGACGGCGAGCAAATCCTTGACCTGTGTTGTGCGCCGGGCGGCAAAACCACTCACATTCTGGAAGTCGCGCCGCAGGCCAATGTATTGGCCGTCGACGTCGACGAGAAACGCCTGTCACGCGTGTATGACAACCTGAAACGGCTGGGCATGAAGGCGACGGTGAAACAAGGTGATGGACGCTATCCTGAACAATGGTGCGGCGATCAACAGTTCGATCGCATCCTGCTGGACGCACCGTGTTCCGCTACCGGGGTAATCCGTCGCCACCCGGATATCAAATGGCTGCGCCGCGACCGTGATATTGCCGAACTGGCACAGCTGCAGGCCGAGATCCTTAACGCAACCTGGGCACACCTGAAGCCGGGTGGTACGCTGGTATACGCGACTTGTTCCATTCTGCCGGAAGAAAACCAGCAGCAAATCGCCGCGTTTCTCTCCCGCACACCGGATGCTGAACTGCGTGAAACCGGTACGCCTGAGCAGCCAGGGCAACAGAATTTACCGGGTGCCGAAGAAGGTGATGGCTTCTTCTACGCTAAGCTAATCAAAAAGTGATGAAATAACGGGTCGCAACTGATGAAAATTATCATTCTGGGCGCCGGACAAGTCGGCGGAACGCTGGCGGAAAACCTGGTCGGGGAAAACAACGACATCACGATCGTTGACACTAACGGCGAGCGCTTGCGCAGCCTGCAGGATAAATTCGACCTTCGCGTGGTACAAGGCCATGCTTCTCACCCCCGCGTTTTGCGTGAAGCCGGTGCCGACGATGCCGATATGCTGGTCGCGGTAACCAGTTCGGATGAAACCAATATGGTCGCCTGCCAGGTGGCCTACTCGTTATTCAATACGCCAAACCGTATTGCACGAATCCGCTCACCGGACTACGTACGCGACGCCGATAAGCTCTTTCACAGCGATGCCGTACCGATCGATCATCTGATCGCTCCCGAGCAATTGGTTATCGACAATATCTACCGTCTGATCGAGTACCCCGGCGCACTGCAGGTGGTGAACTTCGCGGAAGGAAAAGTTAGCCTGGCGGTGGTGAAGGCTTACTACGGCGGCCCGCTAGTGGGTAATGCGCTCTCAACAATGCGTGAGCATATGCCGCACATTGATACCCGCGTTGCGGCGATTTTCCGCCATGACCGCCCGATTCGCCCGCAGGGTTCCACTATTGTCGAAGCCGGTGATGAAGTCTTCTTTATCGCCGCATCACAACATATTCGCGCGGTAATGAGTGAGCTCCAACGTCTGGAGAAACCTTACAAGCGCATCATGCTGGTTGGCGGTGGTAATATCGGTGCGGGGTTAGCACGCAGGCTGGAAAAAGATTACAGCGTGAAGCTGATTGAACGTAATCAACAGCGAGCGGCCGAACTGGCAGAGAAACTGCAAAATACCATCGTCTTTTTTGGCGATGCCTCGGATCAAGAGCTGTTGGCGGAAGAGCACATTGATCAGGTCGATCTGTTTATTGCCGTCACCAACGATGACGAAGCCAATATCATGTCGGCGATGCTGGCTAAACGAATGGGTGCCAAGAAAGTGATGGTGTTGATCCAGCGTCGCGCTTATGTCGATCTGGTTCAGGGCAGCGTGATCGATATTGCGATCTCACCACAGCAGGCCACCATCTCTGCACTACTTAGCCACGTACGTAAAGCCGATATCGTAGGCGTTTCGTCGCTACGCCGCGGTGTTGCTGAAGCCATCGAAGCCGTCGCACACGGCGATGAAAGTACTTCGCGAGTAGTTGGGCGAGTGATTGACGAAATTAAACTGCCTCCAGGCACCATTATTGGCGCGGTGGTGCGTGGAAATGACGTCATGATTGCGAATGACAATTTGCGTATTGAACAAGGCGATCACGTCATTATGTTCCTGACCGATAAAAAATATATTTCCGACGTCGAACGCCTGTTCCAGCCCAGTCCTTTCTTCCTTTAATTTCCCAAAGGCGCTCAATAGAGCGCTTTTTTATTAACCTTCTATTATTTAAGGGTTAATTAATACCTTCATATTTATTATCACTAATGGAAATTAAATAAACATTTGTTAAACTTATAAACGTCAGCTAGCACAAGGGAGAATAAAATGAGCATTATTAAAGAGTTTCGCGAATTCGCGATGCGAGGAAATGTTGTCGATTTGGCAGTGGGTGTCATTATTGGTGCGGCGTTTGGTAAGATCGTGTCGTCTTTAGTGGCGGACATTATCATGCCACCGTTGGGGCTATTAATTGGTGGGATTGATTTCAAACAGTTTGCCGTTACGCTACGTGATGCGCAAGGTGATATCCCTGCGGTCGTGATGCATTACGGCGTCTTCATTCAGAATGTGTTTGATTTTATCATTGTTGCCTTCGCTATCTTTATGGCGATTAAGCTGATGAATAAACTCAATCGTAAGAAAGAAGAACCCGCGGCCGCGCCGGCGCCAACAAAAGAAGAAGTGCTGCTATCCGAAATTCGTGATCTGCTGAAAGAACAAAACAACCGTTCTTAATCAGGCTACAGAAAGCAGAAAGCCAGTGGTAAAAAAGCGCATCGCTTGTTTGCCACTGGCCTCCCGACCATATTGTTTACCGTGTTTTTCCTTCCGCAAATAGCTTCCTTTCCCTTTCTTATTTTTCTCAACACGCTGGCGAAACAGCGGGTCATGCAACAGCGCCTCAATGGCATTATCTTTGATCTGCCCCTTCGTATGCTGATAGCGGCTCATAACAATCTCCTGATTGGGTTAATTAAACGCGGCGAGTGTAGATCTCATTGTGTAAAATTTCAACGGCGATTTTACGATGCACCGGCCCCCTGCTCGAGGATCCCAAGTATCGAACAAAACTCACTGCTATGCGCCGTACCGCAGCAGGCATCATTGAGCTGCTTTAATGCGCGCTGCATCGACTGAAGTTCTTCGATGCGCGACTCGACTTCACTGAGTCTTGCCTGGACGATGCTTTTTGATTCCTGACAGGTATGGTGCTCCGGATCGACACGGATCGAAAGCAGTTCGCGGATCGACTCAAGGGTAAAACCAAGCTGACGTGCGTAGCGAATAAACTTCAGGCGCTGAAGATCGTCCACCGTGTACAGACGAAAGCCGCCTTCGGTACGCACGTCGTGACTCATCATCTGCTGCTTTTCATAATAACGGACGGTGTCAGGGGTGACGCCAGCCAGTTTAGACAGTTCACCAATCCGGTACATCGCTACTCCTCATTGATTTTTTGCATCAGCTTTTCAGCATAATCGCCGCGCAGAAAGTCCGTATTGATACCGGCCTGTTGGAGTTTGAGCTCTAACAGCGTTAATCGACGACTTAGTTCCTGGTAGCGAACATCCTCACGGCGAATACCTTTCAGGATATCCGCCAGCGCTATCGCCTCTTTACGTTGTTCAAGCTCTGGCGGCAGGCATCCAGCGTTCTTTAAGAGCCGGTAACCAGAGCGTAACTCTTCAGGAACAGCAGAGTCATCATCAAGCACCAGTGCCTCACCCTGTCCCGGAAGATTGTCAAACTCACCTCGACGCTGTGCGTCTGTAATATGACGCTCAGCCCACTGGTCCAGTAACCACATGACAACACTCCGCTGAGTTGAACAGAAAGAATACGGCTATTGTAGATAGGATGGGGGGAGAGGGGATATAAAAAAACCCGCCGAGGCGGGTTTTTTTACTTTACTGCAAATTACTCTGCAGCTGCTTCTGCTTTCGGCTCAGCACGATCAACCAGCTCGATGTATGCCATCGGCGCGTTGTCGCCTGCACGGAAGCCACACTTCAGAATGCGAGTGTAACCACCGGTACGGCTCGCGAAACGCGGGCCCAGCTCGTTAAACAGTTTTGCCACGATCTCGTTATCACGAGTACGGGCGAATGCCAGACGACGATTAGCAACGCTATCAGTCTTGGCAAGAGTAATCAGCGGCTCAACTACGCGACGCAGTTCTTTCGCTTTAGGCAGGGTCGTCTTGATGATTTCATGACGAACCAGAGAACCTGCCATGTTGCGGAACATAGCCTGGCGATGGCTGCTGTTGCGGTTCAGTTGACGACCACTCTTACGATGGCGCATGACCTTATCCTTCTCAGTAAAACCTTAACCTGTGATCCGGTTACTCGTCAGCAATGCTTGCCGGCGGCCAGTTTTCCAGGCGCATGCCCAGAGACAGACCACGTGAGGCCAGCACGTCTTTAATCTCAGTAAGAGATTTTTTACCCAGGTTCGGCGTTTTCAGCAACTCAACCTCGGTACGCTGTACCAGATCACCGATATAGTGGATAGCTTCTGCCTTGAGGCAGTTAGCAGAGCGGACAGTCAATTCCAGATCGTCAACAGGGCGCAGCAGGATCGGATCGAATTCTGGTTTCTCTTCTTTCACTTCCGGCTGACGTACATCACGTAAGTCAACGAAAGCTTCCAGTTGTTCTGCCAGGATGGTTGCCGCACGACGAATCGCCTCTTCAGGATCGATTGTGCCATTGGTTTCCATTTCGATGACCAGCTTGTCCAGGTCGGTACGCTGTTCTACACGCGCTGCTTCAACATTGTAGGCAATACGCTCTACAGGGCTGTAGCAGGCGTCGACCAACAGACGGCCGATCGGGCGCTCATCTTCTTCCGAATGAATTCGGGCAGAAGCCGGCACATAACCGCGACCGCGCTGAACTTTGATACGCATGCTGATAGCTGCGTTCTCATCGGTCAGGTGGCAGATCACGTGCTGCGGCTTGACGATTTCGACATCCCCGTCATGGGTGATATCGGCTGCGGTCACAGGGCCAATGCCAGATTTATTCAAGGTAAGAATAACTTCATCTTTACCCTGAACTCTCACCGCCAGCCCTTTCAGGTTGAGCAGGATTTCAAGGATATCTTCCTGAACGCCTTCTTTGGTGCTGTACTCATGAAGTACACCATCAATCTCAACCTCGGTCACCGCGCAACCCGGCATCGATGAGAGCAGAATACGGCGCAGTGCGTTACCCAGAGTATGGCCAAAGCCACGCTCTAAAGGCTCAAGGGTCACCTTGGCGTGCGTCGAACTCACTTGCTCGATATCTACCAGGCGCGGTTTTAGAAACTCTGTCACAGAACCCTGCATTGTGTCCTCTCTTTGGTACTAAGCTTTACTTGGAGTAAAGCTCGACGATCAGGTGTTCGTTAATGTCCGCAGACAGATCAGAACGCTCAGGCTGACGCTTGAACGTGCCTTCCATCTTGCCAGCATCAACTTCCAGCCAGGTTGGCTTTTCACGCTGTTCAGCCAGCTCCAGAGCGGCTTTAACGCGAGATTGCTTTTTCGCTTTCTCACGGATGCTAACAACGTCATTCGCTTTAACCTGATAAGAAGCGATGTTAACAACACGACCGTTTACCATGATTGCTTTATGGCTAACCAGCTGGCGTGCTTCAGCACGAGTGGCGCCAAAGCCCATACGGTATACTACGTTGTCCAGACGACCTTCCAGCAGAGCCAACAGGTTTTCACCGGTGTTGCCTTTCAGACGTGCTGCTTCTTTGTAATAGTTACGGAACTGACGCTCCAGCACGCCGTAGATACGACGAACTTTCTGCTTTTCACGCAACTGCACACCATAGTCAGACAGACGCGGTTTACGCGCACCGTGCTGGCCAGGAGCTTGTTCAATTTTACACTTGGTATCGATCGCGCGAACGCCAGACTTAAGGAATAAGTCGGTGCCCTCACGACGGCTCAGCTTGAGCTTAGGACCCAAATATCTTGCCATTTTCTTTCTCCAACAAACCTGGAAAACGAAGCGTTATACGCGACGTTTCTTCGGCGGACGACAACCGTTATGAGGGATCGGAGTCACATCAGTAATGTTAGTGATGCGGAAACCAGCGGCGTTCAGAGCACGAATAGTAGATTCGCGGCCTGGACCCGGACCTTTAACCATAACTTCCAGATTCTTGATGCCGTATTCTTTAACGGCGTCAGCGCAACGCTCTGCTGCAACCTGAGCTGCAAACGGAGTGGATTTACGCGAACCACGGAAACCGGAACCACCGGCTGTTGCCCAACCCAGCGCGTTACCCTGACGATCAGTAATGGTAACGATGGTGTTGTTGAAAGAAGCATGGATATGAGCCACGCCGTCAGAGACTTGCTTTCTTACACGTTTACGTGCACGAATTGGTGCCTTTGCCATTATTCAATCACCCCGATTATTTCTTGATCGGTTTGCGCGGACCCTTACGGGTACGTGCGTTGGTCTTAGTACGCTGACCGCGCACTGGCAGACCACGACGATGACGCAAACCGCGATAGCAACCAAGATCCATCAGGCGCTTGATGCTCATGCTAATTTCACGGCGCAGATCACCTTCAACGACAAATTTGGCAACTTCGTCACGCAGCGTGTCGATTTGTCCTTCAGACAGCTCACTGATCTTAACATTTTCAGCGATACCCGCAGCAGCCAGGATGGCTTTAGAACGGGTCTTGCCGACGCCGTAGATCGAGGTTAACGCGATCACAGCATGTTTCTGATCAGGAATGTTAATGCCTGCTATACGGGCCACTATGCACTCCTACTATTTAATATGTACGCACCATGCTGAAAAGCCCGTTTTCAGGATACTCAAATGGAAACGTACAGACATACAAAAGATTGGCTGGCTAATCTAGCCAGCTCAACCCAACTTTGCAAGAAAAATATGCGAAAAAATCAGCCTTGGCGCTGTTTATGCTTCGGCTCGGCACTGCAAATCACACGGATGACACCATCACGCTTAACGATTTTGCAGTTACGGCATAATTTCTTGACGGAAGCACGAACTTTCATTTTTACTCTCCGTAACTTCTCAGACGACCATTTAGCGGCCGTAGCCTTTCAGGTTCGCCTTCTTCAATGCAGACTCGTACTGACTTGACATCATCAGAGTTTGCACTTGAGCCATAAAGTCCATAATCACGACAACAACGATCAGTAGCGATGTCCCACCGAAGTAGAACGGCACTTTCATTGCATCACGCATGAACTCCGGGATCAGGCAGATAAAAGTAATATACAGTGCACCAACGAGTGTCAGGCGAGTCATTACTTTATCGATATACTTCGCCGTTTGCTCTCCCGGACGAATTCCTGGTACAAATGCACCGGACTTCTTCAGGTTATCTGCTGTTTCACGCGGGTTGAAGACCAACGCCGTGTAGAAGAAACAGAAGAAGATGATTGCAGACGCATAGAGTAACACATAAAGCGGTTGCCCAGGCTGCAAATACAGCGAAATTGTTGTCAGCCAGTTCCAACCGGTACCGCCCCCGAACCATGACGCGATGGTCGCAGGGAACAGAATAATACTGGAAGCGAAGATTGCCGGGATTACCCCCGCCATATTCACTTTCAGCGGTAAATGTGTGCTCTGTGCAGCATAGACACGACGACCTTGCTGACGTTTCGCGTAGTTTACCACAATGCGGCGTTGACCACGTTCAACAAATACAACAAAGAACGTCACTGCAAACACTAATACTGCAACCAACAGCAACAGGAGGAAGTGCAGGTCGCCTTGACGCGCTTGCTCGATAGTATGGGCAATGGCTGGCGGGAGTCCCGCAACGATACCAGCGAAGATGATGATCGAAATACCGTTACCGATACCACGTTCAGTGATCTGTTCGCCGAGCCACATCAGGAACATTGTTCCTGTAACCAGACTTACAACAGCGGTGAAATAGAATGCAAAGCCTGGATTGATTACCAGGCCCTGCATACCAGGCATATTCGGCAGACCGGTAGCAATACCGATCGACTGGAATATCGCCAGCACCAGAGTACCGTAGCGGGTGTACTGGCTGATCTTACGACGACCAGACTCCCCTTCTTTCTTAATTTCTGCCAGCGTTGGATGAACCACCGTCAGCAGCTGGATAATGATCGACGCCGAAATATACGGCATGATCCCCAGAGCAAAGATAGAAGCACGGCTGAGAGCACCACCAGAGAACATGTTGAACATTTCAATGATGGTGCCTCGCTGTTGCTCAAGCAGTTTGGCAAGTACAGCGGCATCAATACCAGGGATCGGAATAAAAGAGCCAATACGGAACACAATAAGCGCACCGATTACAAACAGCAGTCTGCGTTTCAGCTCGCCTAAGCCACCTTTGGCACTTTGAAAATCTAATCCCGGTTGTTTAGCCATCTGCTACTTATTCCTCGATTTTACCGCCAGCAGCTTCGATAGCAGCACGAGCGCCTTTAGTAACACGCAGGCCACGAACAGTTACCGGAGTAGAAACTTCGCCAGCCAGGATCACTTTCGCGAACTCGATCTGGACACCGATAATGTTAGCTGCTTTCAGCGTGCTCAGGTCAACAATACCGCCTTCCACTTTCGCCAGGTCAGACAGACGGATTTCCGCTGTGATCGCTGCTTTGCGAGAAGTGAAGCCGAATTTCGGCAGACGACGGTACAGAGGCATCTGACCACCCTCGAAACCACGACGTACGCCACCGCCAGAACGAGACTTCTGACCTTTGTGACCACGACCGCCGGTTTTACCGAGGCCAGAACCGATACCACGACCCAGACGGCGACCCGCCTTTTTAGAGCCTTCGGCCGGAGACAGAGTATTTAAACGCATCTCTTACTCCTCAACTTTAACCATGAAGTAAACCGCGTTGACCATACCACGAACAGCAGGAGTATCCTCGCGCTCTACGGTGTGACCAATACGACGCAGACCCAGGCCAAGCAGCGTTGCCTTGTGTTTCGGCAGACGACCGATTGCACTGCGGGTTTGAGTAATTTTAATAGTCTTTGCCATGGTTTATTTCCCCAGAATTTCTTCAACGGATTTACCACGCTTGGCAGCGACCATTTCCGGAGATTTCATATTTTCCAGACCATCGATAGTTGCACGAACCACGTTAATCGGGTTGGTGGAACCATACGCTTTAGCCAGAACGTTACGAACCCCAGCGACTTCCAGAACGGCGCGCATTGCACCACCGGCGATGATACCGGTACCTTCGGAAGCCGGCTGCATGAATACACGAGAACCCGTGTGAGTACCCTTAACCGGGTGCTGCAGGGTGCCAGTATTCAGCGCGACGTTAATCATATTGCGACGGGCTTTTTCCATCGCTTTCTGGATCGCTGCTGGAACTTCACGCGCTTTACCGTAACCAAAACCAACGCGACCGTTACCATCGCCTACTACAGTCAGAGCTGTGAAGGAGAAAATACGACCACCTTTAACGGTTTTAGATACGCGGTTTACCGCGATCAGCTTTTCCTGCAGTTCGCCAGCTTGTTTTTCGATGTGAGCCATCTTACACCTCTACCTTAGAACTGAAGGCCAGCTTCACGGGCAGCATCTGCCAGTGCCTGGACACGACCATGATATTGGAACCCGGAACGGTCAAAGGACACATCTTTGATGCCTTTTTCCAGAGCGCGTTCAGCGACAGCTTTACCCACAGCTGCTGCAGCGTCTTTGTTACCGGTGTACTTCAGTTGTTCAGCGATAGCTTTTTCTACAGTAGAAGCAGCTACCAGAACTTCGGAACCGTTCGGTGCAATGACCTGTGCGTAAATGTGACGCGGGGTACGATGTACCACCAGGCGAGTTGCACCCAGCTCCTGGAGCTTGCGGCGTGCGCGGGTCGCACGACGGATACGAGCAGATTTCTTATCCATAGTGTTACCTTACTTCTTCTTAGCCTCTTTGGTACGCACGACTTCGTCGGCGTAACGAACACCCTTGCCTTTGTAAGGCTCAGGACGACGGTAGGCGCGCAGATCCGCTGCTACCTGGCCGATCACCTGCTTATCAGCGCCTTTCAGCACGATTTCAGTTTGAGTCGGACATTCAGCAGTAATACCTGCCGGCAGCTGATGCTCAACCGGGTGAGAGAAACCTAAAGACAGGTTTACCACGTTCCCTTTGACCGCTGCACGATAACCTACACCAACCAGCTGTAACTTCTTAGTGAAGCCTTCGGTAACACCGATAACCATTGCGTTCAGCAGGGCACGCGCGGTACCAGCCTGAGCCCAACCGTCTACGTAACCATCACGCGGACCGAAAGTCAGAGCATTATCTGCATGTTTAACGTCAACAGCATCGTTGAGAGTACGAGTCAGCTCGCCGTTTTTACCTTTGATCGTAATAACCTGACCGTTGATTTTTACATCAACGCCGGCAGGAACAACGACCGGTGCTTTAGCAACACGAGACATTTTTTCCTCCGATTAGGCTACGTAGCAGATAATTTCGCCACCAAGACCAGCCTGGCGCGCTGCACGATCAGTCATAACACCTTTAGAGGTAGAAACAACCGCGATACCCATGCCAGCCATAACCTTCGGCAGCTCGTCTTTACGCTTATAAATGCGCAGACCTGGGCGACTAACACGCTGAATGCTTTCTACAACAGCTTTACCCTGGAAATACTTAAGAGTCAGTTCCAGTTCCGGCTTGGTGTCGCCTTCAACTTTAAAATCTTCAATAAAACCTTCTTCCTTCAGCACGTTGGCAATTGCCACTTTCAGCTTGGAGGAAGGCATGGTGACCGCAGCTTTATTCGCGGCCTGACCGTTACGGATACGGGTCAGCATATCCGCGATCGGATCTTGCATGCTCATCTGTCTTTACTCCCGTGATTCAATTGGTAATTACCAGCTAGCCTTTTTCAAGCCCGGTACTTCACCGCGCATAGCGGCTTCACGAAGCTTAATACGGCTCAACCCGAACTTGCCCACATAGCCATGCGGACGACCTGTTTGACGGCAGCGTTTACGCTGACGAGACGGGCTGGAATCACGCGGCAGAGACTGCAGCTTGAGAACTGCGTTCCAACGATCTTCGTCGGTCGCGTTCACATCAGAGATAATAGCTTTCAGTTCAGCGCGTTTTGCGAAGTACTTATCAGCTAAAGCTACGCGCTTTACTTCGCGTGCTTTCATTGATTGCTTAGCCATTCAGTAACCCTACCTTACTTGCGGAACGGGAAGTCAAAGGCAGCCAGCAGAGCACGGCCTTCTTCATCAGATTTCGCAGTAGTGGTAATGGTAATATCCAAACCACGCACGCGGTCGACTTTATCGTAGTCGATCTCTGGGAAGATGATCTGCTCACGGACACCCATGCTGTAGTTACCACGACCGTCGAAAGACTTAGCGGACAAGCCACGGAAGTCACGGATACGTGGAACAGCAATAGTGATCAGGCGCTCAAAGAACTCCCACATGCGTTCGCCACGCAGAGTTACTTTACAGCCGATCGGATAGCCCTGACGGATTTTGAAGCCTGCAACTGATTTGCGTGCTTTGGTGATCAGCGGTTTTTGACCGGAGATTGCTGTCAGGTCAGCTGCTGCGTTATCCAGCAGTTTCTTGTCAGCGATCGCTTCACCAACACCCATGTTCAGGGTGATCTTCTCGACCCGAGGGACTTGCATGACAGAATTGTAGTTAAACTCAGACATGAGTTTAGCGACTACTTCGTCTTTGTAGTAATCATGCAGTTTCGCCATCGTACTACTCCAAATTACTTGATAGTTTCGCTGTTAGACTTGAAGAAACGGACTTTTTTGCCGTCTTCGAATCTAAAGCCTACACGGTCAGCCTTGCCGGTAGCCGCGTTGAAAAGTGCAATGTTAGAGATCTGAATAGCTGCTTCTTTCTCTACAATGCCGCCTGGTTGGTTCAGAGCCGGAACCGGCTTCTGGTGTTTCTTAACCAGGTTGATACCTTCAACGATGACCTTGCCGGAAGACAGGACATTCTTAACTTTACCGCGCTTACCTTTATCTTTACCGGTTAACACGATAACTTCGTCATCACGACGGATTTTAGCTGCCATGATTCGCTCCTTAGAGTACTTCTGGTGCCAGAGAGATAATTTTCATGAACTTCTCGTTACGAAGTTCACGAGTTACCGGCCCAAAAATACGCGTACCGATAGGCTGCTCGCTGTTATTGTTTAAAATAACGCATGCATTACCATCGAAGCGAATGACAGAACCGTCCGGGCGACGAACACCCTTCTTGGTGCGCACCACTACCGCCTTCAGCACATCACCTTTTTTGACCTTACCACGCGGAATTGCTTCCTTGATGGTGATCTTGATGATGTCGCCTACGCCTGCGTAGCGACGGTGCGAGCCACCCAGAACCTTGATACACATTACGCGACGTGCACCGGAGTTGTCGGCGACGTTCAGCATAGTCTGTTCTTGGATCATTTTAGTGCTCCGCTAATGTCAACTACTACTGAGACCCGAATTCAGGTCGTTAAAAAGCCCCATATCGAGGGCGCGGCATTATAACACCGCTTCAACGATATGGGTAGAAAAAATAAACGGCTCATCGCTGAGCCGTTTATTCGTATCGAGAACGAGTACTGTATTACAGAACCGCTTTCTCTACAACGCGAACCAGCGTCCAGGATTTAGTCTTGGACAGCGGACGGCATTCGCGGATTTCAACCACGTCGCCCATGCCGCATTCGTTGTTCTCGTCATGTACGTGCAGTTTGGTCGTACGTTTGATGAATTTGCCGTATACCGGGTGTTTCACCATACGTTCGATAGCAACAACAATGGATTTCTCCATTTTTGCGCTAACTACGCGACCTTGCAGAGTACGGATTTTATCGGTCATTACGCACCCGCCTTCTGAGTCAGTAAAGTCTTAACGCGTGCAACATCACGACGAACCTGCTTCAGCAGGTGAGTCTGTTGCAGCTGGCCACTTGCAGCCTGCATGCGCAGGTTGAACTGCTCACGCAGCAGGTTCAGCAGCTCAGCGTTCAGCTCTTCAACGCTTTTTTCACGCAGCTCTTTTGCTTTCATTACATCACCGTCTTAGTTACAAAGGTGGTTTTGATCGGCAGTTTCGCTGCAGCGAGGCCGAATGCTTCACGGGCCAGCTCTTCCGGGACACCGTCCATTTCATACAGGACTTTACCCGGCTGAATCAAGGCAACCCAATACTCCACGTTACCTTTACCTTTACCCATACGCACTGCCAGCGGTTTTTCGGTGATCGGTTTGTCCGGGAATACACGGATCCAGATCTTACCTTGACGCTTAACTGCACGGGTCATTGCACGACGTGCTGCTTCGATCTGACGGGCAGTCAGACGACCACGGCCAACAGCTTTCAGGCCGAAGCTGCCGAAGCTAACATCCGCGCCAGCAGCCAGACCGCGGTTACGGCCTTTGTGCACTTTACGGAATTTTGTACGCTTTGGTTGTAACATCAGCGACGCTCCTTATTTACGGCCTTTACGCTGCTGCTTTTTAGGTTGAGCAGCCGGTTCCGGTTGTTCAACAGCAGCCATACCACCCAGGATCTCACCTTTGAAGATCCATACCTTAACGCCGATTACACCATAAGTGGTGTGCGCTTCAGAGGTGTTGTAGTCGATGTCAGCACGCAGAGTGTGCAGCGGTACGCGACCTTCACGGTACCATTCGGTACGTGCGATTTCCGCGCCGCCCAGACGGCCGCTAACTTCAACTTTGATACCTTTAGCGCCCAGACGCATTGCGTTCTGTACAGCACGCTTCATAGCACGACGGAACATAACGCGACGTTCCAGCTGAGAAGTGATGCTGTCAGCAACCAATTTTGCGTCCAGTTCAGGCTTACGCACTTCGGCGATATTGATCTGGGCAGGTACGCCAGCAATATCAGCTACGACTTTGCGCAGTTTTTCTACGTCTTCACCTTTCTTACCGATCACGATACCCGGGCGAGCGGTGTGAATGGTCACACGGATGCTCTTAGCCGGACGCTCGATAACGATACGAGATACGGACGCTTTAGCCAGTTCCTTAGTCAGGTACTGACGTACTTTAAAGTCGCTGTCCAGGTTGTCAGCGAATTCTTTGGTGTTCGCAAACCAGGTTGAGTTCCATGGTTTTACAATACCCAGGCGAATACCATTAGGATGTACTTTCTGACCCATTGCTAGTCTCCAGAGTCTCAGCGATCGGACACAACCACAGTGATGTGGCTGGTGCGCTTCAGGATGCGATCTGCACGACCTTTCGCACGCGGCATAATGCGCTTCATGCTCGGGCCTTCGTCTACGAAAATTTTCGTAACTTTCAGATCGTCGATGTCAGCGCCATCGTTGTGTTCAGCGTTAGCAATGGCAGATTCCAGAACTTTCTTAACCAGTACAGCCGCTTTCTTATTGGTGTAGGTCAGAATTTCCAGTGCCTGCGACACTTTCTTACCGCGAATCAGGTCAGCAACAAGGCGAACCTTCTGAGCAGAAGAACGAGCATGGCGATGTTGAGCTAAAGTTTCCATCTCTTCCTCCTACCTTATTTCTTCTTCGCTTTTTTATCAGCAGCGTGGCCGCGATAAGTACGAGTCGGTGCGAATTCACCCAGTTTGTGACCAACCATTTCGTCGGTAACAAAAACTGGAACGTGCTGACGACCATTATGGACAGCGATGGTCAAACCGATCATGTTAGGAAAGATCGTTGAACGACGGGACCAAGTGCGCAGGGGCTTCTTGTCTCCGCTTTCCACCGCTTTCTCTACCTTCTTCAGCAAGTGCAGGTCAATAAAAGGACCTTTCTTGAGAGAACGTGGCATGGCTTATCCTCTAAAATTATTTGCTACGGCGACGTACGATGAATTTATCAGTACGCTTGTTGCTGCGGGTCTTCTTACCTTTGGTCTGAACGCCCCACGGAGTTACCGGGTGCTTACCAAAGTTACGACCTTCACCACCACCATGTGGGTGGTCGACTGGGTTCATCGCAGTACCGCGAACGGTAGGACGAACACCACGCCAGCGTGCAGCACCTGCTTTACCCAGAACGCGCAGCATATGCTCAGCATTGCCAACTTCGCCCAGAGTAGCGCGGCAGTCTGCTTCGACTTTACGCATTTCACCAGAACGCAGACGCAGGGTGACATAAGCACCATCACGAGCAACGATCTGAACGTAAGTACCAGCGGAACGTGCCAGCTGACCGCCTTTACCTGGTTTCATTTCTACGTTATGAACGGTAGAACCAACCGGGATATTGCGCATCGGCAGGGTGTTACCTGCTTTGATTGCAGCATCAACGCCAGACTGAATCTGGTCGCCAGCTTTCAGGCCTTTCGGGGCCAGGATGTAACGGCGCTCGCCGTCTTTGTACAGAACCAGCGCGATGTTCGCGGAACGGTTCGGATCGTACTCAAGACGCTCAACAACTGCCGGGATACCATCTTTGTTGCGTTTGAAGTCAACAATACGGTAAGCCTGCTTGTGACCACCACCAATGTGACGAGTGGTGATACGGCCATTGTTGTTACGACCACCGGATTTGCTGTTTTTTTCCAGCAGCGGAGCAAAAGGTTTGCCCTTGTGCAGCTCAGGGTTAACCACTTTAACTACGTGGCGACGACCCGGAGATGTCGGTTTACATTTAACAACTGCCATTGTATTACTCCTCCGACTTACTCAGCGCCGCCGACGAAGTCCAGATTCTGGCCTTCCTTCAGGGTGACGTAAGCTTTTTTCCAGTCGCTACGACGACCGATACGCTGTCCGTGACGTTTAACTTTCCCTTTAACTACCAGGGTGTTAACGACTTCGACTTCGACTTCAAACAGTTTCTGCACAGCAGCTTTGATTTCTGCTTTGGTCGCGTCTTTAGCAACTTTGAGAACGATGGTATTGGTTTTTTCCATCGCGGTAGACGCTTTTTCAGAAACGTGCGGTGCGCGCAGCACCTTCAGCAGACGTTCTTCACGAATCATGCCAGCATCTCCTCAACTTGCTTAACAGCATCAGCAGTCATTACGACTTTGTCGAAGGCGATCAGGCTAACCGGGTCGATACCAGTTGCATCGCGTACGTCAACCTTGTGCAGGTTGCGCGCAGCCAGGAACAGGTTTTCGTCCAGCTCACCGGTGATGATCAGCACATCTTCCAGAGCCATGTCTTTCAGTTTCTGTGCCAGCAGCTTAGTTTTAGGCGCTTCTACAGAGAACTTCTCGACAACGATCAGACGATCCTGACGTACCAGTTCGGACAGGATGCTTTTCAGCGCGCCGCGGTACATCTTCTTGTTAACTTTTTGACTGTGGTCCTGCGGGCGAGCAGCGAAGGTCACGCCACCGGAACGCCAGATCGGGCTCTTGATAGAACCTGAACGCGCACGGCCGGTACCTTTCTGGCGCCACGGCTTTTTGCCTGAACCAGTTACTTCAGCACGAGTCTTCTGAGCACGAGTACCCTGACGAGCACCAGCTGCATAAGCAACAACAACCTGGTGAACCAGCGCTTCGTTGAAATCACGACCGAAGGTAGTTTCGGAAACAGTCAGCGCGCTCTGCGCGTCTTTCAATACTAATTCCATTGCTATCCCCTTACGCCTTCACAGCTGGTTTAACGATCAGGTCGCAACCGGTCGCACCCGGAACACCACCTTTAACCAGCAGCAGGTTGCGCTCAGCGTCAACACGTACTACGTCCAGGCTCTGAACAGTAACGCGTTCGTTGCCCAGCTGACCTGCCATTTTCTTGCCTTTGAACACTTTGCCCGGAGTCTGGTTCTGACCGATAGAACCCGGAACGCGGTGAGACAAGGAGTTACCGTGAGTAGCGTCCTGGGTACGGAAGTTCCAGCGCTTAACGGTACCAGCGAAACCTTTACCTTTAGAGGTACCGGTTACGTCAACTTTTTTAACGTCAGCAAACAGTTCAACGCTGATGCTCTGACCTACGGTGTATTCTTCACCATCAGCCAGACGGAATTCCCACAGGCCGCGGCCAGCTTCTACGCCAGCTTTAGCAAAGTGGCCAGCTTCCGGCTTAGTTACACGGTTAGCTTTTTTAGCACCAGTGGTAACCTGAACAGCGCGATAGCCATCGTTAGCCAGATCTTTGATCTGAGTAACGCGGTTTGCTTCAACTTCGATAACGGTTACTGGGATAGATACGCCATCTTCAGTGAAGATGCGGGTCATACCCACTTTTTTACCGACTAAACCAATCATTGTATCAACCTCTCAATCGCTCGATGACCTGATTAACCCAGGCTGATCTGCACGTCTACACCGGCAGCCAGGTCCAGACGCATCAGAGCATCAACGGTTTTTTCAGTTGGCTCAACGATGTCAACCAGACGCTTGTGAGTACGGATCTCGTACTGATCACGCGCGTCTTTGTTAACGTGCGGAGAGATCAGAACGGTGAAACGCTCTTTGCGGGTCGGCAGCGGGATCGGACCACGGACTTGCGCACCAGTGCGCTTAGCAGTCTCGACGATTTCCGCGGTTGATTGATCGATCAGACGATGATCAAACGCTTTCAGGCGGATACGGATTCTTTGGTTCTGCATGAGACCAGAGCTCCAATTATTTTATAGACGAAATAGTTACTCCTCAAACCCATTACGATTGATGGGAGAGTGTAACCGTTCTTACAGAGTTCCCCAATTGGGAACATTGTCTGGTATCGCTTACGCAGTACCTGGTTCAGATTGAACCGCCTGTCAATATTAGACAAGCCCGCGCATTATACACAAATACCCATGTGAAGCAAGCCGTGTTTATAAATTAATCACCATATCCTGCAGCGCGCTACGCAAAACGATGTGCAAACCTACAAGCTCGCCTCTTTGTCCGGATGACGCCTCGCAGTCAAAGAGATTCCCTTTTGCCAACCTCCCCCCTCCCTTTGCACACTGCATCCACTTTTCCAAACCGGACTTATAATGATGACACTTTTCGATCTACCCTTCTTTATTCTTTATACGCTGCTCAGCGGCGCCCTGTGCTGGCATGACGCCCATACCGGTCTGCTGCCAAACCGCCTGACCTGCCCTTTACTGTGGACTGGGGTGCTATTCCAGCTCAGTCTGCATCCGGCGGCTCTCAGCGATGCGCTTTGGGGGGTGTTTGCCGGCTACGGCATTATGAGCATGTTTTACTGGGGATACAGAGCAATACGCAGGTGTGAGGGCTTAGGGTACGGGGATGTAAAATATCTTGCGGCCCTGGGGGCGTGGCACGGGTGGCAATCATTACCGGTACTGCTTGTTACAGCCTGCGCAATGGCCGGCACTTACATCCTGAGTCAGGCCATCTGGAGACGGTCAGCACAGACAATAAAAAACCCGCTGCCGTTCGGTCCATTTCTGGGGGCTGCGGGTTTTATTATCGCCGGCCTGGCGGCGATTAATCTTCAACTTTAATTTGCGACTGCAGATAATTCTGTAGGCCAATTTTGCCAATCAGATCCAGCTCCGTCTCCAGCCAGTCGATATGGTGCTCTTCTTCGGTGAGTATCTCGATCAACATATCGCGGCTCACGTAGTCATGGACGCTATCGGCGTAGGCAATGGCTTCACGCAAATCTTTTGCGCCGTCCAGTTCCAGTTTTAAGTCAGATTGCAGCATTTCTTCGACATCTTCGCCGATATGCAGCTTGCCAAGATCCTGAAGATTGGGGATCCCTTCAAGAAACAAAATACGCTCGATGTACTTATCAGCGTGTTTCATTTCATCGATGGATTCGTGATATTCAATATCGTTGAGGCGCATCAGGCCCCAGTTTTTGAACATTCTCGCATGGAGAAAGTATTGATTGATTGCGACAAGCTCATTTCCCAATAATTTATTGAGATAATTTATAATCTTAACATCACCTTTCATTATATAGACCCTCCGCTTCCACTTATTGAAGCGTAGAACGGCCTACGGGGATGTCAAAAAAGAAATCCGGCTTCAGGCAATCTCTTTGAACTCTGGCATTTGCATTAATTCGTCTTCCATCACCTCTCGGGCTGCACGAACACACTTACCACATTGATTTCCAATAGGAATACATTTTCTCAATTGCTGGAAAGACTGCGGATGAAACTGGCGTACTGCCTGGCGAATTTTTTTATCGCTGACGCCATTACACAAACAAACGTACATACCCACTCCCGTTCAATTTCTGAACAAAGTGTAAGTGAGAATAATTATGATTACAATACCGGAACGAAAAACAACGAGGAAATACACGAACAAATCGTGCGCAATACAGGCGGAATAAAACCATAAAAAGCAAAAAGGGCGCCGAAGCGCCCTTTTTAAGCTCAAAGCTAATTAATAAATAATTAGCTCATTACTTTAGCAACAACGCCCGCGCCAACGGTACGGCCGCCTTCACGGATTGCGAAACGCAGACCGTCGTCCATCGCGATCGGGTGGATCAGGGTAACAACCATTTTGATGTTGTCGCCCGGCATTACCATCTCTACGCCTTCCGGCAGTTCGATGGTACCAGTCACGTCAGTAGTACGGAAGTAGAACTGCGGACGGTAGCCTTTGAAGAACGGAGTATGACGGCCGCCTTCGTCTTTGGACAGGATGTACACTTCAGATTCGAACTTGGTGTGCGGCTTGATAGAACCCGGCTTAGCCAGTACCTGACCACGTTCGATTTCTTCACGTTTGATACCACGCAGCAGAACGCCAACGTTCTCACCAGCACGGCCTTCGTCCAGCAGTTTGCGGAACATTTCAACGCCAGTACAGGTAGACTTAGCAGTCTCTTTGATACCAACGATTTCAACTTCTTCGCCAACTTTGATGATACCGCGCTCTACACGACCGGTAACAACGGTACCACGACCGGAGATGGAGAATACGTCTTCGATCGGCAGCAGGAACGGCTTGTCAATCGCACGCTCTGGTTCTGGGATGTAAGAATCCAGGAAGCCAGCCAGTTCGATGATTTTCGCTTCCCACTCTGCTTCGCCTTCCAGCGCTTTCAGAGCAGAACCACGAACGATCGGAGTGTCGTCGCCCGGGAAATCGTACTGGGACAGAAGTTCACGAACTTCCATTTCAACCAGTTCCAGCAGCTCTTCGTCATCAACCATGTCGCATTTGTTCAGGAACACGATGATGTACGGAACGCCTACCTGACGACCCAGCAGGATGTGCTCACGAGTCTGCGGCATCGGGCCGTCAGTCGCAGCAACAACCAAGATCGCGCCGTCCATCTGAGCAGCACCGGTGATCATGTTTTTAACATAGTCGGCGTGCCCCGGGCAGTCTACGTGTGCGTAGTGGCGGGTCGGGGTGTCATATTCAACGTGGGAAGTGTTGATGGTGATACCACGAGCTTTTTCTTCCGGAGCGTTATCGATCTGGTCGAAAGCACGAGCAGCACCGCCGTAGGTTTTAGCCAGTACGGTGGTGATTGCAGCGGTCAGGGTAGTTTTACCGTGGTCAACGTGGCCGATGGTGCCGACGTTAACGTGCGGTTTTGTACGTTCAAATTTTTCTTTAGACACGGCTATATTCCTTACTATAGTGCTCTCCCCTTTGGAGAGAGCACGGGACTTAGGTTTTAATCCTGTGGATTATTTACCACGGGCTTCAATAACGGCCTGAGCAACGTTGTTCGGCGCATCGTCGTACTTCAGGAACTCCATGGAGTAAGAAGCACGGCCTTTGGTCAGTGAACGCAGCTGAGTCGCATAACCGAACATTTCGGACAGCGGAACTTCAGCGTGGATCACAACGCCAGTCACGTTGGATTCCTGACCTTTGAGCATACCACGACGGCGGCTCAAGTCACCGATAACGTCACCAGTGTTCTCTTCCGGAGTCTCTACTTCAACCTTCATGATCGGCTCAAGCAGAACTGGTTTCGCTTTCTTAAAGCCATCTTTGAAGGCGATAGAAGCGGCCAGTTTAAACGCCAGTTCAGAGGAGTCAACGTCATGGTAAGAACCGAAGTGCAGACGAACACCCATGTCAACAACCGGGTAACCAGCCAGCGGGCCAGATTTCAGCTGTTCCTGGATACCTTTATCAACGGCCGGGATGTATTCGCCAGGGATTACACCACCTTTAATGTCGTTGATGAACTCGTAGCCTTTCGGGTTGGAACCCGGCTCCAGCGGGTACATGTCGATAACAACATGACCGTACTGACCGCGACCACCAGACTGCTTAGCGTGTTTACCTTCGATATCGGTAACTTTCGCGCGAATCGCTTCACGGTAAGCAACCTGAGGTTTACCGACGTTCGCTTCAACGTTGAATTCACGTTTCATACGGTCAACGATGATGTCGAGGTGCAGCTCACCCATACCGGCGATAATGGTCTGGTTAGATTCTTCATCAGTCCATACGCGGAATGACGGGTCTTCTTTAGCCAGACGGCCCAGAGCCAGACCCATTTTTTCCTGGTCAGCTTTGGTTTTCGGTTCTACTGCGATGGAGATTACCGGCTCAGGGAATTCCATACGTTCCAGAATGATCGGCGCATCCGGGTCACACAGGGTGTCACCAGTGGTTACGTCTTTCAGACCGATTGCAGCAGCGATGTCGCCCGCGCGAACTTCTTTGATCTCTTCACGTTTGTTAGCGTGCATCTGAACGATACGACCGAAACGCTCACGTGCAGCTTTCACGGAGTTCAGTACGGTATCACCAGAGTTAACCACACCGGAGTACACACGGAAGAAGGTCAGGTTACCAACAAACGGGTCGGTAGCGATTTTGAACGCCAGTGCAGAGAACGGCTCGTCGTCGCTTGCGTGACGCTCAGCCGGAGTATCTTTACCGTCGTCCAGGATACCGTTGATCGCAGGTACGTCAACCGGGGATGGCAGGTAATCAATTACCGCATCCAGCATCGCCTGAACACCTTTGTTCTTGAACGCAGAACCACAGGTTACCAGGATGATTTCGTTGTTCAGAACGCGCTGACGCAGAGCTTTTTTGATCTCTTCTTCAGTCAGTTCTTCACCACCCAGGTATTTCTCCATCAGCTCTTCTGAAGCTTCAGCAGCGGACTCGATCAGGTTCTGGTGCCATTCGTCAGCCAGTTCCTGCATGTCTGCCGGGATATCTTCATAAGTGAAGGTTACACCTGCATCTTCTTCGTTCCAGTTGATGGCTTTCATTTTCACCAGGTCAACAACACCGGTGAACGCTTCTTCAGCGCCAATTGCCAGCTGCAGCGGAACAGGGTTCGCGCCCAGACGGGTTTTGATCTGACCAACAACTTTCAGGAAGTTAGCGCCCATACGGTCCATTTTGTTAACGAACGCGATGCGCGGTACTTTATACTTGTTAGCCTGACGCCATACGGTTTCAGACTGTGGCTGAACACCACCAACTGCGCAGTAAACCATTACCGCACCGTCAAGAACACGCATGGAACGTTCTACTTCGATGGTGAAGTCAACGTGCCCCGGGGTGTCGATGATGTTTACGCGATGCGGTTCATACTGCTTAGCCATACCAGACCAGAATGCAGTAGTCGCTGCGGAAGTGATGGTAATACCACGTTCCTGCTCCTGCTCCATCCAGTCCATGGTAGCGGCGCCGTCGTGAACTTCACCGATTTTATGGTTTACACCGGTGTAGAACAGAATACGTTCGGTAGTAGTGGTTTTACCGGCGTCGATGTGCGCACTGATACCGATGTTACGGTAGCGTGCGATGGGTGTTGTACGAGCCATTTGATTCCTCGTTTATCTTTTTAGGCGTTCAGTTAAGTAACCCAAAGCGGGCAGCTTCGCTGAAGCGCCCGCCTGGTGACTAATACTCCGAAGGGATTACCAACGGTAGTGTGCGAACGCCTTGTTGGCTTCTGCCATACGGTGAACGTCTTCACGTTTCTTAACTGCAGTACCTTTGTTGTCTGCAGCGTCAGAAAGTTCGTTCGCCAGGCGCAGAGCCATGGATTTATCACCGCGTTTACGAGCAGCTTCTACGATCCAACGCATTGCCAGAGCATTACGACGGACCGGACGAACTTCAACTGGTACCTGATAAGTAGAACCACCTACACGGCGGGATTTAACTTCTACAGTCGGGCGAACGTTTTCGAGAGCGACTTCGAAAGCTTCCAGTTCATTTTTACCAGAACGCTGAGCCAGGGTCTCCAGCGCGCTGTATACGATTGATTCTGCAGTAGATTTTTTACCATCTACCATCAGGATATTGACAAATTTAGCCAGCAGTTCTGATCCGAACTTAGGATCCGGCAGGATTTTACGCTGACCAATGACGCGACGACGTGGCATGGAAATACTCCGTTGTTAATTCAGGATTGTCCAAAACTCAAAGAGTTTAGTTTGACATTAATATAAAACGTTTGGCCTTACTTAACGGAGAACCATTAAGCCTTAGGACGCTTCACGCCATACTTGGAGCGAGCTTGCTTACGGTCTTTAACGCCGGAGCAGTCAAGCGCACCACGAACGGTGTGGTAACGAACACCCGGAAGGTCTTTTACACGACCGCCACGGATCAGGATCACGGAGTGCTCCTGCAGGTTATGACCTTCACCACCGATGTAGGAGGTTACTTCAAAACCGTTAGTCAGACGAACACGGCAAACTTTACGCAGTGCGGAGTTCGGTTTTTTAGGAGTGGTAGTATATACACGAGTACATACGCCACGTTTCTGCGGGCAGGCTTCCAGTGCAGGCACGTTGCTTTTTGCAACTTTGCGAGCACGTGGTTTGCGAACCAGCTGGTTAACTGTTGCCATTAAATAGCTCCTGGTTTTAGCTTTTGCTTCGTAAACACGTAATAAATCGCCTCATATAATATGAGGACGCGAAATTTTAGGGCCATGCCGAAAGGGTGTCAAGAAATATACAACGGTATGGCATTACCAGGTCATTTGAGCCGGGTGTTTTACCGTTAACCTGACGAAGTCAGTATAGCTGACCATGATGACATCGCTCGAAATTTGAGCACAAAGACCGCGCGCTTGCACATCTACATTCAACACATGGATGGATATGGGGGCAGCACGCAGGATTTCAAGAAAGTGGCTGTTTTCCACTGCCGCGAGCACGCCATCGGCGAGCAGCAGCAAATCATCACCTTCAGCCATCAGACGGATCATACCCGCGATATCGGAATGCCAGGGTGAAGTACTGAGTGTATGCAGCATAGGGGCCTCAGAAGCGCAGAATGACATCGTAGCCGTTAAGCCGTTCCCGCAGCGCATCCGGTTCTAACGGTTCCACATCGGCGACAAATCCCGTATCGGCCGCCAGACCGCGTTCACGCATTGAGGCGGCGCAGATCCAGCAGTTTTCAATATCGTAGAGCGCCAGCAGCTTGAAGGTGGCGATATAGTCACGCGCCAGAATCACCGCGGGCGTCTGCTGGCTGAGCAGTTGAAACACGCCATCGCCAATGAAAAAGACGCCAAGGTCTTCGCTTAATGCTGACGTCGCCAGCAGCGCATCCAGCCCTTCCCGGCCAGCAGCACTGCCGTGCGGCGCACTGGAGAAAACAAACGCGACGCGTTTCATCAGAACTGCACCATTCGATCGCAGGTCAGCGCGGCTTCGGCCAGCGAACCCAATCCGCTCAGCGAGAAACCCGGCTGTAAGTTAGAGGTCGGCAGCCCAAGCTGCCCGGCTTCCGTTTCATCCGTCACGCCTCTACGTAGCGCGGCGGCGACGCAAATATGCAGCGCCACGCCGTGCGTATCATGCAGCGATTGCCATGCGCGAACCAGATCAAACTCATCGCTGGCAGGGGAACTCAGCTGATTGGCGTTGTATACCCCTTCGCGATAGAAAAACACACAGGCTATCTCGTGGCCTTCTGCCAGCGCCGCCTGCGCAAACTGCAGTGCGCTGCTGGCCTGCTGCGTACCATAGGCTGGCCCGGTCACCATCAGGGCAAAACGCATTACTTATCTTGCCCCAGGAAATCGCCATTCTTGAACTGACGAATGTAGAGGTACACCGTGTGTTTGGAGATGTTCAGGCGGTCAGCCACCTGGTTGATCGCATCTTTGATGTCGAAGATGCCTTTCTCGTAAAGGTTAAGCACGATCTGGCGATTTTTGGCGTTATTGGAAACATTGCGATCGGCATTGACCTCTTCGATAGTGAACTCCAGCGTCTGGGTCACCAGATCCTCCACCGAGGAGGCGAAGTTAACCGCAGAGCCCACTTCCGGCGTCTCTGGCGGAATAAAGGTGTTCATAATCTGTGAGAACGGCACATCGAGGTTCATGTTGATGCACAGCAAACCAATGACGCGTTGCTCACGATTACGGATGGCAATGGTGACCGACTTCATCAGCACGCCGCTTTTGGCGCGAGTAAAATAGCATTTGGAAACGCTACTATCCGCCCCGGTCATATCATGCAGCATACGGAGTGCGAGGTCGGTAATCGGCGAGCCGATTTTGCGCCCGGTATGTTCACCGTTTGCGATGCGTATTGCCGAACATTTAAGATCCTGAAGTGAATGCAGCACGATTTCGCAGTGGGAACCAATGAGCATCGCCAACCCGTCCACCACCGCTTCGTAGGATTTAAGAATATCGAAGTCGGTCTGATCGAAAGGACGTTGATCCAGTAAATCAAGCTCACTGGTTTCGTTGGTTAAAAGCGACCTGGACATGAAAAAAAGCACTCCTTTTCAGGAGCCTGTCGTTATGTTGTCAGGGCAGGCTCATCACTATTAGGGGCATCTAAAGTAATACAGCGCATAAGGCGCTTTCCAGCATTAATTATATCCTGCCGATAATAAAAAGCCGCCGCCCTGTGGGCGGCGGCTATCTGACTCTTATTTTTTGCTCGCTTCAGCAGCTTTATCTGCCGGTGCGGCTTCAGGCTGCGCTTCGGCCTTCGGGGCCGGTTTAACGTCTAACAGTTCAACGTCGAAGACCAGCGTGGAGTTCGCCGGAATACCCGGAACGCCGGTTTTTCCGTATGCCAGATCCGGTGGGATAACCAGCTGGATTTTACCGCCTTTCTTGATATTTTTCAGGCCTTCAGTCCAACCTGGGATAACGCCATCCAGACGGAAGGAGAGCGGTTCACCGCGGGTGTAGGAGTTATCGAACTCTTTACCGTCGATCAGCGTACCCTTGTAGTTAACAACCACGGTGTCGCTGTCTTTCGGTGTTTCGCCGGTGCCTTCTTTCTCTACTTTAAACAGCAGGCCGGTTTTAGAGGTTTTCACGCCCTTCTCTTTGGCGAACTTGTCGCGGTAGGCTTTGCCTTTCGCTTCGTTATCAGCTGCGTCTTTTTCCATCTTCGCCTGAGCGGAGGTCTTCACGCGAGTTTCGAAAGCCTGCAGAGTTTGTTCAATTTCCTGATCGGACAGTTTGCTCTTATCAGCAAAGGCGTCCTGAACGCCGGCGATCAGCTGGTCTTTATCCAGTTTGATGCCCAGTTTTTCCTGTTCTTTCAGAGAATTTTCCATGTAACGACCCAGCGATGCGCCAAGCGCATAAGCAGATTTCTGGTCGTCATTTTTGAATGCAGCTTTGCTTTCTGCTGCCGGGGCCGCTTTCGCCGCAGCGTCAGCCGCGAAGGTCAGAGGCGCATTCAGTGCAACGGCCATTGTGGTTGCCAGAAGCGTTACTTTAAACAGTGATTTCATCCATCTCTCCAGGGCCGGGGCCTCTCGCCCCATGTTAACTAAATGAGAAGCGTACTATAAAACGTTGTAGAGGAAATCTACATACGAACGCTCCTGATATCGACCCTTTTCAGACTCTTTTTGTTTAAATTAGTTTCCGCTCACGAACGGCAGTGCTGCATGCCGGGATAAAGTTGCGTAGAATCCGCCGCGTCGGAAACGCTTTTGGCGATAACAGAGTAGAGAGAGAGACATCATGCAGGAAACGACTATCGAGGCGCGTCTGGAGGAGCTTGAAAGCCGACTGGCCTTCCAGGAAATCACCATTGAGGATCTCAACCAGACGGTGACCGCTCATGAAATGGAGATGGCCAAACTGCGCGAGCATCTGCGTCTGCTGACGGAAAAACTCAAAGCCAGCCAGCCGTCCAACATCGCGTCACAGTCTGAAGAGACGCCGCCGCCCCATTATTAAGACGTAAAAAAAGCGGGTTTCCCCGCTTTTTTTGTCTCTGTCGTTCAAGAGAACGAGAGGGATTAGTGGCAGCCGCAGCCGCCGTGGCCTTTACCGCCACCGCCGCAGCAGCCTTCGCCGCCGTGGTCATGACCGTGGTCGTGGCCGTGACCGCCGCAGCAACCGTCTTCACCGTGATCGTGATGATGGTCGTGCGCGCCGTGAACGTGGCCATGAGCCAGTTCTTCTTCCGTTGCTTCACGGATAGCCACAACTTCTACGCTGAACTTCAGGTTCTGGCCAGCCAGCATGTGGTTGCCGTCAACCACAACGTGGTCGTCTTCAACTTCGGTGATTTCAACCGGAACCGGACCCTGGTCGGTTTCCGCCAGGAAGCGCATACCAACCTGCAGTTCGTCAACGCCCATGAAGACGTCTTTAGGAACGCGCTGCACCAGGTTTTCGTCGTACTGACCGTAAGCGTCGTTAGCTTGCACAGCAACGTCGAATTTATCACCAACATCGTGACCGTCCAGCGCATTTTCCAGGCCGGAGATCAGGGAACCGTGACCATGCAGGTAGTCCAGCGGTGCACTTACCGGAGACTCATCAACCAACACACCGTCTTCTGTACGTACCTGATAAGCCAGGCTGACCACCAGGTCTTTTGCTACTTTCATGATATCTCCTGAGCATGGGAATATTTTAGTGGCGCAGATTGTAGCGGAATTCTACACCCGTGTACCCATAAGCTTAAAAAAAGACAGCACGGATCGCTACTCCGGATGAAAAATCCCGATCACTTGTTCCTCTTTGCGCACGTGATCGCGCGCTTCTTTATCGGCTTCACGCATCTGGTGCCCGCACTTAACGCATTCAACCACATCAATATTATTCTCGCGCCACATCGCCATAGAATCCTGCGCCTGACACGACGGGCATTTTGCGCCCGCGATAAAACGTTTACGTACCGCCATACTCACCTTCTATTCAAATTCGTCCCAGCCGTCCAACTGCCGTCGCTCTTGTTGCATCTCACGCTGGAAGATCTCCTCCAGCTCCCGCCGCGCTTCCCGCACGCGCGAAATTTGTTGGGTATCGCTGTGGACCGGCATAAGTTCACGCAGCATGCGCATGTCCAGGCGCTTAAAGTGCAGCTGGGCGCGCTGGGCCTGATGTGGGTGCATCCCGGTTGAGATAAGTGCCTTACGCCCCAGCTCCAGCGCGCTGGAAAAAGTCTCGCGAGAAAACTGTACCACGCCTGCCTGTAACAGTTCGTGCGCCTCCACACGTCCCCGTGCACGCGCCATAATGTTCAGATGCGGGAAGTGCTGCTGGCAGATTTCCACCAGCTTCATGGTATCTTCCGGTTCGTTGCAGGTAATGACGATCGACTGTGCTTGTTCAGCCCCCGCCGAGCGCAGCAGCTCCACCTGTGTAGCGTCGCCGTAATAAACCTTATAGCCGTATTTGCGCATCAGGTTAACCGCGCTGATATCACGCTCGAGGACGGTAATGCGCAGCTTATTGGCCATCAGCAGACGGCCAATCACCTGACCGAAACGGCCAAAGCCCACCACGATCACCTGCGGCTTATCATCCTCCACCCACGGCGCTTCATCTTCCTCTTCCGGGCCGTTGAAACGACGCGACAGGACCAGATCCACAACCTTCATCAGTAGCGGCGTGGTCATCATCGACAGCGTGACCGTCACCAGCAGCAGCGACATCTGGTCACCCTTGAAGACTTTGAACGACGAGGCGGCGGAAAAGAGTACGAAGGCAAACTCGCCGCCCTGACTCAGCACGCTGGCAAACTGCAGACGCTCTGAGCTGCGCATACCGTTCACATGCGCCAGCAGATACAGCACCAGCGTCTTCACCGCCACCAGCAGCGCCACGCAGCCCACAACCAACAACAGATGGGTGTAGAGCACGCCGAGATTCAGCGACATGCCCACCGAAATAAAGAACAGCCCCAACAACAGCCCTTTAAACGGCTCGATAGCGATTTCCAGTTCGTGGCGATATTCGCTTTCCGCCAACAGCACGCCCGCAATAAAGGTGCCCAGCGCCATCGACAGCCCCAGCGCATCCATAAACAGCGCGGAACCGAGGACCAACAGCAGCGTCGCCGCGGTAAACACTTCACGTACGCCTGAGCTGGCGATAAAACGGAATACCGGGCGCAGCAGATAGCGCCCGCCAATCAACATTCCGGCAAAAGCCAGCACCTTCAGGCCAACGGTCTGCCAGTGGACATGATCGTCACCGGCCCCTGCCAGCAGCGGCACCAGCGCCAGCGCCGGGATGACAGCTAAATCCTGAAACAACAGCACCGAGAAGCCAAGCTGCCCGGCTTCGCTGCGGTTCATCCCCTTTTCGCGCATCAGCTGCAAGGCCATCGCCGTCGATGACATCGCCAGGCCAATCCCGCCAATCACCGCCGCCTGCCACGAAAAGTTGGTCAGCATCAGCAGCCCGCCGAGGATCGCCGCGCTGAGCATGACCTGCGCGGCGCCAATACCAAAAATGGGGCGTCGCAGCTGCCATAGCTTGGTGGGGTTCAGTTCCAGCCCGATGATAAACATCAGGAACACCACGCCCAGCTCGGAGAAGTGAAGAATTTCGTCGACGTCGCTGATGAAACCCAGTCCCCACGGGCCGATGGCAATCCCCGCCAGCAGATAACCTAATACCGCGCCGATGCCCAGCCTCGCGGCTAACGGCACCGCCGCCACCGCCGCGAAGAGAAACAGCACCCCCGCTAATAACAAATCTGAACCTTCCATCATCGCCCCCCTACCACAATCGGCGCCGCCAGCCAGTCAGCGTAGGCTTTAGCATGGTTTGCCAGTTCATTGGGCGGCTGACGTCGCGCCCAGTAGACGATAATCGGGTTCATCCAGTGCATGTGGCACATGGCGGCGGTCAGCTCAAACGGGCGCAGGATATCGCTCATCGGATAGCGATTCAGGCCATCGTGACGGTAGGCGCTTTCCGGCTCGCCGGTGGTGATCACACTCCGCCAGTACTTTCCCGCCAGCTGGTTTCCCCCTATACCGCTGGCAAAGCCACGGCTTAGCACGCGGTCGAGCCACTCTTTAAGCAGCGCAGGACAGCTATAGGTATAAAGCGGATGCTGAAAGACGATAACGTCATGCTCGCGCAGCAGCGCCTGCTCGCGAGGAATATCAATAAAAAAGTCCGGATAGTGCGCGTAGAGATCGTGCACCGTGACGTTGCTTAACTGCGAAGCCGGCTTAAGCAAAACCCGGTTAGCAACCGAGTCCTGTGATTCCGGATGGGCATAGATCAGCAATACTTTCGCTGTCTGCGTCATTATTCCCCTCCCGGGCGTCAATCACATCCTCTTTCTGGCTGGTTGGCACGCAACCGGAATGATTTTGTGTATAGTCATCGTTTTGGGCTACCATTGCGGCCCGGTCTAGCGATTCGCTTACCACATTACATTACCACAATGACAATTTAACATATTCAGAACATACGGCGCCTTATGATTGTTTTCTCCTCGTTACAAATTCGTCGCGGCGTGCGTGTCCTGCTGGATAACGCATCTGCCACCATCAACCCCGGGCAAAAAGTCGGCCTGGTGGGGAAAAACGGCTGCGGCAAATCCACATTGCTCGCGCTGCTGAAAAACGAGATAAGCGCCGATGGCGGCAACTTTACCTACCCCAGCAGCTGGCAACTGGCGTGGGTAAACCAGGAAACCCCTGCGCTGCCTCAACCCGCTCTGGATTATGTCATTGACGGTGATCGCGAATTCCGCCAGCTGGAAGCTCAATTGAATGACGCCAACGAACGTAATGACGGCCACGCCATTGCTACCGTTCACGGCAAGCTGGACGCGATTGACGCGTGGACCATCCGCTCTCGCGCCTCCAGCCTGCTGCACGGCCTCGGCTTCAGTAACGAGCAGCTTACCCGCCCGGTCAGCGACTTCTCCGGCGGCTGGCGTATGCGCCTCAACCTGGCGCAGGCGCTGATCTGCCGCTCCGACCTGCTGCTGCTCGATGAACCGACTAACCACCTCGACCTTGATGCGGTGATCTGGCTGGAAAGATGGCTCAAAAGCTATCAGGGCACGCTGATTCTGATTTCCCACGACCGCGACTTCCTCGACCCGGTGGTGGACAAAATTATTCATATCGAACAGGAAACGATGTTCGAGTACACCGGCAACTACAGCTCGTTTGAAGTGCAGCGTGCCACTCGCCTGGCTCAGCAACAGGCAATGTACGAAAGCCAGCAGGAGCGCGTGGCGCATCTGCAAAGCTACATCGATCGTTTCCGCGCCAAGGCCACCAAGGCCAAGCAGGCGCAGAGCCGTATCAAGATGCTCGAGCGTATGGAGCTGATTGCCCCGGCTCATGTCGACAACCCGTTCCACTTCAGCTTCCGAGCGCCGGAAAGCCTGCCGAACCCGTTGCTGAAAATGGAAAAGGTCAGCGCGGGCTATGGCGATCGCACAATCCTTGAATCTATCAAGCTGAACCTGGTGCCGGGTTCGCGCATCGGCCTGCTGGGCCGTAACGGTGCGGGTAAGTCAACGCTGATTAAGCTGCTGGCGGGCGAACTGGAGCCGCTACACGGTGAGATTGGCCTCGCCAAAGGCATCAAGCTCGGCTACTTCGCCCAGCACCAGCTGGAGTTCCTGCGCGCGGATGAATCCCCGCTGCAGCATCTGGCGCGCATGGCGCCACAGGAGCTGGAGCAGAAGCTGCGCGACTATCTCGGCGGCTTCGGCTTCCAGGGCGATAAAGTCACCGAACAGACCGCCCGCTTCTCCGGCGGCGAGAAAGCTCGCCTGGTGCTGGCACTGATCGTCTGGCAGCGTCCAAACCTGCTGCTGCTCGATGAACCGACCAACCACCTGGATCTCGACATGCGCCAGGCGCTCACCGAAGCGCTGATTGATTTCGAAGGCGCGCTGGTTGTCGTCTCGCACGATCGTCACCTGATTCGTTCCACCACTGACGACCTCTATCTGGTTCACGACAAAAAGGTCGAACCGTTCGACGGCGACCTGGAAGATTATCAGCAGTGGCTGAGCGACGTGCAGAAGCAGGAAAACCAGGCCGACGACGCGCCGAAGGAAAACAACGCCAACAGCGCCCAGTCACGCAAAGATCAGAAGCGCCGCGAAGCCGAGCTACGCACTCTGACGCAGCCGCTGCGTAAAGAGATTACCCGTCTGGAAAAAGAGATGGAAAAGCTCAACGCCCAACTGGCGCAGGCGGAAGAGAAGCTCGGCGACAGCAGCCTGTATGACCCAAGCCGTAAAGCGGAGATGACCGAGTGTCTGCAACTGCAGGCCAGCGCCAAATCCGGGCTGGAAGAGTGTGAAATGGCATGGCTTGAGGCGCAGGAGCAGCTTGAGCAAATGATGCAGAACGACTAACGCACGGGGCGGACAATGAACCTGTCAATCACCGATGACATTACCTTCCGCAAGCTCACCATCTTCATGACCTTTATGGAGAAGGGCAACATCGCCCGTACCGCCGAGGCGCTGAATATCAGCGGCGTCAGCGTGCACCGGGCGTTGCATACGCTGGAAGAGAACGTTCGTTGTCCGCTGTTCGTCCATAAAGGCCGCAACCTGATTGCCCAACCGGCGGCGTGGACGCTGCTGGAATACTGTCAGGAAGTCACGCAGTTGATGGAGCGCGGGCTGGAAGAGACGCGCAAAACGGCAGGCGTGGGCCAGGGCCGTTTACGTGTGGGCACGCTCTACTCGCTGACGCTGGAGACGGTGCCGCACTTGATTATGGGGATGAAGCTGCGCCGTCCGGACCTGGAGCTGGACCTCACCATGGGATCTAACGAGGCGCTGCTGAAAATGCTGGAAGACGGCGTTCTGGATGCCATCCTCATCTCCATTTCCGAAAGCGAAATCGACCGCAACAGCCTCGAAGTGCTGCCCCTGTTCCACGATGATATCTACCTCGCCGCGCCGATGTCCGCCGCGCTGGATACCACCGCCAGGGCCGACCTGCGCCACTATCGCCATGAAAAGTTTGTCTCGCTGGCGGAAGGGTTTGCGACCTACGCCGGTTTCCAGGAAGCGTTTCATATCGCCGGGTTCGAGCCGGAGATTGTCACCCGCGTGAACGATATCTTCTCAATGCTCAGTCTGGTACAGGCAGGGGTGGGTTTCTGTTTGATGCCGGGGCGAATGAAGAAGATGTATGAAAATACCGTGAAGCTGCAAAAGCTCGCCGAGCCGTATCAGATGCAGCAGCTTATCGCCATCGTCTTTGCCCGCAACCGCGAGCGCGACCCAAGCCTATTGGCGCTGGCCGCTGAAGGGCGTATGTACGCAAGAGCGCTGAACCAGAACGCCTGATTGCCGGATGGCGACGCTACGCGTCTTATCCGGCCTACGCGTGTCGAGCCGGTTTTGTAGGCCCGCCATCGGGCAATCACATCACGCACGAAGCCGTTTCGCCAGGTGCACGGCCACATCCATGCCGCTGCGTTCCAGAGAAATAGACTCCCCTTCCCACGCGGCCTGACGCGTCAGGCAGGTCAGCACGCCACCGGGTGGCATTTCAATCGCCAGCCGCGCTTCACGTTCGTTAGCGGAGATAACCGCCTCCTGCCAACGCACCGTGCGCGCCATATTCATCGCCAGATCGTCGGCAATGCGTTCCGGCTGCCACAGCACGCGCCCGGTACTGCCGCTCAGGTAGGCGTAGCGTGGACGGGAAAGCGTCACATGGCTGAACGCCTCAACCAGCTTTTGTGCGGGCTCGGCCAGCAGTTCACAATGCGACGGCACGCTAACCGCCAGGCGATGCGCTTTAGTTGCCCCTTTTGCCATCGCGCGTTTCGCCACTTCCGCCATCGCTTCATCGGTACCGGCAATCACAATCTGTGTTTCCGCATTCAGGTTGGCGATGTAAGTACCGCTATCAGCCACCAGCGCTTCCACCTGATTGAGCGTCAGCCCCATAATGGCCGTCAGACCGTAACCATTTGGGTATGCTTGCTCCATTAAGTCACCGCGCAGCGCCACCAGCCGCAGCGCATCGCTGAATTCCAGCGCACCCGCGATAACCGCTGCCGGATAAGCACCGATCGACAGCCCGCTCACGATATCGGGCGCGACGCCACGACGTTCCAGCTCGCGCGCCCAGGCAACGCCAGCAATCAGTAGAGACAGCTGAACGGCTCGGGTATGTTTCAACGCTTCAGGGCTATCCAGCATATCCACCTCGGCCCCCAACACGTCACGCGCCTGGGTCAGCTCCGTCCCCGGAAGGTTTTGCAGCATCCCTGGGTGCTGCGTCCCCTGCCCCGGAAAGGTAAACAGAATTTTCATGACTCCTCCCTGCCCCACGGGTCGCGGACCAACTGCGGCCCCTGTGAGGTTTTTAACAGCGCTTTTCCATCGCGCAGCCACTCATTAAGGGCAAAGCCGCCGCGCGGGGTATCCACCTGGGTATCTGCCCGGCACAGCCCGCCTGCCAGCTGCTGCTGCCACTTCTCCAGCGCTTGTCGGGAGAGCGGCTGCGGCGCGCGGATCAACAGATCCAGATCGCTTGCCGCGTGGATAACCGGGATCCCGGTCGCCAGCGCATAGCCAGTACTCCCGGTAATACCCCACGTCCACGGCCACGCCTGCTGCGCCAATAACAAAGCCACCTGAACCGGTGGCTGAGAGATAAAGGGCGAACGCAGCAGCGACAGCGGATCCACCAGCGATTCCGGCGAGCAGACGCGAACGACCGCCTGCGCTTTTACCCAACCGGCGGCGCGCTGCTCGCGTTTCATCCCGCGGACACCCACGGGAATGCGCCCCTGCGCATCAACATCACGCCGCACCACTACCGGCAGGCCGCTATGCCAGACGGTATCCACCCAGGATTCCGTGACATCTTCAAGCGCGTCACGCGCGTTCAGCCAGATTAAGTCGTGTGGGCGTAATGTTGTGCTCATGATTTAGATTCCTGAAGTCAGCGAGATAAACAGCGGCAGCGACAGGATACACAGTACCGAACTCAACAGCAGCACGGCTTCTGCATCCGGCGACTGCACGCCAAAGCGGTTACCGAACACCACGCCGAAGAAACCGGCAGACAGCGCAATCATCAGGATAGCGGTAATCGCTACGGAGCCATGCAGGCCGAAGATGAGCACGATACCCCAGGCAATTGCTGGCTGAATCAGCAGCTTGGCGATGGTCGAGGTGATCACCACGGTGTTGATCTGCAGTTTACGCGCAGAGAGGATCACACCGGTCAGGAACAACGCGGCCGCAGTAGCGGACAGACCCAGCGGTTTAATAGCCGCCAGTACCAGCTCCGGCATTTTAATACCAATGGCAGAGAGGATAACCCCCAACAGCGGCCCCATCACGATCGGTTTTTTAATCGAGCGCCACATCAGTACCGGCAGCATGGAGAGCGTAGAACCGGAGTTACCGCCTTCCGCACGCGCTTTCTCACGTTCGAGGATCAGCAGGCAGAACGGCGTCATCAGCACAGAGCCGCAGGCGATGGAAACGGCAACGGACAGCGAGGTGGAAGAGGTTTCACCCAACACGCTCCCCAGAATCGGCAGACCCAGCGCGGCGTAGTTTGGCAGCGCAACGGTCAGGGTCAGCACGGCGGCATCCTGTGGCGATTTATTGAAGAGTTTGGTCGCCATAAAGTAGATGGCGGCATAGGTAATCCACATTGCCAGCGTCAGCACCACAATCAGCGGCGACTGCGCAACAATGCCGGCCCACGGTGTTTGTACCGTGGCGCTAAACAGCGCGGCGGGCAGCGCGAAGTCCATCACGAAGATATTGAGCAGGGAGACATTCTTGTTATCCACCATTTTGGCCTTCCCGGCCCAGAATCCCAGCAACATAATGACGAAAATCGGAGCAAGAGCATGAACAATTACGTAAGTCATATTTCACCTGTAATGAAAAAAAGTTAGCACTGGCGCGATGATTATTATTTTTTCAGATGCAGCTGCCCGCATGGGCGCGGAAAGCGCCCATGGAGCCGTACATCCGGCAGGTCTCTTTTTTACTTACCAGCTTGCTCGCATGCGTTCGCGTACGAGGGCAGAGCTGCGGCGATTGTCGGCACCCAGACGGCTTTTCAGCGTCGGGTCCTGACGAGCGTCGTTGATGGCCTGTTGCAGGGTGTTTAACACCAGCGTCAGATCGTTAGCAGACGGGGCATCCGGATTGCTGATATCCAGCAGATTCTCCAGCAGCCCCAGGGTGGCGTAATTGCTGATGTCATACGCCATCGGCGGAATGGTTGCCGCCAGTTTTTCCAGCGCCTCAACGGTACGCAGGGTGATGCGCGCCGCGGACTCTTTACCCATCGCGTGGATCAGCACGCCTTTGTCGTTAAAGGCGATCAGGCGGTTTGCCTGGTAGCCGTGCGCCAGAAACGCGCCGGACATCGCTTTACCGACAATCAGGCCAATCACCGGGTGGCCTGCCAGACGCGCGTTGGCATACGCCGCTGCGGCACCGGCCAGCGCCTGGTGAATGCCAAAGCCTTCTTCACGACGACCATAGGCCTGGCTCGGCACGTCAATCACCGCCACAATCGGGCGCTTCACGGCTTTATCGGCATCGGCGGCGATGGTTTCGCTTACCACTTTCGCCAGGGTCCAGCCTTCCAGCAGGCCCACTTCGCCTTTCGCAGCACGCGGGTAGTGGTTGTTCGCGTCCGGCACCACGGCAATAAAACGCACCGTTTCACCGTTCAGCTCGCCGTCGGCAGCCTGGACGGACGGACACAGACCCTCGATACGTTTAGCGTTCGGCGCCAGGGTTTCCAGCCATAATTGGCCACGGCTCATTGCGTTACTCATCATTTCACCTCCCGGGCAAAGAGCGCATGAATCTGTTCGGTATCGGCCTGTTTACGCGTGTCGAAGTGGGTCAGGCGTTCGAGATACCAGTCGTAGTTATCGGTGCGATGTTTTGCCGGAACGCCTTTAGCCAGCGCCTCGTTCATGGCGGCCTTAACCGCGTTGACGCCGTCGCCGACCAGCGCTTCCACCAGCCCGCTTTGGTAGCGAATTTCGCCACCGGTCATGCTCCAGATAAACGGACGGTCACGGGAGTCGTACTCTTCAATCCCGGCTTCCTGTTCGATAACCTGCGGGCCGTTCAGGCCGAGACGCGCTTCACGGGTGACAATCAGATAGCTACACAGTGCGGCGGCGATAGACATCCCGCCGAAGCAGCCGACGGTCCCGGCGACAATGCCGACCACCGGGGTATAACGGCGCAGATCAACAATCGCCGCGTGAATATCGGCAATCGCCGCCAGGCCCAGGTTGGCTTCCTGCAAACGCACGCCGCCGGTTTCCAGGCTCAGTACGGCCTGAGTCGGAATACCGTTGCGGTTATCTTCCGCCGCCAGCTCAAGCGCCGCCGCCATTTTGGCGCCGGACACCTCGCCCATGCTGCCGCCCTGGAACGCGCCTTCAATCGCTACAACAACAGCTGGTTTGCCGTTAATGGTGCCTTTCGCCACCACCATGCCGTCATCGGCCTGCGGGACGATGCCCTGCGCGCCGAGCCACGGCGACATCACGCCTTCAAACGGGTCGAGCAGTTCACGGTAGCTGCCTTCGTCCAGCAGCGCCTGTGCGCGCTGACGCGCTTTTAATTCGATAAAACTGCGGTCATCACGCATAGCTCACCTCTTCAAAAACCTGTTCGATACGGATGCGCGCCACGCCCGGCGTCGCGCCGAAGTCGTGGATGATCAGTTGGCCTGCCGGCAGGCTGCTGACCGTCTGCAGACGGTTAATCAGTGCTTCCCAGCGGCTGCGGCTGTTATCGACGGAAGTGGTGATATCAATGGTTAACGTCTGGCCCTGGTCGGCGGTGAATAACACCTCCATATCCCCGGAGCCCACAACGCCTGCCAGCGCTTTGCCGCTTAAGGTGCGGCTGGCCGGTACGGTTAACGTAATGTGTTCCATAACATCCTCTTAATGCTTGAAATAGGGCGATTCGATGCGATCGAGAAACAGCGTGGCGGCAAGCAAATCGGCTGCGCCGCCCGGCGAGGCGTTCAGCGCCAACATGTGGCTATCGAGCGCCGCTAAGGCCGCCTGACCTGCTGGATGGGCGCTACCACCTGCACTCAGCACGGCGCGGGCGCCGTCTTGCATGGCATCAAGCCCTTCCAGCCCCGAGCGGGACAGCACGCAGGTATCGGTCAGCGAGGTCATGATGGCCATCAGCGCATCAAGCCTGGCGTGCGTTTCGCTGCTGCCGTTAAGGCGGCTTAAGCGAAGCTGCGGTAGCGCACGCTGCATCACGTGCGGAAACGCCTGCTGCGCTTCTTCCCGGGCACCCGGCACCTGATAGCGGTGAGTGGCGCGTAGCCCTTTACTGAAGACCTTCGGTGCAGCGGCATCCGGCAGCTTTGCCAGCTCGGCGGCGGTCATCGCTACCTGCTGCGCGCTGCCCACGCCGCCGTGCATCGCCACCGCGCTGACCAGCAGCCCCAGCGCCCAAATCGCGCCGCGGTGGGTATTCACGCCATCGGTAGCGGCCATCATCTGCTTCTCACCTTCACGGCCGAGTCGCCCTACGGTTTGTCTCAGCGCAATGTCGGCTGGCCGCTGCCAGCTCTGTTGCGCAAGCGCCTGAAACGTGGGGGTCAGGCTGTGCGCGGAGCGCTCCATTAGCGCAAGCGATAAATCGTTGTGCGCGCCGTTACCCCGACTGTCCACCAGACCGGGTTTCGGGCTTAATCGTGCTTCGTCAATCAGACACTGCGTGGCGGTTCGCGCCAGCCATTCGGCACCGCCTTCAACCTGAATCTGGGGCAGAAGTTTCATTACCAGCTCCGGAATTTCGCAGGTGGGTTGTAAAGACCGCCGGACCATTCCACCAGGTCGGCGACGCTACCGGCTGCCAGCAGCGAACGGGTGGCGTCGGTACGACGAATGCCCATATCTTCCGGGTAGACCACTTTGCCGCTCTGGCGCAGTTCGGCGACGCGTTTCGCGTCAACGCCCAGACCGATATCGGTGATACCGGCAACCGCAGCGACCATCGCGCGGCGTTCTTCCAGATCTTTGGCGCGGTAGAGGTAGGCGATACCTTCTTCAGTCAACACGTGGGTCACGTCGTCGCCGTAAATCATCACCGGCGCCAGCGGCATACCGGAGGCTTTCGCCACGTCTACCGCATCCAGTTTCTCAACGAAGGTTGGTTTCACACCGGCCTGGAAGGTTTCGACCATCTGCACGACCAGTTTTTTACCGCGCTGCATCGGATCCGGTTCGGTGATCATGTTCAGCCAGGCTGGGGTAGCGTGGCGACGACCGTGCGGATCGTGACCCATATTCGGCGCGCCGCCGAAGCCGGAGAGACGACCGCGGGTCACCGTGGAGGAGTTGGCGTAGCCGTCAACCTGCAAGGTGGAACCGATAAACATATCCACCGCGTACTGACCTGCCAGCTGGCAGAAAGCACGGTTGGAACGCATGGAGCCGTCGGAACCGGTGAAGAAGATATCCGGACGGGCGCGGATGTACTCTTCCATCCCCAGCTCACCGCCGAAGCAGTGCACGCTTTCTACCCAGCCGCTTTCAATCGCCGGGATCAGCGTCGGATGCGGGTTCAGGGTCCAGTGTTTACAGATTTTGCCCTTCAGACCCAGCTGTTCGCCGTAGGTTGGCAGCAGCAGTTCAATCGCCGCGGTGTTGAAGCCGATACCGTGGTTCAGCGACTGCACCTGGTGTTCCGCGTAGATGCCTTTAATCGCCATCATCGCCATCAGGATGTGTTCCTGTTTAATCAGGCGCGGGTCACGGGTAAACAGCGGTTCGATAAAGAACGGCTTGTCGGCGACAACCACGTAGTCAATCCAGGAACCCGGAATATCCACGCGCGGCAGGTCGCATTCGTCATCCACCAGTTCGTTCACCTGCGCGATGACAATGCCATCGTGGAACGCGGCGGCTTCCACCAGCGCCGGGGTATCTTCGGTACTCGGCCCGGTGTAGAGGTTGCCTTTACGGTCAGCCTTATAACCGGCAATCAGCGCCACGTTCGGGGCCAGGTCGACGTAAAGACGGGAGTAAAGTTCGATGTAAGTATGGATGGCGCCGATTTCCAGCTGACCATCTTCCAGCAGCTGCGAGATGCGCAGGCTCTGGGTGCCGGAGAAGGAGAAGTCCAGCTTGCGGGCGATGCCTTTTTCAAAGATATCCAGATGCTCGCTGCGCCCGACGCTTGGCATAATCATGTGCAGGTCGTGCACAATCTGCGGGTTCACCTCAGCCAGCATACGGGACAAGAAATCTGCCTGCTTTTGGTTATTCCCTTCTAATACCACGCGGTCACCCGGCGCGATCAGTTTTTCCAGCATCGCGGTCAGGTCTGCGGTCGGCAGCACCTTACCCTGCACCGGAACGGAAGCCAGACGGCGCTGTTTTTCCGTGCGGCGGGTGTTCCAGACTCGTGCTGGCGTTTGCCCAGATAACATTATTAACCTCCTGATTCAGCTAATCATTTTGATTGCTTAACACAGCTAAGAGTGTGAACCCTGGTGAGAAAGTCATCAATTAAGCGTAGGAGAGAATCATTAGCTTGAGAGTAATAATTGAAGTAACAATTTGTGATAAGGATCAGAACCCAAAGGGATAAAAACGACTACCTGTGCCTCATTTTCATAAACACAATGGCAAAGTGACGGTATAGTAGGCGGCAGATTAACGAGTAAACATCGCGTAGACATGACTGAAACCACCCACCACGATCTCAACATCGACACCCAAAGCAGCGCCGACTTCGTGCCGATGCGCGGCGTCAGCAATCGTCATTTGCAGACCATGCTGCCGCGTCTTATCCGCCGTAAGGTGCAGTTCACGCCGCACTGGCAGCGCCTTGAACTGCCGGACGGCGACTTTGTCGATCTGGCGTGGAGCGAAGATCCGCAGGCCGCGCGCCATAAGCCGCGTCTGGTGGTGTTTCACGGTCTGGAAGGCAGCCTGTATAGCCCGTACGCGCATGGCCTTATCAATGCAGCGAAAGCGCAGGGCTGGCTGGGCGTGGTGATGCATTTCCGTGGCTGTAGCGGCGAGCCTAACCGTCTGAACCGCATCTACCACTCCGGCGAAACGGAAGACGGCACCTGGTTCCTGCACTGGCTGGCGCGCGAATATGGTCACGCCCCGACTGCGGCAGTGGGCTACTCGCTCGGCGGCAACATGCTGGCCTGCCTGCTCGCCAAAGAAGGCGACGAAGTGCCCATCGATGCCGCCGTGATTGTCTCGGCGCCGTTTATGCTGGAAGCCTGTAGCTACCACATGGATAAAGGCTTTTCACGCGTTTATCAGCGCTATCTGCTCAACCTGCTAAAAGGCAACGCAGCCCGCAAGCTGAAGGCCTATCCCGGCTCTTTGCCGGTCGATTTGCGTCAGTTGAAAAGCATGCGCCGCATCCGCGAGTTCGACGATTCGATTACCTCGAAGATCCACGGTTTTGCCGATGCCATTGACTATTACCGCCAGTGCAGCGCGATGCCGATCTTAAGCAAGATCACCAAGCCGACGCTGATCATCCACTCAAAGGACGATCCGTTTATGGATCACCACTCCATCCCCGCACAGGAAGAGCTGCCGGAGAACGTGGAGTACCAGTTGACGGAATACGGTGGTCACGTAGGTTTTATCGGCGGCACTTTGCGCCACCCGGAAATGTGGCTGGAAAAACGCATTCCCGCCTGGTTGATGCGCTGGTTGGGAGCAAAAGCATGATTATTCCCTGGCAGGATATCGACCCGGAGACGCTGGACAACCTGATTGAAAGCTTTGTCTTGCGCGAAGGCACTGATTATGGTGAATATGAACGTTCACTTGCGCAAAAGGTCGCCGACGTAAAACACCAGCTACAAACAGGCGAAGCGGTGCTGGTCTGGTCTGAGCTTCATGAGACCGTCAACATCATGCCCCGTAACCAATTTCGCGGTTAACTATACTCTAACGGCAGGAGGCGTTTACCACGCTTCCCTTGTCGTCTTTTCAGGGAGTTATTCGCATGTCTGCCAAACATCCGGTTATTGCCGTTACCGGCTCCAGCGGCGCGGGGACCACCACCACCAGCCTCGCCTTCCGTAAAATCTTTGCTCAACTCAACCTGCGCGCGGCAGAAGTGGAAGGCGACAGCTTCCACCGCTATACCCGTCCGGAAATGGATATGGCCATTCGTAAAGCCCGTGATTTGGGCCGCCATATTAGCTACTTTGGTCCGGATGCCAACGACTTCGGCCTGCTGGAACAAACCTTTCGCGACTATGGCGTGAGCGGTAAAGGGCAGTCGCGTAAATATCTGCATACCTACGACGAAGCGGTACCGTGGAATCAGGTACCCGGCACGTTTACCCCCTGGCAGCCGCTGCCAGAACCGACCGACGTGCTGTTCTACGAAGGGCTACACGGCGGCGTAGTGACGCCACAGCATGATGTCGCCCGCCACGTCGATCTACTGGTCGGCGTGGTGCCAATCGTTAACCTTGAGTGGATCCAGAAGATGATCCGCGACACCAGCGAACGCGGACATTCCCGCGAAGCGGTGATGGATTCCGTGGTGCGTTCGATGGAAGACTATATCAACTACATCACGCCGCAGTTCTCCCGCACCCATATCAACTTCCAGCGCGTGCCGACGGTCGATACCTCTAACCCGTTTGCCGCCAAGGGCATTCCGTCGCTGGACGAAAGCTTTGTGGTGATTCACTTCCGCAATCTCGACAACATCGACTATCCGTGGCTACTGGCCATGCTGCAAGGCTCATTCATCTCGCATATGAATACGCTGGTGGTTCCCGGCGGGAAGATGGGGCTGGCGATGGAATTGATCATGACACCGCTGGTGCAGCGTATGATGGAAGGGCGAAACTAATGCACGAACCCTCACCCCACAGGGGCGAGGGATTCGCTGCGTGCGAGGAATTACCCTTCGATCACTTCGTAGGAGTGGGTGATATTCACCGCTTTTTCAAGCATCAGCGCAACAGAACAGTACTTCTCGGCAGACAGATCCACCGCACGGGAAACCGCCGCATCCTTCAGCCCTTTACCGGTGACGATAAAATGCAGATTGATGTGGGTGAACAGGCGCGGCGCTTCTTCACGACGCTCGGAGGTCAGCTTCACTTCGCAGTCGGTCACGTCGTTGCGGCCCTTCTGCAGGATAGACACCACGTCGATGGCGCTACAGCCGCCCGCGGCCATCAGCACCACTTCCATTGGGCTTGGCGCTTTATCGCCAGAGTTGCCGTCCATCAGGATCTGGTGTCCAGAAGCGGACTCACCGAGGAAGGTCAGCCCTTCAACCCATTTCACACGCGCTTGCATAATTTTTAACTCCAAGGTTGCAATTTTCTTCTCAGATTACGCGCACATAACAATTCTCGCAATGGAAGGCGATCGACGTCATGCTGAAGCGAGACACCAGGAGACACACGGCTAAAGCTATGCTAAAACAGTCAGGATGCTACGGTAATACATAAACGTACTGCATGTATGCAGAGGACATCACATTACAGGCTGCGACAGTATTCGACAGCCGACTTCCCAGGTAACGGGAAGGATACTATTGCAACCGGTGGCCGCAATGCTTTTGCCGCCGGGAAGAGCTTATAACAGAGGATAACCGCGCATGGTGCTTGGCAAACCGCAAACAGACCCGACTCTCGAATGGTTCTTGTCTCATTGCCATATTCATAAGTACCCATCGAAGAGCACGCTGATTCACCAGGGTGAAAAAGCAGAGACGCTGTATTACATCGTAAAAGGCTCAGTGGCAGTACTCATCAAGGACGAAGAAGGGAAAGAGATGATCCTCTCTTACCTCAACCAGGGCGATTTCATCGGTGAGTTAGGCCTGTTTGAAGAAGGCCAGGAACGCAGCGCGTGGGTACGGGCAAAAACCGCTTGTGAAGTTGCTGAAATCTCTTATAAAAAATTCCGTCAGCTGATCCAGGTTAACCCGGACATCCTGATGCGTCTCTCTTCGCAAATGGCGCGTCGTCTGCAGGTTACCTCTGAGAAAGTCGGCAACCTGGCGTTCCTCGACGTCACCGGTCGTATCGCTCAGACCCTGCTGAACCTGGCAAAACAACCTGACGCAATGACCCACCCGGACGGGATGCAGATCAAAATCACCCGTCAGGAAATCGGCCAGATCGTCGGCTGCTCTCGTGAAACCGTGGGCCGTATCCTGAAGATGCTGGAAGATCAGAACCTGATCTCCGCACACGGCAAAACCATTGTCGTTTACGGTACCCGCTAATCCAGCCCAAACGGCGTATTGCGTCATGCAGTACGCCGTTTTTGTTTTCCCCCTATGTGGCGCAGGCTGATTTACCACCCGGAAGTCAACTATGCACTGCGGCAAACGCTGGTGCTGTGTCTGCCCGTTGCCATTGGTCTACTGCTCGGCCACCTCCAGCAGGGGTTGCTGTTCTCGCTGGTGCCCGCCTGCTGCAACATTGCCGGGCTTGATACCCCGCATAAGCGTTTCTTCAAGCGTCTGATCATCGGCGGCTGCCTGTTCGCCGGATGTAGTCTCGCCGTTCAGCTGCTGCTGGCGCGCGATGTGCCTTTGCCACTGATTCTGACCGGGCTAGCGCTGCTGCTTGGCGTCACGGCAGAGATCAGCGCGCTACACGGACGACTGCTGCCCGCCTCGCTAATTGCCTCCATTTTTACCCTCAGCCTGGCAGGGAATATGCCCATCTGGCAGCCATTATTGATCTATGCGCTGGGGACATTATGGTACGGGCTATTCAACTGGTGGTGGTTCTGGATGTGGCGCGAGCAGCCGCTACGCGAGTCGCTCAGCCTGCTTTACCGTCAGCTTGCCGACTACTGCGAAGCCAAATACAGCTTGCTCACCCAGCATACCGATCCCACCACCGCGCTGCCGCCGCTGCTGACTCGCCAGCAAAAGGTGGTGGACCTGATTTCCCAGTGCTACCAGCAACTGCACATGCTGGCGGCGAACCAGCACAATGACTACAAGCGGCTGCTGCGCGCTTTCCAGGTTGGGCTGGATTTGCAGGAGCATATCTCCGTCAGCCTGCATCAGCCGGAAGAGGTGCAGAAGCTGGTTGAACGCAGCCATGCGGAAGCGGTAATCCGCTGGAATGCCCAGACGGTAGCCGCACGCCTGCGCGTGCTGGCGGACGATATTCTCTATCACCGCTACCCTACCCGCTTCAACATGGATAAACAGATTGGCGCGCTGGAGAAAATTGCCGACCAGCACCCGGATAACCCGGTGGGTCAGTTCTGTGCCTGGCACTTCAGCCGCATTGCCCGCGTGCTACGCTCCCAGCGCCCGCTGTACCCGCGTAACCTGATGGCCGACAAAGAACGCCGTCTGCCGCTGTTCCCGGCGTTAAAAAGCTACCTCTCTTTGCGCTCTCCCGCCCTGCGTAACGCCGCGCGTCTCAGCGTGATGCTGAGCATCGCCAGCCTGATGGGCGCGGCGCTGCACCTGCCGAAACCGTACTGGATCCTGATGACGGTGCTGCTGGTCACACAAAACGGTTACGGCGCGACCCGGGTGCGAATTTTCCACCGAGCAGCGGGTACCCTTGCCGGTCTGGTGATTGCCGCCGTGGCCCTGCACTTCCACACGCCGCAGGGCTGGGCGCTAACGGGCATGCTGATAGTGACGTTAGTGAGCTACCTGATTATTCGTCGCAGCTACGGTTGGGCGACCGTCGGCTTTACCATCACCGCGGTGTACACCCTGCAAATCCTGACGCTTAATGGCGAAGAGTTTATTGTCGCCCGCTTTATCGACACCATCATTGGTTGCCTGATCGCCTTTGGCGGCATGATTTGGCTATGGCCGCAGTGGCAGAGCGGCCAGCTGCGCCAGAACGCCCAGGCGGCGCTGGAGGCCGATCAGGACGCTATCCGCCTGATCCTCAGCCCCGACCCACAGGCACCGAAGCTGGCCTACCAGCGCATGCGCGTCAACCAGGCACACAACACGCTGTACAACACGCTGAACCAGGCGATGCAGGAGCCGGGCTTTAATTCACGTTATCTTGAAGATATGAAACTGTGGGTGACCCACAGCCAGTTTATCGTCGAGCACATCAATGCCATGACGACGCTGGCGCGCGAGCACAATATGTTGACGCCTGATTTGGCGCAGCAGTACCTGGAGTCGTGTGAGATTGCTCTACAACGCTGTCAGCAGCGTCTGGAATACGATGAAGCGGGGAGCAGTGGCGAGGTCAACATTATGGAAGCGCCGGATTCACTGTCCCACGGGCCGTTAAGCACCATGGAACAGCATCTCCAGCGAATTCTGGGGCACCTGAACACCATGCACACTATTTCGTCGGTGGCCTGGCGCCAGCGCCCACGGCACGGCGGCTGGTTAAAGCGGCAAACTAGCTAACAATTTTCGCGACGGCCTGGGCAAAGCGCTGCATACCTTCGTCGATATCCACCTCTTCCACCACCAGCGAGGGGGCAAAGCGCATCACGTCCGGGCCGGCATTCAATACCATCACACCGACATCCGCTGCCGCATACAAGAAGTCGCGCGCGCGGCCTTTGTACTTCGCGTTCAACTCGGCGCCAATCAGCAGCCCCATCCCGCGCACATCGCTGAAGACATCGTATTTCGCGTTAATCTGTTGCAGATGCTGAACAAACCGCTCGCGCTTAGCATTGACGCCGTTCAGCACTTCCGGCGTGTTGATAATATCGAAGGCCGCACCGGCGACCGCGCAGGCCAGCGGGTTACCACCGTAGGTAGAGCCGTGCGAACCGACGTGGAAAGCGCTGGCAATATCGTTGGTTGTCAGCATGGCGCTGACCGGGAAGCCGCCGCCCAGCGCTTTAGCGCTGGTCAGAATGTCCGGCGTCACGCCGTAGTGCATGTAAGCAAACAGTGAACCGATACGCCCCATGCCGCTCTGCACTTCATCAAAGACCAGCAGCGCCTGATGCTTGTCACACAGGTCGCGCAACCCTTTGAGGAATTCAGGTGTCGCCGCCTGCACGCCGCCTTCGCCCTGAATCGGCTCCACCACCACCGCGCAGGTGTGGTCATCCATCACCGCTTCCACCGCGTGCAGATCGTTAAACGGCACGTGAACAATATCGGCAGGTTTAGGGCCGAAACCGTCGGAGTACTTTGGCTGACCGCCGACGGAGACGGTAAACAGCGAGCGCCCGTGGAAGGCGTTATGGAAGGCGATAATTTTGGTTTTATACGGACTATGGCGGGTTGAAGCGTAGTAACGCGCCAGTTTAAAGGCGGTCTCGTTGGCTTCAGTGCCGGAGTTCATGAACACCACGCGCTCGGCGAATGTGGCGTCAACCAGCTTCTGGCCCAGACGCAGCGCCGGTTCGTTGGTAAACACGTTGCTGGTGTGCCACAGGGTTTCACCCTGGGTTTTCAGCGCCTCAACCAGCGCCGGATGACAGTGGCCCAGCGCCGTCACCGCGATACCGCCAGCAAAATCAACGTACTCTTTGCCTTGCTGATCCCAGACGCGACTGCCTTTTCCCTTCACCGGAATAAACTCCGCCGGTGCATAGATTGGCAAAATGACCTGATCGAAGGTCGCGCGGGTGATCGCAGGTTGTTTGTTTACCATGTCATGCCCTTCTTCAAACGATGCAGCAATGAGTGTGAAAATCTATCCACAAAATATGCATAAAAAATCACATCATAGCAACTACTATCGCTGGAGAAAGTTGGCCAGTAGCTGGTGCCCTTGTTCGCTAAGAATGCTTTCCGGATGGAACTGAACGCCCTCCAGATCCCACTCGCGATGACGAATGCCCATGATTTCCCCGCTTTCACTGCGAGCGGTAACCTCAAAGCAGTCGGCCAGCGTATCGGGATCAATCAGCAAAGAGTGATAGCGGGTCACGGTCAACGGGTTATTCAAACCACGAAAAACGCCCTGCTGCTGATGGGTAATTGGCGACGTTTTGCCGTGCATGACCTGCTGTGCGCGAACGATACGCGCGCCAAACGCCTGCGCGATGGCCTGATGGCCTAAGCAAACACCGAGGATAGGAAGGATGCCCGCGTAGTGGCGGATGACATCAAGAGAGATACCGGCATCGTCCGGCGTGCAGGGGCCGGGTGAGATCACGATTTTTTCAGGCGCCAGCTGCTCGATGTCATCAAGGGTGATGTCATCGTTACGTCTGACCACCACGCTGGCCCCCAGTTCGCAAAAATACTGGTAGAGGTTCCAGGTAAAGGAATCGTAATTATCAATCAGCAGGATCATGGCGGCTCCGGTCATTTATCTGCCGCCATTCTACCGAGTGTGGAGTGCTTTAGCGATACGGGCGGCAGCCTCATGCCTGACGCCGCCCGGCCTGACTTACGGCAGCACCTTCGCCGACAGGATCACAATCGGTTTGGTCGGCACATTCTGGTACGGCCCAACGTTGTGGCTCGGCACCTGGGAGATTTTATCTGCCACGTCCATGCCCTTCACCACTTTACCGAATACCGCGTAGCCAAAATCACGCTGGCCGTGGTCAAGGAAGGCATTGTCGGCCACGTTAATGAAGAACTGGCTGGTTGCGCTATCTTTATCCGCAGTACGCGCCATCGCGATGGTGCCACGGGTGTTACGCAGGCCGTTGTCGGCTTCGTTTTTGATCGGCGCGTTAGGCTGCTTCTGCTGCATCTGCTCGTTAAAGCCGCCGCCCTGCACCATAAAGCCCGGGATCACGCGGTGGAAGGTGGTGTTGTTGTAGAAACCGCTATTAACGTAGTTCAGGAAGTTTTCAACGGAAACCGGCGCTTTCTGGCTATCCAGCTGCAGCTCGATATTGCCTGCAGAGGTGGTCAGCAGCACGTGCGGATTCGTAGTGGCTGCAAAAGCCGCAGGAGCCATCGCCGAGAGAGCAAAAACAGCCGCCACGGCCGCCAGAGTTGATTTGAGCATGAGAATTCCTTTAACAGGTGCAGTAGAGAAAGCGAGTGGCTTGATTCTAAAGAGGGATAGCCCCTCAGGCCAGTGCTTTACCAAAGTTTACGCGGATGTAACGCTCATAATGAGCAGGGTAAGAATTCACGAGCTTGATTTTGTGATCCAGATCACAATTAAAAGTGTAATACGCCAACGTTTGCGTAATAAAACTATGAATACATCACCTCAGTGACTAAAATCTGCCCGCTCAGCGCAGTGTCAACGCGCTTTACACAACTATTCACAGGCCAGTCATGACTAACAGCAATCGTATCAAGCTCACATGGATCAGCTTCTTCTCCTACGCCCTTACCGGTGCGTTGGTGATCGTCACCGGGATGGTGATGGGAAACATCGCCGATTACTTCAATCTGCCCGTTTCCAGCATGAGTAACACCTTTACCTTCCTGAACGCTGGGATCCTGATCTCGATTTTCCTCAACGCCTGGTTGATGGAAATCGTTCCGCTGAAAACGCAGCTGCGTTTTGGCTTTATCCTGATGGTGCTGGCGGTCATTGGTCTGATGACCAGCCATAGCCTGGCGCTGTTCTCCGCCGCCATGTTCGTACTGGGGCTGGTCAGCGGGATCACCATGTCGATTGGTACCTTCCTCATCACCCACATGTATGAAGGGCGTCAGCGCGGCGCGCGTCTGCTGTTTACCGACTCCTTCTTCAGCATGGCGGGGATGATCTTCCCAATGCTCGCCGCCTGGCTGCTGGCCCGTACCATTGAGTGGTACTGGGTATACGCCTGCATTGGCCTGATCTACGTGGCCATCTTCGTGCTGACCCTCGGCTGCGACTTCCCGGTTCTGGGTAAAAAAGCGCAGAACAACGACCAGCCGATCGTGAAAGAGAAGTGGGGCATTGGCGTGCTGTTCCTGTCCATCGCCGCGCTGTGCTACATCCTCGGCCAGCTGGGCTTTATCTCCTGGGTACCTGAATACGCCAAAGGTTTGGGCATGAGCCTGAACGATGCCGGCAAACTGGTCAGCGACTTCTGGATGTCTTACATGTTTGGTATGTGGGCCTTCAGCTTTATCCTGCGTTTCTTCGATCTGCAACGCATCCTGACCGTGCTGGCCGGTATTGCCACCGTGATGATGTACCTGTTCAACCACGGCGAACCGCAGCACCTGGCATGGTTTATCCTGACTCTGGGCTTCTTCTCCAGCGCTATCTACACCTCAATTATTACGCTGGGCTCCCTGCAGACCAAAATCGCCTCACCAAAACTGGTTAACTTTGTGCTGACCTGCGGCACCATCGGTACCATGCTGACCTTCGTGGTTACCGGGCCTATCGTTGCCCATAGCGGCCCGCTGGCGGCGTTGACGACCGCAAACGGTCTGTACGCCGTGGTGTTCGTCATGTGTCTGATCCTCGGCTTTGTGAGCCGTCATCGCCAGCACGCGGCGTCAGCCTCTCACTAATCCGCTTCGCCCCTTTTCACCATGAAAAGGGGCGCTTCTTGTCCTCGTTTTCCGCGCCTGCCAAATCGCCGTTTATTTACCCTTTCCGCGCAAAAAACAAACAGCAAATAAAGTTGAGTATTTTCCGCAACTTACAAAAACACTTAAAAATCATCACCCTACTCATTAAGGGGTAGGCAAAGGCTAAATTGATTTGAATCAATAATCCCACTAGCTGAATCGTTAAGGTAGGCAGTATTAGAATAGAAATCGAGGCAAAAATGAGCAAAGTCAGACTCGCAATTATCGGTAATGGCATGGTCGGCCACCGCTTTATCGAGGATCTTCTCGATAAATCCGACGCCAGCCAGTTTGATATTACCGTCTTCTGTGAAGAACCCCGCATCGCCTACGACCGCGTACACCTCTCTTCCTACTTCTCACACCACACGGCGGAAGAGCTGTCGCTGGTGCGCGAAGGCTTCTATGAGAAGCACGGCGTGAAGGTGCTGGTCGGCGAGCGCGCCATCACCATCAACCGTAAAGAGAAGGTGATCCATTCCAGCGCGGGTCGTACCGTTTTTTACGACAAACTGATTATGGCAACCGGCTCCTACCCGTGGATCCCGCCTATCAAAGGGTCTGAAACTCAGGATTGCTTCGTTTACCGTACGATTGAAGATCTGAACGCCATTGAATCCTGCGCGCGCCGTAGCAAACGCGGCGCGGTAGTGGGCGGCGGCCTGCTTGGCCTCGAAGCGGCTGGCGCGCTGAAAAATCTCGGCGTCGAAACCCACGTGATCGAATTCGCACCCATGCTGATGGCCGAACAGCTCGACCAGATGGGCGGCGAGCAGCTGAAGCGCAAAATTGAAAGCATGGGCGTGAAGGTTCACACCAGCAAAAACACCAAAGAGATCGTTCAGGAAGGCGAAAACGCGCGTAAAACCATGCGCTTCGCCGACGGCAGCCAGCTGGAAGTCGACTTTATCGTCTTCTCCACCGGTATTCGCCCGCGTGACAAACTGGCTACCCAGTGCGGTCTGGAAGTCGCCCAGCGCGGCGGGATCATGATTAACGACCGCTGCCAGACCTCCGACCCGGATATCTACGCTATCGGCGAATGCGCCAGCTGGAAAAACCGCGTCTACGGTCTGGTTGCACCGGGCTACAAAATGGCTCAGGTTGCCGTTGACCACATCCTCGGCAGCGAAAACAGCTTCCAGGGCGCAGATATGAGCGCCAAGCTGAAGCTGCTGGGCGTTGACGTGGGCGGCATTGGCGATGCGCATGGCCGTACGCCGGGCGCACGCAGCTACGTCTACCTCGATGAAAGCAAAGAGGTCTACAAACGCCTGATCGTCAGCAAGGATAACAAAACGCTGCTCGGCGCGGTTCTGGTGGGCGACACCAGCGACTTTGGCAACCTGCTGCAACTGGCGCTGAACGCGATTGAGCTGCCGGAAAACCCGGACGCGCTGATTCTGCCCGCGCATGCCAGCGGCGGTAAGCCGTCTATCGGCGTGGATAAACTGCCGGACAGCGCGCAAATCTGCTCCTGCTTTGACGTCACCAAAGGCGACCTGGTCGCCGCCATCAACAAAGGCTGCCATACCGTCGCGGCGCTGAAAGCCGAAACCAAAGCCGGTACCGGCTGCGGCGGCTGTATCCCGCTGGTCACCCAGGTGCTCAACGCCGAACTGGCGAAACAGGGCATCGAAGTGAACAACAACCTCTGTGAACACTTCGCGTTTACCCGTCAGGAGCTGTATCACCTGATTCGTGTAGAAGGTATCAAAACCTTCGACGAACTGCTGGCGAAATACGGCAAAGGCTACGGTTGTGAAGTGTGTAAACCAACCGTCGGTTCCCTGCTGGCCTCCTGCTGGAATGAATACATCCTGAAGCCGCAGCATACGCCGCTGCAGGACACCAACGACAACTTCCTGGCCAATATCCAGAAAGACGGCACCTATTCCGTTATTCCGCGCTCTGCGGGCGGTGAAATCACCCCGGAAGGTCTGGTAGCTGTGGGCCGTATCGCGCGTGAATTCAACCTGTACACCAAAATCACCGGTTCCCAGCGTATCGGCCTGTTCGGCGCGCAGAAAGACGACCTGCCGGAAATCTGGCGTCAGCTCATTGAAGCCGGCTTCGAAACCGGTCACGCCTATGCCAAAGCGCTGCGTATGGCGAAAACCTGCGTAGGCAGCACCTGGTGCCGTTACGGCGTCGGCGACAGCGTCGGCTTCGGCGTTGAGCTGGAAAACCGCTACAAGGGCATCCGTACGCCGCACAAGATGAAGTTTGGCGTCTCCGGCTGTACCCGCGAGTGTGCGGAAGCGCAGGGCAAAGACGTTGGCATTATCGCGACAGAAAAAGGCTGGAACCTGTACGTCTGCGGCAACGGCGGCATGAAACCGCGCCACGCGGATCTGCTGGCGGCGGACCTCGATCGCGACACGCTGATCAAGTACCTCGACCGCTTTATGATGTTCTACATCCGCACCGCCGATAAGCTGACGCGTACCGCGCCGTGGCTGGATAACATGGAAGGCGGTATCGACTACCTGCGTTCCGTGATCATCGACGACAAGCTGGGCCTGAACGAGCATCTGGAAGAAGAGATCGCTCGCCTGCGCGACGCGTTTGCCTGTGAATGGACCGAAACGGTCAACGACCCGGCCGCTCAGGTTCGTTTCAAACACTTTATCAACAGCGAGCAGCGTGACCCGAACGTGCAGGTGGTTCCTGAACGTGCCCAGCACCGCCCGGCCACGCCGTACGAACGCATTCCGGTAACTCTGGTGGAGGAAAACGCATGAGCCAGTGGGTAAATATCTGCAAGATTGACGCGATTGTGCCAGCCACCGGCGTCTGCGCCCTGCTGGGCGACCAGCAGGTGGCGGTGTTCCGCCCCTACGCCGATAATCAGGTGTTCGCCATCAGCAACATCGACCCTTTCTTCGAGTCGAGCGTGCTGTCCCGCGGCCTGATTGCCGAACACCAGGGCGAACTGTGGGTCGCCAGCCCGCTGAAAAAGCAGCGCTTCCGCCTGCGTGACGGCCTGTGCATGGAAGACGAAAGCCATTCCGTCGCCCATTACGACGTGCGCGTCAAAGACGGTCTGGTACAGCTAAAGGCCTGATCGTTTTCGGCATAAGTAATAGCAAAAACTTATGACCTTAACGGGGTAACAGCAGGAAAAATCGTGTATTCCATACGATGTCTGCTGTTATCCTTACCCGCATTATTCATTCCCCGCATTTCTATTGTTAATTCCGTGAGGTTGCCCCGTGGATCACTTACCCATCTTTTGCCAACTGCGCGATCGCGACTGTTTGCTGGTCGGCGGCGGCGATGTTGCCGAGCGCAAGGCGCGTCTGCTGCTGGACGCGGGCGCGCGCCTGACGGTAAACGCGCGGGATTACGTTCCGCAGTTCCACGTCTGGGCAGATGCGGGGATGCTGACGCTCGTCGAGGGCGACTTCCAGCCAGCGCTACTTGATCCTTGCTGGCTCGCGATCGCCGCCACTGACGACGACGCGGTAAACCAGCAGGTGAGCGACGAAGCGGAAGTACGCCGTATTTTCTGTAACGTGGTCGATGCCCCGAAAGCCGCAAGTTTTATCATGCCATCGATTATTGACCGCTCGCCGCTGATGGTCGCCGTCTCCTCCGGCGGCACTTCCCCGGTGCTGGCGCGTCTGCTGCGCGAAAAGCTCGAGGCGATGCTACCTCAACATCTGGGCCAGGTGGCGCACTATGCCGGCCAGCTGCGCGCGCGGGTGAAAAAGCAGTTCGCCACGATGGGTGAACGCCGCCGTTTCTGGGAAAAGCTTTTTGTGAACGATCGTCTGGCGCAGTCGCTGGCGAACCAGGATCAGAAGGCAGTAGAAGACGAAACCGAACAGTTACTGAATACCCCGCTGGACCATCGCGGTGAAGTAGTGCTCGTCGGTGCCGGGCCGGGCGACGCCGGATTGCTGACGCTTAAGGGGCTACAGCAGATCCAACAGGCGGACGTGGTCGTGTATGACCGTCTGGTTTCCGACGATATTATGAATCTGGTGCGCCGCGATGCCGATCGCGTATTTGTCGGCAAACGCGCAGGCTATCACTGCGTGCCGCAGGACGAAATCAACCAGATCCTGCTGCGTGAAGCGCAACAAGGCAAACGCGTGGTACGTCTGAAAGGCGGCGATCCGTTTATCTTTGGTCGTGGCGGTGAGGAGCTGGAAACCCTGTGCCAGGCGGGTATTCCGTTCTCAGTCGTACCGGGAATTACCGCGGCGTCTGGCTGCTCGGCCTACTCCGGTATTCCTCTCACCCACCGCGACTACGCCCAGAGCGTACGTCTGGTCACCGGCCACCTGAAAACCGGTGGTGAGCTGGACTGGGAAAATCTGGCGGCAGAGAAACAAACGCTGGTGTTTTATATGGGGCTGAATCAGGCCACTACCATCCAGCAGAAGCTCATTGAACACGGCATGCAGGCCGATATGCCGGTCGCTATCGTGGAGAACGGTACGGCAGTTAACCAGCGTGTCGTCGACGGTCAGCTGACACAGCTCGGCGAGCTGGCGCAGCAGATGGCCAGCCCGGCGCTGATTATCGTTGGCCGAGTGGTGGCCTTACGCGAACAGCTAAACTGGTTCTCAAATCACTAACACAAAAAAACCGGGATAATCCCGGTTTTTTTATTCTCTCGCCCGGCCAAACAACACAACGCCGGGTATGCCCTATGCTTACGGCTTGCTCACGAAACCAATCGCTTCGTACACCGCCTTCAGCGTCTCGGAAGCACGCGCGCTGGCCTTTTCTGCACCCTCTTTCATGATCTTCTGCAAGAAGGCCTCATCATTGCGGTAGCGGTTATAGCGCTCCTGCAGCTCGCTCAGCATCCCGGAAACCGCTTCGGCAACTTCCCCTTTCAGGTGGCCATACATCTTGCCTTCGAAGTGTTTCTCCAGCTCTGGGATGCTCTGACCGGTGACGCCAGACAGAATATCCAGCAGGTTAGACACGCCCGCTTTCTCTTTCAGGTCATAGCGAATTACCGGCGGCTCTTCGGAATCGGTCATCGCACGTTTGATCTTCTTGACCACCGACTTCGGATCTTCCAGCAGGCCAATCACGTTGTTGCGGTTGTCATCGGACTTGGACATTTTCTTGGTCGGTTCAAGCAGTGACATCACGCGTGCGCCGGACTTCGGAATAAACGGCTCTGGGACTTTAAACACGTCGCCGTAGATAGCGTTGAAACGCTGGGCGATATCACGGCTCAGCTCAAGGTGCTGCTTCTGGTCTTCACCCACCGGCACCTGGTTGGTTTGATACAGCAGGATATCCGCCGCCATCAGCACCGGATAATCGAACAGACCGGCGTTGATATTTTCCGCATAGCGCGCGGATTTATCTTTGAACTGAGTCATACGGCTCAACTCACCGAAATAAGTGTAGCAGTTCAGCGCCCAGCCCAGCTGCGCGTGCTCCGGCACGTGAGACTGTACGAAGATGGTGCTTTTCTCCGGGTCGATACCACAGGCCAGATACAGCGCTAAGGTGTCGAGCGTGGCTTTACGCAACGCCTGCGGATCCTGACGAACGGTAATCGCGTGCTGGTCAACGATGCAGTAGATGCAGTGATAGTCATCTTGCATATTGACCCACTGACGCAGCGCACCCATGTAGTTACCGATGGTCAGTTCACCTGACGGCTGTGCGCCGCTAAATACGATGGGCTTAGTCATGTTCTGATTCCTGATTTTCACTGTTCGGAAGCCCAAGAGCGGGCAAAAGTTGGTTAAAGTGGTCGAAGACAACGTCCGGCTCGCTGCGCGCGATGGCTTCGCCATAGTTATAGCCGTAGGTCAGGCCGACGGAGGCGCAGCCCGCCGCTTTTGCGGCCTGAATATCGTTGCGTGAATCGCCAACAAACAGCAGCGCTTGCGGCGTAATGGAGAGCTTCTCAGCGACCTTCAGCAGCGGCTCCGGATGCGGCTTCTTGTTTTGCACATCATCGCCGCCAATCACCACGGAGAAGTAGCTGTCGATGCCCAACGACGCCAGAATCGGCGCCACAAACGGCGTCGGCTTGTTGGTCACAACCGCCAGCGGCAGGCCGTTGGCGTGCAGCGCGGCCAACGTCTGCGCAACGTGCGGGAACAGGAAGCTGCCTTCTTCCGCAAATTCAGCATAATAGCGATCGAACAGGCGACGCAGCACGCGAAGCTGCTCATCCTGAGGAATATCGTGGCTATCGACGGACGGTTTGCCCTGCGCCGCACGCTGAGTCGCACGCTCCTGACGGGCCCAGTTCAGCGCTCGTTCCATCAGTACATCGGCACCGTTGCCAATCCAGGTGACCACGCGGTCTTCACCGGCGACCGGCAGTTCCAGCGCGTACAGCGCGCTATCCACCGCCGCCGTCAGCCCCGGCGCGCTATCGACTAACGTCCCATCGAGGTCAAACGCGACGCCGCGAATGCTTTGCAATTTATCCATGACTTACCTTTGCCAGCTCACTGCGCATTTCATCAATGACTTTTTTGTAGTCAGGTTGGCCAAAAATCGCCGAACCGGCAACGAACATGTCCGCTCCCGCCGCCGCGATTTCACTAATGTTGTTCACTTTAACACCGCCGTCGACTTCAAGACGGATGTCATAGCCAGATTCATCAATACGGCGACGCACTTCACGCAGCTTCTCTAGCGTATGCGGAATAAAGGACTGGCCGCCGAAGCCCGGGTTCACCGACATCAGCAGAATAACGTCCAGCTTATCCATCACGTAGTCGAGATAGCTCAGCGGCGTGGCCGGGTTAAACACCAGCCCCGCCTTACAGCCGTGCTCTTTAATCAGCTGCAGCGTGCGGTCAACGTGTTCGGAGGCTTCCGGGTGGAAGGTGATGATGCTGGCGCCTGCGGCGGCGAAGTCCGGAACCAGACGGTCCACCGGCTTCACCATCAGGTGTACATCGATAGGGGCGGTAATACCGTAGTCACGCAGCGCTTTCAGCACCATCGGCCCGATGGTCAGGTTCGGCACGTAATGGTTATCCATAACATCGAAATGAACCACATCCGCCCCGGCAGCCAGCGCACGCGCCGTGTCTTCTCCCAGGCGGGCAAAGTCGGCCGACAAAATTGAAGGGGCAATCAGGTACTGTTTCATCCGCATCTCCTCAGAGCCTATCCATTAGGATCTTTAACGTTGTTTTTTATCCGGCAGGCGATACAGCGCCAGCAACTCGTCCACCTTTTTACGCGTGCCGCCGTTGCGGCTAATGCTGCGTCGAACCTTCACGACGTGCATCTGCGTTGCGTTTTTATACCATTCCAGCGTTAGCGGCGTACGGTGGTTTGAGATAAGCACCGGTATTCGCTTCGCCATCAGTTCTTCCGCTTTCTGCGCCAGAACTTCCTGCTGCTGCAGGCTAAAGCTATTAGTGTGGTAGGCCGTAAAATTCGCCGTCGCCGACAGCGGCGCGTACGGCGGATCGCAGTAAACCACAGCATTCTTCCCGGCGCGCTTCATACAGTCTTCATAAGACTCGCAGTAGAACTCGGCATTTTGCGCTTTTTCAGCAAAGTGGCGTAGCTCGGCTTCCGGGAAGTAAGGTTTCTTATAGCGCCCAAACGGGACGTTAAACTCACCGCGCAAGTTATAACGGCACAGGCCGTTGTAGCCGTGGCGGTTGAGGTACAAAAACAGCACCGCGCGACGGAACAAGTCGGTGCTGGCGTTAAACTCTTCGCGGTACTGATAGTAGCGCTCAGCGTTATTGCTCTCGGGCACAAACAGCATCCGCGCCTGCTCAACGTACTCATCGGCGCGCGTTTTAACGATTTTATAGAGCTCAATGAGGTCGCTGTTGATATCAGCCAGAATATAACGCGAAAAATCGGTATTCAGGAATACCGATCCAGCACCAACGAAGGGTTCAACCAGGCAATCACCTTTCGGCAGATGGCCTTGAATTTCATCGAGCAGTGGGTACTTCCCCCCTGCCCATTTCAAAAAAGCGCGATTTTTTTTCATGCGGCCTGACTACTTACACTCTCTCCGGCTGTGGAGAAAGCTCCGACAGCATCCTGCGCTTCTACGCCCCGCTCATACCCAATGGTACAAACGGGGCGGTTGCTAACGAAACGGCGATTACTTCAGGTCAGATTGAACCTGATGCAGCGGTTTCGCCCACGGGTTTTTCGCCTGTACGTCGGCTGGCAGCGTGGTCACGGCGCGTTTGGCATCATCTTTCGATGCGTAGATGCCGCTGACCAGAACATACCACGGCTGGCCGTTACGAGAGGTTTCATACACCACGTAGTTTTTCAGGTTCTCTTTCTTCGCCCAACCGTTCAGGTTGTCGTAGTTAGAAGAGGAACTGAGCTGCAGAGTGTAGTGCGAGCCTGAAGCTGATTTCAACGAACCGACATCGCCTGCGGACTTACCGGTTGCCGCTGCAGGGGCTGCCGTCGTGGCGGCGGTAGCAGCAGGAGCAGTGGTGCTGGCCGCTGGTTTCGCCGTTTCGGCTGCCGGCGCTTTAGTTGGCGCTGCGGCCGTCACAGTTTGCTTCGGCGCGGTCGTAACCGGCTTCGCTTCAGCAGGTTTGCTCTGCGCAGTCGTCGTCTGCGTTTTCGCAGGGGCAACAGGCTGAGGTTTGGCTTCGATGACCGTGTGCTTACGTTCCGGACGCGGAGCGGTCGCAGTCTGGCGCGGGGTTTCCGGCGCCGTTACCGCCGGACGTGCGCCGTTACGGATAGGTGCGACGGTCGCGGGTTCAGTCGGCAGCGTGGAATTGACCACGGCATTATCAATCTGGCCCTGCTGCTGAGTCAGCGCATTATTCAGATCGCCCTGCACTTCTACGCGCTGCTGTCCGTCCGGCGCAGCGGTTTGCTGGCCCTGGGTCGGCGTAGAGGAAATTGGCGGCAGCGAAACGTCCTGCTGTGGGTTCGCTTCCGGCGCAGGCTGGCTCTGGGTGACATTGGCCTGATCGACGTTATCGCCGCCAGACAGAGAAATACTCTTCTCACCAGAGGCGCTCTGATCGTTTGAAGACGGCGCTTTTAATGCCGAACCGATGCCGACGATCAGCACCAGCAGCACGACGACGCCCAGCCCCATCATGATGTACTGACGGGAAGCCGGCTTACGCGGTGCGACATTTTTACGTTTACGCGGGCGGCGCTCTACGACTTCTTCTGCATCACCCTCGTCGGCTTCGTCAGATTCCTCGTATTCGTCTTCCGGTTCAACTTCTTCACGTGCTTTGCGACTACGGGACGGACGACGCTCATCCGCATCGAGATCCACATCATCAAAGTTGATCTGTGGCTCGTTGTCACGATCGGAAGATTGACGAGAGCGACCAGTGCGACGATCGCTGGGATCGGGTTTCAGCTCGTCTTCTGGTTTAAATTCATCCATTTAACACCCCACTAAAAGGCTTATGCCACGACAATTGCACATCACCTGAAGTTAAAACACCGCGCGAACGCGGCTAGACCTTTCTTATAGTTGCGCCTGCTGAGTATCAGCAATAGCGCCAAGAACCACATCGTGGGATACGCCACCGCGTACCTCACTTTTCCCGATGGCCAACGGCAGCACTAAGCGCATTTCGCCAGCCAGGACTTTTTTATCTCGCAGCATATGCGGCAGATAGGCTTGCGCCGTCATCTGCTGCGGACCGGCGACCGGCAGACCCGCTCGCTTGAGCAGCGCGATGATACGCTGAGTATCCTGAGCGTCAAATTGGCCCAGTCGCTCAGCGGCATGAGCCGCCATCACCATTCCCGCCGCCACGGCCTCGCCGTGCAGCCAGTTGCCATAGCCCATTTCGGCTTCAATGGCATGGCCAAACGTATGCCCAAGATTGAGTAAAGCACGTAACCCGGTTTCGCGCTCGTCGGCAGCGACAACATCGGCTTTCAGCTCACAACAACGGCGAATACAGTACGCCATTGCTTTTTCATCCAGCGCCATCAGCGCATCAATGTTATTTTCCAGCCAATCAAAGAACGGGGCATCCAGAATGATGCCGTACTTAATGACTTCAGCGAGGCCGGAAGAAAGTTCACGTTTCGGCAATGTTTTCAGGCAATTCAGGTCAACCACCACAGAGGCCGGCTGCCAGAATGCGCCAATCATGTTTTTGCCGAGAGGATGGTTGACCGCGGTTTTGCCGCCAACCGAAGAGTCCACCTGCGAAAGCAGAGTGGTAGGCACCTGGATAAAGCGCACGCCGCGCTGATAGCTCGCTGCCGCAAAACCGGTTAAGTCGCCAATCACACCGCCGCCCAGGGCGACAAGAGTGGTATCACGACCGTGTGGTTTTTGCAGAAGCGCGGTGAAGACGGTATCCATCACAGCCAGGCTTTTATACTGTTCGCCGTCCGGCAGAATGACGCTATCAACCTTCACGCCAGCCTGCTCGAGCACGGTTCGAACCTGGTCCAGATAAAGCGGTGCCAGCGTTTCGTTGGTGACCAGCATAACCTGATCGCCAGACTTGAGCGGTAAGAAGGAAGCTGGATCGTTAAACAAACCAGCCGCGATGGTAATCGGGTAACTACGTTCCCCGAGAGTTACTGTAAGCCTCTCCATAACGCGACGTCCACCTTAGTGACTTATATTCGCTGGCGTTCTACTTTTCTGGCCAGTATTAGTTGCTTTCCAGCATATGAATAATCTGGTTGGCGACAACTTTTGCGCTTTGATCGTCAGTGCGAATGGTGACGTCGGCAATCTCTTCGTACAGCGGATTACGTTCGTCAGCCAGCGCCTCGAGTACTTCACGCGGCGGCGTTTCGACCTGCAGCAGCGGGCGTTTTTTGTCACGCTGAGTGCGCGCTAGCTGTTTTTCAATGGTCGTTTCCAGGTAGACGACGACACCACGAGCGGAGAGACGATTGCGCGTTTCACGTGATTTTACAGAGCCACCGCCTGTCGCCAGAACAATACCCTGCTTTTCCGTTAACTCATTGATGATTTTTTCTTCGCGGTCACGGAAACCTTCTTCGCCTTCGACATCAAAGACCCAGCCCACGTCAGCGCCTGTTCGTTTCTCAATCTCTTGATCAGAATCGTAAAATTCCATATTGAGCTGTTGAGCCAGCTGGCGCCCAATAGTGCTTTTGCCGGCACCCATGGGCCCAACCAGAAAGATATTGCGTTTCTCTGCCATTTTTTTGGTACTACTAAGACTATTCGTTAATGATAAATCCGCGCCGCAGAACATCGCGCGTCGCTGGACATGAACTGAAACCTCTTATGCAATAGAGCGAGAGTCAGACTGAAAATTATCTCAATACTCCGGCTGGTTTGGCAACAGATTAAATCAGCAGACTACAGGAGAAGGAGCGGTGCGTACTGACACTCAAATCGGTACTCCTTGTATGCTAAATCTGGCCCCACGTCAAACTCGGGACACGCCTTCCCGCTGAAATTCGCCTGATTCTTCTCTGCTATTGCGCAGAAATAATACGTGGCGTGATAAACACCACCAGTTCACGTCGTTCATTATCCTTACCGTCACGGCGAAAAAGATGGCCCAACAACGGGATATCCCCAAGAAAAGGCACGCTGTCGCTGGCGTTTTTATTCTTTTGGGAAAAAATACCGCCTAGCGCCAGCGTCTCACCGCTTTTTACTTCCACCTGCGTTTCAATCTCCTGCTTATCAATCGCCAGGACTTCGCCATCCGCCTGTTGTAGGACCTGGCCCGGCATGTTTTCGCTGATGTGCAGCTTCAGCCGCACGCGACCGTTCTGTAACACCGTTGGCGTCACCTCCATGCCCAGTACCGCCTCTTTAAATTCCACTGACGTCGCGCCGCTTTCCCCACTCGACACCTGATACGGAATTTCGCTCCCCTGCTTGATGCTGGCAGGCTGGAGGTGCGAGGCGAGCAGGCGCGGGCTGGCGATAATATCCACCTTCTGTTTCTGCTCCAACGCAGAAAGCTCCAGCTCAAGCAGACGACCATTAATGCGGCCAATGTTGAACCCCGCGCGCGTGGTGGCGTCAGCCACCGAAAGATTGCTGCTTAGCGTGGTGATTTTACCTGCGCCAACGGTGCCTTCCGCATCGGCAAGACTCCACTTCACTCCCAGCTCACGCAGGCTGGTTTCATTAATGGTGACAATATGCGCCGCCAGCTCAACCTGACCGACGGGGATATCCATCTCTTTCGCCCACGCGCTGAACGCCGGCAGATGTTCACTATCGTCACGGACAATCAGGCGGTTGGTGCGTGTGTCGACGGTCAGCGTCCCACGCGCACTCAGGAGTTTGCCTCCGGACTTTGCCAGCTCAGCGGCATCGGCATAGTGCAACACGATGCTACTGTGGCTCAGCGGCAGCGTTTGCTGACGCCGCGTTTGTTCCGCCTGCGCTCGTGCCTGCTTCTCTTCACGCCAGCGCTGCGAATAAACGTAGATCACGCTTCCTTCCTGGGTCATCACCAGCCCGCTGCTGGTGATGACCGTCTGTAGCGCCTGTTTCCACGGCAGATTACGCAACTGAAGCGAGAGCGTGCCCTGCACGTCAGGAGCTATCACCAGGTTTTTCTGTTCAAGGTCGGCCAGGCTTTGCAGCACCTGTGCCACCGGCACGTCGTCCACCACCAGCGTGACGTTTTTCGCCGGGCTCAGCAGCGGCAGAAGCAGCAGTATCAGCAGACTTATCCTTTTCATGATGGCTCGTTCCTTCTCTTTTCCATTGCCAGCGCTGCGGCTCGCAGCCCGTTCCAACGTCTACCGTCAGCTCATCCGGCGTGATTTCCGTTACACGCCACCCGGTCTTCAGTAGGGTGTCGTTTTCCAGACGTTGCCATGTCTCATCATCGCGCTGGACGATGCCCATCGTTCGTCCCCCCGCTTCAATCGTTCCACCAAAGCGCCAGAGATTGAGCTGCGCGCTGTGGCATGGATCGTCGACCGGTGCGAAAGGGTCACGCAGGCCGCATAGCAGCGGAAGCGCAAGTAGAATGCCCAGTGGGATGTTAAGGTTCATGGTCATGCACCAGTCGAACGGTAAAGCGCAGCGTGCCGTTTTCCCCAGCCAGAGCAAACGCCGCCACCTGCATATCGCGCTCCGCCAGCAGTGAAAAGGTGTCAGCAACCAGCGGCCAGGGCGTATCAAGCACCAGCTCCCCACCCTTGTCTGAAGGCAGCCAACTCACCAGTCTGGCCCCGGCCCGCTGGAACGCCGCCGGAGAGAACGCGACGGAGGGAGGGACAGGCGACTCCGCGCCTGCCTGCTGCCGAGGCAGAGACATCAGCCGGTGCCAGCCCGCCACATACAGCGCATGCTGCCGCTGGCGGGCTTCCCTTTCCTTCTCGAGCGTCAGGCTGATCTGCGTCATCCTGTAAAAACACAGTCCGATGCCCAACAACACTGCCATTATCCCGGCGATACGCAGCGCGTTCAGCATTGAGACCGCTCGCCAGCCATCAGGGAGTCGCATGCGCTATCTCCTCATTAAGCTGATAGCGCACCAGCCAGCGCCCGGTACTATCACGCTGAATTTTTCCCGGCTTCGCGGGCTGAAAACCGGGCACGGTCTCCAGGCGATGTTCAAGCTCCGTCAGGGCAGGAAAACGCGTCAGCGTTGCCGAGAGCGACAGCGTGCGGTCGCGATAATCCAGTTCATTCAGCCACGCCTGAGCGGGTATGCCCTCTGCCAACGTCGTGAGGCGAGCGGACCACGCCTGTGTTGCTTGTCGGCGAGCGTGCTTTTGTGCGTTTAGCGCCTGCTGCTTTGCCCGCTCAGCTTGCGCACGTTCGCGCAACGCCAGCTGCTGAGCTATCTGCCGCTCTGCAGCAATATGCATAGCATTCACCGTCCGCGCGGCTTGCCCGTTTAACCAGCAGAACAGCACCACAGCCGCGCCACACAGCCAGCATGCCGCCACGCCCGCCCCCCAGCGACGAAGCTGCCGATAAAATCGCATCCGTCGCCACGGTAGAAAATTAACGGCCTGGTTCATCACATCACCGCCCCCATCGCCAGCCCGATCGCCACCGCAAACGCGTCGCCGCCGGCAGGCAACGGCGGCTGCTTTTGCGTGACGGCACTCCAGGGGTCGAAGTAAGGGTATTGCGTTTCCTCAGCCGTGCAGCACACCAGGCGAGGCGTGGTCATCTCGAGGTGTTCGCCCAGCATGGCGGCTTCATGCAGCGCACAGCTTCCCCACCGCTCCCCGCTGGCCCACAGCCACTGCCCGTCGCTGCGCCAGAGCAGCACGGTATCCGCTTCCGTTTGCAGCGGCATAAAAGATCGCAGCGCACAGGCATCCGGCGTAATCGCCGTTACCTGAAGACGCAGGCGGCGCGCCAGATGCTGTAATCGCGCGACGTCGTGCTGCTGCGCGGCGGTGACGTTCCAGCATCCCTGCGGCTCCGCCAGATGGTAATCAAAGCACAGCGCCTGCGCGGGCATCTCCAGTTGCTGAGACATCGCGCTGGCAATCCACTGGTTTTGCTCATTTTCTCGCAATGCGATCGCCGCACGAGGCAGGCTTTTTTGTAACGTTCTATTGGCAGGAAACGCGATACTTACCGCATGCCGCCAGGGAAGTTCACGGCGCCATGGCGAGAGGGCGGCGAACAGCGCATCGTCATCGGAGGAAGCCAGCGGCAGTTGCCACCAGCGGCGCAACGACCAGCCCTGACGGGCGCGCTGGAGAGCAACGATAAAAATATTATCTTGCTGAATATGCAGACCCATTTGCCAACAGTTGAAAGCCATTTCACGATTATCCTTACGTCACCGCAGGGTGACGGCTATATCAATGAATCAGGCTTGCCTTTATACTACCGCGCGTTTGTTTATAAACTGCCCAAATGACACTCAATGGGAAATCTCCGGTGAAGTTCGTAAAGTATTTATTCATCCTTGCAGTCTGTTGCATTCTGCTGGGAGCAGGCTCGATTTATGGCCTCTACAAATATATTGAGCCGCAGCTGCCAGACGTCGCTACGCTCAGAGACGTGCGCCTGCAGGTGCCCATGCAGGTCTATAGCGCAGACGGCGAGCTCATCGCACAGTACGGCGAAAAACGCCGTATTCCGATGACCCTTAGCCAGATCCCGCCGCAGATGGTGAAGGCATTCATTGCCACCGAAGATAGCCGCTTCTACGAGCACCACGGGATTGACCCGATTGGTATCTTCCGTGCGGCCAGCGTCGCGCTGGTGAACGGCCACGCCTCTCAGGGGGCCAGTACCATTACTCAGCAGCTGGCGCGTAACTTCTTCCTTAGCCCTGAAAAGACGCTGATGCGTAAAATTAAGGAAGCGTTCCTGGCTATTCGCATCGAGCAGTTGCTGAGCAAAGATGAAATTCTCGAGCTGTACCTGAACAAGATCTACCTCGGCTACCGCGCTTACGGCGTGGGGGCGGCGGCGCAGGTTTACTTCGGTAAGCCAGCCGACCAGTTGAGCCTCAGTGAAATGGCGGTGATTGCCGGTCTGCCGAAAGCGCCGTCCACCTTTAACCCGCTTTATTCGCTGGACCGCGCCACCGCGCGTCGCAACGTGGTGCTGTCGCGTATGCTGAGTGAAGGCTATATCACTCAGGCGCAGTACGATCAGGCGCGCAGCGAAGCCATTGACGCCAACTATCACGCGCCGGAAATTGCCTTCTCCGCGCCGTATCTCACCGAGATGGTGCGTCAGGATATGGTGAAACAATACGGCGAACAGGCCTATGAAGACGGCTACCGTGTTTACACCACCATCACGCGCAAAAATCAGCAGGCGGCCCAGCAGGCGCTGCGTAATAACGTGATGGATTACGATATGCGCCACGGCTACCGCGGCCCGGCCAACGTGCTGTGGAAAGCGGGTGAAGCGCCCTGGGACAGTAAAAAAATTCGTGCCTCGCTGCGTCCGCTGCCGTCTTACGGCCCGCTGTTGCCCGCCGTGGTGACAGCCGCGAATCCGCAGGAAGCGACGGTAGAACTGGCCGACGGTACTTCGGTGTCGATAAGCATGGAAGGTATGCGCTGGGCGCGTCCTTATCGTTCCGACACCGCGCAGGGCCCAACCCCGCGTAAGGTGACAGACGTGGTACAGGCTGGGCAGCAAATTTGGGTCCGTCAGAACGGCGACAGCTGGTGGCTGGCGCAGGTACCGGACGTCAATTCCGCGCTGGTGTCGATTAACCCGAAAAATGGCGCCATCATCGCGCTGGTGGGCGGCTTCGACTTCAACCAGAGCAAGTTCAACCGTGCGACTCAGGCGTTGCGTCAGGTTGGTTCCAACATCAAGCCCTTCCTCTACACCGCCGCAATGGATAAAGGCTTAACGCTGGCCAGTATGCTCAACGACGTGCCTATCTCCCGTTGGGATGCCGGCGCCGGTTCAGACTGGCAGCCGAAAAACTCCCCGGCAGAGTACGCGGGCCCTATTCGCCTGCGTCAGGGTCTGGGGCAGTCGAAGAACGTAGTGATGGTGCGCGCGATGCGAGCGATGGGCGTGGATTATGCGGCAGAATATCTGCAGCGTTTTGGCTTCCCGGCGGAAAACATCGTGCATACCGAATCGCTGGCGTTAGGTTCCGCCTCGTTCACGCCGCTACAGGTTGCGCGTGGCTACGCGGTGATGGCGAACGGCGGCTTCCTGGTTGATCCTTATTACATCAGCAAAATTGAAAACGATCAGGGCGGCGTGCTTTTTGAAGCGAAGCCGAAAATTGCCTGTGCCGAGTGCAACCTGCCGGTAATCTACGGTGATACGCCGAAGTCGAACGTGCTGGAGAATCAGGACGTGGAAGACGTCGCCATCTCGCAGACCCCGCAAAACGCCACCGTTCCAATGCCGGAACTGGAGCAGGCAAACCAGCAGTTGGTGGCTCAGAGCGGCGGTCAGGAGTATGCGCCGCACGTGATTAACACCCCGCTGGCGTTCCTGATTAAGAGCGCGCTGAATACCAACATCTTCGGCGAGCCGGGCTGGCAGGGTACCGGCTGGCGCGCAGGCCGCGACCTGGGTCGTCACGATATCGGCGGTAAGACCGGGACCACCAACAGTTCGAAAGATGCCTGGTTCTCTGGCTACGGGCCGGATGTGGTCACCTCAGTGTGGATTGGCTTTGACGATCATCGTCGCGATCTGGGGCGCACAACCGCCTCTGGCGCGATCAAAGATCAGATTTCCGGTTACGAAGGCGGCGCGAAGAGCGCGCAGCCAGCCTGGGATGCGTTTATGAAACAGGTGCTGGCGGGCGTGCCGGAACAGCCGCTGACGCCGCCACCGGGCGTGGTGACGGTCAACATCGACCGCAGCACCGGGCAGCTTGCCAACGGTGGCAGCAGCCGCCAGGAGTACTTCATTGACGGAACGCAGCCGACACAACAGGCGGTTCACGAGGTGGGGACTGAAGTGATTGATAACGGGGAAACCCACGAGTTGTTCTGATGTCGTGGCGGAATTTCCGCTGTCCATCAGACGAATAAAAAAGGCGCCGCTGGCGCCTTTTTTATGACAATCTGCCCTGGGCCTTCAGCCACTCTCGAAGCAGGAACAGCGCGCTGACGTTACGCGCTTCGTTAAAGTCAGGATCGTCGAGCAGATCCATCAGGTTAGCCAGCGGCCAGCGTACCTGCGGCAACGGTTCCGGCTCATCACCCGGCAGCGATTCTGGATACAGATTTTCCGCCACCACGATGTTCATTTTGCTGGAGAAGTAGGATGGCGCCATGCTCAGTTTTTTCAGAAACGTTAGCTCATGCGCGCCAAAACCCACCTCTTCTTTCAGCTCACGGTTTGCCGCCTGCATCACCGTTTCGCCTGGGTCAATCAGCCCTTTGGAAAAGCCCAGCTCGTAGGATTCGGTACCCACCGCGTATTCACGAATCAGAATAATATGGTCGTCGACAATCGGCACAATCATGACCGCTTCACGTGAGGACGGTTTCATACGTTCATAAACGCGACGAACGCCGTTGCTGAACTCCAGGTCAACGCTTTCCACATTAAACAGGCGAGATTGCGCCACGGTTTCAACATGCAGGATGGTAGGTTTCTGTAATGATTTGCTCATTGGGCCGGGTCTTTGCAGTGGTGACTTTTATCATTGTGCGATAGCGATGAGGTTCCGGCAATGTATAAAGCGTTTTATTTACATCATTGCAACCTTTATCCACCCATCTCTCATTTCTGGATAAATGTCAAGAGCTTGAATTGCAATTGAGAATTTACTGATACTCGTCAGAGGATGGGTTTGTTATGCTTACGTTTTGCGAGAGTCTATAAACTCTTTATAGTACCTCTGTAATACGTGCCGATGGTTTATAAGAAAAGCGGGCGACTCAAGAGACCTCTAAGAAAAAGTATGATGGGAAAAGCATGGGCACATTGATGATCTTTACCGTAGCGATACTGATCTGCGCCGTGCTGGTCGGTTGGCTCTTGCGTAAAAGAACAAAACGCCTTCAATTACCGTGGCTGCACCTTTTTCCGGGCGCAACCACGCGGAAACTGACCGATGAAGAGCGCCAGGGCGTTGAAAACTATCTGGGCGATCTGAACCGCGATTTGCAGGTTCCGGCGTCCGGCTCAACGATCGCGCCTACGGCGCTGACGCTCAATGCGCAAAGCGGGACCGTGTTCACGCTGACTCGCGCGATCACGCGCTACGGTATTACCACCGACGACCCGAATAAATGGCGCTATTTCCTCGACTCCGTGGAAGTACACCTGCCGCCGTTCTGGGAACAACATATTACCGATGAAAACAGCATTGAGCTTATCGTCACCGACGATATGCCATTGGTCATCGGGCTCAACGGCCATTCACTTAAGTCCTACTCGCAAGAGAGCCATAATTTCGCGCTGGAGTCGACCACATCAACGCAAGCCTCGATTCGTGGTGAAGAAAGCGAACAAATTGAACTACTTAACATTCGCCAGGAAACCCATGAGGAACACGCGCTAAGCCGCCCCGACGGGCTGCGCGAAGCGCTGCTCATTGCCGCGGCGTTTTTGCTGTTTTACTGTAGCCTGATTGCCCCGTCGGTGTTTACCCCGTGGGTACTGGGCGGTGCGGTGCTGCTGCTCGCGGGCGGGCTATGGGGACTGTTTGCTCCTCCCACCAAATCCTCTCTGCGCGAGATCCACTGTCTGCGCGGCACCCCTAAGCGTTGGGGCCTGTTTGGCGAAAACGATCAGGAACAGATCAACAACATCTCACTCGGAATTATCGACCTCATCTACCCACGTCACTGGCAGCCTTTTGTGGCACAGGATCTGGGGCAGAAAACGGATATCGATATCTACCTCGACCGACACGTTGTCCGTCAGGGGCGTTTCCTCTCGCTGCATGATGAAGTCAAAAACTTTCCTCTACAGCACTGGCTGCGCAGCGCAGTCATCGCTGGCGGCGCGTTGCTGGTGGCGATCATGATGTGGGTGAGCGTGCCGCTGAATATGCCGTTTAAGTTTACGATTTCATGGCTGAAAGGCGCGCAAACCGTAGAAGCCAAAGACGTTCGCCAGTTGACGCAGGCAGGCGTACGCGTAGGCGACACGCTGCAACTGAGCGGCATCGGGATGTGCAACATTCACTCACCCGGTACGTGGACGGCACAGGAAAGTTCGCCGTTCCTGCCATTCGACTGCTCGCAGATTATCTGGAACGATGCGCCGCGTCTGCCGCTGCCTGAATCCGAAACCGTCAGCAAAGCCACCGCACTGGTACAAGCGGTCAATCGTCAACTGCATCCTTCTGCGGACGATGATTCCCGCGTTAGCCCCGCGCTGCGTTCCGCCATTCAGAAATCCGGGATGGTCCTGCTGGATGACTTCGCCGATATTGTGCTGAAAACGAAAGATCTGTGTTCAGCTGCTGACGACTGCGTACGGCTGAAGAATGCGCTGGTCAACCTTGGCAACACCCGCGACTGGGATGCGCTGGTGAAGCGCGCCAACTCCGGTAAGCTCGACGGCGTTAACGTCCTGCTGCGCCCGGTCAGCGCCGAATCGCTGGATAACCTGGTAGAGACCTCCACCGCCCCGTTTATTCTGCGCGAAACCGCGCGCGCGGCGCAGGCGCTCAACAGCCCGGCGCCGGGCGGTTTCCTCATCACCAGCGATGAAGGCAGCGACTTTGTGACCCAGCCGTACCCAACCACCAGCCTGTACGACTACCCTGCACGCGAGCAGTGGAACGAGTTCCAGCGTCTGGCGGGTATGCTGATGCACACCCCGTTCCACGCCGAAGGTATCGTGACAAATCTCTATACCGATGCCAACGGCACCCAGCACATCAACCTGCACCGCATGCCGGACAGCAGCGGGTTGTGGCACTATCTGGCCACCACGCTGCTGATGCTGGCGATGATTGTCTGCACAATTTACAACGGCATTCAGGCGCTGCGCCGCTACCATCGCCATCGGGAACGTCTGACCGAAATCCAGAAATACTACGAAAGCTGCATCAATCCGGTTCTGCTTTCGTCACCGGATGACTTTAAGTCCGATTTCCCGACCCACTAGCCGCCTCACCCGTCGCGACAGAGTTATGTTACTCTGTCGCGCATTTCTTCCGTCTGGAGACTCAGCATGCATTTCGACATCGCCTGGCAAGAGGTTGATACCGTACTTCTGGACATGGACGGCACGCTCCTCGACCTCGCCTTCGACAGCTATTTCTGGCAAAAGCTGGTACCGGAAACCTACGGCGCTAAGCATGGCATCAGCGTACAGGCGGCGCAGGAAGCCATCCGCCAGGAGTACCACGCGGTGCAACATACGCTAAACTGGTACTGTCTGGACTACTGGAGCGAGCGACTGGGTCTGGATATCTGCTCGATGACCAGCGAGCAGGGGCCGCGCGCGGTGCTGCGTGATGATACCGTCCCCTTCCTGAATGCGCTGAAAGCCAGCGGCAAACGCCGTATCTTGCTGACTAACGCACATCCACACAACCTGGCGGTGAAGCTGGAACACACGGGTCTCGACGCACACCTTGATTTATTACTTTCCACCCATACATTTGGTTATCCGAAAGAGGATCAGCGGTTATGGCAGGCTGTGGCGGAAAAGACGGGACTGAAAGCCGAACGCACGCTGTTCATCGACGATAGCGAGGCGATTCTGGATGCCGCCGCACGCTTTGGGATTCGCTATTGCCTCGGCGTCACTAACCCCGATTCGGGCATGGCGGAAAAAGCGTATCTGCGTCATCCCGCACTTAACGATTACCGTCGTCTGATCCCCTCACTGCACGTGAAGGAGTGACCATGAAAGAGAAGCCCACTGACGGCGTCAGGCTGGATAAGTGGCTCTGGGCCGCGCGTTTTTATAAGACCCGCGCCCTGGCACGCGAAATGATTGAAGGCGGTAAAGTTCACTATAACGGGCAGCGTTCCAAGCCCAGTAAAGTTGTCGAACTGAACGCCCAATTGACGCTACGTCAGGGAAATGACGAACGCACCGTAGTGGTGAAAGCCATTACCGAGCAGCGCCGCCCCGCGACGGAGGCCGTCACCCTGTATGAAGAGACGGCGGAAAGTATCGAAAAGCGCGAAAAAGTCGCTCTGGCGCGCAAGCTAAATGCGCTGACCATGCCGCATCCGGACAGAAGGCCGGATAAAAAAGAGCGGCGCGACCTGATGAGATTTAAATACGGCGACAGTGAATAACTGCCACCCCAAGAGAGAATATTATGACTCAACACGATCAATTACATCGCTATCTGTTTGAAAACTATGCCGTACGTGGCGAACTGGTCACCGTATCCGAAACGCTCGAACAGATTCTGGCAGGCCACAATTACCCGCAGCCGGTAAAAAACGTGCTGGCGGAGCTGCTGGTTGCCACCAGCCTGCTGACCGCGACGCTGAAGTTTGAAGGCGATATTACCGTTCAGCTGCAGGGCGATGGCCCGATGACGCTGGCGGTGATTAACGGTAACAACCACCAGCAGCTGCGCGGCGTAGCCCGTGTACAGGGTGAGATCCCAGCGGATGCCGACCTGAAAACACTGATCGGCAACGGCTATCTGGTGATTACCATTACCCCAGCCGAAGGTGAACGTTATCAGGGCGTGGTCGGTCTGGAAGGCGATACGCTGGCGGCATGCCTGGAAGATTACTTCCAGCGTTCCGAACAGCTGCCTACTCGTCTGATTATCCGTACCGGTGAGTCTGAGGGTAAACCAGCCGCAGGCGGTATGTTATTGCAGGTGATGCCCGCGCAGAACGCCCAGGCGGACGATTTCGACCATCTGGCGGCGCTAACCGACACCATCAAGGCCGAAGAGCTGTTCACGCTGCCGGCCAACGATGTGCTGTGGCGTTTATACCACGAAGAAGAGGTGACGCTGTACGACCCGCAGGGCGTAGAGTTCAAGTGCACCTGTTCTCGCGAACGTTGTGCAGGCGCGCTGAAAACGCTGCCGGATGAAGAGATCAACAGCATTCTGGAAGAAGAAGGCGAGATCGATATGCACTGCGACTACTGCGGTAGCCACTACGTGTTTAACGCGATGGATATCTCCGAGATTCGTAATAACGCTTCTCCGGCGGATCCGCAGGTGCATTAATTCTGCGGTTCGGGACGTAGGCCTGATGCGCGTAGCGCTATCAGGCCTACTCTGATCGAATAAGTTTAGCGCCGATACTCCAGCACCACCGTTTCATCCCCCAGCGTCATATCCTGCCACGCCTTCGGCTTCGCACCCACTTTGCCCTCTTCCGCCGCCCGTAGCAGCTTCTCTTTATTCACCCCCGCAGGCAGCGTTGCGCTGGCTTTAAACTCCCAGCCTTTTGCCCCCTGACCAAACACCAGCACGGTGCGATCGCCAAACGCGTACAGGACCTGTTCCGGCTGGCCGTCACCGTTAAGATCCTGACTGACCAGCACGCAGCTATCGACGTCGCTGCAGGATTCCACCAGATAGCGGCGTTCAATAATCGCAGCCCACAGCGCGGCGTCCGGCGACTGGCTGCCAGGCGCCACGACGACGTTTTTCGCCAGCATCGGCGGCGTCAGTTTTTCTGTCGGAGTGAGATCGCCATTGAGCAGCCGCGTCAGTTGCCTCTGTCGCCTGGCGTCCTGGGTAAATTCCGGATCTTTTTGCAGTATAAGCAGCGCTTCACGCCCCGGTTTACCGCTGTGTGAAAGCATATACAGACTGACCTGATCGGCGTTAATTTTGCCCTCATGATAGCGCGCCATATGGCTATTCACGCTAATGCGCCAGCTGTCGAGAACCGGCGTATAGAGCAGTACCAGCAGCGCCAGCGCCAGTAGCGAGACCACCAGATGCACCTGGCCCATCAGCGGCGAAGGATCTTCCCGGCGGCGCAGCAGACTCAGCACATAGCCCAGCGACCAGACCAGCAAGACCACCACCACCAGCGTGCCGTGCAGGCGCTCCGACGTCCAGCCGTACTGCCCGATTCTCATCCACAGCGCCCAGCCGGCAATCGCCGCATACACCGGCGTAAGCACCATCGCCGTAATGATGAGATAGCGCAGCGGCCGTGGATAGCTCAATTGCGATTGCTGCGGCTGCCAAACCATCGCCGTCAGCAACAGCTGACTCAGCGCTAAGGTGATCAGCAGCAGCGCGGCGGACACGCGCTGCGAAATCACCGTCAGCCCGGTAAACGCCAACGTCACGAGGAACAGAATAGCCAGCAGCGAAACTAACGGCAGCAGGCCAGTAGCAAGCAGCGTCAGCAGCTTATGAATGGCGCTCACCAGCCGCATGTTCTGCCGAGCCAGAATCACCGTCAGCGCCGTTACCAGGCCAATAACGAGGTAAATAAACCATTCCGTCTCAAAGAACAGATGAGAGAAGAAGGTAATATTCGCCAGCTCAAACAGCCCGCTCCACAGCAGGAAGATGAGCCAGACCAGACCATTAGCGACGCCAATCAGCAGCAGCGTCAGCGCGTTCTGCCACTGTTGGTCATAGAAATGTACATAGCGATAGCTTCCCGGATGGGGGTGGAGCTGAAACTGTATCCACGGCAAAATCATTAGCGCCATCAACAGTAAACACCAACCATAACGGAACAGGGCATCGTACTGCCGCCATGAATCATCGCCGTTGAGGTTGCTTTTCAGCCATCCGCTCATAGCGAGGACGACCGCCAGAATAACGGCCAGCCAGCCCCACAGCGCGCGCTGGCGAAACGAGATGACGCTAAACAGCAGCACAGAAGATAATGCCAGGCTGCCGGGCAATCCATAAAATATCCACCAACTATGGTGAGGAATAAGCTCAGTCACCAGCAGGTAGCACAGCAACCCTTGTACCAGGCCGGTTAGCACCATGCCCCAGCGGGTTGGCGAGGAAAGCGGTGTCACAGTATCCATATCAGTGTCCCTGCTTCAGGATAGGGTAAATAGAGTATCTCATTGAACGAAACAGAACCGAAATACGCTGTATCGACAGGCGAGGTGAATCGATTTTTGTTCTGAAAGCATTACGTAATTTTCTTTCATAAATGCGATTACATTCACATTTACGCTGTCAATTAAACCATTTTGTAACCATTTAAGAACATTCGTGCCAAATACGCGGTGTTTCCTGTCATAATCCCTGTCGCTTCGTGACAGGAGTCACAATGTTTTCGTAAGTAAGACGTTTGTCGGGATACGTAAATCTATGAGCCTGGTCGCGGTCAACACCCCTAAAATACCCATAGAATTTATGGTAGTACATATTGGCTAAGGAGCAGTGAAATGCGCAACGGTATAACCCCGCAGGACCTCAAGGCTTATGGTATTAACGACGTACAGGATATCGTCTACAACCCCGATTACGATACATTGTATCAAGAAGAACTCGATCCTAACCTGGAAGGTTATGAGCGTGGTGTACTGACGAACCTGGGAGCAATTTCTGTCGACACCGGTATCTTTACCGGCCGTTCTCCAAAGGACAAATACATTGTTCGCGATGACACAACCCGCGACACCGTGTGGTGGTCTGATAAGGGCAACGGAAAAAATGACAATAAGCCTCTGTCACCTGAAATCTGGCAACATCTGAAAGGCCTGGTGTCAGAACAGCTGTCCGGCAAACGTCTGTTTATCATTGACGCCTTCTGCGGCGCTAATGAAGACACCCGTCTGTCCGTCCGTTTTATCACCGAGGTGGCCTGGCAGGCGCACTTCGTCAAAAACATGTTTATTCGCCCAACCGATGAAGAGCTGAAGACGTTTAAACCTGACTTTATCGTTATGAACGGCGCGAAGTGCACCAACCCGCAGTGGAAAGAACAGGGTCTCAACTCGGAAAACTTCATCGCGTTTAACCTGACGGAACGTATCCAGCTGATTGGCGGGACCTGGTACGGCGGCGAAATGAAAAAGGGTATGTTCTCCATCATGAACTACCTGCTGCCGCTGCAGGGCATTGCGTCCATGCACTGTTCCGCGAACGTCGGCGAGAAAGGCGATGTCGCCGTGTTCTTCGGCCTCTCCGGCACCGGTAAAACCACCCTGTCTACCGACCCGAAACGTCGTCTGATTGGCGATGACGAACACGGCTGGGATGACGACGGCGTGTTTAACTTTGAAGGCGGCTGCTACGCCAAAACCATTAAGCTGTCGGAAGCGGCTGAGCCGGATATCTACCACGCCATTCGCCGTGATGCGCTGTTGGAAAACGTGGTGGTGCGTGAGGACGGCAGCATCGACTTCGATGACGGTTCAAAAACCGAGAACACTCGCGTCTCTTACCCGATTTACCATATCGACAATATCGTCAAGCCGGTGTCAAAAGCGGGTCACGCGACCAAAGTGATCTTCCTGACTGCCGATGCGTTCGGCGTACTGCCGCCGGTTTCGCGCCTCACCGCCGACCAGACGCAGTACCACTTCCTGTCTGGCTTCACCGCGAAGCTGGCGGGTACCGAGCGCGGCGTCACCGAACCGACGCCAACCTTCTCCGCCTGTTTCGGCGCGGCGTTCCTGTCGCTGCACCCAACGCAGTATGCGGAAGTGCTGGTGAAACGCATGCAGGCGGCGGGCGCTCAGGCCTACCTGGTGAACACCGGCTGGAACGGCACCGGCAAACGTATCTCCATCCAGAATACGCGCGCCATCATTGATGCCATCCTCGACGGTTCGCTGGATAACGCCGAAACCTTCACCCTGCCGATGTTTAACCTGCAGATCCCAACCGCGCTGCCGGGCGTCGACACCCACATCCTCGATCCGCGTAATACCTACGGTTCGCCGGAGCAGTGGCAGGAGAAGGCCGAAACGCTGGCGAAATTGTTCAAAGAGAACTTTGAGAAATACACCGACACGCCAGCTGGCGCCGCGCTGGTCAGCGCAGGGCCGCAGCTGTAAGTACCGTTGAATAGCCCGGTGGCGCGATGCTTACCGGGCCTACAAACAAAAACCGCCGGGGTTTCCCCAGCGGTTTTTTTTTAGCTTTCTTTGCTGCCCGATGGCATCTGGCCTGCCGGTATTGGCAGCCAGGCGCGAATCAACAGCCCACCCCGCTCACTGGTGTCTAACTCCAGCAGCCCGTTGTGGTTATCAATGATGCGCTGCACAATCGCCAGCCCCAGCCCTGTTCCACTGATGGTACGGGCGCTATCGCCACGCACAAACGGCTGGAACAGATGCTTACGCTGCTCGGGCTTGATGCCCGGGCCGTCATCTTCCACCTGGAACCAAGCGCGATGCGCTTCACGACCGCTGCTGACTTTAATCCAGCCGTTACCATAACGGGCCGCGTTCACCACCATATTGGCCAGCGCGCGCTTGATGGACAGCGGATGCACACGCACCGGGATATCGCCATCCAGCAGGTTGGTGGCGATTTCACGCTCGTAGCCGCTTTCCGCTGCAATCACCTCACCGAGAACGGTATTGAGATCGATAAACTCCAGCGGCATCTCCTGACCGGTACGCAGGTAATCAATAAACTGCTCGATGATGGCGTTGCACTCTTCGATATCTTTATTGATCGATTCCGCCAGATAGCCATCCTGCTCGCCCATCATCTCGGTTGCCAGACGAATACGCGTGAGCGGCGTACGCAGATCGTGACTGACGCCCGCCATGAGCAGCGTACGGTCATCCGACAGCTGCTTCACACCTGCGGCCATATGGTTAAAGGCTCGGGTCACTGAACGCACCTCCGACGCGCCATACTCGCGCAGCGGCGGCGGAATAATCCCTTTACCGACCTGAAGCGCCGCGTGCTCCAGGTCGACCAGGGGTCGGTTCTGGATGCGGATAAACAGCCATGCGCCGCCTATCGCCAGCAGCATAATCGCCAGGGTGTAACGAAACAGTGGGGAGAAGTCTCCCTGATGGATCTCGGTCAGCGGCACGCGCACCCAGATATTGGGCGACAGCCAGGTCTTCAACCACACCACCGGGGAGCTTTTATTGACTTCGACGCGCACCTCGGTCGGCCCGCCGAGCTGCTGAGCCATCTGCTGACTCAGAAACTCATAGTGCTGCGCCCAGCGCAGGCCAGCCTCTTCTGCGGCTTCATCGGAATAGAGCGAAATGCCCAGTTCGCGATAGATCTCGCGGCGAAACGCCGGCGGCACGACCAGCTGCGTGCCGTCCTCCAACTGCAGTTTATCGGTCATCAGCATACGCACTTCGTAGGCTAAGACTTTATTAAACTGCTGCAGGCTGGGCAGAATCGCGAAATTCAACACCACCAGATAGGTTGTCACCAGGCTGACGAACAGCAAGGTGACAATCAGCAATAACGTGCGGGCAAATGAACTTCGTGGCGAGAAGCGCAGTCGCCTCATGCTTTAGAGCCGTCCGGGACAAACACGTAGCCCAGACCCCATACGGTCTGAATATAGCGCGGGTGCGCCGGATCTTCTTCCACCATACGACGCAGGCGGGAGATCTGCACGTCGATGGAACGTTCCATCGCCGAGTATTCACGACCACGCGCCAGGTTCATCAGCTTGTCACGAGACAGCGGCTCGCGCGGGTGGCTCACCAGCGCTTTCAGCACCGCAAACTCACCGCTGGTCAGCGGCATCGGCTCGTCTTCACGGAACATTTCGCGGGTACCGAGGTTCAGCTTGAACTTACCAAAGGCAATAACCGCTTCTTCCTGAGAAGGCGCGCCCGGCAGTTCGTTCGCCTGACGGCGCAGCACGGCACGGATACGGGCCAGCAGTTCACGCGGGTTGAACGGTTTCGGAATGTAGTCGTCGGCGCCGATTTCCAGGCCCACGATACGGTCAACTTCTTCCCCTTTCGCCGTCACCATAATGATCGGCATCGGGTTGCTTTGGCTGCGCAGGCGGCGGCAGATGGAGAGGCCATCTTCACCCGGCAGCATGAGATCCAACACCATCAGATGGAAGGATTCACGGGTCAGCAATCTGTCCATCTGTTCGGCGTTAGCCACGCTTCGAACCTGGAAACCCTGCTCGGTCAGATAACGCTCCAGTAACGCGCGCAGGCGCATGTCGTCATCCACAACAAGAATCTTATAATTCTCTTGCATTGTTTTTACTCCCAAAGGTTCGCAACAATTAATCAGCATGTATTCTCAAAAAAGCCTGCGCTTGCGACCAGCTAAATCTGGTATAAATTCCAGGCTAAATTGTTACAAAGCATATTTAACAGCGAGTTAAGTATACAATGAATCTTAATACACATTATTTATTCTGTCGGTATGCTCACGTAATACGTATTGTGCGCAATATTTCCTCGGCAGCCAGGTAAGCACGTAAGATGAAAACACCGTTGATCACCCGTGAAGGGTACGAAAAGCTCAAACAAGAGATGGATTATCTCTGGCGCGAAGAGCGCCCGGAGGTCACCAAAAAAGTGACCTGGGCCGCGAGCCTTGGCGATCGCAGTGAAAACGCTGACTACCAGTATAATAAAAAACGCTTAAGGGAGATTGACCGCCGCGTTCGTTATTTAACCAAGTGTCTGGAAAATCTGCGCATCGTCGATTACTCACCGCAGCAGGAAGGCAAAGTCTTTTTTGGCGCGTGGGTGGAGATTGAAAACGACGACGGAGATACCAAGCGTTTTCGCATTGTCGGCTATGACGAGATTTTTGGCCGCAAGGACTACATTTCGATCGACTCGCCAATGGCCCGTGCGCTATTGAAAAAAGAGGTCGGCGATCTCGCGGTCGTCAACACGCCAGCGGGTGAGGCCAGCTGGTATGTAAATGCGATCGATTACGTAAAATAACGCCGGAACAATCCGAAGCCCCCGCTGATGACTGGCATTTTTGCCAGTCAATCCGTATAACTGTCCCCTGATTTTATGACCTAACAGTGAAACCAAGCCATGATGAATGATTCGCTCTGCCGCATTATTGCGGGTGAACTTCAGGCCAGAGCCGAACAGGTGGAAGCCGCCGTTCGCCTGCTTGATGAAGGGAACACCGTGCCGTTTATTGCACGTTATCGTAAGGAAATCACCGGCGGACTGGATGACACGCAACTGCGTAATCTGGAAACTCGCCTGGGGTATTTGCGTGAGCTGGAAGACCGTCGTCAGGTCATTCTGAAATCCATCGGTGAGCAGGGCAAGCTGACCGAAGCGCTGGAAAAAGCCATCAACGGCACGCTCAACAAGACCGAGCTGGAAGACCTCTACTTACCGTATAAACAGAAGCGCCGCACCCGCGGGCAAATTGCCATTGAAGCGGGTCTCGAGCCGCTGGCCGATCTGCTGTGGAGCGAACCGTCTCACGACCCGGAAACCGAGGCGGCGAAATTTATCGATGCCGATAAGGGCATCGCGGATACCAAAGCAGCCCTCGACGGCGCGCGCTATATCCTGATGGAACGCTTCGCGGAAGATGCCGGCCTGCTGGCGAAAGTGCGTGACTACCTGTGGAAGAACGCCCACCTGGTGGCCAAAGTGGTCAGCGGTAAGGAAGAAGAAGGCGCGAAGTTCCGCGACTACTTCGACCATCACGAACCGATTTCAACCACCCCTTCCCACCGCGCGCTGGCGATGTTCCGCGGGCGCAACGAAGGTATTCTGCAACTCTCGCTCAACGCCGATCCGCAGTTCGACGAGCCGCCGAAAGAGAGCCATTGCGAACAGATTATTATCGACCACCTCGGCCTGCGCCTGAACAACGCCCCGGCGGATAGCTGGCGCAAAGGCGTGGTGAGCTGGACCTGGCGCATCAAAGTGCTGATGCACCTCGAAACCGAACTGATGGGCACCGTGCGCGAACGCGCGGAAGATGAAGCCATCAACGTCTTCGCCCGTAACCTGCACGATCTGCTGATGGCTGCACCAGCCGGTCTGCGCGCCACCATGGGCCTCGACCCTGGTCTGCGTACCGGCGTGAAGGTGGCGGTGGTGGACGGCACCGGCAAGCTGGTGGCGACGGATACCATCTACCCGCACACCGGGCAGGCGGCGAAAGCGGCGGTCGCCGTGGCGGCGCTGTGCGAAAAACACAACGTGGAGCTGGTGGCGATCGGCAACGGTACCGCCTCACGCGAAACCGAGCGTTTCTTCCTCGATGTGCAGAAACAGTTCCCGCAAGTCACCGCGCAGAAGGTGATCGTCAGCGAAGCAGGCGCTTCGGTGTATTCCGCTTCCGAACTGGCGGCGCAGGAATTCCCGGATCTCGACGTTTCCCTGCGCGGCGCGGTGTCTATCGCCCGTCGTCTGCAGGACCCACTGGCCGAGCTGGTGAAAATCGACCCGAAATCCATCGGGGTGGGCCAGTACCAGCATGACGTCAGCCAGACGCAGCTGGCGCGTAAGCTGGATGCGGTCGTCGAGGACTGCGTGAACGCCGTCGGCGTGGACTTGAACACCGCCTCCGTGCCGCTGCTGACCCGCGTCGCGGGCCTGACGCGCATGATGGCGCAGAACATCGTCGCCTGGCGCGATGAGAATGGCCAGTTCCAGAACCGCCAGCAGTTGCTGAAGGTAAGTCGTCTGGGGCCGAAAGCGTTCGAGCAGTGCGCGGGCTTCCTGCGCATCAACCACGGCGATAACCCGCTGGACGCTTCCACCGTGCACCCGGAAGCCTACCCGGTGGTTGAACGCATTCTGGCGGCCACCCAGCAGGCGCTGAAAGATCTGATGGGCAACAGCAGTGAACTTCGCGGCCTGAAAGCCTCTGAGTTTACCGACGAACGTTTTGGCGTACCGACCGTCACCGATATCATCAAAGAGCTGGAAAAACCGGGCCGCGACCCGCGTCCGGAATTTAAAACCGCGAAGTTCGCCGATGGCGTCGAAACCATGAACGACCTGCTGCCGGGAATGATCCTCGAAGGCGCGGTGACCAACGTCACCAACTTTGGCGCCTTTGTCGATATCGGCGTGCACCAGGACGGCCTGGTACATATCTCCTCGCTGGCGGATAAATTCGTCGAAGATCCACACACCGTGGTGAAAGCAGGCGATATCGTCAAAGTGAAGGTGCTGGAGGTCGATTTGCAGCGTAAACGTATCGCCCTGACTATGCGTCTGGATGAGCAGCCGGGTGAAACCAACGCCCGTCGCGGCGGCGGTAATGACCGTCCGCAGAACAGCGGACGTCCAGCGGCGAAAGCGGCCAAGCCGCGCGGCCGCGAAGCTCAGCCTGCCGGTAACAGCGCCATGATGGACGCTTTAGCCGCAGCAATGGGTAAAAAACGCTAATCGATAAACGCCTTATCCAGCCTGCATGGGGGATAAGGCGCTTTACACCACCAGCCGTGACGCATTCGCTTCGCGCCTTATCTCGCCCTCAGTAATTAATATTTTCGCGCAACTTTTAATAATAAACCGCATCACGTTTTATTTTATTAACCAATGAAACCTTAATTAAACATTAAGCGATGTAAATATCGGTTAATTGATTTATCGCTACAATGCGTTGCTTGAGTAATATCAAAAAAAGTGCAAATAGTGCGCAAAACTCCCACCAACCGCATATTATGTATTGATGATAAAAACCATTCTCATTATCATCATTTGCAGTGGATTTTATTCTTTATTCCTTGACGATGCCCTTGCCGCCATCAGGCCGCACGCGGGCACTCCCTCGTCCAGCTAGCGATAAAACAAGTAGGTTCTATGCAATTTACACCGGATACTGCGTGGAAGATTGTTGGTTTCTCCCGCGAAATTAGCCCAGCCTATCGGCAGAAACTCCTCTCATTGGGCATGCTGCCTGGCTCATCATTCCATGTCGTTCGCGTTGCGCCCTTGGGTGACCCCATTCATATTGAAACCCGTCGCGTAAGCCTGGTATTGCGTAAAAAAGATCTCGCGCTAATCGAATTAGAACCTGTCGCGTAATGACTTCAGCCCGGTAATAAGAGTCTGAAAAATGAAAAAATTAACCATCGGTCTAATTGGTAATCCTAATTCCGGCAAGACAACCTTATTCAATCAGCTGACCGGCGCGCGCCAGCGCGTAGGCAACTGGGCGGGTGTGACGGTTGAACGTAAAGAAGGCTCTTTCGCCACCACCGATCATCAGGTCACCCTTGTCGACCTGCCGGGCACCTACTCGCTGACCACTATCTCGTCACAAACGTCGCTGGATGAACAAATCGCCTGCCACTACATTCTCAGCGGCGATGCCGACCTGCTGATTAACGTGGTCGACGCCTCCAACCTGGAACGTAACCTGTATTTGACGCTGCAATTACTCGAGCTGGGCATTCCGTGCGTGGTCGCGCTGAACATGCTGGATATCGCCGAGAAGCAGCAGATTCGCATCGATGTCGACGCCCTTTCCGCTCGTCTCGGCTGCCCGGTGGTACCGCTGGTATCGACCCGCGCCCGCGGCATTGAAGCGCTGAAAATGGCGATTGATCGCCACAAGGGCAATCAGCCGCTGGAGCTGGTGCACTACCCGCAGCCGCTGCTGCGTGAAGCCGATAATCTGGCCAAAGAGATGGCGCAGGACATTCCGGAGCGCCAGCGCCATTGGCTGGGTATGCAGATGCTGGAAGGCGACATCTACAGCCGCGCCTACGCCGGCGATGCGGCGCATAAGCTGGACGTTTCGCTGGCGCACCTGAGCGAAGAGCTGGACGATCCCGCTTTGCATATCGCCGACGCTCGCTACCAGAGCATCGCCGCTATCTGCGACGCCGTCAGCAATACGCTGACCGCCGAACCAAGCCGTTTTACCGCCGCGCTGGATAAAATCGTCCTCAACCGCGTGCTGGGGCTGCCGGTCTTTCTGTTCGTGATGTACCTGATGTTCCTGCTGGCGATTAACATCGGCGGTGCCTTACAGCCCATCTTCGACGGCGGCTCGGTAGCGCTCTTTATTCATGGTATTCAGTGGATTGGCTACACCCTGCACTTCCCGGACTGGCTGACCGTATTCCTGGCGCAGGGGCTCGGCGGCGGTATCAACACCGTTCTGCCGCTGGTGCCGCAAATCGGCATGATGTACCTGTTCCTCTCGTTCCTTGAAGACTCCGGCTATATGGCCCGCGCCGCCTTCGTCATGGACCGCCTGATGCAGGCGCTTGGTCTGCCGGGGAAATCCTTTGTGCCGCTGATCGTCGGCTTCGGCTGTAACGTGCCGTCGGTGATGGGCGCCCGTACGTTGGATGCCCCACGTGAACGCCTGATGACCATTATGATGGCACCGTTTATGTCCTGCGGCGCGCGTCTGGCTATCTTCGCGGTCTTCGCCGCGGCCTTCTTCGGCCAGGGCGGCGCGCTGGTGGTCTTCTCGCTCTATGTGTTGGGGATCGTTATCGCCATCCTCACCGGCCTGATGCTCAAATACACCATCATGCGTGGCGAAGCCTCGCCGTTCGTCATGGAACTGCCGGTCTACCACGTACCGCACATCAAAAGCCTGTTCATCCAGACCTGGCAGCGCCTGAAAGGCTTCGTGCTGCGCGCCGGTAAAGTTATCGTGATCGTCAGTATTTTCCTGAGCGCACTGAACAGCTTCTCGTTCAGCGGCAAGATCGTCGACAACATCAACGACTCGGCGCTGGCCTCTGTCAGCCGCGCGATTACGCCAGTGTTTAAACCAATTGGCGTGCATGAAGATAACTGGCAAGCCACCGTCGGCCTGTTTACCGGGGCGATGGCGAAAGAAGTGGTGGTGGGGACGCTGAACACTCTCTACACCGCTGAAGACATCCAGAACGAAGCGTTCAACCCACAGGAATTCCATCTCGGTGATGAACTGCTGGGCGCGCTCGATGAAACCTGGCAAGGCCTGAAAGACACCTTCAGCCTCAGCGTACTGGCCAACCCCATCGAAGCCAGCAAAGGTGATGGCGAGATGGAAACCGGCGCAATGGGCGTGATGGGCAGCAAATTCGGCAGCGCGGCGGCAGCGTATAGCTACCTGATTTTCGTGTTGCTCTACATTCCGTGCATCTCGGTAATGGGGGCGATAGCCCGTGAATCAAGCCGTGGCTGGATGACGTTCTCCATCCTGTGGGGGCTGAATATCGCCTACTCGCTGTCCACGCTCTACTACCAGACAGTCAGCTTCAGCCAGCATCCACGCTACAGCCTGGTGTGCATTCTGGCGGTGATTCTGTTCAACATTGTGGTGCTCGGTCTGCTGCGCCGCGCCCGTAGCCGGGTGGATGTCTCCCTGCTGGCGACGCGCAAAACGCCGACGTCCTGCTGCTCCAGCCCGGCTGGCGATTGCCACTAAGGAGCGATGATGGCGTCATTGATCGAAATACGCGACACGCTGGCCCTGCAAGGACGCATGGAAGCCTCACAGCTCAGCGCCCAACTGCATACGCCGCAAGCGTTAGTTGACGCCATGCTGAGCCGCTTAGAAGCGATGGGAAAAGTGGTGAAAATTCAGGAAGACGCTGATGGTTGCCTGAGCGGTAGCTGCAAAAGCTGCCCGGAAGGCAAAGCGTGCCTGCGTGAGTGGTGGGCGCTACGTTAAGAGGTTATCCCCGACGCTGTCAGCAGCGTCGGGAGTAAAAGGCAAAACTTACTTGTAGACGTCCGCATTACCGTGGACGGTTTTTTCGTTTTTCCCACCCGCAATAATCACATAATACTTACCACCCAGCTCATCCGCCTTTTTCGACAGATCGCGCTTCGCATCCATTGGCGAAGTAGTACGCGAGGTGGTGATGTTGCCGATTTTCGTCAGCTTAAGCTTGGCAACATCTTCCTTCTGGATCTCTTTAGCAGCAAACGCACCAAACGACAGGGAGCCAATCACCAGAGATGCAACAATACCTGTAACAAATTTCATAGCCTCTACTCTCCTTAGGGTTGTTATTTGCGCTGCGCGGGTGCGCGAAATAATCACCTGCCGCAACAGCTTAAGTATTGCTATGAATATCTGTTTTACCACGTCCGCACAGAATTATTTCTCAATTTGCTTTTTCAATGCCAGCAAGGGTGCGCAAAACGCCTGCGGATGAGAGATAAACGGCGCATGGGCCGCTTTGTCAAAAATGAGCGATTCGCTCCGCGGCCACAGCGCATCCAGCTGCGGGACAATCTTGCGCGGCACCAGGCCATCGAGTCGGCCATACAGGCGCAGGAACGGTAAATCCAGCGCCGTCAGCGGCTCGCGTAAATCCGCGGTTTTGAGGATCTCCAGGCCGCCGTTGAGCACCTCAGACGACGGCATCGGCAGCGATAACACCGCCTGTTTCAGCGCACGAGCATCCTGTCGGGCACTTTCGGTGCCTAAGGTTTGCAACGCCAGGAAACGTTCAACGGTACGCTGAAAATCTTCGCTCAACTGCTGCTGAAAGCCGCTGAGCACTTCCGGCTTAATGCCCGGCCACTCATCCTGCGCGCTAAAGCAAGGAGACGACGCCACGGTAACCAATGCCTGCACGCGCGTCGGGTGGTTCAAGGCAATCTGGCTCGCCACCAGCCCTCCCAGGCTCCAGCCCAGCCAGATGGCCCGTTCAGGGGCATTTTCCAGCACCTTCTCCGCCATCGCTTCCAGCGTCATGGCACCCCATTCACCGCTACGTCCGTAACCCGGCAGGTCGACCAGGTGCAGCGTAAAATGCGCGCTCAATTCCGGCGTGATGCAATCCCAGACCTGTGCATTCAGCCCCCATCCGTGCAGCAGCACAAGATGACAATTTCCTTCGCCCGTGGTTTGCCACCAGATGTCGTTCATCAGCTATCGTTCTCGTTTCTTCGCTTAAGGAGGGATTATGCTAACAGTCCACGGCGCGTGCTGGCTATGCCAAATGCCGCTGGCGCTGCCTGCGTGGGGCATCTGTTCGCGCTGCGCCAAAACGCTGTTTACGCAAGGGAGCCATTGTCCGCAGTGCGGCCTGCCGGCAGAAAACGCCAGAATCCCCTGCGGCCGCTGCCTGCAAAAACCGCCGCCATGGCAGCGGCTGGTGGCGATTAACGACTATCGTCCTCCGCTCAGTCAGTTAATCCACCGCTTCAAGTTCAGCGGTAACCCAGAGCTGGCATCCACGCTGGCGCGTCTACTGTTGCTGGCCGTTCGTCAACGAACCGACCTACCCGCTCCTGTGCAGCTTATCAGCGTTCCGTTGTGGCAACGCCGTCACTGGCGGCGAGGCTATAATCAAAGCGAGCTGCTCTGTCGTGCGCTGGCACACTGGTTACACGCCGATTATCAGCCCCGGGCTCTCACGCGTATTCGCCCAACGGCGACCCAGCATCAGCTCAGCGCCCGGTTGCGCAAGCACAACCTGAAAAATGCTTTCCAGCTTGAATTATCCGTACGTGGGCGCCATATGGTGATTGTGGATGATGTGGTCACGACGGGGAGTACCGTGGCTGAAATTTCCCGCCTGCTTTTGCGAAACGGCGCGGCGAGCGTTCAGGTATGGTGTCTGTGCCGCACCTTGTAGACCCCCAGCGATGGGCGTATTATAACCAACTAAAGTAGTCAACTATTAGGTCAAAGCTATGATCCGTATTTCCGATACTGCGCAAGCGCACTTTGCCAAACTTCTGCAAAATCAGGAAGAAGGGACACAAATCCGCGTATTTGTGATTAACCCTGGTACGCCTAACGCAGAATGCGGCGTTTCTTACTGCCCGCCGGATGCGGTGGAAGCAAGTGATACAGCCCTGAAATTTGAACAGCTCACCGCCTATGTCGACGAGCTGAGCGCTCCGTATCTGGAAGATGCGGAAATCGATTTTGTCACCGACCAGCTCGGCTCTCAGCTGACGCTGAAAGCACCGAACGCCAAAATGCGCAAAGTGTCCGACGACGCCCCGCTGATGGAGCGCGTGGAGTACATGCTGCAATCACAGGTTAACCCGCAGCTCGCCGGCCACGGTGGTCGCGTGTCGCTGATGGAAATCACCGAAGATGGCTATGCCATTCTGCAATTTGGCGGCGGTTGTAACGGCTGCTCAATGATCGATGTCACCCTGAAAGATGGCATTGAAAAGCAGCTGCTGGCCGAGTTCCCGGACCTGAAAGGCGTACGCGATCTGACCGAACACCAGCGCGGCGAGCACTCTTACTACTAAGATGTTCCGCGATCGTCCCGGGCGAGGCGCTTACGCCGACCCCGGGGATTTTCTCTGCTCTCCGGCTGCACAATCTTTCGCCATAGCGTAATGTTACCGCGCAACATTCCTCGCAAATTTCCGCTCGAAAAACGGCAATAACCCTACCAATTATTTGACTACCGTCGCAGATTTCACATTTCAATGCACAGGGTTATTCTCAACCTCCACATGTTACCCGTATCATCGCAACACACACCACCGCGTTAAATAAATAGCCAGCTATCCTTTGTCTGAGTCATACAACAGACGGTGGCGTGAAGAAGTCAGTACCTATTCCCTCTGTAGGGACAATTGGAAGTTGTCGCAACAACAGTGACGTTACCCATAACAAATTAAAGGCTGGATAAGTTATGCCATTAATCATCGTAGCTATCGGGGTTATCCTCTTATTACTGCTGATGATCCGTTTCAAAATGAACGGGTTTATCGCTCTGGTGCTGGTGGCGTTAGCCGTCGGCTTAATGCAGGGCATGCCGCTGGACAAAGTGATCGTGTCGATTAAAAACGGCGTCGGCGGCACCCTTGGCAGCCTGGCGCTGATTATGGGCTTTGGCGCCATGCTCGGCAAAATGCTGGCCGACTGCGGCGGCGCGCAGCGTATTGCCACCACGCTTATCGACAAATTTGGCCGCAAGTACATTCAGTGGGCGGTCGTACTGACCGGTTTCACCGTCGGCTTCGCGCTGTTCTACGAAGTGGGCTTCGTGCTGCTGCTGCCGCTGGTCTTCACCATTGCCGCCAACGCGCGTATTCCGCTGCTGTACGTCGGCGTGCCGATGGCTGCCGCGCTCTCGGTGACCCATGGCTTCCTGCCTCCGCACCCGGGCCCGACGGCTATCGCCACCATCTTCCACGCAGACATGGGTAAAACCCTGCTGTACGGCACCCTGCTGGCGATTCCGACCGTCATTCTGGCGGGCCCGGTTTACGCACGCTGCCTGAAAAGCATCGACAAGCCGATCCCGGAAGGTCTGCACAACCCGAAAACCTTCACCGATGAAGAGATGCCGTCCTTTGGCGTGAGCGTCTGGACCTCTCTGGTGCCGGTTATCCTGATGGCGATGCGCGCCGTGGCTGAGATGGTGCTGCCGAAAGGCCACGCGCTGCTGCCTGCCGCTGAGTTCTTCGGTGACCCGGTGATGGCAACGCTGATCGCCGTGCTGATCGCTATCTTCACCTTCGGCCTGAACCGTGGCCGCTCAATGGATGACATCAACGATACGCTGATCTCCTCCATTAAAATCATTGCCATGATGCTGCTGATCATCGGCGGCGGCGGCGCCTTCAAGCAGGTGCTGGTCGACTCCGGCGTAGATAAGTACATCGCGTCTATCATGCACGAGTCCAACGTATCTCCGCTGTTTATGGCATGGTCTATCGCTGCCGTTCTGCGTATCGCGCTGGGCTCCGCGACCGTTGCCGCCATCACCGCGGGCGGTATTGCCGCTCCGCTGATTGCCACCACCGGCGTGAGCCCGGAGCTGATGGTTATCGCGGTAGGTTCCGGTTCCGTCATCTTCTCCCACGTGAACGATCCAGGCTTCTGGCTGTTCAAGGAGTACTTCAACCTGACCATCGGTGAGACCATCAAGTCCTGGTCAATGCTGGAAACCATTATCTCGGTTTGCGGTCTGGTCGGTTGTCTGCTGCTGGGGATGGTGGTGTAACACCACGAAATCTCGAAATAAAAACGCCGGGGCTTTCCCCGGCGTTTTTTTATGGCTAGATATGATGGTTACTTCTTCTTGCTCGCCGCTTTCCGGCGCTTATCCAAATCTTTAATCAGCTTGTTCACACTCTCATCGGCAAACATCGCCTCCAGCGTTGTCGTAAGCTTGCGTCGCCAGTTCGGATACTCGGTGCTGGTGCCGGGAATATTGACCGGCGCGGACATCTGCAGCCAGTCTTCCGGCTGTAGGCCCAGCAGCGCGCTGTTGCTGTCCGCGATATAACGCTGCATGCCGCGGCTCAGGGTTGAAGTCATCGACATCAGCGACGCCTTATGCCCTGCACGTTTAGGCAGCGCGCCATATTTATGCAGCGCGTCGAGCAGCCCCTGCTTCGCCAGTTCACGGTCCTGATACAGCCCACGCAATACGTCTGCGTCCGGGTAGAGACCCAACGCATTGCCCAGCGTCAGATCGCCGCTTTCCCAGTAACCGCGCAGCGTCGGCAGGTCATGGGTCGTGGCCACGGCCATTGACTGCTCCGGATAAGCTTTCGGCGCACGGAACGTCTTCTCACTGTCGTTCTCAAAATAGAGCACTTTGTACGAGTAGACGCCGCTCTTACGCAGCTTGCCGACGATTTCCACCGGCACCGTCCCCAGATCTTCGCCAATGACCATGCAGCGATGACGTTTACTTTCCAGCGCCAGAATCGACAGCAGTGCATCCACCGGATACTGCACGTAAGCACCGTGATCGGCAGTTTCGCCGTACGGAATCCACCACAGGCGCAGCACGGACATCACGTGGTCGATACGCAGCGCGCCGCAGTTTTTCATGTTGGCGCGCAGCAGCTCGATAAACGGTTCATAAGCACGCGCGGCGATGATATGCGGATCCATCGGCGGCAGGCCCCAGTTCTGCCCCAGCGGCCCAAGGATATCCGGCGGCGCGCCGACGGAGGCCTTCAGGCAGTAGAGTTCACGGTCACACCAGGTTTCGGCTCCGCCTTCAGCCACACCTACCGCCAGGTCGCGGTAGAGGCCAATCGGCATGGCGTCGCGCTGGCTGGTTTCCCAGCACTCGGCAAACTGGGTGTAGGCCAGCCACTGTAGCCAAAGGTAGAAATCGACTTCGTCGGCATGCTGTTGACAAAATGCGTGCACTTCCGGGCTTTCGATATTCTGATACGCCTTCGGCCAGGCCGGCCAGCCCCAGCGCAGCTTATCTTCTTTCACCTGATGAGCGTGCAGCGCGTCAAACGCCGCCTGCCAGTACAGGCTTTCGCCCTCTTTATCAACAAAGTAACGGAAGGCCGCCATCGGCTCGTCGTGACGTTTGGCAAAGCGTTTCCACGCCATACGCAGGGCCGTCATTTTCAGCTCGGTGACCGCGGTGTAGTCCACCTGCTCGACGTCGCGCGCGGCCTTCAGCTTCTGCTGAGTCGCCGGCAGTTTCCACCACGCCTGCGCCTCGTCGCTCAGTCTGAAGTCTTCCACCGCGTTAACGTCGATATAGATAACGTTCATCCAGCGACGCGACGACGGGCTGTACGGGCTCGCGCTCTCCGGGTTAGCCGGATAAAGCGCATGAATCGGGTTGAGGCCGATAAACGCGCCGCCACGCTTCGCCACTTCCGGCAGCATCGCCTTCAGATCGCCGAAGTCGCCAATACCCCAGTTCTTTTCCGAACGCAGGGTGTAGAGCTGCACGCAGGCGCCCCACAGCTTTTTCGCCTCTTGCAGCGGCTGTGGTTCATAGCAGCGTTCCGGCGCAATAATCACCCGGCAGTGCCAGCGCTGATCGTCCTGAGTCAACGTTAAGGAGTGATACCCCTCCGGCAGACGCGTCGGCAGGCTGAGATTTTTCCCGCCCGTCGCCTTGCCGTGATGCTGCTGGCCCTCTTCGGTGGTGAGGATCCAGCTAAACTCGCCGCTGCCGGAAACCGGCAGCGCCATTTTCTTACCGTACGTCAGAACCATCACGTTCGGTATCGGCGTCGCCGCGACCGAAGCGGTCGCGGGACGATGCATTGCGTCAAGCAAGCGCCGTTTGGTGTCTGCGCCGATAGACTGCGGCTTGCCGTGCGCATTGATATAGTCAGGGCTAATGCCTGCCGCCAGCGCGGCATTATCGAGGCGTTTGCTTTCCATAGGCCAGTCCTTAGCGTTTTGCCTGCCAGATACGTTTTTGGTAATCGCGAATCGAACGATCGGAGCTGAACATGCCGCAGCGCGCGGTGTTCAGAATGGCCGCACGCGTCCAGGCTTCCTGGTCACGATAAAGCACGTCCACCTGCTTCTGCGCTTCCACATAGGCGGCAAAGTCGGCCATCACCAGGTACGGGTCGCCGCCCTCTTTGCCGATGCTGTGCAGCATCTGGTCGAAGGCATGCTTGTCGCCGTCGCTGTACTTGCCGCTTTCCAGCTCTTTCAGCACCGCGTCCAGCAGCTTATCGGCTTTACGCCATTTCAGCGGATCGTAACCTTTGGCTTTGAGTTCTTTCACCTGCTCGACGGTATGGCCGAAGATGAAGATGTTTTCAGAACCGACCTTCTCGGCGATTTCTACGTTCGCACCGTCCAGCGTACCAACGGTCAGCGCGCCGTTCAGCGCCAGCTTCATGTTGCCGGTGCCGGAGGCCTCTTTACCGGCCGTGGAAATCTGCTCAGAAACGTCCGCCGCCGGAATCAGCATCTCTGCCGCCGACACGCAGTAATCCGGCAGGAAGACCACTTTCAGCTTATCGCCCACCTGCGGATCGTTATTGATCGCCTCAGCCACTTTGTTGATCGCAAAGATAATATTCTTCGCCAGGTAGTAGCCCGGCGCCGCTTTCGCCCCGAACAGGAACACGCGCGGTACGCGGTCAGCCTGCGGGTTTTCGCGAATCTCTTTGTACAGCGCCAGAATGTGCAGCAGGTTCAGGTGCTGACGTTTGTATTCGTGCAGACGTTTGATTTGAATATCAAAAATCGCGTTGCTTGAAATCTCAATCCCGGTACGGGCCTTGATGAATTTCACCAGGCGCTCTTTGTTCGCCAGCTTGATGTCACGATACTGCTGACGGAACTTCGCATCGTCGGCGTATTTTTCCAGATTAATCAGCTGGTCGAGATCGTTAGCCCACTCTTTTTTCAGCGATTTATCCAGCAGCGCGGCCAGAGCCGGGTTGCACTGTTTGATCCAGCGACGCGGCGTGATGCCGTTGGTGACGTTGTGGAAACGGGTCGGCCACAGCTGATGGTATTCCGGGAACAGATCCTTCACCACCAGGTCAGAGTGCAGCGCCGCCACGCCGTTAACCGCAAAGCCGCTCACTACGCACATGTTCGCCATGCGCACCTGCTTGTTGTGCACCACGGCCAGCTTCGCCCAGACGGCTTCATCGCCCGGCCAGGTCGCATCAACCAGCTTCTTAAAGCGGTCGTTAATCTCTTTGATGATCTGCATGTGACGCGGCAGCAGCGCTTTCACCAGCTTCTCATCCCAGCACTCCAGCGCTTCTGGCATCAGGGTGTGGTTGGTGTAAGCGAAGGTTTTGCTGGTGATAGCCCAGGCGTCATCCCAGCTCAGTTGGTGCTCGTCAATCAGCACGCGCAGCAGTTCCGGAATGGCGATGGTCGGGTGAGTATCGTTCAACTGGATGACTTCGAAATCGGCCAGTTCGTGCAGCTTACGACCCGCCAGATGGTGGCGACGCAGAATATCGGCCACCGAGCAGGCGCACTGGAAGTACTGCTGCATCAGGCGCAGTTTTTTACCTGCGGTATGGTTGTCGTTCGGGTAGAGCACTTTCGTCAGTTTTTCGGCGTCAATGCCCTGCTGCTCAGCGCGCAGGAAATCGCCGTCGTTGAATTTGGTCAGGTTGAACGGGTGCGCATGTTTCGCCTGCCACAGACGCAGCGGCTGCGCGACGCCGTTACGATAGCCCAGCACCGGCAGATCCCAGGCTTCACCGGTAATCGTGAAGGCAGGCTGCCATTCGCCTTTGACCACTTTACCGCCAATGCCCACCTGCACATCCAGCGCAGCGTTGTGGCGGAACCACGGGTAGCTTCCGCGCTGCCAGTCATCCGGCGCTTCCATCTGCTGGCCATCGGCAAACGACTGGCGGAACAGACCGTACTGGTAGTTCAGACCATAGCCGGTGGCGGACTGGCCAACGGTCGCCATGGAGTCGAGGAAGCACGCCGCCAGACGCCCCAAACCACCGTTGCCCAGCGCCGGGTCAGTCTCTTCTTCCAGCAGGTCAGTCAGGTTGATGTTGTAGGCCTTCAGCGCTTCACTCACCCCTTCATACCAGCCGAGGTTGAGCAGGTTGTTACCGGTCAGGCGGCCAATCAGGAACTCCATGGAGATGTAGTTCACGTGACGCTGATCTTTTGCTGGCTTCGCTACCGGCTGCGCCGACAGCTGTTCAGCCAGCGCGCCGCTCACAGCCTGCCACCACTGATGAGACGTCATTTCGGAAGCGGCCTGCAGGCCAAAACGCTGCCACTGACGCGTCAGGGCAGCCTGGAATGAATCGTGATTAAAAGTAGGCTGTGACATAGTGAAATCGAATCCTTTTTACATAAACGTTAGCGGTAGTTTGCCTGGCTGAATGCGCGACTTCCTCATCCTGTCCAGGATTAGGCGGGGAGGAGTCGCAGGGATGAGCGAAAAGTGTGATCGCCGCCACTATAACGTTAGCGACTGGCGGCAGTTTTGCGCGTTTTTCAGCCGGTTCAGCACGTCCTTTTTTCAGAATTCAGTCTCTGGGATTATGCCCGTGAGATCTTCGCGCCAGCTCATAAAATGAAATACTGTTTCGCAGTAAATATGTAAATAAGGAAACAATCCCCTTGCGAAAATAAGCAACAAATTAATACGTATTGTTTCTACGGAAAATTACGTGAGCTGACATATCTTTAAACGCTCTTTATTCCATAGGTGCTTAAAGTTTATTTTCACTTGTAACCACAATAGGTTATAAAACCCCGCATTTCCGCGCTCTGCGCGCCGTTCTACGTGGATGGTATTAAATTAAAGAATTTGTGACATATCGCAAATTAGCAGACATCAAAACGGGACATAACTTGCAATACATAGGCATTTGACCGACCTTTGTAGGGATTAATTACGAAGCGCAAAAAAAATCTCGTTTTCCAATCCTCACAGTGAAGTGATTAGCTATGTTGATTCCGTCAAAACTAAGTCGACCAGTCCGTCTCGAACACACGGTGATTCGCGATCGGCTGTTGGCGAAACTTTCCGGCGCGAACAATTATCGTCTGGCGCTGATAACCAGTCCGGCTGGCTATGGAAAGACCACGCTCGTATCACAATGGGCGGCAGGAATGAGTGACCTTGGTTGGTATTCGCTGGATGAAGGCGATAACCAACAGGAGCGCTTTGCCAGCTACCTGATCGCGGCTATCCAGCAGGCGACGGGCGGCCATTGCGAGGCCAGCGAAAACATGGTGCAAAAGCGCCAGTACGCGAGCCTCAGCTCCCTTTTCGCACAACTGTTTATTGAACTCAGCGAGTGGCAACGTCCGCTGTATCTGGTGATCGATGATTACCACCTGATTACCAACCCGGTGATCCACGATGCCATGCGTTTCTTCCTGCGCCATCAGCCGGAAAATTTGACGCTGGTCGTGCTATCGCGCAATCTGCCGCAGTTGGGTATCGCCAACCTGCGCGTGCGCGATCAATTGCTGGAGATCGGCAGCCAGCAGCTCTCCTTTACGCATGCGGAAACCAAACAATTCTTCGACTGCCGCTTAGCCGCGCCCATCGAAGCGGCGGAAAGCAGCCGTCTGTGCGACGACGTCGCCGGCTGGGCGACCGCGCTCCAGCTGATCGCGCTCTCCGCGCGTCAGCGTAATAACGCCACCCAGCATTCTGCGCGTCGTCTGGCGGGGATTAACGCCAGCCATCTGTCCGATTACCTGGTGGATGAAGTACTGGATAACGTCGATTCGCAAACACGCAACTTCCTGCTGAAAAGCTCGCTGCTGCGCTCCATGAACGATGCGCTCATCGCTCGCGTGACCGGTGAAGAAAACGGCCAGATGCGCCTTGAAGAGATTGAACGCCAGGGGCTGTTTATTCAGCGCATGGATAACTCCGGTGAGTGGTTCAACTATCACCCGCTGTTCTGTAGCTTCCTGCGTCAACGTTGCCAGTGGGAACTGGCCACTGAGCTGCCGGAAATCCACCGCGCAGCGGCGGAAAGCTGGATGGCGCAAGGCTTCCCAAGCGAAGCTATCCATCACGCGCTGGCGGCTGGCGACCCGAAAATGCTGCGCGATATTCTGCTGAATCACGCCTGGGGTCTGTTCCACCACAGCGAGCTGGCGCTGCTTGAAGAGTCGCTCTCCGCGCTGCCGTGGGAAAGCTTGCTGGAAAACCCGCGTCTGGTGCTGCTCCAGGCCTGGCTGATGCAAAGCCAGCACCGCTACAGTGAAGTGAACACCCTGCTGGCTCGCGCCGAGCAGGAGATGACGTTTGAAATGGATACCTCGCTGCACGGCGATTTCAACGCCCTGCGCGCACAGGTGGCGATCAACGACGGCGATCAGGACGAAGCCGAACGTCTGTCGACCGTGGCGCTGGAAGAGCTGCCGCTGGCTAATTTCTACAGCCGTATTGTTGCCACCTCTGTGCATGGTGAAGTGCTGCACTGCAAGGGGCAACTCAGCCAGTCCATCGCCGTCATGCAGCAAACAGAACAGATGGCGCGCCGCCACGATATCTGGCACTACGCGCTGTGGAGTCTGATTCAACAAAGCGAAATTTTGTTTGCCCAGGGCTTCTTACAAGCCGCCTGGGAGTGTCAGGAAAAAGGTTTCCAGCTGATTCGCGAGCAGCATCTGGAACAGCTGCCGATGCATGAATTCCTGCTGCGCATCCGTGCGCAGCTGCTGTGGGCGTGGGCGCGTCTCGACGAGGCGGAAACTGCTGCCCGCACCGGTATAGAAGTGTTGAGTGGCTTCCAACCGCAGCAGCAGCTCCAGTGCCTGACGTTACAGGTACAATGCTCGCTGGCACGCGGCGACCTGGATAACGCCCGCAACCACCTGAACCGTCTTGAAAATCTGCTCGGCAACGGTGCCTATCACAGCGACTGGGTTTCCAACGCGGATAAGGTTCGCGTCATCTACTGGCAGATGGTCGGCGATAAAAAAGCGGCCGCCAACTGGCTGCGACACACGCCGAAGCCGGAGTTCGCCAACAACCACTTCCTGCAGGGTCAGTGGCGTAACATTGCCCGCGCGCAGATTCTGCTGGGCGAGTTCGACTCCGCGGAAATGGTGCTCGAAGAGCTGAATGAGAATGCCCGTGGGCTGCGCCTGATGAGCGATCTCAACCGCAACCTGCTGCTGCTCAACCAGCTGCACTGGCAAGCGGGTAATAAGAATGAAGCCCAGCGCGTGCTGCTGGAGGCGCTCCAGCTCGCCAACCGCACCGGGTTCATCAGCCACTTTGTGATTGAAGGCGAAGCGATGGCCCAGCAGCTACGCCAGCTGATTCAGCTGAATACGCTGCCAGAGCTGGACCAGCATCGTGCCCAGCGCATTCTGCGTGAAATCAACCAGCACCATCGTCATAAGTTCGCCCACTTCGACGAAAGCTTCGTCGAGCGCCTGCTGAACCACCCGGAAGTGCCGGAGCTCATCCGTACCAGCCCGCTCACCCAGCGCGAGTGGCAGGTGCTGGGGCTTATCTATTCAGGCTATAGCAACGAACAAATTGCCGGTGAACTGGACGTGGCGGCAACCACCATCAAAACCCATATCCGTAATCTTTATCAGAAGCTTGGCGTGGCGCACCGTCAGGATGCGGTGCAGCACGCACAGCAGCTGCTGAAGATGATGGGGTATGGCGTTTAATAAAAAAGGAGAAACGGTTTACGTTTCTCCTTTCCGACCACTGCCTGATAGCGCGAAGCTTATCAGGCCTTAGCACAGCTCCAGCTGCACCTCATTTTCGGCAATCACCTGCATCACGCCCGGCGGCGGTAGCACGTCGGTGTATACCGCATCCACCATGCTGATACTGCCCATATTGACCATCGCGTTACGACCAAATTTCGAATGGTCGACAACCAGAATGACGTGGCGGGAATTATCAATAATCGCACGCTTGGTGCGCACCTCGTGATAGTCAAACTCCAGCAGCGAACCGTCGCTGTCGATGCCGCTGATGCCGAGAATGCCGAAGTCGAGGCGGAACTGGGAGATGAAGTCCAGCGTCGCCTCGCCGATGATACCGCCATCGCGGCTTCGCAGCTCACCGCCTGCCAGAATAATGCGAAAATCTTCTTTCACCATCAACGTGTTAGCCACGTTAAGGTTGTTGGTCACGATGCGCAGGTCACTGTGATTAAGCAGCGCGTGGGCCACCGCTTCCGGGGTCGTACCGATGTCGATAAACAGCGCCGAGCCGTTCGGGATCTGGCTTGCCACCTTCTGTGCGATACGCTCTTTCTCAGCCGTTTGCGTCGCTTTTCTATCGTGCCATGAGGCGTTGACCGAGCTCGACGGCAACGCCGCGCCGCCGTGATGGCGCAAGATTTTTTTCTGTTCCGCAAGGTCATTCAAATCGCGACGAATGGTCTGGGGGCTGACGGAAAAGTGCTCCACCAGCTCTTCCGTACTGACATAGCCCTGGAGTTTGACCAGTTCGATTATCGCGTCATGACGTTGTGTTTGTTTCATGATGAATCCCTGGAAAATTATGCTCGCTTTCGCACATTAAGCGTATCGACGAAGGCCATAGCCAGACCAATCACCAGCCCGGTGACGTGCGCGCCGTTCGCAATCGACATCCCAAAAACGTTGAACCACCCGGCAACCAGCCAGACCAATGAGAACATAATCAGCCCGCGCGGCAGGAAAATGCCGCTCTGCGGGTCGCGCTCACCGCGCAGCCAGGCGTAGCCCATCAAGGCATAGACCACACCGGAAAGTCCGCCAAACCACGGACCGCTAAACTGATGCTGAATAAAGCCGCTCAGCAGCGCGCTGATAACGGTAATCACCACCAGTTTGCCGCTGCCAATGCGCTTCTCTATCGCGCCGCCAAGGTACCACCACCATAGCAGGTTAAAGAGGATATGAACGAACGAGAAATGCATGAATGCGTGGGTAAAATAGCGCCAGACTTCAAATTTCAGCGAATCGTCGTACGGCCAGGCGAGCCAAATCATGACCGGCTGATCGCCGATGACGCTCATCAGAATAAAGACCAGAATGCAGACCGCCATGATGCTCATCGTCACCGGGCCAGCACCGGCTTTCAGCGTGGCAAGGAAAGGAAAACGACGATAGTGCAGGCCGCTGTTGGTCTGCCCGGACTGCCAGCTCGCCGCCAGGTAGCGCGGATCGGCCGGGTTCTCAAGAAAGCGCTCCAGCTCGTCGCGCACGCGGGCCTCCTGCGCTTCATCAGAAAGCCAGACATCGCTGCGCGTATGCTGCTGGATAGTCAGAATAACCCCCTGCGTCGCCATATAGTCAACAAAGGCCTGGGCCACGCGCGGGTTGGTAAAAGAGGTGATCATCAACATTCAGCAGGTCGCTTCTATTCCACACAAAAGGGGACAGTATATACCCAAACTCTGACAGATACGTTGCAAAGGCGCGCAATGACCGCCTGACAGCAGGCGGTATCAGGAATGGGCGAACGCAGCCGTCTTAGAAAGCCGCGTGCTCCACCTCAGCGGGGAAGTGACGGTGCCAGGCATCAAAGCCGCCGTCGACGCTGTAGACCTGGTCATAACCCTGCTGCAACAGGTACTGCGCAGCACCTTTGCTGCTGTTGCCGTGATAGCACATCACCATCACCGGCGTTTCAAAATCGTTATCACGCATAAACGCGCCCAGCGTGTCGTTAGTCAGATGAAACGCGCCTGGGGTATGGCCCATCGCAAAGCTCTGCGGGTCGCGAATATCCACCAGCACAGCGGTGCTTTGCTGCAGCTTTTGGTGCGCCTGTTCTACGTTAATACATTCAAACTGTTCCATGGTGCTCTCTTATCTTTATGGCAGGTATTGTCTTGCTGGCGATATTTTACCGCCAAGTGTACGTCCTCAGGCCACGTAAACGCCAATATGTTATGTACATCACTCTAAAATGTTTTTTCAATGTTACCAAAAGCGCGTTTACTTGCTATTATGAGCGATATCGAACATTAATGAGCTATAACGAAAGTCCCTGAGGTAGCAATAATGGAAACCAAAGATCTGATTGTGATAGGTGGCGGTATCAACGGTGCGGGCATTGCGGCTGACGCAGCGGGGCGCGGATTATCCGTGCTGATGCTGGAAGCCAGAGATCTGGCCTGCGCCACGTCGAGCGCCAGCTCGAAACTGATCCATGGCGGCCTGCGCTACCTTGAACACTACGAATTCCGTCTGGTCAGCGAAGCGCTGGCCGAGCGTGAAGTACTGCTGAAAATGGCCCCGCACATCGCCATTCCGATGCGTTTTCGTCTGCCGCACCGCCCGCATCTGCGCCCGGCATGGATGATCCGTACCGGTCTGTTTATGTACGATCACCTGGGTAAGCGCACCAGCCTGCCCGCTTCTACCGGTTTGCGTTTTGGCGCAGAATCGGTCCTGAAGCCGGAAATCGTGCGCGGTTTCGAATATTCCGACTGCTGGGTCGATGATGCTCGTCTGGTACTGGCTAACGCGCAAATGGTGGTAAAAAAAGGCGGTGAAGTCCGAACCCGTACTCGCGCAATCTCAGCGAAACGCGAAAACGGCCTGTGGGTGGTGGAAGCGGAAGATATCGACAGCGGCGAAAAATTCCGCTGGCAGGCGCGCGGCCTGGTGAATGCCACCGGTCCGTGGGTCAAACAGTTCTTTGACGACGGGATGCATCTGCCTTCGCCATACGGCATCCGCCTGATCAAGGGCAGTCATATTGTGGTGCCCCGCGTGCACAACCAGAAGCAAGCCTACATTCTGCAAAACGAAGATAAGCGCATCGTGTTTGTGATCCCGTGGATGGACGAATTCTCAATTATTGGCACTACCGACGTGGAGTACCACGGCGATCCGAAAAACGTCGAAATCGACGAAAGCGAGATTAGCTATCTGCTGAAAGTCTACAACGGGCACTTTAAGAAACAGCTCGCTCGTGAAGATATCGTCTGGACCTACTCCGGCGTGCGCCCGCTGTGTGACGACGAGTCGGATTCTCCGCAGGCGATCACCCGCGACTATACGCTGGATATCCATGACGACCACGGCAAAGCGCCGCTGCTGTCGGTGTTTGGCGGCAAGCTCACCACCTACCGCAAGCTGGCAGAACACGCGCTCGAGAAACTGGCCCCATACTATCAGGGCATTGGCCCGGCCTGGACCAAAGGCGCGGTGCTGCCGGGCGGTGAGATTGGCAGCGATCGTGACGACTACGCGGCGAAGCTGCGCCGCCGTTATCCGTTCATCAGCGAGTCACTGGCCCGCCATTTCGCCCGCACCTACGGCAGCAACAGCGAGCTGATTATTGGCGATGCGAAGGATATTGCCGGGCTGGGTGAAGATTTCGGCCATGAGTTTTACGAAGCGGAGCTGCGTTACCTGGTCGAACACGAGTGGGTGCGTCGCCTCGACGATGCTATCTGGCGCCGGACTAAGCAGGGAATGTGGCTGAACGCCGAACAGCAGTCACGGATTAGCGCATGGCTGGTAAAAACGCTGGGAAAGCCTGAATTGTCGCTGGCGTCGTAAGCAAGCAGGGAAAAAGAAACGGGGCCAATTGGCCCCGTTTGACGTTTACAGCCTCACCGGTTCGATATACCAGATATGCTCGGCATACTCTTTGATCGTGCGGTCAGAGGAGAAGTAGCCCATGTTGGCGATGTTGTGCATCGCTTTGGTGGTCCACTGCTCCGGCTCCTGATACAGCTCATCGACCCTGTCCTGACAGTCCACATAGCTGCGGAAGTCGGCCAGCACCTGATAGTGGTCGCCGAAGTTAATCAGCGAATCCACCAGGTCGCGGTAGCGGCCCGGCTCGCTCGGGCTGAACACGCCGGTGGCGATTTGCGTCAGCACCTGGCGTAGCTCTTCATCCTGCTCGTAGAAGTCACGCGGACTGTAGCCTTTGCGGCGCAGCGCCTCCACCTCTTCAGCCGTGTTGCCAAAGATAAAGAAGTTATCCGCCCCAACGTGCTCCTGCATCTCCACGTTAGCGCCGTCCAGCGTACCGATGGTTAACGCACCGTTGAGCGCAAACTTCATGTTACTGGTGCCGGAGGCTTCCGTCCCCGCCAGCGAAATCTGCTCGGAAAGATCGGCCGCCGGAATGATCATCTGCGCCAGGCTCACGCTGTAGTTCGGGATAAACACCACCTTGAGCTTATCGCCAATCTGCGGATCGTTGTTGATCACGTCCGCCACGTCGTTGATCAGGTGAATGATGTGCTTCGCCATGTAGTAGGCCGACGCCGCTTTACCGGCGAAGATATTCACCCGCGGTACCCACTTCGCATCCGGCTCGGCCTTGATGCGGTTGTAGCGAGCGATCACGTGCAGCACGTTCATCAGCTGACGCTTATATTCGTGGATGCGCTTGATCTGCACGTCAAACAGCGCGTGGGGATTCACCACCACGTTCAGGTTCTGGGCAATAAACGCCGCGAGGCGCTTTTTGTTCTCCAGCTTGGCGTGCTGCACCGCCTGATTCACCTTCGGATAATCGATGTGCTGTTCCAGCTCGCTCAACTGACTGAGATCCGAACGCCAGGTCTGGCCGATATTTTCGTCCAACACACCGGAGAGCGCCGGGTTCGCCAGCGCCAGCCAGCGGCGCGGGGTCACGCCGTTAGTGACGTTGGTAAAGCGGGTCGGGAAGATAGCGGCGAAGTCGGCGAACAGCGACTGCACCATCAGGTTCGAGTGCAGTTCAGAAACGCCGTTGACCTTCTTACTCACTACCACCGCCAGCCACGCCATGCGTACGCGGCGGCCGTTGGACTCGTCGATGATCGACGTGCGGCTCAGCAGTGCGGTATCGTTCGGGTACTGCTCCTGCAGCGTCTTCAGGAAGTAGTCGTTAATCTCGAAGATAATCTGCAAATGACGCGGCAGAATTTTGCCGAGCATGTCCACCGGCCAGGTTTCCAGCGCTTCGCTCATCAGCGTGTGGTTGGTGTACGAGAAGACCTGACAGGTGACGTTAAACGCGTCGTCCCAGCTGAACTTGTGCTCGTCAATCAGCAGGCGCATCAGCTCAGGAATCGACAGCACCGGATGAGTGTCGTTGAGGTGGATGGCAATTTTATCCGCCAGGTTGTCATAGGTTTTATGCAACATGTAGTGGCGATTTAAAATGTCCTGCACCGTGGCGGAGACCAGGAAGTACTCCTGACGCAGGCGCAGCTCGCGCCCGGAATAGGTGGAATCATCCGGGTAGAGCACGCGGGATACGTTCTCCGAGTGGTTTTTATCCTCCACCGCGGCGAAGTAATCGCCCTGGTTAAATTTACCCAGGTTGATTTCGCTACTGGCCTGGGCGTTCCACAGACGCAGCGTGTTGGTCGCGTCGGTGTCGTAGCCGGGGATAATTTGATCGTAGGCGACCGCCAGGATCTCTTCGGTCTCCAGCCAGCGGCTGGTTTTGCCTTCCATCTGCACGCGGCCACCGAAACGCACTCTGTAGCGGGTGTTATGGCGCGGGAACTCCCACGGGTTACCGTACTCCAGCCAGTAATCCGGCGACTCTTTCTGACGACCGTCGACGATGTTCTGCTTAAACATGCCGTAATCATAGCGAATACCGTAGCCGCGCCCCGGCAGCGCCAGCGTCGCCAGCGAGTCAAGGAAGCAGGCCGCCAGACGGCCCAGACCGCCGTTGCCAAGGCCCGGGTCGTTCTCTTCGTCGATCAGCTCTTCGAGGTCTAACCCCATACCTTCCAGCGCGTTTTTCACGTCGTCATACAGGCCTAACGACAACAGCGCATTGGAAAGCGTGCGGCCAATCAAAAACTCCATCGACAGGTAGTAGACCTGTCGCGTTTCCTGGGAAAGCTGAGCGCGGTTCGAGCGCAACCAGCGTTCAACCAGACGATCGCGAACGGCAAACAGGGTGGCGTTCAGCCATTCGTGTTTGTTGGCGATAGCCGGATCTTTCCCGATGATGAACATCAGCTTATAGGCAATAGAGTGCTTCAGTGCCTCAACGCTGAGGGTCGGTGATGCATACGTAAAGGGTGCATTCATAACTCAGATCCCCGTAGTTAGATCAGGCGTTGGTAAAGCTCACGATAAGAGTGCGCAGCAACCTGCCAGCTAAAATCCATGTTCATCGCCTGACGTTGTACATAGCGCCAGAGCGACGGACGAGACCATAATACGAAAGCACGGCGGATGGCTCTGAGCAGCGACCAGGCGTTGCTGTCTTCAAAGACAAAACCGCTGGCGATACCGTCAGCCAGGTTTTCCAGCGAGCTATCCGCCACGGTATCCGCCAGACCACCGGTACGACGGACCAACGGCAGCGTGCCGTACTTCAGACCGTAAAGCTGCGTTAAGCCGCATGGCTCAAAGCGGCTCGGCACCAGGATGACATCCGCGCCGCCGATAATGCGGTGCGAGAACGCTTCGTGGTAGCCAATCTGTACGCCCACCTGCCCCGGATGTTCTGCGGCGGCGGCGAGAAAACCTTCCTGCAATACCGGATCGCCCGCGCCTAGCAGCGCCAACTGACCGCCCTGCTCCAGCAGGCCCGGCAGGGCTTCCAGCACCAGATCCAGCCCTTTCTGGCTGGTGAGGCGGCTGACCACGGCAAACAGCGGCGCGGTGTCGCTGACCTTCAGTCCCATCGCAATCTGGAGCTGCCGTTTGTTCTCCGCTTTCTTCTCTAGCGTATCGCGGCTATAGCTTGCTGGCAGCAGCAGGTCTTTTTCCGGACTCCAGACGTTGTCATCCACGCCGTTGAGAATCCCCGACAGACGGCCTTCTTTATGCCGTTGACGCAGCAGCCCTTCCATACCGTAGGCAAACTGCGGTTCGGTAATCTCCCGGGCGTAGGTTGGGCTGACGGCGGTAATATGATCCGCGAAGAACAGCCCCGCTTTCAGGAACGAAATCTGCGCGTGGAATTCCAGCCCGTGCATGTTGAAGTATTCTGCCGGCAGCTGGATTTCATCCATATGGTGGCTGTAAAACAGCCCCTGATACGCCAGATTATGTACCGTAAACACCGATTTCGCCGGGCGACCGCGGGCCGCCAGATAGGCTGGGGCCAGGCCCGCGTGCCAGTCGTGGGCATGCACCACGTCCGGACGCCAGAACGGATCCAGACCGCAGGCCATTTCGCTGCCCACCCAGCCCAACAGCGCAAAGCGCTTCACGTTATCGGGATAGGCGTTCAGGTGCGTGTCGTGATACGGGCTCCCAGGGCGATCGTAGAGATGCGGCGCATCAATCAGGTAAATACCAACGCCGTTATAGTGGCCGAACAGCAGCGTAATGCGCCCGGCGAACGTATCACGACGCGTCACCACTTTAGCATCCGTAATCCCGCGGCGAATATCCGGAAACGCGGGTAACAGCACGCGAGCGTCAGTCCCTTCGGCAATCTGTGCCGCCGGCAGCGCGCCGATAACATCCGCAAGGCCACCCGTTTTTAATAACGGGAACATCTCAGAACAAACGTGTAAAACCTGCATTATCGCTCCTGTTTGTACCCCAGCTGCCGCAACATCTCGCGCGTTACCAGCACGATCCCTTCTTCTGAACGGTAGAAGCGACGCGCATCCTCTTCCGCATCTTCACCGATCACCATGCCTTCTGGAATCACGCAGGCCCGGTCGATGACGCAGCGACGCAGGCGTGAGGAGCGCCCGACCCACACATCTGGCAGTAAGACTGCCGAATCAATGTTACAGAACGAGTTCACGCGCACGCGTGGGAACAGCACCGACTGCACCACCACCGAACCGGAAATAATACAGCCGCCGGAGACCAGCGAGTTCAGGGTCATGCCGTGGCTGCCGGAGCGGTCCTGGACGAACTTCGCCGGAGGCAGGGACTCCATATGGGTACGGATTGGCCAGTGCTGGTCGTACATATCCAGCTCTGGGGTCACCGACGCCAGGTCGAGGTTCGCTTTCCAGTAGGCTTCCAGGGTTCCCACATCGCGCCAGTACGGTTCGGCATCCGGGTCGGACTGTACGCAGGACAGCGGGAAAGGATGTGCATAAGCCGCGCCAGCTTTGGTAATTAACGGAATTAAATCTTTGCCGAAGTCGTGGCTGGAGTTTTCGTTGACGTCATCCTGCTCCAGCAGTTCATAAAGGTAATCCGCATCAAAGACATAGATCCCCATGCTGGCGAGCGATTTGCTTGGGTCGCTCGGCATGGCTGGCGGGTTAGCCGGTTTTTCCACGAAGTCGATAATCTTGTCGTTTTCGTCAACCGCCATGACGCCGAACGCCGATGCCTCTTCGATGGGCACCGGAATGCACGCCACGGTGCAACGCGCGCCTTTTTCGACGTGGTCGATCAGCATGCGCGAGTAATCTTGTTTGTAGATGTGGTCACCGGCGAGGATCACCACATACTCCGCTTTATAGCGGCGAATAATGTCGAGGTTCTGGGTCACCGCATCGGCGGTACCGCGATACCAGTTTTCACCGTGCATCCGCTGCTGAGCCGGCAGCAGATCCACAAATTCGTTCATCTCTTCGCTGAAGAAGGACCAGCCGCGCTGGATGTGCTGCACCAGCGTGTGGGACTGGTACTGCGTAATCACGCCGATACGGCGGATCCCGGAGTTCAGGCAGTTAGATAATGCAAAGTCGATAATGCGGAATTTACCGCCGAAGTGGACAGCGGGTTTTGCCCGTTTATTGGTGAGATCCTTTAATCGCGTTCCGCGTCCGCCCGCCAGAATCAGGGCGACGGATTTGATAGGTAACTGGCGAGCCAGCATTAAGGGATCGTTTTTTTCTAGCCTAACCATGATTAACTCCTTTTGTTGCTCGTCCTTCCGGGTTATTAGGTAGTCCCCGCACAGGTGCGGGGTTCCGGGTAATTCAGAGACTATGACCTTTGAAATACGCACACTCCGTGCGCGGGCCCATGCCAGACAGCCATGACTACCGGCGCTTCATCGCCGGTAAATGGAGGAACGGCGCGCCATTCCCCCACGGGTAACTTCAGGTTTGCCACGTCCTGCGTCGCATTGAGCGTAATGAGCCAGCGATCGGAAAGCAGAATCTGCATCCGGCGCGCCCCGTGCTGCCACTCCTCGGCAGACAGCGGCTGCGCGTCCTGATTGAGCCATTGAACGTTACCGTCGCCCTCCTGCCACCAGCGATCGTCCGTTAATGCCGGAATTTGCTGGCGCAGATGGATTAGAGCGGCGGTAAAGTCGGTCAGCGCATCATCCGCGTTTTCCCAATCAAGCCAGGTCAACGAATTGTCCTGGCAGTAGGCATTGTTGTTACCTTGCTGGCTGTGACCGTGTTCGTCACCGGCCAGCAACATTGGCGTTCCCTGCGATAACAGCAGCGTTGTCAGCAGCGCCTGAACGCTACCCTGCCGACGCGCCATTACATCCAGGTTTGCTTCCAATCCTTCGATACCATGATTATTGCTATGGTTATTGCTGGTTCCGTCACGATTCTCTTCGCCGTTGGCGTCGTTGTGCTTATTGTTAAAGCTCACACAATCGCGCAGGGTGAAGCCATCGTGAGCGGTGACCAGGTTGATGGCCGCGTGCGGTTGCCTCTCCTGATGCTGAAAGACGTCGCTAGAGGCGGCGAAGCGCTGGGCAAATTCCCCCAGCGACAGCGACTCCTCAAGCCAGAAGCGACGCATAGCATCACGGAAACGGTCATTCCACTCGCTGAAACCGGGCGGGAAGTTCCCCACCTGGTAGCCACCGTCGCCGATATCCCACGGTTCAGCAATCAGCTTCACCGTCGACAGTACCGGGTCGTCATGGATAGCCTTAAACAGCGGCGCATCCTGACGATAGCCCGGCGTTCGGCCAATCACCGACGCTAAATCAAAACGAAAACCATCAACGTGGCAGACGTCAACCCAGAATCGCAGGCACTGACGGGCGTATTCCACGACGCCCGGGTGACTGAGATTCAGCGTGTTGCCGCAGCCCGTCCAGTTGTGATAATCGCCGTCTTCTCTCAACCAATAATAGCTGCGGTTATCAATCCCCCGCAGCGAGAAGGTCTGACAATGCAGATCCAACTCGGCGCTGTGATTCAGCACCACATCGAGGATCACCTCGATACCGGCCTGATGCAGCGCTTTTACCGCATCGCGAAACTCGTCCAGCGCGTGCTCGGGCGCGCTGGCGTAACGCGGCGACAGGGCAAACATCGCCAGCGGGTTGTAGCCCCAGTAGTTGCGCAGCCCCATCCGCAGTAGACGCTGTTCGCTGGCGAAATGCGCCACCGGCAGCAGCTCCAGCGCCGTGATGCCAAGCCGCTTGAAGTAGTCGATCATCACCGGGTGGCCCAGCGCCTTATAGGTTCCGCGGATGGCATCCGGCAGCCCCGGGTGGCGCAGGGTCAGCCCTTTGACGTGCGCTTCGTAGATAACGGTTTTACCCCACGCGGTGCGCGGTGCGGCGTCGTCCTGCCAGTCGTACGCCAGGTCTACGACCACCGATTTTGGCGCTACCGGCGCGCTGTCGCGTTCATCCGGCGCATCGTAGCCATCGTGAAAACGCGGGTCGTCTACCGGGTCGCCCTCGGCGCGAAAACAGCACGGGTCCAGCAGCAGCTTTGCCGGGTTAAAGCGGAAGCCCTGCTGCGGATCCCACGGGCCATGCACCCGATAACCGTAACGTAAGCCGGGGCCCGCATAGGGCAAATAGCCGTGCCAGACGTCGCCGCTACGGGCGGGAAGGTCATAGCGCGACTCGTTGCCCTGCGCGTCAAACACGCAGAGTTCTACCCGCTGGGCATGCGCCGAAAAAAGCGTGAAGTTCACGCCTTCGCCGTCAAAGCTGGCGCCGAGCGGCGCGGGTTTCCCTGCTGCGAGTTGCCCCATGTGGTTAATCCCCTTCCCGTACCAGCCAGATAGTCGACAGCGGCGGCAACGTCAGGCTCAGCGACTGCGGACGACCATGGCTTTCGAGATTATCGCTGTGCACCACGCCGCCGTTACCGGCGTTGCTGCCGTGGTAATGGGCAGAATCGGTATTCAGCACTTCACGCCAGCGCCCCGGCTGATTAATGCCGAAGCGATAGTCGTGGCGCGGCACCGGCGTAAAGTTACTGACCACAATCACTTCGTTCCCGGCTTTGTCGCGGCGGACAAAAGCGAATACCGAACGCGCGTGGTCATCAACAACCAGCCATTCAAACCCGTACGGGTCGAAGTCCAGCTCGTGCATCGCTTTATGGTGGCGATAGGTATGGTTGAGGTCGCGCACCAGACGCTGTACCCCGTGATGCCAGTTATCGTCGCCTTCCAGCAGATGCCAGTCGAGGCTGCCGTCAAAGTTCCATTCGCGGCCCTGAGCAAACTCATCGCCCATAAACAGCAGCTTTTTGCCCGGGAAGGCGAACATCCAGCCGTAGTAGGCGCGCAGGTTGGCGAACTTCTGCCACGCGTCGCCCGGCATACGGTCAAGAATGGATTTTTTACCGTGGACCACTTCGTCATGCGATAACGGCAACACGAAGTTTTCCGTGTAGTTGTACAGCATGCCGAAGGTCATTTTGTCGTGATGGTACTGGCGATGAACCGGATCGAGCTTCATGTAGTCCAGGGTGTCGTGCATCCAGCCCAGGTTCCACTTAAACCAGAAGCCCAGACCGCCCATATCGGACGGGCGTGAGACGCCGGCAAAGTCGGTAGACTCTTCCGCCATACTCACCGCGCCGGGAACCTGCTCGCCCAACACGCGGTTGGTCTGACGCAGAAACTCAATCGCTTCAAGGTTTTCGCGGCCACCGAACTCGTTCGGGATCCACTCGCCCTCTTTACGAGAGTAGTCGCGGTAAATCATTGACGCCACCGCATCGACGCGCAGCGCATCAATACCGAAGCGCTCCACCCAGTACAGGGCGTTGCCCGTCAGGAAGTTACTCACTTCGCGGCGGCCATAGTTATAAATCAGGGTATTCCAGTCCTGATGGTAGCCTTCACGCGGATCGCTATGCTCGTACAGGTTGGTGCCGTCAAACTCGGCCAGCGCGAAGTCATCCGACGGGAAGTGCCCCGGCACCCAGTCGAGAATGACGTTCAGACCGGCGGCGTGCGCGGCGTTGATGAAGTAGCGGAAGTCTTCGCGCGTACCGAAGCGGCGGGTTGGCGCATACAGCCCGGTGGGCTGATAGCCCCAGCTGCCGTCAAACGGGTGCTCGTTAACCGGCAGCAGCTCCAGATGGGTGAAGCCCATCCATTTGGCGTACGGCACCAGTTGTTCAGCCAGCTCGCGGTAGCTCAGCCAGTAGTTGTTGTCGGTATGACGGCGCCAGGAACCCAGGTGCACCTCGTAGATAGAGATAGGGGCGTCGAACTGGTTGGCTTTTTTGCGTTCTTCGCTCTGCTCAACTTTTGGCGGCAGCCCGCAGATCAGCGATGCCGTTTCCGGTCGCATCTGAGCTTCAAAGGCATAAGGGTCTGCTTTAATCCGCAACGCGCCGCGAGCGTCGATCATCTCAAATTTATACAGCTGACCGTTGTGTGCGCCGGGGATGAACAGCTCCCAAATTCCGGTTTCCCGACGCAGACGCATCGGGTGACGGCGGCCATCCCAGTAGTTAAACTGCCCGACGACGGAAACGCGCTGGGCGTTAGGCGCCCAGACCGCAAAGCGAGTCCCGGTGATGCCGTCCATCGTGTCCGCATGCGCGCCCAGTTTTTCATACGGGCGCAGGTGGGTACCTTCGGACAGCAACCATGCATCCATTTCCTGGAGCAATGGGCCAAAGCTATAGGGGTCATCAATAAGATTCTGTTGGCCATGCCAAACGACAGCCAACTGATAGCGGAAGAAATTTTTACGACGCGGCAGAATGCCACAAAAGAAACCGCGTGAGTCCACGCACTCCAGCTTGCCCACTTTGCGCCCGGTTTTGGGTTCAATCACCCAAACGTCGGTCGCGTCAGGCAGTAACGCCCGGACTTCCAGCCCTGCTTCCGTTCTGTGCATCCCCAGTACGGAAAAAGGATCCGCAAAATGGCCTGAGATCAGTGCATTAATCACGTCTCTATCAACACGATCAGACATGCTTCATCATCCTTAGTTTTGTATCGCCTCAATCCAATTTAAATGGCGACATTTGTGACCTGAACGGTGCGGCACGAAGTTGTGTGCCTCTCTCGGCCCCGTTCAACCTTCAGTCAAGGTGACAGACCTTGATTAAAGCATAGTCAACGCTTTACCTGACTCCTGAGAGAAAAATAGACATAACTGCGTTTACTCCCTTGTATTACGCAAAAAAAAGGGGTGGTTCGCCACCCCTGATCGATGAATAAATGTTTACGCCAATTGACGTAGCATACGACGCAGCGGCTCGGCTGCGCCCCACAGGAGCTGGTCGCCAACGGTGAACGCTGACAGGTATTCCGGCCCCATATTCAGTTTGCGCAAACGCCCAACTGGCGTGGTCAGCGTACCGGTGACCGCCGCCGGGGTGAGTTCGCGCATCGTGATTTCACGATCGTTTGGCACCACTTTCGCCCACGGATTGTGCGCAGCCAGTAATTCCTCCACAGAACTTATGGAAATATCTTTTTTCAATTTCAGGGTGAATGCTTGGCTGTGGCAACGCAGCGCGCCGATACGTACGCATAACCCATCCACCGGAATCACCGAGGAGGTCGCGAGAATTTTGTTGGTTTCCGCCTGGCCTTTCCACTCTTCACGGCTCTGGCCGTTGTCGAGCTGCTTGTCGATCCACGGAATCAGGCCGCCCGCCAGCGGGACGCCAAAGTTATCAATCGGCAGATCGCCGCTGCGGGTCAAGGTGGTCACTTTGCGTTCGATGTCGAGGATGGCGGAAGCCGGGTCGGCCAGTTCGCTGGCGACGTGGTTGTGCAGCAGGCCCATTTGGGTCAGCAACTCGCGCATGTGGCGCGCGCCGCCGCCGGAAGCCGCCTGATAGGTAGCAACAGAGGCCCACTCAACCAGATCGTTGGCGAAGAGGCCGCCCAGCGACATCAGCATCAGGCTGACGGTGCAGTTACCGCCGACGAAGGTTTTAATCCCGTTGTTCAGACCGTCGGTGATGACCTGCTGGTTCACCGGGTCGAGAATAATGATGGCGTCATCTTTCATGCGCAGCGAGGAGGCGGCGTCAATCCAGTAACCCTGCCAGCCGCTTTCACGCAGCTTAGGATAGATTTCGTTGGTATAATCGCCGCCCTGACAGGTAACAATAATGTCGAGCGCCTTCAGCGCTTCAAGATCATAGGCGTCCTGAAGCTTACCACCGGTGGTGCCGCCGAACGACGGCGCAGCTTGACCTAACTGAGAGGTGGAGAAGAAGACCGGGCGAATGGCGTCAAAGTCGCGCTCTTCAACCATGCGTTGCATGAGTACAGAGCCGACCATCCCGCGCCAGCCGATAAAACCAACATTTTTCATAACGAATTTTCCTGCAGATATGTGCTGTTATTGCTTACCAGTTCCACTGGGCATCCCTTCACATTACAAAAAGCAGCTAAAGTCGCAAGTGAAATTAATCAATGATTGCAAAGCAATCAGAAATGCAACTTATTCCCCCCAGTTATAGGGGGCACATTTATCCACGTTGAACTCCGCAACGCAGACGATGTGTAGAGCAGAAATTCCACAACAATTATCAGGGAATTTGAGTCATGAGTGAAATCTTTTCCGCCGCTGTTTTATTGATCCTGATTATGGATCCACTGGGAAATTTGCCCATTTTTATGTCGGTGCTAAAACACACGGAACCCAAGCGCCGCAAGGCGATCATGATACGTGAGCTTTTAATCGCACTCCTACTGATGCTGATTTTTCTCTTCGCGGGCGAGAAGATTCTGGCGTTTTTAAACCTGCGCGCCGAGACGGTTTCCATCTCCGGCGGCATCATTTTATTCCTGATTGCTATTAAGATGATTTTCCCCAGCGCCACGGGGAACAGCTCGGGGCTACCGGCGGGTGAAGAACCGTTTATTGTCCCGCTTGCCATTCCACTGGTTGCCGGGCCGACGCTGCTGGCGACGCTGATGCTGCTGTCGCATCAGTATCCCAACAATCTGTCGCACCTGGTCATTGCGCTGCTGATTGCCTGGGGGGGCACAGTGGTGATTTTGCTGCAGTCGTCGCTGTTCCTGCGCCTGCTGGGCGAGAAAGGGGTTAACGCGTTAGAGCGTCTGATGGGATTGATTCTGGTGATGATGGCGACCCAGATGTTCCTGGACGGCATTCGGATGTGGATGAAGGGATAATAAATCGTCGCACCGTACAATCCCTCTCCCCATAGGGGAGAGGGAGCACTTCAGGTCAGCTCAGCAGCGAAAACGCCACCATACCGACAATCGCGCCTACCGTACCAAGAATGGTTTCCATCATGGTCCAGGTTTTCAGCGTCTGCGCTTCCGTCGCGCCGGTAAACTTACCGAACAGCCAGAAGCCTGCGTCGTTCACGTGGCTCACCACGATAGAACCGCCGCCGATACAGATAGACAGCGCCGCCAGTTGAGCGCCACTGTAATGCAGCTGCTCAATCACCGGCATCACCAGGCCAACCGCAGTCAGACACGCAACCGTCGCGGAACCCTGAATAATGCGCACCGCAGCGGCCAGAATGAAGCAGGTCAGCGCAATCGGCAGGCCCATCCCGGTCAGGGCTTCACCCAATGCCGGGCCGACCCCGGAATCCACCAGCACCTGTTTGAACACGCCGCCCGCACCGATCACCAGCAGAATAATCCCCGCTGGCTGCAAGGCCGCGCCGCAGATCGCCATCACTTTGTCTTTCGCCATGCCCTGACGGAACGCCAGGCCATAAATCGCCACCAGGCAGGCAATCAGAATCGCGGTGAATGGGTGACCGATAAATTCAAACCACTGATAGGTTTCGGACTCCACCGGCACAAAGCGCGCGGCGATCGTTTTCAGCCCCACCAGCACCAGCGGCAGCAGAATCAGCGCCAGGCTGAAGCCGAAGGACGGCATTTTGCCTTCGCCAAGGTGCGGCTCGGTAATGTCATCAGGAATATTCAGCTCAACGTAGCGGCTGATAAAGTTGCCCCACAGCGGCCCGGCAATAATCATCCCCGGAATCGCCGCACACAGGCCAATCAGAATCATCCAGCCAAAGTCGGCGTGCATTTGGGAAGCCAGCAGCATTGGCGCAGGCCCCGGCAGCAGAAACGCCGCAGCGGCTGCCACACCGGCAAACAGTGGAATCACTAGCTTCACCAGGTTGGTCCCGGTGTGACGCGCCATAGAGAACGCGACGCTAATCAGCAGCACGATCGCCACTTCAAAGAACAGCGGCAGCGCACAGATAAGGCCGGCAATACCAATGGCATAGTGCGCGCGGCTGTGGCCGAAGGATTTCAGCATTTTGACCGCAATCTGATCGACTGCGCCCGTCTCGTGCAGAATTTTGCCGAACATCGCGCCCAGCGCGACCACGATAGCCAGGAAGCCCAGCGTACCGCCCATGCCTTTCTCCATGGTTTCCGCGATTTTAATCAACGGCATACCGGAGAAAAGCCCTGCACCAATAGAAACCACCATCAAAGCCAGGAAGGCGTGCATACGCGCCTTCATGACTAAAAACAGCAGCAGTAAAACGGAACCCACTGCTGTTAAAACTAACGATAAAGTTGTCACGCGATACGGCCTTTGTTAATCACTTCAATGGTGCTGTCGATAACGCCTTCCAGCGGCTGATCGATATCAACCACCAGCACGTCGCGTTCGTCAGCGCCCGGTTCTTGCAGGGTTTCGAACTGCGTCACCAGCATTTGGGTCTTGAAGAAGTGGCCCTTACGCGCTTTCAGACGGCTCTCAATCACCTCGAAATCCCCTTTCAGGTAGACGAAGGAGAGATTCGGGTTCCCTTCACGCAGAATGTCGCGGTACGCTTTTTTCAGCGCGGAGCAGACAATCAGCGAGACTTTGTTCGTGCGCTGCATGGCAAACGCGGCGTCATTCAGCGCCTGCAGCCAGGGTTTGCGGTCGTCGTCGTTCAGCGGTTCGCCGGAGGACATTTTGACGATATTGCTGCGTGGGTGCAGGAAATCGCCGTCCAGAAACGCGGCGTTCAGGCGATGTGCGACTTCGCTGGCAACGGCGGATTTACCGCTGCCGGATACGCCCATCAGTACATAAACGTGGTGATCGTGGTTAGTCGTGCTCAAGGCGTCCTCCTGTTGGGCACTGGGAATTTGTTACGGGTAACAGTTATCGGTAACATTGTCATGCTGAGCAACTGGATAAGCAATAACCATTCGTGCCGGAAGTGAATTACGAGTGAATATGTGTGATCTAGTTCAAACTTGTGAGGCCTAAATAGAACCACCCGGTGACAAAGTGAAACCTAAATCTAACATCTTCGGCGTCACTACCTCACCGCGAATACGGGCAAGCAGACGCTCCGCGCCAATACGCCCCATGCGCTCACGCGGCGTCAGGACACTGGCGAGACGCGGTTCCATCACCTGGCCGATATCGTGGCCGTGAAAACCGGCAATCGCGATATCGTCCGGAATTTTCAGCCCCAGACGCTGGCACTCAAACGCCGCGCCGACCGCGAGGTCATCGTTGGTACAGAAAATGCCGTCCAGCCTGGAGAATTCGCGTCGTGCCTGGCGCATCAGTTCGATGCCGGAAGTGTAAGACGACGACTGCTCCACCATCACGCTATACGGCGTCAGACCTGCGTCAAGCATCGCCTGCTCGTAGCCTTTCTGTTTGATAATAGTACGTTCATCGAGACGCGCGCCTAAATAGGCAATGTGCCGATGGCCGCGCGCGATAATCGCCGCCGTCATCTGCCGCGCCGCTTCAAAGTTATCGAAACCCACGGCGATATCGAGGCACGGAGACTGGCTATCCATGAGCTCAACAACCGGGATACCGGCAACTTCGATCATTTTCAGGGTACGCGGCGTGTGGGTACGTTCAGTGAGAATCAGGCCATCAATGTTCCAGGAGAGCATCGACTCGAGGCGCTCCTGCTCCATTTCCGGCTTGTAGCCGTAGTGGGCAAGCATCGTCTGATAGCCGTGGGCATCGGTGACGCTTTCCACGCCGCGCAGCACTTCCGCAAAGACCTGGTTGGTTAATGAGGGCAGCAGCACGCCGATGGCGCGACTGGTAGCATTGGAGAGAATATCGGGAGCCCGATTGGGGATATAGCCCAGATCATCAAGCGCCGCCGCAATTTTACCGCGTAACGCCTCGGAAACCTGCTCCGGGTTACGTAAAAAACGGCTCACCGTCATTTTGGTTACGCCAACGCGATCAGCAACATCCTGAAGTACGGGTCTTTTCTTTTTCATCGTCCAGTGGCAAACAAAGGTGAAATATTGCTGAAGTTTACCACGGAGATGACGCAACCTCCCCGCAAGATTGGGGAGGTTGCGCTAATTATTTAAGACGGATCAAACTGGCGGCAGATCGAAGAGTAAAATTTCGCTTTCGCTGTCGGCGTGAACTGAAATCGCCTGCTCATCCCAAATCGCCAGACCATCGCTGGTAGTGGCTTTGGTGCCATTAATCGAGACTTCACCTTTCACGACCTGAATCCACACGCGGCGATCGGCGGCAATCTGGTGTACCGATTGTTCGCCTTTTGCCAGCGCCCAGCGGTACAGCTCCATATCCTGGTAAACCTTCAGCGAACCTTCACGCGCATCCGGCGACAGCACCAGCTGTTTGCCCTGCGCGGCGTCGAAGCGACGCTGTTCGTAGCGCGGCGTGATGCCGGTTTTTTCTGGAATAATCCAGATCTGATACAGGTGCAGCTTATCGGTGGCGCTCGGGTTGTACTCCGAGTGACGCACCCCGGTACCGGCGCTCATAATCTGGAACTCGCCCGCCGGAACCTGCTCTTTGTTACCCATGCTGTCCTGGTGCTCTACGGCGCCTTCCAGCACGTAGGTCAGGATTTCCATGTCTTTGTGCGGGTGAGTACCGAACCCCTGGCCTGCATCAATCACGTCATCGTTAATGACGCGCAGCGCCGAGAAGCCCATGTAATTCGGATCGTAGTAGTCGGCAAAAGAGAAGGTATGCCAGGAATCCAGCCAACCATGATTCGCGTGACCACGTTCATTTGCTTTGCGTAAGAAAATCATTTTTTACCCCCTCATGTTTTCGATGAAACAAGTTTGGACGTAAACCGCTCAGGATGATAGTGGGTGAAAATTGACTCCTCTGTTCAAAAAATATGAACAAGAACAGAGGAGCCATTTTTACTTATTTGGCAAGGGTAATCGTGGCAGGAGACGGTTGCTCAAAGGCGCGCTCAAGCAGTTCCATATTGGTGAGAGCCTCAGTTTCCTTGACGAAATTCGGCGCGCCTTGGGTCAGCGTCTGATACAGCGCATCGTACACGCGACCATAGTCGCCACGCTCGGCCTGCCACTGCTCTTTTACCGTTTCCCCCGCGTCGTTGACGTACTCCAGCTGTGCCAGTGAACTATCCGCCGCAAAGCCCGCATCGCCCGGCATAATGCCCGCTTTCAGGCTGGTTTCCTGCTGATCGATACCGTACTTCACGAAGGAGCCTTTGGTGCCGTGCACGATAAATTTCGGGTAGTCGATTTTCACCAGGTGGCTGGTTTTCACTATCGCCTTCAGGTTGCCGTAGAACAGCTGAGCTTCAAAAGTATCATCTGGATTGGCCGGATTGCGCAGGCTGCGAATGTCGTACGCCGCGTGATCCGGGCGGCCAAACAGCGAGATGATTTGGTCCATGGTGTGCACGCCCAGGCCATAAAACGCGCCATCCTGTGGACGGCCCGGCTGGGTCGGCGCGTCCGGGCGGTAGTAGTCAAAGTGGCTTTCTATCTCAACAATCTCGCCCAGCTTACCGCTCTCAATGGCTTTTTTGGCGGTCAGGAAGCAGGAGTCAAAGCGACGGTTCTGATACGGAGAGACGGTCAGCCCTTTGCTTTTCGCTAACGCAAACAGTTCCTTCGCTTCCGCCAGCGTCGGGGTGAATGGTTTTTCTACCAGTACGTTCTTGCCCGCTTCCAGCGCTCTTTTCGCGTACTCGAAGTGGCTATCAGCATGGGTGCAAACCACCACCAGCTTCACCTGCGGATCGTGCAGAATATCGTTCAGCTCGCTGGTGAAGTGAATGTGCGCATACTGCGGCGCCTGCTCGTCCGGCTTCGGACTGCGGCGATAGATATGCGCCACATGCCAGTCGGCTTTGCGGTGCAGAACGTAGGGAAGATGGTAACGGGTGGTGCTTTTGCCAAAGCCGATAAAGGCGCAGTGCAGAGTCATGGTTCAGTCCTTTTGAAGAGTTTGCTGAATACCATAGCGCAATGACAGACAAAAAAAAGCCAGCAATAAGCTGGCTAAAGTAATACTGGAAGCAATGTGAGCAATGTCGTGCTTTCAGGAACTCCGCAAGGACGCCCTGAATGCAGGACAATAATAATCATTCTCATTCGCAACTGTCCAGTGATTTTTGCAAAAAAAGCTAATTGACGCACATTTCAAAATCAATGATGTTAAAAGGGACTTTTACACCACAAAGGAAATGAAGAATGAGTGACATCGTGATACGCCACGCTGAACCCAAAGATTTCGACGCTATCCGTCAGATCCACGCCCAGCCGGAGGTGTATCACAACACGCTACAGGTGCCTCATCCTTCCAGCCACATGTGGCAAGAGCGGCTAGCCGACCAGCCAGGTATCAAGCAACTGGTCGCCTGCATCGATGAACAGGTGGTTGGGCACCTCAGTATTGCCATCCCCCAACGCCCTCGCCGCAGCCACGTCGCCGACTTCGGTATTTGCGTCGATACCCGCTGGCAAAACCGCGGCGTCGCCAGCGCGCTTATGCGCACCATGATCGATATGTGCGACAACTGGCTGCGCGTCGACCGCATTGAACTCACCGTGTTTGTCGATAACGCGCCGGCGGTGGCGGTGTATCAAAAGCACGGGTTTGAGATCGAAGGCACCGGGCGCAACTATGCGCTGCGTAATGGGGAGTATGTGGATGCCTATTTTATGGCGCGGGTGAAACCCATTTAAACCGCTCGCCCGGCCACGTGCCGGGCACTCACCACTTTTTGCCGTTCAAATCGTAGACGGTCCTGACCCACCCTTCATCAGGTCTATTCACAAAGCCGAGCGTTTCCGCTATCGCCGCGCCGCCATAAAGCTCGCCTGCATCATTCACCGTCACGCTGTTCCAGTTAGCCGAGCAGTGAATAAAGTCCTGCGCCAGCGTATCTAATTCCTGCGTGCTAAACCCGTTTATCCGCGATCCTACGCGTACCGCCTTCCCCATTTGTCTGGCGCGCTCGACAAGGGGTATTAACGCCTCCGGCAAGTGTAGCGTCGGCTCATCAAACAGCACGCCGGCAGCACGTGCCGCATCCAGCATCACCCATAACGCGGCCTGCGACCAGTCGGCGCTGACCTGTCGCTGCCGCAAGGTCAACGCCGCAAAGCATCTTTTTTGCATCTGCCCGTAGCGATCGTTCGGGGCAAATTCATCCTCCCAGGTTGCCGGCATCACCGAGTGCGTTCGCATTAAGGGAGCCATTGCGGGGGCGTTGTTGAGTGCGGAAAGCTGCGCGACAGCTTGCCGATAAACCCGCGATCGTTCGCCTGGCTCATTCCACGGCACCGTCTCAACCTGCGGGCGCGTGAGAAAGAGATCCTCACGTATTCGCGGCAGATAGCCGCCGCCGATATCCGAATGCGCACCCGGTAGCAAAAGCTCCGGCCATGCTGGTGCGACGCTGTTCAGCGCAAAGTTATAGCGGCATTCATGCTGAGCGACGATGTGAAAAACGTGTTCCGCCACGCCCGGACGCAGTACAAGATTGACCTCGCCGGTGTCAGGGCCGTGGGGATCCATACCATTGGCAAGCGTCACGATAGCGGCAACGGTATCAAATAGACCAATAAAGCGGCAGCGTATCCGTGGCAGATCGCCTACGGCAGAGGCAATAGCGCGAAAGATAGCCGGATCTTCCGATTGAATACGATTGGCAAAATGGCGAGCCGCCGCCGCACCGCGGCTGAAGCCAAAGAGATCGAACAGCACGCAATCAACTACCCACGGACCACTTAACGAAGCGAGTGCTGCCGACACCGCTGACGCCAGACGGGCAATAGCCTCATCGGTTTTGGCTATCACGCCATATTCTCCGGTGCCAAAACCCATCCCGATGACGCAATCAGGCTTTCCCACGCAGGTACCCACGCCCTCAATATAAATCGCCTGTTGAATCCGTTCCTTCCCGGCAGAATCGGGGAGCGCGTAGAGCGCCTGCAACGCGTAAATATTGGTGTAATAGCCGAGATAGCTCGCCGCTTGCGTACCGCTTACCCCGAAATGCGTTTGGGCATGACGCCTGAAAAGGGGCTCTGCCTCGACGCTGTCGATATTTCCGTGCTGTTGACGAAAAATCTCCACCATTTTTTGGGTGGTAAACGCATTATTGCCCGTACCATCAAAAAAGATCCCCAGCGCAAGCATCACCCTTCTTACCGGTACCTCTGCGTCCATCACGCCCCCTCTTGCTGAATAAAGAGGTCAACATGACACGGTGATTTTCGCAGGCAAAAACGTTTTTCGTTACAGCTCGCGATTAACGGTAAGCAATTCTCTTATCTATTTATTGAAGTTATCTGATCTAACATTTTATAGTTAGATCAGATATATAGCTTAATAACCCGCAGTTAAATCATCCGGCGAACGCGGGTCCGAGGCCCCATACAGCGTCCCATCCGGGTCGACCATAATGCTCTGCGTGCTGCCCATCGCCTCTTTCAGCGCCACCTTCTGCCCTTTCGCCTCCAGCAGCTTGAGCGTGTCCGGGCTAAAGCCCTTCTCTACCCGCAGTTCGTCCGGCAGCCACTGGTGGTGGAAACGCGGCGCGTTGGTGGCTTCCGCCACGTTCATCCCAAAATCGATGCTGTTGACGACCATCTGCAGCACCGTGGTGATAATACGACTACCGCCCGGACTACCGGTCACCAGCCAGGTTTTGCCGTCTTTGACGACAATGGTCGGCGACATTGACGACAGTGGGCGTTTCTTCGCCTCTACCGCGTTGGCGTCACCCCCTACCAGCCCATAGACGTTCGGCACGCCGGGCTTGGCGGAAAAGTCATCCATTTCGTTATTCATCAGAATGCCGGTGTTACCCGCCACGATACCGGTGCCGAAGGTGGTATTGAGGGTGTAGGTCACCGCCACCGCATTGCCGTCTTTATCCACCACCGAAAAATGGGTGGTCTGGTTGCTTTCGTATGGGGCCAGCTTGCCGGGTTTAATCTGGCTGGAAGGCTTGGCTTTGTTGATATCAATCTGGTCGGCAATTGATTTAGCGTAGGCTTTGTTGGTCAGCGCCTGCCACGGTACCTTCACAAAGTCCGGGTCGCCGAGATATTCCGAACGGTCGGCATAGGCATGCTTCTCCGCTTCGGCCATCAGCTGCATCGCATCAGCGCTGCCAAAACCGTATTTATGCAGATCGAAGTTTTCCAGAATATTAAGAATTTGCACGATGTGAATCCCGCCGGAAGACGGCGGCGGCATGGAGAACACTTCATATCCGCGATAGGTGCCGCTAATAGGCGTGCGCTCGACGGCCTTGTAATTCGCCAGATCCGCCTTACTCAACAGCCCCCCGTTTTTCTGCATCTCTTCGGCAATTTGATCGGCAATCGCCCCTTTGTAGAACGCATCCGGCCCGTGCTCGGCAATCAGCTCCAGGCTTTTCGCCAGATTAGCCTGCACCAGCTTATCCCCCTTCTTCAGCGGTTCACCGTTTTTCCAGAAGATGGCCTTGCTGTTGGCGTGATTCGGCAGTACTTCGCTGCCGTAGGTTTTCAGATCGTCGGCCAGCGCATCGTTAACGATAAAACCCTCTTGCGCCAGCTTCAGCGCCGGGCGAATGATTTTGTTGAGCGGCAGTGTGCCGTATTTTTCCAGCGCCAGGGAGAAACCGGCGACGGTGCCCGGCGTGCCGGAAGCGAGATGCGAAGTCAGTGATTTTTTACTGTCCGGGTTGCCGTGATCGTCGAGGAACATGTCGCGCGTTGCCTGCTCCGGAGCCATTTCACGGAAATCGATCGCCGTGGTTTTACCGTCTTTGGTGCGCAGCAGCATAAACCCGCCGCCGCCGAGGTTACCGGCCTGCGGGTGCGTAACCGCCAGCGCGTAGCCAACCGCGACCGCCGCGTCGACGGCATTGCCGCCCTGGCGCAAAATCTCCACGCCGACTCGCGTGGCGGCGGCATCCACCGAGGCCACCATGCCCTGCTGGGCGCGGACGGGATGAAACACATCTTCTTCCACGCCGTAGGAGACGGGAGGCGGAGGCGGCGCGGCTACGGCGCTAAAACAGCTTCCTGAGAGCAGAGCAGCAAGGGCTACCCGGCGGAAAAACGTCGGCGTTGTTATCATCATCATTCTCCAGAGCGTGCGGTGAGGTCCCCACTAAGCCTGGTTCAAAATGCTGAAATAATCCTCGTTCTGGCGGGAAAGGAGTAAACTTAAGAGATCCCCTACAAGGAGGAAAGATGATGAAACGATTACTGATTCTCGCAGCGCTGCTGCCGTTCACCGCGCTGGCTGCGCCGTTGAACATCGACAATAACCCGAACCAGCCGGGTTATGAGATCCCCAGCCAGCAGCGCATGCAGTCGCGAATGTTGAACCAACAACAGCAGCAGAAAGGGATGCTGAATCAACAGCGGCAGGTGCAGACGCAGCAGCAACAGCTGCATCTGCAAAACCAGCTCAAGGCCAACCAGCAGCGGGTACAACAGGCCCAGCCAGGTACACTCACCCCGAATCAGCAGCCGCTGCCCAACAACAACGGCGGCATGCTGAAGCAGTATTAAGGCTGGAAATCCGGGCCAATGACGTCAATCGCATCGGTACAGATGCAGTTCACGCCCCAGCGCAGCAGCTCCCGCGCGCGCTGGGGGTTATTGACCGTATAGACCAGAATCTTTAACCCGGCCTCGCGCAGCGCATCCACGCGCGCCTCATCGAGTAAACGATGGTTAAGGTGAATGGAAACGCAGCCCAGTCGCGTGGTCAGCTCACGCCAGTCGTCGCGCCACTCGTCGAGCAGCAGGCCGCGCGGCAGCTCTGGTGCGGCAAGCTGCGCCGCTTCCAGCGCATCGATTTCAAACGACGATAGCAGTGGCGGCGTCATGTCGGCCCACAGCTCGCGGGCGGCCAGCGCCACGACTTTGCCGGTCAGCGGGCCGGTGCCTGTGGTGGGTTTAATCTCAATATTCGCCATCATGCCGTGCTGACGGCAGCGTTCCGCCACCTGCGACAGCAGCGGCAGCGGTTCACCCTTAAAGCTGCTGGCAAACCAGCTGCCCGCGTCCACACGCAGCAGATCCTGCCAGTTCAGATCACCTGCCACGCCCCAGCCGTTGCTGGTGCGTTCAAGGTTATCGTCATGCAGCAGAAAGATCTGCCCGTCTTTCGACAGCTTGGCGTCAAACTCAATCATGGTATGCCCGTAGCGCGCACCCACGTCGATCGCCGCCAGCGTATTTTCCGGCGCTAATTTGCCGCCGCCGCGATGGGCGACGATATGAGGATAGGGCCAGTTGCTCATACTCGCATTCCTGTTTCACCGTCAAAGAGGTGCAGATGTTCATCCGGCAGATGTAACCACAGCGTAGTGCCTGCATTCGGGCGCTGCTGGTGCGGCAGGCGCACCACCATTTTCAATTCGCCAAAGCGCCCGTGCGCCAGGTTATCTGCACCTAAAATTTCCAGCGTGTCGATGACCATCGGCACGCCGCCTTCCGCCTGCGAGCTTAACGCAATATGTTCCGGGCGGATACCCAGCGTCATGCGACGTCCGGCATATTCACGACGCCCTGCCGGAATCGGGAGCTGCATTCCATTAGACAACACAAAGCGCGTGCCGGACGCATCCAGTTGCCCGTCCAGCAGGTTCATTGCTGGGCTGCCGATAAAGCTCGCCACAAAACGGCTGGCCGGTTTCTCATACACTTCCACCGGCGTGCCGATTTGTTCGGCAATGCCTTTGTTCATCACCATCACCCGCTGGGCAAGGGTCATCGCCTCCACCTGATCGTGAGTGACGTAAAGCGAGGTTGTTTTCAGACGACGATGCAGTTGCTGTAGTTCAAGACGCATCTGCACGCGCAGCTTGGCATCGAGGTTAGAGAGCGGCTCATCAAACAGGAACACCGCCGGGTCGCGTACGATGGCGCGGCCCATCGCCACGCGCTGGCGCTGGCCGCCGGACAGTTCGCGCGGACGGCGCTTCAGCAGGCCATCCAGCTCAAGAATACGCGCCGCTTCCTGCACCTTTTCCGCGATGTGCGCTTTCCCCATGCCGCGAATTTTCAGCCCCCAGGCCATATTCTCTTCCACGCTCATATGCGGGTAGAGGGCGTAGTTCTGGAACACCATCGCAATGCCGCGATCCTTCGGCTCCATTTCGGTGACGCGCTTGCGATCGATCCAGATGTCGCCGCTGGTCACTCGCTCAAGCCCGGCCACCATGCGCAGCAGCGTCGACTTACCGCAGCCCGACGGGCCGACCATCACAATAAACTCGCCGTCCGCCACGTCCAGCGTCAGCGGTTGAATCACCTGGGTTTTGCCGTCCCAGCTTTTGCTTACTGCCTGTAATTTCAGTCCTGCCATGTTATTTCTCACTGTCCACTAAACCACGCACAAACGCCCGTTGCATGGCTAAAACGATAACGACCGGAGGGATAAGGGTGAGCAGCATTGCCGCCATCACCTGATTCCACTGCGTGGTGCCTTGCCCAATGGCGATCATGCCTTTGATGCCCGCCACGGCGGTGCCGAGATTGACGTCGGTGATGATCAACAGCGGCCAGAGATACTGGTTCCAGCCATAGATAAAGGTGATAACGAACAGCGCCGCCAGGTTGGTTTTTGACAGCGGCAGCACGATGTCGCGAAAAAAACGCATCGGCGAGGCGCCGTCAATGCGCGCCGCTTCAATCAGCTCGTCCGGCAAGGTCATAAAGAACTGACGGAACAGGAAAGTCGCGGTGGCCGAGGCCATCAACGGCAGCGTCAGGCCCGCGTAGCTGTCGAGCATTTTCAGGTTGGCAATCACTTCCACCGTCGGGAAGATACGCACTTCGACTGGCAGCATCAGGGTGATAAAAATCATCCAGAAGAACAGGTTACGCAGCGGGAAGCGAAACCAGACAATGGCAAACGCCGACAGCATCGAGACGGTAATTTTGCCGACGGTGATGGCGAAGGCCATGATGAAGCTATTAAGCATCATCAACCAGAACGGCGCGCTGTTGGCCCCAACGCCGTTCACCCAGATGGCCTTCATGTTCTCAAACAGATGGCCGCCGGGGATCAGCGTCATCGGCGTTGCAAATACCGCTTTGTCGTCCAGCGTTGCCGCGGTGAACGCGACGTACAGCGGGAAGAGAATCACGATAATCCCCAGGATCAGCATGGTGTGGCTGAAAATAGTCAGCCCGCGACGGTTCTCAATCATTGGTAACGCACCTTTCTTTCCACGTAGCGGAACTGCACCACGGTCAGGATGATGACGAGGAACATCAGCACCACCGATTGCGCGGCAGAGGCCGAGAGATCCAGCCCGGCGAACCCTTCACGGTAAATCTTATAAATCAGCGTGGTGGTGGCCTGTACCGGGCCGCCTGCCGTCGCGGCATCAATCACCGGGAAGGTATCAAAGAAGGCGTAAACCAGGTTCACCACCAGCAGGAAGAAACTCACGGGCGCAATCAGCGGCAGCGCCAGCTTGAAGAAGCGGCGAATCGGGCCGGCGCCGTCAATGGCGGCGGCTTCTACCAGCGAGCGCGGAATCGACTGCAGCGCGGCGAAGAAGAACAGAAAGTTGTAGCTGATTTGCTTCCACACCGAGGCGAAGACCACCAGGAACATCGCCTGGCCGCTATTCTGCGCGTGGTTCCAGTCGTAGCCGAACTCACCGAGAACGTGGGTAATCAGCCCGCGTCCTGGGTTGAACAGGAAGATCCACAGTACCGCGGCAACGGCGGGGGCAACGGCGTACGGCAGCAGCATCAGCGTCTGGTAGAGACGACTGCCGCGCACGACATAATCCACCAGGGCAGCAAAAACCAGCGACACCAGCAGGCCGCTCACCGTTACCATGGCGCTGAACTTAATGGTCGTCCAGAAGGCGTCGAGATAGTAAGGGTCATGAAACAGCGTGACGAAGTTATCCAGGCCAACAAACTGGCTGGAGAGCCCAAACGGGTCGACGCTTTGCAACGAGTACCACAGCGCTTCGCCGGCGGGCCAGATAAAGAAAATAACGGTGATAATCAGCTGCGGGGCGACCAATGCATAGGGCAGCCAGCGCGATTTAAACACCGGACGGGATGATGACATAGTTAAACTCTGCGTTGGTTTTCCCCTCACCCCGACCCTCTCCCCAAAGGGGCGAGGGAGAAAAGACAACCCGGTGCAATCTCTACCAGACGGCGCCGAACGGTACCCTCTCCCCTATGGGGAGAGGGTTAAGGTGAGGGGTAAGGCGGTTAAATTAAGACTTGGTCGATTGCTCGAAGCGACGCAGCAGCTGGTTCCCGCGCTCTACCGCAGAATCCAGCGCCTGCTGAGGCGTTTTCTTCCCGGTCCAGACGCTTTCCAGCTCTTCATCCACGATGGTACGAATCTGCGGCATGTTGCCCAGACGCAGGCCTTTGGTGAACGGCAACGGTGGTTTGTTCAGCATCTGACGGGTCGCGATATCCGCGCCAGGGTTCTTGTCATAGAAGCCCTGCTGGCGGGTCAAATCGTACGCGGCGGTGGTGATCGGCAGGTAGCCGGTTTTCTGGTGCCACTCGGCGGCAATTTCCGGCTTCGCCAGGAACTCGAGGAATTTCGCCACGCCGGTATAGGTCTCTTTATCTTTACCCTGCATCACCCACAGGCTCGCCCCACCGATGATGGCGTTCTGCGGTGCGCCCTTGACGTCGGCATCGTACGGCATCATGCCGACGCCGTAGTTGAATTTGGCGTAATGGCGGATATCCGCCAGCGAGCCGGAGGACGCGGTCGTGATCGCACAGTCGCCGTTGTAGAACTTCTCGGTGGATTCGTCTTTACGTCCGAAGTAGCTGAAGTCGCCCTTCTTGTTCAGATCGGCAAGCAGCGCGATATGTTTAACCTGCTCCGGCTTGTTGAACTCCAGCACCGCATCGGTACCGTCGAAGCCGTTGTTTTTGCTGGCGACCGGCAGACCGTGCCAGGCACTGAAGTTTTCAATCTGGATCCAGCCCTGCCAGCCGCTGGCGTAGCCGCACTTCATACCGGCGGCTTTCAGCTTCGCGGTGTAGTCAGCCAGGTCCTGCCAGGTTTTCGGCGGCTGTTCCGGGTCTAAACCGGCTTTTTTGAAGGCATCTTTGTTGTAGTACAGCACCGGGGTAGAGCTGTTAAACGGCTGAGAGAGCAGATGCCCGGTTTTGGCATCGGTGTAGTAACCGGATACCGTCGGCACAAACTGAGATTCGTCAAACGTGATCCCGGCATCGCTGAATACCTGATAGACCGGCTTAATCGCTTTTGACGCCATCATGGTGGCGGTGCCCACTTCATACACCTGTAGAATCGCCGGCGCATTGCCGGTACGGAAAGCGGCGATACCCGCGCTCAGGCTCTGCTCGTAGTTGCCTTTGTAGATCGGGGTAATTTTGTAGTCCGGGTTGGCGGCGTTAAAACGCTGCGCCAGGGAGTCAACTTCTTTGCCCAGCTCGCCTTCCATGGAGTGCCAGAACGGAATTGTGGTCACTGCCATCGCCTGGCTCGCCAATGCCAGACTTAACGCCAATCCTAAAGCTGTATGTCGTAACGATATCATCGGTTATCTCTCTTTTTGTGCCGGGATGCGCGATATCACGCGTTTTATGTTCGCGGGGGTAACATGACATGCTCGAATGACAGAAAAATAACTTTTTTATTACAAAAAAAAGATAGTAAGGCGACAAAGGGATGGCAAGGAGGTGACGGTGGTAAGGAAGGAAAGTGGGAGCTGTGGCACGGATAGAGAAACGCCGGATGGCGATGCGAACGCATCTTATCCGGCCTACGAGTAACGGTAGGCCGGATAAGGCGTTTACGCCGCCATCCGGCATTGTTGCTGTGAATTAACCGCCGAGGTACGCGCTACGCACCGCTTCGTTCGCTAATAGCGCATCACCGGTATCGGATAGCACCACGTGGCCGTTTTCCAGCACATAACCGCGGTCGGCGAGCTTCAGCGCCTGGTTAGCGTTCTGCTCGACGAGGAAGATGGTCATACCCTGCTCGCGCAGCTGTTCGATGGTGTCGAAGATCTGCTGGATGATGATCGGCGCCAGCCCCAGAGAAGGTTCATCCAGCAGCAACAGGCGCGGCTGGCTCATCAACGCGCGGCCAATCGCCAGCATCTGCTGTTCGCCGCCGGACATGGTGCCCGCACGCTGGATTCGACGTTCATGCAGACGCGGGAACAGTTCGTAAACCCACTTGATGCGCTCCTGGAACTGATCGCGCTCGGCAAAGAAGCCCCCCATCGCCAGGTTCTCTTCCACCGTCATGCGCGAAAACACACGACGCCCTTCCGGCACGATCGCCACCGCTTCACGCATGATTTTCGCCGTCTGCCAGTCGGTAATGTCTTTATCATCAAAGACAATCCGCCCGCTGGTCGCGCGCGGGTCGCCGCACAGCGTGCCGAGCAGCGTGGTTTTACCCGCGCCGTTCGCCCCGATGAGCGTCACGATTTCACCCTGATTAATGTGCAGACTGACCTCGTGCAGCGCCTGAATTTTGCCGTAGTGGGCGCTGACTTTGTCGAACGATAACATCACTTTATCCATATTATGCCTCACCCAGATATGCGCGGATAACATCCGGGTTGTTGCGGATCTCTTCCGGCGTGCCGTTAGCCAACGGCGTGCCCTGGTTCACCACGTAGATACGGTCGGAAATGCCCATCACCAGCTTCATATCGTGCTCAATCAGCAGAATGGTGGTGTTGTGATGATTACGCAGTTCGGCAATCAGCTCGTCCAGCTCTTTGGTCTCTTTCGGGTTGAGGCCAGCGGCCGGTTCGTCGAGCATCAGGATTTCCGGCTGGGTCACCATACAGCGGGCAATCTCCAGACGACGCTGGTCGCCGTAGGCCAGGTTACTGGCCTGACGGTTGGCGTGCTCCAGCAGGCCGATACGCTCAAGCCAGGTGGCGGCGCGGTCCAGCGCTTCGCTTTGCGCGCGCTTGAACGACGGGGTTTTGAGCAGGCCGGAGAAGACGCCGGTTTTCAGCTGCTGATGTTGCGCCACCAGCAGGTTTTCAATCACCGTCATTTCGCGGAACAGACGCACGTGCTGGAAGGTGCGCACCACGCCCATGCGGGCGATTTGCTGGCCCGGCAGCCCTTCCAGGTGCTGGTCGCGCAGCATAATAGTGCCGCCGGTTGGCTTGTAGAAGCCGGTCAGGCAGTTAAAGACCGTGGTTTTCCCCGCGCCATTCGGGCCAATCAGGGAGACGATTTCCTGAGGATGCAGCTCCAACGCCACGTTGTTGACCGCCAGCAGGCCGCCAAAACGCATCATCAGGCCGTTAACGGATAATAATGGCTGACTCATGCCTGCTCTCCTTCTTTCGCTTGCCCGTTTTTCAGTTTCAGCTGTGGACGGGTCATCGGCAGAAGGCCCTGCGGACGCCAGATCATCATCAGTACCATCAGGCCGCCGAGCATCAACATGCTGTATTCGTTAAAGTCACGCATCAGCTCGCGCGACACAACCAGCAGAATCGCGGCGAGGATAACGGCAAACTGCGAGCCCATGCCGCCCAGCACCACAATTGCCAGCACGAAGGCCGACTCGGCAAAAGTGAAAGATTCCGGGCTGACAAAGCCCTGACGCGCGGCGAACAGCGTGCCGGCAAAACCGGCAAACGCGGCGCTGATGGTAAAGGCGGTCAGCTTGATGCGGGTTGGGCTTAAGCCCAGCGAGCGGCAGGCGATTTCATCTTCACGCAGCGCTTCCCACGCGCGGCCCAGCGGCATGCGCAGCAGGCGGTTAATCACGAACAGGCTCAGCACCACCAGCAGCAGCGCCACCAGGTAGAGGAAGATGACGCGATCGGACGGGTCGTACTTGACGTTAAAGAAGTTGCTGAAGGTGTCCCAGCCGCCTTCGCGCGCGCTGCGGCTGAACTCCAGGCCAAAGAAGGTCGGTTTTGGAATCTGACTGATGCCGTTCGGGCCGCCGGTGATTTCGGTGTTGTTGAGCAGCAGGATACGGACGATTTCGCCGAAGCCTAAGGTTACAATCGCCAGGTAGTCACCGCGCAGACGCAGTACCGGGAAGCCCAACAGGAAACCGGCAGCAGCAGAGACCAGCCCGGCGATTGGCAGACAGGTCCAGAAGCCGAGGCCGTAATAGTGGTTCAGCAGCGCGAAAGTGTAGGCGCCGATGGCATAGAAGCCGCCGTAGCCCAGCACCAGCAGGCCGGACAGCCCCACCACCACGTTCAGACCCAAGCCCAGAATAATATAAATCATGGTCAGGGTCGCGATATCGACCGTACCGCGCGAGACCATAAACGGCCACGCCACGGCAATCACCAGCAGCGCAATCAGGAACAGCTTTTGTTTGACCGTCGAGCCGTCAATCGCCGGCAGAATAAACTTCGGCCCGGAGACGCTCTTCAGCCCTTTCTGGAACAGAGGGCGCAGCAGCTGGAAGAAAAAGACCACCGCGGTGCCAATAAAGATCCACTGCCAGCGGATATCCGCCGCGCTGCCGACCACCAGCTTAGTGCCATCGAGCTGCAGCTGCACGCCCATAAAGACGCCCGCCAGGACGAAGAACATCGCCGCCGACAGCAGCGCCATCGCAAATTGCATCGGTTTCATACTTTCTCTACCTCCGGGCGGCCCAGAATACCGGTCGGCATCACCAGCAGTACCACGATCAGCAGCGCGAACGACACAACGTCTTTATATTCGGTGCTCAGGTATGCCGACGACAGCGCTTCCGCGATGCCGAGGATCAGCCCACCGATCATCGCCCCAGGAATACTGCCGATACCGCCGAGAACCGCGGCGGTGAAGGCTTTCATCCCGGCCATAAAGCCGATATACGGGTTAATCACGCCGTAGAACTGGCCGAGCAGCACGCCCGCCACCGCCGCCATTGCCGCGCCAATCACGAAGGTCAGCGCAATCACGCGGTCAGTGTTAATGCCGAGCAGGCTGGCCATTTTCAGGTCTTCCGCGCAGGCGCGACAGGCGCGGCCCATACGGGAGTAGCGAATGAACAGCGTCAGCGCCAGCATGGCAATAAAGGTCACAATCCAGATAACCAGCTGCATGGTGGTAATAGAGGCGGAGAAGTTATCGCTGCTGCCCACAATCCACTGACCGTTAAACAGGCTCGGCAACGCGATATCGCGCGAACCCTCGGTCAGGCTGACGTAGTTTTGCAGGAAGATAGACATCCCGATAGCGGAGATCAGCGCGATCAGACGCTTGGAGTTTCGCACCGGGCGATAGGCCACCCGTTCAATGCTCCAGCCGTAGGCGCTGGCAATGACAATCGCCCCGATAAAGCCCGCCGCCACCAGCAACCAGCTGGTGTCGATGCCCATCATCATCAGCGCAGCGATGATCATAAAGGAGACATAACTACCGATCATGTACACCTCGCCGTGGGCGAAGTTGATCATGCCGATAATCCCGTACACCATGGTGTAACCGATGGCGATCAGTGCATAGGTGCTTCCCAGCGTTACGCCGTTAAACATCTGCTGCACAAAGTAGAGAACCTGCTCTGACATAAATTAGCCTTTTGCTACCCCTGCGGATCTACGCCCGCCAGGGGGAAATGAAGGTTACTTCACCGCGGTGGATGAGCCATCGGCGTGCCACTGGAAGACGCCAAATTCAAAGCCTTTCAGATCGCCTTTGTCGTCCCAGCTCAGCGGCCCAATCACGGTTTTCGCGCCGTTTGCTTTTAAGTCTTTAATCAGCGCCTGAGGATCATCGCTGCCGGTACGTTCCATGGCGGTTGCCAGAGACTGTACGGCGGCGTAGGTGATCCACACATACGGACCGCTCGGATCTTTCTTCTGCGCTTTCAGGGCATCGACGATAGCGCTGTTTGCCGGATCCTGGTCATAGCGTTTTGGCATGGTAACCAACATGCCTTCCGCCGCATCGCCCGCGATGTTCGACAGCGAGGCGTTACCCACGCCTTCCGGCCCCATAAACTGCGTTTTCAGCCCTACGGCGCGCGCCTGACGCAGCATCTGGCCCATTTCCGGGTAGTAGCCGCCGTAGTAAACGAAGTCGATATTCTCTTTTTGCAGACGGGCAATCAGCGCGGAGAAGTCTTTTTCACCGGCGGTGATGCCATCGAAGAAGACGATATTGCCGCCGCCTTTTTTCAGCCCGTCCTGCACGGAGCGCGCCAGGCCTTCGCCGTACTGCTGTTTGTCATGAATGATGGCGATGCGTTGCGGCTTCACTTTATTGAGGATGTAGTTTGCCGCCGTCGGCCCCTGAGAGGAGTCCAGGCCCGCGGTACGCATGATGTACTGATAGCCGCGCTGGGTCAGTTCCGGGTTGGTCGCCCCCGGAGAGATCATCAGAATGCCTTCATCTTCATAAATATCGGAAGCAGGCTGTGTGGAAGAAGAACACAGGTGGCCGATGACATATTTAATGCCGTCGTTGACGATTTTGTTGGCCACCGCCACCGCTTGTTTCGGGTCGCAGGCGTCGTCGTACTCAACGCCCACCAGTTTGTCGCCCTTAATGCCGCCCTTCGCGTTGATATCCTTAATGGCCTGGCGCGCGCCGTTGAACTCCATGTCGCCCCACTGCGCGACCGGGCCGGACATCGCCCCGACAACCGCAACCTTGATATCGTCAGCAAAAGCCGCGTGAGACATAGCCAGCGCGATCATCCCTGCGATTACTGTTTTTGTATTCCTTTTCATACTTCGGGATCCTCATTCGTGATGTCGTGTTTACACGTCGTGGCGTGTATATATTTTGTAATTTAGTGGTTAAAAAGCATTCTGTACTTTTAATATACAACGCTATTTTTGCCATTATCTTTAATGGGTTAGCGCAGCTTTTTGGCTAAAAACAGACTAAATTCTCTATTTTTCAGTCTATTAAGGAAAGATAATATTCTGATTTTTGCCATAGATAAACAAAAAAAGTCCGTCACACAGCATAAAATAACGGCATAAAGAGCCGAATAAAACGCTGGTTTTTAGGTTAAAACTCTGTCTATTTTTCGATCCATACTGTTTCAAGCTGCCTATGTGAATATCGAAAAACGAATCACCTGTCTGCCAGGGCAAAAAAGAGAAAGCCTGCGGCAGAATAAATTGAGTACACTGACCGCCATTTTCGCGACTGGAGCCCACCGCCCATGAAATTGACCATCATTCGTTTAGAGACCTTTAGCGACCAGGACCGCATCTGCCTTGGCAAGATCTGGCCGGATCGTGTTCCCGCCGAATCAGCCCTCGACGATACTCACCGTTTGTATGCCGCCCGCTTTAACGAGCGCCTGCTGGCCGCCGTGCGCGTGACGCTGAGTGAACATCAGGGCGAGCTGCGCGATTTATGCGTGCGTGAAGTGACCCGCCGACGCGGCGTCGGGCAATATCTGCTGGAAGAGGTGATGCGCGATAACCCGCAGGTTAGCCGTTGGCTGCTCAGCAAAGCAGGCGCGGAAGAGAGTCTGGAAATGGCGGCGTTTGCCAAAGCGCTGGGCTTTACATCCAGGGAACAGGGCTGGGTGCGAGGGTAGTTTGAACCACTCGGTGTAGGCCGGATAAGCGCAGCGCCATCAGGCACTGCCGCATACATTGCCGGATGGTGGCGTACGCCTTATCCGTCCTACATTGAGAACGACTTACTTCGCGTCGGTCGCCGTACCGTTGGCGTGCCAGTTGAAAATGCCGAATTCGAAGCCTTTCAGGTCACCCTTCTCATCCCAGGACAGCGGGCCCATTACGGTATCCACGGTGCTTGCCTTGAGGAATTTGGCGATCTCAGCCGGATCGTCAGAGTGGTTCAGACCCGCCTGCAGAGATTGCAGCGCCGCGTAGGTGGTCCACACGAACGCACCGCTCGGATCCTGTTTCTTGGCTTTGATTGCGTCAACGATCGGTTTGTTCGCCGGAACCTGGTCATAGTTCTTCGGCTTGGTCACCAGCAGGCCTTCAGCAGATTCACCCGCGATGTTAGACAGCGACACGTTCGCTACCCCTTCCGGCCCCATGAACTGGGTTTTCAGGCCCGCAGCACGCGCCTGACGCAGGATCTGCCCCATTTCCGGGTGATAGCCGCCGAAGTAAACGAAGTCGATATTCTCTTTCTTCAGACGCGCCACCAGGGTGGAGAAATCTTTCTCGCCGGCGGTGATACCGTCAAAGAAGACCACGTTGGCGCCGCCTTTTTTCAGGCCGTCCTGCACTGCACGCGCCAGACCTTCGCCGTACTGCTGCTTGTCGTGCACGATAGCGATGCGCTGCGGCTTCACTTTATCGAGAATGTATTTCGCGGCGGTCGGGCCCTGGTCAGAGTCCAGACCGGTGGTGCGCAGAATCAGCTTATAGCCGCGCGCGGTCAGCTCCGGTGCCGTCGCCGCCGGGGTGATCATCAGAATGCCTTCGTCTTCATAGATGTCAGACGCTGGCTGAGTTGAAGAGGAGCACAGGTGGCCGATAACGTACTTAATGCCGTCGTTGACCACTTTGTTCGCTACCGCCACCGCCTGTTTCGGGTCGCAGGCATCGTCATATTTTACGATTTCCAGCTTGTTGCCCTTGATGCCGCCTTTGGCGTTAATATCGGCCACCGCTTGCGCCGCACCGCTGAACTCCTGATCGCCATACTGCGCAACCGGGCCAGACATCGCGCCAACGACAGCAACTTTAATATTTTCTGCTAATGCCATATTGCTGAATGCCAGTGCAATACATCCTGCCAGTAACGCTTTGCCCTTCATTTTCATCCTGAGGTTCCCCATTATTATGGTTATTGCAATTGTTGTGATGTTGTTGTTTAGCACATTATTCTTATATCAGACGCATGGTAAGTATAAGATATTAATATTAAGGGACGCTGCCTGTGCTTTTGCAGCATACTCTGCTAAAACATACCCCATTTTTATGGAATTGAAACGTTAATTTTGACGGATTTGTAACGCAAAAATGACAAAAAAAGCCACTCATCGGAGTGGCTTAAGGGATCAGGGGGAGTCAATTCATTCACTGAGAGCCCGACGAATCACCTCCAGCGCCTGCTGGAACTGTTTCTCAGGAATCGTGAGGGGGTAAAGGAAGCGAATCACGTTGCCGTACACACCGCAGCTCAGCAGTAGCACCCCTTCCGCCAGCGCGCGTTCCTGTACCAATTTGGTGAACTCCGGCGACGGCTCGCGGGTTTGCGGGTCGACAAACTCCACCGCCACCATCGAGCCCAGGCCGCGCACGTCGGCAATCGCCGGGCAGCTGTCGCGCAGGCTGTTGAGCACTTCAATCAGATGCTGGCCCAGATGATTGGCGCGGTTACACAGCGCTTCTTCTTCGATGACGTCCAGCACCGCATGCGCGGCGGCAATCGCCAGCGGGTTACCCGCATAGGTACCGCCCAGACCGCCGGGGGCCGGGGCGTCCATCACCTCGGCGCGACCCACTACGCCGGAGAGCGGGAAGCCGCCGGCCAGGCTTTTCGCCATGGTCATCAGATCCGGCTTCACGCTGTGGTGCTCCATGGCAAATAGCTTGCCGGTACGGGCAAAGCCAGTCTGCACTTCATCCGCAATCAGCAGAATGCCGTGGGTGTCGCACAGCGTACGCAGCGCCTGCATAAACTCGGGCGGCGCAACGTTGAAACCGCCCTCGCCCTGCACCGGCTCGATAATAATCGCCGCCACCTGATCCGGGGCGATGTCGGCTTTAAAAATATGGGTCAGGCTTTTGAGCGCCATGTCGACAGTGACGCCATGCGCCGCATTCGGGTACGTAGCGTGGTAAACCGACCCCGGGAACGGGCCGAAGCCGATTTTGTAGGGTGCCACTTTGCCGGTTAGCGCCATGGTCATAAAAGTACGCCCATGGAAGCCACCGCCAAAGGTAATCAGCCCCGGACGTTTGGTGTAGGCGCGGGCAATCTTCACCGCGTTTTCAACCGCTTCGGCCCCGGTGCTGAAGAACGCCGTTTTGGCATTGCCGGCAATGGGCGCCACGGCATTGATACGTTCTGCTAATGATACATAGCTTTCATAGGGAACAATCTGGTAGGCGGTATGGGTAAAGGCCTGAAGCTGGTTTTCCACCGCCACAATCACCTGCGGGTGGCGGTGACCGGTGTTGAGCACCGCGATCCCGGCGGCGAAATCAATATATTCATTGCCTTCAATATCCCACAGCGTGGCGTTCTCCGCGCGCTCCGCGTAGAAACCGCACATCACGCCGACGCCGCGCGGCGTCGCCTGTAAACGCCGATGATTCAGTGACTCGTTACTCACGGTAAACCCCCTGCCGTTAAAAGACGGAAAAATACATAGCGCTTATTTAGTCTTTGCCATCGACTTCATTCGCGCCAGCGATAAAAGGGAAATAAACAGAGGAAAGCGTGATGACGGTGGGATAAAAAAACAAAACCCCCGGACAGGCATCCAGGGGTTATCAGGGTAACGCGTTAACTGTCGTTATCAGGCTTCAATCGCCGCACGCAGTTTTTTCATCGCGTTCTTTTCAAGCTGACGTACACGTTCGGCAGAAACGCCGTAACGGTCAGCCAGTTCTTGCAGCGTGGACTTGTTGTCTTCGTCCAGCCAGCGGGCGCGGATGATGTCCTGGCTACGTTCGTCCAGGCCTTGCATCGCGTCGGTCAGCTTGTTGGCCGCCTGCTCTTCCCAGTTATCGTCTTCGATGCCGTCGGCAAAGTTGGACGATTTATCCTGCAGATAGAGCACCGGAGCAACGGAGTGGCTTTCAGACTCGTCGTCCGAAGACATATCAAACGCCATGTCCTGCGCCGCCATACGCGACTCCATCTCACGCACGTCTTTGCTGGAGACGCCCAGCTCGCGGGCCACCATCTCTACTTCATCCTGATTGAACCAGCCCAGACGCTGCTTGGTTTTACGCAGGTTGAAGAACAGCTTACGCTGTGCTTTGGTGGTCGCCACTTTAACGATACGCCAGTTACGCAGTACGTATTCGTGGATTTCCGCTTTGATCCAGTGCACCGCAAAGGAGACCAGACGAACGCCCACTTCCGGGTTAAAACGGCGCACCGCTTTCATCAGGCCGATGTTACCTTCCTGAATCAGGTCCGCCTGCGGCAGGCCATAGCCCGAGTAGTTACGAGCAATATGAACAACAAAGCGCAGGTGAGACAGGATCAGCGTTTTAGCTGCTTCCAGATCGCCCTGGTAATGCAGCCGTTCAGCAAGCGCCTTTTCTTCATCAGCCGTCAACATCGGCCATGCGTTCGCAGCCCGGATATAAGATTCCAGGTTACCAACAGGGGCTAACGCTAAATTTTGCATTTCTTTGGTCATTCAAATCCTCTCAATTCACTTCATACTGGCGGAGGCTTGTCCCCGAAGGCAACAAACATGCCAGGCTCTATGAGCAACGAGAATATCATCCGCTCTTTTATCAGACAGTGAGTTTATCCACAAGTTCCGTGCAACAGTGTGAATAAATTACGCACAAAATGTGACACGCGATAGTTGCGAGGGCAGAAAGATGGGGTTGAAAACACATCCCCTGCGAACGGAAGTCGTCGCAGGGGAAGAGTATAACAGAACTTTTTTAGTCGGGGGTAAAGTGACGTAAATGTTGTACCGTGGCAAGCCAGGCTGCCACCCAACCAATCATCGAGCACAGCAGCAGCAGCAACAGACACTCGTCAAACGACAGGCCGCTCAGTTCAAACTGGGTGCCGAAAACCCGCGCCACTTCGGTGACCGCCGATGACAAACGCATCACCAGAATCTCCGACAGGATCAGCGACAGAAACGCGCCGGCAAAGCCCAGCAGCGCTCCGCCGTACAGGAACGGCCGCAGGATAAAACCGTCGGTCGCGCCAATCAGCTTCTGCACGTTGATGGTATCACGACGGGCAAAAATGCTCAGGCGCACGCTGTTACCGATGACGAGGAATACCGCCGCCACCATCAGCACGCCAATCATCGCCGCCACGCGTCCCACCAGCCCGGTAATCGAGGCCAGACGGGCAAACCAGCTGTCGTCCATCCGCACTTCGTTAACGCCCTGAATCTGGGATACCCGGTCACGCAGCGTGTTCAGCGCGTCGGTGGTCTGGAAGTCAATTTTCGGAATCACCACCGCCACGGCGGGCAGCGGGTTCTCTTCCAGCATATCCAGCGCGCCGCCAAAGCCTGACCAATTGCGGAATTCACCCAGCGCCTCATCGCGGGAAAGGTAGTTCACCTTATCCACGCCCTGCTCGGCCTGAAGTTGGCCCACCACCTTCGCGGCCGCATCGTCATCCAGCGTTTTTTCCAGATAGACGGTGATCTGCGGCGACGGGTAGTACTGTGACGCCGCCGTATTGACGTTTTTGTACACCATGTAGCAGACGCTCGGCAGCGTCAGGGAGATAGCAATCACCATCACCGTCAGGAAGGTGGCGAACGGTTTGCTTTTCAGGTCCTGTAACGCGCCTTGCCACGCATAGCGCACCTGTTCGTTGAACACGTTGGTTTTGCGTGAATTCGGCTTTGTCGCAGGCTTCGGCCGTTTTGGCGCATTGCGGTTATCGCCGCCTTTACCGACGGATTGGCGAATCCTGTCCAGTCGCCCGCCAAACTGGCGAATCTGGTTGATGGCATCGCGCTTATTCATTCATCAGGCCTCCATGCAGATGGCCGTCGCTCAGCGTCAGCATGCGATAGGAACGACTGGAGATCAGCCCAATATCGTGCGTCGCCATCAGGACGGTCACCCCAACGCGGTTAAACTCTTCGAACAGTCGCAGAATGCCTTCCGACAGCGCATTATCCAGGTTACCGGTTGGTTCATCCGCCAGCAGTACCGCAGGCTTGTTCACCACCGCACGGGCAATACCGACACGTTGTTGTTCACCACCGGAGAGCTGAATCGGGAAGTTCTTCGCCTTATCCAGCAGCCCCACTTTATCCAGCGCCGCCGACACGCGGCGGCGGATATCGTCCGCGCTCGCGCCAGCAATAATCAGAGGGATCGCCACATTATCGAAAACGGTGCGGTCCATCAGCAGATGGTGATCCTGGAAAATCATGCCGATCTGGCGACGCAGGAACGGCACCTCACGGTTCTTCAGGCGGCTGATATCATGGCCGCCGAAGAAGATTTTCCCGGCGCTTGGCCGTTCAATCCCACAGATAAGCTTCAGCAGGGTACTTTTACCCGCGCCGGAGTGGCCGGTCAGAAATGCCATCTCGCCCGGCTGCAGGTGGAAAGTGACGCCCTGCAGCGCTTGTCTCCCGCCGAGATAGGCTTTGCTGACGTGTTCAAAGCGAATCATTGTTAGTCCTCTCGGGCAAAAAGTGCCTCAATAAAATCGCCCGCTTTAAACGGACGTAAGTCCTCTATACGCTCGCCGACGCCGATATAACGAATCGGAATGCCGAACTGATCCGCCACGGAGAATATCACCCCGCCTTTGGCGGTACCGTCGAGTTTAGTCAACGTAATGCCGGTCAGACCGACCGCTTCATGGAACAGTTTGGCCTGGCTGATCGCGTTCTGCCCGGTGCTGGCGTCAATGGTCAGCATCACTTCGTGCGGCGCATCAACGTCGAGTTTCTTCATCACACGGACAATTTTCTTCAGCTCTTCCATCAGGTGCGATTTGTTCTGCAAACGCCCGGCGGTATCAGCGATCAGTACATCGACGTTACGCGCTTTTGCCGCCTGGATAGCATCGAAAATGACCGAAGCAGAATCTGCGCCGGTGTGCTGCGCAATCACCGGAATGTTGTTGCGCTGGCCCCAAACCTGCAGCTGCTCAACCGCCGCCGCGCGGAAGGTATCGCCCGCCGCCAGCATCACGCTTTTACCCTGCTGTTCGAACTGACGCGCCAGCTTGCCGATGGTCGTGGTTTTACCCACGCCGTTAACGCCGACCATCAAAATAACGAATGGCGTTTTGCCTTCAATATTAAGTGGTTCATCCACTTTTGCGAGAATTTCACCCATCTCATCTTTCAGCAGGCCGTACAGCGCTTCCGCGTCGCGCAGCTGTTTACGGCTGGCGGTATCGGTCAGGCTGCTGATGATCTTACGGGTGGTTTCCACACCGACGTCGGCAATCAGCAGCTGTTCTTCCAGCTCTTCAAACAGATCGTCGTCGATTTTCTTGCCGCGGAACAGACTGATAAATCCGGAACCGAGATTTTCTTTCGTTTTCAGCAGGCTGCGTTTCAGGCGCGCGAAGAAGCCTTCTTTGGTCGGCTTTTCCTGTTCCTGCTGAGCGTCGTCGGCAGGCGTCTCTTCCACCGCCGCCTCTTCTTCGACGATTTCATCTTCAGACTGCGTCGCCAGCGCCTGCGCTTCCAGCTCTTCGTCGGTCAGCTCAGGTTCAATCGCTTCATCCTGCTCCGAAGGGGTCTCCTCGACCACTTCCGGTTGTTCTTCAACTACCGGCTCGATTTCTTCGACCACTTCCGGCTGTGCTTCAACAACCGGCTCGATTTCTTCGACCACTTCCGGCTGCGCTTCAACAACCGGCTCGATTTCCTCAACCGCTTCCGGCTGTGCTTCAACAACCGGCTCGATTTCTTCGACCACTTCCGGCTGCGCTTCAACAACCGGCTCGATTTCCTCAACCGCTTCCGGCTGTGCTTTTTCGCTTTCCGCAACCTGCTCGGTCACTTCCACGACTTCAGCCGCGAAAGCTTCACTCTCGGCAATCGTATGGGCGTCTTCAACGACCGGTGTCTCTTCTGCGATGATTTCCGGCTCGACAGCAGGCGTTTCCTCTATCGGCTGTGATTCAATTTTTTCTTCTGATTCAACAACCTGTTCCTGTTCTTTCTGCCCAAAGCCCAGCCAGGAAAAAAAGCCACGTTTTTTTTCTTTTGCCATTTGCAACCACACTCCCCGCTGTTTTTGATGGCGCCACTTCGCCATAATCGACGCGAAGGCTAAAATAATGATGAAATTAGTCGCTTAGTCTACCACTTAACTTCCCTGGCTTCACCGCTTTCACCCGGCTGAGCAGATCGCTAGAATAGCAGGCCGAAAGAGCGACCAGAGCAAGCAAATGAAAAAACCAACTTCCGGCGGCAGTGGCCAGATCCGCATTATTGGCGGGCAATGGCGAGGCCGTAAACTCCCTGTTCCTGATAGTCCGGGACTGCGCCCCACCACCGACCGGGTGCGCGAAACCTTATTCAACTGGCTGGCGCCGTCGATGGTCGATGCCCGTTGCCTGGACTGCTTTGCCGGCAGCGGCGCGCTGGGACTGGAAGCGCTCTCTCGCTACGCGGGTAGCGCCACGCTGCTTGAGATGGAGCGTCAGGTTGCCCAGCAGTTGCAAAAGAACCTCGCCACGCTGAAGGCGACGCACGGAAAAGTGGTAAATACGAATACGCTCGCATTCCTCAACCAGACCGGTACGCCGCACGATATTGTGTTTGTCGATCCGCCGTTCCGTAAAGGATTACTGGAAGAGACGTTACACTTGCTGGAGAGCAATGGCTGGCTGGCTAGTGACGCGTTAATCTACGTCGAAAGCGAAGTCGAAAACGGCCTGCCGCCGGTACCCGCCAGTTGGGATCTGCATCGGGAAAAAATCGCCGGTCAGGTGGCTTATCGTCTCTACCAACGTGAAGTACAGGGAGAAAAGGATGCTGATTAATCTGGGTCGTTTGTTGATGCTGTGCGTGTGGGCATTTCTGCTATTGAACCTGTTTCACCCGTTCCCGCGTCCGCTGAATATTTTCGTCAACGTCGCGCTGATCTTCATGGTGCTGATGCACGGTATGCAGATGGCGCTGCTGAAATCCACGCTGCCGAAAGACGGCCCGCAGATGACGCGCGGAGAACAAATTCGCATCTTCCTGTTTGGCGTGTTTGAACTGTTGGTGTGGCAGAAAAAAATTGGCGCCAGCCTGAAGAAAAAGTAACGACAGCCGGCCTGGTCATGCACCAGGCCGCGTTTTACTGGTCTGCCTTAAACTCAACGAAACGCGAGCCTTTGTAGCTCAGCGTGCCTTTGTCGCCCACCGTCAGCTGATGATACTGCGCCGCCTCGACGCGAAAGCTCACCTCCAGGCCGCCCTGCTCCGGCTTAAAGCTCACGTCATAGCGCATCTCGCTGCCCGCAGGCGCTACCGTTTGCTGACGTGAACGACGGTCATTCAGTACCTTCTCGCGCTTATTGCTCACCACCACTCGCTTTTGCATCAGCGGCGCGGCGTCGTTGTCCATCTTCTCGCGTCGTTGCTGCACGTAGCGAAACGAGGCTGCAACCACGATGACGGCCACCACCACGATGAAAAAAAGAGGCATTTTGCTCATTTCAGGTTCTCTTAAGAATTTACGCAAATCATAGTAAAGGGCGCGGTCAGCCATTGTCATCTGGTCATCCACGCTACTACACTGGACATTCAAGACTGGCTACACAGTACCCATTAATGATAACAGATACAGGGACTTAATATGCTTTGGTCGTTCATCGCCGTATTCTTCTCCGGCTGGCTCTATGTCGATGCCGCCTACCGTGGCCCCACCTGGCAACGCTGGGTGTTTAAACCTATCACACTCATTTTACTCTTGTTTCTCGCCTGGCAGGCGCCGATGTTTAACGCCATCAGCTACCTGGTGCTGGCAGGCCTGTGCGCCACGCTGGTCGGCGATGCGTTAACCCAGCTACCGCGCCAGCGCATGCTGTACGCCGTGGGAGCATTCTTCCTCTCCCACCTGCTGTATACCATCTGGTTTACGAGCCAGCTCACCTTCACCTTCTTCTGGCCGCTGCCGGTTGTACTGCTGGTGATTGGCGCGCTGTGGGTGGCGGTTATCTGGACGCGGCTGGAAGAGATGCGCCTGCCGGTGCTGGCCTTTATCGGCATGACGCTGGTGATGGTGTGGGTCGCGGGCGAGCAATGGTTCCTGCGGCCAACCGATACCGCCCTGTCCGGCTTCGTCGGCGCGGCGCTGCTGCTTATCGGCAACATCGTCTGGCAGATGAGCCACTATCGTCGCCGCTTCCGCGCCGATACGGCGATCTATGCCGCCTGTTACTTTGCCGGGCACTTCTTTATCGTTCGCGCGCTTTATCTGTAATTTCCTGCTTGACTCTGGAGTCGACTCCAGAGTGTATGCTGCGCTTAATGAGACAACGATCATTAACCGGAGGATACAATGTCGACTCCAGAGACGCAGGGCAAAAAAGCCCCACAGTTCTCCTCATTTAAACTTGCCCCCGCGCCACAGCCGCAGGAAGACTGCTGCTGCGACAGCCAGTGCGCAACCGCTGAAGCCGCGCCAGAAAGCGCGCTGGAAGCACGCTATAGCTGGGTCGTCAACGGCATGGACTGTGCCGCCTGCGCCCGCAAAGTAGAGACGGCCGCAAGCCAGGTTGCCGGAGTCAAACAGGCAAAAGTGCTGTTTGCCACCGAAAAACTGCTGGTCGAGGCCGATGAAGATATTCGTGCGCAGGTGGAAAAAGCGGTCACTGCCGCAGGCTACACGCTGCGCAGCGAAGATGAGCCGCAGCCCGAGGTTCCAGAATCCCGCCTGAAGGAAAACCTGCCGCTGATTGCGCTGGTCGTGATGATGGCAATCAGCTGGGGCCTGGAGCAGTTTAATCACCCCTTCGGCAATCTCGCGTTTATCGTCACCACGCTGGTTGGGCTATACCCCATCGCCCGCCAGGCGCTGCGCCTGATGAAAAGCGGCAGTTGGTTCGCGATTGAAACGCTGATGAGCGTCGCAGCCATCGGCGCGCTGTTTATCGGCGCTACGGCGGAAGCCGCGATGGTGCTGCTGCTGTTTTTAATCGGCGAACGGCTGGAAGGTTGGGCGGCAAACCGCGCTCGTCAGGGCGTTAGCGCGCTGATGGCGCTGAAGCCGGACACCGCCGTGCGCGTGCGCGATGGCCAGCGTGAAACCGTGGCGCAGAAAGATTTGCAGCCCGGCGATGTGATTGAAGTGGCTGCCGGTGGCCGCCTGCCGGCTGACGGCAAGCTGATCACCCCCTTCGCCAGCTTTGACGAAAGCGCATTAACCGGTGAGTCGATCCCCGTTGAGCGCAGCGCCGGAGAGAGCGTTCCGGCTGGCGCCACCAGCGCCGACCGTCTGGTACAGCTGAGCGTCATCTCCAAACCGGGTGACAGCGCGATTGACCGCATCCTGCGTCTGATTGAAGAGGCGGAAGAGCGTCGCGCGCCGATCGAGCGCTTTATCGACCGCTTCAGCCGTATCTATACCCCTGTGATTATGGCGATTGCGCTACTTGTCACGCTGGTGCCGCCGCTGCTGTTCTCCGCCTCGTGGGAGGAGTGGATCTACAAAGGGCTGACCCTGCTGCTAATCGGCTGCCCGTGCGCGCTGGTGATATCCACCCCGGCGGCGATTACCTCTGGCCTCGCCACCGCCGCACGCCACGGTGCGCTGATTAAGGGCGGCGCGGCGCTGGAGCAACTTGGCCTGATTCGCCAGATGGCGTTTGATAAAACCGGCACGCTGACCCTCGGTAAACCGCAGGTGACAGCCATTATCGCCACCGCTGAACTGAGCGAAGACGCATTGCTGGCACAGGCTGCATCCGTAGAGCAAGGCTCCACGCATCCGCTGGCACAGGCGGTGGTGCGTGAGGCGCAACAGCGGAATTTGGCCATCCCGCAGGCAACCGCGCAGCGAACGCTGGTGGGCTCGGGCATTGAAGCGGAAGTAGAGGGTCAGCGCATCGTTATCTGCGCCGCAGGCAAATTCCCGGCCGAAGCGCACCTGGCGCAGATTCAGCAGTTAGAAAATGAGGGTAATACCGTTGTGCTGGTCACCCGCGACGACACGCTGCTGGGCATTCTGGCGCTGCGCGATACGGTACGCAAAGAGGCTCGCGAAGCGATTGATGGCTTGCGCGAATTGGGTATTCAGGGCGTGATTCTGACCGGCGATAACCCACGCGCCGCGAAAGCGATTGCCGATGAGCTGGGCATGACTTACCGCGCTAACCTGCTGCCTGCGGATAAGGTGAAAGAAGTCACCGCGCTGAACGTGCAGGGCCCACTGGCGATGGTTGGCGATGGCATCAACGATGCCCCGGCGATGAAGGCGGCGGCAATGGGGATTGCGATGGGTAGCGGCACCGATGTGGCGCTGGAAACCGCCGACGCCGCGCTCACCCACAACCGTCTGACCGGGCTGGTGCAGATGGTTCGCCTGGCGCGCGCTACTCACGCCAACGTGCGGCAAAATATCGCCATTGCGCTGGGGCTGAAGGGGATTTTCCTCGTCACCACGCTGCTGGGCATGACCGGGCTGTGGCTGGCGGTGCTGGCGGATACCGGCGCAACCGTACTGGTGACGCTGAACGCGCTGCGGCTACTGCGCAGAAAGTAGCGAGCCAACCCGGCCTACCGCTGTAGGCCGGGTTGCACCCTGAACGCTTACTCGTTAATCGCCTCAAGAATCACCAGCTGGTCGCTCACCAATTTCTTCGCTGCTGGTGAGCTTGCCGCCGCAAGCTCTGCCTGCAAGGCCGCCTGCTTTTGCTTCTTCGCCTGTGGGTCGCTAAACAGCAGCGCCTTCACATTGAACGACGCCACGTTGCTATAGCGTCCATCGTCGCTCATCGGCACGCTGATTTTGCCGTCATTCAGCAGCTTTTCGACGATCTTACGTTCACGATCGTAACCTTCGAGCCCAACCAGCTGCCAGCGCTGTACCGCCTGCCCCTGATAGTGACCTTTTTTCACCTCCGTCAGGTAGCGGATGGTCAGATTGCGGATGGTGCCCGCCTCTTCGCCATATTCCGCCTTGCTATCCGACAGTACCGGGAACTGCATACCTTCCAGCACGCCGCCTTTTTGCGTCAGGTGACCCATGCGGTAGCTGTTCATCCCGAGACGAATTGGCGTGCTGTCGGTCACTGGCGTACCATCCGCCATGTGCAGATCGCGAATACGCTGCCCGGCAGGCTGGCGCAGGTCAATCTTGTAGGTTACGCCGTCGAAGAAATCGTTGGTGGAATATTTAGACGCCCGGCGCTGCGGGTTAAAGCTGTAGGTGACGTCACCATCATGCAGCTGATTGAAGTAACCCGCCGACCACTCCATGTACTTTTTCAGCTCTTTGCCGGTCAACTGATACACGGTAATTTCGCCGCCCGCATACTGATAGTTAAAGGCGATATCTTTTGCCGTAATGGTGCCCACATTCAGTTTGGGTCGGTCGTTATCAATTTGCAGGGCAATCACCTGCGCCTTCGGCGCATAGTAGCGGCTGGCTTCCTGATACAGCTTGCTGATACCAGTGTCCTGAATATGGACCTGCGGAATGCCTTTCACCGCATCCGGCGGCACCAGATCCTGGCCAGTCAGTTGCGCGATCGGCCGATTGGCGTTGGCGCGCAGGATTGTGTGGTACGGCTGATAGACCTCTTCCAGCGCCTTGTCTGACGCCATGCCTTTGATGGAATAGGTATAACTGTCTTTGTTGATCAGCACATATTTGCCGTTGTGCTGCTCAAACTGCAGGTCGATACGCGACAGCGCGCGGCCGTATTTATCCGGTTCGGTCACGATGACGCCGTTAATCACCTCTTTATCGACCTTCACGTGCATATGCCCGGCGACGATGGCCGCCAGCTCAGGGTTAGCGCGCGCAATATCCCCGACGCCGGTCCCCGGGCGCTGGTTCTCGTTATCGATCCCCATGTGCGCCACCAGCACTATGGCATCCACCTCACCCTGAATCTGCTGGATGGTTTGCTTCACCGCCTGTACCGGGTCGGTAAAGTTAAGCCCTTTGACGCGGTCGGTGCCTTTAGCGAACTCAGCGGTCATCGGCGTATCCATACCGATAATGCCGATCTTCACTCCCTGACGTTCAATGATTTTATACGCAGGCAGATAAGGTTTGCCGCTGTCCCACAGAATATTGCCGGCCAGCGCCGAGCCTTTAAACTGGTTCAGCGAGGTCGACAGCGACGTCAGGCCAAAGTCGAACTCATGGTTGCCCATCACCCAGACGTCATAGTCCAGGGCGTTAAACCCGAGGATCATCGGGCTGGTTTTGTCGTTTTTGAAGGTTTCGACAAAGTTGCCCTGAATGGTGTCGCCCGCGTCGACCAGGATGACGTTCGGCTGCTGACTGCGCACTTCGCGCACCTGCGTCGCAATCTGGCTCAGGCTGCCCGCCAGATTTTCGGTATCCGTCGAGTAATCCCAGGGGACGAAGGTGCCATGGAGATCGGAAGTGCCCAGAATCGTGATATTGACCGGTTCAGCCATCGCCGTAGAGGTACCTAAACAAAGCAGCAGTGCTAAGAGTGATTTTTTCATTGTTATTTGTGGTGCCGGAAGGGAAATGAGGGGAAATTATGCGATTCACATCAATAATTTGGCCAGAGGCTTTACAGGGTAAACAATAAAACTGAGAGGCAGTTCAAGGTTAGGCGGGCTAGCGGAAGGGAAATGGCGGCCACGGTTTGAAAACAGTCCGGGTAAGGCCGCCGTTCGCGATTAATGGCTCTTGCGCAGCAAATACTGATACGGCAGCGACGCGGTCTGCTGGGCAATCAGCTCATGTTCCATAAAGCGGCAAAAGCCGGGAATATCGCGCGTGGTGGCGGGATCGTCGGCGATAATCAGCAACGTTTCACCCACCGGCATCGTGCGTACGGTTTTACGCACCATCATTACCGGCTCCGGGCAGCGCAGCCCTTGCGCGTCTAAGGTATGGTCGGGGCTGGAGAACAAATCGGTCATTATCATCTCGTCATCATAAAAATCGCGCCTAGTTTACGCCGACGGCGCAACGACGCAACCAGGTTAACGATTGCGCGAAAAACAACCATTGCAATGACGCACGAAAGCAGTATCATTCCGCCCCTGCAATGGGTTTGCAGTTTATTGGGTTCCCTCACCCCAACCACTAAAAAGGTACAATATGACTCCCTTTACCTCCATACAGCGCCGCCATGCGCTGGTCTGGCTATCGCTATTCCATCTGCTGGTGATCACCTCCAGCAACTATCTGGTGCAGCTGCCGGTAACGATTTTCGGCTTCCACACCACCTGGGGCGCGTTTAGCTTTCCGTTTATTTTCCTCGCCACCGATCTCACCGTGCGCATTTTTGGCGCGCCGCTGGCTCGACGTATTGTCTTTGCGGTGATGATCCCGGCGCTGATGATCTCCTACGTGATTTCATCGCTGTTTTATATGGGCCAATGGCAGGGTTTTGGCGCGCTCGCGCACTTTAACCTGTTCGTCGCCCGTATCGCCGCCGCGAGCTTTATGGCCTATGCGCTGGGGCAGATCCTTGACGTTCACGTGTTCAACCGCCTGCGCCAGAACCGTCGCTGGTGGCTTGCGCCGACGGCTTCCACGCTGTTTGGCAACATCAGCGATACGCTGGCGTTCTTCTTCATTGCCTTCTGGCGCAGCACCGACCCGTTTATGGCCGACCACTGGGTGGAAATCGCCCTCGTCGACTACTGCTTTAAAGTGCTTATCAGCATTATTTTCTTCCTGCCGATGTACGGCGTACTGCTGAATATGCTATTGAAAAGGCTGGCAGATAAATCTGATTTGTCAGCAATGCAGCCAGGTTAAAGGTTCATTTGACGGGTTGTGTTAAGATAGGCGGATGAGCCGTTTATGGCTATTTAGCGAAAGGAAGAAGTCAATGCGCAAATTGGTGAAATATGTTGGTATTGGCCTGCTGGTGATGGGGCTTGCCGCCTGCGACAACAGCGATACCAGCACGCCGGCACAGGGTTCGGCAGCCGCCAGCGATGCTGCGGGTCAGTCGATTAACCTGCTGGACGGTAAGCTGAGCTTCACGCTGCCTGCCGGGATGACCGACCAGAGCGGTAAACTGGGCACCCAGAGCAACAACATGCATGTCTACTCGGATGCCACTGGCCAGAAAGCGATCATTGTTATCGTTGGCGATAGCACCAATGAAGAGCTGTCCGTGCTGGCAAATCGTCTGGAAGAACAACAGCGTAGCCGCGACCCGCAGCTACAGGTGGTGACCAACAAATCCATCGAGATGAAAGGCCACACGCTGCAGCAGCTTGATAGCATCATCTCTGCCAAAGGGCAGACCGCTTACTCTTCCGTAGTACTGGGCAAAATCGACAACAAACTGCTGACACTGCAGGTGACGCTGCCAGCGGACAACCAGCAACAGGCGCAGGCTGATGCTGAGAAAATCATTAATACGCTGGTCATCAACTAATTTCGCTTGATGATCTCACGGCCTCTCGCGTGACTACGCCAGAGGCCGTTTTTTTAGCCGCCAGCCGAGCAGCAGCGCCACCGCCACCAGCCCCGCCGCCGCCAGATAGATTGTCGACACGCCCATCCATGCCATCATCAGCCCGGCCAGCGGCCCGGTGATGCCCAACGATAAATCCATAAATACGGTATAGGTCGCCAGCGCCGATCCCTGATTTTGCTGCGGCACGGCTTTTACCGCCACCACGCCCAGCGCCGGGAACACCAGCGAAAAGCCCGCGCCCGCCAGGAAAGTGCCAATCTTCGCCATCATTGGCGTCATCGCAATTCCTACCAGCAGTAGCCCCACCACCTCAACGGCAAAGCAAATCATCGCCACATTCAGTCCACCAAGGCGGTTAATGCCGTTCGGGAACAGCAGCCGTGTGCCGACAAACGCGCAGCTAAACAGAGTGAGCGCGAAGGCCGCGCCGTCCCAGCCTTTGGCGTCATAGAACAGGGTGATAAAGGTGGCGATCACGCCAAATCCCGCGGAGGCCAGCGCCAGCGCCATACCGTAAGGCCAGACGCGCCCGAGTACCGCCCGGAAGGACATCGGTTTGCCCTTTTTCGCTTTCACTTCATCACGGGGAAGCGCCGCCAGAATCGCCACGGCGGCGACGGCCATAATCGCCAGCGCCAGCCCCTGTAGGCCAATAAAGCGGTAACACAGCACGCCAAGCGGCGCGCCCATCGCCATCGCGCCGTAAGTGACGATACCATTCCAGGAGATCACCCGGCCAATATGCGGCGACCCGACAACGCCAACGCCCCACAGCGTCGAACCGGTACCGGCAAAGCTCTGGCCGATACCAAGAATCACGCGCCCCAGGCACAGCAGCGTCAGGCTTATCAACGGCCAGCCGCCGCCAAACGCCGCCAGTAAATAGCTCAACCCACTCAGGAAACAGCCGCAGAGGCCAAAAACAACGATTTTTTTCGGCCCCAGTTGGTCGGCGTAACGCCCGGCATGAGGACGACTCAGCAAGGTAGCGAAGTATTGCAGGCTGATAACCAGACCGGCCCAGAAGGCGCTAAACCCCATCACATCATGAACATAACCGGGCAGCACCGCCAGCGGCAGGCCAATGGTGAGATAGCTGGCGAAGTTGAAGATCACGACGGAGACAATACGCAAATTGAGGCGCAGGCCGCTAAGCTGCGCCTCGGCGTCGGCCGCAGGCATAGATAATCCCTTATAGATGCAACAGAAATGGCATTATTGCACATTTTGTCGCCGGGAAGGCGGCATTACCCGATTCGGACTACCGGTGAGGTGTCGGTTTGTTTGGCCAGAAGATGGTAATGACGCCGGCGATAATAACAATAACCCCCAGCAGGCCGCGCCACGAGAACGGCTCATGCCAGCCGGGCAGCAGAATCGCCGCAAGCCATACCACCATGTAGCTCAGGCTCAGCAGCGCGTAGGCTTTCGCCAGCGGCAGACGCTTGAGGGCGAAGAACCAGCAGGCCATCGAAGCCACGTAGCCCAGCAACCCCAGCAGCAGCGCCAGCGTGCCGGTGTCAAAATGCAGAAGATGCAGCAAAAAAGCCAGCGGCTGCGTCGCCGACGGTAGCGTGGTCATCGCCGCACGCAGCGTCAACTGCGCGGCGCTGACCAGCGCCACACTCATCAATGCCCAGATAAGCCCCATCAGGCGCTGCTCCCCAGTAACGCAATGCCGACGATTATCAGCGCCACCCCGGCCCAATGGCGGCCGCTCACCGGCTCGCGCCAGATAAGACGCGCGGCCAGCGTCACCCAGACAAAGTTCAGGCTCAGCATCGGGTAGGCCACGCTGACCGGAATCTGCTGGAGCACCAGCAGCCACAGCAGCATGCCCAGCCCCAGCAGCGCCAGCGCCAGTCCGAGCCAGGTTAGCAGATGACGCCCGCGCAGCCCTTTACGGGCAGGGCGAGTCGCCTGTTTCTGACATAGCTGCCCGCCGCAGCTCAACAGGCTGGCGAGCAGCAGGCAGGCCCATGTGATCATTGCGGGCGATACTGAATAAAGACGGTGCGACCCATGGCATATACCTCATCCGGTTTTGGCAGCGGCAGTTCGGCTAACTGTACGTCACGAGAGAGCAATAACACCAGCGAGATTGGCCCTTCCTGACGATGTGCCGCCAGCCACTGTGGGAAGTCTTCGGTAGAGACGAAGCTGCCTTTCGCGTCAGGGTAAGAGAGCCCATACTTCAGCTCGCCCTGCTGGCCGTACAACATCACATCGCTACGCTTCAGCTCCCAGGCCAGCCCGGCGGCTACGCCGACGCTGTTGCTCAGCACATAGCGGCTCGGCGCCAGCGACTCGCTAACAATATCCACCAGGAACTGCGGCTGCTTGCTGTTGGTCACGCGATCGGGAATCGCCATCCCCACCAGCAGCGCCAGCCCCAGCGGACAGAGCGCGGCAAGCTGCCAACGCTGTGCGCCCGGTTTAATCGATATCCAGCCCATCAGCGCCCAGAAGAAGAAGGCTACTGCCGCCAGTACGCATTTATACAGCTCAATCTGCATCCAGACCGGATGTTTCATCGGCCCCCACGGTGAGACCACCGCGACCGCCACCAGGCCCACAACGCCGAAGACGATGTTGATGATGCCGTTCACCCGCAGCGCTTTCGAGCCGACTTTTGCCGCCTCAACCGCATAGCGCGCCATCAGCATTGCCAGCGGCGCGAAGCACGGCAGGATATAGGTCGGCAGCTTGCCCTTGGCGATACTGAAGAACAGGAACGGCATTACCACCCAGCCCAGCAGATAAAATGCGCCGCGTAACCCTTCCTGCTCCTGCCAGCCGCGCTTGAACGCGCCGGGTAGCAACGCCAGCCACGGCAGACTTCCCGCGACCAGGAACGGCAGGTAGTACCAGAACGGCGCTTTGTGCTGCGCGTCGCTCTGAGCAAAACGTTGAATATGTTCGACCCAGAAGAAGTAGCGCCAGAAGTCGCTTTCCCGCGCGGCGATGGCCAGCCCCCACGGCAGGACGGTCAGCACGCAAACCAGTACCGACAGCCAACCCCAGACCAGCACTTCCCGCCAGCGTTTCTGCGCAATGACCCACGGCAGCACACCGATCACCGGCACCGCCAGGGCGAGGAAGCCTTTGGTCATGACCCCCATACCGCAGGCCACGCCCAGCAGCACGTAACCCCAGAAGCGTTCGCCAGTGGTCTTCGCCTGCGCCGCCAACCAGAAGCTGCACATGGCAAGCGTCATCCACAGGGTAATCATCGGGTCGAGCACCGCATAGGTGCCAATCCCGTAGACCAGGAACGCGGTTAAGAAGATGGCGCCGGAGAGCAGCGCCACTTTGCGATCCTGCCAGATTTTCCACGCCAGCCAGACCACCAGCAGCGCGGAAACGGTGATAGAAAACACCGCGCCAAAACGTACCGCGAAGTTACTGTGACCAAATAGCCACTGCCCGATACTGTTAATCCAGTAGCCGGCAATCGGCTTTTCGAAGTAGCGTAACCCCAGGAAATGCGGCACCACCCAATCACCGGTCGCCAGCATTTCGCGGCTGATTTCGGCATAGCGGGTTTCGTCCGGCTGCCACAGCAGCCGGAAGTTGAGCGGAACCAGGTAGTACAGAACAAACAATGCAGCTAACGAAATACCATAGCGAAGGGATTTCATACGTCTGAGCTCAAAAGTTGTTGGCAGCCTAGCCAGCCTTCACGACCGGCAATTTCTCCGCGCACCACCTTCCCAACCGGCAACTGACGGAAGTCATCCGGGAGAAGCTGGCCTAACGGGCAAAAACGAATTTCCTGCTGTGCCGCAAGGGTCAGCAGATAGTCAAACTGTTCGGCGTAGGCACCCCCCTCCACCTCAGCATGAATGGTGTACACCGGCGTACCGGTATCCTGGCGAATACGCTCCAGCAGCCAACGATTGAAGCCTTCCGCACTGACCACGCTACCGACAACTTCATCCCAGGTGGGCAACGTCACCGGGATCTGTACGGTCGCCTTCTCGCCGTTACTGAGTTGCGGAATGAACGGTTGCGTGCCGCGGCAGTCGCTGTTGTAGAGAAATTCAAAAGACTCTTTCGCCTTCACCACACGCTGGTCAGCGCGCCAGCCCGCCACCGCCGAGCAGGTGACCGGATGACCAATAATCGTCTCCAGCGCAGACAGGCCGCGGCCAATTTCGTCAATCAACTGCTGCTCGTTCCACATGCCGCTCCACTGCTGCCAGCGGTGATGATCCCAGGCATGCAGCCCCACCTCATGTGTCTGCGCAACGCTACGGATAATCTCCGCGTTGGCTTCGCCAATAATACGCCCCGGCCACGCCGTCCCGGCCAGCAGAATGTCCCAGCCATACAGCGATGCCGCGCGTGAGCGCAGCATCTTCCACAAGAACTTCGGCTTTACCAGGCGCCACAGGTGGCGCCCCATGTTATCCGGCCCGACGCTGAAGAAAAAACTGGCCTGTACGCGGTGCTTTTTCAGCACCGCCATCAGCCTTGGCACCCCTTCGCGAGTACCGCGAAAGGTGTCGACATCAACGCGCAAACCTACTTTTTTCATGATGGTTTTTCATCCGTCAGTTCAACCGTGCGCAGGAAGAAGTCCAGCGTTTCTTCAACGGTCTGCTGCATTTCCACCGTCGGCTGCCAGTCGAGGAGGCGTTTCGCATTGCGAATGCTCGGTTTACGATGCTCAACGTCCTGATAACCTTTACCGTAGTAGTCGCTACTTTCCACTTCACGGAAGCCGGCAAACGGCGGGAAGCGGTCGCGCAGCGGATGACGCTCAAAGCAGTCGAGCAGCATTTCGGCCAGCTCTTTAATGCTCGCTTCGTTATCCGGGTTACCAATGTTGATAATCTGCCCATCGCAGCGGCCGTCTTTGTTCTCAATGATGCGGAACAACGCTTCAATACCGTCGCTGATGTCGGTGAAGCAGCGTTTTTGTTTGCCGCCTTCGATCAGTTTGATCGGCGAACCTTCCACCAGGTTGAGGATCAACTGGGTAATAGCCCGAGAGCTGCCGATACGCGCAGCGTTGAGGTTATCCAGACGCGGCCCCATCCAGTTAAACGGACGGAACAGGGTAAACTTGAGGCCAGTTTTGTCACCGTAAGCCCAAATCACGCGATCCAGAAGCTGTTTGGAAACCGAGTAGATCCAGCGCTGCTTGTTGATCGGCCCCACCACCAGGTTAGAGTTATCTTCATCAAAGTTGGCATCGGTACACATGCCGTACACTTCGGAGGTGGACGGGAAGATAATACGCTTGTTGTACTTCACGCAGTCGCGGATGATCTTCAGGTTCTCTTCGAAGTCCAGCTCGAACACGCGCAGCGGGTTACGGGTGTACTCGATAGGCGTCGCGATAGCCACCAGCGGCAGCACCACGTCGCATTTCTTAATGTGGTATTCGATCCACTCTGAGTGAATACTGATATCGCCTTCCACAAAGTGGAAACGCGGGCAGTCGAGGAAGCGGCTGATGGCGTCAGAGCCGATATCCAGGCCGTAAATCTCGTAGCTATCATCGGCCAGCAGGCGTTCGGTCAGATGGTTACCGATAAAGCCGTTCACACCCAGAATCAGCACGCGGGTACGACGCTTAACGGCCACAAACGGACGGCTGGAGAGCAACGCGCCCGCCACCAGACCCAGCGCCGGTGCCAGCTGAGCGCCCTGCATATAAACGCCGTTAGCGCTCTGACCGGTAACGATTTCCAGCGCGCCTTCACCGCAGGCAACCACCAGCGGCGCGACGGACAGAACGGTACCCGGCTTCGCGGCTTCCATGTCAGTACGCACACGAGATTTCCAGACGATAAATTTGTTGGTGCCAACATAGCCAAACGCGCCCGGCCACGGATCGCTCACCGCACGCACCAGGTTATGCAGCGCCTGAGCCGGTTTTTCCCACTCCAGGCGGCCATCTTCCGGGGTACGACGACCGACGTAGGTCGCCTGCGAATGATCCTGCACACGCTCGTCGGTCTGGCCGCTGCGAATTTTCGCCAACGCATCGCCAAGCAGCGTCTGGGACGCCGTGCACAGCTTACGGTGCAGCGTCAGCGCCACGTCAGAGTCAGCAATCGCCACGCTCTGCTGGGCCACAATATCCCCCGCGTCCGCGCGGTTGGTCATACGGTGCAGCGTCACGCCGGTCTCTTTCTCACCGTTCACCAGCACCCAGTTCAGCGGCGCGCGACCCCGGTATTTCGGCAGTAGCGAGCCGTGCAGGTTGAACGCCCCTTTCGGCGCCAGATTGAGGATCTCGTCGCTGAGCAAGTTGCGGTAATAGAAGGAGAAAATCACTTCCGGCGCCATCGCGCGGATGCGCTCCACCCACAGCGGGTGGTTGACGTCTTCCGGCGCGTAAACGGTAATACCCTGCTCAGCCGCCAGGCGGGCAACGGAGCCGAAGAAGTTATTCTCACCCGCGTTGTCCGGGTGAGTGAAGATCGCCTCGATGTCGTATCCGGCATCCAGCAGTGCCTGAATACCGGTGCAACCCATGTCGTGATAGGCAAATACAACAGCTTTCATTAACGATTTTCCTCTTCAGAATCCAGATTTTCCTGGCGAACAACACGTTGAATAAAGTAGCGGGGGCGGGCACGCACATCGTTGTAGATGCGGCCGATATACTCCCCAAGCAGGCCCATGCCGATAAACTGGGCGCCGATAAACATGAACAGAATGGCGAATAGCATGAACACGCCGTCCCCCGCCCATTCCGGACCGAGCACCAGGCGCAGCACGACCAGCAGAATGGAGAAGGCAAAGCCCAGCACCGCAATCACGCTGCCGACCACGCTTAACAGACGCAGCGGCGTGGTGGTCAAGCAGGTCACCAGGTCGTACATCAGGTTAATCAGGCGCATAAAGCTGTATTTCGAGTCACCGAACTCACGCTCGGCGTGCAGCACCGGAATCTCCACGGCGCGGCGGGCGAAGGTATTCGCCAGAATAGGAATAAAAGTGCTGCGCTCATGGCAGTTGAGCATCGCGTCGACAATATGACGGCGATAGGCGCGCAGCATGCAGCCGTAGTCACCCATCGCTTTACCGGTGGTGCGCTGAATCAGACGGTTAATCATCTTCGAGGCTGTTTTACGGAAGATACTGTCCTGACGGTTCTGCCGCACGGTACCCACCACGTCGTAGCCTTCGTCGGCTTTTTCGACGAGGCGCGGGATCTCTTCCGGCGGGTTTTGCAGGTCGGCATCGAGGGTGATGATCAGATCGCCGGTAACGTGGCTAAAGCCCGCCATAATTGCCGAATGCTGGCCGTAGTTGCGGTTTAACAGCACCGCCACAATGTGGCTTTCCGGCGCTTCTGCCGCTTCAACCAACATGCGCGCGGAGTCGTCGCTGCTGCCGTCGTCGACCAACAAAATTTCATAGTCACGATTCAGGGTCGCGCAGGCAGCGTCGGTACGGCGAATCAGCTCCGGCAGGCTGTCCTGCTCGTTATAGACCGGTATCACGACGGAGACTTTCTTGACTAACGGGTACTCAAACATATCAACGGCCTGCTAGCTGATGGAGCGCCGTAATGACACGGGTGGTGTCGTCATCGGTCATATCCGGGAAAAGAGGTAATGAACAGATACGTGCGCTGTTCCATTCGGTATTCGGTAGCGAGAGTTCAGGGAAACGCTCGCGGTAGTATTTCTGCGTATGCGCCGCACGGAAGTGCAGCCCGGTACCAATACCTTGCGCTTTGAGTTGTTCCATTAGCGCATCACGGCTGATGCCGCAGCGCTGTTCGTCCACGCGAATAATAAACAGATGCCAGGCGTGCAGATGCGGCCAGCTCGGTACGGCCAGCGGCTGGAACGGCGTATCCGCCAGTTCCTGCACGTAACGCTGAGCGATATCACTACGGCGCTGATTGGCCTGCCCTAATTTGCCCAGTTGAACCAGCGCCAGTGCGGCATTGATATCGGCGAGGTTGTACTTAAAGCCCGGGCTAATCACTTCTGCCTGCGGGGCGCGGCCGTGGGTCTGACGGTCATAGGCATCAACGCCAAGACCGTGGAACTTGAGGCTACGAATGCGGTTGGCCAGCTGTTCATCGTCGGTGACAATCAGCCCACCCTCGGCGCTGGTCATGTTTTTGATGGCATGGAAGGAGAAAATCGCCGTTCCCTGCGCGCCGACATGCAGGCCCTTATAGTAGGTACCCGCCGCATGCGCCGCGTCTTCAATCACCGGAATGCCGTGACGCTCCGCCACTGCGCGAATGCCGTCAATATCAGCAGGCGCACCCGCGTAGTGCACGGGAATAATGGCTTTCGTACGGGGAGTAATAGCGGCTTCAATGGCTTCAGGCGTCACCATCAGGTTGTCGCGATCGACATCGATCATCACCGGGGTCGCCCCCAGCAGGACGATCATATTCAGCGTCGAAACCCAGGTTTGAGAAGGGGTGATGACTTCATCGCCGGGACCGATGCCCAGCGCCATCAGCGTGACGTGCATACCGCCGGTTGCCGAACTGACGGCGATTGAAAAACGGTTCCCCGTTAGCGAGCAGAACGCCTCTTCCAGCGCCTGGTTTTTTGGCCCGGTGGTGATCCAACCGGATTGCAGCACTTCCTTGAGTGCTGCGAACTCCGCCTCACCCATAGAAGGGCGGGAAAACGGCAGAAAATCACTCATGAATGTTCCTTACCCTATTACGCAAATGAGCGAAGCTGGCTCATCAATCAATGATTCGAGCGTTGTTTTTGTTTAAAAACAGCAATGGATAACGTGATATTCAAACCGACAACATTCGATGACGGTAAAAGTATCAATGTTATCTTAGGATAAGATTAAGAAACTTGTGGCGAGAGGCACAATAAATACTAACTAAACGAAATCAATAGATTACACCTCTATTAATTCATATGATTTGTATGTAAAAAGCGCCCAGGTTACATCGTAACCTGGGCGCTGATTCACATTATTCAACGTTCACTCAACAAAGGATTTATAATCAGAATAAATTAACCTTCGTTGAATATTAGTGTAATAAAGAATATTCAGGACAGTATTAATACTTAGCGTAAATTCGCCGGGAAATCTTTCGGTAATTCACTGGCAGCACAATCAATCACGCTATCGTTATTCGCCCCACAGTCGCGAACGAAGGTAATGGTAGCGAATTCATCAATCACCTCAGTCGGATACGCTGGGCCCGCATCACGATACGAATTCATCAGCGGGATGTGATCGTTCTGGAAGCAGACGGTTTTTTCCGGATTGTTGATGACCCAACGTGGGAAGAAAATGGTGCCATGGAACAGTTTGTCGCCGAGGTTCACAATCAGGCTGACATCGGTACCGGTCGGTTCGGTCCAGGAAATTTTATATACGCTCTCACCCACACGGACGATGTAGGCCTGCTGGTCTTTGACCCAACGATTCGCCACGATACCGCTGTGGATACGGTAATCCAGAGTGTTGTCGTTTTTCACATAAATTTCGTAGTTCCAGCCGTTGTCATAGGTATAGACCAGATGTTTACCCACGAAGCCGCTCAAGTCATGTTTATCAAAGTTGCTCATAATTAAATCTCCTTGTGTCGATGCAGAGATCTTATTGCTTTAAAAAATAAATGAATAACGCTATGTTTGAATTAAATTCATCTAATTTTTAAATCAATCATGCACAAAACCACCCTTGAACAGTGGGCGCTACTGGAAAAGGTAGTCGAACTGGGCAGTTTTGCGAAAGCCGCGGAGGAGACGCACCGCAGCCAGTCGTCGGTCAGCTATAACCTGTCGCTGCTGCAGGAGCGGCTGGGCGTGGCCTTGCTGGTCCCCGAAGGTCGCCGCGCGGTGCTGACTCCGGCGGGCGAGCTATTGCTGGGCCAGGTGAAGCCGCTGCTCAAAGCCTTTGCCTGGGTAGAAACTCGTGCCGCCACGTTACGTGAAGGCACGCGCACGCGGCTGGATTTGTTGGTCGACAGCATTTTCCCGCGTCAGAGACTGTTCGCCATTCTGCGCCAGTTTCAGCAGCGCTACCCACAAACGCAGGTGCGGCTAACCGAGGTGCTGGAGAACGCCAACGACGCCGATAACGTGCAAGCGGAGGCGGACGTGATGGTGCTGACGCGCCGTCAGGATATTACCGGCCGCGGGGAATGGTTGATGAATATCGATTTTGTCGCCGTCGCGCATCGGGATCATCCTCTATTTCAGCAGGCAGGCCCGCTTAGCGACGAACAGTTGCGCCCCTGGCCGCTGATCCGCATTGCCGACAGCGATAGCAGCCGCCAGGAGACGCACGATGCGTGGACCTTCTCAACGATTGATGCCGCCATTGATGCCGTATTGTATCAGGTGGGATATGGCTGGTTGCCGGAGGAGAGAATCCAGGAGGAACTGGCACAGGGAATATTAAAGCCGCTGCCGCTAAATCATGGCGTACGCCGCGCAACGCCGCTGCATCTGATCGTCAAACGAGATTTAGCCCCGCTCGACGAACAGGTGGAGATGCTGCTGAAGCTGTTTAGCCAGCAGCATTAATACGTTTACTCCGCCAGCGCCTGCGCACAAGCCCAGGCGCTCGACCACGCCCACTGGAAGTTATAGCCGCCCAACCAGCCGGTAACATCCATCACTTCACCGATAAAGTAGAGCCCTGGCGCTTTCTTCGCTTCCATGGTGCGCGAAGAGAGTTCGTTGGTATCCACACCGCCGAGGGTCACTTCCGCCGTACGGTAGCCTTCGGTGCCGTTCGGCTGAACGCGCCAGTTTGTCAGCGTCTCAACCAGCGTCTGTTGCTCGCGCACGTTAAGCTGCTTAAGGGTCACGTCGGGAACCTGGCCCAACTGTTGCAGACACTCCACCAGACGCTTCGGCAACTGCATCGCCAGCGTATTTTTCAGGCTCTGGTTCGGATGCTCGGCGCGCTGCGCATCAAGGAAGTCCGCGAGATCGATGTCGGGCAGCAGATTGATGGTGACGAATTCGCCAGCCTGCCAATAGCTCGAAATTTGCAGCACTGCCGGGCCAGACAGGCCGCGGTGGGTGAAAAGCAGACTTTCGCGGAACACCGTGCCGTCTTCAGCGGTAATCACCGACGGGACGGAGACGCCGGACAATACCTGAAACTGCTCCAGCATCGGCTTATGCAGGGTGAACGGCACCAGCCCGGCGCGAGTCGGCAGCACCTTCAGGCCGAACTGTTCGGCAATTTTATAGCCGAACGGCGAAGCGCCCAGCCCCGGCATCGACAGGCCGCCGCTGGCAATCACCAGTTTATCGGCGGCCACGGTATCGCCGTTGAGCTGTAAGGTGTAGCCCTGCTCGTCACGAGCGACGTTGAGGATTTCGCTGCGCAGACGCATCGTGACATTGCCCTTCTCGCATTCCGCCACCAGCATCGCGACAATTTGCTCGGCAGAATCATCGCAGAAGAGTTGACCGAGGGTCTTTTCATGCCAGGCAATGCCGTGCTTGCCGACCATGTCGATAAAGTCCCACTGGGTATAACGCGCGAGGGCAGATTTACAAAAATGCGGGTTTTGGCTGAGATAGGCCGCGGGTTCGACATAAAGGTTAGTAAAATTACAACGGCCACCGCCAGACATCAGGATTTTACGCCCCGGTTTTTTACCGTTATCCAACAGCAACACGCGGCGGCCTGCCTGCCCGGCCATGGCTGCACAAAACATTCCTGCCGCTCCGGCACCCACTACAATGGCATCAAACCTTTCCACGCACTATCCTCAACATAGGTATTGTCGGGAAGTGTAAATTTTTCATGGATGTCATACCAGTGAAATCTCGACAAAGCCGACTTATCTGATTGATACAAGGGAAATATTTATTTTCAACCATTTAACGAATACGGATAAATATCAAAAAAAGTCGAGATTTCACTTTGCCCGCGCCGCCAATGTCCCTGATAATGCCGCGCGTTCATGTCCTCAAAATGGCGTAACGTCCTATGTTACATTTGTTTGCTGGCCTGGATTTACATACCGGGCTGTTGTTAGTTCTGGCGCTGGTGTTTGTTCTGTTCTACGAAGCGATTAACGGCTTCCACGATACGGCAAACGCTGTTGCCACCGTAATTTATACCCGTGCCATGCGCTCACAGCTTGCTGTTGCGATGGCCGCAATCTTTAACTTCCTCGGCGTTCTGTTGGGCGGTCTGAGCGTAGCCTATGCGATTGTGCATATGCTGCCGACGGATCTTCTGCTCAATATGGGCTCCGCGCACGGCCTCGCCATGGTCTTTTCCATGCTGCTGGCGGCCATCATCTGGAACCTTGGCACCTGGTATTTCGGTCTGCCTGCTTCCAGCTCCCACACGCTGATCGGCGCGATCATCGGTATTGGTTTAACCAATGCGCTGATGACCGGCACTTCAGTGGTTGAGGCGCTCAACATCCCGAAAGTGATTAACATTTTCGGTTCGTTGATTATCTCGCCTATCGTGGGTCTGGTTGTTGCGGGTGGTCTGATTTTCCTGCTGCGCCGTTACTGGAGCGGTACTAAAAAACGCGCCCGTATCCACCTGACCCCTGCTGAACGTGAAAAGAAAGACGGTAAGAAAAAGCCGCCGTTCTGGACGCGTATCGCTCTGATTCTCTCCGCCATTGGCGTGGCGTTCTCCCACGGCGCCAACGACGGTCAGAAAGGCATTGGTCTGGTCATGCTGGTCCTGATTGGCGTCGCTCCGGCAGGTTTCGTAGTCAATATGAACGCTTCCGGCTACGAAATCACCCGTACCCGCGATGCGGTCAACAACGTTGAAACCTTCTTCCAGCAGCGCCCAGATTTGCTGCTGAAAGTGGCAAGCAACGCTGAAAAGCTGACCCCGGAAGCCGAGGCTGCCGTTGAGTTTCACTGCCATCCGGCGAACACCATCAACGCGCTTGATCGCGCTAAAGCGATGCTGACCAACGTTGAGAGCTATGACAGCCTCTCCGTAGAACAGCGTGGCCAGCTGCGTCGTATCATGCTCTGCATCTCTGATACCACCGATAAAGTGGCGAAGATGCCGGAAGTCAGCGGCGATGACCAACGTCTGTTGAAGAAACTGAAAACCGACATGCTGAGCACCATCGAGTACGCGCCAGTCTGGATTATCATGGCCGTCGCGCTGGCTCTGGGTATCGGTACAATGATCGGCTGGCGTCGCGTGGCGACCACCATCGGTGAGAAAATCGGTAAGAAGGGCATGACCTACGCCCAGGGGATGGCAGCGCAGATGACCTCTGCGGTCTCCATCGGTCTGGCAAGCTATACAGGGATGCCGGTATCCACCACCCACGTCCTGTCGTCTTCCGTTGCGGGGACCATGGTCGTTGACGGTGGCGGTCTGCAACGAAAAACCGTGACCAATATCCTGATGGCCTGGGTCTTCACGCTGCCAGCGTCGATCCTGCTGTCCGGCGTGCTGTACTGGCTGTCTCTGAAGCTTATCTAAGCGCGTTTGGCACAAACAGAAAACGGGTCAGGAAACTGGCCCGTTTTTTTTACTCAGTGCCAAATCATCAGGGCGATTAAGCTAATCACCACCAGGCCACACAGGGAACTGGTCAAAATAAACTGACGACGAACCCGGTCACAGCGGCGAATAAACTCATCATCATGATGATCGCGATACCGCTGCCCGTAGATATACCAGACCAGGCGTATTTGTTTGCCCGGCTGACCGTGCGAGGTAAAGAAACCACCGCCGTCCACATACTGATAAAGCAAGGGATCGCAACCACGTAGTACAACCAATAATGCACGCAACGATGAGAAGTAGCGTGCCATATTTACCACACAAACGACACACAGGGCCCAAAACAGCGCAATCGTGCTGATCATAACTCCTCCCCGGCGACCAGTCCTCGGAGACCCCAGGACATCTCGCTCCCCAATAACCCACCAACACCTCAGTAAAAGAGTGCGATTCAGATCACGTTTATTTATCCGAACGGCTCATTAAATAGTGTAGGAGATCAGTTAAATTTTTTACCACAAGGTTAATCGTTATCAATACGTAAGATGGAAAAATTTGTTTAACTAATTGGCGAACCGGATGCATTGACGGCGCCCCAAGGCCGCTATAAGGTAGAAATATCTTCTACAATTAGGTCTTTAAGGGCAAACCCCGCGCAAGTCGCACGCAGGACGCGGGCAAGGGACAGCGCATGGGCTGTCTGGTCCAACAGTCATCGACAACTTTATGGAAGGAGTAACACCATGGCTTACAAACACATTTTGATCGCGGTCGACCTTTCCCCAGAGAGCAAAGTTCTGGTGGAAAAAGCGGTATCAATGGCTCGCCCCTACAATGCAAAAGTTTCGCTGATTCACGTCGACGTAAACTATTCCGATCTCTACACCGGGCTTATCGACGTTAATCTTGGCGATATGCAGAAGCGCATTTCCGAAGAAACCCATCACGCACTGACTGAACTGTCCACGAACGCGGGCTACCCGATCACCGAAACCCTGAGCGGTAGCGGCGACTTGGGCCAGGTGCTGGTTGATGCGATTAAGAAATACGATATGGACCTGGTGGTTTGTGGCCATCATCAGGACTTCTGGAGCAAGCTGATGTCATCTGCACGCCAGCTTATCAACACAGTCCACGTCGATATGCTGATTGTTCCGCTGCGCGACGACGAAGAAGAATAACTCTCGCGTTGAGCATCGTGAAACGCCTGCGCAAGCAGGCGTTTTTATTTCTATTAACCCGAAATTACTCCGCCGTTCCGGCATAAATATCAAAGCGATGTCCTTTGGTCACCACCGCGTTCGGCGTTGCCACGTCCGCCAGCGGCGGCGCGTAGTCCGGGCGCTTCACCACCACGCGTTTGGTGGCTAACCGGCGCGCGGGTTCAAGCAGGCCATCCGCATCGAGATCCGGCCCCACCAGCGACTGAAACACGCGCATCTCTTTTTTCACCAGCGCGCTTTTCTGCTTATGCGGGAACATCGGGTCGAGATACACCACCTGCGGGCGCGGCGTAATATCGGTTAACGCGGTCAGACTCGAGGCGTGAATCAGTTGTAAACGTTCCTGCAACCACGGGCCAATTTCCGCATCGGCATAGCCACGCGCCAGGCCGTCGTCGAGCAGCGCGGCAACCACCGGATTACGCTCCAGCATCCGCACGCGGCAGCCGACGGAGGCCAGTACAAACGCATCGCGCCCCAGCCCGGCGGTGGCATCAACCACGTCCGGCAGGTAATCGCCTTTGATGCCGACGGCTTTCGCCACCGCTTCGCCGCGACCGCCACCAAACTTGCGCCGGTGCGCCATCGCCCCGCCGACAAAATCGACAAAAATACCGCCAAGCTTCGGCTCGTCGCGTTTACGCAGCTCCAGATGTTCCGGCGTCATCACCAGCGCCATCAGGTTGTCGTCATCGTGCTCAAGCCCCCAGCGGGCGGCAAGAACAGATAAGGCGCCGTCTCCGGCGCCCGTTTCATCCAATAAACAAATTTTCACGCGAACAATCAGCCCTTGATGCCGTAATGCGCCAGCATGGCATCGAGCTGCGGTTCACGGCCACGGAAGCGTTTGAACAGCGCCATTGGCTCTTCGGAACCGCCACGGGTCAGGATGTTATCGAGGAACGACTGACCGGTTTCACGGTTGAAGATGCCTTCTTCTTCAAAGCGAGAGAACGCATCCGCGGCCAGCACGTCGGCCCACAGATAGCTGTAGTAACCCGCTGCATAACCGCCGGCAAAGATGTGGCTGAAGGCGTGCGGGAAGCGGCCCCAGGTTGGGCCCGGCACCACGGCGACCTGTTTCTTAATTTCCGCCAGCGTCTCGAGGACTTTCGCCCCCTGCTCCGGGTTGTACTGCGCGTGCAGGCGGAAGTCGAACAGGCCGAACTCCAGCTGGCGCAGGATAAACAGCGCGGCCTGATAGTTTTTCGCCGCCAGCATTTTATCCAGCAGTTCCTTCGGCAGCGGTTCGCCTGTTTCATAGTGGCCGGAGATAAACGCCAGTGCTTCCGGCTCCCAGCACCAGTTTTCCATAAACTGGCTCGGCAGCTCGACCGCATCCCATGGCACCCCGCTGATGCCGGAAACACCGGCCGTTTCGATGCGGGTCAGCATGTGATGCAGGCCATGACCAAATTCGTGGAACAGGGTGATCACTTCGTCGTGGGTGAACAGCGCCGGTTTGCCGTTCACCGGACGGTTAAAGTTACAGGTCAGATAGGCGACCGGTTTTTGCAGCGTGCCGTCGGTTTTACGCATCTGGCCGACGCAGTCGTCCATCCACGCCCCGCCGCGTTTGTGCTCGCGGGCGTACAGGTCAAGGTAGAAGCTGCCGCGCAGTTCGTTATTTTCATCGTACAGCTCGAAGAAGCGTACTTCCGGGTTCCAGACGTCAACGTCGGTACGCTCTTTGGCGGTAATCCCGTAAATACGTTTTACTACTTCAAACAGGCCATTAACGGCTTTGTTTTCAGGGAAGTACGGGCGCAGCTGTTCGTCGCTGATACTGTACAGATGCTGTTTCTGTTTCTCGCTGTAGTAAGCTATATCCCACGGCTGCAGCTCATCAACGCCAAATTCGGCTTTGGCGAAAGCACGCAGCTGGGCCAGCTCTTTTTCCCCCTGCGGACGGGCGCGTTTCGCCAGATCGGTCAGGAAGTCGAGCACCTGCTGCGGGTTTTCCGCCATTTTGGTGGCGAGTGATTTAAAGGCGTAGCTTTCGAAGCCCAGCAGCTGTGCCAGCTCGTGACGCAGCGCAAGAATCTCTTCCATCACCGGGGTGTTGTCCCACTTACCCGCGTTTGGCCCCTGGTCTGAGGCGCGAGTGGAGTAGGCGCGATACAGCTCTTCACGCAGAGCCTGGTTGTCGCAGTAGGTCATGACCGGCAGGTAGCTCGGGATATCCAGGGTCAGCAGGTACCCTTCCTGCTCTTTAGCTTCGGCCTGGGCCTTCGCTGCCGCCAACGCGCTTTCCGGCATCCCGGCCAGCTCGCTTTCGTCCGTCACCAGCTTGCTCCAGCCCATGGTGGCGTCGAGCACGTTGTTGCTGTACTGGTTGCCCAGCTCGGACAGACGAGTGGCGATTTCGCCGTAGCGCTGCTGTTTCTCTTTCGGCAGGCCGATACCGGACAGCTCGAAATCACGCAGCGCGTTATCGACCGCTTTTTTCTGCGCCACGCTCAGGGTGGCGTAGTTGTCGCCGTCGCGCAGGTCGCGGTAAGCCTTGTACAGCCCCTCATGCTGGCCAACCCAGGTGCTGTATTCCGACAGCAGCGGCAGCGTCTGCTCGTAGGCCTCACGTAGTTCCGGGCTGTTTTTGACCGAGTTTAAGTGGCTAATTGGCGAGAAAATACGCCCCAGAACATCGTCCACTTCCGCCAGCGGCTGGCAGAGGTTTTCCCAGCTATATGGCGCGCCCTGTGCGACTACACGCTCCACATTCTCGCGACAGTCGTTCAGTGCTTTAGTTACAGCAGGGACAACATGTTCGGGCTGAATCCGGGAAAACGGCGGTAGTTCGAAAGGGGTCAGTAATGGATTGGTCATATGCGCTGTCCTGGTCTAAGAAAGAAATGAAGCGCTCAACGGCGCTTTAGCGATAGATCTAGAATGGGGGATAGTTGGGGGAATTTCAATGATAGCGCCGGAGGTTATCCTCTTAACGGGTGATAGCGGTAATCTCGGCGGATCTGCGGTAAACTATCGGTTATCTTGTTTAATTCCCGGAATATCCGCATCCATGCTCAGTTATCGCCACAGCTTTCACGCAGGCAACCACGCCGACGTCCTCAAACACACCGTTCAGAGTCTGATCATTGAATCACTGAAAGAGAAAGAGAAGCCGTTTCTCTATCTGGACACCCACGCTGGCGCAGGCCGCTATCAGCTGAGCGGCGAGCATGCCGAAAAGACCGGGGAATACCTGGAAGGCATCGCCCGCATCTGGCAACAGGACGATCTGCCTGAAGAGCTGGTGCCGTATATTTCGGTGGTTGAGCACTTCAACCGCAGCGGCCAACTGCGTTACTACCCTGGTTCTCCGCTGATTGCCCGCCAGCTGCTGCGTGAGCAGGACAGCCTGCAAATGACCGAGCTGCACCCGAGCGACTTCCCGCTGCTGCGTTCTGAATTCCAGAAAGATAACCGCGCCCGCGTAGAACGCGCCGACGGCTACCAGCAGCTCAAGGCGAAGCTGCCGCCAGCCTCCCGCCGCGGCTTGATTCTGATCGACCCGCCGTACGAAATTAAAACCGACTATCAGGCAGTAGTGAGCGGCATCAGCGAAGGCTACAAGCGTTTTGCTACCGGCACCTATGCGCTGTGGTACCCGGTGGTGCTGCGTCAGCAAATTAAACGCATGATCCACGACCTCGAAGCGACCGGCATTCGCAAAATTCTGCAAATTGAGCTGGCGGTTCGTCCGGACAGCGACCAGCGCGGCATGACCGCCTCCGGTATGATCGTCATCAACCCGCCGTGGAAGCTGGAAGCACAAATGAACAACGTGCTGCCGTGGCTGCACAGCAAGCTGGTTCCAACAGGCATCGGTCATACGCTGGTGAACTGGATCGTGCCGGAGTAATCGCAGGCATCGGTGGAACCTATCAGTTTCAGGTATACAATCGCGAGTATTTTGGCGGGGAGCATGAGGCTCACCCGCTCAACATTGAACGTTTGAGGAGCGGCCATGACCAAACATTACGACTACATCGCCATTGGCGGCGGCAGCGGCGGTATCGCCTCAATCAACCGTGCGGCCATGTACGGCCAGAAGTGCGCGCTGATTGAAGCCAAAGATCTGGGCGGTACCTGCGTTAACGTCGGCTGCGTGCCGAAAAAAGTGATGTGGCATGCCGCGCAGATTCGCGAAGCGATTCATATGTATGGCCCGGACTACGGTTTCGACACCACCATCAATAACTTTGATTGGGACAAACTGGTTGCCAGCCGCACCGCGTACATTGACCGTATCCATACCTCTTACGACAACGTGCTGGGTAAGAATAAAGTTGATGTGATCAAAGGCTTTGCGCGCTTCGTCGATGCCAAAACCATCGAAGTGAACGGCGAGACGATCACTGCCGATCATATCCTGATCGCCACCGGCGGCCGCCCAAGCCATCCGAACATTCCGGGCGTGGAATACGGTATCGACTCCGACGGTTTCTTCGAACTTCCGGCGCTGCCGAAGCGCGTGGCCGTGGTGGGCGCAGGCTATATCGCCGTTGAGCTGGCGGGCGTCATTAACGGCCTGGGCGCAGAAACTCACCTGTTCGTGCGTAAACACGCGCCGCTGCGCAGTTTCGACCCGTTAATCGTCGAGACGCTGGTTGAGGTGATGAACGCCGAAGGCCCGCAGTTGCACACCAACGCCATTCCAAAAGCGGTGGTCAAGAATGCCGACGGCAGCCTGACGCTGGAGCTGGAAGACGGCCGCAGCCAGACCGTCGATTGCCTGATTTGGGCGATTGGCCGCGAACCGGCAACCGATAACTTCAACCTCGCGGTAACCGGCGTGGAAACCAACGATAAAGGCTATATCGTCGTTGATAAATTCCAGAATACCAACGTGCCGGGCATTTATGCCGTAGGTGATAACACCGGCGCCGTTGAGCTGACGCCGGTCGCGGTCGCCGCTGGCCGTCGTCTGTCTGAGCGTCTGTTTAACAACAAGCCAGACGAGCATCTGGACTACAGCAACATCCCGACCGTGGTCTTCAGCCATCCGCCGATCGGTACCGTTGGCTTAACCGAGCCGCAGGCACGTGAGCAGTACGGCGATGATGCTGTGAAGGTCTATAAATCCTCCTTCACCGCCATGTACACCGCCGTCACCTCTCACCGTCAGCCATGCCGTATGAAGCTGGTCTGCGTTGGCCCGGAAGAGAAAATTGTCGGTATTCACGGCATCGGCTTCGGCATGGATGAAATTCTGCAAGGCTTTGCCGTGGCGCTGAAAATGGGCGCGACCAAGAAAGACTTCGACAATACCGTGGCGATTCACCCTACTGCCGCGGAAGAGTTTGTCACCATGCGCTAAGGCGCGTGGCCCGAACGACAAAAGCCAGACGAAAGTCTGGCTTTTTTTATGACGCGTCATCGGGAAGCGCCGATAATCAGAACCGCCAGCTTACCCCGGTCAGCAGCGTAAAGCTGTCATCCCTGTCGACCATCGGGCTGTTTTTAATTTCATCCGGCAGTACGCTATAACTGGCGTTGGCCAACAGCATCAGGTTGCGGGTCAGCGGGTATTTCAACGTCAGCCCCACGTACGGCATCCAGCTATCCCCGGGCGATCGCGCCGCCAAACCGCTACGGCGGGACTCAGCCCCCGACACGCCATAGTAGTAACGGTTAAAGCTGTCATCATAGTAATAGACACCCACGGCAGGCGTAATAGACAGAGCCCCTAACGGCAACACGCGGAACCAGGACAGTTCACCCACCCAACCGTTGCTGTTATCCAGCACATCCGCTGCGGCGGACAGCTTCAGGCTCCCCCACTTCTCATGGTGATACCATGCCGCACCGGCCATCGCAGTACTGTTACGCTTGTCCAACTGCTTCATGGCGCGATCGTCGTTATCCGACGGGTCAAACGTCAGCGGCAGCCATGATGCCGTCAGGCTAACTTCGTCACGTTTGTTTTTAAACAACGCGTAGCCCAATGTGGTCTGGCGAATATAAAAAGAATTGCCTTCGTAATTTATAATGGGTACCGCATGGGTATTTTCATTATATCCGCGATAAACCGACTCATTATATATTACACCCGCACCGACAGATAAATTACCCGCCGTGGCATTTGCGATAAATGAGAGTGACAGAAGCAACATCGCCGTACGCTTAATTGACATTCCTGAGGTTCCAACCTAATATCATATCCTGATAGCAAATATGATAATGGTCGTATTTATATCGCTGCAATCTCAATATTTATATAGCACTATATCAACTTATATATACAGAGCCAGGTGATGAAAAAACTCCAGATTAAACCACAGGAATTAAAAATAATTTCGGTGATTGCAGCCAGCGAAAACGTCAGCCATGCCGCCACTATACTCGGGATGGCGCAGGCCAACGTAAGCAAGTATCTTGCTGATGTTGAATCAAAAATTGGTTTAAAGATCTTTGAGCGCACTTCCCGAAAGCTGTCGTTAACGCGTTTTGGCGAGTCGTTACTGCCCTACGTCAACGACCTGTTGGAGAAGGAAAATCAGCTGAATAATTTCATCTCTGATTATAAGCATGAGAAAAATGGCCGCGTCACCATTTACTCGCCAACGATGATTAACGCCTATTTAGCGAAAAATGTGGTCAACACAATTAAAGATATTGGCAACATTACGCTTAGTCTAAAAACCTTTAACCTTGAGCGTAAATCCTTCTACGAAGGTTCCGATTTTCCAGAAGATTGCGACATATTACTTTCCTGCGTGGGTCCAAAAAATGAATCACTGGTTGCCAACTTTATTACGAAATATGCGGTCAGCGCCTATGCCAGCACACAATACCTCAAGGAACATCCGCTTAACTCTCCAGAAGAACTTGAACAACACTCCTGCATCCTGCTGGATTCGATGATGATTGATGATGCCAATATCTGGCGGTTTAGCCGTGCGGGCAGCCAGGAAGTGCGGGATTTTCGTGTCAAAGGCCACTACGTTTGCGATAACAGCCAGTCAGCGTTGGAGCTGGCGCGGCATGGTTTAGGCATCGTCTTTGCGCCTAAAAATAGCGTACAGGCAGACATTCAGGCCGGTGTGTTAGCCCCTTGCTTTGCCGAACAATACGAGTGGTGGCTGGATCTGGTCGCTATCTACCGCAAGCGTGAATATCAGCCATGGCGGGTTCAGTTTATCCTCAATGAGGTACTGGAAGAGATTCGCCGTCAGGTGGCATAGCCCGACAAGCGACACAGGCAGACTATCCGCGGAAGAGCGTTTATCGATTTTATACTTCATCCTTTGAGCTCTACCGCGAATCACCGACTTTCCTCAGATCTGTTCAACTTACTTTCTTCATATTAAAAATGGGATACTCAGGGAAAATAACCCGCATTAATTATATTAATAACCAATAATAAGTATAGACCAAGTACTTTATTATTGACGTTTTACAATCACGCCATCGCATCCGAAATATGTTATTTTGTTAGCGCACTTAATTAATGCAATTGCCAGATTACCCATCCTATATAGACATAAACATGCGCACGACATAACCATTCGCGCCGCTATAGATTACATTCAGGATAGGGCGCTTCGCGCGCTGCGGATACCAAAGATGACGAATATCGCTACCTCTCTGGAAGAAAAATCACTGCTGATTTTCAACCACCTCAATAAAATGGATAAATTCTGGAATACCTATTCCATGGAGCTTATCACCCAAATCACCGCCTCCGAGCGCATGTATCATCACCAAATTCAACCCAGCGAAAAAGGTCGCTTAAGCATCAGCGTATTTAGCGGTGTTAATATTAATATCATCCGCTCAAGCATGTTTGGTGAAATCCAGATCCAGTTTGAGGTCGAATCCGGGACGTTGGGGCGTATTGAGCTCCCGCCAGCCTGTATCGACGTGCATGGCAATCTTGATCGCTGCATTCCCGTTCAGGATAAAACCGGGGTCTTTACGCACTATCTCGAACGCCTGCAGGTGGTCTACGACACTCTTTTAGCGCTGTCAGCAGAAAAGGCGTAAACCATGATCGTCAGGCCAGAGCAAAGCTGGCTGCGTAAATTATTCTCATGGCGCGGCTCCATCATGCGAAAAATCTCGCCTCAGCTTTGCTTCTTTATCATGCTCAACATCGCCTATCTGTTTGTGCTGCCGCTATTGCATCTGCACGGCATTATTGCGAAGGAAAGCTCGTTCTATTTCATCGGCATCTCTATTTCGATTTCGGTGTTTCTCGGCTTTCGCAACAACACGGCGTGGCTTCGCTACTGGGAAGCTCGCAAGCTGTGGGGAGATTTGCTGATTGTCAGCCGCTCGTTAATGCGTGAAGTTATTAACACCACCAATACCAGCGCAGAAGAGAAAAAAGTGGTGCTGGATTTGATCGTCACCTACTGCACCACGCTGAAAGCCAAGCTGCGCCACGGACCGGTGCCGATTTCCCGGGCGCTGGACTACCAGCACCTTACTACGCCCTGCAACGCGCTGTTGCAAAACGTGGGGCAGTGGCTGTATCAGCATCGACCAAATGATTTTGTGTACCGCAATTTCAACCACTATCTGAATCAGATGAGTACCATTCAGGGCGGCTGCGAGCGCATCAGCAACACGCCAATCCCTTATGCCTATTCGCTGCTGCTGCATCGTACGGTAGGGATTTTTTGCGCCGTGTATCCGCTGCTGCTGATTCACGACTTTGGCGTTTTGACGCTGCTATTTTCCATTTTCACCACCTACGCGCTGCTGGCTCTCGACGCGATTGCCACTGAGCTGGAAGACCCTTTTGGTACGGAAGATAACGACTTGCCGCTCAATGCCATTTGCAACGCGATAGAGATAGATCTGCGGGAGATGGTCAAAGACAGCCTCATCCCGCCAAAACTGAAACCGGACGCGCACTATCGTCTGCTGTAATCGCATTGCGTGACGCGAGATGCGTGGAGGTTACGGGGTGTACCATCCGTCCCATCGCGCGTCACGCATCCTTCTTAACGAATCACCTCATAGATAGATCGCTGTATCAGCAGCCATTTTTTACTTTCCGCATTACCCGTAGCCTGATTGCGCCGCTGCGCGTTATCCACCGCCTGCCGCTGGCGGGCCACGACCGCCGGGGTCGTACAGAAGGTCTGAAGATAGGATTTCCGCACCGTATTAAGCGGCGCGCCCTGTGACATCTCGTGCGTAAGGGTATTGATAAACCGTCGGCAGGGCTTCGGCTCGTCCATCTGCAGGCGGTAGCGTAAGAGCAGATTGAGCACCGTTTGATGACCAGCGGACATCGCCAGATCGGTCCAGGCCAGTTGCCAGTTCATCCCGCCGCGTAAAAAGAGTTCGGCCACCTCAATATTATTGCTGTCGATCGCCGAACGCAGCGCATTACTGTCCCAAAGAATCCCGCGCCGAGCCAGAATTTCACGGGGCGAAGGCGTCGCACGCGCCTCCGCAGCGGTCGCCTGTTCTTCAATCGGCGAGACCGCAGACGGCACCACCTCTGGCGTCGCGGTGAGAAGCCAGATACCGCCCAGCGCCATCACCAGCACGGTTACGCCGACCGCGCCCCACAGCACGGCTGCAATAATGCGTTCTCGCGTATCGGCACGCTGTCGCGTTTTCTGCGACAGCCGCTCGATGCTGTCGGGAATGGGCCGACCATCCAGACCGTAGGCACGCGCATAGTCATGCACCCGCTCCCAGAACTGCTGGACCTCAGCGCCGTCTGCGGCCATCAGGCTGGCGGGATTAACGCGGGTGCGCCCCTGCTCATAGGCGCGCTGAACCGGCGCGGCAATCTGCTGCGCGTATAGGTCCAGCAGCAGGCACTCCATTTCCCCCAACGTCCGATGGGCCAGTACCGAATTTCGCATCCGCCGGATGTCATCAAGAAACAGATGCAGCGTTAAGCGCTGCTCAACCAGAAACGTCAGCGCGGTCGCATAGTTGAAGAACGAAGTAAAATGGCGGGAGAATGTTTTCTTATCGACAAGCAACAGCGCCATCTCGCTGAAGGTCATGCCGTCAAGCATCTCGCCCGACGGGCTTCGCGAGTGCCAACGGGTGCACGCTTGCGGCCCGAACTGCGACTTCAGAAAATGATGCAAATGCGGTTCATCAGGCCAGGCCTCGCCGATCAGGCCGCGGATAGTCAGCTCAACGGCCCGAAGCTGGCGCAGCGCTGGCTCCTGAAGCTGTTCGCCGTCACTGGCATAGCCGGTGTTGAACATGAGCAGAGGCTGCTGCTGTTTGATTTGTTCCAGCGTTACGACAAAGCGCAGCGCCGCAATCAACTGGTTCTCCGTCGCCCCTTGCCCGTGTTCATACGAGGGGATCCCCTGCTGAAGGTGGCGCAGTTGCAGCATAAATTCACTTAGCTGGCTGTCGTTGATGCCGAGGCGTTGGGCGACGGCGCCCCAGCCACCGAGATTCAGCCGGGCCTGATCCAACTGCTCCAGAAACCAGCGGGGATCTTTACCCTCCGTCACACGGAGCTTAAGCAGGGTGAGTATTTCAATGGAGGCCTGGCGAATAATGCTCAGGCAATGCTCAAAGTGCTGACCAACCTGACGCGACGACGTCGACATCTTCACGTTCCTTCACCAACAGCAAGGCCGTTTCGCCTTAGGGTTAATATGTTATTTTTCTGTTATTTTTGTCGTTACACCATAGACGAAATCAGGCAAATTAACAGTCCTGTGCCCCCACTCAGAATGTGAAATTATGATCGCGCTCACCACCGAACGTTTAGTCTGCACACAGCTTGTCGACCGCGACTGGCCCTTCTTTCTCGCCCTTCAGCAGCACCCGCAGGTGATGCGCTTTGTGGCGGACAAACGCAGTGAGAGCGAGATCCGCGCCGCCTTTGATTCCCGACTGCCTCACTGGTCGCCCGGTGAGGCGCACTGGCTCTGTTTGCTGGTTCGCGACAGGCAGAACGCGGCGCTTGGCATCACCGGCTATATTCATCGCGACCATGACTGTGCGGAAGTGGGATTTTTATTCGCCCCTGAGTCGCAGGGCAGAGGCTACGGCACTGAATCACTGCGTGCGGTGTGCGACTATGCCTTTAGCACCGGCGGTATTCGTCGGCTCACCGCGACGGTCACGGCGGGCAATATGGCCTCACGCCGCACCCTGGAAAAACTCGGATTCCGTCTTGAAGGCGAGCTGCGCGAGAGCTATTTCCTCGCCGGGCAGTGGCACAATGACTGGCTATTTGGCCTACTCAGCCACGAGTATGATAATTCACCGTCATCCGGCCAATAGGCGGGTGAGCCCCGCTCTTTTACACTTCTCGCGTTACCGGGAGAGAGAGCATCATGAGCACAGACATCACCATGCCGAGCCGACAGGGTTTGGCATTTATTAAGCGTTTTCAGGGACTTTCGCTGGAGAAATACCGCGATGCGGAGGGGTTTTGGGTGATTGGCTATGGGCATCTTATTCATGACCGGGAACGCTTTGATACGCTGTTAACCCACCCGCAGGCAGAGGCGCTGTTTGAACGGGACGTGGAATATTATCGGCAGGTGCTTCTTCAGTGCATCAACGTACCGCTGGAACAGCATCAGTTTGACGCGCTGCTGTCGCTGGCCTTTAGCCTCGGGCCTGAGGGCGTTCAGCTATCACCGATAACACAAGAGATTAACCGCCAGGATTTTAACGCCGCGCTGGCCGAGTGGCTTCGCGCAGGAGAGCAGGAGAGCAGCCTGGCGCGCCAACGCCAGGCTGAAGCCGCGTTATTCCAGACCGCCTGGCTGTAAATCCTGGCGATGATTAAGCAGCATCGCCGCCTGGGTACGATTCTTCACATCCAGGCGGCGATACAAAGACTCCAGGTGGGCTTTCACCGTTCCGGCGCTAATATTCAACGTCCGGCTAATCTCTTTATTGGTTTCTCCGTTCGCCAGCAGGGTTAATATTTCTCGCTGACGCTGGCTTAAGTTATCCAGCCCATGTCTCGTTTGCTCATACTCCATCCGCCAGTCGCCCGGCAGGCAAATTAGCCCACGCATCACGCTTTTGATGGTTTGTACAAATACCTCTACGCTGGCATCGCGCGGAATAATCGCCTGCACATTAAATGCCATCATATTGCTGAGCCAGGCCTGGTTATATTCATTGACGATGATGATACATTTAGACTCCGGAAACTGCTGAAACTTCTCCTGCAACAACCACTGGCAAAATCCGGGATCCATTCCCCCATCCAGAATGAGCAGCGCATCCGGATGCTGTAACAACTGCCGCCACAGGTCATCGGCCTGGTTGACGGCACAAACATCAATCCCTGGAATGTGTTCCTGTAAGCTAATTTTCATTCCATGAATAAATATTGACTGCCTGTCAAACATGACTACCTGCATAACGGTTTCCCCATTAAAAAAATAAACTGTTCTTAATGACCGGAAGAGTAATCCTCGCGGCATGAAATAAGAACTCGCCGTTTGGCCAGGGGCATTTTACGTAGATAATCGGCGATCTAAACATCATAATTATGAATAATTACAACCCTGAGAGTGCCATTACGCATTCACATAACTCATCACATCATGATTAAGGAAAAACTGAGAGGAAGGGCTAATGATAAATATTATTTGGCGAAATGTAGATTACCGAAGGAAAAATAGAAAGCGCAAAATGAAATAAGCCCGAATTCGGACTTATTTCAGCACAATATGAAAAGTGCGTAGCGATTACAGGAACATCCCACCCGAAACTTCAATACGCTGCGCGGTCATCCAGCGCAGATTGTCGCTGAGCAGGGCGGCGATAGCGTCGCCGATATCGTCCGGCAGGCCGACACGGCCTAGCGCGGTTTGCGAGGCCACGTATTTATTCAGCTCTTCGTTGTCACGCACGCGCCCACCGCCAAAGTCGGTTTCAATGGCCCCTGGCGCGATACTGTTGACGGAGATTCCCCGCGCGCCGAGTTCTTTTGCCTGGTAGCGCGTGAGGACCTCCATCGCCCCTTTCATGGACGCGTAAGCCGCGTAGCCCGGCAGTGCAAAGCGCGCCAGCCCGGTCGAAACGTTAAGAATGCGCCCACCGTCAGCCATCAATGGCAGAAGCTGCTGGGTGAGGAAGAACGGCCCCTTAAAATGAATGTTCATCAGCTCATCGAACAACGCTTCCGATGTCTCGGCAAACGGGGCATAAAGACCAATACCGGCGTTGTTCACTAAATAATCAAATGTCTCCCGACCCCACACCTGCTTAAGCTGCGTTTTCACCTGCCCGGCAAATGCGGTAAAGCTCGCAGTTTCGCTGACGTTCAGCTGCAATGCCACCGCTTTCGCCCCTGTTTGTTCCACTTCGGCGACAACCTGCAGGGCAGCATCACGTTGGCTGTTGTAGGTAAAAATAATATCCGTTCCCTGTGCGGCGAGCTTCAGCACTGCATTTTTTCCCAATCCACGGCTGCCGCCGGTCACAATCGCAATACGCTGGTTCATAGGAAACCTCATTTCAGGTGGTGTGTACGTTGAGAACAAGCTTATTAGGTGATAAAAGAACAATAAATACTGCTAATTACGCTTCACTGTCTCACTTACGACAACAATAGGTCATTCTGATGGATAAAATTCACGCAATGCAGCTATTCATCCGCGTGGCCGAACTGGAGAGTTTTTCCCGTGCGGCCGACACGCTGGGCCTTCCTAAAGGTAGCGTATCGCGACAGATTCAGGCGCTGGAGAATCACCTTGGCTGCCGCCTGCTGCACCGCACTACCCGCCGCGTGCTGCTGACGCAGGACGGGATGGTCTACTTTGAGCGTGCTAAAGATCTCCTGAGCAATCTTGATGAGCTGGACGGCATGTTCCAGAACGATCCCAGCAGCATCAGTGGTCGATTGCGGGTGGATATGCCGGTCGCTGTCGCCCGGAATGTGGTCATTCCCCGCCTGCCCGACTTTTTGCAACACTATCCCGGTATCGAACTGGAACTCAGCAGCAGCGATCGCCTGGTGGATGTGATTCGCGAAGGGTTTGACTGCGTGGTACGCGTCGGTACGCTGAAGGATTCGGGACTGATTGCACGCCCGCTCGGTAAGCTCACCATTATCAACTGCGCCAGCCCGGCGTATCTCGCCCGCTTCGGCTATCCGGAATCACTGGAAGATCTCAGCAGCCATGCGCTGGTACACTATGCGGTAAACCTCGGCGTGCGTCCGCAAGGCTTTGAAGTGGCAAGGGATACCGGAACGCAATGGGTGAAAACCGGCGGAGTGCTGACGGTGAACAGTACCGAAACCTACCATGCGGCCTGTCTGGCAGGGCTGGGCATCATTCAGGTTCCGCGAGTTGGCGTCCGCGATGCGCTCCGCGACGGCACCCTGGTGGAAATTCTGCCGCAGTATCGGGCGGAACCAATGCCGGTATCGCTGATTTATCCTCACCGCCGCAACCTGTCGCGCCGGGTGCATGTGTTGATGGAGTGGTTAACCGAGGTGCTGCGCGACTATGTCGATTGAATCTGGCACCGGGTCCGGTTGGGGCAAACAGCACCGACTCCGCAGAACCCTCTATACTTAAGTAAAAGCAATAAAAAGGAAATTTCCCCTGATGACGTCGGAAAACAACGACAAACGTCTACAGCAAAAGGCCAGCAAAGCGCTGGATACCGTCACCAGCACGGCGCAGAAGATTCAGCGCCGCCCGGTCATCGCCCACCTGATTCGCGCCGCCGAGCGCTTCAATGACCGAATGGGTAACCAGTTCGGTGCGGCGATTACCTACTTCTCATTTTTATCGATGATTCCGATCCTGATGGTGTCGTTTGCCGCCGCCGGTTTTATCCTCGCCTCACATCCCACGCTACTTCAGGATATTTTCAATAAAATCCTCAACAACGTCAGCGACCCGACGCTGGCCGCGACCTTAAAAAGCACCATTAATACCGCCGTCCAGCAGCGTACCACCGTCGGCCTGGTGGGTCTGGGGATTGCCCTCTACTCTGGCGTGAACTGGATGGGTAACCTGCGCGAAGCGATTCGCGCGCAGTCGCGTGACGTCTGGGAACGCACGCCGCAGGACCAGGAGGCCATCTGGGTAAAATACCTGCGTGACTTCGTGTCGCTGATTGGCCTGTTGGTTGCGCTGATTGTCACGCTGTCCATCACCTCGGTGGCCGGTTCCGCCCAGCAGATGATTATCTCCGCGCTGTACCTCGACAGCATCGAGTGGCTGAAACCCGCCTGGCGACTGATTGGCCTGGCGATCTCTATCTTCGCCAACTACCTGCTGTTCTTCTGGATTTTCTGGCGTCTGCCTCGCCATCGTCCGCGTAAGAAGGCATTGATTCGCGGCACCTTTATTGCCGCCATCGGTTTTGAAGTGATTAAAATTATCATGACCTGGACGCTGCCAACGCTGGTGAAATCGCCTTCCGGCGCGGCGTTTGGTTCAGTGCTTGGCCTGATGGCGTTCTTCTACTTCTTCGCCCGCCTGACCCTGTTCTGCGCCGCGTGGATCGCCACCGCAGAATACAAAGATGACCCGCGCATGCCGGGCAAAACCCACCGTTAAGCCTACCGCTGGGCTGAAAATTTCAGCCCAGACCATCGTTTCAGCATATAAATCCAGTCCGTAACTTTTATTTAACCAAAAACCAGTTTTATCCTCTAAGCTTTAAAAAATGTGAAGCATTTCATGGATGCCAATTTCCTGGTATAAAAATTATCCACTTTTTCACCTTCTTTGCCTCATTTTACAATCCTGTTACAGATTGAAATGTCGCTTTTGCTATGTCTAATATGGCCTTTCGTTCGCTATACATATTAGAAAACACTATGACCAGCACAACACTCGACAACGAACAGGCAACCGCTCCGGTTAACTCGCGTAACAAAGTCGTCGTGGCTTCGCTTATCGGCACCGCCATTGAGTTTTTCGACTTCTATATTTACGCCACCGCGGCGGTGATCGTCTTCCCGCACATCTTCTTCCCGCAGGGCGATCCGACGGCGGCCACGCTGCAATCGCTGGCAACCTTCGCCATTGCCTTCGTCGCCCGCCCTATCGGTTCCGCGCTATTTGGTCACTTCGGCGACCGCGTTGGCCGTAAGGTGACGCTGGTTGCTTCACTGCTTACCATGGGGATCTCCACCGTGGTGATCGGCCTGCTGCCGAGTTACGAATCCATTGGCATTCTGGCGCCGATGCTGCTGGCGCTGGCGCGCTTTGGCCAGGGTCTGGGGCTGGGCGGCGAATGGGGCGGCGCGGCGCTGCTGGCGACCGAGAACGCCCCGCCGCGTAAGCGTGCGCTGTACGGCTCGTTCCCGCAGCTGGGCGCGCCGATTGGCTTCTTCTTTGCGAACGGCACTTTCCTGCTGCTCTCCTGGCTGCTGACCGACGAGCAGTTCATGACCTGGGGCTGGCGCGTGCCGTTTATCTTCTCGGCAGTGCTGGTGATCATTGGCTTGTACGTTCGCGTGTCGCTGCATGAAACGCCGGTATTCGCCAAAGTGGCCGCCGCGAAGAAACAGGTGAAAGTGCCGATGGGCACGCTGCTCAGCAAACACGTGCGCGTGACGGTCCTCGGTACCTTTATCATGCTGGCAACCTATACGCTGTTCTATATCATGACCGTCTACTCGATGACCTACAGTACCGCCGCCGTGCCACACGGTCTGGGTTTGCCGCGTAACGAAGTGCTGTGGATGCTGATGCTGGCGGTGATTGGCTTTGGCGTAATGGTGCCAATCGCGGGCCTGCTGGCGGACCGTTTTGGTCGCCGCCCTAGCATGATCGTCATTACCAGCCTGATTATTATTTTCGCGCTGTTCTTCTTCCAGCCGCTGCTGGGCTCCGGGAACCCGGCGCTGATTATGCTGTATCTGTTGGTGGGCCTGAGCCTGATGGGCCTGACCTTTGGCCCGATGGGAGCGCTGCTGCCGGAGCTGTTCCCGACGGAAGTCCGTTATACCGGAGCCTCCTTCTCCTACAACGTGTCGTCGATTCTGGGCGCATCGGTCGCGCCGTATATCGCGGCATGGCTGCAGTCGAACTATGGGCTGGCCGCCGTTGGCATCTATCTGGCCTGCATGGCCGCGCTAACGCTGATTGCGCTGCTGTTAACTCATGAGACGCGCCATCAGTCGCTGTAATTGATTTGCCGGATAGCGGTGCCACAGCGCCCTATCCGGCCTGCTCCTTCTTACTTCTTCATCTGGGTCAGAATAGTCCGGCACTGGTTTGCCTCGCCTTCGGAGGGGGAAATCAGCGCCAGCAGCGCGGCGGCCGGCGTGACCAGCGTCGCCAGCGCCGCAGCGACTGCGCCGCGGGCGATAAGCGGCCCCGCTTTCACCCCAGCCTGCGGATTCTTAAAGGTGCCGCGCACGTACAGCGGCGAGCGCAAGGTAATAATGCGTATGCCTTTACTTTCCGGGTCGATGGTTAAATCCAGCTGCTCAGAGGCAAAGCTCGCCGTTCCGCTAATGCTGATGAGCGCGTTTTCAGTATCGAAGGCGAAAATCTGCGGGCGCGCCACGCCGTTGACGATGTCGAGATTGGCCGCCGCACAGTTCACCCGCACTTCATCGTCGCCAAAAATCTGCCCGACAATGTAGTTACCGACGTTCAGCCCGACGATCTCCATCAAGTTGCGGCTGATTAAGCCGTCGTTCATCAGCAGCTTCAGGTTGCCGTTGCTGTTGCCGAGCAACGCCGCCACAGAGTTACCGGTTCCCCGAAGCTCGGCATCGCCGTTCATCTCACCGAGCGTTTTCTGCATCAGTTCAACGTCCGGCATCAGTTCTTTCAGCTTCAGGCGGCGGGCCTGAATATCCGCCCGCCCCTGCATCGGCTTTTTATCCCCTTCCAGATGAACGTTGGCGTTGATGCTGCCGCCCGCCAGGCCAAGCTTCAGCGGCTGCAGACGCAGGTCGGCGTTCTTCAGCACAATATGGGTGGAGAGATCGCTAATCGGCAGGCTGCTGCCGTGCTCAATACGTCGGCCCTTGAAGCGCACGTCGGCATCCATCACGTTCCATTTGTCGGTTTCAAAGCGGTCATACGGCAGCACTTTGTCGGCGGGCTGAATGCTTTTCTCGCCCTTTTTCTGCTCCGCACGCTTCGACTGTTCCGCGCCTTTGCCGGAATCAACGCCAATCAGCGGGCCTAAATCCGCCAGCCGCAGCTGGCGCGACTCCAGATCGCCCTCCAGCTTCGGACGCGGCTTACCGGTGGTGTAGCTGAGCGAGCCGTGAATATCGCTATCACCAATCCGCCCGTTAAAGCCACGGTAATCAAAGACCGAAGACTTCTGCGTATCGATTTTCGCCACCAGCCGACCGTCGGTCTCAAACGGCGGCGTATCGGGCAACAGCACGCCGGTCAGGTCATACAGATCCGCCAGCGAATCGCCGGAAAATTTCAGCTGCAGGTCGACGCCGCCCATTTTCATCGGGTCATTCACTACCCCGGCAAACGCCACCCGGGTATTACCGGAACGGAAATCGGCCTGCACCGGGAACGAGGCATCCGCGCCGCGCAACGCCAGCATGCCGCCAATTTTCCCCGTGCCGCTCAGCGGTTCGCCGTTATAGCGCCCTTTCGCCTTCAGTCCAAAAACGTAATCTTCCACATTGGATTTTTCGTTTTTACCTTTAGTGCCCGTCACCTCACTAAACGGCAGCGGCTTGCCCAGCGGATCGACGAGGATCTCGATATCCGCCTTGCTAACCTTGTCATCAATCGCGATCCGCCCCTGGTCGAAGAGAATATTGTCGAGGCGGAAAGACCAACTGGAGGGCTGTGCGTTGGAATCCGGCTGTTTGTCCCCGGCGAGATTAAAGGTCCAGTTATTGTTTTTTTCTGACAGGCGAATCAGCCGCGCATCGGGTTTCACCAGTTTAACCCACGGCAGCCAGACGGTTTTGGTCAGCAGCGCCAGCGGCGCGAGGGTGGCTTCCACGCGGGGGAGATGGACCATCGTTTTATCGGGGATGTCTGGCGGATTGCCGAGCGTAATATCTTCCGCATGGACGTGCGGCCACGGTATCCAGCTTCGCCAGCCGGTTTCCTGTTTCTGGCGCTCCCACACCACGCCTAAATCACCGTGGATAGCGAACGGACGGTTAAGTTCTGTAGAGACTTTCTGGTTGATGGTCGGTTTGAGTCGGTTCCAGTCAAAGGTCGCTATCACCACGATGAGTACGACGATCAACAACAAGAAAGTCCCTGCTACTGTGGCGGTAATTTTGCCTGCTCTGGTCATATTCTGCTTCCTCGCTTCTTCCCTTGCCTGTCCTAAAGATAGACCAGACAGATGGAATTACCGGAAACAGCCTGATTCAAAGGGACAAAAACACGTCTTCAAGATGAGCAAAAGGTATTGGACGAGAAAGAAAATAGCCCTGCGCCGCATGTGCTGGCGACTGCTGCACTTCACGCCACTCTTCCAGCGTCTCCACGCCTTCCACGATCACCCCTTCACAGTAGCGGTTCATCAGCTCCAGAAGCAGGATGAACAGCTTGCGGCCTTCCGGGGTTTTGCGCAGCATGATGAACAGATCGCGCGCCACCTTGATGTAGTCATAGCGCACTTCGTTCAGCGCCGAGAAGTTGGCCATGCCGGTGCCAAAATCATCCAGCCACAGCGGGCCGAATTCACACAGCGAGGCCACCGAAGAGTCCTGCGGCAGCGGCATATGTTCTACCAGCTCGAAGCGCAGCCACGGCAGCGTTTCAATCATCGTTCTCAGTATCCGGTCCTGGCGCATTTCCAGCAGCGTCGGCGCATCGACGTTAACCGAAGCCAGCACCTTATTCTGTTCAAAAAATGATTTCTTTTTTGCCAGCATCGCCACCTGTTCTTTGATGACGTGGATCCGCTGACCGATAGAGACTGCGGCGAAGTAACGATCCGGGGCAATACGTTTTTGCGGTTGAGAGGGATGGGTCACTATCGTTAGCACTTCGATCGCCATCAAGCGGCCTTGCGTGGTGTAGATAGGCTGGTAGGTATAGACGCGCTCACACTCTTGCCAATAACGCAGCTGCTGTAGGCTTTCTGGCTCCGTATCAGGAACTCTCGCCCGCTGGCTCACCTGCTTTAACGTCATTTAAGCTTCCTGTGAATAGAGGGTCTGAGGGTCTGGTGTTTAGGTTATCGGCGTCGCCATTGAGAACTTTATGTCCATCGTGGGCATTTTATTTTTCCGTATTGCTGACAAATACGTCGTAACACGCGCTAGCTCAAAAAAAATAATGGAACGTTGTTTTAATATAGTTGACCATCGAATAGCCACAGCGCACACTACGAAAAATTTACCGAATCAGGTTGATGACTATGTCCAAAAAAATTGCCGTGATTGGCGAATGCATGATTGAACTGTCCGAGAAGGGCGCACAAGTTAACCGCGGCTTTGGCGGCGACACCTTAAATACGTCCGTCTATATCGCGCGTCAGGTCTCCCCTGCAGAACTCAGCGTCAACTACGTGACCGCGCTGGGTACCGACACATTCAGCCAGCAGATGATGGACGCCTGGCAGGCAGAGAACGTCAAAACTGACCTGATTCAACGCATGAGCGACCGCATGCCGGGCCTGTACTACATCGAAACCGATGATACCGGCGAGCGCACCTTCTACTACTGGCGTAACGAAGCTGCCGCTAAATTCTGGCTGGAGAGCGAGCAGTCTGCCGCCATCTGCGAACAGCTGGCGAGCTTTGACTATCTCTACCTGAGCGGCATCAGCCTGGCGATTTTAAGCCCGGCCAGCCGTGAAAAACTGCTGGCGCTGCTGAAGCAGTGTCGCGCGAACGGCGGTAAGGTCATCTTTGACAACAACTACCGTCCGCGCCTGTGGGCAAGCAAAGAAGAGACGCAGCAGGTTTACCAGCAGATGCTGCAATGCACCGATATCGCATTCCTCACGCTCGATGATGAAGACGCGCTGTGGGGCGAGAAGCCGGTTGAAGAAGTCATTGCCCGTACTCAGGCCGCTGGCGTGAACGAAGTGGTGGTGAAACGCGGCGCAGACTCCTGCCTGGTAGCCATCGCAGGTGAAGCGCTGGTAGACGTGCCGGCGGTTAAACTGCCGAAAGAGAAAGTGGTGGATACCACGGCGGCAGGTGACTCGTTCAGCGCAGGCTACCTGTCCGTGCGCCTGACCGGCGGCGATGCAACGGCGGCAGCAAAACGCGGCCACCTGACGGCGAGCACCGTGATTCAGCATCGTGGGGCGATTATTCCGCGCGACGCAATGCCTGCGTAAAGTTTCGGGTATGAAAAAACCTCTTCCGGTTGGGAGAGGTTTTTTTTCGTCTGGAGGATGGGAGAGGAAGTTTCCCCTCACCCCGGCCCTCTCCCCAAAGGGGCGAGGGAGAAAAGCAGAATGTGCGTGGGAGAAAATCGGACGTCAGCATTTGCACGATCGGTCCCCTCTCCCCGTTGGGGAGAGGGTTAGGGTGAGGGGGCATGCACCGGGCAAATTACTGCGCCGGTGGAATATCCGTCACATCCTGATGACTTTCATCCACTGCCGCCGCCGACTCCGTCTTCTCCGCCAGCATGATCTTGCCCCAGGTATCCTGGAGATCCTTCATATTGAACTCAGGCTCGCCGGTTGGCTGCTGTAAAATCAGCGCCATATCCTGCGAAAGCTGCTGACGCAGATCCTGATTCAGCATCTCCACCGTCAGCGAGTCGAGAAAACTCTGGCGCAGCTTCTGGTACTGCTCCGGCGCGATATCCACCACCTGATTTTGCAGCGAACGCATACGCTGGCTAATCAGCACGTCGGTATCCATGCGCGCGTAGGTCGCAAACAGCTTTTGCAGCTCCAGCTTTTTCTGCGCCACCAGCGCATCAAACTCATCCTGCGGCAGGCCATTATCACGAACGTTAGCCAACTCACGCGCCACCAGCCCCAGGTTGTTTTCCAGCTTTTCACCCGGTGAGTCCAGATTGATGCCGCACTGCGCGCGCAGGTACAACACGCGGCAGTCGAAGCCCAGCCCGATATCCTTGGTGTTGGTACGGCTCAGCTTCTGCTGAACATGCCAGAACAGCGCCTCACGGGAGAGATCGGCGCGCCAGTAGCGCAGGAGCGCTGCCGATTCACGGATTGGCGTCCACGGCGCGTCCCACATGATGGATAAACGATCCTGACGCACCGCGTTGGTCATAATGCTGACCGCTTCCGGACGCAGCGGCGACAGCGTCGGCAGCGCTGCTGGCGTTTCACGTTTGCCCTTCAGCTCGCCAAAGGCTTTGCTAATCTGTTCAATTGTTGCGCGACTGTCGACGTTGCCTACCACAATCAGCGTCATGGCGTCCGGGGTGTACCATTTCTGATAGAACTCGGCGACCTGCTTCGCATCCACCGGCATTTTCAGTGGTTCAGCCGGGTCGTGACCCAGCATCGTCGACCCCTTCAGGCGATAACGCCACCAACCTTCTTTGGTATCCTGCGGCCAGGTCGCGACCATATCCTGCACGCTCAGCGCGTAATTCACGCTTTCCTGGGTGATGTTTGGTTTGCCCAACGAGCTGGCCAGCCAGTTCAGCGCCTCTTTTTGCAGATCGCTGCGGTTGTTTGGCAGGCTCAGATTAAAGCGGGTGTAGTCATACGAGACGACCGCAGGAGGCTGCGGGCGTTTTGGGTCAATACCCTGCTGCCACATCGAGCGCGCCTGCATGGTTGGCAGACTGCCGCTTTGGGTCAGCGCAATACGAGGAATAAGGTGGCTAAAGCCGGTTTGCTGAGCGCTTTCATTCAGCGAACCAATATCAATAGAGAGCCGGATTTCTACACGGTCACTCGGGCGCTGCGGTGTGGCAAGCACCTGCCACTGGAAGCCATTAGACAACGTACCTTGTTGCCAGGCCGGGTCCGGCTGGAGCGCTTCTGCCTGCACATAGCTGGCCGCTGCCATCATCAGCAAACCACCGGCTAAAAGTCGAATTGTTGTGCCCTGCATGTGAACCCCTGATGAACGTTCCTGGTTACAAAGACAACCGCCATAGAGCGATTGCCTAAAATAATGAAGTAAATACGTCAGTTAGACCACACGATCGCAAAAACGTCACATGGCTCAGAAAAATAAAATGCACGACAGCCATAGGCTAGCACGGCCCATTCATGACGCCGCCTAATTATGCGCAGGAGCCCGCACTCCAGCAAGGGAGTACGGGCGTAAGTGGGAGGATTAAGAGGATAATTCGTGCGGTTTTTTCGCAGTCGGACGGTTATTGAGCACGTCGTCCATCTGCTGAGCGTCCAGCTGTTTCACACGTTTCGCGACCACGATAGTCGCCACGCCGTTACCAATCAGGTTGGTCAGCGCGCGCGCTTCGGACATAAAGCGGTCAATACCCAGAATTAAAGCCAGACCGGCTACCGGTAAATGACCCACCGCAGAGATAGTCGCCGCCAGCACGATAAAGCCGCTCCCGGTGACACCGGCCGCCCCTTTCGACGAAAGCAGCAACACCACCAGCAACGTCACCTGATGGAAAATATCCATATGGCTGTTGGTCGCCTGGGCGATAAAGACCGCCGCCATCGTCAGGTAAATCGAGGTGCCGTCGAGGTTAAATGAATAACCGGTAGGAATAACCAGCCCCACCACCGATTTACGGCAACCCAGTTTCTCCATTTTATCGAGCATACGCGGCAGCGCGGACTCCGATGAGGAGGTGCCCAGCACAATCAGCAGTTCTTCTTTGATATAGCGGATAAATTTGAAAATGCTGAAGCCGGTCGCGCGGGCGATAGAACCCAGCACCACCACCACAAACAGAATACAGGTGATATAGAAGCAGATGATGAGCTGGCCGAGCTGCACCAGCGTGCCTACGCCGTATTTACCAATGGTGAAGGCCATGGCACCGAAAGCGCCGATAGGCGCAAGGCGCATGATCATGTTGATGATGCCGAAGATGACCTGCGAGAAGCTTTCAATGACGTTGAAAATCAGCTGGCCCTTGTTACCCAGGCGGTGCAGCGCAAAGCCAAACATCACCGCAAACAGCAGCACCTGCAGGATGTTACCGCTCGCAAAGGCGCCAATGACGCTCGACGGAATAATATCCATCAGGAAGGGGATAATCCCTTGATCTTTCGCCTGTTCGGCATACATGGCGACCGCTTTGGCATCCAGCGTCGCCGGGTCAACGTTCATCCCGGCGCCGGGTTGAACCACGTTCACAATGATCAAGCCAATAATCAGGGCGAGAGTACTGACCACTTCAAAGTACAGCAACGCCACTGCGCCAGTGCGGCCAACCGCTTTCATGCTTTCCATGCCAGCGATCCCTGTTACTACGGTACAAAAGATAACCGGCGCGATAATCATTTTAATCAGTTTGACGAAGGCATCGCCGAGCGGTTTCATTTGCGCGCCCAATTCCGGGTAATAGTGACCGAGCAACACGCCGATCACTATCGCCGTTAACACCTGGAAATAGAGGCTTTTGAAGAAAGAGGTTTTCATAGGATGTCCTTAAGCTATAGCCACAGGAAAAGTAGGGTTTATTTTCACCTGTGAGCACAAAATAACATCCAAGAAACATAATCGAAATATTTGTACGTTGATTTGATATTTAATTGTTAAATCTTTGAGCTGACACGCACAATTGCTATGTTCAGTAACTCGGTAACAGCGATTTCTCCTGGCCAAGATAATCCTGCTCGAACACCTCCGGCGGTACCGCACGAGCGAACAGAAAGCCCTGCAACACATCCACACTCGCCGCACGCAGCCAGGCATATTGTTCTTCATTTTCAACGCCTTCAGCCACCATCTTCAGATTGAGGCTACGCCCCAGCTGGATGATGGCCGATACCATACTGGCGTCTTCCGGCAGCGTGTCGATAAAGATTTTATCAATCTTCAGGATGTCGACCGGTACCGACTTCATATGTTGCAACTGGCGCAGCCCGGCGTAGCCCATGCCGAAGTCATCCAGCGCAATCCTTACCCCGGCGTTACGCAACGGACGCAGGATCGCCACCGCGGCTTTCGGGTCGTCGATACGGCGGCTTTCGGTCACTTCCAGCACCAGCGTGCCGGGCGCGATGCGGTAGCGGTTAAGCAACGCCAGCATGTCGGAGACCATATCGTGGTGTAGCAACTGCAACGCGGAGATATTTACCGACAGCGGCAGCATAATGCCGCGCGATTGCCACACCGCCAGCTGGCGGCAGGCCTCTTCCAGCACCCAATGGCCGACGGTGACCATCAGGCCACAGGACTCAATGCTATCGATCAAATCGTTGGGTAACGCCCAGCTACCGTCCGGCTGACGCTGGCGCAGCAGCACCTCGGCGCTACACACCTTGCCGGTGGCAGTATCCACCTGCGGCTGAAGCCAGATAGAAAACTGTTGCGTATCGAGCGCCGTCAGGATATCGCTCTCTTCAGTCAGCCGTTTCTGCGCCTTGATCATCTGTTCAGGGTCAAAGAACTCGATCTGGTTTTTGCCCTTACGGCGTGCGGTAAAGGCGGCGGAGAGTGAACGTCGGTAGAGCTGCTCCGCCGTCAGACCATCGTTAGACATGGCGATACCAATGCTGGCGCTCGGGCGGAGCTGAATCCCCTGCAACGGTAAACGCTCATTCATGATAGTAAGTACTTGCTGACTTAATGTAATGGCGTGCCACGGCTCTTTAACGCCGTAAGCCAGAATAGCGAAGTCATAGCCGCTGACCTGCGCCAGCACCATACGCGGCGAGATCACCTGTTTAATCTTCTCGGCGAGCGTCAGCAGCAGCATTTCGCGCTGCGCCTCTTTCAGTACGCCTGCGGTGTCCTGCAGGGTTTCGCAGGCAATCGCCAGCAGCGCCACCGGCGTTTTGCGCGCCAGACTTTGCTCCAGTAGCCCCAGCAAGAACGCTTTGTTCGGCAGGTCAGAAACCGGGAATCGGGTCGATTGGCTGCTCAGTTCGTCGTACTGGCGTAACAGGGCCTGCTGGTTACGGTTATAGCTGCGGACCAACGTGCCAATTTCATCATCATGGTGCAGGCGCGGCAGCGTCAGCTGATGCCCGATGCGGTCCGCCCCCGGTAAGTCGTGAATCTCATAGGCGATACTGCGCAGCGGCCTGACGATAAGCCGGTTAATACACCAGGTCAGGGCAACGGTCAGAATCAACACCAGAAGAAAGTAAGCGGTCACTATCGTTGCCAGCGCGCTCATCACAAACTTATACATACGCCAGGAGTCGGCCTGGAGCACCAGATAGGCCAGCGGCTGCGGGTTTGCCGGCCGTTCAAGCGAATAGAGCGGCAGCGATATCTGCACCGGCAGTTCGAAAATACGGGTAATGCTCACCGGAACGGGGCGTTCCGGGATAAAGCTCATGCGCAGCGCCTGAAACTGGTTTGGCAATACCACGTCCGCCCGGCTAACAATACCTGACGGCTGAATACGTCCAAGAATGGACTCTGCTTCCGGGATATCGGCCTTAAGGATGGCGGCGGAAAGGGGTTGGCGCACCGAGCGCGCGATACTCTCTAATTGCGTAGCCGTGTTATAGCGATCCTGCTGCACAAAATGGAACAGCAAAATAAAGCAAAAGATGAACAAAAACAACATGGTAACAACAGCAACCATAGCCATTTGTTTTATAGTAAGTGAACGGCTGACGCGCAAAAGAGCTCTCCACAGGTACGAACGTATTGCTCAGGCATTGAGAATAACGAGGCTGGCGGCAAAGTCAAAACGGACTCTGGCGCGATAATTATAACCCGGCGTCAAGCCGGGTTATATAAGACGAATACCTATATCAGGATAGATGAGGTTACCAGTCAGCGTACGGCACCAGCGGCTGCGGCGGCATGTCGAGGTCACCCTGCCACCCGGCGGCGGAGTAACGCACGTACAACAGCGCATGGCTTGGGGTGTAATCTTTGGCCTGCTGAATATCCACACCCGCGCCGATAAACCAGTTGGACGTGACCCGACGTTCGACGAGGGCCCGCGCCGTGTAGCCGAAGCCCTGGCTACTGCCGCCGCCGTTGGTATCATCGCTCGCGTCCTGCTTCCATTGCGACGGAATCAGATTCATCAGCGGATAACGTGGCTCGGTTTTCGTACGTGAATGCGACCAGGAGACAGATCCCCCCAGTTCCCACGACCAGTTTTCCGTGCGTTGGCGCCAGTTCACCGGCACGGCGAAGGAAACGTACTCCTGCGGGCTGTAATAGCCGCCCTGACCTAACGTATAGCCGCTCAAATCCTTCTGGTAGTGCCAGATCATGTTGTTCAGCCCGACGGTTACCCGACGGTTGTTCTCGTTGATGACCTTGTAGTAGTAGCCGGTCATCCAGCGCACGCGCCAGTTGTCGGCGACGTTTTTGCCGGTCAACTGATCGCCGCTCAGCGAGGCCCATACGCCGTTGGCCTCACCTTTATCGTAACTCAGGCTCAGACCGCCGCCGTTAGCACGCACGCCACCCCAGGTCGTACCGGGATGTGCGCCGCTGCTATTGTCTTTCTGTCCGCCGAAGGCCAGCAGCGAACTGGAAATCGGTCGACGGTGCGCGTTGAGCGTGTAGCCCAGCGGGCCGAGATCGTTGCTGTAGCTCAGGCTACCGACCACATCGACAACGTTAAAGCCAATCGGCGTGGTACCGATATCGGCGTTCCAGGTATCATTTTTCCAGCCCACAGCCACGCTGGCACCGCTATCGCTCTGATTCGCAGAGCCATTACAACGGGCTAAATCACAGGTTCCCCACTGCTCTTTATGGTAGCCATTTTTGTCGGTGGAGAAACTCCCGGCATCCATATTGACCAGATCGGATCGGAAGAACATCCGCCCATCGGCGAGCGGCGCATCCACCTGTAACATGGTGGTGTGAGCTTTCAGATCCGAATAACCGCCCGTGCCGCTGGAACCCCAGAAATCATGCTCCAGCGTGACGTTCAAATCCTGCTGACGATACAGGTCGGCCGCATCGCTGCGCACGCCGCGCTTGAGCCAGTCATCTTTTTCATCGTTACGCGTGAGGCGGGTAAAGGTGTCATTATCCTGCGGCCGCGCCGGGGTAACCTGCGCCGCCACCATGGCATCTTTGTAGGTTTCCAGCGCCTGCTGTGGGTTGCCGTCCTGCGCCTGATAACGCGCCGCGTCACGCAGCACCATCGCGCTTTCCATTGATGGCGGCTGCGCTTTTGCCTGCGGCACCAGCGCGGTCAACATTTTCTGGGCCGCACCCGTGTCGCCCAGTTGCGCACTCACCAACGCAATACGGCGCTGGGTACCGAGCGAACGCTCACCTTCTGCCGGCAGTTCGGCCAGTTGCTGACGCGCCGCCAATGCGTTGCCGTCAGCCGCGTAGACCTCCGCTAACCCCAGGTGGGCATCCTCATCATGAGGGTCTTTCGCCAGCACCGCGTTGTATTCGGTCAACGCTGCGGCGCTGTCACCCCTCTGCTGGGCCCAGTCGGCAAGGGTTGAATGAATGCGTGCAGACTCCGGCTGCTGTTTCAGCAACGCGATGGCCTGCGCCTCTTGTCCACCGTCGCGCAGACGGTTTGCCTGAGCAATCAGTTGGTCGCTGCGCAGACGCTGATCCAGCTCGCGAATGTTGTCCGTCCACTGCGACGACGGCAGCGCGGCCAGATGCGTCAGCGCCGCCTGATCCTGACCGTTACCGGAGAGATACAGACCGTAGGCGTAAACCTGATCGGCGTCGGTCGGTTTCTTATGCGCCAGGTTGAGCATCAGACGGTCGGCTTCGCCGCGTTGCCCCGCGCTCACCAGGTCGCGGGAAAGGCGATAGGTGATCCACACATCGTCCGGCGACAGCGCCAGGCGCTGACGCTGAAGCGTCGCCGCCTGCGCCCACTCACCGCGGTTTTCCAGCGCTTCCGCCTGCTGTGAAAGCCGGTCGTTGGTCAGGCTGCGTTCGATATCATCAATACTGCGACGCTGGCTGGCCGAGAGACCATTAATAAACGCGGTCGCTTTTTCCGGCGACTCGGCGCGATAGATATTGGCCAGCCCGCGCACCGCGCCGCTGTTGCCACGGTCAAGGCGCAGCGCCTGTTGGTAATAGCGCTCAGCCGCAGCGGTATCTTTACGGGCTATCGCCACGTCGCCCAGGCCTTGTACCGCATAGCTGTCGGTGGCATCCAGCTTACGCGCCTGCTGGTAGAAGCTCTCCGCCTGCGCCAGATTATTGGCTTTCAGCGCCGCGTCGCCTTTGCGGATCAACGGCCAGTACAGTTCCCAGGTTTGCGGTTTGTTCGCTTCCGCTTCGGCCTCTTTGGCCTTCGCAAGGAACACCGGATCCGCCAGCTGTTTTTGCTGCTCGGCCAGCAGCGCACGGGCGCTGTCCGCCGATTCACCGCTGGTGAAAATTAACAGGTAACGCTGTAGCGCCTGCACGCTGGACGGGCTGGCAGGCTGGTTTTTAATGGCCTTAAACCAGAGATCGGCTGCCGGTCCGCGACCGCCCGCCGATTTCGCCATCTGTTCGAGTACCGCAAATGCCGCATCGCGCTGGTTGTCGGCCAGGAGCGTATTCGCCAGCGTCATTTGCAGGCCAACGTTGCCGGGGTTTTTCTGGTTCAGCGACTGCAGTTGTTTGAGCGCTTCATTGTGCCGGGCGGGCAGTTTCGCCACCGCTGTCCAGTACTCCACGGCGTAATCGCCGTCCGGCGGCGGGCCGTTAAACGCTTTTTCATATTCCGCCAGCGCTTCCGGCACATGGCCGGTGGTGGCGAGTAAACGCGCCTGCTGTAGCGACTGACGCCCGGCATCGGTGTTCAAACCAATTTCCGCGCGCGAGGCGTTGTACTCCGTGGAATTGGGCGCGACCTGCGCCAGTTTTTTCAACTGCGCCTGCGCACCCGCGGTATCCCCCTGACGCAGCATGTAGCGCAGGCGAGCCGCCAGCACCTTCGGGTTATTGGGGTTAATCAGTTCTAACCGATACAGCGATTGCTGCACCAGATCTTCACGTTTGCTGGCCTCGCCAAGACGCACCTGGTTGAGCAACTGCTCTTCCGCCGAGGTGTCCGCGAAGACCGGCTGTACCAACGACAGCCCCAGAGAGAGGGTGAGTAAACTTAGTGTGAACTTGCGCATTCCTGGCCCCAGTCAGGTAGTAATTCGCCGCGGGCGCTGAAGCGAAAACGGTGTTGATCCCAGCCCTGACCAAAGAGGGTCAGAACATAACTATAATAAGCATCCGCGCCGGGAAAATGGTCGGTAACACGCTGGCGCTGAACGGCCTGAGCATCACGATCCTGTAAGAACGGCAGCAGTGAAGCCGAAAAACCAACCGGGCCATCACCGGTCACTTTCCCCGTGGCGATCGCCACTTTCTCCGGGGGAAGCCCCTGCCGGGCGGTCTGCGCCGCCATTGGGTTGAAGCGTTTAAGCAGACGCGCTTTTTGCGGGTCTGCGTCGTTCATCATTCCCACCCACAAATAGACGCGAATCGCATCATAGCCGCCGATCACATTCGCCTCTTTTAGCTGCCAGCCCTTCGCTTTTTCGTAGCTCACCCAGTCCGGCGAAAAGCCTTTCGGGGCGGTATCAAGCAGCAGTTTGAGGTTGGTATCGCGCAGCGTAGTCCACGGTGCGCCGAAGCGGCTGAAATACTGCGCCACCTGCGGAGGGAAGTAGCTGGGGTTAAAGCGCCAGCGCATCTCTTCGGCAAAACCGACGCGTCCCGGCAGAAGCATTAGCCCCAGACCCGGTACATTCACCACTTCCTCGGCAGCAATCTTCGCCAGCAGCGCTTTGCCGGTGTCGGTATAGTCGTCGTTTTTCCACAGTCGACCGGCCTCCAGCAACGTCCAGGCAATCCAGATATCGGAGTCAGACGCGGAATTGCTGTCCAGCACCGTCCACGCCTCTTCGCTCTTTTTACCCCATAACCACGCCGGAAGATGCTCGCGCAGTGAACCTTGCGCCAGATTGTTCTGCGTCCAGTTAAACAGAGTGGCGAACATCTGACGATCGTTGGCCGCGAGGGCAAAGAACAACCCATAGCTTTGCCCCTCTGAGGTGGTGATTTTGCGAGAATCACTGGGATCGATCACCCGCCCTTCTGCACTCACGTAATCCTTTTTAAACTGCTCCCAGGCCGGCCAGTCACAGGCAGCCTGTACCTGACCTCCAAGGGCGCACAGCAGAACGATCCAGCTCAGCATCTTCATCGCGGGTTACTCGTCTTCCGGATCCAGACGACGACGGCTGATGATACGCAGCAGACGCCACAGTACCCAGGCCAGCAGCACGATGCTGATCGCCGCGAAGATAGCCAGCAGCACCGGATGGTTGGAAAGCGCAAACCAAACGCGTTCAAACCACGGCAGGTGGCCGACGTAGTAGATATCCCCTACCCGCAGGCTGCTGACGCCGGATTCACGAATCACCGATACCGAACCAAACATCGCCGCGCGTTTACCGCTGTCGTTCAGCGCGCCATTCAGCAAGTTATAGCCGCTGGCGCTGTCCGCCAACAGGGCGATCACGCTACGTTGTTTGTAATAAGGCGATTCAAAACCCACCACCGCGGCCATCGGCCCTGAGGAGGTAATACCGGTTTGCACGCTGGCCTGGCGGTCATCCTCATCCATATAGATGCTCGGCAGGTCGTGGTGGCGCACCGGCGTTTTCACCCAGCTTTGCGTCGCATTGACCAGCAGGTCGATATGCTTGTCGTCTTTGAGCTGCTGCGGAATAGAGCCAATCAGCAGCAGGTCGGCATCTTTATTCTTAATCTGGCTACCCTCATCGACAATGGTCATGCTGGTGCCTGCCAGACCGGTTTGTCCACCCACCACGCCCACGGTATTCAGCAGCGTGCTGACCTGTGCTTCAGACGGCGTCTTCGGCATCACGATGACCGTATCGGACAGGTCCGCCATACGGGTGAACGGGAAGCCCGCGTTAGCAAAGGTGCGCAGATCCGGCATCGGCAAGAAGTGGTAATAGTCGGAGAAGTCGATCGTCGAGTCATCGCCAATCACCACGTGGTTTTGTACCGGCTGGAAGGTAATACAGTTCTCCAGCGTACCGCCTGGCATCGGGTTCATATACTGGAAGTCAAAGCGCAGCTGGTTCATCGCCCCCAGGCGCAGCGCCGGGATGCTAATGTCATTCTTGCCATCGAGCAGGCCCTGCAGCACCGGCAGGCGCAGCATCAGCTTGTTAACGTCCTGAGTACTATCCAGGTTAAATGACTGCAGGAACTGGTTGTTGAGGCTGATGTCCATCCGCGAGCTGTCTTTGACGGGCGGCATGGTGTAGCGATATTTCAGGTCCATATCGATGCCGGTACTGCGCATCAAGTACAGATCCGGCGGCAGATTCAGCGACAGGTTGATGGAGGCAGGCTCCAACCCGGTAGACTGTAGCTGCTGTTCGTAGGTTTTCAGCTCGCCGAAGGTGACCGGGCGGTCGGTACGTACCCAGTTCGGCGCGTCGTACGGCACGCGTGGCCGCAGCGGCTTCACTTCATCAACGGTGACGCTATCACCACGGAACAGAATGTTGCCCGAGGCAATGCCCTGCGCCGCTTTCAGCAAATCTTTATCGTCACGGCCAAACACCACCAGCAGCTTCATATACGGGTTGCCCGGATGGTCGATCATCTCGATCGTCGGCGCGTTGACCGCAGGATGATCGCGCAGGAAGTCCGGACGACGATCGTTGGTGGCAAAGACGATCGCGTTACGCTCCGGCAGCGTGTTAAACAGCACCGGGAAACTCTGTCCACGCCAGCCCGCTTTCGCGCCAAACCACGAGGCGATAATGCCCGCCGCCTGCTGCTGTTGCAGATCGGGCGACGCGGCAAAGACCATCGGCAGCTCCAGCGCGCGGTTGTCGCGCGTGTCAAAGAACGGCACCGGGAAGTGGGAAAGATCGTTACGCACTTTCAGCGAGCGGTAGGTCAAATCCAACGAGCTATTACGCGCCACGTCCAGCCAGACGGTATTGTTGGCCGGGTTTTCGCACACATCGCGGTAGTGGCCGATAAACTCAAGGCGAACGCGGTTAAAATCGGTGATGTACAGCGGATCGACGGCGATCTGCGCGGTCACTTTTTTACCTAACTGCTCTTTGGTCACCGGCAGGACGTCCATCAGTTCATCGTTCAGATAAACCTTCAGCTGCGAGGTAATCGGCAGCAGGGACGGCGACGGGGTGTAGGTCAGGTTAAGCAGCGCCTTCGACACCACTTCGTCGCTGCGCATGCCAAACTCCACGCCACCGTCCGGATTCGAACCGCGCAGCACCATGCTGCCCGGCGGTGGCGCAATCTGGGCGAAAGAAAGCTTTACGTCACGGCTTGGCGCATCTTCCACCACCACCGGCGCGGCGTCAGGCGTAGGCGCCGTCGCGTCCTGCTGAACGGTGGGCGTCACCGACACCTCTGGCGTCGTTTCTGAATGCGTCGTGAGCGGCAGTAAACTGCCCATACCCACTGCCACTGCACAAATCCAGGAAAGGTTTCTTTTCATCGCATAATCATCATTATTGTTGAGCCAAAGCCGATAGCGGATGCTCGACCACCGCGTCACGTTCCGGACGACGCGGTACAAACGAGGCCACCCACGCCACCAACAAGGTGAGCGACCGGAAAATTTCCTTTGCCACCGGCGGCGCAAACTCGGCCAGGTGACGATAACCACGGAACCCTAACTTCAGAATATCGAACAGACTTTCCAGCGGTTTATCTTCCGGGAAGCTGTCCTGCCACAGCGCCCACGTATCCGCGCGCGCAAAGGTACACTGTACAAAGTCGATATGCTGACGCGTGCTCATCGGCAGCAGCTTGAGGCCGACTTCGCTGCCCAGCACGCGCACCACCTGCGTAGGGAAGACATATTCCTGCTGGCCGCGTTTTAGCAGCAAATTCACCTTCTGCTCTTCCAGCACCTGAGCGTCGCCGTTGATACGAATGCCGACGCCACCGTCGGAGAAGTCGTGTACCGTACAGGAGAACAGGTGACCGTCTTCACGGGAAATTGCCCCCGGCATTTTGATTTCGACACGATGCGAGCGGCGCACCTGCTTGCTCTCAACCGACACGGCAACCGCGCCGCCGAGAATAATCAGGTTATAGAACACCCAAATCAGACTGATCCATACGGTGAGAATTTCGTTCTCCGGGCCGTACATATAGCGCCAGATGCCGAACGCCACGCCAACCAGGTTTAACAGCACAAGGAAGATATACGGTCTTGAGATCACCCAATCGACGTACTCTTCCTCCACCAGGCCGCCCTTAGCGGTCACGTTGAATTTGCCTTTATGCGGGTTAAACAGCGCTACCATGGTCGGCGGCGCGATGTACCAGGCCAGCACCGTTTCATAGATTTCACTCCAGAAGGAGTGGCGATATTTACCCTGAATCTTCGAGTTGGTGAGGCTGGCGTGAATCATGTGCGGCAGCACGAACAGCGCAATCATCAACGCCGGGGCGTAGATGATGTAAGCGTGTAGCAACAGGAAAGCCAGCGGCGCGGTCAGAAAGATCAACCGCGGCACACCCGATAAGAAGTGGAACATGGCGTTGAGGTAGCAGAGCCGCTGCGGCAACTTCAACCCTTTGCCTAACAACGGGTTATCCATGCGGAAAATCTGCACCATCCCACGCGCCCAGCGAATACGCTGGCCGATGTGCGCCGACAGGCTTTCCGTCGCCAGCCCCGCCGCCTGCGGCAGACGCATATAGGCTGAGGTGTAGCCACGACGGTGCAAACGCAGCGAGGTGTGCGCATCTTCGGTTACCGTTTCCACGGCGATACCGCCAATTTCATCCAACGGCTTACGACGGATGACCGCACACGAGCCGCAGAAGAAGGTCGCGTCCCACATGTCGTTGCCATCCTGCACCAGGCCGTAGAACAGCGTGCCTTCGTTCGGTGTTTTACGAAAACGCCCCAGGTTACGTTCGAACGGGTCCGGAGAGAAGAAGTGGTGCGGCGTCTGCATCATCGCCAGCTTTTTATCCTTCAGGAACCAGCCCATGGTCATTTGCAGGAACGAGCGCGTCGGCACGTGGTCGCAGTCGAAGATGGAGACGAACTCGCCTTTCGCCAGCTTCAGCGCGTTGTTGATGTTCCCCGCTTTTGCATGTTCATGCGTGGTACGCGCGACATACTCAACGCCGACGTCTTTCGCAAACTGGCGAAATTCTTCACGGGCGCCGTCATCAAGGATCCACACTTTCACCTTGTCTTTCGGCCAGTCGATGCCGAGTGAGGCATAAACGGTATTTTTCACCACGTTCAGATCTTCGTTGTAAGTCGGCACAAAGATATCGACCGTCGGCCATTCGTTCATGTCTTTCGGCAGCGGCACCGGATGACGATTCAGCGGCCAGACGACCTGGAAGTAGCCCAGTACCAGCACTATCCAGGCATAGGTTTCTGCAAACAGCAGAATCAGCCCGCATACCAGGCTGACGGGGTCGTTCCAGTTCAACGTCGAGGTATAGCGCCACCAGATGTAGCGGCAGGAGACCGTCAGCGACAGAACGATCAGCATCAGCGCGGAGAAACGACCGGGAATACGGCGCACCAGCAGGGCCACGCCCCACAACAGCATCAGGAAAATAAACTGTGAAATCGGGTTAAACGGCTGCGTGATACAAACCAGCGCCAGCAGCAGCGATAGCACCACGGCAACGCCAAGCACAAACCGTCGCAGTTTTGGGTTCAGGTGCGCCAGCTCTTTTTTATGGTCGAGATGGCCGGTTTGCGCGTTCACACGGCCCGGCAGCGACTCCGCCCACTGGTTATAGCGTTCACGCAGGCGATCGACGCCGGCGAAAGGGCGCCAGGCCACGGCACGCCGGGTTTCCGGCGGTTTGCTGATGATGAGCCACAGTGCCTGCAGCAGGTAACGCAGCGGATCTAATGGCCGGGGACGCGCAAAACGAATATGCGGAAACAGCTCATCCTGACGTGCTTGCAGCGCCTGCCAGCGCGGGTTTTCTAGCGGCAAAAACATCCACGCCAGCCCGACCCACAGGCAAGCTAGCGTTGCGGCGAGCCAGGAAGAGCCAGCACGCCGATAGCCGATATAGCGCGCACGTAGCTGCGCATACACCGACGGGACGAATATCCAGCTGCTAAGGCGAATCATGATTCGCGCTCCTCCGCCGGGTGATGTCCGGCATAGTGCATCAGGCACCAGTTGGCGAGGGTGATCATCTCTTCAGCGGCCAGCGAATCATGACGATACTCGCCCAACGGCTGCTTGCTGGCCAGGCTTTCGGCCATCGCCTCATCGCGATGGACCACCACCGGCACCAGATGGCGCTGTGTTTGCAGCCAGACCTGATACAGGTCTTCCTGCAGCGGGCTGCTCATGCGCAGGCCGTTAAGCAGAATATGGGTATTGGCAGGCAGCGGCTGCTGGTGCAAACGAATGTGGCAGTTGGCGTCCGGCTTCACGATGGTCAATGTATAGTGGCAAGCCTCAATAAGCGCAGGCGTCCACGGATAGAAGCCGTGCGGCACGTCGATAAGTATCCACTGATAGCGTCCCTCACGCTCCAGCGTCTGGACAATTTCGGTGATGATCGACAGCGTGTCGCTGAGTACGGCCACATTTTGTCGATCGCCGGGTTGCAGTTTGCCGAACGGCAGCAGGTCAATTTGCGCGGTATAGCGGAGCGCGGTATCGCGCCAGTCATTACCGTCCCGCACTGCGCGCGCCCAGCCGCTTTCACGAGCGATATCATCGTTAAATGACAGGCGCAGCATATTGTCGGGGCTGGCATCGATAACCAATACCGACTCCCCGAGCAGTTGCAATGACCACGCGAGGGCCGCCGTGATTGACGTTGTGCCCACGCCACCGCGCACGCCCTGTAATCCCAGAATAGCCATTCGGCTTCCTTATTTTTGTTCGGCTTTTTGTTCTGCAAACTCTGATAGCAGCGGCCAGCGCTTAAACGCCGCAGCTAATTTTTCACGCTGGGAAATATCAGTGTAATCTATATTGGGTAGAGAGAAAGCTCGGCTCAATGCGAGAAAATCATTCTGGAAAGTGTAACCGAGTTGCGAATCAACTGATGTCATAGGTTCGTTATCTGGCATTTCTTTACTCCCTCTGAAATCAAAGTACGAATGCGCCACCTCTTTCGAATGGCAACCTTTCCATGAAATTCGTTTATACTCATCATACTTCAGATGGCAATGAGCACATCCACTTCTACTCATTCCAGCCACATAGTTATGCAATTTCCAGGGGATTTACACACTTATCGCCTGACGATAACTCGAATTATTTAGAGTATACATGCTAAATCTGATGCTATTTAATTTCAATATTAGGTTTATTCTGGCGATGACACTAGTAAACTTATACGCAGGATTTTCGTCGATAAGAGGGACCCGATGAACCCCATATTTTCGCTAGGTATTCAGTCGCTGTGGGATGAAGTGAGCCATATGCCCACAGGCGGCGTCTGGTGGATCAATACTGACCGCCATGAGGATGCCGTTAGCCTGCTGAATCAGACGCTTTCCGCGCAGCCAGATTCGGCCCATGTCGCCGTCGTCGGTATGGGAGGAAATCCCAATGACCTCATAGAGTTAAGGGATAATTCCGGGCCAAAAAAAATTGCGCTATTTACCATGCAGGATAGCCAGAATGGTCTACACTTTATGCGCCGCGATTTACTCTGCACGCTGGAGCCCAAAGATTATTTCGTTATCCTTTTATGTTCCCACAACGCCTGGGAAAATATATCGGGAAAAAAACTTCTCGATTGGGTAAACAAGTCTCAACAATGGGCGAAATACTACCATTGCACTCTTTTAGTTCTTAGCCCTGGCAACAATGCCGATGCCTTAACATCACATCTTCTGGGTGAATATCGTTCACTTTCCGGCCTCGCAAATTTACGTTACCAGGGTGATAGTCAACTCCTGGATATATCTTACTGGGCGAATGAAAAAGGCGTTAGCGCCCGTCAGCAGCTTTTAATTAAACAAAATGACAACGGCTGGCATTTAGCACAGGAAGAGGTTGCCAACGTGCAACCACGCAGTGATGAAAAAGAAGTTCTGAGTAATATCAATATTCTTGAAGGCGCACCGCCGCTGTCAGAACACTGGACGTTATTCGAAACCAACGACGCCGTATTTAATGCCGCGCGCACCGCCCAGGCCGCAACGGTCATATTCTCACTCAACCAGAACAGCCAGGTCGAACAACTGGCCCACTATATCCATACCTTGCGTCGCCAGCGCGGAAGCGCATTAAAAATCATCGTTCGCGAGACCACGGCAAGCCTGCGCGCCACCGATGAGCGCCTGCTGCTCAGCTGTGGCGCTAACCTGGTGATTTCGGCAAACGCGCCGCTGTCTCGCAGCCTGACGTTGATTGAAAGCGTGCAAACGCAGCAGTTCAATCGCCACGTACCGGAAGACCTGAGCACTCTGCTGGCCAACACGGAACCGTTGAAGCTGAAGGGTTATCAGAAGTGGGATGTATTCTGCGACTCGGTGCAAAAAGTGATCAACAACACCTTACTCCCCGCCGACAGCAAAGGGGTGATGGTCGCTTTGCGCCCGGCGCCGGGACTGCGCGTTGAGCAGGCGCTCACGCTATGTCGCCCTCACCGTATGGGCGACATCGTCACCATTGCCGACCAACGTCTGGTGTTGTTCCTGCCATTCTGCCGGGTCAATGACCTGGACAAAGCGCTGAACCATATTTTTCCGCTACCTACCGGCGATATTTTCTCTAACCGCATGATTTGGTTCGAAGATAAGCAAATTGCCTCCGAACTGCTGATCATGCGCGACGTGAAGCCAGAACTGTGGACCAAACCACTGCAGATGGCGCCAAAACCGACCAACGTCATCAACGCCACTTACGAGGGCAACGGCTGGCGTCGTTATCCCGAACCACTGCGTTTGTCCGCCGATACCGAAGAGAAATCGTCATGATGTCAATAAGCGATATTATTCAACTCGTGGTACTGTGCGCGTTTATTTTTTTCCCGTTGGGATATCTGACGCGCCACCATCAACGTCGGATTGAAAACGCCTTCCGCTTGATGTTTCTTAAACCCCGTTATGTTAAGCCAGTAGGCGTATTGCGCCGGGATCTGGCCGTCAGGGCAAAATCAAAAAATGACTAATTCGACGCAAAACGCCACCGCGACGCCTTCTTCCTCCTGGCATTACTGGCGGGGCCTATCCGGCTGGAACTTCTATTTTCTGGTCAAATTTGGCCTACTGTGGGCCGGATACCTGAATTTTCACGCCATGCAGAACCTGGTATTTATGGCCTTCCTGCTGTTCCCGTTGCCCAACAGCCGGCTGCACCGTTGGCGACACTGGATTGCGATACCTATCGGCTTTGCGCTGTTCTGGCACGATACCTGGCTGCCGGGACCGGAAAGCATTATGAGCCAGGGCTCGCAAATTGCAGGTTTTAGCGCCGATTACATTTGGGACCTGATCACGCGTTTCATCAACTGGCAGATGGTTGGCGTCTTCTTCGTACTGCTGGTCGCCTGGCTGTTCCTGAACCAATGGATTCGTATTACGGTATTTGTTGTCATCGCCATGGTGTGGATTAACCTGAACGCGCTCCTTGGTCCCTCCTTTAGCCTGTGGCCTACCGGGCAAAATGCGACGGCGACAACCGCCAACACGGCAGCGCCAACGGCAACAACAGGCACAAGTGCGGCTGCAAACAGCGATATTCCGGCACAAACCGCCGCGCCGACATCAGATAACCTGAACGCCTGGCTGAACAGCTTCTACACTGCGGAAAGTAAGCGCGTCACGACTTTCCCAGCGGAGTTGCCGGCTGACGCTCAGCCATTTGACCTGCTGGTTATCAACATCTGCTCGCTGGCAAATTCCGATCTCGAAGCTGCCGCGCTGATGCAACATCCGCTGTGGTCGCACTTTGATATTCGCTTTAGCAACTTCAACTCAGCCACCTCTTACAGTGGCCCGGCGGCGATTCGCCTGTTGCGCGCCAGTTGCGGTCAGCCATCACACACCAGCCTGTATCAGCCCGCGGGCAACCAATGCTATCTGTTCGATAATCTTTCAAAACTGGGCTTTAAGCAGAACCTGATGCTCGACCACAACGGTGTTTTCGGCGACTTCCTTAAAGAAGTACGTGAAAACGGCGGCATGCAGAGCCCGCTGATGGATCAGAGTAAACTGCCGGTCAACCTGCTGTCATTCGACGGTTCACCGGTGTATGACGACCTCGCCACGCTGAATCGCTGGATGCAGTCTCCGGATATTCCTGCGGGTGGCCGTTCGGCGACCTTCTACAATATTCTGCCGCTGCACGACGGTAACCATTATCCGGGTCAGAGTAAGACCGCAGACTATAAAGCCCGTGGACAGAAGCTATTCGATGAACTGGATGCCTTCTTTACCGAGCTGGAAAAATCAGGTCGTAAGGTGATGGTGGTGGTCGTTCCTGAGCATGGCGCGGCATTGCAAGGCGATAAGATGCAGGTTTCCGGCCTGCGCGATATCCCAAGCCCGTCGATTACCCACGTTCCGGCCGCCATCAAATTCTTTGGTATGAAGGCGCCGCATCAGGGTCCGGCAATCGACATCACCCAGCCAAGCAGCTATCTCGCCATTTCCGAGCTGGTTGCCCGCGCGGTGGACGGCAAGCTGTTCACCGAAGACAGCGTTGATTGGTCCGCGCTGACCAGCAACCTGCCGCAGACTGCCGCCGTGTCGGAAAACTCCAACGCTGTGGTAGTGCAATATCAGGGCAAACCATACGTTCGCCTGAACGGCGGTGCCTGGGTGCCGTATCCGCAATAACCGTTCATTGGGGTTAACGAAAAAGGCCGCAGAGCTTCCTCTGCGGCCCGGTTCGGGCGCATGTGCCATTGCGGCAGCCACAACGCCCCGTCAGCTTAGAACCTGAAGAAGTGACGTACCAGCGCGACCACCAATGGGCCGACGATGGAGGTCACAACCGCAAGCACTAATGCCTCGTTGAGCGTCATACAACCGCCTGTATTGCAATGGCAACGGTTCGCGGCTATCCTCTTGTTGTCTAGCAAGTGAATGGCCCTCGTTATGTTGCCGGTTGATACCAAACAACGTGCGGGGGCTTTCTCTTTTCAGCAACTCATGCCGCCGGGGATCAAGCCCCCGCAACATTGCGCCTCACCGGGAAACCCGGCTTGCCGTCAATAATACGGCAATCGACCTTTCAACTCGCCGGAAGAGACGCCTTTTCAGAATTGCGCCCGAAAACAAAAAGGCCGCAAAGTTTAACCTCTGCGGCCTTTAAGATAGTCAGTACGTTACACGCTCTTTTCTGGATTCTCATCCTGGTCAACGGCAAAGCATGCCACCAGCTGACCGCCATAATCTTTAAGCTGCGGCTGAAGCTGCGTGCACGGCCCGAAGCGTCGACGGCAACGCGCGTTGAAGGCGCAACCCGGCGGCGGATTCAGCGGGCTTGGCAGCTCACCAGTCAGTTTGATGCGCTCGCGGCGATCGTCCGGATTCAGACGCGGCGTTGCGGAGAGCAGCGCCTGGGTGTACGGGTGACGCGGGTTGTTGAAGATCTGGTCTTTCGTGCCCTTCTCCACGCAACGGCCTAAGTACATCACCATCACTTCGTCGGCGATGTGCTCCACCACCGACAGGTCGTGGGAGATAAAGACGTAAGACAGCCCCAACTCCTGCTGCAAATCCATCATCAGGTTCAGCACCTGCGCGCGAACGGAAACGTCGAGCGCGGAGACCGGTTCGTCGGCAATCACCACGTCCGGGTCGAGCATCAGACCACGAGCGATAGCGATACGCTGGCGCTGACCGCCAGAGAACATGTGCGGATAACGGTCGTAGTGCTCCGTTTTGAGACCCACTTTCGCCATCATCGCCAACGCTTTTTCACGGCGCTGCTCTTTGCTGAGCGAGGTGTTAATCAGCAGCGGCTCTTCCAGAATCTGCCCCACCTTCTTACGCGGGTTCAGAGAACCATACGGGTTCTGGAACACAATCTGGATTTTCTGCCGACGCAATTTTTGCGCGTGTGGATCGTGCTTGAGCAGATCCTGCCCCTGGTAGTACAGCTCGCCGCCGGTTGGCACTTCAATCATCGTCAGCAGGCGACCCAGGGTCGATTTGCCGCAGCCGGACTCGCCTACCACAGCAAGCGTTTTGCCGCGTTCAAGAGTAAAAGAAACGCCGTCCAGCGCCTTCACCAGGCGCTCAGGGGCAAACATCCCCTTCTTCACCGGGTAATGTTTTTTCAGGTCAATTGCCTGCAGCAGCGGCTGCTGCGAGGTGGCCTCGTGCGTACTCATAGTGTGGGCCTCCCGGCATCATCGAGTGGGTAGTGACATTTCGACTGGCGAGCACCGTCAACGGTATTTAGCTCAGGCTCTACGCTGCGGCATTTATCCGTCGCATAGGGGCAACGCGGGTTCAACAGACAGCCGTTCGGGCGGTCGTATTTACCCGGCACGACTCCCGGCAGCGAAGCCAGACGCGCTTTATCCTGAGCAAATTCGGGTAACGCGCGCAGCAGCGCCTGAGTATAGGGATGGCGCGGCGCGCGGAAAATGTCGCTGGCCGCCCCCGTCTCTACCACCTGACCGGCGTACATCACGATGATTTTGTGCGCGGCTTCAGCCACCAGCGCCAAATCGTGAGTAATCAGGATCAGCGCCATGTTCTCTTTCTGCTGTAATTCCAGCAGCAGCTCGATAATCTGCGCCTGAATGGTCACGTCGAGCGCGGTGGTCGGCTCATCGGCAATCAGCAGCTTCGGACGGCAGGCAATCGCCATGGCGATCATCACGCGCTGGCTCATCCCACCGGACAGCTGGTGCGGGTAAACATCCAGACGTGATGCCGGATCCGGAATCCCGACCTGATTCAACAGGTCGATTGCCCGCTGACGGCGCGTCTGTTTGTTGCCGCCCTGGTGCACTTTAATCGCTTCCATAATCTGGAAGCCGACGGTGTAGCACGGGTTCAGGCTGGTCATCGGATCCTGGAAGATCATCGCCACTTCTGCACCCACCAGATTGCGACGCTCTTTCTCGGAAATACGCTTCAGATCCTGACCGTTAAACATCAGGCTTTCAGCCATAACGCGGCCGGGATAATCAATCAGCCCCATGATCGCCAATGAGCTAACAGATTTACCCGAGCCGGACTCGCCGACAATACCAACGACTTCGCCCTGACTGACGCTATAGCTCACGCGGTCTACGGCTTTAAACGGTGTGCCTTCGTCGCCGAAGTGCACCGATAATTTATCTACATTTAATAACGCCATCTCGAACCTCTTACTGCTTCAGTTTGGGATCGAGCGCGTCACGCAGACCGTCACCCATCAGGTTAAATGCCAGCACCGTCAGCAGAATCGCCAGCCCCGGGAAGGTCACCACCCACCAGGCACTTTGGGCAAACTGCAGAACGTCAGAGAGCATGGTGCCCCATTCCGGCGTAGGCGGCTGTGCGCCCATCCCCAGGAAGCCGAGGGCAGCCATATCGAGAATGGCGTTAGAGAAACCGAGCGATGCCTGAACAATCAGCGGCGCAAGGCAGTTTGGGAAAATATTGACGAACATCTGGCGCATCGCCCCGGCGCCCGCGACGCGGGAAGCGGTTACGTAGTCGCGGTTGACCTCCACCAGCACGGCGGCACGGGTTAGGCGGACGTAGTGCGGCAAGGCGACAAAGGTTAATGCCAGCGCGGCGTTGCCGATCGACGGGCCGAAGATAGCCACCAGCACCAGCGCCAACAGCAGGCTAGGCAGTGCCAGCATAATATCGACGACACGCATGATGATGTTGTCGACGAGGCCGCCAAAGTAGCCCGCCACCAGGCCAAGGATGATCCCCAGCACCAGCGACAGCACTACCACCAGACAGCCAACCAGCAGCGACAGACGCGCACCGTACATCAGGCGCGACAGCACGTCACGACCAACGTCATCGGTGCCCAGCAGATGCGCCAGACTACCGCCGTCCTGCCACGCAGGCGGAGCCAGCAGCGAATCGCGGAACTGATCCGCCGGGTTATACGGTGCAATCCAGTTGGCGAAGATGGCAATAAACAGCACGATAACCACGTACACCAGGCCAACCACCGCGCCTTTATTGCGCTTAAAATAGTGCCAGAATTCCTGTAATGGGGTCATCGGCACCGGTGCTTTATTCTCAGTAACTTGTGACATGACGGCCCCTTACTTCTTATGACGAATGCGCGGGTTCACCACGCCGTACAGCAGGTCTACCAGCAGGTTGACGAGGATAATCATCGTCGCCACCAGCAGCACCCCACCCTGCACCACCGGATAGTCACGGCGTTGCAGCGCGTCAATCAACCAGCGCCCCAGCCCCGGCCAGGAGAAGATGGTTTCCGTCAGAATCGCACCAGCCAGCAGCGTACCAACCTGCAGGCCGATAACCGTCACCACCGGCAGCATCGCGTTACGCAGCGCGTGCACGATGATGACGCGCATGCGGGTTAACCCCTTGGCACGCGCGGTACGGATATAGTCTTCACCCAGCACTTCCAGCATGGATGAGCGGGTCATACGCACAATTACCGCCAGCGGAATGGTCCCCAGCACGATAGCCGGCAGAATCATATGCGCCAGCGCATCGATAAAGTTGCCTTCTTCGCCCCAGATAGCGGTATCAATCAGCATAAAGCCGGTAAGTGGGTTGGAGTCGTCAAGGAACACCATGTCGCTGACGCGCCCGGAAACGGGGGTCAGGTTCCAGTGCACCGACACCAGCATGATCAGCATCATGCCCCACCAGAAAATCGGCATGGAGTAGCCAGTCAGCGCGAGGCCAACGGCGGTGTGATCGAAGATAGAACCGCGCTTCACCGCGGCCAGCACGCCCACCGGAATCCCCACGGCGACGGCAAAAATCATGGCGCAGATACCGAGTTCCAGTGTCGCTTTAAAGCGCGGCACAAACTCATCCCACACCGGGAGACGACTCTTTAATGAAATCCCTAAGTCACCGTGCAGCACGCCCCAGATATAGTGGAGATACTGCTGCCACATTGGCTTATCCAGGCCGAGTTCAGCCAGCAGCTGGGCATGGCGCTCAGGGGAAATACCACGCTCGCCCGCCATAATCATTACCGGATCGCCGGGAATCATATGCACGAAGGCAAACGTGAGGAGGGTGATACCGATAAACGTCGGGATCACCAGACCCAACCGTTTGAGGATGAACTGCAACATAACCCTGATTCTCTCTAATGACGTCCCGCCTGGTCACAGGCCGTCTGTATTGCTCACAAATCTGCCGCCAGTTCTCAACACGAGAGGCGCAGATACGGCGCGGCTTCCCGCCCCAAAGGGGGCAGGAAGCATGCGCGGCCTGTTAAGGCGTCGTCTTTATTATTCGATCGATACGTTGTCGAAGTGGTGTTTGCCTAATGGGTCAACCACGTAGCCTTTGACTTCTTTACGCACTGGCTCGTATACGGTGGAGTGAGCGATGATCAGCGCCGGAGCCTGGTCATGCATCACTACCTGAGCCTGTTTGTACAGTTCAATACGCTTGTTGTGGTCGTCGGTCGCACGCGCCGGCTGAATCAGGTCTTCAAACGGCTTGTAGCACCAGCGAGAGTAGTTGGAGCCGTCTTTCGCCGCTGCGCAGCTGAACAGGGTCGCGAAGAAGTTATCCGGATCCCCGTTGTCGCCGGTCCAGCCCATCATCACGGCCTGGTGTTCGCCCGCTTTCGCACGCTTGAGGTACTCGCCCCATTCGTAGGTCACGATCTTGGCCTGTACGCCAATCTTCGCCCAGTCAGCCTGAATCATCTCAGCCATACGGCGAGCGTTCGGGTTGTACGGACGCTGTACCGGCATCGCCCACAGCTCAACGGTGAAGCCTTTATCCTGGCCCGCTTCTTTCAGCAGCGCCTTGGCTTTTTCCGGATCGTAGCTGTAGTCTTTGACGTCGTCGTTATAGCCCCACATGGTTGGCGGGATCAGGTTTTTCGCGGCTACGCCAGCGCCCTGATAAACGGCTTTGATGATCGCTTCTTTGTTAACTGCGTAGGTCAGCGCCTGGCGCACTTTCACGTCATCAAACGGTTTTTTCTCGGTGTTGAAGGAGAGATAGCCCACGTTCAGGCCAGCCTGTTCCATCAGGTTGATGCTCTTGTCTTCTTTCATGCGCGCGATGTCTGCCGGGTTCGGGTACGGCATCACCTGGCACTCGTTTTTCTGCAGCTTGGCATAACGCACGGAAGCGTCAGGCGTGATGGAGAAGACCAGACGGTCGATCTGCGGCTTGGTGCCCCAGTAGCCCGGGAAGGCTTTGTACAGAATACGGGAGTCTTTCTGGTACTGCACCAGCTGGAATGGACCGGTACCGATTGGGTTCAGGTCCACTTTCTCCGGCGTACCGGCTTTCAGCATGTTGTCAGCATATTCTTTAGACAGAATAGAGGCGAAGTCCATTGCCAGGTCGGCCAGGAACGGCGCTTCCGGGCGAGTCAGCACGAACTGTACGGTATGATCGTCGACTTTTTTCACTTCGCTAATCAGGTCTTGCAGGCCCATGCCTTCAAAGTATTCATAGCTGCCGCCAGAAACTTTGTGGTACGGGTTCTGTGGGTTCTTCTGACGGTCGAAGGAGAAGACGATATCGTCGGCATTCACGTCGCGAGTTGGTTTGAACTCTTTGTTATCCTGCCACTTCACACCCTGACGCAGGTGGAAGGTATAGGTTTTGCCGTCCGGGCTGATGTCCCATTTCTCGGCCAGACCCGGAATCACTTCCGTGGTGCCGGTTTTGAATTCAACCAGACGGTTATAGATAGGTACGGAGCTGGCATCATAGGTGGTACCAGACGTAAAGAGCTGTGGGTTAAAGCCTTCCGGCGAGCCTTCTGAACAATAAACCAGGGTTTTGGCCTGTACGCTGGCAGCAACGGTCATCGCGACCAGGCTGAGGCCCAGCTTCAGCATCCCTGACTTCTTCAAGGAAATACTCATTATTCTGCTCCAATGTGATATGTGTTGTTTTTACCCTTTGCATTGGGTTACACCGCCTGACCTTATTTTTTATTTAACCGGCTGGGTCGATGCATATAGAGGCGAGGGATTCCTTTCACTGGAACATCTGAGTTGCAGTGCGGATTCTCCATGAAATGCCCCTCATGCCGTACAATCTGTCAATAGAATGTGAAAACGTCAATACAGTTAACCGGGATTTGTACTGAAGGTGAGAATGGATGGGCAAAGATTAAAAAAACCCCGAAGCACTATTTTCAGCAGAGAAATTTATGCTATGGGCATGAAGGCAGAGTTATTCACTTAATACTTTGCAACATTCAGTGATTAACAATTAGTCATTATGTGAAAAATTTCTTTCGATATGCTGATTATCTGAGCGATTAATGCCGCGAACGTTAAAACGCACAGGTGAAAATGCTGAGGTTACCCATAAGTAGCGTGAAAAAAGATTCGTCTATGCATATAAAAATACAATGGAATATGTCACATAATTGTGAACAAACAGTGAGAAAATAGTTCTTTGGATGGATAAGAGCAGGCCAACGGCCCGCTCTCATAAACTTATGGTTTTACACGCGCCTGACTTCGCTTTTCACTCCAGTTAAACAACGAGTTGACCAGAATCGCCGTCAACGTCCCCGCCGCCATGCCGTTACCAAACACCATCTGCACGCCTGACGGGAAATTTTGATAAAGACCCGGCACCAGAATAGGCAGCATGCCCATCGCCAGCCCCATTGCCAGTGCGTAAGTTTTTCCCGGTGTGTGCAACGGTTCACGAGCGATCATATCGATACCAATCACCCCGATAATGCTGAACACAATCACCGCCGTACCACACACCACCGGCCCTGGCAGGCAAGTCGCAAGACGTACCAACGGTGAGAACAGCGCAATCAGAATCAACAGCAGCCCTGCTGCGGCGGTGACATAGCGTGATTTGACATTGGTGGTGCGCACCACACCGATATTTTCGCCGGAGGTAATAATTAGCGATGTCCCGAAAATCCCCCCCAGCAGCGACATAATGGCATCGCCGCGAATCGTACGCGGAATCGCTTCACGGACGTTCTGCGTAGAATTAACAATCTCCGCCGTCGCAATCGTTTGCCCAGTTGCTTCAGCCATAGAAATTACCGCGTAAATCAGCAACGGCAACGAAGCGGAAAGGTTGAAAATGGGCCAACCGAAGGGGAACAATTGCGGAACGCTGAACAGCGGGCCGTGGCTCACGCCGCTAAAGTCGGCACTGCCCAGCATCATGCCCAACAGCGTACCGGCAAGCAGACCAAACATCACAGCAAGCTGGCGCAGAATACCGGTAAAGACCAGCGCGAAAACCAGCGTAATCAGGATCGTTCCCAGCGATAAAATAATACTGGTCGGGTGAGCAAAATCCGTGCTTCCCGGCTGGCCAATAATCAATCCGCCGTAGAGACGAATCAGGTTTATCGACACCATCAGCAGCATAATGCCGATAATAAAGGGCGGGAAATGGTGCAGGCAGCGGCGGAAAATGGGCAGCGCCAGAAAGTAGAACAACGACGTTAAGATAACCGCGCCAACGGCCGTCTGGATATTAGTTTGCAGAGCGATAGCGACAAAAATCGCGATCGGCGCGCCGCCGGGCACCATGATAAACGGCAGGCGCGCGCCTACCCCTTTCACGCCCAGGCTTTGCAGAATCGCGCCCAGCCCGCACATCAGAAACGTGGCGCTCAGCACCGAAGCGGTCACCGCGTCGGTAAAGTGCAGCGCTTTGGCGATCAGAAAAACGGAAGTGATGGGGGTCGCGGCGACGACCAGCACATGCTGAAGCGCCAGAAGAAAGGTCGTTTGCCAGGGTAATGCATCGTTGTCCGGCGTGGTAAGGCCAGGTTGCGGCATGATTGCCTCCCGTTAAACATCAAAAAATGACCGCCAGCGCGAGCTGGCGGCAGAGATTATTTCAACCAGGCAATCGCGTCGGCGGCATAACGATGCGCGCGGAATGCACTGTTCTGTTTTCCGGGAATAATGCCTTTGCTCAGGTGCTCCGGATATTCATTGAAGAACGGAATGATATATTCCCAAACCGTTTCCCCTTCCGGCGTCACTTCAAACAGACGACCAAATGCGGATTCACAGATAAAGGTGTTGCCGTTCGCCAGACGCTGCGCGCTGCCCATATAGGGGGAGAAGAAGGCCGGCGGGAAGATATCGCGATATTGCCAGGTAATGGCGTGGGTTTGCGGATTGAACTCCAGCACCGTGGAATGCGGCGAGGTCACGCCCGGACGCAGGTTGCCATTGTCAAAAACAAGAATCGACCCGTTCTCCATTTCAACCGGCGTATGCTGCTGCGCCACCACTTCCGGCCCCGCGTGCCAGACAACTTTGCCGCTCTCTTTAGATACGGCAATCACGCCAGACGTCGTGCGCAGGCTCATCAGCACCAGGCCATCGCGAGTCACCGACAGGCCGTTAATCATTGGCCAGTGGCGACGGTCAAAGATCTCATGAATCGGGAAATCTTCCGGATTCAAATGCTCCCAGGCGCGCCATTCCCAGACCACTTCACCGTCGCGATTGACCTCTTTGACGACGTCGCTCTGAATCACGCCGTCCGGCGCATCACGTCGCGGGTCGCCGCCGGTCACACGGGCAGCGATATCGGCAGGCAGCGGCGACGCGGCGGTATACAGCAGATTACCGTTCGGCAACCACTGCGCATCATGGTGATGGAAGATGTCTTCATAGTGCCAGACAATTTCGTTATCCGGCGTCACTTCGTAGAAATCACCGCCATGCCAGAGATCCCACGCGGGATAGAGATTTGCGGAGGTACGGTGGCTACCGTTATATCCCAGGTTACCGTTAGGCAGCAGCACCGCATCGCGCCCTGCACGTACCGGCAGCTGCCACTGATGCGCGACCTCACCCTGTTCATCAACCAGATAAACCCGCCCTTCTGCGGTTTGCGGGGCAAAGAGGGTATACCCGCCAAAACTCTTCTCTTTGTCGATAAAGGTGAGCCCGGATAGACGGCGTCCAAGCGTAAAAGTCGGATCCTGAGTTAAGTGTGCCACGTAGCCTCCAGATGGATAAATTTGCGTAAAAATACCCCATTAAAACGTTTTAATGAAGAATTTTTTCTGAAAATGCTTATTCATCAGCTGGCATAGCAACGTAAAAGGTCAGCACAAAAAAGTGTGTTAATCTGTGCAAAAGATTTTGGAGGCTGCAAGCAAATGCCTGCTCAAGAAAAAAAACGCGCAAAGTTGATTGATGTCGCCCGCCATGCCGGCGTGTCGCCAGGGACGGTATCCAACGCGTTGCATAACACGCGCTTTGTTGAACCGGAGACCCGTCGGCGTATTGAAGAGGCGATTGTCGCGCTGAATTACACGCCCAATATCCGTGCCCGACAGCTGCGTACCGGCAAAACCAATACCATCGCACTGCTCTCATCGGTGCCGTTGACCATTGCCTCCGGCGCCTCCCGGCTGGGATTTATGATGGAGGTTGCGCTCACTTCCGCCATGATGGCGCTGGAAAAACAGCATGCCTTGATTCTGGTGCCACCGGGCGCAAATCCGCTGGATGCGGTCGGCTTCGATGCGGCGATTCTGATTGAGCCAGCGGAAAACGATCCCCAGCTACAGGCGCTGGCGCAGGCCGGCATTCCTTGTGTCACCATTGGCCGCACGCCGGGGACCGACACGCCTGTGCCGTGGGTTGAACTGCATTCAGCGGCAACGGCGCAAATTCTGCTCGCGCATCTGGAGTCCTCCGGCACACGTAAATGTGCGTTATTTGTCGGCAACATGCGGCGCACATCAATGCTGGAGAGCGAAGCGGCTTACCGGCGCTGGTGTGAAGGGCGGCAGTCCCCCGTCATCTACTCGCTCAATGAAAGCGACGGTGAAAATGCCGGCTACCGCGCGGCACATCAGCTATTACAGGAACATCCCGACGTTGATGGCGTGCTGGTGCTGATCGATACCTTTGCCAGCGGCTCGGTACGGGCTTTCCAGGAGCAAGATATCGCCATACCTGAACAAATGCGGGTGGTTACTCGCTATGACGGTATTCGCGCGCGCGAATCCACACCGCCACTGACGGCAGTGAATATGCATCTTGATGAAGTGGCGCGCCAGGCCATCACGCTATTGTTTGCCGCTATGGCGGGTGAGAAGGTCAGCTACAGCAAGGGTAAAACACCGGATCTGGTCGTGCGGGCGTCCACTTCGCGATAAGAGAGCTGAGCTACAGATGCAAAAAAGCCGCTCAGAGAGCGGCTTTTTTAAATTTGGTCGGTGATAGAGGATAACTCGCCACTACGTGGCTCGCCCTGCGGGCCGTTGCTAACGCAACGTTCTCTCGCTACGCTCGGGTCGAACCTCTTACCCCCGGAGGTTCTCATCCTCTTTGCGGGCTACAGACGCAAAAAAGCCGCTCAGAGAGCGGCTTTTTTTAATTTGGTCGGTGATAGAGGATTCGAACCTCCGACCCCTTCGTCCCGAACGAAGTGCGCTACCAGGCTGCGCCAATCACCGAATGCGGCGCATCTTACTGCTGTGCCCCGCCCTCGTCAATCCCTTATTTAACAAAAGCCCCTTGTTCGGCCAGAAAGCCATCACTGCGCCGATTTTTTCGCCTCGGGGATGTGGCACCAGTTGTTGTACTCGTTGATTCCACCGTCCGGAGAAGTGTAACCCAAACAGCCCATAATGGTGTCATAAAGCTCCACGTGGCGTTTCGGCTGCTTCATCGCCGCCTGCTGTTGCAGGTATGCGAATGACCTGGCGTGGTCCGGATTTTCCAGATACTTATCCGACATCCAGACCATCATCGGCACGCGGAACTGCTCCGGCGGCGCCATCTTGCGCGGCGTACCATGCAGACGTTCGTGATCGTTGATCGACTCGCCGTGGTCCGCGGCATAGAAGACGATGGCCTTCTTATCGCGTAACTGATCAAAGATGTTCACCAGGAAATGGTCAACGTAGGTGATCGAGTTATCGTACGAGTTAATCAGCTCCGCTTTGCTGCATTTATCATCCACGTTCACGCATTCCGGGGTCCACTTTGCAAAGCTGCGCGGGTAGCGCTGCGTGTAGTTAAAGTGCGAGCCTTTGGTGTGAATGATGATCAGGTGCTTACCGTCAACGCCGTTACGCGCCAACACGTTTTTCATTTCATCCGCCAGCAGCATATCGTCCACGCTCTTGCCGCGGTTACGCGGCTCGGCGCCAATCTGCTCGCGGTAGGCAATGTTGTTGGCCATGGTGTTGCTGTAGAACCACAGTTCGCTCTGCATCGCCAGCAGGTCACCGGTAAAGCCGAGCTGATGCAGCACCGCAAACACGTTTTGTTCTTTCAGCGTGCGCTGCGGGTTATCACTCGCCCCGCCCTGACGGACAAACATGCAGCGTAACGAAAGCTTGGTCGCGGTATCGCAGGAGTAGCCGCGGAACGCCACCAGATTTTTCTCCTTCTCCAGCTCCGGCGTGGTGTTACGCGCGTAGCCGAACAGGCCCATGTGATCCCAGCGGGTCGTTTCGCCAATGATAAACACCAGATAGGTATCATCAATATCTTTAGGCGCAACGTAGGTAAACTTCTTTGCCGGATCGATAAGATCGCTGGTATCCAGCGATTCATCAACCTGGGTCCAACCGTACAGACTTAGCGCAGAGACCCAGTTGCTCGGCAGGTAAGAGTTGGCCAGTACGCCGCCATAGCTTGGCAGATCGACCTGTGAAAGGCGCTCGCTGTCTTTCAGGTGGGCTTCCATCAAGCGAATAGGCCCCCACACCAACAGCGCACAGAGCAGCACAATGCCAATACCCCGTAGGCGCTGCCCTGACGTAAGCAGTTGATTAAGTAGCGTATCCCGCGCCTGGTTAAACCAGATAAAGACCAGCGGGATGATGCTGGTGAGGACCAGCCAGGAAATAAAGTGCCAGCCCACCACCTCTTTGGAGAGATCGACATCGGTCGTCATCACCGATGCAATAATCCCGTAGCCAATGACCACATTCAGATTGGTCATGTAGTAACTTGCGCCGGCGGAAATCAGCACGACAGCCGTCGCCAGCACTTTCCACAACCTACGTCCCCCCAGCGACAGCAGACGGAACAGGAAGAACGTCACCAGCAGCGAACTCACCAGCTCAATGCCGATAAACATCCCTTTCTCGACGCTGAAGTCCGATAAATACCCCCCGAACCGACGAACCAACACGGAATAATTCATAAACCAGCCGATGTATACCGCCAGCAAAAGACTGAGCTTTTGCTGGGACATCGCTTTGATGTATCTCATTCGAAAAACCCTGGAAAAAGGGAAAATAAAAAACAAGTCACAAATCAAATAATTAGTAGACTAGTTAATTTATGCGATTTGCCCAAAGGGCCGCATTTGCAAGCGCGGTAAGTAGACAACAAGAAAGGGGAAAAGTATTCGCTGCGGATGTGATCAGGCCAAATATTTACAAAAATATTTGGCCTGAATCATCTTATTGAAAGGAGTAATAATGTTAAGCGTGCGCTTCGTGCAGAATTTCCGTTTTCGGCTGGCGAATGGTGGTCGACAGCGCCAGCGAGATAATCAGCAGGGCAAAGATAACGCAGAAGGTGACGTAGAAGCCGCCAAACAGAGAGGCGATCAACGAACCGCAGATGCTGCCGATACCAAATCCTAAGTAAATCACGCCGTAGTTTTTCGCCAGATTGTTCAGGCCGAAGAATTCACTTACCAGCGATGGGAACACGGTGATGGTACCGCCGAAGTTAAAGGCTACACAGGCAATCGCCGCGAAGAAGGTCATTTCGTTCAGCGGTGCAAACAGCAGCGCGGCCATACCCACCAGCGAGATAATCTGACCAATGGTAATCACACGGATACGAGCGATTTTGTCAGACAGGATACCCAGCACCAGACGACCGCTCAGGTTGGCAATAGAGATAACGGTAACGGCGTTGGCTGCGGTGGCCAGATCCAGATGCACCATCCCCTGTGCGATGTCTTTAGCAACACCAATCACATACAGGCCGCTCATACAGGCGGTCAGGAACATCACCGCCAGCATCCAGTACTGCGGTTTACGCATCGATTCCGCCAGCGTGAAGTCGTTTTCCATCACGCCGTTATGTTTCTGGACTTCCTGATTCGGCGCGTCTTTCATCAGCATCGCGCCGAAGACGATCATCACCAGCACGATCGCGCCCCAAATCATAAAGGTTTTTTCCAGCCCGACGGTCGCCAGCAGCTGGCTGTCGATAAATTTGAAGCCGAGGCTACCTAAGCCGTAAGAACCGATGGCAAAGGCGGAAATCAGCCCCTTACGTTCCGGGAACCATTTCACACAGTTGGAGAGCGTCAGCAGATAGCCCGCGCCGTCTGCCAGGCCGACGATGATACCGGCGCTCAGCCACAGCATCATCAGGCTGTTCGCATGTGCCGTCAGCAGGAAGCCGAGCCCCAACAGCACGCCGGAAGCGATGGTGACGCGTTTCACGCCAAAGCGTTCCTGCAGTTTACCGGCCACGGAAGAGGAGAGCGCCAGACCCAGGCTGAGTAAACCAAAGGAGAACGCTACCTGGCTGACCGACGCGTCCAGTTTGCTGGACAGCGCGCTGTTGAACAGGCTCCAGGTATAGACAGAACCTAAGGCGAACTGGGTAATAATGGTGCCGAACAATGTCAGCCAGCGAGTGTGATTTTTAGTTGCAGCGTTCATGATGAAGATGCCTTCTTGAATTAACTGCTGCCAACGATAACGAAGTTAACATTTTCGCTGGTTCAAAAAGGCATGAAATGCATTCAGGACGGAATGAAATGCATCAGCGGCGGAATGAATGACATTGAAAAAAATGATTCCGCCACTGAATATATTGCGTGATTAAAAGCGCGCGCTGACGCCCATGGTATACAGATAGTTTGCACCCGCCGCCATATTATCCGCCTGCGAGAGCGCGGCATAGGCTGCCAGATGTGAATTCAGTAACATATCTGCCCCCACGGTCACATCCACCCAGTTGCCGTCCTGCGTCGTGGTCGGCATTCGGTTCAGGCCAGACTGCGCCTTCCACTGATTCTCGCCAAACTGCTGGTTATAGCTCACCTGCGCCCACGGGCGAATGCCCAGCCACGGGTGCGAATCCAGGCGCCAACCGAGGGTGCTTACGCTTGCGTGCCAGAGCGGGTCGGTCTGCGCACCGGCGCTGGCGGTATCGCCAAATTCATTCCACATAAAGCCCGGAGAGCCATCATAATGCCACGTCGCGACTGGCCCAGTGGTTATGCCCTCCGTCAGCGGGAAATTCCAGCCAACGCTCATCGTTTTGGTTGCATCAAGCGGCGTCGAGTCCGGCACATTCATATTCAGCCCCGAGCCAGTTTGCATGGCATCAATACGTTCCGCCAGAATGTCGTTGTACCGCGGTTGGTGATCGCTATCCCATGTATAGCGCTCGGCAGTATTACTTTGTGAGTCAGTCACGATATATTCCTGTTGCCAGGCATTCGCGTGTGGCGATACTAACATCCACACAAAAACCGACGCTGGCGCAGCACATCGCCAAAGGCCATTGCATTTCTTATTATTCATTAAGTGACTCCAGAAAGAGCCAATTTTGGCAGTTATTGTTATGTTTTCAGGGATAAAGTTCCCCTGTATTAACTATTGTCTCTTTATGACAGGCGTCAAGCGAAGTGCAGGGTTTTATTATTTCGACAAAAGCAGGGAGAAGAAAATGCAGCGCTGTGGTTGGGTAAGCCAGGATCCGCTTTACATCGAGTATCACGATACCGAATGGGGCGTACCCCAAAGAGATAACCAGAAACTGTTCGAGATGATCTGCCTGGAAGGCCAGCAGGCCGGACTTTCCTGGATAACCGTGCTGAAAAAGCGTGAAAACTATCGTCGTGCCTTCCACCATTTCGACCCGGCAAAGGTCGCCGCCATGACTGAAGAAGACGTCGAGCGGCTGGTGCTGGACGCCGGCATCATTCGCCACCGGGGTAAAATTCAGGCGATTATCGGCAACGCCCGCGCCTTCCTGGCGATGGAGGCCAGCGGTGAATCATTCAATGACTTCGTCTGGTCGTTTGTCGATAACACCCCGGTCGTCACTCAGGCCGCAACGCTGGGCGAAATCGCGACGTCGACGCCCGCCTCCGACGCGCTGTCAAAAGCGCTGAAAAAACGTGGTTTTAAATTCGTGGGCACCACCATCTGTTATTCCTTCATGCAAGCCTGCGGGCTGGTCAACGACCATGTGACCACCTGCTTCTGCCATCCTGGAGTTCAGCATGATCAGAAAATGGAACACTAAGCAGCTCGACCCTTTACTTGAGCTGTGGTTAGAAAGCACTACCTTTGCGCACCCGTTTATTAACGCCCAGTACTGGCAGGAGAGCTTAAGCATTGTGCGCGATACCTACCTTCCCGCCGCGGAAACCTGGGTGTGGGAAGATGAGCAACAGCGTTTACAGGGATTCATCAGCGTTATTGAATCGCGCTTTGTCGGCGCACTGTTTGTTGCCCCGGAAGCCATCCGTCAAGGCATCGGCCATGCGCTGCTCAACGTCGTTAAACAGCACTTTGCCGATCTCAGCCTGGAGGTCTATCAAAAAAACAGCCGGGCGGTAAATTTCTACCACGCGCAGGGTTTTCGTATTGAAGACAGCGCGTGGCAGGAGGAAACCCGGCATCCCACGTGGATTATGCGTTGGCAGGCGGATCAAACGCCGTTAGCGTAAGCGCCGGTCCATCATATTTCTCGACCCATGCCAGCGCCGTGTTGCCGGCGCAGCCATTCCCCAGCCGCGAGCTGGGGATATCTTTGGTCAGAACGTTGACCGCACCGTTTTTGCAAATTCCGCCTTCCTCGTGCGCGAAATCAGGCCACGCCCCTTCGTGCAGGCACATCACGCCGGGCTTAATACCGTCACTGATTACCGCGCCAGCCAGCACCTGTCCCCGGTGGTTCCAGACGCGGACCAGATCGCCATCGGCAATCTGCCGTATCTTCGCATCCTGCGGATGGAGGGTAATCGGCTCACGCCCCGCCACCGCATAACGTTCACGCAGAGATGTATGGTTAAGCTGGCTATGAAGACGGTGCGCCGGATGCGCCGACAGCAACTGCAGCTGCCCGGGATGCGCGTTGCCATGCCATTCGTCCGGCTCCAGCCACATCGGATGCGGCGGACAATCGGCATACTGGAAGCTGGCAATACGCTCGGAGTAAATTTCGATTTTACCGCTCGGCGTTTTCAACGGATTGGCCTGCGGATCGGCGCGAAAGGCAGCAAAGCGAACAAAATCCGCGTTCTGCTCGCTTTCCGGCATTTCAATCAGCGCGTTATCCTGCCAGAAACGCGCAAATGGCGGCAGCGTCACCTGCTGGCTCGCGCCGCGTTGAGCGGCGATTCGGTAGAAGGTCTCCAGCCACTCCAGCTCGCTTTTCCCTTCGGTAAAGCGCGCCCGACCGCCCGACTCCCAGAGCTCAGACAGGTCGGCAAACACCGTAAAGTCGTCACGGGCTTCATCGCGGGGCGGCACAACCTGCTTCATCGGCACCAGGTGCTGGTTGCTGTAGTCGCCGGTCATGGTCAGGTCGTTGCGCTCAAAGGAGGTGGTGGCGGGCAGGACGATATCCGCGTGCCGCGCCGCCGCCGTCCAGTTGCATTCAGAAATCACCACCAGTTCAGGCTTCTGCCAGGCGCGAATCAGCCGGTTGGTATCCTGATGATGGGTAAAGTTGGCGCCGCCCGCCCACCAGACAAAGCGAATATCCGGGAAGTGGCGGTCCATGCCGTTGTGCTGATACGGCGCGCCGGGGTTTTCCAGCGCTTCGACAATGCGTGCGACCGGGATTTTATCGACCGCATCGACGCCGCCCGGCACCGTGCCCTGCATTGAGCCCAGCACCGCCGCGCGCCGCGTCGGGTTGCCGCCGTTGGCGAAATGATACGACAGCCCAAAGCCGCCGCCCGGCGTACCAATCTGCCCTAGCATTGCCGCCAGCGTAACCAGCATCCAGTGCTTTTGCTCGCCGTACTGCTGGCGCTGCATTCCCCAGCCGGACATCAGCATGGTGGTATTTTTATGGAAAATTTCTGCGAGTTCGCGAATTTTATCTGCATGAACACCACAAATAGCGGCTGCCCACTCGGCGGTTTTGGCTTCGCCATCGCCTTCACCCAACAGATATTGAGCAAATATCGGGAAACCTGCGGTATAACGCGTTAAAAAGTCGCTATCGTGCCAGTTATTGATCAGTAGCGTGTGGGCAATGCCGAGCATCAACGCCACGTCGGTGCCCATGTGCGGAGCGATCCACTCCATCGACTCGCCAAAGAAGTCGACGGTTTCCGAACGCATCGGATCGATACAGATCAGTCTCTTACCGCTCTGGCGCAGTTGTTCAAAATAAGGCAACCCCTGCTCGTCGGAAGCATTCCAGGCGATTTTCAGCGTATTCAGCGGGTTAGCACTCCATAACACCACCACGTCGGTATGTTCCAGCACCATGGGCCAGCTGGTTTGCTGCTGATACACCTCATTACCGCCCACCACGTGCGGCATGATTGCCTGCGCGGCCCCGGTCGAGTAATCCCCCAGATGGCCGGTGTAGCCGCCCGCCAGGCTCATATAGCGCTGTAGCAGCGTCGCCGCCTTGTGCAATACGCCGTTAGAACGCCAGCCGTACGAGCCGGCAAAAATCGACGCCGGGCCATAGGTTTCACGAATACGGCGATGCTGGCTATCGATCAGCGCGAGCGCGTCATCCCAGCTTACCCGCACAAACTCGTCCTGCCCGCGTATACCTTGAGGGCTATCCGGCGAGGCCAGGAAGCCTTTTCGCACCATGGGATAACGCACACGGGTTTTACTGTGCACCTGATCGCGCACCACGCTTTGCAGCGAATTGGTAAACGACGTTTGTAGCGCCCCGCGTGAGGAGAACACCTGCTCGCCGTCTGTCTCGACAAGCATAGGGCCCCAGTGGGCTGCGGTTAAAACGGTATAGGGAGAAGATGACGTAGACAAATGGGCGCTCCTGCAGGTGGTGTCGGTTATGTTTTGCGCCATTCAATGTTACTTACAAATTTCAGAGAGTTCCCAAGAATTTTCAGCAATTTCGCCAGTCATAATGACGCGCCACCGTCGCTGTGGCGAAAAATAAGAATGTCATTAAGGAATTAAGATGAAAAAACGTGTATTTGCGATTGCTGCCATCGTGAGCGGCGCGCTGGCAATATCAGGCTGCACCACAAACCCTTACACCGGCGAGCGCGAAGTGGGTAAATCCGGTATCGGCGCGGGCATTGGCTCGTTGGTGGGCGCGGGCGTTGGCGCGCTCTCGTCTTCAAAGAAAGATCGCGGTAAAGGCGCGCTGATCGGCGCAGCCGCGGGGGCAGCGCTCGGCGGCGGCGTCGGTTACTACATGGATGTGCAGGAAGCGAAACTGCGCCAAAAAATGCAGGGAACCGGCGTCAGCGTCACCCGTAACGGTGACAATATCGTGCTGAATATGCCAAATAACGTCACTTTCGACAGCTCCTCCGCCACTCTGAAACCAGCAGGCGCCAACACCTTAACCGGCGTCGCTATGGTACTGAAAGAGTATGAAAAAACGGCGGTGAATGTTGTCGGCTATACCGACAGCACCGGTAGCCAGCAGCTCAACATGAAACTGTCTCAGCAGCGCGCCGACTCGGTGGCCAGCTCGCTGATCACCCAGGGCGTCGCCGCTGCACGCGTGCGTACCACCGGTATGGGGCCAGCGAATCCTATCGCCAGCAACAGCACCGAAGAAGGCAAAGCGCAGAACCGTCGCGTAGAAATTACCTTAAGCCCGATGCAGTAATCTCATCGCCGGGTGGCCTCTCCACCCGGCAAAATACTTGATTAGACAGATTTTCGCGCTAAGGTGTTGTCACTTTCAGGCGAGAGACCTTCCCATGGCAAAATCAGCGCGCCCCACCATCAGCGATGTGGCAAAAGCGGCGAAAACCGGCAAAACCAGCATTTCCCGTTACCTTAACGGCGAGAAGCATCTGCTCTCCGACGCGCTGCTGGCCCGCATTGAAGCCGCTATTGCCGAGCTCGACTATCGCCCAAGCCTGATGGCCCGCAGCCTGAAGCGCGGGCGCACCCGTCTGATAGGCCTGATCATTGCCGATATCACCAACCCTTACTCCGTCAATGTGCTCAGCGGCATTGAAGCCGCCTGCCGCGAAAAAGGCTTCACCCCGCTGGTGTGTAACACCAATAACGAGGTGGACCAGGAGCTGCACTATCTTGATCTGCTGCGCAGCTATCAGGTCGAAGGGATTGTCGTCAACGCCGTCGGCATGCGTGAAGAGGGGCTGCAACGTTTGCAGCAGTCCGCGCTACCGATGGTGCTAATCGACCGTAAAATTCCGGACTTCGCCTGCGACGTGGTCGGGCTGGATAACACTCAGGCCGCTACCACCGCCACTGAACACCTGATTGAGCAAGGATTTGAGGCGCTGCTGTTCCTCAGCGAACCGCTAGGCACCGTTAACACCCGGCGCGAACGCCTGAGCGCTTTCCGCGCCACGCTGGCCCGCTATCCCGGCGTCGTCGCCGAAAATGCCGAAGTGCCGCTGGCAGAGAACACTCAGCTTGATAACACGCTGCGTCAGTTCCACCAGCAACACCGCGGAATGCGTAAAGCGGTGATCTCCGCCAACGGCGCGCTGACCCTTCAGGTTGCACGTTCGCTCAAGCGCATCGGCCTGAACTGGGGCAGCGACATCGGCCTGCTGGGGTTTGACGAACTGGAATGGGCCGAACTGGCGGGCGTGGGCATTACCACCCTCAAGCAGCCGACCTGGCAGATTGGCTACGCCGCCGTAGAGCAGGTGGTGCGGCGCATTGAAGGGGCGGCGGATGCCATTCATGAGCAGGTCTTTTCCGGCGAGCTGATCGTGCGCGGTTCCACGGCCCGTTAATCTTCCTTCGTGATGGCGATCATAAATTCAACACAGTGAGATTTTCTTTGGAACCGATTCCATCTAGCGTATTAGACATAGCGTTAGATTCGGAGTCCCTATGCAAAGAAAAATTATGGTGGTCACCGCCGCTTATGGCCACGACGCGGTACGCAGCGCAGGCGGGCAAGCGGCCATGCTGCCCATCATCGCCGCAGCCGGAGCTGACGGCGTAGAAATCCGCCGCGAGATGTTTACCTCCGCAGAGCTTCAGACGCTGCCCGCGCTGGCATCGGCGATTCAATCATCCGGCCTGCAGGCCTGTTACTCCGCGCCCGAAGCGCTGTTTATGGCCGATGGTTCCCTTAATCCTCTGCTCCCCGCTCTGCTTCAGGAAGCCACCACGCTGCGTGCGCTATGGCTGAAAGTGTCGCTGGGCCACTTTCGCCATACCGAGTCGTTCAATACGCTACGCGACTGGCTGGCAAGCAGCGGCATGAAACTGGTGGTCGAGAACGATCAAACGTCCTGTGGACGCCTGCCGCCAATGCAACGTTTCAACGCCGCCTGCCATATGCAGAAACTTCCCGTACAGCTCACGTTCGATATGGGCAACTGGCTGTGGGTCGGCGATACGCCAGAAGCGGCGGCGGAGCAGCTGGCGCCGTCCGTTGGTTATATCCACGTCAAAGCCACCGTGCCACATCACGACAGCTACCGCGCGGTTCCGCCCGATGAGGCCGACGCCCGCTGGCTGGCGCTGCTAAACCAGCTCCCGATCGATGTGCCGCGTGGCATTGAGTTTCCGCTGGAAGGGGCCGACCTGGCTGCGGTTACCCGCCGCTATGTCGAACTATTACGTAAGGAGTAAGCGATGAAACATTCCCTGGATGTCATCACCATCGGCGAAGCGATGGCGATGTTTGTGGCGACGCAAACCGGCGACGTGGCCGACGTGGAGCATTTTATCAAGCGCGTGGCGGGAGCGGAGCTGAACGTGGCCACCGGTCTGGCGCGCCTGGGGCTGAAGGTGGGTTGGGTCAGTCGCGTGGGCAACGATAGCTTTGGACGCTTTGTCCTTAACTCGCTGAAAAAAGAAGGTATTGATGCTTGCGGCGTCACCATCGACCCGCAGCATGCAACCGGCTTTCAGTTAAAATCTAAAGTCGAAAATGGAACCGATCCCATTGTGGAGTACTTCCGCAAAGGCTCCGCTGCCAGCCATCTCTCCGTTGCCGATTATCACGATGAATACTTCGCCAGCGCCCGCCACCTGCACTTAAGCGGCGTGGCGGCGGCGCTCTCCGCCAGCTCTTATGCGCTGCTGGACCACACGGCCCGCACGATGAAAGCGCAGGGCAAAACCCTCTCCTTCGACCCGAACCTGCGTCCGGTGCTGTGGAAAAGCGAAGCGGAAATGGTGGAGAAACTCAACCAGCTTGCGTTCCAGGCTGACTGGGTTTTACCCGGTTTGAAAGAAGGCATGATTTTAACCGGACAGCAGACGCCGGAAGGCATCGCCGATTTCTATCTCAATCAGGGGGTGAAAGCGGTGGTGCTGAAAACGGGCGCTGACGGCGCCTGGTACAAAACAGCCTCCGGTGAACAAGGCAACGTTGCCCCGGTAAAAGTGGATAACGTGGTCGACACCGTCGGTGCCGGGGACGGTTTTGCCGTCGGCGTCATCAGCGCGCTGCTGGAAGGCCGCTCGCTGCATCAGGCCGTCACCCGAGGCAATAAAATTGGCGCGCTGGCCATTCAGGTTCAGGGCGACAGTGAAGGTTTACCCACGCGTGAAGCGTTAGGCGAATAACGTCACGTTACGATAGTGCCACCCTGTACCCTACATACAGCGGCGGCGAAGCGACAATAGAGGCAGGCCTATGAACAGCTCAACAAACGCAGCAAAACGTTGGTGGTACATCATGCCGATCGTGTTTATCACGTACAGCCTGGCGTACCTTGACCGCGCGAACTTTAGTTTCGCCTCCGCCGCCGGGATCACCGAAGATCTGGGCATTACCAAAGGGATCTCCTCCCTGCTGGGCGCCCTGTTCTTCCTCGGCTATTTCTTCTTCCAGATTCCCGGCGCCATCTACGCCGAACGCCGCAGCGTACGTAAGCTGATCTTTACCTGCCTGGTGCTGTGGGGCGTCTGTGCCTCACTGACCGGGATGGTCACCAATATTCCGGCGCTGGCGGCAATTCGCTTTATTCTCGGCGTCGTCGAGGCCGCCGTCATGCCTGCCATGCTGATTTACATCAGCAACTGGTTTACGAAGTCGGAACGCTCACGTGCCAACACGTTTCTCATCCTTGGCAACCCGGTCACGGTACTGTGGATGTCGGTGGTTTCTGGCTATCTGATTCAGGCGCTCGGCTGGCGCGAGATGTTTATTATCGAAGGCTTCCCGGCGGTCATCTGGGCCTTCTGTTGGTGGGTGCTGGTAAAAGATAAGCCATCACAGGTCGGCTGGTTGAACGAATCGGAAAAAGCCGCGCTTCAGGCGCAGCTGGAACGCGAACAGCAGGGAATTAAGGCCGTTCGCAACTACGGCGAAGCTTTCCGTTCACGGAATGTGATTCTGCTGTGCATGCAGTATTTTGCCTGGAGCATCGGGGTCTACGGTTTCGTACTGTGGCTGCCATCCATCATCCGCAGCGGCGGCGCGAACTTAGGGATGGTCGAAGTGGGCTGGCTCTCTTCCGTGCCGTATCTGGCCGCTACGGTGGCGATGATCGTGGTGTCCTGGGCCTCTGATAAATTGCAGAACCGCCGCCTGTTCGTCTGGCCGCTGCTGCTGCTTGCCGGTTTTGCCTTTATCGGCTCCTGGGCCGTCGGCGCCGATCACTTCTGGCTTTCTTATATTCTGCTGGTGATTGCCGGTGCCGCAATGTACGCCCCGTACGGCCCGTTCTTCGCCATCATTCCTGAGATGCTGCCGCGCAACGTCGCAGGCGGTGCAATGGCGCTGATTAACAGCATGGGCGCACTGGGTTCATTCTTCGGCTCTTGGTTCGTCGGCTATCTCAACGGCGCTACCGGCAGCCCGTCGGCATCTTACATTTTTATGGGGATAGCGCTTTTTGCCTCAGTATGGCTAACTTTGATTGTTAAGCCTGCTCATAATCAATCGCTACCCGTTGGCGCACGCCACGCTTAAATTTAACTCACGGAGATTCGCATGAAGCCGTCCATTATTCTCTACAAAGCGTTACCTGACGATTTGCTACGTCGCCTGGAAGAACATTTTTCCGTTACCCAGGTACCTAACCTACGCCCGGAGACGGTGGCGCAACACGCTCAGGCATTCGCCAACGCGGAAGGTCTGCTGGGCTCAAGCGAAACCGTCAATACCGCCCTGCTGGAGAAGATGCCGAAGCTTCGCGCGACGTCCACCATCTCCGTGGGCTACGATAATTTTGACGTCGAGGCGCTCAACGCCCGTCGCGTACTGCTGATGCACACGCCGACGGTACTGACCGAAACGGTCGCCGACACGGTGATGGCGCTGGTACTCAGCTCCGCCCGTCGAGTGGTCGAAGTGGCCGAGCGGGTGAAGGGCGGTGAGTGGACGAAGAGCATCGGGCCGGACTGGTTTGGTATCGATGTACACCATAAGACGCTGGGGATTGTCGGCATGGGCCGCATCGGGATGGCGCTGGCACAGCGTGCCCATTTCGGCTTCAATATGCCGATTCTCTACAACGCACGCCGTCGCCATGAGCAAGCAGAGGAGCGTTTCAACGCTCGCTACTGCGACCTCAACACGCTGCTGGATGAAGCCGATTTTGTCTGCCTGATCCTGCCGCTGACCGATGAAACATACCATCTGTTCGGCGCCGAGCAGTTTGCCCGCATGAAGTCCTCCGCCATCTTTATCAACGCGGGCCGTGGCCCAGTGGTTGATGAGAAAGCGCTGATCTCCGCGCTGCGTAACGGCGATATCCACGCCGCAGGGCTGGACGTCTTCGAGCAGGAACCGCTGCCGGCCAGCTCCCCGCTGTTGAAGATGCCCAACGTCGTCGCCCTGCCGCATATTGGCTCCGCAACGCACGAAACCCGCTACAACATGGCGGCCTGCGCGGTCGATAACCTGATTGATGCGCTGCAAGGGAAGGTAGAGAAGAACTGCGTGAACCCGCAGGTTGCGGGATAAAACGACACAGCCCGGCGGGTGCCGGGCTGTCATTATGCTTATTTAGTGGCGTTCACTGCCGCCGTCCACGCCTGGCTAAAGGCCTGGTGCTGTGCCGCAAGCGGGCCAATCAGCGCGTTATACTGGCTTGCCTGCTGTGACGTCGGGAACTGAATACCGTTTGCCACGAAGCTCACCTGCGTGCCCTGCTGAGCAACAAAGTCGCCAACCTGCACCAACTGCTGAGTGAAGACCTGCGCGGCAGGGATCAGCGGCTCCAGCGCCTGCGACGGGGCGGTAACCACTTTGCTATAAACCTGATCGAAGACCGGCTTCAGATCGTCCGCCTGCTTCAGCGCAGCGTGCGCGGCATCAGCCTGCATTTTGGCGTTTTGCAGCTGCTGGCTCAGTACGCCCAGCGAACCATTTGCCTGACGCAGCGGCTCACGCTGGGTCATGTAATCCTGCGGTACGCGAATAGCGTTCACGCTATCAACAACTGGACGCAGACCCGCGTCCATCGCCTGACTCACCTGCTGTGAATAGCCATAAATGACGGCGTAGTCGGACACAAACGGACCGAATTGTTTTTTCTGGTCAGCGGTCAGCGTTGGCAGGCGTTCACCGCCACGCATTACTGTATTCTGCAGGAAATCGACGAATGCTTTACGCTGATCGCCTTCCTTATCAAAACACCCACTCAGGCTAACAACCATCAACAACGCCGCAACAGGCGCAAACCAGCGAGAGCAGGACTTTCCTGTCGCCATTTTCTTACTCCTTCAGCCAAAAAAAGCGCAAACCGGCACACGCGTGCCTGACGGTGACAAGGATAGTCCAGAGCCGCGCCGCAAGATACCTTTTTCATGCGTTCCCCTGTCGTTCGGTAGAAATGTTAATAAGCTGTTGCATTCATCACATTTATGGCAATGAAATCAGATAAGAAAAAGCACTCTAATATATTGATATTCTATAACTTTTAGTTAAATCAGCGTTTCCTCGTGGGCACAGGGAACGATAATCGCACACTTCCGCCGGGCGGCACGTTGTGGGAAGGCCGGGTAAGTGATTTGATTAAATGAACGATTAACGACAATACGTTCGATAATCGCCCAAACACCTCATTACCCGTGAGAGAGACAAGAGGATAAACCCGCTCTCTGACAACGCTTAGCAGGAATTACCGCATGACAACACAGACAACAACGGATATTCAGGCTTTTATCAACCGCCATCCTTTCTCAAAGTACCAGTGGATGATACTGGTGCTGTGCTTTGTGACCGTCGCTATGGATGGATTTGATACCGCCATTATCGGCTTTATTGCCTCTGACCTGGTACAAGAATGGGGCGTGCAGAAGTCCGATCTCGGCCCTGTAATGAGCGCCGCGCTGGTTGGTCTCGCCGTGGGCGCATTAACCGCAGGCCCAATGGCTGACCGTATCGGCCGTAAAAAAGTGCTGGTCCTGTCCATTCTGGTCTTTGGCGGCTTCAGTTTGATTACCGCGTTCGCCACCTCGCTGACGCAACTGACCGCCCTGCGTTTCTTAACCGGCCTGGGGCTGGGGGCTGCAATGCCTAACGCCGCCACACTGATGAGCGAATACGCACCGGAGCGCCGCCGCGCGCTGCTGGTCAACCTGATGTTCGTCGGCTTCCCGATTGGCTCCTCAATGGGCGGTTTTATCTCCGCATGGCTGATCCCACACTATGGCTGGCAGAGCGTGCTGATTCTCGGTGGCGTGATGCCGCTGGCGCTGGCTGTAGCGCTCATCTTCTTGCTGCCGGAGTCCGCGCGTTATCTGGCGGTAAAAAATCAGCCTCAACAACAGATAGCCCGTATTTTGCGGCGTATCGCGCCGTTACCTGACAACACCCACTTTGTGTTGCAGGAGGCCGGCCAGGTGAAGGAACAATCCGCGCTGGGCGTGATTTTCTCCCCACGCTACCTTGTGGGCACCATCATGCTGTGCCTGACCTACTTCATGGGGCTGCTGATTTTCTATCTGCTGACCAGTTGGCTGCCGCTTCTCATCCGCGAAACCGGCGCGACCCTGAGCCAGGCTTCGGTGATTACCGCTCTGTTCCCACTGGGTGGCGGTATTGGCGTGCTGGTACTGGGCGCGCTGATGGACAAAATTAACCCGAATAAGGTGGTGGCAGTAGGATATCTGCTGACCGGCGTCTTTGTCTGCCTGGTAGGTTTCTCAACCAGCAGCCTGGTGCTGATGGGCGTGATGGTGTTTATCGCCGGCACCATCATGAACGGCGCGCAGTCTTCAATGCCCGCGCTGGCCGCTGGATTCTACCCAACGCAGGGGCGCGCCACCGGCGTCGCCTGGATGCTGGGGCTGGGTCGCTTCGGGGGGATTCTTGGCGCTTTCAGCGGCGCATTCCTGATGCAGGCCGAACTGTCCTTTAAAACCATTTTCGCTCTGCTGGCTATCCCGGCTGTGCTGTCCGCGATTGCGCTGATGATCAAACACGTGGCCAGTAAACGTCAGCAGAATCAAGGTGCCAGTGGCCCGGCATCGCTGCCGGAGTCGGCGCAAAAAGTCTAATTTTTACCCCGGCAGCCAGTCTGCCGGGGTTTCATGACGCTTTTTTACAAACGCCCATCTAAGCCTAAGTCTACCTATTTATCAGTATATTAGCGTGATTTTGATCGCCGAATGTTCCCGGTCCGTTGAAAAATATGGGCAGATAACGTTTGCTTTTAAGACCTGAAGTATGCGTTAATGCCTCCACGGTTTGACATACAGACCACAAAGCAGTTGAGTAAAGCAGTTCCCTTCAAGGTTATCCATTGGTACCCCTCGTAGCGACATTTCCTTTACGCTTTAAATTCTGTAAAGCATGCCATATCGCCGTAAGGCTCACTTAATTTTTAAAGGTAATTTCTATGTCCGGTAAAATGACTGGTATCGTAAAATGGTTCAACGCTGACAAAGGTTTCGGCTTCATCACTCCTGACGATGGTTCTAAAGACGTGTTCGTACACTTCTCTGCTATCCAGAACGATGGCTACAAATCTCTGGACGAAGGTCAGAAAGTTTCCTTCACCATCGAAAACGGCGCTAAAGGCCCGGCAGCTGGCAACGTAACTTCTCTGTAAGTTCACGCCGCTAAGAATTATAAATCCCTGCCTTATGGCGGGGATTTTTTTATTTATAACGCCGTAAAAATCCAGCCGCTCTCTTGCCACGTCAGGCTGTGTGTCAGCCGCAACCCCTGTAAAAACGCCTCATCGTGCGACGCCACAATCATCGCGCCGGGAAACCCCGCTAACGCCGCCTCAATCGCCTGCACCGATGCCAGATCGAGATGGTTGGTGGGCTCATCCAACAGCAAAAGCTGCGTCGATGCCCGACGCCACAACACACAAGCCAGCGCCGCCTTTAAGCGTTCGCCGCCGCTCAGCGCCGCCAGCGGCAGATTAACCTTATCAGCGCCCAGTTGAAGCTGTGCCAGCCGGGTCCGCAACGCGCCCTCCTCCAATGGCGTTTCTCCCGCCCGCAGATGCGCCATGACGGAGAGTGAAAGATCCAGTTGGGTAAGATGTTGATCCAGCCAGGCCGTATTCACCGATAGCTGACAACACCCGCTCAGCGGTGGCGCCAGTCCCATTAGCGTTTTCAGCAACGTCGTTTTTCCACAACCGTTGGGGCCGCGAAGCGCCACACGCATCGGGCCGTCCAGCCGCCAGTTGAGAGGCGGCGTCGACGAATGAGCCAATTGCAACGACTCCAGCACCAACACCTGCTTGCCCGCCGCCACCTGGCTTCCGGGTAGGGTAAACATGACCGGAGCGTCGTCTTCCACACGCTCTCGCGCCTGTGTCACCGCATCATTAAGCGCCACATGTTGCTGCCGATGCTGATTGAGCAACGTGCCAGGCCTCTCGCGTGCCGCGCCTTTGTACTTTACGCGTTCAAAAGAAGCGATATTCAGGCTATCTACGGTACGCAGGGTTTTCGCCGAACGCCGCTGGCAATCATCATGCTCCTTTTGCAAACGCGCCAGAACGCGACGGCGTTCGGTTCGGGCATGATCCAGCGCCGCACTCGCCGCCGCCTGTTCAGTATCACGCTGCTGCTGATAATCCGCATAGTTGCCGCCGTAGCTGCGTAGAGCCGAAGCCGTCAGTTCAAGGATACGCGGCATTCGTGCCAGAAGTTCGCGATCGTGGCTGGCGATAAGCGCACCGCCTCGCCACTCATCAAGCTGGCGGTAAAACCACTCGCGCCCGGAGCGATCGAGGTGGTTGGTCGGTTCATCGAGGAGTAAATAGTCCGCACCCGAGGTAAACGCCGCGCAGAGCAGCGCTTTCACCCGTTCGCCGCCGCTTAGCGAAATCGCAGGACGCATCGGGTCAAAGCCGCCCAGCCCCGCCGCCTGAAACGCGGTGTTCAGGCGTTCGGGCAGATCCCAATAGCCATCGAGTAGCTCAACATCTTCGGCCTGCCCGTTGCCGCTCGCCATACGTTGCAACGCGGCAAAGTGCATGTCATAGCCGAGCAGCATAGACAGCGTCGTCTCAGCGGTTATGGCATGTTGCTGCGCCACATATGCCCATGAAGAGAGTGACTCAATATGTCCCTCAGAAGGGAGATCTTTACCCGCTAGCAGGCGCAGTAAACGGGTTTTACCCACGCCGTTACGCCCGACCAAGCCGCACCGCGACCGCTCCAGCGACAGATTCAGCGGGCCAAAAAGAGTATCGCCCGTCGCAAACTGACAGGTGACTTGATGCAAAATAAAAGAAGGGGATTGCGCACAATGGGCCATAAGCACTCCTGAGTGAAATCAATAACTCCCCTGCCCGTGGCGTGTGCCCGGCAAGGATTCGAATTCAGCAGGTGTGTTTGTCCATTTTCAGTGTGCCTCAGTGAGACGAGGGATTCGTCGCGGCAAAGGATAAACGTATTGCCCGGTGGATTTCAAGACTATTTTTTATTCAGCATGCGATACGTAAAGAAAAAGCCTCCCGCATGCAGGAGGCTTTTATATTATTTAGCTCAATCTAATCGGGTGCATTGAGAATGCATCACACCGTCAGAATGGCGGGGATAATCCCCGCCATAAGCCCTTACTGTTTAATATCACAGGCTAAAGATGCCGCTAATTCAGTATGGCCTTGCTTAATATGCAATTCACATAATGAATCACGAACCATCCAGGTAAATAATAGAATAGTGAGACATATCACTATTAAACTATACAACATAGATTTTTGCGGCATCCCTCGCCCCCTGTATTGATTTTCAACAAGTAAGAGGCTACCCTTATGGTGTTCAGGCATAGAGGCGGCCTCATTCTGATTTAGAGTCAGGTGGGGCTTTTCTCTGTTTGCCTTTCGATGAATACCTGAGACAAACAGTCTCAAGCACCCACCGGCATTCTACCTTAAAATAAGCACAGACTTATTTTGATGTATTCCTAAAATTTTTCTCACTTATCAATGCAACAATATTTAATATAGCCCAGACAATTATTAATGGTTCACATAATAAAAAAATAGATATAAAAAAACCTGCCATCTGGCAGGTTTTTATTTAACGCTTTCGTGTTACTGGAGCAGCGAAATATCCGCTACACGCAGGAACAGTTCGCGCAGTTTTTCGAGCATAGAGAGACGGTTAATACGCAGGTCTTTATCCTCGACGTTTACCATCACTTTCTCAAAGAAGGCATCAACCGGCTCACGCAGTTCCGCCAGCTCTACCAGCGCTTCCTGGTAACGCCCTGCGGCGAAGACCGGCTCCAGCTTATCGCGCAGCACCACAACCTGCATCGCCAGCGCAATCTCTTCCGGCTCTTTCAACGTCGCAGCGTTCACGCGCTCGTTCAGCGTCTCGTCGGACTTCGCCAGGATGTTGGATACACGTTTGTTGGCTGCTGCCAGCGCTGATGCAGCCTCTAAAGTGCGGAAGTGAGACACCGCCTTCATACGCGCATCAAAGTCTGCCGGACGAGTCGGACGACGCGCCAGCACGGCCTGAATGGTGTCGACGGTGTAGCCCTGATCCTGATACCAGGCGCGGAAGCGGCCGAGCATGAAGTCGATAACATCATCAACAACTTTGCCGTTGGTCAGCTTGTCGCCATACAGACGCACCGCTTCTTCGGTGAGGGTCTGCAGATCCAGATTGAGGTTCTTCTCAACGATGATACGCAGCACGCCCAGCGCGGCACGACGCAGCGCAAACGGGTCTTTGTCGCCTTTCGGATGCTGGCCGATACCGAAGATACCCGCGAGGGTGTCCATCTTATCGGCGATCGCCAGCGCGCAGGCTACCGGGTTAGACGGCAGGTCATCACCGGCAAATCGCGGCTGATACTGCTCGTTAAGCGCCACAGCTACATCTTCCGCTTCACCATCGTGACGCGCGTAGTGCATCCCCATCACGCCCTGAGTGTCGGTGAACTCGAAGACCATGTTGGTCATCAGGTCACACTTAGACAGCAGGCCCGCACGAGTGGCGTGGTTCACGTCAGCGCCAATCTGGCCGGCAATCCAGCCTGCCAGCGCCTGAATGCGGTCAGTCTTGTCGCGCAGAGTGCCCAGCTGTTGCTGGAACAGCACGGTTTGCAGACGCGGCAGGTTATCTTCCAGACGCTTTTTACGGTCGGTATTGAAGAAGAACTCGGCATCCGCCAGACGCGGACGAACGACCTTCTCGTTACCGGAGATAATCTGGGTCGGATCTTTCGATTCGATGTTCGCGACGAAGATGAAGTTTGGCAGCAGCTTGCCCGCGTTGTCGTAAACCGGGAAATACTTCTGGTCGCCCTTCATGGTGTACACCAGCGCTTCCGCCGGTACCGCGAGGAATTTCTCTTCAAACTTCGCCGTCAGCACCACCGGCCATTCCACCAGCGAGGTGACTTCTTCCAGCAGGCTTTCACTCAGGTCAGCAACACCGCCAATCTTACGAGCCGCTTCTTCCGCGTCCGCTTTGATTTTGGCTTTACGCGCCTCGTAATCAGCCATCACCTTACCGCGTTCCAGCAGAATTTGCGGATACTGGTCAGCATTGTCGATAGTGAACTCAGGCTCGCCCATAAAGCGGTGGCCGCGAATAACGCGATCGGACTGAATGCCCAGGATAGTCGCCGGAATCACTTTATCGCCCAGCAGCAGGGTCACGGTGTGCACCGGACGCACGAAGTGTACGTCATTTGCGCCCCAGCGCATCAGCTTAGGAATGGGCAGCTTAGCCAGTGAGTTGGCAATCATGTTCGGCAGCAGCGCTTCGGTGCTTTCACCTTTAACGTGTGCGCGATACAGCAGCCATTCGCCTTTGTCAGTGGTCAGACGCTCGGCCTGATCGACGGTGATACCGCAGCCGCGCGCCCAACCTTCAGCCGCTTTGCTCGGTTTACCTTCGGCGTCGAACGCCTGGGCAATTGCCGGACCGCGTTTTTCGACTTCGCGATCCGCTTGCGCAGCCGCCAGATTTGCCACTTTCAGCGCCAGACGGCGCGGCGCAGCAAACCATTCAACTTTACCGTGCGCGAGGCCAGCGTTATCCAGCTCTGCGGTCACGTTTGCCGCAAAAGATTCCGCCAGGTTGCGCAGTGCTTTCGGTGGCAGCTCTTCAGTGCCGATTTCCACCAGAAAAGTATTCTCAGACATGGCCGCCTCTTATTTATTCTTGTTGCACATCGGGAAGCCAAGGGCTTCACGGGAAGCGTAGTAAGCTTCTGCCACTGCTTTGGTCAGGGTGCGAATGCGCAGGATATAGCGCTGACGCTCGGTGACGGAGATGGCTTTACGCGCATCCAGCAGGTTAAAGCTATGGGCAGCCTTCAGAATACGCTCGTAGGCAGGGAGCGGCAGCGGGTTTTCCAGCGCCAGCAGCTGCTGGGCTTCTTTCTCATACTGCTCAAAGCAGGAGAACAGGAAGTCGACGTCGGCGTATTCGAAGTTATAGGTGGATTGCTCCACTTCGTTCTGATGGAACACGTCGCCATAGGTAGTTTTACCCAGCGGGCCATCGCTCCAGACCAGATCGTAAACGCTGTCTACGCCCTGAATGTACATGGCCAGGCGTTCCAGACCGTAGGTGATTTCACCGGTCACCGGCTTACACTCCAGGCCGCCGACCTGCTGGAAGTAGGTGAACTGCGTCACTTCCATGCCGTTCAGCCACACTTCCCAACCCAGACCCCAGGCACCCAGCGTCGGGTTTTCCCAGTTGTCTTCCACGAAGCGAATGTCGTGGATGGTCGGATCCATACCCAGCTCTTTCAGCGATCCGAGGTACAGCTCCTGAATATTTTCCGGAGACGGCTTAATCACCACCTGGAACTGGTAGTAGTGCTGTAAGCGGTTCGGGTTTTCGCCATAGCGGCCATCGGTTGGACGACGGGACGGCTGCACGTAGGCAGTTGCCATCGGTTCTGGCCCCAACGCACGCAGGCAGGTCATGGGGTGAGAGGTGCCCGCGCCAACTTCCATGTCCAGTGGTTGAACAATGGTGCAGCCCTGACGAGCCCAGTAATCCTGTAAGGTCAGGATCAGGCCCTGGAAGGTCCTGGTATCAAACTTTTGCATATGATTTCGTGCTGGATACGTGTGGATTTAAAGGAAGGAGTCAGTATACCCGCTGGCTGCGAGATATACAGTATGAAACGGGGTTGTTTAGGGAAAATTGGGAAAAACAGGCCGGATTTTGCTGCTACCAGGCCTGTTTTAACGCATTGAGAGGTGTAAAAAGCCGCCGTCCGAGTCGAATGAACAGACAAAACTCTCATTACGTGCCGTATAGCCACGCAGCTCATAGCTGCCCTGGAAACGTTCAAATCCAGTCACGTCTATCTTTTGCGCCGCCGTATTATAACGTGCCGCCGCGTTGTCTTTGCAGAGCTGCTCCATGCTCAGCGAGCGCGCTGGATTGATTTTCGCGCTTTGCGTTTTTTGCGCCACCGGCGGTTCAGCCGACGAGCATCCCGCCAGCAGAATTAGCACCAACAAAGCAGAGAGAGACTTCATCATCATTATTTATCTTACCGGGCTGTTATTTTAGGCTGTACCCTTTCACACTTCCGCATTGTGCGAATCTCACCAAAACTCCACAAGCACAGAGTGCAAAACTCAGAATTATCCAGTGAAATAGCGGCTGCGGCAGTGTGGTCTGAATATATTTATAGCGGAGATTAGGGCATCTGATGCAAGAAAAAATTAGCTGGATTGATAACTTACGCGGTATTGCCTGCCTGATGGTGGTAATGATCCATACCACGACCTGGTTTGTGACTCACCCACACGACATCAGCCCGCTCAGCTGGAATCTGGCTAACGTTCTGAACTCTGCCTCGCGCGTTAGCGTACCGCTGTTTTTTATGATCTCCGGCTACCTGTTTTTTGGCCCGCGCAGCGCACAGCCGCGACATTTCCTGCGCATTGCGCTCTGCCTGGTGTTCTACAGCGCGCTCGCGCTACTCTTCATTGCCGCCTTTACCCATATCAACCTTGAGACATCGCTGAAGAACCTGCTGCAAAAGCCGGTTTTCTACCATCTGTGGTTTTTCTTCGCCATCATGGTGATTTATCTGGTTTCACCGCTGATTGAGGTCAAAGCCGTCAGCGGCAAAATGCTGTTAGCGCTGATGGTAGTCATCGGTATTGTCGCGAACCCAAACACGCCGCCACTCAAAACCGACGGCGCAACCTGGCTGCCGGTGAACCTGTACATCAACGGCGATACCTTTTACTACGTGCTTTATGGCCTGCTTGGCCGAGCGCTTGGCATGATGGAGACCAGCCGCAAGGGGCTGACGTGGATCTGCGGCCTGCTGTTTGCCGCCGGAGTCGGCATTATTTCACGCGGCACGCTGCATGAGTTGCAATGGCGCGGTAACTTTGGCGACACCTGGTACGTCTACTGCGGTCCCATGGTGTTTCTCTGTGCGACATCACTATTCATTGTGATTAAAAACACGCTCAATCAACGTGTTCTGCCGGGATTAGGCTTCATTTCTCGCCATTCTCTGGGCATCTATGGGTTTCACGCCTTTATCATTTACCTTCTGCGCAGCTGGAATATCGATCTCAAAAACTGGCCCGCGCTGGATATTCTATGGGTGTTTGCGATCACCCTGACGGGCAGCCTCTTACTCTCCATCGCGCTCCAGCGCGTGGATAAGCGTAAGCTGGTCAGCTAGCGCATGCCCGCGACGGCCACAGCGCCGCGCCGTACATACAGGCAAACCATGCCGCCACGACGAGGCATTCATAGGTCAACGCCAGCGGCATATTCCAGACGCCAACCAGCAGTAGACCAGATGCCAGCAGCAACACCAAACGACACAAGCCGGCAAACCGGGCATCCGCCGCCTGGCGATGGGCCGCAATAGCAAAAACGCCCATAACCAGCATCGCCAGAAAATAGGCTTTATCTTCTAACTGCGGACAGCCCAGCCAGATGCATAACAGATATAGCAGTATCCCCATGCTTAGGGCCAGACGCGGCAATGTGATGATGTTTTCCATAACGTAGCTCCTTTATCCATAGCACCACCATTATCACTGCTGATTTATTTTTAACATCAGAGCAACACAGCAAAAGCGCTAGTTTCGGAATATATAAAGAGGCGCGGCCAGTGGAAATCGAAGGGAAACACCCGCGCCGAAATGGCGCGGGAGGGGAGCACGATCAGGACATTAATGGCAGCAGATGCTGATAAATCTGGCGGAACGTCTCGCGCTGCGGCGCATAATGCGCAACGCGTTCAGTGTCCGGGTGATGTTCCTGCTCCAGCGCCAGCTGCGGCAGAAGGTCAGCATAAGGACGATCTTTATGGATGGCCAGCTGTGCCAGACGCGCTGCACCCAGCGCCGGACCGACGTCGCCACCGGTGCGATAATCCAGTTGCTTGCCGCAAATATCCGCCAGCATTTGCCGCCACCAGGCGCTACGCGCGCCACCGCCGATGAGCGTAATCCTTTTCGGCTCCACGCCGCAGGCGTGTACCACATCCATGCCGTCAGCCAGCGCAAAGCCTACGCCCTCCAGCACCGCACGAGCCAGCTCGGCCGGACCATGTTGATGGGTTAGCCCGAAGAACACGCCCTTTGCCTGCGGGTTATTGTGCGGCGTACGCTCGCCGGAGAGATAGGGCAGGAACCACACCGGCCCTGCGTTAACATCGGCCTTTTCCGCCGCCGCAATCAGCGCGGGAACTGTCCCCAGACCGGTTAACTTCGCCGCCCAGTCCAGACAAGATGCGGCACTAAGCATCACCGACATCAGGTGCCAGCGACCTGGCAGCGCATGGCAGAAACTGTGCACCGCGCTTTCCGGTTTACTCAGGAAACCTTCACTAACCGCGAAGTAAACGCCTGAAGTCCCTAATGAAAGCATCGCCTGGCCCGCATCCGCCATACCGACGCCCACGGCCCCAGCCGCATTATCGCCACCGCCAGCCACTACCGGCACAGCAGGCATATTCCACGCACTGGCGACTGACGCCAGCAAGTGCCCGGTCACGTCGCAGCCTTCAAACAGTGCGGGCATGTTATCGCGGGTTAATTGGCAAGCAGCGAGCATCTCATCGCTCCAGTCTCGCTTCGCCACGTCCATCCACATCGTACCCGCCGCATCCGACATATCGCTGGCGAAATCGCCGGTCATACGCAGACGCAGATAATCTTTCGGCAGCAGCACTTTATCTACCTGGCGGAAAATCTCCGCTTCGTGACGCTGAACCCACAGCAGCTTCGGCGCGGTGAAGCCAGGCATCATCAGGTTGCCGGTAATTTTACGTGAGGCTTTTACCTGCTCTTCCAGCAGTTGGCACTCCTGCGCGCAGCGGCCATCGTTCCACAAAATCGCCGGGCGCAATACGCGCTGTTGCTTATCCAGCAGCGTCGCGCCGTGCATCTGCCCGGCAATCCCGAGGGCTTTCACCCCTTGCAGGCTATGCTGCTGACCAAGCCCTTTCATTGCGCGATCCGTCGCCTGCCACCAGTGCTCCGGATCCTGCTCAGACCACAGTGGATGAGGACGGGAAACCGTCAGTTTTTCCGTTTGCGAGGCCAACACGGCACCCTGCTCATCAAGCAGAATTGCCTTAACGCCAGACGTGCCTAGATCTATGCCGATATACATCGCAACTGCTCCTTTAGGTGGTACGATGCCCGGAAGCTTGCGCCCCGGGCATGGTGTACGGCATTAACCGGAATTACTTGTCGAACAGGTAGTGATTGACCAGCCCTTCCAGCAGCTCCTGATGCCCACTCTGGTGCTGCGGCGCCAGCTGATTCTGCTCAGCATATTTCGCCAGATCCTGCAGCGACATTTGCCCTTTGAGAATCTGCTGACCCAGCTCGCCGTTCCAGCCGGCATAGCGTTTCGCGACGCGTTTATCCAGCTCGCCGCCTTCAATCATGCGTGCCGCGACTTTCAGCGACAGCGCCATGGTATCCATCGCGCCAATATGGCCATAGAACAGGTCATATTTGTCGGTGCTCTGACGACGGACTTTGGCGTCGAAGTTCAGACCGCCGGTGGTGAATCCACCCGCTTTCAGAATTTCATACATCACCAGCGCGTTTTCTTCCACGCTGTTCGGGAACTGGTCGGTATCCCAGCCCAGCTGCGGGTCGCCGCGGTTGGCATCGACAGAGCCAAACAGGCCCAGCGCGATAGCGGTGGCGATTTCGTGATGGAACGAGTGGCCCGCCAGCGTGGCGTGGTTCGCTTCGATGTTCAGCTTGATCTCTTTCTCCAGACCGAACTGTTTCAGGAAGCCATACACGGTTGACGCATCGTAATCGTACTGGTGCTTGGTCGGTTCCTGCGGTTTTGGCTCAATCAACAGCGTACCCTGGAAGCCGATTTTGTGTTTGTGCTCAACAACCATCTGCATAAAGCGACCAATCTGCTCGCGCTCCTGACGCAGGTCGGTATTCAGCAGGGTTTCATAGCCTTCACGGCCGCCCCACAGCACGTAGTTTTCGCCGCCCAGTTTATGCGTTGCGTTCATCGCGGTGAACACCTGCGTCGCCGCCCAGCTAAACACTTCCGGATCCGGGTTCGTCGCCGCGCCTGCGCCGTAGCGCGGGTTGGTAAAGCAGTTCGCGGTGCCCCACAGCAGCTTCACGCCGCTCTGCTGCTGTTTCTCCGCCAGCACATCGACCATCTGCGCAAAGTTGTTCAGATATTCTTTCAGGCTCGCGCCTTCCGGGGAGACGTCCACGTCATGGAAGCAGTAGTAAGGCACGTTCAGCTTGTGGAAGAATTCAAAAGCGACATCTGCCTTGCGTTTTGCAAGCTCGATGGCTTCGCCAGGTTGCTGCCATGGACGATTAAAGGAGCCGACACCAAACATGTCCGCGCCGTTCCAGCAGAAGGTATGCCAGTAGCAGGCGGCGAAGCGCAGGTGATCTTCCATACGTTTGCCCAGCACCAGTTCGTCCGGGTTGTAGTGGCGGAACGCCAGCGGGTTTTCGGTTTTTGGGCCTTCGAAACGAACGCGATCCAGTTGGTCGAAATATGCTTGCATAATGAACTCCATAATCTGACAGGCGGCGAGGAATAATTCGTCTGGTCATAGTGAATTCTGAATGGCGGTCGCTCAATTACGTTATTTCACACTGCTATTAAGAGAATCCACAAATGTGCGCTAGCTCGCAAAATAAAATGGAATCAACCTCATTTCATGTACGCAATTTTTTCAGTCTCTATTTTGAAAATCAGATCGCGGTCATAAATCAGCAATTAAACGAAATATCGTAATAGGAAGATAAAAATCTGTAATTGCCAGCCGCCGCCTCCATGTTAAAAAATTGCTGCGAGTTAAGTCATCTCTGTTTCTTTTATCGCCAATCTCATCACCTTATCCCTACAAAAGGCATTACGATTATGAAGATAAAGAACCTTTGCCTCACTCTCTGCGCCTCATTGCTGCTCACCAGCATGGCGAGCAGCGCCAAAGAAGTTAAGATCGGTATGGCCATTGATGACCTGCGCCTCGAACGCTGGCAAAAAGACCGCGATATTTTTGTTAACAAAGCCGAGCAGCTTGGCGCACAGGTTTTTGTGCAGTCAGCCAACGGCAATGAAGAAACGCAAATGTCGCAGATCGAAAATATGATCAACCGTGGCGTAGACGTCCTTGTTATTATTCCTTATAACGGCCAGGTACTTAGCAACGTCATTAAAGAAGCGAAACAGGAAGGCATTAAAGTATTAGCTTATGATCGTATGATAAATAATGCTGATATCGATTTTTATATTTCCTTCGATAACGAAAAAGTCGGCGAAATGCAGGCACAGAGCCTGGTCAACCAGGTGCCCCAGGGGAATTATTTCCTGATGGGCGGCTCGCCGGTTGATAATAATGCCAAGCTGTTCCGCGCCGGTCAGATGAAAGTATTAAAACCATATATTGATGATGGCAAAATTAAAGTCGTCGGCGATCAATGGGTTGACGGTTGGCTGCCGGAAAACGCCCTCAAGATTATGGAAAATGCCCTCACCGCCAATAACAACAAAATTGACGCGGTTGTCGCGTCTAACGATGCGACGGCAGGCGGCGCAATTCAGGCGTTAAGCGCGCAAGGCCTGGCGGGTAAGGTGGCCATTTCCGGCCAGGATGCGGACCTGGCGGGGGTGAAACGTATCCTCAATGGCACCCAGACCATGACCGTGTATAAACCCATTACCCTGCTGGCGAACAGTGCCGCTGAGATTGCCGTCGAGTTAGGTAATGGTCAGCAGCCCAAATCGGATGCCACGCTCAATAACGGGCTGAAAGATGTTCCGTCGCGCCTGTTAACCCCTATCGAAGTCAATAAAACCAACATTGACGATACCGTTGTGAAAGACGGTTTCCATAAAAAGAGTGAACTCTGAATAGTATGCCCCGGCCATCAGGCCGGGGCAGCGTAGCCACCGGATATATCCGGTAGCCAGGCTTACGTGGAGCACAAGTACTTATGTCGTATTTACTTGAAATGAAGAGCATTACCAAAACCTTCGGGGTGGTTAAGGCTATCGATAATGTCAGCCTGAGATTAAACCCAGGCGAAGTTGTTTCGCTGTGTGGCGAAAATGGCTCCGGCAAATCGACCTTAATGAAGGTACTTTGCGGTATTTATCCGCATGGTAGCTATGACGGGGAGATTATTTTCGCCGGCGAGACGCTACAGCCGACGCACATTCGCGACACCGAACGTAAAGGTATTGCCATTATTCACCAGGAACTGGCGCTGGTTAAACATCTGACCGTGCTGGAAAATATTTTTCTTGGTGCGGAAATCAGCCGCCATGGCGTGCTCGATTACGACACCATGACTCTGCGCTGCGAAAAGCTGCTGGCGCAGGTCAATCTCGCGATTTCGCCCGATACCCGCGTCGGTGATTTGGGCCTTGGACAGCAGCAGTTGGTCGAAATAGCCAAAGCGCTCAACAAACAGGTACGCCTGCTGATCCTCGATGAACCCACCGCTTCGCTGACCGAGCAGGAGACTGCCGTCCTGCTGGATATCATCCGCGATCTACAAAACCATGGCATCGCCTGTATCTATATTTCGCACAAGCTGAATGAAGTCAAAGCCATATCTGACACAATCTGCGTGATCCGCGACGGTCAGCATATCGGCACCCGCGACGCCAGCAACATGACGGAAGACGACATCATCACCATGATGGTTGGCCGCGAGCTGACGGCGCTCTACCCCAGCGAACCGCATACCGCGGGCGAGGAGATCCTGCGCGTCGAACACCTGACCGCATGGCATCCGGTTAACCGTCATATTAAACGGGTAAACGATATTTCCTTCAGCCTCAAACGCGGCGAGATCCTCGGCATTGCCGGGTTAGTCGGCGCAGGTCGCACCGAGGCGGTACAGTGTCTGTTTGGCGTCTGGCGGGGCCGCTGGGAGGGGCGTGTTTTTATCGACGGTAAGCAGGTTGATATCCGTAACTGCCAGCAGGCGATCGGCCACGGCATTGCGATGGTGCCGGAAGACCGCAAAAAAGACGGCATCGTGCCGGTCATGGCGGTAGGCAAGAATATCACGCTGGCCGCGCTCAACAACTTCAGCGGAGCATTGAGCAGCCTCGACGATGCCAAAGAACAGCAGTGTATCCTGCAATCAATACAACGGCTGAAGGTGAAAACCTCTTCGCCAGAGCTGGCCATTGGGCGCCTGAGCGGCGGCAACCAGCAGAAGGCGATACTGGCCCGCTGTCTGTTATTAAACCCACGCATCCTGATTCTTGATGAACCCACGCGCGGCATCGACATCGGCGCGAAATATGAAATCTACAAGCTTATCAATCAACTGGTGCAGCAAGGCATTGCCGTCATCGTTATCTCGTCGGAGCTACCGGAAGTGCTGGGGCTCAGCGACCGGGTGCTGGTCATGCACGAAGGGAAACTCAAAGCTAACCTGGTGAACCATAACCTGACTCAGGAAAATGTGATGGAAGCCGCCTTAAGGAGCGAACGCCATGTCGAAAAACAATCCGTCTGAAATGAAACTGGCCGCCCCAGCGACATCCCCGGCGCTGCGGCTAAAATCCCTGAACTTACAGGTTTTCGTCATGATCGCGGCCATTATTGTGATCATGCTGTTTTTCACCTGGACCACCGATGGCGCTTACCTGAGCGCGCGTAACGTCTCCAACCTGCTGCGCCAGACCGCCATTACCGGCATCCTGGCTGTGGGTATGGTATTTGTGATTATCTCGGCTGAAATAGACCTTTCCGTCGGCTCGATGATGGGTCTGTTGGGGGGAGCGGCGGCGATTTTCGACGTCTGGCTCGGCTGGCCGCTACCGCTCACCATTATCGTGACGCTGGCGATGGGGCTGGTACTTGGCGCATGGAACGGATGGTGGGTGGCCTATCGTAAGGTGCCCTCCTTTATCGTCACCCTCGCCGGGATGCTGGCGTTTCGTGGCATCTTGATTGGCATCACCAACGGCACCACCGTGTCGCCCACCAGCGCAGCGATGTCGCAAATTGGTCAGAGCTATCTACCAGACGGCATCGGTTTTACCTTTGGCGCCGTCGGGCTGATGGCGTTCATCGCCTGGCAATGGCGTGGCAGAGTGCGCCGCCAGTCGATGGGGCTGTCAACGCCTGCCTCCACCGGCGTGGTGGGTCGTCAGGCTCTGACGGCAGTGATCGTACTGGGGGCTATCTGGCTGTTGAATGATTATCGCGGCGTCCCGACACCGGTGCTGCTGCTGACGCTGCTGCTGCTCGGCGGCATGTTTATGGCTACCCGCACCGCCTTTGGTCGCCGTATCTACGCCATCGGCGGCAACATTGAAGCCGCACGCCTCTCCGGTATTAACGTTGAGCGTAACAAACTGGCAGTATTCGCCATTAATGGTCTGATGGTGGCCATTGCAGGTCTGATTCTGAGCTCACGTCTTGGCGCTGGCTCACCGTCGGCGGGGAACATCGCCGAGCTGGATGCCATCGCCGCCTGCGTGATCGGTGGAACCAGCCTGGCGGGCGGCGTGGGCAGCGTTGCCGGTGCAGTGATGGGGGCATTTATTATGGCGTCGCTCGACAACGGAATGAGCATGATGGACGTGCCCACTTTCTGGCAATATATCGTGAAAGGTGCGATTTTATTGCTTGCCGTATGGATGGACTCAGCGACCAAACGGCGTGCGTAATTGCCTGTCCGTGGTGTTGCCGAATCAGTAGCCGGCAACACCTCTCATGATTCGCGAGGAACCCTGAACCATGTTTGGAAAACGTCACCGCGTGACGCTGTTATTCAACGCCAACAAAGCCTTCGACCGTCAGGTGGTTGAAGGCGTCGGCGAATATTTGCAGGCGTCGCAGTCCGAGTGGGATATCTTCATTGAGGAAGATTTCCGCGCACGAATCGAAAACATCAAAGAGTGGCTGGGAGACGGCGTCATCGCCGACTATGACGACCCCACCATTGAAGCGCTGCTTACCGATGTGGACGTCCCCATCGTTGGCGTTGGCGGCTCCTATCACCGCCAGGAACAGTATCCACCCGTTCACTACATCGCGACCGACAACTACGCGCTGGTTGAAAGCGCTTTTTTGCATCTGAAAGAAAAAGGCGTCCACCGTTTCGCTTTCTACGGCCTGCCCACCGCCAGCGGCAAGCGCTGGGCCGAGGAGCGCGAATACGCGTTCAGCCAGATTGTCGCCAAAGAAAAATACCGCGGCGTTATCTATCAGGGCCAGGAAACCGCGCCGGAGAACTGGCAGCACGCACAAAATCGTTTGGCCGATTGGCTGCAAACCCTGCCGCCGCAAACCGGCATTATTGCCGTTACCGATGCCCGCGCCCGTCATGTTCTACAGGCTTGCGAGCATTTACATATTCCGGTGCCAGAAAAACTGTGCGTCATCGGTATTGATAACGAAGAATTAACCCGCTACCTCTCCCGCGTGGCGCTCTCGTCAGTCGCCCAAGGGGCAAGGCAGATGGGATACCAGGCTGCCAAACTCATGCAGCGACTGCTCGACAATGAAGTCCTGCCGCTACAGCGGGTGCTGGTGCCGCCAATGCGAGTGATGGAACGACGTTCAACCGACTACCGTTCACTGAACGATCCTGCCGTCATTCAGGCCATGCACTACATCCGTAATAACGCCTGCAAGGGGATTAAAGTTGAACAGGTGCTGGATGCCGTCGGCATCTCGCGATCGAATCTGGAGAAGCGCTTTAAAGAGGAAGTCGGTGAGACCATTCACGCCGTGATCCACAGCGAAAAGCTGGAAAAGGCGCGCAGCCTGCTGGTTTCTACATCATTGTCGATTAACGAAATTTCGCAGATGTGCGGCTATCCGTCGCTGCAGTATTTCTATTCGGTGTTCAAAAAAGAGTACGACACTACGCCTAAAGAGTATCGTGAGCAGCACAGCGAGGCGCTGATTCAAGCTTGAATCCTTCCCCATCAGAAGAGCTCACCGGTTCGCTCTGATGGGGTACCTGAATGGGTAACTCGTACGTCACCTCCCTCATTTTTACCGTCACAAAAGCCCATCTTATATCAGCGTTAATCACAGGTTGATACGCACCAGTACTGCCACTGCCAGTCTCTTCTTACGCTCTCATTTCATCTATTCGACCTCTCTGTCGGACACCTTTGATTTATCACGGTATAAATGAAATGAAGATCGCTGGATTCACCTGTTTTTTACTACTGACTGTGGCCGCCTGCGCGGCGGCGGCTGATCATTGCGGTGCCGGTTGCCCCGTCGGTGGCAGCGCGCAAACGCTGGAACGCGAGGCCTACACGCTGAATAATAATTGCCAGCGTAAATTCGCAAACTGGGTGGCGTATAAAATGACAAAGGCCAGCCAGGCCAGCAACCGCCCGCGTCACTGGCAGCGCGATCCGGCTTTAGCGGCAACGGAGACGCTGGCTCCTGCAGCATACAAAGGCGCAAGCCAAGCGTTGCAGGTGGATCGCGGACATCTGGCGCCGCTTGCCGGACTGGGGGGCCTGGCAGACTGGCGAACACTAAACTACCTTTCGAACATCACCCCCCAGGCATCCGGACTGAACCAGGGAGCATGGGCCAGGCTGGAGGATGGCGAGCGCGCGTTGGTCGAGCGCAAGGGCGTGGCGGCGGTCTATTCCGTCACCGGGCCGCTTTTCGAGCGCCATATTGCCACGCTGCCTGCGGCGCCTGACGTGGAAATTCCTAGCGGTTACTGGAAGATAATATTTATTGGCTCCAGACCCGATAAAGGCGAGTATGCCGCGTTTTTAATGGACCAGACGACGCCCAAAAACGCCCGTTTTTGCGATTACCAGGTCACGGTCGCCAACATTGAACGCCGAACCCATCCGCGGCTTTCCTTCTGGTCTGCCTTACCCGTGGATGTCGCCCAACGCGTAAAAACGCACAAAGGGACGCTGGCACGAGCCCTGGGTTGTTCTTAAGCCATAAAAAAAGCACCAACGAGAGAACTCGAGGTGCTTTTTCGACGACAATTACCGCTTACATATGTGCCGCAATCAGACGCTGGTTATCCTGATACATCGCGAACAGGTAATCGTTATAGCTCGAACCTTTGGTCGAATACCCTTTCAGCTTATGGATCATCGCGGTTGCGGTGACTTCCTGATCCGTTTTACGCAGTTGAGCGCGTGACTTCCGGAACGAGGCATAGGCTGGATGCGTATTCAGGTTGGTGGCATATGCCTGTACCGACTCTTTAACAGAGCCGAACTTGGTGTAGCCGTTAACGGAACCTGCGCCATTTTTACAGCCCCTGCCGCACTTCATGCCAAACAGGTTGTTATTGGCGCGGGCCAGCTTAGACGTACCCCAGCCGCTTTCGGCTGCGGCCATAGTAGCCACCATGCTGCCCGGGATAATATCGACACGCTCAAGCAGCGAATTCCACGGCACCTTACGGGTATTACCGTTCCAGCTGACTTTGTAGCGTGCGGCGATATCTTTCAGGCGCGCACGTTCAGACGGCGACCAACGGCCTTCGTACTGTTTGGAAATCAACCAGTTACGATCCGCCGTAATGGCAGCATTTTGACTTGTGATATAAGGCATTACCGTCCGGAGAAACGCTCTTTTCCTTGGGGTTCCGGAAGGGTATTTTCGCAAATCAGGAAGTGAACTACTCTTTACACTATTGCGAGAATACTCTTGTTTACTGCTGGCCTTATTAAAACTTGTCTTTGTTACCGAGGCTTTTTGATGCTTTGTTACCGTGTGTGTTTTTGCGAACACCCCACCTGAAAATGTGCAGACGAGTAACATTAGTATCGCGGCCCCATATCGTCGAATGGGAGTCGATATCATTAGGTCTCCTGGTCGGATGCAATCATTCCAACGCCTTCTTATTTCATAAAATTGAGAGCTTAATCTCAAATTATAGCAAAAATAGCCCGCCAACGCACGCTTAAGAAATAGTCCGATTCCTAAACGAGCAAACGGACGCGATTCAGCATAAGACAAATTGCGCAGACAAAATGCCGGGGATATCTCATTTTAGCTCATTTTTTGACCGTCATCACTCAGCCCTTTTTCTCCTCCTTCGCGAAGGATGAGTACAGCAGGGTAACCTGCTGGCACACTGGGGAAAACACGTTCTGGCACAGGATAAAACCATGAAGCTTGCCGCCCTTGTACCGCTACTGATTCCCGCTTTTGCCAGTGCCGCCAGCTGGACCGCGCAAGATTTTCCCACCTTTTCCGCCGATGGGACGGGGAAGTTTACCAGTCAAAAAACGCTCACAAAGGGTACCCGTCCTCTGAGGGTGAATCTTGATCAACAGTGCTGGCAGCCCTCTGGCGCCATTCGTCTTAACCAGATGCTGTCGCTCGAACCATGCCAGGGCGATGTGCCACAGTGGCGGCTGTTCCGCGACGGCAGCTATACGCTGGAGATTGATACCCGCTCCGGCACGCCCACGCTGACTATCTCCGTGCAAAGCGCGGCCGAAAGCCACAGTGCGCAAGTTAACGTTCGCCAGTGCCCACGCTGGGACGGTAAGCCGTTGACGCTGGATGTCAGTCAGACCTTTGCTGAAGGCAGTCGGGTGCGCGACTTTTATAGCGGGAAGACCGCCGTCGTCACGCAGGGCAAAATTACGCTACAGCCCGCAGAAAACAGCAATGGCCTGCTGCTGCTGGAAAGCGCCGACGTCATCGCCACGTCACCGTTCAGCTGGCATAACGCGACCGTTTACTTCGTGCTTACCGACCGCTTTGTCAACGGCGACCCCAGCAATGACAACAGCTATGGGCGCCATAAAGACGGCATGCAGGAGATCGGCACCTTCCACGGTGGCGATCTTAAGGGTCTGACCAGCAAGCTCGACTATCTGCAAAAGCTGGGCGTCAACGCGCTGTGGATTAGCTCACCGCTGGAACAAATTCACGGCTGGGTGGGCGGCGGCACCAAAGGGGATTTCCCGCACTACGCCTACCACGGCTACTACACTCAGGACTGGACACGGCTCGACGCCAATATGGGGACCGAAGATGACTTGCGCGCCCTGGTGGATGGCGCGCACCAGCGCGGCATCCGTATCCTCTTTGACGTGGTCATGAACCATACTGGCTATGCCACGCTGGCGGATATGCAGGAGTATCAGTTCGGGGCGCTATACCTGAAAGGCGATGAGATAACGAAAACGCTGGGCCAGCGCTGGACAGACTGGAAGCCCGGCGCGGGGCAAAGCTGGCACAGCTTTAACGACTACATCAACTTCAGCGACAAAGCCGCATGGGAGAAATGGTGGGGCAAGGCGTGGATCCGCACCGATATTGGCGACTACGACAACCCTGGTTTCGATGACTTGACCATGTCGCTGGCGTTTCTGCCCGATCTGAAAACGGAATCGACGACGCCGAGCGGGCTGCCAAATTTCTACCAACACAAAACGGATACCCACGCCCGTGCCGTCGACGGTTTTACACCGCGTGACTACCTCACCCACTGGCTCAGCCAATGGGTACGCGACTACGGCATTGACGGCTTCCGCGTCGATACCGCCAAGCACGTTGAGCTGGCGGCCTGGCAGCAGCTCAAATCGCAGTCGGTTGATGCACTGGCTGCCTGGAAAAAGGCTAATCCGCAAAAAGCGATGGACGATGCGCCATTCTGGATGACAGGTGAAGCCTGGGGCCATGGCGTGATGCAAAGTGATTACTACCGACACGGCTTTGACGCGATGATCAACTTTGATTATCAGGATCAGGCCGCAAAGGCCAGCGACTGCCTGGCCAACATCGACCCGATCTGGCAGCAAATGGCCGATAAGCTGCAAAGCTTTAACGTTCTGAGCTACCTTTCATCGCATGATACGCGCCTGTTCCGCGAGCAAGGCGACAACGCCGCCGAACTCCTGCTGCTCGCACCGGGCGCAGTGCAAATCTTTTACGGCGACGAGTCTAATCGCCCGTTTGGCCCAACGGGTTCTGACCCGCTGCAAGGCACGCGTTCAGCAATGAACTGGCAGGATGTCGCCGGAAAATCCGCCGCCACGCTGGCGCACTGGCAAAAACTGGGGCAGTTCCGCGCACGTCATCCGGCGATTGGTGAAGGAAAACAAGCCACGCTGTCGCTCTCTCAGGGCTACGGGTTTGTACGGGAACACGGCGAAGACAAAGTCATGGTGGTCTGGGCCGGTAAGCACTAATTTATACTCCTCCAGGCCCGCGGTTTAATTGCGGGCCCTGGCAGAATAAATAACTACTAATTACACTATTTTTCACTTTATCCACTAAAGCCCCTGCATTAGCGCCATTTGCACCACATCGTGAGTGGCGTTATCGTTACCCACTTCACAGAACAAGCAATAGAAATCCGGCTATGACATTTTCACTTTTCGGCGACAAATTCACCCGTCATTCAGGCATTACCCGCCTGATGGAAGACCTCAACGACGGTTTACGCACCCCTGGCGCCATCATGCTTGGCGGCGGTAATCCGGCTCAGATCCCAGAAATGAATGATTATTTTAATCATCTACTGGCGGAGATGCTGGAAAGCGGCAAAGTTTCAGAAGCGCTGTGCAATTACGACGGTCCGCAGGGGAAAAACGAACTGCTGGTCGCGTTAGCCGATATGCTGCGTAATGAATTAGGTTGGGATATTGGACCACAGAATATTGCACTAACAAATGGCAGCCAAAGCGCGTTTTTCTACTTGTTCAACCTGTTTGCTGGTCGTTGTGCCGACGGTACCACTCGTAAGGTCCTGTTCCCACTCACGCCGGAGTATATTGGCTATGCCGACTCGGGTTTAGAAGATGATCTTTTCGTCTCGACTCGCCCACACATTGAGCTGCTGCCAGAAGGTCAGTTTAAGTATCACGTCGATTTCGAAAATCTGCCCATTGGCAAAGATACCGGGATGATCTGCGTTTCACGCCCGACCAACCCGACGGGTAACGTCATCACCGATGATGAACTGAAACAGCTGGATGCGCTCGCACATCAGCACAGCGTGCCGCTGGTTATCGATAATGCTTACGGGGTACCTTTCCCGGGCATTATTTTCAGCGAAGCGACGCCGCTGTGGAACCCAAATATCGTGCTGTGTATGAGCCTGTCTAAACTTGGCCTGCCGGGTAGCCGCTGCGGCATCATCATCGCAGATGAAAAAATTATCACCGCCATCAGCAACATGAACGGCATTATCAGCCTCGCCCCCGGCGGGATTGGCCCAGCCATCATGTGCGAAATGATCAAACGCCACGATTTACTGCGTCTGTCGGATACGGTTATCAAGCCGTTTTACTATCAGCGCGTGCAGGAAACCATTACCACTATCCGCCGCTATTTGCCGGAAGAGCGTTGCCTGATCCACAAACCCGAAGGCGCGATTTTCCTGTGGCTATGGTTTAAAGACCTGCCGATTACCACCGAGACACTCTACCAGCGTCTGAAAAAACGCGGCGTATTGATGGTGCCTGGCGATTTCTTCTTCCCGGGTCTGGATAAACCCTGGGAACACACTCACCAGTGCATGCGAATGAACTACGTGCCGGCCCCAGATAAAATTGAAGCTGGTGTGAAAATTCTTGCGGAAGAAATTGAGTTAGCCTGGCGCGAACATCAATAATATACAATATATCGGCCTCAAATATCAGAGGCCGATATTTTCCGTGATCTCCGCTGTTATTTTAAAAACTCACACCAAAAAAGTCTCACGCACCTTTCCGCTCGGATTACTCCCAATTTATAGCGCCATTTCATTAGCGCTACACATTTAAAACCATTATTCATTCCGGCTTAATATGTTAAAAATGAAGTAACAGCATGTTTCCTATGCGCATATTAATTTACATAGCAGACTTTGTTTATCCTTAAATAAAATCAGATTTATTCAGCCTTTCGTATGAAAAGAAACGCAGCATGCAAGGCTTAATTTTCTACTTACACTGATTAATACGCACTCGGCGTTTTAACTGGTGGAGTATGGTTATGAACTCTAAAAACGTTAGCCATTTAAGCATTATTGCTATGGCGGTTCTTATTGCATTCTCACTCTCCGCCTGTAGCGGTAGCGGCGGGGGCTCTCATTCAACGGCTAAAAACGGCAGCACTCAGGGCAGCGGCTCTGGCGGCAGCGATGGTAGTGGTTCTGGTGGCAGTGGTTCCGACGGTAGTGGTTCCGGTGGCAGTGGTTCCGGTGGCAGCGGCTCTGGCGGTAGTGGTTCCGGAGGCAGCGGTTCTGGTGGCAATGGATCTGGCGGCGGCACTGGAACAACGGCCAATAATTCAGTGAGCAGTATCATCGGCGAAACCGGTAAAGCAGTTTCGGGGGTCGGTGATACGCTGGGTGGGCTGGGAAGCCAGTTAACCACCACCACTGGCAACAACCCAGTCACCTCGACCATCTCCACTACGGTAAGTGGCGTAGGTAACGCTGTCGATACACTCGGGACCGGCGTCACCAACGGGATTGGCAACTCGTCAAACACTAACGGCGTAGGAACCACTTTGCAGGGTACGACCAACACGGTCACCGTGCTGGGTAACACGGTATCCAGCGTAGGGACCGGGTTATCGAGCGGCACTTCCAGTACACCCGTCGCGGGGGTAACCGGCGTGGTCGGAAGCGTCGTTAACAGCACAGGCCAAATCGTCAGCGGGACAGGTACTGGATTGACCAGCACCCTGCAAAGCCCTGGCGTAACGGCGGCAACAACCGGCGTCACTTCCGTGGTTAATAATACCCTGTCCGGCGTACAGGGCGTCACTCAAGGCGTGGGGACCACGACAGGATTAGGCACCCCGGTTAACGGTCTGCTGACTCAGGTCGGGACTACAGTGAGCGGTGTGGGTAGCCAGGTTGGCACCACCTCTCCGGCGCTGAGTGGTGTAGGCCAGGTCGTCTCCAGCGTTGGCAACATCGTCACTGATGCTGGAGGCCTGGTGAAACCAACCGCTACCAGTACCGGAGGCTCTTCCGGCGGCACTACCGGAACCAGCGGCGGCCTGCTGGCTAACGTCACGGGAAGCCTGAACGTAAGCACAACTACCAATACCAGCACCAGCAGTACAGGAACAACCAGCGCAGGAACCAGCGGTGGCGCCTTAGGGGGTTTAAGCGGTCTACTCGGCGGGTTAACAACACAAAGATAAGCTATATATTTATTAATGCCTTCCGTGCCCCCGCAATGGGGGCACGTTTTTCAGCAGAATAACAATAATTATCCTTGCACAAGAAAACACACAAGGAACGCGCCATGAAAACGACCCTGGTTTATGCGCTATCGGGGGTTTTTCTGCTTAATATTGCCCGAGCAGACACATTACCCGCATTGATTGACCCTAATAACCCAGCCAAAGCAGAAAATAGTAACACACCACAAGCCCCTGCGGCGGCGGCCCCAAGTTTAAGCGTAAGCGTGCCCAAAAATAAACTAACACCCGAAACGTTGATTAAAGTAGACCATATTCAATTTATTGGTGGAACTGTATATCCATTAAAAGAGTTATTACGCCCTTTTGTTCCCTATGCGCATAAACAAGTGCCGCTAAAAACGCTGATTGGTCTGGTTAATGATATTACGTTGCGCTATCGCGCCGACGGTTATCCACTCTCTTATGCCTGGCTTCCGGATAACAACTTTCAGGATGGTATGCTGAAGATTGTTCTGGTGGAGGGCTATGTCGCGCACAGCGATATTAAAAGTAACAACCCCAATATTGCCGAACGCCTCAAGCGTCTGGCGGCAAAAATCATGGCGGAGAAACCGCTCACTCAGAACACCTTCGACCGCTATACCCAACTGATGACACGCACGCCCGGCGTGCGCGTTGATGCCAACGCGCAGCTGCCGCAGAATATCTACGGCGCCGCCGCGATGCAGGCCGTGGGTATGCAGCCGCATATCTGGGATATCTCTTCAACCATTGACACCCGTCGCAGCCAGAATATGGCGTTCGTCAATGGTTCACTCAGTAACTTAACCAGCTACGGCGATCAACTTGGGGTCGCCACATTGATCCCACTCGATAATTCGACGCGCAAATCTTACCTCGGGTTGAACTACCAGCAGTTCCTGACGGATGAAGGGCTGATGATGCAGCTCAAGGGCAGCTTTTATCGCGAGGATCCGCGCGACTATTCGCGTCTGCTGAACTTCCCCGGCGGGTATTTAGACTCACGCCAGAAAACCACCCAATACAACGGCGGCGCGATGTTCAGCTATCCGGTGATTTTAACCGGTAAGCGGCAGTTCAATATCAACGGTGGGATGGATTACACCGACCGCCGTAACGACAACCACATTCGCGCCATCGTTAATGAGCAGGAAGTCCTGGGCGTGACGCAAAAATCACATGTCCGCTACCCTGCCCTCGAACTCGGAATGAACGGCTTTCAGGCCTTCGACCGTGCCAGCATTAACGGTAAGCTGACGCTGCGTCAGGGGATTAACGCCTCTTCGCTGGCCGACGCCGCGCCGGTACAGGGCAACGATCTCTCGTTTACGCTGTGGAAAAGCAATATTGATGCGGCGTGGATGATCACGGATACCTGGCGTCTCTCTACCTCGCTGGAAGGGGATTGGTCAGATAACGATTTGCCCGAGCCAGAGCGTGTCAGCTTCGGCGCCCAGCGCTTTGGACGTGGCTACCAGGATGGCGAAGCCAGCGGTGACTACGGTTATGGAGGGCAGCTTGAGTTGCGCTATCTGCATCAGCGTAAAGAGAGCACGTGGATTGCCACGGTACAGCCTTACGTGCTGGCCGATACCGCGCAAACGTGGTTCAACACGCCGGGGTTACCGCATCAGCGGCTGGCATCGGTGGCAACCGGGGTGATGGTTGGCGACAACAAGCATTACAGCGTTACGGTCGAGGCAGCGCGCCCGGTCGGTGATATGCCAACCGACACGAACAGCCGTGAATGGCGCTATAGCCTGACCTTCAGTTGGAACTTCAATAATCTACATTAATCTTGATGCGGCAAGCTGGCCAACATCAATACAGGCCAGCGCCCCCGTCGGGCAGGCGGCCACACAGGCTGGCCCCGCTTCGCGATGGCGGCACAAATCGCACTTCATCGCCTGTGGCCGTGCCTGCTGGACGGCCACGGTCATTGCCCCAAACGGACACGCCAGCATACAGCTCTTGCAACCAATACAGCGCGCCTGATCGACACGAATCATATCCTTTTCACGGGTTATCGCTCCCGTTGGGCAAACATTACCGCACGGCGCATCTTCGCACTGATGACACGCCACCGCCGTTGAGAAAGCGTCGCCCTTCACCACGCGGATACGAGGAAAAAAGGCCTCACGCGAAACGGTCGCACAGGCCTGCTGTTCCTGATGCGCCACCACGCAGGCCACTTCGCAGGTCCGGCAGCCAATACACTTTAAGGAATCAGCGACAATAAACGGGTTCATACCCCTCTCCGTGACGGTTAGTAAACCCTAAGAGTGCCAGAGCGGCATACTGTTACGCTTTGATCAGACAAGGGAGATGTACCGTTTTTGTCATCTGCCCGAGGCAATTTAGCCGTTTGCCTCAGGCAGAATTAATGTGTTCCTTACAGTACCGCCGCTTCCAGGCCGCTGGAGTTAAGCCGGTGTGTTTGCGAAAAATTTGCCTGAAATACCCGACATCGGCAAACCCGCACTGTTCGGCAACCTCTTTCAATGAACGCGCATGGTTGCTCAATAGCTTTTCTGCCGCTCGCACGCGCTGACGGTGGATCGCTTCGGTAATGGTTAGATGGAAGACCCGGCGATATACGCGCCCCAGATAGTCGGCATTGCAGTGTAACTCTTTTGCCAATGCCGACGTGGAGAGCGGCAGGTGATAGCGGGTATGAATCACCTGCTGCGCCTTCCACGCCAGCGCCGTACCGCCTTCATCTTTTGGCTCTTCATTTTGCGCCGACAGCGAAATATGCTGCAAAATCAGCAGCAAAATAAACTCCAGCGAGGCATTGCGCTGAATTTTTTCCTGCTCGTTCAGGAACTGGCGGAACAGCGAAATCAGGTATTGCGGGTCGTGCGAAGTGGTCTGCTGCGGAATGGCCAACTGGGTTAATAGCGGATGCGGCTGCACGGGCATATTCACCTCAAAATGCAGCCAGTAAAATTTCAGATCGGCAGGAAAATCCTCAACACCGATATGGCGGCGGCCTGGCCATAATAAAAGGCTATCCCCCGCCGGGACGTGGAAAATATGCTCCTCTTCCTGAATCGTTAATGTCCCTTTCTCCACGAAGATCACTTCCCATGAGCGCAGTCTGCGCGCCGGATGGCGTCCCACACCACGCGAGATAAATAACCCGCCATTCTGGACTTTAATCGGAAGCGCTATGGATAGATTGAGCATAAATATTAAAAATTCCGCTTATTAACCGCAGGAAGATAGTCTTTCACTCTGATTATTAACAACTAAATGGATTAATGCCCGATCGCCTTCACACTTTTCTCACCAGGTCGGAATTACCCACTTTTTATACTTCTTTGTGAGCTTGTTGGTCCTCGCTTTCCAGGCAAAATTAAACGGGTCATGACATTACAACAATACCCCTACTGAAAAAGACCTCTCCACATTGCGAGGAGCATCCATGACCGCTACACCTATTTCTACCAGTGAGGTTGTGCCCGGTTCACAGGACGATAAATTATCTGTCCGCGAGAAAATCGGCTACGGTCTCGGCGATGCAGGCGGCACCGTCATTACCTGCCTGATCATGAATTTCCTGACCTTCTTTTACACCGATGTCTTTGGCCTGACGCCCGCGCTGGTCGGTACCCTATTCCTGGCGCTCCGCGTTTTTGACGCGATTTCCGATCCCATTATGGGCGTGCTGGCCGACCGCACGCAGAGCCGCTGGGGGCGTTTCCGTCCGTGGCAAATGTGGATTGCGCTCCCCATCGCCATTATCGGCGTACTCACCTTTACCGTCCCCGATGCCAGCATGGGCGTGAAGATCGCGTGGGCCTTTGGCACCTATCTGCTGCTGTCCATCAGCTATACCGCGATCAACGTGCCTTACTGTGCGCTGATCAACACGATGACCACGCGTCATAGCGAGGTCATCTCCTGTCAGGCCTGGCGTTTCGTACTGTGCGGCGTGGCGGGTTTTCTGGTCTCGGTAGGCCTGCCATGGCTGGTGAAAGTCCTTGGGCAGGGCAATACGGCGCAGGGATATCAATACGGCGTCGGCGCCCTGTGTGCACTCGCTGCCGTGATGTTCCTGTGCTGCTTCTTCTGGGTACGCGAGCGCGTGTCGTTGGACATGATGGGCAAATTCACCCTGCGTGAACACATTGCGGGGCTGCGTAAAAACGATCAGTTGCTGTTGATGCTGGTGATGTCGTTCCTGCTGATCAACGTTTTTAATATACGCGGCGGCGGCTATATGTATTTCATCACCTACGTACTGGGCGGCTCCACCGGCTACACCTCGCTGTTCTTCACCATGGTGACTTTCGCCTCTATTTTCGGTTCCGTGATAATTAACCTGCTGTCGCGCCGCTTCGATACCGTCAAGCTCTACTATTACACCAACCTGGTGCTGGCGGCGATCGCACTGGGAATGTGGTTCTTACCCACCGGCCCGGCCCACCAGACCCTATGGCTGGTCGTTATTCTCGGCAACGGCATCATTCTCGGCTTCACGCTGCCGCTGCACTTTTCGCTCATGGCGTTCTCCGACGACTACGGTGAATGGAAAACTGGCGTACGTTCTTCCGGTATGAATTTCGCCTTTAACCTGTTTTTCATCAAGCTGGCCTGGGCCTCCAGCGCGGGCATTATTAGCCTTGTCTTTATCTATGTGGCTTATCAGCCAGGGGCCGGAAACCAAACGGCATCATCGCTGGCGGGCATCACATCGATGGAAACCCTGCTGCCCGCCCTGTTCCACCTGCTGCTGGCGTTCTCTATCCGCGCCTGCAAGCTCAATAATCCAATGATGTCGCGCATCGCCACCGATCTTCGCGCCCGTCACATTCAGTCCTGAGGAGTTCGCCATGTCTGTTATGGAAGTCAATCTGCATACCTTGAAAGTTAATGACCCGTTTTTCGCCCAATACCAGCAGCTGGTTCGCGATGTGGTAATCCCTTATCAATGGGATGCATTAAACGATCGCATTGACGATGCCGAACCCAGCCACGCGATAGAGAACTTCCGCATTGCCGCCGGTCAGCAGGAAGGGGAGTTTTACGGCATGGTCTTTCAGGACAGCGACGTCGCAAAATGGCTGGAGGCTGTCGCCTGGTCGCTGTGCCAGAAGCCGGATGCCGAGCTGGAAAAAACCGCCGATGCGGTGATTGAACTGGTCGCCGCCGCCCAGTGCGACGACGGTTATCTGAACACCTATTTCACCGTTAAAGCCCCGGAAGAGCGCTGGACCAATCTCGCCGAGTGCCACGAGTTGTACTGCGCAGGGCATATGATTGAAGCGGGCGTCGCCTTCTTCCAGGCCACCGGCAAACGGCGCTTGCTGGAGGTAGTATGCCGCCTCGCCGACCATATCGATCGGGTTTTCGGCACCGGAGAAGACCAGATTCATGGCTACCCCGGCCACCCGGAAATTGAGCTGGCGCTGATGCGCCTGTATGAGGTCACAGGAGAACCGCGCTATATGGCGCTGGTGAATTACTTCGTCGAAGAACGCGGCAAACAGCCGCACTTCTACGACGACGAATACGAAAAACGCGGCAAAACCTCCTACTGGCACACCTATGGCCCGGCGTGGATGGTGAAAGACAAGCCATACAGCCAGGCGCATCAGTCGATTGCCGAGCAGCCTACGGCTATCGGCCACGCGGTGCGTTTTGTCTACCTGATGACCGGCGTGGCGCATCTCGCTCGTCTGAGCCAGGACGAAAGCAAGCGCCAGGACTGCCTGCGCTTGTGGAACAACATGGCGCAGCGCCAGCTGTACATCACCGGCGGCATTGGCTCACAAAGCAGCGGCGAAGCCTTCAGCAGCGACTACGATCTGCCGAACGACACCGTCTACGCCGAAAGCTGCGCCTCTATTGGCCTGATGATGTTTGCCCGCCGCATGCTGGAGATGGAGGCAGACAGCCAGTACGCCGATGTCATGGAGCGCGCGCTGTACAACACGGTGCTGGGCGGCATGGCGCTTGATGGCAAACACTTCTTCTACGTTAACCCGCTGGAAGTGCACCCGAAAACGCTGCAGTTCAACCACATCTACGACCACGTGAAGCCCGTTCGCCAGCGCTGGTTCGGCTGCGCCTGCTGCCCGCCGAATATCGCCCGCGTACTCACTTCAATCGGCCACTATATCTACACGCCGAGAGAAGATGCGCTGTATGTGAACCTGTATATCGGCAACAGCGTGGAGGTGCCGGTGGGCGAGCAAACGCTGCGCTTGCGCATCAGCGGTAACTATCCATGGCAGGATCAGGTCAAGATCGCCGTTGATTCTCCGGATCCGGTTAACCACACACTGGCGCTGCGCTTGCCGGACTGGTGCCGCGATCCTCAGGTGACGCTAAACGGTCACGATGTGGCGGGAACGCTGAAGAAAGGCTATCTGCATATCTCACGCACCTGGGTGGAAGGCGATACCTTAACGCTGACGTTACCAATGCCGGTGCGTCGAATCTACGGAAATCCGCTGGTCCGCCACGTCGCTGGCAAGGTCGCCGTGCAGCGCGGGCCGCTGGTTTACTGCCTCGAGCAGGCCGATAACGGTGAGGAGCTGCATAATCTGTGGCTGCCAGCAGACGCGCCGTTTACCGAGCTGGAAGGCAAAGGCATTTTCGCCCACAAGGTGCTGCTGCAGGCGCAGGGCGTTAAGCATACGGCAAGCCAGCCGGAGCAGCAGCCGCTGTGGCATTACGATACGCCGCCGGCACAGCGCCAGCCGCAGACGTTAACCTTTATTCCGTGGTTTAGCTGGGCCAACCGTGGCGAAGGCGAGATGCGGATCTGGGTTAACGAAGGCGAGTAACCTCCCCGCCGTCGCTGCGCCCGCCCGGGTCTGAAATCAGACCTGCCGAGCGTAGCGACGCCAAATCCCCTATAATCGCCTGACAATAAAATCCGCAAGTAACTCACCCCCATGGACGAATTTCACTCTCTGACGTTAAAGAAAATTAGCGCAGGCAGCCTCTATAGAATTCACCTGCTCGGCCTGCTGTGCTCACTGGTCCCCTTCGGCGTGTTCAACGGTATTCTCGGCGCGATAGATATTACGTTGATTACCATTCGCTGGAACGGAGAAATCGTTCATGGCTTCCCTGCGCTCATTTTCAGCCCGCTGCTGTTTCTACTGCTGGCATTAATTCTGACCGCCGTTATCGGCAGCCTGGGCTGGCTTGGGCTGTGGATTTATGGGCAGTTTCGCGAGCTAACGCTACGCGTTGTGCCCGGAAATAATAAGCCGCAAAAATGAAAAGACTGTACGCCAGCGTTCTGTCTTTTCATCACCGACGTAGCCGAAAAATTCACTCAGCCTCTGGCAGAGCCTGATAGCGAAAATCGCTAAACGTCACACTGCCTTCGCCCGCGCTATACAATGCCGGGCGCAGGCTGAGGAAATCATAGCCAACGTTCTGGTTGTAGCCTGATACCTCCATCTGCACCGAATACTTTATCCATTTCTCGCTACCGGCAGCACGCGTCCAGAAGGTCACAATGTTCTCGCGATTAATCATACGGAAATCGACGGTATTCACCTTCTGCAGATGCGCCGGGGCCTTCTCGTTTCGCTCCATGCCATAACGGTGCATCACCACGCCCTGCGCGTTAACCCCAAGCCCGACGTACAGCTTCTGGTTATAAAACAGCAGCAGTCCGGCCTGCGCCTGCGGGGTGAAATGGGCGGTTACCTCTACCTGATAAGCGCGATCGCCCGCAATCATCGTCAACGGCGAGGTATCTTTTGGCGACGAGCCTTTGGCCTGCAACACCAGCTCGCCGTTATTGAGCCGAACGCGCTGTAGCTCATTATTCTGTGCATGATAGAAATGCCAGCGTAGCGGAAACACATCGGCCGTAAAGCTATTGGACCACGCCATGCCGTGCACGACGGCCTCGCCGCCCTTCGGCATCGGCAGCGGTTTGCCGGTATCGCCCCCGGAGGCGGTGAACCAGCCGTCGTCTCCCCAGACGATAGGTTCCAGCATCGCCTGCCGCCCCAGCGTCATAAAGCCATTTTCATAGCCGTGATACACCATGTACCACTGCTTATCGGGTCCTTCAATCAGCGTCGCATGGCCGCGCGACCACCATTTTTCCTGCTTATTCTGGGTGCGGATAATCGGGTTATGCGGCGAGTTTTCCCACGGCCCGTTGATGGATCGCGATCTGGCCGCAATCACCATGTGCCCGGTTGGTGGCCCGGCCGTTCCGCCTTCTGCCAGCACCATGTAGTAATAATCGCCATGGTGCAGAATCTTCGGGCCTTCCTGGGAAAAGCTTTCGACCTCCCACTCTTCAGGATATTGCCAGCCGGTGTAAACTACGGACATCGGCCCTACCGTACTCAGCCCATCATCGCTAAGCTGCACACGGTTTCCGCCGGACATAAACAAATAGCGTTTTCCATCTTCACCCACCGCATGCCCCGGGTCACTGGCCGGATTTTGTAGCCCCATATCTTTCGGCGCACTCCACGGGCCGCGGATATCCTTCGCCGTTACCACGTACAGCGTTTTCTTTTTGGTGCCTTTTTCATCAATGATGCGGTTAGTGGTGAAGTAGATATAGTACTGGTCACCGTATTTCACTAAGTCTGGTGCCCACACCGCATCAGTTGGCTGCGCCAGAGCGGGCCCAACCGGCTGCCAGTTCACCAGATCGCGGGAGTGCCAGATAATCAGGCCTGGAGAATCTTCAAATGACGAGAAGGTCATGTAGTAATCCTGACCATCTTTAATAATGGAAGGATCGGGGTGATCACCAGAGAGAATGGGATTCAGGTAGCAGCCATTGCCCAGATCGGCCTGCCGCTGGCCCTCAACGCCCGCCTTCCAGCGATCGCCGGGCAGCTTCTGGCAATCTATCGCCGCGAGCGATACTGCGGGTAGAGCGGAGAGCATGACAATTAATGAATATATCTTCCGCATGCATTATTCCTTTTTATGTTAAACGAATAAAAATGAAACAATGTTTTATAGAGTTATTTGCCGGAAGATAATGTGTTCAGCATCACCGAACAGGGGTTACAGTGCAAAACAGCAGCCATAAAAAAGCAGAACGTGAACGTTCTGCTTTTTTGTTACTTTGCGCGCAATTACATGGCTGCGCGGAAGATCGCCATAATCTCTTCGTGCGTTGCCTGGATAGGGTTGGTGAAACCGCACGCGTCCTTCAGCGCATTAGTCGCCAGAACCGGGATATCCTCTTCTTTCACATTCAGGTCGCGCAGACCCGCCGGAATATTGACCTGACGCGCCAGTTTACGAATCGCGTCGATACACGCCTTCGCACCCTGCTCGTCGCTCATCGCGCTCACGTCAATATGCATAGCCTGGGCACAGTCGCGCAGACGTGCCGCGGCAACCTTGCTGTTAAACTCCTGCACGTGCGGCAGCAGCACCGCGTTACACACGCCGTGCGGCAGATCGTAGAAACCGCCCAGCTGGTGCGCCATCGCGTGGACATATCCCAGTGAAGCGTTGTTGAACGCCATACCCGCCAGGAACTGAGCGTAGGCCATTGCTTCACGCGCTTCGCTGTTGCTGCCGTTTTCAACCGCCGTCGGCAGGTTGTCGATAATCATGGTGATCGCTTTTAGCGCACAAGCGTCGGTAATCGGTGTGGCCGCAATAGACACATAGGCTTCAATCGCGTGGGTCAGCGCATCCATACCGGTGGCGGCGGTCAGCCCTTTCGGCATGCCTTCCATCAGGGAAGAGTCGTTGACGGAGAGAACCGGCGTCACGTGCTTGTCGACGATCGCCATTTTAATATGACGCGTAACGTCGGTGATGATGCAGAAACGGGTCATTTCAGACGCCGTGCCCGCGGTGGTGTTGATCGCGATCATCGGCAGCTGCGGCTTAGCAGAACGGTCAACGCCTTCATAATCACGAATATCGCCGCCGTTAGAAGCGACCAGCGCAATCCCTTTCGCGCAGTCGTGCGGGGAGCCGCCGCCCAGAGAAATAACGCAGTCGCAATCATTGGCGCGCAGCATTTCCAGGCCTTCTTCCACGTTAACGGTCGTCGGGTTCGGATGCGTACCGTCGAATACCACGCTCAGAATGTCATATTCCTGCAGGCGTTTCTGGATATCCGCCGCCACGCCCAGCTTGTTCAGAACTGCATCAGTGACAATCAGAGCACGGCGATAGCCGTAGTCTTTCATGGTATTCATCGCGTCTTTTAAGGCGCCGTTACCGATGACGTTCACTGAAGGGATGAAGAAAGTTGATGCAGTCATGATAGTTCCTTTATTTAATAAGCAGGCTCCCGAGGCTATAGCATTACCCACCCTTAAAACTCGATCTGGCTAGCACTTTTCTCTGCATGAAAAATAAAAATCGCGTCATTTTGTTGTCAATGTCGCGATTTATAGTGATAAATATATTCAAATGTTGGATTTAATAAGTTTTCTCAATCAATTGTTAATTTTTGTTGTCAGGAAACAGCAACGCATCGCGCAATAAGTGGTCATTGCCGCGACGACGCGTGAAGCCTATGCGATTGAAATACTCCAGAATTTGAATCGCCAGCTTGCGGCCAACGTTCAATTTATCGCGGAAATCGGCCGCACAGGTGGAACCTTTTTCCAGATCGAGTTCGCGGATCATGCTGGCAAACGCCACGATGCGGTCATTGCGATAATAGCGGTCCTTCACAATCGCGGTGATCATCCCCTGCTGCGCCGCCAGCCGTAAAACGCCGCGCATCATGTTCTCATCCGTCCCGGTTTGCGTCGCCAGATCGCGCACCCACCACGGTTCATCACCAAACAACGGCGCGACCTTCTGCCAAATGGCCTGCTGTTCGTCGGTGAACCCGGCTTTGTGCTCTGGCAGATGCAGCCAGCCGTGATGGCTGGCGATAACGCCGCTTTCACGCATTTGCTCAATTAAGGTGAGCACCAGCGCTTCATCTTCCATTGGCAGCGCAATACGACGCAGGCGTTCACGCCCCGGTCCAGGCTCATCTTTATGTTGCTCGTGATAAAGCGCCAGCGCGTCGAGCAGCTTACGCTGCCAGCGGGCCGCAAGAGGCGCATCCAGCAGGCAGTCGCCAGCGAGGATAAAGCCCGGTTGGGCAATCAGCTGCTCCAGCCCCTGTGTGCTCAGTTGACGCGCCCAAGCAAAGTCTCGTAGCTTCACCGCATCGCGGGAGAGGTGTACCGCCAACGCCTGAGCATCCGCTTTCGCCAGCGCCAGCGCGGCAATCCACGCCAGATACTCCGGCTTACGCTTACCGCGACGCGGCGAGTTCAGCGTCACCACGCGCGCGCCGGCCAGAGTGATTTTCGCCGAGATATCGCGCAGCACCAGCCGATCGTTATCCGCCAGCCACAGCGGCGTGTCGAGCACCAGTTCCGCAAGATTATTTTCCAGCAACGATACGCGGCCAGTGATATGGCTGGCAGCATGGTGTATATGCAACGGCTGCCACTGGGTGAGCGGAATATGGCTATGCAGCTCAACAATAACTCGTTCAACGGCCTCCGGCGGCGCTTCCGTCAGCAGCCAGTCGCCGCGGCTGATATCGCCCTTTTCCGCTGCGCCAACGATATTTAACGCAATACGCTGCCCGCCGTGCGCATGCTCAACCGGCTGATTCTGCGCATGCAATCCACGCACGCGCATGGGTGTGCCCATCCCCGTCAACCACAGGGTATCGCCCACCCGCACGTCGCCCGACAGCGCCGTTCCGGTCACCACCAGGCCCGCGCCCTTGACGGTAAAGGCGCGGTCGATAGCCAGACGAAAGCGCTGATGCTCCGGATGCTCGCGAGCGGCAAGCTGACGTAAATGGTCGCGCAGCGCTTCAATGCCGATATTCGCCGTCGCCGCCGTTTCGAATAATGTGGCCTGTTCAAAACCGTATTCACGCAGAACCTGCGTGATTTCGCGGCGAACGTCGTCGATTCGCGCCCCATCGACGCGATCGGTTTTGGTTAATGCCACCGTCAGCGTTGGGTTACCCGTTAACTGAAGAATCGCCAGATGCTCGCGGGTCTGCGCCATCACGCCATCATCGCACGCCACCACCAGCAGCGCATGGTCGATGCCACCGATGCCCGCCAGCATATTGGAGAGGAATTTTTCATGCCCCGGCACGTCGATAAAGCCCAGTACGCGGCCATCCGGCTGCGGCCAGTAGGCGTAGCCAAGATCGATAGTCATGCCGCGGGATTTCTCTTCCGGCAGGCGGTCGGCATTGATGCCGGTAATCGCCTGTAGCAGCGTGGTTTTGCCGTGGTCAACGTGACCGGCGGTGGCAATAATCATTTCAGCAACATCTCCAGGAAACGGGATTCATCTTCAAGGCAGCGCAGATCGAGCCACAAACGCCCATCATAAATTCGGCCAATGACCGGTACGGGCAGGCTGCGCCAGCGATTAGCCAGCGCATCAAGTCGGCTGCCGCGACCATCGAGCGGCGTGAGCGCAATGGCCGCGCTGGGCAGGCTTTCCGAAGGCAGCGACCCGCTGCCGATTTGCGATGCGCATGGCATGACCTGAACAGCAAACTCGTCGCCGTAGCGCGCGGCCAGCGGTTCGCGCAGACGCAGCGCCTGCTGGTTAATGTCTTGCGCGCTGCGGCTCAGCAGGCGCAGTGTGGGCAGCTCTGCCGCCAATTTTTCCGGGTGCAGATACAGCCGCAGCGTTGCTTCCAACGCCGCCAGCGTCATTTTATCGGCGCGCAGCGCGCGCTTCAGCGGATGCTGCTGCAGCTGGGCGATTAGCGCTTTCGTACCGACAATGATCCCGGCCTGCGGGCCGCCCAGCAGCTTATCGCCGGAGAAGCTCACCAGGCTAACGCCCGCGGCGATCATCTCCTGCGGCATCGGCTCTTTCGGCAGGCCGTAGCGGCTGAGATCCACCAGCGAGCCGCTGCCGAGATCCGCCACCACCGGTACACCCAGCTCGCGGCCAATTTCCGCCAGCTCGGCTTCCTCTACCGATTTGGTAAACCCTTCAATACTGTAATTGCTGGTGTGCACCTTCATCAGCAGCGCGGTATTGTCGTTCACCGCCTGACGATAGTCTTTGGCATGCGTACGGTTGGTGGTGCCGACTTCATGCAGCACGCAGCCCGCCTGTCGCATCACGTCGGGAATGCGGAAGGCGCCGCCAATCTCCACCAGCTCGCCCCGCGATACCACCACTTCTTTGCCCGCCGCCGTCGCCGCCAGCATCAGCAGCACCGCCGCAGCATTGTTATTCACGATACAGGCGTCTTCCGCGCCGGTTAAGCGACACAGCAGGTCGGCCAGCGCCCGGTCACGATGACCTCGCCCGGCACCATCCAGATCGTATTCCAGCGTCACCGGGTCGCGCATCGCCTGGCTCACCGCGTCAATCGCCGACTGCGCCTGCTGCGCGCGTCCGAGGTTGGTATGCAGCACGGTACCCGTCAGGTTAATCACCGGGCGCAGCGCGCTCTGCGCATCATGACTCAGGCGTCGCGCCGTCTCCTGTGCCCAGTTTTCACTCCAGGCAGGTAGCGCCTGCCGATCACGAATATTCAGCCGCGCCTCATCCTGCATTTGGCGGAGCTGTTCCACCACCTGCGAGTGGCCATGGGCATCAAGTAAACGGGCAAAAGCAGGATCGCGAAGCAGGCGGTCGGTTGCGGGTAGCTGGCTGTAGAGCGAACGGGTATCGGTAGTCATGAATAGGCCTGACGGTTAAATGTTACCCCTCCCGACGGGAGAGGGAGTCATAAGGAGGGATTGTACAATGGACTGCGCCCCAGCGTTATAGCGTTCAATCAAGCCTTTGGCGGTTCGGTACGGGCAAAACTTTCGCGCAGGAACAACGTTTCGGCCAGTTTCACCAGCTGCGGACGATCAACGCACCAGCCCGGCGCAATACGGCGGAAGTTCAGGTAGCCGATAGCGCAGGCGATGGCGATAGTCGCCAGGTTGAGTTCATCCGTCTTCAGCGTACCGTCGTTGAGGTAGCCTTCCAGCGCGTCGAGACTGCGGCTGATTTTTTCACGCTGACGCAGCACTTCCTCTTCCGACTGCTGCGCCGCCGGACGCGCCTGTTCACGCACCGAAGCCAGCCCGGCGTCCATAATGCCGTCGGCCAGCGCTTCCAGCTGACGGATTCTCAACGCCTGCTGCGGGTCGGACGGCACCATCTGCGGCGCAACGCCCAGCAGCTCAATGTACTGCGCGATAATCGGCGAGTCGTACCAGCATTCGCCGTCATCGGTGACCAGCGCCGGTACTTTCCCCAACGGCGTGTACTGCGCCACGCCGGTGTCGGCGCTATAAGGCTGCTCGTTGATAAAGTCGAAGGCGATCCCCTTTTCCAGTAACAGGACCGATATCTTGCGGACAAATGGGCTCGTGTAGCTGCCGACCAGTTTCATTCTCATCTCCTTTACGCCAACAAAACTATCAGTATGGCTCAGGCAGCGGCATTCGCCTTCTGGATTTTGTCATCCTAGTGATCCAGATAGAGATAATGCATCCAGCTGGTCATCCGCAGCAGCACTTTACGCATCACCGACACGTGAGCGAAATGGTCGGAATAGACCGCCACCTGGGCATAAATACCGTCGGGCAGGGAATCCACATCAGCGTTCGGGTCCAGGTCAATCAACGCCATGACGCCGTCGGTTCCCGGCACCACACTCAGCGACTGTAGCGCGCCCTGCGCCTGATATGAGCCGCCGGGCACTACGGGTAAAATGCTCGCCAGCTTGCCGTGGAACACCTGCCCCGGCAGTGCGTTAAATACCACTTCCGCGTCATCGCCCGCCTCCAGGCGCAGCAGCGAGTTCTGGCGGAACTGGGCAACAATCTGCCGTTTCTGTTCCGGAATAAACACCATCACCGGACGCAGCGGCAGCGCGGCAGCGTACGTGCCAGGGCGAATGAGCACCTGCGTGGCGTATCCGTCGCTTGGCGCGCGGATGATGGTCTGATCGAGGTTATATTTGGCTTCCGACAGCTGTGCGCGCAGGCTGACAATCTGCGACTGTTCGCCGTTAACCATGCTGTCTAACTGACTTTGAATCTGCGACTGTTCGGCAATCGACCCTTTGACCATCGCGTCCTGCGCGAGGTAGTTCTGTCTGGCGTTATCGATATCGCTCTCTGAGAATGGGTTTACCCGCGCCTGGCTGCCTTTCAGATAGCGCTGATAATCTTTGTACAAGCGATCGCGCTCGGCGGAAACGCGGGTGGTGTTCGCCTGCGCTTCGGACAGCTGAGCTTTCAGCGTCTGGACGCTATGTGTGGCAGTCACCAGGTCGGCCTGTAATCGGTCGACTCGCGCCTGATAACGCGTCGGGTCAATCTTAAACAGCACCTCACCTTTTTTAATCAGTTGGTTATTTTTATCCGTCACCTCACTGACTATGCCGGTGACCTGTGGCGTAATCGGAATAGAGATCACCGCTTTTTGCGCGGTATAGGTATACGGGTGGTTATAGTTCATTAATAAAATAAGCCCGCTAACCAAAAATATACCGCCCAGCGCGGCGGTGGCTAACGTCCATTGGTTAACAGGAATACGGAATATTTTAAATACCGCCCACGCAAGCGCCACATAAGTTAATACGATCAGCAGATCCATAATTATTGCTCCGGCGTTGTCGCGTCGGCTGAAGGGGGTATTTCCGCCAACTTTTGCTCCAGCTCAGCCACGCGGCGGGAAAGCTGTGCAAGTGCGTCATCCGCTGCTGGTACGGGTTCTGAAGGTTTTATATGTGACTGCATGCCCCAGCCGCGTTCAGGCTGGTAGAGGGTGGCCCAGATCCATAAAAACGGCCAGATAACATGCAGCGTAAACAGACTGACCCAGCCGGCAGTATGAATAGCATCGGCGTGGGGATGATTACGCTTTTTCGCAATGGTATAAGGAATATCATGAATCATGATGATCCCGTAAAACAGGACCAGGAAAACGAAGATCAGCACGCCCAACGCAAAATAGTTTAGAAACATATCTGCCCCAGATTTACGCTTATTTGGTTTTTTTAATTGCAGGCAGCCGAGATGCTGATGGCTGATAATATGAAAATAATGCGCAATGACCGTTTTCGCCATTCCGCGGCGGGGAATTTTTACCAGAAGAGACGGACAGCAAAAAACGCTGGTTGTACACAATGTGTCACCAGCAGGAGAAGTCATTAAATCGGCGCCAATACGCCGATTTTTATGCTACTTTTTTGGCGTTTCCACAGGGCGATAAAGGTTACGATAATGGGCTAATCGCACCAGGAACATCTCGGCTTTGTCCTCGGGAATATCGGCGGGAACCCGGTCTGAATACGGACGTTTTTGCAGATACTCCATAAACGCCTGGCTGGAGGCCATAAAGTCTACCGCCTTATCAATGATTTGCGGTACGTTCTCTCCCATTTTGCTCATCGTCGCACTCCCTCTTTAAGACCGTTCCCTAAGCATGGATAATCCTGGCGCGAAGGGTTGAGGAAAATGTGCGGTTCTTCGCCACTCATTTTCAAAAAAGCGATCAACTTAACTATTTTATGAAATAACAATATTATTCATACTGTTACATTAATAAACGGCTTATTATCGCCCGAAGAAACTCCCTTATTTTGTATAATTAACTACCAGAAATGAGCGGCAACGCGCATACTAAGCGCTATTACGTCTATTTTGTTATCAGATATCAGCAAGATGAAAGAAATCGAGAAAAATGAAATCAAACGTCTGAGCGATCTGCTCGACGCCATCCGCCACCAGCAGGCAGGTCTGTCTCTGGTTGAGAGCGCAGAAAAATATGCCGAGCTGGAAGAAGAAAAAACCAAGCTCGAAACCGAAATCGCTCGCCTGCGTGAAGTGCATACGCAGAAGCTGAGCAAAGAGGCCCAGAAACTGACCAAAATGGGCTTCAGCCGTCCAATCACCAAAAAAGAACAGGCCGACATGGGCAAGCTGAAGAAAAGCGTCCGTGGCCTGGTGGTGGTTCACCCGATGACTGCGCTTGGCCGTGAAATGGGCCTGCAGGTGATGACCGGGTTCGCGAAGAGCGAGTTCTGATTCCTCCTTGAACCTTCTCCCGCCCGGGGGAAGGTTTTTTTATTCTCTCCCCCTCAAATTGGCCCAACCAATTTCACAACCAAATCTCTGGTAATTCACAATTCCACCATTTGACGTCACAAACACATTGCCACATAGCAACATTTGATTAACCATTCATTGTCATTATCCCTACACCACCCTATTGGCAGGGCCAATTTTACACAAACTGTGACGCAGAGATGAGCACAGACTCACCGCCGACCGGTACGTGTGGCCCCCTGGAGACCTGCATGAGCCTCTGGCAACAAAACTATGATCCGGCCGGGAATATCTGGCTTTCAAGCCTGATTGCCTCACTCCCTATCCTGTTCTTCTTCTTCGCGCTGATTAAGCTCAAGTTGAAGGGCTACGTCGCAGCCAGTTGGACGGTATTCATCGCCCTTGCCGTCGCGTTGCTGTTCTACAAAATGCCGGTCGACCGCGCGCTGGCGTCGGTGGTGTACGGCTTCTTCTACGGTCTGTGGCCCATTGCCTGGATTATTATCGCCGCCGTTTTTGTCTACAAAATTTCGGTGAAGACCGGGCAATTCGACATTATTCGTTCGTCGATTCTTTCCATTACGCCGGACCAACGTTTGCAGATGCTGATCGTCGGCTTCTCCTTCGGTGCCTTCCTCGAAGGCGCGGCAGGCTTCGGCGCGCCGGTAGCGATTACCGCCGCGCTGCTGGTTGGCCTGGGCTTTAACCCTCTGTATGCAGCGGGTCTTTGTCTGATCGTCAATACCGCGCCGGTGGCGTTTGGCGCGATGGGGATTCCGATTCTGGTCGCCGGACAGGTGACCGGGCTGGACAGCTTTGAAATCGGCCAGATGGTAGGCCGTCAGTTGCCCTTCCTGACCATCATCGTGCTGTTCTGGATCATGGCGATTATGGACGGCTGGCGCGGTATCAAGGAGACCTGGCCCGCGGTGATGGTAGCAGGCGGCTCATTTGCTATCGCCCAGTACCTCAGCTCTAACTTCCTGGGGCCGGAACTGCCGGACATCATCTCTTCGCTGGTTTCTCTGGTGTGTCTGACGCTGTTCCTCAAGCGCTGGCAGCCGGTACGTATTTTCCGCTTTGCCGATATGGGCGCCTCCCAGGTCGATATGAACCTGGCGCGCACCGGCTACACCGCCGGGCAGATCGTTCGCGCCTGGTCGCCGTTCCTGTTCCTGACCGCCACGGTGACGCTGTGGAGTATCCCGCCGTTTAAAGCGTTGTTCGCTCCAGGCGGCGCGCTGTACGATCTGGTGATTAACGTTTCGGTTCCGTATCTCGACAAACTGGTTGCCCGTATGCCACCGGTCGTGAGTCAGGCCACGGCCTACGCGGCGGTCTATAAGTTCGACTGGTTGTCGGCAACCGGCACCGCGATTCTGTTTGCCGCCCTGCTCTCTATCGTCTGGCTGCGCATGAAGCCGAAAGATGCCATCAACACCTTCGGCTCTACGCTGAAAGAGCTGGCGTTACCGATTTACTCTATCGGCATGGTGCTGGCTTTCGCCTTTATCTCGAACTATTCAGGTCTGTCATCAACGCTGGCACTGGCGCTGGCGCATACCGGCCACGCCTTTACCTTCTTCTCGCCGTTCCTTGGTTGGCTTGGCGTATTCCTGACCGGTTCGGACACCTCTTCCAACGCGCTGTTCGCCGCGCTTCAGGCTACTGCTGCACAGCAGATTGGCGTGTCGGACGTGCTGCTGGTTGCGGCTAACACCACCGGCGGCGTCACCGGCAAGATGATTTCGCCGCAGTCCATCGCCATTGCCTGCGCGGCGGTTGGCCTGGTAGGTAAAGAGTCCGACCTGTTCCGCTTTACCGTGAGACATAGCCTGATTTTCACCTGCATGGTGGGCGTAATCACCACGCTGCAGGCTTACGTCTTAACCTGGATGATTCCGTGATAACACTGCCCAAACGTCTGTCAGACGATGTCGCCTGCCGCGTGCGGGCACTGATTGAAGAACAACAACTGGAGGCGGGCATGCGTTTGCCCGCCGAAAGAAAGCTGGCAGCCCAGCTTGGCGTCTCGCGCAACTCGCTGCGCGAAGCGCTGGCGAAGCTGGTGAGCGAAGGGTTGCTGCTCAGCCGTCGCGGCGGCGGCACCTTCGTGCGCTGGCAGCATGAAGGCTGGTCTGAGCAAAATATTGTGCAGCCGCTGAAAACGCTGCTGGCCGACGATCCGGACTACAGCTTTGATATCCTCGAAGCGCGCCACGCCATTGAAGCCAGCACCGCCTGGTATGCCGCGATGCGCGCGACCGATGCCGATAAAGAAAAAATCCGCCTTTGCTTTGAAGCCACCCAGAGCGACGACCCGGACCTCGCCTCTCAGGCCGACGTTCGCTTCCATCTCGCCATTGCCGAGGCATCCCACAACGTGGTGCTGCTGCAAACCATGCGCGGTTTTTTTGACCTGTTGCAATCGTCGGTGATCCAAAGCCGCGAACGTATGTATCTGGTGCCGCCGGTGTTTGCGAAGCTGACCGAGCAGCATCTGGCCATTCTCAATGCCATTACCGCCGGTGATGCCGAAGGCGCGCGTCAGGCGATGATGGCGCACCTCGGTTTCGTCCACACCACCATTAAACGTTTTGATGAAGACCTGGCTCGCCAGGCGCGGATCACCCGACTGCCCGACGACCACACTGATATTTCCAGGGAGAAAAAAGCATGATTATTTCCGCTGCGAGTGACTATCGCGCTGCCGCCCAGCGCATTCTGCCGCCGTTCCTGTTCCACTATATTGACGGTGGCGCGTATGCGGAACACACCCTGCGCCGCAATGTGGAAGATCTCTCCGACGTCGCACTGCGCCAGCGTGTGCTGAAAAATATGTCCGACCTGAGCCTGGAAACCACGCTGTTTAAAGAGCAGCTTTCTATGCCGGTCGCGCTGGCGCCGGTTGGTCTGTGCGGCATGTACGCCCGTCGCGGCGAAGTGCAGGCCGCCGCCGCCGCGGATGCCAAAGGCATCCCGTTTACCCTCTCCACCGTGTCGGTCTGCCCGATAGAAGAGGTCGCCCCGACCATCAAGCGCCCGATGTGGTTCCAGCTGTACGTGCTGCGCGATCGCGGCTTTATGCGCAACGCGCTGGAGCGCGCTAAAGCGGCAGGCTGTTCAACGCTGGTCTTTACCGTCGATATGCCAACCCCTGGCGCGCGCTACCGCGATGCCCACTCCGGCATGAGCGGTCCCAACGCCGCCCTGCGCCGCTACTGGCAGGCGGTGACTCATCCGCAATGGTCCTGGGACGTTGGCCTCAACGGGCGTCCGCACGACCTGGGCAATATCTCGACCTATCTCGGCAAACCCACCGGGCTGGAAGATTACATCGGCTGGCTGGCGAATAACTTCGATCCGTCTATCTCGTGGAAAGACCTCGAGTGGATCCGCGAATTCTGGGACGGCCCGATGGTGATCAAAGGGATCCTCGACCCGGAAGATGCCCGCGACGCGGTGCGCTTCGGCGCGGATGGTATCGTGGTTTCTAACCACGGCGGCCGCCAACTCGACGGTGTACTCTCCTCCGCCCGCGCGCTGCCGGCGATTGCCGATGCGGTAAAAGGGGATATCACGATTCTGGCTGATAGCGGCATCCGTAACGGTCTCGACGTGGTGCGCATGATTGCGCTGGGCGCGGACAGCGTGCTGTTAGGCCGCGCGTACCTCTACGCGCTGGCAACACACGGGCAGGCGGGGGTGGCTAACCTGCTGAATCTGGTTGAGAAAGAGATGAAGGTGGCGATGACGCTGACCGGGGCGAAATCGATTAAAGAGATTAGCCGCGATTCGCTGGTGCAGAGTGCGGAAGTGGCGCAGGTGTTTAATGCCATTAAGCAGGGGAATGCGGCGTAGTTTTGTGCCGTTTGTTCCCCTCACCCTGGCCTTCTCCCCAGAGGGGCGAGGGGACTGCTCAGTTTCGTTTGCTCACCCGCAGATCCGCTCTGCTCCCTCTCCCTTTCAGGGAGAGGGCCGGGGTGAGGGTTTCCGCAAATTCTGCTATCCTGCCCCGCAATCCAAGGGGGCAGTATGCTTAACATCGTTTTATTCGAACCTGAAATCCCGCCCAATACCGGGAACATCATCCGTCTGTGCGCCAACACCGGCTTCCGTCTGCATATCATCGAACCGATGGGCTTTGCCTGGGACGATAAACGCCTGCGCCGCGCCGGGCTGGACTACCACGAGTTCACCGCCGTCACGCGCCATGCCAATTATGCCGCCTTTGTTGAGAGCGAAAACCCGCAGCGCCTGTTTGCCCTGACCACCAAAGGTACGCCCGCCCACAGCGCGGTGAGCTATCAGGACGGCGACTATCTGATGTTTGGCCCGGAAACCCGTGGGCTGCCCGCGACCATTCTGGACGCGCTGCCGCCTGAGCAAAAAATTCGGATTCCGATGATGCCGGACAGCCGCAGCATGAACCTGTCGAACGCGGTGTCGGTGGTGGTGTATGAGGCATGGCGCCAGCTGGGGTATCCGGGCGCCGTATTGCGTAGCTGATATTGGCCGGATGACGGCTACGGTTTGGTAGGCCCGGTAAGCGCTGCGCCACCGGGCAAGGTCTTAAATCCCGTCGCCGTACTCAAACCCGTGATTAATGCCGTTGAAGTGCTGATCCATATCCATCGCCGGTTTATCCGACTCCGGCTTGCCGACGATACGCGCCGGGACGCCTGCGGCGGTAGTGTGCGGCGGCACCGGCTGCAAGACCACTGAGCCCGCGCCGATTTTCGCACCGCGACCCACTTCGATATTGCCGAGGATCTTCGCCCCGGCACCAATCATCACGCCTTCGCGAATTTTCGGGTGACGGTCGCCGCTGGTTTTCCCGGTACCGCCAAGGGTGACGGACTGGAGGATCGAGACGTCGTTTTCAATCACCGCCGTTTCCCCAACCACTATGCCGGTCGCGTGGTCGAGCATGATGCCGCGGCCAATTTTAGCCGCCGGGTGAATATCCACCTGGAAAGATACGGAGACCTGATTTTGCAGGAAAATCGCCAATGCGCGACGCCCCTGCCCCCACAGCCAGTGGCCAATGCGATAAGCCTGCAGAGCGTGGAAACCCTTCAGATACAGCAGCGGGGTAGAATATTTGTCGACCGCCGGGTCACGCGTACGCACGGCCTGAATATCGCAGGCGGCGGAGGCGATCATCTCCGGGTCGGCGGCGTAGGCCTCTTCCACCACTTCGCGAATCGCGATAGCAGGCATAATCGGAGAAGCCAGCTTGTTGGCAAGCATGTAGCTTAAGGCACTGCCGAGGTTTTCGTGTTTGAGTAAGGTCGCATGATAAAAACTGGCGAGCATAGGCTCACAGTCCGCCAGAGCCCTGGCTTCCGCTTTAATATTGTTCCAGACAATTTCCAGTTCTTCACACGACATTGCTTACTCCAGACATATTGGAACGATCGGCAAGTCTGCGCTTGCCGGATCGTCGGGATGACAAAGGTTTCCTGCGATTAATTGCCGCTATGCTCATCCTTGCGTGCACGACCTAATAAAGTCAATGCTGCCTCGCGCGCGTTTTTTCCGCAATATAATACCTGATAAATTTCCTCGGTTATTGGCATTTCGACACCTACACGGTGCGCCAACTCGCGGACTTCTTTGGTATTACGGTAACCTTCGACCACCTGGCCAATACTGTCCTGCGCTTCCTGAACCTGCGCCCCTTTGCCCAGCGCCATGCCGAAACGACGGTTTCGCGACTGGTTGTCGGTACAGGTCAGCACTAAATCGCCGAGCCCCGCCATGCCCATAAAGGTCACCGGGTCTGCGCCCAGCGCCACGCCCAGACGCGACATTTCGGTCAGGCCACGGGTGATCAGCGCCGTACGCGCGTTGGCGCCAAAGCCAATGCCGTCGGAGATGCCCGCGCCAATCGCAATCACGTTTTTCACCGCACCGCCCAGCTGGACGCCGATGAAGTCCGGGTTGCTGTAGACGCGGAAGCTTTTGCCGCAGTGCAACAACTGCTGCAAATCGTCGGCAAAGACCGGGTCCGTCGCCGCCAGCGAAATCGCCGTCGGCAAACCCGCCGCCAGCTCTTTGGCAAAGGTTGGGCCAGAAATCACCGCCAGCGGGATCTCGTCACCCAGCGCTTCACGCGCCACATCCTGCAACAGACGACCGGTTTCCGCTTCCAGGCCTTTCGTCGCCCATAAAAGGCGCGCATCGGGACGCAGCAGCGGTTTCATCTGACGCAGTACGTCGCCGAATACGTGGCTTGGCACCACCACCAGAATATCGCGGCTGGTGGCCAGAGCGGTCGCTAAGTCGCTTTCCAGGTGGAGCGTCTCGGGAAACGGAACGTCGGGAAGGAATGCCGCGTTGCAGCGATCGTGCTGTAGCGTCGCGACATGTTTGGGATCGTGGCCCCAGAGTACGACCTGGTGGCCATTTCTTGCCACGGTGATGGCAAGAGCGGTGCCGTAAGATCCGGCACCGATCACAGTCATTGAAGCATTAAGTGCGTTCATCAGGCATCCTGATGTTGTTCTGCACCTTCGCCAGCCTGCTGCTGCAGATAGTTCATGAACAGCGCATCAAAGTTAACCGGCGCAAGGTTCAGCTGTGGGAAAGTCCCACGGGAAACCAGGCTGGTGATGCATTCACGCGCATACGGGAACAGGATGTTCGGGCAGTATGCACCCAGGCAATGAGCCATTTGAGTCCCTTCGATACCTTCGATGGAGAAGATACCCGCCTGCTGAGTTTCGCACAGGAATGCGGTTTCTTCGCCCAGCGTCGCCGTTACGGTGACACGCAGCACCACTTCATACACGCCTTCAGCCAGCTGGTTGGAAGCGGTATCCAGATCAAGTTTAACCTCTGGTTGCCAATCTTTCTGGAAAACATGCGGTGCATTCGGCGCTTCAAAGGAAACGTCTTTGGTGTAGATGCGCTGAATCTGGAAAGCCATTTCTGCGTTGTTTTGTTCTGACATGTGTAAAAAACCCTTTCGTGTTGTCCTTAAAAAAAGCGGTACGCCTCACGCCTGCTTCTGCAGGCGCGAACGCGAAGCATTAGCGCAGCAGGGGATCAAGTCCACCACGCGCATCAAGCGCATACAAGTCGTCGCAGCCGCCAATGTGCTGTGCATCAATAAAAATCTGCGGAACCGTCGTGCGGCCGCTGCGCTGAATCATCTCTTCGCGCTTTTCAGCGTTACCGTCGATAGGCAGTTCCTCAAAGGTGACGCCTTTTTCAGACAGCAGCGCTTTTGCTCGGTGGCAATAAGGGCATGTTGCTTTGGTATAGATTTCAATCTTCGCCATGACAGCTCTCCTGACTTCACCCGATGAACGAGCAGGGAATTATTTGCCGCGAACCAGAGGCAGGTTTTCACCGCTCCAGCCAGCAATACCTTCTTTCAGTACGAATACTTTTTCAAAACCGGCTTTCAGCAGTGCGGTAGCGGACTCAGTTGCCTGCATACCCGTGCCGTCGGTCACGATCACCGGTTTGTCTTTGTGTTTTTCCAGCTCGCCGACGTTGTTGGCTTTGATTTCGTTCGGCAGCAGGTTCAGGGAACCGGCAATGTGGCCCTTACGGAAATCATCACGCTGGCGCAGGTCAACGACAATCGCGTCTTCTTTGTTGATCAGGCGCGTCGCTTCGCCGCGGTTGATGACCTTAACTTTAGACATCAGCCCTTTAAAAGTGGTGAACAGCACGGCCGCCAGCAGCGCGATCCACGCGATGCTCAGGACAGGGTGACGACCTACAAATTGCATAATTTCTTGCATGGGGGGTAACAGCTCCCGACGTGTAATGTTTAAAAACCAGGGAAGGAGTATACCTGCGGCGTGGCGCAAATACAGCCAGCGCGCGCGATGTAATGCGTTTTCTGCGGAGTGCTACGGAAAAAAGGGGGAAAATGTGCGTTTTTCCTCGTGCATCTCCCCGCTTTCTTTGATCTCTCATTGTTATTTTATCGATTCAGCTGTAGTAAAATTACGCAAATTTTCTGTCTTTAGAGCATGAGGTTGTCGCAATGTCGGTTTCTAAAAAACCTATGGTACTGGTGATTCTGGATGGCTACGGCTACCGCGAAGAGCATCAGGATAACGCTATTTACAGCGCAAAAACGCCAGTAATGGACGCGCTGTGGGCCAAACGTCCGCATACCCTGATCCACGCTTCCGGCCTGGAAGTGGGTCTGCCAGACGGTCAGATGGGTAACTCTGAAGTCGGTCACGTGAACCTGGGCGCAGGCCGTATCGTCTATCAGGATCTGACCCGTCTTGACGTTGAAATCAAAGATCGCCAGTTCTTCGCTAACCCGGTGCTGTGCGGCGCGGTAGACAAAGCGGTTGCCGCCGGTAAAGCGGTACACATCATGGGCCTGCTGTCCGCCGGTGGCGTACACAGCCATGAAGACCACATTATGGCGATGGTAGAGCTGGCCGCTGAACGTGGCGCAGAAAAAATCTACCTGCACGCCTTCCTCGACGGTCGTGATACCCCGCCACGCAGCGCTAACGGCTCCCTGCAGAAGTTTGAAGAGAAATTTGCCGCACTGGGCAAAGGCCGCGTCGCCTCCATCATCGGTCGTTACTACGCGATGGACCGTGACAACCGTTGGGATCGCGTTGAACAAGCTTACAACCTGCTGGTTGAAGCCAAGGGCGAATTCCAGGCTGACACCGCGGTTGCCGCGCTGGAAGCCGCTTACGCTCGCGACGAAAACGACGAATTCGTGAAAGCAACCGTCATCCGTGCAGCCGGCCAAGCCGATGCCGCAATGGAAGATGGCGATGCGCTGGTCTTCATGAACTTCCGTGCTGACCGCGCGCGTGAAATCACCCGTGCTTTTGTTAACGCTGACTTCGACGGCTTCAAGCGCCACAAAGAAGTGAAGCTGGGCGATTTCATCATGCTGACTGAATATGCGGCAGACATCAAAGCACCGTGCGCCTACCCACCAGCGTCTCTGGAAAATACCTTTGGCGAGTGGATGGCGAAGCATGACAAAACCCAGCTGCGCATCTCCGAAACCGAGAAATACGCGCACGTGACTTTCTTCTTCAACGGCGGCGTTGAAGAGCCGTTCAAAGGCGAAGATCGCATCCTGATCAACTCCCCGAAAGTGGCCACCTACGACCTGCAGCCGGAAATGAGCTCTGCCGAGCTGACCGAGAAGCTGGTTGCGGCCATCGAAAGCGGCAAGTACGACACCATCATCTGTAACTACCCGAACGGCGATATGGTTGGCCATACCGGCGTCATGGAAGCCGCAGTGAAGGCCGTTGAAGCGCTGGATCACTGCCTGGATGAAGTCACTCATGCGGTCGAGAAAGTGGGCGGCCAACTGCTGGTCACCGCTGACCACGGCAACGCCGAGCAGATGCGTGATCCGGCTACCGGCCAGGCGCACACTGCCCACACCAGCCTGCCGGTTCCGCTGATTTATGTTGGCGACAAAACCGTCAAAGCGGTGGAAGGCGGCAAGCTCTCCGACATCGCGCCGACCATGCTGGCGCTGATGGGGATGGAAATCCCGCAACAGATGACTGGTAAGCCGCTGTTCATCGTGGAATAATCCTTCCCCATGAGGGGAAAGGCGATCTATTCCATTAAATGGGCCGAAGCGACGCTTCGGTCTACGTTTTACGCCAGCGTGCTCAGCGCTGGCGTATTGCTGTGCGCCACGCCCGCCCACGCGGACGACCGCTCACAGCTCCAGTCTATTCAGGCCGATATCGCCGCCAAAGAGCGCGCGGTACGCCAACAACAGCAACAACGCGCCACCCTTCTCGCCCAGCTTAAAGCGCAGGAACAGGCCATCGCCGCCGCCGCGCGTCAGCTACGTGAAACGCAAAACTCGCTGGCGCAGCTCAATGCGCAAATCGCCGAGATGAACGCCAACATTGCGAAGCTGGAAAAACAGCGCGCGATGCAGGAGCGCAACCTCGCCGCACAGCTTGATGCCGCGTTCCGTCAGGGCGAACATACCGGTATTCAGCTGATTCTCAGCGGTGAAGAGAGCCAGCGTGGGCAGCGTCTACAGGCCTATTTCGGCTACCTGAACCAGGCGCGGCAGGAAACCATCGCCGAGCTCAAGCAAACCCGCGAAGACGTGGCGGCGCAAAAAACCGAGCTGGAAGAGAAACAGAGCGAACAGCAAACGCTGCTGTACGAACAGAAGGCCCAGCAGGCCAAACTCGAAGCGGCGCGTAACGAGCGCCAGAAAACGATTTCCGGGCTGGAATCCTCCATTCAGCAGGGCCAGCAACAGCTTGGCGAGCTACGGGCGAACGAATCCCGCCTGCGCAATAGCATTGCGCGTGCCGAAGCGGCAGCAAAAGCTCGCGCCGAGCGCGAAGCCAAAGAGGCCGAGGCGGTGCGTAACCGTCAGCAAGAGGCCACCCGCAAAGGCACTACCTACAAACCTTCCGAAAGTGAACGCTCACTTATGGCACGAACCGGCGGTCTGGGCGCCCCTCGCGGTCAGGCTTACTGGCCGGTTCGCGGCACGACGCTGCATCGCTATGGCGAACAGCTACAAGGTGAGCTACGTTGGAAGGGGATGGTCATCAGCGCATCGGAAGGCACCGAAGTCAAAGCCATTGCCGATGGGCGCGTCATCCTTGCCGACTGGCTACAGGGCTATGGCCTTGTTGTGGTGGTCGAGCACGGTAAAGGCGATATGAGCCTCTACGGGTATAACCAGAGCGCGCTGGTCAGCGTTGGCACACAGGTCCGCGCCGGGCAGCCGATCGCCCTGGTGGGCAACAGCGGCGGACAGGGTCGACCGTCGCTCTATTTCGAAATTCGCCGCCAGGGTCAGGCGGTCAATCCACTGCCGTGGTTGGGAAGATAAGTTTTGCTTCAATTTCGTCGAGTCGTACTTCTTAGTGCGCTGGCATTCGCCGCGCCGAGCTATGCCGGTAAGCTCTCTATCGTTATCGATGACTTTGGTTATCGTCCGCAGCAGGAAAATCAGGTGCTGGCGATGCCGTCCACCATTTCCGTTGCGGTACTCCCTAACGCCCCTCATGCGCGTGAAATGGCCACTAAAGCCCATAACGCCGGGCATGAAGTGTTGATTCACCTGCCGATGGCGCCGCTCAGTAAGCAGCCGCTGGAAAAAGACACCCTGCGCCCGGACATGAGCAGCGATGAGATCGAACGGATTATTCGCGAAGCGGTCGATAAAGTGCCGTATGCCGTAGGCCTGAACAACCATATGGGCAGCGCTATGACCTCCAGCCTGTTTGGCATGCAAAAAGTGATGCAGGCGCTCAGCCGCTACAATCTTTACTTCCTCGACAGCATGACCATCGGCAATAGCCAGGCCATGCGCGCCGCTAACGGTACCGGGGTGAAGGTGATTAAGCGCAGAGTGTTCCTCGACGACACCCAGAACGAAGCGGATATTCGTCGCCAGTTTAACCGGGCAGTCGACCTCGCGCGCCGCAACGGTTCGGCGATCGCTATTGGTCACCCGCATCCAACGACCGTGCGCGTATTGCAGCAAATGGTCTATAACCTGCCGTCAGATATCACCCTGGTGCGCCCGAGCAGCCTGCTCAACGAGCCGCAGGTTGACACCTCGACGCCGAATCGCGGTTTGCCGCCGTCCGTTCAACCGTCACAGCCACGCAACCCGTTCCATGGCGTGAAGCTTTGCAAGCCGAAGAAACCGCTGGAGCCGGTCTACGCCAGCCGCTTCTTCAACGTATTGAGCGAAAGCATCACCCACAGCACGCTGGTGCAGTATATGCAGCTGCAATGGCAGGGCTGGAGCAGCAGCGGGGCTTAATTAACCGCGCATCTTTGACCACAGGCGAATGAGGAACCATACGCTGTGTATGTCGGTAAGCCCTTTCGCCAGGTCGGAGAGTGCGATCTGCTCGTTGAATTTTTGTCGTACGGCCGTTTTGTCTTTTATCTTACGGCGATAGAGCCCCAGAAAATGCCCGCTTTCTTTTAACGCGTGAATCAGCAGCGAACGGCGAACGGCTGCATATTCCGGACGTTTCGCGTAGGCGATCAGTTTGCTGATAATATCAATGTAGCTATAGGCTCGTGGATCGTAGTAGCGAGTGTGATTAGTGATCGACTCAGTATTCTTGACGTAGTAGTAATCCGGCGTCTCTGAGAGATAAAACACACCATTGGCCAGCGCCAGTTCCGTCGTCCACAGAATATCTTTATGGCTGCTGCCAATATGAAAATCGATATTATTTTTTTTGATGTACTCTGAACGGATAATTTGCAGCCAGATATAATGCGGCCATTCCCGCACTTTCACCGCATGGTTAATCCATGCAAAACCACTCTGCGTTTGGTTATAAATCTGTCGGGAGTGAACAGCGTGCCCATGCTGATGGCCACGTGCCGAAGTGAACATACCGTTGGAAATTAGCACATCGCAATTATTTTTCTCGGCCAGTTGCAGCCGTGAATAAATCATATCCGGATGAATATCATCATCGGCATCAAGTAAAATCAGCCATTTGCCCCGGTGGGCTGCCAGCCCTGCGTTTCGCGCAACGTAGACGCCGCTGTTAGGTTGAGAAATGATTTTCAGACGGCTGTCAGAAATCGACGAAAGAATATTCAGCGTATTATCCGTTGAACCATCGTCAATAACGATAAGCTCCAGCGATACCCTTTGTTCAGCCAGAACGTCTTCAACGATCTGCTGGATACTCTTTTCACCGTTATAAACCGGAATAATAACGCTAACATCGATTGTCTGGCTGGTCATACTCGCTCTTTACTATGAAGTGAAACTGGCGCTAGCGTACTAGAGATGAAGCCGAAAATAAAAGGCCAGGAGAGCGATCCTGGCCTTTTATGATTAATCCCAGCTCAGCACAACTTTACCGGACTGACCGGAACGCATCGCGTCAAAGCCTTTCTGGAAGTCATCAATGCCGAAGCGGTGGGTGATGATCGGCGACAGATCGAGGCCAGACTGGATAAGCGCCGCCATCTTGTACCAGGTTTCGAACATTTCACGGCCATAGATACCTTTAATAAACAGCCCCTTAAAGATAACTTTGGTCCAGTCGATGGACATATCGGACGGTGGAATACCCAGCATCGCAATGCGTCCGCCGTGGTTCATGGTGTCCAGCATGGAGCGGAACGCCGGCGGCGCGCCGGACATTTCCAGACCGACATCAAAACCTTCAGTCATGCCCAGCTCAGCCATGACGTCGTTGAGGTTCTCTTTGGCGACGTTGACCGCGCGGGTCACGCCCATTTTGCGCGCCAGCTCCAGGCGGTATTCGTTCACGTCAGTAATCACCACGTTACGCGCGCCAACGTGTTTAGCGACCGCAGCCGCCATCACGCCAATCGGGCCCGCGCCGGAGACCAGCACATCTTCACCCACCAGGTCGAAAGAGAGCGCGGTGTGGACCGCGTTGCCGAACGGGTCAAAAATTGAGGCCAGGTCGTCGGAGATATTGTCCGGAATTTTGAAGGCGTTAAACGCCGGGATCACCAGATATTCCGCAAAACAGCCCGGACGGTTAACGCCAACGCCAATGGTGTTGCGGCACAGGTGCGTACGTCCAGCGCGGCAGTTACGGCAGTGACCACAGGTGATATGGCCTTCACCGGAGACGCGGTCGCCGATTTTAAAGCCGCGCACTTCCTGGCCGATACCGACCACTTCGCCCACGTATTCATGCCCCACAACCATCGGTACCGGGATCGTCTTCTGCGACCATTCATCCCAGTTGTAGATATGCACGTCGGTGCCACAAATCGCGGTTTTGCGAATTTTAATCAGCAGGTCATTGTGGCCGAGTTCCGGTTCCGGAACGTCGGTCATCCAGATCCCTTCTTCCGCTTTCAGTTTAGATAACGCTTTCATCTGACACCCTCAGGCAATCACGCCCAGTTGTTTACCGATGCGGGTAAAGGCTTCCACCGCACGTTCAATTTGTGCCGTCGTATGCGCCGCTGACATCTGGGTGCGGATACGCGCCTGGCCTTTTGGTACCACCGGGAAGAAGAATCCGGTGACGTAAATTCCTTCTTTTTGCAGCTCACGCGCGAAATTCTGCGCCACCACCGCATCACCCAGCATTACCGGGATAATCGCGTGGTCCGCGCCCGCAAGCGTAAAGCCAGCGGCGGTCATTTTTTCGCGGAACAGACGGGCATTGGCCCACAGCTGGTCGCGCAGCTCAGCGCCATTCTCCACCATCTCCAGCACTTTAATCGATGCGGCAACGATAGCCGGCGCCAGCGAGTTGGAGAACAGATACGGACGCGAACGCTGGCGCAGCCACTCCACCACTTCCTTACGCGCTGCGGTATAGCCGCCGGACGCGCCGCCAAGCGCTTTGCCCAGCGTGCCGGTGATGATGTCGACACGGCCCATCACATCACAGTATTCATGCGAACCACGGCCATTTTCGCCGACGAAGCCAACCGCGTGGGAATCATCGACCATCACCAGCGCATCGTATTTGTCCGCCAGGTCGCAGACGCCTTTCAGGTTGGCAATCACACCGTCCATCGAGAACACGCCGTCGGTGGCAATCAGCACGTGGCGTGCACCGGCTGCACGCGCTTCCTTCAGGCGCTCTTCCAGCTCAACCATATCGTTGTTGGCATAGCGGAAACGCTTCGCTTTACACAGGCGCACGCCGTCGATGATCGAGGCGTGGTTCAGGGCGTCGGAGATAATGGCGTCTTCTGCGCCCAGCAGCGTTTCAAACAGGCCGCCGTTGGCATCAAAGCAGGAGGAATACAGAATGGCGTCTTCCATACCGAGGAAGCTTGCCAGCTTCTGCTCCAGCGCTTTGTGGCTGTCCTGGGTGCCGCAAATGAAACGCACCGAGGCCATACCGAAACCATGGCTGTCCATACCGGCTTTGGCGGCGTTGATCAGCTCAGGGTGGTTGGCCAGGCCAAGGTAGTTGTTGGCGCAGAAGTTAATGACGTGGCTGCCGTCGCCCACGGTGATATCCGCTTGCTGAGCGGAGGTGATAATACGTTCTTCTTTAAACAACCCTTCCGCACGGGCGGTATCGAGGTCCTGAGTTAACTGTTTGTAAAAATCACCACGCATTGCAACTCTCCAGATTCGGTAAAATTTGGCACATATTACCCAAAGCTATACGCTGATACGAGATGATGCATGTCTGAATGAATTATTTGCAGCATAAATCACGCGTCCCACATCCAGCCGAACGGTGAAAGGCTGAAGGCGGGCTAATGTGATGGTATGATTAGAAGCATTCGTGCCTGGGATACGCCCTGGCCCACCAATATCAAAGGTTACAGTTATGATTATCGTTACCGGCGGCGCTGGCTTCATTGGCAGCAACATCGTGAAAGCGCTGAATGACAAAGGCATTACCGACATCCTGGTAGTGGACAACCTGAAGGACGGCACCAAGTTCGTAAACCTGGTGGACCTGGATATCACCGACTACATGGATAAAGAAGATTTTCTGATCCAGATTATGGCCGGTGAAGAATTCGGCGACATCGAAGCCGTATTCCACGAAGGCGCTTGCTCTTCCACCACCGAGTGGGACGGTAAGTACGTGATGGATAACAACTATCAGTACTCCAAAGAGCTGCTGCACTACTGCCTCGAGCGTGAAATTCCGTTCCTGTACGCCTCTTCCGCAGCCACCTACGGCGGCCGCACCAGCGACTTTATCGAGTCCCGCGAATTTGAAAAACCGCTGAACGTGTACGGTTACTCTAAATTCCTGTTCGACGAGTACGTACGCCGCATCATGCCGGAAGCGAATTCGCCGATCGTGGGCTTCCGCTACTTTAACGTCTACGGGCCGCGTGAAGGCCACAAAGGCAGCATGGCGAGCGTCGCGTTCCACCTGAATACCCAATTGAACAACGGCGAAAGCCCGAAACTGTTCGAAGGCAGCGATGGCTTCAAACGTGACTTCGTTTACGTCGGCGACGTGGCGGCGGTAAACCTGTGGTTCTGGGAAAACGGTAAATCCGGCATCTTCAACCTCGGTACCGGCCGCGCGGAATCCTTCCAGGCCGTGGCTGACGCCACCCTGGCGTTCCACAAAAAAGGCAGCATTGAATACATTCCGTTCCCGGACAAACTGAAAGGCCGCTATCAGGCGTTCACGCAGGCCGATCTGACCAACCTGCGCGCTGCTGGCTACGATAAGCCGTTCAAGACCGTCGCCGAAGGCGTAACGGAATACATGGCCTGGTTGAACCGCGACGCGTAAGAAGTCAGCATGAAAATACTGGTGATCGGCCCGTCATGGGTGGGCGACATGATGATGTCGCAAAGTCTCTATCGCACGCTCAAGGCGCGCTATCCCCAGGCGATAATCGACGTGATGGCACCCGCGTGGTGCCGTCCGCTGTTATCGCGGATGCCGGAAGTCAATGAAGCGATCGCCATGCCTTTAGGGCACGGCGCGCTGGAAATTGGCGAACGGCGCAAGCTCGGCCATAGCCTGCGCGAGCGGCGCTATGATCGCGCTTATGTCCTGCCTAATTCCTTTAAATCTGCGTTGGTGCCCTTCTTTGCCGGTATCCCACTGCGCACCGGCTGGCGCGGCGAGATGCGCTACGGCCTGCTGAACGATGCGCGAGTGCTGGATAAAGAGGCCTGGCCGCTGATGGTCGAGCGCTACGTGGCGCTGGCCTACGACAAAGGCGTGATGCGCTGCGCGAAAGATCTGCCGCAGCCGCTGCTGTGGCCGCAGTTGCAGGTGAACGAAGGCGAGAAATCGCTGGCCTGTAACGCGTTTTCGCTCTCCAGCGACCGCCCAATGATTGGCTTTTGCCCCGGTGCGGAGTTTGGTCCGGCAAAACGCTGGCCGCACTACCACTACGCCGCACTCGCGAAGCAGCTGATCGACCAGGGTAATCAGATTGTTCTTTTCGGTTCCGCGAAGGACAACGAGGCAGGTAATGAAATTATCGCCGCACTCAGCGACGAGCAAAAAGGCTGGTGCCGTAATCTGGCTGGCGAGACCCAGTTGGAGCAGGCAGTGGTGCTGATTGCCGCTTGTAAGGCTATCGTCACCAACGATTCCGGCCTGATGCACGTGGCTGCCGCGCTAAACCGCCCGCTGGTTGCACTCTACGGGCCAAGCAGCCCAGACTTCACGCCGCCGCTGTCAAACAAAGCGCGGGTGATTCGGCTGATTACCGGTTACCACAAGGTCCGCAAAGGCGACTCTGCGCAGGGCTATCATCAGAGCCTGATCGATATCACCCCAGCGCGCGTCCAGGAAGAGCTCAACGCGCTGCTGTCGAGCGAGGAAGCCTGACGCATGCGAGTGTTGATCGTCAAAACCTCCTCCATGGGCGACGTCCTGCACACGCTGCCGGCATTAACCGATGCGATGCGTGCCATCCCCGATATTCGCTTTGACTGGGTCGTGGAAGAGGGTTTCGCGCAAATTCCTTCATGGCATGAAGCGGTAGACCGCGTGATTCCGGTGGCCATCCGCCGCTGGCGTAAAGCGTGGTTCTCCGCCCCCATCAAAGCCGAACGCAAAGCCTTTCGCGATGCCATTCAGGCGGTAAAATATGATGCGATCATCGATGCACAGGGGCTGGTAAAAAGCGCCGCGCTGGTCACCCGACTGGCACACGGCATCAAGCATGGCATGGACTGGAATAGCGCCCGCGAGCCGCTGGCCAGCCTATTCTATAACCGCCGCCATCATATTGCCAAACAGCAGCATGCCGTAGAGCGCACCCGCGAGCTGTTTGCGAAGAGCCTCGGCTACACCAAACCTGAAACGCAGGGCGACTACGCCATAGCGCAACATTTTGTGGGGGCGCTTACGCCTGCAGAAGCCCCCTACTGCGTCTTTCTGCATGCCACGACGCGCGATGATAAGCATTGGCCGGAAGAAAACTGGCGTGAGCTGATTCGCCTGCTGGGCGAGCGCGGTCTACGCATCAAATTACCATGGGGTGCGCCGCATGAAGAAGCCCGCGCGAAGCGCCTGGCTGAAGGGTTTGATTACGTGGAAGTTCTGCCGCGTCTGAGCCTCGGGAAGGTGGCGCACGTGCTGGCAGGTGCGGAATTTGTCGTTTCAGTGGATACCGGATTGAGCCACTTAACCGCGGCTCTGGATCGCCCCAATATCACGCTGTATGGCCCGACCGACCCTGGATTGATTGGGGGATATGGGAAGAATCAGGTCGCGTGCAACGCTGATTTGGCAAGCCTGAATAACTTACAGGCGGATAAAGTTTTAGAGCTAATTAACTCATTAAAATAATAAAATGCCCTTTTAGGGCATTTTATTACGCATCAAGATCGTAAATTGACACGACTTCTTTCTTGTTAAACAGTGAGAAAGAATCAAGAATATCATTTCTGATAAGATTAGTTTTTAGTAAGATAATTCTAACATTTGGTAGATTCATTGTATTTAACTGGCACGTACTCGCGAAACCAATCACATTTACAATAACCCCTTTTCTTACAAGATCATAGATATAATCTTCAGAAATTGACTCCACATTAACTTCATTCATTGAGAACACTTCACTCGACATCTCTCGTGGGTGCCGTAAATATAAAATGTTATCAAAACTCTGATGGAGTTGGCGAATTTTATGGATAAGAGCATCTAATTGTTGCTCCCCCTTATTAGCCAGTATATCTTTAAATTTCGAACCGACAAAGACATTGACTATTTCAACATCAGCGGATTTGTCGTTATCTATTATAATTTCATTGCATTCTAATATATTAAGCTTAACGATATCCGTCTTAACATTAAGCGTCCTATTTTTATCAAGAATAGTAAAGTGCAATGAGCTGTTCTCAATAATCTTTCTAATACTCATTGTGTTTTTATAACAAAGACGAGTAAGAAGATATCTTAACTTTTTCTTTTCCTTTATTTTATGATTAATATCAGAAATAGTATTTATGTTTAAGATACCATCATCAAATGTTCTCAACTTCATCGTTGATGGAATCTGCGACAGGATATATTGAACAGTAAGATCGTTGGCATTAGCAATATAGGCATACCCCTCATCACCTACATTTTCCTTTAAGTATGAAACAATCCGATAAATATTAAAAAAAGCATAATCCATATCAGCAATATGATATGTATTAAAATCACATTTTAATGATTTTCTGACATATTCTTTTAAGCCAGATTTGGTCTGAAGATAAATGATATGGAAAATGTCACCATCATAATTTTTTTGATGGCAAGTGCGACCCTTAACTGTAAAGGAGAGCAAACAATAAAAAGATGATTATTCACAGTGGGCCACCATCATTACGTTACCAAATTGATACAGGTAAATATGTTCAATCATTTTTCAGGTTATTTAATGAATGAACAACCTCATCATAAATGTATTGCGAAGGTATCAATGAAATCCCCTTCTTCTCTATAATTTGTTTAGCTTTCGGATAGTTTGGCCCGCAAAGGTTATCGGTATTATAACCATCATTGTACACTGAACTATAAAACACTAGTGCAGGCTTGTTTCCACTGTTCGCGACATGAACAAATGAGGTATCAACCGAGACAACAAAGTCACACTGACAGAGCACAGCAGCTGCGCTCATAAAATCTGGCGCATCGAAGAAATACGAATTATCATGAAGTGAAATAGAAGACAATTTACTTTTCTCCATCAGGAGAACAATAGAGATATCTTCCCTTGCGCTCAAAAGTGCTAACGTTTCATTGATTTGCCTGTCACTGAAACTTCGCTTCGGAGTGGATGCGAAAGGACAAATTGCCACTTTAACTGTATGGTCAGGCAACGAGGCTATAAAACTTTCCGCAGAAGACTGTGCAACGACAGAAAAGGGTAAAATATAATTACTCGGCAATACACAAGAATCAGAAATGAACTGATTTACAACATGTTTATAATAGTCTGTTATATGAATAACTTTATCACCCGGAATATAATTATCATTATATTTGCTGCCTAAGTTAACATCAAAACCAGAAAGTACCTTATACTTCATAAGTGATAGTAATTTCAGATACTTATAGGTTGCATACCAACTACAATGGCTGTAAGGATCAATCACTAAATCATAATACTTTTTCTGACAGGCGGTTGTATCACCAAGTGAAATCACATTGCTGATATCGTGATTATCAGAAAATAAAGGTATCGTTTTCTTCGCTACAATAAGATCAACTTCAATTCCTGACTCTTTCAGGAATCGAATGAATGATGTTGCCATAATTGCATCACCCAGCCCAATATTGATGAGGATGATGCAAACATTTTTTATCGTTAATGAACCATCTTCAATACGAGGCTTTGACAATCTCATTGAAGCTAATAATGATTTTACTTTATAGATAAGGCCATTTATTTGCATATGCTATTTTTTATATTTTGAAACTAACCCATTAGTTTCAGATAAAAATAAGATAGATAGGCCTTAATGCCTCCTATCACTCGCCCCTGTTTAAAATAGTGCTTAGCACAGTAACGTGCATAATTAGCATTAGTTGCCTGTATTAACTCTGAGTTTTTCCAGGGTGACTGTTCCTTCGCTAAAATAAAGGCCTGAGCTCGCGGATATTGAGCCCATGCATGCCAGGGTTTTGTTGGTCCAATATAATGAATAAATATAGTGTTATCATTTATTGAACTCACAACATTATCTTTTAATTCATAATTCAAACTAAACTGAGTGTTGTACTTGATATCAAGAAACTCAACTTTACCTGCTAAAATGATATTCAAGATATCCTGATCTAAGTAAGATAATTTCTTAACCATAAGATCATCTGACAATATGGCTAACGCTTTAGCTGATACGTTTTCCTTGGCCCAGGCAGAAATATTTAACAATAAAAAACCAGCGTTAAAATAACCTTTTTCAAGTGCGCTGCAACCTAAGCTATCCGCCCGTTTTTTCCACCACGTGGTATCTCTCTCAGGAACAACAGCGGCAACCTTATCATCAATATTCAGGGAGAAGAGTTCACGGATACTCCCCTGGCACATGATATCCGCATCCATATAGATAATGCGTTCTTCACGGCCAATGAAGGAATCGCCAATAATAAAACGAAAATAAGTTGCGATAGACCAATTTTTTGTTGTTGGAAATGATAATAATCTATCACAATTAATAGTATGGATCTCAATACGTGAATAATAGCGCTCAGCCAATTCACGAATTTTTACTATCTGCTCATCATTTATTACGTCGATATAAATATGGAAAACAAAGTTTGAGTCAGTGTTATTTAGCAAAATTGAGGCGATAGAAATACCGCAACCAAAGAGAAAATTCTGATCAATGCCATAACAAATATGCAAGGGTTTTTCAGCATATCGGGCGTCAGAGAAATCAAAAGCTACTGTTTTAGTAATAAAATCAGTAGCTTTCAGAAATTGAGCATCCATATAAATAACCTTTAAAATTACAGAGATTTACGAATTGTTCTTTCTTTTATTTTTTCAGCCTTTTCTTGAGCATGTGCGATTAATGCTTGTTCATCTTTCAGGATTTTCTTTAGTGGCTTATTGAAATAAATATTTAAGAACCTATAAATATCTCGTTGAGTCAGCCCAATATCTAATGAGGAAAAATAAAGGCCAATGAGATCTTTATCTCTCCAACGTAATGGTACGCGGTTGCGGATTTGTGCACGATGTAAATCAATAACAGATAATTTTAAATTGTTCTCTTTACCATCAAATGGGAGATGCAGAAGAAAATGGCAAATATAGCAATCACGGTGATTAATCCCTCCCTGATGCATCTTTCTAACCATCGTTGCTACGCGTGCAATAAGCATACGTTTAACCTTTGGCTCCGGTGCATTGACCGCCCAATCAGCACAATAGTCTTCCAGACTTACTGTAGGAGTGAGATCTTCGGTGATAATAAACGAGACTCGCGTTAACGGATTAAAACCTTTTTCACCAAAACCAATGCCCTGCATCGTATCCACCCCGAGTTCCCGGAGCCGGTGAATCGCATTCCATTCGCGATCCGCACCCAAAACAGGCATACGGAATGAGAAAAGATTTTTGACTATCTCTTTTAGAGATGTGCCACGATGCCATTTGAGGAAGAAACTTTTTCCAGAAAGTTCGAAACGCAGAGTTCGGCGAGTTTCAAGTTCTCTGAATACTTCGCCTTGTAAGGTTTTCACTTCTTCAAATGCATCTTTACCGCGCCATGCCGTAGCTAGCGGTTCTCTAAGTTCGACCATCTAAACCACCTATAATGATATCGGCTGCTTTCTCAGGCAGGCTGTATAAATCTTGAGTATCGGCATAATACCTTGCATTTTCGGACCATGCTTCACGTAATGAGGGATGCTGTAATGCATTACGTAAGCATGCATTCAAGTCTGCCTGACGGTAAGGTTCCGCGATAACCTCACCGCAGTTTGCTTCAGCAATATAGTGCGCATATCCGCAAATGGCAGTGGTTAATACCGGTAAGCCTGCCGTGATGGCTTCCAACAACACAATCCCCGCGGCTTCCTGATAAGCAGGATGTAGCAATAGATCCGCAGAGGCCATCAATTCAGCAACATCGTTACGCCCCGAGAAAAATCGAACATTATCTTGTACGCCCAACTTCTCCGCTAACGCCTCAAACTTACGAGATTTATCCTGTCCGACGACAAACAGCAAAGTTTGGCTGCGTAACTCATCCGGTAACGTAGAAAGCGCAGTAATGGTTCGATCAACCCCTTTTCGCGTAAAGTCAGAACCAATCTGAAGCAATAAGAACTGGTTATCTGTAATGCCATTATTCTGCCGAAAACGTTGTCTGCTGCCTGCTGGTTGCGCGCTGTACTTACGCTCCGGATAAATTCCAGGAGGAAGGATATGGAATCGTTCAGCCTCGGTATGGTAATGCTTTTGAAAATCAGCAATCTGCTTATTCGTTAACATGAGTAGTTGTGTCGCCTTACCCTGCTCGAATGTAGCGCGCTCAAAAGCAGAATAATGGCGATATCGTGATGTCAGGCGATACAAAAAGCCCTTTTCTTGTGCAACCTTTTCGGCATAACAAACATCGGCTGCATAGTAGACATCTAACCCCGGCATCTTATTAAAACCAACAATGCGGTCGGCTGGACTATCGCGTAGATGATTTTGCACCCAGGAATAGTATTCCGCGTTACGCCCATGGTTTGTGTGACTTTTTACAGGTACCAGAATAAGCTCAAAGGCAGCAGGACATTCGCCTTCCCAGGATTGGGTATAAACCCGTACATGGTGTCCACGCTGTGCGACCGTCTGCGCGATACGCATGAAGTCACGTTGCAAACCACCAAACGGAAAATATTTATACAAACAAAAGGCAACTATCATTTCTCTACGCCTGTAGTCGATAAGCCATTATTCTTAAGGAGCATCGTGTCAACCGCAGCAATCACATCTTCAGCAGGAATGACTGAGAGGTACATTTTACCACGATCCAACTTATCGCGCGAAGGCATAGCCTGGTAGTCGCCAGCCCAAAACTGGATCATATTGTTCGACCATGGTCGCCAGAAAATGTGGTTTGTTGCGCCAAAAAGACAGATCATCGGCGTGTTTAGCGCAGCAGCAATATGCCCTGGCGCGGAATCAACCCCTAAAAAGAGTACTGCATGATCTATTAATGCAGCGAGCTCCGGGAATGTCATTTTTCCTGCCAATGCGGTAACAGGAGGAACCTGGCATCTTTGAGCAATAGCGGCAATGCAGGCCAGGTCATCCCGACCCGGACCAGATGTTAAAACGACATCGAGTCCTCTCTCGTGTAGCGCATCGATAACTTGTGAGAATTTATCATTCTCCCAGCATTTAAATAGCTGCCGAGCCGTAGGCTGGATAACAACAAATCGCTCTCCTACGTGAGCCTCATCCAACATTGTCCGCACTTTTTCCCAACTGGATTGCGGATAACTCATGGTCGTTTTAGAGACATAGGAGTCCAGGCTAAGAGGCTTGAGTATTGAAAGGTTACTTTCAACAACATTATTGCCCTCTGGCGGCACCAGATGGGTGAAGCTTTTTCGCCAGAAGCGATTCTGACGATGCCCGAAATCGTGGGAGATGCAAACCGGCACCTTCAACATTCTCACCAACAGAGCAACGATCCATTGATCGGCCATGTTGATAACGAGATCATAATGATTAGCTCGTAACGCTTTGATTACTGATGCGAAATTTTTAATTTTCTCACACGACGTGCTTTTCTTGTTTTTTAAGCCATAAAGTCTGTGGATTTCAGGATTCTCGGAGAGGATAGGGATCGTATCCTCATAAAGTAGAACATCAATTAAAGCATCCGGATAATGATGCTTTAATGTGCTAATCACCGGGGTGGTCAGCAACATGTCTCCATGAAAACGCATTTTGATAACAAGAATTCTTCTAAATGGCTTTTCCACAAGCAGCCCTTCGTTAAGATAACTCAGTGAGAAGTGAACCAAAAGCACGCTACCGCCCCAGGCTTTACAGCTACCCGAATGCTGAGCCACATACTCTGCATAATTACTCCCACGGAGTATATCACTTACCATCACATCATTCGATATGCAAAATTTACCTTAAAAAACAATAAATAAGGTTATTATCGTTTACATTCAGACTTATTATTAGCAAGATAAAACGCTAACAAAGTGTAGATAAGGTATATTTCCATAAACATTTTCTCGAACATGCAATACACCAGGAAATACCCAACAAAAGACGCAAAAATAGATACACTAAATACATCTTTGTTAATCTTAATAGATCTTATCTGCGCTTGTATGTTGACAAATATTGATGCAATGAAAAGAATCAACCCACCGAAACCTACATTATATAAAACGGTAATAAACAATGGCTCATCAAGATTATATTTATTGGTTTCGCTGTTAAAAACCCCATCTTCTCTTGGCGCGTTGTGATCCCAAAGATATTGATCATAGGTTGAATTACCGTACCCAATACCAAATAGGTTGTTTTTCACACTATCCATTACTAAAGGGTAGCGTTGCGTCAAGATTTTATCTCGGCTACTTGTAACATTAGTAAGCTTCGTTGTTTGTTCAATCTTCCCTTTTACTTGAGGGAATATATTGTAGGCAGCAGCTAATCCAACACCAGCGATTACAGCAATCACGAACATTGAAAATATAAATTTCTTTATATCTTTAGAGAGGATGAGCATAACAATAATTGTTTCAATAATTAATGAAACAATCCCTCCTCGACTACCGGTATACAACAAAAAGACAAAGGACAGGAACGCAACCGCAAGTAGTGGTATCTTCAGATATCGCTGTTTTAGTATTACGGCACTCGTCAATACAAATGGAAACAACATCACGACATAAAATGCAAAACCGTAACGTAATTGAAGATAGAGTTCCTGAGGATTGTTTTTTAAAAAGCGAATGATAGGTACTGCTAAAACTATATAGGACAATGTCAGGATTGCACTGAACACATATGTTTTTTTGATCATATGCAAGTGCTCTTTAAAGGCAATCAACATTAACCACATAACGAGTGGATATCGCCAATCTTTAAATAATAATTCTAATGCTGCAAGATATTCATTTTCGTATGTAAAAAAAGCGATACTAAATAAACACCATAGTGAAAAAAATAACAGGCTTTTTCTTTCTTTTAAGAATTCACCTATAGAAGATAAGGGATTCACCTTTTCTTTACAGAACAAATATACTGATAGCAACAACGCCAATGCAGTGCTAATATTCAATATTGCTCGATTGTCAATCGTAAATAACCCAAATACCATTAAGAATAGAAGCATGTTCATTAATGACAGTCGATTCACACACCCAGGATTAATCTTGATTATCATACTTTTCGCACACCCGCCTTCTGTATTATCTTGGAGACGCATTGACAAATACATTCATTTAAATTATAATAAAAGATGATTTTAGAGCATTACAATAATAAATAACAACCTTTTTTTATATGGCTTACCTATTTAAGCAAAAAACAATGACATTTTTGTATTGCACAAGGGTTTCAAATTGAAAAGAAACATCATTCAGCACGTAAAAAATGCTCATATCGATGGTGATAGCGGAACCGAGCAATGTGTTAATATTACCTACGGCGCTGATAATGATTTTTTATACGGAACAGGCGTATCTATTACTTCTGTGTTATTGAATAATGAGGATTTGAAGTTTCATTTTCATATATTCTCAAATAACGTTTCTATAGAGAATCATCGTCTTTTCGAAGAACTTGCTCGCCAGTACAATACAAAAATTACATTCTATTTATTAAATGATGACTTATTAAAAAGTTTACCTACTGCGTCAAAGTCCTGGAACCATTCAATCTATTTCCGCCTTATTGCTATCGATTACTTTGCGGATAAACTGGATTCAATAATTTATCTTGATTCAGATATAATATGTAAAAAAAGCATTCACTCATTGCTAGATGAATCATTTGACGGGAAAAAGCTTATTGCTGTTCACGATAAGTTTGTCGATACATCAAATATAAAAAATATTCATCCAGAACACTATTTCAACTCAGGTTTTTTATATTTCAATCTAGACAAAAACCAGAGTGAAAGCCTCACAGACAAAGTAATATCCATTGTTAAAAATGGTAAATTCACACATCCAGATCAAGATGCATTAAATATCATATTCAATGATGATGTTAAAATCATAGAGCATTGCTTTAATTCTTTCTTTAACATTGATAGCCTAATACGAAATAAAAAAAGAAAATTTGAAATAACATCAGAAACTATTTTCATTCACTATGTTGGTGTATCAAAACCCTGGCATGACTGGACTCAGTATTATACGGATGTTAACTACTTCAAAGTGGCAAGAGATAACTCCCCATGGAGAAATCGCCCATTACTGTGCCCATCTACATATAAACAGCTGGCGAGAAAAAGTGCGCACTTAAAAAACAATGGAAAATACCTCAGTGCAGCTGTCTATTACATGAAGTATATTTCAAAAAAATTCCTCTCGCGGATCGTATGATCATAAAACTCATCGTTCTGAATACTGGCAGTTTGCATTTAGCCAATCGATACGCAAAAATGGCATCGCCCCTAAGCCAGATAACGAAACCAGAACTGCAAAAGTAATGGTAATATCATAGATAAATACATAGAATCCCCAGCACATCCATTAGCCAGCTAACGCCCATGCTTGAGTTGCTTTACACCACATTGCTATACCTTATCCAGCCCCTGATCTGGATACGGCTTTGGGTGCGCGGACGTAAGGCTCCAGCCTACCGAAAACGCTGGGGTGAACGTTACGGTTTTTATCGCCAGCCGCTGAAGCCCGGCGGGATTATGCTGCACTCGGTGTCCGTTGGCGAAACGCTGGCGGCGATCCCGTTAGTTCGCGCACTGCGTCACCGCTACCCCGATTTGCCGATTACTGTCACCACGATGACCCCAACCGGGTCCGAGCGCGTGCAGTCGGCGTTTGGCAAAGACGTTCAGCACGTCTATCTGCCGTATGATTTACCCGATGCCCTTAACCGCTTCCTCGATAAAATCGACCCGAAACTGGTGTTGATTATGGAAACAGAGCTGTGGCCAAACCTGATTGCCGCGTTGCATCGTCGCCATATTCCGCTGGTGATTGCCAACGCACGCTTGTCTGAGCGTTCAGCCGCCGGATACGCCAAACTGGGCTCATTTGTTCGCACGCTACTCCAGCGTATTACGTTGATTGCCGCGCAGAATGAAGAAGACGGTCAACGTTTTGTCGCCTTAGGGGCTAAAAATAATCAGGTGACCATTACCGGCAGCCTGAAATTCGATATTTCTGTTACGCCGCAGCTGGCAGCCAAAGCGGTCACGCTTCGTCGCCAATGGGCACCACGCCGCCCGGTATGGATAGCCACCAGTACCCACGAGGGCGAAGAGAGTATCGTGATTGCCGCCCACAAGGCGCTGCTGCAGCACTACCCGGATTTACTGCTGATACTGGTGCCGCGTCACCCGGAACGTTTCCCGGACGCCATCAACCTCACGCGTCAGGCTGGTTTGAGCTTTATCACACGTTCCTCCGGTGAAGTCCCCTCCGCGACAACGCAGGTGGTCATTGGCGACACCATGGGTGAGCTGATGCTGCTGTATGGCATTGCCGACCTGGCGTTTGTTGGCGGCTCATTGGTTGAACGTGGTGGCCATAACCCGCTGGAAGCCGCAGCGCATGCCATTCCCGTGTTGATGGGCCCGCATACCTTTAACTTCAAGGATATCTGCGCCCGTCTGGAACAGGCGAGTGGGCTTATCACCGTGACCGATGCCGCCAGTCTCGAAAAAGAGGTATCCTCACTGTTAGGCGATGCCGATTACCGTAGTTTCTACGGTCGTCACGCCGTTGAGGTCTTGTACCAGAACCAGGGCGCGCTACAACGCCTGTTACAACTCCTGGAACCGTACCTGCCACCGAAAACGCATTGAGGATTATTATGCAAAAACGGGCGATTTATCCGGGCACTTTCGATCCCATCACCAACGGTCACCTTGATATCGTGACCCGCGCGGCCTGCATGTTCGATCAGGTTATCCTCGCTATTGCGGCCAGCCCAAGCAAAAAACCGATGTTTGACCTTAGCGAGCGCGTGGCGCTGGCCCAGCAGGCAACGGCACACCTTGGTAACGTGGAAGTGATGGGTTTTAGCGATCTGATGGCTAACTTTGCCCGCACCCAGCAGGCCAATATTCTGATTCGTGGCCTGCGCGCGGTGGCGGATTTCGAGTATGAAATGCAGTTGGCGCACATGAATCGCCACCTGATGCCGGAGCTGGAAAGCGTCTTTCTGATGCCGTCGAAAGAGTGGTCGTTTATTTCGTCATCGCTGGTGAAAGAGGTGGCGCGTCACGATGGCGATGTGACCCATTTCCTGCCGACGAATGTACATCAGGCGCTGATGGAGAAGCTGAAGTAGGCTTCAGTGCATTTCCCGGCGGTTCGTCGCCGGGCAATCCTTACTTTTGGCACTGCCGGCAGTAAAACGTCGCCCGCTGCGCATGTTTGCTGGCGATAATCGGCGTCCCGCATACCCGACAGGCCTCCCCTTTTCGCCCGTATACCTGTAGCTCTTGTGCAAAGTAGCCTGGCTTGCCGTCGCTTTGCAGGAAGTCTTTTAGCGTCGTACCACCCTGCTCAATCGATCGTTGCAGTACTGCTTTGATCGCCGCCACCAGCCGTTCGCACTCTTCTGCCGATAACGATGATGCCAGCCGATCCGGATGGATCCGCGCGGAAAACAGCGATTCACTGGCGTAGATATTACCGACGCCCACCACCAGCTTGTTATCCATCAGCCAGGGTTTAATCGCCGTTTTCTTCTTTGCACATTTTGCCTGCAGATACTCCGCGCTAAATTCCGCGCTGAGCGGCTCAGGGCCGAGATGAGCGAGCACGCTGTGCCCTTCCAGCACCGGCGTCCACAGCCAGGCGCCAAAGCGCCGTGGGTCGGTGTAGCGCAGCACTTTACCGTTACTCATCACCAGATCGACGTGATCGTGTTTTTCCGCCGGCAGTTCTTCCGCAAGAATGCGTAAACTTCCCGACATCCCCAGATGAATGATGATCCAGCCGTCTGGTAGTTCAAGCAGCAGGTATTTAGCGCGGCGCTGAACGCTGATAACCGGTTTATCGCTCAGGCGGTAGATTTCATCAGAGACGGGCCAGCGCAGGCGTCCGTTGCGAATCACGGCGTACTGGATGGTTGCGCCAACCAGATGGGGTTCAATACCGCGGCGGCTGGTCTCAACTTCGGGTAATTCAGGCATAACGTCTCCGGCTCGAATACAGATGTCTCTATTATGGGGACGCGCAGAAAACAAAAAACCCCGCCGAGGCGAGGTTTTTTGTGACATCGAAACTAAAATTATTTGATTTTAGCTTCTTTGTACAGAACGTGCTGACGGACAACTGGATCGAACTTTTTCAGTTCCAGTTTTTCCGGCTTAGTACGTTTGTTCTTCGTGGTGGTATAGAAGTGACCAGTACCAGCAGAAGAAACCAGCTTGATTTTCTCACGAATACCTTTAGCCATGATTTATTTCCTCTAAGTACTTAGTACTTTTCGCCACGGGCACGCAGTTCAGCCAGAACTGAATCGATGCCTTTCTTATCGATTACACGCATACCTTTAGCAGATACGCGCAGGGTGACAAAACGCTTCTCGCTCTCAACCCAGAAACGGTGAGAGTGCAGGTTCGGCAGGAAACGGCGTTTAGTCGCGTTCAGTGCGTGGGAACGGTTGTTACCGGTCACCGGACGCTTGCCAGTAACTTGGCAGACTCGGGACATGTCTATTCTCCAAAAATCAAATTAGCTCGAGCTTCGTATGGGGTATCGGCGCCTCGTCAGGCTTTACAGCCCGGTCATCGCATAGTTCTAAGTGAACTCTCGATTGCCAGGCCCAAATGCCAAACCCGAGATTCTCAAAGGTGGCGTAGTATACGCTGACCCGGCGTTATGCTCAAGTCCCGAACAGACAAAGATCCCGGTGGATCGCGTAATAAACCGCTAAATCCAGCCTCGTTCGGCAAAAGAAACGTACTCACCGCGGCCAATAACCAGATGATCAAGCACCCGTATATCCATGAATTGGCAACACTTTACCACCCTTTCAGTAATAAGTCTGTCTGATTTACTCGGCTCCGCATGACCCGATGGATGATTATGTGCCAGGATCACCGCAGCGGCGTTAACTTTGATGGCTTCTCGTACAATTTCGCTCGGATGCACTTCAACGTGACTCAGGGTGCCGGAAAAAAGGCGGCTATGTTTGAGCACCCGGTGTTGATTATCGAGAAAAATCACCACAAAGATTTCCCGCTCTTCGTCGGCGAGCTGGCTTTGCAGAAACTCACGCGTCATCTCTGGGCTTAGCAGAGAATCCTCGGAAAGCACCCGCAGGCTAAAGTAGCGGCGCGCCAGCTCGGCAATCCCTTTGAGCTGGGCATATTTAGCAATGCCCATACCGTCGATCTGCGTTATCGCTTTCTCGGTAGCCGAAAGCAGGCCGTACAGCGAGCCGAAATGGCGCAGCAGGTCCTGAGAGTAACGTAGAACGTTTTTTTCCCGCGTACCGGTGCGCAAAAATAGCGCCAGCAGCTCAACATCCGTGAGCGATTCAATTCCGTACCGCTGCATCTTCTCGCGCGGCAGGAGGGCTTCTGTACTCTCCATGACGGCCTCCTCTTATGGCTGCCGCCAAAATGCCACAGTACACGCCCTCCTGCACGGTGTGGATTTCGCTCTTGCGTAGCGGCTCGCAAAGTGTCTCTGTCGTAAGCACACGACCCCGCCAGGATTGTGATAAAATGCGCGAATTCTGGTGTCCCCCTAACAGGAAAAATCATGATGAGCCTGGCCGGTAAGAAAATTGTTCTTGGCGTCAGCGGCGGTATCGCTGCCTACAAAACGCCGGAGCTGGTGCGTCGCCTGCGTGAGCGCGGCGCGGACGTGCGCGTCGCGATGACCGACGCAGCAAAAGCCTTCATCACCCCGCTGAGCCTGCAAGCCGTATCCGGTTATCCGGTCTCCGACAGCCTGCTCGATACCGCCGCCGAAGCCGCGATGGGCCACATTGAGCTGGGCAAATGGGCTGACCTCGTTATCCTTGCGCCGGCCACCGCCGACTTAATTGCCCGCGTGGCCGCCGGGATGGCAAACGACCTGGTGTCGACCATCTGCCTCGCAACCCCATCGCCGGTCGCCGTTGTCCCCGCCATGAACCAACAGATGTATCGTGCCGCCGCCACGCAGCACAACCTGGAAGTACTGGCTTCACGCAATATGCTGATCTGGGGCCCGGACAGCGGCAGCCAGGCCTGTGGCGACGTTGGCCCGGGTCGGATGCTTGATCCATTGGTGATTGTCGACATGGCCGCAGCGCACTTTTCCGCCGTCAACGATCTGCAACATCTGCACATCATGATTACCGCAGGCCCGACCCGTGAACCGCTGGACCCGGTGCGTTACATTACCAACCACAGCTCAGGCAAAATGGGCTTTGCGATTGCCGAAGCCGCCGCGCGTCGTGGGGCAAACGTCACGCTGGTTAGCGGCCCGGTGTCGCTGCCAACGCCCGCCTTTGTGCAACGCATTGATGTCACCACCGCTGAAGAGATGAACGCCGCGGTTCAGGCCGGCATCGCACAACAGCAGATTTTTATCGGCTGCGCCGCAGTTGCCGACTATCGCGCCGCGGTTATCGCTGAAGAAAAAATTAAGAAGCAGGACACCCAGGGTGATGAATTCACAATAAAAATGGTGAAAAACCCGGATATCGTCGCTGGCGTTGCCGCACTGAAAGAGCATCGTCCCTACGTCGTAGGGTTTGCCGCCGAAACGAATAATGTGGAAGAATATGCGCGGCAAAAGCGTAGCCGCAAGAACCTTGATCTGATTTGTGCCAATGATGTATCGCAATCAAATCAAGGCTTTAACAGCGATAACAATGCCTTGCATCTTTTCTGGCAGGACGGCGAGAAGCGTTTACCGCTCGCCAGTAAGTCACTCCTGGGCCAACTATTATTGGACGAGATCGTTACCCGTTATGATGAAAAAAATCGACGTTAAGATTCTGGACTCGCGTATTGGCCAGCAGTTTCCGCTGCCGACCTATGCCACCGCTGGCTCTGCAGGCCTTGACCTGCGCGCCTGTCTTGATGACGCCGTAGAACTGGCGCCAGGTGAAACCACCTTACTGCCGACCGGCCTGGCGATTCACATTGCCGATCCGTCTCTGGCGGCGGTGATGCTGCCGCGCTCTGGCCTCGGCCACAAGCACGGTATCGTGCTGGGTAACCTGGTGGGGCTTATCGACTCTGACTATCAGGGTCAACTGATGGTCTCCATCTGGAACCGCGGGCAAACCACCTTCACTATCGAGCCAGGCGAACGCGTCGCGCAGATGGTGTTTGTTCCTGTCGTACAGGCCGAGTTTAATCTGGTCGAATCGTTTGAAGCCACCGATCGTGGCGAAGGTGGCTTCGGCCACTCCGGGCGTCAATAACTCGCCCTCAGGCACATCATGCAGGATGTGATGTGCCCGTTTTTTACGCATCTCACGGCGTCATAATGCAAAAAGATCACTGCAATTTATGGTTGCGGTCACCGTGTGGATGCTCGCCTGACAAGTGTTTTATTTTCAGGGGTATTTTAGAACATGGCAGAAAAGCAAACTGCGAAAAGGAATCGTCGCGAGGAAATACTTCAATCCCTGGCGTTGATGCTTGAATCCAGCGATGGCAGCCAGCGGATCACGACGGCAAAGCTAGCCGCGTCCGTTGGTGTGTCCGAAGCGGCGCTGTACCGGCATTTCCCAAGCAAGACCCGCATGTTCGATAGCCTTATCGAGTTTATCGAAGATAGCCTGATTACCCGTATCAACCTGATTCTGAAAGACGAAAAAGATACGACCGCACGTTTGCGTCTGATTGTGCTGCTGATTCTGGGCTTTGGCGAGCGCAATCCGGGCCTGACCCGTATCCTCACCGGTCATGCGCTGATGTTTGAGCAAGACCGTCTGCAGGGCCGCATTAACCAGCTGTTTGAGCGCATTGAGGCTCAACTGCGACAGGTGCTGCGCGAGCGCAAAATGCGTGAAGGGGAAGGCTACGAAACCGATGAGACGTTACTGGCAAGCCAGCTGCTGGCGTTCTGCGAAGGGATGCTCTCGCGCTTTGTCCGCAGCGAATTCAAGTATCGCCCGACAGACGATTTCGACGCTCGCTGGCCGCTGATCGTCGCTCAACTGCAATAATCGTCAAACAGCCCGGCCTGTGCCGGGCTGTTTTCTTAGACGCCGTACGCTTCGCGATACGCGCGAACCGAGGCCAGATGCTCAGCCATCTCCGGTTTTTCTTCCAGATAAGTGATCAACTCTTTCAGGGTAATGATCGAGATAACTTCACAGCCATAATCACGTTCCACTTCCTGAATGGCCGAGATTTCACCGCGACCACGCTCCTGACGATCTAAAGAGATCAGCACGCCAGCCAGCTGCGCGCCGTTGGCCTGGATGATCTCCATCGATTCACGAATCGCCGTTCCCGCAGTGATAACGTCATCCACCAGCATCACGCGCCCGGTCAGCGCGCTGCCAACCAGATTACCGCCCTCGCCGTGATCTTTGGCTTCTTTACGGTTGAAGCAGTACGGGTAGTCTTTGTCGTGATGTTCCGCCAGCGCCACCGCGGTGGTGGTCGCAATTGGAATACCTTTGTACGCAGGGCCAAACAGCAGATCGAACTCGATGCCGGAATCCACCAGCGCTTCGGCATAAAAACGGCCTAACAGTGCCAGATCGCGCCCGGTATTAAACAGGCCGGCGTTGAAGAAATAGGGGCTTTTGCGCCCGGATTTCAGCGTAAACTCGCCAAACTTAAGTACCTGCTTGTTAAGCGCAAACTCAATAAACTGGCGCTGATACGGTTTCATGGATTCGCTCCTCATCTCACTTTATTACGGACAAAAAAAAGGGCGACCACGTCGCCCTTAAAAATCAATTTTCTAACGCCGCCTTCTGCGCCGCTACAATGGATTCGATTCCCCCTCGGGCTAGCGCCAGTAGGGTGAGTAACTCTTCGTGGGTGAACGGTTCGCCTTCCGCCGTCCCCTGGACCTCAATGATGCGGCCATCTTCGGTCATCACCACGTTCATGTCGGTTTCCGCCGCGGAGTCTTCAACATATTCCAGGTCACACAGCGCTTCACCGTTCACAATACCAACGGAAACCGCGGCAACCATCCCTTTCATCGGGTTGGTTTTCAGTTTGCCAGCAGCAACCAGTTTGCCCAGCGCATCAGCCAGCGCCACGCAGGCACCGGTAATGGACGCGGTACGCGTGCCGCCATCAGCCTGGATAACGTCACAGTCCAGCGTGATAGTGAACTCGCCGAGCGCTTTCAGATCGACCGCGGCACGCAGCGCGCGGGCAATCAGACGCTGAATCTCCATGGTGCGGCCGCCCTGTTTGCCCTTCGCCGCTTCACGCGCGTTACGGGTATGGGTAGCGCGCGGCAGCATGCCGTACTCGGCGGTGATCCAGCCCTGGCCCTGACCTTTCAGAAAACGCGGCACGCCTTCATCAATAGAGGCGGTGCACAGCACTTTAGTATCGCCAAATTCGACCAGCACGGAGCCTTCTGCGTGTTTTGTATAATTACGGGTCAGGGTGACGGGACGCACCTGGTTGGCACTACGACCTGCTGGACGCATGATAGAAATCTCCGGCTTGAAACGAATGTGGCTGCGCATTATACACAAAATCATTCGAGCTGTATCAAGGCGGCAAAGGAGCGCATCCCCAGGAGCGTACATAAGTACGTGACTGGGGTAAGCGACGGCAGCCAACGCAGAGACAGCTTGAAGGATGAAGTGTTATACGGATTAACGGTGCTTATTCCTATCCTCATAAGCCCCCGAGGGCTATAATCCCCCCATCTCTCCTTTAAAAACAGGAACGTCTATGATCCGCAGCATGACCGCCTATGCCCGCCGCGAAATTAAGGGCACTTGGGGCAGCGCCGCCTGGGAACTGCGCTCTGTTAACCAGCGTTATCTCGAAACCTATTTCCGTCTGCCGGAGCAGTTCCGCAGCCTCGAACCCGTTGTTCGTGAACGTCTGCGTACCCGCTTAACGCGCGGGAAAGTAGAGTGCACTCTGCGTTTTGAGCCAGATGCCAGTGCGCAAGGCGAACTTATTCTCAATGAAAACCTGGCAAAGCAGCTGGTTAACGCGGCCAACTGGGTCAAAATGCAGAGCGACGAAGGGGAAATTAACCCGGTCGATATTCTGCGCTGGCCGGGCGTTATGGCCGCACAAGAGCAGGATCTGGACGCTATCGCCGCCGAGATCCTGAATGCGCTGGACGGTACGCTGGACGACTTCATCGTCGCTCGCGAAACCGAAGGCCAAGCGCTGAAAGCGCTGATTGAACAACGCCTGGAAGGTGTTAGCGGCGAAGTGGCCAAAGTACGTGCTCATATGCCGGAAATTCTGCAGTGGCAGCGCGATCGCCTGGTGGCGAAGCTGGAAGATGCGGAAGTGCAGTTGGAAAACAACCGCCTGGAGCAGGAACTGGTGTTGATGGCCCAGCGTATTGACGTGGCCGAAGAGCTGGATCGCCTGGAAGCCCACGTCAAAGAGACCTATAGCATCCTGAAGAAAAAAGAGGCCGTTGGCCGTCGCCTGGACTTCATGATGCAGGAATTCAACCGTGAGTCGAATACGCTGGCCTCGAAGTCAATTAATGCCGATGTCACAAATTCAGCTATCGAGCTGAAAGTGCTGATCGAGCAAATGCGCGAGCAGATCCAGAACATAGAATAACCCGCCAAAGTATACAAAACATCAATGCCCGCAATATTGTGGGCATTTTCATTTCAGGTAGTTTCTTTTTTTTGTACACCGCTGCATGATGAGCCACCCCTTCATGAAAGGGTGATTATGGAAGAGATACGGTATTTCAGAACGTGATTACTCAGATAATTCACGCCACCTCTTTATCCCTTCAGATAATAGGCCTATCTGTTTTTACGCCCTGATATCGATCTAATTATATCTTAAGCATTGGTGGCTAGACTGGCCGCCTTCACCGTAAATAAAGTTAATCATATGCAATTCACGACTACTCAGAGTACGCCAGCCTTCAGCTGGAAAGCCCTTGGCTGGGCCGTATTGTATTTTTGCTTCTTTTCAACAGCATTGCAGATTGTCATCTACGCCACAGGTTATAGCGGCTCGACTGGCCTAAGGGATTCCATTCTCTTTAGCTTGTTATGGCTGGTGCCTGTATTCCTCTTTCCCCGAAAAACCCGCATTATCGGCGCCCTGATTGGCATCATTCTCTGGGCTGCCTCGCTGGCGGCAATTAGCTATTACGTTATTTACGGGCAAGAGTTCTCGCAAAGCGTTCTATTCGTGATGTTCGAAACCAACACCAACGAAGCGGGCGAATTCTTAAGCCAGTACTTTAGCCTCAAAATTGTGTTGGTCGCGTTGGTCTATACGGCGATCGCTATCTTCCTGTGGACACGTCTACGTCCGGTTTACATCCCAACGCCATGGCGCTGGCTGGTATCGTTCGCCCTGCTGTACGGGCTGATCCTCCATCCGCTCGTGACTGGGGTCGTGATGAAGGACAAACCGGTTGCCGATGTGCTGGATGGCGTATCAACCCGCCTTGCTCCTGCCGCACCATGGCAGTTCATTACCGGTTACTACCAGTATCGCCATCAGCTCAATAGCCTGACGCGACTGCTCAACGACAACCACGCCCTGCCGCCGCTGGCGAACTTAAAAGACAGCACCGGCGATGCGCCGCGTACGCTGGTGCTGGTGATCGGCGAGTCAACGCAGCGTGGGCATATGAGCCTGTACGGCTATCCACGTGAAACCACGCCGGAACTGGACGCGCTACGTAAGTCCGATCCCAACTTTACCGTGTTCAACGATGTGGTCACATCTCGTCCCTACACAATTGAGATTCTGCAACAGGCGCTGACCTTCGCGAATGAGCAGAACCCGGACCTGTATCTGACCAAACCCTCGCTGATGAACCTGATGAAGCAGGCGGGTTATAAAACCTTCTGGATAACCAACCAGCAGACGATGACGTCGCGCAACACCATGTTGACGGTGTTCTCGAAACAGACCGACCAGCAGTTCTATATGAACCAGCAGCGCACCCAAAGCGCCCGCGAATACGATGCCAACGTGCTGGCGCCGTTTAAGCAGGTGCTGGCCGACCCGGCGCCGAAAAAGTTCATTATCGTTCACCTGCTGGGTACGCATATTAACTACGAGTACCGCTACCCTGAAAACTGGAACAAATTCTCCGGTAAAACCGACACTATGCCGGCTGGTTTAAGCCAGAATCAGCAGGACACGTACAACAACTATGACAACGCCAACCTGTATAACGACTATATCGTTTCCACGCTGATTAAAGACTACAAGGCGACGGATCCTAATGGCTTCTTGCTGTACTTCTCTGACCATGGGGAAGAGGTCTATGACACGCCGCCGCATCAGACTCAGGGGCGTAATGAGAAAGAACCGACCCGCCACATGTACACCATTCCGTTCCTGCTGTGGACATCGGAGAAGTGGCATGAGGCGCATCCGCGTGATTTCTCGCAGGACGTGAACCGCAAATACAGCAGCTCCGAGCTCATCCACACCTGGTCAGATTTGGCAGGCCTGAGCTATGACGGTTTCGACCCAACGCGTGCGCTAACCAACCCTCAGTTTGAGGAAAGTACGCGCTGGATTGGCAACCCGTACGACAAAAAATCACTGAAAGATTACGATACTCTGCCGTACGGCGAGCTAACGGGTAATCAGTAAACGATCTTCCGGCCACTTCATCATGAAGTGGCCGTTTTCGGTTGACAGCACAAGTTTTTAATTAGATTTTTTAATGCATTAATTCATCATAAAAATCGACATATCCCAACACCACTGCGATAAGCTCAGCAATTAAAATTAGTTTTAGTAATTAAAATTCACTCTCCTTAGAAAATCTCAATCGTGATCTCACGCACAAATCGCTACCCTTCTGCCATTCATTTCGGGAGCAAACATGTTACTGCACATCCTCTACCTGATTGGTATCACCGCTGAAGCCATGACTGGCGCGCTGGCCGCCGGACGTCGCCGTATGGACACCTTTGGTGTGATTATTATCGCCACCGCCACCGCGCTGGGCGGCGGTTCCGTACGCGATATGTTGCTGGGTCACTATCCGCTAGGCTGGGTGCAGCATCCGGAATACATCATCACCGTCGCCGTTGCGGCTGTGCTGACGACCATTGTCGCGCCGGTGATGCCGCACCTGCGTCGCCTGTTTCTGGTGCTGGATGCCGTGGGGCTTATCGTTTTCTCTATCATCGGTGCCCAAATCGCCCTGGATATGGGTGAAGGCCCGATTATCGCCGTGATTGCCGCAGTCATTACCGGTGTCTTTGGCGGCGTGTTGCGCGACATGTTCTGTAAACGCATTCCGCTGGTATTCCAGAAAGAACTTTATGCAGGCATCTCCTTTGCCGCCGCCGTGCTTTACGTCGCGCTACAGCACTATGTCAGCAATCACGATGTGGTGGTGATTTCAACGCTGCTGTTCGGCTTTACCGCCCGCATGCTGGCGCTGAGATTGCGGCTCGGTCTGCCGGTATTCCACTACCGCCACGAAACTCACTAATCAAATCCCACCACGCCCAGCGTATGTAGCTTGTCGGCAAGCGCAACGATCGTGGGGTGGTGGAAAAAGGTCACCAGGCGGCGGGCCCTCTCTCGCCCAATGCCCGGTAGCTTTTGCCAGGCCAGCTCATCGCGCGCTGAAATTTGCCGCCACGAAGTATCGCCGGATGCCTGCAGCGCCGTCTCGGGCAATGGCGTGCCCAACGCCTTGACCCACAGTCGAAAAGGCTGACGCCGCGTCATATCAAAACGGTGCCATAGCTGTTCGGCGCGTTCTGGCGCTATCCCCGGTATCGCTTTTAGTTGGGCCGCCTGCCATTCAAGCCAGGAAAAAAGATGGTCGAACGGTAACGCCATCATCAGCCTGTTCCAGCCAGCGTCTCCCAAACCTTCCAGATTAAAAACCTGTGGTGAAGACAACCAGTTCAGGCGAGCCAGAAACTGTGCCCGACAGCCATCCGTGAGGAAATAACAGGTTAGCGAATGGTATTCCCCCTGCGGAGGATTAGGTTTTGTTCGATCCTGCCCACGCCAGACCACACTATCCAGCCGGGGAATCCCCTGACCTGCCAGGCTCACCAGCAGTTGATCGCCCACGGTGAAATCCAAACGTCGCCAGCGTGCAACGGAGCCCACATTCACCCGCCTCACCAGCTTGTCATCCAGCTTTACCGGTTCAAGCTCTGCGACAACTGAGACCTTGCCGCTACGCCCTATCGAAAAGTGAATACCGTTCACCTGCGCGACCTGCGCCACCGGCTCGTATTTCCATGCTGCCACCCAGGTTCCCTGCGTGGGCTGCCAGTACGCGCCCGCGGGTTCTTTAGCCTGCCGGATCACAATGCCATCAGTCGCAAAGGGTAACGGCGTGGTTAACCAATGTTCGCGCCAGTTCGCCACCTCCTGAACACGAGAAACACGATGAGAGTAGCGCTGGGCAAGTTCAAATCCAGACGCAGACAGCTGCGCCAGCCGTTCAGACATCGCCGCCGGACCATCCGGCCATGCCCAGATAAACAGCGATAATGCCGACAGTGGCTCACGTTTGCCTTGTCGCATTAACATACCCGCCACCTTAGCACGGGCGTTCATGCCGCCCATTTTGCGCTGCACATGCCCCCCGGCGCGTAAAAAGATCTCGCCTTGTAAAACGCTATTTGCCAGAGCCCCCTGAACCGTTTTCGGCAACGACGGTATCTGCCTGACCTTATCCGTCCAGTCTTCCCCCACCAGACCATCACCCCGACTAATCGCCTGGTAAAGCTGCCCATGGCGATAAACCAGCGTTACCGCAACGCCATCAACTTTTGGCTGCACCCACAGTTCACCTTTGCCTTGCATCCACTGCTCTACGGCCCGCGCATCCGCCAGTTTTCGTACTCCGGTATGGGCGACAGGATGCTTAAGCGCGTCGTGTAATGGCGGCAAACTCGTGCTCTCTACGGGTTTCGCACCAAAGCAATGCTGCCACTGTGCGAGCCGAGCAGTAAGCTGGTCATAGACGCCGTCGCTCACCCCGCTGACGCCTTGCCGCCAGTAATCGGCGTTCCACTTTGCTATTTGCCCCTGTAGCTGCGCAATCTCTTGCTCGGCCCGCGCGGCAGACCAGACTGGACAGCTGGCTTGCACCTGCATAACCAGCAGCCACCCCAGGCCCATCATCCATGCCTTCATATGCTTTCCCCGTCAGTACGCTGGCTCTGTTTGTAATGCATCCGTTTTCTGGACGCGAGTGCGAGCGTATCGTTTCCCGAGCAGGCTTCAAGGAAAATGCATTCGTTGCAGCAACATGGGGATAATTCAGGAAAACGACTCGCAAAATGAAAGAAACTGGCGCAAAAAGTGTGACAAAGGCTACGTCGCGCAGCGCCGCCGTGTATAATAGGCTCGTATGTAAGTTCTCTTTCGATCATCACATACAAAAGACACTCATGGCTCAAGGCACGCTTTATATTGTTTCCGCCCCTAGCGGCGCGGGTAAATCCAGCCTGATTCAGGCTTTATTAAAAACCCAACCGTTGTATGACTCCCAGGTCTCTGTTTCACATACCACGCGCTCGCCGCGTCCGGGTGAAGTGCACGGTGAACACTATTTCTTCGTGAATCACGACGAATTCCGTTCGATGATTGGCGAAGGTGCGTTTCTGGAACACGCAGAAGTCTTTGGCAACTATTACGGCACCTCGCGTCAGGCTATCGAGCAGGTCCTGGCGACCGGCGTTGATGTCTTCCTGGATATCGACTGGCAAGGCGCACAGCAAATCCGTAAAAGCATGCCGGGCGCGCGCAGCATCTTCATTCTGCCGCCGTCTAAAATTGAACTGGACCGCCGCCTGCGTGGCCGTGGCCAGGACAGCGAGGAAGTCATCGCAAAACGAATGGCTCAGGCAGTTGCAGAAATGAGTCATTACGCGGAATATGATTACCTCATCGTCAATGATGATTTCGATACCGCGCTGAGTGATTTAAAGACCATCCTCCGCGCTGAACGTCTGCGTATGAGCCGCCAAAAGCAGCGACATGACGCTTTAATCAGCAAATTATTGGCAGACTGAACCCACTTTCAGTATCATGCCCAGTCATTTCTTCACCTGTGGAGCATTAAAGTATGGCACGCGTAACTGTTCAGGACGCTGTAGAGAAAATTGGTAACCGTTTTGACCTGGTACTGGTCGCCGCGCGTCGCGCTCGTCAGATGCAGGTAGGCGGCAAGGATCCGCTGGTACCGGAAGAAAACGATAAAACCACCGTGATCGCACTGCGCGAAATCGAAGAAGGTCTGATCAACAACCAGATCCTCGACGTGCGCGAGCGCCAGGAACAGCAAGAGCAGGAAGCCGCTGAATTACAAGCTGTTACCGCTATTGCTGAAGGTCGTCGTTAATTAGATAGCGGGTCGCCCTTGTATCTGTTTGAGAGCCTGAATCAGCTGATTCAAAATTACCTGCCGGAAGACCAGATTAAACGTCTTCGGCAGGCCTATCTCGTTGCACGTGACGCTCACGAGGGGCAAACACGTTCAAGCGGTGAACCCTATATCACGCACCCGGTAGCGGTAGCCTGCATTCTGGCCGAGATGAAACTCGACTATGAAACGCTCATGGCCGCCCTGCTGCACGACGTGATTGAAGATACCCCTGCCACCTACCAGGACATGGAGCAGCTGTTTGGCAAAAGCGTTGCTGAACTGGTAGAGGGGGTCTCTAAACTTGATAAACTCAAGTTCCGCGATAAGAAAGAGGCGCAGGCTGAAAACTTTCGCAAAATGATTATGGCGATGGTGCAGGATATCCGCGTCATCCTCATCAAACTTGCCGACCGTACCCATAACATGCGCACGCTGGGCTCATTACGCCCGGACAAACGTCGCCGCATCGCCCGTGAAACCCTCGAAATTTACAGCCCGCTGGCACACCGTTTAGGTATCCATCACATCAAGACCGAGCTCGAAGAGCTGGGCTTTGAAGCGCTGTATCCCAACCGTTATCGCGTCATTAAAGAGGTGGTGAAAGCCGCGCGCGGTAACCGTAAAGAGATGATTCAGAAGATCCTTTCTGAAATTGAAGGGCGTTTGCAGGAAGCGGGAATTCCGTGTCGCGTTAGCGGTCGCGAGAAGCATCTGTACTCTATCTACTGCAAAATGGTGCTGAAAGAGCAGCGTTTTCACTCGATCATGGATATCTACGCCTTCCGCGTGATCGTCCACGATCTGGATACCTGCTATCGCGTACTGGGCCAGATGCACAGCCTGTACAAGCCGCGCCCGGGTCGCGTAAAAGACTACATCGCGATTCCAAAGGCCAACGGATATCAGTCCCTGCACACCTCGATGATTGGGCCGCACGGTGTCCCGGTCGAAGTCCAGATCCGTACCGAAGACATGGATCAAATGGCAGAAATGGGTGTTGCCGCGCACTGGGCTTATAAAGAGCACGGTGGCGAAAGCAGTACTACCGCACAAATCCGCGCCCAGCGCTGGATGCAAAGCCTGCTGGAACTGCAGCAGAGCGCCGGTAGCTCGTTTGAATTTATCGAGAGCGTTAAATCCGATCTCTTCCCGGATGAGATTTACGTTTTCACCCCGGAAGGCCGCATCGTCGAACTGCCCGCTGGCGCGACGCCGGTGGACTTCGCCTACGCCGTGCATACCGATATCGGTCATGCCTGCGTGGGCGCGCGCGTCGACAGGCAGCCTTACCCGCTGTCGCAGCCGCTCTCCAGCGGCCAGACGGTCGAAATCATCACCGCGCCGGGCGCACGTCCGAATGCGGCATGGCTCAACTTTGTCGTCAGCTCGAAAGCGCGCGCCAAAATTCGCCAGATGCTGAAAAACCTCAAGCGCGACGACTCCGTCAGCCTGGGTCGCCGTCTGCTGAACCACGCGCTGGGCGGTAGCCGCAAGCTCGCGGAAATCCCGCCGGATCATGTTCAGCGTGAACTTGACCGTATGCGTCTTGCCACTCTTGACGATCTGCTGGCCGAAATTGGCCTTGGCAACGCCATGAGCGTAGTGGTGGCGAAAAACCTCCAGCAGGGTGAAGCTATCCCGTCTGCACCAGGTGCCTCCGGGCATACCCATCTGCCGATTAAAGGCGCAGACGGTGTGCTGATCACCTTCGCGAAATGCTGTCGTCCGATCCCTGGCGACCCGATCATCGCCCACGTCAGCCCGGGTAAAGGGCTGGTTATTCACCATGAATCCTGTCGCAACATTCGCGGCTATCAGAAAGAACCTGAGAAATTCATGGCGGTTGAGTGGGACAAAGAGACGGCGCAGGAATTTATCACCGAGATTAAGGTTGATATGTTCAACCATCAGGGGGCGCTGGCCAACCTGACGGCAGCCATCAATACCGCGACGTCCAACATTCAAAGCCTGAATACGGAAGAGAAAGACGGCCGCGTATACAGCGCCTTTATCCGCCTGACCGCCCGCGACCGCGTGCATCTGGCGAATATCATGCGCAAAATCCGCGTGATGCCGGACGTCATCAAAGTCACCCGTAACCGAAACTAGCTTTATGAACTTACAGCGTTATGCGCGTATCCGTGAGATGCTCGCCAGGCGTCAGCCTGACCTGACGGTCTGCATGGAGGAGGTCCACAAACCTCATAATGTCTCGGCGATCGTTCGCACCGCCGATGCTGTAGGCGTTCACGAAGTTCACGCCGTTTGGCCGGGTAACCGCATGCGCACGATGGCCTCGGCAGCAGCGGGCAGCAACAGTTGGGTGCAAGTAAAGACCCATCGCACCATTGGCGATGCGGTGGGGCATTTGAAAAGCCAGGGCATGCAGATTCTGGCGACACATCTGTCCGATAAAGCGGTCGACTTCCGTGAAATCGATTATACCCGCCCGACCTGTATTCTGATGGGTCAGGAAAAAACCGGTATCACCCAGGAAGCATTAGCCCTCGCAGATCGGGACATCATCATCCCGATGATCGGCATGGTGCAGTCGCTCAACGTCTCCGTCGCTTCAGCCTTGATTCTCTACGAAGCGCAGCGCCAGCGGCAGAACGCCGGCATGTACCGCCGGGAAAATAGTATGCTACCGGACGAAGAACAGCAGCGCCTGTTGTTTGAAGGCGGCTACCCGGTGCTGGCAAACGTCGCTAAACGCAAAGGACTCCCTTATCCCCACGTCAACGAGCAAGGCGAAATTGAAGCCGACGCCACGTGGTGGTCCACTATGCAGGCCTCGGAGTAACTGTTATGCAAAGCCGTCTGCTGGATGCCGTTCCGCTCAACACGTTGACCGGCGTTGGCGCCGCGCAGAGCAGCCGGCTGGCAAAAATTGGTCTGCACACGGTGCAGGATCTGCTCCTGCACCTGCCGCTGCGCTACGAAGACCGCACCCAACTTTATCCTATCGGTGAACTGCTTCCCGGCATCTATGTAACCGTGGAAGGCGAAGTCCTGAACTGCAATATCACCTTCGGCGGCCGCCGGATGATGACCTGCCAGATTAGCGACGGCACCGGCATCCTGACCATGCGCTTTTTCAACTTCAACGCGGCGATGAAAAACAGCCTCGCCACCGGGCGGCGGGTGCTAGCCTACGGTGAAGCCAAACGCGGCAAGTACGGCGCGGAGATGATCCACCCGGAATACCGCGTACAGGGTGACCTCAGCACACCGGATTTGCAGGAGACCTTAACGCCGGTCTACCCCACGACCGAAGGCATCAAGCAGGCGACGCTGCGTAAACTCACCGACCAGGCGCTGGATCTGCTGGATACCTGCGCCATCAGCGAACTGCTGCCGCCGGAACTGGCACAGGGCATGATGAGCCTGCCGGAAGCGCTGCGTACGCTGCATCGCCCACCGCCGACGCTCCAGCTTGCTGATTTAGAAACCGGTAAACACCCGGCGCAGCAACGCCTAATCCTCGAAGAGCTACTGGCGCACAACCTGAGTATGCTGGCCTTACGCGCGGGCGCGCAGCGTTTCCACGCTCAGCCCCTCAGCGCCAACGACACATTGAAGGATAAACTGCTGGCGGCGCTGCCATTTAAGCCCACGGGTGCCCAGGCGCGCGTCACCGCGGAAATTGAACACGACATGGCGCTGGATGTGCCGATGATGCGCCTGGTACAGGGCGACGTCGGCTCCGGGAAAACGCTGGTTGCCGCACTGGCCGCGCTACGCGCCATCGCCCACGGCAAGCAGGTAGCGCTGATGGCGCCGACCGAACTGCTCGCCGAACAGCACGCCAACAACTTCCGCAGCTGGTTTGCGCCGCTGGGCGTTGAAGTGGGCTGGCTGGCGGGTAAACAGAAAGGTAAAGCGCGTCAGGCACAGCAAGAGGCCATTGCCAGCGGTCAGGTGCAGATGATTGTCGGCACCCACGCCATCTTCCAGGAACAGGTGCAGTTTAACGGGCTGGCGCTGGTGATCATCGATGAACAGCACCGCTTTGGCGTCCACCAGCGTCTGGCGCTGTGGGAAAAAGGCCAACAGCAGGGCTTTCACCCGCATCAGCTGATCATGACCGCAACCCCTATTCCCCGCACTCTGGCGATGACCGCCTATGCCGATCTGGATACCTCGGTGATTGACGAACTGCCGCCGGGACGCACGCCGGTCACCACCGTCGCGATCCCCGACACTCGCCGCCACGATATTATCGACCGAGTGCGCAACGCCTGCACCACCGAAGGCCGTCAGGCCTACTGGGTGTGCACGCTGATTGAAGAGTCTGACCTGCTGGAGGCCCAGGCGGCGGAAGCCACCTGCGAAGAGCTGAAGCTGGCGCTGCCGGAGTTGAATATCGGCCTCGTCCACGGGCGAATGAAACCCGCCGAGAAGCAGGCCGTCATGCAGGCGTTCAAACAGGGCGAATTGAATTTGCTGATTGCCACCACGGTGATTGAAGTCGGCGTCGATGTGCCCAATGCCAGCCTGATGATTATTGAAAACCCGGAGCGTCTGGGGCTGGCGCAGTTGCATCAGCTCCGAGGCCGCGTAGGCCGTGGCGCGGTGGCCTCCCACTGCGTGCTGCTCTACAAAGCGCCGCTGTCAAAAACCGCGCAGATGCGCCTGCAGGTACTGCGCGACAGCAACGACGGCTTCGTGATTGCGCAGAAAGATCTCGAGATTCGCGGCCCCGGCGAACTGCTCGGCACCCGCCAGACCGGCAACGCCGAATTTAAGGTTGCCGACCTGCTGCGCGATCAGGCCATGATCCCCGAAGTTCAGCGCCTGGCACGGCATATTCATGACCGTTATCCGCAGCAGGCCAATGCGCTGATTGAGCGCTGGATGCCGGAAACCGAACGTTATTCCAACGCGTAGCCATACCCACAGCCCGAAAAGGGCTGTGCTAAACTTCGCACAATTTTACTTCCCTGGACGAGTTTGTAATGAGACGAGAACTGGCAATCGAATTTTCGCGCGTCACCGAAGCGGCGGCGCTGGCAGGCTACAAATGGCTGGGCCGTGGCGACAAGAACACCGCCGACGGCGCAGCGGTCAATGCCATGCGTATTATGCTCAACAAGGTCAACATTGACGGCACCATCGTCATTGGCGAAGGCGAAATCGATGAAGCGCCAATGCTCTACATCGGTGAGTCCGTCGGCACCGGCAACGGCGACGCGGTGGATATCGCCGTCGATCCGATTGAAGGCACCCGCATGACGGCGATGGGCCAGGCCAACGCCCTGGCAGTGCTGGCCGTTGGCGATAAAGGCTGCTTCCTCAACGCCCCTGACATGTACATGGAAAAGCTGATTGTCGGCCCTGGCGCAAAAGGCGCCATCGATCTGAACAAACCGCTGGAAGAAAACCTGCGCAACGTCGCCCGTGCGCTGGACAAGCCGCTTTCCGAGTTAACCGTTACCATTCTTGCCAAGCCGCGTCACGACCAGGTGATTGTCGAGCTGCAAAAGTTGGGTGTGCGCGTATTCGCGATCCCCGACGGCGACGTTGCCGCCTCTATCCTGACCTGCATGCCGGATAGCGAAGTCGACGTGATGTACGGCATCGGCGGCGCGCCGGAAGGGGTGGTCTCCGCAGCGGTGATTCGCGCGCTGGATGGCGATATGCATGGCCGCCTGTTGGCCCGTCATCACGTGAAGGGCGATAGCGAAGAGAACCGTCGTATCGGTGAAAATGAGCTGGAACGCTGCAAGGCGATGGGCATTGAAGCGGGTGTCGTGCTGACGCTCGACGACATGGCGCGCAGCGATAACGTTATCTTCTCCGCTACCGGCATCACCAAGGGCGATCTGCTCGACGGCATTACCCGCAAGGGCAATATCGCCACCACCGAGACGCTGCTGATCCGCGGTAAATCGCGCACCATTCGTCGCATTCAGTCTATTCACTATCTCGATCGCAAAGACGCTGAAATCCAGCGTCACATTCTTTAAATCATTTGATCAATCGAGCTTTCCAGCCCTTTCGGGCTGGAAATCTTTTCTCGTCGCGGTGAAGATAAGATAACGCGAATGAGAGGAGATACGCCATGGCAGACTGGGTTACAGGCAAAGTCGTTAAAGTGCAGAACTGGACCGATGCACTGTTTAGCCTTACCGTCCACGCGCCGGTTCATCCGTTTACCGCCGGGCAGTTCGCCAAGCTGGGGCTGGATATCGACGGCGAGCGAGTACAGCGCGCCTACTCTTACGTTAACGCCCCCAGCAATCCCGACCTCGAGTTCTATCTGGTCACCGTTCCGGAGGGCAAACTCAGCCCACGGCTCGCGGCGCTAAAACCGGGTGATGATGTGCAAATCGTCAGCGAGGCAGCCGGCTTCTTTGTGCTGGATGAAATCCCTGACTGCGAGACGTTGTGGATGGTGGCGACCGGCACGGCGATTGGTCCGTACCTGTCGATTCTGGAAGAAGGCAAAGATCTCGATCGCTTTAAAAATCTGGTGCTGGTGCATGCTGCGCGTTACGCCGCCGATTTAAGCTATCTGCCGCAAATGCAGTCATTAGCCGCGCGTTATAACGGCAAACTGCGTATTCAGACCGTTGTCAGCCGGGAAAACGTGCCGGGGATGCTGAATGGGCGCATTCCGCCACTGATTGAAGGCGGCGCGCTGGAAGCCTCGGTAGGGTTACCGCTCAACGCGGAAACCAGCCATATCATGCTGTGCGGCAACCCGCAGATGGTGCGCGATACCCAACAGTTGCTGAAAGAGACCCGGCAGATGACCAAACACCTGCGCCGTCGTCCGGGCCACATGACCGCCGAACACTACTGGTGATCGGCGCGATATTTCACGGCCTGGGTATCTTTACCGTATTTATTTTCGCCCTGGGTGCCGACAAACGCGCCCAGATCGATCAGCATCATGACGATAATCAGCGTCGGAATAAAGCGCCCAACGCCCCACTGCCATACGCCGGGCAGCATGGACCAGTTGCCCGCCAGCAGCATCCATGCCAGCACCATCAGCAGCGCCCAGAGACCTGATTTCCCCCGGTCATGCAGACGTTTGATGGTCACTGCCGCCGTTGGCCATAGCAGACACACCAACATAAACGCCGCGGTTTGTAAGTCGACGAGCCCGCCGCCCGCAAGGCTGAACAGCGCGACCATCGTCACGGCCCAGATGGCAATCCAGATCCAGAAGTCACGGCGTCCAATACGCCCTTTAATGGAAAATAACCATTGCTGTAGAGTCATGTACTCTTTCCTTTGTCGTTGTGCCGCGTAGTTTACCCTGAAGTGGGCACATTTTGACAACCGGGGCCGTTCCCGTTTTAATCGTCATCTGAAAAGAGGAGGACGATTGGTATGAAACAATGGATAACGCTCTGTCTGGCAGGGCTCATCTCGCTGAGTTTTAGTCAGACCGTACTGTCAGCGGAAACGCCTGCAGCCGTTGCCCCATACCTGCTCACTGGCGCCCCGGCGTTTGATCTCTCCATCAGCCAGTTTAGGGAAAAGTTCAATACTGAAAATCCCAGCCTGCCGCTCGGCGAGTTCCGCTCGATTACCTCCAGCCGCGATCAGCTCACCATTACCCGTGCCGCCAGCAAGATAAATGAAAACCTCTACGCCTCGACGGCGCTGGAGCGCGGCACGCTGAAGATTAAGTCGATTCAAATTACCTGGCTGCCGATTCAAGGGCCGGAGCAGAAAGCGGCAAAAGCCAAGGCGCAGGAGTACATGAGCGCCCTGATGCGCGCGGTAATTCCCACGCTGACCAAACCGCAAAGCCAGCAGAAATTACAAAAGCTGCTGACACAAGGAAAAGGCAAACATTACTTCGCCAGTACCGAAGGCGCGGTGCGCTATGTTGTCGCAGATAACGGCGAAAAAGGGCTGACCTTCGCCGTTGAACCGATTAAGCTGGCGCTATCTGAAAATCTTGAAGGGGAGAATAAATGATAAAAAGCAAAGCCTTCATGCCTTTCAATCTCTATACTGTTTCACAGACCATGCTGCCCTGACGGGTGGCCATATTCCTTAATTCGCTGACAAGCGTGGAGAATCGAAATGCGACATCCTTTAGTGATGGGTAACTGGAAACTGAACGGCAGCCGCCACATGGTAAACGAGCTGATTGCTAACCTGCGTAAAGAGCTGGCTGGCGTGGCAGGCTGCGGCGTGGCTATCGCTCCGCCGGAAATGTATATCGATATGGCTAAACACGCCGCGGCGGGCAGCCACATCCACCTGGGCGCGCAGAACGTTGACCTGAACCTGTCTGGCGCGTTCACCGGTGAAACCTCCGCTGAAATGCTGAAAGATGTTGGCGCAACCTACATCATCATCGGCCACTCCGAGCGTCGTACCTACCACAAAGAATCTGACGAGCTGATCGCCAAGAAATTCGCCGTGCTGAAAGAGCAGGGTCTGATTCCGGTTCTGTGCATCGGTGAAACCGAAGCAGAAAACGAAGCGGGCAAAACTGAAGAAGTGTGCGCACGTCAGATCGACGCCGTTCTGAAAACTCAGGGCGCGGCAGCCTTCGAAGGCGCGGTTATCGCTTACGAACCAGTATGGGCGATCGGTACCGGTAAATCTGCAACTCCTGCTCAGGCTCAGGCGGTTCACAAATTCATCCGTGACCACATTGCTAAAGCTGACGCGAAAATCGCTGAACAGGTTATCATCCAGTACGGCGGTTCCGTAAACGCAGGCAACGCAGCAGAGCTGTTCACCCAGCCGGACATCGACGGCGCGCTGGTTGGCGGCGCATCCCTGAAAGCTGACGCTTTCGCGGTAATCGTTAAAGCAGCAGAAGCAGCTAAAAACGCGTAAGACATTGAACCTGGCCATCGTGCCAGGTTTTCGCCGAATGACGGCGTACGTGTGATAACCGGCCCTATGGCCGGTTTGTTGTTTTAGAGACAACTCATAATTTCCCCAGCACCTGATACCACGCATAGTCTAACGGCAACAGCAGCAGATAGCTCACCGCCGCCAGCGCCAGACACAGCAGCATCCCCGCGCGCGCAGGCACCTTCCCTAACGCCATCGCCACCACGATCGGCGAGGCCTGATAGGGCAGCAGCGGCGTGGAATAGCCCAGCACCTGAATCATAATCACGCTCAGCAGTGGGAAACCGGTCGCATCGGAGAAGCTCTGGGCAAAAGTGGTGTACAGCGCCGGAACGCCGTTGGCGGTCATAATGAAGTTCAACGCGCTGGTAATGCCGGTTAAGGCGAGGAAGCTGGTAAACGGCGCATCTTCATTCAGCGGCATGATGTGCAACAGCGCGTTGCCCACCACCGCGCCTATGCCCGTCTGAGTGACGGTAATCGCCAGCCCGAGAATTCCGGCAACGTAGATACAGGTGCGAATATTCACCCCGCTGGCAAACTCTTCACCGGTAATAAACCCAACGCGCGGCAGCAGCGTGACGACCGCGGCGACCAGCCCCGTCCAGGCCGGCCCTATACCGTGCCAGCTCTCGGTCACCCACAGCGTGAGCACTACCGCCAGCAGCCACGCCAGGCGCTTCTCATCACTGCTCATCGGCGGCAATGGCTCAAGTTCGCGCGGCGGATGCGGTTTGCCAGGGAACAGCCAGCAGATAAGCACAATCAGCGCTGCGCCCTTCAGCCAACCCAGCACCGGTGTGTGCAGCAGCAGATACGGGACATAATTCAGATGAATGCCGTAAGCCCCTTCCGCTGCCCCGCTCATCACCAGATTGGGCACGTTGGCGGGCAAAATGGTGGCAGAAAGCTGGAAGGTGCCAAAACCCACCGCCAGTGCCAGCCCGAACCATCCGCGGGTGCCGTCCTCAATGCCCGCGCGTTTCGCCATTGCCGCCACAATCGGCATCAGCAACGCAATACGCCCCATGTTCGAGGGCATCACGAACGCCAGTGCATAGCTCAGTAGCACCACGCTGGCGACCATCAACGGCCAGGAGTCCGTCAGCCTTGCCGACAGCGCTCGCGCGGCACGATCGGCCAGCCCTGTCTTGCGAATAGCAACCCCGAGCACAAAACCGCTGAATACCAGCCAGAACGCCGAGGAGGCAAAACCACCGAAAATAACATCCGGCGGCGCGATTTTCGCCGTCATCGCCGCCGCAAAGAACAGCAGCGCGGTAATGAACTCCGGTAGCAACGAGGTGGCCCATAGCAGGATAGTGACGCCAACAATGAGTGAGGGAAGGAACAGAGGATGAGAAAACCAGAGCGACATACCTGTCTCCTGTCGTTTTTTTCAGCAAGAATACGACGACAGGCCAGACAGGTAAACGCCAGATTAGGTAGGGTTATTGCAGAATCTCGCAGCGATGATCCTGAATTTCCTCGGCAGAAGCTCGGTTCAGCGTCAGCAGGTTTCGCTCGGTCGCCAGCAGCAACAGCGAGTCATCACTTTGCTTCACCAGCGCCAGCGCAAAGCGCCCCATATGCTCGCGCGCTTCCGGCACTTCTTCCGCCAGCATCAGGAACGGGCTACGCTGCGCCAGCTCATTTTCAGTGACGCGACGCGCCAGATATTCATGTCCCATCAACCCACCAGGCAGCGGTAGCCAGCGGCTGCTAATCGCCGCAAGATCGCCATCCAGTTGCGCGCGTACATCTTTGCGCAGGCAGGAAATATGGATATGGAAGTGATTCTGTGTCCGCCCGGTACGGGAGTTGATGGTCAGGGAGATGGCGCTATCCGGCACCTCTGAACCCCGTTTGTCGCTCATGATCATGCGACGCTGCCACGCCTGCCAGAAGAAGTTTGGCGTCAGTGGGTCTAACAACAGCGGGCTTTCAGTCCCATTGATACGGTAGGTTGGCATCAGCAGGTATTGCAATGGGCCGTTGCGGTCCTTAAACAGCACATAGCCGCCTTTCGGGTTCACGTCTGCGCACGGCGCAGGGGTCCGATGCTGCAATTGGTTCGGCACACACTGCTGTAACACAATCTGACGCAGCGCATTCGAGTTGCCGGAATGCAGCCAGTACCAACCGCCAGCACCTGCTGCTATCACCATCACCAGCAGCGCGATCAGCAGGTATTTTAACCTTTTCATGTTGTCTCCCCAGAAAAAACCAGGGGGAAGAGTAGCGTACTTTGATGACTAAAAGAAAACGCCCGACAAATTTGCCGGGCGTCAGAGGGAGATTAACGCTTACTAATCTGGTCGAACGTACCACCGTTAGAGAAGTGTTCTTTCTGGGCTTTTGTCCAGCCGCCGAACTCATCATCAATAGTGAACAGCTTCAGTTTCGGGAACGCATTTTCATACTTCTTCGCTACATCCGGGTCACGCGGGCGATAGAAGTTCTTCGCCGCGATTTCCTGGCCTTCCGGCGAGTAGAGGTACTTCAGGTAGGCTTCCGCTACCGCGGTGGTGCCTTTTTTCTCAGCCACTTTGTCAACCACGGAGACGGTCGGCTCGGCGAGAATAGATTCGCTCGGGGTGACGATTTCAAACTTGTCTTTCCCCAGTTCGTTCGCCGCCAGCAGCGCTTCGTTTTCCCACGCAATCAGCACATCGCCGATACCGCGTTCTACGAAGGTGTTAGTGGAGCCACGGGCGCCGGAGTCCAGAACTTCGACGTTTTTATACAGCGCTTTCACGAAATCTTGCGCTTTGGCCTGATCGTTGTTGTTGTGGTGCAGCGCGTAGCCCCAGGCTGCCAGGTAGTTCCAGCGTGCGCCGCCGGAGCTTTTCGGGTTCGGGGTAATGACGGAAACGCCCGGTTTCACCAGATCGTTCCAGTCTTTAATCTGTTTCGGGTTGCCTTTGCGGACCAGGAACACGATGGTGGAAGTGTACGGCGCGGAGTTATCCGGCAGGCGTTTAATCCAGTTTTTGTCGATGCGGCCACGCTCGGCAATCGCATCCACGTCGTAGGCCAGCGCCAGGGTCACGACGTCAGCTTCAATACCGTTGATCACGGAAGTGGCCTGTTTGCCAGAGCCGCCGTGAGACTGACGAATCACCACGTTATCACCGGTCTCTTTTTTCCAGTGCGCGCTGAACGCCTTGTTGTATTGTTCGTACAGTTCACGCGTCGGATCGTAAGACACGTTCAGTAATTGGATATCCTTAGCCAGTACGCTGGTGGAAGCCAGCAAAAGAGTTAACCCTACGCCCCACTTGTTCATCGCCCGCTCTCTTATCTGTTGTGTTGTAATGAGGCTAGCCTGCCAGAAATCGAAACGATGATTAAAGAATAAAAAAAGATTGATTATGCCGTTTTGAAATATACGAAAACGGACAATGCGCGGATGCGCGAATTCACTCAGCAGGGAAAATCAGCAGGGAGGGAAAACTTCCCCAGGCGATAATGATTGCCCGGGGAGAGGTGGAATCAGACTTCTTCCATGCGGCCCAGCAGCGCCTGCAGACGATCCTGCCAGCCGCTCTGCTGTTCTTTCAGCTGGTTGTTTTCACGCTCCAGCTCTTCACGGCTCTGCTGTGCAGACTGTACATCCTGCGCCAGCGTGTTGTTCTTTTCTTTCAGCTCTTCGATTTCCATCTGCAACAGCGTGATGGTATCAATCGCCTGCTGAACTTTCGCTTCCAGTTTCTCAAACACTTCTAATGACATCGTCATACCTCTCCTGATCTTGCAAGGCGTTGATATCGTCCCGGAACCCCGGTGACGCCTTAACGTAAATAAGCGCACGGCTTGTGGTCGATTGTATGAAGCCCCGCCGCCCCTGTCCAGCGCCAGAGCCTGTAGATTGCGGTTCTCCGCAATTTTCGGCATAGACCTGGAGCGTTAGCGTCAATATGCAATAAATTGTTAACGCTTTAGCGTGCGGAATGTTTCTCTCCTCACATTTTTTGCGGCGAAATCGTTCGCTTTTTGGCGCGAAAACGCTCATTCCTTGACGAGCCACACACATTTTGATTTCGATATTTCTCGTTTACGCTCGTTAACGATAAATTAACACTATACCTACAAGGTAACATGAGCGTCGCGAATGCTCATGAACACAATAATCATCAATTAGTCTTCAGGATTCCGATTATGAGCCAGTCATCAACGTTAAAAGGCCAGTGCATCGCAGAGTTTCTCGGTACCGGGTTGTTGATATTTTTCGGCGTGGGGTGTGTTGCGGCGCTGAAAGTCGCGGGTGCGAGCTTCGGCCAGTGGGAAATCAGCATCATCTGGGGTCTGGGGGTGGCGATGGCCATCTATCTGACCGCCGGGGTTTCCGGCGCGCACCTAAACCCGGCAGTCACCATCGCGCTGTGGCTGTTTGCCTGCTTTGATGGCCGTAAGGTCATCCCGTTCATCGTTGCGCAGTTTGCCGGGGCGTTCTGCGCCGCCGCGCTGGTCTACGGACTTTACTACAACCTGTTCATCGACTTCGAACACACGCACAATATGGTGCGCGGCAGCGTCGAAAGTCTTGAACTGGCGGGTATTTTCTCAACTTATCCTAACCCGCATATCAATTTTGTGCAGGCATTCGCGGTAGAAATGGTGATTACCGCTATCCTGATGGGCGTGATTCTGGCGCTGACCGACGATGGTAACGGCATTCCGCGCGGGCCGCTGGCGCCGTTGCTGATTGGCCTGCTGATCGCCGTTATCGGCGCCTCAATGGGCCCGCTGACCGGGTTTGCGATGAACCCGGCGCGTGATATCGGCCCGAAAGCCTTCGCCTGGCTGGCAGGCTGGGGCGACGTGGCCTTCACCGGCGGCAAAGATATCCCGTATTTCCTGGTGCCGCTGTGCGCGCCAATCGTCGGTGCAGCACTGGGTGCGTTCAGCTACCGCAAGCTGATCGGTCGCCATCTGCCCTGCGACACCTGCGAGGTTGAAGAGCCGAAAACGGTCTCCAGCCAAAATCAACACAATGCTTCGCTGTAATCTGACTACGGAACGTTCATTATGACTGACAAAAAATACATCGTTGCGCTCGACCAGGGCACTACCAGCTCCCGCGCCGTCGTTATGGATCATGACGCCAACATCATCAGCGTGTCGCAGCGTGAGTTTGAACAAATTTATCCGAAGCCAGGCTGGGTAGAGCACGACCCAATGGAAATTTGGGCGACCCAAAGCTCCACGCTGGTAGAAGTGCTGGCGAAGGCCGACATTAACTCCGATCAGATTGCCGCTATCGGTATCACCAACCAGCGCGAAACCACCGTGGTGTGGGAGCGTGAAACCGGTAAACCGATTTATAACGCCATCGTCTGGCAGTGTCGTCGTACGGCGGATATCTGCGAGCAGCTCAAGCGCGACGGGATGGAAGAGTACGTGCGCAAAGCCACCGGTCTGGTGGTCGACCCGTACTTCTCCGGCACCAAGGTGAAGTGGATCCTCGACCACGTGGAAGGCTCCCGCGAGCGTGCGAAGCGCGGCGAACTGCTGTTCGGTACCGTAGACACCTGGCTTATCTGGAAAATGACCCAGGGTCGCGTGCACGTCACCGACTACACCAACGCCTCGCGCACCATGCTATTCAACATCAACACCCTGGAATGGGATGACAAGATGCTGGATGCGCTGGATATCCCGCGCGCCATGCTGCCGGAAGTGCGTAAGTCTTCCGAAGTCTACGGCCAGACCAACATTGGCGGCAAAGGCGGCACCCGTATTCCTATCGCCGGTATCGCCGGCGACCAGCAGGCAGCGCTGTTCGGCCAACTGTGCGTGAAGGAAGGGATGGCGAAAAACACCTACGGTACCGGCTGCTTTATGCTGATGAACACCGGGGAAAAAGCGGTGGCTTCGAGCCACGGGCTGCTGACCACCATCGCCTGCGGCCCGCGCGGCGAGGTGAACTACGCGCTGGAAGGCGCGGTGTTTATGGCTGGCGCATCCATTCAGTGGCTGCGTGACGAAATGAAGCTGATTAGCGACGCGTTCGACTCCGAATACTTCGCCACCAAGGTGAAAGACACCAACGGCGTGTACGTGGTGCCCGCCTTTACCGGCCTGGGCGCGCCGTACTGGGATCCGTATGCGCGCGGCGCGATTTTTGGCCTGACGCGCGGTGTGAACTCGAACCACATTATTCGCGCCACCCTGGAATCCATCGCCTACCAGACCCGTGATGTACTGGAAGCGATGCAGGCCGACTCCGGCATTCGTCTGCACGCCCTGCGCGTAGACGGCGGCGCGGTGGCCAACAACTTCCTGATGCAGTTCCAGTCCGACATTCTTGGCACTCGCGTAGAGCGCCCGGAAGTACGCGAAGTGACGGCGCTCGGCGCGGCCTACCTCGCCGGTCTGGCGGTTGGCTTCTGGCAGAACCTGGATGAGCTGCAGGAGAAAGCGGTCATTGAGCGCGAGTTCCGTCCGGGGATTGAGACCACCGAGCGTAACTTCCGCTACAGCGGCTGGAAGAAAGCGGTGAAACGCGCGTTGGCGTGGGAAGAGCACGACGAGTAAGCACCGAGCGGAGACGCCGTTTGTAGGCCTGATAAGCGTAGCGCCATCAGGCAAAAAAATGCCGGAGATAAGCTCCGGCATTTTTATTTCAACCAAACATCGGTAACAGCAGAAACAGCTTAATCACCAGCGCGTTGACGATATCAATAAAGAACGCCCCCACCATCGGCACCACCAGGAACGCCATATGCGATGGCCCGAAACGCTCGGTAATCGCCTGCATGTTGGCAATCGCCGTCGGCGTCGCGCCGAGACCAAAACCGCAGTGACCCGCCGCCAGCACCGCCGCGTCGTAATTTTTCCCCATCAGACGGTAGGTGACGAAAATCGCATACAGCGCCATCGCCACGGTTTGTACAACCAGAATCGCGATCATCGGCAGCGCCAGGTCCGCAAGCTCCCAGAGTTTCAGGCTCATCAACGCCATCGCCAGGAATAACGATAAGCACACGTTACCCAATACCGACACCGCGCGGTCGAATACCCGGTAAAAACCAAGCAGCGCCATACCGTTACTGAGAATAACGCCAACGAACAGCACGCAAACAAACGTTGGCAGCTCCAGTACCGTTCCCGCCAACAGTTGCGCAATCACTTTGCCCACCGTCAGACAGATAGCGATCATGGCGATGGTTTCAATCAGCACCAGCGACGTGATCATGCGCCCAACATCCGGCTTTTCAAACGCGGTAGGCACTTCCTGATCGTCCGGCGTACCGTTCGGCGACGATGAATGCTTCACCAGATAGCGCGCGACCGGCCCGCCAATCAGGCCGCCGAGCACAAGGCCAAAGGTTGCGCAGGCCATGGCAACTTCCGTTGCGTGGGTAAAGCCATAGCGTTCGATAAACAGCTTGCTCCACGCCGCGCCGGTACCGTGGCCGCCCGACAGCGTGATCGACCCGGCCAGCAGCCCCATAATCGGGTCAAGCCCCAGCAGCTTCGCCATCCCAATGCCCAGCGAGTTTTGCAGCAGCAGCAGGCCGACCACCACAATCAGGAATGTGCCCACCACTTTTCCGCCCGCGCGCAGGCTGGCAATATTCGCGTTCAAACCAATGGTCGCGAAGAAGGCCAGCATCAGCGGGTCTTTCAGGCTCATATCAAAGTCGATTTCCCAGCCCAGGCTTTTTTTCAGCACCAGCAGCGCAAGTGCCACCAGCAGACCGCCCGCAACGGGCTCGGGAATGGTGTATTTCTTGAGAAGGGAAACGCTCTGGACCAGCTTTCGTCCCAGCAGCAATACGAGCGTTGCGGCAACGAGCGTCGATAAGGTATCGAGATGAAACATAATTACAGCTCCTGACTAAACGCATGATCCATTCACACGCGACAATTTTCCGATGTCGAGATCGCCTCTTCGTGAGGCATCGGCCCAAAGTGTAATCATGAAAAGCGCTAAAGTGATAGAAAAAGGTATTATTTGTCAGCATTTTCGTTAACGCACGCGGTTAAACACATGCATTTCACAGGGGTATTTTCCGCAATAATTTACCGCCTACGAAAGCAACCGTTTGCTTTTACCAACCAGTCCGCTAAAATCGCCACTTTTCCACCACGGGATTGCCTCTGAGATGTCCTCTAACACACTCGAACAAGCCAATGCGCAACCGATTGCGCATAAGCAAACCAGCGAATTGATTTACCGCCTGGAAGACCGTCCGCCACTTCCGCAGACCCTCTTCGCCGCACTCCAGCACCTGCTGGCGATGTTTGTCGCGGTGATCACCCCCGCGCTGCTGATCTGCCAGGCCCTTGGCCTGCCGGCTGAGGATACTCAGCACATTATCAGCATGTCGTTATTCGCTTCCGGTGTGGCATCGATCATTCAGATTAAAGCCTGGGGCCCGGTAGGCTCTGGCCTGCTGTCGATTCAGGGCACCAGCTTCAACTTCGTGGCGCCGCTGATTATGGGCGGCACGGCGTTGAAAACCGGCGGCGCGGACGTGCCGACGATGATGGCGGCGCTGTTTGGCACCCTGATGCTGGCAAGCTGCACCGAGATGGTCTTATCTCGCGTGCTGCACCTGGCGCGCCGCGTGATTACGCCGCTGGTCTCCGGTGTGGTGGTGATGATTATCGGCCTGTCGCTGATTCAGGTCGGCCTGACCTCCATCGGCGGCGGCTACGCGGCCATGGCCGACAATACCTTCGGCGCGCCGAAAAACCTGCTGCTGGCGGGCGTGGTGCTGGCCATTATTATTCTGCTTAACCGTCAGCGTAACCCGTACCTGCGCATTGCGTCGCTGGTGATCGCCATGGCGGCGGGTTACCTGATTGCCTGGTTCCTCGGCATGCTGCCGGAAAACACGGCACCGACCAACAGCAGCCTGATTATGATCCCCACGCCGCTGTACTACGGCCTCGGTATCGACTGGAATCTGCTGCTGCCGCTGATGCTGGTGTTTATGATCACCTCGCTGGAAACCATCGGCGACATTACCGCCACTTCTGACGTTTCCGAGCAGCCGGTCTCCGGCCCGGTGTATATGAAGCGCCTGAAGGGCGGCGTGCTGGCAAACGGCCTCAACTCCTGCGTTTCCGCGGTGTTCAACACCTTCCCGAACTCCTGCTTTGGCCAGAACAACGGCGTTATTCAGCTGACCGGCGTCGCCAGCCGCTACGTTGGCTTTGTGGTGGCGCTGATGCTGATCGTGCTGGGCCTGTTCCCGGCGGTCAGCGGTTTCGTGCAGCACATTCCGGAACCGGTCCTCGGCGGCGCAACGCTGGTGATGTTCGGCACCATCGCCGCCTCCGGCGTGCGCATCGTTTCCCGCGAACCGCTGAACCGCCGCGCTATTCTGATTATCGCGCTGTCGCTGGCCGTTGGCCTGGGCGTTTCCCAGCAGCCGCAGATTCTGCAATTCGCGCCGGACTGGCTGAAAAATCTGCTCTCTTCCGGCATCGCCGCAGGTGGCATCACCGCCATCATTCTGAACCTGGTTTTCCCGCCAGAGAAAGAGTAATTCACTTCGCGGCGGTGGCACCTTAGCCACTGCCGCCGACATCGAATAATACGATTCCTGCCTTGAGGATTGCCCATAAATCATGCATAACAGGTTTATGTGCCCTTCTCAGGACGGAAGATCATGAAATTTCTTGGAAAGCTCATTATCTGGCTGCTGATCGCCCTGCTACTGGTGATTCTGGCCTTTTACTTTCTACTGCAAACACGCTGGGGCGCGCGCCACATCAGCCAGTGGCTAAGCGACAACACCAGCTGGCAGGTGAAGTTCGATGCGATGGATCACCGTTTCTCGTCCCCGTCGCATATCCTGCTGCAAAACGTCACCTTTGGCCGCGATGGCAAGCCCGCGACGCTGGTCGCGAAAACGGTGGATATTGGTCTAAGCTCGCGACAAATTACCGATCCGCTGCATGTTGATACCATCCTTTTACAGGACGGAACCCTCAACCTGTCGCCGTCCACCGCGCCGCTGCCGTTTGTCGCCGACCGCCTACAGCTGAGCAATATGGCGCTCAACAGCCCGGAAACCGGCTGGGAACTGAGCGCGCAGCGTGTCTCCGGCGGCGTGATGCCGTGGGCGCCGGAAGCCGGTAACGTGCTGGGCAAAAAAGCGCGAATTCAAATGAGCGCAGGCTCGCTGGCGCTGAACGGCGTACCGGCCACCAACGTGCTGATTGAAGGCGATATCAACAACGATGAAGTCACCCTGACCACCGTCGGCGCGGATATGGCGCGTGGCTCGCTGACGGGCAATGCCCGCCGCAACGCGGACGGCAGTTGGGTGGTTGATAATCTGCGCCTCAACGATATCCGCATGCAAAGCGATAAATCGCTGCTCGACTTCCTTGCCCCGCTGACCACCGTACCGTCGTTGCAGATTGGCCGGCTCGACGTGACCGATGCGCGTTTGCAGGGGCCGGACTGGGCGGTCACCGATCTGGACCTGAACTTGCGCAACCTGACGCTCAGCCAGGGCGGCTGGCAGAGCAGCGACGGGAAACTGTCGCTCAACGCCAGCGAGTTTATCTACGGCTCGCTGCATTTGCTCGACCCGATTCTCAACGCGGAATTCTCGCCGCAGGGCATTGCGCTACGCCAGTTCACCTCGCGCTGGGAAGGGGGGATGGTGCGCAGCTCCGGCAACTGGTTGCGCGACACTAACGCCCTGGTGCTGGACGACGCGGTCTTCGCCGGGCTGGAGTATACGCTGCCGGAAAACTGGAAAACGCTGTGGATGGAGCAACTGCCGCCATGGCTACAAAGCGTCACGCTGAAGAAATTCGGCGCCAGCCGTAACCTGATTATCGATATCGACCCGGCCTTCCCATGGCAGATCACCGCGCTGGACGGTTACGGCGCCAACCTGCAACTGGTCAAAAATCGCCAGTGGGGCGTATGGGGTGGCAGCGCCACGCTGAACGGCGCGGCGGCGACCTTTAACCGCGTCGACGTTCGTCGCCCCTCCATGACGCTGAATGCAGACGCTTCTCAGGTCAACATCAGCGAACTGAGCGCCTTTACCGAAAAAGGGATTCTGGAAGCCACCGCTACCGTGTCGCAGCAGCCGCAGCGCCAGACCAACGTCACGCTTAATGGCCGCGGCGTGCCGCTGAACGTGCTTCAGCAGTGGGGCTGGCCGGCATTGCCGATTACTGGCGACGGGAATATTCAGCTTACAGCAAGCGGAAATGTACAAGCAGAGGCACCGCTAAAACCGACGGTGAATGGACAGTTGCATGCGGTGAATATGGAGAAACAGGAAGTGACCCAGCAGATGCTGGGGGGCGAGATAAGGTAGTCGCGCGGGTTTCCCCCCTCACCCCGGCCCTCTCCCCAAAGGGGCGAGGGGGAAAATCCAAAGTGCTCGCTGTATGACCAGCGCCTCCCTGGTAAGGGGAAAACCAAACGCACAACCTGCACTATCGGTCCCCTCTCCCCCGCGGGGAGAGGGTTAGGGTGAGGGAGTATCCTCAATACTAAAGTGTAATCACCAGCTCATTACCCTGCGCCGTTACCACCACGCCGAGCTCGCTTCCCGCCTGCGCCCCGCCCTGCACGCCAGCAATCTGCTGGATATTGCGCAGGCACAGCGTCCAGCCGCTGGCTTTGCCGTTGCCCGTCACGGTAATCACGTTGCCCTGGCGTTTCGCGGTCAGCGTATAGATAACGGAGCCATCCTGCGCCGGCACTTCGCAGACTGCCTGACGGCCATCTTCCAGATGGAACAGCTGGAACGCGGTGCCTTCATGCCAGGCGTAGTTCGGCAGCTGGTTGTTGTTGCCCAGCGCCAGCAGGGTGTTGTCGCGCACGTACACCGGCAGGCTCATAAAGTCGTGCTGCTGCTTATGCCAGCGGCTGCCCTGCACCTCGTCGTTGTGCCAGAGATGCGTCCAGCGACCTTCCGGCAGGTAGAACTGCACATCGCCCGCTTCGGTGAACACCGGCGCCACCGCCAGGGAATCGCCAAGCATGTACTGACGGTCGAGGTAGTCGCACGCCGGGTCGTCCGGGAACTCCAGCATCATGGCGCGCAGCATCGGCGTACCCTGCTCGTTCGCCAGCGCCGCCTGACGATACAGGTACGGCATCATGCGGCACTTCATTTCGGTGAAGTAGCGCACCACGTCGCAGGACTCTTCGTCATACGCCCATGGCACACGATAGGATTTGCTGCCATGCAGGCGGCTGTGGCTGGAGAACAAGCCAAAGGCGCACCAGCGCTTGTAGACATCCGCCGGCGCGGTGTTTTCAAAGCCGCCGATATCGTGGCTCCAGAAGCCAAATCCGGACAGACCAATCGACAGGCCGCCGCGCAGGCTTTCCGCCATCGATTCATAGTTGGCGTAGCAGTCGCCGCCCCAGTGCACCGGGAACTGTTGCGCACCCACGGAGGCGGAACGGGCAAACAGCACCGCTTCTTCAACGCCGACGGTCTCTTTCAGCACGTTCCACACCAGCTCGTTATAGATATAGGCGTAGTGGTTGTGCATTTTCTGCGGGTCGGCATCGTCGAACCAGCGCACGTCGGTCGGGATACGCTCGCCGAAGTCGGTTTTGAAGCAGTCGACGCCCATCTCTACCAGGCCTTTCAGCTTGTCGGCGTACCACTGGCAGGCTTCCGGGTTGGTGAAGTCGTAAATCGCCAGCCCCGGCTGCCATTTATCCCACTGCCAGACAGAACCGTCCGGGCGCTTCAGCAGGTAACCTTTCTCTTTCAGCTCTTTGAAAACAGGCGATTTCTGACCGATGTACGGGTTAATCCACACGCAGACTTTCAACCCTTTGTCTTTCAGGCGCTGGATCATGCCTTTCGGGTCCGGGAAGGTCACCGGATCCCACTCGAAGTCGCACCACTGGAAGGCCTTCATCCAGAAGCAGTCGAAGTGGAAAACGTGCAGCGGCAGATTGCGCTCGGCCATACCGTCGATAAAGCTGTTAACGGTCGCTTCGTCATAGTTGGTGGTGAACGAAGTGGTCAGCCACAGGCCGAAGGACCAGGCAGGCGGCAGCGCCGGGCGCCCGGTGAACTGGGTATAGCGGTTCAGCACCTCTTTCGGGGTTGGGCCGTCGATAACAAAATATTCCAGATGCTCGCCTTCAACGCTGAACTGCACCTTAGAGACTTTCTCCGAGCCAATCTCGAAGGAGACGTTTTGCGGGTGATTGACCAGCACGCCGTAGCCGCGGTTGGTCAGATAGAACGGGATGTTTTTATAAGACTGCTCGGTGCTGGTGCCGCCGTCGCGGTTCCAGGTCTCGACGTTCTGGCCGTTGCGCACCAGCGCGGTAAAGCGCTCGCCCAGGCCGTACACGGTTTCACCCACGCCGAGGTCCAGGCGCTCAAACATATAGTTGCGGTTGTCGTTGCTGTCCTGCACGTAGCCGTTGTTTTTCAACTGGCTACCGGTAATGCGTACGCCGTTGCGCAGGAAGTCCAGCGACCAGAATTCGCCTTTGGTGACGCGCACGCTCAGGTTGCCGCTTTTCAGCTCGGCAAACTCGGCGGTGTTCTGGATGTGGACCTTCACGTCTTTCAGCACGTTCAGCGGGTAGTGCGGGCCTTTCTCCAGCGCGCCCTGGAAGTGCTCAATACGCACGCCGACCACGCCTTCCTGAGGAGAGAAAAAGCGAATAGTGAACATCGGCGTGTCCAGCTGCCACGTACGTTCCCGTACATCGCGCGGTGCCACGTACACCACTAGCTCATTCCCATGCTGTTCAACATCAAACACCTGGACAGGATGAATTAAGTTGAGACCCGGTTGGGTCATCCAGTTTCCATCACTGATCTTCATAGCTCGTCCTTTTAATTCTCAAGAGATTGTTTCATAGATACGTTTTCAAAATCCTGCTGAGTGCGGTGCGCGCCGCTCGCCAGTTCGGCCATCATCTTGACCAGGAACGGTGTTTTCAGGGTGTAGAAGCGCTTCGCCACAATGGCGCTCAACAGGTAGCAAATCGCCGGCACGATAGTGAACAGGGCAATAATGATGCTGATGGTGGTGGGGTTCTGCACTTTCGCCGCGGCGTCATAACCGCCGCCGGCCAGCATCCAGCCAATCATCGCGCCGCCCAACGCCAAGCCGAGCTTCAGCACGAACAGCGTACCCGCGAAGCTGATGCCGGTGAGACGTTTACCGTTACGCCATTCGCCGTAATCCACGGTGTCGGACATCATGACCCACTGAATCGGGGTTACCAGCTGGTGCAGCACGCCAATCACGAAGATAAAGGCGAACATCACGACGCTGGCGTTCATCGGCACGAAGAACATCGCCAGGCTCAGCACCGCCAGAATGGCGTTGGTCCACCAGAAGACGCTCACTTTGCATTTCCAGTCGGTCAGAGGTTTAGCCAGCGCCGAGCCAATCAGGTTGCCCACACAGTAGGTGGTGAGGAAGGCGGTAAACAGCGCCGGAGACCCCATGATCCAGGTGACGTAGTACATCATCGCGCCGCCGCGAACGCAGACCGCCATAATGTTGAGAATGGTCAGCAGGCCGACGATGCGCCACTGGTCGTTTTGCCAGATGTCGCGCAGGTCTTCACGCATTGATGTTTGCGTTGGCGGCGCTTCCACGCGCTCTTTGGTGGTAAAGAAACAGAACGCCAGCATCAGGAACGCCACCACCGAGAGCACGGCGATACCGCCCTGGAAGCCCAGCGCTTTGTTGTCGCCGCCAATCAGATTCACCAGCGGCATCATCAGCACGGTAGAGAGCATGCCGCCCGCCGTCGCCAGCACGAAGCGCCAGGACTGCAACGAGATGCGCTGCGTCGGGTCGTTGGTGATCACCCCGCCCAGCGCGCAGTAAGGAATATTGACCACCGTGTAGAACAGGGTCAGCAGCGTGTAGGTGATCGCCGCATAAATCAGTTTGCCGTTATGGCTGAAGTCCGGGGTGCTGTAGGCCAGCACGCAGACCACGCCGAACGGCAGCGCGCCGAAGAGCACCCACGGGCGGAATTTACCCCAGCGGCTGCGGGTACGGTCCGCCAGCAGCCCCATGCACGGGTCAGAGATGGCATCCAGCGCGCGCGCCAGAAGGAACATGGTGCCAACAAAACCTGCGGGTATACCGAAGATATCGGTATAGAAGAACATCATGTACAGCATGACGTTATCGAAAATGATATGGCTGGCAGCATCACCCATGCCATAACCAATCTTCTCTTTGACAGACAATACTTCACTCTTCATCTTTCAAACCCTTTTCGCACCGAAGCCGAAGTGGTACCGGTTACATGATTTGTAAACCATTAGGCTGATAAGGTGTATTGCGATATCTCGTTATCAAATTACGTTTCTTGATTTATGTGATCTGGATTGGCGAGCAGAGTGTGACTAAGTGTAAATGACGGATTTTTAATACATTTCCACTCATGCCGTGCGAAGGAAGTAAAAAAAGTGCTGAAAAATGTAAGTAAAGATGTGGCAACGGATTGAAAGTGGCTATAATGCGCCCCGCCTCCATGTAGCAATGCAGGCGCGGAAGATCGTCGTCTCCGGTGAGACGATTGGACTTCATTTCCAGTGGCAGCCGCCTGCGGCTCCCGGCAGGTTCGACTCCTGCGATCTCCGCCAAAATCCGCTCACTTTTTCCGCTAAAGCCATTCCCTGTTTTTCCCGTACTTCCCTTAGTAGCGCTTGCGATTGCCCTGATACTGTCCCGGTTCGTTTACGCCGTACGCCCGGGCGGCCAAAGATGCATAAACGCGAGGCTAACTGGCCGGAAAACGGCCAACTCTTCGCGTACACCGCTGGTTTTTGCGCCATTCATCACGCAAGAAGTGCGGTAAATAATATGCGGCGTGAGAGATGGAAAATGTAACCCTAAGAAAAAGCAGGGTTTTATCTGAGGAGCCCGAAAATGCCGGGGCGACGGGGCGAAAAATGTGCCCAGGGGGGATGTGGTAAATGATTGAAAGTAGCTATAATGCGCCCCGCCTCCATGTAGCAATGTTGGCGCGGAAGATCGTCGTCTCCGGTGAGGCGGCTGGACTTCAAATCCAGTTGGGGCCGCCAGCGGTCCCGGGCAGGTTCGACTCCTGTGATCTTCCGCCAAAATTACATTCATCCCACCTATAAATATCTGGCCTTTTTACCGAATTAACATGCTCATACCTTACGCTCATAATAAAGCCTCCAATTAATTAGTTTATTAATAAGATAGAGGTAAAGAATGACTGTTTATCAAAATAGAGGTCATGATTCAGGAATCACACAATTCGAGACAGGCACAAACTCAATTACTGTTTATTTTTCAGATGGTTCCGCATATTTATATAATGCAAGTGCACCTGGTGTACAAATGGTCGCAGAAATGACACAACTTGCTCACTCAGGTGAAGGTTTAAATAGCTATATTAACCGTTACGTCCGTGCTAATTACGCAGCAAAAATAAGATAACGTACCCAACAGTAGAAAATAATTTATCCTTTTGGCTCCTGGCCCTTTCTCCTCAATGCCTCTCTCGCCAACTCCTTCAACCAACTGGCGAGACTCACCCCTTCCTCCGCCGCAACAGCATCCAACTGCTCCTTCAATGCCGGATCAATACGCATTTTAAACTGCGGTGATTGCCCACCACCCTTTGGTTTTTTTTCGCGCGATATGATTGACATGGGGCCACCTATCCATCTACTCTTACACATATAGGAGGCCACCTAAACCTCCTCAGTTAGACAACGCTCCGCTGTGCGGGAACACAAACGGAGCGTCTAACCTCACCAACTATCAAGGAGTTGATTATGGCTAACCCGCATTCTACCCCAGACTTACCCGCAGCAAAAACCGAGCGCACGTTAATTGTGGGATATCGCCCGCAGGGTGCAAACAAAAACACGCCTAGCCTTACCCTTTCCGGGAAGTGGCTGCGCGAGGCCGGGTTCGAAACCGGGCAACAGGTTAGCGTAAAGGTGATGGACGGCTGCATAGTCCTAATGGCCTATGGCGAACAGGAGCAGAAGCTGCTGGCGGAGTTGAAGGAGACGCAGCTGAAGCTGAAAGGAATTGAAGCGGCGGTATCAGCGGTGCATTAAGGCTCTCAGGAATATCCGCACCGTGCTCATGACGGGCATTGCCCGATGGCGTTACGCTTATCGGGCCTACGGGCACGGCGCCCGTCGTAGGCCGGGTAAGCAACGCGCCACCCGGCAATAGAGCGGTACATGAGCCCTACTATTTTTGGGGAAAGATCCGAAAAATTGCGGGTTGAATTCAGCATTATATTTAATTAATACTAAACATAATTTCATTTTCAATAAATAAAAGTCGTCTTATCTTCTGCGTTAATATCTTTTATTCCATTTCCAATAATCACTTAACTTTTAAATATATCATATATATTACATTCCTATTTTTCGCCGAATAAGGTGATGCGAGATCTATTTTTAATAAAATAGTCTTAAGGCAAATTGGCAGAATTTTGCTACCTATCCTACAGTTATATCAGGGATTAAATCTTCATACGTTATTGTTTTACCAGGGAAAAATAATACCTGCATAGAGATCAATACTATGAACACGCCAATTAAGTTCATTTTATTCAGTCTGGTATCGGCATTTATTTCTGGCGCGCATGCGGATACCGCCACTAGTACTTTTCAGGTACAGATTACGATTACTAAATCGTGCAGCGTGACCTCCGGTTCGCCCATTAACTTTGGATCGGTGGCGGCCAGTTCACCCAGCGTGACGAGGAATACCACGATTTCCGTTAACTGTTCGCAGTTAACGCCGTATACCGTCGGCCTTGCGCCGTCGAACAGCAACACGCTCGGCTCGGGGCTGATGTCCGGTACCGCTAGCGGTAATACCGACAAAGTGCCGTATCAGCTGGCGAAAGATACTGCGGGCGCCATCTGGGGCAACGTCACCAGCGGCGGGACCAGCAACGTGGTATCGGGATCGGGAAACGGTGCCGCTCAGCCGTTCACGGTTTACGCGATTGTCTCTAACGCTAACTTTACGCCGGATGTGTATAGCGACACGGTCACCGTGACCGTCACCTATTAATTCAAGGATGACGTATGAACTGGAAACAATGCGCCCTCGCCTGTCTTTTTTTCAGCGGTTACGCTGCGGCCAGCGGATTGCAGGTTACGCCAATTACCCTGACGCTCGAACAGAGCCAGCGTGCGGAAGGCATCTGGCTAAGTAACTCGGGCGATAGCCCAATCAACGCCCAGGTTCGCGTGTTCCGCTGGAGCCAGAGCGGCTACAGCGATCAGCTTGCCGCCTCGCAGGGGCTGGTGATCAGCCCGCCAATGCTCACCATTCCGCCCGGCGGCAAGCAGCTTATACGCGTGATCCGCACCGGCTCGCCCACGAAGACAGAGGATGCGTATCGGCTGTCGATCAACGAGCTGCCGCAGACGACGGCGAAAAAAAATAACCTGCAGTTTGTACTCCACTACTCCGTGCCGGTCTTTATCCAGCCGCCTGGCGTCGATGAAACCTACGCCAGGCTGCAATGGCAAATCCAGCATAGCGATGGCCGGACGTGGCTGGAGGTGAATAACCAGGGTGATGGCCACGCCCAGCTGTCGGAAGTGAGCCTGATTACGGCAACGGGCAGCCGCAAAAATATTACCCCTGGGCTATTAGGTTATGTCTTACCCGGGGCCACCATGCGCTGGCCGCTGCCTGCGGGGGCGAGTCAGGGAGAAAAGCTAGAAGTCATGGTCAATGGCAAAAAAACGGTACAAACGCTATAGCGTGCCACTCCGTGTATTAATTTTAATATTTTTCAATGTGTTATTTATAGCAAGGGGTGCCTCTGCGGAAATGAAAGACCCCAATGCCCCGCAGGATGACGTCATTGCCGATGATAAGCCGCTGGCCGGGATCGAACTGTATCTGGATGTCACCCTAAACCAGAATCCGATTGGCCTGGCACGCTTTGGCTATGACCACAATAAGCTCTATGCCAGCGCCGATAGCCTGCGCAGAATCGGCATTCGCCTGCCGCCGCAAACACCGGATCCGGTCAGCCTGAGCGATATCCCACAGCTGGAGGTTCACTACAACGCCGCGCTGCAAAGCCTGACACTGACGGCACCGCTCGCGCTGCTGGATAGGGGCACCACCCAGCTTAACCAGCAAAGCGCCACCAACCCAACAGCGAGCACCGCGCGCGGGCTGCTGCTGAACTACGATCTTTATGCCTCACAGGAGTCAAACAACAACGCCAGCGCCTATACCGAACTGCGTGCCTTCAGCGCGCTGGGCGTACTCAGCTCCACGCAAATTGCGCGCTATATCAGCGATAACAGCGGCTATAGCCTGAATAATGGAATCACCCGGCTGGATACCAGCTGGCGTTCATCGTTTCCGGAAAACGTGCTGGCAGTAACCGTTGGCGATACGCTGACCAGCTCGCTGAACTGGTCGCGCCCAACCCGCATCGCCGGGCTCCAGATTGGCACCGATTACAACCTCCAGCCCTACACGCCAACCACGCCGCTGCCGTCTTTTTTTGGCTCCGCGACGCTGCCTTCCAGCGTTGAGCTGTATATGAACGGCGTGAAGTACTACAACGGGGAGGTGCCGTCGGGCAACTTTGAGATCAACACCCTGCCGACCATCAACGGCGCGGGCAACGCGCAGGTCACGATGACCGACGCGCTGGGCAAAACCACGGTGCAGAGCTTCTCGTTTTATAACGATCAGTCGCTGCTGCGTAGCGGGTTGACCGAATGGTCGGCGGAAGTGGGCGTGGTACGCAACAATTACGGCTATACCTCGTTTGACTACGCCAGCACCCCGGCGTTTAGCGGCACCTGGCGGCGCGGCTTTAGCAATAGCTTTACCGCTGGCGCGCATGGCGAAGCCACGGAAAGCCTGGTCAACGTCGGCTTCAGCAGCGACTGGATCCCCGGTGGCCGCGGCGGCACGCTTTCCACCGCGCTGGCGGTCAGCGCCGACGCAGGAAAGCAGGGGTTTCTCTACAGCATCGGCTATCGCTGGAACAACGAACGTTTCAGCTTCAGCACCGCCACCATCGCGACGGTAAATGACTATCACGACGTCGCCACCCGCTACGGCGAAGCGCCGCCTTCGCTGAACCAGAGCACCGTGGTGGGCTATAACACCGATATGCTGGGTAACTTTAGTCTCGGCTATTTGCAGTTCCGCTCACCCGGCGAATCAACCCAGCGCTACACCAATGCTAACTGGTATAAGTCATTGACGGAACGGGTTTATCTTAACGCTGGGCTCAATCAGAATATTGATAACAGCCGCGATCGCAGCCTGTATCTGATGCTCAGCGTGTCGTTTGAAAACAACATCAGCGCCAGCAGCACCGTCCAGCGCAGCAACGACCAGATGAGCTATACGCTCAACGCCAGCCAGACCCAGCCATCTGATGGCGGCTGGGGCTGGAACCTGGCACTTAACCGGCTGGATTCCCAGCAAAATGCGCAGGGCGAGCTGGGCTATCTGGGACGTTATGGCAACGTTTATGGCGGCTACAGTCGGTTGTCCGGTCAGCAATCCGCGTATGCCGGTGCCGACGGCTCGCTCGTGCTGATGGGCGGCGGGTTGTTTGCCGCACAGACCATCAACAATGGCTTCGCGGTGGTCTCCACCGACGGCATCCCGGATGTGCCGATTATTCTGCAAAACAACCCTATCGGTACCAGCGACAGCCACGGCAGGCTGCTGGTGACCAACCTCAATAGCTATCAGAAAAATGAGATCAGCATTAATCCGCTGGATCTGCCCGCCAACATGCGGGTCGATCCGGTCAACGCCGTGGCGATCCCCGCCGATCGTTCCGGCACGCTGGTGAACTTTACCGTTAAACCCGTTCGCTCGGCGCTTATCGTGCTGAAAGACAGCCAGGGAAGCGTGATCCCGGAGGGGTCATCGGCGGTACTGAACGGCAACCGCAGGCAGAACGCGATAGTGGGCTTTGATGGCATGGTCTATTTCGAGACGTTGGAAGAACACAATACGCTGCGCGTTTCTACCCACGCAGGCGCGTGCGAGGCCCAATTCGATTACCCGCAAGCGGCGCGGGATATCCCGCAAATCGGGCCCATCACCTGCCGATAAGGAGCGAAACCATGTGGTTAAAAGTGATGATACTGCTTGCCGGGCTGTGTCTTTTCCCGATGAAAAGCCATGCGCTGAGCTGCACGGCGACGGTCACCACCGTGGCGTTCGGTACGGTCGACCCCTTTGCCAGCGCCAGCACCACCAGCGGCACGCTGCGCTTTACCTGCACCAAGGGCCTGACGGAGGTACTCAACGCCGCCACCGTCTGCTTTAACCTTTATCCCACCAGTTCGGGGGCCCCCGTCGATGCCCGTAAAATGGCCTCAGGAAGCAACCAGCTCAGCTACCAGCTGTATACGGACGCTGGACGGACAAACGTATGGGGCAATCAGGGCGTCTCGAGCAATTCGGTGCTGAAGTACTCGTTGGGGTTGCTTGATCTCGGCGTGGCACATACGATTCCGTTCTACGCCGCTGTTCCCGCAGGGCAGGCGACAACGGCACCCGGCAGCTATCTGGATGCTTTCACCACGACGAACACCACCATTACGGCGAAATCCGATCCGCTCGTTACGGACTCTTCCTGTGGCACAACGGTGGTCGGCAACATGGCATTCAACGTCACGGCCAGCGTGAATAAACAGTGCAAAATCAACGCCACCAATAATATTACGCTCGATTCGGTACCCCACACGCGAACCAATATCACCGGCAATAATTTCTTTACGATGACCTGCACCAACACCACGCCATACACCGTAGGGCTTTCGCCGTCCAACGGCAACAGCGCCGGCAGCGGCGTGATGAAAAGCGCCACCAGCCCCGATCAGGTGCCATACCAGCTAAATTCAACCGTGGGAGTGAGCGGCACGCCGTGGGGGAGTTTAGCCCCCAATACGGTGGCGGGCACCGGTACCGGTCAGGCGGTCGACCGGTACGTCTATGTCGTCGTTCCCAGCGCGAATTACCGTCCTGCGACGTATAACGACACGGTCACGATCAACGTGACCTACTGATACCTGAAGCCGTTCGGGTCACCCCGCCGTCGGATAATCCACATACCCCGCCTTACCGCCGCCAAAGAACTGCTCTTTCACCGGCGCATTCAGCGGCAAATCATGTTCCAGACGATGCGGCAGATCCGGGTTAGCGATAAACGGACGGCCAAAACCAATCAAATCCGCCCAGCCTTTAGTCAGCGCCTCTTCCGCACGCGCTTTGGTGTATTTACCGGAGTAAATCAGCGTGCCGTGGAAGATAATACGCAGCGCTTCTTTAAAGGCCGCAGGCATCACCGGCGCATCTTCCCAGTCGGCTTCAGCGATATGGATATAGGCGATACCCAGTTCATTCAGCACGCTGGCCGCCGCCAGATAGGTGGCTTCCGGCGTGTCATCACGCGAACCCATCAGCGTGGTCAGCGGCGCCAGACGAATCCCGACACGCTCTTTCCCAATCGCCTCAGACACCGCAGTCACCACCTCTTTCATAAAGCGCAGGCGATTTTGCAGCGATCCGCCGTATTCGTCGTCGCGCAGGTTGGCCTGTGAATCAATAAACTGGTTGATCAGATAGCCGTTGGCGCCGTGCAGCTCAATGCCGTCGAAACCGGCGGCAATGGCGTTGCGCGCGGCCTGGGCATAGTCGTTAACGATAGCCGGGATCTCATCGGTGCGCAGCGCGCGCGGCATATCATGCTGCACCATCGCGCCAACGCCGCTCTCCGGGCCGCGGCCTTCGACGTCCACAAACACCTTCACGCCTTCGGCCTGAATGGCGGAAGAGGAGACCGGCTGCGCGCCGTTCGGCTGCAATACCGTGTGGGAAACGCGGCCCACGTGCCACAGCTGGGCGAAAATTTTACCGCCCGCCTGATGCACCGCGGAGGTCACTTTTTTCCAGCCCGCAATCTGCGCCTCGGAATACATGCCTGGCGTCCAGGCGTAACCTTGCCCCTGCAGGCTGATCTGGGTGCCTTCGCTGATGATAAGCCCGGCGCTGGCGCGCTGTGCATAGTACTCAGCCATCATATCGGTCGCGACGTCACCGGCACCGGCGCGAGAGCGGGTCATCGGCGGCATCACGATACGGTTAGCCAGCGGCAGCGTATTCAGCGCATATTTATCGAATAACATACTGTTTTCCCCCTCTTATTTGTACAGTTCGGCGCTCATGGTCACGGTGTTGCCCATGCGTGCGCTGGTGATTTTGTAGTCAGAGGCGTTCATCTCTTTGGCCTTCTGGGCAATCGCCGCTTCGGCGGTGTCCAGCGTCGAGCCGGTCGCCGTCACGCTTTGCGCCGTGGCGCTAAAGGCAGCAACAGAGAGAAGGGAAGCAGCAAAAATCGCGGTAAGGTTTTTCATGGTCGTATCCTGTTCGGTTTAAGGCGTTACGCTCGGTAACGTGATGTGAAGAAGGATACGACCGCAGACTCATTACATAAATGGTATAAATCGCAATAGACTATTATCAATAAAGCAATAATACCCGGACTCGTTTATCGGCTTGCCCACAGGCGCGCTTTCATGCCCCAGTAGCTGGTCCAGCCGGTGGTGACCGAGACCGGCTGCCCTTGAGAGACGATAACGATCGTCGGCGTGACGCTCACCTGCCAGCGCTGCGCCAGCTCGCCGCGCGCGTCGTTGACCACCGGCATGGTGAGCTGCTTTTTCTGCATCCACTGCGCCAGCCGGGTATCGTCGCCGGAACGCAGCGCGATGCTCACCACGTTTTCCCCCTGCGCCGCCAGTTTCTCTACCGATGGCGTGGTGTAACGGCACACGCTGCACCAGGTCGCCCAGACGTAGATCAGCAATGGCCGCGTGTCGCTAAGCGCGGCCAGGTCGATGTTTTGTCCATCCAGGGTCTGTACGGCCATGCCGGAAAAGGAGTCCGGAAGCGTCGGGCTGCGAAAGCGGTCAACGCCCCACATCAGTACCGCGGCCAGCACCAGCAGGACGACTATCTCGCGTAGCCAGCGGTACACGCGGCGGCGTTGGAAAAATTCGCTCATGATCACCTCGTAAGAATACGCGGTTTATCTTAGCGGGACGCCTGGACTAGTGCTGTAAAGAAGTGTCTTTCGGCAACGGCGGCATTTTCAGGTGCTGCGTCATGACATCGTGACGAAAATAGTCGACAAATGCACTAAAAGTGAGGGGTTTTGAATAGAAGTAACCTTGAAAATAGTCAATTTCGTTTTCCTGTAGCCAGGCCACCTGATAGTCGTGTTCTACCCCCTCGGCAACCGTCTGAATACCCATCTGCCTCGCCATGTCGATGACGCAGTTAATGAGCGGCGTGGAGGCATCAGGGGAAATCTGATTGATAAACATACGATCAATCTTAATGCTGTCCGGGCTCAGGCTGGCTATCCACGACAGGTTGGAGAAGCCGGTGCCAAAATCATCCAACGAAATAGCGATGCCGCTATCACGAACCACCTTGATTTTATTGAGAATATCATCATTGAAGTTGATCTGTTCGTTCTCGGTAAATTCAAAGGTCAGATGCAGATGCAGCCGTTTAAAACGGGCGGCGAATTCGCTGGTAAAAGCGTTGAAATCTTCCGCAACCAGGTGCGCGTGGCTGATATTGACGTTAAAGGTGAAACCGTCCGGTAACACACAATCCGGGCGCTGGCAGTCGGCAAGCACGCGTTTGAGCAGGTTCTCCGTCATCAGGCCGATCGTGTTCGTTTTCTCCGCCACCGGGATAAAAATATCCGGCGGTACGAAACCAATCTCCGGATGTTCCCAGCGGGCGAGAATTTCCGCGCCGATCACCCGGTTGCTGTGGGCGCAAATAATCGGCTGATAGTAGGGCGTAATACGGTCCTGATGCACCGCATTCACCAGATGTTGATAGAGCGAACGACGACGCGTCAGCAATGACCAGGCCAGCGTCGTCAGCAGCAGCGGCGGGACAAGGATAACCAGGATATAGAGCCAGGAGCCCAGAATCTCCTGCCAGATATCAGCGGTATCCGGCGAGCGCCAGGCCAGCGTATACAGTCCACCAGGCTGGCGTTGCGGGTAGTCTTGCGCGCCAAGTTTCGCATGCTCACCGACCAGAATACCGTTCTGTGTCAGCAGTTTGTTATTCACCAGCAGCGCGAAACGTTCATCGCGGTTGCTGTTGCCCATAATGCCCCACAGGTAGCGCAGGTCAGCCGACACCACGATGCCGCCGTTAGCCAGGCGCTGGTAGAGAGAAAAGACCGGAATGCCCGCTGACGCCACGGAATCATCAATTTTCACGCCCTGCGCGCTAAAGCCGCTCAGATCGACCCGCGCGCCCTGGTTAGCCAGCAGTGAGGAACAGGTGATGCGATCGCCATCCAGCAGGTTAATGACCAGCATGCGCATTTCGCGCGTCGGCAACGCGTTCAGGCGGCTTTCCAACTGGCGGTTACAGGTTTTGCCCACCCACCCCTGCGCTTCGCGTGCGACGCGCCGCGTCTCTTCCAGCAGGTTGTCCACCGCATTGCGAATGGGTATCGCCTGATGAGCCAGCTGAACATTCAGCTGTCGCTGCGCGATGTAAAACGTGAGCCAGAGCGCCAGCACGACCGAACCTAAAAAAACCAGACCGACCAGCGCATAGTTTTTGCGATCGGCTTTACTGGCGTATTTTTTGTACATTGCTCATTCATTCCATCTGGCAGGGCGCACTTACCGATGCGCGTAAGACGCTCGCGTTTGCGCCTGTTGGTGCTGCATGTATTCACGCTGGAAACTCTCTTTGCTGATCGGTCGGGAAAACAGATAGCCCTGCCCGAACTTCACGCCCTGTTTCAGCATGTTGGAAGTTTGCGTATAGTTTTCAACACCTTCAATGATGACATCGATGTCGTGCTGGGCAATCAGCTGGAGGATCTGCTCGGTTTCGTCCTGCTGGCCGCACGCGAGACAGCTGCGATCGAGCTTGATGTAATCCGGAATCCAGTAGGCCAGCCGCTCCTGTAGCGCCGCCAGCGTGCCGATACCATCCCAGGCGATATTGATGCCGTCATCCTGTAACGTCTGGAGGTTCTGCCGAGCGACTTCAGTGAGCGCAACCTGTCCGGAGGTAATTTCAAATACCAACTGCGCCGTCCGCAGATGCCGCGTCTCCACAATCCCCAGCGCATGGTAGGCAAACTCCGGATCGTTCAGCTGCACGGCGGAAATATTCAGCGTGTACATGAATTCTTCCTGGTCATCGGCCCGCTTTTGCGCAATAAACGACAGCGATTTTTCCATCACGTAGTAGCCCATATCCACGATGGTGCCATTCTCTTCAAGGTGCTGGATAAACTCGACCGGCGGGACAACGTTACGCCGATGGGTGCCTCGCACCAGCACTTCACCGCCAATACAGGCAAAACGGGATAAATCGAAGATAGGCTGAATAACGAAATCGATACCTACATCGAATTTAGCGTTCTCTACGCAACGAACAACATAATGCGCACTTTTGTCCATACCAGCCTCATCTCTCATTATTGTGCGGAAAAAGCGACGTGCAGCGGCGGCAACTTAAACCGCCCGTCACTTAAAAAATGCCTTTCTGGCGAATCTGCTTCATTTTTTGCGCGGGTGCGCCAAGGGTGTTCAGGTCGACCTCTTCCGCCGCACCGTTTTTACTGCCTTCGGCAGCAGGCGAAGCAGCGCGGCCAGACAGCCTTAATTGTTGCAGCAGCAGGTTTTGCTGATTAAGCAAGGTTTTCAACTGCGCGACTTCGCTGCGCAGCTGGCTCAGTTCCTCGCGCGCACCGTCGTCCGGCGCGGCGGGCGCGGGTTGGCGCTGGAGCGCTTCGGACATCAGCGCGCGCATCTGGCGCAACTGTTGCTTGCTAAAATCCGCGCTTGGCGCAACTTGCTCGGCCGCAGGCGCCGCCGTCGGGCTGGCTGACACGGGCAGCAGCGAAGCCGCAGATAGCTCGCTGCACAGCGCATCCAGCGTCAGCTTTTCCCGGCCCATTGACTCGGCAACATGGCTACACAACTGCGGGTTCAGCAACTGAAGTTGCAGCCCGGCCAGGTAAACGTTGCGGTGGAAGCGGCGCATTTCCATATTGGCATCGCCAGAGTTGCTGCCCGCCTGGCTCAGCTCCTGATGCCACTTCTTAAGTTGCAGCATCGCGCGCAGGTCCGCGCGCGAGTGTTCCGGCGACAAATGCAGCGAGAGATTAACGCGGCGAATGTGCCTGTTACTCATCGTCACCCACCTCGGCCATATGCGGTGCGGCGACGGTTTCGACGCTGGAGTCCGCATGGTACAGGCAGATTTCGCGCGACAGCGCGCTCTGTGGGTTATCGATGGTGATCACGCGGTCGCCCAGCGTGGCGTAGGTTTCACGTACCGCTTTCTCAATCAGGTGTGCGCCGCCGCCAACCAGGTAAACGCGGTTGGGGTTTTTGGCGAATTTCTTCGCTTCGTAGGCCACCTGGTCACCGAGTTCCTGAATTTTAATCTCAATACGTTCAAGGATTTCCGCAATGCGCGATTCGTCATTAATGACGCTTTTCACAAACTCCATATCGTGACGGCGCTTGATAAGCTCGTTCGCCACCAGGTAGCTGGAGTCGCTGTCAGCCGCCGCCAGCAGCTTACGGGTGGCGTCAGTGACCATCGCCACGCCGATTTCGTTGTTGCCATAAATCGCGGAGACATCATCAAATTCACCGACGATCACCCCCATGTCCAGCGTGGTACCGCCGCAGTCGACCACCAGCGATTTGGTGAACTCGGTGACGTTGGAGTTCAGCAGATGAGACAGCGCCGCCGGCAGGCTTTCCGGCATCACCTGAACGTCCACAATACGGAACAGCTCGCCCTTGTTGAGGGTGATATCGCGCATCAGATTGCGGCGCTTCGCTTCGATACGACTTTCATTACGCTGGCAGTCGTCCGGATTGTAGTACTGGGTGATTGGCAGCGTCACGATCACTTCAACATCGCACGGCGTCATGCCGGTCTGCAGCAGCGCGTGATGCACCGCCAACAGGTTGAGATCGTCATACTGATAGTCGATGTGCGTGGTGGATAACGCTTTGTCTGACGTCGCATCGTAGGTGTATTTGGTGGTGCCGATGGTGTAGTTGTACACCGACTGTCCGCGCAGCAGCGCCGCGCTTTTCCAGTCCTTACGGAAGGAGTTCGGCGAGACCACGGTCTTCAGCGTGCCGTTCGCAATCCAGCTAATTTTTACGTTGGTCGAGCCATCATCAATGGCGAATTTCATACGGGTCATGGTCACGTTCTCAATACTAAAGGTGTTTTAACAGCGTCACGCCGCCCTACAGGACGCGGCGTGCGCCAAGGTAATGTGATTGCCAGAAATCATCGGATAACCGGCTGATACGAATCTTTAACCCGGTACGCGGGGCTTCAATAAAGCGCCCATCGCCCAGATATACGCCAACGTGATCCGCGCCGGGACGCTGGTTAATGTTGAAAAAGACCAGGTCGCCCTGCTTCAGGCTGTTCTGGCGAATCGACTTCAGGCCGTTATCCCGATACATGCCGTTGGCGGTGCGCGGTAGCTTGCGGTCCAGCACATGATTGAAGGCGTAGAACACCAGCCCGCTACAGTCGAAGCCGTCGGTCGGGCTGTTGCCACCCCACAGGTAAGGCTTCCCGAGTTGGCTTTCCAGCCGATGGATCACCGTACGCAGCTTCGCGGTGTTCTTCGGTGCCCGACGTTTCGCCGCGACCGCCCCGTCCTGGACTTCATCCCACAGCGCTTCTGAACCGCCCAGCGTTCCAGGCTGCCAGCGGGTGTGCATCGCCAGAATTTCACGGTTTTTCGCCCGTTCGGCCTGCTGATTCGCCAGTTCGCGGCGTTTTTGCTCCGGCGTGGGCGGAACCACAACGGCGCGTTTCTTCGCTTTCGCCATCAGGCGGGCGCGGTTCTGTTTGCGCTTTTGCGCTTCACTGTCGCTTTTGGCCGCTGGCGCTTTTACCGGCTGCGGCTTTGCGCTGACGAACCCTGCGGACATCAGCAGCATCAAAAAGAGGAAAAAAAAGAGTACCTGACGGGCAAAGGCGGCCCGAACAGGTACAAAAGGGATGGTAAAAATAAAACTCTTCACAACGTTAATCAGGCTATGGGTTTTGAGTGAGCTTGTCGGCTAACGGCTTGATCACCTTCTCGCCGTGCTGGCCAAAGAACTGATACAGCGATTCACTGGCCGAGTGCGTCAGCACCATGATTTCGATGCGGCGGTTAGCCGAACTGAGCGGATGTTCCGGGTCCAGCAGCATCTGGTCGGCCATGCCGCTTACCTGCAAAATTTTGCCGGGTTCAAGGCCGCTGCGGGTCAGTACCGATCGCGCCTGCATCGCACGTTCGCCGGAGAGGTTCCAGTTGTTGTAGAGCACCTGGTCGCGGAAACGGGTGGCGTCGGTATGCCCGGTAATAATGATTTTGTTATCTATCTTGTTCAGCTCGGGGGCAAATTCGGTCAACAGCCGCTTAAAGAACGGCGTCAGGATGGCGCTGCTGCGCTGGAACATTTCGCGCTTCTGATCGTCAGTCACCAGGATGCGCAGCCCCTGCGGCACAATCTCCATTTTCAGGTTGGCCTGCGCGTCGTAGGCCGAGGTGATTTTCATAATGATGCGCGCGAGATCTTCAATCTCATTTTTGGAACGCGCATTCACGTCACCGAGGCTTTCAGTGCCCTTAAGCTGCTTCGCCAACTCGGCGTCTTTCTTCGCCTGCTCTTTGAGCAGCTCTTTTTGCTTCGCGTGACGGCTATCGAGCAGCGCGATCTGTCCGCCGTTACCCTCTTTTTGCGTCACCGGCGTGATATTGTTGCCCTCAAAAATGGACTCGCCGTTGAGCAGCGAGACGATCTCTTTACGCTCCTCTTCCGTCACCGCGCCCATAATCCACAGCACCATAAACAGCGCCATCATCGCCAGCGTAAAGTCGGCGAATGCGACCTTCCACGCGCCGCCATGAAAGGCATCATGGCTTTTGCGCGAGGAGCGTTTAATGATGGTGGTATGTTCTTTGTTGCGCCCGCGCATCAGGCTTCACCAATCATCTGGTTAACCCAACCGTCGAGCGTGGCGAAGGTCGGCTTGGTGTCCATCGGCAGCATCTTACGGCCCGCATCCACCGCCAGCAGCGTCGGCTTACCGGCAACGTGGTTGACCAGCACCGTACGTACGCACTCCAGCACCGCCAGCTGTTTTTTGGTGCGCTGTTCCATGGCGTTCGCCACCGGATCCATTAAGCAGTAACAGAAGAAAACGCCGAGGAAGGTACCGACCAGCGCGGCGGCAACCTTCACGCCGATCACCGCGATAGAGCCGTCGATCGACTGCATAGTGATGATGATCCCCAGTACCGCCGCACAGATCCCGAAGCCCGGCATCGCTTCTGCGGTACGCTGCAACGAACGTGACGGCTGCAGCAGGTTCTCTTCCATCGCCACCAGCTCCTGCTCGAGGATGCCTTCCAGCTCGTGTTCGTTGATCTTACCCATCGCCATCAGGCGGAAGTTATCGGAGATAAACGTCACCAGCGCTTTGTCACGCAGCATCAGCGGGTACTTCTGGAACAGCGGGCTGTTTTCCGGCGCTTCAATGTGCTCATCCAGCACCTTCAGACCGCCGTCCTGCACCAGTTCCAGCAGTTCGTACAGCAGCATCAGCAGCTGGCGTTGATACTCGTTGGTGTATTCGTTTTTGCGCATAATGCCGCGGAACTGGCGGTACATTTCAGACAGTACGGCGCGAGGGTTAGCGAGGACCATAGCCCCCATACCGGCACCCAGAATGATGATAATTTCACCCGGTTGCCAGAACGACGCGAGGTGACCGCCGGACATAAGAAAGCCGCCAACCACGCATCCCATGATGATTACGATACCGAAGAATTTCTGCATAAACCTTTCACTTCTGGAAAAAAGACTGAATTTTTTGGGCGATTTTTTTATTGAGCTGGCAGACCCTGGCCTCGGTTAAATCAAGGACGAGGGCAATCTCTTTCAGACTCATTTCATGCTGGTAATAAAGCGTCAGGATCAGCTGTTCACGCTCATCAAGCGCTGCCAGCGCGCTGCGTAGCGTCCGGCTGACGACGACTTCGTCTTCCAGCGGTCGGCTATCCAGCGCCCCGGCGTGAACGTCATTCCCTAACAGCTCATCCAGGCTCTCTATCGTTTTGGCGCAATCCAGCAATAAATATTCCTGGTACTCTTCAGCCGTGATCGACAGGTGGCGGTTAATATCCTCGAAGCTGGGCGTCCGCCCGAGTTGGCGCGCAATTTCGCGGATACCGTCATTCAGTTTGTGGGTCTTCTGCCGCAGGCGGCGAGGACGCCAGTCCAGCAGGCGCAGTTCGTCCAGCACCGCGCCGCGAATACGCTGCACGGCGTAGGCGGCAAACTGCTCGTCCGGGTGCCCGTAGCGGCGCAGCGAGGTGAGCAGACCCATCAGGGCAATCTGCTCCATATCTTCGCGGTCGATGACGCTGCTGGTCTGGTATGAGAGCTGTTTAACCACCCGATTCACCAGCGGCAGATACGCGCTGACATAGCGCGCCTCGTCTGCCGGCGTCAGGGTGTCACTCGCAATAAAGTCCATCATTTCCATTGCGGCGTATCTATCACTGGAAGACCATTTTGCTGATGATGACGTCGTCAAACGGCACGTCCATCTTCAGGCTGCTAAAGCGCGCCGCGTAAGCGGCCTGCAGCTTGTCGTGCAGGACGTTAACGCTCATGCCGCGCACTTCGTCATAGTCCAGATCGGAGAGCAGGCTGACCGTCGCACCGCGCACCGCCGGGATCATGTCCTGCGCTTTACGGGTATTTTCCGGGCCGTTGGTCGCCAGGTTCAGCTCCAGCAGCAGATAGCGCTCGGATTGCCCTTTGCCTTTCAGGGTGATCACCACGTTTTTAATTTCCACGAACTCCACGGACCCTTTATCAGAGCTGGAGAACATGCCCGACAGGAAGCTACTGCCAGTGGCTTCATCCATGCGCAGCAGATGCGTGCCAACTACCGTCATGCCTGCCGCCAGCATGGCGGTGACGAGCGCGATAATGAGACCGAAAGAGAGAGTTTTTGCGTTCATATTTTTCTTTGTCTTAAACCGTCATGAGTACCGAGTCATCGCTGCGGGAATCCTGGGTAGCCGATACGTTGGCTGCCAGCTCCGCGCCCGCCTGAATGGCGTTGTGCTGCTCGGCGAAATGTTGACCTCTGCCCTGCTGCTGTCCCCCGGATTGGGAAGACACCTGCACGTTCACCTGCACGAAGTTTTGCTCTGTCAGGCTCTGGCGAAGGTCGTTACTGGTCTGCTGTAGCGCACGATAAACTTCGGCGTGGCTGGCGTTGATCTGTACCTGTACGCGGCCATTGTCGACCTGCATCGAGATATCGATTTTGCCCATATCCGGCGGATCGAGACGGATAGTGGCGTGCTGGATCTGCTGCTTCACCTGCACCTGCAAACGATCGCCAAGTGCGCTTTGCAACTGCTCGCTCCAGCGAGAAGGCTCAGGATCCATCTTCAGCGTGGTGGTGACCGGCGAAGCGGTGGAGGCGGTTGCCGGAGAAATGCTGTTGCTGCTGTCTAACGGTTGCCCAGGCATCGCGGCGACCGGCGTCATCGCCGTCATCAGCATCGGGGAAACCGGCTGAGCGCCCGGCAGGACGCTACTCGCCGTCTCCGTAGCGGCAAGATTCGGCGCAGTCATCGTCTGCTGTTGCAGCGATGGCGCAAGGCCCATCGTCAACGCCTGCGGCGCCATCAATGTCTGCGCATTCGCCATCAGCGCATCATCGACGGGCTGTGCCACGTTGACATAGCTGGCGGTCTGCACCGGCATCTGACTGGTCATCAGCAGCGTTTCGAGCAGTTGCTGCTGAGAGTCGTCTTTCAACAACGCGCCGCTCAACTGCTGCGGATCAGCATCGTCGTCTTTGTCATCGACGGAGACCGGATGCGCGCTCACGGCCAGCGAGCTCGGGAGCGTTTGCCCGGTCATCATCGAGTCAATGACGTTAAGCAATGCGTCGCTGAAAGCGGTTGGTGTTTGCGCGGCACCGTTTTGCCCCATCTGCCCGGCGATAGATTCGGCCTGCATCGGCAGGCCGGATCCGCTCAGCGCGCCCTGTGAAAGGTTCAGAATATCCATCAGTGCATCCCCTCATCGTCCATAAACTGGGCGTAAGCCGTTGCGCCTTCGCGGTTACGCGCCACCAGGCTCATTTTGGCGGCCAGCATATCGCTCTGGCCCTGGCAGTAATCGCGCGCCTGCTGGTGCACCTTCTTTAACGCATCCAACGCCTGGCGTTCCGCAGCATCCAGATTTTTGCCCTGGATGGCCGCCAGCAGTTCGGCGATTTTGGCGTCGACGTTAACGACGGAAGGCCAGTTGTGGTCTTCCGTCGCCTGACGTAGCGCCTGAGTCAGCGTCTGAATCGCGTGTTGCATACTCATGCCGCCTGACCCATTTTTTCCCAGCCGTCCTGCAGGTTGCCGAGGATCGCTTCCACTTCTTCGATCTGCTCGATGGAGAGGTTATTGCTGGCGTCGTACAGACGATAAACGCAGTAGTCGTAAAGATTCGCCAGGCTCAGCGCCAACTCGCCGCCTTTGTCAAAATCAAGCGAGCTGGTCAGCGCATTAAGGATATCGATGCACTTGTTGATGCTCTGCGCCTTACGCTCATAGCGACGCGCCGCAATGTGGCTTTTGGCGCGTACCAGCTCATCCATCATGCCGCGGAACAGCATCAGCACCAGCTGGTGCGGGTTGGCTGCCGCCGCCTGAATCGCCAGATCGGATTGTTGATACAGGCCGTAGCCTTCCTGCTCATTACCGTACATTGAGGATGGGTTCCCTTAGAAAATTAGCTAAACAAACTCGTGGTGTTATTCATCTGCGTCATGAGCGACTGCAACTGCGTAAACTGCTTGAGGTAGCGGTTGTACGAAGACTCATAGCGCGTTTCCATTTTTGCGGTTTTGTTGTCGATATCAGTCTGCTGACGGTCGAGGGTATCCTGACGCCCTTTCAGCAAGCCGGTAGTGGAGCTGAGGTATTTATCCAGCGTTTTATCCATCGCTTTAATCAGGCCGTCATTGCCGTTAAAGAACTGCGCCACGGTCTGCGGGTCGTTTTTCAGCTGCTCTTCCAGCTTGTCGGCATCGAAGGAGAATTTGCCGTCTTTGTCGGCGGTGATGCCGAACTTGCTCATGTTCTGATCGCCAAAGGTGCCGCGCAGCATGCTGCTGAGTTCGGTGCCTAACGTCGAAATACTGGCATCGCCGGCAAAAGCGCCGCGGTCAGTGCTGGAACTGCCGGTCGCGGTCAGGCCAGAAATGGTGTCGCGCAGGGTGTTGTAGGCATCGAGGAACGCCTGGACCTGGTTCTTGGTTTCGGTGACGTCGGTATCAATAGAGATAACCAGTGGCTTACCCGTTTCGGTGGTGCTGGTCAGTTTGATGGAGACGCCGTCGACCAGGTCATCGAGGGTGTTGGAGCTGCTGTAGTATTTTTTATCGGAGTCACCCAGAGTAAAGATGGCATCTTTGCCGTCGGTAATAATTTCCGGCTTGTCGAACATCTCCGCACCGCTGGTCATCCCGCTGGTATCCATTTGAATGTCGTACTTCGCGCCGCTCTGATCGCTGTTAAAAATCAGCGTCACTTCCCCGTTGACGCGCATCAGCGAGGCGGTAATACCGTTCTGGCCGGTGGTGGCGGTGGTGGAGCTGGACGCGCTGGGGAAATCAGCCTTGTTCACCGCTGCGGCGAAATCAGAGAGGCTGTTGAGGCCATCCATGTCGATCTCGATCTCTTCGCCATCCAGGGTGATTTTGAGCGTACCGGTAGCGTCTTTAACGGACTGGTCTGTCATTCCCTCAAACGTCTTCTGCTGGGCGGTCGCCAGCTGGGTGACGTTCAGGCTGTAGGTCCCTTTACGCGCGCTGGCGCTGGCGGTGATGGTGGCGATACCTTCCTGGTTCATGGTCGCGACATTCTTCAACACGCTGGCGGAACTGGAGTTCAACGCCGTGATGGAGGTGCGGAAGGTGGTTAGCGCCGTGCGCAGCGAATCCAGCGCTTTAGTCTGCGCCTGTAACGTAGTGGTCTGCTTGGTGATCGAGTTTTGCAGCGCAAGAATGTCATAGCCTGCCAGCTGGGTGGCCAGTGTATTCGGGTCAAAATCAGACATAGTAGGTTCTCCAGGCACGCAAGCCACGATCGATATGCAATTGATTTAGCAACTATCGTGCCAACTTTTAAGTTGTTATTTATCAATGAATTAAATAATGGCAGGAACAGGTATTTCCGCATTTTCCGGCAGGGGAAAGGAGGGGTCGGATACAAAAACACCGCCATACAGCGGTGTTTTTTCCTGCAATAATCCGTGAAGGATTAACCCAGCAGAGAGGTCACCATGCTGGACATGCTGTTGGAGGTTTTCAGCATGGACATACTGGTCTGTACCAGCAGCTGGTTACGGGTCATGGTAGACGCTTCGGTCGCGTAGTCAGCATCCTGGATGTTGCTCAGCGCCAGGTCGGTGTTGTCCTTCATGTTCGCCAGGTTAGCCGCAGTGTGGCCCAGACGGTTGATGTTCGCACCCAGAGCGGAACGCATGGAACCGACGTTAGCGATAGCCGCTTCCAGACCAGAGATGGTTGCCTGGGACTTATCGAAATCACTTACGTCGATTGACAGACCGCCAGATACGTCGATTTTAGCCAGCTGGCCGGAAACGTCGACCGCCAGTTTCTCATCGGTGGAAGAACCGATCTGGAAGTTCATGGTGTCAGCCAGTTTGCCGCTTGCACCAAACAGGTTGTCACCCGCATATTTGGTGTTGTTCATAATGTTATTGAGTTCGCTTTTCAGCTCGGTCATTTCCGCACCGATCGCCGTACGATCGTCAGCGCTGTTGGTGTCGTTCGCTGCCTGGGTTGCCAGGTCTTTCATGCGGTACATAATGTTGCTTACTTCATCAAACGCGCCTTCCGCAGTCTGCAGCATCGCAGTCGCGTCAGAGATGTTACGCTGTGCAACGGTCATACCGTTGGTCTGGCCCTGCAGACGGGTAGCAATCTGCAGACCAGCCGCATCGTCAGCCGCGGAGTTAATGCGTTTACCGGTGCCCAGACGTTCCATCGCGGTGGACAGCAGGTTGTTGGATTTGTTCAGAGCATTGGTGGATGCCATGGAAGAAGCGCTAGTAAAGATAGAAAGAGACATAATGATTCCTTTTTTCGTCCTGGTGATTCAGATGTTGTAATAACTCAAGACGACACGGCGGGAACAAAGATTAAATCGACAAATATCAATCGCTCACATTTTCACCAAAACAAATCATAACCAATTGATTTCATAGACATTAAAAAATCCACAAAATGAGATAACTCTTCCATTCATCCCTTATCTGTTGCGCAACTACCAGACTAAACCCCTATTCAAGTTCGTTTTTTGCGCACCTGTAGCCTATTTTTGGAAATATCCCAATTTTATTTTCAGCCCTGACTTTTCTTTACACTCACCATATTTAATTAGTAACATTAATTCCTGGCATATTATATCTAAACCATCATTCGTATTTCCGCCATATAAAAACAAATCTGGTTTAAAGCGACACAATAAAATAAAAAATTAAATCCATTTTTTCTCCTTCCACCTCACATCCCGCAAATAATACTCACCAGCATTTAGATCACACCAATAACACATTTAATTCACCAAGAGATCACTTAATTAACATAAGTTTTATTTAACGATGGATGTTAACTTTCAGCAAAATCAGCCCCCTTTTAGCCGCCACTATTGCTAAAAAGCCTGTTGCGCATCACACTTTTATCGCGTAAAAAGGGCGCAGGAAAAAATGATTCCTTCCTGTTGAGGTGTATTACAGACAAAAACGTTTCCGTTGTTTCAACAAACTCACGCCTCTCACAGAAGAACATAACGTCCGCTTTTTAATTTCCCGCAGGCACGCGGCATTCATTAAGAATTCTAAATGGAGTTATCAACTCAATCAGATAATCGCTGAGATTTTCGGGTATCCGCGCGGTTGTCACGATATTACTGGGGTGGTTGAATCCATAACGCATAAATGAATAAACGCTATTGCTCCGTAAACAACTGGCTGGTTGACGTCACCTCAGGATCCATTCTCCATCTCACCACCGGGGAACGAAAACGCCTCGGGGAGTATCAGCTCAAGCTGCTGGATATCCTGGTGCAGGACGCGGGAAAAATCTTCACCCGCGAAGAGTTGACTAACCTGGTGTGGGAACGCCGGGTGATCGGCAATAACAGCCTGCCAAACGCTATCCACGCGCTGCGTACCGCGCTGGAAGATGATGGCAAAAACCAGAGAATTATTAAAACCATCCCGCGCAAAGGCTATCTGCTGGAGGCCGAATACTGCTGCGTGGTGGAAAAAGATGAGGATGAGGTCAGCGACCCGGAAGAAGATCGTGACGTCCAGGAGGACTATCTGCTCTCACAGCAGCCAGAGCCTGACGCCATCGCTGAAGTGGCCGAAAAAGCGGCCGATATTCAACCCGTAGCGGAAGCTGCGGTGGTCGCCGCGCCAAAACAGCGCCGATCGAGCATGCTCGCGTTTATGCTGGTCATCTTATTGACCGCCACCGCCACTGCAGGTGTCTGCTGGTATTTATTCGGCGGGCGCGCAGAGCATCTGGTGGCGCGTGAGGTCCAGCCCGGCGTCTACAGCAATATCCGCCTCTACACGGTAGAAGCGATGGGGGATCCGGCGTATATGTCCGCCAATCTTTACGGCAAGTTAAAAGACTCGCTGTATGCGCTGAACCAGCAGATCAAAATGCAATCTGCCACGATGAACGTGTACTTCCACACCAACAACTCGTCGTTGAACTACAGCTTTATGCTGAGCAACCAGTGCGACAAGAAGCAGCTGGCGATGGCAATTTACCACTGGCGTACCGATACGGTGCAGCTGAATAACGTAATCCTGCGAGAGACCCGGAGAAAGCTCAATGAACTGGCGACATGCAAAGCCAATTAATCTGCTGATCGCGCTGGTCGTCATACTGGCGCTGTTGGGCGGGCTGCTGGCGGCGAAGCTGATGCCGTCAGCGTCGGCATTGCCAACTGGCCCGGTGACGGGCGGCTTTCAGATGGGTTTTTACGATCTGATGTCGCAGCGTAAAGAGATTTACAACGTCAACCTGCACACCGTGCGCAACGTTCTGATGGCAAACATCACCAACCCTGACGACAACCGCTTTGTGCTGAAAGGGAAGTTTACCCCTACGCAGAAAAAGCAGGGACGGATTTACTTTAACCTGACGCCCATCTACTACAGCTCAGAGCAAAGAGGGTTGATGATTGAAGGGCTTGTGGATCAGTTGATGTACTCCAACTACTGGATGGAGCCAATCTCATTGAGCAACCAATCGCTGGTTGTCGGGCAGAATGGTTCGATTTTCCTGTATCCAATGCCGAAATAGCGCCATCTGCCTGATGGCGCTGCGCTTATCAGGCCTACAATCGTAATGAACGTAGGCCTTTGCATTCATTAGCCCAGCAGGTTTTTCACCGTGCTCGGATGCACATTGGCCTGGGTCCCCAGCGCCTGTGAGAGCGCGCTATAGCTGCTGCCGCTGCGTGCCAGCGCTTCGCTCAAACCGCGCGAAGTCTCCAGCGCCTGCTGTGGACTATAGACTGTCGCCATATCGTTGATACGCGAACTGACTCGCTCCTGCTGCTGACGCAGCCTGCTGCGCTGGCTGGTGATGTGATCGAGAGTGGTTTGCAGCTTCATCTGCCCTTCTCGTTCCCGACGCGTCGACAGCGCCAGCACTTCATCACTGCTGGCGCTTTCCGCCTGCGGTGCCAGTAGCGTGAAAGCGTCAGCGGGGTAATGCTGACCTTCACCGCGTACGGTAAGCTGTTGGCTCACACGATCCCAGCGGCTTTCGTCGACGCTAAAGATCAGCTTTCCACCGCCCGCCTGCGCGGCGTGAATCCCTAAACGCCCTAAGCCGACGTTCAGCTTGAGCAGCGTCTGACGCGGCGTCGCCTCTTCCGGTAACACCACGGCCGCCATCTCGCGCTGACGACCGCCGAGCGAGAAGACCAGCGTTTCGCCTCCCGGATGGCTCAGCAATTTCTCGCTGCCCGGCAGGGTAAAATTCACCGTACTTTTTTGTTCCAGCGACGCCGTCAGATGACGATCGACCGTCCCGCCGGAGAGCTGCGTGCGGCGCGCGAGATGCTTTTGCAGCGCCTGAGTTTGGGCGCTGGCATCACCGCCGCGAGTGGCGGACTGACGCAGCTGCAACAGCTGCGTTTCCGTCTTCGCCAGGTAGCTGTCGGCCTGCTGCACCGCGGTCAGCTGCTGATTGAGCTGCACGTTATAGCGCATCGGGCGCCGCGAAAGCAGCGCCGCTTCCGGAAACGCGCTGCGGTTGGTGACCGTATCAGGGGCGTTAACGCGCCCCACGGTCTGAGGAGCGCCAATGGTACCGCGCCCGGCGTTTGCCGGGGCGGAGGTGGTCAGAGAGCCTGTTTTTAAACCAACTTGCATAACCAATTACAACATACTGAAGAGATTGAGCTGACTGACCATACTGTAGGCCTTATTGGTGATCTGCATTGAGGTCATGTACAGCTGTAAATTGATGGTGGTGGTCGCGGAGTCTGCCGAGTTGAGGTCGGTTTCGACCAGCGAGTTCGACAGGCTCACGTCAGTGTGCGCATCGTCAATCAGCGTCAGGCGGTTCTGACGGCCACCGAGATCGGTAAACAGTGCGCCCAGGCTATCACTGGTGGTCTGGGTCATGTCGATCATCGCGGAGATGTCGTCCTGATAATCCGCATAGCTCAGATTCGGATCCTGCATCTTCTCGCTGAGTTCTTTCAGCTTGTTCAGCATATCAAGATCGTTGCCCGAACCAGAGAACGCCTGCGCGACATTGGTGTTTTCGGTAATCGACACGCCGTTGGCTACGATGGTTTCACGCGAGTTATCGTTACCGCCATACACGTACTGACCGTCCACCAGCTCGACCGCTTTGGTGTTAGTCTTAGTGCCAGAGAACAGATAGCTGCCGCTCTCGTTCTTACTGTTCATCGAGGCGACCAGCGAGTCCAGCATCGACCCCAGTTCCGCGCCGTAGCTCGCCAAATCTTTCTGGCTCAGGGTGCTGTTGTTGGCCAGCTTAAGCTTATCGCTCACCGCCAGCACCTGGTTGCTCATCGCCGTAATATGCGATTCCTGCACCGACAGCTTACCGCTCAGGCTGGTGATGTTGCTTTGGTACTGTTTAATTGCCGACTGTTCACGGTTCAGCTGTACCAGGCGGCTGGCCGTTACCGGATCGTCCGACGGCACGTTAACACGCTTTTGCGTCGACAGCTGTTCCATCAGCTTGGAAACGCGGCTGCTGTTGGCGCCAAGCTGCGCCAGCATCGCGTTTGAGTTATGAAGACCACTAATACGCATAGCTTAATACTCCTGATGACGCTTAAAAAATGCCCAGCAAATCGCTGAAGACCTGGTTTCCAGCAGCAATCACTTTCATGTTCGCCTGATAGGACTGCATGTAAATTTGCAGGTTAATCGCCTCTTCGTCCTGGTTAACCGCGCTCAGGTTATCCCGCTGCTCTTGCGCCTGCTCGCTGACGGACACCGCCGCGTCCATTTCGGTTTTACTCTGTTTACTGGCAATACCAATCGTGGAGATAATCGCCGCCGCGCCTTCGTTGAGGCTCATGTTGCCGAGGCCAGGGATATTGGTTTTCTGGTTTTTCAGCTCGATCAGCAGGTTCAGGTTATCGCCGTTGCCCGGTTCGTCGGGATCGCTGGACAGGGCCAGCTCTTCCGGCTCGAGATCGTTAACCTGCAATATGCCCGCCGGGTTGGACGGATCGAAGGTGAACAGCGGTTTTCCCGCATCGCCGTTCAGGTCATAGCCTTTCGCCAGCTGATCGTTGAACATGTCCGCCACCGCCTGCGCCATGCCCTGAATAGCGTCGCCCATCTGCTTGAGCGTCCCCACTTCATAATCGTACAGCGCGCCCAGCTGACCGCCGGCGGACGGGTTGAGCGAAAACTCACTGGTGGAGAACTTCAGTGTTAACGTCGAGTTGCCGTTGCCGTCCGTACCCACGCTCAGCTGCCCGGCGGTTTTACCGCTGACTAGCGGCTGGCCGTTGCTCAGCGAAACGGTATAGCCGCTGCTGTCATCGCTAACCTTGACCTCCGCCAGCGAACTGAGCTGCTTTACCAGCTCGTCGCGCGCGTCGCGGAGCGTGCTGCTGTTGCCACCGGTGGCGTCCATCTCAACAATTTTCTTGTTGTAGTCGGCAATGCCGCCGCTCAGGGTGTTGATCTGATCAACCATCGCCCCGCGCTGAGTCGTAATGGACTCTTTCTGGCTGGTGACAAAGTTGTTCATGCTATTGAAGCGGGTAGCCAGCGTGTTGGCCTGGTTCAGCAACTGCTGACGCCGCGCCTGCGATTCTGGCTCCTGGGTCAGCTCGCTCAGGGCGCTGACAAAATCATCAAGCCCGGTACCGATGCTGGTTGAGTCGGTGCCGATCACCTTCTCCAGTGCGCTGATGTACTGGTTGCCCATGCTGTAGTAGTTGGACTTGGTGTTGGTCTGCCACACCTGATTCACCAGATACTGACTGGAGATACGGCGGATGCTATCCACCTGCACGCCGCTGCCCGGCGTAATCCCGGCTTCGCCCATCGGGCCGATAGCGCTCTGGATGATCCCCTGACGGCTGTAGCCGGAGGTCAGGTAGTTGGCCGTATTCATCGACGTGACATTCATGCCCAGCTGGGCTGCCTGCAGACCACTGAAGGCGATATTAATCATACTCATGGCTTACTCCTGCCCTTCGGGTTACGGGAACGACGGGCGTTTTAAGTTCTTGCGGTTGTCCATGTAAAGCGGCCGCTTCCGCCCCATTCTTAAGCGATGCCGTCGTCTGAGGCGACAGCTGGTTGATGATCATCTGCGCGATGCCGGTGCTGCGCTGTGAAGCCAGCTCGGACGCCATCTTGTCATCATAAAAATCACGCATCATTCGCTGCTGCTTGCTGTTGAACGGGTTATCTTCCCCCAGCACATCCGACGCTTTGCGCATCTGCGACAGCATCGATTTCAGCATCAGCGCTTCAAACTGCTCGGCAGCCTGTTCCAGATTCTGCGGCTTGACCTGCCCGGTCATATCGCCGGGCAGAATCGCGGTTTGTCGGTTAATCGCATCCAGCATTACATCACCACCAGTTCAGCATCCAGCGCGCCTGCTTCGTGCAGCGCCTGAAGAATGGCCATGGTATCGTCCGGCGCGGCGCCCAGACTGTTCAGGGTGTTCACGATGCTGCGCAGGCTGGTGCCCGCGGCGATCGTCACCATCTGGCCGCGACCGCGGTTCACGCTGACGTCGCTCTCCGGCGTCACTACCGTCTGGCCGCGACCAAAGGCGTTTGGCTGGCTGACGTTGGACGACTCGCGGATAGTCACGGTCAGATTGCCGTGGGAGACCGCCGCGGCGCGCACAATCACGCCGTCGCCAATCACTACGGTGCCGGTGCGCGCGTTAAACACCACGCGCGGCGGCTGCTTGCCGGCGTTAATCTGCACGTCTTCCAGCGCCGACATAAAGGCCACGCGCGCGCCGGCGCCCATTGGCGCACGCACCGCCACGTTGGTGGCGCTCTGCGCAGTCGCCGTCCCCGCGCCAAAAGCGTTGTTCAGCGCCACGGCGACGGTGTTGGCGGTTTTAAAGCTTGGCCGTTTGAGGTTAAGCATCACCATCGGTTCCTGCTGGAAGTCGCTGGCGATCTCGCGTTCAACGGAGCCGCCGTTCGGCACACGACCCACGGTCGGCGTGTTGATGGTCACGCTTGAGCCGCTGTTGCCTTCGGCCTTAACGCCGCCAACCACTACGTTGCCCTGCGCCAGCGCATAGACTTCACCGTCAGCACCGCGCAGCTGGGTCAGCAGCAGCGTGCCGCCACGCAGGCTTTTGGCATCGCCAATGGACGAAACGGTGACATCAATGCTCTGACCCAGCGAGTAGCCCGGCGGCAGCGTGGCGCTGATCGCCACCGCCGCCACGTTTTTAACCTTCGGGTCGATTTTGGCCGGCAGCTGCACGCCAAACTGGCGCAGCATATTGGTGACCGATTGGCTGGTGAACTTCACCTGGTTTTTATCGCCGGTGCCGTCAAGGCCGACCACCAGGCTGTAGCCAATCAGTTGGTTACCACGCACCCCCTGAATATCCACCACGTCACGCAGCGGCTGGGCCACGGCAGACACGCTGAAGAGGCACAGGAAAAACAGTATCCGTTTAAGCATCATGGCCTCCATCACATCGGGAACAGCGGGTGGTTAAAGAAGCGAACCAGCCAGCCCGCGGCGTTCGAATCGCTGAGCGCGCCGCGCCCGGCGTAAGAGATGCGGGCGTTGGCAATACGCTGTGACGATACGGAGTTATCGCGCTCGATATCATCGGCACGCACCAGCCCGGTCACGCGCATATACTCATCGCCCTGGTTGAGGGTGAGCCATTTCTCGCCGCGAATCGCCAGCACGCCGTTGGGCAGCACCTTAAATACCGCGACGGTGATTGCCCCGCGCAGGCTGTTTTGCTGTTGCGACGTGGCGCTGCCGTTAAAGTTACGGCTGCCGTCAACCGAGCCGGACAGCTTATCGACCGAGTGGCCAAAGGCTTCGGGGATGCCCAGCGAGACATCGTTCTTCTTGCCGAAATTGGTCCGCGCCTGCTTGCTGGCCTGCGTGGATTCATCCAGCTTAACGGTCAGAATATCGCCCACGCGGTAGGCGCGACGGTCCTGAATCAGCGACCAGTTATAGCCGCTGTTGTACACTCCACCGCCGCGTACCGGGGTTTCCGGCATGGCGAAATCTTCCGGCGGCGCATACGCCGCGTCGTCTTTTTGCACCAGCAGCGCCGGGCTTTCACAGCCCGACAGCATCAGCGCCAGCAAAACGACTGCTACCTGCTTTTTCATCTCTTTCACTTCACTGCCCTACCGTTACATCGACTGCGTGACAAACTTCAGCATGTCGTCGGCGGCAGAGACCATTTTGGCGTTCATTTCATAGGCGCGCTGAACGGTGATCATATCGACCATCTCCTCAACGACCTGTACGTTAGAGCCTTCGAGCGACCCTTGTTCCAGCTGGCCAAACGCCTCTTCACCCGGTACGCCTTCTACCGCCTGGCCGCTGGCCGCGGTTTCGAGGTACAGGTTGCCGCCGATGGCTTCCAGACCGGCCGGATTGACGAAGTTCACCAGCGTCAACTGACCCAGCTCAACCGGATCGGCCTCGCCCGCCACGGTGGCGGTAATCGTGCCGTCTTTACCAATCTGCAGGTCTTTGACGTTGTCCGGCAGCTCAATCTGCGGGATCAGCGGCAGGCCCTGGGCATTGGTCAGCACGCCTTCCGGCGTTTTCTGCAGGTTGCCGGCACGGGTGTAGGCGATATCGCCATTGGCGGTTTCGACCTGGAAGAAACCCTGGCCGGAGATCGCCACATCAAGGCTCTGCCCGGTGTTTTGAATGCTGCCGACGGTGAACTCTTTCTGCGTTCCAACGACCTTAACGCCGGTCCCGTACTGGATGCCGGTCGGAGATACGTTGTTCTGATCCAGCTGGCCGCCCGGCGTGCGCTGATTCTGATAGAACAGATCGGCAAACATCGCGCGGTCGCGTTTAAAACTGGTGGTGTTAACGTTCGCCAGGTTGTTCGAAATGGTGGTCATGCGGGCGTCTTGCGCCGCTAACCCCGTTTTGCTGATCCATAAAGCAGGATTCATTGGTATTCCTTAATCGTATTCTTAAGTGCCGCGAATCAGGCGGTTGCCTGCGGTGGCGAGATCTTCTGCGGCTTTCATCATCTTGATCTGCGCTTCAAACTGACGGTTGAGCGCAATACTGGAGACCATTTCGCCGATGGCCGACACGTTGGCCGCTTCCAGATGCCCGGCGGCCACCGTCACGTCTTCATCGCGTGGGGTAAACGCTGCGTTGCTTACCAGGAAACCCGCGTCGTTTTTGCTCAGCGCACTGGCAGGAATGTTCACCAGTTTCACGCGGTCGATATCCATCGGCGCGGCAATGTCGCCGTCATCCGGCACGATGGTGATCACCCCATCTTCAGCGATGGAGACCGACGAGTACGGCGGCAGCACGATAGGGCCGTTATCGCCTTCCAGCGGCAGCCCGTTGATCGACAGCTCCCCTTCGGCATTGATATCAATCTGGCCGTTGCGGGTATAGACCTCACGGTTGCCGCTGCGCAGCGCAATCAACCCATCGCCTTTTACGGCGATGTCCAGATCGCGGCCGGTTTCCCGTACCGCGCCTGGCGCTAAATCGACGCCGCCCTGAGTGGGCTGCGCCAGGTAGCGGGTGGCATAGCCCTCGCCGCTCACCTGTTGTGTCAACGCGTTGTCGAGATCGCTGCGGAAACCCTGAGTGTTGACGTTGGCCAGGTTGTTCGCGTGGATCTCCTGCTGCGACAGGCTGCGCGACGCGCCGCTCACCGCGGTGAAAAGTAAGCGATCCATCGATTACACCGCCTGGAACAGCGCGCTCATCATGCTGTCGTTGGTGCTGATGACTTTGGTGTTCGCCTGGTAGTTACGCTGCGCGGTCATCAGGCCCACCAGCTCGGAGGTCAGATCGACGTTGGACGACTCCAGCGCACCGGAAACGATAGAACCCAGCAGGCCGGAACCCGGCGTACCGGTCAGCGGCGCGCCGGAGCTGGCGGTTTGCGCCCAGGTGGTGCCGTCCTGCGACTGCAGACCGTTCGGGTTGGTGAAGTTCGCCAGTACCAGCTGGCCCTGCAGCAGGCGTTCACCGTTGGAGAAGGTGGCGTACACGCTGCCGTCTTCATCGATCGCCTGGCCGGTACGTTCACCGGAGGCATAGCCGTCGCCTTTGTTTTTGCTGACGGAGAAATCGGAGCCGTACTGGGAGGTGCCGTTGTAGCTCATGTCGATAGTGATGGATTCAGCGCCCGCGATGTCGGCAGTCAGCGGAACGGAACCACTTGGATTGGTGAGGATGCCCTGGCTATTGAAGGTCAGGTTCTGCACCTGATCGACGCCGCCATTGGTCACCGGCTTATCGTCCATGTAGTAATGCACTTCCCACTCATTTTCACCGGTCTTCACAAAATACTGGTTCAGCGTGTGTTCGCGGCCCAGAGAGTCATAAACCTGAGTCGTGTAGGAGTTGTTGTAAGAGGTGTTGTCTTTCGGGTCGAACGGCGAGGTCGCCGGGACTTCCGCGCGCGCATCCAGGTTCGCGGTAAAGTCGATGCTTTCGGTCGCTTTCGCCGGAATAGAACCGCTGCTGATGGTCAGGTTGCTGATGGTCCCCACCTGTAGCGTACCATTGGCATCAACCGGATACCCTTGCAGGTACATACCCAGATTGTTCACCAGATTGCCGTGGCTATCGGTGCCGAAGTAGCCCGCACGGGTATAGGCGGTGGTGCCGGCGCTATCGCGAACCATAAAGAAACCGTTGCCGTTAATCGCCAGATCCAGCGCGGTGCCGGTGGAAGAGATGCTTCCCCCTTTGGTAATGCTCTGGGTTACCGCTGAAACGCCGACGCCCAGCGGCTGGCTTTCCGCATACAGCGCGGAGAACTCAGCGCGGCCAGACTTGAAGCCCACGGTGCCGGAGTTGGCAATGTTGTTCGAGATAGCGTTCAGCTGTTCGGTAACGGCATTCAGACCGGAAGTTGCAATACTAAAGCTCATAATCGTTCCTGTTTAATTAACTGCCTGATTCACTTCAGGCTTTGTTCTTAGAGGTGTTACCAAACTGGGTAATATTGTTGTAGGCGATTTCACCCAGACCGTTGATGTTCAGTACGGTCGAGCTGCCGTCGAGCGGGATACGCACGTTGTTCACCACGCCGCCGATTTCAACCGGCACGTTCTCTTCGCCGGTATCGGTCACCACGCTCAGGGTATATTTCCCTTCGCTCAGGCCGAGTTCTTCCGGATCGATGTTGAAATCCACCTGTCCGGCTTCCTGTTTGCCCAGCTCGATTTTGTGCTCGACGCCAGCGGAATCTTTGACAATCACCGTCACCACGTTGGCCGCGTGCTCCAGCGTCAGACGACCATCGAGCACGGTTTCACCGTCGCTCTCGATCGAACTGGTCTGTACCATCACATGCTGCCCGACCAGGTTGCCAGTGGTGAGGGTTTGCAGGTTGTCCATCAGCACAGAGCTGTTGGCCATCAGCTGCGACATGGTTTCCATCGACTGCACCTGGGTCAGCTGCGCCAGCTGGCTGACGTACTCGGTCCCGTCGGTCGGGTTGAGCGGATCCTGGTTCTGGATCTGCGCCACCAACAGCTGCATAAACATGGTGTTCATGCCGGAGGCGGTGCTGTTGCTGGTAATACCATCCGTGGAGCTGGAAGCCCGGCTATTGGCGTAAGAGTTATCAACGTTCATGCTTATACTTCCCCAAGTCGCAGCAGGCTTTGCTGCATGCTTTTTACGCTGTTAAGTACGTCGACGTTGGTTTCAAACCCACGTGACGCTGACATCATGTCCGCCATCTCTTCCACCACGTTGACGTCCGGGTAGTAGACGTAGCCGTCGTCGCTTGCCATCGGGTTGTGCGGCTCATAGCGCTGCACCGCGTTGCCGGTTTCAATGACGTCCATCACCTGCACGCGCGCGCCGGTGAGCGCGCGGCTGTGCATCAACTCATCGTTTTGATAAACCGCAGCAAACACCGGACGACGCGCTTTATAGGTGCCGTCTTCGGTGGCGGAGGCGGTTTCCGCGTTGGCGAGGTTACTGGCGATGGTGTTAAGACGAACGGTTTGCGCCGTCATCGCCGACCCCGAAACGCGATAGATATCCGAAAAAGCCATATTGCGTGGTTACCTGCGTTGGATTACTTGCCTTCAATGGCCTGCTTGAGACCAGTGAACTTCATGTTTAAAAAGGCCAGGCTCATTTGGTAGTCCTGGGTGTTTTTCGCAAACTCGGCCTGCTCAACGTTCAACGAGACGGTGTTGCCGTCTGAAGAGGGTTGATAGGGCACGCGATACATCTCCTGCGCTGACGTCTGCGTGGAAAAACTCGACCGTGAGCGTTGCATCTCGGAGGCAAAATCAATATCTTTAGCCTGGAAGTTGGGGGTATCAACGTTTGCCAGATTGGCTGAAAGCAGCTCTGCTCGGGAAAGTCGAAGTGCTACAGCCTGTGGATGAACGCCCAATGCTTTGTCAAAAGTAATACTCACAATTCACACCCTCGTGATGCTAAAACCTGCATGATCTGCTCACTCGTATAGCAATATTCATGCCAAGGTTTTAATTACATGATTTATAATGTTTTTGTTCATTTTTTTCGCGTCAGTGTGAAACGGGATTTCCGCTTCCTCACCGGTCTTTTCCTGCTCGCTATCTCCGCCGCGATTCCCGCGTCCGCCGCTGAACGCCCGACCAGCGCCCGTAAGCAAATCTATGTCGCCGTCCAGCTCCACGCGGCTGATATTGTTCGCCAGGAAGCGAAACGCCGCCGGTGGCCGGAATATCAGGCGAAAATGAACCTGTTTATTCCCTCCGAAGCCTCGCAGTACGCGACCTGCAGCCAGGAACCTGCCGTGTCGATCCCCGGCGGCGACCGTCTCGATCTCAACCGTCTGCGTTTTGATGTGCGCTGTGCGGATGCCAACGGCTGGGATATCGCGGTCACCGTCAAACCGGATATCTATCTGCCAGTCGTCGTGGCCGACAGCACCCTCGAACGCGGCCAGCAGATTTCCGCCGACAACCTCACCATTAAAAAACTCAACATCAGCAACACGCGTGGCGACTACCTGACCGATCCGGCAGAGGTTATCGGCCTGACCGTGAAGCGCCGCGTGCGCGACCGCCAGCCGATTACACTCAACCAACTAGAGTCACCGCTGCTGGTTGAACGTGGCCAGCGAGTGCTGATGGTGGCTGAACAAAATGGCGTCGAGGCCCGTACCATGGGCGAAGCCATGAAAAAGGGGCGTAAGGGCGAGATTATTAAGGTGAAAAACGAGAGTAGCGGTCGCGTGGTCAGCGCCATTGTCGCCGACATCGGCGTGGTAAACATGGTGTACGCCAGCGGGAATTAAAAAACTTCCCGCAACGTTTAAGTTATCTTCCTTAACTGCCGCTCTTTACTGACAACGGCACAGGAAGTCCGACTTCCGCAGGGCAAGGTTCATACGCCACCACCATAAACAATGAGAACGAGGGCGCAGCGATGAAAGTAACCGCACCACAGTACAACCTGACCACCGCAATCAATAAAGCCAGCAGCGCGGAGCAGACCCGCACCGTGGCTCAGGAAGGCACCAGCGTGACGCGCAGCGCCGCGATTGATCCGGTTCTTGGCGATGCGCAAACGCAGCTGAGCACGCTGCCAGAAGTCGACATGGCGCGCGTCGCCGAAATGAAAGAAGCCATCAGCAGCGGCAAAATCAGCGTCAATATTGATTCGCTGACCGATGCGATGCAGAAGTATTTCCAGAGGTAATTTATGACTAACGCAGCCCAACGCGTTAAAGCACTGATTCAGGACATGACCGAAGACCGTAAACGCTATCATGCCCTGACCACACTACTTGAAAAGCAGCGCCACCACATTGTTGCCCGAGACGCCGCGTCGCTCGACGTCATCAACGAGCAGATTATGGCGCTGTACCAGCAGCTGTCGCAAAGCAGCCAGCAGCGCTACCAGATTCTCGGCCAGTTAGGGATTGACCCGAGCACCGAAGGCCTGAAAACGCTGATCGCCCGCCTACCTGCCGCCCATCAGCCTTCTGTTTCCGCCCTCTGGCAAAGTCTTCAGCAGCAGGCTGCTGATTGCCGGATCGCCAACGACTACAACGGGGCGTTGATGAGTATGCAGCAAGATATTCTGGGTAATTTGCTGAATACCAGTGAGCCGGAGAATTGGTTGTATCAGCAGGGGTAGGGTTAACAAACATTTCATCCTGGCAAATAACTTGCCAGGTATAATATTTTCATGATTAACTCCAAGCTTCACCATTATGTATAATACCCCATAGCGGTGCAATGCCATGTTCAAATTGGTATATTAATGACAATATTAACTTTATGTTATAATTGGCAACTTCATTATGCTGAGTAATCATTTTTGATTTACTTAAAATGAAATTAAAGTTCTTATAATCTTTAAACCCATCTAAATTTGGGAGTATTTCAACCGGATACTGATGGTCGTCAGGGGATGAAAATAAGTATATATTCCCATCCTTTTTTTGGCACTGCGAATTATTCCAGACAATTTATTGTTAAGAATGTCAATGTGTTCATTACGGAATTCCCCCATCATGACTTTACCAATATCCTCCCAATAACCCCCTCACAAACATAGCTCCCAATGTTAAATTGGGGCACTATAGAAATAATATTATTAATATTATGCTTAATGCCGTAATACATCGCCATACTACCGCCTTTTGAAGCACCAATAATCGACGAGCTTGTGCATTTAAGAAAATCTATCACCCCTAAAATCAGACTACTAACGTTCTCCTCAATATCAAAGGACATATTATTACAAAGATAGTAAGCAGGTAACTTATCAAAATCATCTTTAATCCATAAAATATGAGAATCGCAATGTAATAATACATTTTCAAAGTCATAGACTGTCGGATCCGGTACATTGAATCCCGACATAACGATTAATAAATGCTTACAATCCCGTTCTGCCGTTTTAAAGCGATAATGCACCGGAAAATTATCGTTTGGTAGAAAAATGCGATCATGAATCATGAAATTAACCTTTCAAGCCATCTTTTTTGATATCAATAACCACACCTGTGCTTTGCATTGCTAAAACAGCAAGACTTTTTGAGGCGACATCTCTTGGTGTCAATAGTGTATCAATTGGCTCCAGGCCAAAATTTGATTTCCGCATTGGAGTTGCGGTGCGCTCTGGATTTATACAATTGACACGTACACTCTCCTGAATCCATTCTTCCGATAATGCTTGCGTTAAATTCACGACAGCTGCTTTTGCTGAGGAATATAAAGCGTAAAAAGCTCTTCCACGCGTATATGAACTAGAAGCAAAATTAAGTAACATACCATTTTTACGAGCAAGCGTGTCTTTTGCCGCTATTGCGACATTAACAACACCGAGGTAATTAACATTAACTAATAGGGAAACTTCTTCCATTGTTAATTTATCAAGCGGTTTTTTAATGAGCACACCGGAAGTATTGATAACATAATCAATATCACCATGCTCATCTACGATATCTTTCAAATAACTTTTTACACAACTTAAGTTAGTCACATCAACATTATTATGAGAGCGACTTGCAATATAAACTTTAGCTCCATATAAAGTTGCGATGTTCATCATTTCTTGACCAATGCCACTCGAACCACCGAAGATCACAATATTCTTATGCCGTAAAAAACTGAGATCTGTCGGAGAACTGGCAGAGGACTGACTTCTTTCCTGTAATAATTTTTCTGCTAGAAACAAATCAATAGGGTGTGTGATTTTTATATTGTCTTCATGCCCATCAACAGTCATTACACGTATCGCAGGAAGCATTGCACGAAGCACGCTACAATCGCAGGTAAAATTAACTTTACCTGATATCATGGCTTTCTCATAAGCCTGACGTATCGTTGCCAGATGAAATGCCTGTGGTGTTTGCCCTCGACGCATTACGGAACGATTAGGAATGTTAGAAATGCAACCGTCATCCTGTACTTCGACAAGAGTGTCGGCAGAATTAATAACCACATCAACAGCCTTAAAATTATTTAATGCCTGTATGCATTTCTGAATAATAGACTCATCAACCAACGGTCTAACTGCATCATGAAATAATACCTTACATTCCTCATCATAATCTATAATTGATTGCAAAGCAGAGTATGAAGAATAAAATCTTTCATTTCCCCCATGCACAACTTTGCTAACTTTCTGCCAATTGTTTTTCCGGACGTAATTCCAGATCAGTTCGCTATAGTCACTTTGTGAAACAACGATAATTTCATGAATATGTGACGATTTTTCAAAGCAATCAATCGTATATTCGATAATCGCTTTTCCAGCCAACTTAGAAAACTGTTTCGGTTGAATTTGACCGAAACGGGTACCGACACCACCAGAAAGAATTATGGCAATATTTTTCATTAAATGAGACCTTCCATTATTATAATCATCCTGAAACCACAATATTCATACACTTCCTTCACCACGTAATGAATTATGAATAATATTGGCAATTTTTTCTCCCGCTGTTGTATCATCAATACAAAGCTCTTCACGTAAAATAACCTCACGTGCTGATTTCATCGGATCCAGGTTATTGACCACATTATTTACAAAACGATGGATATCTTCTTCCTGCCATGCAACATCATAGTTTTTATATATAAAATCAGCCGTTTTATTCAAACCGTGACAATTTTCGTGAGTTAAATAAAGTATCGGTTTTTTCGACGGGAGATATTCAAGTAAAAAGGAACCCGCATCTGCAATAAGTGCATCCGATTTAGCAAACGATTCCTGATAAGTTGGGCTAAAGTCCCAAGTTACATTATTTCTGGTCGCAGAAATTCTGACCAATCGCTCGTAATTGTCGCGAGCAATCTGACTGGCTTCATGAATCCACTGTTTGAATAAAGGATGTGGTCGAATAATGAGATGAATATCATCCCGCATCATCAACTCAATAAAAACATTACAATAGATATTAAATGTAGTATACATTTTAACATCACCAGGCAGGACAAAATGAGTTGTCCACAGAAAAGTTTTCACCTGATTTTTTTCTCCCATGCGCGCAACTGACTGATAACGACTCTCGTAATAGTCAAATTTAGGGTGGCCTGTAACATAAACGTGTTTATTACCAGCCTGACATTGAACGGCGAACTCATCTTTATGGCGCTGAGAGCGAGCAAATACCCAAGTTGCAATATTTTGGCATAAGAGATTGTACTGATAGATCATACTTTCTTCGCCAATACCAGTATCTAGTGCATAGGGAATATAAGCAATTTTCACCCCACGCCGATAAAGATAATCACTTCGGAAGGCTTCAGGACGGGCTTCATCGTATGGATTCTGAAGAAAAACGACATCAGGTCTGCGGTTTTCTAATAAGTAATCTTCAAAACCAACATACTTTATACACCTATCTTTGAGTATCTTTCGTTGAATATCACCATTGATATCTGTCGCATGCCAATTAAGATAAGGAACAACAATTACCTGACAATCAAATGCTGGATTATTAAGCATAGCCTGAATGACTGACTCAAAATTAGTCCAACCCGATGGCCACTGGAAATAAAAATCAACTTTTATAGGCCCGGTCGTCGGGTTATTGAATTGTTCTGGAGTTGTTATCTGATGGAGCGGTTTATTAAACAGCGATTGATAATCAACCTCAACCTCTTCAATATCACTTTTATCAGGTAACTGGTAACCACTATTAGGAAATATACCTAACCATAAATCTTCTTGCATGCAGGAATGCCAGTTCACATCAAGAGCGTATTCTTGCTTACTTCCACCCTGTAGTAATGCGAAAACGCCTGAACGATAATTATGAATCAACTTGTCATAATAAGAAGCGTTGACAATATAAGCACATGCACACCAGGCTTTATCCACTCTAACAAGATAATCTACACTCTTTAATGGTGTCACCTGTTGATAATTAGCAGCTAAAAAAGCCACATGCCAACTAATATTATTAAGTGTTTTAAAATAACGATTCACATTTTCGAAATTTTCCTCCGTCTCAGAGAAGGAGAAGTCATCTTCAAGAATTAGCACTCTTTGCCATTTGTTTTGCTGTGCCATTTCTAAAGCGGCAATGTGCGAAAGTGAGCAACCAATATATCCAGGGCTATGCTCAACCGCATCTAATCGGAAAACCTTATCCTTAGGCACACCTATTTTTTTGAGATGTTTTACAATTCGTACCCGACGATCTTTCCGCCTGTCTAGATTGATAAAAATAACTTTATCAATGATATTCCAATCAATAGTGGTCATAGTATTTTATGAAAAATAATAATCAAAAAAACAGGATGAAAAAATACCGCTGATATAAGCGGTATCTTCAGGTCAGCTGCATTCACAATTACAGCAGCGACAGCCCGCACAGCAAACTATAATCCGCCGTATTCCCCGCTTCGGCGACAAACGGATTTTTCTGCTGCCAGCCGCGCAGGGCGCTTACCAGCAGCGCGACATCGTCCTGAGTCAGTTCCTTCTGCTCGGCGCGAATGACGCACAGCATTTTGATGTGGAAAAACTGCCGCGCGAGGCCGAGCAGCGCTTCGCCGTAATTGGTGCAGCCTACGCCGGGGAAAATATCGCTATACAGCTGATAAATGAGGATATTGCGCAGCGTATGCGGCTGTTCGTCAAACAGCGCGATCGTGGGCCATGCCGAATCCAGCGCCTGCTGACGCTCTGCCAGACGTGCGGGCTGCATAATCGCCAGTTCGCTCAGCTTCAGCGACATTCCCATTTTCTCCACCATCGGCAGATTCAGGTTCAGGCGCATCGCCCCCATCTCTTTAAGCTCCGCCGCACGGTTCTCGATGATGGGCGGCAACATAGCAAACTGCTGCGCCAGTACACCCTGTTCCGCCAGCGTGGCCAACTGCGCCCCCATGTCGACCAGTAGCGCCGGATCGCTTTCGCCGTTATCCAGATGCTGCTGTGCTTTGCTAAGCAGTATGCCGATGGCATACAAGCTCTCTTCCAGCGTCAGCGCCGGATGCACCGCCAGGTTGATACACTGCTGGTTAAGCGCTTCGCTCCACGCCGAAAGTAACTCTTCACTCTGCGGTGCGGCCTTTGCGGTATGCAGCACGAAGGCCTCCGGGTTGAACAGCATCTCTTTTGCCGCCGTTTCACAGCCAATATCCAGCGTTTCACGCTGCTGGTTTTTCAGCTTTACGCTGATGTGCGGCCACGCCTGTTCGGCATTCTGGCACGCCGGACAGGCACACGACGTCTCCCGCGCATCGAAGCGTGCAACGAATTCAGGTTGGTAATGTTCAATCAGTTCCATGTGTGTTCTCTTTGGTCGTCTCGGCTTCACGATGTTTACGGAAAAACCAGTGCGTACAGTCGATCAGCTCACCCGTTTTCGGGTCTGGATGATGCTGCAAGAAAGCAAAGCTCGGGCTAAAGCCCAGCCACAGCGGCGTCTGCTGCTGCAGATTTTGCCAACAGTGATCCAGACTGAGCGCTTGCTGGTAGGTCTCCAGCAACGTGTCGTAATAGTTGGCATTCACCGCGTAGGCGCACGCGCAGCCCGCTTTGTAAATTCGCGCCACGCCCTGCATGGTCCGCGTGGGCACGAAGCGTTCATAGCGCCCGCCCAGCAGCAGCACCTGCCAATCCAGCAGTTCCAGGCCGTTGAGCAGTTTGTTGATGTTGTTCACCGCGTTTTCTTTTTTCACAAACCGCAGTTCGGCATCCAGCAGCACCACGTTCTTCCAGCCCTGCTGTTTAGCGTGCGCCACAATCTGGTAGTGGGTCTGCCGCGCGGCGGCATCGCTCGACTCGGCCTTCACTTTCGCCACCGGCCAGATTTGATCGGCCTGGACGCCAAGCGCCAGCAGCGCCTCACAGCGTTCGGGAAGCATCTCCTCCTGCTGCGGTTCGTAAATCACGGCAACCTTCTCAAACACCGACCAGTTCACCAGCGTGTTGAGCGGCGCGGTGCTCAGGCGACGGTAATGCGCCAGCAGGTTGGGGTCGTGGACGAAATCTTCAAGCGTCAGATCCACCGCTGTGGAGCTGTCCATGATGTAGTCTTTATCGAAGGTATTACTGCTGTGCGAAATGCAAAGAATGCTCTGCTTCGGGTCAATCTGCTGCACCGGCGTCGTAAAACGGTTCAGGAAGGCATACTCTTCTGCCCGGGTAGCATCATCGTCATAACGGTTTTTCTTCAGCAGATTACGGTGATAGCCAAAAGTACCGTTCAGCGCATGGTGCGCGCCGAAAGGGTGCGTCAGGTAGATTTTGTCCAGGTGGCTGTACCAGATGTAGATCTGATCGCAACCGGAAAACAGCGCGTGATGACTCTGCATCTGCGTCACCTGATGGGAAATTTTATTCGGCGGATAGTAGTCGTCATCATCAAAGCAGATGATGTATTCCCCTTTCGCCAGCGCGTTAAGCCGATTACGTTTATGGCCCAGCACCAATCGCTCCGGGCTATGGATATAGCGTACGTTCGGCGTCGCCGGGTCGCTCATCATCTCGATGAGATCGGCGTTACTGGTCGGAGAATCGTCGAGAATAATCAGCTCGCGCTTGTCCGCCGGGTAGTCCTGGTACTGCCAGATATAAAGCAGATAGGGCAGAAACTCGCGGCGGTTATAGGTCGGGCAGACGACACTGACAAATGGCGTTGTTTGCGGCTGCGGGCGCTGCTGGCGAGCCAGCAACGCGGACATCAGGTTTGGTTTATTGGCGGTCTTCATCACAATTATCGTTGGCGCGCGGCGGCCAGCTGCTGACGCAGCCAGCACTGGGTAGAAACAGAATCAGTCATTTTTTGCTCCCGACGGCTCATTTCCATGCGTTGGTCGCTGCGTTTGGCGTCCAGTACCAGCTCGAGGCTCTTTTCGCGCTTCGCCTCGGCCAGCAGATTGCCCTGAATTTTTTGCGCTTCGAGGTTAGCCAGCGCCTGCTCTTGTTTCTGCCAGTCGATAACACGTTGAATATTGTGCTTATATTTCGACTGGTTAATCATCATCACGGCGCTATTGACGCTCTGCTCCGCCAGCCCGGAGGCCAGCGAGGTCAGCGCATCAATATTCTTCTCAAAGCGCTGGCAGACCTGCTTTTGCGAGGCCAGCTTCGAACTGAGATCATCAACCGCGCGCGTGCGCATCAGATGAAGCTGTTCCAGCGTAGAAATCAGTTTATTCATCGTGCATTACCCTGCTTGCGCCAGCGTACGCAGATCGTTAACGGTCGAATCCATTAACGCCGCGTCCTGAACTTCCTGTTGTAAGAACTGCGTGATGGCCGGAGAGAGACGGACGGCTCTATCAGCCAGCGGGTCTGCGCCAGCAACGTACCCCCCCAGCGGAATCAACGGTTTAATACTCTGGTATTCGGCGTATAGCTGCTTAAGCGCGCGCGCGGCGAGCTGATGTTCGCGGGCGGTGACCTGGCTCATGCAACGGCTGATCGACTGGCCGATATCGATAGCCGGATAGTGTCCTGCTTCCGCCAGATGGCGCGACAGCACGATATGGCCGTCGAGCACCGCACGCGCGCAGTCGACGATCGGATCCTGCTGATCGTCGCCCTCCGCCAGAACGGTGTAGATCGCGGTCATCGATCCGCAGCTTTCGCTGTTGCCGGCGCTCTCCACCAGACGGGGGATCATACTGAACGCCGACGGCGGATAGCCTTTGGTGGCGGGAGGTTCGCCGAGTGATAGCGCAATCTCACGCTGCGCCATGGCGTAGCGGGTCAGCGAGTCGACCAGCAGCAGCACGTCTTTGCCTTTATCGCGGTAATAGCTGGCGATGGTGTGACACAGCTCGGTGGCTTTGATGCGCATCAGCGGCGATTCGTCCGCCGGTGCGGCGACAATCACCGACTTCGCCAGCCCTTCGGCCTGTAGCGAGTTCTCGATAAACTCTTTCACTTCACGGCCGCGCTCGCCGATCAGCCCCACCACCACCACTTCGGCCTGGGTGTAGCGGGTAATCATGCCGAGCAGCACGCTTTTGCCCACGCCGCTGCCCGCCATCAGCCCCACGCGCTGGCCTTTGCCGATGGTCAGCAGGCCGTTAATGGCGCGGACGCCAACGTCCAGCGGCGCTTCCACCGGCTGGCGTTTCAGCGGGTGAACTTGCGGTAGCTGCTGCGGCAGCAGCGTGTCGCCGCCGAGTTTGCCTTTGTCATCCAGCGGTTCGCCAAGGCCGTTAACCACCCGCCCCAGCCACTGGTCGCCAATCATCACGCCTTCGCTTTTTCCGGCGGGAAACACGCGCGCGCCGGCAATCAGGCCGGAAGGCTGCTTGAACGGCATCAGGTAGGTGACTTCGCGGTCAAAGCCCACCACCTGCGCTTCCATCATCTCGTGCTCGATGCTTTCGACGTGGCACAGCTGGCCAATCGCCAGACGACAGCCAACACACTCCAGCAAAATACCGTTGACGCGGACCAGACGTCCGGCGACGCGCGCCAGATCGATCTGTTCAATGGAGCGCAGCGCCTGTTCGAAATCAAGGCTGCTCATGCGCGGCTTCCGGCAACAGGTTGTCCTTCAGCACCGACACGCACTGGTCGAGGCGGTGCTGACAGCCAACGTCCATCTCGGTGGTATCGGTAATCACGCGGCATTCGCCCAGCTCAAGCGCCGGATCGGCAACCAGCCCCCACTCGCGGGTCTTTTCCGGCTCCGCTTCGCTGATGCGGCGGAATTCTTCAGCATTGAGCATCACGCGAATTTGCTCCGGCGGCTGCGGCAGGCTGGTCACCGCCTCTTCCACCAGCGCCAGCAGCTGCGTCGGGTGCAATGCCAGCTCGCAGCGAATCACCTGACGGGTGACTTTCTCCACCAGCTGTAACAGCTCTTCGCGACGACGCTGTTCATAACCGTCGAGGAAACGCTGGACGTCGGCGGTGATGCGCTCAAACGGCGACGCCGCATCCAGGAACTGCTGGCGAGCCTGCTGTTTACCTTCGGCAAGCCCTTTACGCATCCCGTCATCAAAGCCCAGACGCATGCCTTCCTGATAGCCTTCCTCTTTGCCTTCTGCCATTCCCTGCGCGAAGCCCTGATTCACGCCCTCGCGGAAGCCTTCCTCCAACTGCTGCTGATACGCCGCCGGATCCGGCGCGGCAACCGTCTGGTCGTCCATCGGCGCGTCAGGCGTCGCCCAGCGTTTACGCAACGGCGGGAATTTATGCAGCTGCGGTTTCGCGGTGGCATGGCGGTTGGCGCTCAGCGATAAGCTGCGTTTTTTGAACATGGCTTATTCCACCGTCTGTTCTGCGAATAGCTGTACCTGAATCTCACCCTCTTCCACCAGCTGGCGCAGGGTCTGCATAATCTCTTTACGCACCTGCTCGATACGGCTGACCGGCACCGGCCCCAGGCGCGTGGTGGTGCTTTGCAGCAGGGTCACCTGGCGCTTCGGCATGACGTTGAAGATCGCCTGACGCAGCACCGGCTCGGTGCCCTTCAGCGCCACGGCCCATTCATCGATCGGCACTTCATCCATCAGGCGTTGCAGGGTCATCGGGGTCTGGCGGCTGAGGATGTAGAACTCATACATCTCATCCTGCAGATCGTCGACCACGCTCTCGTCACGTTCGCGCAGCTGCTCCAGTAGTTCCTGCTGGTTGCTGGGGATACGGTTGACGATATTCGCGGCGTGCTTGATACCGGCGACCTTCGAGCCGTGCTCGGAGAGCACCGCGATGCCACGGTCAATCAGGCGATCCAGCTCGTCGATCACGTCGCGGTTAACGTCATCCAGACGCGCAATGCGGTAGATGATTTCGTCCTGACGTTCACTCGGCAGCACGCTCAGTACGCTGGCTGCAATATCCGGCGGCAGGAAGGCGAGGAACACCGCCTGCAATTGCAGGTGCTCTTGCTCAATCAGCGCCGCCAGCTGCGGAATATCCACCCATTGCAGGCGCGCCATGCGATAGCGAATCTCATCACCGTAGATGCCGTTAATCACGCTGCGGGCAATTTCGCCGCCCAGCGCTTTTTCCAGAATGCTCCGCAGGTAATAACGCGATGCGCCGTTGATACCACTCTGCTCACGGTAGTCGGAGAAGAAGTTGTTCATCGCCTGACGCGCGTGGTTAACCTTCACATCATGCAGACGCGCCATGGTTTCACTTAGCAGCACAACCTCTTCGCGGTTCAACTTCTGCATCACCTGCGCCGCGGCTTCTTCTCCCACGCTCATCAGCAGGATGGCCGCCTGTTCCAGACGGCTGCGGCTACCTGAATTACTATTCCGATTTGCTGTTGCTTCGGTCATTGCTGTTAATCCACTGTTTCAGTACTTCCGCTACGCGCTCCGTCTCGCTCTGGGCCAGAACCTGGAGATACTCCACCTTGGTTTCCAGGCCGGAACTTTGCGGCGGCAGCAGATCGTCGTTGTTGTTAAAAGCGGTGCTCGGCAGCGCGGTGAGATTGTCATCCTGAGCTTCGGACTCATCGGTCAACAGGCCGCGTTCGTTCTGTTCAACCTCGTTCACCAGACGCTCTCGACGTCCCAGACGCTGGGCCAGCGGACGGACGCCAAACAGCAGCGTGAGCAAGGCCAGCAGGCCAATCCCGCCGTTTTGTCCCCAGTACTGCATATCCGGGTCTTTCCACCACTTCTGGTTCAGCATGCTGTCGGTTGCCGGCGCGGTGAAGGCAAGCACGTCCAGCGTCAGCGCGTCGCCACGTTCTTTATCAATACCGGCGGCGCTCTCCACCAGACGGGTGATCGACGTCAGCTGCGTGGGGGTAATATTGGCCAGCGCAGGCGCGGACTGGTTCAACGCCACGGCGACGCTCAATTTCTCCAGCTTGTAGCCGGGATGGCGGATATGGCGGATGTCGCGATCGAACGCGTATTTACGCTGCTCCTGGCTACGGCTGGAGAGGGAACGCGGGTCGCTGGTGTTGTTAGCCGCGGTGTTAGCCGCCGGAGCCGCATCGCCCGCCGCCTGTGCGGCAGCAGCCTGCGGGTTCTGGTTCACCGGGCGGTTGCTTAGCGAGCCGGGAATCCCGAACGCCATTTCGTTGGTGGTGTTCTCCTGGCTTAGCTGCTCATCGCTGACGCGCGGATCTTTGCCCAGACGTTCCTGAGTCTCTTCCACACGGCTTAAGTCCACGGTGGGGGCGACGCTGATGCGGTAATTGCCCGCGCCAACCAGCGAGGTCAGCAGGCTGGCGATATTCTTGCTGGTATCTTCGCGGATACGCTGCATGACATCGTCGCCCAGGCGTTTACCGGCGATGCTGCCGTCCGGCCCGGCCACGCCATCAGACAGCAGATTGCCCGCCTGATCGACCACGCGTACGCTCTCGGCGGACATACCCGGTACGGAACCGGACACCAGTTGCACAATCGAGGCCACCTGCTGTTCATCCAGCTGTCGGCCATAACGCAGTTGCACCACAACCGAGGCGCTGCTGTTCGGCTTATTGGTCAGCACAAACGAACTGGACTCGCTCAGCCCAAGATGAACGCGCGCGGTTTCTACCGGGTCCAGCGCCATGATGCTTTTCGCCAGCTCGCCTTCCAGGCTGCGCTTGTAGCGCACGTTCTGGATAAACTGGCTGCTACCGAGCATCTCTTCTTTATCCATCAGCTCATAGCCGTCCGGCGTTGCCGCGCTGATGCCTTTGGCCGCCAGCGCCATACGCGCCTGGGACAGTTTGTTTTCGGTCACCAGCACCTGGCCGTTATCCGGATTAATGCGGTAGGCAATGTTTTCCGCGCCCAGTACGTCCACGACCTGCGCGACCGGCACCTGTTCCTGCGCGCCGTACAGCGCGACGTAGCCCTGATTGTGATTCCACAGCGACGCAATGATGGCGATCGCCAGCACCACGCCACCGGCAATCACCAGCAGTTTCGGATTGTTGATGCCAGCGGGGAGGGAGACGGCAGGGAGACGATCTTTGATTTTGTTTAACACGGTACAGACCTTACAGCGAAATATTCATCACTTCGTCGAGCGCGCTGTTGAGCTTGTTGCGCACCTGCATCATCGCCGAGAAGGCCACGCTGGCTTTCTGGCTCTCAATCATCGCGCCGGCTAAGTCGTCGCTCTGACCCATATCAATTGCGGTCTGTTTGGCGCTGGCGCTGTGCTGTAGCGCGTCCACGTTGTCGATGGCGTTATTTAACACGCGGGAAAAAGAGACCGAGTCGGTGCTGGCAAACGCGCTGTTCGCCGGGGCAATCGTCTGTGCGGTGTTGACCGAGCCGGCGGAAGCCAGCATGGCCGTTTGCTGCATACGGTCCAGCAGCGCCTGGTGCGCGGTGTTAATACCTGCGGCGGCAATCTTGTCCATTATTTCTTCCTTCCTGGCCTCAGGAATAACATTCAATATCAATGCCTTCGTCGCGCATTGACGCAAGGCGGTAACGCAGAGCGCGTGGGGTAATGCCTAAAAACTCCGCGGTCTTGGATTTATTGCCTTTATGGCGTTTGAGCAGATCGATAATGTACTGGTACTCCGCCAGACGTCCGTGCAGCTTCACGTCGCGGATGGCAGAACTGCCGGTATCCTGCTCGCGGTAAGCAGGCATGACGCCCACCGATGGGGTTTCCGGCAGCGGCACGCGCGCCACCAGACCAAAGTCGGCGGCTTTAATTTCATCGCCGTTGCCCAGAATCATGCCGCGCTGGATAACGTTCTCCAGCTCACGCACATTGCCCGGCCAGTCATAGCCGAGCAGCGCGTTGCGCGCATCGTCGCTCAGGCGCACGTCGCCTTTGTGGAAGGCGCGGTATTTGGCAATAAAGCGCTGCACCAGCGGCAGGATGTCCTGCTTGCGCTCGCGCAGCGGTGTGATGTGAATAGGCACCACGGAAATACGGTAAAACAGATCCTGACGGAAACGGCCTTCGGCAATTTCCTGCTGTAAGTCTTTATTGGTAGAGGCAATCAGTCGAATATCCAGCGGAATACGTTTATGGCTACCCAGGCGTTCAACTTCCTGCTCCTGTAATACCCGTAATAACTTCGCCTGTAATGACAGCGGCATATCGCCAATTTCATCCAGCAGTAGCGTACCGCCGTTTGCCTGCTCAAATTTACCGGCTACACTCGCCACCGCGCCGGTAAATGCACCTTTCTCATAACCAAATAAAATCGCTTCCAGCATACTTTCTGGAATAGCGGCGCAGTTAACCCCGACGTACGGGGCTTCACTGCCGCAGGCATGCTCGTGGATATATTTAGCGACACACTCCTTGCCCGTTCCTGTCTCACCAGTCACCAGGACTGATACATTATATTTAGCAACGCGGCGAGCTAATGAGATTACGCCCACGCTGGCAGGAGAAACGGCAACAAAACCTTCTCCGTGACGGTCTTCACGTTCAATGATAATGCTCATTTTGGATTACCAGTAAAAAAGAACAAATAAGGATAATGCGCTAAACCTTTATTAAACGCGCGCTGCAATCACCTTGCTACATAGAAGATTAAAAGCGTTTTTATAATGTTAATAAAGATTAAAGACTGCGGTATTTTCATGGGGAAAGAATCCTTCCGTGAAAATATGCTGCCTAGTATACGCATGGTGTAGGAATTGTCTTATTTTTAATGAATATTAAAACATTAATCTATTTTTTTCATGCACTTACAGAAGTTATTAATCAAGCAACATGCGGAAAAATAATGGATTAATAACCGCTATCCACTTGCAATAAATGATTCAGAAAGGTCTAATTTGCACCCTGAATAAAAGGCAGTTGAGTCATCGTCTGACGACGAACCTTCGATGTTGACCTAAAGCGTCACAACATCTTAAAAACTCAAATGCTTCCAGGAAAAATTTTCGCGACCGTTATCGATAATCGTTAACGGCGCCTTATTGTCTCACCAGGACACGTTATCAAACCGGAATAATCATGTACCCTGCTTCACAGCGAATCAGAATCCATCAGCAGGATAATCTTCCTGAGCTGGTAAAACTGGATGTCAGCAAACTCGGTCGCCCATGGCATAAGCTACCTAAGGTAATGAACGATAGCTTTGACATTCTTGACGCGCGCCTGAGTATTTATTTTCTGAAGAAGCTTCGGGTTAATGCCGCGTTAGAATCAATGACTTTCGCGATCGACCAGAATTATAAAAATGCGCAAATATTCTCAACACCTTATGGGAATATTGCATTTGTGATCGATCGTATATTATTACTAAACATCCTCCATGATTATTACGGGCTGAGTAAAGACAGCAGCCATATTGAACCGGATGAGTCACTCCCGATCACCAAAACGGAAGAACGCCTCAAAAGCAAACTGGGTCAGGAACTGACCTCGCTGGTTATTTGCAAAGAGACATTTGGCGAAGACCTGGAAATTAAAGTCGATTATTCCACGGTCATTAACCAGTGGGCCTGGTGCATCACTTTCACCCTGGAAGGTTACAGCCACGGTAGCTTTACCATCCTGCTGGACAATCCACACATTGACCAGATGCTGGCGGCGCTGCGCTCTCCAGATAACAGCACCAGCGGCGTGGAAAAGAGCGTCAGCCTGAGCCCCGCGCAGATCGAACGCCTGTTCGATAGTCTGCCGCTGAAGCTGGATGGCCGTCTGGCCAGCCTGAACCTGACCGTCGCGCAAATCGCTGACATCAAACCAGGCGACATCATCCCAATCGCGATCAATGACCCTTTGCCGGTGTTTATCGGTAAAGAACAGATTTTTGAAGCCACTATTGCCGAAGATCGCAGCAAGCTTTTCTTATGCGATATCCACGACAAGACAACCGAGAAGCCTTATGAGTGATTTACAACAAGAGCTGAGCCAGTCTCTGGATCTGGACGACCTGAACCTCAGCGACATGACCCATGATGAAACCATTGAGGGGAATATCCGCCTCGATTTACAGCCGGAGACGCGTAATGCGCCACTGACCGACGTGCGCCGCATGGCGCTGTTCAGCCGCATTCCGGTGACCCTGACGCTGGAAGTGTCCTCGGTGAACATCTCGCTGGCTGAACTGATGGCTGTGAACTGCGACTCGGTGATTGAGCTGGACAAAATGGCGGGTGAACCGCTGGATATTAAGGTCAATGGTATCGCGTTCGGCAAGGCCGAAGTCGTGGTGCTTAATGATAAATATGGCCTGCGCATCATCGAATTTAATGCCAAAGAACTGGGTGAGCTGACCCGATGAACCGCGCGTTTTACCGTGGCTGCGTCCCGCTGCTGCTACTCATTGGTTTGCTGTTCGCCCAGCCCGTTCTGGCGGCGAACGGCGACATCACGCTCTTTAGCACGACCCCTAACGGCGCGGGTCAGGATTACAACGTCAAAATTGAAATTCTGATCCTGATGACCCTGCTCGGCCTGCTGCCGATCATGGTGCTGATGATGACCTGCTTTACCCGCTTTATCATCGTGCTGGCGATTCTGCGCCAGGCGCTTGGGTTACAGCAGAGTCCGCCAAACAAAATCCTCACCGGCATCGCGCTGGCGCTCACTCTGCTGGTGATGCGACCGGTATGGACCACCGTGTATAACGACGCGATTGAGCCCTTCCAGAACGACCAGATCACCCTCAAGCAGGCGCTGGTGAATGCTGAAGCGCCGCTGAAAAAATACATGCTGGCGCAGACCAACAATAAAGCGATGGCGCAAATCATGACCATCGCCGGCATTGAAGGCGACGCCCGCGAGCAGGATCTGACCATCGTCACCCCGGCGTATCTGCTGAGCGAGCTGAAAACCGCCTTCCAGATAGGCTTTATGATTTACATCCCATTCCTGGTCATCGACCTGATTGTCGCCAGTATTCTGATGGCAATGGGGATGATGATGCTGTCGCCGCTGATCGTCTCGCTGCCGTTTAAGCTCATGCTGTTCGTGCTGTGCGACGGCTGGACGCTGATTGTCGGCACTCTAACCGCCAGCGTGCAAGGACTGTAGCGATGATGAACATGGACACCACCGGTGACATCATGGCCTCCGGCATTCACCTCGTCCTGCTGATTTCCGCCGTGGCGATTGTCCCCAGCCTGCTGGTCGGCCTGTGCGTGAGTATTTTCCAGGCCACCACCCAGATTAACGAACAGACCCTCAGCTTCCTGCCGCGTCTGGTCGTCACGCTCGGGGTACTGATTTTCGCCGGGAAGTGGATGCTGACGCAGCTGGTCGATTTTACCGTCCAGATTTTCCATCAGGCGGCGGCGCTGGTGGGTTAAACCATTATGGGAATCGATATTCAGGCGCTGTGGACGCCAATCATGGCCCTGGTGCTGCCCTTCTTTCGCATCCTCGCCTTTTTACAGTTCGCTCCGGTGATCGATAACCGCGTCTTCTCACGGCGCATCAAAATCGGCACCGCGCTGGCGTTGACCATCATCATCACCCCGATGCTGCCCAACAACGTGGTGCTTCACGAACTGGTTTCACTGCGCGCCATCCTGCTGATTGGCGAACAGCTGCTGTGGGGATTCTTCTTCGCCATGGCGCTGCAGCTGGTGTTTGTCGCGCTACAAACGGCGGGGCATATTCTGTCGATGAATATGGGGCTGGGGATGGCGATGATGAACGACCCGGTTAACGGCAGCTCTACCACGGTAATTTCGCAGATTATCTACGTTTTCTGCGCCCTGCTGTTTTTCATTATGGACGGCCATTTGCTGCTGGTGACCATCCTGTTTAAAGGCTTTAGCTACTGGCCCATCGGTCAGGCCATCAACCAGCCGACGCTGATGCTTATTGCTCAGGGGTTGGGCTGGATTATGGCCTCGGCGACGCTGATTGCGCTTCCGACAACCTTCGTCATGCTGATTGTGCAGGGCGGCTTCGGCCTGCTCAACCGCGTTTCGCCGACGCTAAACCTGTTTTCGCTTGGCTTCCCCATCAGCATGCTGTTTGGCCTGCTGTGTATTTCGATGCTGGTCACCAACATTCCTGACCACTATCTCAACCTGACTAACGAAATTCTGGCGAAACTCGACGCCATAAGGGTGCAGTAATGGCCTCCAGCGGAGATAAAAGCGAAAAACCCACAGCCGGGAAGCTGCGCAAGGCGCGGCAAAAAGGGGATATTCCCCGTTCAAAAGATTTAACCATGGCGGTAGGCCTGCTGGCCTCGTTCTTCACCCTGGCGACCTTCCTGCCGTACTACCGGTTGTTGATCGGCGAGTCGTTTGCCGCCGTCGGCACCATGGCGAAGGACCTCGATAACCCGAACGTCCTCAACCAGTTTCTGCTGCTGAATCTGTGGGTGCTGCTGCGTTTTATCGCCACGCTGATCCCCATCCCACTGGCCTGCATCATCGCCAGCCTGGTGCCGGGCGGCTGGATTTTTACCCCGTCGAAGCTCAAACCCGATTTTAAAAAGCTCAGCCCCATCAGCGGCGTTAAACGTATGTTTTCCGCCAGCCACTACACGGAAGTGGGCAAGATGATGCTGAAATGCGCGACGATACTCGCCGTTGTCTACACCATGGTGCATGACCAGATGGATAGCCTGCTGCATCTCCAGCGGCTGTATCTGTATCAGGCCATCGGTCAGGGTTTTGGCATTTTTCATCACGTTGTCAGCTATTTCATCGCCGTTATCGTGATTTTTGCCCTGCTTGATGTGCCGTTGAGCAAATTCATGTTCACCAAAAAGATGCGCATGACCAAGCAGGAAGTGAAGGAAGAGTACAAAAACAACGACGGTAACCCGCAGATCAAAGGCCGCATCCGCCAGCTGCAGCGCCAGATGGCGATGGGGCAAATCTCGCGCACCGTGCCCGAAGCGGACGTGATTATCACTAACCCAACCCACTACGCCGTGGCGCTGAAATACGACCCGCAGAAAGCGGAAGCGCCGTACATCGTCGCCAAAGGCATTGACGACGTGGCGCTGTGGATACGTGAAGTGGGTGCCACTCATAAGGTTGAAGTGGTGGAGTTTCCACCGCTGGCGCGCGCGGTGTACTACACCACTCGCGTTAACCAACAGATTCCGGCGCAGCTGTTCCGCGCCATCGCTCACGTGCTGACCTATGTGATGCAGCTGAAGTCCTGGCGCGAAGGTCGTGCTGAGCAAAAACCCCGCCTGAACAGGCACATAGACATTCCTCAAGAGGTATTAAAAGCCAATGGCGAACAGTAAGATGCAAAACATGTTCGGCATGCTCCGCAAGGCGCAGATTGCCGTGCCTATCCTGCTTCTCTGCGTACTGGCGATGGTCATCCTACCGCTGTCACCGCTGATGCTGGATATCCTGTTTACATTCAACATTGTGCTGGCGGTCATCGTACTGCTGGTCGCGGTGAATATGCAGCGTCCGCTGGACTTTGCCATCTTCCCAACGCTGTTGTTAATCACCACGTTGATGCGTCTGACGCTGAACGTGGCGTCGACCCGCGTGGTGTTGCTGAATGGCCATCAGGGGGAAGGCGCAGCCGGTAAGGTGATTGAAGCCTTTGGCCAGGTGGTGATTGGCGGTGACTTCGTCGTCGGCTTCGTGGTGTTCATCATCCTGATGATCATCAACTTTGTGGTGGTCACCAAGGGTGCCGAGCGTATCTCCGAGGTTTCCGCACGCTTTACGCTGGATGCGCTGCCGGGTAAACAGATGGCGATCGACGCCGACCTGAATGCCGGGCTTATCAACCAGCAGCAGGCGCGAAGCCGCCGTCAGGAAGTGGCGAAAGAAGCCGACTTCTATGGCGCGATGGACGGGGCGTCCAAGTTTGTCCGCGGCGATGCCGTTGCCGGGATTATGGTACTGATCATCAACGTGATCGGCGGTATCTGTATCGGTATCTTCAAATACGATCTTGATGCCAGCCATGCGTTCCGTCAGTACGTTCTGCTGACCATCGGTGACGGTCTGGTCGCCCAGATTCCGTCCCTGCTGCTGGCGACCGCCGCGGCGATCATCGTGACCCGCGTCAGCGAAGGTAACGACGTCAGCGACGAAATCAAAACACAGCTGCTCTCCAAGCCAAAGGTGCTGTACACCGCGGCATTCGTGATGTTCATTCTGGCCGTTGTGCCGGGTATGCCGCACATCGCCTTCCTGAGCTTTACCGCCCTGCTGGTGTTCGCCGCCTGGCGGCAGAGCAAGGTGGTGCAGCCCGCACCGCAAGAGACGGACATGGAGGCCATCAGTGAAGCGTTGGCCCCCGATACCAACCCGGCGATTACCTGGGACAGCATTCCGCTGGTCGAGCCGATTGGCCTGAACCTTGGCTACAAGCTGGTCACCATGGTGGACGAAGCGAAAGGCAGCCCGCTGTCGCTCCGCGTGCGTGGGGTGCGGCAGGTGATCTCTGAACTATGCGGCGTGCTGCTGCCGGAAATTCGCATTCGAGAGAACTTCCGCCTCAAGCCCGCGCAGTACGCGATTCACATCAACGGCATCCGCACCGCGCTGGGCGAAGTGAACGCCGAGAAGCTGATGGCCATACCCGGCACCGAACTGTACGGCGAAATCGACGGCGTGCTGGATACCGACCCGGCCTACGGCATGGCGATCGTGTGGATTGACCCGGAACAGAAAGCCAAAGCTTTGAACCTCGGCTATCAGGTCGTCGACTGCGCCAGCGTGGTGGCGACGCACGTCAACAAAGTCGCCCGCGAGCATCTGCCGGAGCTGTTTAACTACGATGATATCACCCATCTGCACGCCCGTCTGGCGCAGCAGGCGCCGAAACTGGCGGAGGATTTAAACGCCGCGCTCAACTACAGCCAGCTGCTGCGCATTTATCGCCAGCTGTTGCTGGAACAGGTGTCGCTGAAAGATATCGTCACCATCGCTTCAACGCTGCTCGAAAGCGCGGCGGTGACCAAAGATCCGGTGCTGCTCACCGCGGATGTACGCTACGCCCTGCGCCGCGCCATCGTGCATAACATTAACGGCGATCGCCCGCAGCTGGCAGCCTACACCATGGATAATCAGCTGGAGAATATGCTGCTCGGGGCGCTGAATCAGGCACAGCAGGCCGGCAAGGTGGCGCTGGACAGCTTCCCGGTTGACCCGAACATTCTGACCCAGCTGCAAAATACGATGCCGATGATTTACGAGCAGATGAAAGCGAAGAGTTTGCCGCCGCTGCTTTTGGTCACGCCGCAGTTGCGCCCGGTGATTTCACGTTATGGCCGCCTGTTTGCCAGCGGGCTGCACGTGCTGTCGTACAATGAAGTGCCGGACGACGCCGACCTGAACGTGGTGGGAACGCTGGCGTAACCTGCCGCCTGAGATGCCCCTCTCCCTTTTCACGGGAGAGGGAACGGGCCGAAACTTACTGATCGAGGTAGCGCAGCTTCCATTCCGCTATCGTGCGCGGCATTTTGGCCAGATTGTTACCCTGGGTGCTGAAGTACGAGAACGCCAGCTTCCCTTTATCATCCGGCTCAACCCGCGCCGCCCAAATATTGCTGGCCGTGTACATGATAATAGCCGTACGGGTATTGGCCGCACCGCGCACCCACATCGACACTGCTGTAGCGCCGATATTATCTATATCTTCATGATAGATATAGATATTCGCTGTATCGACGAACTTTTGATAGTCGTCGCCAACCAACGTGCGGAAGCGTTCATCCATTTTAGGATCGGTGAAAATCTCCAGCGAAAGCAGCGTCGCCTTTGGCCGCGGATCCTGCTCTGACTTCAGGTAGCGCCCATCGATAAACGCGCCGTTAGGCATTGACAGGCGGCAGCCCCAGTCGGCATTGCTGTAGGCCTGAATCGCCCCGCTTTTACGCGGGATAAACAATACTTTGCACTTTTTGCTGTCGACCATATCGTCGATCAGCACCATGCCGTTAATCTTGCGGGCTTCAGCGGTAAACTCATCCTTATTCTGTCCGGCCCAGATACGAATATCGGCGGTAATTGACCAGTCCGCGCTGTGGCTGAATTGGATCACCCCGCCGCTCATATTCGCCGCGCTGGTGTTCCACCAACGGCCTTCCCATGCAAAGCCCGGCTGCGCTTCGGCAATTTTGCTGATCCCGGAATAGTAAGCGCGCTCAATACAGCTGTCCGATGCACAGCTTTCCAGAGATTTCTCCCAGGCCTCATACTCCTGATGCACCTGACGCGCATCACGATACACCAGCATCGCGCGGTAAACGCTCGACATCGTGTTATCCAGCCAGCTCAGGTTATCGTTATTACAGATGGTATTTTCCAGCGGCGTTGAGGCGCGCTGGCAGTTCACCGCAAAAGCGCTGGAGGCGGAACATGCCGTAATAAGAATGAGTAAATTAATCAGGCGCTTAATCATTTAGGATACTTTTTAACCAGAGAGAGCGCTTATTCTGGCGAAAACAAACTTTTATTGCAATAAAACAGCATGAATTATTCACCGTTCAAATAATTAATCCATGCTTAAGTTGTAGCAATAAGCTGTCGCTTGTTTATTACGTGTGTTCTTTTTTGGATTATCACGTTATGAAGATAGACAGTAGTAATTACACGCTCTCGGTACTTTCTTCTTACTCTTCAACGGAAAACACCGAACGCAAACCGCTGGGTATCCTGCGTCACAGCGGCCAGTACTCTCCACAAGCAGGCAACTGGAAACTTTCCGCCCCCACGCTTTCCGCCGTCGTCAGCCTACGTAGAGGCGATGTTATGCCCTATTACCAGGGTAAATCGGTAGCATGGGCATTAATTGAATATGATGTAACGGAACTGATGGAGAACTAATATTTAACTAACGTTTCACTTATTAGATATTTTAGCTTTATTTCTGTAACTCAATATTCTTTACGCGGTGAAAATAAGCCCTTCACCGCGTATCGATCATATTAACTAATATCGGCAACCGAGGACCGTGCCACCAGACGCCCGGTGAATACACGCCCTTCGGGCATAAACAGGGAATGGCCATCAATTAACGCGCGAATACGCTGCACGCAATGATCCAACAGTTGTTCGACGGGATAGGAAATGCAGGTCAGCGGCGGATAGACCAGCGATGCCAGCGGAGAGTCTTCCAGGCTAACCAGCGACACTTCCTGCGGGATCGCAATATTGAATTCACGCAACAGGCGCATCGCTTCAGCGGCGTAGCAATCACGCTTGGCGATGATCGCCGTGTATTTCGTGAAGCTATTGATCAGCGTCAGCAGCGCCTGTTCAATATTATTATTGGCCATCACCAGCAATTGCCGATTAAACGGCAGGGAGAAATTTTGCAGCACGCTACGGTAGCCGTCGAGCATCTGCTTACTGGCAACGTCGTTTTCATTGTCTAACAACAGCGCAATATTACGGTGCCCTTTGCCCAGCACGTAGCGACAGGCGCTTTCGGTGGCAAACGCGTAGTTATAGCCCTGGCTGGCGCTGCCTTTTGCGGAGAACTCATCAAATGCGATGACATTGCTGGCCACATCACCGCTGTTACGGCCCAACGTTACCACGGCAACACACTGATGTTGCAGGCTTTCTACCGCAGCCTGCTGTTCAGCAGCGTCGTTGACGTACTGAATCATTAGCGATTTATTCAGCGATTTAACCGCCTGCGACAGCTGCGGTAATAGCGTCGCGCTAAACTCCGCTTCATACGCGGGCAGCACCATACCGACGTAGCTGGAGGTGTTGCTCGCCAGATTCTGCGCCGCAAAGCTTGGGCGGTAGTTTAGCTCTTCTACCGCACGTAATACGGCCTCACGGCTCTCTTCACGAACGCCACGCGTCCCCGTCAACACGCGCGAAACGGTGGCACGGGAAACGTTGGCTAACTTTGAAACATCATCAATAGTAGGCATGGTGTCGTCTGTATTACGGTTTTCTCCCTATAGTAACATAAATACGTACAGGTATTCGCCAACTCCCCGCCGCCCAGGCGCCGGGGAGTATGGGGATTAGTGGCGAGTGCGATAAAGCTCAATCAACTCACCCACCAGCTCTTTCGCAAGGATTGAGGTCATTAGATGATCCTGGGCGTGCACCATCACCAGCGTCATTTTGGTCTTCCCTTCGCCTTCATCGGCTTCAATCAGCTGAGTCTGCACCCGATGTGCTTCACGCGCATAATGCTGCGCCTGCTCCATCTTCTCATCGGCGTCGGCGAAATCGCCGGTTTTGGCGCTGTTCAACGCTTCGTAGCACAGGCTACGCGATTGACCGGCGTTGATAATAATCCCCATCACTTGTTCTTCTAAATCCATAACATCCTCTCAATACAACACATTACGCGGTCTCAGATTGCCCAACGCGGCTTTCGGCCCCGGCGTCGCCGGTTTCCTGCGACAGCAGCTGTTTCTCGTACGCCTTCAGGAACGGGTAGTACATGACGGCGGCAGTCACCATACAGATCAGGCACATAATGATCGGGCTGAATGACCAGTTTGCCGCCCACGATGCGCCGATAGGCGCTGGCGTGGTCCATGGCGTCATCGACACCACTCGGGAAACGAGGCCGAAGTCGAGGGCAAAGTAAGCCAGCGTGGCATTGACCATCGGTATCAGCACAAACGGAATAAAGAACAGCGGATTCATAATGATTGGCGCACCGAACAGGATCGGTTCGTTGATATTAAACAGCCCTGGCACTACGCCCATACGACCAATCGTCCGCAGGTGTACCGCCTTGCTGCGCATCAGCAAAATCGCCAGCGGAAGCGTGGAACCCACCCCGCCAATCAACAAATAGTGGTCCCAGAATCCCTGAACGTAGATGTGGGGAATCGCAGTGCCGGCAGCCATTGCGGCCTGGTTAACCGACAGGTTTGCCATCCAGAACGGGTTCATAATGCCGGTCACAATCAGCGCACCGTGAATCCCGGCAAACCACAGAATCTGGCACACCATGACTGACAGCAAAATGGCTGGCAACGTATCAGATGCTGCAACCAGCGGTTTAACCAGCGACATGATCGCTTCCGGAATAATCATCCCCAGTTGCGCTTCAATAAGCAGATTCAGCGGATGCAGCGTCAGCGCTACCGCCAGAACGGGGATCAGGATTTCAAACGAACGCGCCACGCCGGTTGGGACTTCCGGTGGCAGACGAATGGTGATGTTGTGACGGCGCAGGAAGGCGTACAGCTCGGTGGTGTAAATCGCCACCAGCAGCGCGGTAAAAATACCCTGACCGGAGAAGTAAGCGACAGATATCTGCCCATCCTTCAGCGGCGCGGCCACCAACAAAAAGCCCATCAGCGACAGCATGCCGGACGTCAGCGGGTCCAGTTCATGATGACGCGCCAGGCTTGCCGCCACCCCGACGGAGATAAACAACGTCATGATGCCCATACTGAAGTTAAACGGCAGCATCAGGCTTTCGCGGTGGTCCAGGGAGAACTGCAGCCATGCTCGCGCAAAGCTCCAACTGGTATCCGGCGAAAACGGTGGAAAGATAAACACCAGCATGAAGGAGCCGACGATCATAAATGGCAGCGCGAGGATAAAACCGTCGCGAATAGAAGTAACGTATTTTTGCTGGCCAATTGCTCCAGCCATTGGCGTGATTTTCTGTTCTATCACGCTGATTAATTTAGCGTACAGAGAGCTCATGCTTTATCCCTTAGTTATTGTTATCAATTAAGGACAGGGCAAAATCCAACACCGCGCCGCCTTTTTGCATGCCGTAATCCATCATATTGATCGGCTCGACCTTGATGCCGTAAGCACTGGCTTTCTGCTGCAAATCTTTCTGCATGTATTTCACCTGCGGCCCCAACAGCACCACCTGATAGTGGCCCACCTGCTGTTCAAATTCGGCTACGCCAAACGCTTTGATATCAACCTCCAGACCGCGCTTTTGCGCCTCTTCCACCATCTTTTTCACCAGCAGACTGGTGGACATCCCAGCGGAACAACACAGCATAATTTTCTTCATGGAACACTCCTGACTGAGTAGTAACGATGAGCGGACTATAATCAGGAGGAAACAAAACGGAAAGCGCTTTCCGAATGTGAATCCGTTAAATGTGAGCACGATCACCGGTTGCAGGCTTTCACTTTGTTGGGATGTAGGCGATGATCCAGGCTCCTCCGTCCGATATAAGGTTCGCCATGAACATTCAGTTTATGAATGTTGCTGTGACGCTGATTGAGCAGCGCGTTACGCCTTTTGCTAATCTTCTGACCCGCAGCCAGCACATCACCGCCATGCGCGACAGTTTTGCGTTGGCCATGCCGTTCGTCATCGTTGGCAGCCTGATGGTGCCGTTCATTTTTCCGCCGTTTACCATCAACGGCGCGTGGTATCAGGCAATTCGCCCTATGCTGCTACCGACCTTTGAGCTGACGATCGGCCTCATCGCACTGATCATCTCCTTCGGCGCCAGCGCCAGCTTAGGTAAGCAGTATCAGCTACCCGAACGTCTTTCCGGGCTGACGGGGTGCCTGGCCTTTCTGGTGTTTATTGGCTTCAAGGAAAACGGAGGAAGCAATCTTTTCCTTGGCGGGATGGGGATATTTAGTGCTTTAGTTTCAAGCTTTTATTCTGTTGAAATCATCCGAATTTTTTACCGAAAAGGCTGGTGTATTCGTCTACCCGACGAAGTACCGATCATGACCCGTAACGGCTTTCAGCTGCTGGCGCCGCTGCTGGTGATTATGCTTTCGATAACGGTCGTCAATGCCGGATTGAAGCTACACACCGGGATGATCCTGCCTGAATTAATCAGCGAAGCGCTGCGGCCGCTTATCATTGCTTCCGATACGCTAACGGCCTTACTGATATCCCTGCTTATCTGCAATTTGCTTTGGTTTATTGGCATTCATGGCGCGCTGATTATTACCGGCATCATGAATCCATTCTGGATGACCTATCTCTTTGAAAATCAGCAGGCATTAGCAAACAACATCACGCCACTGCCCCATATTTACCTGCAAGGATTCTGGGATTTCTACCTGCTGATCGGAGGGATTGGTTCTACGCTCCCGTTGGTTTTTATGGCGCTGCGTAGCCGGTCCCGGCAGCTAAAAAGTGTGGGCAAAATTGGCCTGATCCCCTCACTCTTTAACATCAACGAACCGATACTCTTTGGTTTCCCAATTATACTTAACCCATTATTCTTAATACCTTTTATTGCCGTTCCCATGATTAACGCCTGCATTGCATGGTATCTCACACACCTCGGCGTGCTTGACCGCGCCGTGGCGATGCTCCCCTGGTCTATGCCTGCGCCACTGGGTGCTGCATGGACGGCAAACGGAAGCTGGAAAAACATGTTCATGTGCCTGTTCGCCTTCTTCAATGCCTGGATGATCTATCGCCCATTCTTCAAAGTCTACGAGCGGCAATTAGCGGAATCTGAAGCCCGCTAATCGATTCCCTTCACAGTTTTTTTCTTGCCAGCGCCATACCGGCGCTGGTTTTTTTATCTCCTTCGAATAAAAAGTCGATCTACATCACGCTTTCAAGTGAACAATCTCCGGATCTGTGATTTGATCCGGCAATTATGGAAAGCGCTTTCCGTATATGGATGTACTTTTCCATTTTTGATCCGTAAATTTCCCATCGCATTAACAAAAGCGCTATTGCGTACAAAAAATAAAAGGGAAAAGTGAAAGATGAAACAACTTAACCGATTGATACCTCTGGCTATACTTATCAGCGCTGCCACAAGCGGCCTGGCCCACGCCGAAAAATATGACTTCCAGCTCCATGGCTACATGCGCTCAGGGATCCTGGCGAACTCGGACGGCAACCGCGTAGATTCCGTCGGGTTGATGCCAGACGGTAAATGGCGCCTGGGCAACGAAGAAGACACCAAAATCGAGCTTATTCCTACCGTCACACTGAAATCCGATTCCGGCGCTGTGGCGAAAGTTCAGGCCAACATCACCCACCAAAGCAAATGTACCTCGGACTGGAACTGTCAAGATGATGACGGGCACGACGTACAGTTCCGCGAGGCCTACGCCGAACTCACCAATCTCGACTTTGCCCCAGAGATGACCTTCTGGGGCGGTAAGCGTTACAGCAGTTCCAACACCTCCAGCCACCAGTTTGACTGGGAGTACATTCAGTACAACGGCACCGGCGGTGGCTTCGATAACATGGATCTGGGCTTCGCCCGCTTTGACGCAGGGGTTTACGCCTTCTCCCCCACTGATGAAACCAAAGCCTATCCGGTCGACAAAGGCGATCAGGGCTACCCGGATGACTACTCGCTTAACCTGTGGTTGAAAAAGATCGCCGGTACCGGGCTGGATCTGGAACTGATCGGCCATCGCATGAACCGCAACGAAAACCACCCCACCTCCGCAGAGAAAGGCTACGGTGTGACCGGTGTATATAATTTTGACGGCTTTTGGGGCCTGACGGGCGGCTATTCCAAACTGGTCATGCAGTATGGCCGCGGCCTTGCGGCTGGCGATTCGCTGGGTAAAAACGGCTGGGGCTGGGCAAACCTTGAGGATACTCAGTCCTGGCGCATCGTGCTCGACAGCATGGCCTCAATGGGCGATATCGACATTTCGACCTTCGCCTACTTCCAGAAAGACAAAAACTACCGTTGGTGGAGCAGCGACGATAAGGGCTGGGGCCGCACCAGCTGGGTTGCGGGTATCCGTCCTTATCATCAGATCACCAAAAACTTCGCCATGCAGTATGAGCTGGGCTACGAATACCTCGATGACGATAACTACAAAGGGGTTAATGGCAAAGGCAAGGGCGGGCTGACGAAAGTCACCGTAGCACCGACGCTGACCTTCGACTCTGGCTTCTGGAGCCGCCCGCAACTGCGCTTCTTCGTCACTTACGCCAAATGGGATAAAGGCGTCTCTGATGCCCTCGACGGCAACTACAACTGGGGCACCAACACCATCGACGCCGGTGGCTACAGCCGCAGCGGTGACACCGATACGGTCAACTTTGGCGTACAGGCAGAAGTCTGGTTCTAAGGAGAGAAGCCATGAAACGAGTCGCAAAAAAATCCCTGTTCCTCGCCGTACTGGCAGCACTGACCAGCGCTGGTGCGCTCGCGGCGGAACCTTCTCACTTCGATAACTTCATTACCCGCCAGGGCGCACAGCTGATGGACGGTAACCAGGAATTTCGCTTCGCTGGGATCCACGCCCCTGAACTGCATCGGATTGAAAACGATGCGCGCGGCGTCTGTAAAGCCGATCCGCGCGGATGGGGTCAATATTTCAAATGGCCCACGCCGGAAGAACAAGAAAACTGGATTAAAGCCATCGTGCAAACCGGAGCCAGGGCCCAGCGCGTCTATGTGCTTTCAGTGCAACAGGAGAACGACGAAGCCTGTGAACGAGAAACGCATATCCTGGCTCCCGCTACGCCAGGCGGCATGCCGCGTCTGAACGAAAAGGCGATGGTGGTTTACGACAACATGATTGCCGAAGCCGATAAACAGGGCCTGCGCCTGATTCTGCCGTTTATCGATCACTGGTGGTGGTGGGGTGGTCGCGAACAACTTGCGGCTTTTTACCATGAAAAACCTGAAGATTTTTACAACACGCGCAGTAAAACCTACCAAGCGTATCTGGATGTCATTCGCCAGGTGATCACCCGCACGAACACGCTTACCGGGCGTGCCTACTCCGAGGAAAAAGCCATTATGGCCTGGGAGACCGGTAATGAACTGGAAGACACAAATGCGGAATTCCTGAAGCAGACGGCGGCGTGGATTAAGAAAATGGCTCCACACCAACTGGTGGTTGACGGTACCTATAAAAAAATCAACGACTTCTCCGTGAACGATCCCAACGTGGATATCGTCAGCAACCATTACTACACCAATGCCGGAAACAATCACCCGGAACAGGTGAAAAAGGATCTGGAGGCTATCGGCGGTAAGAAAGTGTACCTGGTTGGTGAGTTCGGGTTGCTTGATAGCAACGCGTTGAACAGCATCATGCAGTCGATCGTTCATACTGACGTTAACGGCGCAAAAGCCGCAGGGGGGTTCATCTGGGGTTTCCGTGGGCACCGTCACGACGGCGGTTTCTATTGGCATAAAGAGTACACCGGCCACTACAGCTACCATCTGCCGGGCTTCCCGGAAGGGGATGCCAATCAGGAAACGGAGATCGTCAACCTGGTTCGCAAAGCGGCTGCGCAGATCGCGGGACAGGAACAAATGGCCCCGCTCCCCATACCGGATGCGCCAAAACTACGTGAAACCACTTCGCCGTTCGCCATCAACTGGATGGGTGCCGCTGTTGGTCGCAGTTACGACGTTGAACGTGCGGAGTCGAAAGACGGCCCGTGGCAAGTCGTAGGACATAATATTTCCGACGGTGTGCAGGAGTGGAATCCGGAAACGATGGATCTCTTCCGCGACGACTACACGTCGTTGACGCTGGGCAAAACTTACTTCTACCGCGTCATTGCTAAAAATGAAACCGGGCAATCGGCACCGTCTAACGTTATCAGCGTCACCCATACGCAGAAAAACAAGGCGCCGGTCATTACGCTTGAGGAAACGGCCACCGCCGCACAACACAGCGGACTTAGCCTCAATGCGCGGTGGCTGGACGACAATCTGCCGTCACGAAAAGTGCGCGAAAAGTGGACCAGTACGGGCAAAAAACAGGCGCATTTTTGCGATGCCAACAAGGCCTCAACCCGCGCCTGGTTCCCAACACCCGGTACCTACCAGCTGACCTTCACTGCCGACGATGGCCTATTGAAAAGCAGCAAAACGTTGACCGTCAACGTCACCGAGGCCACCGCGAAAGTACCCGCCGATTTCTGCCACTTTGACAGTCAGTTACAGGGTCTGGAGCAAAGCCAGAAAACGGTGATCAAGAGCGCGGACAATGAACTGGCAACCGGCGAAGATGGTTTCCTGGGACCGTTTGCCAATGATGGCGATAAAGCGAGCTGGAAGATTGCGGCACCGTGGGACGGCAATTACCTACTTCACCTCGATTTCAATGCCAAGTGGGGTGGAAAGAAGAACTCGGTGCAGATTAACGGCGATAAACCTATCCAGATTGAATTTCCGCAAACTGACGAGCACGGCCAGCGGATGACGATTCCGGTCTATCTCAAGCAGGGTGAAAACACCATCAGCGTGGGGAAATACGCCGGTGACTGGGGCTATATCTTTATCAAGTCCATTCAGGTGAATGCAGAGTAGTGCTTTGCTGCGCCGCTAACGGCGCAGTTTTTTGTTTTTATTCAGGAGATTAAATGACCACGTACGCGTTTCCAAACCATTTCCTCTGGGGCGCCGCCGCCTCGGGCCCGCAAACCGAAGGCGCAGAGGGTAAACCTCACCGTTCCATCTGGGACAGCTGGCACGCCGCGCAGCCGGAGCGCTTTTACCGGGGAATCGGCCCTGAGACGGTCTGCAATACGCTGCACCGTTACAAAGAAGATGTCGCCCTGATGAAGCACATCGGGTTTAACTCATTTCGTACCTCTATTCAGTGGTCGCGGCTGATCGACGATCTGGAAACCGGCGAGCCGAACGCCGAGGCCGTCCGCTTCTACAACGACTATTTCGACGAAATGATCGCTAACGGCATCGAACCGATGGTTAACCTCTACCATTTTGATATGCCGGAAGATTTGCAAAATCGCTACGGCGGCTTCGAGTCAAAACACGTGACCGATCTGTTCGCCCGTTTTGCCGCCACGGCGTTTCGCCTGTTCGGCCATAAAATCAAATACTGGATAACCTTCAACGAGCCGATTGTGCCGGTGGAAGGCGGCTATCTGTATGACTTCCACTATCCGTGCAAAAAAGACGGCAAGCTGGCCGCGCAAGTGGCGTTTAACATCATGCTGGCGCACGCCAAAGCGGTGCAGTGCTATCGCGAGCAGACGCTGGCGGGCGAGATTGGCGTGGTACTCAACCTGACGCCGTCCTATACCCGCAACGACTCAGCGGAAGATAAAAAAGCGGCGTGGTACGCCGACCTGCTGTTTAACCGCAGCTTCCTCGACCCGCTGGTGAAGCACCAGTTCCCGAAAGAGCTGTGCGAGCTGCTGGCGGTGCATAACTGTCTGCCGGAAACCACCAAAGAAGAGGTCTCGCTGATTACCGACTCGCGGATCGACTTCCTCGGCGTGAACTACTACGTGCCGCGCCGCGTGCAGGCGCGCGAAACGCCGTACACCCTCGACTACTTCACACCGGAGTACTACTTCGAAAACTACGTCGACCCGAACGGCCGCTTTAATCCGTACCGCGACAACAACGAAATTCATCCGCAGGCGATCTACGACATTGCCAGCAATATTCGCGATAATTACGGCAATATTAAGTGGTATCTCGCCGAAATTGGCATCGCGATGGATCTGCAATCCGAAGGCCCGGTACAGGCGGATGGTGTGATTGACGATGGTTTCCGTATTGGTCTGATGGAAGAGCATCTGGTGCAGCTACACCGCGCCATCGCCGACGGCGCAAACTGCTTCGGCGTACATCAGTGGACGTTTATCGACAACTGGTCGTGGCTCAACTCGTTTAAACGCCGCTACGGGTTCTACCGCCTCGACCTTGAAACCGGCGAACGGCAGATTAAGCGCAACGGGCTATGGTTTAAGGCGCTGGCGGAGAGTAACCAGTTTACCCTCGAATAACGCCGTTTACCCGGTAGGCCGGATAAGGCGTTTACGCCGCCATCCGGCAATGTGCCGCATCGTGCCCGATGGCGCTACGCTTATCGGGCCTACGCTTATACCGGGCCAATCCCCTGCAACAGTACCGCCAGCGCGTTGCCGACAATCATCTCCGGCGTTAGCATCGCCAACCGCTCGTCTTTACGCATCCGGGAAAAGGGCACCAGCACCAGACTTAACAGGGTGGTAAACAGCAGCTCCGCCGAAAGATGCGGATTGACCTTTCCTTCCTCCTGCCAGCGTTTCACCATCGCTAACGTCGCCTGATACTTCTCATCGCCAAAACGCGCGTGAAGATGCTGGCGCAATACCGGCATCTCGCCGATCACTTCCTGCATCCACAGCGGGGCAAACCACTCGTACTGCGCTGCAAGTGTCGCCAGTTTCTTGACCATTTCTGTCAGCGCTTGCACCGGTTCGTCAGGATAATCGCCAAACACACCGCCAATTTCGGCACGCAGCGGTAAAAATCGCTCTTCGATCATCACATCCAGCAATTGCTCTCGTGAATTAAAGTAGTAGTGCAGCATCGCTGGCGTGACCCCCGCTTCGCGGGCGATCGCATTCAGTGATGTGCGCGCAACGCCTTGCTGGGAAAACAGCTGCAAAGCAATATCTATCAGCTGTTCACGCTTGTCGGCATCGGGCTTGCTGCCGCGCGGACGACCCGGTCTACGCGGTTTAAGGTTATCTTTTTGTGCTGGCATAGAAACGGGATCCCTTGACCTCTTAATGATCTTCAATAAATATTAATTATGCATTTAATTAATTTCAAGTGAGGACATGATGGCGTCCGATATGACGACAAACGCGCAGCCGCAGCAGGCTGGCGTGACCTCAATTCGTCTGCTGTTCAGCGCGCTGCTGCTGGTGATGCTGCTCTCCGCACTCGACCAGACCATCGTCTCGACCGCGCTACCGACCATTGTCGGCGAGCTGGGCGGGCTCGACAAGCTCTCGTGGGTCGTGACGGCCTATATCCTCACCTCCACCATCGTGGTACCGCTGTACGGCAAATTCGGCGATCTGTTTGGCCGCAAACGGGTACTGCAAATCTCGATTCTGTTGTTCCTCGCCGGCTCAGCGCTGTGCGGTCTGGCGCAGAATATGACCCAACTGGTGCTGATGCGGGCGCTGCAAGGGCTTGGCGGCGGCGGGCTGATGGTGATCAGTATGGCGGCGGTGGCCGATGTGATTCCTCCCGCCGAACGTGGCCGCTACCAGGGGTTATTCGGCGGAGTATTTGGTCTGGCGACGGTGATTGGCCCGCTGATCGGCGGCTTTATCGTCCAGCACGCCTCCTGGCGCTGGATTTTCTACATCAACCTGCCGTTGGGGCTCTTTGCGCTGTTTGTCATCGGCGCGGTATTCCATGCCAGCAACAAACGCAGCCAGCATCAGATTGACTGGCTGGGGGCGATTTACCTGACCCTGGCGCTGGTGTGTATTATTTTGTTCACCACCGAAGGCGGTACGGTGCGCGAGTGGAGCGACCCACAGCTGTGGTGCATTCTGGCCTTTGGTCTGGTGGGTATCGCCGGGTTCATCTATGAAGAGCGGCTGGCGTTTGAGCCGATTATCCCGCTTTCGCTGTTCCGCAACCGCAGCTTCCTGCTGTGCAGCCTGATCGGTTTTATCATCGGTATGTCGCTGTTCGGCTCAGTCACCTTCCTGCCGCTCTATTTGCAGGTGGTGAAAAACGCCACGCCAACGGAGGCTGGCTTACAGTTGATTCCGCTAATGGGCGGGCTGTTGTTGACCTCGATTATCAGCGGCCGGGCCATCAGCCGCACCGGTAAGTACCGCATCTACCCTATCGTCGGTACCCTGATGGGCTGCATCGGGATGGTGCTGTTGACGCGCATTACCATTACCTCGCCGACCTGGCAGCTGTATCTGTTTACCGGCGTGCTGGGGATGGGGTTGGGGCTGGTAATGCAGGTACTGGTGCTGGCGGTACAAAATACGGTCAGCGCCAATCTGTACGGCGTGGCGACCTCCGGGGTTACGCTGTTCCGCTCTATCGGCGGTTCCATCGGCGTGGCGCTGTTTGGCGCGGTGTTCACCTCGGTGCTGCAATCACGGCTGATGAGCCTGTTGCCGGAAGGCGCTGCCATCCCGCAAGGGATGAACCCGGTGGCGATTCACCAGCTTCCCGCGGCGATTCGTACCGACTACCTCACCGCCTTCGGCGCGGCGATCCATGCGGCGTTCGTCATGGCGGCCTGCATTATGGTGGTGGCGTTTGTGCTGTCGTGGCTGCTGAAAGAAGCGCCGCTGAAAACGCGGCACGCGTAGAACAGTGCCGGATGGCGCTGCGCTTACAGCGCCTTCGTCAGATAGTGACGCGCCATCCCCGCCAGCGGGAAATCCTCCAGCGTCTTCACCAGCTGGTAGCCCTGCTTCTGATAAAACGGCAGCGCCTGGAAGCTGATGGTGTCGACCAGCGCGTGCAGACAGCCTTTCTCCCGAGCAAGCGCCTCCGCACGTCTGATAAGCTCACTGCCCACCCCGTCACCGCGCGTCGTTTCACACACCCACAGATAGTCGATGCTGAGCCAATCGCCTTTGCGCTGGCCAATCAGACCACCGCGCATCACATCCTGCTCATCACGCAGGTAAACGCAGATATCCCCCCACCCGGAAGTATCAACAAACTGCTGGTTATAAGCCCGCAGCCCGGTGAGCAATTCCTCTTTGTCTTCCTGCGTAATAACTTCTTTAATAACAAATGGCATATTTATTCCTTATTTTTATTGGCCGACCTGATTAATTTCACAAAAAACGCTTTTTTTCTCCATTCTTTTTTGCACAACGTAAAAAAGAAAAAATCCGTATTAGAAAATGCTTTTCATCGGACGCTCACTACGTATAATGAGCGAAAAATGAGAACGATCATTCTCACTATAAATTCTTACGGAGACATGCATGACCAGCAAGCTGGAAGCCCGGCAAAAAGCCCGCCAGGACGAAATCATCGCCGCTGCCCGCCGCTGCTTTCGCAACAGCGGTTTTCACGCTGCCAGCATGTCGCAAATTGCCGCCGAAGCGAAGCTGAGCGTTGGCCAAATCTACCGTTATTTCAACAATAAAGACGCGATTATTGAAGAGATGATCCACCGGATTATCGACTATCGGATCGCCGAGATGGCGGGAAAAACTCAAACCCATCTGATGCCACACATGCTGGCGTGGCGTATGTCGTTAAACGAAGATGACGATGCGTTAATGCTGGAAATGGCCGCTGAAGCGACCCGTAATCCGCAGGTGGCCGCCTGGCTGAAAGAGGCCGATGCGCGCATGTTCAATACCGCCTGCGAGCACCTGCGTCATACCTACCCGCACCTCAGCGAAACCCGTATTCGCTGCTGCGTCGAGGTGATGGCGGTGATGGTGGAAGGGACGATTTACCGTCGACAAATTCCCCAGCAGGCCGCCGAAGAGGACATGGAAATAACGTATCAGAATATTATTAAGATGCTCGTCTCCGTTTAGCCATTCTCTTTGTAAACGTCGGATCTTTATTTCATCGTCGCCGTAACCCGGCGGCGTAGGCTTTTTTGCCACGATGACACTCTTATTTACCGAACGGGGTTAACGCTAACCCCTCCCGAATATTGCAAAAGGAGCTTTCATGCCGCGTGTTTCCCTGTCATGGGTCGTGGTGCTGGGTCTGCTTTCCGCCATTGGCCCACTCTGTACCGATTTTTATCTCCCGGCGCTGCCGGAAATCACCGAGCAACTCAGCGCGACCGGCACGCAAACCCAGCTATCTCTCACCGCTGCGCTGATCGGTCTTGGCCTCGGCCAGATGTTCTTCGGCCCGCTCAGCGACCGTATCGGTCGCCGCAAACCGCTGGCACTGTCGCTGCTGCTGTTTATCTTCTCTTCCGCGATGTGCGCCGTCACTCAGGATATTCACCTGTTGATCGGCTGGCGTTTCCTGCAAGGTTTCGCCGGGGCGGGCGGCTCGGTGCTGTCGCGCTCGATCGCCCGCGACCGTTATCAGGGAACCCTGCTCACCCAGTTTTTTGCCCTGCTAATGACCGTCAACGGCATCGCCCCGGTGCTCTCCCCGGTACTCGGTGGCTACATCATTACCGCCTTCGACTGGCGTATTCTGTTCTGGACGATGGCCGGAATTGGCGTCGTGCTGCTGGTGTTAAGCCTGACGGTGCTGCATGAAACGCTGCCGGCCAAAAGCGCCAGCACGGCGCAGCAGCCAAAGGGAACGCCAGTACTGAAGAATCGTCGGTTTATGCGCTACTGCCTGATTCAGGCCTTTATGATGGCCGGGCTGTTCTCCTACATCGGCACCTCGTCATTCGTTATTCAGAGCGAATACGGCATGAGCCCCATGCAGTTCAGCCTGTTGTTTGGCCTGAACGGTATCGGGCTGATTATCGCCGCGCTCATTTTCTCAAAACTGGCGCGCCGTGTGGCCGCTGAAACGCTACTCCGCCGTGGCCTGGTGCTGGCGGTACTGTGCGCGGCGGTGACGCTGCTGTTCGCCTGGTCCCAGTTGCCTGTTCTGGCGTTGGTCGGCCTGTTCTTTACGGTATCGTTTATGAGCGGGATCAGCACCGTTTCCGGCGCCGAAGCGATGAGCGCCGTCAGCAGCGCGCAGTCGGGCACCGCGTCGGCGTTAATGGGCACGCTGATGTTCGTCTGCGGCGGCATTGCCGCACCGTTGGCCGGATTGGGTGGCGAAACCATGCTGAAAATGAGCTTCGCGATGACCATTTCTTATGGTATCGCGCTGTTTTTCGGTCTGCTGAAGCCACGCAGAGCACGCTAAAATTCACTGCGGTAATAAAATATTCCAATATTATTACCGCAGTTTTTCCCGCTATAGCTATAAACCCCACATTACCTCACTCGTCTAATCGTGATAACCTTCACATGAATGGAATAATTAATTCCTTATACTGCTCGCCACTGTGAATGATGAGGTTTCCTATGAGTATCGACCTGAGCAAATTGCTGACTGAACGGCGCAACGCGAACAGCGCCAACATTGACACCCTCTCCACCGAAGAGATGCTGACGGTAATTAACAACGAAGATCAGCAGGTTGCTCATGCCATCACGCCGTATATTCCGCAAATTGCCCAGCTGGTTGACAGTGTCGCCAACGCGTTCCGTCATGGCGGCCGCCTGATTTACATTGGCGCGGGTACCTCCGGGCGTCTGGGTATTCTTGACGCCAGCGAATGCCCACCCACTTTCGGCACCCGCCCGGAACAAGTTGTCGGCCTGATCGCTGGCGGTCATACCGCCATTCTGAAGGCGGTTGAAAACGTCGAAGACAACGCCGCGCAGGGCGCAGAAGATTTACAGGCGCTGGGCTTTAACCAACATGACGTTCTGGTCGGCATCGCCGCCAGCGGCCGCACGCCGTATGTATTGGGCGCGATGGCCTACGCCCATCAACAAAACGCGCTGGTCGCGATCGTCAGCTGCAACCCTCACGGCGAAATGGCGCAGCGCGCCGACATCGCCATTACCCCGGTTGTCGGCCCGGAAGTGGTGACGGGCTCTACCCGCCTGAAGGCCGGTACGGCGCAGAAACTGGTGCTGAACATGATTACCACCGGGGCGATGATCCGCAGCGGCAAGGTCTACAGCAACCTGATGGTCGACGTTGAGGCCACCAACGCCAAGCTGATCGAACGCCAGATTTCCATCGTGATGGAAGCCACCGAGTGCGATCGCCCAACCGCGCAGGCGGCGCTGGATGCCTGCGGCCGCCACTGCAAAACCGCCATCGTGATGGTGCTGGCGAACTTGAGCGCAGAAGCAACCAAACAGCTGCTGGCAGACAACGGCGGCTTTATCCGCAAGGCGCTGCAACACTAATCCATCAGACTGGGGATTTCGTAGAATGGCAAAAATAAATAAAGAGATGATAGCCCGCATTCTTACCCTGGTTGGCGGAGCGCCAAACGTGGTGCAGGCGGGGAACTGTATGACTCGCCTGCGCTTAACGCTGCGCAATGAAGCGCATGCCGACGTTGCCGCCATTCGTCAGGTGGAAGGCGTGATGGGCGTGGTGGTCAGCAACGAACAATTCCAGATTATCCTGGGGCCAGGCAAGGCGCAGACCGCTTCGGAGATCATGAACCTGCTGTTGGAAGAAGCGCCGCTGACGCAGGCTGATGAGGCTCAATTCAGCGCTTCGCTGGCCGATATCGCCAGCGCCAAAAAGCAGGAGCTAAAGGGGAAACAAACCAGTAGCGTGCAGAAATTCCTCGCGAAGTTCGCCACCATTTTTACGCCACTGATCCCAGGTTTTATCGCCGTTGGCCTGCTGCTGGGTTTCGCCACGCTCGCCGAACAGCTGTTCGTGCTGGAGAACGCCCATCCGAACGCCACGCTGGTTGATGTCATCAGCTACATGAAGGTGTTCAGTAAAGGCATGTTCACCTTCCTGAGTATTCTCATCGGCTATAACGCACAGAAAGCGTTCGGCGGCTCCGGCGTTAACGGGGCGATTATCGCCGCGCTGTTTATCCTCGGCTATGACCCGAAAGCGGCGGTCGGTTTCTATTCCGGCATCTCCGACTTCTTCGGCCACGCCATTGACCCCCGCGGCAATATCATCGGCGTGCTGATTGCCTCGATCATCGGCGCGTGGGTGGAAAAACAGGTACGTCGCGTTATGCCGGCCAACCTCGACATGATCCTCACGTCAGCCGTCACGCTGCTGATTATGGGGGCGGTGACTTTCGTGGTGATTATGCCTATCGGCGGTTACCTGTTTACCGGCATGTCGTGGCTGTTCCTGCATCTTAACGGGAACCCGTTTGGTTCGGCGGTGCTGGCGGGGCTGTTCCTGCTGGCGGTGATGTTTGGTGTGCATCAGGGTTTTGTACCGGTGTACTTCGCGCTGATGGAAGCCCAGGGCTTCAACTCACTGTTCACCATTCTGGCTATGGCCGGCGCCGGTCAGGTCGGCGCGGCATTGGCGCTTTACTACCGCGCGAAACAGGGCTCGCTGCTGCGCACGCAGATTAAAGGGGCTATCATCCCCGGCCTGCTCGGCGTCGGCGAACCGCTGATCTACGGCGTCACCCTGCCGCGCATGAAGCCGTTTGTCACCGCCTGTCTTGGCGGCGCCTGTGGCGGTTTCTTTATCGGCCTCGTTGCCTGGATGGGGCTACCGGTCGGTCTGAACACGGTCTTCGGCCCGTCTGGGCTGGTCGCGCTGCCGCTGATGACCTCGGGCAGCGGTATCTACGCGGGGATGGCGGTCTATGCGGCAGGGCTTGCCGTCGCCTACTTCTGCGGTTTCCTGTTGACCTGGCTTTTTGGCAGCAAAAACGTCGATCTCAGCTAACCCTTTTGCCCCCGGCGCATCGCTGGGGGCACGCTTCCCGCCATGCTATGATGCCCGTCAGAGCAAAATAATATGACAGGGTTGAGGAAAATGGGTGCCACCAGAAAAGGGATGCTTAACGTCTTAATTGCCGCAATATTGTGGGGAAGTTCCGGCGTTTGCGCGCAGTACATCATGGAACACAGTCAGATGGGTTCCCCGTTTCTGACCATGATTCGCCTGCTTTCCGGCGGTTTTATTCTGCTGACGTTCTCTTTCCTGCACGGCGACGGCATCTTCCGCATCCTGAAAAACCGCAAAGACGCGATAAGTCTGCTGATTTTCTCGCTGGTCGGTGCGATGACCGTTCAGCTCACCTTCCTGATGGCGATTGAAAAATCCAACGCCGCAACCGCCACCGTTTTGCAGTTCCTGTCACCCACAATTATCGTGGCCTGGTTTGCCATCGTGCGCAAAGCGCGGCCTGGCCGCTTCGTCTTTGCCGCTATCGCCACCTCGCTTATCGGTACTTTCTTGCTGGTCACCCACGGCGACCCAACGTCTCTCTCGATCTCCGGCGCGGCGCTATTCTGGGGAATCGCCTCGGCCTTTGCCGCCGCGTTCTACACCACCTGGCCATCAACGTTGATAGCCCGCTACGGCACGCTACCGATCGTCGGCTGGAGCATGCTGCTTGGCGGCGCAATGCTGCTGCCGTTCTACGCAGGACAAGGCACCCACATCGTCATTACCGGTAACCTGCTGCTGGCCTTTTTCTATCTGGTGGTGATTGGTACCTCCCTGACTTTCAGCCTGTACCTGAAGGGCGCACAGATGATTGGCGGGCCAAAAGCCAGCATCCTCAGCTGCGCCGAACCGCTGAGCAGTGCGCTTTTATCGCTGCTGCTGCTCGGGATCAGCTTCACCCTGCCGGACTGGTTAGGCACGCTACTGATTTTATCCTCGGTGATACTGATTTCGCTGGACTCACGCCGTCGGGTAAAAACGGTATAGCGGGATTCCAGCTATAGTTAATTCACCGTATGAACATAAGGATATCCGTCATGAAAAAGATCTGTCTCGCTGCCTGCCTGATGCTGCCAGCCGTCGCGTTTTCCGCACCGCTCGAAGGTCTGAAGTTCGAACAGCAAAAACAGCAGGTGGTTAAAGACGTGAAGCAGAACTGCCCGGCAAACAGCGGGCTGAGCGATACCCAGTTTGCCAATCGCGTGCTGGAGTCGGCTGAGAATAAAACCGCGGTGCAGAGCGCCACGCGGGCGTTGGATAAGAACGATCGCGCGGCCTATGAGAAGGCGATAAAAACCATTCAGTGCCCCACCCAGAAATAGCAATAAGCAATCGTAGGCCGGATAAAGCAGATCCGGCAACGTGCCGCACCACGCCTGACGGCTGTTACGCTTGTCAGGCCACCTCCCACAGCTCCCGTCTGTTGCCGCTCTTGCTCAATTGATGCTCATTTCATCCTCAAACGACAATTTTCTGTGACCCAGGACGAAATAATTAGTCTCATAAGCATGAGAAATTGATGGGTATCACACTTCTAGCTTTTATGAATAGAAACCGGTTTCAGTTTCATATCAAATCACAATCGCAATAACTTTTTACATTTCGAGGATAGGCACCAATGTACAAGATTATGCTCCGCCGCTGAATTCCACAGCGTGCGTAAAAGATTTTAAAATGAACTTTCGTCATCACTCATGATTGAGCGATCCATTATTTATGGACGCTAAATACGGTGGTCTCGCATGTTATTTATATGCTGGTCAATGAGGCCATGTATTAACCTTTGCTGCGCGCTTAAAAGGCGCTCAACAATGAACAACAAACAATAATTAATACCATCAACTGCACCATAAGCCGGAACCGTTAGTTAAGTAAGATAAATTTAACAGTAAGCATTGATATATTATTTCCGACCTCTTTTTATCATGACTTTAAATAGTTAGAGGATATTATTATGGTTAGGTTAGAGGATGCGGTAATGGAAATTATCATTAACGCGGGCCAGTCCAGATCGCTGTGCTTTGAGGCGCTGCACGCCGCACGTCAGGGTGAAATGGAGGAGGCCAAAAATCTCCTGCGGGAAGCCGATGGCTATGCCCGCCAGGCGCACCATATGCAAACCAAGCTTATTGAGCAGGATGCAGGTGACGCGCGTCAGCCCATGACCTTAATTATGGTACACGCGCAGGATCATTTAATGAATTCCCTGTTGGCACGTGAACTATCGGAAGAGATTATTCATCTTTACCAACGTTAATATTTAGGCATTCTGACTACGGAGATATTAATTACGCTAATTATTTAACTGTACCCTACGATATTAAAAATAAAATCAGCTTGTTTTGGTGGCGTCTTTTTATATTTACACCAGAACGGGATGGTTATTGTCTGAGAATATAATTAATTAATTTGAGATAACCATGAAAACTGTAAAAAAATTTCCTTTAGCTATGGCGGTTATTGCCGCACTTTGCCCTCTTTCCTCTGTAATGGCACAAGAATTTACTCAGGAACAAATCGACGCCATTGTGGCCAAAGCCGTCGATAAAGCACTGGCGGATCGTCAGGCCAAAATGGACGCCGCCGCCGCGAAGAAGGTGGATCTGGAGACCAACCCACAGACCGCAGCAGCGACGCCGGATATGGCGGTACCGTTCGGCCTGAAGTTCAGCGGCTACGCCCGCTACGGCGCGCATTTCCAGGCAGGCGATCAGAAATACGTCGGCGTGGACGGCTCTTATAACGGCGCCTCGGCGATCGGTCGTCTGGGTAACGAAGGCAACGGCGGCGAATTCCAGCTCACCAAGGCCTTTAAGAGCGAAAAAGGCGCGATCTGGGATATCAACGTAATGTTCGACCACTGGAGCGACGAAGTGAACCTGAAAAAGGCCTACGTCGGCGTGACCAACGTGCTCGAATCCAACCCGAACGCCTATATCTGGGCCGGTCGTGACTTCCACCAGCGTCCGCAACAGGGTATCAACGACTACTTCTGGATGAACCACGACGGCCAGGGCGCCGGGGTGAAAAACTTTGATATTGGCGGCGTGCAGTTCGACGTGGCCACGGTGGCTCAGGTGAAATCCTGTAGCCCGGAAGTGATGGCCGATGAGTCGAACCCGTCGCGCATCACCTGTACCGGTAACTCCGACACCGGTGATGACGGCCACTACGCGCTGACCACCAAAACCCACAACATCAAAGCGGGCCCAATCGATGTTGAGGTGTACGCCAACTACGGCTTCGACTCCAAAGCGGTGGATAACGACAAGCAGCTCGATGCCTGGCAGGGCGGCCTGCTGTTAAGCCACACCAACAGCGATGACAGCGGCGTGAACAAGGTTATCCTGCGCTACTCCGATAACTCGGATAACAGCGTGTTCAACAAAACCGACGGTCTGACGGCCATCTACGCCAGCTTCGAGGGTAACTACAAGTTCACCCAGCAGGCGCAGGTGGAATACCTGCTGGCGTTCCACGACTACGACAACAGCAAAGACAAAACCGATAACCGTAAAAACTACGGCGCGATTGTGCGTCCGATGTACTTCTGGAACGACGTGCACTCGACGTGGCTGGAAGCGGGCTACCAGCGTGTGGATTACGACCAGGGCGGAGATAACCACGGCTGGAAGCTGACGCTGTCGCAGAACATCGCGATTGGTATGGGCCCGGAATTCCGTCCGATGCTGCGCTTCTACGTGACCGGCGGTCAGGTCGACAACAAGCGCACGGCGAAGGTGAACGGTACCGACGACCAGCAGCTGGATTCACTGAACTTCGGCGGCATGTTTGAGGCGTGGTTCTAAGCGAGCGTGATAGCTCCTCTCGCCCAAAACGGGCGAGAGGGTACGATTGGCGTAGGCAGTGTTCTACGCCATCTTCTCACTGAATTCTCACCTTCGCCGTCACCAGCACGGCGGTCAGCAGCATCAGCGCGCCGGAAATCATTAACGGCGAAGTCAGCCCCAGACGATCCAGCGCCAGTCCGCCAATCGCCGCGCCACAGGTATTCGCCAACTGAATGACGGCCACCTGAATCGAACCGGCTTTTTCCGCCTGATCGGCCAGTGAGCGGGTAATCCACGTCGACCAGCCCACCGGCACCAGCGCAAACGCCAGCCCCCAGATAATCGCGATGCCAGCGGCGACCACTTTCTCGCCGCCCCACAACGTAAGCACCAGCGCGCTCACCGCCAGCACCAGCGGCGCACCGGCTAGCGCCAGTTTGACCGACCGTTTAAGGATAACGGAAGAGAACGACGTACCGATAAAGCTGGCGATACCGAAGCTCAGCAGCACCAACGTCAGGCCATCAACGTCAAAGCCCGCCAGATTCATATACACCGGGCGAATATAAGTGAAGAAGGCAAACTGCCCGGCGAAGGACATAAAGATGGCGATCATCCCGGCCATCACGCCGGGACGCTGCAGCAGGCTAAACATGTTTTGCTTCTGATGCGCAGGTTCACCCGGCAGCGATGGCAACGCCTTCACCACCCAAATGCAACACAGCAGCCCCATTACCGCCGCCGCGTTAAAGACGTTACGCCAGCCGATGATACCGCCCAGAAAACTCCCCAGCGGCGCAGCAATCACCAGTGCGATAGACACCGCGCCAAAGATCACCGACAACGCTTTCGGCACCGTACGAGCGGGCACCAGACGCATCGTCAGTGAAGCCGACATGGCCCAGAAGCCCCCCAGCGCCAGCCCCAGACAAGCACGCCCCAACAGCAGCAACGTGAACGAACTGGCAAACGACACCAGCAGGCAGGAAAGCGTCAGGAGAACGGAGAACAGAATCACCACGTAGCGACGGTTGGTCGCGCCAATGGCCTGGGTAATAAACAGGCTGGAGAACATGGCGACAAACGCGGTCACCGTGACCGACTGCCCGGCGACGCCTTCGGAAATCCCCAGATCCTGCGCCATCGGCGTCAGCAGGCTGACGGGTAAAAACTCGACGGTAATCAGGCAGGCGACGCAAAACGCCACGGCGAAAACCGCCGACCAGTTGGGCCGCGCAACGACGTCAGCGCGGGTTTTTTCTTCACGATATTCACTCATTTTGTTACCTGCGGAGGGTGTCTTTGCGGAAAAGACACGCAGTGTAACATCTTAACTGTGACGTATTTAACGTTTTAGCAACTGACATGGTTGCGCTGCATTTTGCGAGGCCGATCGGAAGCTGAGAATTATCGTCTCTCCCTGCGTGCAAAACCAAAAGGCAAGACATAGTGTATCACCTGGTGCTACACTTTAGACTACAGGATGTCAACCTGATGCGAATATTCAAAACCAGGTGGTTTAACAGGGAAGCGAAATCCCACACGATAAAAGATGACGAGTTAAGTGAGGCAGTCAACGCCGTACTACAGGGAAAAGCAGATAATCTCGGAGGTGGGGTTTATAAAAAACGTCTCAATCAGAACCGCGATCGCGCAATTGTGCTGGCAAAGGGAGGTGAACATTGGTTTTACACCTTTCTGTATGCCAAACAGGATATGGCAAACATCAGCTATGGCGAACTCGCGGGCTTTCGTGAGTTAGCAAAGTACTATGCTTGCCTTACCGAAGATCAGATAACGGCACTCATTAACAATAAAGAACTGATAGAGGTGCGCCATGTCAGCAAAAACTAAATTCAAAAGCCCTGCCTTTGAAGCAATTCACAGCGCGGCATCTGGATTATTTAGCGTGGATGCCATTCCTCTGGAGACAATGCGCAGTTTTGATACCACCTGCTTAAGCAATATCAGGGACCTGCAGCCGCTTGAAATAAAAGCGCTCCGTGAAGAGCTCAAGGTTAGCCAACCCGTTTTCGCCCGCTATCTGAATACCAGCGTATCAACGGTACAGAAATGGGAAAGCGGCGTTAAACGCCCCAGCGGGATGTCACTGAAACTGCTGAGTGTTGTTCAAAAACACGGCCTTAAGGTTCTGCTGTGACGATTTATGTCGGATAACGCAGCAGATAATTACGCCACACCATCGCCGATAACATCAATGCAGCCAGTGAACGCCGTTTTCATCATGGAACAGCGCGTTGTAGCGATACTGGAAAGCGTTGAGCTCGCTAATCTCCGGTTCCAGTTCGCGCAGGAAGCTGAGCGCCAGGCGCACCTGAGCGTCGGTGATGGGCGCGGCGAGACGGGCTTTTTGCAGCCGCCGATGCCAGGTGAGCATATTGGATTCACTGCCGTCGACGATGCACACCTGCCAGATCAGCAGCATCTGCGCCGCATTCTGCAAATGGGCTTCGTTAGGGCGCTCCAGATAACGTAAAAACTCTTCGCCCTGCGCTTTCCCTAACTGGTCGATCATCGACTCTACCGGTTCTGGCGTGATCGCCAGTCGTTCGCTGAGACGGCGTATAGCCCGTCGGGAACTCGAGGTCAGGATCCGAAATCCGACAACAAATACCACCGCCAGGGTGGCCAGAATTAACCAGATCATGCACGCTCTCACTTAGGCTAAACCCGGACATGATAATGGGATTTTGCGCGCTGTCGATAATCGGGCATACCATAATGTGCGTTAGCTCGATGAAGGTAGAGGATGATGAAAGCGGATCTCAGATCCCAGGCATAAAAAAGCCCGGTGCAGAACCGGGCAAACGTTACCAAACACACTTACGCCATTTTTAACTGCTGAATCTTTTTCTCACGGCGAATTTTACGTTCTTCAAAGATAGCGACGATGGCCATCAGGCAGATACAGCCAATGGCGGCGGTATCCAGCGCGGCAAAGGTGCCCGCCCAACCGGTGAGGCCGAAAATCGGCGTGCCGTCGGCAATCATCCCCAGACCCAGCTTGGCGAAGCTGTCACCAATCAGGTAGGCGAAGGTGCCTTTAATGCCATCGGCCGCGCCGATTGCTTTTTTCGGAACGAAACCTACCGCCGCCACGCCGATTAACAGCTGCGGGCCGAACACCAGGAAGCCGAGAGCAAACAGCGAAGCCAGATAGACATACTGATTGCTGGCGTGCTGATAAACGCCCAGCGTCGCGATAATGAGTGCCAGCGCCACGCAAGCCACCAGCGCACGACGACCGTTCGCCAGGTCAGAGAGCCAGCCCCACAGCAGCGTGCCGACCAGCGCGCCCACTTCAAACAGGGTAAAGCCCTGAATCGCCACTTCTTTGGAGAGCTTCAGCTCCTGGAAAGCGTAGACGGTGGACCACTGGTCAATACCGATACGCACCACGTACAGGAAGATGTTGGAGAAGCACAGCAGCCAGATCACTTTGTTTTTCAGCACGTACTCAACAAAGATCTGCCATTTGGTCATCTCGTTTTCTTCGGTCTCTTTGTCCTCTTCGCTGATCTCCTCGCCGAACAGCTCTTCAGCTTTGCCAAGACCGTAAGATTCCGGGGAATCGCTGCCAAAACGCAGGCCGATAAAGCCGACAATCAGGGCAATAATCGACGGGAAGATAAACATACCTATCACGTGACCGTCGAACAGGTAATTTGCGCCGAACAGCGCCACGCCCGCCGCACCCGCACCGCCGAGGTTATGGGAGATATTCCACATGCCGAGGTAGGAACCGCGCTTACGGCGCGGCGTCCACTTGGTGATGGTGGAATAACTGCACGAGCCACCGGTGCTCTGGAAGAAACCGCTCAGAGCATAGAAAGTAATCATCAGGAACAAGCTGACGGAGCCCGAGCCCATGCTGGCGCTGAAGCCGAGCATACAAATGGCGGAGAGGATCAGCATAAACGGCAGGAACTGCTTGGTGTTTTTGCCGTCAGCGTAGTAGGAAACCAGCGTTTTGCCCACGCCGTAGGTAATGGAAAAGCCCAGACCAATCATCCCCAACTGCGTCATGCTCAGCCCGTAGGTGGAGATCATGTCGTTCTGCGCGATGTTGAAGTTTTTGCGGATCAGATACATGGTCAGGTAGCCGATAAAGACCACCAGGTAAGACTGCATGAACGGTTTGAACCACATTTTGCGCCGCACATCGAGCGGCAGATCCAGGGTCGGTTTGCGCACCTGGTTTAAGAAGGCCAGCATGGGTATCTCCTGATTTTTATACCTGCGTGATGGCCGGTATTGTAAAAATCAGCGGCGCAGCTGGCCTGAGACAGCGTCCAGGTGGAACCGGGAAAATTTCTTAGTTTTACGCCGTTTGTCGAAGAAAGGTGAAGCAGGTCACGCTTCGCGCGGGGCCTGGGCGTTTAAAAACGGCAGCAGCAGCAGTGCGGAAATCCCCGCCGCAATGGCGATCACCACGAAGAATCCGGTCCAGTGCCACGCTTCCATCACCTTCGCCAGCGGCCAGCCGGAGAGCGAGGCCCCCAGATAAGCAAACAGCCCGACAAACCCGGTCGCCGCGCCTGCCGCCTCTTTGTGCGAGCACTCCGCCGCCGCCATGCCAATCAGCATCTGCGGGCCAAAGACGAAGAACCCGGTGGTGAAGAAGCACGCCGCCTGCATCACGTAGCTGGCGAATGGCATCAGCCACAGCGAGCCGACCGAAAGCAGAATCCCGGCGGCGAAAATCAAGTTCATCGGCCCTCGATTGCCGTTAAACAGCTTGTCCGAGCCCCAGCCTGCAACCAGCGCGCCGATAAAGCCGCCCAGTTCAAACATGGTGACAGCAGTGTTGGCGGTGACCAAATCGACGCCGAGCGTCTCCGACATATACAGATTGCCCCAGTCGTTGATCGCCGCGCGCACCACGTACACCAGCACGTAGCACAACGACAATAGCCAGATATACGGGTTGAGTAACACGTACCGGGTGAGGATCTCTTTACGAGTCAGCCCCGCCCCTTCCTGCTGTTGGGCTATCTCCAGCGCGTCGTGCTGCCAGTCGCCAACCGGCGGCAAGCCTACCGCCTGCGGTCTGTCGCGCAGTCGCCAGCAAAGAAAAACGCCCACCACGATCGCCAGCAACCCGGCAATCATCATCCCGGCGCGCCAGCCGTAATGCAGCGCCGCCGCCCCCATCACCATCGGAATCAGCGCTCCGCCGACGTTGTGCGCAGTGTTCCAGATGGCCCACCAGCCCCCACGCTCGTTGCGCGAATACCACGCGGTGAGCAAGCGGGCGCACACCGGCGCCCCCCAGCCCTGGAAGAAGGCGTTCAGCGCCCACAGCACGGCAAAGGCCCACAGAGAGGTGGAGAAACCGAACAGAATATTGACCACGCCGGTAGCGATTAGCCCGATACCCATAAAATAGCGGGCGTTCGAGCGGTCGCTGACGATACCTGAAACAAACTTCGACAGTCCGTAGGTGATGTAAAACAGCGTCGCCAGCAGACCGATATCGCTGCGGGTCAGCACGCCGCTGGTGATGATCTCCGGCACCGCGGCGTTAAAGCTTTTACGGGTGAAGTAAAACAGCGCGTAGCCGAGCCAGATGGTCAGCAGGATATGCCGCCGCCAGTAACGGTAACGGGCGTCCACTTCCTGCTTGTCGGTGATGAGCGGCACGCTGGCCGGGGCTTTTAAAAACTGAAACATCGCCGTTCCTCAGGCGTAGCGCTGGGGCAGCGACACGCTAACGCGCGTGCCGTGCATGCAGGAAATCGTGAGTGAACCACCGAGCGCCGTCACGCGCTCGCGCATACCGGTGAGGCCAAAACCTTGCTGATTCGAACCCGGCGGCAAGCCGCTGCCGTCGTCCTCAATGACCAGCATCAGCCGTTCATCCTGTTGCCAACCCTGGAGCGTCACCGCGCTGGCGTTGGCGTGCTTAACAATGTTGTTGAGCCCTTCCTGACAGACGCGAAACAGCGTCACGCGCTGGCTTTCGCTCAACAATGACTCATCGATTCGCCAGTCAAGGTGGCTGACGATACCGCGGCTTTCCAGCTCCATTTCACGCATCAGCGAACGAATAGCCTGTTCCAGCGTGAGATCGTCCAGCTGGCGCGGGCGCAGGCGACCCAGCAGGCGGCGCACGGCATCGTATACGCCCAGCGAAAGCTGTTCAATGTGCGCCCCACTCTGCTTCACCCCGACGTTGTCGGGAGCCAGTCGCTGAACAATACCCGCCTGCGTGCGAATGGCGGTGATGGTCTGGCCGATATCATCGTGCAGTTCGCGCGCGACGTCGCGGCGCACGCTCTCTTCGGTTTCCAGCAGACGTTCCGCCAGCCGGTGGTTGCGCGCCAGTTCGTTTTGCAGCGACTGGTTAAGCTCACGTAGCCGCTGAATGCCGGCACCGAGCAGCAGCCCGGTCAGGCTTTGCGCCAGCAGCGAGAGCAGTAAATCGACCGGGTGATCGTGCCAGGTCTGGCTGGCAATCAGCGCGATAGCGTTCATCAACGTCGCAATCAGCGCTCCCTGCCAGCCGTAGTGCCAGGCGAGCGCGATAATCGGTAAGGCAAGACAGAACGGGGTAAAGCGCGACAGCTCGGCGGGTAAACCGAGCTGTAGCCACAGACTGACGGTGAACAGCAGCAGATACCAGACCAGATGTCGTCCACGCCAGTTCACCGGCTGCGACACCAGCGCCGGGCCGAGCGGCAGCCAGGTGGTGCTGGTGAGATAGTGCCAGAACACCAGACAGATCGGCGCTAACGTCAGGCCGCCGGTGAGCGTCAGCAGCAGCGCATTCCAGGCCGCTTCGCCTTGCCCCAGCCAGGGCAGCGATTGCAGTAGCGCCGCAGCCGTCAGCGCCGCCCCCTGCAAAAGCAATGTGCGCCAGTCGCGTTGATGACGATAGCGGGAAATCAGCGTGACCGGCAGCAACGTGAGAAAACTGCCGATCATCAAAACCGGCAGATGCGCCAACGCCACTTCCTGCGCCAGCCAGTACATCAGCAGCCACTCCGCGCCCAGCAGCACCGGCCAGTAGCTGCGCGGGCATTGCAGCATTAATCCCAGACGAAGGCCGAACGGAAACAGCAGCACCGCCAGCTCCGGGCGCTCAACCAGGTGCAGGCTGATACTCCACAGGCAAAACCACGCGGCGGAAAAGATAAAGAAACAGGCGACAACGGTAATCAACCGGGAGAAAAGTGCGTTCATTGCCAGCCGTCAAACATGCGGCGCGCCAGCTCAACGTCGTTGCTGACGTCCAGCTTTTCCATCAGGTTAGCGCGATGAACGTGCACCGTCTTCGGTGACAACCCCAGCTCGGCGGCGATCTCTTTGACCGCCATGCCCTGCGCCAGTTTTTCCGCCACCTGACGCTCACGCTTGGTCAACGGATCCTGACGACCGGCCGCCAGCTTGACGGCAATATCCGGCGTTAAGTAGCAACCGCCTGTCGCCACGGTATGTACGGCGGCAATCAGTTCATCCGGGCTACAGCGCTTGGAGAGAAAGCCGCGCGCCCCGGCATTCAGCGCCTGCTCGACCAGCGCCGGGCTGTCGTGGACGGAGAGCATGATGATCGCCATCCCTTTTGGCAACTGGCTCAGCAGCTCAAGGCCCGAGATATCGGGCATCGAAATATCGCAAATGCACACCTGCACGCCTCGCCCCGGTAAGCCGGCCAACGCCTCGCGCCCGGAACCAAACTCCGCAATGACCTGCAAATCCGGTTCCAGACCGAGCAGCTGGGCAAAGCCGGAGCGGACGATAGTGTGGTCGTCGATAAGGGCGATGGTGATCATGGGTTTGTCCTGGCGGATAAAAAAACGCGCTTACCTTAACGATAAGCGCGTGGCTGTTCAAGTCTTGAGCGAACTACTCGAAGAAGACGGAGATTTTATTAAACATCGAGGGATCTGACTGGTTGCGGGCCACTTTCACCACATCTTCCAGCTTGTCGATCTGGCTCATCATCTGCTCAAGGCGCTGGTCGTCATTCACCAATAGCCAGATTCGGCTATGGTCGCTGCCGTGGATCGGCAGACAGAGAATGCCCTCCACGTTAAACGCACGACGGGCAAATAGCCCGCAGACGTGAGTCATGACGCCCGGATGGTTGCGCACGGTAAGCTCCAGAATAACGTTATCATGAGTCTGTTTTTGCATGGCTTATTCCCCCACCATTTCGCTATTCGCCGCACCCGGCGGAACCATCGGATATACTTTTTCTTCCGCATCGATACGCACGTGGATCAGCGCCGGTCCAGGACGGTTGATGATCGCCTGCAGCGCCGCTTGCGGATCCGTTTCGTTGTTTAAATCGCAGGTTTCAAGGCCGAAACCGGCGGCAATTTGCATAAAGTTAATCATGCCCGGATAGGTGGCGGCAAATACGCCCTGCTTGTAGAACAGGCTCTGCTGTTGATGCACCAGCCCCAGCGCCTGGTTGTTCATCAGGATAATCTTCACGTCCAGCTGATTTTCTGCCGCCGTCGCCATCTCCTGGATGTTCATCATCAGGCTGCCGTCACCGGAGAAACACAGCACTTTCTTGTCCGGATTCACCAGCGCCGCGCCGATGGCCGCCGGCAGGCCGAAGCCCATGGTGCCGAGGCCGCCGGAGGTCAGCCACTGGCGTGGACGGTTCAGCGGGTAAGCCTGCGCTGCCCACATCTGATGCTGGCCCACGTCGGTGGTGATGATCGCGTTATCGTCTACACAGGCGGCAACAGCGTTGATCAGGCCGTAATGGCTGAGCGGGTCACCGGCTTGCGGAATCGCCCCCGGGAACTCTTGTTGCAGCTCGGCGACTTTACCGCGCCACTCGGTACGCGGCTGCGCGTCAATCTGCGGCAGCAGCTGCGCCAGAACGTCATCCACATCCGCCTGAATCGCCACATGCGCCTGCTTGATTTTGCCCAGCTCGGCGCGGTCGATATCCACGTGAATAATTTTCGCGTTCGGACAGAATTCCGCCACTTTACCGGTCGCCCGGTCATCAAAACGTGCACCTAAAACTACCAGCAAATCAGATTGTTGCAGAATAAAGTTGGTACTGCGCGCGCCATGCATGCCCAGCATGCCTAACGACAGCGGGTGCGCTTTCGGCAGCATGCCCAGCGCCATCAGCGTCATGGTGGTTGGCAGGTTGGCTTTCTCGGCCAGTTCGCGTACGCGTTGCGGCGCGTTAATCACCCCGCCGCCGAGATACAGCACTGGACGCTGCGCAGCGTTAATCATCGCCGCCGCTTCGCTGACGCTCCCGGCGCTAAAGTCTGGCGTGGCAGCGCGACCGCCCGGTTCCGGCAGTTCGCTGATGTCGATTTCCGCGGTCTGCACATCCTTAGGAATGTCTATCCACACCGGACCTGGGCGACCCGACTGCGCAATCCGGAAGGCATCAGCAATAACCTGCGGTAATTCATTGATGTTGCGGACTAAGTAGTTGTGTTTAGTGATGGGGATAGAGATACCGTAGGTGTCGACTTCCTGGAACGCGTCGGTACCGATTAACGAGGAGGCCACCTGGCCGGTGATACACACCAAGGGAATGGAGTCGAGGCGCGCGTCGGCAATAGCGGTGACCAGGTTGGTGGCGCCGGGGCCGCTACAGGCCATGCACACCGCCGGCTTACCTTGGGTGCGCGCCATGCCCTGGGCGATAAAGCCCGCGCCCTGCTCGTGTCGCGCCAGAATATGACGGATTTGCGTGCTCTGGCTTAACGCGTCGTACAGCGGAAGCACCGTGCCGCCGGGGATGCCGGTCACCATAGTGATGCCCTGACGCTCCAGTAAATGAACGATTAACTGCGCGCCCGTAAACCGGGTCGGTTGTGATGTTGTGCCCGAACTTGCCATGCTCCAGTCCTTTTATTCTGGGCCGACCATCCGGGAGGGGCTAGAAACTAAAAACCCCGCCCGGTTTGCGCCGGCGGGGTTTGGAATCGTGTGTGTTCCTGACCCTACGGCGCATTGCCGACGACCACCACCACACGCACGACGACCACCGCGGCTGGTAGCGCGGTTTTTAGTAGGGTCGAAGTCATCATGGATGGAGTCATTCAGGGTCTGTCTCATTATTCGTTAAGTGAATTTATACAAACACAGCTTTTTCAGACTGACAATGGAAATATTTTCATCTGCGTAAAAATGCAGCAAAGATCACATTTCCGCGCGGAGGGAAATCCTCTGAACTGTCCCGATTATCCCCTATTTCTGGCCCTGTTTTCCGCCGGTGGGTTGTGTTACGTTTTGGTGAATTCCCCCTCAACCACGCATGATCATGACACTTTCTGTTTTTTGCATTTTGCTGTTTGCCGCGCTGCTGCACGCGAGCTGGAACGCTATCGTTAAGGCGGGAAACGATAAACTCTATTCGGCGATCGGCGTCACCGGTTCCGCCGCATTAATCGCATTGGTATTCATTCCCTTCGCGCCTGCGCCATCGGCGGCCAGCGTGCCTTTTATGATTGCCTCGACGATTTTACAGGTGATCTACACCGTACTGGTGGCGAAAACCTATCAAATTTCCGATATGAGCCAGACTTACCCACTGATGCGCGGCACCGCGCCGCTGCTGGTCGCCATTATCAGCGTACTGTTTCTGGGCGATCATCTTTCCGCGCTGGCGTGGTGCGGAATCGCGGTTATCTGTACAGCGATTCTGGGGATGGCGTTCAACAGTCGTGGGGGTTCGCAGCGAGGCGTGGTGTTAGCACTGCTGAACGCCTGGATTATTGCCGGGTATACGCTGATTGACGGCACCGGCGTCCGCCTCTCCGACACGGCGCTTGGCTATACGCTATGGTCCTTTTTCCTGAATGGTTCAACTCTGCTCTGCTGGGCGATGCTTGCCCGCCGTCGCGAGGCGTCGAGATATCTGGCGCATAACTGGAAAAAGGGCATCCTCGGCGGAATGGGCACCATGGGTTCTTACGGGCTGGCGCTGTGGGCCATGACTCAGGCGCCGCTGGCGGTGGTCGCCGCGCTGCGCGAAACCTCGATTTTGTTTGGCGCGCTGATCGCCTGGCTGTTGCTGAAAGAACGGGTGGCGGGCATTCGCCTGGTTGCCGCCTGCGGCATTGCCGCGGGGGCGATCGTGCTGCGGCTGTCCTGAAAAACTGGCAACTATTGTTGCCGATCGACGTGTATAAATCCTGCCTGCGTCACACATTTCATTTACATGACGCATGATTAAATCGCCACCGCAGTGTGGTAGATTCCTCTCCAATTTGGCGCATAGCCTGGATGTTTATTCTTACAAACCTAAATTCCATAAAGTAATCAGCGAAATGAAAAGAGATAGAAACGTCAACATCCTGGTGATGCTGGTGTTGCTGGTGGCTGTCGGCCAGATGGCGCAGACCATTTATATTCCCGCTATCGCCCAGATGGCGAGCGACCTCAACGTGCGTGAAGGGGCAGTGCAGAGCGTGATGGCCGCGTACCTGCTGACCTACGGCGTTTCCCAGCTGTTTTACGGCCCATTGTCCGACCGCGTGGGACGTCGTCCGGTGATCCTCGCAGGAATGTCGATTTTTATGCTGGCGACGCTGGTTGCCATCACCACCCACAGCCTGACGGTGCTGATTGCCGCCAGCGCCTTACAGGGAATGGGGACTGGCGTCGGCGGCGTGATGGCGCGGACGCTGCCGCGTGACCTGTATGAAGGCAGCCAGCTACGCCACGCCAACAGCCTGTTAAACATGGGGATTCTGGTAAGCCCCCTGCTGGCGCCGCTGATTGGCGGCGTGCTGGAAACGCTGATTAACTGGCGGGCCTGCTACGGCTTTCTGCTGGTGCTGTGCGCGGGCGTCACCTTCAGTATGGCGCGCTGGATGCCGGAGACGCGTCCGAGTGGCGCGCCCAAAACCCGGCTTATCAGCAACTATAAAACGCTGTTCGGCAACAGCGGCTTTAACTGCTACCTGCTCATGCTGATCGGCGGCCTGGCCGGAATTGCGGTGTTTGAAGCGAGCTCGGGCGTGCTGATGGGCGGCGTGCTGGGCCTCAGCAGCATGACGGTCAGTATCCTGTTTATTCTGCCGATTCCGGCGGCATTCTTTGGCGCATGGTTCGCCGGGCGGCCCAAAAAACGCTTCCCGACCCTTATGTGGCAGTCGGTGGTGAGTTGCCTGTTAGCCGGGCTGATGATGTGGATCCCAGGCCTGTTCGGCGTGATGAATATCTGGACGCTACTGGTCCCCGCCGCGCTGTTCTTCTTCGGCGCAGGCATGCTGTTCCCGCTGGCGACCAGCGGCGCGATGGAGCCGTTCCCGTTCCTCGCCGGTACCGCCGGGGCACTGGTGGGCGGGCTGCAAAACATCGGCTCCGGCGTGCTGGCCTGGCTGTCGGCGATGATGCCGCAAACCGGGCAGAGCAGCATCGGCCTGCTGATGACGCTGATGGGGCTGCTGATTTTCCTCTGCTGGCTGCCGCTGGCTTCGCGCTTTGCGCATCAGGGTCAGGCGGTGTAATTAGGACCGGTTTTCTCCCTCTCCCTTTCAGGGAGAGGGCCGGGGTGAGGGTAATAACGTGTTAATAAACCAGCAGATTTACCCCTCACCCTAACCCTCTCCCCATAGGGGAGAGGGGACCGTCTGTGCCCTTTTTTATGTTTGCCGCCTGGTTAACCTGCTCCTGAAGCCAACCAATAAACGCCTCGATTTTCGGCCACTGCCTGCCGGGCAGCGTGGTGACGTAGTAATGCTGATGACATTTCAGCGCCATATCGCCAAAAGGCGCGACCAGCTCTCCGCTGTCGAGACGTTTTTGTACCAGCCTCTTTCTCCCCATCGCCACGCCGATGTGGTTCATCGCCGCAATCACCGCTAAATCAGAACGATCGAAACCAATGCCCGACGATGTCGGCAAATTTGCCGCATAATGCTGCGCCCAGCTGTGCCATTCATCCGTTCCAGAATCGTTACTCCATGCCTGCCTGTCGTGCAGCAACGTACAGTGCGGCAAGTTCAGCAGTGATCCCATCAGGTCATAGCGACGGGCGTATTCCGGGCTGCATACCGGCAAAATCTCTTCGTCCATCAGAAAATGGTGCGTGAGCTGCGCGGACGGCGCATCATCAAAATAGAGCGCCAGATCGACCCCGGCACGCTGTAAATTGACGTTGTCGTTACCGGTCAGGATGGTCAGTGAAATGGACGGGTAGCGGCGGGTAAAGTCGCCGAGCGCCGGAACCAGCCAGCACTGGGCGATAGAGGGCCGAGAGTAGACGGTGAGCGTCCCCGACAGTTCCTGATTCTTGATATCAAGAATTTCCTGGTTAAGCGTGTCCAGCGACGATTTCAGCGCCCAGAACACGCGTTTGCCTTCGTGGGTGAGTTCCACTTTGCGGTGCGAGCGGACAAACAGCTGAATGCCTAACTCCTCTTCCAGCTGATTAATCCGATGGCTGACGGCGCTGGGGCTTAATGACAGCTCGTCCGCCGCCAGCGCAAATGACTGATGTCGGGCCGCCACTTCAAAGGTATACAGCTTCGACAGCTGCCAGCCGTTGAGCAGCCGGTTTCTGACCTCGCGCTGGGGATCCATAATCACCTCTTTCATCCTGATTTCTCTTCGCCAGAGTGTAAAAAAACCAGCGCTAAAAATCAGCATATAGGTGACACAGAGTGAATCATGTCGCATAAATGCAGAGTAATTAGACATAAATCACTCATTTGATTCAATCTGGCTCATGTGAGTGGGGATTTATATCGTTTGTCAGACCCTGCCTTATTTTTGTCCAATAACCCCAGGTTAATCACAGGGCAAGGTGAGTTATGCACTCTCAAATCTGGGTTGTGAGCACGCTGCTGATAAGCATCGTGTTAATCGTTTTGACCATCGTGAAGTTTAAATTCCACCCGTTTCTGGCGCTGCTGTTAGCCAGCTTCTTCGTGGGTACGATGATGGGTATGGGGCCGCTGGATATGGTCAATGCCATTGAGAGCGGCATCGGCGGCACGCTGGGCTTCCTCGCCGCGGTTATCGGCCTTGGGACCATTCTGGGCAAAATGATGGAAGTGTCCGGCGCGGCCGAACGCATCGGCCTGACGCTGCAGCGCTGCCGTTGGCTTTCCGCTGACGTCATTATGGTACTGGTCGGGCTGATTTGCGGGATCACGCTGTTTGTGGAAGTGGGCGTGGTGCTATTGATTCCGCTAGCTTTTTCAATTGCCAAAAAGACCAATACCTCACTGCTGAAGCTGGCGATTCCGCTGTGTACGGCGCTGATGGCGGTACACTGCGTCGTGCCGCCGCATCCGGCAGCGCTGTTCGTGGCCAACAAGTTGGGGGCGGATCTTGGCACCGTGATTGTCTACGGTTTACTGGTAGGATTGATGGCCTCACTGATCGGCGGGCCGCTGTACCTGAAATTTCTCGGCAACCGTCTGCCGTTTAAGCCGGTACCGGCTGAGTTTTCCGACCTGAAAGTGCGCGATGAAAGTACGCTGCCGTCGCTAAGCGCCACGCTGTTTACCGTTCTGCTGCCGATTGCCCTGATGCTGGTGAAAACCGTTGCAGAGCTGAACATGGCGAAAGGCAGCACAGTCTATACGCTACTGGAATTTATTGGTAACCCGATCACCGCGATGTTTATTGCTGTATTCGTGGCCTATTACATTCTCGGCCTGCGTCAGCATATCGGCATGGGCGCGCTGCTGACCCACACCGAAAACGGTTTTGGCTCCATTGCTAACATTCTGCTGATTATCGGCGCAGGCGGCGCGTTCAACGCTATCCTCAAGAGCAGCGGGCTGGCGGACACCCTCGCACTGCTCCTCTCGAACATGCATATGCACCCGATTCTGCTGGCCTGGCTTGTGGCGTTAATCCTGCATGCCGCGGTGGGCTCCGCCACGGTGGCGATGATGGGCGCGACGGCAATCGTGGCACCGATGCTGCCGCTCTACCCTAACGTTAGCCCGGAGATCATCGCCATTGCCATCGGTTCCGGCGCTATTGGCTGCACGATCGTGACCGATTCCCTCTTCTGGCTGGTGAAGCAGTACTGCGGCGCCACCCTGAATGAGACATTCAAATACTATACGACCGCGACATTTATCGCGTCCGTGATTGCATTGGTTTGCACATTCCTGCTTTCCTTTATTATCTAGCGCAAAAGAGACTGACTATGGAAAACATTCAAACACTTATCGCCCGGTATCCTTTAGTGGAAGACCTGGTCGCTCTCAAGGAGACGACCTGGTTTAACCCTGGCACCACCTCTCTTGCGGAAGGTTTACCGTACGTTGGCCTGACCGAGCACGATGTTCAGGATGCCCATGCTCGTCTGACGCGCTTCGCGCCGTATCTGGCGCAGGCATTCCCGGAAACCGCAGCCACCGGCGGCATTATCGAATCCGAGCTGGCCGCAATCCCGGCGATGCAAAAACGGCTGGAAAAAGAGTACGGGCAGCCTATCCGCGGAGAAATCCTGCTGAAGAAGGACAGCCATCTGCCGATTTCCGGATCAATTAAAGCGCGTGGCGGTATTTATGAAGTGCTGACCCACGCGGAAAAACTGGCGCTGGAAGCCGGTCTGCTGACCACACAGGACGATTACAGCATTCTGCTTTCACCTGAATTTAAACAGTTTTTCAGCCAGTACAGCATCGCGGTAGGCTCTACCGGCAACCTCGGGATGTCGATTGGCATTATGAGCGCCCGTATCGGCTTTAAGGTGACGGTGCATATGTCTGCCGACGCGCGCGCGTGGAAAAAAGCCAAACTGCGCAGTCACGGCGTGACGGTCGTGGAGTATGAAGAAGATTACGGCGTGGCGGTTGAGCAGGGTCGTAAGGCGGCAGAATCCGATCCGAACTGCTTCTTTATCGATGATGAAAACTCGCGCACGCTGTTTTTAGGTTACGCGGTGGCGGGTCAGCGCCTGAAGGCGCAGTTTGCCCAGCAGGGGCGCGTGGTGGATGCCGACCATCCGCTGTTTGTGTACCTGCCGTGCGGCGTCGGCGGTGGTCCCGGCGGCGTGGCGTTTGGCCTGAAGCTGGCTTTCGGCGACAACGTGCACTGCTTCTTTGCCGAACCGACCCATTCCCCCTGCATGCTGCTGGGGATTTATACCGGGCTGCACGATACCATTTCCGTGCAGGACATCGGCATCGATAACCTGACGGCGGCGGATGGGCTGGCGGTGGGCCGCGCGTCCGGCTTTGTTGGCCGGGCGATGGAACGCCTGCTCGACGGTCTGTACACCCTCGACGATCAGACGATGTACGACATGCTGGGCTGGCTGGCGCAGGAAGAAGGGATTCGTCTTGAGCCGTCGGCGCTGGCCGGGATGGCTGGTCCGCAGCACGTTTGCGCCTCCACCGATTACCAGCAGATGCACAGCTTCAGCGCAGAGCAGCTCAATAACGCCACGCATCTGGTATGGGCGACCGGTGGCGGTATGGTGCCGGAAGCCGAAATGGCGCAGTACCTGGCGAAAGGGCGCTAAGCCGCGCTGACATCAATCAGCATCGCCGTTATTGCGCGATGCTGCTTTATCACAATTGTGCCACTTATCCCGCCATTGTGGCATCGCAGGTCAACGCGTATTGCCGCGCGTCACACTCCATTCTCCTGCTTCCCCCGGCATTAAAACGGCGTCGATATACTCCGGTTTACCTCGTACCTCTACGATAAACCGGAGAACACAATGCAACAGGCTGATAAATCTGTTGGCCGGGGCGGCTTCACCCTGCTCATCTGGGTGCTGCTTTTGCTTCTCGGCTGCGTGCTGTTTTTCTTTTCGCTCGATCGGCAAATTGTTTCCATCCTCAAAACCACGCTGATGCAGGAACTGGGGCTGGATAACAGCGATTATTCGGTGCTGATCAGCGGCTTTATGATCCCCTACACCTTCATGTATTTCTTCGTCGGCGGCATCGTCGACCGCTTCGGCAGCCGTTACGTGCTGTGCGCGCTGATGGTATTGATGTCGCTCGCCACGCTGATTACCGGCCTTTCCCACTCGATGATCGGTCTCATTACAGGCCGCGTTTTACTGGGGCTGGCGGAATCCGGGATTGTGCCCGCGTTGACGCTGGCGGTTTTCACCTGGTTTCGCGCCGAGCAGCGGGCGTTTGCCTTCCAGTTAACCAATATCATTCAGTCGCTGGGGCTAATTATCGCCCCGCCATTCGTGGCGTGGGTGACGCTGTCCACCGGCTGGCGCTGGGCGTTTTTTATTCCGGCAATGGCCGGCGTGGTGGTGGGCATTCTGTGGTTTATCTCCAGCCGCAAAACGCCGCCCGCGGCGGAAGATGTGGTGCAGGATACTGCCGCTGGCGTACCGCTGGTTGAACGCTACAAAATGGTACTGACCTCAAAGCCTATCTGGGCGCTGCTGATTGCACGCCTGCTGACCGACCCGTTCTGGTTCTTCTACCAGTACTGGCAGGTGGGATTTATGCAGGAGAAAATCGGCCTGACGCTGGCGGAAGTGGGCAAGCTGATGTGGCTGCCGCCGCTGGTTGCCGTATTCGGTGTACTGGCGGTATGCTGGGCTTCAGACCGTCTCGTCGCACGCGGTATGGACGCCACTCGCGCCCGTTTAACCATCATCTGGTCGGTAACCTGCCTCGCGCCGCTGGTGTTCCTGCTGCCGTCCATCAGCAATGCCTGGGCCGCTGTCGCCATCATGACGGTGATCAATTTTATGTGTACCGCCTGGCTCAGCATGGCAACCATTATGATGGGTGGTCTGGCCCCGCGCGTGGCGATTGCCACCGCCATCGGCGTGATGAGCGCGCTGGGCGGCGTCACCTCGATTATCTTTAATGGCTTTGTCGGTTCCATCATCGACCACTTTGGCTACTCGATGCCGATTTACGCCGGTGCGACGCTACATCCGATTGGCGCACTGGTGCTGGCCGCCTTTTTCTTACGTCGTAAAAAATCCTTTATTGCTCGTCCGGAGACTGTCTGATGACTGATATCGTTGTTGCGCCTGTGGCAGACGCCTGCGCAGATTTCACCGTACTCTATTGCCTGATAAACCACGAAAACCACCAGTTCGCCGCCTGGTATGACGCGGCTCACCGCATCACCGTCGGCCAGCGTCGTCTGCCCAATGGCCCCTGGAAGACATTTCAACCGCAAGGTTTCTGGTTGCCTGAGCGCGAACGTTACGCCCATATAACGGATTTCGATTCCCACAATTACCTGACGATGGCCGTCGATAGCGCCGGATATCTGCATCTTTCCGGCAATATGCATGTCGATCCGTTAATTTATTTCCGCAGCCGCCAGCCGCTGGATGTCACCACGCTGGAGTGTGTTCCGGCGATGACCGGCGAACGGGAAACACGCGCCACCTACCCGGTGTTCTTTAAGGACGTGCAGGGGCGGTTGCTGTTCCGCTACCGCGATGGCTGTAGCGGCAACGGCGACGATCTGTACAACATTTTTGACACCGAACGCCAGAAGTGGTCACGCCTGTTAGAAACGCCGCTGCTGAACGGTGAAGGGGAGCGCAACGGCTACGCCCGCCAGCCGCTGCTGGGGCCGGACGGCTACTGGCATATGGTGTGGATGTGGCGCGAAACGCCGCACTGCGAAACCAACAATAACCTCTCCTACGTGCGCAGCCGTGACCTGCAACGCTGGGAGAAATCAGACGGCACGCCGCTCGCGCTACCGATTGCCCGCCACCAGGGTGAAATTGTCGACGACGCCGGGATCGGCGGCGGGTTAATCAACATGGTGCAGGAGGTGGGTTTCGATAACGACGCCCGCCCGGTGCTGATTTACCATCGTTATGATGATCGGGGGCTATCGCAAGCGTATCTGGCGCGCCCGGATGGTAAAGGCGGCTGGCAAAAAGCGCAGATAAGTCAGTGGGATTTTCGCTGGGACTTCAACGGCGGCGGATCTATCCCCCCCGACGTGACTCTCAGCGCGCCGCGGGCGATTGGCGGTGGGAAGATGGAAGTGGAATGGACCTCGACGTGGTCCGGAAGCGGCATGTGGATTATTGATGACCGGACGCTTACCGTTGTGGCCACTCGCCCGCTCACGCCGCCGCTGCCAGCCGAACAATGGCAACCCCGGCAGAACGTTGCGCCACAGGCAGAAGTGCAACTGGTGGCCGCGCAGAACAGCGATTACAGCCCACAAAACCGCTATTGGTTGCGCTGGGAAGCACTGCCTATTTTCCGCGACGTGCCGCACGAGGCGAAAACCGGATCCACGCAATTAGAAGTGATAGAAGTACAGCTCTAAAAAAGCGCGCCAGCCGGGACAGTGGCTGGCGCGTATTCTTTCGCATCAGGCGTTCGCCAACTGCTTAGCCTTCTCTTCTTCTTCCTGCTGAGCCTGCTGCGTTTCCAGCATTTTCCTCTCATACACCTTGAAGAACGGGTAGTAGATCGCTAGCGAAATAAAGAAACAGATAAACACCAACCCGCAGGCAATCAGGTTCCAGTTGGTGGTGATCAGCGCCCCCAGCGGGGCCGGAATGGTAAACGGCGGCTTGACCATCATGCGAGGGATCAGCCCGCTGATGGTGAAGAGATATACCACCACCGTGTTGACCATCGGCGCCAGAATGAACGGCACGGCCAGAATCGGGTTCATGACGATCGGCGCGCCGAAAATCATCGGCTCATTGATGTTGAACAGACCGGGAATAAACGACAGCTTGCCCAGTGATTTCAGATAGATAACTTTCGAGCGAATAAACAATACCACCAGCGCCAGCGTGGAGCCGGTACCCCCCATCTGCGCATACCACTGGAAGAACTGCTCGGTGAAGATATTCGGCAGGTCGTACGCGCTGGTCCCAGCCTGGAACAGCTCCATATTCTGCACGATCGCCTGGTCCCACAGTGGGCGAATCAGCGGCCCCATCACCGCATGGCCGTGAATACCAAACACCCAGAACAGGTCAATAAAGAACTGCGTGACGATACCGCCAAACAGGTTAGTACCGGTCATAAAGCCCTTCAGCGGCATGATGATGTAGCTGATGATGGCGTTAATATCGATATTCAGGAAGTGTCGCGGTACCCAGAAAATCAGCACCACCGCCAGCGTCGGAAACAGCGCCGAGAAGGAGCTGGCCACCACCGGCGGCACGCCTGCCGGCATCTTAATTTCAATATTACGGACTTTAATAAAGCGATAGATTTCAATAGCAATCAGTGAGGAAATGATCGCCCCAAATAGCCCCTGCGAGCTCAGCGAGGCCACGGGAATATAGCGCCCGGATATCGCCTCACCGGCTACGGTGACACCCTCTTTAATATTCACCGGCACAATCATCAGCAGCGTAGCGAGCATCGCCAACAGTCCGCTGGTCACGTCGTTGAGTTTATAGCTTTTCCCCAAAAACGAACCGATGGTAAACGCGGCGTACAACGACATCAGGCCGACGGTAAAGCGGAAAGGGACGTCAAGAATATCGCGCCATGGCGCAATAAAATCCATGTATCCTTTAATCGGAATATTGAGCAGAATAACGAAAAATGACCCGACAATCGTCAGCGGTAAAATAGAGATTAAGCCGTTTCGAATCGCCTGCATGTGGCGCTGGTTGCCAATCGCATTGGCTACCGGCAACATTTTTTCAGCCAGCCGTTCAAAGAAAGACATGTTATTCCTCCTGGAAACCGTTATTGGCAATCACCGTGGCGAACCACTGCCCGGATTTTTTGAGCGACCGCTGCTGGGTCGCTAAATCAAGACGGTAGAATCCATAGCGATTTTTATAGGCGTTTTGCCACGACCAGCAGTCAATAAACGTCCACATGTGGTAACCCAGGCAGTTGCTGCCGTCGGCCATCGCCTGATGGAGATATCCCAGATGTTCTTTCAGGAATGCAATTCGGTAATCGTCCTGTACCTGCCCGTTCACCATAAATTGCTCTTCGTCTTGAATACCAATGCCATTTTCAGAGACGAACCACGGTAAATTGCCATAGCGTTCTTTCACCACCATGGCGATGTCATAAAGTGCCGCAGGGTAAATCTCAATACCGCGCGAGGTATTCATCCTGCGTCCCGGCATAATGTATTCTTCGAAGAAACGTTCCGGAACAAAACCGTGTGTTTCTGCCAGCGGCGTTTCACGTGCTTTTACACGGCGGGGACGGTAGTAATTGATGCCCAGCAGATCGATACGCGTGTTGGCAATCAATGCGCAATCTTCCGCTAAATATTCCGGCAGTTGGTCATGTTCGCGCAAAATAGCCACCAGCTCTTCCGGATAACGCCCCAGTAAAACAGGCTCGTTGATGCTGCGGGTATAAAAGAGATCGGCCATCGCTGCGGCCTGCAAATCTTCCGGTGAGTCGCTGCGCGGGTAGACCGGGATAACGTCCATAATAATGCCAATCTGCCCGGCCAGGCCCAGCTCGCGCCACGCCGCCACCGCTTTGCAGTGCGCCAATACAATGTGGTGCAGCACCTGGGCCGCGCGGCGAAAATCCGTGACATAAGGATAATGGCGAGGGTGTAAATACCCGGCTTCCGCCGGAATTAACGGTTCATTGAAGGTAAACCAATAACGCACGCGATCGCCGAAGAGTTGATAGCAAATACGCGCATAACGGGCAAAGGCGTCAATCACTTCACGATTTTCAAAACCGCCCTTTTCCTGCAGCGCCATTGGCATATCGAAGTGATAGAGATTAATAAAAGGCTCAATGCCTTGCGCGTGTAATTCATCAATCACCGCGTTATAAAACGCGACCGCCTGCTGATTCACCTCGCCGTCGCCATCGGGAATCAGACGTGACCAGGAAATAGAGGTGCGAAATGAGTTCAGGCCAATGTCTTTGGCACGTTGAATGTCTTCCCGATAATGCTGATAAAACGTCGAGGTATCATCCGTCGTGACGCCCTGAAAAAAACGCTCGTTAAAGTGGTGCGAAGCATAATCCCAGATATTATCGCCTTTGCCGTCGCCGGAAATACGGCCTTCAGACTGGGTCGCGCTGGTCGCCGTCCCCCACCAGAAATTATCAGGAAAACGATATTCCATAGTCGCGGTCCTTATTGTGCTTTGGCTAATAAAGACAGCGCATGATCCAGAACTTTATCGCCCTGCATCGAGCCATATTGCATCATATCAATGGCAGCCACCGGTACCCCTTGCGGCTCAGCGACGGCAGATAAACGCTGAAGCTGGAATTTCACCTGCGGGCCTAACAAAATAACGTCGGCATCCTCAATAATTTGATCGAATTCAGAAACCGGGACGGCGGTAATGTCCACATCAATATCGCGACTGGCGGCAGATTGTTTCATTCTTTCTACTAACATACTGGTCGACATGCCCGCAGCGCAGCATAAAAAGATCTTTTTCATCATTTTCCCCTGGCGTTATATGCGTGGTTTTCCGCAAAAATGCGGCTAAATATATTCTGCGTAGTCGGCCAGGAGGCGGCAAGTGAAGGCAGGCACAAAACCGATTTATATCGCTGGTACTTTTGTTGTTTGAAATGAGAGAAAAGATAATTTACTGCTCATAAACAGCAAGATAGGAATGTTACTTTTATTTTCTGCAGTGTTATTTTTATTCGTTTTTATGCGTTACCTCCCACTCTGGTCAGCTAGCGGCATTGATTCGGCGAAACACCAAACTGACGACGAAAGGCACGAGAAAAGTAGCTCACGTCGCCAAATCCACAACGCGCGGCAATCTCGTTCACCGAGTCACTGGTAAAACGCAGCTGATAGCGTGATTGCAGCAGCCGCAGGCGGGCGAGATACTGTTGTGGTGAAACACCGGTGTAGTCGCTAAAACCGCGCTGTAAGGTGCGCCTGGAGAGACTGAACGTCTGGCACAACGCGTCCAGATCGAGCGGTTGCTGCCATTGACCGTTCAGGTGAATCAACACCTGGCTGATGCGGTCTGCGCTGGAATGAAACTCCTGCGTTTTGTAGCGCCAGAGGTTTAGCGTGTGCAGCACTTCGAGAAAAATCATCTCCTTGTGGCTTTCAGCCAGTATTGGGTCGCTAAATTCCTCTGCCTTATGGCTGGCCAGACGGTCAAATACGCGCTGCATAATGCCGATGTCCAGTTGCCAGACGTTGCTTTCCCCCTCCTGCGGCAACAGATAATCGATATGCTTGATAAAGTTGAAGCTGTCGCGCCCCAGATAAAGCAGGTTGACCTGCTGCAAATCCTTCATCTCTTCGAACAGGTGATAGTCCTGACGATTCAGGTAACACAGCGTGCCGCTGCTCAGGAGGTAGGGTTTTTCATTGATGACGTGAATTCCGCTACCGCTCCCCACCAGAAACAGTTCGCAGTATTCATGGCTATGCTCGTGGCTGATGCTTTTCTCCGGATGCCAGAAATGAAAGACCACGCTCTCCTGCGGATGGCGAAAGTGGGTATCACGGGGTAGCACAAGCGACATAGACACTCCTGGCGGGTTTTCACTCAGAGTGATAGTGATACCAGAATGACCAAAAGGTACCTTGACCTGTTTGCCACCCGGTAACGGCAGTTGGCAAACAGAGAAAGCTTATCGGCTCTGATTTAACATCACCATTAATTCCATCGGCGAGCGGCGCTGTTTAAGCAAGTCGCGCATGGCCTTCATATGCGGCGCGCTATGGGTGAAGAAATGACGATAGCCCGCGCAAAGCGCGCTTTTGCCGTCAGATATACGATGTTTGGGGCAGTCGCCCTGGCAAAAACGCAGCACTGAACACTGGCGGCACGACGCCGTTAACCCACGCTGCTTTTGCTGGCCAAAGTCGTCTACTTCCGGCCTGGCGTTCAGAGTTTGTAGCGTCTGCTGGTGAATATTGCCCAGAAGGTATTCGGGGGAAACGTAGTGATCGCACTGGTAGAGATCGCCGTTAGCCTCCAGCGCAAAAGCGTGGCCGCAGGTTTCGCTGAACGCGCACATTTGCGATGGATAACCGCTCCACACACCGAGCGTCGAATCAAACAACTGGATATACACTCGACCAATATCTTCACGTACCCAGAGATCGAATACACCGGTCAGAAAGACGCCCCATTCCTCCGCGCTAACCGATTCCGCAGTGAATTTGCCGGACTCATCGCACTCCACCAGCGGAATAAATTGTACGAACGGCGTGCCGAGCTCGCGCAGATAGCGGTACAGGCGCTGTGGTTGCTGGCTATTGAGGCTGTTAACTACCACCAGCAGGTTAAACTCAACGCGATATTGCACCAGCATATCAATGGCTTTCACCACTTTGTGATGGGAGGGCTTACCGCTGCGGTTGACGCGGAAGGCGTCGTGGAGATCGGCGGGACCGTCCAGCGAAATCCCAACCAGCCAACCGTTTTCACTAAAAAAACGACACCATGCATCGTTGAGCAGCAGACCGTTGGTCTGGAACGCATTGTGGATCTGCTTACCGTTGGCATATTGCTTTTGCAGCGCCAGCGCGCGCTGGAAAAATGCCAGCCCGCACAGCGTGGGCTCCCCGCCCTGCCAGGCAAAGATCACCTCCGGCCCCGGCTGCGCCGCGATGTGCTGGCTGATAAAACGCTCCAGCGTGGCGTCATCCATCATCGGTTGTTGCGGTTTTTCAATGTAGAAGCAGTAGCGGCAGTTGAGGTTACAGCGAGAGCTGGCCGGTTTGGCCATTACCTGACATCCTGTCATGTAAAATCCCTGATAAAAATAATAAGTTGGCGAATATGAGTAACAGCAAACAATATTGCGAGTGATAACACCGCGAGGGAGATCAAAAATTTGTCACGCACCACCCGCGGCTGCGCAAAATCGTTCTGTGTGACATCCATGATGTTGCGGTTACGGGTGTACTGCCAGAGGATAAGCGCGACGATCGCCAGCACGACGATTGAAATCCAGAACAGCATACCGGCCTGATGCCAATTGTGCTTCAGGGCCAGCGCCATCAGCGCGCCATAGCCCAACAGCGTGCGAAACCAGGCCAGCGAGGTGCGTTCGGGCTGTAGCCCCGGATCCGCCTGACGACGGGCTTTACGGCTATCCGGCATACAACACCAGCAGCATGACGACCGCCGCCACAAAGACCAGCATCATGCTGATCACCAGCAAACTGCGGGTATAGGGCAAATCTTCCTTCAGGCGCATCGCCTTTTCATTGCGCAGCCAGCGTAAATAACCATAGATCGCCAGGCCGCCGGCAAACAGGCACAACATCAGGGCCAGCGCCTCACGAATGGCGGGTGTGGCGAAGTCTGGCGCCAGCTGGTCAAGCCCGACGCCCGCGGCGAGAAAACCCAGCGAGGTGCGGATCCAGGCGAGAAAGGTGCGTTCGTTAGCCAACGAGAAGCGGTAGTCGGGCGCTTCTCCGAGGCGGGAAATTTTCATGACGGTTCCTTGTGATCGCAATAGTCAGCGGCATAACCTTAACGCAATTGGTGCTACTATGCCGCTGAGTTTGTCATCAATATGCTGATAATACAGCCATAATCAAAATTTCTGCTTTTTCTCCTCCACCTTCACTCCCTGTGTTGGCAAGCCGGTATCGTAATCGCGAACCACCGGCGAATAACCATCTTTCGGGCGCGGACGAAACGCGCCCATCCACCGCGGCTGCGCATTCGCTCGCCAGGGTCGCAGGCTCCACTGGTAGGTTCGGAACGGATCGCGAATTTTATCCATATAGTCCAGCAGGGCATCGTGCAAAACATCGCGTACCTGCGCATGCTGCGGGTCATTAATCAGGTTATGCATCTCATGCGGATCAGTGTGCCGGTCGTAGAGCTCGTCGCTGGTAAACAAGTTGAGCACTAGCTTGTAGTGGTCCGTTACCCAACAGCGCACCGGGATGAAGCCGCCAAAGCTGTCATGCTCAATCTCATAGCGGTTAAATTCAACCATCACCCCGCGATCGAGTACGGCATCCAGCACACTATCGCCGGGCAAGATCTCCGGTTTTTCAATACCCGCCAACGCCATCATCGTCGGTAGTAGGTCAATGTGGCTAACCGGTGCATCCACCTGCGCACGCTCTCCGTGGGGCGAACGCATAATCAGTGGAATTCGTGTGATGTCGTCGTACATCGCAGCGCCTTTGCTGATCAGTCTATGTGCGCCCATCATCTCGCCATGATCGGAGGTGTAGATAACCCAAGTGTTGTCCCGCTGCTCGGGCGTCAGCGCATTGATTACCCGACCAATCTGATCGTCAACAAAGTCGTTGCAGGCGAAATACATCGGATGATGGTAGAGGCCATCTTGCCCAACCGGTGACGGCATGGCCTCCGCCCACAGCCGCTGGTGCAGCGGCTTGTCCGCTAAATTATCTTGCGCTTTGTCACCCAGATCGTAGTAAAAATCCTGATACTTTTGCAGGTACTCTACCGGGCAGGTAAACGGGTGATGCGGCTCATCATACGAGATGACCATCAGAAACGGTTCATCACATTGCGGGGCTTTCGCAAGATAATCCACCGCGCGCTCGCTGATACGATGCGCCCAGGTGAAGGTCTCATCAATACCGTGCTGCTGTAAGTCCTCCACGCTATTCAAGCCATTACGCCACAGGCCAATCTGTTCTTTGCTAAGCTCGCTAAGGTAATTCGCGCCGTCGTACCAGTAGTCCGCATCCCACTCCGGTGGACATTCGCCGGTGCCAAAATAGTCATGACCATCCAGATGCCATTTGCCGATATAGCAGGTGCGGTAGCCTGCGTCCTTAAAATAGCGGCCCATGGTGGAGATATTTTTTCCTGGCGCGACGTTATTAGTCCACGGCCCGGACTGATTGGCGTAAATGCCAGTAAACAGCCCAGCTCGGGCGGGCGTGCACACAGGGCTACAGGTATATGCGGAATTAAAGCGAATACCTTCCGCAGCCAGCGCATCAATATTATTGGTATTCAATGGCTTGCCACTATAGCAGCCCACCATATTGGTGGCCTGTGTATCGGTCATAATGAACAGGAAATTGGGACGGCTCATGGTTTTTCCTTAACGTCGGCAGAACAAAACACCGGGAGGGAAAGACGCTCCCGTCGGTGGCAATAAATCAGGTACAGCACAACAGCGGCGGCGATCCCATAGCTGATGATCGCCAGCCAACGAGAGCTATAGCCGCCAAACGTCGCCAGCCCGGCGTAGACGCCGATCATCGCGAAAAGAATACCAATGGAGGCAATCTTCACGTGTTTATAGGGCGTCATGTCGACGGCGAACGCGTCCTGGAACTTAAACGGCGTTGCCCGCGGCCAGATGGCGCCGATAATCAGCATCACCACTACGTTGATGCAGAAGGTGCATGCAAGCACGTAGAGGAAATGAAAATTGAAGTGCACCAGATAGTTAATGGTGATGTAGCTGACGATGCCCAGGCCCATTGCCACTTTGGCGGCAATCGCCGGAATGCGAGGGAAGAAAAAGCCCATGATGATGATGGTCACCAGCGGCACGTTGTAAATGCCGTTCAGCTGCTTCATCCAGCTGTACAGCCCCTGCGGCGCGTTGGCTATCCACGGCGCGACCAGCATTGAGATCACCGCCACAATAAGGCCAAAACGGCGGCCAACCTTCACCAGACTTTCGGGGGAAGCCTGTTCGTTGATGACCCGACGATAGATGCCCATGCTGAAGAGCGTCGAGGCGCTGTTAAGGAAGCCGCAAAATGCGCTGATAATCGCGCCGAATAGCACCGCGCTAAAGAAGCCGATCAGCGGTAGCGGCATCACCTTATTAACCAGCGCGGGGTAGGCCATGTCAGCCTTTGGTAAATCCTGAAAAAGATGGAAAGCGATAACGCCGGGCAGCACCAGAATCAACGGATCGAGCATTTTTAATACCGCCGTCAACAGCGCGCCTTTTTGCCCTTCCGCGAGGCTTTTTGAGGCCAGCGTCCGCTGAACGATGCCCTGGTTAGTACACCAGTAGAAGGTATTTACCAGGATTAGCCCGGTGAAGGCAGCACCGATGGGGAGCGGGTCGGCGTTGGTGCCCACTGAGTTAAGCATATGACTATGGTCGCTGGTGAGTCGCGCAATGCCCTGCGCAAAGCTCCCGTGCCCCATGGCAAGCAGGCCAAAATAAGGCACCATCAGACCGCCAATCACCAGGCCAATACCGTTAATCACATCGGCCACCGCGATAGCGCGCATCCCGCCAACCACCGCGTACAGAATGCCGCAAATCCCCAGCACAATCACCATTGCCCAAATGGCCATACCCTCTGAAATCCCAAATGTTTCAGTCACGTGGAACATTCTTTCAAATGCCAGTGCGCCGGAGTAAAGGATGATCGGCAAAAAGCAGATTCCGGTGGCAATCAGGAAACAGAAATCGATGATGATACGGGTCGTCTTGTCGTAGCGTTCTTCCAGGAAATCGGGGATCGTCGCAATGCCGCGCTGTAAATAGCGCGGCAGGAAAATCAGCGCCAGAAAAATCAGTGTGACGGCGGAGGTCACTTCCCAGCCCATTACCGACATTCCACTCTTGTAGGCCTGGCCGGTCAGGCCAACCAGCTGCTCGGTGGAGAGGTTAGTCAGCATCAGCGATGCAGCGATAACCGGCGCTTTAAGCGAGCGCCCAGCCAGAAAATACCCCTGCTGCGATCCCGTATCAACTTTGTGGACTTTCCACCAGGTAATTACCGCCACCAGCAGGGTAAATCCAATAAAACTCACTATTTGTATAGTATTCATCTTGCAGCCCTTTTGATTATACCCCGGCGCTAATAGGTTCAGAGGAATAGCGCGTTATCGGGTTAAGGCGATGAAAATCATAAAACACGAAGCAATGTATCCCTGAGCAATAAAAATTTTGCTAGATTTATCATTTCAGGTTGAGAGCATCATTCGCCGAAGAGAAAATAAAATGAATGGAAAAATACTTAATTCGAATGTAAAAAACGAAACTACGTATAATATTCCGTTAGTTCTGGATGAAAATGTGATCTCAAGCGGAATTTCCCTGCTCTCGCTATGGCATACGTTGGCTGATGAAAGCTACCGTGTGAGCTGGCCACGGGATAAGAAAAAACCGCTGATTGCCAACTCCTGGGTTGCTATCTATACCTTACAGGGCTGCGGTAAGATTTATCTGAGAAACGATACAGAAATTACTTTAAATGGAAACTGTATTATTTTTCTGAAACCTATTGAGATAAAATCCTATCATTGCGTCGGACTTATCTGGGAACAATACTGGATGGAATTTATTCCTACCACTCTGATGCCCATTCCAATATTACAACCAGGAATAATTTATAACGGTGATGTTTATAATAAAGAAATGAATGAAGTTGCCACTTTGATTACCAGCCCCGACCCATTAAAAAACAATCTGGCCGTCGCCTACCTCACCAAAATTATTTATCAATGGATTTGCCTCATTGCCGAAAATGGCAAGAAAGACCGCCAACTTCTCAAGCTGGAAAAGCTGATCGCCCTGCTGCATGCTAATCCACAGAAGCGCTGGAGCGTCGCCGATATGGCTAACGTGATGCAGTGCAGTGAACCCTGGCTACGCCGTCTGTTTGTGCGCTATACCGGCAAAACGCCGAAGGAATATTATCTGGATGCGCAGCTTGAACTGGCGCTGTCACTGCTTAAGCAAGAAGGGAATACGGTGGGTAAGGTCGCGGGAATGCTGAACTTTTTTGACTCATTTCATTTTAGCAAGGCGTTTAAGCATAAGTTTGGTTACGCGCCTTCGACGATACGGAAAATCGACAGCCCGCAGCCAAAAACTGCGGGCTCGCCTGATTAGCGCAACTCTGGCCAATAGTCTTTGTTGGCCTCAATTAAATCATCCAGAATTGCCTTCGCCACCGAGGCGCTCGGCACGGTTTTCGACAGCGTTATCGCCTGCCACAACTTCTGGTATGAGCGCTGCTCCCAGGCATCCACCACCAGTTTTTCCACCATCACCTGCTGGCTCATCATCCCTTTCTGGAAGTGCGGAATATCGCCCACCGTCAGGGGCTCCGGACCGTTGTGGCCCACCAGACAGGGGATTTCCACCATCGCATCGGCGTCAAAGTTATGAATCGCACCGTTGTTAGGGACAATCAGCAGCATCCGCTCCTGGGTGTTGAAGGCGATGGCCGTGGCCAGATCAACGATGTAAGAAGCATGTTCGTCAATCTCTAAATCGCCCGCGGAGGCGTTGCCGGCGTCGATAATCGCCCGGCAGGCGCTGAACACGTTTTTCTCGCGGTGATCCATCACTTCATTCGCGCGGGTACGTTCCGGGTTGGAGTGCGCAACCACATAGTCCGGGAACAGATAGTATTTCAGGTAGGTGTTCGGCATGGTGTCCGGATCCAGCGCCTGGACATCTTTTGCCTTCGCAAAGGTATCGTTCCAGCTGGCTTCGGTATGTGGATCGTTTGATGGCGGAACATAGCCGTATTTAGCGACATGTTCGCGTAATTTAGGCATTAAATCATTGCCTTCTAAATCCTCAATCGATGTCCACCAGCCAAAGTGATTCAGACCATAGTAGCGAACGCGCATCTGTTTACGATCCTGAAGGCCGACAATCTGTGCCATTCGTCCTTCAATACCGATAGGCATATCGCAGATATTGAGGATTTTAGCGTTCGGGCGCAGACGGTTCGTCGCTTCCGCCACAATCGCCGCCGGGTTGGAGTAGTTCAGCATCCAGGCGTTCGGCGAGTATTTTTCCATATAATCCACCAGCTCCAGCACGCCGCCGATGGAACGCATGCCGTAGGCAATCCCGCCCGGACCGCAGGTTTCCTGGCCCAGCACGCCGTGGCGCAGCGGAATTTTTTCGTCTTTTTCACGCATTGGGTATTTACCCACGCGGATATGCGCCATCACAAAATCGACATCGGTAAAAGCCGTTTCCGGGTCTGTGGTGTAGCTGAATTCGATATCCGGCGCCTGTTCCTTGAGGACAATTTTGCACGCCTCGGCGATCACTTCCTGGCGAGCGCCGTCGTTGTCATAAAACTTCACTGAGCGGAGTGGAAAACGATCCTGATTCGCCAGTAACATCAGGACGATACCGGGTGTAAATGTGCTGCCGCCGCCTGCGATAACAACTGAGAATTTTTTCATGATACTGCCTCTGTCAGAGTGGATTGTTCGGTCGGAGAAGATGCTTTCATTAACATTTCAAGCTGATCGCGCACCTGGGGAACGTGCAGGCCAACAATGACCTGAATCGCGTTGCCGTGACGCACAACACCGTGTGCCCCCAGCGCTTTAAAGACGTCATCCGTTTGCGTTTTCGCCATGTCCTTCAGCCCAATACGCAGTCGGGTTGCACAGTTGTTGATGCTTTCGATATTGGCTGCGCCGCCCAGTGCCTGCAGGAAACCGGCGGCCTGGCCCAACTTAACGTCAGAGGCGGCGCTGGTTTTACCGCGTGCGGCCTGATAGTCGGCTTTGCTGTAGAGCTTAATTTCGCTGTCTTCGCGGCCCGGTGTTTTGAGGTTGAAACGCAGGATGAGCGTCCGGAAGACCAGGAAGTAGAGCGCAGTGAAGCAGAGCCCAATCCCTATCTGGATAAACATCATCGAGGCATGGTTATGGAACATCGGGATCCAGTTCTGCGGCAGGAATTGGTCCAGCAGACCGCCGCCCATATTCCCCACCACGCCGCACATGTACATCACCGTCGCCATCGTCGCGGCCAGAACGGCGTGAATGGCAAACAGCAGAGGAGAGATAAACAGGAACGTAAATTCCAGCGGTTCAGTGATGCCCACCAGTACCGCCGTCAGCGTTGCCGGGATCAGCAGACCCGCCACTTTCATCCGGTTTTCAGGCGCGGTTGTGAAGTACATGGCCAGCGCAATCCCCACGGAACCAAACACTTTGGAGTTACCGTGCAGCGCGAATCCACCTTCAGGGAACAGCGCTTTCAGCGGTTCAGTGCTTTGGCTGAAGGCCTGCAGATGCTCCGCCCAGTAGACCTGGATACCACCTTCAACAACGGCGGGCCCAAAAATAAATGGCCCATAGACAAAGTGATGAAGCCCGGTTGGGATAAGAATGCGTTCAAGGAAGGTGTACACCCAAACGCCCAGCGCGCCCGCGCTACGCAAGAAGGCTTGTAGCGACTCAATCCCCATCTGAACTTTTGGCCAGCCGAGCAACGTCAGCCAGGCGCAGGGAATCATCACCAGGAAGGCGACGATCACCACAAATGACGAGCCCTGGAAGATGCCGAGAAACACCGGGAGAGGTTTGTCGAAATAGCGGTTATGGAGCGCGGTGACGATACCGGAAATCACGATCGCACCGATAATGCTGGTATCGAGCGTTTTGATGCCGGCAATCATGGTCAGGCCGCTGCCCGCTGTCGGATCAAGGGAGAAATCGACGCCGAAGAAGTGGCCCCAGGTCATTCCCATGGCGTTAATAAAGTAGTTCCACGTCAGGAAACTCACCAGCACCGCCAGGCAAGCTCGACCTTGCGCTTGTTTTGCCAGGCCAATGGGCAGGCCGACGGCAAAAATCAGGGGCATATTACGAAAGACCGTCCAGCCACCTTCTTCAATAATATGAACAATTTGAGCAAATAAATTATCAGGAGCAGTAAGCGCTTCACCGACAAACATCGGGTTGCGTAACATGATGGCGATACCCACCACAATCCCGGCAAAAGGAAACAGCAATACCGGGGTAAACATGGCGCCGCCAAAGCGTTGTATTTGACTGAGCATTGAGCAATCCTCATTTAACAACTCGTAGGGTAAGTGGCCTTGTTATGTTCATCTTCGGCCTGCTACGAGAATAAGAATTCGCCCTGCGGACAACATTCAGCCGGGTTGTGATTCGTGATCGCTTTCATGGTTTTAATTGGAGCAATGTTGTCTACTTTTTTGATAATTAATAGACATCTTCAGTCGCGCTATTTTTGATTTTTAGGCTGTAGCAGCCTAATTATCTGTAATGAATTAGTTTTAAATAAGAAACAGTGGTTCATTAATTTCGTTCCAGAGACGATAAGAGGTCTGGTTGTGATCTATAAATCCATTGCCGACAGATTGCGTTTACGGCTTAACTCATCAGATTTCAATATTGGTAGCCCGTTGCCGGGTGAGAAAAAGCTGGCGGAAGAGTTCGGCGTCGCGCGGATGACCATTCGAAAAGCCATCGACTTGCTCATTGAGTGGGGACTGGTTGTCAGACGGCACGGCAGTGGAACCTATGTGGCGCATAAAGATATTCACCATGAAACGACTAATCTCACCGGCCTGGCGGAGATACTACGCCAACAAGGGAAAGAGGTGGCCAGCAAGGTTTTGATTTTTGAGATGATGCCCGCACCGCCAGCGATTGCCAGCCAGCTAAGAATTCAGATTAACGAACGGATCTATTTCTCGCGCCGGGTGCGCTACGTGGATGGTAAACCGCTGATGCTGGAGGACAGCTATATGCCGGTGAAGCTGTTCCGTAACCTGTCACTGGTGCATCTGGAGGGCTCTAAGTTTGATTACATTGAGAAAGATTGCGGGCTCACCATCAGCGGCAACTATGAGAGTCTGGCGCCCGTACTGGCCGATAAACAGCTGGCACAGTGCCTGAATGTCCCGGAACAGACGCCGCTGCTGCGTATCACCTCCCTTTCCTACAGCGACAGCGGCGAGTTTCTTAACTATTCCGTGATGTTCCGCAACGCCAGTGAATATCAGGTGGATTACCACCTACGTCGCGTGCAGGCCGTTAACCCATCCCCCAGAACAATACCGCCAGCAGCTGGGGCGTGATAATGCGCAGGAACATCACCAGCGGATACACCGTGGCATAGGAGAGCGCGGCCGCGCCGCTAGTCGCGTGCAGGTTGTTGGCAAAGGCCAGCGCCGGAGGGTCGGTCATGGAACCAGCCAGCATGCCGCACAGGGTCAGGTAGTTCATTTTGGCGAAAATTCGCGCCAGAATGCCAACCGTCAGCAGCGGGATACCGGTGATAAAAATCCCGTAGCCAATCCAGCTTAGCCCTTCGCCGTGAATCAGCGTAGCAACAAAATCGCCGCCGGACTTCAGCCCCACCACCGAGAGGAACAGCACAATCCCCAGTTCGCGCAACGCCAGGTTAGCGCTCGGCGGCATAAACCAGTAGAGCTTGCCGATGCTGCCGATACGACCGAGGATCAGCGCCATAATCAGCGGCCCGCCCGCGAGCCCCAACTTCAATGCCACCGGGAAACCGGGAATAAACAGCGGCACGGAGCCAAGCAGTACGCCGAGTCCGATGCCGATAAACACCGGCAGCATCTGCACCTGCTGCAATTTCTGCTGCGCGTTACCCAGCTCTGACGCTACGGCATCGATCGCCGCAGGGCGGCCAACCAGATTGAGGATATCGCCAAACTGCAGGCTGGCATTGCTGCTGGCAACCAGCTCCACCCCCGCACGATTCAGGCGTGAGATCACTACGTCATAACGCTGCTTATAGTGCAGATCGCGGATTTTTTTGCCTAAAACCTTCTCGTTGGTCACAACGACCCTTTCCACTTTCAGGTCGGTCCCACGCGTCGACAGCGAGGTTTCCACCTCTTTACCGATCACCAGCTGCGCGTTATGCAGATCCGCCGCTTCCCCCACCAGGTGCAGCAGGTCCCCGGTTTCAATCAGCGTCGTCGGCGACGGCACCATCAGCGTTTCACCCCGTTTCAGCCGCGAACAGATGATGTTATCGCTATTGATGACCGGGATATCCTGAATCGCCATGCGATTCAGGTTCGTATTTTCGACGCGAATATTGATGGTTTTGAGGTGCGAATGGCCGGAACCGGCCTGTTCGTCAAACTGTTGAGCCTCTTTTTCTACGTTAATACGAAAGAACAGGCGCACCAGCCACATGGTCAGCAAAATGCCGCAGATACCAAACGGGTAGGCCATGGCATAGCTCATCCCCATTTGATCGACCACGCTGAACGGCTCGCCGAGATCGCGCAGTATTTGCTGCCCAGCCCCTAACGCGGGGGTGTTGGTGACCGCGCCGGAGAAAATGCCCAGCACCACGGGAAGCGGAATAGCGAAGATTTTATGCAGCACCGTGGTGACCAGACCACCGAGGATGACAATCAGAATAGCGAAGAGATTCAGCCGCAGGCCGGAGACGCGCAGCGAGGCAAAAAAACCTGGCCCCACCTGAATACCAATAGTGTAGACGAACAGAATCAGGCCGAATTCCTGAATGAAATGCAGCATCGGGCTGCTCAACGTGATGCCCGCCTGATCAACAAAGTGGCCGACGATAATCCCACCAAACAGCACGCCGCCAATACCAAAACCAATGCCGCGAATTTTGATATTACCAATCCACAGTCCGACCACCGCCACCAGAGCCAGTACGCTGACCGTCAATGCTATATCACTCATAGTATGTTCCCTGTGAATAACATTAATAACACTATGGATTATGTCTGAGTTGTGGGGGGTTGTATGTAGTGCGGCGCACATTACTCAGCCAAATGGGGCTCTCTATTTGGGCACCGCCTTTCCCTTAGCAGCGATTTGTAATTGCTGGATACTTTTCTCGGGGGACGGAAGTGATTCAGGCATGGTGCCACCGAGATCCTGGATAGTCTGACGCACTTTCTGACCCACTTCGTAGTGCGTTTGATTGGCGATTTGCTTGCTATCCACTTCATCGCGACGGAGCTTTTCTTCGGTTTGAGTTGCGCGAAATAGATTGGCGGCTAACTCAGTTGAACCCATATGGTCGAGGATTTTCTGGCTTTTCTTCAAACCTTTACGCTCGTGAATGGCTTTCTGATCAAGACCACCATAAAGACCTTTGTAGCCATGGTTCTGGAAGATTGCGAAATCAAGCGCGGTTTCAACCCCTGCCTGCTGGGCCGTTTCCACCAGGTGTTTATTGTGCTCTTTAAGCTCATTGCGCAGAAAAAGGCGCTTCTCATCTTCCCGTAGAGACTTAAAGGCATTGTCGTCCTGAAGCTCCTGACGTCGGGTTTGCAAAGCGAAGTAGGTTTGCCCGGCAGCAATAACCGGTTTGGACGGATCGCCATTTTGTACCACCAGGTAACAGGCGTAGCGAGATAGCTTCACGTCCCTCAATTCCCGCTGTGCTCCCGAGCCTATTTTCACCATAGCGAGGATCTCCTCGAAATGGTCCTGAACCGCCTGACCACTGTTAATACATGCCTCAGTTGCCCGAACTAAAACCGGTGAAAAATGGCGAAATTCAGAGTATTCAAGCAACTTAGATAGCGCTCTAGCCGACCAGAACTCCATGCCGTTATCCCCGATTTGTTTTATTGCCTCAAAGGGTTGGTGATCGTTCATAACATGTCCTTTTGTCTTGATTGAATGTGATCATTTTTTAATCTGAAACACGCGTTGCAGCAAGGGGGATTAATGAGGCGTCACACGCAAAAAAAAGCCCCGATTTCTCGGGGCTAATTGGGCAATTAGCGTTAGCTATTCAACGCTGGGCGCTCGCTAATGGCGATGCGCTGCGGAGCGATAGCTTCCGGCTCGTTGCGGGTTAAATCGATATGCAGCAAGCCGTTAGTAAAGGTGGCACCGGAGACTTCCATATTTTCCGCAAGGGTAAAGCTCAGGCTAAAGGCTTGCATCACCAGCCCCTGGTGCAGCCATTTGGTCTCTTTTTCCTGTGGCTGCGGCGTGCCCTTAACGGTCAGGCGAGTACCTTCCAGCTGTACGTCCAGATCTTCCTGACGGAATCCCGCTAACGCCAGCGTAATGCGGTAGTGGTTATCGTCGCTTTTTTCGATGTTGTACGGCGGGAAGCTCTGACCTTCGCTGCTGCTTTGCAGCGCATTCGCCAGTTTGTCGAAACCGATCCATTGACGCAGCAGAGGGGATAAATCGTAGTTACGCATTGTGTTTCTCCTTCTAAGAAGCGAGTAAATACCTTCCGGCCCCCAATCGGCAAGCCAGTTGATGCACAGGGCCGCACGGGCGGCCCGCAAGAATTAGTTAATTTCGATACGGCGCGGTTTGTTCGCTTCCGGAATCACGCGTTCCAGTTCGATATACAGCAGGCCGTTCACCAGGTTAGCGCCACGCACGTGGATGTTTTCCGCTAACTGGAATTTGCGTTCAAAGTTGCGCTCGGCAATACCTTGATAGAGATAAGTCCGTTCTTTTTGTTCTGCGGCATGCGCGCCTTTCACCACCAGCATGTTGTCCTGGGCGGTAATTTCCAGCTCGCTTTCGGCAAAACCGGCCACGGCAATCGCGATGCGATAGTGATTTTCGTCTACCAGTTCAACGTTGTACGGAGGGTAGCCGCCGTTGCTTTGCGTTTGATTGTTTTCTAACAGGTTGAACAGGCGATCAAAACCGATGGCAGAACGGTATAACGGGGATAAGTCGAAGTTACGCATAATCAAATAGCTCCTGAAAATCAGCGAGAAATAGTGGACCTTCCATCGTGGACAGGTCGTGAAGCCCTGAACACCCCGCAGGCGTGTTCTTCCCGGCTACACCTATAAAATGAGGGGGAAAGAACCTTTTTCAAGCCCCAGTGTCTGACTTTTTTTGCACTTTCCCGGAGAAGGCTTACACTGGGTGAGAGCACGAAAGGCCAAATTGCGACAGCCGCCACAGAGCGGTAAGCCTGGGCTTTCTATTTTGGCAACGGGTGGCTATAACCCGATGGAGGAGCTTTTTTATGCTCATAACAACGAAGAGCTCATGATGAAAAATCTGCTGATTAAAACGGCGTTGGTAGGGGGAATCTTCCTGTCAGGAGGATGTTCCAGCGTCATGTCGCATACCGGCGGCAAAGAAGGCACTTATCCCGGCACGCGCGCCAGCGCGGAAATGCTGAGCGACAGTGATAACGGCTGGGCCACCAAATCACTGGTCGCCCTTGATATGCCGTTTACGGCGGTGATGGATACCGTGCTGTTGCCGTGGGACTTCTTCCGTAAGGACAGTTCGGTCCGTTCGCGGGTCGAAAAGAGCGAGCAGGAGACGCTGGCCACCAATTCGGTGATCCCGCCGGCCTCGATGCCCGCACAGTAACTCAGTAGCCGGTTCCGGTTACCCACAGCTGGCGAAAGCCAGCCGTTTCTTCCATCCAGGCAATCGATCGTCCGTCGGGCGAGAACACCACCGCATCCGCCGATGGTGGATTGGCGTGGTGGTCAGTTAAAAAGGTGATTTCACCGCTTCTCGCATCGCACCAGGCAATACGCCCTTCCAGCACCATGCCCAGTCCGTTTCCGGAGGGATGCCAGTTAAACGCCGACTGAATGTCGGAAGTATTGTGCGTCAGCTGGCGCGGTTCGCCACCGTCTGGCGAGATTAACCACAACTGCACGACACCGTTGTCATCACGCATTAAGAAGGCAATCTGCGTGCCCTGCGGATGGCTGCGCACCCAGTGGCGCGGAACGTTTACCAGCCCGGGAAAAGCACGCTGATGCGTGAAGGTTAGCCGTCGCTGGCGAACGCCCGCGGGCGGCGCAGGAAGCGTGGTGTCGGTCCCCTGCAGCGGCGCATCACCCGCCTGTTTCCAGCCCTGCTCGTCAGACGGCAACTCAACGAGGAACAGCTCCGGCACTTTCTCTCCGGCAAGCGAAACAGTATCGCCAATGAACGCCAGCGCCTGCGAGCCGACCCACCCCTCTTCATAGGCGCGGTTGATATCATCGCTGCCGGGCTGCGGTTCGGCGGTCGTCCGACTGACCAGCACGCACCAGTGGCTACCGCCGTATTCCCGCGGATGCTGCCCACGGGGCGCAACCGGGCCATAAGGTACGGCGACGCCGACATTACGCAGGTCCTGCGCCGGGTCGTATTCGTGCATCACGTGATCGTTGTAGGTGAAACTGACAAACTGCCCGCAGGGGCTGTAGACGTGAACGTGGCTACCGCCGCGCAGCGCGCCGGGCGTGTAGGGTGCGGTAATATCCATCGCATCGAGATTGCGAGTTTCACCCTGCGCCGTGACTACGCCGCGACGGTGGTGGAAATCATACTGCCAGTCGGCGTCCGGGTTCTCCGGGCCATGAATAAAGACGTACTGCTCGGCGCTGGGGTGCACCGTCACCACACCCACATGCGCGCCTTCACGGGCGCGATAAATCACCTCTACGTCACCGCTGTTGACGTTCACGCGCTCGATCGTTTCGCCGGTAAATGAGGCTCCGGACGGGCGAACATCGTAGACCAGCCACTGGCTGTCCGGCGTCCAGGTGCGGGTATTGGTAAGCTGATGATTGCGCGGCGCAAAGGTGATTTGTTTCATGGCGGAGTCCCGTTCGAAAGATACCTCGTGGTTTTACCACGCGAACGGGTTATTCCATAATATTTAGCGGCGCTGTCGGCTATCCGCCTGCTGCGCGCTGGCCGCCAGCGCCGGAAAATCCGCCTGGGTGTAATAACGTTCAGGCGGCGGCAAGCGGGCCATATCGGTTGTCGGCCAGAGCTGCAGTTCGCCCAGCGCGTTGAGCGCCAATCCCTGCCAGCAATGCGGCAGCATCAAGCGCTGCGGTGTCGCCCGTTCACCGGGTACCGGCGTTGGCAGTCGATTATCACCCATCTGGTAATTGCGCTTTAGCACCAGATACTTCTCTGGTACCCGCTTCTGGCTGTTCCACCAATGGCCGTCGAGCATATCAAAATGAAAGCGGGTGCTTTGCGGAGGCTGCGCGCCAAACTGCTTCAGCGCCTGGTTCAACGCCTGGCTCATTGCCACATTATAAACATCCTGAGAGACGGTCTGCCCGCCCAGGATCAGAGAGACCGCCAGGCGCGCGCCCAGCAGGTTAGAGTAGAGATCTTCCGGCGAAAAAGCGGAAACCCCCTCGGAAAATCCTGGAACGGACTCAAACCCGTACCATTGGGCAATTTCGTGCCACTCCGCCACCTGAAACGCCAGGTGCGCCGCCAGCCAGGCCGCTAACGTATAGCGTTCAGCAGGATCTGACGGCGGAGTGAAAGCATTAAAAACCACCCGACGTTGGGCCAGTTCGCTATCTAAATCAAGGGTAAATGGCTGGCCCAGTTTCGGCAGCAGCTGGCTGAAGAGATACACCGTCATATCCGCCGTATCGCGCACGTGCGCGGTATCGATAAACCCTCCGCGGGTTGTGTAAAGGATACCGTTGTTCTCACGACTTAAACCGGTGAGATTTTCCAGTCCTGCCAGCATGTTATCATTATACTGATGCTGCCCAAGACGCTCCGCCTCTACCACGTTATCCAACTGATATAGGGGTACCGATATCCCCCACAGCGCGGCATGCAGGTTATAGCCAAAGGCGCAGCAAGGGCGAAGCCCTTTCGGTAACGGCTGCGGTGGCATCGCGGGCCACGCGCGAGTCGCCCGGACGGTCGCCTGCGTCGCTAAATCGAGCGGTACCGGCAGCATCGCATAGCTGCGTGAGACGACGCACAGCGCCAGAAGCAAAAGGATGTGAATAAACGCCTTCAAAATGCCTCTCCAACCTGAAAATAGAACCCGCTGCTGCCTTTGCCGATGCCGTAATCCAGCCGTACGTTAACCCGCGGTTTGAATTCAAATCGATAGCCGACGCCCGCCGAGGGTAGCCAGCGTCCGTTATCCAGCGCGTGAAACGACGGCCCCATAGTGCCCGCGCCAAGCCAGCCAACAACGCCGTGCCGCCAGTCAAGCTTGCGCCGATATTCCAGCTGGCCGCTGACCGCATTTTTGTCCCGATAGCGCCCCTCGTAATAACCGCGCATTCGCTGGTTGCTGCCAAGCAGCGGCATCATACTCCACGGCACGTCGCCCTGGGTAAACGCGCCATCCATCTCCCACGCCAGCACGTTTTTATCGTCCAGCGAGTGGTAGCGGCTGTAGTGCAGCTGATATTCATCAAAGCGGGTATCACTGCCAGTGTCAGGCGTGAAGCGGGTATAGCGCACATCGGCATACTGCCCCTGACGCGGGTTGGGGACAAAATCCCGGTCATCCCAGCTCAATTCGATACTGCCGCCGGAACTCAGCACCGATGCTCCCTGCGCCGTGTGCTCTATTTTCGGCGGATCGCTATCGTCCATCTGGGCTGCATGCTGGGCATTCAGCGACCAGCCGACGCCAAGGTAAACGTTCGGCGCCAGCCGGCGGTATAGTGTGGGACGTAAATCCAGAATCTGCGCGGTGTACTGTTCTTTCTGACTGTCTTTATCGCCTGCGGTAAATCCCTGCCCCCAGTAGTAGGTGGGGGTATCCGTCAACGCGCCATCAAGAAAGAAACGCCAGCGATCGTCGGCGAAAAAGGCATAATTTTGCATCGTCAGGCCAAATGCGCCGGTTGAGCTAAAATAGCCGCTGAGCGTTAACGTTGAGTTCTGGCTGACCGTGTCGTTGGGGTCAGGGCGATACATGCCGACGACCGCGGTGCCAATCCCCAGCCCTAATTCAGGGGTGTAGAACGGCCCCGGCATGACCCCCCAGTCGATCCCTTTGCTGGCATCGAAGTTATCGCTGGCTCCTAGCTTTTGCAGCCAGCCGTCAACCTCGCTGCGGCTTGGCAGCGCGGCCTGCGTCAGGGAGGCAAACAGGCAGAGGCAAAAGAGGAAGCCGACGCGGATCAAAAGCGATATTCTCCGGCGATAAAGAAGCTGTTACGTTCAGCGAAGCCGATCTCGGTGGTGACGTTAAAGTTGCGCGTCACTTCGTACTGTGCGCCCACCAGCATGTTCCACGGGGACTGTAGATGTTGTTTCACATCGAAGCGGCCTTTATCGTCCTGGTTGGCAAAATTCACCATATTCTGGAGCATCGCCGACGGCATGGTGAGATCGTTCAGGCTCCCCTTAAACTCTTCCTGCACATCCTGATACATGCTTCCAACCCACACATTCAGCTTCCCTGAAGGCAGGTGCAGCATTTCCACCTCGGGGGTGGTAAAGCGGTAGCCAACACGAGGTGAGAAGGTGAAGGCATCGATACTGCCGTCGAGGATATCAAACCGCGTCTGGGTATAGTTGCCATCCAGTACGGCAAACCAGTTGCCTACGCCGCCAGCCAGCGTGGTCCCCACGCCGTAGGTAGTGCCTTTAAAATCAAGTTTAAAATCAAGATCCTGCATATGAGGAAGCGGCACCACCTTCCCATTTGGCGATTTAAGGCCGACGGCGATTTGTGAAATAGAGTGACCTTCGGTATGGCCAAGCAGGCCATAAACGTTCATGAAAGGGAATAACCAGGTATCAAATTTCAGCGTTTCCGTTTTACTGGATTCACGCGTTTTGCCCACTCCAATATCAAAGGCGTTATCCAGTGAGACAGGCCCATGACCAAAAGCCTTATTAAATGCATCACTCACCGCTTTATTACAGAGCTTCCCCTTTTTCGCGTTCGAACAGATCGCATTCTGAATGGCGGCCTGGTTTCTGCCATCTAAAGAAAGCCCGGTAAAATCGATACTATCTACATTAATATTCTGACGAATATTCATATAGTTAATATTAATACCGAAAGGCTCCGGCAGATCGTAACCGCGTTTGCGGGCCTCATCGCCTAAAAAAGGTAAAACCGACGGGGTTTCCGGCTGTTCTACCGCGGCGTTATCCAACGTTGTCGTGCCCTGGTTATCATCCTGATACCCATAAAGCGGCGTTAAGGCTGAGGATGGGTCCGTTGCGGCCCAGGTATGAAATACCATAAAGAATGGCATCATCAGCACCAGGCAGATGCATTTGTTATTCATAGAAAAAGCGTAATTGCTGGCAGAATGTGCCAGGGGATAAAAGAGGGAGCGAGAGTATAGAATTTAGGTATTAATTGGGGGGATTTATGTGCGATTTCACACCTGATAATACAAATACGCGTTTTAAAACAATCTTAAGGTTTTGCCCGGCCGCCGCCGGGCATCCGGTTATCAGGAAAGAACGTACTTCTCAATCGCCCAGGCTACGCCGTCTTCCAGGTTCGATTTGGTCACAAAGTTCGCCGCTTCTTTGACTGCCGGAATCGCGTTATCCATCGCCACGCCAACGCCAGCGTACTCGATCATCGCAATGTCGTTTTCCTGGTCGCCAATGGCCATGATCTCTTCCTGCTTGATACCCAGCACCTCGGCCAGTGATTTCACGCCGGTACCCTTATTGACGCGCTTATCAAGAATTTCGAGGAAGTACGGCGAGCTCTTCAGCACGGTGTATTTTTCTTTCACTTCCGGCGGAATACGGGCAATGGCTTTGTCGAGAATGGCCGGCTCGTCGATCATCATCACCTTCAGGAACTCGATAGACGGATCCATTTTCTCGGCTTCACAGAACACCAGCGGGATGGTGGCGACAAAGGATTCATGCACCGTGTAATAGCTGATATCGCGGTTGGCGGTGTACAGCGTGTTGCGATCCAGCGCGTGGAAGTGGGAACCCACCTTGCGGGACAGCTCTTCCAGGAAGCGATAGTCATCGTACTTAAGCGCGGTCTGCGCCACGGTGCTTCCGTCACCCGCCTTCTGGACCAGCGCGCCGTTGTAGGTGATGCAGTAATCTCCCGGCTCGTTCATGCCCAGCTCTTTCAGGTAGCTGTGCACGCCAGCGTAGGGACGCCCGGTGGTCAGAACCACGTTAACCCCTTTTGCGCGTGCCGCCGCGAGAGCGTTTTTCACTGCAGGAGAGATAGTGTGGTCCGGCAACAGCAATGTTCCGTCCATGTCGATTGCGATCAGTTTAATAGCCATGAGATCCCCAGGTTAAATGAGCCTGCCCTCATGCTAACTCGATTTAGCGCAAAAAACAGCAGCAAAGGCGGCTTTAAACGGGGATACAACGTGTTGCGCGTTCTCCCCTTTTGCATGGCCTTAGCCAAATAACTTACCGCCCTTGAGCAGGTCCATTCCGGCGGATAACAGGTCGTTGTGCGCCTGCGGATCGACCTCACCCTTCGGCGAGAGCGCATCGACGATTTTCGGCAGGTATTCCGCCAGCATCGTCGAGGCGGAGCTGGCATCGGTACCGAGCTTTTCACCGAGATCGGCAACGGCAGGCGTACCAAGCGCCGAAACCACCTGATCGCTGCTAATGGATTGATTATTTTGCTGATTACTTATCCAGGATGAGACAATGTCACCCAGCCCGCCGCTTTGCAGTTTCTCCAGCAGCGCCTGTATTCCCCCCTGCTCGTTGACCCAGCTCAGGATAGCCTGATATTTACCCGCATCGCCGCTGAGCAGCGAACCGACCACATCATCGAAAAGTCCCATTTTCCACCTCGAATTACGCTAAAGAGAAGACGTAGTGAAGTATAGTTCGCGTACGCAAGGCATAAAAAAACGCCTGAAAAAATTCAGGCGTTTTTCGCGTTAATTCCCCGACGTCGAGGCTACGATACGGATTAGATATCGATGTTCGCCGCCTTCAGGGCGTTCTCTTCGATAAACGCACGACGCGGCTCAACGGCATCACCCATCAGGGTGGTGAACAGCTGGTCAGCGGCAATCGCGTCCTTCACGGTAACGCGCAGCATGCGACGGCTGTCCGGATCCATGGTGGTTTCCCACAGCTGTTCCGGGTTCATCTCGCCCAGACCTTTATAACGCTGAATCGCAAGGCCACGGCGGGACTCTTTCACCAGCCAGTCCAGCGCCTGCTCGAAGCTGGCTACCGGCTGACGACGTTCGCCACGTTCAATGAACGCATCTTCTTCCACCAGACCACGCAGCTTCTCGCCCAGCGTGAAGATACGACGGTATTCAGCACCGTTAACGAATTCGCTATCCAGCACATAGTCGGTATCCACGCCGTGGGTACGCACGCGGATAATCGGCTCGAACTGCTGCTGTTCAGCATTGTGCTGAATATCAAACTTCCACAGGCTGCCGTGCTGCTCTTTTTCGTTCAGCTCGGTCACCAGCGCGTTCACCCAACGGGTGACTTTCTGTTCGTCGGAGAGATCGGCTTCCACCAGCGTTGGCTGATAGATAAGCTCTTTCAGCAGCGCTTTCGGGAAGCGACGTTCCATACGATTGATCATTTTCTGGGTGGCGTTGAATTCGGCAACCAGTTTTTCCAGCGGCTCGCCCGCTAACGCCGGAGCGCTGGCGTTGGTGTGCAGGGTTGCGCCATCAAGCGCAATGGAAATCTGGTACTGATCCATCGCTTCGTCGTCTTTGATGTACTGTTCCTGCTTGCCTTTCTTCACTTTGTACAGCGGTGGCTGCGCAATGTAGACGTGGCCGCGTTCAACGATTTCCGGCATCTGACGGTAGAAGAAGGTCAACAGCAGCGTACGAATGTGCGAGCCGTCGACGTCCGCATCGGTCATGATGATGATGCTGTGGTAACGCAGTTTGTCCGGGTTGTACTCGTCGCGACCGATGCCGCAGCCCAGCGCGGTAATCAGCGTCGCCACTTCCTGAGAAGAGAGCATCTTGTCGAAGCGCGCTTTCTCAACGTTGAGGATTTTACCCTTCAGCGGCAGAATCGCCTGGTTCTTACGGTTACGCCCCTGCTTCGCAGAGCCACCCGCGGAGTCCCCTTCCACGAGGTACAGTTCAGACAGCGCCGGGTCGCGTTCCTGGCAGTCGGCCAGTTTGCCCGGCAGGCCAGCGAGGTCCAGCGCGCCTTTACGACGGGTCATTTCACGGGCTTTACGCGCCGCTTCACGGGCACGCGCCGCATCGATAATCTTGCCGACCACGATTTTCGCGTCGGACGGGTTTTCCAGCAGGTATTCGGCCAGCAGTTCGTTCATCTGCTGTTCAACCGCCGATTTCACCTCGGAGGAGACCAGCTTGTCTTTGGTCTGCGAGGAGAATTTCGGATCCGGCACCTTCACGGAAACCACCGCAATCAGGCCTTCACGGGCATCATCACCGGTTGCGCTGACTTTGGCTTTTTTGCTGTAGCCTTCTTTGTCCATGTAGGCGTTCAGCGTACGGGTCATCGCCGCACGGAAGCCTGCAAGGTGGGTACCGCCATCACGCTGCGGAATGTTGTTGGTGAAGCAGTAGATGTTTTCCTGGAAACCATCGTTCCACTGCAGCGCCACTTCAACGCCGATACCGTCTTTTTCGGTAGAGAAATAGAAGATATTCGGGTGGATCGGCGTTTTGTTCTTGTTGAGGTACTCAACGAACGCCTTGATGCCGCCTTCGTAGTGGAAATGGTCTTCTTTGCCGTCACGCTTGTCGCGCAGACGGATGGACACGCCGGAGTTCAGGAACGACAGCTCGCGCAGACGTTTCGCCAGAATGTCATATTCGAATTCGGTGACGTTGGTGAAGGTTTCATAGCTCGGCCAGAAACGCACCATGGTACCGGTTTTTTCAGTATCACCCGTGACCGCCAGCGGTGCCTGCGGCACGCCGTGCTCATAGATCTGACGGTGAATTTTGTTATCACGCTGGATAACCAGCTCCAGCTTCTGGGACAGGGCGTTAACAACCGAGACGCCCACGCCGTGCAGACCGCCGGACACTTTATAGGAGTTATCATCGAATTTACCGCCGGCGTGCAGCACGGTCATGATAACTTCCGCCGCGGAGACGCCCTCTTCCGGGTGAATCCCGGTTGGGATGCCGCGGCCATCATCCTGTACGGAGACAGAGTTGTCGCTGTGGATGGTGACGATGATATCTTTGCAGTAACCAGCGAGCGCTTCGTCGATAGCGTTATCCACAACCTCGAATACCATGTGGTGCAGACCGGTGCCGTCATCCGTGTCGCCGATATACATACCCGGGCGCTTACGCACCGCATCCAGCCCTTTCAGGACTTTGATACTGGAGGAGTCATAAGAATTCGACATCAACGTTTCTCGCTCATTTAATCTTGGGTTAATCCGTTATTTTACCCTTTTCCACGGTAAACATCTTCGAATTTTCATCCGACATGTCCAGAACGTGTTCAGCGCTAATGGCGCTGACGAAAACCTGAGACTGCGTGGCTTTTAAACGGCTGGCCAGCAGGCCACGCCGCGCGTCGTCAAGTTCCGAGGCAAAATCATCTATCAGGTACAGGCAGCGTCTGCCGCTCTCGCGGGTCAGAAACTCGCCCTGCGCCAGGCGTAGCGCGCACATCAGCAGCTTAAGCTGCCCGCGCGATAAGGTGTCTTCCACCGGCGCGCCGTCGGCGCGAATGCGGAAGTCCGCCTTGTGCGGGCCGTGTGCCGTGTAGGTCAGCATACGGTCGCGTTCGAAGTTTCTCTCCAGCACTTCGGCATAATCGGTTTCTTTCTCCCAGCCGCGCTGGAAGGAGAAGGTCAAAGAGAACTCCGGAAGAAATTGTTGGCAGGTATCGGCCATATCTTCGGCGATACCGGCGCTGTATTCCGCCCGCCAGCGGCTGATTTGCTCGGCCAGCGGGATAAGTTCGAGATCCCATGGACGCAGCTGCGCGTAGCGGCTCACCTGGCGCAGCGCGGCATTGCGCTGCTTGAGCAACCGCTTCAGGTTGCTCCAGGCGTTGAAGAATCCGGCTTCGTTGTGGAAGCATCCCCAATCGAGGAACGCTCTTCTGTATTTGGGGCCGCCGTTGAGTAAAGTAAACCCCTCGGGCGTAATCAGCTGCATTGGCATCAACAGCGCCAGCTCGGCAACCTTGTGGCCGTCGGTGCCGTCGATGCGCACTTTGCTGTCACCCAGTTTGTCTTTGGTCAGGCCGATTGACGTTTCGCGCTCTGCGCCCTGTAAACGGCCATGCAGCACGAAAGATTCCTGCTCGTGGCGAATCACGCGGCCAATCTGCAAACTGCGAAACGCCCGGCCATGGCCGAGCGTATAGATGGCTTCCAGCACGCTGGTTTTGCCGCTGCCGTTGGCGCCAACCAGGAAGTTAAAGCCGGGGGATAAAGCAAGATCCGCGTTTTCAATATTGCGAAAATCGCGGATCAACAGACGGGTGAGCGACATTACAGTCTCATTGGCATAACAACGTAAGCAGCACTCTGAGACGCCGCATCTTCAATCTGTACGCTGGACACGGAGTCAGTCAGCATGATGCGCACATTTTCGCACTTCAGCGCATTGAGCACATCCAGTACGTAGCTGACGTTAAAACCGATTTCAAGCTCGGTTCCTGGATAGGTGACATCCAGGATCTCTTCCGCTTCTTCCTGTTCCGGGTTATTGGCGGTGATTTTCAGCTGGTTTTCGCTGACGTACAGGCGTACGCCGCGGAATTTCTCGTTCGAGAGAATCGCCGCGCGGGCAAAGGCCTGTTTGAGAATGTCGCAACCCGCTTCCAGATGTTTATCCGGATTCTTCGGCAATACGCGGCGATAATCCGGGAAACGACCGTCAACCAGCTTGGAAGTAAAGATAAAGTCGCCAACGTGCGCACGGATGTTGTTGCTGCCGATCTGCACGCGCAGCGGCGTTTCGCCACCGTCGAGCATACGCATCAGTTCAATGACGCCTTTACGCGGCACGATCACCGAATGGCTCGGCAGGGACTGGCCCACCGGCATGGAGCAAACCGCCAGACGGTGGCCGTCGGTCGCCACGGTACGCAGCTCTTCGCCTTCGGTTTCGAACAGCATACCGTTTAAGTAATAACGCACATCCTGATGGGCCATCGAGAACTGGGTGGCTTCAATCAGGCGTTTCATTGTGGCCTGCGGCAGCGTGAATTCCACGTCGCTCTGCCAGTCGTCAAGGTTCGGGAAGTCGGCGGCAGGCAGCGTAGAGAGCGAGAAGCGGCTACGGCCAGAGCGCACCAGCATACGGTCGCCCTCCAGCTGGACGGCTATTTCCGCGCCTTCCGGCAAGCCGCGGCAAATATCGAAGAATTTACGCGCCGGGACGGTAGTCGCGCCCGGTTCATGTGCCTGCAGCAGCGCCACGCGCGCTACCATTTCCATTTCCAAATCGGTACCGGTCAGCGACAGCGTGCCGTCCGCGACCTGCAGCAACAGGTTACCCAGAATCGGCAATGTCGGACGCCCGCCTAACGGGCCACTCACCTGTTGTAACGGTTTTAATAAATGTTCACGTTCTACGGTAAATTTCATAGGATCACGACGACAATGTTCTGATTAAATTGGAAAAGTCTTCTTTGATATCGTGGCTTTCTTCACGCAGCTGTTCAATCTTACGGCAGGCGTGCAGCACGGTGGTATGGTCACGGCCACCAAACGCATCGCCAATCTCCGGCAGACTGTGGTTGGTGAGTTCTTTCGCCAACGCCATCGCCATCTGGCGCGGACGCGCTACCGAACGAGAACGTCGTTTGGAGAGCAGGTCCGCCACTTTAATTTTGTAGTACTCCGCCACCGTCTTCTGAATATTGTCGATGGTGACCAGCTTTTCCTGCAATGCCAGCAGGTCGCGCAGCGCTTCGCGCACGAAATCGATAGTGATCGCCCGGCCAGTAAAGTTGGCGTTGGCGATAACGCGGTTCAGTGCCCCTTCCAGCTCACGCACGTTAGAGCGTAGACGCTTGGCAATGAAGAACGCCACCTCACCGGGCAGACGAATGTCGTTTTCGTCGGCTTTTTTCATCAGGATAGCGACGCGGGTCTCAAGCTCAGGCGGTTCGATCGCCACCGTCAGCCCCCAGCCAAAGCGGGACTTCAGACGATCTTCTACACCGTTGATCTCTTTCGGATAACGATCCGACGTGAGGATGATCTGTTGATTACCTTCCAACAGGGCGTTGAAGGTATGGAAGAACTCTTCCTGCGAGCGCTCTTTGTTGGCGAAGAATTGAATGTCATCGATCAGCAGCGCGTCAACGGAGCGGTAGTAGCGTTTAAACTCTTCGATCGCATTGTTTTGCAGGGCTTTTACCATGTCCTGGACAAAACGCTCGGAGTGCATATACACCACTTTGGCGTTCGGTTTACGGGCGATAATGCCGTTGCCCACCGCGTGCAACAGGTGCGTTTTACCCAAACCGGTACCGCCGTACAGGAACAGCGGGTTATAAGCGCCGCCAGGGTTATCCGCCACCTGTCGCGCCGCCGCGCGGGCGAGCTGGTTCGATTTACCTTCGACGAAGTTATCAAAGGTGTGTTTAACGTTGACGTTGGAGCGGTAAGAAGGCTCAGCGGGCGCCGGGACGTTATCCCAGCCTGCGCGCGGTGCCGGGGCGACGCGCGGCGCGTGCACCTGGGCGGTTTGCGCCGGAGCGCTGACGTTGGCCGTCTCTCTTAACGTTTGGGTCACGGGCTTGGTACCCACCTCAAAACGCAGCTGCGGGGCATCCGCACCGCAGAAATCATTCAACAGACCGTTGATGTTATTGAGGTATTTATCTCTTACCCAATCAAGTACAAAACGATTTGGCGCGTACAAAGCCAGCGTGTTATCGCTCAGTTCCGCCTGCAAAGGGCGGATCCACATGCTGAATTCTGTGGCTGGTAACTCATCCTGCAATCGGGCAAGACATTGCTGCCAAAGCGAAAGTGACACGGCGGACTCCACTCGAAAAAAGTCGATACACATCATCCTCCAGGCAAACCTGAAGGCTACCTCCTGACGATCCTGCCGTCAGCGAAACGCAATGCTGTCGGGGATTCATTCAGCCGCTGCGCAAATGCAGCCCGAACGATGCTGTGTATAAGATTAAAAATTCGTGATTTTTGGCACACGTCGAAAAGACCCGATGCAAGCGGGTGACGCGCGAACCGCTATCTGCGGTTTTCAACGGCCTCTCTCAGACACTGTGCTGAAAGAACGCGGTTATTTTCCCCTTTTACGATCCACCGATCGCGATCGGGCCGAGGATCATAGCGTAAACTGCGCCAGAGATCTTCTGTTTCTCACAGATTCTTCCCGATTTATCCACAGGGAGGATCCAGAAGCGCTAAGTGTAAACGATCCCGGCAGAGAGAAGGCACGATTTCCTTCGCATATTGGAAAAATTAATGACTAGCGACAAATTTCTGCTTAAATGATCTAACAAAGATCCAGGATGATCCTTGCGCTTTAATCGGCAGCCCGTATAATCCCCCACCCGGCGTGTACCGCTCGAATTTCGGTGAGGGACGCTGCCCATTTGCCGGGCAAAAAACAGCGGTCAAACGCGGTTTTTTACGCGGTAAATAAGGAAAGAGAATTGACTCCGGAGTGTACAATTATTACAATCCGGCCTCTTTAATCACCCATGGCTTCGGCATCCGTCGTTCGATTTTCGTTCGGATATCCAATAAAGCCATTGAATTTATTCAAGTTTAGGTAGAAATCGCCATGAAACGCACTTTTCAACCGTCTGTACTGAAGCGCAACCGTTCTCACGGCTTCCGTGCTCGTATGGCTACTAAAAATGGTCGTCAGGTTCTGGCACGTCGTCGTGCTAAAGGCCGTTCTCGTCTGACCGTTTCCAAGTAATAAAGCTAACCCCTCGAGTGGTTAAGCTAGCATTTCCCAGGGAGTTACGTTTGTTAACTCCCAATCATTTCACATTCGTCTTCCAGCAGCCACAACGGGCTGGCACGCCGCAAATCACCATCCTCGGCCGCCTGAATTCGCTGGGGCATCCCCGCATCGGTCTTACCGTCGCCAAGAAAAACGTTAAACGCGCACATGAACGCAATCGGATTAAACGTCTGACGCGTGAAAGTTTTCGTTTGCGTCAACATGAACTCCCGCCAATGGATTTCGTGGTGGTGGCGAAGAAGGGGGTTGCCGACCTCGATAACCGTGCTCTCTCGGAAGCGTTGGAAAAGTTATGGCGCCGTCACTGTCGCCTGTATCCCGGCTCCTGATAGGCCTCATTCGGGTCTATCAGCGCCTGATTAGTCCGCTACTCGGGCCGCATTGCCGTTTCACGCCAACCTGTTCTCAATACGGAATTGAGGCATTGCGCAGGTTTGGAGTGATAAAAGGCAGTTGGTTGACAGTGAAACGCGTATTAAAATGCCACCCTTTACACCCTGGTGGTGACGACCCCGTCCCGCCTGGACCATTTGATACCAGAGAACACTAACGATGGATTCGCAACGCAATCTTCTTATCATCGCTTTGTTGTTCGTGTCTTTCATGATCTGGCAAGCCTGGGAGCAGGATAACAATCCTCAGACCCAGCAGCAGACCACGCAGACTACGACCACAGCAGCGGGTAGCGCCGCCGACCAGGGCGTACCGGCCAGTGGCCAAGGAAAACTGATTACGGTTAAAACTGATGTGCTTGAACTGACTATCAACACTCGCGGTGGTGATATTGAGCAAGCGCTGCTTCCGGCATACCCGAAAGCGCTGAAGTCTAACGAACCGTTCCAGTTACTGGAAACCACGCCACAGTTCGTCTATCAGGCACAGAGCGGCTTAACCGGTCGTGACGGCCCGGACAACCCGGCTAACGGCCCGCGTCCGCTGTATAACGTCGATAAAGATGCGTTTGTACTGGCCGATGGTCAGAACGAAATCGTCATTCCGCTGACCTACACCGATAAAGCCGGTAACGTCTTCACCAAAACCTTCACCCTGAAACGCGGTGATTATGCGGTGAACGTGGGTTACGACGTGAAGAACGCCAGCGACAAACCGCTGGAAGTGTCTACCTTCGGTCAGCTGAAGCAGACTGCGGCCCTACCTACTGCGCGTGATACGCAGACCGGCGGCCTGTCTACCATGCACACGTTCCGTGGCGCAGCGTATTCAACGTCTGACTCCAAGTACGAAAAATACAAATTCGATACCATCATCGATAACGAGAACCTGAACACCAACACTAAAAACGGTTGGGTTGCCATGCTGCAACAGTACTTCACGACTGCATGGGTTCCAGAAAACAACGGTACGAATAACTTCTACACAGCCAACCTCGGTAACGGTGTAGTGGCTATCGGCTACAAATCTCAGCCGGTTCTGGTTCAACCAGGCCAGGCAGATAAGCTGAACAGCACCCTGTGGGTTGGCCCGGCAATTCAGGACAAAATGGCTGCCGTTGCGCCGCACCTTGACCTGACCGTTGACTACGGCTGGCTGTGGTTTATCTCTCAGCCGCTGTTCAAACTGCTGAAATGGATCCATAGCTTCCTGGGCAACTGGGGCTTCTCCATCATCGTTATCACCTTTATCGTTCGTGGCATCATGTACCCGCTGACCAAAGCGCAGTACACCTCCATGGCGAAGATGCGTATGCTGCAGCCTAAGATTCAGGCCATGCGTGAGCGTCTGGGCGATGACAAACAGCGTCAAAGCCAGGAAATGATGGCTCTGTATAAAGCTGAGAAGGTTAACCCGCTGGGTGGCTGCTTCCCGCTGATTATCCAGATGCCAATCTTCCTTGCGCTGTACTACATGCTGAGTGCCTCGGTTGAACTGCGTCATGCGCCGTTTATCCTGTGGATCCACGACCTGTCTGCACAAGACCCGTACTACATCCTGCCGATCATCATGGGCGCGACGATGTTCTTCATCCAGAAGATGTCGCCGACTACCGTGACCGACCCGATGCAGCAGAAGATCATGACCTTTATGCCGGTCATCTTCACGGTGTTCTTCCTGTGGTTCCCGTCTGGCCTGGTGGTTTACTATATCGTCAGCAACCTGGTCACCATTATTCAGCAGCAGCTGATCTACCGTGGTCTGGAAAAACGTGGCCTGCATAGCCGCGAGAAGAAAAAATCCTGATTCGGTGTTAAGCACAAGCTAAAATGGAAGGCGGTCGAATGACCGCCTTTTTTATTTGCATCACAGTTGAGAAAAACCATGAGCCAAAACGACACTATCGTCGCCCAGGCCACCCCACCGGGACGCGGTGGTGTGGGCATTCTGCGTATCTCCGGCCTGAAGGCGCGCGATGTGGCGCAGGCGGTGCTGGGCAAGCTGCCAAAGCCGCGCTATGCCGACTACCTGCCGTTTAAAGACGTCGACGGCAGCGCGCTGGATCAGGGCATTGCGCTGTGGTTCCCCGGCCCGAACTCCTTTACCGGTGAAGACGTGCTGGAGCTACAGGGCCACGGCGGCCCGGTGATCCTCGACCTGCTGCTGAAACGCATTCTGACGCTGCCGGGCGTGCGTATCGCTAACCCGGGAGAGTTCTCCGAGCGTGCGTTCCTCAACGATAAGCTCGACCTGGCGCAAGCTGAGGCGATTGCCGACCTGATTGACGCCAGCTCCGAGCAGGCGGCCCGCTCCGCGCTAAACTCGCTACAAGGTGCCTTCTCAGCACGTGTTAATCACCTTGTGGAAGCACTTACTCACCTGCGCATCTATGTAGAAGCGGCTATCGACTTCCCGGACGAAGAGATCGACTTCCTTTCCGATGGGAAAATCGAAGCGCAGCTCAACGATGTGATTGCCGACCTCGACGCGGTGCGCGCCGAAGCGCGTCAGGGCAGTCTGCTGCGTGAAGGGATGAAGGTCGTGATTGCCGGTCGCCCGAACGCCGGGAAATCGAGCCTGCTGAACGCCCTGGCGGGCCGCGAAGCTGCAATTGTGACCGATATTGCCGGCACCACCCGCGACGTCCTGCGCGAGCACATCCACATCGACGGTATGCCGCTGCATATTATCGATACCGCGGGCCTGCGCGACGCTAACGATGAAGTGGAGCGTATCGGTATTGAGCGCGCGTGGCAGGAAATTGAGCAGGCCGACCGCGTGCTGTTTATGGTTGATGGCACCACCACCAGCGCCACCGACCCGGCGGAGATCTGGCCGGACTTTATCGCCCGTCTGCCGAAAAATCTGCCGATTACCGTAGTGCGTAACAAAGCGGATATTACCGGCGAGACGCTGGGTCTGAGCGAAGTGAATGACTACTCACTTGTGCGCCTCTCCGCGCGCACCGGCGAAGGCGTCGACGTACTGCGTAACCATCTCAAACAGAGTATGGGCTTCGAAAACAACATGGAAGGCGGCTTCCTGGCACGTCGTCGCCACCTGCAGGCGCTCTCCGACGCCGCTGAGCACCTTCAGCAGGGCAAGGCGCAGCTGTTAGGCGCGTGGGCCGGTGAGCTGCTGGCAGAAGAGCTGAGGCTGTCTCAGCAGTGCCTGAGCGAGATCACCGGGGAATTTACCTCCGACGATCTGCTGGGGCGGATTTTCTCCAGCTTCTGTATCGGCAAGTAAGCAATCAAACCCGAATTCGCGCCAGTGAATTCGGGTTTTTACTTTCCGTCTTCCAACTGCTAAAACCAGATAACCCCTCATTAAAAGGTTATCGAGATGGTCGCTGAATATACCTTAATCCCCACCGTTCCCTCCGCTGAGGACTTTTGCCGCCTGCGCAAAATTTCCGGCCTGTCCCCCCGCCCGCTGGATGCCGCAAAGGCCGGTCTGCCGCGCAGCTGCTACGGCGTGCATATCCTCTGGCAAGGTACGCCAGTCGGCATGGGTCGCATCGTTGGCGACGGCGCGCTGAACTTTGATATCGTAGACATCGCGGTGGACCCTGATCATCAGGGAAAAGGCCTGGGTCGGCAGATCATGGAAGCGCTCATCGCCTGGCTGGACGCTAACGCTTTTAAAGGCGCTTATGTCACTCTGGTGGCGGATGTTCCGGAGCTGTACGCCAAATTTGGCTTTGAATCTGTCCGTCCGGAAAGCGAAGGGATGGCGAGAGTCTGGAAGTAGATTTCCTTTCAGGCAATCACTGTTGTCCAAATGGCAACTCGTCGCCTCGCGCGACACCCCGTATGCTTAGCGCCACACTTTTTGTGAGGCCGCCATGACACGCTTTCTTCTTTGTAGTTTTGCCTTAGTTTTACTTTATCCCGCCGGTATCGATATGTACCTGGTCGGGTTGCCCCGCATTGCGGCTGATTTGCAGGCCAGCGAGGCGCAGCTGCATATCGCGTTTTCGGTCTATCTGGCGGGGATGGCGACCGCGATGCTGTTTGCCGGCAAGGTGGCCGACCAGTCCGGACGTAAACCCGTCGCCATTGTCGGTGCGCTGATTTACATCGTGGCTTCCGGCCTCTGCGCGTTAGCGGAGAGCGGCACGCCATTTCTGGTTGGCCGTTTTATTCAGGGCGTCGGCGCGGGCTGCTGCTACGTGGTCGCATTCGCTATTCTGCGCGATACGCTCGACGATCGTCGCCGGGCCAAGGTGCTATCGCTGTTGAACGGCATTACCTGCATCGTGCCGGTACTGGCGCCAGTGATGGGGCATCTGATTATGCTCAAATACCCGTGGCAGAGCTTGTTCTACACCATGATTGGCATGGGCGTGGTCGTGTGTCTGCTGTCCGTGTTTATTCTGCGTGAGTCGCGCCCGAATGCGCTGGCTGCTTCTTCAAAATCCAACGATGGCGCCGAGTCGCTGGTAAACCGCTTTTTCCTCAGTCGTCTGGCGATAACCACCCTCAGCGTGTCGGTTATTCTGACCTTTGTGAATACTTCTCCGGTGCTGCTGATGGAAGTGATGGGCTTCGACCGCGGCGAATACGCGACGACCATGGCAATGACCGCAGGTATCAGCATGGCGGTCTCGTTCTCTACGCCGTTCGCTCTGAGCCTGTTTAAACCCCGGACCCTGATGCTCACCTCACAAGCGCTATTCATGGCTGCAGGCATTGTATTAATCCTTGCCACGACGCACGCATTCACCCTCTTTGGGCTGACCTTGATCTGTGCGGGCTTCTCGGTGGGATTCGGCGTGGCGATGAGCCAGGCGTTGGGTCCGTTCTCGCTGCGTGCAGGCGTCGCCAGCTCTGCGCTGGGTATTGCGCAGGTTTGCGGTTCGTCGCTGTGGATTTGGCTGGCGGCTATCCTCGGTATCGATGCGCTGAATATGCTGATCGGGATTCTGATTGGCTGTAGCATAGTGAGCATCATGCTGATTATCTCAGTTGCCCCTAACCGGTCCGCGCCTGCTCATGAAGAAATCGCTCACCAGTCTCGATCTTAATCTACTGCTCTGCCTGCAGCTCCTGATGCAGGAGCGCAGCGTCACCAAAACCGCCAAACGGATGAACGTCACGCCGTCGGCGGTGAGCAAGTCGCTGGCAAAGCTGAGGGCCTGGTTCGACGATCCGTTATTTGTGAACACCCCGCTAGGGCTGACGCCAACACCGCTGATGTTCAGCATGGAGCAGAGCCTGGCGGAGTGGATGCAGATGGGTAATCAGCTGCTCGATAAGCCGCATCATGAAACGCCGCGCGGGTTGAAATTCGATCTGGTGGCCGAGTCGCCGCTGATCATGATCATGTTCAACGCACTCTCCAGACAGATCTATCAACGTTATCCCCAGGCAACGATCAAAGTCCGTAGCTGGGACTATGATTCCCTGGATGCCATCATTCGCGGCGAAGTGGATATCGGCTTCACCGGCCGCGAAAGCCATCCACGATCCCGCGAACTGTTGAGTCTGCTGCCGCTGTCGATCGACTACGAGGTGCTGTTTACCGATTTGCCGTGGGTGTGGTTGCGCGAGGATCATCCCGCACTACAGGAAGAGTGGAATCTGGAAACGTTTCTACGCTATCCGCACATCAGCATCTGCTGGGAACAGAGTGATACCTGGGCGCTGGATGATGTGCTCCAGGAAATGGGGCGTGAGCGCAATATCGCCCTAAGCCTGCCGGGGTTCGAACAGTCGCTGTTTATGGCCGCTCAGCCGGATCACACCATGCTGGCCACCGCGCCACGCTACTGCCAGTATTATAATCAGCTCCACCAGCTACCTCTGGTGGCCCGCCCTCTGCCTTTCGATGCTGCGCAACGGGACAAACTGCAGGTGCCGTTTACCCTACTCTGGCATAAACGAAATAGTCACAACCCGAAAATAATTTGGCTGCGCGAAACGCTTAAAGCCTTATATCTCGCTGTTTCCTGATTGATTATTCGTAAAAATAGTCCATTTCAGTTAGGGGAAAGTGTAAAAGTCTCGTAATACCCCTTTTCAATCGCATTTTTAGGCAGTAAAACCTGATCATCAGTGTCGTAAATGATACTCTCCTCATCACCACAGTCCATTAATCACGGAGCGAAAAATGGCGACGCACTTTGCAAGAGGGATCCTTAAGGACGGGCATCTACTATCGGTACGGTTGTCCTCCACCAGTCATAACATCGCACGCCAGCTGCCGGCACACCGCCGTACGCGCTATCTGGCTTCGCGCGCGCTGCTGGCCGAGCTGCTTTTTATGCTTTACGGCATCAGTGAATTACCGGAAATCGTTACGCCTGAAGACGGCAAACCGTATTTCAAAGATAGCCATCTACCTGATTTTTCCATCGCCTATGCGGGTAACATCGTCGGCGTCGCGCTGACCACCGAAGGGCACTGCGGTCTCGATATGGAGCTACTGCGCGTGCTGCGCAACACCCCGCAGGCCACCATCATGGAAAACTACCGTTTTACCAGTAATGAAAATCTGTGGATCAACAATCAGAATGATCCGCATGAAGCGCGTGCCCAGCTGATTACGCTGCGCCAGAGCGTGCTCAAAATGTCCGGCGACGTGCACCATGATTCCCCGCAAATGCTCCAGCTACTGCCGGGTTCCGGTCGCCTGCGTTCAGCCAATACCGACCATCTCGAAGCAATCTGCGATGCGGAAGACGTGCTGGTGTGGTCGCTATGCGCCTCGCCGGCGATTGAAAAGCTGAAAGTGTGGGAGTTCGACGGTAAATACGGCTGGCGCAGCCTGCCCGACGCGCAGACGCGAGCCAACGAACCGGCGGCGAGGTTGATGAGATTCACCAGCCTACCGGCAGAGAAAGCGCTTATACTCAACTGATTCGGCTGGAAAACAGCCTCATGATGCAAAGGAGTAGTCATGTCAGAAACGTTGAAAGTAGTTACGTTATTGGGAAGCCTGCGCAAAGGTTCATTCAACGGCATGGTGGCACGCACCCTGCCTAAGATCGCCCCGGCGGGCATGAGCGTTTCCGCGCTGCCATCAATTGGCGATATTCCACTGTACGATGCCGATCTCCAGCAAGATGAAGGCTTCCCGCAGAGCGTTGAAACGCTGGCTGAGCAGATCCGCCAGGCCGATGGCGTGGTCATCGTCACCCCTGAATATAACTATTCCGTCCCGGGCGGGTTAAAGAACGCCATCGATTGGCTGTCGCGTCTGCCGGACCAGCCGCTGTCAGGTAAACCGGTGCTGATTCAGACCAGCTCAATGGGCGCTATCGGCGGCGCGCGCTGCCAGTATCACCTGCGTCAGATTCTGGTGTTCCTCGATGCGATGGTGATGAACAAGCCGGAGTTTATGGGCGGCGTGATTCAGAACAAAGTCGACCCGCAGCTGGGCGAAGTGATTGAGCAGGGAACGTTAGATCATTTGACCGGTCAGTTGACCGCATTTGGCGAGTATATTCAGCGCGTTAAAGCGTAAGTACGTTAAAAACCCTCACCCCGATGGGGCGAGGGTTCATTTCATCAGTGTGCGTCAATAAACACAATCTTCAGCACAAACAGCAGTGCGACAACAATCACGCACGGGCTGAGGTCGCGGAAACGACCGGTACCGATTTTCATCACGCAGTAAGAGATAAAGCCCAGCGCGATACCTTCGGTAATGGAGAAGCTGAACGGCATCATTACGGCGGTAATAAACGCCGGAACGGCTTCGGTCAGGTCATCCCACTTCACGCGTGACAGGCTGGAGGTCATCAGCACCCCAACGTAGATCAGCGCGCCCGCGGCTGCGTAGCCCGGCACCATACCCGCCAGCGGCGACAGGAAAATCACCAACAGGAACAGAATGCCCACGACGACCGCCGTCAGGCCGGTACGACCGCCTACGGAAACGCCGGAGGAAGATTCGATGTATGCCGTCACGGAAGAGGTACCGATAAAGGAACCGGCTACCGAGGAGACGCTATCGACAAACAGCGCCTGCTTCATGCGCGGGAACTTACCTTTCGCATCCGCCAGGCCCGCTTTATCGGTCACGCCGATCAGGGTACCGGAGGAGTCGAACAGGTTCACCAGCATGAAGGAGAAGATAACGCCCGCCAGACCGAGGTTAAACGACCCGGCCAGATCGACGTGGCCCACGACGGTAGTAATGCTCGGCGGCGCGGAGACAATACCGTTGTAATGCACATCGCCCAGCATCCAGCCCAGCAGGGTGGTCACGATGATAGAGACCAGCACCGCCGCGTGAATATTGCGCGAAGCCAGAATGGCGATAATAAAGAAGCCCAGCACACCCAGCAGCACGCTGTGTGAAGTCAGGTTACCAATGGAAACCAGCGTGTCCTGGTTTGCGACAATCACGCCCGCATTTTTCAGGCCCATCATGCCGATGAACAGACCAATACCGCTGGTGATACCGACGCGCAGGCTCACGGGGATATTGGCAATCATCCAGTAACGAACGCGGAAAATGGTCAACAGCAACAGGCCGACAGCGCCCCAGAAAATGGCGCCCATGCCCACTTGCCACGGCAGCCCCATAGCCTGCACAACCACGAACGCGAAGAAGGCGTTCAGACCCATCGCTGGCGCCAGCGCCACCGGCAGGTTAGCAAATACGCCCATCAGGATACTGCCCAGCGCCGCAATCAGACAGGTGGTCACGAACACCGCGCTGGTGTCCATTCCGGCCACGCCAAGAATTTGCGGGTTTACAAAAACGATGTAGACCATCGTCAGGAAGGTGGTGAAACCGGCGATCACTTCGGTGCGTGCCGTCGTGCCGTGCTCGCGCAGTTTAAACACGCGCTCCAGTATCCCCTGGCCGGAAGCCGGGGTGGTGTGTTGTTGACTCATTATCAATTTCCGCAGACAAGGAAGGAAAATTCGTCGCTATCCTATACCAAAATGCGACAATAGGCGCGGTTGTGAGATGTTTTTTTTCATTGATTTTGCTTATACGGCAACGATTGCGTCTCTCAATTCAGCATTACGTAAACGTTAAACTTGTTAAAAAGGAAATGACATGTCCGGAGTTGAAGCGGTTTTTTTCGACTGTGACGGTACGCTGGTCGACAGCGAAGTAATCTGTTCACGGGCCTACGTCCACATGTTCAAAACATTTGGCATCACGCTCGATCTGGAAGAGATTTTTAAACGTTTCAAGGGCGTAAAGCTCTACGAGATTATCGACATTATCAACGCCGAGCACGGGGTGAACCTTGCCCGGGCGGATTTAGAACCGGTTTATCGCGCCGAGGTCGCACGCCTTTTCGACTCGGAGCTGGAGGTGATTGCCGGGGCTAACGCATTGGTCGATTCCGTTGCGATTCCGATGTGCATCGTGTCGAACGGCCCGGTCAGCAAAATGCAGCATTCGCTGGGCAAACTGGGCATGTTGCATTATTTCGAAAACAAACTGTTTAGCGGTTACGACATCCAGCGCTGGAAGCCGGACCCGGCGCTGATGCACCACGCGGCAAAAGCGATGAACGTAAACGTGGAGAACTGCATTCTGGTGGATGACTCCAGCGCAGGCGCGCAGTCAGGCATTGATGCGGGGATGGAAGTGTTCTATTTCTGCGCCGATCCGCACAATAAGCCGATTGACCACCCGAAGGTGACGACGTTTACCGATCTGGCGGAGCTGCCGGGGCTGTGGAAGGCGCGCGGTTGGGATATTACGCGATAAGATAGCGCAACGCGCATGGATAGGCCGGATAGCGGCGCTTTGCGCCTTATCCGGCATTTCCGTTCAACGCCTCATCCGGCTACCTGTCACTTAAACAGTTTCTGCACAAACGTAGCGTAAGCCGGGCGCCACACATCCATTTCATGGTTCAACCCCGGATAGACCGTGTAATCGAATTTAATACCTTTCTGCTCAAGCTCTTTCTTAAGACCCGCAATATCCGCCCCGGTGACGCTATCTTTCTCGCCCACCACAACGGTGAAATTACGCAGTTGTTTATTGATGGCCTGCGGATGATTGAACTGCGACTCAACGCCAGCGTTCGGTACCGTTGTGGTTGTCACGCCGCTGAAAGTGGCCAGCCAGCCAAAACTGTCGAGATGATTCATTCCAGAGACCAGCGCCTGATATCCGCCTTGCGATAGCCCTGCCAACGCGCGGCCATCGGCATCCTTGCGGACATCAAAGCGCTCGCCGATCAGCGGAATAATATCGTGCATAAGCTCGTTGTCCGCAGCCTTCGCATTCAGCGGATAGAACGATTTCCTTCGCTCCTGCGGCGGGAAATTCTCGGCAACCGCTTCTGGTACGTCAGTTTCGGTATCCGGCACGACCACCAGCATAGGTTTGATTTTTCCCTCTGCCAGCAGGTTATCCATCATCTGCGGAATTCGCCCCTGGTCAATCGCCGACAGCCCGGTATCACCGAAGCCATGGTAGAAATAGAGTACCGGTAACGGCTCGCCGCTGCCGGTATATCCCGGCGGCGTCCAGACATAAACGCGGCGTTCGGCATTGAGCGCCGTCGAGTGGTAGGTTAGCGTTCGCACATCACCATGCGCGACAGCGCGATCGTCCAGAATGCTTCCCGGCACCAGAATCAGGCTGGTATTCACCTGTCGCTGCGGTTTTGGGTAACGACTGCCGGTATCAATCGAACGAAAACCATCGACATCAAAATAATACTCATACAGGTTGGGCTTCTGTGCATCGCTTCGCCACGTCCAGATCCCCTGCTCATCTTTGGTCATATCATGCGAGACAAAGCTGTCTGGCGTGGAGCCAGTTACAACGGACACCCGTTTTGCCGTTGGCGCGAACAGGCGGTAGGTGATGCTTTTGTCGGCATTAACCTGTGTGATGTATTGGCTGACGGGAATCGCCTGGCTCGGCGTAGCGGGTAACGGCGCGGCCACTGCAGATAAAGAGGCGCATCCCAGCACGCTGGAGATGAGAAAAGCTGCACAACTCAGTTGTCGTTTCACGTTATTTCCTTATCCATGTTTGAAGCAGAACGCTCAGGGTAACCGGGATAGGGAAACGCGCGGTGTGATATTCCGCCAGTTTTACGGGCAATAGCGCTAAGAGCTAAAGCCAGAAAGCAAAAACCTGCCGCTTCAGCGAAGACGACAGGTTTTGCGGCGCTGAATTCAGCGATTACTCTTTCGGGTCTTTCCCCGCCAGCAGCTTATCCAGCTCATCGCCGCCCACGTGACGGAAATCTTGCCCCTTCACGAAGTAGAAGATGTATTCGCAGATATTCTGGCAGCGGTCGCCGATACGCTCGATAGAGCGCGCGCAGAACAGCGCGGTCAGCACGCTTGGAATGGTGCGCGAGTCTTCCATCATGTAGGTCATCAGCTGACGCACGATGCCTTCATATTCCTGGTCAACTTTCTTGTCTTCACGGTAAATACGCACCGCTTCGTCGAGATCCATGCGCGCGAACGCATCCAGCACGTCGTGCAGCATCTGCACGGTGTGACGGCCCAGCGACTCCAGGCTGACCAGCAGCGGCTGGTGCTGCTGGGAGAATTTCTCCAGCGCAGTGCGGCAAATTTTATCCGCCACGTCGCCAATACGTTCCAGCTCGGCGATAGTTTTGATAATCGCCATCACCAGACGCAGGTCGCTCGCAGTTGGCTGACGCTTGGCGATGATGCGCACGCAGGCTTCGTCGATCGCCACTTCCATCATGTTGACGTTCTTATCGCCTTCAATGACGCGCTTCGCCAACTCGCTATCCTGGTTGTGCATCGCGGTAATGGCATCAGAAAGCTGCTGCTCAACCATGCCGCCCATGGTCATCACCTGGGTACGAATGCTCTCCAGTTCTGCGTTGAACTGGCCGGAAATATGTTTATTAAGGTTCAGATTGTCCACAACGCGCTCCTGAATCAACCGTAACGACCGGTGATGTAATCTTCTGTTTGTTTCTTCGCGGGCTTGGTGAACAGATCGTCCGTGTTGCTGAACTCAATCAACTCGCCCAGGTACATAAACGCCGTGTGGTCGGAACAACGTGCAGCCTGCTGCATGTTGTGGGTAACGATAACGACGGTGTAATCCTCTTTCAGCTCGGTGATCAGCTCTTCGATACGCCCGGTGGAGATCGGGTCAAGGGCTGAACACGGCTCATCCAACAGAAGCACTTCCGGGCGAATCGCGATACCGCGCGCGATGCACAGACGCTGCTGCTGACCACCAGAGAGAGAGTACCCGCTCTGGTGCAGTTTATCTTTCGTTTCATTCCATAATGCGGCCTTGGTCAAGGCCCACTGCACGCGTTCATCCATGTCGGTACGCGACAGTTTTTCAAACAGACGCACGCCAAAAGCAATGTTGTCGTAGATAGACATCGGGAACGGCGTCGGCTTCTGGAACACCATCCCAACCTTGGCGCGCAGCAGCGCGATATCCTGGGTGTTGGTGAGAATATTGTCGCCATCCAGCAGGATTTCGCCTTCCGCCCGCTGCTCCGGGTACAGCTCAAACATCTTGTTGAAGGTACGCAGCAGCGTTGATTTACCACAGCCCGACGGGCCGATAAACGCCGTCACCTGGTTTTTGGCGATATCCAGGTTGATGTTCTTCAGGGCATGGAATTTGCCGTAGTAGAAGTTCAGGTCACGAACTGAAATTTTACCCGGTGTTGTGTTAACCATACTCATCTCAATCTCTTCCTCATCCAGCGCCGCCGTCGTTGGCCGCGCCGTAAAAAATTAACCGTGTTTCTTCTTCGCGAAAATAACGCGCGCCAGAATGTTCAGCAGCAATACGCACAGCGTGATAATCAGCACCCCGGCCCAGGCCAGTTGCTGCCACTCCGCAAACGGGCTCATCGCAAATTTAAAGATGGTCACCGGCAGGTTGGCGATAGGCTGCATCATGTCGGTGCTCCAGAACTGGTTCGAGAGCGCGGTGAACAGCAGCGGCGCCGTTTCACCGGCGATACGCGCAATAGCCAGCAGGATACCGGTCATAATTCCGGAGATAGAGGCTTTCAGCGTAATCGCGGAGATCATCTTCCACTTCGGCGTACCCAGCGCATAAGCGGCTTCACGCAGGCTATCCGGCACCAGCTTGAGCATGTTTTCAGTGGTACGAATAACGATCGGTACCTGCAGCAGCGCCAGCGCAATCACGCCCGCCCAACCGGAGAAGTGCTGCATTTGCGCCACGACGATGGTGTAGACGAACAGGCCCACGACGATCGACGGTGCGGAAAGCAGAATGTCGTTAATAAAGCGAATGACTTCGGCGAGCCAGGATTTACGGCCATACTCGGCCAGGTAAATACCCGCCATAATGCCCAGCGGCGTACCAAACACGGTCGCCCACAGAATCAGCAGGCCGCTGCCCGCCAGGGCATTCGCCAGACCGCCGCCTGCGGTATTTGGCGGTGGCGTCATTTCGGTAAACAGCGCCAGGGACATCCCGTCTATACCACGAGTGATGGTCGCCATCAGGATCCACACCAGCCAGAACAGGCCGAAGATCATGGTCGCCATCGACAGCGTCAGCGCGATACGGTTCTTCATGCGGCGTCTGGCCTGCATTTTGCGACGGGACTCAGCCAGCGCAGCGGTGTTTTGCATTTCCAGCGTTGCCATTAGCGTGCCCCCTCATTCTTCGCCAGACGCATAATCATGAACTTCGATGCCGCCAGCACGATAAAGGTAATCGCAAACAGGATCAGACCCAGTTCCATCAGCGCAGAGACATGCAGGCCGGATTCCGCTTCGGCGAATTCATTCGCCAGCGCGGAGGTAATGCTGTTACCCGGCATATACAGAGACGCGCTGTCGAGCTGGTAGGTGTTGCCGATGATAAAGGTGACCGCCATGGTTTCACCCAGCGCGCGGCCCAGGCCGAGCATCACGCCGCCGATCACGCCATTTTTGGTGAACGGCAGAACGATACGCCAGATAACTTCCCAGGTGGTGCAGCCAATGCCGTAGGCCGACTCTTTCATCATCACCGGAGTTTGTTCGAATACATCACGCATTACGGCGGAGATATAGGGGATGATCATGATGGCGAGGATAACCCCCGCCGCCAGGATACCGATACCAAAGGCCGGGCCGGAGAACAGCGCGCCGACAAACGGGATGTTAGAAAGGATATTGCCGACCGGCTCCTGGAAGTAGGTCGCGAACAGCGGCGCGAAGATAAACAGGCCCCACATGCCGTAAACGATACTGGGAATGGCCGCCAGCAGTTCAATCGCGATACCTAATGGGCGTTTAAGCCAGTTTGGCGCCAGTTCGGTCAGGAAGAGAGCGATGCCGAAACTCACCGGAACGGCGATCAGCAGGGCGATAACGGAGGTCACGAGCGTACCGTAAATCGGTACCAGCGCGCCGTAAATGTCGTTAGGCGCATCCCACTCTTTGGTCCACAGGAAGGCGAAGCCGAACTTCTCCATACTGGGCCACGAGGAGATAACGAGAGAGACGATAATCCCGCCCAACATCAATAGCACAATCAGCGCAGCCAGTCTTACCAGCGCGCTGAATATCATGTCACCCTTTTTACCCGGTGGGTTAAAAGCAGGCTTAGTTGCAGCCATAAATCACTCTTTCCAGTTTAAAATCCGCCACGACATTTACAGCTGCCCGGCGTTCCCGCCGGGCGACCGTCATCAGTACAGCGCTTTACCGCTGCTGTCTTTTACGTTGGTCTTCCATGCAGCACGAACCTGCTCAACCACGCTTTCCGGCAGAGAAGCATAATCAAGCTCGTTCGCCTGCTTGCCGCCGTTTTTGTATGCCCAGTCAAAGAACTTCAGCACTTCAGCGCCCTGCTCAGGTTTCTTCTGCTCTTTGTGCACCAGGATAAAGGTGGTGGAGGTAATCGGCCACGCGTTGTCACCCTTCTGGTTAGTCAGGTCCTGCGCGAAAGATTTGCTCCAGTCAACGCCCTTAGCGGCGTTAGCGAAGTTGTCTTCGGTTGGGCTAACCGGTTTGCCGTCGGCAGAAACCAGTTTGGTGTAAGCCAGGTTGTTCTGCTTAGCGTAAGCGTATTCAACGTAGCCGATAGAGCCTGGCAGACGCTGTACGAACGCCGCGATACCGTCGTTGCCTTTACCGCCCAGGCCGGTCGGCCAGTTTACGGTAGAGCCCGCACCAATTTTCGATTTCCACTCTTCGTTCACTTTCGCCAGGTAGCTGGTGAACACGAAGGAGGTACCGGAACCGTCAGCACGACGCACAACGGCGATGTTCTGAGAAGGTAGCTTAACGCCTGGGTTCAGTTTGGTGATGGCTTCGTCATCCCACTTCTTGATTTTGCCCAGGTAGATGTCGCCCAGCGTTTTACCGTCAAGCACCAGCTCGCCGGATTTCAGGCCAGGAATGTTAACGGCCAGCACCACACCGCCGATGACAGTCGGGAACTGGAACAGGCCTTCCTGAGCCAGTTTTTCGTCAGACAGCGGTGCATCGGATGCGCCGAAATCGACGGTGTTAGCGGTAATTTGTTTTACGCCACCGGAGGAGCCGATACCCTGGTAATTGACTTTATTACCGGTTTCTTTGTTGTAGGTATCCGCCCATTTGGCATACACCGGCGCAGGGAAAGTTGCACCCGCGCCTGTCAGACTTGCCGCTGCAAATGCAGAGAAAGCGCTCATCGATAAGGTCGCGGCGACAACAGTTGCGACAGTGGTACGCATAACTTTCATAATGTCTCCTGCAAGAATCCGTAAATGATTGTTTAGTGGCTACGAGGAGCAAAATAGGACAATCAGGTGACAGTTATATGTAAGGTTTATGACAGTTTGATGACACAGAAAAATCAGATGTAACAGAAGTGAAATTTGAGCGGCCGCGAAGGCGGCCGTGAGGGGTTTAGTTCTTGATTTCCATAGTAATCGTAGCGTTTGCGCTAAATGTACCTGGCTGCGGGCGGGTTCCCGTCGCACTGGCAGGCGCGGCGAAAAAATTAAACTCGCCATTCTCCACGCCCAGACGAGAGCGGGTTCCCATGTCGGTTTCCATCCGCCCACCGTTCACATCCACTTCTTTATTATATTCATCGTAAACTTTGATACCGACATCGGCATTCGTCGTCTCAATGACGGTTGGCAACGATCCCACCTGTGTGGCATGTAATGAAACTTCCACATCCTGCCCGGAAGACATCCCCGTACAGGAGACAGAAACCGATATCGGTACTTTCCGATCCGTCAACGCCGCCCCTGGCGTAGAGGAAAATGCAGAGGCAGGGATTTTACTAAAATCAACTTCAATCACCTGGCCACCATTAATGGTACATTCCTGGGGCGCAGTAATATCACCAGCAATATACACATCCGCCAGGGGTTGTGACTCGTCAATGGCTACAGTGGAACTTACGGTACCGTACAAACGGGCAATCAGCGTTTGTGGAATAGTGATCGTACCGATGAAAGGTTCGTTGATGTAAAAATAGATCGTTGCTTTGGTGCCACTATCAAAGGTTATGCCGCCGGCTAATGTATTGCATTTATAATCTTCCGGTGGAGAATTCGGTTGATCGGTAAAGGGAGCATTAACAAATCCACGCCCATAAATTTCAATAGATAACCCTACATCAAGATATTCATCAAGGTTGTAATAGCTCACACCAGACCGCTTTGCGGTAGCCGTTAATGCCGAACTCATCTGTGCTGTATAATAAAGATTACTCAGTGAGCCTGTTGTTCCGGTTCGGCATTCACACTTACCCGGATATCTGTCCGAGTTAGAGGTTTCATAGTTAACTGTTGTTCCTGCCCTATTTTGTATTGCTGTTATCGTTTTACCATAAAATGGCAGCACACTGTGGTGAGCGCCATTGGTGGCAGTGCACATCCCACTGTTAGCAGCCCATGCCGGTATAGAAGCGATGACTCCGGCGCTCAACAATCCCAGGAACATTACTTTTTTCATCATTAATTCCATTTAATGGCACTCCACACCAAGCTGCATTAACTCGGCATTCTGTGGCTTATTGTTCAATGAATATTTAGCGGTACATTTTTCTGCGACATTATTTCCCCAGGTCAGCGTAAACGCCCCCGACTCCGGCATCCCCGACAAATAGAGTTCGCCATTATCGCCAACGATGCCGGTCACCGTTCCCGAATCGAGCTCCGCCGACGCCATTGCGCCAAATGGCGCAGGCTTGCCATTTGCCTGAGTCACATTAAACAGCACACGATAACCAACATGCGTCACAAACGCCGCTTTCACTACCGCGCCGCGCGTTGGGACCAGGTTCACCACGGTGTTATCCAGCTCAATATTGGCTTTGGCAAAATAATTACTGTCAATCGCCACACGGTTTTCATCGTAAGGGTTGAGCTGCGTTTTCACCGTATACCCACGCCAGTCGGTAGAGACCCCGGTCGCATTTTCAACCGATAGCCCATCTGCACCCGGCGCTTCCACCAGCGCGACCGTTTCCCCCAACTCCTGAGAGAAGGTTACGCCGTCGCCATGAACCAAAATACCGCCACGCGCGCCATAATTCAGGCGCTGCGAATCACGGCTCCAGGCGTAGCCGCCGTTTACCGAACCATAAGTACCGTCATATCCCATACTGGCATTACCACTGTAGGTATCTTCCGGCGTACTCATCCATGATTCCTGTACGTTATAAGAGAGGTTGTTCCCTTCCAGTAACGTACCGCCGACGCCAGCCTGCATCGTGCTGTCGTTATGGTTGTTCTGCGTCATCGAGTAGTTGACGTAGCTATTTTCCATCCAGCCGGAGAGCGGAATAGACACCGATAACATGAAGACCTGTTCATGATTGTTGTCGTCGTTGTTATCATCATCGTCATAATGGTCATTGCCATAATAACGGTTGATGGAATCGGTGTAGTTCCACGACACATTCCAGGATATCTGTCGCCAGTTATTGCTGTAACCCAGTTGAACCAGGCGTTCAACTTCATCGGTCTGCCAGTATTCCTGGCGACTGACCGTCAGATAAATATTCCCCCAGCCGCGACCAAACGACTGCGTCCAGGTCCCTTCTACACGGCTTCGTCGGTTACCGGTCACCCAGAAATCAGAACTATTATCCTGTCGAGACACCCATTCATCGAGGGTGTAGTAGCCTTCTGTTGAATAGCGATACCCCACCAGACGGAAATTCGTGTCGGTATCATCAAAACGTTTGGAATACAGAAAACGGTATGACTGGCCGCTTTCATCATCGCCATCATCAAAGTGCGAGCGCGCATGAGTCATATCAACGGATACGGCGCCAAACGATCCCATATCTTTACCCATGCCGAACGCTGCGGAGGCATAGTCATTCGCTATCTGCGTCCCACCATAGAGTGTGAGGCCCCACGGCAAACCACGCAGCACCTGCGCCTGAATAACATTGGGAGTAAATCCGCTTTCATCGCGCATTTCCCCCACGCTGATATCAAAGTCAGTCTGGCCTTCACGTTTGAGAACCGCCAGTGATGCATATGGCTGGATAAAGTGCTGCTCGCTACCATCCTCTTCTTTGATGGTCACATCGAGGTCGCCGCCGCCGCTGGTAGTGTTCAGATCGGTGATTTCGAAAGCGCCCTGCGGCACTGCCGATTGATAAATGACATATTTATTCTGTCGGATAATCACGGTGGCATTACTTTTCGCCACCCCGCGCACCACTGGCGCAAAACCATTCTGACTCGACGGTAACATATCGTCATCGGTGTATAACCTGACACCACGGATCTGGGTGCCGTCAAACACATCACTCGCTGTCCAGGTGTCGCCGACCATAATCTGGCTGCGCAGCGCGGCAATATCCCGCTGGACGTAACTACTAATTGAATGGTATTCCGTATTGCTGCCCGTCGCGCTCAGCGTGCTGTAGTTACGCAACCGCCAGGCGCCCAGGTTAATTCCGTTACGCAAGTTCAGATAATAAGTATCATCCTCTTCGGAGTCGTAATTCGACTCCATGGTATGCGTGCCGGAAAAATCATAGTTGACCATCATCGCGTTAATGCCCTCATCCCAACGGGAGGGGCTGATGTAGTCATACGCCGCAGTATTCAAATAAATCTGTGGAATGGAAATATTTAGCGCTAACTTATTGGCATCAAATGACCAGATAGCACCATCAATTAATGGAACAGGATTTACACAAGCTTTATTATCGACAGTCTGCAATGATTTTACTGCATCAACTTTGACACCATACGAGGATAAAGCATCCTTAATAGCGACAAAACAGGGATGTAGTTCAGCATCTGGTTTATCCTGCACAAATTTGACATCCCGGCGCTCAAACAGCTTCCCGTTAACGATAATATCGACCTTATAATCGCCAGGCGGGAGCGTATTCGAACGGTTGAACTGACGAATATCAACATCGACCGGATGATCGATTTCTAAAAGCTTTGGATTAAACAGACTGTCTCTGGCAAAAGCATGGGTAGCAACTCCCAGACAGGCGCTCGAAACCAGCGCGAGACAAAGACGCGAACGCATCATCGAGATATCCTTATCGGGAGGTTAAAGTGCTTGTTTTACTGGTTCGCTAATCGCGCCATAATCATTAATAAAGCGCCAGACTACAGAATGACCGGAAACGCCTGCAGGTAAATCCAGCGTCAGTGTTTCAAAAGGGCGAATCATATTAAGAGGAATGTTTTTACCATCAATAACAACGTCCATAATATTAATATGGATAGGGCTTTTATTCTCCACTACCAACTGGCTACCTTGCTTATGCCATTTGACTTTTGCAATAGCTTTTTCTGGAATTAAGTTGATGCCGGCTGGACGCCAGAATAATTTGATTCTTGTTTTAATGGCAATTTCCAGCGTACTGGTATCTTTTTTATCACTTGATGGCGGAATATTTTTAACATTCAACCAGAAAACAGACTCCCGGTCTGTTGGTAATTCACCGGCGATTTTCACAATACGCAGCACTTTTTCCTGTCCAGGTTCCAGACGAGAGACCGGTGGGATTGCCGTAAAAGGTGGTTTGCTTTTATCGTCTTTATTAAACGGATCAACCCACACCTGGATAAGATAAGGTAATGTCGTTTCTTTATTATAAATAGAGATAGTGGTATCAGGCGCGTTACCTGGGAAAATAACGCGGGTTCCCCCTACCACAATCCCGGCAAAAGATTGCATGGTATAAAAAAGCACAACTATAGAAAAAACAAATTTAATTAGCCGTGTCATCATATATTTAATCATCCCAGAAAAGAGCAAAAAGACGCCCGCGACTCCAGACAAAAGAGTGCCTTAATGACAGGCGTCATTTAATTAATAAAACAAATCAACAGAATTGATGTTTGTATTATTTCACGTATTCAATTGTGAACTGAGAATCCGCGTTAGCGGTACCTGCGGTGACTGTAGCGCTGGTTGCGATATAACGCGCAATAAACTTCATTGAAGCTGTACCCGCAGTCGCATCAATATTGCTATACGCAGAATCTTTGTACAGCTGAACCTGAGAGTTATCAGCACGGTTATAGATACGGATTGCTACGCCGGTAGCGGTTGTCGCGGTACCAGTGCCAGTGAAATCGCCAGGTGCAGAAGCGGTAGCCGGAGTACCTACAGCCAGGTCGCCATTGCCATCAGAAGCTTCGGTGCCATCAAAACGAACGGCCGCTTTTGTATATGTCGCCGGGCATTTGTCCAGATCGATATGGAATTCTGTTGGCGCTGCAGTGCTGCCAACCCCACTAAATGCGGTGCGGTTAACTTTACCCAGATCAACGTTCTGATCGGCAGTATCAGCAGTGACTTCACAGGTGCTATCAATGACTTCGCCACGGAAATGCACTGTGCCATCAGATGCGAGAACATTGCCAGCGAATACGGTAGAAGACAGAACTAAAGCGCCTGCAATTAAATTAAGTTTCATTACAACCCCATTAATAATATTATATCCTTGTGTTTTATTTATATTTCAAAAAATAAAACACACCATCCTTACGGCGGCGAATAATACACCCAAGAATAGGGATTACAATAAAAATATTTTAATTAGATATTCATTTAATATTAATAGATGAATATGGGGTATGTGTTGTTTATTAAATATTAATTTCCATTATATACAAAAAAGGTGATTTTAAATACACCAGCCTATATATTTAGGAATTTATCAATACCATTATTCAACACTCGTCTAAAATGGCTCTTTTTTATCCAATTTAACAAAATAGATTCATTCACCACAAAAACGAAGTTGAATGTAAAGTTAGTTAAGCAAATAAATAAGCAAACAAGAATATTTGTAACCAAACATTAATAAAGGACAAAAGGTATAAAAAAAAGGCTGCCGATCGTTCAGCAGCCTTTTAGGTGACACATTTACTCTACGGTGACTGATTTCGCCAGGTTACGCGGCTGGTCAACGTCGGTGCCCTTAATCAGCGCCACGTGATAAGCCAGCAGCTGTAGCGGCACGGTGTAGAAGATTGGTGCAATAACCTCTTCCACATGCGGCAGCTCGATGATGTGCATGTTGTCGCTATCGGTAAACGCCGCGTCCTGATCGGCAAAGACATACAGCTCACCGCCGCGCGCGCGAACCTCTTCGATGTTGGATTTCAGTTTTTCCAGCAGCTCATTGTTCGGTGCGACGACAATCACCGGCATATCGGCGTCAATCAGCGCCAGCGGGCCGTGCTTCAGCTCACCGGCGGCGTAGGCTTCCGCATGAATGTAGGAGATCTCTTTCAGCTTCAGCGCGCCTTCCAGCGCGATCGGGTACTGATCGCCGCGCCCCAGGAACAGCGCATGATGCTTGTCGGAGAAGTCTTCCGCCAGCGCTTCGATGCGTTTGTCCTGCGACAGCATCTGCTCAATGCGGCTTGGCAGCGCCTGCAGGCCGTGCACGATATCCTGCTCAACGGCGGCATCCTGACCTTTCAGACGGGCCATTTTTGCCACCAACAGCAGCAGAACGGTCAGCTGAGTCGTAAACGCTTTGGTGGAGGCCACACCAATCTCAGCGCCCGCTTTGGTCATAATCGCCAGGTCGGATTCGCGCACCAGCGACGAGCCCGCCACGTTACAAATCGCCAGCGAGCCCAGGTAACCCAGCTCTTTGGTCAGGCGCAGGCCAGCCAGGGTGTCGGCGGTCTCACCGGACTGCGAGAGGGTAATGACCAAGCTATTCGGGCGCACGGCGGATTTGCGGTAACGGAATTCCGATGCGATTTCAACATCGCACGGCATACCGGCCAGCGATTCAAACCAATAGCGCGCCACCATTCCCGAGTTGTAGGAAGTGCCACAGGCGATAATCTGGATATGCTCCACTTTCGCCAATAGCGCATCGGCCTCCGGCCCTAGCTCACTCAGATCCACCTGACCGTGGCTAATACGCCCGGTTAAGGTGTTTTTGATCGCGTTCGGCTGCTCGTAGATCTCTTTCTGCATGTAGTGGCGGTAGATGCCTTTATCACCGGCATCGTACTGCACGTTTGATTCGATATCCTGACGCTTCACTTCCGCGCCAGTCTTATCGAAGATAGCCACGGTACGGCGGGTCACTTCCGCGATATCGCCTTCTTCCAGGAAGATGAATCGACGGGTTACCGGCAGCAGCGCCAGCTGGTCAGAAGCGATAAAGTTCTCGCCCATCCCAAGGCCAATCACCAGCGGACTACCGGAGCGCGCTGCCAGCAGCGTGCTCGGATCGCGGGAGTCCATAATGACCGTACCGTAAGCGCCGCGCAGCTGTGGAATAGCGCGCAGCACCGCTTCACGTAAGGTACCGCCCTGTTCCATCTCCCAATGCACCAGGTGAGCAATTACTTCGGTGTCGGTCGCTGAAACGAAGACATAGCCGCGCGCTTGCAGCATTTCGCGCAGCGGTTCGTGGTTTTCGATGATGCCGTTATGCACCACCGCAATGTGTTCAGACACATGCGGATGCGCATTGCCTTCCGATGGTTCGCCATGGGTTGCCCAGCGGGTGTGGGCAATACCAGTGCCGCCGGACAGCGGTTGTTCTTCCGCGGCCTGAGCCAGCATCTGGACTTTTCCCAGACGACGCAGACGGGTCATATGACCTTCTGCATCCACCACCGCCAGACCCGCAGAGTCGTATCCACGGTATTCCAGACGACGGAGACCTTCGAGAAGGATTTCAGCTACATCACGTTGCGCGACTGCGCCAACAATTCCACACATAAGTTTATGTTCCGATTTTTTACGCGTTGTCGGTCAACCTGTTGCCCGTATACCGGGCGCCCCGAGCCTTGTAGAGAGTGGGGTTATTTTTATAGGTACTGCATGGTGGGCGGGAGATTATGTTATCTCCTCGCCTTTGTTGCCTGATGCGGCTACGCCTTATCAGGCCTACTTCTTAATCTTCACCGGACGCTGCCAGCCTTGCTTGTGTACCTGCGGTACGCGGCTCAGGACCAGTTCGTTATCCGCGACGTTGCGGGTGACGGTAGTCCCGGCGGCAATCGTCACGCCTTTGCCAATGGTGACCGGTGCCACCAGCTGGCTGTCGGAACCAACAAAGACGTCATCGCCAATAATGGTTTTAAACTTATTCGCGCCATCGTAGTTGCAGGTAATGGTCCCTGCACCGATATTCACGTTGTCGCCAATTTCCGCGTCGCCGAGGTAGGTCAGATGGCCGGCCTTCGAGCCTTTACCCAGACGCGCTTTTTTCATTTCGACGAAGTTACCGACGTGAGCGCCTTCCAGCAGTTCAACGCCCGGACGCAGACGCGCAAACGGCCCGATGGTGCAGGCGGCTTCCAGATGCGCATCTTCCACCACGCTGTACGGACTGATTTCACAGTCATCGCCGATGGTGGCGTTTTTAATCACACAGCCCGCGCCGATTTTGACGCGATTACCCAGCACCACGTTGCCTTCAAGGATAACGTTAGTATCAATTTCGACATCGCGCCCGTGAGACAAGGTACCGCGCAGATCAAAACGCGCCGGGTCACGCAGCATCACACCCGCCAGCAGCAGCTTTTCAGCCTGCTCAGACTGATAAATACGTTCAAGGCGGGCAAGCTGCAGACGGTTATTCACACCGTCGGTTTCACTGATACGCGCCGGATGTACCGCGGCAATTTCACGCCCTTCCTGATACGCCATGGCGATAATATCGGTGATATAGAACTCGCCCTGCGCATTGTTATTGTCGAGCTTCGCCAGCCAGCGCTTCATATCCGCGCCGTTGGCAATCAGGATACCGGTGTTAATTTCCTGAATCTGACGCTGTGCTTCGGTGGCATCTTTGTGCTCGACAATACCGGTCACTTTGCCGTTTTCACGGGTAATGCGGCCATAGCCGCTCGGATCGTCCAGCACCACCGTCAGCAGACCTATTCCGCCCTGCGGCTTGGCTTCGCGCAGACGCTGCAGCGTTTCTACCGATATCAGCGGTACGTCGCCGTACAGCATCAGAATATCTTCGTCATCCGCGAAGAACGGCGCAGCCTGCTGCATCGCATGACCGGTGCCTAGCTGTTCCGCCTGCAGCACCCAATTCAGGTTATCGTCGGATAAAGCTTGCTTAAGCAAATCACCGCCGTGACCGTACACCAGGTGAACCTGGTTTGCGCCAACATGATTCGCGGCATCAATGACATGCTGCACCATCGGCTTGCCAGCCAGGGTGTGCAGCACTTTAGGAAGATCGGAATACATACGCGTGCCTTTGCCAGCGGCAAGGATCACAACGCTCATGGTACGGTTAGACATAGGTATCCTGTCTGTAGATTAAGTATGAAGTAAACCGGGTTCTTGTTGAAAATTCTACATATTTTGCAGCATGAAATGGCTTGCTGATAAAACGTTCAACATCCCCTTACGTCCTGACTTTCTGTCCTTATTTTCGTCTATATCAAATCTATTTGTCTTGTAAGAAATCAGACCCAGCGCCATATTCTGCGCTATCTCACTGCTTATCTTGTTTTTTTATCACCTGAATAAAGGATTAACCATTTCAAAACGGCGTTTTATTTACTCATTATTGTGACGAGCAAAAAAGAAACAACGTTTTAATTTGTTGATAATTACGTCGATCAACCATTCAGGAAGATAATATGAACAAGAAGATACCTCTGGCTCTTACCCTTTGTAGTGCAGCGCTTTCTCTCGCGGCGCAGGCCCAGACGCCCCAGCAATGGAAGGCGATTGCTTTTGGGCAGTCTACTGACATTAACTTCTCCTCCAACGTTCTTCCGGAGAAAGTGGGCGTAAACAACGTCACTATCGATGGTAAGAAGCTGACATCACAGCAAATTGCCGACCTCAGCAAACCTATCACCATCGAAAGTCGCGGCGGCAAAATCGCCAACTCGCACGACGGTTTGACCTTCTTCTACACCACGTTACCGAGCGATGAGAACTTTGTGCTATCGGCCACGGTAACCGTCGATCAGTTTGGCCCGGAAAACGGCGCTAAACCGGCCGCACAGGAAGGCGCGGGGCTACTGGTGCGCGATATCATCGGCATCCCACGCCAGGAACCGCTGAAAGAAGGCTATGAAGAGTTCCCTGCGGCATCAAATATGGTGATGAACGCCATTATGACCCAGGACAAGAAAGATGATTACCGCGTGAAGCTACAGGCGATCGCACGTAACGGTATAACCCAACCATGGGGTAACGCCGGATCCGAGATTAAGAAAGTCAGTTACAAGGAAGGGGTTGATCTGCGTCAGTCGCCGACGTTCCGCCTGAAGCTCGAACGGACAAATGACGGCTTCGTTACCGCCTGGGCGCCGGAGGGAAGTGAAGAGTGGGTGACTGAGCGCGTGCCGCACGCAGATATGATCTCCGTGCAGGATAAAAAACAGTATTACGTGGGCTTCTTTGCGTCACGTAATGCCAAAATTACCGTTAAAGACGCTTCGCTGACCACTTCTGAGGCGAAAACCGTGGCCTCTAAACCGTTCGTCGCCAAATCATGGCCGGTGGTGATGCAGGTCGCTTCAGGCAGTAAGAGCCTGACGCCAGAGTACACGCTTCAAGCGCGTGCCAACTACGACGGGCTGTTTACCGTTCGGCACAATGAAGTGGTGATCGGGGAGAATAAAGCGGTGAAGGCCGGCGAGATGTTCACTCAGCCCGCCACGCTGAAAGAGAGCAATACCTTCCAGGTGACCTTTACCCCCACCAGCGGTAAAGACCGGACGCCGGTTGAGCAGCAGTTGACCGTTAACCAGCAGAAAGGTATCTCCACCAGCACGCTGTACGCGGCAGCAAACGGCAAGGCAGATGCAAAAGGTACCGCCGACGCGCCAATGGATTTGCAAACAGCCATCGAGCTGGTCGCGCCGGGCGGAAAAATTGTGCTGGCGGCAGGTGATTATCCGAAGACCGACATTCCGCTCTCAGCCAGCGGTCTTGAGAATGGTCGTAAAACGCTGGAAGCCAACGGTAAAGCGGTTATCCACGGTATGCTGCTGGACGGTAACTACTGGACGCTACGCGGCGTGGATATCACCGGGAAGAGCCTGCGTATTCAGGGCAGCCATAACCTGATCGAGAATGTAACGGCTTATCGCAATGATGATACCGGGATTCAAATTTCCTCGGTCGATAAGATTGGTCGTCCGCTGTGGGCAAGCTATAACCGCGTGGTAAACTCGGAGTCCCACAGCAACGAGGATCCAGGCAAGATCAACGCTGACGGTTTTGCGGTGAAGATGCGCGTGGGTGAAGGCAACCGACTGGAAGGATGCTACTCACACAACAACATTGATGATGGCTTCGATCTGTTTAATAAGATTGAGGACGGCGCCAACGGCGTGGTGGTAATCGAGAACTCTGTCGCCCGCGACAACACCAGCAACGGCTTCAAGCTGGGCGGCGAAGGGCAGCCGGTGGCGCACGAAATCCGCAACAGTATCGCGATCGGCAACCATCTTGATGGCTTCACCGATAACTTCAACCCAGGCAAGCTGGTGGTGGTCAATAACGTCGCCGTCGACAACCAGCGCTTTAACTTTATCTTCCGTCCAAGCCCTTATGGCGATGCATCTACGCAGGGTGTATTCAGCGACAACATTTCGCTGCGCAGCCAGCCGGGGAAATATGATGATGCGGTGGTGGGCAACATTGATGCCACGAACTACTTCATCGAGAAGGGCAAAAGCGTGAACACGGAAGGGAAGGAACTGCGTGCGCAAGATTTCCAGTCGCTGACATTACCACAGCCGCTGGAGCGTAATGCGGACGGCAGCTTTAAGACCGGTGATTTCCTGAATAAGGATTAAGGCGTAGGTTGTACTACTGGTCAAAATACAAAGGTCGCCGTAAGGCGACCTTCTTCATTTTTGGGTTCTGTTTACACCGCATGTGTTGTCGTTTTCGTTAGCGGTACAGCGCATCACAGAACAGCATCTGACCTACAGGTGGGCGGCCAGTGCGGTCATCAACCTTACAGGTTGAAAGTACCGAAAGAGATGTTCATAGAGCTGAAGAGAGCGATGATTTTGTTGATCAGTTTCATGATTTTTATCCTGCGATAGTAGTGATATTTTTTGTGACTCAACTCACAAAACAAAGTCTACTCCTCCGGATTTTATCGATCAACAGTTTTGTGACTCAAATCACAAAATATTTAAAATACCTTTTCAGTTTCATTTAAATTAAAACAAAGCATAAAAAAAGCCAGTCTGAAACCAGACTGGCTTTTTGACTTTCAAGCCGGTGTTACATCGCTTTTTTGGTCAACTCGATAACGCGCAGTTTAGCGATCGCTTTGGCCAGTTCCGCAGACGCCTGAGCGTAATCCACGTCACCATGAGAGCTCTTAATGTGCTCTTCGGCCTTACGTTTCGCTTCCAGAGCTCGCGCTTCGTCGAGATCCTGGCCGCGAATCGCGGTATCAGCCAGTACGGTCACGGTGCCAGACTGCACTTCAAGAATGCCGCCGGACAGATAGATAAACTCTTCGTGGCCGTGCTGTTTAACGATGCGAATCATACCAGGCTTAATGGCGGTGAGCAGCGGGGCGTGGCCCGGGTAAATACCCAGCTCACCTTCGCTACCCGTTACCTGGATTTTCTCGACCAGACCAGAGAACATTTGTTGCTCTGCGCTGACGACGTCCAGGTGGTAAGTCATTGCCATATCACCCTCCGATTAAGGCGTTAAAGTTTTTTGGCTTTTTCCACTGCTTCGTCAATGGAACCGACCATGTAGAACGCCTGCTCCGGCAGGTGATCGTATTCGCCGTCCATGATGCCTTTAAAGCCACGGATGGTGTCTTTCAGCGAAACGTATTTACCCGGAGAACCGGTGAATACTTCTGCTACGAAGAACGGCTGGGACAGGAAGCGCTGAATCTTACGAGCGCGTGCTACCACCAGTTTATCTTCTTCAGACAGTTCATCCATACCCAGGATGGCGATGATGTCTTTCAGTTCCTGATAACGCTGCAGGATGGACTGAACGCCACGCGCGGTGTCGTAGTGTTCCTGACCAACAACCAGCGGATCCAGCTGACGGCTGGTGGAGTCCAGCGGGTCAACCGCAGGGTAGATACCCAGGGATGCGATCTGACGGCTCAGTACTACGGTTGCATCTAAGTGAGCAAAGGTAGTTGCTGGGGATGGGTCAGTTAAGTCATCCGCAGGTACGTATACCGCCTGTACGGAGGTGATAGAACCGGTCTTGGTGGAGGTGATACGTTCCTGCAGAACGCCCATCTCTTCCGCCAGAGTCGGCTGGTAACCTACCGCTGAAGGCATACGACCCAGCAGTGCAGATACTTCTGTACCGGCCAGGGTGTAACGATAGATGTTATCGACGAACAGCAGTACGTCACGACCTTCGTCACGGAATTTCTCAGCCATGGTCAGGCCGGTCAGCGCAACGCGCAGACGGTTTCCCGGCGGCTCGTTCATCTGGCCATACACCAGGGATACTTTATCGATAACGTTGGAGTCGGTCATTTCGTGGTAGAAGTCGTTACCCTCACGAGTACGTTCACCTACGCCCGCAAACACAGAGTAACCGGAGTGCTCGATCGCGATGTTACGGATCAGCTCCATCATGTTTACGGTTTTACCTACGCCCGCACCACCGAACAGACCGACTTTACCGCCCTTCGCGAACGGACACATCAGGTCGATAACTTTGATACCGGTTTCCAGCAGTTCCTGAGAGCTGGACAGCTCTTCGTAGGAAGGTGCAGCGCGGTGGATAGCCCAACGCTCTTCTTCACCGATGTCGCCTTTCATGTCTACCGGGTGACCCAGTACGTTCATGATACGACCCAGTGTTGCTTTACCTACCGGAACTTCGATCGGGTGCTCGAGGTCTTTAACTTCCAGACCGCGACGCAGACCGTCGGAGGAACCCATGGCGATGGTACGCACGATACCGCCACCGAGCTGCTGCTGAACTTCCAGCACCAGCACTTCATTACCATTCTGTACCTCAAGGGCTTCGTACACGCGCGGTACGGCATCCTGAGGGAATTCGACGTCAACTACGGCGCCGATTACCTGGACAATTTTTCCAGTAGCCATCTTGAATCCTCTACGAATTAACCTGGTTATACCGCGGATGCACCACCGACGATCTCGGTGAGTTCCTGAGTAATGCTGGCCTGACGAGCTTTGTTGTATACCAACTGCAGCTCTTTAATCAGGCTGCCGCCATTGTCGGTCGCGGCTTTCATCGCAACCATACGTGCGGCCTGCTCGCTGGCCAGGTTTTCTACCACGCCCTGATAGACCTGAGATTCGACATAACGACGCAGGAGGGTATCCAGCAGCGCTTTCGGATCGGGTTCGTACAGGTAATCCCAGGTTTTACGTTTCAGATCATCATCTTCTGAAGCCGGTAACGGCAGCAGCTGGGTGATCGTCGGCACCTGAGACATGGTGTTAATAAATTTGTTGCTGACAATATAAAGCTTGTCCAGACGACCTTCGTCGTAGGCCTGCAACATCACTTTTACCGGACCGATCAGTTCGGACAGGGCTGGTTTATCGCCCATACCGGTAACCTGAGCGACAATGTTGCCACCTACGGAATTAAAGAAGGACACACCTTTAGAGCCGATCATTGCGAGGTCGCACTGAACGCCTTTTTCGGTCCATGCCTTCATATCCGCCAGCAGTTTCTTGAACAGGTTAATGTTCAAGCCACCGCACAGACCACGGTCGGTAGACACCACCAGGTAGCCCACGCGCTTAACGTCGCGTTCTTCCAGGTACGGGTGCTTATATTCCAGATTACCGTTCGCAAGGTGACCAATCACTTTGCGCATGGTATCTGCATAAGGACGGCTGGCCGCCATGCGATCCTGCGATTTACGCATTTTGGAAGCGGCGACCATCTCCATCGCTTTAGTGATCTTTTGCGTGTTCTGGACGCTTGCGATCTTACTACGTATCTCTTTTGCGCCGGCCATGAGCTTCTCCTCAATGCCTACGGCCTGCCCTAAGACAGGCCGTCAGACTTTACCAGGATTGGGTTGCTTTGAAGGAATCGAGGATGCCTTTCAGCTTGCCTTCGATTTCGTCGTTATAGCCACCGGACTGGTTGATCTCTTGCATCAACGGAGCGTGATCACGGTCGACGTAAGCCAGCAGAGCGGCTTCGAAGCTACCGATTTTCGCCAGTTCTACATCCGCCAGATAACCACGTTCTGCCGCGAACAGAACCAGAGACTGCTGCGCGACGGACATCGGCGCATACTGTTTCTGTTTCAGCAGTTCAGTTACTTTCTGACCGTGGTCCAGCTGCTTACGGGTTGCATCGTCAAGGTCAGATGCGAACTGGGAGAATGCTGCCAGTTCACGATACTGTGCCAGTGCGGTACGGATACCACCGGACAGTTTCTTCATGATCTTGGTCTGAGCTGCACCACCAACACGGGATACGGAGATACCCGGGTTAACCGCAGGACGAATACCGGCGTTGAACAGGTTGGTTTCCAGGAAGATCTGACCATCGGTAATGGAAATTACGTTGGTCGGAACGAATGCGGAAACGTCACCAGCCTGCGTTTCGATAATCGGCAGCGCGGTCAGAGAACCGGTTTTCCCTTTCACTTCACCTTTGGTGAAGGTTTCAACGTATTCGGCGTTAACACGCGCAGCACGCTCCAGCAGACGAGAGTGGAGATAGAATACGTCGCCCGGGAATGCTTCACGTCCTGGTGGACGGCGCAGCAGCAGGGAGATCTGACGGTATGCGACAGCCTGTTTAGACAGGTCATCATAAATGATCAGCGCATCTTCGCCGCGGTCGCGGAAGTATTCGCCCATTGCGCAACCGGCATACGGCGCCAGGTATTGCAGTGCAGCAGATTCAGACGCGGTTGCCACAACAACGATGGTGTTAGCCAGCGCGCCGTGTTCTTCCAGTTTACGTACCACGTTAGAAATGGTGGACGCTTTCTGGCCGATAGCCACGTAGACGCACTTGATGCCGGAATCACGTTGGTTGATGATGGCGTCGATTGCCAGCGCGGTTTTACCGGTCTGACGGTCGCCGATGATCAGTTCACGCTGACCACGACCGATTGGGATCATGGCATCAACGGATTTATAACCGGTCTGAACCGGCTGATCGACGGACTGACGTTCGATTACGCCCGGTGCGATAGCTTCAACGGCGGAGAAGCCGTCGTTGTCCAGCGCGCCTTTACCATCGATTGGTGCACCCAGAGTGTTAACCACACGGCCCAGCAGGCCACGGCCAACCGGAACTTCCAGGATACGACCAGTACACTTGACGGTCATGCCTTCGGCAAGGTCAGCGTACGGACCCATAACTACAGCACCAACGGAGTCGCGCTCCAGGTTCAGTGCGATAGCGTAACGGTTACCCGGCAGGGAAATCATCTCACCCTGCATACAATCGGCCAGGCCGTGGATGCGGATAACACCGTCACTTACAGAAACAATAGTACCTTCGTTGTGAGCTTCACTCACAACATTGAACTGAGCAATGCGCTGCTTGATCAGTTCGCTGATTTCGGTGGAATTCAGTTGCATGCTCCAGTCCCCTTAAGACTGCAAGACGTCTGCAAGGCGTTCAAGACGGCCGCGTACGCTGCCATCAATGACCATATCACCCGCACGGATGATAACGCCTGCCATTACAGACTTATCGATTTTGCAATTCAGCTTAACTTTGCGTGACAGACGCTTTTCCATCGCGGCGGTGATTTTCGCGAGCTGCTCTTCACTCAACGCATTAGCGGAAATGACTTCTACCTCAGAGGTAGCTTCACTCGCGGCGCGCAGGTGTACAAACTGCTCAAGAACATCAGGGAGCACTTTAAGACGACCGTTTTCAGCCATCACCTTAATCAGGTTCTGACCGTTTTCGTCCAGTTGCTCACCGCATACTGCGATAAACGACGTAGAGAGCGTTTCCGGCGCCAGTGCGCCAGACAGAAGCTCTGCCATTTGTTCGTTCTTCGTCACTTCGGCGGCAAACGCCAGCATGTCCTGCCAGCGATCTACGCTTTTGTGTTCGACGGCAAAGTCAAAAGCTGCTTTGGCGTAGGGGCGAGCTACCGTAACAAATTCAGACATCAGCCCCTCCCTCCTTACAGTTCAGCGACAAGTTTATCCACGATGTCGCTGTTAGCAGCTTCATCCACGGAACGTTCGATGATCTTCTCGGCGCCAGCAACAGCCAGGATAGCGACTTGCTTACGCAGTTCTTCGCGAGCACGTTTACGCTCGGCGTCGATTTCTGCCTGAGCCTGTGCCACGATTTTAGTACGTTCCTGCTCTGCTTCAGCTTTGGCTTCGTCCAGGATCTGGGAGCGACGTTTGTTCGCCTGCTCGATGATAACCTGGGCTTCCGCTTTTGCTTTTTTCAGCTGGTCGGTCGCATTGGCCTGTGCAAGGTCCAAATCCTTTTTAGCTCGTTCTGCAGAAGAAAGACCGTCAGCAATCTCTTTTTGACGTTTTTCGATGGCAGCCATTAACGGCGGCCATACGTATTTCATGCAGAACAGAACGAACAGGACAAACGCGATGGCCTGGCCGAGGATTGTTGCGTTAAGATTCACAGCACAATGCCTCTTATCTAGTTAACGTTCTGATATTGCTCTTACTTAATTCAAAGCAACGCTTACTACGCGACAGCGAACATCACGTACAGACCCAGACCTACAGCGATCATCGGGATAGCATCCACCAGACCCATAACGATAAAGAACTGAGTACGCAGCAGAGGAATCAGATCCGGTTGACGCGCTGCGCCTTCCAGGAATTTGCCCCCGAGGATGCCGATACCGATCGCAGCACCGATTGCCGCCAGACCCATCATCACAGCGGCAGCCATGTACAGCAGATCCATATTCAGGTTTTCCATGACAGTCTCCAGTTTGTTTCAGTTAAAACGTAGTAGTGTTGGTAAATTAATGCTCTTCAGACGCCATCGACAGATAGACAATCGTCAGAACCATGAAGATGAAGGCTTGCAGCGTAATGATCAGGATGTGGAAAATGGCCCAAGGCACATTCAGAATCCACTGTGACCACCACGGCAGCAGGCCAGCAATCAGAATGAAAATCAGCTCACCGGCATACATGTTGCCGAACAGTCGCAGACCCAGAGATACTGGTTTGGACAGCAGGCTTACCCCTTCAAGGATTAAGTTGACAGGAATAAATGCCCAGTGATTGAACGGCTGCAGTGTCAGCTCTTTAGCGAAGCCACCGATGCCTTTCATTTTGATGCTGTAGAACAGAATCAGGATAAACACGCCCAGAGCCATAGACAGGGTAATGTTTACGTCCGCAGACGGAACCACGCGCAGCGCCGGCAGGCCCAGTATATGCTCAGCAATATACGGCAGCAGGTCGATAGGCAGTAAGTCCATCAGGTTCATCAGGAAGACCCAGACGAAGATAGTCAGGGCAAGCGGGGCGATAACCTTGCTTTTGCCATGGTACATGTCTTTGACACTGCCATGAACGAAGCCGATTACCAGCTCAATCGCGGTCTGAAATTTACCTGGTACGCCGCTGGTCGCTTTTTTGGCAACGCTACGGAACATAAGCAGGAACAACAGACCCAGCACCACCGAGAAGAACATGGAGTCAATATTGAGCGTCCAGAAGGTGGCTGGGGGGTTATGCGGATCTACCAGCGAGAAAGTACGCAGGTCCAGCTGAAGGTTATTCAGGTGGTGCCCTATGTATTCCTGCGGCGTCATATTTTCAGAAGCCATGATGCCTTTTACCCTTTGTTGTTAATTACAGCGGGTGCCAGTATCTGAACCACTAGCACCAAAATCCATGTAACGATCAGCGGTAAGAATACCGCCTTTAAAACCGCCAGCGCCACAATCAGTAACACCAGCATCGCTAGCACCTTAAACGCTTCGCCGAAGGCGAACGTCCAGGCCACTTTGCCCTTCGCGGGTGTATGCGCCTGGTGACGCCAGGCAAAAATCATAAACAACATATTAGGCAGTAACACTGCCAGGCCTCCACACACGGCGGAGATGCCCCAGAAGGGGTCTTTTAGGCTGAACAGCAATCCGCTTGCTATCACTGCCAGAAGCTGAATGAACAGAAGCTTACGAGCAACGTTTCGACTCACGAGCGACATAGACATCACGTTTCTACTCCTGCTCCCTTTGAGGTATGCCGCGTGTCGTATAAAACGTTCTTTAAAGCTCGGAGTCAAGCATCAAAAAGCGGTCAAATTATACGGTGACGCCCCGTGATTTCAAACAATAAGTAGCCAAAACGTGAATAAATATTTAAATATTTTTCATTCACGCTATTTTTCCACTTTTCGCCAAAGTGTGAACGATCGTACAAAACTGCAAATACAGCTAAAACAGTGGTTACAAAGCGTGCACGAGATCACATATTAAACATTTTAGCGCTCATCATCTGTATCAACGTAGCAAAAGATGACATCTCATCGTTTTGATATCTAAGACGAAATCAGAGCACTCTTTTAAAAACAGGTAGAAACAGAACAAAAACCATTCATTGACATTCATAATAACTTATTAACATGACAAAATGGCTAACGTGATGACTTATAGCACGCTGATATTTTCCATGTTTACTATTTTCATCATTAACAAAAAAGCTTGGTTATTGAGAAGATAAAAACACGTTAAACTTGAGTTAAATTAAGCGAGTCACTGGCGCGTAGTGTCGCCAATTTGTTAACACCAGAGACCGCATTTTTTTCTACTTTTTTTGATAATTATTAAATTTTCTTTGGTGCAATAATCACCAAATGACGCTCCCCTTCCAGCTGAGGAACCCGCAATTCAACAATGGATTCGACGCTGAACTGCGGCGGAAGCTGCGTAATCTCATCTTCAGGCAACTGGCCTTTAAGTGCATAAAAACGACCTTCTTCACCCGGCAGGTGATGGCACCAGCTCACCATATCGTTCAGCGAGGCGAAGGCGCGGCTGATAACGCCATCAAACGGCGGCTCGGCCGGAAACTCTTCAACACGACTCTGCACCGGCGTGATGTTAGTCAGCGCAAGCTCATGCTGAACCTGGCGCAGGAAGCGAACGCGCTTGCCCAGACTATCGAGAAGCGTAAAGTGCGCATCCGGAAGAACGATAGACAGCGGTATTCCCGGCAGGCCCGGCCCGGTGCCGACATCAATAAAGCGTTCACCTTTCAGCGACGGCGCCACCACGATGCTGTCGAGGATGTGGCGCACCAGCATCTCGTTTGGATCGCGTACCGACGTCAGGTTGTACGCTTTGTTCCACTTGTGCAGCATATCGACATAGCCAACAAGCTGATTTTTCTGGTGATCGGTGAGCGAAATACCTGCTTCATCCAGCAGACGAGAAAGTTTGTTGAGCACGTTGATGACCCTATCAGAAAATAACTGCCCGGTAGCATGACGCGTACCGGGCCGATGAATCAAGTGGGCGAGCGTAAGATGCTCGCCGGAAGAGCCGCCGGGGCGGTAATCAGGCGCTGCGGCGCAGCAGACCTTGTTTTTTCAGCCATACCAGCAGAATCGAGATCGCCGCCGGGGTGATCCCGGAGATACGCGATGCCTGGCCGATCGAAACCGGTTTGTGATCGTTGAGCTTGGCAATGACTTCGTTCGACAGTCCGTTCACCTGACGATAGTCGAGGGTGGCCGGCAGCAGCGTGTTTTCATTGCGCTGTTGTTTTTCGATCTCATCCTGCTGACGCGCGATGTAACCTTCGTATTTCACCTGGATTTCCACCTGCTCTGCCGCCTGAGCGTCTTTCAGCGCAGGAGAGAACGGCGTCAGGGAGGTCAGCTGCTCGTAGGTCATTTCCGGACGACGCAGCAGATCTTCACCGTTGGCTTCGCGAGACAGCGGTGCAGTCAGGTGAGCGTTCACTTCGGCTGCTGATTCCGCCGATGGCGTTACCCAGGTCGACTTCAGACGCTGGCGCTCGCGCTCGATGTTTTCCAGCTTCTCGTTGAAACGCGCCCAACGAACGTCATCCACCATCCCCAACTCGCGACCGATTTCGGTCAAGCGCAGATCGGCGTTGTCTTCACGCAGCATCAAACGATATTCGGCGCGGGAGGTGAACATGCGGTACGGTTCTTTTGTCCCCAGCGTACAGAGATCGTCCACCAGCACGCCGAGATAAGCCTGATCGCGACGCGGCGCCCAGCCGTCTTTATCGGCGGACAACCGTGCGGCGTTCAGACCCGCCAGCAGCCCCTGTGCCGCGGCTTCTTCGTAGCCGGTGGTGCCGTTGATCTGGCCAGCAAAGAACAGACCGTGGATAAATTTGCTTTCCAGCGTCGGTTTCAGGTCGCGCGGGTCGAAGAAATCGTACTCAATAGCATAGCCTGGACGGACGATTTTCGCGTTTTCCATCCCCTGCATCGAGCGGACGATCTGCATCTGCACGTCAAACGGCAGGCTGGTGGAGATACCGTTCGGGTAAATTTCGTTGGAGGTTAGCCCTTCCGGCTCCAGGAAGATCTGGTGCTGGTTACGATCGGCAAAGCGCATGACTTTGTCTTCGATCGACGGACAGTAGCGCGGGCCGATGCCTTCGATCACGCCAGCATACATCGGGCTACGATCGAGGTTATTACGGATCACGTCATGGGTTTTCTCGTTGGTATGCGTGACGTAGCACGGCATCTGGCGCGGGTGCTGAGACACTTCGCCAAGGAACGAGAAGACCGGCATTGGGTCATCACTGTTTTGCTGAGCCAATACGCTGAAATCGATGGTGCGCGCGTCAATTCGCGGCGGCGTCCCGGTTTTCAGGCGGCTGACGCGCAGCGGCAGTTCGCGCAGGCGACGGGACAGCGGGATAGATGGCGGATCGCCTGCGCGGCCACCGCTGTAGTTATCCAGGCCAATATGGATTTTGCCGTCCAGGAAGGTCCCGACGGTCAGCACGACCGCTTTTGCACGGAATTTGAGGCCCATCTGGGTGACAGCGCCAACAACACGATCGTTTTCGACAATCAGATCTTCAACCGCCTGCTGGAAGATCATCAGGTTAGGCTGGTTCTCCAGTGCAGTACGGACCGCCTGACGGTAGAGCACGCGATCCGCCTGAGCGCGAGTGGCGCGAACGGCCGGGCCTTTACTGGCGTTTAGTATCCTAAACTGAATGCCGGCGTGGTCGATCGCCGTTGCCATCAGGCCGCCGAGCGCATCCACTTCTTTTACCAGGTGTCCCTTCCCAATGCCGCCAATCGCCGGGTTGCAGCTCATCTGCCCCAGAGTGTCGATATTGTGTGTCAAAAGCAGGGTCTGCTGACCCATTCGCGCTGCGGCCATCGCGGCCTCAGTGCCTGCATGACCCCCGCCAATGATGATGACGTCAAAAGGATCCTGATAAAACATGGTGGTTTGCCTCGCGTACTGCGGTTTTTAAATGGATTGAAGTCCGGGCGTGGATTCTACTCAACTTTAGTCGATGGAGAAAGCGTCTGGATCCTGGGTATTAAAAAGAAGATCTTTTTATTTAGAGATCTGTTCTATTGTGATCTCTTATTAGGATCGCCAACCTTTGTGGATAAGTACGATCCGGGCATTAAGATCAACCGTTTAAGACGGATCATTATCTGTGAATGATCGGTGATCCTGGTCCGTATAAGCTGGGATCAAAGTGAAGGGTTATACACAACTCAAAAACTAGCCAACGGTTATTCTTTGGATAACTACCGGTTAATCCAAGCTTTTAACCAGAGTTACCCACATAAAAAAGTACGATCTTTACAAATCTCTGAGCAATGGATGCCATGATCCCAGCCAAATTTCAGCCGGATCTTCCGGTATCTCATGTTCAAGGACGTTGATCCGCAGCGTTTCACCAACCTGTTTTGCGCCACAAGCCTTCAGTTCAGCTTCCAGTTTGTCGATCGCACCGCAAAACGTGTCGTATTCACGGCTACCGATACCAACGGCACCGAAGCGAACGCGGGAGAGATCCGGTTTCTGCTCGCATAATGCTTCATATAAAGGAAGCAGGTTGTCAGGAATATCGCCCGCACCGTGTGTAGAGCTGATCACCAGCCAGATCCCCTCAGCAGGAACCTCATCCAGCATCGGGCCATGCAGCATTTCGCTGGAAAAACCAGCGTCGTCCAGCTTTTCCGCCAGATGTTCCGCAACATATTCAGCACTGCCAAGCGTGCTGCCGCTGATTAGAGTGATGTCTGCCATGCTCGCCCACCGTTATAAAGAAGGCGCATTGTACGCTGTGAGCGAGCTGGGATCTACCTGTGGAAAAATGTGGGATTAAAAAAAGCGATCACGGCTTGATGGTACGCATGATCGGGTTCTGCAGGACGATCAGCGTTTCGGTGGACTGAATTTCATCAATTGTTTGGATCTTGTTGATAAGTACCTGTTGGAGGGCGTCGATCGATTTGCACATCACCTTAATAAAGATGCTGTAGTGCCCGGTGGTGTAGTACGCCTCGGTCACTTCATCCAGGCTTTCCAGCCGTGCCAGCGCCGACGGATAGTCTTTCGCGCTCTTGAGAATAATGCCGATAAAGCAGCCCACGTCATAACCTAATTGTTTGGGGCTGACGTCGACGTGCGCGCCGGTAATGATCCCGGCCTGTTTCATCTTCTCTACGCGAACGTGGATGGTGCCCGGGCTGACGGCGAACTGCTTAGCCAGTTCCGCGTAGGCGGTACGGGCGTTGGCCATCAGGGCCTCAAGAATGCCGCGGTCCAGATTGTCGATCTGATAATTTTCCATAGGTTTTTCTTATGAAGATTAATGATTACCTCTATTTTAGCCTTTATTTTTAATGAATCAAAAGTCGATAAGGCTTTTTGTTGTTTGATTATTGAATTGCGGGCCTGTTTTGTTGCTTAATCAATTGCAACAGGACGCAGGAGTAAAAATAATGAAAACCGCATACATCGCAAAACAACGCCAGATCAGTTTCGTTAAATCCTATTTTTCCCGTCAGCTGGAAGAGAAGCTAGGGCTCGTAGAAGTCCAGGCGCCGATCTTAAGCCGCGTGGGGGATGGGACACAGGACAACCTGTCTGGTTGCGAGAAGGCGGTTCAGGTGAAAGTGAAAACACTGCCAGATGCCCAGTTCGAAGTGGTTCATTCCCTTGCGAAGTGGAAGCGTCAAACCCTGGGACAACACGACTTCAGCGCGGGCGAAGGGCTGTACACGCATATGAAGGCCCTTCGCCCCGATGAAGACCGACTCTCTCCGATTCACTCCGTTTACGTTGACCAGTGGGACTGGGAACGTGTGATGGGGGATGACGAACGCCACGCCGGCACGCTGGAAAGTACCGTAAAGGCGATTTGGGCGGGCATTAAAGAAACCGAAGCTGCTGTAAGCAAAGAGTTTGGGCTGACACCGTTCCTGCCAGAACAAATTCACTTTGTGCACAGTGAAACGCTGCTGAGCCGCTATCCGGGCCTTGATGCAAAAGGCCGTGAGCGCGCCATCGCTAAAGAGCTGGGGGCGGTGTTCCTGATTGGCATCGGCGGTAAACTCTCCGACGGTCAGCGCCACGATGTACGCGCCCCGGACTATGACGACTGGAGCACCCAGACCGCCTCCGGCCTGACGGGGTTGAACGGTGATATTCTGGTGTGGAACCCGGTGCTGGAAGACGCGTTTGAACTCTCTTCTATGGGGATCCGCGTGGATGCGAAAGCGCTGAAACATCAGCTGCAGATCACCGGCGACGAAGATCGTTTACAGCTGGAGTGGCACCAGGCGCTGCTGCGTGGTGAAATGCCGCAGACTATCGGCGGCGGTATTGGTCAGTCTCGTCTGACGATGCTGTTGCTGCAACTGCCCCATATCGGCCAGGTACAGTGCGGCGTATGGCCGGCTCAGGTACGTGAAAGCGTCTCCGCTCTGCTGTAACCCAATCTAACGCCGCCAGCGCCTCAGCAGGCGGCTTCTTAACCCGGTATCAAAGCGCCAGATATGATCGAAAATGCGCATGATCCCGGGTTTGCCATGAGCGGACATCGCCACCGCGTGAAAACGATGCTGATGTTTATGCTGAAGATCCCCCACCTTTTTGACCACCTCATCCGGTAGCCGCTGGGCGATAAAATCGGAAATCACCACCGCGTCGGCATCCTGCCACTGCGGGTTTTGCAGATGCTCGATAATGGCGCGGAAGCAGCTGGCCATATCGGTACCGCCGCGAAAACGCTGGCTTAAAAAGCGGATCGCCTGCTCCAGCCCCTGACGCCCGGTTAACTCGTAGCGCACCACTTCGCTGGAGAACAGCATAATGTAGCAGCGACGGTTATCCGCCAGCGCCACGCGCATCAGCGCGAGGCAGAACGCTTTGGCGCACTGCTCGTTGAAGCCGCCCATCGAGCCGGACGTATCCACGCAGACAATAAACGGCCCGCGCGGCTGTTCATCAACGTCCTGATGTACGACCGGACGCTCGGTCACCTTCTCGCGCCAGGCGTCGCCGTGTAGACGGTAGGTTAGCAGCTGTTTCTCCACCAGCCGCCGGTAAAACTCATATTCCAGCTCGGTGATGCCAAGCGTTGCCAGCTCCGGCGGCAATAAACGCAGAATATCGTCGCTTTGCTGGATACCATCAACCTGCTCGGGCACGGTGGAGGGCTCGCGCACCAGCGAACGGAAAGTCTCCATGGGGGAATCTTTCTTCGGCACTGATTTGGCCTCGCGCGAACGGCCCAACTGCTCGGCCAGGCGCAGCAGCTCCGGCTGCTGGCTGAGAAACTCACCGTATTTCACAATCAGCTGATAGTCGCCGCGCTTAAGCTGTCCGGCGCTCATATCCCACAGCCGCCCACCGGCGCTATCGTTTTCCACCAGCACCGGATCCAACTGACCGCTTAACGTCATTCGTTCCTGTACTTCGCTCAATAACTGTTCACGCTCTTCTTCCAGCAGTTGCTGATTGAGGGAGGTGACCTGAACCACCAGGCTTAAGCGCCAGCGTTGCAGGAAAAGGGTGTGTAGCGCAGGGGTAAAAGTGGCGTTATTTGCCGCCAGCTGCTGAGCCTGAGCGGCAAAAGGCGACTGGACGCGAGTGAGTAGCGCCAGAATCTGCGGCAGTTGAACGATAAACTGGCTGGTGGAGAGTATCTGGCTCTGCTGATAGCAGATGACCTCCTCTTCCAGCTCGTGTGGCACCGGGGCGCCTTTGAGTCGGTTTCTAAAGGTTTCGCGCCAGCGGGGAAGATCGTCGGTAATGGCGCTTTTCAGGCGTGGAAATTTTTCAAAGAACACGGCCAACTGCGGGGAAGCCAGCAGGGCGATGATCATCTCTTCGATCATCCCCTCTTCGCCGACCGCCAGCATGACGTTGAGCGTATCGATGGTCAGCATTAACTCTGCGCCTGCTTAATTTGTGCGGCCACGTCCTGAAGGCTGGCTTCGATACGTCCCAGCCATTCGTCATGAATGAACAGACATTTTTGCTGCTCGCTAAAGCGGTTATGCTGCTGGTGCCACTCTTCATCTAAGGCGAGCAGCTGCTGGCGGATCTCGGTCGGCATACTTTCTGCTGAGCCCGAACCCGGCAGGGACAGACGGGTACCCTGAAGGCTGATGTCGCGCACGACCAGATGCTGTGCTGCATCCACTTCCATATTTAACGTCAGCGCAAAACCGATACCGTTGAGCTTACCGCGAATCTCGCCGCCCTTCTCCAGCCAGTTTTCCAGCGCCTGGCGCTCGAAAGTAATGTGAATGACCTCAATATCGTGCAGCTTGAGCGGCTGCTGGAGCAGCAGGGTCACCGTTGGCGTTTGAATCTCCGGCGGCAGCTCATAATGCGGTTTGCGGCTAAACATGCCGCCCAGACGGGTGACTTTCAGCGCGGTTTTGTCGCTTTGTTGCTGCTGAATTTGCAGGCGCTGCTGGGTGATGGCGCCCAGCTTGTTGAGCATGGCCTGCTGCTGCCATGCATGCCCGGTCATCAAAATATCTATTTGTTGTTGAAGAAGATTTCGGCTTTCCGCATCGTGCCACAGGCACTCTTTTAGCAGGATCAGATCGATAGGCGCGATCGTGTCGCGGCCGCTGAAGAAAGCGCAGGCTTGCAGCAGACGGATCGCCTTTTTCCAGCGACGATCGGAAACGTAAGGCGCATTTGGTAGATTATCCAGCTGTTGGCGCAGGGTAAAAATCAGTTCAAACACCGCATCCGGCAGCTTCACGTTGCCGATATCTTTCTGCCACTGGAAGTACTCTTCGTCGGTAACCTGCAGATTGGCCGGAATCGGGTTGTCGTTTTCATCCTGCTGGCTAATCAGCATCGAGCGGAAATTGCCCTTATCCTGCACTTTATCGAGCCACAGGCGAATCAGCATGCGGTCGTACAATGCTTCGAGACTGCTTTCGGCTTCCGGCAATTCATTCGAGGCGGTGACCAGCAGGCGCATGGGAATCTTTTCCACGCTGGCGCCGTTGCGGAAGTGACGTTCGTTGATGGCGGTCAGCAAGGTGTTCAGGATGGCCGGGCCCGCTTTCCAGATTTCATCAAGGAAGACGATCTCAGCCTCAGGTAGATAGCCGGCAGTCAGGCGCTCATAGCGGCCTTCATCTTTTAACGCCTGAATAGAGAGCGGCCCAAAGACCTCTTCCGGCGTAGAGAAACGGGTCATCAGATATTCGAACGCGCGGGCGTGCTGGAAGGCGAACTTCAGGCGGCGGGCAATCAGGCTTTTCGCGATCCCCGGTGGACCAAGTAAAAAGACACTTTCGCCGCTCAGGGCTGCCAGCAGGCAGAGGCGAATAGCGTGACTACGTTCAAATAGCCCTTTCTCCAGCGCGCTGCTCAGCCGCGAAATTCTTTCTGCTAATAAATGTGGTTGGGCCATAATTAACTTGCGTCCTTTCGCCGTTTAATCAGCTAACTGGCTGAGTATAGACGTTTAAGTCTTTAGGTGAATAGCCTGAATAGTACCTCGCAATTTCTTGAGGCAGGTTAATATGACGTGATTAAGGGGTACGATTTTGACGCTAATCGTGCATACTGTGCGCTTTTCGTGGGCCAAGGGACTAGGCACACATTTGTTTCATAAACGAAAGACTAGTCTATGAGCACTGATAATAAACAATCTTTATCAGCGATTACACTCGCTGCAATTGGCGTGGTATACGGCGATATTGGTACCAGCCCTCTTTATACGCTTCGTGAATGTTTATCTGGCCAGTTCGGTTTTGGCGTTGAACGTGACGCGGTTTTTGGCTTTCTGTCATTAATCTTCTGGCTATTGCTGTTAACGGTATCTCTCAAATACATCACCTTCGTGATGCGGGCGGACAACGCCGGCGAAGGGGGGATACTGACGCTGATGTCTCTGGCGGGGCGTAATACGTCCGCGCGCATGACTTCTGTACTGGTGATTCTCGGGCTGATTGGCGGCAGCTTCTTCTATGGTGAAGTGGTCATCACGCCGGCGATTTCGGTGATGTCGGCGATAGAAGGTCTGGAAATCATCGCCCCCCAGCTTGATACCTGGGTGGTTCCCATCTCCATTATTGTTTTGACGCTGCTGTTTGCGATTCAGAAGCACGGTACCAGCATGGTCGGTAAACTGTTTGCGCCGATTATGCTCATCTGGTTCCTGCTGCTGGCAGGCCTCGGCGCGCGCAGCATTATCGCTAACCCGGAAGTGTTGCAGGCGTTGAACCCTTATTGGGCGGTCAATTTCTTCCTGCAATACAAAACCGTCTCCTTTATTGCATTGGGCGCGGTGGTGCTGTCGATTACCGGCGTGGAAGCGCTGTATGCCGATATGGGGCACTTTGGGAAGCTGCCGATTCGCCTGGCCTGGTTCTCGGTGGTGCTGCCGTCACTGGTGCTGAACTACTTTGGTCAGGGCGCGTTGCTGCTCAAGCATCCGGAAGCGATTAAGAACCCGTTCTTCCTGCTGGCGCCCGAATGGGCGTTGATTCCGATGCTGATTATCGCTGCTCTGGCGACGGTCATCGCCTCTCAGGCGGTGATCTCCGGCGTCTTCTCGCTGACGCGCCAGGCCGTGCGTCTGGGGTATCTGTCGCCGATGCGCATTATTCATACCTCAGAGATGGAATCGGGGCAGATCTATATCCCGTTCATCAACTGGCTGCTGTATATCTCCGTGGTTATTGTGATTGTCAGCTTCGAGCACTCCTCAAATCTGGCGGCGGCATACGGGATTGCGGTTACCGGGACGATGGTCCTGACGACCATTCTGTTCACCACGGTGGCGCGTAAAAACTGGCACTGGAATAAGTTCCTGGTTGCGCTGCTGTTTGTGGCGTTTATGTGCATCGACATTCCGCTGTTCTCGGCAAACCTGGATAAGATTGTCTCCGGTGGTTGGCTGCCGCTGACGCTGGCGCTGATCATGCTCACCATCATGACCACCTGGAAAAGCGAGCGTTTCCGCCTGCTGCGCCGGATGCATGAACACGGTAACTCTCTGGAAGCGATGATCGCCTCGCTGGAGAAATCGCCGCCGGTACGCGTGCCGGGCACCGCGGTCTATATGTCGCGCGCGCTGAACGTCATTCCGTTTGCCATGCTGCATAACCTCAAGCACAACAAGGTGCTGCATGAGCGCGTCATTCTGCTGACGCTGCGTACCGAAGATGCGCCGTATGTGCATAATGTGCGTCGCGTGCAGATTGAGCAGCTGTCGCCAACCTTCTGGCGCGTGGTGGCCAGCTACGGTTGGCGTGAAACCCCGAACGTGGAAGAGGTGTTCCACCGCTGCGGTCTGGAAGGTTTAAGCTGCCGGATGATGGAGACGTCGTTCTTTATGTCGCATGAGTCGCTGATCGTCGGCAAACGGCCATGGTATCTACGCCTGCGCGGCAAGCTGTATCTGCTGCTGCAGCGTAACGCGCTGCGCGCGCCGGACCAGTTCGAGATCCCGCCAAACCGCGTTATCGAGCTGGGCACCCAGGTCGAAATCTAACGCCATCAACGCCCTCCCTCATTTTGACGGAGGGCGTTTTTTTATCCCCTCTTCTCTGTTCGCGAAACGTTTCGATGGCGATCACATTTCTATAACCTGGTGATGGTTTTCTGCGCGTTCTTCAGACTACACTTATGACAGCGAAACGTTTCGCTAGTGGAGCAAGAAAACAAAATGAAGAAAGGCACGGTACTCAACTCTGAAATCTCGTCGGTTATTTCCCGTTTGGGCCATACCGATACGCTGGTGGTATGCGATGCGGGTTTACCCATCCCTCGTAGCACGGCGCGCATTGATATGGCGCTAACCCAGGGCGTTCCCACCTTCATGCAGGTGTTGGGCGTGGTGACGCAAGAGATGCAGGTCGAGGCCGCCATTCTCGCCGCGGAAATTCAACACCATAATCCGCAGCTTCACGAAACGTTGCTCAAACACCTTGAGCAGCTGCAGCAACACCAGGGAAATAGCATTGACGTTCGTTACGTCTCACATGAGCAGTTCAAACAACAAACCGCAGACAGTCAGGCGGTGATTCGCAGCGGGGAATGTTCCCCGTATGCGAATATCATTCTCTGTGCTGGCGTCACCTTCTGAGGCCATCATGGACGCACTCTTACAACTGAAAGGGATCGATAAATCGTTCCCGGGCGTGAAGGCGCTAGCTGGCGCCGCGCTGAACGTCTACGCTGGCCGCGTGATGGCGCTGGTGGGCGAAAACGGCGCGGGCAAATCCACCATGATGAAGGTGCTGACCGGGATCTACACCCGCGACGCTGGCTCTTTGTTATGGCTGGGTAAAGAGACCACCTTTAACGGCCCAAAATCCTCGCAGGAAGCCGGTATCGGCATCATCCACCAGGAGCTGAACCTGATTCCACAGCTGACGATTGCCGAGAACATTTTCCTTGGCCGTGAGTTTGTGAATCGCTTTGGCAAAATCGACTGGAAGAAGATGTATGCCGAGGCCGATATCCTGCTGGCCAAACTCAATCTGCGCTTTAAGAGCGACCGTCTGGTGGGTGACCTCTCTATCGGCGATCAGCAGATGGTGGAAATTGCCAAGGTGCTGAGCTTTGAGTCGAAGGTCATCATTATGGACGAACCGACCGATGCCCTGACCGATACTGAAACCGAATCCCTGTTCCGCGTCATCCGCGAGCTTAAATCACAGGGGCGCGGCATTGTCTATATCTCCCACCGTATGAAAGAGATCTTCGAGATCTGCGACGACGTGACCGTCTTCCGCGACGGGCAGTTTATTGCCGAACGCGAAGTCGCCAGCCTGAATGAAGATCTGCTGATTGAGATGATGGTGGGGCGCAAGCTTGAAGATCAGTACCCGCATCTGGATAAAGAACCGGGTGAGATCCGCCTGAAGGTGGACGCACTGTGCGGGCCTGGCGTGAACAGCGTCTCCTTTACCCTGCGCAAAGGTGAAATTCTTGGTGTGGCGGGGCTGATGGGCGCCGGGCGCACCGAATTAATGAAAGTGCTGTACGGTGCGCTGCCGAGAACCAGCGGCTACGTGACGCTAGACGGCCATGAAGTGGTGACGCGTTCACCGCAGGATGGTCTGGCGAACGGCATTGTCTATATTTCCGAAGACCGTAAGCGTGATGGCCTGGTGCTGGGCATGTCGGTGAAAGAGAACATGTCGCTGACGGCGCTGCGCTATTTCAGCCGTGCTGGCGGTAGTTTGAAGCATAAAGACGAACAGCAGGCGGTGAGCGATTTTATCCGTCTGTTTAACGTCAAAACGCCGTCTATGGAGCAAGCGATCGGTCTGCTCTCCGGTGGTAATCAGCAAAAAGTCGCCATTGCGCGCGGCCTGATGACTCGCCCGAAGGTACTGATCCTTGATGAGCCGACGCGCGGCGTCGACGTGGGGGCGAAGAAAGAAATTTATCAGCTGATCAACCAGTTCAAGGCCGACGGCCTGAGCATCATTCTGGTCTCCTCGGAGATGCCGGAAGTATTGGGGATGAGCGATCGCATTATTGTGATGCATGAAGGGCATCTCGGCGGTGAGTTTTCACGCGAGCAGGCCACCCAGGAAGTATTAATGGCTGCCGCTGTGGGCAAGCTTAACCGCGTGAACCAGGAGTAAAAAAGATGACAACCCAGTCTGTGGCGGGTCGCCGCTATTTCACTAAAGCATGGCTGCTGGAGCAAAAATCGCTGATAGCTCTGCTGGTGCTGATAGCGATTGTCTCGACCATGAGCCCCAACTTTTTTACCGTCAATAACCTGTTCAACATCCTGCAGCAAACCTCCGTGAATGCGATCATGGCGGTTGGGATGACGCTGGTCATTTTAACGTCGGGGATCGACCTGTCCGTCGGTTCCCTGCTGGCGTTGACCGGCGCGGTCGCCGCCTCGATTGTGGGCATCGAAGTTAATGCGCTGGTGGCGGTTGCTGCCGCACTCGCATTAGGTGCCGCAATTGGGGCCGTTACCGGCGTGATTGTTGCTAAAGGGCGGGTGCAGGCATTTATCGCTACGCTGGTGATGATGCTGCTGCTGCGCGGTGTGACCATGGTCTACACCAACGGTAGTCCGGTCAATACCGGCTTTACCGACAACGCCGACGTGTTTGGCTGGTTCGGTATTGGCCGCCCGCTGGGTATCCCAACGCCGGTGTGGATCATGGCGATTGTCTTCCTCGCGGCGTGGTACATGCTGCACCACACGCGTCTGGGTCGTTATATCTATGCGCTGGGCGGTAATGAAGCGGCAACGCGTCTTTCCGGTATTAGCGTCAATAAAGTCAAAATTATCGTCTACTCTTTGTGCGGGTTACTGTCGGCGCTGGCGGGTATTATTGAAGTGGCGCGCCTCTCCTCGGCACAACCGACTGCGGGTACCGGCTATGAGCTGGATGCTATCGCGGCGGTAGTACTGGGCGGTACCAGTCTGGCAGGCGGTAAGGGTCGTATCGTCGGCACGCTTATCGGTGCGCTGATTCTTGGGTTCTTGAACAACGGTTTGAACTTGTTAGGCGTTTCTTCTTATTACCAGATGATCGTTAAAGCAGTCGTCATTTTGCTGGCGGTGCTGGTGGACAACAAAAAGCAGTAACAAACGACACTACAGGACATCTTAGATATGAACATGAAAAAACTGGCTACCCTGGTTTCCGCGGTTGCGCTGAGCGCCACCGTCAGTGCGAACGCGATGGCGAAAGATACCATTGCACTGGTTATCTCTACCCTGAATAACCCGTTCTTTGTCTCCCTGAAGGACGGCGCGCAGAAAGAAGCGGACAAACTGGGCTATAACCTGGTGGTTCTGGACTCACAGAACAACCCGGCGAAAGAGCTGGCTAACGTTCAGGATTTAACGGTTCGTGGCACCAAAATTCTGCTGATCAACCCGACGGACTCCGACGCGGTGGGTAACGCCATCAAGATGGCAAACCAGGCTAAAATCCCGGTGATTACCCTCGACCGCGTGGCCTCTAAAGGTGAGGTTGTGAGCCATATCGCGTCTGATAACGTGCTGGGCGGTAAAATCGCCGGTGACTATATTGCGAAGAAAGCCGGTGAAGGCGCTAAAGTCATCGAACTGCAGGGTATCGCCGGGACTTCTGCCGCGCGCGAGCGTGGTGAAGGCTTCCAGCAGGCTGTCGCGGCACATAAATTCAACGTGCTGGCAAGCCAGCCTGCCGACTTCGACCGTACTAAAGGTCTGAACGTGATGCAGAACCTGCTGACCGCGCATCCGGACGTGAAGGCTGTCTTCGCTCAGAACGACGAAATGGCGCTGGGCGCGCTGCGTGCGCTGCAAACCGCCGGTAAATCCGACGTCATGGTCGTAGGCTTCGACGGTACGCCGGATGGCGAAAAAGCGGTGAATGACGGCAAACTGGCGGCGACTATCGCCCAGTTGCCGGATCAGATCGGTGCAAAAGGCGTGGAAACCGCCGACAAAGTGCTGAAAGGCGAAAAGGTACAGGCAAAATATCCTGTTGACCTGAAGCTGGTAATTAAGCAGTAATAACGCGAATGCGATTCAGGCTCTCACAGCCTGAGGGACTACATCTATAAAAGAAAAGCAGGGCAAGCGCCACCGGGATACCGGTGGCGCATCTTACCGGACACTCTGAAAATGAAAACCGCAGGCAAACTCGTCGTCCTTGGCAGCATCAATGCCGATCACATTCTCAATCTTGAATCTTTCCCGACGCCAGGCGAAACCGTCACCGGTAGCCATTATCAGGTCGCATTTGGCGGCAAAGGCGCGAACCAGGCGGTTGCTGCCGGGCGCAGCGGCGCGGATATCGCGTTTATTGCCTGCACCGGCGATGACGATATCGGTGAGCGTATCCGTAAACAGTTGCAGGTTGACCGCATTGATATCGCGCCCGTGAGCGCTGTAGCCGGTGAGTCGACCGGCGTAGCGCTGATCTTCGTGAACGGCGAAGGCGAGAATGTGATTGGCATTCACGCGGGCGCTAACGCCGCACTATCTACTGGGCTGGTCGAGGCACAGCGTGAACGCATTGCCGAGGCAGATGCGCTGCTGATGCAGCTTGAATCCCCGCTGGATAGCGTATTGCTGGCGGCTCAGATTGCCCATCAGAATCAAACCACCGTGGTATTGAACCCGGCCCCCGCTCGCGAGCTGCCGGATATACTGCTGTCGCTGGTGGATATCATTACCCCAAATGAGACCGAAGCTGAGAAGCTGACCGGTGTTCGGGTGGAAAACGATGACGACGCCGCGAAAGCTGCACAGGTACTGCACGCGAAAGGCATCGACACGGTGATTATTACTCTTGGCAGTCGCGGCGTATGGGCCAGCGTTAAGGGCGAAGGGCGTCGCGTACCGGGTTTTAAAGTGCAGGCTATCGACACCATCGCCGCGGGCGATACCTTTAACGGCGCGCTGATGACTGCGTTGCTGGAGAATACGCCGTTGGCCGACGCGCTGCGCTTTGCGCACGCCGCCGCCGCTATTGCCGTGACACGCAAAGGCGCGCAGCCCTCTGTGCCCTGGCGTGAAGAGATCGACGAATTTTTACGTCAGCAGGGGTAATGCTTGGCCACGATGAAGGATGTTGCTCGCCTGGCGGGCGTTTCCACCTCCACGGTATCTCATGTCATCAACAAAGACCGGTTTGTCAGCGATGCAATAACCGAGAAGGTTGATGCGGCCATCAAAGCGCTGAACTACGCCCCGTCAGCGCTGGCGCGTAGTCTCAAGCTGAATCAGACTCACACCATCGGTATGCTGATTACCGCCAGTACCAACCCCTTTTATTCAGAGCTGGTGCGCGGCGTGGAGCGCAGCTGTTTCGAGCGTGGTTACAGTCTGGTGCTATGCAATACCGAAGGCGACGAACAGCGGATGAACCGCAACCTGGAAACGCTGATGCAGAAGCGTGTCGACGGGCTGCTGCTGCTGTGCACCGAAACGCACCAGCCGTCGCTGGAAATTATGCAGCGCTATCCGTCTATTCCCTCCGTGATGATGGACTGGGCGCCATTCGACGGCGACAGCGACCTGATTCAGGATAACTCGCTGTTGGGCGGCGATATGGCGACTCGCTATTTGATCGAGCGTGGCTATACGCGCATTGCCTGTATTTCCGGTCCGCTGGATAAAACCCCGGCGCGGCTGCGTCTCGAGGGCTATCGGGAAGCCATGCATAATGCGCAGTTGCCGATCCCGGACGGCTATGAAATTACCAGCAACTTTGAGTTTGGCGGCGGATTAGATGCCATGCAGAAATTGCTGGCGCATCCTGAACGTCCGGATGCCGTTTTCGTTGGTAACGATGCGATGGCGGTAGGGGTTTATCAGGCGTTGTATCAGGCCGGGCTACGTATTCCGCAGGATATGGCGGTGATTGGCTATGATGATATCGAACTGGCTCGCTATATGACGCCGCCGCTCACGACCATTCACCAACCAAAAGATGAACTGGGCGAGCTGGCGATTGATGTGTTGATTCACCGTATTGCGCAGCCCGGGCAAAAACAGCAGCGAATGCAGCTGACGCCCGAGCTGGTGGTGCGAGGGTCCGTCTAAGGTTAGTGCTTTTCTTTTATCAGATTGCGGCCATCTTTCGGCCGCAGCAGCATAAACATCAGCGCTGACACCGCCGTTATCACCCCCATGGTGATAAAGGTGTAGTGGAACTGCTCAATCGTCGAGCCGACAATACTTTGATATGAGCGCAGCACCGCGGCGCTGATCGCCACCCCCAGGCTAATCGACAATTGCTGTGTGACGGCTAGTAGGCTGTTGCCGCCGCTGGCGTTATCGTCGGAGAGATCGGCAAGCGTAATGGTGTTCATCGAAGTGAACTGCGTCGACATGGCCATCCCCAACACGAACAGCGGCAGAATCAGCATCCACACCGGCATTGACGGCGATTGTAATGAGAACTGCGCGATCATTAAGCCGATAAACAGCGTGACGCCGACCAGCGTTTTCCGATAGCCCAACCGGCGTAGCACTTGGGTGACGGTTGATTTTGCCACGATAGAGCCGATTGCCGTGGGCGCCATCATGATGCCCGCAATCAGCGCCGGATAGCCAAAGCCAACCTGCAGCATTAGCGGCATCAGGAACGGCACGCAGCCGGTGCCCAGGCGTGTCGCCAGGTTACCGGCAATACCGACTGAGAATGTCCGCGTTCTGAATAAGCCCAGAGAGATCAGCGGTGTTGGATGCTTGCGCGCGTGGCGGATATAGGCCAGCAGCAAAATAATACTGAACAGCACCACCATCAGAGCGACCCAACCTGACACAATCTGCTCGCCGAGCAGCTCCATGCCGATGGAGAACAGCACCAGGCTTAACCCAAACAGCAGGAATCCTGAGAGATCGAAGCGTCGCCGCGGCGTCGTGAAGTTCGGCATGTATTTTCGTGCGTACAGCATGCCAATAACGCCGATCGGTATGTTGATGAGGAAAATCCAGTGCCAGGTAGCCCAGGTGACAAAAACGCCACCCAGCACCGGGCCCAGAATAGGTCCTATCAGCCCCGGCATAGTGACAAAATTAAGCACCGGTAGCAGTTCGCTACGCGGGTAGGCGCGCAGCAGTGCCAGACGGGCGACGGGCATCATCATGGCGCCGCCAATCCCCTGAATAATACGGAAGATCACCAGTTCGCCGAGCGAAGTCGAAAGCGCGCACGCCAATGACCCAAGGGTAAACAGGCTGACCGCCAGCATAAAGATGCGTCGGGTACCGAAGCGGTCAGCAAGCCAGCCGCTTACCGGGATCAGCATAGCCACCGTAAGGGTGTAGCTGATAATGGCTGATTGCATCGCCAGCGGCGACCGGTTGAGGCTGTGCGCGATAGCGGGCAGCGCTGTATTCAGAATGGTGGCGTCTAGCGCCTGCATAAAGAAGGCCATCGCGGCTATCCACGGTAGCCCGGCCATACTCCGCGCTTTCTTCTCAGTCATTCGCTGTCCTTTATACTGCGGCCAGAATATGTGGCGCGTTTAATAAAGCCTGGCAGGCCTGGTATGCCCGTGGGCCATCGCCTTCTTGTATCGCATCAACAATCGCCTGGTGGCTCGCCAGTTCAATCACCTCATCTTCGGTAATCGAGGTGAAATAGATGTGGTACACCGAGTGGAACAGTTTGGCGAATGATGTCAGAAACGGGTTAGCACTCATTTCATAGATGTGTTCATGCCAGGAGGTGTCGATATCGATCCAACGCTCGCGGTCGAATGTTTTCTCCAGCGTCGCCATCTCTTCCATTAAGGTATTGAGCTGGGCTTTCTGCTCGGCGGTACCGAGCGTGGCGGCCAGCATGCAGGCCTGCGGTTCCAGACTGCGACGCAATACCAGGAAGTGTTTCATGACGGCCTGGAAGTTATCTGTCGTTAGCCACCAGGAGATCAGCTCGGTATCGAGGAAGTTCCAGTGGGCCTGAGGCATCACACGGGTACCAATACGCGGGCGAGGAAGCAGCATCCCTTTCGCTGACAGCGTTTTTACCGCTTCGCGAACGGCGGTTCGGCTCACACCGAAAATTTCACCCAGCTCCATTTCGCCGGGGAGGATGCTTTCCGGGGGATACTCACCGGTTAATATCTTCTGGGCTATTTTCTCAGCCAGGACCCAGGAGATGTTCTTTTGAGCGGCTAGTTGCTGTGCGCTTAGAGACATAAATGCCATTCCTATTATTTATCTTTCTTTAGTATGCCATTTGACGTGCTGAATCGGTGTTAAAAACAGCAGTTTGGGCATTTTACGGCGTATTCATAAGCAATTTGATGAAAAAAATAGCGAGCGATAAAATAATTCAAATTTCCCCTTGTCAGGCAGAATAAACTCCCTATAATGCGCTCCCACTGACACGGAACAACGGCAAACAAGCCGCCGGGTCAGCGAGGTTCTCCTGAGAACTTCGGCAGAGAAAAGCGAAATTAAACGCTTGACTCTGAAAGAGGAAAGCGTAATATACGCCACCTCGCGACAGAGCGCTAAAGCGCGTCGCAACTGCTCTTTAACAATTTATCAGACAATCTGTGTGGGCACTCGAAGATACGGATTCTTAACGTCGCAAGACGAAAAATGAATACCAAGTCTCTGAGTGAACACGTAATTCATTACGAAGTTTAATTCACGAGCATCAAACTTAAATTGAAGAGTTTGATCATGGCTCAGATTGAACGCTGGCGGCAGGCCTAACACATGCAAGTCGAACGGTAGCACAGAGAGCTTGCTCTTGGGTGACGAGTGGCGGACGGGTGAGTAATGTCTGGGAAACTGCCCGATGGAGGGGGATAACTACTGGAAACGGTAGCTAATACCGCATAACGTCGCAAGACCAAAGTGGGGGACCTTCGGGCCTCACACCATCGGATGTGCCCAGATGGGATTAGCTAGTAGGTGGGGTAACGGCTCACCTAGGCGACGATCCCTAGCTGGTCTGAGAGGATGACCAGCCACACTGGAACTGAGACACGGTCCAGACTCCTACGGGAGGCAGCAGTGGGGAATATTGCACAATGGGCGCAAGCCTGATGCAGCCATGCCGCGTGTATGAAGAAGGCCTTCGGGTTGTAAAGTACTTTCAGCGAGGAGGAAGGCGTTGTGGTTAATAACCGCAGCGATTGACGTTACTCGCAGAAGAAGCACCGGCTAACTCCGTGCCAGCAGCCGCGGTAATACGGAGGGTGCAAGCGTTAATCGGAATTACTGGGCGTAAAGCGCACGCAGGCGGTTTGTTAAGTCAGATGTGAAATCCCCGGGCTCAACCTGGGAACTGCATTTGAAACTGGCAAGCTTGAGTCTCGTAGAGGGGGGTAGAATTCCAGGTGTAGCGGTGAAATGCGTAGAGATCTGGAGGAATACCGGTGGCGAAGGCGGCCCCCTGGACGAAGACTGACGCTCAGGTGCGAAAGCGTGGGGAGCAAACAGGATTAGATACCCTGGTAGTCCACGCCGTAAACGATGTCTATTTGGAGGTTGTGCCCTTGAGGCGTGGCTTCCGGAGCTAACGCGTTAAATAGACCGCCTGGGGAGTACGGCCGCAAGGTTAAAACTCAAATGAATTGACGGGGGCCCGCACAAGCGGTGGAGCATGTGGTTTAATTCGATGCAACGCGAAGAACCTTACCTACTCTTGACATCCAGAGAACTTAGCAGAGATGCTTTGGTGCCTTCGGGAACTCTGAGACAGGTGCTGCATGGCTGTCGTCAGCTCGTGTTGTGAAATGTTGGGTTAAGTCCCGCAACGAGCGCAACCCTTATCCTTTGTTGCCAGCGGTTCGGCCGGGAACTCAAAGGAGACTGCCAGTGATAAACTGGAGGAAGGTGGGGATGACGTCAAGTCATCATGGCCCTTACGAGTAGGGCTACACACGTGCTACAATGGCATATACAAAGAGAAGCGACCTCGCGAGAGCAAGCGGACCTCATAAAGTATGTCGTAGTCCGGATTGGAGTCTGCAACTCGACTCCATGAAGTCGGAATCGCTAGTAATCGTAGATCAGAATGCTACGGTGAATACGTTCCCGGGCCTTGTACACACCGCCCGTCACACCATGGGAGTGGGTTGCAAAAGAAGTAGGTAGCTTAACCTTCGGGAGGGCGCTTACCACTTTGTGATTCATGACTGGGGTGAAGTCGTAACAAGGTAACCGTAGGGGAACCTGCGGTTGGATCACCTCCTTACCTTAAAGAAGCGTTCTTTGAAGTGCTCACACAAATTGTCTGGTAAATGATGAACTTCTGAATGTACTTTCGAGTGCATTAAGAAGTTTTGCTCTTTAAAAATCTGGATCAAGCTGAAAATTGAAACGACACACTGTGTCTGTTCTCCGTAATAAGAACAGATAAATGGTGTGTTCGAGTCTCTCAAATTTTCGCAAGTCGATGATGAATCGAAAGAAACATCTTCGGGTTGTGAGGTTAAGCGACTAAGCGTACACGGTGGATGCCCTGGCAGTCAGAGGCGATGAAGGACGTGCTAATCTGCGATAAGCGTCGGTAAGGTGATATGAACCGTTATAACCGGCGATTTCCGAATGGGGAAACCCAGTGTGATTCGTCACACTATCGTTAACTGAATACATAGGTTAACGAAGCGAACCGGGGGAACTGAAACATCTAAGTACCCCGAGGAAAAGAAATCAACCGAGATTCCCCCAGTAGCGGCGAGCGAACGGGGAGCAGCCCAGAGTCTGAATCAGCTTGTGTGTTAGTGGAACGGTCTGGAAAGTCCGACGGTACAGGGTGATAGTCCCGTACACCAAAATGCACAGGTTGTGAACTCGAAGAGTAGGGCGGGACACGTGGTATCCTGTCTGAATATGGGGGGACCATCCTCCAAGGCTAAATACTCCTGACTGACCGATAGTGAACCAGTACCGTGAGGGAAAGGCGAAAAGAACCCCGGCGAGGGGAGTGAAAAAGAACCTGAAACCGTGTACGTACAAGCAGTGGGAGCACCCTTTGGGGTGTGACTGCGTACCTTTTGTATAATGGGTCAGCGACTTATATTCTGTAGCAAGGTTAACCGTATAGGGGAGCCGAAGGGAAACCGAGTCTTAACTGGGCGTTAAGTTGCAGGGTATAGACCCGAAACCCGGTGATCTAGCCATGGGCAGGTTGAAGGTTGGGTAACACTAACTGGAGGACCGAACCGACTAATGTTGAAAAATTAGCGGATGACTTGTGGCTGGGGGTGAAAGGCCAATCAAACCGGGAGATAGCTGGTTCTCCCCGAAAGCTATTTAGGTAGCGCCTCGTGAACTCATCTTCGGGGGTAGAGCACTGTTTCGGCTAGGGGGTCATCCCGACTTACCAACCCGATGCAAACTGCGAATACCGAAGAATGTTATCACGGGAGACACACGGCGGGTGCTAACGTCCGTCGTGAAGAGGGAAACAACCCAGACCGCCAGCTAAGGTCCCAAAGTCACAGTTAAGTGGGAAACGATGTGGGAAGGCTCAGACAGCCAGGATGTTGGCTTAGAAGCAGCCATCATTTAAAGAAAGCGTAATAGCTCACTGGTCGAGTCGGCCTGCGCGGAAGATGTAACGGGGCTAAACTGTGCACCGAAGCTGCGGCAGCGACACTATGTGTTGTTGGGTAGGGGAGCGTTCTGTAAGCCTGCGAAGGTGTCTCGTGAGGGATGCTGGAGGTATCAGAAGTGCGAATGCTGACATAAGTAACGATAATGCGGGTGAAAAACCCGCACGCCGGAAGACCAAGGGTTCCTGTCCAACGTTAATCGGGGCAGGGTGAGTCGACCCCTAAGGCGAGGCCGAAAGGCGTAGTCGATGGGAAACAGGTTAATATTCCTGTACTTGGTGTTACTGCGAAGGGGGGACGGAGAAGGCTATGTTAGCCGGGCGACGGTTGTCCCGGTTTAAGCATGTAGGCGGAGCGTTTAGGTAAATCCGGACGCTTACTAACGCTGAGGTGTGATGACGAGGCACTACGGTGCTGAAGTAACAAATGCCCTGCTTCCAGGAAAAGCCTCTAAGCATCAGGTAACATCAAATCGTACCCCAAACCGACACAGGTGGTCAGGTAGAGAATACCAAGGCGCTTGAGAGAACTCGGGTGAAGGAACTAGGCAAAATGGTGCCGTAACTTCGGGAGAAGGCACGCTGATATGTAGGTGAAGTGGTTTACCCATGGAGCTGAAATCAGTCGAAGATACCAGCTGGCTGCAACTGTTTATTAAAAACACAGCACTGTGCAAACACGAAAGTGGACGTATACGGTGTGACGCCTGCCCGGTGCCGGAAGGTTAATTGATGGGGTTAGCGGCAACGCGAAGCTCTTGATCGAAGCCCCGGTAAACGGCGGCCGTAACTATAACGGTCCTAAGGTAGCGAAATTCCTTGTCGGGTAAGTTCCGACCTGCACGAATGGCGTAATGATGGCCAGGCTGTCTCCACCCGAGACTCAGTGAAATTGAACTCGCTGTGAAGATGCAGTGTACCCGCGGCAAGACGGAAAGACCCCGTGAACCTTTACTATAGCTTGACACTGAACACTGGTCCTTGATGTGTAGGATAGGTGGGAGGCTTTGAAGCGCGGACGCCAGTTCGTGTGGAGCCATCCTTGAAATACCACCCTTTAATGGCTGGTGTTCTAACGTAGACCCGTGATCCGGGTTGCGGACAGTGTCTGGTGGGTAGTTTGACTGGGGCGGTCTCCTCCTAAAGAGTAACGGAGGAGCACGAAGGTTAGCTAATCCTGGTCGGACATCAGGAGGTTAGTGCAAAGGCATAAGCTAGCTTGACTGCGAGAGTGACGGCTCGAGCAGGTGCGAAAGCAGGTCTTAGTGATCCGGTGGTTCTGAATGGAAGGGCCATCGCTCAACGGATAAAAGGTACTCCGGGGATAACAGGCTGATACCGCCCAAGAGTTCATATCGACGGCGGTGTTTGGCACCTCGATGTCGGCTCATCACATCCTGGGGCTGAAGTAGGTCCCAAGGGTATGGCTGTTCGCCATTTAAAGTGGTACGCGAGCTGGGTTTAGAACGTCGTGAGACAGTTCGGTCCCTATCTGCCGTGGGCGCTGGAGAATTGAGGGGGGCTGCTCCTAGTACGAGAGGACCGGAGTGGACGCATCACTGGTGTTCGGGTTGTCATGCCAATGGCATTGCCCGGTAGCTAAATGCGGAAAAGATAAGTGCTGAAAGCATCTAAGCACGAAACTTGCCCCGAGATGAGTTCTCCCTGACTCCTTGAGAGTCCTGAAGGAACGTTGAAGACGACGACGTTGATAGGCTGGGTGTGTAAGCGTAGCGATACGTTGAGCTAACCAGTACTAATGAACCGTGAGGCTTAACCTTACAACGCCGAAGATGTTTTGGCGAAGAGACAGATTTTCAGCCTGATACAGATAACATCAGAACGCACAAAGCGGTCTGAAAACAGAATTTGCCTGGCGGCTGTAGCGCGGTGGTCCCACCTGACCCCATGCCGAACTCAGAAGTGAAACGCCGTAGCGCCGATGGTAGTGTGGGGTCTCCCCATGCGAGAGTAGGGAACTGCCAGGCATCAAATAAGTGAAGAAGCCCATCCTGACGGATGGGCTTTTTTGCGTCTGTGCGAATGAAAATGCAGTGAAATCCCGGGCTACAGCTGCTCTGGTCGCCCGGATGAGGCGTGTTACGCCGACTCCGGGGAAGCGCATAACCTCATCCATGCCACAATAAACGCCACTATTCCGTCAGTATCGTTCAAATCCAGCACCGGAATGCTAATATCCAGCGCGATATCGCTGGCTACTGCGACCGTATGCTCATCAATAACCAACTCATTCACACTGTGCCCGGCGGCCTCGCGAAACAGCACGATCTTTGCCACGGCATCATGCTTAAAGCCTTCAACCAGCACCAGATCCAGTTTTGATGCATCCATCCGGCTCACCAGCCACGCCAGATCCAACTCATTTTCCTCCGGCGTCTCAGTCATCAATGCCCAACGTTGCTGGCTGGCGACCAGCGTCTGCGCTGCACCGGCTTTGCGCAGTTCATAGCTGTCCTTACCGGGTTTATCGACATCCATATCATGATGGGTGTGCTTTATCAGCCCGGGACGAATACCACGCTCGCAAAGCGCCGGGATCAACTTTTTCAGTAGCGTCGTTTTTCCCGTGCCGCTCCAGGCAGCAACAGCGAGTAATGGAATCATGGTTTATCCTCGTTACGCAGCAAATCTTCAGGCGTATTGATATTGCGAAATGCGCTAATCATGTCGCTAAAATCTACCGAATGACCGCCAGCCTGACGCATAAATACCATGACTCGTCTTTCACCTCTCGCGAGATAATCAGCAATGTGTGGTGCCAGGCTTCGGTGGGCCAGAGCAATAGCCGGGTGATCTCGATCGCCATCGTGAACCCAAACTACGGCGGCCTGCTGGCGTTCCGCCGCTAACCGTGCGACGAGATTGTCGGGAATAAACGGGGTATCGCATGGACAAAACAGAAACCATTCATCGTCTGTCTGCTGCATCACTGAAAGCATACCGGCCAGCGGCCCAGGAAAGTCTGATAATGTATCGGCCATGACCGGAAGCCCACTAGTCCGATAGATTTCCAGATTGCGATTCGCGCTGATAACGATGCGATTAACCTGCGGATACAGGCGATCGGCCACGTGTCGCCACAGCGGCTTACCACCAAGCCTCATTAATCCTTTATCCTGCCCACCCATTCTGGAGGCTTTACCGCCCGCCAGCACCACGCCGGTTACCTGGCTCTCTGCATTCACTGCTATCGCCTCTTTTATTGTGGGGTTTACCCTGCTAACGTGTCTCTATCAAGCGTAAGGAGCACGACCATGAAATGTAAACGTCTGAATGAAGTTATTGAACTCCTCCAGCCAGCCTGGCAGAAAGAGCCGGAGCTGAATTTAATGCAATTTTTGCAGAAACTGGCAAAAGAGTCAGGCTATGACGGTGAATTGGCCGATTTAACGGACGATATTCTGATCTACCATCTCAAAATGCGCGATTCCGCGAAAGACGCGGTTATTCCGGGCATTCAGAAAGATTATGAAGAGGACTTCAAAACCGCACTGCTGCGCGCGCGCGGCGTAATTAAAGAGTAAAAGGTTGTAAGCAGTACCGCTCAAGTCCTCGTGAAATGATATCCTGAATCATTCGTATCGTTATCGGATGTCAGGATGAACGACAAGGCTTTCACTTTCCAGACTCTCCACCCGGATACCATTATCGATGCCCTGTTTGCGCAGGGTATCCGGGTTGATTCTGGTCTCACCCCACTAAACAGCTACGAGAACCGGGTTTACCAGTTTCAGGACGAGGACCGTCGCCGCATGGTGGTGAAGTTTTATCGCCCGGAGCGCTGGTCGGCCGCGCAGATTCTTGAAGAGCACCAGTTCGCTCTGGAACTGGTCGAGGATGAGGTACCGGTTGCGGCTCCGATCATCTTTAATGACCAGACGCTACTGACCCATGACGGTTTTTACTTTGCCGTCTTCCCGAGCATGGGAGGCCGCCAGTTTGAATCAGATAACCTGGATCAAATGGAGTGGGTAGGACGCTATCTGGGGCGACTGCATCAAACCGGGCGCAAATCTCGCTTTACCGCGCGCCCATCGATTGGCGTCAAAGAGTATCTGATTGAACCTCGTGAGGTATTTGAGCACTCGGCGCTGATCCCGGCGGGTTTAAAAGCCCAATTCCTGAAGGCTACCGATGACCTGATTGACGCGGTGATGGGCCTGTGGCACGGGCGTTTTGATGCTCTACGCCTGCATGGCGATTGCCACGCCGGGAATATCCTCTGGCGCGATGGTCCGCTATTTGTCGATCTCGATGATGCGCGTAACGGCCCCGCGGTTCAGGACCTCTGGATGCTGCTTAACGGTTCCCTCGCCGAAAGACGTATGCAGCTGGAAACCATCGTAGAGGCCTATGAAGAGTTCAGCAGCTTTAATTCAGACGAATTGCCGCTGATCGAGCCTTTACGTGCAATGCGGTTGGTTTATTATCTTGCCTGGATAATCAGGCGCTGGGATGATCCCGCATTTCCGAAAAATTTTCCCTGGTTAACCGGGGAAGATTTCTGGCATCGGCAGATCGCAACTTTTGTGGAGCAGGTAAAGGTTCTTCAGGAACCACCGCTTCAGTTAACGCCCATGTATTAATTCGACACAGTCAGGAGAGAGTGAGTTATGAAAAAGGTTTGGCTTGCGCTGGCAGGTATGATTCTGGCATTCAGCGCATCTGCTGCTCAGATTACCGACGGCAAACAGTACGTTACCATCGATAAGCCGGTTGCAGGTGAGCCGCAGGTGCTGGAGTTCTTCTCCTTCTACTGCCCGCATTGCTACCAGTTTGAGGAAGTTCTGCACGTTTCTGACAACGTGAAGAAAAAGCTGCCGGAAGGCACCAAAATGACCAAATACCACGTTGAGTTCCTGGGCCCATTGGGCAAAGACCTGACGCAAGCGTGGGCGGTGGCGATGGCGCTGGGCGTTGAAGATCAGATCACCGCGCCGATGTTTGAAGCCGTACAGAAAAACCAGACAGTGCAGACCGTTGCGGATATCCGTAAAGTCTTCACCGACGCGGGCGTGAAGGGCGAAGATTATGATGCCGCCTGGAACAGCTTCGTCGTGAAATCACTGGTTGCACAGCAGGAAAAAGCCGCATCCGATCTGCAGCTGCAGGGCGTACCGGCGATGTTTGTTAACGGGAAATATCAGCTGAACCCGCAGGGTATGGACACCAGCAATATGGATGTCTTCGTTGCCCAGTATGCTGACACCGTGAAGCAGCTGGTTGAGAAGAAATAAAAATAAAAACGCCGGTCACTGACCGGCGTTTTTGTATTCTGCTTTCGTTGCGTCAATCTGCTTATCTTTCTCTTCCCATAGCGCATTCAGCCACAGCTGGAAACGACGCTTAAAGTTCTTATCGCCCACGTAGTCGCCGTGCAGCTCAGGGTCAATCGGCCGGAGATTCACACGCACCACAATTCGCGTCAGCTTGCCGCTCAGCATATCGTAGAACGGCGTCTCGTCGTTTTCCGGATAGCACAACGTCACATCCAGCAGCTTATCGAATTGAGAACCTAAAACGTTCAGCGCCATCGCGATACCTGCCGCTTTAGGCGGTAGCAGATTGTTATACGGTGATCGTGTTTGTCGACGTTTTTCCTGCGTGAAGCGTGACCCCTCAACAAAGTTCACGATGGTCGTTGGGTGCGCGCGGAATTTCTCGCAGGAACGGCGGGTAGTTTCAACATCTCTGCCGCGGCGTTCCGGGTGACGAATCAGGTAGCTGCGGGAGTAACGGCGCATAAACGGCATATCCAGAGCCCAGCAGGCCAGGCCCATAAAGGGAACCCAGGCCAGCTGCTGCTTGAGGAAATACTTGTTCATCGGGATATGCTTGCGGAAAATGACGCACAGCACCACGATATCGGCCCAGCTGTGGTGGTTGCAGATAAGCAGGTACCAGTTCTTTTTGCTGAGTGTCTCCAGCCCCTGAATATCCCACTTGAGTCGCGGATTGAGATGCAACAGCGCGGCCAGCCCTTCGCACCAGCAGTACATCATAAAGTTGCAGAATACTGAGACTGAACGCCAGATGAACGGGATAGGCAAAATGAGCTTAATAAGTCCGGCGAGAATAATCGGCACGGAACATAAAATCGTTACTAAAATGGTGAGTACGATGCTTACAGGCAGCGTTATTGCAGCGAGAAATCTCGACATAGTGTTTTTATTCAGATAGTTAGTTATTTAACGCGCACATATAAACGAGCACAAGGCACTGATTTTACCAGAAAACGCGCCAAATGATGGGTCTTACCAGATTAGAAAAATAGTCAATATGTCTATCCACACAGTGTGAATTATCACCAGATCGACTATTCTGGCTGCGATCGTGTTTTAATTGATTGAAAAATATAGATTATTTTATATTTAACCGAGGGTTACATATCCTTTGTTATAAGTAAAATAAAATTATTCACAAAGTTATCCACAATTTATTTTGCGTGCGATCGTGAAGATCGAGAAATCTTTTCGCCTTATTTGGGGGAAAAATTCATGTTTTCATGCCGTCTGTGGCATCCTTTACCCATAATCTGATAAACAGGCACGGAAATTATGGTTCAGATCCCAGAAAACCCTCTTATCCTCGTTGATGGATCCTCTTATCTCTACCGGGCATATCACGCATTCCCGCCGCTGACAAACCGCGCGGGCGAGCCGACCGGCGCTATGTATGGCGTGCTGAACATGCTGCGCAGCCTGATTCTGCAGTATCAACCCACCCATGCCGCAGTGGTTTTTGATGCGAAGGGGAAAACCTTCCGTGATGAACTGTTTGAAGACTACAAATCGCACCGTCCGCCAATGCCGGACGATCTGCGTGCGCAGATTGAGCCACTGCACGCGATGGTAAAAGCGATGGGGCTGCCGCTGCTGGCCGTTTCCGGCGTGGAAGCGGACGACGTGATTGGCACCCTGGCGCGCGAAGCGGAAAAAGCGGGGCGTCCGGTGCTGATCAGCACTGGTGATAAAGATATGGCGCAGCTGGTAACGCCGGGCATTACGCTCATCAACACCATGACCAACACAATTCTTGGTCCGGACGAAGTGGTCACGAAATATGGCGTGCCGCCAGAACTGATTATCGATTTTCTGGCGCTGATGGGCGACTCTTCAGATAACATTCCAGGCGTCCCTGGCGTGGGCGAGAAAACGGCGCAGGCATTGCTGCAGGGTCTTGGCGGCCTGGATGCGTTGTATGGCGAGCCGGAAAAAATCGCCGGGTTAACCTTCCGTGGCGCGAAAACGATGGCAGCCAAGCTGGAGCAGAATAAAGAGCTGGCCTACCTCTCCTACAAACTGGCGACCATTAAAACAGACGTTGAGCTGGAGCTCGGCTGTGAACAGCTGACCGTGGCCGCACCGGCGGCGGACGAACTGCTAACGCTGTTTAAGAAATACGAATTCAAACGTTGGATCACCGACGTTGAGTCCGGTACCTGGATGCAGGCCAAAGGCTCGAAGCCAGCGGCGAAACCAGCGGGCAAAGCGATAGTGGCTGAAGTAGAGGTAGAGGTTGAAGAAACGGCAGCCACCCTCTCGTCAGAAAACTACGTCACCATTCTCGATGAAGCCACTCTGGTGAGCTGGATCGAAAAGCTGAAGAAAGCGCCGCTGTTTGCTTTCGATACGGAAACCGACAGTCTCGATAATATCTCCGCCAACATGGTAGGCCTGTCGTTCGCCATTGAACCGGGCGTGGCCGCTTATGTGCCGGTCGCCCACGACTATCTGGACGCGCCAGATCAGATCGCCCGCGAACGTGTGCTTGAACTGCTTAAGCCGCTGCTGGAAGATGACGCGCTGCTGAAGGTGGGACAAAACCTGAAGTACGACCGCGGAATTCTGGCCAACTACGGCATTGAACTGCGCGGGATTGCCTACGACACCATGCTCGAGTCCTACACGCTGGACAGCGTTGCCGGGCGTCACGATATGGACAGCCTCTCCGACCGCTGGCTGAAGCACAAAACCATTACCTTTGAAGAAATTGCAGGCAAGGGTAAAAACCAGCTCACCTTCAACCAGATTGCGCTGGAAGAAGCCGGGCGCTACGCGGCAGAAGACGCCGACGTGACGCTACAACTGCACCTGAAAATGTGGCCAAAGCTGCAAAAAAATGAAGGTCCGCTGCGCATTTTCAACGAAATTGAAATGCCGCTGGTACCGGTGCTGTCGCGCGTTGAGCGTAATGGCGTGAAGATTGACCCTGCCGTACTGCACGCGCATTCGCAGGAGATCGCCAAGCGTCTGGTCGAGCTGGAGCAGAAAGCTTACGACATTGCCGGGGAAGAGTTTAACCTCTCCTCACCAAAACAACTGCAAACCATCCTGTTTGAAAAGCAAGGCATCAAGCCGCTGAAGAAAACGCCGGGTGGCGCGCCGTCCACTTCTGAAGAAGTACTGGAAGAACTGGCGCTGGACTACCCGCTGCCGAAGGTGATTCTTGAGTATCGCGGTCTGGCGAAACTGAAGTCAACCTACACCGACAAGCTGCCGTTGATGATCAACCCGAAAACCGGTCGCGTGCATACCTCCTATCACCAGGCGGTTACCGCCACCGGTCGCCTGTCATCAACCGACCCGAACCTGCAAAACATCCCGGTACGTAACGATGAAGGGCGTCGTATTCGCCAGGCGTTTATTGCGCCGGAAGATTACGTCATCGTCTCTGCCGACTACTCGCAGATTGAGCTGCGCATCATGGCACACCTGTCGCGTGACGCAGGCCTGTTGAAGGCGTTTGCTGAAGGGAAGGATATTCACCGCGCCACCGCGGCGGAAGTCTTCGGGCTGCCGCTGGAAAGCGTCACCGGCGAGCAGCGCCGCAGCGCCAAGGCAATCAACTTCGGCCTGATTTACGGCATGAGCGCCTTTGGCCTCGCGCGCCAGCTGAACATTCCACGTAAAGAAGCGCAGAAGTATATGGATCTCTACTTCGAGCGTTACCCTGGCGTGCTGGATTACATGGAACGCACCCGCGCGCAGGCGAAGGAACAGGGCTATGTTGAGACGCTGGATGGCCGCCGTCTGTACTTGCCGGACATCAAAGCCAGCAACGCCGCGCGTCGCGCTGGCGCTGAACGCGCGGCGATTAACGCCCCGATGCAGGGGACCGCGGCTGACATCATCAAACGGGCCATGATTGCCGTTGATGGCTGGTTAGAAACTGAGAAGCCGCGCGTGCGCATGATCATGCAGGTTCACGATGAACTGGTCTTTGAAGTGCACAAAGACGACGTCGATGCCGTGGCGAAGAAAGTACACGAACTGATGGAAAACAGCACCACGCTGGACGTGCCGTTGCTGGTGGAAGTCGGGAGTGGCGAAAATTGGGATCAAGCTCATTAAGTGTTCGATGAACAATGGGGTTTTATGTAAGTAAGCAACATAACTTATCTAATTTTGTGATGAACATTAGAATTCGTTATGTAACAAGTGAAAAAAAACTACAAAAAATGCTTTCTGTCAGCATTAAAAAAGAGTAGAGTTACTCTCGTAGGGTACAGAGGTAAGATGTTCTATCTTTCAGACCTTTTACTTCACGTAATCGGATTTGGCTGAATATTTTAGCCGCCCCAGTCAGTAATGACTGGGGCGTTTTTTATTGGGCGAAAGAAAAGTTTTGCCGCAGTCGATTGGCCGTGAAAAAGGGAGTCTGGTTGGGAAGTACCCGGGACAGGGCGCCAGGCGCCGCTATCCGGGACGTAGAGAGGGGTTACTCTGCAGCAGCCTCAGGATCTTCCTGTGGAGGAATATCGTTAAACCAGCTGTCCAGCTTCTGACGCAGCTTGTCCACACCCTGCTTTTTCAGGGAAGAAAAGGCTTCAACCTGCACGTCACCGTTAAAGGCGAGCGCCGCTTCACGCACCAGGTTCAGCTGTGCTTTACGCGCACCGCTGGCCAGCTTGTCAGCTTTGGTTAACAGTACCAAAACCGGGATTTCGCTGGCGACGGCCCACTCGATCATCTGCTGGTCGAGGTCCTTCAGCGGATGGCGAATATCCATCAGTACCACTAATCCTTTCAGGCACAGACGTTTTTCCAGGTATTCACCCAGCGCACGCTGCCACTTGATTTTCATCTCTTCCGGCACCTGTGCGTAGCCGTAGCCCGGCAAGTCAACCAGACGTTTGCCGTCAGCCACTTCAAACAGGTTAATCAGCTGCGTACGACCCGGCGTTTTTGATGTACGCGCCAGGCTTTTCTGGTTGGTCAGCGTATTCAGGGCGCTGGATTTCCCCGCGTTGGAGCGGCCGGCAAAAGCCACTTCGATTCCGGTATCGGAAGGTAAGTGGCGGATATCTGGCGCGCTGGTGACAAAGTGCGTCAGTTGATAGTTCCAGTTAGTCAAAACGGTCGTCTCCGTTAAATCAGGCATTGGGGGCGATTATACCCGATCGGCAAAAAAAGGCTGGAATTACTCCAGCATCGTCAACTGTAAGCCGATGCCCTTCCGTTTGTAAGACATTTGCCATATCCGCTATGGGAAATTGAGGAAAGAATATCGGCGAGATTATATGCAAATTATTTAAAATCATAATATTACACACGGGCAATAATCTTATTTATCCAATTTTCGCCATCTCATTGCTTGTTAGTTTAACGCAACAAGGTAAAGTAGCACCCATCGGCAAGGGCGCCAGAAGGATTTAGACTCAGGATGAGGGGTCAGGAACGCCAGGAGGCGAAGACCTACGGAATCTGTCAGGATGACCAACGTCTGGAGACGTTACGCAGGGAAAGGGAACAATAACAGGGACTGTTATAGAGCTAACGGATAGACAGGGCGCGTTGTAAGCAAACATGGAATGTAGAACCCGTTAAGGGTGTGAGTCAGGAAAAAAGGCGACAGATTACTCTGTCGCCTTTTTTCTTTGTTTGCTTTCTGCTAGATTCCGGCTCAATTCTATACTGAATAAAACGGCTTAAAAGATCTGACATCATGAAAAAACCAACCTCTACACCGCGTAGCAAAGCGCCAGGCAAACAGCGTCGTAAAACGCGCGAAGAGCTGAACCAGGAAGCGCGTGACCGTAAACGCGACAAGAAGCACCGTGGCCACGCGCCGGGCAGCCGCGCCAGCGGCAGTGAGGGTGCATCTGGCTCCAACAAACAGAAGCAGCAAAAAGACCCCCGTATTGGTAGTAAAAAACCGATCGCGCTGGGCGTGACTGAGGCGCCGGTCGTCAAGCAGCACAAACCGAAGAGCGAGAAACCTATGCTTTCACCGCAGGCTGAGCTGGACATGCTGGAGACTGATGAGCGCCTGGATGCGCTGCTGGAACGTCTGGAAGAGGGCGAAACCCTGACTGCTGAAGAGCAAGCCTGGGTCGATGCCAAACTGGATCGCATTGATGCACTGATGCAGCAACTCGGCCTCTCTTACGATGATGACGAAGAAGAAGAAGAGGAAGAAGAGGGCAAGGAAGACGTCATGCGTCTGCTGAGAGGCGGAAACTAACGTTTGCACCCGATTGGCCTGCCAGTCCTGCTTATAACCCTTTTGGTTGTATGTTATCTGGGGTGGTTATTCGTTAAACTACGACGGTTGTCGCGGCGTCAAAATTGGCTGCGCAACCGGCTGGCGCTGCGTAATGCGGCCAGGCCGGCAAGCCGTCGTCGTTTTCGACATCATCGCAAGGAGTGAGCATGTCTGTGCAGTTAATCGACTGGGATCTGGCCCTGATCCAGAAATATAACTATTCCGGGCCACGGTATACCTCGTATCCCACGGCGCTGGAATTCTCCGACGCGTTCGGCGAAGCGGAGTTTCTGAGCGCCGTTGCGCGCTATCCTGAGCGGCCCCTGTCGCTGTACATTCATATCCCGTTCTGCCATAAGCTCTGCTATTTCTGCGGTTGCAATAAGATCGTTACCCGCCAGCAGCACAAAGCTGACCAATATCTTGACGTGCTGGAGCAGGAAATCCGCCAGCGCGCGCCGCTGTTTACCGGCCGCCATGTTAGCCAACTGCACTGGGGCGGCGGTACGCCAACCTATCTGAATAAGGCGCAAATCAGCCGCCTGATGACGCTGCTGCGCGAGAATTTTCACTTCGATGCGGACGCAGAGATCTCTATTGAAGTTGACCCGCGTGAAATTGAGCTGGATGTTATCGACCATCTGCGCGCCGAAGGCTTCAACCGCCTGAGCATGGGCGTGCAGGACTTCAATAAAGAGGTACAGCGCCTGGTGAACCGTGAGCAGGATGAAGAATTTATCTTCGCGCTGCTCAACCACGCCCGTGAGATTGGTTTTACGTCGACCAATATTGATCTGATCTACGGTCTGCCGAAGCAAACGCCGGAGAGCTTTGCTTTTACCCTCCAGCGCGTGGCAGAGCTGAATCCGGATCGCCTGAGCGTATTTAACTACGCGCACCTGCCGACGCTCTTCGCCGCTCAGCGCAAAATCAAAGATGCCGACCTGCCTTCGGCGCAGCAGAAGCTGGATATCCTGCAAGAGACCATTAACTCGCTGACGCAAGCGGGCTATCAGTTTATCGGCATGGACCACTTTGCGCGTCCGGATAACGAACTGGCCGTGGCTCAGCGTGAAGGTGTGCTGCACCGCAACTTCCAGGGCTATACCACTCAGGGCGACACCGATCTGCTGGGCATGGGCGTTTCCGCCATCAGCATGATTGGCGATTGCTACGCCCAGAACCAAAAAGAGCTGAAGCTGTACTATCAGCAGGTGGCCGAGCAGGGCAACGCGCTGTGGCGCGGTATTGCGTTAACTCGCGATGATTGCATTCGTCGTGACGTGATTAAGGCGCTGATCTGCAACTTCAGCCTCGATTTCCCGGCAGTGGAAAAACAGTGGGATCTGAACTTCAGCGACTACTTTGCCGAGGACCTCGCGCTGTTGGCTCCGCTGGCAAAAGATGGGCTGGTGGATGTGGATGAGAAGGGCATTCAGGTGACCGCCAAAGGCCGTTTGTTGATTCGCAACATCTGTATGTGCTTCGACGCCTATCTGCGTCAGAAAGCGCGTATGCAGCAGTTCTCACGGGTTATTTAAAGACGACACGATGGCGCTACGCTTACCGGGCCTACAAATCGACGGTAGGCCGGATAAGCGCAAGCGCCATCCGGCTTAGCTGAACAGCCCGACCAGCGCCGCACACAGCACTGCGGCCATCGCTGTTTGCGGCGAGTGGCTGGCAGCACCGCTCGACGCCAGATTAATTAATGATTCAAGCATGTTTCTTCCCCCCAGGTAGTCGCGGGCAGAATGATACTTAACTCATCGGAACAGTAAAGTATAAAATTGCAGCAACTTGCGCGAATCGAGCAATTTTTACACTTTACTCCGACCTTACTCCATTCCGAGTTCTTTCAGTTTGCGTGTCAGGGTATTACGACCCCAACCCAGCAGGCGCGCAGCTTCCTGTTTATGCCCTTGCGTATGGCGTAGGGCGGTCGTCAGCAGCGTACGCTCCATCTCCGGCTGGGCTTCGGAAAGCAGATTTTGATGACCGGAACGCAGCGCGCGATCGGCCCACTGCGCCAGCAGCGTCGCCCAACTATCCGGTAGCGACGCCGCCGCGGTGCTGTCCGGCTGGCTGGCTTCAAACAGTTCGCCCGGCAGATCCTGAATCAGCACCTCTTGCCCGGCGGCCATCACCGTCAGCCAGCGGCAGGTGTTCTCCAGCTGACGCACGTTACCCGGCCAGGCCAGACGCGTTAAAGCGGCTTCGGTTTCCGGGTGCAGCAACTTGGCTTCAACGCCCAGCTCGCGGGCCGCGACCTGCAGGAAATGATGCGCCAGACGCGGAATATCTTCCCGACGCTCACGTAATGGCGGGAGGTGGACGCGAATCACGTTCAGGCGGTGGAACAGATCCTCACGGAACTTACCTTCCTGTACGCGCTGTTCCAGATTCTGGTGGGTGGCCGCGATGATACGTACGTCAACCTTCACCGGCGCATAACCGCCGACGCGGTAGAACTGGCCGTCGGCCAGTACACGCAGCAGACGAGTCTGGACATCCATCGGCATATCACCAATTTCATCGAGGAACAGCGTGCCGCCGTCGGCCTGCTCAAAACGCCCCTGACGGACGGTATTGGCGCCGGTAAAGGCCCCTTTCTCGTGACCAAACAGTTCGGACTCAATCAGGTCCTTGGGGATCGCCGCCATATTCAGTGCGATAAACGGCGCTTTGACGCGCGGGCTGTGGCGGTGCAGGGCGTGAGCGACCAGCTCTTTACCGGTACCGGATTCGCCGTTAATCAGCACGCTGATGGAAGAGCGGGAGAGACGGCCGATAATGCGGAACACGTCCTGCATGGCCGGCGCTTCGCCGATGATATCGGTGGTTGGCCCATCAACCTGCACATTGCGCGGCTGCTGCTGTTCCTGGTAGTGGCTGATAGCGCGTTCAACCAGCGCTACCGCTTCGTCAATATCAAACGGTTTTGGCAGGTAATCGAACGCCCCTTGTTGATAGGCGCTTACTGCGGCATCCAGATCGGAATGTGCCGTCATTATGATGACCGGAAGCATTGGATGGCGTTGCTTGATTTGCGTTAACAAAGCCAGACCGTCCATTCCGGGCATGCGAATATCGGACATCAGCACGTCAGGGGTTTTGGTAGCCAGCGCATCCAGCACCTCTTTCCCGCCCTCAAACGTTGTGCAAGTCAGCCCTGCGCCGGTGAGTGCGCGTTCAAGCACCCAACGGATGGAGCTATCGTCATCAACGACCCAGACTATCCCTCGTTGCATAAACACACCTTATTTTTTAATTGGCAGGAAAACCGAAAACTCGGTATGGCCTGGCCAACTGGTAAATTCAATTTTGCCGGAGTGCTGATCGATCAGGCTGCGCGCGATCGACAGACCCAGCCCGGTGCCACCTTCGCGGCCGCTGACCATCGGATAAAACAGCGTATCCTGCAAATGTGATGGAATGCCGGGGCCGTTATCTTCGACATCAATTCTGGCGGCCAGGCGGTAGCGAACGCCGTGTAGCGTTAACTGAAACGCGGTGCGGGTACGCAGGACGATTTCGCCCCCTTCAGACCCCAGAGCCTGAAGCGCATTACGCACGATATTAAGAAGAACTTGCTCAATCTGGTCGGGATCATGCGGTAATTCTGGCAAACTTGGGTCGTAGTCGCGAACCAGCGTGACGTTTTCCGGCAGCTCCATCGAAACCAGTTTCACCACGCGCTCGGCCACCTTATGGATGCTCTCGGTGACATGCGTACCGGGATGCTGCGGGCCAAGCAGGCGATCGACCAGATTACGCAGACGGTCGGCCTGTTCAATAATGACATTGGTATATTCGGTTAGCGCGGGGTCGGGCAGCGCTTTACTCAGCAGCTGTGCCGCACCGCGTAGGCCACCCAGCGGGTTTTTAATCTCATGGGCAAGGCCACGCACCAGATCGCGCGCGGCAATCTGTTGAGCGTGCTGAAGCTGCTCCTGGCTGAGGCGACGCTGATTATCCATTGGCGCCATCTCCAGCAGGATAAAGCCGTCAGGCAGCCGCTGTGCGGTGAGCGAAAGAATATGCGAGCGACCGTCGATAACCAGCGTCACTTCGTTATCGGTGAACCCCTGGCCGGTTTGCAGGCTTTCCTGCATTAAGCCGACGTTGAGCGAGAAATAGCTCAGAAGCTCGGGAAGCGGCGTGCCGAAAAGTTTACGCGCGCTCTGCGCCAACAGCTGCTGTGCCGCAGGGTTTGCGTAGTGAACGGCCAGATCGTCATCGACCAGTAAAATGCTGTTGATTAACGAGTTAAGGATCTGCCCAGCATCGGGCAGCGCGCCTGTTGCCATTTAGCAGTCTCCTGAAAAGGCTTGCACTGTTTTAGTGCAGTATAGCTTTTTACGGATAAAAAGCGCGGGAAATCAGGTTGTTGGTGGAGAAAAAAGCCCATCCTGAGATGGGCTGAAAGTTTCCACGGCAACTCAATTCCCGATTATCGCGCCAGCACCCATCGGCAATGACGCGACATCATCGGGAAAGTACAACTCAAAACGTATTAGACGCTGTAGTACAGCTCGAACTCTACCGGGTGCGGAGTCATGCGTACGCGGTCGTTCTCTTCGGTGCGCAGCGCGATGTAAGCATCGATAGCTTCATCAGTGAATACGCCACCTGCAGTCAGGAACTCGCGGTCTGCATCCAGTGCGTTCAGTGCTTCTTCCAGAGAGCCAGCAACCTGTGGGATCTCTTTCGCTTCTTCCGGCGGCAGGTCGTACAGGTTTTTGTCCATCGCTTCGCCCGGGTGGATCTTGTTCTTGATACCGTCAAGACCAGCCATCAGCAGTGCAGCGAAGCACAGGTACGGGTTAGCTGCCGGGTCCGGGAAGCGAACTTCGATACGACGCGCTTTCGGAGAAGCAACAACCGGAATACGGATGGAGGCAGAACGGTTACGGGCAGAGTAAGCCAGCATAACCGGCGCTTCGTAACCCGGGACCAGACGCTTGTAGGAGTTGGTGGTCGGGTTAGCCAGGGCGTTGATCGCTTTAGCGTGTTTGATAACGCCGCCGATGTAGTACAGCGCCTGCTCAGACAGACCCGCATATTTGTCACCGGAGAACAGGTTTACGCCGTTCTTGGACAGGGACATGTGGCAGTGCATACCGGAACCGTTATCGCCAAACATCGGTTTTGGCATAAAGGTCGCGGTTTTACCGAAGCGGTGAGCAACGTTGTGCACCACATATTTGTAGATCTGAATTTCGTCCGCTTTTTTGGTCATGGTGTTGAAGCGGGTTGCAATTTCGTTCTGGCCAGCGGTTGCCACTTCGTGGTGGTGCGCTTCAACGACCAGACCCATTTCTTCCATGATCAGACACATGGTAGAACGGATGTCCTGAGAAGAATCTACCGGAGGAACCGGGAAGTAACCGCCTTTCACGCCAGGACGGTGACCTTTGTTACCACCTTCGTATTTGGTGGAAGAGTTCCATGCGCCTTCGATGTCATCGATAGCGACGTGGGAACCGGAGATGGACGCGCCGAAACGGATGTCGTCAAACAGGAAGAATTCTGGCTCTGGCCCGAACAGAACGGTGTCTGCGATGCCGGTCGCGCGCAGGTACTCTTCAGCGCGTTTAGCGATGGAGCGCGGGTCACGGTCGTAGCCCTGCAGGGTGCCTGGTTCCAGGATGTCACAACGAATAATCAGGGTAGACTCTTCAAAGAACGGGTCGATGAGAGCGGTAGATGCGTCCGGCATCAGAACCATGTCAGATTCGTTAATGCCTTTCCAGCCGCCGATAGAGGAGCCGTCAAACATTTTGCCTTCTTCGAAGAATTCGGCATTCACCTGATGGGCAGGAATCGTGACGTGCTGTTCTTTACCTTTAGTATCGGTGAAGCGCAGATCGACAAACTTCACTTCATGTTCATTCAGCATCGTCAAAACGTGTTCAGCGGACATACTTTACATCTCCCGGATTTGTCATTGTCGTCGTCGTGGTAACGAGGTCTTCTATCACTGCTTAAAAATGGCGTTGTTGCCGTGAAAAATATAAAGCGAAATCTGTGCCAACTTTTAAATCACCCCCAAAAGGCGCTATCATGCGCACCATAGTGCAAAAGGGCTGCACCATGATAGCCGTTTTGCACCATTATAGTGCTTACACGCGAGCGTTGAGCACCATATTGGTGCAAATTGTGATTAGGTGCCCTTTTTATGCTCCGTGAAAGCGATCACAAAGAAACTCTGCGATACTTGTTTGCGGAGGATCTCTGTGATCCTGTTTTGTAGTGCGATTAATCCGTGTACAATAACGCGCTATTTCTAATGCCCGAGGCAAAGTTGTGATCGAAAATTTGCGTAACATCGCCATCATTGCTCACGTTGACCATGGTAAAACTACCCTGGTTGATAAGCTGCTGCAGCAATCCGGTACGTTCGACGAGCGTGCTGAAACTCAAGAGCGTGTGATGGACTCCAACGATTTGGAGAAAGAGCGTGGGATTACCATCCTCGCAAAAAACACCGCTATCAAATGGAATGACTACCGTATCAACATCGTTGATACCCCGGGGCACGCCGACTTCGGTGGTGAAGTTGAGCGCGTTATGTCCATGGTTGACTCCGTGCTGCTGGTAGTTGATGCCTTTGATGGCCCGATGCCGCAAACGCGCTTCGTGACCAAAAAAGCATTTGCTCACGGCCTGAAGCCAATTGTTGTCATCAACAAGGTTGACCGTCCGGGCGCGCGTCCTGATTGGGTTGTTGACCAGGTCTTCGACCTGTTCGTTAACCTCGACGCGACCGACGAGCAGCTGGACTTCCCGATCATCTACGCTTCGGCGCTGAACGGTATCGCGGGTCTGGATCACGAAGACATGGCTGAAGACATGACCCCGCTGTATCAGGCGATTGTTGACCATGTACCGGCGCCGGACGTAGACCTTGATGGTCCGCTGCAGATGCAGATCTCCCAGCTGGACTACAACAACTACGTTGGCGTTATCGGTATCGGCCGCATCAAACGCGGTAAAGTGAAACCGAACCAGCAGATCACTATCATCGATAGCGAAGGCAAAACCCGTAACGGTAAAGTCGGTAAAGTGCTGACTCACCTGGGTCTGGAACGTATCGACAGCACCCTCGCGGAAGCGGGCGACATCATCGCCATCACCGGTCTGGGCGAGCTGAACATCTCCGACACCATCTGCGATCCACAGAACGTCGAAGCGCTGCCGGCACTGTCCGTCGATGAACCGACCGTTTCTATGTTCTTCTGCGTTAACACCTCTCCGTTCTGTGGCAAAGAAGGTAAATTCGTTACCTCTCGTCAGATCCTTGACCGCCTGAACAAAGAGCTGGTGCACAACGTAGCGCTGCGCGTTGAAGAAACCGCTGACGCCGATGCGTTCCGCGTTTCTGGCCGTGGTGAACTGCACCTGTCCGTTCTGATTGAAAACATGCGTCGTGAAGGTTTCGAACTGGCGGTATCCCGTCCGAAAGTTATCTTCCGCGAAATCGATGGCCGCAAACAAGAGCCATACGAGAACGTAACGCTGGACGTCGAAGAGCAGCACCAGGGTTCTGTCATGCAGGCACTGGGCGAGCGTAAAGGCGACCTGAAAAACATGAATCCAGACGGTAAAGGCCGCGTACGTCTCGACTACGTGATCCCAAGCCGTGGTCTGATCGGCTTCCGTTCAGAATTCATGACCATGACTTCCGGTACCGGTCTGCTGTACTCCACCTTCAGCCACTATGACGATATCCGTCAGGGCGAAGTGGGCCAGCGTCAGAACGGCGTACTGATCTCCAACGGCCAGGGTAAAGCAGTTGCGTTCGCACTGTTCAGCCTGCAGGATCGCGGTAAGCTGTTCCTGGGCCACGGCGCAGAAGTTTACGAAGGCCAGATCATCGGTATTCACAGCCGTTCTAACGACCTGACCGTAAACTGCCTGACCGGTAAGAAACTGACCAACATGCGTGCATCCGGTACGGATGAAGCGGTTGTTCTGGTTCCGCCTATCCGCATGACTCTGGAGCAAGCTCTGGAATTCATCGATGATGACGAACTGGTCGAAGTGACTCCGCAGTCTATTCGTATCCGTAAACGTCACCTGACGGAAAACGACCGTCGTCGCGCAATGCGCGGTGCGAAAGAAGAGTAATCTTCTTTTTTCCGTGACCAAAACCCTGCCTTATGGCGGGGTTTTTCTTTTTCTGATAGCGCGCTTTTGTTCATGGTCAAACCCCGCCTTTCCCGCTACAGTAAAAATTCCACGGCGTGAACGGAGGCAAAAATGCTCTATATCTTTGATTTAGGTAATGTGATTGTCGACATTGATTTCAACCGTGTTCTGGGAACGTGGAGCGACCTTGCCCGTGTGCCGCTGGCGCAGTTGAAGCAGCGCTTTACTATGGGGGAGGCATTTCACCAGCACGAACGCGGTGAAATATCGGATGAAGCATTTGCGAAAGCGATGTGTCACGACCTGGAACTTCCGCTGAGTTACGAGCAGTTTGCCCACGGCTGGCAGGCGGTGTTTGTCGCACTGCGTCCCGAAGTTATCGATATCATGAAGACGCTACGCGAGCAGGGACACCGGGTGGTAGTACTCTCGAATACCAACGCGCTGCACACGACTTTCTGGCCGGATGAATATCCGCAAATTTATGCTGCCGCTGACCATGTTTACCTCTCGCAGGAGATGGGCATGCGTAAACCAGAGGCCCGTATTTACCAGCGCGTACTTGAACTGGAAGGTTTTTCCGCCGCCGATGCGGTCTTTTTTGACGATAACGCCGATAATATAGAGGGTGCTAGCCAGTTGGGGATAACCAGCGTGCTGGTGACAGGGCGTGAAACCCTACCCGATTATTTTACGAAGACGTTATGCTAAAAACCGGTCATCAAAAATATACCCGGCCGCTGGTGGCGTGGTTCAAAATACTCTGGCGGCGCATTGATGAAGACAATATGACGACGCTGGCGGGCAACCTGGCCTACGTGTCGCTGCTTTCACTTGTGCCGCTGGTGGCGGTGATTTTCGCTCTGTTTGCGGCCTTCCCTATGTTCTCGGAAGTGAGTTTGCAAATTCGCCACTTCGTTTTTGCCAACTTCCTGCCCGCGACCGGCGACGTTATTCAGCGCTATATCGAGCAGTTCGTCGCCAACTCCAACAAAATGACCGCGTTTGGCGCCTGTGGCCTGATCATTACCGCGCTGCTGTTGATGTACTCCATCGACAGCGCCCTGAACACGATCTGGCGTAGCAAGCGTGTGCGCCCGCATCTTTACTCGTTTGCGGTCTACTGGATGATTCTCACCCTCGGCCCGCTGCTGGCGGGGGTGAGCCTGGCAATTAGCTCATATCTGCTTTCGCTGCGCTGGGCCAGCGAGCTTCACGGCGTGATTGATAACCTGCTGCGGTTGTTCCCGCTGCTGCTCTCCTGGCTTTCCTTCTGGCTGCTCTACAGCATCGTTCCGACAACTCAGGTGCCGAATCGCGATGCGATTGTCGGGGCGCTGGTCGCCGCGCTGCTGCACGAACTTGGTAAGAAAGCCTTCTCGCTCTATATCACCGCATTTCCCTCTTACCAGCTGATTTACGGCGTGCTGGCGGTGATCCCCATTTTGTTTGTCTGGGTCTACTGGACGTGGTGTATCGTCTTGCTTGGCGCAGAAATAACTGTCACTCTCGGTGAATACCGAAAACTGAAATCAGAACAACAAGAAGCAGAAGAACCATGATTGCATTAATTCAGCGCGTCACCCGCGCCAGCGTAAGCGTGGCGGACGAGGTGACGGGGGAGATTGGCCCAGGACTCCTGGTGCTACTGGGCGTAGAGAAAGACGACGACGAACAGAAAGCGAATCGCCTGTGCGAGCGCGTGCTCGGCTACCGTATTTTTAGCGATGCCGACGGAAAAATGAACCTGAACGTGCAGCAGGCCGGCGGCAGCGTGCTGGTGGTGTCACAGTTTACGCTGGCGGCCGATACCGAGCGCGGGATGCGTCCGAGTTTCTCCAAAGGTGCGGCACCGGATCGTGCAGAAGAACTCTATGAGTACTTTGTGCAGCGCTGCCGCCAGCAGGAGATCAACACGCAAACGGGACGATTCGCTGCAGATATGCAGGTGTCACTGGTCAATGATGGCCCCGTGACATTCTGGTTACAGGTATGAACCCACTTCCCGGTAGAACGCGGGGGGCAAAAGAGAGCGCGATTATGTACCATCTCCGAGTACCGCAAACGGCAGAAGAGTTAGAGGAATACTACCAGTTTCGCTGGGAAATGCTGCGTAAGCCGTTGCATCAGCCAAAAGGGTCCGAGCGAGACGCCTGGGACGCGATGGCGCACCATCAGATGGTGGTGGATGAACAGGGAAAGCTGGTCGCTGTCGGGCGACTGTACATCAACGCCGATAACGAAGCGTCGATTCGTTTTATGGCTGTCCATCCAGAAGTGCAGGACAAAGGCCTGGGCACGCTGATCGCCATGACGCTGGAATCTGTCGCCCGTCAGGAAGGCGTGAAGCGTGTAACCTGTAGCGCACGTGAAGATGCCGTGCCGTTTTTCGCCAAGCTGGGCTTTGTGAACCAGGGGGAGATCACCACCCCGCAAACCACGCCGGTGCGCCACTTTCTGATGATTAAACCGGTGGCGTCGTTGGACGATATTCTGCATCGTGGTGACTGGTGCGCGCAGTTGCAGCAGGCCTGGTACGATCATATCCCGCTCAGCGAAAAGATGGGCGTGCGCATTCAGCAGTACACCGGGCAGAAATTTATCACCACCATGCCGGAAACCGGTAACCAGAATCCACACCACACGCTGTTCGCGGGTAGCTTGTTCTCGCTGGCGACACTGACCGGCTGGGGCCTTATCTGGCTGATGCTGCGTGAGCGCCATCTGGGCGGCACGATTATCTTAGCCGATGCTCATATCCGCTATAGCAGGCCGATTGCCGGCAGACCAACGGCGATCGCCGACCTGGGCTCGCTGAGCGGCGACCTGGACCGACTGGCCCGTGGCCGCAAAGCGCGTGTTCAGCTACAGGTTGAGCTGTTCGGTGATGAGAAAGCGGGCGTGGTATTTGAAGGCACTTATATCGTGCTTCCCGCTAAGCCTTTTGGCGCCTTCGAAGAAGGCGGCAACGAAGAGGAGTAGCTTAGAGCCCACGCTCCTGATGCTATTTATTCACGAGTGGCCGCGCGCCAGGCCACGTCGCGTATTGCGTCCCGCGCCGTCTTGCTCACGCCGCCCAATTGGAAAAATCCGTGGATAACGCCGAGATAGCGCTGGCAAGTACACGCCACGCCCTGGTCGTTCAGGCGGTGATATAGCGCTTCCCCTTCATCACGCAGTGGATCGAACTCTGCGGTGAGAATATGCACCGGCGGTAAACCGGCAAAATCTTCACGCCATATCGGACTGGCTTCCGGGTGGCGGAGGTCGGTATCCTGGAGATACATTTCAAAACCCGATAGCAGCGTATCGCGGGTGATGATGTAGTCTTGCCCGTTGCTGGCATAGCTGGGGAAACTGGCGGTAGCGTCAAGCATCGGGTAGATCAGCAGCAGCTTCGCTGGAGACCATTGGGCGGTTGATTTCAGGCGTAGCGCGCTGACCAATGCCAGGTGCCCGCCTGCGCTGTCGCCAGCAAGCGTGATACGTTCACGATCGATGCCTAACTGCTCCGCGTATTGATGGACGATATTGGCCCCACGTTCAGCGTCGTCATGAGCCGCAGGGAAGGTGTGCTCTGGCGCAAGACGATACTGAATGGCAATCACTCTACAGCCGCTTTTCCAGGCCAGTTGCCGTAGCTGGAGGTCATGAGTCAGAAAGCCGCCGCTAACAAAACAGCCGCCGTGATAGTAGAGGATACAGGGTAGCGAACCGGATGCGTTTAGCGGCGAAACGACGCGAAATGTCATCCCTTCCAGCACGATATCTTCCGATTTTACGCGAATCTCTTTCTCGCCCGCCAGCGACGTGCTGGCAATATAGCCCGCCCTCCGATCATCAATATTCTGCTCTCGTGAAGAGGGGCGGCCCGCAGCGATAAACCCGGCAACCAGTTCGGCAATTCCTTTTTCCAGTGGCATATAAGGCTCCTTAGACTGTATGTATGTACAGTTTATAACCTGGTTTAATGAGAAGAGAAACGGGTAAATAAAGTTGCAGCATTATTCTGGATAGCCGCTCGCAAAAACGATTATTTCTACAAAATGAGAGTGCCACGTTTAGCGAACTGCGTGTATTTTGTTCGCTTATTGAGCATGGATGATATACTGGAGGTATATATGAGTATGATGGCGGAAAGGGATATGGGCAGAATACTTCTCGATCTATCAGATGAGGTGATCAGGCGTCTCGATGAGCTCAAGCAGCAGCGGAATATGCCACGTGCGGAGCTGCTACGTGAAGCGGTAGAAATGTATCTGGAGAAACAAAATCAGGCTGAACAGGCTATCGCCGGCGCGCTTGGCATTTGGCAAGAGTGTGAAGACGATGGTGTTGAATTCGAAAGAAAACTCCGCGAGGAGTGGACGCGATGAACGGTCCCGTCATCTTTGATACTAATATTTTAATCGATCTGTTTAGTGGCCGGGTTGAAGCTAAAAATACGTTGGATTTGTATCCACCGCAGCATGCTATTAGCTTGATTACCTGGATGGAGGTGATGGTGGGCGCAAAGCGATTTCATCAGGAGCGGCGCACAAGAATGGCCCTGAATGCTTTTGAGGTCATAGAGATATCGCCAGAGATTGCCGAAAAGAGTGTCAACCTGAGGCAGGAATATGGCATGAAGCTGCCGGATGCCATCATTCTGGCCACTGCGCATATACACCGAAGAGAATTGGTCACGCGTAATACAAAGGATTTTTCCGGGCTACCCGGCGTGGTAGTGCCTTACGCATTGTAAACCGGGCAGGGATGACCGCCCGGTTTTACCAGAGAACTTACTCCCCTTCCCCCGGGAACAGGAACGGGTTGATAGAGCTACGGGCGAACCCTTCCTGCTCCATCCGCGCGTCCAACACCAGTGAGGCGAGGTCGTCAGCCACGGCTTCCACTTTCGGGTCCTTTTCCTGATACAGAATTTTCAGGTAGGTGCCGCAGTCGCCACAGCTTTCGGCTTTAATCGCAGCCTGCTCATTATCCAGAGACCAGTAGTGCAGGTCGCGACTTTGTTCGCAGTTACTGCACTTCACGCGCACGACATGCCACTCGGTTTCACACAGGTTGCAGTGCAGATAGCGCAGCCCCTGAGTGGTGCCAATTTGCACCATGCTGGAAACCGGCATTGAGCCACACACCGGGCAGTACTGACGCTGTTCGCCGTATTCTGCATGGGCTTTACCTGGAATCAGGCTCGCCATCTGCGCCCAGTAGAGTGACAAGGCGGCCCAGATGAACGGCGCTTTATCGCTGCTGACAGATGAGAAATCCGATTCAAACAGCGCGCTGGCCATTTGCTCCAGCTCCTGTTCGGAGGCTTTCTCCAGATTCTCGATAACCGCCAGCGCTGGGCCGCTCATTTCCGGCTTCAGTTCAGCAATCATGGAGTGCAGCAGCGTGTGCCAGTGTTTATCGCGCGGCAGAACGTGGATATCCAGCGGCGGCTTGCCCTGGTCGTTTGCCTCTTTAAGACGCGCGCTCAGATCCATCCGCAGCGGATGGTCGTAAAGAACCACTTCCTGTGCGTGGGCAATCAGCGCCGCAAAGCGCAGGTAGTCGCCCAGCGGATTGTTCTCTGCCAGCTCGCGCAGACGCTCGGCGCGACGATTGTAGAGGTTCTTGAGTCTGGGGAACAACAACGGCGGAATGACTTCCGCCGTACGTTTCTCGCTCGAACCCAGCTCATCTTGCGGGATTATGCGAATACTCATTCAGATGACTTTTCCTGTTTCTGGCGGACTTCACGGTACCAGCGCGGGTGATGTTTCTTCGCCCACGATTTGGTAACCCATCCTTCCACCATCGCGGTAATGGTGCCTTTCACCCAAAGGGCGGCGTAGATATGCACCATGATAACCACAATTAACGCCACTGCAGCAAATGAATGCAGCATTAGCGCAAATCGGATCACCGGGATTGAGAAAGCAGGCGCAAAGTACGGACGCCAGATAATCACACCGCTCACCAGCAGCAGTACCAGGAAGATAATCGCCGCCCAGAATACGCATTTCTGGCCGAAGTTATAACGCCCGGTGTCACCTACTTCCTCGTTGACGACGATCTTACGAATATTCTTCGCCCAAAAGATATCATCCCGATTGATTAGATTATGGTGCCAGTAACGGAAAAACATGATGATAAACGACGCAAACATGATAACGCCGACAAACGGGTGCAGAATGCGCGCCAGCTGCGGAGTGCCCATGATTTGCATCAACCAGTTGAAGGACGGGAAGAAAAAGCCCAGCCCGCTCACCGCCGCCAGAATGAAGCAGAAGGCGGTGACCCAGTGGTTGATGCGTTCCGGCGCCGTGTAGCGCACGATGGTGTCACGTCTTTTCATTTGCGCACCTCGTCTTTCTCTTCATCAAGATTATCCTCTTCCTCTTCCGCACGGTTCGGACCGACCCCGACGTAGTGGAAGACGCTCGCAGCGAACGTGGCGGCAAAGCCGATAGCGGCTAACGGTTTCCAGACGCCTTTCCAGAACTTCACGGTAGCGCTGATTTCCGGGTTTTCCGGCAGGCCGTGGTACAGATTCGGCTTGTCGGCATGGTGCAGCACGTACATCACGTGCGTACCGCCAACGCCGGCCGGATCGTACAGCCCTGCATTATCATAACCACGGGTTTTCAGCTCGGCCACGCGCTCGCCCGCCAGCGTTTTCATATCCTCTTTAGAACCAAAGTGGATAGCGCCGGTTGGGCAGGTTTTCACGCACGCCGGTTCCTGCCCGACGTTAACGCGGTCGACGCACAGCGTACATTTGTAGACGCGGTTGTCTTCCGGGTTAAGACGCGGGACGTTGAACGGGCAACCAGCGATGCAGTAGCCGCAGCCAATGCACTGCTCGGACTGGAAGTCGACGATACCGTTGGCATACTGAATGATAGCCCCTTCCGCCGGGCACGCCTTCAGGCAGCCTGGGTCGGCGCAGTGCATGCAGCCATCCTTACGGATCAGCCATTCCAGTTTGTCGTTCTGCTCCACTTCCGAGAAGCGCATGACCGTCCAGGATTTAGCGGTCAGATCGGCGGGGTTATCGTACACCCCGACGTTGCTGCCGATTTCATCACGGATGTCGTTCCACTCCGAGCACGCCACCTGACAAGCCTTACAGCCGATGCAGGTGGTGACGTCGATAAGCTTTGCCACCTCTTCCTGGTGATCCCGCGCGCGGGGCGCGGGAGTGAAACCGTTAGTGGCGGAACGACGAATAATATCTTGCGATTGATAAGCCATAGGTCGTCTCCGTTACACCTTTTCCACGTTCACGAGGAAGGACTTAAATTCCGGCGTCTGCGTGTTCGCATCGCCGACGAATGGCGTCAACGTATTGGCAATAAAGCCTTTTTTCGCTACGCCTTCGTAGCCCCAGTGGATTGGAATACCGATAGTATCGATATCCTTACCGTCCACTTTCAGCGTGCGGATACGCTTGGTCACCACCGCCTTAGCTTTAATATAGCCACGGTTGGAGGAGACTTTGACGGTATCGCCGTGAGCGATGCCGAGCTTATCTGCCAGCTTTTCACCGATCTCTACAAACTGTTCCGGCTGCGCAATGGCGTTAAGCAGCGCATGCTTGGTCCAGTAGTGGAAGTGTTCGGTCAGACGATAGGTGGTACCGACGTACGGGAATTTATCCGCTTTCCCCAACGCTTCCTTGTCGCCTTTAAAGATACGGGCGGCAGGGTTGGAAATGACGTTCGGGTGCAGCGGGTTAGTCCCCAGCGGCGTTTCAAACGGCTCATAGTGTTCCGGGAACGGACCTTCTGCCATCTTGTCGAGGGCAAACAGGCGACCCATCCCTTCCGGCTGCATGATGAACGGCCCGACGTTACTGCCCGGCGCCGCAGCGCTGTAGTCCGGAATATCCACGCCGCCCCACTTCGCGCCGTCCCATTTCAGGAGCTGGCGTTTTGGATCCCACGGGTTGCCCTGCGGGTCAGCGGAAGCGCGGTTATACAGAATACGGCGGTTGAGCGGCCACGCCCAGGCCCAGCCCAGCGTGTTGCCAAGGCCGGATGGGTCGGCGTTATCACGGCGCGCCATCTGGTTGCCTTCAGGCGTCCAGCTACCGGCGAAGATCCAGCAGCCGCTGGCGGTTGTCCCGTCGTCACGCAGTTGGGCAAACGAGCTGAGCTGTTGGCCTTTCTTCACGATAACCGCACCGGTCGCCGGGTCGATAATATCGGCCAGCGCCTTACCGTTGCTCTCCATCGCCACTTCCTCGGAAGCCGGTTCATTTGGCGTTGAGTAGTTCCAGGTCATGTTCAGCACGGGTTCTGGTGCCGGGCCGCCTTCTTCGGCGTACATCTTACGCAGACGCATGAAGATACCGGCGAGGATTTCACCGTCGGTGACCGCATCCCCCGGGGCATCCGCACCTTTCCAGTGCCACTGCAGCCAGCGTCCGGAGTTAACGATAGAACCGTTCTCCTCGGCAAAGCAGGTGGACGGCAGGCGGAACACTTCGGTCTGGATTTTCGACGGATCAACATCGTTCGACTCGCCATGGTTCTGCCAGAAGGTCGAGGTTTCGGTGTTGAGCGGATCGATAGTCACCAGGTACTTCAGTTTCGACAGCGAGGCGACAATCTTGTTTTTGTTCGGGAATGAGGCAACCGGGTTGAAGCCCTGGCAGATATAGCCATTGACCAGGCCCTGATTCATCATCTCGAAGTATTGAAGAACGTCGTAGCCTTTGTCCCATTTTGGCAGCCAGTCAAAGCCCCAGCTGTTTTCCGCCGTGGCCTTATCCCCGTAGAAAGACTTCATCATTGAGACGAAGAATTTCGGATAGTTGCCCCAATAGTTAACCTGGCCATCCAGCAGCGGTTTTGGCGTGTTGGCGGTCAGATAGGTTTGCAGGTCAGCCTGTTTTTCGCTCGGCAGCGTCATATAGCCCGGCAGGCTCTGTGACAGTAAGCCTAAGTCGGTCAGCCCCTGAATGTTCGAGTGTCCGCGCAGGGCGTTTACGCCGCCGCCAGCCATCCCCATATTGCCCAGCAGCAGCTGAATCATCGCCATGGTACGGATGTTTTGCGCGCCGATGGAGTGCTGCGTCCAACCCAGTGCATAAAGGAACGAGGCGGTTTTGTCGTGGGCGCTGGTTTCGGCGATGTATTCGCAGACTTTCAGGAAGTCAGCTTTTGGCGTACCGCAGATCTTCTCAACCATTTCCGGCGTGTAGCGGGAAATATGCTGTTTCAGCAGATTCCAGACGCAACGCGGATGGGTGAGGGTGGTATCCCGTTTCGCGTGACCGTTTTCATCCAGCTCGTAGTTCCAGGATGTCTTATCGTACTTGCGTGCTTCCGGGTCGTAACCGCTAAACAGACCGTCGTCGAAGCTAAAGTCTTCGCGCACGATAAGGCTGGCGTTGGTATACGCCTCGGTATACTCACGGTTGAATTTTTCATTGTTCAACAGGTACAGCATCACGCCCGACAGGAAGGTAATGTCGGTACCGGAACGAATTGGGGCATAGAAATCCGCCACCGACGCGGTACGCGTAAAGCGGGGATCGATAACAATCAGCTTAGCGCCGTTGTGAATTTTGGCTTCCATCGCCCAGCGGAACCCGACCGGGTGAGCTTCAGCGGCATTACCGCCCATCACCACAATGAGGTTGGCGTTCTTGATGTCGACCCAGTGGTTGGTCATCGCACCGCGACCAAATGTTGGAGCAAGACTTGCTACCGTTGGTCCGTGTCAGACACGCGCCTGGTTGTCGACCGCGAGCATACCGAGTGCACGCGTAAATTTCTGGGTTAAATAGCCGGTTTCGTTGCTGGACGCCGAGGCACACAGCATACCGGTCGTGAGCCAGCGGTTAACGGTGGTGCCGGCATCGTTTTTCTCGACGAAGTTGGCATCGCGGTCAGCCTTCATCAGCTTAGCGATACGGTCGAACGCTTCTTCCCAGCTGATTTGCTGCCATTTATCAGAACCAGGTGCGCGATATTCAGGATATTTAAGACGGCTTTCGGAGTGGATAAAGTCCACCAGACCTGCGCCTTTCGGACACAATGCACCACGGTTTACCGGGTGATCTGGATCCCCTTCGATGTGGAAAATCGAGGCTTTCGCATTTTTTGCGCCGTCGCCGAGGCTATACATTAAAAGCCCACAGCCGACAGAGCAGTAAGTGCAGGTGTTACGGGTCTCACGGGTACGCAGCAATTTATACTGCCGTGTTTCCGCGAGTGCGATGCTCGGGGCAAAGCCCAGTGCTGCTGCCGTGGTTCCTGCCATACCGCCAGCGCAGATCTTAAAGAACTGCCTTCTGCTGACCTGCATGGTTCACTCCTTGTTTCGACATTGTCATTGCTTGTAGTTGTTCTTCGCCAGATGGCGGCAAAGATGCTGAATAATACGATGCCCTCAGTTCCAGGAGGGCTTTGATCCAGAATACCACATTATCGGTAGGCTTGTTCTAACGCGGTTAATGGCAGGTGAATTGATTTTGTATGCATTAACATTGAACTGTGATATCGATCGCAATTTAGCCGAAATCAAATCTCGCCTGGGCGCGTGCTCAATGACTTTAACCATAAGGGATTAATCGGCCGGTCTGGCGCAATGTGCGGCGAAATAAATCAAGATTGTGCGTTATTGCACCACAAACTTGATCCATAATAAGCCTCAATTCCCTGATGTTGTGATGGAATAGACGCCCCTTATTTTTACGCCGTTCAGAGTATTTGCCGTGTTTAATGTTAAAGATGAAGTCGAGCCCTCGTTACAGCTGGTTGGCGCAGCCGAGCGTACCGTCTTCAGAAGGCCACAAATTATGCAACCCACACAGGATATTCTTGCCGAAGAAGTTCCCGTTGCGCTGGTCTACAACGGCATCTCTCACGTCGTGATGATGGCGACGCCAAAAGATCTTGAAGCCTTTGCGATCGGCTTTTCGCTGTCGGAAGGCATCATTGAACATCCCCGGGAAATCTTCGGTATGGATGTTGTCCCTGCCTGTAATGGCATGGAAGTTCGCATCGAGCTTTCCAGCCGCCGCTTTATGGGGCTGAAAGAGCGTCGTCGGGCGTTGGCTGGTCGTACGGGCTGCGGCGTGTGCGGCGTTGAGCAACTCAACGATATTGGCAGGCCGATAAAACCGCTGCCCTTTAGCCAGACGTTCGATCTGGCTCATCTCGATTACGCGCTCAGGCATTTAGATGACGTCCAGCCCGTTGGCCGTGAAACGGGCTGTACGCACGCGGCGGCATGGATTATGCCCTCCGGCGAGCTGGTGGGCGGCCATGAAGATGTCGGTCGTCACGTGGCGCTGGATAAACTGCTGGGGCGCCGCGCGAAAGAAGGCGCGCTGTGGCAGCAGGGAGCCGCGCTGGTTTCCAGCCGTGCCAGCTATGAAATGGTGCAAAAGTCTGCGATGTGCGGCGTCGAAATTCTGTTCGCCGTCTCTGCCGCCACAACGCTGGCGGTCGAAGTGGCTGAACGCTGCAATCTGACGCTGGTAGGCTTCTGTAAGCCGGGAAGAGCGACGATTTACACCCATCCTGAACGTCTGGTTGCGGAGTAATGCCGCCAGGCCGCCAGCAGAATACTGCCTGAAAACGCGAGTTCCATGACCGCAGCGACCGGCGATCCCGCCATTATGTTGTTCAGTAGCCAACAAACGCTGCCGCACAGCGTGTATCCGCGTAGCCTGGAACTCTGACCTTGAAACGCGGCAAAGGTCATCAGCAGGCTACCCATCAGCGGCAAAAGGCTTGCTGTTCCCTGCCAGAAGTAGGCGCTACAGGCCATCGACACCACCATAAATCCCCACATCACCCACAGACGAAGCGTAACGACAGCGATCGCAAAGCGGCAGGCCGCAATCGCCATCAACACGGCAGCAACGGGCTGTTGTAGAAGATAAAAGTGCCATGCCAGCAGACCGGTGGAGCAGGCAAGTACCGTCAGCGTTTTCGCCCGACGATGAAAATGAAAAGCAGTAATATCAAGCGCAAAGCTGACGCTTGCAAGTATCTGGGAAAACAGGAAAGTGGTCATCACGGCAGCCATTTCGCAAATCAATGGCTTCACCATAATGGGCTTAAGCCGGCCTCGCGTTAACTTTTGTTAAGACGCTGGCGAATACGTGAAAGGCTCACGGGGGTGATACCGATATAGCTAGCGAGATCCCGTTGCGTTAGCTGTGATTCCCAGTGTGGGAACTGAGTCTGGACGTAGCGGTAGCGTTGTTCTGGCGTGTTGAGCAACAGCATCTGTTCCTTCTTTTCTTTGTAGATCAACTGCTGAATGAGGAGTTGCATCTTGAACTCCTGGTTTTCAGCAGCCTCGAAAAAGGAGAGCGGAATGTCACTGGTTTCGCCCGCGGTGACCATCTGCAGACTATAATCCGCCGGCGTTGCCGTCAGCCAGTTAAGGTATAAAAAGCAGCATTCCCCTGGGAAATAGAACTCTTTTACGCGCTCCACGCCCCGATCGGAGTGATAAACCGCCCGCACAACACCCTGATGTAAATAGTAAAAATGGCTTTGCACCTCGCCCTGATGCAGCAGCCAGGCGCCCGCGCTCTGCGACTTTTTACGACTCGTCAGTAACTGCTGATTCAGCTGCATATCGTTATCTCAAAAAATTTGAAAAACAAATGCAAATCATTCCGCTTTTAGTTGATCGAGATGTGACCTAATATTTATCACATCAAGGCAGCACGCCTTATCCAAACAACTAAATTAAAGGGTTTATATCATGAAAAGCATCAAAACTTTTGTCGCAGTTATGACTCTGGCCGCTTCTTTTGGTTCTTTCGCAGCGCAAACAGTGACCGCAACCGCCTCAACCATTGACGGTGCGGAAGCGAAAATTGCCGCTCAGGCTGAACAAGCGGGCGCCAGCTCTTACAAAATTACCCAGGCTTACACCGGTAACCGCGTGCATATGACCGCAGAACTGACCAAATAAGCTATCTGCTACTGTCGAAAGAGCGCCCTTGGGGCGCTTTTTTCGTTACTGGGTCGCGAGCGCCTCGCGAATAGCTGGAATAAGCTGCGGTCCAGCATAAAAACTATTAAAACCTGTTTTGTGTGCCACCGACAGATTCACTTTTGCCAATATTACGCCATAGCTATTATTGGTCTTATCAATCCAGGGATAGCTGCCCGCCCAACCTGGGCTACTGATGAGTAGCGGACGGCCCTGGTTGTCGACCTGTTCCCGCCATTCGCCAAGTCCATAGATATCATTCCGGGCTTGTCCCCGAACATCCTGCACATAGCGATTGACCGCGCCAGGCAATAATTTAGCGCCCTGGATCTGATCGCTCTGCATCATGGTAATCGCAGCTGTGCTCAGAATTCGCCGGCCTTCAAATTGCCCATTATGGGCAACCATCTGGAGAAATCGTCGATAGTCTGCAAGCGTTGTTCTTGCCCCGCCGGCGAGCATTGGGCTAAATCCTTGCTCCTCACTCACTGGGGTGAATCCGGTGTGGGTCATACCGAGTGGTTGGGCAATATGTTCCTGAAACAGAGATTCCCACGATTTTCCGCTGGCGACTTCGGCCATGCGCCCGGCAACCTGCATCGCGAGTCCACCATAATTGAATGTCGTGCCTGGTGGGTTAACGGATGGCAGGGGTAAAATATGAGCAACGGATTCTGTTAGTGTTTGATAGTGATCTTCTGGTTTATTGGCAGGTTGATAGTCTGGGTAGCCTGAGGTATGTGAAAAGAGTTGGCGCAGGGTGGCATCACCTTTTGAGTCGGTAAAAGCAGGTAACCACTTTCTGACCGGATCGCCCCAGGAAAGGACTCCGTCATCAACGAGAGAGGCGATAGTTGCGGCAGCCAGCCATTTCCCTGCCGAAGCAATATGAACCTCAGTCTGTGATGTGTAGCCGCCGTAATATTTCTCAAAAATGGGCTTATCATCTTTAACGATAATAATCGCCGCGCCTGAGTAGTTGTGTTGGGCGACCCAGGACGCGATTTGATGATCGATTACTGCCATTTTGTCTTGCTTTGCCATGCTGCTCAGGCTTGTGAGAGCCAACGCTAACGCACAACAGGTGAGCGCTTTCTTCATTGGATATCCTGTTGTTAACAGGCCCCCAATAATGGGGGCCGCGGTTAAATAATCCCAACGCCTGCGGCGGCAAAGCCAAAGACGATTAGCATAATCAGCACCTTGTTTGGGCTCACCTTTTTATTCAACAGCTTCAGGCATCCCAACACCAGCAGCAGTGGAATGAGCCCGACGCAGATTTTGTCGAGGATCTCCTGCAATACGAAAGGCTGTCCGGCGATGGTGGTTTTAAAGGTGGTGGTAAATTTCACCATGCTGGCGCTCATCGCGCCTACCATCATCAGACCCATCATGGCTGAGGCTTTGGTGATACACGAGAGCAAGCCGGACTGCGTGGCTTCGGCGATATACTTCGAACCTAGCCGGTAGCCCATTACCCCGCCGTAGTAGCGCAGCAGGTAGCTCGGGATGTTGTAAATCAGCAGGAACAGCAGTGGCCCTAGCGGGTTTCCCTGTGAGGCCAGGCCGATAGCAATCCCCGTGGCGATGATGCGTAGCACGCCATAGAAGAATGAATCGCCGACGCCCGCGAACGGCCCCATTAAAGCCACTTTGATGCCGTTAATACTGGAAGTATCAAAATTAGGGTTCGCGGCGTTCTCTTTTTCCATCGATAGCGTCAGGCCCATAATGAATGGCGCCAGATGCTGGTTGGTATTGAAGAACTGGCTGTTACGTTTTAGCGACTCCACGTAACCGTGCGGGTTGCCGGTGTAGATTTTCTTGAGCAGCGGCGCCAGAATCCAGCCGTAGCTCAACCCCTCCATTCGGGTGAAGTTCATGGAGCCCAGCAGTTGGAACTGGCGGAAGAACAGCTGGCGGAACATCTTTTTTTCGTTCTTGCTGTCGTCGCCTGCGCTTACTGCGCTGTTGTGGATATCAGTCATTGAAGAACCCGTCCTTATCATCAACCGACGCGCTTGCGGCAGTGGTGGCGTGTTTATTGGCTTTCAACTGGTTGAATTCGTTGAAGCAGAGATAAACGGCAACGGAAGCGGCGATAATCGCGATGCCCATAATCGGCAGTTGCAGATAAGCCGCCATGGCGAAGCCGATAAAGAAGAATGCGGCAATATTTCGGTTCCACAGCGCCTTTAACAAGATGGCGAAGCCCAGCGCAGGCAGAATACCGCCCACCGCCGTCATCCCGCGCATCACGGTATCCGGAATGCTTTCGACCAGGCTGCGGATCACGTCGGTGCCGAACAGAATGCCGAAGAAGGCCAGCACCGCGAACGGCACGCCGTAGAACATGGTCATCCCGAGCGTGATGCCGAGCGCGGCGCGGTCGCGCCCCTCTTCAAGCAAGGCGTCATATTTCTCGACCAGCGCGGTATAAACCAGCTTCAGAACCTGGTAAACGAAGACCGCCAGCAGGCTGATGGGCAGTGCAAGCGCGACGGCGACGGCAGGTTCCGCTTTCGTCAAAATGGTAAAGGCGGTTGCCAGAACCGAGCCGACAGCCAGATCGGCCGGTACCGAGCCGCCAATGGTGATGGTGCCGAGAAAAATCAGTTCCAGCGTCGCGCCGATGATGATCCCCTGCTGAAAATCACCCAGCACAAAGCCGACCATCGCGCCGCAGATTAGCGGCCGTTCAATCAGCGGCTGGCCTAACGTGTGGTCAGCGAACTTGGCGATATACATCACCAGCGCGACAAGCAGTGCAGACGTTAACATAGCGACCTCGCTTAGCTAGCAGCGTTATCCAGCATCTCAATCAGGTTTTTCACCGGATGAGATGGCAGAACCTGGTATTCCACCTTCACGCCGCGTGCGGCGATGGCATGAAAATCGGCGACATCTTCCGGTGTAACGTACACGGTGTCGCTAATGCGTTTTTTCGCCGCCAGATTGTCCGTAATGCGCCCAAAGTTGGCGACGTTCAGGGTTTTTATCCCCTCAACCTGCTCGACCAGTCGACGCGCGTCGGCGGCATTGTTAACGATCACCATAATTTTCATGGCCTCGGAGCGCGGGTCATTGAGGATATCGCCTGCGTCTTTGACCGCCATAATGGCGCACTTGGCGGTATCAGGGGCCGCCATGCGCAGCGACATCTTCTGCACTTCGTTATTCACTATCTGATCGTTGGCGACCAGGATGCGGTTTACGCCGAGGTGCTTGGTCCAGACCACGGCAACCTGGCCGTGAATCAAGCGATCGTCAATTCGTACTAAAGAAATCATGTGTAGCTCCAGTTAGCAAAAGTAGGGTGTCCAGACGCGGGAAAGGCGAACCAGGGCTTCGAAATAGAAGTAATCGCCCCAGAGGTTAGGTTCGTTAATGCCCATGTTGCGGCCAAAGTTATAAACGCCTTCACGCAGCAGGCCGTCCTGCGTGTGGGCAAAATAGCGCTCGCGTAAATTGCGCATCATCAGTTCGATGGCGTTGTTATAGGCGGAGCGTAGTGGATCGGTTAGCGGCAGCAGCGTCAGCAACTCCGCCAGACCGCAGGCGGCGACTGCGGCGGCAGACGTATCGCGCGGAGCGTTGTCCTGCGGGGTGAAGATCAGGTCCCAGTAGCAGACAAAATCTTCCGGCAGACGGTTGAGAAAATAGTGCGCCAGCTTCCGCGCCAGCTCTGGCTGAGTGGTATCGCCGGTATGACGGAATCCCAGCGCAAAGCCGTAAATCCCCCAGGCCTGGCCGCGTGCCCAGCAGGAGCTATCGCTAAACCCTTGATGAGTATCGCCACGCAGCGGCTGGCCACTGTGCACGTCCATGTAGAAGGTGTGGAAGCTGGAAGCATCCTCACGAACCAGATAACGAGCGGCCTGCGCCAGATGACGCGTAGCGGCTTCGCGCCACGCGGCATTGCCCGTTTCGTTGGCGGCCCAGAACAGTAACGGCACGTTGAGATTGCAGTCGATAATCATGCGACCCTGACGCGCCGGGTCGTTGAGATCGCCCCAGGCCTGAATCACGCCTGCCGTTTCATTAAAGCGACGGTACAGTAGCTCTGCGGCGCGTAGCGCCAGGCTGCGAGCGCGGAGGTTGCCGGTGAGCTTCCAGGCGTTAACGCAAGAGAGCAAATAGAGAAAACCCAGGTCGTGGGTATCGACTTTAATTTGCTTATCAAGGCGCTCTTCAAAACTGTCGAGCAGACCCTCCGCCACCGTGCGGTATTTATCATCGCCGGTCACTTCCCAGGCCAGCCACAGCATGCCGGTCCAGAATCCTTCGGTCCAGTCGACCTTCTCTACTGCCGGGTAGTGACCATCAGTCGCGCTGGCTGCGGGAAAAGTCATGGTAAAACGCGGCATCATCTCGTCAACTTTGGCAAGCACTTCGCGGAGTGCTTCGCTCAGCCAGCGAGAGTCTAAACACGGCTGTGGTGCAAGATAGCGGCTGTCGAGCGTTTCCAGCGCAACGGTCATGGTTGTGTCTCCGCGGCAAAAAAGTCGTCGATATCATCGTCAACGGCTGGCTGTATGGTCTGGCGAGCGGCGATAATTTCTGGCTGCACGTTCATGTACTGCATCGCGCCGCTGGCGGCGGTGATGGCGTCCTGCAGGCGTGATGGAGTATCGGTATGTTCAGAGAGACAGAACTCCATCAGCATAATCAGATTGGCGCCGCTAATAACATGAACATGCGGGTATTTGACCAGCATCTGTACGGCGGTGTTGTTGACGCTCCCGCCGGGCATATCGGTAAACAGCACCAGCTCTTTTCCCCGGCTGGCCGCCTGTTGGGCGATGGCCTCAAAGCGCACCGCCAATTCGGCTGTGGAGCCAATTTCGCCGCAGTAGGCGCAGATGGGTGTTACGCCGTGATCGTCGCCAACCAGCAGGTTCAGCGCCGAGATTATCCCTTCCGCATAGCGTCCGTGGGTTGCGATGTACATCTCTCGCATTGCGTATTCCTTCGTTTTTTTGGTATCTGTTGAGAATATTGCAACCGCCGTGCCATGTTTTTATCTTTATGATTTTATTAGTAAATAATGTAGTGTCTGCACGTTGTAATCGTGTCGAAAACGGCTGTAAGGGGAGTGTCGAAGCGTCTGCCAGCCTGCGCTGGCAGCGCATTTAGCTGAGGGAGTCGGCCGCAATCCACGGTTCCATGATTTCATAAATCATCAGCACCTCGGTGAGCGGCAGCGTGATGTTGTACTTACGGTTTAGCGCCTGGAAGAAGGTGTCATGCACGGCGACAAAAGCTTGTTGTTCAAGCGTCAACTGCGCCTCTTCGCGATGACGAACGCCGTTGTTGACCATCACGCGTTCAATCATCAGCGCGATGTGCATAAATAAGTTAATGCGTAGATAGCTTTCAAAATGAATTTTGTAGAACGCTTCATACTGTTTAATCACAGCTTCTACTTCATCAATAATCACCACCGGGTTGAGGAAATTCAGGCGGCTGGCGACGCCCTCAACGGTAAACAACTTCACCACTTCCTCGACCATGGGTTCCAGCCCGCCGTCCATCAGCAAGCCGTTGAAGTAGTCGCGTTTTAGCACCTGGGTTTTTTCTTTAATCAGCTGTTCAACGCTAATCAGCGGGATATAACCCGCTTCAAGATCGGTGGTTGTAATGATCAGCCGCGTGCCGTTCAATGCCGGGTCGGCGCGGGCGATTTTCCATTTCAGATCGTCATATTCCATCGTGAGGATATCGATCTCATCCTGTACCAGGTAGCGCTGGACAATATCTTTCAGCTTGCGCGAAATGCCTTCGCCAGATATGCAGGAGATAATGATTTTATTGCCTGGGAGCATTCCAGCGTAGTAGCGCGTTTCCACGTCATACGCACCCTTTGCCCCCTCGATAATCGCCTCCATAGACAGCTTATCCTGAATCTTAGCTGCGATATCCAGCGCCATGGCGGTACTGACGTTGTTAATCACCAGCAGTTCGCCGTGCAGATGCAATTTAATTTCTTCGTAGATCTCCTTGAGCGACCCCATATCGACGAGGATTATCAGGCCGTCGCCCTGCCTGAGGCGCGACAGGTGAGCGATCAACAGGTCAATAATTTCACGGGTAGAGGTGGCGTTGGGCATATCAAAGGCTTTGAAGTAGTAACCACCGGTTAACTGGTTGGCGATACCGGCAATACTGGAGGCGGTGGAGCGCCCATGAGAGACGATAATGCCCTGGATTGGCGAATCCTCACCTGCCAGAGAATGGAAGATGCAGCTAAGTAAAGGCAGCAACAGCGGCAAAGGCGTGTTGACCACATGTTTCGCCAGCAGACTGATACACTCTTCCGCCAGCAGTCGCGCCTTCCCGGAGACATAGTCGGCAATGGTCTGGAGTTCATCGACCTGCTCAGTGTGTATAGGGGTGTGTAACGCATAGGTCAGGCATAGCCAGATAGCTTTGCGGATATCCTGTCCACAGGGAACACCGGTCAGATTTTCCAGCTCATTGATGGCGTGCATGGTGTTCTGCCAGACGTAACCGCTATACAGCGCCTCCTGAGAGACAACGCCGTTTACCGTGGTCAGCAGGTTTTCAATTTTGCGGTTCAACAGCATGACGTTGCCACTGTGGCAAAACTCGCGAAAAATGATGTCATCGTGCATTGCTTTGGGTAGCAGCGTGTTGATATCCGGCTCGATTGCCTGTTTGCCGGCGGAGATGACCAGCATTTCTCCGCTAGGGTGCGCACTGTGTAGTGCGATGACGTCCGCATCGCGATTATCGCTCCAGGCGCTGGCGCACATCACTTTGACCTGATTTTTCAGCTCGCCAATATTGCCGCGCACCGGCGACGTGACAAGCCGGTGCATGAGTTGATTATCCAGATGAATATCCCTGCGCAGGCTGATCGCTTCCTGGCGCAGGAACAGATTCACCTGGGCAATCCGCTCGGTCAGGGGACGTGAAATAAAATTGGGGAGCGTCACCCGCACCGGTATGCGGCGGCGGAAGGTGTTGAGCAGTACCGTATCGATATTTTCGGTGGTGGCAAAGATAAAACGCAGCGAAGCCGGGTGACGGGTACGGTTATCGCCCAGCCGGTAGAAATAGCCTTTATCCATAAACAGGAACAGCTTCTCCTGATTCTCCGCAGACAGGCGATGTACTTCATCCAGGAACAGGAAACCCCCGTCGGCGTCGTCAAACGCGCCGCGTTTATCGCGATCTGCGCCGGTGAACGCGCCGCGGGTATAGCCGAACAGCGTGGCGGAAAGCAGCTCGGGGTTATTGGCATAATCGGCGCAGTTCAGTTCGACGAAGGGTTTATCGGCGGCGATGACACCGCGTTCCAGAGCGTACTGGTAGATAAGTGAGGCGAGGTGGCTTTTCCCTACGCCGCTCTCCCCCGAGAGTAAAATCGGTAAGCCATCGCCTGGGTAGTCTACCGCTGAGCGGCACAGCGCAATGGCTTCAGCCAGGCTGCCTTGCGCACCGATCAACGGCATAAAGGCATCGGTCTTTTTCGACACTAATCGGGACGACGAGGATGTGGGTGCCCCGTTACGCTGGACAAAGAATCGTACCGGCCGGGTATTCTCCTTACTTAAGCGACCGTCATCGCAGAGCCTGTTCAGATAATGGCTAATTACGCTACGGTTCACCTGCATAAAGTCGGCGCAGTCCTGAGCCGTGAATCCTGAAGGGCTTTCCGCATAGTGGGTCAGTATTTTATGGAACAGTTTTTCTTTTGCTGACAGCGCCATTTATTCAATGTCCTGCATAGAGTAGAAAATAGCGTCGAAATAAATTAGACGCTAGACACTAACATTGTTATTAGACACTTAATACTTTCCTCGTTTATTCAGGAAAGTAAAACCTTGTTTTAATCGGAATGTGATCGTGATCGACCGTTGTTTTTATTATGGAAATCATTGCGGGGAGGAGCGGTAACAGGCGATAAATATCGTGTCAAAAATTTTGAACAATAACGACAAATTACTCCGCTTTTAGTTGATAGAGATGTGACCTAATATTTATCTCATCAAGGCAACACGCCTTATCCAAACAACTAAATTAAAGGGTTTATATCATGAAAAGCATCAAAACTTTTGTCGCAGTTATGACTCTGGCCGCTTCTTTTGGTTCTTTCGCTGCGCAAACAGTGACCGCAACCGCCTCAACCATCGACGGCGCGGAAGCGAAAATTGCCGCTCAGGCCGAACAAGCAGGCGCCAGCTCCTACAAAATTACCCAGGCTTACACCGGTAACCGCGTTCATATGACCGCAGAACTGACCAAATAAGCCATTAGCTACTGTCGAAAGAGCGCCCTTGGGGCGCTTTTTTCGTTTCTGCCTGCCAGGCGACGTGACTTGCCACCTGTCCGCCGGGTGCGGATCGTCTCTTCCATCCCCATTCGCCGGGTTCGATTGAACATATATCGTGACCCAGGGCTGCGTGCTGGTGGTAGAGCAAAACTGAGTGTACAGCGATGAAGGTATATATAATTCTTTATCTACCACTATAAACTATATTATTTAAATAATGTTTAATTTCTATTTGTTTGTCTTTTCTATTGGTTGTTTATTATAAATAATATCCGGCACTCCTCTTTTATTCTCTTTCAGTGTTATCTCGCTCACGATCTTTCAAAGACCCTTATTTACGCGCTAAAGAATATTAGCTAGTGTTTTTCCGCCTATTAAGAAATGTGTCTTTTTTTTAAAGGTTGATGTCCTTTATTGAGTGGATGATAAAACATTCATCACCGTTATACAAATGCGCGTGAAATCTCTTTTGGGATTTCCAGGTAGTTATTTATTTCAAGGAAAGTAAATAATGAAGAAATCGACACTAGCTATTGCTATTGGATTATTATTAGTGGCCAATACCGGTTTCGCTAAAACAACGAAGATGACGTTGGAACAGCGACTGGAACAGTTAGAATCTCGTCTGGAAGCCGCAGAAAGCCGCGCCGATCGGGCTGAACAAAAAGTTCAGGACCTGCAGGTGCAGCAGGCAGCAGAGATTAAAGAAATTAAGACAGCGCAGGGCAATACGCCGGTAAACGGCCAGACCCCTGTGGAAGAGACGAAGAAAAACGCCACGATGCCCAATCTTCAGCTGACCGGGTATGGCGACCTGAAAATCTACGGCGATGTGGAATTCAACATGGATGGCGAGAGCCGCCGCGGCACGCTGACCAAGCTCAATGAAGATAAATCTATCGGGACGTGGGATATGGATGGCCGTATCCTGATCGGTTTTGACGGCATGCGGAAGCTGGATAACGGCCAATTCGCTGGCTTCTCCATCCAGCCGCTGGCTGATATGTACGGCAGCATGAACCTCGATGATTCATACTTCCACTTCGGTGAAGAAAACGACTGGAAAATTAAGGTTGGTCGTTTTGAAGCCGCCGATATGTTCCCGCTCAACCAGGATACCTTCGTCGAGCATTCTGGTAATACCGCCAACGACCTGTACACCGACGGTCAGGGCTATATCTATATGATGAAAGAAGGCCGCGGTCGTTCCGATGCGGGCGGCAACTTCCTGATGAGCAAGCAGGTTGATAACTGGTACTTCGAACTGAACTCGTTGATTGAAGACGGTACTACCCTGTTTGCCGACGGTGATAACGTCCAGACGGATGGCCGCACCTATCATGGTCGTAAGATGGAAAACGATAAAAACGTGGTCTATCTGCGCCCGGTCGTGAACTGGAAACCGACGTCCGAGCTCTCGTTCTCTGCGGCGATGGAATCGAACGTGGTCAACAATGCTTACGGTTATACCAACAGCAAAGGCGAGTTTGTCGATCAGTCTGATCGTACCGGTTATGGTTTAACCATGACCTGGGATAATACCAAAACTGATCCCGATAATGGCGTTATCTTTAACCTGAATACCGCCTATTTAGATGCGAATAATGAAGACGATTTTACTGCGGCCACTAATATCTGGTGGAAGAACTTTGAAGTCGGTTATATTTATGCGCATAACAAGATTAGCGACTTTAATGGCGTAGTCTGCGATAACGACTGCATTATTCAGGAAGAAGGTACCTACGATATTCATACCGTTCATGCTTCCTACTGGATTAAAAACGTAATGAATATGCAGAACTTTAATATTTATCTGGGTACCTATTACTCTAAAATCCAGAGTGATGAGAAGATTTCCTCAGACGACGATCGTTACGGCGCGCGCGTTCGCTTCAAATACTACTTCTAAAACAACAAAGGCCTCTGGAAACAGGGGCCTTTCTCTTTTATACGGCATAATTTATTGTAGAACGGATAAGCACAGCGCCTTATCCGTCCTACGGGTAGGTCATCGAATTATGCCAGGTAAAACACTTCCTTCAGCTCTGCACTTACTGGGCTATTATCCGGATTAGACGGCATCACTTCGGTCATGTATTTCCACCAGCGCTGGCATACGTCGGTGTTGGCCACTGCATTCCAGCGTTCTTCAGACTCAATCTCCACGGTGGCGAACAACAGGTTGCGTGCTTGATCGAGATAAATCGCATAGTGGTGCGCGCCATGCGCTTTCAGCACGGCTTCCAGCTCCGGCCAGATAGGATTGTGGCGGCGCTGGTACTCTTCGTGTGCGTTGGCGTTCACCTGCATCACAAAGGCTTTACGGATCATAATGCCTCCAGGTACAGCTCGCGAACTTCATCGCGGCTGGCGGTACGCGGGTTGCAAGGCGCGCAAGGGTCAGCCAGCGCTTTATCCAGCCACCCTTCGATGTCTTCTTTGGTGACACCCAGTTTACTGAAACCTTCAGGAATGCCAACACGCGCGCTCAGCTGACGAATGGCGTTAATGGCTTCCATGCTGGCGGCTTCGTCGCTCATATTGCGGGTGTCGACCCCCATCGCTTGCGCGACGCGGGCAAAGCGCGCCACCGCGTTCGGACGGTTAAAGTTTTCGATGATCGGCAGCAGGATGGCGTTGCACACGCCGTGCGGTAGATTGTGGGTTGCGCCCGGCTGATGCGCCAGCGCATGTACCAGGCCCAGACCGGCACTGTTGAATGCCATCCCCGCCAGATACTGACCAAAGGCCATCTGCTCGCGCGCTTCCAGGTTATGACCGTCGTCGACGGCTTTCGGTAGCCACAGGGTGATCAGACGGATCGCTTCCAGCGCGTTGGCGTCGGTCAGCGGGTGCGCACCAACGGAAACATACGCTTCAACCGCGTGGGTCAGGGCATCCATACCGGTTGCTGCGGTGACCGAAGCCGGAATATCGAGCATCACGCTGGCATCGTCCACGGCGATGTCCGGAATAATATTCGAGTCGATAATAACTTCTTTCACCTGGCGGGCGGTGTCGATGATGACCGCGTTGCTGGTCATCTCGGCGGCGGTGCCGGCGGTAGTGTTGATTGCCACCAGGTGTACACCCGCGTTCAGCACCTTACCCACGCCTGAGTAGGCGGTAGATGGGCCTGGGTTAGCGGTCAGGATCTTAATCGCTTTCGCGGTGTCGATTGGGCTGCCGCCGCCGAAAGCGATGATGTAATCACAGGATTCCGCCTGGTACGCGGCATAACCTTTTTGCACCAGTTCTTCGGTCGGGTTGGGGAAAACCTCATCGAAAAGGTGGTAAGACATTTTATGCGTATCCAGCGCGGTAAACAGGCTGTCCAGCAGGCCCAGTTTCACCAGCTGCCCGTCGGTAACGATCAGCGCTTTGCCCCACTGTTTCCCGGCAACCAGGTTAACCATATCGGCAATTGCGCCCGCACCGTGCAGGCTGATTTTTGGCAGTGCTAACATAAAACTCATGGTGTTCTCCTTGATACCTATCTTGTTTAATTCCGTATTCCCTTCGGGGAGTAGCATGGTCTTTCAGGAAGGGAAGGTATGAGAGTGGCGCCACAATGGGCTAAAAACCTATCCCATTAGCTCTGCGTGAGACGGTTCTAAAGGGATAGGTTCTGATGCCTGACCTCGAGCGGCGAGGTCAGGCTATAGGCTTACTTGTACAGATTTAATGCGCTGGCCATCGGCGTTACGCCAAAGCGCTGGCCGAGGGCAATCAGTTCTTGCTGTGTGATGGTCTGCTTCATGCCACCCATTGAGTACACCTTCACCAGCACTTCTGCGGATTTTTCGGCGGTATCAATCAGACCAAAAGTTTCATCGAGCGTTGGGCCGCTGCCAAAGACGCCGTGGAACGGCCACAGCACCAGAGAATGCTGACGCATTTCAACGGCGGTCGCCTGACCAATTTCATCGGTGCCCGGCACCATCCACGGCAGAATGCCAACGCCGTCCGGGAAGACCACCAGACACTCGGTGCTGCCTTCCCACAGTTTGCGGGTGATCAGCGCGCTGTCGTTTTCCAGTACGTAGGTCAGGGCGATCAGGTTGGTCGCATGGCAGTGCATGATGACGCGATCTTTGCCGTCAGTTAGTTTGATACGTTCGCAGTGCGACAGGAAATGCGCGGGCAGTTCGGAGGTGGGCACCGCTTCGTGAGTTAGCCCCCACAAAATGTGGTAACCCGCACCGTCGCTATCCACTTTTACTACGCCGAGGTTAGCGGAGGGGTCGAGCTGCACGTTACGGAAGAATTTACCGGAACCGGTGACGATAAACGGCGTGTTCGCCAGCATTGGCATCGGTTGGCTCAGAGCGATATAGCGCGGCTCAGCGTGGAAATCAGCGGTGAATGGCGCGATATCCGCTTCGTCCAGACGCAGCGTCAGGTTGCCGCCGTTACGCTCGTCCCAGCCTTTTAACCAGGCGTCAGAGGTGGCTTTGATCATGCCCTGGACGAACCAGGAGTCGGTAATGTTCTGCATAGTCTTGTGGTTCCTGTTGTATCGGTGAGGTGTTTCCCCTCACCCTAGCCCTCTCCCCGCAGGGGAGAGGGGACTGTTCGGTGTTATCTGGAGAGGGTTAATTACCCACGCTTGCTCAGGATCTCTTTCTCATACTGACGCACGTTCTCCAGCCACTGGCTGCCCGCTGGCGTATCGTTACGCTGGCAGTACATTTCCCACACCGCCTGCCACGGCAGGCACTTCTGCTCTTCCAGCAGCGCCAGACGTGCGGTGTAGTCGCCTTCAGCTTCCAGCTTGCGCAGCTCGGCGGTTGGCTCCAGCAGCGCGCGCAGCAGGGCTTTCTTCATGTTGCGAGTCCCGATAACCCACGCCGCGATACGGTTGATGGAGGCATCGAAGAAATCGAGACCGATATGCACGCGATCAAACAGGTTGTGACGGATGATTTCGCTGGCAATGGCCTGGGTTTCGTCATCCAGCAGCACAACGTGGTCGCTATCCCAACGCACCGGGCGGCTGACGTGCAGCAGCAGGCGGGGTACATACAACATGGCGGCGGAGATTTTGTCGGAGATCACTTCAGTCGGGTGGAAGTGGCCGGCATCCAGACACAGCGCGGTCTGGCGGCTGGTGGCATAGCCCATATAGAACTCGTTGGAGCCCACGGTGTAGCTCTCTGCGCCGATACCGAACAGTTTGCTTTCCACGGCGTCAATGTGGTGCGCCGGGTCCAGTTTCTCGCTGATCACTTCATCCAGCGCGGCGGCCAGACGCTGGCGCGGCGCCAGACGGTCAACGGTGACATCTTTCATACCGTCCGGGATCCAGATGTTCATCACCGACGGTGTGCCCAACTGTTCGCCGAAATAAGCGGAAACGCGGCGGCTGGCCTTGCAGTGGTCAATCCAGAACTGGCGGATTTTCGGATCGGCGTGGGACAGGGTAAAGCCATCTGCGCTCAGCGGGTGTGAGAAGCAGGATGGGTTGAAGTCGAGACCCAGCTTGTGTTTTTTCGCCCACTCAACCCAGTTTTTGAAGTGCTCGGGTTTGATTTCATCACGCGCGACCGGCGTATCCGACTCGAGATAGATCGCGTGCAGGTTCAGACGTTTTGGCCCCGGAATCAGGCTTAACGCCTGCTCCAGATCGGCACGCAGTTCGCTGGCGTTACGCGCTTTGCCCGGATAGTTGCCGGTTGCCTGGATCCCACCCGTTAAGTTGCCCTCTGGGTTTTCAAAACCCGCGACGTCATCGCCCTGCCAGCAGTGCATGGATACCGGCAGGCGATCCAGCTGGCGCAACGCCTCTTCGACGTCGATACCGACGGCGGCATAGCGCTGTTTCGCGAGTTCCCAGGCTTGGTCAAGTTGAGTGGTCATGCGCAAAGCTCCTTTGTCTGTCGTTGTTGCTGAAACTGCGCAACGTAGCGGGCAATTTCATGGTCAGGATGAGGGGTGAAGGTGGTGAGACCGTAGTTATGGGTCACGACCTTGCGGAAATCATCGACGTTGGAAAGTTCGTCCAGCGCCATTAATTGGATGCCGATATTACCCAGCGTTGAGGCTTCGATTGGCCCCGCCACCACGGTGATGCCGCAGGCATCGGCGCACAGTTGGTTCAGCAGATGGTTCTGGCAGCCGCCGCCCACGATATGCAGTTGGCTAAATGGCTTGCCGCGTAGCTGCGCCAGCTCGTTAAGCACGTTGGCGTACAGCAGCGCGAGGCTGTCGAAAATGCAGCGCGCCAGCTCGGCGGCGTTGGCAGGCACCGGTTGTGCCGTTTCGCGGCAGGCAGCCTGAATTTCGGCGCTCATGTTGTGTGGGTTAATAAAGCGGTCGTCGTTGGGGTTGATCAGCCAGCGGCAGGCGGGCAGCTTCGCGGTATCCGCGATGAGCGTCGGCAGGTCACTCACGTTCTGCTCTTTCAGCACACGCTGTAGCAACCACAAACCCATAATGTTTTTCAGCACCCGATAGCGGCCTTCGGCACCGCCCTCGTTAGTGATATTCGCGCGCTGCGCTTGCTCGCTGGTGTAAGGCGTTTTGCTCTCAAAGCCCATTAGCGACCAGGTGCCGGAAGAGAGGTAGGCGGCATCATGGCTTGCCAGCGGCGATGCAATCACCGCGCTGGCGGTGTCATGGCTGGCGACGGCAATGACCGGAATATTGTTACCCTGTGGGCAAACCCAATGACCAATCACGTTACCTGGATGCGTCGGCGTGCCAAACCAGGAGGCCGGTGCGCCGGTCCAGTTGAGCAGGTCTTCGTCCCAGCTATCGCTGTTGATATTCACCAACTGCGTGGTTGTGGCGTTGGTGTACTCCCAGTTCATCTTGCCGGTCAGACGGTAACTGAAATAGTCCGGGATCAGCAGCGCGTGAGTCGCCTGAGCGACCAGTTCCGGCTGTTGTTCAACCAGCGCGCGCAGTTGATATAGCGTATTGAACGGCAGGAACTGAATGCCGCTGCGGCGGTAAATATTGCTTTTACCTAACTGTTCCATCGCCATGGCCATCACGCCGTCGGTGCGGCTGTCGCGATAGGCGACCGGCAGACCGACACGCTGGCCATTTTTATCCAGCAGCACGTAGTCAACGCCCCAGGTGTCAATACCGATGCTGTCGATACGGATGCCTTCATCGCACACCTTGTTAAGACCGGTGCGGATTTCTGCTTCCAGGCTGTCGATGTTCCAGGTATCAAAACCATCCTGCTGATGCAGGCTGTTCGTGAAACGGTGGATTTCGCGCAGTGAAAGCAAACGCGACCGGGCATCGTAGCGCGCCAGCATTACGCGTCCGCTTGAAGCGCCTAAATCGACGGCCACACAATGGCGAAAAGTCATGGCAAAAGTCCTTCTGAGAGTCATTACCGCTCAGTCTAAAAAAAGGACACCGCCACTACCTTCTCGTTACTGACAGACGCTATTGGGCGCTGGCAAGAAAGCAAAGATGAACGTGAGAGAGTTCACAAATTCCTGCGATCATGCCGCTTTCAGGGGGTGTGATACTGACCGCATTTCCCGAACTTTCCGGCTGTTTCTTGAAAAAACGACCGGGTTTGCGCGCTTTGCTGTCAAAACGTCAAGGTGAGAATCCTCAGCGGATATTACTATCCTGATAACATTTCTCATCTGGTGGGCGTTGTTATGACCGTATTACACAGCGTGGATTTCTTCTCTTCCGGTAAGTTGCCTGTTGCGATCGAACCTCGACTTCCTCAGGCGGCTTTTCCTGAGCATCATCATGATTTTAATGAGATTGTTATTGTTGAGCACGGCACGGGTATTCATGTGTTCAATGGTCAGCCGCATACCATTTGTGGTGGCACCGTTTGCTTCGTACGCGACGTCGATCGCCATCTGTATGAACATACCGACAATCTCTGTCTGACCAACGTGTTATATCGTGCCCCGGATGCTTTCCAGTTCTTGTCAGGTCTGAACAAACTGCTGCCGCAGGAACTCGATGGCCACTATCCTTCCCACTGGCGTGTTAACCAGAGTACGTTACAGCAGGTGCGAGCGATTGTGGGTCAGATGGAAGAAGCCAATGACAGTACAGATATGATGTCGCTGGCCAACCGAGAAATTCTGTTTATGCAACTGCTGGTCTTGTTACGTAAAGGCAGTCAGGTGCAAGGCGCTATCGATAACGATGCCCGACTAAACCAGTTGATGGCGTGGCTGGAAGATCACTTTGCTGAGGACGTATGTTGGGAAGGGTTGGCCGAGCAGTTCTCGCTATCGCTACGTACGCTGCACCGCCAGTTGAAGCACTGTACCGGCCTGACGCCGCAGCGTTATCTGAACCGTCTGCGGCTGATTAAAGCGCGGCACCTGCTGCGCCACAGCGATGAAAGCGTGACCGATATTGCTTACCACTGCGGGTTTGGTGACAGTAACCACTTCTCCACGCTGTTCCGTCGCGAATTTAACTGGTCGCCGCGCGATATCCGCCAGGGCCGGGATACGCTGCTTCAGTAACGCGAAGGCAATCACCGTTTTTTACCGCAAAACGGCTAATAATAGTGAGTTGTTAGTCGTTGAGGTATCAGCGTGTCAGGCCAGTTAATCCTTCGAAAAGACGAGTTTTTCGCCAGTTCCGCGCAGGCCGTCGCGGTGGCGGATCGTTATCCGCAAAACGTTTTTGCTGAGCATACCCACGAATTTTGCGAGCTGGTGCTGGTCTGGCGCGGCAACGGCCTGCATATCCTCAATGACCGTCCCTACCGTATTACCCGTGGCGATCTGTTCTATATTCGTGCCGAAGATAAACACTCCTACGCTTCGGTTAACGATTTGGTTTTGCAGAATATTATCTATTGCCCCGAACGCCTGAAGCTTAATCTTGACTGGGTCAGCCATATTCCTGGATTGCGCGGTTCGCCCTGGGTGCCGCACTGGCGCATTGGCAGTACCGGAATGACACAGGCGCGGCAGATTATGACCCAGCTGGAGCACGAGAGCCGCAAAGAAGACGCGCTGGCAAACCAGATGTCTGAACTGCTGTTTGCCCAACTGGTGGTGTGCCTGAAGCGCTATCGTTACGCGACGGATAATCTGGCGGCAACGCAAAGCGAAGCGTTGCTGGATAAACTGCTCACCGCGCTGGCGGGCAGCCTGAACCGGCCTTTCGTATTGGATTCCTTCTGTGCGCAGCAGGGATGTAGCGAGCGAGCGCTACGCCAGCAGTTCCGCAGCCAGACCGGCATGACCGTAAACCATTACCTGCGCCAGCTGCGCATTTGCCATGCGCAGTACCTGTTGCAACACACTGAGCTGCTGATTGGTGAAGTGGCGATGCGCTGTGGGTTTGAGGACAGCAACTACTTTTCCGTGGTGTTCAACCGCGAGATTGGCATGACGCCGGGGCAGTGGCGTCAGCGCAGTCGTATCCCAGTCAATTAACCTGAATGCCGCGTGTTATCAGGGGCATAACAAATTGTTATAACCTTATAAAAACTACGGCATTGATAATCATTTTCAATATCATTTAATTAACTATAATGAACCAACTGATTACGCGGCGTTTACAGGTTTGCCGCCCGACAATAATGGAGATGATTATGAGCTATACCCTGCCGTCACTGCCTTATGCGTACGATGCCCTGGAACCGCACTTCGACAAACAGACGATGGAAATCCATCACAGCAAACACCACCAGGCTTACGTGAACAACGCTAACGCAGCGCTGGAGAGCCTGCCGGAGTTCGCTTCTCTGTCTGCTGAAGAACTGATCGCGAAACTGGATCAGCTGCCGGCGGATAAGAAAACCGTTCTGCGTAACAACGCCGGCGGCCACGCTAACCACAGCTTCTTCTGGAAAGGCCTGAAAAAAGGCACCACCCTGCAGGGTGATCTGAAAGCGGCTATCGAGCGTGACTTCGGTTCCGTTGACAACTTCAAAGCTGAATTCGAAAAAGCAGCAGCAACCCGTTTCGGCTCCGGCTGGGCGTGGCTGGTGCTGAAAGGCGACAAACTGGCTGTGGTTTCTACCGCTAACCAGGATTCCCCGCTGATGGGTGAAGCCATTTCCGGCGCTTCCGGCTTCCCGATCGTGGGCCTGGACGTTTGGGAACACGCTTACTACCTGAAATTCCAGAACCGCCGCCCGGACTACATCAAAGAGTTCTGGAACGTGGTGAACTGGGACGAAGCAGCAGCGCGTTTCGCCGCTAAAAAATAATTTGCATTGCACGTCTGTAGAAGCGAGTCTGATGACTCGCTTTTTTTGTATCCGCGTAAGGAGCAGCAGATGCATTATCCGGTTGACGTGTTTATTGGCAAAATTCGTGACTATGACGGCAGCCGCCCGAGTGCTATCGCCAAGGTGCAAATCGACGGCGAGCTGGAACTGACCGAGCTGGGACTGCTTGGCGATGAGCAGGCCGAAAAGAAAATCCACGGCGGCCCCGACCGCGCGCTGTGCCACTATCCCCGCGAACACTATGCCGAGCTGATTCGTGAATTCCCCGAACAGGCCGAGCTGTTCTGCGCCCCCGCTTTTGGTGAAAATCTTTCGACGGAAGGCATGACCGAACACAACGTGTTTATCGGCGATATTTATCGCTGGGGTGAGACGTTGATTCAGGTCACCCAGCCGCGTTCTCCGTGTTTTAAGCTCAATTTCCACTTTGCTATCAGCGATATGGCTTCTCAGATGCAGCGCAGCGGCAAGGTGGGCTGGTTGTATCGGGTGATTGCGCCGGGTAAGGTTTCCACTGACGCTCCGCTGGAGCTGGTGTCGCGCCTGAGCGATGTTTCGGTGTATGACGCTGCCGCCATTGCCTGGCATATGCCGTTCGATGACGACCAGTATCACCGCCTGCTGAGCGCAGCCGGGCTGTCCATCAGCTGGAGCAGAACCATGCAGAAGCGTCGTCTGAGCGGCAAGATTGAAGATAACAGCCGAAGATTGTGCGGCAAGTAGGCCTGATAAGCGCAGCGCCATCAGGCGGTCAAACGCCCATGGCCCAAAAAAATCGGCCTGCATTCGCAGGCCGATGGTTTCTAGGTTCGCTTGTACAGCGGTAACCACAGCGTCAGGCGCAAGCCGCCGAGCGGGCTGTCATCAGCCTTCACCCAGCCGCGGTGCTGCTGCATGGCGCTTTCAACAATCGCCAGCCCCAGTCCCGTACCGCCAGACTCACGGTCGCGCGCTTCATCGGTACGGTAAAACGGGCGGAAAATCTGCTCGCGATCTTCCGGGCTTACGCCTGGGCCATCGTCGTCCACGTGAACGGTAACGCCGTCTTTATCCACCGAGAAGCTCACGGCGATTTTCGTGTGCGAGTAGCGCAGCGCGTTACGGACGATGTTCTCCAGCGCGCTTTCCAGCGCGTTCGGGTTGCCGTACAGCGGCCACGGCCCCGGCGGATAGTCAACGTTGAACGTTTTACCCATCTGCTCGGCTTCGAACGCGGCGTTATCCAGCACCTCGCCCCACAGCTGATTCGCCTTCAGCGTCTCGCTCACCAGTGCGCTTTTCTGCTGATTTCGCGACATCACTAACATGTCGTTGATCATGCTATCCAGACGTTGCGCTTCTGTCTCAATACGCTCCAGCTCTTTGCTTTCACCGCTGCGGCGACGTAGCAGCGCCGTGCCCAGTTGCAGACGCGTTAACGGCGTGCGCAGCTCGTGGGAGATATCGGAAAGCAGACGCTGCTGGGAGGTCATCATCCGTTCCAGCGCCATCACCATCTGGTTAAAGCTGGCCCCTGCCGCCAGAAACTCCTGCGGCCCGGATTCCAGTTCGGGATGCTGGCGCAGGTTGCCCTGAGCGACTTCATCCGCGGCATTTTTCAGCTTACGTGCCGGTTTTGCCAGGCTCCACGCCAGCCACAACAGCAGCGGCGCGCTGACCAACATGGTGACGATCAACAGCAACAGCGGCCGGTCGAACAGCAGGTTGATAAAGTCAGACTGTGAACTGCTGGCCGGACGGATTAAGTACAACTGATAGTTATCTTCACCGTCACGAATCGAAAATGGCCCGACTAACTCCACGCGCCCGTATTTCTTCTTCTGCGGATGGTCGGCGTTGTCCGACTGTCCGATAAAGTTACGGATAATCTGCATTTCGTTGCGTTCTGCGCCAATCACGCGGCCTTCGCTGGTGACCAGCAGCAGACGCTGGCCCGGCGGAGCCCATTTATCAATCGCGCGGAACAGCCGACGCCACCACATCAAATCGTTGGGGGGATCGTTGGCCAGCTCTTCTTCAACGTGCTGTTCGATCATGATGCCCTGACGCTGCTCGCTATCCAGCAGTTCAGTCATCTGACGCGAGTCGAGCTTGGGTAACATCAAAACCAGCATCAACACCAGCGCCAGGGTTAACCAGAAGATGGCGAAGATGCGGGCGGTTAAACTTCCTATCATGAAGCGGAGACCATCAGGTAGCCGCGACCACGCAGGGTTTTAAACCACGGATGACCGTCTTTACGTTCCGGCAGCTTCCGACGCAGGTTGGAAATGTGCATGTCGATTGCGCGATCGAACGGCGTTAAGCGTTTGCCCAGCACTTCCTGACTTAAATGTTCGCGCGACACCACCTGACCCAAATGCTGTGCCAGCAGATAGAGCAGGGTGAATTCGGTGCCGGTGAGCTCCAGGGTTTGGCCATCGAAGCTGGCTTCCTGGCGGCCAGGGTTCAGGCTCAGGGCGTCGACTTCTACGGTAGGCGAACTGGCATCGCTACTTTGCTGCTGTTCGCTCCAGTGCGAACGGCGCAAAATAGCGCGGATACGCGCGACCAGCTCACGGTCGTTAAAGGGTTTAGGTAAATAGTCATCTGCGCCCAGTTCAAGGCCCAGAACGCGATCCAGCTCGCTTCCGCGGGCGGTCAGCATAATGACGGGAGTCTGGTGTGTTTGTCGTAATTCTTTCAGCGTGTCGATTCCGTTCTTTTTCGGCATCATCACGTCGAGTAAAAGTAGGTCGATGCTGTCATCAAGAAGCGCAAGCGCCTGTTCGCCATCATGGGCAACCAGAACGTTAAAGCCTTCCATATCAAGCAGTTCCTTAAGTAAGGAAGTCAGCTCTCGGTCATCATCAACTAGTAAAATTTTATTCATATTTTCATCCCTCCGAGGCAGAAATTACGTCATCAGAGCCAGCTAATCCATGACTTTACGTTGTTTTACACCCCCTGACGCATGTTTTCAGCCTGAATCGTAAACTGTCTCTCGTTGAATCGCGACACAAAAGTTTTTGGGAGCATGTGATGCGCAATGTTATCGCTGCCGTCATGGCCTCAACGCTGGCATTCAGTGCACTAAGCCAGGCCGATGAAGTCGTCACCAGCGTTAACTGGCACCCAGCGGAAGATAATTCGCTGCGAAACGGCCAGGGTCATATGTTCGACGGTATTAGTTTAACCGAACATCAACGCCAGCAAATGCGCGATTTGATGCAACGGGCGCGACACGATCGCCCACCCGTTAATGTTAGCGAAGTGGAGGCAATGCATCGCCTTGTCACCGCAGAAAAATTTGATGAAGCCGCTGTGCGCGCCCAGGCCGAAAAAATGGCCGAGGAGCAGGTGAACCGCCAGGTTGAAATGGCGAAGGTTCGCAATCAGATGTATCGCCTGCTAACGCCAGAGCAGCAAGCGGCTTTAAATGAGAATCACCAGCAGCGAATGGAGCAGCTGCGTGACGTTGCACGGATGCAACAAGGTTCGAATGTGAATCTGTTTAGTAGCAATACCCGTAGCAACCAGTAACAAACCCTGTTTTTCCTTGCCATAGACACCATCCCTGTCTTCCCCCACATGATGTGGGGGTTTTTTTTATCAGTGACTTACATAAAACCACTTATCAAAACAGCGACTTATAAAAAGCTGGAACGACTCTGAACGGTTTCAGATTCCCCAGAGTGTGGACGCAATGTGGACACTCTGGGTCATTCCTAGTTTATAAAGTCGTGCCGCCGCCCAATGGGTTTAATGCGACAGCATTCTGCAGGTAATCCGGCGAAAGGTGCGCATACACCATTGTTTGCTGGATGCTCGCATGCCCCAATATTTGCTGTAAGGCGATTATGTTTCCTCCGTTCATCATAAAATGACTGGCGAAGGTGTGGCGCAAGATGTGTGTTGCTTGGTTCGGCGGTATATCCGGCTTGACCTGCTTCAGTATCTTGCAAAACTTTTCATAATCGACTTTGAACAGCTTCCCGCTCGCCTTCTCCTTTATCATCTTTTCCAGTTCTGCCGAAATCGGGACGGTGCGTTTTTTCCCGTTTTTGGTTTTCAGGAACGTGACCCGGCAGTTAACTACCTGCGAAGGTTTCAGGGTTGCCAGTTCTGACCAGCGTCCTCCGGTACTAATCCCCAGTAAAGCGATAAGCAAATCATCACCGGTTACAGCGGCCAGCAAGCTGGCGATTTCCGGTTTTTCCAGAAACGTCATTTCCGGGTTTGCTTCGGCCAGTGGCGGCAGCCCGTGCACCGGGTGAGAGCCGACAAATTCTTCCAGCTGGATCAGCTTCGTAAACATGCCGGAAAAGCGATACATGTCCCGGTTAATGGTTGAAGCGCTGATCCCATCCTTAAGCCGCACGGAACGGTAATCCATTAATAGCCGCTTATTCATCCGGCTTACTGGCATATCACCCAGCCCGTTGATTGTCTTAAGCAGGTGATTAAATTCCTTTTGGCCGTGCTCGTGGTTCTGGCCGTGATACTTCCACCAGATATCCAGCAATTCCTTTAGCGTGCGCCGGTCAGCTCGCTGCCCAGCCCATTCTTTTGTATTCGCGTTCGCCAGCGTATAACGCTCAAAGGCGATCGCTTCTGCCTTTCTTTCAAACTTCCGGCGAATGCGACGTCCTTCGCGCCCGCGCGGTCTGATATCCACTTCATAACGCCCATCATCGAGTCTTTTGATAGTCATAAGACCCTCCGAATAGAGCTTTCAAACGTTCCCGGATTGACTGAGCTTGTCCGGGTTTTCGTACTTACTTCTTTGTGACACCGGAAGTTATATTTCCTTACAAGTAAACAACTTTTGTAATAAATATAGGCCCGGTTAATAGTTAGCCAGTTTTTCGGCCTGAGAGTGACAAGGTTGTTTCGTCTTGCCCAGAGTGTGCGACGACCGGGGAGATCTGCCCGGCTTCTGGTGCTGTCTTATCAGTCATTAGCCAAAGAGTGTATTTCTGAAATTGGGGGTTGGTCGTTATCTTCAGTAGAGCTGTGCCGCTGGGTTCAAAGTTGCCAGTTTCATATTTCTTTAAAGTGCTTAGTGACAAGTCAATGATTTGGCAGAATTTCGCCTGACTCAATCCCTCCGCTTCCCTCAATGCTTTTACCTTTTCGCTCAATTTCATTTGACATGGAACCTATATGTGTCCTAAATTTCCCATCAATGGAACCTATATGTGTCCCATTACGGGCGAGAGTCCAACCCTTCAGGAGCGTTCCTGAACGGTCTGCAAGGGGCTGGATCCTCTGAGACTAGCACGAAGTGACCGCGCCGCCGAGATTTCGACGGGACATTCATCAGAAAAGAGTAGGGGTAAGCGATGGAAACAAATGATTACGTGATCCAGTACCCACTGGATGCGGTACACCCTGATAAGTTTGCCGAATTAGTGGGTAAGCCAGCGTCGGCGATTGAGTCAATGATTAAGGCTAACAAGCTGCCGGTTGTTGAATTCCGCGACCCGACAAAACCTAATGCGCGCGCTGGCGATAAATTGGTGCTTTTGTCCGAATTTAACCGTGGTGTTCGTGAAGCATTTCGTAACCGTCCCGTTGAGCAACGCGACGCTTGGCTTTTATGGATGGGGCTTTAATCATGGTTGAGCCTCGTTGTATTGCTCAATTGCTGCGTAACCAGCAGGGCGCAAACCATATCGATTTCACTATCACGCATGGCTGGGGGCGTAAGGGCATCATCATTCGCACTCGCAAAATCAGCCGTGTTTCTGCCTTTCTCCGTTTTTTAGGGGTGACGAAATGCCAGTAATGACCATCGGTATTGTCGAGAAACAACCCGCCGCCCTTCGCGGTTTGATTGGTAAGTATCTGGCCGCGCCTCGTTGGTCTGATACCTGCGATTTCTATAACCAGATGATGGAACGTGAACGCCTTACCATCTGCTTTCATGCTCAGTTAAAGCAACGCCACGCGAATATGCGCCTCGAAGAAATGAACGACGCCGATCGCGAGCGCCTGATTAACGCGATTGACGAGCTGCGCAATACGTTTTCAAAATCTCGTCAGATGGGGTCTAGCCCTTCAACTTTCGTTGGTCGCATGACTGTCAGCCAGCGCCGCACCCTTTTCATGCATGCCGGGTTAACTGAAAAAGAATTTAATCAGCCCATATGGCGCACCGATGAGGCGTCATGTTATTGGCGTGAGAAGTTACTACGCGCATTACGTGAATTAATGGCGCTATTTGAAAACGCACCAACGATATTAACATCGGTAAAACCTGAACAGTATTTACATTAATTAGTTCGGAAGTGAATTTAACGCGCTTAACTGCGCGGGGCTTTCTTTTATCTGGAGAATGAAAATGAAAGAGTTGATAGAGCTTGTTTATAAGAGCAATACTTTTGAATTGTGTGAATGCTGGCGCTTTATTAAAAAGCAAAAGCAAACATTTGTTTTCAATGTTGATGTAAATAAAATTATTTCAGCAGTTTTAGAAGAGTATTTCGCCCCCTGCGAAGTGGGTTATATGTTTTACCTTGCCTCTAAACCTTCTTTTGTTCCTGCCAGCACCACGGCGATTTCTTTGTCATCGCGTGATATCAACAAAATCGTGAAGTACGTATGGCGCGAACAACAACGCCGACACCGTGCCGAGCGCCGAGAATCTGGTTTTGATTACGATTTACCATTCTGAATATTCGTATGAAAAAGGGGGGCTCTAATGTCTGCTCATGATTATTTTATTGTTAATAAGTGGCTAGTGATCGGCGTATTACCGAGCGGCGATTATCAACTCTCGGAATTGCGTCATGATAAACAAGCGGAAGGTTTCGCAAAGTCTGTAATCGCAATTTATCAGAATGAATTAAATCTCGTATCTGACTCGGTGAATCTGCTAGTGAAACGCGCTGTTTTTTGTCGGGACATATCCACAAGCAAAGAACTGGCAACGCTGACCGCCGGGTTTGTTCAGGATTGTATTGATGTTATCGCGATGCTTAAAAATAAAGAGGGTAAAAATGTCAATTCGCATTGAAATCGGCGACCGCTATGTCGTCACCAGTGACCAGTTTCAGTTTATTTTACGCGAGAAGAAAGTCGCAAAAACCGGAAATAATGCTGATAAGGAATATCTCGATACTGTCGGTTATTATCCGAAATTAAGTCAGCTTGTTTCCGGCTTACTTCATCATTCAATTCTGACCGGTGACGCGACCGCATTTGAATCGCTGGCCGTGCAGGTTGAGCGTGTAGCCGAACTGTGTCAGGCGGCTTTCTGCAGCGATGGCCGTTGAGATCCGGGGGCGCGTCGCCCCTTCGCCACCACCACCATTTTTAAAATCTGCCGGTGAGCCCTTCACCGGCGCTTTCCCATGGAATAAATCAAAAGCGGCCATCGGTCGCGATAGACCTCTTACACGTGCCGAATTCCGTCAGGTGCAAGCGGTTTTATTCAAAATTGACCGTCTGCCGTACTTCCTGAGCTCGCATTTTACCTCGCGTTATAACTACATACGCCGGACTAAAAGCCCGTTACATGGTCTGTATTACCTGACAAAGACGTTTGAGAAAAGGCTATGGCCGCGCCTCGAGCGTGTAAATCAGGTGTACGGAATGGACACCAGTAAATCAATACGCCTCTTATCCGAGCGTGACGAGTTTGAAACCCTGCCGGGCATGAATGATAAGGCGCTGAAGAAATTCGCCGCCCGGTTATCTGCACAGCTTTTTATGGCTTACGAAGAACTGAGCGACGAATACACCGAGGCATACGGACGCAAAGAGGCGCTGTTTACCGATGAGGCTCAGTCGTATCTTTACGGCCAGCTCGCCAGCGCGGTACGCGCGTTTAACATCACGCCGATGTACTGGAAGAAATACCGCAAAGGTCAGATGACCATCCGTATGGCCTATTCAGCCATCGCGCGCATGATGAATAACGAGTGGTGGGTCAGTCAGCTTAAAGCCCAGCGCATGCGCTGGCGCGAGTCCCTGCTGATTGCTGCCGGTGAGGTTAATAAAGACCGTTCTCCGTACGCCAGCAAAACAGCCATTCGGGACGTTCACGCGCGTCGCCTGGCTAATCTGGAATACCTCAAATCATGTGAGCTCGAGAATAAAGCGACCGGCGAGCGTATCGACCTGATTAGCAAGGTGATGGCGAGTATTTCAAACCCTGAAATTCGCCGTATGGAGCTGATGAACACCATCGCCGGGATTGAGCGTTACGCCGCATCAGTCGGCCACGTCGGCATGTTTATCACGATCACCACACCGTCAAAATATCACCCGACCCGTCAGGTCGGGAAAGGTGAGAATAAAACCGTTCAGCTTAATCACGGCTGGAATGATAAGGCATACACGCCGAAAGATGGTCAGCGCTATTTATGCAGCATCTGGAGCAAGATGCGTACAGCGTTTAAAGATAATGATTTGCAGGTCTACGGGATGCGCGTTGTTGAGCCACATCATGACGGCACCCCACACTGGCATATGATGCTGTTTTGCAAGCGCGCCCAGCGCAAGCAGATCACCGACATAATGCGCCGTTATGCGATGAAAGAAGATGGACACGAGCGCGGCGCGGCGCGTAATCGCTTCGAAGCAAAACACCTCAATAAAGGCGGCGCGGCTGGCTATATCGCGAAATACATCGCTAAGAATATCGATGGCTATGCGCTCGACGGCCAGCTCGATAATGACACCGGTAAACCCCTTAAAGATACCGCTTCGGCGGTCACCGCATGGGCGTCAACATGGCGCATCCCTCAGTTTAAACCGATTGGCATCCCGACGATGGGCGCATATCGCGAGCTCCGCAAGCTGCCGCGCGGCGTCAGCATCGCCAGCGACTTTGACGAGCGTGTCGAAGCGGCTCGCCATGCTGCTGATGAGGGTGAATTTGATTTATACATCGCCGCACAGGGTGGCGCGAATGTTAAGCGTGACGACCAGACCGTCAGGGTCGCGCGCACTACGACCGATGAGGTCAACGAGTATGAAGAAGATATCGAGAGAGTCGTCGGTATTTACGCCCCTCATCTTGGCGCGGGTCACATTCGAATCACCCGGTCATCAGAATGGCGCATCGTTCCAAAGGCTGTTGCCGTTGAGCCTTTGACTTTAAAAAGCGGCATCGCCGCGCCTCGGAGTCCTGTCAATAACTGTGGGTTTGTTACCAACGGAGCCGCCACGGACATGACGCCTACACCGTCTGAGCAAGCCGCAGCGGTGCTAAATCTTATCGATGACGGGGTTATCGGTTGGGACGACCCGGAGGCCGTGAAGGTGCTCAGGGAAGCGCTAAAGGCGGGGGCTAAACCTCAAAACAGGCAGCAAAGAAACCGGTCACCGTTAAAACCGGATGAGCTAGCACCTTCAGCTCGCCTGACCAAATCACAGCGAGACCAGATATCGCGCATCCGGTTTGACCTCGCACAGCATGGCATCAGGCCGGAACGGTGGGAGCTGGATGTGCTGGCGCGAGGTGCGACGGTGACATATGGCGAGAAAAAATTCAGTTATGCGGTCGCTGATGAGTGGCCGGGCTATTCAACAGAAACGGAGTGGAACAAATGACAACTAAGTTAATGCAGGTCGGCGGTTATCAGATTGGTATCGACCCGGATTATTCATCAGAGGAAAAAACAGTCGGTATTATTTGCAGCGTTGATAAAAAATCAGGAGTGGTGACGGTCGTATCGAAACTGGATGAGCACGGCGTCAGGGTTATTGAGGCTTTGGCCGAAGAGCTTCGGTTGTGTAAAAAGTCGCTAAGCAAACGCCAGCCAACGGTGGTCATCCCTAGCATATGGAAGCACTATTCCGGGGCGAAAGTGGCGGGGATCTATGAAAATGCAATGGATAAAGCGGGTGTGAAATGGCTCAGTGTTGATGATATTCGTCGCGAGGGCTGCTAAATGCACAAAATACCCCGCGAAATACCGCAGCATAAAAACAAAAGCATAAAACTGATGGGAATTGTGCATCGACTACAACAAATAATGGTCAATGAGAACCTGACACCCGCCGAGCTGGTCGGGTGTGCCGAAATCGTCAGGGATAGTTACGGGCGGCTGCATGATATCAGCAATCATAAAATTGAGGCGTTCACACCGGCGAGAGGTCCGATAATCCCGCCACCACGTCGACCATAGCAAACGCCGCCGGTGCTGAAACTTGTTTTCAGCGCTGGCGGGGTTTAACAACGAGCGCCGCGAGGCGTTAGCTGGTTACCAGATTGACCCCGAGAGTCAGCAGATTTGTCACTGCACCGGCAATCACTCCCGGCGCACCATCTTTCACCGCACTGATAATTTTATCACCCATCGTCTCGTTACCGCCGAGTGCCTCGGGCTTTTTGTTGAGTACCGCAAGCGCTTTCTCGGTCAGTCTTACTTCGCTGAAATACGTCTGGTGATCGGTTTTGTATTGGATGTATCCATTTTCCCCAAGAAAAGTGAATGTGCCATCAATCACACTTCGCAATTCATTAAATGCTTTCATCTTGGGTGAGTTAATTTGTTCGAACCAGTCATCAGGCAGTGCGGCGTTAAATTTCTCATAGCTTATTACCTGAGGAACGGGAAAGTTTTCCCATAGCACTGCAAAGATTTCAGCCGTCTGCTGGTTAAATAAATCGAGGTTTTTAGACATGCATAATTCCCATTCATTGATAGACCCAGTTCTCAATTGGGCAAAGAGGCTAACTGTAATGGCCTCAAATAACGACCTCAGCTCTCGCGAGGTGGAAAGCTACACCGCAAAAATGGTAGAGCAAGCCAGTAAGGATGAGCTCGCGGTCGCTATAAAACACCTGTTAAACCACATCAGAATGCACAAATAAAAGGATCTATATCAATATGTTATCTCTCGTTTATGAAAATCCGTGGACAACGATTTTTTTGTTGATTGTCGCCTCCGCTTGTCTGAATAGCGTTATTGGTGCTTTGCGTGGGCATTAATCGCAATCGAATCCCCCTGAAACCGGCGCTCTGATGCCGGTTTTTTTATGCGTTTTTCCCGTGTTTTTTGCCATTTTTAGCCCTGCATGCATGACTGCATCGAATTGCATGCGTTTTCCTCCCCTGTCGCGTCTGAGCGCCGCCAGTGCTGGCGCGCCTCCGGCGTGTTCGTGCACCTGCATTAAAACCGACCCATAAAGCGGGCAGGCGTGGCGGGGATAGCATTGCGCGCTGAGCGTGGTATTTATTTTTATTTATCAGCGCCTGAGCGCGTCACTGTGGCGTTTAAATGGTCGTGGGTGAGTCGTAAGGTGTTGAGGTGTGACGACGGCGTGTCGTGGCGCTGAGGGCGTTGTGTGCGGTGGGGGTAAAGCCGCCACGACGGGCGGCTATGGGTGGGGTTATTCGTCGTCGCCGAGTGTGTATTTTTCGAAGCGGATAATCTCTTCACCCGCCCACTCGTTCAGCTCCATGAAGCGCGCCTGAAGCGGGGTCAGCTCGTTACGCACAAAGACCTTTGCCACCTTCTCAACGTCGCCCACTGAGCCGACGTTCTCCGGCTTGCCGCCCATCAACTGGAACGGTATGCGGTGCGCGTCGAGCAGGTCAGCGGCGCTGACTTTCTTGATATTAAAAAAGTCATCCTTTGTCGCGACTTCGCTCAGCGGCACAATTTTAATCCCATCCGGTTTACCGTGCGGTGCGTAGAAAAACAGGTTTTTAAAATTGCCGAGCCCTTTCGAGTCGCGCATCGCCTTTCGCAGCGCCTCGACGTCGGTGCTGCTCTGTGCGGCATCGGTCACATACATGATGTACCCGGCGTGGGCGCCGTTCTGATAATACTTGCGGCGAAAAAGCGTCGCCGACTCATTCAGCCAGGCTGAATTAAGCGCGCTCAGGTATTCCGGCATCCCGTACAGCTCCTGATTAATATCAGGCTCGAGCAGGTGGAAGACGGAACCGGCCCTGAACTTGTGCGGCTGCGTGTAGCTCTGAATGTACCAGTACACATCATCCTCAATGCCACGGCGGGTGTATTTCGCCGGTGAGGTTTCCAGCTTTAACGGCTTGCCGGTCATGCCGGTACGCTCTTCGAGAAAGGCGTTACCAAAGACCAGATAATCGAGCGCGTACCGGCTGAAATCCTGACGCGATAACAGCGGGTGCGGGATGTAGGTCGACACCAGAATGTTACGCTTGACGTAAATCGGCGAGCTGTGGTGAACGGCGGCGCGCATGCTCTTCGCCAGCCCGGAGAAGCTCACCGGCGGCTCGTACCACTGGCCGTTGTCGATACACTCCACATAATCGAGGATATCCCGGCGATCGAGTACCGGCGTCGGCTCGCCGAAAGTGAACGCTTCCATGCTCAGTGCCGGTGCGGCGGTGTGGTTTTCGGTGCGCGGCTGCTGCTGGCGCTTGTTGCGTTTTTTGCTCATTAATTCCACTCCATAATGCTGGATGACTGTTCGCCGGTCGCGGCGGTCAGCGGCTCATTGATTAATACGTGCATGGTTGCCCACGCGAGATCGGCGTGACTGGCTTCCTCGGTGCGGCTGGCCTCGTAGGTCGAGCTGCGGCCACTGCTGGTCATGGTTTTACGAATCGACATAAACGACTGCGTGATGTCGGTCGCACTGACGTCGTACTCGAGGCACCCGCGGCGAATGGTGTCTTTAGCTTTCAGCACCATCGCGGTTTTCATTTCCGGCGTGTAGCGAATTTCCCGCGCTGCCGGGTAGAACGAGCGCACCAACTGGAAGACGCCCTGACCGAGCCCGGTCGCATCGATGCCGATGTATTCGACGGTGTATTTCTGCGTGAGCTCGCGAATGGATTCGGCCTGTTGGGCAAAATCCATGCCTTTCCACTGGTGACGTTCGAGGATGCGGAATTTACCCCCGGCGACAACCGGCGGCGCGATGACGACGCACCCGGCGCTGTCGCCCCGTAATGACGGGTCGTAGCCAATCCACACCGGGCGGTGACCGAATGGCCGGTCGGCAAATGGCGCGTAATCGCTCCATTTTTCGAGGCTGTCGACCATGCAGCGCTGAAGCTCTTCGAACGGGAAGACCGACGCTTTATCGTCGACGAACTCGCACATAAACAGGTTGCGGAACTCGTCGACGCTGTTCTCACGCTTCAGCGTATCGATGTTAAACAGGGTGCACCCTTTGGCGAGTGCGTCCTCGATGGTGACAATCTGCCGCCACTGGCCGTCAGGGCAAGCGACACCCTTCGCGAGTGCGGCGTGACTGATATCGATATCGACCCGCTCGCTCTTGTCCGAGCGCCCACGGTTGAACTGTTCGCCCGACCAGAACGGATAGGCACCGTGTGCCAGCGACGACGGGGTCGAAAAGTAGGTCGTGCGTAAATGCTCCTGTGACGACATACCACCGGCGACGCGCTTCAGCTTCTGGAAGTTGGGGATCCAGAAAATTTCATCGACATACAGGTCGCCGTTGTGGCTTTGCGCGGTGTTGGCGTTGGTGCCGAGAAACATCAGCTCCGCGCCATTGTTGCCGAGTACAATCGGGTCACCGGTGAGCTCGACGCCAACCTGTCGGGCAAAAGCGATAATGTATTTACGGAATACATAGGCTTGCGTCTTGCTGGCTGACAAAAATATCTGGTTGTGGCCGGTCTTCAGCGCCTGTAGTAACGCCTCACGCGCAAAGTAGAACGTCGCGCCAATCTGGCGTGATTTGAGGATGTGCCGGATTCGGTGCGCCAGTCCAGCGCGCCACCACTCGAGCTGATAGTCGAAAGACTGCTCGAGAAAAATCTCTTCGAGTTTCTCGATAGCCTCTTCGCTGAAAAAATTCTTTTTCGGCTTCTTCTTTTCCCCCTTGTTGCGGTTGGCCACCTTCGGGTTTAAATCGGCCTCGTTGCCGGTCTGGCCGTAGCGGTTAACCCTTGCGAGGCGCTCCATCTGGCGCGCCAGAAAATCCGCGACTTTGAAGTCGTGCGGCGTCAGGTCGGGCTTTGCGTAGAGCTGAATCAGTCGTGCCTCGAGCGTGAACTCGACCCGGTTTAGTGGGGCGGTTTCTTCCCATTTATCGCGCTGCTTCCAGCTCTGCACCGTGGGGCGCTTAACCTGCAATTGCTCCGCGATTTGCGGCACGGAGAACCCTTGCCAGAACAAAAGCGCGGCCTGTCGTCTCGGGTCGCTGAGTAATGTTGTGTCGGTTGTAGTGGTCATAAAACCTCGCCGTGATGAGTACACGGCAAGGCTAAAGATTCAGGGGGGATGAATCGCTAAACCCCTGTTGTGTCAGGGGTTGCACTTCCGCAACAGGTGGCTGGCGAGGGGCTGAGTCGGGAAACTACATCCGACCCGATAACCCAACTCAGGACACCTGACACATGGCTAAAAAAGTTTCGAAATGGTTTCGCATCGGCGTCGAGGGTGACACCTGCGACGGTCGCGTTATCAGTGCGACCGATATTCAGGAAATGGCTGATTCGTATGACCCGCGCGTCTACGGTTGCCGTATTAACCTCGAGCACCTGCGCGGCCTGTTGCCTGACAGCGTATTTAAACGTTATGGCGATGTGGCTGAGCTGAAAGCTGAAGTGATTGACGATGATTCAGCGCTCAACGGCAAGCTGGCATTGTTCGCCAAAATCACACCGACTGATGACCTCGTCGCGATGAATAAGGCGGGACAGAAAGTCTATACCTCAATGGAAATTCAACCGAACTTTGCCAACAGCGGCAAATGCTATCTGGTTGGTCTGGCCGTCACTGACGACCCGGCAAGCCTCGGTACTGAATATCTCGAGTTTTGCCGCACCGCGAAACACAACCCCCTCAACCGCTTTAAAGCCAGCCCTGAGAATTTCTTCTCTGTGGCAACGCTCGCCGAGCTGGAATTTGAAGACCAGCGCGAGCCCATCATCACCCGTCTGAGCGACACGGTGAAAAGCATCTTCAGCCGTAAACAGGCCAGCGACGACGCGCGATTCGGTGATGTGCACGAAGCCGTGACCGCCATCGCCGAGCAGGTGCAGACCGGCGGCGAAAGCGCCGAGGTACGTTTCAGCCAGCTTGAAACCGAGCTCGCCGACGTCAAAAAGGCGCTGACCGAACAGGCCGCAGCCACCTCGCAGCAATTCAGCACCATCAAAATCACGCTGGACAACACCGAAGACAAATCGCAGCCGCGCCGCAAATTAAGCGCCGGTGGCGACGGTGATGCGGCTGGCTCCACGCTGACCGACTGCTAACCCCTGATAAACCCGAAGGAATAAGAAACCCATGCGTAAAGAGACCCGTTTTAAATTCAATCAGTACCTGAGCCGTATCGCCGAGCTGAACGGCATCGAGACCAGCGACCTCGACAAGAAATTCACCGTTGAGCCGTCGGTCACTCAGACCCTGTTTGACAAAATCCAGCAGTCGTCCAGCTTCCTGAAGCTCATCAACATGGTGACCGTCTCCGAGCTGACCGAAGAGAAAGTCGGCATCGATGTGACCGGCTCCATTGCCAGTACCGCCGACACTGACGGCGGCGTCGAGCGTAAAACCGCTGATTTCTCGAAAATGGATGCGTACCGTTATTTCTGCCACCCGGTGAACTTCGACTATCACCTGAAGTACAACAAACTCGACCTGTGGGCGCGTTTTCAGGATTTCCAGATCCGCATTCGCAACGCCATCATCAAGCGTCAGGCACTGGATTACATCACCATCGGCTTTAACGGCGTGAGCCGCGCGGCGACCTCCGACCGTACCAAAAATCCGTTACTTCAGGACGTGGCCGTCGGCTGGTTGCAGAAATACCGCGAAGACGCGCCGGAGCGTGTGATGTCCAGCATCACCGACGATGACGGTACCGTGATTTCGAACACCATCAAGGTGGGCAAAGGCGGTCATTACGCCAACCTCGACGCGCTGGTGATGGATGCGTTTGAATCGCTGGTCGCGGAGATCCACCGCGAAAACCCGGAAATGGTTGTCATCTGTGGTCGCCGCATCCTGACCGACAAATACTTCCCGATGATTAATAAATTCCAGGCGAACAGCGAACAGCTCGCCGGTGAGCTGATTATCAGCCAGAAGACCATCGGTCAGCTTCAGGCGGTGCGCGCGCCGTTCTTCCCGGCGAACAGCATTTTCATCACCACGCTGGATAACATTTCGATTTATCTGTACGAGGACGGCCACCGCCGCCACATCGTCGAGAACCCGAAACTCGACCAGGTGGAAAACTACGAACAGGTCAAAGTCGATTTCGTCATCGAGGACTACGAGGCCGGGTGTCTGATTGAAAATATCGAGATCCTCGAGCCGGAAGAAACCGACACCCCGGAAGCGGCCAGCGCGGAAATCTTCGCGGCGGCAATGGTCAAGGCGATGCAGTCCCTGACCGGTACCGCACCGGCTGACGCTGACACCCCTGACGGCACGGAGGCTTAACCGATGGCAACCCCCGCACAGCGTCACGCGATGCGGGTCTCGGCTATCAGGGCATCGCAGCGGGAAAACGCCCCGCTGCGTCATGCCTCAGCTTACGAGCAAATGCTCGTTAAGCTGGCCGCAGACCGCCGGACGCTTTCAGAAATCCGCTCGAAAGAACGCAAAGCGGATAAAAAACGCGAATTACTCCCGCTGTACCTTCCGTGGGTCGCTGGCGTACTGGAAAGCGGCACCGGCGCACAGGATGACATTCTGATGACGGTGATGCTCTGGCGTCTTGATGCGGGGGATATCACCGGCGCGATTGAGATTGCGCGCTATGCGCTGCGCTTCAGTCTCTCGATGCCGGAAAACCATTCCCGCCCCGCGCCTTACATGCTGGCCGAAGAGGTCGCGCTCGCGGCAACTCGCGCCCGTATCGCCGGTGAGCCCGTCGACGCTGCTCAGTTGCTCGAGGTCATCGGCCTGACTGAAGCCGCCGACATGCCCGACGAAGTCCGCGCCCGACTGCATAAGGTTACCGGGCTGGCGCTGCGTGATGCCGGTCAGCTTCCTGAGGCGCTAGGACATCTGAAACGCGCCTTACAGCTCGACACTAACGCCGGTGTTCGCAAGGACATTGAGACGCTCACCCGCGAGGTATTCCCGAAGCCGGTCACCACCAAAAAAGCGGAAAAGAAAACCGCCGCGAAAAAGGCACCCGCTAAAAAACCAGATTCACCGGTGAAACGAGGGCGAGGACGCCCGAAGAAAGTCACCGGTTAACCGAACGCGCCCCGCGCCGGGCGGCTCGCTGGTCAATGTCGGTAATTTACCGCAACTGCGACCGGCGACCACCGCCCACCTATTTACTGAGGTACTCATGACCATGATTGTGATGAACAACCCGACGCAACCGCGCGACCAGATGGTCATCCCACCTGAGCCGGTCGAGGAACCGGTGATTAAAAATACCGGCTTTTTCCCTGATGTTGATCCGAAGCGCATGCGAGATGAAATGCGCCTCGAGCAGACCGTGACGCCGGTGCGTCTGCGCCGGGCAATTAAAACCGCGATGGCCGAGACCAACGCCGAGCTGACCGACTGGCGCGACCTTCAGCTCGCCGCCGGATATGCGCGGCTCGAGGATGTGCCGACGGATGAAATCGACGGCGAAAGCGTCCGGGTCTTCCACTACTTCAACGCCGTTTGTTCGATGACAACCGCGACACTGTACGAGAAATATCGCGGCGTCGATGCCAGCGCCAAAGGTGACAAAAAGGCCGACAGCATCGAGGAAACCATCGACGAAATGTGGCGAGACATGCGCTGGTCGGTTGCCCGTATCCAGGACAAAGCGCGCTGCATCGTGGGGCAAATCTGATGAACGTCATCGCGCATCAGGGCGACACGCTCGACACGTTATGTCAGCGCCATTACGGGCGTACTGAGGGCGTGGTCGAGGCGGTGCTTTTGGCTAATCCGGGTCTCGCCGAGCTGGGCGTCGTCCTGCCGCACGGCACGGCGGTCAGTCTGCCTGAAGTCGACGCCGCGCCGGTATCGGAGACCGTGAACCTATGGGACTGACGATGGAAAAAATCACGACCTTTCTGACCTACTGGCTGTCAGTGGCGCTGGCGTATTTCGGTACGCAGACGCCCGAAAAGCTGGCGATTGTTATCGGCGGTGGCTGTGCCATCTTCACCGCGCTGGTGAATTTCTGGTATCGCCGCAAGACGTATAACTATCTCGTTTCAATGGGTATCGATAAGGGGGTGATTCGTGGCCTCAATCGTTAAACGTTGCAGTGTGGCCGTCGTGCTGGCGCTGGCGGCACTGGTGCCTGATTTTCGTTTGCTTCACACCTCGCCGGAGGGGCTCGCGCTGATTGCCGACCTCGAGGGTTGCCGGTTGCGCCCTTACCAGTGCAGCGCGGGTGTGTGGACGTCAGGCATCGGCCACACTGCCGGGGTGGTACCGAAACGGGATATCACCGAGAAAGAAGCCGCCGTGAATCTGGTCGCCGACGTGTTGAACGTCGAGAAACGTCTCGCGGTCTGTGTGCCGGTAGAAATGCCACAGGCGGTCTATGACACGCTGGTCAGCTTCGCCTTTAACGTCGGCACCGGCGCGGCCTGTCGCTCAACGCTGGTTTATCACCTGAAGCACCGGCAATGGTGGCAAGCCTGTGACCAGCTTACTCGCTGGGTGTTTGTGAATGGCGTCCGTAATACCGGGCTCGAAAATCGCCGCTTGCGCGAGCGCGCAAACTGCCTGAAGGGGGCGCAATGAAAACGCTGATTGTGTTGTTAATGCTGGCCGTGGCCGGGCTGCTGTGGTTGCGTCACGAAAACACCAACCTGAGCCGCTCTTTTGAACGGGCGAATAAAGTCGCGGGTGAGCAAAAAACGGTTATCAGCATGCTGAAAAGCCAGCTCAAAACCGCCCACCGCATCAGTGGTGAAAACGAAACCGCTCAGGTCTTACTGCGTGGTGAGCTCATCGATGCCGGGGCTCGGGCGCAACGCCGGGAACAGACTATAACGAGGTTACTCAATGAGAATGAACAGCTTCGCCGCTGGTACAGCGCTGATTTGCCTGATGCTGTGCGCCGGTTGCACCAGCGCGCCGCCTGTGCCGACGCCGGTGATTGTTTACAACGCTTGCCCGAGGGTCAGCCTTTGCCCGATGCCGGGAAGTGACCCGACCACCAATGGCGATCTGAGTGCGGATATACGCCAGCTCGAAAGCGCCCTCGAGCGCTGCGCGCTTCAGGTCAGAACGATAAAAAATTGCCAGGACAAAATCGATGTACAAGCCAAAGAGTCTGCGAAAAGCCTTAACTGACGCCGTGCCTGATTTGGCGCGTAACCCCGAAATGATGCGCATCTTTATCGATAACGGGAAACTCGCCTCCACGCTGGCGGCGTCGCTGTCTTTCGAGAATCAGTACACGCTCAATGTGGTGGTGACCGACTTCACCGGCGATATCGAGCTGCTGCTCGTACCGATTCAGGCATGGCTGCGCATCCATCAGGCCGACATCATGACGACCGATGAGGGGCGTAAAAAAGGCTTCACCTATTTCGCCGATATCAACGACAACGACAGCGCCGATATCAGTATCAGCCTGATGCTGACCGAGCGCACCATCGTCAGGGAAGACGGGAATAAGCTACATATTGAGACCGTGCCGGAACCTCAGCCACCTGAGCCGCTCGTATGAATGACTTTAAACCGTTCGACGATAAGCTCGCCGGGCTGATAGCGGCGCTGTCACCGACCGCCCGGCGCAAGATGGCCGCAGATATCGCGAAGACCCTGAGAACCCGACAACAGCGCCGGATTAAAACGCAGAAAGCGCCCGACGGCACCCCATACGCCGCACGAAAACGCCAGCCGGTGAAAGCGAAGAAAGGCCGGGTTAAGCGGGAAATGTTCGCGAAGCTCCGCACCAGTCGCTTTATGAAAGCCACGGCGGGAAATGACTCTGCTGTCGTGGAATTTACCGGCAAGGTGCAAAGGATGGTGCATGTGCATCAGTACGGCCTGAAGGATAAGCCAGGGCGAAACAGCGCGCCGGTGCAGTACGCCGCCCGACCGCTCATCGGGTTTAACGCTGAAGACCGGCAAACCGTGGAAGAAATTATTCTCGCTAAATTGTCCGTTTAACGTTGTGCTATCGACAGTAAAACCCGCATCAATTGCCGCTCAGAGCACCGGGCGGCATCCTTCCTTGTATGAATACTCGCGCAACTCTTCAGGACGCTTTACGCCTCCTACGCAATTTGATCCGCACCGGCGTCATTGTCGAAGTCGACCTCGATGACGGGCGCTGTCGCGTCCAGACTGGCGGCATCGTTACCGACTGGCTTCAGTGGCTGACGACGCGCGCCGGTCGCTCTCGCACGTGGTGGGCTCCCTCTGTGGGCGAGCAGGTTTTACTGCTGGCCGTGGGTGGCGAGCTCGACACCGCCTTTGTGCTGCCGGGTATTTTCTCTGATGACCATCCCGCGCCGTCGGCGTCGGCTGATGCATTTCACATCACCTTTCCTGACGGGGCGGTTATCGAGTACGAGCCGGAGACCGGCGCGCTGACCGTAAGCGGCATAAAAACCGCAGACGTGACGGCCTCGGATTCTATCGCCGTGACGGTGCCGGTGGTGACGGTGAAAGCCGAGACCCGCATCACCCTCGACACACCGGAAGTGGTCTGCACCAACAAACTGACGACCGGGTCACTCGAGGTCACGAAAGGCGGGACGATGAAAGGTGATATCACCCATACCGGCGGTTCGCTTTCTTCAAACGGAAAAGTGCTTCATCTGCATAAACACCCCGGCGACAGCGGCGGTGAAACAGGGGCACCACTATGACAACACGTTACATCGGCATGAGCCGCGAGACCGGGCGCGCTATTACTGACGTTGAGCATATCAGTCAGAGCTGTGGCGACATTCTGCGTACGCCGGTCGGCTCGCGAGTGATGCGCCGCGATTATGGGTCGCTGCTGTTCTCCCTGATTGACCAGCCGCAGACCGACGCGCTGAAGCTGCAAATTATGTGTGCCTGTTATATGGCGCTGCTGAAGTGGGAACCGCGCATCAGCATCAGCGCGCTGACGGTTGAGCGCCAGTTTGATGGCCGGATGGTTGTTGACCTGACCGGCGAAGTAAAAGCCACCGGCAAACCACTTTCTTTAACCATCCCTGTGAGTTGAATCTATGGCAACTATTGACCTGAGCCAGCTCCCCGCGCCCGACTTCGTGGAAACGCTGGATTTTGAAACCATTCTCGCGGAACGCAAAGCGACGCTGGTCTCGCTTTATCCTGAAGAGCAACAGGAAGCTGTTGCGCGCACTCTCGCCCTCGAGTCTGAGCCGCTGGTGAAATATCTGGAGGAAAACGCCTATCGCGAAGTCATCTGGCGTCAGCGTGTGAACGATGCCGGGAAAGCCTGCACGCTGGCCTATGCGAATAATAACGACCTCGACGTGATGGCCGGGAACAACAATACCGAGCGTCAGACCGTGACACCTGCCGATGACAGCACTATCCCGCCGACACCGGCGGTCATGGAATCAGACGCTGATTTGCGGCTACGCGCGCAACAGGCGTATGAGGGGCTCAGCGTGGCCGGGCCTGTCGGTGCGTATGAATATCATGGCCGCAGCGCTGACGGGCGTGTCGCTGATATCTCGGTAGTCAGCCCGTCACCGGCCTGTGTGACCATCACCGTACTTTCACGCGAGGATGACGGCACCGCATCCGATGATCTGCTGGCCGTCGTGGAAAAAGCGCTGAACGCTGAAGAGGTGCGCCCCGTTGGCGACCGGGTAACGGTGCAGAGTGCTGAAATCGTGCCGTACCAGATTGACGCAACTCTTTATTTTTATCCGGGGCCAGAAGCCGAGCCCATCCGTCAGGCCGCTGAAGAAAAACTCAAGGCGTATATCACCGCACAACAGCGACTAGGGCGCGACATTCGCCAGTCGGCGATTTATGCCGCCCTGCACGTCGAGGGTGTGCAGCGTGTCGAGCTGGCCGCGCCGCTGGCTGACATTGTGCTCAGTAAATACCAGGCATCCTGTTGCACCGAATACAGCATCGCTGACGGGGGTGCCGATGAGTGATAACCGGCTGTTGCCCGTTGGCTCGTCGGTGCTGGAGGTTGCCGCCGCTCGCGCGGCCGCAGATATCGAGCGTGTGCCGGTACCGCTTCGCACGTTGTGGAACTGGCGCACCTGCCCGGTGCGGCTGCTGCCGTATCTGGCGTGGGCGTTTTCGGTTGACCGGTGGGATGAGAGCTGGCCGGAAGCGACAAAACGCAGCGTCATCGCCTCGGCGTTTTACGTTCACGCCCACAAAGGCACCATCGCCGCATTACGGCGCGTGGTGGAGCCGTTGGGCTATCTGATTGAGGTTAAAGAGTGGTGGGAGCTCGACGAAGAGCCGGGTACTTTCCGGCTGGTTGTGGGCGTACTCGAGACCGGCATCACCGATGAAATGTATCTCGAGCTCGAGCGCCTGATTGAAGGGGCAAAACCGGCAAGCCGACACCTGACCGGGCTCGCCATCAGCCTGAGCACCACCGGGCGCGCTTATGTGGGCGCAAGCTGCTACGACGGCGACCTGTTAACCATTTATCCCTACGCCGCCGAGGAAATTGTCGTCGGTGGTGATTTTTATCCGGCTTCGGCCATTCATCTGATTGATAACCTGCGAGTAAGCGCATGACGACGAAATATTTTGCCATCCTGACCAATCAGGGCGCGGCGCGACTGGCAAACGCGACCGCGCTCGGTACAAAACTGAATATCACACAAATGGCCGTCGGTGACGGGGGCGGCACCTTGCCGACACCTGACCCGGCTCAGACAAAACTCGTTAACCAGACCCGCATCGCGCCAATTAATTCGCTGGGCGTGGATGCTAACGACGCCGGTCAGATTATTGCCGAGCAAATCATCCCGGAGAATGAGGGCGGTTTCTTCATTCGCGAAATCGGTCTTTATGATGACGATGGCGTTTTGATTGCTGTCGCCAACTGCCCGGAAACCTATAAGCCGTTACTGGCCGAGGGTAGCGGTCGAACGCAGACCATTCGCATGATTCTGGTTGTCTCGAGCACGTCGGCGATCACCTTAAAAATTGACCCGTCAGTCGTGCTGGCGACCCGCAAATACGTCGATGATGCGGTCATCGAGGTGAAGAGTTACGCCGATAAGCTCATCAAAGACCATGAAGCAAAGGCTAACCCTCATAAACAATACCCGCTTATCGAGAACGCCCTCAAAGAAATGGCCGACGCCGGGCTGATTGACAAAGTTCTCGAAAACCTTGGTTTAAGCGAAGGTGCCCCAATGATAGGAACTCCTATCCCTTGGCCTTCCGAAATCATGCCATCAGAAATTTTCCCTCATATGGCAAACATGGTTTTTCTGAAACACAACGGCGCGCCTTTTGATCCCGATATTTATCCACTGCTGGGGAAAGTGTATCCCGACGGAGTAATTATAGATTTACGTGGTGAGTTTATTCGCGGCTGGGATGATGGGCGCGGTGTAGATGGCGGTCGGAATTTACTGGCTTATCAGGAATCATTAGTAGCAGGGCATACGCACTCGTTAGGTAGAATGTGGGCGTCATCGGATGAAACGAATAACGCCGTTAAACATTTAGGTATATCTAAAAACATTCACAACACAACGAAAGAAAGTATGGGTAACGGGATTCTGGAGGATGTTGACATCTCATTAGGGATTGTCATTGGTTATGGGCAAGGCGGCAATTTTACGTCTACCTCATCAATAAAAAGCAACTCACCATCAACCGATAATAGACCTCGTAACATCGCATTTAATTACATAGTGAGGGCTGCATAATGGCAAACGCAAAATTAAACAGTAAATTTATTGCCACGGTAGCGGGTGATATTACCGTGTTTAACTACGATGGAGGGACACGCGAATATATTTCCTCATCTGTTGAATATCTGCCAGTTGGTGTTGGCATTCCAGCTAATTCATGCACTGACAAGCCAGGACAAAGCAAAGAAGGTTTTTCCATTTGTCGTACACCTGATTTCACCGCGTGGGAATATGTGGCTGATCATCGCGGTGAAACGGTATATAGCACTGAAACAGGAGAGGATGTTTCCATTACTGCGCTGGGTGACTATCCAAAAAATACGACTACGCTAGCACCCGCCACGCCTTACGATAAGTGGAACGGTAGCGAGTGGGTGACAGACTCTGATGCTCAACAGGTGGCAGCCGTAGCCGCTGCGGAGACACAAAAAGCGCAACTACGTGCAGTAGCTACAGACGAAATTGTATGGCGTCAGGATGCAGTAAGTGCAGGAATCGCGACGGAAGGAGAAGCCGCTGCGCTGACTGAATGGATAAAATATCGGGTCTTGCTGATGCGAGTTGATACAACAAAACCCGTATGGCCTACTCCACCGGCGGCTCAGGCCAGTTGATTTCTGGCGCACTGGAGGTGTTTACCGCCTCCAGTTCCTTAATATATGTTCTCCACTCAATTAGTTTCGCCTTGCCCTCATCACTAATTGAGCCAAGCAGGAGATCTGTCTGCCATCCTTTCGTTACTTCTGATGCTTCAGCCAGAAGATGAGATTTTTTCTGTTCTGCCTCTGCAATTTCCTTAGCTTTGATTTCTGCCGCCGTCGGCGGTGGAATATCTTCCCACGCCGGGAGGCCATCAGGCCCGGCAATACGGCGTTTGCCATTATTGATGGTCCTGAAAAATTCATTAAAAACATCATCGCTAACAGCAATGGCATCATTGAATTCATCCGTGTTTAACAAACGGCTACCGCTGGCAATGAAAATATTCTGTTTAGCGCTGTAATAATAATTTTTCATGTTAAACCCTCCCGATAGCTATCCATGTTCCTGCTGTTGAGCTAGCAATAAAGTTTTTATCGCTAGAACGCCATGCCGCTGAACGAACAGCAAACTGCGACTGGTTCACTTTGTTTGCCCCATATACAGTAAGGAATGAGTAAATTCCCCCTGATGCTGTCCATCCTCCTGATTGCCCCTCGCATACCAGCACCTGATAATCAGAAAGCGCCAGCCCCATAGTGATCAACTGGTAGCCATTGCTGTCTGTAGTGAAGTTGTCACCTTGAATGACGATCCCGCCGGGGAGGTTTACGACAAAAGCTGCATTACCAGATGTTGAATAGGTAAAAAACGACATATCAGGTATCTGTCCGGTTCCTGTTCCCACCTCTCGTTTTGCTGCCTCTTTCAAACCAACGTTTGAGAAAATGCAGTTTTCCCGCCGGGCTGGCATCATTCTGGCTTTTGCATAAGGGAAAACAGATGCAGGTTGGCTATGTGCGCGTATCAACAAATGAGCAAAACACCGCGCTACAGCGTGACGCGCTGGAACGGTCGGGATGTGAGCAAATTTTCGAGGATAAAATCAGCGGGAAATCGACCAACAGGCCGGGGCTCAATCGCGCCCTGAAGCGACTTCAGGCCGGTGATACGCTGGTTGTCTGGAAGCTCGACCGGCTCGGTCGTAGCATGCGGCATCTTGTCTCGATGACCGAAGAGCTTCGACAGCGCGGCGTCAATTTCCGCAGCCTGACCGACAGTATCGATACATCGACCCCGATGGGGCGCTTTTTCTTCCACATCATGGGCGCGCTTGCGGAAATGGAACGCGAGCTGATTGTCGAGCGCACCCGCGCCGGGCTCGATGCAGCTCGCGCACAGGGAAGAGTCGGAGGTCGTCGGCCAAAGCTGACCCCTGACGAGTGGGCTCAGGCCGGGCGGCTTATTGCCGCCGGTGAATCCCGTCAGCGTGTCGCGCTGATTTTTGATGTGGGCCTATCGACGCTGTATAAAAAATTTCCGGCGACTCATTCCGTTGTGTCATCCACCGCCGAACCCTGACAAATAGCCGCATACAGGCGTAAACCAGACAATATCACTCACCCCAACTAACGGAGTTAAACGGATGAGTGATTATCATCACGGCGTCGAAGTCGTCGAAATTAACGACGGTACACGCACAATCTCGACGGTATCAACGGCGGTTGTCGGCATAGTCTGCACGGCCAGTGATGCTGACGCCGATATGTTCCCGCTCAATGAGCCGGTGCTGATTACCAGCCCACAAAACGCCATCGCAAAAGCCGGTACCAAAGGCACCCTGGCAAAATCACTACAACTTATCGCTAACCAGTCAAAACCGGTCATCGTGGCTGTGCGTGTCGCAGAAGGCACTGGCGACGATGAGGCAACCGCTCAGGCGCAAACCATTTCTAACATCATCGGTACCACGGATGAGAACGGCAAATACACCGGGCTGAAAGCGCTGTTAACGGCGAAAGCGGTCACCGGCGTGAAACCTCGTATTCTCGGTGTGCCGGGGCTCGAGACTCAGGAGGTTACAACCGCGCTTGTCTCTGTGGCTCAGAAGCTGCGCGCTTTTGCATATGCCAACGTATGGGGCTGTAAAACGGTTTCCGAGGCGATCGCCTACCGCGAAAACCTCAGTGGCCGTGAGTTGATGCCAATCTGGCCTGACTTCCTCGGATGGGATACCACGAAGAACGCGACCGACATTAGCTTTGCGAGCGCCGTTGCGCTGGGGCTTCGGGCCAAAATTGACAATGACACCGGCTGGCATAAAACCCTGTCAAACGTCGCGGTCAATGAGGTAACCGGCATCAGCGCATCAGTCTTCTGGGATTTGCAGGAAAAAGGCACCGATGCTGACCTGCTGAACGAAGCCGGTATCACGACGCTGATTCGTGAAGATGGTTTCCGCTTCTGGGGTAACCGTACTTGCTCCGATGATCCGCTCTTCCAGTTTGAGAACTACACCCGCACCGCGCAGGTCATCGCCGATACGATGGCTGAGGGTCATATGTGGGCGGTGGATAAGCCGATCACCGCGACCCTGATTCGCGACATTATCGACGGTATCAACGCGAAATTCCGCGAGCTGAAAAACGGCGGTTACATCATCGATGCTAAATGCTGGTTTGACCCCGAGGCTAACAGCAAAGAAACACTGAAAGCCGGTCAACTACTTATCGATTACGACTACACGCCTGTTCCACCGCTCGAACGTCTGACGTTACGCCAGCGCATCACCGACAAATATCTGGCGAATCTGGTCTCGTCAGTGAACAGCAAATAAGGAGCCTGACCCATGGCATTACCGCGCAAGCTCAAACTCATGAATCTGTTTATCGACGGGGTGAGTTATCTCGGCGTCGTGCAGTCCGTCACGCTGCCGAAATTAACCCGCAAGCTCGAGAATTATCGCGGCGGCGGGATGAATGGCTCGGCACCAGTCGACCTCGGCCTCGATGACGATGCACTGTCGGCTGAGTTTTCCCTCGGTGGCTTCCCTGATGACGCCATCTGGTCGCTATACGCTGCCACCGGCACAGCCTCTGTACCGCTGCGTTTTGCCGGGTCTTACCAGCGCGACGACACCGGCGAGACCGTGCCGGTTGAGGTTGTTCTCCGTGGCCGTCAGAAAGAAATCGACCTCGGCGAAGCCAAACAGGGAGAAGACACCGAGTCGAAAATCTCGCTCGCATGTACCTATTTCAAGCTGACGATGAACGGCTCGGAACTGGTCGAAATCGACACGGTGAACCTCATCGAAAAAGTGAACGGTACCGACATGCTCGAAGCTCATCGACAAAATATCGGTCTGTAATTTCTGCCCCGGTCAGCACGGCTGGCCGGGAATCCTGAAACCTGAATTTAAAGAGAAATATCATGGAAAAAACTAACGAAAACATCGTCAAACTGATTAAAACAATTACCCGCGGCGAGCAGGTGATCACCGACGTCACCCTGTTAAAACCGACCGCCGGAACCCTGCGCGGTGTCAGCCTGGCATCTGTCGCAAACTCCGACGTCGATGCGCTGATTAAAGTGCTGCCGCGCATGACTATGCCGTCACTGACCGAACAGGAAGTCGCCGCGCTGGAGCTGCCCGACATGCTGTCATTTGCCGCTAAGGTGGTCGGTTTTTTGTCACCGAATTCGGCGGCTTAACCTTCCCGAAAAAACTCTCGGTCGATGACCTGATGGCTGACATAGCGGTAATTTTCCACTGGTCGCCATCAGACCTGTATCCCATGAGCCTGACCGAGCTCATCAACTGGCGTGAAAAAGCGCTACAGCGAAGCGGAAACACGAATGAGTAATAACCTCAAACTCGAAGTGCTGCTGAAAGCTGTCGACCAGGCGACCCGACCCTTTAAAGCGATCCAGACGGCGAGCAAATCGCTGTCTGGTGATATCCGCACGACTCAGCAATCCCTGCGTGATTTGAATGGTCAGGCATCGAAAATCGACGGTTTTCGGAAAGCCAGCGCACAACTGGCGGTAACCGGCCAGTCACTGGAAAAGGCAAAGCAGGAAGCCGCCGCGCTGGCCGTCCAGTTTAAAAACACCGAAAATCCGACCCGCGCACAAGCTCGGGCGCTCGAGCTCGCGAAGAAAAGCGCGGCTGACCTTCAGCTCAAATATAACGGTCTCCGGTTGTCCGTACAGCGTCAGCGTCAGGAGCTCAGTCAGGCCGGGATTAATACCCGCAAACTGTCGAGCGATGAGCAACGCCTGAAAACCACCATCAGTGAAACAACCGTACAGCTTAACCGCCAGCGTGAAGCACTGGCGCGCGTCAGTACACAACAGGCGAAACTGAGTGCAGTTAAATCGCGCTATGAGTCCGGGCAAAAACTCGCCGCCGGTGCGCGCAATGCAGGGATGGCCGGTGCGGGTGTTGCAATGGCCGGGCTGTATGCTGAATCGCGTTTTATCGCGCCGGGCATCGGTTTTGATAAACAGATGTCAGGTACTCAGGCGATTCTCGGTCTTGAAAAAGGGGATGCAAAGCTCGCGGCGATTCGCCAGCAAGCGCGCGATATCGGCGCAACGACCGCCTTTTCACCCGGTGATGTTGCCCGTACACAAACCACGCTGGCGCGCTCAGGTTACAAGGCCGATGACGTGCTGGCCGCGACGGGCTCAACGGTCAATCTGAGTCTTGCCGCCGGTGTCGATATTGCTGAAGCTGCCGACATTATCACGAATATGCAATCGGCCTTTAATCTGCCGACGACCGAGATTCAGCGTGTCGCGGATGTAATGACCAAAGGCTTTACGTCATCCAATACCGGGTTGGTTGAGCTGGGCGAAGCGATGAAGTATGTCGCGCCGATCGCCGAGGCCGCAGGGGCGAGCATTGAGAGCACGACCTCGATGCTCGGTGTGCTGGCCGATAACGGTATCAAAGGCTCGATGGCCGGTACGGGGGCGAGTGCCATTTTTAACCGTCTTCAGGCACCGATGGGTAAAGCCGTCGACGCGATTGCTGAATTAGGTGTTAACACCCGCGACAGCAAAGGCAACATGTTACCGGTCGAGGGCATCCTCAAAGACATTCACACCTCTTTTGCTAAAAACAAACTCGGGACGGCTGAACAGGGCGAATACCTCAAGGTTATTTTTGGTGAAGAGGCGATGAAAGGCGCTATCAAGCTGGTTGCCGCCGCCGGTGATGGCTCGCTCGATAACAAACGCCGCGAGATTCAGAACTCCGCAGGGACGACTGAGCTCATCGCAAAAATCCAGACCGACAACCTCGACGGGGATTTAAAAAACCTTCAGTCAGCGTGGGAAGACCTGCAAATCGAGGTATTCGAGAAACAGGATTCAGCACTTCGCAAGCTGACAAATACCGCAACCGACTGGATTAGTACCGTTGCAGCATGGACAAAAGCGAATCCTGAACTGACGAAAACGCTGTTCACCGTCGTGACTGCCGCGCTGTCGATTATTGGCGTGCTGGGCGGTATCGGTCTGATTGCGTGGCCGGTCATCGCCGGGATTAATGCCATTATCGCCGCCGCGAGTCTGCTGGGTACCGTCTTTACCGTGGCCGGTAGCGCTATTGTGACGGCACTCGGTGCAATCACGTTGCCGGTTGTGGCCGTTGCGGCGGCGGTGGTCGCTGGCGCGCTGCTCATTCGCAAATACTGGGAGCCTGTCAGCGCCTTTTTCGGCGGTGTCATCGAGGGGCTGATGAGTGCCTTTGCGCCGGTCGGGGAAATGTTCGCGCCACTGGCGCCCATCTTTGACGGTCTCGGCGAAAAACTTCGCGGTGTCTGGCAGTGGTTTAAAGACCTGATAGCGCCGGTGAAAGCGACTCAGGACACGCTCAACAGTTGCCGTAATGTTGGGGTTATGTTCGGTCAGGCGCTGGCCGATGCGCTGCTGATGCCGCTTAACGCCTTTAACAAGCTGCGAGGCGGGATTGATTGGGTGCTCGAAAAACTCGGCATTATCAACAAAGAATCCAGCTCGCTTGACCAGACCGCAGCGAAAGCCAGTGCGGCGACGCAGAACGGCTACAGCCCGGCCATCAGCTCATACAACAGCTATCAGCCGGTCACGGCACCCGCCGGTAAAACCTACATCGACCAGAGTCGGCCAACCTATCAAATCAACGTGCCGGGCAATGGTATGCCGGGCGGTCGGTTGGGTAACGATTTGCAGGATGCATTAGAAAAATATGAGCGTGATAAACGCGCTAAAGCGCGCGCAAGCATGATGCACGATTAAGGAGACTGATTATGATGCTGGCACTCGGTATGTTTGTTTTTATGCGTCAGACGCTGCCCTATCAGAGCATGCAGCGCAGCGCGGATTATCGCTGGGCGTCTAACTCTCGCGTAGGGAAGCGTGACGCTTTTCAGTACCTCGGCGAGGGAGAAGACAACATCACCCTGAGCGGTGATTTATATCCTGCCCTGACCGGCGGTAAGGTCTCGATGCTGGCGCTGTATACGATGGCCGAGCAGGGGCGAGCGTGGCCGCTTATTTCGGGGGATGGCCGGATTTATGGGATGTTTAAAATCGGCAATGTCTCGGAGACCGGCACGGTATTTTTTGAGGATGGGTCGCCACGAAAAATCAGCTTTACCCTGTCACTGACCCGTGTCGATGAGTCGCTCGCGGCGGTGTATGGCGATATCGGCAAACAGGCCGAGAGTCTGGTCGGGAAAGCTGGCGATCTGCTGTCGATGGTGGGGGCATAATCATGCTGGATATTATCACCGGCGCGGGTGCCACACTGACGCCCGACTTTATGCTGACACTGGAAAGCAAAGATATCACCGGCAATATCAGCGATCGGCTGATTAACCTCTCGATGACGGACAACCGGGGATTTGAGGCCGACCAGCTCGATATTGAGCTCGACGATAGTGACGGACTGGTCGTGTTGCCGATTCGCGGCGCGGTGCTGTCGCTGTATCTCGGGTGGAAAGGTTTCTCGCTGGTCGGTAAGGGACGGTTTACCGTCGATGAGGTGGAGCACCGGGGCGCACCTGATACGGTGACCATCCGCGCCCGGAGTGCGGATTTTCGCGGCACGCTCAATTCCCGCCGTGAAGAGTCCTGGCACGATACCACGCTCGGCGCTATCGTTCACACGATAGCAGAACGGAATAAACTCACGGCCAGCGTCGCCGAATCACTCGCGGGGATCCAGATTCCGCATATTGACCAGTCGCAGGAATCCGACGCCGTTTTCCTGACGCGTCTCGCGGAACGTAACGGCGGCGCGGTGTCGGTGAAAGCCGGTAAATTGCTGATCCTCAAAGCGGGGAGTGGCACCACGGCCAGCGGAAAGCCCATCCCTCAAATCACGATCCAGCGCAGTGACGGCGACCGGCATCAGTTTGCCATTGCTGACCGGGGGGCTTACACCGGCGTGACCGCTAAATGGTTGCATACCAAAGACCCGAAACCGGCGAAGCAAAAGCAAGCGGTGAAGCTGAAGAGAAAACCCAAAGAGCAGCACCTCAGGGCGTTACAGCACCCGAAATCAAAACCGGTGAGCAGTAAAACCACGGCCAAAAAGCAGAAAGAGCAGGAAGCCCGCGAGGGTGAATACATGGCCGGTGAGGCTGACAACGTTTTCGCGCTGACGACCATTTACGCCACGAAGGCGCAAGCGATGCGCGCGGCTCAGGCGAAGTGGGATAAATTGCAGCGGGGCGTTGCTGAGTTCTCGATTATGCTGGCGACTGGCCGAGAAGATATTTACCCCGAAATGCCGGTCAGGGTATCGGGCTTTAAGCGCGTCATAGATGACCAGCCGTGGATAATCAGTAAGGTGACCCATAACCTCGGCGGGAATGGCTTCACGACGGCTGTAGAGCTCGAGGTGATGCTTTCTGATGTAGAGTATGAAACGGATGGTGATGCGTCAGAAAGTAATGATAACTGATTGTTTTATAAGAGTTAATTGGTTAAAATTAGGTCATTGAATCCAGCCGGTGAGGTGAAAAATGTTTCATTGTCCGTTATGCCATACAGCCGCCCATGCGCGCACAAGTCGTTACTTTACTGATACCACCAAAGAGCGTTATCACCAGTGCACAAATATTAATTGTAGCTGCACGTTTGTGACGACTGAAACGGTCGAGCGATACATAGTCAAGCCGGGTGAAGTGGTGCCGGCGTTACCTCATCCGATGCAAAACGGCCAGCAATCAATACCGTGGATGTAGGAAAAGAAAGCCCCGCAAATGCGGGGCTTTTTGTTTCGATGTGGACGATATGTGGACATAAAATGAGACAAATCTTTTTTTTCATTAGGTTATCCTATAACGCACAGCAGTATAAATAATCATGGTCGTTTAACATTCTGTAAGGCTTGCTTTTTTTTCTTGTGCCTATATATTGATATTAGGGCGGTTTAGTGGTATAAGCTGCCCGCCGTGGAAGATTTCTATAATTATAGAAATATATATTTATATAATATCCTTACAATTCATGTGGTTAACTTAAAGTCAAGTTTTAAGACATTTTCTTTGATTTAACCCGGTTACTACAGGGTAAATTTGTAGTAAATTTTGCGTCATGGAACGGATTTTCTTTGACCCAAATCAAATTTATGCCGACAAGGGAGACTTGAACGATGGATTTTAACGCAGTTAAAGCTGTGCTTAATTCCCATTGGGATGGCCGCTTGCCAGTGCGACCAGACCTGATAGCACATAGAATGGGAATTCAAGTGACTCCGCTCGTCCCTGATGGAACTAACTCCAATCAGTGTGGATTTGCCGAGATCACGCGCGATGGTCGATATGTGATTTCTTACAACAATTATGACCCTCATAGCAGAATCCGTTTTACTCTTGCTCATGAGCTTGGTCATCATGTTCTAGGCCATACCCGAGATGGTCGAAAATTGAGAGAATACACAAACCCGGCCCAAAACGATGGTAACTATCATGAGGAAAGGGACGCGAATCGTTTTGCCGCAGAGCTGCTTATGCCCGAAGAGGCGGTAGCAAACATGGTTAATAGAGAGAAAATTTATTCAGTGCCTGCACTTGCAAGTCATTTTGACGTTTCGGAAGAAGCGATGTACTGGCGTATGAAAAACCTAGGTTATCTATAAGTCCTTATAGAAACTGATTCATTTTCACTCTAGACTAAAGCCACCTTTTTGATTTGGTGGCTTTTTTTATGTCTGAACATAATACCAATACCTCTGAAAACACAGCAAACGTATCTGATGCGGATCCTGAACAACGGGATACGGGTTCCCCTGAGAGTAGTACACCTGAAAGTGAGAGGAATGAAGACCAGGGCGCCCCTCAATTTGGTGAACCTTTAGGTCCCCGTGACCCTTCTTTTCCTCTAGCCAATTTACCTGAGAGCACGGAAACCGTGCGACTAAGAGCTGAGAATCATGAAGACCGCAGAAAAATGCGGCGTTGGTTGTTTGCTTTCATCGTTGGTGCAAGCGCTCTTTTTTTACTACTTGGTGCGTTAATGTCTGTATGCATCACGATTAACATGCTTAACACTAAGCATGAAGTTAAGGATGCAATGCTTAAAGTAGTAAACGAATCCTCACCTGAAAAGGTAAGTGAGTTTGTGTTTAAAGCCCGACCGGCTCCCCCTGAAAGCCTTTACCATGCTAGAGAAACGGCTAAAGAACTTAACTCCCAAGCTGCTGAGCAGAGAAGAAGTTTGATTGAGAAGTTTCTTGAAACTACTAACTGGCTTTCACTAAGCCCGATGATAACTCTAATAGCGTTTATTCTGGGGGTTGGCCTTACTCTCGCAATAGCTTTAATGAAAGCACTGTTTAGGGAAGAGGAGGTTGAAGAGCGCAGTAATACTCTGAGCCAAATAGCCACACCTATTAGTAAGTTATTTGAGTATCTTATTGAATTTCTTCAAAATAAATTCAGGCCGGGGAAATAAGCCCGCTATGCGGGCTTTTAGAACGATGTGGACGAAATGTGGACATTATATGAAACAAATCCTTTTGTTTCATGCGGTTATGGTGAAAAATAAATCACCATCCCTGTCTTCCCCCTCATGATGAGGGGGTTTTTTTTGCCCTAAATTCGACACGGTGCGCTGCATAAACATTCCGCTATACTACGCAGATCTGAAGTCAGGAGTGTTTATGAATCAATCTTATGGCCAGTTGGTCAGCCGCGCGGCAATTGCGGCAACGGTAATGGCCTCGCTGTTGCTGATCATTAAAATTTTTGCATGGTGGTTTACCGGTTCGGTCAGTATTCTGGCGGCGCTGGTGGACTCACTGGTGGATATTGCTGCCTCGCTGACCAACCTATTGGTAGTGCGTTACTCGCTGCAACCGGCTGATGAAGAGCACACATTTGGTCATGGGAAAGCGGAATCGCTGGCGGCGCTGGCGCAAAGTATGTTTATCTCCGGTTCCGCACTGTTCCTGTTTTTGACCGGTATTGAGCATCTGGTTCGCCCTACGCCGATGAGCCAGCCGGGCATTGGCGTGGCGGTAACGGTCATTGCCTTAATCAGCACTCTGGTTCTGGTGACGTTTCAGCGCTGGGTGGTGCGAAAAACCCAAAGCCAGGCCGTTCGGGCGGATATGCTTCATTATCAGTCTGATGTTATGATGAACAGCGCAATTCTTGTTGCACTCGGTCTCTCCTGGTACGGTTGGCATCGTGCCGATGCGCTGTTTGCATTAGGAATTGGCATCTATATTCTATATAGCGCGTTACGTATGGGGTACGAAGCGGTTCAGTCGCTACTGGATCGCGCGCTGCCCGATGAAGAACGCCAGGAAATTATCGACATCGTGACCGCCTGGCCGGGCGTAAGCGGTGCTCACGATCTCCGTACGCGGCAGTCAGGGCCGACCCGCTTTATTCAGATCCATCTGGAAATGGAAGATAACCTGCCGCTGGTTCAGGCGCATCACGTTGCCGACCAGGTGGAGCAGGCGATTTTGCATCGCTTTCCCGGTTCCGACGTGATTATTCACCAGGATCCATGCTCTGTTGTCCCGCAAGGCAATAGCGGCATTTGAACTTTCGCAGTGGTTGTACAAAGTGTGAGCTAAATCGGCATTATTTGTATAAATAACCGCCGCTTAGCCTGACCTGAATCAATTCAGCAAGAAGCGCTTGATATACTATCTCTACATAGAGTCGTTCTCTCCCCCAACAGTGGGAGCGCTTCGGGCAGAAGAATTAATTTTTAGCATTCCTAAGTTCAGAGGTAGTCATGATTAAGAAAATCGGTGTGTTGACAAGTGGCGGTGATGCGCCAGGCATGAACGCCGCGATTCGCGGCGTGGTGCGCGCGGCGTTGACGGAAGGCCTGGAAGTGATGGGCATTTACGACGGTTATCTGGGCCTGTATGAAGACCGCATGGTCCCGCTTGACCGTTACAGCGTGTCCGACATGATCAACCGTGGCGGTACCTTCCTGGGCTCCGCGCGCTTCCCGGAATTCCGCGACGAAAACGTTCGCAACGTGGCTATCGAAAACCTGAAAAAACGCGGCATTGATGCGCTGGTGGTTATCGGCGGCGACGGTTCCTACATGGGTGCTATGCGTCTGACCGAAATGGGCTTCCCGTGCATCGGTCTGCCGGGCACCATCGACAACGATATCAAAGGCACTGACTACACCATCGGCTTCTTCACCGCGCTGAGCACCGTGGTAGAAGCGATTGACCGTCTGCGTGACACCTCTTCTTCTCACCAGCGTATCTCCGTTGTTGAAGTGATGGGCCGCTACTGCGGTGACCTGACGCTGGCGGCAGCTATTGCAGGCGGCTGTGAGTTTATCGTGGTGCCGGAAATCGAATTCAAACGTGACGACCTGGTGGCGGAAATCAAAGCGGGCATCGCAAAAGGTAAGAAACACGCGATCGTCGCGATTACCGAACACATGTGTGATGTTGACGAACTGGCGCACTTTATCGAAGCAGAAACGGGACGTGAAACCCGTGCGACCGTTCTGGGTCACATCCAGCGTGGCGGCTCCCCGGTGCCTTATGACCGTATCCTGGCATCCCGTATGGGCGCGTATGCCATTGAACTGCTGCAGCAGGGCTTCGGTGGCCGTTGCGTCGGTATTCAGAACGAAAAACTGGTTCACCATGACATCATCGACGCGATCGAAAACATGAAGCGTCCGTTCAAAGGTGACTGGCTGGAATGCGCTAAGCAGCTGTACTGATTCACGTTTGCCCGGAAACGGGCAGATTTGAGCGAAAAAAAAGCCTTCTCAATGAGAAGGCTTTTTTACAGGTTCAGGGCGCTTATTCAATATCCAGCGCATCTTCCGACAGAATGATGCCGGTGTTATCGGCATACAGATGGTCGCCGGAGAAGAAGGTGACACCACCGAAATTAACGCGTACGTCGCTTTCGCCGATGCCTTCGCCCGCCGCGCCGACCGGAATCGCCGCGATAGCCTGGATGCCGATATCCAGCTCTTCTAAATCATCGACCTGACGCACCGCGCCGTACACCACAATCCCTTCCCACTCGTTCTGAGTGGCCAGACGGGCGAGGTCGGCGTCGATCAGCGCGCGGCGGACAGAACCACCGCCGTCGACCAGCAGAATGCGACCACGACCGTTCTGTTCGAGCAGATCGTACAGCAACCCGTTATCCTCGAAACATTTCACGGTGATGATTTGCCCACCGAACGACAGCCGCCCGCCAAAGTTAGAGAACAGGGGTTCTACTACGTTGACATCTTCCTGGTAGATGTCGCAAAGCTCGGAAGTATCGTATTTCATAGGATTAACGCTCAGTTGCTGCGAGTGATTTTAGTATATCGCGCTCTACGCATTGTTGGCAAAATCATCAATTGTTAATTGATATTTGTCAGTTAAGCGAACGTCTTGCTGAGCACAATTCCAATGACGAACAGTAGGTTAGTCAACAGCGCCCCTTTGACCGTCCGTTCCAGCATGGGCGGCATTGCCTGCGGCGAGCGTTCACGCATCACGTAGCGAGCCTGTTTCACCAGTAGCGGAGCGCTGAGGATAAACAGCCAGCCCCACGGGCTATGCAGGGAAATCAGGTTGAACAGCGCCAGGCACACCAATGTGCCCATCAGCAGGCAAACGTGATAGCGACGGGCGTTGACGGGCCCTAAACGCACTGCCAGCGTGTTTTTGCCGTTGTCGCGGTCGCTGTCGATATCGCGCAGGTTGTTGATATTCAGCACCGCGGTGGCCAGCAGGCCGCAGGCGGTGGCTGGCAGAATAATCGCGCTGCTCAAACTGTGCGTCTGTAAGTACCAGCTACCGATAACGCTCAACCAGCCGAAGAAGATGAGCACGGAAATATCGCCGAGGCCAATATAGCCATACGGGCGCGTGCCGACGGTATAGGTGATGGCGGCGATAATCGCCAACAGCCCCAGCACCAGGAAACCGATAAAATCACCGGTCGTCTGGGATGCTGTGAACAGCAGGGCCAGACCGGAGACGCAAATCAGCCCGACGGTGATAATCAGCGCGCGCTTCATCTGCTGCTGAGTAATCACCCCTTTTTGCATCCCGCGCAGCGGCCCGATGCGGTCCGGCTTGTCGCTGCCTTTCACCGCGTCGCCGTAGTCGTTAGCGAGATTAGAGAGAATTTGCAGCAGGCTGGCGGTAATCAGCGACAGCACGGCGACGCCCGCGTCAAAGTGGCCCTGCCACCAGGCGAGGGTGGTGCCGACGATAATCGCCGCGCAGGCCAGAGGTAGCGTTTTGGGGCGCAGACTTTCCAGCCAGGCCTGAGTGCGGCTTACAGGTGTATTTGTCATTAGTAATCAGCCAATAAAAATGGGGCCTTTCAGCCCCATCAATTAAAGATGAACATGCAGTGAACGCGATTATAGGATAAAACGGCTCAGATCTTCATCTGCGACTAATGCATCCAGATGTTTACTCACGTATTCCGCATCAATTGTTATGCTCTGGCCATTGAGATCGCTGGCGTCGTAGGAGATATCTTCCATCAGGCGCTCAAGAACGGTATGCAGACGACGCGCACCGATGTTTTCGGTGGTTTCGTTAACCTGCCATGCCGCTTCGGCAATACGCTTGATACCCGACTCGGTGAACTCAATGTTCACGCCTTCGGTGGCCATCAGCGCTTTGTACTGCACGGTGACAGAGGCGTTTGGCTCGGTCAGAATGCGCTCGAAGTCCTGAGTGGTCAGGGCTTTCAGCTCAACGCGGATTGGCAGACGACCCTGCAGCTCCGGAATCAGGTCTGACGGGCTAGCCACCTGGAACGCGCCGGAAGCGATAAACAGAATGTGGTCGGTTTTCACCATCCCGTGCTTGGTGGAGACGGTGCAGCCTTCAACCAGCGGCAGCAGGTCGCGCTGAACGCCTTCACGGGAAACGTCCGGGCCGGAGGAGTTGCCGCCGCGCTTACAGATTTTGTCGATCTCGTCGATAAACACGATGCCGTGCTGCTCAACCGCGTCGATCGCGTCCTGTTTCAGCTCTTCCGGGTTGACCAGTTTCGCCGCTTCTTCTTCAATCAACAGCTTCATCGCGTCTTTGATTTTCAGCTTTCGCGGTTTCTGCTTCTGGCCGCCCAGGTTCTGGAACATGGACTGCAGCTGGCTGGTCATCTCTTCCATGCCTGGAGGCGCCATGATTTCTACGCCCATCGGTGCCGCGGCGAGATCGATTTCAATCTCTTTATCGTCCAGCTGGCCTTCGCGCAGCTTCTTGCGGAACGCCTGGCGCGCCGCGGACGGTTCAGACTGCTGTTCAGCCTGGCCCCAGTTGTTTTTGGCCGGCGGGATCAGCACGTCGAGAATACGTTCTTCCGCCATCTCTTCCGCGCGGTAGCGGTTTTTCTCAATCGACTGTACGCGCACCATCTTGATCGCCGAATCGGTCAGATCGCGGATGATGGAGTCAACCTCTTTGCCCACATAGCCCACTTCGGTGAACTTGGTGGCTTCAACTTTGATGAACGGCGCGTTGGCGAGCTTGGCCAGACGACGGGCGATTTCGGTTTTACCGACGCCGGTTGGGCCGATCATCAGAATGTTTTTCGGCGTGACTTCGTGACGCAGCTCTTCGTCGAGCTGCATACGACGCCAGCGGTTACGTAAGGCAATCGCGACGGAACGCTTCGCTGCGTCCTGGCCGATAATGTGTTTGTCCAGTTCGCTGACAATTTCGCGTGGGGTCATTTCAGACATGGGAGATCCTTACGCCTTAGACGGTAATTCTTCAATGGTGTGGTTGTGGTTGGTATAGATGCAGATATCACCTGCAATATCCAACGCTTTCACCGCGATATCACGCGCGTTCATGTCGGTATTTTCCAACAGCGCACGGGCCGCGGCCTGGGCGTATGGGCCGCCAGAGCCGATGGCAATCAGGTCGTTTTCTGGCTGAATGACGTCGCCGTTACCGGTGATGATCAGCGAGGCGGTTTCATCAGCCACGGCCAGCAGCGCTTCGAGTTTGCGCAGCATGCGGTCGGTACGCCAGTCTTTCGCCAGTTCCACGGCGGCTTTCACCAGGTGGCCCTGGTGCATTTCCAGTTTACGTTCAAACAGTTCGAACAGCGTGAAGGCATCCGCAGTACCGCCCGCAAAACCGGCGATCACTTTGTCGTTGTACAGACGGCGAACTTTTTTCACGTTGCCTTTCATGACGGTATTGCCCAGCGTGGCCTGACCATCCCCGGCAATGACGACGTTGCCGTTACGGCGAACACTTACTATTGTTGTCACGAGCAGACCCCTTTACCAATACGGATAGAGTAGCCCCGTACCGCGTACGGGGCAGAATGTAAGTATAGATGGGGGAGTTTTTGGGGGTTTCAACCCCCTGAAGCGAGCCTGATGCAGTTTCCGTGACCCGCCATCTTCAGACGGGCGATGGTGCTGTCGGCGTTATCCTTACCCTTCACCGGGCCGATGACCACGCGGTTCCAGCCGTTGTTGGTGGTGATCTTCGAGTCGAAGCCTTCAAACGCCAGCTGAGCGCGGACCGTTTCCGCCTGTTCGGCACCTTTGAAGGAACCACACTGGACCATCCAGCGGCGTTCATCTTTTTTCTCGCTCGCCTTCGGCGGCGTCGTTTCATGCGTTACCGGTGCAGCGGCCTGGGTTTTTGGCTGTGAAGCCGTGTGGGCCGGTGTTTGCAGCAGATCCTGATACGGCGAGTTCGACGCAACGGCTTTCGGCTGCTGCTGAGTCTGCGTTTGACGTGGCTGCTGTGCCGGCTGCGTGGTACGGGTTTGCGGCGCCTGCACCGGCTGCGTTTGCGTCCACTGCTGCTGCTGTGATTGCTGCTGCGCTTGCTGGGCAAGACGCTGGCGTTGCAGCGTTTGCTGGCGCTGTGCTGGCGTCTGCTCGTTCCACGGCACTTCGGTCAGCTGCGTGGGCTGCTGGCGCATATCCGCCTGCATTTGTGCCAGCAGCTGGCGTTGTTCGTCGGTCAGCTGATTCGGATTGATGACTTCCCCGCCCGCGGACGGTTCCGTTGGCGCACGCACGCCCGGCTGGCGGCTTTCCAGCTCTTTGATGTAGCGCCAGCGTTCTTCCGGCTTCGGCGGCAGACCGTTACCGGTTATCTGGCGGCTTTGCAGGGATTCGGCGTCTTCTTTTTTATGATGCGTGATGAAGTACAAACCGCCGATAAAAGCGACCACTACCGCAGCAGCAATTGCCACCATGGCAGGAGAGACTGCCGGAAAGTTACTCTGCTTTTTCCGTGTATTCCGTGAAGCGCTGTTCTTGCGCCGCGAAGGTGCCTGCTGGCCGCGGCGTACATAGTCTCGTTGTGCCACTATCGTTTCGCTGTCTTTTTCCGTTAGTTAGCCCGACATGTTACTTAAGCGACGGGGCTTTGACCAGACAAGCAAGTCTTAAAGCGCCCGGCTTTACATCAAATTTTGCTTGTACTGCCGCGAACGATCAGTTCGCAGTCGAGTAGACGGGAACCACTATCAACAAACTGCCCGCTTAGCTGGTTTAGCAGCAGCAGCATGGCTTCACGGCCAATATCAAAACGCGGTTGAGAGACAGTGGTTAACGGTGGGTCGCAGAATTCGGCCAGCGAAATGTTATCGAAGCCGATAATGGACAGATCCTCCGGCACTTTCAGACCCTGGCGTTTGGCCCAGGAGAGCGCGCCCAGCGCCATAATATCGCTGTGACAGAATACGGCGGTTGGCGGTTTCGGCAGCGCCAGTAGCTGTTCCAGCGCGCTGGCACCCGCTTCGTAGGTGAAGTTGCCGCGGGCAATGTAGTGAGGGTCAACGGTAATTCCGCTGCGGCGCAGCGCCTGAACGTATCCCTGCAGGCGATAGTGGCACAGCGGCATCTCTTCCGGCCCGGCGATACAGCCGATACGCTGATGGCCCAGCTCGTGAAGATAGTTAACGGCGTCGAAGGCGGCAGTGAGGTTGTCGATGTGGACCGTTGGCAGGCCCAGCTCCGGCGCGAATTCGTTCGCCATCACCATTGGTGGCAGGTTGCGCTGTTCTTCAATGCTGGCGTCGAACGGCAGACGGGAGCCGAGCAGTAGCATGCCGTCAATCTGTTTGGTGATGATTAAATCGATGAAGGTTTTTTCCTGCTGATTCTGATGCGCGCAGTCGCCAATCAGCACCAGATAGCCTTGCGCCGCCGCTGTCACCTCGATCCCGCGGATCACTTCGCTAAAGAAGGGATCACAGATATCCGGGACAATCACCAGGATGGTGCGCGACTCATTGCGCTTCATATTACGGCCCTGCATTTGCGGAAGATACCCGACCTCCAGCGCCGCCTGCTCCACGCGATTACGCGTTGCCTGCGAAACCTTCTCAGGGTTCATCAATGCACGGGATACGGTTGCCGTAGAGACGTTAGCCTGGAGGGCAACGTCTTTCATGGTTGCGGCAACAACCGGTTTTTTAGCCTTCACCTGATTCTCTCCTCACTGACTGGCGCAGGCACGTCCTTTGTGGCCTGACATCTGACACACTTTTATCAGATAGTTAGGGGGATCTGTTACAGAATTTTCATCAAAAGTGTGATGATTGTTTGATTTCACGATCCCGCTCGCAACTCTGAATTAACCTTCTATCGGGTCAACGTCGAGAACCCACTTCACTTTGCGGGATTCCGGGAGGGTGTTGATGAGCGCCAGCGTGCCGGTGACGATGTGTTGCAGACGCACGCGTGAGGGGTGTTGCAGGAGGATCTGCCAGCGATAGCGGCCGCCACGTTTGGGCGCCAGCGCAGGAACCGGGCCGAGCACCCACAGCTTATCGTCCGCCAGCGGGCTGGCCTGTATCAGGTTACGTAACTGCTGCAGGAACACCGGCGCCTGCTGATTGTTATGATCTTCCGCGCGAATCAGGACATGGCTGGTGTATGGCGGCAGCTGCATCGTCTGGCGTTCGGCCAGCGCCTGTTCGGCGAAGGCGTTGTAGCCTTTATAGAGCAGCGTTTGCAGTAGCGGGTGGTCAGGGTGGTGAGTTTGCAGCACCACTTCGCCCTGTTTGCCCGCGCGTCCGGCGCGGCCAGAGACCTGGGTATACAGCTGGGCGAAGCGTTCCGCCGACCGGAAATCGGCGGAGAACAGCGCGCCATCGACGTCCAGTAGCGCAACCAGCGTGACGTCAGGGAAATGGTGCCCCTTTGCCAGCATCTGAGTGCCAATCAAAATACGCGCGCCGCCGCGGTGCACTTCAGCAAGATGTTGCTCAAGCGCCCCTTTACGGCTGGTGGTGTCGCGGTCGATACGCGACAACGGGACGCCGGGGAACATCGGCGCCAGTACCTGTTCCAGTTGCTCGGTTCCCAGCCCGACCGGAACCAGGTGCGTTGAGCCGCAGGATGGGCACTGGCGCGGGATAGGACGCTGGCTGTCGCAATGGTGGCAACGCAAATGGTGCTGTGACTGGTGTAGCGTGTAGTAGCTGTCGCAGCGCGGGCATTCGGCAATCCAGCCGCAATCATGGCACAGTAACGTTGGCGCAAAACCACGGCGGTTGAGGAACAAAATCACCTGATTATCGGCCTGCAAATGTTGGCGCATGCGGTTGATCAGGGCGGGGGAGAGTCCGGCCTGCAACTGCTGGCCTTTGAGGTCGAGAACGTGCTGAGTCGCTGGGCGCGCGTTGCCCGCGCGGCGAGTTAAGCGCAGTAGACGGTATTTATGCTGGCGGACGTTAAGCAAGGTCTCCAGCGCCGGCGTTGCCGAGCCGAGGATAATGGGAATTTGCTCGCTGTGGGCGCGCCATACGGCGAGGTCGCGGGCATGATAGCGCCAGCCTTCCTGCTGCTTGTACGAGCTATCGTGCTCCTCATCAATGACGATCACGCCGAGATTTTTGAATGGCGTAAAGAGAGAAGAACGGGTGCCGATGACAATCGCCGCCTCGCCGCTTTTCGCCTTCAGCCAGGCGGCCAGCCGCTCGCTGTCGTTGAGCGCCGAGTGCAGGACTTCCACCGGGGCGTTAAACCGCTCGCGAAAGCGGGCGATGGTCTGCGGCGTCAGGCCGATTTCCGGCACCATGACCAGCGCCTGCTTGCCTTTGGCCAGCACGTTTTCCAGTACGCTGAGATACACCTCTGTTTTACCCGAGCCGGTGACGCCTTCCAGCAGCCACGCGGAAAATTCGTCGGAGGCGCTGTGAATAGCGCCAACCGCGGTGGCCTGCTCGGTATTCAAACGTAGGCGTTCGCCGGGGACGGAATAAGCGGAGCGCCAGTCGATAATTTCCGGTGCCAGGCTGCCCAGCTCACACAGCCCTTTGGTGCGCAGCGCCTGCATCGCGCTTTCATTAAATTCCAGCTCTGCCACCTGGTGACGCCAGATTTTTCCCTGACGCAGGGCCGCCAGCGCCTGTTGCTGTTTTGGGGAGCGCTTCAGGCTATTAATATCCACCGCCTGTCCCTGCTCGGTGGCAAACCAGAACCACTGCGGCGCGGCACTGGCCGGTTTTCCCTGGCGTAGCATAATAGGCAGGGCGTGGAACAGAACGTCGCCAATCGGATGATGGTAGTACTCCGCGGCCCACAGCAGCAGACGCCACACCGAGGTTGAGAAAACCGATTCGTCGTCCAGCACGTCGATCACCGCTTTGAGCTCATCGCGCGGCAGTTCGCTGCTTTCGTTGACCGACACCACAATCCCCACGCGCTCTTGTTTACCAAACGGCACGCGCACGCGGCAGCCCGCTTTGGCGCTGAGGTTGTCAGGCAGCAGGTAGTCGAACGTGCGGGGCAGTGGAACAGGCAGGGCAACGTGAGCAACGGGCATGTTTTCTTCCTGACTTGAAATCTGGCGAGACAGTATACACATTGTAGGGGTGCGGATCAGTTTGCATCTGCTGGTCAAATTCTGTATGATTCGCCGCCTTTGGTGCATTTTGGCATCAGGAAACATACTATCAACATCGCGTGGTGTCTGGCGTTAGGGCTGGAAGAGCGACGCGGCCTTAACCGAGGTTTTCCCATGAAAAAAGATATTCACCCGAAATACGAAGAAATTACTGCAACCTGTTCTTGCGGTAACGTCATGCAGATCCGCTCTACCGTCGGTCACGACCTGAACCTGGACGTGTGCGGTAAATGCCACCCGTTCTATACTGGCAAGCAGCGTGATGTTGCTACCGGTGGCCGTGTTGACCGCTTCAACAAGCGTTTCAGCATCCCAGGCAGCAAGTAAGTTGCCAGGCAGAAAAAAGCGCCTCAGGGCGCTTTTTTTGTGTCCAAAAATCCCCTCCATCCTCTACGAAATTATGTGTCAGGCGATTTTAATTTTCATTCTGAATATATATTTTAAAATAGTAATAAAAATGAATATTGATTCTTGTATGCATTCTTATGCTTACTTTACTCAATGTATATAAAATCCAGTCTATATATTTTAATTGTTTTTTTATTTATCCTGGTAATGGTTTTTATTGGTGATCTGCATCTCATTTACCTTTAGTTTTTTGCCATTTATTAATCTTTGATGGCAGTAATGAAAAGGTGTTTCTATACATTGCAAAATAGAATTTCAGGGTGACAAAAATACTACTAAACATCCTTTTCTTTGTTTAAAAACAGAGCTAATTGGACATCTTGCTGATATTTTAAGAGTGATTGCAATGAAGAAATACGCATTTTTACTGCTCCCTTTGTTATCCTGTGCGGCGCATGCAGGGTACGTGGACTATCGTCATGAGTACTATGATGATGGCCGGAATTACGACCGTGTCTATATGTCGAATCGTTTTGCAACCGGATTTGGCGTCGCGGTAGAAGCGGTGTCACGTTCGGATGACAAAGAGTCCAATCATGCGCTGAACAATATGGAATCTAACAGCGCAGAGTATACGGCTAGCTACCAGTTTGAATGGCAAGGATTTATTTGGCAACCGGGCATTGCCGTTGAGACGGGCGACGATATGGCAATCTATAAGCCTTATATTCGCGTACAGTACAACATCAATGATAACTGGTGGACGGCTTTTCGCTACCGTACCGAGTACGCCCGTCGTAACGGCGATGGGCGCGATGACCGCACCGTCTACCGTCCAGAAGCTTGGCTCGGCTATAACATCGATAACTGGATGTTTGAGCTGAACGGCATTTATAAGGTGGCGGATAGCGAAGATCTCTACAATAACGGCAAAGAGGATTATGAATATAACTTCCGCGTCGCTTATAACATTAACTCCTGGATTCCATTTATTGAAGTTGGCAATGTCTCATCCGGATATAATACCTCCACGACTGACGATCGCCAGACTCGCTACCGTATTGGTTTAGGTTATAACTTCTAATCATTAATATTCTCCAGTTTCGTTTATTGCGGTAAGTATCAGAATATACGTATAGCTTGTGTGAATAATGTGTCTAAGGAATTGACATCATGTCTAATGATGGAACCCGGGTTGGAAGCAATCAAAATATTGCCGTCAGACCTTTCGGATTCAGAGATAAAATCGGTTATTTATGTGGCGACCTGGGAACCTGTTTCATCCTCGGGTTAGTCAATAGTTTCTTAATGATTTATTACACCAACGTCATCGGCGTTTCCGGCGTGATTGTCGGGTCACTCTATTTTGTGACCAAGCTTTTTGATGCGTTTGTGGATGTTGGCGTTGGGCGTTTATGTGATACCTCAAAACTGACCGCTCATGGGCGTTTTAACCCTTGGGTACGTCGCATGAAGTATCCGTTCTGCATTATTGCCGTGGTTCTGTTCCTGCCGTTTGTGCATGATTTTTCCTATACGGCAAAAATTATCTATATCTGCTGCTCCTATTTTGTTTACGGTTCTTTGTTATCGACCGTGAGTATTCCTTATGGCGCCATGTCTGCGGCGATTAGTTCTAACCCGGAAGACCGGGTATCGCTGTCAACTTACCGCAGCGTTGGTTCGGCGATTGGCGGCGGGGCCACCGGTTTTTTCATTCCGATCCTGATGTACACCACGCTGGTGGACGGCAGTCAGGTGATTTCCGGGCAACACTTTTTCTGGATTGCCATCGGTTGTGCAGTGCTGGGTTTTATCTTTTTAAGCCTGACCTGTCACTTAACGACGGAACGCGTACGGGTGGAAAGAAAAGAGAGCATGCCCGTTTCTGTACTGCTGAAGGGCTTGGCACGTAATAAGGCGCTGATTGTTTTAGTCGTTGTGGATCTGCTTATTGTGATTAATCAGGGCCTTTCCGGCACCAACATGACTTACCTGTTTAATGACTATTTCCACAATAAAGAGGCGATGTCCATCGCGCTGCTGTTTACCTTTGGTTCGCTGGTTTTGTTAGCGCCATCGGCATCGTGGCTCACCAGACGGTTCGGTAAAAAAGAGGCCAGTGTCGGTGCGCTGCTTTTTGCGGTCGTCATGTATGTGCTGATGTACTTCATCCACATTACGGACGCGAAAATTTATCTGATTTTCCTGTTCCTGGCGACGTTGGGCGCGGGCTTGTTCAACCTGATGATTTGGGCGTTTATGACCGACGTATGCGACTATCACCAGTATGTAACCGGCGATCGCGAAGATGGCACTGTGTATGGTGTGAACTTCTTTGCCCGTAAGATTGGCCAGGCATGCGCCGGGGCGATTGGCGGGTTTATGCTGGCGATTATTGGCTATCAGTCTTCATCGACGGGCGGCGCCGTGCAAACCAGCATCGTGCAGGAAAATATCTACACAATGGCGAACCTTCTGCCAGCTTTATGCTTGTTCCTGGCGGCAGTCATTTTGATTTATTTCTATCCGCTTAACCGTAAAGAAACGCTGAAAATGGAAGAGACATTGAACAAATTCAATGGGATAAGTAAGTAATCTGCGTATGTGAAACGAAAGGCGAGGGAGCAATCTCTCGCCTTTCGTTTATCTGAAGTCAGTCAAACAAGATTTTTTGTGATGAGTGTCACAAAAATATTGCGCGGCCAGCCGGATAAGCTTATTATTTGCCCATCAAAAGACCACAAAATTACTATGGGTAAAGGTGTGACTATGCTGACTGCAATCAAAAACGTTTTTGTTTCCTACCTGATCTCAATGTCTGAGCTGCATCCTGAAGTGACTCGCTTCTAATTCGCTGAAAAAATTTCAAAAAAACCGCCTGACGGCGGTTTTTTTATATCGATTCTCCGGGTAACCACGGGCTGGCGACGCGGACTGTCTCGCGATGTTTGTCGCCATTGATGATATGCAGCGCGCTGAGTCGGCCAATCTCGTAGTGCGGTAACTGCACCGTCGACAGCGACGGCAGGAACAGATCGCCAATGCCCACCATATTGTCGTAACCCAATACCGCGACGTCCTGCGGGATCTTCAACCCTTGCGCCAGCAGCGTCTGGTAAACCATAAACGCGATGCGATCGTTACCGCAAATTACCGAATCAAACTGGGGTTTACCCTGCTTGATATGCGCCAGTACTCTGGACGGCATATCGCGGTAGTGCGCATCGCCGTACTCCATGTAGTAATGCGTCAGCGTATCAGGGTTAATACCCGCTTCGCGGCAGGCGCGCTCCAGCCCCTGTCGGCGGCGTACGGTAGCCAGATGATTTTCCGGCAGATGCAGGCACAGCGGGCGGGTATACCCTGCCGCCAGCAGCCCCTTCACCGCTTCATATTGCCCTTGTTCATCGTCCGGAATAAAGCTGGCGACCGGATCGTTCAGGCTTTCACAGTTTGCCAGCACGCACGGCAGAGTGAGCAGCTTGGCGGGAACGGGCACCTGACGCAGGCCCATGGTGGTGTAAATAATGCCGCCGGGACGGTGTGAGAGTAACAGGTCGACAATCGCCTCCGGGCTATCGTCAGAAAACATATTCACCACGAAACTGTTCCAGCCGTGCGCGCGCGCGGTCTCTTCAATCGACAGCGTGATCTCGACCGAGAAGGGCGTGGTGACCGTATCCAATGCCAGTACGCCGATAGTTTTCGGCGTATCGTGCGCGCCACGAATACGTTTAGCGGAGAGATCGGGGACATAGTTCGTTTGGGCAATAGCGGATTGTACGCGAGCCAGCGTTTCCGGCTTGAGCCGCTCCGGGCTGTTCAGGGCGCGGGAAACCGTCATCAGGGAGACGTTCGCCAGCTTCGCTACATCTTTTAAAGATGCCATATTTCAGACTCCACGATTGCAACAGAACCACTAACTTACTGATGTAAAAGGATAGCGCGTTATTCTAGCGTACTCTACTTCCCCGTTATGGCAGGAAATAGTTGATCATGATCTTATTTTTATAATGTTAACGTTAACTTTTGTGATTAACATCGGATATCGCAGCAAAATGACATGAGAATCGCTTTTTGTTAACGTTACCATTGTGGCGTTAACCCACGATGAGATTGCTATGATGAAAGAACATCACTCCAGCAGTTACTTGTTACTTAGCGCCTTGCTGTTTTTCTTTTTTGTCACCTGGTCCTCTTCAGGTTCGCTGCTCTCTATCTGGCTGCACCAGGAGGTGGGGCTACAGCCTGGCGATACGGGTATTATTTTCTCCGTTCTGTCGGTTTCCGCGCTGTTTGCGCAGATCTGCTACGGTTTTATTCAGGACAAGTTAGGCCTTCGCAAACACCTACTCTGGTATATCACCGTACTGCTCATTCTCTCCGGCCCGGCATATTTGCTCTTTGGCTACCTTCTGAAAATCAACATCTTGATTGGCAGCCTTTTTGGCGGCCTCTACATTGGGCTGACCTTTAACGGCGGGATCGGCGTACTGGAGTCTTACACTGAGCGCGTGGCGCGCCAGACGCATTTCGAGTTTGGCAAAGCGCGGATGTGGGGATCGCTGGGATGGGCCGTCGCCACCTTCTTTGCCGGATTGCTATTTAACGTCAACCCGCAGCTTAACTTTGCCGTGGCAAGCTGCTCGGGGCTGGTTTTTTTCTTACTGCTGGCTCGTCTATCAGTACCGGGTGATACACAGACGCTTTCAACAGAGGGCGAAAAGAGCAACGTTAAGCTGGAGGATGCGCTGCGTCTCCTGTCTTTACCTCGCTTCTGGGCACTGGTGTTTTTTGTTGTCGGCACCTGTATCTACAGCGTCTACGATCAGCAGTTCCCGGTCTACTTCTCCTCACAGTTCCCGACGCTGCAGGAAGGGAATGCGATGTATGGCTATCTGAACTCGTTCCAGGTCTTCCTTGAAGCGGCAGGGATGTTCTGCGCGCCGTGGCTGGTTAATCGCATTGGCGCGAAAAACGGGCTGATTTTTGCAGGGATGATCATGGCCTTGCGCATGGTGTCTTCCGGGCTGGTTGAGGGGCCGTTGCTGATCTCCATCACCAAGTTGCTGCACGGCGTTGAGCTGCCGGTACTGCTGGTCTCCATCTTCAAATACAACAGCGCCAACTTTGATAAGCGCCTCTCCTCAACGCTGTACCTGGTCGGGTTTGCTTGCACCAGCTCGGTTATCGCCACCGTACTGTCACCGCTTGCGGGCTATAGCTATGAAAAATATGGCTTTGCCGAATCCTACCTGTTTATGGGAGCGCTGGTGTTCTGCACCACCTTCATTTCCATCTTCCTATTACGCGCCAGCAAGCCGGCTTCCGATCCGCTGCTGACACAATCTTCTACTGTCTGAACAAGAGTGAAGAATATGACATTTTCAATTGCCCATGCTGAACAGGAACTCCAGAAACGCAGCGCCACGCTGAATCCGCGCTGGTATCCGCGCTATCACCTTGCCGCGCGCGCCGGGTGGATGAATGACCCTAACGGACTGGTGTGGTTCGACGGCTGGTACCACGCGTTTTATCAGCATCATCCCTACTCAACCCAGTGGGGGCCAATGCACTGGGGGCATGCGCGGAGTAAAGACCTGGTGCACTGGGAGCATCTGCCGGTGGCGCTGGCGCCGGAAGGCCCTGAGGATAAAGACGGCTGTTTCTCCGGCTCTGCGGTGGTCGACGGCGACACGCTGGCGCTGATCTACACCGGGCATAAGTTTCATGGCGATCCGGGCAGTGACGATAATCTCTACCAGGTGCAGTGCCTGGCGACCAGCCGCGACGGGATTCATTTTGAACGTCAGGGACAGATTATTGATACTCCCGCCGGGTTGCATCACTTCCGCGATCCGAAAGTCTGGCGTGAAGGCGATACCTGGTACCTGATTGTCGGTTCGCGCGTTGGCGATACCGGGCAGGTGCGCCTGTACAGCTCCGCCGATCTTCGTCAGTGGCAAGAAGAGGGCGTGTTGGCCGAAGCGCAGGAAGGCATGGGCTATATGTGGGAGTGCCCGGACTTCTTCACGCTCAACGGGAAGCGGATACTGATGTTTTCACCGCAGGGGCTGGCGGCGGAAGGTTATCGCAACCGCAATCTGTTCCAGAGCGGCTATCTGATTGGCGACTGGCAGCCGGGGCAGCCGTTTTCGACCGATGGCGAATTCATTGAGCTGGACCACGGGCACGATTTTTATGCCCCACAAAGCTTCCTGACGCCGGACGGCCGCCGCATAGTGATCGGCTGGTTGGATATGTGGGAGTCGCCGATGCCGGAACAGCAGGATGGCTGGGCGGGGATGCTCTCTCTGCCACGTGAAATTCGTCTCGGCGCAGATAACTGCCTGCAGATGGTTCCCGCCGAAGAGGTCGCGACGCTGCGCGGCAGCTATTACCCGCTGCTGGCGCAGCAGTTGCACAATCAACGTTCACACATCGTGGATGATGCTGAGGCGATTGAGCTGGAACTGGTGTGGTCGATGAAAAACGCGACGGCGGAAAGCTACGGCCTCGCGTTAGGTGATGGCTTGCGGATCGCAGTTGATACTCAGGCGCAGCGGCTGACGCTGGAGCGCCGCTATCCGCAATTCGCGTTGGAAGGTACGCGCAGTGTCGCGTTACCGGCGGGCGATCGTCTGTCGCTGCGGATATTTATCGATCGTTCCTCCGTGGAAGTTTTCGTGAATGACGGTGAGGCCTGCTTAAGTAGCCGCATTTATCCGCTGGAAGGGCAACGTGAACTGGCGCTGTTCGCCAGCAACGGGCGAGCCACGCTGCACAGCGGCGGCTATTGGCCCCTGGATAAATAACCGGAGGAAGAAGCATGATGAATATCTGGGCGCTAGGCGATGCGGTGGCCGATCTGCTTCCCATTGGCGACAGGCGCTATGAGGCCTGCCCCGGCGGCGCGCCGGTAAACGTCGCGGCGGGGGCCGCGCGATTAGGTTGCCGCAGCGGTTTTATTGGGCGGGTGGGTGACGATCCTTTCGGCCATCTTTTGCAGCAGACGCTGCGGGAGTATGGCGTCAACACGCAGGCAATGGAGCTGGATGACCAGCACCGCACCAGCACGGTGGTGGTCTCGCTCGGTAAAGGCGGCGAGCGGGATTTCACTTTCCTGGTGAATCCCTCCGCCGATCAGTTCTTGTCGGCGCAGGCGCTCCCTGAGTTTGGCGCGGATATCCTGCACTTTTGCTCGCTGGCGCTGGTGGCGCCGGCCTGCCGCGATACGCTGGCGCAGGCGATTGTGGGTATTAAACAGCAGCATGGCCTGCTGAGTTTTGACGTCAATCTGCGCGAGCAAATGTGGCCCGACCCCGAAAGCATGCTGGAAACCGTGCGCCACTTTGCCCGTCAGGCCGATATCCTGAAGCTGTCGGAAGAGGAGTGGTACTGGTTAACCCAGTCCCAGAGCTTTGCCGAAGCCATTGCTGGGCTGGAGGCCTATCCGGCGACGCTCAAAGTGGTGACTTACGGCGCGCAGGGGGCGATGGTTTTGTACCAGGGGAACGTTGTGCACTTCAGCGGTTATGTCGTTGAGAGTGTGGATACGACGGGGGCGGGCGATGCGTTTATGGCGGGCCTGCTCGCCAGCCTTGCACAGCAAGGGATGCCTGACGATGTCACGCAGTTACATCGCGCGATGGCGCAAGCCAGCGCCTGTGGCGCACTGGCGACCACGCAGAAAGGGGCGCTTTCGGCGATTCCCGACCGCGATGCGGTGGCGCAGTTTATTGCCGCGCGACCATGGCCGGAGTACGAGATGAAGTAACGCTCGCTGACAATAAAAAAGCCGGGAAACATTAACGTTTCCCGGCTTCTTCAGCGAATCAATATTCCCACGTCTCCGGGTCAATTCCCAGCTCACGCATAATTTCTTTCGCCGCTTCCGGAATTTCATCGCTGCGCTCTTTCCGCAGGTCTTCATCGTTAGGTAACGGTTGACCGGTAAAAGCATGCAGGAACGCTTCACACAGCAGTTCGCTGTTGGTGGCGTGACGCAGGTTGTTCACCTGACGACGCGTGCGTTCATCGGTGAGGATCTTCAACACCTTCAGAGGAATGGAAACCGTAATTTTTTTTACTTGCTCACTCTTCTTACCGTGCTCAGCGTATGGGCTGATATATTCGCCGCTCCATTCAGCCATGAGATACCTTTAATCCTCTAGTCATTAGTTAACAGGCCGGTTCAGGGCCATGATCGCGCGTAGTGTACCGTAGTGGCCTTGCGCTGACACGCGCTTCGCCTTCGCAGATGTGCGCTAATGCATATAATTTTAACGGCTATTTGCCAATAGCTCAATCTATACGCAAAGAGGTTTAGATGTCTAGATGTATTGACGGCTATGGCAACAATGTTTACTCTGGGGTCTGACTTTTCACAGACCTTGCCAGGAACGAATCCTCATGACCCGTAAACAGGCCACCATCGCAGTGCGTAGCGGATTAAATGACGACGAGCAGTATGGTTGTGTTGTCCCGCCGATCCATCTTTCCAGTACCTATAACTTTACCGGCTTTAACGAACCGCGCGCGCATGACTACTCGCGTCGCGGCAACCCGACGCGTGACGTCGTGCAGCGCGCGCTGGCTGAGCTGGAAGGCGGCGCGGGCGCCGTGATGACCAATACGGGCATGTCGGCGATTCACCTGGTGACCACCGTCTTCCTGAAACCTGGCGATCTGCTGGTGGCGCCACACGACTGCTACGGCGGCAGCTACCGTCTGTTTGATAGCCTGGCAAAGCGCGGCTGCTATCGCGTGCTGTTTGTCGATCAGGGCAATGATGAAGCCTTAAAAGCGGCGCTGGCGGAAAAACCGAAGCTGGTTCTGGTCGAAAGCCCGAGCAACCCGCTGCTGCGCGTGGTCGATATTGCGAAAATCTGCCAGCTGGCACGTGAGGCCGGCGCGGTGAGCGTGGTGGATAACACCTTCTTAAGCCCGGCGCTGCAAAACCCGCTGGCGCTTGGCGCCGATCTGGTACTGCACTCCTGCACCAAATACCTCAACGGCCATTCCGACGTGGTGGCGGGCGTGGTGATTGCTAAAGATCCGGATACCGTCACAGAACTGGCATGGTGGGCGAATAATATCGGCGTCACCGGCAGCGCGTTCGACAGCTACCTGTTGCTGCGCGGCCTGCGTACGCTCTCTCCACGTATGGAAGTGGCGCAGCGTAACGCGTATGCGATTGTCGACTTCCTGAAAACCCAACCGCTGGTGAAAAAGCTGTATCATCCTTCTCTGCCGGAAAACCAGGGCCACGAAATTGCCGCCCGCCAGCAGAAAGGGTTTGGCGCGATGCTCAGCTTCGAGCTCAACGGCGACGAGCAAACGCTGCGCCGCTTCCTGAGCGGGCTGTCGTTGTTCACCCTGGCGGAGTCGCTGGGCGGGGTAGAGAGCCTGATCTCGCATGCGGCTACCATGACCCATGCGGGCATGGCGCCGGAAGCGCGCGCCGCTGCGGGGATTTCTGAGACGCTATTACGCATCTCAACCGGTATTGAAGATAGCGAAGACTTAATTGCCGATCTGGAAAATGGATTCCGGATCGCAGCACAGGGGTAAATATGAGTGTGATTGCGCAGGCAGGGGCGAAAGAGCGTCAGCTGCATAAATTTGGTGGGAGTAGTCTGGCGGATGTGAAGTGTTACCTGCGTGTTGCCGGCATTATGGCGGAGTACTCTCAGCCAGGCGATATGATGGTGGTTTCCGCCGCCGGTAGCACCACCAACCAGCTGATCAACTGGCTGAAGCTCAGTCAGACCGATCGCCTCTCTGCGCATCAGGTTCAGCAGACGCTGCGCCGCTATCAGTCCGATCTGATTAGCGGCCTGCTGCCCGCCGAGATTGCCGATGGCATGATTGCCGACTTTATTCATGACCTGGAGCGGTTAGCCGGGCTGCTGGATAACGGCGTCAACGACGCGGTGTACGCGGAAGTGGTCGGCCACGGTGAACTGTGGTCGGCGCGCCTGATGGCGGAAGTCCTCAAGCTGCAAGGTCTGGACGCTGCCTGGCTCGATGCTCGCGCGTTCCTCCGTGCTGAACGTAGCGCGCAGCCGCAGGTGGATGAAGGATTGTCATACCCGCTGTTACAACAGCTGATGGCGCAGCATCCGGGTAAACGTCTGGTGGTGACCGGTTTTATCAGCCGTAATAACGCGGGTGAAACCGTACTGTTGGGGCGTAACGGTTCCGACTATTCCGCCACCCAGATTGGCGCGCTGGCGGGTGTTTCCCGCGTTACCATCTGGAGCGACGTGGCGGGCGTGTACAGCGCCGATCCGCGTAAAGTGAAAGATGCTTGTCTGCTGCCGCTGCTGCGTCTGGATGAAGCCAGTGAACTGGCGCGTCTGGCCGCTCCGGTGCTGCACGCGCGTACCTTACAGCCGGTTTCCGGCAGCGATATCGATCTGCAATTGCGCTGTAGCTACACGCCGGATCAAGGGTCCACGCGCATCGAACGCGTGCTGGCTTCCGGTACCGGCGCGCGGATTGTCACCAGTCATGATGATGTCTGTTTAATCGAATTCCGCGTTCCGGCTAGCCAGGACTTTAAGCTGGCGCATAAGGAGATCGACCAGATACTCAAACGCGCGCAGATTCGTCCGCTGGCGGTTGGCGTGCACGCGGATCATCGTCTGCTGCAGTTCTGCTATACCTCGGAAGTGGTTGATAGCGCGCTGAAAATTCTCGATGAAGCGGGTCTGCCGGGCGAGCTACGCCTGCGACAGGGGCTGGCGCTGGTGGCGATGGTTGGTGCGGGCGTCACCCGCAACCCGCTGCACTGCCACCGTTTCTGGCAACAGCTTAAGGGGCAGCCGGTCGAATTTACCTGGCAGTCGGAAGAGGGCATCAGCCTGGTCGCCGTACTGCGTGCTGGCCCGACGGAAAGCCTGATTCAGGGGCTGCACCAGTCGATTTTCCGCGCCGAAAAACGCATTGGCCTGGTGCTGTTCGGCAAAGGGAATATCGGTTCCCGCTGGCTGGAACTGTTTGCCCGTGAGCAGACGACGCTATCGGCGCGAACCGGTTTTGAATTTGTGCTGGCAGGCGTGGTGGATAGCCGCCGCAGCCTGCTGAGCTATGAAGGGCTGGACGCCAGCCGCGCGCTGGCTTTCTTTGACGATGAAGCCGTTGAGCAGGACGAAGAGTCGCTGTTCCTGTGGATGCGCGCCCATCCATATGACGACCTGGTGGTACTGGATGTCACCGCCAGCGAACAGCTGGCCGATCAGTATCTCGATTTTGCCAGCCACGGTTTCCACGTGATCAGCGCCAACAAACTGGCCGGGGCCAGCAGCAGCGATAAATATCGCCAGATTCACGACGCGTTTGAAAAAACCGGCCGTCACTGGCTGTATAACGCCACCGTAGGCGCGGGTCTGCCGGTTAATCATACCGTGCGCGACCTGATTGAAAGCGGCGACAGCATTCTGGCGATCAGCGGTATCTTTTCCGGCACGCTCTCCTGGCTGTTCCTGCAGTTTGATGGCACTGTGCCGTTTACCGACCTTGTCGATCAGGCCTGGCAGCAGGGGCTGACCGAGCCGGATCCGCGTGTCGACCTCTCCGGTAAGGATGTGATGCGTAAGCTGGTGATTCTGGCGCGTGAGGCGGGCTATGACATTGAGCCGGACCAGGTTCGCGTGGAATCGTTGGTGCCGGCGCACTGTGAAGAAGGCTCAATCGACCATTTCTTTGAGAACGGCGATGAGCTGAACGAGCAGATGTTGCAGCGTCTGGAAGCCGCTCAGGAAATGGGGCTGGTGCTGCGTTATGTGGCGCGTTTCGACGCCAACGGCAAAGCGCGCGTCGGCGTGGAAGCGGTGCGTCAGGAACATCCGCTGGCCTCGCTGCTACCGTGTGATAACGTCTTTGCCATTGAAAGCCGCTGGTATCGCGATAACCCGCTGGTGATTCGTGGGCCGGGCGCCGGCCGCGACGTGACCGCCGGGGCCATTCAGTCGGATATTAATCGTCTGGCGCAGTTGCTGTAACTAGCGTTTGCCGTTCGCCGCAAAAACCTCTTTTGCGGCGAACAGGCCGTTGAGCGCCGCCGGAAATCCCGCATAAACCGCCATCTGCATAATCACTTCAATAATTTCTTCCTGCGTTAAGCCAACGTGCAGCGCAGCGGCGATGTGCACTTTGAGCTGCGGCGCGGCGTTACCCATGGCGGTCAGCGCGGCGACGGTGGCGATTTCCCGGCTGCGCAGGTCCAGTCCCGGGCGCGCATAAATATCGCCAAACGGGAACTCAAGCAGATAGCGGGCGAAGTCCGGTGCGATATCCTTCAGGCTATTCACGACGGCCTCTCCCCCTTTTCCATCAACCTGTTGCAGCATTTTCTGACCGGTTATATAGCGTTCTGAATCCATCATCATCACCTCGTTTGTTAGCGTATGGCGAGAGGATAGAGCGCGCAGAATCATTTGGATAATACCGATTCCGTGATACCTTTTCGGTATGACTACATCCCCTTTGCACGCGCTGGATATCCGGCTGCTGCGCTACTTTGCCGTGGTGGCGGAAGAGAACAATATGCGTCGTGCGGCGGAAAGGCTGTATATGTCGCAGCCGCCGCTGAGCCGTCACATTCGCCAGCTTGAAGAACGGCTGGGGGTAACGCTTTTTGTCCGGCATACCAAAGGGCTGACGTTAACGGCTGAAGGGCGACAGGTGCTGGCGATTATTCGCCCACTGTTGGCGCAGCAGGATGAAACCTATGATGCCCTGAGCCGGCTCGCTCAGGCTGGCGCGTCATCGCTACGGATTGGATTGACCACCGCGTTTGAGCAGGGCGTTTTTGCCACGCTGGAAACCGTGCTGGCGGCCCAGGTGGAGACACTGCACGTTGTGCGGCACGGTTCACCAGAGCTGGTGCGTCAGGTGCGCCGCGGAAAACTGGATGCTGCGCTGGTGGCGCTGCCGCTGGAAACCTCAGAGTTAAGCCTGATTCCTGTTGGCCGACAGGAGCCGTTGATTGCGGCGTTGCCCGCACAATGGCCTGAGTCAGCGCAGCAGCAACTGATGCTCAGCGCGCTGAACGGCCGACCGTTATTCTGGTTCAAGCGCGAGCGTAACCCCGCCTTCTTTGACTTTACTCGCGATATTTTCCGCCGGGCGGGTTACCTGCCCGCCTGTATTGAAGAGCCGCTGGAACACGACGTGCTGCTGGCGCGTATTGCCCGCGGAGAAGGGCTGAGCTTGTTTCCCGAATCTTTTGCTGCGATTCAGCGTCAGGGCGTGGTTTTCCGCCCCATTGATGAAGCCGCCCTGTACGTCCAGTGCGGGCTCGTGATGTCGCCGGAAAACGCGGCGAGGCTGGATTGGCTGGTGAACGTGGTTCAGGCAGACTCGCGCGGCACCAGTTGACCCGACAACGTAATCGCCTGATTTTGTAATGTTGGCTCGCGCAATTTACGGATCATCAGCGTCGCGGCCTGACGCCCGGTCTCTTCGCTGGCCGAGGAGACGTAGGTAAATGACGGCGAGGTCAGGTTGATGTGCAACATGTCTTCAAAGCCGATCAGCGCCACCTGCTGGGTTAAAAAGACATCTTTCCCCACGGTGCGCCCCACCTTATGAATTCCATCGATACAGCCGATCATCGCGTCCGGTGAATGACACAACAGGGCGGTAATGGCGTTATTGTTTTCCAGCAGCTGACGCGTCGCGACGCTGGCGGCGTACGTATCATCGCCGCAGGCGGGACTGAATTCGTCGCGAGTCGCAATGCCGAGGCGGGTGAGGGTACTGCGAAAACCGACCAGCCGCTGCTGGCGAATCAGATCGTGTTCCTGGCCGCCAAGGTAGGCGATGTAGCGATGGCCGCGCTCCAGCAGATAGCGAGTTGCCAGACTGGCCGCCTGTTGGTTATCACGCATCACCAGGTTGCATTTTTCTTTGATGGGAGACTGTGAGACGACGACCAGCGGTAATGGGCATTGGCGAATTTGTGCGGGCAGCGTATCGCGACGCACATCCGATGCCAGATAGATAACGCCAGCGACGCCCTGCTGTTTAAACGACAGGAGGCAGCGTTCAAGATGTTCGTGCTCGTTAAGCGGCTGGCCGAGGAACACCATGTAACCCTGCGCTTCCAGCTCCTGGACAATGCTGGCCATCACTTTGATGGAGAAGCTGTCGCTAAAGTCGCGCAGAATCAGGCCGATCAAATTGGAGGTATTGGCCCGGAGGTTGGCGGCCGCCACGTTGTGGACGTAGCCCAGCTCGTGGATAGCAGCCTGCACTTTTTCGATGGTCGCATCGGAGATTTTTCCTTTCTGGCGTAGCACCAGCGACACGGTAGAAACCGAGACGCCCGCGCGCTTCGCGACATCAATTATGCTGACCTTCTTCAAAAGCGCTCCCTGGACCATCGTGAATATCCGCAGAAAACAAGGAGGTGCCCATCATGGATGGGACCTCCAACCGGCGACAATCTTATGATTATTTGCCAATCATCGTCGACATGGTTTGCGCGATAAATTGCGCTCTGGCGCCAAAAATCACCTGAATACCGTTATCACCGACGAAAACGACGCCGCGCGCACCGATATTGTTCAGACCATCTTTATCCACTGAGTCTTTATCCGACACTTCCAGGCGTAGACGGGTAATGCACGAGCCCACGGAGGCGATATTCTGCTCGCCGCCCAGCAGGCTGATAATTTCCGTTGCCAGATCTTCATCGGTTTTATCGTTAGCGCTCACCGTGGTTTCGGTACGGCCCGGCGTTTTGACGTCAAAACGGCGAATCACGAAACGGAAGGTGAAGTAGTAAATCAGCCCCATCGGCACGCCGACGATAATCGCGTTCAGGAAGTTCGTCTGATAGCCGTTAAACGACGGCAGAATGCCAAACGAGATATAGTCGATAAGCCCAGCGGAGAACGATTTGGCAATGTGCGCGTGCAGCAGGTACATCACCATGTAGGAGAGGCCCGCCATAATGGCGTTGAAGACGTAGAGAATGGGCGCCACGAAGATAAAGGTGAACTCAACCGGCTCGGTGATCCCGGTGAGGAAACAGGTCAGCGCGGCGGAGAACAGAATACCGGCGGCGATTTTTTTATTTTTCGTGTGCGCTTCATGGTACATCGCCAGACACGCTGCAGGCAGCGCGAACAGCATCAGCGGGAACTCGCCCTGCATAAACTTACCGGCGTTCTGATAAGTGTCGCTGCTGAAGGATTTCACCCCTTCTTCCAGCATTTTGAACCAGATGGTTTGGTCGCCGTGAATCACCTGGCCTGCGTGGGTGGTGTAATCGCCGAAGGAGTACCAGAATGACGGATACCAGATGTGGTGCAGGCCCAGTGGAATCAGCGCGCGCTCAACCAGCCCGAAGATAAAGGTCGATACCGCTTGGTTATCGCCGTTGATCACCACCGACAGCGCGTCGATGCCCGCCTGAATGTGCTGCCAGATGTACGGCAGAAGCAGACCGAGAATAAACGACAGCAGGGCGGTTGCAATGGCGACAAAGCGTTTGCCGGAGAAGAATCCAAGGAACTCCGGTAGCTGCATTTTGTGGAAGCGGTTATAGCACCACGCGGCGAGGATACCGCAAATCAGGCCGCCAAAGACGCCCATTTGCAGAGTCGGAATGCCGACCACCATCGCATATTTCCCGCCTTGCCCCGCCATTTCCGGCGTGATACCGAGCACGGTACTGATGGTAATGTTGGTCACAAAGACGGAGACCGCGGCAGACAGCGCCGCGATGCCGGATTCGGACGCCAGACCGACGGCGGAGCCGATAGCAAACAGCATCGGCAGGTTGTCGAAAATAATGCCGCCTGCGTTCATCATCAACGGCAGGTGGAATTTATCCCCGAACGCCAGCAACAGACCGGCCGCAGGCAGCAGCGAGATGGGCAGCATCAGCGCGCGGCCTATCATCGACAGTTTAGAAAGCGATTTAACGACACTTGATATCAGACTCATACTGATTTCCCCCGGATAGACGCCTCTTCGTGCGTGCTTTTAATAACCCTGTTTATGTTAGGTATAACGTTATAGTAGAACGTTCTACTTATCGTGAAACAAGCCATTAACGTCTGCAATAGAATTTTTGTCAGGGCCGCAGAGGAGTGAGAGAACTGAGAAGTAGTTCTCACTTTAATGTATTAGAGGGTGGGGATTCGTGTGGGCATATATTCATCGTTTTGGGCATTGTACTGGCATGCCAGGGTGGTCACGAGACGCATAATATGCGCGGCAGAGTAGCGGGAGCTTTGCTGAAACTCATCCTGCACGGCGAGCCAGCGGAAGAAACGTCGACTGGCTGTGAGGGTTATCTTGCTACCATTGTCCTGGCGGTGGTCGGTTAATGGGCAGACCATTTTTTGATTACGGCCCTGCGCCCATAACTGCCACTGATTTTTCCACCATCCTTGATTCGTTTTGCCCAACAGTCGCCAGGCATCCGTATTGTCTTCATCGATGGTCTTCTCTTCAATAAACCAGAGTGAAGCCCGGCGCTGACGAAATAACTCCGCCCATGCGGTGATGATCGCCCCGCGAAGAAAGCATTCGTGGGCCACAATATGGGTACCCACCTCAGGGAAGCGGTTCTTGAGTACGCGAAAATGGCCATGGGCAGCTATGACAGGTCGTAGAATCATCCCGTTCGCATTGCGCTTCAGCGCCGCTGCCCCGTACTGGATTTCGTCAAATTGACTGCGCTGAAGGAACTGCCGTTCTTTCAGTGCAACGCTTTGAATAATATCGTGATGATGGGTCGGTGTGGGGCGAATGCCTTTCCAGCGGTAGCGCAACGTATTTCCTGCCGGATATGGCGTGTAATTGCTCGATACATGGAGGATATTGCCGCGAACAGCATCGAAACTAAAAAGCAGGTAGAGCTTCTGCGCGGCAAGTTCGCCCTGAAAGTCCATAATAAACGGCACGCTGCAAATCGCGTCTGGTGATAAGGCATTTGTCAGCGGCTGTCGCTTTGGCGTCCACACTTTTTTGCAGCGTTGACACTGCAATCGTTGGCTTCCTCCCGGATTATGCCCGTAACGGATCACCTCCGCCTGGTAGCAAGCAGGGCAAAAATGGCCGTATTCACGCGCATAGCCGGTGAAACAGGCGGCTGCCCAGCGTTGAAATTCCTGATCATTAAAAAGTGGCGGGTAGCTTCCGCATGCCTGGCAGTGCAGGGCGGGATAGCCCAATCGATAATCCGGCCACTGATAATCTGGCGATGTGGCTAACCCTAAATTAGGGCAACCATACGTTTTGCAGGTATTAATCGTGAAGAGAGAATCCATCGTGCTACCAACGATTTCGACAGGTCGTTGATTTTGTTCTACGACTTTCACCCACCGCTGTGATTGTTCTCACATAAAAAAACCTTTCAGAACGTAACGTAGCGATTCCTCATATGACTGAAAGGGATTGATTATGAAGTTAAAAACGATTGCCGCCGGCATACTGCTGACTCTGCCATTCTGGGCGTGCGCCAAAGACGTCACCATTATCTATACCAACGATCTGCATGCCCATGTGGAACCTTATAAGGTGCCATGGATTGCCGATGGAAAGCGCGATATTGGCGGCTGGGCGAATATCACCACGTTGGTGAAGCAGGAAAAAGCCCAAAATAAGGCCACGTGGTTTTTTGATGCTGGCGACTATTTTACCGGGCCGTACATCAGCAGTTTGACTAAGGGTAAGGCGATTATCGACATCATGAACACGATGTCGTTTGATGCCGTCACGATGGGTAACCATGAATTTGACCACGGTTGGGACAACACGCTGCTGCAGCTGAGTCAGGCAAAATTCCCGATTGTGCAGGGCAATATTTTCTATCAGAACAGCAGCAAAATGTTCTGGGATAAGCCGTACACCATTATTGAAAAAGATGGGGTGAAGATTGGCGTGATTGGCCTGCACGGCGTGTTTGCTTTTGATGACACCGTTTCTGCCTCGACGCGCGTTGGGATTGAAGCGCGTGATGAGGTGAAGTGGCTACAACGCTATATTGATGAGCTAAAAGGTAAGGTAGATCTGACGGTGGCGCTGATTCATGAAGGAACTCCGGCGCGCCAGTCCAGCCAGGGAAGCACCGACGTTCGTCGCGCGTTGGATAAAGACATTCAGACCGCCAGCCAGGTGAAAGGGCTGGATATCCTAATCACTGGCCACGCCCACGTCGGCACGCCGGAGCCGATTAAAGTGGGTAAGACGCTGATTTTGTCCACCGATAGCGGCGGTATTGACGTGGGGAAACTGGTGCTGGATTACAAAGAGAAGCCACATGACTTTACGGTGAAGAATTTTGAGCTGAAAACCATTTTTGCCGATGAGTGGAAGCCTGATCCACAAACGAAGCAGGTGATTGATGGCTGGAATAAAAAGCTCGATAAAGTGGTGCAGCAAACGGTAACCCGCGCGCCGGTGGAACTGACCCGCGCTTATGGCGAGTCTTCCTCTCTGGGCAACCTGGCGGCGGATGCACTGCTGGCGGCGGCGGGAAAAGAGACCCAGTTAGCCCTGACCAACTCTGGCGGCATTCGTAATGAAATTCCGGCGGGAGAGGTCACGATGGGCGGCATTATCAGTACCTTCCCGTTCCCTAACGAACTGGTGACGATGGATTTGACCGGTAAACAGCTTCGTAGTTTGATGGAGCATGGCGCAGGCTTGAGTAATGGTGTATTGCAGGTTTCCAAAGGGCTGGAGATGCAGTATGACAGCAGTAAGCCCGTCGGCCAGCGCGTGACGGCGTTCACCCTGAACGGCAAATCGATTGATGATGCGACGGTTTATCACATCGCGACCAATAGCTTCCTGGCCGATGGCGGTGATGGTTTTGCCGCCTTTACTGAAGGCAAGGCGCGTAATACGTCAGGGGGATACTATGTCTCCAATGCGGTGGTGGATTACTTTAAATCCGGCGGTCAGCTTTCCGATGAGCTGTTAAACGGGATGCGAGTGAAGGATGTGAAGCACTAAGCGGACCCACTGCGGCGGGTTGCCCGCCGCAGTGCCAGATGAATATTTTTCATCTTCGCTGAAGATTACTCACTTTTTACGCCGATCTTTCTATTGACGCCCGTCGCCTTTTGCGGCATTTTTACATCCAGACGTCTAAACGGATAGATGTTTACAACACAACAATAATGACACGCGATTGATAGAGGTAAGGTATGAGCTTTTTTCACGCCAACCAGCGGGAAGCGCTGAATCAGAGTCTGGCCGAAGTGCAGGGGCAGATTAACGTTTCTTTCGAGTTTTTCCCGCCGCGCACCAGTGAAATGGAGCAAACCCTGTGGAACTCTATCGACCGTCTGAGCAGCCTGAAGCCAAAATTTGTTTCGGTCACCTACGGCGCCAACTCCGGCGAACGTGACCGTACGCACAGCATCATTAAAGGCATTAAAGATCGCACGGGTCTGGAAGCCGTGCCGCATCTGACCTGCATTGACGCCACCCGCGACGAGCTGCGCGCGATTGCTCAGGACTACTGGAGCAACGGTATTCGCCACATTGTGGCCCTGCGCGGCGACCTGCCGCCGGGCAGCGGCAAGCCGGAAATGTATGCAGCCGACCTGGTCACCTTGCTGAAAGACGTGGCGGACTTCGATATTTCCGTCGCCGCCTATCCGGAAGTACACCCGGAAGCAAAAAGTGCTCAGGCCGACCTGCTCAACCTGAAGCGTAAAGTGGATGCCGGTGCAAACCGCGCGATCACCCAGTTCTTCTTTGATGTTGAAAGCTATCTGCGCTTCCGCGACCGCTGTGTCTCTGCGGGGATTGATGTTGAAATCATTCCGGGGATCCTGCCGGTGTCGAACTTCAAACAGGCGAAAAAATTTGCCGATATGACCAACGTCCGCATTCCGGCGTGGATGTCGACCATGTTTGAAGGGCTGGACGATGATGCGGAAACCCGCAAACTGGTTGGCGCCAGCATCGCGATGGACATGGTGAAAATCCTCAGCCGTGAAGGGGTGAAGGATTTCCACTTCTACACGCTGAACCGTGCGGAAATGAGCTACGCCATCTGCCACACGCTGGGCGTGCGCCCGGCGTAATTGCCGGCCCGGTAAGCGCAGCGCTACCGGGCAATTCCCGACAAAAGCCCTGTCTATGCAGGGCTTTTGCGCAGTATAGTAACGGCCATCACATCACCGTTACGGACTTACCATGACCACCGAAGGGAAAAGCAATCCGCTGGCGCTTGTTGGCCTGCTGACGCTGACGCTCATCTGGAGCTACAGCTGGATTGCGATGAAACAGGTGACGCTCTACATCGGCGCCTTCGACTTCACCGCGCTACGCTGCATCTCCGGCGCACTACTGCTGTTTATCGTTTTACTCCTGCGTGGGCGCGGCATGCGGCCAACGCCGTTTGGCTACACGCTGGCGATTGCGCTGCTGCAAACCTGCGGCATGATTGGCCTCGCGCAGTGGGCGCTGATGAGCGGCGGGGCCGGGAAAGTGGCGATTCTGACCTACACCATGCCGTTCTGGGTGGTGATTATGGCGGCGCTATTCCTGGGCGAACGCATGCGACGGCTGCAATATGCGGCGATTGGCGTGGCGGCGGTGGGACTGTGTCTGGTGATGCAGCCATGGCAGCTCGACCTCTCTTCGTTAAAAAGCGCGCTGTTAGCGATTCTCTCCGGCATCAGTTGGGGGGCGAGCGCCATCGTCGCGAAACGTATGTACCGGCGTCATCCAGGGCTCGATCTGTTGGCACTGACCAGCTGGCAAATGCTGTATGCCGCCGTCATCATGAGCGCCGTGGCGTTACTGGTGCCGCAGCAACCGGTCGACTGGCATCCCGCTGTTTTTGGGGCGCTGGCCTACAGCGCTATCCTGGCGACGGCGCTGGCCTGGAGCCTGTGGCTGTATGTGTTGCGAAACCTGCCTGCCGGTATTGCCAGCCTGAGTACGCTGGCGGTGCCGGTGTTTGGCGTGCTGTTTTCCTGGTGGCTGCTGGGGGAAAAGCCGGACGGATTGGAAACTGTCGGCATTGTACTGATCGTGTTTGCCCTGGCGGTTATCAGTCTCAAAAAGCGCGTTCCTCAGGTCCAACGTAGCCGATGAGAGATAATGAATTCCTTATATTTTATAAGGAATTTCTTGCCAATCCTCCCCAGGTCACAGCCATCGTGTCCCATTCTATGCAAGGATAAGTATGGCCTACGCAAAAATTCCGCTCTGACAAGGAAAAAATAAGAGGAATTAACTATCAAATCCGTGGGTCATTTCAGCTATAACTTATCAGCAGGGGTGTATATCTTAATGATAAATACTGTAAGGGAGCATAGTGATGAGCACGCCAGACGATATCCAGAACGCAGGTAAATGTCCTTTCCACCACGGTGGTGGCCACGACCAGAGCGCCGGTGCCGGCACCAGTAGCAAAGACTGGTGGCCGAAACAGCTGCGCGTTGATCTACTTAATCAGCATTCCAATCGATCCAACCCGCTGGGTGAGGATTTTGATTATCGTAAAGAATTCAGCAAATTAGATTACTCCGCACTGAAGGGGGACATCCGCGCGCTGTTAACCGAGTCGCAATCCTGGTGGCCTGCCGACTGGGGTAGCTATGTGGGGCTGTTTATCCGCATGGCGTGGCACGGGGCGGGTACCTACCGTTCAGCCGATGGTCGTGGTGGCGCAGGTCGCGGTCAACAGCGTTTTGCCCCGCTGAACTCGTGGCCGGATAACGTGAGCCTGGATAAGGCGCGTCGTCTGCTGTGGCCAATCAAACAGAAATACGGCCAAAAAATTTCCTGGGCCGACCTGTATATTCTGGCGGGTAACGTGGCGCTGGAAAACTCCGGCTTCCGTACCTTTGGTTTTGGTGCCGGGCGTGAAGACGTCTGGGAACCGGATCTGGACGTGAACTGGGGTGATGAAAAAACCTGGCTGGCGCACCGTGACCCGGAAGAGCTGGCAAAACGCCCGCTGGCAGCCACTGAAATGGGCCTGATTTACGTCAACCCGGAAGGACCAAACGCCAGCGGCGAACCGCTGTCGGCGGCATCGGCCATTCGCGCAACCTTCGGCAACATGGGGATGGATGACGAAGAAACCGTCGCCCTGATCGCCGGTGGCCACACGCTGGGTAAAACCCACGGTGCAGGCCCGGCCACGCATGTTGGTCCGGATCCGGAAGCGGCGCCGATTGAAAACCAGGGCCTCGGCTGGAAGAGCGATTTCGGCACGGGCGTCGGTAAAGATGCGATCACCTCTGGTCTGGAAGTGGTATGGACTCAGACCCCGACCCAGTGGAGCAACTACTTCTTCGAGAACCTGTTCAAATACGAATGGGTACAGACTCGCAGCCCGGCTGGCGCTATCCAGTTTGAAGCAGTAGACGCGCCGGAAATCATTCCGGATCCGTTCGACCCGTCGAAAAAACGTAAGCCAACGATGCTGGTGACCGACCTGACGCTGCGCTTCGACCCGGACTTCGAGAAAATTTCCCGTCGCTTCCTTAACGATCCGCAGGCCTTCAACGAAGCCTTTGCCCGCGCGTGGTTCAAACTGACCCACCGTGATATGGGGCCAAAAGCGCGTTACATCGGGCCGGAAGTACCGCGTGAAGATCTGATTTGGCAGGATCCGCTGCCGCACGCGTTCTTCAACCCATCAGCAGAAGATATCGCCAGTCTGAAAGCGGATATTGCCGCTTCCGGTCTGACGGTGAGCGAACTGGTGTCGGTAGCGTGGGCGTCAGCCTCAACGTTCCGCGGCGGTGATAAGCGTGGCGGCGCCAACGGCGCGCGTCTGGCGCTGGCTCCGCAGCGTAGCTGGGACGTTAACGCTACGGCGGCACGCGTGTTGCCAGTGCTGGAAGGCATCTATAAATCGGCGCATAAAGCGTCGCTGGCCGATATTATCGTGCTGGCTGGCGTGGTAGGCATTGAGCAGGCGGCGAAAGCGGCTGGCGTTAGCATCTCCGTACCGTTCACTCCGGGCCGCGTTGATGCGCGTCAGGATCAGACCGATATCGAGATGTTCGAACTGCTCAAGCCGGTTGCCGATGGTTTCCGTAACTATCGTGCGGCGCCGGGTGAAGCGACCACAGAGTCTCTGCTGATCGACAAAGCACAGTTACTGACGCTGACCGCACCGGAACTGACCGTACTGGTCGGCGGGATGCGCGTACTGGGTGCGAACTTTGACGGCAGCAACCACGGCGTGTTGACCGACAACGTCGGTGCGCTGACCACCGACTTCTTCGTTAATCTGCTGGATATGCGCACGGAATGGAAGGCTACGGACGAAACGGCTGAGCTGTTTGAAGGCCGTGATCGTGTGAGCGGTGAGGTGAAATACACTGCGACGCGCGCCGATCTGGTGTTCGGTTCCAACGCCGTACTGCGCGCGCTGGCGGAAGTTTACGCTTCCAGCGATGCGAAAGAGAAGTTTGTGAAGGACTTCGTCGCGGCTTGGGTGAAAGTGATGAACCTGGACCGTTTCGACCTGCTGTAAGGTCGGTTTGAGGTATAAAAAAATCCCCGCGAAAGCGGGGATTTTTTTTGGTGGGGGGGCGGGATTTCCCCTCACCCCGGCCCTCTCCCCAAAGGGGCGAGGGGGAAAATCGGCCCGAGTCGATTTTGAGTGCTGTACCTAAAACGGCTCATTACGATCCTCCCCCCAAAGGGCGAGGGAGAAAAGCGGTCTGAGCAGATTTTGATCGCTGTATTCACAAACCGCACTAAACGGTCCCCTCTCCCCCGTGGGGAGAGGGTTAGGGTGAGGGGGTTACTCCCACTCGTGCAGAAAACGCTGCCCATACTGGTCGGCAACCAGCAGCGCCGCGTACACGCGGTCAGGATCCGCGCCGCCAGGCATGTTGTGAATGGTTTCCCCTTCCGCGCAGGCCGCTTCCGCCACCAGGCGCATTTTCGCCGGGATATCTTCTTTAATATCCAGCTGCGCCAGGGTGATCGGCAGACCAACGCTGTGGCACAGCGCGGCAACGGTCTCAATTTCTTCCACCGACGCGTTTTCAAGCACCAGTTGAGTCAGCGTACCGAAAGCGACTTTCTCGCCGTGATAGAAGTGATGCGCGTCCGGAATGGCTGTCATGCCGTTGTGGATAGCGTGTGCCGCGGCCAGGCCGCCGCTTTCAAAACCAACGCCGCTGAGATAGGTATTGGCTTCAATCACGCGCTCCAGCGCCGGAGTGACCACGTGCTGCTCGGCGGCCAGCATCGCTTTTTCACCTTCTTCAATCAGCGTGTTGTAGCACAGTTCGGCCAGCGCCAGCGCCGCCTGAGTACACTTGCCGCCTGCCATGGTGGTGGCACCGCTGCGTGAGCAGGCGCGGGCTTCAAACCAGGTGGCCAGCGCATCGCCAATCCCGGCGGCCAGCAGACGTGCCGGGGCGCCGGCGACGATTTTGGTGTCGACGATAACCATGTTTGGGTTATGCGGCAGCATCAGGTAGCGGTCGAATTCACCGTCATCGGTGTACAACACGGAGAGCGCGCTGCACGGCGCGTCGGTGGAGGCGATGGTGGGCACGATAGCCACCGGCAAATTCATAAAGTGGGCCAGCGCTTTCGCGGTATCCAACGTTTTCCCGCCGCCAATACCTAAAATAGCGCTGCATTTTGCGCTGGTGGCGACGTCCTGCAGTCGATTGACTTCATTCTGTGAGCACTCGCCGCCAAACGGCGCGATTTCAACGGACAGACCTGCGCCGGTCAGGCTCTTGCGCAGCGTCTCTTCGGCAAATCCCAGTACAAACTTATCGCCGACGACCAGCCAGCTGTTCGCCATCGGTTTTAAGTAATCACCCAGGCGAGTGATGACGTCAGCGCCCTGAATATACTTACCTGGTGATTGAATAATGCGATCCATACATTTCTCCCTTACAGGTTCAGATTACCAAATGCGTTTTTCCAGTCTTGCTCGAACTTCTCTATAGCTGACTCTACAGCGGGCGTGCCGAGCATTTGTTGCGCTACATCTAAAGGAAGGGTGATGGCCTCACATCCCGCTAATAAACAGTCCAGCGCCTGACGTGGGGTTTTAAAGCTGGCGGCCAGCACTTTGCTCTGTGGCGCGTGCAGTTCCAGCAGCGTTTGTAATTCCTGCACCATACGGATGCCGTCGCCACCCTGGGCATCCACGCGGTTAACGTATGGCGCGACATATTCAGCGCCGGCCAGTGCGGCGAGCAGCCCCTGCGCCGCGCTGTAAACCGCGGTACCCAGCGTCGGTATGCCTTCTTTTTTCAAAAGCTTGATTGCGGCCAGCCCTTCGGCGGTGACCGGTACTTTCACCACGATGCCGGGAACGGCCTCGTTCAGGCGACGAGCGTCGGCAACCATACCATCCGCCGTGCGGCTCATGGTTTGGGCAAACAGCGTGCCGTTTTCGCCCATCGCTTTTTTCAGGCGCGGCAGCACATCCCAGATAGATTCACGGCTGGCGGCGACAATACTCGGGTTGGTGGTCACGCCAACAATCGGGAAAATACGCGCCAGACGCTCAACTTCCTGCACATTGGCGGTATCCAGATACAGTTCCATGCTATGTCCTCTTAAAGTTCCAGTTCGTGTTGCAGCAGGCTGGCAATCGCGTCGGCTGAAGCGGCGTTAACCAGCGAGTGACGGAATTCTTCATGCATAATCCGGCGAGCCAGGCGCGAGAAAATGCGCATATGCTGGTCGCCCGCGGCATGTTTGTTAAGCGTCAGCATAATGATGAATTGCGCCTGTTCATCGCCCCAGGCCACCGGCGCGGGCAGGCGTGCGACGCTGATGGTCGACTGTTCAATATGCTCAGATTTGCTGTGCGGAATGGCAAAGCTAAAGCCAAGGCCGGTCGAGAAGACCGCTTCGCGTGCCCACAGGTCGGCCTCAAGCTTGCGCGGATAGCGGCAGCGCCCGGCGAGCAGCAGGTTATCGGTCATGCCTTTGAGCACCTCCTCTTTGCTGCGCCAGTCGTTATCCAGCGAAATGCAGCGCGGGGTAATCAGCGGCGCATCCTGCTGGCTCATGCGGAACTGTGCCAGTAAATGTTCCACTTCCAGCGAGGTACGGCAGGCCATCGCCTGATTCAGAAGCTGACGACAGGCGCGGCTGTCGAGCTGGGCCAGGCGCGCTTTGGTGGCCGGAATCGAGGGCGCGCTCATGCTGATTTCGTCCAGCCCCAGCCCAACCAGCAGCGGCAGGACGGAGCCTTTCGCTCCCAGTTCGCCGCACAGACCAATCCATTTTCCCTGACGATGCACCGCCTGGACGGCGTAGTCGAGTGCGCGCAGGAAGGCCGGATTCAGACTGTTGTAGTGACGGGTGACCCTCGCGTTATCACGGTCGACCGCCAGCAGGTATTGCGTCAGGTCGTTACTGCCGATGCTAAAGAAATCAATCTCTTCACAGCACTGATCGATGATGAACATCACCGAAGGGACTTCCAGCATGATGCCCAGCGGAATGCGCTCATCAAACGGCACGTGCTCGCTGCGCAGTTGCTGTTTCGCTTCGGCAACCTTTTCTTTTACCCACAGGATCTCTTCCATGGAGGAGATCATCGGAATCATAATTTTCAGGCTGCCGTGCGCCGAGGCCCGCAGAATGGCGCGCAGTTGGGTGGTGAACAGCGTGGAATATTCTTCATAAATACGCACCGCGCGGTAGCCAAGGAACGGGTTGTTCTCCGCCGGAATATTGAGGTAATCCACCGGCTTATCACCGCCGATATCCATGGTGCGGATAATAATGCTACGTCCGTTGGCGGACTCCAGCGCCTGACAGAAAATATTGTAGAGCTCACTCTCGCTCGGCTCGCTGGCGCGGTCCATATACAGCATTTCAGTGCGGAACAGGCCTACCGCTTCCGCGCCGTTACCAAAGGCCGCCTGCGCTTCGACGGAGTGAGCGATGTTGGCCGCCACTTCCAGACGAATCCCGTCGGCGCTGCGCGCCTCTTTATTCAGCCACACGCTCTGCTGTTCGCGGATAGCGGCCTGAACGCGCGCCTCCTGCTGGTAGTAGCGGGTAATGGCTTCGTCAGGCGCGACAATGACCGCTCCGGCGTTGCCATCGAGGTAGACCGTCTGGTTTTGCCACGGCGTCAGCGCGTCAATTTCCACGCCAACAAGGGTGGGAATATTGAATGAGCGCGCAAGTATTACCGTGTGTGAGGTCGTGCCGCCGCTTTGCAGCAGCAGGCCTTTGAGCTGCGTTTTGTCCAGCTCAAGGAATTGGCTTGGGGTTAGCTCTTCCGCCATACAGATAGACGGCTGAGTCAGCTGGCCCGGCGCCGGGAAACGCTGTTCGCCATAAATGTGCTGTAAAAGCTGAAAGCCGACGTCACGCACGTCCAGCGCGCGCTCCTGCAGATAGCTGCTGCTGGAACGGGCGAACTCGGCGCAGAAATGGTTGGTGCTGGCGATAATTGCCTGTGCGCAGCTGAGGCCCTGATTGACGCCTTCCAGCAGATGCTGGCGTAGCGAGGTGTCGGTGGCCAGCGAACGATGTGCTTCAAGGATAGTGCTGGCGGTGCTGTCGCTGTCCAGCAGGCGCAGTTCCAGCGTTCTGACCAGCCGCGTCAGGCCGCCGTCCAGCGCGGATTGTTCCTGCTCCGGACTTTGTGCCGTAGGCAGTTCGCCGAGGTTATTGAGATCCAGCGCGGCCAGGCGGGTCAGGATGCCGCCGGCGCTGCCGTTGCATACCGGCTGCGCGCGGAACAGCGTTGGGTTCAGGCGAGTCAGCGACGCCGGCAGCGGTTCCTGCTCAACGGCGGTAACTTGCGCCAGCGGCGCATCGCACAGTGGGAATTCGTCTTTCAGCCAGACGGACAGGCGTTCGTGAGCGGCGTTTTCATCAGTACCGCTAATGAGCAACTGGCAGCTATCGCCCGCCAGCGTGTCGGTACCGATAATCGCCAGCGCGCTTTTGGCGTTGCCCTTACGGTCGGTGCGCAGGTTATGCCATTCAATGTCGCAGCAAAAGGTATTGCACAGCGTTTCGACATGGCTGGCCGGACGGGCGTGCACGCCGTTCGGCAATTCACAGATAAATTCAACAACCAAGGCCATAACCTTCTCTCCCAAATCAGTCGATATGGGTAACAGAATAGGGGGCATGTTATCGGCGCTGCTATCTGACATTTATGTCAAAAACTGGACAAATGTATTGTCCGCTTGAAAATGCGAGCCACCTCACAGGTTGCTAGTGGAGCTTATAAAGAGGGGAATAGCGTTAACTTTTGAGGTCGCTCGCATTTTTCTTCTGACATTACAAAAATCCAGTAAATGCACTTTTTATCCACTGTCTGTCCCGCCACCAATTGCCTATTGTTTGCCACAACACCTTAATGGACATGGGCCGAAGAAGCCCAGGAGCGACTGATGAAAGAATTGGTGCACATACTCAAAAACACCCGTCAGCACTTAATGACTGGCGTGTCGCACATGATCCCGTTTGTGGTTGCGGGGGGTATTTTACTGGCGGTCTCGGTCATGTTGTACGGCAAAGGGGCCGTACCGGATGCGGCCACCGATCCCAACCTGAAGAAGCTGTTTGATATTGGCGTCGCGGGTCTGACGCTGATGGTGCCATTCCTGGCGGCCTATATCGGTTACTCCATCGCCGAGCGCTCCGCACTGGCGCCTTGCGCCATCGGCGCGTGGGTGGGCAACAGTTTTGGCGCGGGCTTCTTCGGCGCGCTGATCGCCGGGATTATCGGCGGAATCGTCGTCTACTATCTGAAAAAAATTCCGGTGCACAAAGTGTTGCGCTCGGTGATGCCAATCTTCGTCATTCCTATCGTCGGCACCTTCATAACCGCAGGCGTGATGATGTGGGGGCTGGGTGAACCGGTGGGTCTGCTGACGACCAGCCTGACCCACTGGCTGCAAGGCATGCAGCAGGGCAGCATCGTGGTGCTGGCGGTGATTATGGGCCTGATGCTGGCGTTCGACATGGGCGGCCCGGTGAACAAAGTGGCCTACGCCTTCATGCTGATTTGTGTCTCGCAGGGTGTTTATACCGTGGTAGCGATTGCTGCCGTCGGCATCTGCGTTCCGCCGCTGGGTCTGGGCCTGGCCACGCTGATTAATCGTAAGAATTTCAATAACGAAGAGCGCGAAGCCGGGAAAGCGGCGCTCGTCATGGGGTGTGTGGGCGTCACCGAAGGGGCGATTCCATTCGCTGCCGCCGACCCGCTACGCGTGATTCCATCCATCATGTTGGGTTCCGTTTGCGGCGCGGTGACCGCTGCGCTGATGGGGGCACAGTGTTACGCCGGATGGGGCGGTCTGATTGTCCTGCCGGTGGTAGAAGGCAAACTGGGCTATTTGCTGGCGATTGTGGTGGGGGCTGTGGTGACCGCCGTCAGCGTTAACCTGCTGAAAAGCCTGGCGCGTAAGAACAAGAAAGCGGTTGTCGAAAAAGAAGATGACCTGGATTTAGATTTCGAAATTAACTAATTGAGAAGGTAGAGATTATGACCAATATTATTGCGGTAACGGCCTGTCCTTCCGGCGTAGCACACACCTACATGGCCGCGGAAGCGCTGGAAAGCGCGGCCAAATCCAAAGGCTGGAACGTGAAGGTAGAAACGCAGGGGTCGATTGGTCAGGAAAATGAGCTGACCGCCAGCGACGTCGCGGCTGCGGATATGGTCATTTTGACCAAGGATATCGGCATCAAATTTGAAGAGCGCTTCACCGGGAAAACGATCGTACGCGTCAATATTAGCGATGCAGTAAAACGCGCCGACGCTATTATGAATAAAATCGAGGCACACTTAGCGCAGAGCGCATAAGCATTATCTCGATATTATAGGTACTTACAGACTGGCGGGCGCGAAAGAGTATTTGCGCCTGCCAGCGTTTGTTTTCTGCAAGGAGGGGACGATGACGGCAACGGGCGGACGAATGTTAGTGGCGGTAACCGCCTGCGTGAGCGGCGTGGCCCATACCTATATGGCGGCTGAACGTCTGGAGAAGCTCTGTCAGCAGGAAAAATGGACCATCAAAATCGAAACCCAGGGGGCGCTGGGCATTGAGAATGCGCTCACGGAAGAGGACATTCGCCGCGCTGACGCGGTACTGCTGATCACCGATATTGAGTTGAATGGGGCCGAACGTTTTACCCAGAGCCGCTATGTGCAGTCGGGTATCAGCGCTTTTCTACGCGATCCGCAAAAGGTGATGATCGCGGTGCGTAAGCTGCTTTCCGCGCCTCAGCACACGCATATTATTCTGTCGTAGTCAGCTGGCTGTGGTACTGGCGACGGTACTCTGACGGTGAGCGTGCGGTGTTTTTGCGAAACAGGCGGCAGAAGTAGTTGCTATCGACGAACCCACAGGCGTGGGCGATCTCTTTTACCTTCAGATCATACCCCTTCAACAGCCGTCTGGCGTGCTCCAGGCGGGTGTGGTTGAGGTATTCATTAAAGCCCATAATGCCGCTTTTCTGGAACAGGTGTGACAGGTAGTTCGGCGAAATATAGAACGCCTGTGCCACTGATTCGCGGGTCAGCGGTTCGGCGAAGTGGCTATCGATATATTCGCGAATGGCGTCGAACAGTGCCTGGCTGCGCGAGGCGGTCTGAATCTGGCTGCTGAGCAGGTCGGCGCAGTGGCTGATGAGGCTGGTGGCAATCAGCCGCGCGGTTTGCTGCTCCTGCGGCTGCATTTGAATTTCGCTCATGGTTTGCAGCAGGAAGGAACCGACGCGCGGCCCGCGACGGGCAACATGCTGTTTTGCCAGATTACTCAAGCGGTAGCCATCCCACTGCTGGATGCTAAACCCCAACTGCTGTTTGCCAAACAGAATGCTTAGCGTGGTGGCAGGTTCCAGCCAGTGAGGAAAATTCCAGCCGCCAGCGGGAACGAACAGCGCATCCAGCGTCTGCATGGGCGTGTCGTCGCCCAGTCCGGCGTCGGCGAGTTGCCCTTCCAGCACAATTTCGAGGCGCGGAAAGTCGACCTGAAAAGCCATATCGGGAACGGGCGTGTGATTGCCGGCAAAACCGATTTTTTGCAGCGGGGTGGCCCCGGACGCAATGCGGGAAAGCAGTGGGTTGATGTCGAAAAACATGGGGCTCCCTGTCGTGATGAACAACAAAGAAACCTTAACTGAGGGTATGAAAAAAGGCCACAAAGAATGTGGCCTTTTGGGGTGTCCGCGTCTTGATAAATTAACCGGTGTTACGCATACCCGCTGCGACGCCCGCGATGGTGACCATCAGCGCCTGCTCGACGTTAGGATCCGGCTCCAGGCCTTCTTCTTCCGCTTTACGAGAACGGTGCAGCAGTTCGGCCTGCAGTACGTTCAGCGGGTCGGTGTAGATGTTACGCAGCTGGATAGACTCGGCAATCCACGGCAGGTCGGCCATCAGGTGCGCGTCGTTGGCGATGTCCAGCACCACTTTGATGTCGGCTTCGAGCAGATCGCGCAGTTCGGCACCCAGCGCCCACAGCTCCTGTTTCACCAGACGCTGATCGTAATATTCTGCCAGCCATAGGTCGGCTTTCGAGTAGACCATCTCCAGCATCCCCAGACGGGTAGAGAAGAACGGCCAGTCGCGGCACATGGTTTCCAGCTTGCTCTGCTTGCCGTCTTCCACCACTTTTTGCAGCGCCGCGCCGGCACCCAGCCAGGCTGGCAACATCAGGCGGTTCTGTGTCCAGGCGAAGATCCACGGGATGGCGCGCAGGGACTCGACGCCGCCGGTTGGGCGACGTTTTGCCGGACGTGAACCCAGCGGCAGTTTACCCAGCTCCTGTTCCGGCGTGGCGGAACGGAAATAAGGCACGAAATCTTTGTTTTCACGCACGTAGCCGCGGTACATCTCGCAGGAGATATCGGACAGCTCGTCCATGATGCCGCGCCACTCTTCTTTTGGCTCCGGCGGCGGCAGCAGGTTCGCTTCCAGAATCGCGCTGGTGTACAGCGACAGGCTGCTGACGGTGACTTCCGGCAGACCGTATTTGAAGCGGATCATCTCGCCCTGTTCCGTCACGCGCAGACCGCCTTTCAGGCTTCCCGGAGGCTGAGAGAGCAGCGCCGCGTGCGCCGGTGCGCCGCCGCGACCAATAGAACCACCGCGACCATGGAACAGCGTCAGTTCAATACCGGCTTTTTCACAGGTTTTGATCAACGCATCCTGCGCCTGGTACTGCGCCCACGAAGCCGCCATAACGCCCGCATCTTTCGCGGAGTCGGAATAGCCGATCATGACCATCTGCTTGCCCTGAATAAAGCCGCGATACCAGTCAATGTTGAGCAACTGGGTCATCACGTCGTCGGCGTTGTTCAGGTCGTCCAGGGTTTCGAACAGTGGGGAGACCGGCAGCGCGAAGGTGATGCCGGCTTCTTTCAGCAGCAGGTGAACCGCCAGCACGTCGGACGGCGTTTTGGCCATCGAGATCACGTAAGCGGCAACCGAGCCGATCGGCGCATCGACAATGGCTTTACAGGTATTCAGAACTTCACGGGTGTCGTTGCTTGGCTCCCAGCTACGCGGGAGGAGCGGACGTTTAGAATTCAGTTCGCGGATCAGGAAGGCCTGTTTGTCGGCTTCTGACCAGCTTTCGTAGTCGCCGATGCCCAGGTAGCGGGTCAGTTCGCCCAGCGCTTCAGTGTGGCGGGTGCTCTCCTGACGCACGTCAATACGCACCAGCGGTACGCCAAAACACTTCACGCGACGCAGCGTGTCGAGCAGCTCGCCGTTAGCGATGATGCCCATACCGCAGGCCTGCAGTGATTTATAGCAGGCGTACAGCGGTTCCCACAGCTGCTCGTTCTGGCTGATCAGACCGGCTGGTTTTGGCAGGCGCTGGCCTTTCAGACGCGCTTCCAGCCAGGCCTGGGTGGCCATCAGCTGGCTGCGCAGGGTTTTCATCAGGTAGCGATACGGCTCGGTCGCGCCTTCTTCGCCAACCCGCTCGCGCAGTTCGTCGGTGCATTCCACCATCGACAGCTCGGAAATCAGCACCTGAATATCTTTCAGGAACAGATCGGTCGCTTTCCAGCGGCTGAGCAGCAGCACGTGGCGGGTGATTTCGGCGGTGACGTTCGGGTTGCCGTCACGGTCGCCGCCCATCCAGGAGGTGAAGCGTACCGGCACGAAATCGACCGGAAGCTGGTAGCCCAGGTTCTCTTCCAGCTGTTCATTCAGCTCACGCAGGTAGTTCGGTACGCCTTCCCACAGGCTGTTTTCCACCACCGCGAAGCCCCATTTGGCTTCATCCACCGGGCTTGGGCGATGTTTACGAATTTCATCGGTGTGCCATGACTGAGCAATCAGCTGGCGCAGACGGCGCATCACCTGGTTGCGTTCGTAGTCGGCAATGTCGTTATTATCGAGCTGTTTCAGACAGTTGTTGATTTCGCCCATTTTATGAATCAGCGTACGACGCGTGATTTCAGTCGGGTGCGCGGTGAGTACCAGCTCCAGCGACAGGGATTCAACGGCTTTTTTAATTGTGGTTTCGTCGAGATTGGGTTGGTCTTTGAGTTTACGCAGGGTACGGGCAATCACTTCCGGGTTGCTTGCCGCTTCACCTTTCGGCGAAATGCTGTGGTACTGCTCGGCGGTATTGGCCAGGTTCAGGAACTGGCTAAACGCGCGGGCAACCGGCAGCAGTTCATCGTTGGACAGGTTCTGCAGCGTGGTGAGCAGCTCCTGACGATTGGCTTCGTTGCCGGCACGTGAAGATTTGGACAACTTACGGATCGTTTCTACACGGTCAAGAATGTTCTCACCAAGCGCATCCTTGATGGTATCGCCTAGCACTTTACCGAGCATACTGACATTACTACGCAACGCGGAATATTGTTCGTTCATTAACCCAGACACCCCATCTCATTTTATTTTGTTATATCCCAGCCTTTGGAACGAAAGGGCGGGATAAAGACACCTCTTTTATAAAGCCACGTAAAAACCCGTACGTCAATTGCTGCGAAATCGCTTCAGCAAACGAATAAATTGCGGCAATTGACGAAAGTTAATTCACATCGTGCCAGATAAGAAATGCTTATGAAAATGTGAAGGCGATCGCGGGAATCGGGGGGCGGAGAGATGCCGGATGGCGCTGCGCTTATCCGGCCTGCAGGCGAGGGTAGACCCGGTAAGCGTAGCGTCACCGGGCAGAACACATTAATGCCAGCAGAAGTGATGCACGACCTGGGTAATTAATTCGCGCGTCGGCTTAATAAAGCGCGTTTCCAGGTATTCGTCCGGCTGGTGTGCCTGATTAATCGAGCCTGGCCCGAGGACGATGGTCGGGCACAAGGTCTGGATAAACGGCGCTTCGGTGCAGTAGTTCACCACTTCGGTCTTGGTGCCGAGCAGTTTTTCCAGCACTTCAACCAGCTGATGATCTGGCGGGCATTCGTAGCCCGGAATCGGTGCGTGCAGCTCGCTAACCGTCAGGCGCCCCGGCCATTGCGCGCTGACCGGCTCCAATGCTTCATCCAGCAGACCGTTGAGGTCGCTCAGCGTCATGCCCGGCAGCGGGCGGATATCCATATGTAGCTCACAGCAGGCGCAGATACGGTTGGACGCATCGCCACCGTGGAGGCTACCGAGATTGAGCGTTGGGTACGGTACGGTGAACGCTTCATAGTGATAGCGCTCTTTCAGCGAGTCGCGCAGCTGCATCACGCGGCCAATGGCGTCGTGCATGATTTCAATGGCGTTCACACCGCGCGCCGGGTCGCTGGAGTGGCCGGACTGGCCCATGACGCGAATGGCGTTCGACATATGACCTTTGTGCGCGCGCACCGGCTGCAATGAGGTGGGCTCACCGATGATAGCGCAGTCCGGGCGTAGCTCGGTGGATTCGGAGAAATAGCGCGCACCCGCCATGCTGGTCTCTTCATCCGCCGTCGCCAGAATGTAGAGCGGCTTTTTCAACTGCGTCACGTCAACATCCCGCAGCGCGTCGAGAATAAAGGCGAAGAAGCCTTTCATATCGGCAGTGCCCAGACCGTAGAGCTTGTTATCGTGCTCGGTCAGGGTAAACGGATCGCGGGTCCAACGCCCGTCGTCGAACGGTACGGTATCGGTATGACCGGCAAGCAGTAGCCCGCCCGCGCCATGTCCGGTGCTGGCCAGCAGGTTGAATTTATTGCGCGTGCCGGGAACCGGCTGCACCTCAACATTGAAGCCGAGAGAGGCGAACCAATCGGCCAGCAGAGTGATTAAAGACGCATTACTCTGATCGAGTGCTTCTTCGGTTGCGCTGATGGACGGTGTGGCGATCAACGCACGGTAAATCTCGATAAATGGTGGTAAATTGTTTTTCATTGTTGACACACCTCGGGTCGTGATAGTATCAATATTCATGCAGTATTTGTGAATAAAAATACATTATCATTAGGCGTAAGAAAACCCACCAACGGTAGGGTGAAGTGACGACGCTTAATCAGGCAAACAGACATAAGAAGGTAAACGGCCCCGATGTTGAATACGCTGATTGTGGGCGCGAGCGGTTACGCTGGCGCTGAGCTTGTGACCTATGTGAATCGCCATCCTCATATGAACATAACCGCTTTGACGGTCTCAGCGCAAAGCAATGATGCGGGAAAGTTAATCTCCGATTTGCATCCACAGCTAAAAGGGATTGTTGATCTCCCTTTGCAGCCGATGTCCGACATCAGTGAATTCAGCGCCGGTGTTGATGTGGTGTTCCTCGCTACCGCTCATGAAGTCAGCCACGACCTTGCGCCGCAGTTCCTCGCGGCGGGCTGTGTGGTGTTTGATCTCTCCGGCGCGTTCCGCGTGAACGACGGCGCCTTCTATGAAAATTATTACGGATTTACCCATCAGCACCCGGAACTGCTGGCGCAGGCGGTATATGGCCTGGCCGAATGGAGCGGCGAAGCGCTGAAAGAGGCGCAGCTGATTGCCGTGCCGGGGTGTTATCCCACGGCGGCACAGCTTTCCTTAAAACCGTTGATCGACGGCGATTTACTGGATCTCTCCCAGTGGCCGGTGATCAACGCGACCAGCGGCGTGAGTGGCGCGGGGCGTAAAGCGGCGATCTCCAACAGTTTCTGCGAAGTGAGTCTGCAGCCTTACGGCGTGTTTACCCACCGCCATCAGCCGGAAATCGCCAGCCACCTTGGTGCCGAGGTGATTTTCACCCCGCACCTGGGCAATTTCCCGCGCGGGATTCTGGAAACCATCACCTGCCGCCTGAAACCGGGCGTGACCCATGCTCAGGTGGCGGAAGCCTTACAGCAGGCCTACGGCGATAAGCCGATGGTGCGTTTATACGACAAGGGTGTTCCGGCGCTGAAAAACGTCGTCGGCTTGCCATTCTGTGATATCGGTTTTGCCGTGCAGGGCGAGCATCTGATCGTGGTGGCGACCGAAGACAACCTATTGAAAGGCGCTGCCGCACAGGCCGTGCAGTGCGCCAATATCCGTTTCGGCTTCGCTGAGACGCAGTCTCTTATCTAAGGTGTGATGACGATGAATCCATTAATTATCAAACTGGGCGGCGTGTTGCTGGATAGCGAAGAAGCGCTGGAGCGTCTGTTTACCGCGCTGGTGAACTACCGCGAGTCGCATCAACGCCCGCTGGTGATTGTCCACGGCGGCGGCTGCGTGGTGGATGAGCTGATGAAGCAGCTCAACCTGCCGGTGAAAAAGAAAAATGGCCTGCGCGTGACGCCTGCCGATCAGATCGACATTATTACCGGTGCGCTGGCGGGCACTGCCAACAAAACGCTGCTGGCCTGGGCGAAGAAGCATGAAATCGCCTCCGTGGGCCTGTTCCTCGGCGACGGTGACAGCGTGCAGGTCACTAAACTGGATGAAGAATTGGGCCACGTTGGTCTGGCGCAGCCGGGCTCGCCTAAACTGATTAATCTGCTGCTGGAAGGCGGTTTCCTGCCGGTGGTGAGCTCTATCGGCGTGACCGTCGAAGGGCAATTGATGAACGTCAACGCGGACCAGGCGGCAACCGCGCTGGCGGCCACGCTGGGTGCGGATCTGATCCTACTCTCCGACGTCAGCGGTATTCTCGATGGCAAAGGCCAGCGCATTGCGGAAATGACTGCGGCCAAGGCGGAACAGCTGATCGAGCAGGGGATTATTACCGACGGCATGATTGTGAAGGTGAACGCGGCGCTGGACGCGGCGCGTACGCTCGGCCGCCCGGTCGATATCGCCTCATGGCGTCACGCGGAGCAGCTGCCGGCGCTGTTTAACGGCACGCCGATTGGTACGCGTATTCTGGCATAAGTTTTTCCCCCTCACCCTAACCCTCTCCCCACAGGGGAGAGGGGACTGGCCGGAGCCGGTATAGTTCTCCCACTCTCCACAGGGACGAGGGAACTGACGGTTTTCCCCCTCTCCCTCAGGGAGAGGGCCGGGGTGAGGGTTGTTTTCAGGCCGGAGACTACCCGGCATAAATAAACGAATTTAAGGAAGCATGTTATGGCACTTTGGGGCGGGCGTTTTTCTCAGGCAGCAGATCAGCGGTTCAAACAGTTCAACGACTCTTTACGCTTTGATTATCGCCTGGCGGAGCAGGATATCGTTGGCTCTGTAGCCTGGTCTAAAGCGCTGGTGACGGTTGGCGTACTGACGGCGGAAGAGCAATCTCAACTGGAAGCGGCGCTGAGCGTGCTGTTGGAAGAAGTTCGCGCTAATCCGCAACAGATCCTGGAAAGCGATGCCGAAGACATCCATAGCTGGGTGGAAGGTAAGCTGATTGATAAGGTGGGCCAACTGGGTAAGAAGCTGCATACCGGGCGTAGCCGTAACGATCAGGTCGCGACCGATCTCAAGCTGTGGTGCAAAGACACCGTGGCGGAGCTGCTGGCCGCGAATCGTCAGCTGCAAACCGCGCTGGTGGAAACTGCGCAGGCTAACCAGGACGCGGTGATGCCGGGTTACACTCACCTGCAACGCGCGCAGCCGGTGACGTTTGCTCACTGGTGCCTGGCCTACGTAGAGATGCTGGCGCGCGATGAAAGCCGCCTGCAGGATACCCTCAAGCGTCTGGACGTCAGCCCGCTGGGCTGCGGCGCGCTGGCGGGTACCGCTTATGAAATTGACCGTGAACAGCTGGCGGGCTGGCTGGGCTTCGCGTCCGCGACCCGCAACAGTCTGGACAGCGTGTCTGACCGTGACCACGTGCTGGAGCTGCTGTCTAACGCTTCCATCGGTATGGTGCACCTGTCGCGCTTCGCGGAAGACCTGATCTTCTTTAATACCGGTGAAGCGGGCTTTGTTGAGCTTTCCGACCGCGTGACGTCAGGCTCTTCTCTGATGCCGCAGAAGAAAAACCCGGATGCGCTGGAGCTGATCCGCGGTAAATGTGGCCGTGTACAGGGTGCGCTGACCGGCATGATGATGACCCTCAAAGGTCTGCCGTTGGCTTACAACAAAGACATGCAGGAAGATAAAGAAGGCGTATTTGACGCGCTGGATACCTGGCTGGACTGTCTGCATATGGCGGCGCTGGTGCTGGACGGCATTCAGGTGAAGCGTCCGCGTTGCCAGGAAGCGGCGCAGCAGGGCTACGCCAACGCCACCGAACTGGCGGATTATCTGGTCGCTAAAGGCGTGCCGTTCCGTGAAGCTCACCACATCGTGGGCGAAGCGGTGGTGGAAGCCATCGCCCAGGGCAAGCCGCTGGAAGATCTGCCGTTGGCCAATCTGCAGAAATTCAGCGCGGTGATTGGCGACGACGTTTACCCGATTCTGTCGCTGCAATCGTGCCTCGATAAGCGTGCGGCAAAAGGCGGCGTTTCGCCGAAGCAGGTAGCGCAGGCGATTAGCGACGCGAAGGCGCGCCTGAGCTAGCCCTCTGCATAGCCAAAAGATAGCCCGGCCGAGCGCAAGCGACGCCGGGTTTTTTTATGCGCAAAAAAAGCGGGCCACGGGGCCCGCAAACGTTCATGTTGGCTTTAGTTAGTCGAGTTTTGAGAGAAACTCAGAAATCCACGCGGCGACTTCAAAGGGTTAAACAAGGAACCGCGCTGTTTCTGTGGTCTATTATTAAACAGAATCCTTGATAGGGATAATCATTCATTGCTATTCTATCTATCGCCATGAACTATCGTGGCGATGGAGGATGAATAATGAATATTCGCGATCTTGAATACCTGGTGGCATTAGCTGAACACCGGCATTTCCGCCGGGCGGCAGATTCCTGCCACGTCAGCCAGCCAACCCTGAGCGGGCAGATTCGTAAACTGGAAGATGAACTGGGCGTTATGCTGCTGGAACGCACCAGCCGTAAGGTGCTGTTTACCCAGGCCGGGCTGCTGCTGGTGGACCAGGCGCGTACCGTGCTACGTGAGGTCAAAGTGCTCAAGGAGATGGCTAGCCAGCAGGGGGAGACGATGTCCGGCCCGTTGCATATCGGCCTGATCCCGACCGTTGGCCCGTACCTGCTGCCCCACATTATCCCAATGCTGCACCAGACGTTCCCGAAGCTGGAAATGTACCTGCACGAAGCGCAAACCCATCAGCTGCTGGCGCAGCTTGATAGCGGTAAGCTGGACTGCGCCATTCTGGCCCTGGTGAAAGAGAGCGAAGCCTTTATTGAGGTGCCGCTGTTTGACGAACCGATGATGCTGGCGATCTATGAAGATCACCCATGGGCTGAGCGCGATCGCGTGCCGATGTCGGATCTGGCCGGTGAGAAACTGCTGATGCTGGAAGACGGTCACTGCCTGCGCGATCAGGCGATGGGGTTCTGTTTTGAAGCCGGTGCGGATGAAGATACTCACTTCCGCGCGACCAGTCTGGAAACGCTGCGCAATATGGTGGCGGCGGGCAGCGGTATTACCTTACTGCCAGCGCTGGCCGTGCCGCATGAGCGTAAACGCGATGGTGTCGTTTACCTGCCATGCATTAAGCCGGAGCCGCGCCGCACCGTTGGGCTGGTCTATCGACCTGGATCGCCGCTGCGCAGCCGCTATGAGCAGCTGGCAGAGACCGTCCGTGAGGCGATGGACGGTCATTTCGACAAGGCGTTAAAACAGGCGATTTAAGCCGTTTAGCGCCGCAACCCGATAGGCTTCCGCCATCGTCGGGTAGTTAAAGGTGGTGTTAACGAAGTACTCAATGGTGTTACCGCCACCTTTCTGCTCCATGATCGCCTGGCCGATGTGAATAATTTCGGCCGCGCGTTCGCCAAAGCAGTGAATGCCAAGGATCTCCTTCGTCTCCCGGTGGAACAGGATTTTCAGGCTCCCCACGCTCATCCCGACGATTTGCGCTCGCGCCAGGTGTTTAAACTGGGCGCGTCCGACCTCGTACGGCACCTTCATGGCGGTCAGTTGCTGTTCGGTTTTGCCAACAGAGCTGATTTCCGGAATGGTATAGATACCGGTCGGAATATCTTCAATCAGGTGTGCGGTGGCTTCACCTTTCATCAGCGCCTGGGCAGCAATACGTCCCTGATCGTAGGCAGCAGAGGCCAGGCTCGGATAACCGATTACGTCGCCGACGGCATAGACATGCGGCAGGGCGGTCTGGTACATGCTGTTCACTTTCAGCTGGCCGCGGCCATCGGCCTGTAGGCCAATATTTTCCAGCGACAGTGAGTCGGTGTTGCCGGTACGGCCGTTGGCAAACAGCAGGCAGTCGGCCTTGAGCTTTTTGCCGGACTTCAGGTGCATGATCACGCCGTCGTCCACGCCTTCAATCTTCTCGTACTCTTCGTTGTGGCGAATGACCACGCCGCTGTTCCAGAAGTGATAAGAAAGCGAGTCTGACATCTCCTGATCGAGGAAGGCCAGCAGACGGTCGCGGGTGTTGATCAGGTCAACTTTCACGTCCATGCCACGGAAGATAGATGCGTATTCGCAGCCAATAACCCCGGCGCCGTAGATAATGACGTGGCGCGGTTCGTGGTGCAGACTCAGGATGGAATCGCTGTCGTAAATGCGCGGATGAGTGAAATCCACGTCGGCCGGACGATACGGGCGTGAACCGCAGGCGATCACGAATTTATCGGCGGTTAACGTTTCAACGGAGCCGTCCGGGCATTCCAGCGCGATGGTGTGTTCATCGACGAAACGGGCGTCTCCCTGCAGCATTTCACAGTGATTGCGCTCATAAAAACCCTGACGCATGCGAGTTTGCTGATTGATAACGCTATCGGCATGATTCAGGATGTCGGCAAAGGAAGAGCGGAGAAGTCGGCTGTGGTCGCTGTAGAGAGGGTTCTGGTTGAATTCGATAATACGGCTGACGGCATGGCGAAGAGCTTTGGACGGGATGGTACCCCAGTGGGTACAGCCGCCGCCGACATTATGATAACGCTCAATAACGGCGACACGGGCTCCTTGCTTCACCAGACCCATAGCAGCGCCTTCGCCGCCGGGGCCGGAACCAATTACTATTGCATCATAATCGTAGGAATGTGGCATGGTAGGGCTTACCTGTTCTTATACATAAAAGCAACAGAATCATAACATCATCGAAGATATAACCCAATTATCGTTGGGCTTTTTTCATACGAAATAGCATAAATAGCATGTAAACAATCATTAACAAAGCGACGTAAGTCGATTCGTTTTAATCTCTGGTATAGTGCCAGCATGTCATGTGGAAGGATTCAGTTATCGTGATGGGTGTTAGAGCGCAACAAAAAGAAAAAACCCGGCGGTCGCTGGTCGAAGCGGCATTCAGTCAACTGAGTGCTGAACGTAGTTTTGCCAGCTTGAGCCTGCGCGAAGTCGCGCGTGAGGCGGGAATTGCGCCAACCTCCTTTTATCGCCATTTCCGTGATGTGGACGAGCTGGGGCTGACCATGGTCGACGAAAGCGGCCTGATGCTGCGCCAGCTGATGCGCCAGGCACGCCAGCGTATCGCCAAAGGTGGCAGCGTGATCCGCACTTCCGTCTCAACCTTTATGGAATTTATTGGTAACAACCCGAACGCCTTCCGCCTGCTGCTGCGTGAACGTTCCGGGACGTCTGCCGCCTTCCGCGCCGCGGTGGCGCGTGAAATTCAGCACTTCATTGCGGAACTTGCTGACTATCTGGAAATCGAAAACCATATGCCTCGTGCGTTCACGGAAGCGCAGGCAGAGGCGATGGTGACAATCGTATTTAGCGCGGGAGCGGAGGCTCTGGATGTTAGCCTTGAGCAGCGCCGACAGCTGGAAGAGCGGCTGGTGCTGCAGTTACGGATGATCTCCAAAGGCGCATACTACTGGTATCGCCGTGAACAAGAGAAGACGACACATCAGTCCGAATAAGGTGGTAAACGAGCAATGAAACAGTCAGGTCAAGAAAAGGGTACGCTGCTGCTGGCGCTGTTAGCTGGCTTATCGATTAACGGCACGTTTGCAGCCCTGTTTAGCTCCATTGTACCTTTCTCCATTTTTCCCATTATCTCGCTGGTGCTGACGGTCTATTGCCTGCATCAGCGCTACCAGAACCGCACGATGCCGGTAGGGCTGCCTGGCCTGGCAGCTGGCTGCTTTATCCTTGGCGTGCTGCTGTATAGCACCGTGGTGCGTGCGGAGTACCCGGATATCGGTTCTAACTTCTTCCCGGCGGTACTGTCGGTAGCGATGGTCTTCTGGATTGGCGTGAAGTTGCGTAACCGCAGGCAGGAATCGTAATTATCGCCCAGGCCGGATGGCGCTACGCTTATCCGGCCTACCTTCAGTCTTACTTCTTCGTTAACAGCACGCCGCATTCCATATGATGGGTATACGGGAACTGATCGAACAGCGCGAGGCGTGACACCTTGTGCGTCTGGCTCAACGTTTCCAGGTTCTGGCACAGTGTCTCCGGGTTACAGGAGATGTACAGAATGTTCGGATACGCCTGCACCATCTTCTCCGTTTCGCTATCCAGCCCGCTGCGCGGTGGGTCGACGAAAATCGTTTCGCATTGATAGCTTTTCAGATCAATGCCCTGCAAGCGGTTAAATTCCCGCACACCGTTCATCGCCTGAGTGAACTCTTCCGCCGCCATGCGGATAATCTGCACGTTGTCGATCTGGTTGGCGGCAATGTTGTACTGCGCCGCCGCGACGGACGGCTTGGCGATTTCAGTGGCCAGCACCCGGTTGAAGTTACGCGCCAGCGCCAGCGAGAAGTTGCCGTTGCCGCAGTACAGTTCCAGCAGGTCGCCCTGTGAATTGTTCGTGGCGTCCAGCGCCCACTCCAGCATCTGGATGTTCATGGCGGCGTTCGGCTGGGTGAAGCTGTTCTCGACCTGACGGTAGATCATCTCTTTGCCCGCTACCGGCAGGCGCTCATCGATATAATCTTGATCCAGCTCGATTTTGGTTTTCGTCGCGCGGCCAATCAGGTGCACATTCAGCCCCCGGGCACGTAGCGCATCGCGCAGCGCGTCGGCCTGCTCGCGCCATGCGTCATCGAGCTTTTTATGATACAGCAGTGAGACGACCGCCTGATTGCTCAGCGTGGTGAGGTAGTCAATCTGGAAAAGCTTATGACGCAGGACGTGGTTCTCGCGCACGCCGTCTAGCATCGCGGTCATCAGCGTGTTGATCAGTTCGCTGGCGGCCGGGAAGGCGTCGACGCGGATGCGGCTTTTGGTCTGCTGGTCGAACATGATGTGGTACAGATCATCGCCGTCGTGCCAGATGCGAAATTCGGCGCGCATCCGGTAGTGGCTGACCGGCGAGCGGAACACCTCCGGCGCGGGTGCGCTAAACGGCGCCATCATCGTTTGCAGGCGAGTCACTTTCTCGGCGAGCTGTGCGTCGTACTGTTCGGTTGGGAGGTGTTCGGGGGTCATGATGCATCCTGAATAATAAAAGTACGCGGGGATTGTAGGGCCTGCTCAGGGGATGTCCAGTATCGATGCAGGTGAAAATCGTAAATAGCAGTCTGGACATCTATATGTAACTAAATGTAGCATTCGCGTACCGGTCCTGTGAGTTAAAAGGGAATCCAGTGTAAATCTGGGGCTGACGCGCAGCGGTAAGGATGGTGAGAGACGAGCGCACGAAGTGCAGACACTGCGGCTTGCCGTGGGAAGTCATCGTTTCTCTATTATAGCCTCCAAGCCCGAAGACCTGCCGGATGACGTCGCATGAGGTTTTATCGTCGCGAGCAACTGATAAAGCCTGCGGCATCCTTTTTCTGTTTCGGATGCTTTGAAAAATGATTAAAAAAGCTTCGCTGATGACGGCGTTATCCGTCACGGCTTTTTCCGGCTGGGCGCAGGACAGCAATTCAGACACGTTAGTGGTCACCGCTAATCGCTTCCAACAACCTGTGAATACTGTACTGGCGCCGACCGATGTGGTCACGCGTGATGATATTCAGCGCTGGCAATCAAAAGACCTGAATGATGTGATGCGCCGACTTCCCGGCGTGGATATTTCGCAGACCGGCGGCATGGGTAACAGCAGCTCTCTTTATGTACGTGGTACTGAGGGGCGTCATGTTCTGGCGCTGATTGACGGCGTGCCGATGGCGCGTGCGGGCATTTCCAACGGTATTGATATCAGCCAAATCCCCGTTTCACTGGTGCAGCGCGTGGAATATATTCGCGGGCCGCGTTCAGCGGTTTATGGTTCCGGAGCCATCGGTGGTGTCGTCAATATCATTACTATGAGCGACAATGAACGCGCGCAGATTAACGCAGGCGTGGGGACCGATGGCTATCAAACCTACGACGGCGCGGTGAACAAACGCTTTGGCGACACGGTGGTGACCGCGGCGGGCGCTTACCAGACGACGAATGGCTTCAACGTTCAGCCAAACTCCCCTTACAGCGGCGACAGCGATCGCGACGGTTATCGTAATAAACTGTTCCTCGGCGGCGTGCAGCATAAGTTCGACGATAATTTCTCCGGCTTTTTCCGTGGTTACGGCTATACCGCCAACAGCGACTACGATCAGGGCTCATACGGCTATGCGGGTGGCAATGACGAAAGTCAGAGCTACAACCAATCCTGGGACACCGGCCTGCGCTACAACTCCGGTATCTACTCCTCTCAACTGATCGCCAACTACCAGCGTCTGAAGAATTACAACTACAGTAACGATCTCGGTCGCTATGCGGGTGACGCTACGCTGGATGATATGGAGCAGCGCTACATCCAGTGGGGTAATAACGTTGAAGTCGGGCACGGGGCGATTAGCGGCGGCGTGGACTGGAAGCAGGAGAAGCTGACGTCCAGCAGTACAACTCTCTCGGATACTTACAAACGTGATACCACCGGGCTGTACCTGACCGGGCAGCAGCAGATTGACGCGGTGACGCTGGAAGCGTCCGGACGTGAGGATCACGATGAGCAGTTCGGCTGGCACGGTACCTGGCAGACCGCCGCGGGCTGGGAGTTTGTCGATGGCTATCGCGCGACGCTCTCCTATGGCACGGGTTTCCTGGCGCCTTCGCTGGGCCAGCAGTTCGGCGCAACGCGCTTTGCCTCTTCTTATGGTCCCGGCATCGCCGCTAACCCAAACCTGAAACCGGAAGAGTCTAAGCAGTGGGAAACGGGTCTGGAGGGTTTAACCGGGCCGCTTGACTGGCGTCTCTCCGCCTACCATTACGAAATCCAGAACCTGATTGACTACAAGAACAATCAGTATATCAACGTGAAGTCGGCCACTATTAAAGGCGTGGAGTGGACGGGCAACATCACTACCGGCCCGGTGGATCATCACCTGACGCTGCAATATGTCGACCCGCGCGATGACCAGACGGATAAAGTACTCTACCGCCGCGCCAAGCAGCAGGTGAAGTATGAATTGACCGGGCAAGTCGCCGACCTTGGCTGGAACGTCATGTACCAGTACCTCGGGGAGCGTTACGACAACGACTATGACAATGGTCGCGATGTCAAAATGGGTGGGGTCAGCCTCTGGGATATCGGATTGTCGTATCCGGTCACCTCACACCTGACAGTTCGTGGTAAAATAGCCAACCTGTTCGATAAAGATTACGAGACAGTTTATGGCTACCAAACTGCAGGACGGGAATACACCTTGTCTGGCAGCTACACCTTCTGAACCACGTCCCACCGTGCTGGTCTTTGACTCTGGCGTCGGTGGGCTGTCGGTCTATGATGAGATCCGGCATCTTCTGCCGGATCTCCATTACATCTACGCTTTCGATAACGTCGCGTTTCCCTATGGGGAGAAGAGCGAGGAATTTATCGTCGAGCGAGTCCTGGAAATCGTGACTGCGGTACAGCAGCGCTATCCGTTAGCGCTGGCGGTGATTGCCTGTAACACGGCGAGCACGGTATCGCTGCCTGCGCTGCGCGAAAAATTCGCCTTCCCGGTTGTCGGCGTCGTACCCGCTATTAAACCGGCGGCACGGCTGTCGGCTAACCGCATTGTGGGGCTGCTGGCGACGCGGGGTACGGTGAAACGTCCTTATACTCACGAGCTGATCGCGCGCTTTGCGAATGAATGCCGCATTGAGATGTTAGGTTCCGCCGAGCTGGTGGAGCTGGCGGAAGCAAAACTGCACGGAGAACCGGTCTCGCTGGAAGAGCTACGTCGTATTCTGCGCCCGTGGCTGCGGATGCCGGAGCCGCCGGATACCGTTGTACTCGGTTGTACCCACTTCCCTCTATTACAAGAGGAGTTGCTGCAGGTGCTGCCGGAAGGAACGCGCCTGGTGGATTCCGGCGCGGCGATTGCACGGCGTACGGCCTGGTTGCTGGAACATGAAGCGCCGGATGCAAAATCGAGCGACGCGAATCTGGCTTATTGCATGGCCCTGACGGCAGAAACTGAACAACTTTTACCCGTTTTACAGCGTTATGGCTTTGAAACGCTCGAAAAACTACCTGTTTCAGCCTGATTTGTTCAAAAAAGAGGCGGTTGAAAAGTTTTTTTAAAACAGGGCTTGTCAACGTCTCAGAACTCCCTATAATGCGCCTCCACTGACACGGAACAACGGATTATAAGCCGCCGGGTCAGGGAGGTTCTCCTGAGAATCTCAACAGAGAAAAGCGAAATAAACGCTTGACTCTGAAGCGGGAAAGCGTAATATGCACATCCCGCGCCGCTGAGAAAAGCGAAGCGGCACTGCTCTTTAACAATTTATCAGACAATCTGTGTGGGCACTCGAAGATACGGATTCTTAACGTCGCAAGACGAAAAATGAATACCAAGTCTCTGAGTGAACACGTAATTCATTACGAAGTTTAATTCACGAGCATCAAACTTAAATTGAAGAGTTTGATCATGGCTCAGATTGAACGCTGGCGGCAGGCCTAACACATGCAAGTCGAACGGTAGCACAGAGAGCTTGCTCTCGGGTGACGAGTGGCGGACGGGTGAGTAATGTCTGGGAAACTGCCCGATGGAGGGGGATAACTACTGGAAACGGTAGCTAATACCGCATAACGTCGCAAGACCAAAGTGGGGGACCTTCGGGCCTCACACCATCGGATGTGCCCAGATGGGATTAGCTAGTAGGTGGGGTAACGGCTCACCTAGGCGACGATCCCTAGCTGGTCTGAGAGGATGACCAGCCACACTGGAACTGAGACACGGTCCAGACTCCTACGGGAGGCAGCAGTGGGGAATATTGCACAATGGGCGCAAGCCTGATGCAGCCATGCCGCGTGTATGAAGAAGGCCTTCGGGTTGTAAAGTACTTTCAGCGAGGAGGAAGGCGTTGTGGTTAATAACCGCAGCGATTGACGTTACTCGCAGAAGAAGCACCGGCTAACTCCGTGCCAGCAGCCGCGGTAATACGGAGGGTGCAAGCGTTAATCGGAATTACTGGGCGTAAAGCGCACGCAGGCGGTTTGTTAAGTCAGATGTGAAATCCCCGGGCTCAACCTGGGAACTGCATTTGAAACTGGCAAGCTTGAGTCTCGTAGAGGGGGGTAGAATTCCAGGTGTAGCGGTGAAATGCGTAGAGATCTGGAGGAATACCGGTGGCGAAGGCGGCCCCCTGGACGAAGACTGACGCTCAGGTGCGAAAGCGTGGGGAGCAAACAGGATTAGATACCCTGGTAGTCCACGCCGTAAACGATGTCTATTTGGAGGTTGTGCCCTTGAGGCGTGGCTTCCGGAGCTAACGCGTTAAATAGACCGCCTGGGGAGTACGGCCGCAAGGTTAAAACTCAAATGAATTGACGGGGGCCCGCACAAGCGGTGGAGCATGTGGTTTAATTCGATGCAACGCGAAGAACCTTACCTACTCTTGACATCCAGAGAACTTAGCAGAGATGCTTTGGTGCCTTCGGGAACTCTGAGACAGGTGCTGCATGGCTGTCGTCAGCTCGTGTTGTGAAATGTTGGGTTAAGTCCCGCAACGAGCGCAACCCTTATCCTTTGTTGCCAGCGGTTCGGCCGGGAACTCAAAGGAGACTGCCAGTGATAAACTGGAGGAAGGTGGGGATGACGTCAAGTCATCATGGCCCTTACGAGTAGGGCTACACACGTGCTACAATGGCATATACAAAGAGAAGCGACCTCGCGAGAGCAAGCGGACCTCATAAAGTATGTCGTAGTCCGGATTGGAGTCTGCAACTCGACTCCATGAAGTCGGAATCGCTAGTAATCGTAGATCAGAATGCTACGGTGAATACGTTCCCGGGCCTTGTACACACCGCCCGTCACACCATGGGAGTGGGTTGCAAAAGAAGTAGGTAGCTTAACCTTCGGGAGGGCGCTTACCACTTTGTGATTCATGACTGGGGTGAAGTCGTAACAAGGTAACCGTAGGGGAACCTGCGGTTGGATCACCTCCTTACCTTAAAGAAGCGTTCTTTGAAGTGCTCACACAGATTGTCTGATGAAAAATAGCAGTAAAGAATCTCTGCAGGCTTGTAGCTCAGGTGGTTAGAGCGCACCCCTGATAAGGGTGAGGTCGGTGGTTCAAGTCCACTCAGGCCTACCAAATTCTTCCTGATACCGCGTTGTGAAACGACTCGCATACTTCAGTATGCTTCGCCGTTCCACGCCTTGTCTCAGAAAGAATTACGGTTTTAAGAGATTCTGTCAAACGATGGGGCTATAGCTCAGCTGGGAGAGCGCCTGCTTTGCACGCAGGAGGTCTGCGGTTCGATCCCGCATAGCTCCACCATCTTTACTGCAACAAACCAAGAAAACTTCAGAGTGTACCTGAAAAGGTTCACTGCGAAGTTTTGCTCTTTAAAAATCTGGATCAAGCTGAAAATTGAAACGACACACTGTGTCTGTTCTCCGTAATAAGAACAGATAAGCGGTGTGTTCGAGTCTCTCAAATTTTCGCAAGTCGATGATGAATCGAAAGAAACATCTTCGGGTTGTGAGGTTAAGCGACTAAGCGTACACGGTGGATGCCCTGGCAGTCAGAGGCGATGAAGGACGTGCTAATCTGCGATAAGCGTCGGTAAGGTGATATGAACCGTTATAACCGGCGATTTCCGAATGGGGAAACCCAGTGTGTTTCGACACACTATCATTACGTGAATACATAGCGTAATGAAGCGAACCGGGGGAACTGAAACATCTAAGTACCCCGAGGAAAAGAAATCAACCGAGATTCCCCCAGTAGCGGCGAGCGAACGGGGAGCAGCCCAGAGTCTGAATCAGCTTGTGTGTTAGTGGAACGGTCTGGAAAGTCCGACGGTACAGGGTGATAGTCCCGTACACCAAAATGCACAGGTTGTGAACTCGAAGAGTAGGGCGGGACACGTGGTATCCTGTCTGAATATGGGGGGACCATCCTCCAAGGCTAAATACTCCTGACTGACCGATAGTGAACCAGTACCGTGAGGGAAAGGCGAAAAGAACCCCGGCGAGGGGAGTGAAAAAGAACCTGAAACCGTGTACGTACAAGCAGTGGGAGCACCCTTTGGGGTGTGACTGCGTACCTTTTGTATAATGGGTCAGCGACTTATATTCTGTAGCAAGGTTAACCGTATAGGGGAGCCGAAGGGAAACCGAGTCTTAACTGGGCGTTAAGTTGCAGGGTATAGACCCGAAACCCGGTGATCTAGCCATGGGCAGGTTGAAGGTTGGGTAACACTAACTGGAGGACCGAACCGACTAATGTTGAAAAATTAGCGGATGACTTGTGGCTGGGGGTGAAAGGCCAATCAAACCGGGAGATAGCTGGTTCTCCCCGAAAGCTATTTAGGTAGCGCCTCGTGAACTCATCTTCGGGGGTAGAGCACTGTTTCGGCTAGGGGGTCATCCCGACTTACCAACCCGATGCAAACTGCGAATACCGAAGAATGTTATCACGGGAGACACACGGCGGGTGCTAACGTCCGTCGTGAAGAGGGAAACAACCCAGACCGCCAGCTAAGGTCCCAAAGTCACAGTTAAGTGGGAAACGATGTGGGAAGGCTCAGACAGCCAGGATGTTGGCTTAGAAGCAGCCATCATTTAAAGAAAGCGTAATAGCTCACTGGTCGAGTCGGCCTGCGCGGAAGATGTAACGGGGCTAAACTGTGCACCGAAGCTGCGGCAGCGACACTATGTGTTGTTGGGTAGGGGAGCGTTCTGTAAGCCTGCGAAGGTGTCTCGTGAGGGATGCTGGAGGTATCAGAAGTGCGAATGCTGACATAAGTAACGATAATGCGGGTGAAAAACCCGCACGCCGGAAGACCAAGGGTTCCTGTCCAACGTTAATCGGGGCAGGGTGAGTCGACCCCTAAGGCGAGGCCGAAAGGCGTAGTCGATGGGAAACAGGTTAATATTCCTGTACTTGGTGTTACTGCGAAGGGGGGACGGAGAAGGCTATGTTAGCCGGGCGACGGTTGTCCCGGTTTAAGCATGTAGGCGGAGCGTTTAGGTAAATCCGGACGCTTACTAACGCTGAGGTGTGATGACGAGGCACTACGGTGCTGAAGTAACAAATGCCCTGCTTCCAGGAAAAGCCTCTAAGCATCAGGTAACATCAAATCGTACCCCAAACCGACACAGGTGGTCAGGTAGAGAATACCAAGGCGCTTGAGAGAACTCGGGTGAAGGAACTAGGCAAAATGGTGCCGTAACTTCGGGAGAAGGCACGCTGATATGTAGGTGAAGTGGTTTACCCATGGAGCTGAAATCAGTCGAAGATACCAGCTGGCTGCAACTGTTTATTAAAAACACAGCACTGTGCAAACACGAAAGTGGACGTATACGGTGTGACGCCTGCCCGGTGCCGGAAGGTTAATTGATGGGGTTAGCGGCAACGCGAAGCTCTTGATCGAAGCCCCGGTAAACGGCGGCCGTAACTATAACGGTCCTAAGGTAGCGAAATTCCTTGTCGGGTAAGTTCCGACCTGCACGAATGGCGTAATGATGGCCAGGCTGTCTCCACCCGAGACTCAGTGAAATTGAACTCGCTGTGAAGATGCAGTGTACCCGCGGCAAGACGGAAAGACCCCGTGAACCTTTACTATAGCTTGACACTGAACACTGGTCCTTGATGTGTAGGATAGGTGGGAGGCTTTGAAGCGCGGACGCCAGTTCGTGTGGAGCCATCCTTGAAATACCACCCTTTAATGGCTGGTGTTCTAACGTAGACCCGTGATCCGGGTTGCGGACAGTGTCTGGTGGGTAGTTTGACTGGGGCGGTCTCCTCCTAAAGAGTAACGGAGGAGCACGAAGGTTAGCTAATCCTGGTCGGACATCAGGAGGTTAGTGCAAAGGCATAAGCTAGCTTGACTGCGAGAGTGACGGCTCGAGCAGGTGCGAAAGCAGGTCTTAGTGATCCGGTGGTTCTGAATGGAAGGGCCATCGCTCAACGGATAAAAGGTACTCCGGGGATAACAGGCTGATACCGCCCAAGAGTTCATATCGACGGCGGTGTTTGGCACCTCGATGTCGGCTCATCACATCCTGGGGCTGAAGTAGGTCCCAAGGGTATGGCTGTTCGCCATTTAAAGTGGTACGCGAGCTGGGTTTAGAACGTCGTGAGACAGTTCGGTCCCTATCTGCCGTGGGCGCTGGAGAATTGAGGGGGGCTGCTCCTAGTACGAGAGGACCGGAGTGGACGCATCACTGGTGTTCGGGTTGTCATGCCAATGGCATTGCCCGGTAGCTAAATGCGGAAAAGATAAGTGCTGAAAGCATCTAAGCACGAAACTTGCCCCGAGATGAGTTCTCCCTGACTCCTTGAGAGTCCTGAAGGAACGTTGAAGACGACGACGTTGATAGGTCGGGTGTGTAAGCGTAGCGATACGTTGAGCTAACCGATACTAATGAACCGTGAGGCTTAACCTTACAACGCCGAAGATGTTTTGGCGAAGAGACACGATATTCAGCTTGATTACAGATAACATCAGAACGCATAAAGCGGTCTGAAAACAGAATTTGCCTGGCGGCTGTAGCGCGGTGGTCCCACCTGACCCCATGCCGAACTCAGAAGTGAAACGCCGTAGCGCCGATGGTAGTGTGGGGTCTCCCCATGCGAGAGTAGGGAACTGCCAGGCATCAAATTGCAGTAAACCGGGATGAATAATCCGGGTAGTGACAAAGAAATTCGGTGGAGCGGTAGTTCAGTCGGTTAGAATACCTGCCTGTCACGCAGGGGGTCGCGGGTTCGAGTCCCGTCCGTTCCGCCACTTATTCAATATTAAGCCTGCTAAATTAGCAGGCTTAATGATAAGAAAATTTAGGGGCGTAGCTCAGTTGGTAGAGCACCGGTCTCCAAAACCGGGTGTCGCGAGTTCGAGTCTCTCCGCCCCTGCCATCTATAATCCTTTGCTTCGGCGAAGGATTTTTTTTGCCCAAAATTTACCTTCCTGAAAGGCCCATCGCTGTTCTCCGGGCCATAAAATGATCGCTTTAATCAAAAAACGTTGTTTTTCAATATGTCGCGAATTTGTGCTTGTTTATCGCTATTTTGCAGCCAGATTGCGTATAAAGGCCGTAAAATCGCTGCGCCATCGGTTACCGGATATAACCCATCCTGCTCTTGTGCCCATGAAACAGGCAACCAGGTGCAACCTTTTAGCGGCACCAGTTGAAGGCGTGCCAGGCTAGCCGAACTGGTAGTCAGCAAAGGAATATCGTCAGCAGCGATAAGCCCCACTTCATGCTGATGGAAATCGGCCCCCCACTCCAGACGCAGATAGTTCAGATCGGCTTTGGTCGTTTCCGGGGAAGCACAATACAGCTCAAGCTCAAAATGGCCCAGTAGTTGGCTGCTGAATTCATCCATCTTGGGCGCTTCGGTAGTGAGTAAGAGATCGAGTTGGCGCTCGTGCAACTGCTTAACCAGCGACTGACGTTGGGCGATCCGCGCCTCAAACTGCAGAGAATTATCTGCCTGATAAAGCCGTGCCAGCCACTTATTGAGCATGCACTCCCACAGCGAAGCGCTCGCACCGATTGAAAACTCATTGTGTCGCGAGGTGTTCGCCACTTCTTTACGCGCAGCCTGCCACGTACTCATCAGCGTTTCGGCGTAGGGGAGAAGTTTTTCTCCCGCCGCGGTTAAACGGATGTTATTACGATGCCGGGTAAACAGGTTAACCCCAAGCTGATTTTCTAACTGACGGATTCGAAAGCTCACCGCAGATTGTGTCAGATAGAGCGCTTCTGCAGCTCGCCCGAAGTGGCGAGTTCTGCTCACTTCGAGGAAAGTTTTCAGCAATTCGGTATCCACAGCTTTCTCCGCAAATTTTTTTGTCGTAATGATTTAAATCTTTTGTTTTACACTCTGTCAAGCGTATCTAATACTCCGCGCCATAAATAGCTCGGCCAAAGAATTAGGAGCGTGTAGGATGGCGGAAAGCTTTACGACGACTAATCGTTTTTTCGATAATAAAAATTATCCGCGCGGGTTCTCTCGTCATGGTGATTTCACCATCAAAGAGGCGCAGCTGCTTGAGCGTTATGGCTTTGCCTTTAACGAACTCGATCTTGGCAAACGCGAGCCTGCGACCGAAGAAGAACAGCAGTTTGTTTCGGTATGCCGCGGTGAACGTGAGCCAGCGACGGATGCTGAACGCGTATGGACCAAGTATGTTACGCGCATTAAGCGTCCGAAGCGTTTCCACACCCTGTCTGGTGGTAAACCGCAGGTGGAAGGCGCTGAAGACTACACCGATAGCGACGATTAATAAAAAAGGGGCTTTGGCCCCTTTTTTATTGTAGTAAGGTTTGCAGATGGGCAAGCATCCTGTCGATACCGCGATAGCTGAGCGCTTCCTGCAAATGATGTTTTGCAATATCCTCAACTCCCTCCATATCTGCCAGCGTACGCGACACCTTTAGCAAGCGCTGCCAGGCGCGAATAGACAATCCCAGACGCGTTAACGTTTGTTCAAGCCATAACGCATCTGCCTCCCCCAGCGAACAATACTGCCGGATGTCGCTACTGCCTAAATGCGCATTAAGCTTTCCCTGGCGCTCATACTGGCGCTGCTGCGCCACGATAACCCGTTGCTGTACCGTCTGGCTGTTTTCTCCCGTATGTACAGACTGGCTCAGCAGACCTGGCGGCGGCAGCGGTATCTCCAGCGACAGATCAAAGCGGTCGAGAAACGGACCAGAAAGCCGATTGAGGTAACGCAGCGTCTGCTCTGGTGTACAGCGGTTATGCTGCCCCTCGTAGTGCCCGGTCGGACTCGGATTCATGGCAGCAATGAGCTGAAACCGCGCGGGGTAGGTAATTTTTGCTCGTGTACGTGAAATATGAATCTTGCCGGACTCGATTGGCTCTCGCAGTGCATCCAGAACCCGACGTTCAAATTCCGGTAGCTCATCGAGAAACAGGATGCCGTTATGGGCGAGAGAGATCTCGCCTGGCGCAGGAATTGACCCACCGCCGACCATTGCTGTCAGAGAAGCACTATGATGAGGCGCGCGAAAAGGACGGCGACGCCATTCGTTTTGCACGCGATAGGTATTCTCCAGACTAATGATGGCCGCGCTTTCCAGTGCTTCACGATCGCTGAGCGGCGGAAGCAATCCGCGCATTCGGGTGGCGAGCATAGTTTTTCCCGTACCTGGCGGCCCAATAAGCAACAGATTATGGCCACCGGATGCCGTTATCTCTAAAGCACGTTTACCCTGTTGCTGACCCATCACTTCGCTTAAATCTTCACACGCGACAGCCGTCGACAGGCTCTCCGGCGGTGGCAGACGTAAATCCTGCTTTCCTTCCAGAAATGCGCAGACTTCAAGAAGATGACTGGCAATGAGACAGTCGCTACCGCCCAGTAGCCCCACGAGCGGCGCGTCATCATCGGACAGTATAATCTGGCGACCGGCGTGGGTTGCCTCCATTGCGGCCGATAGCGCCCCAGGAATACCGCGTAGCGCGCCCGTGAGCGCTAATTCGCCTACAAACTCATACTGCCCCAGTTTTTGGCTATTAAGCTGCTCAGAAGCCGCCAGGAGCGCAATAGCGATAGGTAAATCATATCGCCCGCCTTCCTTGGGGAGGTCGGCGGGTGCCAGGTTGATGGTTATCTTCTTTGCCGGAAAGGTATATCCGCTGTTGATGATAGCGCTACGCACCCGGTCACGGGCCTCTTTGACGGTGGTTTCCGGTAACCCCACCATGACCAAGCCGGGCAACCCCTGGCTGATATGCACTTCGATAGTAATGAGCGGGGCGCTGATCCCCAGCGCGGCGCGCGTATAGACGACGGATAGCGACATAGTTCCCTCCCTGAATGGCGGTATTATGTGTCATCCTGTCGTAGCATTAATCCGATGATTACCGTATTTACGTGGCGCATTCCTGGGTTTTCGCTGATTTTCAGCGCGTTTCATTTTTTGCGGAAGCGCGCTCGAATAACGCAACCCACACCGAGCATGAAGTCTTCCGCCGGGCCGTGGTCAGAGTCAAAAGGTGAAATTTTTTCATTTCATAAATTCTCTATATAAAACAAATCGTTTTAATCAGATCGTTAGCATGGTAATCATCCGTGTCATAAAAAAAACTTGTGCTTTTTGTGATGTCTGTGGTAACTCTGTAGGTATTCCTTCGAACAAGATGCAAGAACAGACGAAAATGACAGCCCTTCTACGAGTGATTAGCCTGGTCGTGATTAGCGTGGTGGTGATTATTATCCCACCGTGCGGGGCTGCACTTGGACGAGGAAAGGCATAGAAATCAAGCCTTAACGAACTAAGACCCCCGCACCGAAAGGTCCGGGGGTTTTTTTATGACCTAAAAACAATAACGGGAGGCAGATGATGACACGCAGCATAAAATTCTGTTTCTCACGATCTACGGCGGGGAACTAACTATGAATGGCGCACAGTGGGTGGTACATGCGTTGCGAGCGCAGGGTGTTGAAACGGTATTCGGTTATCCAGGTGGAGCCATTATGCCGGTTTATGACGCGCTGTATGACGGCGGCGTAGAACATCTGCTGTGTCGACACGAGCAGGGCGCGGCGATGGCGGCCATTGGCTATGCCCGTTCTACGGGTAAAACCGGTGTCTGCATCGCCACTTCGGGCCCAGGGGCAACTAACCTGATCACCGGCCTGGCGGACGCGCTGCTCGACTCGGTTCCCGTGGTTGCCATCACTGGTCAGGTTGCCGCACCGTTAATCGGTACCGATGCTTTCCAGGAAGTGGACGTCCTTGGTTTGTCACTGGCCTGCACCAAACACAGTTTCCTGGTGCAATCCCTGGAAGAGTTGCCGCGCGTGATGGCAGAAGCGTTCCAGGTGGCAAACTCAGGCCGTCCAGGCCCGGTCCTGGTGGATATTCCTAAGGATGTGCAGATCGCGCAAGGCGAACTGGACCCGTTCTTCTCCACCGTCGAAAGTGACGATGTTTTCCCGCACGCCGAAATGGCGCAGGCTCAGCAGATGCTGGCGCAGGCGCACAAACCGATGCTGTACGTTGGTGGTGGTGTTGGGATGGCGCAGGCGGTTACGGCGCTGCGTGAATTTATGTCTGTGACGCAAATGCCCGCGACTTGCACCCTGAAAGGTCTGGGCGCGGTACCGGCAGACTACCCGTTCTACCTCGGTATGCTGGGGATGCATGGCACCAAAGCTGCTAACCTGGCGGTACAGGAATGTGACCTGCTGATCGCCGTCGGCGCGCGCTTTGACGACCGTGTGACCGGTAAGCTGAATACCTTCGCGCCGCACGCGAAAGTTATCCATATGGATATCGACCCGGCTGAAATGAATAAGCTGCGCCAGACGCACGTTGCGTTGCAGGGTGACCTGAATGCGCTGCTGCCCGTGTTGCAGCAGCCGCTGGCCATCGACGCCTGGCGTCAGCACAACGCCGGGATGCGCGCCGAGCACGCCTGGCGCTATGATCATCCTGGTGACGCTATCTATGCGCCTCTGCTGCTCAAGCAGCTCTCCGATCGTAAACCGGCGGAATGCGTTGTCACGACCGACGTGGGCCAGCACCAGATGTGGTCCGCTCAGCATATGACCTACACCCGTCCAGAGAACTTCATCACCTCGAGCGGCTTAGGCACCATGGGCTTCGGCCTGCCAGCCGCCGTGGGCGCCCAGGTCGCGCGCCCGAACGATACGGTTATCTGTATCTCCGGTGACGGCTCTTTCATGATGAATGTGCAAGAGCTGGGCACCGTGAAGCGTAAGCAGTTACCGCTGAAGATCGTGTTACTCGACAACCAGCGGTTAGGAATGGTTCGACAATGGCAGCAGCTGTTCTTCCAGGAACGTTATAGCGAAACCACCCTCACCGATAACCCCGATTTCCTCATGCTGGCCAGCGCCTTTGGCATCCCTGGTCAGCACATCACCCGTAAAGACCAGGTTGAAGCGGCACTCGACACCATGCTGGCAAGCGAAGGCCCGTACCTGCTTCATGTCTCAATTGACGAACTTGAGAATGTCTGGCCCCTGGTGCCGCCTGGTGCCAGTAACTCACAAATGCTGGAGAAATTATCATGATGCAACATCAGGTCAACGTGCAGGCCCGCTTCAACCCGGAAACCTTAGAACGCGTCTTACGCGTGGTGCGTCATCGCGGCTTTCAGATTTGCTCGATGAATATGGAAACCGCCAGCGACGCGCAGAATATAAATATCGAATTGACCGTTGCCAGCCCACGGTCGGTCGACTTACTGTTTAGCCAATTAAATAAACTGGTGGACGTGGCCTCGGTTGCCGTTCAGCAGTGTACAAGCACATCACAACAACAAATTCGCGCCTGAGCGCAATAGGAAGAGAAATGACGACGAAAAAAGCGGATTACATCTGGTTCAACGGTGAGATGGTACGTTGGGAAGAGGCAAAGGTGCACGTCATGTCCCATGCCCTACACTACGGCACCTCCGTCTTCGAAGGCATCCGTTGCTACGACTCTCACAAAGGCCCGGTCGTTTTCCGTCACCGCGAGCACATGCAGCGCCTGCGTGACTCCGCCAAAATCTATCGTTTCCCGGTCTCTCAGAGCGTTGATGAGCTGATGGAAGCCTGCCGCGCCGTGCTGCGCAAAAATAACCTGACCAGCGCCTATATTCGCCCGCTGGTTTTTGTTGGTGATGTTGGTATGGGCGTAAACCCGCCGGACGGTTACAGCACCGACGTGATCATCGCGGCGTTCCCGTGGGGGGCTTATCTGGGCGCGGAAGCGCTGGATCAGGGGATCGATGCGATGGTTTCTTCCTGGAACCGCGCCGCGCCGAACACCATCCCAACCGCCGCGAAAGCGGGCGGTAACTACCTCTCCTCACTGCTGGTCGGCAGCGAAGCGCGCCGTCATGGCTATCAGGAAGGGATTGCGCTGGACGTCAACGGCTACATCTCCGAAGGCGCGGGTGAAAACCTGTTTGAAGTGAAAGATGGCGTGCTGTTCACTCCGCCGTTTACCTCTTCCGCGCTGCCGGGTATTACCCGTGACGCGATCATCAAGCTGGCGAAAGACCTCGGTCTGGAAGTCCGTGAGCAGGTACTCTCTCGCGAATCCCTGTACCTGGCGGACGAAGTGTTCATGTCCGGTACCGCGGCAGAAATTACCCCGGTACGCAGCGTCGATGGTATCCAGGTGGGCGAAGGCCGCTGCGGTCCGGTCACCAAACGTATTCAGCAAGCATTCTTTGGCCTCTTCACCGGCGAAACCGAAGATAAATGGGGCTGGTTGGATCAGGTTAATCAATAAGATAAATAATGGGGCGGCACGCACCGCCCCATTAACGAGACAGAGACTGGGAGTAACTAAAGCATGCCTAAATATCGTTCCGCCACCACTACCCACGGCCGCAATATGGCGGGCGCCCGCGCACTGTGGCGCGCCACCGGGATGACCGACGCTGACTTCGGTAAGCCGATTATCGCCGTCGTGAACTCGTTTACCCAGTTCGTGCCGGGTCACGTGCACCTGCGCGATCTCGGTAAACTGGTTGCCGAGCAGATTGAAGCCGCTGGCGGCGTGGCCAAAGAGTTCAACACCATTGCGGTGGATGACGGTATCGCCATGGGCCACGGGGGCATGCTTTATTCACTGCCGTCCCGCGAGCTGATCGCTGACTCCGTTGAGTACATGGTCAACGCCCACTGTGCCGACGCGATGGTCTGCATCTCGAACTGTGACAAAATCACCCCGGGGATGTTAATGGCCTCTCTGCGCCTGAACATTCCGGTGATCTTCGTTTCTGGCGGCCCAATGGAAGCCGGGAAAACGAAACTCTCTGACAAAATCATCAAGCTCGACCTGGTCGATGCGATGATTCAGGGCGCGGACCCGAAAGTTTCCGACTCGCAGAGCGAGCAGGTTGAGCGCTCCGCCTGCCCAACCTGCGGATCGTGTTCCGGTATGTTCACCGCTAACTCGATGAACTGTCTGACCGAAGCGCTGGGCCTGTCGCAGCCGGGTAATGGTTCGCTGTTGGCAACCCACGCTGATCGCAAAGAACTGTTCCTCACCGCAGGCCAGCGTATTGTTGAGCTGACCAAACGCTACTACGAGCAGGACGATGCTTCCGCGTTGCCGCGCAACATTGCCAGTAAAGCGGCGTTTGAGAACGCCATGACGCTGGATATCGCCATGGGCGGTTCCACCAACACCGTACTGCACCTGCTGGCGGCGGCGCAGGAAGCGGAAATCGACTTCACCATGAGTGATATCGACAAGCTGTCCCGTAAAGTGCCGCAGCTGTGTAAAGTGGCGCCAAGTACCCAGAAATACCATATGGAAGACGTGCACCGTGCGGGCGGCGTGCTGGGCATTCTCGGCGAGCTGGACCGTGCCGGCCTGCTGAACCGCGAAGTCAAAAACGTGCTCGGTCTGACTCTGCCGCAGACGCTGGAGCAGTACGACATCACCGTGACCCAGGACGAAGCGGTCAAAAAAATGTTCCGCGCCGGCCCGGCGGGTATTCGTACCACCCAGGCGTTCTCGCAGGACTGCCGTTGGGATACCCTGGATGACGATCGCGCCGAAGGCTGCATCCGCTCGCTGGAGCACGCGTACAGCAAAGATGGCGGTCTGGCCGTGCTGTACGGCAACTTCGCGGAAAACGGCTGCATCGTGAAAACCGCGGGGGTGGATGACAGTATCCTCAAATTCACCGGCCCGGCAAAAGTCTACGAAAGCCAGGACGAGGCGGTTGAAGCGATCCTCGGCGGTAGAGTGGTTGAAGGCGACGTGGTGGTCATTCGTTACGAAGGGCCGAAAGGCGGGCCGGGCATGCAGGAAATGCTCTACCCAACCACCTTCCTGAAATCGATGGGGCTTGGCAAAGCCTGTGCGCTGATCACCGATGGTCGTTTCTCCGGCGGTACCTCCGGTCTCTCTATCGGCCACGTTTCTCCGGAAGCGGCCAGCGGCGGTAACATCGCGATCATTGAAGATGGCGACATGATTGCTATCGACATTCCGAACCGTGGCATTCAGCTGCAGCTGAGCGAAGCGGAAATCGCCGCCCGTCGTGAAGCGCAGGAAGCTCGCGGCGACCAGGCGTGGACGCCGAAAAACCGTGAACGTCAGGTCTCCTTTGCCCTTCGCGCCTATGCCAGCCTGGCAACCAGCGCCGACAAAGGTGCGGTGCGCGATAAATCGAAACTGGGGGGTTAATCACCATGGCGGAATCACAGCCCCTATCCGGCACCCCTGAGGGTGCCGAGTATCTCAGAGCGGTGCTGCGCGCACCGGTCTACGAAGCGGTACAGGTAACGCCGCTGCAAAAAATGGACAAGCTCTCTTCGCGCCTCGACAACGTCATTCTGGTCAAGCGCGAAGACCGTCAGCCAGTGCACAGCTTTAAGCTGCGCGGCGCGTACGCGATGATGGCGGGCTTAACGCCTGAACAGAAAGCGCGTGGGGTCATCACCGCTTCTGCGGGCAACCATGCTCAGGGCGTGGCGTTCTCCTCTGCACGTCTGGGCCTGAAGTCGCTGATTGTCATGCCGGTGGCGACTGCCGATATCAAAGTTGATGCTGTTCGCGGCTTTGGCGGCGAAGTACTGTTGCACGGCGCTAACTTTGATGAAGCCAAAGCCAAAGCGATTGAACTGGCGCAGCAGCAGGGCTTTACCTGGGTTCCGCCTTTCGATCACCCGATGGTGATCGCCGGACAAGGTACGCTGGCCCTGGAGTTGCTCCAGCAGGACGCACACCTCGACCGCGTGTTTGTGCCGGTGGGCGGTGGCGGTCTGGCGGCGGGCGTGGCGGTGCTGATCAAACAGCTGATGCCGCAGATCAAAGTGATTGCCGTCGAAGCCGAAGACTCCGCCTGCCTGAAGGCGGCGCTGGATGCCGGTCATCCGGTGGATCTGCCGCGCGTGGGTCTCTTTGCTGAAGGCGTGGCGGTAAAACGTATCGGTGACGAAACCTTCCGTCTGTGCCAGGAATATCTCGACGACATTATTACCGTCGATAGCGATGCGATCTGTGCGGCGATGAAAGACCTGTTTGAAGATGTGCGCGCGGTAGCGGAACCTTCCGGGGCGCTGGCGCTGGCGGGGATGAAAAAATACATCGCTCAGCACAACATTCGCGGTGAGCGTCTGGCGCATATTCTTTCAGGCGCTAACGTCAATTTCCACGGCCTGCGCTACGTTTCCGAACGCTGCGAGCTAGGGGAACAGCGTGAAGCGTTGCTGGCGGTGACGATCCCGGAAGAGAAGGGCAGCTTCCTGAAGTTTTGCCAACTGCTGGGCGGGCGTTCGGTCACCGAGTTTAACTACCGCTTCGCCGACGCGAAAAACGCCTGCATTTTTGTGGGCGTGCGTCTGAGTCGCGGCTTCGAAGAGCGCAAGGAAATCCTTAATCTGCTCAACGATGGCGGCTATAGCGTCGTCGACCTCTCCGACGACGAAATGGCTAAGCTGCACGTGCGCTATATGGTCGGTGGTCGTCCGTCGAAGCCGTTGCAGGAACGTTTGTTCAGCTTCGAGTTCCCGGAATCGCCGGGTGCGCTGCTGAAGTTCCTCTACACCCTGGGCACGCACTGGAATATTTCCCTGTTCCATTATCGTAGCCACGGCACCGACTATGGCCGTGTACTGGCGGCGTTTGAGCTGGGCGATAACGAACCGGACTTCGAAACCCGGCTCAACGAACTGGGCTATGAGTGCCACGACGAGACCAATAACCCGGCGTTTCGTTTCTTCCTGGCAGGCTAAGCACCGTTTCTCGGGGGATAACCATCGCGGTTATCCCTCGTTATTTCATTTTCCCGTCTCTGCTTCCCTCTATTTTTCCCGTTAGCCTGTTCTTACAATAAAAATGTGATGCAATTCATAATAAAACGCTCACCGCGTTGCGCCAGGTTCTGGTCATCTTTTGGGGGCAATACTTCTCGCTCGACCGTAACTCCTGAATTAACATTGTCGGTAGTTAATTCTTAGCGGTTAGAGAGGATATTCGGATGAGAATGGATATAGTTGATACCCCGAATGAAAATGCGCAAGGAAGTAAATATTTAACGCCTCAGCTTACGTTCCTCGATAAGCATTATAATAATTCCACGGACTTTTTTTCTTCGATATTTTTACTGCTGAAAGAGAAAGGCTACGTTCGGGATTCTTTCCTCGATGCCATTCTTGCCAGAGAAAAAGCCTATCCAACCGGGTTACCCACGATGCCGGTGGCTATCGCGCTGCCGCATACCGACCCCCAGCACGTCATTCGTCCCTTTATCTCTGTTACGCGACTGTCACAACCTCTCGCCTGGCAGGAAATGGGGAATGACGACAATACGCTCTACGTTCAATTTATTGTTCTTCTTGGTTTTATTGACCACAGCAGCCACCTGACAGCGCTGCAAAACCTGATGGACTGCCTTGCTGATGAACAGGTCGTCCAGACCCTACGCGAGATAGACGATGTAGATACCTTTCTCTGTACCCTCACATCAAGACTGCAATTGGATAAGGATTTATAAAATGAAAAAAGTCATTGTTGCCTGTGGAAGCGGCGTTGCGACCTCACAAACAGTTGCCAGTAAAGTGACTCGCTTATTGAATGAACGTAACCAGTCGCACATTAAAGTTGAAGTAATCGACCTTAAATCTCTCGATAGCCATATTAAGGATAGTGCTGCGTATATCGCAATTACTAAAGTTGATAAGCAATATCCTATCCCCGTGATTAACGGTATCGCATTTCTGACCGGTATGGGTATGGAACCGGAATTACAAAAGGTCATTGATGCCTGTAAATAAGGCGTAGCTCTTTAATCCTTATAATTATTTTAGTGGAGAAGTGCTATGGACTTTCTTGGTGTAGTCATAAATTATATTCTGAATTTAGGCGCGCCGGTTTTTGTGCCTTTTATTATGTTATTAGCCGGGCTGGTGGTGCGGATGAAATTCCGCGATGCGGCTTCGGCGGCCATCACGCTAGGCGTCGCCTTCGTTGGGATGAGCATGCTGATTGGTTTTATGGTTGATGCTATCGGTGTCGCCGCGCAGACCATGATGAACCGCACCGGCCTTGAACTGAGTATCGTCGACGGCGGTTGGACGACGATGGCGAATATCTCCTGGGCCTGGCCTTATGCATTCGCCATGTTCCCGCTTCAGGTTGGCGTAAACATTGTGATGTTGATGCTAAACAAGACCAATACCTTCAACGCCGACCTCTGGAACGTGTGGGGGAAAATCTTTACCGCGTTTATCGTAGTGAGCGTCACCACCCCATTGTTTGGCCCGGTCTGGAGCCTGGTGCTGGCGTTCCTGATTGCAGCTTTGCAGATTATCGTTGAGCTGAACGCTGGCGACATTCACCAGCATCGCATTGAGAAACTGACTGGCATCCCCGGCGTCACCTGTACCCACCGCATGGTGTTCTTTGGCGCAATTTATTACCCGTTCGATCTGCTGCTGCGCAAAATTCCGGTGTGCAATAAGCCGATGGATGCCACCGCGCTGCGCGCAAAAGTTGGCGTTTTTGCGGAAAACCATATCATCGGTTTTATTCTCGGGATCCTGTTCGGCATTATCGCGGGCTACAGTGTGGCGAAAACGCTGATGCTGGGCGTTCAGGCCGCAACGGCGCTGGTGCTGTTCCCGATGATTTCCAAACTCTTTATGCAGGCGCTGTCGCCTATTTCGGAAGCCATCAGCGACTACATGAACAAGAAATTCTCCGGGCGTAAGCTGTTCGTCGGCATCGATTGGCCATTTATGGGCGGCGCCAGCGAAATCTGGTTTGCCATCATCGTTGCGATTCCGTTCACGCTCATCTGGGCGCTGATTCTGCCGGGCAATAAGATTTTACCCTTCGCCGGTATTATTAATATTTCCCTGATTGTTCCTGCCTACCTGGTGACGCGTGGCAACACCCTGCGCATGGTGATCCTTAGCATTATCGGGGTGCCGTTCTTCCTGTTCGTGGGTACGCAGTTTGCGCCAATGATTACCGAACTGGGCCAGGCGACGAAGGCAATTACCATTCCCGCCGGCCAGCTGATTTCCAATAGCTCCATTGATGCCCCGGTCTTTACCTATGCCTTCTCCTTCCTGTTCAAATTCCTGGAAGGCAACTTTATCCCGCTCATTTTCGCCATCTGGTGGGGATGCGGCTACTTCTTCTACTCCCGCGAGCTGCGTCGTGAAAGCAGCCTCGCGCAGCAGGAAGCCGAGCAGCAGGAGAAAGCTCAGCAGGCTTAATTCTGGGTTTCATGTTCATGTCTGGCGGCAGGCGCCGCCGCCAGACTTTTGATTGCAGGAGAGTCGACATGGCTATGGATAAACGTGTGGTTGCAGTGCTGGATGCCATTGTGAACGATCCCGGCATCACGGGGACGAAGCTTGAGGAGCAGTTTTGCCTGACGCGCAAACAGCTGAGCTATACGCTGAAAAAGGTGAATGATTATCTGGAATCGAACCACTTCGACCGGATCAACCGCCTGAAAACCGGGAAACTGCATATCCCGCGCCATGTGATTGAGCATTTTCGTCAGAATCAGACCGCTGAAACCGAGCATCGCTATCTCTACTCGGAAGATGAACGCGGACAGATGATTATCTTTATGCTGTTGACCCGCAGCGAGCGGCTTTCATTGTTGCATCTCTCCTCTTCGCTGGGCGTCAGCCAGAATACGATTATCAACGACCTGAAAAAGGTGCGCACCGAGGTTATCGAGCACGGGCTGGAGATAAGCTATGACAGGGGCAATGGCTACCATATTCTGGGTGAGGAGCTGGAAAAACGCTACCTGTTGCTAAACTGCCTGCGCCGGGTGCTGGAAATCCCGGTCGCCAAAAACATTATTGCTCAATACAACAATGTGATGAGCGACTATCTGGAAAAGGTGGGCAATGTTTTCAGCGAAATTGAAAAACGTTTTAAAATTCAGTTTACCGACCGCCAGCTTCAGGAGCTTATTTATTTTATCTGCTTTGTCCTGCACCGTATTGATTCAGGAAAAAGTCTGGTCAATATCCCGAGCAGCTACGCTGACATTATTGGCAGCAGAGAATATACATTGATGCAGAGCGTTATCAGTAAAATCAATATCAGTAGCGAGAATGAACTGGTTTTCCTGACGGCACTGATCCAAAGTTCAAATATTCAAAGCATTGCCGATAAATATTTCCACCTTGATACGCTTCTGCTCGAAAGCGTGGTCGCGGTGGTCGATAACTTCGAAAAAATAAGCTGCGTCACCATCAAAGAAAAAAATGAGCTGATTGAAAAGATCTATCAGCACTGGAAACCGGCCTATTACCGTATTCGCTACCATCTGACCAACACCAGCAGCGTTTACGATCTGGTGGTGAAAGAGTTCAGCCACCTGCACGAGATGGTTCGCCGGGCGGCGGTGCCGTTCGAAACGGTATTGCACTGTGAAATTCCCGATGAAGAGATGGCATTTTTGACGGTGCTTTTTGGCGGCTGGCTGACTCGCGAAGGGGTTATCCATCAGATTAAGCTGCAGAAAACGGCGGTGGTCGTGTGTGAGAATAGCGCCACGATTTCGACTTATCTGTTTCTGACGCTGCAGGTGCTATTCCCGGAACTGCACTTTACCGAGGTGATGTCGCGCCGCGAGTTTGAGCGCTATACCGGGCACTACGATGTGGTCTTCTCGACCACACACCTGAATACCAGCAAGATGGTGTTTGTGGTGAATCCGTCCATCAGCAGCATCCATAAGAGCGCATTCCGCAATCATGTTATCAGCGCGCTACAGGGCGTGGACCCGAACATTATTCAGATAGAGCAACTGCTGCTTATCTTCGAACGCTTCGGCAACATTATCGATCACAAAGGATTGCAGCGCGCGCTGGCCAGCTATATCTACGATGAAAAAAGCGCCGCGAGCGCGGTGGGCAACATTGAACCGCCAGCGCCGTCGCTGACCGACTTGCTGCGGCGCGAACACGTTCAGTTTGTCACTTCGTGTCCCGGCGACTGGCAGCAGGCCATTACTCAGGCCGCTGCGTCACTGTTGGAAAGCGGCGTGATTGAACCCCGCTATCTGCAAATTATGCTGAATAAAATCGCTGACGAGCAGCCCTATATCATGCTGGCCGATGGCGTGATTATCGCCCACGCAGGCGTCGATGATGGCGCACTGGATACGGGGATGGCGTTATTACGCCTGCCTTCTAAGATTGATTTCGCGGGTTATATGCAGGCCGATATTATTATCGTCCTGGCAACTAATAATCCACAGAAACATCTCAAGGCGCTCGCGCAATTAAATGAATTTCTCGAATTTTATGATGGCGGTAATGTTATTCGCCGCGCGCAGGATGAATATGCATTGATAAAAGAATTCGTCCATCACCTGTAATAAGTCATTAAACGCCGTTGCAGCTAAAAACTGCAACGTTATTTCCCGGCAACCATTGTCGCGACATCGCTCGCCCCTATAACCGTATACAGGATAAATATTATGTTAGAAATTCAGAAAAAACACGTTGTCGAAATGGCCAGAACCGCTCAGCAATGGGGACTGTGTAAACATAAAGCGGGTAATTCCAGCGTACGAGATAAAGAGACGGGACTTATTCTGGTAACCCCCACGACCATCGACAAAATGCATTTAACGCCGCGCGATATCGTGGTAATGGACGTTGAAGCCAATGTGATTGAAAGCGAAGCGGGTTTGCGCCCGACCAGCGAATGTCTGATGCATATCGAGATTTATAAGGCGCGCCCGGATGTGTTTGCGATTTCCCACACCCATTCGCTGTATGCGACTTCGTTTGCCGTACTGAATAAACCGATCCCGGCGGTGGTGTACGAATGCGCGATCCTCAATCTGAAAGATGGCGTCATTCCGGTTGCGCCCTATGGCCGCCCCGGCACGCCTGCGTTGTCGAACAGCGTTATCGAACCTATCAAACGCGCTGATGCCATTCTGATGGAAAAGCATGGAGCTATCGGCGTAGACAAGGACCCGTATGAAGCGGTGCTGAAGTCTGCCTATCTTGAGGAGATGGCGCAGATTTACTACCACGCGCTGGTGATTAACGGCGGCAAGGAGCCTGAATCCTTCGCCCCGGAAGAGCTGCAACGCTGGGCCTATCCGTCGCAGATTAAATTTTCCCGCTAACTGAGCGCCCGCCCGTTCAGGGCGGAATATTCATGGAGAGAGCGCATGAAAAAATTTCTGAATCAGGCGGAGAACTTTATCCCGGAGATGCTGGAAGGTATCTATCTGGCGCATCCCGATAAATTCCGCTGTGTTAATGAGGATTTTCACTGTCTTGCCACGGCGCGTCCGGTGCCTGGCAAGGTGGGGATCGTCACCGGTGGCGGTTCCGGGCATCTGCCGCTATTCCTCGGCTACGTCGGTCAGGGCATGCTGGACGGCTGCGCCATTGGCGATGTGTTTCAGTCACCCTCGCCGGAGCAGATTCTCGCCGTCACGCAGGCGGTCGATAGCGGCGCGGGCGTGCTTTATCTGTACGGTAACTATAACGGCGATATTTTCAATTTTGATATGGCGGCGGAAATGGCCGACATGGAGAGTGATATCCGAACCGCGACGGTAGTGGCGGCTGATGATTCGGCAGGTGCGGTGCCGGACGGTACAGAAGCCACCACCCGTCGTGGGGTTGCGGGGATCTTCTTCGTCTACAAATGCGCCGGGGCATCCGCGGCCAGAATGGATGACCTTGAAACCGTCCAGCGCATTGCGCAGAAAGCAGGAGACCGCGTGCGCACGCTTGGCGTCGCGCTGTCTCCGTGTATCGTGCCGCGAATCGGTAAACCGGGTTTCCATATTGGCGACAACGAAATGGAGATTGGCATGGGGATTCACGGCGAAAGCGGTATTCGCCGGGGTCCGCAGCTCAGCGCCGAACAGATTGCCGAAGAGATGATGTCCTGGCTGCTGGCGGACTCACCTTGCCAGCAGGGCGATGAAGTTGCCGTGTTGATCAATGGGCTTGGCGCCACGCCGCTGGAAGAGTTGTACCTGATGTATCGCCATGTACATCAGATTCTGGCCGAGAGCCAGATGCGCATTTTCCGCGTCTGGATTGGCGAATTTGCGACGGCAATGGAGATGACCGGTATGTCCATTAGCCTGATGCCGGTGGATGACGAGCTGAAAACGCTGCTCAACGCCGGGGCCGATACCCCGATGTTCCGCCAGTTTCCGGCTTAAGGAGGGGGGATGACGCTAGATACGCAGAGTCTGCGACCGCTTTTTACCGAGTGGGCGCGCATCATGGAGGCCAACAAATCGGTCCTGACCGAGCTGGATAGCGTGGTTGGCGACGGGGATCTGGGGCTGACGATGAGCGACGGTTTCGCGGCGGCGGCGCGCTACGCGCAGCAGAGCGAAGAACGTGACCTGGGGCGATTCTTCTACACGGCGGGCAAGGCGATGGCCTCGGCGGTGCCGTCGACCATGGGGACGCTGATGGCTTCCGGGCTGATGCAGGCGGGTAAGGCGTTTAAAGGCCGGGAAACGCTGGGGCTAACGGAAGCCGGCGTGTTGTTCCAGGCCTGGTATGACGGCGTGCAGCAGCGCGGGAAAGCGCAGCCGGGCGAAAAAACCTTCCTCGATGGCATGGCCCCTGCGCTGGCGGCGCTGCTTGCCGGAGAGGAACCGCTGACCGCGGCGAGGAATGCGCTACTGCAAGCACAACAGGGCGTGCAGCAGACAACCACCATGGTGGCGAAGCACGGGCGTGCAGCTATTCATGGCGAGCGCTCGCGCACGTTTGTCGATCCTGGCGCCATGGTCGCGCAACTGTTGATCCAGGGCTATTTTAACTTCGTGCAGGCTATTTGCCCGAGCGACGGGCGGTAAGTAAGGAACGCAATTATGTTGAAAGAAGTGGTGAAAATCAGCAATCAACACGGCATTCATGCCCGTCCGGCGGGGGTTTTGGCCAAAGCCTGCGCGCAGTATCAATCGCGGATCGAGATGATCTATGACGGCAAGGTTATCAAAGGGAAAAGCATCATGAGCATTCTGGGGGCAGGGATCAAAGGCCGAGGATCGCTTGAGATCATCTGTAGCGGTAGCGATGAGCAGGAGGCAATGGAAAAGTTGAAGGTGCTGTTCGCGGAAGGCTTTGGCTTCGATTAGCCCACGCCTTATCAGGCGGAATAAAAAAGGGTTCATGCTTTCGCACGAACCCTTTGCCCGATGACGCTACGCTTATCGGGACGACAAATCTCGTTGGCCGGGTAAGGCGTAACCGACACCCGGCTTCAACGCATTACAGCGTGATGACGTCGAATTCAACTTCAGGGTTCACGTCCGCATCGTAATCCACACCGTCGAGAGCAAAACCGAACAGGTTCAGGAATTCCTGCTTGTATCCTGCATAGTCGGTTTCTTGCGTCAGGTTTTCGGTGGTGATCAGCGGCCACAGGTCACGGCACGCCTGCTGAATATCGTCACGCAGTTCCCAGTCATCCATACGGATACGCTGATTGTCATCAAGCGCCACTTTATCGCCGTACAGGCTGGTGGTCATCAGACGGTTGATCTGCTCGATACAACCTTCGTGAATCCCCTGTTCTTTCATCAGCTTGAAGACCATGGAGATGTACAGCGGCATCACCGGAATAGCAGAAGAGGCCTGGGTGATAACGGATTTCAGTACTGCAACGTTCGCGGAGCCGTGCAGTGGAGCCAGCTGGTTACGCAGTTCACCTGCCGCGCGGTCGAGGTCTTCTTTCGCTTTGCCCAGCGCGCCGTGCCAGTAGATTGGCCAGGTCAGGTCGGTACCGATGTAGGAGTAGGCCACGGTTTTCACGCCTTCGGCCAGCACGCCTGCTTCGCTCAGCGCGCCCATCCACAGTTCCCAGTCTTCGCCGCCCATGACGGTAACGGTGTTCTTAACTTCTTCTTCGGTGGCCGGCTCAATGCTGGCGGTGATGATCTGATCTTTGTTGGTATCAATCGCTTTAGAGGTATAAACCTCGCCGATTGGCTTCAGCGCAGAACGAACGATTTCACCGGTTTTCGGCATTTTACGCACTGGAGAGGCCAGTGAGTAAACCACTAAATCAATCTGACCCAGGTCTTCTTTGATCAGTTTGATGACTGCGTCGCGGCATTCATCGGAGAACGCGTCGCCGTTGATGCTTTTGGAATACAGACCTTCGCGTTTTGCGGCCTCATCGAAGGCGGCAGAGTTATACCAGCCCGCGGAACCCGGTTTGGTTTCCGTGCCCGGTTTTTCGAAAAATACGCCGATAGTGGCGGCACCGCTACCAAACGCGGCGGAAATTCTGGAAGCCAGGCCGTAACCGGTGGAAGCACCGATCACCAGCACGCGGGAAGGGCCGTTAGCGATTTTCCCGTTTTTCTTCACATATTCGATCTGTTTTTCCACGTTGACTTTACAGCCAGTCGGATGGGTCGTTGTACAGATGAATCCACGAATTTTTGGTTTGATTATCATAATGATGGCTAATTAAGTTTGTATTTTCGCTGTCAAGTGCGCAATGACACCGTCTGTTCTGGCTTGTTTAACATCAGGGTTAACAAGCCCCCCACATCTATTATGGCACGGGGCATTATACAGAAAAGCGGCTGCAATGATGAATTACGTCTGATTTTCGCTATAACGCAAAAGGGCCCATGTACGGACATGAACCCTTTTTACACGGGCAGGTGGGTTAGCGGGTATGGGTGAATTCGGCCATAAATTGCAGAATTAGCGCCATCGACACCGCGCCGGGGTCGCAGTGGCCGATGGCCCGTTCGCCGAGGTTTTTCGCGCGCCCGAAGCGGGCCACCATCGTGGATGTCCCTTCCGCACCGGCCATCGCCGCCTGCGCGCAGTTTGCCAGCGCTTCGGATAATGGCAGGGTTGCGTCTGAACGTGCGCGCGCTGCCGCTGCGGCGAGTGCATCCATCATTGTTTTATCGCCCGGCTCTGCGCCGCCGCGCTGGTGGATTGCCTGCATACCTGTCTCCAGCCATTCAGCCAGCGTCGCGGCATCCAGCTCGCGGCGTCCAGCCAGCCCTTTGCCGCCCGCGCGGAACAGGGTGCCGAAGATCGCGCCGGAAGCGCCGCCCATGCTGGTCATCAGCCGCGTGCCGCTTTGCAGCAGGCAGTCACCGATATCGGCGGGAGAAAATTCAGGCGCGGAAAGTAGCGTCTGCAAAGCGGTAAAGCCGCGCTTAATGCCAATGCCGTGATCGCCATCGCCAATGACCTGGTCGAGTGCGGTCAGGCGCGGTTCGCTGGCGATCATGCCCTGGGCAACGTGCTGTAGACAGGCGGTGAATTGCGTGGTGTTCATCTTATTTTCTCCAGCCGAGGGTATTGATGGGGTGGTCATACAGACGTTGCATTTCATCGTCCAGCCGCAGCAGGCTTAACGAAAATCCGGACATCTCCAGCGAGGTGCAAAAGTGGCCGACCTGCACGTCGTGAGTGTGAATGCCGCGTTCTGCCAGCGCCATGCCGACCTTACGGGTGATGACCATGAGCTCAGTGTTGCTCAGCGCACCCAGGTTATTGACGCTGACGCAGACGTTATCGCCGTGGCCAAACGGCAGGTCATCGCACAGGCGGGCGATCATCATCTCGACCAGCTCGTCGCTATGCGGCATGGGCATGCGGCATAGCCCCGGCTCACCATGAATACCAATTCCCAGCTCAATTTCGTTGTCTGCCAGCGTGAAGTTAAAGGCGTCGGACTGCGGTAGTGCGCAGCCGCTGAGCGCCACGCCGATGGTACGCGTATTGTGATTGGCCTTTTGCGCCAGTGCCTCCAGCGCGGGCAGAGTGTAGCGCTCAAACTGTGCCGCCGCACCGGCGAGTTTATACAAGAACGCCAGCCCACCGACGCCGCGGCGATCGGACATTTTCTCCGGCGGCGCAGAGGCAATATCATCCGTGGCGCGCACGGTGCGGCACTCAATGCCTTCTTCCGCCAGTATTTCGGCGGCGATATCAAAGTTCATGCCGTCGCCGGAGTAATTCCCATAGAGGAACAGAATGCCGTTGCCCTGATGAACGGCCCGGCTGGCTTCGATAATCTGATCGGGAGAAGGCGAGGTGAAAACCTCACCCAGCGCGCAGGCATCGATGCCACCTTCACCGACGAACCCGGCAAACGTCGGCTCATGGCCGCTGCCGCCGCCGCTGACGATAACGGTCTGGCCGGTTTGCGTCATCGTGCGATAAACCGCGCAGTACTCCGGGAGGGCGTGGATCCTTCCGCACCCGGCGTACACCAGCCCTTCCATGATTTCGCTGCGGATATTATCGGTGTTGTTGAACAGCTTTTTGGGTTTCTGCATCGTCACTCCCTCTCGTAAGGTCCTGTTTCTTTAGCGACGATTTTACCTGCACAGCCCGTTTAGACCTGGCACCTTTGATACCAATTAATCTCCCAAACCTGGGGCATGACTGGGGCCATGCTATTCGGTCATTTTACGCTCGAGCACAATCTTCCAGAACGCATCCACCAACGGCTCATGCAGCCGTTTTTTCTGCACGCAGACCCCCAGTTCGAACGGGGTCTTCTCATCGCTGCGTTCTAAAATCATCACGCGGTTGCGCACCGGTTCCGGGCTGTTTTCCAGCACGATTTCGGGAATGAGCGCCACGCCGCAGCCCAGCGCCACCATTGAGACCATCGCCTCATGGCCGCCTACCGTCGCGTAAATAGATGGATTACTGATTTTGTGACGACGGAACCACAGCTCAATGCGGCGGCGTACCGGCCCCTGATCGGCCATGATAAACGGCACCGTCGACCAGTCGGGCTTATCAACCGAAACCTGATTGCGCACCGGGCAGGGCAGCGCCGGGGCGATCAGCACCACCGCCAGATTTTCCAGCATCGAAAAGGCGACCGCGCCGGGCAGCGTTTCCGGCTTACCGGCAATCGCCAGATCGGCCTCGCCGGTGACCACTTTGTCCATGGCGTCGGCGGCGTCGCCGGTGGTGAGCTTAATTTCCACCGAGGGATGTTCGGCGCGGAAGCGGTCGAGGATCGGCGGCAGATGACTGTACGCCGCGGTCACTGAACAGAAGATATGGAGTTCGCCGGAAAGGGACGGCCCCTGCTGATCGAGGGTATGGCGCAACTGCTGATATTGCAAAAGCGTCTGTTGGGCAAACACTCGCAGCTCTTCACCGGCTTCGGTCAGCGTGACCGTGCGGTTATCGCGTACAAACAGCGGCTGGCCGAGATCTTCTTCCAGCCGCTGAATCTGCCGGGAGAGCGTGGAGGGGCTGACGTGCATCGCCCGCGCGCTGCGGCCAAAGTGGCGGCTTTCCGCCAGATGCAGGAAGGTTTTCAGATCGCGTAAATCCACCGATTTCACCTCACGGATTTATATTGCAGAAATTGCAACGTAATGTTGTGAATATATCAATTTCCGCAATGAATTTCCTGTTGTAATGTGGGTTCATTCTCGCAAAAGCGAACCGAACAATAAGACACACAACATCACGGAGTACACCATCATGGCTAACTACTTTAATACACTGAATCTGCGCCAGCAGCTGGCGCAGCTGGGTAAATGCCGCTTTATGGGCCGCGACGAATTCGCCGACGGCGCGAGCTACCTGCAGGGTAAAAAAGTGGTCATCGTCGGCTGTGGCGCTCAGGGTCTGAACCAGGGCCTGAACATGCGTGACTCCGGTCTGGATATCTCCTATGCCCTGCGTAAAGAAGCGATTGCTGAGAAGCGGGCTTCCTGGCGTAAAGCGACCGAAAACGGCTTCAAAGTAGGCACCTACGAAGAGCTGATCCCGCAGGCGGACCTGGTGGTTAACCTGACGCCAGACAAACAGCACTCCGACGTGGTGCGTTCCGTACAGCCGCTGATGAAAGACGGTGCGGCGCTGGGCTACTCCCACGGCTTCAACATCGTCGAAGTCGGCGAGCAGATCCGTAAAGACATCACCGTGGTGATGGTAGCGCCGAAATGCCCGGGTACCGAAGTGCGTGAAGAGTACAAACGTGGTTTCGGTGTTCCGACCCTGATCGCCGTTCACCCGGAAAACGATCCGAAAGGCGAAGGTATGGCGATTGCTAAAGCCTGGGCTGCGGCCACCGGCGGTCACCGTGCGGGCGTACTGGAATCTTCTTTCGTTGCGGAAGTGAAATCTGACCTGATGGGCGAGCAGACTATCCTGTGCGGTATGCTGCAGGCCGGTTCTCTGCTGTGCTTCGACAAGCTGGTGGCAGAAGGCACCGACCCGGCTTATGCGGAAAAACTGATTCAGTTCGGCTGGGAAACCATCACCGAAGCGCTGAAGCAGGGCGGCATCACCCTGATGATGGACCGTCTGTCTAACCCGGCGAAACTGCGTGCTTACGCGCTGTCTGAACAGCTGAAAGAGATCATGGCTCCGCTGTTCCAGAAACACATGGATGACATCATCTCCGGCGAATTCTCCTCCGGCATGATGGCTGACTGGGCTAACGACGATAAGAAACTGCTGACCTGGCGTGAAGAGACCGGCAAAACCGCGTTCGAAACCGCTCCGCAGTATGAAGGCAAAATCGGCGAGCAGGAGTACTTCGATAAAGGCGTGCTGATGATTGCGATGGTGAAAGCGGGCGTTGAGCTGGCGTTCGAAACCATGGTCGATTCCGGCATCATCGAAGAATCCGCTTACTACGAATCACTGCACGAACTGCCGCTGATCGCCAACACCATCGCCCGTAAGCGTCTGTACGAAATGAACGTGGTTATCTCCGATACCGCAGAATACGGTAACTACCTGTTCTCTTACGCTTGCGTGCCGCTGCTGAAAGAGTTCATGACCACCCTGCAGACCGGCGATCTGGGCAAAGCGATTGCCGAAGGCGCGGTAGACAACGCGCAGCTGCGTGATGTGAACGACGCCATTCGCGGCCATGCTATCGAGAAAGTGGGCCAGAAACTGCGTGGCTATATGACGGATATGAAACGTATTGCAGTCGCGGGCTGATGCCCTCACCCCAACCCTCTCCCGCAGGGAGAGGGAGCAAACATTAAAGGCCTTCTCTTTGAGAAGGCCTTGCTGTTTATTTCCGGTACAGCACTTTGATGATGTGGTAACCGAACTGAGTGTGCAGCGGGCCGGTTGGCTCCAGCACCGGGCAGGAGAAGACCACTTTGTCGAACGCCGGCACCATCTGGCCCTGGCGGAATTCACCTAAGTCGCCGCCGCGTTTGCCCGACGGGCAGATGGAGTGCTTCTTTGCCAGCTTGCCGAAGTCGGCGCCGTTTTTAATCTGCTCCAGAAGATCCAATGCCAGTTTCTCTTCTTTTACAAGGATATGCAGTGCTGCTGCTGTTTTTGCCATGGTTTGCGCCCTGGGTTAAGTGATAAATCAGGGCGCAATATTAGCATGTAAAAGCCGTTACAGGATGTCGAAGGTGATGCGGTTCCACGACAGCGGCGGCAGGGTGAGGTCGGAGGCCGTTAGCGTCTCCGGCGCAACGCGATCCGGACGATCAAAGGTATTTTTCGCGTAGAGATCGTCACAGCGGAGGATCTGATGTTCTGCAAGACGCGTCTGGCCAAACGCCGACAGATCCGGATCCAGCGTGAAGTTGTCGTGAAAATCGCTGTTCAGCGCGAATAAATAGAGTTTACCCGCTGCGGCATTGTGCACCACGGCAGACTGGATGCGCCGTGCGTCACCGTATTTGCTGCTGAAGGTGCCCGCAGGAATGAAGTGGCGCAACGCGCTGCCTTTCGCCACGTTAGCCACCATCGCAAAGGGCCAGAAGATGGTCTGACGAATCACCCCGCCGCCCGCTTCGGTAAAGATGGGGGCAATGACGTTCACTAACTGCGCCAGGCTGGCCATTTTTACCCGATCGCAGTGGTTAATGAGGGAGCAGAGAAGACCGCCAACGACCAGCGCGTCGAGAAAAGAGTAACGATCTTCCAGCAAAGGCGGCGCAACCTTAAAGCGATTCTCTTTATGCTTCATCGGCGCATCCCAGGGGTCGCCGCGCAGATACCAGACGTTCCATTCATCGAAGGAGATCATAATGTCCTTCTTACCGCGCTTGTACGCTTTCACGTAGTTGGCGGTGCTGACGATGGTCTCGATAAAGTTGTCCATATTGACGAAGGAGGCCAGAAAGTCGCTTTCTGTGCCTTCGTTTTCATAATACTGGTGGCAGGAGATGTAATCGACGTAGTCGTACAGTTCTTCGAGAACGACCCGATCCCAGGTGGGGAAGGTATCCATCATCGAGCTTGAACTCCCGCACGCAATGAGCTCAACCTCCGGGTCGACGCAGCGCAGAATTTTGGCCGTCTCGCGCGCCTTTTTGGCGTAGTCGTCGGCGCTCATCTGCCCGGTTTGCCACGGGCCGTCCATCTCGTTACCGAGGCACCAGAGTTTAAAGTTATAAGGCTCGGCGTCGCCGTGCTGCACGCGCAGATCGCTGAGCGTGGTGCCGCCAGGGTGGTTACAGTATTCAATAAAGTATCCCGCTTCCTGCGGCGTGCCGGTCCCCAGATTGATGGCGATCATCGGCTCGACGTGGGTTTGTTGGCACCAGTGGTTAAACTCGCTGATGCCAAACTGGTTGCTCTCTTTGCTGATCCACGCGTAGTCCAGGCGCACCGGACGCTCTTCTTTGGGGCCAATACCATCGCGCCAGTTGAAGCCGGAGACATAGTTGCCGCCGGGATAGCGCACGGTGGTGACGTTCATCTCTTTCACCAGGTTAATCACGTCCTGGCGGAACCCTTGCGCATCGGCTTCCGGGTGGCCGGGTTCGTAAATACCGGTATAAACCGCACGGCCCAGATGCTCAACGAAAGAGCCAAACAGCCGGGGGTTAATCTCGGCGATGCGATTATCCGGGGTAATGGCGAAGTGGAGCTTCGACATAACGTTCCTCCTTAAGCGGGGTAGTGGTTAGCTTTTAAATCGGTCTGAATTTCGTTCATCATCCGGGTGTCCAGCTTGTAAAAGAACAGGAACAGCAGTGATGTGATGATGCTGCCCGCTGCGGGAATGACGGTGATCAGCAGCATAATGGCGTTCAGTGTCTCTGGCGTTTGCTGAGGCGCATCCGGAACATAGTGTGTTAAGGACAGGATGGTGGCGGTAATCGTGCCGGCAATCGCCAGACTTACCTTCAGGGCAAACAGGTTGCCGGATGCATAGACGCCGGACATACGACGCTTGAATTTCCATGCGCCAAAGTCGTCGGCATCACCAATAAAGGACCAGAATATCGGCACCGTAATCGCGCCAATATAGCCGCGCAGGGTGTTGAGGGCGAAAATAGTCTCTATGTTTCGTGGGTCGATAAAGTAAATCAGGATGGAGATGGCGGCGGTAATAAAACCAACGTAAATATATAGTTTCACCTTGCAAATATATTTTGTTAGCGTATTGGTGGTCAGGTTACCTAATATCGCAGCCACGATCCCGATACTGATAAACACCGTCGTCCAGAGGTCGTTAAGGTGCATAAGATATTTGGTGAAATAGATGGTCGCGCCGCCGCAGACAAAAGCGGGAATACAACCGATAAACATCCCGGAGACCACCAGAACCCACTGCTTGTTTTTAAAGGCAAAAAGCAGGCTTTTGAAGATATTTTCCTGCGGCCCCTCTTCCGGCGCGATGCGCTCGCGGGTATTGAAGACACACAGCAGGAACATGCAGAGACCAATAATTGAAAAGAGGGTGTTGGTAATAAAGAACCCTTTTTGCTGATCGCCCGCGCCGAAATAGTGTACGAGCGGCAACAGCGTTAAGGAACACAGCAGCACCGCACAGTTGGCCATGGTAAAACGGTAGGACTGACACGAGATGCGATCGACCGGGTTGGCGGTAATGACGCTACCCAGCGAACAGTAAGGAATATTGACCGTACTGTACAATACTGACAGCAACAGGTAGGTGACAAAAGCATACACGCCTTTCCAGCCCGCGGTGATATCCGGCGTATAGAACGCGAGGATACAGATCAGGCAGAAGGGAACGCAGCCGTAAAGAATATAAGGGCGAAAACGTCCATAGCGTGAACGCGTGCGATCGGCAATACCGCCAAGCATAGGGTCGACAAACGCATCGACCAGTCTGACGACTAAAAACATGGTGGCGAGGAGCGCTGCATCCAGACCAAATATATCGGTATAAAAATAGGTGAGGAACATGGTGACCGGGCCCCAACTCATATTACAGGCCGCATCGCCAAAACCAAATCCTAGCTTCTCCCTAACGCTCAATCTCTCCGTGCTATTGGTCACGGTGACGTCTGGTAATAAAATTTCCTGTGCCATTCTTTATTTCACCATAAAGTAAGTGGTTAATTATTGCTAACAGTGAGAACAACAGGTAAACCCAAACAGATAACGAAAGTCATGACGGGGACAATACTATTGATGGCATTGTTTTCATTTTGTGATGTTTCATTGATATCGCTGGTTACCCTCTTTTTTGTGCAGGGATACAGCTATATTCTCCATATTAATAAAACAGTTGTTTTCATTTGAAATTAATTGTTCAGAAGATGAATTACTCTCGAAATATATTATCCAGAATACGGCTCGCCGATTTTCATCGGGAAAAAGCATGAGCTAGTGGCATAAACATCAGCCTCCGTTCGCTTCAGCGCTGATTTTCTTCGGCGCCTTTCAGTGGGCGATCCCTCCCGCCAGACTTTCTGCTACAATCCACACCCCCGTGTTTACAGATTGAGCAATCCCCCTATGCGTTTGAACCCCGGACAACAACAAGCCGTCGAATTCGTCACCGGACCCTGCCTGGTGCTGGCGGGTGCTGGCTCCGGCAAGACCCGCGTTATCACCAATAAGATTGCCCACCTGATCCACGCCTGTGGCTATCAGGCGCGTCATATTGCCGCCGTGACCTTTACCAACAAGGCCGCGCGTGAGATGAAAGAGCGTGTGGCGCAAACGTTAGGGCGCAAAGAAGCACGTGGGCTGATGATCTCCACCTTCCACACGCTTGGGCTGGATATCATTAAGCGCGAGTACGCCGCGCTGGGAATGAAGTCGAACTTCTCGTTGTTTGACGATACCGACCAGACTGCGCTGCTCAAGGAGCTGACTGAAGGGCTGATTGAAGACGATAAGGTGGTGTTCCAGCAGCTGATCTCGACGATCTCCAACTGGAAAAACGATCTGATGACCCCGGCGCAGGCGGCGGCCAGCGCGAAGGGCGAGCGGGACCGTATTTTTGCCCACTGCTACGGTCTGTATGATGCGCATATGAAAGCCTGTAACGTGCTGGACTTCGACGATCTGATCCTGTTGCCGACGCTGCTGCTGCAACGTAATGAAGAGGTGCGTGAGCGCTGGCAGAATAAAATCCGCTACCTGCTGGTGGATGAATATCAGGATACCAACACCAGCCAGTACGAGCTGGTGAAGCTGCTGGTGGGGCAACGCGCGCGCTTTACCGTGGTGGGTGACGATGACCAGTCCATCTACTCATGGCGCGGCGCGCGTCCGCAGAATCTGGTGCTGCTGAGCAAAGACTTCCCTGCGCTGCAGGTGATTAAGCTCGAGCAAAACTATCGCTCCTCCGGGCGTATCCTGAAGGCGGCGAACATTCTGATCGCCAACAACCCGCACGTGTTTGAAAAACGGCTGTTTTCCGAGTTGGGTTATGGTCCGGAACTGAAGGTATTGAGCGCCAACCACGAAGAGCACGAGGCTGAGCGTGTTACCGGCGAGTTGATTGCGCACCACTTCGTCAACAAGACGCAGTATAAGGATTATGCAATCCTCTACCGCGGCAACCACCAGTCGCGGGTGTTTGAAAAATTCCTGATGCAGAACCGCATCCCGTACAAAATTTCCGGCGGCACCTCGTTCTTCTCACGCCCGGAGATTAAAGACCTCCTGGCCTACCTGCGCGTGCTGAGCAACCCGGATGACGACAGCGCGTTCCTGCGTATCGTCAACACGCCGAAACGCGAGATTGGCCCCGCAACGCTGCAAAAACTCGGCGAGTGGGCGATGACCCGCAACAAGAGCCTGTTCACCGCCAGCTTCGATATGGGGCTGAGCCAGACGCTCACCGGCCGTGGCTATGAATCGCTGACGCGCTTTACCCAGTGGCTGGGCGAAATTCAGCGCCTGGCGGAACGCGAGCCGATCGCCGCTGTGCGCGATCTGATTCACGGTATTGATTACGAATCCTGGCTGTTTGAAACCTCGCCGAGCCCGAAAGCCGCCGAAATGCGCATGAAAAACGTCAACACGTTGTTCAGTTGGATGACGGAAATGCTGGAAGGCAGCGAGCTGGAAGAGCCGATGACCCTGACGCAGGTGGTCACTCGCTTTACGCTGCGTGACATGATGGAGCGCGGCGAAAGCGAGGAAGAACTGGATCAGGTTCAGCTGATGACCCTGCACGCATCAAAAGGTCTGGAGTTCCCGTACGTCTTCCTGGTGGGGATGGAGGAGGGGCTGCTGCCGCACCAGAGCAGCATTGACGAAGATAACGTTGATGAAGAGCGCCGCCTGGCCTACGTCGGCATTACCCGCGCGCAGAAAGAGCTGATTTTTACTCTGTGCAAAGAACGCCGTCAGTACGGTGAATTAGTGCGTCCGGAGCCGAGCCGTTTCCTGCTGGAACTGCCGCAGGATGATGTGATCTGGGAACAGGAGCGGAAGGTGATTACTGCGGAAGAACGTATGCACAAAGGGCAGGCTAATGTCGCCAATATTCGTGAAATGCTGGCGAAGGCGAAAAAATCATAACTGAGTCATGGTAGGCCGGATAAGCGCAGCGTCATCCGGCAACCCGATGAGGTTTAGCGGACTTCCAGCGGCCAGTGAATATAGCTTTGCCACTGGCACTCCTGATCGACCATTTCGCGGCCCAGAGGGTGGTGCGCAAGCCAGCCTTCCGGCAGCGTCAGCGTCAGGTTTTCACCTTCGGCAACCAGCGTAATCGCGGGCAGGAGATCGTCACGACGGCGGCTGGCAAACAGAATCGCCAGGCGTAGCAGGCGGCAAAGATGCTCGGCTACGCGCGGCGGTACGGCGTTCTGCTGATGCAGCGTAGGCAGATTGACGGTGTTGGTCTGGTTTAACAGCAGGGTGGCGAGCAGCTTTTTCTGTGCGGGGGTAAAACCCGGTAGATCGAGGTTACGCACCAGATAGGCTGCGTGCTGCGGGGCTTGCTTGAAGTCAACGCTGAGGCCGATTTCATGCAGCGCGCAGGCGCTTAGCAGCAGTTCGCGGCTTAATGGCTCCAGTTCCCAGCTTTTAGCAACCTGATCGACAAAGTTATCCGCCAGCTGTGCGACGCGGTTCGCCTGCTCAGTGTCGACCATAAAACGGCGCTGAATATTGCGCAGCGTGCGGCTGCGAATATCTTCATCGACCGCCAGATGCAGCATACCGTAAACCAACCCTTCGCGCAGTGCGCCGCCGGCCAGGGTCATGCACTGGATGTTCAGTTCGGTAAAAATAGCGATCAGGATCGCCAGCCCGCTCGGGAAAACCAGCGCGCGTTCCAGCGTTAACCCTTCAATCTCCAGCTCTTCCAGACGGCCACACTGGATGGCGCGCTGCTTGAGCTGCTGAAGTTTTGCGAGGGTGATGCGTTCATCCATTCCCTGCGCCATCATGATTTCCTGCAACGCCTGAACCGTACCGGAGGCACCGACACAGACTTTCCAGCCGTGGTGACGCAGTTCATCCGCGACCGGCTTTAACACTTCACGGGCGGCACGTTCCGCTTCGTCGAAATGTTCCTGCGCCAGATTACGGTCGGTGAAGTAGCGCTCCAGCCAGGTCACGCAGCCCATCGACAGGCTGAACAACGAGGTAGTTTGCGCACCGGTGCCGGTCACCAGTTCAGTACTGGCGCCACCGATATCGACCACTAAACGACGATCGTCGCCGCCAGTGGTGTGCGCGACGCCCTGATAAATCAGACGTGCTTCTTCTTCGCCGCGGATAACCTGCACCGGACAGCCGAGGATCTCCTGGGCTTTGGCGATAAAGACGTCGGCATTCACGGCAAGACGCAGCGTTGCGGTTGCCACGATGCGGATTTGCGTGGGGGGAATATCTTGTAATCGCTCGGCGAAAAGACGCAGGCACTGCCAGCCTCGTTCCATGGCTTCCGTCGACAGGATGTTGTCCTGGCTCAGCCCGGCGGCCAGACGCACTTTACGCTTGATACGGGTGAGCGTCTGGATGCTACCCGCCACCTCGCGCACAATCAGCATATGAAAACTATTGGAACCGAGATCAATGGCTGCGTACAGCGAGGTGGTAGTGAGCATAACTTATTTAACCTGAACGACGACGATTACGTGGCGCGCCCGAACGACGCGGACCGTTACCCTGGCGAACGCGCGTCAGACGCAGCGGCTTCGGCAGGTCGGTTAACAAGGCATCCGGGTTGTACTTACTGACCGGAATCGAGTGACCCGTGTAGGTCTCAATGGCCGGCAAGTTCAGTGCATACTCTTCACAGGCGAGGCTAATTGAGTGGCCGCTTGCGCCTGCGCGACCGGTACGACCGATGCGGTGTACGTAGTCTTCACAGTCGTCTGGCAGGTCATAGTTAAAGACGTGCGTCACAGCAGGAATGTGCAGGCCGCGCGCCGCAACGTCGGTCGCGACAAGAATGTCGAGATCGCCACGGGTGAAATCTTCCAGAATACGCAGACGTTTTTTCTGCGCCACGTCACCGGTCAGCAGGCCGACGCGATGACCATCGGCAGCCAGGTGGCCCCAGATGTCTTCACAGCGGTGCTTGGTGTTGGCGAAGATAATCGCGCGATCGGGCCATTCTTCTTCCAGCAGCGTTTGCAGTAAACGCATTTTTTCTTCATTGGAAGGATAGAAAAGCTCTTCTTTAATGCGATGGCCCGTTTTCTGCTCTGGCTCCACTTCCACATATTCGGCGTTGTTCATTTGCTCGAACGCCAGTTCGCGTACGCGGTAAGAAAGGGTGGCGGAGAACAGCATGTTCAGACGCTGGTTGGCCGGCGGCATGCGGCGGAACAGCCAACGGATATCTTTAATAAAGCCGAGATCGTACATACGATCGGCTTCGTCCAGCACCACGACCTGGATCGCGCCCAGATTAATATGGTTCTGTTTTGCATAATCAATGAGACGGCCGGTGGTGCCGATCAGAATATCGACGCCGCTCTCCAGCACTTTCAGCTGTTTGTCATAGCCGTCACCGCCGTAGGCCAGGCCCAGCTTCAGACCGGTGGCCTGAGCCAGCGGCTCTGCGTCAGCGTGAATCTGTACCGCCAGCTCACGGGTCGGCGCCATAATTAACGCGCGCGGTTGATTCACCTGGCGGTCAGCAACTGCCGGGTGAGAAAGAAGATAATGAAACGTTGACGTCAGGAACGCCATCGTTTTTCCGGTACCGGTTTGCGCCTGTCCAGCTACATCACGTCCAGCAAGCGTCAGCGGCAAAGCCAGCGCCTGAATGGGCGTGCAATTATAAAACCCTTTAGTTTCAAGGGCTTCAACCACTTTAGGGTGCAGGGCGAAGTCGGAAAACTTCTGTTCAGTTAAATGTGTTTTGCTCATAGTGTGGTAGAATATCAGCTTACTATTGCATTAAGAAAGCGTATCCGGTGAAATAACGTCAACCTTTGTTGGCGAAGTCAACATCAACACCTCGTTGGTTAATGCTACACCAACACACCAGGCTTATTCCTGTGGAGTTAAATATGAGCGATAAAATTATTCACCTGACTGACGACAGTTTTGACACGGACGTACTCAAAGCTGACGGGCTGACCCTCGTCGATTTCTGGGCAGAGTGGTGTGGTCCGTGCAAAATGATCGCCCCGATTCTGGATGAAATCGCCGATGAGTATCAGGGTAAACTGACCGTTGCCAAACTGAACATCGATCAGAACCCGGGCACTGCACCGAAGTATGGCATCCGCGGTATCCCTACGCTGCTGCTGTTCAAGAACGGCGAAGTGGCTGCAACCAAAGTTGGCGCGCTGTCTAAAGGCCAGCTCAAAGAGTTCCTCGACGCTAACCTGGCGTAAGCAATTCGACTCGGGCGTCCTGTGTTCTTAAATTGAGCGGAACTCTGGACGCCCGGCTTTAGTCGTGCTAAGTTAAGTTTGACTTCGTTTTAAACATACCTTGTTTGAATCTTGTTTGACCCAAACCTCCCGTCGCATTTAGCCACGTCAGAGGTTGAAAAATTCCAGGCTTGTCACTCTTTCCGTCTTGTCGTTTCAGTTCTGCGTACTTTCCTGTGACCAGGCAGCGAACAGACATGAGTTGATGGCCGTAAACAGGCACGGATGACCCTGCCATACCATTCACAAATTAAGTTCGAGATTTACCCCGAGTTTAAGAACCCACACCATTATGAATCTTACCGAATTAAAGAACACGCCGGTTTCTGAGCTGATCACTCTCGGCGAAAATATGGGTCTGGAAAACCAGGCACGTATGCGCAAGCAGGACATCATTTTCGCCATCCTGAAGCAGCACGCGAAGAGTGGCGAAGATATCTTTGGCGACGGTGTGCTGGAGATACTGCAGGATGGATTTGGTTTCCTCCGCTCCGCAGACAGCTCCTACCTCGCCGGCCCTGATGATATCTACGTTTCCCCCAGCCAAATCCGCCGTTTCAACCTCCGCACTGGTGACACCATCTCTGGTAAGATTCGTCCTCCGAAAGAGGGTGAGCGTTACTTTGCACTGTTGAAAGTTAACGAAGTTAACTACGACAAGCCGGAAAACTCGCGCAACAAGATCCTGTTCGAGAACTTAACACCGCTGCACGCAAACTCCCGTCTGCGTATGGAACGTGGTAACGGTTCTACCGAAGACTTAACGGCTCGCGTACTGGATCTGGCATCGCCGATCGGTCGCGGCCAGCGTGGTCTGATTGTGGCGCCGCCGAAAGCCGGTAAAACCATGCTGCTGCAGAACATCGCGCAGAGCATTGCCTACAATCACCCGGACTGCGTGCTGATGGTGCTGCTGATTGACGAACGTCCGGAAGAAGTGACCGAGATGCAGCGTCTGGTGAAAGGTGAAGTGGTTGCTTCTACCTTTGACGAACCGGCATCTCGTCACGTTCAGGTAGCCGAAATGGTTATCGAGAAGGCGAAACGTCTGGTAGAACACAAGAAAGACGTGATCATCCTGCTCGACTCCATCACCCGTCTGGCGCGTGCCTACAACACCGTGGTTCCGGCTTCCGGTAAAGTCCTGACCGGTGGTGTGGACGCCAACGCCCTGCATCGTCCGAAGCGTTTCTTCGGCGCGGCGCGTAACGTGGAAGAGGGCGGCAGCCTGACCATCATCGCCACTGCGCTTATCGATACCGGCTCTAAAATGGATGAAGTTATCTACGAAGAGTTTAAAGGTACCGGCAACATGGAACTGCATCTCTCTCGTAAGATTGCGGAAAAACGCGTCTTCCCGGCTATCGACTACAACCGTTCCGGTACCCGTAAAGAAGAGCTGCTCACCACGCCTGAAGAGCTGCAGAAAATGTGGATCCTGCGCAAAATCATCCATCCGATGGGTGAAATCGACGCGATGGAATTCCTCATTAACAAACTGGCCATGACCAAGACCAACGACGATTTCTTCGACATGATGAAACGTTCGTAAAACACGGTTTTTCGCTGAAAAACGCCACACAATTGTGTGGCGTTTTTGTTTTTAGGAGTTTCGCCGATGGGGTTCCGCTTTTTTTTCGCGGACAATTGCGGTTTACGGCTACAATAATAGCTAGTTTGTAAAATTGGTTATAAATCAGGCGAGTTTCCCCAATATTCATCAGGCTTCCTCTTCTGATGAGTAGTTATCGTGGGTATACTTTCGCTACTAATATTCGCAGCGAGTATAAATTGTGAGTTTACTGGCCGTCGGTACTGACCTGATCAGTATTTTTTTGTTCACCACCGTATTTCTTTTTTTCGCCCGCCGGGTGGCTAAAAAGATCGGGTTGGTGGACAGACCTAATTTTCGTAAACGTCACCAGGGGGTTATCCCGCTTGTGGGCGGCATCTCTGTATACGCCGGTATTTGCCTCACTTTTGCGATCGCCAATTACTACATCCCGCATGCTTCCCTTTATCTGGCCTGTGCTGGCGTACTCGTGCTGGTCGGCGCACTCGACGACCGTTATGACATCAGCGTTAAAATTCGCGCAATCATTCAAGCGCTGATTGGTATTGTGATGATGAGCGTCGGAGGGCTGTACCTGCGCAGCCTCGGCTATATCTTCGGCTCGTGGGAGCTGGTGCTCGGTCCGTTTGGCTTCTTCCTGACCTTGTTTGCCGTCTGGGCCATCATCAATGCTTTCAATATGGTGGACGGTATCGATGGCCTGCTTGGCGGCCTGTCGAGCGTCAGCTTCGGCGCCATTGGTCTGATTCTGTGGTTTGACGGGCAGACCAGCCTCGCCATGTGGTGCTTTGCCATGATTGCCGCCATCCTGCCATACATTATGCTCAACCTGGGCGTGCTGGGGCGTCGCTATAAAGTCTTTATGGGGGATGCCGGCAGTACGCTGATTGGCTTCACCGTTATCTGGATCCTGCTGGAAACCACCCAGGGTACGCATCACCCGATTAGTCCGGTCACCGCGCTGTGGATTGTCGCCATTCCGCTTATGGACATGGTGGCGATTATGTATCGCCGTCTGCGTAAGGGCATGAGCCCGTTCTCGGCTGACCGTCAGCATATTCACCATCTGATCATGCGTGCGGGCTTCACCTCTCGTCAGGCGCTGGTGTTGATTACGGTTGCCGCCGCGTTGCTGGCGGGCATTGGTGTGGCTGCCGAATACACTCGCGTTGTGCCTGAATGGGTCATGCTGATTTTGTTCCTGATGGCTTTTGGCCTCTACGGTTACTGCATCAAGCGGGCATGGAAAGTGGCGCGTTTTATTAAACGCATGAAGCGCAGAATGCGTCGGAACAGTGAAAAAAATCCAAAATTAACCAAGTAAAACTGGGGTAGTAATGACACAACCATTACCGGAAGCACAGTTATCAAGTGCGGAGAATGAACTGGATATTCGTGGCCTGTTTCGCGCGTTGTGGTCGGGGAAACACTGGATTATCGGCCTTGCGGTGCTATTTGCCGCTGTTGTGCTGATTTATACCTTTTTTGCCCGACAGGAATGGAGCACCACGGCGATCACCGACCGGCCAACGGTCAACATGCTAGGCGGCTATTACTCGCAGCAGCAATTCCTGCGCAATCTGGATGTGAAGGTTAACCCAACCACCACGACGCCGCCGTCGGTGATGGATGAAGTTTACAAAGAGTTCGTTATGCAGCTCGCCTCCTGGGATACCCGTCGTGATTTCTGGTCGCAGACGGACTACTACAAGCAGCGGATGGTGGGCAATTCCCGCGCCGATGCCGCCCAGCTTGATGACCTGATTAACGACATTCAGTTCATCCCAGGCGATGCGCAAAAAAACGTGAGCGACAGCGTCACGCTGAGCGCAGAAACCGCGCAGGACGCCAATAACCTGCTTCGCCAGTACGTGGCGTTTGCCAGCGAACGTGCCGCGGGGCATCTGAATGACGAGCTGAAAGGCGCGTGGGCCGCGCGAACCATTCAGGTGAAAGCGCAGGTGAAGCGTCAGGAAGAGGTGGCTCAGGCGATTTTCAATCGCCGTCTGCACAGCATTGAAGCCGCGCTGAAAATTGCGCAGCAGAACAATATTACCCGTAGCGTCACGGATGTACCGGCCGATGAGCTCCCGGATTCCGAGCTTTCTTTACTGGGACGTCCGATGCTGCAGGCACGACTGGAAAACCTGCAGGCTGTTGGGCCGACCTTCGATCTGGATTACGACCAGGCGCGCGCTATGCTGACGACCCTCAACGTGGGGCCGACGCTGGCAAAGAGTTTTCAGACTTATCGGTATTTGCGCACACCGGAGGAGCCGGTAAAACGCACCAGCCCGCGCCGCGTATTCCTGATGGTGATGTGGGGCATTGTCGGCGCATTGGTGGGTGCGGGGGTGGCACTGGCGCGTCGTCGCACGCAGTAAATACCCATCAATGGTGAAGGGCGATGGGCCTGGTTCATCTATAGAAGAGAATCGATGTGAAAGTTCTGACTGTATTTGGCACACGTCCGGAGGCGATCAAAATGGCGCCTCTGGTTCATGCGCTAGCAAAGGATCCTCATTTTGAGGCAAAAGTATGCGTCACCGCACAGCATAGGGAAATGCTTGATCAGGTGCTAAACCTCTTCTCCATTGTTCCGGACTATGACCTCAACATCATGAGTCCAGGACAGGGTTTAACCGAAATAACCTGCCGCATTCTGCAGGGGTTGAAGCCTGTTCTGGAGTTGTTTAAACCGGATGTCGTTCTGGTGCATGGCGACACGACAACGACCGCCGCGGCAAGCCTGGCGGCATTTTATCAGCGCATTCCCGTTGGTCATGTGGAAGCGGGGCTGCGCACGGGCGATCTCTATTCGCCGTGGCCGGAAGAAGCGAATCGCACGCTCACCGGGCACCTGGCGATGTATCATTTCGCGCCGACCGAAAATTCGCGGCAGAATCTGCTGCGGGAGAATCTGCCGGATAAGCGCATTTTCGTCACCGGCAACACGGTGATTGACGCGCTGTTCTGGGTTCGCGATCGGGTGCTGAACGATACCGCGCTGCGTAGCGATATGGCGCAGCGTTATCCGTTCCTCAGCAATGGCAAAAAGACGATTCTGGTCACGGGGCACCGTCGCGAGAGTTTTGGTCAGGGCTTTGAACATATTTGTCATGCGCTGGCCAAAATTGCCGCGGATAACCCGGATGTGCAGATTGTGTATCCGGTGCACCTCAATCCGAATGTCAGCGAACCGGTCAATCGGATTCTGGGGCACATCGATAGCGTCATATTGATTGAACCGCAGGACTACTTGCCGTTTGTCTGGTTGATGAATCATGCATGGCTGATTCTCACCGATTCGGGCGGCATTCAGGAAGAGGCGCCGTCGCTGGGCAAACCCGTACTGGTGATGCGTGAAACCACTGAGCGTCCGGAAGCCATCGATGCCGGCACGGTCCGCCTGGTGGGAACGGATAGCCAACGCATTGTGGATGAAGTTACGCGCCTGCTGCGCGATGACGAAGAATATCAAAGGATGAGCCGGGCCCATAACCCCTACGGGGATGGCCGGGCATGCGAACGTATTTTGGCAGCATTAAAAAATAATCAGGTAACGTTATGAGTTTCTCAACCCTCTCGGTGATCGGTCTGGGCTATATCGGCCTTCCTACGGCGGCGGCGTTTGCCTCCCGGCAAAAGCAGGTTGTGGGCGTCGATATCAATCAACACGCGGTGGATACCATCAACCGCGGTGAAATTCATATTGTCGAACCCGATCTCGACAGGGTGGTGAAAACCGCGGTGGCGGATGGCTATCTGCGCGCCACCACCACGCCAGAAGCGGCCGACGCTTACCTGATTGCCGTGCCGACGCCGTTTAAAGGCGATCACGAGCCGGATATGATTTATGTCGAAGCGGCAGCGCGTTCCATTGCGCCGGTGCTGAAGAAAGGGGCGCTGGTGATCCTCGAGTCCACTTCGCCGGTTGGCGCGACCGAGCAAATGGCCGGCTGGTTGGCTGAGATGCGCCCGGATCTGACCTTCCCGCAGCAGGTTGGCGAGCAGGCGGATATTAACATTGCCTACTGCCCGGAACGCGTGTTGCCGGGGCAGGTGATGGTCGAACTGATTAAAAACGACCGCGTCATTGGCGGCATGACGCCGGTGTGCTCCGCGCGCGCCAGCGAGCTGTACAACATTTTCCTCGAAGGCGAATGCGTGGTGACCAACGCCCGCACCGCCGAGATGTGTAAGCTGACGGAAAACAGCTTCCGCGACGTTAACATCGCGTTTGCTAACGAACTGTCGCTGATCTGCGCCGATCAGGGGATTAACGTCTGGGAATTGATTCGCCTGGCGAATCGTCATCCTCGCGTCAACATTCTCCAGCCGGGTCCTGGGGTGGGCGGGCACTGTATTGCCGTCGACCCGTGGTTCATCGTGGCGCAAAATCCGCAGCAGGCACGTCTGATCCGTACCGCGCGTGAAGTGAACGACCATAAACCGTTCTGGGTGATCGACAAGGTGAAGGCGAATGTCGCCGACTGCCTGGCCGCCAGCGACAAACGCGCCAGCGAATTGAAAATTGCCTGCTTTGGCCTGGCATTTAAACCGAACATCGATGACCTGCGCGAAAGTCCGGCGATGGAAATTGCTGAACTGATCGCCCAGTGGCACAGTGGCGAAACGCTGGTGGTAGAGCCGAATATTCATCAACTGCCGAAAAAACTCGACGGCCTGTGCTCGCTGGTGTCGGTAGAGACGGCGTTAGCCGATGCCGATGTGTTGGTGATGCTGGTCGACCATGCTCAGTTCAAAGCCATCAGCGGCGACGTGATTGCCCAGCAGTTTATTGTCGATACCAAAGGGGTCTGGCGTTGAAACGTATTCTGGTGACTGGCGGCGCGGGCTTTATTGGCTCCGCCGTCGTACGTCACATCATTAACCACACCGCGGACAGCGTGGTGGTCGTTGATAAGCTGACCTACGCCGGTAACCTGGCGTCTTTAGCGCCGGTTGCGGATGATGATCGCTTTGCTTTCGAGCAGGTAGATATCTGCGATCGCCCGGCGCTGGACCGCGTATTTGCCCAGTATCGCCCGGACGTGGTGATGCACCTGGCCGCGGAAAGCCACGTTGACCGTTCTATCGATGGACCGGCGGCATTTATCGAAACCAACATTGTCGGTACCTACACGCTGCTGGAAGCCGCTCGCGCCTGGTGGTCCACGCTGGATGATGCGGGTAAAGCGGCGTTCCGCTTCCACCATATTTCTACCGATGAAGTGTACGGCGATCTGCATTCGACGGACGATTTCTTTACCGAAACCACGCCGTATGCGCCAAGCAGCCCGTATTCCGCGTCGAAAGCCAGCAGCGACCATCTGGTACGCGCCTGGCTGCGTACCTATGGCCTGCCGACGCTTATCACTAACTGTTCAAACAACTACGGTCCGTACCACTTCCCGGAAAAACTGATCCCGCTGACTATTCTCAACGCCCTGGCGGGTAAACCGCTGCCGGTGTACGGCAACGGTCAGCAGATTCGCGACTGGCTGTTTGTCGATGACCACGCCCGCGCGCTCTATCTCGTCGCCACCACCGGCGGCATTGGCGAAACCTACAATATTGGCGGTCATAACGAGCGTAAAAATATCGAGGTCGTCGAGACGATTTGCGCGCTGCTTGAAGAACTGGTGCCGCAAAAGCCGCAGGGTATTGCGCGTTATCATGACCTGATTACTTTTGTCGCCGATCGTCCGGGCCATGATTTACGCTACGCGATTGATGCCGCGAAAATTGCCCGCGAGCTGGGCTGGACGCCGGAAGAGACGTTTGAAAGCGGTATGCGTAAAACGGTGCAGTGGTACCTCGCCAACGAAAGCTGGTGGAAGCAGGTACAGGACGGCAGCTATCAGGGTGAACGCCTGGGTCTGAAAGGCTAAAACGCCCGGAGGAGGAAAAGCAATGAAAGGCATTATTCTGGCTGGCGGCTCGGGTACGCGCCTGCATCCGATTACCCGCGGCGTGTCGAAGCAGCTGTTGCCGATTTACGATAAGCCAATGATCTACTACCCGCTGTCGGTGCTGATGCTGGCGGGGATCCGTGACATTTTGATTATCACTACCCCGGAAGACAGAAGTTACTTCCAGCGACTGTTGGGCGACGGCAGTGAGTTCGGTATTTCACTACAGTACGCTGAACAGCCAAGCCCGGACGGGCTGGCGCAGGCGTTTATCATTGGCGAAACCTTCCTCAACGGCGAGCCGTCGTGTCTGGTTCTGGGTGACAATATCTTCTTTGGCCAGGGCTTCAGCCCGAAACTGCGTCACGTGGCAGCGCGTAGTGAAGGGGCGACAGTCTTTGGTTATCAGGTGATGGATCCGGAACGTTTTGGCGTGGTGGAATTTGATGACCAGTTCCAGGCGCTGTCGCTGGAAGAAAAACCGAAACAACCGAAATCGAACTGGGCGGTCACCGGGCTGTATTTCTACGACAGCAATGTTGTGGAATACGCGAAGCGGGTGAAGCCCTCCGAACGCGGCGAGCTGGAAATCACGTCTATCAACCAGATGTATCTGGATGATGGCAAGCTGACCGTCGAGTTGCTGGGGCGCGGTTTTGCCTGGTTGGATACCGGCACCCACGACAGCCTGATTGAAGCGAGCATGTTTGTGCAGACGGTCGAAAAACGTCAGGGCTTTAAAATTGCCTGTCTGGAAGAGATCGCCTGGCGCAACGGCTGGCTCGACGACGAAGGCGTGAAGCGTGCCGCCGCCGGGCTGGCGAAAACCGGTTACGGTCAATATCTGCTGGAGCTGCTTCGTGCCCGTCCGCGCCAATATTGAGCCCCTGACGTGGGAAAATCAGTTTTTCGGCGTGAATAGCGCGATCGTCCGCTTTGCCGACGATGCGCCGCTGCTGACCGCCGAACGGCTGGCGGGCTGGTCGCGGGTGCAGGCGAAGATCGCCGCACACCAGGTCGCGCAACTGGATGCGCTGCAGGCGCTGGGCTTTCAGCTCGTGGAAGGCGAGGTCGATCTGGCGCTGCCCGTCACGCCGGTAGCCTGCCCGCAGGCGCAGGTGGCCTGCGAGTCCGATATCCCGGAATTACGGGCACTGGCGGCGCAGGCGTTTGCCTTAAGCCGCTTTCGTGCGCCGTGGTACGCTCCCGACGCCAGCGGCCACTTCTATGCTCAGTGGATAGAAAACGCGGTCAAAGGCACGTTTGATAACCAGTGCCTGGTTTTTCGCGACAACAACGGCGCGATCCGCGCATTTGTTTCTCTACGAGAATTGAGTGCCTCCGATGCGCGTATTGGCCTGCTGGCCGGACGCGGCGCGGGCGCAGAATTGATGCAGGCTGCGGTACGCTGGGCGTATACTCGCGGCCTATCGACGCTACGTGTGGCGACGCAAGCCGGCAACACCGCAGCACTTCAACGCTATATTCACAGCGGCGCTAATGTCGTCAGCACCGCGTACTGGCTATACAGGTGACATCATGATCCCATTTAACGCCCCACCAGTCGTGGGTACCGAACTCGATTACATGCAATCCGCGATGGGCAGCGGCAAGTTGTGCGGCGACGGCGGCTTTACCCGCCGCTGCCAGCAGTGGATGGAGCAACGCTTTGGTAGCGCCAAAGTGCTGTTAACGCCGTCCTGTACCGCATCGCTGGAGATGGCGGCCATCCTGCTGGATATCCAGCCGGGCGACGAAGTGATCATGCCGAGCTATACCTTTGTCTCCACCGCCAACGCCTTCGTGCTGCGCGGCGCCAAAATTGTGTTTGTCGACGTGCATAAAGAGACCATGAACATCGATGAGACGCGGATTGAAGCGGCAATCACCGACAAAACCCGCGCCATCGTGCCGGTGCACTACGCGGGCGTGGCCTGCGAGATGGACACCATCATGGCGTTGGCGAAGAAGTACAACCTGTTCGTGGTAGAAGACGCCGCGCAGGGCGTGATGTCGACCTACAAAGGCCGCGCGCTGGGCTCCATCGGCCATATCGGTTGCTTCAGTTTCCACGAAACCAAAAACTACACTGCGGGTGGTGAAGGCGGCGCAACGCTGATTAACGATCGTGCGCTGGTCGAGCGGGCGGAAATCATCCGCGAAAAAGGCACCAACCGTAGCCAGTTCTTCCGTGGGCTGGTGGATAAGTACACCTGGCGCGATATTGGTTCGAGCTACTTGATGTCCGATCTGCAGGCCGCCTATCTGTGGGCGCAGCTCGAAGCCGCCGACCGTATCAACAAGCAACGTCTCGCGCTATGGCAGAGCTACTATGATGCGCTGCTGCCGCTGGCTGACAGCGGACGTATTGACCTGCCGGTGATTCCGCAAGACTGCGACCATAATGCGCACATGTTTTACATCAAGCTGCGCGACGTTGAAGACCGCAGCGCGCTGATTAACTGGCTGAAAGAGGCCGAGATTCTGGCGGTGTTCCACTATATTCCGCTGCACTCCTGTCCGGCGGGCGAGAAGTTTGGCGAGTTCCACGGTGAAGATCGCTTTACCACCAAAGAAAGTGAGCGCCTACTTCGTTTACCGCTGTTCTACAATCTGTCGCCGGTCAATCAGCGCACGGTGATCAATACGCTGCTGAGCTACTTCGCCTGATATGTCGCTGGCAAAAGCTTCGGTGTGGACCGCCGCGTCCACGCTGGTAAAAATTGGCGTTGGCCTGCTGGTGGTGAAGCTGCTGGCGGTGTCGTTTGGCCCCTCGGGCGTCGGCCAGGCGGGTAACTTCCGCCAACTGGTGACCGTGCTCGGCGTACTCGCCGGGGCCGGTATTTTCAACGGGGTGACGAAATTTGTTGCCCAGCATCATGACGACCCGGCACGCTTGCGGCAGGTCGTCGGCACCTCCTCGGCGATGGTGTTGGGTTTTTCGACGCTACTGGCGGCGATTTTCCTGCTGGCGGCGGCACCGATAAGTCAGGGCCTGTTTGGTCATAGCCACTATCAGGGGCTGGTACGGCTGGTTGCGCTGGTACAGATGGGCATCGCCTGGGCGAACCTGCTGCTGGCGCTGATGAAAGGGTTCCGCGATGCGGCGGGTAATGCGCTGTCGTTGATCGCCGGGAGCCTGATTGGCGTTGTGGCCTATTACGCCTGCTATCGGCTAGGCGGTTACGAGGGGGCGCTACTGGGGCTGGCGCTGGTGCCCGCGCTGATTGTCATTCCCGGGGCGGTGATGTTAACCCGGCGCGGCCAGATTCCGTGGGGTTATCTCAAGCCGCAGTGGGACAATGCGCTGGCGGGCCAGTTGGGTAAATTTACCCTGATGGCGCTGATTACCTCGGTCACGATGCCGGTGGCCTACGTGATGATGCGAAACCTGATGGCGGCGCACTACAGCTGGGATGAAGTCGGGATTTGGCAGGGCGTCAGCAGTATCTCCGACGCTTATCTACAGTTTATTACCGCTTCGTTTAGCGTCTATTTGCTACCAACGTTATCGCGCCTGGTCGCGAAGCAGGATATTTCCCGCGAAATTGGCCGCTCGCTGAAGTTTGTATTACCCGCCGTGGCGGCGGCGAGTCTGACCGTCTGGTTGCTGCGCGATTTTGCTATCTGGCTGCTGTTCTCCTCGAAGTTTGTCGCCATGCGCGACCTGTTCGCGTGGCAGCTGGTGGGCGATGTATTGAAAGTAGGCGCTTACGTTTTTGGTTATTTAGTCATCGCTAAGGCTTCGCTGCGCTTTTATATTCTGGCGGAACTGAGTCAGTTCACGCTGCTCACGGCGTTCTCGCACTGGCTGATTCCGGCGCACGGTGCGCTGGGGGCGGCGCAGGCCTATATGGCGACCTATATTGTTTATTTCGCGCTGTGTAGCGGCGTATTTTTAATTTGGCGTAAACGGCAATGACCGAACTGATACATATCCTGGGATCGGATATCCCTCATCATAACCAGACAGTGCTGCGGTTTTTTGCCGAGGAGCTGGCCGAAGAGCCTGCACACGCCCGTCAGTTTATGGTGGTCAGCAAAGACGACGGCCTGGAGGCCGCGTTCCCTTCGCTGATGATTGAACGCTACGTCGATAAATCGGCGCTGGCGAAAGCCGTGGTGGCGAAGGCGAAGGCCAATCGCCAGCAGCGATTCTTCTTCCACGGCCAGTTTAATACCGGCATCTGGTTGGCGTTACTGAGCGGCGGCCTGAAGCCGTCGCAGGTGAGCTGGCATATCTGGGGAGCCGATCTGTATGAAGTCTCGCGTGGCCTGAAGTTCCGCCTGTTCTATCCGCTGCGCCGGATGGCACAAGGCCGCGTAGGGCGCGTGTTCGCCACCTGCGGCGATCTGAGCTATTTCGGCAATATGCACCCGCAGGTGCCCGGTGAGGTGCTCTATTTCCCGACGCGGATGGATCCGGCGCTGAATTCGCTGGCGGATTCCACGCCGCGAGAAGGCAAGTTGACCATTCTGGTGGGCAACTCTGGCGATCGTAGTAACGAACACATTGCCGCGCTGAAGGCGGTGCACCAGCAGTTTGGCGACACGGTAAACGTGATCGTACCGATGGGCTATCCGGCCAATAACGAGGCTTATATCGCTGAAGTAGACCACGCCGCGCAGGCGTTGTTCAGCAAAGAAAATGTGCAGATTCTGCGGGAAAAGCTGGAATTTGACGCCTATCTTGCCTTGTTGCGCCGCTGCGACCTGGGCTATTTTATTTTTGCGCGCCAGCAGGGTATTGGCACGCTGTGCTTGCTCATTCAGGCGGGGATTCCCTGCGTGTTGAATCGTCAGAACCCGTTCTGGCTGGATATGGCCGAGCAGAACATTCCGGTGTTGTTTACTGACGACGTGCTCACCGAGCCGGTGGTGCGAGAAGCCCAGCGTCAGCTGGCGCTGGTGGACAAAAACGCCATCGCCTTTTTCAAACCTAACTATCTGGCGCCATGGCATCGGGCGTTGCAACTGGCGGCGGGGGAAGCGGTATGAGCGAAATGCAGTTTACCGGGCTGTTCGTCGTCTGGCTGCTGTCGACGCTGTTTATCGGCACCCTGACGTGGTTCGAGTTTCGCCGCGTGCGTTTTAACTTCAACGTCTTCTTTTCGTTGTTGTTCCTGCTGACTTTTTTCTTCGGCTTCCCGCTGACCTGTACCCTGGTGTTTCGCTTCGGCGTCGGCGTTTCTCCGCCTGATGTATTGCTGCAAACGCTACTGATTTCGGTCTGTTTCTACGCGGTGTACTACGTCACTTACAAAACCCGGCTGCGCCCTGCCAATGCGACGGTCACGCGCCGCCCGCTGTTTACCATGAATCGGGTTGAGACGCATATTACCTGGGTATTGCTGATGGGGCTTGCGCTGTTGACGGTCGGCACGTTCTTCCTGCACAACGGTTTTCTGCTCTTTAAGCTGCACTCCTATAGCCAGATTTTTTCCAATGAGGTCTCCGGGGTCGCGCTTAAGCGCTTCTTTTACTTCTTTATTCCGGCGATGCTGGTTGTCTATTTTCTCAAGCCGAGCTTTAAAGCGTGGATTGGCTTCCTGATTGCTACCGTGGCCTTCGGCCTGCTGACCTATGCTATCGTCGGCGGCACGCGAGCTAACATTATCATCGCTTTCGCTATCTTCCTGTTTATCGGTATTATTCGCGGCTGGATTTCGCTGTGGATGCTGGTGGCGGCGGGCGTGCTGGGCATTGTTGGCATGTTCTGGCTGGCGTTGAAACGCTACGGTATGAACGTCAGTGGTGACGAAGCGTTTTATACCTTCCTTTACCTGACGCGCGACACTTTCTCGCCGTGGGAGAACCTGGCGCTGCTGCTGCAAAACTACGATAAGATCGACTTCCAGGGCCTGGCGCCAATGGTGCGCGACTTTTACGTCTTTATCCCCAGTTGGCTGTGGCCATCGCGCCCAAGCATTGTGCTGAATACCGCCAACTACTTTACCTGGGAAGTGCTTAACAACCACTCCGGACTGGCTATCTCACCGACGCTGATTGGCTCGCTGGTGGTGATGGGCGGCATGTGGTTTGTGCCGCTGGGCGCGGTCGCGGTAGGGCTGATTATTAAGTGGTTCGACTGGCTGTATAGTCTGGGCAACCAGGAGCCGAATCGCTATAAGGCGGCCATCCTGCACAGTTTCTGTTTTGGCGCAATTTTCAACATGATCGTGCTCGCGCGTGAAGGCTTGGATTCCTTCGGTTCTCGCGTCGTCTTCTTTATGGTCATCTTTGGTTTCTGTTTGCTGGTGGCGAAATTGCTGTACTGGTTGTTTGAGAGCGCGGGGCTGATTCATCAGCGGTTAAAACGCCCAGCGCAGGTTGGAGAAGGATAAAATGGCTGACTTACGGACCGCGCCGACTTATACCCTACGCGGGATCAACCTCATCGGCTGGCGCAATATGCAGCACGCGCTGGACTATCTGTATGCGGGTGGCAATCTGAAGCAAGGGACTCTGGTGGCGATCAACGCCGAGAAGATGCTGACGCTGGAAGATAACGCCGAAGTGCGGGCGTTGATTAACGACGCCGAATTTAAATATGCCGACGGTATCTCGGTAGTGCGATCCGTACGTAAGAAATACCCAAATGCTGATGTGTCTCGTGTGGCGGGGGCCGACCTGTGGGAGGCGCTGATGGCGCGCGCGGGCGCGGAAGGGACACCGGTGTTTCTGGTCGGCGGTAAGCCGGAGGTGATGGCCGAAACGGCGCAAAAACTGCGTCAGCAGTGGAACGTCAATCTGGTGGGTACCCAGGATGGTTATTTCACCGCCGAGCAGCGTCCCGCGTTGTTTGAACGTATCCGCGACAGCGGGGCGAAAATCGTGACCGTAGCGATGGGCTCGCCTAAGCAGGAAATCCTGATGCGCGACTGCCGTCAGGTTTACCCTGACGCTCTCTACATGGGGGTGGGCGGCACTTACGACGTCTTTACCGGCCACGTCAAACGCGCGCCTAAGGTGTGGCAAACGCTGGGGCTGGAGTGGCTTTATCGCCTGTTTTCCCAGCCGAGCCGCATCACGCGCCAGCTGCGCCTGCTGCGCTATTTACGCTGGCATTACACCAATAACCTCTGAATATTCCGCGCATTATTCGCAATGAATCACGCATTTCCTGCGTGATTCATTCACAATCTCGATACGTTATCCCTCATTTATATTTGCCATTTGTGTGAAATTGTTAAACCATTCGCATGCCCTGACGATGTATCCGTATTTCTACGGATATGTCCACATCCGAAAGACATCTTTTTTCTATAAAAATAAAACCGGCATTGACCGGGTATATATGCAAACACAAGAGGATCTATGGCAGAGAATAAACCGGAGCTCCAGCGCGGCCTGGAAGCCCGTCATATTGAGTTGATTGCCCTTGGCGGCACCATTGGCGTCGGCCTGTTCATGGGGGCGGCAAGCACCCTGAAGTGGGCCGGCCCGTCGGTGCTGCTGGCCTACATTCTGGCCGGGGTTTTTGTTTTCTTCATTATGCGTTCGATGGGCGAAATGCTGTTTATCGAACCGGTCACCGGCTCGTTCGCCGTTTACGCGCACCGTTATATGAGCCCGTTCTTCGGCTACCTCACCGCCTGGTCATACTGGTTTATGTGGATGGCGGTCGGGATTTCGGAGATTACGGCGATAGGGGTGTACGTGCAGTTCTGGTTCCCGGAGATGGCGCAGTGGATCCCGGCGCTGATTGCCGTGGGGCTGGTGGCGCTGGCGAACCTGGCGGCGGTGCGCTTGTACGGGGAAATTGAGTTCTGGTTCGCAATGATTAAGGTCACCACCATTATCGTGATGATCGTCATTGGTCTTGGCGTGATTTTCTTTGGCTTTGGCAACGGCGGCACCTCCATCGGTTTTAGCAACCTCACTGAACACGGCGGCTTCTTCGCGGGCGGCTGGAAGGGCTTCCTGACGGCATTGTGCATCGTTGTGGCTTCCTATCAGGGCGTAGAGCTTATCGGCATGACGGCCGGTGAAGCCAGGAACCCGCAGGTGACTCTGCGCAGCGCGGTAGGCAAAGTGCTGTGGCGCATCCTGATTTTCTACGTGGGCGCGATTTTCGTTATCGTCACCATCTTCCCGTGGAATGAAATTGGCACTAACGGCAGCCCGTTTGTACTGACCTTCGCCAAAATCGGTATCACCGCGGCGGCGGGCATTATCAACTTCGTGGTACTGACAGCGGCGCTGTCTGGCTGTAACAGCGGAATGTACAGCTGCGGGCGCATGCTTTACGCGCTGGCGAAAAACCGTCAGCTGCCTGCGGCGATGGGTAAAGTGAGCAAAAGCGGCGTACCGGCGGTTGGGGTGAGCGTGTCGATTGTTATTCTGCTGATTGGCTCCTGCCTGAACTACATCATTCCAAACCCGCAGCGTGTGTTCGTCTACGTCTACAGCGCCAGCGTGCTGCCGGGGATGGTGCCGTGGTTTGTTATCCTGATTAGCCAGCTGCGTTTCCGTCGCGCACATAAAGCGGCGATTGCCAGCCATCCGTTCCGCTCAATTATGTTCCCGTGGGCCAACTATTTGACCATGGCGTTCCTGATTTGTGTGCTGATCGGTATGGGCTTCAATGACGATACCCGTATGTCGCTGTTTGTGGGGGCGTTGTTTTTGGCCATCGTGACCGTGGTTTATAAGGTTTTTGGTATGGGCAAGGGCGTTGAAGTGCAAAAAGTGCAGAAATAAGCAGCAAAACGCACAAACCATGAGCAAACGATAATTTTCTTTAAAAAGGCACTAGACAGCGGGGTAGGAAGTCCGTATTATCCGACCCCGCAACGGCGCTAAGCGCCCGTAGCTCAGCTGGATAGAGCGCTGCCCTCCGGAGGCAGAGGTCTCAGGTTCGAATCCTGTCGGGCGCACCATTTACCCGGTGCTGGAGCTGCGGTGGTTTTTTTAAGACCGCGTAAAAGATTTGCAGTGGTGGCTATAGCTCAGTTGGTAGAGCCCTGGATTGTGATTCCAGTTGTCGTGGGTTCGAATCCCATTAGCCACCCCATTATTTGATAGAGTTGTGAATTTGCGAAGGTGGCGGAATTGGTAGACGCGCTAGCTTCAGGTGTTAGTGTCCTTAGGATGTGGGGGTTCGAGTCCCCCCCCTCGCACCACGACTTTAACGAATTGAACTAAAAATTCAAAAAGCAGTATTTCGGCGAGTAGCGCAGCTTGGTAGCGCAACTGGTTTGGGACCAGTGGGTCGGAGGTTCGAATCCTCTCTCGCCGACCAATTTTGAACCCCGCTTCGGCGGGGTTTTTTGTTTTCTCCGTTCCAAGCACATTTCCGAATTTCTCGCTATGCGCAAAAAACGCCCCTTTCGCTGAGAAATGCTTCACTATGATGAAGCATTCCCGTGCATAAGGATGGCGAGACGATGCCCCAACAGATCCCAATCCGCGCGTTTCACGCGATGGCCAAGCCCAGCGGCTCTGACTGCAACCTCAACTGTACCTACTGTTTTTATCTTGAGAAGCAAGCGCTTTACCCCGACGTGTGCTCACGCATGAGTGACCAGACGCTGGAGGCCTACATCAAAAACTATATTGCCGCCGTTGAAGCGCAGGCTGAAGTGGCCTTTACCTGGCAGGGTGGCGAGCCGACGCTGCTGGGGCTGGACTTTTATCGTCGCGCGGTGGCGTTACAGGCTAAATACGGCGCGGGTCGACGCATCAGCAACAGTTTTCAGACCAACGGCGTGTTGCTGAATGACGAGTGGTGCCTCTTTTTCCGCGAACAGCGTTTTTTAATCGGCCTGTCTCTGGATGGCCCGGCGGAGATTCACAACGCCTATCGTCTGACAAAAGGCGGCAAGCCCACGCACAAGCTGGTGATGCGCGCGCTGGCGCTACTGCAAAAACACGGTGTTGATTACAATGTTCTGGCCTGCGTGAACCGGCAAAGCGCACAGCAACCGCTTAAAGTTTATGATTTTCTGTGTGAATCCGGCGTGGAATTCATCCAGTTTATCCCGGTCGTCGAGCGCCTGGCTGGCCCGCGGGAAGCCAATGTGGGGCTTTCGCTGCAGGGGCCAGGGAGTGAGCATTCAGCAGAGAGGGTCACGGCCTGGTCCGTTCGCCCGAAAGCCTACGGTGAGTTTCTTACCGCGATTTTTGACCGCTGGATCCAGCGCGACGTCGGTAAAGTGTTTGTGATGAACATTGAGTGGGCTTTTGCCAACTTTGTCGGCGCGCCCGGTGCGGTGTGTCATCATCAGCCTACCTGCGGGCGCTCGATCGTTGTTGAGCACAGCGGTGATGTTTATGCCTGTGATCACTATGTCTACCCGGAATTCCAGCTCGGCAATCTCCATCAACACAGCTTTGCGCAGATGGTTGATACCCCTGAGCAGGAACAGTTTGGTCGTGATAAATTTGCCCGCCTGCCGGTGGCCTGTAAGCAGTGTGAAGTGCTGAGGGCGTGCTGGGGCGGCTGCCCTAAGCATCGTTTTATCTCAACGGAGGGCGGTGAGCAAAACTACCTGTGTGAAGGTTTCCGCCACTACTTCCGTCATTTGCCTCCGTATCTGAAGGCGATGCGCGATCTGCTTGCCAGCGGTCGCCCGGCCAGCGACATCATGAAGGCGCAGCGGGTATTCCCATCGCACAAATAGCCAGCTCGCCGGAGATGTTTCCGGCGAGCTGGATCGGTGCGGCTGTCAGAGCTTGATTTGGACTTTTGGCGGATATTTTTTCAGGATAGCCATGTAGTCATGTACTTCGGTCTGTAGCGGCACGCCCATAGGGATGTGACGGATGCCAACAGATTCGCTTTCCTGTGGGTCGGTATACAGATTAAACATCATGCTTCCTGCCGTCTGCATCACCGCGCCGGTGAAGCCGCCCTGATAGCCGGTTTGGGTAAAGGCATACGGTTGTTGAATCAGCAGATGATATTTAAACTCATCGATACGCACGGCAGAGAGCTGGCCGTTGAGGAAGTAGTGTTCCGCCTTGCGGTTAGACTGCCCGTTGCTGCCAAGGAAGAATGAGGACTGATCGACCCCGTCAATGAAGGTGGTTTTGGGTACCAGTTTAGAGACTTCCGCTCCCGGTTTACCGGCTAACGCCAGCGCCGTTGGGAACAGATCCGCCAGATCGACGATACCGTCTGACTTACGCGGCTGGATCATCCCCTTCCAGTAAACGAAGGTGGGGACGCGGACGCCGCCTTCCCAGGTGGACCCTTTTGCACCCCGGAACGGCGTGCGGCCATGCGGTGGGACTTCCGCTTCCGGGCCGTTATCGGAGGTGAAGACGATTAGCGTATTATCCAACTGGCCATTTTTCTCCAGTGTTTTATACAGGTTGGCGAACACATCATTCATTTCAACCATGCAGTCGCTAAAGGATGTGCGCGCCGGTGAACTTCCCGCATATTTGGCGTTAGGGTAGTTGTCGAAGTGGCAGCCGCGCGTGCCGTAGTACAGGAAAAAAGGCTTATCGCTTTTCGCCATCTTGTTGAGGAAGTCTACGCCGTACTGCATCCAGCGCTGATCGAGATCCTCCATATACTTTGGCGTAATGTCAGCAATCGCTTCCTGTTTACCGCCTCGTACCGCGTGAACGTCATCTTTACTGAACGGCAGATTTTTAATGTATTCGGAGCGAGAGGGGCTTAGCGCAACCTCTGGGTTCACGTTGACGTCACGCCACTCGGTATACATATCAGAGACCGAATTAAACCCGCGGAAATCATCAAAGCCGACGTTCTGGGGCTGTGAGCCTTCATTTTCGCCCATGTGCCATTTACCGATCGCCTGAGTGACATAACCCTGATCGTGCAGCAATTGCGGCAGGGTGGTTAACCCTTCCAGCCCCCCGGGCATGCCATACATCGGGGGCATCAGAATCCCGTGGTGTACAGAGTATTGACCGGTCATGATGGTGGCGCGTGTGGGAGAGGAACTGGGTTGCGAGTAAGCAGAAGTCAAAATTAACCCCTGACTGGCAACGGCATCGATATCCGGAGTTGGGTTGCCAACCGCGACACCGCCGCCGTTAAAGCCAACATCCATCCAACCTACGTCATCCAGAATGAAGATGATAACGTTAGGTTTTTTTCCGGTTTTTTTCTCAATGTCGGCCAGCTTTTGCTGCGCCTCTTTATTCTGTTCGGGGTGCATCATTACCGGCATCATATTATCGGCAATAGATGTCGCTTTTTTTACCAGATATTGATTAGGGTGGTCGTAACCGGAGTAACCTTGCTTAGCTGTCGCTACCGCGGGTGTATCTACCGCATTAGCGAACGCAGGAAGCGCCGTAATGATAGCTACAGCCAGCAGCTTACGTGGGAAAGATAAATCCATTATATAATCTCCAGGTAATATATTATTGATAGATACAACAGCCTTGGATAAGAAGGTTAAAACAACTATCTAATAATTATGGATAAAAGATTACAGCAACGGCTGGCGTTGCCTGTGAAGAATCGTATACCTTAATTTCTTCTGCTGTAAATATAATGACAGCGCAGGTGCGATAATGGATTAATAATCAATTGTTACTAATTTCTAAATAATTTGCCGCATGAATGAGGTCGATATTGGTATCTGGTTTTATTATTTATATATTGCCGTGGATTATTATTATGGTTAAATAAAACGGCAAAGTGAAATGACTGCGATGGCATGTTTTTTGATGAGTTAAAAAAGACGATATTGTCTTTAACCAGACATGTCATTTCTCAAAATTTTATGACATAATGCGCCGCGTAGATGCTCATTCCATCTCTTATGTTCGCCTTGTGCCTCATAAACTCAGGAATGATGCAGAGCCATTGACGGTGCTTATCGTCCACTGACAGATGTCGCTTTTTTGCCTCATCAGACACCATGGACATAACGTTGAGTGAAGCACCCATTAGTTGTCGAATTAAACCTGTTTAACGCCTGCTCCCAAAAAGAGCGGGCGTTTTTTTATGGGTAAAAAAGAAAAGGAGCCATTTGGCCCCTTTTTGCTAGCGCGTAGATTACGCTGGCGGATTGTTCTGCAGCGTCAGCATCAGCCCGTCCCGGCGCATGGCAGCGGCTTCTTCCGGCTGTTTCAGGCGGTCAAGCGTGTCAGCCAACCAGGCATAGTCGAAAGCATCCGGACGCTGCTTAAGCGCGGCGCGAAACGCCAGACTCGCTTCCTGCCACTCGCCGTGCTTCATCAGCGACTGGCCCAGCGTGCTCCACAACAGCGGGCGGTCGCCCACGGTTTTGATCTGCTGGCGCAGCAGTTTTTCCATCTGCTCCGGATTATTGGTGTGCAGACGTGGAATCAACATCACCAGACGATCGTCATACTGACGCTTCAGGCCGTCGATGATGATCTGCTGTGCGGTGTCATGATCGTCACACTCAATGAGGTGATCCGCCATGGCAACCTGCAGGGCCACCTGATGACGCGTTTTACGGCTTTGATTCTTCCACCAGTCACGCAGCCCTTCGCTGCCCTGGTCGGCGCGCACCTGGTCCATCAGACCAATCCACGCCTGCTGCTCCAGCGCCGCGCGATGGACGTCATCGCCGACGTTGGCTTTCGCCATTGATGGGATGATATCCAGCAGCGAACTCCAGGCCCCGGTCTGAATATAAGCCTGCTCGGCCAGACGCAGGACTTCCGGATGGCGTGGGGCGATTTCCAGCAGCTTATCAATACCGTGGCGCGCCGCGTGGGTTTCATGACGCGCCAGCTGTAGACGGACGCGAGTGATCTCAACCGGGATCAAATCGTTACCGGCATTTTCCGCTGCACGCTGTAGGTGTTGATTGGCGCGCGCTTCGTCACCGCGCTGCTGCGCGGCTTCAGCCGCCAGCAGGTAGTTGACGACAGGCTGTTCCGCGTGATCGGCATTTTTCGACATCAGCTTTTCAACCTGCTGATAGTCGCCTTCCGCCAGTTTCAACAGCGCCTGCTCGGTCTGCTTGCGTGCGCGACGGCGTTTACGGCCCACAAACCAGCCTCGGGTATGGGCGCTGGTACGGAAAATGCGGCGCAGAATCCATTCCAGCGCGAACAGGACCACCATGATCAGAATCATGATGATGACCAACCCGGTGACGCTGGTTTCAATGTTGTAATTGTCGGTCTGAATCAGCACGTAACCCTGGTGACCTGCAATCATCGGGCCGACCACCACGCCGGCAATCAGCAGTGCAAAGAGTAATAAGACTTTAAGCATCGATTACTCTCCTTGTGCTGGGGCTGGCGCAGGTTCTGCGGCGGCCGGTTGCTCTGCCGTAGGCTGAGCGGCAGCGGGCTGCGCCATCAAGTTACGCACGCGGGTCTGCATCAGTTTTTCCAGAATCGGCTGGCTTTGCAGGGTTTCCGGAACGTCCATGGCGATACTCTGCTGGCTGAGTTGATCGATGTCGTTCAGGAACGTTTTCGTGGCGGCGTCATCGGTATCATAGTAGGCGCGTACCCAGGTCGAGACGTTATCCAGCGCCTGCTTGTAGGTTTCCTGCTGATGACGCGGCACTGCCTGCGAGGCGGCAAGCAGTTGAGCACGGATGTTCTCGCGCAGGTAGATATCCTGGTTCGGCGCCAGCAGCGGAACGGCGGTCTCGTCGCGGCGGCGAATGGTAATAAAGCTGTCCATAAAGTTCTGCCAGCTTTTTTGCAAATTGACGCGCCACTCGCTGAGCGAAGCCGACAGTTCGCCATCGTCGCTGTCCATCGGCGAATCGTCGGTATTATTGTCCGCCAGACGCAGGTTATCCACCTGATTAGCAAGCTGGTTCACCTTCAGAATGATGCCGTCGAAATCAACCTGCGACACGGCGGAAAGGCTGGCGATATCTTCGGTAATTGCCCGGCGCGCGGTAATCAGACTGGGGTCGTTCATGTCCGCGAGACTGGCATCCGCGCTTTTCAGCAGTGCGGCAGCGGTGGTCACGTCCTGATCGCTCCACAGCTTGCGCCCGGCCAGCTTCACCAGGAAATCGGACTGGGCCAGCAGCCAGGTTTTTGAATCGGTGCCGGAGATAGCAGCCACTTTTTGCTGCACTTCATCCAACTGTTTGGCCATTTCGCTCTGCTGGGCTTTCGCCGCATCAAGCTGTTCGGCCTGTTGTTTAATGGTGGTTTCCAGCGCCTCTTTCTGCGCATCCTGCGCTTTTTGCAGCGCGATGAGCTGATTGGCGAGAGTATCGCTGGTGGTGGATTGGTTGACGGCCTGCTGTTTACCCCAGCCGTACAGACCGATGCCCGCCGCCAGCGCGATAGCGATAGCAACGGCGCTCAGCACCAGACTGGTTTTCCCGCCGGTATTTTTCTTCTCAGCATTTTCTGGCTTACGGACCTCGGGTTGCGGCGTGGTGTTCACGACGTCCCCGGATTCTTCAACCACGGCGGAGTTTTCTTTTTGTTCCGTCATTATGGCTTCCAATTTTGAGAGTTATTGTAATGCGCGCAGCAGCGCATCGTTGTCGGCGCTATCGGCAACCTGAATTTCCTGCCAGCCCATCTCCCGGGCCAGTTTTGCAATGCGCTCACTCACCACCAGTAACCGACACTTGAGCAACCAGCTCTCCCGGTACCAGAGGGGAATCAGCGTCCAAAGCTGTTGCAGCATTTCGCCGCTGGTGACCACAATCGTCGAGACGCCTCGCGACTGCCAGCGCATGGCTTCTTCCGCGCCATCGTAGTGAATGGCGCTGCGCTGATAGCATTCACACAGCGTCACGTCGGCGCCACGGGCGGTAAGCGTTTCAGCGAGCAGCTCACGGCCACCGTTGCCGCGCAGAATAAGCGCCTTCTTTCCCGCAATATTTTGTAATTCAGGTAATTGTAGCAATACTTCGCTGATTTCCCGATCTAAAGGGTAGCGTACGTCGGCTCCGCTGACCTGATGCAGAGCCAGCGCCGTAGTGCGACCAATGGCAAAATAGCGGGGAGCCGTTGGCCAGCAAAGGCGCTGCTGCTGTAACTGCGATTGGGCAAAGCTCACCGCATGCTGCGACAACGCGAACGCTAAATCTCCATCGTCCAGCGCGCCAAGCGCTTGGCCGAGCGTATTAAGTTCGCGACCGGGGGTGAATTCAATCAGCGGGAAACTCCAGGCTACTCGCCCCAGCGCGCGCAAACGGCTCACGAGCGCTTCACTTTGCGGGGCGGGGCGGGTAACCAGAATGGTCATACTGAGGCGTCTCCGTCGTAGACCGCGGCAAGAATTTCTCGTGCGCCGTTATCGAGCAGCTCTTCAGCCAGCGCAATGCCCATTTTCTCGGCCTCTTCCGGCAGGCCGCGACGCTCGCCGCAAACCATTTGACTGCCGTCCGGCGCGCCAACCAGCGCGCGCAGCCAGAGTTCTCCATCAATGAGTTCCGCATAGCTGCCGATAGGCACCTGACAGCCGCCTTCCAGCCGCGTGTTCATCGCCCGTTCGGCGCGCACGCGGACAGCAGTGTCGTCATGATTCAACGGCGCCAGCAGCGCACGCGTTTGTTCATCGTCGAGGCGGCACTCAATGCCGACGGCGCCCTGGCCAACGGCCGGGAGCGACTCTTCCGGCGACATCGGCTGGCGGATGCGGGCATCCAGTTCCAGACGTTTAAGGCCGGCAACGGCGAGGATGATCGCATCGTAGTCGCCGTTGTCGAGTTTGCTCAGCCGCGTGCCGACGTTGCCGCGCAGCGAACGAATCACCAGGTCCGGGCGGCGTTTGGCCAACTGACACTGGCGACGCAGACTGGAAGTGCCGACGACGCTGCCTGCCGGGAGGTCATCCATGCTGGCGTAATGGTTCGAGACGAAGGCGTCACGTGGGTCGTCGCGCTCGCAGATGGTCACCAGCCCCAGCCCTTCAGGGAATTCCACTGGCACATCTTTCATCGAATGCACGGCGATATCCGCGCGATTTTCAAGCAGTGCCAGCTCCAGTTCTTTGACAAAAAGCCCCTTGCCGCCCACTTTGGCCAGCGGCGTATCAAGGATCACATCACCGCGCGTGACCATCGGGACAAGCGTCACCGTCAGCCCAGGATGGCAGGCCTCCAGGCGTTCTTTTACATAGTGCGCTTGCCAGAGCGCGAGCGGGCTCTGACGTGTGGCAATTCTCAAAACTTTGTCTAACATGCTTGTTACCGTCATCTATCGTCCGTTGTCCATCCTAACATTGTTGCCTTAATGATGTTAGTTTTCAGGGATTCATACCCTGAACAATTCGCGATGCAGGAAACGTGCCTTCAGCCTAAACGGAGACAAGCATAAACGGGGTTGTGTTTACCGTTCATTACTGGCACTGTCTTGATCGTATGCCGGGGTTTACAGCAGCATTCAATGCTACACTTGTTGTAGTGCAACATTCTTTACGGTCAACCGGCAAGGTGTTAAATTGATCACGTTTTAAACCATTTTTTGTCCAGAATTCGATAATGACAACGGCGGACGAAAAACGGTAACGGTTCTTCTTGTTGAAATATTAAAACCTCCGTACCGCTTGAACAGGATACGTCGAGGTTTTGAACATCAGGCGATATGTCTTGTACCTCTATATTGAGACGCTAAAACAGAGACTGGATGCCATCAACCAACTGCGCGTGGATCGCGCGCTTGCAGCCATGGGCCCTGCTTTCCAGCAGGTATACAGTCTACTGCCGACATTATTACATTATCATCATCCGCTGATGCCGGGTTACCTTGACGGTAACGTTCCCAAGGGCATCTGCCTCTACACGCCTGATGAAACCCAACGCCATTACCTCGACGAACTCGAGCTGCATCGCGGCATGCCGCCGCAGAGCACTGCCAAGGGCGAACTGCCGATTACCGGCGTTTACACCATGGGCAGCACCTCGTCCGTTGGCCAGAGCTGTTCCTCCGATCTGGATATCTGGGTCTGTCACCAGTCGTGGCTCGACAATGATGAACGCCAATTGTTACAGCGCAAATGCAGTCTGCTGGAAAGCTGGGCGGCATCGCTGGGCGTGGAAGTCAGCTTCTTCCTGATCGACGAAAACCGTTTCCGTCATAACGAAAGCGGCAGCCTCGGTGGGGAAGACTGCGGTTCAACGCAGCACATTTTACTGCTCGACGAATTTTATCGTACGGCGGTGCGCCTGGCGGGCAAACGTATTCTGTGGAATATGGTGCCGTGCGAAGAAGAAGATCATTACGATGACTACGTGATGACGCTCTACGCCCAGGGCGTGCTGACGCCGAATGAATGGCTTGACCTCGGCGGATTGAGCTCGCTCTCCGCCGAAGAGTACTTTGGCGCCAGCCTGTGGCAGCTGTATAAGAGTATCGACTCGCCGTACAAAGCGGTGTTGAAAACCCTGCTGCTGGAAGCCTACTCGTGGGAGTATCCCAACACGCGCCTGCTGGCGAAGGACATTAAACAGCGCCTGCATGATGGCGAGATCGTCTCTTTCGGTCTTGATGCCTACTGCATGATGCTGGAACGCGTGACCGAATACCTGAAGGCCATCGACGACGAAACCCGTCTCGACCTTGTGCGTCGCTGCTTCTATCTGAAAGTATGCGAAAAGCTCAGCCGTGAACGCGCTTGCGTTGGCTGGCGTCGCGAAGTGGTTGGGCAACTGGTGAAAGAGTGGGGCTGGAGTGAAGAGCGTCTGGCGATGCTCGATAACCGCGCCAACTGGAAAATCGACCAGGTCCGTGAAGCACACAACGAACTGCTCGACGCGATGATGCAGAGTTACCGCAACCTGATTCGCTTCGCCCGTCGTAACAACCTCAGCGTTTCCGCCAGCCCGCAGGATATCGGCGTGCTGACGCGTAAGCTGTACGCGGCGTTTGAAGCGCTGCCGGGCAAAGTGACGCTGGTGAACCCGCAGATCTCCCCGGACCTGTCCGAACCGAATCTGACCTTTATTTATGTTCCGCCAGGACGCGCCAACCGTACAGGTTGGTATCTTTACAACCGCGCCCCGAACATGGAATCCATCATCAGCCATCAGCCGCTGGAATATAACCGCTATCTCAACAAGCTGGTGGCCTGGGCCTGGTTTAACGGCCTGCTGACTTCACGCACGCGCCTGTTTATTAAGGGCAATGGCATTGTCGACCTGGCGAAACTGCAGGAGATGGTTGCTGACGTATCGCACCACTTCCCGCTGCGCCTGCCCGCGCCAACGCCGAAAGCGTTGTACAGCCCGTGTGAAATTCGCCATCTGGCGATTATCGTCAACCTCGAATACGACCCGACGGCAGCCTTCCGCAATCAGGTGGTGCACTTCGATTTCCGTAAGCTGGATACTTTCAGCTTCGGTGAAGACCAAAAATGCCTGGTCGGCAGCGTCGACCTGCTGTATCGCAACTCGTGGAACGAAGTGCGTACGCTGCACTTCAACGGCGAGCAGGCGATGATTGAAGCGCTGAAAACCATCCTCGGTAAAATGCACCAGGACGCCGCGCCGCCGGACAGCGTCGAAGTGTTCTGCTACAGCCAGCACCTGCGCGGCTTGATTCGTACCCGCGTGCAGCAGCTGGTTTCCGAGTGTATTGAACTGCGCCTTTCCAGTACCCGTCAGGAAACCGGTCGCTTCAAAGCGCTGCGTGTCTCCGGGCAAACCTGGGGCCTGTTCTTTGAGCGTCTGAACGTGTCGGTACAGAAGCTGGAAAACGCCATCGAGTTTTACGGCGCGATTTCGCATAACAAGCTGCACGGTCTGTCGGTGCAGGTTGAGACCAACCATGTGGAGTTGCCGCCGGTGGTGGATGGTTTTGCCAGCGAAGGGATTATCCAGTTCTTCTTCGAGGAGTCGGGCGAAGATCAGGGCTTTAACATCTATATTCTTGACGAGAGTAACCGCGCAGAGGTGTATCACCACTGTGAAGGCAGCAAAGAGGAGCTGGTGCGCGACGTCAGCCGCTTCTATTCCTCGTCGCACGATCGCTTCACCTACGGCTCAAGCTTTATCAACTTCAACCTGCCGCAGTTCTATCAGATTGTGAAGGTTGACGGCCGTGCGCAGGTGATTCCGTTCCGCAGCCAGGCGATTGTGCCGCCGCCGTCGAATCACGACAACAATAACGCGCCGCTGTTACAGCAGTACTTCTCTTAACTATGATGCCGGATGGCGGTTTCGCCTTATCCGGCAATCAGTCTTAGCGGAAGCTTACTTCCTCACCCGCCTGCTGCGTCGCCGCCTGTTCCAACAGATCCCAGAACGTTTCGCCGCTGCGATCGCAAACCCACTCGTCGCCTTTCAGGTCAAAGTGATAGCCGCCCTGTTTGGTCGCCAGCCACACCTGGTGCAACGGCTCCTGACGGTTAATAATGATTTTACTGCCGTTTTCAAAGCTGATGGTCAACACGCCGCCGTTGATTTCACAGTCGATATCGCTGTCGCCATCCCAGTCGTCCAGACGTTCTTCGATGGCTAACCACAGAGTGTCGGCAAGGCGATGAAATTCACTGTCGTTCATTGTTTTATCCCGCTATTTAGTGATAGCGGCAGTATAGCGTGAAACAAATCACGTTGCAGTCAGGCGCTTAACGCTTGCTTTTGCGCCTTCTCCTGCGATGATAGAAAATAGAAAGCATTGAACTACAGGCATCTTAAGAATGAATAAGATTTTTCGACCGCTGGCTTTGTTACTTGCACTGTTTAGCCTTGCAGGCTGCGGCCTGAAGGGCCCGCTCTATTTCCCTCCGGCTGATAAGACGGCGGCACCGCCGACCAAACCCGTGACGCCGCCTGTGCAGAGCGCATCGCCGGACCGTAACGATCGTGGCGACGACGGCGGCCCGACGCAGGTTAACTACTGATTCCGTTCTGTACCGCGCAACTGGAGTAGATAATGCAGTTCTCTAAAATGCATGGCCTCGGCAACGATTTTATGGTCGTCGACGCGGTAACGCAGAATGTGTTTTTTTCGCCTGAGCTGATCCGCCGACTGGCGGACCGGCATCTGGGCGTGGGTTTTGATCAACTTCTGGTTGTCGAGCCGCCTTACGATCCGGACCTTGATTTCCACTACCGCATTTTCAACGCCGACGGCAGCGAAGTTTCTCAGTGCGGCAACGGCGCGCGCTGCTTTGCCCGCTTTGTGCGCCTGAAAGGCCTGACCAATAAACGTGATATTCGCGTCAGTACGGCTAACGGCCGTATGGTATTAAGCGTCACGGAAGATGACCTGGTACGCGTCAATATGGGGGAGCCGAACTTTGAGCCCTCGCAGGTCCCGTTCCGCGCCAACAAAGCGGAAAAGACCTATATTATGCGTGCGGCCGAGCAGACAGTATTGTGCGGCGTGGTTTCAATGGGGAACCCGCACTGCGTGATTCAGGTCGACGACGTCGATACGGCGGCCGTTGAAACGCTGGGCCCGGTGATGGAAAGCCATGAACGTTTTCCAGAACGCGCTAACATTGGTTTTATGCAGGTCGTGAAACGCGATCACATCCGCCTGCGCGTTTACGAACGCGGCGCGGGTGAGACGCAGGCCTGTGGAAGCGGTGCGTGTGCGGCGGTTGCTGTCGGTATTCAGCAGGGGTTGCTGGCGGAAGAAGTGCGCGTGGAATTGCCGGGCGGGCGTCTTGATATCGCCTGGAAAGGCCCGGGCCAACCGTTGTTTATGACTGGCCCGGCGGCACATGTCTATGACGGATTTATTCATCTATGAAACAGGTTGGGGAAGAACAGCAGGACGCCATCACCGCGCTGAATGACGGCGCGGTGGTAGACTATCTGTTGCAACATCCTGAATTCTTTATTCGTAATGCCGCTGCCGTCGAGCAGATGCGCGTCCCGCACCCGGTGCGGGGCATGGTCTCGCTGGTCGAGTGGCATATGGCGCGCTCGCGCAACTATATCGCGATGCTCGAAGAGAATATGAGCCAGCTGATGGAGCAGGCGACGGCCAACGAAGGTCTGTTCTATCGCTTGCTGCATCTGCAAAACCGGCTGGCGTGTGCCGACAGCCTCGACGATCTGCTGCTGCGTTTTCACCGCTGGGCGCGTGAGCTGGGGCTGGCGGGGGCGTCGATACGTCTGTTCTCCGATCGCTGGCGGCTTGGCGCTCCCTCTAAACACACCGACCTGGTGCTCTCTCGTCAGGCGTTCGAGCCGCTGCGTATCCAACGCTTAGGCCAGTCAAACCACTATCTGGGTACCCTCAATGGTCCGGAACTGCTGCTGGTATTGCCGGAGGCGAAAGCAGTAGGCTCGGTAGCCATGTCGATGATGGGCAGCGATGGCGACCTCGGGGTGATTCTCTTCAGCAGTCGTGACCCGCACCACTATCAGCCTGGACAGGGAACGCAGCTGTTGCAGGAAATCGCCTTGATGCTGCCTGGCCTGTTGGAACGGTGGATTGAACGCGAATGACCAGCGATATCGCATTGGGGCAAGATGTTACCCGTTTCCTGCGCTATCTGGGCGTTGAGCGGCAGCTAAGCCCCATTACCCTCCTGAACTATCAGCGTCAGCTTGATGCCATTATTGAACTGGCCGAAGGTATGGGCCTGCAGAATTGGCAACAATGTGATGCTGCGATGGTGCGTAGCTTCGCCACCCGCAGCCGTCGTAAGGGGCTGGGAGCGGCAAGCCTGGCGTTGCGCCTGTCAGCCTTACGCAGCTTCTTTGACTGGATGGTCAGCCAGGGCGTGCTACCGGCTAACCCGGCGAAAGGTATTGCCGCGCCAAAAGCGCCGCGCCACCTGCCGAAAAATATCGACGTCGACGACGTTAACCGCCTGCTGGATATTGACCTTAACGACCCGCTGGCGGTGCGCGACCGCGCGATGCTGGAAGTGATGTACGGCGCGGGTCTGCGTCTGTCCGAGCTGGTCAATCTGGATATCAAACATCTGGATCTCGACACCGGCGAAGTCTGGGTCATGGGCAAGGGCAGCAAAGAGCGCCGGTTGCCGATTGGCCGCAACGCTGTCGCGTGGATCGAACATTGGCTCGACCTGCGCGGGCTGTTTGGCGGCGACGAAGACGCGCTGTTCCTCTCAAAGCTCGGCAAGCGTATTTCGGCCCGCAACGTACAAAAACGTTTTGCCGAATGGGGTGTGAAGCAGGGGCTGAACAGCCACGTCCATCCCCATAAACTGCGCCATTCGTTCGCCACTCATATGCTTGAGTCGAGCGGCGATTTGCGCGGTGTGCAGGAACTGTTGGGGCACGCCAACCTCTCGACCACCCAAATCTATACCCATCTTGATTTTCAACACCTTGCTTCGGTGTACGATGCGGCGCATCCGCGCGCCAAACGGGAGAAATAATGCGTTTTTATCGACCACTGGGCACGATTGCCGCGTTGACCTTTGACCTTGACGATACCCTTTACGATAACCGCCCGGTGATTGACCGCACGATGCAGGAGTCGCTGAATTTTGTTCGCGGCTATCACCCGGCGCTGGCCAATTTTGATGCCCACACGCTTCAACAGTGGCGCGATGCGTTGCTGAAGACCGAGCCGGAGATTTATCACGACGTCACCGAATGGCGCTGGCGTGCGCTGGAGTCAGGGATGCGACAGCTGGGGTTAACGGCCCAGGAAGCGAAAGCTGGTGCCGATGCGGCAATGGATAACTTCGCCCACTGGCGTAGCCGGGTTGATGTGCCGCAGGAAACCCACGATACCCTGAAAAAGCTGGGCGAAAAGTGGCCGCTGGTGGCGATTACCAACGGTAACGCGCAGCCGGAGCTATTTGGTCTGAGCGACTACTTTGAGTTCGTGCTCCGCGCCGGGCCGGACGGGCGCTCGAAGCCGTTTGCCGATATGTATCACCTGGCGGCAGAAAAGCTCAACGTACCGCTCGGCGAGATTTTGCACGTGGGTGATGACCTGACCACCGATGTCGCGGGCGCCGTGCGCTGCGGGATGCAGGCCTGCTGGATCAAGCCGGAAAACGCCGATCTGATGCAGACCGCCGACAGCCGTTTGTTGCCGCACATTGAGATTTCCCGGTTGGCATCTCTGACCTCGCTGATATAATCGTCATAACTCTGTATAAATTCCCAGGGGTTCGTTAGAGCCCTCATTTTTCCGGCGGTGCCAATGGACGTTTCTTACCTGCTCGACAGCCTCAACGATAAACAGCGCGAAGCCGTCGCGGCGGAGCGAACCAACATGCTGGTGCTCGCCGGGGCAGGCAGCGGTAAGACGCGCGTACTGGTGCACCGCATCGCCTGGCTGCAAAGCGTCGAGAACTGCTCGCCGTACTCGATTATGGCGGTGACCTTCACCAACAAAGCGGCGGCGGAGATGCGCCACCGTATTGCCGAACTGATGGGCACCTCGCAGGGCGGCATGTGGGTCGGCACCTTCCACGGGCTGGCGCACCGTCTGCTGCGTGCGCATCACCTGGACGCCGGGTTGCCGCAGGATTTCCAGATTCTCGATAGCGAAGATCAGCTGCGCCTGCTCAAACGCCTGATTAAGGCGATGAACCTTGATGAAAAACAGTGGCCGCCACGCCAGGCGATGTGGTTTATCAACAGCCAGAAAGACGAAGGGCTGCGTCCACACCATCTGCAAAGCTACGGCAACCCGGTCGAACAGACCTGGCAGAAGGTCTATCAGGCCTATCAGGAAGCGTGCGACCGCGCGGGACTAGTGGATTTCGCTGAACTGCTGCTGCGCGCCCACGAGCTGTGGCTCAATAAGCCGCACATCCTCCAGCACTACCGCGAACGCTTTACCAATATCCTGGTGGACGAATTCCAGGATACCAACAACATTCAGTACGCCTGGATCCGCCTGCTGGCGGGCGACACCGGTAAGGTAATGATCGTTGGCGACGATGACCAGTCGATCTACGGCTGGCGTGGGGCGCAGGTGGAGAACATCCAGCGCTTCCTCAACGATTTCCCCGGTGCCGAAACCATCCGCCTGGAGCAGAACTACCGTTCGACCAGCAACATTCTGAGCGCGGCGAACGCCCTGATTGAAAACAACAACGGGCGTCTGGGCAAAAAGCTGTGGACCGATGGCGCCGACGGCGAGCCGATCTCGCTCTACTGCGCGTTCAACGAACTCGACGAAGCCCGCTTCGTGGTCAACCGTATTAAAACCTGGCAGGACAACGGCGGCGCGCTGGATCAGTGTGCCATTCTCTATCGCAGCAACGCCCAGTCGCGTGTGCTGGAAGAGGCCTTGTTGCAAGCCAGCATGCCGTATCGTATCTATGGCGGGATGCGCTTCTTCGAACGTCAGGAAATCAAAGATGCGCTCTCGTACCTGCGCCTGATTGCCAACCGCAATGATGACGCGGCATTCGAACGTGTGGTGAATACGCCAACCCGCGGCATTGGCGACCGTACGCTGGACGTGGTGCGCCAGACCTCGCGCGATCGCCAACTGACCTTGTGGCAGTCCTGCCGTGAGCTGCTGCAAGAGAAAGCGCTGGCTGGCCGTGCCGCGAGCGCTTTACAGCGCTTTATGGAGCTGATTGACGCGCTGGCACAGGAAACGGCCGATATGCCGCTGCACGTGCAGACCGATCGGGTGGTCAAAGATTCCGGCCTGCGCATGATGTACGAGCAGGAAAAAGGCGAAAAGGGCCAGACGCGTATCGAAAACCTGGATGAACTGGTGACGGCAACGCGCCAGTTCAGCTACAACGAAGAAGACGAAGATTTAATGCCGCTGCAGGCGTTTTTGTCTCATGCGGCGCTGGAAGCCGGGGAAGGTCAGGCCGATACCTGGCAGGATGCGGTACAGCTGATGACCCTACACTCGGCCAAAGGTCTGGAGTTCCCGCAGGTGTTTATCGTCGGGATGGAAGAGGGGATGTTCCCAAGCCAGATGTCGCTGGATGAAGGCGGCCGTCTGGAAGAAGAGCGCCGCCTGGCCTACGTTGGCGTCACCCGTGCGATGCAGAAGCTGACGCTAACCTATGCCGAAACCCGCCGTCTGTATGGTAAAGAGGTTTATCATCGCCCGTCGCGTTTCATCGGCGAACTGCCGGAAGCCTGCGTGGAAGAGGTGCGTCTGCGCGCGACCGTCAGCCGTCCGGTGAGCCATCAGCGGATGGGGACGCCGATGGCCGAGAATGATACTGGCTACAAACTTGGCCAGCGCGTGCGCCACGCCAAGTTTGGCGAGGGCACCATCGTCAACCTGGAAGGCAGCGGTGAACACAGCCGTTTGCAGGTCGCGTTCCAGGGGCAGGGAATTAAATGGCTGGTGGCGGCCTACGCCAGGCTGGAAACAGTATAACTTTCAGAAAAATATCATTATTTTGTAACGATCTGCTAGCCTTACGGAAGAGAAGGTAATTAATCCTGGTTAGCGTTTCGTTGCGTGTTGACGCCGTTTTTTTGCTGGCGTAACATGCGCGCACGATTACGCTAAGAGGACAAAGCCTTGGACACACCCAGTAGATGCTGGCTCACCTTCCTGTCATTCAGGAACAACTCCTAAGGCTATCCTCGTATGCTGATAGCCTTAGCGGTTGTCAGCGACCCGTATTTTATCCCGTCGCATTGAGTCAGGCTGTTTAATGGTCTGAAACCCCTGTAGTTTCTGTGTGCCCACCGGCTGTCCGATAATTTTTTGCATTGGGAGTCCCGGTCATGCTGAGCGCATTTCAACTGGAAAATAATCGTTTAACGCGTCTGGAAGCGGACGAAATCGAACACCTCGCCAGCTCGGTGTGGGTCGATTTAGTCGAGCCTGACGACGACGAACGAAACCGTGTGCAAAAGGATTTGGGCCAGAACCTGGCCACGCGCCCCGAACTGGAAGACATCGAAGCATCCGCACGTTTTTTTGAAGACGAAGACGGCCTGCATATTCACTCCTTCTTCTTTTACGAAGATGCGGACGATCACGCCGGTAACTCCACCGTCGCATTCACCATCCGCGAAGGGCGACTGTTTACCCTGCGCGAGCGCGAGCTGCCGGCGTTCCGCCTGTATCGTATGCGCGCACGTAACCAGGCGATGGTCGATGGTAACGCCTACGAGCTGTTGCTGGACCTGTTCGAAACCAAAATCGAACAGCTGGCGGATGAAATTGAAAACATCTACAGCGACCTGGAAAAGCTGAGCCGCGTGATTATGGAAGGTCACCAGGGTGACGAGTATGACGAAGCGCTGTCCACGCTGGCCGAGCTGGAAGATATCGGCTGGAAGGTTCGTCTGTGTCTGATGGATACCCAGCGCGCACTGAACTTCCTCGTGCGCAAGGCGCGTTTACCGGCCAGCCAGCTGGAGCAAGCGCGCGAAATCCTGCGAGATATCGAATCCCTGTTGCCACACAACGAATCGCTTTTCCAGAAGGTTAACTTCCTGATGCAAGCGGCGATGGGCTTTATCAACATCGAGCAGAACCGCATCATCAAGATCTTCTCGGTGGTATCCGTGGTGTTCCTGCCGCCAACGCTGGTGGCTTCGAGCTATGGGATGAACTTTGAGTTTATGCCGGAATTGAAGTGGAGCTTTGGCTACCCAGGGGCAATTATCTTTATGATTCTGGCAGGGCTTGCGCCGTATCTGTACTTTAAGCGCAAGAACTGGCTGTAATGGTTGTGCCGGAGAAAGCGTCGCCGCCCTCCGGCCACTTCTTTAACCTCGACGACCGCGTCTCTGCGTATAAATCGCATCCATCACGAAAATCGCCAGCGCCACCCAGATAAAGGCAAAGGTCACCATCTTATCCGCTCCCGGTACCTCACCGTAGAACATCACCGCCAGCAGGAACATCAGCGTTGGACCGATGTACTGGAAAAAGCCCAGCGTGGAAAGGCGCAGACGTGTAGCCGCACCGGTAAAGCACAGCAACGGAATGGTGGTCACCACGCCGGCGGCAATCAGCAGCAGATTCAACGACCACGGGTTGTTACCCATGTGGCTGGTGGCGCTGTCGGCGATGCCGAACAGATAAATGGCCGCCACCGGCAGCAGCCAGAGCGTTTCGAACAGCATCCCGGTTTGCGCATCGACGGCAATTTTCTTACGTACCAGGCCGTAGAAGGCGAAACTGAACGCCAGGCCCAGCGCGATAATCGGCAGCGAGCCGAAGGTCCACAACTGTACCAGCACGCCACAGATAGCCAGAATCACCGCCAGCCACTGCATGCGGCGGAAGCGCTCGCCGAGGAAAATCATTCCCAGCAGAATATTCACCAGAGGGTTAATGAAATAACCTAGGCTGGCTTCCAGCATGTGGTGGTTGTTCACCGACCAGATAAACAGCAGCCAGTTACCGCCGATCAGCACCGCCGACAGCGCCAGCAGAAAGACCTTTTTCGGGGTTTTCAGCAGTGTGCGCACCTGCGGCCATTGGCGACTGATGCTAATCAAGGCCACCATAAAGAAAAACGACCAGATGACGCGGTGGGTCAGGATCTCATCGGCAGGGACGTAGTAAATCAGCTTGAAGTAGGCTGGAGCGATGCCCCAGATGAAATAGGCGGCAAGAGCGAGAAGTACGCCCTGACGCGTTTGTTTGGGATCCATGTGAAACATCCATTACGAAAAAGTCATGTAATGTTACGCGATTCTGGCGGTTATCCCACCATATAAGTCGCCGTCGCGCTGGCAATATGCGTTTTCTCTTCGTTATGTAGCTCAACGCGCGCCACAGCAACCTTGTTCCCGGCGCGCAGCAGCGTACTGCTGGCGGTAAAGCGTGTGCCGCGACCTGGACGCAGATAGTCGACGCGCAGATCGATGGTGCCCATTTTCGACAGCCTCTGGCGCAGCTCGTCTTCATTAATGGTGTCGTGGCGCGTCAACGTGCTGCCTACGCACACCAGCCCGGCGGCCACGTCCAGCGCTGAGGCGATCACACCACCGTGCAGAATGCTTTGCGCCCAGTTTCCTACCATCATCGGTTGATTGTTAAAGCTCAGCTGCGCAAAGGCTTTTTCGTAGACTTCCAGCTCCAGATTCAGCGCGCGGTTAAACGGCATATGGTAGACAAAGATTTCCCCAACCAGCTTGAGCGCGTCGGCGGCGGTGAGTTCGGCAGACATAATGACCTTACTTTTGCTTGTTAATAAAATGTTGATTTTATGCCGAATGAATGTTGATTTCTACTTTCGGAAAGGTTTGATGAGCAAGAACAACGTAAAAAGGTAGAATGAATGTCATTTTGTTATTCATTGTTTTTATATATCTCAGGGGAAAGTGACTGATGCGATTCTCAAGGAGTGGGTTACTGGCGTTGCTGCTGCCTGCCTCGGCGCTGGCGCAGGAAGCGACGATTAAGGAAGTACATGATGTGCCGGCGGTGCGTGGCAGTATTATTGCCAACCTGCTGCAGGAGCATGACAATCCGTTCACGCTCTACCCTTATGAAAGCAACTACCTGCTGTATACCTGGACCAGCGACCTCAATAAAGAGGCGATTCGCTCCTACGACTGGGCTGAGAACGCGCGTAAGGACGAGGTGAAGTTTCAGCTGAGCTTGGCTTTCCCGCTGTGGCGCGGCATCCTGGGAGATAACTCGGTGCTGGCGGCGTCCTACACGCAGCGCTCCTGGTGGCAGCTTTCTAACAGCGGCGAATCTGCGCCGTTCCGCGAAACTAACTACGAGCCGCAGATGTTCCTCGGCTTTGCCACCGACTATCGCTTTGCCGGCTGGACGTTGCGCGATGTAGAGTTCGGTTTTAACCATGATTCGAATGGTCGATCCGACCCGACTTCGCGCAGTTGGAATCGCCTGTATACGCGACTGATGGCGCAAAACGGCAACTGGCTGGTGGAAGTCAAACCCTGGTATGTGATCGGCGAAACCGACGATAATCCGGACATCACCAAATATATGGGATACTACCGGCTGAAAATTGGTTATCAGCTGGGTGATGCGGTGCTGAGCGCGCAAGGCCAGTACAACTGGAACACCGGCTACGGCGGCGCGGAGCTGGGCGTCAGCTACCCCATCAGTAAACATGTGCGCGTCTATACTCAGGTCTACAGCGGCTACGGTGAATCGCTTATTGATTACAACTTCAACCAAACCCGCGTTGGGGTGGGTGTGATGCTTAACGACCTGTTTTAACAGGGTATCCGACGGTTTGTTGCGAGCATGACCGAAGGATTTCGTCTAAAACATTGCAGTTTGGCACGCAGGCGCTGAAAATAGCGCCTGTTTTTATTTTCAGGTAAATGGGGTCAACGTGGCACAGGCGGAAGTTATTAATCAGGAATCGCTGGCTAAACAGGTTTTGCAGGAGACCTTTGGCTATCAGCAATTCCGCCCGGGCCAGGAGACCATCATCGATACCGTGCTTAGCGGACGCGACTGCCTGGTCGTGATGCCGACTGGCGGCGGCAAATCCCTTTGTTATCAGATTCCTGCGCTGGTAATGGATGGCCTGACGGTGGTGGTTTCACCGCTGATCTCGCTGATGAAAGACCAGGTCGATCAGCTGCTGGCAAACGGCGTGGCGGCGGCGTGCATTAACTCCACGCAGACCCGTGAACAGCAGCAAGAGGTGATGGCCGGCTGCCGCATCGGGCAGATTCGCCTGCTCTATATCGCCCCCGAACGCCTGATGCTGGATAACTTCCTTGAGCATCTGGCACACTGGAACCCGGTGATGCTGGCGGTCGATGAAGCGCACTGTATTTCGCAGTGGGGACACGACTTCCGTCCGGAATACGCCGCCCTGGGACACCTACGCCAGCGCTTCCCGGCGCTGCCATTTATGGCGCTGACTGCCACCGCCGACGACACCACCCGCAGCGATATCGTGCGCCTGCTGGGGCTTAACGATCCCCTGATTCAAATCAGTAGCTTCGACCGGCCTAACATTCGCTACATGCTGATGGAGAAGTTTAAGCCGCTCGACCAGCTGATGCGCTATGTGCAGGAGCAGCGCGGTAAATCCGGCATTATCTACTGTAATAGCCGCTCGAAGGTGGAGGACACCGCCGCGCGTCTGCAAAGCCGGGGAATTAGCGCCGGAGCCTATCATGCCGGGCTGGACAATGACGTGCGCGCTGACGTGCAGGAGAAATTCCAGCGCGATGACCTGCAAATCGTGGTCGCGACCGTCGCGTTTGGTATGGGCATCAACAAGCCTAACGTGCGCTTTGTGGTGCACTTTGATATTCCTCGCAACATCGAATCCTACTATCAGGAGACTGGCCGCGCCGGGCGTGATGGCCTGCCTGCGGAGGCGATGCTGTTTTACGATCCGGCGGATATGGCATGGCTGCGCCGCTGTCTGGAAGAAAAGCCAGAAGGCATGCTGCAGGATATCGAGCGGCATAAGCTTAATGCGATGGGGGCCTTTGCCGAAGCGCAAACCTGCCGTCGCCTGGTGCTGCTGAATTACTTCGGCGAAGGACGTCAGGAGCCGTGCGGCAACTGCGATATCTGCCTCGACCCGCCAAAGCAGTACGACGGCGTGCAGGATGCGCAGATTGCGCTGTCGACCATTGGCCGGGTGAACCAGCGCTTTGGCATGGGCTACGTGGTGGAGGTGATTCGCGGCGCGAACAGTCAGCGTATCCGCGAGTTCGGCCACGATAAGCTGAAGGTCTACGGGATGGGGCGTGATAAAAGCCATGAGCATTGGGTTAGCGTCATTCGCCAGCTGATCCACTTAGGCTTTGTCACGCAAAATATCGCCCAACACTCAGCTCTCCAGCTCACGGATGCCGCGCGCCCGGTGCTGCGCGGTGAAGCGCCGCTGCAGCTTGCCGTGCCGCGTATTGTGGCGCTGAAGCCGCGCGTGATGCAGAAAGCGGCGGTCGGCAACTATGACAAGCAACTGTTCGCCAAGCTGCGCAAGCTGCGTAAAGCCATTGCCGATGAAGAAAATATCCCACCGTACGTTGTCTTTAACGATGCGACCTTGATTGAAATGGCCGAGCAGATGCCGGTTTCGCCGAGCGATATGCTCAGCGTCAACGGCGTGGGAACGCGTAAGCTTGAGCGTTTTGGCCGCGAGTTCCTGGCGCTGATTCGCGCTCACGTTGATGGTGACGATGAAGAGTAGTCAGTTGACGGAAAAAGTGTCAGGATAGTCACTCACTGTACTATTTTCCGCGAATTTATCGTCCCGTTGGTAGGTCTATCATGATAACGCTATTTCTTACCGTGGCGCTGGTGCACATCATTGCGTTGATGAGCCCGGGTCCAGACTTCTTTTTTGTCTCGCAGACTGCTGTCAGCCGCTCGCGTAAAGAGGCGATGATGGGCGTGCTGGGGATTACCTGCGGCGTTATGGTCTGGGCGGGCGTGGCGCTGCTTGGCCTGCATTTAATTATCGAGAAGATGGCGTGGCTGCATACCATTATCATGGTCGGGGGCGGCCTGTATCTGTGCTGGATGGGCTACCAGATGCTGCGCGGGGCGTTGAAGAAAGAGAAAGCATCGACGGAATCCGAACCGCAGGTTGAACTGGCGCAGGGTGGACGCAGCTTTATGAAGGGGCTGCTGACCAACCTGGCGAATCCGAAAGCGATTATCTACTTTGGCTCGGTGTTCTCACTGTTCGTCGGCGACAGCGTCGGTGCCGGGGCTCGCTGGGGCATTTTCCTGTTAATTATCCTGGAAACGCTGGCGTGGTTCACCGTGGTTGCCAGCCTGTTTGCGCTGCCGGCGATGCGTCGCGGCTATCAGCGCGCGGCGAAGTGGATTGACGGCGTGGCAGGGACATTGTTTGCCGGGTTTGGCATTCATTTGATTATTTCGCGCTAACCATGTTGGCCCACTCGACGACGTGTTTCCGGGTGGGCTGCGTTATTTCAGCGCTTGAGCTGCTGTAGCTCATCCACTGAAAGGCCGGTGATTTCCATGATTACACGATGTTCAAACCCTCGCGCCAGCATGGCTTTTGCTACATCCTGCATTGCGCTGTGTTTTCCTTCCTTTCGTCCAATCATCTTCAACTCTTCTGCCATGGTCATGAATTTATCTCCATGCTCCGGCACGCGCTGTGCCAGCCCATACAATAGTTTCTGAACGTTTCGAGCTTGCCCCGCCCGCACCATGTAGTTTACCAGGACGATTATTTGTTGTCCGCTCAACAGTCCTGATACGAACAAACTGGCGAGTTTATCCTCCAGCTGCGCCATGTCCCGGAGACGGATATGCTTTTGGACTAGCGTAAGCGCGGCCATACTGCGATGTTGCATAATTTCTTCGTCAGGAATGGTGGTGATATCGACGAGTGGAAAAGCATGGCTGTAAAGCTGGCGTGCCGCATTCGGATCGTGAAATTCATCCAGCCAGTTCAGCGTCCAGGGATAGGGGCTGCGCTTGCCGTGATAGAACAGAATAGGGATGACCAACGGTAGTTTCTTATGACCTGCATTGAGATGCTGCTGCATCGCCGCTACGGCGTAGCGTAGCAAGCGAAAAGCCATATGTTTGTCCGGCGAGCTCTGGTGCTCGATAAGAACATGGATATAGCCGCGCCCGGTTGTGGTTTGCAGGGAATAGAGAATATCGTTGAAGTAAGGACGCAGGTCGTCTTCAATAAAACTTCCTGACTCTAAGCGCAGCGTCTCCAGTTTGCACAGTTTTATCAGCGCTGGCGGTAGGTGAATTTCGATAAAATCCCGCGCGGTTTCCACGCGGGAAAGAAACGTTTTGAAGACCGCATCATGCGGTGAGGCAGCTTCCGCCATCGTTCGTCATCCTTGAATGAGAAGGTCTGGCGGCATTCTGGCACTGACGCGTCCGCGCCAATAGCGGAGATCTAAAACCGTTTTCGGCTATGCGTGCGGCCTCGTGCCAATTTGTCGGCTGGCAACGTTGATGACAAAAAACTGCGAGCGGCTTTCACGCATGTCTTGCCGAAGCCAGCAGCGCGCCAACCAGCATAAACAGCGAACCGAACACCTTATTCAGCGCCTTCATTTGTTTCGGCCCTTTAATCCATGCTGAAATGCGCTGCGCCAGCGTGGCGTAGCCAATCATCACAATGATGTCGACCACGATGGTGGTGACCCCAAGGACGAGGTACTGCATCACCTGCGGCTGGTGCGGCACGATAAACTGGGGGAACAGCGCAGCCAGGAACACAATGCTTTTTGGGTTGGTCAGGTTAACGAACACCGCGCGCTGGAACAGCTTGCCGCGCGATTGCGTTTTGGCCAGCGTTTTCAGGTCAATAGAGCCTGCCGCGCGCCACTGCTGGATACCCAGCCAGATAAGATATGCCGCGCCCGCCCATTTCAGTACTTCAAAGGCCAGCACCGAGCGGGAGAACAGGGTGCCCAGACCGATACCTACCAACACGATATGGATAGCCAACCCGGCCTGCAACCCGGCAATTGATGCCGCTGCGCCACGGTAGCCGTGGTTGATGGAGGTGGTCATCGTATTGATCGCCCCTGAGCCCGGTGAGAGGCTAAGAATTATGGATGTTAGCAGGTAGGCGAACCACCATTCGAAGGTCATGAGAAACTCCCTGATTGTCTGTTTTTATGCCACAATACGCTATTGTCCAGACGTTGTGTGAGACGTCACGAAAAAACAATTTTCAGCGGTTAACAGGGGTGGAAGCCCGATGTTTCAACAGCAAAAGGATTGGAATACAAGAGAAAACGCGTTTGCTGCGTTTACCACCGGCCCGTTGATGGACTTCTGGCGTGGACGGGAAGAGGCGGAGTTTGTCGGCGTCGATCGCGTTCCGGTACGATTCGTACGTTTCAGCCTGCCCGCGCATGACCGGGTTATCGTGGTTTGCCCGGGGCGAATTGAAAGCTACGTGAAGTATGCTGAACTGGCATACGATCTTTTCCACAGCGGTTTTGATGTCCTGATTATCGACCACCGCGGCCAGGGGCGTTCCGGGCGTATGTTGTCCGACACCCATCGTGGCCACGTGGCGAAATTCAGCGACTACGTCGACGATCTTGCCGCCTTCTGGCAGCAAGAGATTGTGCAGGGGCGTTGGCGTCAGCGGTTTATTCTCGCCCATTCCATGGGAGGGGCGATTGCGACGCAGTTTTTACAGCGCAATCCGCAGGGCTGTGATGCTCTCGCGCTTTGTGCGCCGATGTTCGGTATTATCATGCGTCTGCCAGAATGGGTTGTGCGGCCGCTTCTCGATTGGGCTGAGGGCCATCAGCGTCTTCGTGAAGGGTATGCAATGGGAACAGGCCGATGGCACGCGCTGCCGTTTAGCCTTAACGTATTGACCCATAGCCGCGAACGTTATCGTCGCAACGTGCGTTTTTACGCCGATGAACCCCGGCTGCGTGTGGGCGGGCCGACGTACCACTGGGTCAGAGAAGGCATTCTGGCAGGAGAACAGATCCTTGCCGACGCCGCAAACGACGCGTTTCCTGTGCTGCTGATTCAGGCAGAAGAAGAACGCGTGGTGGATAACCGCATGCACGATCGTTACTGCGCCCTTCGCGCGGAGGCGGGCCACCCTTGTGAGGGCGGTAAACCGCTGGTCATCGAAGGCGCCTATCATGAGATCCTTTTTGAAAAGGACGCTATGCGCTCAGTAGCACTCAATGCCATCGTCGATTTTTTTGGTCGACACCCTTAATTCGGCGCCAGCGCCGCACTTTTTAGAGGTTAAATTCGAATATGTACCAGGTAGTCGCATCTGATTTAGATGGCACCTTACTCTCTCCTGACCACCACTTAACGCCGTACGCTAAAGAGACCTTGAAGCTACTGACCGAGCGTGGCCTGAACTTCGTGTTCGCCACTGGCCGTCACTACATTGACGTCGGCCAGATTCGCGATAATCTGGGGATCAAATCCTACATGATTACCTCCAACGGCGCGCGCGTGCACGATGCCGACGGCAAGCAGGTCTTCGCTCACAACCTCGATCGCGATATCGCGGCCGATCTCTTCGGCATCGTCAATGCCAACCCGGATATTGTGACTAATGTCTATCGTGATGACGAATGGTTTATGAACCGCCACCGCCCCGAAGAGATGCGTTTCTTCAAAGAAGCGGTATTCAACTACACCCTGTATGAACCGGGTCTGCTGGAACCGGAAGGCGTGAGCAAGGTGTTCTTCACCTGTAACGACCACGAAACGCTGCTGCCGCTGGAGCAGGCGATCAACGCCCGTTGGGGCGATCGCGTAAACGTGAGCTTCTCGACGCTGACCTGTCTGGAAGTGATGGCGGGAGGCGTGTCGAAAGGTCACGCGCTGGAAGCGGTGGCGAAGGCGATGGGCTATACGCTGAAAGACTGTATCGCCTTTGGCGATGGCATGAATGATGCCGAAATGCTGTCGATGGCGGGTAAAGGCTGCATCATGGCCGGCGCGCACCAGCGTCTGAAGGATCTGCATCCGGACCTCGAAGTGATCGGGTCAAACGCCGATGATGCGGTACCGCACTACCTGCGCGATATGTACCTGCGATAAAAATTGACGACTGGCTATTTAGTAGTCAGTTGTCAACCTCCAACTCCGCTACAATGCATGTTCATTTTCCAATCGGACATTCATTGTGGCGCTCCTGATTATTACCACGATTCTGTGGGCCTTTTCGTTCAGCTTTTACGGCGAATACCTTGCCGGGCATGTGGATAGCTATTTTGCGGTGCTGGTGCGCGTGGGCCTGGCGGCGCTGGTGTTCCTGCCGTTCCTGCGCACGCGCGGACATAGCCTGAAAACCGTCGGGCTATATATGCTGGTGGGGGCGATGCAGCTGGGCATCATGTACATGCTGAGCTTCCATGCCTATCTCTATCTGACGGTCTCCGAGCTGCTGCTGTTTACCGTGCTGACGCCGCTCTATATCACGCTGATTTATGACCTGATGAGTGGACGCCGTCTGCGCTGGAGCTACGCTTTTAGCGCACTGCTGGCGGTGATCGGCGCGGGCATTATTCGTTACGACCACATCACCAGCCACTTCTGGACCGGTCTGATTCTGGTGCAGTTATCGAACATCGTCTTTGCCATCGGTATGGTGGGCTATAAACGCCTGATGGAGACCCGACCGATGCCGCAGCATAACGCCTTTGCCTGGTTTTATCTCGGGGCGTTTCTGGTCGCGGCGGTGGCCTGGATGCTGCTCGGCAACGCGCAGAAAATGCCGCAAACCCTGCCGCAGTGGGGAATTCTGGTATTCCTGGGCGTCGTTGCGTCGGGGATTGGTTACTTTATGTGGAACTACGGCGCCACGCAGGTGGATGCGGGCACCTTAGGTATTATGAACAATATGCATGTGCCTGCGGGGCTGCTGGTTAACCTGGCAATCTGGCACCAACAGCCTCACTGGCCGAGCTTCCTCACAGGTGCGGCTGTGATCCTGGCCTCGCTGTGGGTGCATCGGCACTGGGTCGCTCCGCGTTCTTCACAAACGGCAGATGATCGCAAGCGTGGTTCCGCGCTGAACGAATAAACGCATCCATCACCGGCTGACGCTGCTCGCCATCGCGCACGGCGGCGTACAGTCGGCTCCATAGACCTTCGCCCAGGGTTTTGGTCACCACCAGACCCTGGCGCTCAAAACTCTCCACCACCCAGTGCGGCAGGGCGGCAATGCCCATCCGCGCGGCCACCATCTGAATCAGCAGTAACGTGTTATCCACGCTTTTCAGCTGTGGGCTAATACCTGCTGGCTGGAGGAAATGACGCCAGATATCCAGACGCTGACGCTGTACCGGATAAATCAACAGCGTTTCTGCCGCCAAATCTTCTGGCGTAATGCGTGCTTTGGCCGCTAATGGGTGATCCGGCGCCAGAATCAGGCGCACTTCATAATCAAACATCGGTGAATAGTGCAGACCGCTACGCGGCAGGATGTCGGAGGTCAGCACGATATCCAGTTCGCTTTGTTGTAGCGCCGGCTGTGGGTCGAAGGTGACGCCGGACTTAAAGTCCATCTCCACCTGTGGCCACTGCTTATGGAAGTTTTCCAGCGCGGGCGTCAGCCATTGAATACAGCTATGGCACTCAATGGCGATGCGCAGCGTTGCCTGCTGCGGTTCGTTACAGGCCTGAAGCGCCTGGGTAATTTGTGGCAACACCTGATTGGCCAGTTGCAGCAGAATCTCGCCCTGCGGCGTAAACCGTAGTGGCTGGCTCTTGCGGACAAAAAGTCGAAAGCCGAGGCGCTGCTCCAGATCGCTGAACTGGTGGGAGAGGGCGGATTGCGTCTGATGCAACGTCGCCGCTGCTGCTGCGAGCGACCCGCAGCTCCGCAACGCCTGGAGCGTTTTCAGATGTTTAATTTCAATCATGAAAGTCCTTCACTTCGGCATGAACAATTTGCGCTTGAGGATTATACAGTACATTCACATTATGGATGTGTAAACATCTGGACGGCTAAAACACAAAAAATCCATGAGAGGCATATGATGACTATCCTGAACCACACCCTCGGTTTTCCTCGCGTTGGCCTGCGTCGCGAGCTAAAAAAAGCGCAAGAAAGCTACTGGGCGGGTAACGCCTCCCGTGAAGAACTGCTGGCTGTAGGCCGCGAGCTGCGTGCCCGCCACTGGGATCAGCAGAAGCAGGCGGGCGTTGACCTGCTGCCGGTGGGCGATTTCGCCTGGTATGATCACGTCCTGACCACCAGCCTGCTGCTCGGCAACGTTCCGGCTCGTCATCAAAATAAAGATGGCTCTGTCGATATCGACACCTTATTCCGCATTGGCCGTGGCCGCGCACCAACGGGTGAACCCGCGGCGGCGGCAGAAATGACCAAATGGTTTAACACCAACTATCACTACATGGTGCCGGAGTTCACCAAAGGTCAGCAGTTCAAACTGACCTGGACCCAACTGCTGGATGAAGTGGACGAAGCGCTGGCGCTCGGTCACAAGGTGAAGCCTGTGCTGTTGGGACCGGTAACTTATCTGTGGCTGGGGAAAGTGAAGGGCGAACAGTTTGACCGCCTGAGCCTGTTGAACGATATTCTGCCGGTTTACCAGCAGGTGCTGGCTGAGTTGGCGAAACGCGGTATTGAGTGGGTGCAGATTGATGAACCTGCGCTGGTACTGGAGCTGCCGCAAGCGTGGCTGGATGCTTTTAAACCGGCTTATGACGCCCTGCAAGGCCAGGTGAAGCTGCTATTGACCACCTACTTCGAAGGTGTAACGCCAAACCTGGATACCATTACCGCGCTGCCGGTGCAGGGGCTGCACGTTGACTTCGTGCACGGCAAAGATGATGTCGCCGAGCTGCATAAACGTCTGCCTGCCGACTGGCTGCTGTCAGCGGGTCTGGTAAACGGTCGCAACGTCTGGCGTGCCGATCTCAGCGAAAAATATGCGCAAATTAAAGATATCGTCGGCAAACGTGACCTGTGGGTGGCTTCCTCCTGCTCTCTGCTGCACAGCCCAATCGATCTCAGCGTGGAAACCCGCCTTGATGCAGAAGTGAAGAGCTGGTTTGCCTTCGCGCTGCAAAAATGTGGCGAGCTGGCGCTGCTGCGCGATGCGTTGAACAGCGGCGATACGGCGGCAATTGTGGAATGGAGCGCACCGATCCAGGCGCGTCGTCACTCTACCCGCGTACACAACGCCGCAGTGGAAAAACGTCTGGCGGCGATCACCGCCCAGGACAGCCAGCGCGCCAACGCTTACCCGGTTCGTGCTGAAGCACAGCGTACCCGTTTTAATCTGCCGGCATGGCCGACCACGACTATCGGCTCATTTCCGCAAACCACCGAAATTCGCGGCCTGCGTCTGGACTTCAAAAAAGGCAATCTTGATGCTGCGCACTATCGCACCGGTATTGCGGAGCATATCAAACAAGCGATCGTTGAACAGGAACGTCTGGGGCTCGATGTGCTGGTGCACGGTGAAGCCGAGCGTAACGACATGGTGGAATATTTTGGCGAACACCTGGACGGTTTCGTCTTTACCCAAAACGGTTGGGTGCAGAGCTACGGCTCTCGCTGCGTGAAGCCGCCGGTGGTGATTGGCGATGTCAGCCGCCCGGAAGCGATCACCGTTGAGTGGGCGAAGTACGCGCAGTCGCTGACCGACAAACCGGTAAAAGGCATGCTGACCGGTCCGGTGACCATTCTTTGCTGGTCCTTCCCGCGCGAAGACGTGACGCGTGAAACCATCGCGAAGCAGATTGCGCTGGCGCTGCGTGATGAAGTGGCGGATCTGGAAGCTGCGGGCATCGGTATTATTCAGATTGACGAACCGGCGCTGCGCGAAGGTCTGCCGCTACGTCGCAGTGATTGGGCGGCGTATCTGGCGTGGGGCGTGGAAGCCTTCCGCATTAACGCGGCGGTGGCGAAGGATGAAACCCAGATCCACACCCACATGTGTTATTGCGAGTTCAATGACATCATGGACTCCATTGCCGCGCTGGACGCGGACGTGATCACCATTGAGACCTCTCGCTCTGATATGGAACTGCTGGAATCGTTTGAAGAGTTCGACTATCCGAACGAAATCGGGCCGGGCGTCTACGACATTCACTCGCCGAACGTCCCGAGCGTGGAGTGGATTGAAGCCCTGCTGAAGAAAGCCGAGCAGCGTATTCCCGCTGAGCGTCTGTGGGTGAACCCGGACTGCGGCCTGAAAACCCGCGGCTGGCCGGAAACGAGGGCGGCGCTGGCTAACATGGTCAAAGCAGCGCAGAATCTGCGTCAGGCGTAAGTCACGGAGGGCAGGCGTTATGCCTGCCCGTCCATCAACCGGCAGGTCGCTTAGCTCATGTCAGCGCCATTGCTGGCAATCACTCTCTGATACCACCAGAAAGAGTCTTTGCGCAGACGCTGGAGAGATCCGTTGCCTTCGTCGTCCTGATCAACATAGATAAAACCGTAACGTTTTGACATCTGCGACGTGCCAGCGCTGATGATATCGATACAACCCCAGGTGGTGAATCCCATCACCTCCACCCCTTCATGAATGGCGGCCAACGTTTGCTCAAAGTGGGCGCGGAAATAGTCGATACGGTAATCATCGTGAATTTTACCGTCCACCACCACGTCTTTCGCGCCCAGGCCATTTTCAACGATAAATAGCGGCTTCTGGTAGCGGTCATACAGCTCAAGCAGCGAAATTTTCAGGCCAAGGGGGTCAATCTGCCAGCCCCATTCCGAGGCGGGCAGGTAGGGATTTTTCACGCCCAGCACGGTGTTGCCGGGAATACGTTCAGCATCGGGCTGCGTTGATTCGGTCATCGACATGTAGTAGCTAAAAGAGACGAAATCGACGGTATGCTGTTTTAAAATGTGGCGATCTTCATCATGCATGACAATCTCAATGCCGCGACGTTCAAGATCGCGCAGGATCAGCGGCGGATATTCGCCAAACACCTGTACGTCGGCATAGAAGTAATTTTCGAGATTCTTCTTCAGCGTCGCCTCGACATCCTCCGGGCGGCAGCTGTGCGGATAGGTGGTGAGCTTGGTCAGCATGCAGCCGACCTGGCTACCGGGGATAATCGCATGGCAGTCGCGGGTGACCAGCGCGGACGCGACAAACTGGTGATGTAGCGCCTGGTAGATATCTTGTTTTGCCTTGCCCGGCGCGCTTTTCTCTTCGCGGATCCCGGCGGTAGTAAACGGGTGGCGATGAATACTGTCGATTTCGTTAAACGTCAGCCAGTAGCGCACCAGATCTTTATAGCGCTCGAAGCACACCTTGCTGAAACGTACGAAGGCATCCACGACGTTTCGGTGCACCCAACCGTTATACTTTTCACTGAGCGCCAGCGGCATTTCATAGTGCGAAAGCGTAACCAGCGGCTCGATGTGATGGCGGCGCAGCTCACGGAACAGGTCTTCATAAAATTGCAGCCCCGCCTCGTTCGGCTCGGCGTCTTCGCCGGTGGGGAAGATGCGCGACCAGGCGATGGAGACGCGCAGAACCTTAAAGCCCATTTCGGCGAACAGCGCGATATCCTCCTTATAGTGATGATAAAAATCAATGCCGCGACGTTTCGGATACAACGCATCGTTTCGGCCCAATTGCGCATCCTGTACGTTTTCATCCGTCAGCGCGGCGTGGCCGGCATAGTCCTTCAACGACAGGTTGGGTTTCCAGGAGATGGCATCGGCGACCGATGGCCCTTTACCCGCCACGTTCCATGCCCCTTCGGCCTGATTTGCGGCGATCGCGCCGCCCCATAAAAACCCCTGCGGAAACGAGAGAGATTTTGCCATTACACGGACTCCTTAAGCGTCATAATAATCTGCGGGTTGGAATGTTTTTCGTCGTGGCCGTTCTGCGACAGTGTGAAGCGTTCGCCGTAGGTTACCACCATCGCAAACATGTGGGTCACCGTCCCGCTCGCAGGCCCCTGTGAAGGAGATGATTTTGCGAGAGAAAACATCGTCGTTAACTTTTTCAGGGGAATAATTTGCCCTTCAACGGGGTGAATAAACGTGAGCGAGCCCGCTTTTTCGGCAGCCTTGTTGTGCCGCCCACCAGGGCGATGATATCCAGTGCCGTCTGTACAGGGTTCATGTCGGGTCCATGCCAGCAGAGCAAAAAAAGACCTGAAGCCGAACGTCTCTCGAAAGAGATGATCGGCTTCAGGTCTTGCCTGTGGAGCATCGTGATACGCCTGTGCTTACCACGCTGAACGGCGAGCGGCTTAACCCTTTTTACCGTTGTACTGCGCGAACCACGCTAGCATGCGCTGCCAGCCATCTTTGGCTGACTCTTCATGATAGCTGGGACGGTAATCGGCGTTAAATGCGTGCCCGGCCTCGGGATAAACCACGATTTCCGCTTTCGCGTTCGCTGCACGTAGCGCATGGCGCATGGTTTCCACGGTATCAAGCGGAATGCCGGTATCTTCGCCGCCGTACAGACCGAGCACCGGGGCGCTGAGATCAACCGCCACGTCGACCGGGTGTTTAGGGCTGTTCAGCGATTTATCGCCCACCAGTCGGCCATACCAGGCGACGGCTGCCTTAAGCTGCGGGTTATGCGCAGCATACAGCCACGCAATGCGCCCGCCCCAGCAGAAGCCGGTAATTGCCAGGCGGTTGGCGTCGCCGCCGTTGCGGGCCGCCCAGCTGGCGACATGATCGAGGTCAGCCAGCACTTGCGCGTCGGGCACTTTGCTGACCAGACCGCTGAACAGCGACGGAATGTCGTCATAATCGTTCGGATCGCCCTGGCGGAAATAGAGCTCCGGCGCAACGGCCAGATACCCCTCCAGAGCCAGACGTCGGCAGATATCACGGATGTGTTCGTGGACGCCAAAAATCTCCTGCACTACGATGATTACCGGAAGCGGCGCATCGCTGTGTTTTGGTCGAGCGTGGTAGGCGGGCAGCAGATCGCCTTGTGACGGAATGGAGGTTTCTCCCGCCGTAATCGCCTCTTCGGGCGTATGAACGATGGTCGAGGCATGAGGTGAAGCCGCAGGGGCAAATCCAGGTTGTTTGTTGGTTGTCATGGCATTCTCCGTACCCTTTTAATGAACGCATAGCCGAATTACAGTGCCTTAATGCGGCGCATTTTTGTGCAGCAGGAATTAACAATAACTTGTTAATGTGATGTAAATCACTAATTGCGTGGAATTTAATGTAATATTTTTAATTCTTAGTGATGGTAATCACGAAAAAGAGTTGTGGTCTTCTATAAAGTACATTTTTGCTTCTTCTGACAAAACTGAACCACAGAGGAGTTCTTTATGTCCAAGTCTGATGTTTTTCATCTCGGTCTCACTAAAAATGACTTACAAGGGGCCACGTTAGCGATTGTCCCTGGTGACCCGGAGCGTGTGGAAAAGATCGCCGCGCTGATGGAAAAGCCGGTCAAACTGGCATCTCATCGTGAATTTACCTCCTGGCGTGCCGAACTCGACGGCAAGCCGGTGATCGTGTGCTCTACCGGTATCGGTGGCCCATCAACGTCTATCGCCGTGGAAGAGCTGGCGCAACTGGGTATCCGTACCTTCCTGCGCGTGGGCACCACCGGGGCGATTCAGCCGAACATCAACGTCGGTGACGTGCTGGTGACGACTGCTTCCGTCCGTCTGGACGGCGCGAGCCTGCACTTTGCGCCGATGGAATACCCGGCCGTTGCTGATTTCGCTTGTACCACCGCGCTGGTTGAAGCGGCGAAATCTGTGGGTGCAACCACCCACGTGGGCGTAACCGCCTCTTCCGACACCTTCTACCCGGGGCAGGAACGTTACGACACCTTCTCTGGCCGCGTGGTGAAAGCCTTCAAAGGCTCCATGGAAGAGTGGCAGTCTATGGGTGTCATGAACTACGAAATGGAATCGGCCACGCTGCTGACCATGTGTTCCAGCCAGGGTCTGCGTGCGGGGATGGTTGCCGGCGTTATCGTTAACCGTACCCAGCAGGAAATTCCAAACGCAGAGACCATGAAGCAGACCGAAAGCCACGCGGTGAAAATCGTGGTGGAAGCGGCGCGCCGCCTGCTGTAATTTCCCCTCCCTTTGTGAAAGGCCGACTTGTTCGGCCTTTTTCTTTTTGCGTAGACGCTCGCAGGAAACTGCTTTAAAACTGGACGTTTATACAGCACAATCCTATTTTTTGCAGATAACCGGTTTATGCAGGGGGCATTGTGGATATTGCCGTGGTGATTTATGCGCTGGTGGCGCTGGCGGGGATCGCGATTGGCTGGCTGGCGGCGAGCTATCGCGTGGCGCAGCAGCGCGCGGAGCAGTTAGCGGAAGAGCGTGATGTGTACGGTGAGCTGAGCGCGGCGAAGCAGCAGATTGCCCAGAATAGCCACTGGCGTGAAGAGTGCGAACTGCTCAATAACGAACTGCGTAACCTGCGGGAAATCAACTCGTCGCTGGAAGTCGATCTCCGCGAAGTCACGACGCTGCTGGAAACCACCCGTCAGCACGGCGATGAAAAATACCGCCTGATGCTCAACAGCGAGCAGCGCCTGAGCGAACAGTTTGAAAACCTCGCCAACCGCATCTTTGAACAGAGCAACCGCCGCGTTGATGAACAGAATCGGCAGAGTCTGCACGGCCTGCTTACGCCGTTGCGCGAGCAGCTCGACGGTTTTCGCCGCCAGGTGCAGGAGAGCTTTGGCCAGGAGGCGAAAGAGCGCCATACGTTGGCCTATGAAATTCGTAGCCTGCAAGAGATGAGCGGCAGGATGATGCAGGAAGCGGTCAACCTGACCCGAGCGCTGAAGGGTGACAACAAAACCCAGGGCAACTGGGGCGAAGTGGTGCTAACCCGCGTACTGGAGGCTTCCGGCCTGCGGGAAGGGCACGAATACGAAACCCAGGTGAGCATCAATACCGATGCCAATTCGCGCATGCAGCCTGATGTGATCGTCCGCCTGCCGCATCGCAAAGATGTGGTGGTCGACGCCAAAATGACGCTGGTGGCCTACGAGCGCTACTTTAACGCTGATGATGACTACACCCGCGAAGCCGCGTTGCAGGAACACATTGCCGCGGTGCGTAACCATATTCGCCTGCTGGGGCGCAAAGACTACCAGCAGTTGCCGGGCCTGCGTTCGCTGGACTACGTGCTGATGTTTATCCCCGTTGAGCCGGCTTTCCTGTTGGCGCTTGACCGCCAGCCAGAGTTAATCAGCGAAGCACTGAAAAACAATATTATGCTGGTGAGCCCCACTACGCTGCTGGTGGCGCTGCGTACCATTGCTAACCTGTGGCGCTATGAACATCAAAGCCGCAATGCGCAACATATTGCTGAACGAGCCAGCCGCTTATATGACAAAATGCGCCTTTTCGTGGACGACATGTCGGCCATCGGCCAGAGCCTCGATAAAGCCCAGGATAACTACCGTCAGGCGATGAAAAAACTGACCAGCGGGCGCGGCAACCTGCTGACGCAGGCCGAAGCCTTCCGCCACCTTGGCGTAGAGGTGAAGCGCGAGATTAATCCGGATTTGGTTGAGCAAGCGACGGCGCAAGACGATGATTTTCGTCTGCGTGACGACACCGACATGAATGATGACAATCCGTTAGCTGCAGAACGCCGTTAATCCGGCGTCGGAACGGATTTCGTAACGGGGTGGAATCGTAGGGCAATTGCGCCCAATCTGTTACACTCCATGAACATTTTCTTGATAAGCAGGCATAGAGATGGTTGAGGATTCACAAGAAACGACGCACTTTGGCTTTCAGACAATCGCCAAATCACAGAAAGAAGACATGGTGGCGCATGTATTCCATTCTGTCGCCGCAAAATACGATGTAATGAACGATCTGATGTCATTCGGGATTCATCGTCTATGGAAGCGTTTTACCATTGATTGCAGCGGCGTGCGCCGTGGACAGACGGTTCTTGATCTGGCGGGCGGCACCGGCGACCTGACGGCGAAATTCTCGCGCATGGTGGGTGAAACCGGCCGTGTGGTGCTGGCGGACATCAACGACTCCATGCTGAAAATGGGGCGTGAGAAGCTGCGCAATATCGGTGTGGTCGGCAACGTGGAATACGTGCAGGCCAACGCGGAAGCGCTGCCGTTCCCGGATAACACCTTTGACCTGATCACCATCTCTTTCGGTCTGCGTAACGTCACCGACAAAGACAAAGCGCTGCGTTCCATGTACCGCGTGCTGAAGCCGGGCGGACGCCTGCTGGTGCTCGAATTCTCCAAGCCGGTTTTCGACCCGCTGAGCAAAGCCTACGACGCCTATTCATTCCACATTCTGCCGCGTATTGGCGAAGCGGTGGCTAATGATGCCGACAGCTATCGCTATCTGGCGGAATCTATCCGTATGCATCCGGATCAGGACACGCTGAAAGAGATGATGCAGAACGCCGGGCTGGAAAACGTTGATTACTACAACCTGACGGCAGGGATTGTCGCGCTGCACCGTGGCTATAAATTCTGATAAGTGGGGGGCCGCTATGCCTTTAAAACCCTTAATGACCGGCAGTATTGAAACCGCCATAAACGCGCTGCTCTGGCGTGAAAAAGCGTTAAAGCCTGTCCGTCAGCGTCTTATCGGGAAAGTATTACGCGTTGAACTGAAAGAGTTTTCTTCGCCGCTGGTGCTGGTCTTCAGTGAACGTCAGGTTGACGTACTGGGCGCGTGGGAAGGCGAGGCTGATTGCACCGTCATCACCCGGGTTAGCGTGTTGCCGCAGTTGCGCAATCGCCAGCAGCTCACCGCGCTTATCCGCAATAACGATCTGGAAGTGCAGGGCGACCTTCAGGTGGTACAAAACCTGGTGTCGCTGGCCGATCTCGCCGAGTTTGACCCGGCAGAACTGCTGGCGCCGTATACAGGCGATATTGCCGCCGAAGGCGTCAGTAAACTGCTGCGCGGCGGGGCGAAGTTCTTACAGCATGGTCTGGCACGTCAGCAGCGCTATGTGGCTGAAACCCTGACGGAAGAGTGGCGTCTGGCACCGGGCGCGCTGGAAGTCGCCTGGTTTGCGGAAGAGACGGCGGCGGTGGAGCGTGAGCTTGCGGCGCTGGCCAAACGGTTGGAAAAACTGGAGGGGAAATGACGCCAGGAGAATTACGGCGCCTGTATTTTATCATCCGCACCTTTTTGAGTTACGGGCTTGATGAGCTCATTCCCAAAATGCGTATCACGCTGCCGCTGCGTATGGGGCGTCGGCTGCTGTTCTGGATGCCAAATCGCCACAAGGATAAGCCGCTGGGCGAACGTCTGCGGCTGGCGTTACAGGAGCTTGGCCCGGTATGGATTAAGTTCGGGCAAATGCTGTCTACCCGTCGCGACCTTTTCCCCCCGCAGATTGCCGACCAATTAATCCTGCTGCAGGATCGCGTTGCGCCGTTTGACGGCAAGCTGGCGAAGCAGCAGATTGAAAAATCGATGGGCGATATTCCCGTCGAGAGCTGGTTCGACGATTTTGACATTGAACCGCTAGCTTCAGCCTCTATTGCCCAGGTGCATACCGCACGTCTGAAAGAGAACGGCAAAGAGGTGGTTATCAAGGTGATCCGTCCGGATATCCTGCCGATCATCAAAGCCGATATGAAGCTGATTTACCGCCTGGCGCGCTGGGTTCCCCGCCTGCTGCCGGACGGTCGTCGTTTGCGCCCGGTAGAAGTGGTGCGCGACTATGAAAAAACGCTGATCGACGAGCTGAACCTGCTGCGCGAAGCGGCGAACGCCATCCAGCTGCGGCGTAATTTTGAAAATAGCCCGATGCTGTACGTGCCAGAGGTGTATTCCGACTACTGTCGCGTCGATATGCTGGTGATGGAGCGCATCTACGGCATTCCGGTGTCCGACATCGAAACGCTTGAGAAGCAGAATACCAACATGAAGCTGCTGGCCGAGCGCGGCGTGCAGGTGTTCTTTACCCAGGTGTTCCGCGACAGCTTCTTCCACGCCGATATGCACCCTGGCAACATCTTTGTTAGCTATGAGCATCCGGAAGATCCCCAGTATATTGGCATCGACTGCGGTATCGTCGGCTCGCTAAATAAAGAAGACAAGCGCTACCTGGCGGAAAACTTTATCGCCTTCTTCAACCGAGACTACCGCAAGGTGGCCGAACTGCACGTCGATTCCGGCTGGGTACCGCCGGACACCAACGTCGAAGAGTTTGAATTCGCGATTCGTACCGTTTGCGAACCTATTTTCGAAAAGCCGCTGGCGGAGATCTCCTTTGGTCACGTGCTGCTGAACCTGTTTAACACCGCCCGGCGCTTCAACATGGAAGTTCAGCCACAACTCGTGTTACTGCAAAAGACATTACTTTACGTAGAAGGGGTAGGACGTCAGCTCTATCCTCAGTTAGATTTATGGAAGACGGCAAAACCGTTCCTCGAATCGTGGATTAAGGATCAGGTCGGTATTCCGGCGCTGTTCCGTGCGCTGAAGGAAAAAGCGCCGTTCTGGATTGAAAAAATGCCGGAATTGCCTGAGTTAGTCTACGACAGCCTGCGTCAGAGCAAACAGGTACAGGCTAGCCTTGAGAAGCTTTCTCAGGAGATGGCAACGCACCGTACCCGTCAGGGGCAATCGCGTTATCTCTTTGGTATAGGTGCGGTTTTACTCCTCAGCGGTACCGTATTACTGGTTCAACGCCCTGAATGGGGGCTGGCACCCGCGTGGCTTATGGCCGGAGGGCTGGTGGTATGGCTCGTGGGATGGCGGAAGACGCGCTGAATTATGCGTCGCTAACAGGGCGCCGCATAACGTATAATGCGCGCTGATTAATTCATCATCTATCAGAGGAACATGTATGGGTGGTATTAGTATTTGGCAGTTGCTGATTATCGTCGTTATCGTAGTTCTGCTTTTCGGGACTAAAAAGCTGAGCTCGCTGGGTTCCGATTTAGGCTCGTCCATCAAAGGCTTCAAGAAGGCCATGAGTGATGAAGACGACACCAAACCTAAAGCGGACCAGGATGCAGATTTCACTGCAAAATCAATTGCTGATAAGCAGGAAAGTGCAAAGAAAGACGAAGCGAAACGCCACGACAACGAGCAGGTGTAATTCGTGTTTGATATTGGTTTCAGTGAACTGCTGCTGGTGTTCGTTATTGGCCTCATTGTATTGGGGCCAAAACGTCTGCCGGTAGCGGTGAAAACGGTGGTGGGCTGGATTCGGGCGCTGCGTTCGCTGGCGACTACCGTACAAAATGAGCTGACGCAGGAGCTTAAACTCCAGGAGTTTCAGGACAGCCTGAAGAAAGTGGAGAAAGCAAGTCTGGATAGCCTGACGCCTGAACTTAAGGCTTCCATGGATGAACTGCGTGAAGCGGCTGAGTCGATGAAACGGTCCTATTCGATGCATGATCCTGAAAAGGCGAGCGACGAGGCCAATACCATCCATAACCCGGTGGCGAAGGATAAAGCCGTTGAGCCATCGCAGGCGGCTGAACCGCAGGCGACGCACGCTGAAGAGCCGGTGGCTAAGCCTGCCGAAGTACCGGAGTCCGAGGTGGTGAAACCGGCAGAGAAAGAGAAAGTCTCTGCTGCCGCTGCTCCTGAATCCTCCCCCGCATCGAGTGATAAATCGTAAACATGAGCGTAGAAGATACTCAACCGCTGATCGCTCATTTGATTGAGCTGCGCAAGCGCCTGCTCAACTGCATCATCGCGGTTCTCGTCATTTTCCTGGCGTTGGTTTACTTCGCCAACGATATCTATCAGCTGGTCTCCGCGCCGCTTATTAAACAGATGCCGGTTGGCGCGACGATGATCGCCACCGACGTGGCGTCGCCGTTTTTCACGCCGATCAAGCTGACCTTTATGGTTTCGCTGATCCTCTCCGCGCCGGTTATTTTGTACCAGGTATGGGCGTTTGTTGCCCCTGCGCTGTATAAGCATGAACGTCGTCTGGTGGTGCCGCTGCTGGTGTCCAGCACCCTGCTGTTTTATATCGGCATGGCGTTTGCCTACTTTGTGGTGTTCCCGCTGGCCTTTGGCTTCCTGACGCATACCGCGCCGGAAGGGGTGCTGGTCTCAACGGATATCAAGAGCTATCTCGATTTTGTCATGTCGCTGTTTATTGCCTTCGGCGTGTCGTTTGAGGTGCCCGTTGCTATCGTTCTGTTGTGCTGGGTCGGCGTGACCACGCCGGACGATCTGCGCAAGAAGCGCCCTTACGTGCTGGTTGGCGCGTTTGTGGTCGGCATGCTGCTGACGCCACCGGACGTGTTCTCGCAGACGCTGCTGGCTATCCCGATGTACTGTCTGTTTGAAGTGGGGGTCTTCTTCTCTCGTTTCTACGCGGGCAAGCGACTCACGCGTGACGAAGACGCGGAAGCGGAACAAACTGAAGAATAACCAACCGCCCGTAAGGGCGGTTGTCATATGGGGGCAAGGATGTTTGATATCGGTGTTAACCTGACCAGTTCACAGTTCGCGCGCGATCGTGATGAGGTGGTCGCGCGAGCACGGGCCGCAGGCGTGCACGGCATGTTGCTGACCGGAACCAACCGTCATGAGAGCGAAGAAGCACAGCGGCTAGCGGAACGCTTTGAAGGCTGTTGGTCAACGGCAGGCGTTCATCCACATGACAGCAGCAGTTGGTCGCCGGAGGTAGCGGACGCCATCTATGCGCTGGTGAACAAGCCCGAAGTCGTGGCTGTGGGCGAGTGCGGCCTGGACTTCAACCGCAACTTCTCCACGCCAGCCGAGCAGGAAATCGCGTTTAGCGCTCAGTTGGCGATGGCCGCCGAGCTGGGTATGCCGGTATTTTTGCACTGCCGCGATGCTCACGAGCGTTTCCTCGCGCTGCTGGAGCCGTGGCTCGACCATTTGCCGGGTGCAGTGCTGCACTGCTTTACAGGCACGCGTGAAGAAGCGCAGCAGTGCCTGGACCGGGGCCTGATGATTGGCATCACCGGCTGGGTCTGCGATGAGCGTCGCGGTCTGGAACTGCGAGAACTGCTGCCGACGATCCCCGCGGATCGCCTGCTGCTGGAGACCGATGCGCCGTATCTGTTGCCGCGCGACATGACGCCGAAACCGGCATCGCGTCGTAACGAGCCGGCCTACGTACGGCATATTCTGTCACGCGTGGCCGAATGGCGTGGGGAAGACGCACAGTGGCTGGAAGCCGTTACGGACAGTAACGCCAAACGGCTATTGAAGATCGGCTTTTAGTTCAGGCCTTGCGGAAATCGGTGTTTTTGACGCTCTGCTTAATTTGCTTGTTCAGCAGGTTAAGCAGCAGCATAGAGCGTGCTTCGCCGTCAGGCTCGGCAAAGATGGCCTTCAGCCCTTCGAACGCACCTTCGGTAATGACCACGCTGTCGCCGGGATAGGGGGTTTCCGGGTCGGTGATATCATCAGGTTGATAGATTGAGAGCTGATGGATGACCGAAGATGGCACGGTTGCCGGACTCATCCCAAAGCGGACAAAATGGCTGACGCCGCGGGTGGCGTTAATCGTGGTGGTGTGAATCACCTCCGGGTCAAATTCCACGAACAGATAGTTCGGGAACAGCGGCTCACTAACCGAGGTGCGCTTGCCGCGCACTATTTTTTCCAGGGTGATCATCGGCGTCAGGCAGTTTACCGCCTGTCTCTCAAGATGTTCCTGGGCGCGCTGAAGTTGCCCGCGTTTGCAGTACAGTAAATACCAGGCTTGCATAATGACTCTTTCCACTCGTTAGCGCGGAAGCATAGCAAAAGTGCGGGCAGATCGCGATGTTGATTATGACAGCTTTAATTCACGCTAATTTAACAAAAATACAGCATCGAAGGACCATTCGCCGTATACTAAGGCGCTTACCAGGAGGCCAAGAATTACCCCATGAAATACCATGACCTACGCGACTTTCTGACCATACTCGAACAGCAGGGTGAACTAAAACGTATTAGCCTCCCGGTTGATCCCCATCTGGAAATTACCGAAATTGCCGATCGCACCCTGCGTGCGGGTGGGCCAGCGCTGCTGTTTGAAAATCCTAAAGGTTATGACATGCCGGTGCTGTGCAACCTGTTCGGCACCCCCAAGCGCGTGGCGCTGGGCATGGGGCAGGAAGACGTCAGCGCGTTACGTGAAGTGGGTAAACTCTTAGCCTTCCTGAAGGAGCCGGAGCCGCCAAAAGGTTTCCGCGACTTGTTCGACAAACTGCCGCAGTTCAAACAGGTGTTGAACATGCCGACTAAGCGCCTGCGCGGCGCGCCTTGCCAGCAGAAAGTTCTCTCCGGCGACGATGTCGATCTCTCGCGCATTCCGGTGATGACCTGTTGGCCGGAAGATGCGGCACCGCTCATTACCTGGGGCCTGACGGTGACCCGTGGTCCGCATAAAGAGCGGCAGAACCTGGGCATCTATCGTCAGCAGGTGATTGGCAAAAACAAATTGATTATGCGCTGGCTGTCGCATCGCGGCGGCGCGCTGGATTTCCAGGAGTGGTGCGCTGCACACCCGGGCGAACGTTTTCCGGTATCGGTCGCGCTGGGCGCAGACCCGGCAACCATTCTTGGCGCGGTGACGCCGGTACCGGACACGCTTTCTGAGTACGCGTTCGCGGGTTTGCTACGCGGGACGAAAACGGAAGTGGTGAAGTGTGTTTCCAACGATCTGGAAGTGCCAGCCAGCGCCGAGATTGTCCTCGAAGGCTATATTGAGCCTGGTGAAATGGCGCCGGAAGGCCCCTATGGCGATCACACCGGTTACTACAACGAAGTGGACAGCTTCCCGGTGTTTACCGTCACCCACATTACCCAGCGCGAAGACGCGATTTATCACTCCACCTATACCGGGCGTCCGCCGGATGAACCGGCGGTGCTGGGCGTAGCGCTGAATGAAGTCTTCGTGCCTATTTTGCAAAAGCAGTTCCCGGAAATCGTTGATTTCTATCTGCCGCCGGAAGGGTGTTCATATCGCCTTGCCGTCGTGACGATGAAAAAACAGTATGCTGGGCACGCAAAACGCGTAATGATGGGCGTGTGGTCGTTTTTACGCCAGTTTATGTACACAAAATTCGTGATTGTCTGCGATGATGACGTCAACGCACGTGACTGGAACGATGTGATATGGGCGATCACTACTCGCATGGACCCCGCGCGGGATACCGTGCTGGTAGAGAATACGCCGATTGATTATCTGGATTTCGCCTCGCCGGTTTCCGGCCTGGGGTCGAAAATGGGGCTGGACGCCACCAACAAATGGCCTGGGGAAACCCAGCGCGAATGGGGCCGTCCAATTAAGAAAGATCCCGCCGTTACGGCGCGTATTGATGAGATCTGGGACGAGCTGGCCATATTTTCCGACAATAAATGATAACCCACCCCGGAAGATTTCACGCCGTGGGCGTTGCGCCGACCGCGTGAATGAGGATGGGGGAAAAGACCCGACAGAGGGAGCGCATGACAACCTTAAGCTGTAAAGTGACCTCGGTGGATGCCATTACCGATACGGTATATCGCGTTCGTTTAGTACCCGAAGCTGCCTTCTCATTTCGTGCCGGACAGTATCTGATGGTGGTGATGGACGAGCGCGATAAGCGTCCGTTCTCCATGGCCTCAACGCCGGATGAAAAGGCGTTTATCGAGTTGCACATTGGTGCTTCTGAGCTGAACCTGTACGCAATGGCCGTGATGGACCGCATCCTCAAAGACCGCGAAGTGGTGGTAGATATCCCGCACGGCGAGGCCTGGTTACGTGATGAAGACGATCGTCCGCTGGTGCTGATTGCTGGCGGTACGGGCTTCTCCTACGTACGCTCCATTCTGCTGACCGCGCTGGCGCGTAACCCGAATCGCGACGTGGCGATCTACTGGGGTGGCCGCGAAGAGAAACATCTCTACGATCTCTCTGAGCTGGAAGCACTGTCGGTGAATCATCCTAACCTGCGCGTAGTGCCGGTGGTTGAGCAGCCTGAAGAAGAGTGGCGTGGGCGTTCTGGTACCGTACTCACCGCGGTGCTGCAGGACTACGGTACGCTAGCGGAGCACGATATCTATATCGCGGGACGTTTTGAAATGGCGAAAATCGCGCGTGACCTGTTCTGCAATGAACGTCAGGCGCGTGAAGACCGCCTGTTCGGCGATGCATTTGCGTTTATTTAACGCTCCTCAGGCCGGTTCGATGAATCGGCCTTGTCATATTTGCTGTAGTTCGTTCCACGCTGCTGCCAGCAGCGCATCTCGTTGTTGCGCAGTGCATTTACCGTTATCAATTAACCATAGCCAATCAAACCAGCTCGGGTAAAACGGCAGACCGTTCAGATGCTGGCAAAATCGATGGGCAGCAATCTCCGAAGTGGCCATAACCGTTGCATAGCTACGCCAGGGGCCAAACGCAAAATGACAGACTTTGTCCAGCGTGGCGGGCACGGGTTGATAGTGGTGATGTTCAAGAAAATGAAAGAATTCGTGAGCGAGGTGAATATGGATAATTTCCCGTTCGCTCATGGCGTATCCCATTTGCGCGCAGCTGGCTCGCAGGCTGTCCAGGGAGGGCTGATATAACGTCACCTGGCGTCGGCGCTGAGCTTTGCTGTACTCCAGTTGAGCGCGTAAGCGGGCGCTAAAAAAGACGCCGCCGTGCGTTGCCAGTTTGATACTGATGTCATTTTCCGCGTATAGCCGCTCAAGATCCCGATGCGGCAGATTAGCTGCCGCTTTTTCGCCCGCCGCCAGCGCGTGCTCTAAATAATAGCGACGCCTGGCGATGGGTATTTTGTTGAATACGGCATCGCGCCGCAGATCCAACCAGGCGAGCGCCCGATCGCGGTGTTCCGCTTCCATTTCTCTCCTTATTGCCAGGCAATCGCGACGATGGATTGCTGCGGCTCTTCCATTTCCAACTCCATCTCGATAATCGACAACATCTGATCTTTGGTTTGCATACCGCTCAGGTCGAGCATCTTTTCTTTCCAGAAGAGATATACGCGGGGGATAGCGGCATTGGCCTCGGAATAGCGCGTGTTGTTATCAATAAACTCGGCGAAGTGCGAGGCGATTTCTCCGCGCTGGAAAAGTAGCCAATTGGCGTTCTCCTTTTTCAGACGTACAACGCCCTCCCGGTCGACAACGCTCAGGCGGGCGATTCGTTTCTTCAGTAGGCCAAAACAGCTTTTTTTCTCATAGGTGCCGCAGAACAATGACCAGCGCCCGGTCTGGCAGGTGATGATCATGGCGTGAGCTTCAAGGTTGACGGATTCAGCGGCGATCTGCCGTAGCTGTTCGACGGACAGCGTTTTATTCAACGAGGTTTTTTGTCGAAGTTCGGTGGCGCCAGTGGCAATGGCGCGCAGGATGTTTTTCTGTTGATCAATTTCAATGCTGATATCGACTGTCGCTTCGTTTGCGCCTGATTGCACAATGCGCTCCAGCACCTCCGCGCGAATTTTTTTGATCGCAGTGTCATCAGGGTTTACGACGCTTTTTTCCAGTGTCTCCCGCACCATCGCCATGCCAACGCCGATAGTTGAGATATAGGGCGCGTTGCGGGCGAGATTGTATTTCATGGCGGTTTTCTCCGCCATTGCCGGTATCAGCACAGACCCGCTCCCTCCGCCGCCGACCAGAGTAATGAAGTGTCGATCGAGCTGGTACTCCCGTATCATTTCATCCACCACAACCATCACGTTGGCGATGGCGATATCCAGCGCCTGACGCGCGGTCTGCTCTGCGCTTAACCCCAGCGATTGGCCCAGGAGTTGCCAGGCAGCCCGTGTACAGGTCTGGTTTCCCGCAGCGTAATCACCGGCGGGAATATAGCCCAGCAGGTTCGCGGCACCCGCCAGCGTTAGTGCGTAACGCTTGCCATGAGAGGTCTGGATGGCTGCATAGGTTGGCGGGTCGCCGGGCAGTGGGGAGATAAACTCAAGCGTAGGTGAGTTATCGAAGGTTCCTTCTGCGGCAAAGCATTCGTAATCGCACCCTGCAATGTGCGCGCTGCGCGGACCGGTCATGGCGAGCCTACCATTTTCGACAACGATCATGCTGCCGCCCGCAATCGCCAGCGTGCGCACATCCAGTGAACGCAGGTAGGTACGATGCCCGCCGACTTGGGCATTCTGAATCATGACCTTACCGTTTTTGATCACCGAGATATCAATACTGGTGCCGCCAACCTCAAAGAAAATGCCGTCGGAGACTTTCTCATACATCAGCGCGCCAGCCACGCCAGCGGCCAGTCCTGATAGCATAGTCAGAATGGGGCGTTTACGGACTTCGTCAATGTTCATCACCCCGCCATCACAGCGCATGATCATCAATGGCGAGCTAATACCGGCGGCCTTTATCGCCTGTTCGGTCATATTGGCTGTTTCCAGCATGCGGGGGATCAGGCTGGCATTGACCACGGCGGTACGGGTGCGAGTTTTCAAACCGTACAGTTGGCTAATCTCGTGCCCGGCGGTGGCGCAAAGCCCCATTTGCGTGGCGAGCGCCATGACGCGTAGCTCATTGCGGGGATCGTCTACGCTGTAGGCTTCAGAGGCAACAATGACCTCCGCCCCCTGGTGGCGCAGTTCGTCAATCGCAGCCCGAATCGTGTTATCGTCCATTTGCCGGGTGTCGAGAAAGCAATTGCAGGTCTGAAGATACTTGTTGTTCGCCAGAGGGATATTCTCAATCGTCGCTTCTTTGCGCGCGCTTTTACCTTCCAGGCCGCTGCCCATCGCCAGAATACCCACTTTGGCGACATCCCCCTCCAGCAAGGCGTTGGTTGCCTGCGTGGTGCCATGGGCGATAAAGCTGACTTCCTGCGGTGAAAGGTGGTTTTCCGCCAGCAACTGCTGAATGATGACAATAATGCCATGCGCTACGCCATGCGGATGATGGTGCGTAGTGGGGATCTTTTTTTTCGCGACCAGTTCAAACGTGTCGTTATCAATGACCGCTGCATCCGTAAATGTGCCACCCACATCAATGCCGATGCGGTATTTTTTTGTCGCCATAGCGGCTCCTTAATAGGCGATGACGCCCGCCATAACCATGGAGATCAGTACTGCGACCATCGCCCACGGCAGGGTCTGGCGCAGAATGCTGTTTACGTCGACCTTAGTGAAGTCAGAAGCCCAGACGTTGTGGGTATTGGTGGGATCGGAAAGCCCCTGTACCAGCGATGTCGCCCGTAGTGCGAGCATGGTGGCCAGCGGAGAGAGTCCGCCATGCATCATCAAGACGCCGATGCCGCTGCCAAGACCGTAGCTATTGAGCGGGCCGCGATAGAGCGCGAGCGGGCTGAGCAGGGAAAATAGCAGGATATACATCCACATCGAGCCGGGGACAATCCCGCCGATAAGCGGTTTGAGCAACGCACTGACCTGCGGCGCGGTCACCGCATTGAGTAATATGCCAATTCCGACCATTAAACCGATGGCTCCCGCCACATTCTGAATCCCTTCAATAAGGCTGCCGACCAGCACATGCGTGGGGCGTTTGGGGCGAGCCAGCAGCAGACAAATCAACAGACTCAGGCAGATAGCCGGTATGACATCAAGGCTAAAACAGAAGATCAGCGCGACGGGCACCAGGGGGGAGATCAGTGCAATATCGCTGATACGTTTACGCTCACCCAGCGTTTCGGTAGTTGGCATTGCCCAGGCTTTACGCACTACAGCGTCGCGTTTGACCAGCCAGATAACCATCCCCAGATACACCACCGTTGGCGGGATAATAAACAGCATGGTGTAACGGACGATGTCGGCGATGGGAATACCGTATAAATCGTGCATCATCGCCCAACTGCCGACGGAGAATAGACCGCCGATAGAGTGAGAAGAGAGCAGCACAACGCAGCAGGACATTGGCGACAGACCGGCGGTCAGCAAAATGGGAATGACAATGCTACCGACCAGAATCACCATACCGAGGCCATCGCTGGAGGAGAAAATCACGGTGCTAATGGCGAAGAAAATAATCGCCATCACCAGAGGTTTGTCACCGGATAGCTCTGCGGCTTTACGTACCAGCGCTTCGGTAATGCCAACTTTTTTCAGCGCTTCGCCAAACCAGGCGCCAAAAATCAGCGCCATGATGGTTGCGCCAAGGCGCAGCGAGCCCTGAGTCAGAACGTTATTGGCGATCGTGTAGGTCGTTGGGTCCTTACTGAAAAGTGGAACGCCCGCGACCAGCGGCATCAGAATAGCCATCAGCGGCAGTGCCAGAATCGCGGGCATTCTGCGGCTCATCATCAGCCCGGAGAAAAGCAGGAAGATCAGCAATAATGCACAAACCTGGATGAGATATAACGTCTCCATAGCGGGTCCTTAAAAGTCGAGATATCCGTGCTGCTGGCGAATGGTATCCTGCAACTGGGCGATGGGAAGTTGATGGACGCTGAGCCGTTGCTGTACCGAGAGGGCTGCGGCGATGCCGCCTGCCTGACCGATAGCGCCAACGGTCGGGGTCGTGCGAATGGCCGCCTGGGCTTCAAAAGTGGCGGATATACAGCGGCCGACCACGATCAGGTTATCCAGTGATGGGGTAATCAGTGTGCGCCATGGAATACCGTACATCCCCCCTTCGGGCAATTTGCCATGCTGTGTTCCTTCGCCGTCAGGACTGTGAATATCAATGGGGTAGCCTGATATTGCGATGGTGTCGGCGAAGCGAGTTTGCGCCAGCAGGTCGTCGGCGGTGAGCTGATAGCAGCCTTGAATCTGGCATGAGCTGCGGATACCAACGCTGGGACCGGTCTGGACAACGGTTGCTTGCTCAAAACCGGGAAGCCGCTTGCGGGCAAATTGTTCTAGCTGTCGACATTGTTGACGGCCGATAAACTCGGCATCGCTCAGGCTCCAGGGGTCGGTGGCGTCATGGTCAAGAATACGGCTGGTATTGAAAACAAACTCACCGGGCGTATTGGTTTCAAAAATCAGCACGTCTTCGCGCGGGATATCGAGCTCCCCAGCAGCCTTAGCGGCGGCAAATTCAGCCACAAAACCATGGCAGGCGAGTCGGGGGGCGAGTTCGATGCAGTCTCTCTGGTAGTGGTTATTCAGCGTAACGATGTTCGCCAGCATATAGCGGCGGAGCTTTTCCCGATCAACGTTGACCATTTTCATGGTCATTGTCATCGGCTGCGCTTTGCCATCGGAGGGGCGACCTTTGTCCAGTGGAACGCCCGCTTTTGCCGCCAGCGCAGCGTTTCCGCTGGCGTCGATGAACATGTTACCGCTGAGGTGCATGAGTCCGGACTGCGTGCAAACCGTAATGCCGTGTAGCCGTCTGTCGGACTGAGATACATCCGCGAGCATGGCATGGTAGAGAATCTGGCCTCCGGCTTCGGTAATCATCAGCTCCAGTTCGTGCTTCATCGCTTCGGCGTCGAACGGTGTGTAGGTGGGGGTGAAACGGCTTGGGTCCGGGAGGTGTCCAGGGGATTTTCCCTGCCGTTTGAGGCGCGAAATCAGTTCTTCCGTAATACCGCGGATAACCTGATTGTCACCGGCATGAAAGGTCATCATCGGATTCACGCCATTGGTGGTTAGCGATCCGCCTGGGCAGGCGCTGGCTTCAACGACCACTGTCCTGGCTTGGTTGCGCGCGGCGGCGATGGCGGCGATACAGCCGGAGAACCCACCGCCAACAATGATTACATCAATGTTTTCCATAACATCACCTTGAATAAATATTATTCGATGCGGGCAATCCTGCACGTGGCGATGCCTTTCTGTACAGATGAGACAGGGGAGATTGTGAGGACGTTCGCGAATTTAGTTATAAATGTAATTGACTGATTTAAATGATGTTATTACATTTTTCATTACTATTGCGCACCGTGCGATAGATAAAAAACCCGCCCCTGACAGGCGGGAAGAACGGCAACTAAACTTTGTGGTGTTGTAGGCCGGATAAGACGTTTTGCGTCACCATCCGGCGTTATTTGCCGGGGGCGCTTCGCTTGCCCGGCCTACAATAGCGATATACTGCGCGCCCCAGTTTCCGGGGCGCGTTTTTTTATACGCGCTCGATAACCGTCGCGATCCCCTGACCTAAACCGATACACATTGTCGCCAGACCAAACTGAGCGTCTTTGCGTTCCATCAGGTTAAGCAGGGTGGTGGTGATGCGCGTACCGGAACAGCCTAACGGGTGACCCAGGGCGATCGCGCCACCGTTGAGGTTGATCTTCTCGTCGATCTGCTCCATCAGCCCCAGATCCTTAATACACGGCAGGATCTGCGCGGCAAAGGCTTCGTTCATCTCAAACAGATCGATATCACTTGTGCTCAGACCCGCTTTTTTCAGCGCCAGCTTTGAGGCCGGAACCGGACCGTAGCCCATGATCGACGGATCGCAGCCGACCACCGCCATTGAGCGGATGCGCGCGCGCGGGGTTAATCCCAGCTCGCGGGCGCGGCTTTCGCTCATCACCAGCATGGCAGAGGCGCCATCGGAGAGAGCGGAAGAGGTCCCTGCGGTCACGGTACCGGTAACTGGGTCAAACGCGGGACGAAGAGTGGATAACGCCTCAACGGTGGTTTCCGGACGGATCACTTCGTCGTAGTTAAACTGCTTGAGCACGCCATCCGCGTCGTGGCCACCGGTAGGAATGATTTCATTCTTAAAAGCCCCAGACTGCGTCGCGGCCCAGGCGCGGGCGTGGGAACGCGCGGCGAAGGCATCCTGCATTTCACGGCTGATGCCATGCATACGGGAAAGCATTTCCGCCGTCAGGCCCATCATACCCGCGGCTTTCGCCACATTGCGGCTCATCCCCGGGTGAAAATCAACGCCATGGCTCATCGGTACGTGGCCCATGTGTTCTACGCCGCCGACCATACAGACCTGCGCATCACCGGTCATGATCATCCGCGCCGCATCGTGCAGCGCCTGCATTGAGGAACCACACAGACGGTTAACGGTGACTGCCGGTACTGAATGCGGGATTTCCGCCAGCAGCGACGCGTTACGGGCGATGTTAAAACCTTGCTCCAGCGTCTGCTGTACGCAGCCCCAGTAGATGTCGTCGATGGCCGCCGCTTCCAGCGTCGGGTTACGCGCCAGCAGGCTACGCATCAGGTGCGCGGAGAGATCCTCCGCACGCACGTTACGGAACGCGCCGCCTTTGGAACGGCCCATCGGGGTACGAATTGCATCAACAATAACAACCTGTTCCATCGTGACTCCTTAAGCCGTTTTCAGCTCACCAGCCGGGCGGGCTGGCTCAACCGGGGGATAATACGCTTCGTTATGGCGCGCCTTGTCTCGCAGACCGGCCGGTACTTCGTACAGCGGGCCAAGGTGCTGATACTGCTGAGCCATATCGAGATACTTCGCGCTGCCAAGCGTATCCAGCCAGCGGAACGCGCCACCGTGGAACGGAGGGAAGCCCAGGCCGTAGACCAGCGCCATATCGGCTTCCGCCGGGCTGGCGATGATGCCTTCTTCCAGGCAACGCACCACTTCATTGACCATCGGGATCATCATACGAGCAATAATCTCGTCGTCGCTGAAGTCGCGCTTCGGCTGGCTAACGTCGGCCAGCAGGCCGTCCACTGCAGCATCTTCTTCTTTCTTCGGCTTGCCTTTGCTGTCTTCTTTATAGCGCCAGAAGCCCAGACCATTTTTCTGACCGTAGCGGCTTGCTTCAAACAGCGCGTCGATAGCGTCGCGGTAATCTTTCTGCATACGCTGCGGGAAACCGGCCGCCATCACTGCCTGCGCGTGGTGCGCGGTATCAATACCGACCACGTCGAGCAGATAAGCCGGACCCATCGGCCAACCGAACTGTTTCTCCATCACTTTATCAACCTTGCGGAAGTCCGCGCCGTCGCGCAGCAGCTGGCTGAAGCCAGCAAAGTACGGGAACAGCACGCGGTTGACGAAGAAACCGGGGCAGTCGTTGACCACGATAGGTGTTTTACCCATCTTGCTCGCCCAGGCGACGACTTTGGCAATGGTGCTTTCTGAGGTTTTCTGGCCACGGATGATCTCAACCAGCGGCATACGGTGCACCGGGTTAAAGAAGTGCATGCCGCAGAAGTTTTCCGGGCGTTCCAGCGCATCGGCCAGCTCGCCGATGGGAATGGTCGAGGTGTTAGAAGCTAGCACGGTATCCGGGCGCACCTTCTGCTCGGTTTCTGCCAGCACTGCTTTCTTGACCTTCGGGTTTTCCACGACGGCTTCAACAACCACGTCAACGCGATCAAAACCGGCGTAATCCAGCGTCGGCTGAATGGTGGAGATCACTCCGGCCAGCTTCAGGCCGTCGATTTTGCCGCGCTCCAGCTGTTTATTGAGCAGCTTGCTGGCTTCCGTCATTCCGAGAGTCAGCGATTTTTCATTGATATCCTTCATGATCACCGGCACGCCCTTCCAGGCGGACTGGTAAGCGATCCCGCCACCCATGATCCCCGCGCCAAGCACGGCGGCATGTTTCGGCGGTTCGGTGTTTTTGGTCAGTTTCTTTGCCTGACCTTTTACGTATTGGTCGTTGAGGAAAATACCGACCAGCGCACGGGCTTCATTAGAATGGGCCAGTGGAACAAAACTTTTGTTTTCCAGATTCAGCGCTTCTTCGCGGCCAAAGCGGGCCGCCGCCTCGATGGTTTTCACCGCCGTGATCGGCGCCGGATAGTGTTTGCCCGCAGTTTGCATCACCATGCCTTTAGCAATGGTGAAGCTCATGGTGGCTTCAATTTTGCTGAGCTTGAGCGGTTCCAGTTTCGGCTGGCGTTTTGCTTTCCAGTCGAGGTCGCCGTTAATCGCCTGACGCAGGACCGCCAGCGCGCCGTCGAACAGTTTTTCCTGTTTAACGATGCCGTCGACCAGACCGATTTTCAGCGCCTGTTCGGCACCGACGTCTTTACCGGCGGCGATGATTTCCAGCGCGCTGTCGGCTCCTAACAGACGCGGCAGACGCACGGAACCGCCGAAGCCCGGCATAATGCCCAGCTTGGTTTCCGGCAGGCCGATGCGCAGGTCCGGCGTGGCCAGACGATAGTCGGTCGCCAGCACGCATTCGCAGCCGCCGCCCAGCGCATAGCCGTTAACGGCGGAAATCGTCGGGACTGGCAGATCTTCCAGACGGTTAAACACGCTGTTGGCGAAATGCAGCCACTGGCTGAACTGTTCTTCTGGTACCAGGAACAGCGAAAGGAATTCGGTGATATCCGCGCCGACAATAAAGGCCGCCTTTTCAGAGCGCAGCAGCAGCCCCTTCAGCTCTTTTTGTTTTTCGAGGACGTCGAGCGCCTGGCCGAGGCTGGCTACGGTTGCGGTATCTAACTTGTTAACTGAGCCAGGGGCATCGAACACCAGTTCGGCAATGCCATCTTCCAGCCAGTTGAGGTACAGGGTGTCGCCTTTGTAGAGCATGTCAGTCTCCTGAATCCAGCAATATGATCTGGTCATACCAGATAAACTCGAGTGTGTATTTTGTGTTAAATAAATGCAAATAAGACTTTAAATATTTGCTGGTCGGATCACGTCCGGGGGAAATCACGCAGGATCAATGAGGTGTGCTACTATGCGGGGACTAAAGGGCAATAAATTCAGAAGGGTAAATAATGGAATCACTGGCCGCACTTTATAAAAATCATATTGTTACCTTACAAGAGCGGGCGCGTAACGCACTCGAGCGTTTTAAGCTTGATGCGCTGCTTATCCACTCTGGCGAGCTGATGAATGTTTTTCTGGATGACCACGCTTACCCGTTCAAGGTTAACCCGCAGTTTAAAGCCTGGGTGCCCGTGACTCAGGTACCTAACTGCTGGCTGCTGGTGGACGGCGTCAATAAACCTAAGCTGTGGTTCTACCTGCCGGTCGATTACTGGCACAACGTTGAACCCCTGCCGACCTCATTCTGGACGGAGGATGTTGAGGTTATCGCGCTGCCGAAAGCAGACGGTATTGGCAGCCAACTGCCCGCTGCCCGTGACAATATCGGCTATATCGGTCCGGTTCCGGAGCGTGCGCTGGGCTTAGGTATTGCGGCGAACAACATCAACCCGAAAGGGGTTATTGATTACCTGCACTACTATCGTTCCTATAAAACAGATTACGAGCTGGCGTGCATGCGCGAAGCGCAGAAGATGGCGGTGAATGGCCACCGTGCCGCGGAAGAAGCGTTCCGTTCCGGCATGAGCGAGTTTGATATCAACCTGGCGTATCTGACCGCCACCGGTCACCGTGATACCGATGTACCGTACGGCAACATTGTGGCGCTGAACGAACATGCTGCCGTGCTGCACTACACCAAGCTGGATCACCGCGCACCTTCGGAAATGCGCAGCTTCCTGCTGGACGCAGGCGCGGAATACAACGGTTATGCCGCTGACCTGACCCGTACCTGGGCTGCGCACAGCGATAACGACTACGCGCACCTGGTAAAAGACGTCAACGCCGAGCAACTGGCGCTGATCGCCACCATGAAAGCGGGGACCAGCTATGTGGATTACCACATTCAGTTCCATCAGCGCATTGCCAAACTGCTGCGTAAACATCAGATCGTCACCGACATGAGCGAAGAAGCAATGGTCGAGAACGATCTGACCGGGCCATTTATGCCACACGGCATTGGTCACCCGTTAGGTCTGCAGGTGCATGATGTTGCTGGCTTTATGCAGGACGATAGCGGTACGCATCTGGCAGCGCCGTCCAAATATCCGTATCTGCGTTGTACCCGAGTGCTGGAGCCGCGCATGGTGTTGACCATCGAGCCCGGTATCTACTTCATTGAATCGCTGCTTGCGCCGTGGCGCGAAGGCCAGTTCAGCAAGCACTTCAACTGGCAGAAAATCGAAGCGCTGAAACCGTTTGGCGGCATTCGTATTGAAGATAACGTGGTGATCCACGAGAACAACATCGAAAATATGACGCGTGACCTGAAGCTGGCGTAATGGAAAGCTGGCGAATACCGGCGGAGCCGGTCACCTTCGTTGAAGAGATCAAGAAGAGCCGTTTTATCACCCTGTTGGCGCATACCGATGGGGTGGAAGCGGCCAAAGCGTTCGTCGAGTCGGTTCGCGCTGAACACCCGGATGCCCGTCACCATTGCGTGGCGTGGGTAGCGGGTAGGCCGGACGACTCGCAGCAACTGGGTTTCTCTGATGACGGTGAACCGGCGGGCACGGCCGGTAAACCGATGCTGGCTCAGCTAATGGGCAGCGGCATCGGTGAAATTACCGCCGTAGTGGTGCGCTACTACGGCGGTATCTTATTGGGCACCGGTGGGTTGGTGAAAGCCTATGGCGGTGGGGTGCAGCAGGCACTGAATCTGCTGTCGACGGAGATCAAAACGCCGTTAACCGAATATACTTTGCTATGCGAATACGGACAGTTGGTGGGCGTTGAGGGGCTGGTGGAGCAATATGCGGGACAGATAGTCGACAGCGACTATCAGGCCTCGGTACAGCTTCGCGTGGCGCTTCCGCAGGCGAAAGTGGCGGATTTTTCCGCAAGACTGGCCGATTTTAGCCGTGGTTCATTGCATTTGTTAGCGATTGACGAATAATCCCCCTCCTGACTTTATTGATTATCAAAGGACGCGCCGGACATGCAGTTTCGTGCCATTACTCGAATTGTTGGACTTCTGGTCATCTTATTCTCGGGGACAATGATCCTGCCGGGATTAGTGGCTTTGATTTACCGCGATGGCGCCGGGCGCGCATTTACCCAGACCTTTTTCGTCGCGCTGGTAATTGGTTCCCTGCTGTGGTGGCCAAACCGTCGTGAAAAACGCGAGCTGAAATCGCGCGAAGGCTTTCTGATTGTCGTCCTGTTCTGGACGGTACTGGGCAGCGTGGGTGCGCTGCCGTTTATATTCTCCGAGCAGCCGAACCTGACGGTGACCGACGCGTTCTTTGAATCGTTCTCGGGCTTAACCACGACCGGGGCGACCACGCTGGTGGGGCTGGATTCATTACCTCACGCGATACTCTTCTATCGGCAAATGCTGCAATGGTTCGGTGGGATGGGGATCATTGTGCTGGCGGTGGCGATTCTGCCTATCCTCGGCGTCGGGGGGATGCAGCTCTATAGAGCAGAAATGCCCGGGCCGCTAAAAGACAACAAGATGCGCCCGCGTATCGCTGAAACGGCGAAAACCCTATGGCTTATCTATGTCCTGCTGACGGTGGCCTGCGCGCTGGCGCTGTGGTTTGCCGGAATGCCGGCGTTTGATGCGATCGGCCACAGTTTTGCCACTATCGCGATCGGCGGTTTCTCGACGCATGATGCCAGCGTGGGTTTCTTTGATAGTCCAACTATCAACACCATTATTGCTATCTTCCTGCTGATCTCTGGCTGTAACTACGGCCTGCACTTCTCTTTATTAAGCGGGCGGAGCCTGAAGGTGTACTGGCGCGACCCGGAATTCCGTATGTTTATCGGCGTGCAGCTGACGCTGGTGGTGATCTGTACGCTGGTGCTGTGGTTCCATAATATCTATGCCTCGGCGGTCACAACGCTCAACCAGGCCTTCTTCCAGGTGGTGTCGATGGCGACCACAGCCGGCTTTACGACCGATAGCATCGCGCGCTGGCCGCTATTCCTGCCGGTTCTTCTTTTGTGTTCGGCATTTATTGGTGGTTGCGCCGGTTCAACCGGTGGTGGTCTGAAGGTGATTCGTATTCTGCTGCTGTTCAAGCAGGGGAACCGTGAGCTGAAGCGCCTCGTCCACCCGAATGCGGTTTATAGCATTAAGCTCGGCAACCGTGCGCTGCCGGAACGTATTCTTGAAGCCGTATGGGGATTCTTCTCCGCTTACGCGCTGGTCTTCATTATTAGCATGCTGGCGATCATCGCCACCGGCGTGGACGACTTCTCGGCGTTTGCTTCCGTCGTGGCGACGCTCAATAACCTGGGGCCAGGGCTGGGCGTGGTGGCGGATAACTTCGCCAGCATGAACCCGGTGGCGAAGTGGATCCTGATCGCGAACATGCTGTTTGGTCGTCTGGAAGTCTTTACGCTGCTGGTGCTGTTTACCCCAACATTCTGGCGCGAATAACAGGAGTCAGCGTTGAAAACATTAATGCTCTTTTCTACCCGTGATGGGCAGACGCGCGAAATCGCTGCTTATCTCTGTTCACAACTGAGTGAGCTGGACGTCGAGACGGCAATGGTGGATCTGAATCGGACGGATCATGTCGACTGGACGCAGTACGATCGCGTCATTATTGGTGCGTCTATTCGCTATGGGCATTTTCATCCCACCCTTGATCGCTTCGTGAAAAAACATGCGGCGGCGCTGCAGGCGATACCGAGCGCTTTCTTCGCGGTGAACCTGGTGGCGCGTAAGCCGGAGAAACGTTCACCGCAGACGAACAGCTATACACGTAAGTTCCTGTTACGTTCGCCATGGCAGCCGGATACCTGCGCGGTGTTTGCCGGGGCGCTGCGTTATCCACGCTACGGCTGGTTCGATCGCTTCATGATTCGTCTCATTATGAAGATGACCGGTGGTGAAACGGATACCAGTAAAGAAGTGGTTTATACCGATTGGGGTCAGGTGGCCGATTTTGCCAAAGAAATCGCGCGACTTTCGCACAAATAGGGCGTGAATTCGGCGCATTGCCTGGAAAATGAGCGAACGAAAAGTTTTTTTATATTTCTGCTTGCGGGTTCTCAATTTCTCCCTATAATGCGGCCCCACTGAGACGGAACAACGGCAAACAAGCCACCGGGTCAGCGAGGTTCTCCTGAGAATCTCGACAGAGAAAAGCGAAATAAACGCTTGACTCTGAAAGAGGAAAGCGTAATATACGCCACCTCGCGACAGAGCGCTAAAGCGCGTCGCAACTGCTCTTTAACAATTTATCAGACAATCTGTGTGGGCACTCGAAGATACGGATTCTTAACGTCGCAAGACGAAAAATGAATACCAAGTCTCTGAGTGAACACGTAATTCATTACGAAGTTTAATTCACGAGCATCAAACTTAAATTGAAGAGTTTGATCATGGCTCAGATTGAACGCTGGCGGCAGGCCTAACACATGCAAGTCGAACGGTAGCACAGAGAGCTTGCTCTTGGGTGACGAGTGGCGGACGGGTGAGTAATGTCTGGGAAACTGCCCGATGGAGGGGGATAACTACTGGAAACGGTAGCTAATACCGCATAACGTCGCAAGACCAAAGTGGGGGACCTTCGGGCCTCACACCATCGGATGTGCCCAGATGGGATTAGCTAGTAGGTGGGGTAACGGCTCACCTAGGCGACGATCCCTAGCTGGTCTGAGAGGATGACCAGCCACACTGGAACTGAGACACGGTCCAGACTCCTACGGGAGGCAGCAGTGGGGAATATTGCACAATGGGCGCAAGCCTGATGCAGCCATGCCGCGTGTATGAAGAAGGCCTTCGGGTTGTAAAGTACTTTCAGCGAGGAGGAAGGCGTTGTGGTTAATAACCGCAGCGATTGACGTTACTCGCAGAAGAAGCACCGGCTAACTCCGTGCCAGCAGCCGCGGTAATACGGAGGGTGCAAGCGTTAATCGGAATTACTGGGCGTAAAGCGCACGCAGGCGGTTTGTTAAGTCAGATGTGAAATCCCCGGGCTCAACCTGGGAACTGCATTTGAAACTGGCAAGCTTGAGTCTCGTAGAGGGGGGTAGAATTCCAGGTGTAGCGGTGAAATGCGTAGAGATCTGGAGGAATACCGGTGGCGAAGGCGGCCCCCTGGACGAAGACTGACGCTCAGGTGCGAAAGCGTGGGGAGCAAACAGGATTAGATACCCTGGTAGTCCACGCCGTAAACGATGTCTATTTGGAGGTTGTGCCCTTGAGGCGTGGCTTCCGGAGCTAACGCGTTAAATAGACCGCCTGGGGAGTACGGCCGCAAGGTTAAAACTCAAATGAATTGACGGGGGCCCGCACAAGCGGTGGAGCATGTGGTTTAATTCGATGCAACGCGAAGAACCTTACCTACTCTTGACATCCAGAGAACTTAGCAGAGATGCTTTGGTGCCTTCGGGAACTCTGAGACAGGTGCTGCATGGCTGTCGTCAGCTCGTGTTGTGAAATGTTGGGTTAAGTCCCGCAACGAGCGCAACCCTTATCCTTTGTTGCCAGCGGTTCGGCCGGGAACTCAAAGGAGACTGCCAGTGATAAACTGGAGGAAGGTGGGGATGACGTCAAGTCATCATGGCCCTTACGAGTAGGGCTACACACGTGCTACAATGGCATATACAAAGAGAAGCGACCTCGCGAGAGCAAGCGGACCTCATAAAGTATGTCGTAGTCCGGATTGGAGTCTGCAACTCGACTCCATGAAGTCGGAATCGCTAGTAATCGTAGATCAGAATGCTACGGTGAATACGTTCCCGGGCCTTGTACACACCGCCCGTCACACCATGGGAGTGGGTTGCAAAAGAAGTAGGTAGCTTAACCTTCGGGAGGGCGCTTACCACTTTGTGATTCATGACTGGGGTGAAGTCGTAACAAGGTAACCGTAGGGGAACCTGCGGTTGGATCACCTCCTTACCTTAAAGAAACGTTCTTTGAAGTGCTCACACAGATTGTCTGATGAAAAGTAAATAGCAAGGCGTCTTGCGATTGAGACTTCAGTGTCCCCTTCGTCTAGAGGCCCAGGACACCGCCCTTTCACGGCGGTAACAGGGGTTCGAATCCCCTAGGGGACGCCACTTGCTGGTTTGTGTGAGTGAAAGTCGCCGACCTCAATATCTCAAAACTCATCTTCGGGTGACGTTTGAGATATTTGCTCTTTAAAAATCTGGATCAAGCTGAAAATTGAAACGACACACTGTGTCTGTTCTCCGTAATAAGAACAGATAAATGGTGTGTTCGAGTCTCTCAAATTTTCGCAATCAGAAGTGAAACATCTTCGGGTTGTGAGGTTAAGCGACTAAGCGTACACGGTGGATGCCCTGGCAGTCAGAGGCGATGAAGGACGTGCTAATCTGCGATAAGCGTCGGTAAGGTGATATGAACCGTTATAACCGGCGATTTCCGAATGGGGAAACCCAGTGTGATTCGTCACACTATCGTTAACTGAATACATAGGTTAACGAAGCGAACCGGGGGAACTGAAACATCTAAGTACCCCGAGGAAAAGAAATCAACCGAGATTCCCCCAGTAGCGGCGAGCGAACGGGGAGCAGCCCAGAGTCTGAATCAGCTTGTGTGTTAGTGGAACGGTCTGGAAAGTCCGACGGTACAGGGTGATAGTCCCGTACACCAAAATGCACAGGTTGTGAACTCGAAGAGTAGGGCGGGACACGTGGTATCCTGTCTGAATATGGGGGGACCATCCTCCAAGGCTAAATACTCCTGACTGACCGATAGTGAACCAGTACCGTGAGGGAAAGGCGAAAAGAACCCCGGCGAGGGGAGTGAAAAAGAACCTGAAACCGTGTACGTACAAGCAGTGGGAGCACCCTTTGGGGTGTGACTGCGTACCTTTTGTATAATGGGTCAGCGACTTATATTCTGTAGCAAGGTTAACCGTATAGGGGAGCCGAAGGGAAACCGAGTCTTAACTGGGCGTTAAGTTGCAGGGTATAGACCCGAAACCCGGTGATCTAGCCATGGGCAGGTTGAAGGTTGGGTAACACTAACTGGAGGACCGAACCGACTAATGTTGAAAAATTAGCGGATGACTTGTGGCTGGGGGTGAAAGGCCAATCAAACCGGGAGATAGCTGGTTCTCCCCGAAAGCTATTTAGGTAGCGCCTCGTGAACTCATCTTCGGGGGTAGAGCACTGTTTCGGCTAGGGGGTCATCCCGACTTACCAACCCGATGCAAACTGCGAATACCGAAGAATGTTATCACGGGAGACACACGGCGGGTGCTAACGTCCGTCGTGAAGAGGGAAACAACCCAGACCGCCAGCTAAGGTCCCAAAGTCACAGTTAAGTGGGAAACGATGTGGGAAGGCTCAGACAGCCAGGATGTTGGCTTAGAAGCAGCCATCATTTAAAGAAAGCGTAATAGCTCACTGGTCGAGTCGGCCTGCGCGGAAGATGTAACGGGGCTAAACTGTGCACCGAAGCTGCGGCAGCGACACTATGTGTTGTTGGGTAGGGGAGCGTTCTGTAAGCCTGCGAAGGTGTCTCGTGAGGGATGCTGGAGGTATCAGAAGTGCGAATGCTGACATAAGTAACGATAATGCGGGTGAAAAACCCGCACGCCGGAAGACCAAGGGTTCCTGTCCAACGTTAATCGGGGCAGGGTGAGTCGACCCCTAAGGCGAGGCCGAAAGGCGTAGTCGATGGGAAACAGGTTAATATTCCTGTACTTGGTGTTACTGCGAAGGGGGGACGGAGAAGGCTATGTTAGCCGGGCGACGGTTGTCCCGGTTTAAGCATGTAGGCGGAGCGTTTAGGTAAATCCGGACGCTTACTAACGCTGAGGTGTGATGACGAGGCACTACGGTGCTGAAGTAACAAATGCCCTGCTTCCAGGAAAAGCCTCTAAGCATCAGGTAACATCAAATCGTACCCCAAACCGACACAGGTGGTCAGGTAGAGAATACCAAGGCGCTTGAGAGAACTCGGGTGAAGGAACTAGGCAAAATGGTGCCGTAACTTCGGGAGAAGGCACGCTGATATGTAGGTGAAGTGGTTTACCCATGGAGCTGAAATCAGTCGAAGATACCAGCTGGCTGCAACTGTTTATTAAAAACACAGCACTGTGCAAACACGAAAGTGGACGTATACGGTGTGACGCCTGCCCGGTGCCGGAAGGTTAATTGATGGGGTTAGCGGCAACGCGAAGCTCTTGATCGAAGCCCCGGTAAACGGCGGCCGTAACTATAACGGTCCTAAGGTAGCGAAATTCCTTGTCGGGTAAGTTCCGACCTGCACGAATGGCGTAATGATGGCCAGGCTGTCTCCACCCGAGACTCAGTGAAATTGAACTCGCTGTGAAGATGCAGTGTACCCGCGGCAAGACGGAAAGACCCCGTGAACCTTTACTATAGCTTGACACTGAACACTGGTCCTTGATGTGTAGGATAGGTGGGAGGCTTTGAAGCGCGGACGCCAGTTCGTGTGGAGCCATCCTTGAAATACCACCCTTTAATGGCTGGTGTTCTAACGTAGACCCGTGATCCGGGTTGCGGACAGTGTCTGGTGGGTAGTTTGACTGGGGCGGTCTCCTCCTAAAGAGTAACGGAGGAGCACGAAGGTTAGCTAATCCTGGTCGGACATCAGGAGGTTAGTGCAAAGGCATAAGCTAGCTTGACTGCGAGAGTGACGGCTCGAGCAGGTGCGAAAGCAGGTCTTAGTGATCCGGTGGTTCTGAATGGAAGGGCCATCGCTCAACGGATAAAAGGTACTCCGGGGATAACAGGCTGATACCGCCCAAGAGTTCATATCGACGGCGGTGTTTGGCACCTCGATGTCGGCTCATCACATCCTGGGGCTGAAGTAGGTCCCAAGGGTATGGCTGTTCGCCATTTAAAGTGGTACGCGAGCTGGGTTTAGAACGTCGTGAGACAGTTCGGTCCCTATCTGCCGTGGGCGCTGGAGAATTGAGGGGGGCTGCTCCTAGTACGAGAGGACCGGAGTGGACGCATCACTGGTGTTCGGGTTGTCATGCCAATGGCATTGCCCGGTAGCTAAATGCGGAAAAGATAAGTGCTGAAAGCATCTAAGCACGAAACTTGCCCCGAGATGAGTTCTCCCTGACTCCTTGAGAGTCCTGAAGGAACGTTGAAGACGACGACGTTGATAGGTCGGGTGTGTAAGTGTAGCGATACATTGAGCTAACCGATACTAATGAACCGTGAGGCTTAACCTTACAACGCCGAAGATGTTTTGGCGAAGAGACTGATATTCAGCTTGATTACAGATTAAATCAGAACGCATAAAGCGGTCTGAAAACAGAATTTGCCTGGCGGCTGTAGCGCGGTGGTCCCACCTGACCCCATGCCGAACTCAGAAGTGAAACGCCGTAGCGCCGATGGTAGTGTGGGGTCTCCCCATGCGAGAGTAGGGAACTGCCAGGCATCAAATAAAACAAAAGGCTCAGTCGAAAGACTGGGCCTTTTGTTTTATGTGTTGTTTGTCGGTGAGCGCTCTCCGGAGTAGGACAAATCCGTCGGGAGCGGATTTGAACGTTGCGCAGCAACGGCCCGTAGGGTGGCGGGCAGGACGCCCGCCATAAACTGCCAGGCATCAATTAGTGAAGAAGCCCATCCTGACGGATGGGCTTTTTTGCGTCTGTGCGATCCCGTCTCACATGCCGGATGTTGGCGCCAAAGTCTTATCCGGTCTCGCTCTCCTGTATTACCAGAAGCTCTTCCTCCATATAACCGCAAGCCTTCCCCATGCAGATACGGTAAACTATCGCCGATTTAGCATCAGGAAAGCAGCCATGACCCACTCCCTAAAACCCTGGAACACCTTCGGCATTGACCATTGTGCAAAGCACATCGTATGCGCTGAAAACGAACAACAACTTTTGCGCGCCTGGCAGCAAGCAACCCGTGAAGGGCTGCCGGTTATGATCCTGGGTGAAGGAAGTAACGTCCTGTTTCTGGAAGACTATTCCGGTACCGTGATCCTTAACCGTCTCAAAGGTATTGAGGTCAATGAAACCGCAGACGCCTGGCACCTACACGTCGGCGCAGGCGAGAACTGGCATCAGTTGGTTCGCTATGCGCTGGATAACAATATGCCCGGCCTCGAAAACCTCGCGCTAATCCCTGGTTGTGCAGGTTCATCCCCTATTCAGAATATCGGCGCCTACGGCGTCGAATTACAGCACGTTTGCGAGTATGTCGACTGTATTGAGCTGGCCACCGGAGAGCGAAAACGCCTCACTGCCGCAGAATGTCAGTTTGGTTACCGGGATAGCATCTTCAAGCATGCTTATCAGGATCGTTTTGCGATTGTTGCAGTTGGCTTCTGCCTGGCCAAAGCATGGCGGCCGGTGCTGACTTATGGCGATCTGACACGCCTGGATCCGCAAACCGTCACTCCGCGTGAGGTTTTCGATTCAGTCTGCCATATGCGCATGACCAAACTGCCGGACCCTAAGATTAACGGCAACGCGGGCAGCTTCTTTAAAAACCCCGTGGTCAGCGCAGAATACGCACAGACGCTGTTGGCGAACTACCCGAAAGCACCTCATTACCCACAGGCGGACGGTAGCGTTAAGCTGGCGGCTGGCTGGCTTATCGATCAGTGTCAGTTGAAAGGTCACATTGAAGGCGGCGCAGCGGTACACCAACAGCAGGCGCTGGTACTGGTGAATATCAATCACGCCCGGAGTGGCGATGTGGTGAAGCTGGCTCATTATGTTCGCCAGCAGGTGGGCGACAAATTTAACGTCTGGCTGGAACCTGAAGTTCGCTTTATTGGTTCTACGGGTGAAGTGAACGCGGTTGAGGTAATTCAATGAAAGACAATACGGTGCCATTAACGCTTATCTCACTGCTGGCCGACGGCGATTTTCACTCCGGCGAGCAGTTAGGCGAAACGTTGGGGATGAGCCGCGCGGCGATTAACAAGCATATCCAGACGCTGCGTGACTGGGGAGTTGATGTCTTTACCGTACCTGGTAAAGGCTATAGCTTACCGGAACCGATACAACTGCTGAATGCTGAACGTATTCGCAATTCGGTTGATTACGGTGATGTCGCGGTTCTCCCGGTTATCGACTCGACAAACCAGTATCTGCTCGATCGTATTGGTGAGCTGAAGTCCGGTGATGCATGCGTCGCCGAATACCAGCAGGCGGGCCGTGGCCGTCGCGGCCGTAAATGGTTCTCACCGTTTGGCGCTAACCTGTATCTTTCCATGTACTGGCGTTTAGAGCAGGGGCCCGCCGCCGCGATTGGCCTGAGCCTGGTGATTGGTATTGTGATGGCAGAAGTCCTTCAGGATCTCGGCGCGGATAAAGTGCGGGTGAAATGGCCAAATGACCTGTATCTGAATGACCGTAAACTATCCGGTATTCTCGTTGAGCTGACCGGTAAGACGGGTGATGCCGCGCAAATAGTCATTGGCGCCGGCATTAACCTGGTTATGCGTCGTGTTGAAAACGATGTGATTAACCAGGGTTGGATCAACCTGCAAGAGGCGGGGATCACCATCGATCGTAACGTTTTGGCCGCGCGCTTAATTAATGAGCTGCATGAAGCGCTGCATCTCTTCGAGCAGGAAGGCCTGGCACCATATCTCTCGCGCTGGGATAAATTAGATAACTTTATTAATCGGCCGGTGAAACTGATTATCGGTGATAAAGAAATCTTCGGTATTTCCCGTGGAATTGATACTCAGGGAGCATTATTACTTGAGCAAGATGGGGTAATTAAACCGTGGATGGGCGGTGAGATTTCGCTGCGCAGCGCCGAATAAAAAAGGGAGCTTCGGCTCCCTTTTCTTTTATCTTTTTTATTTCCGCAACCGCACTTGCTCAACGGAGTGGTTAGCGCTTTTCGTTAAAATCAGGCTTGCGCGCTCACGCGTTGGTAGAATATTTTCGTTTAGATTTCGTAGGTTAATTTCATTCCACAGTGATGTCGCGACGTTAATGGCTTCCTCTTTAGAAAGCTGCGCATAGTTATGGAAATAAGAATCCGGGTCCGTAAAGGCCCCTTCGCGGAATTTCAGGAAACGGTTGATATACCACGATTGTAATAATTTTTCAGGCGCATCAACATAAATAGAAAAATCAACGAAGTCGGAAACAAATACATGATGCGGATCGTGCGGATAATCCATCCCGCTCTGCAGAACGTTTAATCCCTCAAGGATTAAAATATCGGGATGAGTGACCGTTTTATCGCCATCAGGGATAACGTCATAAATCAGATGCGAATAGACCGGTGCGGTAACGTTCGGTACCCCGGACTTCAGGTCAGAAACGAATTTCACCAGTCGATGCATATCATACGACTGCGGGAAGCCTTTCTTCTTCATCAGGCCGCGTTCTTTAAGCACCTCGTTAGGATGCAGAAAACCGTCGGTGGTGATCAGCTCTACGCGGCGGTGTTCCGGCCAACGACTCAGCAGTGCCTGTAACACGCGCGCGGTCGTACTTTTACCCACCGCCACGCTGCCGGCAATACTGATGATATAAGGAATGCGTTGGCCGTTAGTGCCAAGGAACTGCTCCAGCACCGCCTGGCGGCGCAGGTTAGAACTAATATAGAAGTTCAATAAACGTGACAAAGGCAAATAGATCTCCGCCACTTCCTCCAGCGACAGATCTTCGTTGATACCTTTTAAGCGCGTAATTTCGCCTTCAGTCAGGGTCATTGGCACGGAATCGCGCAGCGCTGCCCACTGGCTACGATTGAACTGTAGATAAGGTGTCATTAACGTTTGCTCTTGTTTTCTCATAAGCATGTTCTGGCTACCACGCTGACTGCACGCGACGCTTCACATTCAGTTAATCAGGACAATGGGCAGGAGGTTAACACCAGATGGAAGATAAAAAGAAGAAAAAATCCAAATGAGTGGCGCTTTCGTGAGAAAACGCCACTGTTTACTCTCAACCAGGCGATTTGCCATTAATGAAGAAAGAGCGCAAAAGAAGACAATGCGAAAATCTACGCTATCCAGCCTGAACTTTCGCCCTGAATATCGTTAAAGACGAGCAAAGCATCGCGAGACTATCCGATCCCCAGCGAGATTTTTGGACGTAAAACCGACGTTTTGCTGAGTTTTTACGCGCAAATGCACAAAACGTGAGCGATAGAACATTTTATGCAATTTTTTAGTTGCATGTCTCCGCAGGTCTCCATAGAATGCGCGCTACTTGATGCCGACTTAGCTCAGTAGGTAGAGCAACTGACTTGTAATCAGTAGGTCACCAGTTCGATTCCGGTAGTCGGCACCATCAGGTGGGGTTCCCGAGCGGCCAAAGGGAGCAGACTGTAAATCTGCCGTCACAGACTTCGAAGGTTCGAATCCTTCCCCCACCACCACTTTCAGGCTAAGCATTGCGAAGCCAGAGTTGGTTGGTAAAATAACTAGCTCAAACAAAGGAAAGGGAGAAATCTCTTTCCTTTGGCACAGAAAGAACTGGGTAGCCGAGTTTTAGGATGCGGGCATCGTATAATGGCTATTACCTCAGCCTTCCAAGCTGATGATGCGGGTTCGATTCCCGCTGCCCGCTCCAGACGTGCTGATATGGCTCAGTTGGTAGAGCGCACCCTTGGTAAGGGTGAGGTCCCCAGTTCGACTCTGGGTATCAGCACCACTTCTCTTCTCCCTCCCATTTCTCTCTGTTCAAATTCAAGCATTCAACAATTCAGGCGTTTTGTCTGGTTGATGTGGTGATATCACCGATTTATCCGTGTATTAGAGGGACTATCGATGTCTAAAGAAAAATTTGAACGTACCAAACCGCACGTCAACGTCGGTACTATCGGCCACGTTGACCATGGTAAAACTACCCTGACTGCTGCAATCACTACCGTTCTGGCTAAAACCTACGGCGGTGCTGCTCGTGCTTTCGACCAGATCGATAACGCACCGGAAGAAAAAGCTCGTGGTATCACCATCAACACCTCCCACGTTGAATACGACACCCCGACCCGTCACTACGCACACGTAGACTGCCCGGGGCACGCCGATTATGTTAAAAACATGATCACCGGTGCTGCTCAGATGGACGGCGCGATCCTGGTTGTTGCTGCGACTGACGGCCCGATGCCGCAGACTCGTGAGCACATCCTGCTGGGTCGTCAGGTAGGCGTTCCGTACATCATCGTGTTCCTGAACAAATGCGACATGGTTGATGACGAAGAGCTGCTGGAACTGGTTGAAATGGAAGTTCGTGAACTTCTGTCTCAGTACGATTTCCCGGGCGACGACACTCCGATCGTTCGTGGTTCTGCTCTGAAAGCGCTGGAAGGCGACGCAGAGTGGGAAGCGAAAATCATCGAACTGGCTGGCTTCCTGGATTCTTACATCCCAGAACCAGAGCGTGCGATTGACAAGCCGTTCCTGCTGCCGATCGAAGACGTATTCTCCATCTCCGGTCGTGGTACCGTTGTTACCGGTCGTGTAGAGCGCGGTATCATCAAAGTTGGCGAAGAAGTTGAAATCGTTGGTATCAAAGACACTGCTAAGTCTACCTGTACTGGCGTTGAAATGTTCCGCAAACTGCTGGACGAAGGCCGTGCTGGTGAGAACGTTGGTGTTCTGCTGCGTGGTATCAAACGTGAAGAAATCGAACGTGGTCAGGTACTGGCTAAGCCGGGCTCTATCAAGCCGCACACCAAGTTCGAATCTGAAGTGTACATCCTGTCCAAAGACGAAGGCGGCCGTCATACTCCGTTCTTCAAAGGCTACCGTCCGCAGTTCTACTTCCGTACTACTGACGTGACTGGTACCATCGAACTGCCGGAAGGCGTAGAGATGGTAATGCCGGGCGACAACATCAAAATGGTTGTTACCCTGATCCACCCGATCGCGATGGACGATGGTCTGCGTTTCGCAATCCGTGAAGGCGGTCGTACCGTTGGCGCGGGCGTTGTTGCCAAAGTAATGAGCTAATTGCTGATAACATTTGACGCAATGCGCAATAAAAGGGCATCATTTGATGCCCTTTTTGTACGCTGTCGAACCAGAACCTGGCTCATCAGTGATTATTTTTGCCATAATCATTGCTGAGACAGGCTCTGTAGAGGGCGTTTAGTCCGAAACTTATTTCGGTTTGGATCGCCTCGCAATCGCGGGGTGGAAATGTTTGTAGAATACTTCTGACAGGTTGGTTTATGAGTGCGAATACCGAAGCTCAAGGGAGCGGGCGCGGCCTGGAAGCGATGAAGTGGGTCGTTGTTGCCGTATTGCTGATTGTCGCAATTGTGGGTAACTACCTTTATCGCGACATGATGCTGCCGCTGCGTGCGCTGGCCGTAGTAATTATTATTGCTGCAGCGGGTGGTGTCGCGCTGTTGACGACGAAAGGCAAAGCGACCGTTGCGTTTGCTCGTGAAGCGAGAACGGAAGTTCGTAAGGTGATTTGGCCGACTCGCCAGGAAACGCTGCACACTACGCTGATCGTTGCGGCGGTCACTGCGGTAATGTCACTGATCCTGTGGGGACTGGATGGTATTCTGGTTCGCCTGGTATCCTTTATCACTGGCCTGAGGTTCTAAGATGTCTGAAGCACCTAAAAAGCGTTGGTACGTCGTTCAGGCGTTTTCCGGTTTCGAAGGCCGTGTAGCGACTTCGCTGCGCGAGCATATCAAATTACACAACATGGAAGAGCTGTTTGGCGAAGTCATGGTTCCGACCGAAGAAGTGGTTGAAATCCGTGGCGGCCAGCGTCGTAAGAGCGAGCGCAAATTCTTCCCTGGCTACGTATTAGTTCAGATGGTGATGAACGACGCGAGCTGGCACTTGGTGCGCAGCGTTCCGCGCGTAATGGGCTTTATCGGCGGTACCTCTGACCGTCCGGCGCCAATCAGCGATAAAGAAGTTGATGCGATTATGAACCGCCTGCAGCAGGTTGGTGATAAGCCGCGTCCGAAAACGCTGTTTGAACCGGGTGAAATGGTTCGCGTTAACGACGGTCCGTTCGCTGACTTCAACGGCGTGGTTGAAGAAGTGGATTACGAGAAGTCTCGCCTGAAAGTGTCTGTTTCTATCTTCGGTCGTGCGACCCCGGTAGAGCTGGACTTCGCTCAGGTTGAGAAAGCGTAAGGCTGCGATCAAAAAAGCATCGATCTAATCGTTGCATAGGGCGCGAAATTGACATACAATTTCGCGCCTTTTGTTTTTATGGGCCACGGCCTGTAAAACGATTTTTATTCACGGGGAGCCTCCTTGAGGCGCTATTACCCAATTAGAGGATTTTAGAATGGCTAAGAAAGTCCAAGCCTACGTTAAGCTGCAGGTTGCAGCTGGTATGGCAAACCCGAGTCCGCCGGTTGGTCCTGCTCTGGGTCAACAGGGTGTTAACATCATGGAATTCTGCAAAGCGTTCAACGCGAAGACTGATTCCATCGAAAAAGGTCTGCCGATTCCGGTTGTTATCACAGTTTACGCTGACCGTTCTTTCACCTTCATTACCAAAACGCCTCCGGCAGCAGTTCTGCTGAAGAAAGCGGCTGGTATTAAGTCTGGTTCCGGTAAGCCGAACAAAGACAAAGTAGGTAAAATTTCCCGCGCTCAGCTGCAGGAAATCGCGCAGACCAAAGCTGCCGACATGACCGGTGCCGACATTGAAGCGATGACTCGCTCCATCGAAGGTACTGCACGTTCCATGGGCCTGGTAGTGGAGGACTAAGAAATGGCTAAACTGACCAAGCGTATGCGCGTGATCCGTGAAAAAGTTGATGCAACTAAACAGTACGACATCAACGAAGCTATCTCTCTGCTGAAAGAGCTGGCCACTGCTAAATTCAACGAAAGCGTTGACGTTGCCGTTAACCTCGGCATCGACGCTCGTAAATCTGACCAGAACGTACGTGGTGCAACTGTACTGCCGCACGGTACTGGCCGTTCTGTTCGCGTTGCCGTATTTACCCAGGGCCCGAACGCTGAAGCAGCTAAAGCTGCTGGCGCTGAGCTGGTAGGTATGGAAGATCTGGCTGAACAGATCAAGAAAGGCGAAATGAACTTCGACGTTGTTATTGCTTCCCCGGATGCAATGCGCGTTGTTGGCCAGCTGGGTCAGGTTCTGGGCCCGCGCGGCCTGATGCCAAACCCGAAAGTTGGTACTGTAACTCCGAACGTTGCTGAAGCGGTTAAGAACGCTAAAGCGGGTCAGGTTCGTTACCGTAACGACAAAAACGGCATCATCCACACCACCATCGGTAAAGTGGACTTTGACGCTGACAAACTGAAAGAAAACCTGGAAGCTCTGCTGGTTGCGCTGAAAAAAGCAAAACCGACTCAGGCGAAAGGCGTGTACATCAAGAAAGTTAGCATCTCCACCACCATGGGTGCGGGTGTTGCAGTTGACCAGGCTGGCCTGAGCGCTGCTGCAAACTAATGCCTTTACGTGGGCGGTGATTTTGTCTACAATCTTACCCCCACGTTTGCTAACAAAAGTTAGCGGCTAAAAAGATTTGTTCGTTGGAGCCTGGCCTATCCAGGCCTCCGTCGAAGACCGCAGGTGTTTCGCAAGAAACTTAATGCCCTGCGTAGACGGTGACAGAACGCTAGGATTATTTTTTAAAGTACTCTTTGGCTTGTTTCTGCTCACCGTATTAAGACGCTCTTCTCGTTGAGATGAGTGAAGTGAGTTCCAGAGCATAAGCTCTGGCAAACATCCAGGAGCAAAGCTAATGGCTTTAAATCTTCAAGACAAACAAGCGATTGTTGCTGAAGTCAGCGAAGTAGCCAAAGGCGCGCTGTCTGCAGTAGTTGCGGATTCCCGTGGCGTAACTGTAGATAAAATGACTGAACTGCGTAAAGCAGGTCGTGAAGCTGGCGTATACATGCGTGTTGTTCGTAACACCCTGCTGCGTCGCGTCGTTGAAGGTACTCAGTTCGAGTGCCTGAAAGACACGTTTGTTGGTCCGACCCTGATTGCATACTCTATGGAACACCCGGGCGCTGCTGCTCGTCTGTTCAAAGAGTTCGCGAAAGCGAATGCAAAATTTGAGGTCAAAGCTGCAGCCTTTGAAGGTGAGCTGATCCCGGCGTCTCAGATCGACCGCCTGGCAACTCTGCCGACCTACGAAGAAGCAATTGCACGCCTGATGGCAACCATGAAAGAAGCTTCGGCTGGCAAACTGGTTCGCACTCTGGCTGCTGTACGCGATGCGAAAGAAGCTGCTTAATCGCAGTTATCTTTGTAAAGCATCTGCTTACGTATAAACTTATTCTGATATTCAGGAACAATTTAAATGTCTATCACTAAAGATCAAATCATTGAAGCAGTATCCGCTATGTCCGTAATGGACGTTGTTGAGCTGATCTCTGCAATGGAAGAAAAATTCGGTGTTTCCGCTGCTGCTGCTGTAGCTGTAGCTGCTGGCCCGGCTGAAGCTGCTGAAGAAAAAACTGAATTCGACGTAATTCTGAAAGCTGCTGGCGCTAACAAAGTTGCTGTAATCAAAGCAGTACGTGGCGCAACTGGCCTGGGTCTGAAAGAAGCTAAAGACCTGGTAGAATCTGCTCCGGCCGCTCTGAAAGAAGGCGTGAGCAAAGATGACGCTGAAGCACTGAAAAAATCTCTGGAAGAAGCTGGCGCTGAAGTTGAAGTTAAATAAGCCAACTTTTCTGGTTGAAGCCTGAGTAATCAGGCCGATGGCTGGTGACTTTTTAGTCACCAGCCATTTTGCGCTGTATGGCGCCAGTAGCATTTCACACTGTTTGACTACTGGTTGTCCTGACAATGCATGTTTCTATCGACGACTTAATATATTGCGACAGGGTGCTCGCTCTGTGTAAATCGCAATGAAATGGTTTAAGCGTGATAGCAACAGGTATTGCGGAAAGTGTTCCATTTTCCGGTCAACAAAATAGTGTTGCACAAACTGTCTGCCCATGGACAGATGCGTCGACTTGTCAGCGAGCTGAGGAACCCTATGGTTTACTCCTATACCGAGAAAAAACGTATTCGTAAGGATTTTGGTAAACGTCCGCAAGTACTGGATGTCCCATATCTCCTTTCTATCCAGCTTGACTCGTTCCAGAAGTTTATCGAGCAAGATCCTGAAGGTCAGTATGGTCTGGAAGCGGCTTTCCGTTCCGTATTCCCGATTAAAAGCTACAGCGGTAACTCCGAGCTGCAATACGTCAGCTACCGCCTTGGCGAACCGGTCTTTGACGTTCAGGAATGTCAGATCCGTGGCGTGACCTATTCCGCACCGCTGCGCGTAAAACTGCGTCTGGTGATCTACGAGCGCGAAGCGCCGGAAGGCACCGTCAAAGACATTAAAGAACAAGAAGTCTACATGGGCGAAATTCCGCTCATGACCGACAACGGTACCTTTGTTATCAACGGTACTGAGCGTGTTATCGTTTCTCAGCTGCATCGTAGCCCAGGCGTCTTCTTTGACTCCGATAAAGGCAAAACCCACTCTTCGGGTAAAGTGCTGTATAACGCGCGCATCATTCCTTACCGTGGTTCCTGGCTGGACTTCGAATTCGATCCGAAGGACAACCTGTTCGTACGTATCGACCGTCGCCGTAAACTGCCTGCGACCATCATCCTGCGTGCGCTGAACTACACCACTGAGCAGATCCTTGACCTGTTCTTTGAGAAAGTTGTCTTCGAAATTCGCGACAACAAGCTGCAGATGGAGCTGATTCCAGAACGTCTGCGTGGCGAAACCGCGTCCTTCGACATCGAAGCGAACGGTAAAGTGTACGTTGAAAAAGGCCGCCGTATTACTGCGCGCCACATTCGCCAGCTGGAAAAAGACGATATCAAACATATCGAAGTTCCGGTTGAGTACATCGCTGGCAAAGTCGCTTCCAAAGACTACGTTGACGAATCTACTGGCGAGCTGATCTGCCCGGCTAACATGGAGCTGAGTCTGGATCTGCTGGCTAAGCTGAGCCAGTCTGGCCACAAGCGTATCGAAACGCTGTTCACTAACGATCTGGATCACGGTGCCTACATTTCTGAAACTGTACGCGTCGACCCAACCAACGATCGTCTGAGCGCGCTGGTAGAAATCTACCGCATGATGCGCCCTGGTGAGCCGCCGACTCGCGAAGCTGCTGAAAGCCTGTTCGAGAACCTGTTCTTCTCCGAAGACCGCTATGACCTGTCTGCGGTTGGTCGTATGAAGTTCAACCGTTCTCTGCTGCGCGACGAAATCGAAGGTTCCGGTATCCTGAGCAAAGACGACATCATCGAAGTGATGAAGAAGCTCATCGATATCCGTAACGGTAAAGGCGAAGTCGATGATATCGACCACCTCGGCAACCGTCGTATCCGTTCCGTAGGCGAAATGGCGGAAAACCAGTTCCGCGTTGGCCTGGTACGTGTAGAGCGTGCGGTGAAAGAGCGTCTGTCTCTGGGCGATCTGGATACCCTGATGCCTCAGGATATGATCAACGCCAAACCGATTTCCGCAGCAGTGAAAGAGTTCTTCGGTTCCAGCCAGCTGTCTCAGTTTATGGACCAGAACAACCCGCTGTCTGAGATTACGCACAAACGTCGTATCTCCGCACTCGGCCCGGGCGGTCTGACCCGTGAGCGCGCAGGCTTCGAAGTTCGAGACGTACACCCGACTCACTATGGTCGCGTATGTCCAATCGAAACGCCTGAAGGTCCGAACATCGGTCTGATCAACTCCCTGTCCGTGTACGCACAGACTAACGAATACGGCTTCCTTGAGACTCCGTACCGTAAAGTGACCGACGGTGTTGTAACCGACGAAATTCATTACCTGTCTGCTATCGAAGAAGGCAACTACGTTATCGCTCAGGCGAACTCCAACCTGGATGACGAAGGCCACTTTGTAGAAGATCTGGTTACCTGCCGTAGCAAAGGCGAATCCAGCTTGTTCAGCCGCGACCAGGTTGACTACATGGACGTATCCACCCAGCAGGTGGTATCCGTCGGTGCGTCCCTGATCCCGTTCCTGGAACACGATGACGCCAACCGTGCATTGATGGGTGCGAACATGCAACGTCAGGCCGTTCCAACTCTGCGTGCTGATAAGCCGCTGGTTGGTACCGGTATGGAACGTGCTGTAGCCGTCGACTCCGGTGTTACTGCAGTGGCTAAGCGTGGCGGTACCGTTCAGTACGTCGACGCATCCCGTATCGTTATCAAAGTTAACGAAGACGAGATGTATCCGGGCGAAGCGGGTATCGACATCTACAACCTGACCAAATACACCCGTTCTAACCAGAACACCTGTATTAACCAGATGCCTTGCGTGTCTCTGGGTGAGCCAATCGAGCGCGGCGACGTGCTGGCAGATGGCCCGTCCACCGACCTGGGTGAGCTGGCGCTGGGTCAGAACATGCGCGTGGCATTCATGCCATGGAACGGTTACAACTTCGAAGACTCCATCCTCGTATCCGAGCGTGTTGTTCAGGAAGACCGTTTCACCACCATCCACATTCAGGAACTGGCCTGTGTGTCCCGTGACACCAAGCTGGGGCCGGAAGAGATCACCGCCGACATCCCGAACGTGGGTGAAGCTGCGCTCTCCAAACTGGATGAATCCGGTATCGTTTACATTGGTGCAGAAGTCACCGGTGGCGACATTCTGGTTGGTAAGGTAACGCCGAAAGGTGAAACCCAGCTGACGCCAGAAGAGAAGCTGCTGCGTGCGATCTTCGGTGAGAAAGCGTCTGACGTTAAAGACTCTTCTCTGCGCGTACCAAACAGCGTTTCCGGTACCGTTATCGACGTTCAGGTCTTTACTCGCGATGGCGTAGAAAAAGACAAACGTGCGCTGGAAATCGAAGAGATGCAGCTGAAGCAGGCTAAGAAAGACCTGTCTGAAGAACTGCAGATCCTTGAAGCTGGCCTGTTCAGCCGTATCTACGCTGTGCTGGTTGCCGGTGGTGTTGAAGCTGAGAAGCTCGACAAACTGCCTCGCGATCGCTGGCTGGAGCTCGGCCTGACCGACGAAGAGAAACAGAATCAGCTGGAACAGCTGGCTGAACAGTACGACGAACTGAAGCACGAGTTTGAGAAGAAACTCGAAGCGAAACGCCGCAAAATCACCCAAGGCGACGATCTGGCACCGGGCGTGCTGAAGATTGTTAAGGTATACCTGGCCGTTAAACGCCGTATCCAGCCTGGTGACAAAATGGCAGGTCGTCACGGTAACAAGGGTGTTATCTCCAAGATCAACCCGATCGAAGATATGCCGCACGATGCTAACGGTACGCCGGTAGATATCGTTCTGAACCCGCTGGGCGTACCATCGCGTATGAACATCGGTCAGATCCTTGAAACTCACCTGGGTATGGCTGCGAAAGGTATCGGCGATAAGATCAACGCCATGCTGAAACAGCAGCAGGAAGTCGCGAAACTGCGCGAGTTCATCCAGCGTGCTTACGATCTGGGCGCCGACGTTCGTCAGAAAGTCGACCTGAGCACCTTCAGCGATGATGAAGTTCTGCGTCTGGCTGAAAACCTGCGTAAAGGTATGCCGATCGCAACGCCGGTATTCGACGGTGCGAAAGAAGCGGAAATTAAAGAACTGCTGCAGCTGGGCGACCTGCCGACTTCCGGTCAGATCACCCTGTTCGACGGCCGTACCGGTGAACAGTTCGAGCGTCCGGTAACCGTAGGTTACATGTACATGCTGAAACTGAACCACCTGGTCGACGACAAGATGCACGCGCGTTCCACCGGTTCTTACAGCCTGGTTACTCAGCAGCCGCTGGGTGGTAAGGCGCAGTTCGGTGGTCAGCGCTTCGGGGAGATGGAAGTGTGGGCGCTGGAAGCTTACGGCGCCGCCTACACCCTGCAAGAAATGCTCACCGTTAAGTCTGATGACGTGAACGGCCGTACTAAGATGTATAAGAACATCGTAGATGGCAACCATCAGATGGAACCGGGCATGCCGGAATCCTTCAACGTACTGTTGAAAGAAATCCGCTCGCTGGGCATCAACATCGAACTGGAAGACGAGTAATCCTCGCTCAAACAGGTCACTGCTGCCGGGGTAATTCCCGGCAGTGGATTGTGCTAACTCCGACGGGAGCAAATCCGTGAAAGATTTATTAAAGTTTCTGAAAGCGCAGACTAAAACCGAAGAGTTTGATGCGATCAAAATTGCTCTGGCCTCGCCAGACATGATCCGTTCATGGTCTTTCGGTGAAGTTAAAAAGCCGGAAACCATTAACTACCGTACGTTCAAGCCTGAGCGTGACGGCCTTTTCTGCGCCCGTATCTTTGGGCCGGTAAAAGACTACGAGTGCCTGTGCGGTAAGTACAAGCGCCTGAAACACCGCGGTGTGATCTGTGAGAAGTGCGGCGTTGAAGTGACCCAGACCAAAGTGCGCCGTGAGCGCATGGGCCACATCGAGCTGGCATGTCCGACTGCGCACATCTGGTTCCTGAAATCGCTGCCGTCCCGTATCGGTCTGCTGCTCGATATGCCGCTGCGCGATATCGAACGCGTACTGTACTTCGAATCTTATGTGGTTATCGAAGGCGGTATGACCAACCTGGAACGTCAACAGATCCTGACTGAAGAGCAGTATCTGGACGCGCTGGAAGAGTTCGGTGACGAATTCGACGCGAAGATGGGTGCGGAAGCTATCCAGGCCCTGCTGAAGAGCATGGATCTGGAGCAAGAGTGTGAAACTCTGCGTGAAGAGCTGAACGAAACCAACTCCGAAACCAAGCGTAAAAAGCTGACCAAGCGTATCAAACTGCTGGAAGCGTTCGTACAGTCTGGTAACAAGCCAGAGTGGATGATCCTGACCGTTCTGCCGGTGCTGCCGCCAGATCTGCGTCCGCTGGTTCCGCTGGATGGTGGTCGTTTCGCGACTTCTGACCTGAACGATCTGTATCGTCGCGTCATTAACCGTAACAACCGTCTGAAACGTCTGCTGGATCTGGCTGCGCCGGACATCATCGTACGCAACGAAAAACGTATGCTGCAGGAAGCGGTCGACGCCCTGCTGGATAACGGTCGTCGCGGTCGTGCGATCACCGGTTCTAACAAACGTCCTCTGAAATCTTTGGCCGACATGATCAAAGGTAAGCAGGGTCGTTTCCGTCAGAACCTGCTCGGTAAGCGTGTTGACTACTCCGGTCGTTCTGTAATCACCGTAGGTCCATACCTGCGTCTGCATCAGTGCGGTCTGCCGAAGAAAATGGCACTGGAGCTGTTCAAACCGTTCATCTACGGCAAACTGGAACTGCGTGGCCTGGCCACCACCATCAAAGCCGCGAAGAAAATGGTTGAGCGCGAAGAAGCTGTCGTTTGGGATATCCTGGACGAAGTTATCCGCGAACACCCGGTGATGCTGAACCGTGCACCAACACTGCACCGTCTGGGTATCCAGGCCTTTGAACCGGTACTGATCGAAGGTAAAGCTATCCAGCTGCACCCGCTGGTTTGTGCGGCATATAACGCCGACTTCGATGGTGACCAGATGGCTGTTCACGTACCGCTGACGCTGGAAGCCCAGCTGGAAGCGCGTGCACTGATGATGTCTACCAACAACATCCTGTCTCCAGCGAACGGCGAGCCAATCATCGTTCCGTCTCAGGACGTGGTATTGGGTCTGTACTACATGACCCGTGACAAAATCAACGCCAAAGGCGAAGGCATGGTGCTGACTGGCCCGAAAGAAGCGGAACGTCTGTACCGCTCTGGCCAGGCTGAACTGCACGCTCGCGTTAAAGTTCGTATCACTGAATACGAAAAAGACGAGAACGGTGAGTTCGTAGCAAAAACCACACTGAAAGATACTACCGTTGGTCGTGCCATTCTGTGGATGATCGTTCCTAAAGGTCTGCCGTTCTCTATTGTGAACCAGCCGCTGGGTAAAAAAGCGATCTCCAAAATGCTGAACACCTGTTACCGCATTCTGGGCCTGAAACCGACCGTTATCTTTGCTGACCAGACCATGTACACCGGCTTTGCCTATGCAGCCCGTTCAGGTGCGTCTGTTGGTATCGACGACATGGTGATTCCGGAGAAGAAATACGAAATCATCAGCGAAGCGGAAGCGGAAGTTGCTGAGATTCAGGAACAGTTCCAGTCTGGTCTGGTAACCGCTGGCGAACGCTATAACAAAGTTATCGATATCTGGGCCGCGGCGAACGATCGTGTATCCAAAGCGATGATGGACAACCTGCAAACTGAAACCGTTATTAACCGTAACGGCGAAGAAGAGCAGCAGGTTTCCTTCAACAGCATCTACATGATGGCCGACTCCGGTGCGCGTGGTTCTGCAGCACAGATTCGTCAGCTGGCAGGTATGCGTGGTCTGATGGCGAAGCCAGATGGCTCCATCATCGAAACGCCAATCACCGCGAACTTCCGTGAAGGTCTGAACGTACTCCAGTACTTCATCTCCACGCACGGTGCGCGTAAAGGTCTGGCGGATACCGCACTGAAAACAGCGAACTCCGGTTATCTGACGCGTCGTCTGGTTGACGTTGCACAGGACCTGGTTGTTACTGAAGACGACTGTGGCACCCTGGAAGGCATCACCATGACCCCGGTTATCGAGGGTGGTGACGTTAAAGAGCCGCTGCGCGATCGCGTACTGGGTCGTGTGACTGCTGAAGACGTTCTGAAGCCGGGTACCGCGGACATTCTGGTTCCGCGTAACACGCTGCTGAACGAACAGTGGTGTGACCTGCTGGAAGTTAACTCCGTTGACTCCGTGAAGGTTCGCTCCGTTGTATCCTGTGACACCGACTTTGGTGTATGTGCGCACTGCTACGGTCGTGACCTGGCGCGTGGCCACATCATCAACAAAGGTGAGGCTATCGGCGTTATCGCTGCACAGTCCATCGGTGAGCCGGGTACACAGCTGACGATGCGTACGTTCCACATCGGTGGTGCGGCATCTCGTGCGGCTGCTGAATCCAGCATCCAGGTTAAGAACAAAGGTAGCATCAAGCTCAGCAACGCGAAGTCGGTTGTGAACTCCAGCGGTAAACTGGTTATCACTTCCCGTAACACCGAGCTGAAACTGATCGACGAATTCGGCCGTACCAAAGAAAGCTATAAAGTGCCTTACGGCTCCGTTATGGCGAAAGGTGATGGCGAACAGGTTGCCGGCGGCGAAACCGTTGCAAACTGGGATCCGCACACCATGCCGGTTATCACCGAAGTAAGCGGTTTTGTTCGCTTCACTGACATGATCGACGGCCAGACCATTACTCGTCAGACCGACGAGCTGACCGGTCTGTCTTCTCTGGTGGTTCTGGATTCTGCAGAGCGTACTGCGGGTGGTAAAGACCTGCGTCCGGCACTGAAAATTGTTGATGCTCAGGGCAACGACGTTCTGATCCCAGGCACCGATATGCCTGCTCAGTACTTCCTGCCGGGTAAAGCGATTGTTCAACTGGATGATGGCGTTCAGATCAGTTCTGGTGACACCCTGGCCCGTGTTCCGCAGGAATCCGGCGGTACCAAGGACATCACCGGTGGTCTGCCGCGCGTTGCCGACCTGTTCGAAGCACGTCGTCCGAAAGAGCCGGCAATCCTGGCTGAAATCAGCGGCATCATTTCCTTCGGTAAAGAAACCAAAGGCAAACGTCGTCTGGTTATCACTCCGGTAGACGGTAGCGAACCTTACGAAGAGATGATTCCGAAATGGCGTCAGCTCAACGTGTTCGAAGGTGAACGTGTAGAACGTGGTGACGTGGTTTCCGACGGTCCGGAAGCACCGCACGACATCCTGCGTCTGCGTGGCGTACATGCTGTTACTCGTTACATCGTTAACGAAGTGCAGGACGTATACCGTCTGCAGGGCGTTAAGATTAACGATAAACACATCGAAGTTATCGTTCGTCAGATGCTGCGTAAAGCCACCATCGAAAGCGCTGGTAGCTCCGACTTCCTGGAAGGCGAGCAGGTTGAATACTCCCGCGTCAAGATCGCTAACCGCGAGCTGGAAGCGAACGGCAAAGTGGGTGCAACCTTCTCCCGCGATCTGCTGGGTATCACCAAAGCGTCTCTGGCAACCGAGTCCTTCATCTCCGCGGCATCGTTCCAGGAGACCACTCGCGTGCTGACCGAAGCAGCCGTTGCGGGCAAACGCGACGAACTGCGCGGCCTGAAAGAGAACGTTATCGTGGGTCGTCTGATCCCGGCTGGTACCGGTTATGCGTACCACCAGGATCGTATCCGTCGCCGTGCGGCGGGTGAAGTTTCTGTTGCGCCGCAGGTTAGCGCAGAAGAAGCGACCGCGAGCCTGGCAGAACTGCTGAACGCAGGTCTGGGTGGTTCTGATAACGACTAATCGTTCACGTTAGTGCGATAAGTTGAAAAGGCCAGTCTTCGGACTGGCCTTTTTTATGGTTCCGGTAGCCCCGATAAGCGCAGCGACATCAGGTAATCATAGAGCACATTCCCGGATGGATGCGTCGCCTTATCCGGCTTACAAAAGCAAAAGGCACCCAATTGGGTGCCTTTTCTATTCCGTTGTTGTGCGCTTAGCTAACGAGTGGAATACGGCGATACAGCTCAATCATGTCGGTTGCCAGGTCCTGGATAACCATCGCGTTCATCAGGTGATCCTGAGAGTGAACGGTAATCAGGTTAACCGGCAGCTTGCCCGTGCCTTCGTCGATGCCAATCAGCTGAGTCTGGATACCGTGAGCCAGTTTGACAAACTCGCGGGACTCTTCCATCGCTTTTTCTGCGCCTTCGAAGTCGCTTTTGCGTGCCAGCTGTAATGCGGTTAATGCAGAACTACGTGCGGCACCGGCGTTGACCAGCAGTTCCATGATGATTGATTCTAAATCTTCCACGTCTTTCTCACTCCATTAACTTAAGGGCTTTCTCAAGCACAACGTCGCCTTTCATCATGCCGTAGTCCATCATATCGATGACCGCGACTTTCTTGCCCAGAGGATCTGCCAGAGCCTGCAGTTTAGCCTGCTCGTACTTCACCTGCGGACCGAGCAGAACGATATCTGCTTCGTTGATGTTCGCTTTGAATTCGGCCACTGGTACGGCTTTAATTGAGACTTCAACCCCTTTCTTCTGAGCTGCATCCTTCATACGTTGAACCAGCATGCTGGTGGACATACCTGCAGCGCAGCATAAAACGATATTCTTCATAATGCTCCCTCATGACCCGTGATGACTCATGTTTATCGCGAGCTGAAACGATCAACAACCGCTTTGCGACGATTGTGTGTAAGCCATCACAAAGATCGTCTCAAAAAACTGAAACCGGTTACATTTTCGTGCGATGAAGATATAAAAAAACCCGCAAAGCGGGTTTTCTATCACGGGGCAAAAGCGTCAGGTTTCTGAGGTTCGCTCGATACGGTTTTTGCCCTGCCGTTTAGCACGGTAGAGCGCCTCGTCGACGCTGGAGACCAGATGATCCAGCGTTTCCATATGCCACTCGCCAAGCCCGGCGCTGAAGGTGACATGCAAACCTTCCTCACGCCACGTACGGTTGGCGACGTTCATCCGCCACAGCTCAAGCAGCGCGGCAGACTCGGCAACGTGTTCGGCGGGGAAAATGACCGCAAACTCCTCGCCGCCGTAACGGTAGAGCGACAGACCATGCGCCTGTAAGATGGCAATCCCTTCGCGCGCCACGCTGCGTAGCACAATATCGCCGCTGAGATGACCCCAGGTATCGTTGATCGATTTAAAGTTATCGATATCAACCAGCGCCAGCGCAAATGACTGACGCGCGTTCATCAGCGCGGTGATGTCGGTGTCAAAGGCCCAGCGGTTCTTACAGCCGGTGAGTGAATCGACGGTGGCCTGGCGCACGTAGGCTTGCTCGCGTTCTTTGTTGGTTTCAATGGCTTTATGCAACATCACCTCAAGGCCCGGCGCGCGCTTGGTATCACCTGTCTTGATAGCGTTGATGATGTTCATCAGGATGCCGCGGGAAGCGTGGCGTAAATACAGGCCGAAGGTGATGATAATCAGACCTGCCAGCGCGAAGCCCCACGAAATGATGATGCTCTCATGCTGCGCCAGCACGCTGAGCGTATGACCCGTGACTTTATAAATCACAAACCAGTCGGGATTGCTGAACGAGTAGTAGTAATACCAGGTCCGGGTAGCCTTATCGAACACTTCTCCTTCGCCAGCCGTCATACTGCCGAGCAACTGCTCGGAAACCACCGGCTGGAAAAGCTTGCCGCTGTCCGGATGCAGCAGCGCCAGCCCCTGGCGGTTAACCACGAAGAACTCCCCCTGTACCGGCGGCCTCATCTGGCGCAGGGTATGGCTCATGGCAGCTAAATCAAAGTGGAACGCCAGCGTTCCCCTCAGTTTGCCATCGGTTGAGATCACCGGTTTTGCCAACGTAACGGTCTGCTGTTGAGTAAAAAAGTCGGTATAAGGTTGGGTATAGCGGCTGAAGATCCCCACGTCTCCTTGATGCACAAACCAGGGGCGGGTGGTGGCATTGAAAACCGGCGAGTTCTGGCGCTCAACCGCCTGCGGAGCACGCAGGTAATGTCCTTCAGTATCCGCGATGGATAGCGATGAGACCGTCGGCATCATCGACAGAAGCTGCATCATGGATTGCAACCCTTGCTCTGGATTGATATTTACGATCCTGTTCAGCTCATCGTTGCGAGCTAAATAGGTTGCAGCACGGCCCAGAATATAATCGTTTTCGTGCAGGATAGATTCGGTGTAATTGACCGCCAGGTTATGGGTAAAATTGCGGTTAATACTATGATAATCACGAATAATATCGTTACGTTGAATTATCGTAACTAGCGTAGCGATGATGACAAAACACAGAATAATGCCGGCAAAGCTAATAAAGATCGGTGTGGTAAATGACAGCCTTCTGCTGTGAGAACTCATCATGGTTTCCATTCCTGGGCAAATTGCCGAAAACCAGCGAAAACTGGCACTGCAATTTTATACACATATTTTTGACTCAATAATTATACGGTATTGAATTAAATATGAGTATTTAATCTACATCTTTAGATTAAATTGCTAGTACCAATCGGTTTTTATGAAATATTATTCCGTCAATAATTAGGAATAGGACGAGGTTAATTTCCTCGTCCTGAATAAGTGTAGACGACTTTTAGCGCTGGATCCCACGCCCCAGCCAGCTGTCCCAATCTTTCCATACCGGCTGAAGTCCGCGAGCGGCAAGCGCGCCGGCCACTTCGTCAGGCGTCCTGCCATCGTGAGGAGAAAACTGCTCAAGCTCAGGATGATTATCGGCGTAGCCGCCGGGCTGCGTTTTTGAGAATGCGCTAACGTTGTTGATCGCCAACGGAATCACGCGATCGCGGAACCACGGAGATTCACGGGTAGATAGCGACAACTCCGTATCTGGCGAAAACAAGCGGAAGGCGCAGATGGTCTGTACCAACTGACGCTCGTCCATCAGCGATGCCGGTTCAATTCCACCTGCACAGGGCCGCAGGCGGGGGAAGGAGATGGCGTAGCGGCTTTTCCAGTAACGTTGCTGGAGCCACAGCAGATGCTCAGCGACCATAAAACAGTCAACCCGCCAGCTATCGGACAAGCCAATCAGCGCGCCGAGGCCGATTTTATCAATCCCGGCCTGGCCGAGCCGGTCTGGGGTGTCGAGTCGCCAGAAGAAGTCCTGCTTTTTTCCCTTGAGATGATGCCGGGCATACATCCCTTCGTGATAGGTCTCCTGATACACCATCACGCCATCCAGCCCCAGCGTCTTGAGCTCGGCATACTCCTCGGTTGCCAGCGGCTGCACTTCCATATGTAGCGAGGAAAACTGGCGGCGAATGGCCGGGAGATGGCGGCGGAAATAGTCCATGCCCACTTTGCTCTGGTGCTCGCCGGTCACCAGCAGAAGGTGCTCAAAGTGCAGCGCCCGGATAGCGGCGCACTCGCGGGCAATTTCAGCCTCATCCAGCGTCTTACGCTTGATGCGGTTGCTCATGGAGAAGCCGCAGTAGGTGCAGTCGTTGGCACAGAGGTTTGAGAGATAAAGCGGCACGTAGAAACTGACGGTGTTGCCAAAGCGTTGTCGGGTCAGCCTTTGTGCCCGCTGCGCCATCGGTTCCAGATAATCGGCGGCGGCGGGGGAGAGCAACGCCATCAAATCGTCCCGGCTAAGATGCGCGGCGTTCAGCGCGCGCTCCACGTCGGCGGCGGTTTTACCGTTGATGCGCAGGCGAATATCGTCCCACTCCAGTTGCCGCCAACGGTCGCTGAAGGTTTTCATGACAGGGCCTCCAGAAATCCGGTGAGCGGGCTGGTGGCGCTGGCGTAGGTGCTACGATTACCCGGCACCGCCTGACGCGCCAGTACTCCCGCTTCTACAGCCAGGCGGAAAGCGGTTGCCATCATCACCGGATCGTCCGCCACGGCAATCGCCGTGTTGACCAGCACCGCATCAGCGCCCATTTCCAGCGCCTGCGCCGCATGGCTGGGCACGCCAATGCCCGCATCAACCACCACCGGCACGGTGGACTGCTGGATAATAATCTCCAGCATCGCTTTGGTTTCCAGCCCCTGATTCGAACCGATAGGCGCGCCGAGCGGCATCACCGCCGCGCAGCCGACCTCTTCCAGCCGCTTGCACAACACCGGATCCGCGCCGCAGTAGGGCAGCACTACAAAACCCTGCTTCACCAGCGCCTCGGCGGCTTTTAGCGTTTCGATCGGGTCCGGCAATAGCCAGCGGGCATCCGGGTGGATTTCTAATTTCAGCCAGCGGGTGCCCAGCGCTTCCCGCGCCAGTTGGGCGGCGAAGATCGCCTCTTCAGCGGTTTTCGCCCCGGAGGTATTGGGCAGCAGCGTGACGCCCGCTTCAATCAGTGGCGCCAGAATCGCATCGTTGTGCTGGCGCAGGTCCACGCGTTTCATCGCCAGCGTCACCAACTGGCTGCCGGAAGCGCGAATTGCCTCGACCATCAGTTGCGATGAGGCAAACTTCCCGGTACCGGTGAACAGATGTGAATCAAACGTTTTGTCGGCAATACGTAACATATCAACCCCCTGCAATAACCTGAAAAAGCAGGATCTGGTCGCCTTCCTGCACGATTTGCTGCTGCCACTGCTCGCGCGGCAGGATCTGCTGATTGAGCGCCAACGCCGCGCCCGGTTTAAGCTGATTAAGCGTAGCGAGCAGGCTGCTGACGGTTTGCCCTTCGGCGCACTGCATCGGCTCGTCATTGAACTGAATCTGCATGTCGCCCTCCGCATACCGGACAGCCGCTGGCGCGACGCAGCGCCAGGCTGCGCCACTGGCTGGTTTTACCGTCAAAGAGGCGTAGCTCTCCGCTGGGCGTCTCAATACCGCTGAGTAATTTAATCGCCTCCAGCGCCTGCAAGGTGCCCATCACACCAACAACCGGTCCGACGATACCGGCGGTACGGCAGTTGCGTTCAGGCTCGACATCGTCCGGCCACAGGCAGCGGTAACAGCCTTGTTCCCACGGTGGCGTGAGGACCATTAGCTGGCCGCCAAAGCCGACGGCGCTGGCGGAAATTAACGGAGTGTTGAGCGCCACGCAGGCGGCGTTAATTTCCTGGCGCGTGGCCATGTTATCGGTACAATCGAGCACCACATCGGCGTGTGCTACCGCATGCCGCAGTGCCTCGCCTTTTAGTCGCTGCTGGAGTGATACCAGTTCGATATCCGGGTTGAGCTGTGTCAGGCGCTGCTGGGCAACCTGAGATTTTGAACGCGCGATATCATCGGTGGTAAATAGAATCTGGCGCTGCAAATTGCTCAGATGAATGTCGTCATCGTCTACCAGCGTCAGTTTGCCGATGCCTGCTCCCGCCAGATACAGCGCGGCAGGCGAGCCTAACCCGCCTAAACCCACGATCAGCACATGACTCGCGAGCAGCTTTTGCTGGCCTTCAATGGCGATATCGCCGAGCAGGATTTGCCGGCTGTAGCGCATAAAGTCACGGTCATTCATCGCCGACTCCCACGATTGCCAGCAGTTGCGCGGTGGCTTCACGCCAGTCTGCCGCCTGGGTAATGGCGCTAACCACAGCCACGCTGCCGACGCCGGTCGTCAGTACCGCCGGAGCGCGTTCAAGGCTGATGCCGCCGATGGCGACGGTCGGGTAATCCGCCAGTCGTTCAATATGACTGGCCAACTGCGCCAGCCCCTGCGGGGCGGAAGGCATTTGCTTGGTTTGCGTCGGGAAGACGTGGCCGAGTGCGATATAAGAAGGCTTAGCGGCCAGCGCCACGTCTATCTCCATATCATCGTGGGTCGATACGCCCAGGCGTAAGCCCGCCGCCTGAATCGCTTTCAGGTCGGTGGTTTCAAGGTCTTCCTGGCCCAGATGCACGCCGTAAGCGCGGTGCTTAATTGCCAGACGCCAGTAATCGTTGATAAACAGGCGGGCGTCATAACGACGCCCCAGCTCGATGGCGGCGATAACATCCGCTTCCACCTCTTCATCGCGCTTATCTTTGATACGCAGTTGGATCGTGCGTACGCCCGCCTCCAGTAAACGCTCAATCCATGCAACGCTATCCACCACCGGGTAAAGCCCGAGGCGGAACGGCACGGTCGGGAAATCAGGCTGATACATCAGGCTTCCTCCCGCTTGAGATAAATTTCGCCGCCTTTGGCGCGGAAGTTTTCCGACATATCCGCCATCCCCACTTCAATGGTTTGCGCGGCGGCGTAGTCGCGGACCTCCTGGCTGATTTTCATCGAGCAGAACTTCGGCCCGCACATGGAGCAGAAGTGGGCAACCTTGCCGGACTCCTGCGGCAGGGTTTCATCGTGATAAGCGCGGGCGGTGAACGGGTCGAGCGCGAGGTTAAACTGGTCTTCCCAGCGGAATTCGAAGCGCGCTTTCGACATGGCGTTATCGCGGATCTGTGCGCCCGGATGGCCTTTCGCTAAGTCAGCGGCGTGGGCGGCAATTTTGTAGGTGATCAGCCCCTGTTTCACATCTTCTTTGTTCGGCAGGCCGAGGTGCTCTTTCGGCGTCACATAACACAGCATCGCGCAGCCAAACCAGCCGATCATCGCGGCGCCAATGCCGGAGGTGAAGTGGTCATAGCCCGGCGCGATATCGGTGGTCAACGGCCCTAAGGTGTAGAACGGCGCTTCGTGGCAGCTCTCCAGCTCTTCGGTCATGTTGCGCTGAATCATATGCATCGGCACGTGGCCCGGGCCTTCAATCATCACCTGCACGTCGTATTCCCAGGCGATTTTGGTCAGCTCGCCCAGCGTATGCAGCTCGGAGAACTGCGCTTCGTCGTTAGCGTCCTGAATGGAGCCGGGGCGCAGGCCGTCGCCCAGCGACAGGGAAACGTCGTAGGCGGCGCAGATTTCGCAAATCTCGCGGAAATGTTCGAACAGGAAGTTCTCTTTGTGATGGGAGAGACACCACTTTGCCATGATCGAACCGCCGCGCGAGACAATCCCGGTCAGGCGTTTGGCGGTCATCGGCACGTAGCGCAGCAGCACGCCCGCGTGAATGGTGAAGTAGTCGACGCCCTGTTCAGCCTGCTCCAGCAGCGTGTCGCGGAACGCTTCCCAGGTAAGGTCTTCGGCGATCCCGTTGACCTTCTCCAGCGCCTGGTAGATCGGGACGGTGCCGATCGGTACCGGGCTGTTACGCAGGATCCATTCGCGGGTTTCGTGGATATAGCGGCCGGTGGAGAGATCCATCACTGTATCCGCCCCCCAGCGCGTCGCCCACACCAGTTTTTCTACCTCTTCTTCGATAGAGGAGGTGACGGCAGAGTTGCCGATGTTCGCGTTAACCTTCACCAGGAAGTTACGACCGATGATCATCGGCTCGGATTCCGGGTGGTTGATGTTGGCAGGGATAATCGCGCGGCCCGCGGCGACTTCATCACGCACGAATTCCGGGGTGATGTTTTCCGGCAGGCGCGCGCCAAAGCTCATCCCCGGATGCTGGTGGCGCAGCACTTCACTGCTAATGCGCTCGCGGCCCATGTTTTCACGGATAGCGATGAACTCCATTTCGGGAGTGACGATCCCCCGGCGGGCGTAGTGTAACTGGGTGACGCGCTTGCCCGCTTTGGCGCGTTTCGGCGTCAGCAGGCCGGTAAAACGCAGATCGTCCAGGCCATCGTCGGCCAGACGTTCTTTGGTGTAAGCCGAGCTACGGTCGTCTAGTTCTTCGCTATCGTTACGTGCGTCAATCCACGGCTGGCGCAGTTTCGCCAGACCCTGCTGGACGTTAATCGCCACCTCAGGATCGCCATACGGGCCGGAGGTGTCGTACACCGGCACGGCTTCGTTCTCTTCAAACTGCGGGTTGTCTTTACTGCCGCCGATGAGCGTCGGGCTCAGTTGAATTTCACGCATCGGAATGCGGATATCCGGCTGTGAGCCGGTGATATAGATGCGTTTTGACTCAGGAAAGGCGGTCCCTTCCAGCGTATTGATAAAGTGTTGCGCCTGGGCGCGTTGTTCACGGCGTGATGGTTTAGTAGTGACAGACATAGCTCATTCCAAAAAAGTAAGGACGTGGCTTGTCAGACGACGGATGGAGTAATGGATGTGCGCCGCCCGTAAAGGCAGCAGCATAAAGCTGAATTACTCTTGTTCCCTTCGCAGGTCTTAACCTGATCAGGTTCCGCGGATCCCGAATTAACGGTCTCAGCCCGTGCTTGCGCACCAGGCACTCCGACAAGAAGTAACCTCTATCTTAGAGGTAATGATTGTAAACTACTCGTTAATGCGGCAAATCTCAAGCCGGGCGTTTTATTTCATCCTGGCCGAGGGCCTCGAAGGTCAGCATGATGAGCTGATCCTCTAATAGAAAACGGGCTTCCAGCGCTTCACCAATATCGGACAACGCCTGCTGAAACGCATATACGTTATCCTGGTCGATAGCGTTCTCCAGCGCAGAGTCGTAGTAGTCCATAATTTGTTGGGTATTGGCGTCCAGCAGCGGCCAGATTTTGCTGGCGTTTAAAAGCGGACTGTTGCCTTCCATTTTATGGATAATACGTTCATAAATACTGAAATGACCGGCAGAAAGGTAGTCGACCAGCCGCTGACAAAAGTCATCAAGCGCCTTTTCATTAAGACGCATAAATGATTCTTTGCCAGGCTTAAGGCCAACCAGATTGTAGTAAGCCACGAGCAGGTGCTTACGAATATTCAGCCAACGGTCGACCAGTCTGTGGTGTCCATGAATTCGCTCTTTTAGACTTTCTAACTGGTTTAACATAGGTTGACCCCGCATCGATAAGATTAAAATCTGCTCACGTCATTATGTAATAATAATGTTAACAACATGCCTGTGAAGCAAAGGTAGCGCAAGAGATATGGATCGTATTATTGAAAAATCGGATCGCGGCTGGTGGATCGTCAGCCACGAACAAAAATTATGGTTGCCCGGTGGGGAAATACCAATTGGCGAAGCGGTAAATTTCGATCTTGTGGGCCAGCGCGCACTCCAGATTGGCGAGTGGGAAGGCTCTCCTGTCTGGTTGGTACAGCAGCAACGCCGCCATGATATGGGCACCGTGCGCCAGGTGCTCGACCAGGATGTGGGGCTGTTTCAACTCGCCGGACGCGGCGTACAGCTGGCTGAGTTTTATCGCTCGCATAAGTTCTGCGGCTACTGCGGCCACACCATGCATCCGAGTAAAACCGAGTGGGCGATGCTGTGCAGCCACTGTCGCGAACGTTACTATCCGCAAATTGCCCCTTGCATTATCGTCGCGATCCGCCGTGAGGATTCCATCCTGCTGGCCCAGCATGTTCGCCACCGCAACGGCGTGCATACCGTGCTGGCCGGTTTTGTCGAAGTGGGGGAAACCTTAGAGCAAGCGGTCGCGCGTGAGGTGATGGAAGAGAGCGGCATTAAGGTGAAAAACCTGCGCTATATTACTTCGCAGCCGTGGCCGTTCCCGCAGTCGCTGATGACGGCGTTTATGGCGGAGTACGACAGCGGCGATATCGTCATCGATCCGAAAGAGCTGCTTAACGCTAACTGGTATCGCTATGACGATCTGCCGCTTCTACCGCCGCCGGGCACCGTCGCGCGTCGCCTGATCGAAGATACTGTGGCAATGTGTCGGGCTGATTACGACTGACATGTTACAATAGGCGCATCAACGCTAAAGGAATGTAAAAATGAGCGAACTGAAGAACGATCGTTACCTGCGTGCGCTGCTGCGCCAGCCCGTAGACGTCACCCCGGTATGGATGATGCGCCAGGCAGGCCGCTATTTACCGGAGTACAAAGCGACCCGCGCCCAGGCCGGCGATTTTATGTCGCTGTGCAAAAACGCCGAGCTGGCCTGTGAGGTGACGCTGCAGCCGCTGCGCCGCTATCCGCTCGATGCGGCGATCTTGTTCTCGGATATCCTGACTATTCCCGATGCGATGGGGCTGGGGCTGTACTTCGAAGCCGGAGAAGGCCCGCGTTTTACCTCGCTAATTACGACCAAAGCCGACGTTGAAAAACTGCCGATTCCGGATCCAGAAGGTGAACTGGGCTACGTGATGAATGCGGTGCGGACCATCCGCCGCGAGCTGAAGGGTGAAGTGCCGTTGATCGGTTTCTCCGGCAGCCCGTGGACGCTGGCAACCTACATGGTCGAAGGCGGCAGCAGCAAGGCCTTCACCGTGATTAAAAAGATGATGTATGCCGACCCTAAAGCGCTGCATCTGCTGCTTGATAAGCTGGCGCAGAGCGTCACGCTGTATCTGAACGCGCAGATTAAAGCGGGTGCGCAGTCGGTGATGATTTTCGACACCTGGGGCGGCGTGCTCACTGGCCGCGATTACCAGCAGTTCTCCCTGTACTACATGCATAAAATCGTCGATGGCCTGCTGCGTGAAAACGATGGCCGCCGCGTACCGGTAACGTTGTTCACCAAAGGCGGTGGGCAGTGGCTGGAAGCGATGGCGGAAACCGGCTGCGACGCGCTGGGGCTTGACTGGACCACCGATATCGCCGACGCACGTCGTCGCGTGGGCCATAAGGTGGCGCTGCAAGGCAATATGGACCCGTCCATGCTGTACGCTCCGGCGTCGCGCATTGAGGAAGAAGTGGCGACGATTCTGGCCGGTTTTGGTCAGGGCGAAGGCCATGTCTTCAACCTCGGCCACGGTATTCATCAGGACGTGCCGCCGGAACATGCGGGCGTCTTTGTTGAGGCAGTACACCGTCTGTCGGCGCAGTACCACCGCTAATGGATCTCACCTCGCTGCGCGCGCAGCAGCTGAAATTGGCGTCATCGGTGATCCGTGACGATCGTTTTATTAGCGATCCGCCGGATCTGATCGGCGGGGCCGACGTTGGCTTTGAGCAGGGCGGTGAAGTAACGCGCGCGGCGATGGTGCTGTTGAAATACCCTACGCTCGAGCTGGTGGAGTATCAGGTGGCGCGCATCGCCACCACCATGCCCTACATCCCGGGTTTCCTCTCGTTTCGTGAAACCCCGGCGCTGATGGCCGCCTGGCAGCAGCTTTCGCACAAGCCGGATCTGCTGTTTGTCGATGGCCACGGTATTTCCCACCCGCGCCGTCTTGGCGTAGCCAGCCATTTTGGTCTGCTGGTGGACGTGCCGACAATCGGTGTGGCGAAAAAACGCCTGTGCGGTAAGTACGAACTGCCTTCTTCAGAGGTGGGCGCGCTGGCGCCGCTGATGGACAAAGACGAACAGCTGGCGTGGGTCTGGCGCAGTAAAGCGCGCTGTAACCCGCTGTTTATCTCCACGGGCCATCGCATCAGTCTGGAGAGCGCTTTGGGTTGGGTACAGCGCTGCACTCAGGGCTACCGGCTACCAGAACCGACGCGCTGGGCGGATGCGGTGGCATCCGGGCGGCCGGCTTTTACGCGGCTTGCAGCAAAAATGCCCCATATCAGGTAAACTGCCGCTAATTTCCGTATTTGAGAACTCATCATGTTACAAAACCCGATTCATCTGCGTCTGGAGAAGCTGGAAAGCTGGCAGCACGTCACCTTTATGGCCTGTCTGTGTGAACGCATGTATCCAAACTACGCCATGTTCTGCAAAGAGGCGGAATTTGGCGAGCCACAGCTGTACCGACGCATTCTTGACCTCATCTGGGAAACGCTGACGGTCAAAGACGCGAAGGTGAACTTCGACAGCCAGTTGGAAAAGTTGGAAGAGGCGATCCCGGCGGCGGACGATTATGACATGTACGGTGTTTATCCGGCGATCGATGCTTGCGTTGCATTGAGCGAATTAATACATTCGCGTTTGAGCGGCGAAACCCTCGAACACGCGATCGAAGTCAGTAAGAGTTCTATTACCACCGTTGCAATGTTAGAAATGACCCAGGCTGGTCGTGAAATGACCGACGAAGAGCTGCGTTTGAACCCCGCGGTAGAGCAAGAATGGGACATTCAGTGGGAGATTTTCCGCCTTTTAGCCGAGTGTGAAGAACGCGATATTGAACTGATTAAAGGGCTACGCGCAGACCTCCGCGAGGCCGCAGAAAGCAATATTGGTATAATTTTTCAGCAATGAGACAATAAAACGTGATTTACCGCCTGAATTGTCACGCCTGAAGGCTTCACATCTGCCCCCCGTCTGGTCTACATTTGGAGGGCGAAAAAAAGTGGCTATCGGTGCGTGTATGCAGGAGAGTGCTTTTCTGGCATTTTCGTCGCACTCGATGCTTAGCAAGCGATAAACACATTGTAAGGATAACTTATGAACAAGACTCAACTGATTGATGTAATTGCGGACAAGGCTGAACTGTCTAAAACCCAGGCTAAAGCAGCACTGGAATCCACCCTGGCTGCTATTACTGAGTCTCTGAAAGAAGGCGATGCTGTACAGCTGGTTGGTTTCGGTACCTTCAAAGTGAACCACCGCGCTGAGCGTACTGGCCGCAACCCGCAGACCGGTAAAGAAATCAAAATCGCCGCTGCTAACGTGCCGGCATTTGTTTCTGGTAAAGCACTGAAAGACGCTGTTAAGTAAGACTGCGTGGCAGTGAACAGTTTTAAAGAAGGGGCGGTTTCGCCCCTTTCGTTCATCTGGCGTCGCTTTTCGGGGCTGGCGGGCACCTTATTGCTTACCGCCTGTAGCCATAACAGCGAACTGCCTCCGTTTACCGCCAGCGGCTATGCTGACACCCAGGGCGCGGTGCGCATCTGGCGTAAAGATAGCGGCGGCGAGACTCACCTGCTGGCCACTTTTAGTCCGTGGCATAGCGGTAGCACTTCAACCAGCGAATACCGCTGGCAGAACGATCAACTGCAACTGATCGAACTGAATATCTACGGCAAACCCACCGAACACATCCGCGCCCGTTTCGATCGCAACGGCGAACTGAGCTTTATGCAGCGTGAGATGGATGGGCAAAAACAGCAGCTCTCCAGCGACCAGGTCGCGCTCTATCGTTATCGCGCCGAACAGATTCGCCAGACCAGCGACGCGCTGCGTTTGGGGAAAGTTGTGCTGCGACAGGGGCGCTGGCACGCCGATCAGTCGGTAACGACCTGCGAAGGCGAAACGGTGAAACCGGATTTCGACGCCCGCGCGTTAGGGCATATCGCCAGCCGTCAGAGCCGTTCTTCTGCTGAAGTCAGTATCGCCTGGCTGGAAGCCCCGGAAGGCTCCCAGCTGCTGCTGGTGGCGAATGAAGACTACTGCACCTGGCAGCCGACGGAAAAAAACTTCTAAGCGTTACCAGCGGTGCATGCCGCCCATGTGTCCGTTCCCACCCTGGCAGCCGATTCCCATACCCCCGTGGCGGGGAATGCCGGCCTGTGCCAAGGCGACATCAAACTTCACCCGCTGCTGATCCAGCTTCTGCTGTAACGTCTCTATCTCCTGCGCTACGCCCTCAATTTTCGCGCTGTCTGGCTTATCGGCGGTAAGCAGCGCATTGTATTCATAGCGTTTAGAGGTGAGCTGTTGGCGCAGCGCGCTGGTCTGGTTGTAGAAGTCATTGTGCAGCTTCTGTGCGGTGGCCTGCTGGGCATCAGTTAACTGGCTGTAACCGTCGACGTTGCCGTTGTTATTCCCCCAATGATGCGGGCCAGCCAGCGCGGCGCCGCTAGTGAAGGTCAACGCCGCAAAAGTCAGTAGTGCAAAAGCTAAATTGTTGTTCCGTTTCATGGTGGATTCTCCTGTAGTGTGGTCACCTTAGCTATTGCATCTTCTGTGCCAGCTTCCCGAGCCGCGAAAATCGCGGCGCTGGGCGATATGTGGCGAGAGAAGCGAGTAAAAATGACGCGATCGCGCTATCCAGGCGAGTCATTTTTACTCGCTTTATCTTGATGTCTGCGCCGACTGGCCGGGTTGTGGGCGAGAAAAGCTGGCATGATTTCTGCTGCAGGAAAGCAAAGAGCAAAGAAGGAAACCCCATGGGCTTTATACGATTACAGAAGGATTCGGTCGCGACTTGCCTGAGCTGGTTACTGACTGGCGTGATTCTGCTGTTGGTGTGTTTGTTCTCTGTGCTGATCGTTCGTGACTATGGCCGTGAAAACGCCGCCGCGCAGCAAGCGCTCCACGAGAAGGGGCGCGTGCTGGTGAGCGCGCTGGAGTCTGGTACGCGCGCCGGAATGGGTATGCGTATGCATCACGCTCAGCTTCAGTCCATGCTGGAGGAGATGGCCTGGCAGCCTGGCGTTTTGTGGTTTGCCGTCACCGATGAGCAGGGGAAGGTGATTGCGCATAGCGATCCACAGCAGGTGGGGAAAACGCTGTATCAGCCGGACGAGATGCGTGCGCTTCAGGTCAGCGACAAAGAGCGCTGGCGACGTACCGGGACACCGGAACCGGCGCTGGAAATCTATCGCCAGTTTCGCCCTCTGGACGCGACTCGCGGTCACCATATGCGCATGATGATGCGCCGTGACGTTGTCGATACGTCGCAGGTGATCTTTATCGCGTTTGATAGCCGGGAAATGGACGCCGAGCAGGCTCGTGCGCAGCGCAATATGGTGGTTATGCTGTTTGCCGCTCTGTTAGTCATGGTTGCCACATTGCTTGCTCAGTTCTGGTTCCGGCGCTATCAGCGTTCGCGCCGACAACTGCTGGAAGCGACGCATCGCCGGGAGAAACTGGTGGCGCTGGGCCATCTGGCCGCCGGCGTGGCGCATGAAATCCGTAATCCGCTCTCTTCGATTAAAGGTCTGGCGAAATATTTTGCCGAACGTACTCCACCAGGTGGTGAGGCTTATGCGCTGGCGCAGGTAATGGCGAAAGAGGCCGATCGACTGAATAGGGTGGTGAGTGAACTGCTGGAGCTGGTACGTCCGGCGCATTTAAAATGGCAGCCCGTGGATCTCAACGAGGTTATTGCCCATTCGCTTCAGTTGGTGAGTCAGGATGCATCAGGTCGGGATATTCAGCTGCATTTTACCGCCAGGCCGGCGCTACGGCGGATTCAGGCGGACCCAGATCGCCTGAATCAGGTACTGCTAAATCTCTACCTTAACGCTATCCAGGCGATTGGCCGTGATGGGGAGATTACGGTCGCGGTAAACGAGGCAGGAGAGGGAAGCATTAAGCTGAGCGTAACCGACAGCGGTAAAGGGATGACGGAAGAGCAAAAACAGGCCATCTTCACCCCGTACTTCACGACCAAGGCTGACGGTACCGGGCTGGGGCTGGCGGTGGTGCAGAATATCGTTGAGCAGCATGGCGGGACCATTCAGGTTGAGAGTTCACCCGGCAAGGGGGCGACCTTTACCCTCACTCTACCGATCGATGGGCAACAGAAGGATGAACAAGGATGATGGCGGAAAAGGTCACGATTCTGGTGGTGGATGACGACATCAGCCACTGCACTATCTTACAGGCGTTACTGCGGGGCTGGGGCTATGAGGTGTCGGTGGCTTATAACGGCCTGCAGGCGCTGGAGCAGGTACGTCAGCAGGTGTTTGACCTGGTGCTTTGCGATATCCGCATGGCGGAGATGGACGGGATTGCCACGCTAAAAGAGATCAAGGCTTGCAACCCGTCGATTCCGGTGCTGATCATGACCGCCTACTCCAGCGTGGGAACGGCGGTGGAGGCGCTAAAATCCGGCGCGCTGGATTACCTGGTGAAGCCGCTTGATTTTGATAGCCTGCAGCAGACGCTGGCTGATGCGCTGGCGCATACCCGGCAATCGGAAGGCGGTCTCACGATGACCCCGGCGGCGACGTTTGGCATGGTGGGCGACAGCGCGGCGATGCAAGCGTTGCTTAATGAGATTGCGCTGGTAGCGCCTTCGGATGCGACCGTCTTAATCCACGGTGAATCGGGGACCGGGAAAGAACTGGTTGCCCGCGCGCTTCACGCCAGCAGCGCGCGCAGCGATAAGCCGCTGGTGACGCTAAACTGTGCGGCGCTCAATGAGTCTCTGCTGGAGTCTGAGCTGTTCGGCCACGAAAAAGGTGCGTTTACCGGCGCGGATAAACGTCGGGAAGGGCGTTTTGTCGAAGCGGATGGCGGCACCTTATTCCTCGATGAAATTGGCGATATTTCGCCGCTGATGCAGGTGCGCCTGCTGCGGGCGATTCAGGAACGTGAGGTGCAGCGTGTGGGCAGCAATCAGACCGTGTCGGTTGATGTGCGGCTGATTGCCGCCACCCATCGAGATTTGGCCGAAGAGGTCAGCGCCGGACGCTTCCGACAGGATCTCTACTACCGTCTGAACGTGGTCACCATCGAAATGCCGCCGCTGCGTCAGCGTCGTGAAGATATCCCGTCGCTCGCGCACTATTTTCTCCAGCGTTACGGCGAACGTAACCGCAAAACGATACAGGGATTTACCCCACAGGCGATGGATCTGCTGATCCATTACGACTGGCCGGGCAATATTCGCGAGCTGGAAAATGCGGTGGAGCGGGCGGTAGTACTGCTCACGGGGGAGTATATATCCGAGCGCGAGCTACCGCTGGCGATTGTCGGTACGTTGCTGAATGCTTCCTCATCATCCGATGATGTGATTCAACCGCTGGTGGAAGTGGAGAAAGAGGTGATTCTGGCGGCGCTGGAAAAAACGGGCGGCAACAAAACGGAAGCCGCCCGTCAATTGGGCATTACGCGCAAAACGCTGCTGGCTAAACTCAGCCGTTAGTTTTGCTCACGCTCGATGGCGCGCCAGCCGATGTCGTTACGGCTGAAGCTGCCGTCCCAGCGAATGTCGGTCATCAGGGCGTAAGCGCGTTTCTGCGCCTCAGCCACGGTGTGACCCAGCGCGGTCGCGCACAGTACGCGGCCGCCGCTGGTGAGCACACGGTCGTCGTCGGCGAGCTTAGTGCCTGCGTGGAAGACTTTGCCGTCAGTTGAGGATTCCAGCGGCAGGCCGTGGATCTCATCGCCGGTGTTGTAGTTGCCCGGATAACCTCCGGCGGCAATGACCACACCCAACGAGGCGCGTTCATCCCACTCAGAGGTTTTCTCATCCAGCTTGCCGTCGCAGGCGGCCAGGCAAAGATCCACCAGGTCCGACTTCATGCGCAGCATGATCGGCTGGGTTTCCGGATCGCCGAAGCGGCAGTTGAACTCGATAACTTTCGGGTTGCCTTGCTTGTCGATCATCAGACCTGCGTACAGGAAACCGGTATAGGTGTTACCTTCCGCCGCCATGCCTTTCACTGTTGGCCAGATGATGCGTTCCATGGTGCGCTGGTGGACTTCATCAGTCACCACCGGCGCCGGTGAGTAGGCCCCCATACCGCCGGTGTTCGGGCCGGTATCGCCGTTGCCCACGCGTTTGTGGTCCTGGCTGGTGGCCATCGGCAGCACGTGCTCGCCGTCGACCATTACGATAAAGCTCGCTTCTTCGCCGTCGAGGAACTCTTCGATGACGATACGATGTCCCGCATCACCAAAAGCGTTACCCGCCAGCATGTCATGAACGGCGGCTTCGGCTTCTTCCAGCGTCATCGCCACGATAACGCCTTTACCGGCAGCCAGACCGTCAGCTTTGATAACGATCGGCGCGCCTTTCTCACGCAGATAAGCCAGCGCAGGCTCAATCTCGGTGAAATTCTGGTATTCCGCCGTCGGAATCTGGTGACGAGCGAGGAAATCTTTGGTGAACGCTTTGGAGCCTTCCAGTTGCGCGGCCCCTTCGGTTGGGCCAAAGATCTTCAGACCTGCGGCGCGGAACGCATCGACCACGCCAATCACCAGCGGCGCTTCCGGGCCAACGATGGTCAGGTCAATTTTCTCGTTCTGGGCAAAGCTCAGCAGCGCCGGGATATCGGTGACGCCGATAGCCACGTTTTGCAGCGCGGGTTCCAGCGCGGTGCCCGCGTTGCCCGGTGCGACAAAAACGGTATCAACCAGCGGGGACTGTGCGGCTTTCCAGGCTAGCGCGTGTTCGCGCCCGCCGTTACCAATGACTAAAACTTTCATCGTCTGCTCCCTGAATTAATGGCGGAAGTGGCGCATGTCGGTGAAGATCATCGCAATGCCGTGTTCGTCGGCGGCGGCAATCACCTCTTCGTCGCGAATCGAACCGCCAGGCTGGATAACGCAGCTCACGCCGACAGCGGCAGCGGCATCAATACCGTCACGGAACGGGAAGAACGCGTCGGAAGCCATAGCTGAACCTTTCACTTCCAGACCTTCGTCAGCGGCTTTAATGCCAGCGATTTTGGCGGAGTACACGCGGCTCATCTGGCCTGCGCCTATGCCGATAGTCATGTTTTCTTTGGCATACACAATGGCGTTGGATTTCACGAACTTCGCCACTTTCCAGCAGAACAGCGCATCGCGCAGTTCCTGCTCGGTCGGCTGGCGTTTGGAAACCACGCGCAGTTCAGCTTCGCTCACCATACCCAGATCCCTGTCCTGAACCAGCAGGCCGCCGTTAACGCGTTTGAAATCCAGGCCCGGAACGCGGCTTGCCCATTGTCCGCAGGTCAGAACACGGACGTTCTGTTTGGCTGCGGTGATTTTCAGCGCTTCTTCGGTAGCCGATGGGGCGATGATCACTTCCACGAACTGGCGGGAGATGATGGCCTGCGCGGTTTCCGCATCCAGCTCGCGGTTGAATGCGATGATGCCGCCGAACGCGGAGGTCGGGTCGGTTTTGTACGCACGGTCGTAAGCGTCGAGAATAGTGGTGCTAACCGCCACGCCGCACGGGTTGGCGTGCTTGACGATCACGCAGGCTGGCTCGTTGAACTCTTTCACGCACTCCAGCGCCGCGTCGGTATCAGCGATGTTGTTGTAGGAAAGCGCTTTGCCCTGTACCTGCTGTGCGGTGGCAACGGACGCTTCTTTCACATTCTCTTCTATATAGAAGGCAGCCTGCTGGTGGCTGTTCTCGCCGTAGCGCATATCCTGCTTCTTAATGAAGTTCAGGTTCAGCGTACGCGGGAAGCGACCGGCGGCTTGTTTGCTTTCACCGTGGTAGGCCGGAACCATGCTGCCGAAGTAGTTGGCGATCATGCTGTCGTAGGCGGCGGTGTGTTCGAAGGCTTTAATCGCGAGATCGAAACGGGTGTCGAGGGTCAGAGAGCCTTCGTTAGCATCCATCTCTTTAATAATGGCGTCGTAGTCGCTGCTCTTAACAACGATGGCGACGTCTTTATGGTTCTTAGCAGCAGAGCGCACCATGGTCGGGCCGCCGATATCGATGTTTTCTACCGCATCTTCCAGCGAGCAGCCTTCGCGGGCAACGGTCTCGGCGAACGGATACAGGTTAACGACAACCATATCGATAGGGGCGATGTGGTGCTGCTCCATAATGGCATCGTCCTGGCCGCGACGACCGAGGATGCCGCCGTGTACTTTTGGATGCAGGGTCTTTACGCGTCCATCCATCATTTCCGGGAAGCCGGTGTAATCGGAAACTTCGGTCACTGGCAGACCTTTCTCCGCTAACAGGCGCGCGGTGCCACCCGTTGACAGCAGCTCCACACCGCGTGCGGAAAGTGCCTGAGCGAATTCGATGATACCGGCCTTGTCAGAAACACTGAGCAGAGCGCGGCGGACTGGACGACGTTGTTGCATGGTAAATCCCCTGGATTTGACTATTACAGAGAGCGTTAGGTGAATTCTTGGCTAAAAACTCAGCTAACGCCCCTTACGGGGCATCCTTGTTTTGCGGGGGCATTGTAACGAAAACGTTTGCGCAACGCTCGCGAATTTTTCTCTTTCCCTTAATTCGATAATTTCAGCTTTATAGACGAGGGGTAAAACGAAGTGATGATCGCAAGAGATCCTTATTTTTGTGGATAACTCTGTGTGTAAATGGGTATAAAGCCGGGTTCTGCTGTGGAATGCAGCAGTCAGTCATTTTTCTGCAATTTAAGGGTTGCGGCCCCGAGGAAACTCCCTATAATGCGCCTCCATCGACACGGCGGATGTGAATCACTTCACACTAAGTAGCCGGGTTGGTTGAAGAGAAAAACCTGAAAATGAGGGTTGACTCTGAAAGAGGAAAGCGTAATATACGCCACCTCGCGACGGTGAGCTGTAAGCCGCGTCGCAACTGCTCTTTAACAATTTATCAGACAATCTGTGTGGGCACTCGAAGATATGGATTCTTAACGTCGCAAGACGAAAAATGAATACCAAGTCTCTGAGTGAACACGTAATTCATTACGAAGTTTAATTCACGAGCATCAAACTTAAATTGAAGAGTTTGATCATGGCTCAGATTGAACGCTGGCGGCAGGCCTAACACATGCAAGTCGAACGGTAGCACAGAGAGCTTGCTCTCGGGTGACGAGTGGCGGACGGGTGAGTAATGTCTGGGAAACTGCCCGATGGAGGGGGATAACTACTGGAAACGGTAGCTAATACCGCATAACGTCGCAAGACCAAAGTGGGGGACCTTCGGGCCTCACACCATCGGATGTGCCCAGATGGGATTAGCTAGTAGGTGGGGTAACGGCTCACCTAGGCGACGATCCCTAGCTGGTCTGAGAGGATGACCAGCCACACTGGAACTGAGACACGGTCCAGACTCCTACGGGAGGCAGCAGTGGGGAATATTGCACAATGGGCGCAAGCCTGATGCAGCCATGCCGCGTGTATGAAGAAGGCCTTCGGGTTGTAAAGTACTTTCAGCGAGGAGGAAGGCGTTGTGGTTAATAACCGCAGCGATTGACGTTACTCGCAGAAGAAGCACCGGCTAACTCCGTGCCAGCAGCCGCGGTAATACGGAGGGTGCAAGCGTTAATCGGAATTACTGGGCGTAAAGCGCACGCAGGCGGTTTGTTAAGTCAGATGTGAAATCCCCGGGCTCAACCTGGGAACTGCATTTGAAACTGGCAAGCTTGAGTCTCGTAGAGGGGGGTAGAATTCCAGGTGTAGCGGTGAAATGCGTAGAGATCTGGAGGAATACCGGTGGCGAAGGCGGCCCCCTGGACGAAGACTGACGCTCAGGTGCGAAAGCGTGGGGAGCAAACAGGATTAGATACCCTGGTAGTCCACGCCGTAAACGATGTCTATTTGGAGGTTGTGCCCTTGAGGCGTGGCTTCCGGAGCTAACGCGTTAAATAGACCGCCTGGGGAGTACGGCCGCAAGGTTAAAACTCAAATGAATTGACGGGGGCCCGCACAAGCGGTGGAGCATGTGGTTTAATTCGATGCAACGCGAAGAACCTTACCTACTCTTGACATCCAGAGAACTTAGCAGAGATGCTTTGGTGCCTTCGGGAACTCTGAGACAGGTGCTGCATGGCTGTCGTCAGCTCGTGTTGTGAAATGTTGGGTTAAGTCCCGCAACGAGCGCAACCCTTATCCTTTGTTGCCAGCGGTTCGGCCGGGAACTCAAAGGAGACTGCCAGTGATAAACTGGAGGAAGGTGGGGATGACGTCAAGTCATCATGGCCCTTACGAGTAGGGCTACACACGTGCTACAATGGCATATACAAAGAGAAGCGACCTCGCGAGAGCAAGCGGACCTCATAAAGTATGTCGTAGTCCGGATTGGAGTCTGCAACTCGACTCCATGAAGTCGGAATCGCTAGTAATCGTAGATCAGAATGCTACGGTGAATACGTTCCCGGGCCTTGTACACACCGCCCGTCACACCATGGGAGTGGGTTGCAAAAGAAGTAGGTAGCTTAACCTTCGGGAGGGCGCTTACCACTTTGTGATTCATGACTGGGGTGAAGTCGTAACAAGGTAACCGTAGGGGAACCTGCGGTTGGATCACCTCCTTACCTTAAAGAAACGTTCTTTGAAGTGCTCACACAGATTGTCTGATGAAAAGTAAATAGCAAGGCGTCTTGCGATTGAGACTTCAGTGTCCCCTTCGTCTAGAGGCCCAGGACACCGCCCTTTCACGGCGGTAACAGGGGTTCGAATCCCCTAGGGGACGCCACTTGCTGGTTTGTGTGAGTGAAAGTCGCCGACCTCAATATCTCAAAACTCATCTTCGGGTGACGTTTGAGATATTTGCTCTTTAAAAATCTGGATCAAGCTGAAAATTGAAACGACACACTGTGTCTGTTCTCCGTAATAAGAACAGATAAATGGTGTGTTCGAGTCTCTCAAATTTTCGCAATCAGAAGTGAAACATCTTCGGGTTGTGAGGTTAAGCGACTAAGCGTACACGGTGGATGCCCTGGCAGTCAGAGGCGATGAAGGACGTGCTAATCTGCGATAAGCGTCGGTAAGGTGATATGAACCGTTATAACCGGCGATTTCCGAATGGGGAAACCCAGTGTGATTCGTCACACTATCGTTAACTGAATACATAGGTTAACGAAGCGAACCGGGGGAACTGAAACATCTAAGTACCCCGAGGAAAAGAAATCAACCGAGATTCCCCCAGTAGCGGCGAGCGAACGGGGAGCAGCCCAGAGTCTGAATCAGCTTGTGTGTTAGTGGAACGGTCTGGAAAGTCCGACGGTACAGGGTGATAGTCCCGTACACCAAAATGCACAGGTTGTGAACTCGAAGAGTAGGGCGGGACACGTGGTATCCTGTCTGAATATGGGGGGACCATCCTCCAAGGCTAAATACTCCTGACTGACCGATAGTGAACCAGTACCGTGAGGGAAAGGCGAAAAGAACCCCGGCGAGGGGAGTGAAAAAGAACCTGAAACCGTGTACGTACAAGCAGTGGGAGCACCCTTTGGGGTGTGACTGCGTACCTTTTGTATAATGGGTCAGCGACTTATATTCTGTAGCAAGGTTAACCGTATAGGGGAGCCGAAGGGAAACCGAGTCTTAACTGGGCGTTAAGTTGCAGGGTATAGACCCGAAACCCGGTGATCTAGCCATGGGCAGGTTGAAGGTTGGGTAACACTAACTGGAGGACCGAACCGACTAATGTTGAAAAATTAGCGGATGACTTGTGGCTGGGGGTGAAAGGCCAATCAAACCGGGAGATAGCTGGTTCTCCCCGAAAGCTATTTAGGTAGCGCCTCGTGAACTCATCTTCGGGGGTAGAGCACTGTTTCGGCTAGGGGGTCATCCCGACTTACCAACCCGATGCAAACTGCGAATACCGAAGAATGTTATCACGGGAGACACACGGCGGGTGCTAACGTCCGTCGTGAAGAGGGAAACAACCCAGACCGCCAGCTAAGGTCCCAAAGTCACAGTTAAGTGGGAAACGATGTGGGAAGGCTCAGACAGCCAGGATGTTGGCTTAGAAGCAGCCATCATTTAAAGAAAGCGTAATAGCTCACTGGTCGAGTCGGCCTGCGCGGAAGATGTAACGGGGCTAAACTGTGCACCGAAGCTGCGGCAGCGACACTATGTGTTGTTGGGTAGGGGAGCGTTCTGTAAGCCTGCGAAGGTGTCTCGTGAGGGATGCTGGAGGTATCAGAAGTGCGAATGCTGACATAAGTAACGATAATGCGGGTGAAAAACCCGCACGCCGGAAGACCAAGGGTTCCTGTCCAACGTTAATCGGGGCAGGGTGAGTCGACCCCTAAGGCGAGGCCGAAAGGCGTAGTCGATGGGAAACAGGTTAATATTCCTGTACTTGGTGTTACTGCGAAGGGGGGACGGAGAAGGCTATGTTAGCCGGGCGACGGTTGTCCCGGTTTAAGCATGTAGGCGGAGCGTTTAGGTAAATCCGGACGCTTACTAACGCTGAGGTGTGATGACGAGGCACTACGGTGCTGAAGTAACAAATGCCCTGCTTCCAGGAAAAGCCTCTAAGCATCAGGTAACATCAAATCGTACCCCAAACCGACACAGGTGGTCAGGTAGAGAATACCAAGGCGCTTGAGAGAACTCGGGTGAAGGAACTAGGCAAAATGGTGCCGTAACTTCGGGAGAAGGCACGCTGATATGTAGGTGAAGTGGTTTACCCATGGAGCTGAAATCAGTCGAAGATACCAGCTGGCTGCAACTGTTTATTAAAAACACAGCACTGTGCAAACACGAAAGTGGACGTATACGGTGTGACGCCTGCCCGGTGCCGGAAGGTTAATTGATGGGGTTAGCGGCAACGCGAAGCTCTTGATCGAAGCCCCGGTAAACGGCGGCCGTAACTATAACGGTCCTAAGGTAGCGAAATTCCTTGTCGGGTAAGTTCCGACCTGCACGAATGGCGTAATGATGGCCAGGCTGTCTCCACCCGAGACTCAGTGAAATTGAACTCGCTGTGAAGATGCAGTGTACCCGCGGCAAGACGGAAAGACCCCGTGAACCTTTACTATAGCTTGACACTGAACACTGGTCCTTGATGTGTAGGATAGGTGGGAGGCTTTGAAGCGCGGACGCCAGTTCGTGTGGAGCCATCCTTGAAATACCACCCTTTAATGGCTGGTGTTCTAACGTAGACCCGTGATCCGGGTTGCGGACAGTGTCTGGTGGGTAGTTTGACTGGGGCGGTCTCCTCCTAAAGAGTAACGGAGGAGCACGAAGGTTAGCTAATCCTGGTCGGACATCAGGAGGTTAGTGCAAAGGCATAAGCTAGCTTGACTGCGAGAGTGACGGCTCGAGCAGGTGCGAAAGCAGGTCTTAGTGATCCGGTGGTTCTGAATGGAAGGGCCATCGCTCAACGGATAAAAGGTACTCCGGGGATAACAGGCTGATACCGCCCAAGAGTTCATATCGACGGCGGTGTTTGGCACCTCGATGTCGGCTCATCACATCCTGGGGCTGAAGTAGGTCCCAAGGGTATGGCTGTTCGCCATTTAAAGTGGTACGCGAGCTGGGTTTAGAACGTCGTGAGACAGTTCGGTCCCTATCTGCCGTGGGCGCTGGAGAATTGAGGGGGGCTGCTCCTAGTACGAGAGGACCGGAGTGGACGCATCACTGGTGTTCGGGTTGTCATGCCAATGGCATTGCCCGGTAGCTAAATGCGGAAAAGATAAGTGCTGAAAGCATCTAAGCACGAAACTTGCCCCGAGATGAGTTCTCCCTGACTCCTTGAGAGTCCTGAAGGAACGTTGAAGACGACGACGTTGATAGGCTGGGTGTGTAAGCGTAGCGATACGTTGAGCTAACCAGTACTAATGAACCGTGAGGCTTAACCTTACAACGCCGAAGATGTTTTGGCGAAGAGACAGATTTTCAGCCTGATACAGATAACATCAGAACGCACAAAGCGGTCTGAAAACAGAATTTGCCTGGCGGCTGTAGCGCGGTGGTCCCACCTGACCCCATGCCGAACTCAGAAGTGAAACGCCGTAGCGCCGATGGTAGTGTGGGGTCTCCCCATGCGAGAGTAGGGAACTGCCAGGCATCAAATAAAACGAAAGGCTCAGTCGAAAGACTGGGCCTTTTGTTTTATCTGTTGTTTGTCGGTGAGCGCTCTCCGGAGTAGGACAAATCCGCCGGGAGCGGATTTGAACGTTGCGCAGCAACGGCCCGTAGGGTGGCGGGCAGGACGCCCGCCATAAACTGCCAGGCATCAATTAGTGAAGAAGCCCATCCTGACGGATGGGCTTTTTTGCGTCTGTACGAAATGAAAATGCAGTGAAATCCCGGGCTACAGCTGCTCTGGTCGCCCGGATGAGGCGTGTTACGCCGACTCCGCTGATGCACCACAATAACGTAAATGCAGCAGTGGATAAGGTCTCCCATGATCGTCCGTCTCCGACCGCCCGGTCACAACAAACCCCATCTTCTGGTAAAACCCTACCGCCTGATCATTCTGCTCGTTCACGTCGGTGGTCAGGTCGGGGATCAGCGATAACGCATGTTCAACCAGCCTTCGTCCCACCCCGCTACCTCGAGCATCCGGATCGACAAACAGTGCCTCCAGATGGTGCTCTGACAGCAGCATGAATGCTAAAGGCACATTATTGGCATCTGCCGCCACCCAAAGCGGCGCTTCAGGTAAAAATGTCCGTACCTGTATCTCAATCTCCGCTCTATCCTGCGCGGACAAGAAATCATGCGTCGCATCCACCGAACGACACCATATTTCCACTAATCGTTCGCCTTCATGGCGCTGAGAACGTCGAATAATCACTTCATTTACTCCCTTTCGAATCGTTTCCGCATTCTACCGCAATCGTAATTGAAACTTTCTCACCTTTAACATGCAGACTCGACATTTCACTGAATTCTGGGTATCGTTAGGTGTCTGGATGTCTAAACGTTTATACGTATGCTGTGAGGTAATAAGGTTATGCCGATTCGGGTGCAGGACGAGCTACCAGCCGTCAAGTTCTTGCGTGATGAGAACGTCTTTGTGATGACCACGTCGCGTGCTACAGGTCAGGAAATTCGTCCTCTGAAGGTGCTGATCCTGAACCTGATGCCAAAGAAGATAGAGACAGAAAACCAGTTCTTACGTCTGCTGTCAAACTCTCCGCTACAGCTGGATATTCAGCTACTGCGTATTGATGCGCGTGAATCGCGTAATACGCCAACTGAGCATTTGAACAACTTTTACTGCAATTTCGACGACATTCGCGACCAGAACTTCGATGGTCTGATCGTCACCGGCGCACCGCTGGGCCTGGTCGAATTTAATGATGTTGCCTACTGGCCGCAGATTCAGCAGGTGCTGGAGTGGGCTAAAGATCACGTCACATCGACGCTGTTTGTCTGTTGGGCGGTACAAGCCGCGCTGAATATTCTGTACGGGATTCCTAAGCAAACCCGCGACGACAAGCTTTCCGGTGTCTATGAGCATCATATTCTGCATCCTCATGCCCTGCTAACCCGCGGTTTTGATGATTCTTTCCTGGCGCCCCATTCGCGCTACGCCGACTTTCCTGCAAAGCTGATTCGTGATTTTACCGACCTGGAAATCCTCGCGGAAACCGCTGACGGCGACGCCTATCTGTTTGCCAGCAAAGATAAACGTATTGCCTTCGTCACGGGCCATCCGGAATACGATGCTCATACTCTGGCGAGTGAATATTTCCGCGATGTGGATGCCGGCCTGAGCCCGGAAGTGCCCTATAACTACTTCCCCAAAGATGACCCGCAAAACAAACCGCGTGCCACCTGGCGTAGCCACGGTAACCTTCTGTTTGCGAACTGGCTCAACTACTACGTCTACCAGATCACGCCATACGATCTGCGGAATATGAATCCAACGTTGGATTGATCCGCTACTCTTCACGATCCTAAAGCGTTTCAGCATGCTCAATCAGGCACCTTCGGGTGCCTTTTTTGTTTCCGAAATACACCCCATACAACCATAAATTTTTAATTCTAATCTAATCAATGTCTTGTAATTATTTTAATTTAAAAATGGAAATTGTTTTTGTTTTTTTAATTTTATTGATTAGGCTTAAAAACGTTGAGCGAAAACTACACAACGATCGTCCGCTCACCTGACGGGGAAACTATTCGGATCACTCACGAGGAGGTGCACCATGACACAACAAGCCACAACAACCGATGAACTGGCTTTTCTGAAGCCTTATGGCGAGCAGGAACAGCAGGTTTTAACTGCGGAAGCGGTGGAATTTCTGACCGAACTCGTGACCCGATTTACGCCAAAACGCAATAAGCTGCTGGCAGCGCGCATTCAGCAGCAACAGGATATTGACGACGGCAAGCTGCCAGATTTCATTTCGGAAACCGATTCCATTCGTAATGGAAATTGGCAGGTACGCGGCATTCCAGCCGATCTGCAGGACCGCCGCGTTGAAATTACCGGCCCCGTTGAGCGCAAAATGGTGATTAACGCCCTGAACGCTAACGTCAAAGTGTTCATGGCCGATTTTGAAGACTCATTAGCGCCGGACTGGAACAAAGTGATCGAAGGGCAGATCAACCTGCGTGACGCGGTCAATGGCACCATCAGCTACACCAACGAAGCGGGAAAAATCTATCAGCTCAAGCCGAACCCCGCTGTGCTGGTCTGTCGCGTACGCGGCCTGCACCTGCCGGAAAAACACGTCACCTGGCGCGGTGAAGCCATTCCGGGCAGCCTGTTTGACTTTGCGCTGTACTTTTTCCACAACCACAAAGCGCTGTTAGCCAAAGGCAGCGGCCCCTATTTCTACCTGCCGAAAACCCAGGCGTGGCAGGAAGCGGCCTGGTGGAACGAAGTGTTCTGCTATGCCGAAGATCGCTTCAACCTGCCGCGCGGGACTATCAAAGCCACGCTGCTGATTGAAACCCTGCCAGCCGTGTTCCAGATGGACGAAATTCTCCACGCCCTGCGCGACCATATTGTTGGCCTGAACTGTGGCCGTTGGGATTACATCTTCAGCTATATCAAAACGTTGAAGAACCACCCGGACCGCGTTTTGCCGGATCGTCAGGTCGTCACCATGGATAAACCGTTCCTCAGCGCCTATTCACGGCTGTTGATTAAAACCTGTCACAAGCGCGGCGCGTTCGCGATGGGCGGCATGGCAGCGTTTATTCCTCACAAAGATGCCGAGCGCAACGCGCAGGTGCTGAATAAGGTGAAGGAGGATAAATCACTGGAAGCCAATAACGGCCATGACGGCACCTGGGTTGCCCATCCCGGTCTTGCTGATACTGCCATGGCGGTGTTTAACGAGGTGCTGGGCGATCGCCCGAACCAGCTCTCTGTTTCCCGCGCCACCGACGCGCCGATTACCGCCGAACAGCTGCTGGCACCGTGCGACGGTGAACGCACTGAAGAGGGGATGCGCGCCAATATTCGCGTGGCGGTCCAGTACATCGAGGCGTGGATCTCCGGCAACGGCTGCGTACCGATTTATGGCCTGATGGAAGATGCGGCCACCGCCGAAATCTCCCGTACCTCTATCTGGCAGTGGATCCATCACCAGAAAACCCTCAGCAACGGCAAACCGGTAACCAAGCCGCTGTTCCGCCAGATGCTGGCGGAAGAACTGCAGGTGATTAAAGGCGAGCTGGGCGAAGCCCGCTTCAACGGCGGCCGTTTTGACGATGCCGCGCGTCTGATGGAGCAAATCACCACTTCCGACGAACTGATCGACTTCCTGACCCTGCCGGGCTACCGCCTGCTGGCGTAATTCACCACATAACAATATGGAGCATCTGCACATGAAAACTCGTACTCAACAAATCGAAGCATTACAACAAGAATGGACGCAGCCACGTTGGGAAGGCATCAAGCGCCCGTACAGCGCGGAGGAAGTGGTGAAACTGCGCGGTTCGGTCAACCCGGAGTGTACGCTGGCGCAGTTGGGCGCGGCCAGAATGTGGCGCCTGCTGCACGGTGAAGCGAAAAAGGGCTACGTTAACAGCCTTGGCGCGCTGACCGGCGGCCAGGCGTTACAGCAGGCGAAGGCGGGCATTGAGGCGATTTACCTCTCTGGCTGGCAGGTCGCGGCGGACGCGAACCTGGCGTCCAGTATGTACCCGGATCAATCGCTCTATCCTGCGAACTCAGTGCCTGCGGTGGTCGATCGGATCAACAACACTTTCCGCCGTGCGGATCAGATCCAGTGGGCGAACGGTATCGAGCCAAACGATCCGCGCTACGTTGATTATTTCCTGCCGATCGTTGCCGATGCGGAAGCGGGTTTCGGCGGGGTGCTGAACGCCTTTGAACTGATGAAATCGATGATTGCGGCCGGTGCAGCGGCGGTACACTTTGAAGATCAGCTGGCGTCGGTGAAGAAATGCGGTCATATGGGCGGCAAAGTGCTGGTGCCCACGCAGGAAGCGGTTCAGAAACTGGTCGCCGCACGTCTGGCGGCCGACGTGATGGGCGTACCGACCCTGCTGATTGCGCGTACCGATGCCGATGCGGCGGATCTCATCACCTCCGATTGCGACCCGTACGATAGCGACTTCATCACCGGCGAACGCACCAGCGAAGGCTTCTACCGTACTCGCGCAGGCATTGAGCAGGCGATTAGCCGTGGCCTGGCGTACGCACCGTACGCCGACCTGGTGTGGTGTGAAACCTCTACGCCGGACCTGGAACTGGCGAAGCGCTTTGCCGATGCTATCCACGCGAAATACCCTGGCAAACTGCTGGCCTACAACTGCTCGCCGTCGTTCAACTGGCAGAAAAAGTTGGACGACAAAACCATCGCCAGCTTCCAGCAGCAGCTGTCTGACATGGGCTACAAATACCAGTTCATCACACTGGCCGGTATCCACAGCATGTGGTTCAACATGTTCGACCTGGCGCACTCTTACGCGCAGGGCGAGGGGATGAAGCACTACGTTGAGAAGGTTCAGCAGGCCGAGTTCGCGGCGGCGAAAGATGGCTACACCTTCGTTTCTCACCAGCAAGAGGTGGGCACCGGCTACTTCGATAATGTCACCACCATTATCCAGGGCGGAACCTCCTCGGTGACCGCGCTGACCGGTTCGACCGAAGAATCGCAGTTTTGATTTATGCCCGGTGGCGCTGTGCTAACCGGGCCTACAACGCAATGTAGGCCGGATAAGCGAATGCGCCATCCGGCATGACTCGGTGCCGGATGGGGAAACATGATGACGCGAGGCCTGGAATTACTGATTGCGCAGACCATTTTGCAGGGATTTGACGCCCAGTACGGGCGTTTTCTGGAAGTGACTTCCGGCGCACAGCAACGGTTTGAACAGGCCGACTGGCATGCCGTGCAGCAGGCGATGAAAAGCCGTATCCATCTGTACGACCATCACGTGGGGTTGGTGGTCGAACAGCTGCGCTGCATTACCGATGGCAAAAGTACTGACGCCGATTTTTTGCTGCGCGTAAAGGCGCAGTACACCCGTTTGTTGCCGGATTACCCTCGCTTCGAGATTGCGGAGAGCTTTTTTAATTCCGTCTATTGCCGGTTATTTGACCACCGCTCGCTGAGTCCCGAGCGGTTATTTATTTTCAGCTCGCAGCCCGAGCGTCGCTTTCGCGCGATTCCCCGACCGCTCGCGAAGGATTTCTTCCCGGACGCTGGCTGGGAAGCGGTGATTTTCAAAATGCTCAGCGATTTACCCCTGCGTCTGCCCTGGCAGAATAAGTTTCGCGACGTGGGCTATATCATGGCGCATCTGAGCGAAACGTTTGACGTCGAGACGCTACGTCAGTCGCACCTGCAAATCGCTAATGAGCTGTTTTATCGCAACAAAGCCGCATGGCTAATCGGCAAGCTCATCACGCCGACCGGCACGCTGCCGTTTCTCATACCCATTCACCGCACCGATGAAGGCGAGTTGTTCGTCGATACCTGCCTGACCACCACGGTTGAGGCCAGCATCGTCTTCGGTTTTGCCCGCTCCTACTTTATGGTGTACGCGCCGCTGCCTGCGGCTCTGGTGGAATGGCTGCGCGAAATTTTGCCGGGCAAAACCACCGCCGAGCTCTATATGGCGATTGGCTGTCAGAAGCACGCCAAAACCGAAAGCTATCGTGAATACCTGAACTACATCGCCAACGCCAATGAACAATTTATTGAAGCGCCGGGTATTCGCGGCATGGTGATGCTGGTGTTTACGCTGCCGGGCTTCGACCGGGTGTTTAAAGTCATAAAAGACAAGTTTGCCCCGCAGAAAGAGATGTCCGCCGCGCACGTCCGCGCCTGCTACCAGTTGGTGAAGGAACATGACCGTGTCGGGCGGATGGCTGATACTCAGGAGTTTGAAAATTTCGTGCTGGAAAAACGGCAGATAGATCCGGCGCTGATGGCGCTTTTGTTGCAGGAAGCGCCGGAAAAGATCGTCGACATGGGCGATAAAATCGCCATTAGCCATCTGTATATTGAACGGCGGATGGTGCCGCTCAATCTCTGGCTGGAACAGGTAGAAGGGCAACCGCTACGCGACGCGATTGAAGAATACGGCAACGCTATCCGCCAGCTTGCTGCCGCCAATATCTTCCCAGGCGACATGCTGTTTAAGAATTTCGGCGTCACCCGGCACGGACGCGTGGTGTTCTACGATTATGACGAGATTTGTTATATGACGGAGGTAAACTTCCGCGATATACCGCCGCCGCGCTATCCGGAGGACGAGCTGGCGAGCGAGCCCTGGTACAGCGTGTCGCCGGGCGATGTGTTCCCGGAAGAGTTTCGCCACTGGCTGTGCGCCGACCCGCGCATCGGGCCGCTGTTTGAAGAGATGCACGCCGACCTGTTTAGCGCCGACTACTGGCGTGGCCTACAGACGCGCATTAAAAATGGGCACGTGGAGGATGTTTATGCCTACCGACGTCGCCAGCGGTTCAGCGTGCGCTATGAAACCGACCGTAGGCCGGATAAGGCGCTTTCGCCGCCATCCGGTGAGGTGCGCCGATCTGCCTGATGGCGCAACGCTTATCAGGCCTACCGAGGATGCCCCAACGGGGCATTTTGTTTATCGAATCCCGCCGTAGGCCAGCGTCACCTCTTTCGCCGCTTTAATCACCATCGCGCCAAACTCGGTCACGCGGTCATCGGTAATGCGGGAAATCGGCCCGGAAATCGAGATAGCGGCAAACGGCTCGCGGTGCTCATCATAAATGCATGACGCCACGCAGCGCAGGCCCAGCGCATGCTCTTCATCGTCAAACGAATAGCCGCGCTTGCGCGTCTGGGCCAAATCGTCTTTCAGATGCAGCGGCGATACCAGCGTCGCATGCGTATAAGCGTGCAGCCCTTTGCGGTGCAGTAGACTGGTGACTTCTTCTTCACTCAGCTGGGATAAAAACGCTTTGCCGGCGCCGGAGGCGTGCATTGGCAGTTTGCCGCCGATCGGCGCGGACATGCGCATCAGCTGCGTACACTGCACCTGGTCGATAATAATCGCCTGATGATCGCTCTTATCGAGCACCGCCAGATTGACCGTCTCGCCGGAGTCTTCCATCAGCTGGCGCAGAATCGGGTGCACAATCGCCAGCAGATTACGACTTTGCAGGAAGCTACTGCCGACGATAAACGCATGCGCGCCCACCGCCCAATGGCCGAGTTCGCCAACCTGACGCACGAAGCCCAGCTGCTGCATGGTGGTGAGTAAACGGTGCGTGGTGGAGTTAGGAAGGCCAGCTTGTTGCGCCAGCTCGGTGAGCGCCACGCTGCTGTGTGATTCGGCGATCCACTCTAACAGTTTGAGGCCGCGGGTGAGCGACTGCACCTGGCCCGTTGCGGCGGCGGCAGTTGCCGGGGCGGGTTTTCTACCGCGTTTTGCAGGAACGTTGGCGACCATCGCGACTCCTTTCTGTATCGTGGAAATTATTTTCGTTTTTATTGATTATAATACAACCGTTCGTCTTACTGCTCCGATGAGTCATGCTGAACATGTCTCATGTAGACCGTTGTTCTCTTTTCCGCCACCCCGCTTTATGCCAGTATGGTCTATTGCCTATTTGGGTCTGGATTTCGTAGAGCGGTGTCGGGAGTGCCTGTGAGCAGCAAAGTGGAGCAACTGCGTGCGCAGTTAAATGAACGTATTCTGGTTCTGGATGGGGGCATGGGCACCATGATCCAGGGCTATCGTCTGAGCGAGCAGGACTTCCGCGGCGAACGCTTCGCCGACTGGCCTTGCGACCTGAAGGGAAACAACGACCTGCTGGTGCTCAGCAAGCCGGAGGTGATCGCGGCTATCCATCACGCCTACTTCGAGGCGGGGGCGGATATCATCGAAACCAACACCTTCAACTCCACCACTATCGCCATGGCCGATTACCAGATGGAATCGCTGTCGGCGGAAATCAACTTTGCGGCGGCGAAGCTGGCGCGCGCGGCGGCCGATGAATGGACGGCGCGTACGCCGAACAAACCGCGCTACGTCGCGGGCGTGCTCGGCCCAACCAACCGTACGGCGTCTATCTCGCCCGACGTCAATGACCCGGCGTATCGCAACATTACTTTTGATCAGCTGGTGGCCGCCTATCGCGAATCCACCAAAGCGCTGGTGGAAGGTGGCAGCGACCTGATCCTGATTGAAACCGTCTTCGACACCCTCAACGCCAAAGCGGCGGTGTTTGCGGTGAAAGAAGAGTTTGAAGCGCTGGGCGTTGATCTGCCGATCATGATTTCCGGCACCATTACCGACGCTTCTGGCCGTACGCTCTCCGGCCAAACCACGGAAGCGTTCTACAACTCCCTGCGTCACGCCGATGCCCTGACTTTTGGCCTCAACTGCGCCCTGGGCCCGGACGAGCTGCGCCAGTACGTGCAGGAGCTGTCGCGCATTGCCGAATGCTACGTCACCGCGCACCCGAACGCCGGCCTGCCGAATGCCTTTGGTGAATACGATCTCGATGCCGACACCATGGCAATGCAAATCCGCGAATGGGCCGAAGCGGGCTTCCTCAACGTGGTTGGCGGTTGCTGTGGCACTACGCCGGAACATATTGCGGCGATGAGCCGGGCGGTTGATGGCTTGCCACCGCGTAAGCTGCCAGAGATTGCGGTCTCCTGCCGTCTGTCCGGCCTGGAGCCGCTGAATATTGGCGACGACAGCCTGTTTGTTAACGTCGGCGAACGTACCAACGTCACCGGTTCGGCGAAGTTTAAGCGCCTGATCAAAGAAGAGAAATACAGCGAAGCGCTGGATGTCGCCCGTCAGCAGGTGGAAAGCGGCGCGCAGATTATCGATATCAACATGGATGAGGGGATGCTCGACGCTGAAGCGGCGATGGTGCGCTTCCTCAACCTGATTGCCGGCGAGCCGGATATCGCCCGCGTGCCGATTATGATCGACTCCTCGAAATGGGAAGTTATCGAAAAAGGGCTGAAGTGCATTCAGGGTAAAGGCATCGTGAACTCCATCTCAATGAAAGAGGGCGTAGAGCCGTTTATTGAGCATGCGAAAAAAGTCCGCCGCTACGGCGCAGCCGTGGTGGTGATGGCTTTTGACGAAGTGGGCCAGGCCGACACCCGCGAACGCAAAATTGAGATTTGCCGTCGCGCCTACAAGATTTTGACTGAAGAGGTGGGCTTCCCGCCGGAAGACATCATCTTCGACCCGAATATCTTTGCCGTCGCCACCGGTATTGAAGAGCACAACAACTACGCGCAGGACTTTATCGGCGCCTGTGAGGACATCAAACGCGAGCTGCCGCACGCGCTGATTTCCGGCGGCGTGTCTAACGTTTCCTTCTCGTTCCGCGGCAACGACCCGGTACGTGAAGCTATTCACGCGGTATTCCTCTACTACGCCATCCGCAACGGCATGGACATGGGCATCGTCAACGCCGGACAGTTGGCTATCTACGACGACCTTCCCGCCGAACTGCGCGATGCGGTTGAAGACGTGATCCTCAACCGCCGTGAAGACGGCACCGAACGTCTGCTGGAGCTGGCCGAGAAATACCGCGGCAGCAAAACCGACGAAGCTGCCAACGCCCAGCAGGCGGAATGGCGTAGCTGGGACGTGAAAAAGCGTCTCGAATACTCGCTGGTAAAAGGCATTACCGAATTTATCGAACTCGACACCGAAGAGGCGCGCCAGCAGGCTGAACGCCCGATTGAAGTGATCGAAGGGCCGCTGATGGACGGCATGAACGTGGTCGGCGACCTGTTTGGCGAGGGCAAAATGTTCCTGCCGCAGGTGGTGAAATCGGCCCGCGTAATGAAGCAGGCGGTGGCCTACCTCGAACCGTACATTGAAGCCAGCAAAGAGAAAGGTTCCAGCAACGGCAAGATGGTTATCGCCACGGTGAAGGGTGACGTGCACGATATCGGTAAAAATATCGTCGGCGTGGTGCTGCAGTGTAATAACTACGAAATCATCGATCTCGGCGTGATGGTGCCAGCGGATAAAATCCTCAAAACGGCGAAAGAGGTGAACGCGGATCTGATCGGTCTCTCTGGCCTGATTACGCCGTCGCTGGATGAAATGGTCAACGTGGCAAAAGAGATGGAGCGTCAGGGCTTCACCATCCCACTGCTCATTGGCGGCGCGACAACGTCGAAAGCACACACGGCGGTGAAAATTGAGCAGAACTACAGCGGCCCGACGGTTTACGTGCAGAACGCTTCGCGTACCGTCGGCGTGGTAGCGGCGCTGCTCTCCGACACTCAGCGCGACGATTTTGTTGCCCGTACGCGCAAAGAGTACGAAACCGTACGTATCCAGCACGGGCGTAAGAAACCGCGTACCCCGCCGGTCACGTTAGCCGCGGCGCGGGAAAACGATCTCGCGTTTGACTGGGAAAGTTACACCCCGCCGGTCGCACATCGTTTAGGCGTGCAGGAAGTCGAGGCCAGCATCGAAACGCTGCGCAACTATATCGACTGGACGCCGTTCTTTATGACCTGGTCGCTGGCTGGGAAGTATCCGCGCATTCTTGAAGATGAAGTGGTGGGGGAAGAGGCGAAGCGCCTGTTCAAAGACGCCAATGAGATGCTGGACCAGTTGAGCGCCGAGAAATCCCTCAACCCGCGCGGCGTCGTTGGCCTGTTCCCGGCTAACCGCGTGGGCGATGACGTGGAAATCTATCGCGATGAAACGCGTTCGCAGGTGCTGACCGTGAGCCGTCATCTACGCCAGCAGACCGAGAAAGTGGGTTTTGCCAACTACTGTCTGTCGGACTTCGTGGCGCCGAAAACCTCCGGCAAAGCGGACTATATCGGTGCCTTCGCCGTTACCGGCGGGCTGGAAGAAGATGCGCTGGCCGAGGCGTTTGAAGCGCAGCACGATGATTACAACAAGATCATGGTGAAGGCGATTGCCGACCGCCTGGCGGAAGCCTTTGCCGAGTACCTGCACGAGCGCGTGCGTAAGGTTTACTGGGGCTATGCGCCGAACGAAAACCTGAGCAACGAAGAGCTGATTCGCGAAAACTACCAGGGCATTCGCCCGGCGCCGGGCTACCCGGCCTGTCCGGAGCACACCGAAAAAGGCACCATCTGGGAACTGCTGGACGTGGAAGCCCACACCGGCATGAAGCTGACGGAATCCTTCGCCATGTGGCCCGGTGCATCGGTTTCCGGCTGGTATTTCAGCCACCCGGATAGCAAGTACTATGCGGTCGCGCAGATTCAACGCGATCAGGTTGAGGACTACGCGCAGCGTAAAGGGATGAGCGTAGCGGAAGTGGAGCGCTGGCTGGCACCAAACCTGGGTTACGATGCCGACTGATTCACAGAATCGTCATCTTTCCTTACAACTAACAGGGCGCTCTATGAGCGCCCTGTCTCTTTATTGCGCGTAAACCCTTATACTGGAAGAAGGTTCGCGAGCGCGGTTTGCCTGTTAAGCGCAGCGCCATCTGGCATGATGTCAGTCTAACGAACCTCAGGAACCTATAACGATAAGGAGAAGCTGATTCCGTGTTAACTCTGCTACACCTGCTTTCCGCCGTCGCGCTGTTGGTGTGGGGTACCCATATTGTGCGCACCGGCGTGATGCGTGTATTTGGCGCGCGTCTGCGTACCGTGCTCAGCCGCAGCGTGGAGAAAAAGCCGCTCGCCTTCTGTGCGGGTATCGGCGTTACCGCGCTGGTACAAAGCAGCAATGCCACCACTATGCTGGTGACATCCTTTGTTGCCCAGGATCTTGTGGCCCTGACGCCCGCGCTGGTGATCGTGCTTGGCGCCGACGTGGGGACCGCGCTAATGGCGCGTATCCTGACTTTCGATCTTTCGTGGCTGTCGCCGCTGCTGATTTTTATCGGCGTCACCTTCTTCCTGGGCCGCAAGCAAACCCGCGAAGGGCAGTTGGGCCGCGTGGGTATCGGCCTGGGGCTGATTCTGCTGGCGCTGGAGCTGATTGTGCAGGCGGTCACGCCAATCACTCAGGCCAACGGCGTGCAGGTCATTTTTGCTTCGCTGACCGGTGATATTCTGCTGGATGCGCTGATTGGCGCCGTGTTCGCCATCATCAGCTACTCGAGCCTGGCCGCCGTGCTGCTGACCGCCACGCTGACCACCGCCGGGGTCATCTCCTTCCCGGTGGCGCTGTGTCTGGTGATTGGCGCCAACCTGGGTTCGGGCCTGTTGGCCATGCTCAACAACAGCGCCGCTAACGCCGCCGCCCGCCGTGTGGCGCTGGGTAGCCTGCTGTTTAAGCTGGTGGGTAGCCTGATTATTCTGCCGTTTGTCCACGTGCTGGCGACCAACATGCAGAAGCTGCCGCTGGCGGAATCCGAACTGGTTATCTACTTCCACGTTTTCTACAACCTGATCCGCTGTGTGGCGATGGTGCCGTTTGCCGAGCCAATGGCGCGCTTCTGTAAACGCCTGATCCGCGATGAGCCAGAGCTGGAAGCGCACCTGAAGCCCAAACATCTGGATGTGACCGCGCTCGATACCCCCACGCTGGCGCTTGCCAACGCCGCACGTGAGACGCTGCGCATTGGTGATGCCACCGAGCAGATGCTGGACGGGCTAAAGAAAGTGATGCACGGCGAGCCGCGTGAAGAGAAAAACCTGCGCAAACAGGCGGATGATATCAACGTGCTCTACACCGCCATCAAGCTCTACCTGGCGCGAATGCCGAAAGACGAGCTGGCGGAAGAGGAGTCCCGCCGCTGGGCGGAGATTATCGAAATGTCGCTTAACCTTGAACAGGCTTCGGATATTATCGAGCGTATGGGCAGCGAGATTGCCGACAAATCGTTGGCCGCGCGCCGCGCCTTCTCGGTTGAGGGGCTGAAAGAGCTGGAAGCGCTCTATGAACTGCTGCTGAGCAACCTTCAGTTGGCGATGTCGGTGTTCTTCTCCGGCGATGTCACCAGCGCCCGCCGTTTGCGTCGTAGTAAACATCGTTTCCGTATTCTGAACCGCCGCTACGCCCACGCGCACGTTGATCGTCTGCATCAGCAGAACGTACAAAGTATTGAAACCAGCACCCTGCATCTGGCGCTGCTGGGGGATATGCAGCGTTTGAACTCGTTGTTCTGTTCGGTGGCTTACAGCGTGCTGGAGCAGCCGGATGAAGACGATGAGCGCGACGATTACTAGCCTAAACCCGGCCTCGGCTGGGCGACCTTGTAGGCCGGATAAGGCGTTCACGCCGCCATCCGGCAATGTGCGCCGAATAGCCTGATGGCGCTGCGCTTATCAGGCCTACGGTTTGTAGCCCGGGCGAGGCGTTCACGCCGACCCCGGGTTTATGGCTCAGAAGCGGTGCCCTTCCTCCAGCGCTACGGCTTCCTCACCCGCTTTAAATACGTAGGTCGTGCGCGGCCCGCCAAGCGTCGCCTCGCCGTTAGCCACCTCAATCCAGTTGCCTTCCGGCAGACCAATCACCGTTAACTCCGGCGCGACAACCAACAGCTCGCGAATGCGCTGTTCGCGGGTTTCGCCTTTATGCCCTTCGGGCAACGCATTGGTAAAGTGCGGGTTAATCTGTAGCGGGAACAGACCGAGCGCGTCAAAGCCCTGCGGGTCGACAATGGGCATATCGTTGGTGGTGCGAATGGTCGGACAGGCGAGGTTAGCGCCCGCGCTCCAGCCGATATACAGCGCCCCGCGTTTGACCACGTCGACAATCGGAGCCAGTAGCCCGCGCTGACGGCTCTCTTTGAGCAACTGGAAGGTGTTGCCGCCGCCGACAATGACCAGCTCGGCGTTTTCAATCGCTGAAACCGGATCGGCCACGGTATGAATGCCGGTGACCGATACGCCCAACGGCGCCATCACGGCCGCGGTTTTCGTGGTGTATTCATCCCAGGTCTGCGTCACGCCAGCAAACGGAATAAACACCGCGCGACGGCGGCCATTGAGCCGCGCCTCAATCAGCGGCAGCGCGTGTTCCAGCCAGGCTTTGCCCGGCAGCGTTGAGTTACTCAGCAGAAGCAGTTCCATCATTTCTCCCATTCATTAGAAAATTATCAATCGACGCAGGATGTTACCATCCTGAGCCCGATCGCTTACTGATGCAGTTCACGATGTTGCAGTAGATAGTCTGGAAGACGCCTCGCAGATTGTCATTGTGACCCATGCCGTACCTGGATCGTTGATTTATTCTCCTGCTAAACAATGGCTATTTATACCTATATGGATATAATCAGGAGGCGGGATGGCAAAACCGCTTTATTGGGTTGGGCAGTCCAGAAAGGATCTGCGAATGATGCCCGAACATGTACAGGATACGTTTGGTTTTGCGTTATGGCTTGCTCAGCAGGGGAAACAACATCCCCAAAGTAAACCTCTGAAAGGGTTTGGTAGCGCAGGCGTGATCGAGGTTGTCGAGGATTTTCACGGTAATACCTGGCGCGCGGTTTACACCATAAAATCAGAGGGGCGGTATACGTACTGCACGCTTTCCAGAAAAAGTCTTCGTCGGGTAAAGCAACGCCCAAGCCTGACATCGATCTTATTTACCAACGGCTAAAGGCCGCTCAGCGACACGCGCAGGAGAGTTTAAATGGCACATGAAGTCAAAATGAGTCGCGGCAATATCTATGCCGATCTCGGCGCAGATGATGCCGATGAGATGTTGCTGAAGGCACAGCTTGCGTTAGCTATCAGCGAGATCCTACAAAGTAAAAAACTGACCCAGCAGCAGGCGGCGAAAATACTCGGTATGACGCAGCCTAAGCTTTCTAATCTGCTGCGTGGTCAATTTCGTGGGATCAGCGAAGCAAAAATGCTCGAATGCCTGGTAAAACTCGGACGTGATGTCGAGATCGTGGTGGGGAAAAACAGCGTTGAGCATGGATCGCTGAAAGTCAGCTTTAGCTAAGCCCCTGGCATCTGCTCTGGCAAACGCCGCTGGTCCACTGTGGCGCGATATCGCAACGATTTGCAGTGGGCTATTTTTTCTCACCCGCAAGGTGAGGTATATTTCGCTGCCAAAGGAGAACTTATGCTGACAGACTCATCAACCCGATTAAATAAATATATCAGCGAAAGCGGTATCTGCTCGCGCCGCGAGGCGGATCGCTTTATTGAACAAGGCAACGTTTTTATCAACGGTAAGCGCGCCACGATAGGCGATCAGGTGAAGCCGGGCGACGTTGTGAAAGTCAACGGTCGGTTGATTGAGCCGCGTGAAGCGGATGATTTAGTGCTGATTGCGCTGAATAAGCCTGTCGGTATCGTCAGCACCACCGAAGACGGCGAGCGTGACAACATCGTCGACTTCGTTAACCATAGTAAACGAATCTTCCCGATTGGCCGTCTGGATAAAGACTCCCAGGGGCTGATTTTCCTCACCAACCATGGCGACCTGGTCAATAAGATCCTGCGCGCGGGCAACGACCACGAAAAAGAGTATCTGGTCACGGTCGATAAGCCCGTCACCGATGATTTTATTCGCGGTATGGGTGCGGGCGTACCGATTCTCGGCACCGTGACGAAGAAATGTAAGGTGAAGAAAGAGGCGCCGTTTGTCTTCCGCATCACCCTGGTGCAGGGGCTGAACCGGCAGATTCGCCGCATGTGCGAACACTTTGGTTATGAAGTCACTAAGCTTGAGCGTACGCGCATTATGAACGTTAGCCTGACGGGGATTCCGCTGGGCGAGTGGCGTGACCTGACGGACGATGAACTCATCGATCTCTTTAAACTGATTGAAAACTCTTCTTCCGAAGCCAAACCAAAAGCGAAAGCTAAACCGAAAACGGCGGGTATTAAGCGCCCGGTGGTGAAGATGGAAAAAACCAGCGATAAGCCAGCTCGCCCGGCGGGTAATGGTAAACGCTTCACCGCGCCGGGACGTAAAAAGAAAGGGCGTTAACGTCTGCCGCGCGTCGGCGTATTCGCCGACCAGGAGAACGAACTTTCGGAATCCGGTTTATAAGCCTGCTGTTTCTTCAACTGGCGGGCTTTTTTTGCGTCTGCTTCACGCTGCACCATCAGCTTATCGATGTACTCCTTTTTCACGCTGTTGGTCTCTGCGTTGGTCAGCGGACGACCATGCGCAATGCGCGCGCGGTCGAGCAGCGTTTTCAGCTCGCGCTGTTCGCGCTCGGTCATCTCTTTTTGCGTAATGCGGGGGAGTGCCATAGGGGTGCCCTCTGTCGGATGGTGCAACCAGTGTACGGCAAAGGTGAGAGGCTGTGTAGGCCGGATAAGGCGTTTACGCCGCCATCCGGCAATGTGCTTGCAGTGTGCCCGATGGCGCGACGCTATCGGGCCTACAGCGGTTATTGTTGTTTTTTCTTCTCGATAGGCTTCCCGGACCAGTATCCCGCCAGCAGCGAACCCGACAGGTTATGCCACACCGAGAACAACGCGCCAGGCAGCGCCGCCAGCGGCCCGAAGTAAATTTTACCCAGCGCGGCGGCCAGCCCGGAGTTTTGCATCCCGACTTCAATCGCCAGCGTGCGGCAGGTGGACTCATCGAAGCCAAACAGTTTCCCGCCCCAGTAGCCGCCGAGCAGGCCAATGGTGTTGTGCAGAATCACCGCGATAATCACCACGAAACCAACCGAGGCAATATGCGAGGCGGAACCGGCAACGACCGCGCTGATGATGGCCAGAATACAGACCATTGAGAAGGCGGGGAGATAGGGCTCTACCGCTTTCACCACGCGCGGGAACAGGTGATGAATCACCAGACCGAGCGCAATTGGAATCACCACAATTTGCAGAATGCTCAGCAGCATACCCATGACATCGACCTGAATATGGGCATCCACATACAGCCGGGTCAGCAGCGGCGTGGCGACCACGCCAACCAGCGTGGAGACCGACGAGATGGTGACGGACAGCGCCACGTCCCCCTTCGCCAGATAGATCATCACGTTAGACGCCGTTCCGCTGGCGACGCTGCCGACCAGCACCATCCCGGCAGACAGCTCCGGCGGCATATGAAAAATCAGCGCCAGCAGCCATGCGGCGAGCGGCATCACCAGATAGTGCAGGAAGATCCCTGCCGCAACCGGCGCAGGACGTGACAGTACGCGCTTAAAATCGTCCACCTTAAGATGCACGCCCATGCCGAACATAATCAGCATCAGCAGTGAGGGAACCAGCGGCCCAATAGGCGTAAAGGTGGTTGGCGTGAAGTAGGCAATAACAGAGAGCAGCAGCGCCCATAACGGGAACAGCCGGGTGATAGCGGTGAGCATATTGTATTCCTTGCGATTATACACTTCATCCTTCAAGTTGCCTCTGCGTTGGCTGCGCTCTCTCACCCCAGTCACGTACTTATGTACGCTCCCGGGGATTCGCTCGCTTGCCGCCTTGATCCAACTCGAATGATTTTGTGTATATTGTTGTTGTGTTGTTATAAAAAAGCCGGGTTCGAGCCCGGCTATAGTTATTATTTATCGTGTGTTCGAATTTTATTCAAACAAATTATGTTCATGTTCCAGAATGCAGGCTTTCCCAACTCAGCCCAAAACGCGCCAGATATTTGCGTAAGCGGTCAGCGTCATTCGGATTGGTTTTTTTCTGCCGGGAGACGGCAAACAGCTCGCGACCCGCTTCGGATAGCGATGCGCTACGGCGACATACGTCGAGCACAGTTTCTAACTGGCGTCGGTCAAACAGGTCAATTTCTCTTTCCAGCACTGGGGACGATACCGCTATCTGCCAGCTCTCCTGCAAGAGCAAGATCTCTTCTTCAACCAGCGCTAGCGTGATGCGCCCCTGCTCGGCTAGTGTGGCCATGCGCGCGATGGAGGAGCTGAGCTCACGGAAGTTGCCGCGCCACTGCGCCTGAGCTGAACAGGCGAAGGCCAGATAGCGCTCGCGGGCCTCTTTATCAAAGCGAATTTGCGTCTGTTTGAGGCTGGAGAAGCGCTGTAGTTCGTACTCAATATTGGGGGCAATATCTTCCCGCCGCTCTGCCAGGCCGGGCAGGGTAAAGCGCCACATATTGATACGTGCGTAGAGATCTTCCCGGAAACGGCCTTCTGCCACCCATTGCTGCATATCGCGATGTGTACCGGCGATCAGCTGGAAATCGCTGTGAACCTCTTTATCGCTGCCAAAGGGGAAAAAGGTTTTTTCCTCAATGGCTTTCAGCAGCATTGCCTGTTCATCCAGCCCCAATTCGGCGATCTCATCCAGAAATAACACGCCGCCATCGGCTTCACGTAATAGCCCGCTGCGTGGGGTTAGCGCCCCGGTAAACGCCCCTTTGACGTGCCCGAATAACGTCGACATCGCATTGTCTCCACGAAGGGTGGCGCAGTTGACCGCCACCAGTTTTCCCGCGACGAGATGGCGTGATTGACGTAGCTGGAATATCCGTTTCGCGAGGAAAGATTTCCCCGCCCCGGTGGGGCCGGTCAGCAGAATCGGATCGGTGGAGCGAAGCGCCACCCGTTCGATGCGGTCGATGAGTTTATTGAAGGTCGCGTTGCGGGTATCAATCCCGTCTTTCAGAAAAGAGATCGACTGCGCTTGTTCACGTTGGAAGCGGCTGGTCAGGGTGGAATAGCGGTTTAAATCCAGATCGATAACCGAACAGATGCCTGCGGCGACGGCCTCATCGGATGAACCACTCGGTGCCGGGCTGGATTGCAACAAGCAGGCCGGAAGATAGCGAGCCTCCGTGAGCAGGAACCAGCAAATCTGCGCCACGTGGGTACCGGTAGTGATATGTACCAGGTACTCTTCGTTTTCGGTATCAAACTTATAGCGGGTTGCGAAGTCGAGGAATGCGGCGTAAACCTCTTCAAAATCCCATGGATCGTTAATCGTCACGGCGTGAGACTGTACGTGGGTATGAGGAGATAGCAAGGCAACATCTTCCATCAGCCTTTGCGCCATGCTCTCATCGCGCGGTTGATAGAGTAGCTCCAGCCGGTCGATGGGGAAATCCGGCTGTTGGCAGATCCCGACCGTGGGGCGCCATTTTTTGAACCGATTTGCCCGTTTACCGCGCTTATCCAGCACCGTTCCCAGCACGCCAATGACTACCCGCCGTTTTTTCATGATTTATCCAAAAGAATAAGCTTCGATATCTAAAGATAAAAAACCAGCGTAAGTCTGGCAATCACCAATACAGGTAATAAAAATAAAATGATTGTTAATCAGATGGTTAGAAAATAATTTCGTTAATGTCTCTTTCTGGCACGCTTCTGGCAATACCTGATATGTCAACAACGCTGAAAACGCAGGGGGTTAAACCTCGCCGGCGCTTCGGAAACGGCAGTGGCTGTATTTCCGACGCGTTCCGTCAGCCGAAGACACACAGTGGGTTCGATTCCCAATTTCATCTTCCAAATGAAAACTGGTTGTTAATCATAGGTATAAATCGAGGTGGTATGTCGTTCGTCCACCTCAAAACAGGCTGCCGGTAATGATGCCGTGCGACAGGCAAAAAGGAATTCCCCTGCCGCTTCGCCCCAGCACCCGCGCCTGACTCACAGTAAGGAAGAAAAGCATGATGAAGAAAATAACCATCCGTAAAGGACAGCTCGGCCTGGTATCCCATAACGGCGATTACCAGCGGGTGCTGGAAGCTGGTGAGCACCGTTTACCTTGGTTTAACACGCCCGATGTGCTAGTGGTGAACACCGATGGCAGTGAAGTACCGGAGGCACTGGCGACCTATTTACGCCGATTCCAGCCTGAGTGGGTAGCCCATTACTGCCTGGCGGTAGATTTAAATGACACAGAAGCCGGTGCGTTGTATATCAACGATATCTTGCACGAGATATTGCCGCCCGCTACGCGCCGGCTTTACTGGCGTGCCGATGAGGCATTAGCGCTGGTTCGTCTGGATACACATCAGGTGCAGGTGCCAACGGAGATTATGAATGCGGTATTGCAACCTCGCCGAAGCGGTACGGTAAAAGGGCGCGAAGCGATATTAACGGTTCAGGTTCCGGCATGGCATGTGGGGGTCCTCAAAATTGACGGCGAGACGCAGGCGCTGCTGCCGCCGGGTCTGACGGCATACTGGAAGGTGAACCATCTGATTGACGCGGAAACGGTCGATACTCGCTTGCAGGCACTGGAAGTAAGTGGGCAGGAGATTCTGACCAAAGATAAGGTCAACCTGCGCCTTAATCTGGCGGCAAACTGGCGGTATCACGATGTGCTGCAGGCGTTTGGGCAACTGACTAAACCGGTAGAGCACTTGTACCGCGAACTACAGTTTGCGCTGCGTGAAGCGGTTGGTACCCGAACGCTGGATGCGCTGCTGGAAGATAAGCAGGTTATTGATGATGTGGTGAGTGCGCAGGTGAAAAAACGCGTCGCACCGTTTGGTATTGAGGTGGCGTCGCTGGGCGTGAAGGATATCGTACTGCCTGGCGATATGAAGACCATTTTATCGCAGTTGGTTGAAGCCGAAAAATCGGCGCAGGCCAACGTGATACGTCGACGCGAAGAGACGGCCGCCACACGCTCGTTGCTGAACACGGCGAAGGTGATGGAAAACAACCCGGTTGCGCTACGTTTAAAAGAGCTGGAAACCCTCGAAAGAGTGGCGGAGCGCATTGATAAAATCTCGGTATTCGGTGGTCTTGACCAGGTTCTCCATGGCCTTGTGAACATAAAAGGATAATAACAATGATGCGAGAAAATGGCGTTGATGCGACGATGCGCGAGCGCGTGTTGCAGCAGCTAAAAGCGGTGGAGCAGCGCGACAATGTCAGGGTGCTGTACGCGTGTGAATCCGGGAGCCGCGGGTGGGGATTTGCCTCGCCAGACAGCGATTATGACGTTCGATTTTTGTACGTCCACCCGCCTGAATGGTACCTGCGCGTTGAGGCTCCACGGGATGTTATAGAGCTGCCCATCGATGATGAACTGGATGTCTGCGGCTGGGAGTGGCGTAAAGCGCTGGGCTTACTCAAAGGGGCTAACCCAACGCTGATCGAGTGGCTGGACTCTCCGATCGTCTACCAGCAGGATGAGGCAACGATTGATGCGTTAAAAGCGCTGGTACCAAAATGGTTCTCTCCGCTGCGAGCACGTTGGCACTACTATTCGATGGCGCGAAAGAACTTCCGTGGCTATCTGCAGGGCGGAGAAGTCAGGCTAAAAAAATACTTCTACGTACTGCGTCCGTTGCTGGCCGTGCGTTGGGTTGAAGCGGGGAAGGGGGTTCCGCCAATGCGTTTTGCAGATTTGCTGGCGGGAAGCGAGCTGGATGCGTCGCTGCGCCAGGAGATAGATGAACTGCTTGAGCGTAAACAGCGTGCGGGTGAAGCGATGTATGGTCCGCGTCGACCGCTGCTACATGCGTTTATCCTGGCTGAACTGGCGCGCGGTGAAACGCCGCCGACGCTGCCTGATAGCCTTGAAGGTGATGTCAGCGAGTTAGATCAATTGCTGATGACTACGGTGATGCGATGAGTGGGATACAGCCCGATGGCGCAACGCGATCGGGCGGGTATCAACAACGGTAAGCCGGACTGGCTCTTTGCTATCCGGCTTTTTTGTTATTCAAACAAATTATGGTGAAGTTTCTGCACCACCTGCTCCGCTTCGGCGCCCGGCACCAGGAAACACAGGTTATGGCTGGAAGCGCCATAGCAGATCATGCGGATGTTGAACGGCTCCAGCACGCCAAACACCTCTTTACCCACGCCGCAGGCTTTCGACAGGTCGTTACCAATCAGCGCGATCAGCGCCAGATTTTCTTCTACCTCGACGCGGCACAGCGCCGACAGCTCCATCAGCAGTGACTGCGTCAGCAGCGTGTCGCCGGTTGAGGTGGAACCCGTGGTGTCGAGCGTCAGCGCGACGCTGACTTCCGAGGTGGTGATCAGGTCCACCGAAATATTGTGGCGCGCCAGGATGCCAAATACCTCAGCGAGGAAACCACGCGAGTGCAGCATGTTCAGGCTGTGCAGAGTCAGCAGAGTCTGCTTGCGACGCAGCGCCAGCGCGCGGAACAGCGGTGGATTAGCGGTTTCGTTGCACACCAATGTGCCACCTGCTTTCGGGTCTTTGCTTGAGCCGACAAACACCGGGATATCACTGCGCACGGCGGGCAGCAGCGTGGCCGGGTGCAGCACCTTCGCGCCGAAGGTCGCCAGCTCGGCGGCCTCTTCAAAAGCGATTTCATCAATACGTTTGGCAGCCGGTACCACGCGCGGGTCGGTGGTGTAGATGCCGGGGACGTCGGTCCAGATATCCACGCGAGTCGCGTGCAGCGCTTCGCCGAGCAGTGCAGCGGTGTAGTCGCTGCCGCCGCGGCCAAGCGTAGTGGTACGGCCCTTGCTCTCGCTGCCGATAAAGCCCTGGGTAATCACCAGTCCTTCGCTCAGACGCGGTGCCAGCTGCTGGGTCGCCAGTTCTGAAAGCGCGGCAACGTCCGGCTCGGCGCGGCCAAAACGATCGCTGGTGCGCATGACTTTACGCACGTCAAACCACTGTGCGGCAACCTGACGTTCACGCAGAATTTCAACGAATAAAAGGGTCGACATCAATTCGCCGTGGCTGACCAGCTCGTCAGTTAGCGCGGTTGAGGTTTCTGCCGAGGCGGCTTCCGCCAGCGCGGCGAGATTTTCCAGCAGACGTTCAATTTCGTCGCGGATCACGGCCGGATTGGCCAGACGTTCCAGTACGGCGTTCTGAATGGCGCGGATAGCGTCCAGCTTCGCCTGACGTTCCGCGGGCTCCAGCCCTTCGGCCAGCGCAACCAGCAGGTTGGTAATGCCCGCCGAGGCAGACAGCACCACGAGACGCACGTTAGCGTCGGAGAGCACCACGTCGGCGCTGCGATTCATAGCGTCAAAATCGGCTACACTGGTTCCGCCAAATTTGGCGACTACTAATGCTGTCATAAATAACCTCGTGTCAGGGGAGGCCGGGTTGATATAAACCGGACCAAATTATTCAGCCTTGGCACAAGGGAAGAGCGGAAGACGGGTGGGCGCAGAGCACTAGACGACTACGATATCACCCAGAAGTGCTCCACCACTTGTGAAACGCGCGACTGCGAACGTTTCTGGTGACAACCCAGGGGATTCAGCCCCTGTAGCCGATGAGGAACGCAACCTGTTGTTCACTCATCTCGGCGTTGCTCCCCCTCAGGTGTTTTCACAGGATGGGTTCCTCCAACACCGTTTACCTGGGCAACGCGCCTCTTCTGGCCTGCGCACGCGCAGGTAGTACATTTATAAATAAAGGGTTAGCAGGTCGCTTGTCAACGCCGGGGTTATGCGGATTTTTCATGCAGGCAGGCGCCCCAGAAATGGGGCTTATAAAGGCTATACTTTTGTCTGTTTTGTGTACGATTTGGTCCCCCAGAGGGGGGATAACATTAAAACCATCACAATTTTTTGTGGCAGGCGCTACAATCGAGGACAGTTTCGATTCTTAAATCAGAAGGGTATTGCTAATGAAAAACATCAACCCAACGCAGACCGCTGCGTGGCAGGCACTACAGAAACACTTCGATGAAATGAAGGACGTTACCATTGCGGAACTGTTCGCCAAAGATGGCGACCGTTTTAGCAAGTTTTCCGCAACCTTCGACGATCAGATGCTGGTGGACTTCTCCAAAAACCGCATCACCGAGGAAACGCTGGCGAAGCTGCTGGATCTGGCAAAAGAGACCGATCTGAGCGGCGCGATTAAGTCCATGTTCTCCGGCGAAAAGATCAACCGCACCGAAGACCGTGCCGTGCTGCACGTGGCGCTGCGTAATCGTAGCAATACCCCGATTATCGTTGACGGCAAAGACGTGATGCCGGAAGTGAACGCGGTGCTGGAGAAGATGAAGACGTTCTCCGAAGCCATCATCTCTGGTCAGTGGAAAGGCTACACCGGTAAATCCATTACTGACGTGGTGAACATCGGTATCGGCGGCTCCGACCTTGGCCCGTTCATGGTGACTGAAGCGCTGCGCCCGTACAAAAACCACCTCAACATGCATTTCGTGTCCAACGTTGACGGTACCCACATTGCTGAAGTCCTGAAAACGCTGAACCCGGAAACCACCTTGTTCCTGGTGGCGTCTAAGACCTTCACAACTCAGGAAACCATGACCAACGCCCACAGCGCGCGCGACTGGTTCCTGGCGAGCGCAGGCGACCAGAAGCACGTGGCTAAACACTTTGCTGCGCTGTCCACCAATGGTAAAGCGGTGGGTGAGTTTGGTATCGATACCGCGAACATGTTCGAGTTCTGGGACTGGGTCGGCGGCCGTTACTCTCTGTGGTCGGCGATCGGTCTGTCGATTATCCTGTCTGTCGGCTTCGACAACTTCGTGCAGCTGCTGTCCGGCGCGCACGCGATGGATCAGCACTTCTCCACCACCCCGGCGGAGAAAAACCTGCCGGTACTGCTGGCACTGGTTGGCATCTGGTACAACAATTTCTTCGGCACCGAAACTGAAGCGATTCTGCCGTACGACCAGTATATGCACCGCTTCGCAGCGTACTTCCAGCAGGGCAACATGGAGTCTAACGGTAAGTACGTCGACCGTAACGGCAACAAGGTTGAACACCAGACCGGCCCAATTATCTGGGGCGAACCGGGCACCAACGGCCAGCACGCGTTCTATCAGCTGATTCACCAGGGCACCAAAATCGTACCGTGCGATTTCATCGCTCCGGCCATCAGCCACAACCCGCTGTCCGACCACCATCCGAAGCTGCTGTCTAACTTCTTCGCCCAGACTGAAGCGCTGGCGTTCGGTAAATCCCGTGAAGTGGTTGAGCAGGAATACCGCGATCAGGGTAAAGATCCGGCAACCCTGGACTACGTGGTGCCGTTCAAAGTCTTCGAAGGCAACCGTCCGACCAACTCCATCCTGCTGCGCGAAATCACCCCGTACAGCCTGGGGGCGCTGATTGCCATGTATGAACACAAAATCTTCACCCAGGGCGCAATCCTCAACATCTTCACCTTCGACCAGTGGGGCGTTGAGCTGGGCAAACAGCTGGCAAACCGCATCCTGCCGGAGCTGAACGATGATAGCGCCGTCGACAGCCACGACAGCTCGACCAATGGCCTGATCAACCGCTATAAATCCTGGCGCGCGTAAGGTTATATATTCTCAATGCCGGCATCCTGCCGGCATTTTTTTGTCAGATAATTCTGTATATCCTGAAATTCCGCATTATATTTATATTGAGCATAATCCTAAATATCCCATTAACTTACCTTCCCTTTCGGATTTTCCGTATATTGCTATTTTTAAAATGTCATTTAATTTGCTGTTTTATATAGTAATTATTATTTGTTAATTCCTGTTTTCTTATTATCTGAAAAACCTTTCTCTTATTTCCGGCGTGCGAATTCCGTTCATTTGGTTGTGTATACTCGATGACGCCTGAATTATTTCAGGTATATCTCCATTCATCTAATGAAGGGAATACGTATGAAGAAAATCCTCTATGGCATTTTTGCCATTTCGGCGTTTGCTGCGGCAAGCGTCAGCGCGGCGCCGGTTGAAACCGGCGAAGCGGCTGGCGTAGCGGCAACGTCTGTGTCTGCCGGGAGTTCAACCGCCACCAGCGCCAGCACCGTGGGTTCTGCGGTCGGTATGGCGCTGGCAGCGGCTGGCGGTGACGGTTCCAATACCGGAACCACGACCACAACCAGCACGACCACCAGTACCCAGTAACACACGGTACTTTAATGCTAACCACACTTCGGTGTGGTTATTTTGCCCCTGGAGAAGAAGCGCCGTGAAGCGACTTATGATTCCTCTTTTTTGCCTGCTGCTTCAGGCGTGTTCACCCAGCACCAAGGGGCTGGGGCAATCGTTATGGAGCAGTATGTTTGGTACGTCGGGCGTGCAGCTGACCGACGATGACATCCAGAATATGCCCTACGCCAGCCAGTACATGCAATTGAACGGCGGCCCGCAGATTTTTGTCGTGCTGGCCTTCTCGGAGAACGGCCAGCAGAAATGGCTCACGCAGGACCAGGCGATGCTGGTGACTCAGCGTGGCCGTTTGGTAAAAACGCAGCTCGCGGGCGATAACCTGTTGACGATGAATAACCTCGATAACGATCCGCTGGCGCATCCCAATCAAATAACCGATGGCACGCGTTGGACCCGCACGATGGGCTGGACGGAACACCAACAGGTACGCTATGCCATCGCGACGTCCACTTTCCGCTGGGACGGCAGCGACACGCTGACGATGGGCAGCGAGAGCACGGCGGTGCGCGTGCTGGAAGAAGAGGTAACCACCTCCGAAGCTCATTGGCGTAACCGCTATTGGGTGGACAGCGACGGGCAGATTCGCCAGTCGGAGCAATACCTTGGCGCAGGCACTTTCCCGGTGAAAACCACGCTTATCAAGGCGGCAAAATCATGAAAAAAACGTTAATTGCCGCCGTGTTACTGAGCGTTATCTCCGCCGCGCAGGCGGCGGGCACCATTGAAGTCCATCAGGAAGGGGTGGCAAAACCGCTGACATTAACCAACGCCGAGCGCCTGGTAGACCTGGTGGGCCAACCGCGGCTGGCCGGAAGTTGGTGGCCCGGCGCGGTCATTGCCACGCCGCAGGCAACCGCCAAAGCGGAACGTGAACACCAGGCACTGCTGGCGCAGCTTGCAGCGCTGGCGGCAGATGAAGGGGGAAGTAGCGCTGGCGCGATCAACGCCCTGCGAAATCAACTCCAGGCTATGCCGGTAACAGGCCGCCTGCTGGTGCCGCTGGACCCGGATACGGTTCGCGTACACAGCGAAAAGAATCCACCGCTGCAGGGGAACTATACCCTGTGGCTAAGGCACGAGCCGTCGACCATCACCCTGGTAGGACTGGTGGATAAACCCGGAACGATGACCTTTACGCCGGGGCGCGATGTGGCCAGCTACCTCGAGGATATCAGCCTGCTGAGCGGCGCGGACCGTAGCTACGCCTGGGTGATTTATCCGGACGGACGTACACAGAAAGCGCCGGTAGCGTACTGGAATAAACGCCATATCGAACCCATGCCCGGTAGTCTTATTTTTGTCGGTTTTGCCGACGCGTTGTGGACGAACAAGTATGAGGCGCTCAACGCCGACATTCTTCGCTCCCTGTCGCAGCGGAGACCTGAATAATGCCTAAAAAATGTCTATATAGCCTGCTGGCTCTGGCGGTCAGCGCGGCCTGTCATGCTGAAACCTACCCCGCGCCGATTGGCCCATCGCAGTCAGATTTCGGCGGCGTAGGGCTGTTGCAAACGCCCACGGCGCGCATGGCGCGTGAGGGTGAATTCAGTCTTAACTATCGCGATAACGACCAGTATCGCTACTACTCCGCTTCAGCGCAGCTGTTCCCGTGGCTGGAAACGACCCTGCGCTACACCGACGTGCGCACCAAAAAATACAGCGACGTTGAAGCGTTTTCCGGTTCGCAAACATACAAAGATAAAGCCTTTGACGTGAAACTGCGCCTGTGGGAAGAGAGCTACTGGTTGCCGCAGGTCGCCGTCGGCGCGCGGGATATCGGCGGTACCGGGTTGTTCGATTCGGAATATGTTGTGGCCAGCAAAGCCTGGGGGCCGTTTGATTTCACGCTGGGTTTAGGCTGGGGTTACCTGGGCACCAGCGGCAACGCCACTAACCCGTTCTGTTCGTACAGCGATAAATATTGCTATCGCGATAACAGCTATCGCAAAGCGGGTTCGATCGACGGCAGTCAGATGTTCCACGGCCCGGCGGCCTGGTTTGGCGGGATTGAATATCAGACACCGTGGCAGCCGTTGCGTTTAAAACTGGAGTATGAAGGCAACAACTACCAGCAGGATTTCGCCGGTAAAATTGAGCAAAAGAGCAAGGTTAACGTCGGCGCCATTTATCGCGTTACCGATTGGGCCGACGTCAACCTTAGCTATGAACGCGGCAATACCGTGATGTTCGGCTTTACCCTGCGCACCAACTTCAACGATCTGCGTCCGTCGTATAACGACAACGCGCGTCCGGCCTACCGGCCACAGCCGCAGGATGCCATTCTTCAGCACTCGGTGGTGGCCAATCAGCTGACACAGCTGAAGTACAATGCCGGGTTCGCCGCGCCGAATATGCAGGTAAAAGGCGATACCCTCTACGTCACCGGCGAACAGGTGAAATACCGTGATTCGCGGGAAGGGATCGAGCGCGCCAATCGGATCGTCATGAACGATCTTCCGGAAGGGATCCGCACGATCCGCATTACCGAAACGCGCCTCAATCTGCCTGAGGTGACCACGGAAACCGATGTCGCCAGCCTGAAGCGTCATCTGGAAGGGGAGCCGCTCGGGCAGGAGACGCCGCTGGCGCAAAAACGCGTGGCGCCGATCGTGCCGGAGAAAACCGAGCAGGGCTGGTATATCGACAAATCGCGTTTTGATTTCCATCTCGATCCGGTGTTGAGCCAGTCTATTGGCGGCCCGGAAAGTTTCTACATGTACCAGGTGGGGGTGATGGGCACGGCGGACTGGTGGGTAACCGATCATCTGCTGACCAGCGGCAGCCTGTTCGCCAACATCGCCAACAACTATGACAAGTTTAACTACACCAACCCGCCAAAGGATTCGGCGCTGCCGCGTGTACGAACTCATATTCGTGATTATGTAGAAAACGATGTCTATGTTAACAACCTGCAAGCTAACTACTTCCAGTATCTGGGCAATGATTTCTATGGCCAGGTTTACGGTGGCTATCTGGAAACCATGTACGGCGGCGCGGGGGCGGAAGTGCTGTATCGCCCGGTTGATAGCAACTGGGCCTTCGGCCTGAACGCCAACTACGTGAAGCAGCGTGACTGGCGCAGCGCGCAGGACATGATGAAGTTCACCGACTACAGCGTGAAGACCGGCCACCTGACCGCCTACTGGACGCCGTCGTTCGCCCAGGACGTGCTGGTGAAAGCCAGCGTGGGTCAGTATCTGGCGGGAGACAAGGGCGGCACGCTGGATATCTCCAAACACTTCGACAGCGGCATTGTGGTGGGCGCTTATGCCACCATTACCAACGTGTCGGCGGATGAGTACGGCGAGGGGGAATTCACCAAAGGGGTGTACGTGAACATACCGATGGATCTCTTCACCTCCGGCCCAACCCGCAGTCGTGCAGCCGTCGGCTGGACGCCGCTGACCCGCGACGGTGGGCAGATGCTGGGGCGCAAGTTCGAGCTGTATAACATGACCGGCGATAAGAGCCTGAACTTCCGCTAACGCTTCCGTAGCCCGGATAAGCCACTTGTCCGGGCTACGCTTATAACCTCCGCAGTAACCGCGCGGGGTTCCCGGCGTACACGCCTTTCTCACTGATTGAACGCGTCACCACGCTGCCTGCGCCAATGACCACGCCATCGCAGATTGACACCGAGAGAATCGTTGCGCCACTGCCGATGGAGACATTGTCGCCGATAGCGATCCGTCCCCAGCTTTCACGGTCTGCGTTTGGCTTTCCCTCGCGAAACATATCGTTGGCAAACATAACCCCATGGCCGATAAAGCAGCCTCGCCCGATGGTGACATATTCGCAGATAAAAGTGTGCGACTGGATTTTAGTCTCGTCGCCAATCCAGCTGTTGCCCTGGATTTCGACAAACGGACCGATGAACACGTTGTTACCCAGCGTGCAGTCGTAAAGATTGGCAGGTTCATAAATGACGACGTTGTCGCCGCGTACCACATTGCGGATGGTGACCTGGCGGAGTGAGTGCATAGTATCCCTCTGATAAAAAACGTTCTCCTTAAGTGTAGCGCGGCAGGAAGAAGCGCTACTGATAAGCATAGAGTCGAAAAATTTCCCCTCTTTATCAGACTCATTTTTATCTGTTGCTGGGGAAAACAGCGAAAAGGTGGCGATAAAAACTAGATCTGGATCACGTTTTTGCGCTATACAGGAATCTCGGCCCAGCGAAAGAGGTGCTAGCTATGACGTCACTGACTCGCCCACGCGTAGAGTTTATCTCCACCATTTTGCAGACCGTGTTGAATTTGGGTCTGCTCAGCCTTGGTCTGATTCTGATCGTTTTTCTCGGTAAAGAGACGGTTCATCTGGCCGATGTGCTATTCGCGCCGGAACGCACCAGCAAGTATGAGTTGGTGGAGGGGCTGGTGGTTTACTTCCTCTATTTCGAATTTATCGCTCTGATTGTGAAGTACTTTCAGTCAGGCTTCCATTTTCCCCTGCGTTACTTTGTCTACATCGGCATTACTGCGATTGTGCGGTTGATTATCGTCGACCATAAGTCGCCGTTGGATGTGCTGATTTATTCTGCTGCGATTTTGCTGCTGGTGATTACGCTATGGCTGTGTAACTCCAAACGTCTGAAGCGAGAGTAGGCCTTATCAGGTCATACGGTAGGCAAAAAAAAGGGCGCTCCGTAGAGCGCCAAACAGTCACAAGTTAGGGTTCGTTCAAGTTGAGGATAATAGCAGTGGCATTGCTGATGAAACTTAGCCCTTCACGCCGCCGGCCGTGAGGCCGTTTACCAGCCAACGCTGCGCGAGCAGGAAGACCACGGTAATAGGGATGGCGGAAAGGACTGCCGCAGCGGCAAAGTCGCCCCACAGATAGTTTTGTGGGTTGAGGTATTGCTGCATACCTACGGCGAGGGTGTAGCTGTTCACATCGCGCAGCAGGAGCGATGCAACCGGTACTTCGGTAATGGCGGCGATAAACGACAGGATAAACACCACCGCCAGAATCGGTACGGACAGCGGCAACAGCACCAGGCGGAAGGCCTGCCACGGGGTCGCGCCGTCCAGCGCGGCCGCTTCTTCCAGCGAGCCGTCGATCGTTTCGAAATAGCCCTTAATCGTCCACACGTGCAGCGCGATACCGCCCAGGTAGGCAAAGATCACGCCGCCGTGGGTGTTGAGGCCGATAAACGGAATGTACTGGCCCAGACGGTCAAACAACGCGTACAGAGCAACCAGTGACAGCACCGCCGGGAACATCTGGAAAATCAGCATCCCTTTGAGCAGCGTGGCCTTGCCCGGGAAGCGCATACGGGCAAAGGCGTAGGCGCAGGTGGTGGACAGCGCCACAATGCCAATCGCGGTGATACCGGCGATTTTCACCGAGTTCCACAGCCACAGCAGCACCGGGAACGGCGGTGGAGTGACGCGGCCATCGGCGTGTTCAACGCTGAAGCCCAGCGCCAGTTTCCAGTGCTCCCAGGAGATCTGTTCCGGGATAAGACTGCCGGTGGCGAAGTTCCCTTCACGCAGCGAGATAGCGATAACCATCAGCAGCGGGAACATGATCGCCGCGATAAAAATCAGCAGCAGCAGATGCGTGGTAAAGAGACGCAGTTTCTGAGATTTGGGTTGTACCATAGCCATGTTCGTTGTCTCCCTTAATCAAACTTCATACGCGTGGCTTTCAGGTTCACGATGGCCAGTGCGCCTACCAGCAGGAAGATCAGCGTGGCAATCGCCGCCGCCAGACCGAAGTCCTGGCCGCCGCCGCCTTCAAAGGCGATGCGGTAGGTGTAGCTCACAAGCAGGTCGGTATAACCGGCTGGCGTGGTGGTGCCGAGACGGTCCGGGCCACCGTTGGTCAACAGCTGAATCAGCACGAAGTTGTTAAAGTTAAAGGCGAAGCTGGCGATCATCAGCGGCGTCAGCGGCTTAATCAGCAGCGGGAACGTAATCTTAAAGAAGTTCTGGAACGGACCGGCGCCATCCATTGCCGAGGCTTCATACAGGTCGTCCGGAATCGCCTTCAGCAGGCCCATGCACAGAATCATCATGTACGGGTAGCCCAGCCAGGTGTTGACGATAACAATCATCGAACGCGCGGTAGTCGGGTCGCTGAACCAGGCCGGTTTGATACCGAACAGGGCGCTCAGCATCATGTTGATTTCACCGAAGCTCTGGTTAAACAGCCCTTTGAAAATCAGAATCGAGATAAACGACGGCACAGCGTACGGCAGAATCAGCAGCACGCGGTAGATGGCTTTGCCCTTCAGCGCTTCCCACTGTACCAGGCAGGCCAGCACCATGCCGACGGCGACGGTCAGGATTACGGTCAGCACCGAGAAGACCACCGTCCAGACGAAGATGGCGACGAACGGCTTCTGGATGCCCTCGTCGGTAAAGACGCGGGTGAAGTTATCCCAGCCGATACCGACGGTGTAGCCTGGGCTTAACTTCTCGGTGCCCCAGCTGCCGTCGGCGTTAACGGTTTGGTAGAAACCAATGTCGTTGTTGGCGCGGTATTTCACACCAGTCTGGTTATTGGTCAGCAAGCCATCGTCGGCCAGCGTGTAGAGCGGCTGGGTGCCGGAGAACTGGCGCAGCGAGCTCATGGTGACTTTGCTTTCATCCGGCAGAACGGCGGTCAGCTGGTTCAGCGCCTGGCGGTTCTGGGTAATCACGCGCAGCTGCGCACGTTCACTGCCCGGCAGCGCTTCGGTTTCTTTTAACTGCAGTTTCTGTTCGCCGCCAAATTTAAAGGCGTCGGAGAGGTAGTTTTTCCCGCTTTCACCGTCGGTGAGGGCCAACTGCCACTCGTCGCCCGCCGGGAAGAGGCTGAAATTATAGGATTTGCCCGCCTGATAGCTGCGGTCCATCAGGACCTGCTGGGCGCGCTCAAAGGTAAGCTGGTTAGTGCTGCTGTAGTTGGTAAAGGCAATGGCGATGGTACAAATCAGCGGGAACAGGACGAACAGCCCCATCCCGGCCATGCCAGGGTAAACGTAGCGCCAGGCGTAGGTCTTACGGTTGGCGAAAATGTACAGGCCCGCTGAGCTTAAGATCAGCGTCATGATGGCAAACAGGTACTCCCCTTGTGCGTACATTAAAACTACAAGGTAACCCACCAGCAGGCCCAGCAGACCAATCACTGACCATTTCAGCGTGTCGCTTTGCCACCAATGATTCTTTTTAATGACATCCATGGGGATCTTCCTCTACAGCGATTTAAACAACCCTCACCCCGTCCCTCTCCCTGAGGGAGAGGGGGAGTGTTTCCCTCTCACCGGGAGAGGGAACGACAGGTATTACTTGGTGATACGACCCTGTGCATCTTTCAGCGCAGCATCGACGGTCTGACGACCGCTGGCGGCGTTGATCACTGCGGTACGAACGGCATACCAGAATGCAGACATCTGCGGGATGTTCGGCATGATTTCGCCTTTCTGGGCGTTATCCATGGTGGCCGCGATACGCGGGTCTTTCGCTAACTGATCCTGGAAGGATTTCAGCGCCACGGCGCCCAGCGGTTTGTCCTTGTTCACTGCATCCAGACCCTGGTCGGTCAGCAGGTAGTTTTCGAGGAACTCTTTCGCCAGCTCTTTGTTCGGGCTCGCGGCGTTGATGCCGGCGCTCAGAACGCCAACGAACGGTTTAGACGGCTTGCCTTTGAAGGTTGGCAGCAGCGTTACGCCGTAGTTCACCTTGCTCTTATCGATGTTGGACCACGCCCACGGACCGTTGATGGTCATCGCAGTGTCGCCTTTGTTGAAGGCTGCCTCAGCGATGGAGTAGTCGGTATCCGCGTTCATGTGTTTGTTTTTGATCAGGTCAACCAGGAAGGTCAGGCCCGCTTTCGCGCCAGCGCTATCAACGCCGACATCTTTCACGTCGTACTTGCCGTTTTCAAACTTGAACGCGTAACCGCCGTCGGCAGCAATCAGCGGCCAGGTGAAGTACGGTTCTTGCAGGTTGAACATCAGCGCGGATTTACCTTTCGCCTTCAGCTCTTTATCCAGCGCCGGGATTTCTTCCCAGGTTTTCGGCGGGTTCGGTACGAGGTCTTTGTTGTAAATCAGCGACAGCGCTTCGACCGCGATTGGGTAAGCAATCAGCTTGCCGTTATAGCGCACGGCATCCCAGGTGAACGGGTAGAGTTTGTCCTGGAACGCTTTGTCCGGCGTCACTTCCGCCAGCAGGCCAGACTGCGCGTAGCCGCCGAAACGGTCATGCGCCCAGAAGATGATGTCCGGGCCGTCGCCGGTTGCCGCAACCTGCGGGAATTTTTCTTCCAGCTTATCCGGGTGTTCTACGGTCACTTTAATGCCCGTATCTTTTTCAAATTTCTTACCGACCTCGGCCAGGCCGTTATAGCCCTTGTCGCCGTTAATCCAGATAACCAGTTTTCCCTCTTCGATTTTTGCCAAAGCCGAGGCGGAAAACATCATCGTAGTCAATGCGGACAGCGCGAGGATGCGAGCGCCAGTTTTGATTTTCATATATCCCGTCCTTTCCAGGTGATGTACTTGTGGATACACAGAGGTGGTTTAACATCGATGAGTTTCCTTTTTTAGCAACCCCTTTCCATCCTCCTGACCTCTACGCCCTCGGGGCTATTAGTGTGATCGCCATAACATAAATCCCAGTTATGCGTCCTGGCGCACAAAAAAAAGCGCCGTTTTTTGTCGCCCCCATCACGATTTTAGTCCTGACCCGAAGTCATCGGGGGCAGAGCGCGCCTTCTCATCCTCCCGTCTCCTCCCCCATAAAAAACAAGGGGGGTGGAGGATTCCCCTCAATGATGTGTAAGGCATAGTCAGCCCATCTTGAATGTGTCTGTTGGTGACAAGTTGTAACGAGGGAGAAGGGCATGGCGAACGTACAGCTACGCAATGTAACGAAAGCCTGGGGCGACGTGGTGGTATCAAAAGATATCAACCTTGATATCCAGGAAGGGGAGTTCGTGGTGTTTGTCGGGCCATCAGGCTGCGGTAAATCTACGCTGCTGCGTATGATCGCAGGCCTCGAAACCATCACCAGCGGCGATCTGATGATCGGCGATACCCGCATGAACGACGTACCGCCAGCCGAGCGCGGCGTGGGGATGGTGTTCCAGTCCTACGCGTTATATCCCCATCTGTCCGTTGCTGAAAATATGTCCTTTGGCCTGAAGCTGGCTGGCGCGAAAAAAGACGTGATTAACCAGCGCGTGACCCAGGTTTCCGAAGTACTGCAGTTAGCCCATCTGCTGGAACGTAAACCGAAGGCGCTGTCCGGCGGCCAGCGTCAGCGCGTGGCGATTGGTCGTACGCTGGTTGCCGAACCGCGTGTATTCCTGCTCGATGAACCCCTTTCTAACCTCGACGCTGCGCTGCGCGTACAGATGCGTATTGAAATTTCCCGCCTGCACAAACGTCTGGGCCGCACGATGATTTACGTCACCCACGATCAGGTCGAAGCGATGACGCTGGCCGACAAAATCGTGGTGCTCGACGCCGGCCGCGTGGCGCAGGTCGGTAAACCTCTCGAGCTGTACCACTACCCGGCTGACCGTTTCGTCGCGGGCTTTATCGGCTCGCCGAAGATGAACTTCCTGCCGGTGAAAGTCACTGCCACCGCCATCGATCAGGTGCAGGTCGAGCTGCCGAACCGTCAGCAGATTTGGCTGCCGGTCGAGAGTAACAACGTGCAGGTTGGCGCCAACATGTCGCTGGGCATTCGCCCGGAACACCTGATGCCGAGCCACATCGCCGATGTGACGCTGGAAGGCGTGGTGCATGTTGTCGAGCAACTGGGCAACGAAACACAAATTCATATCCAGATCCCTGCCATCCGTCAAAACCTGGTTTACCGCCAGAACGACGTGGTGTTGGTCGAAGAGGGAGCCACATTCGCCATCGGCTTGCCGCCAGAGCGCTGCCATCTGTTCCGTGAAGATGGCACCGCATGTCGTCGGCTGCATAAAGAGCTCGGCGTTTAAACGTCCCATAACAAAGCAAACAGGCAGCCCCCACGCCGCCAGCGATAAGGCGATACAGGGGCGAAATGTTGAAAAGAAAAGCAATGATCTCAGGAGATAGAATGATGATTACTCTGCGCAAACTCCCCGTGGCGGTTGCCGTCGCAGCAGGCATTATGTCTGCTCAGGCAATGGCCGTAGATTTTCATGGCTACGCGCGTTCCGGCATTGGCTGGACGGGTAGCGGTGGCGAACAACAGTGTTTCCAGGCAACCGGTGCACAAAGTAAATACCGTCTTGGTAACGAATGTGAAACCTATGCTGAAATTAAATTAGGTCAGGAAGTGTGGAAAGAGGGCGATAAGAGCTTCTACTTCGACACCAACGTGGCTTACTCCGTTGCACAGCAGAACGACTGGGAAGCAACCGACCCGGCGTTCCGTGAAGCGAACGTCCAGGGTAAAAACCTGATCGAATGGCTGCCAGGTTCCACTATCTGGGCCGGTAAGCGCTTCTATCAGCGTCATGACGTTCACATGATCGACTTCTACTACTGGGATATCTCGGGTCCTGGTGCCGGTATCGAAAACATCGATCTGGGCTTCGGTAAACTGTCTCTGGCAGCAACCCGTTCTCAGGAAGCGGGTGGTTCTTACATCTTCACCAGCAATGATATTTACAGCAAATACAAAGACACAGCGAACGACGTATTCGACGTCCGTTTAGCCGGTCTGGAAACCAACCCGGACGGCGTGCTGGAGCTGGGTGTTGACTACGGTCGTGCTAACAAAACCGACGGTTACAGCTTTGCTGACGGCGCAACCAAAGACGGCTGGATGTTCACCGCTGAACATACCCAGAGCATGTTGAAAGGCTACAACAAGTTTGTTGTTCAGTACGCCACTGACGCCATGACCACGCAGGGTAAAGGTCTGTCTCAGGGCTCTTTCACCGGCAACGACTATGACAAAGACGCAGAAATCGGTGCGGTAGATAACAAGATCAATAACAACGGCGACATGTGGCGTGTACTTGATCACGGCGCAATCTCCCTCGGTGAGAAAGTTGATCTGATGTACGTCGGTATGTACCAGAATATCGACCGCGATGATGGCAACGGCACCAAGTGGTGGACCGTCGGTGTGCGTCCTATGTACAAATGGACGCCAATCATGAGCACCCTGATGGAAGTCGGCTACGACAACGTTAAGTCGCAGAAAACCGGCGACACCAACAACCAGTACAAAATCACCCTGGCGCAACAGTGGCAGGCTGGCGACAGCATCTGGTCCCGTCCGGCCATCCGCGTATTCGCAACCTATGCGAAGTGGGATGAGAAATGGGGTTACGACAACGGTATCGCTTACAAAGATACCAGCGCGAAAACCTACAGCCGCGGCGACAACGATGAGTGGTCCTTCGGTGCCCAGATGGAAATCTGGTGGTAATTCAGCACTAACCTGACGTAACAACCGACGAGGGGCGCAAGCCCCTCTGTTCCTTGAGGTTTAGCGCGCTATTGCCTGGCTACCGCTAGAACCACGCTTTCTGAGGTCATCATAATGAAAATGAAAAAAAGTCTCGTTGCTCTCTGCTTATCCGCTGGATTAATGGCGAGCGTCCCGGGCATTAGCCTCGCTGACGTCAACTACGTGCCGCAAAACACCAGCGCCGCGCCGACCATCCCGACCGCTGCCCTCCAGCAGCTGACCTGGACGCCGGTCGATCAATCTAAAGTTCAATCCACCCAAATTTCCACCGGTGGTCAAAGCCTGAACGTTCCGGGAATCACCGGCAACGTTGTGGCCTACAGCGTTCCCGCCAATATTGGCGAGCTGACGCTGACCCTGACCAGCGAAGTGAACAAACAAACCAGCGTATTTGCGCCGAACGTGCTGATTCTTGACCAGAATATGACGCCTTCTGCGTTCTTCCCAAGCAGCTACTTCACCTACCAGGAGCCTGGCGTAATGAGCGCCGACCGTCTGGAAGGGGTGATGCGCCTGACGCCGGCGCTGGGCCAGCAAAAACTCTATGTTCTGGTGTTTACCACCGAGAAAGATCTCCAGCAAACCACGACGCTGCTGGATCCGGCAAAAGCCTACGCTAAAGGCACCGGTAACGCGGTGCCGGATATTCCTGACCCGATCGCTAAACACACCACCGACGGTCTGGTGAAGCTGAAGGTGAAAACCAACAGCAGCTCCAGCGTTCTGGTTGGCCCGCTGTTTGGCTCTTCCGGCCCGGCTCCGGTCACTGTCGGCAACACGGCGGCTCCGGTTGCCAGCGCACCCGCAGCGGCCCCGGTCGTGGCGCCAGTTGCGGCTCCGGCAGCGAAAACTGAACCGATGCTCGACGATACGGAAAGCTACTTCAACAACGGGATTAAACAGGCCGTGGCGAAAGGGGATATCGACAAAGCCCTGAAACTGATGAATGAAGCCGAACGCCTGGGATCTAAATCTGCTCGTTCCACCTTTATCGGCGCTGTAAAAGGCAAGGGGTAAGTTCTCCCCGCAGCGCCGATGTTTAGGCGAAGCCTTTCGGTGTGCCCTGTCGGGCACACCTTTTTTATACGCTTCATCCTTCAAGCTGCGATGATGAACGGCATATAGCGCAAAGCAAACTGTTGCACTGCTGTTGCGCTAATGATCGTATTTGACCATTACTGCACCCCCTCCCGCGGCTTTCTGCGATACAATGGCGAAACGCTTTGTATTGGAGAGACAGGCATGTCGCACCCTGCACTGACGCAACTGCGCGCGCTGCGCTATTTTGACGTCATTCCCCCGCTTGAACCCACTCAGCGCGACTGGCTGATGCTGGAAGATTCGATGACCAAACGGTTTGAGCAGTTTGGGAAACCGGTTAGCGTAACGCTTTTAAACGAGGCGTTTGTCAGCCGCGATGCGCTGGTAGAAGAACAACACCTGTTGCCAGAAGAGTCTCGCTATTGGTTGCGAGAAATATTATTGTGCGTCGGCGGTGAGCCGTGGCTTGCCGGGCGCACCGTGGTGCCAGAGTCGACCCTCTGTGGGCCGGAGCTGGCGCTACAAAACCTGGGGCAGACGCCGCTGGGTCGTTATCTGTTTACGTCGTCGACGCTGACGCGAGACTTTATTGAGATAGGCCGTCATGATGCGCTGTGGGGGCGTCGTTCCCGTCTCCGCCTGAGCGGTAAACCGCTGCTGTTAACCGAGCTGTTTTTACCGGCATCGCCGCTGTACTAAGAGGAAGAAGAAGAATGGAGTGGAGTCTGAAGCAGAACAAGCTACTGGCTTACCATCGACTGATGCGTACGGATAAACCGATCGGCGCGCTGCTGCTGCTGTGGCCGACGCTGTGGGCACTGTGGGTCGCCTCACCGGGCGTACCGCCGCTGTGGATCCTGGCGGTGTTTGTGGCGGGCGTCTGGCTGATGCGCGCCGCAGGCTGCGTGGTCAACGATTATGCGGATCGTAAATTCGACGGCCACGTGAAACGCACGGCCAACCGTCCGCTGCCGAGCGGCGCGGTCACGGAGAAAGAGGCCCGTACGCTGTTTATCGTGCTGGTGGCGCTCTCTTTCCTGCTGGTGCTGACGCTCAACACGATGACCATTCTGTTGTCGGTGGCGGCGCTGGCGCTGGCCTGGGTTTACCCGTTTATGAAGCGTTATACCCACCTGCCGCAGGTGGTGCTGGGGGCGGCGTTTGGCTGGTCAATTCCGATGGCCTTCGCGGCGGTCAGCGAGTCACTGCCGCTGAGCTGCTGGCTGATGCTGCTGGCGAATATTTTGTGGGCGGTGGCCTATGATACCCAGTATGCGATGGTTGACCGTGATGATGACGTGAAGATTGGCATCAAATCCACGGCGATTCTGTTCGGCGATAACGACCGTCTGATTATCGGTATCCTGCAGGCGTGCGTGCTGGCGCTGATGGCGCTTATCGGCTGGTTGAACGGCCTGAACTGGGAGTTTTACTGGTCAATCCTGATCGCCGGTGCGCTGTTCGTCTACCAACAGAAGCTGATCCGCCACCGCGAGCGTGGGCCGTGCTTCCAGGCGTTTATGAACAATAACTACGTGGGTCTGGTGCTGTTTATTGGGCTGGCGATGAGCTACTGGCAGTTCTGAGTTTGGCATGAAACTGTCGCCTGGCCGGCACCCAATAAGCGAATAAAAAAATCCCCGGTACAGACCGGGGATTTTTGTTTTTACTGTGCCGCCTCTTCCTGCGTCACGCTCTCGATCGTCAAGCGCACGTCCGAGGTAATCAGGCCCGCCATCATCTGGTAAACCTTCATCGTCTCTTCCGGCTCGGCGTCGCCGCTGTCGCTGATATAGCCCTCATCGCGGAGCGTCAGTACCAGCGACGAGAACACCGCTTTATCAAAGAACTCCGGCGAGTTGATGCCGTGCAGCACCGACAGACGCTGCGCCAGCGTACGGCTCTCTTTCTCCAGCGTACTGCGGTTCATCGACGGGTTGCCGCTCAGCAGCCAGAAGGTGATCGCGTAGCGTTGCAGTGTCTCGCGCGCCCCGGCCGCCAGCAGTTGAAGCGTGCGGGAGTGTGACGCGTTGATGCGCAGCTCGCCGTTCTGCTCGGTAATCAGCGCCTGACGCGCCATTTCGGCGATCAGCGTATCAATGACTGCCGGCAGCTCTTCACGCGTCCAGCGCAGGAACAGCTCGGCTTTCAGCATCGGATACAGCGTTTCGATCATACTCAACACCTGGTCACGGGAGATCTGGCGATGTTGAGTCATGATGGTGGCCAACAGCGACGGCATAATCAGCATGTGCGCGATGTTGTTGCGGTAGTACGTCATCAGCACCGCCTGCTCGCGCGGCAGAATGATGATGTCGCCGATGGTGTCTTTCTCGACTTCGAACTTGTTCATCTGCAGCGCGTGGTCGATAAGCTCGCTGGCGGAGGCTTTTGGCGCGGTAGCATCCGGCGCGTACGGCGCATTACGCATTAACGCCAGGTAGCATTCCAGCTGCTGCGTCAGCTGTTCGCGGGTCAGCGAACGCTGGCGAGAGGCCAGCAGCGCGGTGCAGCACAGGTTCATGGCGTTGGCGGCACCGGCGTTGTTAATGCGCACCATCAGCTCGCCCGCCAGTTTATTGACGGTCGGCGTCAGCCACGCCGGGCGTACGGCTTCGATCGGGTCGATCGACTCGCGCCACTCCGGCACGTGGTGGTTCAGGTAGGTCATCAGCGGCATGGGTTCGCCGAAGTTGACGTAGCCCTGGCCGAGATTACGCAGCTTGCTCAGACCGCGCAGCATCTGCGGCAGGCTCTCTTTCTCTTTGGTCGCGCCGCGCAGCTCTTTGGCGTAGGTACCCACTTCCATCACGTGCTCGTAGCCGATGTAAATCGGCACTAACGTAATCGGGCGAGTACCGCCGCGCAGCATTGCCTGAATGGTCATCGACAGGGTGCCGGTTTTCGGATCCAGCAGGCGGCCGGTACGGGAACGCCCGCCTTCCACGAAGTATTCAACGGAGTAGCCGCGGCTGAACAGCTCGCCGAGGTATTCGCGGAACACCGTGGAGTACAGCTTGTTGCCCTTAAAGGTACGGCGGATAAAGAACGCGCCCAGGCGGCGGAAAATCGGGCCAGCCGGCCAGAAGTTCAGGTTGATACCGGCAGCAATATGCGGCGGCACCAGCCCCTGGTGATAGAGCACGTAAGAGAGCAACAGGTAGTCCATATGGCTACGGTGGCAGGGCACGTAGACGATTTCATGGCCGTCGTGCGCCAGCTGGCGTACGCGCTCGGCGTTATGGACGTTAATCCCCTGATACAGACGGTTCCAGGTAAAGCTGAGGATACGGTCGGTGAGGCGAATCATCTCGTAGGAGAAGTTCGCCGCAATCTCTTCCATTAGCGCAATGGCGTTTTGCTGCGCCTTCTCGTGCGAGATTTTCTTGCTGCGCGCTTCGTCTTCTACCGCCTTGGCGATGGCTTTCGACGCCAGCAGCTTTTTGAACAGGTCGTGACGCGCCGGCAGACGCGGGCCAACCGCCGCCAGACGCTGACGGGCAAAGTGCATACGCGCGACGCGCGCCAGCTTCTGAGCAATGATTTTGTCCGTGCCGTGTTCGTCGGCCATGCGGCGCAGCGACACGGACGGCGAGAAGCGCACGAAGCTATCGCGGCCCAGCCAGGAGACAGCGAAGAATTTCTGGAAGCCGTTGAGCATTCGCAGCGGCGGGTTTTCCTCGCCTTTTTCGCGGCCAGGCGAACGCCCGAACATCACGGAGACCGGCACCATTTGCACATCCAGATCCGGATTGCTGCGGTGCAGATCGAGGTAGTCGTGGAACAGCTTGATCGACTCTTCTTTCGGCGTGTAGTAGGTGAACACGCGCGGGCCGCCGTGGATAAACACGTAGCGCGGCAGCAGGGTGCCGTCGATTTCCAGCGGTTCAAGCGGGTCAGGTAAATCGTGCGCCAGACATTGGGCGCGCAGCGTCAGCAGGTCGGCCTTAGAATTATAAGGCAGGACGTACATAATCGGACGCGAGGTATCAAGCCCTAATTCCTGTGCAGGCTCTGCGGGAATAGACTTGCTTTTTACCAGTACGCTTAATGGTAAATTCAGTAATTTGTAGTAAATTCGTGGCCAGCCGGACATAAACGATGTAAAGCCTCTGGTTAATCATGCAAATGCGCGGCAAGAATATCAGAAAGTCAGCAGAATTTCTGTTCTACCGCTTCATAACACGCATTGTCATTGACGTAATAACAAAAAAGGTTCTTGAGATGGCCAATAATACCACCGGGCTCACCCGAATCATCAAAGCAGCGGGCTATTCCTGGAAAGGATTTCGCGCGGCGTGGATCAACGAAGCCGCGTTCCGCCAGGAGGGTGTCGCGTCGGTGCTGGCGATTATTATCGCCTGCTGGCTGGATGTCGACGCGATTACGCGCGTGCTGCTCATCGGCTCCGTCCTGTTGGTGATGATAGTGGAAATTCTCAATAGTGCACTGGAAGCGGTGGTGGACCGCATCGGCTCCGAATACCACGAGCTGTCCGGGCGGGCAAAAGACATGGGATCGGCGGCGGTGCTGCTGGCGATTTTCGTCGCGCTCATCACCTGGGGCACGCTGCTGTGGGCGCATTTCCACTAAAGCTGTGAAAACTGCCTGATTTCGTGCGTTTTATGGTTTCAAAATAAACACTAGCTGTATATACTCACAGCATAACTGTATATACACCCAGGGGGCGGAATGAAAGCGTTAACGACCAGGCAGCAAGAGGTGTTTGATCTCATCCGGGATCACATCAGCCAGACGGGCATGCCGCCGACGCGTGCGGAAATTGCTCAGCGCTTGGGGTTCCGTTCCCCGAACGCGGCTGAAGAGCACCTGAAAGCGCTGGCGCGTAAAGGTGTCATCGAGATTGTCTCCGGCGCTTCTCGCGGTATCCGCCTGCTGGTGGAAGAAGAAGAAGGTCTGCCGCTGGTGGGCCGCGTCGCGGCGGGCGAACCGCTGCTGGCGCAGCAGCATATCGAAGGCCATTACCAGGTTGACCCGTCGCTGTTCAAACCGAGCGCCGACTTCCTGCTGCGCGTTAGCGGCATGTCGATGAAAGATATCGGGATTATGGACGGCGACCTGCTCGCGGTGCATAAGACTCAGGACGTACGTAACGGCCAGGTCGTTGTCGCGCGCATCGACGAAGAAGTCACGGTCAAACGCCTGAAAAAACAGGGTAACGTCGTCGAACTGCTGCCAGAAAACAGCGAATTTAAGCCGATCGTGGTGGATCTGCGTCAGCAGAATTTCTCCATTGAAGGGCTGGCCGTTGGCGTTATCCGCAACGGCGAATGGCTGTAAAAACTCCCCCTCTCTAATGGCTGCGATACATCCGCTATCGCAGCCTTTTTTCGTTCTGGTTGATACCCATGTCGCTACTCACTTCCGCTGATAAAGCGCTGTGGCGCCTTGCGCTACCGATGATCTTCTCCAACATTACCGTGCCTCTTCTGGGTCTGGTCGATACCGCCGTCATCGGTCACCTGGACAGCCCCGTCTATCTGGGCGGTGTCGCTATTGGGGCGACGGCGACCAGCTTCCTGTTTATGCTGCTGCTGTTTCTACGTATGAGTACAACCGGCCTGACGGCGCAGGCCTTTGGCGCGAAAAACCCGCAGGCGCTGGCACGCGCGCTGGTGCAACCGTTGATGCTGGCGCTGGGCGCCGGGTTGCTGATCATTGTGTTTAAAACCCCGCTGATTAATCTGGCGCTGTCTATCGTTGGCGGCAGCGGTGAGGTGCTAGAGCAGGCGCGTCGCTTCCTCGCCATTCGCTGGCTCAGCGCGCCTGCTTCCCTGGCGAACCTGGTCCTGCTGGGGTGGCTACTGGGCGTGCAGTATGCGCGCGCGCCGGTGGTGCTGCTCGTGGTGGGGAATGTGCTGAACATTGTGCTCGACCTGTGGCTGGTGATGGGTCTGCACATGAACGTGCAGGGCGCCGCGCTCGCTACGGCGATTGCCGAATACGCCACCCTGCTGGTCGGGCTGGGAATGGTACACAAGGTGATGGCGATGCGCGGCATCTCCTGGGCGATGCTGAAAACCGCCTGGCGCGGCAACATCCGCCGCCTGCTGGCGCTCAACCGCGACATTATGCTGCGTTCCCTGCTGTTACAGCTGTGCTTCGGCGCGGTCACCGTCTTTGGCGCGCGGCTCGGTGGTGAAGTGGTGGCGGTGAACGCGGTGCTGATGACGATGCTCACTTTCACCGCCTACGCGCTGGATGGCTTCGCTTATGCGGTGGAGGCGCACTCCGGCCAGGCGTATGGCGCGCGTGATGGCAGCAAACTGCTTGAGATCTGGCGCGCCGCGTGCCGTCAGGCGGGCGTGGTGGCGCTGGCTTTTGCGCTGGTATACGCCGTGTTTGGCGAAAATATCGTCGCCTTGCTTACCTCGCTGCCCGAACTGCAGCAACTGGCCGACCGTTACGTGCTGTGGCAGGTGGTGCTGCCGGTGATTGGCGTCTGGTGTTATCTGCTGGACGGCATGTTTATCGGCGCCACGCGAGGCGCCGAGATGCGCAACAGCATGGCGGTCGCCGCCGCCGGTTTTGCGCTGACGCTGCTGGCACTGCCGGTGCTTGGCAACCATGGGCTGTGGCTGGCGTTGGCCGTTTTCCTCGCGCTGCGCGGCCTGTCGCTGGCGTATATCTGGCGTCGCCACTGGCGAAATGACAGCTGGTTTTCCTGATGTGATGGTTAAAGATTCCGAATAGTGAATCATGCTCAGAATGACTGACTACAATTAACCTCACGCTTAGCGAAAAAGAGTTCACACTCTCTCGCTATTCATTCACTGACGATCGAGGATTCAATGATGAATAAAGACGAAGTCGGCGGTAACTGGAAGCAGCTTAAAGGTAAAGTGAAAGAGCAATGGGGCAAACTGACCGATGATGACATCACGGTGATCGAAGGTAAACGCGATCAGCTGGTCGGTAAAATCCAGGAACGTTATGGATACGCAAAAGATCAGGCGGAAAAAGAGGTGGATAGCTGGGATAAACGGCACAATCACCGCTGGTAACGCACTCCTCCTGCCCATGCGTACAAGGAGGTACGCTCCCCATCAATCCCGCGTTAGCGGGATTTCTTTTTAATATGAATCGTATGGTCGTGATGGCAATGTTCATGCGCGCGACAGGCTTCAACTTCCACGCAGGCGGAACACAGCCCGTGCGCTTCAATGACGTTGTGGCGCAGCGCAAAGCCCATCTTTGCTGCCAGCGTATGCATGATGTCCTCAACGCCTTCCGCACACTCTTCTTTCACCACGCCGCAGCGATCGCAGATAAACATTGCGGAGGTGTGGGTCGGCTGATCGAACAGGTGGCACAGGACGTAGCTGTTAGCGGACTCGACCTTGTGCACGAAGCCCTGCTCAAGCAGAAACTCCAGCGCGCGGTAGACGGTCGGCGGCTTGGCCTGCGGCTCTTTCTCGCGCAGCAGATCCAGCAGGTCATAGGCGCTGATTGCCCCTTCCTGCAGACTCATCAGGCGCAACACTTCGAGACGTTGCGGAGTCAGGCGCACGCCGCGTTGCGCGCACAGCTTTTCAGCTTGCGCTAACAGTTCTTGCGTGGTGGTCTTATCCATTGGCGTCCTCAGGTTACGGGGAAATAAACCCCTACTTTACCATGTTATGCCGGAAACGCCGAGTTTCCACAGGTGTGCTATAGCTGTGTTATAGCAGGTGCACTTCACACTCAGGATGAAAAATGATGAAAAGACCCGACTGTATTCGCCATTGGCACGATGTTGAAGGACCGGATGACTCTACCTATCCCGACAGCGATGAGCGCTTCTCCATCGGCGCGCCGCTGGCTCGTGCGCTGGGGCTGAGACATCTTGGTATTCACCACGAGCGCTTGCCGCCAGGCCGACGCACTTCCTACCCGCATGCCGAGAGCGACGAAGAGGAGTTTATCTACGTACTGGAAGGTTATCCGCAGGCGTGGATTAACGGCTATCTGTGGAAGCTGGAACCCGGTGACAGCGTGGGCTTTCCGGCAGGAACCGGCGTTTGCCATACCTTTATCAACAACACGTCAGAAGAGGTCCGGCTGCTGGTGGTGGGGGAAGCCAATAAGAAACACAACCGGATTTACTACCCGCTAAATGCCTCGTATGCCGTCACGCGCGACGATCGCTGGGTGGACCATCCGCCGCAGTTTTTTGGCCCGCACGATGGAAAACCTGGGCGAAATTAGCCTCTTCTTCTATAAAGATTAGAGCGCTTATTAAAAATAACGATAACCGAAGAAAATTTCAGTTAGGGGAACAAGACGCTTTTTCCCTCGCTATTCACAGCAACAGTTCGTCTCCATCCAGGTGATAACGGGTGGAGGGTTGTTTCATTACAGACAATAAGACGAGCATACTGTGAATAAAAAAGACAAATTTTCGCTGATGGGGGTGGCTGTCTCCTTTTTTGTGGCGGGACAGGCAGGGGCGGCAAATGGTTGGTCGGAAGCCCGTAACGACGCGATGGGCGGCACGGGCGTGGCCTCTGCGAACTATGGCAGCGGCGTGTTAATTAACCCGGCGCTACTGGCAAAGGCAAAACCGGATGACGATATCACGCTGATTGTGCCGTCAATTGGCGCGCAGATCTCCGATAAGGACGACCTGCGCAACAAAATCGACGATATCAGCGATGATGTTAACAACTATCGGCGGGTGCTGCGCACGATGAATCCCGTCGATCTTCTCAATCCCAATAGCGCGGCATCCCGGCAAGTTTCGGTCGCGGCGGGGGATTTGGCGGATCAGCTCTCCTCGTTAAAGGGCAAGACGGCGAACGCTAAAGCCGGTGCGGGGTTGGCGATCAGCATTCCAAACGATGTGCTGGACGTTGCTTTCGTCACCAAAGCCAGCGCCAGAGCGCGGGTCAGCTCCTATATCGATCAGGGTGATATCAACCTGCTGCACGGCGTTGAAGCGGTGCCGTTAAGTGCGATTGGCGTCAATCCGCAGGATTTGAAGTCTCAGGGCTATGGCCGTGCGGCTATCGTGTCCGACTATGGTGTGGCGATTGCCCGCCAGTTCGATCTCGGCGGTGTGCCGGTTTCGCTGGGCGTGACGCCAAAACTGCAGCAAACCTGGCTCTATAACTACACCGTGTCGATCTACAACTTCAGCAGCGACGACATCAACAGCAGCCGCTATCGCAACGATGATACCGGCTTTAACGTTGACGCCGGGGTGGCCGCTGATTTTGGTGATAACTGGACGGTGGGCTTAAGCGGACAAAACCTCTTCTCGCGCGATATCGACACCAAAGAGGTGGCTGGCGTACGCGATACGTATCAGATTCGCCCGCTGGTGACCGCAGGCGTAGCCTGGCATACCGATCTTGTGACCTTAAGCGCCGATGGTGATTTGACGGAAACCAAGGGCTTTAAAAGTGAAGATACGTCGCAGTACGTCGGCGTTGGCGCGGAAGTACGTCCGCTGGACTGGCTGGCGGTGCGCGCGGGTTACCGTGCTGATGTAAAAAATAACGACAGCAACGTCTTTACCGGCGGCGTCGGCTTTGCGCCCTTTAACCGGGTGCACGTCGACCTGATGGGGCTGTACGGCGAAGACCAAACCTGGGGCGCAGGGGCGCAGCTCAGCGTCACGTTCTAACCAACGACCTTGTAGGCCTGATGGCGCTGCGCGTATCAGGCCTACATCGGCTAACCGTGGGCCGCTCTGGAAAGAGTATCGTTAATCCACTGATTGACGCTCTTGCCAGAAACTTCTGCGGCGATATTGATGGCCGAATGCACTTCGGGAGAGATGCGCAGGCTGATTTTGCCACTGGCCGGACGTAAGGGTTCACGCCCTTGCTCTTTGCAGTAAGCAATATAATCATCCACCGCTTCTTCGAAGGCTTTACGCAGATCTGCTACGTTATCGGCGTGGAAACCAATGACATCTCTGATCCCCGCAACGCGACCGATAAAGCACATGTCTTCGTCACTGTAATCGATTTTTGCGGCATAGCCTTTATACGTCATGGTATTCATCATGGAGTCACTCCTACTGCGATAAGAAATGCCATTGCATCGCGAACCTGATAAACCTTGGCTTCCTTGTCAGGATGAGGGCGATGGAACGAGGCCACCACCTGATTGATTTCGAATCGTACCCGGGATCCCTGTCCTTTTGAAACTTTTGCACCTAAAGCAATAAATAATGCTTCAATTTTTCGCCACTCCAGCGTGGCTGGTGTGGGCATTGAGAAGATCATCCGTAACGTTTTTTGGTGCCTGGCGTTGAGTGATTTCATGCCAATTAATCCTTTGTCATGTTGGCCACCGGACAAGATGATGATATCACTTTTTGATATCATGGCAAGGTGGATCGTATCCCCTCTTTGTCTGTGCTATAGTGGCCGCCCCTTTTTTTCGGATGCTCAAATAATCGCCATGCTGTCAGAATCCTCGACTCCTGCTTTTGCCGCCCACCGTTTCTCCATCGCGCCGATGCTCGACTGGACCGATCGGCACTGTCGCTACTTCCTGCGTCAGCTGTCTCAGCACACGCTGCTGTACACCGAAATGGTCACCACCGGGGCGATTATTCACGGCAAGGGCGACTATCTGGCGTATAGCGAAGAAGAGCATCCGGTGGCGTTGCAGCTGGGCGGCAGCGACCCGGCGGCGCTGGCGCACTGCGCGAAGCTGGCGCAGGAGCGCGGCTACGATGAAATCAACCTTAACGTCGGTTGCCCGTCTGACCGCGTACAGAACGGCATGTTTGGCGCCTGCCTGATGGGCAATGCCCAGCTGGTTGCTGATTGCGTAAAGGCGATGCGTGACGTGGTCTCTATCCCGGTCACGGTCAAAACCCGTATTGGCATTGACGACCAGGACAGCTATGAATTCCTCTGCGACTTCATCGAGACGGTGTCCGGCCGCGGCGAGTGCGAGATGTTTATTATCCACGCCCGCAAAGCCTGGCTCTCTGGCCTGAGCCCGAAAGAGAACCGCGAAATCCCACCGCTGGACTATCCGCGCGTTTATCAACTGAAAAAAGACTTCCCGCATCTGACGATGTCCATCAACGGCGGCATTAAATCGCTGGAAGAAGCGAAAGGGCATTTGCAACATATGGATGGCGTGATGGTGGGCCGTGAAGCCTATCAGAACCCGGGCATTCTGGCCTCCGTGGATCGCGAGATCTTTGGCGCTACCGACGTGGATGCCGACCCGGTGGCGGTGGTGCGGGCAATGTACCCGTACATCGAGCGCGAGCTGAGCAACGGCACCTATCTGGGCCACATCACCCGACATATGCTGGGGCTGTTCCAGGGCATTCCGGGCGCGCGCCAGTGGCGTCGTTACCTGAGTGAAAACGCCCACAAAGCGGGCGCTGATATCAACGTGCTGGAGCACGCGCTCAAGCTGGTGGCCGATAAGCGCTAATTATTTCGCTAAAACCTGGTCAAATTCACCACGCCTCGCTCATTGTAGTGGGGCGTTTTTATTGATAATCAATAAGTTAACTTTGGCACGTTTCTTGTAATAGTCTGCTCAGAGAAAAAGTGATTTCCGGGAGAGAGCAACCATGCTGGAACTGTTATTTGTGATTGGATTTTTCGTGATGCTGTTGGTGACGGGGATTTCCCTGCTCGGCATTATCGCCGCGCTGGTGGTGGCGACGGTATTGATGTTCGTCGGTGGCCTGTTTGCTATTATGCTTAAACTACTGCCCTGGCTTATCCTGGCGGTGGCGGCGGTGTGGATCATCCGGGCGATTAATGCGCCAAAAAATCCGCCGTACCGCGGCAATTACCGGAGGTATTGAGGGGTGTGTCACAACCTCAATAATTTTGCATAAATCTCCGTAGGATTCGCGTAATAAATCTGTCACTATTGCCGCCGATAACGAATTCATCGAGCTGTACCCTACATACAGCCGAACTAAAAAAAGAAAGGGCTTCCTACGGGAAGCCCTAGTCTTTTGTGCGACCGGAACGTTATGGAATCAGCAGGCTTGAACCCTGCGTAGCCCGGCTCTCCAGAATCTCATGCGCGCGACGCGCCTCCTTCAGCGGATACTTCTGACTCTCCGCGACGTCCACCTTGATAATGCCGCTGGCGATCAGCGAGAACAGCTCGTGGCTGGCCTCTTTCAGTTCGTCGTAGGTGGTGATGTAGCCGTAGAGGGAAGGGCGCGTAACAAACAGGGAGCCTTTCTGGTTGAGGATCCCCAGATTGACGCCGGTCACCGGCCCGGACGAGTTGCCGAAGCTCACCATCAGCCCACGGCGTTGCAGGCAGTCCAGCGACGCTTCCCAGGTATCTTTGCCTACCGAGTCGTACACCACCGGCAGCTTTTTCCCACCGGTTATCTCTTTCACCCGTTCGGCGATGTTCTCTTCGCGATAGTTAATCACCTGCCATGCGCCTGCCTGTAGGGCACGCTGCGCTTTTTCTGCGCTACCGACGGTGCCAATGAGCTTCGCACCCAGCGCCTTGGCCCACTGGCAGGCAATCAGCCCTACGCCGCCCGCTGCCGCGTGGAACAGGAACGGTTCGCCGGGTTTGATTTCGTAGGTTTTGCGCAGCAGATAGTAGACGGTTAACCCCTTGAGGAAGGAGGCGGCGGCCTGCTCAAAGGAGATAGCCGCCGGGAGCAGGGCCACTTTATCCGCCGCGACGTTGTGCAACGAGCTGTAAGCGCCAAGGCCGGACTGCGCATACACCACGCGATCGCCCGCTTTAACGTGTTTAACGTTGCTGCCTACCTGGCTGACCACGCCCGCGGCTTCGGTGCCCAGGCCGCTTGGCAGCGACGGCGGCGGGTAGAGTCCGCTGCGGATGTAGGTATCGATGTAGTTGATGCCAATCGCTTTGTTTTCCACCTGCACTTCGTTCTCGGCAGGTGCATTGGGGGTGAATTCGACGGCGTTCAGCACTTCCGGGCCGCCATGTTTGCTAAACTCAATACGGGTTGCCATGCTTCCTCCTGAACAATTATGTGGTAATCTTTCGACCCACTCTTTATCTCGGTAATACCATTCACTATGGCAGCAAATAAACCCTTCAACAAACCGCAAGCCGAACCTCGCGTCCGCGATTTTCAGGTAGACGGGCTGAAAGTACCGCCGCACTCGATTGAAGCGGAACAATCGGTGTTGGGCGGTTTGATGCTGGATAACGAGCGCTGGGACGATGTCGCCGAGCGTGTTGTCGCAGAAGATTTTTATACCCGCCCGCACCGCCATATCTTTACGGAGATGGGGCGTTTGCAGGAGGGCGGCAGCCCAATTGACCTGATTACGCTCGCGGAATCGCTGGAGCGGCAGGGGCAACTGGACAGCGTGGGCGGATTCGCCTATCTGGCAGAACTGTCAAAAAACACGCCAAGTGCGGCGAACATCAGTGCCTACGCCGATATCGTGCGCGAACGTGCCGTTGTCCGCGAAATGATCGCCGTGGCCAACGAAATCGCCGAAGCGGGTTTCGATCCGCAGGGACGTACCAGCGAAGACCTGCTGGATCTCGCGGAGTCTCGCGTTTTTAAAATCGCCGAAAGCCGCGCGAATAAAGACGAAGGCCCGAAAAATATTACTGAAGTGCTCGACGCCACCGTCGCGCGTATCGAGCAATTGTTCCAGCAGCCGCACGACGGTGTGACCGGTGTGAACACCGGCTATGACGATCTCAACAAGAAAACCGCCGGTCTCCAGCCGTCGGATCTGATTATAGTCGCTGCGCGTCCGTCGATGGGTAAAACGACATTTGCGATGAACCTCGTCGAAAATGCGGCGATGTTGCAGGATAAACCGGTTCTGATCTTCAGTCTCGAAATGCCATCCGAACAGATTATGATGCGTTCCCTGGCGTCGCTGTCGCGCGTGGACCAGACCCGCATCCGTACCGGCCAGCTCGACGACGAAGACTGGGCGCGCATCTCCGGCACCATGGGGATTCTGCTGGAAAAGCGAAACATCTACATTGATGACTCCTCCGGCCTGACGCCGACGGAAGTGCGCTCCCGCGCGCGCCGTATTGCCCGTGAACACGGCGGCATTGGCCTTATCATGATCGACTACCTCCAACTGATGCGCGTGCCGTCGCTCTCTGACAACCGTACGCTGGAAATTGCCGAAATTTCCCGTTCTCTCAAAGCATTAGCTAAAGAGCTGCACGTGCCGGTGGTGGCGCTGTCGCAGCTTAACCGCTCTCTGGAACAGCGTGCGGATAAACGTCCGGTCAACTCCGACCTGCGTGAATCCGGCTCCATCGAGCAGGATGCCGACTTAATCATGTTCATCTACCGTGATGAGGTTTATCACGAAAACAGTGACTTAAAAGGCATTGCCGAGATCATTATCGGTAAACAGCGTAACGGCCCAATCGGCACGGTGCGCCTGACGTTTAACGGTCAATGGTCGCGCTTCGATAATTACGCGGGCCCGCAGTACGACGACGAATAACAACATCGATTAAGCAAACACTTATCAAGGAACACAAATGCAAGCGGCAACTGTAGTCATTAACCGCCGCGCTCTGCGACACAACCTGCAACGTCTGCGTGAACTGGCGCCTGCCAGCAAGCTGGTTGCGGTGGTGAAAGCGAACGCTTACGGACACGGCCTCCTCGAGACCGCGCGAACGCTCCCCGACGCCGATGCTTTTGGCGTTGCCCGTCTTGAAGAGGCGCTGCGCCTGCGTGAGGGCGGCATTACTCAGCCGATCCTGCTGCTGGAAGGCTTCTTCAACGCGACCGACCTGCCGACGATTGCCGGGCAGCACCTGCACACCGCCGTGCATAACATCGAACAGCTTGAAGCGCTGGAAACCGCCGTGTTGAGCGAGCCGGTGACCGTCTGGATGAAGCTCGATACCGGCATGCACCGCCTGGGCGTGCGCCCGGAACAGGCGGAAGCCTTCTATCAGCGCCTGAGCGCCTGCAAAAACGTCCGCCAGCCGGTGAACATTGTCAGCCACTTTGCCCGCGCCGATGAGCCGGACTGTGGAGCCACCGAGCGACAGCTGGATATTTTTACCACCTTTACCGAAGGCAAGCCGGGGTTGCGCTCTATCGCAGCGTCGGGCGGCATTCTGCTGTGGCCGCAGTCACATTTCGACTGGGCGCGCCCCGGCATTATCCTCTACGGCGTATCGCCGCTGGAGCAGAAGCCGTGGGGGCCGGATTTCGGCATGCAGCCGGTGATGTCGCTCACTTCCAGCCTGATTGCCGTGCGCGAACACAAAGCGGGTGAGCCGGTTGGCTACGGCGGCACCTGGGTCAGCGAACGCGATACCCGTCTGGGCGTGGTGGCGATGGGCTACGGTGACGGCTACCCGCGAGCCGCGCCGTCCGGTACGCCGGTGTTGGTGAATGGCCGCGAAGTGCCGATTGTTGGCCGCGTGGCGATGGACATGATCTGCGTCGATTTAGGCCCGCAGGCACAGGACAAAACCGGTGATACGGTCATTCTGTGGGGCGAAGGTCTGCCGGTTGAACGCATCGCGGAAATTACGAAAGTAAGTGCTTACGAACTTATTACGCGCCTGACCTCGCGGGTGGCGATGAAGTATATCGATTAAGCCTGTAGCGTGCCGGATGGCGCTTGCGCTTATCCGGCCTACATCGCGCAATGACCGTAGGCCGGATAAGGCGTTTACGCCGCCATCCGGCAATCTTTTCACCAACCGCAACAACCGCTCGATCTTCCTTCCCATCCGGTTTATTGTGTTATTTCCTGCCTTCTGTAAACCCGGAGAACCATCGCGTGTTTCAAAAAGTTGACGCCTATGCGGGCGACCCCATTCTTTCATTAATGGAACGTTTCAAAGAAGATCCGCGCAGCGACAAAGTAAACCTCAGCATCGGTCTGTTCTATGACGAAAACGGCATTGTTCCACAGCTGAAATCGGTCGCTGAAGCGGAAGCGCGCTTTAATGCGCAGCCGCACGGCGCGTCGTTGTACCTGCCGATGGAAGGGCTGAACAGCTACCGTCATACCGTGGCGCCGCTGCTGTTTGGCGCGGACCACCCGGTTCTCCAGCAGCAGCGCGTGGCCACCATTCAAACGCTTGGCGGCTCCGGCGCGCTGAAAGTGGGCGCGGATTTCCTCAAGCGCTACTTCCCGGATTCCGGCGTCTGGGTCAGCGACCCGACCTGGGAAAACCATATTGCGATCTTTGAAGGCGCAGGTTTTACCGTCGACACCTATCCATGGTTTGATAGCGAAACCAACGGCGTGCGTTACGCAGCGCTGCTGGAGAAACTGAACACGCTGCCGGCGCGCAGCATCGTGCTGTTGCACCCGTGCTGCCATAACCCAACGGGTGCCGATCTGACCAATGCCCAGTGGGACGGCGTGGTTGAGGTGCTGAAAGCGCGCGACCTGATTCCGTTCCTCGACATCGCCTATCAGGGCTTTGGCGCGGGCATGGAAGAAGACGCCTATGCGATCCGCGCGATTGCCGACGCGGGCCTGCCCGCACTGGTCAGCAACTCATTCTCCAAAATCTTCTCACTGTACGGCGAACGCGTCGGCGGCCTGTCGATTATCTGTGAAGATCATGAAACCGCGCTGCGCGTGCTGGGTCAGCTGAAGGCGACGGTACGCCGTAACTACTCCAGCCCGCCAAACTTTGGCGCGCAGATTGTGGCGGCAGTCCTCGGCGATGCTGAGCTGAAGGCGATGTGGCTGGCGGAAGTCGAAGGGATGCGTACGCGTATTCTGGAGATGCGTCATGCGCTGGTGAATGTGCTGAAAGAAGAGATGCCAGACGGCAATTTCGATTATCTGCTCAAACAGCGCGGGATGTTTAGCTACACCGGCCTGAGCGCTGCACAGGTTGATCGCCTGCGCGACGAGTTTGGCGTTTACCTGATAGCCAGCGGTCGTATGTGTGCGGCAGGGCTGAACAGTCGCAATGTTCAGCGCGTGGCAAAAGCCTTTGCTGCTGTAATGTAAGTGAGCACTCACTCTGGTCTGGAGGCCGATTCCGGGCCAGAGTCACTCTTCAACGCAAAGTGTGATCCCCCTGGTTTTTTCAGGATTAATCTTAGAAATCCCTTTCATTTGTACCCCTCAGACGGTAAGGTCGCCAGTGGCTTTCTTTGAAGTACCGCCCACTTTATTACAATAACGACTCGACGAATTAAGGGAAAATATGCGCAAGATCACGCAAGCTCTCAGTGCCGTCTGCTTGTTATTTGCACTGAATTCTACGGTGACGGCCCATGCGTCGTCGCCTTCTCCACTTTACCCCGGAACCGATGTTGCGAAGCTGGCCGAACAGGCGCCGATTCACTGGGTCTCCGTGGCGCAGATTGAAAACAGCCTGATGGGCCATCCGCCGATGGCGGTCGGTTTTGATATCGATGACACCGTGCTGTTCTCAAGCCCTGGCTTCTGGCGCGGGCAAAGAACCTACTCCCCGGACAGCCAGGACTACCTGAAAAACCCAGAGTTCTGGGAAAAAATGAACAACGGCTGGGATGCATTCAGCATCCCGAAAGAGGTCGCTCGTTCGCTGATTGCCATGCACGTTAAGCGCGGCGACAGCATTTACTTCGTGACCGGTCGCAGCCAGACTAAAACCGAAACCGTGTCGAAAACGCTGCAGGATGATTTCCTGATCCCGGGCGTTAACATGAATCCGGTGATTTTTGCCGGCGACCAACCGGGCCAGAACACCAAGACCCAGTGGCTAAAAGAGAAGAATATCAGGGTGTTCTACGGTGATTCCGATAACGACATCACCGCCGCGCGTGAAGTAGGCGCCCGTGGTATCCGCGTCCTGCGCGCGTCTAACTCGACATACCGCCCGCTACCGCAGGCCGGTGCGTTTAACGAAGAAGTGATCGTTAACTCCGAGTACTAACGGCCTACCATTCGCACCAATAAATGATGCTTTTTTAGTCAAAATCAGGCGCTGAGAGGTTTATCCTTTCGGCGTCTTGTTGCACACTGAGATGATGCTTTTCTGCACAAGGTGGCTTGCGAGACTAAGGGGTATAACAATGACCAGTTCGGATCTTCTGCTGTACTGCATGGCTAAACGTGGCGCGGAACAGAGCGTGCACAGTGACTGGAAAGCGACGCAGATTAAAGTCGCTGATGTGCTTTTTGCAATGGTAAAGGATGTGGAAGACCGCCCGGCGGTGGCGCTGAAAACCAGCCCCGAACTGGCAGAACTGCTGCGCCAGCAGCATAAAGACGTGCGCCCAAGTCGTCATCTCAACAAAGCGCACTGGAGCACCGTGTATCTCGACGGCTCGTTGCCGAATTCGCAAATTTACTATCTGGTGGACGCGTCCTATCAGCTGGCGGTGGATCTGCTGCCGGAAGCCGTCCGGCAGCAGATGTACTCGTAATTACTGCAACAGCGGTTTCAGGAAGCGCGCAGTATGTGAGGCTTCGCAGTTCGCCACCGTCTCCGGCGTACCGGAAACGAGGATTTCACCGCCGCCGCTGCCGCCTTCCGGACCGAGATCGACAATCCAGTCCGCGGTCTTAATGACGTCCAGGTTGTGTTCAATCACCACGATAGTGTTGCCCTGGTCGCGCAGCTGATGCAGCACTTCCAGCAGCTGCTGGATGTCGGCAAAGTGCAGGCCGGTGGTCGGCTCGTCGAGAATATAGAGCGTCTGACCGGTACCACGTTTTGATAGCTCGCGCGCCAGCTTCACGCGCTGGGCCTCACCGCCGGAGAGGGTGGTTGCCGACTGGCCGAGACGAATGTAGGTCAGGCCCACGTCCATCAGGGTTTGCAGCTTACGCGCCAGCGCCGGCACGGCATCGAAGAACTCACGCGCCTCTTCAATGGTCATATCCAGCACTTCGTGGATGGTCTTGCCCTTGTACTTAATCTCCAGCGTTTCGCGGTTATAGCGTTTGCCTTTGCACTGGTCGCACGGCACGTAGATATCCGGCAGGAAGTGCATTTCCACTTTGATCACGCCATCGCCCTGACAGGCTTCGCAGCGCCCGCCGCGCACGTTAAAGCTGAAACGGCCCGGCGTATAGCCGCGCGAACGGGATTCCGGCACGCCGGCAAACAGTTCACGTACCGGCGTAAACACACCGGTGTAGGTGGCCGGGTTGGAACGCGGCGTGCGGCCAATCGGGCTCTGGTCGATGTCGATGACCTTATCGAAATGCTCAAGCCCCTGGACGTCGCGGTACGGCGCGGGTTCAGCGATAGTCGCGCCATTTAGCTGCGTCTGGGCAATCGGGAACAGCGTATCGTTAATCAGCGTTGATTTACCGGAACCGGAGACGCCGGTGATGCAGGTAAACAGACCCACCGGCAGCGTCAGGGTCACGTCTTTCAGGTTGTTGCCTGATGCCCCCGTCAGCTTCAGCACTTTTTCCGGATTAGCCGGAACGCGTTGCTTCGGCACTTCGATTTTGCGTTTGCCGCTCATGAACTGGCCGGTCAACGACTCTGGCACCGCCATAATGTCGTCGAGCGTGCCTTCGGCCACCACCTGACCGCCGTGGACACCGGCGCCTGGGCCAATGTCGATGACGTGGTCGGCGGCGCGAATCGCGTCTTCATCGTGTTCGACCACGATCACCGTGTTACCGAGGTTACGCAGGTGAATCAGAGTGCCAAGCAGGCGTTCGTTATCGCGCTGGTGCAGGCCGATGGACGGCTCATCAAGCACGTACATCACGCCGACCAGCCCCGCGCCAATCTGGCTCGCCAGACGGATACGCTGGGCTTCACCGCCGGAGAGGGTTTCTGCGGAACGGGAGAGCGTCAGGTAGTTAAGGCCAACGTTCACGAGGAACTTCAGGCGATCGCCAATCTCTTTCAGCACTTTTTCAGCGATTTTCGCCCGCTGGCCGGAGAGCTTCAGGTTATTGAAGAAGTCCATCGCATGGCCGATGCTCATGTCGGAGATGGTCGGCAGCGGCGTGTTTTCTACGTAGACGTGGCGCGCTTCGCGACGCAGACGGGTCCCGTTACAGCTGGCGCACGGACGGTTGCTGATGAATTTTGCCAGCTCTTCGCGCACCGCGCTGGATTCCGTCTCTTTATAGCGGCGCTCCATGTTGTGCAGCACGCCTTCGAACGGATGGCGGCGCACGGAAGTATCGCCGCGATCGTTGATGTATTTGAACTCAATCGACTCTTTGCCGGAACCGTAGAGAATGGCTTTCTGCGCGGTGGCGCTCAGGCTTTGCCACGGCGCTTCCACGTCGAATTCGTAGTGGTCGGCCAGCGATTTCAGCATCTGGAAGTAGTAGAAGTTACGACGATCCCAGCCGCGAATCGCGCCGCCGGCCAGCGACAGCTCCGGGTTCTGGATGACGCGGTCCGGGTCGAAGTACTGTTGTACGCCCAGACCGTCACAGGTCGGGCAGGCGCCCGCCGGGTTGTTGAAGGAGAACAGGCGTGGTTCCAGCTCGCGCATGCTGTAGCCGCAAATCGGGCAGGCGAAGTTGGCGGAGAACAGCAGCTCTTCCGCTTTCGGGTCGTCCATATCGGCGACCACCGCCGTACCGCCGGAAAGCTCCAGCGCGGTTTCAAAAGACTCCGCCAGGCGCTGGGCGAGATCGTCGCGTACCTTGAAGCGGTCAATCACCACTTCAATGGTGTGTTTCTTTTGCAGCTCGAGCTTCGGCGGATCGGAGAGGTCGCAAACCTCGCCGTCGATACGCGCGCGGATATAGCCCTGGCTTGCCAGGTTCTCCAGGGTTTTGGTGTGCTCGCCCTTACGCTCTTTAATGATCGGGGCCAGCAGCATCAGGCGTTTGCCTTCCGGCTGCGACAGCACGTTATCCACCATCTGGCTGACGGTTTGCGCTGCCAGCGGCACGTCGTGATCCGGGCAGCGCGGCTCGCCGACGCGCGCATACAGCAGGCGCAGGTAGTCGTGAATTTCGGTGATGGTGCCTACCGTTGAACGCGGGTTGTGCGAGGTCGACTTCTGCTCAATAGAAATCGCCGGCGACAGCCCTTCAATATGATCGACGTCCGGCTTTTCCATCAACGACAGGAACTGGCGCGCGTAGGCAGAAAGTGATTCTACGTAGCGGCGCTGTCCCTCGGCGTAGAGGGTGTCGAATGCCAGTGAGGATTTGCCAGACCCGGACAGCCCGGTCACGACGATCAGTTTGTCGCGAGGGATGACGAGGTTGATGTTTTTGAGATTATGGGTGCGGGCGCCCCGAACTTCGATCTTATCCATTCACCTTTCCCGGTAGAAGATACACGGCTTGCCTGGTTTGTTTGAAGGACAAACGGCAGAAACGGCTAATTATGACACAACTTAACCTGAATGAATATACAGTATAGGGACGCCGATTCAGGATGCCGATGAAAATTTGCATAGCGGTAAGATGTTTACTGGAATACGCCTCGCAGCTACCAAAATACCGTCTGGAAATGGTACACTCGCGCGTTTACACTTAATCAAGAATCGTATTCAGGAGAGACAATCATGGCCAGCAGAGGCGTCAACAAGGTGATTCTCGTCGGTAATCTGGGCCAGGACCCGGAAGTGCGCTACATGCCGAATGGTGGCGCAGTCGCCAACATTACGCTGGCTACTTCCGAATCCTGGCGTGATAAAGCGACCGGTGAAATGAAAGAGCAGACCGAATGGCACCGCGTTGTGCTGTTTGGCAAACTGGCGGAAGTGGCGGGTGAATACCTGCGTAAAGGCTCTCAGGTTTATATCGAAGGTCAGCTGCGTACCCGTAAATGGACCGATCAGTCCGGCGTTGAAAAATACACCACGGAAGTGGTTGTGAACGTGGGCGGCACCATGCAGATGTTGGGTGGCCGTCAGGGCGGCGGCGCACCGGCCGGTGGCAACATGGGCGGCGGCCAGCAGCAGGGCGGTTGGGGTCAACCTCAGCAGCCGCAGGGTGGCAATCAGTTCAGCGGCGGCGCGCAGTCTCGCCCGCAGCAGCAGTCCGCTCCGGCACCGTCTAACGAACCGCCGATGGATTTCGACGACGATATCCCGTTCTGATTTGCCGCCGTTTCGACGGCGCTCATCAGCACTCTCAAACCCTGCCTCGGCGGGGTTTTTGCTTTTTTAATGCGCACCAACAGCCCACATCAGCACCGCTTCGGTGCGCGAATTGCCCCGCGTTAATCTCTGCTTTTTGAATGTTATTCACATAACCATAAGATAATTAACAAAAATAACAATTGGCACGCTTTGTGCCTACATCCGTGTATACACACATGTAGGCAAGGTGCAGACGATGACTCAAATCCAATCAGCTAAATGTATGCAGGGCATGGCCGTTGCGCCGCACTCGCTGGCCGCCGAAAGCGCGGTCGCTGTTTTGCGTGACGGCGGCAATGCGGTTGAGGCGATGGTGGCTGCGGCGGCGACCATCGCGGTGGTTTACCCACATATGAACGGCATCGGCGGCGATGGATTCTGGTTAATTTCCCGGCCCGGCGAGGAGCCAGTGGCGATTCAGGCATGTGGCTTTGCGGCGGAAAAAGCAAATATCGATTTTTATCGCCAGGCGGGCTACACGCAGGTTCCTGTGCGCGGCCCGCTGGCGGCCAATACCGTCGCGGGCACGATTGGAGGCTGGGAGCGCGCGCTGGAGTGGGCGGGAGAACATACGGATAATGCGCCGCTGCCGTTACCGCGTCTGCTGCACGATGCTATTCACTATGCGCGCGAGGGAGTGCCGGTCACCTCCGGGCTGCATAAACAAATTACCGCGCGGTTGCCGCAGCTCGGCCAGTATCCCGGATTTTGCGGCTTGTTTGCGCCGGAAGGCCAGGCGCTCACCCCTGACGATTTACTGTTTCAGCCCGCGCTTGCCAATACGCTGGAACGCCTGGCAACCCATGGGCTTGGGGATTTTTATCATGGTGAGACCGCCCGCCTGATCGCCAGCGAACTGGAATCCGCCGGGAGCTTGCTGCGGTTTAGCGATCTTGATGCTTATCGCGCGGCGCGGGTGAAGCCGCTGGCGCTGGAAACGGAGATTGGAACGGTTTACAACCTCCCGCCGCCGTCGCAGGGGCTGGTTTCGTTGCTGATTACCGGCATTATTGAGCAGCAGCGTAAAAAAGGCGCAATTGCCGACGAAACCGATTTTGTTCACCACTGTGTCGAAGCAACCAAGCTGGCGTTCACTCTACGCGATCGCCATATCACTGACCCGGCCCACATGACGCTTGACCCACAGTCGCTGCTGACGGCAGACAATATTGCTCAGCTTAGCGCGCAGATTGTGCCCGACCGGGCGCAGGTCTGGGGCAAAGGGCGCGGGCCGGCGGATACCATCTGGATGGGCGTTATCGACGGCTCTGGCACCGCGGTCAGCTTTATTCAGAGCATCTATCACGAGTTCGGCAGCGCGGTGATCCTCGCCGATAGCGGCATCATCTGGCAAAACCGCGGCAGCAGTTTTTCGCTGGACCCGAGCGCCACCAACCCGCTTCAACCGGGGCGCCTGCCGTTCCATACCCTCAACCCTGGTTTAGCGAGGCTGGCCAACGGCGATGCGCTGGTGTACGGCAGCATGGGCGGCGACGGCCAGCCGCAAACCCTGGCGGCAGTCTTTGACCGCATTCTCCATCAGAACATGACGCCTCAGGCGGCTATCGCCGCTCCGCGCTGGCTCTTAGGGCGCACCTGGGGCGAGAGCAGCGACACGCTGAAGATTGAAAGCCGCCTGAGAGCGGCGACTACCGACACCCTCAAACAGTACGGCCATGACGTCGAGATTTACCCCCCTTACGACGACCTCATGGGCCATGCCGGGGCAATCCTCCGGCATGGCAACGGCATGCTGGAAGGCGGAAGCGACCCGCGTAGCGACGGTGGCGTCGCCCGCTGGTAACCCAGCATTTTCCAACTGAAACATTCCTGGAATGACGCGGCGCGTAAAACGCGCCCGCTTTCTGGCGACATTTTTTCGTCTATTGGAGCGTAAAATGACCGTTCTCAGAGAACCTTTGGTGGCACCAAAATTTGGCAAATGGGCGCAGCTGGTGTTGGGGCTTATCTGTATGGCCTCTATCTCCAGCCCGCAGTATGTGTGGACGCTGCTGACTAAACCGCTGACCGAAAAGCTGGGCGTTGGCCTGCCGGAACTGCAGGTGACCTTTTCGCTGCTGATTATTCTGCAAACCTTCTTTTCTCCTTTCCAGGGGCGTCTGGTTGAACGGTTTGGCCCCCGATTGCTGATCTCGATTGGCACGGTAATGGCCGGGATGAGCTGGGTGCTCTCCGCGCACATTAACGGCCTGATGGCGCTGTATCTGGTCTACGGCTGTATCGGTGGTTTGGGCACCGGGATTGTGTATATCGGTGTGGTGGGGCTGATGGTGAAGTGGTTCCCGCAAAACCGGGGCTTTGCCGCCGGCGCGGTGGCGGCAGGCTACGGCATGGGGGCGATTTTGACCACCTTCCCGATCTCGATTTCGCTGGGCAACTATGGCCTGGAGCAGACCATGACCGTGTTCGGCATCGTTTTCGCGATTGTCGGTCTGCTGGCCAGTCAGGGGCTGAGTCTGCCGCCTAACTCGACCGTGCAGCCCATCAGCCGGAAAATCGTGCAGGGAACGCGTCAGTTCACCTCTCGCGAAATGTTACGCCAGCCGCTGTTCTGGCTGATGTTTGCCATGATGGCGATGATGTCCACTTCCGGGCTCATGGTGACCTCGCAAATGGCCATCTTTGCTGAGGATTTCGGCATCAGTAAAGCGGTGGTATTCGGCATGGCCGCGCTGCCGCTGGCGTTAACCATCGACCGCTTTACCAACGGTCTGACCCGCCCGCTGTTCGGTTTTATTTCCGACCGCTATGGTCGTGAAAAGACCATGTTTATCGCCTTCGCCCTTGAAGGGGTGGCGATGACGCTATGGCTGGCCTGCCGGGAAGATCCGCTGCTGTTTGTGCTGCTCTCCGGGGTGGTGTTCTTCGGCTGGGGTGAAATTTTCTCGCTGTTCCCCTCCACGCTGACCGACACGTTCGGCAGCGAGCATGCCGCCTCGAACTACGGCTGGCTGTATATCTCGCAGGGGATTGGCTCGATTTTCGGCGGGCCGCTGGCAGCGCTGCTGTATCAGCACACTCAAGGGTGGCACGTGGTCTTTGGTTGCGCGATTACCCTTGATTTCATCACGGCGGGGTTGGCACTGTGGGTGCTGAAACCCTGGCGTGCGCGCTTTATTCGTCAGCACAGTTAATCGCGGAGCTCTTTATGACGTTCACGACATCGGAACCCACGCCGCTTCTTGCGCATTCGGAACGGGTATTTCTGCAGCTGCGGCAGGAGATTTATCAGTTCGTCCTGCTGCCAGGCGATCGTTTCACGGAGGTGGACATTGCCCGCCGCCTTGGGTGCTCCCGCACGCCGGTTCGCGAAGCGCTGCTATTGCTGCAAAACGAGGGGCTGGTCAGACGCTGCCTGCGTAACGGGTGGGAAGTTTTTCCCATTGATTTCGATGTCTATGAAGACCTGTACGAGACGCGCGCGCTGATTGAAGTGAATTCGGTGCGCAGTCTGTGCAGTTCGACGTCAGCGAAGGTGAACCGGGAGGTACTGACCGGGCTGAACGCTGTCTGGCTGGTTGCGCCGCAGGAGAGGCTGGCTTGCGATGATATTGCCGCGCTGGACGAACAGTTTCACCTTGCGCTAACCGAGGCGGCGGGTAATCGGGAGTTGACGGCGATTCTGACCAATATCACCAACCGCATTCGCATTATGCGGCGGCTCGATTTTGAATATGAAACCCGTGTTAACCAGACCTACAAAGAGCACGCGGAGCTGCTGGAAGCCATTGAACAGCGTGATGAAGCGCGCGCGGTCGCGCTGATCACGGCGCATATTCAGGACGCTTATCAGGGGGCCAGCACCATTACCCTGCGACGTTTGCAGGGGGTACGGGTCAAACAAATACCGTAACCGGGGCTAGCCGTTGTTTTTATCGGAGGCGGGCAAAATCGGCGGTTTCCCCGTCGCTGCCCGCTTCCGGTTCATCTCATCGAGAATCAGCCGATAGGCGATGTAATACTTATAGATGTTGCTCACGTAGGTGACCGTTTCGGCTCCAATCTTCTCGGCGGCGAGGTTTTCCACGTTACCAAACCAGATGTTGGGGTCAAAACCGCGCTTTTTCGTTTCCGTACGCAGACGCGCAATCCGTGCCGGGCCAGCATTATAAGAGGCGAAAGAAAACAGTGCCTTATCCAGCTGCGTCATCGGTTCGTCACCGTAGTAGCGGTCGATCATCCAGCGCATATACTTCACCCCGGCGTGGATATTCGGATCCAGTTGCTTAATATCGCCCACCTTCAATTCTTTGCCGGTGCTCGGCATCACCTGCATGACACCAATTGCGCCAACGTGACTGCGCACTGACTGGTTCAGCCGCGACTCCTGATAACCCTGTGCCGCCATCAGCAGCCAGTCGACGTCATAACGGTCGCCGTATTTGCGAAAAATCTCGACCATCTTCAAAAACTTGCGCCGTTCTTTCTCCGCTGCGGCATTTTTGACGTATTTCGCGCTCTTCAGATAGCGCAGTAACAGGGTATTGCCCAGGGTGCTGCCCTGGCGGTTGTCTTTAATAAAACCGTTGAGCTTCGCCAGCAACTGCGGGTTATCTTTGCGCACCGCCCAGGCGATGTTGCCGTTATCGCGTAGCACAATATCTTCATGAACCAGGATCTTCGGGAACACCTGTTTCCAGAACAGCGCCTTATGGCGATCGACCACGATCAGCGGAATCAGCCCGGCGTTGAGCATTTCCAGCAGATCCTCGTCTTCCAGCGCTTCGGGGGCGGGCTTGATGACGACGGGTGGGAGAGAGGCTTTGGCAAAGCGCGCATTGAGGGCTTCAAGGCTCTCATAGTAGCTGGATGAACGACGGACAAAGACCGTCTTACCGGCGATATCGTCCACGTTTTTCACCTGCGGTGACGCGGGGCCGGAGATCAGCAGTTCCTGAATATCGCTGTAAATCGGGTCAGTGAAAGCCACCTGCTGCTGGCGCGTTGCGGTGATCGTAAGATTGGCAGCGGCAATATCGCCTTTACCTTCGTTCAGGGCAGTAAAGAGATTATCGCGGGTTACCGGAACGAAGATAATTCGCACCTTGAGATGGCGCTGCTTGAGCTTTTTCTCTTTGGCGAGCTGGGCATTCAGGCTGCGTTCAAATTCGGCGAAGATATCGTGGGTGGCCCCGCGCTGCTGGCCTTTATCGATAAAAAAGAAGGTCTTGCTGTAGGTGGTCAATACGCGAATGACCCGGCGGTCGAGCATGCCAGGCAGGTCGCCCTTCCAGGGCTGCATGATGCTCTCGATATTGACCTCAAGCGCGTCGGGTGAGTCCTCTGGTTGTACGGCGGCAAAAGCGGGGCCGGTCAACAGCAGGGCGCCCAGGCAGGCGGTGAGAAAACGGCGAAAAGGGATGGCGTTCATGGTGCGGCACTCCGCAGGGCGCATCCCTTTATTTTAGTCGAGCGACGCTAAAACACCCTGCAGGAGCAGGGCTTTTTCATGCGCTCAGCCACCGCGATATTCAGGCAATAAAAAACCCCGACGCGTCGGGGTTTTTCTCAATCAGTACATGGCAACCGGCCATTCCGGCGGTGCCTGGCTCATCACTTCAACCATCACATCTTTGATGTTGTTGAAAATGGTGGCGATGTCCACCATCGTGATGCCCAGTAACCCGGTCGCAAACCAGCACGCCGCTGCGACACCCAGCATACCGCTGATGACCGCGAGACCGGCGTAGTCGGATTTACGGAATTGAATTTTCAGGGTACTGGCGAGAAACATCAGTACGGCGCTGGTTAACGGCCAGCGTAACAGTGCGACGCCTGCGGTAATGGAAACCATGAGACTTCATCCTCAGAGATAAACAACAAGTTGCCCTGACAGCACTTATTGATTGAGGCGCGAGGCGCTCAGGCTATCTGAAGGCATTCACAAATTGAATGAAACAGTGTTTTTGTTTCATCTCGATGTGTGAACTATATCACGTTTGTTGTTTTATTCACCAGAGGTAAACGCAGGATTTTTTGTCAACGCCGCGGCTCAGTACAGGCCGCGGCGAAGCGATGTTACGCGGAGATCTGATGGCGATAGTCCGTCGGCGTGCGGTCAAACTCGCGGCGGAATACGCGAGAGAAGGTCTGCTGAGAGACATAACCCAGATCCATCGCGATATCGAAGATGGGGCGCTGGGTGGTGCGCAGCGCTTCCGCCGCCAGTAACAGGCGCCGCTGGCGAATGTACTCGCCCAGCGTCTGGTGCATCACGGTGCGGAACATTCTTTGCAGATACCACTTCGAGTAGCCGGATTTTCTGGCCACGATGTCGATATTAAGCGGTTGATCGATATGTTCATCTATCCATTCAGTAAGAGTATGAATAATTTCCCGATGGGACATAAGGCTCTCCCCGTTGTCTATTTTCGCGTCGATTTCTTGTCTGGCGGCGAGTATAATTCCTCAAGTTAACTTGAGGTAAAGCGTATTATGGAAAAAAAATCGACCCGCATAAAATCGCTGCTAACGCCCGGTGAGGTAGCGAAACGAACGGGGGTTGCGGTCTCTGCGCTGCATTTTTATGAGAGTAAAGGGCTGATCCACAGCACGCGCAACAGCGGTAACCAGCGGCGCTATAAGCGTGATGTGCTGCGTTACGTGGCGATCATTAAAATTGCCCAGCGTCTTGGTATTCCGCTGGCGACGATCGGCGATTCCTTTAGCGTGCTGCCGGAAAACCACACGCTGGGGCCGCGCGACTGGAAGCACCTCACGACTCAATGGCGGGAAGAGCTGGATAAGCGCATTCACGCCATGGAGGCGCTGCGCGACCAGCTCGACGGCTGTATTGGCTGCGGCTGCATGTCGTTGCGCGACTGTCCGCTGCGTAACCCGGGCGATAAGCTGGGTGAAGAGGGCACCGGCGCGCGTCTGCTGGAAGACGAATAATCCTCCGCGATCCTCTCCCCGGGATTGCGACATTTTTGCCATAGAATTGTTGCTGGATTGCGCATAAACGATAACGTTTGCGCATGGGTTGGTGAATTCTTCATCGGTAATCGTTAATTTTCATAAACCAGGGCAAACTTCTGTTGAAAAAGGGGACATAAAAGCCAGATAATCGTTTGCCTCGGATTTTCGGACGCTTCCTATGCTGAAAATCCGCAGACCAACCTCATCACGCACCCGCGCAGTTGAGGTATTCCGATTCTCGTTTTGTCTGCGCGGAGTTAATCGTTTGCTTTTTTGTGGCTCCCCTTTGCCGCGATGTAGCACATGGAGATGACGCTTAGCTGGCAGTGGATGTTCCACCACGCAGACGAACGAATGATAAAAACTCTCAGGGGATGTTTTCTATGTCTACGCCTTCAGCGCGTACCGGCGGTTCATTGGACGCCTGGTTTAAAATTTCTGCTCGTGGTAGCTCCGTTCGTCAGGAGATTGTCGCCGGTTTGACCACCTTCCTGGCGATGGTGTACTCGGTGATCGTGGTACCGGGCATGCTGGGTAAAGCCGGTTTCCCGCCGGCCGCCGTGTTCGTGGCGACCTGTCTGGTGGCCGGTGTGGGTTCTATCGTGATGGGGTTGTGGGCGAACCTGCCTTTAGCCATTGGCTGCGCCATCTCGCTGACTGCTTTTACCGCCTTCAGCCTGGTGCTGGGCCAGCACATCAGCGTGCCGGTTGCTCTGGGCGCGGTGTTCCTGATGGGCGTGCTCTTCACCATCATCTCCGCTTCCGGTATTCGTAGCTGGATCTTGCGCAATTTGCCGCAGGGTATTGCGCACGGCACCGGCATCGGTATCGGTCTGTTCCTGCTGCTGATTGCCGCCAACGGCGTCGGCATGGTGGTGAAAAACCCGCTGGACGGTCTGCCGGTCGCGCTGGGTCAGTTCGACAGCTTCCCGGTGGTGATGACGCTGGTGGGTCTGGCGATGATCATCGGCCTTGAAAAACTGAAGGTCCCGGGCGGTATTCTGCTGACCATCATCGGCGTGTCTATCGTCGGCCTGATTTTCGACCCGAACGTGCACTTCTCTGGCGTATTCGCCATGCCGTCGCTGAGCGATGACAATGGCAATTCGCTGATCGGCAGCCTGGATATCATGGGCGCGCTGAACCCAATTGTTCTGCCGAGCGTGCTGGCGCTGGTGATGACCGCCGTCTTCGATGCGACCGGTACTATCCGCGCGGTTGCGGGTCAGGCGAACCTGCTGGATAAAGATGGGCAGATCATTAACGGCGGTAAAGCGCTGACGACTGACTCCCTGAGCAGCGTGTTCTCTGCCGTGGTAGGCGCCGCGCCGGCTGCGGTGTACATCGAGTCCGCAGCGGGTACGGCGGCAGGTGGCAAAACCGGTTTAACGGCGATCACCGTTGGCGTGCTGTTCCTGCTGATCCTGTTCCTGTCTCCGCTTTCTTACCTGGTGCCTGGCTACGCGACCGCACCGGCGCTGATGTACGTGGGTCTGCTGATGCTGAGCAACGTGGCGCGTATCGACTTCAACGATTTCGTTGACGCGATGTCCGGCCTGATTACCGCCGTGATGATCGTGCTGACCTGTAACATCGTTACCGGCATTATGATCGGCTTCGCGACGCTGGTTGTGGGCCGTGTGGTTTCGGGCGAATGGCGCAAGCTGAACATCGGCACCGTCATTATCGCGGTTGCGCTGGTGGTCTTCTATGCGGGCGGCTGGGCTATCTAAGCCTGACGTTTTGCCGATAAGAAAACCCGCCAGATGGCGGGTTTTCTGTTTATTGCCCTGCAGTGCGACGGGTTCGGACTTTTTTTCCATTTTCAGCCACGTCTCGTTTCCTTTTGCGTTACTCTGGTACGCGTATGATAAGAAGCACGACGCTTCATGTTTTGAATAATAAGACAACGCTGTAAACAGGGAACGCATGGAAATATTCTTTACCATACTCATCATGACCCTCGTGGTTTCGCTGTCCGGGGTGGTTACACGCGTACTGCCCTTCCAGGTTCCACTACCTTTAATGCAAATCGCCATCGGTGCGCTGCTGGCCTGGCCTACCTTCGGTTTGCACGTTGAATTTGACCCTGAACTCTTCCTCGTGCTGTTCATCCCGCCGCTGCTGTTTGCCGATGGCTGGAAGACGCCGACTCGCGAGTTTATCGAGCACGGCAGGGAGATCCTTGGCCTGGCGCTGGCGTTAGTGCTGGTGACGGTGGTCGGGATTGGCTTCCTGATCTACTGGATTGTTCCCGGCATTCCGCTGATCCCCGCTTTTGCGCTGGCGGCGGTATTGTCGCCAACCGATGCCGTGGCGCTTTCCGGCATTGTGGGGGAAGGGCGCATTCCGAAAAAAATCATGGGCATTTTGCAGGGCGAGGCGCTGATGAACGACGCCTCCGGCCTGGTGTCGCTGAAGTTTGCCGTGGCGGTCGCGATGGGCACAATGGTGTTTACCGTTGGTGGCGCGACGGTAGAGTTCCTGAAGGTGGCAATTGGCGGCATCCTTGCGGGCTTCGTGGTGAGCTGGCTGTACGGCCGCTCAATGCGTTTCCTCAGCCGCTGGGGCGGCGATGAACCGGCTACGCAGATCGTCCTGCTGTTCCTGCTGCCGTTTGCCTCTTACCTGATTGCTGAACATATCGGCGTTTCCGGTATCCTGGCGGCGGTGGCGGCGGGGATGACCATTACGCGTTCCGGCGTGATGCGCACCGCGCCGTTGGCCATGCGCCTGCGCGCCAACAGCACCTGGGCGATGCTCGAGTTTGTGTTCAACGGCATGGTCTTCTTGCTGTTGGGCCTGCAATTGCCCGCGATTCTTGAGACGTCGTTGGTGGCGGCGGAGGCCGACCCGAACGTCGAAACCTGGATGCTGTTTACCGATATCATCCTGATTTACGCGGCGCTGATGCTGGTACGCTTCGGCTGGCTATGGACGATGCGCAAGCTCAGCCAGCGCTTCCTGAAAAAGAAACCGATGGAATTTGGCTCCTGGACGACCCGCGAGCTCTTGATTTCCTCGGTGGCGGGGGTGCGCGGTGCGATAACCCTCGCCGGTGTGCTGTCTATTCCGCTGTTGCTGCCGACGGGCGAAGCCTTCCCGGCGCGTTATGAGCTGGTGTTCCTCGCCGCAGGGGTGATTCTGTTCTCGCTATTTGTGGGCGTGGTGGCGTTGCCGATTTTACTGCGTCATATCGAATCCACCGACCACGTGCAGCAGCGTAATGAAGAGCGGCTGGCACGCGCGGCGACGGCGGATGTGGCGATTGTCGCCATCCAGAAAATGGAAGAGCGTCTGGCGGCGGATAGCAACGAGAATATCGATAACCAGCTGCTGACCGAGGTCAGTTCACGCGTCATTGGTAACCTGCGCCGTCGCGTCGACGGGCGTAACGATGTGGAAACGTCGATGCTGGAAGAGCAGCTTGAACGGCGTTTCCGCCTGGCGGCGCTGCGCTCCGAGCGCGGGGAGTTGTACCACCTGCGCGCGACCAGACAGATCAGTAATGAGACGCTGCAAAAACTGCTGCACGATCTCGACCTGCTGGAAGCGTTGTTGATCGAAGACGCGTAATACGAATAAAGCGTGTGCCGACCAGTTCCCTCTCCCCTATGGGGAGAGGGCTAGGGTGAGGGGTATGGCTCCGAGCATAAACCCTCACCCCAACCCTCTCCCTTAAAAAGGGAGAGGGTGCGCAACGTGCCTGAACTTCTACTCCGGCAGCTTAAACCCCTCACAGCACTTCAGCCATGCCTGGGCGCTGTGAGACAAATAGACCCCTTCCCGCCAAATCATCCCCAACTGCCAGCGCAGCTCGCTTTCCAGCGGTAGCCAGCGCAGCGTTTTTTCATCCAGCTTGCGGCAAATCGGCTCCGGCAGAATCGCCACGCCGACGCCCGCCTGCACCATCGCCGCCAGAAAGTCCCACTGTCCGCTGCGTACTGCAATACGCGGCTTAACGTCATGGCGAGCAAACAGCTGCATCAGCTGGCGGCTGAGGGCGAAATCTTCGTTATAAATCAGCAACGGATGTGCGGCTAACTGCGTCGGCGATACCGACGTTTGTTCCAGCCATTCGCCGGAGCGGGGCACCAGCACGCACAGCGGGTGGCTGAACAGCGGCAGGGTCGTAAGCGCGCTTTCCTCTTCAACCGGCAGCGCGGTCATTGCCAGATCCAGCTCGCCGTTCATCACCGCCTGCTGCACCGTCAGGCCGCCAAATTCGGAGATTTTCAGTTCGACGCCCGGGTAGCGCTGGCGGAACAGGCCGATCGGCCCCGCCATGAGCATGCCGACCATGGGGGGAATACCAAGGCGCAGCACGCCCTTGTTGAGGTGGTTAATATCGCTCAGCTCGGCCTCCAGCTGGCGGAATTCATCAAGAATGGCCAGCCCACGCTCAAATACCACTTGTCCGGTATCGGTCATCAACAGCTTGCGGCCGTCGCGAATCAGGAGGGTACAGTTCAGCTCATCTTCCAGGTTTTTGAGCATCTTACTGATTGTTGGTTGCGTAACGTAGAGTTTCTCCGCCGCTCGAGTAAAGCTCTGCTGGCGAACGACTTCAACAAAGTAGCGCAGCGTTCTTATGTCCATGATTATGCCTCTAAACTATGCTACCGATGAGTTTAATTCATTTCTGTCATCATCGCGGCCTCACTATACTGTGCGCCTGTGATTTTTTCTGGACATTCCTCCATGGCTGAGGCCTTAGGGCGCGTTGTGCCCTCCGTGTTAAACCGTCTGCAGGTGCCGGTGCAGGTTGTACTGTACGCCGGGCTGTTTGTTTTCGCTGAATATCTGGTGAGCTGGTGGCATTTGCCGCTGCCTGCCAATCTGGTCGGTATGGTGCTGCTGCTGGCGCTGATTGTTTGCCACGTGGTGCCGCTCAAATGGGTTCGCGCGGGCTCACGCTGGCTGCTGGCCGAGATGCTGCTGTTCTTTGTCCCGGCGGTGGTCGCGGTGGTGAATTACGCTCAATTGCTGATGGTCGACGGCTGGCGAATTTTCCTCGTTATCGCGCTGAGTACCATGATGGTGCTGGGAGCAACGGCGTGGGTGGTCGACAAAGTGTATCGCTACGAACTGAAGCGGATGCGTAATGAATAATTTTCAGCTGAGCGTCCTGTGCCTGGTGATTACCCTGGTACTCTATTTTGCCAATAAGCGCCTGTACCGCCGCTTTCGTAAGCTGCCGCTGATGCCGCTGGTGCTCACCCCGGTGCTGCTGGTGTTAATGCTGGTGTTTGGCCATATCTCCTACCAGAACTATATGGGGGAAGCCCACTGGCTGCTGTGGCTGCTTGGTCCGGCGACTATCGCCTTTGCTGTGCCGGTGTATGACAATCTGGCCATTATCAAACGCCACTGGATGTCGCTCTCTGCTGGGGTGATCACGGCGACGGTCGTGGCGGTGACCAGTTCGGTGTGGCTGGCGCGGCTGTTTACCCTGTCGGATGAAATCCAGCGCAGCCTGGCGGTGCGTTCCATCACCACGCCGTTTGCACTGGCGGCAGCGAAATCGCTTGGCGGTCAGCCGGAGCTGGTGGCGTTGTTTGTGGTGGTCACCGGCGTGTTCGGTATGGCGATTGGCGACGTGCTGTTTTTACGGCTTTCCATTCGTGAAGGGATGGCGAAGGGTGCGGGCTTTGGCGCAGCGTCGCACGGCGCGGGGACCGCGCGTTCCTACGAGCTGGGCCCGCAGGAAGGCGTGGTGGCCAGCCTGGTGATGATGCTCTCCGGGGTGGTGATGGTGCTGGTGGCCCCGTTGGTTGGCTGGATTATGTTTTAAGGCTTAACGGGTCACGCGCCGCACAATCCGTTCCACCTGCTGGCGGAAGTCGGCGGCGACCTGCGCCGGCGTTTGCTTGCCCATGTCGAGTTTTTCACGCGCTGACGTGAACTGGTCGATCACCTGCAAATCCTCAATAAACGGCGTAGCGACGACGGTGGTATGCAGCGACTGCGCCTGACGTAGCCCTGCCACCACCGGATCGTTCGGGTCAATGACTCCTTTCTCGGTTAACAGCGTTTCCGCCGCTTTATTCAGCGGAATGCCGCGCTCCAGCCCTAGTGCTTCCACCGACTGCGGATCGCTGACCAGGAAATTTAGCAGTATCGCCGCCTCTTTCGGATGCTTCGTCGATTTCGCTACTGAGAACATCTGCGACGTTTTGAAGTAGACGCCCGACTCTTCCGTCCCTGGCTGCATCACATAGTCGCCCAGCACCAGCTTCGCCGGTGGCGTCATGTTGTTGGCAAACATGCGAATGGTGATATTCCACGTGAACAGACCGCCCCATTCGCCGTTTATCCACGGCTTCATCTCATACAGATTGCCTTTGCCGTAGGAGGAGAGTCTTTTTGGCGCAGGCAGCACGTGGTCGTCGCTCAGGCGCTTGACGAAGCTGAATGCCTCACTCCACTCGGCATCGTTCCAGGTAAATTTGCCGTCGCTGTTAAACATCGGTTTCTGATGCTTCTGCATCATGTAAGCGTTGAGCAGCAGAATCACATCCTGATCGACCATGGTGTAGGGATAGTAGTTGTCGCCGAGCTTCTGCTGGAACACCTTTCCGGCGGCAAAAAACTCATCCCAGGTTTTTGGATACGCCAGCCCGGCCTTTTTCCAGGTCACGTCGTTATAGTAAAACACCGGCGCATTGACAGAAATCGGCAGGCCGTTGAGCTTGCCTTTGACGGTGGTAGATTGCAGATCTTTGGCCTGATACTGGCTGAAATCGAGCTCGTCTTTAAGCTTATTGAGGTCGTAATAGCCTTCACCGTTTTTGGAGAAGATGATCAGCCACGGCCAGTTGGTCTGCATCACGTCCGGCTCGGTGCCGCTTGCCATCTGGGTGGTCAGGCGCGAAAGGTGCCCGTCCCAGCCGGTATATTCGGCTTTCACTTTGATATCGGGATATTTTTTCTCGAAGGCTTCCAGCGCCTTGAGGGTCGCCTGGTGGCGGCTATTGCCTCCCCACCACGACATGCGCAATTCAACGGGCTGTTGCGCCCAGGCAGAGGTACAGGAAAATAACAGTGATGCGATAACACCTGATGCGATTTTATTCATTATTGTCTCCGGGACAGAGGCAGAAATCGTGTTATGAAACAGGTGAGTAACTGCAAAATACTGACCAGTCGCTTCGGCGCGGCTGTCTGCCGCGCCGGAATGCGCTTTAGCGTTTCGCCAGACGGGAAACCAGTTCAAACTCCTTAAAGTTCACCGGGCGCTGTTGCTGCATGGAGATATTGCCCGCGATACCGGTGAGAATGGACATCGCCCCCGCGCGATGGTCTGCCGCGCGCTGTAGCGGGTCGTTGCCCGGTTCGCCGAACAGGTCCGCCAGCATGGCGTTGTCGCCACCGCCGTGGCCGCCTTCGCCCAGGCTGAACTCCGCTTTCCAGGGTTCGGCGAACATCGGGAAGACGGTGATATCGCACTGCTCCAGGCTGCCTTCGTTTTCGCGCTTGCCGCCGGCGTTAACGTAGGATTTCTCGACGATTTTCATCTCCAGGCGGCCTTCGGTGCCGTTAAACACCACGTTCAGCCCTTCCCACGGCAGGTAGGCGTTCAGCGAGTAGGTGAGCTGCACCTGGTTCTGATACTTCACCAGCACCGACATGGTGTCTTCGATGGTAATACCATCGCTGAACACGCTCTGGTCACGGAAGTAGTTATCTTCATGCTCGGCGTCGAGATACAGCGCCTTCAGTTGGGCGTTGTCCGCCATATTCAGCGCGAACGGGTCGTCCTTCGCTTCGGCATAGCCGTGGGCGCGGGGGTAGAATTGAGTCACGCCGCGTTTTTCCGCGTTCTCCTTGCCGTAGAACTGCAGACTGCCCTCGGCGTAAACGCGCTCAGGGTAGCTCGCCAGCCAGAAGTTCATCAGGTCGAAATGGTGAGTCGATTTGTGCACCAGCAGGCCGCCGCTGTTGCGTTTTTCACGGTGCCAGCGACGGAAGTAGTCCGCGCCGTGCTCGGTGTTGAGCAGCCACTCGAAGTGAACGGAGGTAACGTTGCCGATCGTGCCCTGCATCAGCAGTTCGCGCACCTTACTGTGGTGCGGCGCGTAGCGGTAGTTAAAGGCCACGCGCACCGTGTGCCCGCTCTCCTCGATGGCGTCCAGAATGCGCAGCGCGCGCTTCTCGTCGATGGTCATCGGTTTTTCGGTGATCACGTCACAGCCCGCGTGCAGAGCGCGGACGATGTAATCATCGTGGGTGCGGTCCATGGTGGTGACGATGACGATATCCGGACGAGTCTCGCGGATCATCTCTTCAAACTGCGCCGCTTTCCAGGTGGAGACCGGTTCGGCTCCTTCTTTTTGCAGCAGCGTATTGGCGTAGTTCATACGAGTTTGGTTAGTGTCGCAAAAGGCGACCATCTTCGCATTCTCGCGCCATTGCCCGCCAATAGCGGAAATATATAAACCGGCACGACCACCAGTACCGACCAGCGCATATTTTTTCATGACATCCTCGATTATGATAAGCACATATTTATTTGCAGGGTGAGACGATGAAACGTATTCCACATCAATTGATGGAGCTGAATAGCACCTTTATCTGGCACTGGCCCTGGTTTATTCAGGGAGTGAAAAGTGCGAAACAGCACGGTTTCACTGGCATCATCCTGCACCAACAGGAACTGCTTTCTATTCTTGCGACACCCTCGCCGTTAAGTCTGAAACTGAACGTCGAGAACCTTATTCATCAGCAAAATTACGCGTTGCAGTATTTAAAACGCGTCGATCGTTATCTGGCAGAAAATAACCTTTCGTTCTGGCTACAGGGCGAAGCGGCTCCCTCTGACGACATTATTAAGCGCAAATTTCCCGAGCTGGCTTTTGATGAAAAAAGCGCGCCGGATTTCTGGCAACATTTCTATGCCGCGATATTTTCGCCGCTGCTTCCCGCACTGCCGCATTTAAGCGGCGTAGTGCTTGGCTTAACGACGCCCGCCTTTCAAACGGCAGGCTGGCAGCAGGGGCTGTATAGCGTATGGAGCCAGCTGCGCAGCTTTGGCAAAAAGCTGGTGCTGCGCGATTTCATTGATGACAGCTGGCCGCGCCAGCAGCTGGCGACGGTACTCTCATCTTTGCCTGATGATGTCCGCGCCGCCGTTAAAGCGACCGAAATCGACTATCATCCCGGCTTTGCCAACCATCCTCACATCGTCGCGCTGCCAGGCCATAAAAAGTGGATCGAATACGACCTTGTCGGCACGGGCTACGGCTGGACGGCGCTGCCCTGCTATCTGGCGGACGAAATCAGCGGCCGCCTGAGCTGGGCCATCAGCGCCACCGGCAACGAAGTGGAGGCGATTACTTCCCGCGTTAGCTGGCAATGGATGCCAGACAGCCGGGTGATGGATTCAGCGAATAGCATCAATCTGCTGGGCCTGATGGCGGCTAACCAGACCACCGATGGCGCTACGCTGTCGGTCTTCGATCGCTGGGCCGAGCAGCGGCAGCTGCGCTTTCGCGCCATCCAGGACCGGCAACGGCTCGCGTCGCTGTTTTACTCCAGCTACGACTGGCTGTGTAAAACGCCTAACCTGCTGGGCCGACGTCTGCATTATCAGAGCCAGGTGCCGGACAGTGTCTCTCAGGCGCAGCAGGTACTGCATATGGATACCCGCAGTGCCAACTGGCTCCAGGCCTGGCAACCGCTGATACCGGCGGACGATCCCGCGCAAGGTCAGGAGCAACGGCAGCTCATCCGTCTGGAAAAAGAGGCCGCCTGTTTCCTTGCGGCCAACGCGGTACAAACGCTGCGCGAAATCATGCCGCGTATTACCTGCCCTGACGATTCGCTGGAACTTTTGTTCGCCGCCTGGCGCAACGCGGAAGTCTATAGCCAGATGTTCTCACGGGTGACCAGCGCAATGGTCGATCTGCTATGGCGCGATCGTTACGGCGATGATTCGCTGCCTGCTGATGTGCTGATTCAACATCAGAACCAGCTTCTGCGCTATGTCGATACGCTGGAACGCTGGCTGACGTCACCGCCTGCCGGGAGCCCGCTGTTTCTGCCGCTGTTATTAAGCCCTCAACGTCTGGCCCGCTTTGCGCGCAGCCTGACCGAGTCCGAATACACTCAGCATAAAAAGTGAGGACTGAAATGTCGCGCATCGGCGGGGTACGCAGCGGCGATTCGCGATAACAGGCGGTAAAAATGAGGTGTTGGTCACGATAGGTAAAAATTTAAGGTGATCAACATCATCTTTTCCCCTTTGTTAATCGTGATAGCGGTCACCTGACTCCGATATTTTTGTGACCTTGATCAGTGCGCCGATTTCCTGAGAATGCGTTCGGCCCGGCGGACAAATTCATCTGCCGCTTGCTCCGGTGTCTGCCTGCCGTAATCCATGTTTTCGCGGGCGGCGACAAACAGCGCGAGGATCTGAAAATCCTCCATCATTGGCGTGGCGCGCTGGTGGCTACCAAGCGCGACAGCCTGATTTAGCCCGGCGACAATCGGGTCCTGCGTATTGATGGTGCCGTTATCCGTCAGCGTTTTCACGGCGATTTTGCTCAGTGGAATGCCGCGCTCCAGCGCTAACGTGGTAACGGCCTGTGGGTCATTAAGCAGGTAGTTGAGCAGCATCGCCGCCTCTTTCGGGTGCCTGGTGTGACGGCTGATGGTGAACATTTGCGACACTTTAAAGTAGATACCCGCCTCCTTTGCCCCCGGCAGCATCAGATGCGGGCCGAGCGCCAGCGTCGCGGGTGGCGTCAGGTTACTGACGTAAGCGCGAATCACAATATTCCAGGTGTAGGCGCCGGCCCACTCTCCTGCAATCCACGGTTTCATTTCATGAAAGGTGCCTTTGCCAAATGAGGCGACATATTTCGGCCCCGGAATCACGTGCTCGTCGACCAGCCGCTGAATAAAGCGGAAGGCTTCACGCCACTGCTCTTGATTCCAGGCAAAATGGTAGCCATCGTCGGTGAACATCGGCGTATTGTACTTCTGTGTCATGTAGCAGTTGATCATTAGCATGACGTCCTGGTCGACCAACACCAGCGGGTAGTAGCGGTCACCGAGCCGCTGCTGGAAGATTTTTCCGGCGGCGAAAAGGTCGTCCCAGGTTTTCGGATAGGGAAGGCCCACCTTGCGCCAGGTTTCGGTGTTGTAATAGAACACGGGGGCATTAAGCGAGATGGGCAGGCCGTTGAGTTTGCCGTTAATGGTGGTGGACTGTAAATCCTGCGCCGAAAACTGGCTGAGATCGATAACCTCTTTCAGCGCGTTGAGGTCGTAATAACCGTTCCCGTCGCGGGAAAAGAGCGACAGCCACGGCCAGTTGGTCTGCATGACGTCCGGTTCAGTGCCCCCCGACATTTGCGCTGACATTCGCGCCAGGTGCCCGTCCCAGCCGGTATTTTCCGCTTTTACCGTGATTGACGGGTAGCGTTTCTCAAACGCCTCCAGCGCGGCGTTGGTTTGCTGCTGCCGGGCTTTACCCCCCCACCATGACATGCGCAGTACAACGTTATCTGCGCAATGGACAGGGAAAACGGTGCCCAGCCCGGCGAATATAAGACATATATATAAGAGTCCTGTTTTCATTCTGTTGGGTTCCATTTAAATTGATAAAGTAATTAAATTGGATTTCATGTATTTGTTGAAAAAATAAATTTTGCAGATTTTCGTTTAGCATAAATGGTCAGTTGAAAATTAAATGGTTGGCGACGAAATAGTTATGTTCTGAGCCGGTGGGTGTTTTACTTATGGATTTATGGTCACGAAATTAAAATATTTATTGTGATGGCGCTCAGCGTGAGGCAAGAGAAAGTTGTGATATTGGTCGTTATATCGAAAATGAAATGTGACCGTTAACGACCTTTGACAATAATCACGTTATTTCTGTCGTGGCTCACAGATTTTACTATTTCAAACTTATCTACTGCATTCGATTCTCTCCCTTCTTATATAAAGGACTATCGCATGCTCAGCTTTGATGAAAAATTGCTGCGTGATATTGACTATCAGCTGCAAAAAATAAACGAGAATATCTACACGCCGCGAAGCACATTAACGGTCGAGGGCTTTATCACGCCAGAACCGGTACCTTTTACCCAGCGCCATCAGGGAGAGCCGCACGTGTTTCGCCTCGGTGAGCGCTGGGGCAAACTGTGGGACTGCGCGTGGGTGAACGTACGGGGTGTGGTACCGGAAAGGATATCGGAAGACGAGGTGGTGCTGTTGTTCGACTGCGGCGGCGAGGCGCTGGTTGTCGAAGCCGACGGCACGCCGCGCAGGGGGTTGACCAACGTGGATTCCACCTTTGAACCCAGCCTTGGACAGGCGGGGAAAGTGGTGCTGCAACTGGATGGCGCGCGCGAGATCGATCTGTGGCTGGAACTGGCCTGTAACGATCTTTTTGGATCGCTGCGTAGCGGCGTGCTGGCGCAGGCGCATATCGCAACCTGCAACGTGCCGCTGCGCGATCTGTATTACGACGCCTGGGTGCTGGCCGATCTGCTGAAGTGCCTGGAACGATCCTCCGCCCGTTTTAAGCGAGTGCTGGTGTGCCTGAGCGAAGCGCTCAACGGGCTGACTTGCTACACCGCCGATGCGGTGGCGGCCTGTCGGCAGGCGCTGGCAGTCGAACTGCTGAAGCAAGGCGGCGACCCGACGCTCAGCGTCGTCGGTATCGGTCATGCGCATATCGACCTCGCCTGGCTGTGGCCGATTCGCGAAACCAGGCGCAAAGGTGGGCGGACCTTCGCCACAGCGCTGGATCTGTTAGCGCGCTACCCGGACTATCACTTTGGCGCCAGCCAGCCGCAGCTGTTCCAGTGGGTTAAAGAGGATTACCCACAGCTCTATGCGCGGGTGAAGCGTCAGGTGCGGGAAGGGCGCTTTGAAATTCAAGGGGATATGTGGGTTGAGGCCGATACCAACGTCCCCTCCGGCGAATCACTGGTGCGGCAATTCCTTTACGGACGGCAATTCTTTCTGCGCGAATTTGGCCGCGCTACGCAGATGCTGTGGCTGCCGGACGTCTTCGGTTACAACGCCAACCTGCCACAGATTATGCAGAAGTCTGGTATTGACTACTTTATGACGCAGAAGCTGTCGTGGAACGAGCATAACGCCTTTCCCCACCATACCTTTATCTGGCACGGCATTGACGGCAGCGGCGTGCTGGCGCATATGCTCCCTGAAGAGACCTACAATGGCCCAGCGGCGCCACGCAGCATCCGGCGTATCGAAACGTCCTACCATGAAGCGGGGGTATGCGATAAGGCGCTGATGTTATTTGGTATTGGCGACGGCGGCGGCGGCCCCGGCGAAGAGCATCTGGAGCGGCTGCGGCGAATGAAAAATCTCAGCGGTATTGCGCCGGTCACACAGGGTTATGCCATCGACTTTTTCCACCATATCGCGCAGGGCCGTGAGCGTTATCCTCACTATCACGGCGAGTTGTATCTGGAAAAACATCAGGGGACGTTGACGACGCAGGCGCGAAATAAGTGGTTCAATCGTAAGCTGGAGAACGCGCTACGTGAGCTTGAGCTGGTAGCCAGTCGCCGATGGTTTCACGGTGAAGGGGACTATCCTGCTGCACGGCTTGACGCGATCTGGCGCGAAATGCTGCTGTATCAGTTCCACGATATTCTCCCAGGCTCATCCATTACGCGGGTGTATGACGAATCCGTTGACCGCTATCAAACGCTGCTGGCAGAGGTCGAACAGCTGATTCGCGCCAACCTGACGCAGCGCGGCGCGTTTGTCATTCATAATCTGAGCGGTTTCGATCGCGAGGAGTGGCTGATGCTGGCGGATACGCCGATGCGGGTGGCCGTTCCGGCATTTGGCTATCGGGTCATTGATGAAGCCGTAGCTGCGGTGTTGCCGGATATTATTGCGCAGCCGCAGCGTCTGGAGAACGACCTGCTGCGAGTCGACTTTAACACGCAGGGGCATATTGTGGCGCTGGTGGATAAACAGGCCGGGCGTTCGTTGCTGCAGCCTGACACGGTCGGCAATCGGCTGGCAGTGTATGACGATATCTGCGGCAACTGCTGGGATATCGATATCACCTATCGCCAACGTGAACCGGACTGCTTTGTACTGGTGGACACGACGGCCTATCAGGAAGGCGCGGCGGCGGTGGTTGAACAGCACTATCGCTACGGCCACTCCACCTTAACGCAGAAAATCAGCCTGTTGCCGGGCAGCAAGCGGCTGACCTTTGAGACCCGTGTCGACTGGCATGAAAGCGATAAAATGTTGCGTACCGCTTTCGCCGTCAACGTGTTGAGCGAACGCGTCAGCTGCGATATTCAGTTTGGCAAAATCCAGCGTAGTGCCCGCGTTAACAACGTCTACGATGCGGCGCAGTTTGAAATCTGCGCGCATAAATGGATTGACTATTCGCAACCGGACTACGGCGTGGCGCTGCTCAACGACAGCAAGTATGGGCATTATGCCAAAGACGGCGTGCTGGATCTGAACCTGCTGCGCTCGCAGCGTTACCCGGGGGAGAACGCTGACGCCGGCGAGCACCGTTTTTCCTACGCGCTGTTCCCGCACTACGGTGATGAAGTGGTGGGACTGGTTAACCGGGAAGCGTATCTGTTCAACAATCCGCTGCGAGTATGCACTGGCGAGAAGGGGCAGCCAGAGGCGAGCGGCGCGTCGTTTATCGCCTGTGACTCGCCGCATATCTGCCTGGAGACGGTGAAGCGCGCGGAGAACGCGGACGCGCTGGCGCTGCGCGTCTACGAGTTTGACGGCGTACAGGCGACGACGACGGTCCAACTGCCGGACGGTATTTCGCGCTGCTATATTGCCAACCTGATGGAGGTGGTAGAAGAGGAGATTGCCGTGGCGGAGGGCTGCGTGACGCTGACGTTTACGCCGTTTGAGATTAAAACGCTGCTACTGATGCGGTCGTAAGCGCGTTTAAAAATGGGGGGAGGAGTATTCGCCTTCCCCCTTAAAAGGGGGGCGCAAAACGCACGTACTCCAAACGCCCCCCCGTTTCCCTTTGAGGTGACACCAACGTCGCTAACTCCGCGCTGCAGACCGCTTCATCAATCGCTCAGCCTTGGCGACAAAGTCATCCGCCGCCTGATCCGGCGTCATCCTGCCGTAGTCCATATTCTGCCGCGCCTCCTGGAAGAAGGACTGCATTTTTTGATCTTCCATCCACGAGGTTGCCGTTGATTCCGATTTGAGCTTTTGCGCTGCATTAAACCCGGCGACGGAGGGATTTTCCTCGGTCAGGGTGCCATCGTCGGTCAGCGTTTTCACCGCCATTTTGCTCAGCGGAATGCCGTTTTCCAGCTTGATGGCGGCAATCGCCTGCGGATCGTTAAGCAGGAAATTCATCAGTTTTGCCGCCTCTTTCGGATGCTTTGTGTCTTTGCTGATGGCATAGGTCAGCGACACTTTGAAGTAGGCGCTGGCGTTGGTGGCGCCGGGGTACATCACATAATCGCCCAGCACCAGCTTCGCCGGTGGCGTCAGCTTTGGCGCGTAGTACTGGATCACCACGTTCCAGGTGTAGGTGCCTGCCCATTTGCCGTCCTGCCAGTATTTGGTGTCGATAAAGTCAAACTTGCCGAATGAGGCCAGGTATTTTGGGCCGGGGATAACGTGGTCGCTTACCAGTCGCTGAATAAAGCGGAAGGCTTCACGCCACTGCTCTTGATTCCAGGCAAAGTGATTGCCGTCGGGGGTAAACATAGGCGTATTGTATTTCTGTGACATATAGCAGTTCACCATCAGGAACGTATCCTGATCGCCAAAGATAAGCGGGTAATACTCATCGCCGAGCTTTTCTTTAAACACTTTCCCTGCGGCAAAAAGGTCATCCCAGTTTTTCGGGAAGGCCAGCCCGGCTTTTTTCCAGGTTTCGGTGTTGTAATAAAAACCCGGCACGTTGAGTGAGATCGGAATGGCGTTCAGCTTGCCGTTAATGGTGGTCGACTTTAACTCTTTGGCCGGGTATTGGCTCAAATCAAAGGTGTCGCTGAGCGTGTTGATATCGTAAAAACCGTCGCCGGTGCGGGAAAATATCGGGAACCAGGGCCAGTTAATCTGCATCACGTCCGGGGCAATACCACCGGATATTTGCGTGGTCATCCGCTCCAGATAGCCGTCCCAGCCCATATATTCGGCGTTCACTTTAATGCCTGGGTTGCGTGCTTCAAATGCCTGTAGCGCGTTAAGCATCACCTCGTGCCGTGATTTTCCGCCCCACCATGACATTCTTAGCGTGACGTCCTGCTGGGCGAAGGCGACGCTGGTCGCCAGCAGACTACTCATTCCTATTACGCTGGCACAGATTAGACGTTTCATGAATTATTGCTCCTGTAGGATAGGCGAAATGAATTAATAAGTGTTTGTTTTTGTTATTCACTAATAATATTAGCCACGGGAGCATAGAAATATTTAGCCGAGCGGCAGGGAACAATAAATGCGAATTCTGGCGGGGAAGCGGGAAATAGACGGGGATGGAATGTTCTTCACAACCTGGAAATATTTAATGTGAAGCTGGTGGCTTATTTCGCGCAGGTCGCTGTGATAGATCTCACCTCAGGGGCGATAAACTGTGATCCCCGGCCATAAGGCCGGGGAGGATGACATTAATGCGCACGGCCCTGGTCGATGCCCAGACCGGTCTGCGAACGGATGAACTGCGCGCGGAACTGCTCGCGTTCACGATTACCTTCTTCGGAGTTATCGGTGGCGGAGAAGAACCAGATACCGATAAAGGCGATGGCAATGGAGAACAGCGCCGGATACTCATACGGGAAGATCGCCTTCTCGTGGCCGAGGATCGTCACCCAAATAGTTGGGCCGAGGATCATCAGCACCACCGCTGTCAGCAGGCCCAGCCAGCCGCCGATCATGGCGCCACGAGTGGTCAGTCTTGACCAGTACATGGAGAGCAGAATGATCGGGAAGTTGCAGCTTGCCGCGATGGAGAACGCCAGACCCACCATAAACGCGATGTTCTGATTCTCGAACAGGATGCCCAGCAGAATCGCCACCACGCCCAGCACCAGTACGGTGATTTTCGAGACCTTCAGCTCTTCACGCTCGGTCGCGCCTTTCTTGAAGACGTTGGCGTACAGGTCGTGAGAGACCGCTGAAGCACCGGCCAGCGTCAGACCCGCAACCACCGCCAGAATAGTGGCGAAAGCGACCGCAGAGATAAAGCCCAGGAACAGGTTACCGCCCACGGCATCGGCCAGATGAACCGCCGCCATGTTGTTACCGCCAATCAGCGCGCCCGCCGCGTCTTTAAACGCCGGGTTTGCCCCCACCAGCATGATCGCGCCGAAGCCGATGATAAAGGTCAGGATGTAGAAGTAGCCCATAAAGCCGGTGGCGTAGAACACGCTTTTACGCGCTTCGCCCGCATCGCTCACGGTGAAGAAACGCATCAGGATGTGCGGCAGACCGGCGGTACCAAACATCAGTCCGAGGCCCAACGACAGCGCCGATATCGGGTCTTTCACCAGCCCGCCAGGGCTCATGATCGCCGCGCCTTTCGGGTGCACCGCCATCGCTTCGGTGAACAGATTATTGAAGCTGAAGCCGACGTGCTTCATCACCATAAAGGCCATAAAGCTGGCGCCGAACAGCAGCAGGACGGCTTTAATGATCTGCACCCACGTGGTGGCGAGCATGCCGCCAAACAGCACGTACATCACCATCAACACGCCGACCAGCACCACGGCGACGTGGTAGTTGAGGCCGAACAGCAGTTCGATAAGCTTACCCGCGCCCACCATCTGAGCAATCAGGTACAGCGCGACGACCACCAGCGAGCCGCAGGCGGAGAGCATGCGGATTGGCCCCTGCTTCAGTCGGTAGGAGGCCACATCGGCAAAGGTATAGCGGCCGAGGTTACGCAGGCGTTCGGCAATCAGGAACAGGATGATCGGCCAACCGACGAGGAAGCCGAGCGAGTAGATCAGCCCGTCGTAGCCGGAGGTGTAGACCAGCGCGGAGATGCCGAGGAACGACGCCGCCGACATAAAGTCACCGGCAATCGCCAGCCCGTTCTGGAAGCCGGTAATGTTGCCGCCGGCGGTGTAGTAATCGTTACGCGAACGTACGCGCTTCGACGCCCACCAGGTGATATACAGCGTCAGGACGACGAAAATCAGGAACATGATAATCGCCTGCCAGTTGGTCGGCTGGCGTTCGACCGGGCCGCTCAGGGCATCCGCCGCGCTGGCCGCAAAAGGAAGTGTGGCGGCTAGCGCCGTCAGGACTTTCTTCATGATGCTTTTACCTCGCGCAGGACGGCCTTGTTCAGGCGATCGAATTCATTGTTAGCCCGCCAGACGTATATGCCGGTCAGAACAAAAGAAATCACAATAATGCCGATACCAATCGGAATGCCGCGGGTGACGCTGGTACCCGCGTGCAGCGGCGTGCCAAGCCAGCCTGGCGCGAAGGCGATGAGTAAAATAAAACCGACGTACACCACTAACATAATCAGCGATAAGAAGGTGGCAAACCGTTGCCGTTTTTCGACGAGCTCCCTGAAATGCGCACTACCTTCTATCTGCTGACAAATTTGATCATTCATCACAGAGTCTCCAGAGGTTTTTGAGTCGTGTTTTTTGTTGTGCAAATCAGAACACCGTACTGTTCCTTCTTCCGCAGGAAGAAGGAAAGGGCGAGGGGCGGTGTACGGCGATGACACCCTCACCCCGGCCCTCTCCCGGTGACAGGAGAGGGGAAAGCCTGCTCTTATGACGGCATCGTGATGGCCTGCTTCTCTTCCAGCAGTTTTTCCACCACGCCCGGATCGGCGAGCGTTGAGGTATCGCCCAGGTTGCTGGTGTCGCCAGCGGCGATCTTGCGCAGAATGCGGCGCATGATCTTGCCTGAACGGGTTTTCGGCAGCGAGTCGGTCCAGTGCAGGACGTCCGGCGTCGCCAGCGGGCCAATTTCTTTACGCACCCAGTTACGCACTTCGGTGTACAGCGCTGGCGTTGGCTCTTCGCCGTGGTTCAGCGTAACGTAGGCATAAATCGCTTGGCCTTTAATGCTGTGTGGAATACCCACCACCGCCGCTTCGGCAATTTTCGGATGTGACACCAGCGCCGATTCGATTTCCGCGGTACCCAGACGGTGGCCGGAGACGTTCAGTACGTCGTCGACGCGACCGGTGATCCAGTAGTAACCGTCTTCATCACGACGCGCGCCGTCGCCGCTGAAGTACATGTTTTTGAAGGTGGAGAAGTAGGTCTGTTCGAAGCGTTCGTGGTCACCGAACAGAGTACGCGCCTGGCCCGGCCAGGAGTCGGTGATCACCAGGTTGCCCTCGGTGGCGCCTTCTTGTGGATGACCTTCGTTATCCACCAGCGCTGGCTGCACGCCAAAGAACGGACGGCTGGCGGAACCGGCCTTCAGCTCGGTTGCACCCGGAAGCGGGGTAATCATGAAGCCGCCGGTTTCGGTCTGCCACCAGGTGTCCATCACCGGGCATTTCTCGTTGCCGATCTGCTTCCAGTACCACTCCCAGGCTTCCGGGTTAATCGGCTCGCCGACGGAGCCCAGAATGCGCAGGGAAGAGCGGTCGGTGCCCGCGGTGGCTTTGTCGCCTTCCGCCATCAGCGCACGAATCGCCGTCGGCGCGGTATAGAGAATATTAACCTTGTGCTTATCCACCACCTGGCACATACGTGCCGGCGTTGGCCAGTTTGGCACGCCCTCGAACATCAGCGTGGTTGCACCGCAGGCCAGTGGCCCGTACAGCAGGTAGCTGTGACCGGTGACCCAGCCCACGTCGGCAGTACACCAGTAGATGTCGCCCTGATGGTAGTCGAAGACATATTTAAAGGTGGTTGCGGCGTACACCAGATAGCCGCCGGTGGTGTGCAGAACGCCCTTTGGCTTGCCGGTGGAGCCGGAGGTATAGAGGATAAACAGCGGATCTTCCGCATTCATCTCTTCAGGCTGGTGCTGGTCGCTGGCTTTCTCCTGCAGGTCGTGCCACCACAGGTCGCGGCCTTCATGCCAGTCGATATTGCCGCCGGTGCGCTTCAGCACCACGACATTTCTGATGGTTTTGACGTTCGGGTTTTTCAGCGCGTCGTCGACGTTCTTTTTTAGCGGTACGTTGCGCCCGGCGCGAACGCCTTCATCGGAAGTGATCACCAGGCAAGCGCTGGAGTCGATGATACGACCGGCGACGGCCTCCGGCGAGAAGCCGCCGAAAATCACCGAGTGGATCGCGCCAATACGAGCGCAGGCCAGCATCGCCACCGCGGCTTCCGGCACCATCGGCATATAGATAGCCACCACGTCGCCTTTTTTCACGCCCAGAGAGAGCAGGGTGTTGGCGAAGCGGCAGACGTCGCGATGCAGCTCGCGATAAGTAATGTGTTTGCTCTGAGTGGCGTCGTCGCCTTCCCAGATGATGGCGGTCTGGTCGCCACGTGTCGCCAGATGGCGGTCAAGGCAGTTCGCCGCCAGGTTCAGCGTGCCGTCTTCATACCACTTGATAGAGACGTTACCAGGCGCAAAGGAGGTGTTTTTGACTTTAGTGTAAGGGCGCATCCAGTCGAGGATTTTGCCCTCTTCACCCCAGAACGCATCCGGGTTCGTGACTGACTGGTGGTATTTGGTCTGGTATTGCTCCGGGTTAATCAGGCAGCGGTCTGCAATATTTGCAGGAATAGGGTGTTTGTGAATTTGGCTCATGCTTTTTTTCTCCTTGTAAGATGTTAATAATATGTCTCATAAAAGTTAATAACAGAGGTGTATGGCGCTTTGTTTACTATTTGCGCGGCAGATCACGCAATAATGGAATTGTTCAAATAACGTTCATTTGATTCTTTGAACAAAAATAATTACGGAAGGGGATTTATAGAAAAGTCGCTAATTTTTTTGTTTTTATAACAAAAACTTATAAATAATTATTGGTAGAAATTAGCGGTAATATAGATTTGGCTGGTGAAAAGCTCTGAACTGAAAGGGTTGCATGAGACGCCATGCAGATGATACTGATATTGCGCGTTAAAAACCTCTAAAAGTAAACGCAACACAAATCACCCCCTTTCAAGTGGATACCATTCCCGTATGGCATGGTATTTTTCATTGAGGAAGTTTGCCGTTATGAAGAAAGCACGTGTCAGCTTAGCCTGGCAAATTCTTATTGCCCTGATTCTGGGTATTATTCTGGGTAGTTATCTGCATTATCATAGCGATAGCCGCGACTGGCTGGTTATGAATCTGCTGTCCCCTGCTGGCGATATTTTCATCCATCTGATTAAAATGATTGTTGTGCCGATTGTTATTTCGACGCTGATTGTCGGAATAGCCGGTGTTGGCGATGCAAAACAGTTGGGGAGAATTGGCGCCAAAACCATCATCTATTTCGAAGTGATCACCACGATTGCGATCATTATCGGTATCACCATGGCGAACGTGTTCCAGCCGGGTGCCGGTATCGATATGTCGCAACTGGCAACGGTGGATATTTCGAAATACCAAAGTACCACCGCAGAGGTGCAGAGCCACGCGCACGGCCTGATGGGAACCATCCTGTCGCTGGTGCCGACCAACATCATCGCCTCGATGGCGAAAGGCGACATGCTGCCGATCATCTTCTTCTCGGTGCTGTTCGGCCTGGGTCTCTCCTCGCTGCCGGCGACGCACCGTGAGCCGCTGGTGACGGTATTCCGCTCTATCTCGGAAACCATGTTTAAAGTCACCCACATGGTGATGCGCTATGCCCCTGTCGGTGTTTTCGCGCTGATCGCCGTGACGGTGGCTAACTTTGGTTTCGCCTCGCTGTGGCCGCTGGCCAAACTGGTGCTGCTGGTACACTTCGCGATTCTGTTCTTCGCGCTGGTGGTGCTGGGCATCGTGGCGCGCATTTGCGGGCTGAGCATCTGGATCCTGATTCGCATCCTGAAGGACGAGCTGATTCTGGCGTACTCCACCGCCAGCTCTGAGAGCGTTCTGCCGCGTATTATCGAGAAGATGGAAGCCTACGGCGCACCGGCGTCGATCACCAGTTTCGTGGTGCCGACCGGCTACTCCTTTAACCTTGACGGTTCCACGCTGTACCAGAGCATCGCGGCTATCTTTATCGCCCAGTTGTACGGTATCGACCTGTCTATCTGGCAGGAAATCGTGCTGGTGCTGACGCTGATGGTGACCTCGAAAGGGATCGCAGGCGTACCGGGCGTTTCCTTCGTGGTGCTACTGGCGACGCTGGGCAGCGTTGGGATTCCGCTGGAAGGCCTGGCGTTTATTGCCGGTGTGGACCGTATCCTCGATATGGCGCGTACCGCGCTGAACGTGGTGGGTAACGCACTGGCGGTGCTGGTGATTGCCAAGTGGGAACACAAATTTGACCGCAAGAAAGCGCTGGCGTATGAGCGCGAGATGTTGGGCAAGTTTGATAAAACCGCTGACCAGTAAATAGAGAAAAAGATAACGCCGGGCTTGCCCGGCGTTATTGTTTTTGGGATGGAAGTTGATGAACGTTTTGGTGGGCACGATGTGCCCCCTCTCCCTTTTTAAGGGAGAGGGCTGGGGTGAGGGTTTAACGCCGAATCGACATGCCCCTCACCCTAACCCTCTCCCCAAAGGGGCGAGGGGACCGGTCGATGCAATGTCGTTACTCCGCACTCACCTTATCAAACTCTTCACACCCGGTATCAAACCCTTCCGTACAGCTCAAATTCAGCCACTGTAGCGCCTTCTGTTTGTTTGGCGTAATGAAGCCTTTCTCACCGCTGAGGAACATCATTCCGGCCCAGTATTCTGAGTAGCCAGTGCGCGAGAGCGACGAGCTGTTTTTGAAGTAGTCCGTCGCCTTCTCATCATCTTCTTTCACGCCGACACCGTTGGCGTAAATCAGCCCCAACAGCATTTGTGCGTCAACGGCGAAATCGCTCTCGGCGTTCATCGACGCCTGCTGGAGCAGGGTAATCGCCCGTGGATAGTCGGTTTGCCCTGCCTGGCTGTTGATAAGAATGCGCGCCAGGATAACGTCACCGGCACGGCTGCCCGCTTTGACGGCTTTCTCCGCCAGCGCTTTGGCTTCGGGATAGTCGAGGCTCACGGGATTAGTAATTTTGATCTGCGCCAGCAGGGCGCTGGCATCGGCATCGCCGCCGTCAGCGGCTTTTTGCGCCCAGAATTCGGCTTTACTCAGGTCGCCAGAGCTAAACCAGGTATCGGCCAGATAGTACTGCGCACGCGCATCTCCGGCCTCCGCGGCCTGCTGATACTGGCTGCCCGGCTCTTCCGCGTGGACCGCCAGCGCGGCTAGCCACAACAATGCTAAAAGTCGTTTCATCTTATTATGTAGGTAGTCGAGGAAGTGGGCAGTATAAAGAGATTGGCAGGATAAAAAAACGCCCCCGAATGGGGGCGTTGAAACGAGTCCGCTTAGCCCATTGCGCTTTCGCGCAGGCGAGCCTTCAGCTTATTGTACTCATCAATCACATACTGCTCGGCGGCACGCTGGTCGGCAATCGGCTCAACGTTAACGGCGCAGTACTTATACTCAGGCGTTTTGGTAATCGGGCTTAAGTTCTCGGTTACCAGCTCATTACAGGCCCCAATCCACCACTGGTAGGTCATGTAAATCGCGCCCTTGTTCGGACGATCGCTGACCGCCGCGCGGGTGATGATGCGGCCTTTGCGGGAGTTAACCCACACCAGCGCTTCATCTTCGATACCTAAACGCGCCGCATCGGCGGTGTTGATCTGGGCATAGCCCGGTTCATCCGCCAGCGCCGCCAGCGCCGCACAGTTGCCGGTCATCGAACGGCAAGAGTAGTGGCCGACTTCACGCACCGTAGAGAGCACCATCGGATACTCGTCGGTGAGTTTATCGATTGGCGCTACCCAGTCGCAGGTAAAGAACTGCGCCAGGCCGTTCGGGGTGTCGAACTTCTCTTTGAAGAGATAGGTCGTGCCCTGGTCGGCATCGGAGGTATCGCGGCAAGGCCACTGGATAAAGCCCAGTTCGCCCATTTTCTCGTAGGTGGCACCGTAGAAGTCCGGGCACAGATGACGCAACTCGTCCCAGATTTCCTGGGTGTTGTTGTAGTGCATCGGATAGCCCATACGGGTGGCGATTTCACTGATAATCTGCCAGTCCGTTTTCAGGTCCCACTTCGGTTCTACCGCTTTAAAGAAGCGCTGGAAGCCACGGTCCGCCGCGGTAAAGACGCCTTCATGCTCGCCCCATGACGTAGACGGTAAAATCACATCCGCCGCCGCCGCGGTTTTGGTCATAAAGATATCCTGGACGATAACCAGTTCCAGATCTTCGAACCCTTTGCGCACCGCAGAGAGTTCAGCATCGGTCTGTAACGGGTCTTCACCCATGATGTACGCCGCGCGCACTTCGCCATGCGCCGCACGGTGCGGCAGCTCGCTGATGCGATAGCCGGTGTGCGCAGGCAGGCTGTCCACGCCCCAGGCCTTGGCGAATTTCTCACGGTTAGCCGGATCTTTCACGTACTGATAGCCCGGATAGGTATCCGGCAGCGCGCCCATGTCACAGGCGCCCTGAACGTTGTTCTGGCCGCGAACCGGGTTAACGCCCACGCTAGGCTTACCGAGGTTGCCGGTTAGCATCGCGAGGCTGGTCAGTGAACGTACGGTTTCCACGCCCTGATAGAACTGGGTCACACCCATGCCCCACAGGATGGCCGCGCTTTTCGCACTGGCGTACATGCGTGCGCACTGACGAATTTCCTGCGCGCTGACGCCGGTGATGTCTTCGACAGACTCTGGCGTGTAGCCTTCAACAATCTTGCGGTACTCTTCAAAACCTTCAGTACGGCTGGCGACAAACGCCTGGTCGTACAGGTTTTCTTCAATAATGACATGGCCCATAGCGTTGAGCAGCGCGATATTCGAGCCGTTTTTCAACGCGATATGCATGTCAGCAATGCGCGCGGTTTCAATTTTGCGCGGATCGCAAACGATGATTTTCGCCCCTTTACGTTTGGCGTTAATCACGTGATTCGCCACGATAGGGTGGGAATCTGCCGGGTTGTACCCGAAGATAAAGACTAAGTCAGTGTCATCAATTTCGTTGATGCCGTTACTCATTGCGCCGTTACCGACCGATTGGTGCAGACCTGCAACCGAAGGGCCGTGTCAGACACGAGCGCAGCAGTCGACGTTATTGGTACCAATAACGGCGCGCGCGAATTTTTGCATGACGTAGTTAGTTTCGTTACCCGTCCCGCGTGAGGAACCGGTAGTCTGAATGGCATCCGGGCCGTATTTCGCTTTGATCGCGCTCAGGCGATCGGCCACGTAATTCAGCGCTTCGTCCCAGGAGACGGATTCCAGCTTGCCGCCACGCTGGCGACGAATCATTGGGGTTTTCAGACGTGGCGTCAGGATCTGGGTATCGTTAATAAAATCCCAGCCGTAATAGCCTTTCAGACACAGGGTACCCTGGTTGGTTTTCCCCTGAGCCGCCTCCGCCCGGACGATTTTTCCGTTATCGACCACCAGGTTGATTTTGCAACCTGATGCGCAATACGGGCAAACCGTGACGACTTTTTTCATCGGTCTCGCTCCAGTTAATCAAATCGCGCATACGCGCTGTCGCCCTCAGTATGCATCTTTTATGCCACTTTTTTATTGTGGGCATTCCCTGATATTACGGGTGATTTTTGGTCAAAACCCTGACGAAAAACAGGCTGTCGTCATATTTGACGTGTCGAAAGAAAAAGCCGCGTGACGTTCATCACGCGGCGAGCTGGCGTGGCGTCGACGCTACTGCGGCTTGGCCGGGCTGCTTTGATAGCCGCCGCCGAGGGATTTAATCAGCTGTAGGCTCTGAATCACCCGCTGGGTGTCGAGCATCAGCAGCGACATTTGCTCGGCGAGTACCGGCAGGCGCGCTTCGGTAGCCTGTAACCGACTGCCAAGACCGCGGTTAAAGGCGGCTTCGGCGGCGCTTTGACCATAGCGCATCGCCTCGACGCGCTCTGCTTGCATCTGCCGTTCATCGCTCAGTGTTTGCAGGCGCGTACCGCCGATCGCTACGTCGCGCACCGCGTTGAGCACCGACTGGTTGTAGCGCTCAATCAGCATGTTGCTGCTGGCGCGCGTGTTTTGCAGGTTGGCGTTCAGGCGACCGCCGTCGAACAGCGGCAGGCGCAGGCCAGGGATGAAGTTAATTTGCCGACTGGTCCCCTTGAACAGATCGTCGATATGAATCGCATCAAGGCCAAAGAACATTTTGATATCGAAGCTCGGATAGAACAGCGCTCGCGCCGCGTCGACCTGGTCGAGCGAGGCCTGCACGTACCAGCGCATGGCCTGAAGATCCGGGCGACGGGCGAGCAGATCGTAGGAGAGCGTAGCGGGAACGCCCGCTTGTACCTGCGGCAGTGCTACGGGCTTAATCTCCGGTAACCCGTCGGCACCCGCGCCCATCAACGCGCGCAGCGATTCGCGAGTTTCTTTGATTTGCCCTTTGGTGGCCGCAATTTGTTTCTCTACCGCCAGGATCTGCGCCCGTGCGCCGTGGTACGGCACTTTGGCTTCCAGGCCCTGCGCGACTTTGCTCTGATGCGCCTGCACCGCGTAGTCAATGACGCTGCGGGTTTGCTCCAGCAGGTCGAGCATCTGATAGCTGGCCTGAATGCTGTAATACAGCTGCGCGACGGCGACGGAGAGCGACAGTTCTACCGCCGCGGTTTCTGCGAGGCTGGCGTTCTGCGCGCCAATGGCCGCTGAAACGGCGGAGCGGTGCGCGCCCCACAGGTCGGGATCAAACCCGGCAACTAAGCCGACGGTGGCTTCCGTGTAGTACGGACCATCCATCCCCAGCCGCGGGGCGTCCAGCGCGTAGGGGCCAAGGAAGCCATTGGCGGAGGCGCGCTGGCGGTTAATCATGCCTAAGGCTGCCATTTGCAGCTGTGAACCGGCTTCCAGCAGGTCGGCCTGCGCTTGCGCTTTGTCTTCACGCAGCTTTGCCTCGGCCAGCGTATGCGAACCGGCGAGCGTCTTATCAATCAGCGCTGTGAGCTGCGGATCGTTAAACTGCCGCCACCACTGCGCCTGTGGCCAGCCCTGGCTCGCCAGATGGATATCATCGGCCAGCTTGATTTGCTCTGGCTGAAGCTGCGCATGCGGGGCAGAATCTTTACGGATTAACGCGCAGCCGGAGAGCGCCGTGGCGCCGGTAAGCAGGCCGCATAGCAATAAACGAGAAAAGTGACGGGTCATTGTGATAGGGCTCCTTGCGCCTGTTTCCCGGCGAGCGTTGGTGCCGGACGAGTCCAGTCGGGTAAACGGGCTATCTGCTGCATCACGCGTTGCGCCTGTTCGGATGAGGTAGATGATGTATCGATGTCGGAAGACGGTGGCGTACTGGTGCCCGTAGCCAGGCTCGCCGCATAGTGCTCCAGCGCGTCCGCCAGACGCGGGTCTGGAGCCGGCGCGTTGTCCCAGGCATAGAGAATTTTACGTCCCTGGCGAATAACGCTTCGGCTATGGTTTAGCAACTGCAGACGCGTTTCGTCGGGCAATTGACGTTCCAGCGCCACGCGATCGCACATTTCCTCACAGCTATTGAGAGCCGCATGGCAGCCAATGCGCAACTGTAGCCAACTGCGCTGAGTGGTGGGATCCTGCTGTGGGACGCGCAGCATTTTGCTGAGCATACCTAATGCCGTCGACAGTTTTTTGGGTAGCGCGCCAGCTTCGCTTTCCGGCCAGATAAAGGTGTAGATCACCGCCGAAACGGCGGTGCCGACCAGAATACCGACCGCGCGATCGCGGATCTCGACCAGATCGTAAACCGGGCCAAAAACGTTCTCGAGGGTGGCTAAGGCGAAGGTGACGATTATCTGGGTGCCGATGTAGGACGACCGTTCGGAGCCGGTGGCAATCCACGAGGCAATCAGCAGTATTGGCGCCAACAGGCACAGCAGTTCTACGATATTGTCCAGCCACGGCATGATGAATATCGTCACCAGCAGTGCCAGCACCGCGCCGCACAGCGCCCCGCCAAAGCGCAGCGCCATTTTCTGATATGACGAACCGATGCTGGGGTTGGCGACAATAATGCAGGTGAGCATGCAGGTATGGATGCCTTCCCAATCGACGCCGGAATAGAAGACATAGCAAATCATACAGGCCAATAACGTTTTCAGCGCATAGCGAATGTAGGCGGGGTTGCTGAATGCGTCAGCCGCCATTGACGGCTCTTTAGCCGAGGGGGTCGCTGGCGTGTCAGGATCCAGACGACCCAGTTCAAGAAGCTGGTGACAAACGTTTTCCAGCCCGCACTCGCGCGCGGCTTTGCGTTCTTCTGCGCTTAATACCCAGCGACTTTGCCAGACTTCACCCTGCGAGATGGCCTGCTGCAGCGCAGTGATTTCGCCGCTCAGTTTGTGCATTAGCGCTGGATGCTGTTCCGCCGCATCACCGTGAAAGCGGTTGAGCGTGCTGTACAGATAGGTCACAGTCGCGACGCAGCTTTGCCACCAGGCGCTACGTTTTCGCCATTCAGCGTCATCGGCCATACAGAACACGTTGAGCTTTTGCAGCGCCAGCGCTTCTCGCTCAACGTACTTTTCCGCCAGCGGCGCTGCGCCCGCCGTCAGATGACGGAGCGCATCGGCAAGCCTGGCATGCAGCGCTTCGCGCATCTGGTTTCCGGCGCGGCTCGGAAACCAGAGGACTCCCAGCAGAACCATCAGCAACGTGGGATAGAGACCGACCACAATGCACCATAGCGTCAGCCGCACGACGATCTCAGGATAGTCAAGCATGCCGGGGAAAGTCTGGCCATATACCGCGATAATGGCGACGGCGAAAAATAGCAGCCCCAACTTGTGGGTGCGCATCATAAACATGCTGCCCAGCACCACCAGACTGGCGACGATCATGCGGATCAAGGGGTAGCTGTACGCCCATTTGTAGATCAAAAACAGGCTGGCGATTTCCATGACGGTAGCCACGACGAACAGGATCGCCACAAATTTGGTGTAAAACGCGTTGGACTGCACGCCGTAAAACAGCACCGCCAGCGAGATCGCCAGAAATGGGATCTGGAAGGTCATTGAGATCAGCACGACCAGCAGGCAGCCTGTCCACAGCTGGATCGTTTGCGGCAACCGCCCTGGCCGCCGCTCGCTGAGCTCTTCATGGAAAAATGCCAGCAGCCTGACCAGCGGCAGAGGCAGATAATGGAATATATTCATTATTGCGGCTCAAGGCTGGCAACCGCCGATGCGCCGATGCGAAACAGCTCCGCATCCGGTTTATCGACCATGATTTTGACCGGAAAACGCTGGGCTACGCGTACCCAGTTGATTGAACGGGAGACGCGAGGCAGCCCGCCCAGCACGATGCCGCCGTCGTCCGGCAGCACGCCGAAGCCAATGGAGTCGACTTTGCCGCTGAAGGTTTTACCGCTGTCGCTCATCAGGCGTAGCGTTGCTGGCGTACCGGAGTGAATGTTTTTCAGCTCGGTTTCGCGGAAGTTGGCGATTACGTACCAGTGGCGCGTGTCGATCAGGGTGAAAATGGGCTTCATTGCGGAGGCGAACTGGCCGATGGACGTTTTCAGCGACACCACGCGGCCATCAAACGGCGCGCGTACCGTCGCCATTTCAAGATGCAGTTTGGTTAACGCAATATCGGCTTGGACGGCAACGCGCTGGGCGACCAGCGCATCCACGCCGCTGACTGCGCTGGCGGCTTGCTGTGCCTGTAGCAACACCGCATTGAGGTCAGCTTCGCTGGCACGCTGCGCCGTTCTGGCGCGGTCAACATCTTCGGCGGAGACAAAACCCTGCGCTAACAGCGGTTCGGTGCGCTTAAGTGTATCACTGGCCTGTTTGGCGGCAGCGCGGGCTTTACTCACCGTCGCCTCGACGGAGCTGGCGGCAAATTTCTGCGCATCCACGCTGCGTTGAGTCAGCATGATCTGTTTATCCAGCGCCGCTAGCGAGGCTTCCGCTTTGGCCAGGCTGGCTTCATAAGGGCGAGGGTCGATGCGGAACAGCAGGTCGCCCTGTTTCACCTGTTGGTTATCAACCACCGCCAGTTCCACAATACGTCCGCTGACTTCCGGAACTACGTCGATCGTGTCGGCGGAAACGTAGGCATCGTCGGTAGCCGGTTTGCTATCGACCCGCCAGATGACGAAAATCAGGACGACCAGTGCAAGCAGGGCTAACAGCAGGGCCGGAAGTTTATTGCGTGGAGCTTTTTTCAGCGAGCTTTCCATGAGCGCATCTCAACGTAAATTAGAAAAAAACCAGCCAGAACAGCATGGAGTAGAGGACAAAAAGGGCGGTGTAGATAACCGCAGGAAATGCCAGCGTTGAACCTGTTTTGCTGACGATAACTCGCCGGGTGATCAGCGTGAGAATAACGCCGGCTAAAATACAGAACAGCCAGTCAGGGTAATAAGCGCCAATAACGGGAATGGATGGTGACAATGAACACCCTGTTAATAAGAGAGCTGAACCGAGACCACTTATTCCTTTTAGCCTCGTCACGACGCGGGACTTTGCTGTTTGCATAATGAAATACGATCCTGTGTATATCGAATAATATTTTGAGTGAATGTTTATGAATAAATAAATCTTAGTATGGCGATTTGTTTATTAAGACGGCAGTGATTTGTCACTGAACCGCATTAATAACTTATTCACAAATTAAAGATGAGCTTTATATATATTTATTTTGTGAATCTAACATGTCCAGGGGGCAAGGCCCCTGGACTATTCCTCGATTAATTCGGCGTCACGATATTGACCCAGAAATCAAATTTGTCCATACAGGACAGAATCTCGTCGAGCTTTTTGGCGTTGCCAATCACGTTGACTTTTTTCTGTTTGATTAAATCACTCATTTTCACCTGGCCCAGCAGCACGGCATGCAGATCGTTCCGGCTCATATAGAACGACGCATCGGCATTGCTGCGCAGCGTTTTACGATAGTTAAGTACGCTATCGTTTAACGCGAGGTTCAGATTATCGTTGTTGTCGAGGTTAAAGTTGATATTAATGTTTTTTCCGTCGGCTTTGCGGCTGTCGAGGCTAACCGCAAGATAGTCCATCAGCATTTCGACGGTCATCCCCTTCAGGGTATCCGGCGACGCGGTAGCGCCCACCGGCAGTTTAGCGACGCCGTCGCGCAACTCTTTTGCACCGGTCAGATAGAAGCCGCGCCAGGTGGCGGATTCCGCCTGATAGCCCAGCTGTTCGAAGGCGTCAGCCTGCAGGTTTCTGGCGGTTTTATTGGTTGGATCGGCGGCGATGACCTGTTTTAACAGCTCTGAGGTCCAGCGATAGTCGCCCTTGTCGAAGGCTTCACGCGCCAGCTGAATCGCGTGCTCCTCGCCGCCCAGCGCTTTCACATAGCGTTTGCCCATCTCAACCTGGCCGTAAGGGTTCAGGTTGGCGGGGTTACCGTCGAAGTAGCCGAGATAGTAGTTATAGACCGCACGAGCATTATGGCTAACCGAGCCGTAATAGCCGCGGCTGGCCCAGTTATCTTCCAGGTTTTTCGGCAACTTAATCATGTTGCCGATCTCATTCATCGTATAGCCCTGGTTTGCCAGGTGCAGCGTCTGGTCGTGAATATACTTAATGGTGTCGCGATATTTGCCAATATAGTCGTTAATCTGTTTATTTCCCCACACCGGCCAGGTGTGCGGCATAAACAGTACGTCGGCCTGACTGCCCCACATATCCAGCGTCTGATTTAAATACTCGGACCACTTCGCGGTATCGCGAGTTTTCGCGCCACGCAGGGTATAGAAGTTGTGCAGCGTGTGGGTGGTGTTTTCCGCCGTGCACAGCGCTTTCAGCGCCGGAATATAGAAGTGCATCTCCGCCGGGGCTTCGCTGCCTGGCGCCATCAGGAAATCAAACTCCAGACCGTCGATGGTCAGCTTTTCGCCCGTTTTGGTGATGCTTTTTGTCGGCGCGATAATCGTTGGATAGCCGCCCGTTACGGCAACGCCGAGACCATTGCCAATATTACCGCTGGCGTTCTTAGGCAGCAGCAGGCCGTAGGAGTATGTGGCGCGTCGACCCATGATGTTGCCTGCCATCACGTTCTCGCTGATCGCTTCCTCCATAAAGCCCGCGGGGGCGATGATCTGCACCTTACCGGATTTCACGTCATCTTCCGAGACGAGCCCTTTTACGCCGCCATAATGGTCAACGTGGCTATGGGTATAAATGATGGCGACAATCGGCTTGTGCGGACGGTGTTGGAAGTAGAGGTCGAGGCTGGCTTTAGCGGCTGGCGCGGAGACCAGCGGGTCGATAACAATAATCCCCGTATCACCTTCGATAAAGGTGATATTCGAGATGTCCTGACTGCGCACCTGGTACATGCGGTCGGTCACTTTAAACAGCCCGGAAATACCGTTTATTTGCGTTTGACGCCACAGGCTCGGGTTAATGGTATCCGGCGCTGGCGCATTGATATCGAATTTATAATCATAGGCGCGGTAGTAGGTTTTACCCTCGTCGTTTTTTAGCACCCCTTCATTCAACAGCGGCGCGATAAACCCGCGCTGGGCATCTTCAAAATCCTGACGATTGCTAAAGGGTAAGGATTTAGCATACTGCTGATTAATTTCATGGGTATATTGCGTGGCTTCTTTCGGCATTTCGGCTGCGAAGGCGTTATTTATCAACAGGCCACTGGCGACACCAACGGCAATAAACACGTTGCTGAAACGGAATAACCTAGAGTTATTCATATAAAACTCCCTTTCATTATTAATGTTATGAATTATTCGGCAAACAACCAGCGCCTGAGATATGGCGATCTATACTAGTGGCTATTTTGATAATTTGAGAGGTTTGTTTGTGAGGGCGATCGTTATTTTTATAAGGTATTTGTGCTTAAAACTGAATGAATAAAATACCCATATATTTTATGGAATTTAATATTTAATTGTTATCGTTATGCACGCTGTAGAATTGAGATTCCTCCGCTACTCCGCCAGCCGCGGCTTGCCTACTCTACAGGCAGCTCCCCCGATGAGACCGTCCCTATGAAACGTTATCTAACCGCAGTGATGCTTTGTTCGCTCTCGCTGACCAGCCAGCTGGCGCGCGCGGATATTATCGACGATGCCATTGGCAATATTCAGCAGGCGATCAACGATGCGTACAACCCCAGCAGCGATCGCTCAAGCCGTGATGACGACGATGACCGATCTTATGACGATCGCGGCAGTCGTTCCCAAAGCAGCCAGCAATATAACGATCGTCGCCGCCAGCTGGACGATCGCCGACGTCAGTTAGATGACCGCCAGCGACAGCTCGATCAGGAACGTCGTCAGCTGTCAGACGATGAGCGGCGTCTTGATGACGATTACGATCGCTAGGCGAGGCGAATTTCCATGCCGTCGTAGCCTGCTTCAATGCCTGGCGGCAGCAGGTGCGTCATCATCCATTCATCAAACTGGTGGCTGATATGGGTGAGTACCACGCGCGGGCAACGGATCGATTCATTTAACGCCACGATCGTCGCTAAATCGCTGTGGTTACGCGGCATCTGCTCGCGGGGCGCATGGCTGCAATCAATGACCATCACCTGCGGCTGGTTATTGCTTAGGAAAGTGAGCGTCTTATCGGGCAGCCCGGCGCTATCTGAAAGCCAGGCGACACGGCTGTGTGGCGTCTCCAGCAGATAGCCGAAGGTCAGCTTCGAGTGTTCCAGCGGTACTGGCGTAATTTGCAATCCCTGCAAGTCAAACACCACGAACGGCTCCACGGTATGGCTGAAATCCAGCAGGCCGGGATGTTTGAACAGATCGTCACAGCCCTGCTCATCCGGTGGGCCGTACACCGGCACCGTCTCGCCTACGCCCCAGCGCAGCGGAAACAACCCCTGAACGTGATCCATATGATAGTGGGTGAGTAAAAACTGCTGGAAAGAGCCGGCGGGCCAACGTTCGGCGAGGTCGGGCAGGCCGGCATCTATTAACGTGACCGCATCGTTGAAGCGGACAACGCCGCTGCAGGCTTTACGGCGATACTGCGGCGCGCGATGGGCGCGCACGCAGGCCGGACAATGGCAGCCCCAGGCGGGCACACCCTGCGCGCCGCCGGTACCGCTGAGGGTGAGGGTTAAACTCATACAACATCCTCATAGCGCTTTGGTGAATCGAATGTGGCTGGGGGCATAGCCCTCACGTTGATAAAAACGATGGGCGTCGAGTCGCCTGGTACTGGTGGACAACTCGGTCATCTCCGCGCCTGCCTCACGCGCAGTCTCTTCAGCCCAGCTCAGCAGTTGGCTGCCGACACCTGAACCGCGCGCGCATGGCATGACGACCAGCTCCTGAATCTCGCCAATCCAGTTGGCATGATGCAGATGAAACTGCAAATGCAGACTGATGATGCCGACGACCTCGCCGCGCAGCAGAGCCAACTGATAGTGCAGATGCGGGTCCTGAAGATTGGCGGCGAAACCGGTGTAAAAGGCGTCTTTGTCGAATTCGGCTTGCTTTAGTTCGCACATCAGCGCGTAAACGTCATCAATATCCTCGAACGTCGCATGGCGCAGCTCACAGACAGGCATGGTCTTTCTCCTTGCGTCCCATCAGGGTCAGTAAAATATCCACTGACTGTAGCAAACTTCCGTCGTTATTGAGCGTATGGCAGTTTTCTGGCGCATAGCGGGCGGCACGCTCCAGCCGGGCGGCAATCTCCATACCGTTCTCGCGCCCACGGGCCTGAAGACGTTCGCGCAGAATCGGCGGCGAAACCTGCAAGCACACTGGCAGCAGGGCGTTGCCGTAGCGCGCTTTGGCCTGCGCCAGATGCGCGCGCGAGCCGTTGACGATGACATCGAACCCGGCGTGCAGCCACAGATCGATCTCCACGCCCACGCCGTAATACAGGCCGTTAGCATGCCAGCTCAGGGCCAGCAGGTTGTGTCCGGCACGGGTAAAAAATTCCTGCTCACTCAATGCGATGTGGTTTTCGCAGCCGGCGTTGGCCGGACGGGTTATGTAGCGATGGGCAACCAACAGCTGCGCATGTTCCTGCTGACGAAGCACTTCCAGCAGGCTGTCTTTGCCGGAGCCGGAGGGCCCCATTAACCAGATCAGTTTTCCTTTCATCAGAATACCCTTTTACCCTGACGCCAGACGTGGTCGATATGGATGTGCTCGCCTTTGCGATGCGCCAACACCAGATCGGCGCGTTTACCTTCGCCAATCACACCGCGGTCGTGCAGGTTCAGCGCGCGCGCCGGGTTTTGCGTCACCAGATTGATGGCCTGCGACAGGGTAAAGGCATTTTGCTGGTCATCGGCAACGCGGAAGGCGGCGTCCAGCAAGCTGGCCGGATAGTAGTCGGAAGAGAGGATATCCAGCAGCCCCAGTTCCGCCAGCTTATGCGCCGCGACGTTGCCGGAGTGCGAACCGCCGCGCACGATATTTGGCGCGCCCATCAGCACGTTCAGGCCGTGGCGGCGTGATGACTCGGCGGCTTCAAAGGTGGTGGGGAATTCGGCGATAACGCTGCCTAGCTGATGCGATTCCACCACGTGTTCATGAGTCGCATCGTCATGGCTGGCCAGCGCGATGTTGCGGTCACGGCACATGCCGGCAATGGCGGTACGGTTAGGCTGCGACCAACGTGCGGCAAGCTGTAGCTGTTCTTCTTCGTACTGATGCATCTGCTGGTCAGTCAGTGAGTACTTACCTTGATAGTATTCCCGGTATTTCTCACGATTGGCGAACTGGCGCTGGCCGGGAGAGTGGTCCATTAACGACACCAGCGTCACCGGCTCGCGACCGACCAGTTTTTCAAACAGCGGCAGCGTGGTGTGGTGCGGCAGTTCGCAGCGCAGATGCAGACGATGCTCGGCACGGTTGAGACCGCGTTTCTGCGTCTCTTCCACCGCGTTAATCATCTTCTCGAGGTTCTCCAGACGGTCACCGCCGTCGCGCACGTCGCCAATGGCTACCGCATCCAGCACGGTGGTAATGCCGCTGGCGACCATCAGCGCGTCGTGGCTGCTCATGGCGGAATGGGCGGGCCAGTCCACCTTCGGGCGTGGGGTGAAGAATTTATCCAGATTATCGGTATGCAGCTCGATCAGCCCCGGCAGCAGCCAGCCGCCTTCACCGTCGAAGGCTTCCGGCAGACGGCTCTGGGTTTCGGCGAAGGCGCGGATTTCCCCGTCATGTACCTCCAGCGAACCGTGGACCACATCATTCTCAAGCACCAGTTTTACGTTATTGATAATCATGCAGGTGTACCCATTGGGTGGAGGCGGTCAGCGACCTGATTGCGGACGGTTTCGTCATGGAAAATACCGACGATGGCCGCACCGCGCGATTTGGCTTCTTCGATAAGGCTCACCACCGCGGCGCTATTTTTGGCGTCCAGCGAGGCGGTAGGTTCGTCGAGCAGCAGAATCGGGTAGTCGACGATAAAACCGCGGGCGATGTTGACGCGCTGCTGCTCGCCGCCGGAGAAGGTCGACGGCGCGAGATGCCACAGACGCTCTGGTACGTTCAGGCGGCTTAGCAACTGGGCGGCTTTGGCGGCACAGGTTTCGCGCGGTACGCCAGTATTGAGCAGCGGTTGCATCACTACTTCCAGCGTGGAAATTCGCGGGATCACCCGCAGAAACTGGCTGACCCAGCCGACAGTGGTTTTGCGCACTTCCACCACCTTGCGCGCCGGAGCGCTCACCAGGTCGACCCATTCGTCGCCGTGTTTAATATGAATATGGCCTTCATCCGGCAGATAGTTGGCGTACAGCGAGCGCAGCAGGGTGGATTTACCGCTGCCGGAGTGGCCGTGCAGCACCACGCACTCGCCGGCGTTGACGGTGAGCGAGGCGTTGCGCAGCACTGGAAGCTGGACGCCGTTTTGCTGGTGCAGAACAAAGGTTTTACTGACATTTTCGACGCGGATCGCGTTCATTTTTGGCCTCTTTAAGCATTTGTGCGTTCGATTGCCTGATGGATCAGGCCTACAACCGTTTTAGGATGCTGACAAACTTAAAAAAGAGCACGGACAGTCCCCTCGCCCCTTTGGGGAGAGGGTTAGGGTGAGGGGAAGCCGCTGTTTTATCCGTGCGTTATTACCCTCACCCCGGCCCTCTCCCTGAAAGGGAGAGGGAGAAAATCCGCCGCGCGATGGTTAATTCTGCAACACCGACGACACCAACAGCTGGGTGTACGGATGATGCGGATCGTCGAGCACCCGATCGGTCAGCCCACTTTCCACCACCTGGCCCTGCTTCATCACCAGCAAGCGGTCGGCGAGCAGCCGCGCGACGCCCAAATCATGGGTGACAATCACCACCGCCAGGTTCAGCTCTACCACCAGGCCGCGCAGCAGGTCGAGCAGGCGCGCCTGCACCGACACGTCCAGCCCACCGGTGGGTTCATCCATAAACACCAGCTTTGGGTGGGTGACGAGGTTGCGGGCAATCTGCAAACGCTGCTGCATCCCGCCGGAGAAGGTGGTCGGCAGGTCATCGATGCGCGACGCCGGGATCTCTACTTCCTCCAGCCAGCGCTGGGCGGTGGCGCGGATATCGCCGTAATGGCGCGCGCCGGTGGCCATCAGCCGTTCGCCGATATTGCCGCCCGCCGACACCTGACGACGCAGGCCGTCCATCGCGTGCTGGTGCACCACGCCCCATTCGGTGCGCAGCAGACGGCGGCGGTCGGCCTCGGTCATCGCGTACAGCGAACGGTCCCGGTAGCGAATTTCCCCTTCCTGCGGCGTCAGACGCGCCGAAATGGATTTCAGCAGCGTGGTTTTACCGGAGCCGGATTCGCCGACGATGCCCAGCACTTCGCCCGGCCACAGATCAAAGGAGACGTTGCTGAAGCCCTTGCCCGGCGCGTAGAGATGGGTCAGGCGGTCAACGGAGAGTAATGGTTGCGTCATGCGTTTTTCGCCTCGCTCTGTTGGCGGCAGTAGTCGGTGTCGGAGCAGACAAACATGCGCTTGCCGCTGTCGTCGAGCACCACTTCATCGAGATAGCTGTGCTGCGAACCGCAGATGGCGCACGGCTCGTCCCAGCTCTGGATGGTGAACGGATGGTCGTCAAAATCGAGGCTTTCAACGCGGGTAAACGGCGGCACGGCGTAGATACGCTTCTCGCGCCCGGCGCCAAACAGCTGTAGCGCAGGCATCATGTCCATCTTCGGGTTATCGAATTTGGGGATTGGCGATGGGTCCATGACGTAGCGGCCATTGACCTTCACCGGGTAGGCATAGGTGGTCGCGATATGGCCGAAGCGGGCGATATCTTCATACAGCTTCACCTGCATCACGCCGTACTCTTCCAGCGCGTGCATGGTGCGGGTCTCGGTTTCGCGCGGTTCGATAAAGCGTAGCGGCTCGGGGATCGGCACCTGGAAGATCAGGATCTGATCCTCCGCCAGCGGCGTTTCCGGGATCCGGTGGCGCGTCTGGATCAAGGTGGCGTCTTCGGTGCGCTCGGTGGTGTTCACCCCGGTCACACGCTGGAAAAACTGGCGGATGGAGACGGCGTTGGTGGTGTCATCCGCGCCCTGGTCAATCACTTTCAGCACATCCGCTTCACCAATCACGCTGGCGGTGATCTGAATGCCGCCGGTGCCCCAGCCGTACGGCATCGGCATTTCGCGGCCGCCGAACGGCACCTGATAGCCGGGGATCGCCACCGCTTTGAGGATAGCGCGGCGGATCATGCGCTTGGTCTGTTCATCAAGGTAGGCAAAGTTATAGCCGCTGAGATTAGCCATTTTTCTGCTCCCGTTGCAGGCGTTTCAACAGTTCCAGTTCGGCCTGGAAATCGACGTAGTGGGGGAGTTTGAGGTGCGAGACGAAACCGGCGGCTTCGACGTTATCGGCGTGGGCGAGGACAAACTCTTCATCCTGCGCCGGGCCGACGGCGTGCTCGTCATACTCCGGGGCCTGCAATGCGCGGTCGACCAGCGCCATCGCCATCGCTTTGCGCTCGCTCATGCCAAACACCAGGCCATAGCCGCGGGTGAAGTGCGGCGGTTCGTCAGCCGGGTCGACGAAGCCGTTGACCATTTCGCATTCCGTCATCAACAGTTCGCCGACGTTCACCGCAAAACCCAACTCTTCAGGCACGATTGAAACGTCGATATAGCCGCTGCGGATCTCGCCAGCAAACGGGTGGTTGCGCCCGTAGCCGCGTTGGGTGGAGTAGGCCAGCGCCAGCAGATAGCCTTCGTCGCCTCGCATGAGCTGCTGGAGACGTGAGGAGCGCGAGCACGGGTAGACCGGCGGCGTGCGGGTGATATCGTCGGGCGTTGCGCCGCTGTCCTCTTCCGTCTTTGCCAGTCCCTGGCTTGCCAGCAGGCTGAAGACATGCGGGGCGGGCGTCGGCTCGCCATCATCTGTTTGCAGGGGCGGGGCTTCGCCGTTCGCCAGCAGGGTAAAGTCCAGCAGACGGTGGGTGTAGTCGTAAGTCGGGCCGAGCAGCTGGCCGCCCGGCACGTCTTTATAGACGGCGGAAATACGGCGTTCCAGGCGCATATTGCCCGTCTCCAGCGGCTCGCTCACCGCCAGTTTCGCCAGCGTGGTGCGATAGGCGCGCAGCAAAAAAATGGCTTCAACGTTGTCGCCGCTGGCCTGCTTTAGCGCCAGCGCCGCCAGCTCGCGGTCGGCGATGCCGCCTTCGGTCATCACCCGGTCTACCGCCAGGTTAAGCTGCTGTTCAATCTGAGCGACGCTGAGTTCCGGCTGCGCGGTGTCGCCCCGGCGTCGATGTTCCTGTAGCGCGTGGGCGGCGGCTATCGCCTTCTCGCCCCCTTTGACGGCAACGTACATATCAGCAAACCTCGACGTGAGTAGTGCGTGGAATGGCCAGCAGACGCTCGCCGCAGGTGAGGATCAGATCCACGCCGAGCGGGAACGGGTGCGGACGTTCGGTCAGTTCATGCAGAATGCAGTTCGGCAGCTGCGGGGCGATCATCCGTTCTTCGGCGATGCCCGCACCGGTCAGGCGCAGCATGCGCCCGCCGCTGAGACTGGGGACCTGCACAATCAGCGTGGCGCTGGTTTCCGGCGCCACCGCGCTGCCTTCACACAGGGCGTTTAGCTGCTCGCTGCTGATGGTGTCGCTTGAGACGGCGAAAGTCGCCTGCTGCGGCTGCTCAACCAGCGGCGCGTTGGTGTGAAAACGCAGGCTCTGGCTGACGATATCGTTATGCAGCGTGTTGGACAGCCACACCGGCGTGTCATTGTCGGCCAGGGTCAGCAGCACGCTGGTGGTGGCAATATTCAGCGGCTGCCAGCCGTGCTTGAGCTGATGCAGCGCGACGATTACGCCCGGCTCGCTCATGGCTTTTAACAGGCGACGAAAGCTGTGCTGGGCATCCTGCACGGGAAGGGTAAAAGCGGTTTCCAGGGTCATGCGTTATCTCCGCGAACCAGCGTAAAGAAGTCGACCCGGCTGGCGTTAATTTCAGCCTGACGTGCGGCAATACGCGCGGTACGGTCGGCTTCCAGCGGGGTAATCAGGGTTTCTGATAAGGTTTGAAAGTGGCTGGGCTGCTGCATCAGCGCATCAATCAGCGCGCAGCGCTCGGCGTGGGCTTTATCGCGCCCCAGCACCCAGCTGTAGCCCACGGTCCCGTTGCTCAAGCGCACGGCAGCGCGGGTTAGCGTGGCGTCACCGGCAAAGAAGCGTTCGCCGGTGCCGCCCATGCGTCCCTGTAGCTGGACCAGGCCGGTTTCCGGGGCGCGGAGGGTTTCGTAGTCGGCACGGATATTCAGGGCAACCATTTTTGCCGCCAGACTCTCGGGCTTACTGTGAGACAGCACCGACATCCAGTGCTGACGGGTTGCGGTATCGAGGTGCATTCAGTGCTCCATAATAAATTCGATCATGTCGGCGCGGGTCAGGCTGACGGAGTACTCCATCACCTGGTCGTTGCCTTCACGATGGTTCAGGGTGCGCACGCACAACAGGGGCGCCATGTTGGGAATTTCTAAGCGCTGGCTCTCTTTGGCCTGCGCCCGACGTGCGCTGATGCGGGTCTGGCTACGTTTGAGCGCAATACCGGTTTGCTCGCGCAGAAAGTCGTGCAGCGAACCGTTGCTGAAGCTTTGCAGCGTGGGCCACAGCGTGAGGTCAGCAAAATAGTGGTCGATCAGACACAGCGCCACGCCGTTGACCCGGCGCAGCGTGCGCAGGTGAATAACGTTGTCGCCTTCGGGGATTCCCAGCGCTTCGGCGATATGGCCGGAGGCCGGACGCAGTACCGACAGGAGCTTTTCGCTGGTGGGGTGGCTGCCCTGGTCGAGCAGGTTCTGGCTAAAACGCGCCTGAGCGTTCAGCGGGTAGTCAAACGGGCGCATCAGCACCAGCACGCCAATGCCCTGACGGCGCTGAACCCAGCCTTTCTCCACCAGTTGGTCGATGGCGCGACGCAGGGTGTGACGATTCACGGCAAAGCGCGCCGCCAGCTGGTGCTCGGCGGGCAGGTAGTCGCCGCAGCGGTAGTTCTGGCGCAGCTCTTGCTCCAGGCGAGCGGCAATCTCTTGATAACGCGTTGGATAACTGGTCGGATGTGTAGACAGGTGCATAGTCAACAAGACCTCGCTAATCAGATGAAGTGCTTACGCAAACGCTGGGAGAGGAAATCCAGCAGGCTGACGGTGACGATGATCAGCACCATCAAGGCGCAGGTTTGCTGGAACTGAAAGCCGCGAATCGCCTCCCATAATGTGACGCCGATACCGCCTGCACCCACCATCCCGACCACCGTGGCGGAACGGACGTTGGACTCGAAGCGGTACAGCGAGTAGGAGATGAGCAGCGGCATCACCTGCGGCAGCACGCCGTAGAGGATCTCTTCGATTTTGTTGGCGCCGGTGGCGCGGATGCCTTCAACCGGGCCGGGTTCAATGGCTTCCACCGCTTCGGAAAGCAGCTTGGAGAGTACGCCGGTGGTGTGAATAAACAGCGCCAGCACGCCAGCAAAGGGGCCTAAGCCGACGGCAACGACGAACAGCATGGCGAAGACCATTTCGTTGATCGCGCGGCAGGCGTCCATCAGCCGACGCATCGGCTGGTAAACCCACCACGGCACGAGGTTTTCGGCGCTCATCAGGCCGCAGGGGATGGAGAGCACCACCGCCAGCGCGGTGCCCCAGACGGCGATTTGCAGGGTGACGGCCATTTCGGTGAGGTAGTCCTGCCACTGGCTGAAATCCGGCGGGAAGAAGTCGGCGGCGAAAGTCGCCATGTTGCCCGCGTCGGTGAATAGGGTCACCGGGTTCATTTCCGCCCCTTTCCAGGAGACGACGAGCACCGCCAGCAGGATGGCCCAACTGATCAGCGAGAACCAGCTGCGCTTGGGTGGGGGGATGGTGATGGTGTGTTGCATGGTTGAGCTCCGTGGTTAGTTCTCCCTCTCCCTGTGGGAGAGGGCCGGGGTGAGGGCATCAGCGTGCGCCGTTGCCCCCTCACCCTAACCCTCTCCCCACGGGGGAGAGGGGATCGATCACTGCACCGCTTTAGTCACCGACGTCATCGCGCCAATCGCCGCCGTGGTACGGTCAAGGTCGTTCAGCCGCGCCTGAATCTCGGCGGTCTTCGCGGCTTTATCCGCGGCGTTCAGCGTGTCGTTGCCCTTCACCGTCTGCATCTCTTTAAACAGGGTCAACTGGCGAATCGGCAGCAGCTGGAGATCGCTGGAAGCGCGGAACGGCGCCCAGCCCAGACGTTCCAGCACCGCTTTCTGTTCCGGCGTTTTGCCGTAGTTCATAAAGAAGCTGTAGATCTTGTCTTTGGTGGATTCAGAGAGGTTTTTGCGCCACACAATCGGGTCGCCTGGGATCAGCGGTGATTTCCAGATAACCTTCAGCTCTTTCAGTTTGTCCGGCGCGGAGACCTTCAGCTTGTCGAGGTTTTCGGTGTTGTTGGTGGCCACATCCACCTGCTTGTTGGCGACGGCCAGGGCGTTGGTTTCATGGCTGGCGTTGACCGTGCGCTTGAAGTCGCTGGCGGAGGCGTTGTTTTTGGCGAAGACGTAGTAGCCAGGGACGAGGAAGCCGGAGGTGGAGTTCGGGTCACCGTTGCCGAAGGTCAGCTCTTTGCGTTTGGCGAGCAGGTCGTTGAGGTTGTTGATCGGGCTGTCTTTGTTGACGATCAGCACGCTCCAGTAGCCCGGCGAGCCGTCGGCGGCGACGGTCTGGGCGAACACCTGGCCGTTGGCGCGGTCCACCGCTTCCATCGCGGAGAGGTTACCGTACCAGGCGATATCCACTTTATTGAAGCGCATGCCCTGAATGATGCCCGCATAGTCTGGGGCGAAGAAAGCGTTCACCTTTACGCCCAGCGATTTTTCCATGTCCTTCAGGAACGGTTCCCACTGTGGCTTTAAGTTCTGCTGTGATTCCGTCGAAATAATGCCGAAGTTCAGCGCTTTTTCCTGTTCTTCCGCATGCACGGGGCTGAGCAGGGTGCTGAGGCTAAACATGCTGGTGAAGGCCAGCGCGGCAACCGCTTTATAACTCATTTCCATTCCTCATTGTGGGGACGTTAAGCAGCCTGCGCGTTCTGTTCGACGCGGTTTATGCTGCGGTAGAGATGGTCAAAACGTTCGTTATCAAACTGCTGGCTGCTGCCGTCGTAGAACACCTGTCCCTGGCGCAGCGCGACGATGCGTTCGCAGTAGCGCAGCGCATAGTCGACCTGATGCAGCGTCACCACCACGGTGATGCCGTCGGTCTGGTTAATGTCGCGCAGCGTGTCCATGACGATGCGCGCCGATTCCGGGTCCAGCGAGGCGATAGGTTCGTCGGCGAGGATCACTTTCGCCTGCTGCATCAGCGCACGGGCAATGGCCACGCGCTGCTGCTGGCCGCCGGACAGCGTTGATACACGCTGGTGGGCCATATGCGCCATGCCGACGCGGGTTAATGCCTGTAAAGCGCGCTGTTTCTGCTCGCGGGTGAACCAGCCCAAGCAGGTGCGCCAGAAAGGCGTGCTGCCGAGCGCGCCAATCAGCACGTTCTCCAGAACGCTCAGGCGGTTAACGAGGTTGAACTGCTGGAAGATATAGCCGGTGTGGGCGCGGCTCTTACGGATGTCGCGCGCCAAACGGCCCGCCTGCTGTACGGTTTTGCCCAGCAACTCAATGCGGCACTCCGGCGTTTTATCGCCGACGATGAGGCCGCTCAGATGACGTAAAAGGGTGGATTTGCCAGAACCGGACGGGCCAAGCAGAGCCACCATCTCACCGGCGTGAACGTTCAAATCAATAGCGTGTAGTACCTGGTGCTGGTTGAACGTCTTGTTGAGTTTTTCAACGCGAATCATGGTTTGCATATTGGGACCCTCAAAAAAGGTGGCCCCATCGTGGCGAACTCATGTGACATTTGGGTTAAGGCGGGATGACTCGATGATGAATAATTGACGGGAATTCGATGACAGGAAGGGAGGCCGCCGCCTCCCGCGTTGTCAGAGCGTCGGCTCTTGTTGTTTGACCACGTTAATCATCCACGGTACGCCGTACCGGTCGATTACACGGCCAAACCCGTGTGCCCAGAAGGTCTCTTGCCACGGCATTTCTACCTTGCCGTTGGCGGCGAGATTATCGAACCAGCGTTTACCTTCTTTAACGTCCTGAGTGTCGAGCACCAGCGTGAAGCCCGCGTAGTGGGCGTCGTCCGGGGAGATACCGTCGCTCATCATGATATCGCTGCCGGCGATGTGGACGTTGGCGTGGGCAATGGCGCTGTCGGGGAATTTCAGGCCGGAGGGGCATCCACCTTCATCATCCATCGATGAGGGCGGCATTTCGCCGAAGGTGATTTTGTAGCGCAGTTCCGCACCCAGCGCCTGCTGATAGTAGGCAATGGCATCGGCGCAGTTTCCGGAAAAGGCGAGATAGGGACTTAACGGCATAATCGTTACCTCAGGTAAGAGTCGCTCATTAAGTCTAGGTGCTGCTGAGGCAAAGTAACCAGGCGGGAAAGTGCTTTCCCGCCTGTAGGGATCAGTTCTTTTTCACAAACTCAGATTTCAGCTTCATTGGGCCAAAGCCGTCAATTTTGCAATCGATGTTGTGGTCGCCTTCGACCAGGCGGATGTTCTTCACTTTGGTGCCGATCTTCAACATGGAAGAGCTGCCCTTGACCTTCAGGTCTTTGACGACGGTGACGCTGTCGCCGTCGGCCAGCAGGTTGCCGTTAGCGTCTTTGACGATCAGCGCGTCGCTGTCTTGTGCGGGTTCAGCATCGTTCCACTCGTGTGCGCATTCCGGGCAGATGAACATGCCGTTGTCTTCGTAGGTGTATTCGGAGTTGCATTGTGGGCAGTGGGGTAATGACATGGAGTGTTTCCTCAAAAGTGCAGTGCGAAAGGCAAGGGCCTGAAAAAACGGCAAATCGCCGAAAATAGCCCTGATTATACAATAAAACCCTGCATTTGTCGGTGTTATCCCGGACGGGATGAGGAATGGCGGGGAAATTCACCCTCTCCCCCGCGGGGAGAGGGAACCGATTAGTGGTGCGCGGACTCCGGTATTACCTGCGTTTCGGCGTCTGCTGGTTTTGGTGCGCCGTAACGTTTCGCATACAGCGCGGTAATAATCGGCACCAGAATCGCGGTGACAATTACGCTGGCGGCAACCAGCGCCGTCGCGGAGGCGGCGACCGGGGCGAACGATGGGTTAATCTGCGCAATAATCACCGGGTTTGCCACGGCAGCGCCCGCTGCGGAGGAGGCGGCGACACCTGCGGTGCCGTTACCGCCACCGATGACGCGGTCAGCAATAATCAGCGGAATACCGGTGATAACGATAACGGCAACACCCAGTACGATACCCAGCAGGCCAGTGTCGAGAATCACGCTCAGGTTGATGGTATTACCCAGCGCAAAGCCGAAGAACGGAATCAGTACCGGCGTTGCTTTGCTGAAGAATGCACGCAGGTCGTGGTCCAGGTTGCCGAGGGTGAAACCAATCAGGAACGGCAGTACGGCGCCGATAAAGTGGTGCGGCTCGAAAGAAGCAAGACCAGCAGAACCGAGGATAACCATCGTCATCAGCGGGCCGGATTCCAGCGACATCAGGACGAAAGCGCCTGACTCTTCTTTCGTACCATACTGATTCATCAGGCTGGCATACAGGCCGCCGTTGGTCATATCCATTGCTGAGACAATCGCCAGAACGGAAAGTCCGGCGAAGAAACCGGTCTGAATACCCGTATCCGGAATGAACATGGCCGCAATCATTGCCACAACCCAGGCAACGGCGATTTTGGTCAGTACCAGGGTGCCGGATTTACGTAATACCGTCCCGGTGGCACGTAAATCAATGGATGCCCCAATGCAGAAGAACCAGACGGCCAGAATAGGCACCGTTCCGCCGATCATGCCTTTGGTGAAAGATCCGAAATATTCGCCGGTGCTCGGTGCGAAGGTATTTAATACCGCGCCTAACAGTAACGGGATAAGCATCATCCCGCCTGGGATTCGTTCCATTGTTGCTTTAATTTTCATCTGGCATCCTCGCCTCGTACCGTCCTCTGACGGCAGAAGAGATTAAGTATAATAATTTCAGTTGTTTATGTTGCTATCATCTGGTGTTTTCATGCCAGCGCACTCCGGTTAAGAAGAAATTTTCTGGCATGTTTAAAGCTGTTTCGGACGCTATAATGCATTTACTGGAATGCTGATTCAATGAAAATAAAACGATGTTTTAGTTATATAGATCACACATTTCATAAATGAGAAATGCGCTATGGTGAAATTGAATTGAGCTGTGAATTCTTTGTGAAAGATTCTGAAATATTTTTTTTCTTAAATGAGGGGGGAAAGGAGGTGATTTGCCCGGTTTTTCCACTGGTGAAGCGGCATTCGATAGGGGGAAAGTGAGCGAAATATTTCGGCGCTGTGGCGAGTGTCACTCTTTTGTTAAGTTGATCACAATATTAATCGCTGTTAGGGTAAATAGGATTGCCTCTCTGCGGGATATTTTTCGAGAGGCACCTTATTAACTGACAGACTCGCCATCAGGCCCAACAGGTTTGATTGTCGGAGAACATACTCCAACGCCGACATGCAAACCTGCTACGCTTGGATAAACGGAACCAGACTTGCCACGGTTCCCTTTACGCACCTTCGCAAACGCCTTGCCGTTTGCCCCCACTGGGTGTGCGTTCAAGGCGAAATTGAACGAGGAAAACCATGCTTAGAAGGAAAAAAGTAAAACCGATCACGCTACGTGACGTCACCATTATCGACGATGCCAAACTACGCAAAGCAATCACCGCAGCCTCGTTGGGCAACGCGATGGAGTGGTTCGATTTCGGGGTCTATGGATTTGTGGCCTACGCGCTGGGTAAAGTCTTCTTCCCGGACGCTGACCCAAGCGTGCAGATGATTGCCGCGCTGGGGACCTTCTCTGTTCCCTTCCTGATACGTCCGTTGGGCGGTTTGTTCTTCGGGATGCTAGGGGATAAATACGGTCGACAGAAGATTCTGTCTATCACCATCATTATTATGTCGCTCAGTACATTCTGTATCGGCCTTATTCCGTCGTATGAGTCCATTGGTATTTGGGCGCCGGTGTTGCTGCTGCTGTGTAAAATGGCGCAGGGCTTCTCGGTCGGCGGCGAATATACCGGAGCGTCGATCTTCGTAGCGGAATACTCGCCGGACCGTAAGCGCGGCTTTATGGGCAGCTGGCTGGACTTTGGTTCTATCGCCGGGTTTGTGATGGGCGCAGGGCTGGTGGTTCTGCTCTCGACGGCAGTGGGTGAGGCGAACTTCCTCGAGTGGGGCTGGCGTATTCCGTTCTTCGTCGCGCTGCCGCTGGGGATTATCGGTCTTTACCTGCGTCATGCGCTGGAAGAGACGCCAGCGTTCCAGCAGCACGTGGATAAACTCGAGCAGGGCGACCGTCAGGGTTTACAGGACGGGCCGAAAGTCTCGTTTAAAGAAATTGCGACCAAGCACTGGCGTAGCCTGCTGGCCTGTATCGGTCTGGTTATCTCGACCAACGTCACCTACTACATGTTGCTGACCTACATGCCGAGCTACCTGTCACATAACCTGCACTACTCCGAAGACCACGGGGTGCTGATCATCATCGCCATTATGATCGGTATGCTGTTTGTGCAGCCGGTGATGGGGCTGCTGAGCGACCGCTTTGGCCGTCGCCCATTTGTCGTGGTGGGTAGCGTGGCGTTGCTGGTGTTGTCGATTCCGGCATTTATCCTGATTAACAGTAACTCCATTGGTCTGATTTTCTCCGGCCTGCTGCTGCTCGCGGTGATCCTGAACTGCTTCACCGGGGTGATGGCGTCGTCGTTACCGGCGATGTTCCCAACCCACATTCGCTACAGCGCGCTGGCCAGCGCCTTTAACATCTCGGTGCTGGTGGCTGGTCTGACGCCTACGCTGGCGGCCTGGCTGGTGGAGTCGACGCAGAACCTGATGATGCCGGCTTACTATCTGATGGTGATTGCGGTGATTGGCCTGATTACCGGCGTGATGATGAAAGAGACCGCCAACCGTCCGCTGAAGGGCGCGACGCCTGCGGCCTCGGACATTGAGGAAGCGCGTGAGATTCTTCAGGAACATCACGACCATATTGAGCACAAGATTGAAGATATCGATGCGGAAATTGCCGCGCTGCAGGAGAAACGCTCGCAGCTGGTAATGCAGCATCCGAAGATTAACGAGTAACGTCTTCCGCGCTGCCGGACGACAGCGCCGACCGACATAACGAGCGATAACCCGGACGTACAGCAGTACGCCGGGTTTTTTTATGCTTAACGTTCGCGGAACGCTTCTGCTTTCGCGCGCAGAATCGGCTTCAGCAGGTAGGAGAGAATGGTTTTCTTACCAGTGATGATATCCACCGACGCCACCATCCCCGGGATAATAATCAGCGGTTTCTCGTCGCTGCCCAGGTGGTTTTTTTCGGTGCGCAGACGGATGACATAGAAACTCTTACCGTCTTTGTCGGTGACCGTATCGGGGCTTATCTGTTCCAGCTTAGCCTTCAGCCCGCCATAGATGGTGTAGTCATAGGCGGTGAATTTGACCATCGCTTCCTGCCCAGGGCGTAAGAACGCGATGTCCTGTGGGCGGATTTTCGCTTCGACCAGCAGCGTGTCGTCCAGCGGCACGATCTCCACCAGGTCGTTCCCCGGCTGGATAACGCCGCCGATGGTGTTGACCATCAGCTGCTGCACGATGCCGCGCACCGGCGAAGTCACCAGAGTACGGTTGACACGGTCTTCAATCGCCTTGCCGGAAGCTTCGGTTTTACTGAGATCGGTACGGGCTTCATTGAGCTGAGACAGCGCTTCGCTGCGATAGCGGCCACGCGTCTCGCTGATTTTGCTCTCAATCTCTTTGATCGCCGCTTCGGCTCTGGGGACGGCCAGCGTCACGGACTCAAGCTGTCCGCGGGTTTCGACTTCAGAACGACGCAGACGCAGAACTTCCACTTTGGAAATCGCCCCCTTGGCGACCAGTGGCTCAGACATGCTGATTTCCTGCTGTAACAGGCCCAGGCTGCGGCGGTACTGTGCGCCTTTTGCCTGATAGTCCAGCAGCTCCTGTTTCTTCTGCACCAGCTGTTCGTTCAGCCCGGACAGTTCGCTCTGAATGCGCTTGTTGACGCTGGCGAACAGTTCCATTTCACCGTTGGCGATATCCGGCGTTTTATTCAGAATTTCGGGTGAGAGCGTCAGGGTTTCTTTATTATCCAACTGGGCGGTCAGACGTTGAATACGGGCCTCCAGCGCCAGACGATCGGCCTCGGACTCGCCAGCGTTAGAGCGAAAACGGGTATCGTCCAGACGCAGCAGCGGCGCGCCGGCTTTGACCACTTCACCTTCGTGCACGAAGACCTCGGCGACAATACCGCCCTCCAGGTTCTGGATTTTTTGCAGGCGCGAGGAGGGAATCGCTTTGCCGTCACCACGCGTGACTTCATCAATATCGGCCAGTGATGCCCAGGCAATCATGATGATAAAGAAGCCGAGAATGGCCCACAGGGTGATTCGCACCACGCGTGGGGAATCATCAATGAGCGCCTTATTCACCTCGTTAGCAGTGAGCGTTGACGCGTTTTTGTCGCCAAACAACCACTTCATAAAGCGGGTAAGTCGGTTAGCGTTGCGCATGAATTTGTCCTTTCTTCAGTGCGTTCATCACGCTTTCTTTCGGACCATCGGCGATGATTTTGCCATTGTCGAGGATGATCAGTCGGTCGACCAGCGTGAGCAACGAGGCGCGGTGGGTGACCAGCAGCAGCGTTTTATTGCTGACCATGGGGGCTAGCGACTTCTTAATCAGATCTTCGCTGGTGTTATCCATGGAGCTGGTCGGCTCATCCATCAGCAGCACCGGTGGGTCGAGCAGCAGCGCGCGAGCCAGGGCCACGGCCTGTCGCTGGCCGCCGGAAAGATTCATCCCGCGCTCACCGACCTGCATGTTATAGCCGGACGGGTGACGGCGAGCGAATTCATGCACCCCCGCCAGCGTGGCGGCGCGCAGCATGGTCTCTTCATCCACGTAGCTGGCGCCGCTTAACAGGTTGTCGCGCAGCGTGCCGCTGAACAGGTGAATATCCTGCGGCGCGTAGCCGATATTATGGCGGACGTCATTGACGTCGAGTTGACGAGCGTCGATGCCGTCAATCAGAATGGTGCCGCCGTCAGGTTGGTAGAAGCCAACCAGCAGCTTGGCCAGCGAGCTTTTGCCGGAGCCGCTACGGCCAATAATCCCGACCTTCTCACCCGGCTCAATTTTCAACGAAATACCGTTGAGTGACAGGTACTGGTTTTGCGGATAGTGGAAGCTGACGTCGCGAAATTCGATGGCGCCAGTCAGCGTCTCGCGCTTCAACGGCACTTCATTTTCTTCGACCTCTTGCTCCAGATCCATCATGCGGTCGATGGTCGCTTTGGTCATTTTGGCGCGCTGGTAGCGGGTGATCAGGCTACACAGCTGGCCAATCGGCATCATTGCGCGACGGTTGAGCAGGTAGCAGGCGATGAGCCCCCCCATACTGAGATTACCGGCGATAATGCTGTAAACCCCAACGATAATCATCGCCACGCCAGCAATTTTTTGGACCCAGGCGGTAAAGTTGACAGCAATATAGGAGAGCGATTTTACCCGCAGCTCCAGCTTGCTCAATTGGCCGATAATTTGTTCCCACTGGTACTGACGCTCGCTTTGCGCATTGTTGACCTTGATGGCATCCAGACCCGTTAGCGTCTCAACCAGCATGGCCTGTCGCTCTGTCGACAAGCGATATGTTTTCTGAACCTGTGTTTGTAAAGGCTTCTGGATCAGCCAGTTCACAACCAATGCGATGGGATAGCACAGCAGAGGAATGAACGCGAGCGGACCGCCGACAATGGCAATAACCAGCAGCACCAACAGCGTGAACGGGAAGTCGATGAGCATGGTGAGCGTTAGCGATGAAAGAAAATCCCGAATGGATTGGTATTCCTGGAATTGCTGTGTGAAGCCGCCGACGCGTTGAGGGCGCTGCTTCATCTTCATTCCGAGCAGGCGTTCAAACAGCGCTGCCGAGACAATCAGATCGGTCTTTTTTCCCGCGATATCGAGACAGACACCGCGTAAAATTTTAAGAATGAAATCAAAAACAAAGGCGATCGAAATGCCGATAGCCAGTACCCAGAGGGTGGCGGTCGCCTGATTGGGCACCACGCGGTCATAGACGTTCATCACGAACAGCGGCGTGGCAATGGCGATCACGTTGATGATAAAACTGGCGACGATCGAATCAAGATAGAGGAATTTCGATAGTTTTAACGTGTCTTTAAACCAGGATTTGGTGCGAGGAATGGTCGCCGTAGGTTGACTGCCGAACTCATGTCCCGGCTGAATAAAAATCGTTTTCCCGCTGTAGTTCTCCGCCAGCGTTTCGCGCTCAAGCACCTTTTCGCCACCTTCGGTTTCGGCGGATAGCAGGCGGGCGCGCTGTTGATCATCCCAGCCGATCAGCACCGCGGCCTGATCGTTTTTGAGCAGCACGATGGCCGGCAGTGAGAGGGCGGTAATTTTTTCCAGCGGCCTCTGCAGCACACGCGCTTTTAACCCCGCGCGCTGAGCGGCTCGCGGAAATGCGCTCAGGGTCAGTCGGTGTGCTTCAAGCGGTAAACCGGCGGTTAATACATTTCGGCTGGTGATGACGTTGTGCAGTTTGCACACAATCATTAGCGAATCGAGTAAGGGATCATCATGGTTTTGACGTGGGTCGAGTCTGATGTGGTCATCAGTAGAGGTATTTGCTTGCTCAAGTGGATCAGTATAAGACGCCATAATCCGACCTTATATACCAGCGAAAAAATCGCTAAGGCTAAAGAATATAATGGGTTATCCCATCGTGAGATGAGATAACCCGCAGGTCCAAAATCAGTTACTTCAGGTCAGGTAAATTACTGTGTGCCGTTTGCTGTACCTCGACCGGCTGCGCGGCAGACGGTGCCTGAATATTCAGCTGTTTTAACAGATCGCCGATGCGTGCGTTGATACGGTAGGTGGTGAACATCTCCGTGAACTGCATCTCAACGTAACGGCGCTGGGCGTTGAACACTTCGTTTTCGCTGTCCAGCATATCCAGCAGGCTACGTTCACCGATGCTGAACTGCTCCTGGTACGCGGTACGTACGACGGCGCTGCGATCGGCATAATCTTTGGCGATCGGCACCTGTTGTTTAGCGTTCTGCCAGGCGTTCCACGACAGCCGCAGCTCTTCATCCAGCTGGCGAAGGGCGTTACGCTTCACGTCCTGCGCTTCCTGCATTTTATAAGCATAGGATGACAACTGCGCCTGATCGCTGCCGCCGTTAAACAGGTTATAGTTCATACGAACCATGGCCTGCCACTCCTGGTCGTGACCACGCGTGCCGTCAACGTTGTTATCCATACGGCGGCCAACGTCGATATTGACGCTCGGATAGAAGCGGGATTTCGCCGCTTCGTACTGCTGACGGGTGGCTTCAACGTCTGAGTCCGCCTGTTTCAGCAGTGGGCTGTTTTCCAGCATCAGCTTGCGCGCTTCGGCCTGCGAGGCCGGGATCTTTGTGGTCATCGGCATTGACAGACCGGTGGCTTCTTTCCCGACGACGCTGTAGTAGTTGGCCTGCGCGTCCTCTAGGTTGGTTTGCTCGGTCAGTAGGTTGTTTTTCGCCTGCGCAAGACGAGCCTGCGCCTGCTCATAGTCGGCGGTACGGCCTACGCCCTGCTCGGTGCGTAAACGAATCTGATCGAAAATACGTTCGTGGCTTTTCAGGTTATCCTGCGCCAGTTTCACCATCTTTTGCCGCATCAGCACGTCGAGATAGCTCTGGATCGCATCCAGTGCCGTCACTTCGCTGGTGTTCATTACCGAGAACGCCCGCGAGTTAACGGTGGCTTTCTGGCGCGCGACTTCGCTGGAGGTGGCGAAGCCGTTAAACACGTTCTGCCGCAGGTTGATGCTGGACTCACTGCGGTGCAGGTTACGGCGATGATCGTCCGCCGCGCGAGTCGATGAGTTGTCGGTTTGTTCCCAACCGGTGCCGGCAGACAGATCCAGGGTCGGCAGATACCCGCCCTTGGCCGCGCGCAAATCCTGGTCTGCAGAATAGCGACTGTTGACCGACGCGCTCACCTGCGGATGCCACAGTAAACTGTCTTTGACCGCTTGCTCAAGCGTTGCTGCGCTAACCGTGTTGGCAAACAGTAATGGCAGAGAGATGCCTGTTAATATCCGAATGTGTTTGTTCATCATGACGTCCTTTCCTTACGTTCATTTCCCTGACTCGTGGCTTAATCCACCAGAGGTCATGTCATTAGACAAAAAGTCAACCAGGTGTTGACGTGCATGGGGCTGATAACAGCCCCATGACGTTATGCATCAGGCTTCGACTTCTGGCTTCGCAATCAAATCATCAGGGTCATTGCTGGCCCAGGTTTGATTGTCATCCGTATCGCCGCCTTCCGCTGGAACATGTTCAACGTCATTCGGTGTTTCTGCCGTTTCCGTTGTCTCCGTTGTTTGAATGAGGCTGGAGAGATCCTTATTATCACCGTCGTGAATCATATCACTGAATGACAATGGTTCATCCTGACTAATAATGGTGGCTTCTTGTCCAGACTCATTGCTTTCGCTATTGAGGCTAGTTTCCTCGCTGGCGGTTTCTGTTTCATGAAGAGAATCGTCCTCGGTACCGCCTAACAGCGTGCTGAGCGAGGACTCTTCCGTTTCAGCGTTCGTATCGTGCACAAGATCGCTGTCGGTTGTGGAGCGATCGGACTCGTCATCGATGTTATCGAGGTCCAGTGGGTCGTTATCAACCAGCAGATTCTCGCTCTTATCTGCGTCGGTATCCTGCGTATCAGAAGTATTGTCCGCCGTATCCAGCGAAACGTCGTCCATATTATCGACGGTGTGCTCTTCCGTGTGGTCGAGGTTATCCGCCGTCTGCAGCGCATGCTCTTCATCCTGGTTTGCATCCAGGGAGGCATCGTCCTGGTGATCGCTATCCATGGCCATCATGACACTTTCTTCCCCCAGCCCATCGGTCAGGTCGGCGATTTGTAACTCTGAGTTGTCGGCGCTATCGTCGTAGTCATATTCAACGGTATCGCTGAACGCCTCTTCGCCGTTGATACCGTCAAACGTATGGTCGCCTGCAGAGGTTTCCACGTTCATGACAATATCGCCGATGACCTGTTCACCATCCGGGAGGGTAATCGTCATTTTCCCTTCGTAATGCGTGGTTCCCGTCTCAAAGGTGAGCGTATAAACGCCATTGTCATAGGTATAGTGGGCTAGCCCATTACCTTTAAATTCGGCGCCTTCGGGGATCCCCTTCAGCGTTATGTGGGTTAAGGTCTGTTCGCCGCTGCTGCTTTCCAACTGGATGTCCAGGTTTAGGGTCACGGTCCACGTGGCCGTGGTATCGCCCGGATGTACGGAAAGACCATCGCCGTAGATGATGCCTTCAATAAAGTTACAGGTGCCGAGAATCGGTTTTCCATCAGCATTCAGCACGGTGATAGCAGTAAGTTCGTTGGTTCGGCCCGTATTAGGGTCACTGGCCTCCATTTTATAATCGTCACCGGCGCCCTGTAGGAATATGTAATCCTTATATTCCGAACCGCCGTTCATCTTGTTGCCTTGAATTTTATTGATGGCTTCGATTTTGCCCCCTTTTTCGAAGCCACTTCCTTCATGGATAATGAAAATATCGCTGTATTTTTCGCCACCGTCGGCGCTGGTGTTATTACCGTTGTAATACATGATCTGCTTCGCAGGATCAGAGCACTCAGGAATATCATCACCTGGTGTTATCCATACGCGCACGTTATCGCCAATGGCGACAATTTTCCCATCCACAACGTCAAAACCGAGCCCGCTTGGATCGTCTGCTCCGCCGTTGATATGAAGAACCTTATCTTCTACTGGCTCACCTGGGTTCTCTGATTTCCCGCCAGGAGATATATCAACGGAAATCTTAATTTTATCGGTATCCGCATCGGCGTCGGAATCAGCGTCGGCATCGGCATCTGCATCTGTGTCGGCATCGGCGTCCGCATCGGCGTCCGCATCAGCATCAGCATCAGCATCAGCGTCCGCATCAGCGTCGGCATCCGCATCAGCGTCGGCATCCGCATCAGCGTCGGCATCGGCATCGGCATCGGCGTCCGCATCGGCATCGGCGTCCGCATCGGCATCAGCATCAGCGTCGGCATCAGCATCAGCGTCGGCATCAGCGTCCGCGTCGGCATCAGCGTCCGCGTCGGCATCGGCATCAGCGTCCGCATCAGCGTCCGCATCCGCGTCGGCATCGGCATCAGCGTCCGCATCAGCGTCGGCATCAGCGTCGGCATCCGCATCAGCGTCGGCGTCGGCATCGGCATCGGCGTCGGCATCGGCGTCGGCGTCCGCATCAGCATCGGCATCGGCATCCGCGTCGGCATCGGCGTCGGCGTCGGCGTCCGCATCAGCATCGGCATCCGCGTCGGCATCGGCGTCCGCATCGGCATCCGCATCGGCATCCGCGTCGGCATCGGCATCGGCGTCGGCATCGGCATCGGCGTCGGCATCAGCATCGGCGTCGGCATCGGCATCGGCATCGGCATCAGCGTCGGCATCGGCATCAGCATCGGCATCAGCATCGGCATCGGCATCGGCATCGGCATCGGCATCAGCATCGGCATCGGCGTCTGTATCATCTCCGGTGGCGATATTTTCATCCGGATTAAGAATGGTCTGTTCTTCTACAATATCCGTATCGGGAAAATCCAGGCCTTCCGTAGGGTAGCCAGCAGTAGGGTCGACCACTTCACCGGTCAGATCCAGTATCACATGCGTGTGTGAGCCGCCGACGCCAGGTGCGCCACCGCTTTCAACGATGGTTTGCGGGCCAGCTGCGGTGGCTTCAAGTATTTGGGTCGGGTCCTGACCATCGGCAATAGCCTGCTGTATGGCTGCGACGTCAGTAGGAGTGGTTTCAGGAGTCGTAGTAGGGGAGATGCTTGCGCTGTCCCAGAGGCTATCGCGCCCAAGATCGAGATTTTTGCCATTTGCCAGGCTTACCGTGACTGCGCCATCGGCACCTGTTTCAATTTGTTCGCCGGCAAAAATTTTATCCCCTTCCACCAGTAAGCGTCTGCTTCCGTCAGGTGAAATAGCGAAGGCCTGTCCTATAATCGCTTTTATTATTCCGGTTACATCAGCCATATCTTACTCCTCTTAATCTTACGTGAACGGTTCCATTTGTTCATGGCTCATAGAGTTGTGGTGTATTACGTTGCTCCATGACAGCACCTGCGACACAAAACACTACAGCTAATACTTTTTGTGAGTGTGCTGATAGTATTCCAGCCCCTCATGGAGATGAGGTCTGGTAAATAAAAGCTGGCTATAGTGGTAAGGTAATATGCAAAAAAAACGCTTTCTTTGATTTTAATGTCGTTTTGGTAAGAATTTTCTGTAAAGAAATTAGGATGTGATTATTTTCCGTAGGTGAGTAAGTTGCATATGGAGATTGTTATTGATGCTATTGCATGTAACTTATTGATACTTAATTAAGTTAATTATCTTTATGTATTTTTTTAGCCACGTTCAGCAATGTTTTTGCATTATAAGGTTATAACTTTTTGATAATAAATGAGGTGTTCTGATACTTGATTCCTGGCTGGTTTTTATTCCAGTGTTACCTCTAATACATAAGATTATCTTGTTGTAAGAAAAGGATATATCATTTGGAATGTTTTAGTTTTATTCATATGATTGATTAATTAATTTAACCTGTTAACGTATTGGGTAACGCATATTGGTTAGAATAACGTGATTTCGTATCTATAATTGTTTTGTTGTAGGTATTTTATGGTGGTAATACGTAATATCAGACCATCTGGTATAAAAAAATAGATAAGAAAGATTGGTTTATATACTTAGGGTTTTTGAATGTATTCGACAGTGGAAAAGAAAAGGGCTAGCCTGCGCTAGCCCTTTTGTATTAGACATCCGTATCTGGTTGCGCGATAAGACTATCAAGTTCGGCAGCCTCATGAACACCCCAGTGTTCCCCACCGTCGCTATCCGAGCTTTCAGCTGGCACGTCCTGAATGTGTCCTGCCGCCGGGTCGTTATCAGTAGGATCAGCAACCTGAATCAGTGAGCTGAGATCTTTGGCGTCATCATCATGGATAATGTCGCTGAGATCGATAACCTTCACCTGATTCGACTCGCTGTTTTCGACCGTTGCTGAGTTGTCCGTCGGTGTTACCTCACTCTGCGCGGTATCAGCGCTGTTCAACTGGCTATCGATATCATCGAGCAAGAGAGTGAGCGATGTTTCCGGGCTTTCTTCAGCAGTTTGCGTCAGCGACGCATCCTGATCGACATTGCTCAGGTCGAGATCATCGTGGTCAACCAGCAGGGTCGAGGTATCCTGTTCCGCGCCTGTTGTTTCCGCGTTATCCGTTCCGTCCACGTCTGCGTCAACGCTGTGGTCAGCGACGCTATCGCCTTCAATCTGATCCGCTGTTGACGCTTCTTCCGACTGCTCTGCTGAACCTGTCTCTTGCGTTTGATCTGTGCTGGCACTGTCATCGGTTGTATCCGTTGACGCAGTCGTCTCCGTATGATCGTCCGATGTATGCTCCGGCGAACTATCGGTGCTATCCGCAGTATCGACGTGATCGGCAGTCGCGTGGTGCACATCGTCATCTGCGCTCATCAGAGTAGCCGAGTCGCTATCCGCGTGATGATCTTCGTCGCCAGTGATGGCGATCGCGTGATCGCCACTGTTGGCATCGATATCGCCTGACGAGTGCGACGAACCATCAACCTCAGTGGTGATTTCCACTTTGATCGACCCAAGATCGTCTATCTGGGTCGATGAGGTAAAGGTGAGATCCATATCCAGGTTGCTATCACCGGTGATATCGATAACCACATTTCCATGCGCATCAACCGTATAGTCTTCGCCGTTGTAGCTGATTGTTGTCCCCGGCGGCAACCCGGTGAGTTTGATCGACGAGATATGGTCATTACCCGCCGCACCATCGAGGTTCGCATCAATGTTCAGCTCATACTGCCAGGTGGTATGGGTATCCGGATGTGAAGGATCCAGACCTTCTTTCCCGTCACCGGAAATAACTTCACTCACCCGGTTGTTGCCGCCATACGTTTTACCGTTAATGGTGACGTTTACACTTTCGTAATAGTTGATGCTGTTATTGACGTTGGCTGAGCCCGCAGACGAGCTCCAGCTTGATGAACCCGGAACAAAGATGTAGTCGTTGGCGTTACTCGACGTCGGCTCTCGATTCCCGTTCACCGCGTTCATTGAGTGCTGTGTGCCATCACCTTGGGTATAGGTACTGTCTTCATGGAGTACGAAGATATCTGTTTTACCCTCGTTACCCTGCGCATTACCCTGGTCGTAAACGTGAATATTTTCAGCAGGAATATCGCTGGAAACGTATTTTCCAATATCCCCTGCCGAAACCCAGACCACCACGTTGGCGCCAACCGCGACGATCATTCCGTTGCTATCGACGTCAAAACCATTTCCGCTTGGATCTTTACTGCCGCCGTTTACCTGCGTGACTTTCGATGACTCCGTCGCGGTCACATTGACGTTGAGGGTGACGTTGGAGTCAGAGTCAGAGTCGGAATCGGAGTCGCTGTCGGAATCGGAGTCGCTGTCGGAATCCGAATCGCTGTCCGAGTCCGAGTCGCTGTCAGAATCGGAGTCACTGTCGGAGTCCGAGTCACTGTCGGAGTCCGAGTCACTGTCGGAGTCCGAATCGCTGTCAGAATCCGAGTCGCTATCGGAATCGGAGTCGCTGTCGGAATCCGAATCGCTGTCCGAGTCGGAGTCACTGTCGGAGTCCGAGTCACTGTCAGCATCCGAGTCACTGTCGGAATCGGAGTCACTGTCGGAGTCCGAGTCGCTGTCAGAATCCGAATCGCTGTCAGAGTCCGAGTCACTGTCAGCATCCGAGTCACTGTCGGAATCGGAGTCACTGTCGGAGTCCGAGTCGCTGTCAGAATCCGAATCGCTGTCAGAGTCCGAGTCACTGTCAGAATCGGAATCGCTGTCGGAATCGGAGTCGCTGTCAGAATCGGAGTCGCTGTCAGAATCGGAGTCGCTGTCAGAATCGGAGTCGCTGTCAGAATCGGAGTCGCTGTCAGAGTCCGAGTCGCTGTCAGAATCGGAGTCGCTGTCAGAGTCCGAGTCACTGTCAGAATCGGAGTCACTGTCGGAATCGGAGTCGCTGTCAGAATCGGAGTCACTGTCAGAATCGGAGTCGCTGTCTGAATCGGAGTCGCTGTCGGAATCCGAATCGCTGTCCGAGTCGGAGTCACTGTCGGAGTCCGAATCGCTGTCAGAATCGGAATCGCTGTCGGAATCCGAGTCACTGTCGGCATCGGAGTCGCTGTCAGAATCGGAGTCGCTATCGGAATCGGAATCGGAATCGCTGTCAGAGTCCGAGTCGCTGTCGGAATCGGAGTCGCTGTCGGAATCGGAGTCGCTGTCGGAATCGGAGTCGCTGTCGGAATCGGAGTCACTGTCAGAATCGGAGTCACTGTCGGAGTCCGAGTCACTGTCGGCATCGGAGTCGCTGTCAGAATCGGAGTCGCTATCGGAATCCGAATCGCTATCGGAATCCGAATCGCTATCCGAGTCGGAGTCACTGTCGGAGTCCGAGTCGCTATCAGAATCGGAGTCGCTATCGGAATCTGAATCGCTGTCCGAGTCGGAGTCACTGTCTGAATCGGAGTCACTGTCTGAATCTGAGTCACTGTCGGCATCCGAGTCACTGTCGGCATCCGAGTCACTGTCGGCATCCGAGTCGCTGTCGGAATCGGAGTCGCTGTCAGAATCGGAGTCGCTGTCAGAATCGGAGTCGCTGTCAGAATCGGAGTCGCTGTCAGAATCGGAGTCGCTGTCAGAATCGGAGTCACTGTCGGCATCCGAGTCACTGTCAGAATCGGAGTCACTGTCGGCATCCGAGTCGCTGTCGGAATCGGAGTCGCTATCGGAATCCGAATCGCTGTCCGAGTCGGAGTCACTGTCAGAATCCGAATCGCTGTCGGCGTCCGAATCACTCTCATCCTCAGTATCCGATCGATCCAGAACCGTCAGTTCCTCTTCTATCGGCGTATTGGGGAAATCGAGACCTTCAGTCGGATATCCGGCTGTAGGGTCGACTCTTTCGCCGGTGAGATCCAGGATAACGTGAGTATGGGCACCGCCTGCGCCGGGCTCGCCACTGCCGGTCGTGGTTTGTGGGCCTGCGGCGGTGGCCTCAAGAATTTGTGTCGGGTCCTGACCATCCGCAATCGCCTGCTGAATGGCGGCAATATCCGTGGTGTCGGTTGCGTCAGGTGTGGTGGCGATGCCGTGGCCGCCATCCCAGTGGCTGTCGCGGCCCAGATCTAACGTTTTCCCGTCAGGGAGAGCGAGGGTGACGGCACCGTTGGCGCCGGTTTCAATTTGCTCGCCGTCGAGGAGTTTATCGCCCTCAACGAGCAGGCGCCGGGTTCCGTCAGGTGAAATTGCGAAGACCTGACCGATAATCGCTTTAATTGTGCCGGCTATACCGTTCATCTTGCTCTCCCATTGGTCTTGCGCGGTGTTTTCCGTTTCCGCTGGAATATTTTTATCGTTATGTTATCGCGGATCTAAGAGGTGATTGCCGTTAGATTGATTAATGGTGCTGATATTTCGAACGCTGCAATGCACCCGGGATCGGCGATAAGTCGTATCTTAAGCCAAGAATATGACGAAGTGAGAATTTATTCTTTGATTTTAAGGTTGTTTTAATCCGCCAGAATGGCTAGCGGCTGCTAAAAATAGGGGGGAATAACGATCGTTAGAGCACTAATGATATTTAAGGCACATTATTCATGCACCTTAAATAATCAGCTTTATTATTGGGTTATATCAACCTTTCTTCGTCATCGCCGATCAGACCTTCCAATCCGCTCAGCGCCTGTCGCGCCTGGGCGCGGTTTAACAGCTTATTTTGTGCCGCTGGCGGCAGGTCGGTAATGCTGATAACCCCTTTGCTCATCAGTACTTCAATGAGATCTTCCAGCACGCGAACCATTTCCAGGTCGCTCTGTTGCAGTCTTTGTAGCGTGGCCGCGCGAAGGTTTTCCACTTTCAACCACTCGCTAATCTCTGCGGTTGTCTCCGCACTTTGCTCAGTCATCCCGCTGAATTCCGCGGCTTCAACCCGAACGATCCGTCCTTCACCATCGCGCTCAATAAAATGCATGGCTGCTCTCCTGAAAATTATTGTAGTGTGCTGGCATCGCTAAAATAGCGGCCCATTGCGCCATACAGGCCAATTTTTTCCAGCACGGCCAGCTCGCCTTCGGTTTCCACTCGTTCAGCGATAAGGGGGACGTTGATCTGGCGTGTCGCCCAGTAAATCGCCTCTATAAAGAGTTTTTTATCTTCTTCTTCATTGATGTGGTGAATATAGCCGCCGTCGACCTTAATCCACGCCAGCCCCCACTGCGGCAGGTTACCAATCAGGTGGAAGCGACCGCCAAAGTGTTGAATGCCCAGGCCGCAGCCCAATTCCTGTAGTTTTTTCACCAGCACGGTGACACGTTCTGGCTCCGGTAGTTCGTTCTCATCCAGCTCGAGCGTCAGTCGCGATGCCAGGTGGCGCGCCGCTTTCAGCGGCTGGAGCAGGGCGTTCAACCCCTCGTCGTCCGCGACGCTTTCACCGCTAATACTGAGTGCAAAAGCGTGGGTGGTGCTTTCCATCGCGCGCAGCGTCTGTTTGAGCATGACGACGTCCATACGGCGGCCCAGAGCCAGGCGGCGAACCCACGGGATGAAACGGCCTGCTGGGATAATTTCGCCATCGGTGGTTTTAATACGCGCCAGAATTTTACGATGGAGAACAACGTGTTTGCTATTGCACTCGTACACGGGCTGCGAATAAAGCTCAAACGCTTCCTTATCCAGAATCTCCGTCAGGCGCTGATGCCAGTGGTGGTGGTCCTCATCCGGCGTTTGCTGCGCGGCCAATGCCGGGTCGACGAAGGTGCGCATATCGGCTTCGGCGGCCACCAGGATCTGGTCCGCCTGACGCAGCAGGTTCTGTGGCGTGTCACCATAGTGGAAAGCAACTTCGGCAAAATGCGCCACCGGGTTGACGTCGCTCAGGCCTGTTTCATACAACGCTTTGAGCTGTGTGTTCAGTGAGTTAGCGAAGCTCTCCATCTCCGTCGGAAGGACGGGGGCGGTGATAATGGCGAACTCGCCACCGCGTACGCGGGCGACAAAACCTTCACTATGGAAGTAGCGCTGCTGGAGGCTGCTGAGGATATCGGCAACCGCTTTAAGCAGTTTATCGGTGTTGGCACCGCCAAGGCGCTGGTTGAGGCCCATCAGATCCTGCACGCGCAGGAGGATCAGGTTGCCGTCGGCGTGGTCTTCATCGCTCAGGCGGGTCTGGAATTTGATGTCGAAAGCGCGGCGGTTGTTCAGTCCGGTGAGGCTGTCGTTATAGGCTTCCTGCCGCAGTGCCTCGGTGCGCTGGGCCTGCTCGCTAAACAGTGCTTTCAGCTGGGTAACCATCATGTTTGTGGCTTCGACAACCCGACGCAGCTCCGGCGTTTTCGGCAGTGCTGGCAGGCTCAGGAACTCGCGGCGGCTGATGGCGGTAGCTTGTTCGACGATGTAGTTCAGCGGGCGCAGACGGTGGCGCAACAGGAACATCGCGCCCAGGATACACAACACGCTACAGCCGGTTAGCCACAGGAAGCTGGCGACCAGACTGCTCCACAGGCGCGACAGCGCAAACATCGGGTGGCTGACCACCTCCACGCGCGCGGCCTGCGTCCAGCCGCGCATGACGATAGCTTCGCCCTGGCCGGGGTTCAGGTGCACGATGCGGGCAAACCAGCCAGGCACGTTGGCGCTGGGCGGGATGTTCTGACGCTCAATAATGGGCTTGCCGGTTTTGATATCCACGACCTGAATGCGGTAGAAGTAGCCGCTGTCGAAAATGGAGTTCACCATCAGCTCGGTCATGACCGGGTCATCGATATGCGCGGTTAACGAGAGGCCGAGCGCCGTGGCGGCATCTTGGGCATGCGCACTCAGCTGGTTGTGATACTGCTCGCGTGAGCTTTCCAGCGTGGCAAAAAAGTTGCCGCAGAATATCGTCAGCGTAAACAGGCAGATGCCAATCAGTAGCTGTTTATAAAGGGACATGACCGCTTCCTATTCATTAATTACAAACCCTTCTGCACGCATCCTGGTGAGAAGATCCTGCCAACGTGAAAGTCGTTTACTGTCGCCAACGCGCTTGCTGCCGCTGGCCTGCGGGATCCATAAACCTTCCCCATTAAAGGAATAAACAGGGAGCAGATCGCTGCGGGCGGTGGCGGGTAATATGGCGGGCTTCAGATTATCGAGGACCAGCGGAATAGCGTCCGGCGTCGAATACCATGTCACAACCATATGTGCCTGATTTAATTGTAATGCTTTAACGTAGGTGATTCGCAGTTGGCTTGCCGGAACACCTAATTCACGTAGGGTAAAATATTTGGCCAGCGCGTAGTCTTCGCAATCTCCCGCGCCTTTACGTAATGCTTCCACCGGGGTCGCCCAATAATCCTCTTGCCCCCACACCGTTATATCGTCCACAAAGCGGATGCGCGAATTAAAAAATTGGTTCACGCGGTTCAGGGTGGCCTGAATGTTGCCCTGCGTCGGCTGTTTAAGCAACGCCTCCCAGGCATCAATATTGCGCTGGGCAGTGGGCGTCGCGGGGCCATAGAGCCGTTGCGTCCGCTCGTTGATGGTATTGAAATTCCATCCCGCGCCCAGTTCGGGCGGCACCAATAGCAGCAGCGCCAGAAACAACGACAGCCAGCGTTTCCAGATAAATGGACGTACGATATCCCGCAGGCGCTTCATTCAGCAAACGCTCATCATTAAGGGATTATGTCGTCTTGTCATGCTGATGACGCCAGTGTTTTCGGTAAGCAACATAGCCGGAAAGGTAGTGTTCGACATCATCAATGCGCACCCGGAAACTGTGGTGACGAATGAAAAAACTGCCCACGATCCGGGGCGGATTTTTGAAGAACATTGCCAGTTCCGGCCAGAAAAAACCGTTCGCGAGGTACCGCGCCCGCGTCTCCAGCGCCAGGTTGAACTTCTCCAGATCGAACCCGTCCAGCAGGTGACGATGCTCGGAAGTGGCCAGACGGCTTAGCATGCGCGACGCCGCCATCATCAGTTCGAGCAGCGTCGGGTAGGTGGTGACCCGGTTGATCACGAAGTCCAGGTGATCGCGCACGTTGTCCAGGCCAAACTGATAATAACGCTCAAGCGGACGGTACAGCGTTAACTCGTTTACACAGTAGCTTAGCCAGTGGTCGTGAGCCTGCCAGTGCTTCTGCGCGATAAAGTGATCCATCGCGCGTTCAACGATTTCCAGCCAGCGCGGCGTTTTGGTCAGCCCGTACAAACGCATCAGCGCGAATGCCGCCTCGCCGTCGTAATAGATAATTCGGTGTTCGGCCTTCAGCGACAGATCGGCGGCGTTCAGTACGTGATTAAAGCCGCCGGTATCGGTTTTTTGCATAAAGCTGATGCCGTTTGCCAGACGCTGCATCTGTGGCAGATAGCGTTGGTCGCCGGTGAGCTCGGTGTATTTGGCCATTGCCAGTATACAAACTGCATTCCCGCCGAGCTTAATTTCGCCGCCAGTGTCGATAAGAAAATCGGCGTTGCTGCCGTCGGGCAGACGGCGCGTTTCGATAAGCTCGTTCGACAGGTCGCCAAGTGCGCGTTCAATGGCGGCAAAGTGCGCGGGCTCCTGCGTCACTTCCCAGCCTTCCAATAGCGCGTAGGTGGAGCTGGCGTGACGCAGCGCATTGTAAGTAGGGATGGCACGATCGAAACAGGGGAACCAGCCATAGTGATAGCGGCCCGAGTTTTTCACCTGGCGTGCCAGATAATCGGTGGCAGAAACGATCATCGGGTCGAGCGTTTCTTCTTGCCAGTGATGGAGTTGGCGGTAACCGGAGTTTCGGCCTTTGGATTCAATGGGGTAGACTTGCTCGCCGTCGCAAAATACGCTGCGGGTCGTAAAGCGCCAGATCAGCTGCTCGGGATTCTCTGGCCAGCGCAATTCGCAGCCGAAGCGCCAACGAGAGAAATGCGATAAATTAGGCGTATTGGGCGTCGCGATCCCCTCTTTACTGTGATACAGCAGGGCGTTAGCGTTAATTTCCTGCTCGAGTATCGGCCTTTGGAAGTCGGGCGTAAAGCTCAGACCAAAGCGGAAATAGTTACGCTTGGTCTTCTCCAGTTTCTCTTGCAGAGCATCCCAGCGCAGGGTCTGGATTTTATCGACCAGATCGGCGCGCAGCCAGATAAGCGGCGCAGACTGTTGCTGCTCCCAGCACTGTAAATCGTCCACGGCACATTGCCAGGCTTCCTCCAATGTGCTGCCGCAGGCATAGGCCGTATAAGCGCGTTCCTGACCGCTACATGTGCTGAGAAACAGGATGTAGGCAGGAAAGGGCGCAGGCTGCGCAGCAGCATTAAGCGTATCGAGTCCGGGGCGCACATGCGCAAGTAATTGGCTCAGTGACATTGAAGCTCCTTGTCATGTGGTGACACCCTGTCTGAGATGAATCGCATCAAAATAGCATTACGTATTGCGATTTATGTATTCTACATTTCTACTATATTGCCCTGAGAATAGAAAATTACCCTATCGGGATCAAATAATTTGGCGGCTAAATAGTTGAATAATCCCGTCCGTACCATTGCAGGCTCGGCTGCATCAGCATTCAATTTTTCAGGAGAAAAAATGAGTCAGAAAAAAGAAAAAGGATTTTTGGCAGGGGCCTGCTGGACAGTTGAATCTTTAATGCAAGCCGCGCCTGGTCGTTGGCTAACCCCTCCGCCGGAAGACTGGTGCGCGACGGGGGTATCGATTTTTTCACCCGCCATGCAGCCCGGCAATATGGTTTGTGTGCGTGCAGAAAATGAAGATGGCGGCGTGCTAGCAGAGCGACTCGATAAACTTCCGTATCCACCCGCTGCGCTTATTGTCGATGATGCAGAACGGGTTACCGGGAGCAATATTCCCGTTTATCTGGTCGAGGACCGGAACGAAGCGTTGTTGAATATGGGGCGATATGCCCGTAACAAAATGGTCGGCAACGTGATTGGCGTCACGGGGAGCGCCGGGAAAACCACTTGCGTCGCCATGCTCACCGCCGCGCTGGCGGAGTGGGGGCCGGCACTCGGCAGCGCGCAAAATGCCAACCTGCCGCGCGGCGTCGCGTGGAATATTGCTTCGATGCCGTGGGATACCCCGCAGGTGGTGCTGGAAATCGCCATTGGCCGTATGGATATCAGTACGCGGATGGCACGGCCAAACGTCGCTGTTGTGACGAATATTCAGGCGGTTCATCTGAAAGAAAACCAGTCGCTACGCGATATTGCGCGCACCAAAGCGATGATTTTTCTGGGCATGAAACCTGGCGATGTGGCTGTGCTCAACCGTGATATGCAGGAATGGGACTGCATTTATGCGGCAGCGGTGAAGCAGGGGTTACGGATAGTCACCTATGGTCAACAGGAAGTCTGTGATTGCCGCCTGTTAGCGTACGACGCGGCGACGAACGGTGTTAAGGCGGAGATTTTTGGCCAGACCCTCAGCTATACGATGCAGGCGGAAGGCGTTCATATGGCGCTAAACAGCGTCGCCACGCTAGCTGTTGTTTCGTCGCTAGGCTATGCCCCTGAGGCGGCGCTACCGAGGTTGACGCGCTTCCAGGCATTGCCGGGAAGAGGTGAAGTGAATCGTCTGGTCGTCGACGCACACCCGCTAACTGTCATTGATGACGCCTATAACGCTAACCCTGGTTCAATGATGATGGCGATATCGCAACTGAGCGAGTCAGTCTCTCCGGGACGTAAAGTGCTTGTTTTGGGGGAGATGGCCGAGCTCGGCGATCGTTATGAGCAGTATTATCGCGCCCTGATTGAGAGCATCAACCGTAGTCAGATTGATACAATTTACCTCATTGGCAATAGTTATAAAGTTTATGACAGCATAATTGATGCGGGTAAGCGATACATTTTCCTGGATGAAGTCGATGCGTTTAAAGCGGCTTATCTGGAGGATATTCAGGATGACGATATTGTTCTATTTAAGGGCTCGCATTCAACCCAGGTGTGGAAATTAGTGAACTGGCTGAAGTTACGGGCCTCTCGTTAGGCTACATCGGAAGGGCTAACCTTCCTGATGGTATACCTGGCCAAACTCCCGCTTAATCCTCTGGGTGACCTGATCGTTGAAGCCGGCTTTGTTCTTTGTGAGTGTCCCCTCCTCCTTAAAAAAAGAGAAGGGGGCACCACGTTACGACTGTGGTTGAAGTTCCTCGGACCTGCAGGCCATCTGATGCTCTTCATGAAGGTACTGTTTATCTAAAATCTTCACGAACGGTAGATAAATCGCGGTGGCGATAGCCAGATTCACCGCTTGTAAAATTACGCCGGAAATCCCGGTGGTTAAAAACCCGGATACAAAGATCGGTGTCGTCCACGGAATTGCAACCCCGGACGTTGGCGGCACCCAGCCGAGTGCTATCACCACGTAGGTTATCGTGCAGAGCACCATTGGCGTTAGCAGAAATGGGATAAGCATCAGTGGATTGAGTACGATCGGCAGACCAAAAATCACCGGTTCGTTAATATTAAAAATGGCAGCCGGGGCCGCCAGTTTTGAAAGCTGCTTTAGGCGAGTGCTTTTCGCGACCATAAAGATGCTGATGAGCAGCGCGCCGGTAAAACCGGTGCCGCCGGCAATCAAATACACATCCCTGAACTGCTGAGTGATGATGTTGGTCGCCGCCAGACCTTCCTGGGTTTGCGCCAGATTCTGCGCGCTAAGCGTCTGCCAGATTGGCCCCATCACCGATGAGACAATAGAGTCGCCGTGAATACCGAAGAACCAGAACAGGCTGATCATCATTTCAGCAATAAGCTGCGAAAAGATGGAGTTGCCTAAATAGAGCAGCGGCTGTTGCAGCGCGACGCTGATAAATTTCCCCGGGGTGCCGAAATGGGTATTTTCAAACAGCACCTTCACGATTATCCAGAACAGTAGCACCACAAGAATGGGGACCAGCGATTTAAACGACCTGGCAATTTCGGGTGGCACACTGTCTGGCATCTTGATGGTAAAGGCTCTGTGCTCCAGGAACTCAATCATCTTGATGGTGACCAGGGTGACAATGATCCCTAAAAACATCGACTCCGAACTAAAGTCCAGCAGCGCATAAGCCCCATCAACAAGAGTGCCAGACTCGGTAGTGATACTTCCAGGCAGCATTAAGAAGAAGATCGCTACCGGTAAAATAGCGGCACTCTGGCTGAGGTTGAGCTTTTCGACTAACTCCTTTGAAAAGGTGATAATCACAAGCAGGGTCATTAATCCGTAGCTGGCGTTAATCCCGTAGTTGAGCTTATCCAGCGTGCCTTTTCCGAGCAGCGAGGTCATAAACTCGTTGTAGCCGCTAATCGGAAAGTTGGTGAGCAGCAGGAAAAAGGAGCCGACGATTAAAAAAGGAATCAGGGCAATAAAGGCATTTTTGAGGGCGGTTAAATAGATGTTTGACGAGATTTTCTCGGCCAACGGCAACATCTTTTGTTCGAGTAGAGAGGTTATGCTCATTTCCGCTTACCCTTGAAGGTTTTTGGTAATGTAGTAATTAACGTGCGGGAATTGCTTAATATAAATGGCCGGGATTTCGGTGTGATGGGCATCACCGTTCACGATCTCCTGATAAATCCCTTTTTTATCCTCGTGGTTAATAATGACGATCACTTTGCCGGCCTTAATGATTTTGTTCAGCCCCACGGTAATGCCTTCGTTGAGTGTGACGTCGCCGGAAAAGTATTTGTGGCTGGCGACGTTAATGGTGACGTCATCCAGTTGGGTTTGCAGGTAATCCTCAGCAAAAGAAACGCCCGGTTCGTTTAAGCCGATATGTCCATTCATCCCGACACCCAGAATCACATAATCAAACTCTGCGCCGTTGAGCGCGGCGTTGTAATGGGCAATGTTCTGCGCCGTCGAGGCGTAAGGATCAAAATGGATTAACTGCACCGGATGCGCGCATTTATGCACAAAGTCCTGATTAATCATACTCAGGCAGCTGCCATCGGACTCGCTGGGCACGTTAACCCATTCATCCAGCGCAAAGAAGGTGAGATGTTCGGCAACCTTCGTTGTCGCCAGCAGGTCGTAAACCCAGCGCGGTGTGCTCCCCGAAGGGATTAACACGCGGGAATGCGGCTTAAGCGCTGAGAGTTCGCTGACCACCTGCTCGGCCAGCGCGGCGTTGGTATCAAAAGCTGTACATTTCATCGGTGTCTTCCCGCGATTAGAGTGATTCAATTTTGTTGGCGAACAGCGGCAGATACTTTTTATTGGCCCGCAGCATCTCTTTCACCAGCTCAACGCCCTTATTGTCGCTTGAACATAATGGATTGAAGAGGAAGCCTGCGATCAGTGCCTGATAGTTGCCGGTGGCGGCGGCTTTGACGATCTGCGCTTCATAGTCCTTCATCATCGACACAATACCTTTGGCGGGAGACGGAATTTCGCCGGTGCAAATTGGCATTGGGCCATTACGGGTGAGGACGCAGTTCACTTCCACTACCGCATCTTCCGGTAAATTGGTAATCGCGCCGCCGTTGCGAACGTTGACGGTTTGAATACTCTTATCGTCGAGGTAAATGGCACGAATGACGTTCAGCGCCGCAGCGGAATAGAGCGCGCCGCCGCGGGCCTCCAGCTCTTTAGGCTTATCCTGAAGCGTGACGTCGCTGTATTTTTTAAACAGCTCGGCTTCGATATTTTTGACGATTTCACCACGTGATAGCTCGGCGGCCTCCTGCTCTGCCAACATCTCGGTGGTTTTGAGGTAGTACTTTAAATACGAGGATGGGATCAGGTTGGTGGCGGCCAGCAGCTCTTTATTAAACTGCTCGTTGCTGACGTTTTTAAAGCTCAGTTGGTCGACATCGGCTGCGTTGATTATCTCGATGGTTTCCCGGGTGCGGTCTACGCCGTTGTGCAGAATTTTGGTAATAAAGTTCATGTGGTTGGAGCCTTTGAACTCAACGAACAAATCGGCAACGTCAACATTTAGCAGGCCGGCAACCTGATGGGTCATATTGATCGGGCCATTGCACAGGCCAATCACCCGGTTGTTACTGCTGTATTTGAGAACCGCTTCGGTCACCATGGAAGCCGGGTTGGTGAAGTTGATCAGCCACGCGTTAGGGCAAATCTCTTTCATTTCATTGGCAATGTCGATAATCACCGGAATGGTGCGCAACGCTTTAAACATCCCGCCCGCGCCGTTGGTTTCCTGGCCAATAAAACCGTATGATTTCGGTAGTTTTTCATCGACGATACGAGCGTCAATACCGCCGACACGCAGCTGCGTCACCACGAAATCCGCCTCCTGTAGCGCTGTTTTTCGGTCGAAGGTTTGGCTGACATCAATCGGTAAGCCTGCTTTGGCCAGCATTCTTTTGGTGAGCTCGAAAATGATGTTCATTTTCTCTTTGCCCATTTCGATGTCGACAAAAGCAATATGGGATATCGGCAGCTGATGATGATTAATAATAACCCCTTCAATCAGTTCAGGGGTATAGCTGCTGCCAGCGCCAATCACAACGAGTTTAAGTTGGGTCATGAGTCTTCTACCTTTGAATTAAATTTCAGTGATACTTTTCTGACATTGGATAAATGAAAAAGCATGATGTCGATGATGGCTATCTGAATCGGATAGCTAATATTTTCAAATGCCGTGTTTTTAATAATGGCGTTTTTATAGATCAGGGCGGCATCGGCCTTAAGCGCCAGCGTCGAATTTTCCCGGCTGGTGATGGCGGCAACTTTGATGCCGTTTTTCCGCGCATTGGTGATGATTTCTTCCAGCATTTCCGACTCGCCGCTGTTGGATACAATCAACACGCAGTCATCGGCGGTCAGAAAGCGGCTACGCACATTACAGTTGGTATAGTCCGTTTCATTGAGGATATTAAAGCCCAGCACCATCAGGTTATAGCTGACATAATTTGCCACGCTGTCCGAAGTACCGTATCCCCAGGTAATAATCGTGTTACATGTGGATAAAAAATCACAAAAGGCTTTTATTTTACTCTCGGAAACCTTAGTTAAGGCATCCTGCATTTCCTGGAGATACTCGCTCACGAAGGCATTATGATGCTGTGAGTTTTGCGACATGGAGAATACGTCGCGAACATCGACCTTAAACTCCTGAAAATTATTAAAGCCTAATTTCTTAACCAGTTTCGAAATAGACGGTGCGGTGGTATAAACGCGCTCGGCCAGTTCATGAATTTTCATTTTATAAACGTCGGCCGGGTGCTCCTGGCAGAATTTATAAATTCTCAGCTCGTTACTGGTTAAATCTTTACGCATGGAGTGCACCTCTTATTATGCGGCGCTGAGGCCGCAGTGGCTCTCGGGAGGGATCTTAACAAGGGGAGGACGGAAATAGGTTTTATGATTTAGAAATTAATTTCCGTGATCTGGATTATAAATTTCCATGAGGGGACTTTCTCTGAAGTAGGAAGGCGTAAAGTATCAGGTCGCCCGGATGAGGCGCATTGCACCGATGCCGGGCGGGCGGGATCTATGCTCCCTCAACCTCATCAAGCCGCTGCTGCAGCGCATCCAACTGAAACTCGCTAAACACCTCAACCCCATGCTGGCGCAACAGCGCCGCCGCGACCCCTTCGCCCGGCACCTTCATGCCGCGAAACGAGCCGTCGTAAACGTGCAGGCTGCCGCAGGTGGGGCTGCCGTCGGTCATAATCGCAAACCGACAGCCGTGTTGCTGCGCGGTTTGCAGCGCCAGCCAGGCGGCCAGCACGTAGGGTTGTGTAACATTGCGCCCGTCGCTTTCCAGCACCTGCGCACGCCCGTTCAGCACCTCGATACCCTGACCGTTAACCATCTCCGCCGACAGTCGCGGCGTCTCAAGCCCCGCCGCCAGCTCCGGGCAGTGAATAACCAGACGGCCCTCCTCACGCCATTGTTGCAGCAGGTTTGCGGTGCAGGATTTATCGGTACCGTTGTAACGCACGCGGTGCCCGGCCAGGCAGGCGCTGAGGAGGATTTTGTTTTTGGCGGTCATGGAGAACCTTGAGGATGCGTGGCAAGGCGGTTGTCGCGATGCCTGCGGCTATAGGGTAACGGAAACCAGTTGAGGTGAAAATGGGGGAAGGGGCGGATTCTGCGGCGGACGTTTGATAAGGCTTGAAAGGTAGCATGGTTCCAAAAAGCAAAAACCCAGCCATAGGCTGGGTTTTCTGAATAAGTGGTGCCCGGACTCGGAATCGAACCAAGGACACGGGGATTTTCAATCCCCTGCTCTACCGACTGAGCTATCCGGGCAACGGAGCGCATTAAACCGTAGTCGCTCACTCGCGTCAACCAAAATCAGCGAAAAGCTGTTCAACTGCTTACTATTGCGGCAATCTACGCGTTTACGCCGCGCGTTTGCACAAATCGCGCTGCCACAGGCCGGTCATCCGCGTGGGTGGGATGCTGGCCTAGGTCAGCGCGCCGTTCTGCCGGCACTGGGCGAAGCGCAGAATGTCTTCGGCCAGGCGGTACGCGGTGTCTACATCAACCTGGCTGCGATTGACCAGCATGCGGCTCAGGCAGCCTTCCAGCACCAGCTCCATCTGTTTCGCGACCATCGTGGGGTCATCCACTTCCAGTTGGGTCAGCAGCTCATGAGTGAAGTGGAACGCGTCCAGCTTCTGCTGGTTGGCGAGCTGATGAATCGGGTGCTCGGCGTCCGGGTAGAAGGTGCAGGCAGCGATAAACAGGCAGCCGGGGTAGCGGTTTTTGGTCACGCAGTTGGTCAATGCCGGATAGCGAGCCAGTAGCTTCTCTTCGGCTGTCATCTCTTCGTTGAGCATCAACTGGCGACGCCAGGTCTCTACCTGCTGGCTTAAATAGCGCAGCGCGTCATACAGCAGCGCTTCGCTGTCCGGCCAGAAGCGGCGCAGTTCATCGAGCGGACGGTCCACGCGCTCGGCCACCATTTCCAGCGTGGTGCTTGCAATCCCTTCTTGCTCCAGGAGCTGTAGGGCTTCTCCCAATACGTCTTCGCGTTGCACGGTATTCTCCTCCGTTCCCGACGGCTATCCGTCTCAAAGTGTTGTCTACGGTTGGCGATCGCGCAAATGCGCGCGAAATGCGGCGGCGTCCATAAAGCCGGTTACCCGTAGGGCGGGCTGCTCGTTGCCGTCTTCATCAAAGAAGAGGATGGTCGGCAGGCCCAGTACCTGTAAATGTTTTAGCAGCGCTACGTCCTGCGCGCTGTTAGCCGTTACGTCCGCCTGTAGCAGTACCGTATTTTGCAGTGCCTGCTGCACCTGCGGGTCGCTGAAAGTGTACTTCTCAAACTCTTTGCAGGCCACGCACCAGTCGGCGTACAGGTCGAGCATCACCGGTTTACCGCGGGCGTTAGCCAGCGCGGCGTTCAGAGACTCGACGTTGCTGATGCGGGTAAAGTTGAGATGCGCCTGACTCTGCGTGGCCGTCTGGCCAAAGACCCAATCCTGAAGCGGGCGCACGCTGATAAGCGCCGCGGCCAGCAGGATGATTTGCCCAATGCGCTGCCACGGTTTGTTCAGCCCGAGGCTGGTGATAAATGCCCAGCCGAAGAACGCCACGCCGAGCATCGACCACAGCCGCAATCCCCATACGTCGCCGATAATCCGTTCCAGCAGGAACACCGGCAGCGCGAGGATCATAAAGCCAAAGGCGGTTTTGACATGCGCCATCCACGGCCCGCTTTTTGGCAGCAGGCGGTTGCCGAATACAGTGACCAGAATCAGCGGCAGCCCCATACCCAGCGCGTACAGGTACAGCGTACCGCCGCCAAGCCACAGGTTACCGCTCTGGGCGATATACAGCAGAATGGCGCTCAGCGGCGCGGTGGTGCACGGCGAGCAAATCAGCCCGGCAATCGCCCCCATGGTGAACACGCCGCCGAGGGAGCCGCCCTGCTGGCGGTTGCTCATCAGGGTGAGACGGGTCTGCAAGGAAGATGGCAACTGAAGCGAGAAAGCGCCAAACATCGACAGCGCCAGCAGGATAAACACCGCCGACAGGCCGATCAGCACGTACGGATGTTGCAACGCGGCCTGGAACTGCATCCCGGCGGCGGCCACCACCAGGCCGAGGGCGGTGTAGGTCAGCGCCATCCCCTGCACGTAGATAAAGGCCAGCAGCAGCGCGCGAGCGGTAGAGAGGCGCTGTTTACCGCCGAGGACGATGCCGGAGATCAGCGGATACATCGGCAGCACGCAGGGGGTGAAGGCGATGCCGATGCCGATTAATAGGGCCCAGAGGGCGGAGAACGGTAAGTCCGCGCTGGTTTCGCCCCTCTCCCCGGCCCTCTCCCCGGAGGGGGGAAGGGCAGAGACCGCGTTCAGCGGCACGGTTCGGGTTTCCGGCGGGTAGCAGAACCCCGCGTCGGCGCAGCCCTGATAGGTCACCGTCAGCGTCGCGCCATGGCTGGCCTGTGTCAGCGTCACCGGCACGACCAGGTGTTGGCGGTAGATTTCGCTTTTGCCATAGAACTCGTCGTTATGCGGTTCGCCTTTGGGGAGCTGTAGCGGAGCAATGCTGGCATTAGCCGGATTAATTTTGATCTGCTGGCGATAGAGGTAGTAGCCCTCTTTCACCTGCCAGCTCAGGTTTACGTCATGCTGGTTCTGCTGAAAATCAAAGGCAAAGGCTTGATCAGCAGGAATAAAATTGCTGCGGCCGGGTCCGTCAAATAACCCGGCGGCGAAGGCTGAGGTGCTGCAAAGCAGCAGGATCAGCGTAAGGATGCGTTGAGCCATGAGAGATAATCAACATCTGCGTGAGTAACGGGTAACACTAACAATTCTGGCGTTTGATACGGGTGATGCGCTTTCAGGCAGTCCAGCAACGCCTGCTGGTGGGCAAGATCGGTTTTTAGCAGCATTTGCACTTCATACTCCTGCTCGAGCTTCCCCTCCCAATAGTATAGCGAGGTCGCGCCGGGTAGCAGGGTGGCGCAGGCCGCTAATTTCTCTGCCAGCACTTTGGCTGCCAGGTCCTGGGCGGTGGCTTCATCCGGAGCAGTACAGAGGACCACTACAGCGTCGGGAGTGCTCATTGTAAACCTCGTTATCGATGAAAAGAGGCACTATAGCACGGCACCTGGAGAGGGTTGAGTGAATCGGGCCGCAGAGCGGCCCGACCTTAACGATTTTTACACAGCGTCACAGGGTTAGAGCATTAACCCGCCGAAGATGAAGCCGAGGATGACGCAGAGGGCAATGGCAATCACCCCCGGGATCAGAAACGCGTGGTTAAATACGTATTTGCCGATCCGAGTGGAGCCGGTGTCGTCCATCTCTACCGCCGCCAGCAGCGTTGGGTAGGTCGGCAATACGAACAGCGCGGAGACGGCGGCGAAAGACGCAATTGCCGTCAGCGGGGTGACGCCAAGCATCAGCGCCGCAGGCATCAGCGCTTTCGTGGTCGCCGCCTGGGAGTAGAGCAGCGTTGCGGCAAAGAACAGCACCACCGCCAGCAGCCACGGGTAGTTGTGCAGCAGATCGCCCGCTACCGCCTGAATGTCGGCGATGTGCGCTTTCACGAAGGTATCACCCAGCCACGCGACGCCCAGCACGCACACGCAGGCGCTCATCCCGGATTTAAAGGTGCTGGCGTTGAGGATTTCACCGGTGTCGACTTTACAGGTGATGCAGATCAGCGTGGCGATGGTCAGCATAAACACCACGATCGCTTCGTTACGCGGCAGCACCGGATTCTGAATCAGCCCGACGGTGTCGCTGATGGCGGTAGCGTAGAACATCACCGCCACGATGCCGACCAGGAACAGCAGCACCGAGCGCTTAGCGTGCGGCTTCAGCTCAAAGACCTTGCTGCCGCGCAGGCGTACTTCCCCTTTGGCCAGACGCTCCTGGTACACCGGGTCGTCCTTCAGTTCGCAGCCGAGGAAGTTACAGACGATGGAGGTCAGCAGGACGGCTATCAGCGTTACCGGAATACAGATAGCCAGCAGCGTCAGGTAGCTCACGCCCATCGGTTCAAGGATACCGGCGAAGAACACCACCGCCGCGGAAATCGGCGAGGCGGTAATCGCAATCTGCGAGGCCACCACGGCGATGGAGAGCGGGCGGGAAGGGCGGATGCCCTGTTCTTTCGCCACTTCGGTAATCACCGGTAGCGTGGAGAACGCGGTGTGCCCGGTCCCCGCGAGGATGGTCATAAACCAGGTGACCAGCGGAGCGAGGAAAGTGATGTATTTGGGGTGCCGACGCAGCAGTCGTTCGGCGAGGCTGACAAGATAATCCATCCCGCCGGCGATTTGCATGGCGGCAATCGCGGCGATAACCGCCATAATGATTTCAATGACGTCAAACGGTATGGCACCGGGTTTAATTTGAAAAATCAGCGTTAGCACCAGCACGCCGAAGCCGCCGGCAAAGCCGATGCCTATCCCCCCGAGTCTTGCCCCCAGGTAGATGGCAAGAAGCACAATGACCAGTTCTGCTCCAAACATATTAGCCTTCCTTGTTTACCAAGTTGATATGTAATTGTTGTGTTTTCGTGAATTATAGAAACAAAAAAGGCATGTCATCATGACATGCCTCAGTTTATTAGTCAGAAAGACTATTGTTCGCTTTCATCGGTATAACGCTTCGCTTTGTAGGCCGGGTGCATCAGGTTCTGTGGCGAGAAGATGTCGTCCAGCTCCGCTTCCGTCAGCAGGCCGCGCTCCAGTACCACTTCACGCACGCTCTTACCGGTTTCGGCACAGATTTTCCCGACGATATCGCCGTTGTGGTGGCCGATGAACGGGTTCAGGTAGGTGACGATACCAATAGAGTTGTAGACGTAGCTTTCGCACACTTCTTTGTTCGCGGTGATGCCGTCGACGCATTTTTCCAGCAGGTTGTAGCAGGCGTTAGTCAGGATGTGGATAGACTCAAACAGCGCCTGGCCAATCACCGGCTCCATCACGTTCAGCTGCAGCTGGCCTGCTTCGGAGGCCATGGTGACGGTGGTGTCGTTGCCGATAACCTTGAAGCACACCTGGTTCACGACTTCTGGAACGACCGGGTTCACTTTGGCTGGCATGATAGAAGAACCGGCCTGCAGCTCCGGCAGGTTGATTTCATTCAGGCCTGCGCGCGGGCCGGAGGAGAGCAGGCGAAGGTCGTTGCAGATCTTCGACATTTTCACCGCCAGGCGTTTCAGCGAACTGTGGACCATGACGTATGCGCCGCAGTCGGAGGTCGCTTCAATCAGATCTTCTGCCGGAACGACCGGCAGATTACTGACTTCAGCCAGTTTCTGTACCGCTAACTGCTGGTAGCCATCCGGGGTGTTCAGACGGGTACCGATGGCGGTGGCGCCAAGGTTTACTTCCAGCAGCAGCTCCGCGGTGCGCAGCAGGTTTTTGGTCTCTTCGTTCAGCAGCACGCTGAAGGCGTGGAATTCCTGGCCCAGGGTCATTGGTACCGCGTCCTGCAGCTGGGTACGGCCCATTTTCAGCACGTCCTGGAACTCAACGGCTTTACGCTGGAAGCCTTCACCTAACTGATGAATGGCATCAACCAGCTTCACAATTGAGGCGTACACCGCGATGCGGAAACCGGTCGGGTAGGCATCGTTAGTGGACTGGCATTTGTTGACGTGGTCGTTCGGGTTCAGGTACTGGTATTCACCTTTCTGGTGGCCCATCAGCTCCAGGCCGATGTTCGCCAGTACTTCGTTGGTGTTCATGTTGACAGAGGTGCCCGCGCCGCCCTGATAGACGTCTACCGGGAACTGATCCATGCATTTGCCGTTATTCAGAACTTCATCACAGGCCGCAATGATGGCATTCGCCACACCCTTAGGAATGGTTTGTAGCTCTTTGTTCGCCAGGGCCGCCGCTTTCTTCACCATGACCATCCCGCGAACGAACTCCGGGATGTCGCTGATTTTACTATTACTGATGTAAAAGTTTTCAATCGCTCTCAGAGTATGAACGCCGTAGTAAGCGTCAGCAGGAACTTCCCTGGTACCTAACAGATCTTCTTCGATACGAATGTTGTTTAGCATGTGAACCTTCTTTTGCGAGCTGCCAATGATTTCACCAAATACGCAGGATTTTTGTGGTCATGCGTTTTTCTGACCGCAGATTATTTCCTTAAACGGCCCGGTGTCCATGATCATATGCTGATGATAGCGGATTGCAGTAATCTGGATCACTTATTATCAGACGTAACTGATAAGAATTATTGATTTGTGAAATGAATCACCGCTTGACGATTGTTGACAAAAATATGGGCCGCCGCTGATTGAAATGCGGCGATTCACCACCATTTCAATTTAGTGCAGAGAATGATGACTCGCTGCAAGCGCGTGATACGCGTTGTTGACTTCACAGGAGATGCCAGTGCGCTGGATACCGTTAATTGCCATATTTCTCTATGTTTACATTGAGATCTCTATTTTTATCCAGGTCGCCCATGTGTTTGGCGTCCTGATGACGTTGATTCTGGTTATTTTTACCTCGGTGATCGGCATGTCGCTGGTCCGTAACCAGGGCTTCAAAAACCTGATGCTGATGCAGGAAAAAATGCAGGCGGGCGAAAGCCCGGCGGCGGAGATGATCAAAAGCGTATCGCTGATCCTCGCGGGCCTTCTGCTGCTTCTGCCGGGCTTCTTTACCGACTTCCTGGGGCTGGTATTGTTGTTGCCGCCGGTGCAGAAGCACCTGACCGTGAAGCTGATGCCGCACCTGCATTTCGGGCGCATGCCGGGTGGCGGTTTTGCCGGTGGCACCAACGGCGGGCAGACCTTTGACGGGGAGTATCAGCGTAAAGACGAGCGCCCTGACCAACTGGACCATAAAGACGATAACCGTCCTTAAGCCATCGTAATGATAAAAGCCGGAGCGCGTTATGCACTCCGGCTTTTTAAGTCTATGCCTTCCTTTTCGGCAGCAGCACCCACAGCGCAGCCAGCATTATCACCGCGTACAGGCTCTTCCACCCCACCATCGCCAGCAGCAGCAGGCACAGCGCCACGCCCATCACCGACAATACCCGGTAACGCCCGCTCAGCAGCTTGCAGCCTGCCAGCATGCACAGCAGATAAATCATGATAAAAATGCCGTTGGCGTAAATGATGAGCGCATCCAGATTGATGTTAAGCCAGTAGCTGGCCAGCGTGCTCACCATGCAGCTGCCAATCACCACGCTTAACGCGTTGCGCGGCACCAGGCCGGGGGAAAGGCGAGCCAGATAGCTGTCTGGCTTATGCTGCGCCTGCGACCACACCAGCCGGGCAAAGCTTTGGATATAGATGTTAAGGCTGGCGAAGCAGGCGAGGAACCCGACCACGCTTGCCACCCACAACGCCTGCACACCGAACAGCTGTACCACGATGGTTGGCAATGATGCTGCGGCGGTGTTGGCGGCACCGTAGGCATGGAAGTGCAGTACCAGCACTGTACAGGCCCAGTAGACAATACCCGCTAGCAGCAGGCCGACGATCAGCGCGCGCGGGAAGTCACGCTCCGGATGGCGGAACTCCGATGCCATATGGGCAAACGCCTCCAGGCCGACAAAGCACCAGAACATGACCGACAGCGCGGCGAATAGCGGCGATATTTCGACATCCGGAAGCGCCGGGAAAGGGATGGCTTTCAATGAGATATCGCCATAGACCCAGATTGCGGCCAGCAGGGCGACAATTAATATCGCAACCAGCGTTTGCAGGTTCGCGCTCGAACTGGCGCCGCGCAGGCCCAGCCACCAGACGAGGCCGAGCGTAGCCATTTCAGCCATCAGCAGTTGCCAGCCGTGCCAGCCAAATAGCGCCTGGGTAAAGCCCGAGGCGATGTGCAGCGCGGCGGGCAGACCGACGGGGATCACCGACAGGAACAACCAGCCGGTGACGCGTGCCAGGCGCGGGCCAAAGGCCATCTCCACAAAGTGCGCGACGCCGCCTGCACTGGGGAAGTGCCGGCCAAGCAGCGCGAAGACGATCGCCACCGGGAAAACCAACACTATCAGCGCCGGCCAGGCCCATAGGCTGGTCTCCCCGGCGACGATGGCGCCCAGCGCCGGAACGGCGAACACGCCGGTGCCCAGCAGCGACGTCGACAATAACCCCACTCCCTGAGCGAAACCCAACTCCTGTTTCAGACCTGACATGACTTGTTTCCATACCCTGGCAAAGGGCAAAATTTTAACACATCACCTCTTCTTATGACCCCGCGGCATTGTGCTGTTCTAAGCCGGTATTTCAGCGATTTATCGCGATTCGTATCGGGTACGAAATTTTTTTTAGGGTGACCCCTTGAAGGCCAAAATAACCACCCCCATCTCTCTGGCACTAGCCGGAAAACCGTGTACGGCCCGGCGTCACCCATAACTGATAATGACTTTCTCAAAGGAGAGCTATCAATGAGTATTCGTCCGTTACATGATCGTGTGATCGTCAAACGCAAAGAAGTTGAAACCAAATCTGCTGGCGGCATCGTCCTGACCGGTTCTGCGGCAGCAAAATCAACTCGTGGCGAAATCATCGCTGTCGGTAAGGGCCGCATCCTGGAAAACGGAACCGTGCAGCCGCTGGACGTTAAAGTTGGTGACATCGTGATTTTCAACGATGGCTACGGCGTGAAATCTGAGAAGATCGACAATGAAGAAGTGTTGATCATGTCTGAAAGCGACATCCTGGCAATTGTTGAAGCGTAAGAGCTACGCGCGAACGAATTTGAGGAATAGAAGAAATGGCAGCTAAAGACGTAAAATTTGGTAACGACGCTCGTGTGAAAATGCTGCGCGGCGTTAACGTACTGGCAGACGCAGTTAAAGTGACCCTGGGTCCGAAAGGCCGTAACGTAGTGCTGGACAAATCCTTCGGCGCACCGACCATCACTAAAGATGGCGTATCCGTAGCACGTGAAATCGAGCTGGAAGACAAGTTCGAAAACATGGGCGCGCAGATGGTGAAAGAAGTGGCCTCTAAAGCGAACGACGCTGCAGGCGACGGTACCACCACCGCCACCGTACTGGCGCAGGCTATCATCACCGAAGGCCTGAAAGCTGTTGCTGCGGGCATGAACCCGATGGATCTGAAACGTGGTATCGACAAAGCTGTCGCTTCCGCTGTTGAAGAACTGAAAGCGCTGTCCGTACCGTGCTCTGACTCTAAAGCCATTGCTCAGGTAGGTACTATCTCCGCTAACTCCGACGAAACCGTAGGTAAACTGATCGCTGAAGCGATGGACAAAGTCGGTAAAGAAGGCGTGATCACCGTTGAAGACGGTACCGGCCTGGAAGACGAACTGGACGTAGTAGAAGGTATGCAGTTCGACCGTGGCTACCTGTCCCCGTACTTCATCAACAAACCGGAAACCGGTGCTGTTGAGCTGGAAAGCCCGTTCATCCTGCTGGCTGACAAAAAAGTCTCCAACATCCGCGAAATGCTGCCGGTTCTGGAAGCCGTTGCGAAAGCAGGCAAACCGCTGGTTATCATCGCTGAAGACGTTGAAGGCGAAGCGCTGGCTACTCTGGTGGTCAACACCATGCGCGGTATCGTGAAAGTCGCTGCTGTTAAAGCACCGGGCTTCGGCGACCGTCGTAAAGCTATGCTGCAGGACATCGCAACCCTGACCGGCGGTACCGTTATCTCTGAAGAGATCGGTATGGAGCTGGAAAAAGCGACCCTGGAAGACCTGGGTCAGGCGAAACGCGTTGTGATCAACAAAGACACCACCACCATCATCGATGGTGTGGGTGAAGAAGCTGCAATCCAGGGCCGCGTTGCTCAGATCCGCAAACAGATTGAAGAAGCAACTTCTGACTACGACCGTGAAAAACTGCAGGAACGCGTAGCGAAACTGGCTGGCGGCGTTGCGGTAATCAAAGTCGGTGCGGCTACCGAAGTTGAAATGAAAGAGAAGAAAGCACGCGTTGATGACGCCCTGCACGCGACCCGTGCTGCGGTAGAAGAAGGCGTGGTTGCTGGTGGTGGTGTCGCGCTGGTTCGCGTTGCCGCTAAACTGGCTGGCCTGACTGCTCAGAACGAAGATCAGAACGTCGGTATCAAAGTTGCGCTGCGCGCAATGGAAGCACCGCTGCGTCAGATCGTTTCCAACGCCGGTGAAGAACCGTCTGTTGTGGCGAACAACGTGAAAGCGGGCGAAGGTAACTACGGTTACAACGCAGCTACTGAAGAATACGGCAACATGATCGACTTCGGTATCCTCGACCCAACTAAAGTGACCCGTTCTGCTCTGCAGTACGCAGCTTCCGTTGCTGGCCTGATGATCACCACCGAGTGCATGGTGACCGACCTGCCGAAAGGCGACGCGCCTGATTTAGGTGCTGCTGGCGGTATGGGCGGCATGGGCGGTATGGGCGGCATGATGTAATCGTGCGCTAACCGCTTTAGCGACAAGAAACCCGAGCAGTGATGCTCGGGTTTTTTTATCTCTCGGTTTTGTTACTCAAAGGTGCCTTTCACACAGGCGTGACCGTCTCGGACCATCTGGCGGCCCCTGGCCCATACTTCCCGAATCCGTAAATCTGCTTCCAACACCAGAAAATCCGCGTCACAACCGGGTATAAGCCGGCCTTTATGCGTCAGCCCGAGAAACTCCGCGACGTTTCTGGTCAGCGGCAGCAGCGCCTCTTCCAGCGGCAGATGATGCTGCTGAACCAGCTGTTGCAGCGTCTCCAGCAACGACTCGAACCCGGCGACGCCAAGGCCGACCAGGTTGCCGTGGCGGTCAAATTCTGGCTGACTGCCGTTGCCGTCGGAGCTTAACGTTAGCCGTGCGAGCGGGACCTGCGCTTCACGGGCCATCACGATGGCGCTTGCCGGATCAATAGGCTCGTTGATGCTGGTGGTGATATCAATATAGCCGCCTTCGCTGGCATAACGTAGCGCCGCCTGGAACAACGCCTGTGCGCGATTGACGTGGGTAGGCAGTAGTTTGGTGATCGGTACGTCGGCTGTGCGCAATATTTCATATAGTGGTTCCAGCAGGCGGGGGCTATTGCCGAGGTGGAACACGGAGATGCCTGCTTTCGCCCCAAGCAGCCCGCCTACGCGAGACTGTGCTGCCATATTGGCAAGCTGATGGGTATCGGGCGCTGAGGAACGGTGATCGGAGATGGCGCATTTCACGCCGATGATTTTATCAATCAGCGCGACGTCTTTTTGCACGCTATCGGTAATGGTTGGCGAAGGCAATCCGTAAGCGCCGGTGAGCATCCAGGCGCTGATTCCTTCGAACTCCAGGGCGCGTGTTTTTGCCAGCAATGACTCCGGATGACGTGTTGTTCCATCGGTGCCGAGCAGGCCAACGACGGCGGTGACTCCGGCCTCAACCAGTTTTGACAACCTGACCTCCGGCGTCCGGGTGTGTGGGCCCGCTTCTCCGCCGCCGCCAATCAGATGGACGTGCTGATCGATAAATCCTGGGCAGACGATAGCCCCGTTGAGATCGCTGACCGGGCATGCTTCGGGGACGCTTTCGCTGTTTGCGTTGGTGATGGCGACAATTTTTCCCCCAGCGACCAGCAGATCGCAGATACCCCGATCGTCAGGGGCATAGAGATGCGCATTGCGAAATAAGCGGGGTTCCAGTAATGAAAAGTTCATGGTTTTCCCTTAGAAAAGAAGCTGCATCACCCACATAGAGAGCAGGGCGTTGATGACGCAGATGGCAATAATATGCGGATAGTATTTAGGGTTAACGCCGGCGGTGCCAAGACAGCGGCCGGTATTTTGCACCGGGTTGCCCATCAGGTAGATGGCGGGCAGCAGGACGGTAGCATCGTGACCACTGAGCGTACCGGCCGCCACCAGGCTGGCGCAGACGCCTACGCCGCCGCCCATACTCATTACCGACGCCAGTAGAACGGTCGCTGCTTCGCCGGGAAGCCCCCACAGCGCCATAATCGGCTCACACACTTTGCCGACAATATCCAGTAACCCGGTGACCTTCAGCGCCTGAATAATGACAAACGCCATCACGACGTTGGGTAACAGGCTGGTGGTGGCGATGGTAAAACCGCGGCGGGCACCGTCGATAAACATATCCATCACATTCTTACGCGGCTGGGCGATCATTTTTATCCTCCTGGTTGTGACGGTTTTCCATTTGCGCGATCCACAGACGTAAGAAATTAGCGCCGATGAACTTAAACACCAGAATCACGGCTAGCGGTGTGATGACAGGAACGGTCACCACCGTAAACAGGGCGGCGCCGGAGGAGAAATAGTTAGTGATGATGGCGCTACCGCTGGTCTGGAAAGTGGCGAAAATCGCCCGCTCCCGATCGCTGATGGCCCCTTCATCGGTGAGCTCTTTGGTCATGCCCGCCGCGGCGTCGGTATTTTGCAGGTTGGCGATCAGTGCCAGCGAACAAATGCCCGGAATGCCTAATAGCGGTCGCAGTATCGGCGTCATTAGCTGCTGCGCGGTGCGCAGCCCGCCAAGCCCTTCGGTTACCGCGATGATGCCAAGCGATAAAATCACCGAGGGCGCCAGCTCCAGCGCGAATAAAAAGCCATCTTTGGCTCCAGTGCCGCCGATGCCGCGGAACGACAGCGCGTTTTGCCCTTCGGCGTTAACCTGGCCAAAACTGCCGTTCAGTACGGTAAAATCAAACACCCGCCACCACTCTGTGCTTTTGGCGAAAAAACCGGAGAAGAAAATAATGGTCAGAAAAAAAGCCAGATAACCCACCCATTTGACGTTCCTCTCTCCTGAGGATGTTTTACTCATATCGTCTCCTTTTTGATTGTGCTGTGTAGCGAACAAAAGTTGTACGCCAGCAACACTAAAGACGATTGAGTGTGAAAAGACGATATCCCGGGGAGTAATATCAGAATTTGTTTAGGGGGATGAGGCGAATGATGTGCAATATCGGTAGCAGAAATGCGCGGGGGTTTTTCTTTTGGTCATCTTTTTAGTATAAGGTTTACACACGGACGACATGCGTCCAGCTCATTGATTGTGGGGAATAACATGCAGGTAAAATTTTTAGCAGGGATTGTCGGCGCGGCATTGCTGTTAGCGGGCTGTAGCTCTACCACCGAGCTGACCTCAGCCGGCCAGAGCGTGCGCTTTGTCGAAGATAAGCCGGGGGCAGAATGCCAGCTGCTGGGTACTGCTAACGGCGCGCAGAGCAACTGGCTTTCCGGCCAGCAGGGCGCAGAAGGCGGTTCAATGCGCGGGGCGGCAAACGCGCTGCGCAACCATGCGGCCGAAATGGGCGGCAACGTGATTTACGGTGTCAGCAGCCCGACGCAAGGCATGCTCTCCAGCTTTGTTCCTACCGACAGCGAAATGAACGGCCAGGTTTATAAGTGCCCGAACTGATGCGCTGTACACCCTCTCTTAGTCACTAAGAGAGGGTTGGCTCCATCCTCTTACCGCTGGCGCAGCTGCAAATCCAGCGGCGTCTTGCTTGGCTCTCCGCCAATCTCACGCGCCAGCTTCGGCACCATATAGCCGGAGACCAGCGTTAACAGCTCCCGCATAATCTCTCGTGCTTCGTCATCGCTGACGAGGAAATGCGCCGCGCCCTGCACTTTATCCAACACGTGCAGGTAATAGGGCATCACACCGGCGTCAAACAGCGCGTTACTGAGATTTGCCAGCGTTTGAGCGTTATCGTTCACGCCACGCAGCAGTACGCTCTGGTTAAGCAGCGTGACGCCGATACGGCGCAAGCGCGACATGGCGGCGCGGAACTCAGCGTCGATTTCATTGGCGTGGTTGATATGATTCACCAGCAAGATCTGCAATGACGAGCGTGCAAAACGTTCGACCAGCGCGTCGGTAATGCGCGCCGGGATGACGATTGGCAGCCGGCTGTGAATGCGCAGACGCTTAATATGCGGGATCGCCTCTAAGTGAGTGAGCAGCCAGTCCAGCTCGTGGTCCTTCGCCATTAGCGGGTCGCCGCCGGAGAAGATGATTTCGTCGAGCTCAGGATGCGCGCTCACGTAGTCCAGCGCCGCCTGCCAGTTACGCTTATTGCCCTGGTTTTCGGCATACGGGAAGTGGCGACGGAAACAATAGCGACAATTTACCGCACAGCCGCCTTTCACCAGCAGCAGGGCGCGGTTGTGGTACTTGTGCAGCAAACCGGGTACCACGCTGTGCTGTTCTTCCAGCGGATCGGTGGAGAATCCCGGCGCGGTAACAAACTCTTCTTGTGCAGTAAGTACCTGACGTAAAAGAGGATCGTTCGGGTTGCCTTTCTCCATGCGTGCGACGAACGCACGCGGGACGCGCAGGGCGAAAAGACGCTTAGCCTCACGGCCAGCAAGCAAATTTTCATCGGCGTCTATATTCAAAAGACGGAATAGTTCATCCGGATCGGTGAGAACATCGGCAAGTTGCATCAACCAATCTTCTCTGGATGGGGTATTTAGGGTTACAATATGCGCCATTTTGTGGCTTAGCTACCATTTAACAATTTCAGAGGGCCTTATGGCGACTTACTATAGCAACGATTTCCGTGCTGGTCTTAAAATCATGATGGACGGCGAACCGTACGCGGTTGAAGCCAGCGAATTCGTTAAACCAGGTAAAGGTCAGGCGTTCGCGCGCGTTAAGCTGCGTCGTCTGCTGACCGGCACCCGCGTAGAGAAAACCTTCAAATCTACCGATTCCGCTGAAGGCGCAGACGTTATCGATATGAACCTGACTTACCTGTACAACGACGGTGAGTTCTGGCACTTCATGAACAACGAAACCTTCGAACAGCTGTCCGCTGACGCGAAAGCGATCGGTGACAACGCGAAGTGGCTGCTGGACCAGGCTGAGTGCATCGTGACCCTGTGGAACGGCCAGCCGATCGCAGTGACCCCGCCGAACTTCGTAGAACTGGAAATCGTTGAAACCGATCCAGGTCTGAAAGGCGACACCGCAGGTACTGGCGGCAAGCCGGCTACCCTGTCTACTGGCGCAGTGGTTAAAGTTCCGCTGTTCGTCCAGATTGGCGAAGTGATCAAAGTGGATACCCGCTCCGGCGAATACGTATCCCGCGTGAAGTAATTCATGCTTTGATCCGTTCGGCGCAGCAGCCCTGCTGCGCCAGCCATTCCCCTTATCGTTTTGCCGCTTCGTCTTAGTCTGAAAAAAATCGCTCAAATCCAACATGCTGGGTGAAGTTGTCTATGCTTATGAAGCAAGATAACGAAAACTGGCTATTAAGGATGACATTATGGTGAAAAAAGCGATTGCAGCATTTTTTACGGTTCTGGTTCTTTCCTCTGCCCTGACCGCCTGTAATACGACACGAGGCATTGGTGAAGATATTTCAGACGGTGGTAGCGCGATTTCTGGGGCAGCAACCAAGGCGCAGCAATAAATCTATAGTGACGGTACAACACGCTGTTGTACCGTCGTTTTTCGTGTCCTATACTGCCCGTGTTTTTTCTAACACCTTGCGGGACGACCTGTAAGCGTATCTCTCATCCGGGGACGGCCCCATCGTTATGGAGCCAAACATGTCCTGGTTAATTCTCTTTATTGCCGGCCTTCTTGAAGTGGTCTGGGCCGTTGGCCTGAAATACACTCACGGTTTTAGCCGTCTGGTGCCGAGCGTTATTACCATCGTGGCGATGGTCGTTAGTATGGCGCTGCTGTCGTGGGCGATGAAAAGCCTGCCAGTGGGCACGGCCTATGCGGTCTGGACGGGAATTGGCGCAGTAGGCGCAGCGATTACCGGTATTCTGCTGTTGGGCGAGTCCGCCAGCCCGATGCGTATCGCCAGCCTGGCGCTGATTGTCGTGGGGATTATTGGCTTAAAGATAAGCGCACATTAAGGTTTTGGCGGCCATTGTAGGCCGGATAAGGCGTAGCCGCCATCCAGCAATTCGCCTGATGGCGCTGCGCTTATCAGGCCTACAGGCCTTGCACAGCGCCAATTAGGTTAAATAAACAGCACGCCGACCAGCGTCACCACCGTCAGAATGGCTGCCAGACCGTAGAACACCCATTTGCCGTTAGGCACGTGGATTTTCAGGTCGTGCATCGCGTGGTGAATACGGTGTAAACCGCACCACAGCGGCAGGACGATCATCAGGAAGATAAACGCGCGGCCAATCAGGCTCTGAGCGAAGCCCAGTACGCGTTCGTAGCTGAACGCGTCGCCGGAGGCCATCAGCGGCAACAGGATGCCGACCAACAGCACCATCACCGGCGCGATGATTGCGCTCCACATGCCGCCCGCGCCGAACAGGCCCCAGAATACCGGTTCATCGGAACGTTTTGGATTAGGGTTAATCATGCCAGTCTCCTTACCAGAACAGGGCGATAAACAGAATCACCACGCTGACCACCGCGGTCACCACCCAAAGCCCTTTGATGATTGGCTCCGGCCCCATTTTTTCGCTTTTCACGATGATATTGGCGGCTTTCGGCGCCAGTTCGAACCAGGTTTTGGTGTGCAGTAGCGCGGCGGCCAGGGTGATCAGGTTCAACACCACGACGATCGGGTTTTGCAGAAAACCGACGTAACCTGCCCAGCTTTCCGCGCCGTGCTTCAGTGCAAACAGGCCGTAGATCAGCACGATGCTGAACCACACCGTTGGCACCGCCGTGCCTTCACGCAGCATATAGAAGCGATAAAACGGCAGCTTTTTCCACCAGGTGGACGGCATTGGCCGTACATAGGGTTTGCGTTTAGTCGTCATCATGCACTCCTTAGCGTGGTTTCAGGGTAGCGATAAGAAAGTCTTTCGAGCTTTCCACTTTTCCCTGCTGAATAGCGGCGGCCGGGTCGACGTGTTTCGGACATACTTCGGAGCAGTAGCCGACAAAGGTACAAGTCCACACGCCATTCTGGCTGTTCAACTGTGCCATACGCTCCTTCTTACCGTGGTCGCGACTGTCTTCGTTGTAGCGATGCGCCAGGGTAATCGCCGCCGGGCCGATGAACTCAGGGTTCAGGCCAAACTGCGGGCAGGCGGCGTAACACAGACCGCAGTTGATGCAGCCGGAGAACTGATGGTATTTCGCCATCTGTGCCGGGGTTTGCTTATTGGGACCCTGCTCCGGCGTGCGTGGGTTGCCGATAATGTAGGGCTTAATGGCCTCCAGACTCTCGATAAAGTGGGTCATATCGACCACCAGATCGCGCTCAATCGGGAAGTTGGCCAGCGCTTCTACCTTCATGCCTTTCGGGTATTCGCGCAGGAACGTCTTACAGGCGAGTTTCGGCACCTTGTTGACCATCATGCCGCAGGAGCCGCAGATTGCCATGCGGCAGGACCATCGATAGCTCAGGTCAGGCGCGAGGTTATCTTTGATGTAGCCCAGCGCGTCAAGCAGTGAGGTTTGCTCATCGTAAGGCACTTCATAGAAGGCGCTGTGCGGCGCGCTGTCCACTTCCGGGTTGTAGCGCACGATTTCAATTTTTAAATTCTGCATCTCAGCCATTCGCCGTCTCCTTCTTCTCGGCCGCTTCAGCTTCCGCGCCATACACGCGTTTTGCCGGTGGCAGGGTCGTTATCTTCACATCGCTGTAGTCGAGGCGGGTGGTGCCATCGGCGTCGCGGAAGGCGAGGGTATGCTTGAGGAAATTGACGTCATCACGTTCGGTGCAGCCTTCATCCAGACGCTGGTGCGCGCCGCGCGACTCTTTACGCGCCATGGCCGAGTGCGCCATACATTCTGCGACGTTCAGACCGTGGCCCAGCTCAATGGTGTAGAGCAGGTCGGTGTTGAAGACGCTGGAGGTGTCGGTAATGCGTACGCGTTTGAAGCGCTCCTGCAGTTCAGCCAGTTTATCGATGGTTTTCTGCATCAGCTCTGGCGTACGGTAGATGCCGCAGCCTTCTTCCATCGACAGGCCCATTTCATCGCGGATTTTCGACCAGTTTTCGTTGCCTTCCTGGTTCACCAGCGCTTTCAGACGGTTTTCGATGTCGCTGACCTGCGCGTCCAGCGCGCTGCCGTTGGCTTCACCGGCTGTGGCCGCGCGGGCCATCGCCTGTTCGCCGGCCATGCGGCCAAAGACCACCAGTTCCGCCAGCGAGTTGGAACCGAGGCGGTTAGCGCCGTGCAGGCCCACGGAGGAACATTCGCCGACGGCAAACAGCCCTTTAATGCGGGTTTCGCACTGCTGGTCGGTTTCGATGCCGCCCATGGTGTAGTGTGCGGTCGGGCGCACCGGAATCGGCTCTTTCACTGGGTCGACGCCCACGTAGGCTTTCGCCAGCTCGCAGATAAACGGCAGACGCTCCAGCAGCTTTTTCTCGCCGAGGTGGCGCAGGTCGAGGTAGACCACGTCGCCGCGCGGCGTCGGAATGGTGTTGCCTTTGCGCCATTCGTGCCAGAAGGCCTGGGACACTTTGTCGCGCGGACCCAGCTCCATATATTTGTTCTTCGGCTCGCCGAGCGGGGTTTCCGGGCCCATGCCGTAGTCCTGCAGATAGCGGTAGCCGTTTTTGTTGACCAGAATACCGCCTTCACCGCGGCAGCCTTCCGTCATCAGAATGCCGGAACCCGGCAGACCCGTCGGGTGATACTGAACGAATTCCATGTCGCGCAGCGGGACGCCGTGGCTTAACGCCATACCCATGCCGTCGCCGGTAACGATGCCGCCGTTGGTGTTATAGCGATACACGCGGCCCGCGCCGCCGGTCGCCATGACCACCGCGTTGGCGCGAATCTGCACCAGCGTGCCTTCCATCATGTTCATCGCCACCAGGCCACGGGCCTGACCGTCGTCGACCAGAATGTCGAGGACGAAGTGTTCATCAAAACGCTGGATTTGCGGGAACTGTAAGGAGGTCTGGAACAGGGTGTGCAGCATGTGGAAGCCGGTTTTATCGGCGGCGAACCAGGTGCGTTCAATCTTCATTCCGCCGAAGCGACGGACGTTAACGCTGCCATCAGGACGGCGGCTCCACGGGCAACCCCACTGTTCTAGCTGGGTCATTTCAGTTGGGCAGTGATGGACGAAGTAATCGACGACGTCCTGTTCGCAAAGCCAGTCGCCGCCGGCGACGGTGTCGTGAAAATGGTACTCGAAGCTATCATGGTCCTGTGCGACGGCGGCGGAACCGCCTTCTGCGGCCACAGTGTGGCTGCGCATAGGGTAAACTTTTGAGATCAAAGCAATTTTGGCTTGCGGGTTGGCCTGAGCGGCTGCGATGGCAGCACGTAGTCCCGCTCCGCCTGCGCCTATAATGGCAAGATCGGCTTGAAAGGTTTGCACGACATTCCTCCAGATTATTGTTATTTCACAACACGCTACGTGGGGGGATATCACGTGGCCTGCGCAAAAACGTTTCCACTGCTCCTTTATGGGTAAAGCAGTATACCCGCCGGGTTGATGGGGAAATTTGATGTGTTCGATTTTTTTGTCGTTATGTGCGCTTTATTTATCACTGTAGCTGATGAATTACGTTCTGGAATTACCTAAGGAAATCTTCTGTTCTGCCCTGCGAGAAATTACTGAGCAATATTTGTGTCATGTGCCGCTTGCGGGTAGACTTCGTGCCCTTGTCTGAAATCGGAGAAAAAACCATGAGCGAGACGGCAACCTGGCAGCCGAGCGCATCCATCCCTAACCTGTTAAAACGCGCGGCGTTGATGGCGGAAATCCGTCGCTTCTTTGCTGACCGCGGCGTACTGGAGGTGGAGACGCCATGCATGAGCCAGGCGACGGTGACTGACGTACATCTGGTCCCGTTTGAGACGCGTTTCGTCGGTCCGGGTCATTCCCAGGGGATGAACCTTTATCTGATGACCAGCCCGGAGTACCACATGAAGCGCCTGTTGGCAGCGGGATGTGGCCCGGTATTTCAGCTGTGCAGAAGTTTTCGTAACGAAGAGATGGGCCGTCACCATAACCCGGAATTCACCATGCTGGAGTGGTATCGCCCACACTTCGATATGTATCGCCTGATCAACGAAGTGGACGATCTGCTGCAGCAGGTGCTGGAGTGTCAACCGGCGGAAAGTCTTTCTTATCAGCAGGCGTTCCAGCGCCATCTGGAAATTGACCCGCTGTCGGCCGATAAAACCTTGCTGCGCGAAGTGGCGGCGAAGCTCGACCTCAGCAACGTCGCAGATAACGAAGAAGATCGCGATACGTTACTGCAACTGCTGTTTGCCTTCGGCGTTGAACCGCACATTGGTAAAGATCGCCCGACGTTCGTTTATCACTTCCCGGCAAGCCAGGCATCGCTGGCGCAGATTAGCGCTGAAGATCACCGCGTCGCTGAGCGCTTCGAGGTGTACTTTAAAGGGATGGAGCTGGCGAATGGTTTCCACGAGCTGACCGACGCGCGCGAACAGCAGCAGCGTTTCGAGCAGGATAACCGCAAACGCGCCGCGCGTGGTCTGCCGCAGCAGCCGATCGATCAAAACCTGCTGGACGCGCTGGCAGCCGGTCTGCCGGACTGCTCTGGCGTAGCGTTGGGCGTCGATCGCCTGATTATGCTGGCGCTGGGTGTCGAGACCCTGTCTGAGGTGCTGGCGTTTAGCGTGGATCGGGCATAAGTTCGATAACGTTCTCTTTCACAAAATAAAATGGCGCTTTATGCGCCATTTTCTAGTCATATCATCCCTAAATCCCTTTTATGGTCACAAGAAAGTTCTGGTTATTTGCTATCATCCGGCCAGCACATTCTCGCGTCGATTCCCCACTGCCTTGTTTCTGACAAGTTTGCAGCGCGTAGCCCTGTCGACGTGTAAAAAAACGATCCAGAGTTAAGGGAGGGTCAAATGACCCCATCAATAAAAAAGATGAGCCTGATCGGTCTCATCCTAATGATATTTACGTCTGTTTTTGGTTTTGCCAATAGTCCATCCGCGTTTTACCTGATGGGATATAGCGCCATCACCTGGTATATATTTTCAGCATTATTATTTTTTATTCCATTTGCTTTAATGATGGCTGAGATGGGATCGGCCTACCGCAAAGAAGAGGGCGGGATCTATTCCTGGATGAATAACAGCGTAGGCCCACGCTATGCGTTTATTGGCACCTTTATGTGGTTCTCGTCTTACGTTATCTGGATGGTCAGCACTTCCGCGAAAGTGTGGGTGCCGTTTTCAACGTTCCTGTTTGGTTCGGATATGACCCAGCACTGGGGCGTTGCGGGGCTGCAATCGACCCAGGTCGTGGGCCTGCTGGCCGTCATCTGGATGGTACTGGTCACCACCGTAGCGGCGAAAGGGATTAATAAAATCGCCCGTATTACCGCCGTCGGCGGTATCGCCGTGATGTGTCTTAATTTAGTTTTATTGTTAGTCAGTATTGCGATTTTGTTATTAAACGGCGGTCACTTTGCCCAGCCGATTAATTTCACCGCTTCACCAAACCCAGGTTATCAATCTGGCCTGGCGGTATTATCGTTTGTGGTCTTCGCCATCTTTGCCTACGGCGGTATTGAAGCGGTGGGCGGTCTGGTGGATAAAACCGATAAGCCGGAAAAGAACTTCGCCAAAGGGATTGTATTCGCTGCAATTGTTATTTCTATCGGTTATTCACTGGCGATTTTCCTGTGGGGCGTGAGCACTAACTGGCAGCAAATTCTCAGCGACCGTTCGGTTAACCTTGGCAATATTACCTACGTGCTGATGACCAGCCTCGGTTCCACACTGGGCAACGCGCTGCACCTGTCGCCGGAAGCGGCGGCAAGTGTCGGCGTGTGGTTTGCGCGTATTACCGGGTTGTCGATGTTCCTCGCCTATACTGGCGCATTCTTTACCCTCAGCTATTCGCCGCTGAAGGCGATTATTCAGGGCACGCCGAAGGCGCTGTGGCCCGCTTCCATGACGCGGCTGAATGAAAACGGCATGCCGTCGACAGCAATGTGGATGCAGTGCGTGCTGGTGAGTCTGTTTATCCTGCTGGTGTCGTTTGGCGGCGATACCGCATCGGCGTTCTACAACAAACTGACGCTGATGGCGAACGTGTCGATGACTTTGCCGTACCTGTTCCTCGCGCTGGCCTTCCCGTTCTTTAAAGCGCAAGCAGGCCTTGAACGCCCATTCGTGATTTTCAAAACCAAAATGTCGACCGTGCTGGCGACGAGTGTGGTGGTGCTGGTGGTGACGTTTGCCAACATCTTTACCGTTATTCAGCCGGTGATTGAGGCGGGAGACTGGAGCAGCGCGCTGTGGATGATCGGCGGGCCAATCTTCTTCTCGCTGCTGGCGATGGCGATTTATGAAAACTATCATCGCCGCGTCAACGTTCAGCCGAGTCTGGCGACGGAATAGTGCCCGATGGCGCTACGCTTATCGGGCCTACGATGCAATGGTAGGCCGGGTAAGCGCAGCGCCACCCGGCAGTTTGTTAACGCCTAATCTCAAAAATCGCCGCCGAACGTGGCGGCATCGTGACCGTTAATACGTCATTGTCCCAGGCCGTTGCGTGTTGCACGGTGGATGGATATCCCTGAACTATCTTACCTTTCAGCCCGGTCAGTGGGAGTTCACAGCTCGCCTGATCGCCTTCTCGTCGCCACACCGCCAGCCACACTTTTCCATCCTCGGCCTGCATCCCCAGCGCTACCCACTCGTCGGTGAAGCTCGATAGCCCCAGCGGCCAGAACGGCAGCGCCGTTTTTAGCTGCTGGCGTAGGGTCTTGTAGTAGCGAATCGCATCCTGTACCTGACGGAATCCTTGCCCGGACAGCTCCGCCAGATGGCCGCTCTGGTGTATGCGCAGCAGCATCGCCGACACCTGGTTAAAGATCACCGCCTGCTCATCATCGTCGCGTAGCGGATAGGACCAGATGGCGGCCTGTTCAGGTGTCACCGCCGTTGGCGCGTTGGCGGCAATGGTGGCGTACTTGAGATAATCTTCCTGATCGCTGGTGGACTGAATCGAGCAGCGGCTCAGCATCGCGTAGTCCATGCGCAGACCGCCGCTGCCACAGTTTTCAATAATCAGCTGCGGATAACGGGCGAAGACCGCATCGAGCCACGCCAGATACGCGCGGTTGTGTTTAAGCAGGCCGTCACCGGCGCTGTCGGCGTGTTGCTCGGTACCGATCCCCGGTTCGATGTTGTAATCCATTTTGATGTAGCCCACGCCGTATTCGGTGACCAGACGGTCAATAACCTCGTCGGCGTGGCGCAGTACCGCCGGACTGGTGAAGTCCAGCTGGTAGCGGCTGCGGTCAAACACTCTCTTACCGTGGCGCATAAAGAACCAGCTGTCGTCGGTTTCCGCCAGCTTCGGCGACTTCACGCCCATCACCTCCAGCTCCAGCCACAGACCGGGGATCAATCCCTTCTCGCGGATGTAGCCAATCACGTACTGAATGCCTTCCGGGAAACGCTCGGCGCTCGGTTGCCACTGACCCACGCCGTTCCACCATTCGCCTTTGTCATACCAGCCGCAGTCGATGCAGAAGTATTCCGCGCCCGCCTCGGCGGCGGCATCGATAAGCGGCAGCAATTTCGCGGTGGTGGGGTCGCCGAACAGGCAGTTCATATAGTCGTTAAAGATGACGCCCAGCCGTTGGTTATCGTCGTTAACGCGACGGGTGCGGCGGCGGTACTGCGTGAGGGTCGCGATGGCGTCGGTAAAGCCCGATTTAGTCACGCCAACCGCCACCGGCACCGAGCTGAACTCATCGCCCGGCTGTAGGTGTTTAAACCAGTGATGGTAAAACTCGTTCGGTCCGCCGATTTGCAGGTACAGATGGTTGGCCTGATCGCCAATCTCCCAGTGCCAGGAGCCGTTGTGCTCAATCTGCCAGAACAGGCCTGCGCCAGTGTGTTTATCTTCCAGATAGCCCATCGGCAGGTACTCTTTGCTCGACCACGCTCCGGTGTTGGTGTAGTGCAACGGCTTGGATGAGCGCTGCAGTCCCTTCTGGATGCATGGCATAAAGCCCAGTTCGTCGAAGGTATATTGCCGCCACTGTAGCTCGCGGGTCCAGCTGTTGTGGGGAATGTGCAGGCTAAAATTGTCGCCCCAGTTTTTGGCGCTCTCTTTCTCGATGCCGTTAATCACAAAGCTGGAGAGGTACTCAACGGTAAACGGCGCATTCCCCTGGTTGCGGATGACGCTCCAGCTTCGCAGCAGTGAGAGCCGGGTATAAAACTGATAGTGTACTTCTACCTCGGCGGCGGTATTCCTATCGAACAGCGTAAATACCAGCTTGCGGCCATCGGCGTTGCGGGTATCTTGATGCTGGCGATAGCGAAGCGTATAGCCAGGCGCGGTGGCGGTGAAGCCCGCGCCGTGGCGCTCCAGCGGCTTATCAAGGCCGGAGATGTTTACCTCCACCAGGTTAAAACGCGACAGTTCATCGGCGTTGTGTCCGAGGGTTTCAGCATCGAACGGTAGGGCGGAAAAGTGCAGCAGGCGCGCCCGCTCTTGTAAATCAAAGACCATGGTGATGCCGTTTTCAATCACGGTAAATAAGGCTGACATAGCGACTCCTGAATGACAGAGTTAAGCCGCAGGCGCGGGTTGCAGTACCCGGTTGCCTGAAAGCGTAAAGACGGAAATAACGGTGAAGCACAGGGCGATGGCGCCAAGGATGGTGTAGGACTCTTTAAAACCCATCACGTCGTACATGTTGCCGATGGCAGTGCTCATAAAAATCTGGCTGAACTGTTTGGCGAACTGGAAGCCAATCAGGTAGACGGTGGCGGAGAGCCGCCAGTCGAAGTTGGCTGAGATGTATTTCAGCGTGGCGATAATCAGAATTGAACTTTCAAAGCCGTGCAGCAGCTTCATGGTGGATATCAGGATCGGGCCAGTGGCCATCGCGCTGCCGATAATGCGGAACGCCATAATAAAGCCGCAGTAGAGCAGGGCGTTCTTCGGCCCGATGCGGTTGACGATCGCCGGGGCGAAGAACATGGTCAGTGCGTCAAGGAAGATTTGCACCGTGTAGAGGTAGCCAAACACTTCCGCGCCGCGTTCACGGGTTTCGAAGAAGCTGCTGTAGTAAACGGCAAACTGCTGGTCGTAGGTTTCATACACCGCGCCGACGCCCACCATGTAGAGCACCAGGAACCAGAAGCGGCGGGTTTTCAGCAGGGCGAACACGTCGCCGCGATCGATCTTCAGACGCTGTGGATTCAGCGCGTCCATGCCGCCCTGCTGGCCAGGACGGAAGAAGCACAGTAGTACCGCCAGCACCAGCCCCGCGCAGCTGGCCATGATAAAGATATAATCGGGATTGATGGCAAACAGCTTGCCGGAGATAAACGTTCCGACCGCCGCGCCGATGCCGCCCCACATTCTGGCGCGGCCAAATTCGAAGCCTTCGAGGCGCGAGACTTTATCGATCCACGCTTCGCAAATCCCGCAGCCGCAACCAAACGCCAGGCCGATAAACGCGCCGCCCGCCAGGGCCCCGGCGATGATGTTGATTTTCAGCAGCGGCGCGAAAACGAAGATCCACCACGGAGCGAAGGCGATCATCAGACCGGCCAGCATCCACATCAGATGCTTACGGAAATTGAGCTTGTCGGCCAGTATGCCGAAAACCGGCTGGAAGACCACGGCCACGATGGCGATGCAGGTATACACCATGCCGACTTCCGTGGAATCAATGCCGATTTTTTCCGTGAGCCACAGCGACAGCCAGGGGAAGCAGGCCCCCCAGCAGATGAAGAAAAAGAGAAACCAGATGCTGGAGAGCAGGTAGTTCTCTTGCTTAACACCCTTTGCCAGTAACATATAAAACCTCATTTTTAGTAAACAAGATGCTGTTACTTTAAAAATTAACCCGTACTCAGGGAAAGAAAGCCGTTGGCGAAGCGTGAATACGATCATGTTTAGCCGCGATCTGAGCAATATTTTTCATGCAGATAGCGGCATTATCCATACATGGCAGCGCGTTGCCGTGGGGGGCTGGAAATTGGTCGTTGCGGTGAAAAGCGCATAAAACTATAGTGAACAAAAATTTGTTTCTTTTTGGGAGTATCATGACGAAGCCGGTCAGGATCAGAAGTATTGCCGAGGCGTGCGGGCTTTCCGTTGCTGCAGTGTCCCGGGCGCTAAAAGGGCAGCCGGGGCTTAAAGAGGAGACCCGCCAGCGGGTGATGGCGGTGGCGCAGGAGATGGGGTATGACTTTTCCCGTCTGCGTGGCGATAAGGTAAAACGCGTGCTGTTTTTGCTCCATCGTCAGCATGATATCGCCCGCGCGCTGCCGTTTTACTCGCTGCTGCTGCTGGGCGTGGAAGATCACTGCCGCGAAAAAGGGATCGCGATGAGCTTTCTGTCGATCGGCCCCGGCGATAACGTTGAGGAGCAGATCGCGCTACATCATCCCGACGCGCTGATCTGCGCAGGTTACTTTGAAAGTACGCTGATTATGGCCGTACAGAAAACCCAACTGCCGATGGTGCTGGTTGATCTGTGGGCGCCGGGCTTGCCGTGCGTTAACGTCGATAATCAGCGTGGTGGTTATCTGGCGACGCGTCACCTGATAGACACGGGCCGCAGGAGGATTGCTTTCCTCGCCAGCACGGCCACGCACTACAGTATTCGCCAGCGTGAGAAGGGTTACCGTCAGGCGCTGTACGAGTCGCAAATGATAATGCCGCCGGAGTATGAAGTGATCGCCTCGCCGCTGGTGGATACCAGCCAGTCGCTGATCGCGGCGATGAATGAGCTACTGTCGCTGACGGAGCCGCCGGACGCCATTTTTGCCTACAACGACGTGACAGCGATTGCCGCGATGAATATCTGCGAACAGCGCGGGTTCCGTGTACCGCAGGATATTGCGATTGTCGGCTTTGACGATATTGAGCCCGCCGCCTGGAGCCGTCCGGCGCTAACTACCATCGCGGTAGATAAACATCAGTTGGGCTACCGGGCGGTAGGGCTGCTGTTGGAAGAGGCCACGGCGGCGGATGAGATGCTACCGGTGACGCTGGTGGTGAGAGGCAGCACAGGAAAAGTCAGAAAGAGCACTCAATAAACAATCAGCATCTAACGGTGCTGGGGAGAGGCATTCTGGCATAGAGCTAAACCCTCACCCCAGCCCTCTCCCTTTGCAAGGGAGAGGGTGCGCACCGAGCCCCTTTGTTACAGGCTGCCTGGCGTGCGGCTGGCGCGGCCCGTTGAGGTCAGCGTAGTGGCGGATTTCTTACCGTTCAAACTTTCCAGACGCATCTGGAACGGTGGGAACGGCATATCAATACCGTGCTCGCGGAAGCCCGCCAGAATCAGCTGGTGCAGCTCGTGGCGCAGCGGCATACGGTGGCCCATCTCGGCGGCGTAGATACGCAGCTCGAAAATCTGAATCCCTTGCTGTAAATCCACAAGGAATGCTTCCGGCGCAGGTGTGTCAATCACCAGCGAGCAGCGGTGCGCGGCGGTTAACAGGATTTGTGCCACCTCTTCGCTGTTGGCATCCGACGGGGCCGGAATACTCAGCACCACGCGGGTCACCGAATCCGACAGCGACCAGTTGATGAACTGCTCGGTGATAAAGGCCTTGTTCGGCACGATAATCTCTTTGCGGTCCCAGTCGCTGATGGTGGTGGCGCGGGTGTTGATTTTGGTCACGCTGCCGGTCAGGTCGCGAATGGTGACCGTATCGCCAATACGAATCGGCTTCTCAAACAGGATGATCAGGCCGGAGATAAAGTTGGCGAAAATCTCCTGTAAGCCAAAGCCGAGACCGACACCGAGTGCGGCGACCAGCCACTGCAGCTTCGACCACTCAATGCCAATCATCGAGAACCCAACCAGCCCGCCTATCAGCAGCAGCAGATATTTGGTGATGGTGGTAATGGCATAGCCGGTGCCCGGTGTCAGCGACAGGTGCTGCAGAATCGCCAGTTCCAGCAGCGCGGGGAGGTTACGCACCAGTTGGGTGGTGATAATCAGCACCAGAATGGCGATGAGCACGGCGCCGAGGGTAATCGGTTCAATGCTCTCCACGCCTTGCACCGTTGAGGTCACGTCCCACAGGGAGATGTTTTCGAGGAAGCCAAACGCCGAGTGGATTTCCGACCACAGGATGATCACCGACACCAGCGCGATCAGCATCAGAATGGAGCGTACCAGACGCAGCGACTGCTCGCTGATGGTATCGAGGTTCACTTCGCTCACCTCCTGCTCGGCAGACCCTTCCAGGCTGGTGGCATGCGTTTCTTCCTCGCCGCGGGCGCGGTGCGCCAGCATTTCGGCACGCTTGTGTTTAGCACGGTCAAAGGCCAGACGGCGGCGTTGGATCAGCATCCAGCGGCGGATGACGTGGTAAATCACCAGCAGCAGGAACCAGATGGCTACCGAGGTCTCCAGGCGCGCCAGCAGAGCCTGCGCGGTGGCGAGGTAGCCCACGGCGGCGGCGAAAATGGCGATCAGCGGCGCGCCGGTCATCAGGTTCCACAGCAGCAGGTTGATGCGGTTTTCACCGTTGCCTTCTTTGTCGAGATAGAGCGGAATTCCGGCGCGCTTCAGGCTGAGCGTGACCACCGCTAGCGCGCCGCAGATCAGGATAAAGCACAGTCTACCGAGCGATGCGGAGAACTCACGGTCGTTGAGATTATCGAACATGATCAGCGCCATAATCAGCGGCACGATAAGCCCGATGCTCATCAGGTAATAGCGCATGGCGCGCGCCACGCGGAGCTGCGGCCAGCCAAAGTGAACAATAAACAGGCCGTTGGTACGGGCGAAGGCGGCGCAAATCATCACCACCCACAGGAGCGGCACGGTGGCGGTGACGCCGTCGCCTATCGCCACGGCAAGCGGGTAGGGCCACGCCTCCTGCAGACCATAGCCCAGCGTTGCCCACAGCACCGGCAGCGGCGATGCCACCAGAATCGACCAGAACACCGTGCGCATGGTCAGCCAGAAGTGGTCCTGGGTGACTTTGCCGACGCGGGCGCTGGAACGCTCCAGGAAGCGCGTGAAGTGTTTACGGGAGCTGATGCTGAAGCCCACCAACAGCAGCGCTCCGAAGAGCGGGAACAGCGTCTGACGGCTGGTGAGCATCATCATGGTGGCCTTGCCGAGCTGGCTGAAGGTGTCGAGCGAAATCAGCCGGCGCAGGTCCTGCACAATTTCAATCGGCCAGCTGAAGTCGATAGGCCGCACGTCGGAGGTCCAGAACAGATAGCGGTGAGTGGCTTCGTTCACCTCTTTGAGCGCGTCTTCCAACTGGCTGTTGGAGACTTTCAGCTTGGTCAGTTCGAGGATCAGCGTGTCGCCGCCCTGCAGCAGCGAGTTCAGCAACTCGCGCTGGGTGCGCAGCTGGGCTTCCAGAATGCGATTTTCTTCGCTGGTCAACGGCTGGCCGTCAGCCTGGCGAATTTGTCGCAGCTGCGGCTGCTTATTGAGCAGATCTTCATAACGTAAGCGGTGAACGCGCAGCTGCGCCATCTCGGTATCGAGCTGCTGTGGCTTCGGCATCTCCGGCAGACGTGCAACCTGCGCGCGCAGGGCTTCGCCCAGCAGATTGGAGGAACCGAGCCACTGCGACTGTTCGCGCAGGGTGTTCAGCGCCTGGCGTACCTGCAGCGTCTGGTTAGCCGCCTGCCGCTGCTGGGAAGCGACCAGATCCATGCGCTGCGCCTGCTGGTTTAACGCCTGGGAAAGCTCACGGTTGATTCTGAACTGTTCCACGATACTGGCCGGCAGGTTTTCGCTGTTTTCCGCCAGCAATTCGGTGCTTTCCAGTGCGCGTTCCGCTTCGCGCTGGCGCTGACTGTTAAGCTGATTGCGTAAAGCTTGCAGGTAGGCGTCGAGCTGTTCGCCCTGCTTTTGCGCCAGCTCTGAACGCATGCGCGCCAGTTCCTGGCGGTTATTGGCGGAAAGCTGCGCCAGCTCCAGCTCATCAACCAGCGCCTTCAGCTTGCTGGCGTCGGCCTGTAGGCTCAGATTTTGCGCCTGCGCCAGCGGCGTATTGCCGGTCTGGGTGCCGATACGGCGTTCAACGTCGTTGAGCTGGCGGCGGGCGTCGGTCTGCTGCTGCGGAAGCTGGTTGAGGGAGTCGGCAATATCGCGGGCGCGTTCCTGCTCCTGCTGAGCCTGGCGACTTTTTTCCAGTAGCTGGCTGCTGACCTGCAAAATCTCCTGGTTCAGCGCGTCGGTGGTCATGCCATCCGGCACCTGACGTGGTTCATCACGCAGATTGTTGAGCTGATTGCGCAGCGTCTGGGAAAGTTTGGGGAAGTTGTCGATAACCTGCTGGTACTGCGCGGCACGTTCGAGCGAGCCTTTCTGCTCCTCCAGCGCGGTGAGGGCGCTTTGCAGCGCCTCGACGGTATCAGGCTGAGCGGGCTTCGCCGCTTTCGCCTGTTCTAATTCCTGGGCAATTTGCCGGGCGTTGGGGGCGGTCGCTGCGAACGCCCCCTGGCTGAGGCACCAGGCCATCAGTAAAGTGATAATCAGGCGCACGTCAGACCCTTATTTGGTTATTAGCTTTTTTCTTGCGTGTCGTCAGCCTGTGGGGCGACGTCCTGCTCTACCACGGTTTCTGCAACAGCTTCAACAACCGCTTCCGGTTCGGCTACCGCTTCGGTAGAGACGGCCAGCGGCTCGCCCAAACGGGTGACGGAGAGGTTTTGCAGATGCTCAACCAGCGTCACTTTGCCCGGCGCAAACAGGTTGATGACCGTTGAGCCCAGCTTAAAGCGGCCCATTTCCTGGCCCTTCAGCAGCGCAACGGAGCCTTCCTGATCGCCCGCCGGGTAGGTCCAGCGTTTGATGATGCCTTCGCGCGGCGGGGTGACGGTGCCGGCCCACACGGTTTCGATGCTGCCAACGATGGTCGCACCCACCAGAATCTGGGCCATCGGGCCGAATTCGGTATCGAACAGGCAGATAACGCGCTCGTTACGCGCAAACAGGTTCGGTACGTTCTGCGCGGTCAGGTGGTTGACGGAGAACAGATCGCCCGGCACGTAGATCATTTCGCGCAGGATACCGTTGCACGGCATGTGGACGCGGTGATAGTCGCGCGGCGACAGATAGGTGGTGGCAAAGGTGCCGTTGCGGAACAGGTCGGCCATGATGTAGTTGCCGGCCAGCAGCGCTTCCAGCGAATAGTTGTGGCCCTTCGCCTGCAAAATTTTGTCGTCTTCAATGGCGCCAAGCTGGCTGATCGCGCCGTCGGCGGGCATCACCAGTACGCTTGGGTCGGTGTTGACCGTGCGGACGTCTTCACGCAGCGGACGAACGAAGAAATCGTTAAAGGTGCGGTAGCTGGCGGTATCCGGCTTCTGCGCCTCTTTCATATCGACCTTGTAGAACTTCACGAACAGATCGATAACCAGTTTGGTCAGCCATCCCGCTCGTTTGCTCGCACCCCAGCCTGCGAGACGCGTAAGCCACAGTTTAGGCAGAATGTATTGCAGTGAAAGTTTAAACGAGTTTAACAAGGTAGCCTCCAGGCCATTATGTGTCGATCCTGATCCAACGCCAGGCGTTGGATCTTTAAAGAAAAGCGGCCGATTCTAGCGAGAGTTGACGCAAATGTCAGTCGGCAAAATCATAGTTCTCAATTATCGATGTCTGAAAAGTTTTTACGCGTTTTTACCTGCGCCATGGTTTCCAGAATGCGGTGATAATTTTCAAAACGCGTCTCGGCGATCTTCCCTTCCTCTACGGCTTCGCGGATGGCGCAGCCTGGGTCGGTGTCGTGTTTACAGTCGCGGTATTTACAGTGGCCGAGATAGTCATGGAATTCGACAAACCCGTTGGTGATTTGTTCCGGATCGAGGTGCCACAGGCCAAATTCACGTACGCCGGGGGAGTCAATCACGTCGCCGCCGTGCGGGAAGTGATACAGGCGCGCCGCGGTGGTGGTGTGCTGGCCCAGACCTGAGACGTCGGATACGTCGTTGGTCAGAATGCGGTCGTCGTTCAGCCCCAGCAGAGCGTTCAGCAGGCTCGATTTTCCGACGCCAGACTGCCCGGCAAAAATACTGATGCGGTTAGTCAGCGCTTCTTCCAACGGTTTCAGGCCATCCTGAGTATGGCTGGACGCCATCAGAACGGTATAGCCAATCTTGCGGTAGATATCCATCTGCTCGTTGACGAACGCCATGCCTTCATCGTCCAGCAGGTCGATTTTGTTCAGCACCAGCAGCGGCTCGACGTTGAGTGTTTCGCAGGCCACCAGATAACGGTCGATAATATTCAGCGACAGCTCCGGCAAAATGGCGGAGACGATGACGATCTGATTGATATTGGCGGCGATCGGCTTCACGCCGTCGTAAAAGTCCGGGCGGGTGAGTACCGAAGTACGCTCGTGAACCGCTTCGACGATCCCTTTTACGTTGACGCCTTCAGCAGCGGCTTTCCCCGGACGCCAGACGACGCGGTCACCGGTGACCAGCGAACGGATAGTGCGGCGGATGTTGCAGCGGTGGGTTTCGCCATCGGCGGACTCCACGTCGGCGTGCATCCCAAAGCGGCTGATGACGATGCCTTCGGCGGCTTCGCCAAACAGATTATCGTCGTAATCGGGCTTCTCCGCGGCTGTTGTCAGGCGGCGCTGGTGGTTAGCCTTAACGCGGCGCTGCTGACCTTTGGAGAGTTTATTTTTACTCAATCGTGCTGACTCCTGGTCGCCCATATCGGGCAAAACCTCTATGATACACGCTAATTAATACTAGTTAACCTACCGCGGCAGGTATGACAAGAAGGGTGGAAAATAGCATGAGTGCAGATGAAAACAACCTGATTTGGATCGATCTGGAGATGACTGGCCTGGATCCCGAGCGCGATCGCATTATTGAAATCGCTACGCTGGTGACCGACGCGCAGCTCAATATCCTGGCGGAAGGGCCAACCATCGCTGTCCATCAGTCTGATGCTCAACTGGCGCTGATGGATGACTGGAACGTGCGTACCCATACCGGCAGCGGCCTGGTGGATCGCGTGAAGGCTAGCACTATGGGCGACCGTGAAGCCGAACTGGCGACGCTGGAGTTCCTCAAGCAGTGGGTTCCGGCGGGCAAATCGCCCATCTGCGGCAACAGCATCGGTCAGGACCGTCGCTTCCTGTTTAAATACATGCCGGAGCTGGAGGCCTACTTCCACTACCGCTATCTGGACGTGAGCACGCTGAAAGAGCTGGCGCGTCGCTGGAAGCCGGAAATTCTGCCGGGCTTTAAAAAGCAGGGCACTCACCAGGCGATGGATGATATTCGCGAGTCGGTGGCGGAGCTGGCCTACTATCGTGAGCATTTTATTCAACTTTAAGGTGAAAACGGGGTGAATCGGCGTTAAAGTAATCAACCTGCCGATTTATCCATCAGTTGAACGAATTTTTTAAAAAATCGCTTCAGGGGGGGTTGCAGGGGGAAAGAATTCTCGTATAATGCGCCTCCCGTAACGAAGCAGAAATGCGAATTACGACAGCAACAAAAATTGCCAGATTTTGCGGGAATAGCTCAGTTGGTAGAGCACGACCTTGCCAAGGTCGGGGTCGCGAGTTCGAGTCTCGTTTCCCGCTCCAAAAATTTGAAAGCAGTAGACGCACCCAAGCGGGAATAGCTCAGTTGGTAGAGCACGACCTTGCCAAGGTCGGGGTCGCGAGTTCGAGTCTCGTTTCCCGCTCCAAAATTTGAAAGCAGTAGACACACCCAAGCGGGAATAGCTCAGTTGGTAGAGCACGACCTTGCCAAGGTCGGGGTCGCGAGTTCGAGTCTCGTTTCCCGCTCCAAATTTTCTTCCAGAATAAAATCACTTCCACAACGCAATCAGCCGTTGAGGTTGTTTTTTTCATTTCCGAAATACTCTTGTAAACAGACTTATCCACAGGCTGTCATCAGCTTCTTCGCCCGCTGATGTGATTAAGATTTTTACAAATAAAATTATCTCATTGATATATATGGAAATATATCATTTCAAAATGTTAGCGAGATCGCTTGACGAACTTTGGCGTGTTGAAACGCAATGTCTTTTTATTTTTACTCACAGGCTGTGAATAGATTACGCGTCGCGCGGCAGACCTTTTTCCACCACCCTTACCAGACGCTGTTTCTTCGGTAGCTGGACCTCTATCGCTCCCTCATTACGACGCGCAATTTGCTGCGCAATCGCCCATGTTATGTGCTCATCGAGAAGTGGGTGCTCACCTCGGCGACTCTCCAGCGCGTTAAGCGCGGCTTCGCTCCACGGGGCGTTGCCCAGTGCGACGGCAATATTGCGCAGCCAGCGCAGGTGGCCGATACGCCGAATAGCGGAACCTTCGGTCACTTTGAGAAAATGGGCTTCACTCCAGGCGAACAGTTCAACCAGCTCAGGGGCGTGAAGCGCCTTGCGCGGGCTGAAGTCAGCTTCGTCGGTAAGCTGTGAGAAGCGGTTCCATGGGCAGATTAGCTGACAGTCGTCACAGCCGTAAATACGATTGCCCAATAGTGGACGAAATTCTTCCGGGATCGCGCCTTCCAGTTCAATGGTCAGGTAAGAGATGCAGCGGCGAGCGTCGACGGTATAAGGCTCAACGATCGCCCCGGTGGGGCAGATGGTCATACAGGCCACGCAGCGCCCGCACTCTTCGGCCACCGGCTGGTCGACGGGCAGCGGAATATCCACCAACAGTTCACCAAGGAAAAAGAACGATCCGGCGTCGCGGTTGAGGATAAGTGAGTGCTTACCTGTCCAGCCGATGCCCGCTTTTTCCGCTAATGGGCGCTCAAGAACAGGCGCCGAGTCGACAAACGGTCTAAAATTCAGCGAGACGCACTGTTCCTGAATCATTTCGCCGAGCTTTTTAAGGCGGTTACGCAACAGCTTATGATAATCACGCCCCAGGGCATAACGGCTGACGTAACCGAGTTCGGGGTTTTTCAGCGTGCGGGCAAAGGCTGCATTGGCGGGAAGGTAGTTCATGCGAACGCTAATCACCCGGAGCGTTCCGGGTTGCAGTTCGTGCGGGCGAGCGCGCATCATTCCGTGCCGCGCCATCCATTCCATCTCGCCGTGGTATTGTTTATCCAGCCATGCCTGCAGTTTGGGCTCGGAGGCGCTGAGATCGGTATCGGTGATGCCGACCTGCTGAAAGCCCAGTTCAGTGCCCCACAGTTTGATTTGTTGCGCTAATTGATTGAGATCGAGGGGCTGTGACATGACGGACCATACATTGACAAGAAACCCCCAAAGTATACCACACTCCATTTGGCCTGCGGATGCGCTGCGTCGCGCCGAAAAAACGGCGGCAGCGGATCTCGGCATCTCCCTTTATGAACTCATGCAACGCGCCGGTCAGGCGGCGTTTGAGGTGGCCCGCGCGGCGTATCCCGACTCTCGCCACTGGCTGATGCTTTGCGGCCATGGTAATAACGGCGGCGACGGCTACGTGGTCGCGCGCCTGGCACAGGCGGCGGGGATTCGTGTCACGCTGCTGGCGCAGGATAGCGAAAAACCGCTGCCGGACGAGGCGCACGCCGCCCGCGAGGCCTGGCTGGAAGCGGGCGGCGTTATCCACGCGGCGGATATCCCGTGGCCAGAGGATACCGATCTGATTATCGATGGCTTACTGGGTACCGGGCTGCAAAATGCGCCACGTGACCCCATCGCAGGCCTGATAGCGCAAGCGAATTGTTTCCCGGCGCCGATTATCGCGCTGGATATTCCCTCCGGGCTTAACGCCCAGACCGGTGCGACGCCGGGTGTGGTGATTAATGCTGCGCACACCATCACGTTTATTGCTCTGAAACCGGGGCTATTGACCGGTAAAGCGCGCGATGTGGTCGGCACGCTGCACCATCATGCGCTGGGATTAGACTCCTGGCTGGCTGAGCACCCCACCACCATTCGCCGCCTGGATGCCTCGCAACTGGCGCAGTGGCTGACGCCGCGTCGTCCTACTTCGCACAAAGGCGATCACGGTCGTCTGGTGCTGATCGGCGGCGACCACGGCACCGCCGGGGCCATCCGCATGGCCGGTGAGGCGGCGCTGCGGGCGGGGGCTGGCCTGGTGCGTGTACTCACCCGTGCGGAAAACGTCGGGCCGATTATCACCGCTCGCCCAGAACTGATGGTGCATGAGCTGACGCCGCAGCTGCTTGATGAAAGCCTGGAATGGGCTGATGTGGTGGTGATTGGCCCCGGCTTGGGTCAGGCTGAGTGGGGCAAACAGGCGCTGCGCAAAGTGGAAAACATCCGTAAACCGACGCTTTGGGACGCCGACGCTTTGAACCTGCTGGCATTCAATCCGGATAAACGTCACAATCGCGTGATCACGCCGCACCCCGGCGAGGCCGCGCGTTTGCTCAACTGCCGGGTGGCAGAAATTGAGAGCGATCGCTTACTTTCTGCGCAACGTCTGGTACAACGGTACGGTGGCGTCGTGGTGCTGAAAGGCGCGGGGACGGTGGTGGCTGATGAACACGGCTCGCTCAGTATTATTGACGCCGGAAATGCCGGTATGGCCAGCGGTGGCATGGGCGATGTGCTTTCGGGCATTATTGGCGCATTGCTGGGGCAGGCCTTATCGCCGTATGATGCTGCGTGCGCGGGGTGTATCGCCCACGGCGCGGCGGCAGACAAGCTGGCTGCGCGCTATGGTACCCGCGGAATGCTGGCGACCGATCTCTTTTCCACGCTACGGCGTGTTGTTAACCCGGATGTGATTGACGTAGACCATGATTAATCGAGTGATTCCTTTACCTGACGAGCAGGCAACCCTGGACCTTGGCAACCGAGTGGCGCAGGCCTGCGTCGGCGCAACGGTCATCTATCTGTACGGCGATTTAGGCGCGGGGAAAACCACCTTCAGCCGCGGATTCCTGCAGGCGTTGGGGCATAACGGCAACGTCAAAAGCCCGACCTATACGCTGGTTGAACCGTACCAGCTCGATAACCTGATGGTTTACCATTTTGATCTTTACCGCCTTGCGGATCCCGAGGAGCTCGAATTTATGGGGATCCGCGATTATTTTGCTAACGATGCCATCTGCCTGGTGGAATGGCCGCAACAGGGCGCTGGTGTTCTGCCCGAGCCGGATATCGAAATACACTTAGATTACCAGGCGCAAGGGCGTGAGGCGCGCATTGCCGCGGTCTCCTCATTAGGTGAGTCTCTGCTGGCGCGGTTGGCCGGTTAATTTAAGGGATCCCAGGATGATTTTTCGCGCAAAAGGGTGGTTGATGGCGGCGCTGATGCTGGTGGGCGCACCGGCAATGGCGGCGAGCTTGTCCGATATTCAGGTAGCGAATAGTGAAACGCAGGCGCGGATCACCTTCAGCTTTATGGGCGACCCGGAATATAACTTTAGCCAGGATGACAAACGCAGCGTGGTGCTTGATATCAAGCAAACGGGCGTGATTCAAGGCTTGCCGCTGCGCTTTAGCGGCAACAACCTGGTGAAGGCGATCCGTTCCGGCACGCCGAAAGACGATCAGTCGCTGCGGCTGGTGGTCGATCTCACCGAAAACGGCAAAACCCGTGCGGTGAAGCAGCAAAACGGCGCGAATTACACCGTGGTGTTTACCATCAACGCCGACGTTCCACCGCCTCCACCGCCGCCTGTCGTCGCGAAGCGCGTGGAAACGCCAGTCGTCACGCCGGCACCGGTACCAAGCCAGCCCGCGCGCAACCCGTTTAGCGGCAACAGCAGCAATAGCGGCAGCAGCTTCAGCACGGAACGTCAGCCGGCGATTGCCAGCAATACCACGCCGGCACCGCGTCCGGCGGCCCGTGCGCGCAGCGTTTCCGGTGATAAAGTGATCATCGCGATCGACGCCGGTCACGGCGGCCAGGATCCGGGGGCGATTGGCCCTGGCGGTACGCGCGAGAAGAATGTCACCATCGCTATTGCCCGAAAACTCAGAGCGTTGCTCAACGACGATCCGATGTTTAAAGGCGTGTTGACTCGCGACGGCGACTATTTTATTTCGGTGATGGGCCGCTCCGACGTGGCACGTAAGCAGAACGCCTCCTTCCTGGTATCCATTCACGCGGACGCCGCGCCAAACCGCGACGCTACCGGCGCGTCAGTCTGGGTGCTCTCTAACCGTCGCGCCAACAGCGAGATGGCGGGCTGGCTCGAACAGCATGAGAAACAGTCTGAGCTGCTGGGCGGCGCGGGCGACGTGCTGGCAAACAGCCAGGCCGATCCGTATCTGAGCCAGGCGGTGCTGGATCTGCAATTCGGCCATTCCCAGCGTGTAGGGTATGATGTGGCGACCAACGTCATCAGCCAGCTGCAGCGCGTCGGTAATCTGCATAAGCGTCGTCCTGAACACGCCAGCCTCGGTGTGCTGCGTTCGCCGGATATCCCGTCGATCCTGGTTGAGACCGGCTTTATCAGTAACAGCAGCGAAGAGCGCCTGCTGGACAGCGACGACTATCAGCAGAAAATTGCTGAAGCCATTTATAACGGTTTACGTAACTATTTTACGGCGCATCCGATACAATCCGGCCCTCGTGACGAACAGTCGCAGACCGCCAGCGCCGCATCATCCAACAGGACGCTTGTTAACTAAGGAGTTTTCATGCCGATTCAGGTTTTACCGCCGCAGCTTGCGAACCAGATTGCCGCGGGTGAAGTGGTTGAGCGGCCTGCCTCGGTAGTGAAAGAACTGGTGGAGAACAGTCTCGATGCGGGGGCAACCCGCATCGATATTGATATCGAACGCGGTGGAGCAAAGCTTATTCGCATCCGCGATAACGGCTGCGGTATTAAGAAAGATGAGCTGGCGCTGGCGCTGGCGCGTCATGCGACCAGCAAAATTGCCTCGCTTGACGATCTGGAAGCGATCATCAGCCTCGGTTTTCGCGGCGAAGCGCTGGCGAGTATCAGTTCGGTCTCGCGGCTGACGCTGACCTCGCGCACTGAACAGCAGCAGGAAGCCTGGCAGGCGTACGCGGAAGGCCGCGACCAGGACGTCACCGTTAAACCGGCTGCCCATCCGGTCGGCACGACGCTGGAAGTGCTGGATCTCTTCTACAACACACCCGCGCGGCGCAAGTTTATGCGCACCGAAAAAACCGAATTCAATCATATCGATGAGATCATTCGCCGCATTGCGCTGGCGCGCTTCGATGTGAGCTTCAACCTGACCCACAATGGCAAAATGATTCGCCAGTATCGCGCGGTAACAGAAGGGGCGCCGAAAGAACGCCGTCTGGGAGCCATTTGCGGCGTACCGTTCCTGGAACAGGCGCTGGCGATTGAGTGGCAGCACGGCGACCTGGCGATGCACGGCTGGGTGGCCGACCCGAAACACACTACCGCCGCGCTGTCTGAGATTCAGTATTGCTACGTTAATGGTCGCATGATGCGCGACCGGCTGATTAACCACGCCATTCGACAGGCCTGTGAAGACAAGCTCGGCGCAGATCAGCAGCCGGCGTTTGTGCTGTATCTGGAGATTGATCCGCACCAGGTGGATGTGAACGTCCATCCGGCTAAACACGAGGTGCGTTTCCACCAGTCGCGTCTGGTGCATGACTTTATCTATCAAGGCGTGTTGAGCGTGCTGCAACAACAGCTGGACGCGCCGTTGCCCTTAGCGGAAGACGATGAACCTGCCCCGCGCGCGCTGCCGGAAAACCGCGTCGCGGCTGGGCGTAATCAGTTTGCCGAACCGGCGGTGGCGCGCGAGCCGGAAGCGCCGCGCTATCAACCCGCTTCCGGTGGTAGCCGTAGCGGCGGCGCCAGCTGGCCGAACGCGCAGCCGGGCTACCAGAAACAGCAGGGGGCACTCTATCGCCAACTGCTGGATACGCCGGTAAATCGCCCGGAACCAGCGAAACCCGTGGCTGAAAACCTGGCGGGGCACAGCCAAAGTTTTGGCCGTGTGCTGGCTATCATTGATGAGCGCTGCGCGCTGCTGGAGCGTGACGGTAAGCTTAATCTGCTGTCGTTACCGGTCGCAGAACGCTGGCTGCGTCAGGCGCAACTCACTCCCGGCGGGGCCACCATTTGCGCCCAGCCGTTGCTCATTCCTCTGCGCCTGAAAGCGTCAGAGAACGAGCGGAAAACCCTGGAAAATGTGCGGGAAATGCTGGGCCAGTTGGGCATCGAAATCCTGCTGGAAGGGCAGCACGTCACGATTCGCGCCGTGCCTTTACCCTTACGACAACAAAATTTACAAATCTTGATTCCTGAACTGATAGGCTACCTGGTGGAGAAAACTCAGGTTGATGCCGGTAACGTGGCGCAGTGGTTGGCCCGTCATCTGGCAAGCGACCACGCGCAGTGGAATACCGCGCAGGCCATCGCGATGCTGGCTGACGTTGAACGTCTTTGCCCGCAGCTGGTCAAAGCTCCGCCGGGTGGTTTGTTACAACCCGTTGATTTAGATTCTGCGATGAACGCCCTGAGACATGAGTGACGTAACCGAGGCGAGCCTGCCTAAGGCAATTTTTTTGATGGGGCCGACTGCCTCGGGCAAAACGGCGTTAGCCATTGAGCTGCGTAAAGTTTTGCCAGTAGAGTTGATTAGTGTGGATTCCGCCCTCATCTATCGAGGAATGGATATCGGTACTGCAAAGCCGAGCGCGGAAGAGCAGCTTGCTGCCCCGCACCGGTTGATGGATATCCTTGACCCTGCGCAGGCCTATTCGGCGGCGGATTTTCGTCGTGATGCGCTGGCGCAGATGGCCGAGATCACTGCCGCAGGGAAAATTCCGCTGCTGGTCGGTGGAACAATGTTGTATTTCAAGGCGTTGCTTGAAGGTTTATCACCGCTGCCCTCGGCTGACCCGGAAGTCCGGGCCCGCATTGAGCAGCAGGCAGCAGAGCGAGGATGGGGAGCGCTGCACCAGCAGCTACGGGAAATTGACCCCGTTGCCGCCGAGCGCATTCATCCGAATGATCCGCAAAGACTTTCCCGAGCACTGGAAGTTTTTTTCATTTCGGGTAAAACTTTAACGGAGCTGACGCAAACGTCAGGAGACGCTCTGCCCTACAAGGTGCATCAGTTCGCCATCGCCCCGGCGAGCCGTGAACTGCTCCATCAGCGCATTGAGCAGCGTTTTCATCAGATGTTGGCTTCGGGTTTTGAAGCAGAAGTGCGGGCGCTATTTGCCCGTGGAGATTTGCATACGGACATGCCTTCCATTCGTTGTGTGGGATATCGCCAGATGTGGTCATACCTTGAAGGCGAAATTACCTATGATGAAATGGTTTATAGAGGAGTTTGTGCCACGAGACAGCTAGCCAAGCGCCAGGTGACATGGTTACGCGGTTGGGAAGGGGTTCACTGGTTAGATAGTGAACAGCCGGAGCAGGCGTTTAACCAACTATTACAGGTAGTGGGTGCTAGTGTAGACTGAATGTGTACAATTGAGTCGTATCGTGCGCAATTTTCGGAATCGTAAGGTTCATACGCAACATCGTTCGGGCTGTATCAAAGCAGATAACGCAGAAGCGGCTTGAGGGATGGCGTGTATAAGTACAAATAAGCATATAAGGAAAAGAGAGAATGGCTAAGGGGCAATCTTTACAAGATCCGTTCCTGAACGCACTGCGTCGGGAACGTGTTCCAGTTTCTATTTATTTGGTGAATGGTATTAAGCTGCAAGGGCAAATTGAGTCTTTCGATCAGTTCGTGATCCTGTTGAAAAACACGGTCAGCCAGATGGTCTATAAGCACGCAATTTCTACCGTTGTTCCGTCCCGTCCGGTTTCCCATCACAGCAACAATGCTGGCGGCGGCACCGGTAGCAACTACCATCACGGTAGCAACGCGCAGGGTTCTGCACAGCAAGACAGCGAAGAAACCGAATAAGGTTGATGGCTGTTAATCCATGTCGGGGAGCCAGCATGTCTGGGTTCCCCGCTGGTATTTCAGGAGATATAACGCTTGTTTGACCGTTATGACGCCGGTGAGCAGGCGGTGCTGGTACACATCTATTTTACGCAAGACAAAGATATGGAAGACCTCCAGGAGTTTGAATCTCTGGTCTCTTCCGCCGGTGTCGAAGCAATGCAGGTGATTACTGGTAGCCGTAAAGCGCCGCACCCAAAATATTTTGTTGGTGAAGGTAAGGCTGTCGAGATTGCGGAAGCCGTCAAAGCGACAGGTGCTTCCGTTGTGCTGTTCGATCACGCACTAAGCCCAGCACAGGAGCGTAACCTTGAGGCCCTGTGTCAATGCCGGGTTATCGACCGTACCGGTCTGATCTTAGATATTTTTGCTCAGCGTGCGCGTACCCATGAAGGTAAGCTGCAAGTTGAGCTGGCGCAGCTGCGCCATCTGGCCACGCGCCTGGTGCGCGGCTGGACGCACCTTGAAAGACAAAAAGGCGGTATCGGTTTGCGTGGCCCGGGTGAAACCCAGCTCGAAACCGACCGTCGTTTGCTGCGTAACCGCATTATGCAAATCCTCTCGCGCATTGAGCGCGTGGAGAAACAGCGCGAGCAGGGGCGACGCTCGCGCGTGAAGGCCGATGTTCCGACGGTATCGCTGGTGGGATACACCAACGCCGGGAAATCGACGCTGTTTAACCACATCACGCAGGCAGAGGTCTACGCCGCTGACCAGCTGTTTGCCACCCTTGATCCGACGCTGCGTCGCATAGACGTGACGGATGTGGGTGAGACGGTGCTGGCCGATACCGTAGGCTTTATTCGCCACCTGCCACATGACCTGGTGGCGGCATTTAAGGCCACATTGCAGGAAACGCGCGAAGCCACGCTGCTGCTGCATGTGATTGACGCCGCGGACGTTCGTGTGCAGGAAAACATCGATGCGGTAAATACCGTTCTCGAAGAGATCGACGCGCACGAGATTCCGACCCTGCTGGTGATGAATAAGATCGATATGCTCGACGATTTTGAGCCGCGTATCGACCGTGATGAAGAGAACAAACCTATCCGGGTGTGGCTGTCTGCACAAACCGGGGTAGGGATACCACTCCTTTTTCAGGCGTTGACCGAACGACTGGCCGGCGAAGTGGCGCAGCATACGTTGCGTTTACCTCCGCAGGAAGGGCGTTTGCGTAGTCGCTTTTATCAGCTTCAGGCAATCGAAAAAGAGTGGATGGAGGAAGATGGCTGCGTCAATCTGCAGGTTCGTATGCCGATTGTCGACTGGCGTCGCCTCTGTAAACAAGAACCGACACTGGCAGACTACGTCGTCTGACCGTGCAGCTTGCCTGAAAACATTAGCCCTTTGGGCACCCAGCGGTTCAGGTCGCCTCAGCGCGACCGCGACAACCAGGACGGCGTCGCGGTTATCAGCCAAATGATCTGGACTGGGAAAAGGTATATCACCGCATAACAAATATGGAGCATAAACATGGCGTGGAATCAGCCCGGTAATAACGGACAAGACCGCGACCCGTGGGGAAGCAGCAATAACCAAGGCGGCAACTCCGGGGGGAATGGAAATAAAGGCGGTCGCGATCAGGGGCCGCCGGATTTGGATGATATCTTCCGTAAGCTGAGCAAGAAGCTCGGTGGTTTTGGGGGCGGTAAGGGCGGTTCCGGCAGCGGCTCGTCTCAGGGGCCACGCAGCCCGATGGGCGGACGCATTGTCGGTATCGCGGCAGCTGCCGTGGTCGTCATTTGGGCGGCCAGCGGGTTCTATACCATTAAAGAAGCCGAGCGCGGTGTTGTAACGCGCTTTGGTAAGTTCAGCCACCTGGTTGAGCCGGGTCTGAACTGGAAGCCGACCTTCATCGATGAAGTGACACCGGTGAACGTGGAAGCCGTACGCGAACTGGCCGCGTCTGGCGTGATGCTGACTTCCGATGAAAACGTCGTGCGCGTCGAAATGAACGTGCAGTACCGTGTGACCGATCCGCAGCGCTATCTGTTTAGCGTGACCAGCGCCGACGACAGTCTGCGCCAGGCCACCGACAGCGCCCTGCGTGGCGTCATCGGTAAATACACCATGGACCGTATCCTGACCGAAGGTCGTACCGTTATTCGTAGCGATACCCAGCGCGAGCTGGAAGAGACCATTCGTCCGTACAACATGGGTATTACCCTGCTGGACGTCAACTTCCAGGCCGCTCGTCCGCCGGAAGAAGTGAAGTCTTCCTTCGATGATGCGATTGCCGCACGTGAGAACGAGCAGCAGTACATCCGTGAAGCTGAAGCGTACACCAACGAAGTTCAGCCGCGTGCTAACGGTCAGGCGCAGCGTATTCTGGAAGAAGCGCGTGCGTATAAGACTCAGACCGTGCTGGAAGCACAGGGTGAAGTGGCTCGCTTTGCCAAGATCCTGCCGGAATATAAAGCTGCTCCGCAGATTACCCGCGAGCGTCTGTATATCGAGACCATGGAGAAAGTGCTGAGCCATACCCGCAAAGTGCTGGTTAGCGACAACAAGAACGGCAACCTGATGGTGCTGCCGCTGGATCAGATGCTGAAAGGCGGCAACGCCCCAGCAGCAAAGAGCGATAGCAGTGGTGCGAATAACCTGTTGCGCCTGCCGCCTGCGTCCTCTTCCAGCAGTAGCGCGAGCAACACCTCGTCTGCCAGTCAGGGCAATATCATGGACCAACGCCGCGCCAACGCGCAGCGTAACGACTACCAGCGTCAGGGGGAATAACGATGCGTAAGTCAGTTATTGCGATTATCATCATCGTGCTGGTAGTGCTGTACACCTCTATCTTCGTGGTTAAAGAAGGCGAGCGCGGAATTAAGTTCCAGTTCAGCAGCGTGGTGCGCGACAGCGATAAGAAACCGTTGATTTATGAGCCGGGCCTGCACTTTAAGGTGCCGTTCATTCAGTCGGTGAAAATGCTGGACGCGCGTATCCAGACCATGGATAACCAGGCCGATCGTTTCGTGACCAAAGAGAAGAAAGACCTGATCGTCGATTCCTACATCAAGTGGCGCATCAGCGACTTTAGCCGTTACTTCCTGGCGACCGGCGGCGGCGACGTCTCCCAGGCCGAAGTGCTGCTGAAGCGTAAGTTCTCTGACCGTCTGCGTTCTGAAATTGGTCGTCTGGACGTGAAAGACATCGTTACCGACTCCCGCGGCCGTCTGACCCTGGAAGTTCGCGATGCCCTGAACTCCGGTTCTTCCGGTGCGGAAGATGAAGTGGCCACTCCGGCAGCCGATAGCGCGATTGCGGAAGCCGCAGAGCGCGTTGAGCAGCAGGCGAACATCAAAGGGCCAACCATTAACCCGAACAGTATGGCGGCGTTAGGTATTGAAGTGGTCGATGTGCGTATCAAGCAGATCAACCTGCCGACCGAAGTGTCTGAAGCTATCTACAACCGTATGCGTGCCGAGCGTGAAGCCGTTGCTCGTCGTCACCGTTCTCAGGGTCAGGAAGAGGCAGAAAAACTGCGCGCTACCGCCGACTATGAAGTGACGAAGACGCTGGCAGAAGCGGAGCGTCAGGGTCGTATCCTGCGAGGTGAAGGCGATGCCGAAGCAGCTAAGCTGTTCGCTGATGCCTTCAGCCAGGACCCGGACTTCTACGCCTTTATCCGTAGCCTGCGTGCTTACGAGAAGAGCTTCGACAGCAATCAGGACGTGATGGTGCTGAGCCCGGATAGCGATTTCTTCCGCTATATGAAAAACCCGGGTACCACCGCTCGCTAAGCGCGCGGTCGCCTGAATAAAACCACCGCCTCCTTCGGGAGTCGGTGGTTTTCTTTTATAAGGATGAAAAATGAATTCCACAATCTGGCTGGCGCTTGCGCTGGTGTTAGTTCTCGAGGGCCTCGGTCCGATGCTCTATCCGAAAGCATGGCGTAAGATGATTTCTACGATGACCCAATTACCGGATACGATGTTACGTCGATTTGGCGGCGGTCTTGTGGTTGCTGGCGTGGTGATCTACTACATGTTGACGAAAACGATTGGCTGATTAAAAAGCCAGCGCCAAAGTGCCATTTTGTGGTGAAAAAGTGCTGTATATCTGAAAAAGCGATGGTAGAATCCATTTTTAAGCAATGGGTGATTTTGAAAAATGGGTAACAACGTCGTCGTACTGGGCACCCAATGGGGTGACGAAGGTAAAGGGAAGATCGTCGATCTTCTGACTGAGCGTGCAAAATATGTTGTTCGCTATCAGGGTGGCCACAACGCAGGCCATACTCTCGTAATCAACGGTGAAAAAACCGTCCTCCATCTTATTCCATCAGGTATTCTCCGCGAGAATGTAACCAGCATCATCGGTAACGGTGTTGTGCTTTCTCCGGCTGCGCTGATGAAAGAGATGAAAGGCCTGGAAGACCGTGGTATCCCGGTTCGCGAACGTCTGCTGCTTTCCGAAGCATGCCCGTTAATCCTCGACTATCACGTCGCACTGGATAACGCTCGCGAAAAAGCGCGTGGCTCCAAAGCTATCGGTACGACCGGTCGTGGTATCGGCCCGGCTTACGAAGATAAAGTGGCTCGTCGCGGTCTGCGCGTGGGCGATCTCTTCGATAAAGCGACTTTCGCCGACAAACTGAAAGAAGTGATGGAATATCACAACTTCCAGCTGGTGAACTTCTATAAAGTTGACGCAGTTGACTACCAGAAAGTACTGGACGACGTGATGGCGGTTGCCGACATCCTGACCAGCATGGTGGTTGACGTTTCTGACCTGCTGGACCAGGCGCGTAAACGCGGTGACTTCGTGATGTTCGAAGGCGCGCAGGGTACGCTGCTGGATATCGACCACGGTACCTATCCGTACGTAACCTCTTCCAACACCACCGCAGGTGGCGTAGCAACCGGTTCTGGCCTTGGCCCGCGCTATGTTGACTACGTACTGGGTATCATCAAAGCGTACTCCACTCGCGTGGGTGCCGGTCCGTTCCCGACCGAACTGTTTGATGAAACCGGTGAATTCCTGTGCAAGCAGGGTAACGAATTCGGCGCTACCACCGGCCGTCGTCGTCGTACCGGCTGGCTGGACGCGGTTGCCGTACGTCGTGCTGTGCAGATCAACTCGCTGTCTGGCTTCTGCCTGACCAAGCTGGATGTTCTGGACGGCCTGAAAGAAGTGAAGATCTGCGTGGGCTACCGCATGCCGGATGGCCGCGAAGTGACCACCACCCCGCTGGCGGCGGATGATTGGGAAGGTATCGAGCCAATCTACGAAACCATGCCGGGCTGGTCTGAAACCACCTTTGGTGTGAAGGAACGTAGTGGCCTGCCGCAGGCAGCGCTGAACTACATCAAGCGTATTGAAGAACTGACCGGCGTGCCGATTGATATTATTTCAACTGGCCCAGACCGTACTGAAACCATGATTCTGCGCGACCCGTTTGACGCGTAATTTTGGTTCATGGTGCAGCGCCTGATGGCGCTGCGCTTATCAGGCCTACTCGCTTTATAGGCCGGATAAGACGCAAAGCGTCGTCATCCGGCTTAATCGTGCGTTAAACCCTCGCTTTTTTCCTTCCCGAAAGAAATAAATTAGCGGCTCACAGGCTGGCTGGTTTATCATCAATATAATTAATATCAACAGGCTCATCCTGTTTTTCCCCTTTTCCCTGAGGTTGATGTGCAGTTAACAAGTTTTACCGATTATGGACTACGCGCGCTGATTTACATGGCATCGCTGCCGGAAGGCAATATGACCAGCATCTCGGAGGTAACCGAGGTCTACGGCGTGTCGCGTAACCATATGGTTAAAATTATCAATCAGCTGAGCCGCGCCGGGTACGTGACGGCGGTGCGCGGGAAAAATGGCGGTATCCGGCTGGGTAAACCGGCTAAGGATATTCGCGTGGGGGACGTGGTGCGCGAACTCGAACCACTGTCGTTGGTGAACTGCAGTAGCGAGTTTTGCCACATTACGCCTGCCTGTCGTTTGAAACAGGCGTTATCTCAAGCCGTGCAAAGTTTTCTCAAGGAGCTGGATAACTACACACTGGCCGATTTGGTTGAACACAATCAACCGCTATACAAATTATTGCTGGTGGAGTGACGAATATCTTCACCAGAGATGACAACGGAGGAACCGAGATGTCACAAGATCCTTTCCAGCAACGCGAAGCTGAAAAATACGCTAATCCTATCCCTAGCCGGGAATTTATCCTCGAACATTTAACAAAACGTGAAAAACCGGCTAATCGTGAAGAACTGGCCGCAGAGCTGAATATTGAAGGCGAAGAGCAAATCGAAGCGCTTCGCCGCCGCCTGCGCGCGATGGAGCGTGACGGGCAACTGGTCTTCACCCGCCGCCAGTGCTACGCGCTGCCGGAACGCCTGGACCTGCTAAAAGGCATGGTTATCGGCCATCGCGATGGTTATGGCTTCCTGCGCGTCGAAGGACGCAAGGATGACCTGTACCTGTCGAGTGAGCAGATGAAAATGTGCATGCACGGCGATGAAGTGCTGGCGCAGCCGCTGGGTGCGGACCGTAAAGGTCGCCGCGAAGCACGCATCGTTCGCGTGCTGGTGCCGCGTAACGCACAGATTGTTGGCCGCTACTTTACCGACGCGGGCGTCGGCTTTGTGGTTCCGGACGACAGCCGTCTGAGCTTTGATATCCTTATCCCGCCAGAGTCGCTAATGGGTGCGCGTATGGGCTTTGTGGTGGTGGTTGAACTGACCCAGCGCCCAACCCGTCGTACCAAAGCGATCGGCAAAATCGTCGAAGTGCTTGGCGATAACATGGGGACCGGCGTGGCCGTTGAAATGGCGCTGCGCACCCATGAAATTCCTTATGTCTGGCCGCCAGCGGTAGAAGCGCAGGTAGCAGGATTAAAAGAAGAAGTGCCGGAAGAGGCCAAAATTGGCCGCGTTGATCTGCGTGATTTACCGCTGGTCACCATCGATGGCGAAGACGCCCGCGACTTTGACGATGCGGTCTACTGTGAGAAAAAACGCGGCGGCGGCTGGCGTTTGTGGGTAGCGATTGCTGACGTAAGCTACTACGTTCGTCCTCCGACACCGCTGGACAACGAGGCCCGCAGCCGCGGGACGTCGGTGTACTTCCCCACGCAGGTCGTCCCGATGCTGCCAGAAGTGCTCTCCAACGGTCTGTGTTCGCTGAACCCGCAGGTTGACCGTTTATGTATGGTCTGTGAAATGACCGTCTCAAACAAAGGGCGTTTAACCGGCTTTAAATTCTATGAAGCGGTGATGAGCTCGCATGCGCGTCTGACTTATACCAAAGTCTGGCACATGCTGCAGGGCGATCAGGAACTGCGCGAACAGTACGCGCCGCTGGTCAAACACATTGAAGAGCTGCATAACCTCTACAAAGTGCTGGATCAAGCGCGTGCCGAGCGCGGCGGGATCTCGTTTGAAAGCGAAGAAGCGAAGTTTATCTTCAACGCCGATCGTCGTATCGAACGTATTGAACAGACCCAGCGTAACGATGCGCACAAGCTGATTGAAGAGTGCATGATCCTGGCCAACATCTCGGCGGCGCGTTTCGTTGAGAAAGCCAAAGAGCCTGCGCTGTTCCGTATTCACGACAAGCCAACGACTGAAGCGATCACCGCGTTCCGTTCCGTGCTCTCTGAACTGGGCCTCGAATTGCCGGGTGGCAACAAACCGGAGCCGCGCGACTACGCTGAGCTGCTGGAATCCGTTGCCGACAGACCGGATGCCGAAATGCTGCAAACCATGCTGCTGCGTTCGATGAAGCAAGCGATTTACGATCCGGAAAATCGCGGTCACTTCGGCCTGGCGCTGCAATCCTATGCGCACTTTACCTCGCCGATTCGTCGTTATCCTGACCTGTCGCTGCACCGCGCCATCAAGTATCTGCTGGCGAAAGAGCAGGGGCATAAGGGCAATAGCACCGAGACCGGCGGCTACCACTATTCCATGGAAGAGATGCTGCAACTCGGCCAGCACTGTTCGATGACCGAACGCCGCGCTGATGAAGCGACCCGTGACGTTTCCGACTGGCTGAAATGCGACTTTATGCAGGATCAGGTGGGCAATGTCTTTAACGGCGTGATTGCCAGCGTCACCGGCTTTGGCTTCTTCGTCCGTCTGGATGAGCTGTTTATCGATGGCCTGGTGCATGTCTCCTCGCTCGATAACGACTACTATCGCTTTGACCAGGTTGGCCAGCGTCTGATCGGTGAATCCGGCGGCCAGACTTATCGCCTTGGCGACCGTGTAGAAGTTCGCGTCGAAGCGGTGAATATGGACGAGCGCAAAATCGACTTCTCGCTGATCTCCAGCGAGCGCGGCCCGCGCAACGTTGGTAAAACCGCACGAGAAAAATCGAAGAAAGAAGCGGGTGGCAAACCGGGCGGTAAACGCCGTCAGGTTGGCAAGCGCGTGAACTTCGAACCGGACAGCGCCTTCCGCGGCGAGAAGAAAGGTAAGGCGAAAGCGAAACCTGCTTCCAGCGAAAAGGGGGCGGCGAAGAAGGCCAAAAAGCCTTCGGCGAAGACGCAGAAGATAGCCGCCGCCACTAAAGCGAAGCGGGCGGCGAAGAAGAAAATAGCAGAGTAATGCTTTCAATACCCCTCTCCTTTGGTGAGGGGTATTTTATTAGCGAGCAGTAAGTAAGGATACGTCAGGGAGACAATGACAGTGAGTCACTACCTTGAGATACCCCATCTTGCGCGTGAGTTTCCGTTTCGGCGCTTTGTCCATAAAGGTGAAGTACTGGCTTATCCCCACTGGCATAAAATGGTGGAGATAATCTATGTCACCCGCGGTGTGCTTCATCTTGGCGTCAACGATATTCCGATCGTGATGCGTGCAGGCGAGATTCAGTTTATCAATGCCGGAGACACGCATTACTTTCTGGCATCACCCAATAGTGAGAGAATTGTTGTCCAGTTTGACGCCTTTCTTTTTCATGGTGATGAAGCCCTGCAACTCGACGGCCAGCCAGGTCTGCGACATCGGTTATCAACAATGTGTACCCACAGCCAGCAATGGCCATCCGCGACAACGTTAGCGATGCAGAATCTGCTGCTGGCGATTAATCGGGAGGATGAAGAACGGACCGTTGGCTACAAGTATGTGATTAAGGCCCGGCTGTTGGAGATGATTGCTTTGATTTACCGGGAGGTGCCGATAAGCCAGCATCACCCAGCGCGCCCCCTGAATGCCACAGCGGCCTTTAAATCAGAAAAGACTCTGGCCCGGCTGGATCGCATATTCTCCTACGTTGAACATCATTATCATGAATCTCTAACTTTGGATGATATAGCCAAATTTATGGGATTTAACGTCTGCTATTTTACCCGTTTCTTTAAAAACAATACCGGTACCACATTTATTCGTTTTTTACATAATTACCGCCTGAATAGAGCCAAGTGGTTGTTACTCAATGAAGATATTTCTATCTCGGAAGTGGCGGAACGCGTTGGTTTTACTAGCGTAAAAAATTTTCATCACGTTTTTAAACAGGATACGGGTGTCGCGCCGCGCCAATATAAAAAGTCAATATCCGGGATAAAATGAGCTAAAAGCCGGGACGAATTAGTCTCCGTTGTTTTGTACCATGTTAGTGTACATAAATTAAACGGAGGTTACCGGAGTATGATCCGAATCGGTATTATTGGCTGCGGTGGTATTGCAAATGGTAAACATCTTCCCTCGCTCGCCCAGCTTCCCGATGTTGAAATCGTGGCGTTTTGTGATATTGAAATTGAACGCGCGCAGAAAGCCCAACAAGAATATGGCGCGGAGGGCGCTCAGGTCTATATTGACTATCGTGAACTGCTGGCCGATAAAAATATTGATGTTATTCATGTCTGCACGCCAAATATTTCGCATTCATCTATTTCTATTGCCGCACTGGAAGCCGGTAAGCACGTGATGTGCGAAAAGCCGATGGCAAAAACCGCGGCCGAAGCTCAGGCAATGGTGGATGCGGCGTTGCGTACCGGAAAAAAGCTAACCGTGGGTTACCAGAACCGCTTTCGTAAAGACTCCCGTTATTTGCATCGGGTATGCGAAAACGGTGAACTGGGAGAGATTTACTACGCAAAAGCCAAAGCTATTCGCCGCCGTGCGGTACCCACATGGGGCGTTTTTCTGGACGAAGAAGCGCAGGGCGGCGGCCCGCTGATTGATATTGGCACCCATGCGTTGGACCTGACGCTGTGGATGATGAACAATTACCGGCCCAAATATGTCGTGGGCAATACCTACCATAAATTGTCCTCAATGAAAGATGCCGCTAATGCCTGGGGGCCCTGGGATCCGCAGAAGTTCACCGTCGAAGACTCGGCGTTCGGTTTTATCACCATGGAAGACGGTGCGACGATCGTTCTGGAGTCGAGTTGGGCGCTTAATACGTTGGATACCGGTGAAGCAAAAACCTCACTTTCAGGCACCAGAGGGGGGGCGGATATGCAGGACGGTTTACGGATTAATGGCGAAGCCTATGGCGCGACGTTTGAAAAACAGATTCAACTGGGTAGCGATGGCGTTGACTTTTACGATGCCGCCGATGATGACCCCGCGTTGTTGGAGGCCCAGGCCTGGATTGACGCCGTACGTCACGACAGCCCGTTAGTGGTGACGCCGCAGCAGGCGCTGGTGGTGACGCAAATTCTCGAAGCCATCTACCAATCTGCCGAAACGGGGCAGCCGGTCTATTTTTCGTAGAGGGGAGGATCTAATGACTCGCGTTACGGTCTGGAATGAGTATCGTCATGAGCAGCAGGACCCGGCGATTGCTGCCATTTACCCGCAAGGTATCCACGGGCAAATCGCCTCTTTTTTGCAGGCAGCGGGGTTTACGACCCGAACGGCAACACTGGATGAACCCGAACATGGTTTAACCGACGCGGTGCTGAATGAGACGGATGTTTTAATCTGGTGGGGGCATATTGCCCATAATGAAGTCGACGATAGCGTCGTGGCACGTATTCAGCAATGGGTGCTGAAAGGAATGGGGTTGATTGTCCTGCACTCCGGGCATATGTCAAAAATATTCATGAGACTCATGGGAACCAGCTGCGACCTGAAATGGCGTGAAGCCGATGAGCAGGAGCGTATTTTTGTTATTGATCCCACGCATGATATTGTAAAAGGAATTCCTGAAAGCTTCGTGCTCGAAAAAGAAGAAATGTACGGTGAACATTTTGATATTCCAGTTCCGGATGAAACGCTGCTTTTAAGCTGGTTTGAGGGCGGGAACGTTTTTCGCAGTGGTATTACCTATAAGCGCGGTAACGGGCGAATATTTTATTTTCAGCCCGGCCATGAAAGCTATCCTACCTATTACAACACGCATATCCAGAAAATTATCTGTAATGGCGTGGAATATTGTGCGCCACGCGGTAACTGCTATCCCGTGTATGGTAAAGATAAAAACCACTACCCGATTTCAGGAGCGGAAAAATGAAACTTGGTGTATTTACTCCATTATTTGCCGACCTCTCTCTGGATGAAATGTTGGATAAAGTTCAGCAAGCGGGACTGGATGCTGTGGAGGTGGGCACCGGCGGCTGCCCGGGAAACCACCACTGTCCTATTGATGAGCTATTAGCCAGCGAAACCAGCCGGGCAGCGTACATAGCAAAATTCCAATCTCGGGGAATCATTATCAGCGCCTTGAGCTGTCACGATAATCCTATTTCGCCGGTAAAAGCTGAGCGCGAAGCGGCCGATGCCCTGTTACGCAAAACGATTAAGCTGGCGTCGCTGCTGGGCGTGCCGGTAGTGAATACATTTTCCGGAACAGCAGGAAGCGATGAGCATGCAACGGCGCCCAACTGGCCGGTAGTGGCCTGGCCGACGGTGTACAGCGATATTAAGACCTGGCAATGGGAAAACAGGCTTATCCCCTACTGGCGGGAAATTGGCCTGCTGGCGCAGGCGCATAAGGTGAAAATTGGCATTGAGCTGCATGGCGGTTTTCTGTGCCACACGCCGTATACCCTACTGAAACTGCGTGAAGCAACCTGCGACGCTATTGGCGCCAACCTAGACCCCAGTCATCTGTGGTGGCAGGGTATCGATCCGGTCGCGGCCATTAAGATCCTGGGTGAAAAGGGGGCGATTCATCACTTCCATGCCAAAGATACCTGGTTGGATCAGGACAATATCAACATGTATGGCCTGACTGATATGCAGCCCTACGGCGATGTCCGCACGCGCGCGTGGAATTTCCGCACGGTGGGTTATGGTCACAGCATCCAGCAATGGGCGGATATCATGAGCGCGCTGCGCACATGGGGTTATGACTACGTGGTCAGCATTGAGCATGAAGACCCGTTGATGTCGGTGGAGGAAGGGTTTGCGCGGGCGGTCACTCATCTGCAATCGATATTGATTCGTGAACAGCCGTTGAATATGTGGTGGGTATAGCGATGGACGGTAACTTTCTACAGATGGCGATTGTCGGCTATGGCGGTATGGGAGCGTATCACGTCAATCTGGCGCATGCCAGCGAACGGATACGGGTAAAAGGCGCGTTTGATATTAACGCTTCCCGTCTGCGATTGGCTCTATCACATGGCCTGGTCGCGTATCCGAGTTTTGATGCGCTGCTTGACGATAAAGATGTCGCGTTGGTCCTGATTGCCACACCTAACGACGTGCACAAAGCGCTGGCCATTCGAGCGCTGGAAGCCGGTAAGCATGTGATATGCGAAAAGCCCGTGACCCTGACGACATTGGAGTTCCAGGAGGTGCTGGCCGTTGCGGAAAAAGTCGGACGTGTTTTTATGGTGCATCAGAACCGACGCTGGGACGATGACTACCTGATCGTCCGCCGCCTACAGCAGGACAAATCGATCGGCGAGATTTTTCATCTTGAATCTCGGGTGCAGGGCGCTAACGGCATTCCTGGAGACTGGCGGCACAGCCCGGCGCAGGGCGGAGGGATGGTGCTTGACTGGGGTGTTCATTTGCTGGATCAGCTACTGCTACTGGACCGCAGCGAGATTAACCGGGTTTACGCTTCACTTAGCTACGCGCTGGGTCATGAGGTTGACGATGGTTTTACCGCGCATATTACCTTTACCAGCGGTCTGACCGCGCATATTGAGGTCGGTACGACAAACTATATTAAGCTGCCGCGCTGGTATGTGAAGGGGACGGAGGGCACTGCGCTGATCGCCGATTGGGATCTCAGCGGATACGTGGTCGCGCCCGATAGACAGGCGGAGGTCACTGACCCTTTACCCATCCAGGCCGGCGTCGGTTTAACTAAAACCATGGCGCCGCCCAATGAGGATGCGGTAGTCACGTGGCCGTTGCCGAAACCGTTATCTCCGCGGGTTGGCTTCTACGACAATGTGGCGGAGGTTATCCTCGATGGTGCTGAACCGATGGTAAAAAACGCGGAAGTGCTGCGGGTGATGAACCTGATGGCGGCGATCTTTACCTCCTGGCATGAGCGGCGGGCGGTCGAAAACATCGATCGCTTAATCTGATTATCACCCAGACAGATCCTTCGCCCGCGGAGCATTCGCTCTGCGGGCGTTGTCGGTTATAATAGCCGTAACAACATGGGTATTGCCCATATAATCCGGCGCATTCCCGCCTCAAACGAGTACTTTTAATGAGTGAAATGATTTACGGTATCCATGCGGTGCAGGCACTGCTGGAGCGCGCACCTGAACGTTTTCAGGAAGTGTTTATTCTGAAAGGCCGCGACGATAAGCGCCTGATGCCGCTGATCCACGCGCTGGAAGCGCAGGGTGTGGTGATTCAGCTGGCGAACCGTCAGTACCTGGATGAGAAAAGCGAAGGTGCCGTGCACCAGGGCATCATCGCACGCGTGAAGCCGGGCCGTCAGTATCAGGAAAACGATCTGCCGGATCTGATCGCTTCACTCGACAGCCCGTTCCTGCTGATCCTCGACGGCGTGACCGACCCACATAACCTCGGTGCTTGCCTGCGTAGCGCCGATGCCGCTGGCGTGCACGCGGTTATCGTGCCGAAAGATCGCTCGGCACAGCTGAATGCAACGGCGAAAAAAGTGGCCTGCGGCGCCGCCGAAAGCGTACCGCTGATCCGCGTGACCAACCTGGCGCGCACCATGCGCATGCTGCAGGAAGAGAACGTATGGATTGTCGGCACTGCCGGTGAAGCGACCCACACGCTGTACCAGAGCAAAATGACCGGCGCGATGGCATTGGTGATGGGCGCGGAAGGCGAAGGTATGCGCCGTCTGACCCGTGAGCACTGCGACGAGCTGATCAGCATCCCGATGGCGGGGACTGTCTCTTCGCTGAACGTCTCCGTGGCGACGGGTATCTGTCTGTTCGAAGCGGTACGCCAGCGCAGCTAACGCGCAACTTCTACAGTTTGATCCTGGCCACCCTTTTGGGTGGCTTTTTATTGTGCATCGTCCCTGACCGTCCATAATTAATCTGTTGCCTATTGACGGAGGGAGACACAATGCACTGGCAAACTCACACCGTTTTCAATCAGCCTGTTCCCTTAAATAACAGTAACCTGTTCCTTTCTGATACCGCACTTTGCGACGCCATTACTCGCCACGGCGCCAGTTGGGATAGCGAACTGTTGGCGAGTATCGGACAGCAGCTGGGTACCGCCGAGTCCTTAGAGTTAGGCAGGCTGGCGAACGCCCATCCCCCAGAGCTTTTACGCTACGACCCCCAGGGGCAGCGGTTGGACGACGTGCGTTTTCACCCGGCCTGGCATCTGCTGATGCAGGGGCTGTGCGCCAACCGTGTGCACAACCTTCCCTGGGAAGAAGACGCGCGCAGCGGCGCGTTTGTGGCTCGCGCCGCGCGCTTTATGCTGCATGCGCAGGTGGAAGCCGGCACGCTATGCCCGATTACCATGACTTTCGCCGCCACGCCGCTATTACAACAAGCACTGCCGCCGCTGTTTGCCGACTGGCGCGCGCCGTTGCTGAGCGACCGCTACGATCCGCATCAGCAGCCTGGTGTGCAAAAGCGGGGTCTGCTGATTGGCATGGGGATGACCGAAAAGCAGGGTGGTTCGGATGTGCTGAGTAACAGTACGCGTGCAGAGCGGCTGGAGGATGGCAGCTATCAACTTACCGGACATAAATGGTTTTTCTCGGTACCCCAGAGCGATGCCCATCTGGTGCTGGCGCAGGCCAATGGCGGACTGACCTGCTTCTTTGTGCCGCGACTGCTGCCTGATGGCACGCGCAACGCCATTCGCCATGAGCGGTTGAAAGACAAGCTGGGCAACCGCGCGAATGCCAGCAGCGAAGCAGAGTTTCAGCAGGCGCTCGGCTGGGCGTTGGGCGAAGAAGGCGAGGGGATTCGGCAGATCCTCAAAATGGGCGGCCTGACGCGCTTTGACTGCGCGCTGGGCAGCCACAGTTTGATGCGCCGCGCCTTGTCGGTGGCGCTGTATCATGCCTTCCAGAGGCAAGCGTTCGGGCATAACCTGGTTGATCTGCCGCTGATGCGTCAGGTGTTGGGTAAGATGGCGCTCCAGCTCGAGGGGCAGACGGCGTTCCTGTTCCGCCTGGCCAACGCCTGGGAGCAGCCACACGACGCGCTGTGGGCGCGACTCTTCACGCCCGCCGCCAAGTTCGCCATCTGCAAAGCGGGCATTCCGTTCGTGGCTGAGGCGATGGAGGTGCTGGGCGGGATAGGCTACTGCGAAGAGAGCGAGCTACCACGCCTGTATCGCGAGATGCCGGTGAACAGCATCTGGGAAGGCTCCGGCAATATCATGTGTCTTGATGTGCTGCGCGTGTTGATGAAACAGCCGGATTCGCTTGCGCTGCTGGCGGCTGAGTGTGCGGAGGTGAAAGGGCTGGATCGCCATTTCGATCGCCACTGGCGTCAGCTTCAGCAGCGGCTACGCAAGCCGTCACAAGCTCAGGGCCGTGAGATTACCGGGCAACTCTATTTGCTGGGGGTAGGCGCGCAAATGCTGCGCTATGCATCTCCACCTGTGGCTCAGGCCTGGTGTCGTATGATGCTTGATCCGCGCGGCGGCGTGCTGCTGTCTGAACAGGTGATAAGCGAAGTATTACATCGGGCGACGGGCAGGGGAAGGTAGTACATGAAGGGGGGAAGAAGCGTGATAGATGAACGCTTCTTCCTTTAGCGGCTGGTCTCAGGCATAGATAATCGCCTGTGCACGCCAGTTATCTTGCTGGGGTTCTTCGTACATCTGAACAATACGATACCAGGAGGCACCCTGTTCATCTGCCTTACGGGCGATAACCTGTTCGACGTCTTCCAGACTTCCGGCAACATTGTTCACTGAAATCAGGCCGATCTCATTGAGCCCGGTGACACAATCAGCACTGGCGAACTCTGCCGATTGCGCCGCAGCAGCGTGCCTGCCGCCTGACAAAAGCAGGGTAGATAAGGTAAGTGATTGTTTCATCGTCAGCTCCATTTCATTTAACCCACCAGGGCAGTCCATAGCAGACGCATGTTCCGTACTCCGACAGAGGCGTCATTGTGCATCAAGGAAACGTGAAACGGTGCAAACCTACGTAAAGCTGCTCAAGGTTACTTACGGTAAAGGATTGCCTGCGAATACCACTGCCCGGGCACGACGGTATCGTCTATCATCACGATCACGTAGTAATCCGCTTTCTGCGCGGTGGCTTTCGCCCTGATGGTCTCTTCAACGTCCATCGGCGAGCCGTAGATCAGCGCGCTAACCGTACCCATGCGCTGCAAACCTTCCGTCTGGTTGCGACGAATCTCCTGCGGGTGGTCGGTTGCCGGAGGCGGCGCTTCAGGCGTGCCTTCCAGCAGGGTACAACCGCTCAGCGAGAGCGCCAACAACAGTGGGATTAACCGTTTTATCGTCATTTCCCGTTTCCTGATAGCCATAGTGTAGTGGGGAAAAATTTCCCTTTTGGGTTAATGTTCCTGATTTGTTAACCATAGCGCTATTTTCGAATGAAAATAACCTGAAACCGTAACCGGGTTCTCAATGTTATCAATCAGGGGTATTGTCGTTACATTATTGAATCCATTTCGTCTGCTATATCAGCATAGCTAAAGGAGAGGCCCGATGATTGAACTGGAAACTCGCACATTAGCAGGGCAGCAAGTTCTGCATGCCTGGCCTAAAGGAGGCGCGGAAAAGGCGCTGCCGACTATCGTGTTTTATCACGGATTTACCTCTTCTAACCTGGTTTATAGCTATTTTGCCGTAGCGCTGGCGCAGGGCGGTTTTCGGGTGGTGATGCCCAACGCCGCGGAACACGGCGAGCGTTATAACGGCGACGGTGCCGAGCGATTGCAGCATTTCTGGCAAATTTTGCTACAGAATTTCACCGAGTTTCCGGCGCTGCGCGACGCGCTGCTGGCAAGCGGAATGGTGAGCGAAGGGCGGCTGGCGGTGGCTGGCGCATCGATGGGGGGCATGACCGCGCTGGGGTTGATGACGCATCATCCCGAACTGAAGTGTGTCGCCAGCCTGATGGGCTCGGGCTATTTCACCGGGCTTTCCGCTACGCTGTTTCCACCTCAGCCACAGCAGCGGGAACGCCTGATGGCTCCGCTGGCAAAATGGGACGTGGGCCATCAGTTGGCGCGCCTGTCCGACAGGCCACTGTTACTGTGGCACGGTGAAGAAGATGATGTGGTGCCAGCCGGAGAAACCTTCCGCCTGCAGCAGGCGTTGCGGGATGCCGGGCTGGATACGCATCTCACCTGCCTCTGGCAGGCGGGCGTTCGCCACCGTATTACGCCAGAGGCGCTGGACAGCACGGTGGCGTTTTTCCGCCAGCATCTTTAAACGCGGATCACTTGCACGCCTTGATCCTCCAGCTTTTTGAGGATCTCCGGGTCGGCCTGCTTGCCGGTGATGAGCAAATCTATCTCATCGGCGCGGCTGAACAGCATGCCTGCGCGCTCGCCAACCTTACTGCTGTCGACCAGCACCGCCAGTTTACCGACGACATTGAGCATTTTCTGTTCTGCCATCGCGGTAAGCATGTCGGTTTTGTACAACCCCTCCGCCGTTAGCCCTTTACCGCTGGTAAACATCCAGTGTCCGGCGTAGAGGCTATTCTCGCTGCCCTGCGGGCTCAGAGTAATCGCGTGGCTGCGGTTGTACTGCCCCCCCATGATGATCACGCTGTCGTGTTCTTTGTCGATCAGATAGTTCGCCAGCGGCAGATAGTTGGTGATGATCTGCACCGGTTTGCCGCAAATTTCCTGGCCGACCAGAAAGGCCGTTGAACCGCAGTTGATGACCACGCTCTCGCCGGGCATCACCAGTTGCGCGGCGGCTTTGGCGATGCGCACCTTTTCATCGTGGTTTTGCGCCTGGTGAATGTTCATTGGCGACCAGCGCGGGGCCTGCTGACTGATGGCTTCGGCACCGTTACGCACCTTCTTCAGCTTGCCGCTTTCATCCAGTTTGTTGATATCCCGGCGAGCCGTCGCGGGGGAAATCCCCAGACGGGAAATCACCTGCTCTACTGTAACAAAGCCCGCCTGTGCCAGCAGTTCCAGTAGAATCTGATGTCTTTGCGCTTCCGTCATGAGCTATTCCGAAAAAAAATGATGAGTAAAGATGATATTTGAAATATCAGCAAATTACTAAAACTATATACGCGAGGGAAGGGGAAAAGGTGGCGGAATTCCCCGGCATCGTTGTGCTCGGCCGAGCGTAGCGATGCCGGGAAGCCTGACTACAGGAACGATTTGAAAGGCAGATCCGGTTCAATCGTGAAGCAGTCGTCAAAACCGCGTGGATAATGGTATTCAAAGTTGTCTTTATCCAGCGGCCAGGTAAATTTGCCGCCCACTTGCCAGATGAAAGGTTTGAATCCGTACTTCAGGCGATCTTTTTTCATCTCCCACAGCACACGAATTTCCTGCGGATCGGCCTGGAAGTTTGACCAGATATCGTGGTGGAACGGAATCACAACTTTGGCGTTCAGCGCTTCCCCCATACGCAGGATATCGGCGCTGGTCATTTTGTCGGTAATCCCGCGCGGGTTCTCGCCATAAGAGCCCAGCGCCACGTCAATATGATGCTCGTTGCCGTGTTTCGCGTAGTAGTTGGAATAGTGGGAGTCGCCGCTGTGGTACAGGGTTCCGCCTGGGGTTTTGAACAGATAGTTCACTGCGCGCGCGTCCATACCGTCCGGCAGAACGCCGGCCGCTTTCTGGTCCGCCGGCAGCGTAATCAGCGCGGTACGGTCAAAGGCATCAAGTGCATGAATTTCAATGTCTTTAACTTTAACGATGTCGCCCGGTTTTACCACGATACAGCGTTCTTTCGGCACGCCCCAGCCTATCCACAAGTCTACGCAGGTTTGCGGGCCGATAAACGGCACGTTATCGGCACAGTTCTGCATGACCGCGGCGGTAACGTTGACGTCGATATGATCGTTATGATCGTGTGTTGCCAGTACGGCATCGATCTGGCGAATAGCGAAAGGATCCAGCACGAAAGGCGTGGTGCGCAGGTTAGGCTGCAGCTTTTTCACCCCAGCCATGCGCTGCATCTGGTGGCCCTGCTTCATCAACGGGTTGCCATGGCTCTGTTTGCCGGTACCGCACCAGAAATCGACACAGACGTTGGCGCCCCCTTCTGATTTCAGCCAGATTCCAGTGCAGCCAAGCCACCACATCGCAAAGGTCCCCGGCGCGACCTGCTCTTGTTCAATCTCTTCATTTAGCCAGCTCCCCCACTCCGGGAAGGTGCTCAGGATCCAGGATTCTCGCGAAATGGTCTCTATTTTACTCATCATGTTTTCCTCTGAAATACGTCACAAGTAATCATTTGGTGATTTGTTGTGATTGATATTCTCACCATTTTTTCACAAATGCAATGGGGGGATTTTGGTCTGATTCGCTGTTTTAGTCCATTTTGTAACGATTAATCAGCAATGGTTAGTCTATGTTTTATTTTTAATTTATTGATTTATATTGTTTATTTTTATTTTTTCTTAAGAGATCACTATTCCATGTTAAGCATAAGCTTATTATTGCGGCGTCCGTCACACTTAATCAAATTAAATCTTGTTGTGATTATTTTTGATTATTAGAGTGTTTAGCACCCGGCTGAACAGGGCTGTCGGTTCAGCATCCTCATTTACTGGAGAGCGTTATGGAGATCCTCTACAACATCTTTACCGTCTTTTTTAACCAGGTGATGACCAACGCCCCGCTGCTGCTGGGTATCGTGACCTGTATCGGCTACATCCTGCTGCGTAAAAGCGTGAGCGTGATTATCAAGGGCACCATCAAAACCATTATCGGTTTTATGCTGCTGCAGGCGGGTTCCGGCATTCTGACCAGCACCTTTAAACCGGTGGTGGCGAAAATGTCTGAGGTTTATGGCATCAACGGCGCGATTTCCGATACCTACGCATCCATGATGGCGACCATTGAACGTATGGGCGAGGCCTATAGCTGGGTGGGATATGCGGTGCTGCTCGCGCTGGCGCTGAACATCTGCTACGTGCTGCTGCGGCGAATTACCGGCATCCGCACCATCATGCTCACCGGCCACATCATGTTCCAGCAGGCCGGGCTTATCGCCGTATTCTTCTATATCTGTGGTTATTCCATGTGGACCACCATTATCTGCACCGCGGTGCTGGTGTCGCTCTACTGGGGGATTACCTCCAACATGATGTACAAGCCGACTCAGGAAGTGACGGATAACTGCGGCTTCTCCATCGGCCACCAACAGCAGTTCGCGTCGTGGATTGCTTACAAGGTAGCGCCGTATCTCGGTAAAAAAGAGGAGAGCGTTGAAGAGTTAAAACTGCCGGGGTGGCTGAATATTTTCCATGACAATATCGTCTCGACGGCGATTGTGATGACCGTCTTTTTCGGCGCCATTCTGCTCTCCTTCGGCCTTGACGTGGTGCAGGCCATGGCCGGTAAGACCCACTGGTCTATCTATATCCTGCAAACCGGCTTCTCGTTTGCCGTGGCGATTTTCATCATTACCCAGGGCGTACGCATGTTCGTCGCCGAGCTTTCGGAGGCCTTTAACGGCATCTCGCAGCGGCTGATCCCCGGCGCCGTGTTGGCGATTGACTGTGCCGCCATCTATAGCTTTGCGCCGAATGCCGTGGTGTGGGGCTTTATGTGGGGCACCATCGGCCAGTTGATTGCCGTTGGCATCCTGGTGGCCTGCGGCTCTTCCATCCTGATTATTCCTGGCTTTATCCCGATGTTTTTCTCCAACGCCACCATTGGCGTGTTCGCGAACCACTTTGGCGGCTGGCGAGCGGCGCTCAAAATTTGTCTGGTGATGGGGATGATTGAAATCTTCGGCTGCGTGTGGGCGGTGAAACTCACCGGCATGAGCGCCTGGATGGGCATGGCTGACTGGTCGATTCTGGCACCACCGATGATGCAGGGCTTTGCCTCCATTGGACTGATTTTTATGGCCGTCATTATCGTGATTGCCCTGGCTTATATGTTCTTCGCTGGCCGCAGTCTGCGCGCCGAGGAAGATGCACAAAAACAAATGGCAGAAGTTTCTGCTCACTAAGGAGTGTGATTATGACCGTACGTATCCTGGCTGTATGTGGTTGTGGGCAAGGCAGCTCCATGATTATGAAAATGAAAGTCGACCAGTTCCTCAAAGAGCAGGGCGTAGACCATACGGTAAACAGCTGCGCCGTCGGCGAGTACAAAAGTGAACTGAGCGGAGCCGATATCATTATTGCCTCCACCCATGTGGCGAGCGAAATCACCGTCTCCGGCAACAAATACGTGGTAGGGGTGCGCAACATGCTCTCGGCGGCTGATTTTGGGCCGAAGCTGATGGAAGTGATCAACGCGCATTTTCCGAAAGACGTTAAGTAAGGGTCAGTCATGAAGCTACGTGATTCATTGGCGGAAAATCATTCCATCCGCCTGCAGGCAGAAGCGAACAGCTGGCAGGAGGCGGTCAAACTGGGCGTTGACCTGCTGGTGGAGGCCGAGGTGGTTGAGCCTCGCTACTTCCAGGCCATTCTCGACGGCGTGGAGCGTTTTGGCCCCTATTTTGTGATTGCGCCAGGCCTGGCTATGCCGCATGGCCGGCCAGAGGAAGGGGTGAAGAAAAACGGCTTTGCGCTGGTCACGCTGAAAACACCGTTGGTGTTCAACCATGAAGATAACGATCCGGTCGATATCCTTATTACCCTGGCGGCGGTAGATGCCCGCACGCATCAGGAAGACGGCATCATGCAGATCGTCAATCTGTTTGAAGATGAAGCTAACTTCGACCGTTTACGCGCCTGCCGCAGCGAGCAGGATGTACTGGATTTAATCGATAGCGCCACCGCGGCGGCTGTGTAAGGGAGAATCAAAATGTCATTACCAATGTTGCAGGTGGCGCTGGATAACCAGACGCTGTCCCACGCTTATGAAACCACCCGCCTGATTGCGGAAGAGGTCGATATTATCGAGGTTGGCACCATTCTTTGCGTGGGTGAAGGCGTACGTGCCGTCCGCGATCTGAAGGCGCTGTACCCGCATAAAATCGTGCTGGCGGACGCCAAAATCGCTGATGCGGGCAAAATTCTCTCCCGTATGTGTTTTGAGGCCAACGCCGACTGGGTCACCGTGATCTGCTGTGCTGATATCAACACTGCCAAAGGCGCGCTGGAGGTGGCGAAAGAGTTTAGCGGCGACGTGCAGATCGAGTTAACCGGTTTCTGGACCTGGGAACAGGCACAGGAATGGCGCAATGCGGGTATTCAGCAGGTTGTCTATCACCGCAGTCGCGATGCGCAGGCCGCGGGCGTGGCGTGGAGTGACGCGGATATCAGCGCGATTAAGCGTCTGGCGGATATGGGCTTTAAAGTCACCGTCACCGGTGGGCTGGCACTGGAAGACCTGCCGCTGTTCGCCGGCATTCCAATCCACGTCTTTATCGCCGGGCGCAGCATTCGCGATGCGGCATCCCCGGTGGAAGCGGCGCGTCAGTTTAAGAGTTCTATTGCTCAGCTCTGGGGCTAAGGAGCGGCCTATGTTGTCGAAACAAACGCCGCTTGGCATCTACGAAAAAGCGCTCCCTGCCGGGGAGTGCTGGCTCGAACGTCTGCGGCTGGCGAAAACGCTGGGTTTTGATTTTGTTGAAATGTCGGTTGATGAAACCGACGAGCGCCTTGCGCGTCTCGACTGGAGCCGCGAGCAGCGCTTAGCGCTGGTGAGCGCGATTGCCGAAACCGGCGTACGCGTACCGTCGATGTGCCTGAGCGCCCATCGCCGTTTCCCGCTCGGCAGTGAAGATGACGCCGTTCGCAACCAGGGGCTGGAGATCATGCGTAAAGCCATCCAGTTTGCCCAGGATATCGGCATTCGGGTAATTCAACTGGCGGGCTACGACGTTTACTACCAGCAGGCGAACGATGAAACGCGCCGTCGCTTCCGTGACGGGCTCAAAGAGAGCGTTGAAATGGCCAGTCGTGCGCAGGTGACGCTGGCGATGGAGATCATGGATTACCCGTTGATGAACTCGATCAGCAAAGCGTTGGGTTACGCGCACTACCTCAATAATCCGTGGTTCCAGCTCTATCCCGACATCGGCAACCTGTCGGCGTGGGATAACGATGTGCAGATGGAGCTTCAGGCGGGGATGGGGCACATTGTGGCCGTACACGTGAAGGACACGAAACCCGGCGTGTTCAAGAACGTGCCCTTTGGTGAAGGCGTTGTCGATTTCGAACGTTGCTTCACCACGCTGCGGGAAAGCGGCTACTGTGGACCCTATCTGATTGAAATGTGGAGCGAAACGGCTGCCGATCCGCTGGCGGAAGTGGCGAAAGCCCGCGATTGGGTGAAAGCGCGGATGGCCCGCGCCGGTTTGCTGGAGGCGGCATAATGAAAACGCTAAAGCAGCAAGTGTTTGAAGCCAATATGGATCTGCCGCGCTACGGGCTGGTGACCTTTACCTGGGGCAACGTCAGTGCCATTGACCGCGAGCGCGGCGTGATAGTGATCAAACCCAGCGGCGTCGCCTATGAGACGATGAGCGTGGACGACATGGTGGTGGTTGATATGGCTGGAAACGTGGTGGAAGGGCGGTTCCGGCCCTCTTCCGATACCGCCACGCATCTGGCGCTATACCAACGCTACCCGTCGCTTGGCGGCGTCGTGCATACCCACTCGACTCACGCCACGGCCTGGGCGCAAGCCGGATTGGCGATCCCGGCTCTGGGCACCACTCATGCCGACTACTTCTTTGGCGATATTCCCTGTACGCGCGGCCTGAGCGAGGTTGAAGTGCAGGGGGAGTATGAGCTGAACACAGGTAAGGTGATTATCGAAACGTTGGGCGACGTTGAGCCACTGCATACGCCAGGCGTTGTGGTTTATCAGCACGGCCCGTTTGCCTGGGGTAAAGACGCGCACGATGCGGTGCATAACGCCGTGGTGATGGAAGAGGTGGCTCGAATGGCGTGGATTGCGCGCGGGATTAACCCAGCGCTCAGCCCCATCGACGGCTATCTCATGAATAAACACTTTATGCGTAAACACGGGCCAAATGCCTACTACGGACAGTAGCTGGCGGCACTAATGTGGCTCCGGAATCTGTACATCCCTGGGATGTGACGGGTCTGATTCCGGAGCCTTTTTTATCGCTATTAGCGATACAGCGCGGCGCTGGCGTGGATCAAGCCGTCGCTGCCCGGTTCATGCACCAGGATTGGCTGGAAGTATTTTGCTCCCTGAGCATCGCTCTCCTGACTGAGCGCCCGATCGGCCTCTTGCTCAGTGGCGATATTATGATTGATATAGATAACCCCCAGGCTGTGAACATCGTCCATGTTACGCGCCTGACGGCCATCGATCTTAATGGCGGCCTGTGCGCTGGCGCTAACCAGTAGCGTAGCGATAATGGCAATCATGATGTTTTTCATACTCGACTCCTGACTCACGGTCCTGACGGTTACTCGGCTCTCCTGTGGTGGTGGGGGGCTTCTGATTTAAGTGTAATCACTCTTTAGCGGATGTATCGCGACCATTTCTGATGCTGTCGTTCAAAAAAATGCATCATCCGTTACTGTTCAATTTTAAATCATCTACTTAGATCAACTTCACGCTTTGTGCGAACTTTTTGTGCAATTAGCTTGAGTTTCAGGGGGGAGGCAAGTATTATGACGCGTCAATTTTTCAGCCGCCCTTTAACACGTTCCTTGCCTCCATGGGCCGCGGCTGACCCAGACAGGAGGCTGAATAATCCGTAAGGAGCAATTCGATGCGTCATTACGAAATCGTTTTTATGGTCCATCCTGACCAGAGCGAACAGGTTCCGGGTATGATCGAGCGTTACTCTGCTGCCATCACTGGTGCAGAAGGCAAGATCCACCGTCTGGAAGACTGGGGCCGCCGTCAGCTGGCTTACCCGATCAACAAACTGCACAAAGCTCACTACGTTCTGCTGAACGTTGAAGCGCCGCAGGAAGTGATCGATGAGCTGGAAACTACCTTCCGCTTCAACGATGCCGTTATCCGCAGCATGGTTATGCGTACTAAACACGCTGTTACTGAAGCATCTCCGATGGTTAAAGCGAAAGACGAGCGTCGTGAACGTCGCGATGATTTCGCTAACGAAACCGCAGATGATGCTGAAGCTGGGGATTCTGAAGAGTAATTTCTGATGACCAACCGTCTGGTGTTGTCCGGCACCGTGTGCAGGATGCCCCTTCGAAAGGTCAGTCCATCAGGAATTCCTCATTGCCAGTTCGTGCTTGAGCATCGTTCTGTGCAGGAGGAAGCCGGGTTTCACCGGCAGGCGTGGTGCCAAATGCCTGTAATAATCAGCGGGCAGGAAAACCAGGCCATTACTCACAGTATAACGGTCGGTAGCGCAGTCACCGTGCAGGGCTTTATCTGTTGCCACAAAGCAAAGAATGGCCTGAGCAAAATGGTACTGCATGCCGAGCAGATTGAATTGATAGATTCTGGAGACTAGCCATATGGCACGTTATTTCCGTCGTCGCAAGTTCTGCCGTTTCACCGCGGAAGGCGTTCAAGAGATCGACTATAAAGATATCGCTACGCTGAAAAACTACATCACCGAAAGCGGTAAGATTGTCCCGAGCCGTATCACCGGTACCCGTGCAAAATATCAGCGTCAGCTGGCACGCGCTATCAAACGCGCTCGCTACCTGTCCCTGCTGCCGTACACTGATCGTCATCAGTAATCGGTCACGGTCCATTAATACGACTTTGAGAGGATAAGGTAATGCAAGTTATTCTGCTTGATAAAGTAGCAAACCTGGGTAGCCTGGGTGATCAGGTTAACGTTAAAGCGGGCTACGCTCGTAACTTCCTGGTCCCGCAGGGTAAAGCTGTTCCTGCTACCAAGAAAAACGTTGAATTCTTCGAAGCACGCCGCGCTGAACTGGAAGCCAAACTGGCTGAAGTTCTGTCTGCTGCTGAAGCTCGTGCTGCGCAGATCAACGCACTGGAATCCGTAACCATCGCGTCTAAAGCTGGCGACGAAGGTAAACTGTTCGGTTCCATCGGTACTCGCGACATCGCTGACGCTGTAACTGCAGCTGGCGTTAAAGTTGCTAAGAGCGAAGTTCGTCTGCCGAACGGCGTTCTGCGTACCACTGGTGAGCATGAAGTGGACTTCCAGGTTCACAGCGAAGTGTTCGCTAAAGTTATCATCAACGTTGTTGCTGAGTAATCTGCAACCCACGTTTTGATAACAACAAGACGCCGGCCTCGTGCCGGCGTTTTGCCTTTCTGAGCCACCACTTTTCGACTGGCTATTTTTCATCCTTTTCGCGATAATCAAAAAATTAAAACAATATTTTAATTTTTTGGTGAAAGAATGGACACTCTCCGCCAGCATCCGCTATTTTCCCGCAAGAACGTTGTCTACCTCTGTGCCGCATTCTGCTGTCTGCTGTGGGGCAGTGCTTATCCGGCTATCAAGAGCGGATACGAAATTTTCCAGATTGCTGCCGACGATATCCCGACTAAAATCGTTTTTGCCGGCTACCGCTTTCTGTTTGCCGGACTGCTGCTGTTGCTGCTGGCGATGGCGCAGCGAAAGCCTATCGCACGTTTAAGCCCGCGCCAGTTCGGCCAGCTCACGCTGCTGGGGCTCACGCAGACCTCGCTACAGTACATCTTCTTCTACATTGGTCTGGCCTTCACCACCGGGGTGAAAGGGTCCATCATGAATGCGACCGGAACCTTCTTCAGCGTGCTGCTGGCGCACTTCATCTACCAGAACGACAAACTCAGCTATAACAAGACGCTGGGCTGTATTCTCGGGTTTGCCGGGGTGATGGTGGTGAACTTCAACAGCGGCCTGATGGACTTCAGCTTTAGCCTGCTGGGCGATGGTTCGGTGGTGCTGGCGGCGTTTATCCTGTCGGCGGCATCGCTGTACGGTAAGCGCATTTCCCAGACGGTCGACCCGACGGTAATGACCGGCTATCAGCTGGCGATTGGCGGCCTGGCGCTGGTGATTGGCGGCTACCTGAGCGGCGGCACGCTGACTTTCCACGGTCTCTCCTCGGTGGCGATTCTCGGCTACCTGACGCTGCTCTCCTCGGTGGCCTTTGCGCTGTGGAGTATCCTGCTTAAGTACAACCGCGTCGGGATGATCGCGCCGTTTAACTTCCTGATTCCGGTATCGGGGTCGGTGCTATCGGCAATTTTCCTCGGGGAAAATATTCTCGAATGGAAATATGCGATTGCGCTGGTGCTGGTGTGTTCGGGGATTTGGTGGGTGAATAAGGTTAAGCGGTAATGCCTGATGGCACCCCGCTTATCAGGCAAACGTCACGATTTTGTAGGCCGGATAAGGCGAAGCCGCCATCCGGCACTCTGCACGGTTAGCGGGCGCGAATAAAGCTGCCGTCCGCCTGACGGGTAAACAGCACCTGCCCGTTATCGGATTCAATGGTCAGCCCGGTCACTACGCCGTTGGCGTTCTTACGAATCTGTACCTTTTGTCCGTTCTTGAGGTTGCTGAGCGGTTTGCCTGCCCCTTCTACCTGTGCCATCGCGTAAACGTCAGTCGGCGGCAGATTGTTGTCGCGGAACAGCTGCGCCATCGTTTTCCCTGCCTCAACCTGATAGGTTCGCCATTCGGTACTGCTGCTGCTTTCCTGGTACGGCTGAGTGCGCGAAACAGGGGCCTGCTCCTGTTCATTTGGCTGCTCTTCCTGCACCGGCTCGGGTGCGACCGGGGCGACTTGGTCGAGGTCGTTAGACGGCGTCACCAGTTGGGCATGCAAAGGCTGCGCGTCGGGCTGCGGCTGTGACTGCGACTGGAAGTCGAGCTGTGCGGTACGGCTGACCGGCGTCACCGGGGCGTCGTCAGCGGAAGGCAACAGGAACCCGACAATGATGGCCAGGGCAGCGATAATCACACCTCGGCGGTGTGCAAGCGGCAACGGATCCAGGATGCGAAGATTGTCCGGCGCGTGCCAGATCTTCTCCAGCAAAGGTTTTAGTTCAAATCTCCCGGGCATGGCTCTCCTCCTGCTCCGTGTCATTGCTATCCATTATAGATAACTGCCTGATGAACGTGCTAAAGCGTTCTCTCATCATATCCTATGGGCGATCGGTATTGTTTCTTTTTCCCGGCAATTTGTCATCTTTCCTGACACAAAGTTTTACCCTGTGCGGCGTGGCTGCTATGCTGCCCGCTACTTTATACCCGAAGAAAGGAAAGACGATGGCCACCCCGACTTTTGACACCATTGAAGCACAGGCAAGCTACGGTATCGGCCTGCAGGTAGGACAGCAGCTGAGCGAGTCCGGTTTGCAGGGTTTACTGCCGGAAGCACTGGTTGCCGGTATCGCCGATGCGCTGGAAGGCAAGCAGCCTGCTGTGCCGGTAGACGTTGTTCATCGCGCGCTGCGTGAAATCCACGAACGCGCTGATGCGGTGCGTCGCGAGCGTTTTGCCGCGATGGCGGAAGACGGCGTGAAATATCTGGAAGAAAACCGTGAGAAAGAAGGCGTGAACAGCACCGAGTCCGGCCTGCAGTTCCGCGTACTGACTCAGGGCGAGGGGGCAATCCCGGCGCGTACCGATCACGTTCGCGTACACTACACCGGTAAACTGATCGACGGCACCGTCTTCGACAGCTCCGTGGCACGCGGCGAACCAGCTGAGTTCCCGGTTAACGGCGTTATCGCTGGCTGGATTGAAGCGCTGACCCTGATGCCGGTCGGCTCTAAGTGGGAACTGACTATCCCTCACAGCTTGGCCTACGGCGAGCGCGGTGCGGGGGCTTCTATCCCTCCGTTCAGCACGCTGGTCTTTGAAGTTGAGTTGCTGGAAATCCTGTAATTCTGGCATTTATCCTCTCTCCGCCTGGGGGGAGGATATAAAATCCTTAAGTTTGATATATCCTGGGATTTAATCTTGCAAATGCCGCTGTTGCGTGTATTTTTGTGAGCTGTTTCCCATAGGTGAGGTGATATAACACTCACTTTAAACATAAAATTAACATTATATTTAAATCATAGTATTCATCCCTCCGATTCTTACCTAATATCGAGACATCCTATAACCGGGATCGTTTTGCATGACGACATAAAGGGCCAGTAGAGCCCGCACAACACAGACAGAAACAACAGGAAGAAAATCACATGGTTGATCAGATCAAAGTCGCTGCTGCTTCAGAGCAGGAGCCGGCTGAACAGTCGCTACGGCGAAACCTTACTAACCGACATATTCAGTTGATTGCGATTGGCGGCGCCATCGGTACCGGGCTGTTTATGGGCTCGGGGAAAACAATCAGTCTCGCAGGGCCGTCGATCATCTTTGTTTATATGATCATCGGTTTTATGCTGTTCTTCGTCATGCGCGCGATGGGTGAGCTGCTGCTCTCCAATCTCGAATATAAATCATTCAGCGACTTTGCGGCCGATCTGCTCGGCCCGTGGGCGGGTTATTTCACCGGCTGGACCTACTGGTTTTGCTGGGTAGTCACCGGGATGGCGGACGTCGTCGCGATCACCGCCTATGCCCAATTCTGGTTCCCCGGGTTGTCTGACTGGGTCGCCTCGCTAGCGGTGGTCCTGCTGCTGCTGGGCCTCAACCTCGCCACCGTGAAGATGTTTGGTGAGATGGAGTTCTGGTTTGCGATGATCAAAATCGTCGCCATCGTGGCGCTGATTATCGTCGGCCTGGTGATGGTGTTGACGCACTTTACCTCGCCAACCGGCGTAGAGGCGTCGTTCGCGCATCTGTGGAACGACGGCGGCTGGTTCCCGAAAGGCATTAGCGGCTTCTTTGCTGGCTTCCAGATAGCGGTGTTTGCGTTCGTGGGGATTGAGCTGGTGGGCACCACCGCCGCAGAAACCAAAGATCCGGAGAAATCGCTGCCGCGCGCGATCAACTCGATTCCGATTCGTATCATCATGTTCTACGTCTTTGCGCTGATCGTGATTATGTCCGTGACGCCGTGGAGTTCAGTCGTACCGGATAAGAGCCCGTTCGTTGAGCTGTTCATGCTGGTGGGCCTGCCGGCTGCGGCGAGCATTATCAACTTCGTGGTGCTGACCTCAGCGACTTCTTCCGCCAACAGCGGCGTGTTCTCTACCAGCCGTATGCTGTTCGGTCTGGCGCAGGACGGCGTAGCGCCGAGCCTGTTCGCCAAGCTTTCCAAACGTGCGGTACCGGCGAAAGGGCTGACCTTCTCCTGTATCTGCCTGCTGGGCGGCGTGGTGATGCTGATGGTCAACCCAAGCGTAATCGCGGCTTTCACCATGATCACCACCGTATCGGCGATTCTGTTCATGTTCGTCTGGACGATTATTCTGTGCTCCTACCTGGTGTACCGTAAGCAGCGTCCGCACCTGCATGAAAAATCCATCTACAAAATGCCGCTGGGCAAGGTGATGTGCTGGGTGTGCATGGCGTTCTTCGCCTTTGTTCTGGTCCTGCTGACGCTGGAAACCGATACCCGTGAAGCGCTGATGGTGACGCCGATTTGGTTCATCGTGCTGGGGCTGGGGTGGATGTTCCTGCGTAAGAATCAGCGGGCTAAGTAAGATATTTGCCCTCTCTCCGGCCTTCTCCCCAGAGGGCCGTAGAGGAAAACCGTACAAAGCGCCCATTGTGGCGCTTTCTTCGTTTTTGCGCCCCATCTCGTAGCCCCCCTTTTCTCAACGTGCTAATTTCAAAGCCATAAACGAAAAGCGTATGGAGATAAAATGCGTCAGAGAACAATTGTTTGCCCGGTGATTCAAAACCAAGGCGAATACCTGCTGTGCAAAATGGCCGACGACCGCGGCGTTTTCCCCGGCCAGTGGGCGCTGTCCGGTGGCGGCATGGAGGCGGGAGAAACCATGGAAGAAGCGCTGCGTCGCGAAATCCGCGAAGAGCTGGGCGATGCGCTGGAGATTACCGAGGTGAAGCCGTGGGCCTTCCGTGACGATGTACGGGTGAAAACCTACGCTGACGGTACCACGGAACAAATCTATATGATTTATCTCATCTTCGACTGCGTGAGCGCCAATCGTGATGTGACGTTTAATGAAGAATTTCAGGAGATTGCCTGGGTGAAACCCGAAGCGTTAGCGGGGCTGGATCTCAACGTGGCAACGCGAGAAACCTTCCGCCAGAAAGGGCTGCTGTAAAAAAACGCCTCCCGAATGGAGAGGCGTGGGATAACGTTATTCGCCTTTGAGCGCGCGCGGGAACAACACGTTATTCTCGAGGCTGATGTGCTCCATCAGGTCGTCAATCAGCTCGTTGATGCCGTTGTACATCGCCTTCCAGGTGGTGCAGGCTTCCGGCGGAATGGTGACGTTCTGGGTAGTGTGCTTGATCACTTCCAGCAGTTCGCCCGCTTCATCGTGCTCGCTTTCCATTACGCTAATCGGCCCGATGGCCTGGCTACCCATCCCCTGTTTGATCATCGGGAACAGAATCTGCTCCTCTTTCATCATGTGGCTGGAAAGCTCCTGGTGCAGCATGGTCAGGTATTTCGCCAGCCCTTTTGGCACGTTCGGTTTGTCGGCATGAACACGTTCAACTTTGGTTGCCTGCAGAATCAGCTCCGGCAGTTGTTCACGGTGACGGTCGTGATAACGCACCACGATGTGGTCGATGATTTCGGCCAACGGCGCGGCGCGCCAGTCTTTGTCCACCGGCTCTTCTGCCAGTTTTGCCAGCTCGGCTTCAATCACGGCAACGTCCAGATCTTTGCGAGTGGCCGCACGGCCAAGCGTCTGCTTACCGCCGCAGCAGTAATCCATATCATATTTACGGAACAGCGCGGATGCGCGTGGGATGGAGAGCGCCAGCTCGCCTAAAGGTTGGTCGCGAAAGGCCATAGCAGTTACCTCGTCATCAATAATATAAGGTGTATTTTAAATGCATCTTTAAGGCGAGGATATACCCCTTTATGGGGAGAGGATTTTAAGTGATGGTTGTCACAAAAAATTATTGCCCTTTAACGTGCTGAATCTTATTGAGAATAGCGCTGGTAAGACCTGAATCGATTAAATAAGCCCGTCGTGCTGCCGATAGTGAGACTTCAGATCACCTGCACAAAAAGGCAAATGATGTTTAAAAGAATAAAAGTAATCACCGTACTGATTGTTGTTCTGGTCGCGTTGGGCGCGATGCAGATGATTTCAGCCGGTGTATTTGTACGCGCGCTGAATAACGATAAGCAGAACTTTACCGTCTCTCAGCTTTCCAGCCAGAACGTGGCCGAGTTTACCGACGCATGGATTAGCCTTAACCAGGCTCGCGTGACCCTTAACCGCGGCATGCTGCGTCTGCAGGGGACGATGGCGAGCAGCGTCAACGGCGGCGAACTGAAAACGCTGGTCGATACGGCGAATAATCTGCTGGCTGAAGCAAAACATCATTACGACAAATATTACGCGCTGCCGGAAACGCCGGGGCTGGATAGTCACCTGTCGGACAGCCTGGAGAAACAGTACGGCATCTATTCCGCCACGCTGGCACGCATGAATGAGCTGCTGGCGGAAGGCAAGCTGGAGGAGATGTTTAAGCAGAATGCCGAACAGAAGCAGCGGGCTATGCAGGCCGTCTATCAAGACTGGCGCGCGGTGCAGGCGTCGTTGACGAATGCCGGTATCAAACAAAATGAAAGCGACTATGTGCGTATTCTGTGGACGCTTGGCGCGATCATGCTGCTGGTGGTGGCGGTGATTGTGGTGAGCTGGATAGCCATGCAGCGCGTGTTGCTCAAGCCGTTGCATAACGTGATGGCGCACATTCGGCATATCGCAGAAGGCGATTTGACCAACGACATCAATACCGAGGGCAGCAATGAAATGGCCCTTCTGGCGCGTAACGTCAACGACATGCAGCAATCATTGGCGAAGACGGTAGGCGTGGTGCGTGAGGGCGCAGATACCATCTATACCGGTGCGGGCGAAATCTCTGCCGGCAGCAACGATCTCTCTTCGCGCACCGAGCAACAGGCGGCGTCGCTGGAAGAGACGGCAGCCAGCATGGAACAACTGACCGCGACGGTGAAGCAGAACGCCGATAACGCCCGTCAGGCGACACAGCTGGCCCATAACGCTTCGGAAACGGCGCAGAAGGGCGGTAATGTGGTTGACGGCGTGGTGCGCACAATGGATGAAATCGCCGCCAGTTCCAGTAAAATTGCGCAGATTACCAACGTGATTGATGGCATTGCCTTCCAGACCAATATTCTGGCGCTGAATGCCGCGGTGGAAGCCGCGCGCGCGGGCGAGCAGGGGCGCGGTTTCGCGGTGGTCGCCGGGGAAGTGCGTACGCTGGCGCAGCGTAGCGCCCAGGCGGCAAAAGAGATTAAAGGGCTGATTGATGACTCGGGCAATCGCGTCAGCGCCGGTTCCGCGCTGGTACACGAAGCCGGAGAGACGATGGCGGAGATCGTCAACGCGGTGACCCGCGTCAGCGACATCATGGGCGAAATCGCCTCGGCCTCTGATGAACAGAGCCGCGGTATCGATCAGGTGGGTCAGGCGGTTGCCGAGATGGACCGCGTCACGCAGCAGAACGCCTCGCTGGTGGAAGAGTCAGCCAGCGCGGCCGCCGCGCTGGAAGAGCAGGCCGCACGCCTGAACCAGACGGTAGCCGTGTTTAAAATCAGCCGCCAGCAGCAGCGCCAGCCCGCACCGGTGAAGAAAGCTTTCGCTCCGGCGGCAAAATCTACGCCGCTGAGCGAAGCGAACTGGGAAACCTTCTAAACCTCAGTACTCAGAAACCGGCACCACCGCCGGTTTCTGCGGTTTCGAGCGCACCGCAATCACCACGCCGATAACCAGCAGTGTAACACCGCTTAGCGTCAATATTGGCGGCATCTCCTGGCGCAACAGGAAGGTGTACAGTAGCCCCGCCAGCGTTTCAAAGACAATCAAGGGCCCGAGGATCACCGTCGGTAGCCGCTGACTCGCCACGTTCCAGCAGAGCGCGCCGACCCACGAGCACAGCACGGCGATAGCCATCATCAGGCCAATAAATACCGCTGGACGTGGGCCAAAAGGCAGTGAGAAATCCGGCGTCTGGGTATTTAGCCATGCGCAGGCCGCGATATAGCCCACGATGGAAACCGGCAGCGTCACCAGCGCCTGTGCGGTCGCCCACATTAATGGCGGCTGATGCGGATTCTCTCGCAGCCAGCGGGCGTTACGTAGCGCATACCACGCCCAGCAGACCACCGAAATACTCGCCAGCGCAATGCCCGAGCCGTAGCGCCAGCCGCTAAAGTTCGGTAGCCCCTGATGCAGCTCGGCGACGTTGACGCACAGCAGCCCAAAACCGATCAGCACCAGAGCGGGCATCAGCCGCAGCCAGGAAAGCTTGCCGTCGCGCTGGCTATAAAGCAGGTTGGCGAATACCGGTATCACCACCGGCAATGTGCCGATGATCATCGTGGAAACAGGCGCACCGGTGCGCTGAATCGCGCTGGCCAGGCAGAAGTAATAAATCAGGTTGCCCATCATGGTGAGCCATAGCGCCGTCCACCAGTCTTTGCGCGTGAGCTGGCACAGGCGTGCGCGGCCCAGCCAGGCCAGCGGCAGGGCTATCAGCCCCAGCGCCAGATAGCGCCCCATCGACTGTAATATCGCCGGGTAATCCGGCACGATAAGCGGCCCTACAAAAATCAGCCCCCACATCAAACCCGCTAACAGGGCGTACAGCACACCGCTAATCATCGTGATATCCACTTCGGTTAAACATGCGCAAAGTGTAGGAGGGGAAATGGATTCAGTATTGTACGAGATTGCTGATTAGCGACGGGTGACCTGTTTTTGATAACGCACGGGGGTAATGCCATAGCGCTGGGTAAAGGCTCGGGTGAGATGAGACTGGTCGGTCAGGCCGGTGGCCGCTGCGACTTCGGCAGCAGGCATGCCGCGGGTGAGAAACTCTTTGGCGCGCCACAGGCGTACCGCCATCAGCATCTGGTGCGGCGTGACGTGGAAGTGGGCCTTAAACTGGCGCTGGAAGTGCCACGGGCTCAGCGCCGCGACGTTCGCCAGCTCATCGAGCGTGATCGGATGCATGTAGTTGTCGTACAGATAGTCGCGCACGTGGGCGAAGCGGTGAATTCCTTCGGCCAGCACCGGCGCGTGACAGGCCAGCGGCTGGAATGTATCGATTAAATCCAGCAGCAGCCCTTTCTGCGCCAGCGGATCGTCGGTGTGCCATAAGGCATGGATCTGGCGGCCAATTTGCAGCGCGCGAAGCGGATCGTGACGGGTGGCATCGGCAAACCACCAGTGGCGAATGCCGGTGACGCTTTCAAGCAGATCGGGGTCGAGATAAATCATCCGGTAACGCCAGCCGTCGGCGGTTTCTGCTTCGCCGGTATGCAGCTCGTCCGGATTCATGGTGACGATAGAGTGGGTGGGCGCGACATGCTGGGTACCACGATAACGAAAGCGTTCAGCCCCGGCTTCAATCACGCCGATACCAAACGCTTCGTGGGTGTGGGGCTCAAAGGCGTAACGCGAGATATGGGCATGATACAGCTCTAAGCCCGGCACCTGCGCAAGGTGGCGAAAGCGCGCGCTGTCTTTCTCGTCGTTGAACTGTTCTGGTACGCCTTCCACGTCACTTCTCCCTCCGGGTCATCCCTTCATTATCAGATATGACCTGCGGAGGCGCTACCCCATTTAACCCATTCTTAACGCTTACAGGATACCTTTGACGCTGTCGGCAAGGGGCGTGCTCGGGCGACCAATCAGTTTGCTGAGCGTATGACTGTCGTCGAACAGGCCGCCTTTCGAGGCGCCGACGTCTGAGTCTGCGAGCATGTCAGCCAGTCCGGCAGGCAGGCCAACGCTCTTCAGCGCGGCGGCAAAATCCGCCTGGCTCAGGTTCTGGTAAACCACGTTCTTACCGCTTTGTTTTGCCAGTTCAGCGGCCAGTTCACTCAGCGTCCAGCCGTGATCGCCCGCCAGTTCATATATCTTCCCGGCATGACCGTCTTCGGCTATCACGCGCGCGGCGGCAGCGGCGTAATCGGCACGGGTCGCGGAGGCGATTTTGCCTTCACCGGCAGCCCCGATAAACACACCGTGTTCCAGTGCGGCAGGCGCGCTCGCCAGATAGTTTTCGGTATACCAGCCGTTGCGCAGCAGCGCGTAAGGAATGCCGGAGTCAGCCAGCATTTTTTCCGTGGCGACGTGCTCGTCGGCCAGCCCCAGCGGAGAGGTGTCGGCATGCAGCAGGCTGGTATAGGCGATGAATTTTACGCCTGCTGCTTGCGCGGCGTTAATGATATTGCGGTGCTGTGGCGCGCGCTGGCCGACTTCGCTGGAGGAGATAATCAGCAGCTTATCGACACCTTGCAGGGCCCTGGTTAACGCCGCTTCGTCGCCGTAGTCGGCCTGACGCACAACGACGCCTTTCTGGCTTAGCGCTTCGGCTTTTGCCGGGTTACGGACAATGGCCACCAGTTGATTGGCGGCAGTGGTGTTGAGCAGGTTAGCAAACACCTGTTGGCCCAGTTGACCAGTGGCTCCGGTAATCGCGATCATGGGTATTCTCCTTCGTGTTCGTATGGTGTTGTGGTAAGCTAACACCATAACTAACTTTTAGTAAGTACGTACGGAAAGGTAAGTATGAAAGAAAATAATCCGACGCTGACGCAAAAGATGCGTAACGGCAATTTGTTTGCCGAGCGCTGTCCCTCGCGAGACGTACTCAAACATGTGACCAGCCGCTGGGGCGTACTGATTCTGGTGGCGCTGCGTGAGGGCACGCACCGATTTAGCGACCTGCGGCGTAAAATGGGCGGCGTGAGTGAAAAAATGCTCGCCCAGTCGTTGCAGGCGCTTGAGCAGGATGGCTTTATCAACCGCGTTTCCTACCCGGTGGTACCGCCGCATGTAGAGTATAGCCTGACCCCGTTGGGAGAAGAGGTGAGCGAAAAGGTGGCGGCGCTGGCGGACTGGATTGAGGTGAACTTGCCGTTGGTGATGGCGCAACAGAGCCCGACACAGGCGTAAAACGCCTGTGTCGGCTCGTTGTTTACTTACTCAAATCCAGCTGATAAATCGCGAAGCCAATGTCATCGGTCGCCACCTGTTTCATCGGATACTGCGCTTTCTCTTTGATAAACGCCGCCGCTTTTTCTGACGGTGAGGTTTCGAAGCGGATATCCAGTTTGGTGTCGCTGTGAATCGGCGCTAAACGCCAGTTGTTGTCCGCCGCCGGGTGAATTTCACCGGCTTTCTTCGACTCGGCGCCAATCCAGGCCGCCAGCACTGAGCGGTTTTCGTCCGGCGAGGCGAAGGCGATGTGGCTATCACCCGTGCCCGCGAACTTACCACCGTAGGCACGGTAGTTGTTGGTGGCGACAAGGAACGTGGCGTTTGGATCGATCGGCTTGCCGTTGAAGGTCAGATGCTTAATACGCTCGGCCTTCGGGTTAACGACCTGACATTCACCGTTGTAACGTGCAGGCTGAGTGATATCAACCTGATAGTTCACACCGTCAATCACGTCGAAGTTATAGGTGCGGAAGCCGTCCCAGTTGATCAGAGACTGCGGCTTGCTGCTGTGCGGATCGATCTGGTTGAACTGCCCGGCAGAGCACTCCAGCCACTCTTTCACCTCTTTGCCGCTGGCTTTGACCACCACCAGGGTGTTCGGGTAGAGATAAAGATCGGCGGCGTTGCGGAAGGTGAGCTGGCCTTTTTCCACTTCGACATAGCTGGCCGGATCGTTCTTACGGCCACCCACTTTAAACGGCGCGGCGGCAGACAGCACCGGCAGTTTCGCCAGATCCGGATCGCCCTGAATATAGTGCTCAACGTAGGCCTTCTGCGCCATGTTAACCACCTGGACGGTTGGGTCGTCCTGCACCAGCGACAGGTAGCTGTACATGTTGTCGGAGGATTTCCCGATCGGCTTGCTGACGAACTCACGCGTAGCGTCGTGGTCGGCCTTCAGCGCATCGACCAGCTTACTGTCTTCTGCCGCCAGCGATTTCTTCGCCGCCGCATCGTAAATCGGTCGCGCCTGCGCCTGTGCCGAGGTCACTTGCCATTTGCCGCTGTCATTGTTCAGCACCAGATCGACCACGCCCAGGTGATCGCCCCACATCCCCGGCATGACCGCGGGAACGCCATTCAGAGTGCCTTTGGCGATATCCGCGCCTTTAATGCTGGCGAAGTCTTTGCTCGGGAACACCGCGTGGGCGTGGCCGAACATAATGGCGTCAACGCCCGGTACCTGGCTTAAGTAGTAGACCGAGTTTTCCGCCATCGCCTGGTAGGGATCGGCAGAGAGGCCGGAGTGGGCAATCACCACCACCACGTCCGCACCGTTGGCGCGCATCTCCGGCACGTACTTGCGGGCGGTTTCGGTGATGTCGTTAACGGTGACTTTGCCGCTCAGGTTGGCTTTATCCCAGGTCATGATCTGCGGCGGCACAAAGCCGATATAGCCGATTTTCAGCGTGTGCTTGCTGCCGTCTTTATCGACCACGTCCGTTTCTTTAATCAGATACGGAGTAAACATCGGTTTTTGGGTCTTAACGTCGATGATATTGGCGTTAATGTACGGGAATTTCGCACCCGCCAGCGCTTTGTGCAGATAATCCAGACCGTAGTTGAACTCGTGGTTGCCGAGGTTGCCCACCGTGTAGTCGAGCAGGTTCATCGCTTTATACACCGGGTGCGTATCGCCCTGCTTTAACCCTTTTGCTGCCGCGTAGTCGCCCATTGGGCTACCCTGAATAACGTCGCCGTTATCCACCAGCACGCTGTTCTTCACCTCGTCGCGAGCGGCGTTAATCAGGCTCGCCGTGCGGACCAGGCCGAACTTCTCGGTGGCGGTATCTTTGTAGTAATCAAAATCCATCATATTGCTATGAAGATCGGTGGTTTCCATGATACGGAGGTCCACCGTTGCCGCATTGACGCTGGCGGCGATCAGCGTGGCCAGAAGCGTTGCGCTAAACTTGATCATCAGAGGCATCCTTTTTTTCGATCTAAGACACAGATTTAAATGTATTTGTTTTCTGTTGCTTACAAGAATGTGAATCATGCCAGAAAATCATGACGGGAAATCGGCAGCGGTTCACAGTTATCCGGAACGATGATGGGAATAGCGGATTAAGCGGCAATACGATATAAATAAAACAATAAGTTAACACCACTGTAATTTTAACGAGGTGGAAAATGTTAGAACAAGTCTGTCAGCTTGCGCGCGATGCGGGCGATGCCATCATGGACGTGTACGATGGTAAGCAGCCGTTAGACATCGCCAGCAAGAAAGATGATTCGCCGGTGACTGCGGCCGACATCGCCGCTCACCATGTGATTATCAAAGGCCTGAAGGCGATGACGCCGGAAATCCCGATTCTCTCCGAAGAAGATCCGCCGGGCTGGGACGTGCGCCAGCACTGGCAGCGCTATTGGCTGGTGGACCCGCTGGACGGCACCAAGGAGTTCATCAAACGCAACGGTGAATTCACCGTCAACATCGCGCTAATTGAGAACGGTAAAGCGGTGCTGGGCGTGGTCTACGCGCCGGTGTTGAAGGTGATGTATAGCGCCGCCAACGGCAAGGCGTGGAAAGAAGAGTGCGGCGTGCGTAAGCCAATTCAGGTGCGCGACGCTAACCCGCCGAAAGTGGTGGTTAGCCGCTCGCACTATGCCAACGATGATGAGCTGAAAGAGTATCTGCAACAGTTAGGCGAGCATGATACGGCGTCGATTGGTTCGTCGCTGAAGTTCTGCCTGGTGGCGGAAGGCGAAGCGCAGCTTTACCCGCGCTTCGGGCCAACCAACATCTGGGATACCGCGGCGGGACATGCCGTCGCCGCCGCTGCCGGCGCGCACGTCAACGACTGGCAGGGAAAAACGCTGGATTACACCCCGCGTGAATCGTTCCTTAACCCCGGCTTCCGCGTTTCAATTTTTTAATTCAACAGCTTATGCAGCAGGGCGACGACCTGCTGCACTTCTGCCGCCGTCAGGCCACCGTCTTTTGCCCACTGCACTCGCCCGTCTTTATCCAGCACCACAATCGCTGAACTGCCTTCTTCAAGCTGCCAGGCTTTGCGCACTACGCCGTCGCTATCGACGACAAACTGCGACCACGGGAACAGTTTCTTATTGCTTTCAATGCTGCTGCGCACAAACATCGATGAACCCGGAATGGCGTCATCGGTATTCACGATGGTGGTGGTCTGATAGCGATCGTGCGGCAGATTGGCGGCCTTAATGGCTTCAATCAACGAGGCGTTTTTCTCTTTCGCTGACGAACGTCCGGCAATATGTTGCACGACGCGCACTTTGCCGGGGAGCTGCGCGCTATTCCAGCTTTTATAGCTAAACTTATCGTTATCAAGAATGAGTTCACCGCGATCGGCCACGCCAACGGGGGCCACGCGTTGTCCATTTGTGAAATTATGTGCGGCTGCCATTAACGGCATTAACAGGCATGAAACCGCAAGAAGCGTACGTAGAGTCATGGTTTTTCCTTTTTTATATGCAGGTGATCCGACCACTTGGTCGATGCTTTTAATCATAAGTGCGATTAATGGAGTTTTCCCGCAAAGGCGGTGCCAGTTTGTGGAGGAACGCACACAATCTCACGAAAATGAAGCCTTATACTGTCTTCGTCGTATAGCTGAAAAGAATGTTCTGAATTATTGTAATAAAAAAGTAAATTAGGACCTCTATGATAGAGGACCTCTGTTGTTATGGACTATAGTTAACGAGTACTTCACTTTGCGCCCCGGAGCGTTGAAGCCAAATGTGGATCAACTAGGGCGTAGTACTCGCAGGAGATTAGAATGAAAATTTTCCAACGCTACAACCCGCTTCAGGTTGCGAAGTATGTTAAGACCCTGTTTCGTGGACGGTTGTATATCAAGGACGTTGGCGCTTTTGAATTTGATAAGGGTAAAATTCTTATCCCAAAAGTCAGAGACATCCAGCACCTTTCTGTGATGTCTGAAGTGAACCGTCACGTACTGCGTCTTCAGACCGAAATGGCCTAACGCAGATACCACGCGGTAGAATTAAAAACGGCTCCTTATGGGAGCCGTTGATGTTTTTAGCCCTTCATCGCCGCATAGCGCTTGCGGTACTCCCCCGGCGGAATGCCGTTGTGTTTGCGGAACACCTTCGTGAAATAGACCGGGTCGCTATAGCCGATCGACAGCGCTACTTTATTCAGCGGCAGCGTGGTGGTCTGCAGTAACCACTTTGCCCGATTCACCCGCTGCATCTCGCGCCAGGCGTAGATGGTTTGCCCTAACTCATTCTTAAACAGATGCGCCAGTCTGGAAGGCGACAGGAAAACCATCGCTGCCAGCGTCTCAATTTTCATCTCCTGGGCAATATTTTCGTTCAGGTAATCACAGATAGCGTTGATGCGCGGGTCGTGGGCGTGGCGGTTGCTGATCGGCTGTAGCTGAAAGCAGCTCAAAATAAGCCGCTCCAGCGCGTTCATCGCCAGCGCTTCGGCGAGCGGGGCGGTATCGTTGTGGTGATGGATAACCTCATAAAAAAGATCGCGTAGCGCCTGCTGCTGCTGGGGATCGTTCACCGTGGTTTTGCCAATACTGTGGGTCGTGTGGTCCCACTTGAGCCAGTCGATCCAGTAAGGACGTGGAATAAAGTAGATCCACAGGTGGTCCCAATGTTCGCTGTGCTCATCGCGTCCGTAGTGGTGTGGCACGCCAGGCGGGAACAGCAGCAGTTCGTTTTCGCCAAACAGCAGCGACCCTTCTCCCGCCTTCGCGCGCGCCTGGCCGCGCAGGGTCAGGTTGATAATATAACCCTTCATCCCCTGCGGGCGGTTGATGTAGTAGTCGAGCTTTGAACCGCGAGTAATAGGCGTAAAGCCAGCGACGACCCAGGCGTTGAAGGTGAAAGTTTTTATCAATGGTGAGAAGTGCAAAAGCGCATTGATATCTAACTCCATAACTCCTCCGCCCGTTGCCGTTAACTTTCGATGATACTAAATTCCCAGCCTTTGAGACGCAATGGCTCGCCGAGCGTCACCGATTTACCGCTTAGCAGCTCGGTGCCGCTGGTTTCGGCGAGCATCTCTTGACTATCGCCGCTGTAGTTAAACAGGAAGTGAATGCGTTTGCCGTCGCGGTTACGCAGGGTTCTGGTAATGAAAGGATAGCGGTAGGCTGACGTGCGCGAATGGAGTTCCAGCCCGTCGGTCAGGGTGTCAAACAGCTGACTAATCAGCGCCTTGTGCGGCAGGAAGCCCACGTACAGCGCCCGGCCTTTGCCGTAGTTCGCTTCGGTCGCCGCCGCATACTCGCTCCAGGCCGGATGCTGATAGCGCAGCAGCGTGCGGGTCCCCGGCGCAGGCGTTAGCAGCTCCATCCACAGCTCGGCGGCGTTGTGTTCGCGGCAGTCCAGGGCCGAAGTACAGCCGACAACGGTCACGTCCTCCGGCAGGGTGAACTGGCTGTAGGTTACGCCACATGCGCTGTGCAGAATGCCCGGCTGCGCGCTGCTGCGCACCTTCACGTTTTCATCACTGAAGCCGGACTTAAAGCTAATCAGCGCCCGTCCTCCTTGCTCAACGTAGCGGTTAATCCGCGTGAGCAGACCGTCATCGGCGGCGTACAGGGCGGGTACGATCAGTATTTTGTAGCGCGACGTCTCCTCGGTGATGTCGTTGATGATATCCAGCGCGATGTTGTGGTCATACAGTGCATCGTGGAAGCGGCGGAAGATATCGTTATAGACGTTGCCCTGCGCGTCGCCGGGGCGGAACTGATTGAGTGCATCCATGGCTTCATTGTTAATCAGCAGCGCCACATCGTTCTCGGCTCGCAGTCCGGCTAGCTGAGGTGACAGGCGAGCGAAATCAGCGCCGATAGTAGTCGCTTCCTGCCAGGTCGCGTTGCGGGAAAAATCGTGGCTCAGCAGCCCCTTCCAGTAGGTTTCAAATGAATTGTGGATGGAGTGCCAGTGCCAGTACGAGACCATCGCCGCGCCCGACGCCACGTGACTAAAGGCCTGGAGCCGCAACTGGCCGGGGAAGGGCGTCCACTGGGCAAAGCCTTGCGCCTGGGTTTCCAGCACAAAGTAGTTATTGCCACCTTTTAGCGCGCGGGTAATGGCGCCGCCGAAGGCAATTTCTCGTCCGGTTAAATGCTTCTGGCTGGGATGATAAATATCGACCCCGGCAATATCCAGCGCTTTGGCTGCAGCGAAGTGGTCTACGCGCGGCTGGACGCCGAACGAATATCCACGCCATTCAAAATCAAAATTGTGGGTGACGAACTGGTGTGGCTGCGCATACTCGCGCACGATCTCCGCCTGCCACGCCAGATACTCCGTTACCTGCTGGCGCTGATAGCGCGAGAACGCACAGGCGAGGCTGGCATTGATGGTGTTTTCCACCGGTGGGAAGTCATCCCAACTGTCGATGCGGTTGCTCCAGTAGTCGAGGCCGAAGTCGCGATTCAACTGGTCGAGGCTGGGATATTTTTCCTGCAAGCTGCGCACAAAGCCTTCCTGCATATAGCGTCCGACGTTGTCGTAGTGCTTGGTTTCGTTATCCAACTGCCAGCCGATAATCGCCGGATGATCCTGCACATGGGCCATCAACGTGCGGATAATGTTCTCTGCATAGCGGCGAAACCTGGGGTTCACGATGTCCATAATCTGCCGTGGGCCGTACTTTTGCTGGCCTTCGGCGGTGGTCACCAGAATGTCAGGGTGCTTTGCCACCAGCCATGCCGGTACCGCGTAGGTCGGCGTACCGATAATCACCGCGATGCCTGCTTCGTGCATTGCGTTTAGCACGCGGTCAATGTGATAGAAATGGTATTCGCCTTCCTGCGGCTCCAGCGTACTCCAGGTCGATTCCGCAATACGCACTACGTTGATGCCTGTTTCACGCATCAGCGCGATGTCTTTCGCCAGGCGATCCTCCGGCATATATTCGTCGTAATAAGCGACACCATAATATAAATCAGACATGCAGATTACCTCGTGTAATTAGTGCGTGGTTGCGGAGTGCGGGGTGAAAAAGCGCGCGTTATCCAGCGTAATAAAGGAAATCAACGTAAAGCACAGCGCAATGCTGCCCAATACAACGTAGCTGCTGGTAAAGCCCATGCTCTGGTACATATGCCCAATTCCGGTTGAGAGGAAAATTGAGCTGAAACTCTTGGCGAACTGGAAACCAATCAGATAAACGGTGGCGGAAAGCAGCGGGTTGAAGTTGGCGCTGATATATTTCAACGCGGCCACCAGCAGCACGGAGCTTTCAAAACCGTGCAGCAGCTTAATCAGGCTGATGGAGACAGGGCCAATCGCCCAGGCGGAGCCGATAATGCGCAGACTCATGATCATGCCGCAGTACAGCAGGGCATTTTTCGGGCCGATTTTGTTGACGAACCACGGGGCGAAGAACATCACTACCGCATCGAGGAAGATCTGCCCGGTGGTCAGGTAGCCGAAGACTTCCGCACCACGTGCTTTGCTCTCAAAGAAGTGGCTGTAGTAGATGGCAAATTGCTGGTCGTAGGTTTCATAGACGGCGCCAACGCCAATCATATAGATAGCGAAGAACCAGAATTTCTTCAGCTTTAGTAGGGCGGCCGCGTCTCGAAAGGTGACAGGCGTAGCTTTGGTTTGCTGATGTACCGCGGCGTTGGACGTATCGACCTGGGTTTTCCAGACGATCAGCAGCAGGCAGACGCCCGCGGTGCTGGCCAGCCAGAAAATCATGTTCTGGTCGATGCCGTAGAGCTTGCCGGCGGCAAAGGTGCCAATGGCGGCGCCAATTCCGCCAAACATGCGCGCGCGGCCAAACTCGAAGCCGGAGGCGCGGCTGACCTTATCAATATAGGCTTCACAGATACCGCAGCCCGCGCCGTAGGCCATCCCGATGTATACCCCACCCGCCAGCGCGCCAAGAATGACGTTGTACTTCAGCAGCGGGGCGAAAACGTAGATCCACCAGGGGGCAAAAAGCGTGATGATGATGGCCAGCATCCACATCAGGTGTTTACGGTAGACCAGCTTGTCGGAGATAAAACCGAACAGCGGCTGCACGCACACTGCGATGATGGCGGTAAACGAATAGACCAGGCCAACGTCGGTATAGCTGATACCGATGGTTTCGGTCAGCCACAGCGACAGATAGGGGTAGCAGCAGCCCCAGCCGATAAAGAAAAACAGGAAGAACAGGCAGCTCATAGAGTAATTTTTATTCATGATACCCTCGTTTCCTTATCCAGGAATCTTGTTGTAGAGACGCGAGCAACGTTACCGTTTCGCGCCACGGGGAGTCATAAATGTTCCGCTATCGACCAGTACTAATCTGCTATGGCGAAACGGGCGTGAGCCGCTTCACATTCTGCGGGGAAGGAGGGTTTTACGGGCTACAGGCGTAGCCCGGTAAGGGAATCAGGCGGCGCCCTGTTCGCGTTCGGCGATGTCCGCCTGTTTCGGTACCAGCACCGTTGGTTTGTTGTCGATGCGGGTCACCAGCAGCTGATCGATACGGTAGTTATCGATATCCACCACTTCAAATTTATAGCCGGAGAATTTCACCGAGTCGGTGCGTTTCGGGATTTTTCGCAGCATAAACATCATGAAACCACCGATGGTTTCGTAGTTGTCCGACTGTGGGAAATCATCGATATCCAGCACGCGCATCACGTCGTCGATCGGTGTGCCGCCATCAATCAGCCAGGAATTCTCGTCACGGGCGACAATTTGTTCTTCCAGGCCTTGGCCGACCAGGTCGCCCATCAGGGTGGTCATCACGTCGTTGAGGGTGATAATGCCCACCACCAGCGCGTACTCGTTCATGATCACCGCGAAGTCTTCACCGGCGGTTTTAAAGCTTTCCAGCGCTTCGGACAGCGTCAGCGTATCCGGCACGATCAGCGTGTTGCGAATCTGCACACCGCTGTTCAGCGCCATGCTCTGGTTGGCCAGCACGCGGTTCAGCAGGTCTTTGGAATCGACGTAGCCAATGATGTGGTCGATATCTTCGTTACACACCAGGAACTTGGAGTGCGGATGCTCGGCCACTTTGTTTTTCAGGCTCTGCTCGTCTTCATGCAGATCGAACCAGATGACGTTTTCACGCGGCGTCATCGATGACGGTACGGTACGGGACTCCAGCTCGAACACGTTTTCAATCAGCTCGTGCTCTTGTTTACGCAGCACGCCCGCGAGTGCGCCGGCTTCCACCACTGCGTAGATATCGTCGGAGGTAATGTCGTCTTTACGCACCATCGGCAGTTTGAAGATACGGAAAATGATGTTAGCCATGCCGTTGAAGAACCACACCAGCGGCCGGAAGACCAACAGGCAGAAGCGCATCGGGTTGATGATACGCAAAGCCACCACTTCAGGCGCAATCATACCGATGCGTTTCGGAGTTAAGTCCGCAAACAGGATAAACAGGCCAGTGACCAGCGAGAAGGAGAGAATAAAGCTCAACTGCTCGGAGAGTTCCGCTGACATATAGTTGGAGAACAGCGAGTGAAACGCCGGAGAGAACGCCGCGTCGCCGACGATACCGCCGAGAATGGCAACCGCGTTGAGGCCAATTTGCACCACGGTGAAGAACATACCCGGGTTTTCCTGCATTTTCAGCACGCGTTGGGCGTTGATGTTGCCTTCATCGGCAAGCAGTTTCAGTTTGATTTTGCGCGATGCGGCAAGTGAAATCTCAGATATTGAGAAGAACGCACTGACGGCGATCAGGCAAAGTATGATGAATATACTGTTTAACATATCTTATCTAACCCGTGGGGCCAGATCCTCGGAAGGGAAGTTGATAAATCCGTGTGAAATACACATTGAAAACCGGCCCGAAGGCGTTGGGCCGGCAATTTCAGGGGTTAGTATAGCGTAAGGGACTGTAAAGCTGCCAGAGGTTAACCGTTAGTCGGTAACGGTGTGGTTTTTGCGCGACGCTTCGGTGTCGCATCCCAGACTTCATTATAGGCATAGCCCGTCAGTGCGTGGATGACGTCACGGGTCTCCCGATCGCAGTCTTCGGCGTTGCCGCCAAGCTTACGGCGGGCCACTTCTTTAACCAACAGGCTGTGAGTTTTCTGCGTCAGCTTAAAGCGATATGTGACATAGAAGCTGATGGCCAGTAGCCCGGCGGTGGCGAAAATCATCAGGCCAATAATCGCGTGCAGGGCGCTGGCCGGCTGCGCGCCGCCGCCTTTGACGAAGCCGCTCTCTTCGAGCACGATGCCAATCAGCATAATCGCTAATGCGACGGTGCTTTTGCGGGTCAGGACCATCACGCCCGCGAAAATTCCCTCGCGGCGCTGGCGGGTGACGATTTCATCAACGTCCGGAATAAAGCTGTAGATGTTCCACGGTATGTAGTACAGCCCGGCTTTCGCCAGCCCCAGCAGGACAAACACCGAAGAAAACAGCAGCGTCGGGACCTGGAGATTACCGATATAGACGGTAAACAGAAACGCCAGCACCAGCAGAATACTGCCGTAGGAGAGCCGCAGCGCCCCGGAGGGGGTGAGGTTGAATTTATTCATCAGCATCATAAAGCCGAACGTGCCGGGAATAGAGACAAAAGCGGCGATACTTAATAAACCGGAAACCATTTCGGCATCGTGATGCAGAGCATAAACCACGTAATAGGTAAATACCGAGCCAAAGACATCCATAGCGGTAAAAGAGCAAATATAAATTAAAATATGCTGACGAAATATTCTTATCTTAAATGAAGAAATAAGGTCGATTACCAGATATTTCAAATGGTTTAAAAGACCGCTGCTGCGTTGATTATCCGGCTGAAATTCATACTCTTCTCGTACATCTTTGGCTTCCCAGGTGCAGGCCCAGGTGGTAAATACTGCGACACAATAAATAACCGCAAAAACAATCCCGGTCAGGGTGTAGGTAAAGGAATTATCCTTACCGGTATATTGCATAATAATACCAGGGACGGAGACTGCCAGAAAACCGCCGAGGGCGGAACACATCATACGTACGCCGGAAAGCCGCGTCCGCTCGCTGAAGCGGTTGGTCATTTCAGCGGCCAGCGTCTCCCAGGGGACCAGTACCATCGCTGAGAGCAGTTCGATAGAGAGATAGGTGCCCAGGTAGTACCAATAGTTCATATCGGTCAGCCAGACGAGGGCGTAGAGAAACATCAGCGGAGAGCTAATCAATAAGAAAAAGCGGCGGCGGCCAAATTTACGGCCAAGCCAGGTATTGCCAAAGTTATCAGTAATGTATCCCATCACCGGGCTTAAAATAGCGTCGATAATACGTGCAATGGCAAATATTGAACCGGCTTCTAATACGGATAAACCGCAATAGGTAGTATAGAAAAATAAAAGCCATGTTCCGATAACGGCAAAGGCGCCGCCGCCAAATAAATCAGTGACTCCGTAGCCAATAGCAATGCCATAGCCAACACGACGTTCGGTTGGTTTCACCATAATATTATTATTCCTGTACTGGTAGGGTGTCGGTGCAGAGTGACCTCTGCACCTTATATTATTGACAGCAGGAAAAATCGGATGACGATCACTCGTTTATATTCACCCATTTCCTCAATAGTGACGATTGGTAAATGGTATTAACCATCTGTAATGATTTCGCCGCTTCGCGGATATCGCAGAAGCTGGCGGCCGCGGGAGTGTCTAACGCCTGATAAAAATGCAGTACGGCTTGTTGATGACCGATGCCCCAATAGCTTTTGCCCACGCCGTCTGGCGAGGCGTCGCTGGCCAACAGAACGTGCTCATCGGCGCAAATTTGCCACAGCGCGTTGTCATGCAACCGCAGCATGCCGTGTTCGAACTCTATTTCCAGCAGCAGCGGGGAGTCGCTGGCGTAGCAGTTACTGGCATAGAACAGGCCGCGCGCGCCGTTGTTAAAGCACAGCGTCACCATCGCGCTGTCTTCGGTCTCGATTTCGTCGGCCAGCAGGGTGCTGTCGACTACGCCCTTCAGACGCCGCACGCCGCCGCCAAACCACTGCATCAGATCCAGGGTATGAATGGCCTGGTTGATCAACAGGCTGCCCCCCTCGGTGGCGAAACTGCCGCGCCACGGACTCGCGGCATAGTAGTTGCCGGAACGTGACCAGGTGAGCACCGCTTTCACGGCGCGCATTGCGCCAAGCCGGCCTTCCTCAATGCAGCGTTGAATCGCCAGACTGGTAGGATTAAGGCGGTTCTGATAACAGACACCCACATGACGTTGGGCGATCGTGGCGGCGGCCTGAATGTCGCTCACCTCCTGCGGATTCATCACCACCGGCTTTTCGCAGAACACCTGTTTCCCTGCCGCCAGCGCGGCAAGGATCATCGGTTTATGCAGGTAATGCGGCGTGCAGATGTGCACCACGTCAATGGCATCATCCAGCAGCATCTCGCGATAGTCCTGATAAAACTGACAGCCATAGTCGGCAGCGAGCCGGCTCCCCTTTTCGCTATCGATATCGACTATCGCGCGTAGCACCGCGCCCGGAACGTGGCGCAGCGCGTCCACGTGACAGGTGTGAATAGCGCCGCAGCCGATAATCGCCGCATGACGTGTTTGCATCGCCGCCTCCTGTTATTCCACCGCGTTCGCCAGCATCTGCGCTTTTACGCACAGCTCGGCGGCCTTAAAGGTGTGCGCCTGGGTCATGGCATTTTCCGTACGGTTCAGGCAGTCCAGAATCAGCTGGCCGAAGTACGGGAAGCCCACCTGACCGGCGACCGGATAGCGGAATTCGCCCTCCTTGTTGACCAGATACACCACATCCTGCTCGCCGCGAGTGATATCGACGTACTTACGGATTTCAATGTAGCCTTCGGTGCCGAGCAGGGTCAGGCGACCGTCGCCCCAACTGGAGAGGCCGTCCGGGGTAAACCAGTCGCAGCGGAAGTAGCCAGTCGCGCCGTTATCCCCGGCCAGCATCGCGTCGCCGAAATCTTCGAACTGCGGATACTGCGGATGGTTAACGTTGCGCACCTGGCTTGCCACGACACGCGCGTCGGTGTTACCGGTGTAAAACAGAAACTGCTCAATCTGGTGGCTGCCGATATCACACAGGATGCCGCCGAAGAATTCCTTCTCATAGAACCAGTCCGGGCGACCTTCACCTTCACGGTGCGGGCCGACGCCGAGCGTCTGCATCACGCGGCCAATCGCGCCTTGCTGCACCAGTTGCCCGGCGAACACGGCGCTTTCAACGTGCAGACGTTCGCTGTAGTAAACCGCGTATTTGCGCCCGGTTGCCGCCACCTTACGTTTAGCGGCCTCCAGCTGCGCCAGCGTGGTTAGCGGCGCTTTATCGGTAAAGTAATCTTTACCCGCGTCCATCACCTTCAGCCCCAGCGCGCAGCGTTCAGAAGGTACGGCGGCACCAGCAACCAGCTGTACGCTGCTGTCGTTGAGGATGGTTTCCAGCGAAGGCGCAACCTGTACCTGCGGATACTGCTGGACGAACTTGTCGACTTTGGCTGGATCGGGGTCATAAACCCATTTCAGCGTCGCCCCAGCTTCAATCAGGCCGTTGCACATGCCATAGATATGACCGTGGTCCAACGCGGCGGCGGCAATAATAAACTCGCCCTCGCCGACAACCGGTTGCGGTTTACCCACCGGGGCGTAGTTCATACCGTCTTTGATACTCATGCTTATGCTCCTTTGTCCAAATTTTTACCCAACGGAATTGCGCCCACTTCCGAGAAGTTCTCCACCGAGGCGGCCTTTTCGTAGAAGTGCGGGGCGAGGGAAACCAGGCCACCGGTTTTGTACCAGGGCTCATCCGGGCTGACGGGAAGCGTCACCACCCGTCCGGTAATTGACGATTGATAAATCGCGGTGATCAGCTCCAGCGAGCGTTTGCCCTGCACGCCATCAATCAGCGGCTCACCGTGCTGTTCAACGGCATTGAGCAGGTCGTTAATCTGCCCGGCGTGTAGCGTGTATTTCAGCGGCGGCGTATGGCGGAACAGCGCATCCAGCCGCGCTTCACGTTCGTTGTCGTGTTGCTCTTGCGGGAATCCGTTGTCGGCGGAGACGCTGGCCCACACGTCCCACGGTGCGGAGATGCGCGCTTTATCGCCCTGAATCACGATTTTCTGGTCTTCACCGTGATGGACTACCGAGGCGGTCAATTGCGTCAGCGCGCCGCTGTCGTAGCGGAATATAGCGGCGGAAAGATCTTCCACTTCGGCGTTATCGTGGGCGACGTTCGTCATCATCGCCACCACCTCTTTCGGGAAGCCGAGCATCCACTGGATGGCGTCAATGTGGTGCACCGCATGGTTAAGCGTGCAGCCGCCGCCTTCTTTCTCCCACGTCCCGCGCCACCACAGGTCGTAGTAGCAGTGGCCGCGCCACCAGAAGGAGTCCACCTGCGCGTGGCAGATTTTCCCCAGTTCGCCGGAATCGACGACCTGCTTTAAGCGCCAGAAGGCGTCGGTAAAGCGGTTTTGGGCGATAATGGAGAGGATTTTGCCGCTGGCGCGTTGGGCGGCGATCATCGCGTCGCACTCTTCCAGCGAGGCCGCCATCGGCTTCTCGCACAGCACGTGTTTCCCGGCGTTGAGCGCGTCGATGCTGATTTCGGCGTGCACGTACGGCGGGGTACAGACGTCGACGATATCCACCTCAAGGCCGGACTCCAGTAGCGCCTGATGGCTGCTGAACACGGTGGCGTGCGTCAGCCCGTAGCGCACTTTCTTTTCCTGCGCCTTCTCCGGGTAGATATCGACCAGCGCCACAATCTGGCAGCGCTCGGCAAATTGCTGATAGCCCTGAATATGGCTGTGGGAGATGTTGCCGGTTCCCACAATCGCAATGCGTAACATGGTGTTCTCCTGCTGCGGATTACCAGGTGCCGGAGGCATCGAGAGTTTTACTGACCACCTGTTTATCGATGGAGGTGGCGATGCGTTCATCGAGCAGCTTTTTAAACAGGGCTTCGTCGAACGGCAGGTCAACCCAATCATCGGTCCAGGTTGAGAGGTGCATGGCGTTTGACAGCGTCAGGCCGTGAATACCCTCGGTACCCGGCGCCAGTAGCGGCGTGCCATGCAGCACCGCGGCGGCGAAATTGGCGGTGATGACGTGGTGGTCGCTGCACTCCGGCGCGACGGGAATGGTCACTTCCCAACATTCGGGTTCGCCAAAGCCGTTTTCCCAGCGGGCGTTAAATTCGGTTTCCGATTCCCGCAGCCGCCAGAAGCGCAGCTTGCCGTCTTCCACCACCACTTTGCCGCGATCGCCGGCGATCTCCAGACGGTTGGTCCCCGGCGCTTCGGCGGTGGTGGTGATAAAGACGCCGGTCGCGCCGTTGGCGTATTCGGCATAGGTGGTGACCTCGTTTTCCACTTCGATATCGCGATGTTTACCGAACTGGCAGAAAGCGCGCATCCGTACCGGCATACCGACCAGCCATTGCCATAAATCCAGCTGGTGTGGGTCCTGATTCAGCAGCACGCCGCCGCCTTCACCCTTCCAGGTGGCGCGCCAGCCGCCGGAGTTGTAGTAACTCTGCGAGCGATACCAGTTGGTGATGATCCAGTTGGAGCGGCGCAGTTCGCCCAGCTCGCCGCTGTCAATCAGATCTTTCACTTTTTGATACAGCGGGTTAGGGCGCTGATTGAACATCATGCCGAACACCACGTTGCAGCCGCGGGCGAATTCGTTCATCTCGCGCACCTGCGCGGTGTAGACGCCTGCCGGTTTCTCACACAGGGTGTGAATGCCGTGACGCATGGCCAGCATGGAGAGACCAGGATGGTCATAGTGCGGCGTGGAGATGATGACCGCGTCAATCAGCCCGCTTTTCAGCATCTCTTCGGCGTCGCTGAAGAGGGTGACGTCATTGCCAACCACCTGACGAATGGCGGAATGTTTGTCGGGATTGTTGTCACACACTGCCGTCAGGCAGGCTTCTTTTACCGTACCCGCCAGTAGGTATCGGGCGTGGACGGTCCCGATATTGCCCACGCCGATAATGCCAAAACGCACCTTATCCATGTTGCACCTTACGTAATAGAAATGACTGAAATCTGAAAATAGGGAAGCGGGCGAAGGTGGACAAACGGAATTTGTGAGAATGCTCGCAGGTAGAAAAGGAATATGCGCGGAAAACTGAAAATGGGTTTTAAAATCAGCGAACTGCATCTGCAAAAATTTGCAAAATATGATTGCGAGCGAGGTCACACAATGCCAGGTAAGCTCAAAATGGATGAAATTGCCGCCCGTACCGGCTACTCCATCAGTACCGTTTCCCGGGTGCTGAGCGGTAAATCCTACACCAGTGAAAAAGCGCGAGAGGCGATTGTGAAATGCGCCCGCCAACTCGGGGTGCTGGACTCGCTGGCTAACGGACGGCTGCTGATTAACGGCATTGCGGTGTTCGCGCCGGAGCGCACCTTTCAGGGGCGGGGCGATACCTTTTATCTGGAAGTCACGAAGGGGATTGCCGAAGCCAGCGCGCCGCATGATGTGTGGATCAGCCACTGTGCGCTGGAGGAGCAGCACGCCGACGTTAAATTATTCCTCGAAAAAGCCAGCCACAAGAGCATCAACGCGGTGATCATTATCGGCACGGATGATCCCATGATCCTTAAACTGGCCAGCACGCTGAATAAGCCTTGCGTGCTGATCAACTCCATCGACCGAGAGATGTCGCTGGACTCCGTGTCGCCCGACCACCGGGCGATTGGCTTTACCGCGATGCGCTATCTGTTTGAGCAAGGTCATCGGCGGGTTCTGACGATGACCTGCCTGCGTCGGGAAACGCTCTATGCCCGGCTGGACGGGATTAAAGAGGCCTATCGCTATCACCATGTTCCTTTCAACCCTCAGCATGACCTGCTGGTCACCGAGTGGTTTACGGCGGAAGAGGCGGAGCTGGCGCTGGACACCTGGCTGACGACCCACGATCGCGCGCAGTGGCCCGATGTTATCTTCCCCAACAGCACCAGCATGACTGAGGGGGTGATGAAGGCGCTGCGACGCCACGGGCTGCGTGTCCCCGAAGATATCTCTCTGATTACCACCGATTTTACGTGGAATCTGGAAAGCAGCCTGACTGCGCCGGTCACTGGCATTCTCGTGCCCTGCCGCGATCTGGGCATTGAAGCCGTACATCTGCTGCAAACCCGCCTCAACCGCCCGCAGTCGCCGGTCTACAACCTGTTATTACAGGGCAAAGTGATGGATTTTGGCACGGTGGCAAACGCGACGCGCCATGCGGCGCGTCTGGCGTTGGATGGTTAGCCCTGCAGCTGCGGCGGCAGGCACACGCCAATTCCCCCGATGCCGCAGTAGCCGTACGGGTTTTTATGCAGATACTGCTGGTGTTCATCTTCCGCGTAGTAGAACGGCTTCGCGAGGGCGATTTCGGTCGTGATATCACGTGCGTCGCCCGCGCTGCGCATGGCTTCCTGGAACTGTTGCAGGCTGGCGTGCGCTTCCTGTTCCTGTTCTGGGGTCAGTGGATAGATTGCCGAGCGATACTGTGTACCGTGATCGTTGCCCTGACGCATGCCCTGCGCCGGGTCGTGATTCTCCCAGAACACTTTCAGCAGTTCGCCATAGCTAATCACCGCCGGGTCATACACCACACGCACCGCTTCCGCGTGCCCGGTCTGCCCGCTACAGACTTCCCGGTATGTCGGGTTCGGCGTATAGCCGCCGGTGTAGCCCGCCGCAGTGCTGTAAACGCCGGGAAGCTGCCAGTACAGCCGCTCCACGCCCCAGAAACAGCCCATCGCAAACAGCGCGACCTCCATGCCTTCCGGCACGTGGGTCATTGAGTGTTCAGTCACAACATTGAGCGTTGCAACCGGCATGGGTGTATTTCTTCCGGGTAATGCATCCGATTGAGATACAATATGTTTTTTGTCGAACAAGCTCATAGGGACCGCCTCCGGGGAACAGTAATTTCCGTTAAGGTTGTAACCGGGCGTGTCTTTTAACACAATAACCACGCCGAATACGTCTAAATTTAAACATAAGAATAATTTGGGGCTCTGTCTTTATTTCAACCCGACAAAGAGTGGGTTTTTTAAGCTGACGTTGAATGCCGCGCGCCATCAGGGCGTGAAAAAGGCTAAAACGCAGTCATGGCCGCGGAGCGGACTTCCGTTTCCCTTTTGGGGTGGAAACAAGGATATTCAGGAGAAAACGTGCGACAAATCCGCCAGTTATGTGTGGTGAGCTTATTGCTGACCAGCGGTGTTGCCAGTGCAGCAAACATCCGACTACAGGTTGAAGGGCTCTCAGGCGAACTACAAAAAAACGTTCGAGCCCAGCTATCGACCATCGACAGCGACGAAGTATCGCCGGATCGTCGCTTTCGCGCACGCGTGGATGATGCCATTCGCGAAGGGTTGAAAGCCCTCGGCTATTACGAACCGACCATCGATTTTGAACTTAAACCACCGCCGGCCAAGGGGCGTCAGGTGCTGCTGGCCAAGGTGACGCCGGGTGAACCGGTGCGTATTGGTGGCACCGATGTGATTCTGCGCGGCGGGGCGCGTACCGACCGCGACTATCTGGATCTGCTGAAAACCCGACCCAAAATTGGCACGGTGCTCAACCATGGCGATTACGATCATTTCAAAGGGTCGTTAACCAGCGTGGCGCTGCGTAAGGGTTATTTCGATAGCGAGTTCAAAAAGAGCCAGCTTGGCGTGGCGGTCGATCGTCATCAGGCGTTCTGGGATATCGACTATGACAGCGGCGAGCGCTACCGCTTTGGTGACGTCACCTTCGAAGGCTCGCAGATTCGCGAAGAGTATTTGCAGCATCTGGTGCCGTTCAAAAAGGGCGACTATTACCAATCCAGCGATCTGGCGGAATTGAACCGTCGTCTGTCCGCCACGGGCTGGTTTAACTCGGTGGTTGTGGCGCCGGAGTTTGATAAATCACGGAAAACTAAGGTCTTACCGCTGCATGGTGTGGTATCGCCGCGCAGCGAAAATACCGTAGAACTGGGGGGAGGTTACTCCACCGACGTTGGCCCGCGGGTGAAAGCGTCATGGAAAAAACCGTGGGTGAACTCTTACGGTCACAGCCTGACGACCAGCCTCAGCGTTTCGGCGCCGGAACAGCAGCTGGACTTCAGCTATAAGATGCCGCTGCTGAAAAACCCGCTTGAGCAGTATTATCTGGTGCAGGGCGGTTTTAAAAGTACCGACCTCAACGACACCAAAGCCGACTCCACCACGCTTGCGGTCTCACGTTTCTGGGATCTTTCCAGCGGCTGGCAGCGCGCGATTAACCTGCGCTGGAGTCTTGACCACTTTACGCAGGCCGATGTCACCAACACCACCATGCTGTTTTATCCGGGGGTTTCTATCAGCCGTACCCGCTCACGCGGCGGCCTGATGCCCACCTGGGGCGACTCTCAGCGCTACTCGATCGACTACTCGAATACCGCCTGGGGTTCGGATGTCGACTTCTCGGTGTTTCAGGCGCAAAACGTCTGGATTCGTACCCTTTACGATCGCCATCGCTTTGTGATTCGTGGCAACCTAGGCTGGATTGAAACCGGCGACTTTGACCGCGTACCACCTGACCTGCGTTTCTTCGCCGGCGGCGACCGCAGTATTCGCGGCTACAAGTACAAGTCAATTTCCCCGGAAGACAGCAAAGGCAAGCTCATCGGGGCATCAAAACTGGCCACCGGCTCGCTGGAATATCAGTACAACGTGACGGGGAAATGGTGGGGCGCCGTGTTCATGGACGGCGGGGAAGCGGTCAGCGATATTCGCCAGAGCGACTGGAAAACCGGCGCGGGGGTTGGCGTACGCTGGCAGTCGCCAGTGGGGCCCATCAAGCTCGACTTTGCCGTCCCGGTGGGCGACAAAGATGAACACGGATTACAGTTTTACATCGGTCTGGGGCCTGAGCTATGACGTTATGGAAAAAAATAAGCCTCGGCGTACTGATTTTTGTCGTGCTGCTGCTGGGCATCGTGGGATTTCTGATTGGCACCACCACGGGGCTGCATCTGCTGTTTAACGCGGCGAACCGCTGGGTCCCGGGGCTGGAGATAGGCCAGGTCACCGGCGGCTGGCGCGATTTATCGCTGAAAAACGTCCGCTACACCCAGCCGGGCGTGGCGGTGGATGCCGGTGAACTTCATCTGGCGGTGGAGCTCAATTGCCTGTGGCACAGCAGCGTGTGCGTTAACGATGTCGCGCTCAGCAACATCAACGTGGCAATCGACAGCAGCAAAATGCCGCCTGCCGCGCCGGTGGAGGAAGAGGACAGCGGGCCGCTGAATCTCTCGACGCCGTATCCAATCACCTTGAAGCGGTTCGCGCTCAACAACGTCAATATCAAGATTGATGACACCACGGTGTCGGTGATGGACTTCAGCAGCGGCCTGACGTGGCAGGAGAAGAACCTGACGCTCACGCCAACCACGCTGCAAGGCCTGCTCATCGCTTTGCCGAAAGTCGCCGACGTGGCGCAGAAAGAGGTGGTGGAGCCGAAGATAGATAACCCGCAGCCGCAGGAAAAACCGCTCGGCGAAACCATGACCGAGCTGTTCTCGAAACCGGTGCTGCCGGAGATGACGGATGTGCATCTGCCGCTGAATCTGAATATCGAATCCTTTAGCGGCGAGCAGCTGCGTATTACCGGCGATACCGACCTGACGGTGTATAAGATGCTGCTGAAGGTCAGCAGCATCGACGGCAACATGAAGCTCGACGCGCTGGACATCGACTCCAGCCAGGGCACGGTGAACGCCAGCGGTACCGCGACGCTGATCAACGACTGGCCGGTAGACCTCACGCTCAACAGCACCCTGAATATCGACCCGCTGAAGGGCGAAAAGGTGAAGCTGAAGGTGGGCGGCGCGGTGCGCAAGCAACTGGAAGTGGGGGTTAACCTTTCCGGCCCGGTGGATATGGGCATTCGCGCGCAGGCGCAGCTGGCGGAAGCCGGGCTACCGTTCAACCTTGAGGTGAACAGCAAGCAGCTCTATTGGCCGTTTACCGGCGAGAAACAGTTCCAGGCCGATGACCTGAAGCTGAAGCTCGGCGGTAAGATGACCGACTACACCCTGTCGTTCCGCACCGCGGTGAAAGGGCAGGATGTGCCGCCGGCGAACATCACTCTCGACGCCAAAGGCAACGAGCGGCAGGTGAACCTCGACAAGCTCACCGTCGCGGCGCTGGAAGGCAAAACGGAGTTGACCGCGCTGCTCGACTGGCAGCAGGCGATCAGCTGGCGCGGCGAGCTGGCGCTGCATGGCATCAACACCGTGAAGCTGGCGCCGGACTGGCCGTCGAAGCTCGATGGCCTGATCAAAACTAACGGCAGCCTGTACGGCGGTAGCTGGCAGATGAACGTACCGGAGATGAAAATCAGCGGTAACGTGAAGCAAAATAAAGTGAAAGTCGATGGCTCTCTGCGCGGTAACAGCTATCTGCAATGGACCATTCCGGGGCTGCACGTGGCGCTGGGCAATAACACCGCCGACGTGAAGGGCGAGCTGGGGGTGAAAGACCTGGAGCTCGATGCCAATATCGACGCGCCGAAGCTCGACAACATGCTGCCAGGATTAGGTGGCACGGCGAAAGGGCTGGTGAAAATTCGCGGTACGGTCGATGCGCCGCAGCTGCTGGCGGACATCACCGCGCGTGGTCTGCGCTGGCAGGAGCTGTCGATTGGCCAGGTGCGCGTCGACGGCGACGTGAAATCAACCGATCAGATTGGCGGTAATCTCGACGTGCGCGTTGAGCGTATCGTGCAGCCGGATGTGAATATCGGGCTGGTGCATCTGGCGGCGAAAGGCAACGAAAAGCAGCACTCGCTACAGCTGCAAATTCAGGGCGAGCCGGTCTCTGGACAGCTGGCGCTGGCGGGGAGCTTTGACCGCAAAGAAGAACGCTGGAAGGGGGCGTTAAGCAATACCCGCTTCCAGACGCCGGTCGGCCCGTGGTCCATCAACCGTGATATCGCGCTGGACTACCGTAACCTGGAACAGAAAATCAGCATCGGGCCACACTGTTGGGTGAATCCGAACGCCGAGCTGTGCGTACCGCAGACAATTGATGCGGGCGCGGCAGGGCGTGCGGTGGTGAACCTCAACCGTTTCGATCTGGCGATGCTCAAGCCGTTTATGCCGGAGGAAACTCAGGCTAGCGGCGTGTTTAGTGGCAACGCGGATGTCTCCTGGGACACCACTAAGGAAGGGCTGCCACAGGGTAAAGTCACCCTCGCCGGACGCAACGTTAAGGTCACCCAGATCGTCAACAACGCGCCGCTGCCGGTGGCTTTCGATACGCTGAATCTGAGCGCCGATCTGCACAACAACCGCGCCGAATTGGGCTGGCTGATTCGCCTGACCAACAACGGCCAACTGGATGGACAGGTGCAGGTGACCGACCCGCAGGGGCGACGTAACCTCGGCGGTAACGTCAACATCCGTAACTTCTCGCTGGCGATGGTGAACCCGATCTTCTCGCGCGGTGAAAAGGCGGACGGCAAGCTGAACGCGAATCTGCGTCTCGGCGGCGATCTTCAGAGCCCGCTGATGTTCGGCCAGCTTCAGTTGAATGGCCTGGACGTTGACGGTAACTTTATGCCCTTCGACATGCAGCCAAGCCAGCTGACGATGAACTTCAACGGCGCCACCTCGACGTTGCAAGGGGAGGTGCGAACCTCACAAGGGCAGATCAGCCTGAACGGTGACGCTGACTGGCGGCAGATTGAAAACTGGCGCGCGCGTATTGCGGCGAAAGGCTCTCGCGTACGAATTACCGTGCCGCCGATGGTACGTCTCGACGTCTCGCCAGACGTTGTGTTTAACGCCACGCCGAGCCTGTTTACCCTTGACGGTAACGTTGATGTGCCGTGGGCGCGTATCGTGGTGAAAGAGGTGCCAGAAAGCGCAGTGGGCGTTTCCAGTGACGAAGTGCTGCTGAATAACGATCTCCAGCCAAAAGAGACCAAATCGGCTTCAATTCCGATCAACAGTAACCTGACTATCCACGTCGGCAACAACGTTCGTCTGGATGCGTTTGGCCTGAAAGCGCGCCTGACCGGCGACCTGAAGGTGGCGCAGGATAAACAGGGGCTGGGGCTTAACGGGCAGATCAATATTCCGGAAGGGCGCTTCCACGCCTACGGCCAGGATCTGATCGTCCGTAAAGGCGAGCTGCTGTTCTCCGGCCCGCCGGATCAGCCGCTGCTGAATATCGAAGCGATTCGTAACCCGGATGCCACCGAAAACGATGTGATCGCCGGCGTTCGCGTGACCGGCTCGGCGGATCAGCCAAAGGCGGAAGTCTTCTCCGACCCGGCGATGTCACAGCAGGAAGCGCTCTCCTACCTCGTTCGCGGACAGGGACTGGATAGCGGTCAGAGCGACAGCGCAGCGATGACCTCAATGCTTATTGGTATGGGGGTTGCACAAAGTGGTCAGGTTGTGGGTAAAATCGGCGAGACGTTTGGCGTAAGTAATCTGGCGCTGGATACCCAGGGGGTGGGTGACTCTTCCCAGGTGGTGGTCAGCGGATACGTATTGCCAGGTCTGCAGGTGAAATATGGCGTTGGGATCTTTGACTCGTTAGCGACGCTCACGTTACGCTATCGCCTGATGCCTAAGCTGTATCTGGAAGCGGTGTCTGGCGTAGACCAGGCGCTCGATTTGCTCTATCAGTTTGAGTTTTAGCAATGCGAATATTTGTTTACGGCAGTTTACGGCGCAAACAGGGCAACAGCCACTGGATGACCAACGCTCAGTGGCTGGGCGATCACAGCGTGACCGATTATCAACTGTACAGCCTGGGCCACTATCCAGGCGCGGTGCCCGGCGATGGCACGGTACACGGTGAAGTCTATCGGATTGATGCCTCGACGCTAGCCGAGCTGGATGCGCTGCGTACCAAAGCGGGCGAATACGCACGTCACCTCATTCAGACGCCGTATGGCAGCGCCTGGATGTACGTCTATCAGCGCCCGGTCGATGGGCTGAAGCTGATAGAAAGCGGCAACTGGTTGGATAAAGACCAGTATTGAATACGACAACGCCACCCTCGGGTGGCGTTGTTTTTTTATCAGCGTGGCCTACAAACAAAAACACCGCCCGGAGGCGGTGTTTTTAACGCTCAAAAAGAAATCTTATTTCTTCGCGCGCTCGAAGGAAGCAACGATTTCAGCTTTAGCCGCTTCAGCGTTGTCCCAACCGTCAACTTTAACCCATTTGCCCGCTTCGAGGTCTTTGTAGTGCTCGAAGAAGTGGGTGATCTGCGCTTTCAGCAGGTCCGGCAGGTCGTTCACATCTTTGATGTGATCGTATTCTTTGCTCAGCTTGGTGTGCGGTACCGCAACCAGTTTCGCATCTTCACCGGATTCGTCGGTCATTTTCAGAACGCCAACCGGACGGCAACGGATCACAGAACCCGGCTGCAGCGGGTACGGGGTCGGGACCAGTACGTCAACCGGGTCACCGTCCAGAGACAGGGTGTGGTTGATGTAGCCGTAGTTGCACGGATAGAACATCGCGGTGGACATGAAACGGTCAACGAACAGCGCGCCGCTCTCTTTGTCGACTTCGTATTTGATAGGATCTGCGTTAGCCGGGATTTCGATGACTACGTAGATATCTTCCGGCAGATCTTTACCCGCAGGGACGTTGAGTAAGCTCATGTCTGTTTCCTTTAGAATGTGTGGCAAATCAGTGCCCGGTATTATAGCCAACTCGCCGCGAAAGTCTTGGCCTGTTTTACATCTCCCGCCGTGAAACACGGTCTTTTCAGTGCCTTCTTATGGCAGGAAAATCCATAAAGTTAGCCGCATACTGAATAAAATCGTGGAACCGTTTACATTGCGCCAGGAAATGGGCTGATGCGGGTTAAAATTTCCACAAAATCGATAGCCTTCAACGGGTGCGCGACGCCTACTCCCTCCTGAACTTGTTCTGTTAATGGTAATTAACAAATAATTTACTTTTTTGAAGTGTGATGTAACGCATTCCGTTACATCTCCCATTGTCTATAGTTTTTCCGCAGATGAATATTTGACCAACAATAACCCTACGAGGATACCTCTATGTGGAAGCGCTTACTTCTTGTCACAGCAGTTTCCGCAGCCATGTCGTCTATGGTCATGGCTGCCCCTTTAACGGTGGGATTTTCACAAGTTGGCTCTGAATCGGGCTGGCGCGCGGCGGAAACCAACGTCGCGAAGCAGGAAGCGGAAAAACGCGGTATCACCCTGAAGATTGCCGACGGGCAGCAAAAACAGGAAAACCAGATTAAAGCGGTGCGTTCGTTTATCGCTCAGGGCGTTGATGCCATCTTTATCGCGCCGGTGGTGGCGACCGGCTGGGAACCGGTGCTGAAAGAGGCCAAAGAGGCCAAAATTCCGGTGTTCCTGCTCGACCGTTCTATCGATGTGAAAGATAAATCGCTGTACATGACCACCGTGACTGCCAACAACGTGCTGGAAGGGCAACTGATCGGCGAGTGGCTGATCAAAACCGTCGACGGCAAGCCGTGTAACGTGGTGGAACTGCAGGGGACCGTCGGCGCGAGCGTGGCGATAGACCGTAAGAAAGGTTTCGCTGATGCCATTTCGAAAGCCTCTAACATCAAGATTATCCGTTCCCAGTCCGGCGACTTTACCCGCAGCAAGGGGAAAGAGGTGATGGAGAGCTTCATCAAGGCGGAGAACAACGGTAAGAACATCTGCATGGTTTACGCCCATAACGACGATATGGTGATCGGTGCCATTCAGGCGATAAAAGAGGCCGGGCTGAAGCCGGGTAAAGATATCCTCACCGGCTCAATTGACGGTGTACCGGATATCTACAAAGCGATGATTGCCGGTGAAGCGAACGCCAGCGTCGAGCTGACGCCGAACATGGCCGGCCCGGCGTTTGATGCGCTGGAGAAATTCAAGAAAGACGGCACCCTGCCGGAAAAAGTGACGCTGACCAAGTCCACGCTGTATCTGCCGGATACGGCGAAAGAAGAGTTAGAGAAGAAGAAAAATATGGGCTACTAAGCGGCTGATACCCTCACCCCAGCCCTCTCCCTGTAAGGAAGAGGGAGCTGTTCGGTGCAGGGCTGTCAATCAGGCACAATACGCCCCCTCTCCCCCTCGGGGAGAGGGCCAGGGTGAGGGGGAGCGCACCATGACCACTGAAACCAACCCGGAAATCCTCCGCACCGAGGGGCTCTGCCAGTATTTTCCCGGCGTGAAAGCGCTGGATAACGTCAACTTCAGCCTGCGGCGCGGCGAAATTATGGCGCTGCTCGGCGAAAACGGCGCGGGTAAATCCACGCTGATTAAAGCGTTGACCGGCGTTTATCACGCCAACAGCGGCAGCATCTGGCTGGAAGGGCAGCAAATTCATCCGAAAAATACCGCGCATGCTCAGCAGCTGGGCATTGGCACGGTATATCAGGAAGTGAACCTGCTGCCAAACATGTCGGTGGCGGACAACCTGTTTATTGGCCGCGAGCCCAAACGCTTTGGCTTTATTCAGCGCAAAGAGATGGAAAAACGCGCCACCGCGCTGATGGCTTCCTACGGTTTTTCCCTCGACGTGCGCGAACCGTTAAACCGCTTTTCGGTGGCGATGCAGCAGATCGTCGCCATCTGTCGGGCGATCGATCTCTCTGCCAAAGTGCTGATCCTCGATGAACCGACCGCCAGCCTCGACACCAAAGAGGTGGAGATGCTCTTCACCCTGATGCGCCAGCTACGCGATCGCGGGGTCAGCCTGATTTTTGTCACCCATTTTCTCGATCAGGTGTATGCGGTGAGCGACAGGATCACCGTACTGCGCAACGGCACCTTCGTCGGTTGCCGGGAACCCCGCGAGCTGCCGCAGATTGAACTGGTAAAAATGATGCTGGGTCGTGAGCTGGAGAGCCAGGCGCTGCATCGCGCGGGACGCACGTTACTGAGTGATAAACCGGTGGCTTCCTTTGAAGGCTATGGCAAAAAAGGCACCATCGCCCCGTTCGATCTGCATGTCCGCCCTGGCGAGATCGTCGGCCTGGCGGGGCTGCTGGGATCCGGACGCACCGAGACCGCGGAAGTGATCTTCGGTATTCATCCCGCCGACAGCGGGCAGGCGACGATCAAAGGCAAGCCGCAAACCCTGCGATCGCCGCATCAGGCCTCGTGTCTGGGGATCGGCTTTTGCCCTGAGGATCGTAAAACGGACGGCATTATTGCCGCCGCCTCAGTGCGCGAAAACATTATCCTCGCGCTGCAGGCGCAACGCGGCTGGCTGCGGCCAATTCCGCGCAAAGAACAAAACGAGATTGCCGAGCGCTTCATTCGCCAGCTGGCGATCCGCACCCCCAGCGCCGAGCAGCCGGTGGAGTTTCTCTCCGGCGGCAATCAGCAAAAAGTGCTGCTGTCGCGCTGGCTGCTGACGCGCCCGCAGTTCCTGATCCTCGACGAACCGACGCGTGGGATAGACGTTGGCGCGCACGCGGAGATCATTCGCCTGATCGAAACCTTGTGTGCGGACGGCCTGGCGCTGCTGGTGATCTCGTCTGAACTGGAGGAGCTGGTGGGTTACGCCGATCGAGTGATCATCATGCGCGATCGCCAACAGGTGGCGGAGATCCCGCTCGCTGAGCTCTCTGTTCCCGCCATTATGAACGCGATTGCGGCCTAAGGAGTTAACCGTGATGCCCCGAACTGTCCCCCAAACCGATAAGCCAGCGCGCCGCTTTCGCTGGCCGCCGGGTATGCCGCAAATTGCGGCGTTAATCCTGGTGCTGCTGGTCGATAGCCTGGTGGCGCCGCACTTTTTCCAGATAACCTTACAGGATGGCCGTCTTTTCGGCAGCCCGATTGATATCCTCAACCGCGCGGCGCCGGTAGCGCTGCTGGCGATCGGCATGACGCTGGTGATCGCCACCGGCGGTATCGATCTTTCCGTTGGCGCGGTGATGGCTATCGCCGGCGCCACTGCGGCCTCAATGACCGTGGCCGGGCACAGTCTGCCGGTAGTGCTGATGGCGGCGATCGGATCCGGCGTGCTGGCCGGGCTGTGGAACGGCATCCTGGTCGCGATCCTGAAAATTCAGCCCTTCGTCGCCACGCTGATTTTGATGGTCGCGGGACGCGGCGTGGCGCAACTTATCACCTCCGGGCAGATCGTCACCTTCGACTCGCCGTCGCTGGCGTGGATCGGCAGCGGCAAGTTTCTCTTGTTCCCGACGCCGGTCATTATTGCGCTGGTGACGCTGATTATCTTCTGGCTGCTGACGCGTAAAACCGCGCTCGGTATGTTTATTGAAGCGGTGGGGATCAACATTCGCGCGGCGAAAAACGCCGGGGTGAATACCCGCATCGTGGTGATGCTGGCCTACGTGCTGAGCGGCATCTGTGCGGCGATCGCTGGCACGATCGTGGCGGCGGATATTCGCGGTGCCGACGCCAACAACGCCGGGCTATGGCTGGAGCTGGATGCGATTCTGGCGGTAGTGATCGGCGGCGGTTCGCTGATGGGCGGGCGCTTTAATCTGCTGCTTTCAGTGGTGGGCGCATTGATTATCCAGGGGATGAACACCGGTATTCTGCTCTCCGGCTTCCCGCCGGAGCTGAACCAGGTGGTCAAAGCGGTGGTGGTGATGTGCGTGCTGATCGTCCAGTCACCGCGCTTTATTCAGATACTGAAGAGGATGCGGGGCCATGATAAAACGTAACTTACCGCTGATGATCACCCTGGGGGTGTTTATCCTGGGTTATCTCTACTGTCTGACCCAGTTTCCCGGTTTCGCCTCGACGCGGGTGATTTGCAATATTCTGACTGACAACGCTTTCCTCGGGATTGTCGCGGTAGGCATGACCTTTGTGATCCTCTCCGGTGGTATCGATCTTTCCGTCGGCTCAGTGATCGCCTTCACCGGCGTATTTCTCGCCAAGGCGATCGGCTTTTGGGGATTATCGCCGCTGGTGGCCTTTCCGCTGGTGCTGGTGATGGGCTGCGCCTTCGGCGCGTTTATGGGCTGGTTGATTGACGCGCTGAAGATCCCGGCATTTATCATTACGCTCGCCGGGATGTTTTTCCTGCGCGGCGTGAGCTACCTGGTGTCTGAAGAGTCGATTCCTATCGATCACCCGGTATACGACACCCTTTCCGGACTGGCGTGGACCCTTCCCGGCGGCGGCCGTTTGAGCGCGATGGGGCTGTTAATGCTGCTGGTCGTGGTGTTGGGGATTTTCCTGGCCCACCGTACGCGCTTTGGCAATCAGGTCTATGCCATCGGTGGTAACGCCACCTCGGCTAACCTGATGGGTATTCCGACGCGTAGCACCATCGTGCGCATTTATATGCTGTCGACGGGGCTGGCAACGCTGGCGGGCATTGTGTTCTCCATTTATACCCAGGCTGGCTATGCGCTGGCAGGGGTTGGCGTGGAGCTGGATGCCATCGCCTCGGTGGTGATCGGCGGCACGCTGCTGAGCGGCGGCGTCGGTACGGTGCTGGGCACGCTGTTTGGCGTGGGCATTCAGGGGCTGATTCAGACCTACATCAACTTTGACGGCACGTTGAGCTCGTGGTGGACCAAAATCGCTATCGGCATTCTGCTGTTTATTTTTATTGCTCTCCAACGAGCGCTGACGGTGCTGTGGGAGAACCGGCAGAGTGCGGCTGTCACCCGCGTCGATCTCCCGGTAACAAAGAACTAACATACTGAAACGCTAAAGTTTTTCCGGTAGCAGCCGATACCAGTCATTTACGCCAAACAGTACCCCTGCTACCGGACAAAACTATGATGCTAAAAACGCTCTCTATCCGTACCGGCCTGCTGTCCCTGCTCGCCGTGATGACATTGCTGCTGATTCTGGTCAGCGGTATCGGCATTTATGCTCTCACCCAAAGTTCTGCCTCCCTCCAGCGTATCGACCATCTGCAAAGCGAGCAAATGACGCAGCTGAATGAGGGTTATACGCTGCTGCTGCGTGCGCGTAACGAAGCCGGCCAGGCGATCCGCTTGATGGAAATCGGCATGCTGGACGACGCGGCGAAGGCCGTCAAAACCCTTAACGGCGAAGTGACGCAGGGACAAAAAATTATCGCCAGCGTCAGCCAGTCATCGGTTGACGATGCTGATGGCGCAAAACGGATGGCGGATGTCGCGAAAAGCTATGAGGTCTATAACACTCAGGCGATCAAACCGATGCTGGCGGCGCTCGAGCAGCAGAACGTCGACGGTTATTACGATCTGCTGGAAAAAACGATGATCCCGGTGGCCCGCCAGTTTGATAACGCCATTCACGCCTTCCAGGATTGGGGGGAGTCGCGCGGGCAGATTGAAGTCGCGGCAGTACACAGCACCAAAAATCGCGTATTGGCACTGATGGTGTTGGCCATTGCGCTGACCGCAGGGGTGATAGCGCTGGCCTGGCTGCAACTGCAACATTTGCTGTTGAAACCGTTGGCATCGGCGATTGGTCAGCTTGAGCAGGTGGCGTCCGGGGATTTAACCCCTTCGCCGCTGAAAACCAGCAGCGCCGAAATTAAGCGTCTGAATGTGGCGATTGCCGGGATGCGCGAGTCAATGATGAACTCGGTTATGCGGGTGCGCGACGCCAGCTCACAGATTGATATCGGCAGCCGCGAGCTGACGGCGGGCAATAACCACCTGGCGCAGCGTACGGAGTCGACGGCCACCTCGCTGGAACAAACCGCCGCCAGCATGGAACAGCTGACCGCCACCGTGAAGCAGAACGCCGACAACGCCGAGCAGGCGCACAAGCTGGCGCGCGATGTCTCGGATACCGCCGATCGTGGCAGCGAGATGGTGTGTTATGTGATTGAAAAAATGCAGGATATCTCCGGCAGCGCGAAGCGTATTGCGGACATCCTGAGTGTGATTGATGGCATTGCCTTCCAGACCAATATTCTGGCGCTTAACGCCTCGGTAGAAGCGGCCCGTGCAGGTGAACAGGGGCGCGGATTTGCGGTCGTAGCCGGTGAAGTGCGTAACCTCGCCAGCCGCAGCGCCGATGCGGCGAAAGAGATTCGCCAACTGATTGCCGACTCGCAAACCCACGTCAATGAAGGCAGCGACCTGGCGCAGCAGGCGGGGGAAACCATGGATGAGATCGCCAGCGAAGTGATGCGGATGACCAAGCTGATGCGGGAAATTGCCAGCGCGTCGCAGGAACAGAGCCGCGGCATTGAGCAGGTGAATATTGCGGTGAGCCAGATGGATGAAACCGCACAGCAGAACGCGGCGCTGGTACAGCAGTCTTCGGCGGCAACCCGTTCGCTGGAAGAACAGTCGCAGGCGCTGGTGGCGGCGATGGCGTCGTTCCGGTTGCAGGTGGCGTAACCGGATTACCCCCTCACCCCGGCCCTCACCCCAAAGGGGCGAGGGAGAAAATCGACCGACCCCTCTGCTCATGTGGCGAGGGGGAAAACCGGACGGTCCCCTCTCCCCCATGGGGAGAGGGTTAGGGTGAGGGGGCATCCTCGAGGCGATTACGCGTCCGGGAACTCACGAATAAAGCGCTCAACGTCTTCAACCATATGGTCGTTGCCGACGAAGAATGAACGGCGCTGGTGCAGGCTTTCCGGCACGATATCCAGAATACGCTCTTTACCATCGCTGGCCTTGCCGCCGGCCTGCTCCGCGAGGAACGCCATCGGGTTGCACTCATACAGCAGACGCAGCTTCCCTTCCGGGTGGCTGGCGGTGCTTGGGTACAGGTAGATGCCGCCTTTCAGCAGGTTGCGGTGGAAATCAGCCACCAGAGAACCGATGTAGCGTGAAGTGTACGGGCGCTGCGTGGACTTATCTTCTTCCTGGCAGAACTTGATGTACTTCTTCACCCCGTTCGGGAATTTGATGTAGTTACCTTCGTTGATCGAGTAAGTGCTGCCGCGCTGCGGGAAGCGCATGCGCTCCTGACACAGGCAGAACACGCCCAGCGACGGGTCGTAGGTAAAGGCATGCACGCCACAGCCGGTGGTGTACACCAGCATGGTGGAAGAACCGTAAACCACATAACCGGCGGCTACCTGACGGTTACCCGGTTGCAGGAAGTCTTCCTCGGTCACCGGCGTACCCACTGGGGTAACGCGGCGATAGATGGAGAAAATGGTACCGACAGAGACGTTAACGTCGATATTAGATGAGCCATCCAGCGGGTCCATCAGGACCACGTATTTCGCGTGCTCGCAGCCGTCGAAGACGACGATTTCGTCTTCCTCTTCGGAGGCGATACCGGCGACGATGTCACGTGCACGCAGCGCAGCTTTCAGTTTCTCGTTCGCGAACAGATCGAGCTTTTGTTGTACTTCTCCCTGTACGTTTTCAGCGCCGCTGGCACCCAGGATATCGACCAGACCGGCCTTATTGATATCGCGGTGGATGATCTTAGCACCTAACTTTATTGCCGACAGCAAAGCAGTGAGCTCACCGGTTGCGTGGGAGAACTCGTGCTGCTTCTCGACAATAAATTCACCTAACGTTTTCATAACACTTTCCCTGACAGTGGATGTTGAGTAAAACGGCTGCAACAATACTAACAAAGAATAAAAAAAAATACGCACAGGTGAATCGCGCCAGCAAACTACGGAATATCCTGAAATGCATTTCTCTGCCGGCAAACATATGAGTAAAATGCGGGGCAGATAAAAAAAGGATAGTGACGTATGCGCATTCATATTTTGGGTATTTGTGGCACTTTCATGGGCGGTCTGGCAATGCTGGCTCGTTCGCTGGGTCACGAAGTCACGGGTTCGGATGCCAATGTGTATCCCCCGATGAGCACGCTGCTTGAAAAGCAAGGCATTGATTTAATTCAGGGCTATGACGCCAGCCAGCTTGATCCGCAGCCAGACCTGGTCATCATCGGCAACGCCATGACGCGCGGTAACCCGTGCGTGGAAGCGGTGCTGGAGAAGAACATTCCGTATATGTCCGGCCCGCAGTGGCTGCACGATTTCGTGCTGCGCGACCGTTGGGTTGTGGCGGTTGCCGGTACCCACGGTAAAACCACCACCGCTGGTATGGCGACCTGGATCCTCGAAGAGTGCGGCTACAAGCCGGGCTTCGTCATTGGCGGCGTGCCGGGTAACTTCGAGGTTTCCGCGCGCTTGGGCGACAGCCCGTTCTTCGTGATTGAAGCCGATGAATACGACTGCGCCTTCTTCGATAAGCGTTCCAAATTCGTGCATTACTGCCCGCGCACCCTGATCCTCAACAACCTTGAGTTCGATCACGCGGACATCTTCGACGATCTGAAAGCTATCCAGAAACAGTTCCACCACCTGGTGCGCATCGTGCCGGGTCAGGGCCGTATCATCCTGCCGGAGAACGACGCAAACCTGAAGCAGGTGATGGCGATGGGCTGCTGGAGCGAGCAGGAGCTGGTGGGTGAGCAGGGCCACTGGCAGGCGAAAAAGCTGAACACCGACGCCTCCGAGTGGGAAGTGCTGCTCGACGGTGAAAAGGTCGGTGAAGTGAAGTGGGGCCTGGTGGGCGAACACAACATGCACAACGGCCTGATGGCAATTGCCGCCGCGCGTCATGTCGGCGTGACGCCTGCTGACGCCGCCAATGCGCTGGGCAGCTTTATCAACGCCCGTCGCCGCCTGGAACTGCGCGGTGAAGCCAACGGCGTGTGTGTTTACGATGACTTCGCGCATCACCCGACCGCGATTCTTGCCACGCTGCAAGCGCTGCGCGGCAAAGTGGGCGGTACCGCGAAGATTATCGCCGTGCTGGAACCGCGCTCGAACACCATGAAAATGGGCGTCTGCAAAGACGACCTCGCGCCGTCTCTGGGCCGTGCGGATGAAGTGTTCCTGCTTCAGCCACAGCATATTCCATGGCAGGTGGCGGAAGTGGCGGAAGCCTGCGTGCAGCCAGCCCACTGGAGCGCCGACGTTGACGCGCTGGCGGATATGATCGTCAAAAGCGCCGAGCCGGGCGACCATATTCTGGTGATGAGCAACGGCGGGTTTGGCGGTATTCATCAGAAGCTGCTGGAAAGGCTGGAAAAGAAAGCTCAGCACTAAACGGCTGAGCTGGGCCCCTCACCCTAACCCTCTCCCCACAGGGGAGAGGGGACCGAACGAGCAGCGAGCACGATTGGTTTTCTCCCTCGCCCCTTGGGGAGAGGGCCGGGGTGAGGGGGCTCGCTCAATACAACACTCTCCCTCGGTACCCAAACATGCTCACCGCCAAAAAAATCACGACCACCGACTCCCCCTTATTCCCTCCGCTCGATGCCCTCTATACCCACGCCTTTCCGTGGCACGAACAGCGCGAACTCCAAGCCAAACAGCGCGCACTCCACGACCCGCACTACGCGCTGGAAGCGTGGTTCGACGGTGAGCTATTCATCGGGATGAGCGGGACATGGGCATTTGACGGCTATATCTACATTGAACATCTGGCCGTTGACAGCAGCCTGCGCTCACAGGGCTACGGTAAGCGCCTGCTGGGGCAGATTCTTAAGCGCGCGCCGACAACGATTCTGGAAATCGACCCGCTGACCACCGAGATTGCCCACAAACGTCTGCGTTTTTATGAGGGGATGGGGTTCTTCGCTAACCCGTGGCCGCATACGCACCCGACCTATCACGCCGGTATCGCCGATCACGCATTAATTGTGCTGAGCTATCCGCAGCCGATTGACGAGGCGCAGTACCAGCGTTTCAACGATGATTTACGTCGGGTGGTGATGGCATAAAAAAATACCCTCACGAAGAGGGCATTTTACGGAAGCTTATTCCTGGTTTTCAGACAGCTCGCGCAGATACTGGAAGATCTGGCGGGAAGATTTCGGCGGCTTGTTGCCGGCTTTTTCTTTCCTGGCGTTACGCACCAGCGAACGCAGCTGTTGGCGATCGGCGGCAGGCCACAGGTTCATCACTTCTTCGATGGCTTCATCGCTACCGTCGACCATACGATCGCGCAGTTGCTCCAGCTTGTGGAACACAACCACCTGCTGGTTGTGACGATTTTTCAGCTTATCCAGCGCCTGGCGGTAAGGTTCAACGTCACGCTGACGCAGCATTTTACCAATCAGTTGCAGCTGGCGGCGGCGGCCTTCCATCTTAATGCGCTGCGCCAGTTCAATGGCGGCACGCAGGTCGGCGTCCAGCGGGATTTTATCCAGCGCGTTCTTACCGAGCTCAACCAGTTCTACCCCAAGCTTTTTCAGCTCTTCGGCATCACGTTTAATTTCACTCTTGCTGACCCAGATAATTTCATCATCTTCGTCCTCGATATCATCACCGGGGACTTCGTCGAGCCAGTCTTCGGGCTGCTTTGTCATTTCAGGCTCCTTAAAAAAGAGGCTAATACTAACAGCTTGAGCGCATACTGAGAAAGGGTTCTCTGTTAGACTTCATTTAACTTTACCTCAGATTATGGCTTAGACGATGAAAGTGATCACACAAGTTGCGGAACAACGTATTGCGCTGGAAAAAGCGGTCTCCACGGCACTCGAGCTGGCAGCCGCTCAATCGGACGGCGCGGAAGTCGCGGTCAGTAAGACCACCGGTATCAGCGTCAGCACGCGCTACGGTGAAGTTGAAAACGTCGAATTCAACAGCGATGGCGCGCTGGGCATCACCGTTTATCACCAGAATCGTAAAGGCAGCGCCTCCTCTACAGACCTGAGCCCGGACGCCATCGCCCGTACCGTACAGGCGGCGCTGGATATTGCCCGCTACACCTCGCCGGACCCGTGCGCGGGCGTGGCGGACAAAGAACTGCTGGCCTTTGATGCGCCGGATCTTGACCTGTTCCACCCGGCGGAAGTCTCACCGGATGAAGCGATTGAACTGGCGGCCCGCGCTGAGCAGGCTTCCCTGAACGTCGACAAACGTATCACCAACACCGAAGGCGGCAGCTTCAACAGCCATTACGGCATTAAAGTGTTCGGCAACAGCCACGGTATGTTGCAGAGCTACAGCTCAACCCGTCATTCCCTTTCCAGCTGCGTGATTGCCGAAGCGAACGGCGACATGGAGCGTGATTACGCTTACACCATTGGCCGCGCGCTGGGCGACCTGAAGTCTCCGGAATGGGTCGGCGAAGAGTGCGCGCGTCGTACCCTGTCGCGCCTGGAACCGCGAAAACTCTCCACCATGCAGGCGCCGGTCATTTTCGCTAATGAAGTGGCGACCGGGCTGTTCGGTCACCTGGTCGGCGCGATTGCCGGTGGCTCGGTGTACCGTAAATCGACCTTCCTGCTGGACTCGCTGGGCAAGCAAATTCTGCCGGAATGGCTGACCATTGAAGAGCATCCGCATCTGCTGAAAGGGCTGGCTTCGACACCGTTCGACAGTGAAGGCGTGCGTACCGAACGTCGCGACATTATTAAAGACGGTATCCTGACCCAGTGGCTGCTGACCAACTACTCCGCGCGCAAGCTGGGCCTCAAGAGCACCGGTCACGCGGGCGGCATCCACAACTGGCGCATCAAGGGCCGCGGCCTGAGTTTTGAAAAGTTGCTTAAAGAGATGGGCACGGGTCTTGTCGTCACCGAACTGATGGGGCAGGGTGTTAGCGGCATCACCGGCGACTACTCGCGCGGTGCCTCAGGTTTCTGGGTGGAGAACGGTGAAATTCAGTATCCGGTGAGCGAAATCACCATCGCGGGCAACCTGAAAGATATGTGGCGCAATATTGTCACCATCGCCGACGATATTGAGACACGGAGTAATATCCAATGTGGTTCCGTACTGTTGCCGGAGATGAAAATCGCCGGGCAGTAATCACGTGTTGGGCGCATCCTGCTGCGCCCGTTCGCTTAAATAATAAAAAGGAAGTGAGCAATGCGTAAAAAACTGGTAGCGATGCTGGCGGTCTCCGCGCTGGCACTGGGTTCGGCTTCAGCGTTCGCCGACCTGGGTGAAGATATGGACACCCTGGCGGAAAATCTGCAGGTGGTGCAGAAAACCTCCGATGCGGGTGAGCTGAAAGCGGCGCTGACGAAGATGCGCACCGCGGCAGAAGACGCCAAAAAAGAGACCCCGCCGAAGCTGGAAGGCAAAGCGGCTGACAGCGCGGAAATGAAAGACTATCGTCATGGCATGGATACGCTGATTGGTCAGATTGACGGTGCGCTGAAGCTGGCGAACGAGGGCAAAGTGAAAGAGGCCCAGGCCGCTGCGGAAGAGTTCAAAACCACCCGCAACGAGAACCACAAGAAGTTCCGCTAACGCCTTTTCCGGAAGGTATCGCCCGATGCCTTCCGTCTTTCTCCCCCGTAAAACTTCATCGATATCACACTTTTCACCTTCATTTTGCCATTCGTCTTTCCAATGACCTTGTCCCTCAGACGTGACATTCATCACGCGAATATATCGAAATCGTTATTTTCGTGGCGAATGTGTGAATCCGATCACTCAGGCCGTCTACCTTTCCACTTCGAAGTGGAAAACAACTCGCTACAAACTCCCATCCCCCGGCGTTAGGTTTATCCCCAGAGACATTAGCGGGGTAACACGAGTGAATAACGGAGCGGTAATACACGACGCAGGGGAGCAGGCGCTACAGACCGAACGGCTGGCCGACAAAATGTTGCAGCAGGTGTTCGCACTGTTACGCCGCCGCGATATCACCCCTAACGACGTGCAGGAGCAAATGCTGACCTCCCACGTGCGGGCCATGGCCCACCGGTCAATCAGCGGCGAGCCGCTACCGGAAGTGGATGCCAGCCTGTTTGAAGAGATTTCTGACGATTCAATGATGCTTGCCCGCGAAGTGGTCGCGGCGTTTGGCAACCTGCCTGATGAAGAGGCCTGGCTGCTTTCCGTTCACTTCGAAGTAGCAAAAGACAACCTGTAAGGAGCAACAAATGGAACAGATCACCGTAGTAATTGGCGACCGCCTGGGTAAAGGACAAAAAGTTGCCGCTGGCGCGGAAAAAGCCGGTGCTCGTGCAGTGGTGGTACCGGGCGTGGCCGCCGATATGAAGCTGGGCGACATGATGAAGGCCGAGAACGCGACCTTCGGTATCTCCTTCTGCGGCAGCGGTGGTGCGGGGGCTATCACCGCCCAGACCAAATATGGCTACAAGGCGAAATACGGCATGCGTTCGGTGGAAGAGGGCGTGACTGCCATCAACGAGGGCTGCAACGTGCTGGGCTTCGGCTTTATGGACAAAGAAGAGCTGGGCGAACGCCTGGTAGAGGCCTGGAAGAAGAAGTACGGCGCTTGAGTATGAAAGAGCAATTCACCACCACGGTGAGGGTCACGGGCAAAGGCGAGAGCAAAACACGGGCGTTCGCCGATGCCCTGAACCACGTGCAGGCTGCGGTGATGAAAACATCATCGCATATCTTACTGCGTATTGAGCCACAGGATGTGCAGGTTGTTCATGCGCGCGAAGCGGTACGAAAAGAGGCGTTCTTATTCTTCTTTTTACGCCGTGAACGACGAGCGTACAGCGTGGAGCTGGACGTTACCGTCAACGTGACCGCCATTGATATCGATAAAGTGGATTTCGTCACGCAAACCTGATTTTTACCAAAGGGTCAGACTATGTTCCTGATAATTTTAATAAAATCGCTCATCATCGGCGGCCTGGTTGGCGTCGGCGTGGGCGCCGGAGCGGCACGCATGTTTCACGCGCCCACCACGCAGGGGATGGGGGCGTTTCGTACCTTGGGCGAGCTGAACTCCTGTGAAGGCGATCCGGCTTCCCACTTCTCGTTTGGCCTCGGTTTCTTCTTTAACGCCTGGGCTTCTTCCGTTGCAGCAGGCTCCTTCACCCAGGACGTTGACCACCGCATTATCCCGAACTGGGGCGCGGCGGCGTTGATGATCAAAAACCGCAACGTCGGTGAGACGCTGCATGACCCACGCAAAATGGCGATTGCCTGCGGCATCATCGGCATGATTGTCGTGGCCTTCCTTAACCTGACGGCCTCTTCCGTTCCGCAGGCGTTGCAGGTCACCGCCGTGAAGGTGCTGGTTCCGGCGGCCAACCTGCTGGTCAACACCGTGATGCCAGTTATTTTCTGGCTGGCGGCGATTGATGCCGGTAAGAAATCAGGCTTCTGGGCCACCATCTTCGGCGGCGCGGCGCAGCTGATTATGGGTAACGCCGTACCGGGTCTGGTGCTGGGCATTCTGATTGGTAAGGGCGTTGAAGAGAGCGGCTGGCATCGCGTCACCAAAGTGATGATGGGCGCCATCGTTGCGCTGTTCGTCCTGAGCGCCTTCTTCCGCGGTTTCGACATGAAGATGATTGAATCCTTCCACCTGACCGTACCGAACTGGCTGGATCTGATCCACAGCTCAATCAGCGGCAAATAACGGGAGCCTGACATGGAACAAAATAAAGGTTTTTGGTATGCCGACTGGTCGTTCCCGATCTTCGTTGGCCTGCTCTCCTCCGGCGTGTTCGCCGGGACGCATATGTACTACCTCTACGGCATCGGCGCCTTCAACGAAGTGGCCTTCGTGGCGATGCTGAAAGCCGGGATTGATACCGGGGCTTACGGCGCGGTGGCCGCGTTCGGCGCGAGCTTCCTGTTTGCCCGAATCATTGAAGGTTCGCTGGTGGGGATTCTGGACATTGGCGGGGCGATTCAGACCGGCGTGGGCCTCGGCGTTCCGGCGCTGCTGCTCGGCGCGGGCATCATGTTCCCGGTGACCAACTTTATCGCCTCCCTGATTACCGGGCTGGTGATTGGTCTGGCGATTGGCTACATCATCATTCTGGCGCGTAAATTCACCATCAACCAGAGCGATTCCACCTATGGGGCCGACGTGATGATGGGCGCGGGTAACGCCTCCGGCCGCTTCCTTGGCCCGTTGATTATCCTCAGCGCGATGACCGCCTCGATTCCCATCGGCATCGGTTCTCTGGTTGGCGCACTGCTGTTTTACATCTGGCAGAAGCCGATCACCGGCGGCGCGATCCTGGGGGCGATGATCCTCGGTTCCATCTTCCCGGTAGCGATTAGCTAAACCCTGCGGGCGCGCGGCGCCCGCCTTAACAGGAGAGAGATATGTTTGATTTACTCCTGCGCCGTGCGCGCCTCGTCGACGATACCCTGACTGATATCGCCATCAAGGACGGTTCAATCGTGGCGCTGGGCGAGATTAGCGCGCCTGCCCATAAAACCATTGCGCTGGACGGGAAATACTACGCCAGCGCCGGCTGGATTGACTCCCACGTCCACTGCTACCCGAACTCACCGATTTATCACGACGAACCGGACAGCGTCGGCATCGCTACCGGCGTCACCACCGTGATTGATGCAGGCAGTACCGGCGCGGATGACGTGGACGATTTCTACCAGTTGACCCGCAAAGCTGCGACCGACGTCTATGCACTGCTCAACATCTCCCGCGTGGGGCTGATTGCCCAAAACGAACTGGCCAATATGGCCAATATCGATGCGGAAGCGGTGAAGCAGGCGGTGGCGCGCCACCCGGACTTTATCGTCGGCTTGAAAGCGCGCATGAGCAGCAGCGTGGTCGGCGAAAACGGCATTACGCCGCTGGAGCGCGCTAAAGCCATCCAGCAAGAAAACGGCGACCTGCCGCTGATGGTGCACATTGGCAACAACCCGCCGAACCTCGATGAAATCGCCGAACTGCTGAGCGCTGGCGACATCATCACCCACTGCTACAACGGCAAACCGAACCGCATTCTCACCCCGCAAGGGGAGTTGCGGGGCTCTATCGTGCGTGCGCTGAAGCGCGGTGTACGGCTCGATGTCGGTCACGGCACCGCCAGCTTCAGCTTTGAGGTGGCGCGCCGGGCGATTGCGATGGGTATTCTGCCGCACACCATCAGTTCTGATATCTACTGCCGCAACCGTATCGACGGCCCGGTACGCTCGCTGGCGCTGGTGATGTCGAAATTTCTCGCCATCGGTATGTCGCTGCCGCAGGTGATTGATTGCGTGACCTGTCATGCCGCCGAGGGTTTACGCCTGACGCACAAAGGACGACTGGCCGTCGGTTACGACGCGGATATCACGCTGTTTACCCTCGCGCAGACGCCAACGGTGCTGGTGGATGCCGAAAAAGAGAGCCTTCAGGCTGACAAGATTCTGCTGCCGCTTGCTGCGATTCGCGCGGGCAAGGGCTATTTGACCGAACAAGGGAGCGCGGAAAATGCCTTCAATTTTTGAAAAATACGATTTAAAGCAAGTGATTAACACCTCCGGCCGCATGACCGCACTCGGCGTCTCTACGCCGCGCCCGGAAGTGGTGGAAGCCGCGATGGCGGGCATGAACCAGTACTTTGAGATGAAAGATCTGGTGAATAAAACCGGTGCCTATATTGCGAAGCTGCTGGATGTTGAAGGGGCGACCGTGGTGTCCTGCGCGTCCGCCGGTATTGCGCAATCCGTGGCGGCGGTGCTGGTGAAAGACAGCGACTGGCTGCTGGAAAACCTGCATGTCACCCCGATTGAGAACAACGAAATCGTGCTGCCGAAAGGCCACAACGTCAACTTCGGCGCGCCGGTCGGCACCATGGTGGCGCTGGGCGGCGGCAAGCTGGTGGAAGCGGGTTATGCCAACGAATGTTCTGCCGACCAGCTGGCGGCGGCGATTACCCCGCGTACGGCGGCCATTCTGTATATCAAATCTCACCACTGCGTGCAGAAAAGCATGCTTAACGTGGCGCAGGCCGCCAGCGTGGCGCGTAGCCATAACCTGCCGCTGATCGTTGATGCGGCGGCGGAAGAGGATCTGCATGCCTACTATCGTGCGGGGGCGGATCTGGTTATCTACAGCGGGGCGAAGGCGATCGAAGGGCCAACCAGCGGTCTGGTGATTGGTAAAACCCAATACGTCGAGTGGGTGAAGCGCCAGTCGATGGGCATTGGACGTGCCATGAAGGTCGGTAAAGAAGGCATTCTGGGCCTGACCTGCGCCATTGAGCACTATCTGACGGCGACCAAAGAGAGCGGTGAAGAGATGGTGGAGAAGATGACACCGTTCATTAACCAGCTCAATACGCTTAACGGCGTCACCGCGCGTGTGGTGTGGGATAGCGCGGGCCGCGATATCGCCCGTGCGGAAATTAAATTTGATGAAGCGGCGACCGGCGTGAATACCGGTGAGCTGGTGCAGGCGCTGAAGCAGGGCGAATACGCCATCTACTTCCGTGGCTATAAGGCCAATGAAGGCATTATCGAAGCCGATGTCCGCAGCGTGGATGCGCAGCAGTTAGCGATTGTTGCTCGCCGTATTGCAGAAGTTCTGAACAAGGAGAATCACGCATGAAACTGACCCCAAACTTTTACCGTGACCGCGTCTGCCTGAACGTGCTGGCCGGTAGCAAAGATAACGCCAGCGAGATTTATGAAGCGGCGGAAGGTCATGTGCTGGTGGGCGTGCTCTCCAAAAACTATCCGGACATCGCCAGCGCGGTGGCCGATATGCGCGAATACGCAAAGCGGATTGATAACGCGCTCTCCGTCGGGCTGGGCGCGGGCGACCCAAACCAGTCGGCGATGGTCAGTGAAATCTCCCGTCAGGTGCAGCCGCAGCACGTTAACCAGGTCTTCACCGGCGTGGCGACCAGCCGCGCGCTGTTAGGGCAGAACGAGACCGTGGTCAACGGCCTGGTCTCCCCAACCGGCACCGTCGGCATGGTTAAGATCTCCACCGGCCCGCTGTCCAGCAACGCGCCGGACGGTATCGTGCCGCTGGAAACCGCGATTGCCCTGCTGAAAGACATGGGCGGCAGCTCGATTAAGTACTTCCCGATGGGCGGCCTGAAGCACCGTGATGAGTTTATTGCGGTGGCGCAAGCCTGCGCGCGCCATGATTTCTGGCTGGAACCGACCGGCGGGATCGATCTGGAAAACTACGGCGAGATCCTGAAAATTGCGCTGGATGCGGGGGTAAGCAAAATTATCCCGCATATTTACAGCTCAATCATTGATAAAGACAGCGGCAATACGCGTCCGGCGGACGTGCGTCGGCTGCTGGAGATGACCAAACAGCTTGTTAAGTAGTGCCGATAGCCCCTCACCCCGACCCTCTCCCCACAGGGGAGAGGGAGAAAACCGACCGTGCCTTTGGCGCCTATCGTGCATAAAAGTATCGAACGGTCCCCTCGCCCCTTTGGGGAGAGGGTTAGGGTGAGGGGAATAACCCACCGAACCATCAAGGAGTCACCATGCCAACCGCTCGTCATCTGCTTGTTGCTTCACTCTCTTTGCTTGCTACCACGGTTACCGCCCAAACCCAGTATGCCTGGGTCGGCACCTACAATCCAAATGGCGAAGGTCTATACCGTTTTACGCTGGATGGTAAGACTGGCGCGCTACACGATAAAGCGCTGGTGAGTTCCCTGCCCAACGTCGCGCAGCTTACCGTCAGCCCTGATGGTAAGACGCTGTATGCCGCCAGTGAGGTGGAAAAAGGCGTGGTGCAGGCGTGGAGCATCGCCGCGAACGGCGAGCTTAAAAGTCTGAATCAGGTGGCCTCCGGCGGCGCGGGGCCGGTCTATCTCTCCTTGACGCCGGATGGTCGTCATCTTCTGGTCGCCAACTACGTGAGCGGGTCGATCGCGGTGCTGCCGGTGAAAGAGGACGGTAGTTTGGGCGAGGCGGTAGATGTGCATCAGGATCAGGGCCCGGCTGGCGCGGCGCGCCCGGCAGCCGCAGCGGAGGGGAGTTTTGCCATCAGCGATCATAACGGCCCGCACGCGCACATGGTTGCCAGCGATCCGAGCGGTCAGTTTGTGTATTCCACCGATTTGGGGCTGGACCGCATCTACCAGTACCGTATGGACCGCGCCAGCGGCAAGCTGACGCCGAACGATCCGCCGTTTATCGCCGCATCTTCGGCAGGGGCCGGGCCGCGACATTTTGTCTTTACGCCAGCAGGTGATGGGCTATGGTTGATTAATGAAGAATCCTCCACGCTGACCTTTTATCACCTCGATAAACAAAGCGGCCAGCTGCGCGAAGGCAAGACGGTTTCAGCGTTGCCAAAAGAGTACAAAGGCACCAGCTTTGCCGCAGGTCTGGTGTTAAGCCAGGACGGCAAGCAGCTGTATGTCGCCAATCGCCTCCACAACAGCATCGCTCACTTCACCGTGATGGCCGACGGCAGCCTGTCGCACCAGGAAGATATCTGGACGCGTGGCGACTATCCACGAACGCTAACGCTTGATAAGCAAGGACATTGGCTATATGTCATGAATCAGCGTAGCGATAATATTACTCGCTTTAGCGTGGCGCCGAAGGACGGCAAGCTGACGTTTTCACCGGACTATACGCCGGTTGGCAGCCCGTCTCAGATGGTGATTTCCACGCAACCTTAAGCCGTAACATGAAGGAACCGACATGCGATTTCCCAACCAACGTTTAGCGCAACTCTTTACCCTGCTGCAAAACGAAACGCTGCCCCAGGATGAGCTGGCGCAGCGGCTGTCGGTCTCAACCCGTACCGTACGCGCCGATATCACTGCGCTCAATGCGCTTTTGATGCATTACGGCGCGCAGTTTGTGCTGACGCGTGGCAGCGGCTATCAGCTAAAAATCGACGATCCCACGCGCTATCAAACGCTGGAAGAGAGTGCGCCGAAAACGCAGCATATCCCGCGTACCGCTCAGGATCGCGTGCACTTTTTGCTGGTGCGCTTTTTAACGTCGGCGTTCTCCATCAAGCTGGAGGATCTGGCTGACTCGTGGTTTGTCAGCCGCGCCACGTTGCAGAGCGATATGGTCGACGTACGCGAGCATTTTCAGCGCTATCAGCTGACGCTGGAGACGCGCCCGCGTCACGGCATGAAGCTGTTCGGCAGCGAAGTCTCTATTCGCGCTTGCCTGACCGATCTTTTGTGGGAGCTAAGCCAGCAGGGGCCGCTGAACCCGCTGATTCGTGAAGAGGCGTTTGATGCCAGTGTGCCAACCTTGCTGGAAGGCACACTGCAGGAGACGTTAACCCGTCACCATGTGCGTCTGACCGATGCGGGCGAACGCTTTATTTGTCTGTATGGTGCGGTGGCGGTACGCCGCGTACGCGACGGGTATCCGTTGGCGGATTTCAGCGCGGAAGATGTGGCGCAAAACGTGCGCGATGTCGCCCATGATTTCGCCAATACTCTGCAACAACTGGCAGGGAAAGGTTTTTCGCCGGCGGAAGAGGAGTGGCTGTGCGTGCACCTTGCTGCCCGCCAGGTGCAGGACGTCGACCCGGAAACCATTAGCGCCGACGATGACGAGGCGCTGGTGAACTACATCCTGAGCTATATCAATCAGCAATATAACTACAATCTACTGGACGACGCCCAGCTGCATGCCGACCTGCTGACCCATATCAAAACCATGATTACCCGGGTGCGTTACCAGATAATGATCCCCAACCCGTTGCTCGATAACATCAAGCAGCACTATCCCATGGCCTGGGACATGACGCTGGCGGCCGTCTCCAGTTGGGGAAAATATACGCCGTACGCCATCAGTGAAAACGAGATTGGTTTTCTGGTGCTGCATATTGGCGTCGGGCTGGAGCGCCACTACAACATTGGCTATCAACGTCAGCCGCAGGTGCTGCTGGTCTGCGATGCGGGTAACGCGATGGTGCGGATGATTGAAGCTATTTTGCAGCGTAAATATCCGCAGGTAGAAATTGGCGCCACGCTCTCCCAGCGCGAGTACGAACAGCGGGCGACGGTGGCGGAAGATTTCGTCATCTCGACGGTACGTATTAGCGAAAAAGATAAACCCGTTATCACGATTGCGCCGTTCCCCACCGACTATCAGCTGGACCAAATCGGTAAGCTGGTGCTGGTGGACCGTACCCGCCCATTTATGCTCAACAAATATTTCGATGAAGCGCATTTCCGCGTGATAGACGCGCCGATGGATCAGCAAACCTTGTTTGCCGAGCTATGCCAGCAGTTGCAGGAGGAAGGTTTTGTTGATGCCGCATTCCACGCGTCGGTGGTGGAGCGTGAAGCGATTGTCAGCACCATGCTCGGCGACGGCATTGCGCTGCCGCACGCCTTAGGGCTGCTGGCGCAGAAAACCGTGGTGTATACCGTTATTGCTCCCCACGGTATCGCCTGGGGCGACGAAACCGCACACATTATCTTCCTGCTGGCGATCAGCAAAAGCGAGTATGAAGAGGCGATGGCTATCTACGATATTTTTGTCACTTTCCTGCGCGAGCGAGCGATGGCGCGCCTGGCGGCGACCCGCAGCTTTGATGAGTTTAAGGCGGTGGCGATGGAGTGCGTCAGCCGTTTTTAAACGGCTGACGAAAGCGATTAACGCAGGTGGTGAACCACCTGATTGCTGCTGCCGCGCCAGATCAGCGCCGGGTCTTTTAAATCCTGCACAAACTTACCGTCAACCAGCACGTTGATCAGGTCGACGACCTCCATCTGCGCGGCATTCAGTTCGTCAATCTTGTAGCCAGTCCATACCCAGATATCTTTGCCTGGGCATTCAGCGTGGATGCGCTTCACCAGTTTGAGGATCTCCGGCACATTTTGCGGATGCAACGGGTCGCCGCCGGAGAGCGAAATTCCCTGGCGCTTGACGCGGGTGTCGTTAAGGTCGGCGATGATGCGGTCGGCCATCTCGGCGGTGAACGGCTGGCCAGAGTTCACGCGCCAGGTGCTCTTGTTATAGCAGCCAGGACATTCGTGAACGCAGCCAGCAACAAACAGGGTGCAGCGCGTGCCGGGGCCGTTGACGATATCAACCGGATAGTATTGATGGAAGTTCATTTTCGCGTTCCAGATTTTTGGCCGGTATACGGTCGTACAGCGAGCGGTAAAACGGTTCCCTCTCCCCTGAGGGGAGAGGGCTAGGGTGAGGGGATAAACCGCCCGGCCTTAACCGAGCTGCCCGTTACCCAGGTGCTTAACGCGGCGCTTCACTTCTTCCTGTTTACCGGCGTTGAACGGACGAGCATCCGGGCTGCCGAGGTAGCCGCACACGCGGCGGGTGACCGACACGCGAGCCGCGTCATGGTTACCGCATTTCGGGCAGGTGAAGCCTTTGCTGGTGCACTCGAACTCACCGGTAAAGCCGCACTCGTAGCATTCGTCGATCGGCGTGTTGGTGCCGTAGTACGGCACGTGCTGGTAGCTGTAGTCCCACACGTCTTCCAGCGCTTTCAGGTTGTGCTGAATGTTCGGATATTCGCCGTAGCAAATGAAGCCGCCGTTCGCCAGCGGCGGGTACGGTGCTTCAAAGTCGATTTTGTCGTACGGGTTAACTTTCTTCTCCACGTCGAGGTGGAAGCTGTTGGTGTAGTAGCCTTTGTCGGTAACGCCTTCCACCACGCCAAATTCGGCGGTGTCGAGACGGCAGAAGCGGTCGCACAGGTTTTCGCTTGGCGTGCTGTACAGGCTGAAACCGTAGCCGGTTTCCTCTTTCCACTGGTCAACGGCATCGCGCAGACGCTGAACGATCGCCACGCCTTTTTCACGCAGCATTTCGTTGTCGTACATATGCTGATTGCCGAACAGCGCGTTGATGGTCTCGTGGATACCGATGTAGCCCAGAGAGATAGAGGCACGACCGTTTTTGAAGATTTCTGAAACGTCGTCGTCGGCTTTCAGACGCACGCCGCAGGCCCCTTCCATGTAGAGGATTGGCGCGACACGGGCTTTCACCCCTTCCAGGCGAGCAATACGGGTCATCAGCGCTTTACGCGCCAGCACCAGACGTTCGTCCAGCAGTGACCAGAACGCGGCTTCATCACCTTTCGCTTCCAGCGCAATGCGCGGCAGGTTAAGGCTGATCACGCCGAGGTTGTTACGCCCATCATGCACCTGCTCGCCGTTTTCATTCTCCCACACGCCGAGGAAGCTGCGGCAGCCCATCGGAGTTTTAAACGAACCGGTGACTTTCACCACCTGATCGTAGTTGAGGATGTCCGGATACATGCGCTTGCTGGCGCACTCCAGTGCCAGCTGTTTGATGTCGTAGTTGGCATCGCCCGGCTTGTGGTTCAGGCCGTCGCGAATGGCGAACACCAGCTTCGGGAACACCGCGGTTTTGCGGTTTTTGCCGAGGCCCGCGATACGATTACGCAGAATGGACTGCTGAATCAGACGCGATTCCCATCTGGTGCCGAGGCCGAAACCAAAGGTGACGAACGGGGTCTGGCCGTTGGCGGTATGCAGCGTGTTGACTTCATACTCCAGCGACTGGAAGGCGTCGTAGCACTCTTTCTCCGTGCGGGAACGAGCGTATTCTTCCGCGTTCGGAATCTGCCATTCGTTGGCGATTTTACGGTGCTTGTTGAAGCTTTCAGTGACGAACGGCGCCAGCACTTCATCAATGCGGTTGATGGTGGTACCGCCATAAATGTGGCTGGCGACCTGCGCGATAATCTGCGCGGTTACCGCCGTGGCGGTCGAGATGGATTTCGGCGGCTCAATTTCCGCGTTACCCATTTTGAAGCCCTGGGTCAGCATGCCTTTCAGATCGATCAGCATACAGTTGAACATCGGGAAGAACGGCGAATAGTCGAGGTCGTGGTAGTGAATCACGCCGCGCTCGTGCGCCATGACCACGTCGTGCGGCAGCAGGTGCTGGCGAGCGTAGTGTTTGGCGACGATACCGGCCAGCAGGTCGCGCTGGGTCGGGATCACTTTGCTGTCTTTGTTGGCATTTTCGTTAAGCAACGCCGAGTTGGTCTGCTCAACCAGACCGCGAATTTCCTGGTTCAGGCGGCCGCGCTTCTCGCGCTGGCTGTCGCGGTCATGGCGATATTCGATGTAGGCGCGAGCGAGCTGTTTGTACGGCCCGGACATCAGCTGGTTTTCAACGGCGGTCTGGATTTCGTTGATATCAACCTGCGACTGGTCCTGCATTTGTTGGCTAACGATTGCTGCGACGGTGGCGCAATAGTCTGCGTCATCGACTCCCGCTGCTTTAGCTGCACGCAGAATTGCTTCTTTGATGCGCTCTGATTTGAACGGCACTTTACAGCCATCTCGTTTCATCACATGCGGTGTCATGATCACTCCAATATTTATAAGAACAGGTTATCCACAGAGGTGGGAAAACAGCGATTGGCGTATTTACTCCATTAACCAATACTTTCCCCCGCGTGCGGCCCAGGTTATCCACATACCGGCTATCTTTTTCGTGATTCTCATTGTGCAATGATAGACGATAAATACCATATGTAGGGCCGGGACGCATTTTAAGTTCTATATGTAGTGATTTGCATCAAAGATGTTTGCGCTTTTATTGATTCAGAACAAAGTAAAAATGCAAGAGTACAGATGACAGGCGTTGAGGGTAATGTAAATTTTTATGCTCAAGAAGTGTCCAAAAAAGGACCGAAAAACAGCGGGATGCGAAGAAGCCCGGCAGCGGGGCGCTACCGGGCCTGAGGTTTAACGCTGTAGCCACCAGATGGCTTCAAACGGTCGCAGCGTCATGCCGGCAGGGGTGGCGTAGTTGCTCATCAGCACCTCGCCATCGGTGGAGCCCGCCGGTGGCTCCCAGTCCTGTGGCTCGCCGCTGAGGTTCGCGGCGACCAGCAGCGTCTGCCCCTGCCACTGACGGCGGTAACACCACAGCGACGGATGCTCCGGCAGCAGATCCTGGTAGTCGCCCCAGGTCAGCACCGGTTCGGATTTACGCAGTGCAATCAACTGCTGGTAGGCGTAAAACACGGAATCAGGATCGGCCAGCGCACCTTCAACGTTGATGTCGGCAAAGTTATGGCTGACGCCAATCCACGGTTCGCCAGTGGTAAATCCGGCGTTAGGGCTGGCGTCCCACTGCATCGGCGTACGGCTGTTGTCACGGGATTTGCTGGCCAGAATCGCCAGCAGTTCGTCGGCATCGCGCCCCTGCGCCAGCAGCTCGTTATACATGTTGTGGCTTTCAACGTCGCGGTACTGCTCTATCGTCGTGAAGTGCGGGTTGGTCATGCCAATCTCTTCGCCCTGATAGATGTACGGCGTCCCCTGCATGCCATGCAGCACCATCGCCAGCATCTTCGCCGCCGTGATGCGATATTCATCTTCGTCACCAAAGCGGGAGACGATGCGCGGCTGGTCGTGGTTACACCAGAACAGCGCGTTCCACGCCCGGTTGTGCATGCCCTGCTGCCAGTGACTAAACAGCGATTTCAGCGCCACGAAATCCGGACGCGCCAGCGTCCACTTCTCGCCGCCAGGATAGTCCACCTTCAGGTGGTGGAAATTAAAGGTCATCGACAGCTCTTTACCGTCGAGAGAGGCGTATTGCTGACAGTTTTCGAGGGAGGTGGAGGACATCTCGCCGACGGTCATCAGGCCGCGCGGGGTAAAGACATCGCGGCTGAATTCCTGTAAAAACTCATGCGCGCGTGGGCCATCGGTATAGAAGCGGCGACCGTCGCCCTGATGATCGTCCGGGAAGGACTGGTCTTTAGAGATGAGGTTGATAACGTCGAGACGCAGGCCATCGACGCCGCGATCGGCCCAGAACTCACAGACCTTTTTCAGCTCGGCGCGTACCGCCTCGTTTTCCCAGTTGAGATCCGCCTGCTCGGTGGCGAACAGATGCAGATAGTACTGCCCGCTGGCCGCATCCCACTGCCAGGCGTTGCCGCCAAATTTCGAACGCCAGTTATTCGGCGGGGTGTCCGGGGTACTGTCGCGCCAGATATAGAACTGGCGGTACGGGCTCTCTTTATTCAGCGATTCTTTAAACCACGCATGGTGGGTGGAGGTGTGGTTGAGCACCATGTCCAGCACGATACGAATGCCGCGCTGATGTGCTTCGGCAACCAGCTTATCAAAATCGTCGAGCGTGCCGTAAGAGGGGTCGATCTCGGTGTAGTCAGCAATATCGTAACCGTTATCCACCTGCGGAGAGACGTAGAACGGTGTTATCCAGAGGGCATCAACGCCGAGCTTTTGCAGATAGTCGAGTCGTGAGGTCACGCCGCGCAGATCTCCCGTTCCGCTGCCGGTCGTGTCCTGGAAGCTTTTCGGGTAGATCTGGTAAATCACGCCGTTTTGCCACCAGTGAGGTAGTGTATTCATTGGGTTGTCCTCGAATAAGAATCAGGGGCGCAAATGCGCCCCGAAGAAGCTGTGTTTACATGACGGGCAGCGTGCCCTGACTCTCTTTGCGCTTGTATACCATCATGGTCAGAATAATCGGCACGACCACGGCGATGATCATCGCGATGCTATAAACGCCCCAGAAGGTCGGTTTGATTGACAGAATGCCTGGCAGGCCGCCGACGCCGATACCGTTCGCCAGCACGCCGTACAGGCCGCACAGCAGGCCCGCGATACCGGAACCAATCATCGCGCAGAGCATCGGGAAGCGGTATTTCAGGTTGATCCCGTACATGGCCGGTTCGGTGACGCCGAGGTAGGCAGAGATAGCCGCCGGAACCGAGATTTCACGCTCTTTAGCCTTACGACTGCAGATGATAATGCCGACGACGGCAGAGGCCTGCGCGATGTTCGACAGGGCAATCATCGGCCACACCGGGGTGCCGCCCATGCTCTGAATCATCTGCATATCAATCGCCAGCGTGGTCTGGTGCACGCCGGTAATCACCAGCGGCGCATACAGGAAGCCGAACAGCGCGGCGCCAATCGGCGCGAAGCTGCCGGTCAACAGGTGACGCACGGCGAAAGCAACGCCATCGCCAATCAGGCGACCGAATGGTCCGATAATCGCGTGAGCAAGGAATACCGCCAGAATCAGCGAGCACACCGGTACGATAACGAGGTACAGGTAGTCCGGCACGATGCGCTTAAGGCGCGTCTCAATAAAGCCGAGGGTCAGACCTGCCAGCAGCGCCGGGATAACCTGCGCCTGGTAGCCGACTTTAGCGATGGTAAACAGGCCGAAGTTCCACACTTCCGGCACCTGCTGACCCAGCAGATAGGCGTTCATCAGTTGTGGGGAAACCAGCGTCACGCCGAGCACGATGCCGAGAATCGGCGTACCGCCCATTTTCTTCACCGCCGACCAGCAGATACCGACTGGCAGGTAGAAGAAGATAGCTTCGCCAATCAGCCACAGGAAGTCATAGATGGTTTGCAGCGACGGGTGCATCTGCGCCAGCGTCTGGCCGTTGCTCATCGGCAGATCGCCGATCACGTTACGGAAGCCTAAGATCAAACCCCCGCTGATCAGCGCCGGCAGCAGTGGGAAGAAGATCTCGGCGAAGTGGGAGATCATCTGCTCGTGCCATTTCATGTTCTGGCGCGCCGCCTGTTTGGCTTGCTCTTTGTCCACGCCGGTCTGGCCGGTGGTGGCGAGCAGCGCCTGATAGTAGTCGCCCACTTCGGTGCCGATCACCACCTGGAACTGCCCGGCGTTGGTAAAGCAGCCCTTCACCATCGGCAGTTCTTCGATGGCTTTCGGATTGGCTTTGGCCGGATCGTTCAGCACAAAACGCAGGCGCGTGATGCAATGGCTGACGGTGGCGATGTTTTCGCGTCCGCCAACCAGCTCGATAAGTTTATCGATGTTCTTTTGTTCTATTTTTTTGCTCATGATAGGGCCTTCAAACAGAGATAAGATCTCCCCGATAACCGCCAATTCAGACTGCCCTGGTATGGGTAACCTGACGGACTCAGGATATGAACAGTGAGTAATACGCTGAATATAAGCGTAGCGGGTTTACGCATTTGGGAAAATGGGAACGTTCCCGAAACGCAGCAAAGATCACATTAAAGCAGACTTTACGCTTAGGCGAGGATGGCGGGGATCACTATCTGCTGCGGTTCGCGCTTACCGCCGATCAGGGCGATCAGCTGCTCTGCGGCGCGGCGTCCGGCCTCGGCATAGCCGGGATCGACGGTGATAATTTCTGGATGCAGGAACTTGGTCAGCGGGGTGTTACCGACGCTCGCTAGCTGGACGCTCTCGATGCGCTGTTCCTGGAAATATTTGCTGACGCCCAGCGCCAGGGTATCGGTGGCGCAAATGAGCGCAGTGGTCTCGGGGGCAATGACCTCACGTGCGAAGTCGTAGCCCTGTTTCATCGCCAGGCCCGGTAGCGCGGCCATCGGCGTGAGCTGATGGCGCTGGCAAAAGGCCTGATAGGCATCATGACGGCGCTGGCCGGTGGTGACATCGCTCGGCGGTACCCCGAGGAAGCTGATATGGCGGTGGCCGCGTTCATACAGGCGCTGCATCAGCAGTGTGATGGCGCCGTGATCGTCATAGCAAACTGAGGAGAAACCGCTGGCATCGCGGGCCATCAGCACCAGAGAGGGCTGCCAGTTGGCCAGCGTCTCTTCGGTGACGCCGGTAAACCCAAACAGGATCACGCCATCGATATTGCGGCGCTTGAGCATCGCCAGATGTTCTACGACCTTTTCGGGCGAGAACTGGCTTTCCATCATAATGGGGTCGTAGCCCTGCTCGTAGAAGGCGGGCAACATGGTTTGCACCGCCAGGTTTTCCGACAACGAATCCAGGCGAGTGACGATAATGGCGACCACTTTATCGCTTTGCCCGCGCATGGCGCGCGCGGAGCGAGAAGGGGAGAAGCCGTGCTGGAACATCACCGCTTCCACGCGTTCGCGGGTACGTTCACTGACGCCACTTTCGTTATTCAGCACGCGGGAGACGGTTGATTTGCCAACACCGCTCAGGCGAGCGATGTCTTTGATGGTCAGCCGATTTTGCATATAGTTGCCCCACGTGAATATTTTACCGTCAGACCCGATGGTTGACGTGCCGTTGAATTACCTGCCGTTATTATATCGCCCTAATAGCCACAAAACTTATTATTTTCTGCGTATAATGCGCGGCGTTTTCTACTATCAACCTTACCGGAGGCTTTATGGATCCCGATCCCACACCTCTCTCGCGCTGGAGAGTAACGTTCCGGTAAGTCAGTTTTGCGCTGCCTTGCCGATGATGTGAGGCAGTGACATTCCTTAATCATGTCCCTGCAAGATAAAAATTAAGTGCCTGTGCGGTACAGATTAGCTGTGCCCGTAGGCCTGACTGCGGTCGCGTCCGGCGACTGCAGGGGGATTTTGTATGCTGAAAAATTTAACCCGGCAGCTGTTCGCACAGCTTGGCCGCCACCTTCCGCGCCGTCTGGTACAGCGCGATCCGATGCCGACTCAGCAAAGCGTCGCCCATACGCCGATTCCATCCTCGCTCAGCGGGCACTGCCTGAAAATGGCCCGGCTCAATGAGCAGGAACTGTGGCACACCTTTAACACGCACCCGGAAGGGCTGAACGCGGCTGAAGTCGAGCAGGCGCGCGCCACTCACGGTGAAAACCAGCTGCCGGCTCAGCAGCCGCAGCCGTGGTGGGTGCATCTGTGGCTCTGCTACCGTAACCCGTTCAATATTCTGCTGACCGTGCTGGCCGCCGTCTCCTACGCCACGGAAGACCTGTTCGCCGCGGTAGTGATTGTGCTGATGGTGGGTATTTCTACGCTGCTGAACTTTGTCCAGGAAGCCCGTTCGACCAAAGCGGCGGATACCCTGAAAGCGATGGTGAGCAACACCGCGACGGTGCTGCGCGTCATCAATGACAAGGGCGAGAGCAACTGGGTGGAACTGCCCATCGACCAGCTGGTGCCGGGCGATATTATCAAGCTTGCCGCCGGGGATATGATCCCGGCGGATCTGCGCGTGATTCAGGCGCGTGACCTGTTTGTGGCTCAGGCATCGCTGACCGGAGAATCCTTGCCGGTTGAGAAAGTGGCGCAGACCCGCGAGCCGCAGCAAACCAACCCGCTTGAGTGCGACACCCTGTGCTTTATGGGCACCAACGTGGTCAGCGGCACCGCGCAGGCGATGGTGATTGCCACTGGCGCCAACACCTGGTTCGGGCAACTGGCCGGGCGCGTGAGCGAGCAGGAGAGCGAGCCTAACGCCTTCCAGAAGGGTATCAGCCGCGTCAGCATGTTGCTGATCCGCTTTATGCTGGTGATGGCGCCGATTGTGCTGGTGATTAACGGCTACACCAAAGGCGACTGGTGGGAAGCGGCGCTGTTTGCCCTCTCCGTAGCCGTTGGCCTGACGCCAGAAATGCTGCCGATGATCGTCACCTCGACGCTGGCGCGTGGCGCGGTGAAGCTGTCAAAACAGAAGGTTATCGTCAAGCACCTCGACGCCATTCAGAACTTTGGCGCGATGGACATTCTCTGCACGGATAAAACGGGCACCCTGACGCAGGATAAAATCGTGCTGGAGAACCATACCGATGTCTCCGGCAAGGTGAGCGAGCGCGTGCTGCAAACCGCGTGGCTGAACAGCCATTACCAGACCGGGCTGAAGAATCTGCTGGATACCGCGGTGCTCGAAGGCGTCGATGAGGCGGTGGCGCGCCAGCTCTCGACCGACTGGCAGAAAATCGATGAGATCCCGTTTGATTTCGAACGCCGCCGCATGTCGGTGGTGGTGAGTGAAAAGCCGGACGTGCACAAGCTGATTTGCAAAGGCGCGTTGCAGGAGATTCTCAACGTTTGTACCCAGGTGTATCACAACGGCGAAATCGTGCCGCTGGATGAGACCATGCTGCGCCGCATTAAGCGCGTGACCGACACCCTGAACCGTCAGGGGCTGCGTGTGGTCGCCGTGGCGAGCAAATACCTGCCGTCCCGTGAAGGCGACTACCAGCGCATTGATGAGTCTGACCTGATCCTCGAAGGCTATATCGCCTTCCTCGATCCGCCGAAAGAGACCACCGCGCCGGCGCTGAAAGCGCTGAAGGCCAGCGGCATTACGGTAAAAATTCTCACCGGCGACAGTGAGCTGGTGGCGGCAAAAGTGTGCCACGAAGTTGGGTTGGACGCGGGCGAAGTGATTATCGGTAGCGATATTGAGCACCTCAGCGATGACGAACTGGCGCAGCTTGCGGCGCGCACCACGCTGTTTGCCCGTCTGACGCCGATGCACAAAGAACGCATTGTGACCTTGCTGAAACGGGAAGGGCACGTGGTGGGCTTTATGGGTGACGGCATCAACGATGCCCCGGCGCTGCGCGCGGCGGACATCGGTATTTCCGTGGATGGCGCGGTGGATATTGCTCGTGAAGCGGCTGATATTATTCTGTTGGAAAAGAGCCTGATGGTGCTGGAGGAGGGCGTGATCGAAGGGCGTCGTACCTTCTCGAACATGCTCAAATACATCAAGATGACCGCCAGCTCGAACTTCGGTAACGTCTTCAGCGTGCTGGTGGCCAGCGCCTTCCTGCCGTTCCTGCCGATGCTGCCGTTACACTTACTGATTCAGAACCTGCTGTACGATGTATCCCAGGTGGCGCTGCCGTTCGATAACGTTGACGATGAGCAGATTCGTAAACCGCAGCGCTGGAATCCGGCGGATCTGGGGCGCTTTATGGTGTTCTTCGGGCCGATTAGCTCTATCTTCGATATTCTGACCTTCTGCCTGATGTGGTGGGTATTTAAGGCCAATACCCCGGAAATGCAGACGCTGTTCCAGTCCGGCTGGTTTATTGAAGGGCTGCTGTCGCAGACGCTGATTGTGCATATGATTCGTACCCGCCGCATTCCATTCGTGCAAAGCCGTGCCGCCTGGCCGCTGTTCGCGATGACGCTGCTGGTGATGGCGGTCGGTATCGCGCTGCCGTTCTCACCGCTGGCAAGCTATCTGCAATTAGAAGCATTACCGCTGAGCTACTTCCCGTGGCTGGTGGCGATTCTGGTGGGTTATATGACGCTGACGCAGATGGTTAAAGGGTTCTTTAGCCGCCGCTATGGCTGGCAGTAATCCCGCGTATAACATCAAGAAAGGCAGCCATTGGCTGCCTTTCTTCATACTGCATCGAAATTAGCGACGAACGGCAATCGCTTCGATTTCAATCTTCACGTCTTTCGGCAGACGCGCCACTTCAACGCAGGAACGCGCCGGGAAGGTGGCATTGTGCTCGGTGAAGAACGCTTCGTAAGTGGCGTTAACGGTCGCGAAATCGTTGAGATCTTTTACGAAAACGGTCGTTTTTACGATATCGCCCACTTTCAGGCCCGCGGCCTCAACGATCGCTTTGACGTTTTCCAGCGACTGGCGCGCCTGTGCGGACACGTCTTCCGGCACGCTGCCGGTTTTCGGGTCAACCGGGATCTGACCGGAAGTGATGATCATGCTGCCCAGGTCAACGCCCTGAACGTATGGGCCGATAGCTGCTGGTGCATTTTCCGTCGCAATAGTTTTGCTCATGATATCTCCAGATGAACTGCAGTAATTAGGTCGTAGCCATTATAGGGACGCCTAATTCCAATACCAACCGCAATTAGTTGGCCAGCACCACATAATGGGAAAACTCTTTTTCACAGTATTTGCATTTGAGTGCAACGTCATCGGCGCGTTTTTTCACTGCAAAGCTGGAGGAAACTGGCTCAGCGTGGCTGATGCAGTTGCTGTTTGGGCACACCAGCACGCTCTCAATACGATCCGGCAGGCTCGGACGCGATTTGCCCACCACTTCATAGTTGTCGATACGGTTCACGGTAGCCTGTGGGGCGTACAGCGACAGTTGGTTAACCTGCTCATCAGTGAGGAAGGTATTCTCAATTTTAATCAGATCTTTGCGGCCCATTTCACCGGACGGCAGGTTCAGACCGATGGTGATGCGCTGGTCAGTTTCGGTCAGCTTGAACAGCGTCAGCAGTTTAAAACCGACTTGTGCCGGGATGTGGTCGATCACGGTGCCACGTTTGATGGCTTCTACCTGCAATTTGTTGTCGTGTGTCATCGTCATTCCCTCTTACAGAGCCAGTTCGCTATTCAGTACCAGTGCCAGTAACGCCTGGCGGGCGAAGATGCCGTTGCCGGCCTGCTGGAAGTACCAGGCGTGCGGCGTCTTATCGACATCGGTAGTGATCTCGTCAATGCGCGGCAGCGGGTGCAGCACTTTCATATTGTCGCGTGCGCCGACCAGGTCTGCGGCGCGCAGGACAAACTGCGCTTTCACGTTGGCGTATTCGGACGGGTCGAGACGTTCTTTCTGCACGCGGGTCATGTAGAGAATGTCGACCTCGGCCATCACCTCTTCAATGGCGCTATGCAGGCTCCAGGCGATACCTTTCTCGTCGAGCATATCGAGGATGTACTGCGGCATCGCCAGCGCGTCCGGGGCGATGAAGTAGAAGCGGTTAGCGTTAAATTTCGCCAGCGCCTGGGTCAGTGAATGTACGGTGCGGCCATACTTCAGGTCACCAACCATCGCGATGTTGAGATTTTCGAGACGGCCCTGGGTTTCCTGAATGGTGAACAGATCCAGCAGCGTTTGCGTCGGGTGCTGGTTTGCGCCGTCACCGGCGTTGAGTACCGGAATACCGCCGGAGAATTCGGTCGCCAGACGCGCCGCGCCTTCCTGCGGGTGACGCATCACGATGGCGTCGACGTAGGTGCTGATGACGGAGATGGTGTCAGCCAGGGTTTCGCCTTTTTTGCCGAGCGAGGTGTTGGCGCTGTCGGAAAAACCCACCACGCTGGCGCCCAGGCGATGCATGGAGGTTTCAAACGAGAGGCGGGTACGCGTCGAGGCTTCGAAGAAACAGCTGGCAATGACCTTGTGCTTCAGCAGCTCAGGCTGCGGATTGGCTTTCAGTTTAGCGGCGGTCGCCAAAACCAGCTCAAGGTCTTCGCGGCTGAGATCGTTTATGGAAATGATGTGTTTTTGATACAGCGGATTAGCCATGTTTATCTCCTGACGACGGCGCAAAAAAAAAAGCCCCTTAAATAAGGGGCTTTACGAATACGGATGCAACGGAAAGGAAAAACGGCAGGCCAGCGTCTTTTTTCAGACGCGGTAAGACGCGATGTCGTACACACTGAACCATAATTCCTCCCGGCAAAACGGCTGGCATTATACGCAGCTTTGGTAAGGGATCAAGCGCTGAATTCACATTTTAATCAACGAAAACGATTCTCATAGAATGAGTATTCGCTTTTTATGCATTTAAATTCTTAACGCCACTCGCCTGGCACAAACTGTGCGCTAAACCGGCAGGACCGCAATAACAGGGTAAAAAGTGCTGGTATGGTATCGCGAATTTACGTATAACAACTAAAAATTGAAACATCGTTTTATTTGTGGAGTCATCATGATTATTGGCAATATTCACAACGTGCAGTCCTGGCTGCCGGAAGAACTGCGTCAGGCGATTGCCTACATTAAGGCTAACGTTACCGCGGAAACCCCGGAAGGGAAATACGACATTGACGGCAACCGTCTGTTTTATATGGTTTCAGAAAACATGACCGAGCCATTTGCCGAGCGTCGCGCCGAGTATCACGCGCGTTACCTGGATATCCAGGTGGTGCTGAGTGGTCAGGAAGGGATGGCGTTCAGCACCCAGCCTGCGGGCAAACCGGACACTGACTGGCTGGCCGACAAAGACATCGCTTTCCTGCCGGAAGGCGTGCAGGAAAAAATGGTGGTGATGAGCGAAGGTGACTTCGTGGTGTTTTACCCGGGTGAAGTACATAAACCGCTGTGCGCTGTCGGCACGCCGGCGAAAGTGCGTAAGCTGGTGGTGAAACTGCTGGTTGCCTGAGAAGTCACGCCCTGACCGTCAGGCCAGGGCGTAGCCCGCTTATTGGCTCAGCGTCGCCACCATCACGGCTTTGATAGTGTGCATGCGATTTTCAGCTTGATCAAACACGATGCTGGCTGGTGATTCAAAGACCTCGTCGGTCACCTCCATCCCACCGTGCATACCGTACTCAGCGGCCATTTTCTTACCCAGCGTCGTCTGGTCATCATGGAATGCAGGCAGGCAGTGCAGGAATTTGACCTGCGGGTTGCCGGTGAGCTTCATCATGGCGCTGTTGACCTGATAGTCGCGCAGCAGGGCAATACGTTCCGCCCACTTCTCTTTGGCTTCGCCCATCGAGACCCACACGTCGGTATAGATAAAATCGGCCCCTTTTACGCCTGCGGCGATATCTTCCGTCAGCGTCACGTTGCCGCCATTTTTCTGCGCCAGCGCTTTACACTCGGCCACCAGGCTCTCTTCCGGCCAGCACGCTTTTGGCGCCACAAGGCGCAGATCCAGGCCGGTTAACGCTGCGGCTTCCAGCATGGAGTTACCCATGTTGTTGCGCGCGTCTCCGGCATAGACCAACGTCATTTCGTTGAATGCTTTGCCCGGCAGGTGCTCCTGCATGGTCAGCAGGTCAGCCAGCAGCTGGGTCGGGTGGAATTCGTCGGTCAAGCCGTTCCACACCGGCACGCCGGAGTACTCGGCCAGCGTTTCGACCACTTCCTGGCCGTAGCCGCGATACTGAATGCCGTCATACATGCGGCCCAGCACGCGCGCGGTGTCTTTAATCGACTCTTTATGGCCAATCTGGCTGCCGCTGGAACCAAGATAAGTGACGCGAGCGCCCTGATCGTAAGCGGCAACTTCGAAAGAGCATCGGGTGCGGGTCGAGTCTTTTTCGAAGATGAGCGCGATGTTTTTACCGGTCAGGTTCGGCGACTCCGTGCCGCTTTTTTTATCCGCTTTTAGTTTTGCCGCGAGTTGCAGCAGCGTGGTGATTTCTGCAGGGGTAAAATCGAGTAATTTTAAGAAGTTCTTTTTATACAGAGTAGACATTTTTCCCTCACCTGGCTTAAGCCACTTATTGAATTAAAATTCACTTTATATGTATGAATATTCATTTGCAACCCCAATAACAAATCTTTATCGGAAAGGTGGAGGCAATGGCAACGGTATGTGACAATAAGAGTATCAGCCACATTATGAGGAAAGAGCCATGGCAAACCCGGAACACCTGGAAGAGCAGCGTGAAGAAACACGTCTGATTATTGAAGAACTGCTGGAAGACGGCAGCGATCCTGACGCGCTGTACACCATTGAGCACCACCTTTCCGCCGACGATTTCGAAAGCCTGGAAAAAGCGGCAGTCGAAGCGTTCAAGCTGGGCTATGAAGTGACTGAGCCGGAAGAGCTGGAAGTGGAAGAAGGCGACACCGTGATCTGCTGCGACATCCTCAGTGAATGCGCGCTGAATGCCGAGCTGATTGACGCACAGGTTGAGCAACTGATGAACCTGGCCGAGAAATTTGAAGTGGAATACGACGGTTGGGGCACCTACTACGAAGACCCGAACGGCGAAGAAGGCGATGACGACGAAGATTACGTCGACGAAGAAGACGACGGCGTACGTCACTAAGTCATCTTATCACCTACGGCAGCGCCCGCTGCCGTAGGTAAGGATTTCGGTATGGATTACCCGCAAATACTCTCCCCGGTTCTCAACTTTCTGCACTGTAAAACGCCTCAGGCATGGCTCGATAAAGCCCGCGATCCGGAAAATCTACCTCTGTTGCTGACTGACCATTTAGTTTGCGAGCTGAAAGCGGCGCAAACGGCAATGCTGCTGGTGCGTAAATATGTCGCCGACAAAGCGGGTTCGCAGGCGCTGCTCGACTGGCTTAAGCCGTATGAAGCCTTTGCCTTTCGTGAGGGAGAAGAGCCGGATTTCGCCGCGCTGAATAAGCAGATAAACAAAAGCGCGATGCCGCAGACTGACGACCCTTGGGGACGTCAGTTGATAGACAGCATGGTGCTGCTGATTAAAGAGGAGCTGCACCACTTCTGGCAGGTGCGTGAGGCGATGCAGCGTCGCAATATTCCCTATGTCAAAATTACCGCCAGCCGCTATGCCAAAGGCATGCTCAAAGAGGTACGAACCCACGAGCCGCTGACGCTGATTGATAAGCTGATTTGCGGAGCGTATATCGAAGCCCGCTCCTGCGAGCGCTTTGCCGCGTTAGCGCCTTATCTGGAGGCGGATTTGCAGGCGTTTTATCTGTCGCTGCTGCGATCCGAGGCGCGGCACTATCAGGATTATCTGGCGCTGGCACAGCAGATTTCGGCGAACGACATTGGCGATCGGGTGCGTTTTTTTGGGGAAGTGGAGGCTGGGCTTATCACTTCTCCCGATAATGAGTTCCGCTTTCATAGCGGCGTGCCGGTATAAGTTATCCGCCTGGCCTTACACCTTTCTAGCCTGCAGCAGAAAAATTTGGTGGCTGGAAATCGTTCATCTTTACCGCAATAATCGAAACTCATCACGGGGAAGCATAATCCCCGGAATAACGATTGATTTGGGTAAGGAAATTCAATGAACTGGGCACACGTATTACTGGCAGGGTATATCGGCGCGGTTATCGCCATCATCGTGGGGGTATTTCGCAAAAAAGGCTGGATTGGCAAGATCGCGGGCGGGGTGATTTTCGTGGTTGCGATCGTCGGCTGGAATCTGTTTGACGTGCATTACCTGATTCCGCGCGAAAGCCCGGACTATGGAAAAACGGAAGCGCAGAAATTCGAAGATGCGATGCTGACCATGCCCGTTTATCAGGTCATTAAAGAGCAGGAACCTGCTCTGTGGGAGCATATCCGCAACCAGTCGGCACAGATGAAAGAGGCCGGAAAAAGCGAGCAGCAGATTATTGACGCCATTCAGCCGCAGATCCTGCAGATGCAGATGGCGCGTTTGCAGCAGGCACCTGATGCCGAGGTGATTGGCTATATGAAGATTAATCTCGAGCAGATTGCTGCGGTGCAGAAAGTGGGGGACGACGAGTGCTTCCGTTTTCTGTTCCCGGCGGTAAAAGGTGGGATTAATCCGGTGCGCATTATTCCTCGCGAGATCATGGATCGTCGTATGGCGAGCGACATGGGCATGCTGTATGCCTCTCATGGCCCGAAAAAACATACCGTGACGGCAGAAGAAAAACAGCTGGCGCTTCAGGACCTGCAAACCCTCAGCCCGACGCTGGTGCAGCGTTATGGCCAGGATATTCAAATCATGGCTGACCCAAATAAAGGCGTGGGAAAAGAGAAGCTGACCTGTGACATGGTGCAGGATTTATGGGCTCAGGTACTTAAACTGCCGACCGCGCGTGCGGCCGGCGTGATACGCCTGATGTTGTCTGCCGAGATGCAATAACGTTGTCGTTCCCCTCAGGATAACCTCAGAGGGGTTTTAACATCCGGACTTCACAGTCGACGTGACCGGTGCAACCGAGGGGTTCCGCAATATGCGCGAACCCCAAACGCTCGTAAAGACGAATGGCTTCCGTCAGAAACGCGGTCGTTTCCAGATAGCACTGTTTAAACCCCTGCTCACGGGCGTGATCCAGCGCCATCAGTGCCAGCCGCTTCGCCAGCCCCTGACCGCGCACGCTCGGCAGGAAATACATTTTTTGCAGTTCGCAGATATCCGGTTCGCTACAACCTAACGGCGCAACACCGCCGCCGCCCACCACCTGACCATTCTGCTCAACCACCCAATACGCCGCGCCAGGCTGGCTGTAGACCTGAAACAACTCGTCGAGATTTGGGTCGGCCACGGTGTAGCCTTTATCAGCAGTCAGGCCATATTCGGCGGAGACCTGGCGAATCACATGGGCGATAGCCGCGTTGTCGTCGGCGGTGATGCGGCGTAGCGTCGCCGAGACAGGTGTAATGACACTCATAGCGAACTCATGACAGAAATGTGGAACATATGCAGTTAATACCACTGCGGTGAGGGGGAGCGCAAGCGAGGATAATTCAATAAAAAGCCTCTGAGCATTTGCATCAGAGGCTTTTGTCGTCTGCGGTGTCGGATGGCGCTACGCTTATCCGACCTACGTTGACGGTGCTGTAGGCCGGATAAGCGCAGCGCCATCCGGCAAACGTACAGGCACGATGATTACAGCGCGGCGATGACCGCCTGCTGCTCAATCAGCTTCGCTTTCGCTTCTGCATAACCGTCCAGCTTCTCACGCTCTTTGGCAATGACCGCTTCCGGCGCGCGGGCGACGAAGCCTTCGTTGGAGAGTTTGCCTTCGATACGGGCAATCTCACCTTCGATTTTCGCCACTTCTTTCGCCAGACGCGCCAGCTCATCTTCTTTGTTGATGAGGCCCGCCATCGGGATCAGCAGTTCGGCGCCGTCGATGATTTTGGTCACGGAAACCGGACCTTTATCATCGGCAGGCAGCACGGTGATGCTTTCCAGACGCGCCAGGTTCAGCAGGAAGCTACGGTTGTCGTTCACGCGACGCATCGCGTCAGCGCTGCAACCACGCAGCAGCAGCTCCAGCGGTTTGCCCGGGGCGATGTTCATTTCCGCACGAATGTTACGTACGGCAACGATCGCTTGCTTCAGCCATTCGGTATCGGCCAGCGCAGCTTCATCAACCTGCGCCGCGTTATATTCCGGGAACGGCTGTAGCATGATGGTGTCAGCGGTAATACCGCAAATGACCTTCACGCGCTGCCAGATAGTTTCGGTGATGAACGGGATGATCGGGTGTGCCAGGCGCAGCAGACCTTCCAGCACGGTAACCAGCGTATTGCGGGTACCGCGTAGTTCAGACTCGGAACCCCCGGTCATTACCGGCTTGGTCAGTTCCAGATACCAGTCGCAGAACTGGTTCCAGGTGAATTCATACAGAATGCCCGCGGCGATGTCGAAGCGGAAGTTATCCAGCGCTTCGCGGTACGCTTTCACGGTCTGGTTGAATTCCGCGAGGATCCAGCGGTCCGCCAGCGACAGCGTCATTTCGCCGCCGTTGAAGCCGCAATCCTGATCTTCGGTGTTCATCAGCACAAAGCGGCTGGCGTTCCACAGCTTGTTACAGAAGTTACGGTAACCTTCAAGACGCTTCATATCCCAGTTGATATCGCGGCCGGTCGAAGCCAGCGCCGCCAGGGTAAAGCGCAGGGCGTCGGTGCCGTGCGGCTCGATACCGTTCGGGAACTGCTTCTCGGTACGCTTGGCAATCTTCTCAGCCAGCTGCGGCTGCATCATGTTGCCGGTACGTTTTTCCAGCAGCTCCGGCAGGGAGATGCCGTCGACCATATCCAGCGGGTCAATAACGTTACCCTTGGATTTGGACATCTTCTGGCCTTCGTCGTCGCGAATCAGACCGGTCATGTAGACGGTATGGAACGGCACCTGCGGCTTGCCGTTTTCATCTTTGATGAAGTGCATGGTCATCATGATCATGCGGGCAATCCAGAAAAAGATGATGTCGAAGCCGGAAACCATCACGCTGGTTGGGTGGAACTGACGCAGAGCGTCGGTGTTTTCCGGCCAGCCGAGGGTGGAGAAGGTCCACAGCGCGGAGGAGAACCAGGTATCGAGAACGTCTTCGTCCTGACGAAGCTGAACGTCGGCGCCGAGGTTATTTTCCTGACGCACTTCGTCTTCTGTACGGCCAACGTAGACGTTGCCGTCGTTGTCGTACCATGCCGGGATACGGTGACCCCACCACAGCTGACGGGAGATGCACCAGTCCTGAATATCGCGCATCCAGGAGAAGTACATGTTTTCGTACTGCTTCGGTACGAACTGAATGCTGCCGTTTTCAACGGCTTCAACCGCTGGTTTCGCCAGCACGTCGGCACGCACGTACCACTGGTCGGTCAGCATCGGTTCGATAACCACGCCGCCACGGTCGCCGTAAGGGACGGTCAGGTCGTGCGGTTTGATTTCTTCCAGCAGGCCCAGCGCGTCAACGGCAGCGACGATGGCCTTACGGGCAGCAAAGCGTTCCAGTTTCTGGAACTCAGCCGGGATCGCATTGGAGTAAACGTCAGACTCTTCGCCTTTGGTGTCGTACACTTCCGCGGTTTCGCGGATGTCGCCGTCAAAGGTCAGAATGTTGATCATCGGCAGGGCGTGACGTTTCCCGACTTCGTAGTCGTTAAAGTCGTGTGCCGGGGTGATTTTCACGCAGCCGGTGCCTTTTTCCATATCGGCGTGTTCGTCGCCTACGATTGGAATACGGCGGTCGACCAGCGGCAGAATAACGAATTTACCGATCAGATCTTTATAACGCGGATCTTCCGGGTTCACGGCCACGCCAGTATCGCCGAGAATGGTTTCCGGACGGGTAGTGGCGACGACCAGATAATCTTTACCATCTGCGGTTTTCGCGCCGTCGGCCAGCGGATAGCGGATGTGCCACATCGAGCCTTTGGACTCGCGGTTTTCCACTTCCAGGTCAGAGATGGCGGTGCGCAGTTTCGGGTCCCAGTTCACCAGGCGCTTGCCACGGTAAATCAGGTCTTCTTTGTACAGGCGAACGAAGACTTCTTTCACGGCATTGGAAAGACCTTCGTCCATGGTGAAGCGCTCGCGCTCCCAGTCAACGGAGTTGCCGAGACGGCGCATCTGACGGGTAATGGTGCCGCCGGATTCCGCTTTCCACTGCCAGATTTTGTCGATGAACGCATCGCGACCGTAGTCGTGACGGGTTTTACCTTCTTCAGCGGCAATCTTACGCTCAACCACCATCTGGGTAGCGATACCCGCGTGGTCGGTACCGGCCTGCCACAGAGTGTTTTTACCCTGCATACGCTGGTAGCGGATCATGGTATCCATGATGGTTTGCTGGAAAGCATGACCCATATGCAAACTGCCGGTGACGTTCGGCGGCGGGATCATGATGCAGAAGGACTCTTTGCTTTCATCGCCGTTAGGTTTGAAATAGCCCTGCTTTTCCCAGTGCTCGTAAAGCGGCTGTTCGATATCTTGTGGGTTATATGTCTTTTCCATTATTTCCAGGTTGCCGTATTCAGGTTAAAACCAGCCACGCGGTAGGCTTTGTAGCGATCGCGTGCGAGTTGTTTCAGAGTTTCTTCGTAAGGGACGAAGTCTACCACTTCTGTGAAAGCGGTGGCAAAATCTGCAAAGTTTACCCGCAGACTTATCAGTATATCCCGTGGGCTGCTGTTGCGCCTGGCAGGCCAGGCGATCTCCACCGGCGCACCGCCTCTTGGGCCTTCGCCCGCCAGGTTATGCGGCACAAAACTTTCCGGAGGGCGGCTCCACAGGGCTTCATCCAGGCGAATGGCCTGCTGCTCGTCTTCGCAGGCGATCAGCACGCGCTTGCCCGCGCGCCAACGTTCTGCGGCAATTTCACACACCAGTTGCTCGACGGCGCTAAGCTCGTCGACGGTGGTGTCATTGTCCAGAAGATAGAACGTCGCATTCTTCATACATGGGGCTTCTTGTGGTGGATTTAAATCGCCCCCTGACTCCCTTCCCGAACGCGGGGAAGATTGGTTCCCTCTCCCCAGTGGGGAGAGGGTGAGGGTGAGGGGGTTGTGCCTTACTCTTCGCCGTTAAACCCGGCGCGGTTCAGCAGGAACTGCGACAGCAGCGCCACCGGACGACCGGTTGCGCCTTTGGCCTTACCGGAGCGCCATGCGGTGCCCGCGATGTCCAGGTGCGCCCAGTTGTACTTACGGGTAAAGCGTGCCAGGAAGCAGCCTGCGGTGATCGCACCGCCAGGACGGCCGCCGATGTTGGCCATATCCGCGAAGTTAGACTCCAGCTGTTCCTGATACTCATCACCCAGCGGCAGACGCCACGCGCGGTCACCCGACTGCTCGGACGCGCCAATCAGTTCGTGTGCCAGCGGGTTGTGGTTCGACATCAGACCGGTGATGTGATGACCCAGGGCAATCACGCAGGCGCCGGTCAGCGTCGCCACGTCGATAACCGCTTCCGGTTCGAAGCGCTCAACGTAGGTCAGCACGTCGCACAGCACCAGACGGCCTTCGGCGTCGGTGTTCAGGACTTCAACGGTTTGGCCAGACATGGTGGTTAGCACGTCGCCCGGGCGATACGCGCGGCCACCCGGCATGTTTTCACAACCCGCCAGCACGCCGATAACGTTAATCGGCAGCTGAAGCTCGGCAACCATACGCATCACACCGTATACCGCCGCCGCGCCACACATGTCGTACTTCATCTCGTCCATGCCTTCGGACGGCTTGATGGAGATGCCGCCGGAGTCGAAGGTCAAACCTTTACCGACCAGCACAATCGGACGAACGTCTTCAGATTCAACGCCTTTATACTCGATGACCGACATCAGTGATTCGTTCTGCGAACCGTTGCCGACCGCGAGGTAGGAGTGCATTCCCAGCTCTTTCATCTGCTGTTCGCCGATGACGCGGGTGATGACATTTTTGCTGTAACTGTCTGCCAGCTGACGCGCCTGTGAGGCCAGATAGGCGGCGTTACAGATGTTCGGCGGCATGTTGCCGAGGTCTTTCGCCGCTTTGATACCGGCGGCAATGGCCAGACCGTGCTGAATCGCACGTTCGCCGCTGGTCAGTTCACGGCGGGTTGGCACGTTGAAGACCATTTTACGCAGCGGACGACGCGGCTCGCTTTTGTTGGTTTTGAGCTGGTCGAAGCTGTACAGCGTCTCTTTCGCGGTTTCAACCGCCTGGCGCACTTTCCAGTAGTTATTGCGCCCTTTAACGTGCAGTTCGGTCAGGAAGCAGACGGCTTCCATTGAACCGGTGTCATTCAGGGTGTTGATGGTTTTCTGAATGACCTGCTTGTACTGGCGTTCGTCGAGCTCGCGCTCTTTGCCGCAGCCAATCAGCAGAATGCGTTCTGACAGCACGTTCGGTACGTGGTGCAGCAATAAGGTCTGCCCCGGTTTGCCTTCCAGTTCGCCGCGACGCAGCAGCGCGCTGATATAACCGTCGCTGATTTTATCGAGCTGTTCGGCGATGGGAGAGAGCCGACGTGGTTCGAATACGCCTACGACGATACAGGCACTCCGCTGTTTCTCCGGGCTACCACTTTTTACACTGAACTCCATGCACTACGCTCCTGAATCTTAAAGACAACGGCGGTGGCTACGGATAGAATTGCAAGCTTACGTAACTCATTTCCGCTGTTGCGGTGACTTCGTGTTAATCTTAACGTTATTACGGTCCTGGCACGTCAGAACAGGTCATGAAACGTGAAACCGCTGAGTCATTTAATCTTAGCGATGATTTCGACGACTCAAGAGAATAAATGACGTTTAAGCCATGAAACAAGCTATTTTCCTGCAATAAGACGGGTTTTTACGGGCGTATTTATAGTGATAATCATACGATATCTGGTGCGGGAGACGCTAAAAAGCCAGCTTGCCATCCTCTTCATCCTGCTTTTGATCTTCTTTTGTCAGAAACTGGTGAGGATCCTCGGCGCGGCGGTTGATGGTGATATCCCGACAAACCTGGTTCTCTCTTTGCTGGGGCTCGGCGTGCCTGAAATGGCGCAGCTTATCCTGCCGCTGAGCCTGTTCCTGGGTCTTCTGATGACGCTGGGGAAATTGTATACCGAAAGTGAAATTACGGTGATGCACGCCTGCGGCCTGAGTAAAGCCGTCCTGATTAAAGCGGCGATGGTACTGGCGCTGTTTACCGGCATCGTCGCGGCTGTCAACGTGATGTGGGCTGGGCCATGGTCTTCTCGCCATCAGGATGAAGTGCTCGCCGAAGCGAAAGCTAACCCCGGCATGGCGGCGCTGGCGCAGGGCCAGTTCCAGCAGTCAACCGATGGTAACGCGGTGTTATTCATTGAAGGTGTGAATGGCTCAAGCTTCCATGACGTCTTCCTGGCACAGCTGCGGCCAAAAGGCAGCGCGCGTCCTTCGGTGGTTGTTGCCGATTCCGGTCAGCTCTCGCAGCATAAAGACGGCTCTCAGGTGGTGACCTTAAATCAGGGGACCCGCTTTGAAGGTACCGCTATGCTGCGCGACTTCCGCATCACCGATTTTAAAAACTACCAGGCGATTATTGGCCATCAAGCGGTAGCCGCCGACCCGACCGATACCGAGCAGATGAGCATGAGCACGCTGTGGAATACGGACAATAACCGTGCTCGCGCCGAGCTGCACTGGCGCCTGACGCTCGTGCTGACGGTGTTCATTATGGCGCTGATGGTGGTTCCGCTCAGTGTGGTCAACCCGCGTCAGGGGCGTGTGCTTTCGATGCTGCCAGCGATGTTGCTCTATCTGGTGTTCTTCCTGCTGCAAACCTCGCTGAAATCGAATGCCGGCAAAGGCAAGCTAGACCCGGCGGTATGGATGTGGGCGGTTAACCTGCTGTATATCGCGCTGGCCGTGGCGCTGAACCTGTGGGACACCGTCCCAATGCGCCGCCTCCGCGCCCGCTTGACCAATAAAGGAACGGTATAATGCAGCCATTTGGTGTACTAGACCGCTATATCGGTAAAACCATTTTCACCACCATCATGATGACGTTGTTCATGCTGGTGTCGCTGTCCGGCATCATCAAGTTTGTCGACCAGTTGAAAAAGGCCGGGCAGGGGAGCTATGACGCGCTGGGCGCGGGTATCTATACCCTTCTCAGCATGCCGAAAGACGTGCAAATCTTCTTCCCTATGGCGGCGCTGCTTGGCGCGCTGCTGGGGCTGGGGATGCTGGCGCAGCGCAGCGAACTGGTGGTGATGCAGGCTTCTGGCTTCACCCGTATGCAGGTGGCGCTGTCGGTGATGAAAACCGCGATTCCGCTGGTGCTGCTGACCATGGCGATGGGCGAATGGGTCGCACCGCAGGGCGAGCAGATGGCGCGTAACTACCGTGCGCAGCAGATGTATGGCGGCTCGCTGCTCTCTACCCAGCAGGGCATGTGGGCGAAAGACGGCCACAGTTTTGTGTATATCGAGCGTGTTAAGGGCAACGACGAACTGGGTGGCGTGAGCATCTACAGTTTTAACAACGAGCGTCGTCTACAGTCTGTTCGCTATGCGGCTAGCGCCAAATTTGATACCGAACAGAAGGTCTGGCGTTTATCGCAGGTGGATGAATCTAACCTCTCGGATCCGAAACAGATTACCGGTTCGCAGACGGTGAGCGGTACCTGGAAAACCACCCTCACGCCTGACAAGCTTGGCGTCGTGGCGCTGGACCCGGATGCGCTGTCCATCAGCGGGCTGCACAACTATGTGAAGTATCTGCACGCTAGCGGTCAGGACGCCGGGCGTTACCAGCTGAATATGTGGAGCAAAATATTCCAGCCGCTTTCCGTGGCGGTGATGATGCTGATGGCGTTGTCGTTCATCTTCGGCCCGCTGCGTAGCGTGCCGATGGGCGTGCGCGTGGTGACGGGGATTAGCTTCGGCTTCGTGTTCTACGTGCTCGATCAGATCTTCGGCCCGCTCACGCTGGTATACGGCATTCCGCCGATTATCGGCGCGCTGTTGCCAAGCGCCAGCTTCTTCCTGATAAGCCTCTGGCTGATGATGCGAAAAGCGTAACCTCTCTTGTAGCCCGGCCAAGCGAAAGCGACGCCGGGTTTTTTATGCCTGGAATGGCTGTATTCCTTTTGTACATTGGCGCTGCCCCCGGGGCTCGGGCTACGGGATCATGTAGGCCGGATAAGGCGTTTACGCCGCCATCCGGCAAACAAACGGTACGAAACTAACGCCGCCGTCCACCCAGCAGGCTACCCAACATCCCACGCACAATCTGGTTCGTCACCTGACGCACGGCGCTTTTTGCCGCCGTCTGCACCAGACCATCGTGTTTGCCGCCGCGCGGACCGGTGGTGCCGAAGATAATATCTTTCAGCCCGCCAAGTATGCCGTCATCAACGCCCTGCTGACCTTTGGCCGGCGGAGCATCCGCCTGACCTGCGCTGTTCTGCACCCCTTTTTGCAGCATCTCGAACGCCGACTCACGGTCTATCTCATCCTCATACTTGCCATACAGCGGCGAGTTATTAATAAGACCATTGCGCTCGTCGTCGGTGACTGGCCCCATGCGTGAACATGGCGCAATCACCATCGCTCGCTCAACGACAGATGGGCTGCCTTTGGTATCAAGGAACGAGATAAGCGCCTCCCCGGTCCCTAACTCCTGAATCGCCTGCTCTGTGTTAAATGCCGGATTAGCGCGCATGGTCTGCGCCGCCGTCTTCACCGCTTTCTGATCTTTCGGTGTAAAGGCGCGTAGCGCGTGCTGCACGCGGTTACCAAGCTGGCCCAGCACCGCATCGGGAATATCCGATGGGTTCTGCGAGACAAAGTAGACGCCCACGCCCTTAGAACGAATCAGGCGGATCACCTGCTCGATTTTATCCAGCAGCACCTGCGGCGCATCGCTAAACAGCAGGTGCGCTTCATCGAAGAAGAAGACCAGCTTCGGCTTCTCGAGGTCGCCGGCCTCCGGCAACTGCTCGTACAACTCGGAGAGCATCCACAGCAGGCTGGCGGCGTACAGCTTCGGCATCTGGTAGAGCTTTTCCGCGCTGAGGATATTGATGATGCCTTTGCCATTGCTGTCGGTACGCATCCAGTCTTTGATATCCAGCATTGGCTCGCCGAAGAAGTGTTCGGCGCCTTGTTGCTCCAGCGTCAGCAGCCCGCGCTGGATAGCCCCCACGGAGGCGCTGCTGATATTGCCGTATTGGTTCTGGAAAGATTTCGCGTTATCGCCGATGTACTGGGTTATCGCGCGCAGGTCTTTGAAATCCAGCAGCAACAGCCCCTGATCGTCGGCAATGCGAAAGATGATGTTTAACACCCCGGACTGCACTTCGTTGAGGTTGAGCAGGCGTGCCAGCAACAGTGGGCCGAGGTCAGACACTGTTGCCCGCACCGGGTGGCCCTTCTCGCCAAAGATATCCCACACGACTACCGGATTCGCGTGCGGCTCCCAGTCGGTGACACCGATATTGTTCAGGCGCGCCATTAGCTTTTCAGAGGCCAGGCCTTCTTTTGCCACACCGGTCAGATCGCCTTTCACGTCCGCCATAAAGACCGGCACGCCAATCTCCGAGAACGACTCGGCCATTTTTTGCAGGGTGACGGTTTTCCCGGTACCGGTGGCGCCGGTAATCAACCCGTGGCGGTTGGCCATATTAGGCAGCAATTCAAGCTGCTTGTCCTGGGTGCGTGCGATCAGCAAAGGTGCGCTCATGGGTAATCCTCCATTTATTCTGCGTCGAGTATAGGCAAAACAACGATAACTCGCGGCAGTAAATTGTCTGTTTTGCGGCGCGTTATCCAGTGCGGACTATGCTTTGCATACGGTTTTCTTTTTTTTGGAAGGTTATGTCCAGATTCTTCTTTAACGATCGCAAACAGCTGGTCGACGATGCGCTGGAAGGCGTAGTGTTATCTGCGCCTCACGGCAACCTGGTTCGACTGGATATCGATCCGGCTATTCGTATTGTGGCTCGCGGTGACTGGGATAAAAGCCGGGTGGCGATTATCTCCGGCGGTGGCTCCGGCCACGAACCGGCGCACGCGGGCTTTGTCGGCAGAGGCATGCTCACCGCTGCGGTATGCGGCGATCTCTTCGCCTCCCCAAGCGTGGATGCGGTACTGAACGCCATCGTAGCGGTCACGGGCGACCGAGGTTGCCTGCTGATTGTCAAAAATTACACCGGCGACCGCCTCAACTTCGGGCTTGCCGCCGAAAAGGCCAAACGCTACGGCCTGAAGGTGGAGATGGTGATTGTCGCCGACGACGTTGCGCTCCCGGATAACAAACAGCCGCGCGGTATTGCGGGCACGGCGCTGGTGCATAAAGTGGCGGGCTACGCGGCGGAGCAGGGTAAATCGCTTAGCGAAGTGCACGAGATAGCCCAGCAGGCCAGCCGGGGCGTGTTCAGCCTGGGGCTGGCGATGGAAACCTGCAATCTGCCCGGTGGAGAGACCGAAGATCGCATTAAGCCCGGACAGGTGGAGCTGGGGCTGGGCATTCACGGCGAGCCGGGTGCCTCGACGGTCAGCAGCCATAACAGTAAACAGCTGATAGGCACGCTGGTTGAGACCCTGAAAGCCTCTGCGGGAGACAACCGTGTGGCAGTGCTGATCAACAACCTGGGCGGCGTGTCGGAGCTGGAGATGGCGCTGCTCACCAAAGAGCTGGCGCATTCCGTGCTGCGCGAGCAGATAGCCTATCTGATTGGCCCGGCGACGCTGGTTAGCTCGCTGGATATGAAAGGTTTCTCGCTGTCGCTGATTGTTCTTAATCAGGTCATCGAAGAAGCGCTGCTGGCTGATGTTGAAACCTCTGGCTGGGTGAAGGCGGTGGCTTTTGCGCCGCTCAAAACACTGACGCATGCCAAAGTGCACGACGCGTTGGAGGTTCAGCCATCGGAGAACCCACAGGTGCATGCGCTGGTGGCGCAAGCGACGCAGACGCTGCTGGGGCTCGAAGCGCGATTGAACGCGCTGGATGCTAAAGTGGGCGATGGCGATACCGGCTCGACCTTTGCGCTGGGCGCGCAGGATATCGCCACGCAGCTTAAACAAAATGCGCTGCCGTTGAACAACCCGGCGCAACTTTTGCAGCTGATTGGCGAGCGTCTTGCCACGGTGATGGGAGGCTCCAGCGGCGTGCTGATGTCGCTATTCTTTACCGCAGCAGGGCAGGCGTTAGCACAGGGGGAGACGCAACCGGATGCGCTACTGGCAGGGTTAAAGCAGATGAAGTTCTACGGTGGTGCCGCACCCGGCGATCGTACATTAATTGATGCCTTGCAGCCGGCGTTGGAAGCGCTGCGTGACAAGGGGCTGGCAGAGGCGATTGCGGCGGCGCAGCAGGGCGCTGATAGCACGGCGACCATGCAGAAAGCGAAAGCAGGACGCGCATCTTATGTGAACAGCGACAACCTGAACGGCGTGCCGGATCCCGGAGCCGTTGCCGTAGCGGAAGTCTTCGCGGCGTTTGCTAAAGGTTAATGACGCAGAGAGAAGATCCGGCGGCAGAACGCCGCCGGAGTGACATCAGGAATCAGCCTTCAACACCACACGGTAACGGGCTTTACCGTCACGCACGTGCTGGATGGCATCGTTGATTTTCGACATCGGGAACAGCTCAGTGATTGGCGCCACTTTGCTGCGACCGGCAAACTTCATCAGCTTGCGCAGTTCGAACGGGTTACCCGTTGCCGAACCGGAGATGCTACGGTCGCCGCCAATCAGAGTAAACGCCGGGACCGGCAGCGGCGTCAGCACCGCGCCGACGGTATGGAAGTTGCCGCCAGAGGCCAGCGCTTCAAAGTACGGCTGCCAGTTCAGATCCACGTTGACGGTGTTGATGATCAGATCAAACTGACCCGCCAGCTCTTTGAGCGCCTCCGGCGAACGGCTGTTGACCACGTGGTCCGCGCCCATCGCCCGTACTTCCTGCTCTTTCGACGGATTGGAACTGAACGCCGTCACCTCGGCACCCATCGCCCGCAACAGCTTAATGGCGATATGCCCCAGACCCCCAATCCCAATCACCCCCACGCGGCTGGTGGCGGTAACGTGATGCATCAGCAGTGGTTTAAAGACGGTGATCCCGCCGCACAGCATCGGGCCTGCGGTTTCGATATCAATGTTATCCGGCAGCGGAATAACCCATTGCCAGTCGGCGCGCAGCTTATCGGCAAAGCCACCGTGATTGAGGATGGTCGGCACCGATCCTTCGGTACAGTTGATCTGGTTGCCATCGATACAGGCATCGCAATGGCCGCAGCTACGCGCCGTCCAGCCAATGCCCACGCGCTGACCAATTTTCAGCCCTTTATTCTGTGCCGCGCTGCCCAGCGCCACCACGTGACCAATCACCTCGTGGCCTGCGACCAGCGGATATTGAGAGAACCCCCATTCGTTGTCGATCATCGACAGGTCCGAGTGGCAGATCCCGCAGTAATCCACCTTCACTTCAACGTCTTCCGGCAACAGCTCCCCGGCATCGTATTCCCAGACTTCCAGTTCTGCCCCGGCATTTTTCGCGGCGTAGCTTTTTATGATGGACATCGTGTATCTCTCAGTGTGGTGTTGAACTGAGAGTGTAGAGCATGTGGGGGCAGGGCGCTTGGCGGAAGGGGGGATTAAGCACGCTTCTGTAACAGTGCGTTTAACCACATCTCGCTGCGGCTGGGCCGCTTATCTTCCGTTGTCCAGTGAGCGACAAGTGTAATACCCGCAAGCCCTGCCAGCAGAGTATTCAGCCCTTGCTCATTGAGATCGGTAAAGTGGCGGCCATCTTTGATTCGTTCGCCGTCGCCATATTTAAAGGAGACGTACCAGATGCCGCCGGGCTTAAGCGCCTGCGCCAGTTTTGCCATGGCATCCGGGAGTTCGGTGGCGCTGACGTGCAGCAGCGAGGCACAGCACCAGATGCCGTCGTAACGATTAACGGTATTGACGTCGCTAAAGGTCATTTGCTTAACCGGCAGACCGGTATGCTGACTGGCAAGCTTTGCCATTTCCGTTGTCGCGTCAAAAGCCTCAACCTGATAGCCCTGCTGTGAAAATGCTTTGCTATCGCGCCCCGAACCGCATCCGGCATCCAGAATCCAGCCGCCTTGCGGAATATGCTCCAGAAAAGGCGTATGGAGCGAGCTCATATCGACGTTAACCGTCGAGCTAAAAAAATCGTCGGCGTGGTACTGATAGTATTCAAGCGTCATCAGAAAGTATCCGTTCCCTGCGCGGCAGGTTCCCATTGGTGGAAAAGAACTTGTAGCGCATCGTTCCAACTGGTAGCGAGGAATTTTTCGCGCTGCGCCGTCGCCGTTCCGGTTTGCCTGATCAATGTTTCGCGTAGCGGCAGGTGGCTATTGATAAAGTATTCGTTTCTATCGTGCAAGCGCTGGAGCAGCTTGCGGGACGGCAGGCGAGCGAACTTGCCTTTCTCGCCCCGGTTGCACTCCTTACATGCCAGCACCAGATTCCAGACGCCATTCACGTTACGCACCTGCTCACGCGCCTTCCACGGGATAAAGTGGTCAACGTCAGCAAACTGTTCATCGTCCGGCTTCAGGCTGATCGGCGCATAACAGTAGAAGCAGCGCCCCTTCTGGTAGCCGTTGAGGCTATCACGACAGCTCGAGATGGCCACGCGGCGATCGCTACTGCGGCTAAACAGTATCTGATCGTTATCGTCGTACTCCACGTTGATAAGTTGGCTGGCGATATTCATCGCCCACGCCTGCTCGACCAGGCTCCAGCGCGCGTTGGTTTCAAAGCTGAGGTTTTGATACTGCAGGCGCTCACCCAGACGATAAAAATTCTCCGTCAGTCGGATGCCCTTATGGGTCTTGCGCTCATCAATAAAAAAACGTTTCTCAATCTCGCCCTGATTCACGTTGTGGAAAGCATCAATCACATTGTTGAACCCCTGACGCACCGTAATGGCGGTTAACGCATCGCGGGTGATCTCCCCCGCATTGAACTGGGAACAGGCGGTAATAAACTGGCTGCTGCGTGAGGTTATCTGCTTCGGTGCATGTTGCAGATGGCGACAGAGATGTTCGCTGAACGGCACAGCCAGATCGTCCAGTAAGATCAGATCTCTACCTTTAGGTTTGAGATCGTACAGCGCATGCGCCAGCGCGAACTTATAGGACGCGACGTTTTTGCCAAAAAGAATAATCCCGCGCCAGTAGTTTTCGAGCGTCGGTTCAACCTGATAGAAGCGCATGACGGTGTCCTGAAAGCGGTGACTGTTATTACAGGATTTAGTTACGCGATCTCATATCAAATAAAGGGAAATGTAAACCGACCTGGTCACGTTGCATTTTTTTGCGAGGCGGATTCCAGGAAAAAGCACTGGCTGGCGGCTGAGTTAGCGGTGGTTAAGGGTTTTGTAGGGGAGTCGATGTTTTTTTAGACACTTAGTGGCGGAGTGGGTGTCTGACGCTTGCATGGTGGCGCGTGACAGGTATAATCCACAACGTTTTCCGCATACCTTTCCGTGCCGGAGTGGCGAAATCGGTAGACGCAGTTGATTCAAAATCAACCGTAGAAATACGTGCCGGTTCGAGTCCGGCCTTCGGCACCATCGGAACATCAATAGACGTCAACGGACGTCTTTTTTTGTGCCTGAAATCCAGTATCCGCAAGGCTTCGCCCCGCTTTTCAGTCAACCGACGTCAATCTGAGTTACCCTACATCAACATGCTTGTGAGTATAGAACCGAGTATATATGCTGGTTCGATAATGCTTATATACTCACGGCAACATATGGAAGGAATACCATCATGGCCCTGACTGATACCAAGGTACGTGCGGCAAAACCCGAAGCAAAGGAATACTCGCTAGTAGATGGCGACGGCATGTTTTTACTGGTACACCCTAACGGCTCCAAATACTGGCGCTTTCGTTTCCGCTTTGGGGGCAAACAACACCTGATGGCTTTTGGTGTTTACCCTGAAACGTCCTTGGCTGATGCTCGTCAAAAGAGGGAGGAGACCAGGAAGCTTGTTGCTGCCGGTGTTGATCCCCGTGAGCATAAGCGTGCAGTAAAAGAAGAAAAGGCAAAAGAGGTTGTTACGTTCGAGTCTGTTGCCAGAGACTGGCACGCCAGCAATCGAAAGTGGTCTAAGTCACACAGTGCTCGGGTTCTTAAAAGTCTGGAAGATAATTTGTTCGATGCGATTGGTAAGCGAAATATCGCAGATTTAAAAACTCAAGACTTACTAAAGCCACTTAAAGCCGTAGAGATGTCTGGACGTCTTGAGGTGGCGGCGCGTCTGCAACAACGAACAACATCAATTATGCGATTTGCTGTGCAAAGCGGTTTAATCGACTACAACCCCGCGCAAGAGCTCGCTGGAGCGATTGCCACCGCTAAACGACAGCATCGTGCTTCGCTGGATTTTGATCGTATTCCAGAACTACTTCATCGAATTGATTCTTACACAGGCAGACCACTAACACGTTTAGCTGTGGAGTTGACGTTGTTGGTCTTTATTCGGTCTAGTGAACTACGATTTGCTCGTTGGTCGGAGGTTGATTTTGAAACTGCGATGTGGACGATTCCAGGGGAACGTGAACCACTTGAAGGTGTTAAGCATTCACACCGAGGATCAAAGATGAGGACTCCTCATCTTGTTCCTTTATCTCATCAAGCACTCGCTATTCTGGAAAAGATCAAAAGATTGAGTGGAAACCGTGAACTAATCTTCGTTGGTGATCACGACTCGCGCAAGCCGATGAGTGAGAACACAGTGAATAAAGCACTTCGAGTGATGGGCTACGATACGAAAGTTGAAGTATGTGGGCACGGTTTTAGAGCCATGGCTTGCAGTACCTTAGTTGAATCGGGGTTGTGGTCGAGGGATGCGGTAGAGCGACAAATGAGTCATCAGGAGCGTAACTCTGTGCGTGCGGCTTATATTCATAAGGCCGAGCATTTGGGGGAGCGTAGGTTGATGCTGCAGTGGTGGGCGGATTATCTGGATGCGAATAGAGAGAAGGGAGTTAGTCCGTTTGATTTTGCAAAGCAAGCAGCAAGATAAGCCCTTTTAAGGATTATAACTCCTTGAAAATAAGAAACTTTAAAGCGTTATTTAGCGCTTGAGATGAACAGTTTTTCTGTAATTCTTCAAAATTACACAGAAAAGGATTGACGACAACACAGCGTTGTTGTCTAATGGCCTCAGCTTCAAGCGAGGTAATTTTTAAAAATTACCAATTTGAACATGAGTGGGTGAGTTCTTGCCGGAATACCCACAAATCTTAAATATGAAAGCGAGGGTTGAAACATGGTAACAATTAAACAATGGGCCGAGATTGAGGCCAACTACGATGATACTTTACTTTTGGGGAATGGTGCAAGTATCGCTGTTAATAGCGATTTTGCCTATCGTAGCTTATGTCAGAAGTTGACCGAGCTCAGTTCAGATGGGCAGCTGACAGCCTTGTTCGAACTATTTGATACGCAAGATTTTGAGTTGATTCTGCATCGTCTGTGGATTGCAACCCAAGTAAATCAACAACTCGGTGTGCCTGAAAATGCAACGACTGAGGGGTATAAATTACTTAGAAATCTGTTGATTCAATGTGTGAGCCAAAATCATCCTGAACATCATGAGATATCGGGTGTGCTAGCTAAAATTCGCTCTTTTATAGGCAAATTCAAGACGATTTTATCCCTGAATTACGATCTCATTGTGTACTGGGCATCTTTGCTTGAAGATACAACTACCGGAAAATTAAAGGATTGCTTCATAAATCGTTTGTTTAATGAACAGCTAGATTGGAGTGAATTTAGAGACTTACATTGGAAGGATCGTGAAAGAGGTTACAAGACGACTAGCTTAGTCTTCTACCCACATGGTTCTTTGATTTTGGCCCAAGACTTCAGTGGTCAAGAGTCCAAATTACACACTAATCCTCGTGGTGACGGAAATTATCTTCAGCAAATATCTCGGCAATGGGATTCTGCAGCAGTTACACCAGTTTTTGTTTCTGAGGGGACAAGTAAGCAAAAACTAAGTGCGATTGCTCGTAGTCGTTATCTTGACACTGTTTATCGTGAAGTACTGCCAGAGAAAAAGGAAAGTATCGTGATCTATGGATGGAGTATGGGGGAAAATGATACCCACATACTCGATGCCCTGAAAAAAAGTCAGCCATCAAGGATTGCGATTTCAGTGTATGGCACTGACTCCTCTGGCTGTGATGCAATTGAAGGTATGTTAAAAGCGGTGTTTGGTGACGGTTTGCTTGTCGAGTTTTTCGACAGTGAAAGCGCCAACTGCTGGTGCCATTAACTAAGCGAAAGGGGGCGTAGCCCCCTATTGTACGAGGATAAAAATGGGAAAAATCGTCTATAGCGACATTGCAAATTTTATCCCCGGAGTAAACCTGTCACGCATAGAGTCAGAAGAATCAGGTAAAGCGTATCGCTTTTATACAGCACAGTTGCATCAGATCGATGACTGGCAACCTGAAGTGATAGTTTCTGATAAAGAACAGGTAGTTAAGAGTATGTCGTTACTCAAAGTGACAAGAGAAAACGATGTCATTATTAACTTAGCGAACGCTAAAGCTGTTCTTGTTAAGCAGGAGCACGCAGGGCGAATATTGGGCAATAACTTTGTTAAGGTCGAGTTGGATGTTAGCAGAGTCTCTCCATTGTTTTGGATTTGGCATTTCAATGAGAGCAAAGCTATAGCCCAACAAAAATCATTTGTTCTACAGGGGTCAACTGTACCTAAGTTAACTCTGCAAATGGTTCGTCAATTTGAACTCGATTTACCTGGACTAAAAAAGCAACAAGCGATAGGTGAGCTGTATCTTCATCTCAGGATGAAAGATTACTACGAGTACAACTTGATGAAATTAAAGCAACAATATTATTTTGCCAAACTAGAAAATTTATCAAAATAATCAACGAGTAAGGTTTTTTATGTCTCCTCAGATTGAAGCGCAAAATTTAAGTGAACTGCAAGGCCGCCTGTGGAATATCGCCGATACCCTGCGCGGTAAGATGAATGCCGATGAATTCCGCGACTACTGCTTAGGCTTTATTTTCTACAAATATCTTTCTGAAAAATTCGTTGCTTACGCTAATAAAATTTTGGCGGAAGATGGCATTCAATACAACGAGCTGACTCCTGAACATCCGGCGTATCAGGACATTGTTGACGCAGTAAAAGAGGATAGTATCCCGTCCTTAGGCTACTTTTTGCCGCCAACCGATCTGTTCCACACTATGGCAGAACGAGTTGCTAAAGATCCCAAAGGTGCAGGCACCGGCTTTATTCTGGAAGACCTCGCCACTACACTACGCAGCATTGAACAAAGCACGTTGGGCACCGACTCCGCGGATGACTTCAGCAACCTCTTTGAAGATCTCGATTTAGGTTCCAGCAAGCTCGGCAACACTGCTAAGGCTAAAAATGAGCTGATCGGCAAAGTCGTCACTGAACTCGACAAACTGAGCTTTAACCTCAGCGAAACAAGTTCCGACATTCTGGGTGATGCCTACGAGTACCTGATCGGTCAGTTCGCCTCAGGCGCTGGTAAGAAAGCCGGTGAGTTCTATACCCCGCAGCCGGTTTCCACCCTGCTGGCTAAAATCGTCACTACCCACAAGCTGAAGCTCAAAAATGTGTATGACCCGACCTGTGGCTCGGGTTCATTGCTGCTGCGTGTGAAACGTGAAGCCTCATCAGTTGGTAAGATTTACGGTCAGGAGATGAACCGTACTACCTATAACTTGGCGCGTATGAACATGATCCTACACGGGGTTCACTATGCGGATTTTGAGATCATTCAGGAAGATACGCTGGAACAACCGCAGCATATGCATCTGAAATTTGACGCCATTGTCGCGAACCCACCGTTCTCCGCCAAGTGGAGCGCCAGCCCGCTGTTTATGAACGATGACCGCTTTGCCCAATACGGCAAACTGGCACCCTCGAGCAAAGCAGACATGGCGTTTGTGCAGCATATGTTCTATCACCTGGAAGATGACGGCACGATGGCGGTAGTTCTGCCTCATGGGGTCTTGTTCCGTGGTGCAGCGGAAGGTCATATTCGTCAATTTATGATTGAGAAGCTGAACTGTATTGATGCGGTGATTGGCCTGCCAGCCAATATCTTCTACGGCACCAGTATTCCGACCTGCGTGCTGGTATTGCGCAAGTGCCGAAAGCACAACGACACTATTCTGTTTATCGACGCCAGCAATGACTTTGAGAAGGTGAAAACACAGAACCGCCTGCTGCCGGAGCATATCGACAAAATCGCCGATACCTATAACGACTGGAAAGCTGTCGAGAAGTACAGCCATATCGCTACGCTGGAAGAGATACGTAGGAACGATTACAACCTCAATATTCCGCGCTATGTTGATACTTTTGAGGTGGAAGAAGAGATTGATCTCAACGCCGTGGCGCAGGAAATTCGTGAGCTGGAAGGGAAAGTGGCTGAGATTGATAAGACCATTACTGGATTCTGTCAGGAACTGGGGATTGATACGCCGTTTACGTTAGTGGAGGGGAATAAGTGATGGTGCCAAAGCTAAGGTTTAAATCATTCTCAGCCCCCCTAGAAAAGCATAAAATTGAGGATATTTTAGCTCGCTTCGTTTCCCCTGTATCTGTATCTAAAATAGAAAAGTATCGAGAAATAGGGATTCGCTCACATGGGAGGGGTTTATTCCATAAAGAGGAGTTGTCCGGTTTTGAATTAGGGAATAAACGCGTTTTTTGGATAAAGAAAGATGCTATTATTTTTAACATTGTTTTTGCTTGGGAACAAGCGGTAGCAATTACTTCGTCGGAAGATGAGGGATGTATTGCATCTCACCGATTCCCAATGTACTTACCTAAAGATTACAAATGTAATACTGACTATATCAGAAGGTACTTCCTGACGAAAAAAGGTAAATACTTATTAGAACTTGCATCCCCTGGTGGTGCTGGTCGAAACAAAACCCTAGGCCAAAAAAACTTTGATGAGTTGGTTGTAACTATTCCTGATGTTACAGAACAAAGCAAAATTGCCGATTTTCTATCATCGGTTGACGAAAAAATCACGTTGCTGAACAAGCAGTTTGGCCTGCTGTGTCAGTACAAAAAAGGCATAACGCAGAAGATTTTTAGTCAGGGATTGCGATTTAAGGATGAAAGAGAAAATGAGTTTTCGGAGTGGGAGTATATAGAATTAAAAGAGATAGCCTCAAAAGTTAATATAAAGAATAGAGACAACTCTGTCAATGTAGTGCTAACTAATTCGGCTACTCAGGGAATTATTAGTCAGGATAGTTATTTTGAAAGGGAAATTGTTACCGAAAGTAATTTAGCAGGATATTATGTTGTGAGTGTGGGGGATTTTGTCTACAACCCAAGAATATCTGCAACAGCTCCAGTTGGCCCTGTAAAAATGAATGAATTAATTCAGGGTGTGATGTCTCCTTTATACACGGTATTTCGTTTTAAAAGAGGCTCGCTAAACTTTTACAAATATTTTTTTGAAAGTTCAGTATGGCACGATTACATGAAAAGCGTAGCTAATAGTGGTGCCAGACATGACCGTATGAATATTTCAGGCGCAGATTTTTTCGGTCTTCCGATCCCCCAACCTACTGAGGAAGAACAAATCAAAATCGCCAATTTCCTATCTGCCCTTGACGATAAGATCGGCCTAAAGAAAGCAGAACTGGACAAGTTAAAAATCTGGAAGCAGGGCCTGCTCCAGCAAATGTTTATATAATATTCATTCGGTCCGACCTGCACCGGGCTAGTACATTAACTAAAGGCGCTACACACTGATGGCAACGCAAAGCGAATACGAGTTAGAAACGCAGCTGGTGGAACAACTGGTTGGCATGCACTACGAACGGGTGAATGTCACCGATGAATCCAGTATGAAAGCCAACCTGCGTAAGCAGATTGAAATCCATAACCGACTGGAAGCCTCTCCGCTAACTGACGGCGAATTTAACCGTGTTTTCTTACACCTGACAAAAGGCAATGAGGTCATCGATCGCGCTAAGATCCTGCGCGATCGCTACCAGCTATTGCGTGATGATGGCACTGAGAAATGGCTCAGCTTTATCAATAAAGAGGAGTGGTGTCAGAATGAATTTCAGGTGACGAGTCAGGTGAAGCAGTTCAATGCTGAGCAAAATACGCGTAAAACCCGCTTCGACGTCACGCTACTGATCAACGGCCTGCCGCTGGTGCAAATCGAACTTAAGCGTCGCGGCCTAGGATTGAAAGAGGCCTTCAACCAGATCGATCGCTACCATCGGGATGCGTTCTGGGTCGGCAGCGGTCTGTTCCAGTATGTCCAGATCTTTATTATCAGCAATGGCGTGGATACCAAATACTACGCCAACAACCGTGCCAACCATTTCGAGCAGACCTTCTTCTGGACCGATGAAAAGAATAATCCGCTCAAAGCGCTGGAGAAATTCACAGACGCTTTTCTGAAGGTTTGTCACATCGCCAAAATGATCACCCACTACACGGTGCTGAATGAAACCCGTAAATGCCTGATGGTGATGCGCCCCTATCAGTTTTATGCCTGTGAGGCGATGATCCGCCATGTGAAAGAGAATCTGCACAAGCAGGGACGGCCGGAGAACGGCTATATCTGGCACACCACCGGCTCAGGTAAAACGCTAACCTCGTTTAAAGCCAGCCAGGTGATCATGGAGATGCCGGAAGTGAATCGCGTCATTTTTGTGGTCGATCGCCGGGATCTGGATTATCAGACGGCAAAAGAGTTTAACGGTTTTGCGAAAGACAGCGTGGATACCACCAACAACACCAGTACGCTGATAAAACATCTCAAGCAAAGCAGCACCAAGCTTACGCTGACTACCATTCAGAAGCTGAATAACGCCATCACCCACGAAGGGTATAAAGCGCAGCTCGCACATCTGCGTAAAGAACGCATCGTCTTTATCTTCGATGAATGCCATCGCAGCCAGTTCGGTGATACGCATAAAGCGATTGTGAATTTCTTCGAGAATGCGCAGCTGTTTGGTTTTACCGGGACGCCAATCTTTGCCGATAACGTCAATATCACCAATGGTGTCAAACAGACCACCGAACGGTTGTTCGATAAATGCTTGCATAAATACGTGATTGTCGACGCCATCCGGGATGAAAACGTTCTGCGCTTTGCCGTGGAATATGTCGGTACTTACAAGCGCAAAGAAAGCAGCAATGAGATCGATATCGATGTGGAGGATATCGACACCAAAGAGGTGATGGAAAGCGACATCCGGTTGGGCAAAGTGACCGACTACATCCTTGCCCACCATAACGCCAAGACCCGCAATCGCGAGTTCACCGCGATGTTCTGCGTCGGGTCAGTCGATATGCTGATCACCTACTACAAACTCTTTAAAGAAAAGCAGGCCGCACTGCAGGCGGCGGATGCCAACTACAAGCCATTAAAAATTGCCACCATCTTCACTTATGCCGCCAATGAAGCGGACAAAAGTGATAAAGAGGCGGTAAACGGTCTGCTGGATGAAGAGGATATTAGCCTGCCGCAAGGCGCGAAAGTTGATACCTCGAGTCGCGATCATCTGGATAGTTTTATCAAGGATTATAACGAGCTGTATGGCACCAGCTACTCGGTCAATGATTCAAAGAGCTTCTACAATTACTACAAAAATATTGCCCAGCGCACCAAAGAGAAAGGCATCGATATTCTTCTGGTGGTGAATATGTTCCTCACCGGTTTCGACAGCCCGGCGTTGAACACGCTATATGTTGATAAAAACCTGCGTTTTCACGGCCTGGTGCAGGCGTTTTCCCGCACCAACCGCATTCTCAACGAGAAGAAAAGTCACGGGAATATCGTCTGCTTCCGTAATCTGAAGAAAGCGACCGACGATGCTATCGCCCTTTTCTCGAACAAAGATGCCTCTTCTACGGTGCTGGTCAAACCCTTTGACGAGTATTTCGGGGATTATCAGGACGCTGTCGATCGCTTGTTAACGCTGACGCCAACGGTGGAAAGCGTGGACGATTTACCGGATGAAGAAGCACAATTGGCGTTTGTAACGGCGTTCCGTGATGTGATGCGTTTGAAAAACATCCTCGAAAGCTTTGCCGATTTTGACGATGCGGCTAAACCGCTGTCGGACCAGACGCTGGCCGATTTCACCAGTAAATACCTCGATATTCACGACAAGGTGAAAAAGCACTCCAGCAAAGAGAAAGTCTCGATTCTTGAAGACGTAGATTTTGAAGTTTCGCTGATTCATCGCGACGAAATTAACGTTGGCTACATCCTGCGTCTGCTGGCGGGCATCCAGGCGATGCCGCCAAAAGAGCAGCAGGAGCAGAAGAAAAAGATCATGGATATTGTCGACAGTGACGTCACGCTGCGTAGCAAACGTGAGCTTATCGATAACTTTATCGAAAAAAGTCTGCTGCATGCCTTGCATGACGAAGATATCACTCAGGTGTTTGAAGCCTATGTCGAACAGGAAAAAGGTAAGGCACTGGCTATTCTATGCAGCGAAGAGCGACTCGATTCCATTAAGCTGAACGGCTTACTGGAAAACTACCTCTTTACCGACGTGATGCCGCGAGAGGATGAGGTAGCGGAAACGCTGACCTGGACGCCAAAGATTCTGGAACGCAAAAGCGTGCGAGCTCGGGTCTATGACCGTGTGCGCGATGTGATTGAAACGTTCATCAATGGGATGCGCGGATTTTAATATGCAAGGGCCAACTCACCTATGGCCCTTTAGTTCACGTTTTCTATATAAAAAATCATTGTGTTCATGGCTATGTTCGTCATTGATCTCGGATCAATGAGGGTCATGTTAACTTGATGGAAATCGGACAATTAATCACTGCGTAAGCGTATTGATAACGTGATCCTGCATGAGCTGTGTCATATTGCCGAGCATAACCATAGCGAGCGTTTTTACCGGCTGATGGGACAAGCTATGCCGGAGTGGGGAGTAGCAAAAATGCGGTTGGATGAGATGGCAGGGGTGTTATTTTTTGATTTATGATGTTGAGATGAAATTTTATCTTGGTCAGTAAAATCAATGAGGTATATGTTCATCTCCTCACCAGTTGGAAGTACACTCAGTTACTAAGTAACTTACCAGACTCCAGCTGATTGGTTTGACTCAACCGTCTAATAAAAACCTTATCAGGAATGTTTATATGGCTGTTCCTACCTACGATAAATTTATAGAGCCAGTACTCCGTTTTCTGGCAGGTAAACCTGAGGGCGTACCTGCTCGCGATGCGCATGAAGCTGCGGCAGATGCACTTAATCTTGATGATAATCAGCGAGCAGAAGTGATAGCCAGTGGTCAGTTGGTTTATAAAAACCGGGCAGGCTGGGCACATGACCGTCTGAAGCGAGCTGGATTATCGCAAAGTTTATCCAGAGGAAAATGGTGCTTAACGCCCGACGGGGTTAAATGGGTACAGGCCCATCCCCAGCCACTCGCCGAAGAGGAAGTGAACCACCTGGCCTTTGATTTCATGAATGTGAAGTTAAAACAGCAGCCAGATGCTGTCGATCTTGATCCAAGACCAGCGGCACCGAACCAGGAAGAGCTGGCAAAAAGCAGCCCTGACGATCGTCTTGATCAAGCGTTAAAAGAGCTGCGGGATGCTATTGCTGATGAGTTACTGGAAAACTTGTTGCAGGTATCTCCGGCGCGCTTTGAGGTTATCGTACTGGATGTACTTCATCGTCTGGGATATGGCGGACATCGGGATGATCTTCAGCGCGTAGGCGGTACTGGAGATGGTGGCATCGACGGCATTATTTCGCTTGATAAATTGGGGCTGGAAAAAGTTTACGTGCAGGCTAAGCGCTGGCAGAACACAGTTGGTCGCCCTGAACTTCAGGCGTTTTATGGTGCGCTGGCCGGACAAAAGGCCAAACGTGGGGTATTTATTACCACCTCCGGCTTCACCTCTCAGGCACGAGATTTTGCCCATTCCGTTGAGGGAATGGTGCTGGTTGATGGCGAACGTTTAGTTCATTTGATGATTGAAAACGAGGTTGGCGTTTCCTCTCGTTTGGTTAAAGTGCCCAAACTGGACATGGATTACTTTGAGTAATGATTGATCAGAACCGAATGAGAACCTCGGTTATTTGTTGACGAAGGGAGCTTTGTTTTATTTCAGGCTCTAAGGCTTGTGGGAGTGAATAAAAGACTTTTATTCATACCACGAGTTAAATTCCACTATGCCCAGACTTTATTTTTAATCGCTTGCTCAATAGGCCGGAATAATTACATTCCAATATGTCCATGTTTTCGGTAATACGGCGGGTGGCAACACTCGCCGATGAGATCATGCAGCAGTCAGGAAAATTAATAATTAACAAAGAGATAGAGGGTTAAGTATGGATATTTCTACTTATGACGAAAATGGCTTGCTGCATCTTTTATAACCTGTAATGCTGAGAGCACGAGCAGTACTGGAGCAGCATTATTGGAAATAGAAAATTATGGATAAAGCAGAAGTTCTGGAGAGGAATGATTGGGTTGAAACCACCATCGAAGATTTTTCACAGATAGTGAAGGGGATCTCGCGAAAGAACTACCCGCCATTGCGCTGTCTCGCCTGTGAAAAGCCGGTGCATGATAGTGGACTGGTTACCCCTAATCCTAATTATCGCCCCAGATTCTCGCATTCAGCGCCTCCAGATAATGGAGAGCTTTGCCCACTAAGTGCTGAAACACGCCGTTTCAGCGGGTTAGCCGGGAATGACAGAGTTGCAACAACAGAGTTAGCCAGAACACGTCGAGCTCAGTTTATGGACTTCTCCAGTCTATGTAAGGCTTGGATTGTCTGCCGCTACTTACGGGGAGGAAAGGGAAAGCTTGGCCAAAAGTCGTTTATTCGATTGGTCAGGATAGCTGACAGCTTTGGGATCTGGCGCTATAGCTATCTCCCTGAATGGGGCATTCCTCTTCTTTTAATGCTGATGGACAATCATCCAACACCTAATGGTAAGTCTGCATTTTTTTATGCACTTAAGAAAGACAGGGCTCGCCGGGGTGTTGAGTGGCAAAACCTAAATGTTCGGCTGGAGGCACATTGGGTAAGTAACGGTGAACTTATTGCTCCAAATCCTGAGAGACCAGCTTCATTCCTGCTAGAGATACCCTTCAAGAGGGATGTCGTTAATGACATCCTTAGCAAGGAGGATATCTCATGGTGTACTGAGGATAAGCTTGTGGAACTATATGCATTCAGTATCAGTAAAGCGGATGTTTGATAACTCGATATATACGAGCACACAAGCGTTTTACGTTAATTTAATGGTTGTTGTACTAACGGTACAAAACTGACCTAATCGGCATGATAATCGTTACCGCAGTAACAAGCCCCGGCGAATAATATCGAGTGGGTGACATCCTGATTGCCTGCAGATGTGCGACTACCTCAAGTAAGCCCAGTAGCCGCGCAAGCGGTTTTTTTCATTTCAGCCGGTTAAGGATCTCTTCACCCTTCGTTCGGCGGGCAATTTCTCTCGCCGTCTCTTCAATACCGGGGTAGATGGTACTGGGTTTGATATTAAGCCTGCTAAGCTCCTGCAGGATCGCTTTCTTGTTGCTGATATAGATTCGGTCTACCTTTAGACCGCTGTGGCCGGTATCCGGCAGGACAGCCTCATGCCCGAAAAGCAGAAATGCACCGGACTGAGATGAAATCCTCTGGTTGGCAATTCTCCCGCGCACAAAAAGGATACGGCTCAAGTCGCCTGGAAGTATTGCGTCTTCGAAGTACGGTTTTTCGGAGCGGATGAAATGAATTAGCCTCTTCATTTCCGTAGATTTTTTGTTTCGATGATCAATGGGAATGTCAGTTTCCGGAATGATCTTATTTTTATCTTCCATACTAAGCAGGGACAAGTTAGTTATGCAACTTACGGTGTCAGAGTTATAAAACTTGATGTCGTCCGCCTGGACGGTAAAAATTTTCACATCCCCTGTTTTCTCTTCCTCCGCGTTTTTATCGAGCATGTCTGCGCAGCAGAAATATAGGGCGACCAGCGGATTGGCTGTGACGTCCAGCAGGCGGGTAGGCAGACCATAGTGTTGCATGCGGACCAGCTTATCTATCATGAAATGGTCCTGATAAAATTCAGCCGGATGGGCCGTCAGGATCTCGTTAATCATGTTCTTTTCTTTATGCCTGTAGAGAGGCACGGCCTCCTCTTCACGGAAGAGGGAAGGCTCCAGCTTGTACTTATAGTCGCTGTGTCCGCGATAAAAGACTTCCTGCCCTTCCTGAGCCTTAAATTCATTTATTTTCTGCAGGAACGCCTCTACCGACGTCACGCTCTGCTCGCGTTCATACAATCCTGGCGGTGGCGGTGGCGGAACATTGGCAAGCGGGGGGCTCGGAAGTCTTAACCCAAAAGCATTCATGACTTCAGGAAGGCTGACTTCCTTGATGGCCCAGTGGGTCCTCGACGTTTCAAATAGATGAAAGAAGAACCGATCACCCAGCACTTTGAAGTTATCGACAGCCACTTTCTGGTAGGCATAATCGATGCGGACTGCATAATCTAAATTTTTCCCGTTGACTGCTACACTCTCAAGCATACCCACCCGGATATTGGATACTAGGCGTGACCGTCCATCCAGATTCTGTTCATTCACGAACTCAGTCATCAGCAGGCAAGGTATGAGCTTAAGTTTATCGAGGACCGTTTTATTCACTTCTCTGTAAATGATCGAGAGCCTGTCATTCGTGTATTCCAGATAACGACTCAGGGGCATTGAGCTGTGGGCAAGTTGGCCCACGGGAACGTTCCAGTCTTCATCACTCACTTTCATTATCAGATTTATCACGGGCTTCCCTTCATGTTCATCATTGAGCATATGGTGAGATAACTTTATTCCTGTAAGAGCTTTAAATAAACAGGAAATCCCTACTGGTAATTGACCGTAAGCCTAATATCAGCACAATGCATTTAACCAGAAGTTACAGTAATGTCTGCCTGCTGTTAAGACCAAAATGAATGCAGAACAACTGCGAAACAGGATTAAAGTAATTTCATTATAATATTAAAATATCTGTATCAGATGATTTTTTCAATCCGTATGATGTCCTCAGGGGGAACAGCAATCCCCTCCCGGTCGATACCCCAGTTTGAACAGCTATCCGGAGGCTGATGACGCACTGTTGTATAAGCATAAGCGAGGGCCGCCTCTGAACCTGGCTACTGGGCGCCGCATCTGCTAGCATTCTGATAACAGCTGCGAATGATTGTTAAGTGGAAGAATGCCGTACGGGAAATGGTTATCAGCAACGGTACGGGTGCTATGAAACCAGAATGCTGAAATCACTTCGTCAGGCTCGGTAAGATTGTTGATGGTGTATTCAAAAAGAAGCTGATTAGCTGTTTTCGGAATATGCGGGGCCGCTGTAATGACTTTTTCAAGAACAATATCAAGTAGTACCATTTCTAGTTCAGGAACCGTGCAACCAAAACCTTTACTGAGGGTAATAAGAGTGTTATCCCGTCCTGAGCAGTTGAGCACAAACCCCATAGAAATCTCCTTTTAGAAATATGCGTATTATTTAATAAATTTAGAAAGACCTACTTAATAATAACATCTCATTTTTCTTCATCTTCGAAGTATGATTGCGGCCCTCCTGCCAGACGGTAACTTTCCCTGAGGTCATCCAAATTTTTTTCTTTATAGAAAGGTTCTGCGAAATGTTTTTCATAAACGTTAATCAGGCTTTTATTTCTGGTCGCATGGAATCTTTTTTTTACATCATGAGCTTCCAGCACGTGTATTTTATAGCGTTTCCTGACTGCGTTATTATCACGAAATTTTTCAAGCGATAACTTGCTGTCTGCGCCCAGTTTCCCCGTGGTCCAGAATTCGACATGAATGTCGGCTTCTGGCTTCTCTTTTTTGGCGGCATCGAAAAATACAGGTACCTGATCTCCTATCCAGTGTTTAACGTCTTCATGCTTGACAAAGGAATAGGGTTTGTAGCCTTTGCATTCAATAAACCTTACCTCCTGATATCCCTTAGCGATGAACACATCACTTTCTGCTTTTTTACCGTCAGCAGAACGGAAAACTTTTCCTATCTCAACGGCACCTTCATGTTTCATCACTTCAGCAACAAGATATTCGAAGAGTGCCCCCTGCAGCTGCGCCGCGGCACCTTTAACATTCGTTAGCGCAACCATAATAGAATCAATTTTTTCCAGGTTAGAGCTGGAATTTGTGAAGTAATAGAATAGAAAATCGTTCAGCTCGCGCAGTGACTTTGCAAACTCTTCACCGAACAGATTTTCTGGCGTAGCGGGGATAACGCCCTCCTTCTTCAGAGCATGAAACGCATCTTTGTCGAACTGACTGGCGGCCAGCATAAAAAGACTTTTACCTACGTTTCTTATACTCCTTAGCGATTTACATTTAGCTATAAAGGGCTGTACCTGGGCCAGAGTGACTTTGGTCCCCAGCAGAACGTCACAGGCAAAAAAACCTGGCTTGTTTACATCGCTTCCCTGTGTAACAAGAGGAGACAAATAGCTGGGACCTGTAAAATCGAACAGATAATTTGAAATAGCAGGTGGCTTCCCTTCTTCATCCTGCCTCGTCCTTGCCAGGTTATAGCTGATCAGATTGAGGTTCTGACTCCACTGAACCATCGTCGCGATGAAAATGCTCTCTGTCACCAGACGCGCGTGTATCTGTCTCGATACGGAATCGTACCGCCTTTCATCTTTTTCTCTGAGAGCGATGCATTCTCCAATTTCAGGCAGGATAATTTCAGTGCATAAACCGATTTTCACCAGCCTTTGCCAGACTACTGTGAACGGAATTTTTTTCTTCATGGCTACAGGTGAACCACTTGCAGCACCAAAATCACGCTTAGGAATGATTCCGCCTCTGGCCAGAAGGGCGCTCAGTGCAAGCCCCAATGCTGAACCACTCTCTATCAGCTTATCGGTCAGTACCTGCCAGAACTCATCGCTACCATAGGAGTCCCTGAGATATACAAACTGTTCCCTCTTTGGGAATACATTTTTAATGCTGTTTATCTCATCGGCTAAAACAGCCCGTGAGATAACCTTCCTCGCATTTTCAGCAGAGATGTTTTTGCTTTGAATCAGCAGATCCGCCAGCGTTGAACTCAGGCAGGGACCTTCGCGCTTTAAAAGAGAGATGAGTGTCATAGTATCTTTGTCACACTGCGCTATTAATAATTACAAACATAACATGCTCGGCTCTATTTTAAAAAGGACACTCGATTATTTTATTAAATATCAATTACTTATGCATTATATTTCATTATTAAGTCATTAATTTGTCGCGATTGATGTTTTTTGGTTTTTTATTCTGACCTCTTCAAGGGCGTATATCTGGCACCAAGCTGTCGATACAGCCTATTACGCATCAGTTGCATAAATCCAGTCAGCACATTGAGGACATATCTTCTCCCCATGCCAGCAGACATGGCACCAGCAACATCGCCATTGCCGTATAGTAGTGTTAGCCGGTAGAAGGCGCTTTTGTGGAGACGGTATAGTTTGTGATGAGGTTTGCTCTTGCACTGTCTGGTGCTTGTTGAATCGACATTTTTTAAGCCGAGCGACATTGTTGATATGCCCCGGAAGATGCACAAACGTTTTGGTCGCTGTTAGAGGGTCAAACTGAACACCGATCTGCAGTTTGCAGTAAATGCAATGCAATGAATCAAAATCAACCTGTTGAACAGAGTCTGGTGTAACCCATTCACCATGTACGGTGACGGCGTGAGTGGCTAAAACAAAGTAATTCATCATGAACTCCGAGAAAAATAAAAAAGCCAGCATGGTTAGCTGGCTTTGTAGATAGATGGGGCAATGAAGTAAGCGTCTGGTACAGCGGGTTAGATTTACCGGCTGCTTTTTGTTCTCTTCCTGTTTTTCAATGAACGTACTTCTCCGCGACCAAAGGTTCTGGCATTTCCAGGGAGAACCAGACGTGCGCAGGCATCGATTTTGGTGATGTAACTTAGCGCCTTAAGCAATCCCTTATCCATACTACTGTCACCGCGTTCCAGTTTGCCGAGGCAGCAATCCTCATAACGCGCTTTGTTAGCGTTGCAGTTGTAGTAGATGCCTTTACCTTTAGTGATGGTGTGTTTCCAGTATTCACCGAAAGCATGAGCAATCACGCCATCCTGTTGTGCCTTATTGCCATTTAAGATGAATAGCATGTGGTAATGAAATTTACGCTGTGGCGCATATTCCAGTTTCCACACTGTCCCGAGAACATGGCGAAACAATGGATTTTTTTTCATGTTGCGAAATAGCTGCTGGCGATGCTTACGGGCTTCATCAGCAGTGATGTCAGCCTTATGCTCATTTGCCCATGATAAATCAATCCGCAAGACCAGCAGTCGAGAATGACGCTCCTGCAGGTGACTGATGTAATTCATCACTCCCTTCAGGTTTTTAACCGAAGCTCGCTGGTATTTTCTGTAGGCCTGTTTAAACCCGGCCTGACTCACAGCGAACCGGTAATCCTGTACCAGTTTGTTCAGCATTTCTGCCGTGGTAACAGTATCTGCTCCTACTATTTTCCCGTTATGGATACGGGCATGTAAATCAGTGTTATTAAATAAATTCCGAAGTGTAGCAATACGTGGATTAGCTATTCGTACTTTCATCGCTTCTTGCGGCAGTACATTAAGATAACGGATTGCATCAAGAATGATGGCTGACTCTGCACTCTCTTTATAACCTGATCGGTTATACAGAATAGTGAAAGGTAACTTATGTCCTCTGCTGATATTATTAAGGCAACTATCAAGTTGTTCTAACCTGAATCTGAATTCATTGTCATCGGATATGGTGAGATAGGGAGTGTTATTCTCAATGTGATATTCAGCATGAGATAACATGAATGATTCTGGTAAGTCCATAATGTATTTCTCTGAAGCCAGTCAGTAATGACTGGCTGGCAATGTATAAAGGTGGTTACTGGACGAGGGGCTTCATCTGATATGAAGCATGAATAGTAATATCAGAAATAGTGTCTGTGTGATAACAAAGTCTAAGTGTATGACGCCATTAATGAGTGTGATATAGCGTGTTTATATGAAGTGATATTGATTGGTGATTGAATGTGTTAATTAATGATTGGTAATGCATTAAATACAATAATAAATAAACCGACTATGCAACTCACATTAAGGCCATGTGCCATAAGGCACGAGAGCATAAAATCATGGTGTGAAGTTAGTGACCTTTTCATCACTATCTTTGGAGTCTTTTATGCTCTTGACTCATTAACACGGGCTTCTAACCATTCTTTTATCTCACGTTCAATCCAGCGGGAACTGCGGCCAAATTTCACCGGTTTTGGGAACTTACCGTCCTGCGCCATTTTATAAAACCACTTATCGGACAAACCGGTTAGTTCAGTAATAAACTGCATGCTGACAAATTTATCCTCGTGAATATTAATCGTGCTCATGACATGTCTCCAAAAATGTATCAGGAGGACACCGGATGGCATCCTTTCATGTCATAGGCCTCATATGTACAGATTTACTTTTCCCTGACGTTATTTCATAAGAAAAGGATTGCCAGTCGAGACGGGGATAACTATCAACCACACATCAAAAATCTGGCGCAGCTACACTTTCACACAGTCAATTCATGGTGTTCTCAGAGGCAGTTTTTCACTAAAAAAGTGCCTAATTACAGGGGTTGCATTAGACTTCCACCCTACGATTTACACTATGATTATTGCTATGAATTACCCTATGAATTACTATACATGCATTGCAGTTCACATAATAAAAAGAGGTAATTCCTTGTGAGTGATGAGTTATGGATCGACATTAAAAGCTCGCGTGATATCAGGTTATTTCTGTGGCTAAATGGGGATGATGTCGCTATTTACAATTATCGTTTGAAAGATAGCAGCAAGAAATACAGCGCAGATCTGATTTATGGAGAAGATTATAGATTAGCAGCAGAGGCAATAAATGACGCGTTTCGTCTGTTTTATAAAGACCCAGATATACTTCGTGCATATGCATCTAATTTTAAAAAAGCCAAAGATGCAATGTTGCCATTAAAAGAATTCAACTGGTTTAAACGCTGCAATGATGCCTGTTACTTTACCTGGGTGTATATAAGGGCTCTCAGTAATAAAAATAAAGCACTTGGTAGTTTTAATATAAATGAACCGTGCACTGTTTATACCCGGACGTATTATCACCGGCTGATTAAAATTCAGTATCCTGTAAGCCATAGTGAACGCCTTGAGTGCATAAAAGATTTTTTTGACAGGTCATCGATGGATCTTTCATCAAAACTATTGATAATGTCGAAGATAAGATACGAGTGGGACAGACACTCTCCTTTAGTAAATAACCTCCCCCTAAAGAAATCTGAGAAAGTAAAAATACAATGGGCGTGGGACTATATTTCTAAGGACAAGGTTAACGTTATCATTGGTTCAATAAAGAGAGCGCAAGCTAAGATAGCAAAAGGAACTCAACCCCATCAGGACAATATACCTTCTGAGCATATTTTTAATGAGGCGTACAAAGCAGCTTTACAGGGCTACGTCCACAACCCTCATTTCGTTAGCCTTTTCAGGCCATCAACGACAACTGAGAAGTATCTTGCACTACGTTGTATTTATATTTGCATGTATTGTTACGACAATAATTTTTTATCCAGATTTAAGAAATCGTGGGAATCATCGGTTTACAGGAAGACAAAGAAGAAAGTCACGGTTCGCGAAAAATCAACGTCAGAACCAGTAGGGCGGGAATTCAGTAATGTAACTGATGCAGAGAAAATCATCGCAAAAATACCTTCAGAAGCTGAAAAGCTTCATGATAAATTACTCTTACAAACATCCAATGAAAAGCTAAATAAAATTACATCTACTCCTGAAATTGATGCCGGAGAAAACAAAAAAGTCAAAGATGACTCAGTAAATAACTGGTATGGCATTCCTTTTTAGAGTTTTCTATTTATAAATAAAAAAGGCCACGATGAAAGTGGCCAATAATTGTCAACATCACTCACTCCAGATTATTTCAAACCTATATCACCCAACTGAGAACACCGGCATATCTTTGTCTGGACGAATATCTCATTGATCATCAATACCGATCGATACTCAATTAAAAGATAGTTTTCACCTATCAATATGTTGGTAATTGATCGTTTTTATTATAGATAATAACGATCAATTTGTTGAAACTGATCTGTATTAACGATTATCCCATTCCCTCTCAAATGCATACGATCAGGTGGCCTTTTGTTCAGCAAAGGGCCATTTTTCGTTTGCAAAACAACAGCAAGGATTCTCTATGTTGAAGATAAGCTCCGCATTCTTTTTCAGTACGGCACTGTTCAGCGCAGCGGTGCACGCCATGGGCCAGGAGCAACAATGGGGCAACTGGTTTGGCACTGTTAATGCGATGGAGTTTGAACTGAATACCGACAATAGCGCCGGAGAACGCATGACGCTCACCTGCCGGGACAGTCATCTGATATTGAACTACAGCGGGTCTGATAAGAAACCCTTAGGTGTACCAGATGAAGGTCAGGAAGGCATGGGGATTAATATCAACGCTGTACATTACCTGCCAGGCAAGGCGGCTTTCATCGCACTCAAAAACACAGACAGCCATGGGCAGATTGAAATCACCCGAATCAATAAACCCTTATCTCACCCATTCAGTACCGCAGGACTCAAGGACGCTCTGGAGGACCTTAACTGGGAAGACTGCATCAGCCATTAATCACCCCATCCGGTAGCTCATGCTCCCACATTGTTAATCATCAGCAAGGATATCTGTATATGGCGACATTCCTTTCACGCCTGATTTTGATCTGTACCCTTTCAATCCCGGCCTTCAGTTTTGCCATCACCATTCCCGGTAACATTCATCCAGAGCGATACACATTCTTTCTGACAGATAACGGCGGTGAAATGCTTCGCGAAATGAACGATGCAGCAGTCAGCGTAAAACTCAACAACAGAGTTGGTTTTAGCGCTGAGGCACAAAACAAGGCTGCTGCTGCGAACATATCTCCTTTGCTGTACGCAGCATCACCCCTTGAACAGAACTTTATCCGCTACGACAGTAAACCGGTTAAGGCTCTGACTTGTCTCGTAACGACCCGCACTATGCCGGGTCAGAATAAAAATTACACATGGGAGGAAACCTACTGCCTTGATGAAACCGGTGCTGCTTACATTGGCACAAAAGGCTGGCCGTCACGCACCATCGTTGAAAAGAGCTGTGCGGTGGGTGCCTCTGGTTGTCCTGTATATCTTGGCCTGAACAATGATCCACCGACCCTGCGGAATGATGCTGCGCAATATATTCCTTACAGCAGCAAACGCGTAAGTGGGCAGAAAGAAAGTAACTCTCAGCCAAAAGCAGCAACTGGAGAAATCGTAGCAGAGCAGGATGGTTATGTGGTGAATTACGTCAAAGCCAGCAGTTGTGCTGACAACAAACTGATTGTCAAAAACACAAGCTCCGGGAAAACTGCTGCAATTGCAGGATTAAATGGTTGCTCTTTCGACCCGAAGAAAAATGTAGTAATTATCTTTCCTCTAAATGAATACGTCGGTGTTTACAGTGGCCCCACAAACGCTTCTGAGGAAATAGCCTCCGTCGATCTCCCCTGATTACTCACCTGGTCCGGTATGCGCTTCCTGCGGTACCGGACGTTTTATGGACAGACCTATGAAAAGCCACAAACTCCCGGACGATACAGCGCCAGATACAGCACCTCTGGATCTGACCTGGCCCGTTGTTTTCAGCGTCGCGGGACTCACTCTACTAAGAAGTAAGTCGGTCGTATGCCAGACCATGGGAGCCAGCCTGATGACCTTTAGCCTGATAAGACTCATAAAAAAACTCGCCATTCTTGCCTGAAAGCTGATTCCCGAAAAAAGCTGAAGTGTTGCGTCATCAAAGGGCTGGCTGCGATCGCGGAGGACAGGATTAATGATCATGCCTTTGTTTTATCGGTATGCGGCAAAACGTATGAACACCTGCCTCCCGTCATAAGGCGAGTCGTGAAGTACGAATGGTGCATTCGATGCTTCCAGCACGGTAAACCTTTCATTCTGCGTCGATTACAACATCACCAGCTCGATGAGCTAATCCCGCCGACATTACCTGACAGTGAACTGTCGCCACAGCAAGAGCAGCCACCCGCTACTCCCTGAATACCCTCCATAGCCACTTCACGGAAGTGGCTTTTATGCCCATTTATAAAGGAATTAACTATGACTCGTTTAGCTAGCCGCTTTGGTGCGGTCAATCTTGTTCGCCGCGACCGCCCGTTAACCCGAGACGAACTGGCACACTATGTACCGAGTGTGTTCAGCGAAGAAAAGCATGAATCCCGCAGCAACCGATACACATATATTCCGACAATTACCCTGCTCGATGACCTTCAACGCGAAGGCTTCCAGCCATTCTTTGCCTGCCAGACCCGAGTCCGGGACCAGAGCAAGCGAGAGCACACCAAACACATGCTGCGCCTGCGTCGCGAAGGCCAGATCACTGGCAAACAGGTGCCAGAAATCATCCTGCTTAACAGCCATGACGGTTCAAGCTCATACCAGATGTTGCCGGGGTTATTCAGATCGGTTTGTCAGAATGGGCTGATTTGCGGTGAGTCGTTCGGAGAGGTGCGCGTGCCGCATAAAGGCAATGTGGTGGAGAAAGTCATTGAAGGGGCTTACGAAGTGCTGGGGATATTTGACCGGGTGGAGGAGAAGCGCGATGCCATGCAGTCGCTTTTGTTACCGCCACCAGCACAAGAGGCGATGGCGAAAGCGGCATTAACCTATCGCTTTGGTGAAGAGCATCAGCCGGTGACGGAAAAGCAGATACTTTCTCCACGCCGCTGGCAGGATGAAAGTAATGACTTATGGACTACTTACCAGCGTATTCAGGAAAACCTGATTAAAGGTGGGCTGTCCGGTCGAACGACTAAAGGTCAACGCTCCCATACACGCGCCGTTAAAGGCATCGACAGAGATGTGAAACTTAACCGTGCCCTTTGGGTGATGGCCGAGAATATGCTGCAACTTGCCTCATGAAGCTTTTTACCAACCCTATCTTCACGTCCCGCCACTAAACCGGCGGGGCTTTTTGTTTTAAGGAGCAATTATGTCCGCACTCAATTTATCCCCGGTATTCCTGCCAAATGAGCAACGCGTTATCCGTCGGGCGTTACGACTATTGGAAAAGTATCAGCGCCAGCCGAATGAGTCTTTTAACTCCACCTGCTTCACCAAGACCTGGCTTCAGCTACAAATGGCTTACCAGGAGCGGGAAGTCTTCATCGTGATGTATCTCGACAATCAGCATTGCCTGCTGGAGCGAGAAACACTGTTTACCGGCACGCTCAGCCATACCGAAGTGCATCCCCGCGAAGTGGTTAAATCAGCCCTGAAACATAACGCCGCTGCGGTCATTTTGGCGCATAACCATCCATCCGGCACGACAGAAATCAGTCAGCAGGACAAACATATTACTCAGAGGATTATGAAAGCGCTGGCACTAGTAGAAGTACGTGTGCTGGATCATCTTGTGGTGGGAAACGAGGTTGTGTCATTTGCTGAATGTGGCTGGTTGTGAGGTGCAGAATGAAAATAATCAGTAAGTGCCAGGCGATGCATATTTATCGTCAGCATCCCGAATCCAAGCTATCTGCCTTCTGTACAGGCCACTACCGGTGGCATGGTAGTGTCTGCCATTACTACGGACGTGAAGTTCAGGATATCAGCGGTGTACTCGCTGTTTTTGTTGAGCGTCGTCAGGACCGGGCGGGCCCGTATGCCATTCTTCGCAGCGTGACGATTAATTAGTCATCTCTTTAACAGTTATAAAGGAATATGTTAATGCAGTCGACCACCTTATCCGGCACATCAGCGGAGAGCGCATCCTGCTTTCAGTGGGGATTAATACGTAATATCACGCCGTGCTTCGGCGCTCGCTTGGTTCAGGAAGGCAACCGTCTCTACTTTCTGGCTGACCGAGCTGGGTTTAATGGCTCATTCATTGACGATGAAGCATTGCGCCTGGACCAGGTGTTTCCACTAATAATGAAACAGCTCGAGCGGATGCTCACCACTGGTGAGCTTGATCCCCGCAGTCAGTACTGCGTCACTCTGCATCACAACGGACTCACCTGCGAAGCTGACACTCTCGGCTCTCATGGCTACGTTTATATTGCTATTTATCCCCAGTCAACTGTAACTAGGTAACACCTTCCTCTTCCTTTATCAGGGTTTCAACTCATGCATATATCAACTGTACCGGCCACGGTGCCGGTTGCGTCACTCCTGTCGCCCGTGCAGGTCTGGCAGCAGCTTTTAACCTATCTGCTTGAGCATCATTACGGCCTTACGCTCAACGACACACCATTCCGTGATGATTCCGCCATACAGGAACATATCGAAGCAGGAATAACACTGGCTGATGCGGTGAATTTTCTGGTTGAACGTTATGAACTGCTACGCACTGACCGCAAAGGGGTTAAATGGCAAGAGCAGGCACCCTTCCTAACCGCTATCGATATTCTCAGGGCCAGGCGAGCTATCGGATTAATGAATATAAATTCTTCGAGCACCATTCCTGATTTTTACCTCTGAACTTCCCACCTTATTTATTCATCGCATAATGCGCCTGCCATTTCCGGCAGGCGTGTTTGCTTTTATGGATGATTGACGATGCAAACAGAACCCGATGTATTAACGGAACACAATGAACTCATCTGTTCGACCAGTATAGAACGAGTAGTTTCTGGCCGCGATGCAGCACTGCTGCAGATTGAAAAGCTCATCCAGCAGCTGGATGCTATTTCACGGTTAACCTCAGAAGTCGGTGGGGGGACCGCACAAGACTGGGCGATGAAATCTGGACACCGCTACGATAGTTGGCTGACTGAAAAGGTTGATAAAGCGATGCCGGCTATCACGCGTAATATCGACTGCAGTATCTGGCGCGATTTGATGTTGAAATCCGGCATGATGGCATTGATGGATGCACAGGCTCGCGACCAGTGGCATAAGAACCTGGAGGAGGGGGATCTTCCTGCTATCAGCGAGGCAAATATCCTCAGTACCTTTGAACAGTTGCATCTGAACAAAATGGATGTTTTTGAACGCGGCATTATCAACGTTTTCAAAGGGCTCTCATGGGATTACAAAACCAATAGCCCCTGCAGCTTTGGTAAGAAGATCATCATTAATAATCTGGTGACGTATAACAGATGGGGATTTAGTCTGAACTGGGGCTGGCGACGGGATCAGTTGGCTGACCTGGAGCGGATGCTGTTGTTACTCGATGGCAAACCAGTACCTGACAACCGTGGTGATATCTCTGTCAGATTGATGGAACATATTCGGGATAACCCGGCTAAGGATGCTTACGAGGATGAGTTCTTCAGTATTCGTTACTTTCAAAAGGGAACCGCGCATCTGACGTTCAAGCGTTTGGAGTTGATAGAAAGGATGAATGACATTATTGCCAAATACTATCCAGGGATGTTAGCCAAGCCCTGGTGAAGCGGCGAGTTTCAGCTGCTTCCTGTTGGTAAAAACAGCTCAAAAATGGGAGAATATATGTTCACATAACTCATTGATTTTCATTGATTGCTAACTAAAGTTGATTGAGTATACAAGTGAGTATACAAAGTAATATTAACTTATTAAATATTCATTTAATTCAGATTGTTAGGTTTTATTTGCGAGTCCGGCCTTCGCACTGGTCTTATTCCTTTTGTTTTACAAGTTATTGCAATGCCAAAGAACACCTAATTTTCTCCAAAAAGGCGCTTCCCCCCTTCCAGTCATCCAAATAAACACCATCCAGTACAATCCTTGAACTATTATTAATACCACCAATCCCCCCAGCTCACGGCGCTATCTATCCAGGAAAACTAATCCTAATAACCTCACCCCACATACATATCAGCATTGAGAGCAGCCAGCGCGGGCATATCGCCCACTATCACCATTATTGTCGGTGCGCCCGGACGGTGCCGGGAATATATGGCATCGGCTCTAGCAGGCCGAGTACTGCGGTTGTGGCGGTGGCGACCGTAGGACTGGCTGTAAGTATCCCGCATAATCGTGCCATCGGCATACCGTTTAGCATCACCCGGTGACAGGAATGACCATCAACGGCGCGGGGGGCATCCCAAACGAGCACATCATCGTCGCGCTTACACAGACCGCTGGGCAACCTTTGGTTGTTTCCACAGTTTCTGGTAGTAAACCAGTTGAAACGGTGTCGCTCAATTTCACCAAAATTAAATGGGAGATCACCGTGCAAAAAACGGGTGGCGAATAATAAAGGAGGTAATGCCTCTTCGGTCTGGGATTTGGTGCAAAACCTCACGGATAAATAATGACGAACATGCTTATTCCGCTAACGCAGTTTACCAGCTTATGGCGGCGGTTATCTCCCGCAGCGAGTCAGTGAGGCGCGAACTGGTCCGCTTCTGCAATACGTGTGCTTTCTGATAAGCGGTGGGTGTTTGCAAACAGAGGCTGGCGATGACCTTATGAGGAAAGGGGGAGCGCTAGTTGCCGGATGCCAGCGGAAAAGCGCAATCTCGCTTAAGTAAATAGACGGAGCGACATTGATAAATACAAATCATAAGGCCTGGATAATAGTGGTAATCGAGATATTTGTGGATAACTCTGTGCGTAAATGGGTATAAGACGGCATTCTGCTGTGGATTGCAGCAGTCAGTCATTTTTCTGCAATTTAAGGGTTGCGGCCCCGGGGAAACTCCCTATAATGCGCCTCCATCGACACGGCGGATGTGAATCACTTCACACTAAGTAGCCGGGTTGGTTGAAGAGAAAAACCTGAAAATGAGGGTTGACTCTGAAAGAGGAAAGCGTAATATACGCCACCTCGCGACAGAGCGCTAAAGCGCGTCGCAACTGCTCTTTAACAATTTATCAGACAATCTGTGTGGGCACTCGAAGATACGGATTCTTAACGTCGCAAGACGAAAAATGAATACCAAGTCTCTGAGTGAACACGTAATTCATTACGAAGTTTAATTCACGAGCATCAAACTTAAATTGAAGAGTTTGATCATGGCTCAGATTGAACGCTGGCGGCAGGCCTAACACATGCAAGTCGAACGGTAGCACAGAGAGCTTGCTCTTGGGTGACGAGTGGCGGACGGGTGAGTAATGTCTGGGAAACTGCCCGATGGAGGGGGATAACTACTGGAAACGGTAGCTAATACCGCATAACGTCGCAAGACCAAAGTGGGGGACCTTCGGGCCTCACACCATCGGATGTGCCCAGATGGGATTAGCTAGTAGGTGGGGTAACGGCTCACCTAGGCGACGATCCCTAGCTGGTCTGAGAGGATGACCAGCCACACTGGAACTGAGACACGGTCCAGACTCCTACGGGAGGCAGCAGTGGGGAATATTGCACAATGGGCGCAAGCCTGATGCAGCCATGCCGCGTGTATGAAGAAGGCCTTCGGGTTGTAAAGTACTTTCAGCGAGGAGGAAGGCGTTGTGGTTAATAACCGCAGCGATTGACGTTACTCGCAGAAGAAGCACCGGCTAACTCCGTGCCAGCAGCCGCGGTAATACGGAGGGTGCAAGCGTTAATCGGAATTACTGGGCGTAAAGCGCACGCAGGCGGTTTGTTAAGTCAGATGTGAAATCCCCGGGCTCAACCTGGGAACTGCATTTGAAACTGGCAAGCTTGAGTCTCGTAGAGGGGGTAGAATTCCAGGTGTAGCGGTGAAATGCGTAGAGATCTGGAGGAATACCGGTGGCGAAGGCGGCCCCCTGGACGAAGACTGACGCTCAGGTGCGAAAGCGTGGGGAGCAAACAGGATTAGATACCCTGGTAGTCCACGCCGTAAACGATGTCTATTTGGAGGTTGTGCCCTTGAGGCGTGGCTTCCGGAGCTAACGCGTTAAATAGACCGCCTGGGGAGTACGGCCGCAAGGTTAAAACTCAAATGAATTGACGGGGGCCCGCACAAGCGGTGGAGCATGTGGTTTAATTCGATGCAACGCGAAGAACCTTACCTACTCTTGACATCCAGAGAACTTAGCAGAGATGCTTTGGTGCCTTCGGGAACTCTGAGACAGGTGCTGCATGGCTGTCGTCAGCTCGTGTTGTGAAATGTTGGGTTAAGTCCCGCAACGAGCGCAACCCTTATCCTTTGTTGCCAGCGGTTAGGCCGGGAACTCAAAGGAGACTGCCAGTGATAAACTGGAGGAAGGTGGGGATGACGTCAAGTCATCATGGCCCTTACGAGTAGGGCTACACACGTGCTACAATGGCATATACAAAGAGAAGCGACCTCGCGAGAGCAAGCGGACCTCATAAAGTATGTCGTAGTCCGGATTGGAGTCTGCAACTCGACTCCATGAAGTCGGAATCGCTAGTAATCGTAGATCAGAATGCTACGGTGAATACGTTCCCGGGCCTTGTACACACCGCCCGTCACACCATGGGAGTGGGTTGCAAAAGAAGTAGGTAGCTTAACCTTCGGGAGGGCGCTTACCACTTTGTGATTCATGACTGGGGTGAAGTCGTAACAAGGTAACCGTAGGGGAACCTGCGGTTGGATCACCTCCTTACCTTAAAGAAACGTTCTTTGAAGTGCTCACACAGATTGTCTGATGAAAAATAGCAGTAAAGAATCTCTGCAGGCTTGTAGCTCAGGTGGTTAGAGCGCACCCCTGATAAGGGTGAGGTCGGTGGTTCAAGTCCACTCAGGCCTACCAAATTCGTCCCGCGGATTTGAGGGAGATTCGGAATACGATGGGGCTATAGCTCAGCTGGGAGAGCGCCTGCTTTGCACGCAGGAGGTCTGCGGTTCGATCCCGCATAGCTCCACCATCTTTACTGCAACAAACCAAGAAAACTTCAGAGTGTACCTAAAAAGGTTCACTGCGAAGTTTTGCTCTTTAAAAATCTGGATCAAGCTGAAAATTGAAACGACACACTGTGTCTGTTCTCCGTAACAAGAACAGATAAGCGGTGTGTTCGAGTCTCTCAAATTTTCGCAATCAGAAGTGAAACATCTTCGGGTTGTGAGGTTAAGCGACTAAGCGTACACGGTGGATGCCCTGGCAGTCAGAGGCGATGAAGGACGTGCTAATCTGCGATAAGCGTCGGTAAGGTGATATGAACCGTTATAACCGGCGATTTCCGAATGGGGAAACCCAGTGTGATTCGTCACACTATCGTTAACTGAATACATAGGTTAACGAAGCGAACCGGGGGAACTGAAACATCTAAGTACCCCGAGGAAAAGAAATCAACCGAGATTCCCCCAGTAGCGGCGAGCGAACGGGGAGCAGCCCAGAGTCTGAATCAGCTTGTGTGTTAGTGGAATGGTCTGGAAAGTCCGACGGTACAGGGTGATAGTCCCGTACACCAAAATGCACAGGTTGTGAACTCGAAGAGTAGGGCGGGACACGTGGTATCCTGTCTGAATATGGGGGGACCATCCTCCAAGGCTAAATACTCCTGACTGACCGATAGTGAACCAGTACCGTGAGGGAAAGGCGAAAAGAACCCCGGCGAGGGGAGTGAAAAAGAACCTGAAACCGTGTACGTACAAGCAGTGGGAGCACCCTTTGGGGTGTGACTGCGTACCTTTTGTATAATGGGTCAGCGACTTATATTCTGTAGCAAGGTTAACCGTATAGGGGAGCCGAAGGGAAACCGAGTCTTAACTGGGCGTTAAGTTGCAGGGTATAGACCCGAAACCCGGTGATCTAGCCATGGGCAGGTTGAAGGTTGGGTAACACTAACTGGAGGACCGAACCGACTAATGTTGAAAAATTAGCGGATGACTTGTGGCTGGGGGTGAAAGGCCAATCAAACCGGGAGATAGCTGGTTCTCCCCGAAAGCTATTTAGGTAGCGCCTCGTGAATTCATCTTCGGGGGTAGAGCACTGTTTCGGCTAGGGGGTCATCCCGACTTACCAACCCGATGCAAACTGCGAATACCGAAGAATGTTATCACGGGAGACACACGGCGGGTGCTAACGTCCGTCGTGAAGAGGGAAACAACCCAGACCGCCAGCTAAGGTCCCAAAGTCACAGTTAAGTGGGAAACGATGTGGGAAGGCTCAGACAGCCAGGATGTTGGCTTAGAAGCAGCCATCATTTAAAGAAAGCGTAATAGCTCACTGGTCGAGTCGGCCTGCGCGGAAGATGTAACGGGGCTAAACTGTGCACCGAAGCTGCGGCAGCGACGCTTATGCGTTGTTGGGTAGGGGAGCGTTCTGTAAGCCTGCGAAGGTGTCTCGTGAGGGATGCTGGAGGTATCAGAAGTGCGAATGCTGACATAAGTAACGATAATGCGGGTGAAAAACCCGCACGCCGGAAGACCAAGGGTTCCTGTCCAACGTTAATCGGGGCAGGGTGAGTCGACCCCTAAGGCGAGGCCGAAAGGCGTAGTCGATGGGAAACAGGTTAATATTCCTGTACTTGGTGTTACTGCGAAGGGGGGACGGAGAAGGCTATGTTAGCCGGGCGACGGTTGTCCCGGTTTAAGCATGTAGGCGGAGCGTTTAGGTAAATCCGGACGCTTACTAACGCTGAGGTGTGATGACGAGGCACTACGGTGCTGAAGTAATAAATGCCCTGCTTCCAGGAAAAGCCTCTAAGCATCAGGTAACATCAAATCGTACCCCAAACCGACACAGGTGGTCAGGTAGAGAATACCAAGGCGCTTGAGAGAACTCGGGTGAAGGAACTAGGCAAAATGGTGCCGTAACTTCGGGAGAAGGCACGCTGATATGTAGGTGAAGTGGTTTACCCATGGAGCTGAAATCAGTCGAAGATACCAGCTGGCTGCAACTGTTTATTAAAAACACAGCACTGTGCAAACACGAAAGTGGACGTATACGGTGTGACGCCTGCCCGGTGCCGGAAGGTTAATTGATGGGGTTAGCGGCAACGCGAAGCTCTTGATCGAAGCCCCGGTAAACGGCGGCCGTAACTATAACGGTCCTAAGGTAGCGAAATTCCTTGTCGGGTAAGTTCCGACCTGCACGAATGGCGTAATGATGGCCAGGCTGTCTCCACCCGAGACTCAGTGAAATTGAACTCGCTGTGAAGATGCAGTGTACCCGCGGCAAGACGGAAAGACCCCGTGAACCTTTACTATAGCTTGACACTGAACACTGGTCCTTGATGTGTAGGATAGGTGGGAGGCTTTGAAGCGCGGACGCCAGTTCGTGTGGAGCCATCCTTGAAATACCACCCTTTAATGGCTGGTGTTCTAACGTAGACCCGTAATCCGGGTTGCGGACAGTGTCTGGTGGGTAGTTTGACTGGGGCGGTCTCCTCCTAAAGAGTAACGGAGGAGCACGAAGGTTAGCTAATCCTGGTCGGACATCAGGAGGTTAGTGCAAAGGCATAAGCTAGCTTGACTGCGAGAGTGACGGCTCGAGCAGGTGCGAAAGCAGGTCTTAGTGATCCGGTGGTTCTGAATGGAAGGGCCATCGCTCAACGGATAAAAGGTACTCCGGGGATAACAGGCTGATACCGCCCAAGAGTTCATATCGACGGCGGTGTTTGGCACCTCGATGTCGGCTCATCACATCCTGGGGCTGAAGTAGGTCCCAAGGGTATGGCTGTTCGCCATTTAAAGTGGTACGCGAGCTGGGTTTAGAACGTCGTGAGACAGTTCGGTCCCTATCTGCCGTGGGCGCTGGAGAATTGAGGGGGCTGCTCCTAGTACGAGAGGACCGGAGTGGACGCATCACTGGTGTTCGGGTTGTCATGCCAATGGCATTGCCCGGTAGCTAAATGCGGAAAAGATAAGTGCTGAAAGCATCTAAGCACGAAACTTGCCCCGAGATGAGTTCTCCCTGACTCCTTGAGAGTCCTGAAGGAACGTTGAAGACGACGACGTTGATAGGCTGGGTGTGTAAGCGTAGCGATACGTTGAGCTAACCAGTACTAATGAACCGTGAGGCTTAACCTTACAACGCCGAAGATGTTTTGGCGAAGAGACTGATATTCAGCTTGATTACAGATTAAATCAGAACGCATAAAGCGGTCTGAAAACAGAATTTGCCTGGCGGCTGTAGCGCGGTGGTCCCACCTGACCCCATGCCGAACTCAGAAGTGAAACGCCGTAGCGCCGATGGTAGTGTGGGGTCTCCCCATGCGAGAGTAGGGAACTGCCAGGCATCAAATAAGTGAAGAAGCCCATCCTGACGGATGGGCTTTTTTGCGTCTGTACGAAATAGAAAAGCGCTCAGATCGCGCTATTCGTCTTCATCAGCATATAACTGCCTGAGTGCATTGATATTGACGATTAAAATTTTGCCGTACTTCGCGTCTATCCATCCCAATTTCTCCCACGCAACCAACCGTTTATTGATGGTTTGGCGAGTTGTATTAATGATTGTCGCCAGATCGTCCTGCGTCAGATAGAGATTGATCAACACTCCCCGTTCATGCGGCTCGCCGTATCCCTCTGATAGGCTGACTAACCGCTTTGCGAGGCGCGCAGACACCGATAACAACGTGCTGTCATGCAGCATGGTGAAGGCATTGCGTACCACTTTACACAATAGTAACGCCAGAAAACGATGAAGAATCGGGTAGTTTTGCAGAAGGAACTCAACATCGCGGGGCTTTAGCGTCAGGAGTATCGTCTTACCGATCGCCCTCGCATCGTGGGTGCGGGTAGACTTATCGATCATGCCAATTTCGCCGAACCAGTTGCCCGGCGAAAGATAGCGGAAAATACACTCTCTGCCATCGGCAGAGACGGAACTCACCTTCACGGAACCGGTGATGACCGCATACAAACCCAGCGATTCATCACCGCGGTAGTGAATGATTTCACCATTCTCGTATTGATACAGAGTGGCGCGGGACACCATCTGTTCAATGAGATAATCCGGTAGTGCGCGAAACCAACTGCTGCCAAGCAGAATCGTGTTGATCTCCTCTGGCGAAATGACGGGATCATGTGACGGTGCTACGGCCAATATCTTAACCATCGTTGTGACTGCCTGAGGTTGATTGTTGTCGTAGCACTGTATCATTTCCTGTTAATCAGAGTGGCGCAGATATTTTGCCTCGCTGGCCGATACGTTGCGGTTGGCGGGCGGCGTGTTCATGGGCTTTTCAATGCCGAACCGACGGAGCGCCAGAATCATCAGGCTGCCCGCTGCCGTCACCATGGCCAGGAAATAGAGCCCCGCCTGTGCAGAGTGAAAGGTTTGTTCCGCCCAGACGCGCAGGTTTGGTGCCACAAATCCTCCCAGATTCCCCATCGAGTTAATCAACGCGATGCCCGAAGCGGCTGCCGCACCGCCAAGATAAGAAGAGGGGAAGGTCCAGTATAACGGCTGCATTGCCAGGTGCCCGGCAGCAGCGACGCACAGAGCGACAATGGCAATCAACGGGATACTGTCTGCGAGCCCGGAGATGGCAATCCCGACGGCGCCGGACATAAAGGTGATAGAGGCAACATAACGACGCTCCTGCAATCTTTCCGAAATACGCGGCACGTAGTACACCGCGATAGCCGCGCACAGCGGTGGAATAGCGGTAATGAAACCGACCAGTAAGCCCACTTTGGTGCCCATCAGCGTAGCGATTTGCGTCGGCAGGAAGAAGTAGATCCCATAACCGCATACCTGCACCGTAAACCAGATCAGGCATAAATAAAGCACACGGATGTCCAGCAGCGCTTGCCACACCCCTTTCGGACCGTGGGCGAGTTTGACCTGTTCCTCCTGATCCAGCGTTTTATTTAGCGCCTCTTTTTCCTGTTTTGTCAGCCAGCTAGCGTTATCAGGGCGGTCATCAAGATAGAAGAAGACCCAGATGCCAACGGCGGAGGCGAGCAGACCTTCCACGAGGAACATCAACTGCCAACCGTGCAAACCAAATGCCAGTACCGTGCCCTCAAGCGACAGCAGTGAACCGGAAAGCGGCCCGCCGATGATGAAGGCCAGCGGTGCGCCAAACAGAAAGTAGCCGGTGACGCGCGCGCGGATATGCTGCGGGAACCAGAAGGTCAGATAAAGAATAACCCCGGGAAAGAAACCTGCTTCGCTGACGCCAAGCAGGAAGCGTAAGAAGATAAAAACCGACTCCGTGTGGGCAAACATCATCGACGCGGACACGAGGCCCCAGGTCACCATAATACGCGCAAGCCAGACGCGAGCGCCGATACGATAAAGCAGTATATTGCTGGGGACTTCAAACAGCGCATAGCCGATAAAGAAGATCCCGGCGCCGAAAGCGTAAGCCGCATCACTGAGGCCGGTATCCAGCTGAAACTCTTGTTTGGCAAAGCCAATGTTGGAACGATCCAGATAGGCCAGAATAAACATCAACGTCACCATCGGGATGATCCGACGAATGGATTTACGGATTGCCAGTGATAAATCCTGATCGGTAGGGGCGGGCATAAATCACCTCTTTGTATTTGTCATTATTGTTGTGGCCCGAGCCGTGCCCGGGCGATACAGGTTGGTTTATCTTACGCTAAAGCGCTCAAGCGCCTCCTGGCGAAGGGTAGTGCCGGCGCCAGGCGCGGTGGGCAGAGAATAGTAGCCCTCGTTGACTTCCACCGGATCGACGAAGCAGTCCAGCGTCCAGGGGATAAATTCCAGCAATGAGCAGGAAGGATGCGCCATGACCAGGTGCAGCTGCGCCTGCATCATGTCACCGTGATGTGGCGTGACCGGCAGATTGAAAGCCTGACCCAGATCGGCAATTTCCCAAACCGCCGTCAGCCCCCCACAACGCGTTGCATCGGGCTGCAGGTAATCCACGGCACCCGCCAGCACAAATTCTTTAAATGAATCAAATTGATAGAGAAGCTCGCCCAGCGCAATCGGCGTGTGGATATGTTCAGCCAGCGTACGGTGGCTTGCGACGTCATCGTGCCACATTGGCTCTTCAAACCAGGTGATATCGAAATCCGCCAGCCGTGAGCCGTATTGTTTGGCGGTACTGATGTCCCATTTGGCGTTCGCGTCGACCATCAGATTCACGTCATCGCCGATCGCCTTTCTGACGGCCTCAATACGTTTGAGATCCTCACGCGGGTCCGGCTTGCCGATTTTCATTTTGATGGCATTAAACCCTTCTTCAAAAATCATTTTCTTGCAGTCATCAACCAGCTCCGCCGTATCACGGACCAGCCAGCCGCAGTCGGTGTTATAGGCGAGAACGCGGGTGTTTTTCGAGCCGCCAAAGACTTTCCATAGCGGCTGCTCGACCATTTTGGCTTTAAGATCCCACAGCGCGATATCAATGGCAGAGAGCGCCATTTGCATCAAACCGCCGCGACCAACCCAGATATTGGTCGAACTGCGCGACATCTTACGGTGCAGATAGCGGACTTCGCTGGCATCTTCGCCGATCAGCATGGGGCCGAAAACGTCCTGAATGATCGTGGTGATAAGGCGGTCGGTGGTGATATCGGCATGGGTGCCGGTATAGCCATAGCCAACAAGACCGGTATCCGTTTCGATCATCACCCCCGGCATTCCCCAATGGGTAATGCTATGGGTTGAGTCGCCGATAATATTTTTCGTGACCGGCACGTGCATAATAAACGTGGTGAGTTTGGTGATTTTCATTGCTGCTTCCTGTGTCTGTATGTCCTGACGGATGGCCGCAATGTAACAACGGCCCTCCGGCAAGGCTGTCAAACGGTTGACACATCCTCGGAAGCGGAAGGGATTAACTGCGTTTTTTGAAGTGGATCGCGAATTTGGCCGCTGCCTGCCGGGGTGACAGACAGCGTGATATCAGGCCATCTCTCCAATCGTCTTACGAAAACGAACCAGCGCGATAGTAAAAAAGACGCCGCCAATTGCCAGCAACGTTAAGAACTGCGGCCAGACGATGGCAAAGTCCGCCCCACGATAGAGAATGGCCTGTGCCAGGCTGACAAAATGCGTCGTCGGCATAGTTTGCATAATATCCTGCACCAGCTGCGGCATGCTCTCGCGCGGCGTGGACCCACCGGAAAGCATCTGTAGCGGCAGCAGCACCAGGATCATCAACAGCCCCAGTTGCGGCATTGAGCGGGCAATCGTCCCCATAAAAATACCGATCGACGTCGTGGCAAACAGGCTCAACGCCACCCCCAGCATAAACAGCGGGATCGATCCTTCAATCGGCACTTGCAGCACGCCTTGCACCATCAATATCAGCGACAGCCCCGACACCACCAGAACAACCAGCCCCATCGACCAGATTTTGGCAAGCATTATCTCAAACGGCGTCACCGGCATCACCAGCAGGTGCTCCACCGTTCCATGCTCGCGCTCGCGAATCAGCGCTGAACCGGTCAGGACAATCGCCAGCATGGTGATATTGTTGATAATCGCCATCACTGCGCCAAATCGTTCCTGTTCAAGGTTGGGGTTAAAGCGCATCCTCACCGCCAACTCCACCGGCAGCACGCTATTTTCGCGGTAGCGGGACACAAAGCTGTTCACCTCGGCGGTCACGATATTCTGGATATAGCCATTGCCGGTAAAGGCCTGACTCATGCGTGTGGCGTCAACGTTTACCTGCAAATCAGGCTGCCTTCCTGCCAGCACATCTCGTTGAAAATTAGGCGGAATGTTAATGGCGAAGGTATAGCGCCCGGCATCCAGCCCGGCGTCCATTTCATCGGCGGTGATAAGCTCCGGCTCCAGAAACCACGGACGATAGAAACTATTGATAATCCGTGAGGAAAGCTGCGATTTATCCATGTCGGCAATGGCGATTGGCGCCAGGTGCAATGAGCCCGGCATCACCGTCGCGGAGGAGTAAACCGAGACGGTAAAGGCAAAGACGATCAGCGCCAGCATTGCTTTATCGCCCAGCAGGCTGCGCAGCTCTTTCACACCGAGGTTATAAATATTGCGTAATCCGCGCATTACCCCTCCTGTTTTTTCAGCAGCCATACGGAAAGCCCCAATACCAGCGGTACGGCAATCAGTAAGGGAATAAACGATCCCCACAGGTCACCCAGACCCAGCGCCTTCGAGAAGGTGCCGCGGGCGATAGTCAGGAAATGGCTGGTTGGATAAATCTGGCCAATCCAGCGTCCAGGCCCTTCGAGCGAGGCTACCGGGTCGATCATGCCGGAAAACTGCGTGGCGGGGATCAGCGTAATGATCGCCGTACCAAAGATCGCCGCAATCTGGCTCTTCATAAAGGTGGAGAACAGCAGCCCCAGCCCGGTGGCGATCGTCACGTTTAGCAGCGCCGCCAGCGTGAGCGTCAGGAAGCTGCCCTTGTGCGGTACGCCGAAGACAAACACCGACAGCGCGCACAGCAGCAGAAAGTTGAACATCCCCAGCACGATGTACGGCACCTGCTTGCCGAGCAAAAACTCGCTGCGGGTGGTTGGCGTGACGTACAGATTGATGATCGACCCCAGTTCTTTTTCCCGCACTACGCTCAGCGCGCTGAGCATCGCCGGGATCATCATCAGCAGCAGCGGGATCACCGCAGGGACGATCGCCGGCAGGCTTTTCACGTCCGGGTTATAGCGATAGCGTGTCTCGATAGAAATCAACGACGTATCCCGGCTGGCAGAAGGCTGACGCCCAGCCATCTCCTGCAACCACGCAAGGTGCATCGCCTGCACGTAGCCGCGCACCGTTTCCGCGCGGTTTGGCATCGCGCCATCCACCCACACGCCAATCTGCACCGGCGTGCCGCGGGCAATATCGCGGCCAAAGTTAGGTGGGATCTCTATCGCCACCGCCAGCTCGCCGTCGCGCATGCGACGGTCGAGATCGTCGTAGCTATACAGCGGCGGCTGCTCGATAAAATAGCGCGATCCGGCAATGTTCTGCGTCCAGCCCTGACTGCTAACCGTTTGATCGCGATCGAGTACCGCAAAACGCAGATCCTCGACGTCCATGCTGATTCCGTAGCCCATGATAAACATCAGGATCACCGTACCGAGCAGCGCCAGCGTTGAGCGCACCGGATCGCGCTGCAGCTCCAGCGCCTCGCGGCGGCTGTAGCTGAACAGGCGGCGCAGACTAAAGGCCTGGCGCGGCAGCTCGTTCTCACTCTTACGCGGCGTATCCACCATTTCCGCGACGGGAGCCGGGTCAGAAGCCTCCTGCAGATAAGCGATAAAAGCCGCTTCCAGCGTGGCTGCGCCGCGCTGTTCCACGAGCGCCTGCGGCGTATCGCTGGCCAGCACCTTGCCCGCATGCATCAGTGAAATACGGTCGCAGCGCTCCGCCTCATTCATAAAGTGGGTGGAGATAAAAATGGTGACTTTATCTCGTCGCGCCAGATCCACCATCAGCTGCCAGAACATATCGCGCGCGACCGGATCGACGCCGGAGGTCGGTTCATCGAGGATCAGCATCTCCGGGCGATGAATCACCGCCACCGCCAGCGAAAGGCGCTGACGGATCCCCAGCGGCAGCGCTGCGGGCAGGGCATCTTCGACCTCGGTAAGCATAAAGCGCTGGCTCATTTCCGCCACACGGCCAGGGATCTGATCATCCGGTATATGGAACAGCTTTGCATGCAGCTCCAGGTTCTGACGTACGCTCAGCTCGCTATAGAGCGAAAAAGCCTGCGACATATAGCCGACGCGGCGGCGGGTGGCGATATCTTTCGGATCCACCGGCTGACCGAACAGCCAGGCCTCGCCCTCGCTGGCGGGCAGCAGCCCGGTCAGCATTTTCATGGTGGTGGATTTACCGCAGCCGTTAGACCCCAGAAAGCCAAAAATCTCGCCGCGGGCAATGCGGAAGTTAACGTGGTCAACCGCGACAAAATCGCCGAAGCGCATCGTCAGGCCACGAGCTTCAATGGCAATCTCTTCTTCGCTCGCGTCGCGTGGTGGGATGATCACCTGCTGGTGCGCATTGCGCTGCGCTTCTGGCAGCAGCGCGATAAACGCCTGTTCCAGCGTCTGGCTGTCGGTTTGCGTACGCAGTTCTTCCGCGCTGCCGGTGGCCAACACCTCCCCGTCGTTCATCGCGACCAGCCAGTCGAAGCGCTCGGCTTCTTCCATATAGGCGGTAGCGACCAGTACGCTCATGTCAGGCTGGCGCTCGCGGATACTGTCGATAAGCGTCCAGAATTGCGCGCGGGAGAGGGGGTCGACGCCGGTGGTGGGTTCATCGAGGATCAAAAGCTGCGGATCGTGGATCAGCGCGCAGCACAGGCCCAGTTTCTGCTTCATACCGCCGGAGAGCTTCCCGGCCGGACGATCGCGGAACGGCGCCAGCCCGGTGCTGTGCAGCAGCTCATCAATACGCGCTTCGCGCTCGTGTTTATCGTGACCGAACAGACGGGCGAAGAAGTCGACGTTTTCGTACACCGACAGCGTGTGATAAAGGTTTTTACCCAATCCCTGCGGCATCCAGGCGATCTTCGGGCAGACATCGCGACGATGTCGGGCGTCGCGCATATCGCCGCCAAGCACCATCACATTACCCTGTTCAATCACTCGCGCGCCGGCAATCAGCGACAGCAGACTGGATTTGCCCACACCGTCCGGGCCAATCAGCCCCACCATGCAGCGAGACGGAATGGTCAGCGTGATGTCGTTGAGCGCCACTGTCGTGCCGAAACGCTGTCCGACGTGCTCAAGCCGAGCGACCGGGGGATGTGCGTCCTGTTTCATTGCGGCAGCCTCACCATCAGCATGGCAGGCCACTGCTGTTGGTTATCCAGTCGGACATAGGCCATGCCCGGCAGACCGGTTTTCACATATTCCAGGTGTTCTGCCAGCAGCTCGGGCGGAATGCGCGCCTTAACGCGGAACATCAATTTAAGCCGCTCGTCGCTGGTTTCTACGGTTTTCGGCGTGAACTGGGCGACGCTGGCGACAAAGCTGATATGGGCAGGGATCACCAGATCCGGCGCGGCGTCGAGGATCAGACGCACCTCGCTGCCGAGTGCCAGCAGGCCAGCCTGCTCGGTTGGCAGGAAGAAGGTCATATAGACGTCGGCCAGGTCGACCATATTCAGCACCCGACCACCGGCGGCCAGCACTTCGCCGGGTTCGGCGACGCGGTACTGAATACGTCCGTCGCGCGGCGCTTTCAGCGTGCTATCGTCAATGTCGGCCATGATACGTCGCTCGGTGGCCTGAGCGGCTTCAACGCGGGTTTGCGCCTGGATAATGCTGGTACGTGCCGCTTCGATGGCCGCTTTAGCCGCAGAAACCTGGGCGCGGGCAGATTCCAGCGCAGCCCGACCGCTTTCGGCGGCGGCGCGGTCATCATCAAGTTGCTGAGCGGATACCGCGCCGCGCTGCGATAGCGTGCTGGAACGGGCGTGGCGTTTTGACGTTGAGTCAAGTTCAGCCTGGCGCTGTTTCACCACCGCTTCGCTGGCGCGCATTTCGCTTTGTCGCTGGTCGAGCAGGGCTTTTGCCGCGGCGACGGCGCTCTGCGCCTCTTTAATCTGCGCGGCGGCTTCGAGCCGCTGTTCATTCAGGACGCGGGTGTCCATCTTCGCCAGGATCTCGCCCTGGCGGACAAACTGCCCCTCTTTGACCAGAATCGCCTCGATACGTCCGGCGGTTTTGCTGGCGATATCCACTTCGGTGGCTTCAATTCTGCCGTTGCTGCTGGCGAAGCCTTCTGGTAGCCCCGGTGGACGCAGCATCCACCATGTCACGGCGGCAATGGCCACCGCTAAACCGACGAGATACCAGGCCCAATGCCGCTTGAATTTGTCCATACGCTACCCGCTCTGTTCCCTGTTACTGAGTGGCGCGCGTTTCGTACTGAGGAGGGGAAAGGATGCTGTGAAGTGTGCTACTCATGTGGTCATCATCAGCAATCCTGGCCGTAAATGAAACACGCATAAATATAGCTACTGTCAATGTCATACTAGCATCGGCATTGATTATGTCCATACCATTAACAGGGACTTGCTGATTGTGTAACACGATTAATCAAAACAGGCGAAGGGCATCCGCACAGCCTGATGCCCTTATGGCGCTCAGAACAAAATGGGGAGCCCCAGCCCGCGCTTGACCGCGTGCAGCGTCTGCTGCGTCACTGCATGCGCCCGCTCACTGCCCTGGCGTAAGAGATCCAGAAGCATCGCTTTATCCTGAATGACGGTCGCGCGGCGTTCGCGAATGGGGGCCAGCAGCTCCTGCAAACAGGTTTCCAGTTCGTTCTTACACTGCCTGTCGCCCAGCCCGCCGCGCTGGTAGTGCGCCTTCATCTCCGCGACCAGCGTTTTGTCGGGATGGAAGGCATCAAGGTAGGTAAAGACGACGTTGCCCTCAATTTTTCCCGGGTCGGCCACGCGCAGATGGTTGGGGTCAGTAAACATGGCGCTGACCGCCTGGTGGATCTCCGCCTCGCTGGCTGACAGCGTCAGCGTATTACCGAGCGATTTCGACATTTTAGCGCCGCCGTCAATTCCCGGCAGGCGGCTGACGTCGCTGAGCAGCGCTTTGCAGTGGCGTAGCACCGGTTCGGTCGTCAGGCTATTCATCTTGTGCACGATCTCGTTGGTTTGTTCGATCATCGGTAGCTGATCGTCGCCAACGGGCACCCGATCGGCACCAAATGCGGTAATGTCGGCGGCCTGGCTGATGGGATAAACCATAAAGCCCACCGGCAGCGCGCGCGAGAAACCTTTCTGCGCAATCTCGTTTTTCACCGTCGGGTTACGCTCCACGCGGGCGACGGTAACAATATTCATATACAGCGCGGTCAGCTCCGCCAGCGCGGGCAGGGCGGATTGCAGGCAAATGGTGGTGCGTTGCGGGTCGATGCCGACGGCGAGATAGTCGGCCATGACTTCCAGTATGTTGTGGCTGATTTTCTGCGGATTGCTGCCGTTGTCGGTCAGCCCCTGCAGGTCGGCAATCAGAATAAACTGTTGGTGTTCATGCTGAAGCTGCACGCGTTGGCGCAGCGAGCCAGCATAATGTCCAAGATGTAGCTGTCCGGTAGGACGGTCGCCGGTAAGAATGGTGTGTGTGGTGTTCATCAGTCGCTCCTTATAAGACATAAAGCCGAAAGACGTGACTGAAAAACAACAAAGCCGCCTTCCGGCGGCTTTGAAAAAGATAACGTAACCCGTGCCGCCTGTTATAAAGGCAGCCACCAACGATTTGAGCGGGTAACGGTTACGTTTGTGTTCATCCGGACATCGTGCCATCAACCCGGCTTGGTTGTCTACCCCTGACATGATCAGTACGGCGAATTTTTTACGAAATGATTAGCCAATTTTTTCCAGAAAATAATAACGTTACGTAACCTTATTGATATTTAATTATGAGGGTGACGTTTGATTATATCCCTTATATACATTACCACTAATATTCAAAATAATTTGTGTTTGTCATGCGAAAATAGCGAATTGTGTAGCATTATTTATTAGATCTAAACTACTGCGCCGTTGCAGCAACTAAGCCGTTACTTCGTTGTTGTATAACAAAATAAACACCATGCATTAACAATGAAATACTCGTAATGGAGGAGGTTTAATCCTTTTTATTGAGTTGTTTGTTCGATATTTACGAAACAATACCAATGCATTGCTTTACATGTTTTTATTTATTTTTAGAATAATCTCAGATGCCATAATTATTTAACTCAACATACCTACCTTCAGCATGAGAAAGACATTATTAGTGACCGCACTATTTTGTAGCCTGCTGACTGCGGGCATCACCACCATATTTGTTGTTCATGAGATGTATCCTGATACCACCTCTGTGTGCCGTATTGATTTTTCCCGTAAAGCGCTGCTGCGCGTCAAAGATGATTATCTACGCGGCCGTTTTCCCCACTGGTATCGTGAAAAGCGCACGCTGGGCACCCTGACGCCAGAACTCACCTTCGGCGAAGTTTCGATTGAAGAAGATGAGTATCGCGTGCCGTTCGTGGCGAAAGGGCCATCGGCCAGGCTCGCACGTATTGGCTTTGTTGATTGCGAAACCATGGACGTCGAATACATCGCCGGTCAGTAGGGCCATTTTACAATCCATGCTGTTTAGGTAGTTCGTTCCTTGATAGTTATCATGGTAAGTATTATCGTAATCGTACGACACGATCGGAGATTGCCATGACTGAAGATGAACTGTTTGCCCGTCGCCCGATGGGGATGCGTATGGCCATGGTCGTGCGCCAATGGCGTTCTATCATCGATCATGCGATTACCGACACCGGCTTGACCCAGTCCAGCTGGACGGTGCTGATGCAGCTGCATCAGCTGGGTGATAACGTCTCAGTCAGCGAGCTGGCGGAAATGCAGGGGATCGAACTGCCGCCGCTGATGCGTACGCTCACCCTGCTAGAACAGCAGGGCTACCTGCTGCGGACGGTATCGCCGTACGATAAACGAATTCGCCTGCTGACGCTGACCGACGAAGGTCGGGCGGTGCTCCAGACGCTAAACCAGGTGATTGAAGCCTTACAGGCGCGCGTGTCCACCGGCATTCCCGCCGCTGACATGGCGAAGTTTAGCGACACCCTGAATCAAATAGCCTGCAATCTGCGGAATATCCGCGAAGAAAATAATAAAACCGAATAACACCATGATGACGCCAGAACAGAAATTTGCCCGCTGGGTAAGGGTGAGTATTGCCTCTTTCCTGCTGATGTTTGCCTATTTTATCGTTGCCGATATCTGGATCCCGCTCACGCCGGACTCCACGGTGATGCGCGTGGTGACGCCGATTTCGTCCCGCGTTTCCGGCTACGTCTCGCAGGTGTATGTGCACAACAACAGCACGGTGAAAAAGGGGGACCTGCTGTATGAGCTGGACCCAACGCCGTTCCAGAATAAGGTCGATGCCGCGACGCTGGCGCTGGCCCAGGCAAAGCTGAGCAATCAACAGCTGGACGCGCAGATTGCCGCCGCCGAGGCCAACCTCAAAACTGCCCAGCTTACCGCGCGTAACGATCGCGTGACCTACGATCGCTATCAAAGCCTGAGCCGGATGCAAAACGTCTCGCAGGCCGATCTCGATAAGGTGCGCACCACCTGGCAGACCAGCGAGCAGTCGGTGAGTGCATTGCGCGCCTCGATTCACAATCTGCAAATTCAGCGCGGCGAGCGCGATGACCGTCGCAACGTCACGCTCCAGCAATATCAGACCACATTGCGGGAAGCGCAGCTCAATCTCGAGTGGACGAAAATTCGCGCTGAAGCTGACGGCACCGTCAGTAATTTGCAGCTGAGTCCCGGCCTGTACGCCTCGGCGGGCAGCCCGGTGATGGCAGTGGTCAATCAGCAGACCGACATCGTCGCCGATTTCCGCGAAAAAAGCCTGCGCCACACGCGTCAGGGAACCGACGCGGCGGTGGTATTTGATGCTATGCCGGGTAAAGTCTTCGCCGCGCGAGTGACCAGCAGCGACGCCGGGATCCTTGCCGGTCAGGAAGAGGTGAACGGCGAGCTATCGCAGCCGGAGCAATCTACCCGCTGGGTGCGCGACGCGCAGCGTATGCGCATTCACGTGGCGCTGGACGAGCCGCTGGAGAAAACCTTGCCGACCGGCGCGCGCGCTACCGTTCAGCTATATAACAGCGAAGGCGCGTTTGCCCGCTTCTTCTCCGGTCTGCAAATCCACCTGATAAGCTGGTTGCACTATGTCTATTAACACCCTCGCGCAGGTCTTTACCCCTCACGGCAATATCGTCTACACGGCGAACGATTTCCGTCAGACCTTGCGCATCTCTTTTGCCGGTATGCTGGCGTTGAGTATTTCGAGCTTTTTCGATACCCAGTACGGCGTTTTCTACGTGGTTTACCCGCTGCTGCTCACCGCGCTGGTGCCGGTGTTTAATCGCCATGTGGCGAAACAGTTTATCTTTAGCGCTTCGCTAAACTGCCTGGAAATGGTGCTGATCATCGGCTATTTGAGCCAATGGCCGGTGATGATGACGGTAGTGGTATTCGCGCTGTACGTCATGCGTTTTCGCTTTATGAGCAAAGGGCCGCTGTTCCTGTTCGGCTCGATGGGCGTGGTGTGCCAGAGCGTGATGCTCAACTTTATGAGCTACCCGACGGCCAACTGGCATACGCTGCTGTTTTCAAATATCGAAGCCAGCGTTCTGGCGGTGGCGCTCAGCGCGCTGATGCATTACCTGATTCCGGATGCTGAGCCGCGCAAGCCGCCGCCGCTGATTGAAAAAGACGCTGCCCGCGTGCGCCATGAATCGCTGCTCTCCGGCAGCGTGGCGACGATTATCTTTATCGTCTTTCAGATTAGCGATCTTAGCGACTCGCTGTCGGCGCTGATGGCGGGGATTCTGATCCTGTTCCCCATGCACTACCGCGGCGCGGTGATCAGCTCCATCTGGCGCGTCGCTGGCGTGGTGCTGGCCTGCTTGTACATCCTGGTGGTGCAACTGATCCTCTACGATCACAGCAGTCACATGCTGTTGATGATGCCGTTAATTGGCCTGGGGCTGGCCTTCAGCGCGCGGCTGCATGTGATGGAAAAAGTGGGGGCGGGCGTTGGCTTTGCCAGCATCACCACCATCGGCATTATGTTCGGCCAGAATCTGCAGCCGGACGGCGACCTGGTGTTCAGCGATCTCTACCGCGCCACCTCGGTCACGATTTCGCTGCTGGCCACGCTGACGATGGTGTTTATTCTGCACCGCCTGCTCAACTGCTTTGCGCCAACGCGCTTTATTGTGAAGTAGCGCACTTCAGGACGCTGATTGTTCTCTACCATCTGTGTTTACAATAGCCGCTCGCCGAGGTGGCGTGATGGAGAGAGACAATGTGGAAGACGCGTGCGCTGGAACTGAATAACCAGGAGTTCTGGAACTGGGACAAAGCCTGCCAGCTGGTGCAGTGGGCGGCCCGCCATGAGTTTACGACCGTGGTGGTGGGGCAAACGGACCTGTTTGATAAGCTCGTTTCGCCGAAAGGCTACACCCCGCATCAGTACAACGATCGCCTCTCCAGCCAGCAGCGCGCGCGCTGCGTGTACCTCAACCGGCTGGCCGGTTACTGCCAGCAGCATGGGCTGAAATTTTATCTTCAGGCCAAAGAGCTCAGTTTTCCCGCTGACCTGCTGGCGGCGCACCCGCAGCTGATTGATAAAGACGGCAGCATCCGCTTCGACGTCGAATTCTGGTGTCAGTATCTGGCGGATAAACTCACCTTACTGTGTCAGCAGATCCCGGCGATCAGCGGGCTGCTGGTGGCGCTTTCCAATACCGACGGCCTGCTGCCGATCTCCCGCCCCAACTGGGAGCTGACCGGCCAGGACGACCCGTCGCCGCATATTGATCCCCGCAGTCTCTCCCGCTATACCCAGTGCTTCAGCGCTATGGCTCGCGCAGTGATGCGTGAAAATAAGCACCTGGTGCTGCGCGCTTTTCCGGCGGGTAACCACGATATCAGCAACGTGATGGAGGCCATCCGCACGTTGCCGGAGTGCGTTTCGGTGTCCATTAAACTGACGCCGGAGCGCTTCTGGCCAACCTTCCCCAACAACCCGGCGCTGCTGGATGTCGAGGACCGCGATGTGTGGGTGGAGCTGGATCTGGTGGGGGAAGAGGTGGGCTGGGGCGTGTTCCCCTTCCCGCGTATCGATGAGCTTCAGGGCCGCTTGCTGTGGTGCCGGGGCAACCCCACGATTACCGGCGCGGTGTGCAAAACCAGCTGGGAAGGGGTCGATAACCACTGGGTGATGGGCACGCTGAGCGAATGCAACCTGGTGGCCTGTAGTCAGATTCTGGCGCGGGAAAACGAGCATCTGACCCGCGCGGCGCTGCTGACCCACTGGCTGGATGAGTGCTACGGCTGGCGTCCCGATGAGGCAACCTTCGACGAGTTTCAGTCGCTGATGGGCCAGGCCGGGCAGGTGCTGTATCAGGCTATCTACGTGCGCGACCACGTCTTCCATCGCCACAGCCAGGTGCCTGCGAGCTATGGTCAGGCGGTGTGGAGCCTGTACGGTCAGCTTAACCGCAACCACTGGCTACCCGGCTCGGAGCGCGATATTTTCTTTAGCGCCAGCGACGTCGAGACCTCCGCGCGTAACCTGTCGCTGATTGCGGAAGAGAAAGACAGCGCCTGGCAGGCGGCGGTAACTCTACGCGAACAGGCGCTGGCCTTTGCCGACCGCGCGGCGTTTCCCTTCTCGTTGCACCAGCGCTGGCAGGAAGAGTGGCAGGGATTTGACCTCTACTGTCTGCTGTTCCGTCACGCGCAAAAAGCCTTTTTCACGCTGCACTTCGCGCGGCTGGTGGAGAACAGCTGGAGCATGCGCGAGATTTGCCAGGTGAATATTCAGGAGCTGTACCGCTGCGCGGCGGAAATGGACAGCTTCTGCGCCCGACATACCGAGGCCTCTCCGGGGCTGCATGTGATGTTCGATCCCACCCGTGTGCGCATGCTGGCCGATAGCCTGAGCCATGAACTGACCCAACTGAAGGGGTAAAATGTGATTTACCTCACGAATCATTAAGTGCATTTCGCCGGGGAACGTGAGTTTTCCCGGCATTCATCGTCACACAGACTCTGCTGGTGTGACTCTTATCACGTTTTATCCTTCCGGCGGCAAGAGATTGTGAATGACCAGGCAGTTCCGCGAAGGCGCGCGCTCCTGCGCATAGCATGCTTCCCATCCTTTCCAGAAAATAGCGCTTAATTATTTAGCGGTTATTGAGGAAACAACGATGAGGCTGATTGCGGGCGAGGCGCTGACGCGCTTTACGGTGTCACTGCCGCACCATGAACGGTTTGCCGAATTCTTTACCGGTGAATCGGTAGATGAGCCGATGGACTATCAGTTCGCCAACGGCAAAGGCCCGGCGCAGGAATCCTTCTGCCGACGCATCTTCCGTCGCGACACGGCTTTGCGCACGGTGTCGCCAGCGCGTGCCTTACCGGCGGCGGCTGTCACCTGGACCGGGGCCAGCAATACCGTCACCTTCTCCGGCGTACAAAACGTAGCGACCCACTGCCAGCGCTGGCTGCGCGTGACGCTGCATGCGCCGCAGGCAGGCGATTATCCGTTCGAGATTGCCACCTGCGGCGGCGTGCGTATCTGGCGTGATGACCAACAGGCCGTGTGCTTTACGCCGTTCACCCGCAACACGCTGCAAACGCAGGTTGTTGATATTGCGCTTCAGCAGGGGGAAAACGCGCTGCTGATTCATCTCGATGAGCTGTTTGAGCGCGACACGATCTTTGCTTTGCGCATGATCTACCTGGGCGACACGCCGCTGGACGCGACGCTCCCGAGCGTGAATAACGCTGACGTCGACACGCTTCAGGCGGTGCTGGACTCGCTGCCCGCCACGGCGACCGCGCAGCATCAGCAGTTGAATCTGCCCTGCCAGGCAGAGCGTGCGCTGCATCTGCGTGGCGCTATCCATAGCCTGGGTAACGACGTCATTGCGACCTGTCCGCTGGATTTTGGCGTGGTCGAGAGCGATAGCTCGGGGCTGGTGTTACCCCTCCCGGCAAGCGTTGAAATGGGGCACTACCGTCTTGAACTGACCGCTCGTTTGGGCGACGTCACCATGAGCCGCAACCTGAGCCTCACCGTACTGGCCAACGACGTCCTGCCCGGCGGTGAAGGCGTGCTGGAGACCCGTAAGCGCGTGGCGCTGAGCTATATCGCCGAACACGGCGTGCCGCGCACTGGCCGCCTGCTGGCAATGCTGCACGTTGGCGACAGCGGCCCGCTGGCGCAGGAACTGCTGATTAGCACGCTCCAGCGCATCAGCGCTCGCCAGGACTGCTCGGATTTCTCGATGGTGCCGCTGCTGTGGATCTGGCATGACTTCCACGGCGAACACTTCCCGGCGGTGCTGTGGAAACGCGTGCGTTCCGCCATTGTCGGCTATCGCTACTGGTATGACGAACTGGGCAACGATGTGATGTGGTACTGGAGCGAGAATCACGCGCTCTGTTTCCACACCGCTCAGTACCTCGCCGGGCAGATGTTCCCTGATGATCTGTTTACTGCATCGGGGCGTCGCGGTCGCGAGCAGCAAGCGATCGCCACCCAGCGTCTGCATGCCTGGTTTGATGCGGTTGAGCAGCAGGGTTTCGTGGAGTGGAATTCGGCCCCGTATTACCCGGTAGACTACATCGGCCTGTTCGCGCTCTATCAACTGGCCGACGACGCCACGCTGCGCCAGCGCGCGCGCCATCTGATTGACCGTCTGATGATGACCAGCGCGCTGCACTACCAGTCCGGTATTGCCGCGGGCACCATGGGGCGTGTCTATGAGAAAGAGCTGCTGGCAAGCCAGATGAGCGAGCTTTCCGCCTTTGGTCACGTCGCCTGGGGCGGCGGCCGCGTCAACCGTAAGTGCGCCTCGCTGCCGTTCTTTTGTCTGAGCGACTATGTGCCGCCCCTGGAATCCGCGCGCTATGCGCGTCTGAATCACGGCACGCTGAGCGCCCACTACCAGTGCGGCGGCGGCAATATTGTGGCGTGGAAGCAGCCGGCGGTGAGCCTCTCCAGCTGTGTCGATCATCATACCGGTGCGCGTGGGCATCAGCAGCATCTGGTTGATGTGCAGTTTGCTACGCGACCGGACGCTCGCCTGTGGATTAACCACCCAGGCGACGTTGCGCCGGGCAGCGAAGCGCGTCCTTCCTTCTGGGCCGGTAACAGCGTGCTGCCGCGGCTGATGCAGGTAGAAAACCGGGCGCTGATGTTGTGGCAGTTAGACGAACATGACGTGCTGGGCTGGACGCATCTCCACCTGTGCAGCGAAGCCTATGACGAGGTTCGCCCGCTGACGCAAGGCTACGCGATGCGCGCAGGCAACGCGTTTGCCGCCGTGCTCTGCTCGCAGCCGCTGACCGTTATCGGTGATGAAGTTCGTGCTGAAGGCCGCCGCGTTGCGTGGTGGCTGGAAGTGGGCGAGGGCGATTTTGAAGCTTTCTGCCAGCGCGTTCAGGGTCTGCGCATTGCGCACCAAGGGGACGTCGCACGCCTCAACGATGGTCAACAAACGCTGATGCAACTGAGCTGGCAGGGTGAATGCCTGCACAACGGCGCAACCGCCGCGTTCCCGACGCTGGTGGGCAATGAACTTCAGATTACGCTGTCAGGAGACGCGCAATGAACAATGCAATATTAAGCCGTCTCCTGGAGCAGGTGGTTCAGGGCTTCTGCCGCCTGAAAAACATGGGCGAAGTCGACACCAGCGGCGGCGAGGGGTTTGCCATCCACTTTGAAGAATGGGAATGGGAGGTGGGCGTTGGCCTTTACGGTTTCTGGCAGTACGCCCGCCAGCAGAACGATGCCAACCTGCAACAGTCGATCCTCACATGGTATGAAGATCAGCTGGCGAAGGGGCTGCCGGAGATCCAGATCAACACCACCGCGCCGATGATCACGCTCGCGCTGGTAGCCGGACATACCGGGCGCGACGATCTGCTGAAAGTAGTCAACGACTGGGCCGATTCCCTGCTGCGCACGCTGCCTAAAACCGAAGAGGGCGGGTTCCAGCACGTGGTAAAAGAGCAGCCGAACACCGGCCATCTGTGGGACGACACGCTGTTTATGACCTGCCTGTTCCTCGGTACGGCGGGCGTGGTGCTCAAGCGTAAAGATCTGATCGATGAAGCGTCTTATCAGTTCCTGCTGCACACCCGCTACCTGTGCGAACCGGCGAGCGGCCTGTGGTATCACGGCTGGACGTTTGTCGGCAAACACCACTTCTCCGAAGCCTTCTGGGCGCGCGGCAACGCGTGGATCACCGTGGCAATCCCGGAGTTTATCGCCCTGCTTGGCGATAGCCTCGACGCCAGCGTGAAGCGCTATCTCTCGGTGGTGGTGGCGCGGCAGGTCAATACGCTGTGCGAACTACAGGCTGAGAATGGGATGTGGCATACGTTGCTCGACGATCCGCTGTCGCCGCAGGAATCCTCCGCCACTGCCGGGATCGCTTACGGCATGCTGCGCGGCGTGCGGATGGGGATCCTCGACGAGAAAGTGGCGGAACATGCGATGCGAGCCTGGCACGCGCTGCGCGACAGGATCGACGAAGGCGGGATCGTGCTGGAAGCCTCAAAAGGGACGATGGTTGGCCCGGATCTGCAATACTACTGCGATATCGCTATGGCCCCGGTGCCATATGCCCAGGCGCTGATGATGCTGCTGCTGCTGGAGTTGCAGCAGGAGAAGTGGAGCCATTAAGCTGCGGGGCGTGCCGGATGGCGCTGCGCTTATCCGGCCTACGGGCGATTCTGTAGGCCGGGTAAGGCGAAGCCGCCACCCGGCAAAACCGTGGGCGGTTATGCTTCGCCCGGGTTGTGTGATGGTGCAGGGAATGTATGCAACAGTTGAAAACCCTCGTCGCAGCCGTAAATACTCTCCGTCGCGCCGGGAATCACCCAGCGCAGTTCGTCACCCTGCGGGCAATGCAGATAAATACACAGCCCACAGCCGCCGCGCAGCTGGCGCGGAATATCCGCCACCCGAAAGGTGATGCCCGCCGCCTGTAGCGCTTTGCGGGTTTGCACCACCCCGAGCGTGGAGTGAAACAAAAACAGATACTCCGTCATTTTTTCACCCGTTGCCCGATCATCGCTGCGCCGATCGCCCCGGCAAACTGCGCGTCCGGGTGCGTCTGCACCGGCATATTCACATGCGCCGACAGCATTCTGCTAAATGCCGCGCAGTGGCTGACACCGCCGGTAAACAGCAACGGCCCCTGCGCCGACAGCCTGCCGATAAAGTTGGCGCTGCGCCGCGCCATAGCGTTGACGACGCCCGCCAGAATCGCCTCTGGCGGCACGCCCGCCGAGCGCAGACTGATCACCTCGGACTCGGCAAACACCGTGCACATGCTGGTAATGGCGTGGGGTTCAACGCCTTCCGTCAGCGCATCCAGTTGCTCGACGCTGGCACCCAGCGTGCGGGAAATCACTTCCAGGAAGCGCCCGGTGCCCGCCGCGCATTTGTCATTCATCAGGAAATCGGTGAGATTGCCCTCTTCATCCAGCTGAATCACCTTGCTGTCCTGACCGCCAATATCAATCACCGTGCGGGTTTCCGGTAGCAGCAGCCGTGCGCCGCGCCCGTGGCAGGAGATCTCCGTTACCTGCTTATCGGCAAAATCAACCAGCTGGCGGCCATAGCCGGTGAGCGTCAGGAACGGCCGCGCTTCCAGCCCGGCGCGCAGCGTCTCCCACGCCTCAACGATCGCGTCAGCGGGGCGAAACGGTGTAGGGGTGAGGAAGCGACGGCGGATAACGCCGTCTTCCAGCAGGATACCTTTGGTGGCGGTTGACCCTGAATCAATGCCTATTGATAGCGTCACGCGTGCTCCTACAGCATTTCAATAAAGGCCGCGACGCGGGTACTAAGCTGACCGATATCGGCGGTGGAGTAGTCGGTTTCAATGGCAATGTAGGGAAGGTTATGCTGCTGGCGCACGTGGCGCTTAATCGCCATCGATTCAACGGCATAGGTATGGCAGGCCTGCAAAATCACGTCCACCACGCCGTCGGCCTGGTACTCTTCCACCATCTGGCTGAGCAGCGTTAAGCGCTGGTCGTTAGGCGAGATACACGAGCAGCCGATGGCGAGATACTTGTCGGTGAGCGCGTCGTACACGTCGCCGTCCTCGTCGACGCAGCGCTCGGTGGCTTTAGCGCCGGTGCAGTTTTCAAAACCGACCACCCAGCCGCCGTTATCCTCAATGGCTTTCACCACTTTCTCCGCCGCGCCGCCGATCGGGCAGCCGGTGATCAGAATGCGCGGGCGGGCGTCCAGCCGCTTGCCGTTTTCCCACTCCTGACGCACGCGCTCGGCCATGCCGTTCAGCTCGTCAATCAGCGTCTCTTTATCGAAGCGGAAGGTTGCGCCGTACACCACTTTCAGAATATCGCTGCCGCTGAGCGCCGGAGGATTGAGCTGCCCGACGCGGTAGAAGTTAGCCAGCGCCCGGCGCTCGCGGTTTTTGAGGGCGATGGCCTCGCGCAGGGAGGCTTCGGTAATCGCCGTGCCAAAACGTGCTTCAACCGCCTGCTGGAGGCGCAGAATCTCCGCTTTCCACAGCGCGCGGGAGGCGGCATCGGCGGCGCTGTTCGGTAGCTGCATCACGTGTACCGGCTTAAACTCGGCCATGTACTCGTACATCTTCTTCTTGCCATCGCAGGTGGTTTCACCGACCACCAGATCGGAGAAATAAAAGTAGGGGCATTTATCGGTTTTGCCGAAGCCGTAGCTGCTTTTGATCAGCGGACAGAGGTTGCGTGGCAGGTCTTTTTCGGCCTCTTCAATGGTTTCATCAGAGGTGGAGCACAGTGAGACCACTACCGCGCCCGCCGCCATCGGAATTTCCTGCGGCATAAAGGTGCAGTAGGTGCCGACCAGCGGCGTGCCTTGCTCTTTGAGATCCATCACGGTAAGAAAGCCTTTCTGGCGGGCTTCGGAGAACTGATCGAAAATGGCGGGTAGATCGGTGATAAGCGACATGATTTTCCTTCCCCGTAACACGGGAGACGATAAAATGAGCCGCTATTATAACCACGTATAATTTGTGGTTATATTGATCCGCGATCCGCTTAGAGAATTTTCTTCAGATCCATCTCTTCCTGAATGCGTTCGCTCCACGCGAAGTGGGTACGAATCGCTTCATCAATCCCGGCGTTATAAAAGGCCGGCCCCAGTTTTTCGATAATAAAATCAATAAAGAACTCGGCGTCGAACTGCTCCAGCTCGAGGTCGAACTGTTTTTCGCAGTAGTCGGTCAACTGGTCGCGCAGCTTCTCGCGTTCGGCAGGGGTAAGGGTGATTTCCGTGGTCATAGTGGCTCCTGTGTATTGCCGTCTGGCAGCTATCAATATCACAAACTCGACTTTGTCACCCGCCTGGATATTTCTATATTCGGGTTTCTGACGATTTTAAAGGGGCGCAATCATGACTGCTGTGAACACTGCTGATACCGATTTTCCTTTATTAAATTTACGTCGCGTGGCGGGCAATATCGGCGCGGAGATCCGCGATATCCGTCTTTCCGCCGAGCTGGATGCTGAGACTTTCGCCCAGCTCGACGCGGCGCTGGTCAAATACAAAGTGCTGTTCTTCCGCCAGCAAAGCCATCTTACCGATGCCGAACATCAGGCCTTCGGCGCGCGTTTTGGCAAAGTTGTCGCCCACCCGACGGTCCCTTCCCCGGAAGGCACCAAACTGTTTGAACTCGACGCCTCCAAAGGCGGCGGCCGCGCCGACTCCTGGCACACCGACGTCACCTTCGTTGACGCCTTCCCGAAAATCTCCATCCTGCGCGGCGTCACCATCCCGGAATATGGCGGCGACACCGTGTGGGCCAACACCGCTCGTGCCTACGAACAATTGCCGGAGACGCTCAAGCGCTTCGTCGACACCCTGCACGCGGTGCACAGCAACGACTATGACTACGGTGCCGAGCGCACCATCGTCGAAGCGCACCGCCTGGCGCATCACCAGAAGGTATTTGTCTCATCGCTGTGGGAAGCCGAGCACCCGGTGGTGCATGTCCACCCGGTCAGCGGCGAACGTGCGCTGTTACTCGGCCATTTCGTGAAGCGTCTGGTGGGCTTTAGCTCGCGGGAATCCGCGCAGCTGTTCGAATTGCTGCAAAACCGCATCACCCGCCTCGACAACACCGTGCGCTGGCAGTGGCAGCAGGACGACGTGGTGATTTGGGATAACCGCAGCACCCAACATTACGCGGTCAACGACTACGGCACCCAGCCGCGCGTGGTGCGCCGGGTGACGGTGGAAGGGGAGATTGCGATTGGTGTGGATGGCAGCCGCAGCCGCACGGTTTCAAAACCGCAGGATGCGGCGAATGGGGAAAGTGCGGTGAGTGCGGCGTCGTAATACTAGCGTTGGGCGGTGGATTCATCCCATTCCATCGCCACCTTCACCGCCATCCCCAACTGCACCATCACCTCCCGATGCTTCTCGATTGGCGGCAGCGCGCAGTTGATCCTTAAGCAGTTCCGGTATTTCCCCGACGCCGAAAACAGCGATCCCGGCGCGACCTGGATCTTCATCCGGCACAGTTGCTGAGCGACGCACACCATATCGACCTGCTCCGGCAGCTCTACCCACAGCATAAAGCCGCCGGTCGGGCGGGTCACGCAGATCCCGCAGGGGAAAAACTCGCGCAGCCAGCAGGTGTAGATCTCCAGGTTGCGCTGGTAGATCTGGCGCATGCGGCGCACGTGGCGGTGGTAGTGGCCTTCGCGGATAAAGTTGGACGCCGCCAGCTGCGTGGAGGGGACGTTGGTGCCGCTGGCGGCATACTTCATCTGCAACAGCTTATCGTAATAGCGACCGGGGGCTATCCAGCCGATGCGCAGGCCAGGCGCGATGGTTTTGGTAAATGAGCTACACAGCATCACCCGGCCGTCGATATCCCACGAGTGGATGGTGCGCGGGCGCGGATAGTCGGTGGCCAGTTCGCCGTAGATGTCGTCCTCGAAAATCACAATATCGTAGCGCTGCGCCAGGTTTAGCACCGCGCGTTTGCGGGCGTCGGGCATGATAAAGCCCTGCGGGTTGTTGCAGTTGGGGACGAGGATCACCCCTTTGATCGGCCACTGATCGAGCGCCAGCTCCAATGCTTCGACGCTGATCCCGGTATTGGGATCGGTCGGGATCTCGATCGCCTTCAGGCCCAAACCGCGCAGTAGCTGCATGGTGCCGTAATAGGTGGGGGATTCTACGGCGATAATATCGCCCGGCTGGCACACCGACAGCAGCGCCAGCGACAGCGCGTTGTGGCAGCCGCTGGTGATAACCAGATCGTCAGCGTTGACGACCGAGCCGCCGTCAAGCATCAGGCGAGCGATCTGTTCGCGTAGCTCACGACGTCCGGCCAGCTCATCGTAGTTCAGCACTTCACTGATATTGTGTTGCACCACGCGGCTCATCTCGCGCCATAGCGGTTTGAGGGTGGACTGGGTGACGTCCGGCGAGCCGCCGCCGAAGGGTATGATGGATTTATCGCTGCGAGCCTCCAGCATGTTCAGTACCTGATCCCACTGGGTGATCTCCACCGGACGCTGCACCGGGCGCGACATATGAGGCACCGGCGGCTGCGCTTTCTGCGGCGCGACGAAGTAGCCGGAGCGCGGCTGTGGCGTAATGAGCTGGCGCTGCTCCAGCATCTGATAGGCCTGCTGCACGGTGCTGATACTCACGCCGTGTTCCTGGCTCAGGCTACGTACGGAGGGAAGCTTTTCGCCGTGGCGATACAGCCCTTGTTCAATTCGCTCGGCCAGCAGGTTGGCCAGATGTTGGTAACGCGTCATTGCTGTATCCCCGTTTGTCGCCATACAGATGAAAAAATCAGTACAGTCAGGCGAAAAAAACCGCACGCAGGTATCGTTTTAGCGAATCTGTATGTTAAAGAAAAGTGTTTTTTGAATCTGTATTGCAACAGCAGAAATCCGCGAAGATAAAGCCTCTGGCAAGGTGAGGAGGCAAAGTATGGAATTTCACGAGAATAGAGCGAAACAGCCGTTTATTGGGTTTGTGCTGGTGTGGCGATTTGTCAAAAGCTGGTGGCGCGTGCAGCAAACGCGCCGCATATTGCAGCGAATGAGCGACGAACAGCTCAGAGATGTGGGCTTACGGCGAGATGAACTGCGTTAACATTTGGGCGGCGTCGCCGAACACGCCGCCCATTCTCGTTTTAGCCCAGGATAAATTGCCACAGGATCCAGCCGCCAAAGCCGATCAGGATACCGCCCGCGGTGCGCTCGATTTTCCAGATCAGATTTCCCAGACGCCGCTGAACCTGCGGCAGCGCGAGCAGTATCACCAGCAGTAAATCCCACAGCAGCACCACGCTGGTCATCCAGATACCGCAGGCCGCCTGTTGCGCCACGGTGACGTTCGGCCCAAGCAGCGCGGTCATCAGCGCCAGATAAAACAGCGCGTTTTTCGGGTTCAGTAGCGAAGAGGCGAGCCCTAAAAGCAGCTGTTTCGCGAGCGAGGGGCAGATTTGTGCGCAATGGCGCCATTCGAGCGGTGCGGCGCGGCTTTTCAGCAACGCGTAGCCTATCCACAGCAGATAGGCGGCGCCCAGTAGCTCAATGATGTCAAAGAGCAGCGGCGCCTGGCGCAGCAGCCCGGAGCCAATTACCACCAGCAGGATATACAACCCGTTGCCCGCCGCGATGCCCAGGCACAGCCCGACGCTGCCGCGCAGGCGATAACGGACGGCATAGCCCACCAGTAAAAAGAAATCCGGCCCGGGGCTCAGCAGCGCCATAAAATGCGCCAGCGCCAGCGCGGGAAACGCCGGGGGAAGTAACGTTGTGACCTGTTCCATAGCGACCTCAGTGAAAATACTGAAGGCAGCTTATGCCGGCTTACGCGCTAATTATTGTCAGATATTGATCGGCCAAGCGCGTACTGGCGCGGCGTGGCGGCGGTGTAGCTGACGAAGGTTTTATGGAAATGACTCTGGTCGGCAAAGCCGCTTTGGTAGGCGACATCGGCGATATCGTCCCCGGCGCGCAGCCGTGCTTTGGCGTACTCCACGCGGGAATTATTGAGAAAGCTGCCGGGGGTCAGGCCCGTATCCTGCTTGAACGTTCGGATTAGGGTCTCTTTGCGCAGCGAAAAGCGCGTGGCGAACTCATCAAGAGAGGGCGGAGATACGGGGTTAGCCAACAGCGCCTGCTGCAATTGCTGGCTGGTGGCGCGCAGCGTTTCTTCACCGTTCGCGCTCAGTGAAAGGGCGGATAACAGCGCGGTCAGCGCGTCGGTGGACATCTGCTCGACCACGTTGAGATACAGACGGAACAGCGCGCCGTGGCGAATCACCTGTCGGGCTAATGGCAGTGGCGTGTCGATGTAGAGCATATGGTAGCTGCGCGGTTTCCCCTGTATCGGGTTGCAGCTATGCGGCGCGTGGGCGGGGATAACGATAAGGTCTCCGGGGGATAAAAGATACTCCAGCCCGTCACAGACGCAGCGCGTTCCGCCTTCGAGAATCGCCCCTATCGAGAGCTGCGGGTGGCTGTGGCGCTTGTAGGCCTGCGTGCTCTGCCAGGTGCTGCGCCGCTCAAGTCCAGGCAGTCGGGTGAAGGTCTGATGAATATCGCGTGGTGTGGTCATTCGTTCGTCCCGGCGGTTTTTTATTTTTATACCACATCAGGAAAAAGCGGGCAGGGGTGTGTGAAAATCAAACGATTCGCTTTAGATCACATTAACAGATTTAATGTATCAAATAACTGCTATCAGACTCACAGTTCGCACTGAAACTATTCGCCTGATATAGATAAGTGCTGCTTCACAGCTAGTATCAACTCGCTAATCATACACCTGCAAGAGGATACAATGAAAAATACAAATCGTATGATCGTGAACTGTGTTGCTGCTTCCCTGATGTGTTCCTGGAGCCTTACCGCACTGGCGGCAGGTACCCAGACCGAGGTCAAGATTGTTCGCGATGAATACGGCATGCCGCATATTTACGCTGATGATACCTATCGGCTGTTTTACGGCTATGGCTACGTGGTGGCGCAGGATCGCCTGTTCCAGATGGAGATGGCGCGACGCAGCACGCAGGGCACGGTCTCTGAAGTGCTTGGCAAGTCGTTTGTGTGTTTTGATAAGGACATTCGCCAGAACTACTGGCCGGACTCTATTCGCGCGCAGATCGCCGCGCTTTCTGCGGAAGATAAATCTATCCTGCAAGGCTATGCCGACGGTATGAACGCCTGGATTGATAAGGTGAACGCCAACCCCGGCAAGCTGCTGCCAAAACAGTTTGCCACCTTCGGTTTCGCCCCGCAGCACTGGCAGCCTTTTGATGTAGCGATGGTTTTTGTCGGCACCATGGCGAACCGCTTTTCTGACAGCACCAGCGAAATTGATAACCTGGCGCTGCTGACCGCTCTCAAAGACAAGTACGGCAAACAGCAGGGGATGGCGGTCTTTAACCAGCTGAAATGGTTGGTTAACCCGTCCGCGCCGACCACCATTTCCCCTGAGGAGAGCCACTACCCGCTCACCTTCGACCTTCAGAACACGCAAACGGCAGCGCTGCTGCCGCGCTATGATCGCCCGGCACCGATGCTCGACCGGCCAGCAAAAGGCGCCGATGGCGCGCTGCTGGCGCTGACGGCGGGGCAAAACCGGGAAATCATCGCCGCGCAGTTTGCGCAGAGCGGGGCCAACGGGCTGGCGGGCTACCCGACAACCAGCAACATGTGGGTGATTGGCAAAAGCAAAGCGCAGGATGCAAAGGCCATTATGGTCAACGGCCCGCAGTTTGGCTGGTACGCGCCTGCGTATACCTACGGCATTGGCCTGCACGGCGCGGGCTATGATGTCACCGGGAATACGCCGTTCGCTTATCCAGGGCTGGTGTTTGGTCACAACGGTACGATTTCATGGGGGTCTACCGCCGGTTTCGGCGATGATGTCGACATTTTTGCCGAAAAATTATCGAAGGATAAACCGGGCTATTACCAACATAACGGCCAGTGGGTGAAAGTGCTGAGCCGCGAAGAGACCATTAAGGTCAAAGACGGCCAGCCGGAGACCTTTACCGTCTGGCGCACTCTGCACGGCAACGTGATTCAAACCGACCCCGCAACAGAAACGGCCTACGCCAAAGCGCGCGCGTGGGACGGCAAAGAAGTGGCCTCGCTGCTGGCGTGGACTCATCAGATGAAGGCCAAAAACTGGCAGGCGTGGACGCAGCAGGCGGCAAAACAGGCGCTGACCATCAACTGGTACTACGCCGACGTTAACGGCAATATCGGCTACGTGCATACTGGCGCGTACCCTGACCGCCAGCCGGGCCACGACCCGCGCTTGCCGGTGCCCGGTACCGGCAAGTGGGACTGGAAAGGGCTGCTCTCGTTCGATTTGAACCCGAAAGTGTATAACCCGCAGTCGGGCTATATCGCCAACTGGAACAACTCACCGCAAAAAGATTACCCGGCGTCCGATCTGTTTGCCTTCCTGTGGGGCGGCGCGGATCGCGTGACCGAGATTGACCGCATTCTTGATAAGCAGCCGCGCTTTACCGCCGATGAGGCCTGGGACGTGATCCGCAAAACCAGCCGTCAGGACCTGAACCTGCGGCTGTTCCTGCCCGCGCTGAAAGACGCGACGGCTAGCCTTCCGGTGAGCGACCCGCGTCGTCAACTGGTGGATACGCTGGCGGTCTGGGATGGCAGCAACCAGCTGAACGAAGGCGGTAAAACCTATCAGCAGCCGGGGTCGGCGATTCTGAATGCGTGGCTGACCAGCATGCTGAAGCGAACGGTGGTCGCGGCGGTGCCGAAGCCGTTCGGCGACTGGTACAGCGCCAGCGGCTATGAGACGACGCAGGACGGGCCCACCGGCTCGCTGAACATCAGCGTGGGGGCGAAGATCCTTTATGAGGCGCTGCAGGGGGAGAGGTCGCCAATTCCACAGGCGGTCGATCTGTTTGGCGGAAAACCGCAGCAAGAGGTGGTGCTGGCGGCGCTGGACGATGCCTGGCAGACGCTGTCAACACGCTACGGTAATGACCTGAACGGCTGGAAAACCCCGGCGATGGCGCTGACTTTCCGGGCCAACAACTTCTTCGGCGTGCCGCAGGCGGCAGCGGAAGAGGCGCATCATCAGGCGGAATACCAGAACCGTGGCACGGAAAACGACATGATCGTATTCTCACCGTCATCCAGCAAAAGCCCGGTGCTTGCCTGGGACGTAGTCGCGCCGGGTCAAAGCGGGTTTATTGCCCCGGACGGCAAGGCGGATAAACACTATGACGATCAGCTGAAAATGTACGAGACCTTCGGGCGAAAATCGCTGTGGTTAACGCCGCAGGAAGTCGACGCGCACAAGGAATCGCAGGAAGTATTGCAGGTGAAGCGGTAATCGATGAGCTGTCATTCCCCGTCTTGTCCGGCGGGGGATGTTAATTCGGAAACCTCCGTTTATACCCAACTTTACGCCCATATCCAGTCATCTTGACTACGCTTAATACCCTAAGCGGTAAAACAAGGAGACGCAATATGGCTTACCAGACAGTTAATCCTGCCACTAACCAGCTTATTAAGGAATACCCCTCGCATAGCGATGCGGACGTTGAAGCGGCGCTGAAGGCCGCCGACGCGCTCTATCACTCCGACTGGGCGAAAGGTGATATAGACCAACGCTTGCCGGTGCTGCATAAGCTTGCCGATCTGATTGACGAGCGCGCGGAGGAGCTGGCTAAAATCGCCAGCCAGGAGATGGGCAAACTGATTGAACAGAGCCGTGGCGAAGTGAAACTCTGTGCGCAAATTGCCCGCTACTACGCCGATAACGCGAAGCAGTTTTTAGCGCCGGTGAAGTACAAATCTGAATTGGGCGAGGCGTGGGTAGAGCATCACCCGATTGGCGTGCTGATGGCCGTTGAGCCGTGGAATTTCCCGTATTACCAACTGATGCGCGTACTGGCGCCGAACCTCGCGGCGGGTAACCCGGTGCTGGCCAAGCACGCCAGCATTGTGCCGCACTGCGCAGAGACCTTTGCGCACCTGGTCCGCGAAGCGGGCGCGCCGGAAGGGGCGTGGACTAACCTCTATATCTCTCAGGATCAGGTGGCGAAGATTATCGCCGATGATCGCGTACAGGGGGCGGCGCTGACCGGCTCGGAAAAAGCGGGTAGCGTGGTGGCCGCACAGGCGGCGAAGCACATTAAAAAATCGACCCTCGAGCTGGGCGGTAACGACGTGTTCGTGGTGCTGGACGACGCGAATCTGGAAAAAGCGGTGAAAATTGGCGTCAATGCCCGCTTGAATAACGCCGGGCAGGTTTGTACCGCGGCGAAGCGCTTTATTTTGCATGAGAAAATCGCCGATGCCTTCCTGGAAAAATTCACCGACGCCTTTAAGCAGGTGAAGATTGGCGATCCGCTGGATGAAAGCACCACGCTGGGGCCGTTGTCCTCGAAGGATGCGCTGGAAACGCTGACCAAACAGGTGAACGCGGCGGTGAAAAATGGCGCGAAACTGCACTTAGGCGGTAAGCCGGTGCAGCGTGACGGCAGCTTTTTTGAACCGACCATTCTGACTCATATCACCCGCGATAATCCGGCGTACTTTGAAGAGTTCTTTGGCCCGGTGGCGCAGATTTATGTCGTGAAGAGTGACGACGAGGCGGTGGCGCTGGCCAACGACTCCCACTACGGTCTGGGCGGCGCGGTGTTCAGCCAGGATATTGAGCGGGCGAAGAAAATGGCCTCGCGCATTGAAACCGGTATGGTCTACATCAACTGGCTGACCGATACCGCGGCCGAGCTGCCGTTTGGCGGCGTGAAGCGTTCCGGCTACGGGCGCGAGCTGTCGGATCTGGGGATTAAAGAATTTGTGAACCAGAAGCTGGTGGTGGTGCGGAAATAGCGGCGCGTTGATGCCCTCCTGGCTGGGAGGGCATCAGGTCTTGCGGCTATTGGCGTAAACCGGCAAACGCCGCGCGAATCTCTTCTTCCGGCAGTTGGATGCCAATAAACACCAGCGTGCTGTGCGGCGTTTCGTCGCCCCACGGTCGGTCCCAGTCGGCGCTGTACAAGCGCTGTACGCCCTGGAACAGCAGGCGGTTTGGCTCGCCGTCAATCCACAGCATTCCCTTGTAGCGCAGCAGCTTGTCGGCGAAGTCCAGCAGGAGATTCTCCATCACGCGGGAGACGTCGCTGATATCCACCGGGTAATCCAGCTCCACCACAATCGACGACACGTCGTTTTGCTTGTCGGCCATAAAGTGGAAGCGTGGTGTTGAGGTGATGTTCTCTTCCAGCATAAAGCCGTTGGTGTTGAACAGCAGGCCGAGGTCGATATCGCCGTGGGTAACGGTGTAAATCGGCGCGCGGGCGTTGATGCGCGTCAGCCGCTGGCGCAGCTTTTCGCTTTCGCCGGCGACATCGGTTTTGGTGAGCAGAATGCGGTCGGCGTAGCCTACCTGCGACTGGGCGATGGTGAACTGATTCATCTGATCGTTAGCATGTACCGCGTCAACCAGCGCAATCACGCCGTCCAGCAGGTAGCGTTCGCACAGCACGTCGTGGGAGAAAAAGGTCTGAATGATCGGGCCGGGGTCGGCCATGCCGGTGCATTCAATCACCAGGCGGTCAAAGTGGATGTTGCCGTTGTCGAGGTTATCAAGCAGGTCGAGCAGCGCGTCTTCCAGCTCGATAGAGCGGGTGCAGCAAATGCAGCCGTTGGTCAGGGTTTTGATCTGCGTGGCGCGGTCGCCAATCAGCTGGTCGTCGACCGAGACCTCGCCGAATTCGTTTTCAATCACGGCAATTTTGAAGCCGTGCTGCTCGTTGAGAATGTGGCGCAGCAGGGTGGTTTTGCCCGCGCCGAGGAAACCGGTAAGTAGAGTGACTGCAATCGGTGCCATGTTGTCTCCTTTTAGCAGCAGCGCATGCCGCCTTTTCCGTCGCCGCCGTAGCGTGCCTGCTGGCGCTCGCGGAAGAACTCTTCGTAGGTCATGTACGGCTTATCCGGATGGTTGGTCTGCATATGCTCGACGTAGTTGTCGTAATCCGGAATGCCAATCAGCATTTTCGCCGCCTGACCGAGGTATTTTTTTGCTTGTCCTAAGTTACCAAACATAGACCATCCTGATAAGACAAAGCCCGACGAGGTTATCTCTATCGGGCTGGGGAACACGTTTTCCCTCACCCCGGCCCTCTCCCGGCGGGAGAGGGAGGGTTCGGTGGATTAGTGGTGCGAAGAAGTCTTCACGCCGCCTTCCGGTACCGGCACGTACGGTGTCTCTTTGTCGGTACGTTTATCGCTATTGCGCACCTGCATCCAGGTTTTGAAACCGTAGAAGATGATGCTGTACACCACCACCAGGAACAGAATGCTCAGGCCCGCGTTGGTGTAGTTGTTGATAACGATATGGTTCATGTTGGCAATCTGCTGTGCGGTCAGTTCGCCACCGGCGGCAATCTTCTCTTTGTACTGGTTAGCCATGTAGAAGAAGCCTTCCATCTGCGGGTTGGAGCTGAACAGCTTCAGGCCCAGCGCCCAGGTGGTGCAGATCAGCAGCCATACTGCCGGGATGGTGGTCACCCAGATGTATTTGGTGCGCTTCATCTTAATCAGGATAACGGTGCCCAGGACCAGCGCCACGGCGGCCAGCATCTGGTTAGAGATGCCGAACAGCGGCCACAGGCTCTTCACGCCGCCCAGCGGGTCAACCACGCCTTGATACAGCAGGTAGCCCCACAGACCGACGCAGCCCGCGGTAGCGACCACGCCAGCCACCAGAGAGTCGGTTTTCTTCAGGAACGGCACGAAGTTACCGAGCAAATCCTGCAGCATAAAGCGGCCCGCACGGGTACCGGCGTCCAGCGCGGTGAGGATAAACAGCGCTTCGAACAGAATACCGAAGTGGTACCAGAAGCCCATGTCAGCCATCGGCAGGACTTTGTGGAACACGTGAGCAATACCGACAGCCAGCGTAGGCGCGCCGCCCGCGCGGTTCAGGACCGACGGTTCGCCGATGTCTTTCGCGGTTTGCAGGATCTGCTCTGGCGAAATCACGAAGCCCCAGGAACTGACGGTCGCCGCCGCATGCGCGGTCACATCTTTCAACTGCGCAGCGATCAGCGCCGCGTTCTCACCGCCCATTTCGTGCAGGTTCGGCATCGTGATGCCAAGGCCCGCTGGCGGGGTGTTCATCGCAAAGTACAGGCCAGGCTCGATAATGGAGGCCGCAACCAGCGCCATAATCGCCACGAACGACTCCATCAGCATCGCGCCGTAACCGATAAAGCGCGCGTCGGTTTCATTCGCCAGCAGCTTCGGCGTGGTGCCGGAGGAGATCAGCGCGTGGAAGCCTGAAACGGCGCCACAGGCGATGGTGATAAACAGGAACGGGAACAGCGCGCCTTTCCACAACGGGCCGGTACCGTCGATGTACTGGGTTACCGCCGGCATTTTCAGATCCGGGTTGAGGATCACGATGCCCAGCGCCAGGCCGACGATAACGCCGATTTTCAGGAAAGTGGCGAGGTAGTCGCGCGGTGCCAGAATCAGCCATACCGGCAGCAGAGCGGAGATAAAGGCGTAGCCAATCAGCGCGAAGGTGATGGTGGTGTCTTTAAAGGTCAGCGCCGGGCCCCAGTACGGGTCGTGGGCAATCACGCCGCCGAAGTAGATGGAAGCCACCAGCAGCACGATACCAATTACCGACACTTCACCGACGCGGCCCGGGCGGATAAAGCGCATGTAGATACCCATAAACAGCGCAATCGGCACGGTCGAGCAGACGGTGAACACGCCCCACGGGCTTTCCGCCAGCGCTTTCACCACGATCAGCGCCAGCACGGCGAGGATGATGATCATAATCAGGAAGCAGCCGAACAGGGCAATCGAACCCGGCACGCGGCCCATCTCTTCTTTGACCATTTCACCCAGCGAGGAACCGTTACGGCGCGTGGAGATAAACAGCACCATAAAGTCCTGCACCGCGCCCGCGAGCACCACGCCCGCCAGCAGCCACAGCGTACCCGGCAGGTAGCCCATCTGCGCGGCCAGTACCGGCCCCACCAGCGGACCTGCGCCGGCAATCGCGGCGAAGTGGTGGCCGAACAGCACGTAGCGGTTGGTCGGCACGTAGTTCAGGCCATCGTTGTTAATGACCGCCGGCGTCGCGCGCGTCGGGTCGAGCTTCATCACCTTCTGGGCGATGTACAGGCTGTAGTAGCGATAGGCCACCAGATAAACGGAAACCGACGCCACGACGATCCACAGGGCACTGACGTGCTCACCGCGGCGCAGAGCGACGACCGAGAGGCAAAACGCACCGATGATTCCGAGAATCACCCAGGGTATGTGCTTGAATAGCTTTTTCGTATCCATAGTAAAACCTGGTTTTTAAGATTAATAATCAGCCGAAGCTGCCGTTGTTTTTTGGGTTTGGGGGTTGAGGAGGTCTTGATTCTGCTGATGAGTTTGCCAGACCTACGCGCGCGTAAAGTTGGGTAAATGGGTGAGCGGTTAAAAGCGGAGGCTAAGCGGTCACTTTTCGCGGTAAGCGGTTGGGCAACCTTTGTCCTACGCGGAAATATGTGATTGAGATCGCAAGTTTTTTTCCCGTCGCCGTTTCCCTACGCGCAACTACGTATGATTAAAAACCAATAAAAAACACTATTGTCACTAATTGATCACAACTCAGGGGGATGACCGTCTCCACGCCGCTGCTTTTTCCCGACTATTGGCTCAACCCGGCCGGTGAGCCATTCAGCCCGCTGGCCTGTACCCCTAAAAAGGATTAACACAATGAATAATAAGCGGCTAAAAGCACTTTGTTGGGTTCTGGGCGCGGGAATCTTGTGGCCAGCGGTAGGGCACTCCGCCACGGAATTACGCATGTCGTGGTGGGGCGGCAACCAGCGCCATCAGGCGACCACCGAGGCGATTAAAGCCTTCGAAGCACAGAACCCTGACGTCAAAATCAATACCGAACCGAGCGGCTGGGATGGTTACTTATCGCGTTTGAGTACCCAACTGGCAGGGAACACCGAACCGGACGTGATGCAGATTAACTGGAACTGGCTGGTGATGTTCTCAAAAAACGGCGACGGGTTTTACGATATTAACCGCCAGTCGTCGATTATCGACCTCAGCCAGTTCTCCAGCCAGGGCAAGCAACTGGTGACGATGAACGGCAAGCTGAACGGCGTGCCGGTGGCCATGACCGGTCGCTCGATGTACTACAACCCCGAACTGTGGAAAAAAGCGGGCGTTGCCTATCCGCAAACCTGGGAGCAGATGATTGCCGCGGGGCCGGTGTTTAAAACCAAGCTGGGAGACGACTACTATCCGTTTATCCTCGCCAATCACGACACCACCATCATGACGTTTCTGAACTCCTATATGGTACAGAAATACAATATCCCGATGATTGACCCGCAGAAGAAAGACTTTACCTACACCCGTGAGCAGTGGCTGGATTATTTCGGCATGTATAAGAAGCTGGTGGACAATCATGTTATCCCGTCTATGAAGTACCTTTCATCCTTTGGTAAAGCCAACGCCTGGGAAATTAAACCGTGGCTGGACGGCAAAATTGGCGGCGTGCACACCTGGAGCACCGACGGCACCTTTGCCGGCAGCCTGCGCGCGCCTGCGCATCTGGAAGTGGGGCCTTATCCAATGCTGCCCGGCGCGACCGATGCCGGCATCTTCTTTAAACCGGCGATGATGTTCTCCATCGGTAAAAACAGCAAACACCCGGAGCTGGCGGCGAAGCTGATTAACTTCCTGCTTAATGACCCACAGGGCATTAAAGCGATGGGCCTCCAGCGCGGCGTACCGCTGAGCGCCGAGGCCGTCAAGGTCTTGCAGCAGGAAGGCGTGTTGGATAACAGCCAGATTCAGGTGCAGGGGCTGGCACAGGTGGATCAACTGATGGGCAAAATCGAACCGTCACCGTGGTTTGAAAACCCGCAACTGCTGTCCTACTTCCTTGATGCCGTTCAACGCTATGACTACGGGCAGCTCACCCTCGAACAACTGGCCGATGAATTCCCTCAGCGCGCGCAGCGTGTGCTGAAAAAGATCATGTAATTGAGGTGGTTATGTCGCAATTATTAAAAGAGTCCATTTTAAGCAAGCTGGATACCCTGTTTAATGAAGTGATTGTGGTGCGCACCGATGACGCCGAGCTGAAAAAACAGAAAGTTATCGCTTCTGACCTGTCGATTGAAAACTGGGACTGGTCGCAGGGCGTGGGGATTTATGGTATCTGGCGTCTCTATCAGATTACCCGCGAGCCGCGCTACCTTGACTATTTGAAGGGCTGGTTCTCACGGCGCATGGTCGAAGGGCTGCCGGAGAAAAATATCAACCGGATGGCGCCGATGCTGACCGCCACCTGTATGGCGGCGGAACTCGGCGAAACGGGCTGGCTGGCGGATATCGCCGAGTACGCCGACTGGATCGACACGCGCCTGCTGCGCACCCAGGAAAACGGCTATACCCACTGTACCAGCGACCATCTCAACGAAGAGCAGCTGTGGGTCGACACGCTGTTTATGAGCGGTCTGTTCCACGCCAGGGCGTCGCAGCTGCTCAATAAACCGCACTACATGGACGATGTGGCGTATCAATTCTTACTGCACATCAAATACCTCGTTGACCGTCGCAGCGGGCTGTGGATGCACGGCTGGAGCTTTATCGAGCGCAACAACTACGGTGCGGCGCTGTGGGGGCGCGGTAACGGCTGGGCGGCGGTCGGCAGCGTCGATTTTCTGGAGATGGCAAACGCGGATACCGCCAACACGCGGTTTATCCGCGAGGCGTTTCTCCGCCAGATGCAGGCGGCGGTGCACTACCAGCATAACAACGGGATGTGGTCGACGTTAATCGATCACCCTGAGAGCTATCAGGAGGCGTCAGGGACCGCGGGGCTGACCTATGCGTTGCTGAAAGGCGCGCGGCTGGGTCTTTTGGATAACCGCTGCCGCGACGCGGGTTGGGCGGGCATCCAGGCGCTGATTGCACGGATTAACGATCAAGGGGAAGTGGCTGACGTGTCGGCGGGCACATCGGTGGGGCGCGACCTCCAGCACTATCTGGATATTCGCGTTCGTCAGCGCGCCTACGGGCAGTCGCTGGCCATGCTGGCGCTAGGGGAAGCGCTTGCCCATTTAAACGGATAACTTAAGGACAAGGTCATGACGACAAACCCTTGCGCGGTGCTGAGCGTCGAGGAAGAGCAAAACATTCTGGCGCGGATCCATGATCCGCGCATTCCTTCAGCCGAGGTGAACGTGCGCGATTTTGGCGCCGTCGGCGACGGCGTCACGCTGGACACGCAGGCGATTCAGCGGGCTATCGCTTATCTCCACCGCCAGGGTGGCGGCAGGGTGATTGTGCCCGCCGGGCGCTATCTTACCGGCTCTCTAGCGCTGCTCAGTCATATAAATCTGCATCTGGACAGCCCGCAGAGCGTGCTGTTGTTCACGACCGAGACCACCGAAGCGCACTACCCGCTGGCCTTCGGCCACTGGGAGTGCTCGCCGCTGTGGAACTACCGGGCGCTGATTTACGCCTGCGATGCGCAAAATATTGCGCTCACCGGGCGAGGCGTGCTGGACGGTCAGGCCAGCGACGGCGTCTGGTGGCACTGGACGCATCAGATTGAGCACGCCTGGTCGACCTCCGCCCGCAACCTGCAGCGCCCCGCCAGCCTGCGGCTGCGTGAAATGAACCTCAACGGTGTGCCGGTGGCGGAGCGGCGCTTTGGCGACGGGCACTACCTGCGGCCCATGTTTATCCAGACGCTGCGCTGTCAGAATGTGCTGCTGGAAGGCGTCACGCTACGCAATTCGCCGATGTGGCAGGTGAATCCGGTCATGTGTCGCAACGTCACCATCCGACGCATGACGCTACGCTCCCATGGCCACAATAACGATGGCGTCGATCCCGAAAGCTGCTGTGATGTGCTGATTGAAGACAACCTGTTCGACTCCGGCGATGACTGCATCGCCATAAAATCCGGGCGCGATCGCGACGGGCGTGAAGCCAACATTCCCTGTGAAAACATCATCATCCGCAATAACCGTTTTGCCGACGGTCACGGCGGTATTGCGCTGGGCAGCGAGATGAGCGGCGGCATTCGCAACGTGTTTGCCGTGGGGAATGAATTTGACAGTCCGGCGCTAACCTACCCGCTACGTCTCAAGGCTAACGCCCTGCGCGGCGGCGTAATCGAAAACATCTGGCTGCGTCACTCGCGGGTTAAACGGGTGCGTGACGCGGTGGTTCACGCCACCATGAACTATGCCGAGGGTGTCTACGGCAGTCATCTACCGCGTTTCCGCAATATCGTGATTGAAGACCTGGAAGCGAGCGGCGGTGAATACGGTCTGTTTATTGAAGGTCTGGCGCAGTCGCCGATTGAAGGTCTGGTGCTGAAGGATATTCGCATCACCGACGTCGACCATCCGCTGCATGCCGCCCACTGGGGCAGCGGCGTGAAGATGGAAAACGTCACCATTAACGGGCTGGCGTACCCTCGACCGGTGCAGCTTTTCATTCGCGGACTGCCGCAGGTGGGTGACTATCTGCGGGCGATTGCGCAGTTGCCGGGTGATGATGAAGCGGTCCTGCATTATTCGTGGTGGCTGGGAAAAACGGCGGAAGGGCCAATGACGCCGCTGGGCGAGGGCGATATTCTGGCGCTGACGCCGACCATGGCCGGGCGCTTCGTGCGCTGCCGGGTCAACCACGGTGAGATGAGCCTGCTGAGTAAACCGTGGCTGATTCAGCCGGAAGGCAGCATCGATCTGGCGAACGGCAATTCGGTTAATGCCGGTATTTTGCGCGCGCGCGGAGTGATCGAAGAGGAAAGCGGCGCGGAGTGTATTACCCGCTTTGAACTGGCGCAGATGATCATTCGCCTGTGGGGATTGCAGTATCAGCCGTCGAATGGAGTCGTCATCCAGGATATTGCCCCGGACTCCGTCTGGTATCCTGGCATTGCCGCGCTGATTCAGCGCGGCATGATGGCGCTGGTGCAGGGCAAGTTCCTGCCCGACAGGCCGATCCGCCGTGAAGAAGCGGCCACGGTGGCGATGATGAGCTGCGGCGTATCGTACCGTAACGCATCAACGATGCTGCAATCGACCTTCACAGACGGACGTATCCTGCGTGATATCTACCTGACTAACGCCCAGCGGGCGGTGGCTTTTGGCTTTATGCGCTGCGATGAAGAAGGGCGCTTCCGTCCGCGCCGCTATCTGCGCCGCCATGAGGCGCTGGAGATGCTGTTGGCGATTGGTCACTTCATGGGCGATCAGGATGCGCCGCAGCGGCAGGTGAAGCCGCTGCGCTAGCGAAATTAACGGCGAGCGGTTTGATCGATCGAACGGATCATCGACTGTTTCGCCGTCATTAAATGGTTGCGCAGCGCCAGGGTGGCGTCGATCTCGTTACGGCAGATCAGCGCGATCAGGATCATCATATGTTCATCAATGGCGATAATATTACGCTGCTTAAGATCGCTTTCATCCCACTGATAGTGGAAGTGGAAAATAACCGAGATAATCTCCAGTGATTGATTGAAAAATATATTATCAGCAGCCGAAAGTAATAATGCATGAAAATCCCGATCGAGCTGGGAGAATGTTTTTACGTTATCGCCAATGCGATCTCTTAATTGGCGATGATGTTCCAGTAATGTTTTCGCCTGCAGCCAGTGAGGATCGCCATCGGGCAAATTAAGGAAGCGCTGAAGGGCGTGTAATTCCAGCATTTCGCGTAATTCAAAAAGCTGCTCGGCGTAGGCTCGGTCAAATTCTTTCATGCGCCAGAAGCCGCGTTTTTCGCTGACAATCAGATTATAGCGACCAAATTTTAGCAAATATTCCCTGGCGGCCACCGGGCTGACCCCGGCCATTTTTGCCAGCGCTATTTCGCTCATCACTTCCCCGGCCTTCAGCTGCCGCTGGTTAATCATCGAAAAGAACGCCTGTTCAAAAATCTGCGTCTGCTCTTCGAGCGGCGCCTGGGTGCATTCGAAGCCGTCCAGCGCATCGGGTTTACGTAGCACGATGTAATCATTGCCAATTTTTTCCAGCACGCCGCGCTGTTGCAGATGGGTGAGAATGTGCCTGACGGTGGTGCGGCTAATGTTGTACATCTCGGCCAGCGCCGACTGCACCGGCAGCGGAGAGGGGATATGGCCGCGGGCGATACCTTCAATAATCTGGTTCACCACGCTACGGCGTAAATTCTGCGAACGGCTCATGCTGACATCCTCCTGATAATCATTAAAAACGAATTTAAAACCTATTTCTGCGTTGGCATTCACAAGAATTTGTGGCGTGACTGCTGAATTATTACGAAATCCACAATAACAAGGAGAACAAAAAAGGAGAAGTTCAAATGAATATTATGAAAGCGTTAGTTTGTCAGCAACCGGGTGAATGGGCATGGCAATCAAGAAATATTCCAAAGCCACAAAAAGATGAGGTGTTAATAAAAATAAAAACGGTAGGGATATGTGGCACCGATATCCATGCATGGGGCGGTAAACAGCCTTTTTTCAGCTACCCACGGGTATTAGGGCATGAAATTTGCGGCGATATTGTTGAGGTCGGCAGCGAGGCGCAACAATGGCAGATTGGGCAGCAGGTGGCGGTGATCCCCTATGTGGGTTGCAATACCTGTAGCGCCTGTCGCGAGGGGCGCGGCAACTGCTGCGAGAATATCGCGGTGATCGGCGTGCATCGCGACGGCGGCTTTAGCGAATATCTTTGCGTACCGCAGCAGAACGTACTGCTGGCGGAAGGGATTGCGCCGGAAGCCGTTGCGCTCATTGAACCGTTCGCCATCAGCGCCCATGCGGTGCGGCGCGCGGCGGTACGGGCGGGGGATGAGGTGCTGGTGGTTGGCGCGGGGCCAATCGGTCTGGGCGCGGCTGCCATTGCCAAAGCGGAAGGCGCGCGGGTCGTGGTGGCGGATGTCAGCGATGAACGACGTGCGCATGTGACGGATCAGCTGGATCTTCCAGCGCTGGACCCGCTGGCGGCGGATTTCGACGCCCGGCTGCGCAGCCTGTTTGGCGGCAATCTGGCGCAAAAGATCGTGGATGCGACCGGAAATCCGCAGTCAATGAACCGTGCGGTGGATCTGATCCGTCACGCTGGCAGCATCGTGTTTGTTGGTTTGTTTAAGGGCGATCTGCAGTTTTCCGATCCGGAGTTTCATAAAAAAGAGACCACCCTGATGGGCAGTCGCAACGCCACCGCCGAGGATTTTGCCCGCGTTGGCGAACTGATGCGCAGCGGCGAGCTGAGTGCCGGAATGCTACTGACCCACCGGTTGCGCTTTAGCGAACTGGGTAGCACCTTTGAGCGCGACGTCATCAATAATCCACGGTTGATTAAAGGCGTGATAGAGTTTGCAGAGAACATCGACGGCGCCTCCGGGTATTAATGTGATTTAAATCACTGCGTTAACCAAGTAAAACCTGCGCCTCCGTCTACGCTTTATGCCAGTAAAACAATAATACGGAGAACTACATGACAACGGTCAACATCGCACTCAACGACGCTTACACGCTGGCCTTCGAGGTCCTGCGTGCCAACGGTTTTTCACAACCTCATGCCGACGCCATCGCGCGTAACGTAACGGCGGGTGAACGCGACGGCTGCGCATCGCACGGCCTGTGGCGTCTGCTCGGCATTGTGGAAACCCTGCGCAAAGGCAAAGTTTCGCCGGACGCCGAACCGACGATCGTCGATCAGGCTCCGGCGATCGTCAAAGCTGATGCGCATGGCGCGTACTCGCTGTGCGCGTATGAACAGGCGCTGCCGCTACTGATTGAAAAGGCGCGCCACTGCGGCATTGCGGCGTTGGCGATCAACCGTTGCGTGCATTTCTCCGCGCTGTTTGCCGATGTTGAGCCGTTGACCGAGGTTGGGTTGGTGGGCTACGCCTGCACACCGAGCCACGCATGGGTGGCGCCAGCCGGCGGAACCCAGCCGCTGTTTGGCACCAACCCGATTGCGTTTGGTTGGCCGCGCGGTGACAAGCCGCCGTTTATCTTCGATATGGCGACCAGCGCGGCGGCGCGGGGTGAAATTCAGCTCCATCAGCGGGCCGGTAAAGCGATTCCGGAGGGCTGGGGTATCGATAGCGACGGTCAGCCGACCACCGATCCGCAGGCGGTACTCGACGGTGCGATGCTGACATTCGGCGGACATAAAGGATCTGCGCTGGCTGCTATGGTGGAACTGTTCGCCGGGCCGCTGATTGGCGATATGACCAGCGCCGAATCGCTGGCGTGGGATAACGGCGCGGGTGGCCTGCCTTACGGCGGTGAGCTGATTCTGGCGCTTGACCCAGCACGGTTCCTCGGCGATGACGCTGCATCCCATCTGGCGCGCGCCGAGACGCTGTTTAGCGGCATGCAGGCGCAGGGGGCGCGACTACCGGGTGAGCGTCGCTACCAGGCGCGCCAGCAGAGTGAACAGCAGGGGTTGAATCTTTCGCGTAGCCTGTATGAGGAAATCTGCGCGCTGCGTAAATAGCCTCTCTGAGTAGGCCGGATAAGGCGGAGCCGCCATCCGGCAATTTGTGCCGCTCTGCCTGGTGGCGCTACGCTTATCAGGCCTACATCCACTCTGGACGCGACGACAACGCCATGGCCTCGCGTCAATCCATAACGTCCGAATATTCCACCTTCCCCGCGTATTAATAGTCACATTTTCTATAAAGTTTTTCCTTTCGCCGCCGAAAATTCGTTATTCGTCTGGAGGAAAGAGAAACATGTTAAAGCGTATTAAAATCGTCACCAGCCTTGTGCTGGTTTTGGTGTTGTTTGGCTTGTTGCAAATGGTCTCAGGGGGCCTGTTCTTTAACTCACTGAAGCATGACAAAGAGAACTTCACTATCTTACAAACCGTGCGTCAGCAGCAGTCCGGGCTGAACGGCAGCTGGGTTGCCCTGCTGCAAACCCGCAACACGCTTAACCGCGCCGGGATCCGCTACATGATGGATCAGAACAACATCGGTAGCGGCGCCACCGTTGCCGAGCTGATGCAGATTGCCACGAAATCGCTGGCTGAAGCGGAAAAACGCTGGGCCGAGTATGAAGCGATGCCGCGCGACCCGCGGCAAAGTGAAGCCGCGGCGCTGGAAATTAAGCGTAACTACGATATCTATCACGGCGCGCTGGCGGAGCTGATTCAGCTGCTGGGGGCCGGCAAGATTAACGACTTCTTCGACCAGCCGACCCAAGGTTATCAGGATGGTTTTGAGAAAGCGTACGTCAACTATTTGCAACAGAACGACAGCCTCTACGAGCTTGCGGTAAAGGACAGCAATGCATCTTATACCCAGGCGATGTGGATCCTGTTCGGCGTGATGATTGCCGTGCTGGCGGTGATCGTCACCGTCTGGCTGGGCGTACGTAAGACGCTGATTGCGCCGCTCAATCGTCTCATTGACAGCATTCGTCATATTGCCGGTGGCGATCTGGTGAAACGCATTGATGTGGAAAGCGATAACGAAATGGGCCAGCTGGCGCATTCGCTGCGTCATATGCAGGGTGAGCTGGCGCGCACCGTCGGGGAAGTGCGTCAGGGTGCCGATGCCATATACAGCGGCGCGAGTGAAATCGCGATGGGTAATAACGATCTTTCCTCGCGTACCGAGCAGCAGGCGGCTTCGCTGGAAGAGACCGCCGCCAGCATGGAAGAGCTGACCGCAACCGTGAAGCAGAACGCCGAAAACGCGCGCCAGGCCAGCCATCTGGCGCTGAGTGCGTCGGAAACCGCGCAGAAGGGCGGTAAAGTGGTCGATAATGTTGTGCAGACGATGCGCGATATTACCGCCAGTTCGCAGAAAATTGCCGATATTATTAGCGTTATTGACGGAATTGCCTTCCAGACCAATATCCTGGCGCTGAACGCTGCGGTCGAAGCCGCCCGTGCGGGCGAACAGGGCCGAGGTTTTGCGGTGGTGGCCGGTGAAGTGCGTAATCTGGCGCAGCGCAGTGCCCAGGCGGCGCGTGAGATTAAGAGTCTGATTGAAGATTCGGTTAATCGTGTCGATCTCGGCTCCACGCTGGTGGAAAGCGCCGGGGAAACCATGGATGAGATCGTGAATGCGGTGACCCGTGTGACCGACATCATGGGGGAAATCGCCTCTGCATCGGATGAACAGAGCCGCGGTATCGATCAGGTGGGTCTGGCGGTGGCCGAGATGGATCGCGTGACCCAGCAGAACGCCTCGCTGGTGGAAGAGTCCGCCGCCGCCGCCGCTGCGCTGGAAGAGCAGGCCAGCCGCTTGACGCAGGCCGTTGCGGTATTCCGCATCCAGCAAAATCAGACCAACAGCGGGCGCGAAACGGTGAGCGCTGCGCCGATGCCTGCGCCGACCCTGCTGCGTAAAGCGGCAGCAACCGACGGTGGGGAAAACTGGGAAACCTTCTGACCCGGATGCGCCCTTTAACGGGCGCGTTAACGTAGTGCCAGGCGCATGGCGCAGCGAGACTCCGCTGCCAGGCCGTGCGCCGCTTCTTCACGCAGTTTTTGCCGCAGCGCGTCGCTAAGTAATGCCTCAGGCACGATTTCAAACCCCATCCGCGCATACCACGGCGCATTCCACGGCACCTCGCGAAATGTTGTGAGCGTGAGAGCACTGAAGCCTTTTTCTCGCGCCTGTTCGATCGCATAAGCCATCAGGCGACGGCCAAGACCGCGCCCCTGCCAGTCAAGGTGGAGCGAAAACTCGACGATAAAAAGCGAAGCGTTGTGCGCTTCCGCCAGCAGAAAACCCACGGGACGATTGTCTGCCAGCGCTAACCAGCTCATGGCCTGGCTGACGAAGTGCTGATGACGTTCGGCGCAGATCACCGGGCCGGCGGCGAGCCAGCTGAATTCAGGCAATAGCATGAAGCGCTGCGCGGCGGCGCGTTCAATCGCCGGTAGGGCGGAAATATCCGCCGGGGATGTCGGACGAAAGGTGTAGATCATGCGCTGAGTATAACCTGATGCCTGATACCCGTGTGACCGTTATCCGGCGCAGAGCAGAATCGGCGAGTAAAAATTGCTGATAACCACGGCTTTATCCGGCGTTGTGCGGATGCTCAGCAACCTTTTCTGACCTGCGGTAATGCCCAGTGCGTACTGTTCAAACACCCCTGCAGGCACGTTATCGTGGCCAAATTTTTCTACCTGGGTGATGTACAGCTGATAGAACGATTCATGCACGTACTGCCAGTTAAAGCTTTCCTGACGTGAGACCTTCATGTTCTGGCCGTTATTCATTACATCGCCGTTGATATTGAAATAGCCCGTACCGTTCGGCGTAAAGTGCATCACGACCATCCCTTCAAAGGTGAAATGGTTATCCAGGCGGCTATCTTTGTAGGTCAGGCTGCCCTGGCAGGTCATGGAAAGGCGCGTGCTTTGGTGTATCCACAGCAATGTACCGAGGATCAGCAGCGCATTGAGTGCGATGATGCAAAAAAGTTTTTTCTTCTGTTTCACTCTCTACCACTCGTAAAAGTACAGCGTCTGGCAGGTGCTGGCCTTGCTGCGAAACTGGGAACACTGCGACAGGACCAGGCGGCCTTCTTCGCCATAGAGAACGGGATCCTGAATATGTATGTAAAAAATTGAGCTGGGCAGGCAGGAGAAAGCGCCTTCATTTTTGATCTGTCCGAGCAGCGTCTGGGCTTGCTTTTGGAATACGTCAGAGAGCGGCGCCAGCGTATAGACCGGACAACTGTCGATGTGAGCCAGCAGATATGGCTCAATTTGCTGGCGCTGGGTATTCCAGATGAGCGCGGCGGCGCACAGGAGCGTCACGGTGGCGGTCACGATACCATAAAGCCAGTTTCGTCTTTTGGGGACCGCGCGTTTGCTGCTTACCGGCGCGGGCGCAGAGACGGGCGCATTGAGCGGCACGACGCTGATATCCGCGCTGAGCATAAACCCGACTTTGGGAACGGTGACGATAAACAGGTTGTCTGGCACCATCCCTGCCAGCATTTTGCGCAGGATGCTGATGTACTGATTCAAGGAGTTGCTCGACCCGCGCAGGCCGCGATCGTCCCATACCTGCTGGAGAAAGACCTCGCGTTCGACCACCATCCCGTGATGGGCAATCAGCAGGTTCAGGATGGTTTGCGCCGTACAGGTCAGCGTCTGACTCTCGGCGTCAGCGCTTTGTAAGGCCAGTGAACCATCCTCGTTGTCATACACGATGGCATCGGCAAGCAGGTATTTCATGAAATTGTCAGCGATCCGCCTAAGAGAAAAAAGAGTGACCCGGTGCGGGAAGGAAACTGTACCGTGAATTGTTATCGGTAACATTGATCCAGGCCGCGCATTATTTAGATTAATAAGTGAGCGTCACCACAACATTATCGCTAAACAGGCCCGTGCCGGTGAGGGGTTGCGTTGGCACCGTGCCATACACGGTGACCGTCTGCACACTCCCGTCGTGATGACTCATTTCCATCGTATTGTTTCCCGGTGTTTCGCCCCATGGGCGGGTGGCGGCGGCATCCTGCCAGAGGGCGTATTGCAGACACTGCTGGCGATCGTTACACATCTGGCGCTGAGTACCCGAGGCATGCTCACCACGGCTGATGCCCAGTGAATAAGTGGTACCAACCGGGCAGCGCGCGCGAATGCTGGCCGTCGAGGCCAGACGGGACGTCAACGCCGTGCTGCCCACGGTGCCAAAGCTGAGCGACGTGACGCTCTGAATAAAGCAGCTATCGGAGAGCGTGGCGCTGGCGTTGGATGAGGCATCCGTCGCTACCCCCTGCCACTTACCATCCTGACAACTGGCAAGCGTCTCTTTTCGGGTAGCGCTGTTCCACGTCAGTTTCAGCCCCAAAGTATAGTTGAAGTAGCTACGCACCGGCAGGTTGCTTTGCCCGGCGGGAATGGTGGCGAGCAGTGGAAAGCTGCCGCTGGAGGTCTGATTGCCGCCTATCGTTAGCGTGGTTTGCAGCGCGCGTCCCGCGCCGCCAGAGGTCAGTTCCAGGCTGTTATCCAGCGTGCTGTAAAGACGAAACAACATCGTGTACTGCTTACCTTCTTCATCTGCGTTGGAGGTCATTTTAAACGGTGCCGATTCCAGGCTGTTCAGACAGATGTTGAAGTAGCGCGTTTCGCCGTAATCGGCGTAGCAGGTGAACTTTACGCTTGACTGCGCCGAGCCGGGATTGCCCGCGACCAGCGTGCCGAAGGCGGTGGAGGCGCCCTGAGTTATCCAGCAGTTAGCGGCTTGTGCGCGGCTTGAAAGCAGCGCGAGCGTCAACAGTAGCAGTAAGGTGAGGGGCAATTTTAATGACACAACAAGGTTCCCAGATTGAGCATCGTGGCAGAGGAGGGCGCGGTGGGAAACGTTACGTTGCAGTAGCCAATCGGCGTATGAATACGTAATGAACCCGGCATTGGCGGGTTTTCCAGCCAGATATAGCCGTCACGCCCGACAACAGACTCCACGCCGGGATAGCTGACGCTGCTGCCGACCGGGATCGGTTGGTGCTGGTGGTCGAAAAGTTGGGCCGACACCAGGCGTGCGCGATGCACCTGAAAATCGACCTTCACCGCCGTGGTCATCCCGGGCCGGGCATGAATTTCGGTTAACGGTGTAACGATCTCCGGCGGTAGACTGAGTGGGTCGAGCGAGATTTTGGCGTTATGGTAGAGCGGTAAATCCGTCAGCAGCAGATAGCCGTTTTTATCGGTTTTGCCCGCTTGACGGTTTTCGACGGCGATGGGCACATCGCCAATACCGTTCGTGGAGATCAACGCGATTCCCTGCCGGTTGTAGCGCAGCGCATAGGGGTGATTTTCCAGCAGCATCATCGAACCTTCTCCGCTGAGATAGCGGTTGGCGCTGCTCTGGTCACGGTCCAGTCCCGCATGCCACTCGCCGTATTGGCCAAGGTAGCCGATATCCGCATGCGCCTGGCGCGACGCGCTGCCCATGTTCTGGCTTACCTGCCACGACCAGCCGCCCAATTGGCTATCCGGCTGGTGGCGATAATCCCAGCGAGACGAGGGATTTCCCGCCTGGAGTGAGAGTGAGTCGCGGTTGCCCAGCGGAACGGAGAGCATGAGCTGGAAGGTTTTATCACCGCTGTTCAGCGCATGGGTAAACCCCAGCGTGGCTGACACCCGGTTATGAAAGGATTTTGACCAGCTGGCGTTGAGGTAGCGGGCGCTATCCTGACGTACCCAGCCAACGCCCAGCGTTCCCCAGTCGGGGACGGTTTGACTCATCCACACGTTATCGCTGTGTTGTACCGGCAGGCTACCGCTAACGCGGGCGATATCTGCCCAGGCGTTGCTGCTGCGGCTGGTATTCGCGGAGAGCCCGAGTCCTTGAGTATTCCACTGGTAACCGATACCCCATTTGTTCCCTTCTCCTTGCGGACTTTGGCTGACGGCCGTGTGACCGCTGATAATTCCGGCCAGCGGTGAGATCAACCAGTCGCTGGCGATACCGATGTTGTGTGCGTCGCGATGTTGCTCAGTGTGGCCGCTGACCGTCAGGCGATTACTTACGCCGTAGCGCCAGCCCGCGTCGAGCAGCGGTGAGGCGGCGTAATCGTTAGAGCGCGTGGCATAGTTTTTTCGTAGCCAGCCGACGTCCAGCGAACTGCTGCTCACGCCTTGCGCCAGCATATCCGGCGCGCCGTACAGATCGAGCGTGACTTCGCGGCGCTGGCCGTTGATGTCGGTGATGACAACCTGCGCCTGCCCACTGCCGGAAAAGGTGGGCAAGGTATCGAGAATGTAGCTGCCAGGCGTGACCTGCTGGTGGCTTTGCTGCAGCCCATCAATGTACAAGTCGACGGTAGACGGCAGCACCACACTATCGCTGAACTGCGCGCGTGGCGCGGTGTTCAACTGTGGATCGAGCTGGAAATTACGCGCCAGATGCAGGCCAGCGAAACGTACCTGACGGCTCCAGCTAACACCGGTAGTCACGTTGTCGCCAAGCGCAACGCTGGTGAGCCACTGCGGGAAGTCGTGCTGCCAGGTGGTCATCAACCGGGTCTGCGTGGTGCCCTCGTCGTGTTGCCCGTGTGGAAATCGGCTGTTCATACTGCTGCTGAGCTGCCCCGGTAGCCAGCCGGAGGTTTGTAGCTGGCTTTGCAGGCTGGTTTGCTGTTGGCTGGCGGCCTCGCTGGAATAAAGGGAATAGTCGAGCGTGAGGTTGCCCAGCGGCTGGGCCTGTTGGGCGTATGTGAAAGTGGAATGTGGCTGACTTTCCAGATGCTGGACGTGTGTTAGCGCCTGCTCTGGAAGGGTAAGCGACAGCTGCTGTTGCAGACTGTCGAAGTTGACCTGAATGTCTGGCAGAGTGGACAGATTGAGCCACCCCGCGTTCGCCTGCTCAGATGCAATACCCAACTTGACCGCATCGTGAGTGGCTATCCACAGCGCATTATCCACCACACGCACGGCCCACAGTCCATCGTAAGCGTAGTGGTTAACGGTGACGGAAAGGTATTGCGTGTTGGCGGTGGGAGGTTCAGCGTGAAGGGTCATCGACAGAAGCCACAGCAGCAGAATGCACGTTAAGCAGGCTGGCTTGGGTATGTTCATTCAGATACGCGCGCAGGGAAGAAGGCGGATGGCGATGAAGCTGTTTAAACGGCAGCACGAATCGTTGACCGGGTAGGACGTAACCTGCCAGCCCGGAGAGCGTTTGCGCCACCTGTCCCTGCGCGTCGATCGCCTCGACGTGACTCAGGCGTATATGCACAGTACCCTTGTTCTGACAGCTGATGCTGGCATCCTGTCGCGTACAGGTGAGCTGAGTATCTTCAGCTTTGCTCTCCGTTTGCTCGCTGGCGATAAACAAGGGAATGGAGTAGCGCAGCAGAAAATGGACGCCGTTCTGCTCCGTGCCAGCCTGATGCCCGCCGGGGAGCTCATCAACCAGCAGTCGGAAGCTCTGTTCCTGTGGGTGGGCCATGGGGTTGAGCACCACAATGCGCACCAACTGCTGCTGCCCCGGTTTCAATGCGGTCACTGCCGGACTGCTGACGATGTCGTCGGTCAGCGTCAGCACGTCTTTGCCCTCTGACTGCGACCAGTCATACACGCGAATCTGCGCATGGATTGGCTCACTGCCGGTGTTGGTCAAATACAAGGCCGTCGCCCGCTGGGTAGCATTAAGGTTCAGCATTACCGGTGCAACCTGGAGCGTGGCGCTGATGGCATAGCGAGCGAAAACCACGATCACGGCCAGCCAGCAAAGGGCAAAGAGGGTGATTCTGCGCATCTTAGTACACCAGATTTAGCGTGACGTTATCGCTGTACAGGCCCGCTTTGGCGTTGGTCAGCGCGCCTGCTTCGATAACGCCAACAATCGTTTCTGACTGCGGCTGCCCAGTTCCGGTGCCTTCAATGCCGCCGCTAGCGTTCACCGGCGTTTTCTTGCTTTCATCCGAATAGAGCCGATAAGCGATGTTCTGCGCATTGATACTGCTGTCCTCGGGCTTAAGCCAGAAGGTTCCGTCGCTTTCGCCGTCACTGCTGGCCGCTGACAGGGTAAACGGCGTGCCGTTGGTACACAGAACACTTAGCTGGGTCATCGCGTTGATTTCGCTGGCTTCATCGGAGCCATGGCTAGCGAAGTTGAGATCGTTGGCCTGCAGCGTGCAGGATTTCAGCACCTCAAGCGAGACATGCATCGTTGCTGTCGCTGAGCTATTGGCTAGCGCAGTTTGATAAATTGCACACAATAAGCTGAAAATGACGAGGGGCATCCTTTTCATGGTGAACTCCGATAAATGAAATCACTCAGTGGTTTAATAAGCCTATTTTTTCGGCATGATGAATGCGCAGAGAATAAATTCGACGATGCGATTAAAGATATCTTTATCTGCTAAATCTAAGCTTATTCCTGATAATGTAATAAAAATGTTCAGTGTAAGTTTCTGAGGTATTTCCTTCCGGAAACACTCGCGTAATTCTTGCTTCGCAACAGATATGATTTCCCTGGTTTATTACTGATGAAGCGAATGGTTTTCTATCGTTCTTATTTTTCGGTGTAATTCCGCTAGCGTATTGCAATGGAATTTCGCCATCGCATTTCGTCGATGTGTATAGATCGTTTTAGGGGATTTATGCAGCATACGGGCAATGGTATTGGGGGAAAAACCCATAATTATCAGCAAGCAGATGTGGATCTCTGAGTGTGTTAACGGTGATTCTTTACGCATGCAGCGGCGAAATTCAGGGTGCTTAAGCTGCTGGGTGAGCTGCTTTATCGACAGTTTGTCGCTGAGTACGCAAACGCGCCCTGGCGGCAGAAACTGCTGGATTTCCTGCGTCCGATTCTCTTCGGTAATGATCAGCCATTTTGTTTCGCTATTATCACAGAGGATCTTTTCGCGCAGTTCAAAGACGCAGTTGTCATTGTCTTTATTAAACCACTGTAGTGTGGGGGCGGGGTTAACCATATAAGGAAGTGCATGTTTCACTCCCTGCCACAGGAAATAATTTTTACTCAGGATTACCAGCTGATAAGGTGCAAACATATTGATTACTTATTCCACAGAAAACCTTGACCATAATTAGCGTGAGAATCACAGGCTAATTGATAGTCAGCGAGCGTTTCGATGCCTTCCACAAGGACTTCATCGGCAATCTTTTGGCAACAACGGGCCAGCTTAAAAAATGGTTCTTTGCATTTGCGTGCCGTCCAGAACGCGTGTTTATCAATTTTGGCCCCGGAAAAGTGATAATTCTGTTCAACCAGGCAGGGCAAAATGTCGTCATGAACGTCGTCAGCCCAGACGGCAATCCCCATTCCTCTTACGACGTTGATACACGCACGTAGCTGCTGACTCTTCGCAGGGGTCAGCGCCATCAGTTGATCCAGATCGGTCAGCTCAACGGCAATGCGTTCGGGCGCGACAACCTGCTCTTCGAGCTGTTGCAAAAAGTGAGGTGTCAGCATGACGTCCGCGCTGGCGTTCAGGTAATACTTGCCGGAGCCCGCGGTGTTGATCACATGCGCAAGCTGGGCGAAGAAAAGTTCGACTCTGGCATCGAGGGCCAGGTTGCTGAAAAAATGCTCGAGGTTTATCTGATCTGCTGCGGTTGAGAGAACTTCCCAGGCAACGATACGTTCATTATGTAAGACGCGGATGGATTCGAATTTATAACCTGTGAGCATGATTACGCAGCAATGTTGACCAATGTTTTTCAATATTGGTAAATGCTATGTAATTTGCTTTTGTTGGTATATTTATAAATATGAATTCGATTTATATGGTTTTTATGACTTATTTATAAGCTGTTTATAGGTTTTTATTTTTACGAAAGTAGGTGAGGGAAAGGGGGGCGTTATGCCCCCACGCGCTTCATGTATTAGCCTTGCGCATCGATCACTTTGATTTCCACCATTCCTATACCTAGCTGGCGCGGAGAGTGGCCGAGGATATTGCCCTCGTTAGTTGACTGCGGGTCTGGCGGCACAATGACCAGCGTGCTGGCAGCCGACGGGTTGTCGAAGTGCAGCGTAGTGGTGGTCACATCGTGGCTAAGCGTGATTGTCTGTTCGCTGTTGCCCACGCGAACCGGGATCGGTTTATCCGCGTTTGGCCCAAAGGCTTTGGCAGTGATCACCAGGTCGAAGCGCTTCGGCAGCGGGTGCTGATACTCAATTTTTACCTCCTCGCCAAGCTGGGCGTTGGACCAGCGGCCCCAGGCTTCCGGGCGAGAGATGCCGCTAAAGCTTTTCACTTCTTCCGGCGCGCCCGCGACGTTAAAGATAAAGCTATCGGCTTTGTAGCGGATATCGTTGTCGACTGTTTTCAATGAATCGACGTTGCCTTTGTAGCGCACCATATCGATCACCGTGTCTTTAAACTCGGTTTTACCGTTCCACTGCGTTTTGTCGACGTGCTGTACTTTTTGCTCGCCGCCAAGTTGGCCCTGCGACACGCACCAGTCGGTAGACAACGCCAGATTTGGTGACCACTGTTGCGCCATTTTGTAGCAGCGATCGACCCAAACGAAGTTATCACGTGGGGCAAAATCGGCCAGCTGGTAGCGCAGCGGCGCGGAGTATTCGCTTTCCGGCAGCGGCTCAACGCGGTTATCCGACACGCGCAGCAGCAGCGGCAGGCGGAAGTGGCTCCCGGAAAAAGCAATCATGTTTTTCTGGGTGTCGATAGAGAAGTTTTTGATCTCTTTCGGGAAGTTCCACAGGCGAATAATGTCCGGTTTCCACGCCAGAACCTTCTCTTTCATGTTCAGGAACACTTCAGACAGCGACTGCCCGGACAGGCTGCTGCGGCCCAGGCCGATAAAGTTGTCGCCGCCGAGCATATCCAATACCGTTGCGCCGTTATCCATGGTGTTACGTTTTACCGCCAGCACGTCCTGCTCGTCGGGTTTATCACCGCGAATCACAAAGAACAGATTGCTGCGGTCTTGTTTATTCAGGTAGTCCCAGGCGGTGTTTTTCATCGCCAGATGGTCGGAAGAAACCACGATAATCGTATTTTTAAACCAGGGGGACGCTTTGATTTTATTAATAAATTCCGCAATATTTTCCTGGCTACAGGTCACTGCGCTGAACGACTGGTTGGCTTTACCGTTGATATCGTATTTTTTGCGATTGCAGGTACGTGAGATAAAACCGTCGGGGTGGTGGGTATCGACGGTTAAGGTGAACAGCGAGAAGCGCTTGCCTTCGCGGGATAGCGTCTCAAATTTCTTCCACGCTTCGTCGAGAACGGTATCGTCGTAGTAGCCCCAGTCGTTTTTGTAGGCCGGGTCCGCAACGGTGGTTTTCAGCTCTTCCGCGCCGTACAGATTGTCGAAGCCGTGCGATTTCAGGAACACGTCTTTGCCGGCGAAACGCAGGTTGGCGCCCTGCACGAAATAGTTTTCGTAGCCGGAGTTTTTAAGGATATCGCCAAGGCAGATATTTTGCGGGAAGAAGCTCGACAGCGATGCGGAGGCGTTGCCTTCGAACGGCGCGAACAGCGGGATGCCGCACTGGGAGGCAACCATGCCGGCAATGGTGTAATCGGTACCCGGCAGCTGCATGGTATGGCTGAAATCCAGACTCTGGTTTTTCAGCTCGCCCAGCTCTGGCGTCAGGTTGGGGAAGGCATCGTTGTCAAAGTAGGTGCGTTCCAGGCTCTCGCCATAGATATAGACGAGGTTCAGCCTGGGGTTCGGGATCGTTTTCGACGGCTCTTTATAGTACGCCGAGAAATCAGGATCGCCGTCGCGCGACTGGGATTTTACCAGTTCGCTAATCTGGCGGAACGCCGGGCTGGCGTCGACCGAGCCGACGGCCAGAATCAGCGCCAGCAGGCTGTAGCCAAAATGGTGAGGATGATGACGGCGTCGGCGCAGTAGCCAGCCTAACGCGCTAAAAACGGCGACCAGCGCGACGACGAGGCCGACTCCAGGAAGAATGTATTTGCTGACGCCCGCGCCTGTCAGGCTGTTGGTCAGCGTATAGAGCACCGCATCGTTGATACCGTCACCGGTAAAGTAGTCGCTGGCATACAGGGTAATATTCAGGACCACAAACAGGCCCAGTACCGTTAACGTGGCGGCAAACCACCATTTATTGCGCCCGGCCTTCCAGGCGTATATCGCAATGGAAGCCAGAAACAGAACGAGGGATAACAACTCTGACACTACACGTCCTCAACCGCGCCAGGTTTTCTGGCTACACAGAAAGTAACTTCACAATGTAATTGTGCCGTCATCTGTCTGCAATTCTAACGTAGTGAAAGTGTGCTGTTATTCGGAATTGGTTTAGAAATGAGCGTTATTTGAGCGATTTCGGGCGGCGAGTGTGAGTCCCGCCACCCAAATTGACTATCAGGAAATGAAGCTAACACCTTGTTTCAGGACGAAATCACAGGCTTTTGCTTTCACTTTTTTACCCAGTTCAGTGTTCCCCAGGCTGTCGAGATCGAGTTTCTGACCGTCTTTGGCGTTCAGCAGCCCCTCAAGGCCTTCCATGTAGCCGGTATCTTTCTTCTGCTCAGTCGCGGTGTTGAGGCCCAGTTTATCCAGTACCTGATTTTTTACGTTATCCACGTTGGCGACGGAAGTCAGTTTTTCTTTCGCGCAGTACCCCATGATGCCGGCGGCATTGTTCATGCTGCTGGCGCTCAGCGACTGACTGCCACCGTTAAGCAGATTGGTCAGCGTTGAGATGGACGTTCCGCCGCTCTGTGACGAGCTGCTGCTGCCGGCGAGGGAGCTGGCTGCGCTACTCAGATCATTCAACGATACGGCGCTCGCAGCGGTAGAAATAAACGCGCTGGCAATGATTACGCGGCAAAGCATCGATTTTACAGATTTCATGGGGTCTACTCGTGTGTGCAATTATAAATGGACGTGATAAGTATACGCCTGTCATTCATAAGATATATCTTAATACTCTTTCCCGGTCACCCGGCTGCGGTAACTTTCCCAGTTGAAGATGACCCACAGGCTGTTACCGAGGCGCATGCGGTCCATCACTCGTTCACCCAGCAGCTTGTTCATTTCATCGAGATTGCTGTTGGTGAGCATGCCGGTCGGGCGCTTGGACGACGAGCGGCGATCGACAATCTGGTTGATGATCACCTTCTCATAGCGCGATTCGGTCTGCATGCCGATCTCATCGATGACCAGCAGATCAACGTTGCTTAAGTCGCTTAACAGCTGTTCTTCGCTGGTTTCACGGTTGCTGAAGGTCTCTTTCATTGCCGACATAATATCGGCGACGGTAATAATCAGCACTGATTTCCCACGCAGCAGCAGTTCGTTGCAGATGGCGGCGGCAAGATGGTTTTTACCGGTGCCTGGCTTGCCGGAGAAGATAAAGCTCGCGATATTGCCGTCGAATTCGTCAACGTATTGTCGCGCCTTCGCCAGCGCGTTCATCTGGCCTTCGTTTTCCACGCGATAGTTATCGAACGAGCAGTTCTGGTGCAGCGGACGAATGCCGGAGCGGTTAAAGGTACGCTGCATTTTCATCGCGCGGTTTTCACGCGCCAGCGCCGCCGCGCGGATCTCGCCCTGTTCTTTCTGCCAGGCCAGCAGCTCTTCGCCCGTTTTAAAGGCGGGTTCAATATGCGCCGGCATCATCTTTTGCAGGCGTTTCATTAATTCGCCAACGTTTTTCATGCTCAACCTCTGAAACCCGGTGGAATCTGACGGTCAGGTTCGCTGACCGCGTTAACGTCGCGCCGCATCTGGCCACTGTTATTCGCCCGGCTCATCTGTACGCTGCGCGCTAATTTTTGCTGCCATTGCACGTGGTGGAAGACTTTGCCTTCCGCCTGCCAGTAGGCGACGAAGGAGGCCAGCTCTTCCGGCGTGACCGGCTCGCTTAAGGCGATCCCCCACAGCGCGGAAAGACGCAGAAACTCGGCATCGGGCTGCCATCCTGCGTACATGGCAAATTTTCCCATCGGTACGGAGACCGGTGCCGCCGTGGGTTCTTCAAAGAACTGGGCGTCCAGCGTCACGTCGCTGCCCGGACGGGCAAGCTTTTCTTCCAGCGCCAGCAATTGCGCCAATCGCTCCGGCGTGACGGCATAGAACGCCGGCGCATTATTGGCAAACACGGCGACCGCGCCGCCCTGGGTTTGCGCAAGAATGGCTGCCGGATCGGCCACGAAAGCGTCAATACCAATCACGTTTGGCGTTAAAATACGAGAAGACATAACACACTATCTCAATACTGAAAAATACGGGAAGGGTGCGGGAAATCCGCACGAATACTGCACATAGTAGCACAAGCCGGGGGAAGGGCGGCACTCTCCAGCACCGCCCCCAGGATCATACCCGTGGGCGCTTGCGATACAGCCACAGCCCGGGAATCGACAGACCGATGGAGAGCGCGCCAACGATGGAGGACGCCTTCAGGAAGTTACTCAGCAGGGTGATCATCAGCTCTTCAGAATAGCCAAAATGGCTGATTTTGACCGCCGAGATCATGGCCGTGTAGGCCGAAATACCCGGGAACATCGGGATCACGGCGGCCACGGTGAAAATTTTCGGATGCGCCAGATACCAGCGCGACCACTGGATGCCGATGCTGCCCACCAGCATGGCGGCCAGGAAGGTGGCCCATTCGATATTGAAGCCCGCGGTCATCATGCAAAAGCGCGAAGCGTGGCCGATGGCCCCCAGCAGGGCGCACCATGGCAGCGCGCGGTGCGGCACGTTAAAGACCATGGCGAAACCAACCGCTGGAATGGCCGACAGCACCATGTCCTGCGCCAGCAGCAGTACAAAATCGATTACACCCATCCGCGCAGCCCCCATAAGGTCATGGCCATCACCACGCCGACGCAGGTGGCAAGGGTTAACAGACTGGCAATCGCCCAGCGCGCCAGGCCGGTGTTGATATGCCCTTTGAACATGTCGGCGACGGCATTAATTAGCGGGAAGCCCGGCACCAGCAGCAGGACGCTGGCCGCCATGGCGACGGTCGAAGTCTGATGAAAGGCGGGCAACTGTAGCATCAGACCGGAGATGGTGGTCGCCACGAAGGCGGTCAGCCCAAAGTTAATCTGCGGATGCATGGAACGGTGCGTGAGCAACTGGCGGATGTACATGGCAATAGTACTGGCGCAGAAGGTGACCAGCGCGCCGTCCCAGCCGCCGTTGTTCAGTTTACAGAAGCAGGCGCACGACAGCCCGACCATCAGCACGACCAGCCAGCGCGGATAGCGAAGCGGTTTTATCTGCGCAAAACGTTTACCGACATCTTTATAGTCCAGCAGCTTGTGCTCGGCCATGATGACGATGTGCTGTACTTCGGTGACCACGTGCATGTTAATGCCGCGATCGCTGTTTTTACGCGTGGACGTCAGGCAGAGACCATCCTTGATGGTGGTTAGCACGATGGCGTTCGATGAGATGGCGCTTTCGACGCTGTCCATCCCCAGCGCCCGGCCCAGCCGCGTTGACAACTCCTCCACCAGGGCGCTCTCCGCCCCGTGCTGCAATAAAAAAAGCCCGCACTGAATACATAGCCGCGTAACGATGCGTTGTTCTGACTGATCGACTTCCATAAGCACCCTGGTACCCAAAACGCCTGTGTAATGACCTACTTGTACCCGAAGAGTTGGTCTGTACTCTCCGCGCCGGATCAAACAATGTGCAAAAATTCAGCGTTCGTCACCAGAGGGCGAAGAGTTGATATCGCCCACACTTTTGCAAAACTGTTCGAAAGTGCAAATTTTGAACGGATTCTGGCCTTCTTTTTCGTTACTGACTTATCAAAAATGCATTCTGAAACTTTATGTATACACAAAACAAACAAATAATTAACCAGAATGTGAGGTCACCCTATGAACACGCAAGTCGCCATTATCGGTGCCGGGCCTTCGGGGCTGCTGTTAGGCCAGCTGCTGCATAACGCCGGGATTAAAACCGTTATCCTTGAGCGCCAGACGCCGGAGTATGTACTGGGGCGCATTCGCGCGGGCATTCTGGAAAACGGTACCGTTGAGTTGCTGCGTGAAGCGGGAGTTTCTCGCCGCATGGACGCAGAAGGGCTGATTCACCACGGCGTGGAGTTTCTGTTTGCCAACCAGCGCATTCCCGTGCCGCTGAGCGAGCTCACGGGGGGGAAAACGGTGATGGTTTACGGCCAGACCGAAGTGACGCGCGATTTAATGGAGGCGCGACAGGCGTGCGGCGCCCAGACCATTTATGGCGTAGAACAGGTCGAGCTGCACGATCTCAAGAGTGATAAACCTTGTGTGACGTTTGTGAAAAATGGCGAAACGTGTCGGCTGGAATGTGATTTTGTCGCGGGTTGCGACGGGTTCCACGGTGTTTCGCGACAGAGCATTCCCCGCGAGATTCTGCGCGAGTACGAAAGTATCTGGCCGTTCGGCTGGCTGGGGCTGCTCGCGGATACGCCGCCGGTAAATCACGAACTTATCTATGCACACCATGAACGTGGGTTTGTATTGTGTAGTCAGCGCTCACTAACAAGAAGCCGCTACTATCTCCAGGTCCCGCTCAGCGATAAGGTCGAGCAGTGGTCTGATGAACGCTTCTGGGAAGAATTGAAACGTCGTCTGCCGGATGAATTGAGTCAGAAGTTAGTGACTGGTCACTCACTTGAGAAGAGCATCGCGCCGCTGCGTAGCTATGTGGTGGAGCCAATGCAGTATGGCCGAATGTTCCTTGTCGGTGATGCGGCGCACATTGTCCCACCGACGGGCGCCAAAGGGTTGAACCTGGCGGTGTCGGATGTGAATTATCTGTGGCGTATTTTGCGTCAGTACTACCGCCATGGCCGCGAAGATTTGCTTAGCCACTATTCGCAGCTGGCGCTGAACCGGGTGTGGAAAGGCGAACGCTTTAGCTGGTTTATGACGCATCTGCTACACGATTTCCAGGACAAGAGCGCGTTCGACAGAAAAATGCAGGAGGCGGATCGCCAGTATTATCTGGGATCGCGCGCCGGGCTGACGACCATTGCGGAGAACTATGTTGGGTTGCCTTATGAAACAGTGGAATAGAACATGAAGCGTGCGGGCGTGGCGACACCACAGTCGGATATCGTGCCGGTCTTTAAGCTCTATGGTGAGCAGATAGGCTGGCCCACGCCTGACCTGTTGCACTGTGAGTCGATACTCCAGCGCAGCAGCCTGTATGAGTGGCATATCCGCGTGCATCAGCATGCGGAACTGGTGCAGTTGCTCTATTTGCACAAGGGGCAGGCGGAAATTGAAGTGGAGGGCGAGCGCTACGTGGTCAACGAGTCCAGTATCCAGGTTGTGCCGTCGCTGTGCGTGCACGGTTTTCGCTTTTCACCCGGTACCCAGGGCTACGTACTGTCGCTAGCGCTTCCATTGCTGAGCAAGCTGGAGGCGCAGTTCGGTGGCCAGCTTGATGTGCTTAGCCAGCCAGGTTGTATTCCGGTTAAGCGTTCAAGTCGTCATATTCGGTCGGTGTTTACGACGCTGCTTGAGGAGTATACGCACGAGAACGATGCGCGTGAGATGATGCTCTATTCACTACTGGGCGTGTTACTGGTTTGGCTAAATCGGCAGGGCACGCCGTCAAAGGTGATTGAAGACAAAAGCGAGCGCAAGCGCGGCGTGCTTCGGCAGTTTGCGCGGCTGGTTGAAAGCCATTATCGCGAGCATTTGTCGCTGGCGGAATATGCGCAGCGGCTCGGGGTATCGACAACCCATTTAAACTGCCTGTGCCGCGAATTCCATGGGGCCAGCGCGCTGAGCGTACTGCACCAGAGACTGTTGCTGGAGGCCAAAAGAAGCCTACAGTACACCAGTATGACCATCACTCAGGTGTCTGACTATCTGGGGTTTAGTGATGTCACCTATTTTTCCCGTTTTTTCAGAAAACGGGGGGGCATGACGCCCAAAGAATTCAAAATGAAAATGCAATAACGAGGAAAAAATACAGGGCGCGAATTTTAAATTTTCTTATAACTTAATTAATATTTTCTAAGTTAGTGCTTTCCAGACGACATGCCATACTACCTTCGTCAATCCCACCAGTACATCCATGTGGCAAAATATTTATTGGTCCGGTAACGACAACATAATAATAATTTTATTGCAGTAAAGGGAATAGAAACGGATGGGTTCAGTTTCCTGTTAATACTTTGCATAGTATTAAATAATTTTATATTCAGGAAATGAATCTTCGAATGGATACGGAGGTTTTATGTCGCCAGAATACTGCAAATTCGCGGTGATTATCAGCAAAATACCGGTAATGCAGTCTGGGCTCAGTACGATAATGGAAACGCATTTTCCTGATTATGAGCTCAATTTTTGCCAGTCTCTTGAAGAGTTAACGTTACTTCAGTTACGTCGTACTGACGTAGTCATTGTTGATTTTTCGGGGGAGGTCAGACACCCTCGCGCGCTTTGCGAACAATACTACACGCTGTTGTCCCAATATCGTGATATTCACTGGATCTTCATGATTAGTCGGCAATATTACCCGCTCGCCGTTGAGTTTTTAATGCGCCCGGAAAGCACGTTGCTTTCAGATTCAGATCCCATCGATCGTCTTATCAAGGCCGTCCAGCAAGGGGGCGTCAGTACGGAAAAGATCAGTCAGACGCTGCTTTCCATGCAAAACAACGATGAGATTGATGGTGAAAATGATCAATTAATCATGCTTACGCTATCAGAACGTAAGGTATTGCGTCTGCTGGCTAAAGGCTGGGGGATTAATCAAATCGCCGCATTATTGAAAAAGAGCAACAAGACGATCAGCGCGCAGAAAAATAGCGCAATGCGTCGGTTGTCATTGCGCAGTAATGCGGAAATGTATGCCTGGATCAATAGCAATCAAGGGATGAAGGAACTCAATCTCTACTCGGCTTATGGGGAACAAGCGGAATGGAAAAGCACAGCAGGAAGCAGTGCGTCGCTATCATAGAACATTGTATGATGGCTGAAATGGGGCTGCGTCATCTGTTGGCGCATTCTCATTATCGAAATTTTACTTTTCACTTTTATCGATCTATTCGTGAATTTAAGCTGGCGCTCCGTCAGACCTCTTTTGATGTATTAATCTGCTGCCTGTCCGGTACAAGGGAGCCGCGGATTGAGTGTCTGCTTACGATGGAGGAGATTGCGCGTCATGACGCCGGAATAACACGTATCGTTCTGGCGAACGATAGCGTAGAGGCAGAACTTATTAAGCATCTCTCACCAACTTATCTTCACGGAGTACTGAGTAAATCCAGTCCGTTAGCGGAGCTTCAGCAGAGTATGCAGGATCTACTGCGAGAGGCGGCGCTTGGTCATGAATACATTGATGCATCCTTACTGCATCATGAAAGTCGCAGTCTGAGTCCGACCGAAAATATTATTCTGCGTTATATGACTTACGGCTATTCGCTGATGGAAATTGCGCAGCGCCTGGATAGAAACATCAAAACTATCCGTGCGCACAAATTCAATGCGATGACGAAGCTCGGTGTGAATTCAGACGTTGGACTGCTGAGTGCCGCTGACTTATTGGTGTCTCTGCCCGACAGGAATATCGCATATAACCAGAGACCATCCCATTCTGTTTAATGGGATGATGGTAAGCAGACGTCAACCCACGTTGCCGAGGTCAGGCTGGCCATTCTTTGCGGAGAGATGCGTACCGCGCTATGAATGGCGCCCGCCGCCGGGAGAACTTCGTCATAGGCCTGCAGTGAGATATCGCAATAGACGTCCAGCGGGTTTTCCAGACCAAACGGGCATACGCCGCCGACGGGGTGTCCGGTCAGCATGACCACTTCATCACTGCTGAGCATGCGAGCCTTCGCCCCGAACGTTTCTTTCAGCTTTTTATTGTCCAGACGGGCATCGCCTTTGGCGACCACCAGAATGACACGGTCTTTGATCTTTAACGACAGAGTTTTGGCAATCTGTCCAGGCTCAACCTGGTGAGCGGCGGCGGCCAGCGCGACGGTCGCAGTGCTTTGCTCAAGCTCAATAATATTGATGTCGGGCGCGTGCTCGGCAAAGAATTCTCGTACAGACTGTAAGCTCATCATGGTCTCCTGATTTTTCGGCGAGTCACTCTGTCATAAAGCTACCTTGGTTGTAAATATTTCGACTAAGTTGTGCAAAAATTGTTTGATTTCTGGATCTCCTTCACATTCGCTGCAACCGGTTACAGTAACCGGTTGCAGTTCGTGTTCAGTCGATTGATACTGCGAGGGTAACTTCCTTTGTATCCATAATAAGAGCCATATATGAACTGTATCCCTATGAACAATATGTCAGGTCGCGTTGCTGCAACCGCAGAGCGTTCACAGTTTGCCCAGTCGTATGTCGGCAAAATCGTTGTTGCTGTGCTTACGTCTAAAGCCTGTCAGGAGGGCTGCTATGTCTGCTAATCACGCTGCATTTAATTTGATATTTCGTTTTGTAGAAAACTACGTTAGTCCAGTTGCTGGGCGTATTTCATCTCAGCGCCACGTCATGGCTATCCGTGACGGCTTTATCTCTGCTATGCCTTTCATGATTGTGGGGTCGTTCTTGCTGGTATTCGCATACCCGCCATTCTCGCCGGATACCACCTGGGGCTTTGCTCGCGCATGGCTGGACCTGGCGAAACAGTTTGAAGGCCGCATTCTCACGCCGTTTGATATGACGATGGGCATTATGTCTATCTATATCTGTGCCGCCATCTCCTACAACTTAGGTAAACACTACGAAAAGACCAATCAGCTCGATCCCTTCATGTGTTCGATGCTGTCAATTATGGCCTTCCTGCTGGTTGCCGCACCGAAAACTAACGGCACTCTGCCGGTAGATAGCCTCGGCGGAACCGGGATCTTCACCGCCATCCTCGTCGCCGTTTATTGCGTAGAGATGATGCGTTTTCTGAAAATCCGCAACATCGGGATCCGTTTACCGGACCAGGTGCCGCCGATGATCAAAAACTCCTTCGACCTGCTGATTCCTGTGCTGGTGGTGGTGCTGACGCTTTATCCGCTGAGCCTGTTTATTCAGAGCCAGTTCGATATGCTGATCCCTCAGGCCATCATGTCGGTGTTCAAACCGTTAGTGTCCGCGGCTGACTCCTTACCGGCTATTCTGCTGGCGGTACTGATTGGCCACCTGCTGTGGTTCGCAGGGATTCACGGGGCGGCGATTGTATCCGGCATGCTGCAGATGTTCTGGCTGACCAACCTCGGTTTGAACCAGACCGCGCTGGCACAAGGGGCACCTCTGCCGCACATCTTTATGGAAGCGTTCTGGACCTTCTTCATCGTGGTCGGCGGTTCAGGCGCCACCATGGGTCTGGTATTCTGCTATCTGCGTAGCCGCTCGGCACACCTGCGCTCGATTGGCCGTCTGAGCGTGGTGCCAAGCCTGTTCAACATCAACGAGCCGGTGATTTTCGGTACGCCTATCGTAATGAACCCGGTGTTCTTTATTCCGTTCCTGCTGGCGCCGATGGTTAACGCTATTCTGGCCTGGGCCGCAATGAAGCTGGATCTGATTGGCCGAGTGATCTCTGTTGTTCCGTGGACTGCGCCGGCACCTATCGGTGGCGCGTGGGCATTAGGTTGGGATTTCCGTGCGGCGATTCTGGTCGTGTTGCTGGCCTGTGTTTCGGCAATTATCTACTACCCGTTCTTCAAGGTGTATGAGAAACAGTTGCTGGCACAGGAAGAGGAAGAAGCACAGCGTTCGGCTGAAGAGAGCCAGCAGGTTGCTTAATGATTAGAAAATCGACGGGGCGTTATCGCCCCGTTGGTTATTTTAGCGTGCAGTCGCCGCATTGCTGGACGTCTGGCAGGCGATAGCGCTGACAGCAGGTACGCCGCGCCAAACGACCTTCTCTTACCACAACGGTACGCCAGAGCGGATTATCCTGACCATTCGCCAGCGTCTTGCTAAAGAAGTATCGCTGACGCAGTTGGTTCACCTGTTCTTCACCCAGTAAAGCCATCATTTCCCCGAGATACCAGTTAATTAAATAACCGGTATTACTCCAGATAAGCTTTCCATTAATGTCGCCAGTCGCTTCCAGCGCTTCAATAACCGGCGTGATTCCCTGAATCACCAGATGATCCATACGCTCGACGAGCGGCTTTTGGCTGGCGCGCAGATCGTGGCGTACGTCGACCCAGAAGCAGGCTGCACGGCCGGTTTCGTGGAATTCGACGTGGATATGTTCTGGCGAGACGGCGATAGCCGATTCTTCGGTCAGTAACGCCAGCATCAGCGGTGGTACCATCAGGCCGAGATACCACTGCGCCCAGAGTGAAATCAACGGCTTGTTTTCACGGGGCTGCGTTGGCTGGTTACGGTAGATATGATCAGAGTAAATAGCCAGCAGAGAACGCAGTTCCGTTGGTTTTGCCCACTCGGCTAGCGTTCTGGCGTTGCCTGGCGGCGTCTCGTCCAGGCGAAACATCTCCAGCATATGCGGACGATGCTCGGCGATTTTCGCGCGTACCGAGTCAGCGAACGCGTGTTCCCACGAAGGAAGCGGCGCGCGCCAGATGAGATCATCAGCAATCGGAGCGGAACGATAGGCCATAGTATTAGCTAGATACAAAACTAAATGATAATGATTAGCAATCCTAGCTATAGATAAAAACAAGCGCAAGCGGTTTATCGCTCGCGCTTGTTTTTTGTGAACTCAGATGGCGGGAAGCCGTTCGCTGGTCAGGGCGTTGTTACGCCCCTGGTGTTTGGCTTCGTACAGCGCCTTATCCGCCATCTGGATTGCCGCGTCGATATCGTTATCCTCTAACGGGGCAATGCCGATACTGACGGTGACATGGGTGGCGACGCTGGCATTAAACATATGTGGGATCTTCAGATCGTAGACCTGCTGACGAATGCGCTCTGCCGTCAGGATGGCATTATTCAGATCACACTGTGGCAGCAGGACCAAAAATTCTTCGCCACCGTAGCGGGTCACAATGTCGCGAGAACGCACCGCATTGCGAATCGCAGCAGAAACACGCATCAGCGCCTGATCGCCCATCATATGACCGTAGTGGTCGTTGTAGGCCTTAAAATGGTCGATATCCAGCAGCAGCACCGAATGTTGCGCCGGGCCAAGCGCTTTCAGGGAATCCAGGCGGAACTGGAAGCCGCGACGATTATACAAGCCGGTAAGTGGGTCGAGCATGCTCAGGCCGTTCAGCGTTTCGCGTTCCTCCAGCAGTTTGTACATCAACCCCTGGGCAAAGCTGTCGTTACGCCGCTGGATGATGTGCTGAATGGTAATGCCGATTAATGGTAGCGCGAAGCAGTAGACCATTCGCCACCACTCTTCCGAATTGCTGCTGAACAGGCAGACAATAAAAGTCGGTAATGAATGCAGCACAAAGGCAACGATATTATTTGAAAAGGCAATAGTTCCAACAAATAACACGCTAAATAGCGCAACCATTTGAAAGTTATCATTTACCGTGGGGAGTACAAAAGTTTTACTTAAAATATGCCAGCCCCACAGGCAGCCAAATATTGCCGAAACTATCGGCAGGTTGAGTTTTACTCTCGCGTATCGCCAGTTCCACAGCAGCATAGCGCCGCTGCCCACCGCAATGAGCATTGCCGGTAAGGGAAATATATGTACATCATATATCGGACTGAACACCGACAGCGCCGATGAGACCAAATTGAGAAACAAAAACAGCCGGAACGTTAGCTGATATTTTTGCGCACGCAGGGTGCGCCATGATTGTACAGTCATTGTTTGAAGTTGTAGTCAGCCTTAAATAAATAAGTAACTGCATCAAAAGCAACAATAATGCAGGAAGAGTTGTGCGTTTGCTTTATATTTGACATGTTGGTTTTTTAGACAACTTAACACCATATAATATTCATGTCATTAATGAATATGAAACCTTAGCGCAATAGCAGACAAATGACAAAAAAGACTATATGATATTGGTAATCATTATCATTTGAAGGTCTGGTCATGTTGCAAAAAACGTTAGGCAGCGGTTGGGGCGTAGTGCTTCCGGGAGTGATTATGGCGCTACTCAGCACCATGGAGCTTTCTGCCGATGTCTGGCGCGGAGTGATTGTCTGCGGGCTGCTGCTAAGCAGTGCGATGATCTGGCATCGTCAGCTAAGGCATTTTGTACTGTTGCCGTCTTGTATTGCGTTAATTGGCGGTATTGTACTGATTATAATGAATTTAAAATCGATGGGATGAAGCGAGAAAGGAAATCAGGAAGAGAACGAGGAAACTGGTGCGAGGGGGGGGACTTGAACCCCCACGTCCGTAAGGACACTAACACCTGAAGCTAGCGCGTCTACCAATTCCGCCACCTTCGCACAGATATCTCGTTACTTTTGTTATATCGCCTCGTTGGTGCGAGGGGGGGGACTCGAACCCCCACATCCTAAGGACACTAACACCTGAAGCTAGCGCGTCTACCAATTCCGCCACCTTCGCACAGTGCGAGCGATATAACGTGGATTATGGTGCGAGGGGGGGGACTTGAACCCCCACGTCCATAAGGACACTAACACCTGAAGCTAGCGCGTCTACCAATTCCGCCACCTTCGCATACCATCGATTCTTTATGAAAGAATCGTTACCACGGAGGCGAATTCTAGAGATTTTACGCTGTGCGTCAATAGTTAATTATCGAAGACTGCGCGATTGCCGAAAAAAAAGGCGTTTATGCGGATTTTGCCGTTTGTTGCAGGCCGGATAAGCGTTAGCGCCATCCGGCCTTGTTCGATGCAGCACCGGATATCGGCGTAAATGCCTTATCCGGCCTGCATTGATTAGGCTTTTTTCGCCTGACGGGTCATAACGGTGCGGTACACCTTGAAACGGCCAGTCTGGGCAATGACTTCATGGAAGCCAAAGGTCTCATCCAGCACTGCCGGATACGGCAGGAAGGCGTTGGCCACGATGCGTAGCTCGCCGCCGCTGTTCAGATGACGCACGGCGCCACGAATCAGCGTTTGCGCGGCGTCCAGGCTGGTCTGCATGCCATCGTGGAACGGCGGGTTGGAGATGATCATATCGAAACGACCGTTCACCTCAGAGAAGACGTTGCTCGCCAGCACGTCGCCTTCAATGCCATTTGCCGCCAGGGTTGCGCGGCTGGCTTCGACCGCCGGAGCGCTCACATCGCACAGGGTCAAACGAACCTTCGGCGAGTGGCTGGCCAGCGTCGCCGCCAGCACGCCCGCGCCGCAGCCGACGTCCAGCACTTTACCTTTGGTGTGTGGCGTCAGGGTGGAGAGCAGCAGCTGGCTGCCGACATCCAGCCCGTCACGGCTGAAGACGCCCGGTAGGGTCTTAATGGTCAGCTTATCAAGCTGATATTCGCCCCAGAATGTTTCCGCATCGAACGCCGGCTGTTTTTCCAGACGACCGTGATACAGGCCGCAGCGGCGAGCGCTGTCGACTTTATTCAGCGGCGCGAACTCTGCCAGCATCTGTTCGGCGCTGCGCACGCCGCTGCGGTTTTCGCCAATGACGAAAATATCGGTACCCACCGGCAGCAGAGACAGAATGTTCATCAGCTGGAACTGGGCTTCCGGTTTGTTCTTTGGCCAGTAGTAGATAAAGGTGTCGCTGTCGGCGACGTCTTCCGCCTGCGCCACAAGGCCAAAGCGGACGTTGTCGCCCATCTGGCGGCTCAGCACCTGCCAGTGGTGAAACTGCTGGGTATGTGCGCGGCTTGCGGCGGTCTCAAGACGTGCGGGCAGGTCATCCTGCAGATCGCCGGCAAAGAAAATACGGCTCTGTTCGAAATCGTCACTGTGGCGCAGCAAGACTTCACTTGCCGGGGTAAAAGCAGACATGAATGGTTCCTCATTAAACTCAGGCCGCGATTATACACGTCATCCTTCAAGTTGCCTCTATGTTGGCTGCACTCATTCACCCCAGTCACGTACTTTTGTACGCTCCTGGGGATTCATTCGCTTGCCGCCTCGATGCAACTCGAATGATTTTGTGTATATAGAGTGTAATTGGCGCAGTTTCGATGAATTTGCTATATTTGCGCCCTTGATAGACAGGAGCGTTGCACATGACATCCCGGCGAGACTGGCAATTACAACAGTTGGGTATTACCCAATGGTCACTGCGTCGCCCTGGGGCGCTGCAGGGTGAAATTGCGATTACGCTTCCACAGCACGTTCGCTTAGTCATTGTCGGCGAGGATCTGCCCGCGCTGACGGAACCGCTGATGGGCGATATTCTGCGCGCTCTGCGTCTGACGCCGGACCAGGTTTTACCGCTGACGCCCGATCGCGTCGCGATGCTGCCGCAGGAGAGCCGCTGCCACTGCTGGCGGCTAGGTAATGATGAGCCCGTCACGCTGGAAGGGGCGGTGATTTCGACGCCGCCGTTTAATGAACTGCAAGCCAGCGCGCCCGCGCGCGCCGCGCTTTGGCAACAAATTTGCGCCCATGAACACGATTTCTACCCTCAGCACGACTGATTTACCCCGCGCCTTCGCGATTGAAACGCGCGCTCATGCGTTTCCCTGGAGTGAAACAACCTTCGCCAGTAATCAGGGAGAGCGCTATCTGAACCTGCAGCTGTCGGTCGACGGTGAAATGGCCGCCTTTGCGATCACGCAGGTGGTGCTGGATGAAGCGACGCTGTTCAATATTGCCGTCGACCCGGCATATCAGCGCCGTGGGCTAGGGCGCGAGCTGCTTGAACATCTCATTGATGCGTTAGAAGCCCAGGGCGTGGTCACGCTATGGCTGGAAGTCCGCGCGTCAAATCATGCCGCTATTGCCCTGTATGAAAGTTTAGGCTTTAACGAGGCGACGATCCGTCGCAACTATTATCCCACGGCAGAAGGCCGCGAGGATGCCATTATTATGGCGCTGCCCATCAGTATGTAAGACAAGGTGAAAAGATGATGAAGTGGGACTGGATTTTCTTCGATGCCGACGAGACGCTGTTTACGTTTGACTCGTTTAGCGGCTTACAGCGGATGTTTCTCGACTATAGCGTGACCTTTACCGCGGAAGATTTCCAGGACTATCAGGCGGTGAATAAGCCGCTGTGGGTCGATTACCAGAACGGCACGATCACTTCTCTCCAGCTTCAACATCAGCGCTTTACCGGCTGGGCGGAACGTCTGAACGTTCATCCGGGCGATCTGAACGATGCCTTTATGAACGCGATGGCCGAGATTTGTGCGCCCTTGCCGGGGGCGGAGTCACTGCTGAACGCTCTGAAAGGCAAAGTGAAAATGGGGATTATCACAAACGGTTTTACCTCATTACAGCAAACGCGTCTTGAGCGTACTGGCTTTAGCAATCACTTTGATTTGCTGATCATTTCTGAAGAAGTCGGCGTCGCCAAACCGGATCGCCAGATCTTTGATTACGCCCTTGAACAAGCCGGTCATCCGGACCCTTCCCGCGTGCTGATGGTCGGCGATACCGCCGAGTCTGATATCCGCGGTGGAATGAACGCTGGCTGGGCAACCTGCTGGCTGAATGCGCACCAGCGCGCGCTGCCGGAAGGCATCACGCCTGACTGGACGGTAACCTCATTGCCTGAACTGGAGCGACTCCTGTGTAAACAGTGATTGCCAGCCCCCCTTTGATGGGTAAAATAGCCGCAATTTTTTCGTATTCAACATGCGCGGCGCGTTGCCGCGTTTACTAAGAAGATTGAATTATGACGTTGTCTCCTTATTTGCAAGAGGTGGCCAAGCGCCGCACTTTTGCCATTATTTCTCACCCGGATGCCGGTAAAACGACGATTACTGAAAAGGTGCTGTTATTCGGACAGGCCATTCAGACCGCCGGTACGGTAAAAGGCCGTGGTTCCAGCCAGCATGCGAAATCCGACTGGATGGAGATGGAAAAGCAGCGTGGTATCTCGATTACCACGTCGGTAATGCAGTTCCCATACCGTGACAGCCTGGTGAACCTGCTGGACACCCCGGGGCACGAAGACTTCTCCGAGGATACCTATCGTACGCTGACAGCGGTCGACTGCTGCCTGATGGTCATCGACGCCGCGAAAGGCGTAGAGGATCGTACCCGCAAGCTGATGGAAGTCACCCGTCTGCGTGATACGCCGATCCTGACCTTCATGAATAAACTCGACCGTGATATCCGCGATCCGATGGAAGTGCTGGATGAAGTTGAGCGCGAGCTGAAAATCGGCTGTGCGCCGATTACCTGGCCGATTGGCTGCGGCAAGCTGTTCAAAGGCGTTTACCACCTCTATAAAGATGAAACCTATCTGTATCAGACGGGTAAAGGCCACACCATTCAGGAAGTGCGTATCGTTAAAGGGCTGAACAGCCCTGAGCTGGACGCGGCGGTAGGTGAAGAGCTGGCCCAGCAGTTGCGTGACGAGCTGGAACTGGTGCAGGGTGCGTCCAACGAGTTCGATAAAGAGCTGTTCCTGGCAGGGGAAATTACTCCGGTCTTCTTCGGTACCGCGCTGGGCAACTTCGGCGTTGACCATATGCTCGACGGTCTGGTGGAATGGGCGCCAGCGCCGATGCCGCGTAAAACCGATACCCGCCTGGTGGAAGCGCAGGATGAGAAGTTCTCCGGCTTCGTGTTTAAAATTCAGGCCAACATGGACCCGAAACACCGCGACCGCGTGGCGTTTATGCGCGTGGTGTCGGGGAAATATGAAAAAGGCATGAAGCTGCGTCAGGTGCGTATCGGTAAAGATGTGGTTATCTCCGACGCGCTGACCTTTATGGCGGGCGACCGTTCGCACGTTGAAGAAGCCTATCCGGGCGACATCATCGGGCTGCACAACCACGGTACCATCCAGATCGGCGACACCTTTACTCAGGGCGAGATGATGAAGTTCACCGGTATCCCGAACTTCGCGCCGGAACTGTTCCGTCGTATCCGTCTGAAGGATCCGTTGAAGCAGAAACAGCTGCTGAAAGGGCTGGTACAGCTGTCGGAAGAGGGCGCGGTGCAGGTGTTCCGTCCGATTGCCAACAACGATCTGATCGTGGGCGCCGTGGGTGTACTGCAGTTCGACGTGGTCGTTGCGCGTCTGAAAAGCGAATACAACGTTGAAGCGATTTACGAATCGGTGAACGTCGCCACCGCCCGTTGGGTAGAGGGTAAAGACGCGAAGAAATTCGAAGAGTTCAAGCGTAAAAACGAAGTTCAGCTGGCGCTGGACGGTGGCGATAATCTGACCTACATCGCCCCGACCATGGTAAACCTGAACCTGACGCAGGAACGTTATCCTGACGTTGAGTTCCGCAAAACTCGCGAGCACTAAAACCCCCTTCAGGGTGCGGCAGCCGCTGCACCCTGACACTTTTCCTTCCTTTTTAGCCTGTTACGGAAAGTTCTTAATTCCGCTCCTTTTTCCATTAACTGTCTGTTTTTTGCCCAACGAAGCGGGCGCTTTCAAAATTGTGATCTATATTTAACAAAGCGATGACATCTGTGTCGGCTTTAAATTCTGTTAGTCACGCCATGTAAAGTGCTTAAAGCTGACACTTATTTTCATCGCAATATTAATAACTGGATAAGGGCGCGTTTTCGCGGTGATTTGTGACCCGGAGAATTGGGGCTGTCGTGAAATACGTGGTCAGGGGCTTCGTCCCCTATTCAGCAATGCAACCTGCGTGTTGCAAATGCTCAAATTGCGGGCAAAACATACAGGAATATTTTGATGATGAAAAAACTGACGATGTCTAAAACGCTGCTTGCCGTGATGCTGACTTCTGCTGTGGCTACCGGTTCCGTCTACGCAGAAACGACAACGATGGACAAGGCTCAGGCCAGTGCTGAAAGTGCAGGGAATAAAGTGGGTAACTTTATGGATGACAGCACCATCACGGCAAAAGTTAAAGCCGCCCTGCTGGACAACGAGAGTATTAAGAGCACGGATATCTCTGTGAAAACAGACAAAAAAGTCGTGACCCTGAGCGGCTTTGTACAAAGTCAGGCGCAGGCGGAAGCGGCTGTCGCAGCGGCGAAAACCGTTGAGGGCGTTGCTTCTGTGAGTGACAAACTCCACGTCCGCGACAGTAAAGAAAGCTCGATAAAAGGCTATGCCGGTGATACGGCAACGACCAGCGAAGTGAAAGCCAAGCTGCTGGCTGACGACATCGTACCCTCACGTAACGTGAAAGTTGAGACGACAGACGGCGTTGTGCAGCTGTCGGGTACCGTGGAATCCCAGGCGCAAAGCGAGCGTGCGGAAAGTGTCGCTAAAGCCGTTGAAGGTGTGAAAAGCGTCAAAAATGATCTGAAAGTGCAGTAATAAGTGGTCATCTTGTCTCCTGAAATTTGGCAGGAGACAAGATGTGCACCACACTAAAAAAAGTGCCGATGGGTGGCCTGGACGCTCATAGCAAGCGGGCGACATTAACTATGGTAAAGGAGAAGCTTATGTTTCGTTGGGGCATTATATTTCTGGTTATCGCGTTAATTGCCGCCGCATTAGGATTTGGTGGACTGGCAGGTACCGCTGCATGGGCAGCGAAAATCGTGTTTGTTGTGGGGATTATCATCTTCCTGGTGAGCCTGTTTACCGGGCGTAAACGGCCCTAGAGCATCGCGTACGAAATAGCATGAAATCAAAGCCAGTCCAGCGGACTGGCTTTATTAGTTTTAGCCGACGCGAATTTAGGCTACTTTGTTAGTCTGAGAACTAAAAAACAGGTAGGTAGAGGTGGGGCAGCGTATACCCGTCACGCTTGGCAATATTGCGCCATTATCGCTGAGGCGTTTCACTCCTGGTCGCATGGCGCTGGTCTGCGAGGGGGGAGGGCAACGTGGTATCTTCACCGCAGGGGTGCTTGATGAGTTTATGCGGGCACAGTTCAACCCCTTCGATCTCTACTATGGCAGCTCGGCGGGGGCGCAGAATATTTCTGCCTATCTGTGTAACCAACCGGGATACGGGCGTAAAGTCATCATGCGTTACACCACCCGTCGGGAGTTTTTCGACCCGGTTCGTTTTGTCCGCGGCGGCAACCTTATTGACCTGGATTGGCTGGTCGGCTCAACCGCTGGGCAAATGCCGCTGGCAATGGACACCGCCGAACGCCTGTTTGAACGGGGAAAATCCTTTTATATCTGCGCCTGTCGCAGTGATGACTATACGCCGAGCTATTTTTCACCCACCCGGCATAACTGGCTCGATATTATTCGGGCGTCCAGCGCGATTCCGGGCTTCTATCGCCCCGGCGTGGCGCTGGATGGGATTAGTTACTTTGATGGCGGCGTGAGCGATGCGATCCCGGTGCGCGAAGCAGCAAAGCAGGGGGCGAAGACGCTGGTGGTGATCCGCACCGTGCCATCTCAGATGTACTATACGCCGCAGTGGTTTAAACGAATGGAACGCTGGCTGGGGGAGAGTAGCCTGCAGCCGCTGCTGAATCTGGTGCAACACCATGAAACCAGCTATTCCGAAATCCAGAAATTTATCGAGAATCCCCCGGGTAATCTGCGTATTTTTGAAATCTATCCGCCGAAACCGTTGCTGAGTATGGCGCTTGGCAGCCGTATTCCCGCCCTGCGGCAGGATTACAAAACAGGGCGTTTGTGCGGTCGCTATTTTCTGGCGACGATCGGGAAGCTGTTGGCGGAAAAACCGCCGTTAGCGCGCCATATTTCACCCGGCGTGAGGTCTATTCCTACGCTACCGGTCGCAAACGATATTCCTACGGCGGCGATGTCCGACGTGTCGCCCATCAATGACACTCTCTTCAATAATGAGGATCTGGCTTGAACAGCAGCTTCATTGATACCCATTGCCATTTTGATTTTCCACCGTTTACCGGCGATGAAGAGGCCAGTCTTCAACGCGCGGCGGCAGCCGGTATTAGCAAGATAGTGATCCCGGCAACCGAGGCTGACAATTTCACTCGTGTGCTGGCGTTAGCCGAACGCTTTCCTTCTTTGTATGCCGCGATTGGCCTGCATCCCATTGTTGTGGAACGCCATAGCGATGAGAGCCTGGCACAACTGGAAGTGGAACTCTCCCGTAAGCCCTCCAAATTGGTTGCGGTGGGAGAAATTGGTCTCGATCTCTACCGCGAAAACCCGCAGTTTGAACGCCAGCAGTACCTGCTGGACGCACAGCTGCGGCTAGCCAAACATTACGATCTGCCGGTAATCCTTCATTCGCGACGCACGCACGACAAGTTGGCGCTGCATCTGAAGCGGCACAACCTGCCGAGAACAGGGGTGGTGCATGGTTTTTCCGGTAGTCTGCAACAGGCTGAGCGGTTTGTGCAGTTAGGCTATAAAATTGGCGTCGGCGGCACGATTTCGTATCCGCGCGCCAGTAAGACGCGTGACGTGATGGCCCGGTTGCCGCTTTCGGCGCTGGTGCTGGAAACCGATGCGCCGGATATGCCGCTCAATGGCTATCAAGGGCAGCCTAATCGTCCCGAGCGCATTGCCGAGGTGTTTACGCATCTGTGTGCGCTGCGCCCGGAATCACCGCAACAGATAGCTCATACCCTTTACGAGAATACCTGTGCGCTCTTTTTGGGCTTGTAGGGTGACTTAGGTCTCGTTATTGAGTATTAACTCTCCGCTATTGCGAAAAACCTGTGACATTAAACGAAAAATATAATTGCGGAACGTTATAATCGGCCTCGCTGGTTTGCCGTAATCTTTATATTTTTCAATACACAGGGACTCTGTATGCAAATCCTCATGGGACTTATCGGCATGGTGGTGCTGCTCGCCATTGCCTTACTTCTATCGAGTAATCGTAAAGCAATCAATCTTCGCACCGTGCTGGGAGCCTGGCTTTTGCAGGTGGGCATCGGTGCATTAATCCTCTATGTGCCTGCCGGGCGTAAGGTGCTGTTGGCGATGTCGGAAGGCGTGGCTAACGTTATCGCTTACGGCAACGAAGGGATCGGCTTCCTGTTCGGCGGTCTGGTCTCCGACAAGATGTTTGAAGTCTTTGGCGGCGGTGGTTTCGTCTTTGCGCTGCGCGTGCTGCCGGTCATCGTCTTCTTCTCCTCGCTGATTGCCGTTTTGTATTACCTCGGCATTATGCAGTTTGTCATCCGTATTCTCGGGGGCGGCCTGCGCAAGGTGCTCAAAACGTCGCGTACCGAATCACTTTCTGCGACTGCGAACATCTTCGTTGGCCAGACGGAAGCGCCGCTGGTTGTCCGTCCGTACATTGCCACGATGACGCGTTCTGAGCTGTTTGCCGTAATGTGCGGCGGTCTGGCATCAGTAGCCGGTTCCGTGCTGGCGGGTTACGCGCAGATGGGCGTGCCGTTGGAATATCTGATTGCCGCATCGTTTATGGCGGCGCCGGGTGGCCTGCTGTTCGCTAAGATTATGGTTCCTGAAACCGAAACGCCGCAGGATTCCCCTACGCTGGAGCAGAATTCGAAAGATCCGGATGCGCCAACTAACGTGCTGGACGCCGCGGCATCGGGCGCGGCATCCGGGATGCAGCTGGCGCTGAACGTGGGCGCAATGCTGCTGGCGTTTATCGCGCTGATTGCGTTGCTGAACGGTATCCTCTCTGGCGTGGGCGGCTGGTTCAACTACCCGGAACTGTCGTTGCAGCTGATCCTGGGCTGGGTGTTCTCGCCGCTGGCGTGGGTTATTGGGGTACCGTGGAGTGAAGCGACGGTAGCAGGCTCGTTTATCGGCCAGAAGCTGGTGATTAACGAATTTGTGGCCTACATGAACTTCGGCGAATACCTGAAGGCGGATGCAGAAGTGGCGGCAGCAGGGCTACAGGTCATTTCAAACCACACCAAAGCGATTATCTCTTTCGCGCTGTGTGGGTTTGCTAACCTCTCGTCTATTGCCATTCTGATTGGCGGCCTGGGCAGCATGGCGCCGAAGCGCCGTCAGGATATTGCCCAGTTGGGCCTGAAGGCGGTGGCCGCCGGGACGCTCTCCAACCTGATGAGCGCCACCATTGCCGGCGTGTTCCTCGCCCTATAAGTACAGCGCCGGAGGGATAATTTGCGTTATTCCTCCGGCACGTAGCGCCTGGCTTAAGGCTTCGATATCCTGAGGCCCGGCGCTACGCCATGTTCTGGCTTCACCATAAACGCCATGTGCATGAAAAGCGTTCAGACGAATAGTCACCTCACCCAGCCCGCCGATAAATCCGCTCAGCGCCTCCGCCTCCTGTAGATAATCCGTTTGGTCGGGAATGACTAACAATCGCAGTTCAGCCAGCATGTCGTGTTCAGCCAGCCATTGAATGCTTTGCTTTATCCGCACGTTGCTTCTGCCGGTCAGCGCGAGATGACAGGCATTGTCCCAGGCTTTTAAATCGACCATCACGCCGTCACACACCGGACGCAGCTTTTTCCAGCCGCCGATGGGCAATTCACCATTGCTGTCGACCAGACAGGTCAGATGCTTAAGCGCCGGCGTGGCCTTCAGGCGAGTGAACAGCTCGCAGACAAACGGCAGTTGAGTGGTGGCTTCGCCGCCGCTGACGGTAATGCCTTCAATAAACGGCGCCACCTTGCTGATGTGCTCAATCACCTGCTCAACGCTCATCGACTGCGCCATCGGCGTTGCCTGCTGCGGGCACAGGTGCAGGCAGGTATCGCACTGCTGGCAGACGTCGGGTTGCCACACTACGCGACCAGCCTCAAGGCTGAGCGCCTGATGCGGACACTGCGGCACGCATTCGCCGCAATCGTTGCAGCGCCCCATAGTCCACGGATTGTGGCAGTTCTTACAGCGTAGGTTGCAGCCCTGCAGGAACAGGGCCAGGCGGCTGCCCGGCCCGTCGACGCAGGAGAACGGGATAATCTTACTGACTAAAGCGCATCTGCTGTTCATGGCTCACGACACGAGGTTGACGTTCCAGAATACGGGTATTACGCGCGGCTTCTTCACCGAGCCAGGTAGTATTGGTACGTGAGCCTTCCGCGCGGTATTTTTCCAGATCGGACAGGCGCACCATATAGCCGGTGACGCGCACCAGATCGTTACCGCTGACGTTAGCACTGAATTCACGCATCCCCGCCTTGAACGCGCCAAGGCACAGTTGCATCACCGCCTGCGGGTTACGTTTCACGGTTTCATCGAGGGTCAGAATGTCGCTAATGCCCGCGGCGTAGAAAGCATGGTGCGGTGCGACGGCCAGCAGATGGCTAATCGGGTCCGGTTCATCGCCGTAAGGCAGACGCGCGCCTGGCGTGGTGCCGGTGTCGGAGCTGATGCCAGACTGTGCGTGTAGCAGCGCGCGCTGCTGCCAGCCGTACTGCACCGGCGTTTGGGCGACGAACTCGGCCAGCGCCGCGCTGATGCGATAAGCCAGCGTATTGGCCTGCTCATCTTTACCGTAGCGCCCGGCAATGCTGTTGCGTTCACACAGGATGTTGACCGCTTCCGCCAGCGAGTAGATCCCGAACATCGGTACAAAACGGTCCGGGCTTATCAGCCCTTCGCTCACCAGGAAGCTATTCTCAAAGAAGTGAGACTGCTCGTAGAGGAAGCGGCAGCGGGCATCAATGATATCGATTTGCAGCTGGCAGTAGTGTGGCAGGACGCGGCTGAAGAAATCGTCAATCGAGTCGCTGCGTTGGGCAACCTGCTGCAGATTCATGCGAACCAGGGTGCTGCCGCCGCCGGCGATCGGCAGAGAGTTGTAACAGCTCACGATGCCATATTGGCCTTTTGTGAAAATTTTATCATTCACCGGGCCGTTAGCGATATGTGGTTTACTGCACTCGCAAATATTTTGTGCCACCTGTAACAGCAGATCGTCAGGTGTGATTTGCGGATCGTAGATAAAGGTTAGATTAGGCGCAACCTGCTTTAATTCAGCGTCAGCACGTAAAATGGCGCGTGTAACCGGCGTATCGTGCGGGCCAATATTTACGTGTGTGAAGGCATCGGGCAGCGTGCGATCGAGATAGCGCCAGAAACGTTTTATTCGAACATCGATTTCATCTTGTGTTAGAATTCTAACATAAGGTGACAGCAACGCATCAAGATGGCCGAGATACACCGGCATCGCCGTCACAGAAGGAACATGGTGATACAGGATGGTCAGCAGCGACAGAGCGTCGTCCAGATCCTGCGCACCTTCCAGCTCCAGCCATGCGGAGCCGTTGGCGAGAAAACGTTCGTAGTCCGGCAGGACATAGCGCGGTTTGTAGGGGGCGTGTCCTTCGAACATATCGCAGATAACGCCCTCGCTCAGCGCGGCTTGCGCCTGCTCTGATAGCTCAGGATAGGGCAGGGCATTCTCGGCTTCTAATGCCAGGAAATGGCGTTTTTGTTCCGGGGATAACACGGAGCTTGTCACAATTTGCTGGCAGTGTTGCAGCAGTGATGATTCTGGCGAAGTGGACATGTTGAGTTCCTCAGACGAGCGATGCGCGAAGTGTATGAGAAACGATGAAGGCATCTTTTGATCCGAGCCGTTGAAGTGGTGCTTTATGGCCCATCTTTGGTGGCAAAGTTTGATTAAGATCTCGTTGTTGTTATGCAAATTTGTACGAAGTTTTCACTAAGTGTGATGAAAGTCGAAGTGTGAGCGCGGGGCGGTGTTACAATAATCACAGACCCGCAAGGTAACGATTTAAACGGCAATACGCCGTTGGAGAGCAAAATGACTGATTTAAAGGCAAGCAGCCTGCGTGCACTGCAACTGATGGACTTAACCACCCTGAACGAAGATGACACCGATGCGAAAGTGATCGCCCTGTGCCATCAGGCGAAAACGCCAGTGGGCAACACCGCCGCTGTCTGCATCTATCCGCGTTTCATCCCGATCGCGCGTAAAACGCTGAAAGAGCAGGGAACGCCTGACATCCGTATTGCCACCGTGACTAACTTCCCGCACGGCAATGACGATATTGATATTGCTCTGGCGGAAACCCGCGCGGCGATTGCCTATGGCGCTGACGAAGTTGACGTGGTCTTCCCGTACCGCGCGCTGATCGCCGGGAACGAGCAGGTTGGTTTTGATCTGGTCAAAGCCTGTAAAGACGCCTGTGCGGCGGCTAACGTGCTGCTGAAAGTGATCATCGAAACCGGTGAACTGAAAGAAGAAGCGCTGATTCGTAAAGCGTCTGAAATCTCTATCAAAGCCGGCGCTGATTTCATCAAAACCTCTACCGGTAAAGTGCCGGTGAACGCGACCCCAGAAAGCGCACGCATCATGATGGAAGTGATCCGTGATATGGGCGTACAGAAAACCGTGGGCTTTAAGCCTGCTGGCGGCGTGCGTACCGCAGAAGACGCGCAACTGTTCCTGTCTATCGCGGACGAACTGTTTGGCGCGGACTGGGCCGACTCCCGTCACTACCGCTTCGGCGCTTCTTCTCTGCTGGCTAGCCTGCTGAAGGCGCTGGGCCACGGCGACGGTAAGAGCGCAAGCAGCTACTAAGTTTGCATGTTCGACGGGTGTTCCCTCACCCCGCCCCTCTCCCTGGAAGGGAGAGGGAGAAAACCGGGTAACGTCATGACAGACAAACGATGTCATACGGTTCCCTCTCCCCACGGGGGAGAGGGCTAGGGTGAGGGGGCATCCCCGCAGCCTCGCTATTAACTCCAAAGGAGGGTACCTTGTTTCTCGCTCAAGAAATTATTCGCAAAAAACGTGATGGCCTGGCGCTGAGTGATGAAGAAATTCGTTTCTTTATCAACGGCATTCGCGACAACACCATCTCTGAAGGGCAGATTGCCGCGCTGGCGATGACCATTTTCTTCCATGATATGAGCATGCCGGAGTGTGTCTCGCTGACCATGGCGATGCGAGATTCAGGCACCGTCCTCGACTGGAAGAGCCTCAACCTCAACGGCCCGATTGTCGACAAGCACTCTACCGGCGGCGTCGGCGACGTCACTTCGCTGATGCTTGGCCCGATGGTAGCGGCCTGCGGCGGCTATGTTCCGATGATCTCCGGTCGCGGCCTCGGCCATACCGGCGGCACGCTCGACAAACTGGAAGCCATTCCGGGCTTCGACATCTTCCCGGACGACAACCGTTTCCGTGAAATTATTAAAGACGTGGGTGTGGCGATTATTGGGCAGACCAGCTCGCTCGCACCGGCGGACAAACGTTTTTACGCCACCCGCGACATTACCGCGACGGTGGACTCCATCCCGCTGATCACCGCTTCCATCCTCGCCAAAAAACTGGCGGAAGGTCTGGACGCGCTGGTGATGGATGTGAAAGTCGGCAGCGGTGCGTTTATGCCGACCTACGAACTCTCAGCTGCGCTGGCGGAAGCCATCGTCGGCGTTTCCAATGGCGCAGGCGTCAAAACCACGGCGCTGCTGACCGACATGAATCAGGTGCTGGCCTCCAGTGCGGGTAATGCGGTGGAAGTACGTGAGGCCGTGCAGTTCCTGACAGGTGAATATCGCAACCCGCGTCTGTTCGACGTCACGATGGCGCTGTGCGTGGAGATGCTGATCTCCGGCAAGCTGGCGAAAGACGACGCCGAAGCGCGTGCCAAACTGCAGGCGGTACTGGATAACGGTAAAGCAGCGGAGATCTTTGGCCGGATGGTTGCGGCGCAGAAAGGCCCGACCGACTTCGTTGAAAACTATGCGAAATATCTGCCAACGGCGATGCTGAGCAAAGCTGTCTATGCTGATACTGAAGGTTTCGTCAGCGCGATGGACACCCGCGCGCTGGGTATGGCGGTGGTTTCTATGGGCGGCGGCCGTCGTCAGGCGTCTGACACCATTGACTACAGCGTTGGCTTTACCGACATGGCTCGTCTGGGCGACAGCATCGACGGGCAGCGCCCGCTGGCGGTGATTCATGCGAAAGATGAATCAAGCTGGCAGGAAGCGGCGAAAGCCGTCAAAGCGGCAATTAAACTGGACGATAAAGCCCCAGAAATTACACCGACAGTCTATCGTCGTATTACCGAATAGCGATATACTGATCTGATCGCTTTTTTGCAGCGCAAGATGTATGGAGAACAAGATGAAACGTGCATTTATTATGGTGCTGGACTCCTTTGGGATTGGTGCAACGGAAGACGCTGACCGCTTTGGCGACGTTGGCGCGGATACCATGGGCCACATTGCCGAAGCCTGCGCCAAAGGTGAGGCTGACCACGGTCGTAAAGGCCCGCTGACGCTGCCTAACCTGACCCGTCTGGGCCTGGTGAAAGCCCATGAAGGCTCTACGGGTAAAATTGCTGCCGGAATGGACGGCAACGCGGAAGTGGTGGGCGCATACGCCTGGGCGCATGAGCTCTCCTCCGGTAAAGATACGCCGTCAGGCCACTGGGAAATTGCCGGCGTGCCGGTACTGTTCGACTGGGGCTATTTCAGCGACCACGAAAACAGCTTCCCACAAGAACTGCTGGATAAACTGGTTAAGCGTGCCAATCTGCCGGGTTATCTCGGCAACTGCCACTCTTCCGGTACGGTCATTCTGGACCAGCTCGGCGAAGAGCATATGAAAACCGGCAAGCCGATTTTCTACACCTCCGCTGACTCCGTGTTCCAGATCGCCTGTCACGAAGAGACCTTTGGCCTGGATAAACTCTACGAGCTGTGTGAAATCGCGCGTGAAGAGCTGACCGAAGGCGGCTACAACATTGGCCGCGTTATCGCGCGTCCGTTTATCGGCGACAAAGCGGGTAACTTCCAGCGTACCGGCAACCGTCACGACTTGGCCGTTGAACCGCCAGCGCCGACCGTGTTGCAGAAACTGGTGGACGAGAAAAACGGCCACGTGGTTTCCGTCGGTAAGATTGCGGACATTTACGCTAACTGTGGCATCACTAAGAAAGTGAAAGCCACCGGTCTGGACGCGCTGTTCGACGCGACCATCAAAGAGATGAAAGAAGCGGGCGATGAGACCATTGTCTTCACCAACTTCGTCGACTTCGACTCGTCCTGGGGCCACCGTCGCGACATCGCGGGCTATGCCGCAGGCCTGGAACTGTTCGACCGCCGTCTGCCAGAGCTGATGGAGCTGGTGGGGGAAGATGACATTCTGATCCTGACCGCTGACCACGGCTGCGACCCGAGCTGGACCGGTACTGACCATACCCGTGAGCACATTCCGGTGCTGATCTACGGCCCGAAAGTAAAACCGGGCTCGCTGGGCCACCGCGAAACCTTCGCGGATATTGGTCAGACGCTGGCGACTTACTTTGGTACGTCGCCAATGGAATACGGCAAAAACATGCTGTGAGTATTTGGGCGGGAGGATTTCCCGCCCTTCGTCTATTTATAAAATAAAGGATATTACGATGGCTACCCCACATATTAACGCTGAAATGGGCGATTTCGCTGATGTCGTGCTGATGCCGGGCGACCCGCTGCGCGCGAAGCACATTGCTGAGACTTTCCTCGAAGATGTCCGTGAAGTGAACAATGTTCGCGGCATGTTAGGTTTCACCGGTACTTACAAAGGCCGTAAGATCTCCGTGATGGGCCACGGCATGGGTATCCCGTCCTGCTCCATCTACACCAAAGAGCTGATCACCGATTTCGGCGTGAAGAAAATCATTCGCGTAGGTTCCTGTGGCGCTGTGCGCATGGACGTCAAACTGCGTGACGTGGTGATCGGTATGGGTGCTTGCACCGACTCCAAGGTGAACCGTATTCGTTTCAAAGATCATGACTTCGCGGCTATCGCTGACTTCGACATGGTCCGTAACGCGGTTGACGCGGCAAAAGCGCTGGGCGTAGACGCGCGCGTAGGCAACCTGTTCTCCGCAGACCTGTTCTATTCTCCGGACGGCGAAATGTTCGACGTGATGGAAAAATACGGCGTACTGGGCGTGGAAATGGAAGCGGCGGGTATCTACGGCGTTGCGGCTGAGTTTGGTGCGAAAGCGCTGACCATCTGCACCGTGTCCGACCACATCCGTACCCACGAGCAGACCACTGCCGCTGAACGTCAGACGACCTTCAACGACATGATCAAAATCGCGCTGGAATCTGTGCTGCTGGGCGACCAGGAGTAAGCAGTAAATCGACCCGGACGAGGTGCGTCAAGGCCTGGTCCGGGTAATGTCAGCGTTATATCAAATCTCTTCCGATAATCTATTCATATTTCCTCTCGCTCTCTCTTTGTTTGTGTTGACAATCAAAGGTCTGTGTCCTTAAATCCATTCAAGTATCTATTCATTAATCTATTCATCTATGAGCGCATTAACCGATTTGCTCCTACAGGGGCCGAGTTCCGCCGCTGAATTAAGATCATCGCTGGCCATTAGTCAGGCAACGTTCTCTCGTCTGGTTTCCGCGCATCAGGACGTCATCCAGTTTGGTAAAGCCCGTGCAACGCGCTACGCGCTTGTTCGGCCTGTTCGCGGCGTTGCGGCCTTTCCCCTCTGGCAGGTCAATGCACAAGGGCAGGCCACTAAGTTTGGCGTTCTTTATCCGTGTTGGCCTCAGGGGAGTTGCCTGGTTGCGCTTGATACAGGTGAATGGCAATGGTTTGACAGCCTGCCATGGTATCTGACCGATCTTCGGCCACAGGGATTCCTTGGGCGAGCCTGGGGAAGGGCCGTGGCTGGGTATGCGCATCTGCCTGATGACATCCGGTTGTGGCAAGAGGATGAAGTCCTGTATGCGCTGCGGGCGTATCAGGGTGAGAATGCGGGCGGCTGGATCGTGGGTGAGGAAAATTACCAGCGTTGGGTGACCGCGCCGGATGCGACGGCAATTACGCAGGCCGAAAAACTCAACCGCTATCAACAACTGGCGGAAGATGCGCTCGCAGGTGAGGTCATCGGCTCTTCAGCCGGTGGTGAGCAGCCTAAATTTGCCTGCTTTGCAGAAACAAGATGGGGCAATCAGCACGTGCTGGTGAAATTCAGCACGCGTGAAAGGAACGCCGTTTCTGAACGCTGGAGCGATCTCTTGATTGCCGAGTCCATCGCATTAGCCGTGCTTTCTTCCGCCAACATTGACGCCAGTTCAGCCACGGCGATTTGCAGCGAGGGAGGACAGGTCTTTCTGGAAAGCATTCGCTTCGACTGCACCGGGATACGTGGTCGTCGGCAAATTGTTTCCCTGGAGGCATTGCAAGGCGAGTATGCATCTTCGCCAGGCATCTGGCCGGTGGTCACGCATCGGCTTGCCGGGCAGGGCATTATAGATGCTGTTGCCCATCAGCAAATTGAGAAAATTTGGGCGTTTGGTCGGCTTATCGCCAACAGCGATATGCATGCGGGTAACCTCTCGTTTTATTACTCCGATGCCCCGATGGCGCTCGCGCCTGTCTATGATATGTTGCCGATGGCTTACGCTCCGGCGGCATCGGGCATGTTGCGCTACGCGCCTGTCGACATCCGTGTGGAGGCAACAATCGATAAGAAAGCGTGGGAATTTGCCTTGCCGTTGGCCGAGCGCTTTTGGCTGCTGGTCGCTGATGATAGACGCATCAGCGCGGGCTTTCAGGAGATTGCCCGCGCGATGGTGGGTAAATTGAAGTTAGCCGCGCAGACCATCGGGCGGCTGGCGTAGACGCTTAGCGTACAGCTTGAGCCATCCATGCAGCCAGTTCTCGCAGCTCACCTTTCTGAGCCGGGAATTCAGCAATTAAAGATTCGCAGGCCTGCTCCAATACATCCACTCGATACTGGCAGCCCTGTAAACGCTCGCCCAGTGCCTCAAGCGGCGCCGGATTCAGGCTATCGGTAAATACCTGAGTGCGGGTAATCACGCCTTTCTCAACGTCGAAATGTAGCTCGACGCCACCCCAGGTAAAACGTTCATCCAGCAGATGGCTGAACGCCGGCGCCTGGCCAAAATTCCACTCCCAACTGCTTTGTCGGGCAAAGGTTTCGGCGAAGTTGGGCAGGTCTGGCACGTTATCCGGCGAGATAATTTCTGCTTCGACGCGCTCACCGTAGTGGCGGAAAAACGCTTCGGTTACGGCTTCGCAAATTTGCTGGTGGGTAATATCCGGCAGCAGTTCAACCAGGTTCGCTACGCGCCCACGCACGGAGGTAATCCCCTTTGCCTGGAGCTTTTTCTTGTCTGGATTCAGATAATTGGCCAGTCGGCTGAGATCGGCATTCAGCAGCAGCGTGCCGTGGTGGAAACCACGATCTTTCGTTTCCCGGTAGGCTGAGCCGGAGACTTTACGATCGCCTTCATCCGTTTTAACGATCAGATCGTTTCGCCCTGAGGCTTCAGCCGTAATGCCAAGTGAATTCAGTGCCTCCAGCACGATAGCGGTAGAGACGGTCTTGTCGTACTCCGGTTTACCCGCCATAAAGGTAAAGCAGGTGTTGCCAAGGTCGTGGAACACCGCGCCGCCGCCGCTGCTGCGACGCGCCAGGCGGACGTTATCTTCTTCCATACGCCGGGTATTGCACTCTTTCCATGGGTTCTGCGCGCGGCCGATAACGACCGTGTCCGCGTTGCGCCACAGGAATAGCACCCGCTGGGTGGCGGGCATCTGGCGAAAAATACACTCCTCGACGGCGAGGTTGAACCACGGATCGTGAGAGTCAGAAAGCAGCAGGCGCAACGTTGTCATAGCGATTTCCTTTTCTGATTAATCTTTATCTTCGTCCTGTACGGGCTTGTTGGCGGTGAGCAGGAACGGCGACTGCTGCCAGCGAGTACGTTTGCCGCGCAGCAGCGTGCGTGCCAGTACCACGCCAATGGCCAGCGACAGCAGCAGCATCAGGCGTAAAATATTGGTGGTGTTATCCACCTGACGGGATTCGGTGGCGATGGTGTGCGTATCGAGCGTCAGACGCAGATAGCCGAGCGGGCCATTTTTTCCCTGAATAGGTTCAACAATCTGCTGGTTGAAGTAGCTCCCGGCCTTTTTGCCGTCCAGCGCCAGACGGTCGCGAAGCTCAACCTGTTCGCCGGCGCGCGCGATAAGGTCGCCCTGCTCATCATAAACGCCCGCGTCGAGGATTCGGCTTTTCACGGTAAGTTGTTTCAGCAACTGGCCGATTTTTTTCTCGTCCGGCGTTTCCGTTTTCATCATCGGTGCCAGATTGAGCGACACCTGATACGCCAGCGTCCTCGCCAGATCTTCCAGCTGCGGATTGCGTTGTTTCTGGCTTTGCTGACTGAACCAGGACGCCCCCTGCATCAGCGCGACGAGCAGCGCCAGACAGATAAGAACAATCACCGTGCGATGCAGTCGAAATTTCAGTTTTGCGCGAACCATATTCCACCTTTGAAAATTTACAGCTTAATGTTGCCAGAAGCGCTGGTTACAAGGTAGCCTCATGCGTTATTTTCCTGGGCTTAATAAAGAAGATTGGAGCTGTAATGCCAAACAGTTTGACCTGGTGCGACCTGCCTGAAGATGTCTCCTTGTGGCCTGGGTTGCCGCTTTCGCTCAGCGGTGATGAAGTGATGCCGCTGGATTACCACGCTGGCCGTAGCGGCTGGCTGCTGTATGGCCGCGGCCTGGATAAAGCGCGTCTGACAACCTACCAGCGCAAGCTGGGCGCGGCGATGGTCATTGTGGCAGCCTGGTGCGTGGAAGACTATCAGGTGATTCGTCTGGCCGGATCGTTAACGCCGCGCGCGACGCGACTGGCGCATGATGCCGGGCTGGATGTCGCGCCGCTGGGGAAAATCCCGCATCTGCGCACGCCGGGCCTGTTGGTGATGGACATGGACTCCACGGCCATTCAGATTGAGTGCATTGATGAAATCGCTAAACTGGCCGGCACCGGCGAGCTGGTGTCGGAAGTCACCGAACGCGCGATGCGCGGCGAGCTGGACTTCAGCGCCAGCCTGCGCCAGCGTGTGGCGACGTTGAAAGATGCGGATGCCGATATCCTGCGTCAGGTGCGCGAAACGCTGCCGCTGATGCCGGGGCTGACTCAACTGGTGCTGAAGCTGGAAACGCTGGGCTGGAAGGTGGCGATCGCCTCCGGCGGCTTCACCTTCTTTGCCGAGTATCTGCGCGACAAGCTGCGCCTCACCGCCGCGGTGGCTAACGAGCTGGGCATTCGCGATGGCAAACTGACCGGCGAAGTGGTTGGCGATATCGTCGACGCGCAGTATAAAGCGAAAACGCTGCTGCAGCTGGCTGAAAAATATGAAATTCCGCATGCGCAGACCGTGGCTATCGGCGACGGTGCCAATGACCTGCCGATGATCAAAAAAGCCGGTCTGGGGATTGCGTATCATGCCAAACCCAAAGTGAATGAACAGACGGAAGTGACTATCCGTCATGCCGATTTGATGGGGGTGTTCTGCATCCTCTCCGGCAGCATGAATCAGAAATAAAGAGGTTAACGTGGCGAAAGCTCCTAAACGCGCATTTGTTTGTAATGAGTGCGGTGCGGACTACCCGCGCTGGCAGGGGCAATGCAGCGCCTGTCATGCGTGGAATACCATCACCGAGGTGCGCGTAGCGGCTTCTCCCACGGTCGCGCGTAATGAGCGCCTGAGCGGCTATGCCGGTAATGCTGGCGTGGCTAAGGTGCAGAAGCTGTCGGAAATCAGCCTGGAAGAGCTACCGCGCTTCTCGACCGGCTTTAAAGAGTTTGACCGCGTGCTGGGTGGCGGTGTGGTACCCGGCAGCGCCATTCTGATTGGTGGTAACCCGGGGGCGGGGAAATCGACCCTGCTGCTGCAAACCCTGTGCAAGCTGGCAGAGCAGATGAAAACCCTGTACGTCACCGGCGAAGAGTCGTTGCAGCAGGTGGCGATGCGCGCGCATCGTCTCGGCCTGCCGACGGCGAACCTGAATATGCTCTCGGAAACCAGTATCGAGCAGATTTGCCAGATTGCGGAAGAAGAGCAGCCGAAGCTGATGGTGATCGACTCCATCCAGGTGATGCACATGGCGGATATTCAGTCGTCGCCGGGCAGCGTCGCCCAGGTGCGTGAAACCGCTGCCTATCTGACGCGCTTTGCTAAAACGCGCGGTGTCGCCATCGTCATGGTGGGGCACGTCACTAAAGACGGCTCGCTGGCGGGCCCGAAGGTGCTTGAACACTGCATCGACTGTTCGGTGCTGCTTGACGGTGATGCCGACTCGCGTTTCCGTACGCTGCGCAGCCATAAAAACCGCTTTGGCGCGGTGAATGAACTGGGCGTGTTCGCCATGACCGAACAGGGGCTGCGCGAGGTGAGTAACCCGTCCGCCATCTTCCTCAGCCGCGGTGATGAGGTCACTTCCGGCAGCTCGGTGATGGTGGTGTGGGAAGGTACCCGCCCGCTGTTGGTCGAGATTCAGGCGCTGGTCGATCATTCGATGATGGGCAACCCGCGACGCGTCGCCGTTGGTCTGGAGCAAAACCGTCTGGCGATTCTGCTCGCCGTTCTGCACCGCCACGGTGGCCTACAGATGGCCGACCAGGACGTGTTTGTTAACGTGGTGGGCGGCGTGAAGGTGACTGAAACCAGCGCCGATCTTGCGCTGCTGCTGGCGATGGTCTCGAGCCTGCGCGATCGACCGCTGCCGCAGGATCTGGTGGTGTTTGGCGAAGTCGGGCTGGCCGGTGAAATTCGTCCCGTACCAAGCGGGCAGGAGCGTATTTCAGAAGCAGCGAAGCATGGTTTCCGCCGGGCAATCGTTCCGGCCGCCAACGTGCCGAAAAAAGTCCCGGAAGGGATGAAGGTGTTTGGCGTGAAAAAACTCTCCGACGCGCTAAACGTCTTTGACGATCTATAATGTCTGACTCTGGCGTCGTACTGCGACGCCGCTCTCTTTCCCCGGATAGTACCGTGAGTACATCCGGGTTTTTTGTATAATGGGTAGATGGTTTACCCCAATTCAGCAGGAGGCTCTTGTGTCGTCGTTCGACTATCTCAAAACCGCAATTCGTCAAAAAGGCTGCACGTTGCAGCAGGTTGCAGACGCAAGCGGCATGACCAAGGGCTATTTAAGCCAGCTCCTCAATGCCAAAATTAAAAGCCCCAGCGCGCAAAAGCTGGAGGCGCTACATCGTTTTCTTGGCCTTGAGTTTCCTCGTCAGCAAAAAAATATCGGCGTGGTCTTCGGTAAATTCTATCCCCTGCATACGGGACATATTTATTTGATTCAGCGCGCCTGTAGCCAGGTGGATGAGCTGCATATCATCATGGGTTACGACGACACGCGCGATCGCGCGCTGTTTGAAGATAGCGCGATGTCGCAACAGCCTACGGTGCCTGATCGTCTGCGTTGGCTGCTCCAGACCTTTAAATACCAGAAGAACATTCGCATTCATGCTTTTAACGAAGAAGGCATGGAGCCATATCCCCACGGCTGGGACGTATGGAGCGCGGGGATGAAAACCTTTATGGAGGAGAAGGGGATTCAGCCAAACTGGATCTACACTTCTGAAGAGTCCGATGCGCCGCAATACCTCGAACATCTGGGAATTGAAACGGTGCTGGTGGACCCGAAACGGACGTTTATGAATATCAGCGGCGCACAGATCCGTGAGAACCCGTTCCGCTACTGGGATTACATCCCTACGGAAGTGAAGCCGTTCTTCGTGCGTACGGTGGCGATTCTCGGCGGTGAGTCCAGCGGCAAATCGACGCTGGTCAACAAGCTGGCGAATATCTTCAACACCACCAGTGCGTGGGAATATGGCCGTGACTACGTTTTTTCTCATCTCGGCGGCGATGAGATGGCGTTGCAATATTCCGACTACGACAAAATCGCGCTCGGTCATGCGCAGTATATCGACTTTGCGGTGAAGTACGCTAACAAGGTGGCGTTTATTGATACTGACTTTGTCAGCACTCAGGCCTTCTGTAAAAAGTATGAAGGACGTGAACATCCATTTGTACAGGCGCTGATTGATGAGTATCGCTTTGATCTGGTTATTCTTCTGGAGAACAACACGCCGTGGGTGGCTGATGGGCTGCGCAGCCTGGGGAGTTCGGTAGACCGCAAAGAGTTTCAGACGCTGCTGGTATCGCTGCTTGAGAAGAACAATATTGCGTTTGTGCACGTTGAGGAAGCGGACTATGACTCGCGGTTTTTGCGGTGTGTGGAGTTGGTCAGGGAGTTGATGGGAGATTGACCGTTATTGGGGTTTTTCAGATGAGAAACCCCATTATATATATTGAATGAGACCTTGCTACTGTCAATATTATATTAATTCCTGTGCTATAAATTTTATTTATTTTGATTATTAATATTTTAAACCAATCATAAAGTGTACTCTTATTGCTACACTGTATTTTTATAATAAAAATTATTAGTCATTATTTATTTTAAAACGTTTTTTTAATTTAATTAAATCACATAGACTACGAAATAACATCATATTGAGTACAATGTAGTAAGGTCGTAGTGCCTTCTGAAATGTTCAATGGAGTGATATTTCGGGTCTCTTCAATAGCTGAAATATATAAGGCAAGTATTTAATATATTTGTCTCTCGCCACTAAAACATTTCCTGAAAATATAAATCTTTCCCTGTTAGCGGACTGGTTGCTATGAGCCATGGGCGGTAGCGTGCCAAAAATAAAATTATGGATAGAGGTTGTATGGCAAGAAGTGGCTTGGAAGTCCAGCAGGCAGTGATCAAAGCATTATTCATGCGGGAAATAAAAACGCGGTTTGGGAAGTATAGACTTGGGTATTTGTGGGCGGTGCTGGAGCCAGCGGCACATTTGATGGTGTTGGTGGTTATTTTCGGGTTTGTGATGCATCGAACCATGCCGGATATTTCATTTCCTGTTTTTCTGATTAATGGGATAATTCCCTACTTTATGTTTAGCGATATAACAAATCGTTCAATTGCTGCGATAGATGCTAATCAGGGGTTGTTTAATTACCGTCCTGTGAAACCTATTGACACTGTTATAGCAAGAGCAATTCTCGAGTTTTTCATCTATCTATTTGTATATATAGTTCTGATGACTATTTTATGGTGGCTCGGGGAGCCAGTATTTTTCCCTAATATGGTCATATTTTTGGCAACCTGGTGTATTTTGTTGATCTTTTCGACAGGTATTGGTCTGATTTTTATGGTCATTGGTAATTTATTTCCAGAAACGGAAAAATTCTTACCGATAGTGATAAAACCATTTTATTTCATATCATGTGTCATGTTCCCGTTGCATGCAGTACCGAAAGAGTATTGGCCATATCTTCTATGGAACCCAATTGTTCATATTGTAGAGCTTACAAGAGCCTCCGTGGTCGTTGGTTATTATAGTGATGGTGTAAGTCTAAATTATATTGCTATCGTGGCATTGTTCGTAATGTTTTTTGGGCTAGCTTTTTACTCATGCCGTGAGGAGAAAATGTTGACATCATGATAAGAATAAATAATTTAACTAAATCATATATGACAAAAAAAGGACGTCATTATGTTTTCAAAAATATTAATATGGAATTTCCAGAGAACAAAAGTGTTGGACTCATCGGGAGAAATGGTGCTGGAAAATCAACACTACTCCGAGTTATAGGTGGGATTGATCGGCCTGATAGCGGTCGTATAGAAACCAGTAAAAGTATTTCATGGCCGGTGGGATTATCTGGAGGTTTTCAGGGAAGTCTAACTGGCCGAGAGAATGTTAAGTTTGTATCTAGACTATATGCATTGAAGAAAGATCTGAAAGAAAAAATTTCCTATGTAGAAGAGTTTTCTGAGTTGGGAAAATATTTTGATATGCCAATAAAAACTTACTCATCAGGCATGAAATCACGTTTGGCATTTGGGTTAAGTATGGCATTCAAATTTGACTATTATCTTGTTGATGAGGTTACAGCTGTTGGCGATGCTAGATTCAGAAATAAATGCCTTGATATATTTAATGAAAAAAGGAAAGAGTCAAGCTTTTTAATGGTGTCTCATAATCTTTATTCACTTAAAGAGTATTGTGATATAGCGTGTTTAATGCTTGATGGACATGGTTTTGAGTTATTCGAAAACATAGACGAGGCAATTGCAATATATAAAAATAAATATGTTTAGATATTGTCAGTATTCAATTGGAGGGCATGTGGTTAAAAACATAAGCAGGAAGATAAAGAAATTCATAAAATGCCCAAGTATATTTTTTAGAGACTATTTTTTAAAAAAGAAGCCAATTATAAGGAATGAGATTAGATGTTCAGAAGAGGAGGAGAACATACTATTACGCCATGATCTGGAATTGGAAAGTATGATACCAACAAATTTTCCAATTGATGTTGTTTACACATGGGTAAACAACAAAGATTCCTGCTGGAAACAGAAAATGGAAAATAATAAAAATGATGAAATATCCTACGCTGCATATGCAACGGACGAAGCGAGATTCAGTAATCATGATGAGCTTTATTATTCAGTGATTAGTGTATTAGAGAATATGCCGTGGGTTAGAAAAATATTTATCGTTACTGACAAACAAATACCTCTATGGTATGAAGGTAATGAAACAAGTAATATTATTATCGTTGACCATAAGGACATAATAAGCACTGAGTATTTGCCAACTTTTAATTCGCATGTGATAGAGGCTAATTTACATAAGATAGAAAATCTATCGGAGCATTTCATTTATTTCAATGATGATGTTTTTGTCGGTAGACCTTTACTTCCAAGCCATTTCTTCGGCCGTAATGGCATATCATCATTATTTATTGCTCATAAAAGTTTGAGTGTAATGCGATCTCGGGGGGCTATAACACCGACACTCTCAGCATCGTTCAATTCAAAAAAAATCCTCAAAGAATTTGGACTGGATGTGGATAATCCATTAGTACATACGTATGTGCCACTGCATAAATCAACATATGAATATTTATGGAGTAATTATAATGAACAGATTGAGTCATTTCTTGGCAATAAATTTAGAGCAGAAGATGACCTAAATTTAGCCACATTTTTAGTTCCATGGATGTCATACTGCTTGGGAAAGGCTTATCCCAAGAGAGATATTTGTTATTACTTTAATGTTAGATCTCCAAGTGCAGCAGATTTTTATAAAACAATAAAAAAAGCCAGTGAAACAAAGACAATGCCTCATTCTTTTTGTGCCAATGATTTTAATTCTGTTGAAAATAAAAAAATTAACAATTACGAGAAAAGACTTCAGCACATGCTTAGCACTCATTTTTCCGAAGATAACAGAAACATATCTTGAATGTAATATTGTTTATTAAATAAGTATAATACGAAGATTATAAAAACCTTAATATAATATTATCTATAGTTGATGATATTATACTGGCGATATTATATGAATTTTTAATGAAATTTGTTCAAAGTGATTCAATATAGTGAGATGGAGATGAAATCTAATTGTAAGGAAGCAATCATTACTGTAATCATACCAGTATATAGAGTAGAGAAATATATAAAGGAATGTCTCGATTCAGTTTTGTCACAGAAACTTGGAAAGTGGAAAAAAAAATATTACGTTGAAATTATATGTATTGACGACGGTTCTCCAGATAATTCAGCATCTATAATTTCAGGGTTAATGCGAGAAAATAATAACATTATATTACTCCATCAATTAAACCAAGGTCAGTCTGTTGCAAGGAATAATGCTATTTTAATTGCCAAAGGGCGTTATATAATATTTCTTGATTCTGATGATCTATTGCCACCTGATTCATTTACAGCGTTGTTGAGTGTTGCTGAAGATACTGGTTCGGATGTTATTGTATCACATGCGAAAGCATTTAATTCACGGCGTTCATGGTATATAGAGCCTCATGCTGAGGTTGCCTGCTCATCGTTCCGGAAAGTGAAATTTACTCATAGAGCTATTTTAATTAATAGTTCTCCTCCTTGGGGGAAAATGTATAGTCGAAAACTTTTAATGGATTATAAAATTACGTTTCCGGAGGGTATTAAATTAGCTGAGGACTGGATTTTTGTGATACATGCTATGTATAGAGCTAATCATGTATCCTCCACCCATGAAGTAACCTATCTTTATAGAGGGCGAGATGATGAAGATAACCCATCATGTACACAATTAGTAAACAAGAAGGTTTTTACTGATTTGTTGAAGGTTTATGAATTATCGAAAGAATTCAGACTTGCACCACAGCAAATAGCTTATGCTCAGATGTTTATATTGCGCAGTATATTATATAGGCTATCTAAGTTTTCAATCGATAATCCAATAGGCGAGTGCAAAGCGATCTATAAAATGGTAAGAGGATTCTTGCATGACGTTATTGGTATCGATAAGATAAATCTTTTTACTCCAATAAGACGTTTGCCTCTCCTCCTCATTTACTATGGTTTTTACTCGGAAGCGCATAGGGTAATGAATTTGAAGTATACTGATGGGTGTGTTCAAAAGGAAAGGCAGTCGCCTGTGATAATATTGTATCTGATTATTATTCATTAGTTAACAAACAGAAAGAAATAAAATCATTTAGAAAAAAACTAAAAGATAAAAAGAAAAAAATAGCCCATGTTTATTGGGACGTTAAATATAATTTAGCTAAATGGACCTCTAATATAATATACAAGGAAAATAATATTTCTCTAATCGGTGAGCGTTTGGGAAATACTGCTAATGATTCGAGCTATTTTCTATTTGATTATATACAAAAGAATAGAACTGAAGTTAGAGATGAGTATTACTATGTTATTAAAAAAGGTGCTCGAACTGCTGTTAACTTAAAGGGAATGAAAAATGTATTGTCATATGGATCCTTTAAGCATTTCATGGTTTTTCATGCGGCGAAAAAATATATTTTCAGCGATAGTATGAGAGATGTCTTTTTTCATTGGAAGGATGTGGCTGAAGAGCATGATTCAAAGGGAAAATATTTTCTTCAGCATGGTGTTTTTGCTACGAGTCGGGCTGCTGGTTACTATGATTGTAACTCAATGATGAGAAGAAATGAATTACCTGATAAGTTTATAGTCAGTTCCGATATTGAAAAAAGATTGGTGTGCAAAAATTTTGACTTTGAACCAGAGAGAATTTGTGTCACGGGGCTTTCTCGGTTTGACCGGCTCCCTAAAAATAACAATGTTAAAAATAAGAAAGTATTATTGTTGTTTACATGGCGTGATGAACTTAGTTCGGTTAGTCAAGACAGATTTATTAAATCTAAGTACTATAAGAAACTTATGGAAGTATTGAATGATGAGAATTTAAAATCAATTTTACTTAACTATGGTTATACCATAGAGGCATGTCTACACCATAAGATGAGTCAGTTTATCACAACCACCAATGGTGAAAGTACTTTCAAAGTCTACAGTATGAATGAGGTTAATGTTCAGGATTTGTTAATCGGTTCTGATATTATGATTACCGACTTTTCATCTGCTAGCTTCGATATGGTTTATCAAAATAAACCAGTTATATACTACTGGTTTGATGAAGTTTCATTTTTTGCAAAAAGGGGAGGGCCTTTGATTGACCCATTGAAAGAAATGCCAGGACCTGTTTGCCGTAATGTGAATGATATTGCCGCTACTTTAGCCTCTCTTTTTGAGAATAAAGCTATGGTTCCTAAACAATATCATTCAATGTATAAACAGTTTTTTAAGTATCGTGATAACAAAAATTGCAAACGGATTGTTAGTGTAATCGAGGGATGAAAATGTTTACAAAATACGTATTTACGTCATCAATATCTTCTGATGTAGAGTATGGTGAAGGCTTTGATAGTGGTGTTAAATTATCTTTGTTGAGGCTTGATGATTACTTAAGTGGTAGAGCAAATACCTTTGAAAATTCTCCATTTAATATAGAGATGGCAAGGTTTTTCGTTAATATATCGAAGATTGATGATGTTGTTTTTGATATTGTTTCCCCTAAGACTGAGCTCGATTATTCAAAGTTGTTTGATAACCTTGTTGATTTTATAACTCTTATTCCTGAAAGAGTCAATGTTGAGATAATTGAGCCTGATTTTGATGAGAAGGGACTTGGCGCTAAGCTCGAGTGTTCAATATTTAATAATATATCTAAAGTTGTATCCTCTAATCGCAGTCTTACCAGATTAATAAAAAGTAACTATAAAATTAAACCAGTACCAACTTCAATACTGGGTAGTTGTTGTTCCAGGGATATGTTGAACTACTATCATAAATATAACAAGTCATCAAATTTTAAAGTGGAACTTTTAACAATGAATGTATCGTACTCATCGTTATTTGATCTCCCCTTAAAGTTCAGTATGGATGATCTTAATATTAATAAGGAAAATATTAAGAATACGTTGTCTGTAGATCTGATAAAAGCTATACCAAATGCAATTGTCCAATCTTTAAAATCTGATTCTATCGTGATTCTGGATTTCATGGATGAGAGGTTTGATCTGGTTGAATATAAAAGCAGTAAAGTCACTAAATCCTGGGACTTTATGAATACAAAATTGTATAAGAAGCTGAAAGATACAACAACAATACCATTTGATGACGAGAGTAAAATCCACTCTGTGATAGAGAATGCAAAAAAAATGATTGTATTCCTCTCTAACTATATTCCACTGAAGAATATTGTTATCAATGAATCGGTCATGTCTACTTTTTTCTTTGATGATAATGTTTTTAATATTTTTGATGAAGAAAAATACAATTATGCAAGATATAATTTAATGCATGTAAAAATTATCGATGCTCTTAAAAAAGAATTTAATGAATTGACATTTGTGGGGGCTCCGGCTTATCTCAACTTTGGTGATGTACATCACCAATGGGGTTCTCACCCATATCATTATAATGAAGGATATTACTTATATAAAGTTAAAAAAATATTATTAAATAGTGTTGCGTAATATTTTATATTAGAATAAATGGGTTGCGATATTGGCAACCCTTTGTTTTTATTGGGTAATTATATTGTCGAGGAGGCTTCATTGAATCTATCTATAACTAATTCTGAAAATAATGAAATTGTCGGGGAGTTTGTTTCATTTGAGAATTCAACAATTAGATTTTCCGGTACTGGTAATATTCTATTCATAGATAAGGGCGTTAATTTAAAAAGAACAAATATATACTTTAATGGAAGTAATAGTATTCTATATTTGAGTGAGAGTTATAAACCTTATACTGTTAATTTATATATCAATAATAACAATATTATTTTTTTTGGTAAAAATAATTATTTCAATGGAGTTGTAAACTTTATATCATCAGAATCAAAAAACATTTTTATTGGGGAGGGGGGCTTTTTTCTAGTGGTATAACAGTAAGGAATTCTGATGCTCATCTTATTTATGATAAAACAACAAAAAAAAGGATAAATGAGTCAGAAAGTATTTATATTGGTGATCATGTTTGGTTGGGGCAAGATGTCCTCGTGTTAAAAGGATGTCAAATAGGTTCCGGGAGTATATTAGGTGCCGCAAGTGTTGTTTCTAATAAGCGTATACCATCAAACTCCGCGTGGGCTGGCAACCCGGCTAAAAAAGTACGTGAAAATATTTATTGGTCAGGAGAGTGTGTACATGCCTGGACTAATTCTGAGACGAATAAATATTTAATTAAAGAAGACCCTTTCCCTGTTTTTTTTGATGAGAAAAGTATTCCTATTGATGATTTTGAGAGAAATATTATGAGTATAGAAAACACACAAGAACGAATTGATTATATACTTAAAAACTTTAATAACCCACGTTCAAGAATGTTTATTTGATGTTATGATACTTCAGGGGAGATATGAATTCAGATTTATCGTTCTCTGAATCTCCATCCAGACAGAGAGAAAAGTCTCTACTTATTACATTAATTATATTCATTGAATATTATGTTTAATATGTGTATATATTTATTGGTCGTAATTTTAATGAGTATCCACCGCAAGTAATCTTGCGGTTAATCACCTATTTTTGTTTTGGCTTTATACTTTGTCTTGTGAGGATACAGTATCTATTGCAAGAACCACTTCCCAATAGTTATTTTGTCATGATGATTAGCTTGGTATTTGAGCATTTCTGGAGATTTTCTGCCGTAAAACACGGCATTGATTTGTGTGTTTTTTCTTAAGTAAGAATTAAATTTATTAAATAGATGCTTATCTGGTTTGAAATTTGAAGTCCAGTATTGATTTAAACTTCCTTGATAAGTTAAGCCTTTAATATCATACAGTGCTCGCCCCATAACCTTTAATGGCTTATTATGTATGAGTGCTGAAAGCCCTGCTGTGCTGTTTATTGTTATAACAGCTTTTGAATGGGACAATAATTGAGGCATCGATAGATCATGAACATACATAACCCGATCGCTTATCCCATACTGTTTACCTAGTTTCGAGATTAATGGTCTGTATAGACGGTGGCCGCGATCCATTGGATGATGTTTAAAGACAAGGAAATCGGCTGGTGAAGCCTTTCTGGAGAAAGAGTACATTACATCATTGATATAGTTTCGGACATCCTTGTAAGGGCTGTGATTACGGATTTGGCTGTCGTTATAAACTTGTAGAATAGCCAGAAAATAGCGTTGGTCGAGCTTAGTTTCTAATAAGCTCATAACATGTCTCTCCTTGAATCGATACCATAGTTTTCTCCATCCTGCACGGATCCAACATTTACTTTCATACCATGGAGAAAAGACTTTATGATGCCGGTAGAGAGGAAACTGTTTTCGATAACACCAGCTAATCAAATAATACCACATAGCGTGCCAGATACGTAACTTAGTTGATGGCTTTAAGCTGTGAACCTGAAGCTCTTTCTGGTCTGGTAAATTTCGATAAAATTCTGGATCTCTAGGTATGGAAGAGTATGCATTCACGCCATCTTTTTCCAGAGTAATAAAATGAGGTCGTAAATACCCTTCCTCGAAAGCAAGAAAACGGATACCTTTCGATTGTGCCCAGCGTTTGGCTGCTTGGTGTAATTGACGACAATCACCAAAACAAATGATTGTATCGAAGTGATATTCGCTCCAGGTTACTTTTAGCCAGTGAGGGAATTCCTTGGGGGTTTCCTTAAATGTTAGATAATTTCTTTTTCTGCAGTAGAAACGATCTCCCGCGTTAAATATAACATTAATAGCTTCTCTTTCTTGAGATTCTAACCATTCCGCCATGTCATTAAAAAAAGGACCCATAGGCCCTTGGAGTAATAGATAGCGTTTGCCTGTTAATAAATTTCTTAGTGCGTTGCTTTCCATGCGGTAACTCTCTAATTTATTTTTTGTATAGTTGATGTAAATTTATCGCTTTGCGAATATATCGTTCTATACGAGTTCTTTTTTTACTCACTTGATTGATGTTATTTCGTGGCCCTTCACTTAAAAAATTTATTGCATTATTAATATCTATTAGATTTCTATTTTTTGGGTGTATGTATATTGGGTAAGAGATTATTGTATGATAGAAAAGGTCATCAAGTTTCAATACCCTCTTTCTTCGCTCGCATTTATGTTCATCTGTGGTTAGTCCCCATCCGGCATAAAATGGCAGGCCGTAGCAAAATACACGCTTTCCGTGGACCAATGCTTCAAATCCAGATAGGGATGTCATAGTATGTACTTCATCTATCTGTTGAATACACTCAATTATATCGGCATCAATAGCTATGCAGTCTGCTAACTGGAGTATATCTTGCTCCTGAATATGGCCAGGCCTATTTCCAGCTAGTACATCAGGATGTGGCTTATAGATGATGAAAGCATTAGCGTTACGTTCACGTACAATACTTAATAATGACATATTGGTTTTTATTGAAAATGTACCTGTTGCAATAGAGGCATCATCTTCGACCTGTCCGGTGACAAGAATGGTTTTTTTATTTTTAGCTTGTTTTGGTAATACCCATTTGCTACCTAAATTATATTTACTTAATTTGCTTGTGATTATTTTTTTTCTGATTTCTGCCGAGAGAAATCTTTGCGCATCTGTCAATGTAGAGGTATTCAGTAAGTGCTCCAGGTCACTCGGTCTGCTCGCATCGTAGTAAATTCCTGTTTTATCAAGAACTAAAGAAAGAGGGGGAAGTAATTCTGAACCCAGACCGCAGGAACGTAGAAATCCATCCTCCATACGCCAGACGGGAATGCCAACTTGGGAAGCTTTCTGGGACCATGTTTGTTCTCCCTTTACGCCCCATACCACGCAAGCAGTTGATTTTTTACAATGAGTCGAGAAACTGACCTTATTCTCAGGTATCTTTAGAAATGGTTTAACGATGCTTCTTTTCCATAATGTCATACCTGGCGCCCATAAATGTCCACGCAGGCTAATATTCTGTTTTCTATAAAGATATAAGTAATTTAGAACATCAAAGAGTGATCCTGGTTCACCGGTTGCAGGGACGATATATCGGGTATATTGTAGCCAGGCTGCGGCGACCAGAGCCGTTAATGGGGCAGAGCCGCGGCGATTAGCCAGGTCTGAAGCTAAGGGGTGTCTGTCATCGGTGAGTCCCCAGCCAGCATACCAGGGCAGCCCAAAACAGGTGACTTTTTTCCCTGCAAGTAGAGCTTCAATACCGTATTGTGAAGTGACTGTATATACCGACGATACCTGACTAAGAAGTGACTGTGGGCTTAAATCTTCAGTAATCAGTCGGATATGTTGGTCATTGGTTAACTTATCGAAATATCCTTTTTTCTTGCCTGTAAGGACGTCTGGATGTGTTTTTACCCAAATCTCACTCTGAGGATTTTCTTTTTTTGCGCAGGCAAGCATTGCTGCAAACTGCTTTTCGCTTGCACCACCTAAAGTGACTGAAACATCACCATAGGTTTGATCTACTACTAAAACAATGTCGGAATCATGAATTTCCGTAAACGGAAGTGCATGGTTGTACTTTGACAGATCATTTTCAACAATGAATTGGATCGCCCGCTCCGCATCACCTTGTAACCCCTGCGTCCTGGCTTCCTCTTTGATCAACACTTCCAGACGACTAGGATGGCTAGCGTCATAGTAAATTCCTAAATCATCGATAACTAATCCAAGTGGAGGTGCGCCATTCACACCCAACCCCAATGAGCGGGTAAATCCATCCTCCAGGCGTAAAACTGGCAGCCCAGTTTTTACCGCTTTCTCGATCGGTCGCTGTGCTGAAGGACGTTCACCCCAGACGGCAATAGCATTGACTTCTGTTGGTATGTCGGAGAAAGAGGATAACTTACAGCAAGTTTCTCCCAAAAAGCTTTGAAGGTGAGGGATTTGCCAGATACCCGAGGAGTAGATGCCTATCATCCTGAATTGCTTCCATTTTGATTTTAATGGGGTGGAGAAACCTCTGCACCCCCAAGTTGTTACAAATCCAGAATGACTTTCGCTGCCACAGCCATCTGGTAAAGAATGGTGGAAATGCCGCGCGTGACTTCCAGGTTCTTGGTTTCGTACTTCGGCAGTACCATGATTTCATCACCCGGACGAATGTCATCGACGTCGTCAGCATCCACCGCGGAGCCATCCTGATGGATGACGATAATTTTTGACTGCCCGGATTTTTGCGTCAGGCCACCACATTTCTCAATGTAATCATCCACATCGAGCTTTTGCTCCCAGGAGATGGCGTTGGGGAATAGCACTGAGCCGTGGATCATCACCAGCGACGTTTTTTCCGGGATGGTAATGACATCGCCATCTTCCAGAATCACGCTGTCGAGATTGCTTTCGTTAAGCACGACCTGGCCCTTCGGCACTACGTTGCGCGCTTTAGCAACGAAGCGGCTGACCAGCTGCGCTTCCTGTACGCGCAGGCGAGCTTCTTCCTGGGTAGCTGACTGTGAGGAGAGGGAGGCTTCTTCCAGCTTCTGCAAAGAGGTGTTGAGCATCTCTTGGCACTACGTTGCGCGCTTTAGCAACGAAGCGGCTGACCAGCTGCGCTTCCTGTACGCGCAGGCGAGCTTCTTCCTGGGTAGCTGACTGTGAGGAGAGGGAGGCTTCTTCCAGCTTCTGCAAAGAGGTGTTGAGCATCTCTTTCTGGCGTACCGCGACCGAGTGGCGATACAGCTGGATGCTGCTGAGCTGCGACATGCTGTTGGTTTTTAGCTGCGCCAGCACCTGTTTCATCGTCGAACCGTACGGCAGTACCACCGCGTGTTCTCCGGAGTGCGCGCCTTCAATCCGTACCTGGATGGTACCGGCGTAGCGGTCTGAACTGATGATCAGCTTGTCGCCGTCCTGCAGCATTTTCCCCGCAGCGCTACTGAGCGGATAATACTCCGTCCGTTTCATCGCTCCCTGCTGGCGGATGATGGTAAAGTGCGTCGCGCCTGGTTTTGGCCGTGACCATGCCAGCGCTTCTGTGACGGGGATGCTGCTGTCATGGAATTCGAAGTCATAGCTGTTATAGACGTCGCCTTCAACGCTGAAGGTGTACTGACGGGGGCCAACGACGATAGTGTCGCCGTCAGCGAACTGCGACAGGTTTAGCGAGCCGTTGAGCAGGAAATCGTACAGGTTAATGTGCGAACGCACGGTTTTACCACGTTTCACGGTGATATCGACGTAGCTTCCGCGATCGCTATCTACGCCACCCGCTTTGCTCAGATAAGAGAGCAGAGAATCGGAGGCCACGCCGCCGTACAGCCCCGGATTTCTCACGTAGCCAGTGACGAACACTTTTACCGGCTGAGCCTGTAGCAAAGAGGCATATACGTTAACGTTAGACTGATATACCTCTTTAATTTTAGTCGTCACCAGGCTGTTAAGCTGGCCGTTGCTGACGCCGTTGACCTTTAACGGCCCGACATTAGGGACGAAAATATTCCCTTTCGGATCGACGGTCAGCGCGCCGTCAAAATTAAACGCACCCCAGAGTCGAATCTGGATGGTGTCGCCTAATCCGATGATATAGCCCGGATTAAAACCAATGCTGGTACCACTGTCGGCGGTGGAACCATTAAATAGCTGCGCACCAAACATACGGCTTAGCGGCGGCGCGGGCAGTGCGATCGGCGTATTGTCGAATCCGTTACTATCGGTGCTCTGTGCTTTTGCTGCCAGCAGTTGAGGCAGTCCAGCGGCCCCTGTCAACTGCGGATCGGCGGTAATTCCCACCGCCAGCGCCTGACAGGATTGCAGGATACTCAATACAAGAATCGTTTTAACTAATTTCATAATAGACTCTGTTAATGATATTGGCGGTTAATTAGTCTTTGTGATCTTCAATAATGGCGATCAATAATTTGGCCGTGCCAAAGAGCAGACAACACACCAATAACCAGCTGGCTAAAAGATACGGCACGTTCGGGAAACGCGATTCTTGCGGTAGCTGCGGCGAGCTAATGACAGACAGCGTTTTTAATTTTCGCGCACTTTCCAGTCGGGTTTTTTCGATAGCCTGCAGTGCGAGCGCATACAGGTCGTTATCAAATTTCACCGTAGTTTTAAGATCTTCAAAATCTGCCGCCATGCTGTTGAGTTTTTTGCCGTCCGGCGCAGTAATTTTATTTTGCTCAACATCGATCTGCGCTTGTAACGATTTAATCGCATTTTTAGTACTGACCACCTGCGGGGCATCTTCGCGTAAATAGGTCAGCAGGTTGCGCAGGTCGGCTTCCATCTCAATCTTTTTGGCAATCAGCGTGTTGACCAGCGTGGTTGCTGCTTCAGCGGAGGCGGCAGGGTCCAGCACGTTATTACTGTTCTGATAGGCCAGAAGCTGGCTCTTGCTGGTGTTCAGACGCGCCTTTGTTTCTTCTAACTGCTGCTCGGCAAACTGCATTTGCTCGCGGGCGATCCGATGCGATAGCTCGTTAATAAAGCGCTCGGACTCCTTCAGCACCGCCTGGTTAAACGCCTGGGCGAACTCTGGGGTAAAGCCCTGTGTCTGAATCGACAGTAGCCCGGTTTTCTCGTCGTAGTTGACGGTCAGGCGAGAACGGTAGTACTCAAGGTAGCGTTCAGCGGTAATGTCGGCAGGCAAATGGAACAGAAAATCCCAGCCGCTTTGACTAAACGCCTGATGGAAATCGAGTTTCTTATCGAGCGTTTGCAGCATATCCGGCGAGTTGATGTACTCTTTCAGGTACAGCGAATCTTCGGCGGAAGAGGGGTTAGATGCCCCCAGCAGCAGGCCGAAATTCAGGCTGGAACTGTCGAGATCGTTAGGGCGCTTGACCGCGACCTTAGACTCGCTGACGTAGCGGGGCTGGCTGAAAATCACCAGATAAATAATCAGCAGACACATTGGTGCCGCGATAACCGCTTTCCACAGATGATGCTGAATATCAACCTGGCGGATTTTTTTTAACGCCGCGCGGGCCAGTTTTTTTTTCCTGGCAATAAAACGGCTGGATAGTACATTATTTATTTTCATGAGCTATTCAGTGAGCTTAATTAATATGGTGAATAGATTTTCTTGAAATGATGAATAGGGCTATCCGCACCATTTATTTCGCTTGTTCAATCTGAATGTCGCACGATAGATAAGGTGATAAAACATCGCATTCCTTTATGTATATATCAATATACGTTTTTATATTCGATGGATTCCTGTCCATGAATAACTATCATGAATTATGGCAAGGCCTGATTCATGCGGCATTTTTAGCACAGTCGTTAAAGCATCACAATAGTGATTATATATGACGGGATTTTCTTAATAGGGTTGTATTTGATTGAGCTATATATAGGCGAAGGATAGGAGATATTATCGATTTAAAAATGATAATTCAGGCTATTGCTGAATATTTTAATTATTTCTTTGTTGTTTATTAAGTATTATTAAAGCGGATGGCTTGCGCCATCCGCTTGAGAGACATTACTTCGCAATACGTTTGTACTTGATACGCTTCGGCTCCAGCGCATCGGCGCCCAGCGTGCGTTTTTTGTACTCTTCGTATTCGGTAAAGTTACCTTCGAAGAACTCAACCTTACCTTCATCCTGGTAGTCCAGAATGTGGGTGGCGATACGGTCAAGGAACCAACGGTCGTGCGAGATAACCATCGCGCAGCCCGGGAATTCCAGCAGGGCGTTTTCCAGCGCGCGCAGGGTTTCAATATCCAGGTCGTTGGTCGGTTCATCGAGCAGCAGCATGTTGCCGCCAACCTGCAGCAGCTTCGCCAAATGCAGACGGCCACGCTCACCACCGGACAGCTCGCCGACGCGTTTGCCCTGATCCACACCTTTGAAGTTGAAGCGGCCCACGTAGGCACGGCTTGGCATCTCGGTGTTGCCGATCTTCATGATATCCAACCCGCCGGAAACTTCTTCCCACACGGTTTTGCTGTTATCCATTGCGTCACGGAACTGGTCAACGGAGGCCAGCTTGACGGTTTCGCCCAACGAGATAGTACCGCTGTCAGGCTGTTCCTGACCGGACATCATGCGGAACAGAGTGGATTTACCCGCGCCGTTTGGACCGATGATGCCGACAATGGCGCCTTTCGGTACTGAGAAGCTCAGATCGTCGATCAGCACGCGATCGCCGTAGGATTTACACAGGTTGCTGACCTCAACGACTTTATCGCCCAGACGAGCTCCTGGTGGGATAAACAGTTCGTTGGTTTCGTTACGCTTCTGATATTCGGTGTTGTTCAGCTCTTCAAAGCGCGCCAGACGGGCTTTACCCTTAGACTGACGGCCCTTCGCGCCCTGACGAACCCACTCCAGCTCTTTCTCAATGGATTTACGGCGAGCCGCTTCCTGAGACGCTTCCTGTGCCAGACGCTGATCTTTCTGCTCCAGCCAGGAGGAGTAGTTGCCTTCCCACGGAATGCCTTCACCGCGGTCAAGCTCCAGGATCCAACCTGCGACGTTGTCGAGGAAGTAACGGTCGTGGGTAATCGCTACGACGGTACCTTCGAAGTCGTGCAGGAAGCGTTCCAGCCACGCCACGGATTCGGCATCCAGGTGGTTAGTCGGTTCGTCGAGCAGCAGCATGTCTGGTTTTTCCAGCAGCAGGCGGCACAGCGCGACGCGGCGGCGTTCACCACCGGAGAGGTTAGCAATTTTGGCATCCCAGTCCGGTAGGCGCAGGGCGTCAGCGGCACGCTCGAGCTGCACGTTCAGGTTGTGACCGTCGTGCGCCTGAATAATCTCTTCGAACTTGCCCTGTTGCGCGGCCAGCTTATCGAAGTCGGCATCCGGTTCAGCGTACTTCGCATACACTTCATCCAGGCCTTTCAGCGCGTTAACCACTTCGGAAACCGCTTCTTCAACGGATTCACGAACGGTATGCTCAGGGTTCAGCTGCGGCTCCTGCGGCAGGTAGCCAATCTTGATGCCCGGCTGCGGGCGCGCTTCGCCCTCGATATCGGTATCGATACCAGCCATGATTTTCAGCAGGGTGGATTTACCGGCGCCGTTCAGACCCAGAACACCGATTTTTGCGCCAGGGAAGAAGCTCAGCGAGATGTTTTTAAGAATATGACGTTTCGGCGGAACCACTTTGCCGACACGATGCATGGTATAAACGAATTGAGCCACGTGGACTTCGCCTCTTTTATAGTGATGAATAGAGTTTTCAAAGGCGAAGTGTAGCTGTTTTCCCCGCCCAATCCCAGCAGGCAAATTCAGGTGCGCGACATCGCAGATAAAACGTAAAAAAGTGTTCATGGCGTGGCGCATTAGCCGATCAGTCGTTAGCATCAAATGATTACGCGGCATGATGCTGCACCGACGTAACGTGACAACGAGGAAGAGCTTGTGCAAAAAGCCCAACAATTTACGTGGCGTCTGCTGGCAGCCAGTGTCTGCCTGCTGACAATCAGTAGCGTTGCCCGCGCCGATTCACTGGATCAACAACGTAGCCGTTATGCGCAAATCAAACAGGCCTGGGATAACCGCCAGATGGACGTGGTCGAGCAACTGATGCCGACCCTGCGGGATTACCCGCTGTACCCGTACCTACAATATCGCCAGATAACCAGCGACCTGATGAATACCCCGACGTTAGCAGTCAGCAACTTTGTGCAGGCTAACCCAACGCTGCCTCCGGCCCGTACCCTTAAAAACCGCTTCGTTAACGAGCTGGCGCGCCGCCAGGATTGGCGTGGCCTGCTGGCTTTTAGCCCCGATAAGCCCGGTACCGCCGAGGCGCAGTGCAACTATTACTATGCCAAATACAATGTGGGCGATACCCAGGGAGCCTGGGAGGGCGCGAAAACCCTGTGGCTGACCGGGCAGAGTCGGCCTAATGCCTGCGATCCGCTGTTCAGCGCCTGGCGGGCATCCGGGACGCAGGATCCGCTGGCATACCTTGAGCGCATTCGTCTGGCAATGAAGGCGGGCAACACCAGTCTGGTGAAAGCGCTAGCCTCGCAAATGCCTGCCGAGTATCAAACTATCGCGACGGCGATTACTGATTTGGCCAATAACCCAAATACCGTGCTGACCTTTGCGCGTACAACCGGGGCGACGGATTTCACCCGTCAACTGGCGGCGGTAGCGTTTACCAGCGTCGCGCGTCAGGACGTGGAAAATGCGCGTCTGATGATCCCGATGTTGATTCAGGCGCAACAACTCAATGACGAACAAGCTCAGGAGCTGCGCGATACCGTTGCCTGGCGTCTGATGGGAACGGATGTGACCGACGAACAGGCGCGCTGGCGTGATGATGCCATTATGCGCTCGCAGTCGACCTCGTTGGTTGAACGCCGGGTGCGTATGGCGCTCGGTACGGGAGATCGTTCTGGTTTGAATACGTGGTTGGCGCGGCTGCCGATGGAAGCGAAAGAGAAGGATGAATGGCGTTACTGGCAAGCCGATCTGCTGATGGAGCGGGGGCGCGATGACGAAGCGCGCAGCATCCTGCTGTCGCTGATGCAGCAGCGCGGCTTCTATCCGATGGTGGCCGCGCAGCGTCTGGGCGAACCTTACACGCTGCGGGTAGAAAAAGCGCCGGGGGCCATTTCCTCCGCGCTCACCGGCGGGGCGGAAATGGCGCGCGTACGCGAGTTAATGTACTGGAATCAGGATAATACGGCGCGTAGCGAGTGGGCCAACCTGGTGAGCAGCCGCAGCCAGACGGAGCAGGCACAGTTAGCGCGTTACGCTTTCGATCAACACTGGTGGGATCTGAGCGTGCAGGCGACGATTGCGGGTAAACTGTGGGATAACCTACAGGAGCGTTTCCCGCTGGCTTATAACGACCTGTTTGTGCGTTATACCTCCGGTAAAGACATCCCGCAAAGCTACGCCATGGCGATTGCGCGCCAGGAAAGCGCGTGGAATCCGAAGGTAAAGTCGCCGGTTGGCGCTAGCGGTCTGATGCAGATTATGCCGGGTACCGCGACCCATACGGTGAAAATGTTTAATATGCCGGGCTACAGCAATCCGGCGCAGTTGTTGGATCCTGAGACCAATATCAATATTGGCACCAGCTACCTGCAGTATGTGTACCAGCAGTTTGAAAATAACCGTATTTTTGCTTCAGCGGCGTATAACGCTGGGCCTGGGCGTGTGCGCACCTGGCTTGGCAATAGCGCCGGGCGCATTGATGCGGTGGCCTTTATCGAGAGCATTCCGTTCTCGGAAACGCGCGGCTATGTCAAAAACGTGCTGGCTTACGACGCCTACTATCGCCACTTTATGGGCCAGAAAGAAGACGTGCTCAGCAGTAATGAATGGCAACGGCGTTACTGATAGGTTAGACCTGTGTTATGCTTGTACTCGTTTAAGAGTACAAGCATAACATGGTGGCCCGAGATGACCCAACAATCCCCTTATTCAGCGACGGTGGCTGAGCAGCGTAACCAGGAGTGGCTTCGCTTTGTGGAGCTTCTGCGTCTGGCATATACCGACGACCTTGCACTGCCGTTGCTCAATTTAATGATGACCCCGGATGAGCGCGAAGCGCTGGGCACCCGCGTGCGGATTATCGAAGAACTGCTGCGCGGAGAAATGAGCCAGCGTGAGCTGAAAAACGAGCTGGGCGCGGGGATCGCGACGATCACCCGTGGATCGAACAGCCTCAAATCGGCACCGGTAGAGCTGCGCCAGTGGCTGGAGCAAACCCTGCCCAAAACGCAACGGTAGGCCCGCCATCCGGCAACGTGCGCCGTTGTGCCTGATGGCGGCTTCGCCTTATCAGGCCTACTCGCGGTAGAGCGCGTTATGGAACGGGCTTAACGCAAGCACAACCGCCTGGTGGTATACGCTGCTGCGGGTCAGCACGCCGGCGGTGAAGACGCCAATCGCCCCTTCTTTATTACCAATTTTATCGATGCCGGTGTACTTCGACATCACCGGGCCGAGCGCTTCTCCCGCCCGCACCTGTTCGAGAATCATCTCTGGCAGCGGGAGCGTTGCTGAACGCGCTTCACCACGCTGGTCGCGGCTTTCAATCACCACCCAACTGAAGGTCGCACCTTCATCAATTCCTGCTTCAATTGCCACCCAAAAATCCGCATCCGGGCGTACGGCTTTGGCATTCGCGACACGATTACGCGCCCCGGCGCGGGTTTCCTCGCTGCCGAAGGGCTGCTCTGGTACGCCCGTATCGACGGAGATGGCGTCGATTTGGCAGGTACCTTCGCCAAAGATCAGCTCAAAAGCCGCAAGAATTGCCTGAATTTTAGCAGGATTGGTGGTAGCGGAGACAACTTGATGCATAATCTACACAACTCAGATAATAAAATGTCATCGCAGTATAACGGATAAAAAACATGTTACAGGTATATCTTGTTCGCCATGGCGAAACCCGTTGGAACGCCGAGCGGCGTATTCAAGGCCAGTCCGATAGCCCCCTGACGGCTAAAGGAGAGCAGCAGGCGGTGCAGGTGGGGGAGCGCGTGCGCACCTACGGCATCACGCATGTTATCGCCAGCGATCTGGGCCGTACGCGCCGTACCGCCGAGATTATTGCCGATGCCTGCGGCTGCGGCGTGACCCTGGACGCGCGCCTGCGCGAGCTGGATATGGGCGTGCTGGAGCAGCGTCATCTTGATTCTCTGACTGCAGAAGAAGAAGAGTGGCGTCGGCTGGTGGTCAACGGCACGCCGGATGGTCGTATTCCGCAGGGCGAGTCGATGCAGGAGCTGAGCGAGCGTATGCACGCGGGTCTGGCTGCCTGTCTGGATCTGCCGCCGGGCAGTCGTCCGTTGCTGGTGAGCCACGGGATTGCGCTGGGCTGTCTGGTGAGTACGATTCTGGGGTTACCCGCGCACGCGGAGCGTCGTCTGCGTCTGCGTAACTGTTCTATCTCACGGGTGGACTATCAGGAAAGCCTGTGGCTGGCGCCGGGATGGGTAGTGGAAACAGCAGGGGATATCTCGCATCTCGATACCCCTGCTCTGGATGAGCTACAGCGTTAGCGACGAATCGGGATCAGGTACTCGCAGCGCAGCATAATTGGCGGTTCCTGATGCCGTGCTTCGTCCTGTGGGAAGAAGCGTTCGATATCCTGGCCCTTACGGCGGGTCAGGTTGAGCATTGGCATGCAGGTGCCGTACAGCGTCAGGATAAACTCCTGCAGGCCGGTTCCCAACCCTTCATAGGTGAACATCACGTACTCGCCGCCTTCCAGCGTGACCGGATGGGCATCGTTGATGTGGCCGTTAGCCAGCTCCGGTGTGAGCGCTGTGGTGTAGAACACTTCCTGCTCATCATCTTTTTCGAGGCTCGGGCGCGGTTCATGCAGCCCGTACAGCATTGACGGAATAGAGGGTGAGTTGCCGAGGAAATCAGTCCAGAACTGAACTCGCATTTGCTGGCGGAAGTCGGAAATCTCTTCCAGCTTGCAGGTATAGCTCTGGGTGACGCCCACCAGGTGGGTGGACGGTAGGGTAATGAATTCGTATTTTGGCATCGTGAACTCACCCAGGCGCAGCGGTGGACGCATCCCGAAGGAGCTCCAGTCCGGCGAGCGACGATACAGTGCCGGCGTCAGCGTAAACTGCTTTTTAAACGCGCGGGTGAACGTCTGCTGGGAGTCAAAACGATACTGCAGCGCGATATCCAGGATAGGACGCGCAGTCAGACGCAGTGCGACGGCAGATTTAGACAGACGGCGGGCGCGAATGTAAGCGCCGATGGCATGGCCGGTGACATCTTTGAACATGCGTTGCAGGTGCCATTTAGAATAACCCGCTTTTGCCGCCACATTATCCAGCGATAAAGGCTGATCCAGGTGCCCTTCTAGCCAAACGAGGAGATCGCGAATAATTCCAGCCTGATCCATAAAGTGCCCTCATCCTTAAAATCTTATGTGCCTGTTACCAAAGTAGCGGATAATAGCATCTTTTGCTGTTTTAGCATTCAGTGTTTTTTTTATGCATAAATGCGTTTTTACATAAGATTCGGCGCTGTTTTTTGTAAAGCTGTGATCTTTAAACACTTTCTAATTAGATGTTGAATAATCACACAACTCAATCGACGGAAATGGTAACAATATGAAATACAAGAAATTAATGGCAGGTCTGTTACTCGGCGTCTCCAGCCTGGCGGTTCACGCGGAGCAGATTGGTTCTGTGGATACGGTATTCAAAATGTTTGGGCCGGATCATAAAATCGTGGTGGAGGCTTTTGACGATCCCGATGTCAAAAACGTGACCTGCTATGTCAGCCGGGCGAAGACGGGCGGCATTAAAGGCGGGCTGGGGCTGGCTGAAGACACCTCGGATGCAGCCATTTCCTGCCAGCAGATTGGCCCGGTTGAGCTCAGCGACAAAATTAAGAGCGGTAAAGCGGACGGTGACGTGGTCTTTAAAAAGCGTACGTCGCTGGTGTTTAAATCGCTACAGGTTGTGCGTTTCTATGACGAAAAACGCAACGTGCTCGCCTATCTGGCCTACTCCGACAAGGTGGTGGACGGTTCGCCAAAAAACGCGATTAGCGCCGTACCGATTATGCCGTGGGGCACTGCGGCAAAGTAGGGAGTAAAAAAAACGGCGCTTAACGCGCCGTTTTGTTTTCTTATTCCTGCAGCTCGCCGCAGAAGCGGTAACCTTCGCCGTGAATGGTGGCGATGATTTCCGGCGTATCCGGCGTAGACTCGAAATGTTTACGGATGCGACGAATGGTCACGTCAACCGTACGGTCGTGCGGCTTCAGCTCACGGCCCGTCATTTTCTTCAGCAGTTCAGCACGAGACTGAATCTTGCCCGGGTTTTCACAGAAGTGCAGCATGGCGCGGAATTCACTGCGCGGCAGCTTGTACTGTTCACCGTTCGGGCTCACCAGGGAGCGGCTGTTGATGTCCAGCTCCCAGCCGTTGAACTTGTAGCTTTCTACGCTACGACGTTCTTCGCTGACGGTACCCAGGTTCATGGTACGGGACAGCAGGTTACGTGCACGGATAGTCAGTTCACGCGGGTTGAACGGCTTGGTGATGTAATCATCTGCACCAATTTCCAGACCGAGGATCTTGTCGACTTCATTGTCGCGGCCGGTCAGGAACATCAGGGCGACATTTGCTTGCTCGCGCAGTTCGCGTGCCAGCAGAAGGCCGTTTTTCCCCGGCAGGTTGATATCCATGATTACCAGGTTGATATCATTTTCAGACAGGATCTGATGCATTTCCGCGCCATCGGTCGCTTCGAAAACATCGTAGCCTTCTGCTTCGAAAATACTTTTTAACGTGTTGCGTGTTACCAACTCGTCTTCAACGATAAGAATGTGCGGGGTCTGCATGTTTGCTACCTAAATTGCCAACTAAATCGAAACAGGAAGTACCAATAGTCCCTGACCTGCCTGATGCATGTCGAAAATTAACATGATCGGCGTAACGTGACTAAAGTACGTAATTGCGTTCTTGATGCACTTTCCATCAACGTCAACAACATCATTAGCTTGGTCGTGGGTACTCTTCCCTCTGGACCCGACAGTGTCAAAAACGGTTGTCATCCTAACCATTTTAACAGCAACATAACAGGCAAAGAGACACCAGACTGCCAATAAACCTACGCTTCGTTGACATATATCAAATTCAATTGTAGCACGTTAACAGTTTGGTGAAATCATCGCTCTGGAATGATAACGCCTATCACATTTTTTCCACAACTCAACTAGTTGCACAGGTTAACTGATAAATGTGATGAATCCAATTACTATCACCATGTGCGAATGAAAATAGTTCATATAAACAGTAAGATATCCGCTGTCTGTTAACATATAAAACGAAAGATTTCGCACTGAATAGTTTAGCGTTTTTTATATGTTATGAAACATCATTTCAGTGATTTTTGTTGCATTTTTGTAAATTCGCGCTGCGCAATATGTTGATGTACATCACATTATTGCCTGAGAACAGTAAGTTAAGAGAACTTTAAATGCACTTATCTATTGTGCTGGTTTCGCCAGCAAGGGCCGAAAATATCGGTGCCGCCGCCCGCGCCATGAAAACCATGGGATTTAATGACATGCGTATCGTTGATAGCGTTGCGCACCTGGAACCCGCCGCGCGATGGGTGGCTCATGGCTCTACCGACATCCTTGACGGCATCACCTGCTACCCAACGCTGGCGGAAGCGCTGCACGATGTGGATTTCACCGTAGCGACTACCGCGCGCAGCCGTGCCCGATTCCACTATTACGCCACGCCGCAGGAACTGGTGCCAATGTTGACCGAAAAAGCGCAGTGGATGGACCATGCCGCGCTGGTGTTTGGCCGTGAGGATTCCGGGTTAACCAATGATGAACTGGCGTTAGCGGATGTGTTAACCGGTGTGCCGATGGTGGCGGATTATCCGTCGCTGAATCTCGGGCAGGCGGTGATGGTGTATTGTTATCAGCTTTCCTCACTGTTACAAAACGCGAACTCCCCAGCAACGACAGGTGACGAAAATCAGCTGATTGCGTTAAGGGCGCGTATCAGCAAATTGCTCGAGCGACTCGAGGTAGCCGGAGATGTAAAACTGGCCGATTGGCTGCAACAACGTATTGGCTTACTTGAGCAACGCGATACGGCAATGTTGCATCGTTTGCTGCATGATATTGAAAAAAATATGACAGAGTAAAATTCTGTCATTGTATTTTCGTATGGTGTTATTGGTTGGTATTTTGCAAAACTTATGGCCGTTGTGGTGGTTTGTCGGCGAATGAACGGGCGGATGTGAATTGATTGCGAAACGTGACGAAGTTAGAAATTCATTGACTTAGTGGGCCAGATACTTTAACCAATAGGGGTATAAGGCACAGACAGCTAAATGACAGAGCACACAACATCCATGATTCGCATCAGCAGCATTATGACCATTACCACCACCACTATTACCACAGGTAACGGTGCGGGCTGACGCGTACAGGAAACACAGAAAAAAGCCCGCACCTGAACAGTGCGGGCTTTTTTTTCGACTGAAGATCAAGGGGTAAAAACCATGCGAGTCTTGAAGTTCGGCGGTACATCAGTGGCAAATGCGGAACGGTTTCTGCGTGTTGCCGACATCCTGGAAAGCAACGCCAGGCAGGGGCAGGTAGCAACCGTGCTTTCTGCCCCGGCAAAAATCACCAACCATCTGGTGGCGATGATTGAAAAAACCATTGGCGGCCAGGACGCGCTGACCAACATCGCCGACGCTGAACGTATCTTTGCTGAACTTCTTCAAGGGCTTGCTACCGCCCAGCCGGGTTTTCCGCTGGCGGAACTGAAGGCGGCCGTTGAGCTCGAATTTGCCCAGATCAAACACATTCTCCACGGTATCAGTCTGCTCGGTCAGTGCCCGGACAGCGTCAACGCTGGCCTGATCTGCCGCGGCGAAAAGCTCTCTATCGCCATCATGGCCGGGCTGCTGAGCGCCCGTGGCCACAAGGTGACGGTGATTAACCCGGTTGAGAAACTGCTGGCCGTTGGCCACTACCTTGAATCGACAGTCGATATTGCTGAATCTACTCGCCGCATTGCCGCCAGCCAGATCCCGGCGGACCATATGGTGCTGATGGCGGGCTTTACCGCCGGTAACGATAAGGGGGAACTGGTGGTGCTGGGGCGTAACGGCTCCGACTACTCCGCCGCCGTGCTGGCCGCCTGTTTACGCGCAGACTGTTGCGAGATCTGGACCGACGTCGACGGCGTTTATACCTGCGACCCGCGTCAGGTACCGGACGCGGTGCTGCTGAAGAGCATGTCGTACCAGGAAGCGATGGAGCTTTCCTACTTCGGCGCCAAAGTGCTTCACCCGCGTACCATTGCCCCTATCGCCCAGTTCCAAATCCCTTGCTTGATTAAAAACACCGGCAACCCGCAGGCTCCAGGTACGCTAATCGGCGCCAGCAGCGACGATGACGCGCTGCCGGTCAAGGGCATCTCCAACCTCAATAATATGGCGATGTTCAACGTCTCCGGCCCGGGGATGAAAGGCATGGTCGGCATGGCCGCTCGCGTGTTTGCTACCATGTCGCGCGCGGGCATCTCCGTGGTGCTCATTACTCAATCCTCATCTGAGTACAGCATCAGCTTCTGCGTGCCGCAGAGCGACTGTGCGCGGGCGAAGAAGGCGATGGAAGATGAGTTCTATCTGGAGCTGAAAGAAGAACTGCTGGAGCCGCTGTCGATCATGGAGCGTCTGGCGATCATCTCCGTTGTCGGCGATGGTATGCGCACGCTGCGCGGCATCTCGGCGAAGTTTTTTGCCGCGCTGGCCCGGGCTAACATCAACATCGTAGCGATTGCCCAGGGTTCCTCTGAGCGTTCAATCTCCGTGGTGGTCAACAACGACGACGCCACCACGGGCGTTCGCGTAACGCATCAGATGCTGTTTAACACCGACCAGGTGATTGAAGTCTTCCTGGTGGGCGTCGGCGGCGTCGGCGGGGCGCTGCTTGAGCAGATTAAACGTCAGCAGGCGTGGCTGAAGAAAAAGCACATCGACCTGCGCGTCTGCGGCGTGGCGAACTCCCGCGCGCTGCTGACCAGCGTGCATGGGCTGAATCTGGAAAACTGGCAGGCGGAGCTGGAGGAAGCTAAAGAGCCGTTTAACCTTGGGCGTCTGATTCGTCTGGTGAAAGAGTATCACCTGCTGAACCCGGTGATCGTTGACTGTACTTCCAGCCAGGCGGTAGCCGATCAGTACGCTGATTTCCTGCGCGAAGGTTTCCACGTGGTGACGCCGAACAAAAAGGCCAATACCTCGTCGATGGACTACTACCACCAGTTGCGTCACGCGGCTGGCCAGTCGCGCCGCAAATTCCTCTACGACACCAACGTCGGGGCGGGGCTGCCGGTCATTGAAAACCTGCAAAACCTGCTCAACGCGGGCGATGAGCTACAGCGCTTCTCTGGCATTCTTTCTGGCTCACTGTCGTTTATCTTTGGCAAGCTGGACGAAGGCATGAGCCTGTCGGCGGCAACTAAAGTGGCGCGTGAGATGGGCTATACCGAACCGGATCCGCGTGATGATCTCTCGGGTATGGACGTGGCGCGTAAGCTGCTGATTCTGGCGCGCGAAACCGGGCGTAGCCTTGAGTTGAGTGATATTGTGGTCGAATCGGTGCTGCCAGAAAGTTTTGACGCCACCGGCGATACTGAGAGCTTTATGGCGCGTCTGCCGCAGCTTGACGATGAATTTTCCGCCCGCGTGGCGAAAGCGCGTGATGAAGGCAAAGTGCTGCGCTATGTTGGCAACATCGAAGAAGACGGCGTCTGCCGGGTGAAAATTGCCGCCGTTGACGGCAACGACCCGCTGTTCAAAGTGAAAAACGGCGAGAACGCGCTGGCGTTTTATAGCCACTATTATCAGCCGCTGCCGCTGGTGCTGCGCGGCTATGGCGCAGGCAACGATGTTACGGCGGCAGGGGTATTTGCCGATCTTCTGCGCACATTGTCATGGAAGTTAGGAGTTTAAAATGGTTAAGGTGTATGCCCCGGCTTCCAGTGCCAATATGAGCGTCGGGTTTGATGTACTGGGTGCCGCCGTCACGCCGATCGACGGCAGCCTGCTGGGCGACAACGTATCGGTTGAGGCGGCAGATCGCTTCAGCCTGCAAAATTTAGGGCGCTTTGCGGATAAACTGCCGAGCGAACCGCACGAAAACATCGTGTATCAGTGCTGGGAACGCTTCTGCCAGGAGATTGGCAAAGAAATCCCGGTGGCGATGACGCTGGAAAAAAACATGCCGATTGGTTCAGGGCTGGGTTCCAGCGCCTGTTCCGTGGTCGCCGCGCTGGTGGCGATGAATGAACACTGCGGCAGGCCGCTGGATGAAACCCGGATGCTGGCCCTGATGGGCGAGCTGGAAGGACGTATCTCCGGCAGCGTGCATTACGACAACGTCGCGCCGTGCTATCTCGGCGGAATGCAGCTGATGATCGAAGAGAATGACATTATCAGCCAGCAGGTGCCGTGCTTTGACGACTGGCTATGGGTGCTGGCCTATCCGGGCATTAAGGTCTCTACCGCGGAAGCGCGGGCGATTCTGCCCGCTCAGTATCGTCGTCAGGACTGCGTGGCTCACGGCCGTCATCTGGCGGGCTTTATTCACGCCTGCTATTCCCGTCAGCCGCAGCTGGCGGCAAAACTGATGAAAGACGTGATTGCCGAGCCGTACCGAACCAAACTGTTACCGGGTTTCAGCGAAGCACGTCAGGCGGTAGCCGGCATTGGCGCCGTGGCCTGTGGCATCTCCGGCTCCGGGCCGACGCTGTTTGCCCTGTGCGACAAAACCGAGACCGCGCAGCGCGTGGCGGACTGGCTCGGTCAGCATTATTTGCAGAATCAAGAAGGCTTCGTTCATATTTGCCGGCTGGACACGGCGGGCGCACGAGTAGTGGGATAACCGATGAAACTCTATAACTTAAAAGATCACAATGAGCAGGTCAGCTTTGCGCAGGCCGTGACTCAAGGGCTTGGCAAGCAACAGGGGCTGTTCTTTCCGTTAGATTTACCGGAATTCAACCTGACCGACATTGATGAACTGCTGACGCAGGATTTCGTCACCCGCAGCGCGAAAATTCTCTCCGCGTTTATCGGCGATGAGATCCCGGAAGCCGAGCTTGCCGCGCGTATCGCGACGGCGTTCACCTTCCCGGCGCCGGTGAATAAGGTGCAGGAAGACGTGGGTTGTCTCGAACTGTTCCACGGCCCGACTCTGGCGTTCAAAGACTTCGGCGGCCGCTTTATGGCGCAGATGCTGACTCATATCGCTGGCGACAAGCCGGTGACTATCCTGACGGCGACCTCCGGCGATACCGGCGCCGCCGTGGCGCACGCGTTCTACGGTCTGCCGAACGTCAAAGTGGTGATCCTGTACCCGCGCGGTAAGATCAGCCCGCTGCAGGAAAAATTGTTCTGTACCCTGGGTGGCAACATTGAAACCGTGGCGATCGACGGCGACTTCGACGCCTGTCAGGCGCTGGTGAAGCAGGCGTTCGATGACGAAGAGTTGAAAGTCGCGCTGGGGCTGAACTCCGCTAACTCCATCAACATCAGCCGCCTGCTGGCGCAGATTTGCTACTACTTCGAAGCGGTGGCGCAGCTGCCGCAGGAAGCGCGTAATCAGCTGGTGATTTCCGTGCCAAGCGGTAACTTTGGCGATCTGACCGCGGGCCTGCTGGCCAAGTCGCTCGGCCTGCCGGTGAAACGCTTTATCGCCGCCACCAACGCCAACGACACCGTGCCGCGCTTCCTGCAGGACGGCAAATGGGCGCCGAAAGCCACTCAGGCGACGTTGTCTAACGCCATGGACGTCAGTCAGCCGAATAACTGGCCGCGCGTGGAAGAGCTGTTCCGCCGTAAAATCTGGCGTCTGAACGAGCTGGGCTATGCGGCGGTGGATGATGAGACCACCAAAGCGACCATGCGTGAGCTGCAAGCGTTGGGCTACACCTCTGAACCGCACGCGGCGATTGCCTACCGCGCGCTGCGTGACCAGCTGCAACCGGGTGAATACGGCCTGTTCCTCGGTACCGCCCATCCGGCGAAGTTCAAAGAAAGTGTGGAAGAGATCCTCGATGAAACGCTGCCGCTGCCAAAAGCGTTGGCGGATCGCGCCGATCTGCCGCTGTTATCGCATAACCTGCCAGCCGACTACGCTGCGCTGCGTAATCTGATGATGAGCAAGGCGTAATGTCTCCGTTTCCCCTTCCAGCATGGAGGGGGAATCAGGGAGAAATTATGCAGGAATTCGGCAGGAAAAAAGGAGAATTTCCCAATAAATGCGGGTGGTTACAATATAGGATTGCGGAGAATAACAACGCGGGTTCCGCGGCGGTAATCTCTCTTCATCGGCCATACTGGCGAACGAAGAACCAAGGAGTTACCCATGTTAAAACCTGCGATGTTTGCACTGGCAATGATGCTGGCGGCTCCGGTTATCACTCAGGCCGCAGAGATTACGCTGGTTCCGGCTGTGAAACTGCAAATTGGCGACCAGGACAATAACGGTCGTTACTGGGACGGCGGCCACTGGCGCGACCACGGCTGGTGGAACGATCACTATGAATGGCGCGACAACCGCTGGCATGCCCACACGCCACCGCCGCCGCATCACGATAACCGCGGGCACGATGACCATCATGACAATCGTCACGATGACCACGGTCATGATAATCACGGTCACGGCGACGATCATCGCCCACCGTCAGGCCATCATTAATCGCGAATTCAGGTAGCCTGCGGGCTACCTGCTTACTGTTCGTGGCGCTTGAAGACTAACTCTTCGGCGCTCGAACTTTCCGCATCAAAGAAATACCCTTCGCTATTAAAACCGGTCAACTGCTCTGGTTTTGACAGACGGTTCTCAATGATGTAGCGGCTCATTAGCCCGCGCGCCTTTTTGGCGTAGAAGCTAATCACCTTAAACTTACCGTTTTTCTCATCGAGGAAGACGGGCTTAATGATTTGCCCCTTCAACGCTTTCGGCTTCACCGAGCGGAAGTATTCATCTGATGCCAGATTCACCACGATATCGTCGCCCTGATCGTGCAGCGCGGCGTTCAGCGTATGGGTGATTTCCTCACCCCAGAACTGATACAGATCTTTCCCGCGCGGGTTCTCAAGACGAATCCCCATTTCCAGACGATAAGGCTGCATGAGATCCAGCGGACGCAGCACGCCATACAGGCCGGAGAGCATACGCAGGTGCTTCTGGGCGAAGTCAAAATCGGCTTCGCTGAAGGTTTCCGCCTGAAGCCCGGTATAAACATCGCCTTTAAACGCCAGAATCGCCTGGCGGGCGTTCTCCGGCGTGAAGTCCGGGTGCCAGTCGTGGAAGCGGGTGGCGTTTAAATCCGCCAGCTTGTCGCTAATCCCCATCAGCGCTTTAATCTGCGGCGCTGAAAGCTTGCGCGCAACGCCGATCAGTTGCTGAGAGTGCTCCAGCAGCATCGGCTGGGTATAGCGCGTGGTGGCCAGCGGGCTTTGGTAGTCGAGCGTTTTAGCAGGAGAAATCAGAATCAGCATATCCAGTCCTTGCAGAAAATTTCACGCAACTTTAACAAAAAAAGGGCCGCAGGTGATCGATTGCTGCTATTGGCGCGGTGGTTGATCCCAACTTTCCGGCGCGAGCTGTTGGGCGATCTCCGGATAATAGTCAGGATCGAACACCGGCGTGACGCCAAGTTTACGCTGGCGTAGGTAATCACGGGCGATGATTCTGACCACCGGAGACAGCAACAAAATGGCCGACAAGTTAGTGATTGCCATCAGCGCCATAATCACGTCAGCCATCTGCCAGACGACAGGCAAGCTGAGCTGACTGCCGATGACCACCATCAACAGAGTGCCAATACGCAGCAGCCAGATGGCCCAGGGCTTATTGCAGCGTAAGAAGATCAGATTGTTTTCGGCGTAAACGTAGTTGGCGACGATCGACGTAAAAGCAAACATCACCATGACTATCGCCACAAAACTTGCGCCCCAGTTGCCAACCAGCACGTTCATCGCGTGCTGAATAAGCTGAATGCCGTCATAGCCGGTGGTTTTGGTGCCGTGACCCGACAGCAATACAACCATTGCGCTGGCGCTACAGATAACGATGGTATCAATCAGCACGCCAATCATTTGTACGATGCCCTGCGCCGCCGGATGAGGGGGGAAGGAGGCCGCGGCGGCGGCCGCGTTAGGCGTGGACCCCATCCCCGCTTCGTTGGAGAACATGCTGCGCTGGAAGCCGCTGGTAATCGCCTGGCTGACGCTGTAGCCGACGGCGCCAGCCGCCGCTTCTTGCAGGCCAAAGGCGCTGCGAATAATCATGTTGATGATGTCGGGCATTTCACCGATATGCCACAGCGAGATCAGCAGGCAGGTAACAACCCACACCAGTCCCATCAGCGGCACCAGCCACTGGCTAAGCCGCGCCACGCCTTTCATGCCGCGCATCATGACCAACAGGGCGAAGAAGGCCACTACGACGCCGGTGAAGTTGAAGGGAATGTCGAAAGCATAATTCAATGCGTGTGCCATGGAATTGGCCTGCACGGTATTGAAGATGAGCCCGTAGGCGAGCAACAGGAACAGGGAGAAGAGCACGCCCATCCAGCGCATGCCCAGTCCGCGCGTCATATACCAGGCGGGCCCGCCACGGAACTGCCCGTTGGCGTCACGTTCTTTGTAGAGCTGTGCCAGCGAGCACTCGGCGAAGCTGCTCGCCATGCCGATAATCGCCGCGACCCACATCCAGAACACCGCGCCGGGGCCGCCGACGGTAATCGCCAGCGCCACGCCTGCCAGGTTACCGCTGCCGACGCGCGCGGCCAGGCTGATGCACAGCACCTGGAATGAAGTTAATCCGCCTTCGCCCGGTTTCAGGCTTCTTTTCAGACTTTTGCTAAACTGACGGATGTAGCGAAACTGGATGTAGCCGGTTCTCCATGTAAACCAGATACCACAGCCAAGGAGCAGGTAAATCATTACCGAGCCCCACAGTATTTCGCTGATAAAAGACAGGAAATCAGGCATTAAACGTCCTCTTGTCTATGCCAAAACGGGCGGCTGAACCCCGGAAGCTAACGGTGCTTCACACGATTCGATTCAGCCAATGTAAGCGTTACCATATTCAGCGCGCACCACGGCCACGTCTGAAAGTCCAATGCATGAGTTTATCATACTCTGCGCTCTCATGATGTCGGCGGTTGCGCTGAGAGAGCGGCGTGATATTATCGAGGCAGACCGGTTACATCCCCCTAACAGCTGTTTAAAGAGAAACACTATCATGACGGATAAATTGACATCTCTGCGTCAGTACACAACCGTAGTGGCTGACACCGGAGACATCGCAGCAATGAAGCTGTATCAGCCTCAGGATGCGACAACCAACCCTTCCCTGATTCTGGGCGCAGCACAGATTCCTGAGTACCGTAAACTGATTGACGATGCGGTAACGTGGGCGCGTAGCCAGAGCAGCGACCGTGCGCAGCAGGTTGTAGATGCTACCGACAAACTGGCCGTGAACATCGGTCTGGAAATCCTGAAACTGGTCCCGGGCCGTATTTCTACCGAAGTTGACGCGCGTCTCTCCTATGACACCGAAGCGTCCATCGCCAAAGCCAAACGTCTGATCAAAATGTACAACGATGCTGGCATCAGCAACGATCGCATCCTGATCAAACTGGCTTCTACCTGGCAGGGCATCCGCGCGGCGGAGCAGCTGGAAAAAGACGGTATCAACTGTAACCTGACCCTGCTGTTCTCCTTCGCTCAGGCGCGTGCTTGTGCGGAAGCGGGCGTATACCTGATCTCCCCGTTTGTTGGTCGTATTCTGGATTGGTACAAAGCCAATACTGATAAGAAAGAATACGCGCCTGCGGAAGATCCAGGCGTCGTTTCCGTGAGCGAAATCTACCAGTACTACAAAGAGCACGGCTATGAAACCGTAGTGATGGGCGCAAGCTTCCGTAACATCGGCGAAATCCTTGAGCTGGCCGGCTGCGACCGCCTGACCATCGCACCTGCGCTGCTGAAAGAGCTGGCAGAAAGCGAAGGCCCGCTGGAGCGTAAACTGACCTTCACCGGTGAAGTGAAAGCGCGTCCGAGCCGCATCACCGAGTCTGAGTTCCTGTGGCAACACAACCAGGATCCGATGGCGGTAGACAAACTGGCGGAAGGTATCCGTAAGTTTGCGATTGACCAGGAAAAACTGGAAAAAATGATCGGCGACCTGCTGTAATCTTGTCAGGCCGTAACGCAACAGCCCGCTTCTCTTTGCCGAGAGCGGGCTGTTTTTTTAATGCTGTAGTGAGGGGAGCTCTTCGGCGCTTACGCCGGTCATTTCAATGATATCGGCTGCCGGGATACCTTTTTCGAGCATCGCCCGCGCTATTTTACGCGACGCTTCGCGTTCCCCGGTTTGGATACCTTGTTGCATCCCCTGCTGTATTCCCTGCTGTATTCCTTCGTTGCGGCCTTCCTGCTTTAACTGCTCTGCTAACGTCATCAGTTCGTCTCCATACTGAGGCGCGCGCTGCGCCATTTCGTACAGCAATGTGCGGGCATCCTGAGCCTCTCCCGCCTGAAGCATATAGTTTACCAGTGCAATCACCTGTTGTCCGCTGATGTGATTGCGGGTTAACAGGATGGCGAGCTTATCGAGAAGCCGGGTGAGATCGCGCTGGCGAATGTGTTTTTGAATTAAAGTCAGCGCCGCCATACTCCGGTGGCGCATGATTTCATCATCGGGGATAACCGTGATATCAACCAGCGGGAAATTTTGGCTATAAATACGCCCAGCAACCACCGGGTCGCTGAATTCATCCAGCCAGTTCATTGAATTGGGGTAAGGGCTTCTTCGGCCCTGATAAAACAAAATGGGGATCACCAGGGGCAGCGCGTTGTGACCCGCCTCCAGATGTCGCTGCATAGCGGCAATCGCATAGCGCATCAGACGAAAGGCCATATGTCTGTCTGGTGAACTCTGATGCTCTATTAACACGTGGATGTAGCCGTCACCGCAAGCGGTTTTAAGCGAGTACAGCATATCGCTGAAATAGGGATGTAAGTCTTCTTCGATAAAGCTTCCAGACTCTAGCTGTAGTGTTTGTAGGTCGCACAGCTGTAAAAGCGCAGGAGGAAGATGGATTGCGATAAAATCGCGTGCAGTTTCCATCGTCGAGAGAAACGTTTTAAACACTAAATCATGCGGCGTGGGTGTCCTGTTCTTTCGCATGTCTGGCCCTCCGTGGAAGCGTGTGGGCGGAGTCTGCCACCACGGTTATTTTCTCGATAGCAAATTATCAATCGCCAGGCTGATTTTGCGGCGAGCCTCGGGAAACGGCAGGAGATTACCCCTCCGGTGTCTTAGTATTACCGACCATTCACGTGTATCATTCTGCTCAACAGTACAGTTTTAACGGAATAATCATGAACACTTTACGCATTGGCTTAGTTTCTATCTCTGACCGCGCATCCAGCGGTGTTTACCAGGACAAAGGCCTGCCGGCGCTTGAAGAGTGGTTGGGCAGCGCACTGGCGACGCCATTTGAAATCGAAACCCGACTGATCCCCGATGAGCAAACCATTATCGAGCAAACCCTGTGTGAGTTGGTTGATGAGATGAGCTGCCACCTGGTGCTGACCACCGGCGGTACCGGCCCGGCGCGTCGCGATGTGACGCCGGATGCCACGCTGGCGATTGCCGACCGCGTGATGCCGGGTTTTGGCGAGCAGATGCGTCAGGTGAGCCTGCACTTTGTGCCGACGGCGATCCTCTCTCGTCAGGTGGGCGTGATTCGTAAACAGGCGTTGATTCTCAACCTTCCGGGGCAGCCGAAGGCCATACAGGAGACGCTGGAAGGGGTTAAAGATGCTGAAGGTAAGGTGCTGGTGAACGGTATCTTTGCAAGTGTACCGTATTGTGTACAGTTGCTGGAAGGGCCCTATATCGAGACCCATCCGCACGTTGTAGCAGCATTTCGTCCTAAGAGCGCGCGTCGCGAGACTTTATCCTGAATGTGATGCTTTTCTGACATAACCTATCATTCCTCTGGAGTGCGATAGGGTTTACGGTATAGTCATTTTTGCTTTACACAAATCGTAAACTTATATCAACAGCTCAACTTTGCGAATGGTTTGTTATGTCACATTACACCCGACCTCTGAATCGACAAGATTATAAAACGCTGACGCTGGCCGCCCTGGGCGGCGCGCTGGAGTTTTATGATTTCATCATCTTCGTCTTCTTTGCCGCCGTGGTCGGGGAGCTTTTCTTCCCGGCAGATATCCCTGAATGGCTGCGCCAGGTACAAACTTTCGGCATCTTTGCGGCTGGCTATCTGGCTCGCCCGCTGGGTGGCATCATTATGGCGCACTTCGGCGATCTGGTCGGGCGCAAAAAAATGTTTACCCTCAGCATCCTGCTAATGGCGGTGCCGACGCTGGCGATTGGCCTGCTGCCGACGTATGCCACTGCCGGGCTGGTGGCGCCGTTGCTGCTGCTGTTGATGCGTATTTTGCAAGGGGCCGCGATTGGCGGTGAAGTCCCGGGGGCGTGGGTGTTCGTGGCCGAGCACGTCCCGGCGCGGCGCATTGGTATCGCCTGCGGCACGCTGACGGCAGGGCTGACGGTGGGGATCCTGCTGGGCTCCGTGGTGGCAACGCTCATTAACACGCAGCTTACCGTGCAGGCGATCCACGACGGCGGCTGGCGAATTCCATTCCTGCTGGGCGGCGCGTTTGGCCTGGTGGCAATGTACCTGCGACGCTGGTTGCAGGAGACGCCTGTTTTTCTCGAAATGCAGCAGCGCAAAGCGCTGGCGCAAGAACTGCCGATCAAGTCGGTGGTGCTCAAGCATAAGCAGGCGGTGGTGGTTTCGATGCTGCTGACCTGGCTGCTCTCCGCAGGTATTGTCGTGGTGATTCTGATGTCACCGGTGTGGCTGCAAAAGCAGTACGGTTACGCCCCCGCGCTGACGTTACAGGCTAATAGCGTGGCGACGGTGATGCTGTGCGTTGGCTGCCTGCTGGCAGGGTTAATCGTCGATCGTGTCGGAGCGAGCAAGACGTTTATTGTTGGCAGTATTTTACTGGCCTGCTCAAGCTGGTTCTTCTATCACCTCGCGGGAACGCATCCTGAGCAACTGTTCCTGTTGTACGGGCTGGTAGGTCTGTGCGTTGGCGTGGTTGGCGCCGTGCCTTACGTGATGGTGCGCGCCTTCCCGGCGGAGGTGCGCTTTAGTGGTATTTCCTTCTCCTACAATGTCTCTTACGCCATTTTTGGCGGCCTGACGCCGATTGCCGTCACCATGTTGATGGGCGTTTCGCCGATGGCGCCAGCCTGGTATGTGCTGGCGCTGTCGTTGATTGGCCTTGGGCTCGGCATCTGGCTGCGTAAAGAGATACCCGCAGTAAGCAGCGCCCCTGCCGAGGCGTAAGCCGACACCACGCGGCGTCGACCCCGGCGTCGCGTGTGCTAGCGAATAATGGTGACGTCTTTAAAGGTAAACCGTTTTTTCTGCCCCGCCTCCTGATAACCGATGCGAATGAAGACGCGCAAATTTTCCAGCCAGGCGTAATCGCTGCTCATTGCTCTGCCATCGCCCCGATCGTCGGTACAGATAAGTTCGATATAGCGCCCAGGGAAAGCCTTGTTCAGCGTTGAGGCATCGCGCCACGGGCCTTCCACACGACAATCCTGACGCTTCGATTTTCTTCCCTCCGGGGCGGTATCATCTTGCAGTACCGCATGCCAGTGGTACGGCTGGCCAGCCTCCGGCCTCACGCTAAAGTTGGTTTCCAGCGTCTGGGCGATGAACGGGCTATTTTTCATCGAATCCCACTGTTTCAGATCAACGATATTGAATAACCGATGGTACTGGCTATAGAACGTCACCCCTTTGAGTATCAGCGTATCAAGCGTGAGGGTACTGCCGTCCGGCAGCCTGTCGATGCGCGTTTTGCCCTTAATATCGCTGTCGCCAGGCCACACCGGCGTATAGGTGAGGCTGGAAAACACAGGCGCGTTACTCCCGTTTTTCAGTACCTGCGCTGCTGTCTTGCTTACCGTTTCGGGAAGCGGGTAACGGGCTAAGGCCGCAGGATCGTTGTGCTCGAAATCGGGGATTGTCAGCGGCGCATCAGCTTCGGTTTTCTGCCGGGCTACCCACGCGCCGCTGCCGGTAAACGTGTTGAGATCCTGTAGGACACACAGTTTCTTCACGGGGACAGTAAGCGTGGTGGGGAGGGAAGTGAAGGCGGAATCCGTGGTTGTGGTGTTGTCAGTCACAACGTTGGCATTCAGAGAGAACGTTCGTTCAATGCGCGCCTGCTGGTTATCGCAATTAACCTGCATCTGGCTGATTTTAAAGTCGTAGGGCGCGTCATATTTCTTTTCGCGATGAACCTGAGCGTAATCCGTGCCTACGCGCAGATTGAGCATATTGCCCTCGCGATGGCTGTTATTCAGGTCGATAAACGGCTGGTCGCCGTTCTTATCTGCGGCAGTGAGTCCTACCCAACGAGGCGGCGCGACGTTTTGTTTGCAGACATCGAGTGCAGGGTTGGTGCTGAGCAGGCTATCGGCATCGGGCTCGAAAGGGACGCCGGGAATATAGCGGGCGAAAGAGTTACCGCCGTAGGCGCGGATATTGTTCCCGGTTACCGTGTGCAGGTTCATATACAGCAGCGTTTTTTCATGGGTTTGGCAATCAACGTTTAACCAAAGATGATTACGTGATCCCTCTGACATCGTAATCCGGTACACGGTATTGATGCTATCCCCGACGCGTACGGTATTTTCCTTATCCCAGTCAACGCTTCTGACTTCAGGCGTTGGTAGCGCACTGGCACCAACGGGCATCAAGGCTCCACAGGCCAGAATCAGGGGGCAAGCTGAGGTGAGGCGCATCATCAATAATCCTTCTTATCATGAGAAGTTATTGAAAATAGCGCAAATTATCAGGAAGCGATAATCCCAGTATCGGTAGTTTATGGGTAAAAAAAACGCCGGACAGGCCCGGCGTTTTTCAGGATGAGGCGAGGATCAGTGTTTTTCACCAATCGGCAGTACGGTGCGACCGAACTGTTCGTTCAGCACTTCACCCATTGCCAGGTAAATAGCGCTCGCGCCACAAACCAGGCCAACCCAACCCGCTACGTGAATAATTGCTTCGTTGCCGTTGATGTTGCCAATCGCCAGCAGCGCGAACAGCACGGTCAGGCTCAGGAACACGAACTGCAGCATGCGTGCGGCTTTCAGGGTACCGAAGAACATGAACAGCGTGAACACGCCCCACAGGCCCAGGTAAGCGCCGAGGAACTGCGCGTTAGGTGCGTCGGACAGACCCATCTTCGGCAGCAGCAGAATGGCGACCAGAGTCAGCCAGAAAGAGCCGTAAGAGGTGAAAGCGGTCAGACCGAAAGTATTCCCTTTCTTGTATTCCAGCAGGCCCGCGAAAATCTGCGCGATACCGCCGTAAAAAATACCCATAGCGAGAATAATGCCGTCAAAGGCGAAGAAACCGGCGTTATGCAGGTTAAGCAGAATGGTGGTCATGCCGAAGCCCATCAGGCCCAGCGGTGCCGGGTTAGCCAACTTAGTGTTGCCCATAATTCCTCAAATCATCATTGAATGGTGAAATAATCTCCCCACTGCTGGGGGCGCGGCATCATAATCAGGAGTAAACGGGCTGTCTATGATCTGATCAGGGGAAAATGAACTATTTTCCCCCTTTAACTCATCCGGCACGTTGTAACGCCGCGCGGGCAATCATTCGACGCAGGCAGGCAATGCGCAGCACAGCAGGAATGGTGACGCGATAGGCGCTACCGCTGACGGCTTTCACGCCGTTCACCGCGGCGCCAACTGGGCCGCCAAGACCGGCGCCGCGCATCAAACCGTGGCCGATGACGCTGACGGCGGCATGTTTATGCAAAATATGGCTGAGCTGGCTGTCCAGCAGGTGTTCAATGCCGTGATCCAGACGATGGTGATCGATAAGCTGCGGCAGTAAAGCTTCCACTTCCATGACCTTCAGCTGGATTGCCGCGTGAAAGCGGGCTTTCTGTTCGTCGTTCATCCGCTTCCACGCATGGCGAACAAACTGTTCCAGCAGCTGTTTCTCAATGGCCGCGGTCGGCATCGTTTTGTCGGCTTTCAGCCCCAGACGTTTGGCGACATCGCGCAGGATTTCACGGTACAGCTTGCCGTGGCCGCGGATCTGGTTGGCGATGCTATCGCCGCCAAAGTGCTGAAATTCGCCAGCGATCAACTGCCAGTTGCGACGGTGCTGCTCCGGATGGCCCTCCATCGACATGTACAGCTCATTGTGCAGCAGCGCGCTCGACAGGCGACGTTTGCCTTTTTCATTGTGGGTCATCAGCACAGCTAAGCGCGCCAGCTGTTCTTCGCTACAGTGCTGGAGGAACACGAGATCTTCATCGTTCAGATAGGAGACTTTCATTTACGTTCGTGACTTATGTTAGCGGAGCAAGATTAATCGTCGCCGACGATTTTCAGCGATGCCATGTCGGAAGAGTTGACGGTATGGCCTGAGAAACTGATTTTGGACACGCAGCGTTTGTTGTCATTGTCGCTGTTGATGTTAATCCAGTCCGTCGTTTGGCCTTCTTTGAGTGAAGATGGAACGTTGAGGCTTTGGCTGCTGCTGCGGGCGGCCTTAAAGTACACCGAAGCGCCGCTCAGCTGTGCGTCGCCGCGATCCACGCTGAGTTTGATGCGCTTCACGACTCGACATACCGGGAGCTTCAGGGTGAGATCGTTAGTTTCGTTGCGGGGAAGGGCGATAACGCCCAACGTTTTGTGGTCGTTGGCGTAGGCGGAACTGGCCAGCAGCAGACCAAACGCCAGACTGACTGAGACGTTAAAAAGGGTTTTCATTGTATTCCTTACCGGAGGGGCCATTTTAGTGAGCAAAATGCTGCGCCAAATTTTATTCCTCGTCGGTTCGGTTTTCAGCGCTGAATTATGACAACTTATGACAGCAATTAACTGAATAAATTGATGTTTTTATATTTATGTCGTGAATGCGTTTGGCGAAACGCCGGAAATAAAACCGCACTGAATGAAAAATTTTTAATTTTGCCCCTTGATGGATGACGTTGCGACCCCATCTTGTAGTCAACCGCAGTGAGTGAGTCTGAAAAAAAACGATTCAGGGCAGTTGAAACCGTAGGTTTCGCCCTTATTACAGATTCACAACCACATGTTGACTGAATTTTTAGTGGAGACGTTTAGATGGGTAAAATTATTGGTATCGACCTGGGTACTACCAACTCTTGTGTAGCGATTATGGATGGCACTACCGCTCGCGTTCTGGAGAACGCCGAAGGCGACCGCACCACGCCTTCTATCATTGCTTATACCCAGGATGGTGAAACTCTGGTTGGTCAGCCGGCTAAACGTCAGGCAGTGACAAACCCGCAAAACACCCTGTTTGCGATTAAACGCCTGATTGGTCGCCGCTTCCAGGACGAAGAAGTTCAGCGTGACGTTTCTATCATGCCGTACAAAATCGTTGCCGCAGACAATGGCGACGCATGGCTTGATGTGAAAGGCACCAAAACTGCACCGCCGCAGATCTCTGCTGAAGTGCTGAAAAAAATGAAGAAAACGGCTGAAGATTACCTGGGTGAGCCGGTAACTGAAGCGGTTATCACCGTACCTGCTTACTTCAACGATGCTCAGCGTCAGGCAACCAAAGATGCTGGCCGTATCGCAGGTCTGGAAGTCAAACGTATCATCAACGAACCAACCGCAGCCGCGCTGGCTTATGGTCTGGATAAAGAAGTCGGCAACCGTACTATCGCGGTTTACGACCTCGGTGGTGGTACTTTCGATATCTCCATTATCGAAATCGACGAAGTTGATGGCGAAAAAACCTTTGAAGTTCTGGCAACCAACGGTGATACCCACCTGGGTGGTGAAGACTTCGATACCCGCCTGATCAACTACCTCGTTGACGAGTTTAAGAAAGATCAGGGCATCGACCTGCGTAACGACCCGCTGGCGATGCAGCGCCTGAAAGAAGCCGCTGAGAAAGCGAAGATCGAACTGTCTTCCGCTCAGCAGACCGACGTGAACCTGCCGTACATCACCGCAGACGCGACCGGTCCGAAACACATGAACATCAAAGTGACCCGTGCGAAACTGGAAAGCCTGGTAGAAGACCTGGTTAACCGTTCTATCGAGCCGCTGAAAGTTGCGCTGCAGGATGCTGGCCTGTCCGTATCCGATATCCAGGACGTTATCCTGGTCGGTGGTCAGACTCGTATGCCAATGGTGCAGAAGAAAGTTGCTGAGTTCTTCGGTAAAGAGCCGCGTAAAGACGTTAACCCGGACGAAGCTGTTGCTATCGGCGCAGCGGTTCAGGGCGGCGTTCTGACCGGTGAAGTAAAAGACGTGCTGCTGCTGGACGTTACCCCGCTGTCTCTGGGTATCGAAACCATGGGCGGTGTGATGACTGCGCTCATCAACAAAAACACCACCATCCCAACTAAGCACAGCCAGGTGTTCTCTACCGCTGAAGACAACCAGTCTGCGGTAACCATCCACGTGATTCAGGGTGAGCGTAAACGTGCATCTGATAACAAATCACTGGGTCAGTTCAACCTGGACGGTATCAGCCCGGCACCGCGCGGTATGCCGCAGATCGAAGTTACCTTCGATATCGATGCTGACGGTATCCTGCACGTTTCCGCGAAAGACAAAAACAGCGGTAAAGAGCAGAAGATCACCATCAAGGCATCTTCCGGTCTGAACGAGGAAGAAATTCAGAAGATGGTTCGCGATGCAGAAGCGAACGCAGAATCTGACCGTAAGTTCGAAGAGCTGGTTCAGACCCGTAACCAGGGCGACCATCTGCTGCACAGCACTCGTAAGCAGGTTGAAGAAGCAGGCGAACAGCTGCCGGCTGACGACAAAACCGCTATCGAGTCTGCGCTGACCGCGCTGGAAGCGTCTCTGAAAGGCGAAGACAAAGCGGACATCGAAGCGAAAATGCAGGCGCTGGCGCAGGTTTCCCAGAAACTGATGGAAATCGCTCAGCAGCAGCACGCACAGCAGCAGGCTGGCGCAGCAGGCGCTGATGCTTCCGCGAACAATGCGAAAGACGACGACGTTGTTGACGCAGAGTTCGAAGAAGTGAAAGACAAAAAATAATCGCCCTGATGCAGGGTAATTAATCGGCACGGGCGAAGAGGTTTCCTCTCCGCCCGTGCTCGCATGTTAAGGGGCTGAACAATACCAATGGCAAAGCAAGATTATTACGAGATTTTGGGCGTCTCCAAAACAGCGGAAGAGCGCGAAATCAAAAAGGCGTACAAACGCCTGGCCATGAAATACCACCCGGACCGCAACCAGGGTGATAAAGAGGCCGAAGCCAAGTTTAAAGAGATCAAAGAAGCGTACGAAATCCTGACCGACGCGCAAAAGCGTGCGGCCTACGATCAGTATGGCCATGCGGCCTTTGAACAGGGCGGTATGGGCGGTGGAGCCGGTGGTTTCGGCGGCGGCGCGGACTTCAGCGATATCTTTGGTGACGTATTCGGCGATATCTTCGGCGGTGGTCGCGGTCGCCAGCGCGCATCTCGTGGCGCAGACCTGCGCTACAACATGGATCTGACGCTGGAAGAAGCGGTTCGCGGTGTGACCAAAGAGATCCGCATCCCGACGCTGGAAGAGTGCGATGTCTGCCACGGCAGCGGCGCGAAGGCGGGTTCACAGCCGCAAACCTGTCCAACCTGTCACGGTTCCGGCCAGGTGCAGATGCGCCAGGGCTTCTTCGCCGTACAGCAGACCTGTCCGCACTGTCAGGGCCGTGGTACGCTGATTAAAGATCCGTGCAACAAATGTCACGGTCACGGTCGCGTTGAGAAGACTAAAACCCTGTCTGTTAAAATTCCGGCAGGCGTGGACACCGGCGATCGTATTCGTCTGAGCGGTGAAGGTGAAGCCGGCGAGCACGGCGCACCGGCAGGCGATCTGTACGTTCAGGTGCAGGTGAAACAGCACGCTATCTTTGAGCGTGAAGGTAATAACCTGTACTGCGAAGTGCCGATCAACTTCTCCATGGCGGCGCTGGGCGGCGAGATTGAAGTGCCGACGCTCGACGGTCGCGTGAAGCTGAAAATTCCGGGTGAAACGCAAACCGGCAAACTGTTCCGCATGCGCGGCAAGGGCGTGAAATCCGTTCGCGGCGGCGCGCAGGGCGACCTGCTGTGTCGCGTGGTGGTAGAAACCCCGGTCGGTCTGAACGAGAAGCAGAAGCAGTTGTTGAAAGACCTGCAGGAAAGCTTCGGCGGCCCAACTGGCGAAAATAATAGCCCGCGTTCGAAAAGCTTCTTTGACGGCGTGAAAAAGTTCTTTGACGATTTAACCCGTTAATTGACGACTGATTCTCCGTTTTATTTGTAGCCTGGGTTTTCGCGCCCAGGCTTTTTTATGTTAATCACCGACTCACCTCCTTGTGCGTGTTTATCCGTTCCCGTTTAGAATCCACAAAATAGATACCGCTAACTGCCATTGTTACCGATGGGTACAGATCTCTGCACGTCTGCATATTTGCTACGACAGGAAATTGAGTTATTGTGAGCATAAATGATTTGTATTGTAGGTCAAAATGCGATAGAGCCGACCCTTTTCGCGGCCAGGGATGGGGCTATTATGGGTCTGGAGGATTTGTACTGCATGATAAATATACAACAGCATCTTTCGGGGCGGCGGCCTGAATAGAGGGGAGCTGTTTGTAGTCGATACACCGATAGCTCGAAGTATTACGAGTCTATTGCTTTTCTAATATTTAAGGGCTAACAGTGGATGGGGGAAAAGGCGCCAATAAGGATTTTGATTATAATTTAATCAAGATACTGGATGCCGTGATTTCCGCTGGCAATGCGACAAAAGCCGCCAAACGATTAAGTATTACGCCTGCCGCAGTTTCTCTGGCGCTGCGGCGCCTGCAAAATCATTATCAAGAGGAACTCTTTGTCAGAGGTAAAGAGGGCCTCCTGCCTACCGCTAAGGCGATAGAGATTCATCACCATTTTCGCCAGGTGATGGAGTTGATTAACGGCACGTTTCATTCTCCAGTCAGTAAAGAAGAGTCTGCTCAGATAACCGTTTTGGGCAGCGATACGATTGAAAGTTACTATTTCTCGCAGCTTTATAACAACGCTGTATTTGAGCGTGTGTTAATCAATCATTTCTCTTCCCACAATATGAGTCGTGAGCGGGTGATTGAACAGCTCTTTACCGCCGAATGTGATTTGGTCATCAGTCAGGAACCCATTAGCGTTCCCGGTATTGATAATCAGATGATTGATAGCTTTAAGAGCTTTGTTTGTATCTGTGCCGCTAATCATATGTTTAGTCAACTCTCGCAGCTGACGTTGCATCATTTCTATTCATCGCGCCATGCGCTCTATAAGATGAATATCAGTAACCCGATGATGGGTGAAGATAATGGTTTACTGAGAGATGATTCTCCTTATAAAGGTCAGCGCGAGGTGGGCTATTGTAGCGACTCCGTTAACAGTCTGGTGAGTACCGTTGAACGTACCTCGTTAATCGCGATCATGCCTTTAAAAATGGCGCTGTTTTATAAGAATCAGCGTAAGTACGATATTAAGTTTGTGCAGCCGCCGCCGGAGCTCACTTTCCGCTCTATCCAGGTCTATGCGTCATGGAAAAAAAACAGTAAAAATCTTGCCGTCATTACTGATGTTGTTTCGATGCTGCATACGCTCTCCTCATTCCGCCGTTAAGGCGGCCCATGCGGTACGTATCAGGTGAAATGATGCCTGATGATTATTGTTTCTCCTGGAGGCTGCTTACACTTCTGTGAATAAATACCTCATCATATTTATACAGGAGTTTAATATGGCTATTCCCAATCATTTACCGACTACCGAAGTCGTTTTACTGGAAATTGAAATTCTACTGACCGTTGTCGCCATTGGTGCCTGGGGCGGCTTTGTCAGCTATTTTATTCGCAAGGAAAAGCAGTCTGAGAAGAACGCTTATCAATGTATTACGCACTGTTTGGTTCAGGTGGTGATCTCTTGTTTTACCAGCTTTTTACTGAGCGCCATTGCCATTGAACAAGGCTTTAGTTTTAATATGGTATTGCTTGCCGCCGGTTTAGGTGGCGTATTCGCTGCGCCAATACTCAAAATTTTGGGTGAGCGAGTGAAGAAATATATCAATGACGTTAACGTGCGTTAACCGTTGTACTGTGCTGAGTCGATAAGAGACTCGTCCCTGAGTCTTTTATCTTCAGCCTGATAGCCTATTTATGTGATTCTGTTTTTTATCCAGCCATAAATAAACTCTTCATTTTCCTTGCGTTTCTCGGTGATGTCTAAATACCAGGCTCCCTGGCTGCAGTTTAATGCTTTTACCAACGTGCTTTCTCCTTCTTTTCCTCGCCACGACAAAAAATGCTCCAGTGCGGCAAGCGTTTGAGGGCCAATGCGTCCGTCTACCTTGATATTATTATATTTTTTTTCTTCGCGATTAAATACGTTTAACCAGCGCTGAAGCCAGGTGCACGGATAGTGTGTACCGATATTGACCGCGGCATCGCAGAGTTCAAAAGAGATGGGGTAGGAGATCTGGGCAATGTGTTCAAACCCAGGTTTAATCCAGTAGTCGCTTTCCAGGATCGCATACGCTTCAATACGCGACAGATCCTGCATGCTGCCGGAGTAGCCATGTGCCCGGGCTACTGCCTCCGTAATGCCCCAGTGAGTGAGTCCTCCTTTATCTTTTCCATTGTTGCTAAAGTTGCCTTCCATCACCAGAATACCATCGATAATTGGGTTCATTTTTCATTCCTTTGAATTAATGAATATGCATGTACATTACACTGCCTAACGTCACCGAAAACACGGTGGTTAACGCGGCCAGCGTTTTTCTGAAGAACTGCTTTTTATTCTTTTTCGCCGTCGGGTCGATGATGCTGATCGCGATATCTTTATTAATCTGCAAACCCTGACGTGGGATAGTGATAAACAGGTCGTTAATGCCCAGCGTTTTTAAATCCCGGCGAATTAAATACAGAATTTGCGTCAGGTTTGCATCATTCACAAATTGACTGCGAGCCCCCCATAACTCCTCCGCTATTTTTTGACGCTCAATGATTTCCTGATGCGCATTTTCAATAATGAAGCTGAGGCATTTCGCTCGCATCGCCGTCATTTTGATGGCCTGTGAGTTTGTGCTGGTTCTCAGTTCATACTTCCCTTCATTGTAAATACAACTTTCATTAATGAGATAAGTTTTCATAACGTCGTCCTTTAGTTATTACACTTTAATGGGTTGCTGCCGAATATAGGGTATGGGAATCACCCTAAGCTATTAATACTCATCATGTTTATAGTAATGTCATCTTTGCGTGAGATATGCATCACATTATCTGTAGTGAATTAAATGATATTTAATATCCAGGTAAATGATATTTAAGATGATGTTTGTTTATGGCTCATTGGCGTCATCACCAACCATTTCTCGGGAGTGTGTTATAAATATGATGTTTAGTGATTAGCCATTTTTTATCGCCAGCGGGATGATGGGCCCCGCAGCATGAACTGCGATATTTTTTCAGACTTAAAAGGAAATTTAAAATGGCTACGAGCAAACTGATCAAGAACGATACGCTTACTGAAACCAGCAATGCAGCAGATGGTTTTAATCCCGCAAAAGATGACAGTAAATTAAGTTATACCTCTGCACGAGTGGCAAAGCCGGTATACAACAAATATAAAGCATCCGCGTCTAAACCGAAGGTATTCGGTTATTACACCGATTGGTCGCAGTACGATAGCCGTTTACAGGGGATTGATATTCCGGAAGAGCGTGGCCGCGGCTATGATTTAACCAATGTTTCGCCAACTGCTTATGACAAATTGATTTTGGGTTTTGTCGGTATTACCGGTTTTAAGAAAAATGACAAACTGCAGCGCGACGTCGTTGCGGAAGCCGCGGCGGCCTGCGGCAAAGTGAAATACGAACCAACCTTTCTCGATCCATGGGGTGATTTTCAGTCTTATGTGAATCTGGGCTTTGATGTCAGCGGTTGGGATGTTGACCCAATGACCGTGACTCAAGCGAATGCGAAAGGGATGCTGGGCGCGCTGCGAGATTTACAGGCAAAGGCGAAAGCACAGGGCCATACGCTGGCGCTGTCGATGAGCATCGGTGGCTGGAGCATGAGTAACGGCTTCCATGAAACGGCTGCTTCAGATTCCTCACGCAAGATTTTTGCTAAAGGCGTGGTGAAACTGTTCAAACAATTCCCGATGTTCAGCGAAGTGGATATCGACTGGGAATACCCGAATAACGAAGGCGCCGGTAACCCGTTTGGTGAGGAGGATGGCGCAAACTACGCGCTGCTGATCGGTGAACTGCGTAAGCAACTGGATTCCGCGGGTCTGAGCAACGTGAAGATTTCTATCGCGGCTTCCGCAGTGACCACGATTTTTGATTACGCCAAAGTGAAAGATCTGATGGCCGCTGGCCTGTTCGGCATCAACCTGATGACCTATGACTTCTTCGGCACTCCGTGGGCGGAAACGCTGGGCCACCACACCAATCGTAAAGCGTTGGTTGAAGGCGGCTGGTCTGTGGAAACGATTGTCGATCATCTGCTGGCCGAAGGTTTCCCTGCCGATCGCATCAACATTGGTTACGCCGGCTATACCCGCAATGCGCGTAATGTGGAAATTGAGTCTCTGTCGCCGCTGAAAGGCGCCTACAATCCGGGCAAAGTGCTGCCAAATGGTGAGTATGAAACCACCACCGGATCTTTCGAATCCGGCACCAGCGAATGGTATGACGTGATTTATAACTACCTGGATCTGGAAAATCAGAAAGGCCGTAACGGTTTCAACGTGTATACCGACCAGGTGGCGGATGCCGACTACTTGTTTAACCCGGAATCCAAACTGTTTATGTCTCTGGACACCCCGCGTACCGTGAAAGCGAAAGGCGAATATGCCGCGAAGCTGGGGCTGGGCGGTGTGTTCACCTGGACCATCGACCAGGACAACGGCGTGTTGGTTAACGCGGTGCGCGAAGGGCTGGGTTATGAGATGGAGTCTGAAACCATCGATATGGAGCCATTCTACTTTGAGGGCATCAACGTTGAGCAGGAGGAGAAAGACGACGCGGTTACCGACATCAACCATGCGCCGAAAGCGGCCATTGAACTGCTGGTTGTGGGTGGTTCAACCGTACAACTGTCTGGCGCAGGCTCTTCTGATGAAGATGACGATGCGCTGTCCTATAGCTGGGGCGTGCCTTCCGATATCGCGGTAGCGGATAAAACAGCGGAAGTGATTGAGTTTGTTGTGCCGGAAGTGAGTGAAAAAACCGCGATGCAGTTCACGCTGTTTGTTCGCGATTGCTACAACGAACCGTCCACACAGCAGCGCTTTGTGCTGACCGTGGTTCCTGCGCTGTCTCAGGTACAGCCCGAACCGAAAGAAGAGGAAGACGAGATCGTGCCGCCGGTTGAGCCGGAAGATGATACGACCCCCGCGGCCGATGAGACGCCGGCAGCGGACGAAACCACCCCTTACGCGCTATGGGATGCCACTACGGTGTATGGCGCAAGCTGGGGCGCTTTCGAAATCGTTAGCTGGAAAGGCCATAACTACCAGGTGAAATGGTGGTCTGTTGGCGACCAGCCGGACCTGAACTGCGGTAACGGCGGTGCATGGACTGACCTTGGCGCTTACTAATAGGGCAGCAGCATAACGCATGGCACAAGCCCCGGTATTCCGGGGCTTTTTTCCACCAGGGAATGAGGAATCTCGTTTATGAGCGTCTCCATAAAGCACAGCAGTATTGATGAAAACAACTGGTATCAGAAGATCACCTTAACCTTTACGAATAATGGCAGTGACGCCGTGGATATGAATCAGGCGGCGATTCGTTTTACCGGCAACGGCCATCAGGATCCGTGGGGCAACTTTGGCGGCACGCTGAAAGGCGATATGCCGCTGACCCTAAGCAGCCAGATGCAGGGCATGCTGGATGCGAATGAGATCGTTATTCATCACAGCCGCGCGCTGCTGTTAGCGCCGGGGCAGAGCGGTACATTCTTCTTTAGTTTTGCGGCGACGCGGGTGCCGGTCGCCATTTCCGACTTTACGCTCACGCTGGCTGCTGCCGCGCAGGACGATATTGTCCCTGCCGATGACATGGAACAGGAGCCAGAGTCAGTCATTCCCGACGTTGCGCCGGATACGCCTTCTTCTGAAGCGGCGGAAGGCGAGGCTCCGGCGCTGAGCGTCAGTACGCTGAATCCCCAGAGCTGGTACCAGCGCGTCACGTTGACGCTGACCAACCGCTATTCGCAGCCGATCGATTTGAACCAGCTACAGCTGGCTTTTACCGCCGCGGGCCATCCCGATCAGTACAGCCCGTTTAGCGGCAGTATGCTGGGAAACCAGCCGGTGACGCTGAGTAGCGATGGTGGCTGGCCGATAGAAAAAAACACCATCGTGATTCATCATCACGGCGAGCTGCCGTTGGCGGCTGGCGCGAGCGCGGAATTGCAGTTTTATCTCGCTGCCACACAAACCCCGGTCACGATTAGCGAACTGAAGGCCACCCTGGCGCACGATCCTACCCGTCAGGGGCAACTGGCACTGCGCTTCCCGGCAGTCGCGACAAATACGTCGCTTAAACCGACGATTGACCTGCAGTTCCCCGATGCTCAGGTTCAGCGTCTGGTGGGTGAGTGGGGGCAGACGTTGACGATTGGCGATCTCGCGGCGGGTATTTATGGCATTAACGTCCTGACGCTATGTGACGATGAAATGCGGATTTCACCGCAGCGAGCGCAGTTTTCCCTGACGCTTGCCGCCAGCGATGACATTCAGGAATGCGCGATTGAATATCTGCCGCCTGTCGAGTTTGCGACAGCGGCGTTGAATCTCAATGCCGTTGGCTTAACCGGCGCCGAGATGGTGGTGGAGCTTTGGTCGCCTGCCGGCGTATGCGAACAGACGCTGACGATGGGCGTTAACCAGACGGAGTGGGTGACGCAGCTGCTGGCGGATCATGACTATGCTATTTGCCTGCAACCGACTGTCATTAACAATCAGTCGATAACCACGCCTGAATCCCCCACGGTGTTTACCCCGATTGCCGGGCAGGTGAACACGGTGGAGGTCGCGTTCCAGCAAGCTGCCGTGGACAGCCGCGAGTTTGTCGAAGTCCAGATGACGGTTCTGGGCCTACCGAAGGGCGCCGCGCCGCAGCGTTATCGACTTTTTAATAGTCAGTACCAGTATGTATTCACGCTGGCCAGCGATAGCCAGCCGCAAACGCTGCCGATGCGCTTACAGCCGGGCCAGTATTCGCTACAGGTCGCGGATGTTTTCATCGAGGGAACGCCGTGGCGCTGTGAACAAGACGCGCCGATCCGCGTATGGCAAAGCATCAACCACATCACGCTGGAGTTTGTTCAGGGGGGGCCGCTGCGAGTGAAAGGCTGGCCGGACTATCTGGCGCACGGCGGGGTGACGGTGAATGCGCCGGAGACGGTATCGCTGTATCGCGATGTGCCGTTTAGCGCCCTGTTTAAATACGATGGTTTTGACGGTGGCGGCGACCCGATTCCGGCAGCGGAAGTCGACCGGAACGGCGATGGTTTCCTGGACTACGATTCTCTGCCGGTCCATAAAACGGTTGCGTTGGTCCGCGAGATTGAAAAAGAGGCAGGGCGGCCGATTATGCCGGTGATGGTGGTGTACACCGCGAACGCCAGCGGCGGCAGCGCACTGGCCGATTTGCAAAACAGCCAGCGGCTACGTAACCACTTTGGCAACTTTATTACTCAGTGCCTGGCCGCGCAGTCATACAAGGATAGCGAGCACGCGGTTCCGGCGACTTTCGTGCTCAACCCGGATTTACTGGGCGCGATGCAGCAAGAGCCGTATGGCTATACCGCTGTTCGCCAGGCGAACAGCATGCAGGTGAACGTGCAGTTGGCGGCGGCAGTGAATGCGTTGCCAGCGATACCCGGTTTTATCGCGCCACAGCTACCAACCTTTAGCAATGATATTTATGGTTACGTACAGGCGATTAACTATATCGTCCGCCACTTTGCACCGGACGTGGCATTCGGCTGGCAGACCAACGTCTGGGCGACTGGTACGGCGGATTGGGTGCTGAAGGCCAATGCCAATCCTGCTTCCATTGGCGCGGCAATGGCGGCCTTTATCAACGAACTTGGCGTTTACCGCGGTGAATACGCCCCGGATTTTATCGCCTTTGATAAATTCGAACGTGATTGTTTCAGCTCTGATGCGCTGGCGCACTATGGCTGGAATGCTAACTGCTGGCTTAACTATCTGGGGATGGTCAAGCAGGCGGCGCGGGATCTCGGCAGACCCGCAATGCTTTGGCAAATTCCAGGCGGTCATATGCCGACGGCGGCGGAAGGTACCAGCAGAATTGCGGCGGCGCACTTTGCCTCCGGCGGTACGTTCTTTATGGGCGATAAGCGAATAGGCAGTGATATCAGCGCGATAACGTCCGGCTTGCTGAATACGGCGGTCAACAGTGCGACGTACGGCGTGGCGACGGTGGGCGATTTTCTTCGTCAGGATGGTGGCTATGATTGGGGGCAAATGCAGGCGCTGAACCTGCCTGACTATCACGTTTTTTCTGTACTTTGGGGCGGAGGTTCGACGATTAGTATTACGACGATCCATTCCAACGGTGAAGATGGCGGATGGTTAGCTGAAAAAATGGTCGAATATTATGCCGCGCCACGTTATTTCCGCTGATATTGAGTTCTGTGGATTGGTGTTCGTATGATGCAACAGGCCGGATACTGACGGTTCCGGCCTCTCATTTTTGGTGGTTGCAGTAGCGTGTTTTTTTCTTTGTTAAAAAAAATTAAGTGTATTTTTGTATTTGTTTTTTATTTTTGTTTTAAGAATATGCTTAATTTGGTATTTATACGTTTTTTGTGCTGTTGCTAATCATAATTTCTAAAGTATTACGTTATGTATTATTAATTGAAGCCGATCTAATGACTCGATATTGTTCAATGACCAATCATCATCTATATGTATGAAATAATAATGAATTTAGACTTTTCTGGTAATGAGAATGCATTGCATTCATTTATTTTTTCTCAGCAGGCTAAACCCCATGCGGCGATCGATACTCTTTTTTCATCGCTGCTGCCATTTGGTCAACCATTTATTTTGCAAACGGGTGAAGAGCTGTTTTTCGATTCAGAACAAGGTTATCGGATTGTATTATTGGAGGAGGGGATTCTCTCGTACTGCCGACGTGATGACAATATGCACATTAGTTCCGGTTTTGCGCCTTCGGTGATGGGATTAGTCGATTGTTATGGCATTACTTACGATGTGACAACCCGACCTGAACACTATCTTATTGCCGAAACCGAGTGCAGTGGGCGCACCGTGCTGCTGTCTGACTTTATCAGAATCGCCGATGAATGCGACCTTTGGCACGATGTGGCCCGCTTTCTGGCCTATCGTTTAATGGTCATGTGCGCACGCGACCGTGAGCTGGTTGGCGTCGACTCTTACCTGAAGGTGCGCGCGTTGTTGATTGAGGTATGGGCCTATCCGCAAGGGTACCGAAAGAACATCAATGTGCTGTCCTTTATTCAACGTCGCACCGGGATCTCTCGCAGTCGGGTATTGAAAATTTTGTCTGAATTAAAAAAGGGGGAGTATGTCCAGATCGATAATGGTCGTCTTGTTGGTCTCAAGAAATTACCTGTAGCTTATTAGTGAATGATTGTTGTTAATATGTTGAGAGTATTTTTCAAAAATAAAAATATACCGACAGGTCACTTATCATGGTTTTTTAGATAAATCAATAGGCCATGCGCCATAGGGCGTTTGTCTTTCTGTTTTTCCTTTTAATACAGTTGGTTGTGTTCGGTCCTTTAAAGATAAAGGATGTTTATTGCATCCTTTATTAGACTTAATTAATAATTAAAATACGTCATCATCATTGTGTTTAATGAAATTAACCTGGTCTTTTAATTAAGTCTTTACGAGCTATTGTTTTTAAATTCAGGTTCGTTTTTCAATTTAATCTTATCAGGGTGTTTTGATTCCATTTTTGGTTAATTTAAAAGGAAATCTATGAAAAAGCATTTATTTGCCATGGCGGCTATCGCGATTGCCATGGGGGGAACGATGTCGGCTTCGGCTGCGCAACTCACCGATACCAATACCGCTGTGTCCGGTGGCACCGTTAATTTTATTGGTCAGGTTGTTGATGCCGCCTGTTCTGTTTCCGCTGATTCAATCAATCAGACCGTGCAGTTGAGCCAGGTTCGCGCCGCGAAGTTGACCACCGCGGGCATGGTAGCCAACCAGAAGGAGAACTTTACGATCAAGCTGGAAGATTGCGATACCTCCGTTAAACAGAACGCGGCGGTGATCTTTAACGGCCAGCAGGACGCTAACCTGGCGGGCACGCTGGCGAATACGGCGGGCGCGGGTTCGGCAACCAACGTTGCGCTGCAGCTATATGGCCCGGATGGGCAGGTGCTCAACGTGGGGGATACCTCCTCCAGCGTGGTGCTGAACAACGGCGAAAACGTTATTCCACTGAGTGTGGACTATATCGCGACCGGTGAAGCGACGGCGGGCAATGTCAGCGCGACTGCCACATTCAGCATGGTCTATTCCTGATCTTCTCTGGCTCTCTTTCGCGTGTGGGGCGCGAAAGAGAGCGTCGTCGTTATCCGGGTACGTAAAACATGAGTAAACAAACAAGACAGATGATGCGGTGCTTGCTGCTATTGGCCACCTTGAGTGTCGCCCAGATGGCGCAGGCGGGGGGGATCGCGCTGGGATCGACCCGCGTAATCTACCCGGCAGGCGCGAAGCAAGCGTCTCTGTCCGTCATAAATTCTGCCGCCAATAACGTCTTTTTGATTCAGTCGTGGGTGTCTAACGGCGAAGGGCTACGTTCACCCGATTTTATCATTACGCCGCCGCTGTTTGTCATGCCGCCGAAGAGCGAGAATTTGCTGCGGATTATGTACATAGGCCCGGCGCTGCCAACAGATCGGGAGAGCGTCTTTTACCTGAACAGCAAGGCCATCCCTTCGGTGGACAAAAATAGCCGCTCCGGCAATTCGCTGCAGATTGCCACCCAGAGCGTGATCAAGCTGTTTGTCCGTCCTGACGGGCTTCCCATGTCGTCGGTGCAAGCGCCCGCAACGCTGCGCTGCCATAACGACAATGGCCGATTAACCATTAGCAATCCCTCTCCGTACTATGTGTCGCTGGTGGAACTGTATGTCGGCGGCAAGAAGCTGGCAAACAACATGGTGTCGCCGAAAGGACAATTGACGCTGAACGCGCCAGCGGGACGCACCGTTTTTCAGACGGTCAATGATTTTGGCGCCACGACGCCAGCGCAAACCTGCCTGCCAGATTGATATATCGCCGGATGTTAACGCCATGAAGCGCTCTTTGCACAATACCGCCAGACCTGCGTTGACGAGCCTGGCCCTGGCGTTAGCCAGCGCGTTGGCGGCGCCAAAAGGTTGGGCGGAAAACTATTTTAACCCCGCTTTTCTTTCCGACGATCCGTCGGCGGTGGCCGATCTCTCAACGTTTAACCATAACAATCAGGCCCCTGGTATTTACCGTGTTGATATCTATCTGAATAAAACACGGCAGGCGAGCCGGGATATCACCTTCAACCCGCGCAAACCGGGGCAAACGGCCAGCGATAACAGCGGGTTAAGCGCTTGTCTGACCCCTGCGATGCTGCGGGATATGGGGGTGAACGTCGCCGCTCTGGCGACGTTGGCGAAGGCCGGGCCAACCGACTGTATCGATATTGCAGCCGCCATTCCCGCCGCTTCGGTGAGTTTTGATTTTGCCCAGCAGCGACTGAACATCAGCATCCCGCAGGCGGCAATGGTCAATAACGCCAGGGGCTACATTCCTCCGCAAAACTGGGATGAAGGGGTGAATGCGCTGTTGCTGAACTATACGTTTACCGGGGCCAACAGTAGCGATAAGAGCGTTGATGGCTCGGCGGAAAATAACTATTTTCTGGGACTGAACGGTGGCCTAAACCTGGGGGCATGGCGTCTCCGTGACGATTCCACCTGGAACTACAACAGCAGCAGCCGGGATAACAAGAGCGACTGGCAGCATATCAGCACCTATCTGGAACGGGATGTTGTGGCGCTGAAAAGCGAACTGACGGCGGGGGATAGCTACACCCCCGGCGGCGTGTTTGACAGCCTGCCGTTTCGCGGCGTGCAGATAGCTTCCAACGACAACATGTTGCCTGACAGTATGAAAGGGTTTGCGCCAACCATTCACGGCATCGCCAGCAGCAATGCGCAGGTCACCATTCGTCAGAACGGCTATGTCATCAACCAGCGCTATGTCCCGCCGGGCCCCTTTACCATTAACGATCTCTACCCGACGGCCGCCAGCGGCGATTTAGTCGTTGAGGTGAAAGAATCCGATGGCAGCACCAGCAGCTATAGCGTGCCGTACTCCGCCGTTCCGGTGCTGCAACGAGAGGGCCGATTAAAATACGCCGCCTCGCTGGCGGAATATCGCGGCGATAGCAGTCAGAAAGAGGACGTAACATTCGGCCAGGCGACGTTGATGTGGGGGCTGCCCCACGGTTTGACCTTATACGGCGGTACGCAGTTTGCCGAGCATTATAAAGCCGCGGCGCTGGGGGCTGGGGCCAACATGGGCGACTGGGGGGCCATTTCGCTGGATATGACTCAGGCCTACAGCACCCTGGCTGATGACAGTGAGCATCAGGGGCAATCGCTGCGCGTGCTGTACGCGAAATCACTCAATCCGCTTGGGACCAACCTGCAACTGCTGGGATACCGCTACTCGACCTCCTCGTTTTATACGCTGGATGAAACGACGTGGAAAAGGATGTCGGGTTATGACGGCAATCGGGAAGACGATGGCGATACAACCAACGGGTCTGATTACTACAACCTTTACTACACCAAACGCGGCAAGGTGCAGCTGAATATCTCCCAGCAGCTAGGCCGCTACGGCTCCTTTTTCATTACTGCGAGCAAGCAAAGCTACTGGCATACCGATGAAACTAACTCGCTGCTGCAGGTGGGGTATAGCGATACCGTCGGTGGCATCTCATGGAGCGTATCGTACAACGACAGCCAATCGCCTGGGGAGGCGGAGAGCGATCAGATTCTGTCGCTGAACATGTCCTTGCCGCTGACGCAGTGGCTGAGCCATGGCGATGATCTCACGCGCTCGCCGCATAACGCCTACGCCACCTTTAGCGCCAGCAGCGACAAACAGCATAACGTGACGGAAAACATGGGGATTAACGGTACGTTGCTGGATGAAAACAACCTCAGTTATAGCGTTCAACAGGGCATGCAAAATCACGGTGGCGGCGAGAGCGGTGCGGCCAGCATGGAGTATGACGGCAGCCGCGGCGACGCGAGCGTGGGTTACAACATGAATGATAACGGCAACTACCAGCAGGTGAACTACGGCCTGAACGGCGGGCTGGTGGTGCATTCTCACGGCGTGACCCTCAGCCAGCCGCTGGGAAGCACCAATATCCTGGTGGCAGTGCCGGGCGCGGCGGGTGTCGGTATTGAAGAGGAGTCCGGTATTCATACCGACGGTCATGGCTATGCCGTGGTTCCTTATGCCACGACCTATCGACAAAACCGGATGGCGCTCGACGTGAACACTCTGGCGAATGATGTCGATATCGATGATTCGGTGACCAATGTCGTGCCTACCGAAGGCGCGTTAGCGGTGGCTCGCTTTCAAGCGCGGGTAGGGCAGCGCGCGTTGCTGACCGTGCGCTATCACGGCAAGGCTGTGCCGTTTGGCGCGACGGCAACGACCGAGGGCATTGACGCCATTGTCGGCGACGATGGCGAGGTGTATCTGCCCGGGCTGGCGAATCAGGGCGCGCTGCAGCTTCAGTGGGGGAAACAGGCGAATCAGCGCTGTGAAGCGCATTACCAACTGCCAGCGGCCTCACAGGCGCTGGTCCGACAAACCGTGGAATGTAACTAAATGAAAGTACGCGTGTTATTACTCCTGCTGGCCGGTGTGCTGCTGGCGCAGCATGCGTTGGCCGACGTCTGTAAAAACGTGAACGGCTCCCCTTCCAGCGTGGATTACGACCTGACGACAACGCTGACTGCCGCGCAGAACCAGGCGGGCAAGACCGTGCAGCTGGCGAGAAGCCAGGAGGTGAATGTGCAGGCGGTATGTCCCGCGGGATCGGCTCCCTATAATCACACCTATCGTTCCTATGTCTCGCCTTATCCCGTCGTGGAAACCGACGGGCGCTGGCAATACTTAAAGCTCGACCCGGATTATCTGGAAGGCGCCATGCAGATTCAGGATTCGGCGGTGGGTAATTTCTACCCGCCTGTTAACTATTACATGATGGGGACTGACGGTAACGTCAACACTGGCACGCCATTCTATATTCGCGATTCCAACCTTATTTTCCAGTTGAAGGTCGTGAAGCCTTTCGTGGGATCCGTCGTCATCTCACCCAAGACGATGTTCAGCGTCTACGTAACAACCAACAACAGCGATCTTCTTACTGACGTGGTTTACAACATTGTCTACAGCGGCAGCATCACCGTGCCGCAAAGCTGCGAAATCAATGCCGGACAAACCATTGTTGTCGACTTTGGTTCGCTGTATAGCGGCAATTTTACGCATGCGGGAGAGAAACCGCCGGGCGTGAGGACGCGCAACTTTAACGTCCCGGTTAAGTGCAACGGCGTGGATTCGACGGTCAACATGAGCATGCGCGTGATGGCGACCGCCGATAGCCATTTTCCCCAGGCGATCGCCTCAAGCAACCCCGATGTCGGCGTGGTGGTGGAAACCCGCGACGGCAATGTACTCACGCCTGATGACCTCAGCAGTCGCGCCCCTTTTGTTACGGACGATCGCGGGTGGGCAAACATCGCCCTGCAAGCTTATCCGGTGAGTACAACCGGAAACGTGCCGGCGGAAGGGGCCTTCACGGCGCTGGCTAACCTACGGGTGGATTTCGATTAAATGGACAAACGCCTGTATCTCTTTGCTGCGCTGGCGCTGGCGCCTTTATGCCGGGCTGATGATTCGGGCTACAACCTCGAATTTACCGGCACTATCGTGGCGCAAACCTGCGATGTTGATATCTCCAGCCTGAGCCAGAGTATCGATCTCGGGCAATTTTCGGTGGACGACTTTCCGTCCGCCGGAACGACGACAAAGTTTAAGCCTTTCAACATTAACCTGAAAAACTGCTCACGAGAGATCAGCGGTACCAGAATCTGGTTTACCGGCCAGGCCGACAGTGACAATCCGTCGCTGCTGGCGCTGACCGACACCGGAATGGGCAACGAAAATATGCTGGCCAGCGGCGTGGGCGTTGAAATCCTCGATGAAAACCAGAATGACGTCAGCATCAACAACAGCGACTCGGCGGTTTATCCGCTTAAAGCGGGGCGAAACACGCTCTCGTTTTACATCCGCTACAAATCCACTCAGCCCGTCGTGACCTCAGGTAATGCGACGGCGGTGATGTATTTCGATCTTCAGTATGAATAAGGGGCGGCAGTGAACATTCATCTTTGCGCCGCTTGCGGCATTGCGTTGAGTCTGGCGGCGTTCGCGACGCTGGCCCACGATGGACGTGTCTACGTCACTGGCACTATCACCAATAACACCTGCACGCTTTCGCCAGATTCACAGAATATGACCGTGGCGATGGGCGACGTCTCTAACCGCCAGTTTTTGCATCCTGGCGAGGGGGCCGCCTGGCAGTCGTTTGCTATCGATCTGTTGAACTGTGGTTCAACCGCCAGCGGTGTTTCGGTGAGCTTTAGCGGCAGTGAGGATGAGAGCAATCACAATCTGTTGGCGCTGACGCCCGAAGAGGGCAATGCCACCGGCGTGGGGATCGCGCTGTATGACACAAACAAAAATGCCATCCCGCTGGGCGCTGACAGTGCGACGATGCCGCTGATCGGCGGGCAGGCGTCCGTACATCTACAGTTTTATGCGCGTTATGTGGCGGATGGCGGCACGGTCGCATCCGGCACGGCAAACGCTTCGGCGACATTTAAGCTGACCTATGAATAAGTTGATTCTTCGCCTGGCGACAATCGGGTTATTGCTGTCGCTCTCTCCGGCACGGGCTGGCGTGGTGATTGGCGGCACGCGGTTTATTTATCCGGCTGGCACCTCATCGCTCAGCGTACCGCTGCGCAATACCTCTGCCACAAGCTGGCTGATCAATAGCCATATTCAGTCTGCCGTACGTTGGCCTGGCGCCGACCCGACCCCTGTCGCTTCACCGCCGTTTATCGTCACGCCACCGCTCTTCCTGCTTGCCGCAGGCCAGGAGAATACGCTGCGTCTGGTGTACAGCGGCGGCTCGTTGCCGAACGACAGAGAGAGCCTTTTTACGCTCAGTATTGCCGCGATCCCTTCCGGGAAACCGAGTGCCAACAGCGTGCAGATGGCTTTTCGTTCGGCCATGAAACTGCTTTATCGCCCCTCCGGGCTGAGCGGCGACCCGCAGCAGGCGTACCGGCAACTGCGCTGGAGCCTGGCCCCGGACGGCCTTTCGGTGCACAACCCAACGCCTTATTACATCACCCTTTTTTTACTGAACATTGACGGTAGCGCGAGGGATGGCGCGGGCGTCGTCGCCCCTTTTTCCACCCGGCGTCTGCGCGGATGCCAGAAGGCGGCGCACTGCGCGATTCGTTGGCAAAGCATTAATGATGATGGCCGGGTGATGCCGCCGGTGGTCTTTAACGCCGTTGAAAATCGCTAATTTTTCCCCTTTAGAGAATGAGGACTCTCGTATGTTACATCCTGTTTTAGCACGCCGTTCATGGGCGGCGCTGGCATTGTTCAGCGCCATCTCGCTTCCCGCGATGGCGACCGATAACGCGCAGATTGGCCCAGAGGCCGAAGCCTATATTGCCAGCCATCCTGACAAAGTCGGGCAGGCGGTTGCGACGTATCTGGCGAATCATCCCGAGTTTTTAGTGGCGGCTAGCGAAACCCTGCATCAACGCCAGCAAATTGCCCAGCAGCAGGCTTACGTGCAGTTGGCGTCGCAGTATCGTGCCGATTTGCTGAGCGATAGCAGCCCTTCCGTCGGCCCTGCCGATGCGAAAGCCGCCGTGGTCATGTTCTTCGATTACCAGTGTTCGTGGTGCAGCAAAATGGCGCCGGAAGTCGAAAATCTGGTCAAAGCGAACCCCGATACGCGCTTTATTTTTAAAGAGTTTCCGATTTTTGCCTCTCGCTGGCCGGCATCCGGACTGGCGGCGCGCGTCGGCGAGCAGGTCTGGCTGACGCACGGCGGCGCGAAGTATCTCGACTGGCACAATGCCCTTTACGCGACGGGTAAAGTGGAAGGCGCGCTGACGGACAAGGATATTTATTCTCTGGCGCATCACTATCTGAATGACGCGCAAATTGCGGCGGTGAATAGCGCGCAAAGTAGCGGCCGTATTCATGATGCGTTGATGCTCAATCAGGCGCTGGCGCAGCATATGGACTTCACTGGCACGCCAGCCTTTGTGGTGATGCCGCAGGCGGCCAATGCCGATAGCAAACGGATCTCTGTCGTTCCCGGCAGCACATCGCAGGATGCATTACAGATGGCGATCCTGAAAGCAAAAGGGTAATGCGCTGATGGCGAGGTTCACGGAATGAGAAATCGGGTAGGCGGCACGGTGCTTATTTTGCTATTGCCGTGGGCATGTACCACAGGCGCGGCCGCGATTGGCAATATTGTCTTTTCCGGCAGCGTGGTGGAAATGGGCTGCTGGAATGAGACGGATGCGCTTGAGGTTCTTTGTCATCGTCACGATAGCGTTGAGCGTCACGTCATTGTGGAGAATCTGACCACGCCGATCGCGCAGCCGTACGCATCGGTCGAAACCCATTATCTCGATGAAGACAAGCAACTGACGCTGTTGCGCATTGTCTATGATTAACTTTTGCAACGCTGAATACTTCGGTATGTCCGGCTTTCTTTTGATTATATTTCGTTAAAAACGAATCGTTGAGCAATAATAATCTTATTTTTTCGAGCAGTTAAGGGGTTTAGAATGGTTTAAACGAGTTATTGACGGAACAGAGAGAGTAAAAGTGAAGCATCTTCAGCGTTTCTTTAGCAACGATGCCTCTGGGGGCATTATCCTCATTATTGCTGCCGTACTGGCGATGCTGATGGCGAACATGGGATTCACCAGCGGCCTGTATCGGGCTTTTTTAGATACCCCGGTGCAGGTTCGCGTCGGCGCCCTTGAGATCAACAAAAACATGCTGCTGTGGATTAACGATGCCCTGATGGCGGTGTTTTTCCTGTTGATTGGCCTCGAGGTTAAACGCGAGATGATGCAGGGATCGTTAGCGACGCGTCGTCAGGCGATTTTCCCGGTCGTGGCCGCGCTGGGTGGTATGGTCGTGCCCGCGCTGGTCTATCTGGCGTTTAACGCGCAGGATCCGGTGGCCAGCAGCGGCTGGGCGATTCCGGCGGCAACGGATATCGCTTTTGCACTTGGCGTGCTGGCGCTGCTCGGCAGCCGGGTTCCGGCATCGCTCAAGATCTTCCTGATGGCGCTGGCAATTATCGACGACCTGGGCGCTATTGTGATTATTGCGCTGTTCTACACCAGCGATTTATCGCTGCTGTCGCTTGCCGTCGCGGCCGTTGCTATTGCGGCGCTGGCTGTCCTGAATCTGAGCGGCGTACGGCGCACCGGTATTTATATTCTGGTCGGCGTCATTTTGTGGACCGCGGTGCTGAAGTCGGGCGTGCATGCCACGCTGGCGGGCGTGATCGTGGGCTTCTTTATTCCGCTGCGCGAGCAGGACGGCAAGTCGCCAGCGAAACAGCTTGAGCACGTTTTACACCCGTGGGTGGCCTTTATGATCCTGCCGCTATTTGCCTTTGCGAATGCGGGCGTCTCGCTGCAAGGGGTGACGCTGGACGGGCTGACTTCGCTGCTGCCGCTGGGCATTATCGCCGGTCTGTTTATTGGCAAACCGCTGGGCATTAGCGTGTTCTGCTGGCTGGCGCTGAAGCTGAATCTGGCAAAGCTGCCGGAAGGCACCCGCTTTGCGCAGATTATGGCCGTGGGCCTGCTGTGCGGGATTGGTTTTACGATGTCTATTTTTATCGCCAGCCTGGCCTTTGGCAGCGTCGATCCGTCGCTGATTAACTGGGCGAAGCTTGGCATTCTGATCGGCTCCGTCCTGTCAGCGGTGGTGGGATACAGCTTGCTACGTGCACGCTTAAAGCCGGTAGCGAAATGAGAATGAAAGGAGAGGGGAGCACAGGGCATGTCGCATATTAACTACAACCATCTTTACTACTTCTGGCATGTCTACAAGGAAGGTTCTGTCGTGGGCGCGGCGGAGGCGCTGTACCTCACGCCGCAGACCATTACCGGACAGATTAAGGCACTGGAAGAGCGCCTGCAGGGCAAGCTGTTTAAACGTAAAGGGCGCGGCATTGAGCCGACGGAGCTCGGGGAACTGGTCTTCCGCTACGCGGACAAAATGTTCACCTTAAGCCAGGAGATGCTGGATATCGTGAACTACCGTAAGGAATCGAACCTGTTGTTCGACGTCGGCGTAGCCGATGCGCTGTCGAAACGGTTGGTCAGTGGCGTACTGGATGCCGCCGTGGTGGAAGGTGAGCAAATTCATCTGCGCTGTTTTGAGTCGACGCATGAAATGTTGCTCGAGCAGCTCAGTCAGCACAAGCTGGATATGATTATCTCTGACTGCCCGATCGACTCCACGCAGCAGGAAGGGCTGTTCTCGGTCAAAATCGGTGAGTGCAGCGTGAGCTTCTGGTGCACCAATCCGCCGCCGGAGAAACCTTTCCCGGCCTGTCTGGAAGAGCGACGTTTGCTGATTCCGGGCCGCCGCTCCATGCTCGGGCGTAAGCTGCTGAACTGGTTTAACGTGCAGGGGCTGAAGGTCGAGATACTTGGTGAGTTTGACGATGCGGCGCTGATGAAGGCCTTTGGCGCGGCGCATAACGCCATATTTGTCGCGCCGACGCTCTATGCCCACGACTTTTATGCCGACGACAGCATTGTGGAAATTGGCCGTATGGATAACGTGATGGAAGAGTATCACGCAATTTTTGCCGAACGCATGATTCAGCATCCATCGGTACAGCGTATCTGCCATAGCGACTATTCGGCGCTGTTTGCCGAACCGTCGAAGTAATCTTGTCGCCCGGCATGCCGGGCGACGTCAATCGCAGGCATAAAAAAACCCGCTTTACGCGGGTTTTTCTACAAAGCTGATAACAAGCGGGCGATTAAGCCAGTTTGTTGATCTGTGCAGTCAGGTTTGCTTTATGACGTGCAGCTTTGTTTTTGTGGATCAGACCTTTAGCAGCCTGACGGTCCACGATCGGTTGCATTTCGTTAAATGCTTTCAGTGCAGTAGCTTTGTCGCCAGCTTCGATAGCTGCGTATACTTTCTTGATGAAAGTACGCATCATAGAGCGACGGCTAGCGTTGTGTTTGCGAGCCTTTTCAGACTGAACGGCGCGCTTCTTAGCTGATTTGATATTAGCCAAGGCCAACTCCCAAATGTGTTCTATATGGACAATTCAAAGGCCGAGGAATATGCCCGTTTAGCCTTCTTTTGTCAATGGATTTGTGCAAATAAGCGCCGTTAATTTGACAACGCTGCATTACGTATTGATGGCGCAGGATTCTACCAGCTTGTCGCCGATGAATACAGTCTTTCCGGCACAAAAATCACGCGTCTCGACTATATTTTCTTGCCTTTTTAACGGATGCTGATGAAATCATTCCCTCTTTCCGTTACGAGGTGTAATCGCCGGTTAACCTTGACTGCTGTACAAGGTATACTCTGACGATTTTCACTCTTTTGAGCCAGACATGAAGCTGATACGCGGCATACATAATCTCAGTCAGGCCCCACATGGGTGCGTTCTGACCATTGGTAATTTCGACGGTGTGCATCGTGGGCATCAGGCGTTACTGCAAGGCTTACGTGCCGAGGGCAGAGCGCGCGGTTTGCCTGTGGTGGTGATGATTTTTGAACCGCAGCCGCTGGAGCTCTTCGCGGCTGACAAGGCCCCTGCGCGCTTGACGCGCCTGCGCGAAAAGCTGCGCTATCTGGCCGAGAGTGGAGTGGACTACGTCCTGTGCCTGCGTTTTGATCGCCGCTTTGCGGCGCTGACCGCGCAGGACTTTATCAGCGAGCTGCTGGTGAAGCGGCTGGGCGTGCAGTTCCTTGCCGTGGGGGATGATTTCCGCTTTGGCGCTGGTCGTCAGGGGGATTTCTTGTTATTACAGAAGGCGGGCGCGGACTTCGGTTTCGACATCACCAGCACGCAAACCTTCTGCCATGGCGGAGTACGCATTAGCAGCACCGCGGTGCGCCAGGCATTGGCCGACGATAATCTCGAGCAGGCGGAACGTCTGCTGGGTCATCCTTTTATTATCTCCGGGCGCGTGGTGCACGGCGATGAACTGGGCCGCACAATTGGTTTCCCGACGGCGAATTTACCGCTGCGTCGTCAGGTTTCCCCTGTTAAAGGGGTTTATGCGGTGGAAGTGGCAGGGCTGGGCGACAAGCCGCTGCCGGGCGTGGCTAACATTGGCACGCGTCCAACGGTTGCGGGCATGCGCCAGCAGCTGGAGGTTCATTTGCTGGACGTTGCAATGGACCTGTACGGTCGCCATATAGATGTGATACTGCGTAAAAAGATACGCAACGAGCAGCGATTCGCGTCGCTTGATGAGCTTAAGGCTCAAATCGCACGCGATGTGCTAACGGCCCGGGAGCATTTTGGGCTATCAACACCGGCTTAATGCCTGAACACGTTTTAAATACGGAATCGATAATCTGATGAGTGACTATAAATCTACCCTGAATTTGCCGGAAACAGGGTTCCCGATGCGCGGCGATCTCGCCAAGCGTGAACCGGGGATGCTGGCGCGTTGGACCGATGATGACCTGTACGGCATCATTCGTGCAGCCAAAAAAGGCAAAAAAACCTTCATTCTGCATGATGGCCCTCCATATGCGAATGGCAGCATTCATATTGGTCACTCGGTTAACAAGATTCTGAAAGACATTATCGTGAAGTCCAAAGGACTTTCCGGTTACGACTCGCCGTACGTCCCGGGTTGGGACTGCCATGGCCTGCCGATCGAACTGAAGGTAGAGCAGGAATACGGTAAGCCAGGTGAGAAATTCACCGCGGCAGAATTCCGCGCCAAGTGCCGCGAATATGCCGCCACTCAGGTTGACGGCCAGCGTACCGACTTTATCCGTCTGGGCGTGCTGGGCGACTGGCAGAAGCCGTACCTGACCATGGACTTCAAAACCGAAGCCAACATCATTCGCGCGCTGGGTAAAATCGTCGCTAACGGCCACCTGCACAAAGGCGCGAAGCCGGTGCACTGGTGCGTTGACTGCCGTTCTGCGCTGGCGGAAGCGGAAGTTGAGTATTACGACAAAACCTCCCCGTCTATCGACGTCGCGTTCCACGCCGCCGATCAGGACGCGGTAAAAGCGAAATTTGGCGCGTCCAACGTGACTGGGCCTATCTCGCTGGTTATCTGGACCACCACGCCGTGGACTCTGCCAGCTAACCGCGCCATTTCCCTGGCGCCGGACTTCGATTATGCGCTGGTGCAGATCGACGGTCAGGCGGTGATTCTGGCCAGCGATCTGGTCGAAAGCGTGATGAAACGCATTGGCGCCGCTGACTACACCATCCTCGGTACCGTCAAAGGCGCTGAGCTGGAGCTGCTGCGCTTTACCCACCCGTTCATGGGCTTCGATGTGCCGGCTATCCTCGGCGATCACGTCACCCTGGATGCGGGTACCGGCGCGGTGCATACCGCCGGTGGCCACGGCCCGGACGACTACGTGATCAGCCAGAAATACGGCCTGGAAATCGCGAACCCGGTTGGCCCGGACGGCTCATACCTGGCGGGTACCTATCCGGAGCTGGACGGTGTGAACGTCTTTAAAGCCAACGACAAAATCGTTGCGCTGCTGACGGAGAAAGGCGCGCTGCTGCACGTCGAAAAAATGCAGCACAGCTATCCGTGCTGCTGGCGTCATAAGTCGCCGATCATCTTCCGTGCGACCCCGCAGTGGTTCGTCAGCATGGACCAGAAAGGCCTGCGCATTCAGTCTCTCAAAGAGATCGACCGCATTGAACAGGAAGGCCTGGCGAAAGAAGATCTGAGCGGCTGGATCCCTGCATGGGGTAAAGCGCGTATCGAATCCATGGTGGCTAACCGTCCTGACTGGTGTATCTCCCGTCAGCGTACCTGGGGCGTGCCGATGGCGCTGTTCGTGCATAAAGACACCGAAGAGCTGCACCCGCGCACCACCGAATTGATGGAAGCGGTGGCCAAATACGTTGAGAAAGATGGCATTCAGGCGTGGTGGGATCTCGACCCGCGTGAAATCCTCGGCGACGACGCAGACAACTACGTCAAAGTGCCGGATACGCTGGACGTATGGTTCGACTCCGGTTCAACCAGCTACTCCGTTGTTGACGCCCGTCCGGAATTCGGCGGTCACGCAGCGGATATGTACCTGGAAGGTTCCGACCAGCACCGCGGCTGGTTCATGTCCTCGCTGATGATCAGCGTCGCCATGAAAGGCAAAGCGCCATACCGTCAGGTACTGACCCACGGCTTCACCGTCGATGGTCAGGGCCGTAAGATGTCCAAATCTATTGGTAACACCGTTTCTCCGCAGGACGTGATGAACAAACTGGGCGCGGATATCCTGCGTCTGTGGGTGGCATCCACCGACTACACCGGCGAAATGGCGGTGTCTGACGAAATCCTGAAACGTGCTGCCGACAGCTATCGTCGTATCCGTAACACCGCGCGCTTCCTGCTGGCGAACCTCAACGGGTTCGATCCGAAGAAAGACATGGTGAAACCGGAAGAGATGGTCGTGCTGGATCGTTGGGCCGTCGCCTGTGCGCAGGCCGCTCAGGAAGATATCGTGAAAGCGTACGCTTCCTACGATTTCCACGAAGTGGTACAGCGTCTGATGCGCTTCTGCTCCGTTGAAATGGGCTCGTTCTACCTCGACATCATCAAAGACCGCCAGTACACCGCGAAAGCCGACAGCGTGGCGCGTCGTAGCTGCCAGACTGCGCTGTACCATATCGCAGAAGCACTGGTTCGCTGGATGGCGCCAATCATGTCCTTCACCGCCGATGAAATCTGGGGCTACCTGCCGGGCGACCGTGAGAAGTATGTCTTCACCGGCGAATGGTATGAAGGGCTGTTCGGTCTGGACAATGCCGAAGAGATGAACGACGACTTCTGGGAAGAGCTGCTGAAAGTTCGTGGCGAAGTGAACAAGGTTATCGAACAGGCGCGTGCTGACAAGAAAGTCGGTGGTTCCCTCGAAGCGGCAGTGACCCTGTACGCGGATGCGGAGCTGGCGGCCAAACTGACGGCGCTGGGTGACGAATTACGATTTGTCCTGTTGACCTCCGGGGCGACCGTTGCCGATTATGCAGCGGCGACCGCTGACGCTCAGCAGAGTGAACTGCTGAAAGGTCTGAAAGTCGCGCTGAATAAAGCCGAAGGTGAGAAGTGCCCGCGCTGCTGGCACTATACTCAGGATATCGGCAAGGTGGCGGAGCACGCAGATATCTGCGGACGCTGTGTGAGCAACGTGGCCGGTGACGGCGAAAAACGTAAGTTTGCCTGATGAGTAAATCGATTTGTGCAACAGGGCTGCGCTGGCTGTGGCTGGTCGTCGCCGTGCTGATTATCGATCTGGGCAGTAAATACCTGATCCTCCAGAACTTTACTCTGGGGGAAACGGTGTCGCTGTTCCCGTCGCTTAATCTCCATTATGCGCGTAACTACGGCGCCGCGTTCAGCTTCCTGGCTGACAGCGGCGGTTGGCAGCGCTGGTTCTTCGCGGGTATCGCTATCGGTATCTGCGTGGCGCTGGCGGTACTGATGTACCGTTCCAAAGCTACGCAGAAGCTGAATAACATCGCCTATGCGCTGATTATTGGCGGCGCGCTGGGTAACCTGTTCGACCGTCTGTGGCACGGTTTTGTCGTCGACATGATCGATTTCTACGTCGGCGACTGGCACTTTGCCACCTTCAACCTGGCCGATACGGCAATTTGTATCGGCGCGGCGTTGATTGTGCTGGAAGGCTTCCTGCCGAAAAAGCAGGCGTAAGATAATGCCGGATGGCGCTGCGCTTATCCGGCCTACGATCCATTGTAGGCCCGGAAAGCGTCGCGCCATCTGCAATCGCTACGCCGAACACATAACAATAATCGTCATTTCAATGTCGTAAGATAGAAGGCTGTACCTGCATGTCTAACTCGATTCAAAGCAATAGCGCGGTGCTGGTGCACTTCACGCTGAAACTGGACGATGGCTCTACCGCTGAGTCAACCCGTAACAACGGCAAACCGGCGCTGTTTCGTCTGGGCGATGCCTCCCTGTCTGAAGGGCTGGAGCAGCATCTTCTCGGCCTGAAGGCCGGGGACAAAAAATCCTTCTCTCTGGAGCCGGATGCGGCGTTCGGTATCTCGACGCCCGACCTGATCCAGTATTTCTCCCGCCGCGAATTTATGGATGCGGGCGAGCCGGAAATCGGGGCGATCATGCTGTTCACCGCGATGGATGGCAGCGAAATGCCGGGCGTGATCCGCGAAATCAACGGTGATTCCATCACGGTTGATTTTAACCATCCGCTGGCGGGTCATACCGTTCATTTTGATATTGAAGTACTGGAAGTCGATCCGGTACTGGAGGCGTAACATGCAGATCCTGTTGGCCAACCCACGCGGCTTTTGTGCAGGCGTTGACCGCGCTATCAGCATTGTTGAAAATGCGCTCGCCATTTATGGCGCGCCAATCTACGTTCGTCACGAAGTGGTGCACAACCGCTACGTGGTGGACAGTCTGCGTGAACGCGGCGCGATTTTTATCGAGCAGATTAGCGAAGTGCCGGACGGCGCTATCCTGATCTTCTCCGCGCACGGGGTCTCCCAGGCCGTCCGTAACGAGGCTAAAAGCCGCGAGCTCACGGTGTTCGACGCGACCTGTCCGTTAGTCACGAAAGTGCATATGGAAGTGGCGCGCGCCAGCCGTCGTGGTGAAGAATCCATTCTGATTGGCCATGCTGGCCACCCGGAAGTGGAAGGTACGATGGGTCAGTACAGCAACCCGAAAGGGGGCATGTACCTCGTTGAGTCGCCGGAAGATGTGCTGAAGCTGGCGGTGAAAGACGAAAGCAAGCTGTCGTTTATGACCCAGACCACGCTCTCGGTGGACGATACCTCCGACGTTATTGATGCCTTACGCCAGCGCTTCCCGAAAATCGTTGGTCCGCGCAAAGACGATATTTGCTACGCCACCACGAACCGCCAGGAAGCCGTGCGATCGCTCGCCCAGCAGGCCGACGTGGTGCTGGTGGTTGGCTCGAAAAACTCGTCCAACTCCAACCGTCTGGCCGAACTGGCGCAGCGGATGGGCAAAGCGGCCTATCTGATTGACGATGCGGCGGACATCCAGGAAGCCTGGGTGAAAGACGCCGCCTGTGTCGGCGTGACAGCTGGAGCTTCCGCGCCGGATATTCTGGTGCAGAACGTGATTGCCCGCCTGCAATCGCTGGGCGGCGGCGAAGCCATCACCCTTGAAGGCCGCGAAGAGAATATTGTTTTCGAAGTTCCGCGCGAACTGCGTGTGGATGTTCGTGAAGTCGAATAAATTATTTCTCCCGCGAATGTGAAAAAATGCCAGGCTTAACGTCTGGCATTTTTTTAGGGAGAAATCATGCGTCTACCTATTTTTCTGGATACCGATCCCGGTATTGATGATGCGGCGGCGATTGCCGCTGCGCTGTTTGCCCCGGAGCTGGATCTTCAACTGATGACCACCGTTGCCGGCAACGTCTCGGTCGAAAAAACCACCCGTAACGGCTTACAGCTCCTGCATTTCTGGGACGCCGATGTTCCACTTGCACAAGGGGCCGCCGCGCCGCTGGTGCGTCCGCTACGTGACGCCGCCTCGGTTCACGGCGAGTCGGGCATGGAAGGCTACGACTTTGTTGAGCACAACCGTCAGCCGCTGGCCAAACCGGCGTTCCAGGCGATCCGTGATGCGCTGATGCATGCGCCGCAGCCGATTACGCTGGTGGCTATCGGGCCACTCACCAATATTGCGCTGCTGCTGACTCAGTATCCGGAGTGTCGTTTTAATATCCGTCGCCTGGTGATCATGGGCGGCTCCGCCGGGCGCGGTAACTTTACGCCGAACGCCGAGTTCAACATCGCTATCGACCCGGAAGCCGCGGCGCTGGTGTTCCGCAGCGGTCTGGAGATTGTGATGTGTGGGCTGGACGTCACCAATCAGGCCGTGTTGACGCCGGAGTATCTGTCTACGCTTCCCGCGCTCAATAAGACCGGCAGCATGCTTCACGCGTTGTTCAGCCACTATCGTAGCGGCAGTATGCAGAGCGGCCTGCGGATGCACGACCTCTGCGCCATTGCCTGGCTGGTCCGTCCGGACCTGTTTACGCTGCACAGCTGCTTTGTGGCGGTGGAAACCCAGGGGCAATACACTGCTGGCACCACGGTGGTGGATATTGAAGGGCGTCTGGGGCAGCCCGCTAACGCGCAGGTGGCGCTGGATCTTGATGTGGAGGGTTTTCGTCAGTGGGTGGCTGAGGTATTCGCCCGTGCGCCGTAATCAGGTGTGTAGCGGTACCTTCTCGCTGAGATAGTCAATCATCGCCCGCATTCTGGCGGGCATATGTTGATTGCGCGTCCACAGCAGCCACAGCTCGCCGCTGTAGTCGCTAATAAATTCCCATTCTGGCAGGACCTGGACGATCTCTCCGCTTGCAAGTGCTTCGCGGGCGGTAAAGAGCGGCAGGCTGCCGATTCCCAGATCATTTTTTACCGCATCCAGACGTACGCCAGTGTGGTTGGCGGCGTAGCGGCCATGAGTCTGAATGGTCTCCACGCGTTCACCGCGGCGAAACTTCCAGCGCGAATCCGCAGGGGTCTCGCCAAGGCTGATACAGCTATGGTCGCGCAGTGCCTGCGGGTGTTCTGGCATACCGTGCTCGCGTAAGTACGCGGGGGTAGCGCATATCACATGTCTAACCGGCATCAGCGGTTTCCCGTACAAGCCAGGGGAGGGAGACTGACTGATGCGCAGCGCAAGGTCGACGCCGTCGTCGATTAAATCCATATAGCGGTCTTCCAGCCGCAGACAGACGTCCACCTGCGGGTAGCTGGCAAAGAATTCGGCCATCAGAGGGTGAATAACAAACCGTCCCACCGCCTTGGGCACGCTGAGGGTCAGCTTACCTTGCGCGATGCTTTGTCGGCTGCTGCCCGAGTCGACGGCCATTTGTGCCGCATGCAGCATCTCCAGTGCATGTTCATACACCATTTTTCCCGTTTCGCTGAGCGCCAGCTTGCGCGTTGTACGATGCAACAGTTTGCTGCCCAGCGCCTGTTCCAGACGTGAAACGCTGCGGCTAATCGCAGAGGGGGTGGTGCCTGAGGCTTTCGCGGCGGCGGAGAAATTCCCCTGCTCAATAATCAACACAAAGGTGGCAAGGTCGGGAAGAAGGTTAGGGTTCATTTGTGCGTACCAGGCAAAGATGCATTGAGCAGGCGTGGGATTATCCCTACGAGTAAAGTGAATATACTCTTCTCATCAAGAGGAGAACAACCATGACCGAACGTCTTTATTACACCTGTGATAACACCGAAGGCCAAGCCACGGTGATGAGCTGTACGGCGCGAGCGGAAGGAGGCTATGCGGTGGTGCTGGATGGCACGCTTTTTCACCCACAGGGCGGTGGGCAACCCGCGGATGCCGGCTGGATTGATGAGATCCCCGTCGAGACGGTGATCGCGCGTGATGACGACGTGCTACATATCGTAGCAACACCGATTGAGCCTGGCGTAGTCAAGTTGAGGGTTGATGCGTCACAGCGTCAGCTGCATGCGCGGCTGCACTCTGCGGGGCATCTTATCGGCCTGGCGGGTACAGAGTACGGATGGCAACCGGTGAAAGCGCACCACTGGCCTGGCGAAGGGCGCATTACGTTTTCCGCAAAAGGTAGCAGTTCGCTGCCGGATTGTGCCTCGCTGCTAGCGAAAATCAGCGCCTGGCAGGCGGAGGATCTTCCTCGCCGGGTGACATTCGACGGCGGTTTGCGCGAAGTCGGGTTTGGTGAGCTTCCCGCTTACCCTTGCGGTGGGACGCATGTTGCGCGTTTATCCGACATTGGGCAGGTGACGATTACCCAGGTGAAGATGAAAAAAGGGCAGATGATCGTTAACTACACGCTTGTGTCGTAAAACCGGGCTTGCGAAAGTCGCTATGCAGATTGGCTGTATTTTGTTCGGTTTTCCCGTCGTTTTCCCATCGGCTTACCGCTTACTGAGCGAGTTTGACTTCTTTCCTTTGCTGCGGCAATGATTCATCCTGCGGGATGAATCATGTCTTTTACTGATATTCCCCTCTGTTTATCATTAAATTCTAATTATGGGTGTTTTCAGCTAGCGACCTCCGGGCGCGCTGGTTACTCTGAAAACGATTTACGCAATTTTTACAAAAGAGAATAGCTATGCATGAAGCACAAATCCGCGTCGCCATTGCCGGCGCCGGCGGCCGCATGGGACGGCAGTTAATCCAGGCCGCCATGGCGATGGAAGGTGTTCAGCTGGGCGCCGCGCTGGAGCGTGAAGGCTCTTCCTTGCTGGGCAGCGATGCTGGCGAACTGGCGGGGGCGGGAAAGTCCGGCGTGACCGTTCAAAGCAGCCTTGAGGCGGTAAAAGATGATTTTGACGTGTTCATCGATTTTACCCGTCCGGAAGGTACGTTGACGCATCTGGCGTTTTGCCGCCAGCAGGGTAAAGGGATGGTGATTGGTACTACCGGCTTTGACGATGCTGGTAAACAAGCCATTCGCGAGGCGTCACAAGAGATTGCGATCGTTTTCGCCGCAAACTTTAGCGTCGGCGTTAACGTCATGCTCAAGCTGCTGGAGAAAGCCGCGAAGGTAATGGGCGACTACACCGATATTGAAATTATTGAAGCGCACCACCGCCATAAAGTGGATGCACCGTCGGGTACGGCGCTGGCAATGGGCGAGGCGATCGCCGGGGCGCTGGATAAAGATCTGAAGGACTGCGCGGTCTACTCGCGTGAAGGTTATACCGGTGAACGCGTGCCGGGCACGATTGGTTTTGCGACCGTACGCGCGGGCGACATTGTCGGCGAACACACCGCCATGTTTGCCGATATTGGCGAGCGTGTGGAGATAACGCATAAGGCTTCCAGCCGCATGACGTTTGCTAACGGAGCGGTAAGATCGGCATTGTGGCTTAAGTCGAAGCAAAACGGTCTTTTTGATATGCGTGATGTGCTGAATTTGAATGAACTATAAGTATTTATTACCCATCGTGATGTGGTTATTGTAGTCGTAATTACTTGATTACACAGGGCAATATTTTATTGCCCTTTATTTTATCTTTTTTTTATTGCTTTTGTATTCAGATGCTTATTTTTATAAGATATCTACATTAAAAGTGTTGGTTAAATGTAAATTTTGACCATCTGGTCTACTTTTTAAGGCGTCCTCTCATCATTTTACAGTCTTTCTGCTCCGCAAGCGTTTTCTCCCATGAGTTAGTTGATCTTTTTGATGCCTGGAGGCGGCTTGATTCGCCAGTGGCGCAAAATAATAATAAAAATTGCCCTTTGAGGTAGACTTTTGCCGAGGCTGTCACTAGAATGCCGCCGTTTGCCAGAAATTCATCGGTAAGCAGATTTGCATTGATTTGTGCCGTTGTTATGAATTAATATGCAAATAAAGCGAGTAAATATTCTCTGGAGGGTGTTTTGATTAAGTCAGCGCTATTGGTTCTGGAAGACGGAACCCAGTTTTACGGTCGGGCCATAGGGGCAACAGGTTCGGCGGTTGGGGAAGTCGTTTTCAATACTTCAATGACCGGTTATCAAGAAATCCTCACTGATCCTTCCTATTCTCGCCAAATCGTCACTCTTACTTATCCCCATATTGGTAATGTCGGCACCAATGCCGCCGATGAAGAATCTTCTCAGGTTCACGCTCAGGGTCTGGTTATTCGCGACCTGCCGCTGATTGCCAGCAACTTCCGCAACACCGAAGACCTCTCTTCTTACCTGAAACGCCATAACATCGTGGCGATTGCCGATATCGATACCCGTAAGTTGACGCGATTGCTGCGCGAGAAGGGCGCTCAGAACGGCTGCATCATCGCAGGCGATAACCTGGATGCTACGCTGGCCTTAGAAAAAGCCAAAGCGTTCCCGGGCTTAAATGGGATGGACCTGGCAAAAGAAGTGACCACGGCTGAATCCTACAGCTGGACGCAGGGTAGCTGGACGCTGGCGGGTGACCTGCCGGAAGCCAAGTCCGCAGAAGAGCTGCCGTTCCACGTGGTGGCCTACGATTTTGGCGCCAAGCGCAACATCCTGCGCATGCTGGTTGACCGCGGCTGCCGCCTGACCGTGGTACCGGCGAAAACCTCCGCTGAAGAAGTGCTGGCGATGAATCCGGACGGCGTGTTCCTGTCTAACGGCCCTGGCGACCCGGCACCGTGCGACTACGCCATCGACGCGATTGAGAAATTCCTCCAGACCGACATTCCGGTATTTGGCATCTGCCTCGGCCATCAGCTGCTGGCGCTGGCGAGCGGTGCGAAGACCATCAAGATGAAATTTGGTCACCACGGTGGTAACCACCCGGTGAAAGACATGGATAAGAATGTGGTGATGATCACCGCGCAGAACCACGGCTTTGCAGTTGATGAAGACTCGCTGCCAGCCAACCTGCGCGTGACCCACAAATCCCTGTTCGACGGTACCCTGCAAGGGATTCACCGTACCGATAAACCGGCGTTCAGCTTCCAGGGCCACCCAGAGGCGAGCCCAGGCCCGCACGATGCGGCACCGCTGTTCGACCACTTTATCGAGCTTATTGAGCAATACCGTCAGTCCGCGAAATAATCAGGAGTAATAAGAGCCATGCCAAAACGTACAGACATAAAAAGTATCCTGATTCTGGGCGCGGGCCCGATTGTTATCGGTCAGGCGTGTGAGTTTGACTACTCCGGCGCCCAGGCGTGTAAAGCGCTGCGCGAAGAGGGCTACCGCGTTATTCTGGTGAACTCCAACCCGGCCACCATCATGACCGACCCGGAGATGGCCGATGCGACCTACATCGAGCCGATTCACTGGGAAGTGGTGCGCAAAATCATCGAAAAAGAGCGTCCGGATGCGGTGCTGCCGACCATGGGCGGCCAGACGGCGCTGAACTGCGCGCTGGAGCTGGAGCGTCAGGGCGTGCTGGAAGAGTTCGGCGTAACCATGATTGGCGCCACCGCCGACGCGATTGATAAAGCAGAAGACCGTCGTCGCTTCGATGTGGCAATGAAGAAAATCGGCCTCGACACCGCGCGTTCCGGTATCGCACACACTATGGAAGAAGCGCTGGCGGTTGCCGCTGACGTGGGCTTCCCGTGCATCATCCGGCCTAGCTTTACCATGGGCGGCACCGGCGGCGGTATCGCTTACAACCGTGAAGAGTTCGAAGAAATCTGCGAACGCGGTCTGGACCTCTCGCCAACCAACGAGCTGCTGATTGATGAGTCGCTGATCGGCTGGAAAGAGTACGAGATGGAAGTGGTGCGTGATAAAAACGACAACTGCATCATCGTCTGTTCTATCGAAAACTTCGATGCGATGGGCATCCACACCGGTGACTCTATCACCGTGGCCCCGGCGCAGACCCTGACCGACAAAGAATACCAAATCATGCGTAACGCCTCGATGGCGGTACTGCGTGAAATCGGCGTTGAAACCGGCGGTTCTAACGTCCAGTTCTCGGTGAACCCGAAAGACGGCCGCCTGATCGTTATCGAAATGAACCCGCGCGTCTCCCGCTCCTCGGCGCTGGCCTCCAAAGCTACCGGCTTCCCGATTGCCAAAGTTGCTGCGAAACTGGCGGTGGGTTACACCCTCGACGAACTGATGAACGACATCACCGGCGGCCGTACGCCGGCCTCCTTCGAGCCGTCTATCGACTACGTTGTCACCAAGATTCCACGCTTCAACTTCGAGAAATTCGCTGGCGCTAACGACCGTCTGACCACCCAGATGAAATCCGTTGGTGAAGTGATGGCGATTGGTCGCACGCAGCAGGAATCCCTGCAAAAAGCGCTGCGCGGCCTGGAAGTGGGCGCCACCGGTTTTGACCCGAAAGTGAGCCTCGACGACCCGGAAGCGCTGACCAAAATCCGCCGCGAGCTGAAAGACGCGGGCGCAGATCGTATCTGGTACATCGCCGATGCGTTCCGCGCAGGCCTCTCCGTCGACGGCGTGTTCAACCTGACCAACATCGACCGCTGGTTCCTGGTGCAGATTGAAGAGCTGGTGCGTCTGGAAGAGAAAGTGGCGGAAGTGGGCATCAACGGCCTCGACGCTGATTTCCTGCGTCACCTGAAGCGCAAAGGTTTCGCCGATGCGCGTCTGGCGAAGCTGGCGGGCGTGCGCGAAGCGGAAATCCGCAAGCTGCGCGACCAGTACAACCTGCACCCGGTCTACAAGCGCGTGGATACCTGCGCGGCGGAATTCGCCACCGATACCGCCTACATGTACTCCACCTATGAAGAAGAGTGCGAATCTAACCCGTCCGTTGACCGCGATAAAATCATGGTCCTCGGCGGCGGCCCGAACCGTATCGGTCAGGGTATTGAGTTTGACTACTGCTGCGTACACGCCTCGCTGGCGTTGCGCGAAGACGGTTACGAGACCATTATGGTCAACTGTAACCCGGAAACCGTCTCCACCGACTACGACACCTCAGACCGTCTGTACTTCGAGCCGGTCACGCTGGAAGACGTGCTGGAAATCGTGCGCATCGAGAAGCCGAAGGGCGTTATCGTGCAGTACGGCGGCCAGACCCCGCTGAAGCTGGCGCGTGAACTGGAAGCCGCAGGCGTACCGGTTATCGGCACCAGCCCGGACGCCATCGACCGCGCGGAAGACCGTGAACGCTTCCAGCACGCGGTTGACCGTCTGAAGCTGAAGCAGCCGGCGAACGCCACCGTCACCGCCATTGAACAAGCGGTTGAGAAGGCGAAAGAGATTGGTTACCCGCTGGTGGTGCGCCCGTCTTACGTCCTGGGCGGCCGCGCGATGGAAATCGTCTACGACGAAGCCGACCTGCGTCGCTACTTCCAGACCGCGGTCAGCGTGTCTAACGATGCGCCGGTGCTGCTGGACCGCTTCCTTGATGATGCGATTGAAGTGGACGTTGACGCCATCTGCGACGGCGAAATGGTGCTGATTGGCGGCATCATGGAACACATCGAGCAGGCGGGCGTACACTCCGGCGACTCCGCCTGTTCCCTGCCAGCCTACACGCTGAGCCAGGAGATTCAGGATGTGATGCGCCAGCAGGTGCAGAAGCTGGCCTTCGAGTTGCAGGTGCGCGGCCTGATGAACGTGCAGTTTGCGGTGAAAGACAACGAAGTCTACCTGATTGAAGTCAACCCACGTGCGGCGCGTACCGTACCGTTCGTCTCCAAAGCCACCGGCGTACCGCTGGCGAAAGTGGCGGCGCGCGTGATGGCCGGCAAATCGCTGACCGAGCAGGGCGTGACCAAAGAAATTATCCCGCCGTACTACTCGGTGAAAGAAGTGGTGCTGCCGTTCAACAAATTCCCGGGCGTAGACCCGCTGTTAGGGCCAGAAATGCGCTCTACCGGGGAAGTGATGGGCGTAGGCCGTACCTTCGCGGAAGCGTTCGCTAAGGCGCAGCTGGGCAGTAATTCCACGATGAAGAAACAGGGCCGTGCGCTGCTCTCCGTTCGCGAAGGCGACAAAGAGCGCGTGGTGGACCTGGCCGCTAAGCTGCTGAAACAAGGCTTCGAGCTGGATGCCACCCACGGTACCGCGATTGTGCTGGGCGAAGCCGGTATCAACCCGCGTCTGGTGAACAAGGTGCATGAAGGTCGTCCGCACATTCAGGACCGTATCAAGAATGGCGAATACACCTACATCATCAACACCACCGCAGGTCGTCAGGCGATTGAAGACTCCAAGCTGATTCGCCGCAGCGCGCTGCAGTACAAAGTGCACTACGACACTACCCTGAACGGCGGTTTCGCTACGGCGATGGCGCTGAATGCAGATGCCAAAGAGAAAGTGACCTCTGTACAGGAAATGCACGCACAGATTAAAAAATAAGTGCAAGCAACAAAAAACGCCGGGCATCTGCCCGGCGTTTTTTTTATCACATCTACGTAGCAGAATGACGACCAATACAGTACGTTATCGTAATTCTGGATGATAAGGTAACGTGCCGCAAAGCTGTGCAGAGCTATACTTTACGGTATCGATAAATCCTCTCCGCGATCCGCTTTGGCATGGTAACAATACGATGTTATGGATAATTAACGGCAATATAGAGTTCAATCCGGAGAGGAATCGTCTGGCGTCATTATCCCGGCCAGAGCTTACCGTTATTCTGACCACCCCAGCCAGCCGCTGTTTACATCTTTTACTGGAAAACGCCCCTGCCGTTGTCGCACAGCAAACTTTCTTTCAAAAAGTGTGGGAAGAGGGCGGCATGGTGGTGCCTGCCAATACGCTTTACCAAAACATCTCTATTATTCGCCGTGGATTACGCACCGTTGGTGAAACAGAAGATACGCTGATTACCACCGTCCCACGTAAAGGTTTTCAGATTGAACCTGGGGTGGATATTTTAACCATCAACAAGGCCGCTGCACAGGAAAGCGAAAAAAAAGCGTCGCCTCCTCGGCCGTTACCGCGCCGTCACTTTAAACGTAATATTGCGCCACTGTGGATGCTCGCATCGCTGATCGTCGGCATGGTTCTGGGATATATAAGCTGGCAGACCGTTCCAGATAAAAATTTTTACGATCGGTACGCATTGGTGGAAACGGCGCAGGGTTGTCATTTCTTTTCCAGAAATGAAGATATCAGCAGCGTAAGCCGATTTGAAAGTTATAAAACAATGATTCTCAAAACGGGTATGGATTGTCAAAAATACCCGTGGGTTTATTTCCTCTCTGGTAGTCACATCCCAGGGTTGGTGGCGCTGATTTGTCAGCGCCCTTATAAGACGCGCGGAGATACCGGCTGTATTACTCTTTTCTTCCGTGGAGCGATGCATGAGTAGACGATTGCTGTTGTCGAGCTGTCTGGCACTGCTGTTTCTGGGCGCAGGAATGGGGCATTTTCTTCATTTGCGTATGGAAAGAAACCGCGATCCAGAGAAATGTACGGCCCCCGTAATGGTGTTTTATAAAAACACCAAAGCAAATTTGACGCTGGATTTTATGTATTCGCTGGAAAAACACACCGGGGTGGTGTCCGTCAACGGGACGTATTACGTCGATAATAAAGTCAGTGACGTTATCCGCCGTGATGTTTCCTATACATGGAGTGAAAACAAAGATAGCACCCACTTTGTCTCGAAGGATATCAATAAGGTGACGCGTGATGAAACGCTACCGGATGCCGTCATCGCAACGATTTTACCCGACTTTTATGTCTATCCGGGTAAAACGATCAATTACACGATCCTGACACAAGGCCACCGTGGCTTTATGTTTACCATCGGCAAGCGTCCGGTGTTCCTCTGTACACATTAATTCTGGCGACATCCCCTGTCGCTTGCTGTTGATATGACAGGTATAACCCCCTGGTGTTGGGGGAGCTGGGTTTCATTGTAAAATGCAATAAATACAAACAGATACTTCATTTAAGAATTCATATAAGAACTTTATAAGGCTTAATAACAGGACTTCACTTCAGGCTTTTCGGAGTTTTATTTATATTTCATCGCCATCAGCCATTGGTTGAGTAAATAGATGATAGGTAGTGGTTCATTTATTTATTCATGGGATATTAAGAGAACATACGAAAGGCATCATATTGAATGGAAAAAGCACGTTCGAAAGCTGTTCGTTGCATCAGCTGTGAGTTAGCCTGCCAGCTATTTCCTGATGCCGATCTGCGAACTCAGTATTGTTGTAATACTGAGTTTGCCATTTGGCCAGAGGGGAATTCCTTTCTGAAAAGAGGCATCATTGAAAGGTTATTGCTAAGCAATAAAAATCATTTATCTAAAGGGTTTATCTTTGTTGATTTTTCTTTACCAAACTTGCGGGCTTTTTCTCAGCCGCAATGGCTTGATTGGTTGGCCAATAGCGGTATGTATATTGTTATTATTGCTGATAGTAGCCTCACTCCCCTGGCTAACTATTGGTTTTTGAATAATGATAACGTTCATGGCGTTATTTACGCTGATGATGATGTTCTGGTGCAGCAACAAAGCATTCATCGTTTATTTACCGGTCGGCGTAAGAATATCAAGCGTGGGCGCACGTTGAACGCTGCAGAGTTTCTCTTGCTGAATAGTTTTATTTCAGGAGTCGGTATTCAGCAGGAAATCAATATCAGCAGTATTAATAAAATCTATGCGTATAAACGTAGTCTCGAGAGCAAATTGGGACAGCGTATTCAAACGATTTTATTAAATATTCTATAGCCATATTTTTATTCATATTGTCCACGTCATTGCGATGTGGAGGACGCTCTACGCCCGAATGCAGGAGGCAAATAAATGCGTACCCCCAAGTATTACTCACGAATTGCTCTCGCGATATCAATCGCATTAGGCTCAGTAGTCTATCCGGCTCATGCAGCCTGGGTCGATATTGATAGCCTACCTTCCAGTGGACTGGTGAGCCAATTGCCACCAGAGCTACAGGCGCTTATTCCGGCTCAGGCGAATGCGAACTTCGCCAAAACCAGCACCATGCCGAATTACGTTTATCAGTGGAGTGCAGGTACTATTCCTGTATATGGCAATAATTTAACGCTCAATGGTCCTGGGATGGAAGCGTTTGAGCATTCCCTGACCGTCATTCAAAATAGCGCCACAGGAAGCCCAGGCGTTATTTTTGGCGACGACCTGACGATTCGCACGCAGTCGAAGAATGCCGCGAACAATGGTAAAGATGTCGATGGTATTCGCACTCATGGGGCAAATACTCCGAGTAACCCGGTGTTCATTATTACTGGCGACCGAACCCGCATCTACGTGGATGGTCAGGATGGTGATGGTATTAATGCCGGGTACAACTCGCTGAGCCAGGGCTGGACGGGGTCGGCCAATATTTATGTCGGCGACGATCTGTACATCAAAACCACCGGCAGCCAGGGGCGTGGCATTACCGCTAACGCCATGAGAGATGCATCACTGGCTAAAAATACGATTATCGTCGGCAATCGTGCGCACATCGTGACGACCGGCAGCGGTTCGGAAGGGTTACGCACCGGACAAAGTGGTTCCTTGATCCGTTTGGGTGATGACGCCACTATTGAGACCCTCGGCGACTCTTCAACGGGGATTTACGCGGCTTCTTCTTCCACAACCGAGCTTGGCAACAACGCCACGATTACGGTGAACGGGGCCAGCGCGCACGGGGTATATGCTACTAACAGTACCGTTAATTTGGGCAATAATGCCGCCATTAATGTGAATAGCGCCAGTAAAGCCGCCTCATACAGCAAGGCTCCTCGCGGTTTATATGCAATCTCTCGCGGTAGCATTAACCTGGCGGGTGGCGCGACGATCGCCATAGCGGGCGACAACAGCAGTGAAAGCTACGCCATCAGTACTGAAACTGGCGGTATCGTTGACGGCTCCGCGGGGGGGCACTTCCGGGTTAACGGTGATATTCACGCCGCTGGCGCGACTGCGGCTACCAGTACGTTGTCGCAGCAGAACAGCACGATTACGCTCAATATGACGGACAACTCGCTGTGGAACGGGGCGTCGTATATCACCAGCACCACGGCGGGCACTGGCGTAATCTCTGTACAAATGCGCGATGCGACATGGAATATGACCCATAGCTCAACGCTTACCGACCTGACGCTGAACAGCGGTGCGACCGTTAATTTTAACCATGTCGACGGCGAGCCATGGCAGACGCTGACTATCAATGAAGATTATGTCGGCAATGGCGGTAAGCTGGTCCTGAACACCGTGCTTAATGGCGATGGCTCTGAAACGGACATGCTGAAGGTTCTTGGTAACACCTCGGGTAACACATTTGTCGCGGTGAATAACATCGGTGGGACAGGCGCGCAAACCCTCGAAGGGATTGAAATCATCAACATTGCAGGCAATTCCGACGGTACTTTTGAAAAAGCGAGCCGTATTGTTGCCGGGGCCTATGACTACAACGTGGTTCAGAAAGATAAAAACTGGTATTTGACCAGCTACATTCAACCGAAAGATCAGGAGCCTCCTGTGGACCCTGACCCAGTCATTCCTGAGCCAGAGGAGCCGACTCCGCAGCCGGTCACTGAGCATCAGATCCGCCCGGAAGCAGGCAGCTATCTTGCCAACAACTCTGCGGCGAACACGCTGTTCATGACGCGTTTGCATGACCGTCTGGGAGAAACCCAGTACACCGATATGCTCACAGGGGAGAAAAAGGTGACCAGTCTGTGGATGCGAACTGTCGGTGGTCATGCCCGTTTCAAAGACGGTAGCGGACAGCTGAAAACCCAAAGCAATAGCTATGTGTTACAGCTGGGCGGCGACCTGGCACAGTGGAGCCGTGACGGCCTTGACCGCTGGCACATTGGCGCGATGGCGGGCTACGCCAACGGTCAGAGCCGTACGCAGTCGTCCGCAACCGGTTATCATTCCCGTGGCGAGGTCAGCGGCTATAGCGTCGGCCTTTATGGCACCTGGTATGCGAATGATATCGACAAGTCAGGGACTTATGTGGATACCTGGGCGCTGTATAACTGGTTTGATAACAAGGTGATGGGACAGGATCAGGCGGCTGAGAAGTACAAATCTAAGGGTATTACCGCCTCCGTTGAAGCCGGCTATAGCGTTAAATTGGGCGCAAGCGAAGGCAATAGCTACTGGCTGCAGCCGAAAGCACAGGCGGTGTGGATGGGCGTGCAGGCTGACGATCACCGCGAAATGAACGGTACCCGCGTGAAGGATAACGCCAGCGGTAATCTGTTGACTCGCCTGGGGGTCAGAGCTTACATCAAGGGCCACAACGCTATCGATAATGGCCAGTCACGAGAGTTCCAACCGTTTGTGGAAGCGAACTGGATACACAACACGCAGGCTGCCAGCGTGAAAATGGATAACGTGAGTAACGATATGCGTGGCACGAAGCATATCGGTGAACTGAAAGTGGGCGTGGAAGGGCAAATTACCCCGCGTCTGCAGGTATGGAGTAACGTGGCGCAGCAGGTTGGCGATAAAGGTTACAGCGATACCCGCGGTATGCTGGGCGTGAAGTACGGTTTCTGATAAAGGAAATCTTTTGTAGCCCGGCGGCGCTTGCTTGGCCGGGCTACGGTTATAGGTGAATTACTGTTCCGTAGCTGGTGTCGCCGCTGCGGTCTGCTGCGTTTTACTCGCCATCTCCTCGCGATATTTCAAATTATCCCAGATGCGGAAGAACGGGTAATACATCACCAGCGAAATCCCGAGGTTGACGATTTGCAGCACCGAGCCGGAAATATGCCCGCCGGTCGCCAGGTAGCCACTGACCACAATCGGTGTAGTGAACGGAAGCGCAATGCCCGCCGGTTTGGCGACTAAACCGGTGGTCATCGCCACGTAGGAGACAATCACCAGCACCACTGGCGTAAGGATAAACGGCACCACCAGATACGGGTTCATCACGATCGGAATGCCAAACACCATGGGTTCGCTGATGTTAAACAGGCTGCCCGGCGCGGCAATTTTACCCAGCTGTTTCATCTGCACGCTGCGGCTGCGTAAGATCATAAAGATAACCAGCCCTAACAGCGCCCCGGTACCGCCCGGCGCAATCCACAGGTCGTAGAACTGCTGGGTGATAATGTGGGGAATCGGCAGGCCGTTCTGGAACGCTTCCAGGTTTTCGGACATGTTGCTCAGCCAGACCGGGCGGATAAACACCAGTACGATGGTGTCGCCGTGCAGACCCAGCATCCACAGAATGCCAATCAGCAGCACTGAAATAATCATCCCCGGCAGCGAGCCGCCGACGTGGCTCATCGGAATACCGACCAGCTCGGTGATCATGGTGTTGATATCGCCAAACGGCGTCGCTTCAACCAGCAGGCGAAGCGCCAGCACCACTGCCAGCACGCAGAAACCCGGGATCAGCGCGAGGAACGATTTGGCCACCGCCGGCGGTACGCCTTCCGGCATGCGGATGACCAGGTTGCGGTCGTTAACGAAGCGGTAGATTTCGGTGGAGAGCAGGGCAATCAGAATTGCCACGAACAGCCCCTGACTGCCAATCTGCCCCATAGGCATGACGCCTTTGACCAGCTGCGCCACGTCGCTACCCGCCGGGGTAAACATGATGTGCTGTGGAATGGTCATCACGAAGGCCACCAGGGAGACAGCCCCGGCGGTCAGCGGGTCGAGGGTGCGGTACTTCTCCGCCAGACGGTAGGCGATACCGAAGCTGGAGATCAGCGCCATGATGTCGTAGGTCGCTTTCACCGGATAGAGCACCTTTTCCTGCCACGTTGGGCCGAAGAGCTCGGTCATCAGCGTACCGTAGCCCGGCACCGGCAGATAGGCGAAGATCAGGAAGAACGAGCCTATCAACATAAACGGCATGTTCAGGATGATCCCGTCACGCACCGAAAGCACATGTTTTTGTCCGGCGATTTTGAGCGCGGTCGGTAAAACGTATTTATCTATTATCGACTTATTCACAGACACCCCCTGCCCGGTGCAGACGTTGCTGACCGGGCTATTGTTGTATTTATTGTTGGCTGAACTGCGGCAGCCACGCTTTATTGATGGTGAGCACTTCATCGACCAGCGCCGACGCCAGATTCACATCGGCGACCAGCGGGTTGGCAACCAACGCCAGCAGCGCTTTTTGCTTGTCACCGTGCACGGCGGCATCGATGGTCAGACGCTCAAAATCCTTGACCTGCTGGGTCAGGCCGTTCATCAGCGGCGGCAGTTTGCCAAAGGCCAGCGGATGCGCGCCCAGCGCATCAATCAGGCAATTGGTCTCTATCACCGCGTCGTCCGGCAGTCCTTGAATGGCACCGTTATTGGCGGTATTCACCACCATCTCAATGCCAAGATTGTTGTGCAGCGCGTTAATCAACTGCACCGCCACTTCGGAGTAGAACGAACCGCCGCGCTGGCTCAGCTCTTCTGGTTTCTTGTCCAGATTCGGGTCGGCATACAGCTTGAACAGCGACGCTTCGACCTTCATCACCTGCTCGGCGCGAGTGCCTTTGCTGTCGGCATCCGCCAGTTCGTCTTCCAGCATGGTGCGGGTCTGCCAGAAATAGCGGTGATACGGGCAAGGAATGGCGCGCAGCGCGCGCAGTAGCACCGGTGGCCACGGAATGGCCTTGATATTGTTCATCGACAGCTGCTCGCCGTCGCACAGCATCTCGATAACCTCGTCGGTCGCATCGCGGCCCGCCGCCAGCACCTGATGTACCCAGACCATATGGTTCAGGCCGGCAAAGCGCAGCGAGACGTCGTCGTATGGCAGCTTGAGCATATCGGCAATCATGTGGTGCATGGTCACCGGCACGTTGCACAGGCCAATGATCTTTGCCTTGCTGTGGCGCGACACCGCTTCAGTAACGATACCTGCGGGGTTGGTGAAGTTGATGATCCATGCGTCAGGCGCCAGACGTTCGACGCGTCTGGCGATATCCAGCATCACCGGAATGGTGCGCAGCGCCTTGGCGAAGCCGCCAACGCCAGTGGTTTCCTGGCCCAACAGTTTATGGCTCAGGCCCAGACGCTCATCGGCGGCGCGGGCCGGTAACTGACCCACACGCAACTGGGTGAGCACAAAACTTGAGCCTCTGATGGCGTCGTCCGCATCGAAGTGAACCGAGACTTTTACCGCCTCCAGCCCGTTGCGATCGAGCATGCGACGAGAGAGCGCCGCGATAATTTCAACTTTTTCGCGGCCCGCTTCGACATCAACCAGCGCCAGTTCCGCCATTGGCAGGGAAGCATGACGCGCAATTAATCCTTCAACCAGTTCCGGGGTGTAGCTGCTGCCCCCGCCAATCACGGTAATTTTCATCGCTTTCTCCTGGGCCTCAGGCCATCAGTTGGATCGCTTTATCAAGTACGCGATCGCCGCGCATGGTGCCGTAGTCCATCATGTCGATCACTTCGACCGGTTTACCCAGCGGCGCGGACAGTTCGCGCAGGCGAGAGAGTTCGAACTGCACCTGCGGGCCCAGCAGCACCACATCCGCCTGCGGCAGCATGCTTTCTATCTCGGCAACCGGATAGGCGTTGATCTCCACCGCCAGCGCGCGTTTTTCCGCTTCGGCACGCATCTTCTGCACCAGCATGCTGGTGGACATTCCGGCGGCGCAGCACAACATGATCTTTTTCATGACAATATTTCCCTCGTTTGAAAACATATTTCACACATTAGCGGTTTTACGTAGCATGTATGAAAATTATTTTCATGAGTGTGATCGACGTTAAAATATTGCTTTACGGCATGTCAGAGGGATAAAAATGTGATCGCGATAAGATAAATGAATCTTTGCCGCCGGTTAATCGCATAACGTGTCGCCCTTCGGCTGAATGAATTGAAAAATAATTTCAATAAATTATGATGTTTTTAATGAGCCGCACATGAGGACACTCTGGTTATGGATATTGTTTATCAGCTGGTGCATGGGTTATCCGGACTGCCTGCGCAGGAATCCCGGCTGGCGCGCTTTTTCCTCGATAATTTTGCCCAGATCCCCGAGGCGACGATTGAAGAGCTGGCAGCAAAGGCTGGCGTCAGCCCGGCGACGCTGCAACACTTTTCGCGCAGCATTGGCTGCGCGGATATCAATGACTTTATTGGCCAGGTGCGCCATCAGCAGCAGGAGAGCCGCTTGAATAAAACGGCTGCCCCCATGCTGGGCGATGCGGCATGGATGGATCCGCATACTCTGCAACAGTTGGCGAAAAATGCGGGCGTCGGTAGCGATGTGCTGGACCGTTTTTCTCACTCGATTGGCCGCGACAGCAATGAGGATATCCTCAGCCTGATCCGTCAGCGGTTGCAGGATTTCAGCCAGCAGGAATCGCGCGTGGCGCAGACTATCCTCAGCGATGTCGCCTTTGCCGCCTCGGCCACCATTGACCAGTTGGCAACGGCGGCGGGCGTCAGCCCGGCGACCATCACCCGTTTTGCCCGTGCGGCGGGCTGTGACGACATTCGCGATCTGCGCATGAAGCTGGCGCAGGCCAGCGCGCCGGTGGCGGCGGGCGATCTGCCGGGGCCGTGGCGTGAAAGGCTCAGCCAAATCCAGCATTCGTTGAATGCCCAGCTCAGCGAACTTTCGTCCACAGAGGTTGAACGTGCCGCGGGTCTGCTAAAACAGGCCCGTGCGGTGCATATCTTTAGCGCCAGCACCGCCGACAGCCCATTTGCCAGCCTGCTGCAGTATCGGTTGCTTACGCTAGGTTATCCAGCCAACGTCTGCCAGGATCCGGCGCTGATGGGCATTACCGCCTCAATGCTGGGGGCGGGGCAGGTGCTGGTGGTGTTTGCCGGTAGTCCGGCGGGTAACGCGTTAGCGGCGGCCGTGCATCAGGCACGCTGGGCAGGGGCGGAGATCGTCATCATCGGACAGCAGGAAAGCGCACTGAGTCACCCACAAAACGTGACGCTACCGCTCAACGATCCGCGTTACGGAGCGCTGTTGGTGATGGATTTGCTCTGCAATGCAATGGCCCAATAGGGTCACCCCGGTGTTGGCGTTTACACGCCTCGTCCGGGCATGCTCCGGGTTCAGAACCCCGTTTCCAGCGTTTCCAGCACGTTGTAGTCCTCATCAACCAGCAGCAACGCTTTCCACTTATCGAACGTCAGGCAAGGGTGTGAAGTTGCAAAGATCAGAATGTCTCCCACCTTCACATCGGTACCTGGCGCAAGCTTCAGCATCGCGTGCTGATCCATAATGCCGGTAGCTTCGATGCTGTGCGCTGCCAGCGGGAGCGCCTTACCGTCGCGATAGTGGGCGATAGGCTGCGGTAATCCTGCGTCAAACGCGCTATCGCGTTTGCCGAAATTGACGATCGCACGATCGCTTTCCGGCACCGATTGCACCATGGCCACCAATTCCAGCGCGGAGGCCAGATCGCCGCCGAGATCGCAGGCGGTCTGGTCGCGCGCCAGAATGTCATTCTGCGCTTGTTGGTAGATGCCGGCATCGTGCGTGATGTAGCAGCCAGGGCGAATCACGACCCGGCAGTTCGCCGGTTTAGCGGCGGACAGCCACACGTTGCACACCACGTCATACCAGACCGACCCGGCGCCAGTGAGGATAAATTCCCCGTCAACATAGCGTTCAAGCTGGCAGGCAAGCGCCGCGGCATCGCGCAGCAGTGCTTCAACCTTCGGCTGTGGGTTGTCGCCGTGCAGCACGCCTTCATACAGCTCCAGCCCACGTAGACGAATCGCCGGAAGCGACGAAATCTCCCCGGCGAGCGTCAGCGCTTGTTCAGCAGTGCGGCAGCCGCAGCGTCCGCCAGGTACGCCCAGCTCCAGCAGAATATTCAGGGTTTGGTTTTTCGCGGCGAAAAAGGCGGAGAGGGCGCGTGCGTTATCGAGGCTATCGACACAGCAGAAGTACTCAACTTCCGGGTATGCGCCTTGCAGTTCGGCAATTAACTGCATATTGGCTTTGCCGACCAACTGATTGACCATCAGCACGCGGCGAATTCCGCTCGCCATCGCGACGCTGGCCTGCCATGCGCTACCGACGCCAATTGCCCAGGCTCCCGCCTGCTGCTGTTGCTGAAAAATCCACGGCGTCATGGAGGTTTTTCCGTGCGGCGCCAGCGACACGCCGCGCGTGTCGGCATAGCGTTGCATCCAGTGAATATTGTTTTCTAGTGCCGCTTTTTTGATGAGGGCGGCAGGCAGGCAGACGTCTTCGTTAAGGAGATTCGCCGGGGTGAATAGCGGGGCGGATTTGTGGGGGACGAGGGTATTGTTCTGGTATTTCATAACATTATTCCTTCGTAATCGGATTTTGTATCATCGTTTTGTTTGTATTTAATTTATTGTAAATAATGGTTATTTATATAAATTATAATATTTAATGAATTAAAGTATCATAATTCCATGTTGGTTTTGCGTAGTCTTTCACTGTTTTCTGTGCTTGTAAATGGTCAAATTTGAGTCAGAAAACGACGGGAGTAAAGAAGCGATGCAGTTTGATTATCTGTTCAGGAATGTCACGGTGATTGATGGTAGCGGTGGCCCGCAGTATCGCGCCGACGTGGCGGTTAAGGGTGACCGTATTGCGGAAATCGCGCCTGCCATTCACGGTGAGGCGCTGCACGACATTGACGGCCACGGGCGTGTGCTCGCGCCTGGGTTTATCGACGTACACACCCACGATGATATCAACGTGATTCGCATGCCGGAGTACCTGCCCAAAATCAGCCAGGGCGTGACTACGGTGATTGTCGGCAACTGCGGGATCAGCGCGGCCTCGGCCAGCATCAAAGGTGAGGTGCCGGATCCAATGAATCTGCTCGGCGAAGCGGCGCACTTTATCTACCCGACGGTCGACGATTATGCACGGGCGGTAACCGAGGCACGCCCGGCGGTGAACGTCGGCACGCTGATTGGCCATACCGCGCTGCGTAATAATTATATGGACAACCTGTTCCGCCCGGCGAACGACGATGAAATTCAGGCCATGCGCGCGCAACTGCGTCTGGCGCTGGCACAGGGAGCCCTTGGGCTGAGCACCGGTCTGGCTTACGCGTCGGCATTCCAGTCAACAACCGAAGAAGTGATGGCGCTGGCTGAAGAGCTGGCGGCAGGCAACGGTATTTATACCACTCACCTGCGCTCGGAGTTTGAGCCGATTCTCGAGGCGCTCGACGAGGCGTTTCGCGTCGGTCACCACGGTAAGGTGCCGGTGGTGGTTTCGCATCATAAATGTGCGGGTGCCAACAACTGGGGGCGGACGGTGGAGACGCTGAAACTGTTCGATGCGGTGCGTCAGCAGCAGGATGTCTCCTGCGACTGTTATCCGTACTCCGCCAGTTCGTCGACGCTGGACATGAAACAGATCACGGCGGATTTCGACATCGTTATCACCTGGTCCACGCCGCACCCGGAAATGGCGGGGCAGTCGTTAAAACAGATTGCCGAAAGCTGGTCGCTGACCCTGGAAGAAGCGGGCCAGAAGCTGATGCCTGCCGGGGCGATTTACTACAACATGGATGAGCAGGACGTGCGTCGCGTGTTGCGCTACCCGCTGACGATGGTCGGTTCAGACGGCCTGCCGAACGATCCGATGCCGCATCCGCGTCTTTGGGGCGCTTTCCCACGCGTGCTGGGCCACTACAGCCGCGACGAAAAACTCTTTCCGCTAACCACGGCTGTCCACAAAATGACCGGTATGTCCGCGGCGCGTTTCCAGCTTGCCGAACGCGGGCTGGTGAAGTGTGGCTACTTTGCCGATCTGGTGCTGTTTAACCCGGACACTATCCGCGATGTGGCGAGCTTCAGCGACCCACAGCGCCCGGCCGCTGGCATTGAGGCGGTGATGGTCAACGGCGTGATGAGCTATGGTCAGAATAACAACGTTATCGGGCGTGCCGGGCGATTCTTACGCCGATAGGCCGCCAAAAATAAAGGAGCAACAATGAGCATTAAACGTTATGGCGTGGGCGGCAGTACCGGCACCGGCGGGCAGCATCTGCCGTTTGCAAAAGCGGTGGAAGCGGGCGGCTGGCTGTACGTCTCCGGGCAAACGCCGATGAAGGATGGCGAAGTGGTGGAAGGCGGTATCGTCGAGCAGTCGCGTCTGGCGATTCAGAACTGCGTGGACATTATGCAGGAGGCGGGATATACGCTGGCTGATGTGGTGCACGTGAAGGTTTATCTTACCGATGCGCGTTACTTCCAGTCGTTCAACAAGGTGTTCCGCGAATTCTTTGCCGACCACCCGCCAGCGCGGGTGTGCTGCGTGGCGGATCTGGTGGTGGACTGTAAGGTTGAGGTGGATTTGACCTGTTACAACGCGGAGCGGGTGAAGTAATTTGCGGGGTGTTGCGAGTTTTACCCTCACCCCGGCCCTCTCCCTGGAAGGGAGAGGGAGAAAAGCGTGCCCATTTTGAGCGGCGAAGCCCCAAACCGTACATTCGGTCCCCTCTCCCCTTCGGAAGGGAGAAGGAGAAAAGCGTGCCCATTTTGAGCGGCGAAGCCCCAAACCGCACATTCGGTCCCCTCTCCCCTTAGGGGAGAGGGTTAGGGTGAGGGGAAAAACCGCACTAATCCCCCAGCGGCTGCCGATCAACCCCGCCCCGATGGCTATCCAGCGCCAGCTTAATCCGGCGCAGCCGGTTCTTGGTTTGCGTCTTATCCACCATTGCCAGCTCGGTCGCCAGCACGTCGACCATTGCCAGCATCGCATAGCGCGAAGTACTGGGCTTAAAGATATAGTCGTTTTCCCGCACGATTAGCGGCAGCACCACATCGGCATTGCTGGCCAGCGGTGTCCCCTCGGGCGTAATGGCAATGACTTTGGCCCCGTATTGACGGGCGATCGCCGCGCTTTCCACCACTTCCTGCGTGTAGCCGCCGAGGGACAGCGCCAGTACCACATCATTGGGCGCGACTGAGGAACACATCATCCGCACCAGTAGCCCGTCGCTTTGACTCACCACCGGTAACCCCAGTCGAAACAAGCGAAACTGCACTTCCTGTGCGCAAATGGTGGAGCCGCCGCCCATGCCGATAGCGAGGATCTGCCGCGCTCCGCTCAGCCACTCGACGGCGCTGTTTAGCGTCGCGGGCTCCAGCGCCCGGCGGTTAATCTCCAGCACGTTGATGATCGTTTCGTAGATCCCTTGCACCCCTTCCAGATCCGGTACGTCGAGGATAAAACGCTGCCCAACCGCCAGCGACTGCGCCAGCTTCACCTTTAGCTCGCGCACATCCTTGCAACCAATGGCTCGGGCAAAGCGGGTGATCGATGCCTGGCTGGTTTCGGTCTGCCGCGCCATTTCGGCGATCGGCAGAGTGGTTGCGGCCTGAACGTCGTCGAGGATGAACTGCGCAATGCGCTTCTCGGTGGCGGTCAGCTCAACAAAACGGTCGGTAATGCAGGAAATGATGTCAATGGAAACGGACATGGTAAGCCCCTGAAAATGAATAGCCGGTACTTTGTACCATAGAAATCCTACGTCGCGGGTATCCCTGGGGTTCATTGTTGCGAGCAGGCGCAAGTTTCGGCCTTTGTGCCCCCGGCATAATAACCCGGTTTCTTTCCGCGATTATTAGTTAACTATGGGATGTGTATGGCTATTTTATTGTTTGATTGGGGCGGCACGTCGATTAAATACGGCGTATGGGAGCAGGATTCGCTGGCAGAAACCGCGTCGGTCAAAACGCCGGACAGCTGGGATAAAATGAAGGCGCAGCTGTTGGCAATTTTCCACGACTATCGCCAGCGTTATACCATTCAGGGCGTGGCGGTCAGTGCGCCCGGCAACGTTGACCCGCAGCGCGGTGAGATTGGCGGGCTGAGCGCTATTCCGTATATCCATCGCTTCCCCATCGTTGAAGAGCTGACGGCGCTGTTCGGGCTACCGGTCAGTATTGAAAACGATGCCAATGCGGCGGGCATTGCCGAAGCGGCGATGGGAGCGGGGAAAGACTATCGTCATGTGCTGTTTATCATTGTCGGCTCCGGCGTTGGCGGCGCGATTGTGGAAGATAAGATCCTGCGCCGCGGCAGCCATCGCTATGCCGGAGAGTTTGGTCTGATGACGCTGGATAACGGACAAACTTTCAGCGAGCTGGGGACCGCAGTGGCGATGGCCAGACGCTATGCGCAACGCCTGTCGCTGCCGGTAGAGAGCGTTTCAGGGGCCGATGTTTTTCGCCTTGCCGAAGCGGGAGACCTTGTCGCTGGCGAAGAGGTTGAACGGTTTTACCACTGGATGGCGGTTGGGTTGCTGAATTTGCAGGTGTGCTATGACCCGGATTGTCTGGTGATCGGCGGGGGTATTTCCGCTAATGAGGCCATCTTTGCGGGTATTCAGGCTCGACTTCGGGCACTGGTGGCAGAAAAGCAGCTCACGGAATTTATGCCCACGCTGTTGCTCTGCCAGTATCGTAACGAGGCCAACCTGATCGGCGCAGCGGAGAGTTTCAGGCAGAAATTCGGCGAAAATCGCCGATAATGCCGCTTCGGAGCTTTCTGGTTTCCTTCCTGCATTCTGGCGGCTAACCTAAAATGGTTAGAGTGATAATGAATATTCGCTGAAAAGCAGGAGGGAAACATGATGCATTATAAATATAAACGACTGACCGCAGCGATTCTGACCGCGGGTGCGCTCTTTACCGTTGCTGGCTGTTCATCCAACCAGGCGCTGAAGACGACCGACGGCAAGACCATCGTAACCGACGGTAAACCTCAGGTTGATGAAGATACTGGTCTGGTGTCGTACAAAAATGCGGAAACCGGGCAAACTGAACAGATTAACCGTGACCAGGTTCGCTCAATGAATGAGCTGAATAACTAAACGTTATCCGTGGCCCTGCAGTTTCAATGCAGTGCGGGGCCAGCGTATAACGCTTATGGCGGCAGGTTCTCTGCCGCTTTCCTTTCAACAATGCCATCCCCCCATTTCTTGCGATTGTGTTAACAGATCCTGTAAGTGTCATCATTAACTGTCTAAACTCAGCAATACAATAATGAAGTAAGACAGGCTAATCATGATTCTGATTGTTTATGCGCATCCTTATCCGCATCACTCGCATGCGAATAAACGGATGCTTGAGCAGGTAAGGACGCTCGACGGGGTGGAAATCCGTTCTCTCTATCACCTCTATCCGGATTTTAATATTGACGTTGCCGCCGAACAGGAGGCGCTGTCTCGTGCCGATCTGATCATTTTGCAACATCCGATGCAGTGGTACAGCACGCCACCGCTGCTTAAGCTGTGGCTGGATAAAGTGCTGGCGCACGGTTGGGCCTATGGCCACGGCGGCACGGCGCTGCACGGCAAAAGCGTGATGTGGGCGGTCACCACCGGAGGGGGCGAAAGCCATTTTGATATTGGTTCGCACCCGGGGTTTGAGGTTTTGGGCCAACCGCTGGAAGCCACTGCCGTCTACTGCGGCATGAAATGGCTGCCGCCGTTTGCCGTACACTGCACGTTTATCTGCGACGAAGAGACGCTACAGGTGCAGGCGCGCCACTATAAACAACGGCTGTTGGCCTGGCAGGAGGAGCACAATCATGGATAGCCATACGCTCATACAGGCGTTGATTTATCTCGGTTCGGCGGCGCTGATTGTGCCCATCGCCGTACGTCTGGGGCTCGGCTCGGTGCTGGGTTACCTGATTGCGGGCTGCATTATCGGCCCATGGGGACTGAGGCTGGTGACCGATGCGGAAGCTATTTTGCACTTTGCCGAAATTGGCGTGGTGCTGATGCTGTTTGTCATCGGCCTGGAGCTGGATCCGCAGCGGCTGTGGAAACTGCGCGCCTCGGTGTTTGGTGGCGGCCTGCTGCAAATGGTGTTGTGCGGGGCGCTTATCGGTGTGTTCTGCATCTTCCTTGGTCTGCGCTGGCAGGTAGCTGAGCTGATCGGCATGACGTTGGCGCTGTCGTCTACCGCCATTGCCATGCAGGCGATGAACGAACGTAACCTGACGGTGACGCAGGTTGGGCGTAGTGCTTTCGCGGTGCTGCTGTTCCAGGATATCGCCGCGATTCCGCTGGTGGCGATGATCCCGCTGCTGGCAAGCAGCGGCGAGTCGACCACCCTTGGCGCGTTTGCCTTTTCGGCGTTGAAGGTTGCTGGCGCGCTGGTGCTGGTGGTGGTGCTTGGGCGCTACGTGACGCGCCCGCTGCTGCGCTTTGTGGCGCGCTCCGGCCTGCGTGAAGTGTTCAGCGCCGTGGCCTTGTTCCTCGTCTTTGGCTTCGGTTTACTGCTGGAAGAAGTGGGGCTGTCGATGGCGATGGGGGCGTTCCTCGCCGGGGTGCTGCTCGCCAGCTCCGAGTACCGCCATGCGCTGGAAAGCGATATCGAACCGTTTAAAGGCTTGCTGCTGGGGCTGTTCTTTATTGGCGTGGGAATGTCGATTGACTTCGGTACGCTCATCCACCATCCGCTGCGTATCATTACGCTGCTGGTTGGTTTTCTGGTGATCAAATCCGTGCTGCTGTGGCTGATTGCCAAACCGCTGCAGGTGCCGCGTTCGCAGCGTCTGTGGTTTGCGGCGTTGCTGGGGCAGGGCAGTGAATTTGCCTTCGTGGTCTTCGGTGCCGCCCAGATGGCGAATGTGCTGGATGCTGAATGGGCGAAGGCATTGACGTTGGCGGTTGCGCTGTCGATGGCGGCTACGCCGGTTCTTCTGGTGTTGTTGACGCGGCTGGAAAAACGCGCCAGTGCAGGCGATGCGCGTGAAGCGGATGAAATTGACGAAGAGCAGCCGCGGGTTATCATCGCTGGGTTTGGTCGTTTTGGTCAGATTGCCGGTCGTTTGCTGCTCTCCAGCGGGGTTAAAATGGTGGTCCTCGATCACGACCCGGACCATGTCGACACGCTGCGTAAATTCGACATGAAGGTGTTTTACGGCGATGCCACCCGAGCCGACCTGCTGGAGTCCGCTGGGGCGGATAAAGCGGAAGTCTTGATTAACGCCATTGACGATCCTCAGGCCAGCCTGGAACTGACCGAACTGGCGAAAGAGCACTTCCCGAATCTGACGATCATCGCCCGTGCCCGCGACGTCGAGCACTATATCAAGCTACGTCAGGCGGGCGTTAGCGCGCCAGAGCGTGAAACCTTCGAGGCGGCGCTGAAGTCCGGGCGTCAGGCGCTGGAGTCACTCGGGCTGGGCGCGTACGAAGCGCGAGAGCGCGCCGATTTGTTCCGTCGTTTTAACGTTCAGTTGATGGAAGAGATGGTGGAGATGGCCGAGAACGACGCGACCTCGCGGGCGGCGGCATTTAAACGTACCAGCGCTATGTTGACCGAAATTATCAACGAAGACCGTAACCATCTGTCGGTGATTCAGCGTCACGGCTGGCAGGGGACGGAAGAGGGAAAACACAGCGGTAACCCTGAAGATGAGCCGGAAGTCAAACCGACGCTCTAGTGATGTGTAATGCTGGCTGTCCACTTTCCCTTCGTGGACTTGCCAGCAAATCTGAAAATTTTCTTATTCTTTACCTGGCTGCCAGTCGACGAAAGATTATGCTTTCCGTATAGTGGCGACAATTTTTTTCGCATCTGGGATACACTCAATGATCAGTCTGATTGCTGCGCTAGCGGTCGATCGCGTCATCGGTATGGAAAACGCCATGCCGTGGGACCTGCCGGCCGATCTGGCCTGGTTTAAACGCAACACCTTAAACAAACCTGTGGTGATGGGTCGTCTGACCTGGGAATCCATCGGTCGCCCGCTGCCGGGACGTAAGAACATTGTTATCAGCAGCCAGCCGGGCACTGATGACCGCGTGCTGTGGGTTAAATCGGTCGATGAAGCCGTTGCCGCCTGCGGCGACGCGGAAGAAATTATGGTCATCGGCGGTGGGCGCGTGTATGAGCAGTTCCTGCCGAAAGCGCAGAAGCTGTATTTGACGCATATCGACGCCGAAGTGGAAGGCGATACCCATTTCCCGGACTACGATCCGGACCAGTGGGAGTCAGTGTTCAGCGAGTTCCACGATGCGGACGAGCAGAATTCCCACAGCTACTGTTTTGAAGTGCTTGAGCGCCGTTAAGGCTGCGCTTAAATAAAAATGCCGGGTTTCGACCCGGCATTTTTTTGCTTATTCCATCAGACGACGTGCTGTCGTGGATGCATGGTGCTACGAAGCTACCGCCTCGCTCTCGCCCGGCGCCAGCCGACGGTTCGACGGTTGCACAAAATACGTTTTATCTTCCCAGCGCAGGCAGGTCAGATCGCCGCCCCAGCAGCAACCGGTATCCAGCGCGTAAATATTCTCCGGCGTGCCTTTACCTTCCAGTGAAGCCCAGTGCCCAAACGCTACGCTGTACTCCTCGGTCACCGGCCCCGGCAGCATAAACCAGGGTTTGAGCGGCGCGGCCACGTTCTCTGGGGACTCTTTGCTGTACATATCCAGCTGGCCGTTCGGGAAGCAATAACGCATACGGGTGAAGGCGTTGGTAATGAAACGCAGGCGCGCGAGGCCGCTCAGATCACGCGACCAGTTGTTCGGCATATCACCGTACATCGCATCAAGGAAGAAGGGATAGGAGTCACTTGAAAGCACGGCTTCCACGTCGCGGGCGCATTGTTTTGCCGTTTCGAGATCCCACTGTGGCGTAATGCCCGCGTGCGCCATCACCAGCTTTTTCTCTTCATCCACCTGCATCAGCGGTTGACGACGTAACCAGTTAAGCAACTCGTCTGCATCTGGTGCTTCCAGCAGCGGGTTCAACCGGTCTTTCGGCTTGTTGCGGCTAATACCCGCAAACACCGCCAGCAGGTGCAGATCATGGTTACCCAATACGATTTTGACGTTATCGCCCAGCGATTTCACGTAGCGCAGGACGTCCAGCGAGCCAGGGCCGCGCGCAACCAGATCGCCCGTTAACCACAGGGTATCTTCGCCCGGCGTAAATTCCACCTGCTGTAAAAGGGCGATTAATTCATCGTAGCAACCGTGAACGTCGCCAATAAGGTATGTAGACATGATTAATGAATCAGCGTGGGAACAAAGAGACGGAAAACGGGAATGTCGATAGAGAACGGCACGCCGTCGACATCGACCATATCATAGTGGCCCTGCATGGTGCCGAGCGGGGTCTCCAGCACGGCGCCGCTGGTGTACTGATACTCTTCGCCAGGTTCGATGTGCGGTTGAACGCCAACCACCCCCTCGCCCTGGACTTCGGTTTCGCGGCCGTTACCGTTGGTGATAAGCCAGTAACGGCCCAGAAGCTGAACCGCGCTTCGCCCGAGATTGCGGATGGTCACCGTGTAGGCGAAGACGTAACGCTCTTCTTCCGGTTGGGAGTGCGTCTCAATGTAGACGCTCTGTACCTGGACGCAAACTCGTGGCGAATCGATCATGGTTTAGCTCTCCTTGGAGGGCGCATTTTCTGCCAGATAGTTGGCCATCTTGCAGTACTGCGCAACAGAGATATTTTCTGCTCGCATCGCCGGGTCGATGCCCAGCTCCGTCAACACCTCAACACTGAACAGGTTGCCAAGGCTGTTGCGGACCGTCTTACGACGCTGGTTGAACGCCTCGGTCGTAATACGGCTCAGGACGCGAACATCTTTTACCGGGTACGGCATGGTGCTGTGCGGCACGAGACGTACGACGGCAGAGTCGACTTTAGGTGGCGGTGTGAAAGCGCTCGGCGGCACTTCAAGAACCGGGATCACGTTACAGTAATACTGCGCCATGACGCTCAGACGACCATAGGCTTTACTGTTCGGCCCGGCAACCAGACGGTTAACCACCTCTTTTTGCAGCATGAAGTGCATGTCTGCAATGGCGTTAGTATAGCTAAACAAGTGGAACATCAGCGGCGTGGAGATGTTATACGGCAGGTTGCCGAACACGCGCAGCGGCTGGCCCAGCGTCTGGGAGAGCTCGCCGAAGTTCATGGTCATGGCATCCTGCTGATAAATCGTCAGCTTCGGCCCGAGGAACGGGTGTGTTTTCAGACGCGCGGCCAGATCGCGGTCAAGCTCGATCACGGTCAGTTCGTCAAGGCGTTCGCCAACCGGTTCGGTCAGTGCGGCGAGGCCCGGGCCGATTTCAACCATGGCCTGGCCTTTTTGCGGATTGATGGCCGCAACAATGCTGTCGATCACGAACTGATCGTTGAGAAAGTTTTGCCCGAAGCGTTTACGGGCTAAGTGGCCCTGATGGACTCGATTATTCATTAGAGTTAACAATCATTTTGATGGCGAGATTAAGCGCCGTAATAAAACTGCCGACGTCCGCTTTTCCAAGGCCTGCCAGTTCAAGGGCGGTGCCGTGGTCAACGGAGGTGCGAATAAAGGGTAAACCGAGCGTAATATTCACGCCACGGCCAAAGCCCTGGTATTTTAGCACGGGAAGGCCCTGATCGTGGTACATTGCCAGCACGGCATCGGCATGGTCAAGATACTTCGGCTGAAAAAGGGTGTCGGCAGGCAGCGGCCCGCTCAGATTCATCCCTTTTGCCCGCATCTCTTCGAGTACCGGAATAATGGTATCGATCTCTTCCGTACCCATATGGCCGCCTTCGCCCGCATGGGGGTTCAGGCCGCAGACGAGTACGTGTGGCTCGGCGAGACCAAACTTATTCCGCAAATCATCGTGCAGGATGGTGATGACCTCCCGCAGCAGATCCGGCGTGATGGCGTCGCTGACCGCTTTTAGCGGCAGGTGCGTGGTCGCCAGCGCGACGCGCAGTTCTTCGGTCGCCAGCATCATCACCACTTTCGCCGCGCCCGAACGCTCTTCAAAGAACTCGGTATGCCCGGTAAACGGGATGCCTGCGTCGTTAATAATGCCTTTGTGCACAGGCCCGGTGACCAGCGCGGCAAATTCGCCGTTCAGACAGCCGTCACAGGCACGCGCCAGCGTCTCGACGACGTAGCGACCGTTCTCCACGTTTAATTCACCCGGTGCCACCGGCGCATGCAGCGCAACGGGCAGCAGCGTTAGCGTACCGGCGCGTTGCGGTTTTGCAGGCTGTTCGGGAGCGTAGGGGAGAAGCGTGAGGGGAAGACCAAGAAGTTTCGCCCGCTCGGTGAGCAGGCTGGCATCAGCGCAGACGACCAGTTCAAGCGGCCAGTCGCGCTGGGCCAGTTGGATCGCGAGATCCGGACCAATCCCGGCGGGTTCGCCGGGAGTGATAACGACACGATGTTGAGTCATTAGTTGCTCAGAATTTTAACGTAAGCGCTGGCGCGCTGTTCCTGCATCCAGGTAGCCGCTTCTTCAGAGAACTTACGGTTCATCAGCATACGATAGGCACGATCTTTCTGCGCCGCATCGGTGCGGTCAACGTTGCGGGTGTCCAGCAGCTGAATCAGGTGCCAGCCGAAGGAAGAGTGAATCGGGGCGCTAATCTGGCCCTTGTTCAGCTTCATCAGCGCATCGCGGAACGACGGATCGTAGATGTCCGGGGTGGCCCAACCTAAATCACCGCCCTGGTTAGCCGAGCCTGGATCCTGAGACAGCTCACGAGCCGCTTTCTCAAAGGTGGTTTTGCCACTGCGGATATCCGCGGCAACCTGTTCCAGCTTCGCGCGAGCCTGGTCGTCGGTCATCACCGGAGATGGCTTAAGCAGAATGTGGCGAGCGTGGGTTTCGGTCACAGAGATGCTCTGAGACTGGCCGCGCATATCGTTGATTTTCAGGATGTGGAAGCCCACGCCGGAACGGATTGGACCGACGATATCGCCTTTCTTCGCGGTGCTCAGTGCCTGAGCGAAGATGGCTGGCAGTTCCTGAATACGACCCCAGCCCATCTGGCCGCCTTTCAGTGCCTGTTGGTCTGCGGAGTAGGTGATGGCGAGCTTGCCGAAGTCAGCGCCGTTACGCGCCTGCTCAACGATAGATTCGGCCTGGCTCTGTGCTTCGTTCACCTGATCGGAGGTTGGGTTTTCCGGCAGCGGTACCAGGATGTGGCTGAGGTTCAGCTCGGTGCTGGCGTCGTTCTGGTTACCAATCTGGTTTGCCAGCGCGTCCACTTCCTGCGGCAGAACGGTAATGCGGCGACGCACTTCGTTGTTGCGCACTTCAGAAATCAGCATCTCTTTACGGATCTGGTTGCGATAGGTGTTGTAGTTCATCCCGTCGTACGCCAAGCGGCTACGCATCTGATCCATCGTCATATTGTTCTGCTTGGCGATGTTGGCAATGGCCGCGTCGAGCTGCTCATCGGAGACTTTGACGCCCATTTTCTGCCCCATCTGCAGGATAATCTGATCCATAATCAGACGCTCCAGAATCTGGTGACGAAGTGTCGCATCATCCGGCAGCTGCTGGCCAGCCTGGCCAGCGTTCATCTTAACGGATTGCATCAGGCCATCGACGTCGCTCTCGAGGACAACGCCATTATTTACGACGGCTGCTACTTTATCGACAACCTGTGGGGCAGCGAAGCTGGTATTCGCAACTAAGGCGATACCGAGAAGCAGCGTTTTCCAGTTCTTCATACTTTTTCCATTTCAATTAACCGCAGTGCGGATGATGTGTCTAACCAGTTACTTTACAGCGAACTCTGGTACGGCATGATGTTGGAACGCAGCATCTGCTGGGTACCCAGACCGTAGTTAGAGCTCAGACCACGCAGCTCAATGTTGAAGCCGATGGAGTTGTCATATTTCGACTGCCCGCCGGTTGAACCGTTGTAATCCCAACCGTTGAGCTTGCGCTCGTAGCCGACGCGAATCGCGTAACAGCAGGAGTTGTACTGCACGCCCAGCATCTGATCGGCGGGACTGTGTGTGTTGGTGTCAAAGTAGTAGGCACCGACGACGGACCAGCGATCGACAATCGGCCAGCTGGCCGTTGCGCCCACCTGCGAGATACCGTTACGGTACTGCTCGGCGGTGGAGTAGGTCGGCAGCGTTGCCTGAATGTATTCCGGGCTGGCGTAGCGATAGGTCAACTGCACCAAACGTTCGTCATCCTGGCGGTATTCGATCGCCGAACTGCTGTTAGCGATGTTGTTCAGACGCGTATCGTACTGAATGCCGCCACGCAGACCCCATTTGTCGCTGATGCGCCAGTAGGTATCGCCTGCCCATACCAGTGAACCCGTTTTGTTGTCTTTCTCCCAGTTAATGTTGTCATCACCGGTGCGAGACTCGGTGAAATAGTAGATTTGACCAACAGAAACGTTAAAACGTTCAACGGCGGCGTCATCATAAACACGTGATGTGACGCCGGTCGTGATCTGGTTTGCGGAGGCAATGCGGTCGAGACCACTGTAGGTACGATCGCGGAACAGGCCGGAGTAGTCGGACTGCAGCAGCGTGGAGTCGTAGTTGTTGATCTTGCTCTGATCGCGGTACGGCACGTACAGATACTGTACACGCGGCTCCAGCGTTTGAGTGTAGCCCGGGCTGAGCACCATATCGCGCTCGAACACCATCTTCCCATCGACTTTCAGCTGCGGCATGGTGCGGTTGACGGAGCTTGCCAGCTGATTATGGCTGCTGTCGCTGTTGTAGTCGTCGATATTGGTCTGGTTATAGTGCGTTGCCAGCAGCTTGGCTTCGGTGTTCAGGCTACCCCAACGGTTGCCCAGCGGCAGGTTGATGGTTGGCTCAAGGTGAACACGCGTCGCTTCTGGCAGGCTGCCGTTGCTGTTAACGAACTTCACCGCCTGGGCATAGACATGGGTGTCAAAAGGCCCTACGTCGTTCTGGTAGAAGTTAACATCCAGCTGTGGTTCAGCAGAATAGGAGTTGCTGTTCTGGCGGTCAAAGACCTGGAACTGTTTGGTCGACACGGTGGCGTCGAAGTTTTGATCCGCATAGCCTACGCTCAGCTTCTGCGTGGCATAGCCGTCGGTACTGGAACCGTACTTCGAGTCAAAGTCGTTGAAGTAGTCCGGATCGCTGACTTTGGTGTAGTCGGCATTAAAGCGCCACACCTGATCCATCACCCCGGCGTGACGCCAGTAGAACAGCCAGCGGCGGCTGTTATCGTCGCTCGGGTGGTCGTTAGAATAGACGCTGTCCGAAGGCAGATAGTCCAGCTCGAAAAGGCCTTGTCCGGCCTGGGTCAGATAGCGGAATTCGTTCTCCCACATGACGCCGCCGCGCTTATCCATGTAGTGCGGCGTGATCGTCGCATCCATGTTTGGCGCGATGTTCCAGTAGTACGGCAGCATGAACTCGAAGCCGTTGGAACTGCCGTACTTGGCGTTGGGGATCAGGAAGCCTGAACGACGCTTGTCGCCAACTGGCAATTGCAGGTACGGGCTATAGAACACCGGCACGGGGCCAATTTTGAAGCGGGCATTCCAGATCTCGGCGACCTGCTCTTCGCGGTCGTGGATGACTTCGCTGCCCACCACGCTCCAGGTGTTAGAACCCGGCAGGCAGGAGGTAAAGGTACCGTTTTCCAGAATGGTATAGCGGTTTTCGCCGCGCTGTTTCATGACGTCGGCGGTACCGCGGCCCTGACGGCCAACCATCTGGTAATCGCCTTTCCAGACGTTAGTATCTTTGGTATTCAGGTTTGACCAGGCTTTTGGCCCTTTCAGAATCACCTGATTATCGTCATAGTGGACGTTGCCGAGCGCATCAACGGTGCGCACCGGCGTAGCCATACCCTCAGCCTGCTTTTGGTGCAGCTGAACTTCATCAGCCTGCAGGCGGCTATTACCCTGATTAATATCGACGTTGCCTTTAAATGAGGCATTATCCGGGTAGTTGCCATCAGCGTGGTCGGCCGTAATGGTGACAGGCTGCTCGTTTGTCGGGCCGCTCACCAGTGGACGATCGTAGCTCGGTACGCCAAGCATACATTGAGAGGCGAGATCGGCTGCCATTCCCTGCTGGCTGTACAAGGCGCTGGCGATCATGGTCGCGAGGAGAGTGGGAATACGTTTTTTCATACGTTGTATTTGTTGTTCCGTCATCTATAGCATTGCGGCATGCAAACGGTCAGAGACTAACGTACTCATCGTTCTCACGCTAGTTTTATCCTGCCCGTTCTCGCCAGAGGTGTTATGCACGGCATTGAATGACAGGTATGATAATGCATATTTTAGCCGCTGGCATGACGATTTGGGGAGTATATGCAGTATTGGGGAAAAGTGATTGGTGTGGCGGTTGCCCTGATGATGGGCGGCGGCTTCTGGGGCGTAGTCCTCGGGCTGCTCGTGGGCCACATGTTTGATAAGGCGCGCAGCCGTCGCGTGAACTGGTTTGCTAACCAACAGCAGCGTCAGTCGCTGTTTTTTGCGACCACGTTTGAAGTGATGGGGCACCTGACCAAATCGAAAGGGCGCGTGACGGAGGCGGATATTCATATTGCGAGTCTGTTTATGGACCGCATGAATCTGCACGGTGAGTCGCGCACGGCGGCGCAGCAGGCGTTTCGCGTCGGTAAGTCGGATAATTACCCGCTGCGCGAAAAGATGCGTCAATTCCGTAGCGTGTGCTTCGGGCGTTTCGATCTGATTCGGATGTTTCTTGAAATCCAGATTCAGGCGGCGTTTGCCGACGGATCGCTGCACCCGAACGAGCGCGACGTGCTGTACATCATTGCCGAAGAGCTGGGTATCTCCCGTGACCAGTTTGACCAGTTTCTGCGTATGATGCAGGGCGGCGCGCAGTTTGGCGGCGGCTATCATCAGCACTCTCAGGGCGGTCAGGGTGGCGGCTGGCAGCAGGCGCAGCGCGGGCCGACGCTGGAGGATGCCTGCAACGTGCTGGGCGTGAAGCCGAGCGACGATACCACGACCATCAAGCGCGCCTATCGTAAGCTGATGAGCGAACATCACCCGGATAAGCTGGTGGCGAAAGGGCTGCCGCCGGAGATGATGGAGATGGCCAAGCAGAAGGCGCAGGAAATTCAGAAGGCGTACGAGCTGATTAAAGAGCAGAAAGGGTTTAAGTAAGCGCCCGGCCCTGTCCCCAAAGGGGCGAGGGAGAAAAGCGAAACCTGAAGCGCATGCGAACGGTTACCTCTCCCCTGTGGGGAGAGGTAAAACTGGCGCGGTCTAAAAATCCACTGGCGCCTTAAACGTCATGCTATTGCCAAACTTTGGATGCGTAATGGTTAACGTCTCGGCGTGCAGCTGCAACCGCGGCGCCATCGCCAGCGCCTCGTCGTGGGCGTAGAAGCGATCGCCGAGAATCGGGTGGCCCAGCGCCAGCATGTGCACGCGCAGCTGGTGAGAGCGCCCGGTAATCGGTTTGAGCTTCACCCGCGCGGTGTTATCCGCCGCATACTCCAGCACTTCATATTCCGTTTGCGCCGCCTTGCCGGTTTCATAACACACTTTCTGCTTTGGCCGGTTCGGCCAGTCGCAAATCAGCGGTAAATCCACCAGACCTTCCTGCGGTTGCGGATGTCCCCACACGCGCGCCACGTACTGCTTTTTCGGCTCGCGCTCGCGGAACTGGCGCTTCAGCTCCCGTTCCGCAGCTTTGGTCAGGGCCACTACGATCACACCGCTGGTCGCCATATCCAGACGGTGTACGGACTCCGCCTGGGGATAATCGCGCTGCACGCGGGTCATGATGCTGTCTTTATGCTCCTCAAGACGGCCCGGGACGGACAACAAGCCGCTCGGCTTGTTGACCACCATAATGTGCTCATCCTGATAGAGAATAACCAGCCACGGGTCCTGCGGCGGATGGTAGTTTTCCATTCCCATAACGGCTCCGGTTACTGGTGAGTGACGACGATCAGACGCAGCGCGTCCAGACGCCATCCTGCCTGGGACAGGCTTTCCATCACCTGCTGACGGTTGCTTTCAATTGCCGAAAGCTCATCGTCGCGGATGTTCGGGTTCACCGCCTTCAGGGCTTCCAGACGCGACAGTTCGGCGCTGAGTTTCTCGTCCGCCTCTTCACGCGCGGCGGCAATCAGCGCCTGCGCGGCTTTCTCAATCTGCGCTTCGCCTTTTTGCAGGATTGTGTGCACATCCTGCTGCACCGCGTTCACCAGCTTGCTGCCGGTATGGCGATTCACCGCGCTGAGCTGACGGTTGAAGGTTTCAAACTCGACCTGCGCGGCGAGGTTGGTGCCATTTTTGTCGAGCAGCATACGCACCGGCGTAGGCGGCAGGAAGCGGTTGAGCTGCAGCTGCTTCGGCGCCTGAGCTTCCACCACGTAGATCAGCTCCAGCAGCAGCGTGCCGACCGGCAGCGCTTTGTTTTTCAGCAGCGAAAGGGTACTGCTGCCGGTGTCGCCGGAGAGGATCAAATCCAGCCCGTTGTGAATCAGCGGGTGTTCCCAGGTCAGGAACTGCGCGTCTTCGCGCGACAGGGCGATGTCTCGTTCGAAAGTGACCGTGCAGCCGTCTTCCGGCAGGCCCGGGAAGTCCGGCACCAGCATGTGGTCGGACGGCGTCAGGACGATCAGGTTCTCACCGCGGTCGTCCTGGTTAATGCCGACGATGTCGAACAGGTTCATCGCGAAGGCGATCAGGTTGGTGTCGTCATCCTGCTCTTCAATGCTTTCCGCCAGCTTCTGCGCTTTTTCGCCGCCGTTGGAATGGATCTCCAGCAGACGGTCGCGGCCCTGTTCGAGCTGCGCCTTCAGCGCGTCGTGCTGCTCGCGGCTGGATTTAATCAGCTCGTCGAAGCCTTCGGTGGTTTCTGGCGCGGCCAGATAGGTGATCAGCTGGTCGTGCACGCTGTCATAGATAGTACGACCGGTCGGGCAGGTATGTTCAAAGGCGTCCAGACCTTCGTGGTACCAGCGCACCAGCACGGACTGCGCGGTTTTCTCTAAATAAGGTACGTGGATCTGAATATCGTGCGCCTGGCCGATACGGTCCAGACGGCCAATACGCTGCTCCAGCAGGTCCGGGTTGAACGGCAGGTCGAACATCACCAGGTTGCTAGCGAACTGGAAGTTACGGCCTTCGGAGCCGATTTCCGAGCACAGCAGCACCTGCGCGCCACTGTCTTCTTCACCAAACCAGGCGGCGGCGCGGTCGCGTTCGATAATCGACATGCCTTCGTGGAACACGGCGGCACGGATGCCTTCACGCTCGCGCAGCACTTGCTCCAGCTGGAGCGCGGTAGCCGCTTTGGCGCAGATAACCAAAACCTTCTGGGAGCGATGGCTGGTCAGGTAGCCCATCAGCCACTCAACGCGCGGGTCGAAGTTCCACCAGGTGCCGGTATCGCCTTCAAACTCCTGATAAATCTGTTCCGGGTAGAGCATGTCGCGCGCGCGCTCTTCGGCGCTTTTGCGGGCGCCCATAATGCCGGAAACCTTAATTGCCGTCTGGTACTGCGCCGGCAGCGGCAGTTTGATGGTGTGCAGCTCGCGTTTCGGGAAGCCTTTCACGCCGTTACGGGTGTTACGGAACAGCACGCGGCTGGTGCCGTGGCGGTCCATCAGCATGCTGATCAGTTCCTGGCGCGCAGCCTCGGAGCCTTCGCGATCGCTGTTGGCGGTTTGTAGCAGCGCTTCGATATCCTGCTCGCCAATCAGCTCGCCGAGCATGTTCAGCTCGTCGTTGCTGAGCTTATTCCCCGCCAGCAGCAGCGCCACGGCGTCGGCCACTGGACGGTAGTTTTTCTGTTCTTCGACAAACTGCTCAAAATCGTGGAAGCGGTTCGGGTCCAGCAGGCGCAGACGGGCAAAGTGGCTTTCCATTCCGAGTTGTTCCGGCGTTGCGGTCAGCAGCAGGACCCCCGGTACACGCTCGGCCAGCTCTTCAATGGCCAGATATTCGCGACTTGGCGCGTCTTCGCTCCACACCAGGTGGTGCGCTTCGTCGACGACCATCAGATCCCACTCGGCATCGCACAGATGCTCCAGGCGCTGCTTGTTGCGGCGCACGAAGTCCAGCGAGCAGATCACCAGTTGTTCGGTTTCAAACGGGTTGTAGGCATCGTGCTGGGCTTCGGCATAGCGCTCGTCGTCGAACAGCGCGAAGCGCAGGTTGAAGCGGCGCAGCATTTCAACCAGCCACTGATGTTGCAGGGTTTCCGGAACAATAATCAGCACGCGCTGAGCGGCGCCGGAGAGCAACTGCTGGTGCAGGATCATCCCGGCTTCAATGGTTTTCCCTAAGCCCACTTCGTCTGCCAGCAGTACGCGCGGCGCATGACGACGGCCGACGTCATGGGCGATGTTGAGCTGATGGGGGATCAGGCTGGTGCGCTGGCCGCGCAGGCCGCTCCACGGCATGCGGTATTGCTCGCTCTGGTATTTACGCGCGCGGTAGCGCAGCGCAAATCGGTCCATACGGTCAATTTGCCCGGCAAAGAGACGGTCTTGCGGCTTGCTGAACACCAGTTTGCTGTCGAGCAGCACTTCGCGCAGCATCACGTTGGTTTCTTCGGTATCCAGGCGGGTGCCGATATATGCCAGCAGGCCATTTTCTTCTTTAACTTCATCAACGAGCAACTGCCAGCCTTCATGGCTTGTGATCGTGTCGCCGGGGTTGAACATTACGCGGGTCACGGGGGAGTCACTACGGGCGTACAGACGGTTCTCTCCGGTTGCCGGAAAGAGCAGGGTGACGGTGCGTGCATCCATTGCAACAACAGTACCAAGTCCCAGTTCGCTTTCTGTATCGCTGATCCAGCGTTGACCAAGTGTAAAAGGCATATATGTTCGGCTCTATCTTTAATAAATTGCAGGCAATATTCAGCCACCACCTGAAAGGAGGCGGCGAGTGAATTTGGTCCAGGAATGGAAAGGGCGCTATGGTACTGGATGGCGGGACGTTAGTCACCTGTCAAAACAACCCCAGTTGCCCCGTCACTATTGTAGCAAAATCGTCGTCAACAAAGGGGAGAATTCCTTCGGCGACGGGGGCTAATTGTTTGGTGAGATAGTGGTCGTAGTCGAGCGGCGACTGCTGGTAGTCCAGTGGCTCCGGGCCGTTGGTGGTCCAGACGTAGCGGATGCTACCGCGCTGCTGGTACTGCAGCGGACGTCCTAACCGCACGTTCTGTTCATCAGCAAGGCGCGCGGCGCGGACATGCGGCGGCACGTTGCGCTGATAGTCTGCAAGCGGACGCCGCAGCTGCTTGCGGTAGACTAACTGTTCATCCAGCTCGCCGTTCATCAGCTTATCAATGGTTTCGAGGATAAAATCCCGGTACGGTTCGTTGCGGAAGATGCGCAGATACAGCGCCTGCTGGAACTGCTGCGCCAGCGGTGTCCAGTCGGTGCGTACGGTCTCCAGCCCCTTATACATCATCCGCTGCTTGTCGCCGTCCTGAATCATCCCGGCATAGCGTTTCTTGCTGCCGGTATCGGCACCGCGAATGGTCGGCATCAGGAAACGGCAAAAGTGGGTTTCAAACTCCAGTTCCAGCGCGCTGGTCAGCCCGCTTTTTTGCAGCTCGTCGGCCCACAATTGGTTCACGAAGCCGACCAGCGCGCGGCCAATGGTTGCTGCCTCTTCTTCGCCATGTGCGCGTTTGAGCCAGACGAAGGTGGAGTCAGTATCGCCGTAAATCACGTCATAGCCCTGAGACTCAATCAGCGCCCTGGTCTGGCGCATGATCGCGTGGCCGCGCATGGTGATAGATGACGCCAGGCGCGGATCGAAAAAGCGGCAAGCGCTGGTGCCCAGCACGCCATAGAAGGCGTTCATGATGATCTTTAGCGCCTGAGAAAGCGGCTTATTTTTCTGCTGTTTGGCTTCATCACGGGCGTGCCAGATCTGGCTGACGATCCCTGGCAGACAGTGTTTGTCACGCGAAAACCAGGCATCCAGAAAACCTTCGGTACTGTGCGCCGCATCGGGGTGAGCCATCCCTTCAATCAGCCCTACCGGATCGATCAGGAAAGAACGGATGATCGACGGGTACAGGCTTTTGTAGTCGAGGACCAGTACCGAGTCGTACAAGCCGGGGCGGGAGTCCATGACATAACCGCCGGGACTGGCCTGCGGCGGCACTTCGCCGAGATTCGGCGCGACGTAGCCGAGGCGATGCATCCGCGGAAAATAGAGGTGGCTGAAAGCCGCGACCGAACCGCCGTGCCGATCGACCGCCAGGCCGTTGACCGTGGCGCGCTCCAGTAAAAAAGGCATGATCTCGGTCTGGTGGAAGATGCGCGTCACCAGTTCGCAGTCTTTGAGGTTATAGGTCGCCAGTGCGGGCTTATCTTCGGCGAAACGGCGGTCAATTTCGTCCATTCGATCCCACGGGTTATCTATCGCCTTGCCTTCGCCCAGCAGCTCGCGGGCGACGTTCTCCAGCGAAAACGAGGTGAAGTTCCAGAAGGCGGATTTCAGCGCCTCGATGCCGTCGATAATCAGCCGCCCGGCGGCCTGAGCGAAGAATACGCCGTTCTTAAAGCCGTGTTCACGCCACTCCAGTTCGCTGCCGCCGCGCCCGAGCAATAGCGGCACTTTGTAGCGTTCGGCGCTTTTTTGCAGTACGCGCAGGTCGAACTGCACGACGTTCCAGCCAATCAGCACGTCCGGGTCATGTTCGGCAAACCAGGCGTTGAGTTTTTCCAACAGCAGCGGGCGGCTGGCGACATATTCGAGATGAAAATCGACCTGCGGCGGCTGCGCGGGCAGGCTGCCGAGCATGTAGACGGTGCGTTGCCCGCAGCCTTCCAGCCCGATGCAGTACAGTTCGCCGTGGCGGCTGGTTTCGATATCCAGCGATACCCATTTCAGCGGCGGGCGGTACTCGGGGTGCGGCTTCATGCGTGCGTTACGCAGCCCGGTTGCCGATTTTTCGCCTTCAACCCACACGGGGGCGGTGATAAAGCGCTCCATCAGATAGCGCTCTGGTGGGCGGATATCGGCTTCGTAGACGGTGATGCCATTTTCGCGCAGCACTTTTTCCAGCCGTATAAGCTGGCGATGGGCGCGACAGTAGAGGCCGAAAACCGGCTGACGGTGGAAATCTTTGAGGGCCAGCGGGGCTACCCGTACGCCGTTTTCGCCGTGCAGCAGGCGTTCAACCTGCGTACGCTGAGATTCCGGGATAAATGCGACGGACTCCTGCGGTGGCAGGGTGACCTGTAACGGGCCGTCGTCGGTCGCCAGCCAGAAAGCCAGTTCAGTGCCCTGCGGCGTATCCCGCCAGTGGCGGGTGAGTAAAAAACCGGCTTGTGGCTGCGTCACGCGTGCTCTCATCAACAAAAAACCAGGCTTGAGTATAGCCTGGTTTAGATAAAGAAGCTGGTGTTTTATACAGGTGTTGCCGGGGGATTCCGGAGTAGGCTGCGCCTCGTCCAGGCTACTGCCCGTAATACGCTTTCGCGCCGTGCTTGCGCAGATAGTGCTTATCCAGCAGCGTCTGCTGCATCTCCGGTAACTGCGGCGCCAACTGGCGGCAGAAGATGCCCATATAGGCGATCTCTTCCAGCACGATGGCGTTATGCACCGCGTCTTCGGCGTTTTTCCCCCACGCGAACGGGCCATGAGAGTGGACCAGTACGCCGGGCATTTGCGCCGGATCAATGCCGTTATCACGGAAGGTTTCGACAATGACCGCGCCCGTTTCCCATTCGTAGTCGCCGTTGATTTCCTCATCGGTCATCAGGCGAGTGCAGGGCACCGGGCCGTAAAAATAGTCGGCGTGGGTGGTCCCTGTCGCCGGAATTGGCTGCCCGGCCTGCGCCCAGATGGTGGCGTGACGCGAGTGGGTGTGCACGATGCCACCGAGCGTTGGAAACGCCTGATACAGCAGGCGATGAGTCGGTGTATCGGAGGATGGCTTTTTGTTGCCTTCCACCACTTCTCCGGTTTCCAGGCTGACCACCACCATATCTTCGGCGGTCATCACGCCGTAATCAACGCCGGACGGCTTAATCACCAGCACGCCATGCTCGCGGTCGACGGCACTGACGTTGCCCCAGGTGAGGGTGACCAGATTGTGTTTTGGCAGGGCCAGATTAGCGTTCAGGACCTGGCGTTTGAGTTCTTCTAACATGTTTTGCTCCGAGTCTGAATTTCCCTCACCCCGACCCTCTCCCATAGGGAGAGGGGGAAGGGCGGAGTCTGTGCCCGATTGGTTCCCTCTCCCCGTTAGTGAGGGGGAAGGGCGGAGTTCTCGCTCGATCGGTCCCCTCTCCCGTTGGGAGAGGGTTAGGGTGAGGGGGAAAGCGGCTTAACGTTTGGACCCGTAATACACTTCGTTCCAGCGCAGCGCGTCTTTAAAGGCCGGCATGCGGGTGTCGTTGTCGATCACCGCAATTTCGATATCATGCAGCTCGGCGAACTGGCGCATATCGTCCAGCGTCAGTGCGTGGCTGAACACGGTGTGGTGCGCACCGCCCGCAACGATCCACGCTTCAGACGCGGTTTCGAGGTTTGGATGCGCTTTCCACAGGGCGTTCGCTACCGGCAGCTTCGGCAGATCGTGCGGGGTTTTTACGGTTTCAATGGTGTTAACCAGCAGGCGATAGCGATCGCCGAGATCGATCATGCTGGCGACGATCGCCGGGCCGGTTTGGGTGTTGAAGATCAGACGCGCCGGATCGGCCTTGCCGCCGATGCCGAGGTGCTGGACGTCGAGCAGCGGTTTCTCTTCCACCGCGATAGACGGGCACACTTCCAGCATGTGTGAGCCGAGCACCAGGTCGTTACCGCCGTTAAAGTGGTAGGTGTAGTCTTCCATAAATGAGGTGCCGCCCTGTAGACCGGTCGACATCACTTTCATAATGCGAAGCAGGGCGGCGGTTTTCCAGTCGCCTTCGCCCGCAAAGCCATAGCCTTGCTGCATCAGGCGCTGCACGGCGAGGCCCGGGAGCTGTTTCAGGCCGTGCAAATCTTCAAAGGTGGTGGTGAAGGCGTGGAAGCCGCCTTCTTCGAGGAAGCGCTTCATGCCCAGCTCGATGCGTGCGGCGTCCAGCACATTCTGGCGCTTGTCGCCGTGAATCTGGGTAGCTGGAGTAAAGCGGTAGCTGCTTTCGTATTCGTCAATCAGCGCGCTGATTTCACCGTCGGTAACTGCGTTGACGACCTGCACCAGGTCGCCCACCGCCCAGGTATTCACGGAGAAACCGAACTTGATCTGCGCCGCGACTTTATCGCCGTCGGTGACCGCCACTTCACGCATGTTGTCGCCAAAGCGGCACACTTTCAGCTGACGAGTATCAATCTTAGAGACCGCCTGGCGCATCCATGAGCCAATGCGCTCTTGCGCATGTTTGTCCTGCCAGTGGCCGGTAACCACGCTGTGCTGCTGACGCATGCGTGCGCCGATGAAACCGAACTCGCGGCCGCCGTGTGCGGTCTGGTTCAGGTTCATAAAGTCCATATCGATGCTGTCCCACGGCAGCGCCGCGTTGAACTGGGTATGGAATTGCAGCAGCGGTTTATTGAGGATGGCGAGGCCGTTGATCCACATCTTCGCCGGAGAGAAGGTGTGCAGCCAGACGACCAGACCGGCACATTTCTGGTCGTAGTTCGCGTCGCTGCAGATGGCGGTGATTTCGTCCGGGCGGGTACCCAGCGGCTTCAGCACCAGCTTGCACGGCAGTTTCCCTTCGGCGTTTAAGGCATTGACCACGTGCTCCGCATTTTGCGTCACCTGACGCAGCGTTTCCGGCCCATACAGGTGCTGGCTACCAATGACAAACCACACTTCATAATTATCAAAAACGGTCATGTTCGTATCCTTTAATGAGTCAGGGCTGCGCGGGTAGCGGCGGTTTTTTCCGACGAAGCAGCAGGGAGATAATGGTGTTCAGCGCTTTCGGCCCATTGCTGGTAGCGCTGATAGAGTTCTTCAAAGCGTGCAGCCTGCGCCGGGCGTGGCTGTAAGGTATGTTCTACGCGGCTGGCCATTTTGCCCTGCGCGGTCGGGATATCGGCGTAAACCCCGGCGGCTACCGCGGCGAAGATAGCCGCACCCAGCGCGCAGCATTGGTCGGAGGCGACAATTTGCAGCGGACGGTTCAGCACGTCGCAGCAGGCCTGCATGATGACGCGGTTTTTACGCGCGATGCCGCCCAGCGCCATGACGTTGTTCACTGCAATACCCTGGTCGGTGAAGCACTCCATGATGGCGCGCGCGCCAAAGGCGGTGGCGGCAATCAGCCCGCCAAACAGTGCCGGAGCGTCGGTGGCGAGGTTTAAATCAGTAATGACCCCTTTCAGGCGCTGATTTGCGTTCGGGGTGCGGCGACCATTAAACCAGTCGAGCACCACCGGTAGATGGTCGAGCGACGGGTTAGCGGCCCAGGCTTCGGTCAATGCAGGTAACAGCTGTTTCTGGCTGGCTTTGATCTGCTCTTTCAGCTCCGGGTGCTGTGCGGCAAGCTGCTCCAGCGGCCAGCCAAGTACGCGACCAAACCAGGCATAGATGTCGCCGAATGCGGATTGACCTGCCTCCATACCGATAAAGTCCGGCACTACGCTACCGTCAACCTGGCCGCAGATACCTTTCACCGTACGGCTGCCAACGCTCTGTTTATCAGCAATCAGAATGTCGCAGGTTGAAGTACCAATGACTTTCACCAGCGCATTAGGCTGTGCGCCTGCGCCAACCGCACCCATATGACAGTCGAATGCGCCGCCGGAAATGGCGACTTGGGTAGAAAGCCCCAGGCGCTCCGCCCATTCGGCGGTTAGCGTGCCGACCGGCACGTCGGCAGTCCAGGTTTCGTTAAACAGCGGGCAGGGCAGATGCTGGTTGATAATGGGATCCAGTTCGTCGAAGAACGACGCCGGCGGCAGGCCGCCCCAGCTTTCGTGCCACAGCGATTTATGCCCGGCACTGCAGCGACCGCGACGGATATCCTGCGGGCGGGTGGTGCCGGAAAGCAGCGCGGGAACCCAGTCGCACAGCTCAATCCACGATGCTGCGGCTTGCGCCACGGCGGGGTCTTCGCGAGTGACATGAAGAATCTTGGCCCAGAACCATTCGCTGGAGTAAATACCGCCAATATAGCGAGAGTAATCTTCTTTGCCCGGCTGGTGGCACAGGCGGGTGATGGCCTCTGCCTCTTCTACTGCGGTGTGATCTTTCCACAGTACGAACATGGCGTTCGGGTTGTCGGCAAACTCCTCTTTCAGCGCCAGCACGTTGCCGTCAGCGTCAATCGGCGCTGGGGTAGAGCCGGTGCTGTCAACGCCGATGCCGACCACGTCCGCGCGCTGTGCGCTGGAGAGTTCGGCCAGCACGCCCTTCAGCGCCGCTTCCATGGATTCAATATAGTCGCGCGGGTGGTGGCGAAAACGGTTGTTCGGCGCGTCGCAGAAACGCCCTTCCTGCCAGCGCGGATACCACTCAACGCTGGTCGCGATTTCTTCCCCCGTCGCGCAATCTACTGCCAGGGCGCGGACTGAGTCACTGCCAAAATCGAGGCCAATTGCGATTGCCATCGTGTTACTCCATCTCAATGAAAACGTGATAGTGAAACAGTAGATATCCCCGCAAAAAAACGTCAGGCTGGAACCGCTAATCTTATGGATGATCTTGCTGTGACCTCACAAAGTGTGACGCCGTGCAAATAATCAATGTGGACTTTTCTGTCGTCTTTATAGACACTTCAGTTGTGGTTATGAGCCGGCTTCTCTTGCGGCTTTATTCTCTAAGTGCTTTGAAATAACAGGGTTGACAGCCGCGTCGGTTCTGTTATTCATTGAGCGCGGCGGCCGTGCCGATAAAAAGCCGAATATGGATAATTGGTTTCTTTAAATATCAGTGAGAGCGTGCAGAAATGGCTGAAATGCAAAACGATCCCCTGCTGCCTGGTTATTCCTTTAACGCCCATCTGGTGGCGGGGTTAACGCCGATTGAAGCCGGTGGTTACCTGGACTTTTTCATCGACCGACCGCTGGGCATGAAGGGGTTTATTCTGAACCTGACGGTGCGCGGTGAAGGGGTGATTGAAAACCAGGGCAAGCAGTTTGTCTGCCGCCAGGGTGACATGCTGCTGTTCCCGCCGGGCGAAATTCACCACTATGGCCGCCACCCGGACGCGAGCGAGTGGTATCACCAGTGGGTCTATTTCCGCCCGCGCGCCTACTGGCACGAGTGGCTAAACTGGCCCGCCATCGTGGCGCAAACCGGTTTTTATCGCCCGGATGAAGCGCACCAGAGCGAAATTTCCGAGCTGTTCGGTAAAATTATCGACGCCGGACAGGGCGTAGGGCGCTATTCCGAACTGCTGGCCATCAACCTGCTTGAGCAACTGCTGCTGCGGCGCATGGAGGCGATCAACGAATCGCTGCATCCGCCCATGGATAACCGCGTACGCGATGCCTGCCAGTACATCAGCGATCATCTTGCCGATAGTCAGTTTGATATTGCCAGCGTGGCCCAGCACGTCTGCCTGTCGCCATCAAGGCTGTCGCATCTTTTCCGCCAGCAGTTGGGCGTTAGCGTGCTGAGCTGGCGTGAAGATCAGCGCATCAGCCAGGCCAAGCTGCTGCTGAGCACCACGCGCATGCCGATTGCCAGCGTCGGGCGCAATGTCGGCTTTGAAGATCAGCTCTATTTCTCCCGGGTCTTTAAAAAATGTACCGGTGCCAGCCCCAGCGAATTCCGCGCCGGCTGTGAATAAAAAGTAAAGAAAAGGAAATGCACTGTGTCGGCTTTTGTCTTTGCCAGTAAACTATTTAGACAATTGATGGCTTGACGATGCAGAGGGGGCTCTGGAGAATCCCTGCTTCGTTTTCAAACCGGGCACACTATGCAAGCATTGCTGGAACACTTTATTACGCAGTCCACGACCTACTCGCTGATTGCGGTGGCGCTGGTGGCGTTTCTGGAATCACTGGCGTTAGTGGGGCTGATTTTGCCGGGCACCGTGATGATGGCAGGCCTGGGCGCGCTTATTGGCGGCGGCGAGGTGAACTTCTGGCAGGCGTGGCTGGCGGGGATCGTGGGCTGCCTGCTGGGTGATTGGATCTCCTTCTGGCTGGGTTGGCGCTTTAAAAAGCCGCTGCACCGCTGGTCGTTTATGAAGAAAAACAAAGCGCTGCTCGATAAAACCGAATACGCGCTGCATCAGCACAGTATGTTTACGATTCTGGTTGGCCGCTTTATTGGGCCCACTCGCCCCGTGGTTCCCATGGTGGCGGGCATGCTCGATCTGCCGATTGCCCGGTTTATTCCCCCGAATATCATTGGTTGCCTGCTGTGGCCGCCGCTCTATTTCCTGCCGGGGATCCTCGCCGGCGCGGCGATTGATATTCCCGCCGATGAAAATAGCGCCAGCTTTAAGTGGCTGCTGCTGGCGGCGGCGTTGCTGTTGTGGCTCGGCGCGTGGCTGTGCTGGCGACTGTGGCGTAGCGCAAAGGAGAATCACGACCGTCTCAGCAACGTGCTGACGCGTCAGCGTTTACTGATTCTGGCACCGCTGATTCTGGGCGTTGGCGTGGTGGCGCTGGTCAGCGTGATTCGTCATCCGCTGATGCCAGTGTATATCGAGATTTTGCGTAAGGTGGTCGGGCTGTAATGTGCCGGATAAGGCGCAGCCGCCATCCGGCAATCCCTCACTCAGCGATACCTAACAGTGCCGAAGCGCTGGCCTTACCGCTCAGCAGCGCTTCGGTCTTACCATCCCAGGCGATTCGCCCTTCCGCCACCACCATTGCTCGCGCCGCAATTCGCGCCGCGTCTTCAACGCTGTGCGACACCATCAGCAGCGTCAGATTCTGGCGCTGACACACGTCGTCGACTAATTGCAGCATCTCCTGACGTAGCGCCGGATCGAGCGCGGAAAAAGGTTCGTCCAGCAGCAGAATGGGTTGCTGCCGCACCAGGCAACGGGCCAGCGCGGCGCGCTGGCGCTGGCCGCCGGAAAGCTCGCCCGGCAGTCTTTCCAGCATTGATTCAATCCCCATTTGCCCGGCGATGACCTGTAGCCTGCGTTGCTGATCGTCGGTGAGCTTGAGACGCGGGCTCATCCCCAGGCTGATGTTCTGGCGCACCGTCAGGTGGCTGAAGAGATTATTTTCCTGAAACAGCATCGACACCGGTCGCTGGGACGGCGGCGTATGCGTATGGACGCGGCCTTCCAGCATGATGGTGCCGCTGGCGGGCGTCAGAAATCCAGCGATCAGATTGAGCAGCGTCGATTTCCCCGCGCCGCTTGGGCCGAGCACCGCAATTTTCTCGCCCTGGGCAATCGTGGCGCTAAAGCGCATCGGCAGGTGCTGATACAGCCAGGTCACATCATTCAGTTTTAGCATGGCGTCCGGGTAACTTTTCAATCACGGTAAAGAGCAGGAAGCAGAGCAGTAACAGTATCAGCGCCGTCACCGCGCCGTCCTGACTGCGGTAGGCGCCAATCTGCTGGTAAAGATAAAACGGCAGCGTGCGGAAATTCTCGTTGCCGAATAACGCCACCACGCCGAAATCGCCGATCGACAGCACGCAGGCAAACGCCAGCGCTTGCGCCAGCGGTCTTTTGAGGGCGCGTAATTCAATTACCCGCAGGCGAGTAAACCCGCTAAGTCCCAGCGACTCGCAGAGAATGCTGTAGCGTGCAGTGATGTCGCGCATCGGCGTTTCCAGCACCTTCAGCGCGTAGGGTACCGCCATCAGCGCGTTGGTGAAGATGACAATCCCGTCGGCGGAGTCGGGCAGGCCGATGGTGTTATTAAGCAGCAGGAAGAAGCCGGTGGCCAGCACGATGCCCGGCATCGCGAGAATCAGCATCCCGCTCAGTTCCATCGTCTGACCGGCCAGCGGCTGGTTACGCGCCCGCAGCTCGCGACTGCTCCACAGCAGCATCATTGTGAGCGTCACGCTAAGCAGACCTGCGGCGAGAGCAATACGCAGCGACGTGCCCAGCGCCTGCCATAAAATCGGCTGGCTAAAGACGGAGAGCATCGACGGGTGAATGCCATCTACCACCACCGCCAGCAGCGGCGGCAGCAGTAACAGCAGGGTCAGGAAGATGAGTACACCATCGGCGATGCGGCTATGCCAGCGATCGTCCGGGTCACGCCAGCCTTGAATCTGGCTATTGCCCACCGCAATGGCCCGGCTCATACGCTGGCTAAGCAGCACCAGCGCCAGACAGCAGGTCATCTGAATCAACGCCAGCATTGCCGCTCGCGCCGGATCGTAATCAAAGTTCAGCGCCTGGTAGATCGCCAGCTCAATGGTGGTGGCGGAAGGCCCGCCGCCCAGCGACAGCACGGTGGCGAAGCTGGCGAAGCAGAGCATAAAAATCAGCGTGGCGATGGGCAGAATCTGTCGCCGCATCCAGGGCCATTCCACGTAGCGGAAGAACGGGTAGCCGCGCATTCCAAGCTGAGCGGCAAGCTGGCGCTGCTCGCCGGGGATTTGCTCCAGCGCTTGCAGCAGCAGACGGGTCGCCATCGGCATGTTGAAAAAGACGTGCGCCAGCAGAATGCCCTGCAGGCCGTAGGGGGAGAAATTCCACTGCCAGCCGAGCCAGGCATACAGTTGCGCCAGCCATCCCTGACGGCCATAGACGGTCAGAATGCCGAAGACGGCGACCAGCACCGGCAGGATGAGGGTCATCGCGCACAGGCGCAGCAACAGCTGACGGCCGGGGAAACGGCGTCGATAGAGCGCGCGGGCAAGGAAAATGGCGGGCAGCACCGATAACAGCGCAGAGAGAAACGCCTGCCAGAAGGAGAAGCGCACCACGTGCCACAGATAGCTATCGCCGAGCAGCGTTGACCACGACGTTTCGGGGGCGTTTAGCCACAGCGCCAGAAAAGCCGCCAGAGCGACGGCCACCATCAATGTGGTGGCCGTAAGCCCTGGGTAGAGCCAACCCGGAATTAGCGGCTGGCGGCGCGGAGCCATGTATTAATCCAGTTTTGACGTTCGCTGGCGACCTGCTGCGGCGTGAACTCAAGCGAGGTCTGCGGTTTCACCAGGCTGTTAAAACCTTCCGGCAGCGCAACCTGGGTTACCGGATACATCCAGTTGCCGGTCGGGATGGCGTTCTGGAAAGCTGGAGAGACCATAAATTGCAGGAATTTGTCCGCCAGTTTTTGCTGCTTGCTGGCCGCGGTTTTTGCCGCCACTTCGACTTGCAGGTAATGGCCTTCGGCAAACGGCGCCGCCGCGTAGTTGTCTTTCTTCTCTTCAATGATGTGATAGGCCGGGGAGGTGGTATAGCTCAGCACCAGGTCGCCTTCCCCTTTCAGGAACAGGCCGTAGGCTTCGCTCCAGCCTTTGGTAACGGTGACGGTCTTCGCCGCCAGTTTCTGCCAGGCTTCCGGCGCTTTATCGCCGTACACTTTCTGCATCCACAGCAGCAGGCCTAAGCCCGGCGTGCTGGTGCGCGGATCCTGGTAGATAACGCGCCATTTCTGCTCGCTCTCAACCAGCTCTTTCAGGCTTTTCGGCGGGTTTTTCAGCTTGTTTTTATCGTAGACGAAAGCGAAGTAGCCATAGTCGAATGGCACAAAGATGTCGTTGTTCCAGCCGCCCGGCACGTTGACGGCGCTGGCCGGAACGTTACTTTTGGCGAACAGTTTGGTGTCGGTCGCGGCCTGCAGCAGGTTGTTATCCAGCCCCAGCACGACGTCCGCTTTACTGTTTTTCCCTTCCATGCGCAGACGGTTGAGCAGCGAGACGCCATCTTCCAGCGCCACGAATTTCAACTCGCAGTCGCAGTCGGCTTCGAACGCTTTTTTCACCGCCGGGCCTGGGCCCCAATCGGCAGCAAAGGAGTCGTAGGTATAGACCGTCAGCACGGGTTTTGCGAACGCGGGCGCGGTAACCAGCACCAGCAGGGGGAGTAATTTCTTGAGCACTTTGCACCTCAGTAAATGGGTGGCAAAGGATTTTGAGTTAGCCTCAAATCCCTTCGCCGGGATTATCCGGATCAGGTTCGACGGGTCTCTCTCAGCCGCGCACGACGCACAGCACCCCGTTGAGAACGGCACATTGTAATGATTACGTGAATAAATCAAAAGCCCTACGGCTCCGGCGGTGCAAACCAGGCGGATTTAAAGTCAAACCAGCCCAGCGTATTCATCCGTACGCCGCGCATACTGCGCTGCCCCTGGAGCATCAGCCAGTGATGAATCAGCGGCACCACCGACTGATTAGCGAGCAACTGCTGGCACCAGTCGGCTTGCGGCAGGTTGCCCGCGCGCCAGCGCCGCGCGTCCTGTTCCCAGTCAATGGGGATACAATGGCGAATCATCGGCACTTCATACAGATAGGCGAACAGTGAAAAATCGAGCGGCAGCGTAAAGTTGGCGCTGTTAAGCCAGATATCGCTGACCACCTCGCCGCGGTGCCATTCGTCGTAGTCCACTTCCTGAATGTTGAGCTTGACCTGATGCTCCGCCAGCAGCGTTTCCATAATCTGGCCGATGGTCCGGTGCTCGACGTGATCCCGATAATAGGTGAGGGTGACGGACTCCAGCCCGGCCGGTTTCTCGCAGGCGCGGCTGCGCGCATGGTGCCAGCGCGGCAGCAGGCCGTAGGCGGGAAACCAGTGGCTCTGATGCTGCTCGCCCGCGCGGTAGAGCAGGTTGTTGGGATGAAACAGGTGGCTCAGCCACTGGCGTACCGTTGGGTTACGGCCCAATGTGCTCCGCGCATCGAACAGCAGGTAATAGCAGCCTTCTTCCAGCCGGCTTTCGACGGCTTTTTCACTTTCGGTAGAGCCTTCAAGCGTCAGGCCACCGTTTGGCGCTTCGCTGATTTCTGGCAGCACCCACACGTTAACCTCGTCAATCAACGCCCGGAAACCGAAATAGTCATCAAAGGCGAGGATCTTCAGTTGGTTAAGGTTATTGCGCGCGACCGAGTAGGGGCCGGTTCCTACCGGCATCCGCGAGAAATTAGGCAGCGTTTGCCATTCGCGCGGCAGAATCATCGCCGACACCTGGCTCAGCAGCCACGGCAGCCAGCGGTCAGGCTCGGCCAGATGCACGTCCAGCACCCATGCGGTAGGAGAGTGGATCTGCGTGATGTTGGAGAACAGCGGCAGCGTCATGCTGCGCTCCAGTGAGGCAATAACGTCTTCCATCTCCAGTTCGCGCCCATGATGGAAATGGATGCCGGGACGCAAATAAAAACGCCAGTGTAAGGGGGAAATTTCCTGCCAATGGTGAGCAATATCGGCTTCCAGTTCCCCATTTGCCTCATTTACCCGCGTTAAGGCGTTGAAAATCTGCCGGGCGATGTGGGTTTCCGAGCGGCGAAGCGCGGTGCCAGGCAGCAGGTTGTGCATCGGGCGATAGTAGAGCACCCGCAGAATGTGCCGACCCTGACGGAAGCTGCGCCCCAGATGCGAGACCAGCATCTGGCGTACTGCCGCTTTATCGCCGACCAGTTGCACCAGTTGATCGATGCGATCCTGCTCCAGCAGATCCTCCGCGCGCTGCTGCTGAAGCGCCAGCCCGGTATAGAGGAACGTGAGTCTGGAACGCTTGCCGCGCCCGGCTTCCGCTTCCCAGGTGAGCCAGCCCCGAGCCTCCATGGTGTTGAGTAATGTCCGCATATGACGACGTGAACAGCTCAGTAGCGCCGCCAGATCGTTAAGCGTCGTCTCCTGCGATTTTCCCTCGCAGCACTGCCATAAACGGATGAACTGCTGCTGTAAGCGACCTGAAGGCATAAAAGGGGAACTCCTGGTAAAAACTCAGCAATTTATTAATCCCTATATTAGGCCAATAATGGATTTCGATGAAGCGAGGAGGTGTGTATGAAGAGGTCTACCATCCATCAGTTTTACCAGCGTTATTTCGCAGCGACCAAAAATGTTTCCTGGCTGGCCCGCCAGGCAACGGCACAGCGGCTTGAAGTGCTGAACTCTCTGATGCAATGGGAAGTTACGAAATCGGCCTCTGAGCATTAATTCGCCAAATCATGTGTGACTGAGTATTTGCCAGCAGGTATCATCTGCTGGCTTTTTTTTATTCTTTCGCGTGCTTAAAGGATTTCACATGCTCTGGTTAATGACGATGGGACGACGTCTCAACGGTGTGTACGCCGCTTTTATGCTGGTGGCATTTATGATGGGCGTGGCGGGGGCGCTACAGGCGCCGACGCTGAGCCTGTTTCTCAGCCGTGAAGTGGGCGTCCAGCCGTTCTGGGTCGGCCTGTTTTACACCGTTAACGCGATCGCCGGGATCGCGGTCAGCCTGGCGCTGGCCAGGCGATCCGACAGCCGGGGCGACCGACGCAAGCTGATCATGTTTTGCTGCCTGATGGCGGTAGGTAACGCGCTGCTGTTTGCCTTCAACCGCCACTACCTGACGCTGATTACCTGCGGCGTGATGCTGGCATCCATCGCCAACGCCGCGATGCCGCAACTGTTTGCGCTCGCCCGTGAGTACGCCGACAGCTCGGCGCGCGAGGTGGTGATGTTTAGCTCGGTGATGCGTGCCCAGCTGTCGCTGGCGTGGGTGATTGGCCCGCCGCTGGCGTTTATGCTGGCGCTGAACTACGGCTTTACCACCATGTTCGCCATCGCGGCGGGGATCTTTATCCTGAGCCTGACGCTAATTGCGCTAACGTTACCCTCGGTGGCGCGAGTCGAGCAGCCTGCTGACGCGGTGCAGAATCAGATTAGCGGCTGGAAAGACAGCAACGTACGGATGCTGTTTATCGCTTCCACGCTGATGTGGACCTGTAACACGATGTATATCATCGATATGCCGTTGTGGATCAGCAGCGATCTTGGTCTGCCGGATAGCCTGGCGGGGATCCTGATGGGCACCGCCGCGGGTCTGGAGATTCCGGCGATGATCATTGCGGGCTACTACGTGAAGCACTTCGGTAAGCGTCGGATGATGGTCACTGCAGTGGCCGCCGGGGTGCTGTTCTACGTTGGGCTTATCTTCTTCCACAGCCATACCGCGCTGCTGATATTACAGCTGTTTAACGCCGTGTTTATCGGCATTGTCGCCGGGATTGGCATGCTGTGGTTCCAGGACCTGATGCCGGGACGCGCCGGGGCGGCGACCACATTGTTTACCAACAGCATTTCGACCGGGGTGATCCTGGCCGGGATCATTCAGGGCGCGCTGGCGCAAAACTTTGGCCACTTCTCGGTGTACTGGGTGATTGCGGGGATTTCGGTGGTAACGCTGGCGATGACTGCGCGGGTTAAGGACGTATAAGCCCGGTAGACCGGGCCACTCGCTCGTGGCCCGGCAACGTCGTCCGCCTTATGCTTCCCGGTCGAGACAGGTGTTGACCTCGGCGGCATGAGGTATTGCGTCGATCGCGCCAAAGCGGGTGCAGGTTAGCGCGCCGCAGACGTTGGCCCAGAGAACGGCTTTCTGCATGTGATCGTAGTTATCAAACTGACAATCTGGTTTTGCTATTTGCTGTAGCAATGCGCCAATAAAAGCGTCGCCGGCTCCGGTTGAATCAATGGAGGCAATGGCGATAGACGGAACCAACTGTTGCCTGCCTGAGCGATGGCTGAGCCATGTCCCCCGGTGTCCGCAGGTGACGGTGACATAGCTGACGCCCGCCTGGTGCAGTTGCTCACAGCCCTTCTCATTCGTTTTTTCGCCGGTGAGGAAGGCAAGCTCCTCTTCGCTGACTTTGACGATATCCGCCTGGTGGAACCAGGGCCTACAACGCGTGATAAACTCCTGTGGATTGTCGCCCCAGAGTCCATCCCGGTAGTTGGGGTCGAATGAGATGATGATGTTTCGTTGGGGGGCTTCCTGCAAAAGGCGCCGGTAGGTGGAATAAAGTTCGCCATCCAGCAGCCCGGTTGCGGCCCCAAAGTGAACGATGCCGACATCGTCGAGAAAATCATTGGGCAGATCCTGCCACGCCAGTTCGGCGTCCGCACCGCGACAGAAGGTAAAATCGCGCTCGCCATCGCTTTGCAGAGCCACAAAGGCCAGCGTGGTGGGCGTGATGCTGCGCGCTAGCCCTGACATATCGATGTTGTCAGGCCGTAGGGTCTCCATCAAAAAATCGCCAAAAGGATCGAGACCCACTTTCGTCGCCAGCTTTGCCTGCCCACCGCTACGATTGATGGCAATGGCGACGTTGGCCGGTGCGCCGCCTGCTTTTTTTAGAAAGTTTTCGCCATTCTTCAGGTCAATGCCGATATCGGTACACACAAAATCAATGAGCATCTCACCGATACAGGCAATCTTGTTGTGATTCATCGCGCTCTCCTTACTGCAACGCGTTGAACGTAGGCGTAGCCCGGAAGGCGTTAGCCGTTCTGTCCAGCATCACCTGTGATTCGGTGCCTGAATCGAGGATCGTGTTGTGCTGCGATGTCTGCTCCACCAGCACCGCGGTAACATCCAGCGGTTTCAGGCTGGCGGTGGTCAGCAGGGACTCGACCTGTGCTGCAAAGCAGGCGTCTTCTTCTGAGGTTGACGGCTGCGAGGTTGATGCTTCGGTCGTGGCGACAATATGGTTGTTGGCAATATAGTTTCCTTTCCCGGCAACGACACGAATGATGACCGGTTTTGTCTCCGCCGGTTTGAGATACTGCGTATCGATAGTCTCCGAAATATGGTTGGATATTATCGAGTTATTGCTACCGTTGATACGCAGCAAGCCGTATGAATCTTCTAAACCGTTGTCGTAACCTTGCATCGGCGGCCAGGGTTCGTGGTCACGTAAGAAATGGTTAGCGGAAACCAGATTTTCAGCGCAATTTTCTTCCAGCACTAGCATTCCGGGATAGAACGAATGGAAGCGGTTGCTGGTGATTGAAGAACGCACCACGCCAGATAAATGCACGCTGCTTGAACCGCGGGGGAATATATTGTTGGTGGCGATCAGCAGTCCGCCGAAGTTCTGTGCGTAAATGGAGTAACCTTTATAACCTGCGCCGATCAGGTTATCGGTTATTTTCGATGCCTGTCCGGCACCGCGTAGCTCAATGCAGTTCCCGCACTCGGCGATAAAGTTATTATGAATCGCCATCGCATCGCTATTATAGGTGGTGAGACCATGCTCCAGATAGATAAAGCCCATGCCCGTGATGCGGAAGGAATCTTGCGCCGTGGCGATATAAATTCCTGTTTTTCCATTGGTGTAGGTGTTCTCGGGGTCATTATTGCCCGACCCATCATCGACAAAGTGCAGGCCATCAATGCAGAAATTTTCAAACGCCACCGAGCTAATGCGGGGCGCGCCGCTGCGCTTCACGTAAAACGCCGCACCGGCCCATTCCTCATCACCTGATTGGGGGGCGAGATCGACCAGAATACGGCTACCGCCCGGCCAGAGATCGTGTAAATTTTCCCATTCATTCGCCGGAGTATTAAAACGAATGCTGGAAGAAACAAAGCCGTGGCCTGCCCCCATAATTTTCAGATAGCTGATATCAATCAATACCTGGGTTGTCAGGTGATAGTCTCCCGGCGGAATATAGATAGCCGCACCAGGTTTGCCGCCATCATTAATATCGGTTTCCGTTTGTCGACTTTTAATATCTGCAATGATGCTGTTGATGACTTCGCCGATATCTTTATAGGGATTCCCAACGTGCCATTGAGTGACGTCGTAGTGGTTATTGCTCGTCATAAATAAATCCTTCTCGAAAATAAAACCCGGTATTATTTCTGGGAATACGTTGACTGATAGTGTGTGAGCGTTGCCGGAGCACCCGTTATCTGTACTTGAGTCAGATGGCTACAGGAGTAATAGCGGCGTGTACCGCAAACGCTGCCCTGTAGAGCAAAGACTTCAACAATACCGGCGTCGAAGAACAACGTAATGTCACCGACATCGGCCAGCGGCGTGCTGTAGCGCCCATCGTCCTGGCCTTGTTCACTGAGGGTCAGGGTTGTGCCGTCATGTGCCAGGGTAATTTGCTGGCCGCTATCGCCGGTCAATGTCAGGCAGAAAGGCGCGGTAGCGGTGAAATCGATCGCGCAGGCCTTAACGCCTTCGGAGGCAGACCAGGCGAGACGGTCCTTCAGCGTATGTTGACTAATCTCCAGTGATTCCGGCGGGCGTACCGGCGTCATGCACAGCTGCTGCTTGTTATTCAGATGGAAGCGGCGCGGCAGCGACATTTCACCGCAGTATGCCGAATCGACGGTTTTCTGCGTCGCCCAGTTATACAGCCAGGCAAAGCCGATGCGTTGGTCAGCCTCGCCCCAGGTTTGCAGCGCATAGAAATCCGTCCCAAAATCGAGAGTTTGTAGCGGCTGCGTTGAGGGGATGAAGTTGCCGTTGCGGAATTCCCCGGTTTGCGCAAACAGCAGGTTGTGCCGCCCCGTTGTGGGTTCGGTGTAGCCAACAACACCAATGATCAGCACCCACACGCCGTCGAGGCAAAAGAAGTCGGGGCACTCGATGCAGCGGCCGCCGTTCTCACGGAAGTAGGCGGGGGCGACGTACAGTACGTGATGGAATGCCCAGTTTTCGCTGTCATCGGAGTGGAACAACAGCATGGCGGGATCGCCGTTGACCGACGCGCCGAGGATCATATAGAACGTCTTATCGGCCTCTTCATACCAGACTTTGGGATCGCGGAAGTCGCAGTCCACGCCTGGAGGGAGATCGGTCAGGACGGTTTTTACCATTGCGGGCTTATCGTTATATTTGTCCGGCACGGCCATTTTTTGCACTTCGCGATAGCCACGATACAGGTCATAAGCCGGGAGGCGTTCGGTATACCAGAAACGAGTTTGGCCCTGTTTGTCGGTGTAGGCGCTACCGGAGAAGGCCCCGCCTGTCGCGCCCAGTGCCGTTAAATTTTGCTCTGGCTGGAGAAAAATAGGGTAGTGCCGCCAGTGGTACAGATCGCGGCTAACGGCATGGTTCCAGTGCATCGGCCCCCACTGCGTTGAGTGCGGATGATACTGGTAGAACAGATGCCATTCACCGTTTTGGTAATGCAGGCCATTAGGATCGTTCATCCAGCCGGTGCGCGGGGAAAAGTGTAGCGCCGGGCGCAGCGGCTCCTGCTGATACCAGGCGGCGAGATCATTGTTATTCAGTAAGCGGAAGTCATCTGCCTGTGTAGCAATAAAAGAGACGCCGTCTTTCGAGAGTGAATCCGGGTGCCAGGTATAGCACAGCGATATTTCGCTGTGCTCCGACAGCCACTCCAGATGGGCGACGCCATCCTGCCACGCCGTCCAGGTAAAATATTGGTAGTAGCGCGATGCTTCCTGAATTTTAAACACCATTGTGCCGTTCACGTTAATAACCAATAACGGCTGCGTTGTCGGCAGTGTCTCTTTCAGCCACAGATCTATACGCTGGCCTTTTTTAATATCAAACGACAGGGACATCTTTTAACTCCTGCGGTAGGTTACGACCCTTTTCCAGTTCGCGTTTCGCGAGGTCGCTTTTAATTTTCTCGAGGAACGTGTTATTGAGCTTGAAGTAGCGCACCATAAACGCGCTGATGAAATAGCTGGCCATGGGCAGCAATGAGAACATCATGATGATGCCGTTGATGGTTTGCGGATTTTGCTCGGGTTTGTTGGCAACGTAGCCGGTGTAGGCCAGGATCCAGGCGACGATAGCGCCTGCAACGGCTAAGCCCATCTTCAACATAAACAGGTTGCCGGCGAAGGAAATCCCCGTCAGACGCTTACCAAATTTCCAGTCGCCGTAGTCGTCAACATCCGACATCATCGCCCACAGAATGGGACCGGACTGGATTAAATGCAGAATGTTAATCACGATGAACAGTGACAGCAGCGGCGTCAGCGACGTTGGGTCGATAAACCACAGCGCCAGCGATAGCAGGCCAAGAATAATGTTGATAACGCGGAACAGCACCACCTTATCGAAACGGTCGGTCAGCGGTTTTGCAATGACGCTGCCTAACATATTGCAGGCAACGCCCAGCGCCATAAAGAAAGTAATAAAGCCAACGGATTCTTTCATCACGTAGGTGGCGTAATAGATGGTGACGCCGCCGCGAATAAAGGCCGGGAAGACGTTGAGGAAGGTGATGGAAATCATCAGCAGCCACTGATCATTCCTGGCAATATCCTTCAGATCTTTTATTAACGATTCATTTTCCTTGATGGAAACTACGCGTTCTTTAATGCTGGAAAAGCAAAACAGGAACATTAAGGTTGCGGCACCGCCCATGATCATCATGGTCATCTGAAAACCCGAGGCGCGGTCGCCATTACCCAGCCAATCGGTTAATGGCAGAATAGACGATGAGATAATTAAAGTTGCCAACCCATTCAGGAAAAAACGCCAGGACAGACATCCCATGCGTTCCTTTTGGTTAAGCGTAATCACGCCGCCTACCGAGCAATAGGGAATGTTAATAGCGGTATAAATTAAGGACATAATCAGATAGGTAATCCAGGCGTAAATAATTTTACCGTTCATACTCAAATCTGGGGTGGTAAACATCAGGACGGCACACAGGCCGAACGGCACCGCCATCCACAGCAACCATGGACGGAACTTGCCCCAACGAGTTCGGGTTCGGTCGCAAATAGCGCCCATGGCTGGGTCGCTAAACGCGTCAAATACACGGATAACCAGAAACAGCGTGCCGACTAACCCGGCATCAAGCCCGTAGACATCGGTATAAAACCAGGTCAGATATAGCGCCAGAACGCTCCAGATCATCCCCGAACCGGCGTCACCCATGCCGTAACCTATTTTTTCTTTCAGGCTGAGTTTTTCGTACGGATCTCGCCGTACTATTGTTTCAGTATGCATTAGTACACACCTCATTATTGCGCGGTAGCGCAGTGATAAATAAACGACATGGGCCGGGATGGCCGATGATAGAGATAAAATAATTTTAGCGATAAAATTCCTGGCACAATTAAATGTGCTGAGGGGTTATAAGTAGTTTATAGGGCCGTTATATTAATATTGACACTGCTCTCGCGAATAATCAGTCGCGAGACAATTTCATACATTTCTATATTGTCCTGCTGTTTTTTATGGTTGACCATTTGAAACGCCAGGTGGGCGATTTCATTAATAGGCTGTGCGACGCTGGTTATTTTTTTTGTTTGAGCCAGCAGCGTATTATCGAAACTCGCGATGGCAATATCTTGCGGCAGAGAGAGACCTTTCTTTTTGAGTCCATCAATCACATAGTTAGCGGCCACGTCATTATAAATTAGCAGGCAGGAGCAGGTGGTATTCGGCTGCGTCAGTTTTTCAATGATGATATCAAGGGTGGCGATATGTTCAGATATTTTCTCCCCTTCGCCTTTTGGTATCCAGAACTGGTTTTCGTCGGCGACGGTTAAACCATGGCGGGTTATTTTTTTGCTATAGGCAGAGACTTTTCTGTTATCGACGCCATCCTGGGCAATAAAGCCAAATGAGGTATGCCCGGTATGGATAAAATGTTCAGCAATACTCTCAGCGCCCTTGCTTTCGTTAATCGACACCGAATTGAAAAAGCGCGAAACCTGGGTGACCACCGCGACCGGAATGTTGGTGATCGTTAACCATTCCGCCAGTTCTCTTTCGGCTTCGGTCGGCACCCACAGCAAGCCGTCAATGCCCATCCCCACCAGGGTTTGCAGCAGCTGTTTATCCTGCTGTGGCTGATTCTGATGCGTTTTCACAATCACCGATTTACCGATATATCTTGCCTCTTCCTCGAAGGTCGCCAGCAATTCACAAAAGTGTGGGTTGACCAGATTAGGGAGCACCACGCCAATCAGCCCTGAACATTTGCCAGTGAGCTGAAACGCACTCTTGTTTGGCACGTAGCAAAGATAATCCATTGCGTCGCGTACCGCTTTGCGGGTCTCCGGGATCACGCTGGGTTGATTATTGAGCACTCTGGACACGGTAGCGGTCGATACACCGGCCTTTTTCGCGACGTCTTTAATCGATGCCATGATGGTTAAATGACTCCTCCTAATGATGGCGCTCACTATAAAGTGTGATAGATGTCAAAAATGCCAGCCAGTTCACATGTTGCTTTGTTACATGAAAATTGCGCTACGTTCTCATCTTGTGCGTAAGTGCCGACTTGATCACAGAACGATCATTTTCCCTCTCCTGGATCTTCTTTTTTCTACTGTTACGCGTATACAGTTACGCGTAACAGTTATCAAAAAAGGAGTTTTTTATGAAAAACCTATTCGACCTGAGCGGTAAACGCGCGCTGATTACCGGCTCCGCGCAGGGGATTGGTAACCTGCTGGCCAGCGGTCTGGCGGCGCACGGCGCGGAGATTGTGATTAACGACATCACCCAGCAGCGTGCGCAGGCGGCGGCGGACAAGCTGGTGGCTGAAGGCTATCGCGCCGTAGGCTACGGTTTTGACGTGACCAATGGGGAAGACGTGGCGCAGGCCATCGCGCAAATCGAAAGGGAAGTGGGAGCCATTGATATTTTAATCAACAACGCCGGTATCCAGCGTCGTTATCCCTTCACCGAATTCCCGGAAGCGGAGTGGGACAAAGTGATTGATGTGAACCAGAAATCGGTCTTTCTGGTGTCGCAGCAGGTTTCCCGCTACATGGTGCAACGCCGCCGCGGGAAGATTATTAATATCTGCTCGATGCAGAGCGAGCTAGGGCGCAAGACCATTACCCCGTACGCGGCGTCAAAGGGGGCGGTCAAAATGTTAACTCGTGGGATGTGTGTGGAACTGGCGGAATACAATATTCAGGTTAATGGCATTGCCCCCGGTTATTTCGCCACCGACATGACCACCGCGCTGGTCAACGATGAGGCATTCTCCGCCTGGCTGTTCCAGCGCACGCCCGCCGCCCGCTGGGGTAACCCGGAAGAGCTGATTGGCGCGGCGGTTTATCTTGCCGCGCCGGCTTCTGACTTTGTTAACGGACACCTTCTTTTTGTCGATGGCGGCATGCTGGCTGCCGTCTGAATGCTAACGGGGCCGCGGGACGCGACCTCATCATCTAATGATAATCCGAGGAGTGAGTATGAATATGCTCGCAAAACTGCCGGCGCGTCGCTGGTGGTATTTAATGCCGATTATTTTTATTACCTACAGCTTAGCTTATCTCGACCGCGCCAATTACGGCTTTGCCGCTGCCGCCGGTATAGAACATGATTTAGGAATTACTCAGGGAACCGCATCGTTAATTGGCGCGCTGTTCTTCCTGGGCTATTTCTTCTTCCAGGTGCCGGGCGCGATGTATGCCGTTAAGCATAGCGTGCGCAAAATGATCTTTTGCAGCCTGATCCTTTGGGGGCTCTGCGCCGCGGCGACCGGTTTTGTGAGTAACATTCCCACGCTGATGGCTATTCGCTTTATTCTTGGGATCGTTGAGGCGGCGGTGATGCCCGCGATGCTGATTTATATCAGCAACTGGTTTACCAAAACCGAACGTTCGCGCGCCAATACCTTTTTGATTCTCGGTAACCCCGTTACGGTGCTGTGGATGTCGATTGTCTCCGGCTACCTGATTGAAGCCTGGGGCTGGCGTGAAATGTTTATTTTCGAAGGCATTCCGGCGGTGATTTGGGCGTTCTGCTGGGTGATTCTGGTGCGTGATAAACCGGCGGATGCGGGTTGGTTAAGCGCGCAGGAAAAAGAGGCGTTACAGCAGGCGATGGATCGCGAGCAGCGCGACATTAAGCCGATGCGTAACTACGGTGAAGCAATGCGCTCGCGCAGCGTGATCATGCTTTGCGCGGTGCATGCGCTGTGGAGCATCGGCGTGTATGGCTTCATGATGTGGATGCCGTCGATTCTGAAAAACGCGGCGCAGATGGACATTGTGGCAGTGGGCTGGCTGGCGGCGGTGCCGTATCTGGCGGCAATCTGCCTGATGCTGACCGTCTCCTGGCTGTCCGATAAGTTCCAGAACCGTAAGCTGTTTATCTGGCCGCTGCTGTTGATTGCCGCCATCGCGTTCTTCGCCTCGTGGATGCTGGGCAACCAGTCTTTCTGGCTCTCCTACGCGCTGCTGGTCGTGGCTGCCGCCTGTATGTATGCGCCTTATGGACCGTTCTTTGCGCTGATTCCCGAACTGCTGCCGCGCAACGTCTCCGGCGTCTCGATGGGGATGATCAACAGCTTCGGCGCGTTAGGCGCATTCCTCGGCGCGTGGCTGGTGGGGTACCTCAACGGCGTGACCGGCGGGCCGGGTGTCTCCTACACCTTTATGGCAATCGCCCTGCTGGCGTCGGTGGTGCTGATGTATTGCGTTCGAGCGCAAAATGAAACCACCTCGCCGTCGGCTGAGATGGCCACGCGTTAAGGTTGAGCGAGGAGTGCAGTCGCTAACCGGCTGTGATAAGGTTCTCTGCGAGCATAATGGGCTGTTGGTCGTAGAGAACCTCATGAAAAACAATCGGATGACATTACAGGATATTGCCGCGCTGGCCGGGCTGAATAAGATGACGGTCAGCCGTTATCTGCGCGACCCGAATCAGGTGTCGCAACGCAGCCGCGAATTGATTTCGAAAGTCATGGAAGAGAACAACTACATTCCCAACCGCGCCCCGGAAATTCTGCTCAACGCCCGCAGTAAAACCATTGGCGTACTGATCCCCTCGTTTCGCAACCAGATCTTTGCCGACGTGCTGGCGGGGATTGAATCCGTCACCTCGGCCTGCCAGTACCAGACGCTGATCGCCAACTACGAATATGACGCCGAGCGCGAAGAGCGCGAGGTGCTGAACCTGCTCTCCTACAATATCGACGGCCTGATCCTCACCGGAAAACTGCATACCGAACGGATGGTACAGTACGTGCGCGCCAGCGGCGTTCCGGTCGCAGAGTTGATGGATATAAGCGGACAGTATCTCGATATTCAGGTTGGCTTTGATAACGAAAAAGCGGCGTACGAAATGACGCAGGCCTTTATTGACAGCGGTAAACGCAACATTGCGTTCTTTGGTTCGATGGATGACCCCCGCGACCTTAGCCGTTACCGTGGTACCGAGAAGGCGCTGGCGGCACAGGGGCTGGAAGCTTATCACCTGGCGCCAAAAACGATTTCGTCGGTGGCGCTGGGCCGCAAGATGTTCCAGCAGGCGATGGCGGAAAAAGCGGATATTGACGCGATTTTCTGTACCAACGATGACCTTGCCGTCGGCGTGCTACTGGAGTGTCAGGCGCAGCAGTTCGACGTGCCGGGAAAAATGGCGATTGCCGGTTTCCACGGGCTGGAAATTGGCCGCGCGCGGCTGCAAAAAATTGCCAGCGTGATTACGCCGCGCTTTGAGATTGGTAAGACGGCGGCGGATATTTTGATTAAGCGCTTGAACGGGAAAGATGCGCCGGGCAGCGTCAACCTCGGTTACCAGATCTATTACGGCGATACGCTGTAGGCGGAAAGAAGAGGCTGGCCACCGTGCGGTGACCAGTGGGAGAGATTACTGCATAAACGCCGGCTGTTTGTTCTCGTAGGCCGAGATGGCGTCTTCGTGTTGTAAGGTCAGGCCAATGCTGTCCAGACCGTTGAGCATACAGTGGCGGCGGAAGTCGTCGATTTCAAAGCTGTACGATTTATCGCCCGCTTTCACCACCTGCGCTTCCAGATCCACTTCAAATTTAACGCCCGGATTCGCCTGTACCAGCTTGAACAGCTCATCGACCTGCGCGTCACTTAACGTTACCGGCAGCAGCTGGTTGTTGAAGCTGTTGCCGTAGAAAATGTCGGCGAAGCTCGGGGCGATAACCACTTTAAAACCGTAGTCGGTCAGCGCCCACGGCGCGTGCTCACGGGATGAGCCGCAGCCGAAGTTTTCACGCGCCAGCAGAATCGACGCCCCTTTGAACTCCGGGAAGTTCAGCACGAACTCGGGGTTCGGCTGCTCGCCTTTATCGTCGAGGAAGCGCCAGTCGTTAAACAGGTGCGCGCCAAAGCCGGTGCGGGTCACTTTCTGCAAAAACTGCTTTGGGATGATGGCATCGGTATCGACGTTCGCGGCATCCAGCGGCACCACCAGTCCCGTATGTTGGGTAAATTTCTCTGCCATGATGGTTTCCTTATTTCATGCTACGAATGTCGGCGAAATGGCCGGTTACCGCGGCTGCCGCCGCCATCGCCGGGCTTACCAGGTGCGTACGACCGCCGCGGCCCTGACGGCCTTCAAAGTTACGGTTGCTGGTGGAGGCGCAGCGCTCGCCGGGATTCAGGCGATCATTGTTCATCGCCAGGCACATTGAGCAGCCCGGCAGACGCCATTCAAAACCGGCTTCGATAAAGATCTTATCCAGACCTTCCGCTTCCGCCTGCGCTTTCACCGGGCCGGAACCCGGCACCACCAGCGCCTGCACGCCCGGCGCCACTTTACGGCCTTTGGCGATTTCCGCCGCCGCGCGCAGATCTTCAATGCGTGAGTTGGTGCAGGATCCGATAAAGACTTTATCGATCGCCACGTCTGTCAGCGGGATCCCCGGCTTCAGGCCCATGTAAGCCAATGCTTTCTCGGCGCTGGCGCGCTCGACCGGATCGTTGAATGAGGCCGGATCCGGAATGTTGTCATTCACGGAGATAACCTGGCCCGGGTTAGTCCCCCAGGTGACCTGCGGCGCAATCTCTTCCGCTTGCAGGGTGACGACGCTGTCGAAAGTGGCGCCTTCATCCGTTTGCAGGGTTTTCCAGTAGGCGACGGCATCGTCAAAATCTTTGCCTTTCGGCGCGTGCAGACGACCTTCGACATAGTTGAAGGTGGTCTGGTCTGGCGCGACCAGGCCTGCTTTCGCGCCCAGCTCAATCGCCATGTTGCACAGGGTCATGCGGCCTTCCATGGTCAGGTCGCGAATCGCTTCACCGCAGAATTCCACCACGTGCCCGGTGCCGCCAGCGCTGCCGGTTTTACCGATAATCGCCAGCACGATGTCTTTGGCGGTGATGCCCGGCGCGGCTTTGCCGTTCACTTCAATCTTCATGGTTTTGGCGCGGCCCTGTTTCAGGGTCTGCGTTGCCAGCACGTGCTCAACCTCTGAAGTCCCGATCCCGAACGCCAGCGCGCCAAACGCGCCGTGGGTGGCAGTGTGGGAGTCGCCGCAGACAATGGTCATCCCCGGCAGGGTAACGCCCTGTTCCGGCCCCATTACGTGCACGATGCCCTGGTACGGATGGTTCAGGTCATACAGCTCGACGCCGAACTCGTTGCAGTTCTTAATCAGCTCCTGCATCTGGATACGCGCCATCTCGCCGGAGGCGTTGATGTCTTTGGTCTGCGTGGAGACGTTGTGATCCATGGTGGCGAAAGTTTTGCCCGGCTGACGCACCGGCCGGTTGTGCGCACGCAGGCCGTCAAACGCCTGCGGCGAGGTCACTTCGTGCACCAGATGGCGGTCGATATACAGCAGCGGCGTTTCGTTCGGCGCTTCATAGACCACGTGGGCATCAAACAACTTCTCGTATAAGGTCTTCGCCATGGTTACACCCCTTCGGCAACATAGCGGGCAATGATATCGCCCATTTCATCGGTGCTGACCGCCGCGCCGCCGCGGGCTAAATCACTGGTACGTACGCCTTCTTCCAGCGCGCGGTTGATGGCGCTTTCAATGGCGGTGGCCGCGTCGTTGGCGTCCAGGCTGTAGCGCAGCAGCAGCGCCAGCGACAGGATCTGCGCCACCGGGTTGGCGATGTTCTTGCCGGCGATATCCGGCGCGGAGCCGCCCGCAGGTTCATACAGGCCAAAGCCTTCTTCGTTCAGGCTGGCGGACGGCAGCATGCCCATGGAGCCGGTGATCATCGCACACTCATCGGAGAGGATGTCGCCGAACAGGTTAGAACACAGCACGACGTCAAACTGCGACGGGTCTTTAATCAACTGCATGGTGGCGTTGTCGATGTACATATGCGCCAGCTCAACGTCCGCATACTCTTTACCGATTTCGCTGACGATTTCACGCCACAGAATGGAAGACTGCAGCACGTTAGATTTATCAATCGAGGTCACTTTGTGACGACGTTTGCGCGCGGACTCAAAGGCGATGCGAGCGATACGTTCGATCTCAAAGCGGTGATACACCTCGGTATCGAATGCCTTCTCGTGCTGGCCGCTGCCTTCGCGACCCTTCGGCTGGCCGAAGTAAATGCCGCCGGTCAGTTCGCGCACGCACAGGATGTCGAAGCCGTTAGCGGCGATGTCGGCACGCAGCGGGCAGAACTCTTCCAGCCCCTGATACAGCTTCGCCGGGCGCAGGTTGCTGAACAGTTTGAAGTGCTTACGCAGCGGCAGCAGCGCACCGCGCTCCGGCTGCTGGTTGGGCGGCAGGTTTTCCCATTTCGGACCACCCACGGAACCAAACAGAATGGCGTCGGCCTGGTCGCAGCCGTCCACCGTTGCCTGCGGCAGCGGTTCGCCATGGCGGTCAATGGCGATGCCGCCGACGTCGTAGTGGCTGGTGGTAATGCGCATGTCAAAACGTTGACGTACGGCTTCCAGGACTTTCAATGCCTGTGCCATCACTTCAGGGCCAATTCCGTCACCTGGTAACACAGCAATATGATAATTCTTCGACATCACACGGTTTCCTTGTTGTTTTCTTTATTCTTGATCTTGCGTTGCAATTCTTTTTCAACTTCGGCGGCACGCCAGATATTGTTCAGCACGTGCACCATCGCTTTGGCGGAGGATTCGACGATATCCGTCGCCAGGCCCACGCCGTGGAAGCGGCGACCGTTGTAGTTCACCACGATATCCACCTGGCCCAGCGCGTCTTTACCCTGGCCTTTGGCGTTCAGATCGTATTTGACCAGCTCGACGTCGTAGCCGGTGATACGGTTAATCGCCTGGTAAATGGCGTCAACCGGACCGTTACCGTTCGCCGCTTCGGCTTTAGTCTCTTCACCACAGGCCAGCTTCACCGATGCAGTGGCGATATCGCTGGAGCCGGACTGCACGCTGAAGTAGTCCAGGCGGAAATGTTCTGGCTCTTCCTGCTGCTTGTTGATGAACGCCAGCGCTTCCAGGTCGTAATCGAAGACCTGGCCTTTTTTGTCCGCCAGCTTCAGGAACGCGTCGTACAGATGGTCCATGTTGTAATCGGTATCTTTGTAACCCATCTCTTCCATGCGGTGCTTCACGGCAGCGCGGCCAGAGCGGGAGGTCAGGTTCAGCTGTACCTGGTTCAGACCGATGGATTCCGGGGTCATGATTTCGTAGTTTTCGCGGTTCTTCAGCACGCCATCCTGGTGAATACCGGAGGAGTGGGCGAAGGCGCCGGTGCCGACGATGGCTTTGTTGGCCGGAATCGGCATATTGCAGATCTGGCTGACGGTCTGGCTGGTGCGCCAGATTTCGTTGTGGTTGATGCGGGTGTGCACATTCATGATGTCTTTGCGCACTTTGATCGCCATGATGACTTCTTCCAGCGAACAGTTGCCCGCGCGCTCGCCGATGCCGTTCATTGCGCCCTCAACCTGACGAGCACCGGCATGGACCGCGGCCAGAGAGTTACCTACCGCCATGCCCAGGTCGTCGTGGGTGTGAACGGAGATAATCGCTTTATCGATGTTTGGCACGCGCTCGTACAGGCCGGTAATAATGTTGGAGAATTCAAATGGCAGGGTGTAACCGACGGTGTCTGGAATGTTGATCGTAGTGGCACCGGCATTAATCGCCGCTTCGACGACACGCGCCAGTTGGTCAATTGGAGTACGGCCAGCATCTTCACAGGAAAACTCAACGTCGTCGGTGTAGTTACGCGCCCGTTTCACCATGTAGACCGCGCGCTCGATGACTTCGTCCAGGGTGCTGCGCAGCTTGGTGGCGATGTGCATCGGTGAGGTGGCGATAAAAGTATGAATACGGAATGCTTCAGCGACTTTTAATGACTCGGCGGCAACATCAATATCCGCCTCTACGCAGCGGGCCAGCGCGCAGACGCGGCTATTTTTAATGTTGCGGGCGATGGTCTGGACGGATTCGAAATCGCCCGGAGAAGAGACCGGAAACCCGACTTCCATCACGTCAACGCCCATACGCTCGAGGGCAAAAGCAATTTGCAGCTTCTCTTTCACGCTCAGGCTTGCCTGTAATGCCTGTTCACCATCACGTAAGGTCGTATCAAAAATAATGACTTGCTGGCTCATGGTTTAGGTCCTTGGTTAACTTGGGCGCCTTGCTACGAGCATAAAAAAACCCGCGCAGCGGCGCGGGTTTATAGTTTTACTGATGATGACTAACGCTGAACGTCGCACACCAGCCTACCGCGCACAGAAGAGGCGTTTAGTAGTAGTAGGCCGTTGAAACGAGTGGTGCGGAACATGTCATCATTCTCCAGATGAATTCGATATGCTTTTAGTGGTACTGGATATGCTTTCTGATGTCAACCCTGAATCGTGAAAAGAGGGGACGCCGGGGAAGAATTTCAGCGAGTGGAATTAGCTAATTGTGCTGATGGATGTCTCACTTTATAGTGAATGATTCGTTATGGTTATTCATGATTTTAATATTTTGTCGCATTTGCATACCAATATTCGCAACCGCTCATGGCTCTGTTACTTCTCTGTGCGGGTTCTATCATTATGATAATATTGAATTTAAATTTGTGTATACGTATATCTGTGAAGGTAAAGCAGCTTATGCTGATACATAATTGTTAATTCTGATAGTAGAAAAAATAAAACAATTTAATAAAGCCTCATTTTTTACAGTCCTTTTCTGTCTGTTGTGTATTCGCGGTATCTATTGTTAAACTAAGTGTCATTCGTTTGGTGATATAAATAAGAGAGACTTTATTGAGTTAAAGGCGCTCTTTGTATCTTTATATATTCCTATTTTTATTTAATTCTCTTTCTTGGATCTTATATGCATGGTAAATCATATAGCCTCAACATATTATTGCGTTTCCGCAAAGGGAGTTTTGTATGATCATGGAGTCTGATAACGTAATTAACGCGCCGGAGAAGCCGCGTGTATCGACAAACGAAGGAACGAAACCACAACTGCGAATGGTCGATTTAAATTTACTGACGGTTTTCGATGCGGTGATGCAGGAGCAAAATATTACCCGCGCTGCGCATATGCTGGGTATGTCGCAACCGGCGGTAAGTAATGCTGTCGCCCGTTTGAAGGTCATGTTTAACGACGAGCTTTTTGTTCGCTATGGTCGCGGCATTCAGCCGACGGCGCGCGCTTTTCAGCTCTTCGGCTCTATCCGTCAGGCGCTGCAACTGGTGCAGAATGAACTGCCGGGTTCCGGTTTTGAGCCGCTGAGCAGCGAACGCGTATTTAATCTGTGCGTGTGCAGCCCGCTGGATAATTATCTGACCTCTATTATCTTAAATAAGGTGAATGAAGTCGCGCCACATATTCATATGGTGTTTAAATCATCCTTAAATCAAAATACTGAACATCAACTGCGTTATCAGGAAATTGAGTTTGTTCTGGGTTATGAAGAGTTCCGTCGCCCTGAATTTGCTTGTGTTCCGTTATTTAATGACGAAATGGTGTTGGTGGTCAGCAAGAAACACCCACGTATTAATGGTCCGGTTTCGGAATCTGAGCTTTATCAGGAAGAACATGCGGTGGTTTCTCTGGATCGCTATGCGTCTTTTAGTCAACCGTGGTACGACTCGGTGGATAAACAAAGCCGTATTGCCTATCAGGGGATGGCACTAGTCAGCGTCTTAAATGTGGTGTCCCAAACTCATCTGGTCGCCATTGCGCCGCGCCGTTTAGCGGAAGAGTTTTCCGAACAGCTGAACCTGCAGGTATTACCGCTGCCGTTGAAGTTAAATAGCCGTACCTGCTATCTTTCCTGGCATGAAGCGGCCGGGCGGGATAAAGGCCACCAGTGGATGGAAGAACTGCTGGTTAATGCTTGTCGCCAGCAATAATGTCGTCGCGATAAACAGGATGCATTGGCATCCTGTTTATCTTGTCAGTGATTAAAAAATTAAAATATTATTCTGTTGTCTTCCGGTAGTATTGGCCTCGATAAAGTGAAAAATGCAGGTTTTGCTGTAATGCCGCCATTCGTCCGAGTATCTACGCTCTCCTTTTCTTATCGCTGAAGTAATCCACCATCATTTTCCCCTTTCTCTTTATTTTTTATCTTCTGGGTACTGCATCTACGCCGGATGGGTGAATTGCCTGCCTGGTGGCGAGCGGTTATGTTAGGTCGTGACCTTAATTCAGCGCCGGTGGATGGCTGACGCGCCGTCGACGCATGACCGTCGGAAAATGACTTCCCCGGTCATCAAGAAAGTAAAGCCTGGAGGCAAATCATGGAGATGTTGTCAGGAGCCGAGATGGTCGTCCGATCGTTGATCGATCAGGGCGTAAAGCAGGTATTTGGCTACCCGGGGGGCGCGGTCCTCGATATTTATGACGCGCTACACACGGTAGGCGGCATTGACCACGTGCTGGTGCGCCACGAACAGGCGGCGGTGCACATGGCTGACGGTCTGGCGCGCGCCACCGGTGAAGTGGGGGTGGTGCTGGTCACCTCTGGTCCAGGGGCGACGAACGCCATCACCGGGATTGCCACTGCCTACATGGATTCCATCCCGCTGGTGGTACTTTCTGGCCAGGTGGCAACCTCTCTGATTGGTTATGACGCATTTCAGGAGTGCGACATGGTCGGGATCTCCCGTCCGGTGGTGAAGCACAGCTTCCTGGTGAAACAGACTGAAGATATTCCCACGGTATTGAAGAAGGCTTTCTGGCTGGCGGCCAGCGGTCGTCCTGGCCCGGTGGTGGTCGATCTGCCGAAAGATATTCTTAGCCCGGCGAACAAACTACCGTACGTGTGGCCGGACGCGGTCAGTATGCGTTCTTACAATCCAACCACGACTGGCCATAAAGGGCAGATCAAACGCGCGCTGCAAACGCTGATTGCAGCGAAAAAGCCGGTGGTATACGTCGGTGGCGGGGTGGTTAATGCCGAGTGCCACACGCAACTGCGCACGTTGATAGAAAAACTCAACCTGCCGGTCGCTTCCTCATTAATGGGGCTCGGCGGCTTCCCGGCGACCCATCGTCAGGCGCTAGGCATGTTGGGTATGCACGGTACCTATGAAGCCAACATGACCATGCATCATTCCGACGTGATTTTCGCTGTTGGGGTGCGCTTTGATGACCGTACCACCAACAATCTCGCGAAGTACTGCCCGGATGCCACGGTGCTGCACATTGATATTGATCCGACGTCGATCTCCAAAACGGTACCGGCGGATATTCCGATCGTTGGTGATGCGGGTCTGGTGCTCGATCAAATGCTCGAGTTGCTGGATCAAGAAAGCGTCGCCCAGCCGCTGGATGACATTCGCGACTGGTGGCAGCAGATTGAACAGTGGCGCGCCCGTCACTGCCTGAAGTATGACGACAAGAGCGAACAAATTAAGCCCCAGGCGGTGGTCGAAACCGTCTGGAAACTGACCCAGGGCGACGCCTACGTGACATCCGACGTGGGCCAACATCAGATGTTTGCCGCGCTGTACTACCCGTTTGATAAGCCGCGTCGTTGGATCAACTCCGGCGGTCTTGGCACCATGGGCTTTGGCCTTCCCGCTGCACTGGGCGTCAAAATGGCGCTTCCGGAAGAAACCGTCATTTGTGTGACCGGCGATGGCAGCATCCAGATGAACATTCAGGAGCTGTCGACTGCGCTGCAATACGAACTGCCGGTGCTGGTGCTGAATCTGAACAACGGCTATCTGGGGATGGTGAAACAGTGGCAGGACATGATTTACTCCGGCCGTCACTCCCAGTCCTATATGCAATCGCTGCCGGACTTTGTGCGCCTGGCGGAAGCTTATGGTCATGTGGGCATTCGCATTACCCGCCCGGACGAGCTGGAGAGTAAGCTCGCTGAGGCGCTGGAGCAGGTGCGCAATAACCGCCTGGTGTTTGTCGACGTCGCCGTCGACGGTAGCGAGCACGTCTACCCGATGCAGATTCGCGGCGGGGCGATGGACGAGATGTGGCTGAGCAAAACGGAGAGAACCTGATTATGCGCCGGATATTATCTGTACTGCTGGAAAACGAGTCCGGGGCGCTGTCGCGCGTGATTGGGCTTTTCTCACAACGCGGCTACAACATTGAGAGCCTGACCGTTGCGCCTACCGACGATCCGACGCTGTCGCGCATGACCATTCAGACGGTCGGCGACGAGAAGACCATTGAACAGATCGAAAAACAGCTGCATAAGCTGGTGGACGTGCTGCGGGTCAACGAGCTGGGGCAGGGGGCGCACGTCGAGCGTGAAATCATGCTGGTGAAGGTACAGGCCAGCGGCTATGGTCGTGACGAAGTGAAACGCAACACGGAGATATTCCGTGGACAGATTATCGACGTTACGCCGTCGCTCTATACCGTCCAACTGGCGGGCACCAGCGATAAGCTGGATGCCTTCCTGGCATCGTTGCGCGACGTGGCGCGAATCGTTGAAGTGGCGCGTTCGGGTGTAGTTGGCCTGTCGCGTGGCGACAAGATTATGCGTTAATTGTGTTGTGCTGAAGCCGTAACCAGCAACGGTAGGCCGGATAAGGCGTTTACGCCGCCATCCGGCAACTTGCGCGGTTTCGCCGGATGGCGCTTCGCTTATCCAGCCTGCAACTCATCGCTTAATCGTAGCCCGGCCTGAAGTCGGGCTTTTTTTTGCGAAATCAGCAATAAGTGCGAACAAAACCTATTGCCGATCGGATCATTCTGCGTTTAGATGTTACGGATTATACTTATAAAGCAAGGGGCAATTGTGAAACTGGATGAGATCGCCCGGCTTGCCGGTGTTTCCCGAACCACCGCCAGCTATGTGATTAACGGCAAAGCGAAGCAGTACCGCGTCAGTGATAAAACTGTCGAAAAGGTGATGGCGGTCGTGCGCGAGCACAACTACCATCCTAACGCGGTCGCCGCTGGGCTGCGTGCAGGACGCACGCGTTCTATCGGGTTAGTCATCCCGGATCTGGAAAACACCAGCTATACCCGCATCGCCAACTATCTTGAGCGTCAGGCGCGCCAGCGCGGCTATCAGCTGCTGATTGCCTGCTCGGAAGATCAGCCAGATAACGAGATGCGCTGCATTGAGCATCTGTTGCAGCGTCAGGTTGATGCGATCATTGTTTCTACCTCATTGCCGCCGGAGCATCCGTTCTATCAGCGCTGGGCGAACGATGCGTTCCCGATTGTCGCCCTTGACCGTGCCCTTGATCGCGAACACTTCACCAGCGTGGTGGGCGCTGACCAGGATGACGCTGAAATGCTTGCCGCCGAGCTGCGTACCTTCCCGGCTGAAACCGTTCTTTATCTCGGCGCGCTGCCGGAGCTGTCGGTCAGCTATCTGCGCGAGCAGGGGTTCCGTACCGCCTGGAAAGACGATCCGCGCGAAGTGCACTTCCTCTACGCCAATAGCTATGAACGTGAAGCCTCGGCGCAGCTGTTCGAGAAATGGCTTGAGACGCACCCGATGCCGCAGGCGCTGTTTACTACATCGTTTGCGCTGTTACAGGGCGTGATGGATGTGACGCTGCGCCGTGAGGGTAAGTTGCCGACCGATCTGGCCATTGCCACCTTTGGCGATAACGAGCTGCTCGATTTCCTGCAGTGTCCGGTGCTGGCGGTTGCCCAGCGTCACCGCGATGTGGCTGAACGCGTGCTGGAGATTGTGCTGGCAAGCCTTGATGAACCGCGTAAGCCAAAACCGGGTTTGAGCCGTATTCGCCGTAATCTGTATCGTCGCGGTAGCCTGAGCCGTCGATAACCTTTTTGCGATGGGGCGGCGAAATGTCGCCTTCATTGCATAAAACATTATTCTTATGTGGATATTCAGATTATTCCTCATTTTTGGTTAGCACTCTATTTAATACGCCTCATTTGTCCCCCTACCGCGCTTATTATTGTGAACACAAAGTAAAAATATATTATTTGTGTATTATTTTGTTACATTCGCCGCGCGGATTGCCGAAATAACAAACACTTCTCAACTCTCCTACCAGAATGGGCGAGCCCAGGGGACGTCATTCCCCTCCGGGGCGCGCCACAGGGGACTGTTAACGCGCATCATAATGTCCTAAAATGCCGCTCGCGTCGCAAACTGACACTTTATATATTCTTTTGATGATATTTAGTCGCGTTAACGTGATGTGAATCCCTTTGTATTTTTCTTGCGGGTATTCATGACGTTAATTTGCCTCGTCTGTTGGATAATTTTTAATCAGAGCTATTGTTGGCCTTAAATAGCGGTATTTTGGACTCTGTTGGCATTCATGCTGGCTTGACAAGCTTTTCCTCTGCTCCGTAAACTCCTTTGAGTGGGAATTTGTGGGTTAAAGTGGTAATAAGGGGTGAGGCTGGCATGTTCCGAGGGGCAACGTTAGTCAATCTCGACAACAAAGGGCGTTTAGCCGTCCCTGTCCGATATCGGGACACGTTGATCGAGAGCGCTACCGGTCAAATGGTTTGTACCATTGACATCCATCACCCCTGCCTGCTGCTTTATCCTCTGCCCGAATGGGAAATTATCGAGCAAAAGCTATCGCGTTTGTCGAGCATGAATCCCGTTGAGCGCCGCGTGCAGCGGCTGCTGTTAGGGCATGCCAGCGAATGTCAGATGGATAATGCCGGGCGGTTGTTAATCGCGCCGGTTTTACGGCAACACGCCGGATTGACCAAAGAAGTGATGCTGGTCGGGCAGTTCAACAAGTTTGAACTGTGGGATGAGACGGCCTGGTATCAACGGGTCAAGGAAGATATCGACGCTGAGCAATCTGCTTCAGGGGCGCTGTCGGAGCGATTGCAGGATTTGTCCTTATAAATATGATGGAAAACTTTAAACACACCACGGTACTGCTGGACGAAGCGGTTAACGGTCTGAATATTCGTCCGGACGGTATCTATATTGATGGCACCTTTGGTCGCGGTGGTCACTCGCGCCTGATCCTCTCGCAGCTTGGCGAGCAGGGGCGTTTGATTGCGATCGATCGCGATCCAGAAGCGATTGCGGTGGCGAAGACCATCGATGATCCACGCTTTTCCATCGTGCATGGCCCTTTCTCTGCGCTGGCGGACTACGTCGCCGAGCGCGATCTCGTTGGTAAGATCGACGGGATTCTTCTCGATCTTGGCGTTTCTTCACCGCAGCTTGACGATGCCGAGCGCGGTTTTTCGTTTATGCGCGATGGCCCGCTGGACATGCGTATGGACCCAACTCGCGGCCAGTCTGCCGCTGAATGGCTGCAAACGGCTGAAGAAGCGGATATCGCCTGGGTGATTAAAACCTTCGGCGAAGAGCGCTTTGGTAAACGTATCGCCCGCGCCATCGTTGAGCGCAACCGCGTGGAACCGATGACCCGAACCAAAGAGCTGGCGGAAGTCATTTCCGCCGCGATGCCGGTGAAAGACAAATTCAAACACCCCGCAACCCGTACCTTCCAGGCGGTGCGCATTTGGGTGAATAGTGAGCTGGAGGAGATAGAGCAGGCGCTAAAAAGCTCGCTTGGCGTGCTGGCCCCGGGTGGGCGGCTTTCGATTATCAGCTTCCATTCGCTGGAAGACCGCATTGTGAAACGCTTTATGCGTGAGCAGAGCCGCGGTCCACAGGTTCCGGCGGGGATCCCGATGACCGAAGAGCAACTCAGAAAACTAGGTGGCCGTCATTTACGAGCATTAGGCAAGTTGATGCCGGGCGAAGAAGAAGTGGCTGAAAATCCACGAGCTCGTAGTTCAGTTCTGCGTATTGCAGAGAGGACGAACGCATGATCAGCAGAGTGACAGAGGCCCTGAGCAAAGTAACCGGGTCGTTAGGAAATGGCGAACGTCATGCCTTGCCTGGCGTAATTCGCGACGACCTTTTGCAGTTTGGGAAGCTGCCACTCTGTCTGTTCATTTGCATTATTGTGACGGCGGTGACGGTGGTGACAACCGCCCACCATACCCGTCTGTTAACGGCCCAACGCGAACAGTTGGTGCTGGAGCGCGATGCGTTAGACATTGAATGGCGGAACCTGATCCTCGAAGAGAATGCTCTCGGCGATCATAGCCGAGTCGAACGTATCGCTACTGAAAAGTTGCAGATGCAACATGTTGATCCATCAAAAGAAAACATTGTTGTTCAGAAATAAGGATTATTGCAACGCATGAAACCGGCGGCAAAAACGCTTAAGCCAAAACGTCAGGAAGAACAGGCCAACTTTATCAGTTGGCGTTTTGCGTTGCTTTGCGGCTGTATTTTTATGGCGCTCGCGTTCCTGCTGGGACGCGCGGCCTGGTTGCAAATTATTGCCCCTGATAAGCTGGTGCGCGAGGGCGACATGCGCTCTTTACGCGTCCAGCAGGTCTCCACTTCCCGCGGCTTGATTACTGACCGCTCCGGGCGTCCGCTGGCGGTGAGCGTGCCGGTAAAAGCCATCTGGGCCGACCCGAAAGAGCTGCACGAAGCGGGGGGCGTGGTGCTGAACAACCGCTGGAAGGCGCTGGCCGATGCGCTGAATATGCCGCTCGATCAGCTGGCTAACCGCATCAACACCAACCCGCGCATGCGCTTTATCTATCTGGCCCGTCAGGTAAACCCTGATATGGCCGATTACATCAAAAAGCTGAAGCTGCCGGGGATTTATCTGCGTGAAGAGTCGCGCCGTTACTACCCGTCAGGGGAAGTGACTGCTCACCTCATTGGCTTCACCAACGTCGATAGCCAGGGGATTGAAGGGGTTGAGAAGAGTTTCGATAAATGGCTCACCGGCCAGCCGGGCGAGCGTATCGTGCGTAAAGACCGCTATGGCCGGGTGATTGAAGATATCTCCTCCACCGATAGCCAGGCCGCGCACAACCTGGCGTTGAGCATTGATGAACGTCTGCAGGCGCTGGTTTACCGTGAACTGAATAACGCCGTGGCGTTTAACAAAGCGGAATCCGGTAGTGCCGTGCTGGTCGACGTGAGCACGGGTGAAGTGCTGGCGATGGCCAACAGCCCCTCTTACAACCCGAACAACTTCACCGGCACGGCGAAAGACACCATGCGTAACCGGGCGATCACCGACGTCTTCGAACCGGGTTCAACCGTCAAACCGATGGTGGTGATGACCGCGCTTCAGCGCGGCGTGGTGCGTGAAAACACCGTACTGAATACCATTCCATACCGTATTAACGGCCACGAAATCAAAGACGTGGCGCGCTACAGCGAATTGACCCTGACCGGGGTACTACAGAAGTCGAGTAACGTCGGTGTTTCCAAGCTGGCGTTAGCGATGCCGTCCTCAGCGTTAGTAGATACTTACTCACGTTTTGGGCTGGGAAAAGCGACCAATTTGGGGTTGGTCGGAGAACGCAGTGGCTTATATCCTCAAAAACAACGGTGGTCTGACATAGAGAGGGCCACCTTCTCTTTCGGCTACGGGCTAATGGTAACGCCGTTACAGTTAGCGCGAGTCTACGCAACGATTGGCAGCTATGGGATCTACCGTCCGCTGTCGATAACCAAAGTTGACCCGCCGGTTCCCGGCGAGCGCGTGTTCCCGGAATCGATCGTTCGCACCGTCGTCCATATGATGGAAAGCGTGGCGCTGCCTGGCGGCGGCGGCGTGAAGGCGGCGATCAAAGGCTACCGTATCGCGATTAAAACCGGTACGGCGAAAAAAGTCGGTCCGGACGGGCGCTATATCAACAAATACATTGCTTACACCGCGGGCGTCGCGCCAGCCAGCCAGCCGCGCTTTGCGCTGGTGGTGGTGATTAACGACCCGCAGGCGGGTAAATACTACGGTGGCGCCGTTTCCGCGCCGGTGTTTGGTGCCATCATGGGCGGCGTACTGCGCACGATGAACATTGAGCCGGATGCGCTGGCAACGGGCGACAAGAGTGAATTTGTGACAAATCAAGGCGAGGGATCAGGTGGCAGATCGTAATTTGCGCGACCTTCTTGCTCCGTGGGTGCCGAATGCACCGGAGCGAGTACTGCGAGAGATGACGCTCGACAGCCGTGTGGCTGCATCGGGCGATCTGTTCGTAGCGGTAGTGGGTCATCAGGCGGACGGGCGTCGTTATATCCCGCAGGCAATTGCGCAGGGTGTTGCTGCCATTGTCGCCGAGGCAAAAGATGAAGCGACCGACGGTGAAATCCGTGAAATGCACGGCGTGCCGGTTATTTACCTCAGCCAGTTAAACGAACGTTTATCGGCGCTGGCCGGGCGTTTCTATCATGAACCGTCCGACATCCTGCGTCTGGTGGGCGTGACCGGTACCAACGGTAAAACCACCACGACGCAGCTAATCGCACAGTGGTGCCAGCTGCTGGGCGAAACCAGCGCGGTGATGGGCACGGTAGGCAATGGCCTGCTGGGCAAAGTGATCCCGACGGAAAACACCACCGGTTCGGCGGTTGACGTTCAGCATGTGCTCTCCGGCCTGGTGGCCGAAGGCGCAACGATGGCGGCGATGGAAGTATCGTCCCATGGTCTGGTACAGCATCGCGTCGCGGCGCTCAAGTTTGCCGCTTCCGTGTTCACCAACCTGAGTCGCGATCACCTTGATTATCATGGTGATATGGAGCACTACGAAGCAGCGAAATGGCTGCTGTACTCTACGCATCACTGCGGCCAGGCGATTGTTAACGCCGATGACGAGGTGGGCCGTCGTTGGCTCAGCCGTCTGCCGGATGCGGTGGCGGTGTCGATGGAAGACCATATTAATCCGAATTGTCATGGTCGCTGGCTGAAAGCCACCGCCGTGAACTACCACGACAGCGGCGCGACCATTCACTTTGACTCCAGCTGGGGCGAAGGCGAAATTGAAAGCCGTCTGATGGGCGCCTTTAACGTCAGCAACCTGCTGCTGGCGCTGGCAACGCTGCTGGCGCTGGACTATTCCCTGAGCGATCTGCTGAAAACCGCCGCGCGCTTACAGCCGGTTTGCGGTCGTATGGAAGTGTTTAGCGCGCCGGGCAAGCCGACTGTGGTGGTCGATTACGCTCACACCCCGGATGCGCTGGAGAAAGCGTTACAAGCCGCACGCCTGCACTGTGCGGGCAAACTGTGGTGCGTCTTTGGTTGCGGCGGCGATCGCGATAAGGGCAAACGTCCGCTGATGGGGGCGATTGCCGAAGAGTTCGCTGACGTCGCCGTTGTCACCGATGACAATCCGCGCACCGAAGAGCCGCGCGCGATTATCAACGATATTCTGGCCGGGATGGTCGATGCCGGGCATGCGAAAGTGATGGAAGGCCGCGCGGAAGCGGTGACCAACGCCATCATGCAGGCTAAAGAGAACGACGTGGTGCTGCTGGCCGGTAAAGGCCACGAAGATTATCAAATCGTTGGTAACCGTCGTCTCGACTATTCCGACCGCGTGACCGCAGCCCGTCTGCTGGGAGTGGTGGCATGATTAACGTCACGTTGAAGCAACTGGCCGACATTCTGCGCGGCGAACTGCATGGCGACGATCGTCTGATTGCCGATGTCACGACCGACACGCGTAAATTAACCCCGGGTTGCCTGTTTGTGGCGCTGAAGGGGGAACGTTTTGACGCGCACGACTTTGCGCAAACGGCGAAAGATGGCGGCGCGGGCGCGCTGCTGGTCAGCCGCAAGCTGGATATCGACCTGCCGCAGCTGGTGGTCGCCGATACCCGCCTCGCCTTTGGCGAACTGGCAGCATGGGTACGTCAGCAGGTGCCAGCGCGCGTGGTGGCGCTGACCGGTTCTTCCGGTAAAACCTCGGTTAAAGAGATGACCGCGGCGATTCTTAGCCAGTGCGGCAACACGCTTTATACCGCGGGCAACCTAAATAATGACATCGGCGTGCCGATGACATTACTGCGCCTGACGGCAGAGCATCAGTATGCGGTTATTGAACTGGGCGCCAACCATCAGGGCGAAATCGCCTGGACCGTCAGCCTGACTCGTCCGGAAGCGGCGCTGGTGAACAACCTGGCGGCTGCGCACCTTGAGGGCTTCGGCTCGCTGGCAGGCGTAGCGAAAGCCAAGGGCGAGATTTTTACCGGACTGCCGGAAAACGGTATCGCAATTCTGAACGCGGATAACAACGACTGGGCCAACTGGCAGCAGGTGATTGGCGATCGTACCGTATGGCGCTTTTCGCCAAATGCGGCGGGTAGCGATTTTAGCGCCGCGAACGTGCGCATTACCTCGCAAGGCACTGCGTTCACGATAAATACGCCAAAGGGCAGCGTGGACGTACTGCTGCCGTTGCCGGGCCGTCACAACATCGCTAATGCGCTGGCGGCGACCGCGCTGGCGACGGCGGTGGGCGCAGACCTGAGTGCGGTAAAAGCCGGGCTGGCGCAGTTGAAAGCGGTGCCGGGGCGTCTGTTCCCGATTCATCTGACGGATAGCCAACTGCTGCTGGACGACTCCTACAATGCGAACGTCGGTTCCATGACCGCCGCGGTGCAGGTGCTGTCTGAAATGCCGGGCTACCGCGTGCTGGTGGTGGGCGACATGGCGGAACTGGGCGCTGAGAGTGAAGCGTGCCACATCCAGGTCGGTGAAGCAGCGAAAGCGGCGGGTATCGACCGTGTGCTGAGCGTCGGCAAATTAAGCCAGGCGATTAGCGCGGCGAGCGGGGTAGGGGAGCACTTCACCGAGAAAGATTCGGCGATTGCGCGTCTGAAATCGCTCATTAATGAACATAAAACGATCACCATTCTGGTGAAAGGATCACGCAGTGCCGCCATGGAACAGGTCGTACGCGCTGTACAGGAGAACGGGACATGTTAGTGTGGCTGGCCGAACATCTGGTCAAATATTATTCCGGCTTTAACGTCTTTTCCTATCTGACGTTTCGCGCCATCGTCAGCCTGCTGACCGCGCTGTTCATCTCACTTTGGATGGGCCCGCGGATGATCGCCCGCTTGCAAAAAATGTCGTTCGGCCAGGTCGTGCGTAACGACGGTCCGGAATCTCACTTCAGTAAACGCGGTACGCCGACGATGGGCGGGATCATGATCCTCACCGCGATCACGGTGTCTGTACTGCTGTGGGCTTATCCGTCTAACCCATATGTATGGTGCGTGCTGACGGTGCTGATCGGCTACGGCATTATCGGTTTTGTCGATGACTACCGCAAAGTGGTGCGCAAAGATACCAAGGGTCTGATCGCCCGCTGGAAGTACTTCTGGATGTCGGTGATTGCACTGGGCGTGGCCTTTGCGCTGTATCTGGCCGGTAAAGATACGCCAGCCACCGAGCTGGTGGTGCCGTTCTTTAAAGACGTGATGCCGCAACTGGGTCTGTTCTACATCCTGCTGGCCTATTTCGTGATTGTCGGGACGGGTAACGCGGTCAACCTGACCGATGGGCTTGATGGCCTGGCGATCATGCCAACCGTCTTCGTCGCGGCAGGTTTTGCGCTGGTGGCGTGGGCGACCGGTAACATGAACTTTGCCAGCTATCTGCACATTCCTTACCTGCGTCATGCGGGCGAGCTGGTGATCGTCTGTACGGCGATTGTCGGCGCGGGCTTAGGCTTCTTGTGGTTCAACACCTATCCGGCGCAGGTCTTCATGGGCGACGTGGGTTCCCTGGCATTGGGCGGCGCGCTGGGCATTATCGCCGTGCTGCTGCGTCAGGAGTTCCTGCTGGTGATCATGGGCGGCGTCTTCGTGGTGGAAACCCTGTCGGTGATCCTGCAGGTAGGCTCCTTCAAGCTGCGCGGTCAGCGCATCTTCCGTATGGCGCCGATTCACCACCACTATGAATTGAAAGGTTGGCCGGAGCCGCGCGTGATTGTGCGCTTCTGGATTATTTCGCTGATGCTGGTGCTGATTGGCCTGGCAACGCTGAAGGTACGTTAATCATGGCAGATTACCAGGGTAAAAACGTCGTCATCATTGGTCTTGGACTGACCGGGCTGTCCTGCGTGGATTTCTTCCTCGCGCAGAACGTGACGCCGCGCGTGATGGATACCCGAGCGACCCCACCCGGCCTGGATAAGTTGCCGGAAGCGGTAGAGCGTTATGTGGGTGGGCTAAATGAAGACTGGCTGATGGCGGCCGATCTGATCGTCGCCAGCCCTGGTATCGCGCTGGCTAACCCGGCGCTAAGCCGCGCCGCGGACGCAGGCATTGAAATCGTAGGCGATATCGAGCTGTTCTGCCGTGAAGCGCAGGCGCCGATTGTCGCCATCACCGGTTCCAACGGCAAAAGCACCGTCACAACGCTGGTTGGCGAAATGGCGAAAGCGGCGGGCGTCAACGTCGGTGTGGGCGGCAATATCGGCCTGCCCGCGCTGATGCTGCTGGATCCGGCTCGCGAACTGTATGTACTGGAACTTTCCAGCTTCCAGCTGGAAACCACCTCCAGCCTGCACGCGGCGGCGGCCACGATCCTTAACGTTACCGAAGATCATATGGACCGCTACCCGCTGGGCCTGCAGCAATATCGCGCGGCCAAGCTTAAGGTCTATGAGAACGCTAAAGTATGCGTGGTAAACGCCGACGACGGCCTGACCATGCCGGTGCGCGGTGCCGACGAACGCTGCGTCAGCTTTGGCGTTGACGTGGGCGACTATCACCTGAACCGCCAGCAGGGCGAAACCTGGCTGCGCGTAAAAGGTGAAAAAGTATTGAACGTCAAAGAAATGCCGCTTACCGGGCAGCATAACTACAGTAACGCTCTGGCGGCGCTGGCGCTGGCAGACGCTGTCGGCCTGCCGCGCGCGACCAGCCTGAAAGCGTTGACCACCTTTAGCGGGTTGGCTCATCGCTTCCAGATTGTGCTTGAGCACAACGGCGTGCGCTGGATTAACGATTCTAAAGCCACCAACGTTGGCAGCACGGAAGCGGCGTTAAATGGCCTGCATGTGGCGGGTACGCTGTATCTGCTGCTGGGCGGCGACGGCAAATCTGCCGACTTTGCGCCGCTGCAGCGTTATCTGACCGGCGACAACATTCGTCTGTACTGCTTTGGCCGCGACGGCGGTGAACTGGCCGCGCTGCGTCCGGAAATCGCCACCCAGACCGAAACCATGGAAGAAGCGATGCGCCTGATTGCGCCGCAGGTGAAGGCGGGCGATATGGTGCTGTTGTCTCCGGCCTGCGCCAGCCTTGACCAGTTCAAAAGCTTTGAGCAGCGCGGCGACGTGTTTGCTCGTCTGGCGAAGGAGTTAGGTTGATGCGTTTATCGCTCCCGCGCCTGAGACTGCCTCAACTGAGGCTGCCGCGTTTGCCGGGCATGCGCATTTTCGCGTGGCTGTTTGGCTGGCTGTATACCGCGCTGAAGGGCTGGGTGATGGGCTCGCGGGAAAAAGATACCGATAGCCTGATTATGTACGACCGCACGCTGCTGTGGCTGACGCTCGGCCTCGCGGCGATTGGTTTTATTATGGTGACTTCGGCGTCCATGCCCGTCGGGCAACGTCTGGCGAACGATCCGTTCCTGTTCGCCAAACGTGATGGCTTGTATCTGATTCTGGCCTTCTGTCTGGCGCTGATCACGCTGCGTCTGCCGATGTCGTTCTGGCAGCGCCACAGTACCTTTATGCTGATTGCGTCCATCTGCATGCTGCTGATTGTACTGGTGGTGGGGAGTTCGGTTAACGGGGCGTCGCGCTGGATTGCGCTCGGTCCGCTGCGTATTCAGCCCGCCGAGCTGACCAAGCTCTCGCTGTTTTGCTATATCGCCAACTATCTGGTGCGTAAAGCGGACGAGGTGCGCAACAACCTGCGCGGCTTCTTAAAGCCGATGGGCGTGATTTTCGTGCTGGCGATTTTACTGCTGGCGCAGCCTGACCTGGGGACCGTGGTGGTGCTGTTCGTCACGACGCTGGCGATGCTATTCCTTGCCGGCGCCAAGCTGTGGCAGTTCATCGCCATTATCGGTATGGGCATTTCAGCGGTGGTGCTGCTGATTCTCGCCGAACCGTATCGTATTCGCCGCGTGACCTCCTTCTGGAACCCGTGGGAAGACCCGTTCGGCAGCGGCTACCAGTTAACCCAGTCGTTGATGGCCTTTGGCCGCGGCGAGATGTGGGGTCAGGGCTTAGGCAACTCGGTACAGAAACTGGAGTACCTGCCGGAAGCGCACACCGACTTCATCTTCGCCATCATCGGTGAGGAATTGGGTTATATCGGTGTGGTACTGGCACTTTTAATGGTATTCTTCGTCGCTTTCCGCGCCATGTCCATCGGTCGCAAAGCGCTGGAGATTAACCAACGTTTTTCTGGCTTCCTGGCTTGCGCAATCGGCGTGTGGTTCAGTTTCCAGGCGTTGGTGAACGTAGGGGCGGCAGCCGGTATGCTGCCGACGAAAGGCCTGACGCTGCCTCTGATCAGCTACGGTGGCTCCAGTCTTCTGATTATGTCGACTGCCATTATGTTCTTGTTACGAATTGATTATGAAACACGCCTGGAGAAAGCGCAGGCGTTTACCCGAGGTTCTCGATGAGCGGTCAAACAAAGCGGTTAATGGTGATGGCGGGCGGTACCGGCGGACATGTGTTCCCGGGGCTGGCGGTTGCGCACCATTTAATGGATCAGGGCTGGCAGGTGCGCTGGCTGGGAACCGCGGATCGTATGGAAGCCGACCTCGTACCGAAACATGGCATTGAGATTGATTTCATTCATATTTCCGGGCTGCGTGGCAAAGGCGTGAAGGCGCTGCTGCTGGCGCCGATGCGTATCTTCAACGCCTGGCGGCAGGCGCGGGCGATCATGAAACGTTTTAAGCCGGACGTGGTGCTCGGAATGGGCGGTTACGTCTCTGGCCCCGGCGGTTTGGCGGCGTGGTCACTGGGCATTCCGGTGGTACTGCACGAGCAGAACGGTATTGCCGGGCTGACCAATAAATGGCTGGCGAAGATTGCCACCAAAGTGATGCAGGCCTTCCCTGGCGCATTCCCGAATGCTGAAGTCGTGGGCAACCCGGTACGCGTTGACGTGCTGGCGCTGCCACTGCCGGAACAGCGTCTGGTCGGGCGCGATGGCCCCATTCGCGTGCTGGTGGTTGGCGGTTCACAGGGCGCGCGCATCCTGAACCAGACGATGCCGCAGGTGGCGCAACGTCTGGGCGATGCGGTGACTATCTGGCACCAGAGCGGTAAAGGCGGTCAACAGACCGTGGAGCAAGCCTATGCCGATGTCGGTCAGGCTCAGCATAAAGTGACCGAGTTTATTGACGATATGGCGGCGGCCTATGCGTGGGCTGATGTGGTGGTGTGTCGCTCCGGCGCGCTGACGGTGAGTGAGATTGCGGCGGCGGGGCTGCCGGCGATTTTTGTGCCGTTCCAGCATAAAGACCGCCAGCAGTACTGGAACGCGTTGCCGCTGGAAAAAGCGGGCGCGGCAAAGATCTACGAGCAGCCGCAGTTTACGGCACAAGCGGTCGCGGACACGCTGGCAAGCTGGGATCGCAACACCTTGTTAGAGATGGCTGAACGCGCGCGCGCGGCGGCTATCCCGGATGCTACCGAGCGGGTAGCAAAAGAAGTGAGCCTGGCAGCAAAGGCTTAATCATTGCGGCGCGCTGGCGTCGCCCGAATTTTAGAAGTGATGGCGTTTAAAGAATGAATACACAACAACTGGCGAAACTGCGTTCTATCGTGCCCGAGATGCGTCGCGTCCGGCACATTCACTTTGTTGGCATCGGCGGCGCCGGGATGGGCGGTATTGCCGAAGTACTGGCCAACGAAGGGTATCAGATCAGCGGTTCCGACCTGGCGCCAAACCCGGTAACGCAGCAGCTGAGCAAGCTGGGCGCCACCATCTATTTCAACCATCGCCCGGAAAACGTGCGCGATGCGAGCGTTGTTGTGGTGTCGACGGCGATTTCTGCCGATAACCCGGAAATCGTGGCGGCGCATGAAGCGCGCATTCCGGTGATTCGCCGCGCAGAGATGCTGGCAGAACTGATGCGTTTTCGTCATGGCATCGCCATTGCCGGTACGCACGGCAAAACCACCACCACCGCAATGGTGGCCAGTATTTACGCGGAAGCGGGGCTGGACCCGACCTTCGTTAACGGCGGCCTGGTGAAAGCGGCAGGTGTACATGCGCGTCTCGGTCACAGCCGTTATCTGATTGCGGAAGCCGATGAGAGCGACGCGTCGTTCCTGCATTTGCAGCCGATGGTGGCCATTGTCACCAACATCGAAGCTGACCACATGGATACCTACCAGGGCGACTTCGAAAATTTAAAGCAGACGTTCATTAATTTCCTGCACAATTTGCCGTTTTATGGTCGTGCCGTGATGTGTGTGGACGATCCCGTTATTCGCGAGCTGTTGCCGCGCGTGGGTCGTCAGATTACTACCTACGGTTTTAGCGACGATGCCGACGTGCGCGTCGAAGGCTACCAGCAAATAGGCCCGCAGGGACACTTCACGCTGGTGCGTCAGGACAAAGAGGATCTGCGCGTGACGCTGAACGCGCCGGGCCGCCATAACGCGTTAAACGCGGCGGCGGCGGTTGCAGTGGCCACGGAAGAGGGCATTGAAGATGACGCGATTCTACGCGCGCTGGAGAGCTTCCAGGGCACCGGTCGTCGCTTCGATTTCCTGGGCGAATTCCCACTGGCGGAAGTGAATGGTAAAGAAGGCTCGGCGATGCTGGTGGATGATTACGGTCATCACCCGACGGAAGTGGACGCGACGATTAAAGCCGCGCGCGCTGGCTGGCCGGAGAAAAAACTGGTGATGGTCTTCCAGCCGCACCGTTATACCCGTACGCGCGATCTGTATGACGATTTTGCGCACGTGCTGACTCAGGTCGACGCGCTGCTGATGCTCGACGTTTACCCGGCTGGCGAAGCGCCGATTCCGGGCGCGGACAGCCGTTCGCTGTGCCGTACTATTCGCGGGCGTGGAAAAGTGGACCCGATTCTGGTCTCCGACCCGGCGCAAGTCGCTGAAATGCTGGCATCAGTACTGACGGGTAATGATCTTGTTCTAATTCAAGGCGCGGGAAATATTGGTAAAATCGCGCGTAACTTAGCTGAAATCAAACTGAAGCCGCAAACTCAGGAGGAACCGCGTCATGGCTGATAAAATCGCGGTTCTTCTCGGCGGTACTTCCGCCGAGCGCGATGTGTCGCTCAACTCCGGCGCGGCGGTGCTGGCCGGCCTGCGTGAGGCTGGTGTTGACGCCCATGCGGTCGACCCAAAAGAGACCGATGTTACCCAATTGAAAAATATGGGGTTTCAGAAAGCGTTTATTGCGCTGCACGGTCGAGGCGGGGAAGATGGTACGTTGCAGGGGCTGCTGGAGCTGATTCAACTGCCTTACACCGGCAGCGGTGTGATGGCATCGGCCATCTCGATGGACAAACTGCGCAGTAAATTGCTGTGGCAGGGGGCCGGATTACCGGTCGCGCCGTGGGTAGCCATTGAGCGCCAGGCCTTTGAAAATGGGCTGTCTGAGGATGTTCAGGCGCAGATTGCCGGGCTGGGATTGCCGCTGATCGTCAAGCCGAGCCGTGAAGGTTCCAGCGTCGGCATGTCGAAAGTGACCGAGATTGCAGAACTGGCACCTGCGTTAGCGCAGGCGTTTCAACATGATGATGAAGTTCTGATTGAGAAATGGCTCAGTGGCCCTGAGTTTACGGTCGCGGTGCTTGGTGAAGAAATTTTACCTTCAGTTCGCATCCAACCGGCCGGAACCTTCTATGATTATGAGGCGAAGTATCTGTCTGATGAGACAAAATATTTCTGCCCTGGTTGTGAAGAATCAGCCCAGGAAGCGGCAATGCAATCTCTGGTGCTGAAAGCCTGGAAAGTTTTGGGTTGTCAGGGGTGGGGTCGTATCGACGTCATGCAGGACAGCGATGGGCAGTATTATCTGCTGGAGGCGAATACGTCTCCGGGGATGACCAGCCACAGTCTGGTGCCGATGGCGGCGCGTCAGGCGGGAATCAGTTTCTCGCAGCTGGTAGTACGAATTCTGGACCTGGCGGGGTGATATGTCGCAGGCTGCGCTGAATACGCGGAACCGTGAAGAAGAAGAGTATGCGGCTTCACGGCGCAATAATGGAACGCATTTAGCGGGGATTTTGTTCCTGCTGGCGGTGTTGTGTACCGTGTTTGTGAGCGGCTGGGTCGTGCTTGGCTGGATGGAAGATGCGCAGCGTTTGCCCATCTCAAAACTGGTCGTCACCGGCGATCGTCATTACACGCGTAATGATGATATCCGCCAGTCCATACTGGCATTGGGCTCGCCGGGAACCTTTATGACTCAGGATGTCAACATCGTTCAGAGTCAGATTGAACGCCTGCCGTGGATTAAACAGGCAAGCGTAAGAAAGCAGTGGCCGGACGAATTGAAGATTCATCTGGTTGAATATGTGCCAATTGCGCGTTGGAATGATCAGCACATGGTGGATGCGGAAGGTACGGCCTTCAGCATTCCGGCCGATCGAACCAGCAAGCAGAATTTGCCTATGCTCTATGGCCCGGAAGGCAGCGCAAGCGAAGTCTTGCAGGGTTATCACGACATGGGCGCGGTGCTCGCGAAAGGGAAGTTCACGTTGAAGGTTGCGGCGATGACCGCGCGCCGTTCGTGGCAGCTGACGCTTGATAACGGTATCAAGCTGAATCTGGGGCGGGGCGATACGATGAAGCGGCTGGCGCGTTTTCTGGAACTGTATCCGGTTCTGGAACAGCAGGCGCAAACTGAGGGTAATCGGATTAGCTATGTTGATTTGCGTTATGACTCGGGGGCGGCAGTAGGCTGGGAACCTGCTCCTGCGGCGGACACTAATCAACAACAGAATCAGGCACAGGCAGAACAACAATGATCAAGGCGACGGACAGAAAACTGGTAGTTGGACTGGAGATCGGCACTGCAAAAGTAGCCGCTTTAGTAGGGGAAGTTCTGCCCGACGGAGTGATTAATATCATTGGGGTCGGCAGTTGCCCATCCCGAGGGATGGATAAAGGCGGGGTTAACGACCTGGAGTCGGTAGTCAAATGCGTACAGCGCGCTATCGATCAGGCGGAACTGATGGCGGATTGCCAGATCTCTTCTGTATATCTGGCGCTTTCCGGCAAACACATTAGCTGTCAAAATGAGATAGGCATGGTGCCTATTTCTGAAGAAGAGGTCACGCAGGAAGACGTTGAGAACGTGGTGCATACGGCGAAGTCCGTACGCGTGCGTGATGAGCACCGTGTTCTTCATGTGATTCCGCAGGAATACGCGATTGATTACCAGGAAGGGATCAAAAACCCGGTCGGCTTGTCCGGCGTGCGTATGCAGGCCAAGGTACATCTGATTACCTGCCACAACGACATGGCGAAGAACATCGTCAAAGCGGTTGAACGCTGTGGTCTGAAGGTCGATCAGCTGATTTTCGCCGGGTTGGCGTCAAGTTATTCGGTTCTGACCGAAGACGAACGTGAGCTGGGCGTCTGCGTGGTGGATATCGGTGGCGGTACAATGGATATCGCCGTGTATACTGGCGGTGCATTGCGCCACACCAAGGTGATCCCATACGCGGGGAACGTGGTGACCAGCGATATCGCCTATGCGTTTGGTACGCCGCCAAGCGATGCCGAAGCGATCAAAGTGCGCCACGGTTGCGCATTAGGCTCCATTGTGGGCAAAGATGAGAGCGTTGAAGTGCCGAGCGTGGGTGGACGTCCGCCGCGCAGCCTGCAGCGCCAGACATTGGCCGAGGTCATTGAGCCGCGTTACACCGAGCTCTTAAATCTCGTCAATGAAGAGATTTTACAGTTACAGGAACAGCTTCGTCAGCAAGGGGTCAAACACCACCTGGCGGCGGGGATTGTGTTGACCGGCGGCGCGGCGCAAATTGAAGGCTTAGCGGCCTGCGCGCAGCGGGTGTTCCATACGCAGGTGCGTATTGGCGCACCGCTGAACATTACCGGTCTGACGGACTATGCCCAGGAGCCGTATTATTCCACGGCAGTGGGCCTGCTGCACTACGGGAAAGAGTCCCACTTGAGTGGTGAAGCGGAAGTAGAAAAGCGCGTAACTGCATCGGTTGGTTCGTGGATCAAACGACTGAATAGCTGGTTACGCAAAGAGTTTTAATTTTTTAAAGAGACCAACGCACATTAACGGTCTCAGGCGACAGGCACAACGGAGAGAGAAACTATGTTTGAACCTATGGAACTGACCAACGACGCGGTGATTAAAGTCATCGGCGTCGGTGGCGGCGGCGGTAATGCCGTTGAACACATGGTGCGCGAGCGCATCGAAGGCGTTGAATTCTTCGCAGTTAACACCGACGCGCAGGCACTGCGTAAAACGGCTGTTGGCCAGACTATCCAGATCGGTAGCGGTATTACCAAAGGTCTGGGTGCGGGTGCCAACCCGGAAGTAGGCCGTAATGCGGCTGACGAAGACCGTGAAGCGCTGCGTGCAGCACTTGACGGTGCAGACATGGTCTTTATCGCAGCCGGCATGGGCGGCGGTACCGGGACCGGTGCAGCGCCAGTGGTTGCGGAAGTGGCCAAAGATTTAGGTATCCTGACCGTTGCCGTCGTGACCAAGCCTTTCAACTTTGAAGGCAAAAAGCGTATGGCATTTGCGGAGCAGGGGATCACCGAGCTGTCCAAGCACGTTGACTCGCTGATCACCATCCCGAACGACAAGTTGCTGAAAGTATTGGGCCGCGGTATCTCCCTGCTCGACGCGTTTGGTGCAGCGAACGACGTATTGAAAGGTGCAGTCCAGGGTATCGCTGAGCTGATCACCCGTCCGGGCCTGATGAACGTCGACTTTGCAGACGTGCGCACCGTGATGTCCGAAATGGGCTACGCGATGATGGGCTCCGGCGTGGCAAGCGGTGAAGATCGTGCGGAAGAAGCGGCTGAAATGGCTATCTCTTCCCCGCTGCTGGAAGATATCGACCTGTCCGGCGCGCGTGGCGTTCTGGTCAACATTACTGCGGGCTTCGACCTGCGTCTGGATGAGTTCGAAACCGTGGGTAACACCATCCGTGCGTTTGCATCGGATAACGCGACCGTGGTTATCGGTACTTCACTTGACCCGGATATGAACGACGAACTGCGTGTTACCGTCGTTGCCACCGGTATCGGCATGGACAAACGTCCTGAGATTACCCTGGTGACCAACAAGCAGACGCAGCAACCGGCGCTGGATCGTTATCAGCAGCACGGTATGGCACCGTTGACGCAAGAACAGAAACCGGCAGCTAAAGTGGTAAACGACAATACGCCGCAGACCACTAAAGAACCGGATTATCTGGATATCCCGGCGTTCCTGCGTAAGCAAGCTGATTAAGAATTAGCTGGAAGTTGGGAATCTGCGCTCTTTGTGCTAAACTGGCCCACCGAATGTGTAGTACACTTCGGTTGGATAGTTAATTTGGCGAGATTATACGATGATCAAACAAAGGACACTTAAACGTATCGTTCAGGCGACTGGCGTCGGTTTACACACCGGCAAAAAGGTCACACTGACGCTACGCCCTGCGCCGGCAAATACCGGGGTCATCTATCGTCGCACCGACTTGAATCCACCGGTAGATTTTCCGGCTGATGCCAAATCTGTGCGTGATACTATGCTCTGTACTTGCCTGGTCAACGAGCATGACGTGCGGATTTCTACCGTAGAGCACCTGAACGCCGCGCTGGCGGGTCTGGGTATCGATAACATTGTTGTTGAAGTCGATGCGCCAGAGATCCCGATTATGGACGGTAGTGCTGCGCCATTCGTTTATCTGTTGCTGGATGCCGGCATCGATGAGCTGAACTGTGCGAAGAAATTTGTCCGTATTAAAGACACCGTTCGCGTTGAAGATGGCGACAAATGGGCTGAATTCAAACCGTACAATGGTTTCTCGTTGGATTTCACCATCGACTTTAACCATCCGGCGATTGACTCCAGCACCCAGCGTTATGCGATGAATTTCTCCGCAGACGCCTTTATGCGCCAGATCAGCCGTGCACGTACCTTCGGTTTCATGCGTGATATCGAATATCTGCAGTCCCGTGGCCTGTGCCTGGGCGGTAGCTTCGATTGTGCCATCGTTGTTGACGATTATCGCGTACTGAACGAAGACGGCCTGCGTTTTGAAGATGAATTCGTTCGTCACAAAATGCTCGATGCCATCGGTGACTTGTTCATGTGTGGTCACAACATTATTGGTGCATTTACCGCGTACAAATCCGGTCATGCACTGAATAACAAACTTCTGCAGGCGGTCCTGGCAAAACAGGAAGCTTGGGAATTTGTGACCTTCGAAGACGACGCAGAACTGCCTCTGGCGTTCAAAGCACCGACAATGGTTCTGGCATAAGCCTGACCATTTCGTAAATTCGACTGGCAACCTGGCACTCTCTCCGGTCAGGGAACCAGTCGTTTTTTCTTTTTATCCCCGTCAATCCGTTTTCCTGCCGTTGCCCGCTTAAAGATCACACTCCAGTGCAACCGCTGCTTTCTTAACCCGTTTTTCGTTGCTGTTTTCGTCATTCCTGCTGCTGTAGCGCAGCATTAATGGTAATATTCCCGGGCTAAAATAGAATAACGGTACTGAAACCGAAGGTGGAACTTTACGTGAGTGGAATGCTGACGCGTTGGCGACAGTTTGGTAGACGCTACTTCTGGCCGCATCTCCTGTTGGGGATGGTTGCTGCCGGTTTTGGCCTGCCTGCGCTTGCGAATAATACCGAGCCAGCTTCTCCCGCCCGCGCAACAACCAGTAATCATAATCCGACGCAGAGAATCGACTTCTCTCAACTGGCGCGGCTGGAAAATAACCGTCGTCCCTCATTCAGCGTCGACTACTGGCATCAGCACGCCATTCGCACCGTTATTCGTCACCTTTCTTTTGCCATGGCGCCGACGGCGTCACCGGTTGCTGAGTCAACATCTCCGTTGCAGGCCGCGCAACATCTGGCGCTGCTGGATACGCTAAATGCGTTGCTGAACGTTGAAAGTCAGCCGTCCCTTATTATTGCTCAGGGCGCAGCGTTACCTGCGCTCTCACCTCACGTCTTTAGTATCCCAGCCTGGGTGAGCCAGGTGCAGGGCATCCGCGCCGGGCCGCAGCGCCTCGTCTGAAAATAACCGCTTTATTTCCTTTATTTTTCTGACTCCGAAATGTCGGGGCGTTTGAGATTTTATTATGTTAATCAAATTATTGACCAAAGTTTTTGGTAGTCGTAACGATCGTACCCTGCGCCGCATGCGCAAAGTTGTCGCTATTATTAACGCGATGGAACCGGAGATGGAAAAACTCTCCGATGAAGAGCTGAAAGCGAAAACCAATGAATTCCGCGCGCGCATTGAAAAAGGCGAAACCGTTGAGAGCCTGATTCCTGAAGCGTTTGCCGTGGTGCGTGAAGCCAGTAAGCGTGTGTTCGGGATGCGTCACTTTGACGTCCAGCTGCTCGGCGGTATGGTGCTGAACGACCGCTGCATCGCGGAAATGCGTACCGGTGAAGGTAAAACCCTGACCGCAACGCTGCCTGCCTACCTGAATGCGCTGTCCGGCAAGGGCGTGCACGTGGTGACCGTCAACGACTATCTGGCCCAGCGTGATGCCGAAAACAACCGTCCGCTGTTCGAATTCCTCGGCATGACCGTTGGTATTAACATGTCTGGCCTGCCAGCGCCTGCGAAGCGTGAAGCCTACAATGCCGACATCACCTACGGTACCAACAACGAATACGGTTTTGACTACCTGCGCGACAACATGGCGTTCAGCCCGGAAGAGCGCGTACAGCGTAAACTGCACTATGCGCTGGTCGATGAAGTCGACTCCATCCTGATCGATGAAGCGCGTACGCCGCTTATCATTTCCGGCCCGGCTGAAGACAGCTCGGAAATGTACAAAAGAGTGAACAAAATCATTCCTCACCTGGTCCGCCAGGAGAAGGAAGATTCCGACACCTTCCAGGGTGAAGGTCACTTCTCTGTGGATGAAAAAGCGCGTCAGGTTAACCTGACCGAACGCGGTCTGGTGCTGATTGAAGAGCTGCTGGTGAAAGAAGGTATTATGGAAGAAGGCGAGTCGCTGTACTCTCCGGGCAACATTATGCTGATGCACCACGTGACCGCCGCGCTGCGCGCCCACGTGCTGTTCACCCGCGACGTTGATTACATCGTCAAAGATGGCGAAGTTATTATCGTCGACGAACATACCGGTCGTACCATGCAGGGCCGTCGCTGGTCTGATGGTCTGCATCAGGCCGTAGAAGCCAAAGAAGGCGTTGAAATTCAGAACGAAAACCAGACGCTGGCGTCCATTACCTTCCAGAACTACTTCCGTTTGTATGAAAAACTGGCCGGTATGACCGGTACGGCGGACACCGAAGCGTTTGAATTCAGCTCCATCTACAAGCTGGATACCGTGGTCGTGCCAACCAACCGTCCGATGATCCGTAAAGATATGCCGGACCTGGTCTACATGACCGAAGCGGAAAAAATTCAGGCGATTATCGAAGATATCAAAGAGCGTACCGCGAAAGGCCAGCCGGTGCTGGTGGGGACCATCTCCATCGAGAAATCTGAAGTGGTTTCCCACGAGCTGACCAAAGCGGGCATCAAACATAACGTCCTGAACGCCAAATTCCACGCCAGCGAAGCAGACATCGTTGCGCAGGCGGGCTACCCGGCAGCGGTCACCATCGCCACCAACATGGCGGGTCGTGGTACCGATATTATGCTCGGCGGTAGCTGGCAGGCTGAGGTTGCACAGCTGGAAGATCCAACCCCAGAACAAATTGCGCAAATCAAAGCTGACTGGCAGGTACGTCACGACGCGGTACTGGCGGCAGGTGGTCTACACATTATTGGTACCGAACGTCACGAATCTCGTCGTATCGATAACCAGCTGCGCGGCCGTTCCGGTCGTCAGGGTGATGCGGGTTCTTCTCGTTTCTACCTGTCGATGGAAGATGCCCTGATGCGTATCTTCGCCTCTGACCGCGTGTCCGGCATGATGCGTAAGCTGGGGATGAAACCGGGCGAAGCCATTGAGCACCCGTGGGTCACCAAAGCGATTGCTAACGCACAGCGTAAAGTGGAAAGCCGCAACTTTGATATCCGTAAGCAACTGCTGGAATACGATGACGTTGCCAACGATCAGCGTCGCGCTATCTACACCCAGCGTAACGAACTGCTGGATGTGACCGACGTGAGCGAAACCATCAACAGCATTCGTGAAGACGTGTTTAAAGCGACTATCGATGCCCACATTCCTCCACAGTCGCTGGAAGAAATGTGGGATATTCCGGGTCTGCAGGAACGTCTGAAAAATGACTTCGATCTCGAACTGCCGATTGCTGAATGGCTGGATAAAGAGCCTGAGCTGCACGAAGAGACGCTGCGTGAGCGTATTCTGGAAAGCGCGGTTGAAGTCTACAAGCGTAAAGAAGAAGTGGTTGGCGCTGAAATGATGCGTCACTTCGAAAAAGGCGTGATGCTGCAAACTCTCGACTCCCTGTGGAAAGAGCACCTGGCGGCAATGGACTACCTGCGTCAGGGTATCCACCTGCGTGGCTATGCGCAGAAAGATCCGAAGCAAGAGTACAAGCGCGAATCCTTCTCCATGTTTGCTGCAATGCTGGAATCTCTGAAGTATGAAGTGATCAGCACCCTGAGCAAGGTGCAGGTACGCATGCCGGAAGAAGTTGAAGCCATGGAACAGCAACGTCGTGAAGAAGCCGAGCGTCTGGCGCAGATGCAGCAGCTGAGCCATAAGAGCGATGACGAAGCCGTCGCGGAAGATCTGGCCGCACAAACCGGCGATCGCAAAGTGGGTCGTAACGATCCGTGTCCTTGCGGTTCCGGTAAAAAATACAAACAGTGCCATGGCCGTCTGAGCTAAGGTCATAATAAGAAAACAAAAGGCGCAGAGTTCTGCGCCTTTTTTATGGATAAGACAAAATGAAAATACTGCAAATATCCGTCGGCATCATTCGCAATGCCGCAGGCGAAATTTATATCACCCAGCGTGCAGCCGATGCGCACATGGCGCATAAATGGGAGTTCCCGGGTGGTAAAATTGAAGCGGGGGAGTCACCGCAGGAAGCGGTTATCCGTGAACTGCAGGAAGAGGTTGGGATCGTGACCACCTCGCTGCAGCCGTTTGATAAGCTGGAGTATCAGTTCCCCGATCGCCACATTACGCTGTGGTTCTGGTTGGTTGACAGCTGGGAAGGCGAGCCGTGGGGCAAAGAAGGGCAGCCGGGACGCTGGGTTGCGCAACAGGATTTGGTGGCGGACGAATTCCCGCCAGCGAACGTGCCGGTGATTGAAAAGCTGATCGCGGGTTGATATGTGATGACGCCGGGCCGTTCCCGGCGTCGGATTTACTGCTGCTCTTCGCTCCAGTCATCGCTGTCGGAGAGATCGCCGCTGCTCGGGATTCGCTTCTCCTCCGCCGCCCATTCGCCAAGGTCAATCAGCTGGCAGCGCTTGGAGCAAAATGGGCGATAGGGGCTTTGTTCGCCCCAGACAACCGGTTTGTTGCAGGTGGGGCAGTTTACGGTGGTGACGTCAGACATCTTCTCTCCTTAGCAGCACGCCAGTTCAAAATCCAGACGCTCCGGTACCACGCCGTGCTCGCTGTCCAGCGGCATAAAGCGGATAGCAAAGCGGCTCTTGTGGCCGGAGATCTGCGGGTAAAGCTGCGAGGTCAGTTCAAGCTTCAGACGCAGCAGGTCGGCATCTTCACCGTTGTCCTGGTAAAAACCGTTCAGGCTGGTTTGCTTGCGGAACTGCGCTGAATTGCGTACCAGATCGAGAATTAACGTCAACGCCTGATTGAGCGGCTCCAGGCTTGCCAGCCAGGTTTCCACCAGCGCATCGCGCTGATGCTGTTTAGCGTGTAGCCAGATATGCAGCGTCGGCAGGTCGAAGCTGCAGCAACCTCCCGGAATACTCAGACGCTGACGCACCAGCGCAATCAGGCGATCTTCACGCAGGAACTGCCCGATACGCGGTGCCGCCATCAGGATGCTGCTGCTATTTTTCAATTGCTGACGCAGGGCGTCGATACGGCTGAGATCAACACCCGGGACTTCGCTCCAGGCGTTCAGTTTACGCTGTTGGCGTTCCAGCTCTTTGAGCAGTTCTGTGCGGATATCGCCGCGTTCGAACACATCCAGTAAATCCCCGACGTTGCGAAAAAAGTGCAGCGCGCTGGCGTGATCTCTGATGGGTAAATTGGCATTCAATTGCTCAGTCAGAAATTCAATACGCAGCCAGGTACGCATTTTTTCGTTTAGCGGATGCTCAAAAAGGATGTGGGTGTGCATTACGATTTTTCCTGTGATACAGCCTGTGCCGCGAGCTCAAGATAGTGCGCGTGAAGGCGAGCAACATCCGATGCAATGGCATCTGGTGTGCCGTTGTTATTAATAACGTCGTCAGCCACGGCCAGACGCGCTTCGCGCGTGGCCTGGGCTGCAAGAATATTTTCCGCATGCTCTCGCGACACGTTGTCGCGCTGCATGGTACGAAGAAGCTGGGTCTCGCGTGATACGTCAACGACCAGTACGCGATCGGCCCGCTCGTAGAGTTTGTTTTCCACCAGAAGAGGAACGACCCAAAGCACGTAAGGCGAGGTGGCCTGACGAAGCTGACGCTGTGTTTCCTGCTGAATCAAAGGATGCAGGAGGGCGTTGAGCCAGGCTTTTTCCTCCGGGTTGGCGAAAATACGTTCGCGTAGCTCCCGGCGGTTTAGCGCCCCTTCCGGGGTCAGAATGTGGTGGCCGAAATGTTCGGTAATGGCTGCTAGCGCCGGCGTGCCGGGTTCGACAACCTGACGGGCAAGAATATCGGCATCAATCACGTTAATTCCCAGGCAAGAAAACGCATCTGCGACCGTGCTTTTGCCGCTGCCGATGCCGCCCGTTAACGCCACTGTGTAAGTCATACCGCTTAGCCCTGGAATTTTAGTATGAAAATCATTTGGTTAAAAAACTGACGCCTGAAGTGTGCGAATCAAAGATGCACGGTACTATTCGCCAGGTAAATTTATGGGATTGTAGCTTAAAAAAAGTGAAAATCGCAGTCTTGCGAAGACCTGATTAGTGCGTATGATTGCATTACTGGAGTTGTGCTCTCAATTTAATTGCCATTAACCCCAGGAATTCGCACATGCGTATCGAAGAAGATCTGAAGTTAGGTTTCAAAGACGTTCTTATCCGCCCTAAACGCTCTACTCTTAAAAGCCGTTCCGATGTTGAACTGGAACGCGAATTCACCTTTAAACATTCAGGCCAACGCTGGTCAGGCGTACCGATTATTGCTGCGAATATGGACTCCGTGGGGACTTTCGGGATGGCAAAAGCGCTTGCCTCTTTCGATATCCTGACCGCCGTACATAAGCACTACTCCGTTGAAGAGTGGAAAGCCTTTGTGCAGGCCGAGTCTGAAGACGTGCTCAAGCACGTGATGGTCTCTACCGGGACCTCCGACGCCGACTTCGAAAAAACGCAGCAGATCCTCAAGCTGAACTCAGCGCTGAACTTTGTCTGTATTGATGTGGCTAATGGTTACTCTGAGCACTTTGTACAGTTTGTAGCGAAAGCGCGTGAAGCATGGCCGACGAAAACTATCTGCGCAGGCAACGTGGTGACCGGCGAGATGTGTGAAGAGCTGATTCTGTCTGGCGCAGACATTGTGAAAGTGGGTATCGGTCCGGGTTCCGTCTGCACAACCCGCGTGAAAACTGGCGTCGGTTATCCGCAACTGTCCGCAGTGATTGAATGTGCTGATGCGGCGCATGGACTTGGCGGCCAGATCGTCAGCGATGGCGGCTGCACCATGCCGGGCGACGTAGCCAAAGCTTTTGGCGGCGGCGCCGACTTCGTGATGTTGGGCGGCATGCTGGCTGGTCACGATGAAAGCGGCGGCGTGATTGTCGAAGAGAATGGCGAGAAATTTATGCTGTTCTACGGCATGAGCTCTGAGTCTGCGATGAAGCGCCACGTGGGCGGCGTTGCTCAGTACCGCGCGGCAGAAGGCAAAACCGTGAAGCTGCCGCTGCGTGGCCCGGTCGATAACACCGCGCGTGATATCCTTGGCGGCCTGCGTTCAGCGTGTACCTACGTTGGGGCCTCTCGCCTGAAAGAGCTGACTAAACGCACCACCTTTATCCGGGTACAGGAACAAGAGAACCGCGTGTTCAACAGCCTGTAACCCCTTTAACGCTGGCGCCGTATGCGCCAGCGTTATCCCGCTCCGCTGATGGCGTCTCCCAGATGAAAAATGGGCAGATACATCGCGACGACCAGCGTTCCGATAATTAACCCCGTGACGATAAGCAGCAATGGTTCCAGTATCGACGTCAGGTTTTCTGCCAGATTCTGAGTGCTCTCATTGTGATGCCGGGCCAGATTCTCCAGCATTTCATCCAGCGCCCCGGACGCTTCTCCGGTCCTTACCAGCTGTAAGCATAAAGGTGTAAACACGCCACTGTTTTCCATGGCCTGCCAGATCGTGCAACCCTGCGCCACGTCGTGATGTAGCCGGGTGATAACCTCACGCCACCACGGGCAACTAAGCGCTTCCTCAACGGTCTCCAGCCCCTGCAAAAAGGCGATGCCTGCGCTCTGCGTCAGCGAAAGGACGGTAAAAATCTGGCTGAGCATCTGGCCACGCCTGAGCTTGCCCATGATCGGCAGCGCGAGCAATATCCGCTGACGAATACGCTGCCATGGCGGGTGGTTTTTTAACGCGGCGCTTAGTATCACAGGCAACAGCAGAAAAACCAAAAGAGGAAGGTACCACCGCTCAATAAAGGTGGCGCTTGCCATGACGGCCTGTGTCAACGCGGGCAACGGCGTGTTGAAGGTGCGATAGATGGCGGTAAATTCTGGCAGTACAAAGCTGACCATCGCCACCACCACCAGTACGGCCAGCGATAAAATAATCAGCGGATAGCGCAGCGCCTTTTTCACCTTTGCCGTCAGCAGCAGTTGCGCTTTCTGTTGCTGAGAGAGCGCCAGACAGCATTGTTCCAGCTTACCGGTGATTTCACCGGTGCGAATCATCGCCAGGTAGAGTGGGGGAAAAGCCTGCGGCCACGGTTTCAATCCTTCCGATAACGTGACACCTTGCGCCAGACGGCTAGCCAGGGAGTCGAGAAGGGCACGCCATTGCGGTGCCGGGTGCTGCTGGCTGAGGAGCGCCAGGCTGTCTGATAACGTGAGTCCAGCCTGCAACAGGGTTGCCAACTGACTGATTACCGCGCAGCTGTGCTGTGCCCGCCAGAGTGACGGGTTTATCGCACGGCGCTTTAACGAGAGGGCGATAATGTTCTGTTGCGTGAGCGCCATCAGCGCGCCAGGCCGATGGCTGGCCCAGAGCGTACCGCGATGCTCGATGCCGTTGGGGTCAAGCCCACGCCAGTACCAAAGCTGTTCACGCATCGTGTGGGAGCCCTAGCACGCGCAGTAATTCTTCCTGCGTGGTTAGCCCTTGCTCGACGGCCCGGCAGCCATTTTCAAACAGCGTTTTCATACCCGCTTCCCGAGCATGTATCATCAGTTCCGCCGGACTGCGTCCATTAACGATCCCCTGTCGTAGTGTGGGCGTAAGCGGCAGCAGTTCAAACAGCGCGAGACGGCCCTGATAACCATGGTAACAGTGCGGGCAGCCCGGTGCCGTCCAGTGCGGCAGCGGGCGTGGCCATAGCGATCGTGGGAGCGGCTGTTCACCGGGCGATGTCTGGCGGCAGTGTGGGCAGAGTCGCCGAACCAGTCTCTGTGCGACGACCATTAACAGTGCCGATGACACCATCCAGCGCGCCACCCCCATTTGCTCGAGGCGTACCAGCGTTTCGACGGTGGAGTTGGTATGCAGCGTCGAGAGCACCAGATGACCGGTCTGCGCGGCTTTGATGGCGATCTCCGCCGTCTCGCCGTCGCGGATTTCACCGACCATCACGATATCGGGGTCCTGACGCAGCAAGGCGCGCAGTACGTTCTGGAAGGTCAATCCGGCGCGTGGGCTAATCTGTGTCTGATTCAGACCATCAAGAGGGATCTCAATGGGGTCTTCCACACTGCAGATATTGACGTTACTCCGGTTGCGGCTTTGCAGCGCGCTGTAGAGCGTCACCGTTTTTCCGCTGCCCGTCGGCCCGGTGACCAGAATCAGCCCTTGCGGTTGATTTAACGCAGACTGAAGCTGCATTAGCTCATTGTCTGATAGCCCCAAACGCTGAAGATCAAGCGCCTGTTCCACCTTATGCAGCAGACGCAGCACGGCTTTCTCGCCGTAACGGCAGGGAAGCGTCGAGAGCCTGAATGAGAGCGGCTTATCGGCAATATCTATCGTGAACTGCCCGTCCTGAGGTAAGCGCCGCTCGGCGATATCGAGGCCGCCGAGCACCTTAAGCCGGGCAATCAGCGGTGCCATTAACGGCAGAGCAATGGGGGCGAGAGGATGCAGCACGCCATCGACACGAAGCCGTACGCGAAGCGCATGTTCGGTCGGCTCAAAATGGATATCGGACGCGCGTTGAACCAGCGCTTGTTTGAGCAGATGGTTGAGCAGGTCAACCGCGTTATCACTTTCATCATGCGGCCTGGCATTGGTTAAAGGCGTCGACTGCTGCAGATATTTGTCCATCCTCTCCTGCGTCCAGCATTCAATATCGATGCGCTTTTGGGTGGCAAAGCGGAGCGAATCCATCAGCTCGCCTGGCGGCGTACCCACGACCGCGATACTCAGTTCATCGGCCGCGTTGCTGAGCAGTACCGCATGGTGACGTTGGCACAACGTTAACAATTGTTCCTGTTTCATCATTGCCCCTTCGCTTACTGAACATCAAAGCGGAAAACGTCTTCACAGGCCTGCTGGAGTGCGCCATCGTTCTGGATATCACAGGTGCGCTGCCAGCCGGTGATGCCGTTGGCGTTGTCCCAGCTGGGGACGAGGGTAACGGTCAGGCCGTTGAGGCTCTCCTGGCCGGTCAGGATAACCGTGCCCTGCGCGACGCTCATGGCTGAAACATAACGCGTGGTGGTCGGTGAGGGGATGCCATTGCTGCCTGCATCGCAGTTATCCAGCCCGCCGCGGTCGAGTGCGCACAGTTCGATCGCGGTGCGGTAGGGAACAAAGGTTTGCAGCATATCGGTTAGCGCTGCTTTGCGTAGGTAATTCTGGTAGGCCGGGATACCAATGGCGCTAAGAATGGCAATGATGCCGATAACGACCATCAGTTCGATGAGAGTAAAACCTTGTTGTTTGTTCATGTTCTGCTCCTTGCTGAAACTGGCGCTACTCTGGCAGAGGTTAACGCGGTCAGCGAGGGGCGAAGCGGTGTTCAGGAAGTCGCCTCCCAGCGTTTTTACTGGGGTTGCAGATGTGCAGGGGGAAGTGGAACGACGATCGGAAAAAATGCCCTCGCGGTGGAGGGCATTATCAGGGGTTAGCGGAAACGCATCGACAGATCGAGCGCTCGCACATGCTTGGTTAGCGCGCCGACGGAGATGAAGTCGACGCCGGTTTCAGCGAACTCGCGGATGGTGTCGAAGGTCACGTTGCCCGAGACCTCCAACTGAGCCTGGCCTTGGGTAATGTTTACCGCTTCACGCATCTGCTCGGTATCAAAGTTATCAAGCATGATGATGTCGGCACCGGCCTTCAGCGCTTCACGCAGCTCTTGCAGGGTTTCCACTTCGACTTCAACCGGCACGTCCGGATGCAGCCAGAACGCTTTCTCTACTGCCTGACGCACGGAGCCGGAGGCAATAATGTGGTTTTCTTTGATCAGGAACGCATCGGATAATCCCAGGCGGTGATTGGCGCCGCCGCCGCATAGCACGGCGTATTTTAGCGCGGTGCGCAGGCCCGGCAGCGTTTTGCGGGTATCCAGCAGTTGGGTGTGCGTACCTTCCAGCAGGTCGACGTATTTACGCACTTCGCTGGCGACACCGGAAAGCGTTTGCACGAAGTTCAACGCCGTGCGCTCGCCGGTGAGCAGAACGCGGGACGGGCCGTTAATTTCAAACAGCGGTTGATTAGCGATGACGGTATCGCCATCTTCAACGTGCCAGGTCAGGGTGACGTCATCGCCCGCCAGTTGAATAAAGACCTCTTCAACCCAGCGTTTACCGCAAAATACGCCGTCTTCACGCGTAATCACGATGGCATGAGACTGTGTTTTTTCCGGTAAGAGTTGTGCGGTAATATCGTTCTGTGCGTTCACTTCTCCGCCCAGATCTTCGCGCAGCGCCTGAGCGACAGCGTTAGGGATATCGAGATTAATACGTTCAAGTAGCGCGTCACGTCGATGGTCTGGGTTATAGCGGCGAGGCGGCATAATAAAGCTCCAAATTGGTAACGATGCAAAAGATTGAAACATGCTACTCTGAACCAGCAAGTATCACCATATTTTAGGAGATCCTGAATGCAGTTAGATAAGGGCTGGCTGGTGGGCGTTCGGCAGGTGCCGTCCCCTCATCACGATACTCGCCCACAGGATGAGGCCCCCTCGCTGCTGGTTGTGCATAATATTAGCCTGCCGCCCGGTCAATTTGGCGGCCCGTGGATAGATGCCCTGTTTACTGGCACGCTCGACCCCAACGCCGATCCATTTTTTGCGGAAATTTGCCATCTGCGGGTGTCAGCCCACTGCTTGATCCGTCGTGATGGTGAGATTGTGCAGTACGTTCCCTTTGATAAACGCGCCTGGCATGCCGGCGTTTCCAGCTATCACGGGCGCGAGCGATGTAATGATTTCTCTATCGGTATTGAACTTGAAGGTACCGATACGCTGGCCTACACCGATGCGCAGTATGCGCAGCTGGCGGCCTTAACCCAGTTGCTCATTGCCGAATATCCCCTCATTGCCGATAACATGACTGGCCACAGTGATATCGCGCCTGTGCGCAAAACCGATCCCGGCCCGGCGTTTGACTGGGCGCGTTTTCGCGCGCTGGTCACCCCCTCGTCAGATAAGGAGATGACATGACGTTGTTTACCACGCTTCTGGTTCTGCTTGCCGAGCGCCTGTTTAAACTCGGCGAACACTGGCAGCTCGACCACCGTCTGGAAGTGCTGTTTCGCCGGGTGAAGCACTATTCTCTGGGCGCCACGTTGCTGATGACCATCGCGGCAATGGCCGTGGTCGGAATTATTCAGCGTGTGCTCGATGGGCTGCTGTTTAACGTGCCACAGCTTATTTTCTGGATTCTTCTGGGGCTGTTGTGTATCGGCGCGGGCCGCGTTCGTCTGCATTATCACGCCTATCTGAAGGCGGCATCGCGCAATGATGCCCACGCCCGTGAGGCGATGGCCAGCGAGCTGACAATGATTCATGGCGTCCCGCCGGGTTGCGATGAGCGCGAGTTCCTGCGCGAATTGCAGAATGCGCTGCTGTGGATCAACTACCGTTTCTACCTGGCCCCGCTGTTCTGGTTCGTGGTGGGGGGCTCGTGGGGGCCGATGGCGTTGATAGGCTACGCGTTTTTGCGTTCGTGGCAGTCTTTCCTCGCGCGTTATCAGACGCCGCATCATCGCTTGCTGTCAGGGATAGACGCAATCCTGCATGTGGTGGATTGGGTTCCTGTTCGTTTGGTTGGCGTGGTATATGCGCTGATTGGCCACGGTGAGAAGGCGCTTCCGGCGTGGTTTGCTTCGCTGGGCGACCGGCATTCTTCGCAGTATCAGGTGTTGACGACGCTGGCGCAGTATTCGCTTGCCCGCGAACCGCACGTGGATAAGGTGGAAACGCCAAAAGCCGCGGTCTCGATGGCGAAGAAGACGTCGTATGCGGTGGTGGTGGTAATGGCGCTGCTGACGATTTATGGAACGTTAGTGTAGTTTTTGCCCGGTAAACGTCGCGTTACCGGGCAATGCGTTTATAGCGTATCTGCCGGCGGGATGCCGAAGTCTGGCATTCCGTCTTCCGTCCAGCGGACCGTTTTCAGGCGGGTGTGGCGATTCGGGTCGTACAGCGGGTCGCCTTCAATTTCCGTGTAGTTCCTCGCGTGATACACCAGCACATCATCACCTTCCGGCGTCTGCGTAAAGCTATTGTGTCCAGGACCGTACTGACGATTTTCGTAGCTGGTGGTGAATACCGGCTCCGGTGACTTATGCCAGTTTTCCACGTTGGTCATGTCGGCATCTTTATCAATCCACAGCAGGCCCATGCAGTAGTTTTCGTCGGTGGCGCTGGCGGAGTAGCTGATAAACAGGCGGTTGCCGTGAGTGACGACGGCAGGCCCTTCGTTCACGAGAAAACCGCGACATTCCCAGTCGAACTCGGGTTTGCTGAGCATGACGGGCTTACCTTTCAGGGCCCACGGGTTTTCCAGCTCAGCCAGATACAGGTTGGAGTTGCCGGCAATCTCCGGAGACTTTTGCGCCCACAGATACCACCGTTTACCCTGATGTTCGAAGGTGGTGGCGTCGAGACAGAAGGTGTCGAACTGCGTTTTTACCTGACCTTTCTCAACCCATTTCCCGCTGAGCGGATCGGCGTCGCTGCACTCCAGCACAAACATGCGGTGCTGGAACATCCCCAGACTGTCGAACGCCTGAGTGTGGGCGGCGGCGAAGTAGATATACCATTTGCCGTCAATGTGGTGCAGCTCCGGCGCCCAGATAAGGTTGCTCATCGGGCCGCTGTCCGGCTTGCGCCAGACCACTACCGGCTCAGCGGTGCGCAGGCCGTCGAGGTCCGTGGCGCGGCGGATCTCCAGCCGGTCATATTCCGGCACAGAGGCGATAAAGTAGTACGTATCCTTATGGCGCAGAATAAACGGATCGGCGCGTTGCTCAATAAAGGGGTTAGGCCAGTTCTTCATCAGGCTTTCCTTACGTGTTCAGTCGTTTTCAATTCTTGCTGGTATTCATTCAGCTCGCGGTAGTTATTGCGGCGTTTTTCGAGATCTTCCTGAATCTGTTTCATCAGGTTGCGGTCAACTTTCAGCAGACGGACCACGCCAGCGGTAATCAGATAGCCCACGCCAGGAATCACGGTGAACAGCAGCATAATACCGTTGAGGGTGGTGTCGCTTTGCGCCTTGGCACCCGCGTCGTAGCCATACCAGGAGAGCAGGAAGCCAACCATGGCACCGGCAACCGCAAGCCCCACCTTCAGGAAGAACAGGTTGCCGGAGAAGCTGATGCCGGTGATACGTTTGCCGGTTTTCCATTCGCCATAGTCATCAACGTCGGCCATCAGCGACCAGTGCAGCGGAGACGGGATCTGGTGCAGCACGTTCAGCAGGAAGTAGAGCACCACGATCAGCACGGTGGCGTGCGGGTCGAAGAAATAGAAGGCGATAGAGAAGACGGCCAGTACGATGTTCGTCCAGAAGAAGACCTGCAGTTTACACCAGCGATCGGTCAACACTTTGGCCAGCATACTGCCGAACATCATGCCGACCACGCCCAGACTGATAAAAATAGTGGCGAAGTGCGTGCTTTCGCCCATCACCCAGGTGACGTAGTACATGGTGGCGGCCATGCGAATAAAACCCGGGCAGACGTTGCACAAAGTCAGCAGCAGAATGCGTACCCACTGATCGTTTTTCCAGACGTCTTTTAAATCCTGCTTCAGTTCATCGTTGGTCTGTACCGCCGGGCGTACGCGTTCACGTACGGTGGCAAAGCAGAACAGGAACATACACATGCCGATAAAGGCCAGCACGGTCATCGCCATCTGATAGCCTTTGGCTTTGTCTTCGCCGCCAAACCAGTCGGCCATCGGCAGGAGGGTCAGCGACAGCAGCAGGGTGGCGATGCCAACCAGTACAAAGCGATAGGACTGGCAGGCGACGCGCTCTTTCGGGTCGTTGGTAATCACGCTACCCAGCGAGCAGTAAGGAATGTTGATGGCGGTATAGGTGATCGATAACAGGAAATAGGTGACAAACGCATAGATAACTTTGCTGCTATAGCTCCAGTCTGGCGTGGTGAACATCAGCACGCTGAACAGCGCATAGGGGAAGGCTATCCACAGCAGCCATGGACGAAAGCGGCCATACTTACTGCGCGTACGGTCGGCCAGCGCGCCCATAATCGGGTCGGTAACGGCGTCGATAACGCGGATTGAGAGCAGCAGTACGCCCACCAATGCTGGCGCCAGTCCAAAAATATCGGTGTAAAAATAGTTAACGAACAGCATGATAGCGCCGAAGATGATGTTGCATCCTGCATCGCCCATGCCATAACCAATCTTCTCTTTTACTGACAGTTTACTTGCGTCCATCGCCAGATCTCTCTTGGGGAATATGGAGAAGATTATTGCCAGTTAAAGGGTGAAATGCGTAGCAGGATAACGTTGTTGATATGGAGAAAGCTGCTGCGAAAATGAAACTGTGAGGCAGGTAACATCAGGGAAAAAGCCCCCTCCGGGAGGAGAGGGCCTGTCAGATTAGTGCGCTTTTACGGTTTTGGCGCTCTTCTGCTTAAACATAAAGCCGATGCCCAGAATGATGATCCATACCGGAATCAGCCATACGGAGATGGCCATGCCCGGAGTCATCACCATAATCACCAGCACGGCAGCCATGAAGACCAGGCAGATCCAGTTCCCCAGCGGGTAGAACAGCGCCGGGAAGCGTGTGGTGACGCCCTGTTGCTGTTTGGCTTTGCGGAACTTGATGTGCGCCAGGCTAATCATCGCCCAGTTAATGACCAGTGCAGAAACCACCAGCGCCATCAGCAGTCCGAATGCGGACTCTGGGGCCAGGTAGTTGATCAGCACGCACAGCGCAGTCACGACGGCGGAAACTAAAATAGAGCTCACCGGCACGCCGCGTTTGTCGACGTTCAGCAGCGCTTTCGGGGCATTGCCCTGCTGCGCCAGGCCGAAAAGCATACGGCTGTTGCAGTAGACGCAGCTGTTGTACACGGAGAGCGCGGCGGTCAGGACCACGATATTCAGGGCATTCGCTACGAACGAGTCGCCCAGTTCATGGAAGATAAGCACGAACGGGCTGACATCCGCGGTGACGCGGGTCCACGGCATCAGCGAGAGCAGTACCGCCAGCGAGCCCACATAGAAAATCAGGATACGGTAGATAACCTGGTTGGTGGCTTTTGGAATGCTCTGCTCCGGGTTATCTGCTTCCGCCGCGGTAATCCCAACCAGCTCCAGGCCGCCGAAGGAGAACATGATGATCGCCATCATCATCACCAGCCCCGTCCAGCCATGCGGCAGGAAGCCGCCTTGTTCCCACAGGTTGCGCACGGTGGCCTGCGGGCCTGCGCTGCCGCTGAACAGCAGCCATGCGCCGAACAGGATCATCGCGATAACCGCGATAACTTTGATGATGGCAAACCAGAACTCCATCTCACCGAACACTTTAACGTTGGTCAGGTTGATGGCGTTGATAATCACAAAGAAGGCTGCCGCGGAAGCCCAGGTAGGGATCTCGGGATACCAGAACTGGATGTATTTACCCACTGCGGTGAGTTCCGCCATGGCAACCAGGACGTACAGCACCCAGTAGTTCCAGCCAGAAGCAAAGCCCGCGAAGTTACCCCAGTACTTGTAGGCAAAGTGGCTGAATGAGCCGGCTACAGGCTCTTCAACCACCATTTCACCGAGCTGGCGCATGATCATAAAGGCAATAAAACCGGCGATTGCGTAGCCGAGAATAATACCGGGACCGGCGGATTGAATGACGGAGGCGCTGCCAAGAAACAGGCCGGTGCCGATAGCGCCGCCCAGAGCAATCAGCTGGATATGGCGGTTCTTCAGGCCGCGCTTAAGCTGCGCGCCTTGCTGTTGACCTTCCATTGTGAAACCTCGTGTGTGGTTATTATTGTGACGCTGTTGTGCGTATGTACTTAAGAAATTCCGTTTTCTGTATTGTTATGTTTACGAAAAGCTTTTCTTAAAAAGAGGTAAGGCTCTTTCGTCATGAGCAGAATAGTGGTAAGCGCGAAGGAATGCACCTGCTTTATGAAGGGGTGATGACAGATTGGATAAAAAGACAACAACGGTCACGCCGCGCTGAAATGGCGTCATCGCGATAATATTGAATTAATAATCATTAAATTGAATAAAAATTCATTTATGGCGGGATTGAAACGGTTCAGTTTGCTTAATATTGTTTGGTTTTAGTTAATTGTACTTCTTTATAGGTAAAGTCATTTTTTGTGCAAAGTTACATTTCTGAAACATCATTTCTGTAATGTTGTTAAAAAGTGCCGGGTTTACTGATTTCAATCAAAACCTGTATGGACATAAGGTGAATACTTTGTTACTTTAGCGCTACGAACTTGAAATTGGTAAGACCAATTGACTCCGGGCTAATGGCAGAGACAGGGAACAATGGCCTACAGCAAAATCCGCCAACCAAAATTATCCGATGTGATTGAGCAGCAGTTGGAGTTTTTGATTCTTGAGGGGACGTTACGCCCCGGCGAAAAACTTCCACCTGAACGCGAACTGGCTAAACAGTTCGACGTTTCTCGCCCTTCGCTGCGTGAGGCGATTCAACGCCTTGAAGCCAAAGGGCTCCTGCTTCGTCGCCAGGGCGGCGGGACTTTTGTTCAGAGCAGCCTATGGCAGAGCTTCAGCGATCCGCTGGTTGAGCTACTGTCCGACCACCCTGAATCCCAGTTTGATCTGCTAGAGACCCGTCACGCGCTGGAAGGTATCGCGGCTTATTACGCGGCACTGCGCAGCACTGATGAAGATCGCGTACGCATTCGCGAGCTGCATCAGGCCATCGAACGGGCTCAGCAATCGGGCGACCTTGACGCTGAATCTGACGCCGTCGTCCAGTATCAAATTGCGGTCACTGAAGCGGCTCACAACGTGGTGCTACTTCATTTGCTACGGTGTATGGAGCCGATGCTGGCGCAAAACGTTCGTCAAAACTTTGAGTTGCTCTACGCCCGTAGGGAAATGCTCCCGCAGGTCAGCAATCATCGTACCCGTATTTTTGAAGCGATCATGGCCGGCGAACCCGAGCAGGCGCGCGAAGCGTCTCATCGCCACCTGGCCTTCATTGAAGAGATTTTGCTGGACAGAAGCCGTGAACAGAGCCGCCGTGAGCGCTCATTACGTCGTCTCCAGCAGCGAAAGGATTAAGCTTTTTCCCGGCAGCTGTTTGACCGGGAAATGTGAAAATGCGCCATTGAGAGCGCGGCAACTAAACGCAGAACCTGTCTTATTGCGTTTTCCCACGAAAGCGCAATGGGACAGGTTCCAGACAAATCAACGTACTAGATAGATAAGGAATAACCCATGTCAGAACGTTTACACAATGACGTGGATCCGATCGAAACTCGCGACTGGCTACAGGCGATCGAATCGGTCATCCGTGAAGAAGGTGTTGAGCGCGCTCAGTATCTTATCGACCAACTGCTTTCTGAAGCACGCAAAGGCGGCGTTCAGGTAGCGGCGGGTGCAAGTGCTAGCGGTTACGTCAACACTATTGCCGTTGAAGATGAACCGGAATACCCGGGCAATCTGGAGCTGGAGCGTCGTATTCGTTCTGCTATCCGTTGGAACGCCATCATGACCGTGCTGCGTGCGTCTAAAAAAGACCTCGAGCTGGGCGGCCACATGGCTTCCTTCCAGTCTTCTGCGACCTTCTACGAAGTGTGCTTCAACCACTTCTTCCGCGCACGTAACGAGCAGGATGGCGGCGACCTGGTGTACTTCCAGGGCCACATCTCCCCGGGCGTCTACGCGCGTGCTTTCCTGGAAGGCCGTCTGACCGAAGAACAAATGAACAACTTCCGTCAGGAAGTTCACGGTAAAGGTCTGTCTTCCTACCCGCACCCGAAACTGATGCCGACCTTCTGGCAGTTCCCGACTGTATCTATGGGGCTGGGCCCGATCGGCGCTATCTATCAGGCTAAATTCCTGAAATACCTGGAACACCGTGGTCTGAAAGACACCTCCAAACAGACCGTTTACGCCTTCCTGGGCGACGGCGAGATGGATGAACCAGAATCTAAAGGCGCTATCACCATCGCGACCCGTGAAAAACTGGACAACCTGGTCTTTGTTATCAACTGTAACCTGCAGCGTCTTGATGGCCCGGTTACCGGTAATGGCAAAATCATTAACGAACTGGAAGGCATCTTCGCGGGCGCTGGCTGGAACGTTATCAAGGTTATCTGGGGCGGTCGTTGGGACGAACTGCTGCGTAAAGATACCAGCGGTAAACTGATCCAGCTGATGGAAGAAACCGTTGACGGTGACTACCAGACCTTCAAATCCAAAGACGGCGCTTACGTGCGTGAGCACTTCTTCGGTAAATATCCGGAAACCGCAGCGCTGGTTGCCGACTGGACTGACGAGCAGATCTGGGCCCTGAACCGTGGTGGTCACGATCCGAAGAAAGTCTACGCTGCACTGAAAAAAGCGCAGGAAACCAAAGGCAAAGCTACCGTAATCCTCGCCCATACCATTAAAGGTTACGGCATGGGTGACACCGCTGAAGGTAAAAACATCGCTCACCAGGTGAAGAAAATGAACATGGACGGCGTTCGCTACGTCCGCGATCGTTTCAATGTGCCGGTTGCCGATGCTGATATCGAAAAACTGCCGTACATTACCTTCCCGGAAGGTTCTGAAGAGCACACCTATCTGCACGCCCAGCGTCAGAAACTGCACGGCTACCTGCCAAGCCGTCAGCCGAACTTCGATGAGAAGTTAGAGCTGCCGACTCTGGAAGATTTCGCGCCGCTGCTGGAAGAGCAGAACAAAGAAATCTCTACCACTATCGCGTTCGTACGTGCTCTGAACGTGATGCTGAAGAACAAATCCATCAAAGACCGCCTCGTGCCGATCATCGCCGATGAAGCGCGTACCTTTGGTATGGAAGGTCTGTTCCGTCAGATTGGTATCTACAGCCCGAACGGTCAGCAGTACACCCCGCAGGACCGCGAGCAGGTTGCCTACTACAAAGAAGACGAGAAAGGCCAGATTCTGCAGGAAGGTATCAACGAACTGGGTGCTGGCGCATCCTGGCTGGCGGCTGCGACCTCTTACAGCACCAACAACCTGCCGATGATTCCGTTCTACATCTACTACTCCATGTTCGGGTTCCAGCGTATCGGTGACCTGTGCTGGCAGGCTGGCGACCAGCAGGCTCGCGGCTTCCTGGTAGGTGGTACTTCCGGTCGTACGACGCTGAACGGCGAAGGTCTGCAGCACGAAGATGGTCACAGCCATATTCAGTCTCTGACTATCCCGAACTGTATCTCTTACGATCCGTCTTACGCGTACGAAGTTGCGGTCATCATGCACGATGGTCTGGAGCGTATGTACGGTGAGAAACAAGAGAACGTTTACTACTACATCACCACGCTGAACGAAAACTACCACATGCCGGCAATGCCAGCAGGTGCCGAGGAAGGTATCCGTAAAGGTATCTACAAACTCGAAACCATCGAAGGTAGCAAAGGTAAGGTTCAGCTGCTGGGCTCCGGTTCTATCCTGCGTCACGTCCGTGAAGCAGCGCAGATCCTGGCGAAAGACTACGGTGTGGGCTCTGACGTGTACTCTGTGACTTCCTTCACTGAACTGGCGCGTGATGGCCAGGATTGTGAGCGCTGGAACATGCTGCACCCGCTGGAAACGCCGCGCGTTCCGTACATCGCTCAGGTGATGAACGACGCACCGGCAGTTGCCTCTACCGACTATATGAAACTGTTTGCTGAGCAGGTTCGTACTTATGTACCGGCTGATGATTACCGCGTACTGGGTACCGACGGCTTTGGCCGCTCTGATAGCCGTGAAAACCTGCGTCACCACTTCGAAGTTGATGCTTCCTACGTGGTTGTAGCGGCACTGGGCGAACTGGCTAAACGTGGCGAAATCGATAAGAAAGTGGTTGCGGAAGCAATTACCAAATTCAACATCGATGCAGAAAAAGTTAACCCGCGTCTGGCGTAAGAGGTAAAAGAACAATGGCTATCGAAATCAATGTACCGGACATCGGGGCTGATGAAGTTGAAATCACCGAGATCCTGGTCAAAGTAGGCGACAAAGTTGAAGCTGAACAGTCGCTGATCACCGTAGAAGGCGACAAAGCCTCTATGGAAGTTCCGTCTCCTCAGGCTGGTATCGTTAAAGAGATCAAAGTCTCTGTTGGCGACAAAACTGAGACCGGCAAACTGATCATGATTTTCGATTCCGCCGACGGTGCAGCAGCAGCTGCACCTGCCAAGGCAGAAGAGAAGAAAGAAGCGGCTCCGGCAGCAGCACCTGCTGCAGCGGCAGCTAAAGACGTACACGTTCCGGATATCGGCGGTGACGAAGTTGAAGTGACCGAGATTCTGGTGAAAGTGGGCGACACCGTGACCGCAGAGCAGTCGCTGATCACCGTAGAAGGCGATAAAGCCTCTATGGAAGTCCCGGCGCCGTTCGCGGGTACCGTGAAAGAGATCAAAGTGAACACCAGCGACAAAGTGTCTACCGGCTCTCTGATTATGGTCTTCGAAGTTGCGGGCGCGGCACCAGCGGCTGCACCGGCTCAGGCAGCAGCGCCTGCCGCAGCGGCGGCTCCGGCAGCAGCTTTGGGCTCCAAAGAAGTTAACGTACCGGATATCGGCGGTGACGAAGTTGAAGTCACTGAAGTGATGGTTAAAGTGGGCGATAAAATTGCCGCTGAGCAGTCACTGATTACCGTAGAAGGCGACAAAGCCTCTATGGAAGTTCCGGCACCGTTCGCGGGCACCGTGAAAGAGATCAAAATCAGCACCGGCGACAAAGTCAAAACCGGTTCTCTGATTATGGTCTTCGAAGTGGAAGGCGCAGCACCTGCTGCCGCGCCGGCTCAGGCAGCAGCTCCGGCTCCGGCCGCCGCGCCTGCACAAGCAGCAGCGCCTGCTCCGGCCGCAAAAGCGGAAGGCAAATCTGAGTTTGCTGAGAACGACGCTTACGTCCACGCTACTCCGCTGATTCGTCGCCTGGCGCGCGAATTCGGCGTGAACCTGGCGAAAGTGAAAGGGTCTGGCCGTAAAGGTCGTATCCTGCGCGAAGACGTTCAGGCTTACGTGAAAGACGCTATCAAGCGTGCGGAAGCGGCTCCGGCTGCAGCAGCAGGCGGCGGTATTCCGGGCATGCTGCCTTGGCCGAAAGTGGACTTCAGCAAGTTTGGTGAAATCGAAGAAGTGGAACTGGGCCGTATCCAGAAAATCTCTGGTGCTAACCTGAGCCGTAACTGGGTGATGATCCCGCACGTTACCCACTTCGATAAGACCGATATCACCGATCTGGAAGCGTTCCGTAAACAGCAGAACGCCGAAGCTGAAAAACGTAAACTGGACGTGAAATTCACCCCAGTGGTCTTCATCATGAAAGCCGTTGCCGCCGCTCTGGAACAGATGCCGCGCTTCAACAGCTCTCTGTCCGAAGATGGTCAGCGTCTGACGCTGAAGAAATACATCAACATCGGCGTTGCGGTAGATACCCCGAATGGTCTGGTTGTTCCTGTCTTCAAAGACGTGAACAAGAAGAGCATTACCGAGCTGTCTCGCGAACTGACCACCATCTCCAAGAAAGCGCGTGATGGCAAGCTGACTGCTGGCGAAATGCAGGGCGGTTGCTTCACCATCTCCAGCATCGGCGGCCTGGGTACCACCCACTTCGCGCCGATTGTGAACGCGCCGGAAGTGGCGATCCTCGGTGTCTCCAAGTCCTCTATGGAGCCAGTGTGGAACGGTAAAGAGTTTATGCCGCGTCTGATGATGCCGATTTCGCTCTCCTTCGACCACCGCGTTATCGACGGTGCGGATGGTGCGCGCTTTATCACCATCATCAACAACATGCTGTCTGACATTCGCCGTCTGGTGATGTAATGAAAAAGCCGGCCTGACGGCCGGCTTTTTTCTGGTAACCTCGGAGTGGTTAGGGGTTATCAGCAACAAAGGACAAAATCGTTTGCCGTTTGTTGTTTAAAAATTGTTAACAATTTTGTAAAATACACGCGGATAGAACGTCCCGGTGGATGATGGGCGTAATAACTATAACGTCAGACCGCCGGATACAAATGATAGAGGTCATGATGAGTACTGAAATTAAAACTCAGGTCGTGGTACTTGGGGCGGGCCCGGCGGGTTACTCTGCTGCTTTCCGTTGCGCTGATTTAGGTCTGGAAACCGTAATCGTAGAACGTTACAGCACCCTTGGTGGTGTTTGTCTGAACGTTGGCTGTATCCCTTCTAAAGCGCTGCTGCACGTAGCAAAAGTTATCGAAGAAGCCAAAGCGCTGGCTGAACACGGTATCGTCTTCGGTGAGCCGAAAACGGATATCGACAAGATTCGTACCTGGAAAGAGAAAGTCATCACTCAACTGACCGGCGGTCTGGCTGGTATGGCCAAAGGCCGTAAAGTGAAAGTGGTTAACGGTCTGGGTAAATTCACCGGGGCGAACACCCTGGAAGTGGAAGGCGAAAACGGCAAAACCGTGATCAACTTCGACAACGCGATCATCGCGGCGGGTTCTCGTCCAATTCAGCTGCCGTTCATTCCGCATGAAGATCCGCGCATTTGGGACTCCACAGACGCACTGGAACTGAAAGAAGTGCCAAAACGCCTGCTGGTTATGGGCGGCGGTATCATCGGTCTGGAAATGGGTACCGTGTACCACGCGCTGGGTTCAGAGATTGACGTGGTTGAAATGTTCGACCAGGTTATCCCGGCTGCTGACAAAGATATCGTTAAAGTCTTCACCAAGCGCATCAGCAAGAAATTTAACCTGATGCTGGAAACCAAAGTGACTGCCGTTGAAGCGAAAGAAGACGGTATTTACGTTTCCATGGAAGGCAAAAAAGCGCCGTCTGAAGCAAAACGCTACGACGCGGTGCTGGTGGCTATCGGCCGTGTACCGAACGGTAAAAACCTCGACGCAGGCAAAGCTGGCGTGGAAGTTGACGACCGTGGCTTCATCCACGTTGACAAACAGCTGCGCACCAACGTGCCGCACATCTTTGCTATCGGCGATATCGTCGGTCAGCCGATGCTGGCGCACAAAGGTGTTCACGAAGGTCACGTGGCTGCCGAAGTTATCTCCGGTAAGAAACACTACTTCGATCCGAAAGTTATCCCGTCCATCGCGTACACTGAGCCAGAAGTTGCATGGGTTGGCCTGACTGAGAAAGAAGCGAAAGAGAAAGGCATCAGCTACGAAACCGCCACCTTCCCGTGGGCTGCTTCTGGCCGTGCTATCGCTTCCGACTGCGCAGACGGTATGACCAAACTGATCTTCGACAAAGAATCTCACCGTGTGATCGGTGGTGCGATTGTCGGCACCAACGGCGGCGAGCTGCTGGGTGAAATCGGTCTGGCGATCGAAATGGGCTGTGACGCTGAAGACATCGCGCTGACCATCCACGCGCACCCGACTCTGCACGAGTCCGTGGGCCTGGCTGCCGAAGTGTTCGAAGGTAGCATCACCGACCTGCCGAACCCGAAAGCGAAGAAGAAGTAATTCTTTTTCCCGGTTATCGGAATGACATAAGCGGCCTGAGGGCCGCTTTTTTTATGCTTTCTGTCACAAAGCTGTGTCGAAGCGTAGCAAAGATTGTGAGGCTGGTAACACATGCCGGCGGTGCTCAATCGACCAACGTCCGCTGTACGCGACGATCCCGTTATTTGCCCCCGTATTAGCCGTCCCCTCGGGAAACGTTCTGTTATATCTTGCCGTTATTTGAATAATAATAACGATATAAAATAGTAGCATGCTAATAAATTGAGGTGCTAGATATGAAAACGATTCTGACAACGGCAGCGCTGGCTGCGACCCTGATTTCCGGTATGGCTTTTGCGCAGGACGCCACCATCCCCTGGGCGGATAACAGCGGCGGTACCGAGAGCACGCATATTGCGGCGATGGGACAGGATCTGAATGCACAGCATCAGCAGGTGACAAAAACGCAGGAAGGCGTCTGGGCGGATAACTCCGGCAGCATCAGTGCGGATGAAGCCGCGTTGACCAGCAGCAAACCGCCGGTGAAAGGCCATCCAGAGCTCATGCCTCATCAGGGGTAAGAGCACATTGAGGTTTTAAAATACCCGGCAGCGTCTCCACGCTGCCGGGTATTTTTTTATTCGGCGACGGCCTTCCAGCCGACGCTGGAGTCCGGTGAGAACTGGGTAATCGCCTGCGCTTTTTGCGCCGTCTCTGCACCTAAGTTCGCTTCGTAAACGCGGTCGGTCTTATCGACCATAAAGCTCATGATGCCCGTTTGCCCCCACTCAACCGGCCAGGCCAGCAGAGCGACTTCGCCTTTATCGCCGTTGGCGATAATGCGGAAATGGTAGCCGTGATAGCCTTCACCTGGCACCGAAGGGCTGAAGTTTGGCCCCAGAGGGCTAGGATCTTCTCCTGGTTTGATGGGCCAGTAGAGGCCGTCCTTTTTCCCGTCGCTGCTGATAATTTTCTGCGCCCAGGCGTGGTTCAACTGATAGTAATCTTGCTGGGCATCCACGTAGGCGTGCATGGCTTCAATAGCCGAAAGCTCGTTGCGGCCTATTGCGCGGGTCAGGATCTCATCCTCGCCAGCGGCGATATTAAACTCCCAGCCTTTGTCGTTTTTCTCTATGGGGATGGGCAGCCGCCAGCCATCGTTGCCAACATCCAGCCAGGCGGTGTTGCCCTGCAGGACGATCCGATGTCCGAGCCGCCAGTCGCGAAGAAAACGAGCAACGGCCTCCTGGTCAACGCCGTCAGGGGGTAAAAACTGCTGCCAGTTTTCGCCGAAGAGTGTATCCAGCTTGCTGTTGTCTTCGTGGCTGACCGCATCAACCAGCGCGCTGGCTGCCTGGTCTGGCGTCGAAAAGGTCTGCTGCGCCCACGCCATCAGCGGCGACATCGTCAGCGCCAGCAGCGCTATCTGTATCTGCTTTTTCATCTTGTTATCCTTTAGCGTCGACGGAACTCATGGTGCTCAGCAAGGCCACCGCTACGCTGCTCACCGCCGAGGCCGGAAGCGCGACGGCTCTCCAGCCCGCGTGACTGCTGTGACTGCCAGGAGGGGGCGCGGCTTTCGTTGCCGCTGAAAACATTACTGCGCGCGCCTTCACGCTGTGCCTGTAATGCGCTGCGCTGGCCCATCATGTCCTGATTAAGGTGCAGTTTCTCGCCGTTCTGACGCTCACGTTGCAAGCTCTGTCGCTGGCTGTCGTTCAACTGTGGATGCGACTGCTGGATGTGCTGCGCGGCCTCACGCGGCTGGGTATTCCGCGTGGCGTTATGGCTCGTCGGGGCGTCGTAGCCGCGGAAGTTATTGCGCTGCGCGGTGTGGTTGAGCTGCTGCGATGCGGCGCGGCGCTGAGCGTCTCGCGAATCACCGGCCGCTGGCGTCGCGCCGTTGCTATGCGTGCGCTGGTTAAGCTGCTGCATTGCCGCTTGACGCTGTGTATCGCGGTTCGGCGCAGTATGCTGGGTGGCGCTGAGGCCGCCCGCCACATCGGTCTGGTGCGGGGCAACTAACGCCGGAGTCTGGTGAGTGGCGCTCAGCCCGCCGGCGACGTTGGTCCGGTGGAACTGATTGGCCACCGTATTATTCGGATAAGGCGTATTACCGCGATAGGCCGGATTATGCTGCCAGTTGCGGGTTTCGCCGCTCAGGTTTGCTCCGGTTATCTTATTGAAATTATTTACATTAATATTGATATTATCGCCATTATGCTGGTAGCCGCCATGATCATAATGATCGTCATCGTGATGGTGATCATCATCGTGGTGGTGATCGTCATCATCCCAGTCAATGTTGCTGAAAATCGCGTAGGTTGTCGCCACGCCCAGGCTATAGCCAAAGCCACGCACGAAGCTATCGGCAAACTGTTCCCCGGGGGGCGGCGGCAGATAAACCGGTGGCGCAGAGGTATAAGGCCAGCTGTTGCCATAAACAACCGTCGGGTTGTAGTTCGGAACGTACACCACTTGCGGATCGCTCGGTTCGATTTTGATCACCGTTGGCGAGCTGCTTGCGCTACTGGTGCTACTGGTAGCATGGCTGGCGCTGGTGGAGGAAACTGCGCGTTTCGTGGTGGTCACCGTTTGCTGCGGAGTCGACTTCAGCGAACCTGTCTGCTGCGCCAGCTGGCGGAGCTTTTGCACTGCATCCATCACATCCTGCGGCTGCGCCAGGAAGGCGTTGCCGAGGTTGGTAACCCATTGAGGATCTTCCCCCATCATGCCCGTCAGCTGTGGAAAGGCGACCAGTGATTTCACGCTGGCGTCCCACGGCTGCCCGGCGACGGCTTTTACCGCCGCATCGCCCTGCTGGCCGGGATGATCTTTCGACCATTGCACGGCCTGAGTGACGCTATCCGGGTAGGTTGAGGCCATCAACACCTGCGACAGCAGCGGGTCGGGGTAAAGGGCGATGGGCGCCACCCACTGGGTGATTTGCGCTGTGGAGTAGGTCGGCGTCGCTGCGGCTTCCGGCGCGGCGACGGCGGCAACCGGCGGCGCTTCCGGAGCGGCAGGTTCGCGGCTTTTCACATACAGCGTACCGGCCGCCGCAAGCAGCCCGGCGCTGCACACCAGTGCAATATAGTGGGGCTTAAAGGGCAAGTTCATGGTGGATCTCCAGAGAACTACACAGTCCGTATGAGGGATCGGATATGCCGCGAGTATAAAGAGACTGTTGTTTGTTTTTTGATTAAAGCAGGGATTTTGCGCGTTGTCGGAAAAATCTGACACGAGTTGCCCCTCTGGCGCGAAGTTCGCGTAAGGAGGTATCCGCCAGGCTCTACTGATGTTAATTACGTATATGCAATATTTTCATAACAAAACAAGGAACAATATGACTAACAGATGGTTGAATCCCGCCTTAAAGGGCGATTTTCTATTCTCTTATACCAACATTAACGATTCAGCAAATATTTAATGTTGCTTTTTTGTAAACGGATTAACAGTCCCCGGAAATCCTGCTATGCTGGCCCACGCGGTACCGGGCTTTTACCCTACAAACTGCTGTCTCACAGGAGCGTGAAGAGATCGCCGACCGCATATGACAATGAGAGCGAGGAGATACCGTCGTGCTAAAAGAATACCGTGAGCACGTAGCTGAGCGTGCAGCCGTTGGGATTGTTGCCAAACCCTTAGATGCAACCCAAATGGCCGCGCTGGTTGAGCTGCTGAAGAATCCGCCTGCTGGCGAAGAAGAATTCCTGTTAGATCTGTTAACCAACCGCGTACCGCCGGGCGTTGACGAAGCCGCCTATGTTAAAGCGGGTTTCCTCGCCGCCGTTGCGAAAGGCGAAGCCACTTCCCCGCTGGTCTCCCCAGAAAAAGCTATCGAACTGTTAGGCACCATGCAGGGGGGTTACAACATCCATCCGCTGATTGATGCGCTGGACGATGCAAAACTGGCGCCGATTGCTGCCAAAGCGCTTTCCCACACCCTGCTGATGTTCGATAACTTCTACGACGTCGAAGAGAAAGCCAAAGCGGGCAACGCCTACGCTAAGCAGGTTGTTCAGTCCTGGGCCGATGCCGAATGGTTCCTGAGCCGTCCTGCGCTGGCGGACAAAATTACCGTTACCGTCTTCAAAGTCACCGGTGAAACCAACACCGATGACCTGTCTCCGGCGCCGGATGCCTGGTCTCGCCCGGATATTCCACTGCACGCGCTGGCGATGCTGAAAAACGCCCGCGAAGGCATCGACCCGGATCAGCCGGGCAGCGTTGGCCCGATCAAGCAGATCGAAGCCCTGCAGAAAAAAGGATTCCCGCTGGCCTACGTGGGCGACGTTGTGGGTACCGGTTCTTCCCGTAAATCCGCGACCAACTCCGTACTGTGGTTCATGGGTGACGATATCCCTCATGTACCAAACAAGCGCGGCGGCGGCCTGTGCCTTGGCGGCAAAATTGCACCTATCTTCTTCAACACCATGGAAGATGCGGGCGCGCTGCCAATCGAAGTGGACGTAGCCAACCTGAATATGGGCGACGTGATTGACGTCTACCCGTACAAAGGCGAAGTGCGCAATCACGAAACCGACGAACTGCTGGCAACCTTCGAACTGAAAACCGACGTGCTGATTGACGAAGTGCGCGCCGGTGGCCGTATTCCGCTGATTATCGGCCGTGGCCTGACCACCAAAGCGCGTGAAGCGCTGGGTCTGCCGCACAGCGACGTATTCCGTCAGGCGAAAGACGTGGCGGAAAGCAGCCGTGGCTTCTCTCTGGCGCAAAAAATGGTGGGCCGCGCCTGTGGCGTGAAAGGTATCCGTCCGGGCGCGTACTGCGAACCGAAGATGACCTCCGTAGGTTCTCAGGATACGACCGGCCCGATGACCCGTGACGAACTGAAAGACCTGGCGTGCCTGGGCTTCTCTTCTGACCTGGTGATGCAGTCCTTCTGCCACACTGCCGCGTATCCGAAGCCGGTTGACGTGACCACGCACCACACGCTGCCAGACTTCATTATGAACCGTGGCGGTGTCTCTCTGCGTCCGGGCGACGGCGTTATCCACTCCTGGCTGAACCGTATGCTGCTGCCAGATACCGTGGGTACCGGCGGTGACTCTCATACCCGTTTCCCGATTGGTATCTCCTTCCCGGCGGGCTCTGGTCTGGTGGCGTTTGCCGCCGCGACCGGCGTGATGCCGCTGGATATGCCGGAATCCGTGCTGGTGCGCTTCAAAGGCAAAATGCAGCCGGGCATCACCCTGCGCGATCTGGTACACGCTATCCCGCTGTACGCGATTAAACAGGGCCTGCTGACCGTTGAGAAGAAAGGGAAGAAAAACATCTTCTCTGGCCGCATCCTGGAAATCGAAGGTCTGCCGGATCTGAAAGTGGAGCAGGCGTTTGAGCTGACCGATGCTTCCGCCGAGCGTTCTGCTGCCGGCTGTACCATCAAGCTGAACAAAGAGCCGATCGTTGAATACCTGACCTCCAACATCGTCCTGCTGAAGTGGATGATCGCCGAAGGCTACGGCGACCGCCGTACGCTGGAACGTCGTATTCAGGGCATGGAAAAATGGCTGGCGGATCCGCAGCTGCTGGAAGCCGATGCTGACGCAGAGTACGCGGCGGTGATCGACATCGATCTGGCGGATATCAAAGAGCCAATTCTGTGTGCGCCGAACGATCCGGACGACGCGCGTCTGCTGTCTGACGTGCAGGGCGAGAAGATCGACGAAGTGTTCATCGGCTCCTGCATGACCAACATCGGCCACTTCCGTGCTGCCGGCAAGCTGCTGGACAACCATAAAGGCCAACTGCCGACTCGCCTGTGGGTGGCGCCGCCAACCCGTATGGACGCCGCGCAGCTGACCGAAGAAGGTTACTACAGCGTGTTCGGTAAGAGCGGTGCGCGTATTGAGATCCCTGGCTGTTCCCTGTGTATGGGTAACCAGGCGCGTGTGGCTGACGGTGCAACGGTGGTTTCCACTTCTACCCGTAACTTCCCGAACCGTTTAGGTACCGGTGCGAACGTCTTCCTGGCCTCTGCGGAGCTGGCGGCGGTTGCGGCGTTGATCGGCAAACTGCCAACGCCGGAAGAGTACCAGACCTACGTAGCGCAGGTGGATAAGACGGCGGTGGATACCTACCGTTACCTGAACTTCGACCAGCTCTCTCAGTACACTGAGAAAGCGGACGGCGTGATTTTCCAGACGGCGGTCTAATCGCATAGCCCGGACGAGGCGCATCAGTGCCGACTCCGCGAGCATCCCCGGCGACACGTTATTTGGCCGGGTAGCAAAGGTGAGAGTTTCGGCTCTCGCCTTTTTTATTTTTCTATTCCTCCCGCGGCAACGCTGTTTTTATTCCTCCAGACTGCGATAATTACCAACAGGTACAATGCAGCGGTGACGCATTGCCTTTGTAGAGGAACAGATCATGGATTATGAATTTCTGCGCGACGTTACCGGAGGGGTAAAAGTACGAATGTCGATGGGCCACGAGGTGGTCGGTCACTGGTTTAATGAAGAGGTTAAAGACAACCTCTCGCTACTGGATGAAGTGGAAGAGGCTGCACGTACCGTTAAAGGCAGCGAGCGTTCATGGCAGCGCGCCGGGCATGAATACACTTTGTGGATGGACGGCGAAGAAGTGATGGTTCGCGCTAATCAGCTGGAATTTTCCGGCGACGAAATGGAAGAGGGAATGAGCTACTACGACGAGGAGAGCCTGTCGCTCTGCGGCGTGGAAGATTTCCTGCAGGTAGTCGCTGCGTACCGCGAGTTTGTGCAACAGCGTTAATCCATGCGGAGCCTGCGGGCTCCGCCATGTCTGTCACTTCACGTAAGCCAGCAGGCTTAACGAATCACGCGCCAGCGCCTTACATTTCTTCGCCGTTGGGATGCCGATGCCGCTGAGGTCACGGTAGCTGTCTTCACCCAGCGCCTTCATGTTAAACGTATCGTAATTGCTGAGATCCCACTGGTTCTGCTGCGCGAAGAAGACCAGCGCGCGACGGATTTGGGTATTAGGCAGGTTCTGGTAGCCGCAGTCGTTTTTCAGAAACACAAATACCGCCGTCAGATCGGCCATATCTTCCGCTTCAGACTCGCTTAAAGCATAACTCGAGCTGGACATCGCCAGCAGCGATCCAAGCAGCACCGTTCGGAAAAACGTCTTCATTTCTTCTACCTTACATCGTCGATATTCCACGTTAACATATTTACCCACAACACGGGGAGCATTATTCATGGCTTTCCGCTTGACCTTCCTGCAGGGGGAGGGTTTAAGCTCAAATAATCACCACAAGCCGAAAAGGAAGTACCGATGCATCGTCGTGATTTTCTCAAATTAAGCGCCGCCGTCGGCGTTGCCAGCGCCTTGCCGCTATGGAGCCGTGCGGTATTTGCCGCTGAACGTCCTACGCTCGCCATTCCGCCGATCCTTACCGCTGACGCGAATAACCAGATCTTGCTGACCGTGCAGGCCGGAAAAACGCAGTTTGCGGGGAAAACGGCGACCACCTGGGGCTATAACGGCAACCTGCTGGGGCCGGCTATTCGTCTGCAGCAGTGGACTCCTGCCACGGTCAAAATTCAGAATATGCTCCCGGAAGAGACCACCGTGCACTGGCACGGTCTGGAAGTGCCAGGTGAAGTCGATGGTGGCCCACAGGGGATCATTCAGCCCGGTGCCAGCCGCACGGTGAGCTTTACGCCGATGCAGCGAGCGGCGACCTGCTGGTTCCATCCGCATCAGCACGGTAAAACCGGGCATCAGGTCGCGATGGGGCTGGCTGGACTGGTGCTGATTGAGGATGAAGACAGCCAGAAGCTGATGCTGCCTAAGCAGTGGGGTATCGACGATATTCCGGTGATTATGCAGGACAAAAAATTCACCGCGGCGGGCGAGATTGATTACCAGCTGGATGTGATGAGCGCTGCCGTTGGCTGGTTTGGCGATACGCTGCTGACTAACGGCGCGCCGTTCCCGCAGCATGCGCCGCCGCGGGGCTGGCTGCGCCTGCGCCTGCTCAACGGCTGTAACGCGCGCTCGCTGACGCTGACTATCAGCGACAAACGCCCGATGTATGTGGTGGCGAGCGACGGCGGCCTGCTGGCCGAGCCGGTAAAAGTGAACGAGCTACCCATGCTGATGGGCGAGCGTTTTGAAGTGCTGGTGGATGCGCGCGATGGCACAGCATTCGACCTGGTAACGCTGCCGGTCACCCAGATGGGGATGGCGGTTGCGCCGTTTGATAAGGCCGTACCGGTGCTGCACATCCAGCCGATCGGTATTCCCGGCTCTGGTACGCTGCCGGATACGCTGGCGAAAATGCCCGCGCTGCCGTTACTGGACGGCCTGACCGAGCGTAAGCTCCAGCTATCGATGGACCCCATGCTCGATATGATGGGCATGCAGGCATTGATGAAGAAATACGGCAATCAGGCGATGGGCGGAATGGATCATGGCGACATGATGGGCCACGGCGGTATGAAAATGGACCACGGCAATATGGGCCACATGCAGCACGGTGAAGGCGGGTTCGATTTCCATAATGCCAATAAGATCAACGGTAAAGCCTTTGATATGAATCAGCCGATGTTCGCGGCGGAAAAGGGCAAGTTTGAGCGCTGGGTGATTTCCGGCGAGGGCGACATGATGCTGCATCCGTTCCATATTCACGGTACCCAGTTCCGCATTTTGCGGGAAAACGGTCAACCACCGGCGACGCATCGCACGGGCTGGAAAGATACGGTGCGCGTGGAAGGCGGCGTGAGCGAAGTGCTGGTGAAGTTCGATCATGAGGCCCCGAAAGATCAGGCCTATATGGCGCACTGTCACCTGCTGGAGCATGAAGATACCGGCATGATGCTGGGCTTTACCGTCTAGCGAGAAACCGGGTAGTGGCGACGCTACCCGGTAACGGCTGAAGGGCGATACAAATTTGCGTCGTATCAAATGGATAAATTAAATATATACTCGTGTGGCTAACAATTAATCACGAGGTGAACATGTCTCTCTTTGGTAAGGTTCTGGCAGCGTCTTTGGTCATGATGGTGGCGGTGTCAGCACAGGCTGACATGAAGATGGAACGTAAAAACATTCCCGAGCTGAAGTTGAGCATCGAGATCCCGCAGGCGTTCACGCCGATGCCTGACGATATGGCAAAAATCAAATACCCGTCAGAAAACCGTCCGCAGGTTATTTATAGTGATGAACGTGGAAAAGCATCCTTGGGGGTGAGTAACGGACGTCACGCGCTGCCCGCAGATAAGCTCGATGTGGCAAAGGACGCGACGCTGAAAATGCTGAGTAACTATAAGCCGCAGGCGGAATCCGTGACGGTTGATGGGCATAAAGCATGGTTGATTACCTTCCGCTCTCAGGCGGCGGATACGGACATTCTGAATATGCTGCTGGTGGCGTCTGAAAACGATAAAGCGGTTCAGGCGGCATTTAATATGACGAAAGATCTGGTGGGGCAGTATCAGGAGGCGGCCAGGGCGTCGCTGCTGTCGATTAAGTTTGATAAATAATTGCGTATTTCCCCGGGCCACAAAAAGCGCGTGACCCGGGAGTGAGGATGCCGACCCAAGGGTCGGCATTTTATTTACTTCGCGTCGTCAGGTAACGCGTAGGCCACGATGTAGTCGCCCATTTTTGTGCCAAACGAACCGTGACCGCCCGCGGAGATGACCACGAACTGCTTGCCATTGACCTCATAGGTCATCGGCGTCGCCTGGCCGCCTGCTGGCAGACGTCCTTGCCACAGTTTCTCACCGTTGCTCATATTGTAAGCGCGCAGGTAGTTATCGGCGGTTGCAGCGATAAACAGCACGTTACCGGCGGTGGAAATCGGGCCGCCCAGCATTGGCATCCCCATGTTGAACGGCAATGGAATCGGCAGCGGGAACGGCAGGCTATCCTGCGGCGTACCCAGACGTTTTTTCCATACCACTTCATTGGTTTTCAGATCCAGCGCGGAGATATAACCCCAGGCTGGCTGTTTGCACGGCAGTCCGAACGGAGAGAGGAACGGGTTCAGCGTCACGCCGTACGGCACGCCATACTGGGGCTGGATACCGGCTTCGGTACCGCTACCTTTCGCGTCCTTCGGCTGCTCCATCGGGTTGCCTGGGCCGCGTGGAATCAGTTTAGAGACGAACGGCAGCGCCATCGGGTTGGCAATTGCCACCTGACGGTTCGGATCGACGGAGATACCGCCCCACTCAAACATCCCCAGGTTACCCGGGAACACCAGCGTGCCTTGCTCGGACGGCGGGGTGAAGATGCCTTCATAGCGCAGCTGATGGAACATCACGCGGCACACCAGCTGGTCAAACATGGTGGCGCCCCACATGTCTGCACCGCTCAGGTCTTTCTTCGGACGGAAGCTCAGGTCAGAGAACGGTTGGGTTTTGGTGACGTAGTCGCCTTTCGCTGCGCCCTGCGGGACCGGTTTTTCCGGTGCCGGGACGACCAGCTCGCCGTTACGGCGATCCAGCACGAAGATGTTGCCGGTTTTGGCCGGTGCGTAGATAACCGGTACGTTTTTGCCATCGACGGTGATGTCTGCCAGCGTCGGCTGGGACGGCATATCCATGTCCCACAGATCGTGGTGAACGGTCTGGTAGCTCCAGGCAAGTTTACCGGTGGTGGCGTTCAGCGCCACAATGGAGCTGGCAAAGCGTTCCTGTTCCGGTGTACGGTTGCCGCCCCAGATATCCGGAGTAGTAACGCCCATCGGCAGGTAGACCAGGTCCAGCTTCGCATCGTAGGCCGCGGGTGCCCAGGAGTTCGGCGAGTTGAAGGTATAATGCTGGCCGGGTTGCGGAAGGGCGTTAGGATCTTTCGCGCCCGGGTCAAAGGCCCACAGCAGTTTGCCGCTGTTGACGTCGAAACCGCGAATCACGCCAGACGGCTCACGGGTTGAGAAGTTGTCGGTAACCGCGCCGGCAATCACAATCACTTTATCGGTGATGATCGGCGGTGAAGTCGGTTCATACATCCCTGGCGTGGTAACCGGCATATCGGTTTGCAGGTTCAGAATGCCTTTGTTTGCAAAGGATTCACACAGCTTACCGGTCTCGGCGTTGAGGGCAAAAATTCGGCCATCGTTCACCGGCAGAATAATACGGCGCGGGCAATCGGACACCACGTCAGGCGAGGCGTTTGCCGCCGTCGCTTCGTGATAAGACACGCCGCGGCAGGTCACGTGCTGGAAGCTCGGGTCGGTGCCTAACTGCGGGTCGAAGTGCCATTTCTCTTTCCCGGTGGCCGCATCCAGCGCGAACAGACGCTGGTGGGCGGTACACAGATAGAGCATGTCGCCAATCTTAATCGGCGTCACTTCATTGGTGATTTCACCCGGATCGTTTGGCTGCTTCAGGTCGCCGGTGCGGAACACCCAGGCTTCCTTCAGGTTATGCACGTTCTCAGCGTTAATTTGTTTAAGCGGCGAGAAGCGCTGGCCTTCCTGGTTACGGCCATAGGCGGGCCAGTCCTGGTCTGCAATCTTTGAGATAGGCTCTGCTGGCGTGGCGTCGGCGCTCAACGTGCCGTTCACTTCTTGCGGGTCATGGAATCCTGCCCACGTGAGAATAGCGGCGCTGATCAACAGTGCCACCACCAGTGCGCCAACGGCACCGCTGGACGGCACGATCAGGCGACGCCAGACGAACGGCAGAATCAGCCACACGCCGAAGATGACCAGCACGTCGCTACGCGGGGTGAGCGCCCAGAAGTCGAAGCCGACTTCCCACACGCCCCAGATCATGGTGGCGACCAGCAGTACCGCATACAGCCACAGCGCCGAACGTTTACCGCGCCACAGCAGCGCGGTAACGCCTAGCATCACCAGACCGGCGACCGGGTAATACCAGGAGCCGCCAACGGCGACCAGCCAAGCTCCGCCAATCAGAAGATATAAACCACAAAAAGCCGCAAAGAGGGTGGTTAACCTCGCGAGCAGTCGTGGTTGTTGGTTTTTTGTTTCAGCCATAGAAAGGTGTCCGTTTGTTTGTTAATTATTGCTTTCATTTGATTATAGGATTTAACAAGTGTGATCGAAATCACAAAATGAGCTTTATTATCGAATTAGCCGCATTAATCGTTTTGCTGGTATACTTTCTCGCTTGCTGATCAACCTCGCGGCTCTGGGTTAACAGGTTGAGTGATTTACATTTAAAATCATGTGGTTAGTTAAATGAAACATACTGTTGAAGTGATGATCCCGGAAGCGGAGATCAAAGCGCGTATCGCCGAACTGGGTCGTCAGATTAACGAGCGCTATAAAGATAGCGGCAGCGAAATGGTGTTGGTGGGTTTGCTGCGCGGTTCATTCATGTTCATGGCCGATCTGTGCCGTGAAGTGCAGGTACCGCACGAAGTCGATTTTATGACGGCATCCAGCTATGGCAGCGGTATGTCGACCACCCGCGACGTGAAAATCCTTAAAGACCTGGATGAAGACATTCGCGGTAAAGACGTGCTCATCGTTGAAGACATTATCGACTCGGGCAATACCCTGTCGAAAGTGCGCGAGATTCTCGGCTTGCGTGAGCCGAAGTCGCTGGCGATCTGTACGCTGCTGGATAAACCTTCTCGCCGCGAAGTGGACGTGCCGGTTGAGTTTGTCGGCTTCTCCATCCCGGACGAATTCGTGGTCGGTTACGGTATCGACTACGCGCAGCGTTACCGCCATCTGCCGTATGTCGGCAAAGTGGTGCTGTTAGACGAGTAATGCGTGGGTGCCTGATGGCGCTTCGCTTATCAGGCCTACGGCGCAGGCTTGTAGGCCGGGTAAGGCGTTAGCCGCCACCCGGCAATCCCTGCACTACTTATGATTGATATGCTTTAACTTGAGGTTGGAAATCCCGTGGCGGTAACGCTGCTCCAGGGTTTCGCGGCTGGTGGCGGTCACATCGAGATCGCGCAGCAGGCCGTCATGAATACCGTAGGCCCAACCGTGAATCATCACCTTCTGGCCGCGCTTCCACGCAGACTGCATGATGGTGGAGTGCCCCAGGTTATACACCTGTTCCATCACGTTCAGCTCACATAACGTATCCAGACGACGTTCCTGCGGCATCTCGCCCAGCAATGAACTATGTTTGAACCAGATATCGCGGATATGCAGCAGCCAGTTGTCGATTAAGCCCAGCTCCGGGTTCTCTACCGCCGCCTGTACGCCGCCGCAACCGTAGTGGCCGCAGATAATTATGTGTTCAACTTCCAGTACATCAACGGCATACTGCACCACGGAAAGGCAGTTGAGGTCAGTGTGGATAACCAGGTTTGCCACGTTACGGTGAACAAACAGCTCACCAGGCTCAAGACCGGTGAGACGTTCGGCGGGAACGCGGCTGTCGGAACAGCCGATCCATAGAAAGCGCGGTTTTTGCGCTTGCGACAGTTTCTCAAAAAAACCGGGATCCTCTTCTATCAGCATCTTTGACCATAGTGCATTGTTGCTGATGAGTGTATCTATGTCGTTCATGGAAGCGGTAACCCAGTAATTTTCGTTGGGTTAATATAGGGCAAGTCCTGATTTATTAAAACCCAATATCAAGTATCGGAATGTAAGGTAAGCGAAAATCTATGACCATTGCACTGGAATTAGAGCAACTGACGAAGACCTATCCGGGCGGTGTGCAAGCGCTGCGTGGGATCGATCTGAAAGTGGAAGCCGGAGATTTTTACGCGCTGTTGGGGCCGAACGGCGCGGGTAAATCCACCACTATCGGCATCATCAGCTCGCTGGTGAATAAAACCTCCGGGCGCGTCAGCGTCTTTGGCTACGACCTGCAAAAAGACGTGGTCAACGCCAAGCGTCAGCTCGGGCTGGTGCCGCAGGAGTTCAACTTCAACCCGTTTGAAACCGTGCAGCAAATTGTGGTGAATCAGGCTGGTTATTACGGCGTTGAGCGTAAAGAAGCGGTTATTCGCAGCGAAAAATACCTGAAGCAGCTCGACCTGTGGGAAAAACGCAACGAACGCGCGCGAATGCTCTCCGGCGGGATGAAGCGCCGTCTGATGATCGCGCGTGCGCTGATGCATGAGCCGAAACTGCTGATCCTCGATGAGCCGACCGCGGGCGTGGATATCGAACTGCGTCGTTCAATGTGGGGATTCCTCAAGGATCTCAACGATAAAGGCACCACTATTATTCTCACCACTCACTATCTGGAAGAAGCCGAAATGCTGTGCCGCAATATCGGCATTATTCAGCGCGGCGAGCTGGTGGAAAACACCTCGATGAAGGCGCTGCTTTCCAAGCTGAAATCGGAAACCTTTATTCTCGATCTGGCGCCGAAAAGCCCGCTGCCGAAGCTTGAAGGTTATCAGTACAACCTGGTCGATACCTCAACGCTGGAAGTGGAAGTACTGCGCGAGCAGGGGATTAACAGCGTCTTCAGCCAGCTGAGCGCCCAGGGCATTCAGGTGCTGAGTATGCGTAACAAAGCGAACCGTCTGGAAGAGCTGTTTGTTTCGCTGGTTCATGAAAAACAAGGAGATCGCGCATGATGCAGCTTTATTGGGTCGCGCTGAAAAGCATCTGGGCGAAAGAGATCCATCGCTTTATGCGTATCTGGGTGCAGACGCTGGTGCCGCCGGTTATCACCATGACGCTGTACTTTATTATCTTCGGCAACCTGATCGGTTCACGTATCGGTGAAATGCACGGCTTTACCTACATGCAGTTTATCGTGCCGGGCTTGATTATGATGGCGGTTATTACCAACGCTTATGCCAACGTGGCGTCGTCGTTCTTCAGCGCTAAGTTCCAGCGCAATATCGAAGAGCTGCTGGTTGCTCCGGTGCCGACGCATGTGATCATCGCCGGTTTTGTCGGCGGTGGGGTCGCTCGTGGTCTGTGTGTGGGCATCCTGGTGACGGCGGTTTCGCTGTTCTTCGTGCCGTTCCAGGTGCACTCCTGGGTCTTTGTGGCTCTGACATTGATCCTGACGGCGATTCTGTTCTCTCTGGCTGGTTTGCTGAACGCGGTGTTTGCGAAAACTTTTGATGATATCAGCCTGATCCCGACCTTCGTGCTGACGCCGCTGACCTATCTCGGCGGCGTGTTCTATTCGCTGACGCTGCTGCCGCCGTTCTGGCAGGGGCTGTCGCACCTGAACCCGATCGTCTATATGATCAGCGGCTTCCGCTACGGTTTCCTCGGCATTAACGATGTGCCGCTGGCCACCACCTTTGGCGTGCTGGTGGTGTTTATCATCGCCTTCTACATGCTGTGCTGGTATCTCATTCAGCGCGGGCGCGGTCTGCGCAGCTGATTGTGCGTAATTTCCCGGCAGACAGCGTCTGCCGGGAAGTATTCTTTGACAGTCATCACCCCTCTTTATCAATCACTCCGCTAAACTACTTGCCTGCTAAGGAGGCAAGCTATGTTAGGTTGGGTGATTTCCTGCCATGACGATCGCGCACAGGAACTGCTGGATCGTCTGGAAAAAAAGTTCGGGCCGTTACCGCAATGTCGGGCGGTAAATTACTGGCGTGGATTAAGCGCCAATATGCTGAGCCGGATGATGTGTGACGCGCTGCATCAAACCGACTCCGGCGACGGCGTCATTTTTCTGACCGACAATGCCGGGTCCGCGCCTTATCGCGTTGCTTCGCTAATGAGCCATAAGCACAGCGGCTGTGAGGTGATCGCGGGGATTCAGTATTCATTGATTGAGAGAATGGTTTCTCTGAGGGATACGCTCAGCAGTAGCGACTTCCGCAACCGTATTGTTGAGCTGGGAACGCCCGGTGTGACGAGCTTGTGGCACCAACAGCAAAAAAATCCGCCATTTATACTGCTCCATGATTTGTATAAGCCTTAAACATTGGTATTGATCGCGCTTTTGTTACAATAGCGAAGTCGGTTCCCGCTTCGGTTATTGCTCATGGCTATACGCTCGGTTGTTTTTCTTCTGCTCTTCCTCGCTGGTGGCGTGAGCGCCGCTTTGCCTGCCCGTTATATGCAAACCACTGAGGACGCGACGGTCTGGGCACGCATTGGCAATAAAACCCAGACGGTCGGTAACCTGCGCGCCGGGCAGATTATTGCCATTGAGCCGGGCGCTGAAGATTACTACACCTTTAGCTTTGGCTTCGGGAAAGGATTTATCGACAAAGGTCACCTTGAACCCGTGCAGGGGCGGCAGCGCGTGGAGGATGGGCTAGGAGATCTGAACAAGCCGCTCAGTAATCAGAATGTGATCACCTGGAAAGATACACCGGTATATAACGCGCCGGATGTGGGGAGCGCGCCGTTCGGTACCCTGGCAGAGAACCTGCGCTATCCGGTGGTCAATAAGCTCAAAGATCGGCTGAATCAGACCTGGTACCAGATCCGTATCGGTGAACGTCTGGCCTATATCAGCGCGCTTGATGCGCAGGTTGATAACGGTATTCCGGTCATCACCTATCACCATATTCTGCGCGATGAAGAGAACACCCGCTTTCGTCACACCTCGACCACCACCTCGGTACGCGCCTTTAGTAACCAGATGACCTGGCTGCGCGATATGGGCTATACCACGCTGACGATGTATCAGCTGGATGACTATGTGCATAACCGCGCAAATCTGCCGGGGCGCGCGGTGGTTATTACCTTTGACGATGGTCTGAAGTCGGTGAGCCGCTACGCCTACCCGATACTCAAGCAGTACGGCTTTAAGGCCACCGCGTTTATCATCTCATCACGCATTAAGCGCCACCCACAGAAGTGGGCGCCGAAGTCGCTGCAGTTTATGAGTGTTTCCGAGCTGGAGGGGATTAAGGACGTCTTTGATTTCCAGTCGCACACGCATTTTCTGCATCGCGTCGACGGTTATCGACGGCCCATACTGCTCAGCCGCAGCTACCACAATATTCTGTTTGATTTTGAACGTTCACGTCGGGCTCTGGCACAGTTTAACCCGCACGTATTGTTCCTTTCATACCCGTTTGGCGGGTATAACGCGACGGCGGTGAAGGCGGCGAAAGATGCCGGTTTTCAGCTGGCGGTGACGACGGTGAAAGGGAAGGTGAAGCCGGGTGATAACCCGATGTTGCTCAAAAGGCTGTATATTCTGCGGACGGATTCGCTGGAGACTATGTCGCGGCTAATCAGCAACCAGCCGCAGGGCTAAGCTGGCGCCCCGCATGAGCGGCGCGCCAGAGAGGATCAGGCAACCTGAACCGGAATCGCTTTTGCGGTGCGCTTCATTTCGTTGTCGCCTTCGAAATAGGCCACGTTCGGCCGCCAGGTACGCGCTTCTTCGTCGCTCATGGTCACGAAGCTGGCGATGATGACGATGTCGCCGACGTCAGCGTTGTGCGCAGCCGCACCGTTGACGGAGATAATTTTAGAGCCGCGTTCCGCCGCAATGGCATAGGTGGAGAAGCGCTTGCCGTTGTTCACGTTCCAGATATCAATGGCTTCGTTTTCCAGGATACCGGCTGCGTCGAGGAAGTCCTGGTCAATGGCGCAGGAACCTTCGTAGTGCAGGTCTGCATGCGTCACTTTAACGCGGTGAAGTTTGCCCTGCAGCATAGTGCGAATCATAGCGTCTACCTTTAATTCTTAACGGATACAAAGCAGTCTTCTGACTGCCTTGAGAAATTTCGCAGGCAGTATTGCCCGATTTCTGACGGGTGTCCATATGCGATTAAGCCTGCTTACGATTTTGCGTAGGCCGGATGGCGACGTAACGCCTTATCCGGCCTACCTGGCGATTATCACGCCGACGTTACAGCTCTACGCTCTGATTATCAATCAGACGCGCCTGGCCCAGCCACGCCGCCATCAGGATCACCGCGCGTTTGCTGTTCTCGGTGAGATCGAGCAGGGTATCGGCGTCGCGAATCTGAATATCATCGGCGCGGAAGCCTTTCTCGTTCAGTTCCTGCTCGGCGATAGCAATGATCTCTGGCAGCTCACGTTCGCCCGCTTTGAGCTTCTCGGCTACACGACTCATGACTTTGTACAGACCCGGGGCGATTTTACGCTGCTCTGCCGTCAGGTAGCCGTTGCGCGAGCTTAACGCCAGGCCATCTTTAGCACGGATAATCGGCACGCCGACGATCTCGATATCGTAGCCCAGGTCAGCAACCATTTTGCGAATCAGCGCCAGTTGCTGGAAGTCTTTCTCGCCAAAGCAGGCGATATCCGGCTGAATGAGGTTAAACAGCTTGCTGACGATGGTCGAGACGCCGCGGAAGTGGCCTGGACGGCTGGCGCCTTCCAGCATGGTGGAAAGGCCGGGAACGTCAACATAGGTTTGGCCTTCCAGTCCCTGCGGATAGATTTCTTTCTCCGACGGGGCGAAAACAAAATCAACCTTACGCTTGTTTAGCTTCTCGCAGTCTTCCTGTAACGTGCGCGGATAGCGCGCCAGATCTTCCGGGCGGTCAAACTGCATCGGGTTGACGAAGATGCTGACAACCACCACATCCGCGCGCGTTTTCGCTTCTTCAACCAGCGTCATATGGCCATCGTGCAGGTTGCCCATGGTGGGAACCAGTGCGACACGCTTGCCTTCCTGACGTAGACGACGGATATGCTGGCGCAGCAGCGGCAGGGTTTCAATAATCAACACACCTTGACTCCTTAATGGAAACTGTGTTCTTCGCCCGGATAAACGCCGGACTCCACTTCAGCAATATACTGCCGCACTGCGGCGCGCATGTCGCCCGCCGTGCTAAGGAAATTTTTGGCGAATTTCGGAATATGGCCGCCGGTGATGCCGAACGCGTCGTGCATCACCAGGATTTGTCCATCGGTGACGTTACCCGCGCCAATACCAATCACCGGAATCGACAGCGCTTCAGTGACGCGTTTCGCCAGCTCAACCGGCACGCACTCCAGCACCAGCAGCTGTGCCCCTGCCGCTTCCAGCGCCAGCGCGTCGTCCAGCAGCACCTGGCCTGCGTCGCCGCGCCCCTGTACCTTGTAGCCGCCAAAAATATTGACCGACTGCGGCGTCAGCCCCAGATGGCCGCAGACCGGTACGGCGCGGTCGGTGAGCATTTTCACGGTATCCACCAGCCATGCGCCGCCTTCGATTTTGACCATGTTGGCACCGGCGCGCATCACCGTAGCAGAGTGCTCAAACGCCAGTTCCGGCGTGGCGTAAGCCATAAACGGCAGATCGGACAGCAGCAGGCAGTTCGGCGCGCCGCGGCGTACCGCGCGGGTGTGGTAGGCGATGTCTTCAACGGTCACCGGCAGGGTGGAGTCGTGCCCCTGCACGGTCATGCCCAGCGAATCACCGACCAGCATCACGTTGATGCCCTCATCGGCGAACAGTTTGGCAAAGCTATAGTCGTAGGCGGTAATCGTCGCGAAGCGCTTTTTTTCCTGTTTGCATTTCTGCAGCAGGGCGATAGTAGTGGGTTTGCTCATAACCTCTCCGGCCATCATAAAAACAAATAGATTGGCCGCATTGTAGGGGAAGAGGAGGGAGAGTGTTAGCCCTTTATGGGCAAATCCCGGCGGCGAGAGACACCAGGATTTGCCGTTCAAAGGTTAAGGGTAGGTGATAGAAAATATGCCGGTGGCGTAAAATTTGCCGGACAGTATTTTCTCATTGCTGTCGCGCTTCATTGTCGCGTTAAATTTCAGGCTCTGGGTGGTGGTGACAATACTTCCTCCGGAACCCGCGATACCGGTTGAGGTGTCGGTTTGATCTTCGTAGTCCTGATAAACCGAGGTATCGTCGTTCGGAATCAGCACCATTTCATCACTGACGCTATTAGCCAGCCCTTTAATTTGCAGCCCCACGCCATCGGCTTTTCCTGATATCAGGGTATTTCCCAATAATGTGGGATCTTTGCCGGTGGTTCCGGCGATCAGTTTGACGGCAATATTGCGCACCCGGCTACAGCCACTGAGTTCGATACTAAACGGCACCGGGGTGGCGCCGTTGATTATCTCGTTTGGGCTATAGGAACCCATCGAAACCGTTGTTCCTTTGACGGTATCGCCGCTGAGTACGGCGGCCGAGCAAGTTGGCAGTGAAATCTTTACGTTGTCGGTAGAAGCGATAACATCAATGTAGTAAGACAAAATATCAGGGCCAGGATTGGGGTTATGAAAGCGGTAAGAATATGACCCATTGCTGAGCAATGAAACCGACTCACTACTTTGTGGATCAAAGCTGGCATCGTTATAGAAGTCGATGTAGGCGGTGCCGGTGATGCCTCCGATGGGCATATATCCATTTATTGTTGAATCATTGGCGCAACCGGTTGTGGTTGTGGACCGTGTCATTGTTTGCGTCGGCTGATCGCCCACATATAATTCTGCTGGCGCGAATGAGATTCCCCACGAACCAGGGTTATGAATCCTGAATGTAAAATACAGGCCAGTGATGTTCGTTTTGAGCAGTTTATGGCCGCCGTAGGTTAATCCGGAATCAACAAAGTTATTTTCTACCACAAGGTCCGCGCCCGTGGCGCCACTATTGGTGGTGCAATAAAGCATACCGGTACCCGAGTTGGCGGTATCTGAATTCAGCTTTAATTCAACATTGCTTGGCTGAAGCGTGGCGGACTTGTAAAACACCAACGTCTGGTTCCCTGAAAGGGAATATTTCAGCGTACGAGAACCGTCGCCATTCGGCCCTTCCCGGTCATAGGAACCAACGTGCGCCTTGTTTCCAACGATATATGTTTTCGCACCATCTGCCGATATGGCGTCAGCAGTCAGCAGGCTCAAACAGATGAAGACAACCGCTTTCAGTTTATTAAGCTGGTGGGGATTATACATTTCCTTATGACCCTCTTATTATTCGTAATAGACAGAAACCAGTACGCTGGATTTGATTTTTCCCCCGGTAACGGAGCGGGATGCCACCACCTTTTGCATCCGGGCGTAAAACGTATATTTTGCGTTGGTGTAATCAGCTTGGGTGACGTTATAAACGCTGCGCGGCGTGCCGTCAGTGTTCAGCACGTTAAAGATATTTTGCTCGTCGTGAGTGGAAAAAATCACCACCCCCACGTTATCTGGCCCGGTTTTGTCTTCGTTAGCAAATATTTGCCCGGAATAGGGGGAGAAACTGCCTGACAGCGGCGCAAACTGGAAAGTGATTTGTGTTGGCGTTTTGCCGCCCACGGAAGCGCAGTTATTCACCTCAATATAGAACGTTCTGCCGCCGGCCAGAAAATCTTCCGGTGTTTCATTGTTGGCAAAATAGTCCTGACTTACGGTACCGAGATCGACCGTGCCATTATTATCGAGACTGATCTGGCAGCTTGGGTTAATGATATTGGCCTTAATCTCCATGCTGGTATCGGCCGCGCAGAGCAACGGTATGGCGCATAACGCCGGAGCAAGCAACGAAAGTAAGCGTTTCATCATGGTGTTACTCATACTCGACGGTAAAAACGGTTTGGGTTGAAAACGCGCCAGGCTGAAGGTCGACGATGCTTTTCCCTGTCTCAAAGACGATACGGGTGCTGAGTGGCCAGGAAACGGTTTGATCATCTATCGCCCCGCTGACATCAACGGTAGATTTGGGTTTGGTATTGCAGTTGAGCTGGGTGCTACCCGCGCCCGCTGGCGTGGCGGTGGTCCAGACTTCCGCCGCCACGCCGGTGGCGGCGTCGGTGCCGCTCAGGCTGTTTTTAAAGCCCGCGCCGTTGCCCGCGGTTCCGCCGCAGCCGCTCTGCCCGCTGAGCGTCACCAGCGCCTGTGATTTTATCAGCCCTTCACAGGCGCTAAAGACGAGCGAAAAGCGCTTTACGTTGGTTTTTTTGACGATTTCCGGCACGTACACGTCGCCAATATCAATCACCGTGGCCGGACGGTTATTGCTATCGTATAGCTGCGTCGTGCAGGTACTGGGGGTTATCGTCGTTTTTACAGTGAGCTGCGTGGTGCCTGCTGCAAGGAGTTGACCGCTCAACGTGAGCAGCAGCGCCAGACACAGTGAGAAAATACGCGGCATCGTGAACGTCCTTGTTATTGATAGGTAAAGGAGAAGGTGGCGTTAGCCTGAAATACCCCCGCAACAGGAGGGGCCGTGGTCAGGCGACGGAATGAAACAGAGAGATCCATACCGTTAGTTATCTGAGCGCTGGTCCATGTGACGCTCTGAGCGCCATTGAGCTTGATGCGTTGGCCGTCGGTGCCGCCTTTTGGTTTAATTGCCATCGAGACGTTTTCGGCGTAGCCGCTGATGCTGGTATCGTTATCGATAAAGTAGATGTTTCCGGAGTTAACGTTGCCGCTAATGGTCATCACGATGCTGACGATTTCGTTATTACATTCGGCGGGCATAAGTTTGAAGCTGCCTTCCGTATTCGCAGTCTGGTTGATGATATCCAGCACGGACATTTGAGGAACATTCAGCGTGTAGCCGTCGGCTACGCTGCCGCTTGCCGTCGCGCTTCCCAGCGCTGTTATCGTCATGGCGCAGGTGGTTTCTTCCACCGTGGCGTCAAAGTTGACCGACAGGTTTTGCGCGTGCAGTTCGCCGGCCAGAAGGAGCAGCGTGACCAATGAAACCGGGATGTAAGAAGGCGCTCTCATTATCTCCTCCTGAGATTATTCTATTTGACAAACGGCGGCGTTGACGATGGGCATCTGCCCTTTGTCTGCGTCAGTTTGCGGTAGTTGATAATGTGCCTTACAGCTCTGCGGCTGATTTTTCACCGTCCAGCGCACCACGATATCCCCTTCATCCTCCACGCCGCGTACAAACGCCTGACCGCCCTGACCAACGGCGCCCAGCGATATACCCTTGGTATCAAAGACGCTGGCGGCGAAAGGCAGCGGCTGGCCGTCGCTGCGCGTGAGGTTAAAGATTGCCGAACGACGCTGGTCAGTTTCAAAGGTGCTGAAAATCACCGCGCCCTGGCGGGGAACAACGGTGGTACTGGTGCTCTTCATTTCGACATCGTTATCCAGCTCGCTGATGTCCAGCGAGACGGTGTTTTCCCGGTAAGGCGTCAATGAGCTGAAGATGCCATAGCCAAAGCGGTCGACGGTGTTGCTGCCATAGCCAATTCGTGCCCCTTGTGCTCCTGGCGCGTTCACCACCAGCAGCGTATCGTTTTCGTTGAAGCCGTCGCCGGAGAAGGTTAGCCCGCCGCGGTGCAAGACGAAGCCGCCATCGGTACTCAGCGAGTACTGACGGGACTGGTCGTTGCTGGCCGAGGCGGAACCGGAATAGGTGCCCCATGGCGACTCATACGAAGCATAGGTGCCGACGGTGGAGAGGTTCTGATCGCCATTCACCCGGTTGTAGCCCGCGTTCACGCTGTAGTTCCAGCGATTATCTTTGCTGTTGCCGTTCACCGTCGTGTTGTACTGATCGTTGCCTTTCAGGTCGCTGTTCACCGAGCTGCTCAGCGAGTTGAAACCGCCGCTGCCCGACTCTTTACCAAACAGTTTGTCGAGAGGGACGTTCAGCGTCAGGTAGATAGCGTCGTCTTCCTCGCCTTCCTCATCGTAAGAACGTTGAATGCCAATGCTGTAGCTTGCCCACTTAAAGCTGTTGCTGTAGCCGAATGAAAAGCTGCTCTGGCTATCATTGGTGACCCAGTAGCGGCTCCATGTCCCGGTCAGGTAAAAGGAACCATAGTCATTTTTACCGTCGCGTAATGACTGGTTCATACTCAAATTGACCTGATCTTTCAGTCGGCTATAGCTATTCATGTTCTGGTATTCATCGTGCGTCATATGCTTCGCGCTATCGATTAACTCCATCGCATCGGTCAGGCTGAGGTAGTTTTTGGTGGTATAGCGATAAGCCGCGATGTTCAGCGAGGTGTTGGTTGGCGCGAAGAATTTATTCCACGAGATACGGTAACTCTGGCCGGTATAGGTTTTTATATTGGGTATGGTGGTTTGCGAATGCGTCACATCGAGGGAGAAAGCCCCCAGGACGGTGTTCATACCCACGCCAAGCAGACCGGCATAGTAGTCGTTATCGGTGATCTGAAAACCGGTATAGCCGGTAAAGGTGTTATTGAAGCCGTAATAAAAGGTTCCCTGCGCCAGCATCGGCGCTTCGACCAGATCGTCTTGCTGAATTTCACCGAGGCTCATATCCCAACTGCCGACGCCTGGGTGCATCATTTGCACCAGCGAGGAATAGGGCTGGGTAAAGGTTCGTTTAGAGCCGTCGGCTTCTTCAATGGTGACCACCAGATCGGCGCCGTAGCCGCCGGGAGTAAAATCGGTCAGTTCAAACGGCCCCGGCGGGACAGTGGTTTCGTAAATTTTATAGTTGTTTTGCGTGATAGTGACTTTCGCGTTGCTTCTGGCAACGCCATGCACGCTGGGGGAGTAGCTGGCCAGGACTGGCGGCAGCATTAACGTTTCGCTGTATAAGCGAACGCCGCGCACGCTCACTGAGTCGAAGGTATTGCCGGAAGTCCCTTGTTCGCCCACGGCAAATTGCGAACGCAGCGCCGGAATATCATGTTGCACATAGCTGTGCTGCAGATCGAAAGAACCGCCTTCATCGTTACGCCAGGAGTAGTTGCCCTGTGAGCGCAGATGCCAGCCCCCGAGGTTGATCCCCGCGTTCAGGCCGGAGTAAAAGCTATCGTCGGAGTCATCGGCATATTCATTGTGCCAGGCGTTAGCGTTATACGAGAACATCGCTGCGTTAACGCCATCTTCCCAGAAAGAAGGGTCGATATAGTTGCTGTAGCTCTTCTCCTCCCACGCCTGGGGAACTGAAATATTCAGTAGCTGATCGTTGACGTTATACTCGATTGACGACTGCGGTATCAGTTTGGCCAGGTCGAGGCAGTTTTCTATATCACTGTCGCGCTTTTGCAGAATGCCTTCGTTGCCTTTGTATTCCGGCTGGCGAATATGCAGGCGCATCAGCATGGACGGTGTAATACAGGCTCTGGCGCTGCGTTTATCCCCCATATCAATAAACGTTAGTTGCATATTGCCCGCGGTTTGATTGTTTACACTGACACCCACATCATAGGTGCCGGGAAGCGTCGCGTTACCGTTAGCATAACGATCCAGGTCGATACCGTTTGCGGAAGCGCCCATCAGGAATGTCCGATCGAACTCCAGGTTTTCTTCGGACCGGGCGTAATGGCTGGAGGTCAATATGCAGCAGGCGATAGCCCAGGCAAGCCGGGTTATCTGGCATTTTTTTGATACGCGTGACATAGCTTTCCCACAGTAAAGAAAAAAACCGCAAATGAATTACAGAGAGGCGTTGCCGCTGATATCACCGCCAAAATCGCTGATTGCGTGGTATTCAAGCCTGGCTGGCGACGGCGGCGTGTTCAGCCCTTTGATGGGGAAATCGGCGCTGCTTTTCGGCGCAACCATCGTGGCCGCGACTTCATATTTTTTGCCCGCGCTTTCCAGCGCGATGGAACTGAAAGAGACAAAATAGGGTGTAGGGTTAGTGACATGAACGACAGCTCCCGTCGCGGCTTTTTTGGCCTGCCAGGTTAGCTTCTCTGGCGCTTTTGATGATGTTTCCGCCAGACCTTCCGGGCGGTAGAACAGCTTAATGCGCGTGCGGAACGCTAACTGCAGCAGGTTCTTACCTTTGGCATCGGCTTCGCTGGGTTTGGGGGGGATTTCCAGCGCGTTAAACCAAAATACGCTTTCCCGGTCTTTGGGCAGCGCAATACTGCCGGTATAGGTAAATTTCACCGTCTGGCCGCGTTTGGCGTCAATGCGCGAAACGGGAGGCGTCACGGTAAAGGGAACCTTGATAGTGCTGGGATCTTCGTTATCTTTACCATTATCCAGCCAGCTTTGTACCAGCAGCGGTCTCTCTCCTTTATTCTCCATACGAATAGAGGCGTCTTTCTGCGATTCTTTATAAATAATTCGGGTGCCGGACAGGACAATATCGGCGCTGGCCTGTGTGCAATAGGCCATGCTCAATACGCAGAGTAAACAGTGGGTAAGATGACGCATCCTGGTCATATGCTCTCCTTAATATTCATGAAAGGAAATAGCCGTAGCCATTTCCTTTTTCAGGCTTATATCACGACTAACAACACGGAATTAGTTGTAGGCAATGGTGTAGGCCGCGTTGGTTTTAACAAAGCCCGCGGTGACCGGCACGACAACCGGTGTTGCGGTTGGATCGGTCTGGGCGACGTACGAAGCGACGAAGCTCCACTGTGCTTTTTTGCTGGTATCAAAGGTTTGGGTGTGGGTATCTTTACCGTCAACGGTCACCATGGTGTAGGTGCCCGTCGTCGGGTTTACTTCGTGGATAGCCACATTCACGCCCTTCGCGGCATCAGTGATACTTTCGTCGTTATTCAGCGTACCCTGGCCGTTGCTGCGGAACTGGGAGGTCATGGTCAGGTTAGCTTTTGTCTGGGTTTCAAAGCCGGCTTTGCTGCAGTCAACGCTGATGGTGAAGGCTTTCGCTTTCGCGCCAACGCTGTTGGCTTTTACCAAACCTGCACTATTCACTTCAGCAACGGAAGCGGTTTCCAGCTGGATCTGGGCATCCTGAGCGCCGTTGTTTACGCTCATTACGCAGGTGTTGTCGCTAACCAGACCGGCGAAGTCAATCTGGCCGCCATCTAATGCAAAAGCAGAAGAGGAAAGCGTTGCCGCAGAAAATGCCAGGGAGATGACAAGTAATTTTTTGTTCACAATTAAACGTCCTTTTAAATAAATCAACGGTGAGTGAAAATAAATTTTTCACCGGGTAAGCATACGATATTCAATTTCGCTGAGTAAAATAAGCAAGGTGTATGTTTTCTTCCTGGTTATCCATCTCGCTTAATTAATATTGCTATGGTGAATAACCTGATTTCACGGGCGCTAATTGTGTCTGGTAAAAAAGGAAATGGTTAACCCATTTCCTTAGTGGATAATTAATAAAAATTAATTATAGGCAATAGTATATGCCGCGTTGGTTTTAACAAAGCCAGCGGTGACCGGCACGACAACCGGAGTCGCGGCTGGATCGGTCTGGGCGACATACGAAGCGACGAAGCTCCACTGTGCTTTTTTGCTGGTATCAAAGGTTTGGGTGTGGGTATCTTTACCGTCAACGGTTACCATGGTGTAGGTGCCCGTCGTCGGGTTTACTTCGTGGATAGCCACATTCACGCCCTTCGCGGCATCAGTAATGCTGGAGTCATTGTTCAGCGTACCCTGGCCGTTGCTGCGGAACTGGGAGGTCATGGTCAGGTTAGCCGTTGTCTGAGTGTCGAAGCCGGCTTTGCTGCAGTCAACGCTGATGGTGAAGGCTTTCGCTTTCGCGCCAACGGTGTTGGCTTTTACCATACCTGCACTATTCACTTCAGCAACGGAAGCGGTTTCCAGCTGGATCTGGGCATCCTGAGCGCCATTGTTTACGCTCATCACGCAGGTGTTGTCGCTGACCAGACCGGCGAAATCAATCTGACCGCCGTCCAGGGCAAAGGCTGAGGAGGAGATCGTTGCCATTGACAATGCGGCAGCGAGTAGCGTCTTGTTCATTCTATAATGTCCTTATATATATTAATTTAGGTTACAGGAATAACTGGTGGATAAATTATTCCTTGCGTATTTAACCGGAAAATAACCAAATTTGTAAAATTACTAGAAATTATTTCTAATCTATAAAAGATTAGTTTTGTGAATTTTATTTTTAGATTGTATTTTTATTGACCAATTTGCTTTTTGTTTGTATTTTTACTACTTATTGATTGGTGTTTAAATTAAGGGGTTACGAATGCTTTTACAAATTTAACATGCCTGATGGTGATGTTACGGTGATCAATATTGATAATTTGTAGGGGGAGAGGAGGGAATGGCTGGATGATAAATACGATTGTTTTCCCGTTCATATCACCATATGTAATGAATTATTTCTGATTAGAAAATTTAAAAAAGTTATTTAAAAAAAATAACCAATTCTTTGTTAAATATTTTATACAATGTAATAAATTTGAACCTCTGATATTAATTAATATCTCCACTAGCGATCGTATTATGAAAATAAAGTAACATCATTGCGATAAAGGGGAATATTGTCGGAGTCAGAGGCTGTTGTCATGATACTCCCCACTCATTGCGGGGCGTTGTCTAGTGGGCGGTGTGCCAGAGGGCTGGGCTTTCAGGATAGCGAGCCGCCAGATAGTCGCCAAGCGGGGTGTCTCCCGGGAAACGTAGCTCAGGCGCAATTTCAAACAGCGGCCACAGCATAAAGCTGCGGTTGTGCATATCGTAGTGCGGAACCGTCAGACGTTCCGTATCGATCACCGCATCGCCAAACAGCATAATATCCAGATCCAGCGTCCTCGGACCCCAGCGTTCGGCTTTACGCACACGGCCCTGCTGTAGCTCGATACGTTGGGTATGATCCAGCAACGCCTCAGGCGACAAGTCAGTGTCGAGGGCCACGGCGGCGTTCAGATAATCAGGTTGGTCCTGTGGGCCTAACGGCGGCGTGCGGTAAAACGACGATACCGCCAGCAAGCGGCTTTCGGGGATGGCACCGAGCGCCTCAATGGCAGCATTCACCTGCTCCAGCGGAGAGGCGAGGTTGCTGCCGATGGCGATATAAACGACGGTCACGCGCTACCTTCACGGCGCGGTGCGCGTTTACGCGGGCGGCGATGGCGACGGCGGGTATCTGGTTCGTCACCCAGATCGTTGAGCATCTCTTTTTGCGCCGGCGGCGCGACCACCTGGAATTCGCTCCACCATTGGGTCAGGCGTTGCAATTCGTGGTTGTTTTCGGCTTCGGCGCGCAGCGCCAGCAGGTCGTAGGCGGCGCGGAATTTCGGATGCTCCATCAGCTTCCACGCGCGCTTACCCTGACGGCGGGACATGCGCAGCTGCAGCTGCCAGATATCGCGCACCAGCGTGGTAATGCGTTTTGGAATCGCCAGCGAACGGCAGGCTTCATCCAGCACGTCGTTCATCGCCAGCGCGAAAGCGTCATAATAGGCCAGTCCGCTCTCCTGAGCGATTTTCTGCGCCATTTCCAGCAGCGGATACCAGAACATCGCGGCGAACAGGAACGCCGGGTTAACGCGCATATCGTTACGAATGCGGTTGTCGGTGTTTTTCAGCACCTGGGCGATGATGCGTTCCATCGGGCTGTCGCCGTCTTCGGTGAAGTAGCGAGTGATGGTCGGGAACAGCGGCTGGAACAGGTTGTATTCGCGCAGCAGCTTGTAGGTTTCAAAGCCGTAGCCCGCCTGTAGCAGCTTCAGCGATTCTTCAAACAGGCGTGCCGGAGGTACGTCGTGCATTAAGGTCGCCAGGCGCGGAATCGGCTCGGCGGTTTCCGGGCTGATGCGCATATCCAGTTTGGCGGCAAAGCGCACGGCGCGCAGCATGCGTACCGGATCTTCACGGTAGCGGGTTTCCGGATCGCCGATCAGGCGGATGACGCCGTCTGAGAGATCCTGCATGCCGCCAACGTAGTCGCGTACGGTGAAGTCCGCCACGCTGTAATAAAGGCTGTTGATGGTGAAGTCGCGACGCTGGGCGTCTTCTTCAATAGAGCCGAAGATGTTGTCGCGCAGCAGCATGCCGTTTTGCCCACGCTGGGAGGTGGTGCGATCGGACTGACCATCTTCGTGGTGACCACGGAAAGTGGCGACTTCAATAATTTCCGGGCCAAACATAACGTGGGCCAGGCGGAAGCGACGACCAACCAGGCGGCAGTTGCGGAACAGCTTACGCACCTGATCGGGGGTGGCGCTGGTGGTCACGTCGAAATCTTTTGGTTTTTTGCCAAGCAGCAGGTCGCGAACGCCGCCGCCAACGAGGTACGCCTCGTAGCCTGCTTTGTTCAAACGATAAAGAACCTTGAGGGCGTTTTCGCTGATATCTTTGCGGGAAATAGCGTGCTGCTCGCGCGGAATGACGGTCATAGCAGGTTTTGCGATGGCGTTTTCAGCCTCGCTCTCCTCACGGCTCAGCACCTTGCGGCAAAAATTAGCGACTCGGGTAAAAATGGTGCACCTCGGTAGTATCTGACTTTAGGACAAAAAAATAGCGGCTAATCATAGCTCAGCACAACGCATTTGAGAATGGCGGATTGATCTTCGCCGTCTCAGGCACCGTCGTCAGCGACCACTGAGCAACCGCATTGTGCAATAAATCCGCCGTACTGACATCCTGCCATTGCGTCGGAACCGGCTGGCCTAAAAAGCGCAGCGCCTCAATAAGTACCGGGCGTGGATCCCCAACAGGAAGAGCAGGTGCATGATTTTGCTTGGAAAGTTTAGCACCTTCTTCATTCAATGCCAGCGGCAGGTGAATATAGTCGGGCGCTGGCCAGCCAAACTGCTGGTACAGCGAGATCTGGCGGACGGTTGGCTCGATCAAATCGGCCCCGCGGACGATTTCCGTCACCCCCTGAAAATGGTCGTCGACCACCACGGCGAGATTATAAGCAAATAATCCATCACGGCGATGAATAATGAAATCTTCGCGGGCCAGGCGTTCGTCGGCCTTGATTGTGCCGCGCAGCAGGTCAGTGAATTCGGTCACAGGATGTGTCTGACGCAGACGCAGGGCGGCATTTTGCGGGTCGTTTCTGAGGTCGCGACAGTGGCCGTCATAGGTACCGCCAATGCTCTGAATGCGCGCGCGCGTGCAGGTGCAGTAGTAGCACAGATCCTGGCTTTTCAGCCAAGCCAGCGCTTCACGATAGGCATCGTGGCGCTGCGACTGCCACAGCACGTCGCTGTCCCAGTGCAGGCCGTAATGTTCCAGCTGATGCAAAATGGTGGTTGCAGCACCGGGAACTTCACGAGGGGGGTCGATATCTTCAATGCGCACGCGCCAGATACCCTGCTGAGCGCGGGCCTGGAGATAGCTGCCAAGGGCGGCAATCAACGAGCCGAAATGTAGCTCACCGGAAGGAGAAGGGGCAAAGCGCCCGATATAAGGTTGTGTTGACATGTTTAGTGCAATAAAAAACAACAAGGCGGGAGAGATTCCCGCCTTGAAGATAGAGTGTTAGCGTTCTCTTAACCTGCCATCTGCTTTTCGCGGATTTCTGCCAGCGTTTTGCAGTCAATACACAGGTCAGCCGTTGGACGCGCTTCCAGACGACGAATACCAATTTCAACACCGCAGGACTCGCAGTAGCCGAAATCTTCGTCTTCGACTTTCTTCAACGTCTTCTCGATCTTTTTGATCAACTTGCGTTCACGATCGCGGTTACGCAATTCGAGGCTGAACTCTTCTTCCTGTGCGGCACGGTCTACCGGATCCGGGAAGTTTGCAGCTTCGTCCTGCATATGTGTAACGGTGCGATCGACTTCATCCCTAAGTTGATTACGCCATGCTTCAAGAATACGTCTGAAGTGCGCCAGCTGGGCTTCGTTCATATACTCTTCGCCTGGCTTCTCTTGGTACGGCTCCACCCCAGCGATGGCGAGAATACTCAGGGACGATGTTTTACGGTTTTGCCCTTCTTGCATGTTGCTTCTCCTTAACACGCACTATCGATCCCCGTGTTCGGGGGAAAAATCAGGCCGCTATAAATAGCAGATGCTTTTCCGGATGGCAATTATCTAAACGTAACACTTGACAATGCTGTGAGGAAAAGCGTATTTGCGCCGCAGCCCGAACACTTTCTATTCAACTCCACCCCGCGTTAACGCAACGGGTAACGGCGATATCAGAGTCATCTTATCGGCAGAAAGTTCCGCTTTATAAGCCAAAATTTCCACCCCCTGTTTTTGCGCTTCTTGCAACAACTGTGCGTATTTAGCATCAATATGGTGTGCTGGAGAGAAATATTCAATGGCTGAGTGCAATATTGCAAACAGCAAAACGGCACGTTCGCCGCTGGCCACAACGCCCATCAGCTCGCGCAAATGCTTCTGTCCGCGCACGGTGACGGCATCGGGAAAATAGCCGAACTCATTTTCCGCGAGTGTGACCGACTTCACTTCAATATAGCAGTTGGGGCGATCATCTGCCTGTAACATGAGGTCAATTCGACTATTTTCCTCACCATATTTCACTTCGCTTTTCAGGGTGTTGTAGCCAGTAAGTTCGGGAATACAGCCTGTCAGAATCGCGTCTTTGGCCAGGGTATTTGCGCGTAACGTGTTCACACAAATAAAATCCCCGTTTTGCGTCTGGGTTAATTCCCATGTGTGGGGATATTTACGCTTAGTATTTTCTGATGTGGAATACCACACGGTGTCCCCTGGCGTTGCGCAGCCGGTCATTGCGCCGGTGTTAGGGCAGTGCAGGGTAAAGGTTTCGCCTTCTGGCGTAATGACATCGGCGAGAAAACGTTTGTAACGCTTGATAAGCGTCGCGGACTGAAGCGCGGGGATAAACTGCATCGGGTTTCCTTCGTTATTCGCTGAGCGTCCAGCGCTGCAATGAGGTATATCGCGTACGACCGCCGGTGAAGCGCGATTCGTACAGCGCAAACTCGGTGACCGGGATTTCCCAGTGAAAACCGGGCGCGGGAATCGGCACCGCCTGTCCGGCGTTGCGCAGTAGCGTGAGATGCGGGTGGAACGGCTGTGGGCTTTGATAACAGCCGCTGCGTGCGGCCTGGGCGCGCAGCATGTTGGCCAACTGAAGCAGACCGCGCGGCGGCTGGCGCGTGCCAAGCCAGACCACGCGCGAGCGCAGCCATTGGCCAGCGTCGTCAAGATGTAGCGTAAAGCCTGGCTGACGGATGCGCCCCGCCATGGCCGCCAGCGCGCGCTGTTTTTCCGCGCTGACTTCGCCCAGAAAAGCCAGCGTCAGATGCATATTGGCTGCCGCCACCGGCACGCCCGCATCGGCGGGAAAATGATCCGCGCGCCACTGCACCAGTTGCTTCTGGATTTTCGGCGGAATCGCAATGGCGAAAAACAGTCTTTTTGACTCAGACATGGTGGGGACTCGGTTATGAATTGAGGCGATGCTACAATGTCCGCCGTTTAATGTTAACCCTCTGGAGCCATTCGTGTCCCTGTTGCCGGTCGCAAGCGTCCTTCCTGAACTTCTCCACGCCTTAAGGCAAGCCCCGCAGGTGTTGCTGAACGCGCCGACGGGCGCGGGTAAATCCACCTGGCTCCCGCTGCAAATTTTGCGCGAGGGCGGAATCGATGGTCGCATCCTGCTGCTGGAGCCGCGCAGACTAGCGGCGCGTAACGTCGCCCAGCGTCTGGCGGAGCTCCTCGGCGAGAAGCTGGGCGAGACGGTGGGCTACCGGATGCGCGCAGAGACCTGCGTGGGGCCAAATACCCGCTTAGAAGTGGTGACCGAAGGGATCCTCACCCGCATGATCCAGCACGATCCCGAACTTACGGGCGTGGGGCTGGTGATCCTCGATGAGTTCCACGAACGCAGTTTACAGGCGGATCTGGCGCTGGCGCTGCTGCTTGACGTTCAGCAGGGGCTACGTGACGATCTCAAACTGCTGATCATGTCGGCCACGCTGGATAACGACCGTCTACAGCGCCTGCTGCCGGACGCGCCTACTGTGGTTTCCGAAGGGCGCGCTTACCCCGTCGAACGCCGCTATCAATCATTGCCCGCGCATCAGCGTTTTGATGAGGCCGTGGCGATCGCGACGGCCGAGCTTCTGCGTCATGAGCACGGCTCGCTGCTGCTGTTCTTACCCGGCGTCGGTGAAATTCAGCGAGTGCAGAATCACCTTGCTGAACGCGTGGCCGATGATGTGCTGCTGTGCCCTTTATACGGCGCGTTGCCGCTGAGCGAACAGCGGCAGGCCATTCTGCCCGCGCCAGCCGGCAAGCGTAAGGTGGTGCTGGCGACCAATATTGCCGAAACCAGTTTGACCATTGAAGGCATTCGTCTGGTGGTGGACAGCGCCCAGGAGCGGGTGGCGCGTTTTGACGTGCGCACCGGGTTAACGCGTCTGCTCACTCAGCGTGTCAGCCAGGCCTCGATGACCCAGCGCGCGGGGCGTGCCGGACGTCTGGAGCCGGGCGTGTGCGTGCATCTGCTGGCGAAAGAGCAGGCCGAGCGTGCGGCGGCGCAGAGCGATGCGGAGATTTTACAAAGCGATCTCTCCTCGCTGCTGCTGGATCTGATGCAGTGGGGCTGTGCCGACCCATCGCAACTGCGCTGGCTCGATCAGCCGCCTGCGGTGAACCTGGCGGCGGCCCGTCGGCTGCTGACGCAGCTTCAGGCGCTGGAGGGTGAACGCCTGACGGTGAAAGGGCAAAAGATGGCGGCGCTTGGCATCGATCCGCGTCTGGCTGCGATGCTGCTGGCGGCGCAAAGCGACGACGAGGTGGCGACGGCAGCCCGATTGGCGGCCATCCTTGAAGAACCGCCGCGCGGTGGCAATAGCGACCTGCTGCAGGCGTTTTCCCGCGCTCATGGGCCATGGCAGCAGCGCAGCCAGCAGCTTTGCAAACGATTGAATCGTCGCGCCGGGCAGCCGGATGTGGACGCCATTGCGCCGCTGCTGGCGCAGGGGTTCCCTGACCGTATTGCCCGCCGCCGCGGCCAGGAAGGCCGCTATCAGCTGGCGAATGGTATGGGGGCAATGCTGGATGCTGACGATGCGTTAGGCCGTCACGAGTGGTTGATTGCGCCGCTGCTGTTGCAGGGCAGCGCCTCGCCGGACGCGCGTATTTTGCAGGCCTGCGCGGTGGATATTGACGCGCTGGTCAGCCGCTGCCCGCCGTTGCTTCAACAATCCGACACCATTGAGTGGGATGATGTGCAGGGCACGCTGAAAGCGCTGCGGCGTAGTCAAATTGGCCAACTGACGTTGAGTGTACGCCCATTGGCCAAGCCGTCCGAAAGTGAATTGCATCAGGCGATGCTTACCGGTATTCGCGAGAAAGGATTAAGCGTGTTGAACTGGACGAACGAAGCGGAACAGCTACGCTTGCGGTTACAATGCGCGGCGCAGTGGCTGCCGGATGAGGCATGGCCCGCGGTGGATGACGCGTCGCTGCTGGCGGAACTGGAGAGTTGGCTGTTGCCGCAGATGAGCGGCATACATTCGCTGCGTGGCCTGAAATCGCTGGATATTCACCAGGCGCTACTCGACTGGTTGCCGTGGTCATTACGACAACGTCTGGTGAGTTCGCTGCCAACTCATTACACTGTGCCCACGGGAAGCCGTATTGCGATTCGCTACCACGAAGATAATCCGCCTGCGCTTGCCGTACGTATGCAGGAGATGTTTGGCGAAGCCAGTACGCCGACTATCGCCGAGGGGCGCGTAGCGCTGGTGCTGGAGCTGCTGTCACCGGCGCAGCGGCCGCTGCAAATTACGCGTGATTTAAGCGCGTTCTGGCAGGGGGCGTACCGCGAGGTGCAAAAAGAGATGAAAGGGCGTTATCCGAAACACGTCTGGCCGGACGATCCGGCGAATACCGCGCCAACGCGGCGGACGAAGAAGTATTCTGCCTGATGGCGCTACGCTTATCAGGCCTACGTTTAAGCGAGTAGGCCGCATAAGGCGAAGCCGCCATCCGGCATAAACACAGCGTAAAATTGAGAGATATCTTCTTCTGTCCTGTGACAGAAGAATTGAGAATCAGGCCTTTATGCCTGAATGTTGCGGAGAAAAAGCATGGCGGGGAATGACCGCGAGCCGATTGGACGGAAGGGCAAGCCTGCACGTCCGGCAAAACAAAAGGTAAGCCGTCGACAGCTCAGAGATGATGAGTATGACGACGATTATGATGATGATGGCTACGACGACGAAAAACCACGTGCGCGTAAAGGCGGCAAGGGGAAAAAACCGCGCGGCAAACGCCGCTGGTTCTGGTTCCTGGTCAAACTGGGGATCGTCTTCGCGGTACTGATTGCTATCTATGGCGTCTATCTGGATCAAAAAATCCGTAGCCGCATTGACGGTAAAGTCTGGCAGCTGCCGGCGGCGGTGTATGGCCGCATGGTTAGCCTCGAGCCGGATATGGCCATCAGCAAGAACGAGATGATTCAGCTGCTGACGGCGACCCAGTATCGTCAGGTGACGGCGATGACGCGGCCCGGTGAATTCACCGTGCAGGCCAACAGCATCGAGATGATCCGTCGTCCGTTCGATTTCCCGGACAGCAAAGAGGGGCAGGTGCGCGCGCGTCTGACCTTCGACGGCGCGCGTCTGGATAGTATCGAAAACATGGATAACAACCGTCAGTTCGGTTATTTCCGACTCGATCCGCGGTTGATTACCATGATGTCCTCGCCGAACGGCGAACAGCGTCTGTTTGTGCCGCGCAGCGGCTTCCCGGACCTGCTGATCGATACCTTGATTGCGACCGAGGACCGCCACTTCTACGAGCATGATGGCATCAGCTTCTACTCTATGGGCCGTGCGGTGCTGGCGAACCTGACCGCCGGGCGGACGGTGCAGGGGGCGAGTACGCTGACCCAGCAGCTGGTGAAGAACCTGTTCCTTTCCAGCGAGCGTTCCTACTGGCGTAAGGCCAACGAAGCCTACATGGCGCTGATTATGGACGCCCGCTACAGCAAAGACCGCATTCTTGAGCTGTATATGAACGAGGTGTACCTCGGTCAGAGCGGTGACAACGAAATTCGCGGCTTCCCGCTGGCGAGCCTCTACTACTTTGGCCGTCCGGTGGAAGAGCTGAGCCTTGACCAGCAGGCGCTGCTGGTGGGCATGGTAAAAGGGGCGTCGATTTATAACCCGTGGCGTAACCCGAAACTGGCGCTGGAACGTCGTAACCTGGTGCTGCGTCTGCTGCAGCAGCAGAACGTGATCGACCAGGAGCTGTACGACATGCTGAGCGCGCGTCCGCTGGGGGTGCAGCCGCGCGGCGGGGTGATTTCACCACAGCCGGCGTTTATGCAGATGGTGCGTCAGGAGCTGCAGGCGAAGCTGGGCGATAAGGTGAAAGATCTCTCCGGCGTGAAGATTTTCACCACCTTTGACTCCGTGGCGCAGGATGCGGCTGAAAAAGCGGCCACCGAAGGCATTCCGGCGCTGAAGAAACAGCGTAAGCTGAGCGACCTGGAAACCGCGATGGTGGTCGTTGACCGCTTTAGTGGGGAAGTGCGTGCGATGGTCGGCGGCGCAGAGCCGCAGTTTGCGGGCTACAACCGCGCCATGCAGGCGCGTCGTTCCATTGGTTCTCTGGCGAAACCGGCAACCTACCTGACCGCGCTGAGCCAGCCGAATCAGTATCGACTGAACACCTGGATTGCCGATGCGCCGATTTCGCTGCGTCAGCCGAATGGCCAGGTGTGGTCGCCGCAGAACGATGACCGCCGCTACAGCGGTCAGGTAATGCTGGTGGATGCGCTGACGCGTTCAATGAACGTGCCGACGGTTAACCTCGGTATGGCGCTGGGCCTGCCCGCCGTCACCGATACCTGGCTGAAGCTGGGCGTGCCGAAAGACCAGCTCAACGCCGTACCGGCGATGCTGCTTGGGGCACTGAACCTGACGCCGATTGAAGTGGCGCAGGCATTCCAGACCATTGCCAGCGGCGGTAACCGCGCGACCCTGTCGGCGCTGCGTTCGGTGATTGCGGAAGACGGTACCGTGCTGTACCAGAGCTTCCCGCAGGCCGAGCGTGCGGTGCCGGCACAGGCGGCGTACATGACGCTGTGGACCATGCAGCAGGTGGTTCAACGCGGTACCGGTCGTCAGCTGGGCGCGAAATACCCGAACCTGCATCTGGCAGGGAAAACCGGGACCACCAACAACAACGTCGATACCTGGTTTGCTGGTATCGATGGCCGTGAAGTGGTGATCACCTGGGTAGGTCGCGATAATAACCAGCCCACCAAGCTGTACGGCGCGAGCGGTGCGATGTCTATCTATCAGCGTTACCTGGCAAGCGAGTCGCCGATTGCGCTGGATCTGACGCCGCCAGAAGACGTGGTCAATATGGGCGTGGATGAAGGCGGTAACTTTATCTGCGGCGGTGGCGGCATGCGTATGCTGCCGGTCTGGACGACCGACCCGGATGCGCTGTGCCAGCAAAGCCAGCAGCAGATAGAGCAGCAGCAGTCGACGAACCCGTTTGACTCGTCCTCCTCGCAGCCGCAGCAGCAACAGCAGCCGCCGCAGCAAGAGAAGAAAGAGAGCGACGGCGTAGCCGGCTGGATCAAGGATATGTTCGGCGGGAATTAATCGCGTAATGCACCCACTAAAAGGCCTCTGTCTCTGACAGAGGCCTTTTTATATCCAGGTTTTTTCTTTTTTTTAACCTCATTATTTCATCTGTTTGTTTCTTAACCCCTTAGTTTTTGTAGGGGCGCGTATTGCTTGCTATCGACGCAATTTTTCGCCTATCATGCTGCTCGTTATAATAATAATTCTCGTTTACGTTATCATTCACTTCATCAGAGAAATACCCATGGCACGTCTTAAAACTGCTCAGCCAACCCACTCGCTGCGTAAACTCGCGGTTGTAGTAGCCACAGCGGTTAGCGGCATGTCTGTTTACGCGCAGGCAGCAGAACAACCGAAAGAAGAAACCATTACCGTTACCGCCGCTCCGGCTTCGCAAGAGAGCGCGTGGGGCCCGGCACCAACGATCGCGGCAAAACGTTCCGCGACGGCGACTAAGACGGATACCCCGATTGAGAAGACGCCGCAGTCTGTTTCGGTCATTACCCGTCAGGAAATGGACATGCGCCAGCCGACAACCGTCAAAGATGCGATGGCCTATACGCCGAGCGTCTTTTCTACGCGCGGTAGTTCCTCAACCTATGATGTGGTTTCAATTCGTGGTTTCACCGCACCGACAACCGTGAATACCAACCAGTACCTGGATGGTATGAAACTGCAGGGGAATAACTACTCTGAAGTTTCTATGGACCCGTATTTCCTGGAACGCGTTGAAGTGATGCGTGGACCAACCTCCGTGCTGTACGGCAACAGCAACCCGGGCGGCGTCGTGAGCATGGTCAGTAAGCGTCCGACTACCGAACCGCTGCGCGAAATTCAGTTCAAGATGGGCACGGATAACCTCTGGCAGACTGGCTTTGACTTCAGCGATGCGATTGATGATGCAGGCGTGTGGTCCTACCGTCTGACCGGCTTAGGCCGCAGCCAGGATGCTCAGCAGGATATGGCGAAATCGAGCCGCTATGCCGTGGCGCCGTCTTTCAGCTGGCGTCCGGATGACAAAACTAACTTCACCTTCCTGAGCAACTTCCAGAGCGATCCGGATGCCGGCTACTACGGCTGGTTGCCGCGTGAAGGCACCGTGGTTCCTTACGTTGATGCCAATGGTATCGCGCACAAGCTGCCGACCGATTTCAACGAAGGTGAAAAAGATAACAAGATGCAGCGTCGCCAGCAGATGGTGGGCTACAACTTCTCTCACGAATTTAACGACACCTTCACCGTGCGTCAGAACCTGCGATACGACCAGGTGAAAACGCTGTACCGTTCGGTATATGGTTACGGCTATATTGCGCCGGGCCAGATCAACCGTCAGTACGTGCGTTCTGACGAGGATCTGAATGGCTTCACCGTTGATACCCAACTGCAATCTAAATTTGCGACCGGTGAAGTCGATCATACGCTGCTGACCGGCGTTGATTATTCTCGCATGCGCAATGATGTTGACGCGCTGTATGGTTCTGCCGACGCACTGGATATGAATAATCCGCAGTACGGTAACCCAAATATCGATGTCAGCGGCCCTTACGCGAAGTACCAGGTTCTGAACCGTATGGAGCAAACTGGCCTGTATGCACAGGATCAGATGGAGTGGGACAAGTGGGTACTGACGCTGGGCGGCCGCTATGATTACGCGAAAACGTCAACGCTGACCCGCAGCACGGGTACAGAAGCGATGAACCACGACCAGCAGTTCACCTGGCGTGGCGGGATTAACTACCTGTTCGACAATGGTATTTCCCCGTACTTTAGCTACAGCGAATCTTTCGAACCGACTTCCGGTTCAACAAAAGAAGGGAAGCCGTTCGATCCGTCTCGCGGCAAGCAGTATGAAGCTGGCGTGAAGTATGTACCGAAAGATATGCCGGTGGTGCTGACCGCAGCGGTGTATCAGCTGACTAAGAACAAAAATTTGACCTCCGATCCGAACGATCCGACAGGTCTGTACAGCGTACAGACCGGGGAAATCCGTTCTCGCGGTATCGAGCTGGAAGCGAAAGCGGCGGTTAACGAAAACATCAACGTAACGGCTGCCTATAGCTACAATGACGCAGAGTACACTGAAGACACGATCTTCAAAGGTAAGCGTCCGGCAGAAGTTCCGCGTAACCAGGCTTCCCTGTGGACGGATTACACCTTCTACGATACGGCGCTGAGCGGTCTGACCTTCGGTGCGGGCGTGCGTTACACCGGCTCCACCGTGAGCTACTACAAAAACGTTGCCGCGAAGAAAAATGAAGCGTTTAGCGTAGCGGGTTACGCGATTGCCGATGCAATGGTGAAATATGACCTGGGTCGCTTCGGCCTACCGGGATCATCTGTTGCCGTTAACGTCAATAACCTGTTCGACCGTGATTACGTCTCCAGCTGCTACAGCGAATACGCATGCTACTGGGGCGCAGAACGTCAGGTTGTTGCGACCGCAACGTTCCGTTTCTAACCACCTCCAGGGCGCGGATTTTCCGCGCCCTTTAACATGTTGACGGTTATGCAGGACAACACAACTCATTCAGATACGACCTTTTCTCTCGAACAGGTCGTTTTTCGCGTTCCGGGCCGTACGCTGCTTCATCCTCTCTCTTTAACCTTTCCTGCGGGCAAAGTGACCGGGCTCATCGGCCACAACGGCTCGGGCAAATCGACCCTGTTGAAAATGTTGGGCCGCCATCAGCCGCCGTCGGAAGGGGAGATCCTGCTTGACGGTCAGCCGCTCGACAGCTGGAACAGCAAAGCGTTTGCCCGCAAGGTGGCCTATTTGCCGCAGCAACTGCCGCCCGCTGAAGGGATGACGGTGCGTGAACTGGTGGCGATTGGCCGCTACCCATGGCACGGTGCGCTAGGGCGTTTTGGCGTTGCCGACCGTGAAAAGGTGGACGAGGCGATTGCGCTGGTGGGGCTGAAGCCGCTGGCCCAGCGCCTGGTTGACAGCCTGTCCGGCGGTGAGCGTCAGCGTGCATGGATCGCCATGCTGGTGGCGCAGGATAGCCGTTGCTTGCTGCTTGATGAACCGACGTCCGCGCTGGATATTGCTCATCAGGTCGATGTGCTGGCATTGGTACATCGCCTGAGCCAGCAGCGCGGCCTGACCGTGGTAGCGGTGCTGCACGATATCAATATGGCGGCGCGTTACTGCGACTATCTGGTGGCCCTGCGCGGCGGCGAAATGATTGCCCAGGGGACGCCGGATGAACTGATGCGCAGCGACACGCTGGAACGTATTTATGGTATCCCGATGGGGATCCTGCCACACCCGGCCGGTGCTGCACCGGTAAGTTTTGTCTATTGATGGCTGACGTAAACCTGATTAGCCGCCGTCGGTTACTGACGGCGATGGCGCTGTCGCCGCTGTTGTGGCGGATGCAAACGGCGCAGGCCGTGCCGATGAACAACGAGCGCATTGTGGCGCTCGAATGGTTACCCGTTGAGCTGATGCTGGCGCTGGGCGTCACGCCTTACGGCGTCGCGGATATTCCCAACTACCGTATGTGGGTCAACGAACCGGTGCTGCCGGATTCGGTGATTGACGTTGGCTTGCGCACGGAGCCCAATCTGGAGCTACTGACGCAAATGAAGCCGTCGATGCTGGTATGGTCGGCAGGCTATGGCCCTTCGCCGGAGGTGCTGGCGCGCATCGCGCCTGGGCGTGGCTTCGCGTTCAGCGACGGGAAACAGCCGCTGGCGCAGGCGCGACGCTCGCTGATGGAAATGGCGGACCTGCTGGGTAAACAAGCGGCCGCACATCGCCATCTGGCGGAATTCGATGCCTTTATCGATGGACTGAAGCCGCGTTTCCGTCAGCGTGGGGAGCGCCCCCTGCTGATGATGTCGCTGCTCGATTCGCGTCATATGCTGGTGTTCGGCCCGAACTGCCTGTTCCAGGAAGTTCTCGACCGTCTGGGGGTTAAAAACGCCTGGCAGGGTGAAACCAACTTCTGGGGCAGTACGGTCGTGGGGATTGACCGGCTGGCGGCCTATAAAGACGTCGATGTGATTTGTTTCGACCACGGTAACGCTGCGGAAATGCGCCGCTTGACCGCCACGCCGTTATGGCAGGCGATGCCGTTTGTACGCGCTGGCCGCATGCAGGTCGTACCGGCGGTCTGGTTCTATGGCGCCACGCTATCGGCGATGAATTTCGCCCGTATCCTGGATAATGCGTTGGGAGGCAATGCGTGAAAACGACCTTCTCTCCCTTTGCTGCACTGTTGCTGGGGCTGCTGTTTATTGCTGCGTTGGCGCTGACCTGGTTTAACTTCAGCACCGCGCTGCCGGGTTCGCTCTGGTTGCAGGCGATGCGTCAGCCGAATATCGACGCCATTGACCAGATGATTTTCCACTACAGCCTGCTGCCGCGCCTGGCGATTGCGCTGCTGGTTGGGGCTGGGCTGGGGCTGGTCGGCGTGCTGTTCCAGCAGGTTTTGCGTAACCCACTGGCAGAACCGACGACGCTTGGCGTGGCCACTGGCGCGCAGCTCGGTATGACCATCACCACTCTGTGGGCGATACCGGGGGTGCTGGCGGCGCAATTTGCCGCGCTGGCGGGGGCCTGCATCGTCGGGGCGCTGGTGTTTGGCGTCGCGTGGGGTAAACGGCTTTCGCCGGTCACGCTGATTCTCGCCGGTCTGGTGGTGAGCCTCTACTGTGGTGCCATCAACCAACTGATGGTGATTTTCCACCATGACCAGCTGCAAAGCATGTTCCTGTGGAGCACCGGCACGCTGACGCAGACCGACTGGAGCGTGGTGCAGCGTTTGTGGCCGCAACTGTTGGGCGGCGTGATGCTGACGTTGCTGCTGCTGCGCCCGTTGACGCTGATGGGGCTGGATGACGGCGTGGCCCGTAACCTCGGGCTGGCGCTGTCGCTGGCTCGTCTGGGGGCGCTAACGCTGGCGATCGTCATCAGCGCCTTACTGGTTAACGCGGTAGGGATTATTGGTTTTATCGGCCTGTTTGCGCCGCTGCTGGCGAAAATGCTGGGGGCGCGGCGTTTGCTCTCCCGACTGCTGTTGGCGCCGTTGATTGGCGCGCTGATCCTGTGGCTCTCCGATCAACTGATTCTGTGGCTGTCGCGAGTCTGGATGGAGGTCTCTACCGGCTCCGTCACCGCGCTGATTGGCGCGCCGTTGCTGCTGTGGCTGCTACCGCGTTTGCGCAGCATGAGCGCGCCCGCAATGAATGCCAGCGACAGCGTTGCCCGCGAACGGCAGAACGTTGCGTGGTTTGCGCTGGGCGGGTTAGCCATTCTGTTGATTACCGTATTTGCGGCGTTGTCGCTGGGGCGTGACGCTTACGGCTGGCACTGGGCCAGCGGTTCGCTGCTGGATCAACTGCTCCAGTGGCGCTGGCCGCGTATCGCCTCCGCGCTGATCGCCGGGATGATGCTGGCGGTCGCGGGCTGCATTATTCAGCGTCTGACCGGTAACCCGATGGCCAGCCCGGAAGTGCTGGGTATTAGCTCCGGTGCGGCATTTGGCGTGGTGCTGATGCTGTTTATCGTGCCGGGCAACGCCTTTGGCTGGCTGCTGCCTGCCGGGAGTGTCGGCGCAGCGGTCACGCTGCTGATTATCCTGATTGCAGCCGGGCGCGGCGGCTTCTCGCCGCACCGCATGCTGCTGGCGGGGATGGCGTTGAGCACCGCATTCACCATGTTGCTGATGATGCTACAGGCCAGCGGCGACCCGCGTATGGCGCAGATTTTGACGTGGATTTCCGGCTCGACCTACAACGCTACCGGCAAGCAGGTGATGCAGTCGGCGGCCGCGATGGTGGTTCTACTGCTGCTGGTGCCGCTGTGCCGTCGCTGGCTCACCATTCTGCCGCTGGGCGGTGACACGGCGCGGTCGATCGGTATGGCGCTGGCGCCGACCCGCATTGCGCTGCTGCTGTTGGCGGCGAGCCTGACGGCGGCAGCGACGTTAACCATCGGGCCGTTGAGTTTTGTCGGTTTGATGGCGCCGCATATCGCGCGGATGATGGGGTTCCGGCGGACGATGCCGCATATGGTGATTTCCGCCCTGGTTGGCGGCCTGCTGCTGGTATTTGCGGACTGGTGCGGACGGATGCTGATGTTTCCGTATCAGGTGCCCGCGGGGCTGCTGTCGACCTTTATCGGCGCGCCGTACTTTATCTATCTGCTGAGGAAGCAGAGCCGCTAGATGAAAGGGTGAGGGAACGTCCCCCCTCTCCCCAAAGGGGCGAGGGGGAAAAACGGGCTGGAGCCGTAGGTGAAGGCTGTTCCGAACGGTTCCCTCTCCCCGGTGGGGAGAGGGCGAGGGTGAGGGGGAACTGCGCGTATATCCCTTACAGCTGGGCAAACACCCGACGCGCCGCATCGATGGTGTTATCAATATCTTCTTCGCTATGGGCAACCGACATAAAGCCCGCCTCAAAGGCCGACGGCGCCAGATATACCCCTTCTTCCAGCATCAGGTGGAAGAAGCGCTTGAAGCGCTCCACGTCGCACTTCAGCACATCCTGATAGCAGGTGACTTCTTTGGCATCGGTGAAGAAAATACCGAACATGCCGCCCACGTTGTTGACGACCAGCGGGATACCAGCGTCTTGTGCGGCATCCAGCAAGCCTTGCGCCAGCTGGTTGGTCAGCTCGGTCAGCGTCTCGTGGACGCCCGGCTGCGCCACTTCGGTCAGGCAAGCGTAACCCGCTGCCATCGCAATCGGGTTACCGGAGAGCGTACCCGCCTGGTAAACCGGGCCGGTTGGCGCCAGCGCGTCCATCACGTCACGACGGCCGCCGAACGCCCCTACCGGCATCCCGCCGCCGATGATTTTGCCCAGACAGGTCAGGTCCGGCACCACGTCGTAGTAGGACTGTGCGCCCGCCAGCGCCACGCGGAAGCCGGTCATTACTTCATCGATAATCAGCAGCGCGCCAAACTCGTCGCACAGGGCGCGCAGGCCCGGCAGGAACTCCGGCTGTGGCGGAATGCAGTTCATGTTGCCGGCGACCGGTTCAACGATAATGCAGGCGATCTCCTGCGGATACTGCTCGAACGCCGCGCGCACGGACGCCAGATCGTTATAGGTGCAGGTGAGGGTATGTTTGGCGAAGTCTGCCGGGACACCCGGTGAATTTGGCTGGCCGAGGGTCAGCGCGCCGGAACCGGCTTTCACCAGCAGGCAGTCGGCATGGCCATGGTAGCAGCCTTCAAACTTGATGATTTTGTCGCGGCCAGTGAAGCCGCGGGCCAGGCGAATGGCGCTCATGGTGGCTTCGGTACCGGAGTTGACCATACGGACCATATCCATGGTAGGCACCAGTTCGGTCACCAGCTTCGCCATGGTCACTTCCATTTCGGTCGGCGCGCCGAAGCTCAGGCCGCGCTCGGCCGCTTCAATGACCGCGTTGCGGATAGCCGGATGGTTATGTCCCAGCACCATTGGCCCCCAGGAGCCGACGTAATCGATATAGGCTTTACCATCGACGTCGTACAGGTAGGCGCCATCTGCGCGTTCGATAAACAGCGGCGTGCCGCCAACGCCGGTGAAGGCGCGTACCGGCGAGTTAACGCCGCCAGGGATGAGTTCACGCGCTGCGCTATAGAGGTTTTCAGATTTGCTCATTGCCAGGATCCTGGTTCGTGAAAAATGTTTTGTCCGCTATTCTAAATTATTCCGTAGAGGTTATGAAATTTTTGCCTGATTGCAACAAAGCCCTCCTGAAGCAATTTTTTCGCGACGTAGCGCACAGGTGTGGGTAAAATGCTCCCCCTTCCTATTTGTATTACCAATTAGTGATGACGGTATGAAAGCTGAAATACCCCCTTTAGAGGCACAACGGATTGTCCGTTTACGCCGCCGTGACGTGGTGCGTAAATTGTTGAATCGCGATAAAACGCCGCTGATGGTGCTCCTGATGGCCGCCGTGGTTGGCGCGCTGGTGGGTTTAGTCGGCGTGGCGTTTGAGCATGCGGTGAACTGGGTGATGAACGCGCGTATTGGCACGTTGGCGCAGGTCGCTGACCATTGGTTTATCGTCTGGCCGCTGGCCTTTATTCTGTCGGCGCTGCTGGCGATGCTGGGTTACTGGCTGGTGCGTCGGTTTGCGCAGGAGGCCGGTGGCTCGGGGATCCCGGAAATTGAAGGCGCGCTGGAAGAGTTACGTCCGGTGCGCTGGTGGCGCGTGTTGCCGGTGAAATTTATCGGCGGCATGGGCACGCTCGGTGCCGGTATGGTGCTGGGACGCGAAGGGCCGACGGTGCAGATCGGCGGCAACGTGGGGCGCATGGTGAGCGATATCTTCCGCCAGCGCGGCGAAGAAGCGCGCCACACCCTGCTGGCAACGGGCGCGGCGGCGGGCTTGTCGGCGGCCTTTAACGCGCCGCTGGCGGGCATACTGTTCATTATTGAAGAGATGCGTCCGCAGTTCCGCTACAGCCTGATTTCAATTAAAGCGGTGTTTACCGGCGTTATCATGTCGAGCATTGTGTTCCGCATCTTCAACGGCGAAACGCCGGTGATTGAGGTCGGTAAACTGAGCAACGCGCCGGTCAATACGCTGTGGCTGTATATGGTGCTGGGCATTGTGTTCGGCTGCTTTGGGCCGCTGTTCAACACGATGGTGCTGAAGACCCAGGATATGTTTTTCCGCATCCACGGCGGCAATATTAAAAAATGGGTGCTGATTGGCGGTCTGATCGGCGGTTGCTGCGGCGTACTGGGGCTGATTCAACCGGCGGCCTCGGGCGGCGGCTTTACCCTGATCCCGATTGCGGCGGCGGGTAACTACACCATCGGCGCGCTGCTGTGTTTGTTCATTGTTCGCGTCGTGACCACGCTGCTGTGCTTCTCCTCCGGCGCGCCAGGCGGGATTTTCGCACCGATGCTGGCGTTGGGCACGTTGCTGGGGACCGCGTTTGGCACGGCGGCGGCGAGTCTGTTTCCGGCTTATCATCTGGACGCTGGCACTTTCGCCATCGCCGGAATGGGCGCGCTGCTGGCGGCTTCCGTTCGCGCCCCGTTGACCGGTATCGTGCTGGTACTGGAGATGACCGATAACTATCAGCTCATTTTGCCAATGATTATCACCGGGCTCGGTGCCACGCTATTAGCGCAGTTCCTCGGCGGACAACCACTTTATGCCACTATCCTGGCGCGTACGCTGGCCAAGCAGGAAGCCGAGCAAGAGGCAAAAGCCCGGCAGGTTGCCGGGGAGAATACTTGAACGATTTACCAGGGTATTAGATAATGACCCAAAGAGTCGGGTTACTATTTGCCCAGACTAGCTGTAGTAATGGGAGCATAAAATGAGTGATGACGTAGCGCTGCCGCTGGAGTTTACCGACGCCGCAGCCAAAAAAGTAAAAGTCCTGATTGCGGATGAAGAGAATCCAAACCTGAAGCTGCGTGTGTACATCACGGGCGGCGGCTGCAGCGGCTTCCAGTACGGTTTTACCTTTGACGATCAGGTCAACGAAGGCGATATGACCATCGAAAAACAGGGCGTTGGCCTGGTGGTTGATCCAATGAGCTTGCAGTATCTGGTAGGCGGTTCCGTTGACTATACCGAAGGTCTGGAAGGTTCACGTTTTATCGTGACCAACCCGAACGCGACCAGCACCTGCGGCTGCGGTTCTTCCTTCAGCATTTGATGATCAAATGTCTAAAATTGCCCGCTTAGCCGCGGGCAATTTTGTTTGCAGGCAGGGTTAGCGCCCGTTGTCGTCCAGCGCAAAGGTCGGCAGCTTCAGGTGCCAGCGAATGGCGGCCAGACGAATGGCCAGCGTCACCACCATCCCCATCATACTGGCGTTTTCCAGCGGCACTTTGAAGGTGTAATAGGCTGTCGCGTGGACGATCCCGCCAATAATACAGGCGGTAGCGTAGATTTCGGTGCGCAGAATCATCGGCACTTCGCGCGCCAGCACGTCACGGATAATCCCGCCGCCGACGCCGGTCACCACGCCCATACAGACCGCGACCAGCGGCCCGGAGTGCGCAATAAACGCTTTATTGACGCCGATGCCGACGAACACCGCCAGCCCGACGGCGTCGAGTACCGGCAGCACCCACTTCGGCAGGCGACGCGGTTGGCGCACCAGCACGATGGTCAGCATACAGGTCACCATTGCCACGACCAGGTCGGTCGGGTCTTTTACCCAGAATACCGGGCCGTTGGCGAGCGCCATATCGCGAATCGTTCCGCCACCGACGGCGGTAACGACGCCCAGAACCAGCACGCCGAACGGATCCATGCGCAGTTTCCCCGCCAGCAGTACGCCGGAGACGGCGAAAACAATGGTGCCAACAATATCAAGCCAGTAGACAAGCATGACCAATTACCCAATTAATGAACCTGCGACAGCGCAGTACAGAGTTGTTTTGCGGCGAGGATAATACGTGGGCTTGCCCGTTCAAACCAGTCACTATTAAGGGGAATAACCGGGATTGTGAGCTGACTGGCCCAGTAGCGCTGAATTTTCGGAATCTGACTTTCGTCACCGGCGGCGACAATGGCCTGCGGCTGACGCGTCAGTACCTGCTCACGGCTCACCTGCGGCCAGGCGACGCGGCTGTCGGCAAAGATGTTCTGACCGCCGCAAATCTCCAGCACCTGGTTCTGAATCGCGCTTTTGTTACTGGTGAAGATAGGGTTGAAACCGAACTGCATAAACACGCGCTTTTTCGGCGCATTGGCGTACTGCGCCTTCAGTTGAGTGTAGTCGCGCATCAGCTCGGCGGCGGCCTGCTCGGCTTTTTCCGGCTGCGGGCTCCACTGTGCCAGCTTACGTAGCGCGGCGGCGATGTCTTCAATACTGTGTGAGTCAATCCACAGCACGGTAATGCCGAGCGACTGCAACTGATTGACCGGGCGCTCGGCGTTGCCTTCCTTCCACGCCAGCACGACGTCCGGATGCAGCGCCACGATGCGCTCCAGGTTGATGCCTTGCCAGGAGGCGACCTGTTCGATCGTTTTGGCCGCGGCGGGGTAGTCAGACCACGCGCTGACGCCAACGGGGGTGATCCCGGCGGCAAAGGCCAGTTCGGTATTGGCAGGGGAGAGGGAGATAACCCGCGGCGCGGCATAGAGCCACGCCGGGGCGCTAAACAGCAGGGCCAGCAGCCCTGTCATCAAGCGCTTAGCCATGTGCGAGTTTCTGCACCAGCGTTTCAACCATCAGCGTCGATTGCTTCGCGGCAACCGCCAGGAATTCGTCAAAGCTCAGGTGGGACTCTTTGTCAGCAACGTCGGAGATGGCGCGCACCACCACGAACGGCACGGCAAAGCTGTGGCAAACGTGGGCAATGGCGGTAGCTTCCATCTCAACGGCAATGGCCTGCGGGAAGTTGCGACGAATTTTCGCCAGCCCTTCGGCGCCGTTAATGAAAGCGTCGCCGCTGACGATCAGGCCGCGTACCGCGTTCAGATCCAGCGCCTTGATGCAGGTTTCGGCGGCGGCAATCAGTTTATCGTCGGCTTTGAACGCCGCCGGGCAGCCGGCCATCTGACCGATTTCGTAGCCGAATGCGGTAACGTCGGCATCGTGATAGCGCGCTTCATCGGAGACCACGATATCACCCACTTTCAGCGTCGGCGCCAGACCGCCCGCGGAACCGGTGTTGATGATAACGTCCGGCTGGCAGCGCTCCAGCAGCAGGGCGGCGCCCATCGCGGCCGCGACTTTACCAATGCCGGACTTCAGCAGAGCAACGTCCACGCCGTTCAACTGGCCGGTGTAGATTTCACTGCCGCCGAGGGTGATAGTCTGACGATTTTCGATTTTGTCACGCAGCAGCGTAACTTCTTCTTCCATTGCGCCAATAATGCCGATTTTCATAGATTTACTCGCGATGTGCCATGTTTAAAGGCATAGTCTATCATGCGGTTCAGGGGAAGCGCATTTCTCGCGACGGAGAGGCTATGGCTAAGATTGATTTTCGTAACAAAATTAACTGGCGTCGGCGCTATCGTTCACCGCAAGGCGTCAGCTCGGAGCATGAGATCCTGCGCATTTTTGAAAGTGACCGTGGGCGCATCATCAACTCGCCGGCGATTCGCCGTTTGCAGCAGAAAACCCAGGTCTTCCCGCTGGAGCGTAATGCCGCCGTTCGCACGCGCCTCACTCACTCGATGGAGGTCCAGCAGGTAGGGCGCTATATCGCCAAAGAGATTTTAAGCCGCCTGAAAGAGAAAAAGCTGCTGGTGGCCTACGGTCTGGACGAGTTGACCGGGCCTTTTGAAAGCATCGTTGAGATGGCTTGCCTGATGCATGATATCGGCAATCCGCCGTTTGGCCATTTTGGCGAAGCGGCAATCAACGACTGGTTCAGCCAGCGTCTGGCGCCGAAAGATGCGCTGCGCCAGCCGCTGAGCCATGACCGCTGTGAAGTCGTGAGCCTCCAGCTGCGCGAAGGTGAAGAGACGCTGAATGAGTTGCGCCGTAAGGTGCGTCAGGATCTGTGTCACTTTGAAGGCAACGCGCAGGGGGTTCGACTGGTGCATACGCTAATGCGTATGAACCTGACCTGGGCGCAGGTGGGGTGTATCCTGAAATATACGCGCCCGGCCTGGTGGGTGGGTGAGACGCCAGCGACCCACAGCTATTTAATGAAAAAACCGGGCTACTACCTGGCCGAAGAAGGTTATATTTCGCGCTTACGTAAAGAACTGGATTTAGCACCTTACAATCGCTTCCCATTAACCTGGATTATGGAAGCGGCCGATGATATTTCTTATTGTGTTGCGGACCTTGAGGATGCCGTTGAAAAACGAATCTTCAGCGTTGAGCAGCTGTATCAGCATTTATACGATTCCTGGCCGGAGCATACAAAAGGCTCACTGTTCGCACAGGTGGTGGAAAATGCCTGGGATAAATCTCGCGCTAATTCATTAAGCCGCAGTACTGAAGACCAGTTCTTTATGTATTTACGGGTGAACACATTAAATAAACTGGTGCCCTATGCGGCGCAGCGGTTTATTGAAAATCTGCCACAGATTTATGCTGGTGACTTTAATCACGCACTACTGGAAGATGAAAGCAGCTATAGTCAGTTGCTGAATATTTATAAGAATGTAGCTATAAAACATGTATTTAGCCATCACGAAGTTGAACAGCTGGAATTGCAGGGTTACCGTGTTATTGGCGGCTTGCTGGATATTTACGCGCCGTTGCTTAAATTATCCTTAAGCGATTTCAGTGAACTGGTGGAACACGAGCGGGTGCGTCGATTACCCATTGAGTCGCGCCTTTTTTGCAAGCTCTCAACGCGACATCGTTTAGCTTATGTTGAGGCTGTGAATAAAATTTCACGCGACGCCCTTGAATTTCCGGTGATGGAATATTATTACCGTTGTCGTCTGCTTCAGGATTATATCAGCGGAATGACCGACCTCTACGCGTGGGATGAATATCGACGACTGATGGCAGTAGAATAATCAGAAGTTTTGTAAAGACGCTCAATAAATTTTTACTTTTCCCGCGTGCAGTTGAATGGAACTTAGTGTCATAAAGCGAATCTGATAGTCACGAACACAGCAATTTTGCGTAATCTGATATTGAGATTGAAACACATGAAAAAAACCACGTTAGCAATGAGTGCTCTGGCTCTTAGTTTAAGTCTGGCTCTGTCTCCGTTGTCCGCTAGCGCGGCCGAGACGGCATCTTCTACCGCATCCGCTGCCCAGCCTATGCCTAGCCTGGCGCCGATGCTGGAAAAAGTGATGCCGTCTGTCGTCAGCATTAATGTTGAGGGCAGCACAACGGTAAACACACCGCGTATGGGCCGTAATTTCCAGCAGTTCTTCGGCGACAACTCGCCGTTCTGTCAGGACGGTTCACCGTTCCAGAGCTCACCTTTCTGTCAGGGCGCTGGCCCGAACGGCGGTAACGGTGGCGCCCAGCCGCAGCAGCAACAGAAATTTATGGCCCTCGGCTCCGGTGTGGTGATTGACGCCGCCAAAGGCTACGTCGTCACCAACAACCACGTGGTTGATAACGCCAACGTGATTAAAGTACAGCTGAGCGATGGACGTAAGTTCGACGCTAAAGTGGTCGGTAAAGATCCGCGCTCGGATATCGCGCTGATTCAGATTCAGGATCCGAAAAACCTGACGGCAATTAAGCTGGCGGATTCCGATGCTCTGCGCGTCGGCGACTACACCGTAGCGATTGGTAACCCGTTCGGTCTGGGCGAAACCGTCACTTCCGGTATCGTCTCCGCGTTGGGTCGTAGCGGCCTGAACGTCGAAAACTACGAAAACTTTATTCAGACCGATGCGGCGATCAACCGCGGTAACTCCGGCGGCGCGCTGGTGAACCTGAACGGCGAGCTGATTGGTATCAATACCGCGATCCTTGCACCGGACGGTGGCAACATCGGTATCGGCTTCGCCATTCCAAGCAACATGGTGAAAAACCTGACCGATCAGATGGTGAAATTTGGCCAGGTAAAACGCGGTGAACTGGGCATTATGGGCACCGAGCTGAACTCTGAACTGGCGAAAGCAATGAAAGTTGACGCTCAGCGCGGCGCTTTCGTCAGCCAGGTTATGCCGAACTCCTCTGCGGCGAAAGCGGGCATCAAAGCCGGTGACGTGATTACCGCCCTGAACGGTAAGCCAATTAGCAGCTTCGCGGCGCTGCGCGCCCAGGTGGGCACCATGCCGGTGGGCAGCAAAATCACCCTCGGCCTGCTGCGCGATGGCAAACCGGTGACGGTGAACCTGGAACTGCAGCAGAGCAGCCAGACTCAGGTAGAGTCCAGCAGCATTTTCAACGGGATTGAAGGTGCGGAAATGAGCAACAAAGGCCAGGATAAAGGCGTGGTGGTTAATACGGTGAAAGCCGGGACCCCGGCCGCGCAGATTGGTCTGAAGAAAGGCGACATTATCGTGGGCGCGAACCAGCAGGTGGTGAAAAACATCGCCGAGCTGCGCAAAATCCTCGACAGCAAGCCGTCCGTTCTGGCGCTGAACATCCAGCGTGGTGATAGCTCTATCTACCTGCTGATGCAGTAATCATGACCTCAACCCTTTCCCCATCAAGGGAAAGGGTTTCTTCCTTTCGTAATGTGAAGCTCCCCACAACTCCATAGATCTCGGCTGTGCTTTGTGCATTTGCACAGTGCGCGGTTCCCCTGTCTTTCTTATCATGTAACCTGCTCACAGGAGGGGTTCATGGCTGGCTGGCATCTCGATACTAAAATGGCGCAGGATATTGTGGCGCGCACCATGCGCATCATCGATACCAATATTAACGTGATGGATGCCCGTGGACGCATTATCGGCAGCGGCGATCGCGAGCGTATTGGGGAATTGCACGAAGGTGCGCTGCTGGTGCTGTCACAGGGCAGGGTCGTAGACATCGATGATGCGGTGGCGCGTCATCTGCATGGCGTGCGTCAAGGGATCAACCTGCCGCTGCGTCTGGAGGGGGAAATCGTCGGCGTTATCGGCCTGACCGGCGAACCGGAGACGCTGCGTAAATATGGCGAGCTGGTGTGCATGACGGCGGAGATGATGCTCGAGCAGTCGCGGCTGATGCATCTGCTGGCGCAGGACAGCCGTCTGCGTGAAGAGCTGGTCATGAATCTGATTCAGGCCGAGGAGAATACCCCTGCGTTGACCGAATGGGCGCAGCGTTTGGGAATCGACCTTAACCAGCCGCGCGTGGCGGCGGTCGTTGAAGTCGACAGCGGGCAGCTTGGCGTCGACAGCGCCATGGCCGAGTTACAGCAGTTGCAAAACGCGCTGACCACGCCGGAGCGCAACAACCTGATTGCTATCGTCTCTTTGACTGAAATGGTGGTGCTGAAACCGGCACTCAATCAGTTTGGCCGCTGGGATGCTGAAGACCACCAGAAGCGCGTTGAGCAGTTGATTTCACGCATGAAAGAGAATGGCCATCTGCGTTTTCGCGTGGCGCTGGGCAACTACTTTACCGGGCCGGGCAGCATTGCCCGCTCGTACCGTACTGCCCGTACCACCATGATGGTGGGCAAACAGCGCATGCCCGAGAGCCGCAGCTATTTTTACCAGGATTTGATGCTGCCGGTGCTGCTCGACAGCCTGCGCGGTGGTTGGCAGGCCAACGAGCTTTCGCGCCCGTTGATGCGCCTGAAAGCAATGGATAACAACGGTCTGCTGCGTCGTACCCTGACAGCATGGTTTCGCAACAATGTTCAGCCGCTGGCCACCTCGAAGGCACTGTTTATTCACCGTAATACGCTGGAGTATCGACTGAACCGTATCTCGGAGCTAACCGGGCTGGATTTGGGGAATTTTGACGACAGGCTGCTGCTGTATATTGCGCTGCAATTGGATGAGCAGCGATGATAAAACCGTAGAGTGTGCGGTCTGTGTAAGCCTGATAAGCGTAGCGCCATCAGGCAAAACGCCGGGTGGCGGCTGCGCCTTACCCGGCCTACGAATACATCCACATGCAGCTATTTACGCGTCAACTTCTCCAGATCGGCTTCAATTTCACTGATCTTATTGGTCACGACGCTTTCCAGATGACGCAGATCGTCAAGGATCTTACGCTTCAGGTCGACTTCACTGCGATCGCGCTGGCAAATCTGGTCCAGCTCGTCAATCACGTAGCGCAGATTCGGGCTGATCTCCTGCACTTCTTTGAAACCCTGACCATCACCAGCGATGGTTTTACGCTGACGCGGATATTTGAACTTCACGCTCTTAGCGAAAAATTCACCCTTATCCTTCTGGAAATAGATTTTCAGGATATCGTTGTTGGCTTCCTGCCGGAGGCTGTAACGATCGATTTCATCGGGATTGGTAATCCCCAGGCTTTTCAAATTATCGTACATAGCGGTACCCCTGATCTAATTTAACTATTGAATAATTAACGAAAAAATCAAACTCCGCCAGCGTAAGAATAAAAAAAAGCGGGGTTGCCCCCGCTTTTTCGCATCTTATTAATCGATAGTACGCAGTAGTTCGTTGATACCGACTTTACCGCGGGTTTTCGCGTCAACCTTCTTCACGATGACGGCGCAGTACAGGCTGTACTTACCGTCTTTAGAAGGCAGGTTGCCGGAGACGACAACGGAGCCTGCCGGAACGCGGCCGTAGAACACTTCGCCGGTTTCGCGATCGTAGATTTTGGTGCTCTGACCGAGATAGACGCCCATCGAGATCACGGAGCCTTCTTCAACGATCACACCTTCAACCACTTCAGAACGCGCGCCGATGAAGCAGTTGTCTTCGATGATGGTCGGGTTCGCCTGCAGCGGCTCCAGTACGCCACCGATACCGACGCCGCCGGACAGGTGCACGTTTTTACCGATCTGCGCGCAGGAGCCCACGGTCGCCCAGGTATCCACCATGGAGCCTTCGTCAACGTAGGCGCCGATGTTCACATAGGACGGCATCAGCACGGTGTTGCGGGCGATATAGGCACCCTGACGAACGGCAGCCGGCGGCACCACGCGGAAACCTTCTTTCTGGAAACGCGCTTCGTCGTAATCAGCGAATTTCATCGGTACTTTATCGAAGTAGCGGCTTTCCGCACCGTCGATAACCTGGTTATCGTTAATACGGAAAGAGAGCAGAACCGCTTTCTTCAGCCACTGGTGAGTGACCCACTGGCCGTCGATCTTTTCAGCGACACGCAGCGCGCCGGAATCCAGCAGGGAAATCACCTGGTTAACCGCTTCGCGGGTTACGGTATCCACATTTGCCGGCGTGATGTCGGCGCGACGCTCAAAAGCGGACTCAATAACGTTCTGTAATTGCTGCATTGTTTACTCTTTCCATTCACTAATAAAAATACGTCACCCTTTATCGTTTGGATTGAGGGCCGCTGTCAACCGTTGTTGCACTTCTTGTTGCAGCTCATTATTAAGGGCACGCCGGTCGGCGGTGGCGATTATAAATAAATCTTCTACTCGTTCACCAATTGTCGTAATTCTGGCCCCGTGTAGCGAAATACCGAGGTCGGCAAACACCTGGCCGACGCGCGCCAACAGCCCCGGCTGGTCAAGGGCGATTAGCTCAAGGAATGACCGACGGTCGGTATGGGTCGGCAGGAAATTGACCTCAGTATCGACGGAGAAGTGGCGCAGTTTGGCGGCCTGGCGACGCGGCTGCGGCGGCTGCCAGCTACGCTGGGTAATCGCCTGCTCCAATCCTAAGCGGATGGCTTCGTGGCGATCGCTGGAGAGCGGGCTGCCGTCCGGCTCAAGCACGATAAAGGAGTCCATCGCCATACCGTCGCGGGTGGTAAAGATCTGTGCGTCGTGGACGCTCAGGTTGCGACGGTCCAGTTCGGCGCAGACGGCGGCGAACAGGTACGGGCGGTCCGGACTCCAGATAAAGATCTCGGTGCCGCCGCGCGTTGCCTGCGGGCTCAGCAGAATCATCGGCTGACTGAGATCGTGTTTAAGCAGGTGACGAGCGTGCCACGCCAGTTGGTTCGGCGTGTGGCGGACAAAGTAGTTGGCGCGGCAGCGGTTCCAGATCTGGTGCAGCGCTTCTTCATTGATGTTATCCATGCGCAGCAGCGCCAGCGCCTGCATCTGGTGATGACGCACGCGTTCACGCATATCCGGCGTGTTTTGCATCCCACGACGCAGCTGTTTTTCAGTGGCGAAATACAGCTCGCGCAGCAGGCTCTGCTTCCAGCTGTTCCACAAGGTTTCGTTGGTCGCGCAAATATCGGCGACCGTCAGGCATACCAGGAAGCGCAGGCGGTGTTCGGTCTGCACCTCTTCGGCGAACTGCTTGATGACTTCCGGATCCTGAATATCGCGGCGCTGGGCGGTGACCGACATCAGCAGATGCTGGCGTACCAGCCAGGCGACCAGCTGGGTTTCACGCGAATTCAGACCATGCAATTCGGCGAATTTCAGCACGTCCTGCGCGCCGAGGATCGAGTGGTCGCCGCCGCGCCCTTTGGCGATATCGTGGAACAGGGCGGCAATCAGAATCAGTTCCGGATGGTTGAGCCGCGGCCAGAGGTCGACGCAAAGCGGGTGGCGCGAACGGGTCTCCTCATTGGCAAAGCTCTCCAGCTTCAGCAGCACGCGGATGGTGTGCTCGTCGACGGTATAGGCGTGGAACAGGTCGAACTGCATTTGGCCGACGATATATGACCACTGCGGCATATAGGCCCACAGCACGCTGTGGCGGTGCATCGGCAGCAGGCCGCGGCTCACCGCGCCGGGGTGGCGCAGCATATTGAGGAACAGGGAACGCGCCTCTGGGATATAGCACAGCGGCTCGGTCAGATGACGTCGGGCATGGCGCAGGTGGCGCAGCGTGGTGGAATAGATGCCGGTGATGTTGCTGTTGCGCACCATCATGTAGAACATCCGCAAAATAGCCTGCGGCTCGCGGATAAACAGCGTATCGTCGCGCAGATCGATCAGCGTCCCGCGGAGCTGGAAGTCATCGTCGATGGCGCGCGGTTTTTCATCTTCCGTCAGGGCGAGAATCGCTTCATCGAACAGCTGCAATAGCATGTGGTTCAGCTCGCCCACGCGACGGGTGACGCGATAGAAGTCTTTCATCATGTGTTCGATCGGCTGATTGCCTTCGCCGGCATATTTCAGCCGCTGGGCGACGCTGAGCTGACGATCGAACAGCAGACGGTTGTCGTAGCGATTAAGTTCAAGGTGCAGGGCAAAGCGAATGCGCCACAGCAGATGCAGACACTCGTTAAGCTCGTTGCGTTCGGCCTCGGTGAGGAAGCCAAAGCTGACCATCTCGTCAAGAGAGGTGGCACCAAAGTGGCGGCGGGCGACCCACTGAATGGTGTGGATGTCGCGCAGGCCGCCGGGGCTGCTTTTAATGTCCGGTTCCAGATTGTAGCTGGTGCCGTGGTAGCGCTGGTGGCGCGCCTCCTGCTCGGCGACTTTCGCCGGGAAAAAGTTTTCCGACGGCCAGAAGCCTTCGCTGAAGATGTGTTTTTGCAGCTCAAGGAACAGCGCGACGTCGCCGATCAGCAGGCGCGATTCAATCAGGTTGGTGGCGACGGTTAAATCGGATAACCCTTCCAGCAGGCACTCTTCCAGCGTGCGCACGCTGTGGCCGACTTCCAGCTTGATATCCCACAGCAGCGTCAGCAGTTCGCCGATTTTCTGCGCCTGCTCGTCGGGCAGCTTTTTGCGGCTGAGGATCAGCAGGTCGACGTCCGAAAGCGGATGCAGCTCGCCGCGACCGTAGCCGCCGACGGCGACCAGCGCAGCGTCCTCAACCTCGCCAAAACCGTAGTGCAGCCACAGGCGCTGGAGCATCTGGTCGATAAATTCGGTGCGCGCCTCGATGAGCTGTTCCGCGCTGACGCCTTCGTCGAACGCGACGCCGAGCCAGCGCTGGAAGGCTTCCAGCCGGCTTTTGATATTGGCGCAGTTCAGGCTGTCTTCGGGCCAGTGTACCGGGTTGTCCGGCTGGCCGGGCAGAGTGGGGAGGGGGGTACAAGCCAGTTCAGGTATGGAGTTACTCATTGCGCCACCCATAAGAAAAAACGATTACCCAAAAAAAAGCCGGCATTTGCCGGCTTTTCATTATTCGTTGTGCGAGATTATCGCCGGGATGGTGTCATCCGAGCGTAACGTCAATATTTCGCAGCCGTTGTCTGTCACCACAATAGTATGCTCGTACTGCGCAGACAAGCTCCGGTCTTTGGTTTTTACCGTCCAGCCGTCCTTCATGGTACGAATCTCTTTCTTCCCGGCGTTGACCATCGGTTCGATGGTGAAGGTCATGCCTTGCTTCAGGACCACGTCGGTTTCACGAGAGTCATAGTGCAGCACCTGCGGTTCTTCGTGGAAGCCGCGGCCAATGCCGTGACCGCAGTATTCACGCACCACGGAGAAGCCTTCCGCTTCAACGAACTTTTGAATCGCCGCGCCAATTTCGCGCAGGTTCACGCCCGGTTTCACCATTTTGAGCGCCAGGTACAGGCTCTCCTGGGTAACGCGGCACAGACGTTCGCCGAGAATGGTCGGTTTGCCAACGATGAACATTTTCGACGTATCGCCGTGGAACTCATCTTTAATCACGGTCACGTCGATGTTGACGATATCGCCATCTTTCAGATGTTTTTCGTCATCCGGGATGCCGTGGCACACCACTTCATTGATAGAGATGCAGACCGATTTCGGATATCCGTGGTAGCCGAGGCAGGCGGAGATTGCTTTCTGTTCGTTGACAATATAGTCGTTGCAAATGCGATCCAGCTCGCCGGTGGTCACGCCAGGCTTGACGTGCGGGGCGATCATTTCCAGCACTTCTGCAGCCAGACGGCCAGCAACGCGCATTTTTTCAATATCTTCTGGAGTCTTAATAGAAATAGCCATGGAATATGTCCATCAGTGTCGATTTTTTCGACAATAATTGAGTATTAGTGATGTCAATGTTAACAGCCAGGAGTACCCCCTGCCAAATTGAGAATCATTCTGAACTTCGCCTTTCGTGCCCTGCGTCGGCGATAACAACTGTTGGTATCTGCGTCGGTTTTATGGTATAAAGCGCGCCGAACTTCCGCTCATTGTTTTGTCCGGAAGCGACAAATCTCACTTTGTGTAAATAACACACACGTATCGGCACATATTCCGGGGTGCCCTTTGGGGTCGGTAATATGGGATACGTGGAGGCATAACCCCAACTTTATCTATAGAGGTTTTAAACCATGGCAACTGTTTCCATGCGCGACATGCTCAAGGCTGGTGTTCACTTCGGTCACCAGACCCGTTACTGGAACCCGAAAATGAAGCCTTTCATCTTCGGCGCACGTAACAAAGTTCACATCATCAACCTTGAGAAAACTGTACCGATGTTCAACGAAGCTCTGGCTGAACTGAACAAGATCTCTTCTCGTAAAGGCAAAATCCTTTTCGTTGGTACTAAACGCGCTGCAAGCGAAGCTGTGAAAGAAGCTGCTCTGAGCTGCGACCAGTTCTTCGTGAACCATCGCTGGCTGGGCGGTATGCTGACTAACTGGAAAACCGTTCGTCAGTCCATCAAACGTCTGAAAGATCTGGAAACTCAGTCTCAGGACGGTACTTTCGACAAGCTGACCAAGAAAGAAGCGCTGATGCGTACTCGTGAGCTTGAGAAACTGGAAAACAGCCTGGGCGGTATCAAAGACATGGGCGGCCTGCCGGACGCACTGTTCGTTATCGATGCTGACCACGAGCACATTGCTATCAAAGAAGCGAACAACCTGGGTATCCCGGTATTCTCTATCGTTGATACCAACTCTGATCCAGATGGCGTTGATTTCGTTATCCCGGGTAACGACGATGCAATCCGTGCTGTGACCCTGTACCTGAGCGCTGTAGCTGCTACCGTTCGTGAAGGCCGTTCTTCCGATCTGGCTTCCCAGGCGGAAGAAAGCTTCGTAGAAGCTGAGTAATAAGGCACGCTCGTTAGAGCCCTTATAAACCAGGTAGTAACACGTTTGGTTAGGGGGCCTGTTTATGGCCCCCTTTTTCACTTTTAAATCTGTACGGTTTTGGCCGGGCAGATCAAATCTTCCGAGGATTTTAGAATGGCTGAAATTACCGCTTCCCTGGTAAAAGAGCTGCGTGAACGTACTGGCGCAGGCATGATGGATTGCAAAAAAGCCCTGACTGAAGCTAATGGCGACATCGAGCTGGCAATCGAAAACATGCGTAAATCTGGCGCGATCAAAGCGGCGAAAAAAGCAGGCAACGTTGCTGCTGACGGCGTGATCAAAACCAAAATCAACGGCAACATCGCGTTCATTCTGGAAGTTAACTGCCAGACTGACTTCGTTGCTAAAGATGCTGGTTTCCAGGCTTTCGCTGACAAAGTTCTGGACGCTGCCGTTGCTGGCAACATCACCGACGTTGAAGTTCTGAAAGCACAGTTCGAAGAAGAACGCGTTGCGCTGGTTGCTAAAATCGGTGAGAACATCAACATCCGTCGCGTGGCTTCCCTGGAAGGCGAAGTACTGGGCAACTACCAGCACGGTGCGCGCATCGGTGTTCTGGTTGCTGCTACTGGCGCTGACGAAGAGCTGGTTAAACAGCTGGCAATGCACGTTGCTGCAAGCAAGCCGGAATTCGTTAAGCCGGAAGACGTTTCCGCTGAAGTGGTAGAAAAAGAATACCAGGTACAGCTGGATATCGCGATGCAGTCCGGTAAGCCGAAAGAAATCGCAGAGAAAATGGTTGAAGGCCGCATGAAGAAATTCACCGGCGAAGTTTCTCTGACCGGTCAGCCGTTCGTTATGGATCCGAGCAAGTCTGTTGGCCAGCTGCTGAAAGAGCACAACGCTGACGTGACTGGCTTCATCCGCTTCGAAGTGGGCGAAGGCATCGAGAAAGTTGAGACTGACTTCGCAGCAGAAGTTGCTGCCATGTCCAAGCAGTCTTAATTGCAGTAAAGGAGCCGCCTGAGGGCGGCTCTCTTTTGTGTAGTAAAGCACGTGTAGTAAAGAACATCGTCATGTGGAAATCAGCCAGCTCCTATAGGGTTCAGGTGGCAAGGAACGCATGATGTCACTTGAATTAAACCATCCCATTCGTGACACCTCAGGAAAGAAAATGGCTACCAACGCAAAACCTGTCTACAAACGTATTCTGCTCAAGCTTAGCGGCGAAGCCTTGCAGGGCACTGAAGGCTTCGGTATTGACGCAAGTATTCTTGACCGTATGGCGCAAGAGATTAAAGAACTTGTTGAGCTGGGCATCCAGGTGGGTGTCGTTATTGGTGGTGGCAACCTGTTCCGTGGTGCGGGTCTGGCAAAAGCCGGTATGAACCGTGTTGTGGGCGACCACATGGGTATGCTGGCTACGGTAATGAACGGCCTGGCAATGCGTGACGCACTGCATCGCGCCTATGTGAACGCCCGCCTGATGTCGGCAATTCCGCTGAACGGCGTTTGCGACAACTACAGCTGGGCAGAGGCGATCAGCCTGCTGCGTAATAACCGCGTCGTGATTCTGTCCGCCGGTACCGGCAACCCGTTCTTTACCACCGACTCCGCAGCCTGCCTGCGCGGCATCGAAATCGAAGCCGACGTGGTACTGAAAGCAACCAAAGTTGACGGCGTCTTCACCGCTGACCCGGCGAAAGATCCGTCTGCCACCATGTACGATCAGCTGACCTACAGCGAAGTACTGGATAAAGAACTGAAAGTCATGGATCTGGCGGCCTTTACGCTGGCCCGTGACCACAAACTGCCGATTCGCGTATTCAACATGAACAAACCTGGCGCGCTGCGCCGCGTGGTGATGGGCGAAAAAGAAGGCACTTTGATTACGGAATAATTTCCGTCACGGCCATTTCCGGGTAAGATTCGCCTTTACCCGGCAGAATGACATAATTCTGTGGCATGATTTAAACGAGACTATACTTAGCGCATTCACTGCAATGTGCCATTGTCTGGTCGACTGAGACTAGTTTTCAAGGATTCGTAACGTGATTAGCGATATCAGAAAAGATGCCGAAGTACGCATGGATAAATGCGTAGAAGCATTCAAAAACCAAATCAGCAAAATTCGCACGGGTCGTGCTTCTCCCAGCCTGCTGGATGGCATTATCGTTGAATATTACGGCACCCCGACGCCGCTGCGTCAGCTGGCAAGCGTGACCGTAGAAGATACCCGTACCCTGAAAATCAACGTGTTTGACCGTTCTATGGGCCCGGCCGTTGAAAAAGCGATCATGGCGTCTGACCTCGGTTTGAACCCAAGCTCCGCGGGTACCGATATCCGCGTTCCGCTGCCTCCGCTGACTGAAGAACGTCGTAAAGACCTGACCAAAATCGTTCGTGGCGAAGCAGAACAAGCGCGCGTTTCCGTGCGTAACGTTCGTCGCGATGCGAACGACAAAGTGAAGGCGCTGCTGAAAGACAAAGAGATCAGCGAAGATGACGATCGCCGCTCTCAGGAAGAAGTACAGAAACTGACCGATGCTGCTATCAAGAAAGTGGAAGCGGCGCTGGCAGAGAAAGAAGCGGAACTGATGCAGTTCTAAGACTGTGTAAGTTGTGCTATTAACGCCGTACAGGAAGCGTCGCAGCTTCGCTGGCGGCGTTTTGCATTTTATCAATCCTGGATCTCTCATGAAGCGATTAACTGTTCTGGGCTCAACAGGCTCAATTGGCTGCAACACGCTGGATGTGGTACGCCATAACCCCGAAAGTTTTGCGGTTACAGCGCTGGTTGCGGGCAAAAATGTCGATCGAATGATCGAGCAGTGCCTGGAGTTTTCTCCTCGCTATGCGGTGATGGACGACGCGAAAAGCGCCAATGCGCTGATGCTGGCGTTGCGTGAGCATGGGAGTCGTACCGAAGTGTTGAGCGGGCAACAAGCGGCGTGTGACGTCGCGGCGCTCGACGAGGTGGATCAGGTTATGGCGGCCATCGTCGGCGCGGCAGGTCTGGTACCGACGCTGGCGGCCATCCGCGCGGGGAAAACCATTCTGCTGGCGAACAAAGAGTCGCTGGTGACCTGCGGTCGGCTATTCCTGGAAGCAGTAAAGCAGCACGGCGCGCAGCTTCTCCCGGTCGACAGTGAACATAACGCTATCTTTCAGAGTTTACCGCAAAGTTTTCAGTCCGACTTAGGGTACGCTGAGCTGTCGCAGCATGGAGTCTCCTCCATTCTGCTTACCGGATCAGGTGGCCCGTTCCGGGAGACGCCGATTGCTGAGCTGAGCGCAATGACGCCGGATCAGGCGTGTCGTCACCCGAACTGGTCGATGGGACGCAAAATTTCCGTCGATTCGGCCACTATGATGAATAAAGGTCTGGAATACATCGAAGCCCGCTGGCTGTTCAATGCTTCAGCTAAGCAGATGGAAGTACTGATTCATCCGCAGTCGGTGATTCACTCGATGGTGCGTTATCAGGACGGTAGCGTGCTGGCGCAACTGGGTGAGCCTGATATGCGGACGCCGATTGCCAATACCATGGCCTGGCCGCAACGCGTCGTATCCGGAGCGAAGCCGCTGGATTTCTGCAAGATGGGCGCACTGAGCTTCTCTGAGCCGGATTATGCGCGCTACCCTTGTCTCAAGCTGGCGATGGACGCCTTCGAGCAAGGGCAGGCGGCGACCACCGCGCTGAATGCGGCTAACGAGATCTCCGTGGCGGCATTCCTCGACGGCCAGATCCGCTTTACCGACATTGCGGCGCTCAATCTGGCGGTGCTGGAACATCTCGACCTCAGGGAACCACAGAACGTGGATGAGGTGTTGATTATTGATGCCAGCGCACGCGAAGCGGCAACCTTGCAGACGAAATATTTCGTCAGGTAATGAGAGCAGAATCAGCATACGAGCCGTCATGGCATTTGTTAGCATCTGGCTTCAGTGATATAGTCTGCGCCACCCTATCGCTGTGCGTTTTGGCTGGGCGATAGGGAGAGCCGTGATTTAGCACGGCTTTTTTGCGAGACAAAGACACGTAAAATCAATCGGGTTTGCCTGAGCGATAAAGTGTATAGCTGTATTCCGGGGTACCGCTCATCCCTTTTCATGGATTATAAACGCGTTATGTTGTCTGCTAATCAACCAACCAGCGAGAATTTGCCAGCCCACGGTTGCCGCCATGTGGCAATCATTATGGATGGCAACGGCCGCTGGGCGAAGAAGCAAGGTAAGATTCGCGCCTTTGGGCACAAAGCCGGGGCGAAATCTGTGCGTCGTGCCGTCGCCTATGCCGCGAATAACGGTATTGAAGCATTGACGCTATACGCGTTCAGCAGTGAAAACTGGAATCGCCCTGAGCAAGAGGTGAGTGCTCTGATGGAGCTGTTCGTCTGGGCGCTGGATAGCGAAGTAAAAAGTCTGCACCGGCATAACGTTCGGCTGCGGATTATTGGCGATACCTGTCGGTTTAACTCACGCCTGCAAGAGCGGATCCGTAAAGCGGAAGCGCTGACGGAAAATAACACGGGGTTAACATTGAACATTGCCGCTAACTACGGCGGTCGATGGGATATTGTTCAGGGAGTTCAGCGCTTAGCCGAACAGGTTCAGGAAGGGGAACTCCGCCCCGATCAAATCAATGAAGAACTGCTCAGTCAGCAGGTCTGCATGCATGAACTGGCTCCCGTAGATTTAGTTATTAGGACCGGGGGAGAGCATCGAATCAGTAATTTTCTTATCTGGCAAATCGCCTATGCTGAACTTTACTTTACAGATGTTCTTTGGCCCGATTTCGATGAACAAGACTTTGAGGGTGCACTGCATGCGTTTGCCAATCGTGAACGGCGTTTCGGTGGCACCGAGCCTGGTGGCGACAAGGCCTGATGGGGGTAGCTTTTGCTGAAGTATCGCCTGATTTCTGCATTAATTTTAATACCGGTTGTCATTGCAGCCCTGTTTTTGCTGCCACCTGGCGGCTTCGCGATTGTTACGCTGGTCGTTTGTATGCTGGCGGCGTGGGAATGGGGGCAATTAAGCGGTTTCACCTCGCGCACCCAACGCGTGTGGCTGGCGGTACTGTGTGGCCTGTTGCTGGCACTGATGCTCTTTATGATCCCGGAGTATCACCATAATATTCACCAACCCGTGGTGGAGACATCGCTATGGGCCTCGGTGGTCTGGTGGCTTGTGGCGCTGGTTTTAGTCCTCTTTTATCCAGCTTCCGCCGGGTTCTGGCGTCAGTCAAAGACGTTGCGCTTGATTTTCGGTATCGTGACCATTGTACCGTTTTTCTGGGGCATGCTGGCGCTGCGCGCCTGGCACTATGATGAAAATCACTATAGCGGCGCGCTGTGGCTGCTTTACGTCATGATCCTGGTCTGGGGGGCAGATTCCGGCGCTTATATGTTCGGCAAGCTGTTCGGTAAGCATAAGCTGGCGCCGAAGGTTTCTCCGGGTAAAACCTGGCAAGGGTTTATCGGCGGTCTGGTGACGGCAGCGATTATCTCCTGGGCTTACGGTTTATGGGCAAATCTGGACGTCGCACCATCCGTGCTGCTAACCTGTTCCATCGTGGCAGCGCTGGCTTCCGTTTTGGGCGATCTCACTGAGAGTATGTTCAAGCGTGAAGCGGGTATTAAAGACAGTGGTCATTTGATTCCCGGCCACGGTGGGATCCTTGACCGAATCGACAGCCTGACGGCGGCGGTACCGGTCTTTGCCTGCCTGCTGCTGCTGGTTTTCAGGACGATTTAACGGATGGACTTATGCTGAGCATTCTCTGGAACCTGGCCGCGTTTATTATTGCGCTAGGGGTATTGATCACCGTACACGAATTTGGTCATTTCTGGGTTGCTCGGCGCTGTGGTATCCGTGTAGAGCGCTTTTCTATTGGCTTTGGTAAAGCGCTGTGGCGCCGCGTCGATAAACGCGGCACCGAGTTTGTTGTCGCCCTTATCCCGCTGGGCGGCTACGTCAAAATGCTTGATGAGCGCGTTGACGCAGTGGCGCCAGAGCTGCGCCACATGGCGTTTAACAATAAAACGGTTGGCCAGCGCGCCGCCGTTATCGCTGCGGGCCCCATCGCCAACTTCCTTTTCGCTATCTTCGCCTATTGGCTGGTGTTTATCATTGGTGTCCCTGGTATTCGTCCGGTTGTTGGTGAAATAACCGCCAATTCCATCGCGGCGACAGCACAAATTGCACCAGGCACGGAACTAAAAGCCGTAGATGGTATCGAAACGCCTGACTGGGATGCTGTGCGCATGGCGCTGGTGGCCAAAATTGGTGATGAAAGCACCACTCTCACCGTGGCCCCTTTCGGCAGCGAGCAGCGTCAGGATAAAATCCTCGACCTGCGGCACTGGGCGTTCGAGCCGGATAAAGAAGATCCGGTCACTTCGCTTGGTATACGTCCGCGCGGCGCGCAAATTGAACCGGTGCTGGCAGAAGTGCAATCTGACTCTGCGGCGCGTAAAGCCGGTTTACAAGCAGGGGATCGGATCGTTACAGTCAACGGTCAACCGCTGACGCAATGGATGACGTTTGTTACGCTGGTGCGTGATAACCCAGGCAAAGCGTTACAGCTAGAGATCGAAAGGCAGGGCAGTCTCTTGTCTTTAACTCTGATACCGGATACAAAACACGGTAGCGGAAAGGCGGAAGGGTTTGCAGGGGTAGTACCGAAGATTATCCCGCTGCCTGAGGAATATAAAACAGTGCGCCAGTATGGGCCATTCAGCGCCATCGTCGAAGCCACGGAGAAAACCGGGCAGTTGATGAAGCTGACGGTCAGTATGCTGGGAAAATTGATCACCGGTGACGTCAAACTGAACAACCTCAGTGGGCCGATTTCAATCGCCCAGGGGGCTGGGATGTCTGCGGAGTATGGGCTGATTTACTACCTGATGTTTCTTGCACTCATCAGCGTGAATTTAGGCATAATCAACCTGTTCCCGCTCCCCGTATTAGATGGGGGACATTTGCTGTTTTTGGCGATTGAGAAGCTGAAAGGCGGCCCGGTATCCGAGCGAGTTCAAGACTTTAGTTACCGCATCGGCTCGATTTTGCTGATGATGTTAATGGGGCTTGCACTTTTCAATGATTTCTCTCGGTTGTAAGAGAGTTAGTTAGGAAGAACGCATAATAACGATGGCGATGAAAAAGTTGCTTATAGCGTCGCTGCTGTTTAGCAGCGCGACCGTATACGGTGCTGACGGGTTCGTGGTGAAGGACATTCATTTCGAAGGCTTGCAGCGTGTCGCTGTTGGTGCGGCCCTTCTCAGTATGCCAGTACGTCCTGGCGATACCGTCACTGATGACGACATCAGTAACACCATTCGCGCCCTGTTTGCTACGGGCAACTTTGAGGACGTCCGCGTCCTGAGAGACGGCGATGTGTTGCTGGTGCAGGTCAAAGAGCGTCCAACCATTGCGAGCATCACTTTCTCCGGCAACAAGTCGGTGAAAGATGACATGCTCAAGCAAAACCTGGAAGCCTCTGGCGTTCGCGTCGGTGAATCTCTCGACCGTACCACCCTCTCCGATATCGAGAAAGGGCTGGAAGATTTCTACTACAGCGTCGGTAAGTACAGCGCGAGCGTGAAGGCGGTTGTCACCCCTCTGCCGCGTAACCGTGTCGACCTGAAGCTGGTCTTCCAGGAAGGGGTCTCTGCAAAGATCCAGCAGATCAACATCGTCGGTAACCATGCGTTCAAGACCGAAGATCTGATCTCCACTTTCCAGCTGCGTGATGAAGTGCCGTGGTGGAACGTGGTCGGCGATCGTAAATACCAGAAACAGAAGCTGTCGGGCGACCTTGAAACCCTGCGCAGCTACTATCTGGATCGCGGCTATGCGCGTTTCAACATTGACTCCACTCAGGTGAGCCTGACGCCGGATAAAAAAGGTATCTATATCACCATTAACATCACCGAAGGCGACCAGTACAAACTGTCTGGCGTCCAGGTGACCGGTAACCTGGCGGGTCATTCGGCTGAAATCGAGAGCCTGACCAAAATTGAGCCGGGCGAGCTGTATAACGGCGCGAAAGTGACCAAAATGGAAGATAACATTAAGAAACTTCTTGGTCGCTACGGCTATGCCTACCCGCGCGTACAGTCTCAGCCGGAAATCAACGACACCGATAAAACCGTTAAGCTGCACATCAACGTGGATGCCGGCAACCGTTTCTACGTGCGTAACATCCGCTTTGTCGGTAACGATACGTCAAAAGATTCCGTTCTGCGCCGTGAAATGCGTCAGATGGAAGGGGCATGGCTGGGCGGCGACCTGGTTGACCAGGGTAAAGATCGTCTGAACCGTCTGGGCTTCTTCGAAACGGTCGATACGGAAACGCAGCGCGTACCGGGCAGCCCGGACCAGGTAGACGTAGTCTACAAAGTCAAAGAGCGTAACACCGGCAGCTTCAACTTCGGTATCGGCTACGGTACAGAAAGCGGCGTGAGCTTCCAGGCGGGCGTTCAGCAGGATAACTGGTTAGGTACCGGTTACTCTGTCGGTATCAACGGTACCAAGAACGACTACCAGACCTATACCGAGCTTTCTGTGACCAACCCGTACTTTACGGTGGATGGCGTTAGCCTTGGCGGTCGTGTCTTCTACAATGACTTTAAAGCGGATGATGCTGACCTGTCGTCCTACACCAACAAAAGTTATGGTGTAGACGGTACGCTGGGCTTCCCGATTAACGAATACAACTCACTGCGTGCGGGTCTGGGCTACGTTCACAACGACCTGTCCAATATGGAACCGCAGGTGGCGATGTGGCGTTATCTGGACTCTATCGGCCAGACTGCGGGCACCACCAGTGATGACAACGGCTTCTCGGCTAACGACTTCACCTTCAACTACGGTTGGACATACAACAAACTCGACCGCGGCTACTTCCCGACGGACGGTTCACGTGTCAACCTGAACGGTAAAGTGACGATTCCGGGCTCTGATAACGAGTTCTACAAAATCACGCTGGATACGGCGTCCTACTTCCCGCTCGATGAAGACCATCAGTGGGTGGTGCTGGGTCGTACCAAGTGGGGTTACGGTGACGGCCTGGGCGGTAAAGAGCTGCCGTTCTATGAGAACTTCTATGCCGGTGGTTCCAGCACCGTGCGTGGCTTCCAGTCCAATACCATCGGCCCGAAAGCGGTCTACTATGGTTCATCAGGTCTGGATAACTGCGACCAGGCTGGCGGCTACTGTAAGTCTGACGACGCCGTCGGCGGTAACGCCATGGGCGTGGCCAGCCTTGAGCTGATTGTTCCGACGCCGTTTATCAGCGATAAGTACGCGAACTCGGTCCGTACGTCGTTCTTCTGGGATATGGGTACCGTTTGGGATACCAACTGGGAGAATACGGCGGCAATGAAGGCTGCTGGCGTTCCTGACTACAGCGACCCGAGCAATATCCGTATGTCCGCGGGCATCGCATTACAATGGATGTCACCATTGGGGCCGTTGGTCTTCTCCTACGCCCAACCGTACAAGAAATACGATGGAGACAAGTCCGAGCAGTTCCAGTTTAACATTGGTAAAACCTGGTAATTGCTCTTTGCAAAGGAATGCGGGTTCAGTGTAGTTTGCTGGCATTAGGCGATAGCGTCAGGTGGCTTCGGCCACCAAAAGAACAGTACCTTCGGGTACGTATGGGATGGTAAGGAGTATTATTGTGAAAAAGTGGTTAGTCGCTGCAGGTCTGGGTTTAGCAATGGCGGCGTCTGCTCAGGCAGCAGACAAGATTGCAATTGTTAACATGGGTAGCCTGTTCCAGCAAGTTGCACAGAAAACTGGCGTTTCCAGCACCCTGGAAAACGAATTTAAAGGCCGTGCTAGCGAACTTCAGCGCATGGAAGGTGACCTGCAGTCTAAAATGCAGCGTCTGCAGTCTATGAAAGCAGGTAGCGATCGCACTAAACTGGAAAAAGACATCTCTGCACAGCGTCAGACTTTCTCCCAGAAAGCGCAGTCCTTTGAACAAGACCGTCAGCGTCGCACCAACGAAGAACGTGGCAAACTGGTTACTCGTATCCAGACCGCTGTGAAATCCGTTGCTGCAAGCCAGAGCATCGACCTGGTGGTTGACGCTAACGCCGTTGCATTCAACAGCAGCGATGTTAAAGACATCACCGCTGATGTACTGAAACAGGTTAAATAAGTAATGCCTTCAATTCGACTGGCTGATTTAGCTCAGCAGTTGGATGCGGAATTACACGGTGATGGCGATATCGTCATCACCGCTGTCGCGTCCATGCAATCCGCTAAGGCGGGTCATATCACATTCCTGGTTAACCCCAAGTATCGTGAACACCTGTCCGCTTGCGAAGCGTCAGCGATTGTCCTGACGCAAGATTTACTGCCTTTTGCCAAAGGCGCCGCGCTGGTAGTGAAGAACCCCTACCTTACTTACGCGCGCATGGCACAAATTTTAGATACCACGCCACAGCCGGCGCAGGATATCGCCCCGAGCGCGGTCATTAGCCCGACCGCGACCCTCGGCAACAACGTCTCCATCGGTGCGAACGCGGTGATTGAGTCTGACGTTGTGCTTGGCGATAACGTTGTGATTGGGGCGGGGTGTTTCGTTGGTAAAAAAACGAAAATTGGCGCTGGTTCTCGCCTGTGGGCGAATGTAACCATTTACCACGAAGTCGAGATCGGTGAGAATTGCCTGATCCAGTCCAGCACCGTCATCGGTTCTGACGGCTTTGGTTATGCCAACGATCGCGGCAACTGGGTGAAGATCCCTCAGTTGGGTCGCGTGATTATTGGCGATCGCGTGGAGATCGGCGCCTGTACGACGATCGACCGCGGCGCGCTTGACGATACGCAGATCGGCAACGGTGTTATCATTGATAACCAGTGCCAGATTGCGCACAACGTGGTGATTGGCGACAATACCGCGGTCGCAGGCGGCGTGATTATGGCCGGTAGCCTGAAAATTGGGCGTTACTGCATGATTGGCGGTGCCAGCGTGATTAACGGCCACATGGAAATCTGCGATAAAGTCACCGTAACCGGTATGGGCATGGTTATGCGCCCGATTACCGAACCTGGCGTATACTCGTCCGGTATTCCGCTCCAGCCTAACAAGACCTGGCGCAAAACGGCTGCACTGGTGATGAATATTGATGAAATGAGCAAGCGTCTCAAAGCTGTTGAACGCAAGCTTGATAATCAAGACTAATTTTCATCGGTATCGCATGATACTTTCCGGCCTGTCGGCATTCTTGTAATCCGGCAGGCCGTGTTATTATTGCCCCTTAGTATATTTTGACAGGAAGAGTATTTTGACAACTGACACTCATACTCTGCACATTGAAGAGATTTTAGAACTTCTGCCGCACCGTTACCCGTTCTTACTGGTAGACCGCGTGCTGGATTTTGAAGAAGGTCGTTTTCTGCGCGCAGTGAAAAATGTTTCCGTAAATGAGCCGTTTTTCCAGGGCCACTTCCCTGGCAAGCCGATTTTACCGGGCGTGCTGATTCTGGAAGCGATGGCGCAGGCCACGGGTATTCTGGCGTTTAAAAGCGTCGGTAAACTGGAGCCAGGCGAGCTGTACTATTTTGCAGGCATTGATGAAGCGCGCTTCAAGCGTCCTGTTGTGCCTGGCGATCAGATGATTATGGAAGTTACCTTCGAGAAAACCCGCCGTGGCCTGACTCGCTTTAAAGGCGTTGCGCTGGTCGATGGTAAAGTGGTTTGCGAAGCAACAATGATGTGTGCGCGTAGCCGGGAGTCCTGATCCGTGATTGATAAAACCGCCTTTATCCATCCTACCGCCATTGTGGAAGACGGTGCCGTTATCGGTGCTAACGCCCACATTGGCCCGTTTTGTATTGTGGGACCTAACGTCGAAATTGGCGAAGGTACCGTACTGAAGTCTCACGTTGTGGTTAACGGCCATACTAAAATTGGTCGTGATAACGAGATCTATCAGTTCGCCTCTATCGGGGAAGTTAACCAGGATCTGAAATACGCTGGTGAGCCGACTCGTGTGGAAATTGGCGATCGCAACCGCATTCGCGAAAGCGTCACCATTCACCGTGGCACAGTACAGGGCGGTGGATTGACGAAGGTGGGCAGCGATAACCTGCTGATGATCAACGCCCACGTGGCGCACGATTGTACGGTGGGCGACCGCTGCATCCTTGCCAATAACGCTACCCTTGCCGGACACGTTTCGCTGGATGATTTCGTTATCATCGGCGGCATGACCGCGGTGCACCAGTTCTGCATCATCGGTGCGCACGTGATGGTAGGCGGCTGTTCTGGCGTTGCTCAGGACGTTCCGCCGTACGTTATTGCTCAGGGCAACCACGCGACGCCGTTTGGCGTCAACATCGAAGGTCTGAAGCGCCGTGGCTTTAGCCGCGAAGCGATCACCGCGATTCGCAATGCTTATAAAGCGTTGTACCGCAGCGGCAAAACGCTGGAAGAAGTGAAGCCGGAAATTGCCGAGCTGGCGAAGCAGTATCCGGAAGTTCAGCCCTTTAGCGATTTCTTTGCCCGCTCAACGCGCGGCCTGATTCGTTAATGGCTGAACAGCGTCCCCTGACGATTGCCCTGGTCGCCGGAGAAACCTCCGGCGATATTCTTGGTGCAGGCCTCATTCGCGCTCTCAAGGCGCGAGTCCCTGACGCGCGCTTTGTCGGCGTGGCCGGTCCGCGTATGCAGGCCGAAGGCTGCGAAGCCTGGTACGAGATGGAAGAGCTGGCGGTGATGGGGATCGTGGAAGTGCTGGGGCGTCTGCGTCGCCTGCTGCACATTCGCGCCGATCTCACCCAACGCTTCACTGAACTCAAGCCCGATGTCTTTGTTGGCATTGATGCCCCCGATTTCAACATCACGCTGGAAGGCAACCTCAAGAAGCAGGGGATCAAAACGATCCACTACGTCAGCCCGTCCGTGTGGGCCTGGCGACAAAAACGCGTCTTCAAAATTGGCAGATCCACCAATATGGTGTTGGCTTTCCTGCCTTTTGAAAAAGCGTTTTATGACAAATTTAACGTCCCGTGCCGCTTTATCGGCCACACCATGGCTGATGCCATGCCGTTGGATCCGGATAAAAACGCCGCGCGGGATACGCTGGGTATTGCCCACGATGTCCACTGTCTGGCGATGCTGCCGGGCAGCCGTGGTGCCGAAGTGGAGATGCTCAGCGCCGACTTTTTAAAAACCGCGCAGCTGTTGCGCCAGCAGTACCCCGACCTTGAAGTGGTGGTGCCGCTGGTTAACGCGAAGCGTCGCGAGCAGTTCGAACGTATCAAAGCGGAAGTGGCGCCCGATCTCCACGTGCACATGCTCGACGGCATGGCGCGCGAGGCGATGATCGCCAGCGACGCGGCGCTGCTGGCCTCAGGCACGGCGGCGCTGGAGTGCATGCTGGCCAAATGTCCGATGGTGGTGGGCTATCGCATGAAACCGTTCACCTTCTGGCTGGCGAAGCGGTTGGTGAAGACCGAGTATGTTTCGCTGCCGAACCTGCTGGCTGGCCGCGAGCTGGTCAAAGAGCTGCTGCAGGATGAGTGTGAGCCGCAGCGGCTGGCCGAGGCGCTACAGCCGCTGCTGGCCAACGGTAAAACCAGCCACGCGATGCACGATACCTTCCGTGAGCTGCATCTGCAAATTCGCTGTAATGCGGATGAACAGGCGGCAGACGCGGTGCTGGAGCTAGCACAATGATTGAATTTGAATATCCCCATACCCATCTTGTGGCGGGGGTGGATGAAGTCGGGCGTGGCCCGCTGGTCGGCGCGGTCGTCACGGCGGCGGTGATCCTCGATCCTGCCCGTCCGATTGTCGGGCTCAACGACTCTAAAAAACTGAGCGAAAAGCGCCGCCTGGCGCTGTTTGACGAAATCAAAGAGAAAGCGCTGTGCTGGAGCCTTGGCCGCGCCGAGCCGCATGAAATTGACGAGCTCAATATTCTGCATGCCACCATGCTGGCGATGCAGCGCGCGGTGGCCGGGCTGGCTATCGTACCGGAATACGTGCTGATTGACGGCAATCGCTGTCCCAAGCTGCCGATGCCGTCGATGGCGGTGGTGAAGGGCGATAGCCGGGTGGCAGAAATCAGCGCCGCGTCTATTCTCGCTAAAGTCACGCGCGATGCGGAAATGGCGGAGCTGGACACGGTGTTTCCACAATACGGTTTTGCCCAGCACAAGGGCTACCCAACCGCTTTTCATCTGGAAAAGTTAGCGCAATATGGCGCAACCGAACATCACCGACGCAGCTTTGCTCCCGTCAAACGCGCACTGGGACTGGCGTCCTGATTCTTGTGTCGAGAATAAGTTAACCGGAATCTAAAGATGGCTGAACCACGTTTTGTGCACCTGCGGGTGCATAGCGACTACTCCATGATTGATGGGCTGGCGAAAACCGGGCCGCTGGTGAAAAAGGCGGCCTCTTTGGGCATGCCTGCGCTGGCGATCACCGATTTTACCAACCTTTGCGGTCTGGTGAAGTTCTACGGGGCAGGCCACGGTGCCGGGATTAAACCGATTGTCGGCGCCGATTTCCATGTGCAGAGCGATCTCCTCGGCGAAGAACTCACCCATTTAACGGTGCTGGCAGCGAACAACCAGGGCTACCAGAACCTGACGCTACTGATCTCCAAAGCTTATCAGCGCGGTTATGGCGCTGCGGGCCCCATTATCGACCGCGACTGGCTGATTGAGCTGAAAGAGGGCTTGATCCTGCTCTCCGGCGGACGTATGGGGGATGTGGGCCGTAGCTTGCTGCGCGGGAATATGGCGCTGGTGGATCAGTGCGTTGATTTTTATGAACAACACTTTCCGAACTGCTATTTTCTTGAGCTGATTCGTACCGGCCGTCAGGATGAAGAATCGTACCTACATGCGGCGGTAGAGCTGGCGGAAAGACGTGGTCTTCCTGTGGTCGCGACCAACGACGTGCGTTTCCTCGAACCGGGCGACTTCGACGCCCACGAGATTCGCGTCGCCATTCATGATGGTTTTACCCTCGACGACCCGAAACGCCCGCGCAACTATTCCGCGCAGCAGTACATGCGCAGCGAAGACGAGATGTGCGAGCTGTTTTCCGATATCCCGGAAGCACTGGAAAATACCGTTGAGATCGCCAAGCGCTGTAACGTCACGGTGCGCCTTGGCGAATATTTCCTGCCGCAGTTCCCGACTGGCGATATGACCACCGAGGACTTCCTCGTAGCGAAATCGAAAGAAGGGCTGGAAGAGCGTCTTGAATTCCTGTTCCCGGATCCGGAAGTGCGCGCTAAGCGTCGTCCGGAATATGATGAGCGTCTGGATGTGGAACTTCAGGTTATCAACCAGATGGGCTTCCCCGGCTACTTCCTGATCGTGATGGAGTTTATCCAGTGGTCCAAGGATAACGGCGTGCCGGTAGGGCCGGGCCGTGGTTCCGGTGCAGGTTCGCTGGTGGCGTATGCGCTAAAAATTACCGATCTCGATCCGCTGGAACTTGACCTGCTGTTCGAACGTTTCCTTAACCCGGAACGTGTCTCGATGCCCGACTTCGACGTCGATTTCTGCATGGAGAAACGCGACCAGGTTATCGAGCATGTGGCCGAGATGTATGGCCGCGATGCGGTATCGCAGATTATTACCTTCGGTACCATGGCGGCAAAAGCGGTTATCCGCGACGTAGGCCGCGTACTGGGGCACCCGTACGGCTTCGTGGACCGTATCTCTAAGCTGGTGCCGCCCGATCCGGGCATGACGCTGGCGAAAGCGTTTGAAGCGGAACCGCAGCTGCCGGAAATTTACGAGGCGGATGAAGAGGTGCGCGCGCTAATCGATATGGCGCGCAAACTGGAAGGTGTGACGCGTAACGCCGGTAAACACGCCGGTGGCGTGGTGATCGCGCCAACCAAAATTACTGACTTTGCCCCGCTTTATTGCGATGAGCAGGGGCTGCATCCGGTAACCCAGTTCGATAAGAACGACGTGGAATACGCGGGGCTGGTGAAGTTCGACTTCCTTGGCCTGCGTACGCTCACCATCATCAACTGGGCGCTGGAGATGATCAACGCCCGCCGCGAGCGCAACGGCGAGCCGCCGCTGGATATCGCGGCCATCCCGCTCGACGATAAGAAAAGCTTCGACATGCTGCAGCGTTCGGAGACCACCGCGGTCTTCCAGCTTGAATCCCGCGGCATGAAAGACCTGATTAAACGCCTGCAGCCTGACTGCTTCGAAGATATGATCGCGCTGGTGGCCCTGTTCCGTCCGGGCCCGCTGCAATCGGGGATGGTAGATAACTTTATCGACCGTAAGCACGGACGTGAAGAGATCTCGTATCCTGACGTGCAGTGGCAGCACGAAAGCCTGAAACCCGTACTGGAACCGACCTACGGCATCATCCTGTACCAGGAACAGGTTATGCAGATTGCCCAGGTGCTTTCTGGCTACACCCTCGGCGGCGCGGATATGCTGCGTCGTGCAATGGGTAAGAAAAAGCCGGAAGAGATGGCCAAGCAGCGCGGTGCGTTCGAGGAAGGTGCGAAAAAGAACGGCATCGACGGCGAACTGGCGATGAAAATCTTTGACCTGGTGGAAAAATTCGCCGGTTACGGGTTTAACAAATCGCACTCCGCGGCCTATGCGCTGGTCTCTTACCAGACGCTGTGGCTGAAGGCGCACTATCCGGCAGAGTTTATGGCGGCGGTAATGACCGCTGATATGGACAACACCGAGAAGGTGGTGGGCCTGGTGGATGAATGCTGGCGCATGGGGCTGAAAATATTGCCGCCAGATATCAATTCCGGTTTATATCATTTCCACGTGAATCATGACGGGGAAATCGTGTATGGTATCGGCGCCATTAAGGGCGTCGGCGAAGGCCCGATTGAAGCGATCATCGAAGCGCGTAATAACGGCGGTTATTTCCGTGAACTGTTCGACCTGTGCGCCCGTACCGATACCAAAAAACTGAACCGCCGGGTGCTGGAAAAGCTGATTATGTCCGGGGCGTTCGACCGCCTTGGCCCGCACCGCGCCGCGCTGATGAATTCGCTGGGCGACGCGCTGAAGGCGGCGGATCAGCACGCGAAAGCCGAAGCCATTGGCCAGGCCGATATGTTCGGCGTGCTGGCGGAAGAACCGGAGCAAATAGAACAATCGTATGCCAACTGTCTGCCGTGGCCGGAGCAGGTGGTATTGGATGGGGAGCGCGAAACGTTAGGTCTGTACCTGACGGGGCACCCGATCAACCAGTATATAAAAGAAATTGAGCGCTATGTCGGCGGGTATCGACTCAAAGACATGCATCCGACGGAACGTGGTAAAGTGACCACGGCCGCGGGGCTCGTGATTGCGGCGCGGGTTATGGTCACCAAGCGCGGCAATCGTATCGGCATCTGTACGCTGGATGACCGTTCCGGACGCCTGGAGGTGATGTTGTTCTCCGAGGCGCTGGAAAAATACCAGCATCTGCTGGAAAAAGACCGCATACTTATCGTCAGCGGACAGGTCAGCTTTGATGACTTCAGCGGCGGCCTTAAAATGATGGCCCGCGAAGTGATGGACATTGACGAAGCCCGGGAAAAATATGCTCGCGGGCTTGCTATCTCGCTGACGGACAGGCAAATTGATGACCAGCTTTTAAACCGACTCCGTCAGTCTCTGGAACCCCATCGTTCGGGAACCATTCCAGTACATCTCTACTATCAGAGGGCGGATGCACGTGCGCGGTTGCGTTTCGGTGCAACCTGGCGTGTCTCTCCGAGCGATCGTTTACTTAACGATCTGCGTGGCCTCATCGGTTCGGAGCAGGTGGAACTGGAGTTTGACTAATACAGGAATACTATGAGTCTGAATTTCCTTGATTTTGAACAGCCGATCGCAGAGCTGGAAGCGAAAATCGATTCTCTGACTGCGGTTAGCCGTCAGGATGAGAAACTGGATATTAATATCGACGAAGAAGTGCATCGTCTGCGTGAAAAAAGCGTAGAACTGACGCGCAAAATCTTTGCCGATCTCGGCGCATGGCAGGTAGCCCAACTGGCGCGCCATCCGCAGCGCCCGTACACCCTGGATTATGTCCGTCTGGCGTTTGATGAATTTGACGAACTGGCAGGCGATCGCGCCTATGCCGACGATAAAGCTATCGTCGGCGGTATCGCTCGTCTGGACGGTCGCCCGGTGATGATCATTGGTCACCAGAAAGGTCGCGAAACCAAAGAGAAGATTCGCCGTAACTTCGGCATGCCGGCGCCGGAAGGTTACCGCAAAGCCCTGCGTCTGATGGAGATGGCTGAGCGCTTCAACATGCCGATTATCACCTTCATCGACACCCCGGGCGCATACCCTGGCGTGGGCGCGGAAGAGCGTGGCCAGTCTGAAGCCATCGCGCGTAACCTGCGTGAGATGTCTCGTCTGAACGTACCGGTCATCTGCACCGTTATCGGCGAAGGCGGCTCCGGCGGCGCGCTGGCGATCGGCGTGGGCGATAAAGTGAATATGCTGCAGTACAGCACCTATTCCGTTATCTCTCCGGAAGGCTGTGCCTCTATTCTGTGGAAGAGCGCCGACAAAGCGCCGCTGGCGGCTGAAGCCATGGGCATCATCGCGCCGCGTCTGAAAGAGCTGAAGCTGATTGATTCCATCATTCCAGAACCGCTGGGCGGCGCCCATCGTAATCCGGAAGCCATGGCGGCATCGCTGAAAGCGCAGCTGCTGGCTGACCTGGCCGATCTCGACGTACTGAGCAAAGAAGATCTGCTCAACCGTCGCTATCAGCGCCTGATGAGCTACGGTTACGCCTGATTACAGACCTCACTTTCTTTTCTAAGGGCCGGATTTTCCGGCCCTTTTTTTATGTGTTATTTGATGATGCGCAAAAGAGGGAATGTGATTAGTGGATGAGGCATTCCTGCGGCAAAACTGAGGCCACTGCCAGGCATTAAGCCACTACGGGCAGCCTACAAGGAGAAAAGGAGAACAACTATGGCTTCATCTAAAACTGTTACATTAAGCGCCGTGGCCGCAGGGATCATGTTAAGTCTGGGGGCTGCTCATGCGGCGCCGTTGCTGAGCGCGACAGAAGCGACAACCATCAAGGCGAGCGATCTTGCGGCAAAAGAAAAAGCATTAACCGATTTTCCGCTGATGAACTCGGTAAAATCTTCCATTAAAACGCTCGCTAACAGCGAAGTCGAAAAAATCGCACCGGGCCGGGCGGCAAACCCGGAAAACGTTAAACGAGTCGAGAGCATCCTGACCGAGCAAGATTGGGACTATCTGTTTCCCATGCGTGCGCCGGAATATACCTATTCGAATTTTCTGAAAGCGATTGGTAAATTTCCTGCCGTTTGCGGCACTTATACCGATGGGCGCGACAGCGATGCGATTTGTCGGAAATCGTTGGCTACGATGTTTGCTCACTTTGCCCAGGAGACTGGCGGCCATGAAAGCTGGCGCGATATTCCTGAATGGCGCCAGGCGCTGGTTTATCTGCGTGAAGTGGGCTGGGTTGAAGGCCAGAAGGGCGGCTACAACGGCGAATGTGATCCGAACATCTGGCAGGGGCAAACCTGGCCGTGCGGGAAGGATAAAGATGGTGATTACCTGAGCTATTTCGGTCGCGGGGCCAAGCAGCTTTCCTATAACTACAACTATGGCCCGTTCTCCGATGCGATGTATGACGGCGATGTGCGCCCGCTGCTGGACAAACCGGAGCTGGTGGCCGATACCTGGATGAACCTGGCCAGCGCCGTCTTCTTCTTTGTTTACCCGCAACCGCCGAAACCTTCCATGCTGCATGTTATCGATGGCACATGGCAGCCTAACGACCATGATAAAGCGAACGGCCTCGTTGAAGGGTTTGGCGTAACCATTCAGATTATCAACGGTGGCGTAGAGTGTGGCGGTGCGGATGAAAATGCGCAGTCGCTGAACCGTATTGCTTACTACAAAGAGTTTGCTAACTATCTGAAAGTGCCGATTGCTGACGATGAAGTCCTCGGTTGTAAAAAGATGAAGCAGTTTGATGAAGGTGGCGCTGGGGCTCTGCCGATCTACTGGGAAATGGATTGGGGATGGAGCGCGGAAACCGCCGATGGTAAAACCAACGCCTGTCAGTTAGTGGGCTATCAGACGCCGTACAGCGCCTTTAAAGAAGGTGACTATGCGAAGTGCGTGCAGAAGCACTTTAACGTGAATATCGTTGATGACAGCGGCCAGGCCGATGAACCGTCTGACACCACCGACGATACCACACCGGCTCCTGCCGCTAACGTCGCTCCGGTGGCGCGTATCGCCGGGCCGGTTGGCGCGGTGGATGCAGGCAGCCAGGTTTCGTTAAGCGCGGAAGGCTCCAGCGACGCCAACGGTGATAAGCTCAGCTATACCTGGATGTCGCAGGATGGGCAGACATTAAGCGGTCAGGATAAATCGGTCGTCACCTTTGCCGCACCGGTTAAGGATCAGGATGCGCAGTATGTGGTTAGCCTGACGGTGAGCGACGGTAGCCTGTCCAGCACCACGACCTACACCCTGAACGTGAAGGCGAAAGCTGCGGAAGGGGATGAGGGTAAGACGACTGATTACCCAGCCTGGAGCGCAACCCAGACCTGGAAGGCGGGCGAGATCGTGAATAACCACGGTGCGCTCTATCAATGTAAACCGCTGCCGGAAGGCGCGTGGTGCAACAATGCGCCGACCTACTACGAGCCGGGTGCCGGTTTAGCATGGGGCGATGCGTGGAAAGCGCTGTAAAATGAAGAAATCATGCCAGTGCGGTGCGCTGGCATGATTGCTGTTATGCTTTTACCTGGATTGTCCAGGAGGGAAGCATGAATATCATCGCGATTATGGGCCCGCACGGCGTCTATTACAAAGACGAGCCAATCAAGGAACTGGAGAGTGCGCTACAGGCGCAGGGCTTCAAAATTATCTGGCCGCAAAACAGTGCCGACCTGCTGAAGTTTATCGAGCACAACCCGCGCATCTGCGGGGTTATTTTTGACTGGGACGAATACAGCGTCGATCTCTGCGGAGAGATAAACCAGCTCAATGAATATCTGCCGCTTTACGCTTTTATCAATAACCACTCGACGATGGACGTCAGCGCGCATGACATGCGCATGGCGCTGTGGTTTTTCGAGTATGCGTTGGGGCAGGCCAGCGATATTGCAACTCGCATCCGTCAATACACAGATGAATACCTCGATAACATTACGCCGCCGTTCACCAAAGCGTTATTTACCTATGTGAATGAGGGTAAGTATACCTTTTGTACGCCGGGGCATATGGGCGGTACGGCCTATCAGAAAAGCCCGGTTGGCTGCCTGTTTTATGATTTCTTCGGGGCCAATACGCTAAAGGCCGATGTGTCTATTTCGGTGACTGAACTGGGGTCGTTGCTTGACCATAGCGGCCCGCATCTTGAGGCGGAAGAGTATATCGCCCGCACCTTTGGCGCCGAGCAGAGCTATATGGTGACTAATGGTACCTCTACCTCGAATAAAATTATTGGTATGTATGCGGCGCCTGGCGGCAGCACGTTACTGATTGACCGCAACTGCCATAAGTCGTTGGCGCACCTGCTGATGATGAGCGATGTTGTGCCGCTGTGGCTCAAGCCGACGCGTAACGCGCTGGGTATTCTCGGCGGGATCCCGAAACGGGAGTTTACTCGTGACAGCCTCCAGCGGAAGGTGGATGCCACCGACGGTGCGCAGTGGCCGGTGCATGCGGTGATCACTAACTCTACCTATGACGGCCTGCTGTATAACACCAACTGGATTAAACAGACGCTTGATGTTCCGTCGATTCACTTTGATTCCGCCTGGGTGCCCTATACCCACTTCCACCCCATTTATCAGGGGAAAAGCGGCATGAGCGGCGAGCGCGTGCCGGGGAAAGTGTTCTTTGAAACCCAGTCGACCCACAAGATGCTGGCGGCGCTGTCGCAGGCATCATTAATCCACATTAAGGGCGACTATGATGAAGACACCTTCAACGAAGCCTTTATGATGCACACCTCGACGTCACCGAGCTATCCGATCGTGGCGTCAATCGAGACCGCCGCGGCCATGCTGCGCGGTAATCCCGGACGTCGACTGATCAATCGCTCGGTCGAACGCGCGCTGCACTTCCGTAAAGAGGTACAGCGGCTACGAGAAGAGTCGGACAGCTGGTTCTTTGATATCTGGCAGCCGGAAGAGATTGATGAAGCTGAGTGCTGGCCGGTGTCGCCAGGAGAGGACTGGCACGGTTTCAGCGACGCCGATGCCGATCATATGTTCCTCGATCCGGTGAAGGTAACGATCCTCACGCCAGGCATGGACGAGCAGGGCAATATGAGCGACGAAGGGATCCCGGCGGCGCTGGTGGCAAAATACCTCGACGAGCATGGTGTAGTGGTGGAGAAAACCGGGCCGTATAACCTGTTGTTCTTGTTCAGCATCGGTATTGATAAAACCCGAGCGATGGGGCTGCTGCGTGGGCTCACGGAGTTTAAGCGCGCCTACGATTTGAACCTACGGGTGAAGAACATGCTGCCGGATCTCTATGCTGAGGATCCTGACTTCTACCGCCATATGCGCATTCAGGATCTGGCGCAAGGGATCCACCGCCTGATTCGCCAGCACGATCTTCCGCGGCTGATGCTGCGGGCTTTTGACGTGCTGCCGGAGATGAAGCTGACGCCACATCGCGCATGGCAACAACAAATTAAAGGCGAGGTGGAAACGGTGGCGCTGGAAGAGCTGGTTGGGCGCGTTTCGGCGAACATGATTCTGCCGTATCCACCGGGCGTGCCGCTGCTGATGCCGGGGGAAATGATCACCGAGGAGAGCCGTTCCGTGCTCGATTTCCTGCTGATGCTTTGTTCCATTGGACGACATTATCCGGGCTTTGAAACCGATATCCACGGTGCAAAACGCGATGAAAACGGCGTCTACCGCGTTAGAGTCCTAAAAAACGGCTGAGGGCTTGCATGATAACGTCCTGCGCGGGTAACGTGCTGAGAAACGGTTAACGGAGTAAAACCATGCTGGGATTAAAACAGATTCACCATATTGCTATCATCGCCACCGACTACGCGAAGAGTAAGGCCTTTTACTGCGACATCCTTGGCTTTACGCTGCAAAGCGAAGTCTATCGTGAAGCGCGCGATTCGTGGAAAGGTGACCTGGCGCTGAATGGCCAGTATGTGATTGAACTGTTTTCCTTCCCGTTTCCCCCCGAGCGCCCCAGCCGTCCGGAGGCGTGTGGATTGCGCCACCTGGCGTTCAGCGTAGAGGATATCGATGCCGCTGTGGCGCATCTGGAAGCCCACGGCGTTGCCTGTGAGGCGATTCGCATCGATCCGTACACCGACAAGCGATTCACCTTTTTCAACGATCCTGACGGCCTGCCGCTGGAGCTTTACCAGCAGTAAGGCTTGTCATCAGCCGCCCGGCCCGGTAACGTGCCGGGCGATACTTTTCACGATGATATGACAATGACGCCTTCTTCCCTTGTGCAGCAACTCTCTCCGCATCGCCAGTTTCTGGTCGCGTTCAGCGGCGGTCTCGACTCGACGGTGCTGTTGCATCAACTGGTTTGCTGGCGGCGACAGGAGCCGGGCATTTCCCTACGGGCTATCCACATTCATCATGGCATCAGCCAGAATGCCGACAGCTGGGTTGAGCACTGCCAGCAGCTGTGCGCAGAGTGGCAGGTACCGCTGGTGGTCGAACGCGTCACGCTGAGGCAGAGTGGCGCAGGGCTCGAAGCCGAGGCCCGAGCGGCGCGCTATCAGGCTTTCCGTGAAGCGCTGTTGCCCGGAGAAGTACTGCTGACGGCGCAGCACCTCGATGACCAGAGCGAGACGTTGCTGCTGGCGCTTAAGCGCGGTAGTGGGCCTGCCGGACTATCGGCGATGCCGGTGAGCGCGACGTTTGCCGATACACAGCTGATCCGCCCTTTGTTGCATGAAACTCGCGCCACGCTGCTGCTGTGGGCACAGCGTTACGGACTGCGCTGGATTGAAGATGAGAGCAATCAGGACGACGCCTACGACCGCAACTTCCTGCGTCTACGCGTCTTGCCGCTGCTGAATGCCCGCTGGCCGCACTTTGCCGAAGCGGCAGCGCGTAGCGCGGCGCTGTGCGGGGAGCAGGAACAACTGCTGGATGAGCTGCTGGCCGACGAGCTGTCGCGGCTGCTTGACGAAAACGGCTCGCTGGCGATTGACCCTCTGAGCAGCATGAGTGGGCCGAAACGCGCCGCGCTACTGCGCCGCTGGTTGGCCGGGCTGGGGGCAACGATGCCGTCGCGGGAAATGCTGACTCGGCTGTGGCAGGAGGTGGCACTTGCGCGTGAAGATGCCTCGCCGTGCCTGCATCTCGGCGATTTTGACGTTCGTCGCTTTCAGCAACGTTTGTGGTGGGTTAAAGCGCTGCCAGGGCAAACGGATAACGAAATCGTGTGGCAAAATTTACGCGCGCCGCTGGTATTACCGGACGGTCTTGGGCAGGTCTTTTTGTCGCCGGGCGGCGATATTCGTCCACCGCATGCCGGCGAACCGGTTACGATTCGTTTTAAAGCGCCGGGGATGCTGCATATCGTAGGCCGTCACGGCGGACGCAAGCTGAAGAAAATCTGGCAGGAGCTGGGCGTGCCCCCCTGGCTGCGTGATACCACGCCGCTGCTGTTTTACGGCGATACGCTAATGGCCGCCGCAGGACGATTTGTGACGCGAGAGGGGTTGTGTGAAACGGGAGAAGGCGTACAACTTAGCTGGCAGAAAACGGGCAGCTAAGCTGCCCGTTTCTTAATTATGATTCACTGACCACCACGGTGCCGATTTGCGGGTGGCTGAAGCTGGTTATCCGATCAAGACGCAGCTCGCGCAGATCGCCCGCGCTGTCGACAACCAGATATTCCACGTTCTTGCGTGATAACAGGTCGTGAGCTTTGGCTTGCAGCACTTCGCCATCTTTCAGCTCCAGCGAGAGGACGAGGTGGTGCTGGCAGGCAAGCTCAAGATTGTCATAGTCATCACAGTTGATGGGTTGATAAGTATCATTCATTGACATAATCGCTCACCAGTAAGTTTGCCGCCGCATACGCGGCTTTTTCCCTGACTGACTCAGAAATGGCGTCATCCGCCGCAACTTCGTTCAAAACTTTCAGTACACAGCCTAGCGCATCCGGGATATACCCTAAATCACCGCTCGCGATTTCCGCGTAGCGTTGGCGAATCAACTCACAATAGTTGCCCACATGCCCTCCTGTCAGCGCTTCAATTAAGCCTATGAAGATAATCTCTGTTTAGCAAGGTGACTATATCACACTCATTTAAGCATTATCAGCGGGATGAGCGGCGGCAGACGGGCCTTTTGGCGCTGATTTCGTTACAATGACCACCATTTTTTTCAGGAGTTTAGCCATGGCGCTGAAAGCAACGATTTATAAAGCAGTGGTCAACGTCGCCGATCTCGACCGTAGTCAGTTTCTGGACGCGTCGTTAACCCTCGCGCGCCACCCATCCGAAACCCAGGAGCGCATGATGCTGCGTCTGCTGGCGTGGATTAAGTATGCTGACGAACGTCTGCAGTTTACCCGCGGCCTCTCTTCGGACGACGAGCCGGAGGTGTGGCTGCGCAACGATCATTTGGGTATCGATCTGTGGATTGAGCTGGGGCTGCCGGATGAGCGGCGGATCAAAAAAGCCTGTAGCCTGGCGCAGGAGGTGGCGCTGTTCACCTATAATAGTCGTGCTGCGGAGATTTGGTGGCAGCAGAACCAGAGCAAAATGGCGGGCTTTAAAAACCTGAGTATCTGGTATCTTGACGATGAACAGCTGGCGAAGCTCAGCGCGTTTGCCGAGCGCACGATGACGCTGCAAGCGACGATTCAGGAAGGGGCAATCTGGTTATCGGATGCTCAGAATAATCTGGAAATTCACCTGACGCCGTGGCAGACGCGGGCATGATTACGCTTTCCCGGCAGGTGAGCATCCCGGATGATGAACTGACGATTACCGCCATCCGGGCGCAGGGCGCGGGCGGGCAGCATGTGAATAAGACCTGCACGGCGATTCACCTGCGTTTTGACATTCGCGCCTCCAGCCTGCCGGAGTATTATAAAGAGCGCCTGCTCGCCGCCAGCCACCACTTAATTTCTGCTGACGGTGTGATTATCATTAAGGCGCAGGAATACCGTAGCCAGGAGATGAATCGCGAAGCGGCGATTGCCAGGCTGGTGGCGGTGATCCAGACGTTAACGACAGAACAAAAAAGCCGACGCCCTACGCGCCCAACCCGCGCGTCGAAAGAGCGGCGGCTGAATTCAAAAGCGCAGAAATCTTCAGTGAAGTCCATGCGCGGGAAAGTTCGCTATTAAGCCGGACGTGGATGTAATAAGTATAAGGAATTGAGGGTGAAAAAAGCGATATTGGCCATTGCGGCCACGGGGATGCTGTTTGGGTTATTCGGATGCAACCATTCTGAAGTGACCACCGTCAAGCCGACGCAGCCAGCAGAATTAACCCCTATGCAGCAAAGCTGGCGCGGTGTTCTGCCGTGCGCAGATTGCGAAGGCATTGAGACCTCATTGTTCCTCGAGAAGGACGGTACCTGGGTGATGAACGAGCGCTATCAGGGCGTCAGTCGTGAGCCGTCATCGTTTGGCTCGTACGGTACCTGGGCGCGCACCGCCGATAAGCTGGTGTTGACCGACAGCCAGGGGGAGAAGTCTTACTACCGGGCGAAGGGTGACAAGCTGGAGATGCTTGACCGCGAGGGTAACCCCATCGAATCGACGCTGAACTATACGCTGGAACCGGTTAAAGCAAGCCTGCCAACCACGCCGATGGCAATGCGCGGGATGTATTTCTACATGGCAGACGCGGCCACCTTTACCGACTGTGCTACCGGGCAGCGCGTGGCGGTCGTGAATAACGCCCAACTGGAGCGCGATTATGCGGCTGCAAAAGGCGGCGAGAACAAACCGATTCTGCTGGTGGTCGAAGGGCACTTTACCGTTGAGGCTAATCCGGATACCGGCGCGATGGTGAAGACTTTGGCGACCGATAAAGGCGCGAAGTTTGTGCCAGGTAAGGATTGCGGCAACTAATAAAAAGGCCTCGCATCATGCGAGGCCTTCGTTTTTTTGCCGGATGATCCGGCAAAGGTTATCCGGGAATTCCCGGCGTCGCTTCGCTCAGCCGGGGTTCGCGATTAGCCTTTAATGGCTTTCACCAGGTAATCGACGATGTCGCCGGTTTTAATCAGCTGCTTCTCGCCGTTACGACGGTATTTGTATTCGATATCGTCGTTGTCGAGGTTACGGTCGCCCAGCACGATGGTGTGCGGAATACCAATCAGCTCCATATCGGCGAACATCACGCCCGGACGCTCTTTACGGTCGTCCATCAGCACTTCGATACCCTGCGCACGCAGTTCAGCGTACAGCTTCTCTGCCAGTTCCTGCACGCGGTAGGATTTGTGCATGTTCATCGGCAGAATCGCTACCTGGAACGGCGCGATGGCGTCTGGCCATACGATGCCGCGGTCGTCAAAGTTCTGCTCGATAGCCGCAGCCACGACGCGAGTCACCCCGATACCGTAGCAGCCCATGGTCAGGATCTGGTTACGGCCATCTTCGCCCTGTACGGAGGCTTTCATCGCTTCTGAGTACTTGGTACCCAGCTGGAAGATGTGGCCCACTTCGATACCGCGTTTGATCATCAGCGTGCCTTTGCCATCCGGGCTCGGATCGCCAGCGACCACGTTACGGATGTCCGCCACTTCTGGGGTAGCGACGTCGCGATCCCAGTTGATGCCGAAGTAGTGCTTACCGTCGACGTTTGCGCCAGCGGCGAAGTCGCTCATTGCCGCAACGGTGCGGTCAATAACGGTTGGAATTGGCAGGTTGACCGGGCCGAGAGAGCCTGGACCTGCATTCACCAGCGCACGAATTTCTGCTTCGGTGGCAAAAGTCAGCGGAGCCGCAACCTGTGGCAGTTTTTCCGCTTTCACTTCGTTCAGCTCGTGATCGCCGCGAACCAGCAGCGCAACCAGCGGAGACTTGCTGCCTTCTACCGCTTTAACCAGCAACGTTTTCACGGTTTTCTCGATTGGCAGGTTGAACTGCTCAACCAGCTCGGCGATGGTTTTGGCGTTTGGCGTATCGACCAGCGTCATTTCCTGGGTTGCTGCCGCGCGCGGCTCTTTCGGCGCCAGCGCTTCTGCGAACTCGATGTTTGCCGCGTAGTCGGAAGAGTCAGAGAAGATCACATCATCTTCGCCGCTCTGCGCCAGCACCTGGAATTCATGGGAGGCACTACCGCCGATAGAACCGGTGTCAGCCTGTACAGCACGGAAATCCAGGCCCATGCGGCTGAAGATTTTGCTGTATGCCGCGTACATCGCGTCGTAAGTCTCTTGCAGAGATTCCTGAGAGGTATGGAAAGAGTAGGCGTCTTTCATCAGGAACTCACGGGAGCGCATCACGCCAAAACGTGGACGGACTTCGTCACGGAATTTGGTCTGGATCTGATAGAAGTTCAGCGGCAGCTGTTTGTAAGAGCTCAGCTCGTTACGAATCAGGTCGGTGATCACTTCTTCGTGCGTCGGGCCGAGGACGAACGGACGATCGCCACGGTCAGCAATACGCAGCAGTTCCGGACCATACTGTTCCCAACGGCCACTCTCTTCCCACAGTTCGGAAGGCTGAACTACCGGCATTAACACCTCGATCGCACCGGCGTTGTTCATCTCTTCACGCACGATGTTTTCGACTTTTTTCAGGACGCGCACGCCGGTCGGCAGCCAGGTGTATAACCCAGAGGCCAGCTTGCGGATCATCCCGGCGCGCAGCATCAGCTGATGGCTGATAACCTCGGCGTCGGCAGGTGTCTCCTTCAGAGTGGAGAGCAGGTATTGGCTAGTACGCATGTTGTTACGATTCCAGTTGGACGATTGAACAGGCTCAAGACGAGCCTGGCACAAAACAAAAGTGGTTTAGTTTACCAGCGAGAAAGGGATGTCAAAAGAGTGCGCGGCGCAAATTACCGGGCTTCGAGGGCAAAGACCTCAAATCCTGATGCCGTTACGCGCCAGCGGACGTTAAAGTCCAGCAGCCAGACCGCGTAGGTTTTGCCTTCTTCCTCATTTTTACGGTAGGCAGGACGCGGATCCTGCGCCAGCACTTCGGCAATAAACTGACGAAGGCGCGGGTAACGTTTTTCCAGCCCGAGCAACTGCTGGGCGATTTCCTCGCTGAAGGTGACGTTAATATCGGCCTGTGGCGCGTCCTGCGCATAGCTAGCGCGCGCTTCCGGCAGCGATTCGGCAAAGGGCAGATACGGTTTAATGTCTACCACCGGCGTGCCATCGACGAGGTCAAGCCCGCCAAGTTCAAGAATCACCTGTTCTTTATGGCAGCGGATACCACGCAGTTCGACCAACGACATCCCAATTGGGTTAGGGCGGAAGGTCGAGCGAGTTGCAAACACGCCCATTCTCGCGTTGCCGCCCAGACGAGGAGGGCGAACGGTGGGGCGCCAGCCGCCTTCCATCGTTTGATGGAAGACAAACAACACCCACAAATGGCTGAAAGCCTCCAGACCGCGCACCGCGTCGGCCTGGTTGTAGGGGGCGACCAGATGCAGCTCGCCGCTACAGCTTTTAACCAGCCCCGGCTGGCGAGGTACGGCAAACTTCTCTTTATAAGGAGAGCGAATAACGCCAATTTGCGCGAATGAGAAGGTGCTCATTACTTCGCGGAAACGTTGAGCGCAGACCCGACGCAGACCGCCTGACGGTAGCAGCCCGGCGTGCCGCTCGTCACTTCACAGCTGTGCAGCAGTACTGCGTTCGCTTTCATTTTCGACGCGTTAATTTGCATGCGTTTGCGCGCGGTTGGGATATTCGGCGGTGAATCCTGATTGGTTGCCTGGCAAGATTCGCCCGACACCTCGCCCAGATCGCGGAACGGCTTACCGACCAGATCTTCAGCGTTGGTAATAATTCGTACCGGCGTTGCGCGTGGCGCCTTCGGTTTCGCGGTCTCCGTTTTGACGGGGGTCGCAGTGCTTTGAACGGGTTCAACGGGAGATCTGTTTAGCATGGAGCAGCCGCCTAACAGGAGCGCTAATAAACAGACCGGTAAAGCACGCATAGTAATTCCTCTATAAAGGGTAGACCAGGGGGCTATTGAATCAGGTGCTTGCATAAATGACAAGACGGGCATGTGCCCGTCTTGAAAGATACTGCTTAGCGGTAAGACAATTACCAGCCTTTAACAGCGCCGCCGTTGAAGATTTTGTTCGCCGCTTCGTAAACTTCGTCAGACTGGTACGCCTGAACGAATTTCTTCACGTTTTCCGCGTCTTTGTTGTCTTCGCGAGTGACAATCAGGTTCACATACGGAGACTCTTTACCTTCCACGAAGATACCGTCTTTCGCCGGGGTCAGGTTGATCTGGCTGGCGTAGGTGGTGTTAATGACGGCCAGCGCAATCTGCGCATCGTCCAGGGAGCGCGGCAGCTGCGGAGCTTCCAGTTCAACAATCTTCAGATTTTTTGGGTTCTCTACGATATCCAGAGAGGTCGGCAGCAGACCAACGCCGTCTTTCAGTTTGATAAGCCCCTGTGCCTGCAGCAGCAACAGAGTACGGCCCAGGTTAGTTGGATCGTTAGGCACGGCAATCTGGTCGCCCGCTTTCAGTTCATCCAGAGATTTGATTTTCTTCGAGTAGCCAGCAATCGGGTAAACGAAGGTATTACCCACGGATACCAGTTTGTAACCACGATCTTTGATCTGCTGATCGAGGTACGGTTTGTGCTGGAAGGCGTTGGCGTCAATGTCGCCTTTGCTCAGCGCTTCGTTCGGCAGTACGTAATCGTTGAAGGTAACCAGCTCAACGTCCAGACCGTATTTCTCTTTTGCTACTTTCTGTGCAACTTCAGCAACCTGCTGTTCTGCGCCGACGATCACGCCGACTTTGATGTGGTTTGGATCTTTCTCGTCCTGGCCGCAACCAACAAGTGCCAGAGAACCAATCAGGGCCCCAACTGCCGCAAAGGTTTTAAAATTGAACGCCATGCTTATTTCCTTAAACTTTTAAGTTGTGTTGTGTGTAACGCTATTTATGAGTCACTGCCCGGACGATACGATCGCCAGATAGTTGAATTAAATAAACCAGAACGACCAGCAATACCAGCACTGTATTCATCACGACCGCATTATAACCAATGTAGCCGTACTGATAGCCAATCTGGCCCAGGCCGCCAGCGCCCACGGCACCGCCCATCGCGGAGTAACCAACCAGCGTAATCAGCGTAATGGTTGCCGCATTCACCAGGCCCGGGAGGGCTTCCGGCAGCAGAACTTTACGGATGATTTGCATCGGCGTTGCGCCCATTGCGCGGGAAGCTTCAATCAGCCCGGTCGGGATCTCCAGCAGGGCGTTTTCCACCATACGGGCGATAAACGGCGCGGCACCCACGGTCAACGGAACAATCGCCGCCTGCAGACCAATGGAGGTGCCCACAATCACGCGGGTAAATGGAATCATCCACACCAGCAGGATAATGAACGGAATGGAACGGAAGATATTCACCAGCGCAGAGAGAATGCGGTAAAGCTTGCCGTTCTCAATGATTTGTCCCGGACGTGTCGTATAAAGCAGCACGCCAACCGGCAAACCAATCACGAAACCGAAAAAGCCTGACACAAACGTCATGGCCAGCGTTTCCCAGACGCCGCGCGCCAGTAACCACATCATGGCCTCAGACATAACCCAATACCTCTACTTTTACATGGTGTTGCTGCAGCCAGGCGATGGCCGCTTGCGTATCTTCAGGTGTACCGTGCATTTCGGTCAGCATGATGCCGAACTTCACGCCGCCCGCGTAATCCATCTGCGCGCTAATAATGTTGTTATTCACGTTAAAACGACGCGCGGTTTCTGACAGCAGCGGGGCGTCTACCGAATGACCGGTAAACTCCATGCGCAGCATGGGAACGCTATCAGCGGACTGAGTGTCTTTCAGACGTGCCAGGTAGTCTTCTGGAATATCCAGATGCAGTGTGGACTGAATGAACTGCTGCGCCAGCGGCGTTTTCGGATGAGAGAAGACTTCACTCACCGTATCCTGTTCGATCAGCTCACCGTTGCTGATCACGGCGACGCAGTCACAGATACGCTTAACGACATCCATTTCGTGGGTGATAAGCAGAATAGTCAGGCCCAGACGACGGTTAATGTCTTTCAGCAGTTCGAGAATAGAACGCGTGGTGGCCGGATCCAGCGCGCTGGTGGCTTCATCACACAGCAACACCTTGGGGTTGCTGGCCAGAGCACGGGCAATCGCCACGCGCTGTTTCTGTCCGCCGGACAGGTTTGCCGGATAGCTGTCGTGCTTATCGCCCAGACCGACGAGATCCAGCAGCTCGGTGACCCGGCGCTTGATTTCTTCTTTTGGCGTATTGTCGAGTTCCAGAGGCAGCGCGACGTTGCCAAATACCGTGCGAGATGAGAGCAGGTTAAAGTGCTGGAAGATCATGCCAATCTGGCGGCGTGCTTTGGTCAGTGCCGACTCAGATAATGAAGTCAGTTCCTGGCCGCCGACCTGAACGCTGCCTTCGGTCGGGCGTTCAAGCAGGTTAACGCAACGAATGAGCGTACTTTTACCTGCGCCGGATGCGCCAATGACGCCGTAAATTTGTCCCGCAGGTACGTGCAGGCTAACGTTGTTTAGTGCCTGAATCGTACGGTGGCCCTGCTGGAACACCTTGGTGATATTCGAAAGTTTAATCATTAGATTTTTTATTATCAGTTAGGAGTTATCCGCGGCATTTTCTTCTGCCCTGGACGGGCGATGACCGTCAACAAAACGGATGTTAAGGCATCTAGACGTCTAAATCAATCTGATTTATGCGATCGACACTTTCTTGCCTGGCGAAACATGCGATACTAAGGGCACATGCCTTATTCAGGAGCAACACGGTGGCAAAGTCCGTACCCGCTATTTTTCTCGATCGTGATGGCACGATTAATGTCGATCATGGCTACGTTCATGAAATAGATGAGTTTGAGTTTATCGATGGCGTCATTGACGCGATGCGTGAATTAAAAGAAATGGGCTATGCCCTGGTGTTGGTGACCAACCAATCGGGTATTGCTCGCGGGAAGTTTACTGAAGCGCAGTTTGAAACGCTGACGGAATGGATGGACTGGTCGCTGGCCGACCGTGGTGTCGATCTCGATGGTATCTACTATTGTCCGCACCACCCGCAGGGAACGGTAGAAGAGTATCGTCAGGTATGCGACTGTCGCAAACCGCATCCAGGTATGTTGAAGTCGGCGCAGGAATATCTGCACATTGATATGGCTTCTTCTTATATGGTTGGCGATAAAATTGAAGACATGCTGGCAGCCGCAGCGGCGAATGTCGGCACAAAAGTGCTGGTGCGCACCGGTAAGCCGGTGACGGAAGAAGCGGAGAAAGCGGCGGATTGGGTGATTAATAGCCTGGCAGACCTGCCTGCGGCCATCAAAAAGCAGAAATAATCGACGAAAAGGCGAAAAGGTGAGCGGTTGAAAGAAAAATGCATTTTCCCTCTTGTCAGCCAGAAATAACTCCCTATAATGCGCTCCCACTGACACGGAACAACGGCAAACAAGCCGCCGGGTCAGCGAGATTCTCCTGAGAATCTCGACAGAGAAAAGCGAAATTAAACGCTTGACTCTGAAAGAGGAAAGCGTAATATACGCCACCTCGCGACAGAGCGCTAAAGCGCGTCGCAACTGCTCTTTAACAATTTATCAGACAATCTGTGTGGGCACTCGAAGATACGGATTCTTAACGTCGCAAGACGAAAAATGAATACCAAGTCTCTGAGTGAACACGTAATTCATTACGAAGTTTAATTCACGAGCATCAAACTTAAATTGAAGAGTTTGATCATGGCTCAGATTGAACGCTGGCGGCAGGCCTAACACATGCAAGTCGAACGGTAGCACAGAGAGCTTGCTCTTGGGTGACGAGTGGCGGACGGGTGAGTAATGTCTGGGAAACTGCCCGATGGAGGGGGATAACTACTGGAAACGGTAGCTAATACCGCATAACGTCGCAAGACCAAAGTGGGGGACCTTCGGGCCTCACACCATCGGATGTGCCCAGATGGGATTAGCTAGTAGGTGGGGTAACGGCTCACCTAGGCGACGATCCCTAGCTGGTCTGAGAGGATGACCAGCCACACTGGAACTGAGACACGGTCCAGACTCCTACGGGAGGCAGCAGTGGGGAATATTGCACAATGGGCGCAAGCCTGATGCAGCCATGCCGCGTGTATGAAGAAGGCCTTCGGGTTGTAAAGTACTTTCAGCGAGGAGGAAGGCGTTGTGGTTAATAACCGCAGCGATTGACGTTACTCGCAGAAGAAGCACCGGCTAACTCCGTGCCAGCAGCCGCGGTAATACGGAGGGTGCAAGCGTTAATCGGAATTACTGGGCGTAAAGCGCACGCAGGCGGTTTGTTAAGTCAGATGTGAAATCCCCGGGCTCAACCTGGGAACTGCATTTGAAACTGGCAAGCTTGAGTCTCGTAGAGGGGGGTAGAATTCCAGGTGTAGCGGTGAAATGCGTAGAGATCTGGAGGAATACCGGTGGCGAAGGCGGCCCCCTGGACGAAGACTGACGCTCAGGTGCGAAAGCGTGGGGAGCAAACAGGATTAGATACCCTGGTAGTCCACGCCGTAAACGATGTCTATTTGGAGGTTGTGCCCTTGAGGCGTGGCTTCCGGAGCTAACGCGTTAAATAGACCGCCTGGGGAGTACGGCCGCAAGGTTAAAACTCAAATGAATTGACGGGGGCCCGCACAAGCGGTGGAGCATGTGGTTTAATTCGATGCAACGCGAAGAACCTTACCTACTCTTGACATCCAGAGAACTTAGCAGAGATGCTTTGGTGCCTTCGGGAACTCTGAGACAGGTGCTGCATGGCTGTCGTCAGCTCGTGTTGTGAAATGTTGGGTTAAGTCCCGCAACGAGCGCAACCCTTATCCTTTGTTGCCAGCGGTTCGGCCGGGAACTCAAAGGAGACTGCCAGTGATAAACTGGAGGAAGGTGGGGATGACGTCAAGTCATCATGGCCCTTACGAGTAGGGCTACACACGTGCTACAATGGCATATACAAAGAGAAGCGACCTCGCGAGAGCAAGCGGACCTCATAAAGTATGTCGTAGTCCGGATTGGAGTCTGCAACTCGACTCCATGAAGTCGGAATCGCTAGTAATCGTAGATCAGAATGCTACGGTGAATACGTTCCCGGGCCTTGTACACACCGCCCGTCACACCATGGGAGTGGGTTGCAAAAGAAGTAGGTAGCTTAACCTTCGGGAGGGCGCTTACCACTTTGTGATTCATGACTGGGGTGAAGTCGTAACAAGGTAACCGTAGGGGAACCTGCGGTTGGATCACCTCCTTACCTTAAAGAAACGTTCTTTGAAGTGCTCACACAGATTGTCTGATGAAAAATAGCAGTAAAGAATCTCTGCAGGCTTGTAGCTCAGGTGGTTAGAGCGCACCCCTGATAAGGGTGAGGTCGGTGGTTCAAGTCCACTCAGGCCTACCAAATTCTTCCTGATACCGCGTTGTGAAACGACTCGCATACTTCAGTATGCTTCGCCGTTCCACGCCTTGTCTCAGAAAGAATTACGGTTTTAAGAGATTCTGTCAAACGATGGGGCTATAGCTCAGCTGGGAGAGCGCCTGCTTTGCACGCAGGAGGTCTGCGGTTCGATCCCGCATAGCTCCACCATCTTTACTGCAACAAACCAAGAAAACTTCAGAGTGTACCTGAAAAGGTTCACTGCGAAGTTTTGCTCTTTAAAAATCTGGATCAAGCTGAAAATTGAAACGACACACTGTGTCTGTTCTCCGTAATAAGAACAGATAAATGGTGTGTTCGAGTCTCTCAAATTTTCGCAAGTCGATGATGAATCGAAAGAAACATCTTCGGGTTGTGAGGTTAAGCGACTAAGCGTACACGGTGGATGCCCTGGCAGTCAGAGGCGATGAAGGACGTGCTAATCTGCGATAAGCGTCGGTAAGGTGATATGAACCGTTATAACCGGCGATTTCCGAATGGGGAAACCCAGTGTGATTCGTCACACTATCGTTAACTGAATACATAGGTTAACGAAGCGAACCGGGGGAACTGAAACATCTAAGTACCCCGAGGAAAAGAAATCAACCGAGATTCCCCCAGTAGCGGCGAGCGAACGGGGAGCAGCCCAGAGTCTGAATCAGCTTGTGTGTTAGTGGAACGGTCTGGAAAGTCCGACGGTACAGGGTGATAGTCCCGTACACCAAAATGCACAGGTTGTGAACTCGAAGAGTAGGGCGGGACACGTGGTATCCTGTCTGAATATGGGGGGACCATCCTCCAAGGCTAAATACTCCTGACTGACCGATAGTGAACCAGTACCGTGAGGGAAAGGCGAAAAGAACCCCGGCGAGGGGAGTGAAAAAGAACCTGAAACCGTGTACGTACAAGCAGTGGGAGCACCCTTTGGGGTGTGACTGCGTACCTTTTGTATAATGGGTCAGCGACTTATATTCTGTAGCAAGGTTAACCGTATAGGGGAGCCGAAGGGAAACCGAGTCTTAACTGGGCGTTAAGTTGCAGGGTATAGACCCGAAACCCGGTGATCTAGCCATGGGCAGGTTGAAGGTTGGGTAACACTAACTGGAGGACCGAACCGACTAATGTTGAAAAATTAGCGGATGACTTGTGGCTGGGGGTGAAAGGCCAATCAAACCGGGAGATAGCTGGTTCTCCCCGAAAGCTATTTAGGTAGCGCCTCGTGAACTCATCTTCGGGGGTAGAGCACTGTTTCGGCTAGGGGGTCATCCCGACTTACCAACCCGATGCAAACTGCGAATACCGAAGAATGTTATCACGGGAGACACACGGCGGGTGCTAACGTCCGTCGTGAAGAGGGAAACAACCCAGACCGCCAGCTAAGGTCCCAAAGTCACAGTTAAGTGGGAAACGATGTGGGAAGGCTCAGACAGCCAGGATGTTGGCTTAGAAGCAGCCATCATTTAAAGAAAGCGTAATAGCTCACTGGTCGAGTCGGCCTGCGCGGAAGATGTAACGGGGCTAAACTGTGCACCGAAGCTGCGGCAGCGACACTATGTGTTGTTGGGTAGGGGAGCGTTCTGTAAGCCTGCGAAGGTGTCTCGTGAGGGATGCTGGAGGTATCAGAAGTGCGAATGCTGACATAAGTAACGATAATGCGGGTGAAAAACCCGCACGCCGGAAGACCAAGGGTTCCTGTCCAACGTTAATCGGGGCAGGGTGAGTCGACCCCTAAGGCGAGGCCGAAAGGCGTAGTCGATGGGAAACAGGTTAATATTCCTGTACTTGGTGTTACTGCGAAGGGGGGACGGAGAAGGCTATGTTAGCCGGGCGACGGTTGTCCCGGTTTAAGCATGTAGGCGGAGCGTTTAGGTAAATCCGGACGCTTACTAACGCTGAGGTGTGATGACGAGGCACTACGGTGCTGAAGTAACAAATGCCCTGCTTCCAGGAAAAGCCTCTAAGCATCAGGTAACATCAAATCGTACCCCAAACCGACACAGGTGGTCAGGTAGAGAATACCAAGGCGCTTGAGAGAACTCGGGTGAAGGAACTAGGCAAAATGGTGCCGTAACTTCGGGAGAAGGCACGCTGATATGTAGGTGAAGTGGTTTACCCATGGAGCTGAAATCAGTCGAAGATACCAGCTGGCTGCAACTGTTTATTAAAAACACAGCACTGTGCAAACACGAAAGTGGACGTATACGGTGTGACGCCTGCCCGGTGCCGGAAGGTTAATTGATGGGGTTAGCGGCAACGCGAAGCTCTTGATCGAAGCCCCGGTAAACGGCGGCCGTAACTATAACGGTCCTAAGGTAGCGAAATTCCTTGTCGGGTAAGTTCCGACCTGCACGAATGGCGTAATGATGGCCAGGCTGTCTCCACCCGAGACTCAGTGAAATTGAACTCGCTGTGAAGATGCAGTGTACCCGCGGCAAGACGGAAAGACCCCGTGAACCTTTACTATAGCTTGACACTGAACACTGGTCCTTGATGTGTAGGATAGGTGGGAGGCTTTGAAGCGCGGACGCCAGTTCGTGTGGAGCCATCCTTGAAATACCACCCTTTAATGGCTGGTGTTCTAACGTAGACCCGTGATCCGGGTTGCGGACAGTGTCTGGTGGGTAGTTTGACTGGGGCGGTCTCCTCCTAAAGAGTAACGGAGGAGCACGAAGGTTAGCTAATCCTGGTCGGACATCAGGAGGTTAGTGCAAAGGCATAAGCTAGCTTGACTGCGAGAGTGACGGCTCGAGCAGGTGCGAAAGCAGGTCTTAGTGATCCGGTGGTTCTGAATGGAAGGGCCATCGCTCAACGGATAAAAGGTACTCCGGGGATAACAGGCTGATACCGCCCAAGAGTTCATATCGACGGCGGTGTTTGGCACCTCGATGTCGGCTCATCACATCCTGGGGCTGAAGTAGGTCCCAAGGGTATGGCTGTTCGCCATTTAAAGTGGTACGCGAGCTGGGTTTAGAACGTCGTGAGACAGTTCGGTCCCTATCTGCCGTGGGCGCTGGAGAATTGAGGGGGGCTGCTCCTAGTACGAGAGGACCGGAGTGGACGCATCACTGGTGTTCGGGTTGTCATGCCAATGGCATTGCCCGGTAGCTAAATGCGGAAAAGATAAGTGCTGAAAGCATCTAAGCACGAAACTTGCCCCGAGATGAGTTCTCCCTGACCCTTTAAGGGTCCTGAAGGAACGTTGAAGACGACGACGTTGATAGGTCGGGTGTGTAAGCGTAGCGATACGTTGAGCTAACCGATACTAATGAACCGTGAGGCTTAACCTTACAACGCCGAAGGTGTTTTGGCGAAGAGACGAAGATTCAGCTTGATTACAGATTAAATCAGAACGCATAAAGCGGTCTGATAAACAGAATTTGCCTGGCGGCTGTAGCGCGGTGGTCCCACCTGACCCCATGCCGAACTCAGAAGTGAAACGCCGTAGCGCCGATGGTAGTGTGGGGTCTCCCCATGCGAGAGTAGGGAACTGCCAGGCATCAAATTGCAGTAAACCGGGATGAATAATCCGGGTAGTGACAAAGAAATTCGGTGGAGCGGTAGTTCAGTCGGTTAGAATACCTGCCTGTCACGCAGGGGGTCGCGGGTTCGAGTCCCGTCCGTTCCGCCACTTATTAAGAGCCCTGAGCATATTTGCTCAGGGCTTTTTTCTTTGTGCGCCGGATAATTATTGCTGTTTTAGCAAAAATCCTCTGCATTTCACGATCTTTTTCTCAATCCTCTCCCTCGTCATAATGGTCTCAGTTAACCCATTTTGATAAATAAAGAGGAAAATCATGACAATCCCTGCATTTGGTCTCGGTACCTTCCGCCTGAAAGACGACGTTGTTATTGCATCCGTTAAAACCGCGCTGGAGCTTGGTTACCGTACTATCGATACCGCACAGATCTATGACAACGAAGCGGCCGTCGGCCAGGCAATTGCCGAAAGCGGCATTGCGCGTAATGAGCTGTTCATCACCACCAAGATCTGGATTGAAAACCTGAGCAAAGACAAGCTGATCGCAAGCCTCAAAGAAAGCCTGCAGAAGCTGCGTACCGACTATGTTGACCTGACGCTGATCCACTGGCCGTCGCCGAACGATGCCGTGGCGGTTGAAGAGTTTATGGCTGCGCTGCTGGAAGCGAAAAAACAAGGTCTGACTCGCCAGATCGGGATCTCTAACTTCACGATTCCGCTGATGGAGCGCGCTATTGCTGCCGTAGGCGCAGAGAATATCGCCACTAACCAGATTGAGCTGTCACCGTATCTGCAAAACCGCAAAGTCGTTGATTGGGCTACCGAGCACGGTATCCATATCACTTCTTACATGACGCTGGCATACGGTAAGGCACTGAAAGATGAAGTGATTGCTGCCATCGCGAAGAAACATAATGCGACGCCTGCGCAGGTTATTCTGGCCTGGGCAATGGGTGAAGGCTATGCGGTAATTCCGTCTTCTACTAAACGTGAAAATCTGGCAAGCAACCTGCTGGCGCAGGATCTGAAATTAGATGCTGAAGATAAAAAAGCCATCGCCGCGCTGGACTGCAACGACCGCCTGGTCAGCCCGGAAGGTCTGGCCCCTCAGTGGGACTAATGACCCTTTAACCCTCTGAAACCCTCTGGTAGCCCGGACGAAACGCTCATGTCGACTCCGGGCCTCCCAATCAGCCGTGCGATTCGTTACCGATTCTCCTTCACGTACTCGCTCAGAAAATCAATAAACGCCCTGATACGGGTGCTCACTGCCCGGTCACTGTAGTAAACCGCGCTAAACGGCATTTCGACAGGCAGTCGCTTATCGGCCAACAGCTCAACAAACTCCCCGCTCGCAATCTCTTTATCCACCATATAATCCGACAGGCAGGCAATACCGTTGCCGTTCAAACACAGCTGTTTGAGCGTTTCTCCGCTGTTGGAGGTAATGTCGCAGCTGACTTCCATAAACTGCCCATCGCAGCAGTACACTGGCCACGTGTTCAGCGAAGAAGGTTCGGTGAAACCAAGGCACTGGTGCTCTTTCAAATCTGCAACGTTCTCCGGCTTGCCATGACTGGCAATATACTCTGGCGACGCGATGATCTTGCGATAGCTGTTAAACAGGGGGCGAGCGCGTAGACTGGAGTCGGTTAATGTCCCCGCCCGAATGGCAACGTCCACCTTACGCTCAATCAGGTTGATAAAGGTCTCAGACGACACCAGCGAGAGCGTCATCTCCGGGTAGCGTTCGCGAAACGGCTTAATCAACGGCATCAGGAAGTGCAACATCACCGGCGTGGCTGCGTCGACCCGCAGCAGACCACGCGGCGTATTGCGCGTATCCAGTAGCTCATTTTCCGCCGCGGCCATCTCTTGTAGCACAACCTGCATGCGACGAAAGTAGCGTTCTCCCTCTTCGGTCAGATTAAGCTGACGCGTGGTGCGATTAAGCAGGCTCACTCCGAGCTTAGATTCCAGCTTCTTTACCGCCCGGCTCACCGCCGAGTTAGCCTGGCCAAGTTGCTCCGCTGCCCGGCTAAAACTTCCACTTTCAACTACCGCCACGAAAATGGCGATCTCTTCTGATGTTGCTCTCATTATTGCACCTGACGCAAAATTCTATTGAGATTCTGAATATTTTTGTTATTTAAACACCCCGGCATACTACGTGTCATCTTAATACTGATGATGTGGAGTAAATTATGCCGCTGGCGCTACTAGCCTTAACGATCAGTGCCTTCGCTATTGGCACAACCGAATTTGTGATTGTCGGCCTGGTCCCGACGATTGCTGAACAGCTTGCCATCTCCTTGCCTTCCGCCGGGATGCTGGTTTCCATCTATGCTCTGGGGGTGGCTATTGGCGCGCCGGTGCTCACGGCCCTGACGGGCAAACTGCCGCGCAAACAGCTGCTGCTGGCCTTGATGGTGCTGTTTACCGTCGGTAACCTGCTGGCCTGGCAGGCGCCGGGATACGCCACCTTAGTCGTCGCGCGTCTGCTGACCGGTCTGGCGCACGGCGTGTTCTTTTCCATTGGCTCAACCATTGCCACCAGTCTGGTGCCAAAAGAGAAAGCCGCCTCGGCGATTGCCATTATGTTTGGTGGCCTGACCGTGGCGCTGGTCACCGGTGTGCCGCTGGGTACCTTTATCGGTCAGCACTTTGGCTGGCGTGAAACTTTCCTTGCCGTTTCTTTACTGGGCGTGATTGCGCTGATTGCCAGCGCCATACTGGTACCGGGTAATATCCCTGGTCGTGCACCAGCAAGTTTAACTGAACAGTTGAAAGTGCTGACTCACCCGCGTCTGCTGATGATTTACGCGATTACCGCGCTGGGCTACGGCGGCGTCTTTACCGCCTTCACCTTCCTGGCGCCGATGATGCAAAATCTGGCAGGCTTCACACCGAACGCGGTCAGTTGGATCCTGTTAGGCTACGGTGTGGCGGTTGCAGTAGGGAATATCTGGGGTGGTAAACTGGCCGATAAGCACGGTGCGGTACCGGCGCTGAAATTTATCTTTGCCGCGCTGGCGGCGCTGTTGGTGGTCTTCCAGTTCACGGCGTCAATTCAGTATGCTGCGCTGGCAACGGTGTTGGTGATGGGTGTGTTTGCCTTTGGTAACGTGCCAGGTTTGCAGGTCTATGTGGTTCAGAAAGCCGAAGAGTATACGCCAGCTGCCGTTGATGTGGCATCGGGCCTGAACATCGCCGCTTTTAATGTCGGAATTGCTATCGGCTCCGTAGTGGGGGGACAAACCGTCGAACACTATGGTCTGGCACAAACGCCGTGGATTGGCGCGCTGATTGTGGTGGGAGCGCTGCTGTTGACCGGCCTGAGTGGCCGCCTGGACAAGCCGGGGCGCGCCGTACTTGGTTAGAATTTTTCGGTAAGCACAGGCTTACAGAAGTTCACCCAGCTTTATCACAAATAGCGTTGAAACCGCGGGCAAAAGCCCCTATAACTGAGGAACCTTCCTGGAATCAGGCGGGTTCTTTGCTTATTGAGGTTATAAAAGAAAGTGCGAAAAAATACCTACGCCATGCGCTATATTGCCGGACAGCCCGCAGAGCGGATCCTCCCGCCGCCGGGCGCGTATTCCGGGTTGAGCGAGGCATTATCGGTGGGTAAGCCGTTAAGCACTGAAGAGAATATTCGCATCCTGGTGTGGAATATCTTTAAGCAGCAGCGCGCTGAATGGCTGTCGGTGCTGAATAAGTACGGTAAAGATGCGCACCTGGTGCTATTGCAGGAAGCGCAAACCACGCCAGAACTGGTAAAGTTTGCGACCACTAACTATCTTGCGGCCGATCAGGTGCCCGCGTTCGCGCTGCCGCATCATCCTTCTGGCGTGATGACCCTGTCCGCTGCCCAGCCTGTTTACTGCTGCCCACTACGTGAACGTGAGCCGATTCTGCGTCTGGCGAAATCGGCGTTAGTGACTGTTTACCCACTTCCTGATTCGCGATTGCTGATGGTCGTGAATATTCACGCCGTTAACTTTAGCCTTGGCGTTGATGTCTACAGTAAGCAGCTGATGCCCATCGGCGAACAGATTGCCCAACATAACGGCCCGGTGATCATGGCCGGGGATTTCAACGCCTGGAGTCGTCCGCGTATGAACGCGCTGTACCGTTTTGCGCGCGATATGTCGCTGCGCCCGGTACGTTTTGACGACGATCAGCGCCGCCGGGCGTTTGGTCGTCCGCTGGACTTCGTCTTCTATCGGGGGTTGAACGTGAACGATGCTTCCGTGCTGGTTACTCGGGCATCGGACCACAATCCATTGATCGTCGAATTCAGTCCCGGCAGGTAGGGCAGAAGACATAAAAAAAGGCACCGGGGGAAACGGTGCCTTTTTTACAGGATGCCTGTCAGGAGTCAGGACGGTCGCTGTTCTTAACATACAGCGTGAGCTGATCGCCCGGCTGCAGGTTGCCAGTGTCACTATTCCAGCGCATCACATCTTTGATGTTCACGCCGTGACGCTTTGCAATGCTCGACAGCGAATCACCTTTACGTACGCGGTACGTAATGCTGCTGTTATCGGCAAGACGCGCAGCGCTGCTGCCCGCACCTACCGTTAAGCTCTGGCCCACTTTCAGGTTGCTACCACGCAGGTTGTTCCACTGCTGCAGGTCCTTCGTCGTCACGCCTAAGCGCGATGCAATACCTGACAGCGTGTCGCCTGAGCGAACCTGATAGCTGCGGCTGGACATCGGCGTATTGTCAGCAACCAGCGTTGGCTGGAGGTCGGCAATTTCACCGGAGGCCAGGGATTCACGCAGCTGATCTGCATGCTTCTGTGGCACCATCACGTACTTTGGACCGCTTGCGCCGAGCGTAGAACCTTTAACGCCTGCGTTGAAGGTCTTCAGCTTGTTGACCGGCATACCAGCCATGTCTGCGAGCTGAGAGATCTCAACCGGGCTATCGAGGCGAACACGCGCCAGCGCACGGCTTTCGTCGGTTGTTGGCAGACGAACGCCATAGCGTTTGCTGTTTTTGAGGATGTCGCTCAAAGCCAGCATCTTCGGTACGTAGACCTTTGTTTCCTGAGGCAATGGAAGTGACCAGAAGTCCGTAGGCTTACCACGGGCTTTGTTCGCCTTCATCGCTTTCATTACACGGCCTTCACCGCTGTTATACGCCGCCACGGTTAATAACCAGTCGCCGTCGAACATTTTGTTCAGACGCTGCATCATATCCAGTGCTGCCGTTGTGGAAGCAACGACGTCACGACGTGCGTCATAACTGCGGGTCTGTTTCAGACCATAATTGCGCCCTGTGCTCGGAATGATCTGCCAGATGCCTGCGGCATTGGCGCCAGACGTTGCGTGCGGGTCAAAAGCGCTCTCCACTATGGGTAGTAATACCAGTTCCATAGGCATGTTACGTTTCTTAACTTGCCCGGCTATCCAGTACATATACGGCTCTGCCCGTAAAGTTACATCGTGGAGATAGCTCTTATTTCGTAAGTACTTCTGTTTCTGTTCGCGAACCCGGGCGTTATCCGGGATTCCCATCTTTAGCTCGTCGCCAATATAAGCCCACAAGTCCTGATTCTGCATGTCGAATGTCCCATCGTCCATCCAACGTGCCTGACTTGCGAATTTACTTGCTTCCCCTTGACTAGCCGCAGAAAGGCTCTGTGCGTGCTGTTGGACGTTGCCCTGCTGTGACGCCTGGCACCCCACGAGCAGGACAGAGGCGAGTAATATCGCTTTTGCCTTCATGTGTGTGTCAATAGTTGCTTAAAAGACGACCGATAATAACGACGAACTTTCGAAAACGCAACCCGGAAGTATCAGAAGTTATCTTTCTTTGACCGTAACCATGCAAAACGCTCTTCAGATTGTAGCAACTTTGTTTCTTTGTTTATTTCATTAATTAAATCAATATTATCCGTTCTCAAAAAGAGATTAATTTGACGCTCCTTTTTCAGAGTTGTGGGGAGTGTTATTTGGTTTTTTGCGCGTAACTCCTTCACTTCTCGATAGTATTCGTTAATGAACAAATCATGCGGTAAAACGCTCAGGGCGAACTTCATGTTGGAGAGCGTATACTCATGTGCGCAACAAACTAGCGTCTCTTCTGGCAGGGTGTTAATGCGCTGCAGCGAGCGGTACATCTGGGCTGGCGTGCCTTCGAATAAACGTCCGCAGCCCCCGGAAAACAGGGTGTCGCCGCAAAAAAGCCACGGCGCGCTGTAGAAACAGATATGTCCTAAAGTGTGCCCCGGTGTAGCGAAAACGTGAAATTCCTGGTCGAGTACGCGGATCCGATCGCCATCGGCGACAATTTTTGTTGTTCCTTTGTTGCGTGTCTCTTCCGGACCGTAAACCATCAGATTCGGATAATGCCTATGCAGATCCGACACGCCGCCAACGTGATCGTTGTGGTGATGGGTTAAGAGGATCGCCTCCGGCTGCCAGCCGTTTTCGGCGATCGCTGCCAGTACCGGGGCGGCTTCACCGGGATCGACAATCAGACAACGGCCCGTTTCATCATTAAGAACCCAGATGTAGTTGTCCTGAAATGCCGGAATACTGTTAAGATTCATTAGTTACCTCTTAAGCGTAGGGAAGGTGTGATGAAACCGGCAAGGATACCTCAAACAGTCTCAGCGCCTGTCTCGTGGGCGCAATTGCCCTGGGGTGAATATTATCGCGAGGCTATCGATCGTCAACTGAAACCCTGGCTCGGAAAGTTGTACGGTTTTCACCTGCTCAAGGTCGGTAACCTGAGCGCCGAAATCAATACCGAAGCCTGTGCGATCTCACATCAGGTCAATATCTCGCTGGAAGGCAGCCCGATGCAGGTACTGGCCGATCCGCTGCATCTGCCGTTTGCCGAGAAGTCGGTCGATGCCTGCCTGCTCGCCCATACCTTGCCCTGGTGCAGCGACCCACACCGTATGCTGCGCGAAGCCGACCGTGTGTTAATTGATGACGGCTGGCTGATTATCAGCAGCTTCAACCCGGTGAGCCTGATGGGGCTACGCAAGCTGTTTCCGGTGCTGCGCAAATCCGTCCCTTACAACAGCCGAATGTTTACCATGACCCGCCAGCTCGACTGGCTGGCGCTGCTGAATTTTGAAGTGCTGCACCAGAGCCGTTTTCAGGTGCTGCCCTGGGCGAAGCAGGGGGGCGTCATGTTGAGCACCCATTTGCCTGCGCTGGGTTGTCTGCAACTGATTGTTGCACGTAAACGCACCATTCCGTTGACGCTGAACCCGATGCGGCAAAATAAGGCAAAAAGCCGTATCCCGCAGGCGGTCGGCGCGACCCGACAGTACCGTAAACCGCCGGACGCTTAGGCTTCCGGCTGGTAGCCAACGTCGTCGTGGGTTGGCGCGGAGGCTGCCGCTCGTGCCAGCTCATCACAGCGTTCGTTCTCCGGATGCCCGGCGTGGCCCTTCACCCATTCCCAGCGGATGTCATGCTGGCCGAGGGCCGCATCGAGCCGTTTCCAGAGATCGACATTCTTCACCGGCTTTTTATCCGCCGTCTTCCAGCCACGTTTTTTCCAGTTGTGGATCCACTGAGTGATCCCCTGGCGTACGTACTGGCTGTCGGTGCTCAGCACCACGGTGCACGGTTCTTTCAGCGCTTCCAGCGCGACGATCGCCGCCATCAGCTCCATCCGGTTGTTGGTGGTCAGGCGATAGCCTTCATTAAAGGTTTTTTCCCGCTGACGATAGCGTAAAATAGCGCCATAACCGCCAGGGCCTGGGTTACCAAGGCAAGAGCCATCGGTGAAAATTTCTACCTGTTTAAGCATCTCTGGTAGACTTCCTGTATCTGCAATCGAAAGTAAAACGGCAAGTCTGACATAAATGACTGATATGAGCACTGCAATTACGCGACAGATCGTTCTGGATACCGAAACCACCGGTATGAACCAGATCGGCGCGCACTATGAAGGTCACAAGATCATCGAGATCGGTGCCGTCGAAGTAATCAACCGTCGTTTGACCGGCAACAACTTCCACGTTTATCTCAAGCCCGACCGGCTGGTGGACCCTGAAGCCTTCGGCGTTCACGGTATCGCCGACGAGTTCTTGCTGGATAAACCCACCTTTGCCGACGTTGCCGATGAGTTTCTTGACTACATTCGCGGCGCGGAGCTGGTCATCCATAACGCATCGTTCGATATCGGCTTTATGGACTATGAGTTTAGTAAGCTCAATCGCGGTATTCCAAAAACCGATACCTTTTGTAAAGTCACCGATAGCCTGGCGCTGGCGAGGAAAATGTTCCCCGGCAAGCGTAACAGCCTCGATGCGTTGTGTTCGCGCTATGAAATAGACAACACCAAGCGTACGCTGCACGGCGCGCTTCTCGATGCCCAGATCCTGGCAGACGTCTATCTGACGATGACCGGTGGGCAGACGTCGATTAAATTTGCGATGGAAGGCGAAGGGCAGCAACAGGTGGGGGATACCGGAATTCAGCGTATTGTCCGCGCGGCGAGTAAACTGCGCGTTGTTTATGCGACCGATGAAGAGCTGATGAACCATGAATCGCGGCTTGATCTGGTGCAGAAGAAGGGCGGAAGCTGTCTCTGGCGGGCATAAAACCGCTATTTTGCTGTGAAAATAAGCGTGTGGGCGAATTTTGCAGCAAACGATTCAAAAACAGAGAAAAAGCGTTGACGGTTTCCGAGGGAATCCGTAATATTCGCCTCGTTCCCAAGGGAACACAGCGGAGCGGTAGTTCAGTCGGTTAGAATACCTGCCTGTCACGCAGGGGGTCGCGGGTTCGAGTCCCGTCCGTTCCGCCACTATTCAGGGCCAAGCTAGAAATAGCTTGGCCCTTTTTCATTTCTGCTTCCCACTCTTCCTTGTCAGACATTTTTCCTACTGATACGAAAACGTAATGCTTGCCAGCGCGTTGGCAGACCCCGGCGTCAGATCGCCGGTTCGAATGTACTGCGCCTGAAATGGCAGCGACAGCGTCTGTGCGGCAGAGGTCGTTTGGATAAAGAACTGGTTGGTCGTTCCGGCTGCGGAACTGTCTGGCCCCATCATCAGCGGCCCGCTGCCGTTATAAAAGAACTGTACGCCCACGCCGGAAGCGGTAGAGTCACCGGTAAGCGTGACCACAGACGACGTGTTCGACGGCGTTGTCTGGTCAGTCATCACGGCATTGACGGCAATTGACTGATCGCAGGTGAGGCTAACGTTAAATGTCCCTGACGGCGAAGTACTCCCCACGTTGGGCAGCGTGCGCACATCAAGCGTCCCCAGATTCACGTTGGCGCTTTTGGTGCCAACGGTGCAGCCGCTGGCGGTTACGGTAAAGGTGGTCGGATTGATAATCACCTGCGCGGTTTTGGTTTCATTGTTATAGGCGGTAAGAATGGCAGCGTTAATTGTGGGAGTCTGATAGACCCCCGACTTCAGCGCCGTTCCTGTTTTGATAAACGTTACCTTTGCCGACCAGCCTAAGTCCTGCGCATAGCCATTTGTGCCATCTGCCGGATAGGTCTGCGTTATTGTGGTTTTCATAGGCACATAGGTTGTGCCGTTAAAGTCCTTCAGTCCAAGGATAAAGCCAATACCGGAAACACCCGTTTCAAAAACTGAGTAGTTTGCGCCATCAATCGTGACCGTCATCCCTGTCGAGAGAACGCTGCTACTTGGTTCAAGTGTGCCCTTAGAGCAGGTAAAAATGTAACCGCACCAGAAGACCTGCTGAACGCTGGCAGTGGCGCTCCATGTCGAACCAATGATCTTTCCGGGGACAACGGAATCTGCCGGGCCTGTATAGGTCATGGCGGTGGGGGAAAGGGTAATATCAGATTTCCACTCCAGTGCACAGACGCTGCTGGAGGCCAGCAGCCAACACAAACATAGTAAAAATCGCATTATTGATACTCCGTAGTCCAGGTGGCAATGGCCGACACATTTCCCGCGTTGACCGTCGCTCCGTTGGCCGCCAGTCGCGCATAAAAGGTCATTTGTACGCTATCGTTACCCGCCGCGCCGTAGGTTGATGTTAGGGTGTTGAGTGGAATGATCGCGCCCTCTTTATCGAGGATCTGAACTGCCACACCGGTAGCGCCGCCGTCGGCAATTTTGATCAACTGTGGGTTTTCCGTATCTGGCGTGCCGCTAAAACGAATCTTCACACCAGCAAACGTTGGGCCGCATGATTCCAGCTTCAGCGTGAATGGCGTGGTGATATTACTGACCGCGCCACTACCGCTGAACTGCTTGGCGCTGATATTGCCCAGATAGACGTCCTGTTCTTTAGAGTCTGTTGAGACCTCACAGGTATTGCCAATCAGGTTGCCGGTAACGGAAATCAATACGTCATAGGCCTGCGCTGGTGTGGCAACGGCCAGCAGCAACGCAATGCCGGATGTGCGCGAGATTACTGACATACCACCTCCTGCGAATAGAGGCCGGTGCGGGCGTTATAGCGCTTTTCAGTCAACTGATAGCGTATGACGCAGCGCTGATCGCTGCCGCGTCCCCATACCGCGTTGAGCGTGCCCTGTTGCGGTAGGCCCGAAAGATACAGGCTACCGCCATCGCCGACGATACTGTTGGTCCGGTCGTCGTCCTGCAGTGAAACGACGGTGCCAAAGGGCAGTACGTCACGGCGATAGTGGACGATAAACATCCCTTTTGCTCCCTGACGTGTAGTGATGTTAGCCAGTACCATTGCACCGTCGGTTGGCGTTTTGTTGACGATGGCGTTGTCCAGTTCCACATTGTTGCCGACGGTGGTGACGTCCAGCGCGACCTGATTCACACGATATGGCGTGGCATAAGGGATAACCGCGTAGCCGCGGCTGTCGGTTTTGATGCCTTTATGGTTAAGGACCGCGACATTGCTTGCGCCTGGTGCGCTGATCAGGATGTTGGTGTTGCCTAATGGTTGGCTGAGTGTCAGGCCGCCACTGTGCAGTACCGCGCCGCCGCTGATACCGTAGCTCAGGTTGCGCGAGTGATTGCCGTAGCTATAGCCCAGGTTGTAGTCACCCCACTGGCCTTCATATTGCAGCATGGCGTCGCCGCCGTACTGTTGCTGGCGGCTGTAACGCTGATTGATGCTGTAGAACAAATTGTCCTGCCCCGGTACATAGCCGCTGATACCGGCGCTATTGGTCGTGCCCGTCGAATCGGAATGTGTGGTAGTAAAGCGTGTACGGGTTGCGAGCTGAGGCTGACCGAACGGTACCGAGAGGGACATCGCCAGAATATTATCTCGCTCGTTATCGTACAGGCTGGTGCTGCGCTGGAAGCTCACGCCGACGGAGACGCCTTTTAAGGTTGTATTCCAGGCAAACTGAATCCCCTGCGTTTTTTTCGACGTATTCCAGTAGCTTTGCTGATCCCATGATAACGACAGCGAGCCCCATTCACCCAACGATTGCGACAGCAGAAGCTGGTTTTTGGCTTTGCGCGACATATGCAGGTTATAGACGTTCTCATAGCTGGTGGTCATCGTGCCGTCATCTGCCACGACCTGTTTTGCCGTTCCGCCGCGCATCTCCTTATAGGTGGTGTCGCTGAGGGTATAGAATCCCTCGGTCGAGTAGCGCAGAGAATAGAAATTAAATCGTGTACCGATATTATTCAGCAGCTTGCTATAGCGCAGGCGTAGCGAATCACCGGTATAGCGGTTGTCATCCGCCAGCGTACTTCGCGCGTGGGTGATGTCGAGAGAATAGGCTCCAAGTCGCCCGAGATTTTGCCCCACACCCAGCGCCAGGGCATTGTAGTTCGAGGAAAACTGCGCGCCTCCGTAAAAGGTCAAACCGTACTGCCAGCCAAAGAATAGTTCCCCCTGGGCCAATTCCGGCGAGTCCTGGCTGCCCGTGGGGCGAAATTTACCGGCGCCCAGCGCGTACTTAAACTGTCCTGCGCGCACCAGATTAGGCACGCTGGCAAATGGGACGGTGTATTGCGTTTTGCTGCCATCGCTCTCCTCAATCGTGATGGCAAGATCCCCTCCCGATGACGTTGGATAGAGATCTTTAAGCACAAAGGCCCCCGGAGTGACGTTGGTCTGATAGATAATGTTGCCGCTCTGGCGGATGGTCACCGTGGCGTTGCTGCGCGCAATACCGCGGACTTCCGGTGCGTAGCCATTCAAGCTGGCGGGTAGCATGTTATCGTCGGTTTTCAGGGCAATACCGCGCAGCCCGACGGAATCAAATACCTGAGGGGAGGTGTAGGTTTCTCCCGCGTAGATCTGTGCGTGCAGAGCGGGAATATCCCTCTGTAGCCAGGTTTGTACGTGGGTCAGCTCGTTGGTATCTTTGGTCCAGGTTGTGAAATCGCGTAACCGCCACGGCCCCAGGTTGGCACCGCTGTTCAGGCTCACGAACAGTTGCTGGTCGCGAGTCCGCGTGGTGTCCTGATATTCATTGTTGGCACCGTTCACTACATAGTTCAGCCAGGCGGACGTGACTCCACGCTCCCAACTTTCCGGGCTAACAAAACCGCGTGGCAGGTTACGCATGTTGCTCTGTGGCAGCGTGAAGTTAAGCGTCAGCGTTTTCTGGTCAAAATCAAAGTTTGCGCCGGGAAAGAGGTGATTCAGGAAATAGCAGCGTTTCGTCAACGGCAAGGTGCCCTCCGTGGTCTGGTGGGTATCAACCCCTAGCGCATCCAACTGCGTCGCGGTCAGGCAGGGCAGCGATAGACCCTGAGTTTCCCGGTTGTCTGTGCTGAAATTCACGGTCCCTGTGAACGCGTAATGGCTGTTGATATAAACGTTAATACTGTAATCGCCCGGAGGCAGCGCGCTACCGGCGTTAACCCACGAGAGATCGGCCGTCGCTGCATTCTCGCCGTTAAGGAATGCGGGGTTGAATTGCAAATCATCCGCTGCCGCCGCGGCATGACGCATGGCGGAGAAAATCACCAGAGCACAAACGATTTTTACTTTCACGCTTATATGCCTTATGTGACTAGTTCCGGATTAAGGCGATGTTGTTTGCCGGCGTCCATGCGCCATAGTCGTTGATGGTTTGGTAGCTTATGGCACTGGCCTGTGTGAATACGCCGTCCAGTTTCGTACTGGCTTTGGGCGGAATCATCACCGGCGCTACCGGCTTACCGTCAATTTTTAGATTGATGGTGGTCAGGTAATAGGGCGTTGGGTTTATCAGGATCACTTTGCCCCCCTGTACCTTACCGCTGATTTTTTTCCACGCTTCGCTGGCGTCATTACCAATACCTTCCGGGCGATAAAAGACTTTAATGCGATTTGCGGAGGCGAACTGCAGCGAGTTTTCCGCACTGCTTTTATTCTGTTGCGGAATGGCTTTGACCGTTATCCAGTACAGGGTTTCGCGATCCTGCGGCAGCGCTTTACCGGTGAACATCACCTTCACCACGCTCTCCGTCGACGGCTTCAGCACATATAGCGGGGGTGTGATGACAAAGTCGTTAGAGCGTTTACCGGACGCATCTTCTACCCAGGATTGGATCAGGAATGTCGATGTGTCGTGCGTGTTTCTGACCTGCAATGTCGATTGTGACACCGCACCGGAGTAAACCATTCGTGTGGCACCCAGCCCCACGCCGCCCGCATAGGCAACGGAGGTACACAGTGAACCGGCCAGGCAGATCCAGGTTAATGAGCGCATGGTGTTTCTCCTGATGAATGAGTGGCCCGGCGGCATCACCGGGCTGTGGTATTACGAGTAGGTTACGGTGTAGGTGGCGACCGCGCTGGCATCACCCGCGGTTGCTCCACCTTCTGGTGAATAGTATTTCGCGCTAAAGTTGAGGATATTGGAGCCGTTACGCAGCGGAATAGCTGCGGCAGGTTCACCCAATTTCACGATGTTGCCTTGCTCGTCATACAGGCGGATTGCCACATGCTGCGCGGAAGAACTGCTGCCGTTTGACCCGGCGGCCAGGCTGTCGGTATCGGTAGCGTCTGGTGTACCGCTGAAGGTGACCGCTACCGTTGTCGCGGAAATCGGATCCTGCTCGGTTGATGCAGAGGTATCGGCGATTTCACAATCTTCCAGGATGATAGAGAATGCTTTTGCGGTGCTTGCTTCACTGCCAGCGGCTGCCAGCGTTGCGGTACGGACCTGTCCCATATCGACGTCAATGTTGGCGCTATTGGCGCTGATCGCGCAGGCGGTGGTCACCACACTCCCGTTAAAATTCACGGTACCGCCGCTGGTGGTGGCCGCCATAACTGATCCCATAGGTAACAGTGCTGCGATGCTTAAGGCCAACAGAGTTTTGTTATTGATGCTTGCTTTCATTTGTTTTTTCCATTGTTTTGTTAGTTCGGGATGTGATCTGAACACGGCAGGTCTAGCTGGTTAAGAAGACCAGCAAATCTGTCTTATTTCTGAGCCCAAGTTTTCTGATCGCCGAATTTTTTAACGCGCTAACCCGGCGGTAAGAAAGCTTCTCTCTTTCGGCAATGTAGCGAATATCCAGTCCGTTCTTTAATTCCTTCAGTACTCTCCATTCACCAGGTGTCAGCGATAACACCACCGGCTTGTCTTCTCGCTGGTAGCGAGTGCCAATCATCTTTTGCAGACGCGAACGCCACTGATAAATTGGCAGCTGCAAGGAAATATAAGCATCAATATCTCCTCGAACCCACAGTAGTGAGCCCGATGACACGGAATACATACAAATCATCATCTGCGGATAATTGATACGGATCTTTTTTATATATTCCAGACAATCAAATCCCGGCCGGTTATTTTCCACGCCGGATAGCAAAAGAATATCTACAGTGCATTTCTTTAGCGCGTTATCAAGCTGGATATAATCTCCGGCGGATATCACAATATGTGTTTCAGGGGCTATGTTGTGCAATAAAGCCGTAATGCCATGGCGCGCATAGCTATCGCCTCCCATTAATGCCACATTAAGAAACTGAGCGCGTTCGAGTTTTTTCTCCATGTTATTCCTCAATTTATAATTGTAATGAGGAGAGCCAAAGCGGCTGCTTACAACCGGTACTCTCGAAGCAATTAAACATTACATGAATCCACTATACACCGGAGAATGAATAGGTGGACTGAATTAATCTTAACTAATCTCACGTTATATCAAATGCCGGTTTGCAGAGTGCATATGCGCGAAGCATCCATGAATTTTTGTAACGTTTATTGCTCATTACTGAGCATAGCGACAATTGTTCATGAAAGTCTGGCTTTGATAAATGTTTCGTAAGGCCATTGTCGAGTTGTGTGATGATGGCAAAGCTGGTGCTTACGCTGATTCACTTTTCCCGAGTGATTATCTCGATTTTTGCTGATGGTTTCATTTCTCAATGATAAATGAAACCATCCTGTAGCCCGCACTATATCTGCATTTAAGATGGTTTCTCGATATGTGGGGCTGAATAAAGAAGACATCTATGTCTGCTGCATTCAATTTTTTATTAAGTCTATTTTTGTCAATGTCAAGTAGGCGAGGATGAATGGCTGAGAAACACGCGAAGAAGATTGGTGATTTCATGAGTAATAAATTAATTCTTTATTAATCAATGTGTTTATCATGATGTTGATTCACTTCAGAAAAGATGAGAAAAGCAAAAGAGGTGCTGTGAAACGGTCTGTATACCGCATTCTACCTGGCATTGACGCGATTGATGGGGTTAAGTGAAGTGAAAGGAATGAAAGAAAAAATAAGACTTTTCGCCAACGGGCAACATATACAGCCTTACATTTATCAGTCACATTAATCTTCAGCGCGGTGCGGCAATGACCTTGATACCTCACGAGATTAATACGGGTTGGGTTAGATAAATGGAAATGGAGAACTTTAACCGACACTATGCATAAGCATTATATCATTAACGGCCTTATTGAATTTCATCCTGCAACGGGCACGCTGCGCAGAGTCAGCCAGCCAGACCATGTTGTTGTATTAAATTCACCTGCAGGTCGCTGCTTATTGTTATTAATTGAAAGAGCGGGGACCATTGTCACTCAGCAGGAGTTTCTGGAGAACGTATGGCTGCGACGGGGAATGTTGGTTTCACCCAATACGTATTACCAGAATATTTCTATTCTCCGCAAAGGGTTGAAGAAGATTGGCTTTGAGGTTGATCCGATAGTGACCATTCCCCGTATTGGTTTAACGCTTGCCAGCGATACGGAAATCGTCATTCGTGAGGCGCTCCCACAGCCTCAATCTCTCGAGGCTGAACTGTCGATACCCTCTTCGGCGATTGTCGAACCATTACCACAGGAAGCACCCGCTGCCGATTTTAGCAGGCGGGAAGGGACGGTACGACTTGCAGTGCGCCCATTCTGGATAATGATCGCCCTGTTTAGCGTATTGACGCTTTCTGGAGCAGTCATGATTGGTATTGGCCATAGCAACGCCGGGGAGGCGCTCTTTGCGGATGGCTATCGGTTTGCCGCTTCGTCGGGAAGTTGTCGCATCTATATGGCGAACGATATACAAACGCAAGCCGAGCGCGAGAAGGCGCTGTCCTACGTGGTGCAGTTTGCCGAGAGCTGTGTGAATTACCCGTGGATCTACGTTGCCTGGTACGCCATGCTGCCGCGCGCCTCTGTCATCCGCTGCGACCGGCCAATGAAAGAACGTAATCGTTGCCTGTCAGATTACTTTATTGAGGATCGCTGATATGGCGCGTTATCGCCAACTGTTTTCTGCATTTTGCTTTTGCCTTGCCGCTGCGCTGATTCTGGGAGGCTATTATCTGTGGCTGCGCTATTATCCGCCGTCCTTTAACTGTCAGGCCAATCTAATTCAACATCATCCGGGGGAAAAATTGGCTATCTGGCTTAACTATGCCTTTGATGGGCGAACCGGCACGCTGAGCATGAACGGCAGTGTACACAGCGATGAGGATAAAATCTTTAACCGGAAAATATTCTTCCGCGTTGAACGTAACGATAACCTCTATTATTTAACCTCTGAGCGGAATTTGAAATTCCCTGACGATAACGTTGATGATGAATGGCTGGTAAAATATGAGCCCCTATTCTTTGTCTATCCCGAAAAAAGTATCTACATGCGTATCAACGAACAACGAAATGGCAACTATATTTTTACATTAGGTACGTTGCCGACCTATGTGTGTCGAAGTTCAAAGAAATAAAAATAGGAAAATAAAAGATTTTAAAATGATGCAGGTGTCATTTATGCTTGGTTTATACAATCGCAGATATCGTATGAAATATAAAAATAGCGTACTACAACAAATGATTAATTATTTATGGCAAGTAAATGAACACTCTATTCCAATCACCGGATGGCGATGCCCCGTCTGATTCGTCTATACACATGGGGTTGCTACTGTGGCCCGGATTTTCCCTTCTGGCACTTTCCGGGCTAATGGAAGCGTTGCGTTATGCTGGCAGCGTGAAAAAGCGCCGTCGGCAAAGTGCCATTACGTTCTCGTTGCTGAACGAGTGTTCCGAGAGCCCAATTGCCAGCGGTGCTGGTATCAGCGTGAGGGCGGGTTCACCTTATCTTTCCCCTGAACTCTTTAGCCATATTGCAATCATTGGCGGCAGCCTTCGCTGTCTGAATGAAGGTTCCCGTGCTGCCTGTGAATATCTGAGCCATGCACATCACGCTCATGTTCCGCTGGTGGGGATTGGCTCGGGGAGTTTCGTGCTGGCAGAGGAAGGGATACTCAATGAGCGGAGAGCGTCTATCCATCCGAATATGCTTGAGGCATTCCACCAGCGGTTTCCTCAGGTTTACGCTGAGCAAGGGTATGATTTTATTGATGAGGGTGATGTAGTCACCTGTCCTGGCGGCGTCTCGACAATCAGTTTTGCCACCGAACTTATCCGACGTTATGCGGGGGATGAAGTGGCGGCAGCCGTTTGTCAGCACCTGTCGTTGGTTTCGCATGACGCGGCCACGCTGCAGCCGCCAAATGTGAAGCGAATCCCTGATTCCAGGTTACGACGGGCGGTACTGAATATTGAACAGTATCTGACCCGTCCACTCACTACCGCCTGGCTGGCACATGACGTGCAGTTAAGCGAGCGGCAGCTTAATCGGCTATTTCACGCTGAGTTTGGTAAAAATGCCCGTGACTTTATCCGTAGCGCCCGCTTGCGCTACGCCTGCTGGTTGCTGAAAAACTCGCAGCAGAGCGTGACGCATATCGCCAGGCGTATGGGGTTTAGCGACTGTGCCCACTTTATCCGCCACTTTCAGCTGGAATATGGCTGCTCGCCGGGCGTGTGGCGTTCATCCACACGCTGAGGAATCAACCTAACGCAAACGGATCGGCATCCTGCCAGGCAGGGAAATTCTCGCGATACTCCTGGAGTTGCGTCAGAGAAAGTTCTCCGTCAATGCGGGTCGCCAGATGGGGTTCGGCGGTAGCCAGAATCTCGCCCTGTGGGGTGATGATGCGGCTATCTCCGCGGTAGTGATGGCCGTTGCCGTCGGTACCAACGCGGTTGCACCCAGCGACGTAAGCCTGATTCTCAATAGCACGTGCCGTCAGCAGTGCCTGCCAGTGCAGTGAACGCGGCGCGGGCCAGTTGGCAACGTACAGCGCCAGGTCGTAGTCATTGCGGTTGCGCGACCACACCGGGAAACGCAGGTCGTAGCACACCAGCGGCAGAATGCGCCAGCCGCGCCACGTCAACACCACGCGCTGGTTACCCGCAATATAGTGGTGATGCTCATCGGCCATACGGAACAGATGGCGTTTGTCGTAGAGGTGGACCTGACCTTCCGGCTCCACGAGCAGGAAACGATTAACCGCACCCAGCGGCGTTTGCAGCGCGGCGCTGCCGGCAACCAGCGCGTTGGTGCGCAGTGCCTGCTCTCGCATCCAGGCGACAACCTCTTCCTCTGCCATCGACTGTTCGGCGGCTTCCATGGCAAATCCGGTCGTAAACATTTCCGGCAGTACAATCACGTCGCGCCCGACAATCTCTTCCATCTGCCGGTCAAAGTGTCGCAGGTTGGCTGGTCCATCCATCCAGACCAGGGGTTGTTGTAAAAGGGTAATCTTCAAGCCAGGCACGTGATGAACTCCTTTATTGCAGGACGTAAATCTAACTGTAACACCTTATCAGGACGCTGCCGCGCTGAGGACAGTCTGGATAAAAAAAAGCGGAGCCAGGCTCCGCTTTGGGGATAACAAATCGAAGAGGTTACGCGGCTTCAACCTTGCGCACGTTGTCCGGCAGCTTTACCGGCTTGGTCGCCAGCTCGTCCGGAGCGAAATCGTCGACGTTGATGCTGCGCAGACGGCTTTCTTCCGCTTTAATCAGAATGGCTGCTTCGGTTTGATCGATAAGCCCTTTTGCCAGCGCGTTACGTGCCAGTTCGTCCAGGCGGGTAAACGGCAGGTTTTTGCCAATTTCTTTACAGATGCGCTGGTGGATAGGGTCCGCTGCCATCACGTCTACCAGCGCTTCTTCCAGCAGGCCCACCGGGTTATGTTCGCTCGGCGTCAGGTACTGGCCACGGCCAATACGGGAGCGAGTGGCGCTCGGCGTTTGCAGAATCTTCGCCACGCTGTGATCCAGCTTATCGGACGGCGCATCGTAATGACGGCCGGTCGGGAAGATGGCGAGGCGCAGGGCACCGGCAACAAAGCGGTTCGGGAAGTTCTTCAACAGATCGTCAATTGCTTGCTCTGCCTGGTGCAGCGCATCCTGCACGCCCCAATGTACCAGCGGTAAATCGGCTTCATGGCGACCTTCATCGTCATAGCGTTTCAGGACGGCAGAAGCGAGATACAGCTGGCTCAGCACATCGCCCAGACGCGCGGAGATACGCTCACGACGCTTCAGGCTACCGCCCAGCACCGCCATGGAAACATCAGACAGCAGGGCCAGGTTGGCGCTCAGACGGTTCAGATGCTGGTAGTAACGCTTCGTCGCATCACGGGTCGGCGTCGAGCTGGTTAAGCCACGAGTGAGACCTAACCAGAAGCTGCGCACTTTGTTGCTACCGACGTGGCCGATGTGTTTAAACAGCAGTTTATCGAAGGCGTTAACGTCTTTATTCTGCGCGGCGGCCATCTCTTCCAGCACGTACGGATGGCAGCGAATGGCGCCCTGGCCGAAGATCATCATGCTACGGGTCAGGATGTTTGCACCTTCCACGGTGATGGCAATTGGCGCGCCCTGGTAAGCACGGGCCAGGAAGTTGCCTTCGCCCAGCATAATGCCTTTGCCCCCGGCGATATCCATGGCGTCAACAATGGACTGCTGGCCGCGATGGGTACAGTGGTACTTGACGATAGCCGACAGGACCGCCGGTTTTTCACCGAGCATAATGCCGTAGGTAATCAGGGTCGCGGCGGCGTCCATCACATAGGCGTTGCCTGCGATACGCGCCAACGGCTCTTCAATGCCTTCCATTTTACCAATGGACACTTTGAACTGACGGCGAATATGCGCGTAGGCACCGGTGGCCAGCGCGACGGATTTCACGCCGCCGGTGGAGTTCGACGGCAAGGTAATGCCGCGGCCTACGGACAGACACTCAACCAGCATACGCCAGCCCTGACCGGCCATTTTTGGCCCGCCGATGATGTAATCGATTGGAACAAAGATGTCCTGACCGCGGGTTGGGCCGTTCTGGAACGGTACGTTCAGCGGGAAGTGACGACGACCAATTTCCACGCCGGGGGTGCTGGTGGGGATCAGCGCACAGGTAATACCTAAGTCTTCCGCGCCGCCCAGCAGTTTATCCGGATCGGAGAGTTTAAACGCCAGCCCCAGTACGGTGGCGATTGGCGCGAGGGTAATGTAGCGTTTGTTCCAGGTCAGGCGCATACCCAGCACCTGTTCACCCTGCCATTCCCCCATGCAGACGACGCCGGTATCCGGAATAGCACCGGCATCAGAACCGGCTTCCGGGCTGGTCAGCGCGAAGCAAGGGATCTCCTGACCACGCGCCAGGCGCGGCAGATAATGATTTTTCTGTTCTTCAGTACCGTAGTGCTGCAACAACTCGCCCGGCCCTAAGGAGTTCGGTACGCCGACGGTAATCGCCAGGATCCCGGAAACACCGGACAGCTTCTGCAATACGCGTGCCTGAGCATAAGCGGAGAATTCCAGGCCGCCGTACTCTTTCTTAATGATCATTGCGAAGAAGCGGTGTTCTTTCAGGTACGCCCACAGCTCCGGCGGCAGATCCGCCATTTCGTGGGTGATCTGGAAATCATTCGCCATGCGGCAGGCTTCTTCCACCGGACCATCGATAAAGGCCTGTTCTTCGGCGGTGAGCTGCGGACGTGGATAGTTGTGCAGCTTTTTCCAGTCCGGATTACCGCGGAACAGATCGCCTTCCCACCAGGTGGTGCCGGCATCGATCGCTTCTTTTTCGGTGCGCGACATCGGCGGCATTACCTTACTGAACATGCGGAATACCGGCGCGGAGATCAGCGCTTTACGCATTGGCGTAAAGTTGAACGGCACCAGAATGATGGCCAGCGGTACCAGCAGCCACAAATTCCACAGGCCAGCAGCGCCGAGCGCCGCGGTCCACGCCAGTAAAATCACGCTACCGAGCGCTAAACTGATGCGGTGATAGAAGAGTGCACCGAGTAAAGCAATGGTTAAAACAATACTCAAAATCATCATAGAGAAATGCCCCTGTCTTGTAGGAGGTCTGACCACTTGTGATGATATGGTTGTAGTTGATGTGATTTTAATTAGCAATGTGTTTACAAAATAATTACAACCTCGCTCACATTGTTGATGCTTTTTAGCGCACCAAAAATTCAAACATCCGCTGAATACATCGGCCCTTGCTTCTCTGTGGTGATGCTATCCGGTACACTAGCGGCGACAATTTTATTAATGCTGAAGGATTATCCTCATGTACCAGGATCTTATTCGTAACGAACTGAATGAAGCGGCCGATACGCTGGCAAACTTTCTGAAAGATGAAGCCAATATCCATGCCATTCAGCGCGCAGCAGTCCTGCTGGCGGATAGCTTTAAGGCCGGTGGTAAAGTGCTTTCCTGCGGTAACGGCGGCTCTCATTGTGATGCGATGCACTTTGCCGAAGAGCTAACCGGTCGCTATCGTGAAAACCGTCCGGGCTACCCGGCGATTGCGATCTCTGACGTCAGCCATCTCTCCTGCGTGAGCAATGATTTCGGCTATGAATATGTTTTCTCTCGTTACGTTGAATCCGTGGGGCGCTCGGGCGACGTGCTGCTGGGTATTTCCACTTCTGGCAACTCAGCTAACGTGATCAAAGCGATTGAAGCGGCACGTGCGCAAGGCATGAAGGTCATCACCCTGACCGGTAAAGACGGCGGTAAAATGGCCGGTTCTGCGGATATTGAAATTCGCGTACCGCACTTTGGTTACGCCGATCGCGTGCAGGAAATTCACATTAAAGTGATTCACATCCTGATCATGCTGATCGAAAAAGAGATGGTTAAGGCATAAGTTTCACGGGGCTTCGGCCCCGTTTGCTGTGGAGGTGTGATATGTGCGAACTGCTCGGGATGAGCGCTAATGTGCCAACCGATATTTGCTTCAGTTTCACCGGGCTGGTACAGCGCGGTGGCGGCACCGGGCCGCATAAAGACGGCTGGGGTATCACCTTTTATGAAGGAAAAGGGTGTCGCACCTTTAAAGATCCACAGCCCAGCTATCAGTCGCCGATTGCCAAACTGGTTCAGGATTATCCTATCAAGTCCTGTTCGGTGATCGCGCATATCCGTCAGGCGAACCGCGGCATGGTGGCGCTGGAAAATACGCATCCATTCACCCGTGAGCTGTGGGGACGCAACTGGACCTACGCCCACAATGGTCAGCTCTCTGGCTATAAAACGCTGGAGACCGGACAATTCCGCCCGGTCGGAGAAACTGACAGCGAAAAGGCATTTTGCTGGCTGCTGCACAAGCTGACCCAACGCTACCCGCGTACGCCCGGAAATATGCAGGCGGTGTTTAAGTATATTGCTTCGCTGGCGGAAGAAATGCGCGCAAAAGGCGTGTTCAATATGCTGCTGTCTGACGGGCGTTACGTCATGGCGTTCTGCTCCACCAACCTGTACTGGATTACCCGTCGGGCGCCGTTTGGCGTGGCGAAGCTGCTGGATCAGGATGTGGAAATTGATTTTCAGCAGGAAACGACCGCCAACGATGTGGTGACTGTGATTGCCACCCAACCGCTGACGGGGAATGAAACCTGGCACAAGATTATGCCAGGCGAATGGCGCTTATTTTGCCTCGGGGAGCGCGTAGTTTGACGCCAGCTGCGGCTGAACCACTTCGTGGCTCAGCGGCTTGCTCACGACATAGCGGCCATCGACGACCGAAACCATCGGCGGTTTGTGCGTCTGCTGGAAGTAGTCGTAGCCCGGCTTAAGCTGCTGCCAGAAATCTTTGTAGTAGGAATATTTATGACGTTCCATGTTGGCATCGGTCATGCGGAACGGATAAATGCTGACCTGGACGCTGGACTGCCCGAAGACCAGCGCGCCGGTCACGAACTGGAAGATTTCATCAATACCCGAGTCGGTCATGGCATAGCAGCCCACCGATACGCAGGCACCGTGAATCATCAGGTATTTTCCTTCATAGCCATGCGCGCGGTCATACGCGTTCGGGAAGCCGATATTAATCGCTTTATAGAAGCGGCTGTCTGGCTTCAACTGGCTGCGTTGTACCGAATAAAACCCTTCCGGGCTTTTGAAATCGCCCTGACGCTGCTTCGGCCCTAAACCGCCGGAGTAGTTACAAATTTTATAGCTATCAAGGAGTTGATAGGTTTCACCCATTTTCACATAGAGGTCGAGCGTGCGCTCTTCCTTGAAAATCTGGATGTAGACTGGGGAGCCCATCAATTGCTGCTTATATTCTTTGCTGACAGGCGTCGTCGGACTGTTGCTGCTCATTAACCCAGCAAACGAAACGCACGGCATTAAAAGCATCGCAATAAATAATGCGATTTTGCGCATACTACTTGTTCCTTGATAAAAAATAACTACACGCCAGGAGAGGCAACAGAGAGAAAAAAGCAGACAAATCTGTTTTTTGTGCGCTCACCTTAGCACCACCGCATTTTTTCGCAAGTGGGGCGTTTGGCGTTTACAATTTCGTGTTGTATTCCCACGATGGGGCGGTGTGTTGTGCTGATCGCCCGCTAAATGGAAGCCTGTAAAAAGAGTGTAGGATAAACCGATGATTCGCCAGATATCTTTGTCCGAATCCGTAGCAGTTTGCGTCTCAGCTCGCAATTTAGTGGCCAGAAAAGCGGAACTACTGCATCAGCGAAGGATAAAATGGTAAACTTTCGTTACGTAATCATTCAGGCTGAAAATGGGTAAAACGGATACTCGCTGGATGATTCAGGTAGTAACTCTCTAAACAGTGTAAGAAAGGATGCTTCAGATTCCCATCATGCCTGGTGATGGAATACGATTGGCCTTCAGGCGAACCTCCTTTCTTTTGTCTCGTTAACCTAAACGCTGGCCTCAGCGCTGAGTTGACGCCGTCGTTAACGGATACCTGCGAACAGTATGATTAAAATAACCAAAGGCCTCGATCTGCCTATAGCTGGATTGCCCGACCAGCAACGTATTGATGACGTTGCCGTGACCCGCGTGGCGGTAAAAGGCGAAGAATATAACGGACTGCGTCCTTCGATGGCGGTAAAAGAGGGCGACAGGGTCGTGAAAGGGCAACTGCTCTTTGAGGACAAGAAGATTCCTGGCGTACGTTTCACTGCCCCCGCTAGCGGTACGGTTAGCGCAATTCACCGTGGCGAACGCCGCGTCCTGCAGTCGGTAGTCATTGACGTCGAAGGTGACGAGTCGTTGAACTTTACGGCCTATCCTGCCGATGAACTGGCAACGCTGCCGCGCGACGTGGTGGTGACGCAGTTAGTGGAATCCGGGCTGTGGACGGCCATGCGCACGCGTCCGTTCAGCAAAACCCCGGCGCCTGGTTCAGTACCGGCGGCGATTTTCGTGACCGCTATGGACACTAACCCGCTGTCCGCCGATCCGCAGCCAATTATTCTCGCCCAGCGCGAGGCGTTTAACGCCGGCCTGACCGTGCTGACGCGTTTGACTGACGGTAAAGTCCACGTCTGTCAGAGCAGCGGCGGCAAACTGGGTGGGCATCCGCAGGGGCAGGTGACGTTCAATCAGTTCACTGGCCCGCATCCGGCAGGGTTAGTCGGTACTCACATTCATTTCCTGGAGCCAGTCAGCTTGCAAAAGCAAGTATGGCATCTGAACTATCAGGACGTGATTGCCTACGGCAAGCTGTTCCTTGACGGTGTCATCTGGACCGAGCGCGTCATCGCCCTTGGCGGCCCGCAGGTTAAGCATCCTCGTCTGTTACGCACCTGCCTGGGGGCCGATCTCAATGCCCTGCTGGCGGGAGAACTGCTTGAGGGTGAAAACCGTATTTTGTCCGGCTCTGTACTTAACGGCAGCCAGGCATCGGGCCCGCATGCGTTTCTTGGCCGCTTCCACCTGCAGGTGAGCGTGCTGAAAGAAGGGCGCGAAAAAGAGCTGCTTGGCTGGGTAACGCCGGGGCGCGACAAGTTTTCGATTACCCGCACCACGCTAGGCCACTTCCTCAAGAAGAAGCTGTTTAATCTCTCGACGGATACCCATGGCGGCGAGCGCGCGATGGTGCCTATCGGCAACTACGAGCGGGTGATGCCGCTGGATATTCTGCCTACTATGTTGCTGCGCGACCTGCTGGCAGGCGATACCGACAGCGCGCAGGCGCTGGGCTGTCTGGAGCTTGATGAAGAAGACCTGGCGCTGTGCACCTACGTCTGCCCGGGCAAATACGAATACGGGCCGGTGTTGCGCCGCGTATTAACGCAAATTGAGCAGGAAGGTTAAGTGATGGGCTTAAAACAGCTACTGGAAAAAGTTGAGCCGCACTTCACGCAGGGCGGCAAGCTGGAAAAATATTACCCGCTGTATGAAGCGACGGCGACGTTGCTCTATACGCCGGGGCATGTCACCAAAGGCGCGGCGCACGTTCGCGACGCCATCGACCTGAAGCGCATGATGATCCTCGTCTGGTTCGCCGTTTTCCCGGCGATGTTCTGGGGGATGTATAACGTCGGGCTGCAAACCATCCCGGCGCTACACAAGCTGTACGGCGCAGAGCAATTGCAGCAGGTGATTGCCAGCAACTGGCACTACAGTGTGGCGCAGGCGCTGGGCGTCAGCTTCGCGCCGGATGCCGGCTGGCTCAGCATGATGATGCTGGGCGCGGTGTTCTTTGTGCCAATTTACGCCACGGTCTTTTTGGTTGGCGGGTTCTGGGAAGTGCTGTTCGCGATTGTGCGCAAGCATGAAGTCAACGAAGGTTTCTTCGTCACCTCAATACTGTTTGCGCTGATTGTTCCGCCGACCATGCCGTTATGGCAGGCGGCGCTCGGCATCTCCTTCGGTGTGGTGATTGCGAAAGAGATCTTTGGCGGCACCGGTCGCAACTTCCTCAACCCGGCGCTGGCCGGGCGTGCATTCCTGTTTTTTGCCTATCCGGCGCAAATCTCCGGCGATCTGGTCTGGACCGCCGCCGATGGATTCTCCGGGGCGACGCCGCTCTCCCAATGGGCGAGCCATGGTGGTGAAGCGCTGGTCAACGTCGTCAGCGGGCAGCCGGTCAGTTGGATGGATGCCTTTATCGGCAACATTCCGGGCTCCATCGGTGAAGTCTCCACGTTGATGATCCTGCTTGGCGGGGCGCTGATTATCTTTGGCCGCGTCGCCTCCTGGCGCATCGTGGCCGGCGTGATGGTCGGCATGATCGTCTGCGCCACGCTGTTTAACCTGATTGGTTCCGAAACCAACCTGATGTTCGCCATGCCGTGGTACTGGCATCTGGTGCTCGGTGGTTTTGCCTTCGGCATGATGTTTATGGCCACTGACCCGGTTTCCGCCTCGTTTACCGATAAAGGCAAATGGTGCTATGGCGCGCTGATTGGCGCAATGTGCGTGCTGATTCGCGTCGTTAACCCAGCTTATCCAGAAGGGATGATGTTGGCCATTCTGTTCGCCAACCTCTTTGCACCACTGTTCGATTACCTGGTGGTGCGGGCCAATATTAAGCGGAGGAAGTCGCGTGGCTGAGAAGAAAAGTAACGATAGCATCGGCAAAACGCTGCTGGTGGTGCTGGTGCTTTGTCTGGTCTGCTCTATTGTGGTTGCCGGTTCTGCCGTAGGCCTCAAGCCGCTTCAGCAGGAGCAGCGGGCGCTGGATAAACAGCGCAATATTCTGGCGGTGGCCGGGCTGATGCACGACAAGATGTCTGCTGACGAGGTGGCTGAGGTGTATGCCAGCCGCGTAACGCCACGGCTGCTGGATCTGAAAAGCGGCACGATGCTTGAGGGCGACCCCGGGAAGTTTAACCAGATCCAGGCGCTGAAGGACCCGCAACAGAGTATCGCGCTGTCTTCCAGCGAAGACCCAGCCGGTATTCGTCGTCGCAGCAACATGGTGGAAATCTACCTCATCAAAGACGAAAAGCAGCAGGTACAGGAGATCGTCCTGCCGATTTATGGCAACGGTCTGTGGTCAATGATGTATGCATTTGTGGCGCTGGACACTGACGGGCGCACCATTAAAGGCATCACTTACTACGATCAGGGAGAAACCCCGGGGCTCGGCGGCGAGGTTGAAAACCCGAACTGGCGTGCGCAGTTTGTCGGTAAACGCGTCGTCAACGATGAAGGTCATCCGGCGCTGAAAGTCATGAAGGGCGCGGCACCACAGGGCGATCTGTACGCGGTGGACGGTCTTTCTGGCGCAACGCTCACGGCCAATGGCGTGCAGCACAGCTTTGATTTCTGGATGGGCGAACTGGGCTTTGGCCCGTTCCTGAAACAGGTGCGTGAAGGAGGGCTGAAACATGGCTGAACAGGGTGAAATGAAAGAGATGAAACGCCTGCTGGTGGGGCCGCTTATCGCCAATAACCCGATCGCGCTCCAAGTGCTCGGCGTCTGCTCGGCATTGGCGGTCACCACCAAGCTGGAAACGGCGTTTGTGATGACCATTGCGGTCACGCTGGTGACGGCGTTTTCCAGCATGTTCATCTCGATGATCCGCCACCATATTCCTAACAGCGTACGTATCATCGTACAGATGGCGATTATTGCCTCACTGGTTATTGTGGTCGATCAGTTACTGCGCGCGTTTGCCTATGAGACCTCAAAACAGCTGTCGGTTTTCGTCGGGCTTATCATCACGAACTGTATCGTGATGGGGCGTGCAGAAGCGTTCGCCATGAAGTCGCCACCGCTGGCGAGCTTTATGGACGGCATCGGCAATGGCTTGGGTTATGGCGCTATTCTGCTCATCGTTGGTTTCCTGCGCGAGCTTATTGGCAGCGGCAAGCTGTTTGGCGTCACGGTGCTGGAGACAGTGCAAAACGGTGGCTGGTATCAGCCAAACGGCCTGTTCCTGCTCGCGCCGAGCGCGTTTTTCATTATCGGTCTGCTGATCTGGGCGCTGCGTAGCTGGAAGCCGGAACAGCAGGAAAAGGAGTAACCGATTATGGCTCACTACATTAGCCTGTTTGTCCGCGCCGTGTTCGTTGAAAACATGGCGCTGGCCTTCTTCCTCGGGATGTGTACCTTCCTTGCGGTCTCGAAGAAGGTCTCCACCGCTTTTGGTCTTGGTGTGGCGGTAACGGTGGTTCTCGGGCTCGCCGTACCGATCAACAACCTGGTCTACAACCTGGTGCTGCGTGACGGCGCGCTGGTTGACGGCGTGGATCTCAGCTTCCTCAACTTCATCACCTTTATCGGGGTGATTGCGGCGCTGGTGCAGATCCTCGAGATGATCCTCGATAAATACTTCCCGTCGCTGTACACCGCGTTAGGTATCTTCCTGCCGCTGATTGCGGTGAACTGCGCCATCTTTGGCGGTGTGTCGTTTATGGTACAGCGTGACTATAACTTCAGTGAATCCATCGTTTACGGTTTTGGATCCGGTATCGGCTGGATGCTGGCAATCGTTGCGATGGCGGGAATTCGCGAAAAGATGAAGTATTCAAACGTGCCTGCGGGACTGCGCGGCTTAGGGATCACCTTTATCACCACCGGGCTGATGGCGTTAGGTTTTATGTCATTCTCCGGTGTGCAGCTATAAGGGCCGTTAATCATGGAAATTATACTTGGCGTAGTGATGTTTACGCTGATTGTGCTGGTGCTATCGCTGCTGATCTTATTTGCCAAATCGAAGCTGGTTAACGCTGGCGATGTGGTGATTGAAATTAACAACGAAGCGGATAAGCAGATTAAAACCCCGGCGGGCGACAAGCTGCTGAATACGCTGTCCAGCAACGGTATTTTTATCTCCTCAGCCTGCGGCGGCGGCGGCTCCTGCGGCCAATGCCGGGTCACGGTGAAAGAGGGCGGTGGTGAAATTCTGCCAACCGAGCTGTCGCACATTACCAAGCGCGAAGCCAAAGAAGGCTGCCGCCTGGCCTGTCAGGTCGCCGTGCGTCAGGACATGAAAATTGAGCTGCCGGACGAAGTCTTTGGCGTGAAAAAGTGGGAATGCGAAGTTATCTCTAACGATAACAAAGCCACCTTTATCAAAGAGCTGAAGCTGGCGATTCCTGCGGGTGAAAGCGTGCCGTTCCGCGCCGGGGGCTATATTCAGATTGAGTGCCCGCCGCATAAAGTCGCGTACGCCGACTTTGACGTGCCGGACGAATACCGTGGCGACTGGGATAAATTCAATCTCTTCCGCTATGTCTCCGACGTGAAAGAACCGACGCTGCGCGCCTATTCAATGGCGAACTACCCGGAAGAAAAGGGCATCATCATGCTCAACGTGCGTATCGCCACGCCGCCGCCGTCCGCGCCGGATGCGCCGCCGGGGATTATGTCCTCGTATATCTGGTCGCTTAAGGCCGGCGACAAGGTGACCATTTCCGGGCCGTTCGGCGAGTTCTTCGCCAAAGACACCGATGCTGAAATGGTGTTTATCGGCGGCGGTGCGGGGATGGCGCCGATGCGTTCGCATATCTTCGATCAGCTTAAGCGCCTGCATAGTCATCGCAAAATCAGCTTCTGGTACGGCGCGCGTTCACTGCGTGAAATGTTCTATGAAGAGGAGTTTGAGCAGCTGGCACGTGATAACCCGAACTTTACCTTCCATATTGCGCTTTCCGACGCGCAGCCGGAAGATAACTGGACGGGCTACACCGGCTTTATTCATAACGTCCTGTATGAGAACTACCTGCGTGACCACCCGGCGCCGGAAGACTGTGAGTTCTATATGTGTGGGCCGCCGATGATGAACGCCGCGGTCATTAAGATGCTCAAAGAGCTAGGCGTGGAGGATGAAAACATCATGCTCGACGACTTTGGAGGCTGATGATGTTAACGGTATTTCTGGCGACGTTCTGCATTTTTGCCCTCGTGATCCTCGGTATGTCGCTGGGGTATCTGGTGAAGCGGAAAAGCCTGCAGGGCAGCTGCGGCGGCATCTCTTCGCTGGGGCTGGAAAAAGTGTGCGACTGCCCGGAACCGTGCGATGCGCGTAAAAAGCGGATGGCCCGCGAGGCGCAGCGCCAACAGAACCGCATCCTGTAGTCCCTTAATCGCCCGGCTCTGCCGGGCGATTTGCAACACTTCTCATTTGCCAAAGTTATGCTGTATACTTATCCAGTGGTAAGTGAGGGCTAACGATGCGCAAAATAATCCATATCGATATGGACTGCTTCTTCGCCGCGGTCGAAATGCGCGACAACCCCGCCCTGCGCGATATTCCTGTCGCCATCGGCGGCAGTCGGGTGCAGCGTGGCGTCATCAGCACGGCGAACTATCCGGCGCGTAAATTTGGCGTACGCAGTGCAATGCCTACCGCTACCGCCCTGAAGCTGTGTCCGCACCTGACGCTTTTGCCGGGGCGCTTTGAAGCCTACCGTGAAGCCTCCCACCACATTCGGGAAATTTTCTCCCGCTACACCTCGCTGATTGAACCGCTCTCGCTGGATGAAGCCTATCTGGACGTCAGCGATAGCGTGCACTGCCACGGCTCGGCCACGCTAATGGCGCAGGAAATTCGCCAGACCATCTTCAACGAGCTGGCGCTGACGGCCTCTGCGGGCGTTGCGCCGGTGAAGTTTCTGGCTAAAATCGCCTCCGATCTTAACAAACCCAACGGCCAGTTCGTTCTTACGCCCGCCGAGGTCCCGGCGTTTCTGCAAACCCTGCCGCTGGCGAAAATTCCCGGCGTGGGCAAAGTCTCAGCGGCTAAGCTGGAAAGTATGGGGCTGCGCACCTGCGAAGATGTGCAGAATAGCGATCTCGCGATGCTGCTCAAGCGCTTTGGTAAATTCGGACGGATCCTCTGGGAGCGTAGTCATGGGATCGACGAACGTGAGATCCACAACGATCGCCAGCGCAAGTCGATCGGCGTGGAGCGTACGCTGGAAGAGGACATTCATGAATGGGTCGACTGCGAAGCCATCGTCGAGCGTCTCTACCCTGAACTCGAACGGCGGTTAGCGAAAGTCCGGCCCGACCTGCGTATTGCCCGTCAGGGAATTAAACTCAAATTCAATGACTTTCAGCAGACCACTCAGGAGCACGTCTGGCCGCAACTCAATAAAGACGATCTGATCGCCACCGCGCACAAAGCCTGGCACGAGCGTAGGTCGGAACGTGGCGTACGGCTGGTTGGTTTACATGTCTCACTGCTGGATCCACAGCTGGAACGCCAGCTTCTGTTAGGGATTTAACGATGCAAATTCGGGCCTATCGCGACGGTGATTTCACAACCTTATGCCAGATTTTTCTGCGTGCGGTACGGGAAACAGCCAGCCAGCACTATGCCCCCGCGCAAATCGACGCCTGGGCTCAGGTGGATGAAGCTCGCTGGCGGCAAAAACTGGCGGCCTCGCGAGTGCTGGTCGCAGAAAAAGAGGGAGAAGTCGTCGGTTTTATTACCGCCGAGGATCGCTATATTGACCTGCTGTTTGTTTCGCCGACGCATTCCCGGCAGGGAGTCGCCAGCGCTTTGTTGGCCGAGTTGTTCGCTTTGATACCAACGGGAACATTAACGGTGGAGGCAAGTATCACTGCCAGGCCGTGTTTTGAGCGTATGGGATTTCAGGTTGTCGCAGAACAGCGGGTAGTGGCGCGTGGGGAGGCGTTTGTGAATTATCGGATGGAGAAACGCCGGTAAAATATCCCGGCGTTGCGTTACATGGCCGGGCTACCTACCAGGTAGACCGGCCAGGCGAAGCGTAGAACTTACTTCACCGGAATCGCTTTCAACAGTTCCGTCAGCAGCTGCCAGTACTGGCCAACGCTTTCGATATGAACCTGTTCATCCGGAGAGTGTGGCCCGGTGATGGTTGGCCCAATGGAGACCATATCCATGTTCGGATACGGTTTCTTGAACAGACCACATTCCAGACCCGCGTGGATAATCTGAATGTTTGGCACCTTGTTGAACAGGCGCTGATAGGTTTCACGCACCAGCTTCATGACCGGAGAGTTCGCGTCCGGCTGCCAGCCTGGGTAGCCGCCTTTCGGTTGGGTTTTGGCACCCGCCAGCGCACCCAGTGATTCCAGCATGCTCACTACGTAATCTTTACCGCTGTCGAGCAGGGAACGGATCAGGCAGTGGATCGTGGCGGTATCTTCCGTCATGGAAACCACGCCCACGTTGAGGGAGGTTTCGACGACACCTTTTGCCACGTCGGAGTTACGAATCACACCGTTCGGCGTTGCGTTCAGCAACTGCGTGAATGCATCGCGAGATGCCGCAGTCAGCGCTTTACCTTCAATGGTCGTGTTTTCCAGTACCAGCGTCAGGTTTTTCTCTTTGGCAGACAGCTCGTTTTGCAGAATGTGCAGATAGGTCTCTACCAGCCCTTTCAGCGCGTCGACTTTGTCTGCCGGAATAGCGATAGCGGCGAAGGCTTCACGTGGGATCGCGTTACGCAGAGTACCGCCGGTGAAGTCAACCAGACGCAGATCCAGTTCCGCCGCGTGGGCTACCAGGAAACGTGCCAGCAGTTTGTTGGCGTTGCCGAGGCCGAGGTGAATATCACCGCCGGAGTGGCCGCCCTTCAGGCCTTTCAGCGTCAGCTTGAAGGTCTGGAAACCAGCCGGAATGGCTTCACGAGTCAGCGGCAGGTTGCTGGTGAAGTCGATACCACCGGCGCAACCCATATAGATTTCACCTTCTTCTTCCGAGTCGGTGTTGATCAGAATGTCGCCCTGCAGCCAGTTCGGTTGCAGACCAAACGCGCCGTCCATACCGGTCTCTTCGGTCATGGTCAGCAGAACTTCCAGCGGGCCGTGTTCAACGGACTCATCAGACAGCACCGCCAGCGCGGAAGCCATACCGATACCGTTATCGGCACCCAGCGTGGTACCACGGGCTTTCACCCATTCACCGTCGATGTACGGTTGAATCGGGTCTTTGGCGAAGTCGTGTACGGTGTCATTGTTTTTCTGCGGCACCATATCGAGGTGAGCCTGCAGCACAACCGGTTTACGGTTTTCCATACCCGGAGTCGCGGCTTTGCGAATCAGAATGTTGCCAACCTGGTCGCGCTCGGCGTGAAGGCCTTTTTCTTTCGCCCAGCCGACGATGTGCGCGGCGAGCTGCTCTTCATGATGAGAAGGGTGCGGAATAGAACAGATTTTGGCAAAAATATCCCATAAAGGTTGCGGGGATAATTGAGACAGTTCAGACACGATGAGTCTCCTTACGGCTTTCTGCAAAAGTCGCTTGCAGGTAAAGGGTTAGCATAGACATATACCACAAGCCTGGCTTGCGCGATGGGGTTGAGAATACCACTTTCTGCCCTTTCCGGTAGAACAAACCACGTAAAAAGAGCCGGGGATTCCGCTTAACACTGGTTTTTAGTGCGTCAGATCTCTATAATCTCGCGCAACCTATTTCCCCCTTGAACACTTTTTAAGCCGTATAACACAGGCTGGGACACTTCACATGAGCGAAAAATACGTCGTCACCTGGGACATGTTGCAGATTCACGCGCGCAAGCTGGCTGCACGCCTGATGCCATCTGAACAGTGGAAAGGCATCATCGCCGTTAGCCGCGGTGGTTTGGTACCGGGCGCACTGCTGGCACGTGAACTGGGCATTCGTCATGTCGACACCGTATGCATCTCCAGCTATGACCACGACAACCAGCGCGAGCTGAAGGTCCTGAAGCGCGCAGAAGGCGATGGCGAAGGCTTTATCGTTATTGACGATCTGGTCGATACCGGCGGTACTGCCGTGGCAATTCGCGAAATGTATCCAAAAGCACATTTCGTCACCATCTTCGCTAAACCGGCTGGCCGCCCGCTGGTTGACGATTATGTTGTAGATATCCCGCAGGATACCTGGATTGAACAGCCGTGGGACATGGGCGTGGTATTTGTACCGCCTATTTCTGGCCGTTAATTCAGTCAATAAATGCGCTTCCAACGCCCGGTCATGCCGGGCGTTGTTTTTTTTAATGTCCCACGCGTTACAATGGATTAAAGATCGTATCCATGGAGGTTTTGTGATGCCAGAAGCTAATCTCAGCGAAACGCTATTTAAGCCGCGTTTTAAACACCCTGAAACGTCCACGCTGGTACGCCGGTTCAGTAGCGGTGAAGCTCCAAGCATGCAGTCTGCGCTGAGCGGCAGCACCGTACCGCACTGGTATCGAATGATTAATCGTCTGATGTGGATCTGGCGTGGCGTCTCGCCGCAGGAAATTCTCGACGTGCAGGCGCGTATCGTCATGAGTACTGCCGAACGCACCGACGATGAGCTGTACGACACCGTGGTGGGCTATCGCGGCGGCAACTGGATTTACGAGTGGTCAACGCAGGCGATGCAGTGGCAGCAGAAGGCCATGCAGGAGCAGGACGAGACCCTCAGCGGCCGTCACTGGCTGCATGCCTCTAATCTTTATAGCATTGCCGCCTATCCGCACCTGAAGGGGGATGACCTCGCCGAACAGGCACAGGCGCTGGCGAACCGTGCTTATGAAGAGGCCGCCAAACGTCTGCCGGGGTCAATGCGGGAACTGGAGTTTGCGATTCCCGGCGGCGCGCCAATCACCGGTTTTCTGCATATGCCTAAAGGTGATGGCCCGTTCCCGACGGTACTGATGTGCGGCGGATTGGATGGCCTGCAAAGCGACTATTACAGCCTGTACGAGCGTTATTTTGCCCCGCTTGGCATTGCGATGTTGACGGTGGACATGCCGTCGATCGGTTTTTCTTCCAAATGGAAGCTAACCCAGGATTCCAGCATGCTGCATCAGCACGTGATTAAGCAGCTGCGCGATGTTCCCTGGGTGGATCATACCCGCCTCGCGGCTTTTGGCTTCCGCTTCGGCGCTAACATCGCCGTACGTCTGGCCTATCTGGAAGCGCAGAATCTGAAGGCCGTGGCCTGCCTTGGTCCGGTGGTCCATAGCCTGCTGAGCGATCCGCTGCGTCAGGGCCGCGTGCCGGAAATGTACCTCGACGTCCTGGCCTCGCGTTTAGGTATGCACGATGCCTCTGATGAAGCATTGCGCGTGGAGCTGAACCGCTATTCGCTGAAAACCCAGGGTTTACTGGGGCGCCGCTGCCCGACACCGATGCTTTCCGGCTACTGGGATAACGATCCTTTCAGCCCGGAGGAAGAGTCACGGCTGATCGTTTCGTCATCGGCGCAGGGCAAGCTGATGCCGATTCCGTTTAACCCGGTGTATCGTAATTTTGATAAGGCGCTGAAGGAAATTGCCGGGTGGATCAACAATAGATTTTGTTAATATATTGATAAATTCTATTGATTTGGTAAAACAGTTGCATCACTAAAGGAGATCGCAATGACGTTACCGAGTGGACACCCGAAGAGTAGATTGATCAAGAAATTCACTGCGCTTGGCCCCTATATCCGCGAAGAACAGTGCCAGGACAACCGCTTTTTTTTCGACTGCCTGGCCGTTTGCGTTAACGTAAAACCCGCGCCAGAGAAGCGTGAGTTCTGGGGCTGGTGGATGGAAATGGAAGCTGAAGAGCATCGTTTCACCTACAGCTACCAGTTCGGCCTGTTCGACAAAGAGGGAACGTGGCAGGCTGTCGCGATCAAAGACCCGGAGGTCGTAGAACGTCTGCAGCAAACGCTGCGTGGTTTCCACGAGCGGGCGAGCGAACTGCTGAAGAGCCTGGATTTAGCGCTGGAACCTGCCGACGGTTTTGCGAATGAAGCGGTGAAGCGCACGGCTTAATAATAAAGGCCCGATATTTTCGGGCCTTGATATTCGGTCATAAAAAAGGCCTCCATCTGGAGGCCTTTTTCGTATTATCTTAGAACTGGTAGGTCATCCCGACAGCAACCACGTCGTCGGTCATAATAGCCAGACGTTTGGTCACCGCATCTTCATCGATCAGGTTGATTTTATAATCGACAAATGCCGACATATTTTTGTTGAAATAGTAGGTCGCGCCGACATCAACATATTTCATCAGATCCTGATCGCCAATCCCGTTATCCAGATCTTTGCCTTTCATCTGCACGTAGCCGAGTGACGGACGCAGACCGAAATCAAACTGATATTGCGCCACCGCTTCAAAGTTTTGCGCTTTGTTCGCAAAGCCCTGGTCGGCGGAAACCAGACCTTTAATTGGGGTCATATTACGGGTTTCGGTATAAATCATCGCGAGGTAAATATTATTGGCGTCATATTTTACGCCGGTGCCCCAGGATTCAGCATTCTTACCGCCTTTCGCCAGCGATTTTGCCTGCTGTATGTCGGTGCGGTCAGAGTTGGTGTACGCCGCGCTGATCGCGAAGTCGCTGCCGCCGAAATCATAAGACAGAGAAGTGCCGAAACCGTCGCCGTTGGCGGTGGCATAGGTGCTACGGTCATTTTTACCCTGATATTGCAGGGTTAAATCCAGACCGTCGACCACACCAAAGAAATCGGTGTTACGGTAGGTGGCCAGGCCGCTTGAGCGCTTGGTCATAAAGTTATCGGTTTTGGCGGTAGAGTCACCACCGAATTCCGGGAACATATCGGTCCACGCTTCAACATCGTACAGCGCGCCGAGGTTACGACCGTAATCAAAAGAACCAAAGTCTTTTAATTTCAGACCGGCAAAAGCCAGACGTGTTTTCTGCGAAGAAGCGCTACCGCCTTCGTCGTTATTACCGGCAAATTCAGATTCCCAGCGGCCATAACCGGTCAACTGATCGTTAATTTTTGTTTCGCCTTTAAAACCAAAACGCACGTAGGTTTTATCGCCATCAGCGCTGGAGTCATCGCTCATATAGTGCATGGCTTTGACTTTGCCGTAGACGTCCAGTTTATTACCATCTTTGTTATAAACTTCTGCGGCCATAGCTGAAGACGACGCAATAATACCCATCATTGTTAATGCCAGAGCTGTTTTTTGCATTTCTCAATCCCGGTTTTTTTATACTTAAAAGAGTGCTGTGAAAGACCACTGTGAAAAAACAGGAACGTTTTTATCCCGCTCGTGTTAAAAATTTATGACAAAGTTCTATTGAATATAAAAAAGTATGATTAATTTTTTCTGTCATAAAATTGTCAACATTTGCCTCCAGGCTGTCTGATCCCGCGCAACAAAACCCCGGCTTTCTGCGCTGCCTGTTGGCAAGCGGGCTGACTCCTGTTACAACGTTTGTTTGGATCGATACTTCTTCTTTTTAACGGCAGAGAATCATGAGTGATAGTCAGACGCTGGTGGTCAAACTGGGCACCAGTGTTTTAACAGGCGGATCGCGCCGCCTGAATCGCGCGCATATTGTTGAACTGGTTCGCCAGTGCGCCCAGCTCCATGCAGCTGGACATCGAATTGTCATTGTAACGTCAGGAGCGATTGCCGCCGGGCGTGAGCATCTGGGTTACCCTGAACTGCCCGCGACTATCGCTTCTAAACAGCTGCTTGCTGCCGTTGGCCAGAGCCGCTTAATTCAGCTGTGGGAACAGCTCTTCTCCATTTATGGCATTCACGTTGGTCAGATGCTGCTGACTCGCGCCGATATGGAAGACCGCGAACGTTTCCTTAACGCGCGCGATACCCTGCGCGCGCTGCTGGACAACAACATTGTTCCGGTAATTAACGAGAACGACGCCGTCGCGACGGCGGAAATTAAAGTGGGCGACAACGATAATCTCTCCGCGCTGGCGGCGATTCTGGCGGGCGCGGATAAACTGCTGTTGCTGACCGATCAGCAGGGGCTGTTCACCGCCGATCCGCGCAGCAATCCTGACGCTGAGCTGATTAAAGATGTTTACGGTGTGGATGACGCGCTGCGCGCCATTGCCGGCGACAGCGTCTCCGGCCTGGGCACGGGCGGCATGGGCACCAAGCTGCAGGCCGCAGATGTCGCCTGCCGCGCGGGTATCGACACCATTATTGCCGCTGGCAGCCTGCCGGGCGTGATTGGCGACGTGATGGCGAATATCTCCGTCGGCACGCGTTTCCACGCCCAGGATACACCGCTTGAGAACCGCAAACGCTGGATCTTTGGCGCACCGCCAGCCGGTGAACTGATTGTGGATGAAGGCGCGACCTCCGCCATTCTGGAGCGTGGAAGTTCATTACTTCCAAAAGGTATTAAAAACGTGACAGGCAACTTCTCTCGTGGTGAAGTGATCCGTATTCGTAGCCTTGCAGGCCGCGACATCGCTCACGGCGTAAGCCGTTACAACAGCGATGCGCTGCGCCTTATCGCCGGGCACCACTCGCAGGAAATTGACGACATTCTCGGCTACGAGTATGGCCCGGTTGCCGTGCATCGCGACGACATGATTACCCGCTAAGGAGTTCGACATGCTGGAACAAATGGGCATTGCCGCCAGGCAGGCCTCCTATACGCTGGCGCAGTTATCCTGCCGTGAGAAAAACCGGGTTCTGGAAACTATTGCCGATCATCTGGAATCTCAAAGTGAAGAGATTCTTGTGGCTAACGCCGAAGATTTAGCCCAGGCGCGCGAAAACGGCCTGAGCGAAGCCATGCTCGATCGCCTGGCGCTGACGCCTGCTCGTCTGACGGCGATTGCCAACGACGTCCGCCAGGTCTGCGTGCTGGCCGACCCGGTAGGGCAGGTGATTGACGGCGGGCTGCTCGACAGCGGCTTACGCATCGAACGCCGCCGCGTACCGCTCGGCGTGATTGGCGTGATTTATGAAGCCCGCCCGAACGTCACCGTTGACGTGGCGGCGCTGTGCCTGAAAACCGGCAACGCCGCGATTCTGCGCGGCGGTAAAGAGACGTATCGCACCAACGCCGCCACCGTTGGCGTTATCCAACGCGCGCTGAAAGAGTGCGGTCTGCCAGAAGCAGCCGTTCAGGCCATCGACAATCCGGATCGCGCGCTGGTGAGCGAGATGCTGCGTATGGATAAGTATATCGATATGCTGATCCCTCGCGGCGGTGCGGGTCTGCACAAGCTGTGCCGTGAGCAGTCGACGATTCCGGTTATTACCGGTGGTATCGGCGTTTGTCATATTTATATTGATGACAGCGCAGAGATTGAAGCGGCGCTGAAGATTATCGTCAATGCGAAAGCCCAGCGCCCGAGCGCCTGTAATAGCGTGGAAACGCTGCTGGTGAATCAATCCATCGCCGATCGCTTCCTGCCAGCGCTGAGCCAGCAGATGGCCGAAAGCGGCATTACGCTGCACGGCGATGAGACGGTGATGCGCGAGCTGAAAGGCCCGGCAACGCTGGTGCCGCTGAAGCCGGAAGAGCTTGATAACGAGTACCTGTCGCTGCATCTCAACGTGGTGCTGGTGCCGGATATTGACAGCGCCATTACACACATCCGCCAACACGGCACCCAGCACTCCGATGCGATCCTGACCCGCACCCTGAGCAACGCCAACCGTTTTATCAACGAAGTGGACTCCTCCGCGGTGTACGTCAACGCCTCCACCCGTTTCACCGATGGTGGCCAGTTCGGCCTGGGTGCAGAAGTGGCGGTGAGCACCCAGAAACTCCACGCGCGCGGCCCAATGGGCCTTGAAGCACTGACCACCTACAAGTGGATCGGCTTCGGCGAAGATACCATTCGTGCGTAATTGAAAACGGGCGATGCAAAAATAGGCGGTTGATTAATCTGACTATTGACGCATCGCCCGGTTAGTTTTAACCTTTTACCCCGTAATTCACGCTCGTGAACACCTCTTGCAGGGCCGATATAGCTCAGTTGGTAGAGCAGCGCATTCGTAATGCGAAGGTCGTAGGTTCGACTCCTATTATCGGCACCATATAAATCAATTGGTTACAGTTTTTTATCTGCATATAATTCTACTGTTTTCTCTCTCCGCGTACTTACTGGCGTACTTATTTAACATGCCATAGCTGAGTGCTATGTGCCCGTTCTAAAACAGATTCTGACCTTACAGACGCTTTTTCATCCCGAAGGCTGGGTGAGGTTCAGTTGCTATTTTAAGCACAACAGATAAATGTGTTACGTTAGATCGACTGTACGCGGGCGTAGCACTTGAGAAAAGCACCAGTCATCTGCGAGAAACCAAGACTTGAGTAGAGCGCTACGTTCAGTTATCCGAGCAGGCTATCGACTTTCTCAAGGTTCTACCCCTTACCTCCTGCGTATTCTGGCGAAGATGAACGGTCTTTCCCCTTGTGTCTAGTTGCCGCTTACTTTTTTGTAGGAGAGTGACTATGCCTGTGGATTGGCCCCTATGTTTCCATACACTTTTTATCACTTAACCCATTACTGGTTCGTCGCCGCAGATATTCCGTAAGCGTCAAGCCACTGCCGCCTGTTGCGATTACTAACGATTGACGATGATAGAGTCCTCTTATTAACGTTAATGGACTCTATCAATGTCAAATACTCTTCAGCCCCGCAGAGCGCGGGCGTCCTACTCAATGGACTTTAAGCTGGATCTCGTCGAAAAGTCATATCTCCCTGGAGCCTGTGTTGCCCGGCTGGCGCGGGATAATGGAATTAATGACAATCTGCTGTTTACCTGGCGCCAGCGTTACAGACACCTTCTGCCCGATGAAATACAACGGTCAATCAGAAAGCAAGACTCTGTTATCCCCGTTGTCCTGCCTGATATGGTCCTGTCACACCATACTGAGCCGCACTATAAATCCGCCGCTCCAGCCTGCCGCGAGGCCATGACATGTGAGGTAACTGTCGGCGGTGCCAGCCTGCGTCTGTCCGGGGACTTATCACCTGCACTCCTGAAAACGCTGATCCGTGAGCTGAGCGGGAGGAGCCGATGATACCCTTACCGTCAGGCACCCGTATCTGGCTGGTTGCCGGGGTCACCGATATGTGTAAGTCCTTCAATGGTCTGGGCGAACTGGTCCAGCATGTTCTTGATGACAATCCGTTCTCCGGCCATCTGTTTATCTTCCGGGGCCGCAAGGGTGATACCGTAAAAATCCTCTGGGCGGATGCTGACGGACTGTGCCTGTTTACCAAACGGCTTGAAGTAGGCCAGTGTATCTGGCCTACTGTACGCGACGGAAAAATCGCCATCACCCGCTCACAACTGGCCATGCTCCTCGATAAGCTGGACTGGCGCCAGCCTAAAACTGCACGCCTTAACTTACTGACGATGTTGTAAAAAGCCCTTGACCGCATTGTAAATGGGGTCATGAGTCAGGACTATCTCGCCTGTATCGCTGCGCTGGAAGACGCGCTTCGCCAGAAAGACAGCCAGCCCAGTCTCGTTGCTGAGACTGAGTCGTTCCTGCGTTCGGCGCTGGCCCGCGCAGAAGAGAAAATAGAGAACGAAGAGCGGGAAATAGAGCATCTGCGGGCTCAGATAGAAAAACTGCGCCGAATGCTGTTCGGTACCCGCTCAGAAAAGCTGCGCCGGCAGGCTGAAGAAGCCGAAGCCCTGCTGAAACAGCAGGAGCAGCAAAGCGATCGTTACAACGGCCGGGATAACGACCCACAGATTCCGCGCCAGCTTCGCCAGTCCCGTCACCGCCGCCCGTTACCGGAACATCTTCCGCGCGAGAACTACCGACTGGAGCCTGCGGAAAGTTGCTGTCCGGCAAATGTTTGGCCGGGCAGGGTTCGAGTTACTGAGGCGACAGGTGATGAGTCCTCTGGCATGAAAATCTCCACCCAAGTTGCGGAAGACCCAGTTTTGCGCCGTTGGTAACACTTGCGGATTATGTCGATTTTACAGCGAGAGCCTCACAAGCCAGGCTTCACACAGTCGTTAATGTTGGCTGTAAACAGCTGTCAAAGTAGTTCAGGCGGGTGATACATCAAAGGGGCGTAAGCCCCTTTTTGATGTTTTCAACACTACAGCAATAAATCCACGTTTTTAAAAGGGACAGATTTAAAAAGATACCCCTGTAATCCCCAAACGCCTACCTCACGCAGTATTCCCATACGTTCTCTGTCCTCAATCCCTTCAATAATAATTTTGTCGCAGTGCTTTTTAATTGATGCAATTAACTGGTTGAAGGTTGGTTTCTGCACCTGCTCATTAAAGAAGCAGCGATCTACCTTTACAACCTCAAAGTATCCTTCCATCAAACTAACTATATTCGCGTTTCCTGCGCCAAGGTCATCGAGCCATAGCCCATTTACACCCTGGCTCAGTGACTTTAACAAGGGGCTTTTCAATCCTTTGTCTAAGCCAGGGAAATGCTCAGAAAGCTCAAGTTTGATGAATGGCATAGCTTCAAACGCTTTTATCAATGTGTGATCGTGTCGTACGAGAAAAGCCATTTGTTGATCAATGTTTAGTGTACAAAACAGATTATTCCGTTCTAACCACTTTTGTTTGCTGGCAATGATAACGCATTGTTCGTACAGAAATAGCCGCTTCTTATCCAAATCCCAGGATGAAATCACATACTCCGGATGATGTGAGCGCCCTTCACTGGAATTGAAACGAGTGAGAAGCTCAACGCCCAATAACTTCTCGTCAATGCTCACTATTGGTTCTGCGATAAATTCAGTCTGCATGAGTCTACTCCGTGAGTGTAACAGACTGATAATGATGTATTTAAAAAAACGATCAATAAAAACGATCAATTAGCAATATATTATCGATAATAACGATTGGTGTAAATATTTGATTAAGCTGGTAAAAAATAAATCAAGACTATTCCTAATCATGGTGTAGGTATGGGTTCTGATGGATTATGCTCTACTCAGTAATATTGGAGGTTGTGACGGTCATGTACCATCCTACGTACCCAGAATGATTTTACGTCATTCAATGAGCAATTTTGGAGTGTGTTACTGGGTACATAGATAGTGAATCATTTTCAGCGTTACAGGTGGAATTTCATCTTCGTTAGACCGAATTGTGAATGTGGGAGCCAGCAAAACCGAGAAAATCCGGAGCCTCGAGAGTTCATACTAATCAGTGGCTACCATCGTAAATCAGCAATACTGTTGCTGAACGGTGCTGTAACCTAAGGTAGCCAACAGCGTCGCTCAGCCCCGGCTCGTTCGGTTTATGGCGCAGCCGTTTAACAGCTTCTGAGTGTCCTCTGAGAAGCTTTTAACCGCTTGTGTGGCTAACGTCTCAGAGCGTTACTGCCCCAGCTTATTCCAGATATCGAGAAACACGGGCATATCAGTCTGAATCCGAGACTGCGCGATCAGCTTATGCAAATCAGTGCGTCCTCCATTGATCGCCTGCTGAAAGAAGCACATACCACTGCGGGCAAAAAGCGTAACCGGGTGGTTAACCGCGTCAGCAAAAGTATCCCGGTCAGGATGTTCACTGAACATGAGCGCCATTCACCGGGGTTTATGGCGATGGATCTCGTGGCACACTGTGTCCGGCATCTCTCTGGTACCTTTTTGTGGATGTTGTCGCTGAGCGATATCGCCAGCGGGGGGACAGAATGTGTGGCGCTGCCAGCCCGTAACGCAGAATTGATCATCCGGGGCTGTTGATAAGGTTCAAAAGAGTCTGCCAATCCCCGCTTCTCGGCCTTGATGTTGATAACGGAGCCGAATTTATCAACGAAGCCTTATTTTGAATACTGTTCTGCCAGATGTATCGCACTAACCCATTCCTGGCCATACCGAAAAAACGATCAGGCCTGGATAGAGCAAAAAAACGACTCAGTGGTCAGAAAGCTGGCGGGATATGGTCGTCTCGACGGTTAGCAATCAGTAATAGCGATGAACCAGATGTACATGGCTAATCGATTGTTTATTAATTTCTTTCAGCCATCGTTCAAGCTTCTGGAGACGCAACGTATTGGCGGGAAAACGGTTCGCAGGCATGACGCTCCCAAAACGCCCTATAACCGCCTGATAGAACTACATACCCTGCGTGCTGAGCTCCGAGGCCATTTTGACGATATCACCCACGCGCCAGCCCCTTTGAAGCTGCTGGAAACCATTCAACTTTATCAGCACCAGTTGGCGCGAATAGCTGTCGGGGATCCTGTCGGAGACAAAAACAGCGATTTAACCGTGTTTTTGCAAGGGCTCTCCGTAATCTGGCAGAAAGGGGCTGTAAATCCTTTATATCATCCAGCACCATCCAAACCTCGCCACTGGCGAACCAGGGCTGATCCCTTTACAGACGTCTGGAACGAAATAGAATGTTGGCTGAAAGATGAAGCCGCACCGAACTACTTCTCAGGCTCGAAGACATAGATCCGGGGAAATTCACCGAAGGCCATCGCAGAACACTGCAACGCAGGTTGCAGGAATGGCGGGGCAACGTTGTCAGAGAACTGGTCTACGGAACTCGTTCTGATAGTAGCATTTTAACTGAAGCAGGAAAGTAACATTAACTGGTGAGGCAACACGCAGGCAAAACTAGTTCACGTTTAATACGCAGGGGATTGGAGTGGCTTCGTGGCATATTATGGGGCTAAATCAAGTACCATACTCTCTCAAGTCAGGGAGTATGAGACGACAATAACTCAGTCCGGTTAGCGCTGATTATTCTGGCCGATTTTGTAATCTGAGCACCATGTTCATGATCCCACAGGAAATGGCGTGACGCTCAATACTCATCAGGTCAGTTATTACATGACTCAGCGTAAAAAAGGTGTAACCCAGCATAACTCGGCTATGAAGGCCGGTATCTCTGTTCGCTCAGGTCGCAGGATCGAAAAAGATCAGTGGTCTAAAACCGGTAATCGTCACTGGCGGACACGTAAAGATCCGCTTGAGGCCGTCTGGGACAGCGAGCTTGTTCCCCTGTTGAAGGAAAGACCTGCTCTGATGCCCACGACCCTGCTGGAAATGCTGCAGGATAAATATCCCGGTCAGTACCCCAGCAGTCTTCGCAGGACGATGCAGCGGCGGGTGCGCGAGTGGAAGCTGCAGTATGGTGCCGAGCAGGAAGTGATGTTCCGGCAACTTCATCAGCCTGGCCTGCGCGGCCTGTCGGACTTTACCGAGCTGAAAGGTGTAGTTGTCACCATCGGTGGCAAGTTATTGACGCATAAGCTGTACCACTTCCGCCTGGAGTGGAGCCACTGGAGCTGGATGCGGGTTGTACTGGGTGGTGAGAGCTTCTCTGCCCTGGCTGAAGGCCTGCAGGAAGCCCTCGGGCAACTGGGTGGCGTACCAACAGAGCATAAAACGGACAGCCTGCGGGCAGCATGGAAACACCAGGGCGAAGACGGGCGCCGCGAGCTGACTGAGCGCTATGCTGCCCTCTGCCAGCACTACGGTATGCAGGGCGTGCACAATAATGCCGGTCGTGGCCACGAAAATGGTTCAGTTGAAAGCGCCCACGGGCATCTGAAAAGACGGATCCGCCAGGCGCTGATGCTGAGGGGCAGTAACGACTTCAGCACTGTGGAAGAATACCAGGCCTTCATCACTCAGCAGGTCATGCGGCACAACCGCAACAACCAGGATCTGGTGAAAGAAGAGCGCCCCCATCTGAAACCACTGCCGCTGCGTCGCAGCGCCGACTACGACGAACTGACGGTGAGGGTCAGTAGCAGCAGTACCATCAACGTCAGGCACGTCGTCTACAGCGTCCCTTCCAGACTTGTCGGTCAGCTGTTACGCATCCGCTTGTGGGATGATCGCCTGAGCTGTTACGTGGGTAGCAGTGAAGTGATGAGCTGCGCCCGCGTCAGGCCAGAAAAAGGGAAAACCCGGGCCAGGCGCATCGACTTCCGGCATGTGATCGACAGTCTGGCGAAAAAGCCCGGTGCGTTCTGCCATGCCACGCTGAGAAATGACATCCTGCCGGACGATGAATGGCGAAAACTGTGGCGTCGCCTGTGCAATCATCTGGAGCCTGAGATGGCCGGTCGCCTGATGGTACACGCCCTGAAACTGGCGGCGGGCTATGACGATATCTCGATCGTGGCACGGGGGATGGAGCAGATGCTGAATACCCCGGGTGAGCTGGATCTGCACCGCCTGATGCGGTTCCTGGGGATAAAGGAAAAGGAGCTGCCGGCAGTCAGTGTGGTTCAGCACAACCTGAGCAGTTATGAACAGCTGTTACGCGGCAAAGGAGGTCTGCAGTGAGCAATATCCACCACCTTGAGCGTAGTCTGCGCAAACTGCGTCTGACCCGCGTCAGCGCTGAATGGCATGCGCTGGAGAAACGCGCTCTGGCAGAGGGCTGGACCCCGTCACGCTATCTGCTGACGCTGTGCAATGAAGAACTCCTGTGGCGCGAGAGCGAAAAACTGCGCCGCTATAAAAAGGAAGCCCGGTTGCCGGTGGCGAAAACGCTGGGTGAGTATGACTTCAGCCAGGTGCCGGAACTGAATAACGCTCAGTTCCGGCAGCTCTGCGAAACGACAGACTGGGTTGATGCCGGAGAAAACGTCCTGTTGTTCGGTGCCAGCGGCCTGGGGAAAAGCCATCTGGCGGCAGCGATCGTGGATGGCGTTGTAGGACTGGGCTACCGGGCCCGGTTCTACAGTGCCGGAGAGCTGCTGCAGGAGCTGCGAAAAGCGCGGACACAACTGAAACTGAACGAGCTTCTGCTGAAACTGGATCGCTACCGGGTGATAGTGATAGACGACCTCGGGTATGTCAAACGCGACAACGCGGAAACGGGTGTGCTGTTCGAGCTGATCGCCCATCGTTATGAGCGCGGCAGTCTGGTCATCACCAGCAATCATCCGTTCAGCACGTGGGGCAGCATCTTCGTGGATGAAACGATGGCGGTGGGAGCAGCGGACAGGCTGATCCATCACGGATATATGTTTGAGCTAAAAGGAGAAAGTTACCGGAAGAAGACAGCGAAGGCAGTAACCAGCGTGGCTTAAAACCTCGCTAAATGGATGCGGCCAGAGTAGTTGGCGCCAGTCGGCAAAACTAGTTGACGTCTAATACAGGGAGGTATTGTCGCCGTTGTGGTTATCTTATAATGAAAATTTATCCGGAGGTCACAATCCCAAGTCGAAACCACATAAAGACGACAGGTTGGATATCAAAATTGAAGAAATAATAGACTGTCAAATAGATATTCATCAAAGTATCACCGTTGGAACGGTAGAGGACTTTATTGAACGAAAGTAATAAGGTTTAAAATATTATCAAGATTGGCTTATCTGGAGTTGACTTATAAAACATCGCGATTTTTTTATTTATGGTAGGACTGCTTAGAGTCATGATTTAATTTTCTATAAGCAGTTCCTGGAGGTCGATGAACTTAATTAACCGAGAATGTTTGTACTTTGCACACTACGTTGGGTAAATTTTTATTGATACCTGCAGAGGTTGTAATGGTGCTGACCTTGCACATGCCTGGTCGATGAGAATTCATAATGAAAGGAGCGTTAGCAGGAAGTTCTTTTTCTGGTACAGTTGCCGGGTGTTTAACTAACCAATATAAAGTGGCTATAGCCATAAAGGTGAATGTGATAATCTTTTTCATGGGTTTTCCTTTTGGAGTAAACTATGAATTATTTCACCCAAAAGGATGCTGTTGTCGGCCATCGGTTGACTTGTATTGGTCGCGACTTGATCTGACACATGGCCTCGAAAGGTTGAGAGTTACCGGTTTTGATATGAGTGTCGAATCCTTATACAAAACACGAGGTAACTCTCATGATTCATACTACCAATCCCGTCATCAAACACAAAGCTGGTTTACTCAATCTGGCTGAAGAACTCAGCAACGTATCAAAAGCTCGTAAAATCATGGGTGTTTCGCGTGATATGTTTTATCGTTATCGCGAGCTGGCCGATAAAGGCGGCGTGGATGCGCTGATAAACCGGAGTCGTCGCGCACCAAATCTTAAGAATCGTACCGACGATGCCACTGAACAAGCTGTTGTTGATTATGCCATTGCATTCCCGGCTCACGGGCAGCACCGGACCAGTAACTAGTTGCGTAAAAAGGGGGGTTTTATCTCCGGTAGTGGTGTCCGTTCCGTCTGGCTGCGTCATGACCTTGAGAACTTTAAAAAAACGCCTGAAAGCGCTGGAAGAAAAAGTGGTCCGTGAAGGTATAGAACTGACCGAAGCTCAGATAGTCGCACTGGAGCGTAAAGCCAGTGATGATGAGGCTTGTGGCGAAATTGAAACCGCTCATCCCGGCTATCTGGGTTCACAGGACACGTTCTATGTGGGCAACCTGAAAGGCGTTGGGTGTATTTATCAGCAGACATTCGTTGATACCTACTCGAAGGTTGCTCACTGCAAGCTCTACGTCACCAAAACGCCGATTACAGCAGCTGATTTACTGAATGATCGTGTACTGCCATTTTATGTGTCTCAGGGCCTGCTGATGCTGAGAATACTGACCGACAGAGGCACAGAGTATTGTGGCAAAGTGGAACATCATGATTATCAGCTTTATCTGGCGAAAAATGACATCGAACACACGAAAACTAAGGCGATGTCACTACAGACTAACGGCATCTGCGAGCGGTTCCATAAAACGATACTGAACGAGTTTTATCAGGTGGTGTTCCGCAAAAATTATATGGTGATCTTGATGCGTCACAATCGGATCTTGATGAATGGCTTGCTAACTATAATAATGAGCTAACCCATCAGGGAAAAATGTGTGTTGTGGGCGAACGCCTATGGAAACGTTACTCGATGGAAAGCGCATCTGGGCTGAGAAAAATCTAAGCCAGATGTAATCTGACAGATACCTGTATAAATAACCGGTAACTGTCAGATCAGGTCTGAGCTAATACATTTGACTCCTTTTAAGATAATTGTCTGATTAACCATTACCTTACCGGATATGCCGATGGTTCTCACCAACCTTCCGAATTTACACCACGTCCTAACACTCCACCAAAAATGGCGGATTGTTGCTATATGTAGATTATTGCTGCGTAAGCAATAAAACTTACTGTAATGCTATAAATGTAAAGTGGATTGGCCCCTATATTTCCAGAAACTTTTTTTGATGTTGGATTGAACATATCAATATCAGGCAATTACACAAATCTATGTGCAGGGTCTCTTAGAGCATCATTATCCGAAATTTTATTAACCTAATTTTTTTCGAAATAAGAAATCTAGCCAACCTTTGTTCAAAACAGAAGAGGAACCAGTTTCCTTTTCCTAACTTGCTGCATTATAAAACAACTCAGAATCCAAAGTGTCATCGATCCGACGTACTATGTCCCTAATGTCATTTTCATCATCAACGCATTCATCCAATTTCTGAGTCCTTAAGCCAAGTTTTTTAAAAAGCTCGGAATCAACATCATGCTCTGGATTTGAGGCGGTAAGAAGCTTACATCCATAAAATATTGAGTTTGCGCCAGCCATAAAGCACATTGCTTGCGTTTGCTCACTCATTTTTTCTCTACCAGCAGCAATTCTGATATATGATCTAGGCATTAATATTCTTGAGATGGCAATTATTCTTACATACTCGAACGGATCAATCGGGTCATTGTTCTCCAAGGGTGTTCCTTTGACTTTAACCAGCATGTTAATCGGTACACTTTCAGGTGATGGGGACAGGTTAGCGAGTTGTAAGAGTAAACTCATTCTGTCATTGGGCTTTTCACCTAAACCCAATATACCGCCAGAGCAGACTTTTATCCCTGTCTCCCTTACTCTGGCAATGGTGTCCAGTCTGTCCTGAAAGCTTCTGGTTGTAATAATACTCCCATAAAACTCAGGTGATGTGTCCAGATTATGGCTGTAATAATCGAGGCCTGCATCGGCTAAGCTTGATACTTGCTCTTTTGTTAACTTACCTAATGTCATGCAGGTTTCCATACCAAGCGCTTTGACTCCTTCTACCATCTTGATCAAAAATGGCATATCACGATCATGGGGGTTACTCCATGCGGCCCCCATGCAAAACCGTGTTGAACCTGACTCTTTGGCTTTCCTAGCCGTCTCCAGCACCTTTTCTACTTCCATAAGCTTTTCACTCTGCAGGCCAGTTTTATACCTTGCACTTTGAGAACAATATTTACAATCCTCTGGACAGCCGCCGGTCTTAACTGAAAGTAAAGTGCTCATCTGGATTTCGCTGGGGTCGAAATGTTTCCGGTGAGTAACTTGTGCGTCAAATATTAGTTCCAGAAGCGGCTTATCGAATAGCTCTTTTATCTCTTCTGGATACCATTTCTTTTCCATTATAAATACACCATTCTGAAAATAGTTAAAGGATGTTAGATTTTTAATTCAAAGCGCTGAAACCACGATATTTATTGCGTGTGTAACTTTTAAAAGTTCCTCTTCTTTTATTATGTAAGGCGGCATAACATAAATTAACTTGCCAAATGGTCTAATCCAGACTCCATCGTTAACAAACATTTCCTGTACTGTTGGTAAGTCTACTGGCTCATGCATTTCCACGACACCTATAGCACCAAGAACTCTGACATCCTTAACAGACGGAAGAAACTTTAAAGGTGATAGTTTTTCGAATAAAATCTTCTCGATATTTTTCACCTGTTCCTTCCATTCACCTTGTTTAAGGATTTTCAGGCTGGCATGCGCAACACTACACGCTAATGGGTTTGCCATGAAAGTTGGGCCGTGCATGAAGCATTTAGCACTTCCATTACTAATACCCTCGGCAACTTTTCTGGTAGATACTGTTGCTGCCAAGGTCATATATCCGCCTGTAAGCGCCTTGCCCAAGCACATGATGTCCGGGGTTATTCCTGCATGTTCACATGCAAACATCTTCCCTGTCCGGCCAAATCCTGTTGCCACTTCATCGGCAATCATTAGAACATTGTATTCATCGCAGAGAGACCTGACTTTTCTCAGGTATTCCGGATGATAAATCCTCATCCCTCCCGCGCCCTGTACAATTGGTTCAAGAATAACTGCTGCAGTTTCATGGCCATGTTCTTTGAACGCTTTCTCTAACGATTCAACATCATTCTCATTCCATGCCTCCCCAAACCGACTCTCTGGCGCTTTGGCAAAGTGATTGAGGGGCAAATACCCCTGATACAGAGAGTGCATGGAATTAACAGGGTCACAAACAGACATTGCACCGAAAGTGTCGCCGTGGTAACCCCGTGCAAGAGTGAGAAACCTCTTACGCTCTGTCCCCTTACCTCTCCAGTACTGTAACGCCATTTTTAAAGCCACTTCGACCGATACAGAACCGGAGTCTGAAAGGAAAACACATTCCAGCGGCGATGGAACCAAATCTAGCAACTCACGGCATAACGAAATTGCCGGTGCATGCGTTATTCCGCCGAACATCACATGAGCCATTTTCTTTAACTGACTTTGAATCGCCTCATTAAGGAGCGGATGATTATATCCATGTACTGCTGCCCACCACGACGACATGCCATCAACTAAAATTCGTCCATCCTTAAGGCGCAACTCGACACCACTTGCCGACTCAACTTCATAACATGGCTGTGGATGTGTCATAGAGGTGTATGGGTGCCATATGTGGGCGCGATCAAAAGCCATATCACTGTTCATTTTATATCCTGATGTAAACCATTTAACATTCAATTTGGTTTACGATATATCATCGTGAATGCATATGGCAATACAGAACATCTAATAATTTCATAACTTATTAATAATAAAGGATTTGATTGACTAAAATCCCATCATATCTGTCTGATATTGAATGCTACTGAGATTGCATATTCTGGTTCAGCGTGAACACCAATTCCAGTCAGGAGGAAACGCGAATTCTGGAGGCGTGAACGTATATTTTGGATACGAATACATCAGCAAATTAGCCTAAAAGTGACACCCTGATTGGATTCCACTGTAGTGTCAGGAGTGTTCGGTGCTCACTACGCTCCGCCTCATTCCTGACGCTACAGCATTGCTGCTTAACATCGTTAAAATGGAAGTGACGCCCACTTGCTTTAGTTCGATTGCTGATTGTTAGCATGCTGTAATCCCGTCACTAGAATCAGTGTTAACGGGCCAGAATGAGTGTTCATTTTCGTCAGAATACGCAGAGATCTATGGCTTTCATTTTTACTTTATTAGTTCATGGTTAGGAGCTATGGTCACACCCGTTTTTGCAACACCGATTTTGACGATATGGTTGGCTTGAATGAATCTATCCGGCGTCTTCACAGGTCTTTAGACCGCGCCACGATGAGTTCCGCACCTATTGAACCTTACAAATTGAGCAACACTCTATCTGCTATTCCTAACCACAGGTTTTTCATCAGGCTGGTTAGCCGTTGGTACCATCAATAATGAGTATTCGCAAAACCAGATAACCCAGTGTTTAAACGTGTAAATATATTAGACAACTACGCCTCAAAGGATTGTTGCCGGGCCGTCAGTGCCCAGGCGATTCTAGCCAGCTTGTTTGCAAGAGCGCAGGTCACTACAAAATTATTTTTTCGCAGCAATAGTCACCTGAACCAGTCGGCAAGCTTGCCAGTCCGGTTCTCCAGCGTCCTCAGGTATACACGGGCGCACTGGACCAGCAATTCCCTCATCCTTTTATTTCCCCACATACTGATGCCCTGCAGGGTAGTTCTTCCTCCGGTGCTGTACTGGCACGTAACCAGACCTGTTGCGGCCGCAAAATCCCGGCTGCTGCCATACTGTTTTCTGTCACCCAGTTGGGTGGAAAGAAGACTTGCAGTCAACGGGCCGACGCAGGGAATGGAAAGCAAGTGCTGGCCAGCTTCGTCTTTGTCAAGTGATCATTCCAGTTGAATATCCAGGTCTTTAATTTGACTAGACGTTGAACCGTGATTTTAATTATATTTTATTGATATTTATGTTTTATTTAAAAATTAGTCTTAAGAGTACTCAGTCTTGTACTCATTTTGGAGTTGGCTTGCTTTCGTAAGGCGAAGGTCGTAGGTTCTGCTCCTATTATCGCACCAATCAAGTATCTCTCAAAGTCTACTCCAGTTCACTGAAAAGCATTATAATCAGCATCTTCCAGCTCTCGCTTGTATTCTGACGTCTAGTGACACCCCCAAAAATATACATGCATATGGGGGGCATTTGGGGTATGTGCTGTTCGGTATTATGGATATACCCCCAATGAAACTTAACGCCCGTCAGGTTGATACCGCAAAGCCAAAAGATGAATCTTACAAACTCTCTGATGGTGGGGGACTTTACCTTTTGATTATTGGCGACTTAAGTACCGTGTTGTAGGCAAGGAGAAGCTGCTTGCTCTTGGGGTTTATCCCGACGTGACTTTGGCTGATGCTCGTAGTAAACGTGAAGAGGCTAAAAGGGGCATTGCTGTTGGGATTGCCCCAATGTAGCGAAGAGAGAAGAGAAACTAGCCCGATGCCCTCATTGCCGAATCAGCCTACCGAGGATTTTTGCAGAGAGATCCGACGCTGCTAACCAATCAGAGACAAAAGGAACAGGAGGAATTCCGTGCTCAAGAAGTTGAACGTCACCAGCGTAGGAATTTTATACAGAAACTTGCTGTGTGGTTTGTTCGTGTCAGTAGAGTATGAAATGCATTCTGCACGGTTCGCCGTCGGTGAGCTCATTTCCCGTTAGCAGAGTCAGTTCTGAGAGCAAATAGATAAGGATAATTGCCGCCAGCTCTGCATCCATGTAACAGCTACTCCTATGTTTATGCTGAACCAATTCAACTTCATTCTGATGCGAATGACTCACAAGCATTCGCATACCTTCAAAATTTCTGCTTGAAAAGCATGCTCAATCAATGAATTAATTTGGATTGCATTTTGGTTTGAACCCAAGCGATTTAGACGTATTATTTTGAGATTAATCCACTTGCCCAACCTTCATTGCTGCTTGTGAGTGTGCGTGAGGAATGATTTTAAGGTTATATATCATGGAGTTATTGAAGTTTCTGGCGGCGGTTTTAGTAATTTACTTGTTGTTTTTTAGAAAGAAAAAACGTAAATCTCCAAAGTCTTATGCTTCAAGCCCCGTGAAAGCACCACCAAAAGAATGGATCGCTGACATCAAGAAAAAAGAGGCGGTTGTGCGAAACGATGATAGTGAAGACGATAACCTTGCAACTTTTACATTGAGCGGTGGCCGGGGTGTTGAACTTCGGGTGACAACCAGTCATTACCGGAACACCTCAAAGTCAGCAGGTGCACTAGCTCGATGGGTACTTCCGGGTGAGATGATAACTGTAGCTGGTGTAGCAATTAGCGGTGGCCACATTTACTTGGGGCAACGTATGAAGCCCTCCGGTCAGGAATCAGGCGGCTATTATGACGATGGAAATGAGGCATCATTAATTGATGACACATGTAAGATAAAACCTACTTCTTATCTTTACGAGGACAGTTCATTAGGATACTGGCCCAGTTTTTCCTCTCTTTCCCCAGAAGCACGCGGTGCGTATGTCAGTTGGCTCGCCAGCGATAGGTCTGATCCATCGTGTCCTATCGGCTATGTTTTTATCTACCTCTACGGCCTGGAAAGAAAAGCGCTTGTAGATTCCACTGACCAAAAATTCCCTGATGCTGAGTTCCGTAATCTGTTCAATGAAGTCGCTCGGTTAAGATCGGTATTCATTGAGAACCGCTCATTCCGTGGATATTCGGCCCAATTACTCGAAGCCATGTCTATTCTGCGCCCGAACATGGGCTTAGCCACTGAGCTCGATAGCGATTCAGGTTTTAGCAACAGCATGCAATTTAAGCTGGTTCTGGCAAAAACTGTACATGAAGGAGTTCCTGTATCAGCTGAACTGGCGTTGAACTGGGTAATAAACCATACCGAGTATTCGCTGCGTACCCCGGCTCGCCGCTGTGCTAAAGAGTTTGCTGCGCTTTTCAAACGGCGTTACACCCTCAAATATGGTGAAGGGATGGTCGTTAAGGCGAATAAAACGCGCTTACGTTTAGATTACACACCTGCAAGTCCTAGTTTACGAGGCGTCCGACTTCCTGTTCCCGACCTGCCTGATCCAAGTGCATTGAAGGGGCCTGTCCAAAAAATTGTGGCCCTTGCTGATATATGTACAGATGAACTTGATGCATATAGTCGCTACCTTGGTAGGAAAGGCACCTCAGTAAATGATACTGCTGCAATTATGTTGCTGCCTTCAGAGATCGTTAATGAAAGCGCAGAAAAAATATTAAGCTCATTCAAACGCTGGACTGATGAGGCGATCCTCAACAAGGAGGGGTTAGTCTCAGTTGCTGATTTTTGGGCCCATATGAATGCCAGCTGTCCAGCGAAGATTAATAAAAAAGAGGCCGACTTGATGCAGGCCTTTGCACAGAAGATGGGTTACTGTCTGGCACCTGATCCGTATTACCACCATGTGAAGGCAGACGTCGATGGCGCTCTTGTTCTATTCCCTGCCGGTGAAGGTGGACGCTTCTCACCTTCTCCTGAATTTATCTCAGCAGTAATGACGCTCAGATTAGGGGCGATGGTCGCCTTGATCGACAATTCTCTTGATCAAGCCGAGCAGAAAGTGCTTGAGAATGCCATCAACAACAATACTGGCTTCACCGATGATGAAAAGCGCTCTCTACATGCGTATTTAACGTGGCAGCTTCATACCCCAGCCAATATGACGGGAATGAAAAGCAGGATTGAGTTGATGGGGGCTGCGGAAAAAGCGGCTGTGGGCAAAGTTATCGTTAGTGTTGCCTGCTCGGATGGAACAATAGCGCCTGCCGAAATCAAACAGCTTGAGAAGATTTATTCAAGTTTGGGGCTGGATCCCTCATCTGTCTCGAGCAATATCCATCAGCATTCCGCAACTGAACATGATCTCGTCTCGTCTGTACCAACTGCTCAGTCAGCAGCAGGGTTCACACTGGATGCTAATGTACTTGCCCGCCACGAATCTGCCACGGATGATGTTCGTAAATTGCTGAACACAATTTTCACCGAAGAAGAACCGGAAGAGCCAGAAAGCGCTCCAGCCTCATTAACGGAGGCGGGGGGGCTTGACTCCGCACATAGCCAGCTTTATCGCAGTTTGCTGGAGAAAGAAAAGTGGTCCCGAAAAGAGGCGACAGAATTGTGCGGAAATTTGAATTTGATGCTGGGCGGTGCGCTTGAGGTGATCAATGACTGGTCCTATGCGGTGGTTGATGCTCCAGTACTGGACGATGCCGATGATGATATCTGGGTTGACCTGGAAATTGCCAAAGAATTAGAGGGATAGTGAATGTCTGTAACACGTATAAGAGTGAAAGAACGTGACGCTATTATTCAGTCACTTAAGTCAGGTGTAACGCCAAGGATAGGCATTCAGCATATCCAGGTTGGCCGCGTGAATGAGATCACCGCTCTCCACCAGGATATTGAGAGGATTGCTGACGGTGGTGCAAGCTTCAGACTTATCATCGGTGAATATGGTTCTGGTAAAACGTTCTTTCTGAGTGTTGTGCGCTCTATTGCGCTAGAGAAGAAGCTGGTATCAGTCAGTGCAGACCTTTCCCCTGATAGACGCATTCACTCATCGGGAGGTCAGGCTCGTAATCTCTATTCTGAGCTTATGAAAAACATGTCCACCAGAAACAAGCCGGATGGTAATGCGTTACTTAGCGTTGTTGAAAGATTCGTTACGGAGGCAAGGAAGGAAGCGGACACGGACGGCTCCGAGGTTTCATCAGTTATTCATAAACGCCTGGCAGCTCTGTCAGATATGGTGGGTGGATATGACTTTGCGAAGGTCATTGATGCATTCTGGCGCGGGCATGAGCAGGATAACGAAACGCTAAAATCCAATGCTATTCGCTGGTTGCGGGGAGAGTACACCACCAAAACTGATGCCCGTAACGATCTCGACGTTCGGACTATTATCTCAGATGCTTCATTCTATGACTCTTTGAAGCTGATGAGCCTTTTTGTCCGCCAGGCAGGCTATGCCGGTCTTTTGGTCAGCCTCGACGAAATGGTGAACCTCTTTAAACTGAATAATACGCAAGCAAGAACAGCGAACTACGAACAGATTTTGCGGATCCTGAATGACTGCCTGCAAGGCTCAGCCGAGAATATTGGTTTTATCCTCGGGGGGACGCCAGAGTTCCTTTTCGATCCTCGCAAAGGTCTTTACAGCTATGAGGCGCTCCAATCACGTCTGGCGGAAAATCGGTTCGCGCAAAAAGCAGGAGTGATTGACTACTCGTCTCCCACTTTGCATCTTGCCAGCCTCACCCCTGAGGAACTGTATATTTTACTGAGAAATCTTCGTCATGTTTATGCAGGCGGAGATCCAGAGAATTATCTGGTTCCAGATGAGGCACTGACTGGATTTCTGCATCACTGTAGTAAAACCATTGGAGACGCTTACTTCCGTACCCCCCGTAATACCATAAAAGGTTTCCTGGACATGCTGGCCGTGCTGGAACAAAACAGAACGATGAACTGGCAAACACTAATCGAGGGTGTGGCGATTGAAGAGGACAGGCCCAGCGAAATGGATGACGCCATTATAGAGGAAAGCGATGACGACGACGGACTGGCGAACTTCAAATTATGAGCAGTGCCTATGATAGTCTCGATCCCCGCGTCCGTAAGTGGGTTTACAAGCAGGGGTGGTCTACATTAAGGCCCTTGCAGGAGAGTTCTATCCCGGCAATTTTAGCCCGTGATCGAGACGTGCTAATCAGTGCAGGCACAGCAGCGGGTAAAACAGAGGCTTTCTTTCTTCCTGCCTGTTCGGCAGTTGCAGATCTCACTAATGGATTTGGCATCGTCTATATCAGTCCGTTGAAGGCATTGGTTAACGATCAGTACCGTCGTCTTGAGAGCCTTGGAGATGCATTGGAAATGCCAGTGACTCCTTGGCACGGGGATGTACCACAAAGCAAAAAGAAGAAGGCTCGGACAAACCCTGCTGGCATTTTACTGATTACACCTGAGTCACTTGAGTCTTTGCTCATAAATTCAATGGGCTGGCTCAAACAGGCGTTTTCGTCAGTCGCATACATCGTTATTGATGAGTTTCATGCTTTCATTGGCTCAGAGCGTGGTGTACAGCTGCTTTCTCTGCTCAATAGAATTGACCATGTGTTAGGACGCCTGGTAAATCCAATTCCCCGCGTTGCGTTGAGTGCCACGCTGGGGGAACTGGAGAAAGTACCCGAACTTTTGCGCCCGGACAAACGACTACCCTGCGTAACTGTTACAGATAGTAAGAGCGAGGCCACTCTTCAGGTACAGGTCAAAGGTTATCTGGAGCGAGTGCTCCAAAAAGAAGAAGAACTTCAGAGTTCAGCTGAACATGACGTTTGCGCTGACATTTTTAGACTTTGCCGTGGCGATTCTCATTTGGTCTTTGCAAACAGTCGAAAGCGGACTGAAAGCATTGCGGCGACCCTGAGCGACATGTGTGAGGAACATATTGTTCCCAATGAATTCTTTCCCCACCATGGTTCCCTTGCCAAGGAATTGCGGGAGGCGCTTGAAACTCGTCTTCAGAAAGGAAATTTGCCCACAACAGCTGTTTGTACAATGACGCTTGAGTTGGGAATTGATATCGGTAAGGTTAAGTCGGTTATCCAGGTTACGCCACCACATTCTGTTTCCAGTTTGCGCCAGCGTATGGGGCGTTCTGGGCGACGCGACTCCCCATCAGTACTCAGAATGCTAATTACAGAAAATGAGCTTACTGTGAGTAGCAGTATCGTTGATCATCTGCGGCTCCAGTTGGTGCAGTCGATGGCAATGATCAGGTTGATGATCTCTAAACAATGGTTTGAGCCTGCCGATTCCCGACAGATGCATTACTCCACGTTGCTACACCAGATTCTTGCAATTACCGCGCAATGGGGCGGAGTTCGTGCCGATCAGCTCTGGTCACAGCTATGTCAAACAGGCCCGTTCCGTAATGTGGATTTGGGCGATTTCAAAAGCCTGCTTAAACATATGGGGGCATGTGGCCTGCTCACTCAACTTGCTAGTGGGGAAATGGTTGTTGGGGCAGAGGGAGAGAAACTGACTAACCATTATACGTTTTATGCCGTGTTCAATACACCAGAAGAGTTCCGCATTGTCACCGGAAACAGAACCCTTGGAACAGTGCCTGTGGACTCACCACTGCTACCAGACCAACATATCATCTTCGGTGGGCGGCGCTGGAAAGTGACAGAGATCGAGACAGAGAAAAAAGTTATCTATGTAGAGGCAACCAAAGGCGGTCAGCCACCACAATTTAGTGGGGGAGGTATGTCTGTTCATGATGCCGTTCGTCAGGAAATGCTCGCTATCTATAGGGAAAGTGATTATCGCATAGCGATAGGTAGCAAGAGAGTAGACTATGCCGATGCTGACGCCAGAAATTTATTTGCGGAGGGGTGTAGTAACTTTCAGCGTTATAACCTGCAAAATGAGTATTTTATTACGAGTGGGCAACACTGCTACGTAATTCCCTGGATGGGGGATAAAGTTGTGAATACGATTACAGCCTTGCTCATACGTTGTGGATTTAAAGCTAATTCATTGGCTGGAGTTATAGAAATTGACGGCTCAAGTATCACTTCTGTTCAGCAGGCCCTTAAAGGCCTGCTGTTGTCAGGCTTGCCCTCAGCGTTTGATCTTGCTGTAAATGTTCCAGAAAAGTACTTAGATAAATATGATGAATATTTACCAGAGTTTCTGCTTGCGAAAGGATTTGGGGAAAAAGCGTATGACATTGAAGGCGCGTTTACCTGGCTGAAAGAACATCTTCAGTAAACTGGTTACATAAAAAGGGGGAGATGTTCCCCTTAAGCTTGAGGCCGATTGATGATATCAAATTTTCCTCTTGGCTCGGATCTGCCAGAAATCGAGGTCATAAGTTCTGCTTTGAGCGAGGAGCGGACATTAGCCTTACAAGCATAACTGAACTGTACGCAGGATCTCTAAAATCGAATGGTTCGGTTAAGTGCAGTGCTTACAAGACAAGCATCGTGTGTAGTCTTGGGTGAGATTGATTAAATTATTTTGTGGGGATATGATTCAAACAAAAGATCCTTAAATGAGGTTGTTATGTCATACATTCGAGTAGAGAAAGATGGCCTGCAGTATGAAGGTGAGTATTTCTGTGAAGAAAATATGGTTACAGTCTTTGGGGTTAGAGGAGGACAGTCCAGCGTGGTTCTTAATGGGATGACAGAAATCGCTGCTGCTCGTACTGCGTTGCGAAATCTTATTAGAGAAAATCAGATTGATCCTCTAACTGATTAAAAATGGTCCATATTTACTGACGGCCTATTTGAGATATTTTAGATCAAATTTATTCTGAAAGTTAGATTGGAGTGAGAAGCGGGCATCAAACCGTTATCACTAGCAATAAGTTGTTTAAATTAAATAATGAAATAATCAGGTGGTAACATAATGGATGAGAACACTGCAATTGGAACAATAAAAATGGATATCACTTAATAAGTGTAGTAAAGTCCATTTTATATATCCCTGTAAATTTATGAGATACTTCCATGAGAACCGACAACTTAAGAATGATTGAGAGTGGGGAATATGTTTTCGATATGTTATTGGATAGTGGTGAATTATACTATACAAGTCACTCTTTTGACACGAAGGAAGATGCAAATAGCTGGATGGAAGAGTGGCAAACTTGGGCAAATAGTGTATCGAGTGGAAAAGTAAGTAGTATTTATTATATTTTACAAGTACCTGATACTTGGGCCGGTTCTTCAGATAAAAATAATCCTTATTCGGGGCTTTATGTGAAAATAGGACGTTCCAATAATGTGCTAAAAAGATTATCTAACTTACAAACAGGTACATTTGGTCAATTAATATTACACGCTTTGGAACCTGGCGGATCAGAAAAAGAAAATTATCTACATGAAAAATTTAGCAACGAAAGACGTCAAGGCGAATGGTTTATATGTACTAAAGAACTTACTAAGCATATATTTACAACATGGTTTAGAAATAAGACGCTCCCACCAGAACATCAAATGAAACTAATGCAACTCGCAGAAAGAATTGATATTTATTCGCACATACATAGTCTAATGGGGGGGAAGCCCGATTTAGTAAACCCATCAATTAGTGAACCTTGGGAATGCGAAAAATATGTTTTCGTTGATTTGGTTTATAGCTCTTTAGCAAAGCAAGTTAATAATAAAAAATAAGTTTTTATCTTTTAACCATACAGTTAATGATTCATTAATGAATGAGGTGATTTAAAGTTATGAAGTTTTAATAAGTTCCAGAATTTTTTTCTCATTCATTGGTTAAAGAATTATATAATAATATCTGCTTCTGGCACACAGCAGACAAGTACCTGCCGATAAAGGTCTGCTGAGAGCGAGGAGCGGACTTTTGTCTATTTATGAAGAGAGAAGGAGATAGTAGATCGTCTGAAAGCAGAGAAATAAGTCCAGAGCGTGGCGGCGAACTAACTCATAGAGTGGTCATGAATACGAGCAGTCGCCTGAAATGTTGGGCTACTTGGACTAATTATCGGATATGGTTAAGTGATATCCCAGCTATCAACCGGGAATTGATTTATGCTTTCGCACCTACATTATCAACGTTCGTAAGTTGTCCCGTCTGGGCGCATGTACATACCATCACTCAGATAAACGTCTTCGCCATCCTCAACACATAGGTCAGAATAAATATCGACCATGCTAGGTTCGACAATATTCGTCGAAATTCCATGAGCATCGTAGAGTTCAAAGAAGCGAGTGACCCATTCCTCGTTGACTTCATCTTGTATAGTTTTGCCTTGATCTATAGTAATGGAAAACATGGAGATGCAATTATTCTGAAAGCGGTCTACTTTTTTCTCAGGTTGAAGATGATTTTCTTGGGCTAACGTCTCAGCGATCGAAAAAAGGAGCTTCTGGTTTACTGGCAGCTTGTATCCGACAGTCAAACCACCCCCAGTGCGAATTCTCTCTTCGGGCCTCGTTGGTGTCTGCACTTCAAAAGAATTACCATCATCATTTTGAGCTAAAAAGCGGACGAAAACCGTGTCTCCACGGACTAACATCCAATCCTTTCCATGTTTTGGTTTCATTGCTTTAACTATCTGAGGTTGTAATGCTGACATGCTCATGGTGTTAGATACCGAAAAGAAAACATGAAAGAGATTATACCGGATAGAGTGTTTTTTTATAGATCCGCTACTCTTGGCGAGCATCATAGAAAAGAGACGCTTCAAGCCAACGTCCGCTCCTGGCACTAAACGGGCTAAAGCAGACTGATTTGATGAGATAAGGGTATAGATGAATTCTCCATACCCTTGAACGATTACTTCCCAGTTGATTTGCTTGGTTTCAGTCCTGGGGTATTGCCGGGTGTATCCTTATTATCACGTCTGCGTTGATCGGGTTTTCCTGTTGATTTTGCGATTGGTTTTGGACCAGGTTTAAGCCCCATAATCATACTCCTTAGCCATGTCAGAGGTTATTCCTCAGTGTGGATATAAGGGGAGCGGTAAGAATTATCAAGCTTGGATGGGCGGTGAAAAGTGACTGCTTGACTATTATGTGAGCAATGTCAGATTTTAACACATAGCTGCCAGCCCATTACTGAAGTTAGCCAAGAATGAGTCGCGATGAGCCCTCAATAATGAGGGCCACCTCGGAGATTGTTAGGCTGATTTCGCCAATTGCCGATGCAGGACCTGAAGGCTAGTTCCCGCCCCTGTCCATGCAGCAGCCGAGCCGACCACATACAGGTTTTGCTTGGCGCGTGAGACGGCTACATTGATTATGTTTGGAGGGCTTGCCGCCCACTGACGTGCCCTTTGCTGACTCGCTTTCGGCGCACCCAGCAACAGGATTACCGTGTCCGCCTCTCGACCCTGGAACGTGTGGATTGTGCCTACACGATCACGGCACCATTCATCCAGCTTTACGCCGAACGTTCGAAGCAGATCAGTTTCACTGTCGAGACGCCGACGCATGTTCTGCTCTACGATCTTGAATGGTGTGATGATAAATACGTCCGGATTTGTAATGCCCGATGCTGCCAGCTCTTTGAGCATTCGCACAACCGCTTCGCCCTCGTCGGGACACCACTTCGTCTCAGCATCGCCATTGATATCCACCCAGTGAGATCTCCCCAAAGCCGAGCCGATAGATCCGGGTTTTTTAGGCCCGACAGCATGGACCATCTGCCCGGCATAGGCGATGGAGTTAGAAACATCAAACATTGGGTTCTGGCAACGCCTGTGAACGAGCAATGGCAGCCCGACTTCTCGATCACCTACGTCCATGACGAAGGTGGATTTGAAGCGCGATGCCTGATCAGCAAGGGTCTGCGTAGATGCTGCGGGGGCAGACCATTGGACTTGGTCAATGTCAAAGAACTTGCAGATTTCGGCGTTCAGCTTTTCAGGAAGTGAAACTACAGGTGGGATTTGCAACGGGTCACCTACCACGATGGAGCGCTTTGCCCGCATGATAGCTCCAACTGCTGCCTGAGGAACGGCTTGGCCCGCTTCATCTACCAGAAGCCAACCAATGCTCTCTGGTGGCAGATCCCCGAACATCGTCCGAACAGAGGCGAATGTCGTGGACACCGTCGGCACAACCACGAAAAGGCTTGACCAAAGGTCGGGGAGAAGTTCACGGTGAGCGGAAGACTGGAAGGCACCAGCTACCATGCCTGACATCAATAACCCAAGATTGTGTTGCAAGCGGCTGGCCGAAGCATCGATGAACGTTTTATGCACAGTCAGGGCAGCGGCGAAAAGATCCTCCCGCAGGCGATGAACCTCATCGGGAAGCCATGGTGCAGTGAGGTGGATAGACTCGTGCTCGCGCTCGAAGAACCTCTCATCAACGACCCTGTCTCCCATACGGTTTCGTGCCTGTGCCTCGGTTGCCTTCAATTTCGAGACAGCCTGACATTTGCTGGAAATTTCCTGGTCGAGTTGCTGTAACTGGGACTCAGTATTGCTCCACTCAGCCCTTGCAAGCTCTAGGGCACCGTCCGTCCCCTGCGCCCGTATGACTGATTGCTGCAAGGTCGCCGAGAGCTTCTGCAGTGTCGATCTCCACGACTTCCAGGCCGCAGTCGCAAACAAACGGGAGAAGAAACCTGGACGGCAAGCAAGATGGCTGTCGAGCATGATCTTGTCCTGCTCGATCTGCGATTTTGCCTTCTCATGCTTTCGTTGGCAGGATTCAGCAGTCTTGTGTGCTTCTTCGACGGCTTCATTCAGACTCGGTCGACGCTGTTCAGCCCTTTGAAGTTCGGTGATCGCTCCCTTGAGCGCCTGGATATCCCGTCGCATCTCTTCGATGCTGGCGATTTCGGCGTCTATCGTCTCCTTAAGTTTAAGAAAGGCGGTTCGCGCTTTCTGCCAGGCCGCCGCAGCATCCGCTTCGTTGGTGCTGGGCCGCTCATTGACAACCACGCTGGGCATCACGCGATCGATGGTTTCGCCAGTTCGCTCGTCCTTGATCTCACGCATGACATTTATGCCGCGAGCTGCTTTCAGGTAGGTAAGGAAACCACCGTCTTCATTCCACCAGAAACCTTGCTGAAACGCGCCTCGGTTGCTGCTCTTGCCGAGAGCTGCGGCGATCAACCCCCAGGTTTCGACAGTGTCGGAGGGGATGCCCCCCTCGGCCTCGGCTTCGAAATAGCCGGCGCGTTTGGGATTCGCAATCAGGTCGCTGATGGACCGGAAGTAGGCGATCTGTTCATGGCGACCATTGGCTTCCTTGAGAGGAAGCTCTTTACTGACGTTTTCGACTGCTTTGTTATTGGAGGAGGCTACGACGATCTCATGGCCCTTCAAGGATGCATGTAACTTGTAGAAGTGCAGGAATGCATTGGAACCGAATGCCAGCTTCTCGCCTGTTGTGGAAAAGGCATCCTGCGGTTTGTTGAAGCCGGACATCGCCGTGGCTCGATCGAGAATGCATCCAACGACGATATCCCGGAGAAGAGTGGTCTTTCCGGTTCCCGGAGGCCCATTGACGCCGATGATACCTGGAGCATCATTCAGCTCAGCACGCGCCGCATTCACGGCAGCCTGTTGAAGCAGCACCAGTGGATGGCCGCCTTTCGAAGGCCAACGAGCCTGCGGCATGAGCGACGGTGCGACGAACGGCTCAACTGCGGAAATGGGCGATAGCACGTCGATTTTCTGGTCAGGTCTGCCAATTCCCATGTAGCGGCGCAAACCGGTTCCGGCTTTGCCCGTCTCGAGCAATTTGGTTGCTTCACCGAGATCTTCAAGATAGAAGGAATTCAGTAACGAAGGTTCAGGCGGCGCCTTAGCCTTGAAATGATGAAACACCTTAATCGCGAATGTGGGTGGCTCAACCAAATGCTCGGGTACACTGAACTGCGATACAAGCCATTTATAAGCGTTATGAACAACATTCAGATCGATCGGTATGGGTTCTCCATCTTTGTTGTGGTGGCGAACCATTCGATCCAGATGCTCGATAATGCGCGGCTCAACATTCGGCCAATTTCCTAAACTCCCAAGCTTCAGATCGAGAGCCGGCTTGAGTGCCCAGGCAAAACTGGACACGGCAACGCCTTTGTCCTCAAGCACATAGCCTTCTTTGTCGATCAGGATCGTGCCGATGGCCGCTTTCTTACCGTCCGGGCGTGAACGCTCCTCATCCTCGCCAAAAACCTTGGCCAGCTCGTCCGTCGCCTTGTCGAGAGCGATGGAGCCGAGGACGACCTCGAAATAAAGCTTATAACTGGGCTTACTGCGGGCATTTGGTCCCCATGGAACACCTCGCTCCAATAGAGCAACCCTGGAGCGGTCGCCGGTTGCCATATCCTCTGGGCGTTTATAACCTTGAGGCGATAGTGCTTCGAGGGCTGTCCATGCTGCCAGTATTGCTCGCGCATCATTTGCTTTATCTGACGGAGAGAAAGACGGCAGTGGACCTAGATCGATTTGGCCTTTGTCGAATTGCTGTCGCATGGCAGCGTCTGGGATAGCCTTCGGTTGCAGTTGCTCTACAGTTGCAGGTGCATTGTGGGGCACTGCTTGAGAAAATTGTATGGACGCCGAATCGAGATTACATGTTGATGGGCTGGAAGCCGACATGGCGACCTCGCTGCGGTCGCTAATTGCAGTTAGAGATTGCTCGATTTTAGACGTCAGAGTCCGCGCCCTGGCAGTGTTGCGAAAAGTCAGCTCGCTCAACAGCTGTTCAAGTTCACTAACATTGTTGCGGGACTGTTCGAAGATTGCTTCCAGATCGAAGATTGATTTTTGCGCATACTGCCGTGTCTTCATTTATTTCTGCGGCTCCATATCCCTTCAGTTAAGAGATATTATGCTAATTAGCTTGATTTCTAAAACTATTAACTTGCGCTCATGACGTAGATCCTGATCCCGGTGAGATGCTTATCTTCGATTACATTGAAGTGCTCTACAATCGGGCCCGGCGCCACAGTCATCTCGGCGGTGTCAGTCCGGAGGCCTTCGATTTTGAAAAAGGCATCATTCATTTACCATCTGCGAGAAGCCAAAACAGGGATAGAGCGCTACGTATAGTTATCTGATCAGGCAATCGACTTTCTCAAACTACTACGGCTTACATCCGACAAATATCTGTTTCCTTCGCAAGCCACTAACAATCCAATCCAGCAGAATTATCTAACTGAAAACTCATGGCGTTTACGTGAAAGCGATCAACTGCTTGATATACCTCATTGGACGCCGCACGATCTGCGTCGTACAGTACGAACGGGGTTGTCTCATTTGTAGTGTCCCAATGAGATTGCTGAGGCCGTATTGGGGCATACACGTGGCAGCGTTGAGGGGATTTATAATTATGATGCTGAGTGCCGAAAGTAGTTGCAGGTGTGGATTGATTATTTGATTTAGGAGATAGAATTCGTGTCAGTGCAAAGACAAAGTAAAAATCATCATTACATTCCAAAATGTTATTTAAGATCTTTCTCTCCGGATAGCTCTGATAGTGTGTTTTATATCGACTTGATTGGTAAGGAGAAAAAGGACCCAAATATTCCAAAATATATTCCGCCCAAAGCATGTGCCTTAAGAAATGTTGAGAAATTTGGCTTTGAGGCGCATAGAAATACTGTTTTAGACTTGGAGACAGAAAGGAACGACACACGACTGATTGAGGATTTATTTGGTAAGGTTGAAGAAATTTACCCTGAAATTATGGAGTGCATTCATAATGTTATAATTGATGATTCATCCATAAATGAAGTTGATGATGATGATTTGATTCGAATGATAAATATCCTCTGCTCAATAATGTTATCTAGATTGCCTACTGTGGATGCTAGATTTATGAATTTAAATAATGAACTACATGAATGCATGGATTATTTAAATGAACATGGTGAAATCCTTTATCATTACATGGGCGATTCGGAGAGTTTCTCTCCCCTTTTAGTTGATGAGAATGTCTTAGAACTGGCAGAATTCCTTTCTGCTGATGCTGATGCTGATGCTGATGCTGATGCTGATGCTGATGCTGATGCTGATGCTGATGCTGATGCTGATGCTGATGCTGATGCTGATGCTGATGCTGATGCTGATGCTGATGCTGATGCTGATGCCATTCGGGATCTTATAAGTAAGTCAGTAGTGAAGCTAGTTAAAAGGGCTGCTAGTTTTATGCCTATATTAAATGAGATGGAAATGGATGGGTTCAAGACGTATATATTAAAGTCAGATTCATCATTGCCATTCATTACCGGTGATTTTCCATTTGTGATTAATGGCGATAAAAATACTTTATCGAATGGTTTTATCTTTGTCTTATCACCTTCATTAGCTTTGTGTCGTTTAATTAATCCCCTTAAAGATTTTAACTCTTTGAGTTTTGCAAGATATGTTAATGATGAGATTAGATCGTCAGCAAAACGGTTTTTGATATCAAATAATAAAGATGTTCTTGATGTAGTTATCATGGAATGGCATTTGGATAATCCATTATCCTAACTGACAAAACAAGCGAGTTCAGGGATGGCGCTCTTATTAAGAGAGCGTCATGAAAAAATCATGTCAACTAAGTTAATATTTTTTGAACTTGGACCTGTAATGATGATATTAGTATTATGTCATGGCAGCCATGAAAGGGGTAGTTAGTTTCTTAGAAAGGATTTCCTTTTGGAATAAAGCATGAGTTACTTTACCCAAAAGGAACCTTCAGCTAAGGTGATTATAAGCCTGATACGTTTATATAGAACTGACCTTTACCTTCATCAGTTTTCTGAATCCGATAGGTGATTGGTAGGGAATTTTGCAGGTCAGGTTTTGCGAACGTTAAATCAGCGGCACACTGATAAACATCAAGCTCTGATTCATGGCTTATTGTTCTGACATTTTCAACAGAAATCAGCACATCCTTATCCAGTGTCATGCGCTTCTCGATTGTTTTTCTGGCAATGTCCACGACCAGATTTTTTGCATCATCACTACTACATTTTGGTGTTTTCTCGCCGCAGCCAGCCAGTAAACCAGCCGCTATTAATACCAGAAACATTGTTCTTTTCATCTAAGATTCCTTCGTAAATTAATGATACTTTTACTTCTTATTAAATAGACCATCCATTGCGCCTGCCGCAGAAGCCCCGCAGTATCCCTCGCAACCACGAGTCATAATGCTGACCTTACCGTTTTTCAGTTCACTAATTACTGCAACACACTGGCTGGTATTGTCATTCCATATCCATCGATGCTTCTGGCTTTCTCCGGCAGCTATTTGCTGTGCTGTACCCTCCATATTGCATACGCCTGAGCCATCTCCTGTTGAGGCATTAATGTTGAATTTAGCATTGCCCTTTCCCGGATTCAGGGTTAGAACCGCTCCGGGTTTTACGTACTGCGCTGCTGCGACAGGTAGCGTTATGGCTGCCATCAATAAGGCCAACAGTTTTCTGTTCATTAATTAATTCCCTGTTAAGTGATACGGATGTTTTTGGTGATTTTCCCCAGTGCCAGCGGTCTGCGTTTTTCCACAAAGAAATAAACGACGTTGAATGCGGACTTGCGATGATTCCCACGCCCCAGGGAGGGCCAGTTGCGGAAAGATTCGATCTGTTCTTCTGAATAAGGCGTGTCAGAGAAGTCAAACAGCACAAGCAAGGCTTTACCATCGTGCTTCATCAATTTCTTTACTTCAGTGCTATTTACAGTTGCGGAGACATTGGAACGTGCCGCAGTTGGTTTACGTACTGCAAACTCAACGGCCACATCGTCAATGACAAAATCAATATAACCGTGCCCGGATACAGTTCCTGGCAGCTTGCTTTTTACTTCCGGTGAGACATTATCTGCAAACCAACCCAGCAAATAGCAACGTACCAGAGGCAGTAATTCCCGCTCGCTACATTCGTTCAGACGCAGTGTTTTGACGAACTCCCTGCGATAAAGAGAACTGAAAAAATACTCAAAGCATTCCGTTATTTCAGTGATGGTGGTTGCCATGGCTGCATCCTTTACCTGCTATTAGGTCCATTTTTAAGGGCATACCTTTCCGGCCATAATGCTTCTGGTGTGGTATCCAGAGCCCCGGCAATAATACGCTCAGCTCTGGGGTAATGACGCTCTAAGGCGTTATTTAATGTACGTGGCGCAAGGCCGTGACTGCGTGACAGTGACGCCAGCGTTAACCCTCGCTTGTGAAGTGCTGCCACAATATCGGCACGATGCCAGTTCCCTGAACTTTCTTTGCTCTGCTTTTTCTGCGATGCTGTTGTGTTACGCACAGTATTAACTCCATGGAATCAGTACATGGATATTAAATGCGAACGGATGATACCTTTCAAGTTCTTTTGGTATCTGTTTGTAGGTTTTTATGTTAACGCATTGATATCTGGTGAAATTTATATGAGCAGCAAGAGATCAGTATCGGCTATATCGACCCATCCTGGGGCTTCTGTTGAAGAGGGAAAAGACTGGCTGACAGCAGAGGAATTTACCCGTATTGAGGGGATGCCGGGCACTGCGCGTGGCGCCAGGATGCGCCTGGAAAAGCTGGCATCCCTGCACCCGGAAATACGTCGTAAAAGGACTGCCGGGAAAGGCGTGGTTTACCATATCAGCGCAGCCACAATGTCGCTTGATGATGAGAGAAACAGGGCTAAGGGTGAAGCGTTTACTCTCACCGACAGCGATCGCCAGCTTAGCCTCTGGATACAGCTGTATCGCAATATGTCACCCGTTTCGCGGGCGCAACTGATGGAGCAGGCCCTCAGGCTGGTAAAGGACGATCTGATGTCTCAGGGGCCTGATGTTTCTGAACTGGCGGTACAAATCATGAAACTGCCTGAAGATGAGCGTAAGCGCCTGTTTGAAAAGCTGAACGGGAAGGTGTGATAGTGTCAGTTTTCCGCCATGCCAGACAGAAGGAACCACCCCGGAATCCTGACCTGTCTGACATGGCAGAATGGGAAGTATGCCATCACTTAATAATGAATAAAAATCTGTTGTCAGTTATTTCATTTCTGGGTTGCTAATTAGTTTCTTGTTGTTATTATTTGCACTGAAAGTATATATTTGATATAATGTCATTGCTGGAAAAGCATATTTCATCCAGTCAGCATGCTTTTATTTACTTATCATTATAAAGTGATTAAAACTCGCTAATGCTGGTACAAACATAACGTCATATCAGAATATATTGAACAGGAAAATCACTGATGAATATTGTCCATCAGGAAGGGCTAGCTATGCCCGTCGATCAGGAATTAATAAATATCATATTAAATGAAGCGGGAAATCCACCGCCGCATAAAGCCAGAATTACCGCTGTTAGTCTGTTATTTAAAGATCTGACTTACAGCGCCGAAAAGGGCGGTTACCATCCTGTCGAAATACGGCTTATTTCTCGCAATGACGAATGGTATTTTGATTACATTACCGACTTCAGTTATATGGGAGTGGTATACCCCGAACTGGAAAAGGAAATTGATTTTAGCTGGAGTCAGCAATATGTCTTTCTTGCCCATGTTGGTGATCTGCCTGTTAACGCCGGAAGAGAGTTATTTGAACTCTGGCAATCCAACTTTATTCAGTATCACGCCATGAACGTCTACACCATTACCGTCCTGTGGGAAAGCTAACCTCACCACACTAACCATCACTAATTTATGAGGAATTATCTGTGACGACTGACAGAGGGATACGTGCGTCTCAACAGGGCGAACTGGACTGTCTTTGCGGGGCTTACTGCGTGGTGAACATGCTGAGCTGGCTGTATGACGGCAGGGTGAAACGACGCCCGTTAATGAACCGGCTTATTCAGGCTTATCAGCAGCGCTGGCCCTTGCATGAATGGCTGACTGAAGGGATTGAAGAAGACCGTTTAGACTGGCTGATAGCTCAGGTGCTGCAGAAAGGGTATTACAGCCGCCAGTTCCCGGTTCAAATTACCAGACCTTTTGCAGGGAAGCGAGGGTTATCGGACGGGCGACTTTTCAGGGAAATGCAGCGGTTTCTGGACGTCACTGACTACTCCCGCCTGATTATGCTCAGCGACCAGTTTCATTGGTCCCTTCTGGTCAAAATAGATGAAGAAACGCTCTGTTTCTTCGACAGCAACGGGCGAACCACTATGCCCCGTAAAGCTTTCTCCCTGCGTACTGGCGTAACCCGCCGCCAGCTGTTTCCCGATGCCATTTACTTCATTGAACGGGAGTTCTGATATGACCATGTTTACCCAGCGTGAAACCCGTATCCTTGACCAGGCTCGTGACATTATCAGCCGGTACTACCAGCGTGGCGTTCAGCTCTGCTCCCCTGATGATGTACGGCGGTGCGTGATGGTTGAGCTGGCACCGCTTGAACATGAAGAGTTTGGCATCATCCTGCTCGATAATCAGAATCAGCTGCTGCACCGCGAAATCCTGTTCAGGGGTACGCTAAACTCGGTCAGCGTTCACCCCCGTGAAGTTATTAAGCGTGTACTGAAGCATAACGCCGCCGCAGTCATCCTTGTCCACAACCACCCCAGCGGCGAGCCTGAACCCAGCCGCTGCGATATCAAGTTGACTAAAAAGCTTCAGGAGCTACTCGAAATGCTGGATGTGCGGTTACTTGATCACTTTATCGTGGCAGGAACTGAAACGGTGTCGATGGCTGAGCGGGGGCTGGTGTGATGCTGAAAGTTACCTGGTTTAATGTACGTTATTGCGGGTTAGGTGCATGAGCCGGGCTGCGTTGCGTCAGGTCGTGCCGGCGGTGCAAACCACCGTGTTTGATGCGTATATTGGCGGTCTTGCACCATCGGGACGGCGGGGCATCACCAGCCTGTTAAACCGCAGCGCCAGCATACTTAAACGCGGTGCGGATGCAGCAGACTATCCTTGGGAACAACTCAACTACGCCGCCGTTGCTAAAGTGCGTGCGGCACTGCTGGATGACGGTTATGCCGTGTCGTCGGTGAACATGGCGCTGTCAGCACTTAGGGGCGTGGCGCAGACGGCTTTTAATCTCAATTGCATGAATGCCGAAACTCTGGCCCGAATCCGGTCAGTGAAGCGCGTGAGCGGCGATATCCAGCGTAAGGGAAGGGCATTAGACAAGCAGGAAATCCGGGCGCTGATTCAGGCCGCAAAACAGCATCCGCAACCGGTACGGCGCTGTCGTGACGTCGCTATTGTGCTGACACTTTGCGGAACGGGCCTGCGGGCCGGGGAACTGGTCAAACTTGAGCGCCGGGACTATGACAACGGCATCCTGACGGTACGCCAGGGGAAGGGGCGTAAATACCGTGAAATTCACGTGGCGGATGCGGTGGACAAGGCTATCTGCGCATGGCTGAAAGTTGGCGCAGATGAAGCTGACAGCGCACTGTTCAGCCGAATTCAGCGCAACGGTAAGGCCGTCAGCCAGCCTCTGACAACAACCGGGTTAACGGGTATCCTGGAGCAGTTACAGCAAACGTCAGGCATAGCGCGGTTTACCCCGCATGACATGCGGCGCACCTTCATCACCCGTTTGCTGGAGCAGGGCGTGGATATCAACACCGTCCGCCAGTTGGCAGGCCACAGCGACATATCCACCACGACACGCTATGACTGTCGTGGTGAGACTATGAAAGTGAACGCCAGCAGACGGCTCAAATGCTGGTGACGGTATCATTTACCTGTGTTGTGAAAGTATGTCGCTAGGAGCAATTTCACCCCTTTTGTTTACTTTCGATTTTCATCAAAAGCTTTAGTACTTTCTCCGGGTTTAGCATCTTTTCTACGTCCTTCTCTGACCATGCTTTAGGGTCCATTTTTGGGTCTGTCAGGACATCTGCAATAGCTCCAGGCCTATCAAATCCTTTGTCGATCATGGACTCCTTGATAGTTTCATTATCCTTGCCCCTCATTTTCAAAAGATGAACATGCTTGAAAGCTTTAATCAACTTCTTGGCTGGATCAGTTTGAGGTTTGAATACATAAGCAATGTAATGAGCATCAATCAGTCTGGCCAGTACATCGCTAAAACGCCGGCCTGTTCCTGATTTCCTTGTGAGCATGTCCTCGTGACCATAGAACACACATAACTCACGCAACCTCGCCTTCACCTGTTTATTCATATTGATCGAGAAAGCACTTCCAATCTCCTCTTCAAGGTTTTCCCTACTGGCAAAAACCCGGATCACGGCATCGCTTGTTTTCTGATTTTTCATTAAGCCCTCAATGTTGTATTCAACCATCACATGAAAAAGCAACAGTTGCTTTATTGAGGATTAAGCCTGAACTAATTCACAAAAGCAACTGTTGCAAATTTGATTTTTCGATTATGCAACAGTTGCTTTTGGCATTTTTGACCAAAATAGGGGTGGAAATGATGGTTGTAAAAGCCTGTTCGCATCAGCCGATGCGTAACTTAAACAGGTGCGTTATGACCACAATTCGTATCATCAAAGTCCCGGAAGTTCTTGAACGTTGTGCCATGAGCAGGGCTTCACTCTACAGAATGCTCCAGCGTAATGAATTCCCCCGGCGCGTTCAAATAAGTATCCGTTCGGTAGGTTTCTACGAACATGAAATTAACCAGTGGCTGGCTGACCGCCAGCGTGTTCAGTAAGTGCATGAACGTCTAACAGCACGTTATTCACGCACGTATAACCATGAACAGAGAACATATCAGCCAATGCTGACGCTGGTTTAACTAAACAATCGATTCACCACAGTTACTACTGATAGCTGATGGGTTGCTGATGCTCTCTGTTCCTCAATCAGGTTAGTCCCTGATACGGAACACCAATGAAAAAGAACAAGTTGCTTAACAAGAAGAATGTTGAATTTAGTCCATCAGATAAGATTTGTGACAGCCTTGAGGGGCATGAGATGAAGATGCGCATCGACTGGCTTTCAATAGTATCCCGCTTCCACAGTGAGGATGAGAAATCTGAGTTTGTTCAGAAGTTGCAGTCTTTACCGGAACGGGAGTGGAAAAACTATGTTGTGCAGAAGAAATCTCCCCGGAACGCGACGGGGACATGTCACCCTTACAAGTATGGTTTGTGCATTTCACGTAATGAACCTGATGCACCAATGCTGGCATATCTCATGTGGGGGCCAAAAGCACCAGGAACTGGCGGGTTCAGTATCCAGTTTCATCCCCAACACATGACGGGTAAACGGATGGATCTACTGCTTAAGTGGTTGAGTGACCGTCTCGGTGAAACTTTTGCTCACCTGCTGGCGCGGGCATGGGTCACCCGGCTTGATATCGCTCTGGATATCTATGGATGCAAGTTGAATGACTATCTTTGGGGTTTAAAAAAGTCATCGATTTATAAAGACTACGATAATGATAAAGGGCTGCCGGGGTTATCCCTTGGGGCGTTAGACTCGAAACTGTCAGTGTTAATCTATGGCAAGATTAATGCAGCGCAGTTTGAGCGGATTGCATTCCCTGAGCGCGCAAGATATGTGAATGAAAAAGGGAGGCGTAAACGAGAGTATTTCCTTGAAATTGACAAGGAAGAACATCCGCACTTTCTACGTGTTGAAATGCGTATACAACCTGAGTCTACTGGCCCCGGTAAACGAGGATGCAAGCAAAAAGCGCTGATGTTGTCGGACCTCTCAAAGCTCGAACATCCCTTTGAGCGTCTGTTGGTGTATAAGCGCAAGCTGGAGGGGGAACTAATAAACGCTGTCTTTACCAATGACCGGCCCAAAACTAATGGTATCAAAGCATGGACCAATACGTTGAGTGATGGTGATTCAAAGGGGCGTCTGGCCCGTAAGTTCACCAAACTCCTGTACCTTAATAAGGTAGAGCTGTTTAACAAGCATGACGTCTGGTCTTTTTGGCTGCCTGTTTGCATGGCAAAGCTAGGGCAGGTTATTGGCGGATTAAAGCCAGAGTTTGCTACCAAGGAAGAGATGGCCATCAGCCAGTTTGTTGAGGATACACGCAAGCGGAAGCGCAAAACACGGCGTCAAAAACGTCAGGAGCAGGGGCATCCAAAACGTTAGTTCCAGCATTAGCCAGATTGATGGCGGTTTATGGCCGCCATATCTTTGGCTTTTATACTTGGTGAGGAGGTTTTTCATACCACTTGTGTCGCTGAATTCTTCCCTCAATACCGCCCAACGTTGCTGAGTTTTTGCGTGGTAGACCGGCTAACTACCGCAGCTGTTTAGTGTCACATCTGCACCTCGTACAATGGTAGGGGAAAACCGCCGATGGTTTTTCCTGACTCTGCCAATTGCAAGGATCGTCGGTTTTGAGCAAAGTCGAGGTATCAAAAGAGCAAATTCCAGAATGTGTACATGCGCCTATAACCGCTATTGAATATCACTGGGAGGAAGTTGTACCGCCTAATAACCGGTAACGTTTTGTATATCCGCTAATCCCATTCTGGCTAAGCTGATATTTATTCGCTATTTGCGTCTACAAGGTATATAGACGTATCTATTATACTCTGTATACACTCTATCTCTATATTACTGTATATATGTCATTACATACTATAGCCATTATCCAGTATCAGCTATCATGAGGCTCCA